>KE159571.1:0-137954 GCA_000403255.2 Lachnospiraceae bacterium 3-1
CCGCTGGTGGACATGTATAGGGAGCCGGACTTTTCCGGAAGCAGACAGGATCTACATCAACTGTGACAATGGGGGAAGCAATGGCAGCCGTCTGCATCTTTGGAAATATGAGCTGCAGCAGCTTGCAGATTATACCGGCCTTGAGATCCATGTATCACATTTTCCGCCTGGCACATCAAAGTGGAATAAGATAGAGCACCGGCTTTTCTGCTATATAACGAAAACCTGGCAGGGTCAGCCGCTGGTTGATATAGAAACTGTCGTGAATCTGATATCAGGAACTACTACTGCCAAAGGCCTGAAAGTAAAATGTCAGGTCGATACAAACAAATACGAACTGAAACGTAAGGTCACAGATGAAGAATTTACAAAAATACAATTGTTTCCCTGTGAGATTTTGGGAAACTGGAACTATGTAATCAAACCCAGAAGGTAATTGTCAATGGATGAAAGTGTAAATTTATTTTTGCACAATTCCTAAGGCTTCTTTGTCCGCTAATTTTATACCTTTGTCTCCAAACATAATAGAGCAGCACATAGAAAATCGTCATGGTAACCGAAGTAATCCATTTTCCAAGACCTAGAGGAACTGTATAATTCTCAAGGCCAGTGGTACACAGGGCAAGAGTGCGAGGAGTCAAGTGGAAGGAGTCGCCTGCTCCTAACACTACCGCCATCCACCCAAACGCGGCTGCTTGGCTCATTGCTCGCGGGAATAAAGACTTCTACGGACAATCTCCAGTACAGTAGCAGGATCAGGATCATAATCCTGCCGCAGCAAAGCGGACAGCATCTGAGAAAATATGACATCTGCAAATCTTTCCACTGTAGTAACACTTTTCGTACTTCCCTTCTAAATGAACTGGAATTCAGGATCGGGCCTTCCTTTAAAATGATCCGCTATGGCGGCCTCTATGCAAGACATCGGGCCATTGATTCAAAACTCTATCGTGCTATATCCAAAAGCAAACATACAGCTTCTCAGGTCTTTTTCCAATTTTACCTGTGCCGTGATAATTCTATCCTCACTTTAAATGTCTTTTTGGGCGTAAATCTATCATTTCCGGCAGCTTCTTATAAACTGTTTTTCTGTATATAATGTTATTGTATACAAAACGAGACCTCATAAGAAGTCTCGTTTTGTTATGCAGTATAAACCCATAGGTTATATAAATGTTACTGTACCTTCGAATCCGTCTACTACCGCCATCATCCCTGTATGAATTTTTCCTTGTCCATCTGGACTGTCTCACTTGGACTCAGGTCATCTGCTACGATAATTGCAGGCTCCATAACCGACAGACTGGTTTCCCCACGCCCTTTCAGTACCCTGATCAAACGGTTGGTTTTCATACGCTTCTTATAGCAACCCCATCCTCTGGAACTCATAATAAATACCATCTTCCCAAACATTGCCACATACAACATCCGCGATCTGTTTCAATTCCTCACATGCATTTCCCATGGCGACACTGACTCCTGCCGCCATCATCATCTCATAGTCATTCATACTGTCGCCAAAGGCAACTGTATTTTGCAGATGTTCCTCGTAGTATCGGCATACGATTTCCATACCTTTTCCCTTATCGATCCCTTTCGGAATAATCTCCCCGTTATAGCAGGCACTGCTGTTGGCATAAGGGTGTACCGCATATCCAAATCTGTCTTCCAGATATTTCTTTGACTTTTCAATGGACTCCAGATCCTTGCTGGTAAAGCAGATTTTATATGCCCCCTGTCCGGGGTACTCATCGTATGGCGAGATTGCGATACCGGCTTCAATTTCTTTCTGCATGCGGATCAATTCTGAATTTGCCTTATCCGGCTTTGCAGTCTTGAGCAGCGATTCCATCTGGGGATCTGTATAAATCCCCTCCGGTGTCTCAATCCTGCAGTACATTCCATGGGCATGAAATATGGAAAGGCATTCCTGAATGGTTTCTTCCGGACGAATCTTGTCAAAAAGCACCTCTCCCCCAATTTCCACATGGCTTCCGGCACTGGCAATCACACCATCAAAACCCACCTCCAGAATATCATTTCCGATGATCGGCATATTCCTTCCTGTGCAAAGAAATACCTTATGCCCGTTTGCCCTTGCGCCGCGCACTGCCTCAACCGCGTAAGCAGAAGGCGCTGCCATTGCAGAAACAAAGGTTCCGTCAATATCTAAAAAAATCAATTTCCTATTCATGCCTGTTCCTCTACTTTTCTTTTATGCTTTATGAATTACTGCGGCCACACTATCCACTGTCATCTTCCCGGGCGCGGATACCTCCAGCCTTCTGTCATCCGGTAAATCTGTAAAAATCATTGGAATGGACGTATCATAACCTGCCTTCTGAATCTGCTCTTTGTCAAATTCAATCATAAGCTGCCAAACTGCGTGTTTTGTGTCAAATACACTGATAATTGTACCGTCCACAGGCGCATATACTTTTCCTTCCTCCGGAATCACCGCGGCGCCATCACCCAATACTTTATTTGCAAATGTTTCGTCTTTCACTTCTTCCATTGGAATCTGCCGTCCTTTTGCATACCCAAAAAATGATTCTTCTTCCGGTACTGCCAGTTCTTCCGAATGGCTCTCCTGCACCCCGGTTCCTTCCATTTCCGCCCCTTCGTTTACCATATCTTTCTTTGTATCGGCGGCCACTGCTTCTGCCGGAGCCTGATCCATAAATTTCCCCAGTACCAGAGTCATGACAAATCCTCCTGCAATTGCTGCCGCATGTGCAATGATGTAATTCATATATCCATTGCCTGTTGGATCAGCGAGTGCAATACCCGGAACAACCGTGGTCCCGAATCCAAGAGCCGCGAGATTTGTAAAGTAAACAACGATTCCGCCTAAAGCGCCTCCGATACAGCCTCCGATAATGGGGAAACGATATCGTAAGTTGATACCAAACAATGCTGGTTCTGTAATTCCGAATAATACGGAAATGAAACTGGGAATACACAGCTCTCTCACTTTTACATTTTTTCTATGCATTACCAGATAAGCCAGTACCGCGCCGCCCTGTACGATGATTGCTACGGACATCAGCGGGTTGATGAAATTCCTGCCCGTATCCGCCAGAAGCTGTGCCTCGATCGCTCCGAAAATATGATGCAGGCCGGTAATTACGACCAACTGCTGCAGACCTGAGAATACTGCATATCCAGACACGCCCAGATTCTGAGTCATCCAGACCAGTGCATTGGTGATTCCGCTGGACAGCCCACGCCCTGCGGGGCCGATGATCGTAAATAAGAGAATCGCGCCCACCAATGTCGTCAAAAGCGGCGAAAGCAAAAGCCGTATCACTTCTGGTACTTTTTTCTCAAAAAAGATATCCAGCTTTGCTGTTACAAATCCCATCAGCAGTGCAACAATGATACCGCCCTGAAAACCTACCAGATCCACTCCCAATCCAAAAATATGTAAGGTTGTGACCTCCACAGTCCCCTGTGCGGCCGCATAGGCATCGGCCAGACTGTTGCTCAGCATGATACACCCCATAACAATTCCCAGAATAGGCCGTCCGCCGAACCGTTTACATGCACTGTACGCCACGGCCAAAGGCAGGAAACCGAAAATGGCTCCTGATGAAATATTGATCAGCCGATTAATTCCAAACAGTGTTTCATTTGCCTTTACAAAATCCAGATTCCCCAGCACGCCTGACAGATCGGTAAGCAGGGCGGCTGCAAGGATTCCCGGCATGATGTCCACAAATACATCAGACAATGCCTTGATGATTCGCTGAAGAGGATTCATTTTCTTATTTGCCACTGTCTTTAGGTCACTCAGGCTCATATTTTTCATATTATTATGTTCCGCAAATACTTCATAGACGTCGTTGACCAAACCTGCGCCAAATATGATCTGTACCTGATCTCCGGCTACAAACACGCCTTTTGCAAGATCCACATCTTCGATTGCTTTCAAATCCGCCTGGTCGTTGTCTTTTAGTACGATCCGAAGACGGGTCGCGCAATGGGCTACCCCTTGAATATTTTCTTTTCCGCCTACCAGCCTGGTAAGCTCTATGGATATTTTTTCATATCTCTCTCGCTTCTTTGCATCCATTCCATGCTCCTCCACTATTCTTTTCTATATACAGAGGCTTTCCTTTTTAAACCTCCTGCGGCCACAGTGGTGACTACTGTTTACAGAACAACAGCCGATTCATGAAATATCGTTTTTTGCCTCTTGTATCTACTATTATAGACTGATATAATACAATGTATATGGAGATATGTGACTTTAGCATTCAAGTTTATGACTATTGCAGAAAGGACGGTTCCTATGCTGGACTATAATTTTTCCAACGATTTTTACAAAAATATCGATGCCATGATTTATACCTGCGGCTTTGAAAATTGCGCCCCCGGGCACAGATATGGTCCCATATTGCGTAATGGCTACCTTATCCACTATGTCCTGAGCGGCGCAGGCATTTACAAAGCAAGGGGGAAATTGTTCCGTCTAAGAGAAGGAGATGCTTTTCTCATCTGTCCAGGCGAACTTATTTACTATGAGGCAGATATGAATACTCCTTGGAGTTATACCTGGATCGGGATGCAGGGTATTAAAGTAAAAGGATATCTGGAACGGACTTCTTTTCCGGAAAATCTTGCGCTCCATTATGGACAGGACGAGCAGATGAAGCGCTGCCATGAAAAAATGGCAGAAGCGGATAAATTTCCTCTAAACCGGGATTTGATCATGAACAGCATTATGTATGAATATCTCTTTCTGTTATCCTGCAAATTTCCGAACCAGCAATTACCTGCCAATGAAAAGAAATCAAACCATGTGGAGGATGCCCTGAAATATATCGAAGACCACTACTGTGACCCGATCACCATTCAGGATATTGCGGATCACCTGAATATCAACCGCTCCTATCTGCACCGGATTTTCAAGTCCTTTACCGGAGCTTCCATTCAGAGTTATTTACTGGATTACAGGATACGCCAGGCTTGTATCCTTTTGCGGACTACCGGGCTGTCTATCCGCGTGGTGGCACATTCTGTAAGCTACATAGACCCCTTATACTTTTCAAGGATTTTTCATCAGAAAATGGGGATAAGTCCCAGTGAATATCGAAAGGAATTCCAAAAGGCTGAATAAAGGACAGACCTATATCCCCCGAAATTTTTCTGATGATTTGATTAAATCTAAGGAAGGGGCTGTCGGTTAATACCGATTTTTAAACTCTAAAATTTAAAATACGAATCTCCCATAGAAATCAGTGTTTTTCACAATTGATCTTCTGTAGGAGATTCGTATTTTTTCTTTGCATACTGCCCGTTAATCTTTCGATAAGCTACCGTTCACTCGAAAGATAGCGTTAATTCATTTCCTCATAGTAAAATGATTATAAGGCTTTCATTTTTTCCAGTTTCTTCTGAACTTCTCTTCCTCTTTTATTGTAATAATCCATTCTTTCCTTGTCTGACATATGCTTTGTTATTTCATATATGTTGGCAATCGTCAAAACTCTTTCTTGTAAACACTCCCATAGTAACAATTTGATGTGCTACCTCCAGAGCATCTTCTGTCACATCATAAGTTACATATTCTATCTGGTTTAAATATTTCCATAATTCACTCTTAGATGTATCTAAATATACTCTTAATTTCCTGCCCATTTTCCTCACTTTCTTTTATTTATTTTTACACGATTCTTTCTTTCTTACAATAAAAACTAATCGGTCCGTCCTGAACATGCGCCACTGGCGCTTAGGACCTTTGTGCGCCGAGTACGGTCACGCAGTGACATCTTCTATTCGCACGAGTGTGCATATTATTTTCAGCTGTCGTACTGTTTCAAACCGCTGGCTGTAAGTCTGCTTCCGCTCCTTCCCTGTCCTGTTATAATAAGTCCCTCCTCTTCCATTTGTCGAAAAAGATCCCGTATCTTTTTTGTAAATCTGTTCCAGAACCAACCCTCGCAAAGAATCTGGTTCCTTATGGGGAAACATCGCCGAATCATTAGATGTGGTATTCCGAGAAAGCTTTTCCGTCATGGTAGGCGGAAAATTATCAATCTCAATCACCGGTTTTCCAATATAATTAAAATATTCTGCCGCATTGTGGAATTCCCGGATACATCTGTATAATCACCAAACAGACCTTCTATCTCCTGTTTATTAGGAAGCCCCCGCCAAAGGATCAAGAGCCACCACTGCAATTGATTTTCTGTTTCCCTTCTGCATATGTATCATTCTATTTCTCCTTTTTATTTTGAAAATGACTTAAAAAAATAAATTGATTAATTCCTCTATGCCATCGTGATCATTATCCTGTACCGTAACATAATCCGCATAAGCCTTGACAGCATCAGGAGCATTTGCCATAGCGATTCCAAGACCTGCATAGCGGAGCATAGCAATGTCGTTAAAACTGTCTCCGCAGCACACCATCCGTTTCCAAGGTATTCCAAGATGCTTCAGGAGATATTTCAGACCATACGCCTTATCTATATTTTTCGGAGTAATTTCCAGACAAAAAGGTTCGGAATGAAATATCTCCGCTTCATGATAATATTTATGTAAGAAAACTGGCTGTAGATTTTCCAGAATATCAGGTTCCCCTGTAATCAAACACTCATTCACAGGGAAATCTACATAACTCCTAAAGTCTGAATGATATTCCACTGGCATCCCTGTGATTTTTGATTCCATTTTCATATACAAATCTGGCTCGGTGCCTGCGATAATCTTTCCAGTCTGATAAACAGCCATTCCCATTTTATTTTTCACAGCATGCTTCCACAAACGCCCTGGCAGATAATGTGGAAGGCATTTTTCAAATACACATTTCTTTGTCCGAACATCCAGTATTTTTCCTCCATTAAAAGCAAGAATATAGCTTCCAGGCTTTTCAAATTCCAATTCTTTTGCAATGGGAAATACTCCTTCTGGTGGACGCCCAGAAGCCAGGACTACTTTTACTCCTGCTTTCTGAATCCTGAAAATGGCATCCTTGGTTTTCGGAAGAATCTGTTTCTCTGAATTGGTTACGGTTCCATCAATATCCAGAACCAGCAGTTCATAATCCATAGAATCCTCTTTCTACAATCCCTTTTGTAAATATTCTTCCCGGGTTTCCTTGGGCACCATGCATCCTCCAGTCGCCCAGGCAATATGGGTGGCCTGCTTCATTTTATCTTCCAGTTTCATTTTTTTCACATACTTTTCCATATCCTTCGGTCGAATCAATGTTGCAAAGGATGCACAAGAGCTTGGCTCAATAAAAATATCCTCACTGTCCAACAATCCTCGCATTAGATCATATAGCTTTTTGTCTTCCACAGTAGCAATACCAGACAGCATAGGCTCTATCACACGACCCACAAATGCTGAAGGCCGCCCCACCGCCAATCCATCTGCGTCTGTTTTTCCATCAATTCCTATTTCTTTTACACTAATCCCATCTTGAAGGCCAGTAGCCATACCAAGCAGCATACAGCAGGCATGGGTTGGCTCTGTAAAAAAACAATGTACATGGTCGCCATAAATTTGCTTGATGCCTTAGGTAACTCCTCCCGGCGCTCATCCGATTCCGCAGGGAATATAGACAAACAACGGATGTTCTTCATCCACAGGAATGTTTTGGATCACTAACTGAGCCTTCAGACGTTCTCCAGCTACACTATATCCCAGGAAGAGATTTTGAGAATTCTCATCATCCACAAAATAACTCATGGGATCTTCGTGTGAATTTTTTCTGCCCTGGTCTACGGCTTCGCAGTAGTCATTTTCATATTCAATTACTTCCACCCCTCGGCTTCGCAGCAAATCCTTCTTCCATTGCTTTGCATCCACAGACATATGAACATTCACCCGAAAGCCCAGCTTTGCGCTCATGATTCCAATACTCATGCCAAGATTTCCAGTGCTTCCCACCTGAACCGTATGTTTTCCAAAAAAATCTACGAATTCTGGTTTCGCTAAAATACTGTAATCATCGGTTTCTTTCAACATACCTGCTTCTAAGGCAAGCGCTTCGGCATGCTTTAATACCTCATAAATACCACCTCTGGCTTTGACAGAGCCAGATACCGGCAAATGACTGTCCATTTTCAGCATCAGTCTTCCTTCCAATTTTGTTCCATACACAGAATTCAGGAATTCTTTCATTTTTGGTATCTCACGCAGTTCCGATTCTATGATACCATTGGATGCTTCCAATTCTGGAAAGACACACTTTAAATAAGGAGCAAAACGCAGCAGACGATCCTCTGCATCTTTGATCTGCTCTGGATGAATCATGGTAATATTCTGTTCTTCTTGAGGAAGCATTTTATCATTTATCCCAAATGTCTCCTGTAACTGAGCGGCATCTGCAACTGCCGGAATTGTATCTACAAACTCCTGAAATTCTATTTTCATGTCTTTACTCCTTTTTCTTCAAATATCCGTTGGCTGGTTCCATAAATTCCCTCGTCAGCCGTCTGACTTCTGGTGCCTGGAAAATTAGCGCTGTAATATTGGGAATAATTAAAAGCCCCAAGGCACAATCCTGGATAAACCAAACCAAATCTATACTGCTTAAACTTCCTGCTATAATAATAAAGGGGAAAATTATGCGATATATTTTCGACCATTCGGGCTTTTCTAAATAATTCAGGCTTACATGGCCAAAATACCACTGGCTCATCAGAGAGGTTCCTCCAAAAAGAATCAGGCTGATGTAAATTATATATTGCATACCAGGAAGTGTGCTTTTAAAAGCTACTGCCGCCAACGTGGAGGCATTAGCATGAAAGGTATTCGCTTCTGTAATCAGCACCGTAAATCCGGTGGTGCTGCAGATAATCATCGTGTCCACAAACACTTCAATAATACCATAAAGTCCTTGACGCACCGGATGGTCCACCTCTGCGGACGCATGAAGCACTGCTGCGGAGCCTTCTCCAGCCTCGTTGGAATAAAGTCCTCTGGCAATACCAAACCGCATGGCCTCCCGCATGGTAATTCCCATCAATGCTCCTTTTCCAGCCTCTAGAGAAAAAGCTCCTTCTAGAATGGATGCAAGCATCACTGGAATTTTCCCTGCATTCATAAGAAGAATCAAAAGTCCTCCCAGTACATAAACTCCAGCCATAACAGGAACAATCTTTTGCGCCACATATACCAAACGCCGGAAACCGCCGCTGATAATAAAGCTCATGATTACAGCCAAAATCAGTCCGGTAACCAGAGCTGGAGACAGAAATGCCTCATGGACTACATTGGAAATTGTGTTGGCCTGAATCAAAGTTCCTCCTGCGTTTTGAATAAACAACATACAGGCCACAAAAATGCCCGCCCATTTCCAGTGAAGCCCCTGATGTATATAATACATGGGACCTCCATTTATATTTCCCTGTCCATCCTTTCCCTGATATTTCATGCCCAATACAATCTCTCCGAATTTTGTGGCCATACCAAAAAATGCCGCCACCCACATCCAGAATAAGGCTCCCGGGCCTCCGGTTAAAATGGCGGTAGATACGCCTACAATATTGCCGCTGCCTATACAACTGGCAACGGCCGCACATAATGCCTGATAGGAAGAACATTTCTTTTCACTTTCCGGGGATTCGGACTTTTCTTTCAATCGGAATATCCCCTTTTTCACCAATCTGACACACCGAAACTGAATGCAATCGGTCATGATGGTATAAAAAAGTCCTAACCCTAAAAGTGCGGCTAACAGCCAATCTCCCCATAGAAAATCTGCCAGAGCTTTAAAAGCAATCTCTATTTTTTCCATGGATAAATCCTCACTTCAACAGGTCTCTTCCCTGCGCATCTGGAAGCTTTGCTCCCATAATCGCCGCCAAGGTTGGAGCAACATCAATCAGACAGGCGTTTTCAATATTTTCTGTTCCAATCCCCTCTCCAGCAATCATGAAGGACGCTCTCATTTCTGGAAACTCTTCACTATATCCATGCTGTGCCTTCTGGATAAGTCTGGTGTTTCTATCAACCCAGCTTTTTTCAGTAGTACATTGGGGCTAATATTATATGTATTATCCAAAGAGCCATGGTCAGAAACCACACAGACTACCAGATGTCCTTCTGTGATGCACTCTGCCTCTTCTATCAATTCTCCAAGCATCCGATCAATTTTCTGTAAGCTGGATTTGGCCGCATCACTGTACACCCCATTCTGATGTGCACTCTCATCAAAGCTTGCAAAATACGCGGATAAAAAGAACGGCTTCTCTTTAACCACAGATGCAAGTTTATTTTTAAGAATCCACATGGCTGCCTTTCCACGCTGGGCATCGCCTGCGTCAGACAGATCCAGTCCTCCTGCATAGACGCCAATCTCATTCTCCATCTCTAGAATCATCCCCTGTGGCTTGGCAACCGCATCAATTAGGATACTGTCCAGTCTGCTGCCATCCCACCAGAATTCTGGAGCAATAAAATCACCCTTTGCCCCAACCGATGTGGGAAATGCCACACTCGCAGAACAATATCCACATTCCTTTGCTGCTTCCCACAGAGTCTTTACCTTTCTGTTAGCAAACCAATACCATGCTCCAAGGTGTTCTCCTGTGGGGTCAAAAATCCCATTATTTACAATCCCATGAACCGCAGGATTGGTTCCGGTAATCATACTCTGATGACAGGGATACGTAAATGTAGGAAACACACTTTTCATTCCTTCTCTGGCTGTTCGCCCATTTTCTATAAAATATTTGGTAATTACAGGCAGCCTTACCCCCAGCTTTTCCTGTCCAAACACATAGTCCGGTTTCAACGCATCTACGGAAATAAGCAATACGCTCGGTCTCTAATTGTAGCAGTCATTCTTGGAATTTTTACCATACTGCCTCATCAAAGCATGGGAATTGCCCTTGGCATGGCAATTTCTTTGACTATCAGTGCTATTGTATATAGTATGCGTGCTATTTTCTTCGCCCCTATGGATGAAGTGGATGTACCTCGTGAAATTACTGGTTCCGCAATGTCTCTTGGTTCCTTTGTGGGCTATCTGCCTGGTGCATTTATGTATGCGATATATGTAAGTATTCTTGATAACTTTTCAGGAATGACTGGCTACCGAATTGTATTCGCTGTTATGGCTGTATTTGCTGTTGGCGGCATACTTTTAAGTACATATATTCTAAGAATTATCAAGAAGCAGAGGACACAAAAATAGTCTTCTACTATAAATACAATATGCCTCTTTTTTCGAGTTTCCCCATTTTACAATTCATAGCTCCATTTCTCTTGCTTTTATATGAGATTTCAAGAAAAAACTCTGGATGATTCTGTTATTCTATAAAAAGAGCATACTTTAATAAGCCATTTTCCATGGCTTGCATGTTTGTTTTAAGATGTTTAAAATTAAGCGCTTTTCAATGGAAATAAATGTGTTCCGGTCCTGCCTTTTTGAATCTTATTATGCAGCTTGTTTATATTCTTTGCCATGGCGAGTAATACACTTTCCGCAAGCACATTTGATGCCCCTTTGCTTACATATCTGCGAAACTACATGTCCTGTTTTAAATCCCCAAAAGAGCCTTCCGCCTGAATGGTCCGGTTCATCCTGTAAACAATTCCTTCATCTGAAAAGATATGTTTCAAATCTTCCTGTCTGTATTTTAGGAATGTTCTGGCAACCTGAAATGTTTTCGTCCTTTCCTCCAGCAGCGTTTTACAATGGTTGCCCTTGATACATTCTCCTTTATATGGACATCCCCTGCAGTCCTCACATTTGTAAATCGTTTTTTCACTTACATAACCTGTTTTGCTTTTGGAATGCCTGATATGGTCTGCCATCAGCCTTTTCCCATTCCGGCAGATATACAGATCCGATTCCGCGCCATACTCCATATTTTCTATTTTTCCTATGTCATTCCTGTACTTACGTGTTTTTGAAATTTCATAATTGGCGGGCTTTATATAGGAGAGCTGCCCGTTTGTGTTAAGAAACACATAGTTTTTCTCACTTTCATATCCGGCGTCCGCAGTTATGTTTTTACATTTAAAGATAAATGGTTCCATTTTGGTCATTTCGTGATTTTCCAAAAATTCTTCAATAGCCCTATCATTATCCGAAAGCTCCCCTGAACCTCCTCCCATAGTTAAAATCAAAAAGTCTCCGATTCCTGACATCTCCATAAAGTTTTCCACGCCATTCATAATAACTGCAAAGTTATTCAAGATTCCTGCAATGAACATGGTGGATAAAAAAATGAATATCAAAAGAATCAGGTTAATGGAAATTATTAATAAATCCTTAAAAACAAAACCAGCAAGTCCTCTGTCATTTCCTAAATCCCTCGTTACTGTTCACTCCGTGACCAGTAACCTTCGCAAATCCATCTTAAATTCCCTGGGACTTGGCTCCTTGCTGGGTGGAACAAAAAAAGAACGGCTGCAAATTCCGCTCTTTCTTGTCACGATTCTCTTCATCTCCCATATTCATTTATTACTCCGGCGGTTAAATGTCAATGAATTTTAAGCAAGTAAAAACGTCGATATTTAACCGCCGGAGTAATATCTTCAAACACGCTCTAATACCTGTTCCACAAATTCCCTGGCATGTTCCAAATCCTCATCATTGGGATGAAACAAAGCTTCATCAAAATTATGAAGCATCTTCTTTCTCCAGATTTCCTGCCTGGGATCTTCCATGGGAATCTCATAATTCTCCCGTACCTGCATAGGCATCTTCCCCTGGCAGAGAAAGGCTCCCAGGTATTCACAGTCATCAGGAATCCACACATTTACCTTCTGCTCAATCGACTTAAAATATGCTTCCTCTCTTCCCATACCGCAGGTACCGAATAGCGCAATTTTCTTTCCATGAAGCTCTGACAGCATATCAATCACAGATATATCACAGGTTCCCCGGTTTACCCAGAAACCAATAAAAAATATATCTGCATCTTTTCCCCTGTATTCCGCCATACTCTGCATATCTTTGGACATTCCTGGAAGTGCACTGAAAATTTCAGTGGCTATTTTTTTCGTATTACCAGTGATACTAGAATACACCACCATATAATCCATGTTCTTCCCCTTTCCTTAACAATAGGGCACGCCGCAGCAAAAACCACTTCCGCAACAAAAATTACACGCAAAATTCGCCAAACAAAGCTTCATGCAAAAATCGCCGCCTGCTATGGGGCTTCCATAGCTCTGACGCCTATCATAATACCAGCTTCCTCCGCTTTGGAGCTGTGCATACAACTGCTGATACTCCTGATTCCCAGGCTCCATGGCAACAGCCTTCCCCGCTGCCTCCATAGCCGCCACATTATTCCCTAGACCGGAATTGGCAATGGCGCTTAAATAATGCCAGCGGGCATCCCTGTTCTTCATGCTGTTTAGCACATGAACTGCTTCCTTATAATGTCCGCTTCGAATATAATTGGACGCGGCCTGCTGATATGTGCTCTCTTCATTACCTCCAGCGGTCCCCTTTTGCCTCTGACTGCCAAAACCGCCAAAAAAATCACCGAAGTCCCAGTAACTCCCTCCAAAACCGCCCTGGCCTTGTCCGCCAGAACTACTCTGTCCATAACCTCCGGAAGCTCCCTGTTCCCTCTCTCTCATAATCTGTTGATATGCCTGCTGAATCTCTTTGAATTTTTCTTCCGCCTGTTCTTTGTGCGGATTATTCACATTGGCATCGGGATGGTATCTTCTGCTCAGGGAACGATACGCCTTTTTGATTTCTTCCTCTGTAGCGCTTTGGCTCACCCCAAGTACCGTATATGGATCATACATCTGTTCCCTTCCTCTCCCTGTTCTTCTTCACATATTCATACCGGCACCAAACGCCAGAATACAATATATTTCTCAAAATCTCTGTATTCTCAACAATGGGAAGACGTTCAAAAGCCCGTGAACACTCTGCCATCATCATACTTAAGACCATTTCAATCTTCTTCTCAAATCCCTCTGTCTGAAATTCCTCCAAAAAAGGATTGTAATTCCCAGTACTACAATCTTTTTCCACATCCTCATAGGCATCCATCAAGTAGATAAATTTCCCCATAAAAAATCCCATCCGCCTAAGGTCTGCTTCCCACTCATCCTTGCGCCAAACAAATATCTCCTCCATAATTCGTCCAAAATATCCTGACGCCTCATCCAGATTCCTGCTGTTTCCCTTCTCACATTGGTGAATCTGCTCCAAATTCTTTCGAAACACAGAAGCTTTCTTGGGATAAGCTTCCGCAATCCTGCGGCATTTTTTCTTCAAAAAGGATGCAATCACTTTCTTTGTTACCTTACGTTCATCCTCCCAGTCATCCAGACATTTATAATAAGATAGAAGCAGATTCATATCTGCTCCATATCTGGTAAATTGGTTGATTCTTGTGGGATGCTTTCTCAAAGGATGCGCCATGCACCCCTGACTGCTCACTTCTGTCTCTGGCTCATATAAACTGGTAAGCAAAAGAATTACAAAGGTCATATCATAGCTTAGGGTAAGCTGCCCTTTCCTGCCAAATTGAGACTTTAGCGTTTTGCAAAGGCCGCAATAATAAGATTGATATAAATCAAGCTCCTTCAATTTCATCTCTGGTTTATTGACATTAATATATCCAAACATAATATCCTCTCTGTATGAATATATTCTAATCCTTCTGACAGCAATTGCAATTAATAAAACAGAAAGATTTTATAAAAACTTTATAAACATACTCCCAGATCTGCAGCAAACCTTTTCTTTCAATACGTATAAAAATACCAAACCACTAAAGGATATTGAAAGAATGCTCTAGTGTAGTGTTTCTATTTCCGCTAACCAGAGAGCGCCGCTGGCATCACTGGGCATCCGCAGATCCCCCCTGGGAGACACAGCAACCGTTCCTACTTTCGGACCATCTGGCAAACAGGAGCGTTTGAACTGCTGAGAGAAAAATCTTCTTGTGAAAACCTTTAACCACTTTAGAATCACTGCTTTTGAATATTTATGCTCCATAGAATTTTCCTCTTGTGCACATTCCTTCTGACCAAAAGCATATTCTGCTAAACGGAAAATTTTATCTGGACCAAATCCTGAGCGGAGCATATGATATAAAAAGAAATCATGGAGCTCATAAGGTCCCACAATATCTTCTGTCTTCTGAGAAATCTTTCCATCCTCCGGCGGAAGTAATTCCGGGCTGACAGGAGTATCCAGCACATCCAAAAGAATTTTTTCCAAAGCTTCCTCTTCACACTTATCTGCATAATACTGTACCAAATGGCGCACCAAGGTCTTTGGCACTGAAGCGTTTACCCCATACATGGACATATGGTCTCCATTGTAAGTCGCCCAACCTAATGCCAGCTCTGACATATCTCCAGTACCGATCACCATCCCGTTTTCCTGATTGGCAATATCCATAAGAATCTGAGTCCGTTCTCTGGCTTGTCCGTTTTCATATGTCACATCATGAACACTCTCCTCATGGGAAATATCCCGAAAGTGCACGCGGACGGCCTCTTTGATATCTACCTCTCGAAAATCAGTTCCCAGACATCGGATTAAATTTACCGCATTGTCATAAGTCCTGTCAGTAGTTCCAAATCCTGGCATGGTTACTGCATGAATCCCTTTCCGGTCCAATCCCAGCAAATCAAAGGCCCGCACTGTTACCAACAGAGCCAAGGTGGAATCCAGACCGCCGGAAATACCAACCACAGCATGACCACAGCCTGTATGCTCCAATCTCTTTTTTAGACCCATGGATTGAATCAGCAAGATTTCCTCACACCGCTTGTTTCGCTCCTCCATCTTTCCTGGCACAAAGGGGGTGGGATCTACAAAACGGGTAAGCTGTGTCTTTTCTTTTTTCAAATGGAAGGGAATTTCCATATATTTCTCTTTTGTTCCCAGAAATGTGGACATCCTTCGCCTCTGTCCCTCTAACCTTTGAATATCAATTTCTCCATACACAGACTGATTGATAAAACGCTCTGCCTCAGCCAGCATAATTCCATTCTCGCCAATCATATTATGGCTGGAATACACTACATCCTGCGTAGACTCCCCTTCCCCTGCACTTGCATACACATACCCACAGATCAATCTAGCCGACTGGCCTTCCACCAGGCTTTTGCGATATCTGTCTTTTCCCGTAATCTCATCACTTGCAGACAAATTCACAATAATATTTGCCCCTGCCAATGCATGGGAAATACTGGGTGGTGCAGGCGTCCACATATCTTCGCAAATTTCTACACCAATCTTTAATTCGGGCATACGATCGGCGGAAAAAAGCAGACGGCTCCCCATGGGAACCCTGACATTTCCTGCTAAGGTCACCTCTTCTGCTTCCTTCATTCCTGGTGTAAAATAACGTCCCTCATAAAATTCATTGTAATTAGGAATGCACATTTTGGGCACAAGACCCAATATTGTCCCATTTCCGATTGCTGCTGCTGCATTGTAAAGCCTTCCCTTCCATCGGATGGGAAGGCCCACAAATACCAGCATATTTTTCCCATTTGTCTCCTCTGCAATCTCAAACAGTGCATCCTGTGCCTGCTGCAGCAAAGGCTCCATCAAAAACAAATCTCCGCAGGTATATCCCGTAATACACAGTTCTGGAAATACCACGACCACAGCTCTTTGTTCCTCTGCTTCCTCTATTTTTTCTATGATTGCACGCTTGTTATAGGCAGGATCGGCTACCCTGATTTTGGGAGTTACCGCCGCCACCTTTATAAATCCGTCTTTCACTGGCTGCTCCTTTCTCACATACAAATCTCATTTTCGGGAATGCTCCAATAAGGATTTCAAATCATCTGGCGTAAACACATATTGTTTATCGCAAAACTGGCAATTTACCTCAACAGGCTCCTGCTCTTCGATCATTTCCTGGATATCCTTCACGCCAATACTAATCAATGCCTTGGTCACCCGTTCTCTGGAGCAGTCACAATGATAGCTGGTGGGTATCTTTTCCGTTATCTCAATGCCGAATTCTCCTAAAACCTGCTCCAACAAGGTCTCTGGTGTAGCTCCCTGCTCTAACAAATCAGTGACGGATGTTACCTCTGCCACTTTTTTTTCCAATGCCTCCACAACTGCATCTTCTGTGAATGGCATAAGCTGAATCACAAATCCACCTGCTTGTTTCACAGTATTATCTTTATTCATCAATACACCTAAGCCAACTGCAGAAGGCACCTGCTCAGAGGTTGCAAAATAATACGTCATATCCTCTGCAATTTCTGAAGTCTGCAAAGCTACCTGTCCCACATAAGGTTCTTTCATCCCCATATCCTTGATGACACTTAAAATACCAGGGCCTAAAGCGCCTCCAACATCAAGTTTTCCTTTTGCATTAGGGGGAAGCATCACATCCGGCACTTGAGGATATCCTTTCACATTTCCCTGACTGTCTGCGGTAACTGTCATTCCTTTTGCCGCCCCGCCGCACTTTATCTGCAGCGTCAACAAATCCTTTTCCCCTTTCATCATCATGCCCATCATAGCTGCCCCTGTCAAAAGCCTTCCCAAAGCCGCGGTAATCACGGGACTTGTATTATGGTATACCCTCGCCTGTTCTACCAAATGCTTCGATGTTATGGCAAATGCCCTAATCTGATTATTTGCAGCCACTGCCCTGATCATGTAATCTTTCATTTTCCTTTCTCCCTTGCAATAAAATAAATCCGTTCACTGGTTTCCTGCACCGGATCCTTTGTAAATGCATCAAACATACCAACAAATTCCATTCCTGCCTGCTCCAATAAGGCTTTCACCCTCTCTGGTTCATAGCCCCGCTGCACATGAGTCTCTTCGTATTTACGGTAAAGCTCATTTTCTTCCTGAATAAAAAGCGTCAGATCATACTGATTGATTTGTTCTTCCTCGCTGTAAAAATTTTCCCAGATAAAACTGCCCTCTTCCCGGTTTTCACAGATGACAGCTTCTCCTAATATTTCCCTATATTTGTATATGGTATTCATATCAAAAATAAAAATACCCCCTGGGTCTAAATAAGTATTTACCAATTGAAACACCTGCAGCAATTCCTCTTCCTCTAAAATATAGTTCATGGAATCACAGACGCTTACCACTGCCCGTACCGTCCCGTACAGCTCAAATTCCCGCATATCTTGCAGCAAATATAAAATGTCAAAATCGTCTTTCTCCTGTCTGCTGTCAGAAAGATTCTCTGCTTCACAGTCAAAAATCTCTTGGGGTTCACCTGTAAAAAAGTCCCTATCCTTGGCCATCTGCAGCATTTCTTCTGAATTATCAATACCAATCATATCAAAGCCAGCCTGTGCCAAAAGCCTGGTCATCTTTCCTGTACCACAGCCCAATTCCAGAACAATGCCATCCTCCACACCATATTCTCTTAGTAAATGAATCAAATATCTGCTCCATTCTTCATAGGGAACATTGTCCATAAACAACTCATACACCTGGGCAAATCCTGTATATGCCTCCATACTAATTTCCATCCTAATGATAAATTTTTAATTTCCTTGATTATTCATTTTAAAAAATGTATACTGTTTTTATTATAGTAAAAACAACTAAGTTTTGCAAGGAGCCTTTATGACTGAAAATTATGATCATTACATTTCCAGGCACATTCGGAGGGTATACTGCCGTCGTCTGATTCCCCCTGTTATTTATAGCATTTTTTTGATTATCTTGTGGATGCTGCTTCCCCTGTATGATATCTTGTTTCCCCAGACACTATCCACTTCGGATCATTTAAAGGAATATAGCGACCAGCATTCCTCTTATGTGGAAACAACATTGACGGATTTATATTTTACAGGTTATACCAATGTCTCTTTGGGGCGTACAATCGGCTATTATTACTATACCCTGCCCCAACAAAAGAAGACCGAACAAGATGAAGAGAAGAATTCAGCTCCCCAATGCATCATTGTTCTTCTTTCTCCTTCCACTTGTGAAGAGGGACTTCCCACCATAGAATCTGTTCATATTCGGGGAAAAGTATTAGAAGAAAATGCTTCTTTTCAGGCTTTGTTGGATCATCTGTCCAAAGACTTAAACTGGACAGAAAAAGGAATCAGTGAAAAAGTAAGCTCCTGCTTTATCAGTGAACCTGATTTTGGGCTTCTTCCAAATATAATTTTAATGACTTTGTATTTTTTTACTGGGTCATATGCTTTACTACATATTATTCTGGATATTATATATATTCATTTTCCAGTATTTTCTCCTGCCTGTCGGCAATTGGGCCGTTTTGGAAAACCAAAGGAATTGCTTACCCAGGCAGAAACCCAACTGGCTACGCTGCCTCAGCTTGCCACGGAAGATATGTTTATCACAGAACATTATTTTATTGTCCTGGCCAATTATGGCGCTGCTATTATTCCGATTCAGGAAATCGTATGGATTTACAAGCATTCCACTCTTCACAAACTTTTGTGGTATCATTTCAGTATTTCCTATACGCTGCATGTCACTGCAAATAAGCATTTGTACTTCCAATGCCCCAAAAATATGAAATCTGATATTGACGGCATTATCGATTATCTGTCGGAAGCAAATCATAACATTTTGGTGGGCTTCAATGAAGAGAACCGCAAAAAAGTCCATGGCCCCTTTTCATATCCGCCTCAGTTTGAACGGTTGATTTGTTTTCTACAAAAAAGAATTGGGCTGCGCAAATAACCACGCAGCCCATTGAAATGGTATCATATTTAAGAAAACAATCCTTTAAAAAAATCTAAAATAGAACGGAAAAAGTCTGCTACCCGATCAAAAATACTTTTGGTATCCAGACTGGTAAGCTTCTCATATAGCTCCTCTGCCTGATCACGAATCGAGTCAATATCCAAATCCAACTCTCCAATTTTCTCTAATAGGCCAGTTAATTCTCCAATTTCTTCCTCTGATAATGTAATATCAAACTGTCCGCATGCTTTCTCAATAGCGCCTTGTATTTCTTTTTCGGAATCTAGCCCTTTTTCAATAACCTCCTGTTTCAAATAGGCTACAAGCTCTTCCGCCTTTTGGGAATCTCCAACAGTCTCTGCAATATCACCTGTCAGCACCAGCTCGTTCAATGCGGTATCCATGCTCCGCTCGGAAACCTCTGTTCCAGTCATATCTGAATAAGCCTTCATAGCTCCCACCAAAGCTGCTGTTCCTGATATTGGAAAAGGCCCTGCCACAATAATATCCGCATCGGTAATTCCAGCGGTAATCAATGCATTTTTGTACATGCCTATGGTGCAATAAGAGATATTTTTTGTGGTAATATTAATTCCATTTCCCTGTTCTCTTTTTACAATGAGTACCGATGACAAAGCACGTGTTCCTATCTTATTGGCTGCCACATATTCTCCCAGATATTCATGCTCTTCTTCGTTGGTAATATAAATCACATCATACTCTGAAAGCTCCGCAGGATTAATTCCAAGAAGCTGTAATACCGTAGCCTGCTGTTCCTGAGTGAGATTTGCTCCCAGTGCAAGATAGGGTTTATCTTCTTTGGTAATAGGCTCTATCACTTCTCCCGGCTCGTTTAATACTTCCGTTTCATCTCTTTTCACTTTTCTTTCGCCTTCATCAAAAGATTCCATTCCCTTCTTTTGGGTTCCATCCTGATTTTCCTCGGAAGCTTCTATCTCCTGAATGTCCTCTCGTTCATTCCCGACTTCTTTCTCATCTGTCTGTGCTGCCCACACCTGTACAGGCGCCAGAACCACAATCATACACGCCAGCAGCAGACTGGCTATTTGTCTTACGTGCTTTTTCATGATTACCTCCATTCTGCCCTCTCTCACCAACTGCTTCCAATCTTTCTGGATAGAGTACTCACTGCCCCCGTACATTCAAAAAGCTCTGCTGCACCTTTTAGATTTTGTCCTTCACCCATTTATATATGTCTTTGTATACATTTTCCCGATCCAGCTCATTTAATATTTCATGACGGTCTGTGGGATACAGCCTGCAGGTAATGTCAGAAATTCCTGCCTTTTTATAGACACGACAGGCCGCTTTCACACCTTCTCCATAATTTCCCACCGGATCATCTTGCCCTGCCACAAAAAGAAGGGGCAAGTCCTTGGGAATCTTATTGATATTCCCCGACTGATTGATGTAATGAATGGTATCAAACAATGTATAATGACCATTTAATGTAAATTTAAAGCTGCATCTGGGTTCTTTACTATAAGCTATCACAATTTCCTTATCCTTGGTAAGCCAGGAGCCAGAGCCTTCCTCGTTCTGGAACCTTTTATTGTATCCGCCCATGGCCAGCTTATCCACAAATCTACTCCGGTAATTCCATCCCAAAAACATTGCCAAACACTTGCACATCCCTTTCCCCAATACCAAGGCTATATTGGGCTGGGTTCCGGTTCCCATAATAATAGCCCCGCAAAGGCCCTGCCCATACTTTGACAAATATTTTCGAAGCAGGAAAGAACCCATACTGTGTCCAAGCATAAAATATGGCACATTGGGACATTCCTTCTGTATCATTTTACGGAGATGATTTAAATCTTCTATCACAATATCACTGCCATTCTTTTTGGCAAAATATCCCCACTGTTCCTGGGACCTAACAGATTTTCCATGGCCTAAATGATCATTTCCCACAACCATAAACCCTTGCTGTGTCATAAATTCTGCAAAGCCTTCGTACCGTTCCACATATTCAATCATCCCATGGCTAATCTGCAAAATCCCTTTTATCTCACCTTGGTCCGGCATCCATTTTACTGCATAAATTTTCGTTTGCTTGTCTGCGGATGAAAACTGAAAAATACTTTTTTTCATAGGATCTCCTCCAGATTATCTGCCAATTTCTGCTCCAACTGCCCGAAGCCATTCCTCTACCTCTTTTGCCTTTCTACGAAGACTATTCAAGGTCTCCTGCTGTTTCCTAAAAGTCTTGCCAGCCTGCCCTACCACATCCTGAGCAGTATCATACTGTTTACTGACAGTCTCACTATCACCAATAGACTGTTCCAAGCTCTCTGTAACTGCACGTATCTGTGGAACTAAATTCCTGCTTTCGGTTGCCTCCAGGCGGCCGGCAAAAGTTCCAAATCCCTCTGCCGCCTTCTCCAGACGGGAATTATGTTCATTCCAAATCTGGGTCAGATACAACACCTGGGTCTCAGCCTCCATGAGCCGTTCTTCCATTTTTTTCATCTTTTCCGCCATAAAAGAGGCTGACTGATGATACTTTCCAGAAAGATCCCGAACCTTCTCGGCTGCTTCCACAAACTGTACGCCTTCTTCTCCCAGCCTTCCTGCTTCAATTGCAGCATTCAGGGAGAGAACTCCCATCTGGTTCTCCATTTCTTCCATTTCTCCAATGCGCTGTTCCATCTCTTCCATTTCCTGACGCATCCCAGTTGCAGCAAGCTCCAACACCTCTTTGGGAGAAGTAAGCTTCCTTCCCTGGTCTATCATTTCTAATAGCTCTTTCTCCCGACGATAGATTCCCTCTACAGATCTTTGGTAAGACCCCTCCGTTTTTTCTGCTCTATCTGCAAGTACTCCAATCTCCTTTAGTAATTCACGGTTCTTGGCATTCTGCCGTTTCGCTTCACCGGCTGCTGCACTTACCGTTTCTAACAATTTCGCCATCTGGCTATCCAATTCACTTTGGCTTCCTTCCATGGTAACGATTCCCGCCTCCGTTTCCTTTTGCACCAACCGCATTTTATCTGTCACCTCGGATAATTTTTTTAAATATTTATCTGCTTCTGCCTGTTTCAAAAGCATCTCCTGCTCCAGTTCTTCCTGTTTCTTGCTTTTTCCAAACATCTGGATTCCCCTTTCTTCTAAAGTGTACCATCTATTTTTTTATTTTATCACATTTCTTTCACTTCTAACAGTAGTTCTTTACAATTATCTGCAAACTTTCCTTTCCATTGTATACATTGATTTCGGGATAATAAATAAAAGACACCGCCATATCTGTGCCTTTCCCAGATATGGCCTGTTGTACCGCGTCATTTCCATATTTTTTACCCAAAAAGTCCAGAAATTCGTCTGTCTGTCCAAAATAAACAGCGCTCATTACTGTCCCTCCCTGGCTTTGCACCTGCATCCGGCATACGTTACGGTTTTTCCCAAAAATGCCCAGAGAAAGGATATGTATATTTTTGTCTGCAAACACGGGCTTTTCATTAGACTTTCCAAAAGGCTCTAAAATATTTAATTCTTCCACTAGTATTTTGGAAATATAATCTAAGGGCATGGGAACGTCTATCACAATTTTCCCACGAAGCTCCTCTTCTGTTAATACTGTATGCTGATTTAATTTCTTCCGAAATAAATTCACATGTTCTTCTGGCAGTGACAAACCTGCCGCCATAGGATGACCGCCGAATTTGGTAAACAGCTCCTTGCATTTTGACATTTCTTCATACATAGAATAACTCTCGATGGATCGTCCAGAGCCTTTCACCCCATCCTCACCTTTGGTAAGCAAAAACACAGGCCGATGATACCTCTCTCGAATACGTCCCGCAATAATGCCTGCTAAGCTCTCATGACAGTCTGGCAGATAAATCACAAGCACCTTATCTTCTCGTAAAGAGGTTTGCTCCACCAGCTCTACTGCCTCCCGTACTCCTTTCTCCGTCATCTCCTTGCGGCTTACATTCAAATCATATAAATCCCCGGCATATTCTGCTGCCGTGTATTCATCCTTTGCCAAAAGCAGCTCTAAAGCACGTTTTGCCGTATCCAGACGGCCGCTTGCATTGAGGCAAGGCCCTAGGACAAATCCAATATGGTAGGCTTTTATTTTCCCCAATTCAATTTGATTCCTGGCTGCCAATGCACGCATTCCATAATTTTTCGTTTGGTTTAGGGCCTTCAATCCCTCTTTTACCAAAATCCGGTTTTCTCCCACAAGACTCATCACATCCCCAACCGTAGCAAAAGCAGCATTCTCCAGATATTCCAATGCTTTTTCCGGGGAGAATCCCATTTCTTCATAAAGAGCCTGCACTAATTTGAAAGACACTGCCGCTCCACACAACTCTTTGAAGGGATAAGGGCAATCTGGCTGTTTGGGATTTACCACCGCATCTGCCGCTGGAATATGAAATATTTTCTGCCCATCTGCTGTCTCCTCATAGGGAACCTCATGGTGATCGGTAAGAACCACAGTCATTCCAAGCTCTTTTGCCAGTGACAGCTCACATGCCGCTGCAATTCCGTTGTCGCAGGTTAAAATGGTATCAATTCCATCTGCTGCTGCCTGGCGCACCAGGCGTTCATTGACCCCATACCCATCTGCAATCCGATCTGGAATGGCATAATCTATCTCAGCCCCACATACAGACAATGCGGAATACAAAATATAGACTGACTGTATCCCATCAATATCGTAATCTCCAATAATCCGAATTTTCTTCTTTTCTTTTATTTTTTCCTTTAAAATAAAAACAGCTCGCTCCATATCCTTCATTTGTTTTGGAGCATGGAGAGATTCCAAGGTTCCGTGCAGATATTCCTCTATGGCCTGTTCCCCCACAATTTCCCGATTTCGGAGAATCCGAGCTGTTACCTGATCAATGCCGAACTGGTCTGCAATTTTTTTAAAATCTGCTTTTTTTGCAGACACTACCCACTTTTCCATGTTATGCTCCTTTCAGGTTTTGTACATTCTAGAGCGTGTTTGAAAATTGCTTTCTGACAGCTGTGCGTTACACTTTGTGGGAGATTTGGGCCAAATGAAGGGCGCATAGCGGGCTATGTAACCTGAATTTGGTCCAAATATACCGCAAAGTGGGGCGTGCAGATGGCGGGAATGAATTTTCAAACACGCTCTAGTATTCTACGCCTAGAAGAATTAATCCTTTGGCTGGCATAGTAATTCCAGATTTTGCCCGGACTCCCCCCTCCAAAAGCTCCACAATTTCCAAAGGTTTCCGGCTCCCCTGGCCGATTTCCACCAAAGTTCCTGCAATAATCCGTACCATATTGTGTAAGAATCCATTTCCTGTAACCAAAATATCGATCTCTTTTCCCTTCTTTACCACCTGAAGTTTAAAAATTGTGCGCACTGTGGATTTTTTCTTCTGAACATGTCTGCAAAAAGCTGAAAAATCATGGGTTCCTTCCAGATATTTGGCCCCCTCCTCCATTGCCGCCACGTCCAATGGTTCTTCTATCTGGCACATCCATTTCCGCTCAAATACATTCGGAAGATTGCTGTTGTAAATCCGATAACAGTAAGTCTTCTTTACTGCTGACAATCTTGCATGGAATCGCTCACTGGCTTCTTTCATCTCTATGACACCAATATCCTCTGGCAAATACTGATTCACATATTCCAATATTTCCGGAATGGTTTTCTCCACGGACAAGCGGACATTTGCCACCTGACCCAAAGCATGAACGCCGGCGTCAGTGCGGCCAGAACCCTGCACCTGTACATTTTTTCCTTCCAATTCTGAAAACACATGGTTTAGCTTTCCCTGGATAGTCACATCTGTGCTTTTCTGGCTCTGCCAGCCTTTATAACGGGTGCCGTCATACTCTATTGTCATTTTATAGTTTTTTTCCATCGCTTGTGCCCTCTTTTTCTGTGACAGTTTGGCCTGTAACGATTGTTACTGTTCGCTCCGTGACTAGTAACTAAAGATTACATTTCCCTATGCATCATAGCAAAATATAATGACTTTTTCAAGAAATTATAGTATACTGAAACAAGTTGATGTTTATTATAGAAATTTTACAATCACCTGGTAAAAGGAGCTTCTCATGAATCCATTTGATTTAACAGATATTTTAAGAAACCACAGGGTCTACATTCAGACTCATAATTTTCCAGACCCAGACGCCATTTCCAGCGCTTATGGTCTTCAGCAGTTTTTAGATTTCCACGGTATCCCTGCAACTCTCTGTTACGATGGAAAAATCGACCGCCTTAGCTCAAAAAAAATGCTTGACACGTTCGGAATCACCATGCATTCCAAGAATAGCCTTCCCCATATGACAAAAGACGACTTCATTGTGCTGGTAGATTCTCAAAAATTAAACAGCAATGTAACAGATTTAATTGGGGATGAGGTTGCCTGTATCGACCACCACCCGATCTTTTTCGAATATGACTACTTATACCAGGATATTCAAAAGGTTGGGGCATGCGCATCTATCATTGCGTCCTATTATCAACAGACAGACACCCCCATCTCTCCAAATTGCGCTGCTGCACTTGCTTATGGAATCAAAATGGATACTGCAGATTTTAATAGAGGAACCACTTTACTGGATACCCAAATGCTTTCTTTTTTGTTTTCCCATGCTGACTGGGGACTGGTTACCCATATGTACACGAATACCATGGAATTTGATGATTTGCAAGCCTATGGAGCAGCAATCCAAAACATACAAATTTTTGGCGGCACAGGGTTTGCTTATATTCCTTTTGACTGCGCCACTGCGCTAATTGCTATTATTTCTGACTTTATTTTATCTTTGGATGTGGTAGACATTGCCATCATTTATGCTATGCAGACAGATGGAATTCGTTTTTCCGTCCGCTGTGAACAGAACCGTGTCCATGCCGGAAACCTGATTTCCCATGTGATGAAGCCTTGGGGAAGCGGCGGCGGACATTATTCTATGGCTGGCGGCATGATTCCTTCCGAACATATCCATTTGCTTGGAGAAGATATCCATATTTCTATTCAGGATTCCTTTTTGAAAGGGATTGCCCATATGGAAAAAGAAGCTGTCTCAGAGTAAGATACGCATAAGACAATATAAAAATTGTCCTTGTATGAAAAAATCACTATGAATGGTTCAAACATAGGGGAAATGGCAAAGAAGAAAAAGGCTTTACCCATTGTTCGGGGTTCTTTCTGAACTTTGGGTATTGTTAGAAAAGGCAGATGTAAAAATATCTGCTTTTTCTTTTATCCTCTTTATTCTCATTTTTGGGTATTTATGGTAAAGTTAAGATAAAAAACACGAAAGAAGATGATCAGATTGAAATATTTCCCAACACAGGATTACTCATTTCTATTAGATGAAAATCATTATGTTTATGACCATATCGAAACAGAGGACAGCTTACATATCTACATTAAATCAAAAGAACATAGCTGTGCCTGCCCTGTCTGTGGAAAAATGAGCAGCACACCCCACGCCACTTACAAAAGAAAGTTTCAAGACACACCTATCCACTGTAAACAGACCTTTTTACATGCAAATGTGTATAAATATGACTGTGAAAATCCAGAGTGTGACTGTAAAGTTTTTATGGAAGACCTCCCTTTTGCAAAACCTTCACAAGTGCGCACGGATGCATTAAATACCCTGATTCTTGCCACATCCATGTTCCTTAGTAATGAAGGGGCGAGTAAAGTGCTGTCGCTGCTCGGTGTCCAGGTGGCAGACCGTTTCCATTTGCTGCAGAATCTTCTTGGATATATGAAGGATATTTTCAAGGAAGAGATGCCGCCCCAAATATATATTCAAGATGGGAATATATCGGAAAAGGCTCCAGAAAAAATATTAAAAGAAAAAACACCGGAAGGCTCTTTTCTGGAAAGCCTTCATTATGACAACGCCCCGCCAGTGGATCCCAGTGGAAATGTAATTGCTTATGATAACAAAAAGCATGATTTAAATTCGGCACAATATCAGCATCAGGAAAAGACACGGGAAAAAAACAGCAATTGATCAGAGATATACAGGATTATTGGAACGGGCAGGAAAAACCCCGGATAAAAAAGGTGGCAGAGGCTTTCGGGATAGCGCCGCCGACGGCAAAGAAATATATTTTCATGACACAGGAGGATATCGACAGCCTGGGGCATCCTGCCAATTACAAAAAACGGGAATCATCCATGAACGCCTGGCTGAATATCATTTACAAAATGATGCTGGACGGATGCAGCAATGAAACAATTTATTTTTATATCAAGCGGCAGCATGATTATAAAGAATCTGATAAAAAACTTGCAAAATATATTTACCTTATCGGAAAAAACAACTTTCCGGACAGAACCCCGTTTAATGCCAAAACAACAATGGAATGGGTGCTGCCGCCCGGAGTGACCGTGATCAGCAGAATGGATCTGCTCAAATATATATTGACCTGCAATCCCAAAACAAAACGTGATTCCGTAATCGGAGAATATATCGGCCAGATAAAAAGCCTTTATCCTGCCATCGAAAAAGTTGAAACCATGTTCAAAGAATTCCATTCATTGTTGATGGGGAGTAACGAAGAAAAACTGGATGAATATCTGGAAAAGTATGGGACAAGCGAAATAGAACCATTTTGCAATGGAATAAAAAAGGATATCACTCCGGTCAAGAATGCGATATCCTTATCAGTAAGCTCTGGATTTGTTGAAGGAAATAACAACAAATTCAAAGTCCTCAAACGTATTGTATACGGCAGGAGCGGATTCGTCAATCTCGAAAAAAAATGTAAGTTAGCATTTTTATCCAAAGGTCAAGATTTCTCTCTCACTGCATTATTATAAAACAAGCTGGCGCCAGTATGGCACCAGCTAATATCTTATAGCTTATACCCAAAGTTCAGAAAGAACCTTGTTCGGATAAAGCCCTGTATTTCTATTTACAATTCACAATTCTTCACTGTCCTTGGGAACGGCACCACATCTCTGATATTCGTCATACCTGTCAAATACATCACACAGCGTTCAAACCCAAGGCCAAAGCCTGCGTGTCTTGCAGTACCATATTTACGCAAATCAAGATAGAAATCATAATCTTCTTTGTTCAGTCCCAATTCTTCCATTCTCTGACAAAGCTTATCATAATCATCTTCCCTCTGGCTGCCACCGATAATCTCTCCAATTCCTGGCACCAGACAATCCACTGCAGCAACTGTCTTACCATCTGAATTGAGCTTCATATAAAATGCCTTGATTTCTTTGGGATAATCTGTGACAAACACTGGACGTTTGAACACTTCTTCTGTCAGATAACGTTCATGCTCAGTCTGCAAATCTGCCCCCCAGGACACCTTGTATTCAAAATTCTCGTTATTCTTCTCCAAAATTTCAATGGCCTCTGTATAAGTCACATGGGCAAAGTCAGAATTCACCACATGATTGAGCCGTTCTAGCAAGCCTTTGTCCACAAAATTATTGAAAAACTGCATCTCCTCCGGTGCATGCTCTAACACATAACTGATAATATATTTCAACATGCTTTCTGCCAGAATCATATCATCTTCCAGGTCTGCAAAGGCAATTTCCGGCTCAATCATCCAAAATTCTGCCGCATGCCTGGTTGTGTTAGAATTTTCTGCACGAAACGTAGGTCCAAAAGTATAGATATTCTTAAATGCCATAGCGTAAGTTTCCCCATTTAACTGGCCGCTAACCGTAAGATTGGTGGGCTTACCAAAAAAATCCTGAGTGAAATCAATCTTTCCCTCTTCTGTTTTGGGAACATTATCCAAATCCAATGTTGTTACCTGGAACATCTCTCCTGCACCTTCACAATCGCTTCCCGTAATCAGCGGTGTATGCACATATACAAAATCTCTTTCCTGGAAAAATTTGTGAATGGCATATGCAATCAGCGAACGCACACGGAATACTGCCTCAAAGGTATTTGTGCGGGGCCGCAGATGAGAAATTGTTCTCAAATATTCAAAACTGTGACGCTTTTTCTGCAACGGATAATCCGGTGTGGACTGGCCTTCAATAAGAATCTCATCCGCCTGTATTTCAAAGGGCTGCTTTGCCTGAGGCGTAGCCACTAATTTTCCTCTTACAATAATGGCCGCACCAACATTTAGTTTCTCCACCTCTGAGAAATTTGAAAGCCCATCATGATACACCACCTGCAAAGGTTCAAAGAAAGTTCCATCATTTACCACAATAAATCCAAAATTTTTGGAATTACGAATGCTTCTCACCCATCCTCCGATGGTTACCTCTTGCTCTAAAAACTTTTCTTTTCTACGGTAAAGCTCTTTAATGTTCACTAATTTAAGTTCCATAGCTCTTCTCCTTTTTCTTTCTCTAAATAGCTAATCGCAAAACATTCCATACGTTCAAAACCTATCCCTAGAACCCTTATTATTGACCAGCTTCTGAATCCTTGGGCGCTTCCCCATAGATAATGTTTAAACTCTCCGCCAACGCTTTTAAGGTCTTCTCATTCAGAAATATATTTTTCACATAGGCTTCTCCATGCTGTTCAATCAAGGCTTCCTCACTTGCATAGCCGTACTCTTCCACAATACCTTTTTTATATTCCGCAAACTCTTCGTCGCCTATCTCAATGTTCTCTTTTTTTGCAATGGCCTGAACAATCATTTCCCCTTCTAAGGTATCTGAAACAACTTCTTCCATCTGCTTTTGAAACTCATCCTCTGTAACATTTGACGCTTTCAGATAGTCTTCCATCTTCATACCATAAGACTCCAGATTTGCCTGGAACCGTTCCATATATTCATCCATTCTCTGCTCCAGCAGCCCCTCTGGAAATTCTTTTACTTTACATACTTCTTTTAATTTCTTAACAATTGCTGCCTGAGTCTCTGTTTCCTTTGTAACTGCCTTACTCTCTTCTAACTGCTCCCTGACGCCTTTTTCAAAATCTGCAACCGTATGATATCCCTGGGAGGACATGTTTTTCTCCACAAATGCATCATCCAGCATATCATAAGTCATATCTGATTTGTTGACAATCTTGTTCACTGTTACATTGAACACCACTGCCTGTCCTGCCAATTCCTGATTCTGGTAACTCTCCGGGAAGGTCAGGTCAAGGGAAACCTTTTCCCCTACTTTTACACCAATCAGTCCATCTTCAAACCCATCAATAAAACTATTTGATCCAATCTCAAGCACCGCATCCTGGGCAGTTCCACCGTTAAAAGCCACTCCATCTTTCAATCCTTCATAGTCAATATTGACAAAATCGCCATCCTCTACCGTATCCTTATCCGTATCCTCATAAACCGGATAGCTAAGCAATGCATTGGTCATTTCATTCTTCACATCTTCATCTGTAACTTCGTAAGAACCAAGGCTTACCTCCATTCCCTTATAATCTCCCAGCTCCACATAATCTTCTGCATTATATTCAATGGTTTCTGCCTTTTTACCAGAATCATCCGTTTCCTCTGTACTTGTATCATCCTTCTTGTCACCATTCTCTTTTTTGTCCGTTCCACAGCCGCCTAACAGAGCTGCCACACATACTGCACAAAGCAGCATCATCATTTTTTTCTTCATAAATCATTTACCTTTCTTTTCTTACTATGAAACACAAAAACTTTCACAGTAATTAAGGATAGCACACTTTTCCAGAAATGAAAAGGTTTCATATGGCAAAACACAAATAAAACACAAATATTACCTGATTCCGGCTTTTGCCATATACCAGGGAATGTGTTATACTAGCATAAAACATGCTTTACAGAGAAAGCGAATGAAAAGGAGTTCATTATGAAACATTTATCTTTATTGACAGACCTTTACGAGCTGACCATGATGCAGGGCTACTTCAAAACCGGAACAAATGAAACCGTCATATTTGATGCATTTTACCGGACAAACCCCAGCAACGGCGGATATGCTATCTGCGCCGGCTTGGAACAGATTATTGAATATATAAACGAACTGCATTTTTCTGAAGAAGACATTTCTTATCTGAGAGGAATCGGCATTTTTGATGAGGATTTTCTGGAATACTTAAGCAGTTTCCGGTTCTCCGGTGATATTTACGCCATCCCGGAGGGTACGGTAATTTTTCCAAGGGAGCCGCTGATCAAAGTAATTGCCCCCATTATGGAGGCCCAATTAATTGAAACAGCTATTTTAAATATTTTAAATCACCAAAGCCTGATTGCTACAAAAGCTGCCAGGGTCTGCTATGCCGCTAATGGGGATAATGTGATGGAATTTGGCCTACGGCGGTCACAGGGCCCAGATGCTGGTATTTATGGCGCAAGGGCAGCTATCATTGGAGGATGCTGCGGAACCTCCAATGTGCTCTGTGGAAAAATGTTTGATGTCCCCGTCAAAGGCACCCACGCCCACAGTTGGATTATGAGCTTTTCGGACGAATACACGGCTTTTAAAAAGTACGCCAAGCTTTATCCTTCTGCCTGCATTCTTCTAGTGGATACCTATGATACCCTGAAATCTGGTATTCCCAATGCCATCCGGATATTTACAGAAATGCGGGAAGCTGGAATTCCTCTTACCTTCTACGGCATTCGTATGGACAGCGGCGACCTTGCCTATCTATCCAAAATTGCTCGCAAGATGCTGGATGAAGCAGGATTTTCTGATGCTGTCATCTCTGCTTCCAATGATTTGGACGAGTATCTGATTGAAAACCTAAAAGCACAGGGAGCAAAAATTACTTCCTGGGGTGTTGGCACCAACCTGATTACCTCCAAAGACTGTCCTGCCTTCGGCGGCGTATACAAGCTGGCAGCCATCCAGGATGAAAATGGAACCTTCGTGCCCAAAATCAAGCTTTCCGAAAACACAGAAAAAGTAACCAATCCTGGAAACAAAACGATTTACCGAATCTATGAAAAGGATTCCCACAAAATCAAAGCAGATCTCATCTGTCTTGCGGATGAAACCTTCGATACCACAAAAAAACTCCGGCTTTTTGATTCACTGGAAACCTGGAAGCGCACCACCTTACCAGGGGGCACCTATCTCATGCGAGAGCTTCTAATAAAGGTTTTTGAAAAAGGAAAATGTATCTATCATTCGCCAAAAGTAATGGATATTCAAAAATACTGTGAAGAGGAAAAAAATACACTTTGGAATGAAACCAAACGTTTTGCGAATCCTCATGAAGTGTATGTAGACTTATCCGATGAGCTGTTTGATATGAAACGAAAGATTCTAAATGAATTTTCTTCTGTGTTCATAGATTATTCATTTTAGATTCAAAAAAGTTTCATTTCAACAACACGAAAACTTCATTTCTTCCACATATAATGTAACCATAACAAAAGAAAATATCAGGTAATTAAATTTACATTCAATTACTTTTTTCGAATAAACTTTTTCATAATAAATGCCAGGCAGAAACTACTGCCTGGCATCCTCCCTTTTATAATATCTTATACTTCAAAAATCAAATCTCCATACGATGGCATCGGCCACATTTCCTTATCCACAATCATTTCCAGTTTGTCTACAGGCGCACGTAACGCTTCCATAGATACCTTTACTTCATCACGATAGCAGATTGCCTGAGCTCTACCTTCTTCCATTGCATACGCCTTTTCCGCTACCTCTTCTAACTTCTTCAATGCTGCCTTTGCCTCTGCCAGCAATGCAGATACATCCTTTAACAATTCTGTCTGAACACTGACATCCGCATCGCATGCCGCTTTCACAGAATTGATGGAATTCGCAAGCGCTGTTGTATACTTAATCACCGCGGGAATAATCTGTTTTCCAGCCATATCAATCATAGCGCGCGCCTCAATGTTAATGGCCTTTGCATAGCTTTCATAAAGAATTTCGCTTCTGGACTTAAGCTCTGCCTCTGTAAACACATTGAACTTCTCAAACAATGCAATTGCTTTGTCCGTAACCAAGGCTGGAACTGCATCTACCATGTTGGTAATATTAGGTAGCCCTCTGCGCTCTGCTTCCTCCACCCACTCTGGAGAATAACCATTTCCATTAAATACAATATCCTGATGATCCGTTGCCTGCTCCTTGATTAGATTATGCACAGCCATTTCAAAATCATCTGCTTTTTCCAAAACATCACTGGCATCTGAAAATGCTTCTGCTACTATGGTGTTAAGCACAACGTTGGGCGCTGCAACAGAATCCGTGGAACCAACCATACGAAATTCAAATTTATTTCCAGTAAAAGCAAAAGGAGACGTACGGTTCCGATCGGTGGCATCCTTCATAAAATCTGGCAGTGTTTTCACACCAGTCTGAAGCACTTCACCCTTCAGACTTCGGGTTGCCTCTCCGGTACTGATTAGCTGTGTCAACACATCCTGTAACTGCTCTCCCAGAAAAACTGAAATAATAGCAGGAGGCGCTTCGTTGGCTCCTAGTCTATGATCATTTCCTGCATCTGCCGCCGACTCCCGAAGCAAATCTGCATGCTTGTGGACTGCCTTCAAAATACAGGTCAATACCAACAGAAATTGAATGTTATCATGAGGCGTTTTCCCTGGATCCAACAAGTTAATGCCATCATCTGTAATAATAGACCAGTTATTATGTTTTCCAGAACCGTTTACCCCTGCAAAGGGCTTTTCGTGAAGCAAACAGGTCATCCCGTGGCGTCCGGCAACCTTTTTCAAGGTTTCCATCACCAATTGGTTATTGTCCACTGCCACATTCGCTTCTGCATAAATAGGAGCTAATTCGTGCTGTGCCGGAGCCACCTCATTATGCTGAGTTTTTGCGGTAACTCCTAGCTTCCACAACTCCTTATTGACATCACGCATATAAGCTGCAATACGCTCCCGGATTGCTCCAAAATAATGATCATCCATTTCCTGACCTTTGGGAGGCATAGCTCCAAATAAAGTACGGCCAGTAAAAATCAAATCCTTCCGTTTCAGATATTTTTCACGGTCTACCAGAAAATATTCCTGTTCTGGTCCCACGGATGGAGTCACCTTCTTAGAGGTAGTGTTTCCAAATAATCTTAGCAGTCGCAAAGACTGAACATTGATTGCTTCCATGGAGCGAAGCAATGGCGTTTTCTGATCAAGAGCTTCCCCTGTATAGGAACAGAATGCAGTAGGAATACAAAGGGTAGCCCCTGCTGCATCCTGCCGTACAAACGCTGGCGAAGTGCAGTCCCAGGCAGTATAACCCCTGGCCTCAAAAGTAGCCCTAAGACCTCCAGACGGAAAAGAAGAAGCATCTGGTTCCCCTTTAATCAGCTCTTTTCCCGAAAAACTCATGAGCACTTTTCCATTTGCCATGGGAGCTGTAATAAAGGAATCATGCTTCTCCGCTGTTACCCCAGTCAATGGCTGGAACCAATGGGTATAATGAGTCGCACCTTTCTCAATCGCCCACTCCTTCATCTCATGGGCAACCACGTCTGCCGTTTCCAAATCCAATTCTCGGCCCTCGCTGATGACGTCCTTTAATCTTTTATAAACCTTCTTGGGAAGCCGTTCCTGCATAACTGCATCGTTAAATACGTTTTCCCCGAAAATTTCTGCTACATTGTAATATCCGCTCATATTCCCAACATCCTTTCCAAAAAAGGGCATTCCAAGTCTCTTGGAACACCCTTGTTCTATCACCCTTTTATGTAATTATTCTGCTTTTCCTACAGAACCGAATAATTCCATCTTCTCTTTTACGGTTGCCTTGATTGCCTCTGCACCAGGAGCTAACAGCTTCCTTGGGTCAAAGCCTTTGCCTTCCTGATCCTTGCCAGCTTCGATATATTTTCTGGTAGCTGCTGCAAAGGATAACTGACACTCTGTATTTACGTTAATCTTAGCTACACCAAGAGAAATTGCTTTCTTAATCATATCCTCAGGAATACCTGTACCGCCGTGAAGTACCAAAGGCATCTCACCTGTTTTCTGCTGAACTGCATCCAAAGTCTCGAAGCTTAAGCCTGCCCAGTTTTCTGGATATTTTCCATGAATATTGCCGATACCTGCTGCCAGCATATCAACACCCAAATCTGCAATTGCCTTACACTCATTGGGATCTGCACATTCTCCAGCGCCGATCACTCCATCTTCTTCTCCGCCGATGGAACCTACCTCTGCTTCGATAGACATGCCCTTATCATGAGCAATCTTTACTAATTCTTTTGTCTTTTCTACATTCTCATCAATTGGATAATGAGAACCGTCAAACATAATAGAAGAAAATCCTGCTTCTACGCATTTCAGGCATCCTTCATAACTGCCATGATCCAAATGGATTGCTACAGGAACTGTAATATTCAGCTCTTCCAACATACCATTTACCATTCCTACCACGGTCTTATAACCTGCCATGTATTTTCCAGCGCCCTCGGATACGCCCAGGATAACTGGTGATTTTAATTCCTGTGCAGTAAGTAAAATAGACTTTGTCCACTCCAGGTTGTTAATGTTGAACTGACCCACAGCATAGTGTCCTGCTTTTGCTTTTTGTAACATTTCTTTTGCAGATACTAACATTTCTCTTCCTCCATTTCTGCTCCCCGTCTCTTATGGGGAACGCTCCTATTTTCAGCAGATTCGCCCTGGCTTGTATTACATAGTCTTTCCCGCAGTATAATGCAGCATAAAGAAACGGCTTTTTAAATACATCAGGACAAATGCCTTTTATATTTTACCTCATTTTACTTAAAAAGAAAAGGACTTATCACAACAAATCTAACTTTTTTGTTCCAGGGAAGCTTTAGGCTTATGAGCCCCACTTTTTACCATAATCTGAATGGCTTGCTTTTCATTCTGTATCACTACTTCATCGTGATCTCCTCCATATTCCCCATCCAAGGTCCAAGAAATTTCTTCCAAGGATTTGATAAAAAGACGGTCTGTTTTAAAAGTATAAATGGAATCTGTATTATCGATAAGATTTGTAAGGCTCCCAATAATCTCATTAATTTCGATGGGGTTTTTCGGCATACGGATTAAAGTAACCTCAAAAAGCCCATCGTCTAATTCTACATTTTTGCCAGTAATATTTTTGAATCCCCCTGCAGAAGTGGAGTTGGTTACCATGCCATAAATAAACTCATCCTCAATGGTCTGCCCATCCCAGGTAACCTGTAAATGATAAGACTGTACCGCTGGAAGTCTTTTTACCCCCTCCAGAATATAGGCAATATGACCAATTCGGTTTTTTAACTCCTGACTGGTTGCATACGACACATCCGTAAAAAGTCCAAAAGCTGCAATATAGACAAAATAATTCCCGTTAAAATTTCCGATATCACAGGAAAAAGGCGTCCCTTCTACTGCAAATTTCGCTGCTTCCTCCATATTTTTGGAAAGATCCAAAGAATTGGCAAAATCGTTGGTGCTTCCTGCTGGAATATAGCCGATGGGAACTTTTCTGTTCCGTTTCATCATTCCGCTTACCGTCTCATTCAACATACCGTCACCGCCACTGCAAACCACCAATTCATATTCTCCAGCACACCTCTCTACCAGCTCGGTAGCATCCTGAGATTTTTGAGTCGGGTAAATGGTAACCTCAAATCCACTTTTTACAAATTGGTCTACAATTTCCAATAATTTATTCTTAATCTGCCCCTTCCCGGAGAATGGGTTAAAGACGAATAAAAGCTTTTTCCTTTCCATGGTTTCCCTCCTAATCTGCTCTGTCCACGCTCCGTCTAACCAGAGGGGCATTTAAAAATACTTCCAGACTCCAAAATTTATCCACCAAAAATAATTTTAAGACGTATACTAATCCTTCAAAAATTGCCGGATAGATTCCATTGCATCTGCTTCCCGTTCCCCGTCTGTGGTTACTTTAATTTCCTCCCCTTCTAAAAGCCCTATGCTCATCATGCCCATCATGCTCTTTGCATTGATTCTTTTTCCATCTTTTTCCAGATAAATACTGCATGAATAGTAATCTGCCACCTGCACCAGCTCTGCCAGTATACGCACATCTGTCCCATTTTTAATTTTTACTTTCATGGTTTCCTGCAACATAATACCTGCCTCCTTTTCTACAAGGTATTGCCCCCTCACCTCCGGTTTGGCGGCACGTTGGGGAAAGGTATGTTGATAAATTCTTCCCGCTTCCCTTCCCCCTGCTTTCCGCCTTACATATTCTCACAACTTTTCTGTCTCATCTCTTCTGCTATCTCACACAGTTTGCGCAACCTATGGTTGACGCCGGATTTTCCAACTGCTGGTTCCAAATAAGTTCCCAGCTCCTTTAAAGGAGCTTGAGGATATTGTAACCGTACCAAAGCAATCTCCCTTAAATTATCTGGCAAACTGTCCAACCCCTTGGTATTTCTGATATAATTGATATCCTCTAGCTGCTTCACTGCCGCGCTAACTGTCTTATTGATATTGGCTGTCTCACAATTCACCTGACGGTTGACGGAATTACGCATTTCCTTAAGAATACGCACATTCTCTAAATTCAACAAAGCTATATGGGCTTCCATTATATTTAACATATCTACAATCTGTGCACCTTCTTTTAAGTACACCACATGGTTCTTCTTGCGCACAACAACTTTAGCATCCATATCAAAGCTATTGACAATATCCATCATCTGCCTGGCTTTTTCCTCCCCAGTACATACAATCTCAAAATGGTAAGATTTCTCTGGGTCGCTCATAGAACCTGCACTTAAAAAGGCTCCGCGGATAAAAGCTCTGCGGCAACAAGATTTTTGTACTAGCAATCCTGATACCAGCTCTCTGGTACGGATATCTTCGTTTTTCTCATTTCTCCACTTGACCGCCTGCAATACTCTGCAAATTTCCTTCCATCCATATAGAGAAATTACAAACGTCCTGCTTTTATGAAGATAAATATTCTGCCTGACTGCTATTCTGCAAGTGACCTGAAAGGTCTGCTTCATCAAAATAAAATATTTCCGGGCAAGGGAAAGATTTTCGGTGTAAACCCGCAAAACATTTTCTCTCCCTGTCCCTTCCAGCTTCCCGGCAAAGCTTAAGATAGCTGCAATTTCTGCAATTTGGCAATGTCTGCCTTTATTGATGTGGCGTGATAATTCTTCTTTTACCTGACCGGAAAAGGACATAAAACCTTCCTCCCACCGTTCTTTTTTATTTGCCCCGCAGTGCATCCTTCTGGATGTCCCTGTGGTCAATCTTAACCCCAAATTCCTTCCGGTTTTTCAGTTTCTCATAAAGACCATTAGCCAGAGTAACAGAGCGGTGCTTCCCACCTGTGCATCCCACACTGATGACAAGCTGAGTCTTACCCTCTGCGATATAATTAGGTATCAAAAACTTCACCATATCTTCCAGTTTGTCCAGAAACTGCCCTGCTTCTTTATGCTGCATAACAAATTCCTGGATTTCTTTATCATTTCCAGTCTTTGCCCGCAATCCCTCCACATAATAAGGGTTGGGCAAAAACCGTACATCAAACACCAGATCAGAATCTGTGGGAATTCCATACTTAAATCCAAAGGATACAATGGTAATAAACAAATTTTTATAATCCTGATTCTGTACAAAAATTTTCTCCAGCTCTGTTTTCAATTCCCTGGTCAGCATATTACTGGTGTCTATGATATAATCTGCCTGCTTTCTTAAAAATTCCAGGCGTTTTCTCTCTTTTTGTATCCCTTTATCCACACGCTCCCCTGCTGCAAGAGGATGGGAGCGCCTTGTCTCCTTATACCGCTTTACCAGTACTGCATCTGTGGAATCCAGATAAAGAATCTCAAAAGAATTTCCCGTTTGTCCACACCTGTCCAAAACATCTTGCAGCTCGCCCAATGCCTGGCCGCTGCGAATATCTACCCCAACTGCCACCTTCTGCAGTTCTGCCCCTGGCACATTTGCCAGCTCTGCAAACTTTTCAATTAGAACAATTGGCAAATTATCCACGCAAAAGTAACCAATATCTTCCATAATCTTCAATGCAGTACTTTTTCCGGCCCCGGACATTCCTGTTAAAATTACAAATTTCAATACCTAACCTCCCTAACCTACGCCGGAACATCCATTCCTGACAACTACGCAACGATTCCGCTGCCATCCGTATCTTCAAAAATCTCCTATAAATTTGACCTCTGGCTGTAAACGAACCCCAAACCTTTCTTCCACCTGTGTCTGTACATCAGACATCAACTGACGGATATCCGCTGCTGTTGCATTCTCCTTATTAATCACAAAGCCACAATGCTTTTCCGATACCTGGGCTCCGCCTACTTGATAGCCCCTAAGCCCAGCATCTTCAATCAGCTTCCCAGCAAAATACCCTTCTGGCCGTTGAAAGGCGCTGCCAGCGCTTGGGTACTCCAAGGGCTGTTTCTCCCGTCTTTTATTCCTTAATTCAGCCATCCGGTTTAAGATTTCTTCTTTGTTCCCCTTCGTAAGACAAAGCTCTGCCTGTAAGACAATGTAATGATTCTTTGCAATACAGCTTTGACGATATCCCAGTTCCAGTTCTTCCAGATTCAGATCCTTTTCCTGGCCTTCCTCTGTCAAAACTGTCACTTTCTTTAAAATATGTTTCATTTCACCGCCATAGGCCCCTGCGTTCATTACCACAGCTCCCCCAATACTCCCTGGAATTCCTGCTGCAAATTCCATGCCAGTCAGCTCTTGTTCCGCTGCCTGTCGTGCTACAGAAAATAATGAGGCTCCAGCTTCTGCAATTACTGTATTCCCTGTGATTGTAATCTGATCCGCCATCTTGCCAATTTCTATTACCATTCCCTGGATCCCCTTATCGCCAACCAGAAGATTGCTCCCATTGCCAATCACCATCCATGGAATATCAAATTCCTTGCACAAAGCCAGCACTGGCTGTATTTGACTCCGTTTGGGACGTACATAATACTCTGCCGGACCTCCCACTTTAAAGGTCGTATGTCCTCCCATGTTCTCCTTCGTACAGCACTGTTCACTGTTTAGTATTTCCCCCAATCGCCTCAAAAAAATCTCTTTCACATTACGCCTCTTTCAAAAATGCCCCATAGCCCCGCTTTGCCTCATACAAGTCCACTTTACTGATAATTTCCCATGGGGCATGCATATTCAGCACTGCTACACCGCTGTCAATGACGGACATATTATAGTTTGCCAGAATATAAGCAATGGTTCCTCCACCGCCCTGATCTACCTTTCCAAGCTCAGAAGTCTGGAAGGCTACTTCATTATCATCCATAATTCTTCTCAATTCAGCCATATATTCTGGGTTTGCATCATTAGAACCGCCTTTTCCTCTGGAGCCTGTATATTTGTTGAACACCAGACCATTTCCAAAATATGCACAATTTTTCTTCTCCATAGTGGAAGCATACAAAGGATCATAGGCAGCGCTTACATCCGAGGAAAGCACTTTGGAATTGCTCATAACACGGTTAAATTTAATCTGATGAAAGCCTTCCATATTATCCAAAATCTCTGCCACTGTGTAGGCAAAGAATTGAGACTGCATGCCAGTTGCTCCTACACTTCCAATTTCTTCTTTGTCTACCAATAGACACACACTGGTCTTTTCACAAACGTCTGTCTCTGCAATTGCTGCAAAAGAAGAATAAGCGCATACCCTGTCATCATGTCCATATCCCATAATCATACTGCGATCAAACCCGTAGTCTCTGGCTTTTCCAGCAGGAACCACCTCAATCTCTGCGGACAGAAAATCTTCTTCTTCAATATTATATTGTTCTTTTAATATATTCAGTACATTTGTTTTTACCGTCTCCTTGGCTTTCTTCTCTTCCTCTTCACTTTCAAAAGGAATACTTCCCACTAAAACATCCAGGTTTTCCCCTTCAATCACCTTTGCCGCTTTTTTCTCCAACTGTTCTCCAGCTAAATGAATCAGCAAATCGGTAACGCCAAATACGGGATCCTCTTCTTTTTCTCCGATATTTACAATTACTTTTGTCCCATCTTTTTTCACAATAATTCCATGAAGCGCCAAAGGAAGGGTAACCCACTGATATTTTTTCACACCCCCATAATAATGGGTATCCAGCAATGCCAGCTCTGTATCTTCATAGAGAGGCACCTGCTTCAAATCCAGCCTGGGAGAATCCACATGGGCGCCTAAAATATTCATTCCCTTCTCCAGAGACTCCTTGCCAATTACAAATAACGCCAATAATTTTCCCATATTCTCTGCGTATATTTTATCTCCAGTTTTAATGGTTCTGCCAGAAGCCAGGATATCTTTTAAATCTTCAAAGCCCGCTGCCTTTGCCTGCTCGATCAGCTCAGTCACGCACTCCCGTTCTGTTTTGCAATCAGAAATAAATTTTTTATATTTGTCTCCAAATGCAAATACCTCCTCCCGTTTTCCTTCTGGATATTTCTTCCATGCATTCTTTCTTTCCATCGCTTTCTTCCTCCTGCTTCTATACTTTTATCAATTACCATCTTACTCATTCTGGAAAAATTCCCAGTCATATCATTCCTCTTCCTCATCATCGGACTTCTGCAAATTTTCTTGTACCCGGCGGTATAGCTCCTTGGCTGCATTATATCCCATCTTCTTCTGTCTGTGGTTGGCGGCTGCTGACTCACAGATGACTGCCAGATTACGGCCTGGACGAATAGGTAAGGAATGACATACTACTTTATTTCCAAGAAATTCTGTATATTCCTCCTCCAGCCCCAATCTGTCATATTCATTTTCCTTCTTCCAGTCTTCCAATTTAATCACTAAATCGATGTTCTGTTTTTCTTTCACACACTCCACACCAAACAGAGTCTTTACATCAATAATTCCCACGCCTCGCAGTTCAATAAAATATCTGGTAATATCTGGGGCAGTTCCCACCAATATATGCTTGTTAATTTTGCGGATCTCCACCACATCATCACTCACCAACCGGTGTCCTCTACGAATAAGCTCCAGCGCCGCTTCACTTTTTCCAATGCCGCTTTCTCCCATAATCAGCAGACCTTCCCCATATACATCCACTAAAACGCCATGAATGGAAATGCAGGGCGCCAGCGCTTCTCCCAGATAATAAATCAGTTCTGCCATAAACGCAGATGTGCCATAATCCGTAGAAAGTATTGGTGTGTCATATTCGGTTGCAATTCGAAGAAGATCCTCATCTGGTTCCAGATTTCGGCTGAAAATAACGCAGGGAACATTATGGGAAAAAAATTTCTGATATAAAACCAATTTCTCCTCATAGTCTATTTTCTGCATATAGGTATGCTCCACCCTACCTACAATCTCAATCCTGCTATTGTCAAAATAATCAAAATAGCCTGCTAGCTGCAACGCTGGACGGTTCACCTCTGCGTTGTCCACCTTCCGATTTCTGATATCCACCTCTGGATTCAGCACTTTCAAATTCATTTTTTCTACGATTTTTTTTACACTTACGCCTTTCATCCGAGTCTCCCTTTCTCCCGTTGGAAATTTTCACTCACCTATATTTTCAATCTTATCACAGTTACGATTCTTCTTCAATATCAGGTCTGGGGAAAAAATTCGCAAATGCTCCTAAGGGCATCACTGTCAGGAATTTTTTTCTATATTCTCCTTATGAAAAAATTCGTAAACCGCCAAAGCTGCCTGTTCATTCATAGATGGAATTTCCTGTAATGTCTTCTTATCTGCTTCCCGAATGGCATCTAGGGACAAAAACCTTTTCATTAATGCTTTCCGCCTTGCAGCGCCGATTCCTGGAATATCATCCAGAACAGAGTGTACCTGCTCCTTGCTACGCAAGGATCTATGATATTCAATCGCAAACCGATGGGCTTCATCCTGAATTCTGGTAATTAGCTTAAATCCCTCGCTATGACGGTCAATGGGTATCTCCTGATTATGATAGTATAACCCACGAGTACGATGATTATCATCCTTTACCATCCCACATACAGGTATCTTTAATTTGAGCTCCTCTAACACCTTTAATGCAATATTAACCTGCCCTTTTCCGCCGTCCATCATAATCAAATCTGGAAAACGGGTAAAACTTCCATATTCATTTTCTAAGTTTCGTTCCTTTAATTCTTCCTGTTCCTTCACTCCATGAGAAAACCGCCTAGTTAGTACTTCATACATGGAAGCATAGTCATTTGGTCCAGTCACGGTACGTAGTTTGAATTTCCGGTAATCGCTGCGCTTCGGCTTTCCCTTCTCGTAAACTACCATAGAGCCAACGGTTTCAAATCCACTGATATTGGAAATATCAAATGCCTCTACTCGTTTCACCTCTTCCAAATCCAATAATCTGCCAATTTCTTTTAACGCTCCTATGGTTCTTCCTTCTTCCCGCTTGATTTTTTCCTTATCCTGAGAAAGCGCCATGAAAGCATTCTGGGCTGCTAATTCCACTAATTTTTCCTTTGTGCCTTTTTTGGGTACACGAATATATACTTTCTGTCCCCGCTTTTGACTCAGCCATTCTGCAATCACTTCCTTCTCTTCTACTTCCTCCTGAAGCATCAATTCCCTTGGGATAAAGGGCGTCCCCGCATAAAACTGTTTCAGGAAAGTAGCAAGCACCTGGGGCCTCATATCCTCACTTCCTATATTTACATGAAAATGATCTCTCCCAATCAACCTTCCATCCCGCACAAAAAACATTTGAACAACAGCGTCCTCCTGATCCGACGCCATGGCGATAATATCCTTATCCTCTCCATCCGAACTGGTAATTTTCTGTTTCTGGGCAATTTGCTTGACTGCCTTCAACAATTCTCGATACTCAATGGCCTTTTCAAAACTCATTTCTTCAGAAGCAGCCTGCATTTTTTCTTCCAATTCTTTTAATACAGGCTGATAATTTCCATTCAAAAATTCCAAAACACGGTTAATCTGCTTCCGGTAATCCTCCTTACTAATATTCCCTTGACAAGGGGCCATACATTGATGAATATGGTAATTCAAGCAAGGCCGTTCTTTTCCAATATCCTTGGGAAGGACACGATTACACGTCCGCAGCAAGTATATTTTTTGAATGAGCTCTATGGTTTCCTTCACTGCCCCTGCACTGGTATATGGGCCAAAATACCGAGATTTGTCTTTTTTCATCTGACGTGAAAAGAGGACTCTGGGAAAATCCTCTCCCAGCGTCACTCTAATATAAGGGTATGTCTTATCATCCCTCAGCATAGTATTATATTTTGGCCGATGTTCTTTAATAAGATTGCATTCCAGAATCAATGCTTCCAGTTCAGAATCCGTAATAATATACTCAAAACGTTCAATCTGCCTTACCATCTGTTCTTTTTTCAATCCTTCGTTATGGCTTGGACGAAAATATTGCCGGACCCGATTCCGCAGGCTGACCGCTTTTCCCACATAAATAATGGTGTCTTTTACATCATACATGAGATATACTCCCGGTTTCTGTGGGAGTTTTTTTAATTCTTCCTGAATATCAAACATTATTTTAATTCCTTTAACAATTGATCCAAATAATCTTCTCCATCATCTTCTGTACTACTTTCTTCAGCTCTTACCACTTGGGGAGCTGCCTGCTTTTTCTCCGCTTTTTTCACTGGCTCTGATATCACAGGAGCAGTTTTTGCCTTTTTTCCACTACCCTTTTTCACTGGAAAAAATCCCAGTTCTTCCGGTGTAGCCGGAACTGTCCCAACCACAGCCTTTTTTTGTTCAACAGGGCTCTTTTCTTTCTCCGTTGCTACTGGTCCATTCACTATTTCTGGGACAATCTCTATTTTCTCTCCCAAGTCTACCATCTTAGAAATCTTTTCCGTTTCTGACCTGGCTGCATGCACATTGTTCTGTCCAAGGGAATCTTTATGGAAATCCTCTGCTAGTTGCAAATCTGCCAGTTTCTGTGGAATTGCTTCTCCCTCTAAGGTATTCACTTCCAAAAACAATTCCTCTTCTGCCTCCTCCATACTAGAAACAGTCTTCTCCTGAGGAAATGGGATTGGTAATTCCTTCACCTTCAACGTATCAACTAAAATCTCATCTTCCTGCATCTGCACCTCTGGTTTCTCTAATTCCTGACGATGCATTTTAGGCTGCTTTACTTCCTGATGATGCATTTCCTCCGCTCGAAATTCCTCTGCTGTTTTTTCTGCCTCGGTTTTTTCCTCCGGCTCTGGAATCCCTTTTAACTCTCGGAAAATCTTCATGAATTCTTTTCCAGTAATTGTCTCATTCTCATACAGATATTCGGAAATCTTATCCAAAATGCTTCTATTTTCCTGAAGGAGACGAACTGCTTCGTCATAACTTTCCTTTAAAATCCGCATAACCTCTTGGTCAATCTGAGCAGCAGTCTCTTCACCGCAATTTAAACTTGCCCTTCCATCCAGGTATTGATTTTCAATGGTTACCAGTCCCATAAGGCCAAATTTATCTGACATACCATATTGTGTCACCATGGCCCTTGCAATCTTTGTAGCCTGCTCAATATCATTGGAAGCTCCGGTAGTTACAGAATCAAAAACAATTTCTTCGGCCGCCCGGCCGCCCATGTAAGTAACAAGATGGGCAATCAGCTCATTCTTAGTCATCAGGAACTTTTCTTCCTCTGGCACCTGCATGGTGTAACCCAAAGCCCCCATAGTTCTTGGCACAATGGTAATCTTCTGTACAGGTTCTGCATCTTTTTGCAAAGCCGTAACCAATGCATGTCCTACTTCATGGTAAGCAACCATTTTCTTTTCCTTTGGTCCCATAATCCGGTCTTTTTTCTCTTTTCCAGCAATTACCACTTCCACGGATTCAAATAAATCCCCTTGATTTACATACTTTCTTCCATGCTTTACCGCATTGATTGCTGCCTCGTTAATCATATTGGCAAGGTCAGAGCCTACTGCTCCTGAGGTTGCCAGCGCAATAGCGTCCAAATCTACTGAATCATCCAAAAGCACATTCTTGGCATGAACCTTCAAAGTCTCTATTCTTCCCTTTAAATCTGGCTTATCTACAATAATCCTCCGGTCAAACCGACCCGGTCTTAGCAATGCCTTGTCCAATACCTCCGGCCGATTGGTTGCTGCTAAAATCAAGAGACCTTTGGAGGTGTCAAATCCATCCATCTCTGCCAGAAGCTGATTCAAAGTCTGCTCCCTCTCATCATTGCCGCCATATCTGGTGTCACGGCTCTTACCAATGGCATCAATTTCGTCAATAAAAATAATACATGGCGCCTGTTTCTGAGCTTCTTTAAATAAGTCTCTCACACGGGATGCACCCACTCCCACAAACATTTCCACAAAATCAGAACCTGCCAACGAGAAAAAAGGAACCTTAGCTTCCCCGGCAACCGCTTTGGCCAGCAGCGTCTTACCAGTTCCTGGAGGGCCTACCAGCAACGCTCCTTTGGGCAGCTTTGCCCCGATATCTGTATATTTCCTGGGATTGTGCAGAAAATCCACAACCTCCTGCAATGATTCCTTTGCCTCCTCCTGGCCTGCCACGTCCCGAAATGTGACACCTGTACTCTTCTCAACATAAACCTTAGCGGTACTCTTTCCAACTCCCATCATACCGCCGCTTCCCATTTTCCGGAAAATCAGAAAATACAGTAACACCCATACCAGCACCAACGGAAGAATATAGCTTAGCATATTCCACATAATCATCGAAGAAACATCTTCTACTGTCCCGGAAAACTTCACATCGTGTTCCTTAAGAAGGGGAAGCAGACTTTCATCATTCAATTCCGCTGTATAATAATTAATTCTGTAGAGCTTATTCTCACCTTTTGGAATAATATTTATCCTGCTGGATGTGAATGTCACAGACTCTACCTTGTCCTGCTCTACCATATTAATAAACTCTGAATATGTGATTTCCTTATTCGTTGCATCCTTTGCACAACTGTTTAACAGACTTGTAAGAAACAATACCAGCAGAGCAGCTAAAATAAAAATCATAATTGTCATTCCGTTTTTATTGTTACCGCCGTTATTGTTTCCACCATTATTATTGTTGTTATTTCCTTTGTTCTCCATTTATTTCCTCCTAAATGCCGCAGCCATCTATTTCGCGACACCTCTTTATTATATGTGTATTTGTCCTGAAAATCAATACAATTCTCTGAAACTTTTCTTCCGGGTTTCTAAACTTTTTATAAACAAATATGATAGCTTTCCTGTCATCATCCTTACAAAAGTTGTGTACAAAAAACACTTCATTTATGTAACATTTCTTACATAAATTGTAACAGTTCAGCCCTTTTGGATTTCTACATTGCTTTATTCAAAGGATTCTTCGATGTAAGAATAAAAATATGGATGGGAGCTTCTATTGTTTTTTACAAATTTTCCTGCTTTCACTTCCACAAGGAAACGCGGCTGGATTTCTAGTTTTTCCAGTTCCAGGGATGGAAGGATGCTATTAATTCCCTCCAATTCAAACTCGGTTTTCCAGCCGATGGGAGGATATCGAGGGGCGGGGCTGTTTTTCTGAGATTCGGAAATCCTTCGTATGTTTTCCTTGCCAGCGCAGAAAAGCCCCAATGAGTATGCCGGGCTGACCTGTTTGAAGGGCTGTCCGTGAAGAAAAACAGCCCCGCTCCATGATAATTTCCCACGCGGCGGAAAACCTCTAACAGTGAAATTGGAGGGAATACACTTCTTCCATCCCTAGAAGCAGGAAATACACAAAATCCACCGAATGTTTCCTTTCTTGGAAGGGAAAGCAGGAAAATTTGTCTCAAATATGGAAATACCCATCCATATTTTTATACTGTCAGTATGAAAATCCTTAGAATAAAGCTCTATTTTAGAGCTGAAAGGGCTGAACTGTTACTATAAATTGAATATTTTCTTAGAAAGTTCTGGCTTTCTTCTGCTACAGGTTGTATAATGTATTAATTGTTAGAAAAAATGTTCATAAATCTAAAGGAGGAACTACCTATGCCCGTAAAATACGTCTTTGTCACTGGCGGCGTCGTTTCTGGTCTCGGCAAAGGAATCACCGCTGCTTCCCTGGGACGTCTACTGAAAGCCCGGGGTTACAAAGTCACTATGCAGAAATTTGACCCCTACATCAATATTGACCCTGGCACCATGAATCCTATTCAGCATGGAGAAGTGTTTGTTACGGATGATGGCGCAGAAACAGATTTGGATTTGGGTCATTACGAACGTTTTATTGATGAAAATTTAAGCAAAAATTCTAACGTTACCACTGGAAAAGTTTATTGGTCTGTACTGCAAAAAGAACGCCGGGGCGATTACGGCGGCGGCACTGTTCAGGTAATTCCCCATATTACCAATGAAATAAAAAGCCGGTTCTACCGGAATTTCACTACAGAGGAAACACATATCGCTATTATTGAAGTCGGCGGTACGGTAGGTGATATAGAAAGTCAGCCATTTTTAGAGTCCATCCGCCAGTTCCAGCATGAGGTGGGCCATGAGAACGCTATTTTAATCCATGTGACCCTGATCCCCTATATCTCTGCTTCCGGGGAGATTAAGACCAAGCCTACCCAGGCCAGCGTAAAGGAACTACAGGGTATGGGAATTCAGCCAGACATTATTGTCTGTCGTTCCGAACACCCCTTAGACGAAAGCATCAAAGATAAAATTGCATTATTCTGTAACGTACCTGACAGCCACGTACTTCAGAACTTAGATGTAGAATATCTATATGAAGCTCCTCTTGCTATGGAAAAGGAAAATCTGGCCCAGGTAGCTTGTGAATGTCTCCATCTGGATTGCCCAGAACCGGACTTAACCGACTGGATTGATATGGTAGACGCTTTGCGCAATCCCAACAAGGAAGTAGAAATTGCACTGGTAGGAAAATACATTTCTCTCCACGATGCCTATATTTCTGTGGTAGAAGCTCTAAAGCATGGAGGAATTGCAGAACGCGCTACAGTAAATATCAAATGGGTTGACTCTGAATTGTTAAATGAAGAAAATATGGACCAAATTCTTGGGGATGTACAGGGGATTTTGGTTCCTGGCGGTTTTGGCGACCGCGGCATTGACGGAAAGATCCTTGCCTGCCAGTATGCCAGGGAGCATCAGATTCCATTCCTTGGCCTGTGCCTTGGCATGCAGCTTTCTATTGTGGAGTATGCCCGGCATATCTGTGGACTGCGCAATGCCCACAGTATAGAATTAAACCCCAACACCCCGCACCCCGTGATTGCACTGATGCCAGATCAAAGCGATGTGGAGGATATTGGTGGCACCTTACGGTTAGGCTCTTATCCCTGTGTTCTGGACAAGTCCTCAAAGGCTTATCAGGTTTACGGCGAAGAGACCATTCATGAAAGACACCGTCATCGGTATGAAGTAAACAATGATTATCGTTCTGTCCTGACAGAACATGGAATGAAACTGTGCGGCCTTTCCCCAGATGGGCGAATTGTAGAGATGGTAGAAATTCCTGATCATCCTTGGTATATTGCCACACAAGCACACCCAGAGCTGAAATCAAGGCCAAATCGCCCCCACCCACTTTTCAGAGGATTTGTGGAGGCAGCATTGAAAATGAAATAAAGGTTTTTGGTAAAATAATGCGAAAGGCACAATCAGAAAAATGTCATTTTCTGACTGTGCCTTTTGTATTATGCATAAATTCAATACATCTCTTATACTTTTTTTACTTCGCATATAGTAACCCCAACAGATTCGCAAATTGGCTGAAAATCTTCTATATTAGTGGTACATACCATTTTTCCTGTTGTATCCAGCGCTTCCAGAGTAATCATACAATCTCCCACTGTTTTACAGATATTCCCTTTTAATGGTTCATGATTTTCAAACATTTTCACAATTGCATTTTTGATTTTTTCTGGCAGCCCTTCTTTGTCTTTTAAACTGCCAAATTTCTCTTTATGTCGTTCAAAAAATTCACAAGATTTACAAAAATCATCTTTTTTTTGGCAACTTATCCCTGGAAGCTCTGCTCTACCATTCTGAAATTGAATTCTTGCTTTTGCTCTATGACAATCTGTTTCATTTAAGAGCTTTTTCTCTATCCCATATTGGAATCTGCGTTCCAGATGCATAGCATATATTTTCAAGTTTTCTTTTATCAATTCAAAATCATCATTGTATAACTTGCAAATGTCATTATAAATGTAATAAACACGTTGAAAATTACGATGAAATACCGTGTCATTAATGTGTTCGCGTACTCCTGCTAAATTATCTTCCATGCACATAATATTATATAAAGTTACAAAATCCCTTATCATATTACTTTTATACTCACCAAACACATAAGTGGACGAACCGCAATCATGCTCTTCTATGATTTTCTCAATCTGTTCCCTCTTTGCTCTTTTAAAAATCCGCTCTATCTGCACAGTGGTATCTAACAGAATTTCCAAAAGCACTCACTCCCCCTCTGGAAAAATTTCAAGCTTATTCAGGTACAACTTTTCATCCAATTCAAAATACTCTTCCTCACAAACAAAAGGTTTTCGACTTTTCTCTATCATCTGAGTCATCAGGCTAATCTGATCCTTCGTAAACTTTCCTCGAGCATAATTTCTTTTGACGACCTGATAAAACAGATGTACCACTTGCTTTTTATAATTATTTTCATCTGGTTTATCTATCATCTTCAACAATTCAAATGTTTTTTCTGCAATAAAAACACAACAGGATATTTGATCCTGTATATCTTCTGCATGATACAGCTGGTTCACTTCCTCTAAAATATCATTCGTAAGCACAGATTGTTCCTGTTCTTGTAACATATCTTCCTCGCTTACTTCAATTTCTTCATTATCCCAAAAATTATTACGCTCTAAATTTGTCAAACGTTGATTAAAAATTCCCAATGCCTGATTTATTTCTGAATATCGCTTTTCAAGCGCATATATTTGGTTATCCTGTGCGTACTCTTTTTGAATATTTATGTAATCATAAATATTTTTCTGTTGTATATCAACAGTATCTCCTTTTTTTTGAAAAATATATGGAAATTCCAGCATTTCTTTTGTCTGAGACATTACATTCTCTCCTTAATCTTCTTTAAAATATCAATAATGTATTCTAAATCTTGCTTATCACATACAAAGGAAACTGCCTGTTCTCCCGCATTTCCCATAAAAATTTCCGGTATTCCCTCCTTTTTCAGTGTTTTGGATGTTTCAATCCGAATCGTTGCATACAAGGCATCTACATGATTTCGAAGTACAAACCGATTTAGTTCATAATTCAGCCCAGATAACTTGTAATTTAATGTCTTTTTTTTCATCCAATATCGAGAATCCATATCTGAATCCATCAACATGTCTTTTACATACTTTCGTTTCTGGTATTTTTCCTCTAATATTTCCTTTATTGTATTAGAATCCGCTATTTCCTTTTCTAGATATCTTTCTAGGTTTGGTTCTCTTAATTCCGGTTCTTCTGCATTTTGAACAAGAATAACACTTACCTCATTTGTCAGTATATCCTTAAATTCATCATATTCTAATCCGGTATAACACAAGTCATATTCCTTTTTATCTAATTTGGCTTTGAACCGAACTTCACTAATACATTCAAATAATATAAATAATTTATCATGCTCCAGCAAATCCTTGGCAAAATCAACACATTGTTTAAATTTTTCTATCTCACATTTAAAACGATAATCTTCTGGATATTTTTGTATTCCCATACCCTCCACCTCCTACTCCTCTTATGTACTTCCAGTATAGCAAAAATCCTCTTTCATGAAAAGAGTTTTTACAGTATTTTCCATCTCACATTTTTGTTGCCATTTGTTCTATCTTTACCATACGTTTCCCAGATGAACCACAATCTTTCTCAATTCATCCAGACTTCCACACACTCCCACACATGGATACTTTTCTAATTCTTCTTTTGTGGTAGTGCCTGTAGTAACCCCTACAAAGTCTACTCCTGCTGCTTCTGCTGCCTTAGCATCCACAATACTGTCTCCCACATACAGCGCCTGTTCCCTGGAAAGTTTAAAGCTTTCCATTACCAACAGCAACCCCTCTGGGTCCGGTTTTGGGTTCTTCACATCCTCCCCACCTACAATCATATCAATGTAATCTGCCCCATGATATTTATCTAAAATGGCATCGATACGATAATGATATTTTGTAGTTACAATCCCTGTCCGAAGTTTTTGGTCCTTCAGATACCCAAGCAGCTCCAAAGCGCCTGGAAACAGCTCTGTATGGGCTGTCATTACCATATCTGCTTTCTCTCGAAAATATGTCTCAAACATTGCTGCCGCTTCTTCTGATGTGTCATTTGTTAGAGTACGATACGTTTCTTTCAGGGAAAGCCCTATGGTTTTCCTAATTTCCTCTCGCTGTCTTAGAGTATGACCTAATTTTTCCAACCCGTAGTTGGCACTTGCCACAATCCCTTCTGTGGCATCTCCCAGGGTATAATCAAAGTCAAAAATCACTGCCTGATATTTCATTTTCCTATCCTCCATAAACATTTGATTTGGCTGCTCAGCCTGTCAAAGTCCCATTGCTTTTCACTGTTTCTTCTACTGTTTGGATCATTTACATAAAATCCCTTTTCATCATAACCTCGCAAAAGAATAAAATGTCCCGTAGTGGTGAAATCTCCTGGGCGCATACTGCATATTACCACGCCGCCTTCATCCAGAGCATTTTTTATCTGAGTTTCGCCCAACGGAAGCTCCTTGCCGGACATTCCTAAATTTGTTGCCCCTGTCGTAAAAAAATCCCAACTTGTCCCTGCCTGGGTATAAAATCCACCTTCATATGCATACTTTGCCATTGCACGTGGATTCATGGAAGTATCCTCTGTGAGATACAGATAAGCCATGGTCATGCAAGTGGGTCCACAGCCTGCAATCGCAATCATATCCTGTCCATAACTGTCATATCCCCAACGCATATCCCATTGGAGCAAAAGCGGCACATGCCCAGCCTGAAATTCCCCTGATAAATCAATTTCTTTTCCCATATAATCTGCCCGATTTGAATACCCGACGACAAAATCATAGGTTTCTTCATTTTTTTCCAACAATTCCTGTAATTCTTTTGAGTCGTCTCCTCCAAAATTTTTTTCCAATTGTTCTGCCTGCACTCTTTCCCGTCCCTGCAACAAAATCTTTCCTGCTGTTGGCAAAGTAACAGCAAATAAGTATACTACCCCAGCTCCAAACAAAATCCTGGCCATTTTATGTTTTTTTCTTCGGTTCCTTTTTTTGGCGGAAGCCATTGTTTTTTTTCTGGGCTTATTGATACTGTCCTCTTTGTCAAAATCTATATAATATGCTCCTGGAATCACTTGCAATTCCCAATCTTGATTTGTTTCTTTCCTTAAAACCTTTCGTCCCATAAACGCTCCTTCTTTCCATCACTAGCTTACTGCTGGCTTATTTTAACTGTAAAACTTCTGTTTCCTAAATATGTTGCATCCATCCAGATACTTTACAATTATTATAAGAAAAAGAGTTTATGGGTTTTTGCGTTTTTTCTCCCAAAATAATTAAGATATTCTTAAATCTGCAATAAAAAAAGTCTTGAAAATGCGTGGTTTTTTCTGGTTTGTTGCTAATTTGTTGCTAACCGCAAATTGTTTTTATTTCTTTTTATTCATTTATATGTCTTTAATAAACAAAAATAATTGCATCATTTTTCCTTGTTGTCGCTGGAAATTTTTTCGTTTATCGCTGCTTTAATGAATCCGTTGATGCTCATTCCAACAGATTTTGCCGTCTCTGACAAACGTTCATATTCCTCTTTTTTTAAATCTAACGGAACACGTTTCAACTTTTCTTTTGCATATTTTAAACTTGCTTTTTTCTGCGATTCTGTATACTTTTCCGCCATTTTATCACCTCATAAAAATTATACCCTCTCTTTCTGTGTGCGTATATATCAATTTTTAACAAATATGTACGTATATATCCGTGCAATTTGCATATTGATATACGTACGCATATATACTATACTATTATTATCAAGAAAGGAAAGGAGGAATGCAGATGGACAAAAAAATAGACAAGCTGATAAAAGTGGTTCGAGCACTTACACAGCTTGCCTTAGAAATTGGAACTCTCATTGCAGTCATCAAAATGATTATAGAGAGTATCCGATAGGTTCCGGGGAGGGAAGCCTCCCCTGCCTAAAAAATATCATAGTCTGTCTGTAAAATCAATATGAAAAATATTATAAAACTTGTGGTGGCAGTTGTTTGGTTACTCATTGTCGTGGTTGGTCTGTTTTTGATACTTTTTTGACACCCACCCGGCGGGGTTGCGCCGGGAGAAAGAAGGGAAGATATGACGTTAGCAGGAAGTATGACTATAAGAATTTATAACAGCGAGATTAGAGAGATATGCCATGATTTAGGATACTGGATAATCAATCAGACATACTGGTATCCTGACAATAAATATACAGAGGAAACCGCAAAAGAAGCGTTCCTGAATAGGGAAAAATAATTTTACCCAGCCCCTGCCGGGTAATGCAGGGAGAAAGTGAGAAGAGAATGAAATACTATATCGTTAAAGAGACAAAATGCAAGAAGGAATATAAAAGGTATAAGTGCATAGAAGGGTTTTCTGAAAACAAAGACTTATGCTGGAAATTTTCAAGGCAAGGTGCTCTTGGCATAATAGAAAGATTGAAAAGGCAGTTTGCTGTAAATTATGATAAAGGATTGCTGAAACTTTACATAGAACCAGCAGAATGAAGAGCAGGCGGTAGGATTATCCTGCCGCCCTTTTTAAGTACATCCATATTACCAACTTCTAAGCTAAATTTCTTAAATCATTCCCAGCAAAGATTTCCATGTTTTATTTTTAGCAGTAACAGTCCCATCTGGACTTCTATATCTCAGGACATTTTTCTGATACAGGTTCACTGCTGCTTCCATGCCTTTTCCAAAGCAGGGCGGCTCCCCTTTGTCGGCCTCAATTTCCCCTGTATAATATCCAAGAGCTTTCAGCCTTCGTTCCAAGGGCGTTACCACTTGATGATATTTGTGATAATCTCTTGATACTGTTACAGTATTTCCGATGGTCTCATCCCCAGCAATGCCGTCTGGATGGGAGCCAGTGGCTTTTTGCACATCAAAAATAAACTGTTTTTGCGTATAGGCGGAATCTTGCTCCTGTCCTGCTGCATTTTCTTCCTCTTTTCCTCCAGAATGAATCACCTTTCCTTTTTCGTCATAAACATGCTGACCTGGCTTGCAGTCCGCAATGGCAAAGTCTTTCCTATGGTAAGCTCCTGTCTGATTCTGGCAGATGCCGTTTTTCCATCCAGTTCCGACACGATACCAGATTTCCTTTTTCTTATCTTCCTCTGGCTGCACAGGTTCCTTATTTTCCGCTTCCGACTGCCCTTTCACGGGTTGTCCGATCTGCTGCTTAAAATCTTCCCATAATGCCGGATCATCCATCATTTTACGCGGACAGTATTTCCCCTTTGCATCAAAATGGCGGATCACTCTCTCTGCTGGGATTCCGGTTTCTTTTATCAGATATTTTACCAGATCAATGGCATTCTGGCGCGCCTTTCTATAATTCCCATCCTCATTTACACAGATTTCTATGTTAATTGTATTCCGGTTATTTGCGTCATGGATGGCATGATCCCCACCATATTCGTGGCCAACAGAATACGTGCCATCTGTATGTTCCGCTGCCTGGTAAATTCCGTCTGATCCTGCATAATACTGAACAGATGTGCTTAAATGCCCCAGGAACTGCGCTTCGGCATGACACCTGGCCCCTGCCCCTTTTGCAAAATTGTCCGTCTCATGAATGACGATATATTTTGCATTATTTTTTCCTGTATATGTATTTTTTGATGAAATGTATTCTTTATTAATGTTCATAAGATTTCCCTCACTTTCTTGACGCAATTATTTTTCTTCTTTCTCTTCTTCCTTTTTTTCTTTTGGCACTTCCGGCAACCCTGCCAGTGATGTAAGCATTGACACCACCCCTGACAATACCGCAGTCCCCAGGACCACTTTCCAATCGACTGCCCCAATTGTTGCAGCTGCAGGGATCAATGCCACTGCATTCTGCGCCATGGTCTTTACCGCCCGGATTCCCGCTGCTTTCATCCATCTTTTCGCTTTTTCACTCATACATTCATTCCTCTCTTTCTTTTGGCTCTTCCGGCATGGCCAGAAGTGTGTGATAAAGTTTCGTTGCCACATCATTTCCTCCAAGGTTATGGTAGGATTCATAAACCTTTTTCATGGATTCTTTTGCATAAATTGGACAGTACTCCCTGTCCTGGTACTTATTGTAATTCTGCACAATGCTTTCCCGGAGCAGGCTTTGCACGCCCTCCGCAATGGCCGCGCTTTTGTGCTGTTCCTCTTTCAGCCGTTTCTTCACATCTCTATACAGGCACCCAAGAACAAACGTTACAATAGCAAACAGCCATTCTGTCCAGTTTTTCAAAATAAAATCCCATACTGCATGCATCCATTCACCTCCCTTTTTTGCATAAGAAAAGCACTCAAAGAATCACTTTTGAGTGCTTTTGATTAGGCAAAAATATTTAATTGTTAGTTTCTCTGTCCATGCGAGTGAGCTTCATGCACTTGCATTCGAAATACATTTTTCTTGCAACTGTTTCATATGTATGCTATATTAGAGGCATAAAAAGGAGCAACCGCCCACAAAGTGGTTAGCCTCCCAGATTAGCTAAAAGCCTACCTGTACTCGGCCAAGTGACAAGGTAGGCTTATTTATTTTCTTTCGTCCAGCGATAAATTACTAATATAACTCATCATCATCACCGCTTAATAATCTCAAAAATGTAAGTTTGATTTTTGCTCTGTCATAAACTATAGGTGATCCTACTCCATAGAATGCAAATTGTAATTTCATTTTACCCTCTTCATATGCCTTACGCAAATGAAGTCTCATATCAATCGTAACGCTTTCTCCTTGTGTAACTTTGTACCTCTCCCCAGTGAAATCAAGCGGTATCTCTTCTTCTCTTCCTTTATCAAATGAGAACGTACTCATATAATTCATCATCCCTGTATATATTGACTGATAAAAGATAGGGGCTAATTTTTTAGGAAAATAATATACACTCGCAAATAATATAAATATACCATTCATTGCATCTAAATTAATTAATTCAACATTCTGCCAACTCTTACTGGCAGAAACATCTAATTCTACAGTTTTTCGTTTCAATATATTTTCTATGCTTATTTCTGTATCTCCAGTTCTGAAAAAACTTTCATTTTCCCCTTTTATTCTGGTTACAATTCCGTCAGAAACTATCTCATCTACTTCTGTGTTTAGTGCGCCAAGTGCCCCCGTGATTGTCCCATCCCCCAGCTTTGAAATATCCGTTGAACCTAACATTTTTTTTAAATACCGGAGATTTTTTATCCCCAGTGAAATTTTCCGCCACAAGCTGCTATGTATTTCACCCGATTCCACTGGGACAATTTCAGCCCATCCCGTTGGGTTTTCCATATCCCCGCTATGAAACGTTACTACATTATCCTTCGTATCCCCATCTGAACGGAGCATTTCTTTCATATCCTGATCAATCATATCCAAAGCCTGGTTATACTGAGTAATATCATAAAAATCATCTTCTCCAGGCTTAGGGTATCCATAGTTCATTGTTTCAGTCGCCATTCACTAACACCTCATTTCTTATTTGATTCTGTGTATACATTGCAAGCTGCCTATGCGTAAATTTCCCTAATGTGGTATGCTGATTATAAAGAAGAGAACAATCCAAGGACATGTTTAAAGGAACCATATGTTCCGCCATATTTGTAACATCCTGAAACATTGTTTTTCTTATTAATGCCACCCTTATTTCTACTTTATTTTCCGTAATACTTAACCTGTAGCCTTCTGCGCCACATAAGTTTTCCAGCTTTTTCTTCATACTTCTTAGTGTATACGGAATCCTATCATTTTCTTTTGCCATTACCCGGAATCTTCTGTCTTCCAAAGTGTCTGTATCTGCAGGTATTATCCCATATAGTTTTTCACGTCTGGCAATTCCTTGGCGCGTGGCTGTTCCTGTAAATAAATCTTTCTCCAGGTTTTCTGCATCTTTAATTGGATTTATCTTATCATTCATATCATAAATCGCCTTTATATCCCGTATCTGTTCTATGACATCAGGAATTTCAAATGCCATTTATTTTCCCCCTTACCGGAACTTCCGCATATCCCAACGCGATATTGGCAGCTATCCCATTTAATTTTGTATCTGCAATATCTATAATTCCTCCCACATTCAACAGTCTGTGCTCTATTTGTGATAATCTTACAAATATTTCTTTCTCTTTCCATTCCTTTTTTAATTCCAGGAAATATTCTTCCAACACACTTTCCAGATAACTCTGTACCGATTCCTGAGAATATCCATCATCAAACGTAAATTGTATATCCACATTTATTTCCACTCCAGAAGCTGGTTTTATCAACACAAAATGGCCTATTGGAGCAATCCCATCCCCTTCCCCATGGTTCTGCTCTGGGTCTACCGATTCCTGTACGCTTTCCACTAATGCACTAGTCGGGACATTCCAGTTTGAATCCAAAATATATGGATATATAAACTTATCCTCTTCTGTTCTACGTTTTACTTTGCATGCCCCCACCCCCTTCAACGCCTCTATGAATCTCTCGTAATCGGAACGATTTCCTCCAAAATAACTTGCATTCACAGAATCTCTTATTTTCTTTCTGTACAATTCCGTATCTTCCTGCTTTTGTCCCGGCACTAACACTTCTACAATACTCCCACCTTTGTAATTTTCTACAAAATCAATGGGAATTAATTCTCCATCACCAAGATTCCCCTCTTCCCCACATTCTTCACATTTCAGCTTGTAACTCATGTCACTGATTGCTTCCAGTACCACATAATTCAAATCATTTGCGGTGAATCTGGTCCCTTCTTCTATTTCCTGGGAAAATACCGCTTTCACAATTGCGCTTGTTGCTTCTTTTATGTATATCCCCCTGTCTGCCCCATTTTGTATCAGATGCTCTTCATCCTGTGTATCCATGTACATATTATCTTCCACGGCCTGCAACGCCAGATACGCTTCTTCAAGCTGCATGGCCTGTTTCGCACACGCATTCCATATAAGGCTTCCTTCCCTGGTATTTACTCCATCCGGCATTTGCTTCATCATTTCTTCCATGATATTTTCATAGGTTTTCTCTTCATACATCTACTTCCACTTCCCCATATTCTGTATCAACTGTTACTTTTCCTGTCAGCTTATCATTTTCTATTCCACATTCAAATCCGCTTATCCCTAAAATATAATGGTTCTGAAGCAAGCATTCTTCTATCATCCGATATGCTTCTAACTGTACATACTCCTGTTCTGCCTGCTCTCCGATCAGTTCCGACAACTCGTTTCCATAATTCCATGTATACTGCTCAAAATGGTATCTATCTATATGTAATGCAAGATAAATCCAAACTTTGACTGCTTCACGTCCTTCCACAATCCTTCCGGTCAGCTGCCCTGTTACAAAATCTATTTCATATTCTCTATATGGAACTTCTTCCATTTCCTCAATTTCTTCATTCTCTTCCTCTTCAATATCAAATGGGAACACTTTACACCACCTTTGCAATGATCACATATTTCGTTTCATCCAGCCTGTAGATAATCACCGTATCGCCTTCCTCAAACTCCATCCCTTCCGGTTTCAGATAATCTTCCCTATCAAGTATCAGATTCCCTATTTTACATTGTGACGGATTTAACATTTCTGCACGTTTCAGTTCTTTGTTTTCTATTCTTCCCATCCTTTGCATTATAGCAAGCATTTTCTCACTCGTATTCACTATGATTCCTCCAGTTCATTTTTAAATTTCAAAGTTAGGTTCATGGTATGTACGCCATCCTTCCATGTATGCTTATCATTTTCAATGTAAAATTTCCCAGTCAGGCCACTTGCGGAATCCCTTATTTTTACAGAATACCCTGCCATGCACTGCCGGAACCCTACCGCCTCAACCGTTGCTTCCCTGGTAATCCCCGTAAGGAGCTGTCTGGCCGCATTCCTGGAGTTTACCCCTTTTTCCTGTCGGTAAATACTCTGATAAACTCCGTACTTCCTTATATTTTTCTCATTTTTCACTTCGCCCTTCTGCTTTCCTTTTTCATCTGTTATTTTCACCCTATTAACCATATCGTCTGTATTTTGCGAATAGCTTGTCTTTGTAAGGTCTGCATCAGATTTCAGGGTTACCCCGCTGCTTTTTCCCTTGATAATGACACTCAGCTTGTTTTTATTCATGACTGGCATAAATGCAGGCGGATTCTTGGCATCTTTTTTCCTTGCCGCATGGTTATAGGCATCCACGATGATTTTGTAATAGGTTGCCTCTTCAAACAACAAAGAATTTATGTACGTATTTGTTTTATAAAGGGCAACAGTCCCTATCTGCAAATCATCACAAACCTTCTTTGCTATTTTTTCTGGTGTGGTCTTCTTGAAATTATAGGAACCAGTAGAACGCAACAGGTAATGCATGTAATCCTTTGCTGTATAGGTAACAGTTCCAATATCCCCGGTCCGATCCGTACTCGTTATAACACCGTAAAAAATATACACGTCTTCTTTCAAGTATAGCAAATCGCCTAATTTTATATCTAGTATCACTTTTTTATACGGATTATAAGCTACCGATATGGTGGCAATCCGGCTTGTCTGCGTATCAGACCCTTCCCATTCCACCTGCTCCACAAACCCTGTGATATCCCGTTTTTTTGTACCACTGACCCAAAACACTTTCATCCTTTCACCGCCGGTATCTTTATCTTTTTTGCCTTTTTAAATTTATAGGATATTTTCTTTTTATTGGCCTTTGCTATTTTTGCGGCATATGCGCTATTCCCAAAAACCTTTCTTGATATGCTGTAAAAATTATCCCCTTTTTTCGCCCTATAAGTTTTCGGTTTCGTCTTCGTTGTAATCCTTTCTGATTTTACATTTCTGTACTCTACCAGCGATATGGTGTAATTCACATCTCCGGTTCCATCCTCCGCCCCGTAATTGAAGGATTCTATACTGCATCGGAAACTTATTCCCATTCCGGTAACTGTGCATACTCCGACTTTATTTTTTTCCATCGCTCCTTCAAATCTTTTGATATATGTTTCTGGTCTTTCCGGTGCACATTTGCAGAAGGAATAATTCCGCTTCGGAAAAAAGGACTGAATCTCCAGTTTTTTCAATCCTCTTTTCCCCAGCAGATTCACCGTTCCAAGGGAATTTATGTTTATTTCTGTATTATTCATGGATTCCTGCTTTTCAAAAGATGCCGGAAGTACCGGAAGCATTGTCTTTTTACCGAAATTCAAATAAATATTCATACTTTCCCTCCTTAAGCTGTTGCTATATTTCCTTCTGTCTGTTCCAGTTTTTTTACAAACTCTTCCATTACTTCATCCACGTCTGCGGTTTCCCGTATGATAATGGTATCTGCCAATTTTGCAATATACACATTCCTGCTTCCATTTCCTCCTTCCTGCCTTGCCATCTGAATAGATTTGTCATGGGGATAAACTCTTGTTCCTCTTGGCAGGTCTACAATTTCTGCTCCTTTGTCATGGATCATTGCTGGCCCACCCTGCCAGTAATTTGTTCCCCGGTATAGCTTAGGTATTTGGGGAATGTTTATTTTGAATTCTTTTCCGCCAAGTTTCGGTATCCAGTCAGGAATTTTTATTCCTATTTTGTTAATTCCTGCTATTGCTCCATTTATGATACTAATCACGCCATTAATCGGGGCTTTTGCCAAAGCAACCAGACTGCTAAATACCCCACCGAAAATGTCTTTCACACCATTCCATGCTTTCGTCCAGTTTCCCGTAAATATACCTGTGATAAAATCCATTAGTCCACCAAGGGCTGTCGTGATTCCAGAAAATATTTCTGTCGCTGATTGGAACAAAGAACCGAACAACCCAATTGCCGCGCCTATGGCTGCACCAAGATAAACTTCAAACACCGCTTTAAAAAGTTCTCCAGCTTTTTCTAAATAAGGTTTTACTGTTACCCACATTTCCTGCGCCTTCTCTGCAAACTCCCAAAATTTTTCCCCACTTGAATCCACTTTCGATTTAAAAAAATCAAAGTCAAACCCACATGCCTCAAAGATCGATTTTATATAATTCCCAACTTTTTTAGTCATTTTTACAAGTTTATCCCAGTTTTTATACACTGCAATTCCTGCCACTACCAATGCACCCAGTATCAAAATGACTGAATTTGCTGGCCCCAGAAAAGTAAACAGTGCTTTTGCTCCACCGCCAATGATACCTCCCAACCTTTTAAACGGACCCAATACCTTTCCTACTATTTTTCCAAACGCTCCAAAATATTTTCCAATTCCCTTTCCGGCCATACCAAGCAGCCTGCTTTTTCCTATCAAACCTCCAATTGCTCTTCCTACCGTTGCAAAAGGCTTTAAGGCTACACTCGCTATTTTTCCTATTCCTCCGAATGCATTTTTTAATATTCCCATCCCCGGTATCTGTATCTTGGGCATAAATTTTATATTCTTTAATATCTCTCCTGCCTTTTGTGTCCTTCCTACGATAGTTGGCAGGCTTTTTCCTAACAGCCCAAATTTTGTTATGACCTGTCCGATACTTCCTGTTGTCTTTCCAAATATCATGACAAGCGGGCCTGCCGCTGCTGCCATTGCCGCCCAGTGTATGATCTGGTCTATCTGTTCATCACTCAATGAGCCAAACTTTTCCGCCAGTTCCTGTAGCTTCCCGACACCTTTTTCTACATATGGCATCAGTCTTTCTCCGAATGTAATTGTAATGGACTCAATTGTAGATTTTGATGTTGTCAGCCTGCCATTAAAATTGTCATTTGCAGTATCGTACATTTCTTTTGCCGCATCTTTCGAATTTTCAATGGATGCTGTAAGTTTATCAAAATCGCTGTCAGACGAGTTCACGATAGCAAGCAGACCGCTCATGCCTGTTTTCCCTGCAAGCGTAGCCGCATATTGTGTCTTCTGCGCTTCTGTCAACCCCGCAAAAGAGCCGCGCATCTCTGTCATGAGGGTGGAAAATTCTTTCATATTCCCCTTAGAATCCGTAAGGCTGACCCCAAGTTCTTTCATAGCTATTTTTACAGAATCTGTTGGTTTTGCAAGGTTCGTAAGCAGACTTCGCAATGCAGTTCCTGAATTGGATGCCTTAATTCCGCTATTCGCCATTAGCCCGATCGCTACCGATACGTCTTTTGCGCTGTACCCTAACGCACCTGCTACCGGGGCAATATACTGAAATGTTTCTCCCATCATTCCTACATCTGTATTGGCATTTGACGCTGTCTTTGCAAGTATGTCCACAAATTCATTCGTATCTTTTGCTTTCATTCCAAATGCTGTCAATGCATCTGTAACAATATCTGATGTCTGTGCCAAATCTTCTCCAGATGCCCCTGCCAGATACATGATGCCTTCTATCCCATCCAGCATTTCCCCTGTTTTCCATCCAGCCATTGCCATGTATGAAAATGCACTTGCCGATTCCGTAGCGCTGAATTTTGTTTTTGCCCCCATTTCCTTTGCTTTTTCTGTCAGCTTTTCCAGTTGCCCGGAACTTGCTCCTGAGATTGCCTGTACATTACTCATAGCACTCTCAAAATCCGCCGCTGTTTTCACTGCTGTAATCCCAAGACCTGCGATAGGAGTTGTGATTGCAGCTGTCATGGTCTTTCCAACATTTTGTATAGATTTTCCTGCCCGTTCTATCTGCTTTCCAGCTTTTATGAAATCCCCGGAATGACGAGACATTTGGCCCATGGCATCCGCCATAGGCCTTGTAAAATTATCTATCAGTCTGAGGGTCGCATCAATAAATCTTCCTGCCATATTCACACCTGTCCGTTCTCAATCTCTTCTTTCATTCTTTCCCTATCTTCCAGTTCTTCCAGCATGAACGCATGTACGATACGTTTTTCCCCTGTCCCCATATCTTTGTAATCCGTAGGCTTCCATTTTTTCTCACGGAAAAGGAAGTACATAAGTTGCACTTCCCAATCCGTTTTTATCAGTTTTTTATTTCTTCATCCGTATCCTGTATATTTTTGTATCCAGACACCATCACAATGGCATCTGAAATGGCAGTGATCTCATTCCCAAACAGTTTGACCGCTAAATCTTTGCTGGTAGTACATCCAAAATGCTGCTGCACCTGCTCATTCTTCAAATCAGGATTAATCACTCCTTCCGCCACTGCAAGGGCCTTGGCATCAAAACTTTTTGTCATGTCAAAGTTTCCTTTGGAAGTATATTGTTTTGCTAGTAAATCATTCAGTCTTCTTGCCGGAATCTCCCGGATTGTAATTTCAACAGGTTCTTCTTTTTCCATAATAAAAGCCAGTTTTTCAGAAAGAAATGTTTCTGTTTTCAGCTCATCTGCTTTTTTACTGTCCGATTTTAATAATTCTTCTACTAAATTCATATGTTCCTCCTTTTTCCTATCAACTATATTTGATTTCATCTAATACTGTCCATGAAGTAAAGGTAAACGCGATGCTTTCTTCACCCATTTTCTTTGTTTCCCAGTCAATGAGTGTAAGTTCATCAAAAATACATCCGTCAAGCTGTATTCTCTCATTCCCATTTGAATCCGGATCATTCAGATTACTGATAATTGTGGCCGTAGTGGTTTTCCCTTTTTTTAGATTCTCCGACAGTTTTGAAATAAAATAAGATGTTACTTTATTCATCTTAATTGTTCCTTTGCAGTCAATCCCTGTGACTTTATATCCTTTCACCAGTGTACCTGTCTGGCTCACGTCCGTTTTTTCCAGCGTTACCTTTGCATTCAGCCCAGTGACTTCTGCCATGTATTCCCCATCAATCCACATTTCACCAAAAGTCCCATTGATAACTCTTTGTGGTTCATACTTTTTCACCGCTTCACCTCCTATCCCACATTAAATCGCAATCGGAATGCTCACTTCTTCGATCGCATCCAGGATTTTAATATTTGCCATCAGAAATACTTCATCCCCAGTATCCGCCTTTTTTATCTCATCCTCCGACATATCCGCTGTCTTTATCCCGCTTCCTTCCAAATATGACCTGTTCGCATCCAGATCAATGCCTACACTAAATTCAGACAAAATCCCATCTCTTGACAGATTGCCGAAATAATTATTGACTGCGCTTAGAAGCACGCATTTATTGTCATAGGAATTTGCATACTTTCCAATATAGCTGTCCTCAATGGTTTTTCGGATGTCATCTGTGATCATGTCCATAGCATCCACAATCTTTATTTTTCGGAACTGCCTTTTCTTTTCTTCCGTTTCAGTGGTAAAAGAGGTTACGCCCCTTGCAACCTTCACTTTCTCTCCGTCGTGATAGACAAACAGCTCTCCTGCTGCAACCTTCGTATCCATTTCGGCCCTTTTTAGCCTGCTGCAATCCACGATTTCTGGCAGCGGCGCATAAGTACAGGAAATTGTTAGCGGCGTTCCTGCTATAATTCCTGCAATCCTTCCACAAAATTCTTCTGCGGTATAGGTATCTCCATTCTCATCCACTACCTGCTCTGTTGTGTAATTTATGATATATTCTTTATTAACCGCACAGTTCGGCAATACTGCCTTTACCATTTTCCCTTCTTCCCGGAGCATACCAACCCAGGTAGCAAGTGTTTCCGTCTCATGATCTGTTTCACAGGATGTCGCCACCAGATAATTCCATTTTTCTACTTCCAGTGCCTCTGTCGCCTGTTCATAATCCTCTGCGGATACTGGCAGAACATACACAACTAACTTCCTTGGCGTTGTGACATATCCTTTTAGCACATTTAAAATTTGATTCCTGTTTTTTAGCGAAATTGTCCCCGGAATATCTGAAATTGCTGTTATCTCAAAGGGGTTTTTTGCAGGCACTGCACCTTTTATAATCATGGCAACAATCCCTCTCTCCCCTCTTTCAATCACTGTTCCGGCCTTTTCTGAAAAACTGATGTTTACTCCCGGCATTTTCATTGTTCTATCCCTCCATTTCTGTTCTTACTTTTACGTCTCTTACGGGTTCGTGGTTCTCTGCCTTCTGTTCTATGGCATCTTTAAAGGAAAAGGTGATTTTTACTTGAAGAATATCTCTTGACTTCCCGATAAAGTCATAATCAAATTCTGTCACGTTGACGTACCTGTCTTTGATTTTTACTTTTACGCCAAAAATGCCTTCTATCTCTGACACCTTCTGTAATGCATCTATTTCATTCACTGTTTCCTGGAAATAGATTATTTCATAAATAAATACCCTATTTTTTATCCGATTTGTTTCTGTTTCAGACGACACGGGAACCAACTGCGTAAAAAAAGAAGGCTTTGCGTAGCCCTCTGTTACTTCCAATCCATAAAATGCATAACCTTTTGGATATAATTCCTTTAATGCGGAAAGCAGTTCCTTTTTGATCTCTATTACTGAAATCATAATAAATTGCTCTCTTTCAATAATTTTTCCAATGCTTTTTCCATTTCTTCTGGGAATTTACTTTCGTTATAGTCTGCCCTTACTGCCGCTACAATCAGTCTCCCTGGCACAAATCCAATGTTCTGTCCTCCATTTCTCAATTTCTTTCCGTTTTTAGTTTTATGCGTGACAAGCTCATGTCCATTTTCGATTAGATGGAAATGGGGTGCCGTTGCCCGAAAATTAATATGCATATAAGGACCATACCCTTCTACTGGGTCGAGCTTGTACCCTTTCAATAAATTCCCTGTCCCTGTAAAAGTGGCACTTCGGGTTTCTTTTTTGACTGCATTCCTGAATTTCTTTCCTGCTGCAAGTAAAGCCTCTTCCGCAATGCATGGATATTTCTTTATTGCAGTCTGAAATTCTTCCCTAAGTTCCTCTATCCCATCAATAGTTACTTCCATCCTTTTCCACCCTTTCGTTCAACGCTTTTTCTATATATTCCGTACATTCCAATTCCAGTCTATAATTGCCTTCATCTACATTGATCACATTGTTTATCAGGAAATATCTTCCCCGGAATGCAATGCGCATGGCTGCGTTTATGCCTGGGATATACCTTAATTTCGCTTTATACGTAACCTCTTCCCGCTTTTTCTGCTCCGCTTCCTGGTATTCCCCTGCTCTTATCGGATAAAAGTCTGCCCATACCGTTTTTACGTCTTCCCATACCTGTGCACTCTGCCCCATGGCATCTTCCGTTTCTATCTGTTTTTGAAACGTGATCCGTTTGTTGAGTTTTCCGATATCCATTGCTTTCTTCATCCCACACCCCCTCTATATCAGATTTACCGAGTGCATCCCTAATATGGCTTCCACCGTTTTATTTGTTTCTTTGCTTTTATAATCCAGATAAAGACTTTTATTTTCGAACATATCTGCCACAAGGATGCACACGGCAATCGTGATGTCTTCATGCTGGTCTATCTCTTCCTCTGACAGTCCTGTATAAGTTTTTACATATTCCCTTGCAGACACCAGGGCTATCCCGATCTCTCTCTTTTCTGCTTCCTCCGGGTCGTCCAGCCGCAGATAATCTATCAGGTACATTTCTTCTATTTCACTTACTTTCATCGCCACCTCTTATTTTGCGGCTTTCATGACAAGTTTTGCAATCTTCTGGGCATTTTCCACTTTTGCATCCATTTCCAGCCATGCAACAACACCTACTGCATGTTGTGTAGCGTATTTCTCCCGCAGCACTTCAATGGACACATTTTCCGACACTTTGACTGCAAGTCCTGTCATATCTCCGTAAAATATTGCTGCATTCCCAGCTTCCATTTTTGGCATATTTTCAGATGTATATACGTCTTTTCCAAACAACGTATATCCCCATCTTGCCGTAGCATCTTTATTCAATATGTAATTCCCATCTCCATCTTTCAATTTCCGAATGGCTGTCCTGGTTGATTTATTCATGATCCACACGGCTCCCGCCTGGAACACATCTGGGACTTCTTCCTGCAAGTCAATCAGTTCATCCGTATGCACCGCATTGCTCCCTGCTGCACTTACGCTTTGTATTACCCCTCTTAAGCCATCTATCTTGTCCTCCGTTCCTACCAGAAGTTCTTTTTCAATCCATCTTGATATAGAATCCGCCATTGCATTAATCACAAAAGGCACAATCTGAAATTGTGAATTATTGATCAGAGATTTTGATACTTTAGACAACGCGCCTGCCAGGAACCCTTTCAGCTCTATGGAAGTGAATTTTCCTGATGTACTCTCTAGCTCTGTGAATTCCGTTGCGTAAGCCATTGTGATGGACTGTGTCTCTTCATCGTAGTACGGAATACTGATGGTCCCACCAATATTATATTTTGTTGCCATCTGATAAATAGGGCACACATCATGCACTTTCTGAATGATCTTGTTTACAATAGAAGAAGGAATCACCGCCCCATTATCTCCTACTGTAAGATTGATGTCCGCTCTCTCCTGCAGCGCTTCTCCCCTGATATAAGCCGCAAACGCCCTTTCCTCCTGTGTTTCTTTCTCATCCTCTGCCTTTCCTTTTGTTTTTCCTTCCGTTTTTTCTTTTTGCACTGGAATATTTCTTGCTTTATCCAGTTTTTCAATCGTCTGGTCCATATCTCGGATCTGTTTTTCCAACGTATCAAATTTTTCATTTTCTTCTTCTGAAAATGCCCGCTGTTCTGTCTCTACTCTGCCTGCCAGTTCTTTCATCTGCTGCAGCAATTCCGCACGCTGTTCCATGAGGCTCTTTAACTCTTCCGCCCTTTTTTGTAACCCTGTCCTGACCTTCTTTGCATGTCTTCTTGCCATAATCAATTTTCCTCCAATTCCTCAATGCGTTTTCGATAGTTTTTATAATCTATCTCTTTCTTTTTCCTAGTTTCCATGACATAGTCCGCCCTGGTTTCCATGATTTCTGATATCACAAGTTCTTTTCCTTCTGCTCTGGTTTCAATGGATGTCCCTTCGTAACATGGCATCTTTTTTTCATCAATGATAGAAACCTCTGCAAGCTCCATGTCTTCCACAAACCGCCTTTTCATCCCTGTGGACATGGTTTCTTCCCTTGCATCACGTTCATAAAAACCGAAAGACCATCCCCGAAGTTTTTTCTCCCTTGCTTTTTTGATCACTTCCGCATCTGTAATCTCTGCCCTTGCCCGGAGTCCAATGGAATCTTCACATAATTCCAGATTGCTCTCTGTGGAGCCAAGCTCTCTGCTGTCTTCATGATTCAAAAGAAGTTTTACTTCATTCCGTGTCAATGCCCTCCGAAATGCTCCCGGTACAATCTGTTCCACATACCTATTCCCTGTCTGTTTGTCGCGCAGTGGTCTGGAATCTCTTCCGACTGCATTGACATATCCTTCAATCACTACACTGTCACTCCTGATTTCTATCCGCATGCTCCTCACCTTCTTCCTTTATTTCTTTTATTTCCTTTGTTTCCATAGTTTTTACTGTCATATCCTTTGTTGCATTTGTATTCGGCGTATAGATTTCCTTCGTCTTCGGATTGAACAGCACACTATCCAACCCCAACCTAATCCATTCAAATCCAATCGGTTCCAAATCCTCTTTATCTCTGACTTCGTCCACCTGCAGAAAATTATTCTTAAGTCCGATTTCATAGGCTTTATATCTTTCCTCAATGGTGCCACGGGTAAGTTCTTTTGTATCAAACGCAAAATACATGGTGTTTTTCTCATTTTCCAGAAGAAGGTCCCTATCCAGGCTGCATTCCAGGTCTTCCAGAAGTGGCAGAATGCAGAACCTGATATAATTATCCCTATCTTCTTTCGTGCTCTTTCCGTTCAGGATGGTGGGCGGCACCTTGAAGATTGCGGCAATGGCTTCCCCATTCGAGGCTTTATTTTCATTCATCTGCATTTCCACAGAAGTATTGGATGCCTCCTTAAAATCGATTCCTTCATTCAATACAACCACATTTTCCCTGTTATTGCAGTACATTTTCCGAAATCCCTCTTTTAATTCATCCATTGCAGCTTTGGAAAGTTTCTTGATTGATTTTAAAAATCCTTTTTTGTTCCCACCTTTTTTTACGAGGTTTTTTTCAAATTTCAGGGTCTGGTATGCAACCTCAAAAACAAGCTGGTTTTCTTCCATTATGGTACTGGAAGTACACCCATCTTTTGTGTTCCGCAAAAATTTTAAAAATTCAAATGGGTAATACTTTTGTCCATGTACATAAATGTCATAATCCTTAAAAACCGGATGCTCATTTTTTACAACATTCACATATTCTTCCTTCACATAATGGATGCTTTTTATTTCATTTCCTGCTCTGCTTATGTATGCATATGCACCATTCCCAAGATAGTAATCTTCCAAAATCGCCCGCCAAAACTGTTTTGCAGTCAGTGTGTCTCCGGTATCGCTGTTTAAAAGGAATGTTCGTCTGTCTTTCTGGTATTCTTCCACGCCCTCTTTTTTCTGCATGTAGAGTTTCAGCGGAATTCCAGAGACAGTCCCTGCTATATACGTAATACATGCACTCACCATTGGGATCTGCATGGCTTCTTTTTTTGTAATCTCTTTTTCTGAGAGCAGCGATTCCAAAAGAACGCTGTCTGTCCCCATCATTTCTCGCAATACCTGTTCCGCCTGCTCCGTATTCTCTCCCGTGTCTGCCCTTACCCTGTCATCTTTCTTCCAAAAAAAATTCATTCTTTTATCCTTTCTTTTATGTCTGGATCACAAAATCATCTCCAAACAACATATCCTGCTGCAACAAATATATGGCTATGATGGTGGAAACCAACATATCAACCTTGCCATTGGATTTTTTCTTGTTCACGTATTTATTCAAGTTTGTATCTTCTGTACACCTTGCATTCTGAAAATTTATTTCATACAGTACGGAACCGTCATAAGAAAATTTTTGTTCCAGTATGCTTTCCTGCAACAGTTTTGTAGGCGCATGAAGCACACTGGAATGCTGCTTTACTTCCACGGTCTCGTATCCAGCTTCCTCTAGTTTCCCTGCAGTCGACACACAATTATAACGGTCATACCCGATCCGAATGATATTCACCCCATACTTTTCTTCTAACTCACAGATAAACCTTTCTACATATGCATAGCTTATCACTTCCTCGCCACAGGCAAAACAATCCCCTTCCTGAATGAAACGATTATAATCTGTTCTTTCTATCTGATTTTTTTCTGCAATCCTATCCCTTGGGATAAACCCCCATGCCTTCGCATAAATGATATCATCCTCTACCGTTACCATGGCTACAGATGTATTATCATTTGTCAATGCCAGATCCAGGCCCAGATAAACATCTTTTCCATACCAATCAAAAATACCCCTCTGGTTTCTGCATTTACGCAGCTTTGCCAGAGAAATAAATTCTTCCCCTGCAGAAGACGGCATGAAAAAATTCATATGTTTTGTTAGGAATTCTGTTCGTTCTCCAGGCTTCGCCAAAGCCTTTTTTCTGCTTTCCCGAATCTCATAATAATTTTCTTCTATCCGAAGCGGATTAGCCATCATAAGCCCGGTATCATCCCACAAGTGTTCTTCCGGCGCATAATATAAAAGTGCAAACAGCCTATCATCCACTTCCAGCCCATTATAGATCTTCCGAATATAATCGAGTTCCTCTAGCATGATGCTTTTATCTTCCGCATAGGCTGTCGTCAATTTAAACATTAACGGATTTCTGACACTCAACTGTCCAGACTTCATGGCCGCGATATTGTCATTATCTTTAAAAGCCCCGCATTCGTCTGCAATAAAAGCTGACGGCCGGATGGCATTGTTCGAATTTGCCTGTGACGTTCTGGGCTGGTAAAAAGAATGAGTAAGCAGGCATTCCACCCTTCCAGACAAAGTCCGTGGAATCTTAAAATGTTTCTGCAGTGCCGGACTTGCACTGATAATCTGGCTAATTGCTTTCTTCACCTCCGCTGCAAGGTCCCTGTCCAAGCATATGGAATAGAATTCAGAATAATCATCTTCTGTAAGCATCAGTATAATAAGAATCAAGGCACAGATGAATGTCTTGCTGTTCTTCCTTGGGATAAACAGCACTACCTCCCTGTACCTGTACTTTTCTTTTGTCTCCTTATATCTCCAACAAAATACATTTGCAAGAAAAAAGGACTGAAAATCTGCCAGCCCTTCATAAATACTTTTCCCTATTGTCCCAATCCCCGTTGCAAAATTCATCAGTTTCAAAAGATTTTCAATTTTGACAGAAATCTCCCGGTCAAAATACCAAGGATAATCATTGTCTTTTTCCCGCTGCATATCCCGCAGGAACCATTCACACTGTATTCTAACCTCTTTTGTTGTCAGTTCTTTTCCGTTTAAGACATCTTGTGTATACCGCAAGGCATTTTCATACAGCATCCCTTCATCCGCCCTTCAATATGCGGACAATCGGGTCTTCCCCCTCATCCACCTTTTTGGGAATGTTACGCAGAGCGGATGCTATCGTCATAACATTTTCCTTTTCAATCTCCAGGAGCATTTTTCTTTTTGCCTGCACCTGCTGATCCAGATTTATCAGTCTGCGCGCCAATTCATTCTCTAACCGGAAGTATTCTTTCAGTGTCATTTCCTCTTCTAAAAGGCGTTCCTGCTTCTCCCTCAGTTCCTGCATGTTCTTATAAAACAATTCTCTTTTTTCTTCAAAATCCCTGCACTCTGCCTGGATCATTGCATAGCGGTTCATGACTGGTTCATACAGTGCATCATCTTTTTCGATTGCCCTAAACAATTTCCTCAACCTCAGAAACTCCTTATGAGCCACCTTATTTCCCTTTACTTCTTTCCGCTCTTTCATCTCCTGTCCAGTCAGAAGTTTCTCTTCCTCTTCTTTCCGTTTTTCCATTTCTGCTTTTGTCCTATGTGATTTTTTCTCATATTCAATCACTGCGGCTGGCTTGGGTGGTCGTGCCATACTATCCCCCTCCTTTCTAGAATCTCCATTTTGGGAATTTTTTTTAAATAAGGGGCAGCAGTCGGTGTATAAAAAAGATAATTTTTTTGCAATTTTTACCCCGGGGGGATGCTCCTGCATCCATGCTTCCATAAGACAGCAACCTGCCCCTTACATAGTTTTCTTTTTTTCTGTGCGCCAGTCCATGCTGCATAAGGCAGCAACCTACCCCTAGCACTGTTCTTCTGCTATTGCAGCCAAGACAGATGCCTGTATCTCTCCATGCTCCGCCATCTCATGATGCATCCGACACAATGTAATGAGATTATCATCATCTAACCTGCGGCTATAATCATCCCTGAGTTTTACAATATGATGTACGGATAGCTGATGAGGATTGTACTGATTCACGGTTCCATGCAAGTTCCTGATACATGCCTGACACAGATATAAATCCCGACGCTTAATGCTTTCCGCTTTCTGCTTCCAGTCTCTGCTCCATCTGAATGAATTTTCCCTGTCAGATGATTTTTTTCTTCTTTTTTTTTCTGCCCTTTCTTTTTCTGGGCATATATATTTTTTATCATGTATTTTTCCACAATAAGTGCATGATTTTAACATGTCTTCTATCCTCCGTTGGGTGTCATAGTTTACATAACAGATAAGGGCGCCAGACATCAGTTGGCACCCTTATCCCATAGGTTATGATAATATGTAATCACATGTATCTTCCATGGCTTATTACCATAATAACACTTTGAGAACGAAAAAAACGAAAAAAACGAAATTATTTTATTTTTTTCATAAAATTATGAAATTCCATTCTCAAACTATCCCCATTTGCCTTTCTTCCTAGCCTTCCTGCTGTCTCTTCCCATGAAAGCCCCTCAAAAATTTTGTATTTTACAATCCTTTGCATTCGAAGCGGAATGCTGTTCATCCATTCTTCTGTCTGCGTTTTTATTTCCTCCGCTCTTTTTTTCCGTTCTTCCAGCACTTTTTCCTTCCTACGCAGGTTCATATCATCCGCATATCCAAATTCTGTGCCGTGTATATGGAAATTCCGTGGCTGATATGGAAATTCTGGATTGCTGCCTTTCACAACCCCTTCCGCTATTTTTATTTTCTTTTGTTTCAGTTTTTTTATTTCCTGTTCTGTTTCTTTTACCATTGCACAGGCGTCTATGTAATCTGATAATAATTTTTTATCCAATCCTATCTATCCTTCCTGCTGCATTCTTGTTTCTTTCAACCGTGCTGTTTTTATTCCTAATATGCTCATTTATTTCTTAACACCTTCACTCCCGGCTTCCACTGCTGCACCCATTCCACCTGGCGGAACCCGGAACACCGGGCTTCCCAGAGCTTCCACAGCTTCTTTGGTATTTTTTTCTTTCCCTTCTCTTCCCCTTTTCTTCCCATTCCTCTCCTCTCCTTTCCTTGCTTGCCATTACTGTGCCTGATTTTCCTGCTGCATGTCCGCTTTTTCATTGTTGTCGGCCTGTCCACATTTCGCATTCCACTGGCAACGTAACATGATTTCATGCAGCAGGTACATGTCTTCCTCGCTTACCTTATCCGCCTGCTGCATAATCTCCCTTGCACTAAACACTACCCACTCTATATTGCCCCATTCTTTCTGTGGCGTGTCCGTATCGGACACCCTCAATACGGCATCCGCAGCAGCTTTTGTGGCCGCACTTACGCTTTCCCTTACCCATTCCCGCAGGACTTTTGCATGCTGTGCGGCTTCCTCTGCGCCCTTTGCTTTTTCCTCCGCTTCTTGCTCCTTGCGGTAAGCCTTCTCTATCTCTTTTTCGCTCTCTTCCTTCTGCTTCTCAAAATCTGCTTTCGCCTGTTCCGCTTCCTTTGCAGCCTCTGCCGCTGTCTTTTCTGCAACCTTTGCCGCGATCTCCTTCGCTCTTATGTCTTCGCCTGCCGCCACTTTATCCGCTATGGCTTTCTGTTCTTCCTTTGGCAGCTTCGCCGCCTCATAAGCCGCGGTGATGCCCATATTGCCGCTCTTAAGCTGCTCTTTTACCTCCGGTGCGGCATTGTTGTTGATGCTCTCCATTCTGGCCACATTGGTGGGACTTTCCCCTATCATAGCCGCTATCAGATCACGCATTTTCCCTTGTATTTCCAGGCCATCCTCTTTCTTCGCCCGGATCAATGCCGCTTTCGTCCGCTCCACAAGCCTGGTTTTTTCATACGCTGTAAGCGACTGGGTATATCCATTTCCAGCCAAAAGTCTCAGCTCATACATTGCCTCACTCATTTCCATGTATCGGTAAAGCACTCTTTTATATTCCTTATGTCCCCGTTCCAAATTCAAAATGTTTGCGGCATTGCGCCTGTGCCCGTCTATGATGTAATATTCGCCCTTTATCCTTGCCAGCACTGTGGGCTGTTCCTGCCCCACGGTCAAAAAACTGTCCGCCAGTTCTTCTATGTTCTCTAATTTTTGATGGGTGTTTTCTGGCGCATCCTTCACCTCGTACGGACTTAAATAAATCTCTTTGTACCCTGCTGCATATGATCCCGTATGCATTTCCTTTTCTTTCGCCTTCGCGCTCAGTATATCATTGATTCCAAATTTGCCCACATGCTACCTCGCTTTCCCGGTATATTCCGTCACAAACTTTTTATATCCCTGTGCCGCCCCACAACATGGGCTGTACTCATAAATCGGTTTTTGCAGGAAGGAATTCTCCGCCACTTTTTTTGAATATTTGATGACCCCAAGGATATCATACTTCCCCTGTTCCTGAAGCCATTCCAGCCCTGCGCTTTCCCCATCTGTATTCTGGTATGAGGTTACCAGGACCCCTGCCAGCTTTATGGATGGATTGAATTGCTTTACCTCCTCCACCTGTTCCGCAACAATGTCCAGCCCTTCCAGGGCGTAATTATCCAGCTTTACTGGCACGATTACTTCATCCGTAACCGCAAGCGCATTTACCACGTTAAACCCTAAGTCTGGCGGATTGTCTATGATACAGTAATCATATGCCTGCTCTATGGCAAGAGGTTCTGTAACCGCCCTTCCATACCCTTCCACTTTGGTATCTTTCAGACGTTTATACCTTCCTGTCTGGTCTGCCTTCCATTCCTTCGCCAAATCCCATGTTGCCCCAAGTAATGACATGTTAGATGTTATAATGTCTATACCGATATAATTTGTCTTCTGTATGAGTTCTTCGGGACATTCCCAGTCCCCGCTCAGCAACTTTGCAGCAGGAGCCACACTTTCCGCGTCATACCTGCCATACGCCTTGCTTAGATTTCCCTGCTTATCGTTATCCAATAAGAGCACCTCACATCCTCTGCGGGAAAGCTCATACGCCATATTTGCCGCTGTAAATGTTTTGGCCACGCCTCCCTTTAAATTTAATATACTGATTGTTTTCATCCCTTGTTTTTCCCTTCCTTTCCCCATGTCTGCCCTGCCTCTTCCAACTCTTCGGCGTTTAATAAATACTTTTCTATCAATTCTGCAGCCGCCTCCCAGCGGTAGCACACTGCCGTAAAATATCCTTGGTTTTTTAAATATTCCAGCCACAATTCCTGTTTTTTCGTAGTGGTGTTTTTCCCGGCTTTGAGTTCTATGTATAATCCATGATATCCTGCCCGCGCTGCTGGCAGTACGATATCTGGGACCCCTGCTTTCACACCCTGCCGTTTCATTTTCATAGCTGTTGCCTTATCTCTCCTCCCTCCGTTCGGAACATGATGCAGGTATTCCAGCTCCGGCATACGTCCTGCCTGATATGCCGCCCATTCAAACAACGCTTCCTGGTTTCCGCCTTCGTCATCCAGTCTGTAATTCCTCATTCCCTTTTTCCTCCTTGTCTATCCGTCTTCCTCTTCTTGCCATTCTTCCGGCCTTATATTCTGTTTCACCAAAATATAACGGATATACCCATACCCGAAATATTCTGGGCTGTGCATTCCTTGGCTTACACTTTTTTTATCTACATAGTATCCTTTCCTCGGCTTTGCCTCTGCCCTGAAATACTCACGGTCTGAAATGATGTGGTACTCTGGCTCTGGTCTTCTCAGGTTCTTGCTACAATTCCAGCGTTTGCCCTGCAGTGCCCCGGCTTCCTTTGTCCTGTGTGTGTCTGTGTATTTTATCAGGTATGCTGCAAGCTCTGCATGATTTCCGCTATCATCCAAGGGAAACACTTTTATGCGGTTATGTCCTTCGTATGCTTTGTACCAGCACTTTTGTAAAATTTTGGTGTCTATTTTATTTACCACCAAATGATGATGCCGCGCCCCTTTTTTCCCGATCTCCATCACATGTATGTACTTAAACTCTAATCCAGTTTTTTTATACTCCTTCCGACATTCCCGTAAAAATACATCTATGTCATGACGCATTTCCTCCCGTGTTCTCTCTGCTTCGCCCTTCCTTCTTATATAATCCAATACCAGATGATAATCTCCATATCCGTAATTTGCATTTATTAGTATCCGCAGCTCTCTTTCCGCTTTCCTCGTGTTTACTTTTTTCTGCTGCTCTGAGGTCGGCTTTACCTTATCTCCCCTCTTTATTCCTTTCTTTTTATACCTGCTTGTAAAATACCGCTCTACCTCTATGGTTTTCCCTGCTTTTGTAATCCTCTCTACGTATGGCATATTTTCACTCCTTTTTGGTTCCTTTTGGGAAGTCAGATTTTGTTTCCCTGTCGGAAAGCTAATACTTTTATCAAGTGTGAAAACTGGCCTTTTGCCCGTATTTTCCTTGACTTTCTGCCATACAGTATTTATACTGGGTATAGGTTATTTTGCTGTATAGCTCTGCCCTGGCAGTGTTCCCGCACTGCCAGGGCCTTTTTCTTTCAAGGGGCTGTGATGCTGTCCCTGTGCTCTTTTGCATATTCATACGCCTTCCGATATGGCTCCGTGCAGGAAAAGGATGTGCATGTATGGAATGCTTTCCCTTGGCAGAACTCACAGGCATGGTATCTGGCATACTCTAATAACCGCCTTTCGTCTTCCATCTCCTACACAGAGCCTCGTAGTTTTTCGTCCTTTAATTTATAATGCAGCTTGTCTGCATTTACCACGTCCAGGCCTACCACCTCCGCTGCCACTATTTCTTTGTTCATTCCCTCGCTGATGCCATACCGGATGCCCACCATAAGGAAATCACAGCCTTTTAGCAGCTCCAGGCCTGCTTTCAGCCCAATTTCCCGTTCCCAAGGATCTTCTTCGTTTAAACATTGCGTCATATATAAATGCGGCGTAACTGGAGCCATCCCATCTTCCAACGCCTTCCGGGTCAGTTCTCTGGCATATTCCAGATTCCGCTTCATTTCTTTTTCACTTTCTGCCCTGTACGGGCTGCATATGTATGCTTTCTTCAAGTTTCATTCCCCTTTCCATTATTTTCCCTGTACATTTTTGGTTCTCTGTACGGCTCCGGCAACGGCCGCCATGCCAGGACTGTGTCTTCTATGGCGTTCACGTTTTTCTCATCTGAATAACTGCTGCACTCCCACCAGCCTTCCGGTATTTTGTAATCTTCCCGCTTATCATCCCACTCAACTGCGTCTTCTGGAAAATACCATAAGTAACTGCTGTACTCGTTCCATACTTTCCCATCCTCGAAAAACCCTCGGACCGAAAAATAATATTCTTCCCCACATCTTGTACGTTTCACCGATATTTCAATTTCCTCTTCGGGCTTCGGAAGTCTTTCTGTGCACGGGATCCACCTGTCCCCGTTTGGGCTCCCTTGTAATCCCTCTTTTGCTATTTCCAGGCATTTTTCTCTTTCCAGGTATTGTAAATGATATCTTATATACTCAGTAACCGTCGTGTCAGATGCACAATCCATCCACCTTTTGTATGCGCTTTCCGCCCATCTTTCCAGTTTTTGTATTATCCTATCAGCGTCTCCCATTTGCCACATATCCTCTGCCCCTTCCTTTAGTGAAGCTCTTCCAGCTCTTTTTTCAGCAATTCAATTTCTTCTTCTACACATTGACAGATCTTCATTTTCAGGCGGTCCGACTTCCTTGCTCCTTCTCTCTTCCCGCTACACCAAAACATGAAACTTTCTAATTTTTGTATTTTCTCCAGCAATTCCCCTGCCTTTTTATATGTTTTTTTCTGTCACGCCTGCTGCCCTCCTATCAGGGTCATAATTCTTTCATACCTCCCGGACCCGTTCAGCTCATATGTGAAAATTACTTTCCCGGTCTTTATGTAATGAGTACAGGCAATATCCGTTATTACTCCTTCCCGCTGCGTATACATTACCCCGTTTTCATTCCTTCCCGCCGCTTCAAGTACCACAACCCTGTCCCCGATTTCATGCGGGCATTTTGCGCTAAATGCTGCCATCTGCATTGCTTTCTACCTCCCTTAATATCCTTCCGCACTTTGGGCAGAAGTTTATTTCTATGTTGTCAATAAATCCGGGGTATTCCCCATCATATATTTGCAGATATGCGCCGCTTACTCTGATATACAATCCATGCTCAAAACATCCGCCCGGCGCAATGACCGCAATATATCTTCCTGCCGGTCCGCAGAAGTCACATTGTTTCTGCTTCGCTCTGTACCTCTTGCGGTTCTCCTGCTTTACCACCCAGCCCACTTCACGGACAATGATAAATACAAGATACATGATACCCAGCCCCACGCAGAACGCCACGAACGTCAGAAGCCCTTTTATAACCTCAATCAGAAATAGCATTTTCTTTTCCCTCCCTTGCGCTCTTCTTCTCCCGCATTTGCTCCCTTGCCCGGTCAATAGAGGGTTTTATGCTGTTGATTTTCTGCAACTGTTTTTTCAGAATCGGCTTGCGCTTCTCCTGCTGTTCTGCCGCCCTCTGCTGCCGGACCCTCTGCAATACTTCCTGTTTGCTCTGGCAATGCCTGTTCTTTCTCTTTCCCACTTTCTTCGCCCTCCTATCTTCTTTTCTTTTTCCCGTATCTCTTTTTCTTCTTTGTCGCCCGTCGTTTTAGAAAAACGTCTTCTTTTGCCCGGATAACTTCTTTCTGTACCCGTTCATGGTTTCTGTTGTCTTCTTCCTCCTGTACAACCTCCAGAACCTCTACCGCAGGAATAGGGAATGTATAAGTACAGCCGGGGTCATAGGTTCCCGCTTCCCAGTCAGCCTTGAAGCCTTCAAAATCATCTTCATAAGCGCAAAACGGGTTATATTGTTCTGCTTCATACATAGCAAGCATTACCCGTTTATCATCTTCTTTCTTCCAGTTCCATAAGTGCCAGCTTTCGTGATTGTCATAGTCCCACATACTTACCCATAGTTCTAAGCCGTCCCACAATTCATCAGCTTTCTTCATGTGCTTAAACTGATTGAAAGTAAAGCCCTGTCCCTTTAACTCCTGCTGGTAGTCCTTTACCTCTTTTCCCGCCGTATGAAGCCGCACAAACGCAATTTTCGGAAGATACGGCGGCTTTTCCCTGTCAACTTTCACTTTTCCTTCCTCCTGTCTATCCTGTAGGCAATACGCATGATTGCTTCCATTGATTTTTTTATATTTGCGTCCGTTTCTGCCGTAATGCTTAACACGTCCGCTATATCCCGCAATTCCTTTGCGGTTTCTTCGTCCGACTTTTCAGCCAGGCAGTCAGCGCATATCCCCTGCCCGCCCTCCGGCAGCGTCTTTCCGCATATGATACACTTTGCCCGGCTCATGCCCGCACCTTCTTTCACCAGTCCTGCATTTTCTTCACCGTTTCTGTCAATGCCTTTTCCCTCTCTATCAACGCCCGGATTTCATACGGGGCAAGCCCTGTTTCCTCATACTCGAATAGCTTCTTTGCAGCCTGTACAACCCACATTCTGCTTTAAAACAGGTTTTCCGCTCCCCATGCTTATCTCTGTAAGCCTTTCCCTTTTCCTGCCCTTCCTGCCCCTCTGTGGCTTCTCCTGCGCCTGCTGCCGGGCGGCAATCTTCGCCCCCTGTGAAACTATGGCATTATGCGGGATATAGCCCCGCATGGCGTTATTAGAAGCCCTGACCGCCGCTTTCTGTATGTTCACTTCCTTTTCCTCCTTCAATGCAGGTCAGATAATTCATTCAGCAACGCTTCAAGCTCTTTTTTTATTTCTTCAAGTTCTTTGTCCAGAACCAGCTTTGTCGTCGCTCCTGAAATTGTTACGCCGTCCCTTGAAAGCCCTGCTTCCGTTGTCTGTATTTTGAAACTTGCGTTTCCTTCCTTGCACCATGCCCGCACTTTCTCAACTTCTGCTTTCCGCTCCCGCAGGTGGTCTATTTGCCTTTTTATTTTAATTGCTTCCCCCAGTGTCTGTTCGGTCACGTCTGCCCCTCCTTTAATTTGTGATTCTTAAAAACTGAAACATACAGGCTTCATCATGCAGAAAAATCACTTCCCCGTCTTCGTTCAGGGTAACAACCGTTAAAAATTTCGGCTTTGCAATCCCCTTTTCCTCTGCTTCAATCTCTGGCGGTTTTTCTTCCCACCTCCAGCACATATTCAGCGCATTATATACACGCTCTTTATAAACAACCTTAAAGCCCCGCATATCTATTCCCATGTTTTAGCCCTCCTTTTGTGTTTCCCGGTTCTCTATCGCAGGATAGCCCGGAAACTGCAAATATCTTGCAATTATCCTTTCTGCTTCCTCTGCCCCGTAACAAACCGCCGTGAAATATCCCTGTTCTTTCAGTGCTTCCAGCCATTCCTTCTGGTTCTCCGTCGTTTTGTTCTTTCCGTATTTCATTTCGATATACAGCCCGTGGAAGCCGTTTCTTGCTACAGGCAAGCACAAGTCCGGCACACCTGCTTTCACTCCCTGCCGCTTTAGGTTCGCCGCTTCCATCGTGTTCCTGCTGCCGCCGTTCGGGATATGGTAAATCAATTTCAATTCAGGGTATTTCCCTTGTTGCCAGCCACACCACTGTATCAGCGTTTCTTGCTCTGTCGCTTCGCTTCTCCTGCGGTTCTGCGTGTAATAGCTCATTTCCTTTTATCTCCCTTCTGTTAGTTTCTTAACGTGCGAACTCTTAAACAGGCATGACCGGGGATTGATTAAGAAATGTTCCAGCATTACGTCGCTGTCCTTGCCGCCAGAATACGTGCAGACCAGTTGTTCCCCGTAATGGTTCAGGCTCATTTCAGAAGCGATCTTTAATCGTTCTATCGCTCTATGTTCTAAATCCATTTTCTTTTCCCCTCTCTAATTCTTCCAATGCAGCTTCAGCTTCTTCTTTTGTTGCAAAGATTTTAGTCATGTTTAGAATATCTGACATCTGAAAATCCCTACTCACTATCTCCGGCACTCTATGATGGCAATTTTCACAACTTCCCTCATGATCTCTACAATATTTCTCTTTGTAATCTTTCGGGCAATCCATGAACAGACAGAAAATTTCATCACCTATTGCTGCTGGAAGTTTCAGTAGTTTATTTTGCTCCTCTAAGTCCTCGTATTCTGCCAATTTTTCTAAAATTTCTTGCAGGCAAGGACAATTATCCTCATTCAAATCGGGACAATATTCTTCACAAGTATCACAGTTCTCATATCTGCAAATCATTTCTCTCTTGCATTCGCTTTTATAACTTGTCAGTCTCTCCATATTTCCTACACTTTCCTAACTCTCTGATTGTTATCCGAATCATTTTCACTTTTGGTGGCTCTTTAAATTTAATTTTCTGGCCGCAGTATGGGCAGCATATATAATCTTCTGACACATTCAATCCACACTTTGAGTTCGGGCAACGCCATTCATGGAATTTCTCTCCATGATAAATCTGGTATCCTATATATTCTGCATACTTACTGATCTTCTTCATTCTCATCTATCCTTACCTGAAATTTCTGAAATCCCTTTCCGCCTCGAATGCCGCCTTGGAATTTACCCACCGTTGCATCCTCCTCAGGTCATCCCCTTTTTTTTACATGCTGTTTGTCATAAATCATCACATAAGGCCAGTATCCTAACTCCCTCAATGTGTATATGCGTTCCAGATCCTGCTCTATTGTGGTGTCGAAGTTAACCAGGACATATACTGTCAGCTTCCGCTTATCCCAGCCTGTCAGCTCCTTAAACATTTTGAGCTTTGGGAGAATATCATTTCTGTCCTCATACCTGTCCCATGCAAAATGTATGTTCTTTGTCCTGATATGCTTTATCATCCCAGTCTTTTCTTCCGTCATAAGGCGGATGTCAACGCCCTGTGAAAAATCCACCCATGCGCCACTATCGATAAGCTGCTGCAGAATATCTTTCCATTCCTTGCACGCTATTAGGTTCGGGTCCAGCAGAACAATGTTCTTCTGGCCTTTCCAAAATTCCGATAAATCAGCAGCTTTATAAGTCTTCCTACCCTCTTTTGCTCCAACATGGCAAAAATCGCACCCTCTCGGACACCCCCTGCTCATAAATCCATAGGCAGTGTCTTTTGTCAATTCTGGATACAGGCTGTAATCGGGATATATATGCTCAATCTTGTAAGTGAGTTGATTATCATTTTCTTTCTGGTAACACTCTTTTCCGTCCTCCATGCGGATGCAATACCCACTGCCGCTTTTTACAACCTCTTTTGCATTTATAAAATTCCAATAATCTGGCGTAAAGCTGAATACTTTTGACACATATACTTTATCCATGGGCGGTGAAGGGAAACCGTGTACCGCTGGGATATACCACTCCACACTATCCCCCTGCTGTTTATGCCAGGCTGACAGTTTCATAAGTGGAAGGTTTGGGAAGTTATGTCCGTCAACATCTATGAGCCCTATCCTGATTTCCTACACCACCTTTCTTCTCCTATCCCTTTTCCTCAATTCCCTTTCGCATGCCGTGATCCGCGAAGCGTTCCCTTTCCTTCCCTGCCCATCCATGATAGAGATAGCTTCCTTGATTTCCTCCGTGGTGGCCATCTTCAAATGGCTTTTAAAATTTACGTCCGTTGCCGGAACCGTAGTAAGCCAGCTTATGTTATGATCCATTTTCTCATCCTTTCATTTTCATGATGCCTTCCCGTTTTTTCCGTTTCGGATAGACTCGTGCCGCGAACGTCCTCCCGTGCCCGTCCTCCCAGGTAACCGTCCTTGCATGGCTTCCCTTCTTTTTTTTCTGGGCTGTGTGCCAGTAATTTCCTTCCTGATCTCGGTAATACCTGATGCGGCACGCCCTGTTGTCCCGTATTGTCACAAGCTCCCAGTCTTTCTCGGGCTCTCCTTCGAAATACTGGGAACAGCGCATGATTTCATCCATTGTCTTTTCCATTTCCTCCATCCATTTCCTTTCTATCACGGAATTTTAAAAACCCTTACGCCCTGCTGCATAATTTCCAGGTTATACCCTGCCTCCACCAGTTTCTGCACCGCCATGGCCGGGGCTGATTTTATTACAATGCCCTGCTGCACCGTCCCTCTCTCGCCTACCCATCCTATGCTTACCTCAATCGGTGCACTGGTTCTCTGGATGTCTGCAAGCAGCTCCAGGATACTTGCCTGTGCCTCATACCTTTCCGCTTCTAAATCACTCATTTCACACTAGCCCCTTTCCCAAATCATTTTTCTCTGAATTATTCAGGATTCCAAGAAACCTGTCTAATTTCTCACGGAATATAAAATAGCTTGCCTTCTTTTGCCCCTTCCCAGGCTTCACATATTCACCTAAGTCCCATTCCCCTTTTTTCATCTGCTGTCTAAGGAATTCTTTGCAGCACCCTATTTCCTTTGCCGCTTCTGTTAAACTCACCCGTTGGCTCATGCCCTCACTTCCTCTGTTTCAAAAATCTTTCTATATTTCTTCATCTGAAAAACAAAATTGCCATTCCTTCCCCCAACCCAAGCAGATAGCTTTTATCATTCTCTGAAAGCTTTGGGATGATGAATGCAAATATTTCTCTTGCCCTTACCCGTCCCTTCTTTTATACTGTATATGCATGCTCCGGCCAGAGCCGAGTACAAAAGAAAGGGGAACAATTATGACCGAGTACGAAAAGAATCTACTTTCACAGCTTCAAAGAGCTTTTGATGGCGGAGAATATCATGTATCTTTTGATATTCCTGAACTTCCCGAAGAATCCGAGAAATTACTTTCCGCCTTACACACTCTCCAAGATGCGTCAAAAATTTTCATTCTCGCATCTCCCGAAGAAGATGATGATTATATAGAAGTCGAAATGTATCCGCCCTGCTGCGGTCCATTGGTAACTGAATAGCACGATTCGTGGATTTGTTTTACAAAATTGGCCTGGGATTCTGTTATGGCATTTCTTTTTACAATTCCAGGCCATTTTTCTATTATCAGATTGTCCCATTCATTTTCTTTGCACAGTATATGATAGTGCTCTGTTCTTGCGCCGCCCGAAACCATATGCATGCCTTTCAATGCAGCTTGACTCTTTATCCTCTCGATTATATCCCGTGCAATGCTCTCTTTTCCTTTTTGCGGCACCAGCGTTGCCATCATCCATTTCAATTCTCCCATTACTTTCTTTCCTCCTCTCCATTTTCGGCCCCTTTTCAGAACCAATGTCATTTACTTACATTGTTTTTTCCATTGCAATTTTTTCGATACTTTAGTCAATACTATTGGAACATCTACAAATATTGATTAAAGTATCGTTCCCCTGGCAGACACCAGCTCTGCCAGGGCTTTTACCATCTCTGAAACCTCATGGTTATTGTCAGGCTTTCCATAATCCAGTTTCTTTTCTATCCAAACGCAAATACTTTCTATCGTCTTGTCTACTTTTTTCATTCTCGCTCTCCTTCCTATTGCCACTTTTTTCTCATTTTTTGAGTATGTTCTGATAAATTCCATCTTTTTTCACCTCTCATCTAATCTGTCTTCCTATACTGTATTCTCTGTTTAAAATCATTCCTTCTATCTAGACATTGACAGCTTCATGCCGCTTTCCTGCCTCGCACCCACTCTTCCTTACCCTAATTGCCATTCCTTCCCCCAGCCCAAGCAGATAGCTTTTATCATTCTCTGAAAGCTTTGGGATGATGAATGCAAATGTTTCTAAAATCTGTTTTTCCCTTTCTAACATTCCCATTTATTTTTTTCCTTTCGTTTTATATTTATTGCCTATGGTATGATTATATATTGCCAACAGCATATTGTCAAGAATATTTTTGTTGCCTATGGTATTTTTTATTGACAATGGTATTTTTTCATGCTATTCTTCATATCAGAAAGTGAGGTGAATACATTGACTATTGGCGAAAGGATTAAGAAAATCCGAAGACAACTAGATATGACCCAGTCAGAATTTGCAAGTCAAATTAAGTCTACACAAAACACTATTGCCAGATACGAAACAAATAACCGTACTCCTTCTTCACCAGTCATTGCATTAATCTGCCGAGAATTTAATGTAGACGAAGAATGGCTTAAATATGGCAAAGGCGGTGACGAAAATATGTTTTTATCTACTAGCCGCTATGACGAAATTTCCAAATTTACACGCCAGCTTCTGGCTGACGAAGAAGATTCTTTTAAAAACAGGCTGATTGCTGTCCTTGCAGACTTAAGCCTGGAAGAGTGGGAGTTTCTGGAGAAACGTTTAAAACAGCTATTCGAGGGTACATATTCCACGGTTGACATACATAAAAACCCCATGGAAGCTCCATTGAATCCATATGTACAGAATAAAATAGATGCAGAAGTAAATGAATTTCGCCGGGAATTAGAACTTGAAGCAAGTCAGGTGGAAGAATTGTCAGTTTACGGAAACACAAAAAAGAACGCATAAAAAAGCACAAATAGGAATACATACATATGTCCAAAATATCGCACAACATACATTAACGAAATTTTTAATCATACAACAAAAATAGGGGGAATTATTGGATTCCAGGGATTATTCAGAAAAAGATAAAAAATTGCTTCTGTACATTGTTACATCACAACACACTTTAAGCGAAGGGAGTAATAACTTATGAAAGCAAAAAAATTAATAAAAAATGGATTAGTTCTATTTATTTCCGGCACAATCCTAATAACAGGATGCGCTTCAAATAATAACAGCAATCCCCCAAGCACAGAAGAAACATCCACAGAAGACGAGAAAAATCCCAAAGAAAAAAATGAAAAAGACACCCAAAAAGCTGATACAGAATCTGGTTCACAGACTACGCCTGAACCAACAGACAATAGCAAAACTGATTCACCAGAAACACCAGAACCAATAGACGATAGCAAAACTGATTCACCAGAAGAATTACAAATCTCTGGTTTATTCAAAGAAGTCTATCTTCCGTATGCAACACGTGAAAAACCTTTTATGTTTGAAGCAGTTAAAACATTTGTACAAAACCTAAATAGTTATACCGTAGAAATTACGGAGCCTACCCAAGAAGATATGGGTTCTATCAAACTTACTGATGAAAATGAAGACTATGTATATTTTGCTTTTTCGCCTACAGATTCCGGCATAGAAATGATAATATCACTAAGTTATTGCCAAGCCGCTACAAATTCAGAAGTTTCATTAAACAATTTTTCATCCGATTGCTCTCCTGAATATGATGTATTTAACACGCATATAATCGGTGAAACTGAACTCCAAGTAAGCAACCCTGACGAACAGAAAGCCTTTTTACTCCAGAAATAATATTTATCTCTAAAAAATTTCATACTGCTTTAATACTCATTGCTCAGTATAAGCACACTACTGAAAGTACTGAAATTTTCCACACTTTTATCCACATTTTTCAAAAAAGATTGACACCAGAAAATTTTTATGCTATTATACATTCATGTTAGAGATATTGCATATATTAACATGGAACGTACTCCGGTGTCCTTCGGGCCCGGGGTCTTTTTATTGTACGGAGGATAATATGCGTGATAAAACCTTTAAAACATACAATGAAATGATTGACTTACTCATTTCCAGAGGAATTGATATTTCAACTTCTTCTTTAAAAAGTTACGCAAAAAAACGATTACAGCATGAAGGTTATTACAATCTTATTAATGGATATAAAAATTTATTTTTATTACCCAAAACACATACATCTGATGAAGACAAATACAAACCTGGCACAACGCTAAATGAGATTTATGCACTATATAATTTTGACCGAAAGTTAAGAAATATCTTCCTAAAAAATATTCTTATTATCGAAACGAATATCAAAAGCCTGGTATCATATACTTTTTCAGAAAAACATGGCCATAACAATTATTTAATTTACTCTAATTTTGATATGGCTAAAAGAGATTCAAATAAAAACATTACGTCCCTAATATCGGAGATACAACGGCAAATTGCAAATAGATATTCTGATCCTAGCATATCCCACTATTTAAAATCTCATGGGTATATTCCTCTATGGGTTTTAAATAATATACTTACATTGGGTACTATCAGTAAATTTTATAGTTTAATGAAACAACAAGAACGGCAAGAAGTTTCAAAGATATTTCATGTCAGCGATGCTGAACTAGAATCTTTCCTCTTCTATTTATCAAAGGTAAGAAATTTTTGTGCACACGGCAACCGTTTATATTGTTTTAAAAGTAAGAGCCCCATTGCCACAGTCGCTCTACATACAACACTAAATATGGTTCAAAATGCCAGTGGGCAATATATACAAGGAAAAAATGATTTATTTGCAGTAATGATAATTTTTAAGCTACTGCTACCCAAGAATGTATTTCATATACTGGTCAAAAATGTAAATCATGAACTAGACATACTTAGGCAAAAACTAACAGTCTTATCAGAGAAAGATATTCTCAATGCAATGGGCTTTTCATCTGATTGGAAAAACAAGATACTCCAATAACAATTTCCATAAAAAACCGCCCCAGGCACTACCAATGTCTGGAGCGGTCAGCATATCAACCAAGAAGGGGATTAAAGCTGATACGCCTACTCACATACATAGTGTATCATCCTCTTACACCCTTCGTCAAGATATGGTGTATTTTTTATACTTTTTTGAAGGAGGATAATACCATGCCGAAACGTAAAAAAAGAATGAAACTCCCCAATAATTTTGGCAGTATTAAATATCTGGGCAAAGGAAGGCGTAGGCCATACGGCGTATACCCGCCAGTCACAGAATGGACATTCACGGGGCCTGTTTCCCCGAAAGCCCTTGCCTACACGGAAACATGGGAGGAAGGGTATGAAATATTGACAGCCTACAACATGGAAAAGGATGGAAAAATAAAGGTGAACCGTGGGACATTTATAGACCGCACCCCTACTTTTGCAGAAGTCTACGACATGTTCTACCAGGAAAAATATTACAGTTCCCCAAAAAAGCTTTCTAAAGCCAGCATGAGCTCCACAAAAGCCGCTTTCCAGAATTGTTTCTCCATACATAATATACAGTTCGGCCAGCTTAGGTATGAAGACCTGCAAAAAATTTTAAATAACTGTCCATTGAAACACTCTTCCCTAGAGCTTATCGTTAGCCTACTGCACCAGATGTATAAATACGCCATGAAATATGAGATCGTTGATAAGGACTACTCAGCTTTCCTTTACATACCAAAAAATGATGATGATAATCACGGTGAAGCATTCACAGAAGATGAATTGAAAATTCTTTGGGAAAACAAAAAAGACCCTGTAATCAGCATGATCCTTATTATGTGTTACAGCGGTTTCCGTATTGCAGCTTTTACGGATATTGAGACAAACCTTAATGGCCAATATTTTAAAGGCGGCGTAAAAACAAAGTCCAGCAAGGAACGCACTGTCCCGATCCACTCCTCAATTTACCCCCTTGTATTAAACCGCTTTGATGGAAGCAGGAACCTTCTTGCATCTAGTACAAGCCGCTTCCGGTTGCAAATGTACTCCGCTTTAGAAAAAGTTGGAATCAAAAGACATACTCCCCATGACTGCCGCCATACATTTTCCATGCTCTGCGAAAAATACAAAGTCAACGAAAACGACAGGAAGCGAATGCTTGGGCATTCTTTCGGCGGCGATATTACCAACGGGATATACGGCCACCGGGAGATCGAAGACCTTCGGATGGAAATTGAAAAGATAAAAGCACCATGACTTTTTGTTGCTAATTTGTTGCTAATTAACACCGTTTTTGCTGTTTTTCAACAATCATAAATCACCTTTTTAATCTTCCGTAAACACCGTATTTTCAAGGCTTTCCAGCTAAAACCGCGCCTTTTCACAATAATCCTGATTTTAAGATATTCTTAAATCAATAACAAAATCCCCTCATCTCCTGCCTAATCTCATATTATCATCCCCAAAAATTTTTTCAAGCATTTTTAACTTTTTTATAAATATACACTGACCGCATATGTATAAGTATTTCAAATCCTAAATTTTTAAGTTTACCTTCTCAAAGCACCCCCAGCAAAGACTTCCACATTTTATTTTTAGCAGTAACAGTCCCATCTGGACTTCTATATTTCAGGACATTTTTCTGATACAGGTTCACTGCTGCTTCCATGCCTTTTCCAAAGCAGGGCGGCTCCCCTTTGTCAGCCTCAATTTCCCCTGTATAATATCCAAGAGCTTTCAGCCTTCGTTCTAAAGGCGTTACCACGCTATGATGTTTGTGATTGTTTCTAGATACCGTTACAGTATTTCCGACGGTTTCATCTCCGGCAATGCCGTCTGGATGAGAACCAGTGGCTTTTTGCACCTCAAGGATAAACTGTTTTTGCGTGTAGGCGGAATCCTGCTCCTGGCCTGCTTCATTTTCTTCCTCTTTTCCTCCAGAATGAATCACCTTTCCCTTTTCGTCATAAACATTCTGACCTGGCTTGCAGTCCGCAATGGCAAAGTCTTTCCTATGGTAAGCCCCAGTCTGATTCTGGCAGATGCCATTTTTCCATCCAGTTCCGACACGATACCAGATTTCCTTTTTCTTATCTTCCTCTGGCTGCACAGGTTCCTTATTTTCGGTCTGCTCTTTTACAGGCTGTCCAATCTGCTGTTTAAAATCTTCCCATAATGCTGGATCATCCATCATTCTACGCGGACAGTATTTCCCCTTTGCATCAAAATGTCGGATCACTCTCTCTGCCGGGGTTCCGGTTTCTTTTATCAAATATTTTACCAGAGCAATGGCATTCTGGCGAGCCTTTCTATAATTCCCATCCTCATTTACACAAATTTCAATGTTGATGGTATTACGGTTGTTTGCATCATGAATGGCATGATTTCCACCATATTCACGACCGACAGAATATGTGCCATCTTTATGCTCCGCTGCCTGGAAAATTCCGTCTGATCCTGCATAATACTGAACAGATGTGCTTAAATGTCCAAGGAACTGCGCCTCGGCATGACGCCTGGCTCCCGCTCCTTTTGCAAAATTGTCCGTCTCATGAATGACAATATATTTCACATTATTTTTTCCTGCATATGTATTTTTTGATGAAATGTATTCTTTATTGATCTCCATAAGATTTCCCTCTCTTTCTGATATCATTATTTTTCTTTCGGCACTTCTGGCAATCCTGCCAGTGACGTGAGCATTGACACCACTCCTGACAATGCTGCCGTTCCAAGGATTACTTTCCAATCAACGGCCTCAATGGTTGCTGCTGCCGGGATTAATGCCACGGCATTTTGCGCCATGGTCTTTACCGCCCGGATTCCCGCTGCTTTCATCCACCTTTTCGCTTTTTCACTCATACATTCATTCCTCTCTTTCTTTTGACTCTTCCGGCATGTCCAGAAGTGTGTGATAAAGTTTCGTTGCCACATCATTTCCTCCAAGGTTATGATAGGATTCATAAACCTTTTTCATGGATTCTTTTGCATAAATTGGACAGTACTCCCTGTCCTGGTACTTATTGTAATTCTGCACAATGCTTTCCCGGAGCAGGCTTTGCACGCCCTCCGCAATGGCCGCGCTTTTGTGCTGTTCATCTTTGAGCCGTTTCTTCATATCCCTATACAGACATCCGAGAACAAATGTTACAATAGCAAACAGCCATTCCATCCAGTTTTTCAAAATAAAATCCCACACTGCATTCATTCACCTCCCTTTTTTTTGCATAAGAAAAACACTCAAAGAATCACCTTTGAGTGCTTTTGATTAGGCAAAATATTGAATTCAACTATCTAAGGTCAAGAATAAGAGGAAAAACCCATTTTACATGCTAACTGTGTAACGCCCTTCTTGGGACTTCCTTCTTTTCTACGCTCATTGTCTGAAGCTCTTTAAAGTCAATTCCTCTGAAAACATTTTTTCATGTAATTGACGGAATATTCTAAAAATAAAAGAATTTTTACATTTTTTTCTGTTTATAATTTAGACATATTTTGTTCTTCTATGTTTGATACCTCTTACTTTAATTTCACCAAACTTTCCCATCTTTTCCTGTTTTTTATAAATTTATATTGATTCTTCTGTAAATCCTATTTTTTTCCCTTATCGTAAGCTAAACACCGGAATACAGTATCAGGATATTTCAAATGAAATCACGGTAATAGAGGCAGGGACTGCACCAGCACCACTTGGATACATTGAAAATGGTTCATTGATAATATACGCATACATACCGACAGGGACAAAAAATAGAAACGGTAATTTGTTTAAGCTACCAGAAAAATATGCGCCACGCTGTAATGTCTGTGGCAGCATTGGTTATGGCAGTATCTCTGATATCGGAAAAGTGATAAATGTTGGTGCTACCACCACGGGGGTGGTAGGGTTTTACATTAAGGAAGAACTAAATTATGCAGTGCCATTTACTATACAATACCCATTGAAACAAGGCTAAATTGATTCGTCTGCCCAGTCAGTAGTCAGGGACCGAGATACTTTACTATAATGCTATTGTCTTTAGATGATATATATATATATCTGTAGCTTTATACATGGTGCAGCATACAAAATTATTAATTTGCTATAATAAAACTCATCCATTACTATTTTCAAGCTTCGTAATTCTTTCTTCCTGCATTTGAAGGAGCTTAATGATATACGGAGCAAATTTGGAATAGTCAATACCAAAGAGTTTACGTTGCCCTGTTACGCTGTCTTCTTGATACGAGCAAATTTCTGGAAAAAATTCTTCAACATCTTCTGCAATAAAACCAGATTGATTTTTTTCACCGCTGATATAATCAAAACGTTTTGGGACAAGTTTTAAAAGTTTAGCGGCGTCTTTCGGGGCTACATCTGAAAAATTTTCTTTATAGCGTTTTGAACTTTGTTGCGAGAATGAAGAAGCATACACAGGTGCCCAACCTATAGATGTTCTGTCATGCACGTAAAAGCCACCTGTAGACACTCCAACATTTCCACTAGCAGAGTCGATACTCACATCGCCTTTTGTCCGGTATCCATTTCTAAAAATATACGCATCTGCACCGAAATTTACAGCATATGCACCAACATCAACATAATTTTGGACTGTTATTTTTCCTGTCACTGTTCCCCCCGTTAAGGGTAGGTAAGAGTGGCTATGGTTTGCAGCTGCTTTTCCGTTCCAATTGCTCTTTTCTGTGTCCGTTACAAAACGATGGGTAGCATCCTGGTTAATTATATTTGCTGCGTGACTTGTAGGATGTGTGTAATTATTTGCATTGGTTGCAATTCCATCCAGTTTTCTTTTATCAGATGCAGACATCATACCATTTGTAGAGGATGTTGCTACGGACGAATTATCTTTCATTCCGGTGTTTAGTGCACTAAGTGCCCCCGTAATTGTCCCATCCCCCAGCTTTGAAATATCCGTTGAACCTAACATTTTTTTCAAATACCGAAGATTTTTTATCCCCAGTGAAATTTTCCTCCACAAGCTACTATGCTTTTCGTTAGATTGCACCGGATCTATATCAACCCATTCCGTTGGATTTTCCATATCTCCACTTTGAAAGGTTACTATATTGTTTTTTGTATCTCCATCCGTACAAAGCAATTCTCTCCAGTTACACCATTCACCATCCGCAAACAAACGTTCAAATATCCTGACACCATCCTCACCATATACAATAGCCCTCTGGCTTCTCTCACTAGCAGTCTGATTGTCTAATGTAGCATTTGTTTCAAGTGTAAAACAATAATCATTCTGTGATTCGTACGGCAAAACCCCCTGAAGATCTTTTGCCTGACACCAGCACACACTACTGGTTTGTGGAAGACCATTTTCCCCTAACATGTCAATATTACCTTTGAAGGCTCCAATCCCCAGATTATCTTGCTTTTCTTCGTCCATTTCTTTTATATCTTCATCAATCATTTCCATTGCCTGGTTATACTGATTAATATCATAAAAATCATCTTCTCCAGGTTTTGGATATCCATAGTTCATTGTTTCAGTCGCCATTCACTAACACCTCGTTTCTTATTTGATTCTGTGTATACATTGCAAGCTGCCGATTGGTAAATTTCCCAAGGGTACTGTGCTGATTGTAGAGCAAAGATAAATCAACTATCATATTTGCCGGAATCACTTCATTCAGCATCTCCTCCACCATTCTATAATTTTTCTTGCTTGTAAGTGCAACCCGCACAAACACCCGGTATTCTTCGTTCAGCGCTTCCAGGATGTATCCATCTTTTCCGCATAAATTTTCCAATTTTTCTTTTAAAGTGAAAACCGTATACGGAATGGTATTATTCCATCGGGAAAGGACACGGAACTTCCGGTTTTCCAATGTATCATCATCCAACGCTGTCACTCCCAGCATAATCTCATACTTTTTTATTCCCTGCTCATCCGCCGATAGAATGAATTGGTTATTTTTAAACACTTCTGTGATATCTTCAAGGGCTTGTATTTCTACCTGCTGTACCGCCATTATTTTCTCAAGTTCCTGGTAACCATGCAAGTATTCTGGAAGATACGAAATTAAATCCACTTCTCTTATCATGATATAATACCTCCAAATACTGGGATGGATTCTTTATTCAAGGATATATTTCCTACTTCTCCATTTAATTTGACAGAAGAAAGGTCAATGATCCCATCGATCGCCAGAAGCCTTGCTTCGATCTGGGCCACTCGGATGATCTGCACCTCTTGCGCTTCCCATTGTTCACGCAATTGACCAAAATAATTTTCCACTGCCTGTTGCATCTGTGAATGCAGTGCTTCAAAACTATAACCTGTATCATAAACCGCCTGTACCGTAACTTCGATGGGATATTCTTGTGGTGTGTCCACGGTTACAGTATGTCCAATAGGAGCAAGCCCTCCCCCTTTGCCATCCTGCAATGGATCTATTTCCTGCTGCACATGTTCCAGCAATTCTGTACTGGCCTTCCGGTATTCCGCATTCAAAATAGTCAGCTTCACGGTTCCTGCCCCTTTCCATACAGGCGTTACTTTTACCGCTCCCACGCCAGAAATGGAATATGTTTTTTCTATGTAATCTTTTTTATTCCCGCCAAAGGCTTTCGAATGGAAGGAATCGAAATACTGTTTTCTTAAAACTTCTGTGTCCGTTTCCTCCTCCCCAGGAATTAAAACCTCAGTCAAAGTGGCTATTTCCAATCCTGGGATATAATAAACCGGAATAAGCCTCCCAAATATACTGTTTCCAGCTATTCCAGCCGTTTCACACCGTAAATTATAGCCCCGGTCCTCATTTTTCCCTACCACCTCATAATTTAATTCTTCACAATTAAACCGTGTACCTTCTGCAATCTCCAATGTATCTGGTGTAAAAATCCCTCTTAAAACTGCATGTGTTGCCCCCTTTGGTTCAATTCCCCGCTCCTTTGCACGTCGTAGCAAAAACTCTCTGGAAGCAGTGTCTGCAAAGGTCTCCTTTAATATGACATCCAATTCGATGTACATAAGCTGCAACTCTATAGCAGCCGGAGCAAGTGCATCATAAATAATAGAACCTTCTCTTTTGTCCATGTCGTCCGGCACACGTTCCAGCATTCTTTCTAATATGTCCTCAAATGTAACATCTTCATACATTAAATCTCCAACTCCTTTTCTGCCTGCATATTCCCAAAAACAGTATGAACAGTGAACATTGTCTTTACCATATGGCCAGATGTTTCAAAATCAAACCCATCTACACTTTCCACACGGTCATCCTGTAGTAGGGCCTCCGTAATCCTCCGTTCCAGCTCTGGGCAAACATAACTCAAAGGTTCCCCAAACAGGTCCAGAAGTTCTATCCCATAGTCCCAGGAATAAATTAAATATTGGTATCTTTCCGTATTCAATATTTTAAATATTGCCTGCTCCACTGCTTCTTGGTTATCTATTTTCCCACGCACTACCTTTTTCTCTCTATCCATCCTGTAATTTTTACTTGGCTCTTGCTCTATTTGAAAATCTTCTTCTAAAAACTCCATTTCCGCTGGTATCATAGCACACTCCTGTCTAACACAATATATTTCTGTCCACCCTGCTGTCTTGCCAGAACAACTTTTTCTCCAACTGACAATCCATTCCTGATTGTGATTTCACGTACATCCTGCCCGTCAGTATCCACTGCCAATTTTATTTTATAATCTGTAACATTTCTCAGAAGAATTAACTGGGCGCTCCCAAGTATCATTTTCTGTTCCACATTTATATTTAATGGAGAAATGCTTTCCACAATTCCATAGCATAAATGTACGGGCTTAGAAGCTTCCACTGCTTCTATCGCCATCTTTTTTATCAATTTTACCAATGCTACCGCATCAGGCAATGAACTCACCCCCTCTGAGTGTCAAATCCATCCAGTGTTCACTTCCTTTGTATGTATGAGTACACTTCTCTACCAGCATGAAATTTTTCACTTTTTTATCACCAAGATTCAGGTTTACAACAAGCATACTCCCTGCCCGTACTCTGTTATCCCCAATTGCATTGCTAATTCTCAAATTCCTAGTTTTCTGATTGTAAAGTTTTAGCAAGGCATCTGCTTTGGCTTTCCCGTTTTCCCCTTTCTGTAACGTATCAAAGTACTGAAGAATTCCCCAACGATTCATGTTTGAACTGTCCTGAGCAATGTAGATATCCCGTTTTCCGGTTTCCTCGTCATTATATGCCAGCTTTATCCGGTTATAGGTATTGTCATCAATACTGGAAGTATAATCAAAACTTTCTCCCGTCCCTTCATCAATCAATAAATATTTTTCTTTTTGCTTTACATACATATTTGCTATGTTCTTCATGGTCAACTTTCCAAAGTCATCATAAAGCACATATATTTCTTTTTTATTCTGCATGGTTAAATCAAGAGCATTCTCTATCATTTCAAATAAAGATGTGTTTTCTTCTACTCTGGACGGAATAATGTACCCAGTGTCCTGCACGTCTCCTACCCGCAATTTATAATCAGCTGCAATCATTTTCACAAGCTGGCTTGCCGTTTTCCCCTCATAAATCCTCGTGTCCTTATTGTTCAGATACCGGAGCTGATCATATGCGGTAACCGTGACTTCCTGTACCTTTCCCTCTCTGTTGGAACGCTGCTGTTTAAACACAAACCCAAAGAAAATTTTCTTTCCATTCACTTTAAGTCTGACTGGACAACCTTCGGAAAAACTTAGTTTTTTATCTTCCAATACTTTAAAGGTTAATTTCCCTGGCGCACCCCGGCGTTCTGTTGACCACTCAATTCCTTCCTCTAAGGCAGGCTCAAATATCTTTGTCCCGTTTGCATTGCCTATCAGGAGTTCTACATTTGCTTTCATCTATATTTCTCCTATATTGCCGGGATGGTTAGCGCCTGTCCCGGGTAAATCAAATTTGGATCCCCTCCAATGACATCTCTGTTTGCATCATAGATGACCGTGTACAAGGAACCATTTCCATAAAAATACTTTGCAATATTCCACAGACAGTCCCCCTTCACCACCGTATATGTCTTCGGCTCTGACGGTGCTGGAGAATTATCTGTTTCTCGTTTCAGCGTCAATGTTTTTCCTGTTTTCTCGGCAGCCTTCTTCTTTTTCTTTTTGACAATTTTTACTGTCTTCGTCCCAAATTCCCTGTATTGTTTTAGCTTTATCTTTACTTTTACATCATTTCCTTCATCGGCATCCTCCACAATTGTATACTCTTCCATGGACACCCTCATATTAGTTCTAAAAAGTGATTTTCCATTGGGAAGCTGACGGGAAACAATGAATTGGAAAGGCTTTTGGCTCGTTTTTAACTTTTCAAATTCTTCCAGAAAATACACTGCACGTCTAAATGTACGCTCGCTGGGCACAAAATGATACCGCACCTGGGGAAGCAAGCATTCAAACTCAATTTCCGTCAGCCCCGCTTTTTTCAAAAGATTTACCTGCTCCCCATTGATTAATGTTACCGTCTTGTTTGTATTGCTGATTTTGATTTGTAATTTTTCTGGAGGAACTGGGAGATGACACTTTTTCAAATAAAAGTTATATTTTTCTTCTTTCATTAAAAATGCACCCCTTCCGTTGCAATTTTTGCTGCTTCGCCTACCGCATCCGTAAGCTTTCCAACAATTCCATCTAAATCCATGTCCGACGAAACATTATTATGATTCGTCTGCTCAATCTTCACCTCTGCCACAGTAAATCGGTTTATCGTTTCCTGTTCTGCTATGTCACGCAAATATTTTAAATCCTCCTGGGTAATCTCTACAGAATCTTTCATTGCTCCAGTATTTCCCGCTATGTCGCTAATATCCCCAGCTACACCGCTATTGTCCATTCCTGTTGCAATGTTATTGCCTATCCCCGCTGCAGCAGCTCCTCCCACATCTGGCATATAATCCTCGGGATTCAGGCCGCTACCAATATCGGTTAATCCATCTAACAGACCAGAAACTTTATTATCAATCCCCTGTCCAAAATTATAGCCTGCATCCCATGCCCCACTATATTCAAAGCGGTCAAGATGGTAGTCTGACCCATTCACTTTCTCTATGACCTCTTCGCCTTTTCCAAAGGTTTCATCTACCCAGTTTCCAAGGGAACCACGCCACTTTGAAACAGCACCAGATAAGTTTGATCCAAATATAGTGTCTATTGCGGATGCCAGGCTTTCTAATATCCCTAGAATACAATCGCCTAAATCAAAAAACAGCCTTGCAATTGAGCCTACCGGATCGTTAAAAACATTCGCAAAAAAATTGGCAAATGTTGCTATAAAATTCCAAAGCACACAGAAAATATCTATCACAAAATTAATCACTGTAACAATCAAATTCCCAATAAATGCCCCTGCAATGGCAAAAACACCGCAAATAATACCTGTTGCAGATATGGAAGTTCCGGCAAAATGATTTACTGCCTCAACTGCTGCATAAAAAACTGCAATTAGCGCAATAATTATTAGAATCACAGCCATTACTGTTCCGCTCGTTATGACACCCCATATAGCGCTAGCAGTTATCATAATACTTGTAGCTATTGCACATAGCAACTGCCATCCATAATACACCGCAAGGGCTGCCGCCACTCCATAAACAATCGGGGAAATCCACGACCAATTTTCCGCTATCATATTTGCGCCATTCACCAACAATCCAACCACCCATAACACAATCGCCCCCATCACCGAAAATGCCTGGATGATGCCATTTGCAAATTCCCACAACGCCTGACTGCCTGCAAGCTGTTCCAAAATTGGATTTGCAAGTTCAGCCAGCATAGATAATGCGCCTGCTGCATTGTCCACAACCTCCTGGAATGCATGGCTGTTTGCAATGTCATTGAGATTCTGTAAAAGGGGCTGCAATGCCATCAGAGCTGTATTCTGCAAAGAAGTTCCAATCTGTTCAAACGTCATCGGCATACGCCCAAACTTTTCATTCGTTTCATCTGCTGCCGCAAACATAGCAGCTTTTACCACATTAGCCGTAATCTGCCCTTCTGTGGCCATATCCCTTAACTGGCTCTTTGGGACCTCCATGTAGTCTGCTATCGTCTGAATAATGTTGGGAGCTTGTTCCAATATATTATCAAATTCTCCTCCACCTAGAACGCCAGAGCCCATAACCTGGGTTAGCTGCTGCATGACAGCTTCCGTCCCAGATGTCCCAGCGCCTGCAAGGGCAGAATGTTTATTTATCTGCTCAATAAAAGCAACCATTTCCTCATTACTGGAAAATGCATCCCCCGCCATGAATCCCATCTTAGAAACCGCATCCGCTGTTGTCTGATAAGAGCTTCTTGCCCGTTCCGCTGAAAGAAAAATCATGTTCTGCAAAGCCTCCGTGGTCTGCAATCCATCATTCATCATATCCAGACGAGCCGTTGTGGACGTAAGCTGATCAGACAAAGAGATTGCCGCCGACAGATTCTGTAGGGTGACATAATTAGAAATCACCCCTCCAATTGCACGTATCAGGCCCATAACATGACTTGTTCCATCCTGTATCTGTTGGCTAAACCGTCCCTGCTCATCCACATTATCCCGAATATACCTCTCTGTACTCCCCACCGTCTGAGAAAGCCTTAGATATGCTCCATTTGCTGCCGAAACATCCATATTCTCCATAGCGTGATTCAAGTTGTTCTGCTGCCGTACTGCCAGATTTAACTGTGTACGCAGCTGTTCCAATTCTGTATTTGCCATATCTGTGCCAAGATTCATCGGATTGCTTTCTATTAATGCCTGCAATTCAATCCCTGTCTGGTGAATGGTGTCCCTTGCTTCTACCATGGATGACATATCAATATTAACATTTAATGCCTGCTGCATATCATGCACAGAAGATATCACCAGATCAACAGCTCCTACCAAATCATACTGTACGCTGCCAAAACAATCCTGTAATTCAATTCCTGCCTGGCCCAATCCTTTCACCTCACTTTCTTTTTGCCTGTGATTTTATCTTTTTCTCTTCCTTTTTATCATTCTCTATCTTTATATTAATAGCCGCTATCACAAACGCTTTTTCCTGTTCTTCCATCCGTAAGAATGCGGATGGAAGAATATGCAGTTTCAGGAGAGCATAATAGGCATAATTTGCCTCCCAATCCCCTCCATCTATTAGTTTTTTGCTTCATCCACCTTCTCCTGAAAGGATGACTGAAATCCCTGGAATTTCTGAACATATTCCGCAAGCATATTATATTCTCCAGGGTCATCCACCATCTCCAGCAAAAGATCCTCCGGTGTCTTCACTCCATAGGAATCCTGCAATTGTGCATCATATAAATCCGGGTATTCTATAGAAGCTGCAATCATCTTTCTAATATATTCAGCAGATTTCAGCCTTGGCCGATATACATTTGGCTTTCCAGTCACCGGAACATCAATGGTACACTGCTCCCTGATTTCCTCATTTTCTTTGGAAGAAATATGACGGAACTCCCATTCCAATGGTTTTCCATTTTCATCCCGAAGGGATTCTGTCACAATGTGCTTTTCATTCTCCTTTACCATTTTATTTGCTTTCATAAATCTTGAAAATTCTGACATATCCTGATCCTCTCTTTCTAATTTTTTAGGGAAGAAGTCCTGTCCCAAAGACTTCTTCCTGTCATATGATTTTTAATTCCCTGTCAGTTCATTGAACTCTTGTTCCAAATCCCAGCTTTCAAACGTGCCGGATAGCTCTTCATCCAAAATCTCTTCCCCAGCTTGGAATTTCGCCAGTGTAAAGCTGTCGCACAGGCATCCATAATGGACAATGGTCTGCCTGCCAGCCTTACTGGTAGGATCCTCATTGATCACCTGCATTTCAAAGTACGGCAATGTCCCTTTTTTCTGGTATTCCTCTGCCATTTTTCGAAAAACGGACTGATTATAATGAGCTTTGCCACTCCAGGTCCCTTTCCCCCCGGCTGCTTTATGCCCCATTCCAATCTTCCCAAGAATTGGCACATCCTTAATTTGCACTTCCCATTTGCTTTCAAATTCTGTCATGCTCATAAAATTATAACGCCTGTTGCCAATGCTGATATGGCATTCCGCTGTTCCGCCATATACAGCATCATTCCCACTCATAATTCCCATTTTTGCCTCCTCTGCCATAAATTAAAAACTCCTTTCTTACGCAACTGTACAAACAATAAACAATTTATCCATGGAATTGGTCACTGTAATTGCATCAGACACAACCACGGACTTCTTTGTATCACCCTGCTGCACCACCACATCTTTCTCTGAGAATCCTTCAATGGCCTGGATCTGTTCCAGCTCCCGGTGATGCTTAACAATATCTGACCAAAGAGAAACACGTCCCGCATTGTTATTGGGAACTGCGCCAAGATATTTGGTGTTAAACAACACTGCAATATCATTTCCGATCTGGTCAATTATCCTAACTGTCTGATTTTCCTTAAAGATATCCCCCTGAGTGTCCGAAACAGTTACCATGGTGTTAATATCTTTCAGTACACGAATATCCAAGCCAACCTTATGGAAAACAAATTCACCTGCTGCAATGGCCTTTCTCAGCTCATTCTGTGTATCATCCGCTTTCATTTTAAATTCCCCATTATACACACGGTTCTGACAGCTCTTATTCACTTCACAGCCTGCCAGGGCCCCAGTGACCCAATAGACAATGCTTCCTGCACCCCATCCTTCTTCTTCTGCTGCTTCATTTTTTACACTGACTGCACCATAATAATCTGCCTTTGCATAATCAAAAAGAACTAGTTGAAACTTAATGCCAATTTCATCTCTCATTCGTTTCACATAAGAAACAAACAGGGATTTTGTAACATCATCTTCCACCGTCAATCCCATTGTGTGGAAAGTATACCCTTCCATCTTATCAAGATATTCCTGATAAGCAGCTCCTTCTACCGTGCCATTTGCACCTCCCGTCAATGGAACTGCCGCAGACGCCTCTAACACCGCATCCGTCTTCCATTTCACATATTTATTGGCCGTTAAATCTTCTGCTTTTGCAACTTTTTGCTCATCGACAACTGCAACGTCAAGCATAGTTTTCACATCAAACATGGTTTCGTCATCCGCATTTACCTGAATAATGATTTTCAGATCATTTCCACGTACTCCACTATAGAGAGCCTCCGCATAATCATTCGACGCCTTTGTGCCATTTCCATTCAGCCTATATCCATAAAAAGTCCGAATGTTTAAAAATAAATCTCTTAACCCCTTCATTTTTTCATGGGTATAATCATAACCAAAGATTTCCATACTGTTTTCCCGTAAATCATCACTGCTCACTTCAAACACTTCTCCAGAGATTCCCCAGTCCAGCTCCAGGGGCATGGTTGCAATCCCCCGCTCAGACAATGCAGCATTGGCTGAAGCTGCCGAAATAAAATTCACATATGCGCCTGGGAGCGCTTTGTTTTGAGTTGTAAATGTACCGCCTCCTAAAGACATCCTTATTTCACCTTTCCTTTCATATAATTTTCTATCATCTGTTCTGTTTGCTTCACCGTATAATGCTTATCCGACTCTAAAAGAGCATTTATAATGTCTTTCCTGTTCTGAAACCGTTCCGAGTTCAGCAACTGCTCTTTCGTAAACAAATTTTCTGTTCTTTCCGATTTCCCGAATTTTGCGCCTTCTGGTTTTTCTAATGCTTTACTTTTCACCGCCATCTTCTCACCTGCCTTTCGCCTTGATATTTCCCTCCAATTCTTCCATGGTTGGAAGGGATACTGCCTTTTCAACATACACATCATAATTTACAAAAAAGTTCAAGATTCCATTTACAAATTCACATTTTCTCTTGGTTCCCTTGATCAATGTTCCGCCAACGTCCAGGGATTCCAGGCACTGGAAAAGGCGTTCCGCAACATCATAGCGCTCCCTCTTGTCATGCCCCTTCTGTTCTGGGAAATATTGGAGGCAAAACATGTTTTCTCTGAAATCCCGATTTCCCAGGAACAATCTGGATGTGGGGTTTATACAGGAAATAAAGAAATACGGCCTTGTTAAATCTTGTTGAATTTCCTCCATGTGAATTTCATAATGGTCACCAAATTCAGCGCTTAGGGTAGTACGGATAGCTTCAATGATTTCATTTATCATGGCAAAATACCTCTTAACAGTTTTTCAATCTCATTTTCCAGCATCTCTGTGACTATTTTTCCAGTTCCTTTTTGGATGCTTTTGCCGCTTTTTCAGCCAGCTCTTCTCTGATGCCAAGGGCTATAAATTCTTCCTTTTTCATTGACTTCCTCCTTCCTCTTCACTTGTTGCCCGGTTGTGTCCGGTAATATCCCGTTCTTTTTCGCCTGCGGTACTGGAAAGGCGGTATACATTGCTACCTATTTTGTCGTGTTTTGCTTCCACGACTTATTAGCATATTAGCACACCAGTTCGGGACATTTGGGACATTCGGGACAAACTTTTATTTTTCTTTCATAAATCTCTGATACTCTTTCTTTACGCTGTCTCCAGTTGCATTCCTTCCAATCCTTCTTGCCGTTTCTTCCCATGAATCTCCCTCAAAAATTTTATATTTTATAATTCTCTGCATCCGAACTGGGATACTATTCAGCCATTCCTCTGTCTGCATTTTTATGTCTTCTGCTTTTTCCTTCCGCTCTTCCAACACTTTTTCTTTTCGATGCAGATTCCTTTGATTCACATGTCCCAATTCTGTTCCTGAAATATGGAAATTTTGGGGCTGATATGGAAAATTTGAATTGCTTCCTTTCACAACCACCTCCACCATTTTTGTTTTCTTTTGTTTCAGTTTTCTAATTTCTAACTCTGTCTCTTTTACCATTTCACAGGCGTCCATGTAATCCGATAATATTTTTTTATCCAAAACCTATCCATTCCTCCTGTTATATTTTTGAATTTTACTATGTTTTCTTTTTATCCATGTATCCACCCAATTCCTTTCAGAATCCTATCTATTTCGATTTATTCGAAATTTATATTATATTATATCGTTTTTATCGAAAAGTCAATATGTAGTTTCGATATTTTCGAATTTTTGATTTACAATATAGAAATGGCATGATATAATCTAAACATAGGAGGTACAAAATAATGGAAATGACCTTCGGAGAAAAAATTAAAGAATGCCGTAAAGCACAAAATTTAACGCAAAAACAACTTGCTGATGCAATCGGCGCGAAACATAATTCTGTTAGTGATTGGGAAAACAATAAGAACAAACCCGATCCAGACACAATCGAATTGCTTTGTGATGCATTGAACATCACTCCTAACTATTTATTAAAATCTTCCCAAGAAGATTTTTCTACCAAAGAGAAACAATTAATAAAAAAATATCGTAATTTAGATACTCATGGAAAGAAAATGGTAGATTTTACTTTAAATGAAGAATGGAAACGCTCACACAAGCTGGCGTCTAAGGATACGAAAGCTATTTCATCAGCCAAGAACGGGGAATTGACCCATACAAAAGAACGTATCCCTATGGAGCACCTTCTTCCAGACGCTGCACATGAAAGCGTCAACATAGAAGTAACTGAGGTAATGAAACAACATGACGAAGATATTATGAATGATGAAAACTTTTAATCATGGGGATAAATTAATAATACATATGGGGTGACATGTATGGATTACACAGAACTGCTCATAGAAGCAGACAACAATCATTTAATCACAAAAGAAAAGCCTTTACAAGCCTATGACGGCAGAATTAAAGGAAACAAAATAGCTATTAAAAATACGTTGACAACAACAGAAAAAAAGTGCGTTCTTGCTGAAGAATTAGGACATTATTACACAACTGTTGGAAATATCCTGAATCAGGACAATATTCAAAACCGCAAGCAGGAACAACGTGCCCGGCTTTGGGCTTACAATAAATTGATTGGATTAAACGGCATTATAAACTCCTACAAACATGGATGCCGTAGTTTCATGGAAATGTCTGAATATTTAGACGTATCTCAGGAATTTCTTATGGAAGCTGTTGAAAAATACCGTTCCAAATATGGCGTATTCACTACACTGGACAACTATGTCATTTATTTTGAGCCTAACTTGGCTGTGATTGAAATATATTAGCTGTCACACAAGAGTATTGTTGCAATAAGCCTGTTTGTATATCATGAAATCCAAAATGAAAAGGAGGAAAATCTATGATAGATTTTGAAAATGGCAGTGTATTTAAACTAAAAAAATCAGACGGCTCTGGAAAGGAAGTGGAACCGCTTCTCATTCCCGGCGAAACCGTAATCGGGAGTTACAAAGGAATCCGAGATTCCGTTACATTTACAAACAAACGCGTAATTGCAGTAAATGTACAAGGAATGACTGGAAAGAAAAAGGATTACACTTCTCTTCCATATTCCAAAATTCAAGCGTTCTCTGTTGAAACATCCGGGGTTTTTGATATGGATAGCGAATTAGAAATGTGGTTCAGCAGTATTGGGTCAGTAAAATTCGAATTTACCGGGAATAGTGATATTGTAAGAATTGGGCAGGCAATCAGTTCATTTATTTTATGACTTGCCGAGAATTGAACGGGAAACTTAAAAGTGCAGGGATTGCATCCATAAATGCATTTACCAGCTCGTCGATTTTTTCATCAGATATATCTATCTGATCCACAAGCAGAGTTCTGAACACTTGAAGCAGATTAACCTGAATCCGTGAACCGAACCTCGCGTTTCCAATTCCAAAGCCAGTACTTATGCTGCTTTGTTGAGCATTTGCGTATTTCAAGTATTTAACCCAATGGGTTATGGCAAAGATTGTATTTTTTTGTGCATTGCAGTACCTCCGTATAATAAAGATATTAATTCATACGGAGGTACTGCAATGAAAACCATACATATAGAGTTCAGCGATGAACGGTTAATTACACCCAGCGGACTTGTGTTTGTCGGACAGATTCTTGGCAAAAGCAACTTTGTCAAAAAGATTAATCGGGCGCCTATTTCGAATGAGTATCTGCAAAAGCAGATAAAATATGGTGATATTCTCCTGACTTACATTGGTATGCTCTGCCAAGGCAAACCGCAGTACGAAGCTGTCCGCGAAATGATGGATGATCCTGACTATTACAAGTATGCCCTTGGAATCGCATATATGATTCCATCCGCAGAAACCCTCCGCCATCGTTTCGATATGATTGGCGACTCCCTGCGCGGAGATATCCTCCAGGCAAATATCTACATTCTGCGTGAGATGAAAATCGAACCTACTGCACTTGAAAATGGCTATGTGCCAGTAGACATTGACGTCACTCCGTTTGATAATTCAAAAACAAAAAAGGAGGGCGTTTCCCGTACCTATAAGGGATTTGATGGTTATGCGCCGATCATGGCTTATATAGGGACAGAAGGTTATTTTATCAACACGCAGCTGCGCATCGGAAAGCAGCGCTGCCAGAAAGAAACACCGGATTTCCTGCGCGAGACGATTGGGCTGTGCCGCCAGCTGACCGATAAACCATTGCTCATCCGGCTTGATTCCGGCAATGACGCATCAGAGAACATTGGCAGCTTTATGGAAGAAAGTTACAGGTACAACAAGAACGTACCATTGATAAACATGGTCAGCATTTCATAGTACCGGATATAGAGCTTGGCACATATTGGACGAACCTGCCTTTGTCAGACCAGGACATTATAGATCTTTACCACGCTCACGGTGAATGTGAGCAGTGCCACAGCGAGATGACCCGGGACGGAAGAAAGTCCGTCAACGCAGGATACGCACAGTCATCAGTAACCTGAGGATTTACGACAGTTTCGCTTCCGTGACTTAATGACCAATAACGGAATAGGCTGATACGGCACAGGCATATGCACTGTGAATTGAAAGCCGCGGCCCATGTTTGTGTAAGCACTACACTGTGATTGACTGTGCAATATCTCCTACCACTCCAACGACTTTATGTAATTTTTCACATATTCGAACAAAAAGGCAGCTCCACCGTAAATATCGTACGCTCCTTATGGCTCTCTGCCCAGATGTTTCCATCATGAAGCCTCACAATTTCCTTGGCAATGGCAAGCCCCAGCCCAGCGCCTCCCTTTTTGCTCTCTCTGGCGCTGTCCAGCCGATAAAACTGCTCAAAAATACGCCCAAGTTTTTCCTCTGGAATGGTAGCGCCCGTATTCTCCACCTGAATACGTACCATTTTTTCCGCCAAAGCTGCTCGGATTTTTATCTGACTGCCTTCATAGCTGTAAAGTACTGCATTGCGAAGCAAATTATCAAATACACGCTGTATTTTGTCTGGATCACAGGTGATTTTCAAATCAGATGGCTCTATCGCCAGTTCACAAGATAAATTTTTTTCCACAAAGACAGGATGAAATTCAAATATCGTCTGTTCTAACAATATTTTCAAGGAAATCGTAGATTTTTCCAATTCCAGATGAGTTAAGTTAAATCTGGTAATTTCAAAAAATTCATTGATTAAATCCTCCAACCGCTCCGCCTTTTCCAGTGAAATGGACAGATATTTATCCTGAAGCTTAGGCGAAATCTCCCGTTCTTCTTTTAACAAGGTAAGATAACCAATCACAGACGTCAACGGTGTTTTCAAATCATGGGCAAGATATACAATCAAATCATTTTTGCGCTGTTCCGTCTCCCTGACCTTGCGCTCATTCCATTCCTTCTGCCGCTTTAGCTCATTCATATATTGCTCCACCTCCTGCAGCTGGGGCCGGAGCTGAATCAGGCTTTCGGTATCATTCAATTTTTCCATTGACGCCAAGACCTCCTGAAAATAGTTCAAAAGGGTAATCCAGTAAAAGATTCCAATTACCACAAGCCCTGCCAAAAACATAAAACATACAAAAAGGCCCTGATTATCTGAAATCCAATGAATAAGAGGATATGCTTTTTCATTTCCATACCAGACAAATGATCCAAGAATCGTCTTTCCAAGAAAAAGACAGGCCACAAGTCCAATCATACATACAAGGGCCGCCCAAAGCATTTTTCGAAAAAATCGGTGTAAAATAATGGTTTTGATATATTTCTTATCTTTCAATGATGTAACCCGCTCCCAAGATTATTTTTATATGCGTGAAAGTATTTTTCTAAAACTTCTTCGGAAGTTTGGCCAGAACATCAGGAAATAATTCCACGCTCCGTCTTAAAATCCCCTGCATATATGCAATTGCAATTCCATAATTTGTCATAGGTATTCCCTGTTCTATAGCGGATTTTAACCGATACTTCATCTCCCGCTCGTTCAGCATACAGCCGCCGCAATGAATAACCAGTTGAAACTCTGACAAGTCCTCTGGAAATTCCGTCCCTGACGTAAGCTCTATCTGAAGGCGCTTTTTCGTATATTCCCTCAACCAATTGGGCAGCTTGATAGAACCAATATCACCACATTGCCGGTGATGGGTACATCCCTCAGAAATCAGTATTTTATCTCCCTCTTGCAGCGTTTCAATCCCAGCCGCTCCTCCCACTACCGTCTGTAAATTGCCTTTATACCGGGCAAACAAAATAGAAAACGAAGTAAGAGGAATCTCCCTTGGGACATCTGCACAAACCTTCCCAAACACCTGACTGTCTGTAATTACCATGGACGGCTTCTTCCCTAGGCGCTGTAGCAATTCTTTTAATTCATTGTCTTTTACTGTAATCGCAGCAGCATCTGCGTCCAGGATATCCCGGATGGTCTGCTGCTGGGGAAGAATCAGCCTTCCCTTCGGCGCCGCCTCATCAACAGGAACCACCAGGACTACAAAGTCTCCTGGCCGAATCAAATCTCCCACAATTCTTTTTGACGACTCCCCCTGGAGTGTTAGACCTGCAATTTTCTCCTTTAATTCCTGAATATGGTATCCCGTCCTTGCGCTGACTGAAATACAGGTTCCATTTTCCCAGTATGCTTTGAGCCTTTCATCCTTTTGAACTTTACTGATTCCTTCTTCCAACAAATCCGTTTTATTGATTGCAAGGACAAATGGGATTTTCTTCTCCTCAAACAAATGAATCAGCTCCTGCTCAGCCTCTGCCATCCCATAAATTCCATCCAGCACCAAAACCGCCGCATCCGTTTTGTTTAAAATCTGCCTCGTCTTTTTGACGCGCAATTCTCCCAATGCTCCCTCATCATCAATCCCAGGGGTATCAATAATCACCACAGGTCCCAGAGGTAACAGCTCCATAGCCTTCTGCACCGGATCTGTAGTGGTTCCTTTCACTTCTGACACCACAGCAAGCTCCTGTCCTGTCACTGCATTTACCACACTGGATTTCCCTGCATTTCTCCTTCCAAAAAAACCAATATGAACACGGTTCCCTAAAGGTGTATGATTTAAACTCACAGCCTTCCCTCCTTCTTCCCTTCTACACTTTTGAATATGCCGTTTTACTGCTGATTCCTTTCAATTTCCCCAACTTACCAGAAAGGGCGCTAATGGTATCCTGTGGGGCATCCACTGCAATGCTGATAATATTAATTCCCTTTTTGGGATAGGGAATCCCCATCCTGCCAATAATGCAAGAACCATATTCATGAAGAATCTGGTTTAATGCTTCCACTGAAGACTCTTCCTCCACAATAATACCAATAATGGCTACTCTTGACTCCATTCCTATCCTCAAACCTTCATTCTTCAAATTACTATTCCTCAAATTCTACTGTCACAAAAAAGCCTTTCGGCGTCTCATGTACCTTCACTACAGTTCCTTCTTTGGACTTCAAGCGTTCACTGAAACTATAATTTGCTGACATAGCATAAGCTTTGCCCAGGGTATAGTAATAAGAAGTAGGAAGCTTCCCTTCTGTAACCGGAAGCACATCTCCTTCTTTTAACAGCCCTGTTCGTTCCATCTTAAATTCCATTTGGCGCATGTCTTGTTCCTCCTTTTTTACCGACGCTTCCAGGTAGAGGGAGTAAACAACAGCAAAAGCGGAAACAGCTCCAACCGTCCTGCCAACATATCAAACATCAATACATACTTTGCAGGTTGGGAATACACCGCAAAATTTTCCGCCGGACCCACCTGATTCAGTCCTGGACCAATATTATTCAATGTCGCTGCTACTGCGGTAAAATTAGTAGTAAAATCCAACTCATCCAGAGAAATGAGCAACACAGAAGCCCCATAAACAACTGCATAGGTAATAAAAAACACGGAAATTGAACGTAACACATCTTTGTTTACCACATGCTTTTCAAAATGTATCTGACGCACGCGTTTGGGATGAATCAAATAGGACAATTCATTTTTTACCAGCTTCAACATAATTATAATTCGAGATACTTTAATACCTCCACCAGTACTTCCTGCACAGGCGCCAATAAACATCAATAAAACCAGCACAAACTTGGAAAACTCTGGCCACTGGTTAAAATCTATCGTAGAATACCCTGTGGTTGTCATAATTGAAGCTACTTGAAAAGCCGCATGATGAAGGGCCTCCAGAAAAGATGTAAACCCTCCCTTGATATTTATGGTAATCACCAAAACTGCTGTCAAAATAATACCAAGATAGTACCTCATTTCCTCATGCTTCAATGCCTGCAAAGGTTTTTTCGTCCAAAATAAGTAATATACATTGAAATTAATACCAAACAGGATCATAAAAATCGTAATAATCACCTGAGAAATCATGGGATAAGATCCGATACTGCTGTTCAATACCCCAAATCCTCCCGTACCTGCTGTACCAAAGGACAAGGTCATAGATTCAAAAGGAGACATTCCAGTCACCAAAAGCAGAATAATCTGGACGATTGTTAAAACCACATACATTTTGTATAGGTTTCTTGCGGTATTTTTAACCCTTGGAACCAGCTTTCCAACGGTAGGGCCTGGGCTTTCTGCCCGCATTAAATGCATATTATATCCCCCTGCCAAGGGAAGAATTGCCAGGATCAAGACTAATACTCCCATTCCGCCAATCCAGTGAGTAAAGCTTCGCCAGAACAAGTTGCAATTTGAAAGAGCCTCCACATCACTCAATATACTTGCTCCAGTAGTGGTTAAACCGGAGATTGTTTCAAACAATGCATCTGTATAACTGGGAAACTCTCCCGATAAAAACAGGGGCAGCGCACCAGTCAAGCTCAAAAGAATCCAGCTTAAGGATACCGTCACAAACCCTTCCCTTGCATAAAATACAGTACTCTGGGGCTTTTTCATTTTTCCAAATACGCCAAGGATCAAACAACCTGCCAGTACTGCCCCATAAGCCCAGCCTTCTTTTTCTCTATAAATGACTGCTGCAATACAAGGAAGAGACAAAAACAATGCCTGAAATTCCAACACCCGACAGAGAATATATCTGATAATCGAATAATTCATAACACCATTTCCTCCGCCTATTTCAAAATATCCTTCAGGTCATGGAACCCCTGATTTGTAGTCACTACCACTACTGTATCGCCCATTTCAATTGTATCCTGTCCACCGGGTGTAATAATATTTCCTCTCCGGTTGATACAGGCAATCAGGAGATTTTCTTTTAACTGTAATTCTTTTAGCGGAATTCCCACTAGAGCTGATTTCTCCTGGACCCTAAACTCCAATGCTTCTACTTTATCCTCAATCAATTGATACAATGTCTCAATATTACTGCCAATGGAATTCTGCATGGCACGTACATACTGAAGAATATATTCTGCTGTGATATTCTTTGGATAAAGCACACTGCCCAGGTCCATGCTGTCAAGAATCTCATCATAGGAAATTCTATGGACCTTCGTAATGGTTTTCGCCTTTGACACACTTTTTGCAAAAAGGCTCAGCATAATATTTTCTTCATCCAAATTCGTCCATGCCACAAATGAATGGGCCTTTGGCATTCCCTCCTCATACAGAAGATTACGCTCCGTCCCATCCCCACGAATAATCATGGCCTGGGGAAGAAGCTCACTCAATTCGTTGCATCGTTCTTTATCCTGTTCAATAATTTTTATCTCTATACCCATGGGCAAAAGCTGTTTCGCCAGATAATATGTAGTTTCCCCACCACCAATAATCATACAATTTTTGATCCGGTTGGTGACCATTCCAATTTTCCGAAAAAAATCATTGGCCTTCCTGGAAGACGCTACAACAGAAATAACATCCTTTTCCCTCAGTATAAAATTACCAGAAGGAATGAATGCTTCCTCTCCACGCTCTACGGTGCAAATTAACACATCACAATGGAGTCCGCTAGAAATATAAGTTAGCGGCCGGCCATCTAGTACCGACCCTTCCCCGATTCTGCATTTCAAAATCTCTACTCTTCCTTTTGCAAAGCTATCTACCTTAATGGCAGAAGGAAATTTTAACAGACGAGCAATCTCGCTGGCTGCTGCATATTCTGGATTAATTACCATCGACAATCCTAGCTCTTCTTTAATGTAAGCAATCTCTCGATTATAGATAGGATTACGCACCCTGGCAATCGTATTGCACCCTCCTGCCTTTCTAGCGATTAAGCAGCAAAGCAGGTTCACTTCATCCGAGGTGGTAACTGCAATCATCAAATCAGCTTCATCAATTCCTGCTTCATTCTGTACCGTAAAGCTGGCACCATTTCCCACAACGCCCATAACATCAAATCGGTTTGCCACTGACTCAGCTTTTTGGGCATCTCTGTCTATTACTGTAATATTGTGTCCTTCTTTACTCAATTGTTCTGTCAGAGTTGTCCCAACATTTCCACAACCCACAATAATAATCTGCATGTCTCCTCCATCTACGGCAGCTTATCTGTCGTCTTTCTCTTTCTTATTGCTTGTGCCATCTCAGGGCCGTTCACTTTAATGCTTCGCAGTGAAAAATCTTTCCAAAAACAGCACATAAGGGGAAGCATTTCGCTTCCCCGTTTCATGATAAATTTCTACGCTGTTATTATAATACCTTTTCCTTAAAAAGAAAAGATGTTTTCCAATAAATCTTCCATCTTTCACAGTCTGCCTTTTCCCCATATTTTATACACTTGTGTCCTATGGTCTCACAGGCAGCTTTATGGTAAATGTACTTCCGCCTCCTTTCGTATCGCTAACCAAAATTTTTCCACCGTGGCTGTTGCAAATTTCCTTTGCTATGGACAATCCCAGCCCAAAATGCTCCTTATCACTCCGGGAAGCGCTCACCCGATAAAATTTATCAAAAATTTTCTCCTTCTCCTCATCCAAAATCCCCACCCCCGTATCTGTCACCTGAATGCAACACTTATTCCTTTGCCGATACAAGCGTAATGACACGCTTTGTCCAGCAGGCGTATAAAACAATGCATTCTCCAATAAAATGATTACTACCTGCTCAATTCTTTGAAAATCACAGATACAGCAATAATCATATCCCTCCTCTTTGAAAAAAGAAAAGGAAATTCCTCTTTCCTTGGCTATTTCAGCATATTTTTCACCGATTCCCTCTACCAAATCTCCCAGCTCCACGGTCTCAAACTGAATACTCAATTTGGCCTGCTCCACTTTTGCCAGACACAAAAGATCCTGTATTAACCGTTCCATCCTGGACATTTCACAATCCATCAATGAAAAAATCCTGGTATTCCTATGGGTATCAGGCTTATTTTTCAAGATGGACAGACCTGTTTTAAGGACTGCCAAAGGCGAACGCAATTCGTGAGAAGCAACCGCAATGAAGGTTTTTTGTTTCTCCTGATTTTGCGCTACCGGTTGCAATGCACGAGCAGTAAAACACCAGGAAAATAGATAGACCATGGGTATGGAAAAAAGCCAGACTGCCAAAAACCAAATACGCTGCGTCTTCGCATTCTGCCAAAAAGAACTGAGGCTGTACAGATATAAATATGTAATCTCAGACTCTTGTCTGGAAACTGTCCCATACATCACCAGAAATCCTTGTTTTCCTTTTCCATATTGAAAATAATCCATTTCCCAAAAAAACATTCCCTTCATTGGCAGAATACCATTTTTCTCGATATATTTTTTCACTTCTCCTACAATCATACGATCTGACTCTGTGAGAACCACATCGGAAAGGGTAGACAACACGCCATTTACCTCCAGACAAAGTATTTCTTCTTCTGCGCCTCCATTTCTCATATACCAATTGATGCTGATTGTTTCTGTGGTTTGCAGCTCATAGGAAACCGCATTTGCCTTCAAGAAAAAAAGCGCTTCTTCCTGACCATACATGTTTTCTTCAGAAATTTTGAGACAGCATAAAACAATCGCAAGTACCAGTAAAGCCGTTATCCCACAGCAGAGCAAAGAAAGTTTGATTTGAATATTTCGCAGCATATCAAGTCCCTTTCTTTATGGTCAAACGATATCCCTGCCGATGGACAGTTACAATTTCCAGTTCTGCATGAAGGTTTTTCAGCCTTTTCCGCAACAGATAGATATAATTGTCCAGATTTCCATCCTCTATTTCCGCCTCTGGCCCCCACACATTTCCAATAATCTGCAAACGGGTCAAAACCTGATCCGGATTCCGAAGAAAATAAGCAAAAAGCTCGCCCTCCCGTCTGGGCAGAATATAACCCTTATCTTTGTAAATCAATTTCGATTCCCTCTCCGAAAAAGAAATATCTCCAAATTGAATCAAAAGATGAGAACGCAAAGACAGCGTCCTTCGCATAACGCTGCGGATGCGCGCCAACAGCTCTCCAATATCAAAAGGCTTTACCAGATAGTCATCGGCGCCCAAATCCAAGCCATTGATTTTTTCCATGGAATCCCCCAAAGCCGTGATAAATATCACAGGCGTATTCACTCCATCCTTCCGCATACGTTTTAATATTTTCTCCCCTGGCAGGTTTGGAAGCATCCGATCCAGTAAAATAATATCGTGAACATTTTGCAACGCCAGTAATAATCCCTCATATCCATCATGGCAGATATCAACCGAAAATCCTTCTTCCTCCAACCCGTACAGCAGCAATTCTGTTAAACTTGTATCATCTTCGACCAGCAGTATTCTCATGACAATCCTCCTACCAGCTCCGCTTCCTGCAAGAGCTTTGTTGCTTATTAATAATACCATAAATATTCTCTAAAAGTCCTCTAAGAATTCTCCACGGCTTAGAGAATTCTTAGAGGACTTTGCAAATGACCCGTGATAAGATGACAAAAAAGAAATCTTACCCAGAAAAGGAGATGAAAATTTTGATTCACGCGGTTCTTAAAAAATTATCCTTATGTTTTCCAATATTACTGTGCATTCTTTCCTGTTTCCCAGTATTCCTCCTATTTATCGGCTCTATCAGCAGCAGGGAGGAGCTGGCCCTTTCCCTGAAAGGCATTTTTGAAGAACAGGGGCAGACGTTTTTTTTACTGCTCCCATCCTTCCCCACATTGAAAGGCTATTTGGAAGTCATGCTGGACACACCAGAATTCTACGTTGTCTTCTGGAATTCCGTAAAGTTGACATTTTTTATTGTCATTGGGCAATTGCTGTTTTCTGTCCCTGCCGCCTGGGGATTTTCCAGATGGCAGGGAAAACTCAGCAGCCTGTTGTTCTACCTTTATACCATCCTGATGCTGCTGCCATTTCAGGTTACAATGCTGTCAAGCTACATTGTCATTGATAAGTTGGGAATCATGGACAGCCATTGGGCTATTATCCTGCCAGCTGTGTGCTCCACCTTTCCTGTGTTCCTAATTTACCGCTATTTCATCGGAATACCTGAGGAAATCTTTGAAGCCTTCTCTATGGACAGCAGCAGCAGATTCGGCTTGTTCTGGCACATGGGCGTCCCACTAGCCATGCCTGGTATAAAAGCTGCATTGCTCCTTGGGATCCTGGAATATTGGAACCTGCTGGAGCAGCCTCTGCTCTTTTTAAAAACGCCTGCACTTTGGCCGTTTTCCCTTTCTCTGCCCAACGTAACCCCGGAAAATACCCAGTATATTTTTGTATTTTCTTTTCTTGTACTTCTTCCTGTATGCGTCCTGGCATTTCTGGAAAAGGAAGAGCTGCAAAAAGGCATTGGCACAATGGTTCTGAAAAATGAAGAAAAGAGGTAACTACCCATGAAATTAAAACTTCCTATTCCAAAACTGATTCACTTTCAAAAATATAACGCTATCTTTCTATTCCTAATGGCAATGGCTGCTTTTACCATAATATCCAGGGCAGCAGATTCCTTTATGATACCCCAGGTATCCGTTTCTTCCCCGGAAGAAATGAGTTTAAAATATCCTCTGGAAATCCAAGGCAGCATTACGGCAAAAGAAAATTATGCTGTCTACTGCCAGGAAAACCTACGGATTTCACAGGTAAAGGTGCAGGAAAATGATATGATAAAAAAAGGAGACCTGCTTTTTTCCATTGATAAAAACAACCTACAGACAGTCACTCAGCAAACGGAGCAAGAAATACAAAAGCTTGACCTGCAAATCAAAAATTTGGAACAAGCCTGGCACAACCAGGCCAGCCAACAAGAACTGGCGCTGAGCCGAGCACAGGAAGATTACACGGACGTTGCAAATACTTCACAATCTGATGTCAACGCAGCTTATCTGGAATGGGAAAATGCCAAAAACGAACTTCATCTCCACCGAATCCAGAAACCAACCTTGGTAGAATTGGAATCCGAAAATGACCAAAATGAATCAACGCTCCATGATACAAAAAAGCCTGATGTATCTGAAACAACCAACGACCCTCAACCGCCCACCGAAGATCCCATGGACGCATGGACCAAAAAACAGTCGGAATTGGAACAACTCTGCCAGGAAAAACAAAAACAGTACGAGGACGCCCTTGCCGCCCAGGATGACTCCCTAAAGACTGCCGCCCGTCAGATAGAAGATGCTAGGCAACCTCTAACCAAAGATAATTCTGCTGCTCTTTTGCAGATAGAAAAAGCAAACCTTAGCCGTACCCTGGAGGCATTAAAAGAGCTTAGCCAAGCAGAGGGTAACGTTTATTCAGAATATGATGGCCAGGTTTTGGAATGCCCGATTTCCACAGGAAGCATGACTTCCCAAGAACCAGTAATGATTCTGGCGGACTTTGCCCAGTCCTTCCAATTTGAAGGTACTTTCACCCCTATGGAAGGCCAATCCATGGAGGCAGGAACAGAGGGAACTCTTAAAATGCAAGAAGAGCCTGGCCTTCTGGAGCATATAAAAATCAGCAGCGTTTCCCAGAAAGAAAATGAAGCCTTCCATATTACTGCCGATCTGGATTCTTACGAAATTTCCAAAGCCCAGGAAGCAGTTTTAGATATCACAAGGGAGAGCAAGATTTATCCATGCTGTATCCCCTTGTCGGCCTTGTACAGCCGTGAATCTGGGGATTTTGTCATAAGAATCCAAGAGAAGTCTACCATTCTCGGCATACAAACAACCGCCGAATACGTACCAGTCACTGTCTTAGAAAAAAATGACCAGTATGCGGCAGTAGAAGGAAATCTTTCCTCCTCAGATTTCATTATTGTAAATGCAAGTAAAACCATAAAAGATGGGGACCGCATACGAGTCCTTGAAGATTAGAACATATTTAAAAAGGGGATACCTATGAATCATCAAAAAATAACTGCTGTTAACATCTATAAATACTTAGGAGTGCTTTTGTCTGGTCTCCTGTTCCTCTTTAGTTTTACCAAATTCCAGTTCAACTTTAAAGAATGCCAAGATTGGGAGGAGGATTGTGCCTACCTTTTTTCTTCCAATCCTTCCTTCGCCCAAGGATTGGTAAGGGAAGGACAATCCCAGGGAATAGACTGTGAAACCTTTCGCATCCGTCAAGAGCAAAACCTACATTCAGAGGAATTATCCCGCAAAGCGTCTGGATATATCGTCCAACTAAGCGGAAATAGACTAGAAGAGCTCTATCTACATACCAGCGAACCGTCCTGTATCGTATCCACCCAACTGGCAGCCGCATTGTTTGGTTCCCATCAGGCTGTGGGCAAACATATTGTATATCAGGAGACTCCTTATATCATAAAGCACATTCTTCCCTGTGAAACTCCCATTCTGTTTCTTGGGCAGAATCCTTCCATTCCTAAAGGATTTAGCGATACCTCTTCCTCCCCTCATTCTGATACCACTGTGAATGAACCGACTGTTGGCTCAGACTTTTCTTTTGAGGAAGACATAGCCATTTCCATCATTCATGAGAGAAACGCCCTGAACGATCAAAGAATCCAACACTTTTTTCAAACAAGTGATGTCAAAATTGACGTGAAGCTGTTGAAATGGTTGGTTGCCTTAATTACATTTTTCTTTTTTCTGTGTATCCTGGCGCTCTTTTTTCTACGTTTGAAACAATCCCGCGCCGCCAGATGGACATACTTTTTCTGTCTGGCCCCTTGGCTCTGCTATCTAAAGCTGGAACTATTTACTGATGCAGCAAAATTTCCGTTCTGGATACTACCTGGAAAATGGTCCGATTTGGAAGGCTTTCGAACCTTGTGGGAAAATCTTCTGACACAGTTATCTACAATTTCCCGTTTTCGGAATTATCCAATCCTATGTAAGTATTATCAGGGACTATCAGGATGTTCTTTTTTTCTGCTTCTGTGTTTTCTTTCCCTTTGGGTGTTCTTGCAGAACACCCTTTCCCTATTCTTCTGTTTTCTCATATTTTCTTTCTCACCCTTGTGTCTGGCAAACCATATGTATCAAAGGAATTTTATTTGATTTTTTCTGGGCAATCACATATAATACAAGTAGGGAAATCCCTACTTTCCATATTTTAGGAGGTGAAAGATATGTTAGCAAATACTTTTGTTGACAACGCAAAAGTCATGGCAAAAGGACAGGTTACAATTCCGAAAGATGTTCGTGAAGTACTAGGCGTGACAAACGGAGACCGTATATCTTTTATTGTGGAGGGTGGCACTGTCCGTATCGTTAATTCAGCTGTCTATGCCATGCAAATGCTCCAGGGAGAAATGTCTGGCGAAGCGGAAGCGTCTGGGCTCATATCCGATGATGATGTTATGGCACTTGTAAGAGAATTGAGAAATGAGGACGAAAACGCATGAGAGTTCTGATTGATACGAATGTCCTCATATCTGCGGCATTAAATGCGAATGGTGTTCCTTATCAAGCTTATGTAAAAGCAGCCTCTTATCCTAACCACGGATTGATCCGTGAACAGAATGTGGACGAAATGAAACGGATATTCAACAAAAAATTTCCCAAACGTCTGGTTGCATTGGATAAATTTCTTTCAATCGCCTTACTAACACTGGAATTAGTACCCATCCCCGACGGCAAAAATAATTCCTTTTAACTATTGTTAAAATCCCAGCTTATGCAGCAATGCAACCACATCCGCAGATTTTAGCACTTTTCCCATTGACACGACCTTCTCATTAACAACAACGGCAGGCATACTCATAACGCCGTATTCCATTACTTTCTGCATATCTGTAATGTATTCAACCTCTATTCACAGCACGACTTATTTTCACATTCATCATCCCGTGCGGTCAACAACTGTAAACATTCCTTTGCTTGTTCCACACCTTTTTCAGAAATAGAATAGTGTGTCCATTTTCCCTCTTTGCGACCAACAACAATTTCAGCGTCACAAAGTATTTTCATATGATGGGAAAGGGTAGGTTGCGTTACATTGATTTCTTCCAACAATTTACAGGCGCATTTCTCACCCGAACGCAGCAGCTTTATAATTCGAATTCGGTTTTCATCACAGAACGCTTTAAAGATTACCGCAGTTTTGTTTTTCAAAAATGAAAAACTTAGAAACATCAAATCTTGCCATTTCATCCTGGCAGTACTATAATAAATACCATAACAAAAGAGGGAGATTAAAAATTATATGGGGAGACAACTTAAGATAATCAGCAGAATGTTTGCAATCATTGAAGGAAACATTGCAGATAAAACTTTTCTAGACAAATATGACATTGACACAATTGTAAATGCTTCCAATCCTGCCTTAAAAAAAATCGAAAAAAATTACGAAGCTCCAAGCGTCAATCTTTCTGTTCATGAAACCATTGACCGTTATGCTGGACAACAAGGCTATTTCGAACAAAAAATCCAGGAGAGCTTTCCACAGAACCAAAAAATCCTCTGTCCCAGAGGTCAGGCTGTTTTAACAAATGGCTACGGCCTGTGTGAACACATAATACATGTGGTTGGTTCAAAATATGATTGCACACCAAAGTATCCGAAAACGTGTTCCAGTTCCAGAATCGAAATTCTGGAATCCTGCTACCGTGAAATTGTAAATATCTTAAAACAACACACAGAAATCAAAATTCTTGCCATCCCTATCATCGGCTCCGGCAATTATGGATTTCCATTTGAGCTAGCCGCACGTATCGCAATGGCTTCTATGGTAAATGCCTGCATCGAATGGAAAACCCAGGATCCGGAAATGTTTGAACTGACGGACGTTCCCAAAATATATTTTGTCATTTATGATAAAGAAGAAACAGTGCAGAAAAGACGTTTCGCCTGTATCAATAAAATATGGCAGATATCCAACGACCCTCTGCCAACCTGATCCGTTCCATGCTGATGCTTTTTGTCAATTACATAGAAGTTACACTAGACCTTTCCTTTTTGTATTGGTCTCATTTCCAATACTGTATCAGTTTCTCCAAGGCGTTATCTTTTGGAATACTGGGACAATGCCCTGTAAATAACATAAAAACTGGGTTGGATTACATCTGGCCCTACCTAAACGCAAGCATACAATTTTTCTTTCTAACCCTTGTATTTGGCTATCTGGCAAACCATATGCATCAAAGAAAATTTATCAGTTAAACATTGAAGCAGACGCCTTTAGAACAAAAAATAAGGCCGGGAACTTGTTTTAGATTCCCGGTCTACGGTTTTATTTTATGATGTCCGTTCTGCTTTCAGTTTTTTTACTTCGTCAAGTGGAAGTCCTGCGTATTCCGCAATTTTTTGAAGTGTCAATATCATCATCAAGCAGGCGAAAACCTCTTAGCCTCTGTAAATTTTCTGTCATATGGTAAGCTTCAAAATCTCAGGATATTTCTCCACATATTCTGCCAAGTGAAACAATTCTTCTCCCTTTGCTGTCCGCACCAGCAATTCCAACCGAATATGCTCTCCTCGCTTCCTGGTACGAAATCTGAGTATTCTACAGTGATACGTTTCCTCCAGTTCTCTTATGATATCTGCGCTCATCTGATTTCCCGATGCCGGATTATAAAGATAATCCATCTCTATCTCATATACATCTTTGATAATGTGGGATACCTTTCCTGGCCGCCCAAGAAAAATTTCTACCAAAACCACAATTCCAGTGGTACAAATCCCTATGACATACATTCCGGCTCCTACCGCCATCCCTACCCCAAGGGTTGCCCAGATTCCCGCTGAAGTAGTGATTCCGCTGATATTTTTATTCCGAGAAAAAATAACTCCCGATCCCAAAAATCCAATGGCAGCTACTGCTCCTGACGCCATTCTGGACGGGTCTGCACGCACATACGGTCCTGTCACATCCTGAAATCCATATTTTGACAATATAATCATCAATGCAGAAGAAACTGCCACAATTACATGGGTGCGAAGCCCTGCTGTTTTTCTTCTGCTTTCCCGCTCATATCCAATAATTCCACCACAAACTCCTGCCAGCAGAATTCTGGCCATCCATTCCAACTGCTGTATCACATCTGTCATATGGAATCCTTCCATTAGAAACCACCTCTTTTCTTCCTGCACAAACACACATCAAATCTTTTCATACATTGTAGCATACAAACAATCCTATATGCCATCAAAAAAATAATTCTTCTTTCTTGAAAAAAAACAAATACAGGCATATAATAGTACGGAAGAAAAAATACATATAAGGAGACCACTATGGAACACTTGACGATACCTGATCACTACAAACCTCAACTGGATTTGCATGACACCCAGATTGCAATTAAAACCGTCAAAGATTTTTTTCAAAATCTGCTTTCCGAACGGCTGAACCTACAGCGGGTATCCGCTCCGCTGTTTGTAGATCCAGCTTCCGGCTTAAATGACAATCTGAATGGCGTAGAACGTCCGGTAACTTTCGGCATTAAAGAGCAAAATGAAAAAGAAGCAGAAATTGTACACTCTCTTGCTAAGTGGAAGCGTTATGCACTGGATAAATATGGCTTCTCTCTAGGCGAAGGGCTTTACACAGACATGAATGCCATCCGACGGGATGAAATCACCGACAACATCCACTCCATTTTTGTGGACCAGTGGGACTGGGAAAAAGTCATTTCCAGAGAAGAACGGAATATGAATTACTTAAAGGACACGGTACGAAATGTCTACAAGGTTCTCAGAAAAACAGAGAAATATATGGCAATCCGGTACGATTACATTGAGGAAATCCTTCCCCATGATATCTTTTTTATCACCACTCAGGAACTGGAAGACAGGTTTCCAGAGTGTTCCCCCAAGGAGCGGGAACTGCGGATTGCAAAAGACAAAGGCGCGGTATGCATCATGCAGATTGGCGATAAACTATCTTCTGGAGAACCTCATGATGGACGTGCGCCAGATTATGATGACTGGGCATTAAATGCAGATATTGTGGTATATTATCCAGTGCTTGATATTGCCCTGGAGCTTTCCTCTATGGGTATCCGTGTGGATAAACAAGCCCTGCTGGAGCAGTTAGAGAAAGCTGGCTGTCCAAATCGCGCAGAACTTCCATTCCAGAAAGCCATTCTCCAGGAGAAGCTTCCCTTTACCATCGGAGGCGGCATTGGTCAGTCACGCATCTGCATGTTTTTCTTAAGAAAAGCCCATATCGGCGAAGTTCAATCCTCCCTTTGGAAAGAGGAAGTTGTAAAAGAAGCAGAAAAGCATGGAATTCCACTGTTATAAATTTAGCAAAAGCGTCCAACCCTTCTATCCTACAGAGTTTGGACGCTTACTTTGATATCGAATCTTTATAAAAATCTAATTTCTCATTTGGGCTTTACTGGAGTCTATATTCCGTCTTCATTTTCATAAAAAAGGCAGGAATTAGAATCTGCAGTATCAAAAATACTATAACTTCTTGATCCGCTCCAATGCTGCCAAAGTATTTTCATAGCTGCCAAAGGCAGTAAGCCTGAAATATCCTTCCCCGCTTGGTCCAAATCCAGAACCTGGAGTTCCAACTACATTGGCTTGCTCCAGCAAGTAATCAAAAAACTCCCAGGAAGTCATATTATTTGGTGTTTTTAACCAGATATAAGGCGCATTAACTCCTCCGAATACTGTATAACCAGCATCCTTCAATCCAGTTTTAATGGCAGCAGCATTCTTCATATAGTAAGCCACCTGTTCCTTCAACTGAGCTTTTCCTTCCTGGCTGTAAGTGGCCTCCCCCGCCCGCTGAACGATATAAGGAGCCCCGTTAAACTTAGTACCATGGCGGCGTGCCCACATCTGATTTAAAGAAACTCCCTCGCATTTTAATTCCTTGGGGACTACAGTATAGCCCAAACGCACTCCGGTAAATCCCGCGTTCTTGGAATAACTTTTCAATTCAATGGCACAAGTTTTCGCCCCTTCACACTCAAAAATCGAATGGGCCACATTTTCTTCAGAAATATACGCCTCATAAGCGCCATCATAAATGATCACGGCTCCAACTTTGTTGGCATAATCCACCCATTCCTGGAGCTTATGTTTCGTAATGGTGGTTCCAGTAGGGTTATTGGGGAAGCACAGATATATCATATCTGGCGTCTCCTTTGGAAATTCTGGCACAAAATCATTTTCCATGGTACATGGCATATAAATCACATTGCTCCAAGTCTCTGTTTCTGTATGATAGATACCTGCTCGTCCTGCCATCACATTGGAATCCACATAGACCGGATAGACTGGGTCGCAAACTGCAATTCGATTCTCCTGTCCAAAAATTTCCTGAATATTCGCAGAATCACTTTTCGCACCATCCGAAACAAAAATCTCATCTGCTGAAATTTCACATCCTCTGGCTTTGTAATCATGCTCCGCAATGGCCTTTCGCAAAAATTCATACCCCAAATCTGGTGCATATCCATGAAATGTATCTGCATTTCCCATTTCCTCCACGGCCTGATGCATTGCTTGAATGACAGCTGGAGCCAATGGTTGGGTTACATCGCCAATTCCAAGACGAATGATCTCTTTTTCAGGATTTGCTTCTGCAAACGCCGATACTTTTTTTGCAATCGTACTAAATAAATAACTTCCTGGTAATTTCTGATAATTTTCGTTGATTTTAAACATAATATGCGCCTCTTTCCATAACTATTTTCCATCAAAGCTCAGTCTTTGGCTTCACAATCACTACAATATTTTTTCATTATAGCAGCTCCCGGGGGAGCGCTACTTCTCCATCAAAAACAGTAACCGCCGGCCCTGTCATATACACTGGTGCATGGCCGCCTTCCCAGCTAATATGTAAATCCCCACCTAAAAGCTGTACCAGTATCTCCCGTTTCACTTTTCCAGTTTGAATGGCAGCCACTGCAACGGCACAAGCCCCAGTTCCACAAGCAAGGGTTTCTCCACTGCCTCTCTCCCACACTCGCATGCGCAAAGTATTTTCATCAATTACATTTACAAATTCCGTATTGATCCGTTTGGGAAACCTGGAATGATGCTCAAAAGAAGGACCGATTTTCTCCAAATCCAATGTTCGAACATCCTCTTCCATAAAAATAACACAGTGGGGGTTCCCCATGGAAACACAAGTCACTGGATAAGTCTTTCCATCCACCTCCAAAGGAATATTTACTGCCTTCTCTCCTTCGGCTATTACCGGAATTTTAACTGGGGAAAGCTCTGGAGCTCCCATATTCACTTTCACCAAAGACACCTTTCCATGCTCTACGGTCAAATCCAGATGTTTGATTCCTCCCAGTGTTTCCACACTTACCGTTGTCTGATCTGTTAATCCGTAATCATACACATATTTTGCCACACAGCGAATTCCGTTGCCGCACATTTCTCCTCGAGAACCATCTGCATTATACATTGCCATCTCAAAATCAGCATTCTGAGAAGGTTTTATTAAAATCAATCCATCCGAACCAACTCCAAAATGTCTGTCACTGACATATTTCGCCGTTTCCTCTGGGTGTGTAACTGTTTCAGTCAAGCAATTTACATAAACATAATCATTTCCAATTCCATGCATCTTTGTAAATTTCATTACTCTCTCTCCTTGCACTATTTCTTGCATTATAGGTAATTGCAAAAACCCAATACTTCCTCAAATGACATATGACCCCCAAATAAATCCAGGGCGCTCCCAATGGTCACATGCAAATGGTTCTGTCCCAAATGCTTCACCTGCTCCAAATCAGAAAAACTTCCTACGCCTCCTGCATAGGTTACAGGTATTTTCCCCCAATTTCCCAGCAATTCTACCAATTTGGTTTCAATCCCCTGAGCTTTTCCTTCCACATCTACCGCATGTACTAAAAACTCATCTGCATACCCTGCCAATTGTTCCAGTAGCCTCTCTGTAATCTTCTCCTTTGTAAACTTCTGCCACCGATCTGTGACAATATAATAATCCTCGCCCTGCTTGCGACAGCTTAGGTCCAATACGAGATTTTCCTTTCCCACAATCCTTTCCAGCTTTTCCAGATTCTCAAAATGAATCATTCCATCCCGAAACACATAAGAAGTGACAATTACGTGACTTGCTCCAGATTTTAAAAATTCTTTTGCATTATCGGCACAGATTCCGCCCCCTACCTGCATTCCACCAGGATAAGCAGCCAAGGCTTTCATTGCCTGAGCTTTTGTGTCTTCATACCAGGGGCTGTCTACTGGATTCAGCAAAATAATATGCCCACCTCGTATTCCATAGCTTTGATAAAGTTTTGCAAAAAAAGCTCCATCCTGCTCAGATACAAAATTCTCTGCCGCCTGGCTTCCCTCATCCTTCAGGCTTCCCCCAACAATTTGTTTTACCTTTCCATTGTGAATATCAATACATGGCCGAAATTCCATATGCTTCTCCTTCTTCCCATCCATAAGCCCAAAATCACCTTTCACAAACAGTTACTTCCACTTCATCCCTATCTGATTTATTCAACTGCTCCCGAATTGATTTCAGTATTCCAATAAATTTTGTCATCTACCGCCAAAAAGCTGTTCTTTCCTTTCAAGCATCTCATGTATTCTCTCCATATACTGAGCAACATTCTTCACATTTTCACATCGCTCAATTCGTCCATCTTTATATACCCGCTTACTGATGGAGCCTGCACCCAGAGCTGCAATATCCTGTTTCTCCTCCATCATCAGGACATTATATAAGCTGGCTTTCCCCGGCCTGGCATATCCTACATTCTCGAAATTTCCTGCAATATTCTTCTGTCGGTATAAATAATACGGCGACATTCCAAGCTCCCTGGCATACCTTTCCGTCAAGTCAATCATTTCCCAACTGTTGGTCATCTGCATTCCCTGGTAATCTTCCGAGAACATCTGAAATCTGGCCGCCCGCTTGATGGCAAGGGAATGGACCGTTAGATTGTCTGGAGACAAGCCTTTCATCTGTTCCATGGTATTTCTTACATCCTCCAAGGTTTCTTCTGGCAGCCCCAGAATCAAATCCATATTGATATTGTCAAATCCCAGCTCCCTTGCCAGCCAGAAGCTTTCGATCGTCTGGGCTACCGTGTGACGCCGCCCAATGATACGAAGAGTTTCCTGCTTCATGGTCTGGGGATTGATGGAAATCCGTGAGATTCCATGTTCTCGCAGCACTTGCAATTTTTCCCTTGTAATACTGTCTGGCCTTCCTGCCTCCACCGTATATTCCGCCAAATCTGAAAACGAAACACTTGATTCTATTTTGATCAGCAATCGTTCCAACTGCTGGGGAGATAATGTGGTGGGAGTACCACCGCCAATGTAAATGGTATTTAATTTTTTATTTGCAAAAGCAGAAGCTGCAAAGTCAATTTCCTGTTCCAATGCATCCAGATATTTGTCTACCTGCTCCTGCCACATGCTAATCGGAGAAGAGGAAAAGGAACAATAAGAACAGATACTTGGACAGAAGGGAATGCCCACATACAGGCTGTAACCCTCCTTATAATCCACCTGACTTAACATCTCCTGTTCCTTCTTTGCAATCTCAAGACACAAGTTTATTTTCTGCTCCGATGCAAAATAGGTATCCGCCATAAAGGTTCGAATTTCCTCCTGGGTTCTTCCTTGTTCCAGCATAGACATGGAAATTTTCACTGGCCGGATCCCCGTAAGGCTTCCCCAGGGAAGCTTTTGCCTTGTATATTCCGATAACATTTGATACAAAGACTGTTTCAGTCGGTCCTTCGTCATTTTCCGGTCTGAAAAATCTGTTTCTACCGCCGCCTGAGCTGCCTGAATATAGCCCCCTGCCTCATATGCCAATCCCTTGTGCCTGCCAGAACCTTCCTCCATCACAGATTCCTGTTCCATCGGTGGAAGGTACAAAGCCATCTCTATTTGGTTTTTCCTGTCTTTTTCTCCAGAGCCATTTTCTTCCAGATAAGAAATCTCCAGGTGAAAGAAGGGTGTACATTTCTGCTCCAATCTGCGGATTTTCTCCCGGTTCGCAAATACCTTCACTTCTTCTCTTGGATAAAACGCTTTCACCAGGGAATGAATATCATATTGAAAATCCTCTTTATTTAAACAAACGGTAATCATGCTGGCCTCTCTCTATAAATACGGATTACGGACGCGCTCCGACCCAATCGTAGTCATCCCCATGTGGCCCGGATATACCTTTACCTCATCTGGAAGCGCCATAAGCTTTTCCTTAATCGAACGCACAATTTTTGACATGCTTCCTCCTGGAAAATCTGTTCTTCCCACAGACTGACAGAATAAAGTATCTCCGCTAAATAAAATTTTCTCCTTCTCCAAATAGTAGCAGCAGCCTCCCTCGGTATGACCTGGCGTATGTAAGACTTTCACCTCCATACCTGCCAATTCCAAAACTTCCCCGTCCTTAACATACACATCAGCACGATAATTGTCTTTATTTCCAACCATGATGGAAACATTTTTCCGTGGGTCTTCCAGGGTATCCTTTTCCCTTTCATGAGCATAAATCTCAATTCCAAACATCTCTGCCAATTCTTTTGCTGCCATAGCATGATCAAAATGTCCATGGGTCAAAAGCACTGCCTGGGGCTTCCATCCTTTCTGATTGAGTTTTTCAGCCAGCATCTGGGCAGAATCTCCTGGATCTATCACCAGCGCTTCTTTTGTTTCCTCATTAATCATAAAATAACAATTAGTTGCCACCTGTCCTACACAATGATGTTCTACTTTCATGGGCTTATGTTCCTTTCTAATTTGAAACCAGAGGCACTACCCTCTGGTTCTTTCTATGTCTATGATATTTTCTACCTGACGTATTTTATCAATCAGGCTGGTTAATTCTTCCTTCCCCTTTGTCTCAAATGCCAGGGTAATGGTTGCAACACCTTGTTTACTGGTATTAGAATGAACGGCGCTGATATCAATCTGACGCTCCGTCAAAATCTTAGTGATATCCACCAGAAGTCCGGTGCGGTTATTTCCATAAATCTTAATTTCTGCCATATACCGCCCGGCTTCCCCTTCATCTGCTTGCCATTCTGCATCCAAAAGGCGTGCCCGCTCTATTTCTGAAAGATTGATAATATTGATGCAGTCGGTCCGGTGAATAGAAATCCCTCTTCCCCGTGTCACAAACCCTACAATCTCATCTCCAGGAACCGGAGCGCAGCAACGGGAAAAACGCACCGCCAAATCATCCACACCTTTCACCACGATTCCACTCTTAGAATGACCATGGGTATTCTTCTCCTTGTTTCCAGAAGAAGCCGCATTCCCCATCCCGTCATTCGCCATATTCTTTAGAATGTCTGCATCTGTGAGAGCTGCTTTATGGTCTTTCTTATAATACTCTTGCATTTTATTGATAATCTGGCCTTCCTTCAAGCCCCCATGCCCTACTGCCGCCAATACGGATTCCCAATCCCGAAATCCATATTTTCGCATAATGCGCGCCTGATAAGAGGTTTGATTCAATTCTGACCAGTTAATGCTCTTGGTTTTACAATACTGTACAATCAGCTCCTTGCCTCGGGAAATATTTTCCTCCTTAAACTCACTCCGAAACCACTGATTGATTTTATTTTTTGCCTGGGTGCTCTTCACAATGTTTAACCAGTCCCGACTTGGTCCCCTGGAATTCTGTGAAGTCAATATTTCAATCCGGTCTCCATTCTGAATCACATAATCAATATTGACTAATTTCCCATTGGCTTTGGCTCCAATCATCTTATTTCCCACTGCTGAATGAATGCTGTAGGCAAAATCAATGGGTGTAGAGCCATTGGGCAAATTCTTTACATCCCCAGAAGGAGTAAAGCAGAACACCGCGTCAGAAAACAAATCCAGGTCACTCTTTAATAAACTCATAAACTCCCGGTTGTCAGACATATCCTTCTGCCATTCCAAAATCTGTCTGAGCCAGCTTAACTTCTCCTCTTCCTGACTCTTTTCCGCTCGTTTATTGCCATTGGATACCTCTTTATATTTCCAATGAGCTGCAATTCCATATTCTGCCGTACGATGCATTTCGAACGTACGGATCTGTATCTCGAAGGGCTGCCCAGTGGGACCAATCAATGTGGTGTGCAACGATTGGTACATATTTGGTTTTGGCATAGCAATGTAATCCTTGAACCGTCCCGGAATGGGCTTATACATCTCATGAATCACCCCTAAGGCTGCATAACAATCCTTAAGAGAATTTACGATAATACGAATGGCAAACAAGTCATAAATCTGATCCAGTGTCTTATCCTGGTTTACCATTTTCTTATAAATGCTAAAGAAATGTTTCGCGCGTCCGTCAATAGCAGCTACAATCCCTGCTCCCTTGATATGTTCTTTTACCTCTCCTACCAACTGAGAAATATATTCTTCCCGGACACTTTTACGAAGGTCTATCTTTTCCACCAGATCATAGTAAGCTTCTGGCTCCAAATATTTTAAGGACAAATCATCCAATTCTATTTTTATTTTGGAAATACCAAGACGCTGGGCAATGGGTGCATAGATGTCCATGGTCTCTCTGGCTTTCTCCCGCTGCTTTTCCGGCTTCATATATTTTAATGTGCGCATATTATGAAGTCTGTCTGCAAGCTTAATCAGAATAACACGAATATCCTTTGCCATTGCCAGAAACATCTTCCGCAGGTTCTCCGCCTGAATCTCCACTTTATCCGCATCATAGGATAACTGTCCCAATTTTGTTACGCCATCTACCAAAAGAGCAACCTCCTGGCTGAACTCCTTGGCAATCTCCTCTTCTGTCATTATGGTATCTTCTACTACATCATGGAGAATTCCTGCAACAATCGTTTCCTTATCCAATTCCAGCTCTGCAAGAATAATTGCTACACAAAGAGGATGAATAATATACGCCTCACCCGATTTACGCACCTGTCCTTTATGTGCCTCATCTGCAATCTTATATGCTTTTTCAATCAGGGAAATATCTGTAGAGGGATGATACCGCTTTACGCTTGCAATCAACTCATCATACAAGCTCTCAGGGCTTACAAATTCCTTGGTAGCTCGTATCAGCCCTTCCGTTTCCATGACTGCTTTTTCCTGTTCACTTAATTGAGTCCTTTTTCTATCTTCCATATGCATTTCTCCATCCTGTATGCATGTATCCATCCTGCAACTCTCTCTTTTTCATACTTTATCAGAAATGATAGCTTCTATTATAATTAATTTTTTCTAAAAATGCAATGTTTTCGTGTACCTTTGCATAGTCCTCCCCTGGATTTTTATTTCTTCCTGCCAGATAAAACCTAATTTTTCCGCCAAATGGATCGAAATCTCATTTTCTCTTTCTATGAGACAGTGAATTTCCTCAAAATCGGTCCCCTCCTTTGCAAACTGCAAAATGCCCTGGCACAATTCAGTTGCAAATCCTTGATTTTGATATTCCTCTCCAATAAGATACCCTAGCTCCAGGGATGGCCTCCCCTGAATCATTCGGTTGTTCAATCCGGCCCTGCCAATCATATTGCCTGTAGACTTTTCTACTGCAATCCACATACCATACCCATAGAATGCATACATATTTTTAATATAAGCTTTGGTATATTCTTCCTCTTTTTTCCGGTCTTCATACAATTCATCCACATATCTTGCAATATTTTTTCCCTGATACAACTGATAAAGACCTTCTAAATCTTCTACCGTCATCTCCCGAAGGAAGCACCGCTTCGTTTCAATCACAGTCCACGGAATCCCATGTACACGTTGATACATCCGTTCCAGGAAATAGAAATCTACTTCCTCAAATCCTTCCACCACCATAACTGCCTCTGCCAGCTTTTGTGTCGGAAGCTCTGGATTCACATATCCTACAATAGCAATTTTCATTCCTTCTGCCAGCTTCAAGGTCTGATCCGTAGCGCTTAGCATCAAGCATTCCTCCGGTTTCAGTTGATGCAGCTCCAACAACACTTTCAATTTTTCTGGGTGGTCCACTTGAAACATATCCAGGTTGATAATCAAAACTCCATAATGATAAATACCGTCCAAAAGCTCTGTCAACCCATCCTCCATCACAAACCGTTCCAAATCATCTGGTTTTGCGATATTCATTTCCTGTAAAGACAAAATTAATCCTCGCAATGTCATTCCAGTCCCTCTTTTCCTGTTCCTGAATGCTACTATATCATATTCTTTTTTTCATGACAAATTATCTTTTCCATTTTTACACTATTTTCTTAATTGTCTGATAATTTAGTCCTTTTTTCCTAATTGTCGAATTATATCAAAATTTGTCGATTATTTTTCCTTGATTTCGCACAATTTTCATCATATAATGAGACAAATCAACAAAGTTGTTTTTAAACTTTCTTACAATTTTTTACAAAGGAGGAATAGATTCTATGAGTAAAGGAAAAAAAAGAGCTTTGATCGTTGTAATTGTCATTTTACTGATTTTGCTCACCATAGGAATCTGCTATTTTTTATTTACCAAAAAGGATAACAAAAACTTGGAGTATGATGACAATGCTACAACTGGAATTATGCCGGGTGTTGACGTGGATGAACGAAGAAAGGAATTGCAGACGCTGTTAGACCGCAGTATGATTGCATTCTCCATCAATACTTCCCCTGTATTTTTAAATGGAACCGCCGAGGGAAATCTGCTGATTGAAAATCCTGGAAACAATGCTAAGCTTATAAAAGTCAGCATCGTCATAGATAAAACAGAAGAGGAAATTTACGCTTCCAAATATTTAAAACCTGGAACCTATATCGAAAACGTAAAATTAGATAAAGTGTTGGAAAAGGGCACCTATGACGCCACCGCCTATTTCCTGGCTTACGATGAGGAAACCTCAGAGTACATTGGGCAGACTGGGGCACAAATCACCCTGACTGTGCAAAACTAACCTTGCTGTATCCATACTGTGACAGATGCAAACAGGAGGTATACTTATGAAGAAAAAAAATATGTTTTTACAGCTTGCATTATCCGCAACCTTACTTGTTAGCGCGCTTTCCTCTACTGCTCAGGCAGCTGAGGCAACCTCAAACAAGGATATTCCCGTAGGTGGTTCTGGACAGGTAGAAATGGTTGGTACCATTGAACCCACCATTCTTTCCGTTACCATGCCTTCCTTCGTTCCATTTAACATCAGCAACAGTCTTTCCACACAGAACAAGGTTATTTCTCCAAGAATCAACGTAAAAAATAACTCGAATGTTCCTGTACAGATTGATGTAGCAAAAACTGATATAGATATCAGCAAGCTGAAAAATACAAGCTGGAGCGATACTGGCGCCGTTAACTCAAACCAGATCGCCATTGGTTTAAAGAAGGAAGAAACTCCAAACGAAATGCCTGAAACATTGTCCAATGCAAGATGGTTAAAACACAACCAGACAGATCACATGAATGTTTTAATCCTGGATTCCAATCAGGAAGGCGCAATGTATGTCGTAGGTACCTTGGGCGACAAAGTTTCTGAAAGCGCAACCTTTAATGTAACACCTACCTTTGTGGTAAGCAGAACTTCCATTACAGAATAATTTTTACACATTATTTTTCATGGAAATGCCTGCCTTAAGGCAAGCAGAATTTCCATTACGAAATCAATGCCATCTGGCATATAAAATTACAAAAGATTAAATCACACAACATCTGTCACAGTATTTACACTTATGAAACTGCAACTCCTTCATAAGATATGGAATATAGAACACGCAGCCACTTTCGTATACATTCGGAAGTGGCTGTATGCAAAAGAAAGGATATTATTATGGCTGTTTATTATGTTACAATTTCTCTCCTTACCGGTCTGGGTTATTTTTTGACAGAAAAAAAACAGAAAAACAAAACCACCCTCTGCTATTTGGCGGCAGCTTTTCTGTTGCTTGCTTTTCTGGCTTCCTTCCGTTATGCCATCGGCTTTGATTATTTTTCTTACCGGGACCTTTATGAAATGGTGTCCCAGTGGTCTTTTGCCGACATCTTCCGCTATCTACAAACTGAGCCTTTGTACTATGTGGTGTCTAAAATCTTTTCCCTGGCCGGATGCCCCTTCCAGATTTTTCTGCTGTTTGTTAATCTGTTTTTGATGGCAACAGCCATGCAGTTTGTTTACCGTTATTCCAAGCTCCCCTGGGTCAGCGTTTATCTCTACATCACACTGCAATTCCTGGCTTACAATATGAACTTAATCCGTCAGTCTATCGCTGTGGCTTTCTTTCTGCTGTCATATCCATACCTGAAAAACCGGAAGCTCCTGCCCTATACCTTTTTTATTTTTCTAGGCGGACTGTTTCATAATTCTTTGTGGTTTATCTATCCACTGTATTTCCTCCTTACCTGGAAATATGGCAAAAAAACGCTAAGCTGCCTTTTGGCTGTGACCTTGGTGGGATACTTTTTCTTTGATTCAATTTTCCCATTGATATCTCCATTTCTTCCCACAAGATACGCCAATTATCCCAGCGGCTATTTTTGGAACGCCAACGGATTTATTTATGTGGTCCTGCCTGGCATGTACTGGCTTTTCATATATCTTTTCCGAAACCGCATGGAAGACCCGTTCCAGCGCACTCTTTATCTGAACAGTGCCCTGTACCAGTTTCTGATCAGCCTGTTTATTACAAAACATTTTATTTTGGAACGGTTTGCCATTTATCCATTCGTATTTTCCCTGTTGGCAATTCCAGAAATCATTGACTCTTACCGTAAAAAAACAGGAACACACACTTTAAATTACCGCCGTGTCCTGTTCCTGTTTTTATTTTTCGGCGGCGCCTGGTTCTGCTTTTCTGCAGCGGAGGGCTTCCACCGTGTATATCCTTATGTCAGTTTATTGGATAAAAGCATGTCTGTACCAAATTAGTGATTTGATCATATTTAATGCTTTTTTCTATTTGGATACGAAGGAAAATGCCAGTTTGTCCCCACAAATGACTCTTTGGTATTTCCTGCGTATCCAAGCATAGATTATTCGCTTTAATTAGCGAATTTCTGCCTTCCATAACCCATGGAGGCTGCAATATTCATAGGCGGCCACTGGCTCATCATCAGAAGATAATTGAAACTCCGCTTCCGGCTTCCCGCCAGGGGTAAGCTTTCGCAGCATCCCACCATGCTTCGTCTCCAGATAAATCCACATAATATAATGCTCTTCCAACATAGGATGCTCCAGCTCCCCCACCTTCACCAGAATCGTATCACCCTTTTTCTCCACCAGGGGAACATGTTTTTCTCCAGAAGCATCTGTGGTATTGGCTAGCAATTCCTGAAAAACCTTTGCTCCTTCCTGTTCTCCTGACACAATTTCCATTGCTACGCTACAACATTCCTTACACTTAAAAAAATTCATAAGATATACTCCTTTGCTACGCATTTTCCTGTGTTTCTTCCTTAGTATATACAAAGTTAACGTCTTTCATTCCCATCCTGCTGTTCAATCTTGATTTGATAAGACCGCTCAAATACTGCTCCCGGTGCAAGTTTATTGCCCCATTCACGATTCTTTAAGGTTCCTGAAAAGGTTTCCCGGTCACATCTGCCATACCAGGGTTCAATACATACAAAAGGCGCCTGCTTCTTCTCTGGCGACCAGACTCCTACCAACGGAGACTGAAACGTTACAGTCACATAAGGTACATTCTCTGCATCTGCCAAAGAAATTTTCCCTACCTGATAATCTTCTATGATATAGGCTCCCTCGTCAAAAAAACCATCCGTCAGCAAATGCCTGCCTCCAGGCAAAGTCATCATATTTTTGTAATTATACATTAATCCTGTATCCAAATTAGCTTTGGAAAACAAAACCTCTGTCTGATCCATACAGATACTGTATTCACTCTGCTTTTCCCCCTCTTTCAAAGGACACATAAATCCTGGATGGCCCCCAATTGAAAAATACATCTCCCGACTTTTTTCTTCGTTTATGACTTTCCAAATTACGGTAACCGTATCCTCCTCCAACCGGTATCCGATTTCAAGGCGAAAATCATATGGATAGCTTTCCCGGGTCACGGGCGTTGCATCCAATGCAAACCAGATTTCTTCTTTATTTTCTGAAATGCAGACAAATTCCATATCCCTTGCAAATCCATGCTGGGACATATGATATTCCTTGTTATCACAAATATATTTATCTTCTCGCAAACGCCCTACAATGGGGAAAAGCACAGGTGAGCGGCGCCCCCAATATTTCTGATCCCCCTGCCACAAATACTCCTGTCCGGTTTTTTTACTCTTCAAAGACGTCATCTCTGCGCCCATAGTGGAAAATTGAACACTTAATCTCTCATTATTTAACTCATAAACCATTATTTTTCTCTCCTTTTCTTTCTATAGAATAATAGATAATTGCAAAACGTCTAGATTATATCAGTTTCGCAATTGCCAACGATCAAACAATCTGCATTAAGAATTTACTGGTATTTCTCTACATTTGTACGATCCACTTTTTCAAAAGGAACCCACACATATTTACCATCCTCCGATAAGCCTTCTATTTCCTTTGTAGACCCACCGGAGCCAAGAGCCATTGCCACCTTCACTGCTGCTTCTCCCTGTCCGGTTGCTGATTGGTAAACGGTAAATTCCATATCCCCTGCAATAATAGCGGCACACCCGTCTGCCGTGGCATCAATCCCCAGTATGGCAGCATCTGAAATCCCATTCTTTTTACAAGCATCAATAACTCCCAGAGCCATCGCATCATTATTGCATGCCACCACATCGAATTCTTTTCCTGTCCTTAGGAACACATCAAAATATTTTTCTGCTTTTGCCTGATCCCAGTCCGCATGGTCCTGAAATACATAATTAATCTTCTTCCCAGAATGATTCAGAGTATTCTTCAATTGCCCTGTTCTGCCTTCTGTGGCTGAATGGTTATTTGGCCCTGTAATAACTGCCACATTGATTTCATTCTTCCCTGCCATCTGGTCTAAAATATATTCTGCCTGATACTGCCCGGCAACCCCTTCGTCAGATCCAACATACATATATTTATCTGCTTCCAGATGAGAATCATCTGGACAACTATTAAAAAACACAATGGGCAAATCTCCTGCAATTGCTTCCAATTCCAGCGCCGTATCTGCATCTACCGGGGAACAGACAATCACATCATATCCCTCTCCCACTGCCTGCTTGATCTGTTCTACCTGAACCTCAATGGAATCCTCCGCTTCATGCACATCCAATGTTGCGCCATTTTTTTCCGCTGTCTCCTTAGCGCTGTTGACCAATACAGTACGGAATGTATCTGAGGAAGAAAGTGACAAATAAATCTTTACATTTCCACCTGCCTGAGAACCTTCCTGTCCGGCGCACCCACACAAGCAAACCATAATCCATACCGCCAAAAGCAGCATTCCTACTCTTTTTTTCATCACAACCCCTCCTAGTATAATAATGGTGTAGTCAATCAAGACTACTTG
>KE159571.1:139249-209249 GCA_000403255.2 Lachnospiraceae bacterium 3-1
GACTTTGTCAGGCAGATCCATTTGATCGAAACGTTCAAAGGCGCTGGTTTCTTATCCGCCGTATCCCTCATGGGAGAGATTGGAGATTTTTCTGCATTCTCCAAGCCAAAACAGCTTTTTGCTTACTTTGGTCTTGATCCGGCAGTAAAACAATCCGGCAAATTTGAAGGCACAAAAACCCAAATGTCTAAAAGGGGCTCCGCCATAGCCAGGCGGGTGGTCCATACACTGGCTTTACAAAGCATCGGCACATCCCGCACGGGAGAAGCCAAAAATCCGGTTCTGCGTGATTACTACCTCAAAAAATGTGAATCAAAACCCAAACTCGTGGCAATGGGGGCTGTTTCACACAAAGTATGCAACATGATATTTGCAATACTCAGGGACAATAAGCCTTTTGAAATCATTACTCCGCAGGAGCATATCAAAAAACACAATGCTGCTAAATGCGACATAGCCGCATAAAATACTGTAAATCCAACGAATCGATATCTTTTGAAAAAATGATATTTTCACCAAGGGGTAAGTGCGCCTTTTTTGCTTTAAAAATAATTTCGATTTTTCTCATTTTGCTATTGACATTTATTAGCTGGACTTAAATCCGGAATAATTTTACCTGATTTGCCAATTCCTCCGAAGAAGATGTCAGGCTCTTGGATTCCTCTGCCACATAAGCGCTGTTCTTTGCAATTCCCTTTGCCTGCTCCAGCATATTTTCTGAAGTGGCAAGAATCTCGTCAGAGCTTGCCGCCTGTTCCTCTGATATCGCTGCCACATTTGCTGCTACCTCGTCCACTTCATTAATCTTTCCAACCATATGCTCAATCATTTCATTGGTTTCCTGTATATTTCCAAAAATCTTTTCAAAAGTATCAATTGCCGTATGGATTAACTCACTGCTCCTTCCAATGTCTTCTGCGCTATCACCAGTCTGGCGCACTGCATCAGATACAAGAGCATTCACCTCATCAATTAGCTTTGAAATATGCTCGGCAAAATCTGCGCTATTATTGGCCAACGTCCCTATTTCAGAAGCAACCACTGCAAATCCTCGTCCTGCCTCCCCAGCCCTTGCAGCTTCAATGGAAGCATTTAAAGATAAGAGATTTGTCTCCTCTGCAATATTTCCAATCATCTGAACAATCGTTACAATCTCTCCTGACGCCTTCCCCACTTTATTTACTGCGGTTTCAAGATTGCGAATGGAAATTCGGATATTTTCCAGCTCTTCTCCCACACGCTCCATGTCTTTTCTTCCCTTTTGGGATACTTCCACTGTTTCACGCATTTTATTCTCTACATGGTCACTGTCAACCTTCGTATCTGCCACTACTCCTGCCAGTTTCGTTGCATTCTCAGCAATCTCATATACCGAAAGAGAAAGCTGGTCCACCGTCGAATTCAATTCACCCATTGATTCTGACTGAATCGTTGCAGCGGATTGCATCTGCCTGGAAACATTGTCGCTGGCATCTGCCTGGGTTCCAAGCTTGTCTGATATATCGCCCATAGAAGCAATCATTTCTTTCATGGAATGGATAAACCGTTCTACGCTCCGGCTCATAACCGCAATTTCATCATTTCCTTTACTGCTTACATTTACTGTAAAATCACCATCTGTCATAGCAGTAATCACCGCTGTCAGCTTCTTCACCGGATTAATCACAATATGAGTGACACGCTCAATCACCAAACACAAAACCAAAATGGAAATCACACTGATGATCACCATAATTGTACGCAGCCGGATTAAATCTGCCATAACAACCTCTTTTGGGATATAAGAAACTAAAATCCAGTCGGTTCCACTCACCTTTTCAAATACGGTCATATTTCCTTCTAAGACAGCAAAATCATAATCCTGGTTAGAAATTTTTTCTCCCACCTTCTGTTGAAAGGCATCGCTGCCCTCCTCACCTATTTTCGTAGAAATCAGCGAGCTGTCACGATTTGCAAGAATTGTATTGTCTCTGCCATCCACCAAGAATGATTCCGCTTTTTTCATTTCGATAAATCCATTTACAATAATGGAAATACGATCGAGAGTCATATCTGCAGAAATGACTTTCGTCTTCCCAGATCCATCATCTAAAATGCCAGATGCACTGATGACATTTTCCCCCTGAGAATTTACATAAGCAGATCCCACTGCCATATTTACCCGAGTAAGTCCTTCCTGATACCAGGCGCTTTCCCTGGGGTCTGCTTCGTTTATCAAGGATTCCGATGCCTGAAACAACATCCCATCTTCGTCCGCAATATGCAAGCCTTGGGGATAATTTGAATTATAATTATAATAACTATCCAGAATAATCTGAAGCTGATGTTCCTCTGGTTTCATGTTCTCCAATGCCGTTTTTACTGCCTGGAATGCCTCAATGTTCTCATTCAGCCATCCTTCTATTTGAGAAGATTGGTTCCCCACGGATGACTGCAAAAGATTCCTAGAATAATTTTCAATAATTCCTGCTGACGTACGGTAAGCGATTAACACCAATACAACCATCAACAAAACCACAATCGGCACAATAATTGCTAATAATTTCATTCGAATAGATATAATTCCCTTTTTTTCTTTCTCCTTCATGAACACCCTTCCTTTTTCTTTCTGATACAGCAGATTTACTATTCTTCTATTCTATTATGTTTCAGCAAATTATACAAGAAAAGATTCAAAATTCGAGTATTTTTTTACAAAAGAACAAAGTGGGCAAGCCCACTGAGGCTCCCCTAACCCCTCACTCATGAGGGGCTTGGACACTTTGCTGCGCCGAGCGCGGTCACCCAGTGACATCTTCTATTCGCACGAGTATGCATATTATTTTTATCTTATAGGAAAGCCATGGACTTTAATACTTTACAGTAACACGGTCTTTCCTATAAGATAAAAAGAGCAGCCTTACGGCTGCTCTGTATCAAAGGAAAAATCCACCATTTTGATCTTGTATTTGACTTTAATAGTTCTCTGCTTTCACCTGGAAGTAAGACTGGGGATGTGCACAAACCGGACACACTTCTGGCGCTTCCTTTCCAATGCAAATATGTCCGCAGTTGCTGCACTGCCAGATTACATCCCCTTCCTTAGAAAATACCTTTTTGCCAGTTACATTATCCAAAAGCTTACGGTATCTTTCTTCATGTTCTTTTTCTATCTTAGCAACACCTTCGAACAATTCTGCAATATGGTCAAAGCCTTCTTCCCTTGCTTCTTTTGCGAACTGGGCATACATATCCGTCCATTCGTAATTTTCCCCATCAGCCGCAGCCTTCAAATTCTCTTCTGTGGTTCCAACACCATCATTCAACAGCTTGTACCACATCTTTGCATGCTCTTTCTCATTTGCCGCAGTTTCTTCAAAAATATTGGCAATCTGCACATATCCATCCTTTTTTGCTTTGCTGGCAAAATAACTGTACTTATTTCTTGCCATGGATTCTCCGGCAAATGCCGCTTCTAAATTCTTTTGCGTTTTTGTTCCTTTCAAATCTGCCATACGGTTTTCCTCCCTATACATTTCAAATCTTCTGGTGTATCTACCTCTCCACTTTACCCTTTTTTCCTATTCCTGTCAATTGGAACAAAACACATTACTCCACATCATAACATGACTCTTTTGGCTGCTGCATCCGTTTTTGGTATGTCCATGTCAGCAATTATCCCCTATTTGCTTTTCCTACACTGTTACATACTTCCATCTTTCCCTTTACATATTCCTTAACATATTTCCTTCCACAAGCATTATACTTTTTAGGGTCTATCGTATCTGGAGCTGCATCTAAAATCTCTTTCACGCCGTTGGAAAATGCAATTCTCAGATCCGTGGCATAATTCACTTTACAGATGCCCCGCTTAATACATTCCCTTACTGCATCATCTGGAACACCGGAGGTTCCATGCAGTACTAGGGGAATTGACACCACTTCCCGTATCTCACTCAAACGGTTCACATCCAGCTTGGGCGTTCCCTGATACACGCCATGAGCTGTCCCAATTGCAACTGCCAGCGAATCGATTCCTGTAGCCTTTACAAACTCTGCCGCCTCAGAAGGTACTGTGTATCCGCCTCCTTCTCCGCCATCCAAATCATCCTCTTTGCCTCCCACTTTTCCAAGCTCTGCCTCCACCGGCACATGAGATGGGCGGCAAGCGTCAACCACTGCTTTTGTCACTGCTATATTTTCTTCAAAGCTGTCATGGGAACCATCTATCATAATGGATGTATAACCCACCCGCAATGCGCGCATGGCTAACTCAAAGCTGTTTCCATGGTCAAGATGCATTGCAACTGGAACACTTGCATTTTCTGCTGCCACCTTTGCATTCGCATAAAAGAAATCTAAATCGGCATATTTTACGGTAGAAGGTGTGGTTTGCAGGATAACTGGTGACTGCAGCTCTTCTGCCGCTGCTACCACTGCCTGTACCATTTCCATATTTTCCACATTAAATGCTCCTACTGCATAGCCGCCTTTTTGTGCGTCTAACAATAATTGTTTTGTTGTTACCAATGCCATAGCAACTTCCTCCTCATTTCCCGATTAGTTATTTTACTTTTCTAACAAGCGGATAATTTCTTCCTTGGTCTTTGCATTCATCAGGCTGTCAACAAATTCCTCATGCATTAATTTTCCTGATAATTCTGCCAGTGTCTTCAAATGCAGGTCTCCGCCAGCTTCACTTGTTGCGATCATAAATACCATATGCGCTGGCTTGCCATCCTCAGAGGCAAAATCAAATCCTTCTTTGGAGATCCCTACTGCTACCCTTGGAACCTTCACTGCGCTTGTCTTTGCATGGGGAATCGCAATTCCCATGCCCATTCCTGTTGTTGACATTTCTTCTCTCTCATAAATCGCTTTTTTAAACTTTGCTTTATCTATAAGGGTTCCATCTTTCTCAAGTAAAGACGACATTTCCTCAATTACTTCATCTTTGGTTTTGCCTTTTACCTGTAAGGTAACTGTATTTACATGATACAGGCTCTTTGAGGTTTCCATCTCTGTCCTAGCTGTTTGCACCGCATTTCCTACACTTGCAGCCTCAGCAATTTCCTCATGCACCTTTGGCGTCACCAGAACATACAATACAGCTCCTACTGCGGAACCTGCCAAAATACATCCAACCCACAGCAAAGGTTTATTTACCAATCCAAGAATCAAAAATCCGCCATGGGGTGCAGGCACTTCGATTTTCATCATATAAGACAATACTGCTGATATAGAAGAACCAACCATCAACACTGGAATTACCTTCAATGGATTTTTTGCTGCAAAGGGAATCGCTCCTTCTGTAATGTGTGTACATCCAAGCACATAGTTTATCAAGCCTGCCGCTCTGTCATCTTTGGTAAAACGGTTTTTGTTAAAAGTAGCTGCCAGCGCAATGATCAATGGCGGTGTAATGCAGGCTGCGGAAACTCCTGCCATAAACAGATAATTTCCCTGTCCCAAAAGCATGGTTCCTGTTACATAAGCTGCCTTATTTACCGGGCCACCCATATCAAATGCAGACATACATCCAACTACAACTCCAAGTAGAATTGGACTGGAATTCTGAAGATTGATTAAGAAATCCATCATCAGGTTATTGAGCGCTGAGCAAGGACCTCCCAGCAATACCATAACGGCTCCAGTAACCCCTACGGATACAATAGGTATCATAAAAATTGACTTTAATCCCTCTAACTGCCTTGGCATTTTCTGAAAAGCCTTGATAAGGAAGAGTACAAAATATCCTGCTAAAAATCCGCCGATAATACCTCCGATAAATCCTGACCCTGTTTCAGATGCGATCATTCCTGCAACCAAGCCCGCTAACATACCAGGTCTTCCTGAAATGGACTGGGCAATAAATGCTGTCAATACCGGAACCATCAAGCCCATGGAATATCCGCCAATTGATTTTATCAATGCGGCAATTTCATTGTACTGGGTTGATTCTGGATCAAAAGAATAAATTCCCCATAAAAATGAAATGGCAGTTAAAACACCTCCTGCAACCACAAGGGGCAGCATATGAGACACACCATTCATCAAATGTTTGTAAATCTGACGCCCAAAGGATAACTCCTCTTGCTCCTCTTTTCTTTGTGCTGTACTTCCCTGTCTAATGTGTACATTTCCATCCATACATCTTTGTATCAGTTCCCTGGCCTTGTTAATGCCGTCTGCAACGGAAACCTCTAAAACTGGCTTTCCGTTAAAACGGTCCAAATCCACATTTTTATCACATGCCACAATAATGGCATCCGCTTCCTGAATATCCTTTGCTGTCAGGGCATTTTCTACTCCAATTGCTCCATTTGTCTCAACCTTTATTTCACATCCTAATTCCGCAGCAGCTTTCTTTAACGCTTCCTCTGCCATAAATGTATGTGCAATCCCGGTGGGACATCCGGTAACGCCTAATATCTTCTTTGCCATTTTTCTATCTCACCTTTCTAACCTCTATATTCTTCATATAGGCTTCCACGTTTTTCAAATCTCCAATCGCATCACTCTCTGCAACATTTGCTCCAGTGGCGGCTGATTTTTTCAAAGCCTCCTCTATCCCCTCTGGATGCTCCAGCCAAACGCTCATAAATGCTGCAAGGGCAGAATCCCCTGCACAAGCGGAGCTTCGCAGTTGAACCGGCTGTGCACTTGCATAGTAGATTGCTTCACCATTGGAAAAATATGATCCATGCGCTCCAAGTGTCAGTAATATATTCTGCGCGCCTTTTTCATGTAATACGTCCATAATTTCCCCAATATTTTCCCCACCCCCAACAGTAAGCCCAAAAATTTCTTCCAGCTCTTCGTCGTTTGGTTTTATCAAATATGGACGATATTCTAGCAGCTCTTTCAATTTCGGAGCGCTGATATCTAAAATCACTTTTACTTTTTTCTCTGCGCAAATAGACAAAATTTCCTCATAATACTCTGGTGTAATTCCTTTGGGCAGGCTGCCGCTTATGGATAAATATTCCATATCTGTAAGGCTACGGAGCTGTTCTAACATTTGTGTCTGATTTTCTTTTGTCACCAGGGAACCTTCATTCACAAACTTGAACTCCTGTGTACCGTCATTTAAAAAAATATTAATTCTTGTAGTATCCTCTACCATGACTGGCAACACTTCTATTCCTTTTTTCTGGGACTCGCTTACGATATAATCCCCTGAGAATCCACCAAAAAAACCAAGTATTCTGGATGGCACCCCGAAATGATTCAGCACGAAGCTTACATTCAACCCTTTTCCATTTGGCGTATAGACTGTATCAAAGGTACGATTCACTGCCCCTGGAACAATTCCTCGAGTTGAAACATTCATATCGATTGCTGGATTTGTTGTTAATGTATACAGCATCTCTCTCCTCCTCCTGTTTTGATGGCTTCATTTTACAATAAAAAAAGATGAAAATCTTTTCCAAAATTGAAAACAGATTTCATCCTTTCTAAGCATAGATGCTATTCATATGATGTTAAATAATCTATAATTAATCTCGCCATAATTTGAAGGGGTACTCTGGAGGACACTTCAAAATCTTTGATTGCCTTATGACTATGCCGAAACCCTACCAGGCTGCAGGCGGATAATTCCAGCAAGGGTGATTGGTCGTTGCAACAACAGGTAAGCACTTTTGCTCCGCACAAATTTGCATTTTTGGAAGACTCAATCAATTCTTCTGTCATGCCGTTCAGTGAAAAATTAAAAATCACCTCATCTGCCCTAAGCCGCTTTGTCTTATTTCTCATAATATTGGGATCCCGGACTGCCATTGCATTATAATCCAGCAATTGCAATTTTAAAGCAAATTCTTCAGCCACATATTCGGTAAGTCCTCTCCCAAATACAAAAATCCGGCTTGCTTCTTTGATACATTTTATAATTTCCAATATCCCTGAAACTGATATATGCTCAATCACCTGCTGGGCCTCTACCAAGGATTTATTCATTACTTCGCCCATATTCTGGATATCCTTTTCTTCCGCCTTTACCGTTAAGCGATATCGGAGCTCATGGAATCCATTGAGCCCACATTTTCGTATGGCACGTGATACGGTAGATGGGGAAGAAAACGTATCAAATGCAATTTCAACAATGGACAATTCCGACATCCGCTCTTCATTTTCATTGATAAACCGGACAATCTCTAATTCTGTCTTAGACAAACATTCTGTTATACCTTTGTTCAATTCTATCAGCATAGGCATCCTCCGCTTTCCCCTCATATATCCCTTATCATTCTTATTATACAACATAGCATTTGTATTTTACAGAAAAATATAACAAAGGCTTCTCGAAGATTTATATCCTCCGAAAAGCCCTGGTTTTCACTTTTTCTAGTATTAAGCAATAATTATTCTCACAGCCCTTTTGCTATGCTGTCACACCAATTCTGCAATCCTGGTAACTCCTACATAAATTTCCGAAATTTTATACCAGGTGGCATAATCCACCACTCCGGTCTGAGGCAGGCCAAACACCGACTGAAATCTTTTTACAGCTCTCTCCGTTGCCGGTCCAAAGGAGCCATCCGCTGTAATTCTGGGTATAGAAGTATAGACTTGGGCAATACGGTTTAACTGTTCCTGCATCTGGCGCACCTTATCTCCTCTGGAACCAATCTGGAGATTTTCCCTGGGCCAGGAAGCTGGAATACCAGAAATCTCTTCTGCTTCATTGATGTACATATTATCGCCGTAATAGTAACGGATAATCTCCATCGCACTGTAATTCTGATCCCCCAGATACTTAGATCCCCATTGGCTCAGCCAGTTGGGACAGGTAACACGCTGGCCATCACAATACTGGGTTAGGATTGGCTGTTTCACATTGGGTCTGGAAAGAAAATTGGTAAACATCTCATCCACCACCCGGGAAATACTGGAAAAATAATTTCTTCCATACACCCATTTATGGTCATAGGCTGTAGAGGAAGTAATCGTAAAATCATAGCCCTTGTTCCGGTACCACTCCGTATACACCCGATTCAACGTAAAGGACATAATTGCCAAAATATTTGCCCGTATCGTGCTATCTGGCCAGGTTGCATAGATTTCACTGGAAGCCACATTTTTAATATAATCTTTGTATTTTACATAGTAATCCCCTGCTGTAGAATCCCCTGGCGTTCCGTCATGGACTACCACATATTCTGGAATCACCACCCTGCTTAATACAATCTCCCCGCTTTCATCCATCGGCTTAATCTCCGCTTCTGCTATTTTAGGGGGGAAATTTCCAAACAATGTATTTGCAGGTATTACAATATTCTTCAAGTCCTCTTCTGATACTTCCAAAGGCTCCATTCTTACATTCTGCAAAGATAATTCTCCCGAAAATACATCTACTCCTTCAATGCTGACCGGCTGGTAGCCCTCCGCCTCTACCTCTACGGTATATTCTGCATAAGGCTGCACTGGCTGCCCCGGTTCCATACTATATTCTAAGGGTGGGGCTGCCAAGGTCAACACCTCCGACTGTCCATCTGCATCGGTGGAAATTTGTTCCAGCTTACTTTCCGGGTCCCCTGTATAGGAAACAGTAATCCTAGCATTTTCCACCGGAACCATTCCTACTGCAGAAGTTACCTGCACCTTCATGGTACCGTTATCCACATGGTCAATTTGTGCTGCACGCAATTGTTGATTTTGCATAAACACCTCTGAAATTCTACACTTATTTATAGTTTATGTAAAATTATAGAAAAGGTTCCATCAATTAAAATGCTCTGCGAACCCCGATAAAGGAGCCGCAGAGCAAAATTAAAACTTACTCTCAATGCTATATTCTTCTGTGTACATGCTTATATACTTTGTATCCATTTGCAGCTTCCTTGCATATAAGATGCCGCTAAAACAGATTGCCAGAATTGCCGCAGCAATCACAAACATATTTCCCCTCTTTTTCTTTCCATTAAAATCTGCAAATTCATCCTGTTTTCTTCTCATTTTCTTTCCCCTTTTGTATGTTACGTTCATGAAATATTCTTTTTCTACACTACTATATTAACATTAGTTTGTGAAAAAATCTTTAAATCCATCCTACTTTTTTCTTAAAAAACAATAAATTATGAAAAGAAAATTCAAATACTCTTTTTACCGATTTTATCTCCTAGCTTTATTATTTTACTTCCCGTGTCCAGCCATATTTATCTTCTTCATTTCCCCATTGGATACCAGTAAGGTAATCGTATAATCTCTGTGTCAGTTCACCAATTTTAAAATCATTTACTGTAACAACATCGTCCTTATATACAAATTCTCCAACTGGAGAGATAACGGCTGCAGTTCCAGTACCAAAAGACTCTTCCAATGTACCGTCATGTCCAGCTTTCATTAAATCATCCACTGACAAATGGGTTTCATTTACTTTATAGCCCCAGTCCTTCAAAATATGAATGATGGAATCCCTGGTTACGCCAGCAAGTACTGTTCCCTCTATGGGCGCTGTATAAATCTCGCCAGCAATTTTGAACATAATGTTCATGGTTCCAACTTCCTCTACATATTTCCGGTTGACACCATCCAGCCAAAGCACCTGGGTACATCCTTTTTCCTCAGCCCGTACCTGTCCAAGAATAGAAGCTGCATAATTGCCTCCGCATTTGGTAAATCCTGTTCCGCCTTTGACTGCACGTACCAATTCATCCTCTACCAAAATTTTTACCGGATTAATTCCCTCTGGATAATAAGCCCCTACTGGACAGCAAATAACCATGAATTTATAGGAAATAGCCATATGAACCCCCAAGGAAGCTTCGGTAGCAAACACAAAGGGACGAATATACAAAGACGTTTCCGGTTCTGATGGAATCCAGTCTTTTTCCACTTTTACCAATTCTTCGATTGCTTTCACAAACATATCTTCTGGCACTCCCGGCATGCACAAACGTTCATTGGAAGTAATCATACGCTTTGCATTCATTTCCGGGCGAAACAAAAGGATTCTGTCATCTTTGGTACGGTATGCTTTTAATCCCTCAAAAGTCTCCTGTGCATAATGCAAGGTCACACAGGACGGATGAATAGAAACTGGACCATAAGGCTCAATCCTTGCATCATGCCAGCCTTGCCCTTTATCCCAGTCCATCACAAACATATAATCTGTCATATATTTGCCAAATCCAAGATTTTTCTGATCTGGCTTCTCTTTTAACACATCTCTTTTTACAAATTTAATATCCATAATATTTCCTCCATCCTGTTCCACATTGTACTCTCCCACAAAGCCTTCTTCGATTGACAGATGTGATTTCTTATTTAAAAATACCCCACTCTGCTGCACTGCATTGGTGTTTCGGAAAGCAACTTTTTTACAATTATTATACTTTTTTACAAAACTGTCAAGATTATTCTCCGAGCTTATATCCCCCATAACTTTTTATTATATATATTTGTTACTTTAATAACTTTTCTGCATATCTTAACTGTGGTAAAATAATGTATACTCAAAATATCACAGCAATTAGAAAGGAAGTCTTAATTATGCATCAGTTTCAACCTTATCCAATTGATTTATTAGAATTAAATCCTTTTACCAAGCTGGCAGAGGAGTGGATGATCATCACCTCTGGGAATCAGGAAAAAGTCAATGGCATGACCGCAAGCTGGGGAGGATTCGGTGTTCTTTGGGGACAGAACACAGCCTTTATCTTTGTTCGTGAAAACAGGTATACCAAAGAATTTATCGACAATGGAGAATACTTCTCTTGTAGCTTTTTTGACAAAAAATTTAAGAATGATTTGAAATACTTTGGTGTTGTATCTGGCCGGGTAGAAGACAAATTTAAAACAGCCGGCTTAAATGTGAATTTCAGGGACAACATTCCCTTTGTGGACGAAGGAAATTTCATTGTTCTTTGTAAAAAAATGGCAGCCGTTCCCATCACAGAAGCTCATTTTCTCAACCCAGAACTCAAAGAAAAGTGGTATTCCGGCAAGGAAGAAAATAATTTTCACACTATGTATGTGGGAGAAATCATAGAAATACTAGCAAGATAATATTGCTCCAGGGCGAACCGGAAGAACTGTTAAAAATCGAGACCGTCCCATGAAAGGGCATAGACACCAGATATAGATATACTTGGCTATTTAATATTCTATATCTGGTGCAAAATTTCTTAATGCGACAGCCCCTCGTCAAATACCCAGCCCCAAGGGGGCGGAATATTTGATCCTCGCGGCATTCGCCAAATATCCGCACCAGCGCGGCTGCTTGGCTCATTGCTGGCAGGAATAAAAACTTATTCCGTCTCAATCTGACACATACTCATGGTAAGCAATGCCGCCTGATGGGATGAGGGTGTCACACCCGCACAGCAGGAAGGATCTACCTGAATCGTAACTTCTGGCATTGCCGCTTTCAGCAAAAGTCCATTACTTACCACACAGATATCCGTACACAGACCCACCAATTCTATCTCCAAAGGCTCCTTTTCGTTTTCCTGTTGAAGCAATTCCATCAACTGTAAGGAACCAAAGGTAGGCTTATCAATGATATGGGAAGGCTCCACAAAAGCTTCAATTTCCGGGTGCAGCTTCCAGCCTTCCGTTCCCTTCACACAATGAACCACAGGCAGCTTCTTTCCTTCTGCTGTTTCCAAATAATTTTCCCCATGAGTATCCCTGGTCACATAAATATCTGATACTTGATAAGATTTCATTTTCTCTATGACAGGACTTACAATGGCTTGGGCTTCCTTCGTTCCCAATGAGCCATCAATAAAATCCTTCTGCATATCTACCACAACTAATACTTTTCGCATAATTGCAAACTCCTTTCTCTGACAAATGGGCCAGGCGAAAATAGGTTCTTCCTTTATGTAGCCTTCCGCTGATGGGACAACCGGAAATACTCCGATCTTCCTGCACAGGAAGTGCTGATGGATTCAATTGCCACTCCTCCGCCTCGGACAATTTCAATCTCCTTGTATTTGCTTCGCAGCAAATCAATCAGCTCATTGTTCCTCCGCTCGGTCATTTTACACTCCAAAAGTACACTGTCCGTTCCAATGTCTGACACCTCCACCTGAAATACCTGTGCAATCTGGAACAGCTCTGCTTTATCTGCCACAGAGCAGTTTTTCACCTTTGCAAACAAGATTTCTTTCATGTGAATCGGCATATCTGTTAAATCAATTACTTTAATTACTTCCACCATCCGGTTCAATTGCTTCTTAATCTGTTCAAAGGTGATATCATCACTTGTAACACAGATTGTCATCCGAGAAACCGTTTCATCCTCTGTGGTTCCCACTGTCAGACTTTGCAGATTATAGGATTTACCAGAAAAAAGACCAGAAACTTTGGCCAGGACGCCCACCTGGTTTTCCACATACAATGCAATCCACCTGTTTTTCATTCTCTTTTCCCCTTTCCTATTTTAAAATCATTTCTGTCATGGGATTTCCGCCCTTTACCATAGGAAGCACAATTTCCTCTGCCGCAATCATAAACTCAATCAGCGCCGGAACATTGCTCGCTTTTGCCTTTTCAAAGGCAGAGGCGATCTCCTCTTCCCTCGTAACGCGAATCCCCAAAGCTCCATAGCTTTCTGCCAGCTTCACAAAATCCGGCTCATAGGGAGGACAGGCTGGATTCGGCCCTTTACAGTCATTGGGACAGTTTTTCCGCCGCCGCAAACACGTGGCCTTATAGCGTTTCCCATAGAAAAGCTGCTGCATCTGCCGTACCATGCCAAGATAATAATTGTTCAAAATACATACGATCACATTGGTTCCCTGAGCCATGGCAGTAGCCAATTCCTGAAGATTCATTTGCATACCGCCATCTCCGGTGATACACACCACCTGCTTCTCTGGACAGCCAATTTTCGCTCCAATAGCCGCTGGAAATCCAAAGCCCATAGTGCCAAGGCCCCCGGAGGTAATATACTGCTTCTTTTCATCCAGTTCTATGTATTGAGCCGCCCACATCTGATGCTGCCCCACATCTGTCACGATAATCCCTTCTGGGAACTGGACATTGATGTGCTCCATCACCATCTGTGGCGTCATGCCTTTATCTCTACGCATTTCCAGGGGATTTTCCTGATCCCATTCCCGTATCTGGGCCAGCCATTCCTCTGTTGCCTGGGGTTCTGCCCATTCTAACAACTTTTCCAATGCTAAATTCGCATCCGCAACAATCGGCACATCCACCACTACATTTCTGGAAATGGCTGCGGTATCAATATCCACATGAACAATCTGGGCATTGGGAGCAAATTCATTCAAATCCCCAGTAATCCGGTCATTAAACCGAGTTCCGATAGAGAACAGCACATCACATTGTCCAACTGCAAGATTCGCCGCATACTTTCCATGCATTCCGCTGTTTCCAATATAATAAGGATGATTGGTGGGAATAGCCCCTTTTCCCATAATTGTAGTTACCACAGGCACCTTGGTCTGTTCCACCAGTTTTAACATTTTCTCATTGGCTTTTGCAATATTAACCCCTCCTCCAATGAGAAATAACGGCTTTTTCGCCCCTTTCAGCAGCTTGTAACCTTTTTTCAACTGTCCCACATGTACACTTTCATTGGGCTTGTACCCACGGATAAATACCTCCTTTGGATATTCCAAAGGCCCCAAAGCTGTCTGGATATCCTTGGGCAGATCAATCAGCACCGGACCTGGTTTTCCAGTCTGGGCAATATGAAATGCCATTTTCAAAATTTTACCCAAATCTCTCCGGTCACGAACCGTAACGCCATACTTGGTAATACTGCGGGTCATGCCAACAATATCCACCTCCTGGAACGCATCGTTTCCAATGAGATTTAAAGGCACCTGACCAGTAATGCACACCAATGGGATATTGTCATAGTGGGCGTCTGCAAGTCCCGTAATCACATTGGTAGCGCCTGGACCGCTGGTTACCACGCAAACTCCAACCTTTCCCGTTGCTTTGGCATAGCCCTCCGCTTCATGAATCAATCCCTGCTCATGTCGTGGCAGCACCAGCTCTATTTCCTCATGCTTATATAATTCATCTAAAATATCTGTTACCATACCTCCAGGATAGCCAAATACCGTATCTACCCCTTCTTCCAGCAATGCTTTTACAAATAATTTTCTTCCTGTGATATCCATCGCCATAACATTCACCTCTGCATTATTTCGGATGCTCTATCGAATACAACATTTCTGCCACTTTCCATAGGCTCCTGCTAATAGTATCTGCTCTATTGTAGCAGAAATCTTCTTTTTGGGAAAGTGGCATTCTTAACCAAATTGAAATTTATATATCAATTTAACTAACTCCTCTCATAATCATTCCATTAATATTTGAAATCATCGCCTACTCTTCTTACTCACAGTCAAATATATTCTTGCACCTATAATCAGTTATACTTTTCTACATGTATTAGATATAATTAAACTGATTATATTCAATTTTTTTATCATGTTGCAGCATTGCCACAATAAACTCCGGAAGAATTCTTTGTTCCTTTGCAAATTTTCGAATCTCATCTGCTGTATATTTTGTCTTTTTACTAAACTCAGTATATTGTGTAGCATTAACAAAAAAGTCCCTAGCAAATTGATTTGCCTGTTGTTCCTTACCAACGTCATCTTCTTCATAAGACAAAATTAAATCCGCCTTGCTATAATGAAGCAATAAATGACCTATCTCATGCGCTAATGCAAACCAAGTATGTGCATGTGATTTAAAACGTCCACTCAGATAAATTGCAGGATGCCCTTTATATGATGTTAAAGCCCCCCTTACCTTGCTATTCGTAATTGGTTCACAAAACACTAAATATATTCCCAATTTATTGCAAAGTTTTCTACAACTATTAATTGACGAATCAGTCTTGTTATTACATGCTAACAGTTTAAACTTTTCAAGACTTTGCTTAAGATTTGCCTCTTTATAAGTCACACCGTCTATTTCATCATTTTGTATTTCAATCTCAGCTTCACACATGTTTAACCATATTGCTATTGCCTCTTTTTCTCCTCCATCTTCCATAAAATCAACTGCAACTTTTCCATATACACTTTCAAAACTTCCATAATCACTAATCTTCAGCAACTTCAGCATCCCTATTGCTTGTTCCGCCAGCGAAATATCAAGTCCTCTAAATACCTCTTTAAATCTAAACCGTTTGGCTAATTCACCCAAATTCCAATTCTGTATTCTTACCAATTCTTCCTCTCTCGCTAATTGCTCTCTATATTTTGCCTCATAATTTAGCCAATAAGATGCTGGCACATTCGTAAGAACCTTCTCCAGTTTAAGCGCAAATTCCTCCGTTAACCTATTATTCCCTTTCAGCACATTTGATATATGTTTTTCACTACTATTGATTCTTTCTGCTAATTCTTTTTGTGTAATCCCATACTCTTCTAAATACTCTTTTATAATACTTCCTGTTGGAACAAGAAAATTTTCACGCATCATATCACATCCTTTCATCAATGATAATCCTCTAAATCAATGATTTCTATTTCACAGATAGATGACAAATCATTGATATCAAACTCTCCTACCGGTTTAATAACAAATCTGTCATTTTTTGAATAATCAATTCCCCAACAATCCTTTAAATCGCCATAAAGTTTATGTCTTCTTGGTGGCGGACACTCTGGAATTTCAGATAAATTATTTGCAGCCTGCATTTCAGATAATCTATTTGTAATTTTCTGATAATCATTACTGTAATATTTTTTAATCAGACGGGGATCCGTCAGTATTTTCTTCAACTTATTTGATGAATAGCTAATTATCATATGCTTTCCTCCTAACTGAATTCCATCGTATCATAATTAACCTGATAGGTCAATTTTTTTTGCGTTTAATTTATTAAACGTGTATGTTATAATTAATAATATTTTTATGAAAGGTGGTTCTAGCAAATGTCAAGTTCCGTATTGTACCCTTCTTTTAAAGATGCGCAGCAACTATACGCACAGTACTCCACACTTGAAAACATTTCCGTTCTCAGCAACCACCTCAAAAAAAATATTGATGATTCATTCCTTTCAACTATGAATGGACAGAATATCCATGCCATATATAATAATATTATTTTAAGATATTATCCGAATGAAATTTGCATAAAGGCTAATTTTATTAAGCAAGTTCTTATGAAAGGAAAAAGTCATGTTACTATTTTCGAACTTCCAGTAGGTTCAAGTCGTGCCGATTTATGCAAAATTAACGGAACTAGTGTTGCATATGAAATCAAAACAGATCTTGACAATTTTAATCGCTTGGAAAAACAAGTTGAAGACTATTATAAAATATTCGATGAAGTATATATTATCTGCTCTGAGACTAATATAAATAATATAATTTCTGTGATTCCACAAAGATGCGGTATTTATACTTATAAACAGACAAAATCCGGCAGATACATTTTTAAGATTTATCGAAGCGCTGAAAAAAATTTTCAAATTGATACAACTAAACAACTGCAAATTCTTCGCAAGGCAGAATTTTATCAATTCTTCAAAATACGTACTAATATTTCTAACAAAAAAGATTTAATAGAAATAACAAAACAAATGTATGATGACGAATTCATAAATCGAATTTTTAAGCAAATTCTTAAAAAACGTTTTGAAACGCAATGGACTTTTCTGAAACAAAATCATGAAAACATATATGAAATAGATTATCAATGGTTCTACAAAAACCAAATTGAACCATCACGAATATACAAATAACTACTTACACATAACTTAATAGAAAATAAAGGTCAAACATTGCCTCTTAGGTTCTTTCTGAACTTTGGGTATAAGCTATAAGATATTAGCTGGTGCCATACTGGCGCCAGCTTGTTTTATAATAATGCAGTGAGAGAGAAATCTTGACCTTTGGATAAAAATGCTAACTTACATTTTTTTTCGAGATTGACGAATCCGCTCCTGCCGTATACAATACGTTTGAGGACTTTGAATTTGTTGTTATTTCCTTCAACAAATCCAGAGCTTACTGATAAGGATATCGCATTCTTGACCGGAGTGATATCCTTTTTTATTCCATTGCAAAATGGTTCTATTTCGCTTGTCCCATACTTTTCCAGATATTCATCCAGTTTTTCTTCGTTACTCCCCATCAACAATGAATGGAATTCTTTGAACATGGTTTCAACTTTTTCGATGGCAGGATAAAGGCTTTTTATCTGGCCGATATATTCTCCGATTACGGAATCACGTTTTGTTTTGGGATTGCAGGTCAATATATATTTGAGCAGATCCATTCTGCTGATCACGGTCACTCCGGGCGGCAGCACCCATTCCATTGTTGTTTTGGCATTAAACGGGGTTCTGTCCGGAAAGTTGTTTTTTCCGATAAGGTAAATATATTTTGCAAGTTTTTTATCAGATTCTTTATAATCATGCTGCCGCTTGATATAAAAATAAATTGTTTCATTGCTGCATCCGTCCAGCATCATTTTGTAAATGATATTCAGCCAGGCGTTCATGGATGATTCCCGTTTTTTGTAATTGGCAGGATGCCCCAGGCTGTCGATATCCTCCTGTGTCATGAAAATATATTTCTTTGCCGTCGGCGGCGCTATCCCGAAAGCCTCTGCCACCTTTTTTATCCGGGGTTTTTCCTGCCCGTTCCAATAATCCTGTATATCTCTGATCAATTGCTGTTTTTTTCCCGTGTCTTTTCCTGATGCTGATATTGTGCCGAATTTAAATCATGCTTTTTGTTATCATAAGCAATTACATTTCCACTGGGATCCACTGGCGGGGCGTTGTCATAATGAAGGCTTTCCAGAAAAGAGCCTTCCGGTGTTTTTTCTTTTAATATTTTTTCTGGAGCCTTTTCCGATATATTCCCATCTTGAATATATATTTGGGGCGGCATCTCTTCCTTGAAAATATCCTTCATATATCCAAGAAGATTCTGCAGCAAATGGAAACGGTCTGCCACCTGGACACAGCCAGGGAGCGCCTCGCTGATCGCAGAAGCATATGCGCTTGCCCTGTCCCTTGCAACAAGCCGTACTTTATTATGTGATTTCAGCCATTCTTTTAATGGCCCTCCATCACGCCCGCCAAGCAGGGCAATCAAATGATGGTCCCGTAAATCATAAATGGCGGTCGCATATGTCTGCCCCTTTCGGATAGCGACATCATCAATGCCAATCTCTTCCACATCCGGATCATCTATAAATTCAATCCGGTCATACAGCCGCTGTATCGTGTCGTTGCTGACCTGGACACCGAGCAGCGACAGCACTTTACTCGCCCCTTCATTACTAAGGAACATGGATGTGGCAAGAATCAGGGTATTTAATGCATCCGTGCGCACTTGTGAAGGTTTTGCAAAAGGGAGGTCTTCCATAAAAACTTTACAGTCACACTCTGGATTTTCACAGTCATATTTATACACATTTGCATGTAAAAAGGTCTGTTTACAGTGGATAGGTGTGTCTTGAAACTTTCTTTTGTAAGTGGCGTGGGGTGTGCTGCTCATTTTTCCACAGACAGGGCAGGCACAGCTATGTTCTTTTGATTTAATGTAGATATGTAAGCTGTCCTCTGTTTCGATATGGTCATAAACATAATGATTTTCATCTAATAGAAATGAGTAATCCTGTGTTGGGAAATATTTCAATCTGATCATCTTCTTTCGTGTTTTTTATCTTAACTTTACCATAAATACCCAAAAATGAGAATAAAGAGGATAAAAGAAAAAGCAGATATTTTTACATCTGCCTTTTCTAACAATACCCAAAGTTCAGAAAGAACCGCCTCTTAATGCTTAACCTTTATTTTTTATAGATATTTACTTGTTTGATGAATATATCTCACAGCATTTATATGATGCCACGTATTCCAAGATCCTGTATTCGGAATTTGTTTAATTTTCATATAACCTGGACAATCTCCATCTCTATTAAGTATCTCCTCATCCCTCATTATTAATGGAATAATATCTAGATAGCCTTTCGTTCCTAAACTTGTATCATGATTACAATACGAATAAAAAACATTTTCCGTAAAATCGTAAAGTAATGCTAATGCTGCACCAGTGCCATTTGACTTATTATTCAACGGCATTACATCTCGCAAACCACAGTAATCCCCGTATCCTGTTAAATTATAAGCACCTGCTATATTTCTTGCACAATTATTTATTAAATCAGTTTTATCATGCTCTGGATATTCCCCATTTTTAATCGAAGCTTTTCTTGGCGAATTCAGTAATACAATTTCACATTTTGCCCTTAAATCATTCAATTCTTCAATCTCCATAAACTTTGATTCAGGATTTTGTTCTTCAATATCAAAAAGCAAAAAATCGTCGTTTCTCAAAAGACCAGAAATAATATCTTTATATTCATCTATCCATTCTTCTGTAATTCTTAACGCCATTTGCTCTGTTACGTTTTGTAATTGAGCAACAAATTTTTTTAATTCGGTTTTTGGAATATAAAAATCAGGCTTCACAGAAATAACAGGAATCATGTTTTTGTACTGTGCCACTGACAAAACCTTCTGCTTATATAATTGATAATCATTGCTTAAGTTGAATGCTAACTCTGCGCTTTTAAACTTTATATTTTTCCCGTATTTGTCTAATGAAAATCTAAAATAATCAATAAACAATTTATGACTTTCAACCATTTCGTTAAGACTTTGTAAGGTTATAATATCTTGTTCTGTTGGTGGGCATTTAACCTTTCTATACTGAGTTTTATGTTTTTCTCTAATAAATTCACCATTTTCATCTGTCTTATATCTTACCTGATATTTTTCACAAATCACTTCTATTAAGGGAATTATTTTATCAGAATAATGCTCCTTCATTGACCTCAATACCCTTAATTCTTCGTCTCTCGTTTTTAACATAGGAATATATATCATAAAGCGCCCCCTCTTACATCGCAATTACAAAATTTGGACTTTTTAATTATATCATAACTATAGATTAATTTCTATCCTACCTTACTTGAATTTCCGCAGATTTATCCACTCAGTTGCAGTTTGCGGAAACTCAAGTACCTTAATTAGGAAGGAATCTTTGGATCAGCATTATAAAATAACCAACTTCACGGATTTAGAATAAAGTTTTCAGAAAATCTACATGAACATTTCAATCCCTTCATTGTGAAGAAGCTTTCTTTTTCCTCTCATATCTCAGAAAATAATATTCCAAATCAAAATACGTCTGTTCCTCGCTGTCTCCAGTCTGCTCCCAGTCCTCCTTCTCATCCAGTCTTGGAAACCAGGCATCCGCCAGATATTCATAATCAATTTTTGTAATATAAGCCACATCACACAAATCCACCATCTGACGGTAAATACTCTCCCCACCGATTATATAAATGTCTTCGCTTCGATACTGTTTTAGCTCTTCGAAAAGCTTCTCTATGCTGTGTATGGTCAACGCACCCTTCACCTGAAAATTCCTGTTTGTAGTCAAGACAATATTTGTCCTGTTTTTCAAAGGCTGTCCCCCAGGAAAGCTTTCCAATGTTTTTCTTCCCACCACGACCACCTTTCCAGTAGTAACCTTTTGAAAAAACTTCATATCCTCGGGAATCTTCACCAATAATTTTCCATTCAATCCAATGGCCCAGTTCTTGTCCACTGCTGCAATTAAATTCATCTCTGTTTCTCCTTCCAACGCCCCTCCATGTACGCTTTGCTGTATACTATGGATTTCCTTCATAAAGATATTTAACCGCCGGAGTAATAAATTAAAATTATTGTAACCAATTTGAAAAAAAATGTAAAGCCTCCAGGATATTGGAAAAATCCATTCCATTTCATTTATTATTTTTGATATTTTTAAAGATTTTTTCACAAAAATAGTGTATACTGTAAAAGATTGAGAGCAAACAACCTCTCACTTATTAAAAATACAAGGAGAACCGCTATGAGTCAGAAAAAAGTAGACCAATATAAAAAAGAAAAAGCAAACCGCAAACAGATTATGAAACGGGAAAAAATAAAACGCAGGGCTGTGGCTGCATGCAGCACCGTAGTTTGTGCCGCAGTCATTGGCTGGGTTGGGTATTCCGCCTTTGGATATTTTCACAAGCAGAATGAAAAAACACCCACTCAGACAGAAGTGGATTTAACCGCAATCAGTGATTACATGAGCGCCCTGACTTCCGAAGAAGCAACAGAGTAAGCATGATACGAAAAAAGAACAAAACAGCCGTTCAGATTTTTATCGGTATCGGAATCCTATTGCTGATGATTCTAATCACAACGCTTATTTTATTTTGGAATGAATTACGTTCCCTTATGTCATTGAAAAAGTTGGATGATTACGGCATGTATCAAATGACCTATTACGGCGATTATGGCTTTGATGAATTTCTGGAAGTCGGCGCCAAAAATGATGGGGAGATTGAAGCCTTTGTAACAAAACGGCTGTTAAAAGGATTTCCGATAGATTTGGGTGTTACAGGTGACGGGTGCACCGCTTTTGTCACGAAAAACGAAAACGGACACATTCTGTTTGGAAGGAACTTTGATTTTACATATGCTCCATCCTTACAGCTCTACACTACACCTGACCATGGCTATGCTTCAGTTTCCACAGTCAATCTTGCTTTTGCAGGATATTCCAAGGACCATTTGCCAGAAGGTTTGTTCCTAGATCGTTTTTTAACCTTAGCTGCACCCTTTCTTCCCTTTGATGGAATGAATGAAAAAGGTCTTGCAATTGCCTTGCTTGCAGTGCCAAAGGCACAAGGCCCTTATGATTCTAATAAAGTAACGCTAAATACCACCACTGCCATTCGCCTTGTGCTTGATCAGGCGGCTACTATCCAGGAAGCCATTGAATTGTTGAAGCAATATAATATCTATTTTTCTGGTGGAATCCATTGCCATTACTTAATTGCCGATGCAAGCGGGCATTCTGTCATTGTGGAATATATCAACCAGGAGCTTTGTGTTGTTGAAACAGAGGAAAACTATCAAATTGCCTCTAATTTTATTGCCTATGACGGATTAAATATTGGAGAAGGCTTTACAGAATTTGAACGCTACCACAAAGTACAAAACACAATAGAAACAAATAAAGGCATACTTAAGACAAGTCAAGCCCTTCAATTGCTGGCTGATGTTGGCGTTTTTGACGGTGACACCGACAAGCTCCAATGGAGTGTCCTTTATAATCTTACAACTGGCGGTGGAAAGATTTTTGCCAATCGGAACACAAATCATATCATAGAATTTAATTAGACATAAGGAATCCTCCTGATTTTGTTTGGTATCATTTTGACTGGATACCTTAATTTTACTACAAACCAGGAAAGGATTCCTTATTTTTTGGCACTTTTTAAAAGTTACTTGTTAGGCGTTTCCTTAACTGCAATTATTTTATATATTATGGTCGACCAAAAATCAATGGCTCTTCAAACAAAAAAAGAACTGTAAACCCCCAGTCTTTCAAGAAAACCTGGAAGTTTACAACTCTTATCAAATAGAGCGATAGACGGGGCTCGAACCCGCGGTCTCGACCTTGGCAAGGTCGCGCGTTACCAACTACGCCACTATCGCGCTTCCTATACATAATACAATATACTTCTTTTTTTGTCAATAGTTTTATAACAAAAATTTCACCATGAGTAGCAGTTCAGCCCTTTTGGTTTTCTACATTGCTTTATTCCAGAGCTGAAAGGGCTGAACTGTTACTACCATGAATATTTTACTTTTTCTCCTCATATAGTAGTTCAAAGAGAGATTAAGGAGGAATCCTGTGAGTTCAAAAACAAAAATTGTTGTTCTGCATTTGAAAGAAGTAGTCTACACAGCCATTTTCGCCATACTTGGAATTCTGCTGGTGATACTGCTAATCTTTATGTTCCTGCCGGATGACAAAGACAAGGCCACAAAAGAAACCATGAAATATACGGCGGGGGTATATACTTCCTCCATACAATTAAATGATAACGCCATAGATGTGGAGGTCGTGGTAGATGATAGCCATATCAATTCTATTACACTGGTAAATCTGGATGAATCCACCGCTGCTATGTATCCTCTCATGCAGCCCACACTGGATAACATTACCCAACAAATTTATGACAAACAATCCCTAGATAATATTTCTTACGGAGATGACAACCAATATACCTCCATGGTACTGTTAAACGCAATACAGTCAGCCCTGGATAAGGCAGCATACATAGAAGAATGATACGCCATCCAAAAGGAACCATATAACCCGATCAGAAAATAGGATTATATGGTTCCCTTATTCTTAAGCCACGATAATAATGCCCCCGTCACTGGCATACATACTGCTGATTCCAGCAGTTTCAACTACAATAATTTCTCGAAACTCAGCCAGTTTCTTAATTTTTTCCACTGTCTCTTTCGCCCTTTTTGGGCAATTGCAGTGGGAAATTGCAAGAATCTTTTCCTTGGGATTCACTGTTTTGGCAACCAGGTCTGTAATCATCTTATCTACTGCTTTCACAATCCCTCTCGCCTGCCCAATCTGGCAAATTGTTCCCTCGGCAGTTCCCGCCATCACTGGCTTAATATTCAGCGTATTTGCTACAAATGCCTTAATATTGCTTAATCTTCCATTTTTTCTAAGTGTTTCCAATGTCTCCAACACAAAAGATGTGTTCAGTCCTGCAATAAATGCATCCACCTTTCCAATTACTTCTTCAAAAGAATATCCTGCTTCTTCACATTCTTGAATCTTCATTGCAATCACCGTTTCCCCAACGGAAGCAGATTTGGAATCAAATACATGAATCTGCTTTTCCCCCTTTTCCTCCAGATACAAGTTCCGTCCCAGTTCTGCACTATTATAAGAACCGCTAAGCTGGGAAGAGAGAGTCACCACATAAACGCGCTTGGCTTCACAATCAAAAGCTTCCACATAACGTTCTGGCGAAGGACAAGTAGACTTGGGACAGTTAGGGCTCTTTGCCACTCTTTTTAAAAATTCAGGCTGGTCAAAAGTCTCATCATCCACAATATGATAGTCATCTACAAAAATCTCCAGTGGCACTGATTCAAAATGCCCATCCTTCTTTAGCTTTTCCGGCAATTCCCCACAACTGTCTACTACAATCTTATAGTCCATGTTCTTCCTCCTAAATAGTATCATTTTACACTACATTTCATATTTAAAATAACTTTATATGTATGTTATTATTTTGCGATGTAGTTTTGAATACTACTTAATATTAACATAAATACTGCTGTTTGAAAACCCCCTTTTCTCTTTTTATTACTCCAATTTCCATTGTCCTGTCAGTTAAAACAAAAGCTAATTTCCTTCCACATATTATCCTCAATATAATTAATCTGAGTAATTCCGTCACAGTAATCTGCAATGTAGCCCTCTTCAATAAAATACCGAAATGCCTGTTTCTTTAAGGTATCATCTGAAAACCGCAAGGTTACTACCCGTCCTTGCGCCCAGGCTTCGGAAAGAATTGCTCCCATCAATTCTGGGTTCCACTCCTCCATATAGGTTCCCTCTCTAATATAATAATTATTCATCACTGCCGTACATTCCGGCAATACCATATTTTGATCTGGCACATGCCCCATTTGCATCTCTTCTGTAGTCATAGCCATATAGTTATAATCAATGAACGATGTCTCCTTCCCCTCACCGTTCCGATATCCATTATTTCCCCAGGTGGCATCCATATAATAATATTCCCCGTCCAGCCGGATCAAATTCCAAGCATGGGCATCCCCCAGCGCCGTACCACTTACAATAACACTCTGAATCCCCAATTGTTCTAACAGATACTGAACGGCGCATGCATAACCCTGGCATACCGTCTGTCGTTTGATAAACACACTGATAATATTCTGGCTGTCTGCTGCATCCTTTACATACTCTGTATTCAACGCTAGAAGCTCATACACATACCTTGCCTTCTCATAATCTGTATTGTTAAAAGAAATTCCTCCAAGCCATACCTCTACAATATCATCAATCTGGGTCTGAATAATCCTTCGTTCTTCCTCTGTCATGGTATATTTCGGTGCAAATTCCAGGCTTACCAGCTCTTCCCCTTTGGTGTATCTGGTAAACACATAGCCTTCCACCCAAAATAACCCGCCGTAATCTCCACAGACTGCTGCATAAGCCTGACGCATCAAATCCAAATCTGTAGTGGAAAGCTTTATCTTTTGTTCATGGTTCAAAATTGCCGTAAGCATCTCATCATATATCAACTGACCCTGTTCATCCAAATGCTCATATGCATATTTTCCAATGGAAATCTGTTCCCGTTGTATTTCTTGCGGCTCCTCCAGCTCCTTGGTATCCACAGCCGGAGACTCTGCCTGCTTCCCACTCTCTTTGGTATCAACACTTTCAGACTCCATCGTCTCATATAAAGCTTTCTGAACATCATCTACGCAACATGCATTCGCCAGCGCACCAACCATGAAAAGCAGCAATACTCCTACCACTTTTCTCCTTATCCATTTCATTTTCAATTACCTTCCTTTTCTGGCAATGGGGGTAACCTAGTGTAGTGTCTCCCGTAAAATATCAAACCTAAGCCTGAAAAAAAGCAGTAAGCAAATCTGTCAATGCTTTTCTATCCGCCCTTCCCATGGTTTCCACTGCGGAATGCATGGCAAGAATGGGCACGCCAATATCCGCAGTCCGCACTGGCACAAGACCAGAAGCAATGGCCCCCAGGGTTCCACCGCCAGCCATATCTGAACGGTTTACAAATTTCTGATATGGAATCTTTCCCTTCCTGCAAATCTGTTCCACCACTGCCACCGCTTCACAATCCGTTGCATAGGACTGAGAACATGCCTCCTTGATGCAAATTCCCCCACCTAACACTGGTTTGTTGGTGATATCCATTTTTCCCATTTGGTTGGGATGCAGCCCATGGGCCACGTCCACTGACAAGAAAAAAGCATCATACAGGCTTTCCATCCTCTGTGTATCTGTTTTTCCCAGACTCCTATAAATCTTCTCCAACAAATTCAATAACAATACAGAACCCGCTCCCTGTTTGGTCCGGCTGCCAATTTCCTCATGATCAAACAGAGCTATCACATTCAATCCCATTCCACGACTGCTATGAATCAGCCCTTCTAACAATGCATGTACCGAAGTAAGATTATCCAGCCTGGGAGAAAAAATCAACTCTTCCTGCATTCCAACATATTGAGGCTTTTCCAAACAATATATCCACAATTCAAAATCCAGAATATCTTCCTTTTCCACCTGAAGCTCTTTCGACAAGAAATCCAACAGTACCTTATCCTCTTTCCCCTCTTCACCCACAAGCCCCAAAATGGGAAGCATATCTGTCTGCTTGTTCAATTCCACTCCCTTATTGACCTCACGGTTCATATGTATGGCAAGATTTGGAATCACAAGCAATGGTCTTTCCACCGAAAGATAATGCATCTTCGGATGCATCACATCCGTCCCTTGTACTGCCACACGCCCGGAAATGCTCAAAGGTCTATCCAGCCATGTATTTAAAATCGGCGCGCCATATATTTCCACATTAAGCTGCCGATATCCCTCTGTAGATACATCTGGATTGGGCTTTATCCGCAAGCAAGGAAAGTCTGTATGGGCGGCTCCGATGCGGACTGCGTCTTGGAATCCTACATGTCCTCCTATGGTAAAAGCAAACAATGTGGTATCATGATGTTTCACATAATACTTCCCATGCTCCGTCAACCCCCATTGCCTGTCAAAGCGCAATTCCTCAAATCCTGCTTCTTCCAATTGGGATACCGCTTCCTGCACTACCATCACAGCGCTTGTTCCTTTTTCCAATAAACGAAATAATCTTTGTTCTGACTGTTCCATATGTCCCTCCATTGTTCTGTATATGATAAATCTATGATTCCTTCCCAGTACGTTTCCATTCGTACTAAGGACTCCTTTTCGACTTGCCAGGTCCCTCCTCAGTGGATATTATACTATAATCATATATTTTTTTCTACTATATCAGTACTTGTGTTTTTACAATTTGCGTCATATAATGATAATCATACTATTTTATCTTGGAGGTATTCTTATGACTGCACTATCCATTCTGGATGTGAAAGAATTTATGAATATATTTTTACGCACAGACACTTTTGACAGCTTTTTGCTGCTGGAAGGAAGCATTACCACCTGTATGACCTATCTTTTGGATGGACATGCCAAAGCCGATTTTTTCAGCCCGGAGGACGCCCCCTATAGCCTAGCATCCCAGGAACCATATATTCCCTTTTCCTTCGTACGTCCTGTCTGCTTTGATATAATCAAAGGGAAACGAACTCCTTCCACTTTTAAATTCGTTTTTCAGCTCTCTAGTGAAAATCAGAAACGCACCATCGCTTCTATAAACAGCAATTTTTCTTCAGAAGACATTTCTGGTATGTACCTGAATCTAAAATATCAAAATCAGCAGCTTACCTGCACCACAGGCGTTTCCTATCACATGTTCTCCATGGACAAATCCTTAGAGCATGCCTGGGATGATATGGTAAAGCTATTTTTCCGAAAACATAAAATTGCCTTTGAAACCCTGTCCTAAATACGGTCCACCCGTTGTATTCAAAACGGCACAGCCCATTGGCCATGCCGTTTCTCATTTTCCGCTTCATATTTCTCCTAAGGATTTTCAGCTTTAGGCTCACTGGCGTCTTTGCCATTTGCTTTGTTGTTTCCATTCTTATTTGTTGTGGAATTCTTATCATTGGTTGTAGAATTGTTATCGTTTCCATCTGTCATATCTTCTACACCGTTCTCCACATCATCGCCCAAATCTTCTACGCCATCTACAATATCATCACCCAGATTTTCCACATCATCTGTCAGTGTGCCATTATTCGTTCCATTATTGTTCTTATTGTCCACTGGTCCCTTCGTACCATTGGTATTATTCGTTCCGTTGGTATCATTGGTTCCGTTGGTTCCATTAGTATTATTCGTTCCGTTGGTATCATTGGTTCCGTTGGAATCATTTTTATCAGTGGTTTCATTTCCATTTTCGGTAGTGTTATTATTGTTCCGATCATCATTGTTGCCGCAGGCTGTGACACTGCTCAATACCAAAACCAGCAGACATCCTACCAAAATTTTCTTAAACTGCTTCATAATAAAATCTCCTTTTCCATTAAATTTTCTTTCGCTGTATTAATGTGGGCAAAATTCACAAAATTTATACCTGTCCGCCAATTTATTTTTTCATTTTAGGCTGGAAAATCAGGCTTGCCAAATATCCAAATATAAGAGCAGCAGAAATTCCCACCGCACTTGCGGTAAATCCACCCATGAAAATTCCAATAAATCCATCCGTCTGCACCGCTTCCTCAATGCCTTTCCAGAGTGTATTTCCAAATCCCAAAAGGGGAACGCTGGCTCCTGCTCCTGCGAATTCCCGAAAGGGCTCATAAATCTGCAAAGCGCCAAGAACTGCTCCTCCGCATACCAAAAGCACCATAATTCTTCCTGGAAGCATTTTTGTTTTTTCCATTAAAATTTGGGTCAATGCACAAATCAATCCACCTACCCAAAAAGCATTTACATAATCCATCTGCTTTCCTCCTAACCAGCATACTCAATCACAACGCCATGGGCAATTCCAGGAACACTCTGTCCCTCATTAAAACTAACGGTAGACAGGAGCGCACCGGTTGGAACAAATAAAATACGTTGATACGTCCCTTTCTCCAGCTTTGGTAAAAGATAAGCGCTCAAGGTTACGGCTGAACACCCACAGCCGCTGCCTCCGGCATTGGTGTTTTGAGTTTCACTATCAAAAATCTCAATTCCGCAATCCATATGCACCATAGAAATGTCAAAGCCTTTTTCTTTTAAAAGATCAATCAAAATTTCCTGTCCTACCGTCCCCAAATCACCTGTCACAATTTTATCGTAATCTTCCGGCTGCCGGTTAAAATCTACCAGATTCCGATAAATTGTATCACAGGCTGCAGGGGCCATTGCTGCCCCCATATTCATAGAATCCTTCACGCCGTAGTCCACCACTTTTCCTGTGGTAATTCCTGTAATTCTAAGATGGCTTCGCTTTGTGCCAAGTACAAAGGCTCCACCTCCTGTAACCGTCCAGGTAGCTGATAAGGGCCTTTGATTGGCGTACTCCAGGGGAAATCGAAACTGTTTCTCCGCACTGGCAAAGTGGCTGGAAGTAACTGCCAGCACATACTCCCCATACCCTGCTGCAACTGCCATTGCCCCAAGGGACAAAGATTCTCCTGCAGTAGAACAGGCGCCGTACAAGCCAAATAGGGGAATATTCAATTCCATCAGTCCAAACGTAGTCGCAATGTTCTGCCCTAACAGATCACCGCCAAAAATATACCTGATATCCTCTTTTTTTAGATTTGCCTTTCCAATTGCAAGGGCAGCAGCTTCCTTTTGCAGAGTGCTCTCTGCCTCTTCCCATGTTTCTTCCCCGAATTTATCATCGGCTCCTACTACATCGAACAATTTTCCCAGGGGACCTTCCCCTTCTTTTGTGCCTACAATGCTGGCACTGCTTTGAATATAAGGCGCCTGTTCAAACTGGATGCTTTGTGTCCCAACTGTCTGCGACATAATATTTCCTCCTGTAACATTTTCTGGAGTTATTATGTCCCATATTTTCCATTTTACTCAAAAAATAAATCAAAAAAGAACCCCATTTTTGAGATTCTTTCTTTTCGCGTTTTATTTTTATTTTAATGAAGACGCGGTACCGGCGGCCTTTGCGGATCAATAATATCTGACGCATTGAATAAATCAGACAAGTTATTCTCCTCACCAATGGCATTATAGTAAATGCGATAACCATCCAGATTTCTTCTGCCCATCCTTACATAATTATCACGTATTTGGACATTATATTGTGCAGAGTCCACATTACAATAATAGTTAAATCCATTGCTCTTTAAGTACTCAAACTTCTCATTCCCTGCCACATACCCTTCCGGCCATCCTGCCAGATCCTGGCCATGGGCAAATATAATGACATCTGTTTCACCCACAATAGGCTCCACATTTTCTTTCCATTTCATTGTGTCTGCCTGTATTCTTTCCATAGAAGCCTCTCCGACCTTCATATGGCCCCAGGTATGACTTGCAAATTTCCATCCATTTGCTTTCATGGCATCCGCTACTTCTTTTGCCTTTGCACGCTCTGTTTCCAAATCAAAATCTGGATGCTCCTCCAGCCATTTCTTTTTATCTGCATTGATGTCATCTGGTACGGTCTGGTAAGTAATATCTGTACGATATCCCAATACCCCATTGTATCCCGTCAACGCAATGGTCCCTTTCGCTCCTTTATAAGAGGCATCTGGATGTTCTTCAATAAATTTATCCAAAAGCGGCACTGCATCGTAATCGCCTACCACTGTAGTTCCATCCTCCTGAATGTACTCACATTTTGGCTTTCCATTTTCATCTAATACCATCTTAGAAGCATATCCATATCCATCATAGCTATGATAATAAGACAAATCATCCAGTGATAAAACAAAGGCTTTCTTTCCTGGTGGAAGCAGAATGGTCCCTTCTGCATAATGGGTCTCTCCATTTTCATCCACGGTCTCCTCAGCAATATCCTTTAAATCCACCAGCACATATCCTGCATCATACATGGTCTGGGTAATCTTATTAAATTCATCTATCGTAGTCATCCATTGATTATTCCCAACCGCCTGGGGATCTGTCTCCTGATTGGCAAATGCTTTCGTGGGATCTACCACCAATGTATGATAAAATACATGGGGTATCTCATTGATATTTACTGGAACGCATTCTGCTTTGCGAGCTTCATAATCCTCGATAGCGGCTGTCAATTCCCCAATACTTTCATAGCCTGCATAGCTTTTCACTTTCTCTACCGCACCATCATAGTCATAGCCGGCCGCCAGAAGGTCTGATTCCTGCAAAACACTCTCCCAGGATGGAAGCTCTGGCTCTTGTGGCTTTGACACTTGGGAATCCTGCTTTTCCTTCCCATTGGTCTCGTTTACCGCAGGATCTGCGATGGTTTCTATCGTGCCATCCTGTTTCTCTTTGTCCTTCTTTTTATTTGAGGCTACCACTGCTGCTGTTACGCCAACTCCTGTAATCACCAACAGAAGTCCTAAGGTAGTCACCAACCGTTTTCTAAAATACTTCTTCTTTCTCTCCTGGCTTACGTGTCTTCTCATTTCTTCTTGCTGCTTTCCCATATCCTTTTTCTCCCTGTCCATACTCTCTTTACTCTATCGTATATATTTCTATTCTATCATATGACGGATTTTATAAAAAAATCAACCCTCCTTTGATGAAAAATTTCTTAATATTTCTTAATGATTAAAGAAATTTTTTCCAATTAATCTATCATGAAGCAATCACACATCCTTTTTGACACCTGACAGACAATTTTTAACATTCCTCAACCTGCACTCTGTCTTTCCCCAAGGTTTCACGAAGTTTTTTCATCACATAGAGATAAGCTGGTATTAAAAATAAATCTGCACAAATCCACGCCACCGGACTAGCAAAACAGGCTGCAATATAACCAAATACCGGTACAAGGCCCAAGCCTACCAGACCGCGGGCTGCCATCTCACATACCCCTGCAAGAATGGCAAATTTACTAAATCCAAGCCCCTGAATGGTAAACCGAACAATATTTACCAATGCAAGAGGAAAGAAGAAAACACCGCTGATGGTTAAAAACCAGCCTACATTTTCTAAAATGGCTGTCTCCGAAGGATCTACAAACAAAAATGCAATATTTTTTCCAAATGCTATCAATACCCCACAAGCAACAATGGAATACACAAATCCAAGGATACTGGTTGACTTTATCCCCTTTGAAACACGATCCAGCTTCCCAGCGCCTACATTCTGCCCTGCATAAGTGGCCATGGTAGAACCCATAGCCTCAAAGGGACAACAGAAAAACATGCCGATTTTTGAGCCTGCTGCAGTGGACGCCACTGCAACCGAACCAAGGGTATTCACTGCTGTCTGGAGAATTACACTTCCAATGGCAGTAATCGAATACTGCAATCCCATTGGAATTCCCATATTGCAAAGCACTGCTGCGTACTTTCCTTCTAATCTCCACTCCTCACGGGTAATTTTCAGGATATCAAACCTTTTCATCATGTAAATAAGACATGCAACGCCGGAAATCCCTTGAGATATGACAGTCGCCCATGCTGCCCCTGCCACCCCCATGGAAAAAACCAAAATAAATACGATATCCAATACAATATTTAATACGGAGGAAAACAGCAGGAAAATCAACGGGCTTTTACTGTCTCCCAGTGACCGGATAATGCCAGACAGCAAATTATACATATAAACCACTGGAATTCCCAGAAATATCACAAAAATATAGTTGTAGGCTCCCTCGAAAATATCTTGTGGCGTATGCATCCACAACAGGATTTGCTGACAAAGCACACAGACTGCCACTGTCATCGCTCCTGCAAAGCCAATCGCAAGCCATACACTATTCGACACATATTTACGCAGCACATGATAGTTACCTGCACCAAACTGCTGGGCCACTGGGATAGCAAATCCATTGCACACTCCCATGCAAAAGCCTATAATCATAAAGTTAATGGAACCGGTAGACCCAACTGCTGCAAGGGCGTTTACACCCAGAAATTTTCCTACGATTACTGTGTCCATCATACTATAAAACTGTTGAAAAAGCATCCCAAAAAATAGCGGGATACAAAATTGCAGAATTAATTTCATTGGACTTCCATTTGTCATGTCCTTAGTTACACTTTTTGCCATAATACTTCACCTTTTCTATTCTACTAGGAAACAATCACTTTCTACCCATTTCTGGACATCCAGGCTATTCTATCACTTTCTTAAAAGGTATGCAATAAGAAAACTCTATCTTTTTCCCACTACTTTTCCTAACATTTTTTTATGCATAACAGCCATAAGTACCAGGATTGCTAATAAATAAGCCGGAAACAGGGAAACGCTGATATGATTTGCGATAAATCCGAAAATCGGCGGCATCAAGCAAGTTCCCACATAGGCAGAAGCCATTTGTACGCCAATCATAGCCTGAGACTTATCCGCTCCAAAATGCTCTGGGGTGGAATGAATGATGGAAGGATAGATTGGGGCACAGCCTAACCCAGTAAAAATCAATCCTGATAATGCGCTTACATTGCCAAAGGGCAAAAACAAAAGTACAATACCACAGAATATCAATCCCTGTCCAATCCGTATCATCTGGGTATCATTCCATTTCATTGTTAGAAAACCGCTAAGCGCCCTGCCTGCTGTAATGCCAATAAAAAACATACTTGCAAACCCGGCGGCAGTTTCTGCGGATAATCCCTGGCGCAGTACAAGATAACTGCTTGCCCATAAGCCTGCAGTCTGCTCCAAAGCACAGTAACAGAAAAATGCTATCATAATTTCCTTTGCACCTGGAATTTTAATAATTTCACCTAAGGAAAGGGCCTTTGCGCCATCTTCCCCATCCCCCTGCCCAGTATCGTCTGTTCCCTGCTTTTTCCATAAGGGAAGACTAAAAATTAAGATGGCAGTTAAGGCAATTTGAAGAATGGCGATATAGCGGTAGCCCATATTCCAGCTTTGCCCACCAGTCAGTGCATAACCCATAATATAAGGACCCAGGGAAGCCCCAACGCCCCACATACAATGAAGCCAGCTCATATGTCTGCTTGCATAGTGGAGCGCAACATAGTTATTCAAAGAAGCGTCTACGCTTCCAGCGCCAAGTCCATAAGGAATGGCCCACAAGCACAAGGCAGCGTAAGAATGGCTGATAGAAAACCCAAATAGCGCAGCAGCAGTCATTAACACACTGGCGGCTGTAACCTTTCCTGTTCCAAATTTTTTGGTCAATCGGTCGCTTTGCAGGCTGGAAACAATTGTGCCTACAGAAATAATCATGGAAATTCCACCTGCATAGGAAACAGGTACGGAAAATTCCTGATACATAGTCGGCCAGGCGGAGCCTAACAGAGAATCTGGGAGACCCAGACTAATAAAAGCAAGATAAATAATCATCAACAATAACTGAAACATCTTATCGTCCTCCTGTATTTTTGTTTATGAAAAGAATACCGTCAAACAAAACTTGATACAATACATTTTCAGACGTATAATATAAAAAAAACGCCAAACAGACAGAAAGGAAAACTATGGCATTACAGGAATGCGGATTAAATTTAAACAAAGCAGCAAAGGAACTTCAGCCCCATGGCAGCCTGGAATTTCCTTGTGCTGGATATTCCTCTTACCACACAGACAGACAGGAAGATCATATTCCGTGGCATTGGCATGAGGAAATTGAAATTGTATATATAGAAGAGGGACAGATGAAAATAAAAATACCATCACAATCCTTTCTTCTGGAAAAGGGCGATTGTATGGTAATCAATTCCAATATTCTCCATTATGGCGGAGCTGTCAAGGAATGTAAACTGTGTTCCCTTGTGTTCAGCCCTGCCCTTATTGCTGGAAATGAGGATTTTGTATTTTTCAAAAAATATGTACAGCCATTATTAACCAATTGCAGCTTTTCCGGCTATTTGATAAAACCAGGAGACAATGAGAAGGTATCCCACTGGTTTCAAAATGCATTTGAATCAGTGGCCCAAGAATGTTACGGCTATGAATTTATCGTGCGAGAAAAATTATCCAATATCTGGCTATTCTTATATGGAAGATTTCACCCTCAGGCAGATACGCAAAATATCCCCCTGAACCAGGACAATCTCCGCATTGGAAAAATGCTCGCATATATCCATAAAAATTTTGCAGATGATATTTCCTTATCAGATATTTCAAATACGGCTGATATCAGCGAACGGGAATGTCTACGTTGTTTTGGGAAAACAATCCAGCTTTCTCCCATTCAATATTTACTAAAATACCGGGTGATGCAGGGTGCAAAAATGCTTTTGGGGAATCCAACAGACAGCATATCAGAAATCGCTGTTTTATGTGGCTTTGACAGCCCAAGTAATTTTGCTAAAATATTTAAGCGTTTCTATAATTGTACGCCCCGAGAATACAGAAAAGCACATGTAAAATAGCAGTTTTGGAAGTTATCGTGGTACAATTACAATAAAAATTTGGAGGGGACATGAAAATGAGAAAAGAACTATCGGAAATGTCTTGTCAAGAATTATGGGAATTGTTTCCCATATTCCTGGTTGCACATAGTGACAAGTGGAATCTATATTATAATGAAATAGAAAATTTTTTAAAATGCAAGTTATCCAAATGTCCCGTTGAGAGGATTAGCCATATTGGAAGCACCGCTGTATCTAAAATTTGGGCAAAGGATATTGTTGATGTGCTCGTTGAGGTGTCCAAGGATTCAGACCTTGAGCATACTGCAAAGGAAATGGAAAAGAATGGATTTCTTCGAATGTCAACGGAAAAGAAAAGAATATCCTTTAACCGAGGATATACCAAAGAGGGGTTTGCGGAGAAAGTTTTTCATGTGCACCTTCGTTATGCTGGAGATAATGATGAATTGTATTTTAGGGATTATCTCAATGACCACCCCCAGATAGCCAAGGAATATGAAACCATGAAACTGCAATTGTGGAAAAAATTTGAGCATGATAGAGATGCCTATACCAACGCAAAGACTGAGTTTATTCAAACATGGACCTCTAAGGCAAAAGAAGTTTATAGAGAAAGGTACTGACCGATTCCTCTATCAGAAAATAGAGAAAATCCAAACCAAAAGATTACGTAAAGAAAAGAGGCTAGAATCCGTATGAGGTTCTTTCTGAACTTTGGGTATTGTTAGAAAAGGCAGATGTAAAAATATCTGCTTTTTCTTTTATCCTCTTTATTCTCATTTTTGGGTATTTATGGTAAAGTTAAGATAAAAAACACGAAAGAAGATGATCAGATTGAAATATTTCCCAACACAGGATTACTCATTTCTATTAGATGAAAATCATTATGTTTATGACCATATCGAAACAGAGGACAGCTTACATATCTACATTAAATCAAAAGAACATAGCTGTGCCTGCCCTGTCTGTGGAAAAATGAGCAGCACACCCCACGCCACTTACAAAAGAAAGTTTCAAGACACACCTATCCACTGTAAACAGACCTTTTTACATGCAAATGTGTATAAATATGACTGTGAAAATCCAGAGTGTGACTGTAAAGTTTTTATGGAAGACCTCCCTTTTGCAAAACCTTCACAAGTGCGCACGGATGCATTAAATACCCTGATTCTTGCCACATCCATGTTCCTTAGTAATGAAGGGGCGAGTAAAGTGCTGTCGCTGCTCGGTGTCCAGGTGGCAGACCGTTTCCATTTGCTGCAGAATCTTCTTGGATATATGAAGGATATTTTCAAGGAAGAGATGCCGCCCCAAATATATATTCAAGATGGGAATATATCGGAAAAGGCTCCAGAAAAAATATTAAAAGAAAAAACACCGGAAGGCTCTTTTCTGGAAAGCCTTCATTATGACAACGCCCCGCCAGTGGATCCCAGTGGAAATGTAATTGCTTATGATAACAAAAAGCATGATTTAAATTCGGCACAATATCAGCATCAGGAAAAGACACGGGAAAAAAACAGCAATTGATCAGAGATATACAGGATTATTGGAACGGGCAGGAAAAACCCCGGATAAAAAAGGTGGCAGAGGCTTTCGGGATAGCGCCGCCGACGGCAAAGAAATATATTTTCATGACACAGGAGGATATCGACAGCCTGGGGCATCCTGCCAATTACAAAAAACGGGAATCATCCATGAACGCCTGGCTGAATATCATTTACAAAATGATGCTGGACGGATGCAGCAATGAAACAATTTATTTTTATATCAAGCGGCAGCATGATTATAAAGAATCTGATAAAAAACTTGCAAAATATATTTACCTTATCGGAAAAAACAACTTTCCGGACAGAACCCCGTTTAATGCCAAAACAACAATGGAATGGGTGCTGCCGCCCGGAGTGACCGTGATCAGCAGAATGGATCTGCTCAAATATATATTGACCTGCAATCCCAAAACAAAACGTGATTCCGTAATCGGAGAATATATCGGCCAGATAAAAAGCCTTTATCCTGCCATCGAAAAAGTTGAAACCATGTTCAAAGAATTCCATTCATTGTTGATGGGGAGTAACGAAGAAAAACTGGATGAATATCTGGAAAAGTATGGGACAAGCGAAATAGAACCATTTTGCAATGGAATAAAAAAGGATATCACTCCGGTCAAGAATGCGATATCCTTATCAGTAAGCTCTGGATTTGTTGAAGGAAATAACAACAAATTCAAAGTCCTCAAACGTATTGTATACGGCAGGAGCGGATTCGTCAATCTCGAAAAAAAATGTAAGTTAGCATTTTTATCCAAAGGTCAAGATTTCTCTCTCACTGCATTATTATAAAACAAGCTGGCGCCAGTATGGCACCAGCTAATATCTTATAGCTTATACCCAAAGTTCAGAAAGAACCCCGTATGAATCAAACCCCTTTTCTATCTATACAGATTCATAAATGTACAACCGTTTTATACAAAATTATGCTCCAGTTCTGACACAAGCTGCTGCATTTCCACTTTAGAAGTTACATTCCTGGCAGCCTCCACTACCTTCCTTTTCTCTGTTTCATCCATCTGCGCATAAACAGATAATGCTTTTTCATTTAAACCAAGCTGAAAACTCAACCCGATGGGCATATCGTATTTATTTTCCATAATGGTCCCCTTCCTTACTGCATATCACATTTGCTGGGTAATTGCACACCAAATTTCTACACCACATGCATTTTTCAATTACCTACCTAACATTAGTATAGACCAAAATAAATACTTTATACCTCATTAGTGGAAGTTTTTCACCTTCAATTCTTGCTGCTTCGGTTTTTACCGTTGGAATTATCTGGAATTGTGGGTTCAATCAGTTGCTGATCCAATTGCTGAAATACTTTTGTTCCTCGGTAAACTGCCCGAAACAGCTTCTCAATTTCTACACATTTCCTGGCAACTTTACCAGCTACAGATTCCAATAGTTTTCTTTTTTCCAAATCCATTTCTTTTTTCTGTTGTTCCTCTAGCTGGCCACATAGCTTTTCCAGCCGCTCAAGCAGCCACGCAAAATTATGTACTGGGCGATATAACTTTAACATGTTTATCATTTCCCGCCCCTTTAAATCGTCCGAATCAATACCGCCTAATTCATTCCGATAAAATACACTATTATAATCTGTCTCTACTGGATCGTAAAACAATACATTTTCAATTTTCGTGTCATTATATATATCCCCCTCATACTTATCCCCTTTTGATAAATTACATTTTGGGCATGACCACATCAAATTATTATAATCTGTCCTTAATTCATCCCTTACCCCTCTAAAAACCTTTTCAGGAATAAAATGTTCCACATGATACGAGACAGTCACCAAATCTTCTGGCATATTGCAATAACAGCATCTACCACAAAAATCTTTTTGTAAATGCGGCCTGTACTTTTGTGGGGTTTCATATTCATTTGTACATGTCCTCTGTATCTCATGTTCCTTAAATTCCGCGTACCTCATAATTTCACCTTAACAATTTCTCATATTTTTCCAATTCCGCAAATGCCTCCCTTAAATCAGACATATCCAACGCTGTATCCATTCTTGTTTGATATATTTGCTTATATCTGCTCAACTCATTTTCTATTTTAATTATTTCTTCCAATGTTTCCTGATTTGCCCCATTCCCATCTAACTTTTTCAACGCTACTGCCAATTGTGTTTCTAAATCTTTTCTGCGGACAGTGTATCTTTCCATATTCAGCATTATATTTTTAACAAGTTCTTTTGTCGTATCAAGTTCAGGTCTTAGAAATATCTTTTTTGCATATACTTTATCTGCATCTGTATATTGTGATTCCTTACTTTCATCAGGTGCATTTGTCATAATTACAACAGGAAATTCTGGTGTCTCCTCATGCATAAATTCAATAATTTCCCATCCCTTTATCACATCTGCTGTTGTATCCAATTTAAAGTCAACAATCAATGCTTGTATATTCCCATCTTCCACATCCTGACGTATTTCAGATACAATATCCTGACGTGTTCTAGCTTCCAGCTCATATTCTTTAAATTCAATTTCCGCATTCCAGCCCACATTATCCAAAACAGATACTTGTATATCTGCACGTTCACTTTGGGCGTCATCTATTATACCGATTCGATACATTACTATCTCCTTTTTTCCATATGATTTTCAGTCCAAATCCCTTTGGTTTGTCCATTACTGAAATTGTTCCATCATTACGTTCTACGGTTTCCTTCACCACCCAAAGACCTAAACCAGTTCCTTTACCTTCCTTAGAAGTTTCTCCTAATTCAAATATTTTATCCGGATTTCCACGATATTTTTCTGCAAGGACAGGCCCATTATTCTCCAATAAAAAATATAATTCATTCTCTGCTTCCTTTAGACTAAAAGAAATCTCTCTTTCCTGGTTATGCTCTTGTTCCAGAAACCAAGCTGAATTTAAAATAAAATTATTCAATATAATATACATATCTACCAGTGCAATTGGCATATCGTCTTTTATCTTTTCGTTTTCATCCCAAACCAAACGAATTAAAATATGTTTTTCTTTTAAAAGAACTTCCCATTTAGATAATATCTCCATAAGCATCTTTTTCAGGGAATTGTTCTGTACCTTTAAATTCTCTTTCTTTAGTCCATCCATAATAACATCCAAAAATGCTGCTGTTACCATATCGTTCCTTTCTAGGCTATCGATACGGCTATATGGATTATATGCTGCTAATCCTTCATACCCCTTACCTTTTAAAATATAATTTATGCGACTCCTTATTTGAGATGCCTCTACATGGAATTGTGTATTGATGGCATTAAACTCATGAAAAAATGTATTCAACATAATGCCAGAAGAACTCAAAATCTGCTGAATCTGCTTACTGTTCAACTCCCTTTCCGATTCCTTCATAATCTCATATACGGTATCAAACATTTCTTCTTCTGAAAACCCATTTTTCTGCTTTATACCACTCTCCTCTTCCCCACTTGTTACCTGGTCCACTTTCTCAGATACCTTGGCATTTCTTTTGAAACTTTCTGCCCTACGGGAAGCCTCCAGCATGATCTTTGTCTTGTAGCCTGCCATCTCATCTTCAATGGTTTTCACCCATTTTGCATATTCTCGGTAAATGTACTGCCGATCAAACTCAAATTCCTTCAAACATTCCTGTAGAAGACTAACAAAAATATAATATGTATCTGTGAGCGCAATTCCTTCCCTGTTGGCCATATCCTCCAAATATGGGTTGGATTCCCGTCCTATTTTTACTAATCCTATCATCTGATAAGGCTGTACACGCCAGGAACCAGTTTGATTGGCCACAGAAATTGAGCTTTTTTGTGCCCGTTCGCTCATTCCAATCCAATCATACATGGCTCCCACATCTCCATAAGGGCGTACTTTAAAATTATCTCGATATAATTTCACGCCAGAAAATTGATTTAATAAATTTTTTCTCTTTTTTACAGCTACTTTCTTCATAATAGCATGTTCATTGTTCATATTTCTCAAAAAATACATTTCTGCAGTAAACGGCCCTACTCTCTGTATTTTTTCCAATCCGTCCAAGGGTAGAATATCTTGTACATTTCTTTTAATCGTTATTTCTTTATCATAATCTTCCTTCTGATAGCCTTTTCTCTGTAATTTCTCTCTTGTCCAAAATTCCTCCAAGGACCTTTTCTGAGTCGTTTCATACTTTTCCACCGTAATATATTTTTTTGAAAGATTGACCTCATTCCGAAGTAATCGAATACTCAGGCATTCTCTTCCATCATATTCCGCTTTTATCCTATAGTCATAATCATCCCCATCTATAGATACTTCCTCTGTCTGGTAATTATATTCCGAAAAAAAATGGTTATTTACAATAACTTCAAATCTATCCGCACTCCCAATGGGATTGATACTCTTTAAATTAGCATTTACCTTTTGAAAGAGCCTCATACTCCAAGCTTCCCTAATTGGAGCCAACTGAATCAAAGTCCCTGTGGACCAGTTATGTTCTGCTAAGACAGGATTTTTCTCCCCCAGCATTTTCTCCACAATCTTCCTATATCCTGCGCGACTAAAATCCAATTGGGCCTTTACATCCCCAATTAACTTCGCATTTTCAAATTGCTCCCAATCCATACCCCATATCAATACTTCCTGAGCAGTCCGGTCTTTCGTATACATAACAGATTGGGTGGAAAGCTTATCCAGTGCAAACCTTCCTATTCCTTTAGCGCCTGTTTTGATACGTCCTTTATCTGACATACTATTGTACTCTTTATTACTAGTTCCAATATACATCCATACGTTTTTCACAATATCCAAGCTCATGCCAGAGCCATTGTCTGCCACTATAATTCTATTATGAGAAAACAATATTTCCCGCAACGCATCCTGCTCCTGCTCAGACAAAGTTCTCTTCTTAATCCACTCTCCTTTTTTCTGTTCATAGCAATTCTGTACAAAAAATAATTCACTTTCTGACAAATAGTCTGAAAAATCACCAACTACTGCCCTGTCAGGAATATCAGGAAATGGCATAAAAAAATCAACATAAACGCAAGTTGCGTCTGCATCATATGCATTCTTAATTAATTCAATCAATGCCCCATCAACATCTGCTATGTTTTCCCGTCCTATCAATCTTGCAGTCTTCGCACCAACCTGGAACTCAACCTGTTGCATTTTATCACCACTTTTCTCCAAGAAAACAATTTACCATGCATATCTTCTTTTGTTACATATCATAACATTTTATACTACATATCACAATAGATTTCCGGCTTCCAACAGTATTTTTCCTAGAATATGAAAAAACAGGATGTACAAACATTATCCAAGATCTGCCATCCTGCCTTGTATTTATTTTCACTCACCATATCCCAATCAATTTCCCAAGCCAATACCCCAGCCCCAATGCCCAGCTGGTAAATATCCCATACAAAATCACCGGCCCCGCAATGGTGAAGATCTTACACCCAATCCCAAAGACCTGTCCCTCCTTCTGAAATTCAATGGCAGGAGCCGCCACAGAATTAGCAAATCCTGTAATTGGAACTAGGGCTCCGGCACCACCCCAATTTGCAATGGACGGATAAATATTGAAGCCTGTCAGCAGCACACTCAAGAGTACCAGAATCAAGCTGCACCAGCTTCCCGCTGTATCTTTATCCAACTCAAACGTATTCACAGCAACATTTAAAATGAATTGTCCCAGAATACAGATAATTCCTCCAGTCAGAAACGCCTTTATCATATTTGCCGGCAGGGAGTGGGTGGGCGTCACCTGCTTGACATATTCGTTATACTCCTGATTTTTTTTCTCCTTTTGCTCCATGGTCTCCTGTGCCATGACGATCCCTCGCTTTCTTTCTGTTCTCCTTAAATCTTTTTGACCCATTGGGTCAGATTGGAAACGCTACATTTGCTGCATGTGATTTGCATAAAAATACAATGCTCCCAACGCCTTGCCAAGCGCCATAAAAAGCATAATAAAGCTTAATCCCTCTTTCACGCCAAATCGACGGAACATAATAGGAAAGGTATTCAATATCTCCGCCAAAGCCACGGCCAAGCAGCCAGTAAAAATCCCCGCAGACAAACCAAATAAAATCAATATCCAGATTCCCACAGACACACGCACCGAAAAAAGAGAAAGAATATTTCCTGCTACCCCGCCTAAAATCACTGCATTTTCATAAGCGATAATATCTGCTGCTGTGCGGCTCTTTCCTATAATCCTTGGAACCACCCCAATAGAAATAATAAAACTGAACACTCCCGCTGCAATTGCAGATCCTGCTGCAAATCCTATAAAGCCTAATAATATCTGTTTAATCCACATCATTGCTGGTTCCTTTTCTTCCACAGTTTTCGATAAATGTAGAATCTACGTCTTTTTCATAAGTACGCATCTCCACCTGAATAGGCGTCGGATCATGGGTAATCTTTTTATGTCCCACATGGTTAAAAAAGATCATAATTCCTAAAAAAAGCCCAATGGAATAACATATTTCCAACACTGTAAATCCACTGGATTCCGTTCCCATTACCTGTCGATAAAAATCCGCAAAGACCTCTCCAACGCCCACATCATTATTAAAGGTCATTATGGTAAATGCTGATCCAAAAAAAATCAATACACATAAAACCGCCGTCTTCAAATACAGCAACCATTTCGGCTCCTGCTTGGGTTCATATTCCAGAACAAAATCCTTTTCTCCAATATTCTGAATATCCACATTTGGAAATTCTTTTCCAATCAGCTCAATAATCTTTAAAACAGAAAATACTTCCGCCTGCTTTTTCTTTCTACTCTGATTTGATGGAGTGTGGAAAGTATAAACCTTCATGGTTTTTAATTTATTAATCAGGGAATGATTTGTAGATGTAATTTTCCCAATGTCCTTAAGGGACACGGAAGGTTCATGTACCAGCACATTTTGTTCTATTTTCAGGTAAACGGTATCTGAATTTGCTGCCATATGTCCCTCCGTCCTATGCATACTTTCCGGCGTTACCAAATGGCCGGAAGCCTTCTACCACTGTTTCATCCACAAAGGTTTCCTCTTTTACCAGTGTTCCTTCAGTTACCGTGGTCTGATTTTTTACATAATTCACATAATAGAAAACTCCTCCAGCAATGGTGAGAAGCACTACTGCCAGAAGACAAATTCGGTAAATCATACTATGACTACGATTCATATTCTCACATCCTTTTTCCATCTTTGGAAGTAGTATGCCATCCTATCCAGATTTTATTCATTTTTTTTAATGTTGAAACACCCTTTAGCGTATCCGCTCCCGCATTCTCAATAAAATCCGCTTTTCCAGCCTGCTTACCTGTACCTGGCTAATATTCAGCTCCTTTGCCACCTGCACCTGGGTTTTATCTCCAAAATATCTAAGCTCAATCAGATTACGCTCCATTTCTCCAAGCTCTGCCATAAGCTGTTCCAACAGCAGATGGTTCAGTAATACCTCATGGTTATCCTTATCCTGGGGCAACCGTTCTCCCAAAGAGACCTCTTTTCCTCCCCCAGACGCATAGGTTTTATTGAGAGATTCTACCTCACCATTTGCCTCCAAAGCCATCACAATTTCTTCCCTGGGGAAGCCTGTCATTTCCGAAATTTCTTGTAAAGTTGGTTCCCGACCAAGGCTTGCCTGCAATTTTTCCCTGGCCTTCTGTACCTTTGCACCATTTTCTTTCAGTCCCCTGCTTACTTTAATCATTCCATCATCCCTCAGAAAACGCTTGATTTCTCCCGTAATCATAGGAACTGCATAGGTAGAAAATTTTACATCAAAGGATAAATCGAATTTATCAACGGCCTTCATCAATCCGATACTTCCCACCTGAAATAATTCCTCCAATTCATACCCGCGGTTTGAAAATCTATGGACAATACTCCAGACCAGCCCCAGATTATTCTGTATCATCTGTTCCCTTGCATTTTTATCTCCCTGATGGGCCGCAGCCAAAAGTTCCCAGGTTTCCCCTCTATGTATTTGATTTTCTATGATCTCCTGCTCTTTGCTATGTGCTTGTCCATTTCTCTGTGTCTGCTCTTGTGTTTTTCTTATTTCTCTATATGTACATTCCTCCTCGCCTTTCTGCTGACCTGCCACTATATCACCCTTTCCCTATGATTTTTCGCATAGTAATGCAAGTTCCCTTCCCTAATTCAGAAATCACTTCCACCTCATCCATAAATGCTTCCATAAATGCAAATCCCATACCTGATCTCTCTAATTCCGGCTTGGTAGTAAACAAAGGTTCTCTGGCCTGTTCAATATCACGAATTCCCTTTCCGATATCTATCACAGAGATTTCCACCTGTTGTCCCTCGATACTGCATTGAATCCAGATGCTGCCCCCTTTTTGCTCATATCCATGAATAATACAGTTGGTCACTGCTTCACTGACTGCTGTTTTAATGTCTGCAAGCTCATCCACGGTAGGATTTAGCTCTGCCACAAACGCCCCCACCGTAACCCTGGCAAAACCTTCATTTGAAGATAATGCCGGAAATTCCATCTTCATTTCATTTTTTATCTGTTCCATAGAATCCTCCTTATCATTCCCCTGCCTGCTCTACTTCAATGATTTTCTGTAATCCAGACAGTTTAAAAATCCGCTGTATCTGTTGATTCAAATGAGACGCCTTTACATACCCTCCAGAAAAACGCACATTCTTGCACCTCCCAATAACCACCCCTATGCCAGAGCTGTCCATAAAACAAGTATCCGTAAAATCAAACACCAGGCTCCGCACCGGATATTGTAAAATTAAGCTATCCGCCTCTTCCTTTAAAACCTCTGCCTGATGATGGTCCAGCTCTCTTGGCATCTTTAAAATAAGACATCCATATTCCTTTTCAAATCTGTGTTCCATAATTCCCTTCCTTTCCTTTCATTTAAGGATAAAAAAAGACGCCACAAAATTTATGACGTCTTTGGTATCTTTCTATATCATATACAATTTCTCACCCATTAAGGATGCTACAATCCCAGTTCATTCAAATATTGCTGGGATTTGTTTGCACGTGCAGTTCCCGGGTGAAGCTCCACCATCCTCTGATAATACTTTTTCGCATTCTCCGTATCACCTGTCTGCCGATAGCAATGGGCAAGATAATAAATGGCGTACCCATCATTGTAATCTTCTTCTACCTGCACAACCTTTTCCAGACCGGTAATTGCCTCTGGAAAACGATTTCCCCGATAATCCTGTTCTGCCTGGGCATAAACCGCTGTAATATACTGTTCATTTACTTGTGTACTCAATGTTTCATAAATTGCCTTCGCCTGGCCACCCAGCAGATTTGGGTCCACATTGACAATCGTATCTCCCGCTCCCTGAATATTCTGCTGAGCAAATGCATCATAGGCTACTAATAGCTGTTCATAATTATCAACAATTTTCTTCGTATCTTCTGAATCTTTCTCCTGATTCTTAATTTGCTTATTCAATGACTCGATCTGGCTCTCCAAACTTTTCACTTCTTGATTGCGGGTAGCAAGGGAATCATTTGCCGCAAGCTCCGCCTTCTTTGCTTCAGATACAACATTCTGACGTATTCCGGGAATTACTAGAAACCAGGTAATCAATACACCAATTCCCACCCCGATAATTAAGTTGATAATTGTCATAACTGCTGAATTATCCTTAAAATTTGTAGGCTGGATAATGGTTTCATTGCCACTTTGATAGGCAGCCGCCTTCTCCTTTTTTTCCTTACGTCCTTCTCTTGCCTGACGGGACCCTTCCTGTAAAAAGCGATCCGCTTCCCGCAAATAACGTAATGTTGTAACATTATTGGTGTCAATTTCTGCTGCCAAACGCAGCTCTTTTTTCGCCAGCTCATACTTTCCTTCTTCCATATACAGCAAAGCTAAAAGCTGATATCCCTTTACTAATCCCGGATTCATAGAAAGCACTTTTTTCAGTTGAATAATCGCCAAGTCTTTGCTATCCTGCTGGCAGTAAAGAAGAGCCTGATTATATTTTTTAATCGTCTGATTTACCGCATTGAGCTGAGAGCGGTTTGATTGTATCTCTTCCAAATACTTCTCTGCCGGATTGCCATCCGGATTCAAGCTGCGGCTGAGCACCCACTCACTCAGGGCATCCACCACTTCTCCCGTTTCATAATAAATCAATCCCAATAGGTTCCTTGCCTGAGTATTCGCCTTGTAAAAGCGCAGACTTTTCCGCAGGGACTCTATCGCCCCAGACAAATCGCGTGCCTTTGCTTTTTCCAATCCATCATTATACAACGCATTGGATATACAAATGATTTTATTATAAGAATCCATATATTTCCTTCCTTACTTCCAATCTCTTTCCTTAATGCTGCTGCCTTGCCTCTTTGAGAATCTCCTGCATAATGTCTGTCATATCCGTCAAATCTCTGTCATATATGGCGTCTTCAGCCTCCTCCACTTCCAGGCTGGGCTTAAATTTTTTTAATTCTTCTTCAAAATTAATCATTCTGCATTCCTCCTGTTATCTGTTCCAATTCACCAATCAGGTACAAGGAACCTGCACAAAAAAGCTTCTGCTTTGGTTTTTTGCAAGAAAGAGCATAGATATATGCCTCCCTTATATCCTGGATTCCTATCACCCTGATTCCCTGCTCCCCGCTTCCGGCAAATTTTTGAAATATTTCTGTCAATGTCTCACAGCAAACTCCTCGTGAGCCGGGAACAACAGTCACTACAATCTCATCCCAGTTTCCTTCCAAAATCAACTGTTTGGCCACGTGTATATAATCCTTTTCCTTCACCATGGAGAATAGCAAAACAGCAGATTCCTTAGTAATCTGCTTCACTGCCTCTAAAAATCTTTCAATTCCTGATAAATTATGTGCACCGTCCACATATACGCCTGGCTGCACCTCCTGCATTCTTCCCTTCCATATGACCCTGGCCATCCCCTGTCTGACTGCATTCTGCAAAATCAATTCGGTCTTTCTAAGACATTCCAATGCCTGCAGCGCAATTGCTGCATTCTGCGCCTGATAAGGCGCCCCAAAAGGAATGGAAACTTCTGTTACATCATAACCAGAATCATATGAAAAATCAATCTTTTTTCCTGTGTTTAATAAAATTTTTATTTTCTCTGGCCTTACTGGATAGTGTAAACAGTTCCATTCCTCTGCCCTTTGTACAATTACTTTTTCTGCCTCCGGCTGGGAAGCGTCATATACCACTGGCACACCCCGCTTTAAAATTCCCGCCTTTTCCGCCGCTATTTCTGCTATCGTATTTCCCAAAATCTCTGTATGCTCCAAGCTAATGGAAGTAATCACAGTAAGAATAGGATGCTCCACAATATTCGTTGCATCCAGCCGTCCCCCTAAGCCTGTCTCTAACACTACATATTCTACCCGTTTGTGGGAAAATATTACCATTCCTACCGCAAAAATATATTCAAAAAATGTAGGATGAGGCAGTCCATCCTGTAGCATTGCCTCTACTATCTGTTGCACTTCATTCACTGCCCAGACAAATTCCTGCTGACTGCAGGACTTGCCTTCCAAAACAAACCGTTCCTCCAAATGAACCAGATGAGGAGAAGTAAAGAGACCTGTTCTCTTGCCTGCTGCCCGCAATACACTATCAATATAAGCACAGACACTACCCTTTCCATTACTGCCAGCCACATGAATCACTTGGAACCTGTCTTGTGGATTTCCAAGCCTGCCCAAGAATTCTCTGGTATGATCTAAGGTATTCTTGCTGGTAAATTTCGGGATTTCTAAAATTCTTTTTACAATTTTCTCATATGTTTCCACTTTTCCATACACCTCTTTACACTTCCCCTATTATAATATACCCATCCGCCGAAATCCAGAAAATTTTTCCACAACCAAAAATTTTCGTATGACAGCATACCACAAAAAAATACATCCCAGATACCGGAAAACTTCCAATATCTGGGATAAGTCTCATTCTGATAGCATGCTTTTGCTGTATGTGCCTTTATATTTTTGTATCCAAGATTACATCTCAATGGCACACATAATAATCTTATCTGTCTGCCTTACAAACTCTAATTTCTCCTGCATCTCTTTGACATGGACTTCCAAGTCATCAATTTCTACCTGCACCCCTGGATACACATAACCATCCACGCGGATTTTCCCACCCTTGGCCCGTTCCATCTGGTCCTCCAGCTTCTCTAATTCAGCGGTATCTTCTGCCAATAATGCAGTATCCCGTATCTTCACCCGCAAAAGATCTGTTCGTCTTGGATCATTCTTAAGATCCTGCAAAATCTTAAGTCCATTCTCAATTTTCTCAAGGTTGGCTTTCTCTACTTCAATTTTATTCCTTAACACGCCAATCCGACGCCTTACAGATGCATCATTTCCAATTCTCACCTGAGTTCTGACTTCTCCGTCACTGCCTAAGGTATGGACTACAATTCCCTGGATTGCCCCTACATCGCCTCCAATAATGCTGGCCTTCTTGCCATCCAGGATAATATTTCCTCCACAAGATACCTGACAATTTAAGAAAACATCAGCCTGAATAGAACCATTAGCATGTACCCGCGCGTACTCAAAAAACTTGGCTGAAATATTTCCTTTTGAGGTAATACTTGCCCTGGAAGCTCCCATAACGCCGCTTCTAAGTACGATATCCTTACCTGCCTCAATCTGAGCGCCTTCTACCACTCCGTCAATGGCAATGGTTCCTGTTGCTTTGACTGACACACCGCTGCAAACACCGCCATGGACAATCACATCTCCACGGAAATCAATATTTCCTATGGATAAATCTACATCTCCACTGACTTCATAGACCGGCAAAATCGTAATACGCTCATTGGTCATCTCAATCTTGCCATCCATCAGAGATGTATAAGTAAGACCATCCTCCGAACGTTGGAAACCCTTACCACGCAACGGTACTAAATCCCTGCCACGCTTTGCCAATATAAGTTTTCCTCTTAGATCCATGCCATCCTTACCTGGAATTGAAGGGTGATACACCGCAATTTCTTGCCCTTCAGTGACAATCTCCACCATCTTAATGCTCCAGTAATCCACAGAACCATCTGGACGAATCTTTGGTTTCTTGCTGAAATTCATATCAAATTTGTACTCATAGTAACCATTTACACCATCCTTGGGTATATCACCCTGTGCAACTAAAACTTCTCGGTTATATATCTGATTTTCTATTACTTCTTTTATCTTATCCTGTTGAATCCCATATGTTACACCACTGCTTTGTAATGCTTCTTCTACACTACTCACTGTATAATTTTCCATTTCGGGACCCGGCAGATAAAGATAAGCCTGCATATTATCATGACTAACTCGTATTTGTGGTTCATTATTCGCCAAAGCTGCCATTATAAATTCCCCCTTGTCTGGAATCTTCGTTAAAATGTTGTATATATACTATAGTATCAATTTTTGCGTCTTATTTCAACACATTTATGCAAATTTAATAATTTAATATTTTTGGAATATTTGCAACACTTTACAATTTATGCCATCTGCTTCAAACGCTCTTCTACTTGTTCCATCATTTGTTCATATTTTGCAAGTTTTTCTTTCTCCTCTTTCACTTTCTCTTTTGGCGCTTTACTTAAAAATTTCTCATTAGAAAGCATTCCCCTGGAACGGGAAAGCTCTTTTGTCAACCGTTCTTTTTCCTTCTGCAACCGTTCTTTTTCCTTTTCAAAATCTACCAGATCTTCTAAGGGCAAATATACCACTGCGCCAGGAATCACCACAGAAACCGCATCTTCACCGATGCCATCCTTATTCTGCTGTACCAAAACCTCACTGGCGCCTGCTAAAAGACTGTATGCACCCTGCATTTCATCAAATATATTCCCAAGCGCTGCATCTTCTGTAACAATATATACTTTTGCTTTCCGGCTAGGCTTAACCTCCATATCTGTCCTAATATTACGGATACCCTTTACCAGATCCTTCACATGCTCCACTGCATCTTCTGCATCTTTGAACTTCCATTCTTCTTTATATTCTGGCCATGCAGACAACATGATGGTTTCTTCTGTTTCCTGAAGGGTACAGAAAATTTCCTCTGTGAGAAAAGGCATATAAGGATGAAGTAATTTCAATGCCTGAATCAATACCGTTTGTAGCGTCCACATTGCTACCTTTGCAGATTCCGGGTTTTCCTTCTTCTTAAAAGTTCTGGTCTTTGCAATTTCAATGTACCAGTCGCAGAATTCATCCCAGACGAAATCATACACCTTCTGCACCGCAATTCCAAGCTCAAATTTATCCATATTTTCGGTTACATCTGCCGCCAGCGTATTCACTTTAGACAAAATCCATCGATCCTCCGGCGCAAGTTCCGACAGCTTTGGTGTTTCCAGCTTTTCATCCTCAATATTCATCATAATAAAACGTGAGGCATTCCATATTTTATTTGCAAAGTTTCGGGAAGATTCCACTCTCTCCCAATAAAAGCGCATATCATTCCCTGGTGCATTTCCAGTAATCAAGGTAAGACGCAATGCATCTGCGCCATATTTGTCAATAACTTCCAAAGGATCAATCCCATTTCCTAAGGACTTACTCATTTTCCTACCCTGAGAATCCCGAATCAGCCCATGGAACAGTACCGTATGAAAAGGCTTTTCCCCCATTTGTTCATATCCAGAGAAAATCATGCGGATAACCCAGAAGAAAATAATGTCATATCCAGTTACCAGCACATCATTGGGATAGAAATAATCCAGTTCTTCTGTTTTTTCCGGCCAGCCCAATGTGGAAAAAGGCCACAATGCCGAAGAAAACCAAGTATCTAAGGTATCTTCATCCTGGGTCATATGGGTACACCCACACTTGGGACATTTCCCAGGATTTTCTCTAGCAACCACAAACTCTCCACAGTCTGCACAATAGTATGCCGGTATCCGATGTCCCCACCAAAGCTGACGAGAAATACACCAGTCTCTAATATTGTCCGTCCAATTGAAATATATTTTGTCCATACGCTCAGGCAGCAGGGTGATATCGCCTTTTTTCACTGCTTCCACTGCTGGCTTGATGAGCTCATCCATTTTCACAAACCACTGCTGTTTTACCATAGGCTCCACCGTAGCGCTGCAACGGTCATGAGTTCCAACATTATGAGAATGTGGAACCACTTTTACCAGTAACCCTTGCTCCTCTAGCTCCTGAACCATCTGTTTTCTTGCTTCATAGCGATCCATACCTTGGTATTTGCCTCCATTTTTGTTAATGGTAGCATCGTCATTTAACACATTGATCTCTGGCAGATTATGGCGTTTCCCCACTTCAAAGTCATTGGGGTCGTGAGCTGGAGTGATTTTTACACACCCGGTTCCAAATTCCTTATCTACATAGTGGTCTGCCACCACCGGAATCTCCCGTCCTACCAACGGAAGAATTAAGGTCTTTCCAATAAGATCCTGATAGCGCTCATCCTCTGGATTCACCGCTACTGCAGTATCACCTAGCAGAGTTTCCGGTCTGGTAGTAGCAATTTCAACAAACCGTCCCTCTTCTCCTTTTACTGGATAATTGATATGCCAAAAATATCCATCCTGTTCCTCATGCTCTACCTCTGCGTCAGAAATGGAAGTTTTACATACTGGACACCAATTAACAATCCTGGAGCCCTTATAAATCAATCCCTTTTCATACAGCTTGATAAAAACCTCCTGCACTGCCTGGGAGCATCCCTCATCCATGGTAAACCGTTCCCGGTCCCAATCGGCTGAAGAACCCATTTTTTTAAGCTGCTTCACAATCCTTCCGCCGTACTCTTCTTTCCACTCCCAAACCTTTTCCAGAAATCCGTCCCGGCCAAGATCCTTTTTGTCAATTCCCTGCTCCTTCAAGGCTTCAATCACCTTTACCTCCGTAGAAATGGATGCATGGTCTGTACCTGGCTGCCACAATGCATTGTAGCCTTGCATCCTTTTGTAACGGATTAAAATATCCTGCATGGTATTGTCTAATGCATGTCCCATATGGAGCTGTCCGGTGATATTAGGCGGGGGCATCACAATAGTAAATGGCTTTTTGCTTCTGTCCACTGGGGCATGGAAATATTTATTCTCTTCCCACTTCTGATAGAGACGGTCTTCAATGGATTTTGGATCGTAAGTTTTTGCTAATTCTTTTTTCATGGCTGCTCTCCTTTTATTTTTAGAAAAATATTTTCACACTTTAACGAAACAAGGTCTTTCCTATTAAAACAAAGCGGACAAGTCCACTGGGGCTCCCCTAACCCCTCATTCATGAGGGACTTGGACGATTTGCTGCGCCGAGTGCGGTCACGTAGTGACATCTTCTATTCGCACGAGTGCGCATCTATATTTTTATCTTATAGGAAAGTCATAGACTTTAACGCTTTACAGCAGCACAGTCTTTCCTATAAGATAAAAAATAACGCCCTTTACCAAAACGGTAAAGGGCGAATTATCGCGGTACCACCTTTATTTATACCTTATCGAAACATCCGACTTTCACATCTTATTGCCTAGATGTTAATGTAAAGCATATCTTTTGTATCCTGTAACGGGGATAAACCGGGAAAACTTACGAAACGCATATCGTTGCATCTGTTCAGCTCTCCAGTTCAAAAGCTACCTTCTGCAGTTCCTTCTTAAGACAGCCTTCCAGCCTATGAGCTGTCCTCTCTGATAAGGGCGCTTCTGCATACTCCTCTTTCTCATTACCTTTATTATTTCATATGTTTCTGTCCATTTTAAAAGGTAATGTCAAAAATGTCAATAGTTCAATTCAGTAATTTTATGATATTTTCATAAACATACTGCCTGGCTTCCTCACGTCCCACTTCCGGGATTAACTCTAAATGCGTCAGATAAAAAGCATACACAGCAAACTGTGAAAGAATAGCGCTCCATACCTTATAAGCATTCTTCTCCTGCACCAATCCTTTATCCGCAGCCAGCTCTAACAGCTTCATGGTAATATTTTTGGCTGAAGCGCAGCCTTCCTTTTTCTTTTCCAATTCCTTCAATAAAGCATTTCCCGTAATGCTTTGGTCCCGCAAAATCTTTTCCAGTAATGCAAATCCATCATATTTTTTGTTGGCAGCTTCCAGCATATCCATGCCACGGAGAATGATTTCTTGAAAACTCTGTCCCTTTTCAATCAACTCAACAATAATCAGAAGATGCTTCGCCGCTTCATAACGGATTGCTCCTACAATCATTTCTTCCTTCGTAGAAAAATATTCATAAGCAGTGCCTTTGCCAATCCCCGCTTTTGCAGTGATTTCTGATACTTTCAGCGAACTCAATTCCCTTCCGGAAGCAAACAGCTCCAGCACTGCCTCATACATGGCCTTTACCTTCGGAGGATATTCCTTCTCCAAATCCAGGAAAGCATATCCTCTGGCTTTTCCTCCATTTTCACTTCCCATTTTATTCCTTCCTTTATATGGCTTTTCTTTCTGTGATACCTTATATTTCTTCTTCCACCATGCTTTTATTACTATAGAACAAATCATAAATGCAGGGCACCACTACCAGCGTCATCAATGTTCCATAAATCATACCTCCAATGGTCACCACCGCCATGGGCCTTGACATATCAGAACCCATATCATTTCCAAAGGCAGTGGTAGACATCGCCAATATGGTGGTCATGGCCGTCATTAGAATCGGCCGCAGACGTGTCTTACCCGCAATCACAATTGCTTCCCGCTTCTCCACTCCTTCTTTTCGGAGCTGGTTGATGTATTCCACCATTACAATACCATTATTTACAATAATACCTACCAACATAATAAATCCTATCATAGAAATGATGCTGATTTCATTGTTGGTAAAGAACAATGCCAGGAAACCTCCCGTTAAAGCAAGAGGTATCGTAAACAAAATGATAAACGGAGCCTTAATAGACTGAAACTGAGCTACCATAATCAGATAAATAAATGCAATTGCTAAGATCAACATCAACATCAACTGCTCCATCGCTTCATTAATTGTCTCGTTCTCCCCTGTCATTTCCATGGAATAACCTTCTGGCATATCATAATCTTTCAGGGCCTTTTCCACCTCAGCTCCTACCAGACCTACATTATAATTTTCTGCAATGGATGCACTGACTGTTACAAAACGCTCCTGTCCATCACGAGTGATAGCAGTAAGGCTTTCTTTCTCTTCAAATTCTGCAACCTCAGACAGAGAAATTTCTTTCTCTTCCCCATTCTCCTTGTCCGTATAAGTAAATGTCAGCTTCTTCAATGTCTCCATGGAAGCTTCACTCTGCTCCACACTTTCTAAATATACATCGTAATCCTTAATATCCGTGGAAATCGTATCATCTGAAGTATCGTTCTCCATCTGCCCATAAACCAGCTGATAAATCTGGGCCACTGTCATTCCGTATTTTGCTGCTTTCTCTTTATCCACGGTAATTCTAAATTCCTGTTCTGTCTCCTCTATGCCATCGGATACTTGCGCCGTTCCCTCTACCTTTTCTACAATAGCAGAAACATCCTTTGCAAGATCTTGCAGTTTTTCTAAGTCTCGTCCTTTGATTCGTATGGAAAGTCCTTCTCCTGCCAGCGCTCCCATATCCATATTCGAGCTGCTGACATTAATTTCTCCTTCCATATCTTTCGTTAAATCCATAATCTGTTTTGCAATTTCACTATTGGTAAGCTTTTTCTCTTCTTTTAAAATAATATAAAGAGAAATAGAATTACTGTTGTCGCTTCCTCCCATCATACTTACAGCAACTCCACCGCCACCTGCCATAGCTCCTACTGACTCCACATCTTCAATCGTCTGAATCTGCTCTGTTACCTCATCTGCCAGCTTACATGCATCTGAAAACTCTGCATTCTCTGGCGGAGAAATTGTCACAGACATTTGGGTGCTCTCCATATCTGGCATAAAAGCGGTTCCCTTGGATAAAGCCGCCTTTGCGCTAACCACCAAAAGCGCCACCATAATCAAAAGTACAATCAGCTTTACATGAAGCAGCTTTTCCAATGCTGCGCCATACATTTCCTGGAACCTGTCAAACCATGGATGCTTCGTTTCCTTGGTCTTTTTCAGCATCTTTGCTCCCATCATAGGTACAAAAGTAAGAGCAATCAGCAAACTGGCAAGAAGTGAATAGGCAATGGTAAGTCCCATATCTACAAAAAGCTGCCGTGTAATCCCTTCAGTAAATACAATAGGCGCAAATACACAAACAGTAGTCAAGGTAGAAGCTGTAATTGCTCCTCCTACCTGCTTGGCTCCCTCTACGGCCGCTTTCCGGGCTGACAATCCTTCATTCCTCATTCGGTAAACATTTTCAATGACCACGATGGAATTATCCACCAACATACCTATGCCAAGAGCCAATCCCGACAAAGAAATCAGATTCAGAGTAACACCGCTGAAATACATTAATACCACCGCAAAAATAACAGATATCGGTATAGACACCGCAATTACCAGTGTAGGACGAATATCCTTTAAAAACAGAAGCAAAATCAAAATCGCAAGCCCTGCGCCGAAAATCATGTTATTCAGTACAGAATCCACAATCATATCAATATAGATTCCCTGATCCATCAAAACAGATACATTCAGGTTTTCATTATTCTTTTTCATGCTGTCAAACTTATCATAAATCCGTTTAACAACATCTCCTGTGGAATATCCAGTCTGTTTCTCGATCGATAGCATAATGCCTGGCTGACCATTCAATTTGGCATAAGATTCCTGGGCATCGTCTACAACCACAATATCTGCCACATCAGACATATGTATCACATCTACGCCATCCATGCCTAAATCCATCAAAACCATATCCTTCAAAGCATCTACACTGTCCACGGCATCTCCCACACGCACCATGAACCGTTCGCCCTCATCTGCAATGTACCCTGCCGGCATGGAAAAATTCTGTGCAGTCAGAATATTGGTCAAGGTTTCCATGGTCAAAATATTGTTTAAATCTGCAGAATCATAAGCATCCTTTTTCGTGTCTTCAAAAGTCTCTTTGGATTCTTTGAGCTTTTCCTCTCCGCTTGCAAGCTGGGCGGAGGCGCTTCCCATTTCTATGGAACCTGTAATCTGGCTCTGATTCAAAGTTGCCAACGTATCGTTGATGGTAGTCTTTCCTTCCGCAACACTTTGCAGTCCTGCCTCTATGGTTGCAATACCACCATTAATCTGAACCAGTCCCTGCTCCGCCTGAGTCAGAGATTTGGAGATATAGGAAACTAACTGTTTGTCAGAAGCATTTTCTTTTAGCGTACTGCCTTCCTGTGCAGCAAGCTCTGATTTGATAGCCGAAAGCCCCCCTTCTAACTGAACAAGCTGTTCCTCCAGCTGTGCCAACTGAGGCTGCATTTTTTCTAACGCCTTTGTAAGCTGACCGCCCTGTTCTTCCAACTGTGTAATCTGACCTTGAAGCTGGCTCTCCTGCTCTTCCAATTGATCAATCTGGGTCTGAAGCTGCTCTGCCTGCGCCTGAAGCTGCGCTACTTGTTCCACAAGCTGTGCTGCCTGCGCTTGCTTCAATGCCTGCTGCACTTGCTCCAGTCCCGTTTGCGCCTGCTCCAACGCAAGCTGTACCTGTTTAAGCCCTGCCTGGGCTTGTTTCATTCCATCTTCCAATTGGCCTTTCTGTCCTTGCAGCGTCTCAATCTGCTTTTTTAACTCTGCAATTCCATCCGTCAGCTTTTTCTTGTTATCGATCAGCGTATTGACCTGATCCTTTAGCTCCTTTAGGGATGCAATTCCTTTTTCTGTGTTGGTCTTAGTTTCCTTAAGCTCCGCTAGCTTATTATTCAGGTCTGTCTCTGTCTGGAACAATTCAATTTTTTTGTCATTTAACTGATTCTGGGCGTCGCCAATCTGACTTGCCATTTCATCCCGTCCAGTGTTCAATTCATTTTTCCCGCTGCTGATTTCATTTTCAGCAGAGCTGATTTCCTCTTCTGCATCAGAAAATTTTTCATCCAGGGAAGCCATAATCTTTTCATTTACAGCATCGATTTTTTCCTGGCTTAATGTTACCCGTACAGACTCCTCAATCAATCCGGTGCCTGTCACAGAAGCAACTCCTTCTACGCTTTCAATCTCTGGTATCAGCTCCTTATCAGTATAATCACTGATGGCCAAGCTGTCCATCCCATCTACTTCCATAGCTGCAATCATAATGGGCATCATATCAGGATTCAGTTTCATAATAATGGGATTGGTCACGGTATCTGGCCAATAACCACTGATTTGATCTAAGCTCTCACGCATTTCCACTGTGATAGCATCCATATTTGCAGTCTGCTCAAATTCCAGAACTACCATAGACATATTATTGGCAGAATTTGAACTAATGTTTTTGATATTTGAAGTGCTGGCCATCGCCGCCTCTATGGGCTGGGTCACAACATCTTCCACTTGCTCCGGGCTTGCCCCCGGATATGTAGTAATTACGATTGCGTATGGTAAATTTATGCTTGGAAGCAAATCTGTACTCATCTTGCTTAAAGATACCACTCCAAGAATAATTACCAGGACAATCCCTACCATTACGGTGTAAGGTTTTTTCACACTGAATTTTGACAGCATGGTTTTTCTCCTCCTGTGCTTTCATTTCCGACTGACTGGTCGGTTTTACTCCATTATACGCATCATGCCAGCAAAATACAATGACAAAAAAATAAATTTTTTATAAAAAAAGTTTGTTAATTTTTTGACAATTTATTTGTTTTTCACTTATTGATTTTTAATATAATTGAATAGACAATTATAATCATGGAAATCCTCTTTTATATGGATAATATTTATTTTAATCTTTTCTGTTTCTAAAAAAATACATATTTTTCCCTCTGTTTCCATTTTTGTACAAATATTTTAGTTGAAAAATCTGAAAAACATGCTATTAATATTACTATAGATTTTAAAAATTTTTTTAAGGAGGATTATTCCTATGGACAGAAATATGCAAGGCTTTGGCATGATGATTAACAAACTCAAAAAGAATCCCAAAAGGATCGTATTCACAGAAGGTAGCGATCCACGTATCTTAGAGGCTGCTTCCCGTTTGCTGGCTTCCTATTTCCTAACTCCTGTACTGGTTGGAAACAGAGTAGAAGTAGAAGAGGCCGCTGAAACATACGGCTACAATATCCGAGGAGCAGAAATCATCGATCCAGAAAATTTTGAGGATATCGAAAAAATGGCAGAAGCTCTGTGTGAACTTCGGAAAAGCAAAAACATGCAGATGGATGAAGCCCACAAAATTTTAAAACGCGGCAACTATTTTGGGACTATGCTGGTAAAAATGGGCTATGCCGACTGCCTGTTAGGTGGCGCAACTTATACCACCGCAGATACTGTAAGACCCGCACTGCAGCTAATCAAAACACGGCCAGGAAAGAACATTGTATCTTCCTGTTTTATTCTAGTACGTCCCTCTGCTACTGGTGAAAATGAAGTACTTGCCATGGCTGACTGTTCCATTAACATTAAACCAAATGAAGATGAACTGGTAGATATTGCAATTGGAGCTGCAGATTGCAGCCAACTTTTTGGTATTGAGCCTAGAATCGCATTTTTGAGTTATTCTACTCTTGGCTCTGGCGCAGGTGAAGATGTAGACAAGATGCACAATGCCGCTCGCAAGGCCAAAGCATTAAGACCAGACCTTCCAATTTCTGGTGAAATGCAGTTTGATGCTGCTGTTTCTCCTCGTGTGGCACGTACAAAATGCCCCAATGATGAAGTAGCGGGACATGCAAATGTATTTATTTTCCCAGATATCAATGCTGGTAACATTGGTTACAAGATTGCACAGCGTATGGGTAATTTTGCAGCTTATGGACCTATCCTTCTTGGACTGAATTCTCCAATCAATGACTTGTCCCGTGGATGTACCGCAGATGAAGCATACTCTATGGCAATTATCACCGCTGCATTGGTAGATGAAGTGCAGAAGGACTTACAGTAAGCTATAATCCCATTTCACTTATCATCGAATACATCAAAAACCTGTTGGCTTTTTGTCCAGCAGGTTTTTTTCATAGATACCCAATAGCAGAACTAGGAATAATTTTGAAGAAATAACATTTTCCCTTCCGCAACACTCCATTTTTTCTGCATATAATAAAATAACTGAAATGATTGATAAGGAGTTTTTCTATGCAGACATCATGTAAATTAAGCAATGTCGCTAAAAATTACTTAAACACCTTTCACTGCATCTTAGACGAAATGATTCAAAATATGACTGAAGCAGAACTAAATAACAGTATCTCTTATAATTTTATTGTCCAGATGATTCCTCATCACCAGGCAGCCATTGAAATGTCCCATAATCTTCTGCAATACACCACGTACATTCCTCTGCAAGACATCGCATGTAACATGATTGAAGAACAGACAAAAAGCATTGAAGCTATGCAGGAAATTCAGTGCGCTTGCAGCATCCGCAAAAATTGCAGTCAGGATTTATGCTTGTATCAGCGCAGAATGGATCAGATTATGCAAAACATGTTTTCCAAAATGTCAAGTACACCAGATACCAACCAAATCAATGCAGACTTTATCCGTGAAATGATTCCTCACCATATAGGCGCCATTGAAATGTCAAAAACTACCCTGCAATATGATATCTGTCCACAGCTTAAGCCTATCCTGGACAACATCATCACCTGTCAGGAAAAAGGAATCCGAAAGATGCGTCATCTTTTGCACCAGTCGGGCAGATAACCTTGCAATCCAACACCTGCGATTTCCAGGATTTAAGGCAAGCGCCCTTTGCTGCCATGCCACTTTTATTCTTCCTCTGACGAAACAATAATACTCCCTGTCTTTGTCAATGCCCTGGGCAATGCATCCTTTGCATTTTTCCAGGGTTCCTCTTTGTAACGGTAATCATTTTTACAGATAAACCATTCCACATCATCTCGTACCCGTTTGAAATTCTCTAAATAGATTTCATTCAATTCTTTGAAAAAAGCTTCCAGATATTTCTTATTCAGGTATTTCGGAGCCAAACAAAATAATTTTTTATAATGACTGGTACAAAATCCCTTGCACTTGGCAAACTGTTCCCGAAACTCCTCCTCCCGCTCATACAGATAAAAAATCGTCATCATATAGCTCTCAAAAGTCTGGTTAATATATCCGCACACGAAGCACTTCTTTTCCTGCTCTTCAATATAATCAATTACTGGGGAGGATGGCTTTGCTTTTTTCCGAAACATGGAATTTGGAATCGGTAATGGCGCTTTTGTCGCCTTTTCCAACTCTTTTATGGTCTTATCCATATGAGTTTTCACCATCAATGCCAGTCCCATCTTATTGGGATATGCATACAAATCTCTAAAATGCTTCTGGCAGAACCCCTGGTCGTCTGTTTGCGCGCGGATATCCTCCTCCATATAACTGGCTCCTGGACCTATGGTATAATGGATTGCATTCTCCTCCAATTTTCGATACATAACGCAAACCGGACATTCCGACTCCTGTTGAAAGGCATCCTGGATGGGGATAGTATATATTTTTTCTTTCACGGCTTTGTCCTCTTTTAATCCACAACTTCTTTCATCTTATCTGCCAGACGGTTCATAATCTCATCCACCATTGCCGTCTGCGCTGCAATCTGTTCACTGCTTGAAGCCAAAGCAGAAGTCCCTTCATTGATTTTCGCAATATTCTCTACAAATTGTATCGTCTCATCGTTCAATTTCTCAATAGCCGGAATCAAAATCGCACTCTGCTCTTTTCCAGTAGTAACCGCCTCCTTTGTTTGTTCCGACAAATCTCGGACGCGGCTAGCTATTACTGCAAATCCTCTTCCAGCCTCTCCGCTCCTTGCAGCCTCAATTCCAGCATTCAATGCCAACATACCAGTTTGGTTGGATATCCTAATAATATCTTCATTCATCACATCATATCCCTGTACGGCATCTATTACCTGCTTCATAGAATCCCGCAGCATTTCCGTAAAGCCAGACATTCCGCCTACTGCCTGGGCAATCCTGGTAGAATCCTCTGCTGAAGATTGGTTGCCATCCGCCAGTTCTCCCATGGAAATTCTGATTTTCTGGAAATCACTAATGACCTCCTCATACAGTGCCTGCTTTCTTTTCTGTGCCTCCTTAAGCTCTTCTGCTATTTCTTTCATCCGCTCCTGTTCTTCTCTCAAAACAGTCTTCTCATGATGCATGCAGTTTTCCTTCCGGTTCAGGCCAAGAGCAATCGCCTCCGCCATCTGCTTGCAGCTTTCATACCCGCAAGCACAGCAGTCAATCTGCCGTTTTTCCAGTGTATCCTTCTTCATTTGTTCAAATCCAGACTCTATTTGCTGTTCACTTACCGACGTCTGCATATTTTGATTTTGATAACTGCACATAAAATCTTCCAGCTTTAACTCTGCAAACTGGGCATTAAAATTTGCAAGCCGTTTTTCATAGCTAATGGATTTTCCCCATGGATTATTTTTCTCTTTTCTCCTGTCCTGCTTGTTGGATTTTGCTTTATTTCTCTGATTATTGATTTCAAAAAGAGTATCATCACTTTCCGATGTTTCTGGTTCCACACCAGTGCCATGGAGACAGCCATTTCCACAATTCAATGCATCCACCATAAAAGGAAGCTGCTTCCCACTCTTCACTCGCTTCACATACTCTTTCAAAAACTGATATGCATGCTTTTCCCCTTCAATCTGCCTTACCAGCACATTCTTTCCCAGAAAATGCTCTATATTTTCTTTCAACCCACCTGGCTGGGGGTACACACTCCCAAGACCATATTCCAACTCATCCACCGCTTCATAAGAGGAAAGGTTCACTCCTTTTAACACATCCATCAAATGATCAAACGTTACATTATAAGACACATACTGGCGATTATTGGGACGCATGATTTCTGATTTTTTCGCAATACAGGGACTTAAGAATGCCAGCTTGTCTGTAATCTTCATATATTTTTTTACATAAATCGCCGCACACATCATAGGACTATGTACTGGGACAATTTTGGGAATAAGCTCAGGAACAAATTTTTCTATATAATTCACAATAGCTGGACATGGCTGAGAAATGCCACCTGTAAAATCATTTCTGGTAATATAATTCAGATATCCCCAGGTAGTAATATCTGCCCCAAAACTTACACTGATAATATGCTTCACCCCAAGGCTTTTCAAATATCCAAGAATTTTTGCATATTGTTTCCCATAATTTGCAATAAATGCAGGAGCTACCAAAAGGCTTATAGATTCTCCTCGCTTCAAATCTTCAAAAAACTGTTCTGTATCATCTCGGAAATCTCTTGCATGATGATGGCATGCATCAATGCACGCACCACAATGAATGCAGGTTTCGCCATTTACATAGATAAAATCTTTTCCATCCTGCACCAGGGAATAATTTGCTTCGAAAACCGGACATACTGAAATGCAATGGTTGCATCCAATACATTTCTCATTCGTATAAACCAGACCTGTATTTAACTTACCAATTTCCATAACGCAACTCCTCCATACCGCTCCCTATAAAATTTTGCAAACAAACTTTATATATTCTGTTTGTTTCAATCTATCCTAAATTTTATTCCTTTTTTTTATTTTTTGCAACTATATTTCCTCATTTTTGCATCCTTCTTCTCTTCCATATCGTTTGTCTCCGTCATACATTTCCATCAAAAATCAATCCTGGGAACATTTGAGAATCCTTCCTCATACTTTAAAGAAAAAGGATATTTGTGTTTATGGAAATTTATATCGTGCGCCCTGGAGACACCGTAGATACCATTGCAGATTCCCACGGTATCTCTGCGCAATCCATCATCTATAACAATCAAATTTCTTATCCCTATCCCTTGGCTGTCGGGCAGGCTCTTCTTTTGTCAGAAGAAACTCCTTCTGAAGCAAAAATTAATGAGACCTACAGGGTATTCACTGGCGGATATGCTTATCCTTTCATTAGCAGATGGGTACTGGAACAAACGCTTCCTTACCTCTCTAACTTATTTATTTTTTCTTATGGATTTACGGTGGAAGGTGAATTGATACCTCCTGCTTTAGACGATACTTTTATGATTACTACAGCAAAATCTTTTGGCGTTTCCCCCATTTTGACTCTGACGCCATTTGGACCAACGGGACAATTTAGCAATTATCTCATCTCCCAAGTAGTAAACAGTGAAGCTGCTACACAGCAATTGATTCAAAATTTAACCTTACAAATCAAAGAACATGGATTCGAAGGGGTAGATATTGACTTTGAATACATTCTTCCAGAAGATAAAATTCCTTTTGTGAATTTTGTTCGTGATATAAGAACGGCAGTGAATGAATTAGGCTATCCTGTGTCTGTAGCATTGGCTCCAAAAGTCTCTGATACCCAGGCAGGTCTGCTGTATGAAGGCAAAGATTATGGTCTCCTTGGGGAAGCTGCTGATTCTGTGCTTTTAATGACATATGAGTGGGGATACACTTATGGCCCACCCATGGCAGTGGCTCCTATTAACAAAGTACGCCAAGTGGTAGAGTATGCTCTGACCAAAATTCCTGCCTCTAAAATTAACCTTGGAATCCCCAATTACGGTTACAACTGGACACTCCCTTATGTTCAAGGAACCTCCAAAGCCACAACCATCGGTAATGTGGAAGCTGTCCAAATTGCTATTGCACATAATGCTACCATTCAGTTTGATGAAACTGCCCAGTCACCTTATTTCAATTACGTATCAGAAGGATTGACCCATGAAGTATGGTTTGAAGACGTTCGAAGCATTTCTGCTAAATTCGAATTGGTAAAAGAATATAATCTCCGTGGCATGGGTTACTGGCAAATTATGCAGCTTTTTCGAGCAAATTGGCTGCTGCTGGCAGACACATTCTCCATCATTTAACCCTTGCCTTTCTACAAAATACAATTTTCACAACATAAACTCTGCCTGCCACAGATAAAATTGTTATTGACCCATTACCTAAAATAGATCAAAGGGACTGTCATCCTAAGAGAAACAAACACAAAATATAATCATTCCAAACTTCCTAATAGCTATTTTCTGTATGCATCTCTCTTAGCACAACGGCCCCTTTGATACCTTTTCAAAACACTTTTAATATTCATAATCAATACAAGCCCTGCTTTCTCGCATTTGGCTTATAAACTCTCCAAACTTTATATGCTCTGGATGCTTCTGATACTCATTCAGCCCTTCGATATCTTTAAACTCACAGATAAGAGCCAATTCGTAATTCGTTCCATCTGCATCCGGAGAATTACATACCACTTCCATCTTTTCCAAAGATGGCACAAGATCCCTTAATTTTTCAGCCTTCTCCTGAGCCTCTTTCGCATTTTCCATTGCAGTCTTCCCATTAAATTCATTCTTTAGCTTAAACATTACAATGTGCTTTATCATATTCTTTTCTCCTCATCTTAATCTAACACTTCACAACAACATAAGCTTTTCTAATAAGTCAAGAACCAAAACAAAAAAGCAGATAACGGGAGTCGAACCCGCCTTTCCAGCTTGGGAAGCTAGCGTTCTACCGATGAACCATATCTGCAATAAAATTATTATACTATTTTTTAGAAAATCCATATCAAGCGTATTTCAAAATGCCGGCGACCGGAATCGAACCGGTACGATGTTGCCACCACAGGATTTTAAGTCCTGCGCGTCTGCCAGTTCCGCCACGCCGGCACAAATGGGACCTACAGGGCTCGAACCTGTGACCCTCTGCTTGTAAGGCAGATGCTCTCCCAGCTGAGCTAAGATCCCATTAAATATTTCATGAAACACATAGTGCTCACTCACCATACAATATAAAATTGTATCGACGACCCAGAAGGGACTCGAACCCTCGACCTCCGCCGTGACAGGGCGGCGCTCTAACCAACTGAGCCACTAGGCCATAATCACATAGTTAATAGCGTGGACCTTCGGGGACTCGAACCCAGGACCGACCGGTTATGAGCCGGTTGCTCTAACCAACTGAGCTAAAGGTCCAAGTTGATTGAATCAACACAAGCCGATGATCGGACTCGAACCGATAACCTGCTGATTACAAATCAGCTGCTCTGCCAATTGAGCCACATCGGCGTATTATTAACTATGGAATGACTCCTACGGGAATCGAACCCGTGTTACCGCCGTGAAAGGGCGATGTCTTAACCGCTTGACCAAGGAGCCTGTTTACTATTTTACTGATATCCCAGCGACGGATTAATATTATCACAGTTCCCTACAAAATGCAAGCATTTTTTATTAAATTTTTCCTTCTCATTTAACTGTCTTAAACGCTTCATCCAGATCTTCAATGATATCGTCAATATTTTCCGTCCCAATTGATAACCGGATTGTATTCGGCTTAATTTCCTGATCCGCTAACTCCGCCTCATTAAGCTGAGAATGAGTTGTAGATGCTGGATGAATCACCAAAGATTTTACATCTGCCACGTTTGCAAGCAAAGAGAATAATTCCAGATTGTCGATAAACCTCTTGGCCTTCCCAGCGTCTCCCTTGATCTCAAAAGTAAAGATGGAGCCACCGCCTTTCGGAAAGTATTTTTTATAAAGCTCCTGCTGCGCCGAATCATCGGAAACGGAAGGGTGGTTCACTTTTTCAACCTGGGGATGATCGTTCAGATACTTCACAACCTTCAAAGCATTTTCCACATGTCTCTCCACTCGCAGGGACAAGGTTTCCAGTCCCTGAAGAAAAATGAAGGCATGGAAAGGAGAAAGGGAAGCACCCGTATCTCGGAGCAAAATCGCACGAATACTCATTACAAAAGCCGCCGCACCCACATCTTTTGTGAAGCTGATCCCATGATAGCTTGGATTAGGTTCGGTAAGACCCGGAAATTTACCACTTGCTTCCCAGTCAAATCTTCCGCTATCAACGATAACTCCTCCGATAGTGGTTCCGTGTCCTCCGATAAATTTCGTTGCAGAATGCACCACAATATCGGCGCCATATTCGATAGGGCGGACCAAATAAGGAGTTGCAAAAGTATTGTCTACCACCAATGGAATTCCATGAGAATGGGCAATGTCCGCCAGCTTTTCAATATCCGCCACATCCGAATTGGGATTGCCCAGGGTTTCAATGTGGACCGCTTTTGTATTATCCTGAATCGCCGCTTCTACTTCTTCATAATTAAAAGGATCTACAAAGGTAGTTTTTATTCCGTATTCTGGCAAAGTATGTGCGAAAAGATTATATGTTCCGCCATAAATATTTTTTGCGGCCACAATGTGATCTCCTGCATGAGCCAGGTTCTGAAATGTATAAGAAATGGCCGCTGCACCAGATGCTACGGCAAGTGCTGCCACACCGCCCTCCAGAGCCGCGATTCTTTTTTCAAATACATCCTCTGTGGGATTCGTCAGTCTTCCGTAAATATTTCCAGCATCCGACAAATTGAATCTTGCCTGCGCATGTGCGCTATTATGAAAAACATAGGAGGACGTCTGATAAATGGGCACCGCCCTGGAATCTGTAACTGGATCAGGTTGCTCCTGTCCCACATGAAGCTGCAATGTCTCAAATTTTAGATTTCTTTCCGCGAATGTCTTTTTCATATATTCTTAACCTCCTTGTATCCGCTGCTGACTTACAGGGATATCTTAACACGTCTCTTTGCCGCTGTCTAATATGAAAAAGAAACAGCTCGTTATAGTTTCTCCCTATAGCCGGCCAATCATTACCCTAACGCTTTATCCTTATATTTTGCCAGTTCCTCCAGATACTTCTGCCCCAAGGGACTAATGGCAACACCTTTTCGCACCAGATATCCAATGGACATAGTCTCCTCGGATTTTAGCTTCACTGCAATATAATCAGAACCATTCAACTCTTCGCACAAAATACCAGAACACATGGTATAACCGTTCAACCCTACCATTAAATTCAAAAGTGTTGCCCTGTCGTTAGCCTTAATCAGACGCTTGTACTCATACGTACTTAAAACTTCCTCCGCAAAATAAAAAGAATTGTTTTTTCCCTGTTCAAAAGACAGACAAGGATATTCGTCAAGCTCCTCAAGTCCAATCTCTTTTCTATCCGCCAGGGGATGCCCCCTCCACATATACACATAAATTCCGCACTGCAGGATTTCGTGAAATTCCAGATTATATTCGCCAAAAAGCTTCTTCAACACTTTCCTGTTAAAAGCATTTACGTAAAGGATTCCGATTTCACTTTTAAAATCTTTTACATTTTTGATTACTTCATAAGTTTTTGTTTCATAAACAGCAAATTCATACTCATCCATGCCGAATTGCTTTACCATTTCTATAAAGGCTTTTACAGCAAAGGTATAGTGCTGCATGGATACGCTGAATTTCTTTTTTATCTTCTCTTTTTTGATGTATCGGGATTCCATCAAGCCATACTGTTCTACCACCTGCCTGGCATAACCAATAAACTCTTCCCCTTCTGGAGTCAGAGCGATCCCTCGGTTAGTTCGCAAAAAGAGGCGAATCCCGATTTCTTCCTCTAGTTCTTTCACCGCGGAAGAAAGACTGGGTTGTGAAACAAAAAGCACCCTTGCCGCTTCGTTCATGGAACCAGCGCCAGCTATGGTAATTGCATACTGAAGTTGTGTAAGAGTCATGTGCCAATAGTATCCTTTCTATGGAATTATTTTCTATTTATAATATCTCTTTTAACCTTTATTATCAAAAAAACCTGTAAACATCAACGTTTACAGGTTTTTCCAAACTCCCCGAGTTGGGCTCGAACCAACAACCCCGCGGTTAACAGCCGCGTGCTCTACCATTGAGCTATCGAGGATTATTCTCTTATTTTAATTCATATACCTTCAAAAATCCATACAGAGCCTTTCTTCCATCTTCCGCTTCCTTCGCTTTTCTCTCGGTCAAGCCCTCGACCGATTAGTAACAGTCAGCTCCATGCATTGCTGCACTTCCACCTCTGCCCTATCCACCTCGTACTCTCCAAGGGGTCTTACTCCTTTCGGTTGGGAAACTTCATCTTGAGGCGGGCTTCACGCTTAGATGCCTTCAGCGTTTATCCCTCCCGGGCTTGGCTACCCTGCCATGGCATTGGCATGCCAACAGGTCCACCAGCGGCCCGTCCATCCCGGTCCTCTCGTACTAGGGACAGCCCCTCTCATGTTTCCTCCGCCCGCGCCGGATAGGGACCGAACTGTCTCACGACGTTCTGAACCCAGCTCGCGTACCGCTTTAATGGGCGAACAGCCCAACCCTTGGGACCTGCTGCAGCCCCAGGATGCGATGAGCCGACATCGAGGTGCCAAACCACTCCGTCGATGTGAACTCTTGGGAGTGATAAGCCTGTTATCCCCAGGGTAGCTTTTATCCGTTGAGCGATGGCAATCCCACTTTATGCCACCGGATCACTAAGCCCTACTTTCGTACCTGCCCCACCCGTCGGTGTCGCAGTCAGGCTCCCTTCTGCCTTTGCGCTCTTTAGATGGTTTCCGTCCATCCTGAGGGAACCTTTGGGCGCCTCCGATACCCTTTCGGAGGCGACCGCCCCAGTCAAACT
>KE159571.1:214249-344100 GCA_000403255.2 Lachnospiraceae bacterium 3-1
TCGAACACTCTCATTAATCCGGTGCATGCTTTGAACGTCACTGGTAAGGATACCAGCCATCTCACCCATTTTATCTGTTGCTTCTTTTGCTCCAACCATGACTTCTGCCATACTTTCGGCTGTTTCATCTGCAATCGCAATTCCTTTATCCACAGCCATAATTGTTCTTTCAATTAATTTATCTGTCTCACCTGCTGCTTTGGCAGACTCATCTGCTAAATTCTTCACTTGATCTGCTACAATTGCAAACCCTTTCCCGGCTTCTCCGGCTCTTGCCGCTTCAATTGCAGCATTTAATGACAAAAGATTTGTCTGGGAGGCAATCTCTTCAATTGTACTGATAATTTTGCCAATTTCCTCAGAACAACTACTGATTTCACTGATTGCTTCCTTTAATTCCTGCATCTTTGTATTACCAGTTTGCAGTACATGTCCAGCATGGGTAGAAATTTCTACTGTTGCTGCTGCCTCTGATGCGCTGTTTTCCATACTTTCGTTCATATCCTTCATCAGACTCACCAAATCTGATACTTTACCAGCCTGTTCCATACTTCCTTCTGCCAAGTCAACTGCTGCACATGACAATTGCTCAGAACCACTGTCAATCTGTAAAGAAACCTCCCGAATGGTAACCAGTGTTTCTTTCATCTTCTCACCGATTTTTAAAAATGATTCTTTGATCTGTCCATATTCTCCCACATATTCCTGAGCTATTTCAAAATCATAGTCTCCATTACCCATTTTTTCAAGAATTTCTGATATTTCTTGAATCATTTCCGTGATACTTGCTTTCATATGGATAATGGCGCCTGCCATTTTTCCTACTTCACTACTATCCTCTTTTACATCAAAATCCGCATGGAAATTTCCTTCTGCTAATGTAAGCATCTGATCTGATACTTTTATAATAGGAGACAATAATTCCTCTCTCGAAAACTTGACAATCTTCACAATCTGTGAAATCAAATACAAAAAAGAAAGAGCATACATAATCTCAATGATTGCTTGAAATATTCTCAGGTTTGTTTTTGCTCCATTTACTCTTCCTTGAATCTGAGAAATTGTTTCGTCTGTCAAAGAACTAATCTGTTGTGTGATTTCTCCATATTCTGCTCCAAATACGTAGCTCTTTGCTCCTTCTACATCACCATTTCCTGCAAGCTCAAAAGCCTTCTCTTCTATTGGAACCAATCCATTGGACAATTCCGCTATCTGATTCATGCTCTCCCATTCTTTTTTGGTGAGATTATTTTTTTCCAAACCAGCCCAAGCGATATCACGGTTCTTATCCTCATTCAACTCCTTCATATAATCATCATAATATTTCTGATCTCCTGTGGCAGCATAAGACTGTACCGAATAAGTTAATGTCTTTGAACCAAGGCGATATTGATCTAAATATGTAGTAGTTTCTAACTGCTCGTCTGTTACCCGAGTCATCCAGACATTTGTCCCAATGGAAAGCAAAAGTAAAACCGCTCCTACCACAACTGCAATGATTGATTGATTGACTATCTTTTTTAATTGAAATGATTGGCTATTCTTATTCATAATTTTTTAGCCCCCTATATTTTCTTCGCTGATTTACATGATAATATCTTACTTTATATTTACTATTTCGTCAAGTTCAACCAATTACTTTCTTACAATCTATATTATTTTAGCATATTGCCTAACTGCCGTTTCGTAGAGATTATTTCCCTCACTGTCTATCACCACAATAACCGGAAAGTTTTCTACTTCTAGTTTTAATACCGCCTCTGCGCCTAAATCTTCATAACAAACCAACTCTGATTTCTTAATGCATTTGGAGAGCAATGCTCCAGCCCCTCCTACTGCCGCAAAATAAACAGCCTGATTGCGGATAATTGCATCTATGACCTCCCTGGTTCGTTTCCCCTTTCCTATCATTGCTTTTTGCCCTAAATCAAGAAGCCTGGGTGCATATTTGTCCATACGACTTGCTGTTGTTGGTCCAGCAGAACCAATAGGCCGTCCCTCTCTGGCTGGAGATGGTCCCATATAATAAATAGAAGCATCCATAATTGGAAATGGAAGAGTTTCCCTTAATTTTTCATGTAACGCTTCCTTCTCCCTTCTAGTCAGGCTCCTGTTGTTTTTGTCTCTGTCTGACAATTGGGAACAAAATTCTGCTTCTTCTTTATCCAGTGCTTTTATGAGTCGTTGATGCGCCGCATCCCTTGCCACATAAAGGGTTCCTGTAATATATACATAATCTCCTGCGCAAAGCTCTTTTGTAACTTCTGCGGTAATTGGTGTTGTAATATATCTATCCATTGCGCCAGCCTTTCTTTCTCCTTTTCAATTATTCATTTCTATTATTTCTTCCCAACAGCTTACCATTCTCTTACTGCATGACGATTGACATGACAGCAGATATTGACAGCAACCGGAAGTCCTGCAATATGAGTAGGATAGGTATTGATATTCACAGCAAGAGCCGTTGTTGTACCTCCCAATCCCCCAGGTCCTATTCCAAGCATATTAATTTTATCTAACATTTCCTGTTCCAGTTCCTTCACATAGGGAATGGAAGAATTCTCATTTATTGGTCTTGTCAACGCTTTTTTTGCAAGAAACGCACATTTTTCAAATGTTCCTCCAATTCCTACCCCCACAACCATAGGCGGACAGGCATTTGGTCCCGCTTCCCTTACCGAAGTCAAAATTGCATCCTTCACTCCTTCGATTCCATCAGATGGTTTCAACATAAATATCCGGCTCATATTCTCACTTCCGAATCCCTTGGGAGCCAAAGTGATTTTTATCTTGTCTCCTGCCACAATATCATAATAAATCACCGCCGGCGTGTTATCCCTAGTATTTTCCCTAATCAACGGATCTCCTACTACAGATTTTCTCAAAAACCCTTCTGAATATCCCAGGCGCACCCCTTCGTGGATGGCATTCTCCAGCAATCCTCCCTCAACATGAACATCCTGTCCTATTTCCACAAAAACAACTGCCATTCCAGTATCCTGACAAATTGGAATCATTTCCTGTCCTGCAGTCAGCAGATTTTCCTGAAGCTGGGCTAATATTTTCTTCCCCAACTCTGACTCTTCCTGATCAGCCGCCTTTTTTAAAGCCGTCTCCATATCTTTTGACAGATAATGGTTTGCTTCTATACACATTTCCTTGATATTATTTGTAATCTCTTTCGCTGAAATCTTACGAATCATGATGTGTCTCCTTTAGACCATTCGACTTTTATTATGATTAATATCCATGCTGTCCGCCAAAAGGCAGACGAAACACGGTGACAGTTTAATAATAATAGATAACCATTTATCTGTAAATCCTTTTCTTACCAAAAATTATTTTTGATTATCAAAATATTCCATTGCTGCTTTTTTTGCCATGTATTTTGAGATATGAAACGTCCTAACATTCATGTCCTCTGTATGATTTAAAATTTCTTCAAAATACTGATCCAATCTGCATTTTCTACATCCCGATATATATGTTCTTTGTTCCTGTTGTTCATAGTTCTCATATCTATTTTCCGTATATCTTTGATACGAATAAAAATCCTGGGAATGGTGATGCTCAAATTTATATTGTTTCAAGACAGGAGCTGCATCTACAGATAAATTTGCCAGATAAACCACATCCCCATAGCTGATATCAGCTCCTAATTGGGACACATTATAAGAAGCAACCACAGCATCTACTCTGCCAAAAGAAAAAATTAAATAGCACACTGTAACAACAATCAGGCCATAACGAAACAGTTCAAACTCACTCTTTCTGATATTAATTAGAACACCTGCCATAAGAAACGCCAGCATAACAAGAAACCAAAGCGCCAATACCCGAAGAAAACTCAAATGATATGCCTCAATATAAAGCAGCATTCGAAATCCGCTGGAAGCAATCATAGCATATGTACACCCGGAAAAAACCGCCAAAAGAATCTTAAGAAATTTATTTTGCCAAAAAATTCCAAGACACAGAACTACAAGAATCAGATTGAAGATACATACAAAGAGCAGTTGAAAAAATCCTTGACGGGCATATTCTGCATAGGTATATTCCTTTGGTAACAGCCTTCCTCCAGTAAAAAGAAATATCACTTGAATCATACAAAAAATCAAATATACTGCTGTTATCATAGATAGAAATGTAATGGCTGTTACAGGATTATTCTTTTTTCCTTTGGATTTCCACTCTGGCATATTATTTAATGACAGAGCAGAAAAGAAACAGTATATTCCAAAAAATCCCAAAACAATTAGAAAAGTAATCAAAAATCTATTGGGAGAAAACAAACTCTGTATTGACAAATTGTGAAAAACTCTCCCCACAACCCTGGAAAAAATTTGATCCGCACTGCTTAAAAGCCCAATCACCAGCAACAGCATTGGCAGTCCAATTAATATGCCTGCTAGAATGTACTTGATGTTTTTATGTTTTCTTTCTTGTTTTTTATATTTTTTTAAATAACCTGCAATGTGAATCAAAGGCCGGGCAAGTTCTGGCGCCATACACAAATAAAAATAGAAAATATTACAAAAATATTGAACCAGTCCCCATCTCCTGTCATCATAAATCTGCCGAATCATAAATACAGTAATCAATAAAAGAACTCCCACGGTATTAAATAATATTACAAATCCATTGGCTGTAAGAACAGTGCTGATTCCCAGCAGCATGCTCCCTCCCACATACCACCAGTTTGATCTTTTCCACAAAACCTTACACTTTTTTAGAAATAATCCACAAGCTGCCAAAGTTATCAATATAATAACTGGATAGGTGATTCCCATAAAATTTCTATAAAATGCCACTGCAAAACAAATACCATAAATCAATGCCATTCCCCAAAAATAAAGAACGTTTTCTTGCATCACAGGATTGGGTTCTCTATCATTCATAAGAAAATCGCCTTGGGCATGATTCACCATGGAATTAGATTCATTCTGATTCATTTTCATTCCTCCACTCTAAAATATCCCCTGGTTGACAGTCTAATGCTTTGCAGACCTTATCCAGAGTATCAATCTTAATTGCCTTCGCCTTTCCATTTTTTAAAATAGAAATATTTGCCATTGTAATTCCCACTCGTTCGGAAAGCTCTGTTACACTCATCTTCCGTTTGGCAAGCATTACATCTATATTAATCACAATCACCAGTTTTCCTCCTTTTCTGCTGTTTTTCCTTTTATATGGTCAATTCATTTTCCTGTTGTATCTTAGCTGCTTTCTGTACCAAATGAGAAAGAGTGGCAGCCGCCACTGTTACGGCCACACCTGCAAATTCTACCAACAAAGAACCCAAAAAAATTGCTGGATGGTTCATATTCAGTAACAGCAATACCAGATTGGCCAGAAAAAAGTATCCACTGTCTGACAGGGCTAAGATAGAAATAGCCTTTAGATACTTGGCATTTTCCATGGAAAAAGAGTGATCTCTTCCTATTTCCACAGCAATTTTCCACCCAAAATACAGTATTAGGTAACAGGGTATTGCGGTCAGCCAGATTACAATCAGCCATGGCATATAACAATTGGAAAACTCGGGATACATATTTACCAAATCTTTTCCAAAAACAGGAATTAAATAAAAATAAACCACAGCTCCACAAACTGCAATCCCTCCCATTACCACTTTTAACCATCTGCTTAAACTCATCTGTGTCATCATCGTACCTCCCTATTTTTTAGTTTTACATTATTATATACGCAGTATTCTATATAGTCAATATATTTTTATTGAGATTCAATAAATTATTATTGATAAACATATTTTAAAAAATAATAAGAAGAATAAACGCCATATTGCTGTGTAACAGTTCAGCCCCGTCTTATTCAAAATTTTAACATCTTGACATTTAACAACAATATGATATACTTTAACCAGTTGAATAAATAAGCATACAGGTGTCAAAGCAATTGCAACATTGCTTTGGTGAAAAGGGAAATAGGTGTAAGTCCTATACGAACTCGTCACCGTAATCAGGGAGCAGAAGCCGATATATCACTGGGAAACTGGGAAGATGGCTGCTGTGATGATCTTTAAGTCGGGATACCTGCCTGGATGTTGTACAGAAAAGTTTTTCAAACCACGAGTAATTGGTTGTCTGTCTGGATTTACAGAAAGCATGAAGAGCAGTTATCTGCATCCGTGTATTTCGTGAATTTATTCTGTGTACAAGTCCTTTACTGTAGTTTCGATTATAGTAAGGGATTTTTTATATACACATATAGAAAATTCGACCTTAAATGGGTTTTTGAGAAATATTTTGTACATACGCAGGTATAACAAACAGATGATAGTTAAGAAGTAGCAAGTACAAAAATTTTCCTCAAATTCACCGTCACCAAGTTCATCATTCACAATGAATTCTTATCATGGAACAAGACAGTACAAAAAGCAACTTCTTAGATTTTCCCACCGAAAAATTATTGTATGATATTTCTTATGAATTACTAACCTTGTGGAATGCAAAAGAGAAAAGGAGATAAAATGAAAAAGAAATTAATCACTATTTTCTTAGCAGGCACTATGACCTGTTCATTGATATTTACAGGCTGCGGAAAGGAAGCCCAAGAACCATCCAAACCTACGGAACAGACCACACCCGATGAGGTTGCCGCATTGATTGATGCAATTTATGTGCAAAAGAGAACAGAGGATACGGACGCTCAGTGTATCCAAGCAAAAGAAGCATGGGATGCACTCACAGATGCCCAAAAAGGATTAGTAGAAGGTGAATACGCTGATCCAGATTATTTTGGCAGGTACACCGGAGATGCTTCCAAAGACGATCCAAGAAACCAGGATGACATTGGCGAAAATGAGATTTTAGTCGTCAGCTTCGGCACCTCATTTAACGACAGTCGTTCCAAAGATATCAAAAGTATTGAGGATGCACTGCAAAGAGCCTATCCTGACTGGTCTGTAAGAAGAGCTTTTACGTCACAGATTATCATCAATCATGTACAAGCGCGTGATGGAGAAGCCATAGACAATATGGATCAGGCGCTGGAACGTGCGGTAGCAAATGGAGTAAAGAATTTAGTGGTACAGCCCACCCATCTGATGCATGGCGCAGAGTATGATGAATTGATCGAAGCAGTGGAGGCCTATCAAGATAAGTTTGAAATCATAAAAGTAGCAGAACCCCTTTTCGGTGAAGTGGGCGAAGACGCCACCGTAATTAATGCAGACAAAGAAACCGTTGCGAAAGCTCTCACAGAAGCAGCCGTAAAGGATGCAGGATATGACAGTCTGGATGCAGCAGAGGAAGACAGATCCGCCTTTGTATTTCTGGGACACGGCACCTCTCACACTGCAAAAGTATCCTATAGCCAGATGCAGTCCCAAGTACAAACGTTAGGATATGAGAATGTATTTATCGGCACAGTAGAAGGAGAACCGGAAGAAACCTCCTGCGAAGCAGTTATAGATGCAGTAACACAGGCAGGCTACACAAAAGTAATTCTCCGTCCCCTGATGGTTGTAGCAGGTGACCATGCCAATAATGATATGGCAGGGGAAGACGAAGGTTCATGGCTTAGCATGTTCCAATCCTCTGGTAACTTTGACAGTATATCTACACAGATTACCGGCCTTGGTTCCATTGAAGCAATCCAACAGCTTTATATTGAGCATACTGCAGCTATCATAAACTAGGAAACCAAAAATTAGAAAAAAATCATATTCTATTTGTGTTTCGATGAATCGGAAGGAAAAATGAAAATGAGAAAACAGATGCGAATGGCTGCGATTCTCCTTTCCGCTGTATTGTTAAGCGGTTGTGGGGAAAACAGCAGTACACAAGAAAAAAACACGGAAACATCAGCAAAAAACTTACCAGAAGCATCATCTGAAGGTGTGTTAAAGGAGGGAGATCTTTCCGATGGCACATATCTGGCAGAATTTGATACAGACAGCGGTATGTTTCACGTAAGCGAAGCCTGCGACGGCAAGGGAACTTTAACGGTAGAAAATGGAACAATGACCATTCATATCTCCCTTGCTTCAAAAAATATCGTAAATCTATATCCGGGTCTTGCCAAGGATGCTGCCAAAGAGGGAGCAGAACTGCTTTCACCTACAGAGGATACTGTTACCTACAGTGATGGAATGACAGAAGAAGTCTATGGCTTTGACGTACCCGTTCCTGCCCTGGGAACGGAATTTGATCTGGCATTGATTGGAACAAAGGGAAAATGGTATGACCACAAAGTTAGTGTTTCCAATCCAGTTCCCACAGAAAATGATAACCAATCAAAAAATACAGATGATTCCAAAAAGAACACAGAAGCAAATAGTGCAGATAATTCCAAAAATATAGATACCTTAGAAAACGGTACCTATCACATGGAAATCACTTTGGAAGGGGGAAGCGGCAAAGCAGAAATTTTATCTCCTGTAACGGTTACGGTAACCGATCAAAGGGCAATGGCAACCCTTAAATGGAATAGTCCCAATTACGATTATATGATCGTGAATGGAGAAAAATATCTTCCAGTCAATACAACGGGCAATTCCGAATTTGAACTTCCTGTTTCTCAATTTGACCAGCCAATGGATGTCATCGGGGATACTGTGGCTATGAGTAAGCCCCATGAAGTAGAATATACATTAACCTTCCATTCTGACACAATGAAACTGGCAGATGCAAATACAGCAGAAGAGCCCAAAGCAAAGGCAACCTTAAAAACAACAGCAGAAACTGGTACAACACAAGAGAAAAATACAGATTTGCTTTATGCCAAAAATTTTACGATAGAACATTATGAAGGCGGATATACATTACTAACTACAACCAGGGATGGCAGGCAATTTTTTATTGTGCCAGAAGGGAAGGAAGCGCCCAAAAATATAAATACTATCATCGGAGATGCAAAAGCAAAAGATCATAACGTCTTAATTCTACAACGTCCAATCAAAGACATTTATCTGGTAGCCTCCTCTGTCATGGATATGTTTCGGGAACTGGATGGACTTTCTTCCATTACCTTTTCTGGCCAAAAAGAAAGCGGCTGGTATATTGAAGAAGCCCGGGAAGCCATGAAAAAGGGTGAGATTCTTTATGCTGGAAAATATAACCGGCCAGACTATGAAATGATTGTCTCTAATCATTGTTCCCTTGCCATCGAAAATATGATGATTTCCCATACTCCTGAAGTGATTGAAAAACTAGAAGATTTTGACATTCCGATTCTGATCGATTATTCCAGTTATGAATCCCATCCCCTAGGCCGTGTAGAATGGGTGAAATTTTATGGCGCACTACTTGGAAAAGAAAAGGAAGCAGAACAAATATTTAAAAAACAGGCAGAAATCCTTGAAAGAGTAGATGCAGATGAAAAAACCGAAAAGACAGTTGCCTTCTTCTATATTACCTCCAACGGCTTGGTGCAAGTACGGCAATCTTCAGACTATATTCCAAAAATGATAGGACTTGCAGGCGGAACTTATATTTTTGAAAATTTAGGTGATACCGACCAAAAACGTTCCACCATGAACATGCAGATAGAAGAATTTTATGCTGGCGCAAAGGATGCAGACTTTTTGATTTACAACAGCTCCATTGACGGTGGTATATCCAGTGTAAAAGAGCTTCTTGATAAATGTGAGCTTTTGGCAGATTTCAAGGCGGTAAAAGAAGGAAATGTCTTTTGTACTACAAATGATCTATACCAGCAGTCCCTTTCCATGGGCTACTTGCTGGAAGATATTCACGCAATGATTCATAAAGAAAAAGGTACTATGAACTATCTTTTTCACTTAGATTAAAGTCAGGAGAATACGATTGTGGTTTGTAAAGAGAAAGAACTCTCCAGGCATTTTCACCTACCTGGAACATGGAGTGACAAAAAAAGAAACAGAACATACCGTTATCTTATGGTCCTTATATTTCTTGGAATTGGCGCATTGCTCTTTTTCCTTTTGAATATTTGTATTGGCAGCATCCAAATTCCCCTTTCAAATACCATAAGGATACTTGCAGGACAAAAAGCCAATGAAACCATCGCAAAGATTCTTTGGGATATCCGGCTTCCCAGAGCAGCAGCCGTTTTAATACTTGGCGGAGCCCTTTCTCTGGCAGGATATCTTTTGCAGACGTTTTTCAATAATCCAATTGCAGGTCCCTTTGTCCTTGGAATTTCTTCTGGCGCTAAAATGGTAGTAGCCCTGGTGATGGTCTTTTTTATGGGAAAAAATATCAGGGTTACATCCACAACTATGATTCTTGCTGCATTTATTGGGTCTATGATATCCATGGGATTTGTCTTATTGGTATCCCGCAGAATCAACAGTATGTCAATGTTAGTGGTCAGTGGCGTTATGATTGGCTATATCTGTTCCGCCATCACAGAGCTGGTTATCACCTTTGCAGATGACGCAGATATTGTAAATCTTCACAATTGGTCCCGGGGAAGTTTCTCAGGGATGACATGGGAAAATGTAAAAGTAATGGCGGTAGTGGTTTTTCTTACATTTTTTGCTATTTTTCTTATGTCAAAGCCCTTAAGCGCTTATCAGCTGGGAGATGCTTATGCCAGAAGCATGGGTGTGAACATCCGGATTCTTCGGATATGTATTGTACTTTTTTCCAGTATTCTATCCGCATGCATTGTAGCATTTGCAGGGCCTATTTCCTTTGTTGGAATCGCTGCCCCTCATTTAGTAAAAAAACTTCTAAATACCATAGAGCCCATTTGGATGATACCTACTTGTTTTCTTGGGGGAAGCGTTTTCTGTTTATTTTGTGATCTGCTTGCAAAGACAATTCTGGCGCCCACAGAACTAAGTATCAGTACTGTTACCGCTATTTTCGGCGCGCCAGTGGTGCTCTGGATTATGATCAAAAAACGAAAAGGCAATCATGGATAAGTAAGGATAAAAATTATGAAAGACTATTATTTTTCCACAAAAAAAATGTGTGTAGGATATGAGAATAAACCGCTGATTAAAGAAATTGAGCTTGCTTTGCCCAAGGGAGAAATTCTAACCCTAATCGGTCCCAACGGCGCCGGAAAATCCACAGTCCTAAAAAGCATTACCGGCCAATTACAGCTTATCGGCGGAACTGTATTTTTTGGAAAAAACAGTTTGGCAGAGATGAAAACAAATGAATTGGCACGCAAAATGTCAGTGGTACTTACACAAAAGCTAAAGGCGGAATTGAAAAGCTGTCGGGATGTGGTTGCCACAGGCAGATATCCCTATACTGGATGGTTTGGCATCCTGTCAAAAGAAGATGAACAAATCATAGATGAAGTCATGGAGCTTACACATACGGCTGATATAAAGGAACAGGAATTTGACAAAATCAGCGACGGCCAGAAGCAACGGGTAATGCTTGCAAGGGCCATCTGCCAGGAACCAGAAATTGTAATATTGGATGAACCCACTTCTTATCTGGATATCCGATACAAACTTGATTTTTTATCTATTTTACAGGAAATGCGAGAAAAAAAGGGGCTTACAGTAATTATGTCTTTACATGAATTGGAACTTGCAAAAATTGTCTCCGATAAAATACTCTGCTTAAAAGGAGAATATGTAAAACGGTATGGTACCCCAGAAGAAATTTTTGAATCTGATTTTATCCAAGAGCTTTTTGATATGAAAGAGGGAGATTTTTTGAAAAACAAAAAATTTTCCGCCTATATCAAACAGTTGGAGTGTATGTAAAATCATCGATGGAGGAGGAAACTATGGCAAAAGTAATTATGATCCAGGGCACCATGTCCGGAGCTGGAAAAAGCCTTCTGGTGGCAGGACTGTGCAGAATCATGAAACGGGACGGATACAGGGTAGCTCCTTTTAAGTCACAGAATATGGCTCTAAATTCCTATATTACCGCAGAAGGACTTGAAATGGGACGGGCACAGGTAATGCAGGCTGAAGCGGCAGGGATTGCACCTTTGGCTTGTATGAATCCCATCTTGCTAAAGCCTACCAACCACACAGGCTCTCAGGTGATTGTCAACGGAACAGTCGTTGGAAACATGAGCGCAAGAGAATATTTTAACTACAAAAAAAGCCTGATTCCAGAGATCAAAAAAGCCTTCCACAAACTGGAGGAAATTGCTGATATCATTGTGGTGGAAGGAGCAGGAAGCCCAGCAGAAATCAATTTGCGGGAAAACTGTATTGTCAATATGGGACTGGCAGAAATGATTGACGCTCCAGTGCTGTTGGTGGGGGATATTGACAGAGGCGGCGTGTTTGCCCAGCTTTTGGGAACACTGATGCTGCTTACAGAAGGAGAAAAGAAGAGAATCCAAGGACTTATCATCAACAAATTCCGGGGGGATGTGTCCTTACTGGACTCTGGTATTCAAATATTGGAGGAAAAAGGGGGTATTAAAGTTGCAGGCGTGGTTCCCTATATGGAGGAGATAGACCTGGAGGATGAAGACAGCCTCACTGGTCGGTTTGACCGAAAGCAAAAGGGAAAGATTGATCTTGCAGTAATCCGATATCCCAGAATTTCTAATTTTACAGATTTTAATGTATTTGAGCAAATGTCAGATGTATCCGTTCGCTATGTAACAACGGCAGCAGAATTAGGCTGCCCAGATCTGATATTTTTGCCGGGCAGTAAAAATACCATGGAGGACTTAAGCTGGACTCGTCAAAATGGTCTGGAGAACGCGATAAAAGCACTGGCAGGAAAAGTTCCAATCTGCGGTATCTGCGGCGGATACCAAATGATGGGAATGGAAATCTCAGACCCAGAAAACATGGAAGCAGGAGGGTGCATCAAAGGGATGGAGCTTTTACCTGTTTTCACAGAACTGCAAAATCAAAAAGTACGGCGTCAGATACAAGGGAAAATCAATCACATCAACGGATTCTTTTCGGTATGTTCCGGTCTTGATTTTGAAGGATATGAAATACATATGGGACAAAGTATAAAAAAAGACTCCCAAAAGGGAGAAATCGAAGGGCCCCTTGTAGCAGGGCGCAAAAAAAATGTATGTGGAACTTATGTCCACGGAATATTTGACAAAGGTGCAATTGCCGCATCCCTTGTGAAATCCTTGGCAAATCAAAAGGGGATTGCCATACAAGAAGAAAGCTGCATGGACTATAAAGACTATAAAGAAACACAGTATGAGAAGCTAGCAGATATTTTATCAGAATATCTCAACATGGAGGAGATTTATGGAATACTTAGAGAAGCACATGTTAGATAACCCCACAAAAGAAACCTTAGAAAAGATTTCCATAGATGCACCAGATAAGAACGTCTATCAAAAAGTATTAAAAAACTGGGATGGTATCGCAAAACCCTTAGATGGTATGGGGAAATTTGAAACAATTACAGCACAGATAGGCGCAATCCTAAGAACAGATGATATTGACATATCGAAAAAAGCCGTCCTTATCATGTGTGCAGACAATGGAATTGTAGAAGAAGGCATCAGCCAGTCTGGGCAGGAGGTTACCCTGGCTGTAGCAAAGGAGATGGCCATATGTGTCTCTTCCGTAGGAAAAATGGCAGCAGCCATTGGCGCAGACACATTTCCTGTGGATATTGGAATTAACTGCCAGGAACAAATTGATGGGGTCCTTGATAAAAAAGTCTGCCCTGGCACCAGAAATTTTTGCAAAGAACCTGCAATGACCGAGGAGGAAGCAATTAAGGCAATTTTTACCGGAATTTCATTGGTCGCAGACTGTAAAGAAAAGGGGTATCAGATTCTTGCCACAGGTGAAATGGGAATTGGAAATACCACCACAAGCAGCGCCGTTGCTGCTGCCTTGTTAAAATGTGAAGCGGAGGAAGTAACTGGAAGAGGCGCAGGTCTTTGTGATGAGAAATTACAACGGAAAAAAAAGGTAATTGCTAAAGCAATTGAAAGGTATAAGCTTTATGAGGCCGCCCCCCTTACGATACTTCAAACCGTGGGAGGACTGGATATTGCAGGGCTTTGTGGCGTCTGTATTGGTGGAGCAATTTTCCATATCCCAGTAGTCTTAGACGGCGTCATCAGTATGGTGGCCGCACTCCTTGCCGAAAACCTTGTTCCAGGAACCATGGAATATTTGATTCCATCCCATAAAGGCAAAGAACCAGCAGTAGAAAAAATGGTGAAAGAGCTGAATATCGACCCTGTCATCCATGGAAATATGGCATTGGGGGAAGGAACGGGAGCCGTTATGATGATGTCTTTGTTAGACATGGCATTATACGTTTACAGTGAAAAGACTTCCTTCGAGGATATTCAGGTAGAACAATACGAACGGTATTGAGGGAAAGGTTGAGAGCGATGATGGTACTGGTCATTGGAGGGAGTGGAAGTGGAAAATCTTCTTATGCAGAGGAGGTTGCCGTTTCACTTTCCAAACCCCAAAAGAAAAAATATTATCTTGCCACAATGCAGGTATATGACGACGAAGGACAGCGCAGAATAGCGCGCCACAGAGCTCTCCGACAGGGCAAAGGATTTGTTACTATTGAGCAGCCAGTAAACATTCAAAAATCCCTTAAGGAAATGGAATCAGGGGAACGGACTGCCCTGCTGGAGTGTATTTCCAATCTCACGGCAAATGAAATGTTTACCCAAGAAAAAACCACATCCGAGGCACAGGTTACAGAAGACATTATAAAAGGCATTACCATGTTGAAAGAAGAGACAACACATTTGGTTGTGGTGAGCAACAATGTATTTGAAGATGGCATGGTCTATGATAAAGCAACCATGGAATACATTCATGCAATGGGTGTAATCAACCAGCAGCTTGCTCTGTTGGCTGACCAGGTAGTAGAAGTGGTGGTTGGAATTCCAGTCATAGTCAAAGGAATGAAAATTATTAACCCATCGTCCTGAAAGGAGACCGATATGCGGATAATAAAATCCTTTTTTATAGCATTTTCCATGTACTCGAAAATTCCAGTTCCACAATTCCCATGGAAGGAGGAGGATATGAAGTATATTTTCTGCTTCTTTCCATGGATTGGCGCATTGATTGGCGTCTGCATGTATGCTTGGAGTTACTTCTGTAATATATACCATGTCGGCGCCATGTGCCGCACTGCCATCTATGCAGCCATTCCGCTCCTCATTACTGGAGGCATCCATGTGGATGGCTACATGGATACCATGGACGCCATACATTCTTATAGTCCAAAGGAAAAAAAGCTGGAAATTCTAAAGGACTCCCATATTGGAGCTTTTTCTGTGATTATGCTTGTAATATATGGAATTGTATTTTTGGGGGCATTTTCAGAAATAACAGAAGATCCCTTATTGAAAATTGTATGCAGCGGCTTTTTCCTCTCACGCTGCCTCTGTGGAATCAGTGTGGTTTCTTTTCCACTGGCGAAAAAAGACGGAATGCTATTCACCTTTGCAGACAGCTCCCACAAAAAAATTGTGAAAGGCTCCTTATATCTGCAAAGCATCATCTGCATTGGGCTTATGCTCTTCTGGTCATTTTTTGCAGGCTTATTTGTAACTCTTGCGGCTGTTTTATTCCTTTTTTATTATTATTACCGAAGCAAAAAGGAATTTGGCGGGGTCACCGGAGATACTGCTGGATGGTTTGGCGTCCTCTGTGAAGGATGCATCGTTGTTACAACGGCCTTTATCCATATCCTATGGTACCAGAATTAGAAAATTATGGAACCTGTCACAAGACAGATTGGGTGAAAGAATCATTAATTTGGGAGAAAGATGAAAATGAAATTAATTATAGGCGGATATGCACAAGGGAAGCTGGATTATGTGCTATCAAAAGATCAGTTGCAGGAACATGTTGTATGGGACGGCGCCTTGTTGGATGACATATTATCAAATGACGGACCCTTTTCCACCAAAGGACCAGACAGGCAGGTGGTGATCAACCATTTTCACCAATGGGTGAGACAGCGTATGCAAAAGGGCAGACGCCCCGAAGAAGAAATCCTTTTATTCCTGGAGCGCTGTGAAGATTGTATGATCATCAGTGATGAAATTGGAAATGGGATTGTCCCAATGGACCCCTTTGAACGGGAATACAGAGAACGTGTAGGCAGAATTCTGATTCAGCTTGCGCAAAAGGCCCAGGAGGTCTGGCGCGTCACCTGCGGAATCGGACAAAAGATTAAAGGATAATACTATGAAATATCATATCATTGCTTTTTTTCTGGGCTTTTTGTTGGATTTACTTTTTGGGGACCCCCATTGGCTTCCCCATCCAATCCAGTTGATTGGAAAGCTAATCGCCCAAACAGAAAAAAGTATACGAAATTTATGTAGAAAAAAAACTGACAAAAATAAAGCGGAGCTTTGGCAAGGAATCGGTCTGGTATCAGTTGTACTCATCACCGTTATGGCAGTATCCATTTCCCTTTTGCTTTTTGCATACTGGCTGCATCCATACATGGGAACAGCAGTGGAATCCATTATGACTTATCAAATTCTTGCTGCAAAATGCCTGAAAGTTGAAAGCATGAAAGTCTGTCAGTGTTTAAAAAACGGTGATTTAGAACAGGCAAGAGCCGCTGTTTCCATGATTGTGGGCAGGGATACCGAATGTTTGGATGAAAAAGGAGTGGCGAAAGCGGCAATCGAAACCGTGGCAGAAAACACCTCTGACGGCGTCATTGCTCCTATGCTGTATCTGGCAATTGGCGGCCCGGTACTTGGATTTTTTTACAAAACAGTAAATACCATGGATTCTATGGTTGGCTATAAAAATGATACCTATTTATATTTTGGAAGGGCAGCCGCTAAGCTGGATGACGTTATGAATTACATTCCAGCAAGAATCAGCGCCTTTTTGATGATTCTTTGTTCCTTTCTTCTTGGCAGCAGCTTTTCCGGGAAGGGTGCATGGAGCATCTACCAGCGGGACCGTAGAAAACACCCAAGCCCCAACTCCGCCCAGACGGAGGCAGTATGTGCTGGAGCCCTTGGCATTCAGCTTGCAGGGGATGCCAGATATTTTGGGAAAATTGTAAAAAAGCCTTACATTGGAGAAGCCCTGCGCAGCGTAGAGCAAGAAGACATCACTCGTGCCAATCGCCTGCTGTATGCTGCTGCATGGATGTGTGAGTTATTATGTCTGTTACTAATGGTAATCTTATCGGTTGGAAAGGGTTTGGTATGATGGGAATTCATGGCGGTGATATTTACAGAAATTTTGTAACTCTTGATTTTTCAGTGAACGTAAATCCCCTTGGCATACCGGAAAAAGCAAAAGAGGCTCTCCACCAGGCAGTAGAGCTTTGTGGCAGATACCCGGATATGAAAGCGGAGAATCTAAAAAAGGCAGTGGGAGAAATGCTTGCTATCCCAGAGAAATATCTTTTATTTGGAAATGGTGCATCTGAGCTTTTCATGGCAGTTGCCCATGGGATAAAAGCAAAAAAAATAATTCTCCCAGTTCCCTCCTTTTATGGATATGAATATGCAGCAAAAGCCACAGGAAGCGAAATTATTTATTATGAAATGAATCAAAAAAACAGTTTTGCTCTCACAAAGGAGATTGAACATTTCCTGACAGAAGATACAGATATTCTTTTCCTTGCCAATCCCAACAATCCAACCGGGCATCTACTTCCTCAGGAGACACTGAAATTTCTTCTGCATCGATGCAGGGACAAAGGAATTACCGTCCTAATGGATGAATGCTTTATTGAATTTGCTGGAAGTCAATTTTCTATGGTTTCTCAGATAGAGGAATTTGACAATCTTATGATTATCCGGGCATTTACGAAAATATTTTCCATTCCCGGTGTACGATTGGGATATTTGATTTGTAAAAATCCCTTGATTCTTACAAAAATAGCCTGTCAGCTTCCCGAATGGAATTTATCCTGTTTTGCCCAGGAAGCAGGCTGCGCTTGTGCCAAGGAGACAGACTTTATTCAAAAAACCGTAAATTACATTACAATGGAACGACAGTTTCTAGAACAAGGGCTGCTGCAAAAGGGATTTCAGATTTTTCCCTCTACAGCAAATTTCATTCTGCTTTACAGTGAAGAGCCTTTATATGAAAAGCTGCTGGCAAAAGGAATTTTAATTCGGGACTGTGGAAATTTCAGGGGGTTGAAAAAAGGCTTTTACCGAATTGCAGTCAAAACTAGAAAAGAAAATGAGATTTTATTAGAAAGTTTGTGAGGTGATAAGAAAATGGAACATTCCAACATTGAATATGTGTTACCAGGAGAAATCGAAACGCGCAGTTTTGAAATAATTGGGGAAGAATTGGCCCAAAGGAACATTCATATACCTAAGGAGCAGGAGGCAATTGTAAAACGAGTGATCCATACCAGCGCGGATTTTGATTATGCAAAGACTCTTTGTTTTTCCAAGGGAGCAGTTGAAATCATAAAAGAATTGATCAAAAACGGCGCCGATATTGTAACAGATACAAATATGGGGTTGGCAGGAATCAATAAAAAAGCTCTCGCAAGATTCGGCGGAAAGGCCCACTGCTTTATGGCAGAGGAAGAGGTTGCCCTCCAGGCAAAACAAAAAAATACCACACGAGCCTCCGTCTGTATGGAACAGGCAGCGGCGATTGAAAAACCTGTGATTTTTGCCATCGGCAATGCCCCCACTGCATTGATAAAATTATATGAAATGTCAAAGGAACAAAGCTGGAAGCCAGCCTTTATCATTGGGGTTCCAGTAGGATTTGTCAATGTGGAAGCATCCAAAGAACTGATTCTTAACACAGAAATTCCCCATATCATAAACAGGGGAAGAAAAGGTGGCAGCAACATTGCGGCGGCTATCTGCAATGCAGTTCTATACCAACTATAAGAAAGGGACAGAAACATGCGATACGGTTTTACAACCGGAAGCTGTGCGGCTGCGGCGGCAAAAGCGGCGGCTTACATGCTCCTCATGGGACGTAAAAAAACAGAAATTACCATAGAAACACCAAAGGGAATCCTATATCATGCAAAAATCTTGGACATTGACCTCAAAGAAAATCAAGTAAGCTGTGCGGTGGAAAAGGATGGCGGAGATGATCCAGATATTACCACAGGCACATGGATTTATGCAAAGGTTTCTTATGGAAAAGAAGGGGAAAAATTTTTAATCGAGGGCGGAACAGGCGTCGGGAGAGTAACAAGACCGGGTCTTGACCAACCATTGCACCATGCCGCCATCAATCATGTCCCACGGGAAATGATTCAACGGGAAGTAATGGAGGTCTGTAGGGCGGCCGACTATGAGGGAAGCCTTCGAATTGAAATTTCCGTACCAGAGGGAGAAAAATTAAGCAAACACACCTTTAATCCAAGGCTTGGGATTGTGGGAGGTATTTCCATCCTGGGAACCAGTGGAATTGTGGAACCTATGAGCAGTCAAGCTCTTTTGGATACCATTCAGGTGGAGTTGCGTCAAAGAAAAGCATTGGGGTTTGACTACGTTGCTGTTTCACCAGGAAATTATGGTCTGGCATTTATGAAGAACACTTACGGCTATGACTTGGACAGAAGTGTAAAATGCAGTAATTTTATTGGAGAAACCATTGATATGGCAGTGGAACTAGAGTTTCAGAATTTACTTCTCACTGGCCATATCGGTAAGCTAATCAAGGTTGCTGGAGGAATTATGAATACACATTCCAGGGAAGCAGACTGCCGGATGGAGCTTTTGGCAGCATTTTCCATCCAAGAAGATATGGAAAGCTGCCAAGTCAAAAGAATCCTGGAATGTGTCACTACCGAAGAAGCAATTCCCATCTTAAAAGAAAGTGGAAAACTACAAGATATTATGAATAAAATTGTGGAAAAAATTTGTTACTATATGGAATACCGTGGAAAAGGCAAGATAAAAACAGATTGTATTTTATATGCCAATGAATTCGGAGAACTGGCAAAAAGCAGGGAGGCAGAGAAATGGTTTACTTTGTTGGAGCAGGAACAGGAGCAGTAGATTTGATTACCGTCAGAGGAATGCGTTTATTGGAGCAGGCGGATGTTATCATTTATGCAGGTTCCCTAGTGAACCCAGAATTGCTCACATATGCAAGAGAGAGCTGTGAGATACACAACAGCGCAAAATTAACGCTGGAAGAAGTAATTGAGATTATAGAGACTGCACAAAGGGAAGGAAAACTTACGGTTCGGCTTCACACGGGAGAACCAAGTGTTTACGGAGCGGTAAGAGAACAAATGGATGAGCTGGACAAGCTTAAGATTCCCTATGAAAGCTGTCCAGGGGTAAGCGCCTGTTTTGGAGCCGCAGCATCCTTGAACCTGGAATATACCCTGCCAGGGGTTTCTCAGTCTTTGATTATCACAAGGATGGAAGGAAGAACAGAGGTCCCAAAAAAAGAAAGTATCGAAAGTTTTGCAGCACATCAAGCATCCATGGCAATCTATTTAAGCGCAGGGATGATTGAAGAATTAAGTAAGCGGCTCATTGAGGGAGGATATGAAAAAACCACCCCTGCTGCCCTTGTCTATAAAGCAACATGGCCAGAGGAAGAAGCATACATCTGTACTATTGAAACACTTTATGAAACATCCTCAGCACATGGGATTACCTCAACTGCCTTAATCTTGGTGGGAGATGCCATTGCCCACCAGCATTATCAGAAATCAAGATTATATGCTTCTGATTTTTCAACCGGATTCCGGGAGGCAAAAGAATGAAGTTAAGCATCATCAGCTTTACGGAAAATGGCAAAAGGCTTTCCGAGCATATCCAAAAAGTATTAGACAAAGATATGTCAGTCTGCCTCTATACAAAATGCAACGCCTGCCAAAACCAGGAGTCATCTTCTGTTTCATTTGTAACAGTTCCAGTAGGAAATTGGGCCAGGAAGCAAATGGAGGAAAAAAACGCCCTGCTGTTTGTGGGAGCTTGCGGAATTGCTGTTCGGGCAATTGCCCCCTCTCTTACTGATAAGCTCCATGATTCACCAGTACTGGTTATGGATGAGAAGGGAACCTATGTGATTCCCATTTTATCCGGACATGTGGGGGGCGCCAATGAGCTGGCCCATAGGATTGGGGAAAAAACAGGTGCAGAGCCAGTAATTACCACAGCAACCGACATCAACCAGGCTTTTGCCGTAGATGTATTTGCAAAAAGAAACGGTCTGTCCATTGAAAATAAAGATGGAATTGTAAAGGTTTCCTCAAAAATATTAGCAGGAGCATCCGTTACTATGTCCATCGAGACAGGACATACAACAACAAAAAAAGATTGTGCCACAAGAAACCACCTCCCAGATGCCATACAGCTTATCCCCTATCCTCCCACAGAAGCAGTTGATATCGTAATTACATCCGAGGAAGGAACCTTTGATACGACCATTTTGTTAAAACCAAAAGAATATATCATAGGATTGGGCTGCAAAAAAGGAAAAAGCCTAGAGGAAATCCAGAATTTTATTCAAAAAAAGACAGAGGAGCTTGGCATTAAAAACCAGGAGATTTTTGCCCTTGCTTCGATTTCACAAAAAAGTAAGGAGCCAGGCATTCTTACATGGTGCCAAAAAGAAAGAATTCCCTTTTTCACCTATACGGCAGAGGAATTACAAAAGGTAGAAGGGAGCTTTCAATCATCTGCATTTGTTAAGGAACAGGTGGGGGTTGACAATGTATGTGAACGGGCAGCATTAAAAGCCTGTCAGGAAGGCGGATATCTGATTTCTTCCAAACACGCGGAACATGGAATGACAATTGCAGTAGCAAAAAGAAAATGGAGGATATATTTTTATGACAAATAGAATTTATATTGTAGGAATGGGGCCAGGAATCGAAGAGATGATGACAGGCGAAGCCATTCATGCCTTGGAGCAGTCCGATGTCATTATCGGCTATACCGTATATTTGGACTTGCTCAGTGAACGTTTCAAAGAAAAGGAACTGATGTCCACACCCATGCGTCAGGAAGAAAAACGGTGCCGCCTCTGCTTTGAGGAAGCAAAAAAAGGAAAGAAGGTATCCCTTGTTTGCAGCGGCGATGCAGGAATTTATGGAATGGCTTCCCTCATGTACGAAATTGGAAAATCCTATCCAGACACGGAGCTTTTTGTCATTCCAGGCGTTACAGCAGCAAACAGCGGAGCAGCTCTTTTGGGCGCGCCCTTGAATCATGATTTTTGCGTCATCAGCTTAAGTGATTTGCTGACCCCCTGGGACAAAATTGAACGAAGATTACAGGCAGCCGCAGAAGGTGACTTTGCCATTGTACTCTACAACCCCTCCAGCCATAAGAGGAAAGATTATCTGCTTAAGGCTTGCGATATTTTACTTGGCGCCATCGAAAAAGAACGGGCCTGCGGATACGTAGAAAATATTGGAAGGGAAGGCACAAAGGTGGTAACCTGCACTCTGGAAGAATTAAGAAATCGGGAAGTAAATATGTTTACTACTGTATTCATTGGCAATTCCGGTTCTGAAATCACAAATGGGAAACTAATCACGAAACGAGGATATCAAATTGAGAGAAATACTGATATTTGCAGGGACAACTGAAGGAAGAACCTTATCGGAATCTCTTGCGAAAGCAAAAATCCCCCATATCATCTGTGTGGCCACTGGATATGGTGAACTTGTCTTAGAACCGAATCCCTTTGTAACCATACATCGGGGAAGAATGACCCAAGAGGAAATAAAAAATTTTTTGTTAAGCATAAAGCCCCTTGCCGTTGTGGACGCCACACATCCTTTCGCAACAGAGATTACCGCCAGTATCCAATCTGCATTAAAAGAAATTAACAAACCAGGAAAAGAGATTCCTTATCTTAGACTGAATCGGGAAAATATTGCGCAAAACGAAAGCGCTCCTTATCATATGAAATTTTTTTCCACAAATGAAGCATGTGCAAAAGCGCTGGAGGAGACAACAGGTAATATTCTCCTTACCACTGGCAGTAAAGAATTACCCTCCTATTGTATCTCTGAACATGTCAAAAGCCGACTATATGTAAGGATACTTCCAAGCCCAGAAAGTCTTTCCCTTTGTGCCAAGCAGGGGATTTATGGAAAACATGTGATTGCTATGCAAGGACCATTTTCTAGGGAACTAAATGAAGCAATCATCCGGCAATTTCATATCTCTTGTCTAGTGACAAAGGAAACTGGAAAAACTGGAGGTTACCAGGAAAAACTGGAAGCTGCAAAAAAAACAGGGACACAGGTATTTGTCATCGCATGTCCCCAAGAAACAAAAGGACACTCCTTTGTTGATATTTGCCATAAATTAGAAGAACTCTGTGGAAAAAAGATTTCCACAAAAGACCATATGGAAACACTCTATGCACATTCTACCTTCCCCAAAGGGCAGAATTGTAAGATGGAGATTATTCTGGCAGGCATTGGCATGGGAAACGAAAGCTGCCTCACAAAGGAAGCAGAACAAGCAATTACAGACGCAGATATCCTCTTAGGCGCCAAAAGGCTGTTAGAACATGTATCTGCAAAGGCCAAAAAGCTCCCCTACTATCAGACAGAGCAGATCCTTCCCTATTTGCGCAACCTGCAAAAGGAAGAAACCTCTGACAAAAAAATAACCGTCCTTTTTTCTGGGGACAGCGGATGTTACAGTGGATGCCAGTCCTTGTATACTGCTTTGGAAAAAGAAATTGAAGAAAAGAGGTTACAGGCATCGGTTCACATCCTGCCAGGTATTTCCTCGGTATCCTATTTATCTGCATGTATCGGAGAAAGCTATCAGGATGCAGCAATTTACAGCATACACGGAAAAAAATTGCACAATCTGGCACATAGAATTCAACACAGTCCCAAAACCTTTTTGCTTACCTCCGGCGTTTTAGACGTGAACTGGCTGGGCAAAATGCTATTGGACGCTGGATTGACCCAATGTGAAATTACCACCGGATACCGCTTATCCTATGAAGGACAGCGGGTAGAAAAGCATACCCCTCTGGAATGCTGTGAATTAAAGGAGGAAGGCTTGTACACCTGCTTTATCAAAAATCCCTCTGCCAGCAAAAAGAGGCTGACCCATGGTATGCCAGATCAAGAATTTATTCGAGACAAGGTTCCCATGACAAAGGAAGAAGTAAGGGAAGTCAGTATTTGTAAACTTCACCTAGAGGAAGGAGCCATACTCTACGATATTGGCAGCGGCACTGGTTCCATTGCGGTGGAAGCAGCAGCCCTTTCTCACGATATTAAGGTATATGCCATCGAACACAAAAAAGAAGCCATTGCCCTCATTGAAAAAAATAAAGGGAAAAACGGACTGCAAAATATCACCATCCTTGAAGGTATGGCGCCAGAAGTACTATCTGGGCTTCCAGCAGCCACACACGCATTTATCGGGGGAAGCAGCGGCAAGTTAAAGGAAATTTTAGAAACTCTAAGACAGATAAATCCTAACATGCGGATTGTAATCAATGCCATCAGCATGGAAACCATCTGTGAAATCAAAGAGATTCTATCCATGGATAAAATAAAAGAAAAAGAAACGGTGCAATTACAGGTAAACAGGGTAAGAGAAGTAGGAAACTATCATTTGATGCAGTCAGAAAATCCCGTCTTTATCTGTGCATTTGATTTTTGTGAATGACAGCAAATGATAGGAAAAGAAAGGCAAGGTATCCCATTGAACATAAAAAGAATAATGGTTGCCGCACCAAAAAGCGGAAGCGGAAAAACAATGGTCACATGTGCTTTGCTTTGGACCCTGAAAGAAAACGGCTACCAAGTGGCTTCCTACAAATGCGGACCAGATTATATTGATCCTATGTTCCATGAAAAAGCTATAAATGTTCCAGCTAAAAATCTGGATACTTTTTTCACGGATGAGGAAAAGACAAGGGAACTTTTCCAAAAGAGTGCAAAAGATATGGACTTTGCCCTTTTGGAAGGAGTTATGGGACTCTATGACGGATTGGGAGGAGTCCGGGAAGAAGGCTCCTCCTACCATCTGGCAAAGGTAACAAAAACACCTATTGTTCTTGTTGTGGACGCCAAAGGCATGGGCCGTTCTATTCTCCCCTTAATTGCAGGATTTCTCTCCTATGACAAAGAGCATTTGATTCAGGGTATCATACTCAATAAGATTTCAAAGGGATATTATACAATCATAAAGCCCTTGATTGAGCAGAAACTAAGGATTACCGTAGCAGGATTTTTACCAGAAAAGAAGGAATGCCACATAGAAAGCCGTCATTTAGGACTTGTTATGCCAGGGGAGCTTGATGATATTCAAAAAAAGCTACAAATAGCCGCCCAAGAATTCCAAGAGACAGTTCCCCTTGAAAATCTCATAAAAATAGCAGAACAAGCAGAAGAGTTTACTATGAAAAGCAGTAGAGCGGAAGAATCCAACAAAAAATTTTTATCAGAATCTTCCACTGGAATCATACAAACCGCCAATTTAACAAATCAAACGGTAATTGCAGTTGCAAAGGATGAAGCATTTTGTTTTTACTATGAAGACAATCTCCAATTGTTGAAAGAAAACGGAGCAAAAATAACCTTTTTTTCTCCATTACGAGACAAAAAACTGCCAGAAGAATGCCATGGCTTATTGATTGGCGGCGGATACCCAGAGCTCTATGCAAAGGAATTGAGTGAGAATGCCACTCTTCGCGCCGCAATCCAACATGCGCAAGCTCTCGGCATGCCTGTGGTGGCAGAGTGCGGCGGCTTTATGTATTTACATTCCGCTATCACAGACAAAGAAGGAAACAGCTACCCCATGTGCGGCGTCCTTCCAGGAACCTGCTTCTACACTGGAAAACTAGTTCGCTTTGGTTATATTGAGCTTCTGGAAAAGCAAAGCTGTTTTCTGCCAAAAGGACAATGGATCAAAGGCCATGAATTTCATTATTATGACAGCACTGACAATGGAAGGGACGTCACTGCCATCAAACCAGTGACCAGAAAAGAATATCCTTGTACAATAGTCAGCGAAAATTGCTGGATGGGATTCCCTCATTTATATTACCCATCCAATCCAGAATTTGCTATGTCATTTGTTGAAAAAGCAAAAAGATATCAGAAAGAAATGGGAGGAAAGTAACCATGGAGCATTCCTATCGTTTTTTTGAAAACAGGGCCTGCAAATATTTTCCCTGTCATCAGGGATTACAGGACTTTAACTGTTTGTTTTGTTACTGCCCCTTCTATACAAGGGAACATTGCCTGGGAAATCCCCAATACATGGAGAAAAATGGAAAAGTAATAAAAGTTTGTACAAACTGTACCTTTCCTCACCAACCGGAAAATTATGATACAATCATTCAGGTTTTACAGGGAAAGAACGTTGATACCCAAGGAAAAAATGAAAAATAACAGAATTTTTCTGTCATATTTTTATTGAAAAATATACGAAAAGAGGTTTAATATATTATGAACGGAATATTATATGGAGCAGGGGTTGGCCCTGGAGACCCAGAGCTTATGACATTAAAGGTTGTGAGACTAATCAAGGAAAATGACATTATCGCCTTACCGGGAAGTAACCCTAAGGAAACTGTGGCATACAAGATTGCAGTAGCTGCAGTCCCAGATCTTAAGGAAAAGCAATTACTCCCTGTTTATATGCCTATGACCCATGACAAAGAAGAACAAAAAAGATGTCACAGAAAAGGCGCAGATCTTGTAGAAACCTATTTAAAACAAGGAAAAAATGTTGTGTTTCTCACCTTGGGAGACTCTTCTGTTTATTCTACCTTTGCATATATCCAGCAAATTGTAGAAGCAGATGGATTCCACACGCAATTAATCAGCGGAATTCCCTCTTTTTGCGCTGCTGCAGCAAGAATGAATATTCCCTTGGCCCTTTGGAATGAACAGATTCATATTCTTCCAGCAGTCCATAATTTATCAGAAACCCTACCAGATTCTGGGACTTGTGTTCTGATGAAATCAGGAAGTAAAATGAGCCAGGTGAAAGAAATTTTAAAAAGAAGCGGACGGGAAGCAGTTATGATAGAAAATTGCGGGACAAGCAAGGAACATGTCTATTTTCATGTAGATGAAATACCCGACACCGCAGGCTACTATTCCCTGATTATCTCAAAAGAAGCGGAGTAATTATGATTGTTTTAAAAAATTTGACAAAAAAGTTCGATCAGTTTACAGCCGTAGATTCCATCAATCTGACCATTGAAACAGGAGAATTTTTTGGATTGCTAGGCTTAAACGGAGCAGGAAAGACTACCACAATCGGTATGCTCTCAACCCTGCTTCTTCCAACCCAAGGTGAAATTTTTGTAAATGGGGAGCTGCTTACAAGACAAAGAACTGACTTAAAACGAAAAATCAGCGTGATTACCCAGGAATATTCCATGCGCCAAGATATGAATATGAACGAAATTATGGAATACCAGGGCCGTCTCTACTACATGCCCAAAAAAGAAATCCGAAGAAAAACCGAAGAGCTATTAGAATTCTGTGGTCTTATTAACGATCGGAAGAAAACAGTCCGAAAATTATCAGGAGGAATGAAACGAAAACTTATGGTATGCAGGGCCTTGCTAACCGATCCAGAGATTTTGCTGCTGGATGAACCAACGGCTGGAATGGACGCCGTATCCCGAAGGCAAATGTGGAACCTGCTTCGGCAGTTAAACGAAAAAAAGCTAACCATCCTCTTAACCACACATTATATGGAGGAAGCAGAAAACCTATGCGCCAGAGTAGCAATGATGAACCATGGAAAGATAGAAGAAATCAATACTCCCAGAAATTTTATTGATGAATTGGGACAATTTGCAATGGATGAAACCACAGAATCCAAAACTATAACACATTACTTCCATACAAAAGAGGAAGCTTTGGCGCTTGCAGCCCAAACAAACGCCAATTTCCAGTTGCGGGATACTACATTGGAGGATGTGTTTGTGGAACGGGCAAAAAAAGATGAAGACAGGTGAAAAAGATGGGAATCATTACAATTTTATGGGAAAAATGGGTGGAATTTCGCAGAGATTTTTATAAAATTACATTAGCTGCCATGATTGCACCCTTAATGTATCTTTTGGTATTTGGACTGGGAATCCAAACCATGTCGCATGGAAAGCCTTATCTTCATTATTTGATTCCAGGCGTAATATCTTTGACCACAATGAATGGAAGCTTTAATGCAATTGCACAAAACCTCAATGTCCAAAGGCTCTATGAAAAAGCCTTTGACCAGATTATGATTTCACCTACACCATTGTGGCAGTTTATGATTGGCCAGATCCTTGCAGGTTCTTTTCGGGGTCTCTATGCAGGGGCCATAATTTTACTGCTGGTAGCTCCAATACACACGGGCCTTATTTTTAACGGATTTTCCTTTTTTATCTTGTTTTTAAATGGAGCTGTATTTTCAGCTCTTGGTGTAGTCGTTTCCTTTTTGGCAAGGAACCATGCAGATGTGCCAAGATTTTCTAATTATTTTATTATGCCCATGGCCTATTTATGCAATACATTTTTTTCAACGGAAAATATGCCCAAGGGAATTCGGGACGCCATCGGTATTTTGCCATTATCAGAAACCAGTGGCATGGTAAGAAACATTGCCTATGGGGAGCCGTGGAATCCCTCAGGGATTTTGGTACTCCTTGTTTATCTCTTTAGCCTTTGGGCCATTGGATTATGGTTTGTTTACCGGAAACAAAATCTTTAATAGGAGCGGAAAAGGGTATGTTTAAAAAAGTGTATATAGAACAAAAGAAAAACAGCAAAGGAAGTATTAAAAAAGCTGTATTTATATTGCTGACGCTCCTGTCAACGGCATTTTTGTGTGGGTTTCAAATGAAGGATGGGACATACAGTGTGTCTGTAGATATCAGTGGCGGCAGCGGAAAAGCCTCTGTTACATCTCCCACACTTCTAACGGTTGAGAATGGAACACCAATTGCCAGAATTCAGTGGAGCAGCGCCAATTATGATTATATGATCGTAGATGGTGTTACGTATTATAATCAGAGTGAAGAAGGCATGCATTCCGTCTTTGAAATACCAGTTCTTTGCTGGGATCAGGAAATGGATGTGATTGCAGATACAACCGCTATGGGACATCCTGTAGAAGTTAATTATCAATTTTTCTTTTACCAGGATTCCATCGGAAGTAAAAACGAATTGCCTCAGGAGGCAGCAAAGAGAGTTTTGTTTGTAGCTTTTGCAATTATTGTAATCGGCGGTCTGCTGAATTATATATTGAAAAAGAAAAATTCATAACAAAAACAATTTTCAAACATGTTTCAGAAAAAGGAGAAGGCTTATGGAGTTTGGAGTTGTGGGGATAAATTATAAAAAGGCACAGCTTGATGTCAGGGATAAAACATCTTTCACAGACGGGATGAAACTGGATTTTTTGGAGAAAGCAGCATCCATAGGAGTGGAACAGATGATGATTCTCTCCACCTGTAACCGAAGTGAAGTATACTATTTTTGTGAACAGGAAAAACAGCGGATACAGATACAAACCATTTATGAAGAAATGTTTCCAGGCGTATGTCTGGACCAATATCTGATTACGCTGTTTGGAAAAGAGGCCATTGCCTATCTGTTTCGAATTGCGGCAGGGCTTGAGTCTCTTGTGTTAGGAGAAAATCAAATTTTAGGACAGGTGAAAGAAGCCTTGGAATATTCCGTAACCATGGGGCATAGCGGAAAAGAACTGAATAAAATTGTAAGGGATGCCGTAACCTGCGCCAAAAAGATACAGACAAAATTAAAAATCAGCGAAAAGCCGCTCTCTGTCAGCTATGTAGGCATTCAAAGGCTCAATGAAGTCTGTGGAATTGCAGGAAAAAATGTCTTAGTCATTGGAAGCGGAAAAACGGCAACACTGGCATTGAAATACATATTTGAGTATCAGGCAAAACATGTAACTGCCTGCAGCCGGAATTACGCCCATGCCAGATTGCTTCGGGAAGAATTTCCAACCATCCAACTGATTCCTTATGAAGAACGATATGGTGTGATGGAGGAATGCGATATTGTGATTTCTGCCACTGCTTCCCCCCATCTGGTGGTAAGAAGAGACGGTTTTTCTCCAACCAGCCCTTTGGTCTTTTTAGACCTGGCAACTCCAAGGGATATTGACATGGCATTTGCAAAAGAACCATTGGTAGAATTAATCAATTTAGATGAACTACAAACAATCGTAAAAGAGAACGAAGAGGAACGCAAGAAGCTGGTGAAGGAAGGAAGAAAATTGATTGAGGAGGATTTAGAAGAAACCATGAACTGGTTCCTTTCCAGCCGCATGGACCCTACCATCGCATCCTTACAACAAAGATGCAATACCATTGTGGAAGACAGTTACGGATATTTAAACCGGAAAATGGAACTCAATCAGAGGGAACAGAAGCTCTTGCGAAAAGTGCTAAATGCCTCTCTACAACGACTGCTGCGAGAACCCATCCGAGAATTAAAGCACTTAAATACAAAAGATGAGCAGGAAGAATTTAAGAAACTGGTAGAACAACTATTTCAAATTTAGTATGGGAGACAGACTATGAAGTATATCATTGGAACAAGAAAATCCAAGCTGGCCATGGCACAGGCAAATTTTGTCTGCAAAACATTGAAGCAATCCTATCCAGAAGATGAGTTTATTATTCAGATTGTACAGACAAAAGGCGATTTGATTCTGGATCGTCCATTGCACGAGATTGGCGATAAGGGCTTATTTGTAAAGGAAATTGAAGAGAGAATTTTAAGCCATGAAATAGACATTGGCGTCCACAGTATGAAAGATATGCCGGCATTTCCAGCCTCCGGCCTTATCTTTAGCAAACCATGGAAACGGGAGGACCCCAGAGATGTCTTGATTTTGCGTGAGAAAAACTCCTTGGAAGAACTGGCCCCTGGTTCTGTCATTGGCACTGGAAGCAAACGTCGGGAATTTCAATTAAAACAGCTACGGCCAGATTTAACAGTCATAAATATCCGTGGAAATATTGATACCAGACTTCGGAAAATGGAAGAACAAAAGCTAGATGGTATTGTATTGGCAGCCGCAGGCTTGCATCGTCTTGGTATGCAGGAGAGAATAACAATGTATTTTGATGGAAACCAAATGATTTCCGCTCCTGCCCAGGGAGCTCTTGCATTGGAGATCCGAGAAGGAGAAGAAAAAATCCTTGGAATGCTGGATGCTTTTGCAGACGAGGAAACCGCAAACCAGATCGAAGCAGAACGAGGCTTTTTACAAGAAATTGGCGGAGACTGCCATATTCCGGTAGGAGCTGTCTGTAAAAAGTTAAAAGACGAAACTTATGAGCTGTATACCATGTTTGGGAATGAAACAGGAAGCAGACAGGCATATGCCGTTGTACAGGGCGCCAAGCCAAGTGAACTTGCAAAAAAAGCTGCAACGCAAATACGCCAGCAAATGGCAGGGTTTGTTTCCCTGGTAGGGGCAGGACCGGGGGATGCCAAGCTCATTACCTTGCGAGGACAAAAGGCCATTCAGGAAGCAGATTGTATCGTATACGACAGACTTTCTTCCCCAGAGCTGTTACATGAGGCAAAGCCAGGATGTGAATTTATCTATGTGGGAAAAGCGAGCCATAACCACACCATGAAGCAATCAGAGATTAACAAGCTGCTGGTACAAATGAGTATGAAATATGAAAAAACAGTCCGCTTAAAAGGCGGTGACGTCTATGTATTCGGCCGTGGCGGTGAGGAGGGATTGTATTTACGAGAAAAGGGTGTTCCCTTTGAAATTATTCCTGGAATCAGCTCTGCTATTGCAGGGCTTGCTTATGCTGGAATTCCCATCACCCATCGTGGCATTGCTCAGGGCTTCCGGGTGGTAACAGCCCACGATAAAGACGATAAATTAGCAGATATTGACTTTGCATCTATGGCCACAGGAAAAGAAACCTGTGTATTTCTGATGGGATTTAGCAAAGTAAAAGAAATTTCTGAAAAACTAATGGAAGCAGGGATGCTGCCTCATACAAAAGCAGCCGTAATTTCCTGTGCAGCTACACCAGAACAAAAAACCTGCGTATCTGATTTGGCACATATTGCAGATGACGTCAAAGAGTCCCATCTGACTTCACCAGCAATTATTGTAGTAGGAGATGTGATTGCCCTTCGGGAAAAACTTGATTTCTTTGAAAGCCGCCCTCTATTTGGAAAACGGTATCTTCTTCCAGCAATTGGAGAGAAATCCACCAAATTGGGAGAGCTTTTACAAAAACAGGGAGCTTACGTAAAAGAGATACAAGTAGGACAAATTGTAAATCAGGAAATTCCATTTACTGCAGATGAATTAAAGGCCGTTGATTGGATGATCTTTACCAGTAAAAACGGGGTAAATGCATTTTTCTCCAGCATGTCCTCCAGTAAACTTGATGTGCGAAATCTGGCTGAATGTAAAATTGCAGCCATCGGAGATAAAACCTCAGAGCTTTTAAAAAGCTACGGAATTTATCCAGATTTAATTCCAAAGGAATTTCATAGTGATGCCCTTACCCAAGAATTAAGAAAGGTATTGGGCAAAGAAGAAAAAGTCTGGTATTTTAAGGCAAAAAATGCAGATGATCACTTGAAAAAATCTCTGCAAGGATACTGCAAATTTGAAGAAATTATTGTTTATGAAAACAAGAGCGTGTCACTGGAGCAAAAAGAATTCCCAGATATCAAAGATTATGATGGCGTAATCTTTACCTGCGCTTCTTCTGCCACCCGGTTGATACAAAAATCAGGAAAAGAATGGGGAAGCTCCGTGGCATCTTACAGCATTGGACCAAAAACTACCGAATGTTTAAAGAAGCTTGGGATAGAAAACATACAAGAAGCAAAGAGAGCAGATTATGACGCATTATGTGAATTGATCTGCTGTTCCTGTGGACAGTCCCATACAAATATGGTATGATTTTACCAGACAAAACAAGTGATTCTACATAATGAGGTATCCTTATGAACAATTATACCTTTCTTCAGACAATGAACAGAGGCCGTCACCCACAAGATGCAGGCATTGAGGAAAGCTCCTATTGTATTTTTTCCTGCCCGATCGAAGATTCCATTGTGCGCCAGCGGATTTTTGGGGATGAATCTTCCCTAACCCTGGAGCTCAACTACGGGGAAGGAGATGTAATCAACGATCTTCGTCTTCGTCAAGATGGAACAAATCTGGTACTGGAGGAATCCCAAACAGGCTTGTTTCAGGCTTTCCTGGCAGACAAAGACGTCAAATATATTGGTCAGGCTTACATGTATGCTCTCCTGTTTAAAATCGCTAATCTGAATGAATTAATTGAATACAGTATCAAGGATATGAAGGTTCTGGAAGATTCGTTAGATAACCGCATTGACAACAGTGGCACATATGAAATTCTTGATTTTCGCCGCCGTTACACAGAATACGGTAACCAGATCATTGCCCTGAAGGAAATTATTACCCGTATCGACAAAGGCTACTACCCGATACAAATGCAAAACAGCTACGTACTACAAGGACAGATGGCATTGGATTTTCGTTTTCTGGAAGAGCGTTATGAACTCAATAAGAATACAATTATCAAAGATTTAGACACCTATACCTCCATTGTCAACAACAACCTAAGCCGCAACACAAGACTTTTAACTTTGGTTTCCCTTGGAGCTGTATCATTAAACTTTATGTTTGGAAGCCTATTGGCAGTCAGCCCGGCAATTGGTGTCACAGGCGGACTTCTCATTGGCGGATTAACTGCAGGAGCTGCTGTTTTATATCGCACCAATGGCAGTCGGCGTTTCCCACAGCTTCACGACAGCCATATACTTTCAGACGCCTTGGAAGAAAAACCTGCCAACCGCCCATATCCTTTGGAAGATCAGCAGGAAACATCTGCACCTTTGGAAAAATCCAAAGAAGCTGCTACAAACTCTACAGAGCATTAAGAAGCTGCTCCCACAAAAATTCTACAACATATTGTTACAGTAAAACAAATACTTGTCTCATATGTTGTAGAATTTTCTTATGTTGCATTTAGAAAACAATTCAAACAATTTTGTCAGAATATCTCATTAAGACAGCTTTTTATACACAGCTTCTTTCCCTATCCCTTTCCTTTTCAGCATATTCCTATATGTGTTAAATTTGCTTTTTGGAACCTTTATGGTTGCTTTTTTATAGATTCCCTTAAATGCATTTGCACCAACCTTGGAAGAAGTTAGTTTTGTAGTTTTTATAATCACTGATTTCAAATTCTTACAGTTATAAAATGCCTGTTTACCGATACTTTTCACATTTACAGGAATTGTAATGCTTCTTAATCCTGTACATTTATAAAATGCACTAGTTCCAATGGAAGTCACATTTTTGCCGATGATAACTTTTTTCAGTCTGCCATTCCCTTTGAACGCTTTGGATGCAATCGCCGTCACCTTATAGGTAATATTATCAATCTTAACTGTTGCTGGAACAGTGATAGATGTTTTCACGCCGTTCATAGATTTCTGATAAGTAACTGTGCCGCCTTTTGTTCCTGCCTTCGTCACCTTATACTGTGCCTGGTTTTTGGAATCCACCAGGAGATCTCCCTTTGCAGGTATTATCTCATTAAACTGACAGGTATAGGTTCCACCGCGAATACCTCCAACCTTTATATAATAAACTCCAGAAGTCAACTCTAATTCCTTACTTATTGTCTTCTCATTCCAACTGTTCATACTATGCAGCTCTGACAGATTTCTATCATACAGATTGCACTGTATAAAATTGTTGGAGCATTGAAGGATATATTTATATTTTCTAGCGGAAGAAATTGTCACCTTATACCAGTCCTCTTGATTGGAATTAGTAAGCACACCAGATACCTTACCATTCATTCTCAAATTCTGCGGTGAATCATAAGAATCCATTTCTGCCGCTGTCATTCCACTGGTAGAAAAAGAAGTACACAGCTTATAATTTCCACCCCTTCCAAAATTGTCGGAAATAGACACATAATATGTGCCTTGGGAAAGCCACTCTGCTATGGAATCCATACGGGGAGATGTTTCACTTCCTTCCAAGGGAGTTGCAGTATCAATTTCTTTAAAATTGGAATCATACAGGGTAGCATATATATTTGGCGCATATGCCATTAGCTTTACATCCACTTGTCCTGCTGTTACAATCGTAAACTTGTAATAATCTGCAGTGTTGGGCCCCAATTCACATTTTCCGCTCCATACTCCATTTGTAGGCAGCGTAGTTGCAGTAGTAAAATCGCCAGCATACGCCGGAACTGCCTTTGATGCTGTAATCACCGCCATTACCATTGCCATGTATAAGACAAACCTTTTCCATGCTTTTTCAAATCCTAGTTTTTTCACAAGATTTCTCCTCCTTTTTATGTCTCTTTTATCCTTTGTAATTATACTCCATTCCCATAAAAAAATCTAGTATATTGACCACTTCCACTTGAAGGGCTGTAACAGTTCAGCCCTTTTGGCTTTCTACATTACTTTATTCAAAGGATTCTTCAATGTAAGAATAAAAATATGGATGGGAGCTTCTATTGTTTTTTACAAATTTTCCTACTTTCACTTCCACAAGGAAACGCGGCTGGATTTCTAGTATTTCCAGTTCCAGGGATGGAAGGATGCTATTAATTCCCTCCAATTTAAACTCGGTTTTCCAGCCGATGGGAGGATATCGAGGGGCGGGGCTGTTTTTCTGAGATTCGGAAGTCCTTCGTATGTTTTCCTTGCCAGCGGCAGAAAAGCCCCAATGGGTATGCCAAGCTGACCTGTTTGAAGGGCTGCTGCGCCAAGCCTTTTGAGTCTTTTCTATTCTATGGGGCAGTCCTGAGTTTCAGCGGCATACCCAAATCGAAGGGGCTTTTAGCGCTGTTAGGAAAACCAGAAGGGCTGTCCGTGAAGAAAAACAGCCCCGCACCATGATAATTTCCCACGCGGCGGAAAATCTCAAACAGTGAAATTGGAGGGAATACACTTCTTCCATCCCTAGAAGCAGAAAATACACGAAATCCACCGAATGTTTCCTTTCTTGGAAATGAAAGCAGGAAAATTTGTCTCAAATATGGAAATACCCATCCATATTTTTATACTGTCAGTATGAAAATCCTTTGAATAAAGCTCTATTTCAGAGTCAAAAGGGCTGATACATAAAAAGCCATCGGGAAATAATAGTTTCATACAATACATAGACGCCATTATAAACACATGTGCTACCTACTGTAAGAAATATAACATTTTCCGACAGCTCTTAATTTTTATCCTTTTACTTTTCACTATCATCTTATCAAGCCTGATATTTGGCTGGGCATACCTCCACCAAAATTAATGAATAGCATTATAATTTTCCATATTTATTGGAAATCACTGTACGTGGACGTTCCGCATCCTCTTCTGAATCCCAGGGAAGTTCATCTCCTGGCTCCCTTAAATAATTAAGAACCTGCCAAAGCCCTTCCCCTGTATAAGCGCTAACTCGAAACACTGGCCTGCACCCTGCCATTTCCAGCCATTGATGCGCCCGATCGGGATGGCCGTCTTCCCGGTCAATCTGTGTCACAATTCCAATGACAGGCCGGTTACACGCAGCCGCACAGCAAGGCGGATAAATGGAATAAGGCTCTGCTGCATTCAACAGAAGACCAACCACGTCTGCCTCATAAGAATACAAGGCCAATGCACGCGCTAAGGTAGTAGTTTCCGCATATTCTCCCGGCGTGTCAATCACAACGTCATAGTGATTAATATATTGTGTCTTGTGATATGAAATCACGTCACCCTTAAGGGCTTGTGTCAAAGTAGTTTTCCCACATTCACTGCGCCCCATTAAAATAATCTTTTTCATGTTCTTGTAATCTCACAAACTGTAAAGCCTAAATTATTTTTCAAATAGGCTAAAATATTAGAAACTGCAGATTGAACATTAGAAATTCTTCCCGTAAAAATCAATGTTCCGCTAAAACGGTCAATAAATCCAATTTCAATCGGAGCAGTTTTCATTGCAATATCACCAGCAATTACAGATATCTCAGATGGACACATACTTAAAATTCCAATCGCTGACTGCTTGTAATCCAACTCTGGGTTCAAACCCAGTTTCTGATAGATAATCTCGCCAGGACTGGCAATAATATGTGCCAAGGTGACCTGTTTACCAGGAACTGTCTCCTGAATGATACGCATCTTGCCCTCCGCAGATGCACCAATATCCAAAAGATTCATATCCATTGCCAACTCACTCCCTTTCTTCATGCCACGCTGTTGATTACATCAGCTTTTCCAACAAACCTTTATGTGGCGACGGAATTACACAACTACTTGTAATATCGCCAGTTTCCGCCAACTGAGTGAGACAGGAATTTAATGCTGATTTTACGGCAGAAACTTCACCTGTAAAAATCAGATATCCTTTTCCTCCCAACCCTCGGGCTACCCGAACTTCCATAAGGGTAATGTTGGATGCCTTGGCAGCAATATCTGCTGCCTGCACCACTGTCAATGCTGACATAGTCTCCAGCATACCCAGAGCAGTGATATGTTCTACATCAACTGTGCCCACCAGAGCTGATGGTACTGATGCATGGACATTATTGATGGTATGATGGCAGATAAGGAAAGTCCCCGCAACCTGTCTGCCTTTTTCCATAGAGCTCTTTACCGCTCCTACCTGCCCGTTGATGATAATAATATATTTTCCTGGACAGATAGCAGTAGCCACCAACAGCTCCACATTCGCAGCCTTAAGCATTTCATCCGCAGACTGTACGCCTACAGGAATACTTTTCAGCTCCAATAATCCAATTGACTTTCCCATACGCATATCCTTTCTAAAATCTATCTCTTATGCTTGAATCACAATACTGTCACCATTGACAGTTATTACTGTACCAGAAATACTAGCGTGGAGATTTGCCCCCAATTTACCTTCTGGAATTCGGGCAATTAAATCACCCTTTTCCACCTGGCTGCCTTCTTCTACCACCGGTTCTGCTGGCGCTCCCACATTTTGTCGAAGGGGCAATGTAACCTTTCCAAAAGCGGGAAGCTGTGCCTCCTCCATAGGTGCATCAACATCGTAAGAGGTAAGACCTAATTGATGAATAAGCTTATGCACTGGATAGCGCTTAAACTCCCGGAAGGGCGCACCATGCTCTGGCTTATGATTCAGGCTGTTGCGGATACCCTGTTCACCTAAAATACTCTTAAGGTTGCCATTTAGCTTCCAGGGCTGAAGTCCCATTACACAAGCATATTCACATAGCCGACATCCACAACAAAGATAAGCATTCATTGGCGTCTGCGCTGGGTCACACATGCTTCCATAGGCTGCAATACGCATCAGCTTATGAGGCTGAATGCGATGTCCAAGTAACCCTCGTGGACAAACTTCAGAACATAAAGAGCACTGCATACATGCAGTCGCTGCCTGACGCAAAGACACACCTAAGGGGCGTTCTAAGCTGTGCAAGAGAGGATGTCCTGCTGGAATTACAATAAGCCCCTTGGTGGTCTTGGTAATCGCACTTTCCGGCGAAACCAAACGTCCCATCATAGGACCACCGTTTACGATATGGTAATCTGCCACAGAAGGGCCCCCTGCCAGCTCTAAAGCCTCTGCTACAGTGATACCCAATGGAACCTTAACGGTTTTTGGCGTACCCACAGCGCCAGTCAATGTTACATATTTTTCGGTAACTGGATGACCCTCTACAGCATCCAGTACATTTAAGGCCGTTTCTACATTTGTCACTACAACGCCTACATTTATGGGAATGCCTCCTTCTGGGACAACCCTTCCTGTAACCTCATAGACAATCACCTGCTCATCACCTGCCGGGTAAAAAGCTCCCAGCAGATGCAGGCGCAGCTTGGGATAATTTACTAACTCACGCTGCAAGGCCAAAGCTGCAATGTGGTAATGCTCCTTTAATGCCACAATGCCCTCCTTTGCCTCCAAATGTGTGACAATCCTATCCAAAGCTGCAAGCAGCCGTCCGGCCTGCCTTGCCATAAGCTGCTGGTCTACCCGTAACAGCGGTTCACACTCAGCGCCGTTAATAATTACGGTATCTGCTTTGGCATTCAGCTTTACATGGGTGGGGAAGCCTGCACCTCCCGCGCCGACGATACCAGCGCTTTCCACCAAAGCTGTTAAATTTTCCTGCATAGGAGCACCTCCCTAATCAGCGTACATCCATTCCTCCGACTAACACACATCTGCGTCGCCGTGCAAAGGATTTTGCTGAAGTCAGTCCCTCTCCAGTAGGCCCTGCGATGGTAAATGTCGTATGACCTTCGCCGCCCACACCGATTCCAGCATAAGAAGGACCGTTCTTTACAAAAATTGTTGTCTGGATAAGCTTTGCCATTTTAGTCAGCTTATCTACATTGCGGGAATGCATCATAGCTGTATGGCGGTTGCCGTGTTCCACACGAACAGCCATTTCAATACCTGCATCCACATCTGGCACCCGTACAATTGGAAGAATCGGCATCATCAGCTCCACTTGCACAAAGGGATGATCTTCAGTGGTCTGCATTATGATAACTTTTACCTCATCGCCCACTGAAATACCTACTTTGTCCAGAATATACTTTGCGCTTTTTCCTACAAAAGATGTGACTGGACTCTTCCCATTCTCTTGAACCACCAGCTTCACAAGTTTGTCAATGATTTCTGGATCCTTTACCTCATAAGCGCCATTTTTCTTCATATTGAAGATTAAATAATCTGCTGCAGAATCCACGACAATAACTTCTTTTTCTGCAATGCAAGGCAAATTATTATCAAAACAGCAACCATCAATGATATCTTTTCCTGCTTTTTCAATATTAGCAGTTTCATCTACCACAACCGGAGGATTTCCTGCACCTGCACCGATGGCCTTCTTTCCACTGGAAAGTACCGTTTTTACAATACCAGGACCACCAGTTGCTACAAGCATCCTTACCAAAGGATGGTTCATCATAGCATTTGTATTCTCTATGGAAGGCTCTGACACAGTAACTACCAAATTTGCTGGCGCGCCAGCCTCCATCAAAGCACGATTAATCAAACGAACCAGATGTAATGAAACATTTTTTGCCCTTGGATGAGGGCTGAACACTACACTGTTACCTGCAGCCAACATTCCAATGGAATTACAAATAATCGTCTCAGTAGGATTTGTAGTAGGTGTAATGGCCCCTATCACTCCAAAGGGAGAATATTCTACCAAAGTAAGGCCGTCATCCCCTGTCATTGCATCTGTAGTCAAATCCTCTATTCCCGGCGTTTTTGTAGCTGCAAGCCGATTTTTAATTAATTTATGTTCATAATTTCCCATTCCAGTTTCTTCTGCAGATTGACGGGAAATATATTCCAAATTCTCCTGATTGAGCACTACATCACGAATTGCCTGTACATAAGCTGCCCGATCATGCATGGTACGGTTTAAGTACTCCCGCTGTGCACAGGCAGCGGCCTCTACCGCATCATCCATATTTTCAAAAATACCCCACTGTTCTGCTCCCGCTTCTGCGTATGGACTGGAAATATCATCCAATTTACCCAAAACCGCATTTACTATGCCCGCTACCATGCGTTCATCTATATTCATTGCTTTCCCTCCTTACATAGACATTGCATAACGTGCAATCTCCATATCCTGTTCTACTGTTCCGCCGGATACACCAATCCCTCCTACGACCTGGCCATCCACGATATAAGGAAAACCGCCCCCGAACAGGATAATTTTTCCCGGCGCAGCATTCTCTATTCCATAGAGAGGGCCGTCCGGCCGTGCTGCCTGACCCAATTCATGGGTTGGCATATGAAACGCATTCGCAGTATACGCTTTACCAGCTGACACCTCTACGCTTCCTGGCAGCGCACCTTCCATTCGCTCCAGTAAAAGAAGATTACCTCCGCCATCAACGGCAGAAAAAACCACCGGAACCCCAAGCTCCCGTGATTTTTCCTTGGCTCTTCCTGCCATATGCTCAAGAACCTCCAAAGAAATGGGAGGAAGGCCGCCCGTATACTTTGTCAATACACCTTTTACCATATCCGTCACCTTCTCCCGCATTTCTGCCTGGGCCACCAACTCCTCCTGGAGACGTGCCATAGCATAAACAGCATCTGATAAACGGTTGACATAACGCATCAGCACTTCACGTACCGGACGAATTTCTGCCAAATCCACCATGCGCCGCTCTGCGCGCCGTACGATAGTTCTGGCCACATGCAGAGCAGAGGATGCGGGATCTACACCAGGAACTACAAAATGAGTCATTTTCCCGGTTGTCTCTGTACATGTATCCACCACATGCTCCAAAAAGGAAACATCTTCCTCAGAAATCAAACTTTCCAGCTTTGAGGCTCCTTCCCCATCACTGGCCAATTCTGCCCCTAAAGTAAACAGCCTTCCCTGAATTGCGTGCACGGTAGTTCTGATATATTCCTGACATGTATTAGAATAAGCCAGACCCAGCATGGAGTTTGCCTCATCAATAGTGCCATAGCACTCTACTTGAAGATCAGACTTTCTAACCCTCGAGCCTCCTACCAGACTAGTCTGACCCTTATCGCCGGTTTTGGTGTACAAATTTGCCATCAACTCACCTCCACATTATCAACGATACCTACGATGGACGTATCCACCGGAGCTGAGCCATCGCCAAAGACATAACGGGCTGAACTTCCCTTACAAACAATTACAATTTCACCTGTACCAGCTCCTACAGAATCCACAGCAATCTCTGTTGAGCCTTCCCGTTCTAAACGTTCCGTCAGTTTTTCAACCATCAAAAGCTTCATACCAATCAGATTCTCGTTTTTACTGGTAGAAACTACGGTTCCAATCACTCTTCCTAGATACATTTTTCCACCTGCCTCATGATTCAATCTCTATGCGGATGTCTCGTCTGCGGGCCTCATCAGATACCAGTTGGGTGATGATTGTCCGTTTTGGAACGATGATTGTAGCATGATCTGGATAAGATTTTATGTGCTTTCCGCTAAACACACGTCCCTCCAGCTCTGCCCGGAATGTTCCGGCACCTATCCTTTGTTCCTGCTTGCTCTCTACCTGCTTGTTGGGTTCCGGCTTACCAGAATCAAATCCAGAAGCAAAACTCATAATTGCTTTTTTCGCCGCTTCCTGTAACTGTTCTGAAGTTGTCAACAACGCGCCAAAATCCTTTAAAGCATTCTTATTTTCCCGCAATTTTCTTTTCAGGGCTTCTGTCATGGAAAATCCCCGTTTCATACGCTCAGGATTATCAGGACAACAGCCATCCACAGCCACTACTACATTTTTTCCTCTCATCAGTCCATCCAGAATAATAGCAGCGGCTGGAGTGTCCGCCATACATGCAGCCACATGCGCTGCGGTATTTACCGTCAAGGCAGGAACTAGAATGGTATCGTATCGGGCAGTAAGAGCTTCTGGTGAATCTGTGGGCTTTTCTACCCAAAATTCCTCCGGTTCCAGGGCGGAACAAATTGCCGATGTATCCAACAGCTCAGCCGCGCTCCTAGTCAACAGTACCCGAAAGGTAAATCCATCTTCCTGGCGTAGCTTTTGCAGACATTTCAAACCAGGCTCTATACCCATATTTGAACCGGTATAGACTACTAGCGCTTGTTTTTGGCGTTCCAAAAGCTTTTGTACCACCCGTTCTGCAAGCACCTGCGCTACAATGCTATGGATAGATTGTTCCTGCTCAGTCAACGTCCACACCCTCCTCTCACTCTGTACAATTCATGGCAATACCTAATGGTGTCACCAACAAAGGCGCCGCTGGCTTTACCACAGAAATACCAAGATATTTTTCAAAGACTGCCTCAAACTGAGTAAAGCAGCATGCGCCGCCTACCACATAAACTGTATCCACAGGGTATTTTTCCAAACTCCGTTTGACAATTGCAGCCATTTTTTCTACTACAGGTTTCACTACCGGAAATACATTTGACTCTTGAGACGGGTCACGTTTCATTATCTCAGCATCCTGGGTACTGCATCCATAAAAACCTGCCAATACCAGTGTCATATGGGTACCGCCCGTAGGCTCGTCACTTGTATAAATGACTTTCCCATTCTCCAAAATACTAATTCCAGTAGTTCCACCACCCACATCCACAACCGCACCATCTGTAATCCCCAACACAGCGGCAGCAGCAGTAGGTTCATCTACAATTTCAGTCAGCCGAAATCCTGCTGACTCTACTACATTACCAATTGCTTTTACATTACCTGACAAAATCCCTGGCGGAATTGCGCAAGCTCCTGCATCCAGTGTTTCACCCAGAAGCTCCTCCAGTTGATCTTTCAGTTTTGTCACGGCCTGTACAGCCCCTACATAATCTACTACAATGCCATCCCGAACTACAGTTGATGGAAAAGTGGCGCCTGCCACTGGCTGGTTCTCCTCATCGACTACTGCCAAAACAATGTTTGCTGTACCCAAGTCTACGCCAGTACGCAGAGTGCCTTTCCAATGTTTTTTTTCTCTATTCTCAATCAATTGCTCAAATTCCAACAGTTTTTCATTGCATTGTATGATATCGCAACCCATATGCATTTCCTCCACTGGCCTTAATCCAAGATAATGTATGCTCGGTCGCTATTTTTTACACCTAAAGCATTGGCCTCTTCCACGTCAATGTGCATCTCGGGAGCAAACTTATCAGACACGCGTAACAACGCATTGTCCAATATTGCGCCACGCTGACCTTCGATCTTTACCTGAACAAATTGCCCGTCATGTACACCCATACGTTCTGCAGTTACAAGATCAAGATGAATATGACGAAGAGCAGCGATAACACCTCTTTCAAGCTCCACTTCTCCTTTCGGGCCAATCACTTTTATGCCCGGCGTTCCCTCCAGCTTACCAGATTCCCGAACAGGAGGGTGTACACCAAGCACAAAACTATCACCAATGGAAATTTCTACCTGAGATTCCTTACGTAGAGGACCAAGCACACGCACACGTTTCAATTCACCCTTTGGACCTTGGATAGTCACTGTCTCCTTAGCAGCATACTGACCTGGTTGTAAATCTTTGATTGGTGTCAATTCACTGCCAACCCCAAACAAAACATCCATTTCCGCCCGACTTAGGTGAATGTGACGGTTAGAAATACCGATAGGAACAGAACGCTCCCATTTAGATAATTCTTCTACCACTAATTTTATTATAAGACGCAGAAACTCTTCCTGCGTGTATTGGCTTTTCTCCACGGCTTATTCCTCCCCTCACAGATCCTTTGGAAGGATTCTTTCCACATCTGTGTGTGGACGCGGAATAACATGCTGTGAAACAATCTCGCCTACTTTTTCAGCGGCTGCCGCACCTGCATCCACAGATGCTTTTACTGCACCCACGTCGCCGCGGACCATTACGGTCACCAGCCCTGAACCAATCTTTTCATAACCAATCAGCGTTACATTTGCTGATTTTGTCATGGCATCGGCTGCTTCAATAGCTCCAACAAGGCCCTTTGTCTCAATCATGCCAAGAGCTTCTCCCATAACGATAACCTCCAATCTATCTTATTCTGTAGTCTCATTCTTATTGCTGCGCTTTCCTCCCTTGCGTCCCTTCGCAGCTCCCCGCTTGGTCTGCTTCGGAGTAGCAGGCTCCTTAAGTTCTTGTTCTGGAGAAGCTTCTCCTTCTTCTCCTTCAGAATTTCCTGCATCCTGCGCTTCCTCTGTTGGCTCTTCTATTCCTTCTGGTTCTGCTTCCTTAGAATCTATTACAGATGCTTCCCCTTCCGGCATAGAAGCCTTTTCCTCTTCTTCTATCTCCACTTCCACGTCTTCTGTCTCTGCTTCCTTAGAATCTGTTGCAGATGCTTCTGCTTCCGACACAGGAGCCTTCTCCGTCTCCTCTGTCTCTACCAGCGTTTCTGCAGGTTTGGACTCTGTTACAGATACTTCTGGATCTGAAACTGGTTGTGTTTCTTCTATTTTATTTTCTTGTCCGTCCGATTCTGCTGCCTCTTCCTCCTTCACCTTCTTTGAGCCTTTCGGTGGTGTGGGAGGTTTTGGCATATCCGATCCTTTGGAAGACTGTGCATCTCCGACAGTATCTGGATTATGCACCAGGATGTCAAGTCCGGCAGAGGGACGGGGAATCACCCGGGTACTTACCACCTGGTTCACTTTAGCGGCTGCCATCCGAGCTGCATCTACGGCAGCTTTTACTGCCCCAACATCACCTTGAACCTTAATGGTCGTCCAGCCTCCGCCTTTTGTCAGCTCATAACCGATCAGTTCTACATTGGCCGACTTCACTGCTGCATCTGCTGCTTCAATGCCGGCAGCCAAACCCGCTGTCTCTATGAGCCCTAAACTTTTCTTCATGCCTTCACCTCCCTTCTAAAGGTTTTAATGGCAACTTTTTCACTAACCGCGCTGCATTCGCTCCTAAAATACGCGTCTTCTCTCCAGACCGAACTGAAATCTGATACAGAGGTTTCTCACGGTTTAATTTAGAAATATGTAAAACCGCTGTCTGTCTGTCCATTCCAACTCCTACTCCCAGTCGGGAAGCCTGCGCACCCTTCCACGCTAATGCCAGCGCATCTTTATTTTCTTCTGTCCAAATTTCACAAGGAATGCCCTCTTCCTCCAAGCCATAAAGTAGCTGCTGCACAGCATTTTCTGGTACATCTGAACTGCACAACACATGAACTGTAGGCTTTGTCATTACGCTTTGGGCAACATTCATATCAGTTCCCCCTTTCCGTCAAGGAAAGTACCAGTCCTGTTGCCACCGCGTTACGGGGACCTTCCGTTCCACGGATATTACCACGGCCCGCCACAACTTTATACTGTGAAAGTGCGTCCGTAACCATCTGCGGCACCTCAAAATCCAAAGCAGAACCACCTACCAGTACAACAAACTGAATATCACGAACATTGCCTGTAGGACTAACCCTGGCCAACGCCCGCAAAGCATTTGTTACAAATACCTTCTGCTTCGCCTGACGTCTGATAAGACGAATTTTTTCCATGGACCAGTCACCCTCTAAAGGAATCATATTGCCCTCCTTTAGTATGACTGTTTTAGCAAAAATATTAGGATCCAGTGGTTCAGAGAAAAACTCCACTGTTCCATTTTCATGCCGAATATGGAAAAAACTTTCCACTTTAGCTAATGGATATTTCTTCACATCTTCTGCAATATCAAAACTATCTAAACCCATCTCCGACTGAATCAGAAGCGTTACCATATTACCTGCGCCTGCCAGATGGATCGAATGGATTTCCCCTTCTTTATTAATAATTGATGCATCCGTAGAACCTGCACCCATATCCAAAATAGCTAAGGGCTTATTGGTGCCCGGTGTCGTCAACGCCCCCCGAATCGCCATGTCAGCCTCTACGCCCCCAACCTGGACTGGAATATTAATCTGTTCAGAAAATTCCTTGGCAATTGCTTCCATCTGTAGACGGTCAGCTTTCACCATGGCAGCAATGCCCACTGCATTTTCCTGTGAAAACTCATTGGCAAGGCCACCCTGGACCTTCTGTGGCGTAAATGTATCTACTGCCAATAAATCCTGAATATGAATATCTTTTGGATGCTGTTTCGTTAGATTCGCCATGACCTGACGGACCTTCTCTAACATGCCGCCTGCGTTTGTCCCTGGCTCTCCTCGGACATCCTCCAGGACAGGAAGAGATTCCACGGCCTGCATAATTTTTTCGCCCCCAGCATCTACATCTACTTTTACTGTCCGGTTCTGTCCATAAAATTCAATCATGCCTGCCGGGATTTTTCGCTCTTTGACATCACCTGCAGGAGTTTTAATTACCACAGCAGAACGGTTACCAATCAATGCACGAGCAATAGGAACCACCTGCCGCGTCTCTTCCGAAGACAATCCAAAAAGCGTTGCAATCCCATATGGATTAGAGAGTACTTCCACCACGCCGCCTACACCAGCAACTTCCACTGCTGAGCGCATGCCTATAGGAACTTTATCCACCAAAGCCACTTCATCCACAATGGGAATTTTATGATTTAGACGATTGTGAATCAGTACACCATCATCCCGCTGAACAATCGCTGCTGTCACCTGTCGTGTTCCCGTAGAACCTTCATTGATCAATCTTGCAGCATCTTCAAAATCTACGCTGGCAGGTATTACTACAATGTAGTCTTTTCCTCCTGCCGCTGCAGCAAGCTGCGTGATTAGAATGGTCTCTCCTACGCCAACGCCCATACCGCCAGGCGTAGAAGGATTATGTCCAATCATCGTAGATTCTGTGATGATGGTCTCCGTAATGGTCTCCATAGCTACGTCGCCGATAACTGGAGCCGCCTCATTCAGACAAACTTGTGAGAGCTCTGTTATCTCAATGCCCACCTTTTCCATTGCATTGGTCAAGGAATGGACCACGCCATTGATGTTCTGCCGGGTTCCTTTGATACCTGTTGTGGGTACTGTGCCGCTGGCTAAAAATTCTACTTTATTTCCTTCAATTCTTGCCAGAGCTGTTTCTGTTGTCGCATTTCCGATATCAATGCCTGCAACAATTTTCATAGTGGAACCTCCCAACTTTGCAGAATCTTAGAATTTCTTCAACCTGCCTCGCTGTTCATAAACATCAGCCGCTTCACGTACAAGGGTTGCTGCTGCTTTTGCACCATACTTTTGATCCAATTCATTTGCAATATCAATCAAATCCTGTTTACTTGAACGGTAAGGACGCAATGCATTGTAAATCTCCAACAAACGATCATCTGGTACAGCAATCAACTCGGCTGCACGACGCAAATTTCCTGCAAATGCTTCACGGTTTACAGACTCGGCTACCTGAGCCTGCATTTCCAAGGTTTCTGGAGAAATACGCATATCATCTGCGGTAAGTTCACCGGAAATTACCTTATCATAACTTAAAGAAGTGAAAGGCTTGCCGGTAGGTGTTTTAATCTTATCAGCCATATTCTCAGCAAGAGGATAATTATTGGCTGTAACCTTGCCGCCAGTAAAAGCAGCAGGTGTTGGTGCAGATCCGCCATTCTTCATGGCCTGCATCACTTGTTCTACAATCTGTTCCATCAAACGTTCCTGATCCATTATTCTACCTCCTTTCACTGAAATGAAACTGTCACAGCCTGTGGCCGTTTATCGTTATCAACATGTTCGGTCTCTTTGATATGTAATAACGCTGCAATTGCCTGATAGGTAGGACGAGCCATCTGGTCATTACGAACTGGTACTGGCGTAGGAGCCTCACCCTTTGCATATTTCGCAGCGTTTTTCCCAATCTGACGGAATGTGTCCATTTCAATCAACGGAGCCTGTGAAAACAGTTCCAGGTTACTAAGAGGTGGAAGATCCTTCTGATGGATTACCGTAGTACCCTTAGACTGGATACCGATGCCGACACCTGAACCAGAATATTCTGCTGCATCATGTGCAATAAAGCAAACATCGGAGGTGCGGTATACACGTACCACACGCCATTTCAATCCTTCCTCTTCGATACCAGCAATAATTTCACGCAACACCTTATCATGGGGCTGATGAATGATAGTTTCTTTCTGATATACGCCAAAAGCTGGAGCCAATCCAATTACAACCTCATCTGGAGCCACACCCTTTGGTGCATCTCCCTGTTCCGTCAAAGTCATCTTGCCTGCTGCAAGCTGGGTTGCAGGTACAGACGCTGCTGCTGGAGCTGTCTGGCCAGCCATTTCTTTAACTACTTCTGCAATGACACTACGTAGTGTTTTTTCGTCAAAAGTCATTCTCTGTCACACCTCCTTCTTAAATATCTTCCGGCCGGATGGCATTCGGGATATCGCTAATCTGTTTCCATCTCTCTTCGCTGATTTGGTAACCAGTCATTGGTCCATGATAATCGTTTGGTGCATTAACAGCAGACAATACATGGAAATTATCTCCAAAGATGGAAGCTGTGTGCAGATAGTCACCTGCCACTTTCTGGCGAAGCATGTTATATATATTCTGCGCTACATCTGGGAATCCAGCTTTGTCAAGAGCCTTAACAAAATCAACTCCTGTTACATTGCGCGCCATCATATCTTCAATAGCCTTCAAATCTTCGTTTACGTTACGATCTGGCATATCATTAGATCCATTTGCATAAGTAGCTGCTTCTACTTCTGCATCTGTAATAGGTGGAAGACCCAATTCACGGAACAAGCCCTGAAGAGCACGAGCTGCTTTATTACGAGCTTTGAGAACATCATCTTCACGTACAGGCTGCAAACCACCATCAATCTTCATATCACGCTGGATAATATTCCAGTCATCATAATCCTCTGCATCCCAGTTGGAGCCAGCGAACATATTATCATAGTTCGGTGTAGCAGAATAACCGGAGCAGATATAATCTGTACCAGAGAAGAACTGTGGTACACTACGAGCCACACGACGCAGATCAGAATGAGTAAAGGTCTGGTCATTGGATGTGGTGGATTCAAGATCCAGCAACATAGCAATCAAGTTCTCTGCTGCGATTGCACGGATACCACCTGGCACTGCTGCAGGTACACCTACACATGATACGGAACCATTCTGTGTTCCCTGTACGCCTGCACCCTTGGTAACAGCAAGACAACGTGCTTCCAGATACAGCATAGATTTGCCTTCTGCATAACCCATCTGAACTTCAGAACCTGTACCAGAAGTAAAACGCATTTTCAAACCACGACTTGCATAGCAGCTTGCCAAAAACGCTTTTGAATAAGGTGTATCATCACCATCCATAAATACTGGCTCTGTACCATATACAGAAATTGTCTCAGCATATGTAGTGAAACCACGCATACCAAGCAACAGCTCTGTAGCTTCTTCCAAAGCACACTGTGTCATAACACCGGGACGTCCTACCTGAGCGCCTACCATAATAGCAATTGCATTAAATGGTGCATAACGAGCGATACCAACAGTTGTCTCCATCTCTGCAAATCCACGTACGCCAGCCTCTGCTGCGTCTGCTGCAATCTGAACAGGATTATCCTTTACGTTTGTAACATGACACTGGTTTGCAGGCATCAGGCGGGCACGCATCTTTGTCATACCCATCATGATTTCTACGATTGTCATCTTTCCTACAACCTCAGTTAATTTTGCAGGTGTAATGGAAAGTGTAATATCAAGAATTTCCTGACGTGAAACATTGATATCTACAATCTTACGTGCAATTTCCAAGGAATCCAATGCCATAGCCTTCTCTGCATTTTCCAAGCGGATTGCATGATCTGCAATAAAGGTGTCTAACATATCAAAATCAGCGCGGCATTTTCCATCTAATTCTGTTACGCGCCCATTTTCAATCTTGATACTGGGAGTCGGGTCGAAAGGACTATTCATAGCAATCAGACCAACTTCCGGCCACTCCTTAACGTAACCATCCTTATTTACCGGACGGTTCGCCAAAACTTCAAAACGTTTTGATTTCATAGTTTTACGGCTCCTTCCTGATTAAAGAATATAAGGGGTAGTGGTTGATTTCAGTTCTTCATCCGGCTCCAAAGTCTTCAGCAACTGAAGTCCTACATCACGAGCTGCAATAATTGCCTGCTTAACTGCTCCAGAATCACCAGAGAAGAAATAATTCACTTCGTTAGAGAAGCTGGTTCCACCATTGCCTGGTGTTGCAAGGGTTACAGCATCAATAGTTGCTGCTTTAGAAGCTGCATCGGCCAAAACTACTCCAATACCTGCCGGCGCACCTACTGTAATACCAAATGCTTTTCCAAGAGGCGCACCCCAAACTTTATTCAATACATGGGAAGCACGAGCGCTATACTGGAATTCCAAATGTCCAGCGCTGTTACCGTAAACATCACCCATTGTACGTGGAATTTCACGTAAACAAACTTCTACTGCACGACGAGCATCCGATACATCCTCAGCTCCAAAAATAATCAAAGAACCGTGACCTGCTCCTCCTTCAGTGTCACGCGGGCACTCTACCAGAAGACATTCACTGTTGGTTGCTTTTACTGCTTCATCAGCCGCAAAAATCTGTGGACCTGCTCCTACACGGTCACTAATAATACCGATCGCACGGTACTTTGGATCAATTTTAAGCGCTTCGTGAACCTGATGGTCAACGTTTGCAATTACCAAACCGATTGTATGTCCCATTGCTGTACCTACAAATTCTGTCAGGTTGCAAGCTGGTGCACTAGCCGCAGGCTCACAGCATGTTTCTGGTGCAGGAGAAGCTGCAACAGCGGCGCCAAGCCTTTTCATAACTTCTTCCACGATGTTGTTGTTCAATTCATCCATGTGTTTTCCCTCCAATAATAATTTTTTTGCTTATTTAGCATTCTCACAAAGGTGGTGGGTTTCCTCCAAAATCCCTATTAAACTTCCGTAGCTTATTCCATATGAGGAAGGATCTTCTCCACATCCGTATGTGGTCTTGGGATTACGTGGCAGGAAACAACTGTTCCGACTTTTTCAGCGGCAATAGAGCCAGCATCTACAGACGCTTTCACTGCGCCTACATCACCACGTACCATTACAGTAACCAAGCCGGACCCGATCTTTTCATAGCCGACCAAGGCAACATTTGCAGACTTAACCATGGCATCAGCAGCCTCAATAGCGCCAACCAAACCTTTTGTCTCCACCATACCAAGGGCTTCTTTTTGCATTTTGATTCCTCCTTGTAATATTCTGCAGCGTATCCGGCAATCCCTATATTCCCACTCTCTGATTCCAATCTTCAGCAACTCGCTAAAACAGATTGCGGGATACGCATACAATTGGTTAACTTGTTGCTATTTTTTATTATACTAAAAGCTGGCTTGTACTTTCTTGTCATAATCAGAGACTTTTTTGTCTGATGCTTTGTTTGATTTGCACAATTACTTTTTCTACATAAAACGTCATTTCTAAACTTAATAGATAGATTGGAAAAATATAATAACAAACCGTCCAAGTCCCTCATGAATAAGGGACTTGGACGGTTTGCTGCGCCGAGTGGGGTCACGCAGTGACATCTTCTACTGGCATAAGTGTTCATATTATTTTTTATCTAGGATTTTCTAAACTACCCCGTCACCTGATCAATCAAGTTTCCAACCGCTGTCTCATCTGCTCTGCGAGGATTGGTGGCATAGGTAGCGTCTGCCAAAGCCGTTGTTATTAATTCCTGACGCATTTCTCTTACTTGTACCATATCAACTCCCAACTCTCTAAGAGTAGAAGGAATTCTAAGCTTATGATTAAGATGTTCTATTTCCTGAATTAAGTTTGCCACTCCTAGCCGGACAGTCGCAGCCGGAAAATCCATAATTCTTGCAATCCTCTGATATTTTTTTGCCGCCAAAGAATACTCTCCTCCTGATACACAGGACAAATTAGCGTTAAATGCTAAAATTTTTGGCAAAAGCATTGCATTAATACGTCCATGAGCAATATGAAATTTCCCGCCAATCGCATGAGCCAAACTATGATTGATACCCAAGCCAGCAGAATTAAATGCCAAACCAGCCATACAAGAAGCATTCTGCATTTCCGTTCGGGCAAGCAAATCTTCACCATCAATATAAGCCAAAGGTAAAAAGCGAAAAACCAGGGATATTGCTTTCTCGCACATTGCATCAGAAAAATCATTGGCATTGGTTGAAACATAAGCCTCCAAAGCATGTGTCAGTACATCCATGCCTGCATCGGCTGTTACAGATGCAGGAGCGCTAGCCGTAAGGGATGGATCAAGGATGGCAACTGGCGGACGCAATGCCTGACTATCCAAGGGATATTTCACTCCCTGGGCTTTATCCGTAATCACAGCATAATCCGTAACCTCAGAACCAGTACCGCTGGTAGTAGGCACAGCGAAGCACTCCATCTTATCCGTCTCAATATTTAAAATTTTCTTTGCAATCGCTCGAATGGCCTTTGCCGCATCAATCGTAGAGCCGCCTCCCACAGCAATCACAGTTTCTGCCTGACATTTTTCAAAGGCATTGACTCCCTCAGCCACTACCTCAATCGGCGGATCTGGAACCACGCCGTCAAATACGCTGACCTCACATTCTGTCAAATAGGAAATTACTCTGTCTATTGCTCCTATTTGTACCATAAAACGATCTGTAACAATAAAAACTTTTCGATTTTTCACCCGACGCAAACGCTCCAGGGCACCTTCCCCAAAAAATATTCTGGTACTGAAACTAAATTCTTGCATGATAACCCTCCATTCCCAATGATCCGAAAACTCTCAATTCCGGTTCACACCTTCTCCTTCCCAGCGCAATGAAGTTCCCGATACTCCATAGGCGTCATTCCTACCTTCCGCTTAAATGCTTTGCTGAAATAATTTGCTTCACTGTAAGAAAGCTCATAAGCAATACTGCTGACAGGCAGATCTGTATTCACAAGCATTTCCTGAGCAACTACAATTTTACAGTCTGTAACATATGTAATAAAATTAACCCCAGTAATCTTTTTAAAAACCCTGCTAAAATAGTAAGAGCTCATGTTGGCGTATTCTGCTGCCTGGTCTAAACTGATACCATCTTTGATATTACGATCAATATAATTTAGAACTTTCTGCTCACTGTCAACCTGATAACTGCTGTCCTCATCAAAAGCAGCAAAAATAATATTGATCATCTTCTTAATCACAAGATAAGTATCATACTTTTGCACCTGTTGGTCAAACCGAAGCTTAAACTGTTCCACAATGCATGTCAGTCTCATCTGAACAGCAGGACCTAAAGGATCTCCCAACTGTGCAAGCCCCTCAGCAAACCGAAGGGTCTGGAACCGAATTACACTTTTATTATGTATTTCCTGATAAAGAGAATCAAGGTAATCTTTTGCAACATCTATGGATTTTTTGTAACAAAAGGCTCTCATCTGCTCTGCCAAAAGCTTCAAATACTGCTCCCGCCGCTGTTCCTCCCTGTCATTGGATGCAATAGCGGCATCCCTTTTCAATGCACGAACTGCCGCCAAAAGCCAAGTAGGGCGGCAAGGTTTTAACAAATAATCCTGCAAACCCAGCCGCCAAACATGAGGCGCAATATCCGTACGCACACCTACAGAAGTCACCAAAATAGGGGTATCTGGTGACACCTGCCTGGCCTGCGTCATCATATCGCAATGGCGCAAATCGAATCTGGGCACATCTGCAATCAGCAAATCCACATCTCCTTCCCGGAGAATTCTTATGGCAGATTCTTCCTCCGGTGCAAGAACAATTTCTTCTGACTCCAACCCTTCTGACAGAATACTTCTCGTAATCTCTCGTTCCAACTGGTTTTCATTCAATACTAAAATTTGGCCCATTCGCTACGCGCCTCCTTATCCCTCTTTCTTTTGAGGCAGACGAAAACAAATAGTATGTCCCGCCTGACCATCCTTTCTAGCTCTAACAGAAAGTCCGTACTGTTTCCCAAAAATCCGTTTCAAACTTCGATCCGAATCATGGAGAGAAAATCCTTCCCCTTGAGAATAATCACCAACCCTGGCATTCATCTCTTCCAATGTCATTTCCCCATTATCACTGACTACCTGTATTAACACATCTCCCCTCTCTTCTTCAGCAAATATTTCTATCCCATGCTTCTCTCCAGCCTCACAGCCCTGAACAGAAAGTCCTACCAACGGCTCTAATACCATATATGGACAGTTCACATCCCAATACTCCTTCGGCACCGATATGCTGTAACTTAGTGTATCTCCCAGCCATGCTTTTTGAATGCGAAGCAAGGCTTCTACATAATGCAATTCCTCTCCCAATGTAGAAATCTCATGATCGGATTCCGTAACATAACGCATTACATCTGCAAAATCATAAGCTACTGCCTCTGTTCTGGTTGCTTTTTCTTGAAAAGCGAGCTGGGAAACAATATTCATCACAAAGAAAAAGTAACGAAGCTTTCCCTGCTGCTTCATATTTACAATTTCACGCTTTTGAAAAGAAAATTCCATATGAGGACAAGATTTCCATTCTGCTTCTATACCAGCCTCTTCCACAATCTGCCCCGTCTGCCCCCCATTTTGCATCATAGACAAGATTAAATCATGAAGTAAAGTAACTGCTGATTTTATTTTTTCATAAGAAACTGTCTGTGTCTCATGATAGGCTTGATCCAAAGCCTTATCCTTACGCCAATCCGTCTGTACAGGAAGAATGCATTCTAATTCCCCTTTTTCCTCCTGATCTAAACGAATCTGTCCCCCCATCAATGATCCCATATAAATGCCATCGCAAATCAGCGGCAGCGCAAAATCCACAAGCCCTGCATGACAACGATAAATATGAGGCTGCCCAGTAATTGCAGCCTGAAGGCCGCCGTGAGCATCGCATTGCTTACACATTTCAAAAAACCCCTGATTTTCCCGCCCCAGCCTACAATAAGGAGTAAAACCACTGTAATGTGTAATAGGGCATCCCCTGTAATCTACCGTTACAAAAGCCAACCCCATAGCCTTGGAGCAATTATCCTGAAGCATTTGAAGAAAACTAACATCAAGATAATCGGATATTTTTTTCGATTCTTCCAACATAATTCCATCTCCCAGCATAATCCCATTTTTCAACGCCCATAGGCAGGCAGAAACTACTTTCTGCAGGATTCGTTACAAAGGTTACATTAATTTCCTATTCTGTCAATTTTCGTCATTTTATCTAAAACAACTTTTTCATCTTTATATAAACTGACCACATATATTCTGTCATTTACTTTTTGTCACCTTAAATTATAACAAAAAAATCCCACCTATACAATTCTTTTTTTGTTTAAGAGATATTTTTTGTCCTTTTTGATAAGACATATCAAAGCTCTTACCACCCTCAATCTCATAAACACTCTTGAAGACAAAATTTTGCAGACAAAATTTTACATGTTGACATCACAATGGAACTAATCTACTATAAAATAAAGGAGAAATTAAACATGAAGCAAAAATTTATTTACCTCTTTCTCATTTCCACAATACTTATTTTATGTGGCTGCGGAGGAACAAACAATCAACCAAAGGAAAAGGATCGCAAAGAAAATTCCTCTTCTTCGAATCTTACCATGACTGATCCTAGCGGAGCGGAAATTACCGTTCCAGAACAGGTCAATTCCATTATTACATTGTCCCCTTCTTTTTCTGAAATTGTGGCAGCTCTAGGATTAGGGGATAAAATTATAGCTTACGATATTTATAGCGAAGGTATCGAAGGCCTGCCGAAAGATGTTCCAACCTTTGACATTACAAACCCAGATATGGAAAAGCTGACAGCTCTTAATCCTGACATTATGTTAGTTACAGATGAGAGCTATTTCGATCAGGAATCTCCTTACAAATCCCTGATTGACGCCGGAACCTGCGTGATCTGCATTCCAAACAGCATGGATATTGCAGGAATTCAGAAAAATATAGAATTTCTTGCCTTGGCCCTTGGTGCATCCGAAGCAGGGGATGACCTGTTAGAAGACTTTAACCAGCAGCTTGACGAGCTGGCTGATGTTGCAGCAAGCATTCCCAAGGAAGAACGCAAACGGGTTTACTTTGAAATTGCTCCTGCTCCCAACATGTATAGCTTTGGCAAAGGTGTTTTTCTAAACGACATGATAGAATGGATTGGCGCCGAAAATATCCTGGCTGACCAAACAGACTGGATTACGGTAGAAGGTGAAACAATTGTAGCAGCTAATCCAGATGTTATTTTCACAAACGTTACTTATACTGAAGATCCTGTACAGGAAATCCTTGACAGGGAAGGCTGGGCTGGAATTTCCGCCATTGCCAATCAGGATGTCTACTCTATTGACAATAATTCTTCTTCCCAGCCAACCCATAATATTTTAAAAGCCATGCGCCAGATGGCTGAAATTCTTTATCCAGATTATTATCTCACAACAGAATGAAATATCATACCAAAATGATTGTGCTGTTTCTTGCAGCATTGGCCGTACTGCTTTTGGGGATCGGCATAGGCAGCGTATATGTGGCTCCTTCAGACATCCTAGCCATCATTGCAAACCACCTTTTTGGCACAGCGCTGCCAGAATCCTTGCCCTCCAGCTATCCGGCTATGGTGCTAAACATGCGTCTGCCACGGGTTATTCTGGCGTTTCTTACCGGAGCGGCATTGGCAATCAGCGGCACAGTCACCCAATCGATCCTGCAAAATCCACTGGCCTCTCCATTTGGTCTTGGGATATCTTCTGGAGCGGCATTGGGAGCAGCCATTGTAATTATATTTGGCTTAACCGCAGCAGGCCTAGGTACATTCCTGTTGCCTAGCGTCAGCTTAGGATTTGCCCTGCTTACCATGTTCTTCGTCATTTTAATTTCCTCCCGCCTGGACAGAGGTGTATCAAATATAACAATTATACTGGTTGGTACAGTATTTTCTCTATTTTGCAACGCTATCATGAATCTTATGGCAACCAGTACGCCAGACTACGCAGAACGTGTACAGCTCTGGCTGTTAGGCAGCTTTTCCATGAAAGAATGGAATGCCGTATGGGTACTGGCCCTGGCCACAATTTTGGGACTTATTTTCTTTTTATTTTATGCCCGGGAACTGGACGTAATGACTTTTGGTGAAGATTCTGCACAGGCAATGGGAGTGGATTTATTAAAAATCAAACGTATCCTGTTAGCTGCTATAGCAATCTTAACTGGCGCTGCAGTGGCTTTTGTAGGTGTCATTGGTTTTGTAGACCTGATTGCTCCCCATATTGTACGCCGCTGGTTTGGCGCCGCCCATAAAAAAATACTTCCTGCCAGCGCTCTATTTGGGGGCGCCTTTTTAGTACTATGCGATTTGGCAGCCAGAACATTACTCCCTGCCCGGGAGATTCCCATTGGTGCCATCACTGCACTTCTGGGAGCGCCTTTTTTCCTATACATCTTTTTTGCCGGACGCAAAAACTCATAAAAAATGGAGATTACTATGTTACAAGTAGAACATTTAAGCTGCGGCTATGGTGGGCCACCCATTATTCAAGACGTCTCTTTTCAAGTGAAAAAAGGAGAAAAATTTTGTATCTTAGGGCCCAATGGCTGCGGAAAAACCACACTTTTAAGGGCATTGGCATGCCTGCTGCCAAGCAAAGGCGCCATAGAACTGATGGGCAGTAGCCTACATTCAATTTCTGCCAAGCAACGGGCCCAAAAGCTGGCTTTGATGAGCCAATTTTCCCCAGCCACTTTTGATTATACTGTCTATGAAGCCGTAATGTTAGGACGTTATGCCCATCAGGCAAGAAGTCTTCTAAAAGGAGAAAGTAAATCCGATCACGCTATCGTTGAAGAAAGCCTGCGTCTTACTGGAACCTGGGATCTTCGGGAACATCTGGTCACCAGACTTTCTGGCGGACAGCTCCAACGTGTATTTCTTGCCCGAACCTTTGCTCAGGAACCACAGGTCATATTATTAGATGAGCCAACCAATCATTTAGATCTCCATTATCAAGTGGAGCTGATTGAAAGTCTGAAAACCTGGGCTGCCATTGGAGAACGCTGTGTCGTAGGAGTATTCCATGATATGAATCTTGCCTTATCCTTCGCAGATACCATACTTCTTTTGAACCATGGGAAAATACAAAGCTGCAGTAACATAAATGATTTTGATCTCTCCTTATTGGACCAGCTTTATCATATGGATGTACGAGGCCATATGGTGGCTTCCCTTCAACGCTGGCTTTAAAGAAATATTTTTCAAAGCTCATTGATATCTTTGTCAAACTCTGTGGAAAACCCTCCTTGTTCCAGGATATCCTTGGCCTTTTTTGCATTTTTATATCCGTAAATTTCCATGTGCCCGCCTGTGATCTGGCAGGAATCTTTAAAAATTTCCTCAAGCTGGCTTTGATCCATACAGACAAGATTGCCAGGACTTTTTAAGATGCCAAAAATCTTTCCTTTTTTGCTATGTCCAAATGCATCTGTTATGGTGACCACCAATTCCTGCTCCATCCATTTTTTTATTTTTCTCTCACTGGGACTATGTCCATTCTTATCTGAAAACATCCAAAAAACATCTGTTCCAAAAAACAAAGCAGACGTATTTCCCAGAACAATGGTATCTTTCGTTTTTTCCCAATCCAGAGGATACGTCTTCAAATCAACTCCAATTAGCTTTGTCTCCAAGTTATACTCTTCCAGACTTATGCTAACCATTGTAGAAGATACTGGCTCAAATCCATAAATACCAGAAATTTTTTCAAATTCTTCGATCTCATTTGTTGTCAGTTCCCTTTGGGATTGAATCAGAAAGCCATAAGATTTTTGTTCTCGCAAATAAACTTTGCACAGATTCATACAAATACTTGCCAAAAGGACAATAACTGTGCAGATTACAATATCCTTGTATCTATTGGGACTTTTCATAATTTTCTACCATTCAATATATTCCGATAATGCTTCATTCTCAGATACAGCCAGATAATAATACAACACAATACCAAAAAAATTCCAACTAGAATAGTTATCCACCATTGATTGGTCTTTGGAACCTCTTTTTCCACTTTCAATTCCACAATCTGAGGCTTTTTGATGGCAGTTTGAACCTCCTGACTGGTCTCCACTATTTCTCCTTGTTCATTTTCATAAGAAAATGTTACAATTCCCAATGTATTTCCATATTTTTTTTCATTTTCATCAATAATAGTTCCTTGGTTATCCATAGCCAAGTTTCCAGTAAACACTGAAATTTCCCCATCTGCAAAAGAGCCTGCCTCCAGATTTCCAACAAACAATTCCTTTTCTGGAAATAATCCCTTTCCTTCAAACTTTACCCTGACATTATAAATAATAGTAAGACCTGTATTTTGAATTTGAAATGTTAGAAAATTTGTATCTGATTCATAGACGCTTTCTGGAAAAGAAATGTCTGCAAGCTCTGCCTTGGAAGCCTGGGTAACAAATAGATTTACCATCTCTGTAGAGGTATAAGCAGTTCCTTTTTTATCTTCATATTCAAACTGAAATTGCACAGATACCGTATCCTCTGCCTTTTTTCCTGCTGTAATATTCTGAGACAGATCCATGACCGCTCCTGGCTGGGATCTTGCAAAATACCAGGATGTTTTTTCAAAAGAAATATTTTTATTTTCTGTGAGCATTGTAATTTTTACATTTTCCATAGACTGACTGCTGCTGCAATTTTTTACAGACAATGACCATAAAACTTCCGTTTCCGCCTGCAAAGAAGTTCCCTGCAAACTATTTGTATTTATCATAACCCGAGGTTGATGGGTGACTGTTTCTTTCGGCTCTGAGTCTTGAAATGGCTGATTGTTTCCTTCCTCAGGCCCTGGTAGGATGATATCCTCTGACATATCATTCTCCCCAAAAAAATCTTGTTTTTCATCTGATTGATTTCCTGGTAAAACCTTTGTGGCTCCATCTGTAATCTCCACATAAATGGTAAATTCCTGCTGGATACTTTCTCCTGATACCTGAGCCTGCACAAGCAAATGCAAGGGATACTGACCATTGACCCTGTCCTTCTTTAGCTTTACCTTGCACTGATAAAGGTAAATTCCTTCCTCTGATTTTTTCACCCTCTTCTGATAATTTTTGTAATAGAAAGGACTGTTTTCCTCTCTCTCAAAAGAAACTCCCACAAGAATCTTATTTCCCTCTGTTTTTTCCTTTATTACAAAGGGTATTACAAGGCTCATTGTATCTTTTTTTATGGACGGCTCGTATCCTTTGGAAAAAGAAGCGTTCATTCCTTCATACTTTCTATTGGCGTCAATGGTAATCATTCCTTCTGCCTGCACTGGAACAGAAAAAAACAAACCTACATATAAAATAAAACCAACAAATAACATTTTCTGTTTCAGATATTTTTTCATACCTCCTGTATCCTCCCTCCATCCATCTCGTAAACTTTATCACATAGAATACGGATATCCTCGCTGTTATGACTGGCCAGAATAATGGTTTTCCCTTGTTTCTTTAAGTCTAAAAGAAGATTCCTGATATCTTGTACTCCATGCTTATCCAACCCGTTAAAAGGCTCATCTAAAATCAAAAATTCTGGATTCTCCATAATTGCCTGGGCAATTCCAAGACGCTGACGCATTCCTAAGGAATATTTTGCTACAGATTTTTTTAAATCTGGGTCTAATCCAGCCTTTTGAATAGCTGTTCGAATTTCTTCTTTTGAAATTTTTCCTTTCAGTCCAGCTAAAATTTCCAAGTTTCGCATTCCTCGCAAATTTGTCAAAAATCCTGGAGTCTCAACAATCACGCCGACACTTTCCGGAAAATCAATTTCCATACCAATAATTTTTCCGCCCACCCGTATCATTCCTTCTGTTACAGGAAGAAATCCACAGATACATTTCATGAGAACCGTTTTCCCTGAACCATTGTTGCCGGAAATTCCATACACTTTTCCTTGTTCCATATTGATATTAATATCATGTAAAATAATATCATCGCCAAATTTTTTTGTTACATGGTTTATCTCAATATAAGCATCCATTTTTCTTTCTTAATCCTCACTCCTGTACCTATCCTTGCATTTCGGGTAATCCATAAATCCACACCAAAACATCTATATTTCTTTCAGCCGCCAGTATAATAGCAAGCTGTGAATCAACAGAACAGCCAGGGAAAACACCAGAAAAAATACCCAGATACCGCCGCTTTTTTCTCCCCAATTTTCTTTACATACCATCCATTCCCCTGGATACAAAGCATATAACTTGGGAAAGTATCGTTCTTTTAAAATAATCATCATATAATATATTACAAAGGGCAGTCCGTAAGCCATATAATAATTCTGAAATACGACTGCAAAAATCCCAGACAACTGTGCAAAAATTCCTCCCATAAAGCTGATACGCAAAAGAATTTTTAAAACCAAACAAATCCCCTCCCAGGAAAAATCACCTTTTAGCTCTAAGGGGTAGAGAAACAAAAAACTTAAGGATAATCCCAAAATTCCTGCCAGTAAAAACGGTAAAAACCCTCCTGCATAAACACAAAATGTTTTTCTTTTGACATAATCCATCCGGTTTGTTCTTGTCATATACAATTTTAAAAATCCACTGGAGGATTCCCGTACATAGGATGCTCCTGGTGAAAGCACTGCTGCAATTGGAATCAAAAACAGTAGAACCTGAGCTTCCAGTCCAGTCTGATAAAATTTTAGAAAACTTCCTGGCTCTAAAGGAACCTTTATTTGATAAAAGGGAAATCCAGCCGTCATCCCAAAAAAACTTACTATCACAGCGGCCCAAAAACCTTTGTCTTTCCATAACTCTCTCATGCTTTCTATCATTCCTTTCCTTCACATTTCTCCAGTAAAAGAATTAAAATTATATTTTTTCAAGGTATAAAAAGAAAGAAATGCCAAAATCAGTAATATGATAAGAAAAACCATACAGGACTGCCCAATGGAAGGCAGTACATCATATCCAAAATCATGCATTCCATAGGTGGCATGGTTGAGAGGGCTGATCCATCCCGTAATTCTCCGCATCAAGAACATTTCATATTCATCTTTATGGAGTATTTTTGCTAAAATTTCCGGGTTTAACAAAAATCCAAATAAACTGTAAAACAATCCTGCACCGATGCCTGCTTTCTTTCCTGATTTCATTTGAAAAAGTAACATGAGAAAACTTAAAGTTAATGCATAACATACAAGAAGCATCATAATCTGTAAGCTGCAGGAAAAGGGACTGGCGCTTTCCATTACTTTCACTGTAGATGGAATAGAAAGATCTTTTCCCATTTTAGAATAGGCTAAAAGAGCCGCTGTTTTGCTCCAAATATTTCCAGGGTAAGTCTTTTTCATACAAAGCAGGCTGGTTACCAGAATCACATACACCATATAGAGAATTGTTACCAAAAAAATATAGAAAAACTGTGCCAGCAGCCACCTGCTTTTTTTCATGCGCAGCAGCATGTAGGGAGTAAAAGGACTGAATTTTGGCAAGTCAAGGAACAGCAAAATCAAAAGCAAGGAGCATAGCAAAATAGATGTGGCATCTCCAAACGTCCAGATAAAAGGCTCCAATGCCTGCATGGAAGAATCATAATAATCTGCTACCATCATTGCCCGGTCACTTAAAAAAAAGCAAAGGATAAACGAAAATAAAAAAGTAATGATTACCCTGGAATTTTTAAAAAAACCAAGGAAGTTCCATCGAACTGCAGTGGCTGTCTGCTTCATTGCTTCCATAACTAGTAACCCAGTTCCCGGTCAATCACGGTACCATCGATAGCGTTAATGGTCATAAAACTTTGTTGTGAATGTTCTCCTGAATTCTTTTCACTATATTCATTATTCTCTACATCGAATCCTCCAAAAAAATCCCAGACTGGAACTAAGATTCCAGATGTATTATCCACAGTGGGATCATAAATTCTGCTATAACCCAAGGTAATTTTCTTAATATGATAAGTTCTGCTTTTTTCAAATTCTGAAATATCTGCATTGGATATTTCCATCATCTGTTCATATATTTCTATGATACTTTCAAAATCCATCAGCTCTACATTTTCTGTCTGAATTTCTTCTATTTTGTAAGGATTATAAAGTTCCACCTTCTCAATCCCATCATCTCCCACAATCACTTCACATCTTTCATAACTCCAGGGAATCAGCGTGCTGTCCATATCCTCCAAACCTCCCCCGTAAGAATCTGTATACGTAATAGGCGCTCCATCTACCATTCTAGTAAAATAAAAGATGTATCCTGCATCCAAAATATTACTTTCCTTCGCCCCTTCTTCCCCATGATAGAAAACGGAATAATCCCAAGCATTTACTTCCCAATCCCAACCTAATTGTTCTATTTTTTCCCTGGCGATTTTTTCTGCATCTTCATAAGAAATGCCGATTAAACTTTTTAATGTATCTTCTGACATCGCATGATAGCCTTCTCCTTCTCGATCCAAGAGATATCTGCCCTCATGCCAAGTTGTAAATTCCTGGGGGTCTGGAATATCATCCCTTATCTTTTCAATATTAAATCTCAAATCTGCCGAAATATCTTCACTATGGATTTGATAATCATAATTTCCCTGATCTGTTTCCACTACACCAAAGAAAGCATTTTCATCTACCCATATCTCAGCATCCTCTCCTTTACCACTCACCGATTGTAACCCAAAAACTGGCTTTTCTAATTCTTCTTTTTTTACTTCGTCTGGTGCATTTTCCATCTTCTCTTCATCTCTTGCAATTACTTCGTCAATGTTATAATATAATTCACCATTTTCATCTGTTCCATGGTTATATGGATCGAGATTTCCTTCAGCCTTATATTTTTTTAGTCTGGTAATTTCTTCTTGATACTGGTCTTTTGTCCATTCATAATAAGTATAAGAATGATAAAATTTTCCCTCCGGGAAAAAAATCTCAGTAACTTTATCAATCATTTCCTGACTTACTTCCTCCGCAGATACCTTGTATGTATTCATAGAATCCACCTTTGGAAGAATAATCGGAGCATCTGTATCAACCGTAAGAATTCCATTTTGATAAGAAACCTGATTCTGATATGTTTCCGGCGCCTTTACCATTTCCTGAATGGAACTTAAAGCGCTCTCATATTCCTTTCCATTGTCTCCACCTTTTTGCTTTACAATAGAATTTTCCGGCGTATTCTGACACCCAGCCAGAATACCAATGGTAAGCCCTGCAACAATCACTGACATATATTTTTTCTTCATAAGTTCCTCCTGTATTTCTATCTTATGATTCCATGGTAACAGGTTCTTTTTTGGAAATATTCTTTCACTTGTAAAGGATTGGTAAAGAAATTTCAGATACTAATTTTGCAATGCACCTTTTCAAATACTCTCTAGAATACAAGGGATATTTTCGTTCCCTTTCCCACCTTACTTTGAATTTCCATCCTACCATGGTGCACTACTGCAATCTGCTCACAGATTGCAAGTCCAAGTCCCATATTCCCACTTTTCCTGGAACGGGATTTATCCACCCGATAAAAAGCTTTCCGTATCTTATCCACTTCTTCAGCTAAAATTCCACATCCTTCATCCCGTACCCACAGAGATTTTTCATCTCCACCCAAATAAATATGGCTGCCAGGTTCAGAAGCCATAATACTGTTATTGATGAGATTGATTAAAAAACTTGTCATCAAATCAGAATCCATTTTTTTAATTTTTCCTTGATAATTTCCTTCTTTTACTAATTTCATTTCTGCTACCTGTAGATTATATGCTACATTTTTTTCCACTGCTTCAAACAAAATCTCTACGGAAACTTCTTGTAACATAATCTTATATTCTGGTTCCGACAGCCTGGTTAGCTCCATCATTTTTTCTGACAGGCGGGAAAGTCTTCCACTTTCCTCAAAAATATAATTCAAAGATTTTTCTTGCTGTTCTTTGGATAATTTTACCCGCAAAAGGGTTTCCGAATATCCTTTTATTGCAGTCAGAGGAGTTTTTAATTCATGAGACATACTTCCAATTAACTGCCTTTGGGTTTCATTGATTGCCTGTAAAGGCTTTGTTATTTTTTTAATCAAAAAAACCAAAAGCAAAGCCATTCCAAGTGAAGCAATAAAAGCAATCAACAATTCCTGTACAACCAAATTCCAACTTTCCTCATAAATATATGTAACGTCTACAACGTAAAAAGGAATATACTTATCCTCATTACGTCCAAGATACCCATTCCAATACTTTTCATAGAAAACTAACAAATATTTTCCATCATATTTTTCTACCTTATATTCCTGGAGTTCTTCTCCTCTTCTATCAACCATATGACTTATTTCAAATTCATAGGGACTACTGTTATAAAGTTCTTTTTCTCCCTTATACAATGCAGTATTTTCTGGCATAGTTTCACGGAAGTAATAGATCATTACATGATCCTTGAGATCTGCACGATAAAAACTCTTAGATATTTTTTTGTTCAATTCTGAAACAGCGCTTTGAAAAATATTATTTTCTTTTTCTTTCAATAAATTAATTTTTTCCTTATGACTGGTAAAAATCACATAAAAAGAAAAAATCTGCGCCAACACAAAGAGCATAGTTGACGCAGTAAAAGCAATTTTTTTAATCATATCCATCAAGACACCTCCATTCGGTATCCTACTCTGGGCACCGTAATAATCACATCAGAAAAATCCAATTTTTTTCGGATATTTCCCACATGCACATCTACCGTTCTGCTTTCTCCCTGAAAATCCACCCCCCAAAGGATATTCAAAATCTGATCCCTTGTAATGACTCGGTTTCGGTATTTCCAGAATACCAAAAGACAGTCAAATTCCATGGGCTGCATAGATATTTCCACCCCATTTTTATGTACCGTTCTTTTTTTCTCATTGATTACCACATCCCGGATGCATATTTCTTCTGCTTCTTGCTTTTTAAAACGTTTTAAAACATTATCTATACGCACCAGAAGTTCTAACATTTCAAAAGGCTTAACAATATAATCTTCTGCCCCGCTTCTTAAGCCCTTTACCTTGCTGGGTAAATCACCTTTGGCTGTTAGGTAAATGACGGGAATAAGGTGTTCTTTTAGTTCTTCTAAAAGTTCAAATCCATCTTTTCCAGGAAGCATAATATCCAACAACGCCAAATCATAATTATCCTGTTCCCTTAAATGGCGGCTAAATTCATTTCCATCAAAAAATGGAATAGGCTGATAACCTGCAATTTCAAGATTCATACATATTAAATCATTTATCGCAGTTTCATCTTCAATTACTAATATTTTTTTCATACAATCACCAATTCTATTATAATGTAAATAGAAAAAGAAAGCGACAAAATTTTGTAAATGTTTTGTAAAATAAAAACCGCCTCTTTCATATGATATGAGACGGTTTTAATGAATTTTATTTTATTTTAATTTATTTCTCCGCTTGTCCAAAGAATGCTCCATAGTCCATAAGTTTTTCCCATATAAACTGCTGATGTCTGTATACCCGTATCAGTATCATGAGAATAAGTTACATATTTTACTTCTTCCAATGGACAGTCACTATAAAAATCCCAAACAACATCCTCTATAGAGACATCCACAATATTTTCTATGGATAAATTTTCATAGTCTACTCTGCTGAAATCCAACTCAGCCTCCTCAATTTCCTGCTGTACCGTAATAATATCACCATCATATATCCCGTAGACTTGTTCTAAAAAACCGATAGAAAGAGCGCCTACCCAATTTGCATAATAATTACACAAACAATCTTCTATGGTTTCAGCTCCAAGAGCTAAGGACATGCTTTTCACATTTGGAAATTCTGCTTTTCTACATAATACCCCATCCAGCGTATAATATTTGCCATTTCTTTCTAAAAGAAGCACACTATTTGGAAAATTTGGATTTTCATACTCAAGATAGGTATTTACGCCTTCTGGAACAAAATACTCGGAATATAGAAACATGATATCATCATAAACGGGAGCATATGACTGTACCACTTCTTCTGTTTCTTCAAATATTTTACTGTAGTCAAAGGTTAAAATTTGATTTTCTTCATCGTATTCATATGCAATTTCCTCATTGTATTCATTTATCCCTTCTCCATAACAAATATTATTTTTAAATGTAATCTTTTTAATATCATCTCCATTTCTTTTCACAGAATCAAATACATACCAATCCCCTTCTATGGTAGATTTCATATCTGTATCTAAATCTGCAATTTCTACATCTGTTTCAATTTCTCTATCATCCGTCCAGTAATCTTCTTTCTTATTATATTTCATTTGCCCATTGCCAGAAGAAGCACATCCTGCTGTTTGGCATATTATAATCAGAAGTAATAGGAAAATTCCTACTTTTTTGTTTTTCATAATATTTATCTCCACACACTATCTGGTCTTATACCTTTACTTTCTTTACCTTACTGTAACTTCCATATATCTTTCTTCCAGTAGAATCTATCTGGTATCCCCGTACACGCACATAATAAGTTTTATTTTTTCTCAAACCCTTTACCGTCTTTGAGAGGGATGAAGTATAAACTTTTTTTGTGGAAGATTTGAATCTTCTATTTGTAGAATAACAAATCTCATATCCTTTTACTTTGCTGATTTTACTATACTGTACCTTAAATTTACCTTTTCCTTGCTTTTTAAGAGAGATAATTGTTTGTTTTTTTGGTTTTACAACTTTTTCCCATTGGGCGTAAACCGTCTTGGAACCGGAACCTGATACTCTTGTGTAAGAAACTATTTTTTTGCCTCCAACCTTTTGTATATACCATCCCCGGAACAAATAGCCTTTTCTTTGTGCTGTAGGCAATTTTCCCAATTGCTGATTATCCTTTCTTACAATTGATTTCTCTCCTATCACTGTACCGCCATTCCCATCAAAGAATACAGTAAACGTATCCTGTGCCGAAGTAGGTGTATCCTGTGGTTTTGCTGGTGTGGCTGGATTTGTTGGTGTGGCTGGATTTGTTGGTGTGGCTGGATTTGTTGGTTTTATCGGGTTCGTTGTATTTTCTGGTTTCGTTGGTATGGTTGGATTCGTCGTATTTTCCGGATTCTTTGGCGGTTCCGGTTTTTTTTGATTTTCCATCACAATTTGAACAGGCACGATACTGTTTGAAACATTTCCTGCTGGATCATAAGCATAAATATGTGTAAGATATTCGCCCATCTCGTAATTATGGTCTGAAATATTTACTCGGTATGTATAAATATTTCCGTTTGCCGTTCCACTGCACTGACTATTGGTAGCCCAATCGGGAACAATATCATCTTGTTCATTGTATAAAGTCCAGGTTGGAAACTGTACCCGGTCTACCCGAAAATTATCTGTTACAGTACAATGTACCGTATAGCCTGTTTCTGACAAATCAGTAACAGATATCTCTGTGATAACCGGAGCTTGATCATCCTTGATTGTAAAACTACCTGTCCCACTTTCATAAGTGGTTCCATTGGCGCTTGCCCACATACGAAAAGTATATGTTTCTCCCTGCCGCAGACCTGTAGGAAGAGCTTCTCCAACAATATTCAACTGCTGATTCACCGTAGAAGTACTCAAACCACAAGCTTCACTATGATTTACTGTCAGAATTCCAGCAGAATCCCAAACCTTCACTCCCACATTTGACACAGTAAGACCATTTGGATTGCTGATAGTTCCTTTTAACAGCGCATTCCAAGTATCTGTCCATTCCACATTGATTGAAGAATAAGATAAACTTCCTGAAGGAGTTCCTCCCCCGGCCCCTAAATATACATATCCCAAAAATGCTCCATTCCTAGGCCCTTCCAATGCAGATTTTGTTATCGTATGAATGGCACAATATCCCGTATTAGCGTTTGAATTAGATGCTTCATATCCACCTTCACTAATGATTACGGTATTTCCATTTACACTTTCTACTACTGAAACATGATTTTCGTAACAAGCCAATGCCTTTGCCTGTAAACTTGCTCCCCTGGAAAATCCAAAATTTTTATAAGCAGAATTATACCAGCTTTTTCCAGAATATATGGTACAATTTGCTCCTGTCAATTGATTTACTCTTGCTGATGCAAACCATGCACATCCTGAACGTCCATAAGCATATTGACCCCAAGTTGGAATATTAGCATAATTTGTATAAGGAGCAGCATTGATATCAATATAGATTCCGCCTGTTCCATTTCCTCCAATTCCACTGGGCGCCCCAGCATTTACAACGCTTGGTGTAAGATAAAATATAAATAGTGCGAAAAAAAATACAAGCTTCTTTTTCATTTTCATTGAAAACAATACTTCCAAATCAAAAACCTCCTTTTCATTTTTTTAATTTATAACAATATATTTTATAGTTATAAATTATTATATTATAACTATAAAATATATTAAAGTTAAGATATACTTTTTTATAATCTGCAGATACTATCACATAAAATTAGATATTAAACTTCGAGGTATAGGATGGAAGATTTAGATTTTGCTTTTATTGAACAAAGAATCCGGGAAATTCGAAATGAAAAAAAAATGACACAAGAATATATCGCGAATGCTGTAAACGTAAATGTTTCCCACATCAGCAATATTGAAACAAATAAAGTAAAAGTATCACTTACTCTTTTGGTTCATATTTGCAATGTGCTAGATACTACCATAGATTATATTTTAGAAAATGAATACTTCTCTTTTGATTCTGTCATTGAACATGAACTTATTCATATTTTTAAAGATATGGAAAAAGAGAAACAAGAAATGCTGCTTCGAATTGCAAAAATATTATAATTTCATTGAGCAATTGAAAGAAGATAATAAAAACATATTTAATGGTTTCCGTAAAACAGGAAAAATAATTAGGTAATTGTAAAACTCATAAGCTACACTTACAATTAACACAACTTAGAAGTCTCTCAATTACCTAACAATATACTATTTTTTCTGCCTCTTATTATAATTGCAAATATACTCTTATCCCTGAATCTGAAGAAGCTTTTCTTTTAATTCCCCTTCTAAACGATGCATCTCTTTTTCTGCTTCCCTGCGCTTTTCTTTTCCTTCTTTCTGAATACGCATTACTTCATCCAACGTAGAAATCAAAGATTCATTAGTCTTACGCAAAGTTTCCATATCAATAATTCCACGTTCGGATTCTTTCGCTGTCTCAATGGTAGCCATCTTTAACCGTTCTGCATTTTTCTTTAATAGTTCATTGGTCAAATCTGTCACTTCCCGCTGAGCTTTTGCCGCTTGCGCAGAATGCTCCACACCCATTGCAAGGACCATTTGACTTTTCCATAATGGAATCGTATTTACAATGGTAGACTGAATTTTTTCCACCATAATCGTATCATTATTTTGTACCAAACGAATCTGAGGCGCCGTTTGTATTGAAATCATTCTAGTCAATTCCAAATCATGAATTTTCTTTTCAAAACGGATACACAAACTTTCTAAGTCTTTCGCTTCCTGTGCATCCTCTGGCAATCCAGAACGGTTGGCCTTTTCGATAAGAGCCGTAAGCTCTTCTTTTCGAACCTCCTCTAGCTTTTTCTTTCCTGCTAGAATATACATGGAAAGCTCTTTAAAATACACTTTATTCTGCTCATACATTTTATCCAAAATTGCAGCATCCTTCATTAACTGTACCTGGTGGCCTTCTAGAATTTTGCAAATTTTATTAACGTTCACTTCAGCTTTATCATATTTTGCCTTCAGAACCGTCAACTTATTGGAAGATTTTTTAAAAATTCCTAAAAATCCTCTTTCCTCCTCTGCGTCAAAACCTTTTAATTCTGTTACCACGCCAGTAAGCAAATCTCCAATTTCCCCCAAATCCTTAGTCTGCACATTTTCCAGGGCCTTTTCTGAAAAATCAGCCATCTTCTTCTGAGTTCCTGCCCCATACTGTAAAATAATATTGGAATTGTGCAAATCAATCTGACTGGTAAACTGATCCACCATGCGCCGCTCTTCCTCTGTTAAAATCGTATCGTCCCAAGCAGGCTCCTGCTCTTCTTCCTGTATTTTTGTAACCTCTTCTTTTTCTGAAAAAGGATCTAAAGTCAATACTGGTGTTTTTTCAAAATCAAACTCTTCACTCATATTTTTCCTCCGCATTTATCGATTCACTTTTTAATTATCTTATTATCAAAACTAACTCTTACCTTTTAAAATCATCCTTTGTCAGCCCTTCCTGAGCAAGCATTGTATGAAGGACAGAAATATCAGAGGACACATCCCATGCCACATCTTCAAACAGGCTGTCCAATAATTTTTCAAATGCCACATTTAACGTATCAAGGGTCTGTTCAATTTCTTTCCTGGAATTTCTTATATTTTCACCTTGAATTGGCTGACTTTCCAACTGTTGATAAGCATCCAAAAGTTTTACTGTGGTGGGAAGGTAGTATTCCATTAGCTTCTGAATATCTTCCAGGGAATCTGGATCTTCTTTTACCCGGTCAAATATTTTTTGTATCAGCATTTCCATATGAGAAATCTTACGAGAAATTTCTTTTTCTGAAATGGCTTGGTTACATTTTTGTATTTTTCTTATGTATTCCTTTCCTTCTAAAACAACCTTTTGAACTTCAGAATTCATGGAAGCATCCTTCCTATCTGAACGCTCTGGCTGCTTCTGCTGTTCTCTCTGTTCAATCCTTTGCTTCCTGATATTTTCATATTCTTGGTAAGTATCGTGACTAACAATCAAACATGTATTGTCATAATCTAAATGTCCCTGAAGGAACCACCCTTTTTCAATCATCCTTTTTACGTCTTTTAACACAAAATGAAAAGATTTTCCATTTTTATCCGCCAACTCTTTGATGTTACAATAAGTCCTTCCATGGAGATTTGTAATATAACCCTGATATCTTTTTAAGGCAGATAACATACTGTTCCCCTTCCACGCCATGATACTGCTTCCAACAAGTAAAGGAAGCAAAATGGAAAGAGCTATTTTCACTCCGATGTGAAAACTTCCTAAAAACATTCCCACAAGCATCAGTACCACCACAGCAATCCCCATTCCAACACTGAAGGTCCAGCCGCAAACACTTAATACCATACCTCCAGCCTTTACCGATGTATTTTTCTTAAAAAGCTCAGGCTTTGTATTTTGCTGCTTCTTTACCTCATGATATTGATTCTTCTTTAGTTCGTCTTGAATGTTATTTACAGTTTCATTTATTGTATTCGTAATTGTTTGATTTAATTGATAAAAATTCTGGGCATTGATGGAGTCCTCAATAATATTTCGAACATTCTTCCCAATTTTTTCCCATTCCTTATTCATAGATTCCTCCAAGAGTATTCTACCACCCTGCACCATCTATCCCATCACAAGATGCATGGTTATTTTTATAGGGTAAATACCGTTCCATTCATTTTTCCATCTTTTATTATGTACCATCGCTCTTCTAAAATCAACACTTTAATTTCTATTGTATTATTTTTTGTAAGATGATAAAATATTTCTGCTTGTGTAGGAAAATTTATTTCCTGCACAAAATAATTTTAATTGTATGAATCCAACCATTTTCGAAAGCGAGGAACAATATGAAAACACACAATGATTTACGAGAACTGTTAAACCGCATTGATCACAAAGGTTATCCGGCCTATAAAGATACAAGGGGAAGCTATCAATTTGACACATATATGTTATCCATTGACCATGTACAAGGGGACCCCTTTGCTTCACCTTCCAAAGTAAGTGTTCATGTTTCAGGAAAAACCGCAGGATTTCCAACGGATTTATTTCAGGAAAAACACAAGCGAATTGCATTGCAGGATTTTCTTCTTCGAAAATTCTCAAAAGAAGCAGAATCCTTTACCTTTAAGGCAAAAGGGTCTGGAAAAAGCGGCTTAATGTCCGTCAGCAGATGCGGACAGGAGATTTTAGAACGTACCGCTTGTGAAATTCAGCAAAACGGAACGGTCATTATCCGTATGGAAATTGGATTCCCGGCCAATGGCAGAACCATCAACAGCAGAGAATTAATAAAAATACTTTTTGAATTTCTTCCCGGCTGTATAAAAAAATCCCTGCTTTATGCAGCTTTAGACCATCAAGCTGTAAAGAAAACCGTCGATCTTGCACAAGACCAACAGTTTATCCGAGAACAACTTCCAAAACTGGGCCTTGCCGCTTTTGTAGCCAACGGCTCTATTCTCCCGAGAGAATCTGGGGTATCTGACCGTCCCATGAAACAGGCTGTTCCTTTTCATTCCCCAAAATCCATGGAAGTCTCCCTTTTGCTTCCCAATTATGGAACAATCACCGGCATGGGTATCAAACAAGGCATTACCCTAGTGGTAGGCGGCGGCTATCATGGAAAATCCACTTTGCTGAAAGCATTAGAGCTTGGTGTATATAACCACATTTCTGGCGATGGAAGAGAATATGTTATTACCGACGACACTGCCATGAAAATCCGCGCAGAAGATGGAAGAAGCATCAAGCAGGTAGACATTTCTATGTTTATCAACAATCTGCCCAATAAAAAAGATACTATCCACTTTTGCACAGAAGATGCCAGCGGAAGCACTTCTCAGGCAGCGAATGTAGTTGAAGCTATGGAAGCTGGAACAAAGGTAATGCTGATTGATGAAGATACAAGCGCCACCAATTTTATGATTCGGGATGAACTGATGCAGCGTGTAGTAAACCGGAACTGCGAGCCTATCACTCCCTTTATCGACCGGGTCCAGGAGATTTCCCAGCAATATCATATTTCTACAATCCTGGTTGCAGGAAGCTCTGGTTCTTATTTTCACAAAGCAGACTGCATCATTCAAATGGACCATTATTTACCGAAAGATATTACTGAATTTGCAAAAAAAGAATCAGATGCATTTCCTATTCCAAATGAACCTGCACCCTTAGCATCTGCACCTTCCTTAGACAGAATGGTAAAACCGGACTATGGTTTCAAAAAAAATGACAGGATAAAATTGAAAACCCAAGGAAAAGATTCCGTTCTGATCAACCGAGATATCATAGATTTGAGGTATGTAGAGCAATTATCAGATACAGAACAATTGGTTTCTTTGGGATACCTGGTAAAATATGCGCAGCTTCATATGTTTGATGGAAAGAAAACCATTTCTGAAACAGTAAAAGAGCTTTGCCGCCTGTTAGACAAAAAAGGTCTTGCCGGTGTCTGTGAAGGCAGCTATGTTCCTGGCGGACTTGCCATGGTAAGAAAACAGGAGATTTTTGCCTGCTTAAACCGATATCGCTCTTTAAAACTATGATCATTGTTTCTCTCTTATAGGAAATCCATATACTTTAATACTTCACAGTAACACGGTATTTCCTATAAGAGAACAAAAGCAGTATATCATCATGCAAATTAGGTTAATGAATGGTCTTAAAAATTCTAACGCTTATCTTTACATTTTCTAAATAAACAGACAGCGCTAATTACATCTGCGACAAAAATGATATGGCATAAAAGATAAAGGCAGCCTGACTTTTTTGAAATATCATGATCTCTTAATAATCGTATCACCCCGCTGATTCCATACATAGATGAAGTCAGCATAAGAAAAAAATCAACAACAAAAAGAATACATATCAGAATCGGCGAGAGAAATAAAAAAGCAGGCACAACCATTGCCAAAAATGATACTCCCCCTACCGCAAACACTCCAAGATAAAAAGGAATATGTACAAACTTAACCACCATATCAAAATAAGCCAATTGCCTTTTGGAACCTTGAAAAGAAAAGGCATTCCAAATATTCAAGCAATATAAAATAACGGTAAGTACAGAATACAGGACAAGAAATAACCTATGAACTTTTCCCGATTCATCCGGCAAAACCGCAAACAACAAAAATAAATATGGCCATATCATCAAAAGGACAGGAAAAATATTATTTAATTTTTTCATGGTTTCTCCTTTATTTTTCACTTTTTCTTCTCTTAGCTACTACCACAAATCTTCCATCCTCCGTATCATTGGAACATGTGGAAAGTGTCAGAAACGTATCGCCGAATTCTGCGGTAATCTCTGTATCATAGAGAGATATTTTTTTTATATTATTATAAAAATACTGAAATTCTTCTTGTGTATCAGCCTGATAAAATTGGTAATATGGAAAAGCATTCTCGTCTTGTATTTGAGATGAAAACACCGACAAAATCTCATAGGTCCGTTCCTCATAAAGAGTAGAAAAGGAAATTAGAGTATGCTCCTTGTAAAAGGACTCGCTTCTATAATCATCCAAAGTTCCAAACATAGATCCATCCCGCATATTGTGTCCGTAAATAATGAAATTTGTTCCAGGAGTATTGGTATCCGCCATGCTTCTCACATATAGACAGCCATATTTATCCTTTTCTTTATAAAAACTATGATGGAGATAATATTCATCATCTTCACACTGCATCACTGGGTAATCTATTTTAGTTCCCGTAATTGTAAGCCATCCGATCAAATCATTATTTTCTTTGTATAGATTTTCTAGTTTTTCTGATATCTTTGAATCTTTTAAACTTTCTTTTTCTGGATCTTTTATCTCTGTACTTTTTGCAACACGATTCCTTAATTTTTCCTGCTGCTTTTCATGCTGAAAAGATAAATAGTATGCCTGACCCACTGGAATCAGACATACTATCATAATCAAAAGCAGTAGAATTCTTAAAAACCGGAATTTTTTCTTACTCCTTCTGTGCATACTTCTCTCCATTCTACTGTTACGCTCTTTCCTATGCTATGATAATAAGCTAAGAATAAGAATATAATTGCCAGACCTATCATTCTCCGAAATTTCCCGCCTTGTTTCGCCCATTTCACCAAACGGTACACAATCTCTTCTTTCTTCTGTTCTGTAATTCCATTCTCCTCATGAAAGTACAAAAGCAAATAACCAAACCCAGCAATCATTGCAACCGTAGCGCATACCTCCACATAGTAACCAGAAAAGTTATCCCCGGTTTTTGGTTCACTCCCTTTGGGATATCCAGAATCTCCTGAATTTCCCGGATTTCCAAAATTTGTTGGCGTTTCCGGATCTTTTGGCTGATTTGGCGTTTCTATTGGAGTTTCTTGTTTTTGATTAATTTTTAAGGTAACCTTTGCTTCGCTTTTATTTCCTGCATGATCCATAGCGCCCACCCAAAGAGTATGTTTGCCTTCCCCGGATATCTTTACTTTAAAATCATAAGATTCCACAATCGCCTGGCTAAACTCTTCTTCTGGAATGGCAGCTTTCTCTTCCTTATCTATCTGATAGCTTATCTCTGAAATTCCTCCGGAAATATTACCATTCTTATGATCTTCTACCAATACTGTTACTGTTACAGGCTTTGCTGTTTTTTCTTCTGTATCAGAAAAACTAATTTCTGGCGCGTTATCCTCGATAATCACCCCGCCGCCTGCCGCTGTAAGAATCTTCTGGGCAGATACGTTTCCTGCAAGATCCGTACAGGTCAAATATACTTTTCCTTTAAATTCTTCTTCAATTGGGATTCTAACTTCATACTTTCCCTGCTCTGCCTTATCCTGCATCGCACGAAGGACAGACGCGCCGGTTCCATATGCAAGCATACGATTTGAAAGCGTATGTTTCTCTATAATTTCAGCAAGCCCATCTTTCTCTGTCCCATCTTCTGCTACGAATAAATATTCTGCTTTGGAAAGACCGCTTCCCTCTTCTATAACCGGAACTGTAATCGTAAGACTTTTTTTCTGCAACGCCCAATTTAAAAAACTTTTGTAACCTGTCTGAAAGGATGCCTCTTCCATCACAGGCGCTAATTCATCCTGCCATTTGGCAAAAAGGGAAGTATGCAAAGTCTCGGTATTATTTTCTACCGGCTCTTCAAAATCCCATAAACCGTCTTCCTGTTCCTCCTTATCCAAATACCAGCCTTTGAAATGATATCCAGCTCTAACTGGATGTTCCACGGACTTTAGAAGGCCTCCGTATCGAACTTTTTGGGTATCTGGAACTTTCCCGTAACCGCCGTTTAAGTTAAAATCCACTTCGTAAATATTTCTGTCATAATATAATTTTAACACCAGACTTCCATCTTTCTTGACTATCCCTTTAGAAATTCCTAATGGATGAGAATGATTTAAGGTAAATCCCTGGTATTCCTTTCCTTTTGCCTCTACTTCTGTCCCTTCTATTTCCATCAAAGTTTCCGTATCAGTATCTGCTTTTGTATAACCGTCTCCTTCCACATCCTGTTTATAATGTTCTACCTGATAAACCACAGCATCAGGATTCTCTTCCCAAACTGCATAGAGAATTACATCATGATCAAATTTCTCAATGCTCCCTGCCTCATATTCTTCGCCCGTTCCATCTGCCTTTGTATTCCAGCCAACAAACACATAACCCTCCTGATTCTCAATGGATGCTATGGTAAATTCAGGTATCTTATAGGTGGTCTCTTCATGAACATTTGCATAACTAAACTTTATATCTTTTTCCAGTTTGTTACTGCCATGATTGGTATCATAAGAAAGCATAACCTCCTTCTGATAAATTCCATAATATTTTGTCGCAGGTTCCTTCAGTATTATTTCTGAACCTGGCATTATCCTTTGTTCAAAATCTTCTATGTCTGTACTCCATCCTACTGCAGTCCATCCTGGCATTTCCTCCAAATCCGGCGCAATTAATGTTGCACTGACAGCTGATTGCTCTTTATTCACTGTTTCTATTTTATTTTTTCCCGCTGTCCCGGAATAAAAATAAGCGGTAAATGTTTTTTCTCCCTGTTCCTCCTGCTCTTCCTCCGGTTCAATATCTGTTACAAATATCTGATTCGTTTGTGTTTCCAATCTGTTATACCATTTTTTTTGAGGGTTTGCCACATCAAAAATATGTATATTTTTCAAATCTCCTTTTTGAATCACATATCCTTCCGTGCCTTCAACAACCGGATTTGACCCATTCAATGGAAGATAAATATTCACAGGATGAAGGATTGGCCCCTTACTATTCATTTTCTCCAAAAATTTTAAATATACGCTGTCGGTATAGGAATCCGAACCATTTTCAGTGCCAAAAAACACCGCCTCGCCAGATAAAGAAAAATCTTCTTCATAAAAACCCGTATAATAAATTGCACCCCCCTCTCTTTCGGGAAAATTGCGATTGTTCTTAAAATATCCCCCATCTACAATTAAAGTACCATATGAATCAACTGCTCCGCCATACTTAGATTCATTTTCAATAAAACTTCCTCCATGTATTTCTAAGTTGGTATTTGAAACTGAACTGATGCAGCCGCCATTTGATCCAGACTTATTTCTAAGAAAAGTTCCTCCATTTATGATAAGATTTGCCTTACCTTTATTTGCTTTGGAAAAATTTGAAATAACTCCTCCATTGGTTTCTGCATAATTATCACTGAAGGTTCCTCCATTTATGGTTAATTGACTAGAATTATAAATACAGCCGCCAGAATTTTTTGATCTATTATTAATATAATTTCCCCCGTTTATGGTTACTTGACCAAAATTTATCATTCCTGTCCCAACTGCTTCTCCATAGCAATTCTGAATTGTGATATCTCCCAGCACTCCTGTAGAATGAGAAGAAATATACACTGCTGAGACAGCCCCATATGTATCTAGTCCGCTTTTTACCTTTTCAATGACACATCCCTGATCCAATACAAGGCTTCCAGCTTTTACGCCAATAAAGTTATAAGTACTAGAAACGGAATTTCCGTCCAGTGTAACGCCATGAATCACCAGCGTAGGTCGAAAATCTATGTCGTCGTCATAATAATCCCCACCAACCTGAAACGAAGCTTCTGGATTTTCCCGGACAATTTTTCCTCCCCCTTCTATCGTAACATTCTCGCCGATAACAACTTTTTTGTTTAAAGTTAATGTAACGCCTTCTTTAATAACAATTGTTACATTCAGGTAGCCTTCTTCCCAAATATCTTCCCATGCAGCATCCTGTGTAACCTCGATTGTTTTCGGTTCTGTTTCCAGATCCCAATCATCCTCTGCAGTCATGATTATTTCATCTTCTTCTCCTTCTATTACGTCTTCTGAAAATCTTTTTTCTTCTACATCTTCTGAAAGTCTTTTCTTTTCGCTTTCATCCTCTAAAGATTTATTTTTTTCTATTTCATCTTCCAAAGACCTTTCTTCTCTGCCCTCATCTTCCAGAAAAATTTTATCTTCTCTCTCACTCTCTGTCTGAAGTTCTTGCTGGTCCTGATGTTTCGTATCAACAGTTTTCATATCTATTACTGTTACCTGAATAACAGGAAGTTCTATCTGTTCTGCCATACTATAATTTTCCGGAAATACAGGCTGAAATGTATAAATACCTTCTGTACTACTGTCATAAACAGATCCGCATGTCCATGTCACATTTTCAATTTCTGTTACTTCTTCTTTCAGTGATTCATCTTCTTGTTCTAAAAATTCTACATTCCCGCCAATAGAAAAAGTACTCATTACGGTCAAATTATTTGGAAGCTCTAAATCCTTCCATTCTGTTCCAACACTCACTATCTGCTGCCTGATTTCTTCAGATAAAGGTAAAAAATAAGTAATTTGCCGCTGAATATCCTCTGCCAATACTTGAAAACCGAAAAGCTCCATTGGCAGCGACGCCACAGACAGGCAAAGACATAGAAAAATTGTAATAAACTTCTGCCTGACGGGATGCTTTTTTGATTGCAGTAATTTTTCTAACAAATTTCCTTCTTTTTTTTTCATCTCAATGATACGCCCCTTTCTTTCAAAAATCTTGCAATTAAAATACCTGAGTTATTCTAATAACAATAACTCAGATATTTTTGTCTCTTATTGTTCCGGCTCCTCTTCGTTCTCTCCGTCAGCCTTGGCCCGCTCCAACAATTCCTTCAGAAGTTCTTCATCTGTCTCTATATTTTCCATTGGAGTATTCCGCTTTCTAGCAGCTTCCTCTGCTTTTGCAGCACTGAGCTTTTCTTCCTCTTCTGTTAAAAGCTCATCTTTATTCGTTTCTTCCATCAAAGATTGGTCTTCTCTTACCTTTGCAATACTTGCAACGGTAATATCCTCATCCAGATTCATCAGCTTCACACCAGAAGTTACACGACCAAGAACAGAAATTCCTTCCACCTTCATGCGGATGATAATACCCTCTGTGGTAATCATCATAATTTCATTTTCTTGATTCACCGCTTTTACTCCCACAATATTTCCAGTCTTTTCTGTAATTTTATAACATTTCACACCTTTACCACCACGGTTTTGGGGTGTAAACTCATCCATTCTGGTAAGTTTTCCTAGTCCTTTTTCTGAAGCAATCAAAAGATATTCTCCCTGAGTATTCATCTGCATTCCCACGACTTCATCCCGATCAGACAGATTCATACCAATAACACCCATAGAAGTTCTTCCTGTGCTCCTTACATCTGTTTCATGGAAACGAATACATTGACCATACCTGGTAACCAATATCATATCCTTATGATTATCCGTCATTTTTACCTCAATCAACTCATCCTCTTCCCGCAAATTGATGGCAGCCAATCCTTTTTTTCTTACATTTGCATAATCAGTCACAGGTGTTTTCTTCACAATACCATTCTTCGTAGCCATAAACAAATAATGATCATCCTTATATTCCTTAATAGGAATCACCGCCGTAATTTTCTCTCCAGGCTGAAGCTGAAGAAGATTGATAATTGCAGTTCCCCTGGCAGTCCTGCCTGCCTCCGGTATCTCATAGGCTTTCATTCGGTATACTTTTCCCGTACTGGTAAAAAACATCAAATAATGATGGGTGGTAGTCATCAAAAGCTCCTCTATGTAATCATCCTCAATGGTTTCCATTCCCTTGATTCCCTTTCCACCACGGTTCTGGCTGCGGAAATTATCTACACTCATACGCTTAATATAGCCAAGCTTTGTCATAGTAATCACTGTATTTGACACTGGAATCAAATCTTCCATAGAGATATCATACTCATCAAATCCAATGGAAGTCCTTCTGTCATCCCCGAATTTATCAGAAATCACCATAATTTCTTCCCTGATTACTCCTAAAAGTTTTTTCTCATCTGCAAGAATTGATTTCAATTCCTGAATCAATTCCATCAACTGACTATATTCCCCTTCTAGTTTCCCCCGTTCCAAGCCAGTCAACGCACGCAGACGCATATCTACGATCGCTTGGGCCTGGGCGTCTGAAAATGCAAACCGCTCCATCAATCTGGCCTTTGCAAGCTGTACATTTTCACTTCCTCTTATGATACTGATCACTTCATCAATATGATCAAGTGCAACCAACAATCCCTGTAAAATATGTGCACGCTCCTGCGCCTTATTCAGCTCATACTTGGTTCTTCTGGTTACAACCTCTTCCTGATGCTTCAGATAAAATCCCAGCATCTCATTTAAATTCAGAACCTTCGGTTCATTATTTACCAGTGCAAGCATAATCACACCAAAGGTATCCTGAAGCTGGGTATGCTTATAGAGCTGATTTAAAATCACATTTGGATTGACGTCACGACGCAATTCAATACAGATGCGCATTCCCTCACGGTTGGACTCATCCCTCAAATCTGTGATGCCATCTACTTTTTTATCTCTTACCAAATCAGCAATTTTTTCAATTAGTCTTGCTTTATTTACCATATAGGGAAGCTCTGTGACTACGATACGATTTTTTCCATTAGGCATGGTTTCAATATCAGAAATGGCACGAACTTTTATTTTTCCCCTGCCAGTCCGGTATGCCTGGTCAATTCCAGAAGTTCCAAGAATCATACCGCCCGTAGGAAAATCAGGACCCTTCACAATCTTTAAAATTTCTTCTATTTCTGTATTTCTATCTTCCTCAATCCGGTTATCTATAATCTTCACAACTGCCCCAATCACCTCTCTAAGATTATGAGGGGGAATATTGGTAGCCATACCTACAGCAATTCCTGTGGTTCCATTTACCAAAAGATTGGGATAGCGGGAAGGAAGCACCAAAGGCTCCTTCTCTGTCTCATCAAAGTTAGGTCCAAAATCAACAGTATCCTTATTGATATCAGCCAGCATTTCCATAGAAATTTTGCTAAGCCGTGCTTCTGTATAACGCATAGCAGCCGCCCCGTCGCCATCCACAGAGCCAAAATTTCCATGTCCATCCACCAGCATATAACGGGTGGACCATTCCTGTGCCATATTTACCAATGCACCATAAATAGAACTGTCACCATGGGGATGATACTTACCCATGGTATCCCCTACAATACGGGCACACTTTCTATGAGGTTTATCGGGTCCATTATTCAATTCAATCATGGCATAGAGAATACGCCGTTGTACCGGCTTCAATCCATCCCTGACATCTGGAAGCGCACGAGATGCAATTACGCTCATGGCATAATCTATATAAGACTTTTCCATAGTCTTTTTCAAATCAACATCGTCTATCCGGTCGAATATTTTGTCATCCATCTATTTTCCTCCATTACACCATATTCTGAAGAAACTTTTACCTTCAGAATTTTAAGGGTTCCTTCTCAGAGCATATTACACATCCAGATTCTGTACATACTTGGCATTCGCCTCAATAAATTCACGTCTTGGCTCCACTTTGTCTCCCATCAGTGTAGTAAATGTCAAATCAATCTCTGAAGCTGTCTCATCATTAATGGTTACTCTCTCTAAAATTCTGGTTTCTGGGTCCATGGTAGTTTCCCATAACTGGTCTGGGTCCATCTCCCCTAACCCTTTGTAACGCTGAATTTTATTATTTCCATCCCTGCCAATTTCTTTTAAAATTTGATCCAATTCCAAATCATCATAGGCATACCAAATTTTCTTATTTTTCTCAATTTTAAACAAAGGCGGTTTTGCCAGATATACGTAGCCCTGTTTAATCAACTCCGGCATGAACCGATACATAAACGTAAGCATCAACGTACTGATATGAGCCCCGTCTACATCCGCATCTGTCATAATAATAATTTTATGATATCTTAATTTGGAGATATCAAAATCATCGTGAATTCCTGTTCCAAAAGCCGTAATCATAGCTTTGATTTCTGCATTCCCGTAAATCTTATCCAGTCTTGCCTTCTCTACATTCAAAATCTTACCTCTAAGAGGTAAAATTGCCTGGGTAGCCCGGCTTCTAGCTGTCTTAGCAGATCCTCCTGCAGAATCACCTTCCACAATAAAAATCTCACAATTTTTAGGATCTTTATCGGAACAATCCGCCAATTTTCCTGGTAATGAGGTATTTTCCAAAGCCGTTTTTCTTCTGGTCAAATCTCTTGCCTTCCTCGCTGCTTCCCTTGCCCGCTGTGCTAACAATGATTTTTCACAGATTACCTTTGCAACCGCAGGGTTCTGTTCCAGAAAATAGGTAAGCTGCTCACTAACTACACTATCTACGGCTCCCCTGGCTTCACTGTTTCCAAGCTTTTGTTTTGTCTGACCTTCAAACTGGGGTTCCTGAATCTTTACACTGATAATTGCAGTCATTCCTTCCCTGATATCATCACCAGAGAGAGCCGCTTCATTTTCTTTTAAAATTTTATTTGCTTTCGCATATGCATTAAATGTTTTTGTCAATGCATTTCGAAATCCCGCCAAATGAGTACCTCCCTCTGGCGTAGTAATGTTATTTACAAAACTATAAGTAGCATCATTATAAGAGTCATTGTGCTGCATAGCAACCTCCACAAAAACTCCGTCTCTATCGCCCTCACAATATATCACGTCTTCATAAAGCGCTTCTTTACTGCGGTTCAAATAAGTAACAAATTCCTTGATACCGCCTTCGTAATAGAATTCTTTTTCTTGCTCTTGCCCTTCTCTTTCATCGATCAGACAAATTTTTATTCCTTTTGTCAGAAATGCCATTTCACGCAACCGCTGTTTTAACGTATCATAATCATACACAGTATCCTCGAAAATACTGCCATCTGGAGAGAAGGTCACCTGGGTTCCTGTCTTTTCCAGTTCACAGTCCCCCACTATTTTCAACGGATATATGCTCTTTCCTCTCTCATACCGCTGCTTATAGATTTTTCCTTCATGAAAAATTTCAACCTCCAGCCAATTAGAAAGAGCATTCACTACAGAAGCGCCTACTCCATGAAGACCACCGGATACTTTATAGCCTCCACCGCCGAACTTTCCTCCTGCATGAAGAACAGTAAACACAACCTCTACCGCTGGAAGGCCCGCTTTTTGATTGATTCCAACTGGAATCCCTCGTCCATTATCTGTTACTTTGATACAATTACCCTTAAGAATTCTAACTTCTATGGTATCACAATATCCTGCCAACGCTTCATCCACTGAATTATCTACAATTTCATAGACAAGATGATGAAGCCCTCGCAGAGAAGTGCTTCCAATATACATTCCCGGCCTTTTTCGGACTGCTTCTAACCCCTCTAAGATTTGAATCTGATCTGCTCCATATTCCGCATTTGTATTTGTCCCTGTACTCATCTAATTCCTCCAATTCCTAACAACTGTTCTCAGCTTTTACAGTCCCACTTACTACCTTAAAAACTTTATTAATTTCAAATCTGTTTTTCACAAACTCATCAAGCCCCGTACATGTAATGATTGTCTGAATATCATGAATGCTATTCAACAGAAAATTCTGGCGGTTACTGTCTAGCTCCGACAACACATCATCCAAAATTAAAACAGGTGTTTCTTTTATCGATGATTTTACCAGCTCTATTTCTGAAAGTTTTAAAGAAAGCGCACAGCTCCGCTGCTGTCCTTGAGAACCAAACCTGCGGATGTCAATATCATGGATCAGAAAACACATATCATCTCTGTGAGGACCCACAGAAGTCATACCAAATTTCAAATCCCTTTCCCGGCTCTTTATTAACTCTTCTTCAAACCTTTCCTCTAATACATCTGGTTCATAGTTCAAAAAAAGTTCTTCTCTTTCGCCGGAAATCTTCTTATGTATCTCATAGCTGATTTCATTCAACTGCTTCACAAAGTTTTTCCGCGAAGCTATGATTTTTTTTCCATAATTAATTAATTGCATATCCCAAACAGAAAGCGTATCCTTAAGCTCTGGTTTGAAATTAATATCTTTTAAAAGTTTATTTCTTTGATTTAATATTTTATTATAATTTGTCAAATGGAATAAATAAATCCGATCAAGCTGACATAATTCAAAATCCAGAAACCTTCTCCGTTCCGAAGGGCCATTTTTTATAATATTCAAATCCTCTGGAGAAAAAAACACAATATTTAGAATACCAAATAATTCTGCTGCCTTTTTGATTGGGATTTTATTGATTGCTATCCCTTTGGAACGATTTTTCTTGATGTGCATATCAATTTGAAAATCTTTTTCTTTTTTTTCTACAATGGTCTGAATATGCGCTTCCTCTTCCCCAAACTGTATCAGCTCCCGATCCTTGCTGCCTTTGTGGGACTTAGTAGTTCCACTGACATATACAGATTCTAAAATATTTGTTTTTCCCTGGGCATTATCCCCATACAAAATATTTGTTCCTTGGTCAAATTCCATATATAAATCACTGTAATTACGGAAATGGCTTAAGGCAACGGATTTTAAAATCATCTTACAATTTTGATTGTCTCCCCCTCAAAGGAAACAACATCTCCATCTACCAATTTTTTTCCTCTCCGGCATTCCACTTCTCCATTTACAGTTACAAGTCCATCTTGAATAACAATTTTTGCCATTACTCCAGATTCAACCAAATTTCCAGCTTTCAAAGCCTGGCCTAATTTAATAAATTCACTTTTTAATTTAATTTCTTCCATATCTGTTCCTCTCAATTAGATGCCGCATTAAAATTAACCGGTAAAATCAAATAAATAAATGTCTCATTATCGTCCTTTATAAAACATGGCGCTTTGGGATTAACCATATAAAGATTAATCTCTTCTTCGTCAATTACACGCAATGCATCAATAAAAAATTTGGGATTAAATCCAATCATAATATCCTTACCATCTTTTTTAATTGAAATATTTTCTTTCATTGTACCAACAAAGGATTTAATCCGAAGCTCCATATTATCATCTGTAATATTCATAATAATTGGCTTCTTATCTCCTTCTTTTACCAGAGGCATTGTACGGTCAATACAATCCAAAAGACCTCGCTTATTGATTCTTATTTTTGTCTCATAATCTGAAGAAAGCATTTGTTCAATTCTGAAATATTCACCTTCAATCAAACGTGATACTACAGTGGTATTATCAAATTCAAAAATAACATAATTATCTGTAAAATAAGTATTTACATAATCATCTGCATTTCCAGATAGAATTTTACTGACTTCCTGAAGAGTTTTACCAGGAACAATTGCTTTACAATCGTCATAAGCTTCTTTTAATACAATATTTCGAATGGAGATACGATGACCATCCAAAGAAACTACTTTTAATTGATTTTCCTTCAGATCAAATAATTCTCCTGTCATCAGCTTATTATTATCATTATCTGAAATAGAAAAAATAGTCTGTCTAATTACATCTTTTAATGTAAATTGTGAAATCACAATAGGTTTGTTCTTCTCTATATACGGTATATAGAAGAAATCTTCTCCAGATTTACCAATAATATCATATTTAGCATTTCCACAAGTTATTAATGTTTTAAAAGAAGAGTCTGCTTCAATGGTTATATCATCATCTGAAAATCTTCTTACAATTTCAAAAAACATTTTTGCATCCAATGCAATGACGCCATGCTCTTTAATTTCGCCTTCGATGATAGTTTCAATTCCTAGTTCTGTATCATTTGCCATTAATTTTATTTCATTTGTAGACGCATCAATTAATATACATTCTAATATTGCCATAGTGGTTTTAGAAGGTACTGCTTTTGATACAATATTAACGCCATGTAACAGATTTGATTTGGAACAGATAATTTTCATATTGTGAATAACTCCTTCCTGAGCTTAAAGATAAAATTATATTTAGAAAATTCATCTTAATAGTCATAGGGCTTGTTTATAAGTGCATAAATCTCCAAGGCTTGAAGTTCAGGTGGGTGAAGGCTTTTTTGTTACTGTATAACCCTGTGAATTTTACCTTGAAGGGATATGGACATGCTGTGAATAAAAAGTAGTGGATCAAACAGGTGTATTTTCTAAAAATTTCCACATGTGGATGAATAGGCATGTTATCATGCACTGTCCACAGATTTTAAAGGAAGTTATCCACATAACCTTCAGAGAGTGCATGATAGAAAAAAACGTATTTTTTATAAAATTAATAATAATGATAAAGTTTATGTTGTGGTGTTTAGTTTGGATTAATTTTCTTTTTAATGGTTTCGATTAAATGATGGAAATTCTCGTTGTTTTGATATTCTTCTGTTATTTTTTTAATTCCATGGATGATGGTGGAATGATCTCTTCCTCCAAGGAGTGCGCCGATGGTTTCTAATTGAGCAGACGTCATATTTTTACATAGATACATGGCAATTTGCCTTGGTTTTGCAATTTCACTGCTTCGATTTTTGGAAATCATTTGGTCTGTGGAAATGTTAAAGTGTTCTGCAACAATTTCAATGACAAGCTGTGGGGTAATTTCTTTTGGCTTGTCCGGAGAGATAATATTCTGCAGCTCATGAACTGCAATATCCATGGTAATTTCTGTATGCTCCAGGTTGGAAAATGCAATTAGTTTGTTCAATGCGCCTTCCAATTCCCGAATATTTGATTTGATGTTAATAGCGATATAGTCAAGAACCTCATCGCTTAAGTGGAATCCATCTACTTCTTCTTTCCTTCTTAAAATTGCCATTCTTGTTTCATAATCTGGATATCCAATATCAGCCAGCAATCCCCATTCAAATCGGGAGCGAATTCTTTCTTCTAAAGTTTCCATTTCTTTTGGGGGCTTATCTGAAGATAAAATAATCTGTTTTCCGGCTGAATGAAGTACATTAAAGGTATGGAAAAATTCTTCCTGAGTACTTTCTTTTCCTATAATAAACTGGACGTCGTCAATCATAAGTACGTCTACGGTACGATATTTGTCACGTAATTTTGTCATTGCTGAAGCATTACCATTACGGATTGAGTCAATAACTTCATTGGTAAATTCTTCAGATGTAACGTAAATAACTTTTTTTTCTGGCTGCTGCTGTAAAATAAAGTGGCCAATGGACTGCATAAGGTGAGTTTTCCCAAGTCCTGGACCTCCGTAAATGTAGAGAGGATTATAGACTTCACCGGGAGATTCTGCCACAGCAAGGCTTGCAGCATGTGCAAATTTATTATTTTTTCCGACTACGAAACTTTCAAAAGTATAATTAGGATTCAGATTGCTTTTTTCCGTACCTTGGGCAAATTCTGTATTCCTGCTTTTTTGGGTTTTTAATTTATCTGCCTGCTCAGGTAAGATAAACTTTATGTCGTATTCAATTCCTGTAATTTCCGCAATCGCTACTTGAATGAGATATCCATATTTTTTGGCAATATAGGTAACTCCCATTTGTTCGGATGGAACCAAAATATAAAGTATTTTGCCCTCGATGCTGCATACGCTTAATGGTTTCAGCCAGGCATTAAAGGAAACATCTGTAAGTTCATGTTCTTCTTTGACTGTTTGTAGTATTTCTTCCCATTTTTTTAAAATAAGTTCCATAGTCTTCTCCAAAATCTCTTTTTTCTAAATTCATAGTCTTCCATACTCTATAATAACGCAAATCGCCTAAATAATCAATTAAAATTTTATACAGGTACAGGGGATAATAAAGGAGTAATAAAGCCGCTATTTCACAATTTTCGGTCTTTTTTTCGCTTTAAGGTGATATTGTGGATAATATGTTTCTTTTATGTTAAAATATACGAAAGAATTTTTATCTACATAGCGCTTGTAAACATATCTACATAGAAAAAATCCTGGATTTAAAGGAAATTTGTGAGAAAACAGGAAGGTATTCACAATCTTTCAAATAGTTTTCCACAAGTTATCCACAAAATATGGATAACTTTTTCAAATGTGGAAAATGTGGATAACTTGTGGATAAAAAGTGTTTCTTCCTTATTATAATATGTGATGTGTATATTGTTGAAAAAAAATTAAAAAAAATTTTTAGAAAAGTTTTATCAACAATTGGTTTTTTCCAATAAATATCCCAAAATAGCTTGACTTAAGGAGAAATTTTGTTATAATGGAACATGATGTTTTCTAACACAGAGGAGGTGGATGACCCGTGAAAATGACATTTCAACCGAAAAAAAGATCCAGAAAAAAAGTTCATGGATTCAGAAAAAGAATGAGTACAAAAGGCGGCAGAAAAGTTTTAGCTGCAAGAAGATTAAAAGGAAGAAAGAGATTGTCAGCTTAGGCCACATCATTTGTGGTCTTTCTTCTTAGATTTAATAAGAAGATTCCATATGGAAAGTCAATAAATTTATTATTATGAAATTTTCAGAATCCTTAAAAAAGAACAAATATTTTCAGAATGTATATAAGTATGGAAAATCTTATGCGAATCATTTTTTTGTTATGTATATTTTGGAAAACAATTTACAAAAAAATAGATTTGGAATATCAGTTAGTAAAAAAGTAGGAAATAGTGTTATAAGACATCACATTACAAGATTGGTACGGGAAGCCTACAGATTACAGGAAGAAACGTTCAAGATGGGTTTGGATATTGTAGTTATCGCAAGGGTAGCGGCGAAAAATGTAACTTACCATGAGACAGAAAAATCATTGCGTTATCTTGGAGGTCTTCATAAAATTTTAAGAAAAGAAGATGGAATATTTTGAAAAGAATATTAATTGCCTTAATCAAGCTATATAGATTATATTTGTCACCCTTAAAAACCACAAAATGTCCGTATTGTCCTACTTGTTCTACTTATGGACTGGAGGCAATTCAAAAATATGGTGCGTTAAAAGGGTCATTGTTAGCCGGATGGAGGATATTAAGATGTAATCCTTTTTCAAAAGGCGGATACGATCCGGTTCCATAATTTAGGAGGTTTGTGTATTGACAGAAATTATTTTGACTCAATATTCTGGTAGAATATTAGGTCCGATTGCAAAGTTAATCGGTTACATTATGAACGGCCTATATATGTTTTTAAACGATGTATTTGGCATTCAAAACATTGCATTATGTATTATTTTATTTACCTTTATCATTTATATTTTGATGCTTCCGTTGACCTATAAGCAACAGAAGTTTTCTAGGCTTTCCCAGGAAATGCAGCCTGAAGTAAATGCGATTCGAGAGAAATATAAGAATAAAAAGGATCAAGTATCCATACAGAAGATGAATGAAGAGACCCAGATGGTATATCAGAAATATGGGGTATCTACCATGGGAAGCTGTGTTCAGCTTTTGATTAACTTTCCGATTATGCTTGCGATGTATCAGGTAATTCGGAATATTCCTGCTTATGTAAGCAGTGTGAAGGATGTATACACTCCTCTGGTAGAAAAGATTATGGATGTAAGCGGCTATCAGGATATTATGACATCCTTTTTGAAGGAATCAGGGGTAGCAGCGGTAAGACTTAATTTTGAAACCTCTACAACAACTGCAAATTCTATTATTGATGTACTTTATGCATTGCCTGGTCAGGGATGGGAGGTATTGAAGGATAGTTTTGCTGGATTGACAGATATTATAGGTTCTACAGAAGCTGCTGTTATGCATCTAAATAATTTTTTTGGCATCAACATTGCGAATTCTCCTATGAATTTGATTGGTACTGGTTGGGGAAATAAAAATTTTCTTTTAATTTTTGGAGCGCTTTTAATTCCTTTGATTTCCTATGGATCTCAGGTGTTGAATTTGAAATTGATGCCTAATGCTGCCAATGCTGCAGGTGGGGAAAACGATGCAATGGCAAAGCAGATGAAAACAATGAATACAATGATGCCATTATTCTCTCTGTTTATGGTATTCTCTGTTCCGGTTGGTCTTGGAATTTATTGGATTGCAGGATCTGTAATTCGTTGTATTCAGCAGGTTGCTTTGAATAGGTACATGAAGAACCTTGATTTGGAAGTTATTATTGAAAAAAATAAAGAGAAGGCAAAAAAGAAGAAGGAAAAACAGGGTATTTACCAGAACCAGATAGCGAACGCTGCCAGAATTAATACGAAAAAGATAGCAGAACCTGTCAGCAATATGGAAAAGGAAGAAAGAATTCGTAAAACTGAAGAATATGCGAAACAAGCGAAAAAAGGCAGTCTTTTAGAAAAGGCTAATATGGTAAAAGAATTTAACGAACGCAACAATAAGTGACGTAACAGGGGGAATTTGAATGGATTTTATTGAAGTATCAGCAAAAACTGTAGATGACGCTATCACAGAAAGTCTTGTAAAGCTTGGTACGACTAGTGATAAGATTGAATATGAGATAATTGAAAAAGGTAGTTCAGGTTTTCTTGGAATCGGGAGCAAGCCCGCGATCATTAAAGTCCGTAAGAAATCTGAAATAGAAGATTACGTATATGATTTTCTTCATAATGTATTTCAGGCGATGGATATGGATGTAGAGATTCTTATTGATAAGAGTGAAGATGGTAAAATTGTTGATGTGGAATTAAAAGGTGAAGAAATGGGCGTTTTAATAGGAAAACGCGGACAAACTTTAGATTCTCTTCAATATTTGACAAATCTTGCAGTAGGGAAACAGGTAGAAGAATACGTAAAGGTAAAGATTGATACCGAGGATTATAGAAAGAGGAGAAGGGATACTCTGGAAAATTTGGCAAAAAATATTGCCTACAAAGTGAAGAGAACAAAACGTTCTGTTTCCTTGGAGCCTATGAATCCATTTGAGAGACGTGTGATTCATTCTGCGTTACAAAATGATCGTTATGTAAATACTCACAGTGAGGGTGAAGAACCTTACAGACATGTAGTAGTTACGCTAAAAAGAAATAATAATATGAAGGCATAGATTTTTTTAGAAGAAATGATATGCAAAAGGAAGGGCTTTCTCAACATACACTTGTGTTACCTTGAGAAAGCCTTTATATGCCAATAAACCTGATTTATCATCGAATTAAGGTTAGGAAAATAGTAAATTATTTGGTAAATCAGTACACTCTGAAGTATTGTATGAGGAAATAGAGATGAAAACAAATACAATTGCAGCTATTGCCACTGCTATGTCAAATTCTGGAATTGGAATTATTCGAATGAGTGGAGAGGAATCTTTTGAAATTATAGATAAAATATATCGCGGAAAAAAGGGAGAGAAAAAGTTATCTGAAGTACCTAGCCATACCATCCATTATGGATATATCTGTGATGGGGAAAAGGTAATAGATGAAGTAATGGTTTTAGTTTTAAAATCACCAAATACTTATACCAGAGAGGATACTGTGGAAATCGATTGTCATGGTGGAGTTTTGGTGATGAAGCGTATTTTGGAAACGGTGATAAAGTATGGCGCAAGACCGGCAGAGCCAGGGGAATTTACAAAGCGTGCTTTTTTGAATGGTAGGATTGACTTATCTCAAGCGGAATCTGTTATTGATGTGATTAATGCGAAAAATGATTTTTCTCTGGAATCCTCTCTTCATCAACTTCAGGGAAATCTAAAAAATAAAATAAAGGAAGTGCGAAGAAAAATTATTCATGAAATTGCCTTTATAGAGTCGGCTTTGGATGATCCAGAACATATATCTATGGAGGGTTATAGTGAAAAATTAAAAGAAATTATATCAGAATTAAGTTTAGAATTAAAAGATTTGCTTTTATCCTCCGAAAATGGAGAGCTTTTAAAAGAGGGAATTAATACAGTAATTATTGGAAAGCCGAACGCAGGAAAATCTTCTTTTATGAACGTTTTGTCAGGGAAAGAACGCGCCATTGTTACAAATATTGCGGGAACCACCCGTGATATTTTAGAAGAGCAGGTTAATTTGGATGGAATTACTCTTAATGTGATGGATACTGCTGGAATTCACGATACCTGGGATACAGTAGAAAAAATTGGTGTGGATAAGGCAAAAGAATCTTTGAGTAGGGCAGACTTGGTTATTTATATGGTAGATGCTTCGACTGTTTTGGATGAAAATGATGAGGAAATTTTAGGATTGCTATCTGATAAGAAGACGATTGTACTTTTGAATAAATCGGATTTGGAGAAATCTACTACCGAAAATATGGTATTTTCTCATTTAGAGGAAAGAGGTATGAATCATCCGGTTTTGTCTGTTTCTATGAAAGAAGAGATAGGAGTAAAAGAAATAAAAAATAAAATAAAAGAAATGTTTTTTGCAGGAGAGATTTCTTTTAATGATGAGATATTAATCACAAATGTTCGTCAGAAATCTTTTCTTCAGTCTGCGTTGGACAGTTTAAACATGGTAAGGCAAAGTATTGAAGATGAAATGCCTGAAGATTTTTATTCTATTGATCTGGTAAGCGCTTCTGAAGAATTAGGAAATATTACAGGAGAGTGCGCCAGTGAAGATTTGGTGAATGAAATTTTTTCTAAATTCTGTATGGGAAAATAGTGTTTTTATTCCCGCGAGCAATGAGCCAAGCAGCCGCGCTTGCGCGGATATTTGCGAATGCCGCGAGGGTAAGTGCCCTGCGGGGTATTTGACTGGAAAGGAGAATGTTATGCCTTATCTTTCAGAAGAATATGATATATGTGTGGCAGGAGCAGGACATGCTGGATGTGAAGCGGCTCTGGCCTGTGCAAAACTTGGTTTGGAAACAATTGTTTTTACCGTTAGTGTGGAAAGTATTGCATTGATGCCTTGTAATCCTAATATTGGAGGAAGTTCTAAGGGCCATCTTGTAAGAGAGATTGATGCCCTTGGAGGACAGATGGGAATTAATATTGATCACACATTTATTCAATCTAAAATGTTAAATGTTTCTAAGGGTCCAGCCGTACATTCCCTTCGAGCGCAGGCAGATAAATCAGGATATAGTCAGGAAATGAGACGGACTTTGGAAAGTACAGATCATTTGACCATCCGACAGGCTGAAGTGACAGAATTGATTGTAGAAGATGGAATTGTCAAAGGTGTAAAGACCTTTTCTGGAGCTTTATACCATAGTAAGGCAGTGGTTCTTTGTACTGGTACATACTTAAAGTCAAGATGTCTTTATGGAGATGTGATAAATTTTACTGGACCAAATGGTCTGCAGGCTGCAAATCATTTATCAGAATCTTTAAAAGAAAATGGAATTGAATTGTTTCGGTTTAAGACAGGAACGCCTGCAAGAATTGATAGGCGTTCGGTAGACTTTAGTAAAATGGAAGAGCAGAAGGGGGATGAAAGGGTAGTTCCCTTTTCTTTTTCTACAGATCCCGAAGAAGTACAAATTGATCAGGTTTCTTGTTGGCTGACTTATACAAATAAAGATACCCATGAGATTATTCGAGAAAATCTCGATCGCTCTCCATTATATTCTGGAATGATTGAAGGAACTGGACCTAGGTATTGTCCTTCCATTGAAGATAAAGTAGTAAAATTTTCTGATAAAGAACGTCATCAAGTATTTATTGAGCCAGAAGGATTGTATACCAATGAAATGTACATTGGTGGTATGTCAAGCTCTCTTCCAGAGGATGTGCAATATAAAATGTACAAAAGCGTAGCAGGTCTGGAACATGTAAAAATTGTTCGAAATGCTTATGCCATTGAATATGATTGTATTGATCCAAGGCAGCTTTATCCTACTTTGGAATTTAAAGGGATTCGAGGTCTTTTTTCTGGAGGTCAGTTTAACGGAAGTTCTGGTTATGAGGAAGCCGCAGCCCAGGGTCTTGTGGCAGGAATTAATGCAGCAATGTTTTGCAAAGGAAAAGAACCTTTGGTTTTGGATCGCTCTACCTCTTATATTGGAGTATTGATTGATGATTTGGTAACAAAAGAAAACCGTGAGCCTTACCGAATGATGACTTCAAGAGCAGAATACCGTCTACTTTTACGGCAGGATAATGCAGATTTGCGTCTTTCGAAAATAGGGTATGAAGTTGGATTGATTGATGAAGAGCGGTATCATTGGGTTGTGGAAAAAGAAGGCTTGATCGAAAAAGAAGTGGATAGAATTCAGCATGTTAAGATCGGCGCAAATGCTGTAGTTCAAAAAATTTTAGAAGAGCATGGAAGTGCTCCCTTAAAGACAGGAACAACCCTTGCTGAGTTAATCCGAAGACCAGAACTTTCTTATGATGATTTGGCAGAGATTGATAAAGATCGCCCGAACCTTCCTTATGATGTAGTAGAACAGGTGAACATAAATATTAAATATGATGGATATATCAAGCGGCAGTTAAAGCAAGTAAAAGAATTTAAAAAGCTGGAGAATAAGAAGCTTCCTGAAAATTTTGATTATAATCAGGTGAAAAGCTTAAGAATTGAAGCAAAGCAGAAATTAAATTTGTATCAACCAGTAAATGTGGGACAAGCATCTAGGATTTCTGGGGTATCCCCGGCTGATATTTCAGTATTGTTAGTTTATCTAGAGCAGATGTATCGAAAAAAATAGAAACCACTGCAAATCATCTGAAGTAGGAAATTAAAAATAAAGATCAGGCAGGAATAGTATGGAAGTAAACGAAAAAATTCAATTGGAATCTTATGAATGGGATAAATTTTATGCAGGTTTAAGAAGCCTTGGGATTGAATGTTCTCAGGAGAAAATCAATCAATTTCTTAAATTCTATCAAATGTTGATAGAAAAAAATAAAGTGATGAACTTAACTGCAATTACAGAATTTGAAGATGTGGTTGAAAAGCATTTTTTGGATTCTTTGAGTTTAGTCAAGTGTATCAATTTGAATCAGAATCTTCGGGTATTGGACTTGGGAACAGGTGCAGGCTTTCCCGGAATTCCTCTTAAGATTGTATTTCCTCAATTAGAAATTGTATTGATGGATTCTTTGAATAAGCGTGTTTTATTTTTAAAAGAAGTAATAGAAGAATTGAATCTTTCAGATATTTTGGCTGTTCACGGAAGAGCAGAAGAAATGGCTGGAAAAAAAGAATATCGGGAACAATTTGATTTATGTATTTCCAGGGCGGTAGCAAATTTATCTTCTTTAAGCGAGTATTGTATTCCTTTTGTAAAAATAGGCGGAAATTTTATTTCTTATAAATCAGGGGAAATTGAAGAGGAGACAGCGCAGGCCAAAAAAGCAATCTCTGTTTTGGGAGGAAGTATTACAAAAGTAGAAAAATTCATTTTGACTGGAACAGAAGTTTCCAGGTCTTTTATTCAAATTGAAAAAAAGAAAAAAACACCAAAGAGTTATCCAAGGAAAGCTGGTACACCATCAAAGAATCCAATTCATTAAATTTTGTGTATATACCCAATTATAAAAACAGGGCTGTTGGAAAAAGGAAGATTTTCACAGCTACATCCTATGAAAATCTTCCTTTTTCCAACAGCCCTGTTTATTCTTGCCAGCAATGAGTCAAGCAGCCGCGCTTACGCGGATATTTGACTTAAGTTTTATTTTATAGGCTCTAAGTATAAATTCAAAATGTCTAAAAGTTTTTCAGGCACTTCCAGTTGCGGAAGATAATTTGATTCTGTAAGATAAGAAACCTCAATGGAAGGATTGTAGGAAAGATAGGAATTGATAATCTGTTCACTTTCCTCATTTTCTCTACTTCCAATTAAGTAAATGCTGTTGTTAATTTTTTTTAATGCATGGATAATATTAATATTGGCATAATTTGATATGATACTTGATAATAAATATTTTCCATGGCTGTTGTCTGTGTGTGCCGCTTCATAATAAATATTGATTATTTTGCTTGGAATCATGTGGTTTTTATAGTAATAATTTTTATGAAATGTTCGGCTTATGTTCTTTTCTGTAAATATAAGATTGTAAATCAAAGTACCGAAAATAGGAAGATCTATTAAAAATTTTAATGTATTTTTTCGTTTCGTTGGTGTTTTGATTAAGCTCTCTAAAGAAACAGGACTAATAATTATGATTTTACGAAAATGTTCTGGTTCCATGTTACATGCCATAACTGCAAAGGAAGCAGAATCACCGGTGGCAATGAGATCAGGTTTTGATCCAATTATGTTTTTGGTAAAATCAGTAATTAATTGCACAAAGAGATAATTGCTGTAAGTCATATTTGGTTTATCACTTCTGCCACATCCTAATAAATCCAGACGGTAAACCGTATGATGTTTTGCAAGCTGTTTTTCAATTTTCTCCCATTCATAGGAAGAGGAGGCAGGGTTCAAATCATGGATTAGAAGTACTGGACTTCCTTTTCCTTGTTTGGTATAAAAAATATTTCCATATCTCCAATTAAAAAAATTCCCTTTCTCTGTTTTTAAAAGATTTTTTAAGGTAGATGAAACATGGATGGCTTTATTGATACCATAGATACTAATGGTTGTTAGAGTGCTTAAAAATAGAAAATTACGAACTTGCTTTTTCATTAAATAGCTTCCCCTTTCTTTTTATGTCTAGAAGTAGTGAGCGAAGCAGACGCCCATAAAAATTTGTTTTAAGAAAAATAGCAAATTATAAAAAAATAAGTATACTTTTTTGCGTTACTTATTTTTTCTATTATTATTATAGACGATATGGCTTGGATATACAAACAAAATATATTTTAAAAGTAAAAAAATCAAAATATATCTTTTCATATTTTAGATTTTATTATACAATAAATATGATTACCATTCTTTTATATAGAATAGTGATATAAAACATACGTTCTTAAAGGTAGAATTATGATTGTAAATTATTTAGAAAAAATACATCAGGAGATGTATGAAAGAAAATTAAATTTGGAAAGAGAATGTCAGAAAAAAGAGATTCTCCGAAAAGATAATATTAAGTTTATACAAGCATTGGAAAGTTCCTTAGATGAAAATTTTGAATCTTTTTCTCCACGGTATATTGACCAGGAAAGTCATTTGAAAATCGAATCTTTATTAGAGGAACAAAAGCAGATAGAATTAGAAATAAGTGAATTGGAAATAAAAATTGCAAAGCTGAATACAGATCTTATTGAATTGGAAAATGTACTTAAAGTTGCACGTGAGAACGAAAAATCTTCGATTGAAAAAGAAAGTTTAAAAGAAAAAGCAGAAATAATGCAACATAAATTATTAGAAATACAGGAGATGGAACGTCAACGTATCGCTAAGACAATGCATGATTTGGCAATTCAAAATCTTACAAATATGATTCATAAAACTGAAATATGCATAAAGTTAATGGATGTAGATCCAGTTCGTTGTCGTTTAGAACTTCATGCTGCTTCAAAACAAATTCAGGATATTATTCAAGAAATGAGAAATATTATTTTAGATTTATGTCCTATTTATCTGAATAATGTGAGTTTGAATGGTATGATAGAAAGAGAAATCTCCAAGCTTCGAAAAAGTGAAATTTTGAATGTTTCATATGAAACATTGGGTGAATCCATAAATCTTCCGTTTATTGTATCCTTACATATTTTACATATTATGAAAGAGGCATGTAATAATATTTTGAAACATGCAAAAGCAAAAAATGTGTATGTGAAAGTAAAATATGAATTAAAAAATATTGAACTAAGGATTGAGGATGATGGGATTGGATTTACCATAAATGATATTCAAAATTTAAAAAGAAAGGATGGTTCAGGGTTTGGTATATTTTTGATGCGAGAGCATGTCAATCTTTTCTCTGGGAGATTAGATATTGATTCTGAGCCAGGAAAGGGAACAAGGGTTTATGTAACAATACCAATGGATGAAGGAGGATGAATAATGTCAGCGAAAGTTGTAATTGTAGATGATCATTCTATAGTTAGAGAAGGTTTGAAACAATTGCTGGAACTGGATGGAGACGTGGAAGTAATTGGAGAAGCCGGTGACGGAGTCGAGTGTTTAATACTTTTGGAGAAGGTTCTTCCCCAGGTATTATTGTTAGATATCAATATGCCTAATATGAATGGATTGGAGGTATTAGAAAAATTAAAACAAAATAAGGTAGATGTAAAGGTAATTATCCTAACGGTGCATAATGAAATTGAATTTTTGTTGAAAGCTGTAGACATTGGAATTGATGGTTATTTACTGAAAGAATCAAATTCTTCTGAATTGAAGAAAGCAATCTTTCATGTGATAGAAGGGGAAACATATATACAGCCAAGTATGATTCCTCTTTTAAATTCAAAGATGGTTGAAAGGGATATAGAAAAAGAAAAAATTAGTTTGTTGACAAGACGGGAATTAGAAGTTTTAAAATTATTATCGATAGGATTATATAATAAGGAGATTGGTAAAAAGTTAGAAATTAGTGAACGTACCGTAAAAAATCATATTTCCAGTATTTTTAAAAAAATAGATGTGACAGATAGAACGCAGGCAGCAGTATTTTCAATTAGAAATAAATTGATTGATGTATTTTAAAATAATGTAGAAAGAGATGGAAATGTTTCACGTGAAACATTTCCATCTCTTTTTTTCTAAACAAAAAAAATGTTTCACGTGAAACATTTTTAGATAGAATTAACTATAGTAATAAGAGAAAAAAGGTGCTATAATGAATTTAACATAAGAAGAAAGGACAAAGATATGGGAAGAATCATAGCAATAGCCAATCAAAAAGGTGGAGTAGGTAAAACTACTACAGCAATTAATTTATCGGCTTGTCTTGTGGAAGAGGGAAAAAAAGTATTAACCATTGACATGGATCCTCAGGGAAATACAACGAGTGGATTTGGATTAGAAAAGACAGAGCTTAAAAATACAGTGTATGAGCTTATGCTTGGCGAATGTACGATCCGGGAAAGTATGATCCAGACAGAAATAGATAATCTTTTATTAATACCATCTAATGTAAATCTTGCAGGAGCAGAAATAGAATTACTAGATATTGACGACAAGGAATACATATTAAAAAATGAAGTGGATTATATTAAGGAAGATTTTGAATTTATAATTATTGATTGTCCTCCTTCCCTAAATATGCTTACTATTAATGCAATGACAACTGCTGATACAATTCTTGTCCCGATTCAATGTGAATATTATGCATTAGAAGGACTGAGCCAATTAATACATACGATTAATTTGGTTCAGACAAGATTAAATCCAAACCTTCAGATGGAAGGGGTAGTATTTACAATGTATGATGCAAGAACTAATTTATCTTTACAGGTTGTGGAAGATGTAAAAAACAATTTAAGTACGAATATATATAAGACAATTATTCCAAGAAATATTCGATTAGCAGAAGCTCCCAGCCATGGACTGCCAATTAATTTATATGATGCAAAATCTGCCGGTGCAGAAAGCTATCGTTTGTTAGCAAAAGAAGTTATAGAAAGAGAGGAAAAATAAAATGGCATCAGCAAAAAAGGGTGGATTAGGGAAAGGTTTAGACAGCCTTATTGCAAATAAGGTAGGAACCCCAGAAACCGTAGAAGCGGTAAGAATGCCGGAGTTAGATAAAGATGTAACCTTTGTGAAAATTACGAAAGTGGAGCCTAACAGAGAACAACCGAGAAAAAATTTTGACGAAGATTCATTATTAGAATTATCGGAATCATTAAAGCAATACGGAATTTTACAACCATTGTTGGTGCAAGATAAAAAAGATTATTTTGAAATTATTGCAGGTGAAAGAAGATGGAGAGCTGCAAAAATGGCAGGATTAAAAGAAATTCCTGTTATTATAAAAAAATTGACTGATCAAGAAATGGTGGAAGTTTCTCTTATTGAAAATATTCAGAGAGAAAATTTGAATCCCATTGAAGAGGCCCTAGCTTTTAAGAGATTGTTAAATGAATTTCATTTAAAACAAGATGAGGTAGCAGAGCGTGTATCGAAATCCAGAACAGCAGTTACTAATTCAATGAGGCTTTTGAAATTAGATGAAAGAGTACAGCAGATGGTTATAGATGATTTGATTACCACTGGTCATGCTCGTGCACTTTTGGCAATTGCAGATAGTGAAAAACAATATAATCTTGCGCAGCAGATTTTTGATGAAAAATTAAGCGTAAGAGAAACAGAAAAGCTTGTTAAGAAAATTCAAAATCAAAAACCAGAGGTGCCAAAGAAGCAGCAAGAGGATAATAATATGTCAATTTTTTATGAAGATATGGAACAAAAATTAAAGGCTATTATGGGTACGAAGGTTGCCATTCATTATAAAGGAAAAGAAAAGGGGAAAATTGAAATAGAATATTATTCGAATAATGAGTTGGAAAGGATTATAGATCTATTTCAATCAATCCATTAAATTTGTTTAAAACATATGTTCCGTTATAAAATAGAAACATGGAGGAAATCATGAAGTCAGACTTTATAGGATTATATTTTACAGTAGATGATTTTTTACTAACTTTTACCATTATGGCGGCAATCATGTTCATATTGTTTATTTTGCTAATTGTAAATGTAGTAAAAACAGGAAAAATAAAAAAGAAATACGAAGCATTTATGATGGGAAAAAATGCTGAGTCATTGGAAGACACCTTAATTAAGCGTATTCAACAGGTGGATGAACTGTTGGTTTTTGAAGCCGAAAACAGAGAGAATATTCAAAAGATTTTTGACAGTTTAAAATATACGTTTCAGAAAGTTGGAATGGTAAAATATGATGCTTTTCACGAAATGGGTGGAAAATTAAGTTTCTCTTTGGCATTGCTGGATCAGAAAAATGATGGATTTATTATTAATGCAATGCACAGCAGAGAGGGATGTTATACTTATATCAAAGAGATTTTAAGTGGTAATTCCATTATTGTACTTGCGGATGAGGAAAAAGAAGCATTAGACATTGCAATGGGTGTTAAGAAGTCAACGAAGTCGACAGAAGATTAGGGAACCTGTTCCTCAATTAATGTCATTGTTCTGTAAAGGAACGGAAATGCAGAGGTACAATATATGAGAGAATATCTAGTATCAGAATTAAAAGGAAATGAAGTTTTGGCAAAGCCAGTGTGTTTGGAAAATGGAAGTGTTGTTCTGGAGATAGGAACAGTTTTAAAAGTGAGTTATAAAGAATCATTGGCTGCGTTAAATGTCCAGAAAATTTTTATTGAGGATCCTTTTGAAAAATATGAAAAAGCAAATTTTTATTTTGAGGAAGGCGTGTTTCTGAAATTCGAGAATGATTTAAAAGAGATATTGTCTCATCATGTTTATAAAGAAAAAAATAGTTTAAGAAAATTAGAAAGTCTTGTGAAAGAGCTAGTAACTGTATTTGAAGAAACAAAAGAAAACAGGGCTTTGGATTTTAGAAATCGAAGTTCTGATATGTATGAGCATACAATTTTTATTACCATATTGGTAATGATGTTAGGAAAGGAGTATGGTTTTTCCAGAAAAAGAATGGAACATGCCGTTTTGGGATGTTTGCTTCATGATTTGGGGTATCGGTATATAGATATTGATTACCGAAATTTTTCCTATAACAAATTAACTTCTTTGGAAGAATATGAGTTGAAGAATCATACAATTTTAGGATACACTGCTTTAGAAAAAGAAGAATGGGTACCGGAGATTTCAAAATTGATGGTACTTTCCCATCATGAAAGAATGGATGGAAGTGGTTATCCATTACGGCAAAGGAATAGCCAAAAAGAATGTCATATGATACAGATTTGTGATGCTTTTGATTGTGCGATTTCAGGGATGGAATGTCCGAAAAAATCAATTTTTCAAGCCTTTGATTTAATTTCGGATAAAGAAAAATTTGAAAATCGCATGGAAAAAATATTGGAGAAAAAAGTAGGGATTTATCCGGCAGGTACATATGTAAAAACAGAAAATGGTAAAAATGCAGTCGTGATTTCTCAAACGGAAAATTCACATGCTCCAATTATTCTGTATGTCAATGAGAAGGATAAAAATAAGATTAAGACGGAAAATTTGAACCGTAGAGAAGCGCCTAAAATAACAGGAATTATTTGTTAAAAAAAATTGCAAAACATTATTTTATATTATATAATAATCAAAGAACGGTGTTATTTGGAAGGAGGGTGAAAATTGCATAATTATTTGCGAAGTATTGGATTTGGAAATTTAAGAAATAAGAATGAAGTTAATTTGTTGATAAAAGATATTATTGAACACCCAGACAAAAAGATAATAACCGAAGATGATTATGGGAATGTATTTGCAGAATTGAGTAAAGAATTTGGAGAATATATAGGAATTTCAGTTCGAGGATTTTATATAAGAGATAATGAATTTCATATGGAATATTACTATCCTTATTTTCTGGGCAGTGGCGTTACTACAGAGGAAAAAGTAGAGGTTGAAAAGCGTTTTGATCGGGAATCTTATGCAGGTGTCTGTGATGAGATGAGAATAGGAGTAACATTAATTTTTTATTTACAGAATGTAATTGAGTATCTTCAGGAGTTCCGTACAAAGAATGGAAAAAGAATGCCAGTAAATACTACAATATCTGCCTTGGCTACAGATGGGAAGATTATTCTTCCTGTTTATAAAAATGAAAATCAGATTAAAAGCGGTGAGAAATATACAAATAACCGTAATCATTTAATGGCTGCTGCCAGAGATGGTGATGAAGAAGCAATGGAAAGTCTCACATTGGAGGATATTGATACATATTCTATGATTTCAAGGAGAATTATGACAGAAGATATTCTTTCAATTGTAGATACTTATTTTATGCCCAGTGGAATTGAAAGTGACCAGTATAACATTATGGGTGAGATTCTTGATTTTTATACAATTGATAATAAGAGGACAAAGGAAAAATTATATGTGTTGACTTTGAATAGTAATCATTTAATTTTTGATGTTTGTATTAATCAGGAAGATTTATTGGGAGAGCCTGTAATTGGGCGTAGATTTAAGGGTGTTATTTGGATGCAGGGACGTATTCATTATCAAATGTAAAAAAAGGATTGACAAAATCCTTAGAAACAATTAAAATAAAATAGATTTTTAAATGTCGCTATAGCTCAGCAGGATAGAGCGACCGCCTCCTAAGCGGTAGGCCGGAGGTTCGAATCCTCTTAGCGACGTCTTGAGAAATACCGAGAATACTGGGGTTCCAGAGTTCTCGGTATTTTACTATATCTGAGTTTGCTGATCAAAATAGCGTTTCTGCTAATTATCCGAAAAATTTTGTTGAAAATCTTGCTAATTGAAAAGGTGAGAGTTTCAGGTTCAAAGTTATTAACTTTGTCACAAGTTGGGACGAAGTTAAAATTGAATTAACGAATTATTTTGTCCCTTTTTTTGTGGAGGGAGATGGAAAGATTATAGATATCCTCATAGAAATATGTGTGATATACTGTAAAAGCAAACAATAAGCGTACATAAAACTTGGTATTCTGATTTGGAATTTCAAGTTTAATGCAAAGAAGCAGAGCTTGAAGTCGCAAATTGTGATTTCAAGTTATTCATAGTTTTGAGGTTTCAATCTGGCATTTTAAAATAGAAAGGGCGATAAAGATGGCTGATACAGAACAAACAGCTCTGACAAAGGCAAATAATGATACCCAAGAAATAAGCATTGAATCAGCAGAGTCCGATATAAAAAGCATGATATATGTTATCCGTAACCAGCAGGTTATGATAGACAGCGATTTAGCGATGCTGTATCAAGTAGAAACGAGAGTATTAAATCAGGCAGTAAAGCGTAACATTTCAAGATTTCCAGAAAGATTTCGATTTCAACTGACGAAAGAGGAATATGAAAACTTGAAATCACAATTTGTGATTTCAAGTTTGGAGGATGATAATGGATATGGCGGGCGTAGGAAACTGCCATTTGTTTTTACAGAACAAGGAATTGCAATGCTTTCTGCTGTTTTGCGTAGTGATGTTGCTATCCGAGTCAGCATTAGGATTATGGACACAAAAGTGGGTGATTTTTGAAAAATAGGTTCTGAAAGCCCCATGAAATAAGGGCTGAAGATTTCGAGAAGTTATTAGAATAGATAAGGAGGAAAGATATGAAAAAGAAAGTGCATTAAATATTATCTATGGTATTGGTTTTTATTATGATACTGTCCGTTGTGGAAACATCTGTTCCTGCCAATGTCCAAGCTAAGTCAAAGACTACGACAGTAAATAAAACTATAACCCTTACTACATCAAAGACCATAAGTACAAAGTATACGATCAAGTCCGTGAAATCCAGTAACTCTTCCATACTATCGGTAAAAAAGGTATCGTCTAAAAAATTCAAAGTGACGTCCAAGTACAAATATGGTTCTGCTGTCATAACAGTAAGGTTTAAAAACGGAAAGACAACGAAATATAAATATGACGTGGGAAAATACTCTTTGAAAAAGGGAAAAGGAAAGACTGTTTCCACAAAATATACGATTAAATCTGTGAAATCTGACAAGACAAAAATTGCTTCTGTCAAAAAACTTCTTCAAAAAGGTTTAAAGTTACTGCAAAAAAAGCTGGGGCAGCAAGAATCACAGTAACATTTAAAAATAGAAAGAAAGCAAACTATTATTTCAAGGTAACCGGAAGTTCCAGCAGCGGAAATAATAATAATGATAATAATAATAACAATAACAGTAACAATAACAACGAAAAAGTTTCCCTGAGCAAGACTTCATTAACCATGAATGAGGGAGATACCACTACGCTTACGGTTTCCATTTCGTCACTATATGACAATCAGGCGTTGGTATATTGGGAGTCTAGTAATACATCTGTCGCTACTGTTTCCTCTTCATTTACGGATCTAAAAGAAATGAAAAAGGGAACCATCAAAGCAGTGGGAGGAGGAACTGCCACCATTACGGCAGTATGCATGCTCAACACAGAAGACATTCTAATTTCTTGTACGATAAAGGTAAATGAATCAAAGAAAAGCGCTTCGGTATATGGTTTTACAATAATAGCGTACTCAAATAAGAGTACTTTTAAAGTGAAAGAATGCGACAGCCGTAATACAGATGGAACGAATACTTACGACGTTGATTTTTTCTGTAATGGAAGCGAATATTGGATTAATAAAAATGTGACTTTTGAAGTTGAAGATGTAACGCCGAAAGCTTATGCTAAGATGTACTTAGATATGGGAATTAAATATCAAGCTCCTAGCCTAAAAAAAGAGTCCTCTGCTTCCGCTTTGAGGGAATGGAATGCAAAGGAAGGCCAGGTTAATTGGAGTCCTATCAAAATTCAAGAACCATTTACCAATGCGGGCCCAGGGCAAGACAAGATCAGAGCCACAGCCGGAAAACGATTGGTTATAGATACTGGAATGAGCACAAGAGCTTTAAAAGTAGTGGCAAAACAGGGGGATAAAGTATTAGATTATGTTTATTTGACAAGCAACTCCCGCAATAAGAACGATTCTTCTTCCTATTCCAAGTACGATCTAGATTTATATCGTGCAGTTCTCAATAAAGTGGAAGAAGCTCTATGGAAACCAGGAATGACAAATTCTGAAAAGTTGATCGCTCTGAATAACTATATCAATAGTACAAATCACTATCCAGGCCGTGATCTTACTTTAAAAGAGTATAATGCAACCTTTTGGGAAAACTGGTCTGTGGATGATACCTATATCATGAAAACTGATTCAATATTAGATAATATTATGATGTTTCAAGGAGGTATCTGCGATTGTTGGGCAGCCCAAGTTCTTATGAAAATAGCAATGGAAGATCTTGGAATTCCTAAAATTAAAGATATGACAGAAGACGGTGAGGGCGTGTGGCTTGGTATGGGATCCAACAGCTCAAACCCAACGGCTCCAACCCATGTGACTATGTTTTACAAAGATTCAGAAGGAACCTGTTACGGATTCGACGTCAATGGAATGACCTATAATCATTCAGAGAAAGAGGTTACCTGCGAAGTACATCAATGCAGAGAAAAATTGATTCCTTTGAAATAACGGTATTTGACTAGACATTTCTGAATTTTTCAGGAGTCGTCGCAAAATGCGGCGGCTCTTTTTCTTTTGTGTGCTGAGCATGGTACGAATCACGCAAGTCCAGCCACGGGTTTTTTACCGCCAAGTGTGGTGAACCACAAGTCAGTATCAGTAATTAAGGTGATTAACAAATGCTTTTTTTGGGTATTATGAATAAGACTTAATGATTTCTTCAGCAATTGTTTGTTTTGTAATGCAGCGGTCCATTGCCTGTTTTTCAATATAACGGTGGGCATCGGGTTCGTTCATTTTTAATTCGCTGATTAAAATCCATTTCGCTTTGTTAACAAGACGGATCTCTGCCATTTTTTCTTTGATAGACAGGGATTTTTTTTCAAATTGTCTCAGCCGCTCCCTGGCGCTTTCCATCCAGCTAAGAGCATGTATCATGGTTGGCTTTGATGTTGGTTTTGACAGCGTGAACACACCGTATTCAGCAACCTTGTCGTGAATTCCGGCATGTATATCACTTTTTACCAAAAGCAGAACAGCAGATTGTTTACTGGTACAGGTGTCAATTGCAAAGCGAGTACCCATATCGTCAGGCAAAGGCGCGTTGATAATGACAAAATCAAACGTTTTTTCAGCGAGTATCCGTTCGGCGGCGTTGACACTGGCAACAGTATGGATCGGGGAATATCTTGTTTCGGGGAGCAGGTCGGCAAAGGCAGAGGTGAATTTATCTGTTGCAGACACAATGAGTATACTGTAAACCCGTTCTCTTAAACTCATTTTGCACCTCCTTCTTTTTCTTTGGATTAAATTATTTATTACAGTAGATGTCTAATATAGCGTCTGGTATGTTTTTTTTGATAAAATTGCTGTTTGCAGCTACTGCACAGGCGGATTTAAGATTGCTAGGCAGTTGTTTAAAATTGGCAAGGGTATTCGCATTTGCTTTATACAGATTGATATCCGCAGGGGTCGGCAGCTCTAGTTTATTCTCAATTCCATCAAGAATGGCATAAATTATCAGGGCAAATATCAGATAAGTATTAGCAGCCGGATCAGGAGAACGAAGTTCAACACGACGGTATTCGCCGACAGCGGCTGGGATTCTTAAAAGCTGTGAACGGTTCTCGCTGGACCAGGAAATATATTTTGGAGCTTTGTTGCTGCCAAAACGATGATAGGAGCTTTCCGTTGAATTTAAAAATACCGTCATATCAGCAACTTTATCCAAAATCCCTGCAATCAGGTATTTCATATTGTCTGTATCATAAGATGATTTGACTGATATATTGATATGGAAGCCGTTCCCTGGTTTGTTTTCCAATGGTTTCGGACTGAAATCAGCGTAAAGGCCATTCCGCTGGGCGATTGTTTTTACAACCGTCTGAAACGTCATGGCGTTGTCTGCGGCGGTCAGAGGATCGGAATAGCGAAGGTCAATTTCGTTTTGTCCCGGTCCTTCTTCATGATGTGAGCGTTCCGGTTGTATTCCCATCTGTTCTAGCGTCAGGCATACTTCGCGGCGGATATTTTCACCTTTGTCTTCCGGAGCGATATCCATATAAGTTGCGTTATCATAAGGTTTTTTGGTTGGATTTCCATTGTCATCCAACATGAACAGGTAAAACTCCTGCTCTGCGCCAAAGAAAAACTGATGTCCGGAAAGTTTTGCTTTTTGAATCGCGTTTTTTAAAATAGAACGGGTATCACATTCAAATATTTTTCCATTGGGATAAGTAATGTGACAGAACATTCTTACTACACTTCCATGCTCCGGTCTCCATGGCAGAGGCGTCAATGTGTCTGCTTCAGGATACAGGAACAGATCAGAATGGTTTTCATCACCAAAACCAGCGATGGCGGATGCGTCAATGGCGATGCCATATTCAAAAGCACGGGAAAGCTCCTGTGGCATAATGGATATGTTTTTCTGCTTGCCGAATACATCACAAAAGGCGAGGCGGATGAATTTGACGTCTTCTTCACGCACATATTGGATGACCTCTTCTTTTGAATATTTCATAAGCCTACCTACTTTCTTTTTTCTTTTAATTTGTTACATATCTTTCAGAATAAACAAGAAAGAATCCTGCTTTGCAGGATTCTCCGCCTGCGGCGGGTCGCTTTGCGACAGATTTCATACCCGTCGCAGTGCGATAAAAGCTTTCCTATAGAATAAAAAAAGCAAAATTATCCGCTTTCAGGGCAGGTGATTTCTGCTCTGAAAATGAACGCCTTTGCTCACACTCTTTATATTTATACAGCAGATGAAGCGCTTTGTCAATATTTTTTAAAACGATAGAAAAAAATAAGAAAAGGATTGACAAATGATTTTTAAGGGTGTATTATCCAACACGTAAAGGCAAGGGCGTCTTTGAGAGAAAGTTCTCAGAGACGCTTTTTACTTTTGTAAATGAAAATACATAAAATTTGGGATAAAAGGCAAGGGAGTCTTTTGCGGCGCAGGGAAACGCGCCATGAAAGCCATCCTTGTCTTTTCATTTTCAAATTGGAAGGAGTGAGATTATGAAGAATGTATCTGATTTTTTTGGATGTAAAGTATTTGATGACAGAGTGATGAAAGCAAATTTATCGGCGAAGGTTTATCAGTCTTTGAGGAAAACGATTGATGAAGGCGCAAAGCTGGATATTGGCGTAGCAAATGCAGTAGCGGCAGCTATGAAAGACTGGGCGGTAGATCATGGCGCTACCCACTATACGCATTGGTTTCAGCCTCTTACCGGAGTTACAGCAGAAAAGCACGACAGTTTTATTTCTCCATCTCCCGACGGCGGTGTGATTATGGAGTTTTCCGGAAAGGAGCTGATCAAAGGAGAACCGGACGCCTCATCCTTTCCCTCTGGCGGACTCCGTGCTACTTTTGAAGCGCGAGGATACACAGCATGGGATCCTACGTCTTATGCATTCATAAAGGGCAATACATTGTGTATTCCTACTGCATTCTGCTCTTATGGCGGAGAGGCGCTGGATAAAAAAACGCCGCTGCTCCGTTCTATGGAAGCATTAAATAAGCAGGCAATCCGTATTCTTCATCTGTTTGGAAACAACGACGTAAAATGTGTCCGCACATCTGTAGGACCGGAACAGGAATATTTCCTTATTACAAAAGAAATGTATGAACAGAGGAGGGATCTTCGATTTACAGGACGTACGCTTTTTGGCGCAAAGCCGCCAAAAGGACAGGAGATGGACGATCATTATTTTGGAGTGATCAAGCCGAGGGTTGCAGCCTATATGGAAGAATTGAATGAGGAACTCTGGAAGCTGGGTATTCTGGCAAAGACAGAGCATAACGAAGTTGCCCCGGCACAACATGAACTTGCCCCTGTCTATACGACAACAAACATTGCAACAGACCATAACCAACTGACCATGGAAATTATGCAGAAGGTTGCTGCAAAGCATGGGCTTGTGTGCCTGCTTCATGAAAAACCATTTGCCGGAGTAAATGGAAGCGGAAAGCATAACAACTGGTCCTTAGCTACGGATGAAGGCGTGAATCTGTTGTCGCCGGGCGAAACACCGTACGAAAACGCACAGTTTTTATTATTTCTTTGTGCAGTTATTAAGGCGGTGGACGATTATCAGGATCTGCTTCGCCTTTCTGTCGCAACGGCAGGCAATGATCACAGACTTGGGGCAAACGAAGCGCCTCCGGCAGTCATTTCTATTTTCCTTGGAGAAGAATTGAATGCAGTACTGGAAGCGATTGAAATCGGCACTCCATATGAGGGCACTGAAAAAACACAGATGAGGCTGGGCGTGAACGTACTTCCAAAGTTTAACCGCGATACCACAGACCGCAACCGTACATCGCCGTTCGCGTTTACTGGAAATAAATTTGAATTCCGTATGCTTGGTTCCTCCAACAGCATTGCCTGCGCAAATATGATGCTGAACAGCGCGGTGGCAGAAAGTTTGAAAATCTATGCGGACAGACTGGAAAAAGCGGAGAATTTTGAAGACGTACTGCATGAAATGATCCGCAAGACCATCAAAGACCATAAACGTGTTATTTTCAACGGGAATGGTTATGACGACACATGGATTAAGGAAGCTGTAGAAAAGAGAGGGCTTCTTAATTATCGTACAACACCGGATTGTATGCCGCATTTGCTGGATGAAAAAAATGTACGGATGCTGACGTCTCACAAAGTATTTTCAGAAGCAGAGCTGAAGTCCAGATGTGAAATTATGCTGGAAAATTATTGTAAGACAGTTCTGATTGAAGCAAATACCATGGTTGATATGGCAAAGACAGAGATTGCTTCTGCAGTAAGCGCATATGTATTGGAACTTGCAAATACAGCGGTGGCAAAAAAGGCGGTCGATGATTCAATTTCACGCAGTTATGAAACGGAGCTTATGAAAAAACTTGTAAGACTGGAAGATCAGATTGCAGTTAAGACAGATGAATTAGAAGAAGCTGTGATGAAACTCCAGGATGCAGAAGATGTGGAAGCAGAATCTTATATGATTCGGGATGCTGTTTTAGGAAAAATGGGAGAATTAAGAGTTGCCTGTGATGAGGCAGAAACGATAACGGCAAAGAAATACTGGCCATTTCCAACTTATGGCGATTTACTGTTTGGCGTAAAATAAGTTGATAAATTTAACGTCTGATTGGAGGAAGAAGATATGGATGAAGCTATGAAAGCGCTTGTGCAGGAAACAGTATCCGGCGAAGTGTTCGGAGTCTGGTTTTTAATTGGCGCCGCATTGGTGTTCTGGATGCAGGCAGGTTTTGCAATGGTAGAGGCGGGTTTTACCAGGGCAAAAAATACAGGAAATATCATTATGAAGAATTTGATGGATTTTTGTATTGGAACCGTAGTATTTATACTGATTGGTTTTGGTTTACTGATGGGAGAAGACCTGTCTGGATTTATCGGGAGACCGGGATTTGATTTGTTTACTGCATATGCGGAGTTTGATTTTTCAAGTTTTGTATTTAACCTTGTATTCTGTGCTACAACGGCAACCATCGTATCCGGTGCAATGGCGGAACGTACAAAATTTCTTTCCTATTGTATTTATTCCGGTATAATTTCTGCCTTGATTTATCCGATTGAAGCACACTGGATATGGGGAGGAGGATGGCTTTCCCAGCTTGGATTCCATGATTTTGCCGGTTCCTGTGCGATCCATATGGTAGGCGGTATTTCTGCATTAATTGGTGCAAAAATTCTTGGTCCCCGTATCGGAAAGTTTACCAGAGATACGAGTGGAAAAGTTGTGAAAGTAAATGCATTTCCGGGACATAGCATTGCGTTCGGAGCGCTTGGGGTATTTATTCTTTGGCTCGGATGGTATGGATTTAATGGTGCGGCTGCAACTTCTATTGCACAGCTTGGTTCTATTTTCCTGACAACAACAGTCGCACCTGCGGCTGCAACTGTTGTATGTATGCTCTTTACATGGATCAAATATGGAAAGCCAGATGTTTCCATGTGCCTAAACGCATCGTTGGCAGGGCTTGTTGCAATCACGGCGCCTTGTGATGTGACAGATGCATTCGGTGCAATTGCGATTGGAGCAGTTGCGGGCCTTTTGGTTGTGTTTGGCGTGTGGCTTCTTGACCATATACTTCGCATTGATGATCCGGTCGGGGCAGTTGCCGTGCATTGCATGAATGGGATCTGGGGTACACTTGCAGTTGGATTATTTGCTACAGATAAGGCTCCCGGGTACAGTATTGCAAATGCTTCGGGAGAAACTTTAACTGGTCTGCTTTATGGCGGCGGGTTTGGCTTGTTGAAACTTCAGTTTATCGGCTTTGCCAGTGTAGCAGTATGGACAGCAGTTACTATAACTATTACATTCCTTGTAATCAAAGCAATTGCAGGCCTTCGTGTAGACAGGGAAGAAGAAATGGCTGGCCTTGATGCGGCAGAACATGGCCTTCCTTCTGCGTATGCAGGTTTTGCAATGCTTCCGGAGTATATTGAAGAAGGAAATGATTTTGTGGCGGTATCCGGTGATACCCCGGTTGCAGAAGCGATTCCGGTTAAGAAAGTTCCTGCATTTGAAGAAGGAACTCCAAAGCTTACAAAGATTGAGATTGTCTGCAGGGAATCCAAATTCGAAGCTTTAAAAAATGCAATGATGAAGCTGGGAATTACTGGTATGACAGTATCCCATGTCCTGGGATGCGGGATTCAGAAAGGCAAACCGGAGTACTATCGCGGCGTACAGGTAGAGGCGAATCTTCTTCCCAAAGTACAGGTGAATCTTGTAGTCAGCGCAGTTCCGATCCGTAAAGTGATTGAAACAGCGAAGAAAGTACTTTACACAGGGCATATTGGAGATGGAAAAATTTTTGTCTATGATGTAGAAAATGTAGTGAAAGTAAGAACCGGAGAAGAAGGATTTGACGCACTTCAGGATGTGGAATAAAAACCAGGACAGATAGAAACCTGTATATAACTGGAGGAAATAAAGTTATGGCTATTCATGAAGAATGCGGCGTATTTGGAGTGATAGGTACAAAAAAGGAAAATGCTGCAGGCATTGCTTATTATGGGCTATATGCCCTGCAGCACAGAGGGCAAGAGAGCTGTGGAATTGTTGTGAATGATGACGGCGCATTTTCTTCCTACAAAGATCTTGGGCTTGTCAGTGAAGTATTTTCTAAAGATACATTATCTCATTTCCCGATGGGGAATATGGCGGTGGGACATGTAAGGTATGGAACGACCGGAGGAAACACAAGAAATAACTGCCAGCCTATTGAAGTCAATCACCAGAAAGGCAAGATGGCGCTGGCGCATAATGGAAATCTGAGCAATTCTTTGGAACTTCGCGACAATCTGGAATTATCGGGAGCAATTTTCCATACAACCAGCGATACGGAAACCATCGCTTATGTAATCACAAGAGAAAGGCTTAGGACGCCAAGCATAGAGGAAGCAGTCAGCAATACCATGAATTTACTGGAAGGCGCTTATTCTCTGGTGTTGATTTCTTCTACAAAAATGATTGCTGCAAGAGATCCATATGGGTTCCGGCCCCTTTGCTATGGAAAAATGGCGGACGGGGCGTATGTGGCTGCATCCGAAAGCTGTGCATTGTCAGCGGTAGGAGCAGAATTTATCCGTGATGTGCTGCCGGGAGAGATTCTGGTGTTTACAAAAAATGGTGTGGAATCAAGGAGAGAACACTGTGAAAAACAAAGCCAAAGAACCTGTATTTTTGAATACATCTATTTTGCAAGGCCGGATTCTGTTATAGATGGCATATCCGTACATGAATCCCGTATGAAAGCCGGAGAATTACTGGCAGAGAGTTATCCCAAATGCGCGGATATTGTGATTGGAGTTCCCGACAGCGGATTGGATGCGGCATTGGGGTATGCGAAAAAATCAGGAATTCCTTATGGGATTGGGCTGATAAAAAATAAATATATTGGAAGGACATTTATTTCTCCAGGACAAGATGAACGTTTGGACAAGGTCAGGATTAAGATGAGCCCTGTCAAGAATGTAATCAATGGAAAAAGAGTTGTACTGATCGATGATTCCATTGTCAGAGGGACAACCAGCAAATGTATTGTAAAGCTTTTGCGTGATGCCGGAGCGAAAGAGATCCATATGAGAATTTCCGCGCCTCCATTTTTATATCCCTGTTATTATGGAACGGATATTGATTCGGAAGAAAACCTGATTGCATGCCATCATAGCGTGGACGAGATTGCAAGAATGATTGGGGTAGATTCTTTGGGATATTTACCAATAGAGAAGCTGAATAAACTGATAGGCAGTGAGGATTATTGCGCTGCCTGCTTTCAGGGGAAATATCCCACGAAAATCCCGGCAGATTTACGTAAGGACCGTTTTGAAAGGAAATTGTCTGAACGGATGTGTTTGTAGTGTGTTTATATATTTTCTTGTTTTAAGGAACATATTCTTGTTTTCATCAAAAATCTATTGTATTTCTGATATCAACAATGTTACAATCCAAAAAAATATGTGGAGGACAAGTGATGATACAGAAACAACAATATCGTTCCATTGAACAAATACTAAAGACCGTAAAAGAACAATTAAAAGATGAACCAAAGCTTTTTGAAATGTTTCAAAAATGTTATACAAATACATTAGACACTACATTAAAAAAATGCAAGACGGAACAACATATGCAGTAACAGGGGATATTCCTGCAATGTGGCTTCGGGATTCATCAGCACAGCTACGGCCATATCTAATAGCTGCCAGGGATGAGCCTGAAATTGCAAAGCTCTTGATAGGCTTGTCAAAACGCCAGTTTAAGTATCTTCAGATAGATCCCTATGCCAATGCGTTCAATGAAGAAGACAATGGAAATTGCTGGGAGAAAGACGATACCAAAAAGAATGGATGGGTATGGGAGCGAAAATATGAGGTAGATTCCCTTTGTTATCCCCTTCAGTTTGCATATTTAATCTGGAAAAATACTGGACATACCCAGCAGTTTGACAAGGCGTTTCATGAAGGTGCAAAAAAAATTATAAAAGTATTTTCTACAGAACAATATCATGAAGAGAAATCCCCTTATCATTTTGTAAGAAAAAATACATATTTCACAGATACCCTTTCCAGGAATGGAAAAGGAGCTCTGGTAAAATCAGGAATTGGAATGACCTGGTCAGGATTTCGGCCCAGTGATGATGCTTGCGCCTATGGATATCTTGTGCCCTCAAATATGTTTGCAGTTGTGGTACTTAGATATTTGGAGGAGATTGCAGGGGATATTCTTCATGATTTTAAACTTAAGAAGGATGCAGAGACATTAAGAAAGCAAATTTACGAAGGTATAGAATCCTATGGGATTACAAAAACAGAGGAATTTGGAGATGTATATGCATACGAAACAGATGGGTATGGTCAGTATCATTTGATGGATGATGCAAATGTGCCAAGTTTGCTTTCCATGACATATCTTGGATATCAAGGAAAGAATAAAGAGGTAGCAGAACATACAAGAAGATTTATTTTAAGTGAAGGAAATCCATATTATTATGAAGGAAGAAAAGCAGCGGGAATTGGAAGTTCTCATACGCCCACAAAGTATATTTGGCATATCGCTTTGGCTATGGAGGTTTGACAGTAAAGTCAAAAGAAAGAAAATTAGAAACCCTTCATATGCTTGCAGCTGCAGATGGGGGAACAGGACTGATGCATGAGGGCTTTCATGTAGATGACGATACGAAATATACAAGAGAATGGTTCTCCTGGGCAAATGCCATGTTCAGCGAATTAGTGTTGGACTATTGTGGATATTTTATTGAACGGTAAGCATATGAAGAATGTTCATAAAAACTAGAATTCTTTGAATTGAAATATGCTAGGAAGCATAATACAATGATCATGTAAAATGAATAAATCCCCATATCCAGGGAGGGCAAGGAATTCAGGAGGGCATTATGTTTTTGACAGACAGAAAATTAGAAAGACGTATTAGCGAAATAGAAAAATACAGGTACAGAGATATCATTGAATTTCATAATTTTGACGCAGTAGAAGATAACCAGGGGGTAGTGAATCCACAAATTCCGAATTTCCATGGATGTGAGATGATAGAGACAGGAGAGACCTGGAAAGGCCGTGACAGATTTTTGTGGTTACATAAAAATATCCAGATTCCTTCTGAATGGAAAGGAAGAAAAATTGTCGGTATTTTTGATTTTGGAAATACTGGCGGAGGAAATAATTCTGGTTTCGAATCTATGGCCTATATAAATGGAGAAATGTATCAAGGAGTAGACGTCAACCATAAAGAGTTATTTTTTGATCAGGCCCTTTGTGGGACCAAGGTAGATGTCACATTCCGTCTGTGGTCTGGCTTAGAAGGCGGCGGAGTGCCCAAGGAACAGGAGCACCGGATTGCAAGAGCTGATCTTGCATGGCTGGATGAGAAAACAGATGATTTTTACTATATGGCGTCTATGGTATGGCAGACCATAGAGGAATTGGATGACCTTAATCCCGTGCAGCATGAACTTCGTAAAGCATTGGACCATGCATGTCATTGTATTGACTGGTCGTATCCAGGCAGCGAAGGATTTTATGAGTCTGTACATCAGGCAGATGATGAATTGAATAAAAGCATTGATTCCATGGATAAGAATTCGATGATTAATGTGTACTGTGTAGGACATACCCATATTGATGTGGCATGGCTTTGGAGGTTAAAGCATACAAGAGAAAAATGCTCTCGTTCTTTTTCCACTGTATTCCGGTTGATGGAACTGTACCCAGAATATATTTTCCTTCAGACACAGCCGCAGTTATATGAAGGAAGAATTTCCTGATATTTATGAGAAGATTAAAAATAAAGTAGCAGAAGGCCGCTGGGAAGCGGATGGCGGTATGTGGGTAGAAGCTGATTGTAACCTTACAAGCGGAGAATCTCTCACAAGACAGATTTTGATTGGAAGCAAATTTATAAAAGACGAGTTTGGCAAAGAGGTAGAATATCTATGGCTGCCAGATGTATTTGGCTATTCCTGGGCGCTTCCACAGATTTTGAAAAAAGCTGGAATTGATACATTTATGACTACAAAAATCAGTTGGAATCAGTATAACCGTATGCCTCACGATACATTTATGTGGAAGGGAATTGATGGCAGTGAAATTTTGACCCATTTTATTACAACACCAGAGCCTTGGAATGGAAAAGATTCCTGGTTTTATATGTACAACGGAAAATTATTTCCAAAAACAGTAAAAGGTGTTTGGGATTCCTACAGTGAAAAACAAATGAATAAGGATTTATTGATATCATTTGGTTTTGGCGACGGGGGCGGCGGCGTCAATCGTGATATGCTGGAATATCGCAGAAGAATGGATAAAATTCCAGGACTTCCCAATGTAAAGATGTCTACAGCAGGAGAATATTTTATAAAGCTCCATGAAACAGTGGAAAATACCAATCAGTATGTACATACCTGGGATGGAGAATTGTATCTGGAATATCATCGGGGTACCTATACAAGCCAGGGTTATAACAAGCGTATGAACCGCAAAATGGAATTGCTTTACCGGAGAGCAGAATGGCTGACGGTAATGGACGCCCTCCATGGAGGAAAGATAGAACAAGCACAGCAGGAAAAATTGACAAAGGGCTGGAAGCATATTTTAACAGAACAGTTCCATGATATTATTCCAGGTTCCTCTATTCATGAAGTATATGAGGATTCCAAGGAGGATTATGCATATATTGAAGAAATTGCCAAGGGAGTAGAGCAAGAGGCATATCAACATGTGCTGGAGCAAAAGGAAAATACGTATACAGTATTTAATGCTTCTGGATGGAGCATGGATGAAATCGTCACTGTTCCAAATAATAGAAAAGGTATCTACAAAGATGAAGAAGGAAATGAAATGATTTCACAGAAGGGACACGGGGTTACTTATGTGGAGGTAAAGAATGTTCCTGCAATGGGAACGAAAACCATTCTATTTGAAGAAACAGAGCAGGATATACCAACAGCAGTATTTACCGTTAATGGAAGAGAAATTGAAACCCCCTATTATCAGATTTCTTTAAATCAATATGGGCAGATTACAAAATTGTTTGATAAGACGTATGACTGTGATGTGCTACCAGAGGGACAGCGAGGAAATGTACTTCAGGTATTTGAAGATAAGCCTTTGGACAATGACGCATGGGACATTGATATTTTTTACCAGGAAAAAATGCGTGAGGTTACAGAACTTTTGGTGTTTGAGATTACAGAGATGGGACCTCTCAGCATGAATATTCATATGGAATGGAAGTATATGAATTCCAATATCAAACAGGATATGATTCTTTACAGCAGCGACCGGAGAATTGATTTTAAAACAGATGTGGACTTCCATGAGCAGCATCAGCTTTTGAAAGCAGCATTTCCAGTAGACATTCGTTCCACCTATGGAACCTATGATGTACAGTATGGAAATGTAAGACGGCCAAATCACTGGAATACAAGCTGGGATATGGCAAAATTTGAAACAGTAGCTCATCGGTGGGCAGATTTGTCAGAGCGTAATTATGGTGTAAGTATCTTAAACGACTGCAAATACGGTCATGATATCAAGGATAATGTACTGCGTATTTCACTGTTAAGAGCAGGAACAAATCCCGATCATCTTCAGGATCAGGGAGAGCATACCTTTACCTATGCATTGCTTCCCCACAAGGGAGATTTTGTAGAAGGTCAGGTTGTAAAAGAAGCTTTTGCATTGAATGATCCCATGCAGGTTTTGAGTGGCAAGAGCGTCCTTGCATATGACAGCTTTGTATCCTTCGATCAGGCACAAATAGAAATAGATGCAGTTAAGAAATCTGAAGATGGAAAATACATTGTCATTCGCTTCCATGAATTTGCAGGGTCAAAGCAGAAGGTTACAGTAAGGCCTGGATTTAGCTGGAAAGCCTGGGCAGAATGTGATTTAAGCGAACGCCCAATTAATGAATTTGCACAAGGGGAGATTTGTATGGAGCTTCATGCATATGAAATCAAAACCATTTTACTAGAAGCGTAACCATTATAATTGTTTTAGGAAGGAGTTCCCCAGATGGAAGAATTATTTCATATTGAAAAAATATTAGGATTTTGTGAGAGAGTGTGCTATTTTTTCATTGTAAATCTGTTGTTTGTAATTTCCAATATTCCAATACTGTTGTTCCTGCTGTTTGTTGGTGCAAGCCAGATTCTGGAATGCCTTCCGCTGTTTCTTTTGTGCCTGGTTCCCATGGCGCCTGCCTTATCAGCAGTGATGTATTCCATGAATCATTTGATTCATGGAACAGAGCGAAAAGCCTTTCGGGATTATAAAAAAGGATATTGTTCTGATTTTATGCAAAAAATATGCCTTGGGGCAGGGCAAATGTTTGTGATTTTAATATGCTGGACGAATATCGAATTTTTTTCCATACAGTTAAAGATTCTTCCACTTACAATTCATAGAAATTATCGATTGTATGCATGAGGAGGATTCCCAGTATACTCCTGTGGTGCGTCAGATTATGGCAGAAGTACAGCAAAATTACAAAGAAGATATGAATTTGAAAACGCTAGCTTACAAGTATCATATGAATGCCTCTTATTTGGGACAGATTTTTCAAAAGGAGGTAGGATGTTCTTTTGCACAATATTTAAGCAATACGAAAAATGGGATAGCAAAAGAGCTGATTTTAAATACCAATATGAAAATAAATGATATTGCAAAGCAGGTAGGGTATCCAGACACCAGTTATTTTTACCGGAAATTTAAACAATGTTATGGGCTTTCACCTGCTTCCTTACGTGATATGAAAAAATATTAAAGTGGACAAAATCGTGAAATAATGGATAAATTATTTCACGATTTTTTTCTATAAAAAAATTATATAAAAATTCTAGAATTTGTGCAATGAACCTAAAGATTTTCAACTATCCACAAAAAGTGCACAATGATATAGTGATTTTGGAAGAAAAAGCACTGCATATTGACGAACCGCTAAGTTAAGGTGCAGGGGAAAAAGGAGGGTTAAAGGTGAGAGTAAACGCAAAACAAATGGAAAAACGGAAAGGGAATTTTCTGAGACGGCTGAAAGCGAACAAGGAGCTTCTTGTATTAAGTATGCCTGGTGCAATCTGGTTTTTGTTTTTTGCATACCTGCCATTGTTTGGTATCCTGGTAGCATTCAAAAAATTCCGGTTGTCTGGAGATGGATTTTTCTACAACTTATTTACAAGTGAAACAGTCTGGTTTGACAATTTCAAGTTTTTGTTCAGCAGCGGTGATGCATGGATTATTGTAAGAAATACCGTTCTTTACAATTTAACGTTTATCATCCTGGGAGTAGCGGTTCCGGTGGTATTGGCATTACTGTTAAATGAACTGAAAAACAAGAGAATGATGAAGATTTACCAGAGTTCTATGTTTTTGCCGTACTTCTTATCATGGGTAGTTGTCAGCTATTGTGTATTTGCATTCCTGAATCCAGAAAAGGGTTATTTCAATGCAATTATCCAAAGGTTCGGAGGAGAACCGATTTCTTGGTATACTGAGACCAGGTTCTGGCCCTTTATTATTATTTTTATGAGCCAGTGGAAAGGAATGGGATATAACACAGTAGTTTATCTTGCATCTATCTGCGGTATTGATAAGAGCTATTACGAAGCAGCAGTTCTGGATGGAGCAACGAAATGGCAGCAAATCAAGTATATTACACTGCCGCTTCTAAAACCGGTAATCACAATTCTTTTGATTATGTCAGTAGGAGGAATTTTTAAAGCAGATTTCGGATCATTCTATCAATTACCGAAGAATTCCGGTCCATTGTATCCGGTAACAAATGTACTTGATACATATATTTTCAGGGCGCTCAAAACAAGCGGTGAGATTGGAATGAGTTCCGCAGCGGCATTGTTCCAGAAGAGTGGCTGATAAAGTAATGTCCAGAAGAAAAATAGAAAAAAGAATAAAAAAGCTGGAAGCGCAAGAATGTAAATATAATCAAATTAAGACGCCTACAAACATTTTATTCAATATATTATTGGCTGTATTATCGCTGATTTGTATCATTCCCTTTATTTTTGTTATTATCATTTCATTTACAGATGAAAATTCACTGGCAATGAACGGATATCGGTTTATTCCCGAAAAATTAAGCTTGTATGCCTATGAATATATTATAAGCGCTGGAGAAAATATCCTGAAAAGCTATGGAGTGACCATATTTATCACTATTTTGGGAACGATTATCGGATTGCTGCTGACAGGTACGTATGCATATGCATTGTCCAGAAAGACATATGCGTATCGTAAATTTTTCACAACTGTAATTACAATTCCAATGCTGTTTAGCGGTGGTATGATTGCAAATTATTTGATTGTAACAAAGGTACTTATGCTGAAAGATACCCTTTGGGCGTTGATTTTACCTCTTTGTCTGAATTCCTTTAATATTATCGTGCTTCGGACATTTTTTAAAACAAGTATTCCTGATGCAGTCATAGAGTCAGCAAAAATTGAAGGTGCATCCGAATGGAGGCTTTTCTTCCAGATTGTAATTCCAATGGCTCTTCCAGGGCTGGCAACCATTGGTCTTTTCCTGACATTGGGTTACTGGAATGACTGGTTTAATGCTATGATGTATATGGATAACAAGGATTTGATTCCGCTCCAGTATCTGTTGATTCAGATTGAAAGCTCCATTGACTGGCTTGCAAATAACAAAGCTACCATGGGAGTGGACGGGATTGCAGCGGCAGCGAATATGCCAAAAGAAACAATTAAAATGGCAATCGTAGTTATTTTTACATTACCAATTATTTTTGCTTATCCTTTCTTCCAGAGGTATTTTGTAAATGGATTGACGGTAGGCGCAGTGAAAGAGTAAAATAGATAGGAAGGATATTAGAATGAAATTAAATATGTTGAAAAGATTTGCAGCGACAGGTCTTGTAGCAGTTCTTACCGCTGGACTTTTGACAGGCTGCGGTGAAAAAAAGGGAGAAACAAGTGCAGAGGGTAATGAGATTGTAGAGCTTACCTGGTGGCAGATTGGCGATGCACAAAAGGATCAGGACAGAGTAATTGAAAAAGCCAATGAATATATGGCAGATAAAATTGGAGTAAAATTAAAAGTAAATACAGCAGGCTGGGGAGATTATGACCAGAAAATGCAGGTTGTGATTAATACAGGTGATGATTGGGATTTGTGTTTCACCTGTTCTTGGGCAAATAATTATCTTCAGAATGCCAACAAGGGCGCATTCCTTCAGATTGATGATTATATCAAAGATACTGAAATGTATAAAAACATCGATGAACGTTTCTGGGAAGCTGCAAAGGTACAGGGAAAGACATACGGTGTCCCAAGTGAAAAAGAAATTGGAAGTATGCCCATGTGGGTATTTACAAAAGAATATGTAGATAAATATAATGTTCCAGTGGATGAAATTCACAGCCTGGAAGATTTGGAACCATGGCTGAAGGTCATTAAAGAAAATGAACCCAATGTAGTTCCCATGTATCTTACAAGTAGTTTTTCTGCACCAATTTATATGGACTTAATTCAAGATCCAGTAGGAATTGAATATGGTGATGATACATTGACGGTTAAGAACTTATTTGAGACAGATAAGATGAAGTCTACACTGGCAACTATGAGAAAATATTACTTGGAAGGTTATATTAACAAGGATGCTGCTACAGCTTCTGATGACAAATCAATCAAACGGTTTGTAACAAAAGGCGACGGACAGCCGTATGCTGATCTGGTATGGGGTAAGGACCTTGGATATGAGGTGGTAGCAACTCCAATTATGGATACTTATGTAACAAATATTTCTGCACGTGGCGCTCTTACAGCAATCAATGCACAGACAAAGCATCCAGAAAAAGCCATTGAATTCCTGAATCTTATAAATACCGACGAGTATTTGAGAAATCTTTTGAATTATGGAATTGAAGGAGAACACTGGGATAAGGTTGAGGTTGCAGAAGACGAGGCAGCAGCAGCGGAAGGAAAACCATACGTATACGAAAATAAGATTAAGCTGAATGAAGAGACAAGGAAAAATTATTCTGTTTCCTACTGGGTACAGGGTGGATTATTCAACACCTATGTATTGGAAAATGAGCCGTTAGATAAATGGGCAACTTTCAAAGAATTTAATGATTCCTCTGTGGAAGCGCCCTCCTTTGGATTTGACTTTAACCTTGATCCAGTTAGCGCAGAAGTAGCAGGATTTGGAAATGTAATGGATGAATTTGGTAAATCACTGTATACAGGAAGTGTTGATCCAGAAGAATATCTGCCAAAGCTTCAAGAAAAATTAAAAGCAACAGGTATTGATAAAGTAATTGAAGAGATGCAGAAACAGATTGATGAGTGGAAGGCATCCAAATAAGGATTTGTTATGAAAAAGGGCGGCTCTTGAATTTGAATGGGACAGAGCTGCCCTTCCTTAAAAGAAGCTAGAAAAGAAGTGCAGGAAGGAGCCGTGAATGGATAAAAAGAAAAGGTTACTCAGTTCAGTTGGAAGTATGCAGCAGCTCATGTATGTACGTCCCGTCACTTATGAGGAAGGAAGAGCCAGGGGAATGAAGGCATATGAGGTAAAAAACGGCCCTCTTGGATTTACGGTAATGGCAGACAAATGTTTGGATATCGCAGACCTGTCTTTTATGGGCTATAATATCAGTTTTTTATCGAAGCCTGGACTTATGGGTCGAAATCATTTTGATACCAATGGGGCTGAAGCACAGCGCAGCATTATGGGCGGAATGCTGTTTACCTGTGGTCTTGAAAATATCTGCGCACCGTGTAATATAGAAGGGAAGGACTATCCCATGCATGGCAGGATACGCACTACCCCTGCAGAGCATGTAAGTGCGGATGCTAGCTGGGAAGGAGAAAATTATAAGGTAACACTGTCAGGTGAGATGCGTGAGGCAGAGCTTTTTGGGGAAAATTTGGCGCTCCGAAGGAAAATTACAACTCAGTATGGGGAAAACAAAATTTGTATTGAGGATGAGATTATAAATGAAGGATTTCGTAAGGAACCAATGATGCTGTTGTACCATATAAATGTGGGATATCCATTTTTGTGTGAGGATAGTGAAATTATTATTCCCACCAGAAAAGTAATTCCAAGAGACGAAGCAGCGGCGTCAAATATGAATGATTGGAATCGGATGGAGTCTCCAAAGGATGGAGAACCGGAATATGTATTTCTTCATGAAATGGAAGCAGACCAGAAAGGAAATACATTTGCGGCAATCATCAATAAAAATCTTGGGATTGGTATAAAAATAGAATATAATGTTTTAGAGTTGCCGTATTTTATGCAGTGGAAATCCATTGCATCTGGAGATTATGTGGTTGGATTGGAGCCAGCCAACTCAAGCGTCTATGGAAAGCCGTATCATATCAAAGAAAACAGCCTTTATGAGATAGAGCCATTTGCTGTAGAAAAGAAAAAAATCACACTGACATTTCTTACAGGTGACAAACTAGATGAAATAATAAAAGAGAAGTAGGAAGGAGACAAATAACAATGAAACGTTCAAAAATTAATGCAGAAATCAAACATATGGAAGAAATAATAAAGGCTCACGGATTTGAAATACCGCCTTTTTGCAAATGGTCAGCAAAGGATTGGGAAGATAAGGGAGCAGAATACGACGAAATCAGGGATAATATGCTGGGATGGGATATTACAGATTATGGACTTGGAAAATTTGATGAGGTAGGATTCTCATTGATTACCATCCGCAACGGGAACCTGAAAATGGATAAATATAAAAAAACTTATGCAGAGAAGCTTCTTCTTGTAAAAGAGGGACAGATGGCGCCGATGCATTTCCATTGGAATAAAATGGAAGATATTATCAACAGAGGCGGCGGCAATGTGTTGATTACAGTCTATAATTCCACAAAGGATGGTGAATTTGATGATACGGATGTTACAGTAAATTGTGATGGCCGAGAATTTAAGGTGCCTGCAGGGACAAAAGTAAAATTAATGCCAGGTGAGAGTATCACTATTCATCCGTATATGTACCATGATTTCCATGTAGAAGAGGGAAGCGGAGACGTACTTCTTGGAGAAGTATCCATGTGTAATGACGATGAACATGATAACCGTTTTTATGAACCTATCGGCCGTTTTCCAGAGATTGAAGAGGATGAAGAGCCATATCGTTTATTATGTAACGAATATCCAACAGCAGAGGAAAACAAATGATACAACAGATATTAAATGGAAACTGGAACATGCGGTGTGATTTCGAAGAATATCAGCCAGCAGTGGTGCCAGGAACAGTCTATACAGATTTATTACGAAATGGGAATATGGAAGATCCCTTTTGGAAGGATAATGAGATTCATGCTCTTTCCTTGATGGAGAAGGATTATGAATATGAAACAAGCTTCGACTTGGAGGAAGACCTGAGGTCCCAGGATCAGATCTTACTGCATTTTGATGGATTGGATACAATTGCTGATATTTATCTGAATCAGGAGTATATTGGCAAAGCATTTAACATGCACCGTATCTGGGAATATGATGTTACTCATAAGGTGAAAGAGAAAGAAAATGTGCTGAAGGTTGTACTACATTCCCCTTTGCAATACATAAAGGAAGAATTCGCTAAATGCAAAACTCTTGGATCTGAGGATGCAATGGACGGTTTTGTTCATATGCGAAAGGCTCATTGCATGTTTGGCTGGGATTGGGGTGCACATCTGCCAGATGCAGGTATTTTTCGCAGTGTCTCTTTGATTGGGGTAAAAAGTGCAAGGTTGGATAATGTTTATCTTCGTCAGGAGCATTTGGAAAAAGAAGTTCTTTTGCACCTTCAGGTTGAAGAAACGGTATGTTCCAATTATGGACATGGAGAAAAAGAAGAATTTGGCAATAAAAAGAATGGTTTTGTAAAAAAGAATATTTCTTATACCGTACAAATTACAGCGCCAGATGGGGTCATCCAAAGATATGAGGATTCCCCAAAGAAAATCAGAATAGAGAATCCCATGCTTTGGTGGCCCAATGGTTACGGCAAGCAGCCTCTTTATCAAGTAAAAGTTGAGCTTCATGCAGATGGAGAGCTTGTAGATGTATGGGAAGAAAGAATTGGTCTTCGAACAATGACCATGAAAGTTCAAAAGGATGAATGGGGAGAATGCTTTGCCCATGAAGTCAATGGCGTTGAGATTTTTGCCATGGGAGCAGACTATATTCCAGAAGACCATCTTCTTGGAAGAGTGACAAAGGAGACCACCAGAAGACTTTTAGAGCAATGTGTAGCAGCAAATTATAATGCCGTTCGTGTATGGGGTGGCGGCTACTATCCAGAAGGATGGTTTTATGATATTTGTGATGAGCTGGGACTTATTGTGTGGCAGGATTTTATGTTTGCCTGCGCCGTTTATGAGTTGACGCCAGAATTTAAGGAGAATATCCGTCAGGAATTTATTGACAATATCAAACGTCTTCGCCATCATGCATCTCTGGGCCTTTGGTGTGGAAACAATGAGATGGAAATGTTTGTGGAAGAAGGGCACCATTGGGTGACAAAGAAAACAGAGGTGCGGGATTATATCATCATGTATGAGCAGTTAATTCCAGAAATTTTAAAGGAGTATGATCCACAGACCTTTTACTGGCCGGCAAGTCCTTCCTCAGGAGGGGCCTTTGATGAACCCAACAGCCCAGACAGAGGGGACGTTCATTACTGGAAGGTATGGCATGGAAACAGACCCTTTTCGGAATACCGCAAATATTTTTTCCGCTATGCATCTGAATTCGGGTTCCAGTCTTTCCCAAGTAAGAGAACCATTGAGACCTTTACCGATGACCCGAAGGATATGAATATTTTTTCTTATGTGATGGAGAAACACCAGAGGCAGTATGGAGCCAATGGGAAGATTATGAACTATTTGCAGCAGACCTATCTCTATCCTACAGATTTTGAAATCTTGATTTATGCATCACAGCTTTTGCAGGCAGATGCAATCCGGTATGGAGTGGAACATTTTAGAAGAAACAGAGGCCGCTGTATGGGTGCAATTGTATGGCAGCTCAATGATTGCTGGCCAGTGATTTCCTGGTCCTCCATTGACTATTGCGGAAGATGGAAGGCATTGCATTATACAGAAAAACGGTTTTTTGCGCCCCTGATGATTTCTTGTCAGGAAGAGGGAATGATGACGCAGGAAGCGGATATGAACCGTGAACATTTTGTGTTTGAAAAATCTATCCAGTTAAATGTAGCAAATGAGACCAGAAAAGAACAGTGTGTAGAGGTGTCATGGGCTGTGCGGAATGCAAAGGCGGAAGTCATAAAAGATGGCGGAACCAAGGAACTGAAGGTTCCAGCGCTTTCTAGTGTTTGGCTGGAAAAAGAAATGTTGATGGATATTGACAGTTTTTCAGAATATGTCAGCTATAAAATGAAACAGAATGGAGAGGTAATATCTGAAGGAACTGTAATCTTCTCTTATCCGAAGTATTTTAAATATGAAGATCCCAAGCTTAGATATCAGATCGAAGGGGACGAAATCATCATATCATCCGATGCCTATGCAAAAAGTGTAGAGATACAAAATGATAGAGAAGATTTGATTCTTTCGGACAATTATTTTGATCTCAATGGGGATGAAAAACGTGTGAAAATTATCTCAGGGGAGGCAAAAGGGGTTCGATTGAGAAGCGTATATGATATCAGATAAAAAATATGTGTTCTTCTAAATTTAGCAAAAAATTGTAACAGTTCAGCCCGGCATACCCATTGGGGCTTTTCTGCCGTTGGCAAGGAAAACATACGAAGGACTTCCGAATCTCAGAAAAACAGCCCCGCCCCTTAATATCCTCCCATCGGCTGGAAAACCGAGTTTGAATTGGAGGGAATTAATAGCATCCTTCCATCCTTGGAACTGGAAATACTAGAAATCCAGCCGCGTTTCCTTGCAGAAGTGAAAGCAGGAAAATTTGTAAAAAAACAATAGAAGTTCCCATCCATATTTTTATTCTTACATCGAAGAATCCTTTGAATAAAGCAATGTAGAAAACCAAAAGGGCTGAACTGTTACAAAAAATTAAAATAGATGTGGTGAAAGATTTGCAATGAGGTAAAATTTGTGATATTATTGATTTACTAGGAGTTGTGGCATAGATGCTTAGAACGGATTTTCTATATCGGAGGGATATATATGGGAAATAGTAATTCACAAAAGAAAAAGATACAGGTATTTTCAGTAATTTCGATATTTGTATTTTTGGCAGATATTTATCTTATTGTTAATATGAAGGATAATTATATCATGTTGGGAATTGCTGCTTTGGCAACTTTGTTCTCTGTTCATTCCCTTGTCAATGGATGGACCAGATGGAAGGAAGAAGATAGCCAGCGTGAAGAAGAACATTATGTAGATATTATGAAGGCTGAGAAATCTACACATCTGGTTTCTCAGAAAAGGCTTCAAGATTTAGATGAAAAGATGAATTTTATTGGACAGAAGATTATGCCTTTGGAGAAAGCAGGTACTTCCAGTCAAAAGAAAATGGTTTCTATGTTGGAATCTTTTATGGATTCACAGAAAAAGATGGCAAAGGTGACAGTAGAACGAAGCAAAGAGAATGCTACTGCATTGATTAATTCAAATGACCGTTTGTTAAAACAGATGGAAGAAGTTCAACAGTCCATGGTGGATATGAAATCAGAAATTTTGGAAAAGCAAAATGAAATTTATGATAAGAAAATTCAAAAAATGGACGTTAGCCAGCGAGAATTAGTGGAAAAAATTCAAAAATCTTCTGATTTACTAAAAAATATTATTGAAATAATACCAGAAAAAATTGAACAGATACCACAGGCTGTTATGAAAGAGATTCCTGTTCCAAGAGAAACACCTCATATGGAAATGCAGTCTCAGTCGGTGATTTCTCCAGCAGCAATGGAGGAAGTAGTTTCAGAAGTTCCAGAGCAAGTAATAGAATCCGAAGCAATGCCGCAAAATGAGCCAGAGCTGGAAGCAGAGCCGATGGAGGAAGCAGCGCCAATCGAGGAAGCAGCGCCAATTGAGGAAATGCAGCTACAGGAAGAGCCAGAATTGGAAGCAACACCGGTAGAAGAAATGATAGAACAGGTGGAGCCAGAATTAGAGGCAGCGCCAGTAGAAGAAATGATAGAACAGGTGGAGCCAGAATTAGAGGCAGCGCCAGTGGAAGAAATGATAGAACAAGTGGAGCCGGAATTAGAGGCGGCGCCAGTAGAAGAAATGATAGAGCAGGTGGAGCCGGAATTAGAGGCGGCGCCAGTGGAGGAAATGATAGAACAGGTAGAGCCGGAATTAGAGGCGGCGCCAGTGGAGGAAATG
>KE159571.1:344110-750635 GCA_000403255.2 Lachnospiraceae bacterium 3-1
GAGCCGGAATTAGAGGCGGCGCCAGTGGAGGAAATGATAGAACAGGTAGAGCCGGAATTAGAGGCGGCGCCAGTGGAGGAAATGTTGCTACAGGAAGAGCCAGAATTAGAGGCGGCGCCAGTGGATGAGGCAATTTCCCAAATTTTGTCTCAGCCAGAGCCAATGGAAGAAGGGATTCCACAAATGTTAGCTGAGTCATCTCCAATCCCAATACCTGCAGCAGATGCAAACGGGATCATGAGTCCAGAAGAAATAGCAGCGTTGTTGGCTAATACGGTAGAGCCGGAGCCAGAACCAGAACCAATTCCTATTCCGGCACCTGTGATTGTAGATGCAAATAGAATGATGAGCCCGGAAGAGATAGCGGCTTTGTTAGGAAATACGGTAGCAGAACAATTGCCAGACGTACTTGATAAAATAGAAGAAGAGCCAACAACCTCTTTGCCGGATTTGTCTGATCCAGGAAGAATGATGGGTCCAGAGGATATAGCATCTTTAATAGCGAATATGTAAATTACTAGAGCGTGTTTGAAATATTTTCAAACACGCTTTCATTTGTTGTAAACTCAAATTTCTATCACATTTTTTTGTTAAAATTTGAATCATAATTTTGGGAAGAAGAAAGTGGCTATGGAGAAAACAACAATACTGATTATTGAAGATGAAAAAAAACTATTAAAAACGCTGGCAGACTTTTTGATCCTACATGGTTATCAAGTTTATACAGCAGAAGATGGGTTGGAAGGAATACGACAGTTTAAAGCACATAACGGAGAAATTAATTGTGTGTTGTTGGATGTTATGCTTCCATTTATGGATGGAAATGAAGTATTGAAACAGATTCGTTTGTCATCAGATGTTCCAGTTATTATGCTGACAGCGAAAGAAGAGGTGGAGGATCAATTAAAAAGTCTTTCCTATGGAGCAGACAATTATATTGTAAAGCCATATTCTTTAGCGCTAGTAAAGATGCATATTGAAGCTTTACTAAAACGCTGTAGACAAGAAGAAGTATTTTTGTCCGCAGGGGATATTAGAATTGAGCTTGGACCACAGAAAGTATATGTGAAGGATGAGTTGGTGGAGACAACGCCAAAAGAGTTTGAATTGATGTGCTTTTTTGTAAAAAATGAGGGGGTTGTGTTGCGAAGAGATTATATTCTTGACAGTATATGGGGATATCATTATGTAGGTGATACAAGAACAATTGATACCATTGTAAAGCAGCTTCGCAAAAAATTAGGTGATATTTCGTATATACGGACGGTATATGGTGTGGGCTATTGTTTTGAGGGAAAAGGAAATGAAAAGGAAGCTTAGTACAGATATATTTTTGATGCAATGTCTTTTTCTTATGATCATTATGGGAATCAGTATTTTATTATATACTATTTTTATGCCTGCCTATTATGAGCGGGTAAAGAATAAGCAGATTGTTCAGGCTTATGATGATATTGGGGAGTTAGATCTATCAGATTTAGAGGAAAGAGATTATGTTCTGTTTGCAAATTATGAAAGTGAAAATTTAAGTTTTTATATTGCAGACGAGAATTTTAAACCTGTTTATACAACAGGATTAAATGAAAAAGAAGAAAAGGCGATTCAGCGGAACATTGTGAGAAAAGTAGATCTTTTTTCCAGAGAGCCACAAATTATTCGAAGTACTGGAAAACTTTCCGAAACAGTGAAATACAGAGGAATTATGAGACAGGATGATAAAGATTATTATATTGTAATCAAGGATATTATTGCCGGACGGAAAAGTATTACGCTGGCAGAAAAATTTTATCTGGTACTATTTTTTAGTTTAATGATTCCAGGAAGTATTTTTATGGCATTATTATGGCAGCATAGGATGAAGCCTTTTCATAATTTGATTTTAACAGCAGATCAGGCAGCAGATGGAAATTTTTCAGAAAAAATACAGGAAAAGGGAAGGTATGAAGAGATAAACCAACTGGCAGTTTGTATCAATAAAATGTCCCAGCAGTTGGAAGAACAATCCTGTCAAATCGAAGAAAATAAAAAATATAGAATGCATCATAATGTGAAGGAGGATCAGAGAGAAAAAAGGCGGAAAGAATTAATCGCAAATGTTTCTCATGAATTGAAGACACCTTTGGCTGTTATTGCAAGTCAGGCAGAAATGTTAGGGTATGTGAAAGAAGATCAGGAATATTATATTGCTTCCATTCAGGAAGAGGTAGCGAAAATGTCTGATATGGTTAGCCGCCTTTTGGACAATTCTGTTATGGAGCATCAGATGGAAAACATGATTCAAAAAACATTTGATATGAAAGAAGTTATGGACTATATTCTGATAAAATATGAGGCAATGGTAAAGAAGAAAAGGATACACATGGAAACATTTTTGTCGGAGCATTGTTATGTGGAAGGTGATAGAGAATATATCGAACAAGTCGTCAATAATTATATGACAAATGCTCTAGGGCATACAGACATTGGCGGAAATATTCGTATGACTTTAAAAAGGCAGGAAAAGTTAATTCGCGTAGGTATTTATAATGAGGGAAGGCAGATTCCCAAAGAAGATATGGATCATATTTGGAGCGGCTATTATCGAAACAAGAAAGAACCTAGGCAGGAGGAAAATGGATTTTCTCATGCAGGATTGGGATTGTATATTGTACAAAGTGTTGTTACAATGCATAATGGAAATTATGGAGTGGAAAACCTTTCCTCTGGCGTAGAGTTCTGGTTTACACTGCCGGAAGCAGAATTTAATCCACAATTTGAGTAAATTGTAATGGGGCTGTCGCATTAACATAAGTTACAATATATAAATTTGTTCATTCTGTCTTTGCCACACAAGTGGCAAGACCTTTTGAACAAGTAACTATATTAGTGCGACAGCCCCTTATAGTCAATGTAAGGTGTGAGGTTCTACTTCACACCGCCAAAAAAGGGATTATATTCTATATTTGGCATATAATAAAAGAAAAAAGAGAGTTATTCTATGAAACATAAAAAGAGTATAAAGCAGAAGATAGCGGAAACAGCCTATAAAAACCCAACTCTTGCAAAAAAGATAACAGTTTTGGAAAAATCTTTAAAAGAAGTAAATAAAATTTTAAATGAGGGGAAATAGAGTTTTATTTCTGAGAGCAATAATAAGCCCCATGCTTGTGTGTGGGCGAATATCGCCAGGCTAAGCTCCCTGTGGGTAATATACCTGGCCCCCCCTTGGGGCTTGGCCTCTGGGCAGCCTGATAAATAGGCCTCAAAGGGGTCAAGCTTTGCTTTTCAATTTTTCCCAGTATTCATTTCCTTCCATATAATAAAACGATTCATCTGTGAACGATTCCAACAGTTTTTGTTTTAAGCCAACTGAAAATTCAGAGCTAACAGTTTTTGGTGTCATATGCTGATAAAGTTTAGATTTCGCAAAATCACCAATTGTCTCAATACCATCCAAAATATCTTGCATAAGCTGTGCTGTCCATGCAACATCCTTTTCCCATGTGGCAACATCCAATCCGAAACAAACCTCATTATATTTCCCCATTTCAAACGTGGACGCAGCAGCAGAAGAAACCTCAACAAGTTTTCTTGCCATCTCAGGATTGTTGTCTTCCATATAAAGGATACGCAAATCATTTAATATTATTTGAATGTGCTGATACCAAGTAAAAATCAATTCTTCGTATGCACGATAAGCCTCCTCCTGTTTTCCAGTTTTACTGTTCACAAGCGCTTTCTTGCGTTTGCGTTCAGGGTTTTCCAGAGAGAAATAATCCAAATATTGATTTGCCTTTTCATAATCCCCTTTTCGAAAATACCCATGGAACAGTAAATCTGCCGCTTGGTTGCGAATTTGTTCGTTCTTTGAGAGTAAACACCTCTCGAACCATCCGAATATTGTATGATCATAATTCTCTTTATTTGGAACTTTTGTTGCTATCCGGTTCGCATCAAGGATGGCTGCTGCTTGCCAAATTAGTTTTTCACAATTTGGATATTCTTGAATTTTTTCTTTTACAGAGATAAATACTTCATGGAAGCTCTTATCCTCCAAGTCCTTTTGAACATTTGATAGATATTGGTTAATTTCTTCATCTGTTAATTCATCCTTAAAGGATAAAAGTTCGTCTGTGGTAATACCAAGAAGCCGTGCAATAGGTGCAAGCAAAGTGATATCTGGCAGCGTGTTACCTTTTTCCCATTTATTGACAGCAGGGGTAGTTATGCCGAGACAAGTAGCCATTTCCTCCTGTGTCATTCCTTTATTTTTTCTATATTTTTTGATGACATCTCCTATTGCCATGTTTCACAATCTCCTTCACAATTTCTGGGTTGATTCTATGGATAGTATAGCTGATGGGGATTCAAAAAACAATTGAATGTGAGTTAAACAATAGGAATTATTTTTTACTACCCTTTAACTTTGTTCATAATTTTTTTAATGACAGTTTATGGTGAGGAAAAAAGAAAAGCGTCATTCCATGCTGCCCAGTCTGTTCGTTAAAAACTTTACAGAAAATAATGTACTGGTTAATAATGTTATCCTGGTCGCTTTCATAACCACTTCGCGGCGGGTTTCGCGCCAAACTTATTATACCATAATCGCTTTGCGATATGGTATGGTAACCTATGCCACTGCGCTTTGCTCTGGGCAGTATCATGTCTATCGACATGATACTTTGTTTACACTTTAATTAATCAAAAAGCACAAAAAAAACACCGTCCCCGATGCTCACAGTCATCAAAAACAGTGCTTTCAGTGCGCCTCCAGGGGCTCGAACCCTGGACACCCTGATTAAGAGTCAGGTGCTCTACCAACTGAGCTAGAAGCGCGTGTCTTATCTTTAACACGTGTTATATTATATAATAAAAATTTTAGAAATGCAAGTACTTTTTTAATTATTTTTTAAGATTTTTTAAATAGGCTAATTCTTGACATAAGAATGGGAAAAGAGTAGAATTGTACTAATCAAATAATACAATAAGGAGAAGAAGTATGAAAAAAGCAACAAAAAGCATATGGATTGTAATAGCAGTGTTACTTGCAGCTTTCCTATATTATTATATTACAATTCCAGCATTTAATATTCATTCGATCGGAACCTGGTGGTTTATCATAGGAGGAACCATTGTACTGACGGTTTTGTTATCGGCAAGGAAAGCGTGGAAAGAAAACCACAAAATTAAAATTGGAAAAGAAATGATGCTGTTGGATATCAAATCTACCAAGATCGCTAAAATTGGCTTTTTTATTACAGCTATTCTATTTGCTGTACTAGTAGTTGGAGCTTTTTTGTCATCCCCTATTATCAATGCAAAAAAATATCAAAAGTTGATGACTGTGGAGGAACGGGATTTTACAAAGGATATCAGTCAGGTGGATTATAATACAATTCCTATTTTGGATAAGGATTCCGCAGCCCTTCTTGGGGATCGGAAAATGGGAAGCATGGTAGATATGGTATCTCAGTTTGAGGTTGCCAATGATTACAGCCAAATTAATGTAAATAATAAGCCAGTCCGGGTATCTCCGTTGGTTTATGCCAGTGCAATTAAATGGTTTACAAATCAAAAAGAGGGAATTCCTGCCTATATTAAGATTGATATGGCAACCCAGGATATAGAATGTGTAAAGTTAACAGAAGGGATAAAATATTCCAAATCAGAATACTTTAACCGGAATATTTACAGGCATCTCCGTTTTCGGTATCCTACTTATATATTTACGGAACAGATTTTTTTTGAAATTGATGATGAGGGAACACCTTTTTGGATTTGTCCGGTAAAAAAATTTAATATTGGATTGTTTGGCGGAGAAACCATTGGAAATGTGGTTATTTGCAACGCAATTACTGGAGAATGTACCGATTATCAGCTTGAGGATGTTCCACAATGGGTGGATAAGGTATTTCAGGCAGAGCTTTTGATGGAGCTTTATGATTATAATGGAACCTTAAAACATGGATTTTTTAATAGTGTATTAGGACAAAAAGATTGTTTGGAGACCACTAGCGGTTATAATTATATCGCATTGGATGATGATGTATGGGTGTATTCTGGTGTAACCAGTGTCAGCGGAGACGAGTCTAATGTGGGATTTGTATTGATGAATCAGCGTACCATGGAGACACGTTTTTATAAAATTGAAGGGGCTACCGAACGATCTGCCATGTCTTCAGCGCAAGGTCAGGTTCAGAATCTGGGATATCAGGCTACATTCCCCTTGCTCTTAAATATTTCCGGCGAGCCTACGTATTTTATGGCATTGAAGGATGATGCAGGTTTGGTGAAAATGTATGCAATGGTAAATATTCAGAAATATCAATGGGTGGCAACAGGAGATTCCATCAAAGAATGTGAGAAATCTTATCAACAATTGCTAAAGACAAACGGTATTACAGGAGCAGCCAGTGAAGAGGGACAGACAGTATCTGGAAAAATAGAAAATCTTATGTCTGTAAATATAGAGGGAACCTCTCATATCTATTTTGCATTGGAGGGAAAACAAGAAATCTTTGATATTGATTTATCAAATACACAGCTTCTCGATATTATAAAATACAATACAGGAGACAAGATTCAGATTTCTTATATGGAAGGAGAAAATCCTGTTCGAGTCACAGAGATTAAATAATAAAATATGCAATAGAGAAAACAGGGAGGATATTGATGTATCAGACAGTGTTGTTTGATTTGGATGGCACTTTGACCGATCCTGGTGAGGGAATTACCAATTCCGTGGTTCATGCATTGAAGAAATATGGGATAAAGGTTTCGGATCAGCGGGAATTCTATAAATTTATCGGACCGCCGCTTCATGAATCTTTCCAGGTATTTTATGGGTTTTCAGAAGAACAGGCACAGGAGGCAGTAGAATTTTATCGGGAATATTATCGTGAAACAGGTATTTTTGAAAATAAAGTTTATAATGGAATTAAGGATACCTTGGATCGTTTGAAAAAATCTGGCAGAAAACTTATTGTTGCCACTTCCAAACCAGAGATATTTGCAAAGGAGATTTTGGAGCATTTTCATCTGGAAGAGTACTTTTCCTTTGTGGCTGGAGCAAATTTGGATGGAACCAGAACCAGGAAGAATGAGGTGATTTTCTATGCTTTGGAATCTTGTCAGATTAGGGAGTTGAAGCGGACTTGCCCACTTTGTTCATTGATTATTTAAGGTATAGGAAAGGATGAAAGTATGAGAGTAGAAGAAAGATTTCTAAAATATGTATCGTATTGGACTACATCCGAGGATGGGAAGGGTGTTACTCCAAGCACAGACAGGCAGTTTCTATTAGCGGATGAGCTTGAAAAAGAAATGAAAGAGCTGGGCCTTGCAAAAGTAAAAAGAGACGAACATTGTTATGTCTATGGGCTGCTACCTGCAACCGAAGGCTTTGAAAATAAAAAGCCCATGGGATTTATTGCACATATGGATACGGCCCAGTCCTTTTCTGGAAAGGATGTGAAGCCTCAGATCATTTCTGATTATGGTGGACAAGATGTTGTTTTGCCTGGCAATGGAGATGTGATAAAGGTCAGTGATTTTCCACATCTACCTTCTTTGAAGGGAAGAACATTGATTACCACAGATGGAACAACTCTTTTAGGGGCAGATGATAAAGCAGGGATTGCAAGTATTCTTACAGCAGTGGAAGAAATCATAGAAGAAAAGATACCCCATGGAGATATTTGGCTTGGATTTACTCCAGATGAAGAGATCGGCGAAGGAGCGGATTTATTTGACTTAGATTATTTTCAGGCTGAGTATGCTTATACTGTGGATGGAGATTATGAAGGTGAAATGTCATATGAGAATTTTCATGCGTCTTCTGCCCATTTTGTCATTAAGGGTGTCAATGTTCATCCAGGTTCTGCAAAAAATGTTATGGTAAATGCCGCATCCATTGCCTGTGAAATTCAGGGAATGCTGCCAGCCCAAGAGGTGCCAGAGCATACCGAGGGCAGGGAAGGATTCTATCATCTGTCGGAAATGCATGGTGATGTGAACGAGGCGCATTTGGATTATATTGTTCGGGATCATGATAGTGAAATTTTTGAGAAACGCCAGCAGCTTCTTCGTGAAATAGAAGCAAAAATGAATGAAAAATATGGGGCCGGAACCGTTACACTGAATTTAAAGGAAAGCTATCGGAATATGTTAGAAGTGATAGAGAAAAATTTCTTTATTGTCGAAAAGGCCAAGGAAGCGATTGTTGCAGCAGGGATAGAACCCCTTTCTTTGCCTATTCGTGGCGGTACAGATGGAGGAAGGTTAAGCTTTATGGGACTTCCCTGCCCGAATCTGGGAACGGGAGGATATGCTTTCCATGGTCCAAAAGAGCATGTGACCGTAGAAGGTATGGAAGCAGTGGTAAAAGTGATTAAGGGAATTGCAAAAAATCCCATTGAAAAGAAATAGAAATAAAAAAGAGAGCTGTTGTAAAATAGAGGGAATCCAGTATATTTGGAGGAATCTCTTATTTTGCAGCAGCTCCCTTTGACATTCTAATTGGTAAATCTTACAGCAGTGCCATAGGCAATGACTTCAGCAGCGCCTTGCATAATTGCAGATGAGGAATAACGGATATTTACCACCGCATCTGCACCTAAAGCTGTTGCTTCCTCAACCATCCGTTTGGTGGCAAGCGCTCTGGCATCATTCATCATGTCATTGTAGGCCTTTAATTCGCCGCCTACAAGGGTTTTGAAGCCTTGGGTAATATCTCTTCCAATATTCTTGGACTGTATCGTACTTCCCTTTACCAAACCAAGCATTTCTAGTTCTTTTCCTGAAATGTAATCAGTATTTACTAAGATCATCTTCTTCACCACTCCTTATTTCTTGTATTCTTTCAATTAAATTGTAAAAAGAAACACCCATAAGAGCCAATAACCCCAAAAGGAATACAACTTTTATGATTGCTGGCATGGGTATTATGGACCATAAGAGAAAGTACCCCATTAGAATCATTACAAGGATAATGGTAATAATAATTGGTGCAACTAATTTCGTTTTTTTCATATTTTCCTCCGATGGATGCCATCACGTTGTACAATCATGCGATATCATCATTATACTGTTTTTTTTATCTGGATGCAATAAGTTTATAAATTGGATTGCCCATGGAAGAAAAACGTTCTTCATATTCTGTCATGATATTGCCTTGGATCATTTTCTCGTCGTGGTGTAGGTCTCTGGTACATCCATCTAGCCTCCAGCCTGCTTCCCTTACTTCTTCCAGGGAAAAATCAAATAAATCCTGGTTGTCCGTTTTAAATTCCACACATCCTTCCTGTTGCAGAATGAGGTGATAACGGGCAAAAAACTGGCGGGAAGTGAGCCTGCGTTTGGCATGCCTGTCTTTTGGCCAGGGATCGGAGAAATTCAGATAGATTTTTGTAACTTCATCTTGCAAAAAAATATCGGTGATTGTCTCAGCGTCCATACGGATAAAGCGGATATTTTCCAGAGGAGCTTCTTCCATTTTTTGAAGGGCACGTAAAAGGACACTGGAATATTTTTCAATTCCTATGTAATTAATGTTAGGATTTTCTCTGGCTAAAGTCATTAGGAATCGGCCTTTTCCCATGCCAATTTCAATGTGAATGGGATGATTGTTGCCAAAGATTTGATGCCAGTTTCCTTTTTGGTGTTCTGGTTCCTGAATACACCAGTGATTTTCAGCGATAGCTTCCCTGGAACCAGGTATATTTCTTAATCTCATAAATACCTCCGAACATAGTATGATAATACGGTATCTTATAACAGAACCCCTTTCGGATAAAGTATCATGGCCTATGTCCATAGGGCAATGTTATTTCTTAGGTATTATACTATATCAAAAGTTGCAACGCAACTTTCAATATGGTATACTATATAAAAATTGTAACAGAATTGTAAAACAAATGATATATTCTGTAAAATATACGGGATAAGCTTCTAAGATTCAAGTATGAAAAGGATTTAAGGAGAAAATTTCATGAAAAAGAGAAAAAAATGGATAGGCGTGTTACTTGGGGCGGTATGTCTCTTTCAGGTAAATACCGTTCCTGTCCAGGCAGAAGAGTACTGGCCGGAAGGCCCACAGATAGCAGGGGAATCAGCGGTTGTTATGGAGGCGTCTACGGGAACTGTTTTGTATGAAAATAATTCCCATCAGCAATCATATCCTGCAAGTATTACAAAAATTATGACATGCTTTTTGGCGGTGGAAAATAGCGGCCTGGATGAAGAAGTGACGTTTTCTAAAAATGCAATTTACAAAACAGCAGGTGGTTCCAGTATTTCCAGAGACGTGGATGAAGTAATGACCTTGGAGGAATGCTTGTATGGTTTGATGCTGGAATCGGCCAATGAATGCGGATATGCAATTGCGGAGCATGTAGGAAAAGACTATGAAGATTTTATAAGAATGATGAATGATAGGGCAAAGGAACTGGGGTGTACGGATACACATTTCAATAATCCCCATGGATTGCCGGATGAGGAGCATGTGACAAGCGCTTATGACATAGCCTTGATTTCCAGAGCAGCCTTGAAAAATGATATATTTCGTATGATTGTCAATAGCAAACGCCATACGATTCCGCCTACCAATAAGCATGAGGAAGAGACATATTTGGTGAATCACCATAAGATGCTGACCAATTATCAGGGAGATACCCAATATTTGTATGATTATTGTATTGGCGGAAAAACCGGATATACGAGCGTAGCAGGAAGTACCTTGGCAACTTTTGCAGAAAAAGACGGAATGACCTTGATTTGCGTAGTTACCAGAGAGCAAGCGCCTAATCATTACCTGGATACCAGAATCTTGTTTGATTATTGCTTTGAAAACTTTCAGTTGTGGAATGTGGCGGAAAATGAGGAAAATTATAACCAGGACATAAAAGAAAATAAAATATTTGAAAATGAGGAATCTTTTGTGGGCTTGAATAAGGAGGGATGTATCGTCCTTCCCAAAGCAGCAGCATTTACTGATGCAGTACCGGAGATTGTTGAAATCAATGGCTCCAAGGATGTGATTGGAAATATTCAATATGTCTATGCGGGCCGAAAGGTGGGAGGAACAGATATTGAGGTAACGGGTGCAAAAGTATCTGAATTTAAGTTCCGAAAAGCAGAACAGGAAAAAACAGAAGAAGGAAAAGAAAAGAAAGAAGAAAAAGTATTAAAAATTAATGTAAAGTATATTGCTTTTGGAGTACTGGCAGTTGTTCTTTTGATAGGAATTGGATTTGGAATCTATTATATTGCAGATAATTTTTACTTGATTAAATATAAGATGGAGTGTAGGAAGCAGCAGAAAATAAGCTTTAAGGAAATAAAATTTAAAAAGAATAAACGTCATAAATAAAAGATAGAAAAAAGACGATATAGGAGACAGAATATATTGTCTTTTTTCTATTTTATTCATAATTGACAGGGTAACTGGATAAGAATATAATAAAAATGCATGTTTATTCTCGCCAGCAATGAGCAAAGCAGTGGTGTTTGCGCAGAACTTTGATTTTAAGGGGTGAATCAGTTTGAATGTCTGGTTTCGAGATAATAAGGGGTATGAAGACAGAATAATTTTAAATGTGGATGTATTTGAAAAGGAACAAAATGGATAAAGAACATGAAGTGCAGCAGATTTTGGAAATAAATCGTGCAGCCGGGAATGGAGCAAAAAAAATAATACAGAAAATTGCTGTCTCTTCGTTAAGGGAAAAATTGCTTCTCAGAGATGATAAATTTATAGAGGAGAAATGGTATCAGGATCATTTTGTAAATTATTTGGAATTTTTTTCAATAAAAGAAGGACTTGCTGATACCATAGAGGTTTTGGAAGATTTATTTCCCTTAGAATCCTTAGAAAATGATTTAGAAGAAGATACGGCTCAGGAAGCTCATGAGAAAGAAAAGGAATGTGAAGTTTTTTTATATCAAAAGAGAGAAGAAAGATGGGAAGAAGGAGAGAGAAATCCCAGAATTCATTTAAAAATTGTGATATGGCCCTTTCAGATTCCTTTTGTGCTAGAACTTATCCCTTATGAGGGAGAGATCCTTTTACCAGAAGAGAAGATTCTGGAAAGTGTCTTGCCGGAAAAAATATCTTATTGTATGTTTACGCCAGAGGAATATTTGTCCAGGAGCTTTTATCGTATCATAGATGATTTGGAGTTGATTTATAGCTTGTCCTGGTACAATGACAGTTATGATATCCTTACAAAAAAAGTTGTAGAAGGAAGAAAAGTATCGAAAAGTCTTGGACAGCTTCTTTTGGAAAATTCGATTCCGGCATTGGAAGAGCGTTTGGATATTGTCAGCAGTTTTGAAGATTACGAATATATGGAAAAAAGGTGGGAGAATTATAATAAGGGAGCAGCATGTCCAGAATGGAAACAAGTCATAGAGCTTCTCATGAGATTTTTCACACCGATATTTGAAATGATTCAAAAGGATGAAGTATTTATCGGGGATTGGATGCCGCAGGTTGGCAGGTATTTAGATTAGAAGAAAAGGGAGAGAATACATGGATTTTAATTCATTTTTAAAAACTGTGGATGATTTGGTGTGGGGAATTCCATTGATTATCCTGATTTTGGCGGTGGGTATTTTACTGACTGTTCGTTTGCATGGGCTTCAAATTCGGCGGCTTCCATTGGCGATTCGTAACTTAATTTCGGATGAGTCAGAGGGGGAGGAAGGCGAGGTATCTGGGTTTGGCGCTTTGTGTACGGCATTGTCTGCTACCATAGGAACTGGAAATATCGTAGGGGTTGCTACTGCAATTGTGGCAGGTGGTCCAGGTGCACTATTTTGGATGGTAATGGCTGCAATTTTAGGCACTGTTACAAAATATACGGAATGCTTGCTGGCCATCAAATACCGTATTGTGGCGGAGGATGGACACATTGTAGGAGGGCCTTTTTACTATATTGAGCGGGGAATGGGGAAAAATTGGAAATGGCTTGGTAAAGTATTCGCCGTATTTGGGGTAGGAGCAGGATTGCTTGGAATCGGTACATTTACTCAGATTAATGGGATTACCAGTGCAGTAAACAGTTTTTTTGACCCAGGGAATCAATGGAGTGTGGAGCTTCTGGGAAAAGAATATTCCTGGACCGTTGTAATTGCAGGAATTATTTTGACAGCATGTGTTGCGCTGGTATTGATTGGAGGACTTCAGAGAATTTCTGGAGTAGCCCAGGTTCTTGTGCCGTTTATGGCAGCTACCTATGTTACATCAGCTTTATTGATTTTAGTATTTCATTTCAAGGAAATTCCAGCAGCTTTTGTAACAATTGTGCAGAGTGCCTTTGGATTGAGGGCCGCTGCAGGCGGCGCCTTGGGAGCCATGCTAGTGGCGATGCAAAAGGGTGTTGCCAGAGGTATTTTTTCCAATGAGGCAGGATTGGGAAGCGCCCCTATTGCTGCTGCGGCAGTTCAGACAGACGAGCCGGCAGCTCAGGGACTTGTTTCCATGCTGGGTACTGTGATAGATACTGTGATTATTTGTACCATGACGGGGCTTACCATTGTAATCACGGATTCCTGGAATGTTGGTTTGGATGGTGTAGATGTAACTACACGGGCATTTCAAATAGGACTTCCCTTTGCGCCAGCCGTCTCTTCTTTTATCTTGATGGTTTGTCTTGTGTGTTTTGCATTTACCACAATCCTTGGATGGGATTATTACAGTGAACGATGCTTAGAGTATTTGACAGGAGGAAGCCAGAAAGCGGTGAAAACATATCGCTGGGTCTACATTCTCTGTGTGTTTATTGGGCCTTTTATGACAGTCTCCGCTGTGTGGACCATTGCTGATATTTTCAATGGATTGATGGCAATTCCAAACCTGATTGCAATGATTGCTTTAAGCGGTGTGGCTGTGGCAGAGACAAAACAGTATTTGAAAAAAATTGATAAAAAATTTACATAATCTGTGCAAGGATAACACTTGCAATTGTTCCTACCAAAGTGGTAAAAAGGGCGCCTGATAAGGTATAGCGGGTTTTCTGGACTTTTGCAGACATAAAGTAAATACTCATGGTATAAAAAATTGTTTCGGTGCAGCTCATCATAATAGAAGTTATGGCGCCATAGTAGGAGTCCGGCCCGAATTCCTTGAAAATGTCCAATACCAGCCCTGTGGCTGCAGAGGAAGAAAACATTTTTACAATTGAGACGGGAACCAATTCTGCTGGAAAATGCAGAGGTTCGGTGAGGATTCCAAGGGCGGAGGACAAAAGATCCAGGAATCCAGACGCCCGTAAAATACCAACACCTACCATTAAGCCAATTAGGGTGGGCATAATGCCAATTACTGTCTGGAAGCCATCTTTGGCGCCTTTGATAAAATCATCATATACATTGTGGTGGCCTAAAAGTCCATATCCCACAATAGAAAAAATAAGCAGAGGGATCATGGCGTCGGATAAGAAAAGGAGGATTTTCAATGGAAGATACCTCCTTTTTTCTTTTTGGATAAATCAGCCTGGTTGTATGTAGAAGATGTTCTGTTTTGAGGAAGGCTGTGGTGATATGTATTTGAGTTCTTTTCTGGCAGGGCGTACATAAATTTGGCAAATATGATTCCAGCCAGGGTAGAAAAAAAGGTTGCTATCATGGCTGGCCCTAAGATTGCAGTAGGATTGGCAGACCCATATTGGCTGCGGTAGGCAATCATATTCACGGGAATAAGCTGGAAAGAGGAAACGTTGAGTATTAGGAAGGTGCACATGTCCTTGCTGGCAATTTTGCTGTGGCTGTTCAGCTCCCCCATTTCTTCCATTGCCTTTAAGCCTGCAGGAGTGGCGGCCCAGCCAAGCCCAAAGACATTGGCAATGATATTTGTAGAAATGTATTCATTTGCCTTATGGCCTCTTGGAATGGAAGGAAACATAAAGCGTAGGAAGGGATGAAGCGTACGGGCTGCACCAGAAATAATGCCGCAGTTTTCTGCAATGCGCATCAGACCTACCCACAGGGACATTACCCCTAGCATAGTGATACAGAGAGTGACGGCTTCTTTGGAGGAGTCCAGAGCTGCATTGGTGACAGCCAAAAGATTTCCGGTAAATGCGGCATAGACAATGCCGATAACAATCATAAAACCCCATAAGTAATTCAGCATAGTATCATTCTCCAAAAGATTCAGTTGTTTATATCCTATGCAGATGAGGAGAATGTGTGCAGGTTTTCAAGTAAATTTTTATTCTGTTTTGCGTTCTGCCTGTGCATCTGCCAGATTTGAAACAATAACTGCTGCAAGAATTATCACGCATCCGCAGATCATCCGCACAGTTACCTGCTCATGGAGGATGAGAATGGAAAACATGGTTCCAAATACAGATTCCATGGACAGAATAATGGCTGCTTTTGTTTCATCTACGTATTTTTGGCTCGCTGTCTGCAAAAGATAACATAGAGCAGTACTGACAATTCCAAGATAAACCACGCTGAGCCATCCTTTTGTTGTGATATGGAACTCTGTTTCCTGAAACAGAAAAAGGCTGGCAAAGGAAAGGAGAACAGCAGTAAGCATTTGTACAAAATTGAGTACGACTGCCCGGTATTTTTTCACAAATTCACTGGTAAAAAATATTTGGAATGCAAATCCTACGGCACAGATGAGTGTCAATCCATCTCCTATGCCCAAAGACAGGTTTTTTTCCAGAGATAAAAGCCCTACACCAACAATTGCCATAACTGCTCCTAAAATACTTTTCATGCTAATTTTTTTCTTTAAAATTACAAAAGCAATGAATGGAACCATTACAACATTAAGCGCTGTCAAAAATGCATTCTTGGAGGGCGTCGTATATTGAAGACCTACAATCTGGAAAGCAAAGCCTACAAAAAGGGCAATTCCCATGAGGATGCCGGCTCGGATTTCCTTAAAGTCTATGCCTTTCAATTCCCGAATGCTTGCAGCGCCCATAAGAACAGAGGCTAATAAAAATCGTATGGCCATAATTTGAAAGGGACGCAGACTTTCCAGGGCCATATCACTGGCTACAAATCCTCCGCCCCAAATGACTGTCACAGTAATTAAACCTGCAATTGCAAGATATTTTTTCATCTTTTGAACCATTCCTTTCTAGAACGTATAATAGGTATTACTCCGGCGATTAAATATCACAATATTTTGCTTGCCCAAATCTCCATCTGCCGCGTTGTCATCAATCGCTGGAGTAATAATAAGTGGGATTTCTTTTGTCAGATAAACAATCAGTAAAGTTATTGTAGTATTACTGAGGAAAAATAGCAATATGGAATAGATAAAATCATAAGTTTTGCCCTTTTCTTATTTGGCGGAGAATTCATTAAATGAAAAGAGTGTGATTTCGTTTGATTGCAGTTGACGGTTGGAGTATAATGATTGAAAAGCAATAGATCATTTTCAAGGAGGCATTCTTTTGGACAATTATAATACAATCAATGAAGTTTTGGTAAAACTTTTTAATGAAATTATGGATATAGAGGAAAAGGCAATTATTACAGAGGAATTTAAGGACATTTCCAATAATGATATGCACATTATTGAAGCGATTGGGAAAGGGGAGGCTCGGAGTATGTCTGCAGTGGCAAAATCATTGTCAGTGACGGTAGGAACCTTAACCATCGCAATTAATAATCTTGTAAAAAAAGGCTATGTATGCCGGATGCGCAGCCAGGAGGATCGACGGGTGGTTTTGATTTCTCTTTCAAAAAAGGGAGAAAAGGCGTATAATCATCACAAGAAATTTCATGAGGAAATGGTTGAGGCAACGCTGGAAGGACTGGATGAGAAACAGACAGAGGTTTTGGTTTCGGCATTACAGAATTTAAGCAGATTTTTTCGGGGATATGGAAAATAGGAAGTGTAAATTTACATTAAACTATCATTCCCTACCAAAATCCCCATTTTACGCAATCTATCAAACCCATTACATCATCAAATCAACCATTTTCCCTTGTTTTTGCCCTCATAGGACCAAAACAAGGGAAAGTTTTTAATTACCGCCCACCACCTTATCCAAAAGCCTTGCGGAAGTCCGTTTCGTCTCTCTGGTGGCATGGGCATAAACATTCATTGTGGTACTTACATCAGAGTGTCCCAGAAGTTCCTGCACATCTTTCGGGGCTGCCCCATTTGATAACAGATTGCTCGTATAGGTGTGCCGCAACTGGTGGAAGTGGAAATTTTCAAGCCCCTCTACGTGTTTCTGAATCAGCCTGCATACATTGGAGAGGGTTGCGGTTGATTCATAGGAACCATCCTGACGTAAACATACAAAAGACAGTTCTTCGTAATCGTCCGGTATCTCCTCCGTACTTTGCAAAGAATACAGATCATAATGCGTCCTTCCCTTTTCCATTACTTTCTGATAGTAATTGCGGAAATACATTTCGCCACACTGGAAACGCTCTCTGTGCTGTTGCTTTCTGGCTTTTTTTAGTATCTCTGCCAGTGTGTCGCAGAAGTCCACTGTACGGATTTTTTTCCGCTTGGTTGCACCGATTTCCATCTTGTGGCGGGTGGCATTGTAACGCATACTCCGGCGGACGGTAAGATACTGTTCCTCAAGGTTGATGTTCTGCCATGCCAGCCCGCATACCTCGCCAATGCGTAATCCAGTATAATAGGCTATCTGCATCGGCAGGAGTGCCGGATTTCTTTTTTTACGGAGATAATCCGTTATCTCCGTGTACTGCTCATGGGTAATGGTCGGGATGTCTGTCTCATTTTCCGCATTTCCCTCAAACAGTTCCACTTCCTCCTTTTTTACCCGCATGCGTACATACTGCATGGGATTAAAAGTAATATAGCGTTTCGGGAATACCGCAAACCGGAATGAGCCCCGCAGGACTGCCGAAAACTGGAGCATATAGTTTTTACTGATGGGCTGAGCCTCCGTTCCGTCCGGTCTTGTTCCTCCAAAAGACAGGAAATCAATATACTCCTGTAAATGGTCGGCAGTTATGCTTTTCAGCTTACGCTGTCCGATAGGATGTTTCTTAATCTGTCTGGCGGTAGTGGTATAGGCAATCAGCGTCCAAGTGCTTAATGTACCGGGCTTTACTTCTTCCTCCAGCCATATATCCAGCATTTCCCCCAGCGTGATATTTTCCGTCTTTGCCACAAACTTCTTTTCCTCGTAATCCTCCATTGCCTTGCGGAGAAGTTTCTCCGTTTCTGACTTGCTCTCTGTTCCTGCGTACTCCTTCTGCGCCAGATTTCCGCTCTCATTCTCCACATAAAAGCGGTAGTGCCATTTCTTTCCTTTTTTCTTACAGAACCTTTTGCCATAATAAAATCTCCTTTCCTAGACGCAATCTGTTATTGCGTTGGCAATCGGAACTGATAGATATGCTTATTTGCGTGTAGGCATATCAAAACTCCGGCTGCCCTGTCACAAGGAATGTTCACTCAGAAGATTTTTCAGCCTCGTCCTCGCAAGTTCCGGCTGTTTGGCATACACCCTTACAATGTCGCTGATTTCACTCGTGCTGTTGATGAAACGCATAACCTCCCGCAGAAACATGACGTTGTTAAACTCCTGTTCAGATTCAAATCCCATGACCTTTGACATTGCCTTATTGAAATCCCCGCCCTTACCATACTCTTTAGCCGCATGGGTAAAAGACTGGTTAAACATACGGTACTCATAAAGGAACAAAAGCAGCAAATCCTTTGAGAAATCGCTTTCTTCCTCTTTCATGTCAAGCGGGAAATCGCCCATTATCCGGCTCATGGCGGATTCAATCTTAAAATCCCTGCTGTCCGACATATCCGCCCCCATATCCTCTGTTTCGCCCCGGAGCCATGCCGCTGATACATGAAGTGCATCCGCTAATCCCTCAACAATCAGTTTAAATGCAGGAAAAACAGGTTATCGGAAAAGAGGGAGGATATTTGTATGGCAGAGATTAAGATTGGAATGACGATAGAGGAAGCGTCCGAATATACGGGCATTGGCAGGAACACCATGCGGAAACTGGTGGAATGGGAGAAAATCCCGGTGCTGCGGATTGGACGGAAAGCAATCATACGCAGGGATGTGCTGGAGAGGTTTATGGCAGCAAATGAGGGGAAAGACCTGCGGAACCGCCCGGAAGTAAAAACTGTCCGGACATGATAAGAGGCAGCCATAACGGCTGCCCCATTGGCAATCAGACCGGAGTCTTGATATACCTACACGCAAGATAAGTGTATCACAGACTTCTCCGGTTATCAACCGGAATTTTTCTTTGGCAGGGCAGGAATGGTGTAGTTTTGGTGTAGCAATGGTGTAGATTTTTTCTACACCGTTCCTACATCATTTTTTGAAATACTACACCATTCCTGCATCATTTGGGGCAAAGCCTACATCAAAACTACACCATGACAGGGGAATCAATGGGAAAAGTGCCTGCACCTGTAGGCAGTATGCTTACACCATGCTGGCACTTATGTTTATCCGCAGTATTTTACTTTGGCAGAATACAGGTCAGCGGCAGATGGTTTCTCCGGCAGGCAAAATAACAGGCAAAAGCTGGATATACACCCGCTTGAACAAGCCCCCGGCAGGGGCCCCGCATTTTTGGCTTGACAAAAATGCTAAGGGGTTATCATTATCGGCAGAGCCGAAATGATAACCGCACCCCGCCACGTTCCCATCAGCCCAAAGGAAAATCGGAGACGTAAAATGATTGATAAGGAAACCAGCCGGAAAGGAAATGACAAATAAGAAAAAAATTCCTCCGGCAGAGAGGGGGATGTGATGAATGAAGTATCATACAGTGCCCATATCAGCAACGGGAAAAGTGCCCTCAACAGCAAAGGCAGGCTGTCCGGTGTGGCAAAACACAACCTGCGGAAATGTGCAGAAGGAACAGGCTGTAAAGGTTTCTGAAATAAGAGAGGAAATCATGCCGGAGAACCGTCCTATGTATCAGAGACAAAACGAGGAATATATACAGGGCAGATAAATAATTCCGTTGTTAAAAGGCATAGATGAAATATTCTATGCCTTTTGCAGTGCAATTAACTTACAATTAACATATATGCACTTTTAGAGTTAACATTGGGGACGGTATACTTGGTTCATACAAAAAAAACAAAGGAGTGTGTTCAATATGAAAAAATTTATTATGATTGCAACCGTTTTTACGCTTATGACAGGGGTATTGACAGGATGTAGCGGCAATGCTGGTTCGTTCACTGACAAAAGTACAGCAAATGAGACAACTAAGAGTTCACAAACAATAGCCACCGACGGTTCCACTTCAATGGAGAAAGTCATTGGACTTTTGAGTGAAGCCTATATGGAGGAACATGGAAATATAAAGGTTACATACAATCCAACGGGTTCTAGTTCCGGTATACAGGCAGTAGCGGAAGGAAGATGTGATATCGGACTGGCAAGTCGTGACCTGAAGGAAGATGAAACAGCAGATTTACAGGGAACGGTAGTTGCCATTGATGGAATCGGAATCATAGTCAATCCTGATAATCCGGCAACAGATTTAACAATTGATCAGATAGGGAAGATTTACAGTGGTGAGATTACCAACTGGAAAAAGGTTGGCGGCAGCGACGCACCGATTGTCTGTATTGGGCGTGAGGCGGCTTCCGGCACAAGAGACGGTTTTGAGGAAGTGACAGGCACAAAGGATAAATGCAAGTATTCACAGGAACTTACGTCTACGGGCGATGTCGTGCAGACGGTATCCGGCAATCCAAATGCCATTGGCTATGCATCGGTTGCCTCGGTTGGTGATACGGTAAAGATGGTCAGCGTGGAAGGGGTAAGCCCGACAACAGAAAGTATTCAGGATGGGAAATACAAAGTCCAGAGAAACTTCGTGCTGGTCACAAAAAAGGACACTGCTCTTTCTAAAGCTGCACAGGAGTTTTTCGACTTCGCTACCAGCGAACAAGCAGACAGCCTTATTACAGAGGCAGGTGCTGTTCCTGTCAAACGGTAATTACAGGAGGGGCTGTTATGGAAAAGATAAAAAAGACAGCAAGGTGGATGGAAAGGGCAATGAACCTGTTGTTTTTGGTATGTGGTCTGCTGACGATGCTGTTTGTCGTCCTAATTACTATATTTCTCTTGATAAGCGGCATTCCGGCAATACGGGATATCGGTCTGGGAGATTTCCTGTTTGGGAAGGTCTGGGCATCTACTTCTGCAAAGCCTTCCTATGGAATCCTTCCCTTTATCCTGACATCCGTATACGGAACTCTGGGGGCAATCCTCATAGGAGTTCCGATTGGACTGCTATGTGCTATTTTTCTGGCAAAGATGTCCCCAAAGAAAGTTAGCAGTGCAGTAAGGAATGTGGTAGATTTGCTTGCCGGAATCCCGTCTGTCGTTTATGGGCTGGTGGGAATGATCATCATTGTTCCATGCGTAAGGGAGATATTTCATCTCCCGGATGGTGCAAACCTCTTTTCGGCAATTCTTGTCCTTGCTGTTATGATTCTGCCCTCTGTCATTTCCGTATCGGAAACGGCAATCGGGGCGGTGCCAAAGGAATATGAGGAGGCTTCTCTTGCTCTGGGGGCGACAAAGACGGAAACCGTATTTAAGGTGGTTGTGCCTGCCGCAAAAAGCGGCATTGTCACTGCGGTTGTATTAGGCATTGGCAGGGCAGTCGGGGAAGCTATGGCGGTTATGATGGTAGCGGGAAATGTTGCCAATATGCCGAAACTGTTTGGCAGCGTCCGGTTTCTGACTACTGCTGTTGCCAGTGAAATGTCCTATTCTTCCGGCTTACAGAGACAGGCATTATTTTCCATCGCACTGGTGCTTTTTCTGTTCATTATGGCAATTAACCTGATATTAAATGTAGTAATTAAAAAAAAGGTTTGAAGTTCCACTATTGCATGAAAATACCATGCCAAGTGGAACTAAGGCAAACCTATCAAGAACGCAAAAACAGCGTTCTTGAGGAAAATGGAGGAAATACATGTGACTGATACAATATCGAAAGCAAGAAAAATTAAGGATACTATCTTAAAGCTGATGATGGTTTTATCAGCAGGATTGATTTGCTCTCTCCTGCTCGGACTGATTGGATATATCCTGTACCGGGGCATTCCACATATCTCATGGATGCTTGTTTCTACGAAACCAAGCCTTTTGCGTGGTACGGTCGGGATTCTGCCAAACATCCTGAATACCTTATATATCATTATCATAACGCTTGTAATTGTACTGCCGCTTGGGGTAGGGGCTGCAATTTATCTGAACGAATATGCAAAGAATAAAAAACTGGTACGGGTCATTGAACTGGCAACAGAAACCCTTGCCGGAATCCCATCAATTATATATGGACTGGTGGGAATGCTCCTGTTTGTGCAGTTTTTCTCTCTGGGAACCAGTCTGATGGCCGGTTCGCTCACCCTGGCAATCATGACATTGCCCACGATTATACGCACCACACAGGAAAGCCTGAAAACGGTGCCAAAAGCATACCGGGAAGGTTCGCTTGGATTAGGGGCAGGCAAATGGTATATGATTCGTACAGTTGTCATTCCCTGTGTCATTGATGGGATTGTTACCGGCTGTATCTTATCGGTGGGCAGAGTGGTAGGTGAAAGTGCCGCACTTCTCTTTACGGCAGGGATGGCAAATGAACTGCTGTCCGTACCAGAGGCAGTGCAGGCGGGAAATGCGGGTTCTACCCTGACCGTTGCCATGTATGTATATGCGAAAGAGCGCGGGCAGTTTGATGTTGCGTTTGCGGTTGCCGCTATATTGCTTGTACTTACCTTTCTTATCAATATGTCGGCAAAGATAGCGGCGGTTAGACTGAAACAGAAACGAGGTTAAAGTTATGGAACACATTATCACGACAAAGAATTTAAACTTATGGTATGGTGCGAGCCATGCCCTGAAAAGTATCAACATGGAAATACCGGAAAAGAAAATCACTGCGCTGATTGGCCCCTCTGGCTGTGGAAAATCCACTTATCTGAAAACATTGAACCGGATGAATGATTTGGTGGAAAGCTGCCGTATCGAAGGAGAAATTATGCTTTCCGGCATTGACATTTACAAGGGGATTGATGTAAACATTTTGCGGAAACGTGTTGGCATGGTCTTTCAAAAACCGAATCCGTTTCCAATGAGTATTTATGATAATATTGCCTATGGTCCAAGAATACATGGAATCAAATCAAAGGTTAAGTTGGATGAAATCGTGGAGCGTTCCCTGACGCAGGCGGCAATCTGGGAGGAATGCAAAGACCGTTTGAAAAAGAGTGCATTGGGCATGAGTGGCGGCCAGCAGCAGAGGCTCTGCATTGCAAGGGCACTGGCGGTAGAGCCGGAAGTCCTTCTGATGGATGAACCGACGTCTGCCCTTGACCCTATTTCCACTTCAAAGATTGAAGATTTAGCAATGGAACTGAAGGAAAAATATACGATTATTATGGTAACCCACAATATGCAGCAGGCAGTGCGGATTGCAGATAAGACAGCATTCTTCCTGCTGGGCGAGGTGGTGGAGTTTGATGATACGCAGACCATGTTCTCCACACCGTCTGACCAGAGGACAGAGGATTATATTACAGGGAGGTTTGGATAATGCGGAATAAATTTGACAGACAGTTATCGCAGCTTAATACAGAACTTGTTACTATGGGAGCCTTATGCGAGGAGGCAATTACCAATGCGGTAAAATATCTTACGGATAATGAAGAAAACAGCAAAAATATGTGTCTGGATGCGGATACGCAGATTGATAAAAAAGAGCGTGATATCGAAACCCTCTGCCTGAAACTGATTTTGCAGCAGCAGCCCGTGGCAAAAGATTTGAGAGTTGTTTCAGCCGCTTTGAAAATGATATCCGATATGGAACGGATTGGAGATCAGGCATCGGATATTGTGGAGATCGCACCTTATGTGGCAAAAAAGGGAACGCTTGGCGAAACCCATATCCGGGAAATGGCAGAAGCAGCGATCAAAATGGTGTCAGAAAGTATTGAATCTTTTGTAAAAATGAATCTGGATATTGCCTGGCTGGTAATTGAACATGATAATATCGTGGATGATTTATTTGACAAGGTAAAGCGGGAGTTGGTAAAATCAATAACGGAGAGACACGACGATGCGGAGGCTCTTATGGATTTGCTGATGATTGCAAAATATTTTGAGCGGATTGGCGACCATGCAGAAAATATTGCGGAATGGGTTATTTATTCCATTACCGGAGAGCATCGGAAAAGACCTGAAAATAAGGAAAGCTCCACCAAAGGAGGAATCGGTTAACATGATTTATCTGCTGGAAGATGATGATAATATAAGAAAGCTGGTATGCTATGCGCTGTCAAAAGAGGGATTTGAAGTACAGGGGCATTCTTCTCCAAAGGAATTTTGGCAGGGACTAAATACGGAACTGCCGGAATTGGTTTTGCTGGATATTATGCTGCCGGAAGAAGATGGGTTGTCGATTCTGAATAAACTGAAAGGTAATGCAGCGACTGCGCATATCCCTGTGATTATGCTTACCGCAAAGGGCAGTGAATTTGATAAGGTCACAGGCCTTGATATGGGAGCGGATGATTACGTGGCAAAGCCTTTTGGAACGATGGAACTGATTTCAAGGATCCGGGCGGTACTGAGGCGTTCCCAAAAAACGCAGAATGACAGAACGTATACGATTGGCGGGCTGTATGTTAATCCTGCAAAACATATTATTACGGTATCAGGGGAAGCGGTATCGCTTTCCTATAAGGAATATCTGCTGTTGATGGTTCTGCTGGAGGCAGAGAGCAATGTAGTGGAACGTGACAGGCTTTTAACCAGTGTCTGGGGGGAATATTATACAGAATCCCGGACGCTGGATGTGCATATCCGGAAACTGCGGGTAAAACTGGGGGATGCCGGAAAACTCATTCAGACTATAAAAGGAATCGGTTATAAATTAGGAGGCGATTGGAATGAATAAAAAAATTTTTCGTTCGTCACTGCTTACCGTCTGTCTTGTATTGGCAGCTACCATTGCATTGATTATGGGGCTTTTGTTTCATTTTTTTGAAAAGCAGATACAGAAAGAGCTTGCCAATGAGGCCGGCTTTCTGGCACATGCTCTTGAAAATGAGGGAGCCGGATATTTTGACAGTTTTGATAACAAGAATAACAGACTTGCCGGAAATAACCGTATCACATGGATTGATGAAAATGGAACGGTATTGTTCGACAGCAGGGCAGATGTGTCCGAACTGGATAATCATGCCGACAGGGATGAAATTAAAACGGCAATGAAAGAGGGGAAGGGCATGAGTACGAGGTACTCCAAAACCCTGACGGAAAAAACAGTGAATTATGCCATACGGCTTTCCGATGGCAGCATACTGCGGGTTTCGACAGAACAGTATACGGTAGTAACCATTCTGATGGGGATGCTTCAGCCGATTTTATTCATTATGTTTGTCGCATTGATTTTAACACTGGTGCTTTCCGCAAGGGTATCAAAAGCCATTATAGAACCAATTAACAAACTGGATTTGGAAATACCGGAAAATAATGACACATATGAGGAATTAACACCTCTGTTGCGGAAAATTGCAGACCAGAAAGAAACGATAGGGGAACAGCTTGCGGACGCCCGCAAAAAACAGAAAGAATTTAACCTTATTACAGAAAATATGAGTGAGGGCTTTCTGGTTATTGATGCAGACTCCAATCTCCTGACCTATAATTCTGCCGCATTAAACCTGCTTGAGATTACCCCTCCGGCAGACAGGAGTGTCCTGCTGTTCTGCCGGGCAAAAGAGTTCAGAGGCGTTATATCCGATGTATTGTCAGGAATAAAGGCAGAGAATACGATGGTGCGGGAGGAACGCAGTTACAGTCTGATTGCCAATCCGGTTTATGAGAAGGAATCCGTAATTGGGGCCGTTGTGGTTATTCTGGATATTACGGAACGTGAAAAAAGGGATATGCTGCGCCGGGAGTTTACGGCAAATGTTTCCCATGAACTGAAAACTCCGCTGACGTCTATCTCTGGCTTTGCCGAACTGATGAAAGCAGGCGATGTTCTGGAAAATGATGTGACTGACTTTTCAAAATCCATTTATGATGAGGCACAGCGGCTGATTACGTTAGTCAATGATATTATTAAGATTTCTGAACTTGACGGGCAGAGTATTCCTTATGAAAAGGAAACGGTGGATTTATATGAATTGTCAAAGGAAGTAATCGGACGGTTGGAAAAAGAAGCCGATAAGAAGAATATTACCTTTCATTTGATTGGCGGCAGGGCAGAGATTATAGGCGTGCATAAAATTTTGGAGGAAATGCTCTATAACCTTTGTGACAATGCGATTAAATATAACAAGGAAAATGGTACGGTGGATGTTTTGGTAAACCAGACGGGAGATGGCGTGAATGTGATTGTGCGTGATACGGGAATCGGGATTCCTATATCACATCAGGACAGGGTGTTTGAACGCTTTTACCGGGTGGATAAAAGCCATTCCAAAAAGGTAGGTGGAACAGGTCTTGGTCTTGCCATAGTAAAGCATGGCGCTCTGTACCACCATGCAAAGCTCAGTCTGGAAAGTACTGTGGATGTGGGAACGGTGGTAACGATTGCATTTTCTAAAAAATAATAAAGATAAATATATGCCGGAAAACAGCCCGTATAAGGGCTATGCCCGGCATATTTTTAACGCAGTTTTAACATACTTGTTATCTGCCCTTTATGGTTTATCAGATGGAAATCGTATAAAATAACTTGTGTAAACAAGATAATTACTGGAATGGAGGAGCTATGAAAAAGAAGAAAACAGTGAAAAAGTTAAAAAAGAAAATTGCGGTTTTGGAAACAGAAAATCTGTCATTACAAGAGAGCGTTTTGCGGGCAGAGAACAACAGCAGGGAAAAAAGTGCTTTTTTATCCCATATGTCCCATGATATACGGACACCCCTGAATGGCATTATTGGAATGACAGGTATTGCCATGAAACATTTTGATGATAAAGATAGGGTTCTTGATTGTCTAGGGAAAATTGACAGTTCTTCCAAACATCTGCTATCCCTGATTAACGATATTTTGGATATGAGCCGGATTGAAAGCGGCAGAATGGTTATGAACCATGAACGGATGGATATACGTGAGGTGATTAACGGTTGTGCACTAATTGCAGAAAGTCTGCTGGCACAGAGAAAGGTGGATTTTGTCAGGGAGTTTGGTATATTCCATCATCCTCTGCTAATTGGCGATGAATTACATCTGCACCAGGTACTTATCAATATTTTATCAAATGCCATTAAGTTTACCCCGGATGGAGGGAAAATCTTTTTTCAGGTAAAGGAGGTTTCTGCTGGAGACGGAAAGGCGACATACCATTTTGAGATTGAGGATACCGGAATTGGTATGAAACCGGATTTTTTGGAAAAAATTTGGGATTCCTTTACACAGGAAAATAGCGGAAATTGCAATGGGTATAAGGGAACCGGATTGGGAATGGCTATTACAAAAAAACTGGTTGATTTGATGGGGGGATTATCAAGGTAGCAAGCAAGCCGGGAGTTGGCAGTAAATTTACTGTGGAGGTAACATTTGATACAGGGATAATGTCTGGCATTGCAGAGAAAGAGAATAAAATGGAAAGCATACAGGAACGGAACGCCCATCTGGACGGCATGAAAGTCCTGTTAGTTGAAGATACCCCACTGAATATGGAAATTGCAAAATTTATGCTGGAAGATGAAGGGATTGAAGTAATGACGGCAGAAAATGGACAGATTGCTGTTAATATTTTTAATAATTCGCCTGAGAATACTTTTAATGCTGTGTTAATGGATGTGAGAATGCCTGTGATGGATGGTCTGACCGCTACAAAATCAATCCGGACATTGCCAAGAACTGACGCTGTAACAGTCCCAATAATAGCTATGACAGCAGACGCATATAGTGAAGATATAAGAAGGACAACTGATGCAGGAATGAATGCACATCTGACAAAACCTGTCAGTCAAGAGAAAATGCTCTCGACTTTGGAGAAATTTTATTCTGTATAAATAATAAGCTCTTTTGGATATATATTTCTTTTGGCATTTTGAAAGAGATTAAAAAGCAAAATGAAAAATGCTTAAAAGCATTTTGTAAAAGATTTTAAGCATTTTTATGTCAAACTTTCCTGATTATCCTCTGCATCTATAAATATCTGTATTTCGTTGTTGAGATAAAACAAACCCATCGGTGTCCGATGGGTTGCATGTTTCAAGCAGATTATCTATTGCCAGTGCATTTAGTACATGGTCTGTCCATGCTGTGTTTTTTAATCCTTTCTCTGCTTTGTTACAGTCAATCCGTAGAATGTAACCGTCAAATGTAGTAATGTCAATACTGTTGTGGTACATATTGTACCTTGCGTATATTAGATTCATTTTCTTTGTCCTTTCATAATTTTTACAAGCATATCAAATCAGTTCCCACGCCTTAATTGTTTTGTGTTATAATGTGTTATAGGTTTTTCTTTCCCTTAAAGTTTCCCTCATTAGGGTTCATAACAGCAAGAGGGAGAAAATAACATAAGGGAAAATCTAAGGGAATGCTCACCTTGCACAAATTTAATGTTTTCAGTAGTTAGAGCAGTTCATGAAAACAAAATATAAGAGTTATTAAATCCCTTAGATTTTGTGAAAATCCAATCGGAATTTATTATTGTCGGAGGTAAATATAATGAATGAATTGCAAACCTCTTTAACTCATTATCAGGTAAAAAAAGAAAACGGGGCTATTACAGTCCTTGCCAATAAACCTATTTGTGTTTGTGATCATTTTTGGGACTGCATGAATGAGGAATGGGTTTTTGCTGTTAAGTGTGACGATGGTCAAAGCCGGTATCACATCGACTATTTATTTTTGGATAATAATTTTGAGCTACTTAATGCACTTACTGAAGATAAAGGTGTAAATCCCCAGTTTTTGACAGCACAGGATAATACGGCTTGGGTGAGCCTTAGTTCAACCAGCACAGAGCGTGAGGGTGAAATTGTTCTTCCATTGCAAAATCGTTTTCGCATTACTAAAGAGATAGTACGCAAAGATCTTGGAATGGATGCGATATTCTGCCTAAATAATCAATGTTGCTCCTATCAAATTGATTTATTCAACCATAAAAAATATGATAAATTGTTTGTTTATCAGTTTGATAAAAACGGATTATATAAAACAAGAAAACAGTATATTCTTGAAAATATATGGAATGGATATCCGACAGTTACCAGAGATAAATGTTTTGTTACTTGCGGAAAATGGAGCAACTCTCTTTGTACGATACATGTTTCGGAAATCGACGAGAACGGTAATATTCTTTCTGATTGGAAAAGTGAAGCAATTGCAGATATGAACAGTGTCTTTTTACTGTCATATTCAGATACAAAAATGGAATTTATTACTTTCCATGAAAATCATGTGGACTATCTTGTTTACAGTTTTGAAGGAATTTTATTGTCACGAAAAATAATATATCAAGTTGAAACTAATATTAATTTAATTGAAAAAACGCAAATCATGGGCGGAGTAAAAGCTGTTCACTGTGTGGTTTCGGGTGATGTTCAACATTTTGCAAAAAATGTTATGTTAGTGTTAGGAAATAATACTGTTGATGTTTATGAAGCAGAAGAAGGATATTTCCCTTCATTACTTGATGACAGTCATTTATTATTTGCTCCAATAAGCAGAATAGAGAATATTGCTTGTAGTTTCAAAATTGTGATAATCTGATACAACTTCCTGTTTTTTTTGATTTTGTACTATTGTTTAGATATTTTGAAAGTGCATAACCAATAAAGAAAAAATGCTTATAAATCATGTTATAAAAGATTTCTAAGCATTTTTTGTTTTGTCAAATATCCAGATTATTTTCAGCATCTATAAATATCTGCATTTCGCTATTTAGATAGAGTCTTGCGTATTCGAGTGGATTGTCTATCGCCAGCGCATTTAGCACATGGTCTGTCTATGGTGTAGTTTTCAATCCTGTTTCAGCCTTATTACAGTCAATTCGTAATATGTAGCCGTCAAAGATAGTAATGTCAATGCCATTATGGTACATATTGTAACTTGCAGAAATAAAATTCATATCATCAACTCCCAGCATTCTAAAATTTAAGCATATCTTTCAGAGCGATTACCTTTTCATTATTTATTATTTGATATTATAGTTTTCCCTTTCCTTCATTTTTGCCCTTATCAGCACTTGTAATCATGAGGGAAACGATATAAAATGATGTAATGAATAAAATAAAGTTGACTTGCTTAAATTTAGAGTTTTCAAGGGTTGACGGCATTTTTTATGATAGTTTATAACAATTATTAAATATCCTCAAATGAAAGGATTAACAATTTTGATTATTGCAGAGGATACGTACGTTATTTTTAATATTGATGTTTATACAAATTCCCGTATTACTATGGTCAACCGCAATGTTACGGAAGATCTTCTCAGGATATTTTGCGTGTTTATCATGACCTCTTTTTTCGGGGCTAAAATCCTTCGTGTGCTTGGAGGCAGTAAGAGTGAGGATGGGGAGAAACAGGTATCTTTTGCACCAGTGGAACAAGAAGAAAAGACGAAGATTCCAGTAGAAGCGAACGTTTCCTTAGAAGGGGATACTTCTTTCGAAGCAGAGATTCCAGTAGAACCAGCAGATGTATCGGAACCAGAACATGATTATTCTAAATTCTATTTGTTTTGCAAGGAATATCAGTTTACCGTACGGGAACAGGATATTTTCGGGCTGCTTTTGAAAAATAAAAATTATAATGAAATCAGTGAGGAACTCTATATTTCCATTGGAACTGCGAAGGCACATATGCATAATATTTTTAAGAAGACGGAGGTAAAAAAGAGGAGTCAGTTGATTGCACTATTTGAAAATTTTAAAATAAAGGGGCTGCATGGAAAATAGGGGAATTTTCTAAATTGTTATTGACGTACGTGTAAACGTACGTTATAATAATTATGACATATAAAATCTCGTCATTACAGATAAAGTATATCATTATTATTACAAAATAGGGACATAATATTTACTTATACGAGAATGAACGAGAGATAATCAATACACAGAAGAATTTTTAACAGGATGCGAAAGTTTACAAGAGCTTTAGATCAAAGTCGGAAAAGGAGATTTTATCATGTCAACAATTAATATAACAGCAGCGCGAAAGGATCTTTACAATCTGGTAGAGAATGTAAACCTTTACAGTGAACCCACATTAATTGTTGGAAAAAAAGGAAATGCAGTTCTGCTATCAGAGGACGATTGGAATGCAATACAGGAAACGCTATATTTGAATTCCATGGAAGGCATGGCAGAATCCATTATTAATGGGGCGAAAACACCTGTGGAAGATTGTGTTCCTGAAGATATGGTGGAATGGTAAATGTATCGGATTGTTTTTGAAAAACAGGCATTGAAAGATTTGAAGGAATTAAAGGCTTCTGGCCTTTCACAGAAAGCAAAAAGGCTCGTGGATATTATCAGGGAAGATCCATATCAAAGGCCGCCAGGATATGAAAAATTGGTTGGGAATTTGAAAGGGTTATATGCCAGGAGAATCAATCTCCAGCACCGCCTTGTATACCAGATATATGATGAGCCTGTAACAGAGGACGGCCTTGTATACCAAGGAACAATAAAAATAATTCGTATGTGGACACATTATGAAAAATAGAATAGCCGAAAACCTTTGTTTTCTTGAAAACGAAAGGTTTTCGGCTATTTTTTTCGGGCATAGCCAAAGCAATTTAAAAATTTACAGTTTTAGCAGGCGGAATACCTGTTCTGCAGTATCCGCCAAATTATTTTTGGCATTTTCCGGTTGCATGGCTTCTTCTAATGTAGTGATTTCACGTAGAATCGGAAAAAATGCATCAATGCCCTTTTGGTTACATTCCTTTGCATCCTTTGTGACGCTTCCTGCAAATGCAACCACTGGAAGGCCATACTTTTTGGCAAGGGCTGCTACGCCCACAGGGGCTTTTCCCATAGCAGTTTGCCCGTCCAGACGACCTTCTCCTGTTATTACAAGATCTGCTTGCTTGATATATGTTTCAAGTTGCGTTTCTGTAAGAACCATATTGATTCCTGATTCCAGTACAGCATTGGTGAAGGTTAAAAACGCAAATCCAAGACCACCAGCAGCTCCAGTTCCAGGGTAATTTTCATCTGCTGTTTTAAAATCTTCTTTGGCAAGTCTGGCGTAATGAAGAAGCCATGTATCCATATCCTGAATCATTTTTTGTGTTGCGCCCTTTTGGGGACCATATACTGCACTTGCACCATTCTCACCACAGAGGGGATTTGTAACGTCGCAGGCAATCTGAAATTCACACTTTGAAAGCTCTGGAAGAACATTTTCATCTGTGATAGTTTCCAGAGTCTTTAATCCAATGGCGCCATAAGGAATCTGCTTCTTGTTCTTATCAAGAAAACCAAATCCAAGGGCTTGCAGCATCCCCACACCCCCATCGTTGGTGGCGCTTCCGCCGATGCCTGTAAGAAACCGTCTGCATCCATTTTTTATGGCGTCCCGGATGACTTCTCCTACGCCATAAGTAGTGGTGTATAAGGGGTTTTTCTTTTCGTCTGGCACCAAAGTAATACCTGCTGCTCCAGACATTTCAATTACGGCTGTTTTTGTTTTTTCTATGATGCCATAGGTACAGTCTACAGGTTCTCCCAAGGGGCCTGTTACAGATATTGTCCGCAATATGCCGCCCATTCCTTCCACCAGGGCTTCCACTGTGCCTTCTCCACCGTCTGCCAAGGGTCTGATTACTGTCTCTGTCTGTGGGGCTGCACGTGTGATTCCTTCTGCAACAGCTTTTCCTGCTTCTATGGAGCTTAAACTCCCCTTCATTGAGTCAATTGCAATTACCGCTTTCATGATCCTTCCCTTCTTTACATAAAAATTTCTTATAATGTGCAAAGATTTACGTTTGCTAACTGATCTGTACTGGAGACCACAAGATTTGCATTGCCAAGAACTTTGGCTTCTCCAACACCGATACACTTCATGTTACCTGCCAATGCAGCTTCAATTCCCGCCTTTGCGTCTTCTATAACAATGCAGTTTTCACAGGGAATGCCAAGCAGCTCTGCTGCTTTTACAAATACCTGTGGGTTAGGTTTTGCCAATTCTACCAGGTTGCCATCCACTACAGCGTCAAATTTTTCTAGAAGATGTATCTTTTCAAGAATCATTTTACCACTTTTGCTGGCAGAACCAAGAGAAATTAAGTATCCTTCTTCTTTAATTTTTCGTAGAAATTCTGGAATTCCTGGTAAAATTTCTGACTCATCAATATTTTCAATCATTTTATTAAACAATCGTTGCGTGTTACCTGAATGATGCTTAGGTAAAAAATTTTTATTATTGTTCTTTGATCCAAGCGCATTCCCATGCTGCCAATGTGATTTCCCCATTTACATTGCCGCCTGTAAAAAGATTTTGTCCCTTTAAATCGTCATAAGAAATTTTCTGTTCCGCTTTGGGGGAAAACGCGCTCTGTGTTCTTCGTATGTCCAATCTTTCAATTATTGTGCGAAAAATTCTGCTTCGATTGGTATTTTCGTTTAACTGTTTCTTTAGTTTGTTGTAATCAAGAGTTTCTCGGTTAATTCTTCTTGGTATGCCAGAAATTTACCGATTCTTTCTGCGTCAGGGCTTTCTGGTTCTGCCAATGCGTCCTGATAGTTGATATTTAGTTCATAAGGACTCTTTGTTCCGTCTCCATTATTTTTGTAAGATACAACGCCGCCGTTTCTCAATGTGGCATCTATCAACTCTTGCTGCTGTTCTTTTGTAAGGATTCCCTCCGAAGGAGGAATTCCGATGCCGTCGTGGGAGCTTAAAAAATTAAAGTATGTAACTTTTTCATTGGGAAGAACCAGTGTTTCCAGCCAGTCAGACAAAACATCTGCATTCTCGGAAAGAAAAGTATGCATAGTAAGAGGCGGCAGGGGAAACTGATATACCAAATCCGCTTCATCTCCATTATCTCCAAAATAGCTAATATTATCTTTATGGGGCACATTGGTTTCTGTAATGATTCTTGTGCCTGGAGCATATTCCTTTAATACATCTTTCATAAGTTTCACTAATTCATGTGTCTGAGGAAGGTGCATACATGTTGTACCAAGTTCTTTCCACATAAATCCAATGGCGTCCAACCGGATAAATTTTGCCCCGTTTCTTCCATACATCACTAAAATGTCCAAAATTTCCGCCAATAATGCAGGGCAGTCAAAGTTCAGATCAATTTGATCGTCACTGAAAGTAGTCCAGACATATTTTTCACTATCCCCAGTATCAAATTTTGTAAGAAGAGGCAGCGCTCTTGGCCTTGTAACAGCACTGTAATCAGCATTTGGATCACAGGTGATAAAATAATCGGTGTAGGGAGCTTCTCCTCTCAAATATCCCTTGAACCATTTGCTGCTTTTAGAAATATGATTGATGACAGCATCAAACATCAGCCCATAATCTTGGGATAGCTTTTTGATATGTTCCCAGCTTCCAAGCTCTGGATTGATTTTACGGTAGTCCACCACAGAAAATCCATCATCCGAAGTATAAGGATACATGGGAAGTAAATGGACGGTTCCAATGGATTGTTGTACATATTTTTTTAAAAAATGATAAAGAACATGAAGTCCAGGTTTGCCCTGCTCTGTAAGGGTATTGCCATAGGTAATCAGAATACTGTCTTTTTCTGATAATGCATCTGTTGCTTTTTTTGTTTGTTCATAAGCATCCATATAGGTTCCTATTGCTTATTAGATAGTATGAAAATTTGTTTGATTTCCAAATAAATGACAACGTTGTCTTACTTGCGCTATTTTTAGTGACAACGTTGTCAAAAGTTGCTACTTAAATCGCTCTCTTTGCATAGAGAGCGATTTTATACCCACGGGCAATGAGCTAAGCAGCCGCACTTGCGTGGATATTTGACTTATGACAATAGAAAGTTCACGTAGCGTGGGTTCTATTGTACTTTTATAAGATATCTCATGTAGATCCTCTTTCGATTACTTTACAGGAAAAACGAAATGCTTTATTTTCAGGTTCTTCTTCCTGTCCAATACGGCTGATTACGTAATCAATACAGCATTGGGCAAGACGCTCAAAATCCTGTTCTACAGTGGAAATTGGCGGATAATAATATTCTCCTAATGTAATATTATCAATTCCCAATACAGCAATGTCCTGAGGGATAGAAAGGTTTTTTTCATATATAGCGCGATACACACCCAAAGCCCTCTCATCTCCAGATACAAAGAATGCTTTAATATCGTAAAGATTTAAAACCTCTTTTGCCTTGTTATAAGCTTTTTCCACAGTGTCAATTCCAGTAAAAATGTAATTTTTGGTTTTCTTCTCTTCCATAGCAGCCTGGAAACCTTTCATGCGGTTCTGTGTGGATAAATATTTTTTTTCTCCAATCAGCATGGCAATTTTATCTAAGCCTTTTTCGGCCAGATATAGACCGCCTTTATATCCTACATCATAGTTGTCAAGGCTGACAAATGGTACATCTGGATTCTCCGGCTCTCCAAATACAACATATGGAATATTGTGATTTTCAAAGTAATCTACCCGGGGATCTTTTCGAATATTTTCCAGTAGAATTGCGCCATCTGCGATTCCGCTTGCAATTAAATAAAATCCATCCGTTTCATCCCCCTCAAAACGTTCACTACTTGAAGGGGAAAGAACAATTTTCATAGAACGCTTCTTTGCATAAGTAAATAAATACTTCAGCATAATGGTATGCCAGATGCTTAAGTGTTCTTCATGGTGACGTTCTGCAAATACTACAATAATATTCGTACGGCTTCCCTTTAGACCTCGGGCAAGCATATTCACTTGATAACCTTGTTCCTTAATGGTGCACATGACCTTCTGTCTCATGCTTTCGCTGACATTTGGGCTGTTATTCAGCACTCTGGATACCGATTTAATTGATACGCCGCACGCTTTTGCAATATCAACGATTGTAACATTCCCCACTTATTCTCACTTCCCTTTGTCTTACGTTGTCATTATAACTCCCTTCAAATTTCTTTGCAAGTGTTTTCTTTTTTTTTCGGCATTTATAGCAAATTTGTGCATGACATTTTGTGGATTCATAACAAAATATGGTTTCATGGAAAACGGATAGAGTTGCTTTCCATTCATTGATTTCTGCTGATACTCATGATAAGATATATTCCAAATTCACCGCTATTTGTGAAATACTATACGGAGAAGAAAGGCGGTATCGATATGACCAAATTAACAATGCTTGGCTCTGGTCATGCAATGGTGACAAAATGTTATAATACTTGTTTTGTGATACAAAATGAAGAAGGAGCTGTTTTAGTTGATGCTGGCGGCGGAAATGGGATTCTCAGTCAAATGGAACAAGCAGGTATTTCTTGGGAGTCCTTGCAGGCTATGTTCCTTACCCATGCACATACAGATCACATTTTGGGAGGAATCTGGGTGCTCAGGAAAATCAATGTGTTGATGAAGCAGGGAAAATTTCAGGGGAATTTTACCGTATATGGATTACAGGCAGGTCTGTCTTTTTTGGAAAAATCCTGTGAGTTTTTATTGAAAGATCCTCTGAATGATAAGATACATTTTGTGGCAGTAGAGAATGAGGATGAGTTTTCTGTGATAAAGATTCAATTTCGGGTTTTTGATATTCATTCCACAAAAATGCCCCAGATTGGCTTTCGGGCTGAGTTCACAAAAGGTTGGAAAGAACCATTTGAGAAGATTTCACTGGCCTGTATGGGGGATGAGCCTTATCATGAAACGTGTCTGAAATATGTGGAAAATGCGGATTGGCTGTTAAGCGAAGCCTTTTGTCTTTCTAAGGATAAGGATATCTTCAAGCCTTATGAGAAACATCACAGCACGGCGTTGGATGCAGGAAAAATTGCCCATAAGCTTAAGGTGAGTCATTTGATCATGTACCATACAGAGGATTCTGATTTGGAAAACCGTGAGAAAAATTACCGTAAGGAAGCGGCAAAAAATTTTGATGGAGATATCTATGTTCCCAGGGATTTGGAAACAATCCTTTTAGGGTAGTTGTAGGAGGGTTGAAGGCAGTTAATATTCTGAGTATTATTAAGTTTATTGTGAATTGTTTGGATGAAAGTCAGGTTAATCTGTTAGAGGATAGGTTTGTATTCATTGAGTATAGACCAGGGATAGTGGGAGCAGAGGTAACTCCATATACCATTATGATCGAAAATAAGCCCTTGACTATGAAAAAGGTAACATTAGATAATTTCATGTTGCTTTATAATGCACTGGAACATAAAAAATCTAAACTTCCGGTTGTGATTTTACGTAGATTTAAAAGGGAATTGTATGAATATACAATAACAAATACACCGACAAAAAACCTACGAGTAGCATCTATTGATGACAATCGCCTTAAGGATGATGATTTGGTACTGGCAATAGGAAAAGCTTCCGCATTTGGTCTGAAAGGGCTTAGAGGGCTTGATGCAAATGAGTGGTATAGAAATATTTGAAGGAGATGTAAATGCTCTTCAAAATGTTGGAACTAATGAACGTTCCGATATACGTAGGCTGATTCGTATTTATGATTATATAAAATGGGGAAAATAAAAGAATTTTCTGACTAAAGCGCCTGTAAACAGACACCGTACAGAAAACCCTTTTGATATCAACTATTTTGTACCTTTGGGCTACAGCGCTTATAATTAAATACCAAGCTTAACAGCACATTACTTTTTATATTGGTTCGCCTATAAGTATACAGGATAATGAAGCGGCAAAATGGAGTATATTATGCTTTTTCCAATAAGTAGGCATACTCCATGAGATGCGTTCTTCCGCCTCTGCCCATTTTTCTTAAATTCCCTTCCGCATTTTGGACATTTCCACTGAGGTTTCATTGCGTTAAATTTCGGTTCCATATCATCCCTCTATTTACATAGAAATATGCAGCACAATGGTAGCGATTTTAAAATAAATTAAAATAGAGCAGATATCTACAATAGTAGATATCAGTGGAGCTGCCATCAATGCTGGGTCCAAGTGAATATGCTCTGCAATCAGCGGCAAAGAACAGCCAATAAATTTTGATAAAATTACAATAGCAATCAGTGCAATGGCAATCACAACTGCCATTTGCATATCCTGGTATTGAATGTAAATCCGCAGTCCATTTACCACTGCCAATACAGTGCTTACAAGAATTGCAATACGGAATTCCTTAAAAATCACCCTGAAAATATCTTTAAATTTGATTTCATCCAGCGCAAGTCCCCGAATCATCAAGGTGGAGCTTTGGGAACCGCAATTTCCTCCAGTTCCAGTCAGCATAGGGATAAAGGAAACCAGCAAAGGGTATAGTTTGAAGGATTCCTGGTAATGGGTGATGATGGAGCCGCTTACGGTAGCGGAAAGCATCAGCACCAGCAGCCATGCAATACGGCTTTTGGCGTGAGAAAAAGCGGAGGTGTTAAAATAGCTGTCTTCTGTAGGGGTCATAGCAGCCATTTTCGTGATATCCTCGGTATTTTCCTCCTGCATAACATCCATAGCATCATCGAAAGTGACAATTCCAACCAACCGTTCCTCTCGGTCTACCACAGGAATAGCAAGAAAATCATATTTATTAAAAACCTTGGCAACCTCTTCTTTGTCTTCATGGGTATCCACATGAATCACATTGGTTTCCATAATCTCTTCAATCTGCATAGAATCCTTTGCCATCAGTAAATCCTTCACAGACACCATGCCAATGAGCTTGCGGTTTTCTGTGACATAACAGGTGTAGATTGTTTCTTTGTTTACAGCCGTGTGGCGGATACGGTTGATGGCTGCCCCAACGGTCATTTCTTTTTTTATATTTACATATTCAATGGTCATCAGGCTGCCTGCGCTATCTTTGGGGTAGTTAAGTACCTGATTAATCATTTTCCGTGTTTCTTCATCAGTATTGCGCAAAATTCTTGCCACTACATTTGCTGGCATTTCTTCAATCATGTCTACGGTGTCATCCAAAAAAATGTCGTCCATTACGGCTCGTAGTTCTCGGTCTGTCAAAGTGTTAATTAGAGTTTTTTGCATGTCACGGCTCATGTAGGAAAAACTGTCTGCCGCCTCTTCCTTAGGAAGCAGACGATAGAGAAGAGGGATTTCCTTTTTATCCATTTCGTCAAAAAGGAGAGCCACATCAGCAGAATTCAGGTTGTTAAGCATCTGCCTGAGTAGGGAATATTTACGTTCTTCTAGCAGTTGTTCGGCTAAATGATGGATTTCTTCGATTTCCATGTCTGTAAAATCCAGGTCTTCCATATTAATGTTGTTTGCAGTTCCCATAAAATCCCTCCTTCGCAATGGATATTTTTAGTGAAAGGAAAATAAAATCGCTGCGCGGTGGCCTGAAGGCTGTGGAGCAGCGATTTTGTTCCATTCGTATTTACTTGTTACATCATAACACAAGCACAAATAAAAATCAATTCACAGGTGAAATGATTCCAAAACAGCAACGAATCTTCTGCATAATCGTAAAAAAGCATACATAAGATGAAAGGAATATACAGCAGGAAGTATCTTATGTAAGGATGCATTTCCACAGTAAAAGCGTTATGAAGTCTGCTGAGTGCTAGAGTGAGATGGGAGTTTTAATATGAAAAAAAAAATTTTTTTCGGAAAGAAGTTCAGGCTGGGAAAGGAAATTCTAAAGAGTAGAATACTGCTGGTATTATTTGCGGTATTCTTAAGTTTTCAGATAGGATGCGGCGTCGGGGAAGGAAGCCAAAAAGAATTTTCCAATTACCTAAACCAGATTTTTAAGTCAGAGATTACAGCAAGTACATTGAACATGCATTATAGTCTGGCTCATCCGGAAAATTATGGAATAACAAATTATAAGGTTACATATGGAAATGTCTCTGCGGATCGTGGAGCTGAGACAGCAGTTGTCTTAGAAAACTGGAAAAAGAGTTTAAAGAAATTCAAGAAAAAAAATTTATCAGTTTCCCAACAAATGACCTATGATATTATCATGGATTACATTGAGCGGGAAATACCAGCAGGGAAATTTAGTCTTCATCAGGAAATTTTAAGACCATCCACAGGCTTTCAGTCGCAGTTGCCAGTACTGTTGGCGGAGTATACCTTTTATGATGAAAAGGATGTTGAGGATTATCTAAAGCTTTTGTCCTCCACGCCGGATTTGTTTGGGAAGATTATGGAGTTGGAACGAAAAAAGGTGGAAAAAGGCTTATTCATGGCCGATTTTGCAGTAGACGATATTATTGCGCAATGCAGTAATTTTACCCAAAATCCAGAGAGTAATTATCTTTTGTCAACCTTTGATGATCGGGTGGATGGAGCCGATTTTCTTACGCCAGAACAGGCAGAGCAGTATAAAATGAATAACCGTCAGATTGTTACTGGTCAGGTGATACCAGCCTATCAAAAGCTGGCGGAGGATTTATCTTCTTTCAAAGGCTCTGGGAAAAATTCCGGGGGTCTTTGTGGTTTGCCAGGGGGTAAGGAATATTATGAGTATTTGGTAAAAGATACCACAGGATCTGAATTGTCCGTGGAAGACATGCAGGAGCAGACAAAATCCCAAAGAAAAAAGGATCTGAAGGATTTGGCAAAAATAGCAAAACGTCAGCCGGAGATTGGAACAAAATGCGTAAATTACCAGCTTCCCACAGAGGAACCGGAATTGATTTTAAAGGATTTGCAAGGGAAAATGCAGCAGGATTTTCCTGCGCCGCCAGATGTATCCTTTACTATTAAAGAAGTGCATCCATCCTTGGAGGAGTATACGGCGCCAGCGTTTTACCTGACGCCTCCCATCGATGATATTTCCCAAAACTCCATTTATATCAATAAGTCAAAGGGCGATGAAAAAATGCAGCTTTACACTACCCTTGCTCATGAAGGTTTTCCAGGACATTTGTATCAGAATGTGATGGAGAGAAGCTGCGGCTTGGAGCCGGTTCGTAGTCTGTTTGGCAGCAATGGTTATGCGGAAGGGTGGGCGACTTATGTAGAAATGCAATCTTACTATTATGCAGATGTAGATCAAGATGTGTCTGCATTTTTGCAAAAAAATCAGTCTGCATTGCTGAGCCTTTATGCCAGTGCAGATATGGGAATTCATTATGATGGATGGACCTTGCGGGATACGGTGGATTTCTTTGCTGCGTATCAAATTACAAATAAGCAGGTCATTCAGGAAATCTATGAATTAATTGTGGAGGAGCCTGCTCATTATTTGAAATATTATATTGGCTATCTGGAATTTTTGAATTTAAAGAAATATGCAATGGATAAATATCAAGGGGAGTATAGCGATTATAAATTTCACAGTGCATTGATGAAAATGGGAAATGCCCCCTTTTACATCTTAAAAAAATACCTGGCGGAGTATTGGGAGCTAAGCTAAGAAGATTGTATTCCATCATATGGTAGTACATTTTATTGATTGCTTCATAGGTTTTCCTTGTTATAAATCTATGGAAATGTTATGATAGATACAACACAGAAGGTTTTTTCACACACAAAAGGAGGAAAAAATGAAGAAAAGACTATGGGCGATATGTTCTGGAAGCATATTTTCAATGTTATGTTTCTTGCTGCTGACCGTCTCTGTGAAAGCTTCTGCAACGTATCATGAACTTCCGATAGACGGTCAGTGGATGCAGCAAGGAACAATTACAGAGGAATATGATATGCGTTATTACAAAATAACGCTTCCCCAAGCAGGATATTTGACAATTGATGTCAGATCGTTGGCAAATGGTTTTCAGTATCGTTTGCTGGATGAAAATTATAATGTATTTGCGCAGATAGATCAGGTGATCTGGGGCGCTTCTGAATCGGAACCAAAGGGCGAATCCTGGTCCCGCTGGCTGGAAGCAGGTACTTATTATATGCGCGTATGTAAGTATGGCAGTGAAGCGATTGGTAATTTCTGGCTTAGAGCATCTTTCCGTTCGGCTGGCAATCAAGAAAGAGAACCGAATCAGACCTATGAGAACTCGGTGGCCCTTGACTTTGGAAAAGAAATCCGTGGATTGCTCTCTGTGCAGGATAAGAACGATTATTATGCGCTGAAGGTAACAAAGTCTCAGAAATATACGCTTGGTCTTAAGTGTTATTTTTCTGGCATCCGTGTACGGCTTATGAACAGCGATTTAAAAGAATTATCCAATGATGTGGTCTGGAATGGAACGGAGGCTTCGCCAAAGGTTTATGAGAAGGATTTTGATCTTACGCCGGGAACATATTACATACATTTGGACGTTTACAGCAGTTCGATTTATGACAGAGGATTATATGATTTGAAAGTTACTCCGGCAAAGGTGAGTGTCAGCAATCTGCTTTTGAACAAGACGTCTTTGCAGTTATACAAGGGAGATACGGCATCTTTGCAGGTAACTGTTTCTCCCACCAATGCAACAGATAAGACTGTGACATGGGTTTCCAGTAATTCTTCTGTAGCATCTGTAGATGCAAACGGGAAAATTCATGGGAAATCAGCAGGAACGGCGATTGTAAAGGTCAGTTCCAACGACGGTTCAGGGATTACCCAGTCTTGTGAAGTTGTGGTGAAAGAAAAAACATTGGCTGTCACAGAGAAGAATGTAACCCTTTATAAAGGAAAAAGTAAGACGCTTAAAGTCACTGTTAGTCCTAAAGTTAATGTATCTTTTACATCTTCAAATTCCAAAATTGCTTCTGTAAGCAGCAAAGGGAAAATTACAGCTAAGAAAAAAGGAACTTGTAAGATTTTTGTAAAAGCCCATGGATATACCAGAAAGGTTACCGTTGTTGTAAAAAATCAAGAATTGAAAGTTGGAAAAACAACGGTTAATTTAAAAAAAGGGAAAACATATACAATCAAAGCAACGACAAAGCCTAAAACAAAAATCACTTACCGTTCCTCAAATTCTAACGTTGCTTCTGTAAGCAGCAAAGGAAAAATCAAGGCAAAGAAAAAAGGAACTTGTAAGGTTTATGTAACGGCAAATGGATTGAAAAAAACAATCAAGGTAAAAGTACGCAGCAGCTAACCTGCTTTGACCTGTGATTTAAAGAAAAAAGTTTACTTTTGCCTGGTTTCGCTAGAGGATTCCAATAATTTTCCATATACCTCCCGCTTGGAGATTCCCCGGTCTTTTGCCACCTGTTTCATGGCTTCTTTCCGGGGAATCCCCTGGTTCTCATAATGGTGCATATGTTCTTCCAAAGAAAGGGTTTCCCAGCTCTGTTGCTGTTCCCTGATAAGCTGCTGCTGGTCTTTTCCCTGAATTACCAATACAAATTCTCCTCGGGGTTCCTGTCCTTCATAATAAGAGATTGCGCCTGAAATGGTAGTGGGAAAGGCAGTTTCATATTTTTTGGTAAGTTCCCGGCAAAGGGTGATTTTTCGGTCACCCAGAGCCTTTAATAGTTCTTCTAAGGTTTTTTTCAAATGATGAGGCGCTTCGTAAAGAATGATCGTGCGTGTTTCTTGTTCCAGGGAAGAGAGAATTCTGGTTCGTTCTTTTTTATCCTTGGGAAGAAAGGCTTCAAAGGCAAAGCGTCTGGTGGGAAGTCCAGACATGGTGAGGGCTGTAATACATGCGGCTGCTCCTGGCAATGAGGTGATAGAAATACCTGCTTCCTGGCAGATACGTACCAACTCTTCCCCTGGGTCAGAAATTCCAGGGGTTCCAGCATCTGTAATTAACGCAATATTTTGTCCTTGCTGCATTTTTTCTACAAGCTGATATGCCTTTTCAATTTTGTTGTACTCATGGTAGCTTGTCATGGGAGTTTTAATTTGAAAATGGTTGAGTAGTTTTATGGAATTGCGGGTATCTTCCGCAGCAATGAGATCCACTTCCTTAAGAGTACGAAGAACTCTTAAAGTAATATCCTCCAGATTTCCAATGGGAGTAGCGCATAAATATAATTTGCCCTGCATAGCATAATCCTTTCTATATCATTCTAGTATCCATAGATATCATAAATTTCATCTGTGTACACGCCAGGTTCCTTGTATACAATCAATGGTTTTTCTACTGTAATCCGTGGTTTTCCGCCTCGCAGCCCTTCCATAAGTACCATGTTTGGCTCTTTATCCACAAAGGGATAGACCATTTGCATCCGTTTGGGCTCCAGGCCATATTGGTGCATCAAAACCATGATTTCCGCCAACCGGAAGGGGCGGTGTACCATATAGAAACGTCCCTGAGGTTTTAAGACTTTGGCGCTTTCCCGTATCACATCCTCCAGACAGCAGAGAATTTCATGACGGGCAATTGCTTTCGCTTCGTTTGGGTTGGTCAAACCATGGTGGTCTGTCATATAGGGTGGGTTGGTAGTTACCACATGAAAAGAAGATGCTCCAAATTGTTTCGAAGCATCTTTGATATTACCGATTTCTATGTTGATTTTATCCTCCAGATGGTTGTAGCTTACGCTTCGTCTTGCCATATCAGCGCTTTCCGGCTGAATTTCCAGTCCGGTAAAATGTTCGCCCTTTGTTTTAGCTTCCAGAAGAATGGGAATGATTCCTGTGCCAGTTCCCAGGTCCAGAACCCTTTCCCCTTGCTTTACTTTGGCAAATCCAGAAAGAAGCACAGCATCCATGCCAAAACAAAATTTCTGGGGATTTTGGATAATGAAATATCCATTTCGGTGAAGCTCGTCCAACCGTTCTTGTTCCAAAAGTTGTACCGACATAATTTTACTCCTGCATTATTGTGTATCGAAAGATAAGAGCTAATGGGTGTCGTCTATCTTGGATTTGCCTTTGTCTTCCAAAGCAGACAATTCCTTTAATTCTTCAGCAGAGAGCTTTAAATGTTCTTTTTTGCGTTTTGGCTTAAATTTTAACTGATTGACCTTGTATTCTCGGATTTCTTTTTCATCGTCTACCTCTACCAGAACTTTGACAGTCTGGCGCAGCACACTAACGCTTTGGACTTCGCCTCTTAGCTTATCATCTGTGGTAACATAATCACCAGTATTGGGAAGACGGCTGTTTAAATATTCATACGTTTCTTCCTCATTTTTCAGACAGCACATAAGTCTGCCACAGACACCGGAAATCTTGGATGGATTCAAGGAAAGATTTTGTTCCTTTGCCATCTTTATAGAGACTGGTGCAAATTCAGAGAGAAAGGTATTGCAGCAAAGGGGTCTTCCGCAAATTCCCACGCCGCCCAGAATCTTTGTTTCATCCCGGACCCCAATCTGACGAAGCTCGATACGGGTACGGAATACGGATGCTAAGTCTTTGACCAGTTCCCGGAAATCAATACGTCCGTCGGCAGTAAAATAAAATAATAGTTTGTTGTTATCAAAGGTGTATTCTGCATCCACCAGCTTCATTTCCATTTTGTGCTTCTGGATTTTTTCCAGACAGATTTTGAATGCGTCTTTTTCTTTCTGATGGTTTCTTTCTTCTATTTTTTCATCTTCTGGAGTGGCAACCCGGATGACGGGCTTTAAAGGCTGAACCACTTTTTCTGGTTCCAGTTCCTTGGGAGCAATCATCACTGTGCCGAATTCCACGCCCCGGGCTGTTTCCACAATTACATGGTCGCCCAGGTGGATGGTATAATTTTGGGGGTCAAAATAATATATTTTTCCAGCAGTGCGGAATCTAACTCCAACTACTTTTATCATAGTTTAATTCTCCTTTATGGTCAGCAGCAGCAATTCCATCGTCAAATCAAAATTAACATTGGCGTTGAGACGGCGTTTTGCCTTCTCCAAAGCCTTGATGATGGTTTCAATTCCTTCATAGGAGCTTTTGCTTGCCTGCTTTTTTATATCATAAATCTCATCTTTAAAGATAAGACGGTTTACATCTGAGGTGGCCTTGTAGAAAATAACGTCACGATACCAAATCATCATAAGATCAAGATAGTCGTTAATTTCCAGCTTATATTCACTAATGTGCTTGATTGCCTCCATCATTTCATATAATTCAATTTCACGAATTCGCTTCAAAAGCTGCAGGGCAGAGTTCTTGATTTCATTGAAATCCTCCGAGTCTGCCAATTGAATGGCTTTCCCCACATTACCCTGAGCAAAGGCGGTGCAGATATCGGCTTTATAGTCTGGTATTTGATATTCCCTCATTAGAAAAGAACGAATCTTGTCATCTGCTACGACTTTTAAGTTCAGGGTAACGCACCTGGATAAAATGGTTGGAAGAAAAATATCAGTATTGGTTGTTAAAAGTAAAATAACAGCATAGGCTGGCGGTTCCTCAATGGTTTTCAACAGGGCATTTTGCGCCTGCTGGTTCATTTTTTCCGCTTCATCAATGATATATATTTTGTAAGGAAAAGCGAAAGGCTTCGTGGCAACACTGTTATTAATTTGTGTTCGGATATCATCTACAGAGATGGTATTTGGCTTTTCATGCTGCAAATAGATAATATCAGGATGTGTACCGGACAAAGCCTGCTTACAGGAGCGGCATTCCATACATCCTTCTGGCGCATGTTCCTGGCATTGCAGAGCCATGGCAAAGCTTTTAGCCAGAGCCATTTTGCCAGATTTATCCGGTCCATGGAAAATATAAGCGTGGGATATTTTGTCCATGGAAATTGCATTCTGTAAATGTTCTTTGATTTGTTCGTGTCCGATAATGCTTGAAAAGCCTGCCATAAGAATTCCTCATTTCTGTTTATATTTAAAGTAAAAAGCTTTCAGGAGTGAAATACTTCCTGAAATTTATAAAATGAAAAACGGTTTATGTTGAGATATCCAAAAGCAATCCGCGGATTTCCCCTACCTTGCTTAAAATGGAAATATGGTCCTTCTCATCCTTAACCAGTTCGCTGGCCAGGTCATCCAGGTTCTTATCTACCAGTTTTACAATGCCATATACCCGGTGGCGTCCTCTCCGGTCCAGAAAATTTTCCCTGGAAAATTTATGGGAACGGTTCACCACTTCATTCATAAAATCTTTGATTAGTTCCCGGTATTTTTTCATATCCCGGATATCCATATGCTCTGCCAGTTTTTCTCCCTGAGCAGTAATGTCATTCATAAGCCCGTTGAGTTTTTCCTGGAGTTCTGCTTCCTCTACCTGGCTGGCCAGAGTAAATTTGAAGCTTCCATCACCTTTTTCTGTTTGTTGGGTAGCTTCTACCGGCTGAGGGGCATTGATGGGATCTACTTTAAGCGCCATGAAATCACCTGCCTTTCTATAATTGCAAATTTCAGTACGTTAGAATCATTTCTAATATTATTATCGGTGCTTCCTTTTGGATTATAAAGTGAAAAAATTAAATATGGTATCGTAAGGCATTTACCGAAAAATTCTTTAGTTTGTGAAAACTTATCACAGATTGAATTGTATCCAGGAAATAATTTTCCGGACACAGGAATCCAGATTATCATTAAAAAAAGTATTGGTAATTCCTGCCTCCTTTAAATTTTCTTTGGAAAAGTCTATGTCATCGGCAAGAAATCTGCGGCAAATTTCCAAATATTTGGGTTCAGACTGTATGCGTTCCCGATTAAGCGCCCGTTGAAGACGTTCCCCGTCATCGATTGCTACATATATGGGAACAAGAAATTCTTTGCCAAAATATTCCTGTAATTTGAGATAGGATTCCAGTGTGCCGATAATGAGATAATGGTATTTTTCCAAATCAATCTGATGATCATCAACGGTAAAATATTTCCAGATACCGTGAAGTGTATGATAAGCACGCAGTTCAATAATTTTTCCCTGGCGTTCTAGCTTTTGTTGTTCTTCTTCTGTCAGAAAATAATATTCCACTCCGTTTCTTTCCTCGTTGCGTGGAGGACGGGTGGTGTAAGGGATTAATGTTTTCAGGGAAAGTGAGTTTTCTGACAAAATCTGTTTGTATATGGTATCCTTCCCACATGAACTTTTCCCCATTAAGCAAAATATTTTTCCCATGGCCTTCCTTTAAATAATGTTATCGTGGATCAGTTACAATTACAAGTGATAGATAATCCTTTTATAGTATAGTATAGCTGATGGAAAATTGCAAAACAAATTATTTTTCTGTTACAATAATTACATTTTTACTACCTTAATTTTTTGGTTTTCTATATCATTAAGCCCTTCGATGGATAACCCTTGTTTTTGACACAAGGATATGGTATGTACAAGTTTTCCAGTCATAATTTCTCCAGGGGCAACCAGAGGAATTCCAGGAGGATACAGATAGATATATTCCTGGCTGATGTGTCCAGTGGAGGCTTTTAGGGATAGCAGCTCTGTGTGTTGTTCCATAGCCATGGAAATAGACATGCCAGGTTTTGGAATCTGGTAAATCATTTCCGTGGTTAGAAGCTGGTCAGAGCTGTCCGAATCAGAAGAACGGTTCTTGTGGTCAATACTCTCCAGTGCAGCCCAAAAACGCTGAAATCCCATATCCCGATCCATCATGGAGGTTAAAGCAGTCACATAGTGTCCAGAAGACATTTCCATTTGCAGATGATAGGCTTGCAATAGGGAGTCGTATAATTCTTTTCCAGTTAGTCCGGTATTTCCAACAGAAATTAAGATTTTAGAAAAATCGTGGTCAAAACAATCGGATGGAGCACAGGAGTCTTTGGTAAAGATTTTTAATCGCCGCAGATTTTGAGCTTTTTTATAAAACTGGCGGAGCATTTGGGTAAATTCCGCCATCTGTCCAGGGCCCTCTTCCCGCATGAAACGAATGCATTTTTCCATGGAGGCCATCAGCAGATAAGAGGGAGAACTGGTTTGATAAATAGAAAGGAAACGTTTCACCAGGTTCATATCTATCCGTTTGGAATTGACATGGAGCAATGCGGTCTGAGTTAGGCAGGGGAGTGTCTTATGCAGGCTCTGTATTACCACATCCGCTCCACATCTGAGCGCAGGGGTGGGAAAGTTTTTGGAAAACATAAAATGTGCGCCGTGGGCTTCATCCACAATCAAAGGAATTCCATGGGCATGAACAATGTCTGCAATTGCCTGGATATCAGAGACAATGCCGTCATATGTGGGAGAGGTAAGAAACACACAGCCTGTTTGGGGAAATTCTTCTAGGGCTTGCTTCACATGGGCTGGGGGAATGGAGCCGGAAATACCAAAGTCAGTGAGGGAAGGTAAAAGGTATATGGTTTCCAATTCTCTTAAATAGGCAGCGTGATAGGCGGCCTTATGGCTATTTCTGGACATCAAAAGAGCGCCTCCCTTGGGAAGGGCTGCACTGATTGCGCTTAAAATCCCGCAGGTACTGCCATTGATTAAATAGAAGGTTGATTTTGCGCCAAAAAGCTCGGCGGCACGTATTTGTGCATCTTTTAAAATGCCTTCCGTGTGATGGAGATTGTCAAATCCGTCAATTTCTGTAATGTCAATGGAGTAGGGATTAGGAAGCGTTAGCTTATCGGTACGTTTATGGCCTGGCATATGGAAAGGATAGTAATCCGTGTCTGCATAAGCCTGCAATTTCTGATCCAGAAAAGAGGATTTCTGGAGGGTATAAAATATATTGTTGGGCATGGATGATCTCCTTTCAGCGATGGGCGCATCTATATGGTTCTATTTTAACATAGAACGGTTGGTTTGGGAAAAATTTTTTATGCTGTTTTTGTTTGGCAAGGTATCTAAATGTTGAATTTAAAATGGTACGGTAGTATAATAGGGGACAATGAATTTTTCATAAACATTATCATAAGGAGACGTCAGGAGGAATAAGAGGTGAAAGGAAAAAGAAGTATTAGCGGAAGAATATTGTTAAATACACTTATTATGATGATTTGCTTGGCTGTCGTATTTGTTATGCTAATGATGCGTTCCATGAAATCTTTAACAGACAGTGTGCTGAGCAATGTGCTTCCATCCATGACAAAAACAGCATCACAGAATTTAGAAGGAAATATGCATATGCTGGTGGACCGGATTTTTATGATTGGGGACAATGAAGCAATTCTCCAGGCAGACAGCAGCCAGGGGGAAAAAGAGGCAGTGTTGGAAAACATCAAGTCAATGATTGAGTTTGTATGGCTTGGCTTGTATGATGCAGAGGGCAATTTGTATTTAGGCGATGGGGATTGTCCAAGAACTGTGCAGGATAGAACATTATTTCCTCTTTTGCAGGAAACCCAGAATCTGGTGGTAGATGATATTTTTGAATATGAGGATGCATTGGAGCTTACCATAGGGCTTCCCATTTTAAATGCAGATGGTGAATTAAACTATTATCTTGTGGCAAGCTATAATTATGATATTTTAAGTGACGTTTTAAGCAGCATCAATATCAGCGCCAATGGGGAGGCTTTTATTGTAAATGCCGACGGACAGATTATGGGACACAGGAATGTAGAGCTGGTTCGGGAAAAAACCGATCTGGCATCTTATCTGGATGTAGAGGCCATAGAAACAAAAGTGGTGTCTGGGGAAACTGGCATTATGACATATGAGAATGAAAAGGATACTCAATTGGTCAGCTATGTTCCCATCAACGGCACCAACTGGTATCTTGCAATTATTGTTCCCAGGGATGATTTTATGGGACCAGCCAATGAGGGGATTCAGTGGGGAATTTATATTACGATAGCTCTTCTATTTGTGGCAGGGATTTTTACCATAAGCTATGCAGCAAAAATCAAAAATTCCCTGAAAGGAGTTACAAACCGGATAGAGCTTCTGGCAAATGGCGATTTGAAGACACCCACAGAGGTTAGTAAAACGAAGGATGAAACCCAGGTGCTTTCTAAGTCTTTGAGCAATACAGTAAATAGTATAAATGAATATATTTCAGAGCTTTCGAAAATCTTGTCCAGTATTTCAGAAGGAGATTTTCATGTATCTGTCCAAGGGGATTTTCAAGGGGACTTTATTATAATGAAAGAGTCACTGAACAATATCATTGTTTCTCTCAATAAGATGCTGACTTCAGTGCAGGATTCGTCCAAGGAGGTTCTCGAGACAGCAGGAATTGTGTCGGAAGGCGCAGTTCAGGTACATACAGGCTCCAGCGAGCAGTCTGGTTCTTTACAAGTTTTATCCGAAGAGACCAAGGCGATTGAAGAAAATATTTCAGAGGTGGATGAGAATACCAGACTTGCCAGTGAATTGATGGAAAAAACCAGGATTAGCATGGAAGCAGGCGATGCGAACATGAAGAATCTGCTAAAGGCAATGGAAGATATTAATCAAAATTCTCTGGAAATTACCAAGATAAACAATATATTGGAAAATATTGCTTCCCAGACCAATATGCTGGCGTTAAATGCTTCTGTGGAGGCTAGCAGAGCTGGAGAATTGGGAAAAGGATTTGCGGTGGTGGCGTCCGAAGTAAGAAGCCTTGCAGCGCAAAGTACAGAGTCGGCAAAACAAGCGTCAGAGGTGATAAGCAGTTCTCTAAAAGCAATTGAAAATGGTGTAGTTTATGCCAAACAAGCAGCAGAATCCTTTGAGGACATCAGTGAGGTGTCAAGTAAGATGTCAGATATTACAAAGAGATTGGAGAAATCGGTTACTGTCCAGAAGGAATCTCTGGAAAATATGTCAGAACAGATTATCCAAATTAGCGATGTGGCACAACGAAATCTGGATGCCAGCTATGAGAGCAGCACCGCCAGCCAGAAGCTACACAAGCAGGCAGAAGAATTGCAGTATATTTCCGGGCAGTTCCGGTTAAGGAGGGACAAATAGCATGAAAAACAGAAAGAATGCAGCAGCTTCATATGATGCGCGATCTTGCCAGAAGGATATTTGTTTATGGAAGCGGAACACTTTTCTTATTGTTTGTTGTCTATCTGTATGTATGCTGATTTCTGGCTGTGGGAATAAAAAGGAAAAAACCAAGTGGCAGGATGGATATTATACGGCAATAATGGAAGAATATAGTTTTGGCTGGAAAGAGTATGTTACCATCTGTGTGATGGATAATAAAATTGTTAGCGTAGAATTTAATGCGAAAAATATTAGTGGCTTTGTAAAATCCTGGGACAATATTTATATGAGTAATATGAAGCCTGTTTCCGGCACATATCCCAATCGGTATACGAGAAATTATGCGGCACAGTTACTGGAAGAGCAGAGCGCCGATGATATCGATATGATAACAGGGGCAAGTTCCTCTGGTGGGAATTTCCGAAGACTGGCGGCGGCAGTGTTGGAATGTGCCGAGAAAGGGGATACAGAGATAGCCATTGTCCCGGTGGAAAACAAAGAGGGAGAAAAATAGAGAATGAAAAAGAGCTTTCGCAGTATGGCCTGTCCATGAAGCGAAAGCTCTTTTTATCTTTTCTTTAAAATTTCTGGCACATCACACCAGTTTGAAACGTTAATCATTTTGAAAGGAGGTTTTTGTGTGTCTTTGGATCTTAGTGAACAATATGACAAAATATATCGTTATTGTTTTTTTAAAGTGAACAATCATTTTCTGGCAGAGGATTTGACACAGGAAACCTTCCTTCGGTATTTTGCCCAGAACTCCTACGTCAATCGTGGAAAGCAGTTAGCTTATCTCTATACTATTGCTCGAAATCTGTGTATTGATTATTATCGGAAGCCTCGGAGGATAATGGGAGAGGAGGATTTTTCCAAAAGCGATCAGCAGGAGATATCCAGAAGGTTATCAGAAAATCCTATGGAAAATGTGGAAACATCTCTGCATTTACAGATGGCCGTGGAAAAACTTCCCGTAGAGATGCAGGAACTAATTCTCCTTCGGTATGTGAATGAGCTTTCCATCAGAGAAATCTGTAAAATAATGGGATTATCCAGAAGCAGTGAATACCGGATGGAAAAAGAAGCTTTGGGGCGTTTGAAGAAAATGTTGTGAAATGATTAAAATGGAAAAATTTTATAAGATAGAATCCTGCTTTGCAAGATTCTCCGCCAGGAGGGAGAAAAATGTTAAGATTTTCAAAATTACAGATGAAAAGGGAGATGAAGCGCCTATATCCAGCGCCCAACCCCCAGAGAAAAGAGGAATTTTTGAGAGAATTTCCATATTTCAGGGCTAGCTGTATGGAAATAATTAGAAATCAAATTGGTTATATTCAGAAATCCATATGGATATTTTCTCTGCTGCTTGTGATAGGAGGGGTTGCGGTGGGAGATTATCTAGATACAGGCAGCAACTATGATAAAATCTGGTGTATGTCTGGTATCATGCCTCTTCTGGCGGTTTTGGCGGTGACAGAAACATTCCGCTCCAGTGTCTATGGAATGACGGAGTTGGAAATGGCTTGTAAGCACAACCTGTCCCAAGTGCTTTTGATACGAATGGGTGTTTTGGGGGGCGTGGATTTTCTTTTGATGGTATTTGGAGTTCTATGGATTGTGGGGCAGGGAACGATAGGAATGGTTCAGGCTGCAGTATATTTGATGGTGCCTTGGCTGAGCGCCTGTATCGTAGCTTTTCAAATTGAAAAGTATACCAGAGGCAGGGAAACGGTATGGTACTGTACTGCTTGGGGATGTTTTCTGTGGGGAGTTCATGGGATAGGGAGTAAGCTCAGAGAGATGGTTTATGGAGAGGAAAAATTTTATCTTTGGTTCATAGCTTTTTGCATTTGTATCGTATTTTTTGCAAAGCAGATTTGGCAGATTTATCAGGAAACAGAAGAATGGAGGAATGGATGTGGAGCTAGTATTTGACCGTGTTACAAAACAATATAAAAATAAAATTGCAGTGGATCGGGTTTCATTTTCCCTGAAAAAAGGAGTTTATGGGCTTCTTGGTGCGAATGGAGCAGGGAAAACCACATTGATGCGTTTGATGTGCGGAATCTTAAAGCCGGATAGTGGGGAAATTTTTTATGATAACATCAAAGTGGAGGAAGAATCATATCGGGATATTCTGGGGTATCTTCCCCAGGAATTTGGGTATTATCCTGAATTTACAGCCATGGACTTTTTGATGTATCTGGCGTCCTTGAAGGGAATTCCGAAAAAGCAGGCCAAAAAGAAGGCGGAAAAATTATTGGAAATGACGGAGCTTACCCATGAGGCAAAAAAGAAAATTAAGACCTTTTCTGGAGGAATGAAGCAGCGTCTTGGCATTGCCCAATCTCTTTTGAATAATCCTAAAGTTCTTGTTATGGATGAGCCCACCGCTGGATTGGACCCCAAAGAGCGTGTAAAATTTCGTAACTTGATTTCCAAGCTGGGAAATGACCGAATTGTGCTGCTTTCCACCCATATCGTATCGGATGTGGAGCATATTGCAGACGTTATTTTGGTGATGAAAGAGGGCAGGATTATTCATAGGGGAAGCCTGGATGAAATTATAAAAGTCATGGATGGAAAAGTATGGGAATGTACGGTAGATGATAAGACAGCAGAAAATCTTATGGAAAATTATCTGCCTTTGAATATTCGAAAGGAACAAAAGGGTACAGTTCTGCGTCTGGTATGTGAAGAAAGGCCGGTAGAATCAGCCATCAATATAGAAGCTACACTGGAAGACTTATACCTCTATTATTTCAGTGATACAGGACAGGAGGATAGAACCATATGAGAGAAGTGTTTACTTTGGCGGGATATGAATATCGAAAAATTTTCAAGAGGCGTTCTACTTGGATTGCATTAGGGATTGTACTTTTGTGGACGTTATTTTCCGGTTTTGGCAGCATTTTTGGAGAATTTTATATTGAGGGAGAAAAGGTGGCCAGTCACTTTCAAATGGCAAAAACGGAGCGTAAAGCGTTAGAAAATTTGGAAATCAAGGAATTAAACCAGGAATTTTTTCAGAGATGGAAAGAGGATATGGAATGGTTTATAAAAGAGCAGCGGGAACAGCTTTTTGGAGAAGGTGCAGCAGGACACAGGGCTTTGGTATGGGAAAAATATTATGAATCTTATGCTCCATATGATAATTTGGATATGTTACTGGCGTCCATGAACAATCAAATTGGAAATATCGCAATAGAAGAAATCGGGGAAATGGATTTTTATAAGTACCGAAATCTAATGCTGGAGAGAATTTTTGAGAAAGAAAAGCTCTCCCCTGGGGAAATTACCTTTCATAAAAAAGAAAATGACAAAATCAAAACGCCGTATGCTTATGGAAATATGATAGGTTTTGACAATATTTTTCGCATGTTGGCTCCCAATTGCATTTTTCTTGCCTTTGCAGCAGCAATTATTTTTGCGCCTTTGTTTGCGATAGAATATACTTCAAATATGGATGCTTTGGTATTATCTTCTCGGTTTGGAAAAAACAAATTGATTTGGGCCAAGCTTTTGACAGGGATTTCCTTTGGACTGTTTTCTTCTATATTTTTTATGGGAATTTTTATGCTGGAAATTCAGGCAATTTATGGGTTAAGTGGATGGAATCTTCCAGTGCAGGTGAGCGCCGCAGGGCTGTATCTAACCCTTCCCATCAATTTGTTGGAATTATTGGGAATTGCCATTGGCTGTTGCACCATAGCTATTTGTATGACCATTGTGGTTATCATGTTCTGTTCCGCGAAAATGAAATCGCCTTTTGGAGTAATTATTGTAGGCTTTGCATTTATTTTTATTCCGGTATTTTTGATTTCTATGGTGGCAGATCATCCTATCTTGTTTTTGATTACCAATAGTCTGCCCACATCCATGATGTATCCTGCTGGGGTGACCGCTCATCAGCTTGTTTCCATGGGGAATCGGTACTTTTATTTTTTTCAGTGGGTTCCGGTTATGTATCTGTGCTTGATGGCAGGGCTATCCTGGTGGAGTTATCGTATTTTTCAGAATCATCAGGTGGGATAACCCTTGAAAAGAATGGCAGTTACAATGAAGTGGTAAAAATGGGGTAACAGTTCACCCCTTTCAGCTCTAAAATAGAGCTTTATTCAAAGGATTTTCATACTGACAGTATAAAAATATGGATGGGTATTTCCATATTTGAGACAAATTTTCCTGCTTTCCCTTCCAAGAAAGGAAACATTCGGTGGATTTCGTGTATTTCCTGCTTCCAGGGATGGAAATACTAGAAATCCAGCCGCGTTTCCTTGTGGAAGGGAAAGCAGGAAAATTTGTAAAAAACAATAGAAGCTCCCATCCATATTTTTATTCTTGCATCGAAGAATCCTTTGAATAAAGCAATGTAGAAAGCTGACAGGGCTGAACTGTTACAAAATGGGAAATAAGTATCAGAAAAAAATTGACATTTGCTACATTATGGAATATAATAGAACTTGTCAACGCGGGGTGGAGCAGTCTGGAAGCTCGTCGGGCTCATAACCCGAAGGTCGCAGGTTCAAATCCTGCCCCCGCAATTAATCTATTAATTTTTCTTTCAGCAAAGAGCATATCTTCATAAAGTCAAGGTTCATCCAACAGCCGTCCTACTAAGATATCCCGATGATTGATAAACATCTCCATTATCTGATAGCTTTCGGTATCTTTATAATCACAGCGTTTTAATTCGCCATCATCAAAAGAAATGATGTCGGCTTCTGGTATACCAAGGAGAATTGGAGAGTGGGAAGCCAGGATGAACTGGGAGCCAGCCTTCGCCATTTTGCTTATCTGTAAAAATAGGCTGAGCTGCCGTTGCGGGGAGAGCGCTGCTTCCGGTTCATCCATTAAGTACAGCCCAGTTTCATCAAAAGACTGGAAATAGGCTAGAAAACTTTCACCATGGGACTGTTCATGGAGAGATTTTCCACCATACCGAGCATAATAAATTTCCTTTGGGGTAAAATCTCGGTAGTCTTCCGCTTTGCTTGCTACATTGAAAAAACTTTCTGCCCGAAAAAAGTAATTAGAAACTGGTCTTCGGTATCCTTTGATTAAACGGATGCCTTCATTTAATTCTGAAACATCATCGAAAGTGCTGAAACGGTAGTTTAAATTTCCGCCTTCAGGATTGAATCCATAAGCGGTGGCAATGGCCTCCAATAAAGTGGATTTGCCCGTTCCATTTTCTCCTACAAAAATTGTAATATTTTTCTGAAATTCTAAAAAATCTGTCTGTTGTAATGCAGGAATATCCCGTAGATAAGAATTTTTGTCAATTTTCTTCCAGTCAATGTGGAGACTTTGAATAAATTTATCGTTCATAGCAATTACAGCCTTCCTTTCCATATTTCTTGTAATCAGTGTAAGGAAAATAATATGAAAAATCAATAGAATGATTGTTGTATTTCCAGAAAATACATATTATAATTTGAAGGGTATTTCCGTTTTTCATGAAACATTGGTAGTTTCATAAGCATGTATGGGGATATAGAAAGGATTTGGGATTATGATTTATAACAATATATTAGAAGCAATGGGTAATACGCCGTTGATCCGCTTAAATCACATGACGGAGCCAGAAAGCGCTCAGGTTTTGGTAAAATTTGAAGGGTTAAATGTAGGTGGTTCCATTAAGACAAGAACTGCTTACAATATGATAAAAGATGCGGAAGAAAAAGGTTTGATTCAGGAAGATACGATTATTGTGGAGCCTACCAGCGGCAATCAGGGAATTGGCCTTGCGCTGGTAGGAGCTGTGCGGGGATATCAGACGAAGATTATTATGCCGGATTCTGTCAGTGAAGAACGGCGCAAATTGGTGGAGCATTATGGCGCAGAGGTGATATTGATTCATGATGCTGGGAACATTGGAGCATGTATTGAGGAATGCTTGCAGACGGCTCTTTCTATGGCTCAAAAGGATTCTCATGTTTTTGTACCTCAGCAGTTTGAAAATCCGGCGAATCCGGCGGTCCACCGTTCCCAGACGGGGCTGGAGATTTTAGAGCAAGTGGATGGACCAATCCATGGATTCTGTTCTGGTATTGGCACAGGAGGCACAATCACTGGCGTAGGGGAAACCATAAAGGAGAAAAATCCTGAAATGGAAATTTGGGCAGTGGAGCCGGAACATGCGGCAATTTTATCTGGCGGTTCTATAGGAACACATTTGCAGATGGGAATCGGAGATGGGCTGATTCCAGAAATTTTGAATCAGGAAATTTACAATGAGGTTTGTATTATTACAGATGAGGAAGCTCTCTCCACTTCCAAAAGACTGGCAGCAAAAGAGGGGATTATGTGTGGAATTTCCAGCGGAACGAATGTAGCAGCCGCATTAAAATTAGCCAAAAAGCTTGGGAAAGGAAAAACCGTAGTTACCATACTGCCAGATACAGCAGAACGGTATTTTTCTACACCACTATTTGAATAATTATTAATAAAAGTTTGTTCAGGTTTTGCCATCTCTGTATTTTGGGAGAGAATCAACATATCGGGAATCAAAAATTATTCAAATACACTTCCTACCGCATACAGACTGTCAGCCAGGTCTTGACGATAATCCCAGTCTTGTGGGTTTAAGCTGTTTATGACACAGCCAAAGCTGGCAGGATTTCCAGTGGAGTGGATGTATTTGTCATTCCCCAGGTAGAGAGCAATATGGCCTGGAAAGTAGAGAAGGTCTGCAGGCTGGATTTGGGAAAAGGGAATTTTCCGTACAGGGTATCCTTCTACAATGGCGGCGTCCCGATAAATCAGGAATCCGCACATATAATAACTCATAAAAGTAAGGCCAGAGCAGTCAATGCCTGCATGGGTTTTTCCGCCCCAGCGGTATTGAACCCCCAAGTAAGATTTGGCATACGCAATGATAGCAGAACGAAGCTGTTGCTGTTTTTGTTCATTGCACAAGGCTTTGTTTTCAGGAAACAGCAGGGAAATTGTGGGGACATAGCCGCAGACGTCCCCTGCTGTTTTTATTTTTTGCCAGCCATTTTCAGGTGTCCCAATGGGAATCACGGTACTTCCCATAAAGAGTGTGGTTAAAATTTCGGCCTGAACAAGAGGCTCTTTTAAAATATCTGTGATTCCTTTGTGAAGGATGGCAAGACGGCTTGTGGTATGCTCCCAGGGATTCCAGCAGGCATATTCTTCTGGTGAAATATTTCGTATCTCTGACGCATTCAGCCATCCGCTGTAGCCATAATGTGTCGTAACCTTTAGAAATTCATCCTGCTGCTGGTGTATGCGTACAGGCCAGCCGGATAAAAGCTCATCGGAGATATGTTTTTCTATAAGGTTTTCATAGAGAAAGGCGCTGGGAGCGGTGATAATAGCTGTATACATAAGTTACCTCCTGGGAATATGTACAATAAATACTTTTAGGTGGTTGCAAAATTCACATATTACAAAAATATCATGTGCAATTATTTCCTGTTTTTACAATAATTCTTGATACAATGCCAATACATTCTGGTAAAAGATTTTATCAATTTCTCTTTCGTGAAATCCATTTTTTCTTAATTCTTGTGCCAATAGTTCCATAGAACTACAGTTTTTTAATTCCAGATTGTTGTCAATTCCATCAAAATCAGAACCAAGTCCGATACAATCTATGCCGCCTACATTGATAATATGCCGGATATGTAATACGATATCGCTGACATAGCTATAATAGCATCCCAGAACGTTGGGAGTTTGAGAAAGGAAAGGTCCATAATAATTTGCGCCAATGACTCCGCCATGTTTTGCAATGCCGCGGATTAGCTCATCTGGCAGATTGCGGCCCCGATGACAGAGGGAGCGGGCATTGGAATGGCTTGCACAAAAAGGTTTTTTGGCCAGTCGGCATACATCACGGATTCCAGCGTCCGATAAGTGGGAAACATCTGGGATGATACCTAAATATTCCATCTGCTCTAAAAATTCTATGCCCTTGGAAGTCAACCCCTGTGATAGATGGGTGGCGGCAGGCTCACCAGGGAATCCCAGGCGGTTGGGGTAGTTCCAGGTAAAGGTCATCATTCGCATCCCAAGCTGATAGAATTCTTCTAATTTTTCCAAGCTCCCCTCGCAGGCGTCTCCTTCTTCTATGGTCATGAGAGCAGACATTTTTCCTTGTTGCCGATTGTCGAGAATTTCAGAATAAGTAGTAACCATTGTTATAATATCTTGATTCTTTTCCATTTCTTCCTGGAAAATCTGCATTTGTTTCTTACATTCTTGATAAGGAAAGGAAGTTCCCTTTAGATCAACAAACATGGCAAAATTCTGGACCAGATATCCAGCGTGTCTCATTTTTTCCAAATCCAGTTGAAAATGGTTGCTGCGGAGCTTTACAGGTTTTCCTTGCTTTCGTTCCTCATAAATACGGGAGATAGTATCACAATGCATATCTATAATAGTCATAAGTAATTGCCTCCTTTTTTATAGTATACTATGAAAATTGGTGGTTTCCTAGAGCATGTTTGAAGTATTTTCCAGATATTTCCCTGGTTTATAAAAGTAAGGATTTGTTTAAATGCCATAGAGAATGTGGAATTGCCTTTGATTTACCGGGGATATGGGGGAGTTTTTTCGCTAGTTTATGCCTGATAGATAAAAGTAATTAGCGCTTCTATTGTAACGACAAAAGCGTTAAAATAGAAGAAACTAGGAGGTGTAAGATTATGGAAAAAACAGCAATTGATATGTGTTTGAATCAAATTTCTCTTACAGGTGGAATTCGATATGCATATGTTTCGTGTGGTTTATAAAAATAAAGTAGTGTTTGCGGACGAAATGGATCGAATATTGAATCCTATTCTATCTGATCAAGTGATTGCTTTTGTAAATGGAGCAGAGCACAATGGACAGTTTATTTTTTCCACTCATAATGTGTTGCATCTGGACTTAAAGAATCATATGAAAGAACAGATTTATTTGTTGTGAAATTTATTTATTGTGAAAATTTCATGTAAAAATCAATAAATTCAGATAAAATTGTTTCGATAATATTGACAAATAGAATGATAGATATGATAGTATTAATACTATCATAATATTTGTGGTAAATAATTTTACAGTTTATGTAAAGCTAGATGCTTTGCAAATATCTAATGAAAAAGGGGTGTTAGTAATGAAAAAGAGGATTCTATTTGTAGTTAGCATGGCTTTGGTTCTGGTGGCTTTTATGCCTGTTTCTGTTTTTGCGCAAGAAATCACGATTTTAGAAGATCATAATCATGATGAATGTTAAGAAGAGGTTGCCAAAGAAGTATTTTTAGATTCAAACCTGCTACAGCAAGCACAGGAAATTAATATTGATTTAAACACAGCAGATTTAATAATTCCATATGCAACGTGCGCTCACGTTTATAGTTCATAGAGGACTGTGCAATCATGGCAAAGCACAAAAATAATGACAATTGGTAAATGTTGGACATTAATTGAGTATCAAATGAGATATTGTACAAAATGTAACGCTGCTTTTGCGCGTGAGAAAAAAACACCATTAGATCATCTCAAAAAGGGTAGTTTAGAAAGTTGGTATTGTACCCGTTGTGGGGCAACTGGTGGTAGTGCGAGATAATTGAATGGAATATTTGATTTAAAAATAATGTAAAGTAGATAATAATCTCCCAAATTTCAGGTAAAGTTTGGGAGATTATTGACAATAAGGTGAATATATGAGTAAAAAAATAGTAATTGGTATGGTAATGGTTTTAATCGTTGGATTTGAATGGAACATGGGTTTTTACCAAATAGGTGGAAATCCAGCATCATGCTCTATCATAAAAGGAGATATCGGTATAGGTATAAGCCTAATAGAAAAAAGTCTTAGCAGGACAAGAGACAATGGAATACAACTGGATTATCCAAGCCTAATTTCTTATCCCCAAATGGAACAATTCGATATTACAATTTACAATTATTCTGTGAATGCTGCATATTGTAAAGTTTCCGCTGAGTTCGGAAAGATGTCGGTTAATAAGATTTATTTGGGAAAAGAAAATCAAATGACATACTATTTTCCAGAAGGATTGAGTCATTTTGTGTTTGATTCCATACGGTTAGAGTTTTACGATGAAAATGCAAAGCTTGTGGATAATATTAAGCTATACATGGAATATAGCGAAGAGGCAGAGCAATTTCAAGTAATTCAAGCGAAATAAGGAAAGAACCTTAGACTGTTTTGCAAAGGAGCAACGCGCCCAAGCAATTATGCTTGGGCGGGGTATTTGACTCCCATATCTTAAAAGTTTTCTCAATAAGTACGGAATAGATACTGGTATGGAACCTCGCCCAACCGTCCAGACAGTTTTTCATCTAGCTCTGTCCACAAATTTTCAATAGACATCTCGCCTTCTCGGATATCCTCAGGAAGGATTTTTTCACCATCTGTCAACAACTCTGCTGCCTCTTCATACTGTCCAAGCTGATACAATGCCAATACATGATAAAGTTTTAATCGTTGCATGCTTTGCTCTTTTGTATCCAACTCCTGATATACTTTTTCAATCGCAGCATATGCTTTGTTCATCAGCAGTAGCTTAAAATTTTCCTTTAGGTAAGAAATATCTTTTTTTCTCATACCAATGCCCTTTAGAATCCAGTGAACAGAGATGTCGGACTGTTCTTTTTGCAGATATAGACATCCCAATCCATGACATACCCATGGATTTTCTGATAAATGAAAAGCCCTTGTAAGAGATTGTTCTGCTCTCTCAAAATCTCCATTTATATAGTATTGGATTCCCAGATGATAGTGTGCATACCAGTTTTCTTTATTCTCATTGCCAATCGTTTCCCGAAGTTTTTCAAAAATCATGTTATTCCAGAAAAATTCATCAGGTTTTTCCTCAGGATTTTGGCAATGCAAGACGCCTGTTTCCTGAAAATGCTTCCAATTTTTCAAACTTTCCTCTTCCAAAAGGAATTCCAGATGTTTTGATAATTTATTCTGTACTTCCATAGCTCCATAGCCGCTGCCCTTTTGGATTAGTCTTCCTTTCGTCCGGGCCATTTCCTTTGTATTCTTAAGCTTTTCTTCCAGCCTTTCGAATCGTTTTTCTGTTAGCAGCTGTTTTGTAAGGTGTTGGAAAGTTTCCTCATGAGAAGCCGCTGTCTGTTCCTTAGTAAGCTGAACTGGCCCGTACTGTTCCATTCCACTCCTCCACTGAACCATGCATTGCGCACTGCCAGATTACGGAATTTTAATACATCATTGGTATAAAGAAGATTTTTTTGGGTCTTTTTATCCGCCAATGACCACAATCTTCCGCCATATTCAAGCAGAAAAACAGCTTTTAAAGATTCATTCTCCAGTATGGCTGTCCTAATTTCTTTTACCTGAAGGGTTTCGTTATATTGATCAAATTTCCGGCAAGGATAAGCATTCCCAAGTCTGCCATAGCCTCCGTAAATATCATCATCTTCCTCCCCAAGGTCAAAGGTAAGCCGATTTTGTGCGATTGTTTCTCCAATTAGATCTGGGACGCTTGCTTCTTTTCCCAAATCCGTGACCGGAATCTTAAGATGATCAAAATATAATTTTGCATTTCCGTTCATATCTCCTGTTGCCTTCCTTTCCATTACCTAACCTTTTTCTATTTCATGTCCATTTATTATAGCAGATGTTTTTGATTTTTGAAATTATACTGGAAGATTTCTTGAAGATGCGGTAGGATATAATTATTGAGGATACTTCCAAATGGGAATCGGTGATATACGAAAAAGGGAACATTCCGTGTGACGAAAAGGAGGAGCATTATGGAAAATCAAAACAGGGAAGAAAAAATCAAAAGATTTTTGGATATGGTAGAACAATCAGATAACATTGTATTTTTTGGTGGAGCTGGAGTATCTACAGAAAGCGGTATCCCGGATTTTCGCAGTGTAGACGGGATCTATAATCAACAATACGATTATCCGCCAGAGACTATCTTAAGCCATACTTTTTACCGGAGAAATACAGAAGAATTCTATCGGTTTTACCGGAATAAAATGCTGTGCCTGACTGCAAAGCCCAATATGGCTCACAAAAAGTTAGCAGAGTTAGAGGCGGCAGGGAAGGTAAAGGCTGTGATTACCCAAAATATTGATGGCTTACACCAGCTTGCAGGAAGCAAGAAGGTGCTGGAGCTTCATGGAAGCGTTCATCGAAATTATTGTGAATCCTGCCATCATCTGTATGATGCAGAATATATACAAAAGAGCAAAGGCATACCTCATTGCCAGGAATGCAACGGAGAGATTAAGCCGGATGTGGTATTGTATGAGGAGGGGTTAAATAACCAGACCATACAGGAGGCAGTTTACTATATCAGCCACGCAGATCTTTTGATTATTGGCGGAACTTCTCTTGCAGTTTATCCGGCTGCAGGGCTGGTGGATTATTACCAGGGAAATAAGCTGGTACTGGTGAACAAGACAGCTACGCCCCGAGATGGCCAGGCGGATTTGATCTTACAGGAAAGCATTGGGGAATTGTTTGGAAAGATTGATATTTAAGAAGATAGGCAATTGTGAAATTCATATATTGTAAAAATTTTATGTAATTCCATAAATCTAAACTAGAATCTTTCCATCTGAAAAATTTCCTGCTTTTCCAGATGGAAAGATGCGGATAAAATTAGAGCTATTGCGCATACAAATGAACAATTTTCTTTGTAGGATAAAGTGTCGCTACAAAGTTCATCTTAAAATCGTTTAAATGACTCCACACATCTTTTTTGAAGTTCTCTTCATAAAGTCCAAAAGGCAGATGAATTGTTATAGATGAATTCTTGCGCAAAGCTATTTCGTATACACCCTTTAGATTTGAATTCACTTGCTCTAAAAGATTGGTGTCCAAACCTGCGCAGACTGCTGCTCCCTGGACATAAAACTCTGACAGATTAACTCCTGTTTCATCGTTTGCATCTATATTTCGCAAAGTTACTTCGACATCATATATTTTATCTGGCACATAGCTATATTCATCTTCTGCATGATATTTTTTTAAAAATTCTTTATAAGACAAAACTTCTGCCTGATTTACACGGATGGAGTATCCTTCCATTGTATAATTGATTAAAATATCCTGTTCCATTTTCACTTCTTCGCCTATGGAGTATGCTTTAATTGGCGCTCCTTTCAATTTTTGATTTACAAAGCGATATCTCTGTGCATAAGCTATCGCCAATAAAACGCCAATGATGCCAATTAAAATTATTTTTATCAGATTCTTTCGCTGTTTCATGGTTTTTCTCCCTGGCACTCCCTGATTCTTCCGTTTTCCATGATAATTAATACATCTGCATACTCTTTCAGCTTTTCTTCTTCATGGCAGGAAAGAATAATTAGCGTTCCCCGTTCTTTTTCTTCTCTAATTATCTCTGAAAACAGTTGTACGCCGTCCGTATCCAATGCATTTAATGGTTCGTCCAAAATAAGAATTTCTGGTTTTTCCATAATAGCAGCTGCAATACCAAGTCTTTGTTTCATCCCGAGAGAATATTTCCTGTATTTTCGTTTATCATTTGGATCTAAGCCAACACGTTTGAGTGAATTTCTAATTTCATCATCTGATATGTAATCATTGAGGAATGCCAGCATTTTCAAATTATCATATCCGGTATATGCATCCAGAAATGATGGATTTTCTAATAATAACCCCATATGTTTCGGAAACGACACATCTTTTCCAAGCTGTTCATTATTGATAAGTACCCTGCCCTTTGATGGATAGATCAATCCACTAATCACCCTCATCAACATTGTTTTGCCAGAGCCATTGATTCCTTTTAATCCATAGGTTTTGCCATCCATCAGGTTTAGATTAATATCTTCTAGCACCATTTTCTGCTTTATGCTTTTACTCATTTTTTCTATCTGAATCATCATTTGCTCACTCCTTTTTATCAACTCTTCTTTAAAATATCAAAATGTTTTATCATCATGCACCCAAACAAGATACCTGTTACAATAATTGCACTCGTTATGAATAGTCCATCTGTCAAACGCATTCCATTTTCCACACAATAGATGCTTCTTTTCACCATTGCAAAATTTCCAATTGCCACAGGTGTCTGGAAATAAGTTGATGCAAACAGTACTAGTGAAATAAATAGGAAACAGTAGATTCGCTGAAAGAAAAATCCCATACATAGTTGAAAAATATTGATTGCTATAGAAGTGATTACAGGTAAAAGAATCACCAGCATAATTACCTGTGCTTTAGTGCATTGTTCCAATTCCATATCTAAAATATCCACATTCACATATTCTGCATATTGAAAAGAAATATCAATTCCAAATACCAGGCAAAAAAGCAACGCTGTCAAATAGCAAATAGCAAAATGTAATATTGTACAGCATCCTACCCATGCACATTTAGATAACCACCAAAGTTTTCTATTTTGCATGCGTGTGATAACCTGTATTCCCTGTTCATTCAAATTCTGAAATGGATAATCGAGAGTAACATAAGCAGATAATAGAAAGATCAACAGCCACACCACTGGAAACACAAATGCATTTCCCAATTCTGGAGAAAATGCCTCTTTTCCCTGAAATAAGTAAAATAGAAAATTTGTAATTGTGAGGGATGCTGTTTCATTTAAAAATTCATCGATTCGCCTCATATATACCGCATAGAAATTTCCAGCAAATAGGAAGCAGATTACAAAGAATAGGCAATATATCCAAAATTTCTGTCTTATTCCATTTTTCAGATCATACCGTAACATCTTACAAAACTTCATAATGTTTCCTTTCATATAGTAATACACCAAATGTGCCTGCAAATATTGCAACTGCAATCAATCCAACTGCCCAACCATAACAGTCGTTTGCCACTGGTAATGCTTGCAAAAACTTGATTAGCGAGTATTCGCCATTCATAAGAAAATTGGCATCTATGTAGTCTACAAGAAGTAAGATGAAAAAAGGAATTAAAACAACGGCAACTTTATTTTTTATAAAGAAAGAAGCTGTGGTACTGATGGTTGCAATCAGACCTCCATAGACGCTATCCAGAAGAATGTACATGATACAGTAGACATAAGGATGTTCATAATATATTTCTGCCCACATACATCCCTGTCCAATTGTTCCATAAGGATATATATTTTCCATTGCCATGGATGGTAGAAATAAAGCCAATATCAGCAAACTCAACGCTAATGGGATGAAAACAATAAATGCGCCTGATATAAAACTGGCAATATATTTTGCAAATAGATATGTTTTCCTTGGCGTTCTTGATAATACATTTTTGGTATATCCAGAAGACATCTCTGACGCAAGCGACCATCCATATGGTAAAACAGCAAAGATTGGAAGCAAAAAGTAGAATGCGCTTGTAGGGAATGACGCCACATCCGCCCCCAGCCAGTGGCAAAATACAGATTCTGAAGTAATCATTAAATTCTCTATTTCCGTTTTTGATTCGTAATAAGAATAAAATAAATTAAAGTTAATTATCACTGTTACTGCATGATATAGCATAAGTGCTAAAACCATAATTACGGCAGCTGTTGCCATTCTATTGCAACAGGCTTTTTTTATTTCCGTTTTTAGTGCTCTTATTTGCATAAACTCCCCCGTTTCTACTCATTTATCGAAAATTGAACGTCGCTGTCACTGACTGCTCCAACAATATTTTTCATGTCTTCTTTTAGTACAAAATAGCCAATTCTAACGTCTAAACGGTTGCCCTGCTCCAATGTATAATGTAACGGCTGATTGATGTTCGCTTTTCCAGCTTCACTGAAATATGCGGCATTATATTGGCTTACATTTTTTCCACCTCTAAGTGCAATGCTGGAAATATTAAATTCATTCTTTTTTATTAAACCAACCGCATCCTCGTTCGCAATCTTCATTTCCAGTACTACAAATTCATGCGTATCTACAATGCTTCCATCATCATTGACAAAATCTGAAATAATCTGATATTGTTCGCCTATCTCCTGGGAAAAATAAGTATTATGCGGTTCGATTAACATGTCCTTTTCTACATTTGCTTCTGTCAAAGTTGTATAGCTGTTACAACTTTGTACTGTATAAGATAATTTTCCCTCAACGAATGGATCTAGAAAAGGTTCTGCCAGCTGCCCCACATCTGGCGTATCTTTTATCTCAATTTTATTTGCATCGCTGTCTACAGCATTTTCAATTTCTGAGGCATTTGTATCGCTAGATAATTTCGAATTACCGCATGCTGATAATAGACAACACGCCAACAAGCCTATTACTATTCGTTTTCTTTTCATACAAATCTCCCTTATACTTTATATGGGGATGTCGCATTAAGAAATACAATTACAAGATATGGTATAAATTCTATTTACAGAATATCGTATCTTGTATGTTTACTTCTTAATGCGGCAGCCCCGAGTTCTCTTAAATACAAGCTTTAGTTTACTACCGTGTAATTTTTTGTACTGTCTGGGCTCCACACACCCTTTACAGCTCCTGTTGCCGATGAATTAGAACGGAATCTTACCTTTGCTAAAACATATGTGTAGTTGGATTGTCTATTTTCATAACAGTAATTTGTAATACTTGACGGTACCCCTCTTTGTACTGTTGCTGTAATTCCTTTTGTCTCATTATGGTAGGTTGCTGTATTTCTATTGCCATAGGTTCTCACCTGCGTATACAATGTAGGTGACGAAGAAATGTTTACATACACTTTTGAGTTGTTCTGTTTATCACGTTCTTGCACTCCTTTAAAAGAACCTGATGATGACTCAACATTAATCGCATATGCTGTATCCGATGTGTTTGCAGCTAACACCGACATCGTGTTTCCTGTGATTCCAACCATTATTGTTGCTGCTGCTAATATTCCTGTTATCTTTTTTACTGATTTTTTAAAGATAATCAATCCCTCCTAATTATTATGCATCAATTTTACTCCCTCCTTAATTGTCTGATAATTCATTTGCCTAACAATTTTATCTACCGTAGTGATTTTACCATAATAAAGAAATAACTGCAACTCGTTTTTACCTGAACCAGCTCTGACGCTCCAAAAATTATTTAGGCGGTTTGACGTTTGGTACGCTGCATATATTCCCGTTCCATTTCCCGCATTTCCTCGTCCGTGGGGATGTCCACAATCCCGACATAGGAATAGTAGATGTCGATTTGCTGTGTCCGTTTCCCGTCTTTTTTCTCACGCTCATGGACTACGATTTTATCCACAAATATCCGTTTGCTGTGGCTAAGCTGAGTTTCGCCCCGCAGTCGGCACAATAGAGCAGCCCTGAAAAGATACTTGTCAATCCGCTTTTGGTCGGTCTGCGTTTGTTCGCCCGTATCATCTGCACTTTTTCCCAAATATCCCTGTCAATGATGGGTGTATGGGCGTCCTCGATATACGTCCGCCTGTCCTTTGTGGTTGGGATGCGTTTCTTGCTCTTAAAGCCTAAACGGGTGGATTTAAAGCTCTCCGTCACGCCGATATATGCCACGTTTTCCAGAATGGAGGCAATCATGGACGTCTCCCAGTTATAGGGGTGTTCCGATTTTTTTGCAACGCCGATTCCCTTTGACACTTTGTAGGCTGACAGGGTAAGCGCTTTATCTTCCCAGAGGGCTGTGGCAATGGCTGACACGCCTTTTCCCTGCATGCAGAGTGAGAATATCCTGCGGATAACTGTCGCCGCTTCCTCGTCTACGAGCCAACGGGTTTTGTCATCTGGATTCTGTAAATATCCGTATGGCGGTGCGCCCAGATGCTCCCCCGCAAGCCCTTTCGCTTTCTTGACTTCCTTTACCTTTTTGCTCGTGTTTTTTGGATACCATTCGTTAAAAAGGTTGGTAAAGGCGGCAAATTCGTTGCTCTCAAGGCTGCCCGTGTCCACGTTGTCCATGATGGCGATGAACCTTATGCCCGCTTCGGGGTAGATGATTTCGGAGTAAGAGCCGACTTCAATATAGTTCCTGCCGAAGCGTGATAAGTCTTTGACGATGACCGTTTTTACAAACCCTTTTTCAATATCCACCGACATTTCCTTAAAGCTTGGGCGGTCGAAATTCGTACCCGTATAGCCGTCGTCCATGTAGAATTTCGGGTTAGGGAAACCGTGTTCTTTGGCGTATTTCATCATGTGCTGTAAATCCCTGCTCCCGTTGATTGCATCCCTTAAATCCTCCCGATAGACGTTGTAGCATGTCGGCTTTCCGCTCTTTTCATCCAGATAAAGCGGTCCTGACGGGGCTTTCTTGGGATTTTTAATCACCGACAATCCACACTCTCGGCATAAGCGGTCAGACACTTCCCTCAACCTTTTCTGTTCTGATTTTGAATAATTATATTTCTGTCCGTCTATGAAAGAAACGGAGTTGAAACAGAAATGGTTGTGCAGATGCCCTTTGTCAAGGTGGGTGGCAACGATTATCTGATATTTATCGCCCTACATCTCCCTTGCTAATTTTAATCCGATTTCATGGCATTGTTCGGGCGTTACCTCGTCTGGCTTGAAGCTCTGGTAACCATGCCAAGCGATATATCCGCCTGTCTTACCCTCCGAAAAAAAATCCTATGTTCTTCCTACCTCCGTTCTGGATTTGATTTCTCTTGACTTTGGGATAAAAGAAAAAGCCGCTACACGGCATCACGAATGACAGGAGAGTTTTCTCCTGCTTGGATTCGCAATGCTATGTAACGGCTTTGAAATTCAAAACCATGCTGCCATACACCAGCCGAAAACAGAAATATATTTTGGGCGGCTGTACCCATGTCAAGAAATTTGGCAAAACTTTAAGTATTCCCTGCGGACAAACTTTTTATACATCCGTTTTTAAAATTGGGCGGGGGAATTTTATCCCTCACCCAATAGTCCATAGAAAAGCGGGAAATATTAGATACTTATAAAATTTTCCGCAGATGGTTTAACCTTGCATAAATAACCCCCCCCTCTCAGTCCAACAAGCGGGGCAATCTCCTTTGTGGAATAGCCCTGCATTTTTAACAGGACGATTTGCAGGGTACGCCTGTCCACCGTAAGCAATGCCCGATACAGGGTTTCGTTTTCAATTTCGTCCAGTAAATCGGCAACGGTCATTACCTCCGCCTGCTGTTCCCTGTCTGCCATCCCCTCAAGGTATTCCCCGAAGTTGCTTGACCAATGGTAAAACCGCCTGTTGGAATTGAAGTCCGCCCTGTCGTCTATGCGGATTTGCGAGGTGGTTTCATCAACTCCATGTTCCCCCAATATTTTTTCCTCGGCTTCTTTCCAGATACGCCATTTCCTGTCCTCACGTCCGTTGTTGAATGCCATTTTCCTTTTCCTCCAATCTGAATTGAGCAGGCTTCTGCCTGTGATGCCTCTTGACCATCAGGTCAAGAAGATTGCTGTTTAACTAATCCAGATGGAAAAGGCGGCGAACGGCAGACAACATCAGAAAAAGCCCTGTGGCGTATTCCGATAAAAATTGACAAAATAAAAACTGCAAAGGTACTGTGACCTTTACGGTTATAAATAATCATAATTCTGTTAAGTCTTTTCGTGCATAGCAATACCGCCCACCATACGCCGTTTTTTTATTTGGTGGGCGTTTGGCTCTTTGATGACAGTTACTTGTAACTCTTTTACATTAATCAACGTTTCCTGCTTACATTTCGGACAGTAGAGCGGATAGTTTTTCATAATCGTATCCGCCCTAATTCTGTCACGAGTTTTACTACCGCAGATGGGGCAGCGTATCCATTTTAATTTCATTTTTCAAATACCTCTCTATTATTTTCGAATAATAAGCTATTTCTCTTGTGTGATTGATTCGCATATATTTACCTATCCTTTGCATGGCTTTTTCAATTTTCAATTATTTACGCTCTTGCAAAAACTGTGGTGACAGTGATGATGCCATCGTCGATCTTCGCAAAAATTTCGCCATTCATTTTGCGCATGAGCTGTCTGCAAATGTAAAGCCCCAGCCCGTTGCCGCCAATGTTTCCCGCATTTGCTCCGCGCCAAAAGCTCTCGAAAATATGCGGCAAATCGTCCTTCTCAAGCGTACAACCGCCGTTCATGATTGCAATTTGGACGCATTCGTCGTCTTTGGGGAAAATCAATTCCACACGTCTGCCATCGCCGTATTTGAGGGCATTTTCAATAATGTTTTGCATCACTTCAACGCTCCTGCTCAAATCCCCCGATAGCAGACAGTTTTTATATTTTCCGATAATAAAATCTGTTTTGATAAGCGCCAGTTTTTCCCTGTAATATCCCGCGATTTTTTCAACAAGTTCCGAAAGATAAAACTCGCCCATGTTCACTTCAAGGCTGAAGAAATCTTCTCTTGAAGCCGTTATAATCTGTGAAACATAGCCCTCGATCTCGTCCGCTTTTTCGTTGATGTTTTCAGCGATTTTGTGCTGCTTTTCTGCGTCCAAATACAAATTTTTCGACAGTGCTGCCGAGTACAATTTTATAGCGGAAAGCGGCGTTTTAATATCGTGCGAGAGCGATAGCAGCAGTGTTTTCTTTTCTTTCTGCATTTCCAGTTCGCGCTGCTTTTGCTGTTCTATATTTTCACGGAGAATATCGATCCCCCAAAGAAATTTTCCGAAAAAACGGTTTTTCGTTTCCTTTATCGGCGCGGCGAGATTACCCTTTGAAAGCTCGTAAGGGATACCGCTCAGACGTTCAAAGGGCATAAGAATTGCGAATTTTATATAAAGTAAAACCGTTATGATTAAAATCGCCATAACAACGAGAACGGCATTTACAATTCCTGTAAGCTGCATTTTTTCGGAGTAGCTGTTTGCATTGTAATCAAAACGATAAAGTTCTCCGTTTATTTCACAGATAACATAGTCGCTGTCCGTGCTGTAAAATTTTTCTCCGTATCGCTCAATATTTGTTACATACTCACATTCGGAAATGTCGGCAGACCCATTCGTTTCTATTTCATGGACAAGACGGCTTATCTCCACTCGATATTGCCTGCTCCCATCGGTCTTGTCGGCAGCAAGAATCATATTCACAACAACAAACAATAAAATTATTGCAACTGTAACAGCCGAAAAAATTCTGTTAAACGCTTTCATATTTATAGCCCACCCCCCATACAGTCACTATTTTTTTAGGATTTTTAGGGGCGTCCTCTATTTTCTGCCGCAGCCATTTTATGTGTACCGTCAGTGTCTGTTGTTCCGAAAAGCTATCGCTGCCCCAAACCTGTCCGAAAATGTATTCCTTGCTTAAAACCCTGCCCTTATTTTCCATCAAAAGCAGGAGCAGCTCAAATTCCTTTGCCGTCATTTCCAGTTCTTTTTCGTTTTTATAAACGGTACGGCTCACCTTATTTATGCGGATATTGCCATCGACAATTTCATCAAGGGCATACCGCCGCTTAAAAATCCCACTTATTTTTGCGAGCATGATATCAATATCATAAGGCTTTTCAATGTAATCGTCCGCGCCGAGATTCAGTCCGTTCAGCTTGTCCTCTTTTTCCGTTTTCGCACTTACAATCAGTACGGGCGTGTTGCTTTCTGTACGAATTTTTTCCAGAACATAAAATCCGTCCTTGCCAGGTAGCATAATATCAAGCACGACAAGCCTTGCGCCGTATCTTTCGTACAGCAGCAAGGCTTCTTCGGCTGTTTGAACCGCCGATACTGTGTAATTTTCCGCGCGGAGAAAATCACACAGCAGCACGGCAAGCTCCTTGTTGTCCTCAACAATGAGAATATCCATATTACCACCCTAATTCCAGAAGCCAGTTATTCAATGCACGCTCCCGTTCTCTTATCTGTGTGGAACAGTCGCTTAAGTCGTACTCTCCCTTTATGTTCCCGTCAACAATGTACATGGCCCTTGTACATTTTGCTGCAACCTTAACATCATGGGTAACGAGCATGATTGTTGTTCCCTCAGAATTTAATTTTACAAGTTCCTCCATTACCTCGTCGGAGGAAGCGCGGTTCAAAGCCCCTGTCGGCTCGTCAGCAAAAATCATTTTCGGATTGTTCATCATACTGCGGCAGATACACGCCCGTTGAAGCTGACCGCCCGAAACCTCGTTGATGTCGTTGTCGGCAATGGCGATAATGTTAAGTCTGCGCATTAAATCCTGGCCGCGCCGCATCGTTTCCCTACGGGGTTCACGCCGCTTTTTGGATTGCGTTGCGGGAAGTATGATGTTATCCAATATGGTGAGGTTCTTCAGCATATACATTTGCTGAAAGATAAAGCCCATTTCGTCAAGGCGCAGGTCTGCAAGTTCTCTTTCGCCCATCCCTGCAATATTTCTTCCACAGAAGTTTACCTCCCCTGCGGTAAGACTATCCATGCCCGAAACTGCGTACAGCAGCGTGGATTTTCCAGAGCCTGACGGACCCATAACGGCGACCATTTCTCCCTCGCCAATTTTGAAATTTACATTTTTCAATACATTGTTCTGCCGCTTGTTTACGATATACGTTTTGCAAAGGTCTTTTACTTCGAGAATATTCATAATTGATTCTTCCTTTCATTATTCAATGCTTGCTGTATCGGAGGATTTGATTTTTCTTGTGTACAAAGAGGTCAAAAACGCGCTTACGGCTGTGGCGGTAAGGACGATAACGGGGAATACTGCGTATATCTCCACAGGGTTTTGCATATATTCTACGCCCATTTCAAGCCCCATTGTCCTAAAAATAGGGTCGAAGCAAAGCTTTGTAATGGGCATACCCAAAAGCTCCGCAAGAAGTACAGCCACCGCCACCGCAATGAAAAATCTTAACGTGTACTGTCCGTATATTTTGGCGTTCCTGATGCCTATGGCTTTCATAAGGGCGATTTCCGCCTGCTCCTTTGCGATAAAGGAACGCGCCATAAGCACAGTTATAAGTGTGGCTAAAATTACCGTAAGGACGGCGGACATTTTTTTAACCGCATCTATGGCGTCGCCAACTCCGGTAGTGTCACTTACTGTTTCACCCGCTGTTTTAACGCTTGAGAACTTAGGATAAAGCTCCTTAATCTTTTCAATCCTGCTTAATACTTCCTTATCGTCGGGGTCGTCGGTAAATTTTATCTGCGTACCGGGGGAGCCGCTTGCTGCGATATAGTTGATATCACAGTCGGTATGAACCCTTACGGATATGCCTTGATTGACCATTGCCTGATACAGAGCGGTTATGATGAACTCCGCCGTTTCGCCCGTCGGGTAGGACAAGGTAACGGTATCGCCTATTCCCGCACCCAGCTTTTTTGCCAAAAGGGTCGTCACTGCAATTTCATTGATGTTTTGGGGAGGAGTACCCTCTAAATATTCGTACATATCCATTGTTGTTCCCGTGCCCTGAAGTATAGCTGTCTTGCTTTCCTGTTCGCCGTGTCCTATCATCGAATAAATATAATATTCTGTCATACATTCTGCGGGCATACCGTTTTCCGCAAGGGTCTGCTCCATGTCCGCAAGATATTTTTCAACCTTTTCATGTCCGTCCTCGGCCATAAACTTCATAACCTCATCGCCGATGTCCATAACAGTGTGGCAGTCCGCATTCCCGAAATATTTCAGCAGCTTTCCGCTTTTAAGAGACGCCGTGGTATTGGAAAGCATGATCAGCAGCGACATACACAGAAAAAACGTTAAGGTAATGACAGCGTAGCGTTTGGGACTGCTTACAATATCGTTTGCGGCAAGGAAAGCCGTCGTGCCAAGCCGCGATTTTCCAAGGCTCATAACGCCTTTTTTGCGGAAGCGTTCCCCTGTCTGCCCGTTCCTTACAGCATCGATAGGGGACATTTTGCTCACCCTGCCCGTGCAGCTGAGACAGAATAGGAGAATCACAGCCGCTGTCAGAACCGCGCAGACAATGTTTACAAATCCGTTATTGCTGCTGTCTATTATAATAGACTCAGATGAATAACTTATAAGCAGTTTCCCGAATGGGTAGCTGAGTATCAAGCCGAGTGCTGCGCCGACAACGGAAATGGCGAAGTATTTTGTAAGGTACAGCCCACGAATTTTTATGTTCCGTATGCCTATTGCTTTCATAACGCCTATCTCGCGGAATTCTTCAGAGAGGGTAAAGGCTATGGTGAACCGCAGTACCGCAAAGGATATGATGATAAGAATAAGGCTCACCGCAAGGATAAGACCCATGATTATCATGTTAAAAATATAGGCTTGCCCCAGTGTATCCGTGTCACTCGCAAAGGTAAAGCTGTCGGATATATCCGCTATTTGGGACAGGGTCTTGTCAAGATTGGCGGTGTGTATGTATAAGAATTTCCCGCCGTACATATTTTTCATCGTTTCGTCGGACATATATTCGTCAAATTCCTCGCCGTTTATGATAAACTTTTTAATGCCTATCAATTCCGTGCCGCAGACAGCATCTCTAAAGCTACCTGCAAAGGTAAATTCGTGACTTACGCCCTCTATTTCGACAGTAATTTTATCGCCCACCTTAAGTCCCATGTTTTTCGCTATGAAACGGGTAGCGTAAATTTCCCCTCTCGGTACGCTTTTAAGAATACTTTCGTCATCCAGGAAATAATTCATCCCCATATCCCTGTCACTCTGTAATCCTAATATCTGATTGGCGTTGGAATCGTTAAACGGTTCGCCGGCCCGCGTAATATTGGACTGGGACATACGGATGTACTCCTCGATACGGAACTCGTCTATCGCGGAGGCGTTTTCAAGCGTCCCGCAAATGTCCTTGTCTGAGGATTTGTTTTCGCTCATCACCCAATAATCGGGCACGTCTGCCATTTCAAAATAGCTGTCCAGCGCAGTCGTCACGGTGATGATGTTGCTCACGCCTGAGGACATGAACATCGATGCGAGTATAATAAATACCAGCAATATCACGTTCATCGCCCTTTTGCGCTTTAGGTCTTTTTTCAGTATTCGTAAATACATTTTTATTGCTCCTTTCGCTTTGTATTCTTATTGTAGCATAGGAGTTATTAAATAATCCTTAAATCGGTTTGCGGCAATCAAATTATGCATGATGATGAAAAACGTTTACCAATTACCAATGTTCATTAGCCTAATTTCTCCGCATATTTTTCTACCCGCTCTATGCCAGAAAATAATTTAACATAAAGAAAATAGGCAAATCTATTTCGTCCTCGTTGAAATCTGTAAATAGCAACTTCAAAAACTGTGAATGGCGTTCTCCTATTTCTTCGGCATATTGACCTGCTTTATCCAGTTAGCTCAATACGGACAGAATTATTTCCCCTAATAGCAAACGGACAAATCCCTTCTTTTCAAGAGTTAAAGCTAATTTTTTATATTCTGTCTGGAACAGCCCATAAGGTTTCTGATATTTGTTCATGTTCGTGGCTCTGGACAGCAAGTTGTCATTACAAGTAATAACCATTGCTTTAGGGATATTTCCGTTTGAAGTTTTTCACCCGCTGTCTGCATACGATTTTGTAGTATAAAGATACTTGAAAATATCGCTTGTACTCTGTGTTCGGTATCACAGTCGTATTCTTCAAAAAGTTTGTCCATTTTCATCTATTTTTGCCACCGTATTTAGTAGGAACAAGTTCCTGCCGAATAGCATAGTAACTCATTACTGTCATGTCAATATATTCAGAAAAAAATTACTATTAAATCAGATGCTTCCCGAAAAGAAAAGCGACAGAGCTTTTCTCCTCTGTCGCCTTGCTGTCTATGCGTAAATGATTTCATCATATACAATCTCCCTCGCACAAACTCTTATGTTATTCATTTTTCCTGTCCATTCTAAGTCATTTTCAGCCTTTAGCTGTTCTGTTATGTCTTGTGTCTGTTTCATGCCCTCTATGAGCCTGTGGGAGCGTTCCTGTGCCTGCCTGTCTACATCAACAAGATAGGCGTTGAGCCTGCCGCTTGTATTTGCCACCCAGTTCCTCAAATAATGATTTTGCCATTTTGTAATTCCTCCAAATAAGATATTCACTCCATTTTGTCGTGTCTGCTGTCTTTAACACAATTTTTGAGTTTTATCCTTATCTGGGTTCATTCATAATAGAATTAACCACAAAACTATTTTTTGCACACCCATAAAAGAGGAGGTTTTACTATGAAGCAAGAATAAAGATTACAAGAAAAGAGGCCAGAGAACGCCTGGAACAGTTTCACCTTGCCTGTGAATTAGCCAGGTTGATCCAGTATTGTTTTCCAGACCTTCTGCCATTATTAAGGCATATCCCGGATCCCAGGCATCAGAGCTATATTACATACCCTGGTGTGATACTTCTTATGAACCGCATCCTTTCTTCTACTGCAGGAGGTCATACATGGCCTGTGAAAGGAAAACCTGCTGGCGTCTGATGGAAAAGCTAAAAAAGGCATTTCCAAGGCTGCCGGTCTGCCTGTGTGCAGACAGCTTGTACGTCTGTGAAGAATTGATCCGAAAAGAATTTTGGTATCTCACGGATCTGCCGGGCACCAGAAAAAATGCAGCCGATCTGATAGAACGGGGAAGGATGAGGTGGAAAATAGAGAATGAAGGTTTCAATGCACAGAAAAAACATGGCTACAGTCTGGAGCATCTATACAGCAGAAACTACCAGGTTGTGAAAAAACATTATTATCTGATTCAGATCGGGCACATGACCGGACAGTTTATGGAGGCATGGGAAGAGCTATTTTGTAATGAAAAAGATTGATTTTTTCATTACAAATGCATATAATAGGCTTGGGAGGGAGCGTGATATAAATGGCACGGGCAGTAAATGTAAATTTTCGTATGGATGCAGAACTTAAAAAGAACATGGAACAGGTATGTGAGGATATGGGATTGTCCATGACAACCGCATTTACTATTTTTGCAAAAAAAGTAAGCCGTGAACACAGGATTCCTTTTGAGATTACAGCAGATCCGTTTTATTCTGAGAGCAATATGGCGCAATTGCGGCGGGGAATTGCAGCGCTTGATTCCGGCAAGGGAGTAGAGCATGAGCCTCTTTTGGAGGATGCGAATGAGAAAATATGACCGATTTCGTGCAGGTATATCATGGCTTTGGTCTGATAGAACCTTTGGCGGCGCCTATTCAGATGAAGCAGAAGAAGCGCCTGACAATTATGAGGAAATGTCCTTTGTCTGTTTAAGAGCGGATGGAAGTCTGGAACTGCCAAGCGGGAATAAAAATTGTTTTTATGATTATCTCATAGGTGAAAATAGAGGTAACAAAAGGAGGAAGATTATGCCAATACCATTTGAAGTAGGGGATATTGTCCGTTTGAAGAAAAAGCATCCCTGTGGCAGCCAGGAATGGGAGGTGCTTCGGGTAGGGGCAGATTTCCGTTTGAAATGTCTGGGCTGTGGGCGCCAGATGATGGTGGAAAGAAAAATGGTAGAAAAGAATACCAGGGGCATTCGGAAAAGAGAGGAAAATTAATCCGTTCTATTTCCTTAAGATATCACGCGTAATAACAAAGTGCAGGCATAGATACAAGAGTTGCTATCTTTGCCTGCTTTTTAACTTTGATAAAGTATATGGGTTTTTATAGATAGTACAAAAAGATAGTTGCATCTTTTAATTCTGGGAAAGATGTTTCAGTTCCATGCGCCTTTACGCTGTTATTTTGGTATTATGTTGTCACTAAGTTATACCAACTGCATAATTTCATCTACCACTTCCTCAATATCCCCTGTGTCTTGTATAGGCTCTGACTGGTTCGCTCGAAATATTCATGGTAACTCTGTGCTAAATACAACAGTGTTCTAATTAGAATATTTACCGTTCAACTGGATTGTGCTTCTAACAATAAAAGCAATCTGCTGTTACCTATCAATATGGGGAAACTCGAAAGACATATATATTTACATGTGAAAATGCATATGATACAATGGCGATAAAATAAAGAATTTATTGAAAGATGATGGTATAGATATAGATGAATCAAACATTAAGGCAGGCATTAGATAATTATTATATGACAATAAAGGAAAATCGTCCAAATTACAGAACATGTTATAATAGTTTGCTGGAGTATTGCAATTTAAATTATTCGCAGTATTCATTAAATGAAATGTTTGAAAAACATATTAATATGATGTGAAAAACTGGAAGGGGGATGCCGAAAGAAAAAAACAGTGCATGATATTTTCGTAAGTTTGAATAATGAATTAGAACAAAAGATATATCTTCCCTTTGATGGAGAAAAGGAATTGAAGATAGTAGAATCGCAGATTGTTCTTTTAAATAGAAAAAATTTCTATCAGCTTGGACAATCAATTATATATCGGCTTCTAACTACTTATGGATTCAAAGAAAAAGTTGTCATAAATTTTAAATTAAGAGATTTTGATGACCAGACAGGAAAAATAATGGTATGCTGTAATGAAGAAAACAGCATTAATATTGACTTGCCCGAGGAAATTTGTCGAGACTTGGTAATATATTGCAATTTAAACAAATATAGGGAAAGAGAGCATTTCTTTTCCGTGGAACATGCAGATAAAGGCACCTTATTTGAAAGACTCGACATATGGAAAGAAGAGAAGTACCGCAGTCTCCAGGGCAGCTATCCGGTAATCTTCTTAAGCTTTGCAGATGTGAAGGAAACATCCTTTGGAAGTGCAAGGGATAAAATCTGCCGCATCATCAAAAGCGTATATGACAGATATTCAGCCTTGCAGGATAAGGGGCCGAAACAGAAAAAGTTTCCAGATATCTTCCATGAAATATCCCCTACAATGGGTGATTCCGTAGCTTCTTATTCCTTGAAAGCCTTATCGGAATTCCTTGCTGATTATTATGGGAAAAGAGTCATCATTTTATTGGATGAATATGATACCCCCATGCAGGAAGCTTATGTGCATGGATACTGGGATGAAATGGCGGCATTTGTCCGAAACCTGTTCAATTCTACTTTCAAGACGAACCCATATATGGAGAGGGCGGTCATGACAGGTATTACACGTATAAGCAAAGAGTCTATTTTTTCCGACTTAAACCATCTGGAGGTAGTCACCTCTACCTCATGTAAGTATGAGGCTTCTTTCGGTTTTTTTATTGCAGGGAAAATCATTCCATGCGTCAATAGATGAACAGATTATATTCAGCCAGTTGGATTATAATTTCCATGCTGTCTGGAGCCCTTGCGGGATGGTGATCCGGCCTTTGTGCTGGAATTCAAGGTGCATGATTCGGAGGATGAGAAGACGCTGGCGGATACAGTAGCAGCGGCGCTTCGACAGATAGAGGAGAAGGCCTATGATACGGAACTGACAGCGCGTGGAATTTCCAGAGAGCGGATTCGGCATTATGGGTTTGCTTTTGCAGGGAAGACAGTGTTGATAGGATGACGTTGGTATCTATTGGTGAGATGATACAGGTGATATAAGGTGAAAAGACAATATGGGATTTATTAAAGTAACATACATACTGAGAGGTAGAGCAATAGTGTAACATTAATTATAAATAACGGAGCAGTACGTATAGAAAACAACGTGGATAAGAAGTGGAGAGATATTTGATGATGTTCAGGATGAGATTATGGTTCTTTATTTATAAGATAGAATGAAAAGCAAGAATAAGCCGAAGGGAATAGACGTTTTTGTTTGTCTATGAATAAAAGATAAAGAAATATAAAAAAGTATACCACACAAATTTTTCCAGATGCAATTTTTGGGATGATGTGATAAAATAACCGAAAGAGCGCCAGCTAAAAATAGCATTACTATAGATATTGGGAGAGAAAATGCTTTGGCAGGCGGTAGCAGGGAAATAGAACGATGGATGCACATAGGACAGAGAAATGCGGAAAGCTGCGAAAGAAAAGGAACGTATGAATCATAAAAAAAGTAAGAGAAAAATTGCTATGGCAGCAGGTATAACCATATCCCTGCTGCTGTTGTTTTACGTCTTATTGGTAAATTTTTTGGTGAGCGCGGCGTTGGTTCCATCTTTTATGGAAAAGCTGGAGGCATTTGAACGGATTACAAAAGACAGCTATGCAGCCCAGGTACAGACCTCAGATATTAAAGGCAATCGGCAAACGGCGTTAAATGAAACGAAGGAATGGCTTCAAAAGGCAAAACACCAGAAAATTTCGGCAGAGACAGAGGATGGATATACGTTGATTGCAGAGACATTCCCAGCAGAAGAAAATACTGCTGACAGTAGGTGTTCAGCTACAGAGGAAATCTCCGATGGGGAAGAGATTTTAAGCACAGAAGAAAGTCATAAATGGGTATTGCTGCTTCATGGATATACCGGCTGGAAAGAAGAAATGTATCCCTTTGCTTACTGGTATCATACCCAGGGATTCCATGCAGTAGTGCCAGATTTGCGGTGCCAGGGGGAAAGTGAAGGAGATTTTATTGGTATGGGTTGGACCGACCATTTTGATTGTATGCTATGGATTGATTATATTCTTTCCAAGGATGCAGAGGCAAAAATTGTTATTCATGGACAATCTATGGGGGCAGCAACGGCGTTGATGATGACGGGAGAGGAGCTGCCAGAAAATATACAGGCGGTGGTTTCGGACTGTGCCTATACAGATGCTTATCGGATGTTTGGAGAGAAAATCAAGGAGTGGTTCAAGCTGCCAGCGTTTCCTTTGGTGGATTCTGCCTGTCTCATGCTGAAACTGCGGGGCGGTTATGATTTAAAAGATGCTTCCGCTTTAGAAGCCGTGAAGAAAAGCAGAACGCCTACCCTTTTTATTCATGGGGATTCAGATGCCATGATATCGGTTCAGATGTCTAAGGAACTATATGAGGCAGCCAATTGCGAGAAAGAGCTTCTCATTGTAGAGGGCGCAGGCCATGGACAGGCACAGGAAAAAGATCCTGATACATATTACAATACAATAGAGGAATTTTTAAATAAAATGCTTGAAAGTTGCCAATAATTATGGTAAAATATCAGACTGTGATGTAATAATTTATCCTTGCTCTCAGCAAGGACTGAGGGCCAGAGACCAGAAGGAGGTACGATGAGCATGAACAAATATGAATTAGCGCTTGTTGTCAATGCAAAAATCGAGGATGAAGAAAGAGCCGCTGTGGTAGAGAAAGCAAAAGAGTATATTACCAGGTTTGGCGGTACAATAACTAACGTGGATGAATGGGGTAAGAAAAGATTAGCTTACGAGATTCAGAAAATGCGTGAAGGTTTCTATTACTTTATCCAGTTTGATGCGAATGCAGATTGTCCGGCAGAAATTGAAAAACGGATTCGTATTATGGATAATGTGCTTCGTTTCTTATGCGTTAGACAAGATGAGGCATAATAAAAGAGGAGATTAGATGAATAAAGTTATATTGATGGGCAGATTAACCAGAGATCCTGAAGTGCGCTATTCCCAGGGCGAGAATGCAACGGCAGTTGCAAGATATACATTAGCGGTAGATAGAAGATTCCGGCGTGACAACGATCAGCAGACGGCAGATTTTATTAACTGTGTTGCCTTTGGAAAAGCTGGTGAGTTTGCGGAGAAATATTTTCACAAGGGAATTAAGATTGCCATAACTGGAAGAATCCAGACTGGAAGCTATACCAACCAGGAAGGGCAGAAGGTCTATACCACTGATATTGTCGTAGAAGAGCAGGAATTTGCAGAGAGCAAGGCGGCAAGCGAGGGACAGGCCGGAGGCTTTCAGTCAATGGGAAGACCGACGCCTAGCGCTGCAGTCGGGGACGGTTTTATGAATATTCCTGACGGGATTGATGAAGAATTACCCTTTAATTAGAACAGGAGGTAAAGAACATGGCTTATAATAAAACAGAAAGAAGCGATTCTCCAATGAAGAGAAGAGGCGGAATGCGCAGAAGAAAAAAAGTCTGTGTATTTTGCGGCAAAGACAATGTGATTGATTATAAAGATACCAATAAGTTAAAGAGATACATTTCTGAAAGAGGTAAGATTCTTCCAAGAAGAATTACTGGAAACTGTGCGAAGCATCAGAGAGCGCTTACAGTTGCAATTAAGAGAGCAAGACATATCTCTTTGATGCCATATGTAACAGATTAAATATTAGGAAAAGCAGATTTTTCTATAAAATAAAAATGAAAGATAGGCCAATCACTTTCGGGTATTGGCCTATCTTTTTTCTTCTATCGGAAAATTAGAATGAAAAATGAAGAAAAGGGCATGTTATCAGAAACCCCAAAAATGCGCCCAGGCAGGTAAAATAAGATGAAATACCATCCTTTAAAGTATCGTTTATGTATGCAGCATAGTTTTGATAGAACAATAATTAAAAAAAGCAGGTTTGAAAGAGAAGTCAGCGAAAAGGTGATGGAAGCATTGGAACAGTGGAAAATGGGAAAAAATATACCGGAAATATCGGCTGAAATCATATTTGAATAGTTTACTATATCCCTATTATCCTGAAATGATGCGGTATGCACCGGAATTTCTGTTGGATGATCCGCCCAATTCCTATAAGCATTATCTCAATGATTTGAATCGTTACATACTATGCAGTGGTAATTTCTAAATTTGGAGTGCCTGCGGCCAGAGGGATTACTCATTTGGCAAAGGCTCCAGGCTTTCATCAGAGAGGACTTACAAAGGAGCAACAGGGAAAGGCCATTGTATCCATGCTGGAAGATATTTTAGATACCAACGGTGCAGGAGCATGTGTGTTCATTTGTCCCGATTCATTTGATGCTGAACCGCTCAATGCTTCTTGTGGAGGGTACATTGACAATTATCTGGCAAAACGCTAAATCAGAGGAATTCCCTGAGTGGAATTTTTCTTTTTTGATTTAGAAAACAATGTACAGGTAACAGTTCAGCCTGCCATTGGGAAAACTGTATTGTAAGAATTCTGAGGAAGTGGTATAATATGACGAAGGCAACGACCTGTATCATACCTGCTCATAAGAGCAGTTGTTTGATAGTTGCACGTGGAACCGTAAAACAGAAACCAGAAATATCAGGTAAGAACAACAAAGGTAGGAGATAAATGAAAAGAAAAAATCACACTGGAGTTCAGTTTAAGAATTGCATGTGCTGGCCGCTGATGCTGACAGTTTTAATTGTTTTAATGAATGTGCCTTTATACTATTTTGACCTAAAGGCTGGCATCTGTGTATCCATATTTGCCGCTCTCTATTTTCTTATTGTATTGGCCATTTTTATAGCAAATAAATCAGTGCTGCGCAACGAGGCAATTAATTTTGCAACCCAGTATGGAACCATTCAGAAAAAATTACTGGATGAATTTGAGATTCCATACGCACTGTTGGATTACAATAGCAAGATTTTGTGGATGAACAAATCATTTTCTAAAATTGTAGAAAAGAATAAGACGTATCATAAGTCCATCGCCACAATTTTTCCATCTGTTACCAGGGAGCTTCTGGAAAAGGAAGAGCACAATGACCATATACATGTAAAATGGAAGGACCGGATTTATCGGGTGAGTGCGGGGAAAATTTATTTTCAAGATCAAGAAGATGCAAAGAATAGTGACAACAAAGAGGAGGAGAAGAGTAACTCATATTTGATTGCCCTGTATCTTTTTGACGAGACAGAGCTTCATGAGAGCATTCAGGAAATCAGGGAGCAGCAGATGGTTTCCATGTTGATTTATATTGACAATTATGAAGAGGCGCTGGATAGCGTAGAAGAAGTAAAACGGTCTTTGCTGGTAGCCTTGGTGGATCGTAAAGTCAGTAAATATTTTTCTGAGCGGGATAGTGTAATAAAGAAAATCGAAAAAGACAAATATTTTGTTGTTTTCAAACAAAGACACTTAGAAGCGTTGATTGAGGACAAATTTAGTATCCTGGAGGATGTAAAGACCGTAAAAGTAGGAAATGAGATGGCGGTAACCTTAAGCATCGGAGTGGGCGTCAGCGAAAACAGCTATAATCAGAAGTATGAATATGCTCGTATGGCCATTGACCTTGCATTGGGCCGAGGCGGTGATCAGGTGGTGGTCAAAGAAGGAGAAAAAATCTCTTATTTTGGTGGAAAATCCAGACAGGTGGAGAAGATGACCCGGGTGAAGGCAAGGGTGAAGGCCCATGCCCTTCGGGAGATTATTGAGAGCCGGGAAGAAGTGTTTATTATGGGACACAGCATCAGCGATATGGATGCCTTTGGAGCGGCTGTTGGAATTTTTTGCGCCACACAGGTGTTAGGCAAAAAGGCGCATATTGTACTGGATGAAGTCACCTCTTCCTTACGTCCCATGAAAGAATGCTTTACGGAGGAAAAGGGATATCCAGAAGATATGTTTTTGGGAAGCGAACAAGCTCTCGAGATGGCAGATAACCGGAGCGTGGTGGTTGTTGTTGACACAAACAGGCCCAATTATACAGAGTGTCCAGAACTGTTGAAAAAAACAAAAACCATTGTGGTATTTGACCACCATAGACAGAGCAGTGAAGTGATTGAGAATGCGGTGCTTTCCTATATCGAAGCTTATGCATCCTCTACCTGTGAGATGGTAGCGGAGGTTTTGCAGTATTTTAATGAAAATATCCACCTGAAACCCAATGAGGCAGACAGTATTTATGCAGGAATTTTAATAGATACCAATAATTTTATGACGAAGACGGGCGTAAGAACCTTTGAAGCAGCAGCTTATTTGCGCAGATGTGGGGCAGAGGTAACCAGAGTTCGTAAGCTTCTAAGGGATGATATGGCAGCATACAAGGCAAGGGCGGAGGCAGTACGCCATGCAGAGGTTTACCGAGGTGCATTTGCTATCTCCATCTGCCCGGCAGACCGGGATGTGGAAAGCCCCACGATTGCAGGAGCACAGGCAGCAAATGAGCTTTTGAATATTGTAGGAATTAAGGCTTCCTTTGTACTTACCGAATACAATGGAAAGATTTATATTAGTTCCCGTTCTATTGATGAAATCAATGTACAGTTGATTATGGAACGTCTCGGCGGCGGCGGACATTTGAATATAGCAGGTGCGCAGATGACCAACTGCACTGTGGCAGAGGCAAAGAGACGAATTCAGATAACCTTAGATCAGATGTTAAAGGAAGGAGATATAGAAGTATGAAAGTAATTTTGTTAGAGGATGTAAAGTCATTGGGTAAGAAGGGACAAGTAGTTAATGTCAGCGATGGTTATGCCAGAAACCTTCTTTTTCCAAAAAAGTTAGGAATAGAAGCCACACCCAAAAATATGAATGATTTAAAACTGAAAAATAAACATGCCGAGAAAGTGGCGCAAGAAAATCTTGACGCGGCAAAAGCCTTGGCAGAAGAAATTGCCACAAAGGAGGTAACCGTGGCAATTAAGACAGGGGAAGGGGGCAAGACCTTCGGTTCTGTTTCTTCTAAAGAGATTGCAGCAGCGGCAAAGGAACAGATTGACATGGAACTGGATAAGAAAAAAATGCAGCTTCCAGAAGGGGGATTGAAATCATTGGGGGTATATGAAATTGGAATCAAGTTCCATCCCCAGGTGACAGGAACCTTGAAGGTGAAAGTGACAGAGGCTTAAGGAGCGCTAGGAGGCGGATATGGAAGAAGCTCTTTTAAAACGGAATATGCCAAGCAGTAAGGAAGCGGAGCAGTCGGTCATCGGTTCTATGATCATGGATCGGGAAGCCGTCATTATGGCTTCTGAGCTTCTGGTGCGGGAGGATTTTTATTATCAGGATTGCGGAATTCTGTTTGAATCCATGTTGGAGCTTTTTAATGAGGATCAGCCCATTGATGTGATTACCTTGCAGAATCGTCTTCGGGAGAAGGATGTCCCAGAGCAATTAAAGGATATTAGTTTTGTAGGGGAAATGGTCACATCGGTGCCTACCTCTGCCAACATTAAACATTATGCAAATATTGTAAAAGAAAAATCCATGCTCCGCAAGCTGATTAAAGTAAATGAAGAAATTGCAAATCAGTGTTATTTAGGCAGGGACAGCTTAGAGGATATTATGGCAGATACAGAAAAAAAGATTTTCAATCTGCTTCAAAATAGAAATAGCAGCGATTTTGTCCCGATTAAACAAATTGTAATCAATGCGCTGGAAAAAATTGAACAGGCATCTAAGACAAAAGGAAATGTAACGGGAATTGCCACAGGCTTTGTGGATTTGGATTACCGAACCTCAGGGCTTCAGCCCTCAGATTTAGTTCTGGTTGCGGCAAGGCCGTCCATGGGGAAAACTGCCTTTGTATTAAATATTGCTCAGTATGTGGCTTTTCACAGTAATATGAGTACAGCAATTTTTAGCTTGGAAATGTCAAAGGAGCAGTTAGTAAACCGTTTGTTTTCCCTGGAGTCCAGGGTAGATGCTCAGCTTTTACGTTCTGGTAATCTGGCGGATTCTGATTGGGAAAAGCTGATTGAAGGCGCAGGTACCATTGGCAGGTCCAATTTGATTATTGACGATACACCGGGTATTTCCATCTCAGAGCTTCGCTCCAAATGTAGGAAATACAAGCTGGAACAGGATTTGAAACTGGTTATTATCGATTATCTCCAGTTGATGTCTGGCTCGGGGAGAACAGATTCCAGGCAACAGGAAATCTCAGACATTTCCCGTTCCCTCAAAGGGCTTGCCCGTGAATTAAATGTACCAGTAGTTGCATTGTCTCAGCTTAGCCGCCAAGTAGAGCAGCGTCCAGATCACAGGCCAATGCTCTCGGATTTGAGAGAATCAGGGGCGATTGAGCAGGATGCGGATGTTGTAATGTTTATTTACCGTGACGATTATTATAACAAGGATACACCAGATAAAAATATTGCGGAAATTATCGTTGCCAAACAGAGAAATGGTCCTATTGGAACGATAAATCTGGTTTGGCTGCCTCAGTACACCAAATTTGCCAACATGGAAAAACGCTAAGAGGTATGTTGGGTCTGACAGTGAAATAGTAACGTTTTTGGTTATTTAGAATTTTACATTGTCATGTAAATTTTTCGACATTTTGTAGACAAAGGAATATTTTTTTGTAAAATTAAGCAGATATTTTCCAAAAAAGGAAGGTATCTGTTTTTTACTGTCATTATTTCACGATGAAAAAAGATTGTAACAGAGAATAGAAATCGGTAAAATAGAATAAAAAGGGACAAGCTGATGTATACAGCACAGCAATCCGGCTTGCCGGAAGGCGAATCCCAAAAAGGAGGTTAAAATGTGGAAAATGTACGCTATATGATTTCGGACGCGGCAAATATAGTAAATGTTGAGTCCCACGTATTGCGGTATTGGGAAGAAGAGCTGGAGCTGATGATTCCTCGCAATGAAATGGGGCACCGCTATTACACAGAAGAAAATATAGCGCAATTCCAAAAGATAAAAGAGTGGAAAGAACAGGGATATCAGTTAAAAGCAATTCGGATGATGATACATAGTCATTCCCAGCCATGCGAGGTACCGTCTGGTGGGAACAATGTTATTCAGATGAATCGGGAGTATATGGAAGAGGTTCCCCAAATGGCATTGGAGAGAAAGACGATGGAAAGGCCGGTAGCAGAACGACACAGTAATCCTGTTTCCAATACAGTAAAGCTGGAACAGTTTCAGTCTATGATGCTGACAATTGTAAAACAGGCAGTAGAAGAGAACAACCAGGCGTTGGGAAAAGAAGTAGGCTCCCAGGTTGGTGAGCGTGTATTAAAAGAGATGAATTACCTTATGCGGGAACAAGATGAGGCGGAGGAAGAACGCTTCCGAAAATTGGATGCGGCAATTCGCAGCACGCGAAAAGCCAGAAGGTTCCGCAAGGAGAAAAAGGAGAAGAAAGAGAAAGATTCAGGAAAAATCATCGGGAAGGAGAACAAATTAAATCCGAATTTGACGGTAAACTGACTTGCTCACGTTGTTTCAGTACAAAAAGGAATCCTGCGAATGCAGGATTCCTTTTTTATTCTACAAGAAAGACCTTGTTATGCTAAAGCGTGAAAGTATCTTTCTTGTAGAATAAAATAATATGCGCACTCGCACAAGAGGAAAGATATTGCTTTGCAATTGTGCTTGGCGCGGAAAACCGCCCAAGTCTCTCAAAAATGAGGGATTTGGGCGGTTTGTTCTACATTATGTAGGGATTAACCCTGCTCAATAGCGCCTGTAGGACAAGCGCCTGCACATGTTCCGCAATCAATGCAAGTATCTGCAGCGATTTCGTATTTTCCATCACCAGCGGAGATTGCACCAACTGGACATTCACCTTCGCATGATCCACAGCTTACACAAGAATCGGTAATTACGTATGCCATAATAGTTTCCTCCTTAATAATATAAATATTCATCTCAGCTTCCATTCCATAATGGTAGCTCTGAACCCTATTTTAATACAAATGGACAATGATTACAAGGGAAAATTGCTAAAGTTTCTTTGTTTTTTAACCGAAATAACTATTGTTAAAAATCGGTAGATAAAGTAATGGGGCATGGATATGAATATAAGAGTAGATAATATCAGTCTGGCGGAGGTTACCAGAACAAACAGTAAGGTAGAAGTGAAAGGAAATGTTGCAGTTACCACTCAGGAAACCACAACACAAGAGATGGAAAGAGATACTGGAAGAATAACATCCGTCCAGCAAACCGTGGTGGAGGTTCCCCATCGGCCAGAGGAATCTCAGATTGAGAAGATTCAACAGGATGCAGAAAATGCAGAGAGCCAGTTGCTGCAGCAAAAAATGGAAATTGTTTCGAATACCATGTCAGAAAAGGACTGCCAGAAAATGGATGGGGATGGATTTTCTGTTAATGGCACAGAAGTAGAGACGATTGTTACAGAAATTGATAAAATTAAGGCGGAATTGGCAAAGGCTGGTGTGGATATCAGCATTTTTGGAGATGATTTAAGCCAAGAACAATTGGAAGCAATGGTTGGGAGCGTTGGCCTTGCAAACCAATTGGAAGCTGTCATTACCCAGGCAGATCTGCCGCCCACAGAAGAAAATGTTTCAGATTGTGAGGAAACCATACAGCAGGCATTGGATCTTGTGGATTGTAAGGAGGAAACCATAAAATACATGTTAGCTCAGGAGCTTCCTCCGACCGTAGAGAATCTTTACAAGGCGCAGCATAGTACAGGAGCTGCTTGGAATGCTTCTAAGGGTTCTGGAGTGGTTATGGATGATAACCTAAAGGCACAGGTGGAACAGATTATTACACGGGCAGGTCTTCCAGTTAATGAGGACACTTTAGAGTGCAGCCAGTGGATGCTGGATGAACAGATTCCATTGACAGAAGAAAATTTAAGATATGCGATGGATTTAAAGGAGCTTAAGCTTCCGCCAGAGCTGGAACAGTTGATAGGAGCTATGGTGGATGCCATTGCAGACGGAAAGCGTCCCAGGGATGCAATGGTTTTGGAGGGCTATAGCAATATAGACCGGGCAGAGGATGCAGTACAGACTGTCAGCCAGGCAACAGATGCAGATGTTTGGAGTATTGTAGAAAAGGGACTGCCAGTTACCATCGAGAATCTTGAAGCGGCGCAGAATGCAGCAAAGAATGAGAAGTCCCAGGCGTCTTCCTCTAATCAGCAGATACCTAGTTATGCTGCTGAGGATATGGATTTTCTCACTGCAAAGCGGCAGTTGGAGGAGACTAGGCTGATTATGACAGCACAGGCCAATTATGCGCTGTTAAAACGAGGAATTGCCATTGAAACAAAGCCTTTGGAGGAGCTGGTAGCACAGTTAAAATCTCTGGAGGAGGAGTACTATAAAAGCCTGCTGTCTCAGAATGGAATAGACGCAACAGAGGAAAATTCAGCGGTCTTTGCCGAAACCATTGGAAAGACTCAGGAGCTGGCAGGAGCGCCTGCTTATTTGCTAGGCAATATCCGAACAGATGCAGACAATATCAATACAATGCATGAAACCGGGGTTTCTAAGAAGGCGGAGCTGGAACGGGCAGGAGAAGCATATGAAGCTCTGCGAACAGCTCCCCGGGCAGATATGGGAGATTCTATTAGGAAAGCATTTCAAAATGTAGATGATATTTTAAAGGATTTGGAGCTTGAGGCGACAGAACCAAATCGAAGGGCTGTACGTATTTTGGCCTATAACCAGATGGAAATTAACCCAGAATCCATAGCCAGTATAAAAGGGGCAGACCAGAAGGTTCAGAATATGTTTCAAAATCTGACGCCTTCGGTAGTAATGGAGATGATACGGGAAGGAATCAATCCCTTGGAACTGAATGTAGAGCAGCTAAATAGCAAAGCTCAGGAAATCAAAAACAATATGGAAGATGCTGGAGAGGAAAAGTTTAGCAAATATTTATGGAAACTAGAGCAGCATCAGGAAATTACTTCCCAGGAGCGTGACAGCTATATTGGAATTTACCGTTTGCTGAATCAGATTGATAAGACGGATGGGGCGGTAATCGGAGCGTTGGTGAATCAAGGTGCAGAGCTTTCCATGAAGAATCTGCTGACAGCGGTGCGAACCAACCGGAATTCTGGAATTAATGTGACGGTGGATGAGAATTTTGGCGGAGTGGATGCCGTTCAGGGTCAGGAGCTTAGTATTTCTCAGCAGATAGAGGCAGCCTATCAGACAGATTGCGCCAAGGAAGCCTTTGAAATGGTTACCCCAGAAGGTTTACAGCAAAGCGCATCGAATGGAACAGATAAATTGTTGGAAGAACTGACGCCGGAAGAATTATTGTGGCAGTTGAAGCAGGCGCCAGAGGATACACAAACAGAAGAAGCCTATTACCGAGAGCAGCTGCAGGAGTTTGCAGGAGCAAAGGAAGCAGAGGCCCAGGTCATTCAATTGCTGAATGGATATGATATGCCTGTGACTGCTTATAATATTATGGCTGCAAATCAGATGATGAATCATAGAAACGGTTTATTTAAGTCGCTGTTTGACCATAAAAATCTGGAAAAAGAAGTGGATTTTGAGGAAATAAAAGCAGGCATTCTTGAAGATTTCGCAGAAGCGGTTAAGACCCCGGAAGAGATGGCCAAGGCCCAGAAGAAATTGGCAGATGTGGCGGAAAATGTTATGAAGAGCATGATTGAGTCTGAACCGGTAGGAAGCTCAGACATCCGTGATATGCGAATTATGAAGCAGCAGATTGAATTGGGAGCCCGGATGGCAAAAGAAGAAAACTATGCAATTCCGGTATTAGTAGCGGATGAGCTTACAAATGTACAGCTTAAGATTGTCCGTGGAAAAGAAGAACAGGGAAGAGTGGATATTATGTTTGAGTCACCTGTACTGGGGAAAGTGGCAGCAAGTTTTCAGGTGCAGCATGGGGCTGTGAAGGGCTATGTGATTTCGGATTCCCCACAAACCATAGAGGAATTAAAGAACAAGGAGGCCAAGATACAGGAACATGTAAGCCCAGATTCGGAGTATGCATGGAATATGGATATGATATGCAGTGATAATCTGGAGCTTTCCCGTTTTTCCTTTGGAGAGAAAGAAACAGGACAGATGGATCAGACACAAGATACGCGCCAGGTACAGACAAGGACGTTATACGGCGTTGCCAAGGCATTTTTGGAAGAGGTAAAACAAACAGGGCAGAATATGCAGAAAGCAGAAGAGGTGTAAAAAATGAAAATCAATCACAATATGTCGGCAATGATTGCAAACAAAAGATTATTGGACTCAGATAAAAGTTTATCTGTTTCTATTGAACGGTTGTCTACAGGGCTGCGTATTAACCGGGCGTCGGATGATGCGGCAGGAATGGCAATTGCAACGAAAATGAAAGCTCAGATTAAAGGTTTAGGTCAGGCGTCCAGAAATGCTTCCGATGGGGTTTCAGTACTGGACACTGCAGACGGTGCGCTGACTGAAGTACATGCTATGCTGCAAAGAATGCGTGAGCTTTCCGTACAGGCAGCCAATGAGACCAACATGCCAGACGATTTGGAAGCAATTCAGGCAGAGATTTCATCTTTGCGGGATGAAATTGACCGAATTTCCAAGGATACCGAATTTAATACGAAACATTTGCTGGATGGGACTTTGGATCAGCGGGTATATCCTAATACCCGAGGAGTTACCAGAATAGATATTTCTGATTCTGTTACAGCTAATAAGTATACGGTAACGGTGAATGAGGATGCTTCTTTGGCAAAATACGAAGGAGGGGCAGCTCGTGTAGGAACAGATACTGTGCCAGCAGGAGTAAATGGAACCGTTGCTATTAATGGAATAGAGGTTGAAATCTCAGAGGGAGAAACCTTTGAGGAGGTGTATAATAAGCTGCGGGAAGGCGCAGAACGGGGAGAAGTGAATCTGTTGGTTGTAGATGATCCAAGTCTTACTGGCGGTAAACCAGAGGATGGCGGCTATATTCCTTCTGATTTAGCAACTGGCGGTTTTTTGGTATTTGTATCTGATGAATATGGAAGCTCTACAGAGATGAATATTCAATGTGATGATCAAGATCTTGCAGCTTTTCTGGGAATTGCTACAGATGTGACGGAAATTGGAAAAGATGTGGATGTCACAATTCCTACTTCAACCGCAACCTTTGATTCTGGGTTTGGTACTCAAGCTACAGTATTGACAGATGGAAATTATGTAACTATTTCTGACCGGAATGGATTTGAAATGAAATTTGAAGTAATCCCAGAGATGATAACACCAGGTTCTGATGTGGAGTTAGAGGTTACTGATATTGGAACGATGACCCTTCAGATTGGAGCAAATGAAAACCAGACGGTAGATGTTCGGATTCCGGAAGTTTCTTCCAGGACCCTTTACATTGATAAAGTCAATGTATGTACCGTAACAGGAGCTGACCGGGCCATTACCAGCTTTGATGGTGCAATTGCCAAAGTAAGTGAGGTTCGTTCCAGCATCGGAGCATATCAGAACAGATTGGATTATGCAGTTAGCAGTCTGGATGGAACAGAACTGAATATGACCCAGGCGTTGTCAAGAATTGAAGATGTAGATATGGCAGAGGAAATGACAGAATATACCAAATACAATGTGCTGACACAGGCGGCAACCTCTGTGCTTGCCCAGGCAAACGACCTTCCTCAGCAGGTATTGCAGTTATTACAGTAGGAGGAATCCTAGATGACCCAGGAAAAAAAACAAGAATTTACCCGTCGGTTAAGTTGCTGCAACCGTGGGGAAATGATTGTAATTATGTATGATATCCTTATGTCTTATTTAGATGAAGCATTAGAAGCCCAGGAAAAAGAAAGCTATGAGGAGTTTCGCAGCGCGGTGGGAAAAGCAGAGCAGGTGGTGCAAAGGCTGAAGGAGGATTTGGATTTTACTTATCCAATCGCCAGTGAGCTTTATCCGTTGTATCAGTTTGTAAATAAGCTTTTAGCTTTCGCTGTTTGCAAAAATACAGCAGATTATATCCACGATGCAAAAAAAGTCCTGAAGAATCTTTACGATGGCTTTGTGGAAGCAGCAAAGCAAGATTCTTCAGAGCCTTTGATGCAGCATACTCAGCAGGTAGTTGCTGGAATGACTTATCAAAAAGGAAGTTTAACAGAAACCCTTCAGGGTTCTGAAAGTTCAAGAGGATTCTTCGCGTAAGAATCCTCGCTGAACTGTTTTGCTTTGGTCAGTAAGAATTTATAACGCATTTGCAGAGCGTTTACCTGATAGATACAACAGTCGATTAAATCCGGTTCCATGGCATTCTCAAAATTATCATAGGCAAGAGCCAGGTCATATTTCGCTTTTTCAAGGTCATCTAAAAGTAAAGAGTAAGCAGTGCTGTGAGTGATTTGCTTTTTTGTAATTTGAAACATATGCATCCCTTTCCTTTTCCCAACGGTTCTCGGTGGGGCTATTCCTTACTTAAAGTATAAGCAGAAAATTCCAGCTCTATACGAAAAAGTCATAAATTTTTCCAAAAAAGTATATATTTAATATAGACAATTGTGAAACCCATATCTTACATCCATTGCGCATAAATAATGATATCATTTGGAAGTTTCGCAATTACCAAAAGGTCTGGCAGATGAAGGGAGAAATGTATGGAGAGCTATTATGGAGTTGCAGCGATTGCAGTAATCTGTGTGCTGATATTGTTTCTGGGAGCCATGAAACAGAAGGCAGAGGTGTTAACTACTTTTGTGCTTCGCAGCTTTGCGGGGGTGGTAGGGATTTGTATTGTCAATGAAATCCTGAAAAATCAGGGGATTACAATGGCTCCTGGGGTGAATCCTGTGACTGTTTTGACAGTGGGAAGCCTTGGAATCAGCGGGTTTGCGCTTATTTATGCGATTTTATTCTATCGGTTATTGTAAAATAGTTACAAAAATGAAAAAATTGCTTTTATCTACTTTACAGGAAAAAGAACTTCCTTTATAATCTTAAGAAATCACTTGCTGTGGCAGTGGTACATACAGGCATAGAGAGAGGTGATGAATTGGGGAGGTAAAAATAGTATTCACTCTACTGTTATTAAGTCTGGCAGTTGGGATGGATATACGAAGCGGTAGAATCAGTAACCGGCTGATTTTAAGCGGATTAGCAGCAGGATTTTTCTTTCAGGTTGTAGGGCTTGGATGGAGAGGAGCAGGCGTTTTTCTTATAAACGTTTCTTTACCGGTAATCTTATGTTATCTGTTATTTCTTATGCGTGCTCTTGGAGCAGGCGACATCAAATTATTTTCCGTAGTTGGTGGTATCTGGGATTTACATGTGCTGATTGTAACAATCATAATATCTTTTTGGGTGGCAGCAGGAATGTCTTTTGGAAAATTGCTGTATCATCGTAATCTGGTTTCACGTCTATGCATTTTTGGGAAATATATCCATCAGATAATGACAACATTTCAATTACCTGAGTATCCAAAGGAGCCTCAGGGAAAGCAACATATCATTCATTTTTCAATTGCAATATTAATTGGATATCTAATCGTTTTGGAGGTGGCTTATTGAGAAAAATTTCAATTGCTGTCTGTGATACTAATGCAGCATACAGCAGTAAACTAGGGGAGTGGATTACCTTAGAGCATGGAAGGCAGAGCTTGGGATACAGTTTTTCTACACCGGAAGGTTTTCTGGAATTTCAGAAAACAAAAAAGGTGGATGTAGTTCTTCTGGGAACTGGATTTTGGGAAGATGCCCAGATTATTCAGCAGGTTCTGGAGGCGATGTCGAAAGGCAGTCAGATTTTCCAAGATTCTGGAGACACATTATGGATATATCTCTATGATTCTGTAGAGAGAGAAAGCTTTCCAGAATCAACAGTGATGATTCCAAGGATTCACAAATATCAGGCAGCTTCAGGAATTGTAAGAGAAATTTTTGCATTTTGTCAGAAATATAGGAAGGAGGAGCAGGAAATATCCGTTTCTGAATGTGAGGTAATTGGCATTTATTCTCCAGGACACAGTATATGGCAGACGCCTTTTGCTTTAACCCTTGCACAGGTTTTGAATCAAAAAGAGAGGGTAATCTATGTGAATCTCAATGAATGTGCGGGATTTTCTGTATGGCTTAAGGAAGATTATCAGAGGGATTTACTAGATGTGATGTATTTATGTTTGACAGGAGAAGGATGTATTTCAGATTGTATTAAGAGTGCAGTGTATTCCATCGAAGGATTTGATTATATTCCTCCTGCATGGGATGGTATCTGTCTGGGGCAGATATCCAAGGAAGACTATGTTCGTTTTTTTCGGCTATTGATAGAAAAAAGTGGTTATGATATTGTGATTCTCGATTTTGGCATGATGATTCCGGGATTTTTGGAGCTATTTGGAATGTGTGGCAAGGTATATGTGCTAAAGGGCAGAATGGGATTGCAGGAATATTTTCTGGATCATTTTAAAGAGATGGTGGCAAGACAGGGGAACCAGGAATTAGAAGAAAAATTATTATATTTGTCATTGCCCTGTATGCTCACAGAAAACGGCAGCGGACAGTTAAAAATGCAACAATGGATTTGGGGAGAACTGGGAGATTACATACGACAATTAGTGGGGGTACAAATTGGAACAGATCAGGAAACGCGTGTTAAGCCAGCTTGACATGAGCAGGGAACATGAGGATGAGGAAATTTTAGCAGTTATTGACGAAGAGATATGCAGAGAGGCAAGGGAGCGGATGATACCCTTGAACTGGCGGAAGGAGCTTAGGATGCAGGTGTTTCATTCTCTGCGGAAGCTGGATGTATTACAGGAACTTTTGGATGAGGATGATATTACAGAAATCATGGTGAATGGGGCTGCTCACATTTTCTATGAAAAGGCAGGGGAAGTGGCCGCTTGGAAGAAATGTTTTTCATCCAGAGAAAAGCTAGAAGACATTATTCAGCAGATGGTTGGGAGCCACAATCGCATGGTAAATGAAGCAGAACCGATTGCAGATACCAGGCTGGAGGATGGTTCCAGGGTGAATGTGGTTTTGCCTCCTGTGGCACTGGATGGACCAGTAGTGTCTATCCGTAAGTTTCCTAAACATCCAATTCTTATGAGACAATTGATAGAAAATGGTTCTATTAGCCAGGAATGTGCAAAATTTCTGGAACAACTGGTGAAAGCTGGTTACAACATATTTATTTCCGGGGGAACCGGGTCAGGAAAAACAACATTTCTAAATGCCCTTTCTGAATTTATTCCCAAAACAGAACGTGTCATAACAATTGAAGATTCTGCTGAACTTCAGCTTCAGGGGATTGATAACCTGGTTCGTCTGGAAACTAGAACGGCAGGAGCAGAGGGAATCCTTGCCATTACCATAAGGGATCTAATTCGTACTGCATTACGCATGCGTCCAGATCGAATTATTGTAGGAGAGATCCGGGGAGCAGAGTGTTTGGATATGCTTCAGGCGATGAATACGGGGCATGACGGCTCCCTAAGTACAGGACATGCCAATAGCTGTCAGGATATGATAAGCAGAATGGAAACCATGGTGCTTATGGGAATGGAGCTCCCATTGTTGGCAATTCGTGCACAGATTGCAGCAGGGATGGATATTTTGGTGCATCTGGGCAGATTGCGGGACAAAAGCAGACGCATATTGTCCATTATGGAACTGGACGGGCTTGTGCAGGGGGAAATTCGTCTGAACCCTCTTTACGAATTTGTAGAAATTGGAGAAGAAAATGGAAGGATTGTGGGAAGCTGGGAGAAAAAGGGAGATTTAATTCATCAAGGAAAGCTCTATTATGCAGGAATTGGAATGGAGGGAGGATTTGCAGAATTATAAAGAATATAGATTGAACTGGACAGAAAAGCTATTGTCTTTGGCAATTGCGGTGAGCTTTGCAGGAGTGATAGCCTGGCTGTTTTACCGGAACAGATATGTTGTAATAGGAGCAGTATTTCTTTATCTTCCGGTAAAGAAAGCAGTTGGAAGCTATTTCTTTCGAAAGAGAAACAATGAGATGCTCACTCAATTTAAGGAAATGCTTCAGATGGCAGCAACGGCGCTGAAAGCAGGGTATGCTATGGAGAATGCATTTGTATGTGCCAGGGAGGAATTTGTAAGGTTATATGGTGAGAAAACAATTATGGCCAAGGAATTTGCCTATATTAATCATCAGGCAGAATGGAATATAGCATTGGAATCTTTGCTGGAAGATTTGGCAGAGCGCAGCGGGATAGAAGAAATAAGAAACTTCTCCCAGGTATTTGGGTTTGCCAAACGAAGCGGTGGGGATTATATGAAAATATTTCAAAATACCGTGGATAAGATAAGTCAAAAGGCAGAGGTTAAACGTGAAATCGAAGTGGTGATTGCAGCAAAGAGGATGGAAATGAATATTATGAATCTGGTGCCTGTTGGAATTTTATTTTATGTGGGTATTACCTCGCCAGAATTTTTAGAGCCCTTGTATGGAAATTGGTTTGGTGCAGGAGTTATGACAATCTCTCTTGTTGTGTATGGATGCGCCATGAGAATTGGAGAAAAAATTGTAGACATTCAGGTCTAGGAGGAAAGATTTATGTACGGATATTTAGGGGGCGCATTTTTTTGCAGTCTCATTGCATGGTATTTGAAAAAGAAAGGATTTCGAAAAAGTATCTATGAAGCAGTTTTAATTCTGGGAACAGGCTTTTTCCTGGCTTTTCTTCTGTGGCAGGTAGATGAGAATTCTAAGAACCAGAGGAAAATTCTAAGGAATCCGCCAGGGCAGGGACAGGAAGAGAAGGACTATCTAGTAAATGCAGAGGGTATCTTAGAGCAATATCCCATGAGAATTCAGATTGAGGAGAAGAGATTAACAGAAAATCAGAAAAAGGAGTATTTGGAAAAAGCGAAGCAGGAGTTGGAGCTATTGATTTTGGGTGAGAATGATTCTCTGGAACAGGTGGAGCAGTCTTTATATTTGCCAGAAGTTTTGCAGGAAGGGGCGGTAGAAGCAGAATATGGGTTTTCTGATTATGAGGTATTTGATGCCGAAGGTAATTTTGTGAAGGACCTTAAGGAGCCCGTTCTGGTAGAAGTAACAGCAGAATTGAGCTGTCAGGAAGAAAGATGTCTGTATACATTTTTTGTTCGGGCAGTACCGAGAAAAAAGACAGAGCAAGAGTTATTTGCAGATAAATTAAAGGGAGCATTGATTCAGGAAAACAGAAAAATGGGAAAGGAATCTGTGGAACTTCCAGAAGAATTGGAAGGGAGAAAAATAAGCTGGGATGAGCAAAAAGAAAATAGAAGCTTAGTTGGCTTATTTCTTGGGGCGGCAGGTGCAGCAGGAATTATCCTGGCAGAAAAAGAGAGGGAAAAGAACAAGGAAAGGAAGCGTCATAGGCAGATGCTGCTGGATTATCCGGAAATTGTCAGTACATTGTCCTTGTTATTGGGGGCAGGTATGAATCTAACATATGCATGGGAAAAGATCGCTGCCAGTTACCAGAAACGAAGAGAGAATCAAGAAATGGAAAGTCGTGAAGCATATGATCAAATGGTAACAACAATCCATGAAATTCAGGAAGGAGTAGGAGAATTGCAAGCATTTGAGAATTTTGGGGAACGATGTGAAATCAGTGTTTACCGTAAATTATCATCTTTAATTGTTCAGAATATCCGCAGAGGCGCAAAAGGAATGCAGAGACTGCTGGAAGAGGAGGCGTGGGAAGCTTTTGAGCAAAGGAAGGCACAGGCTAGAAAAGCTGGAGAGGAGGCAAGTACAAAGCTTCTGCTTCCTATGGGAATGATGCTTGTGATTGTTCTGGTTATTCTGGTGGTTCCGGCAGGGTTATCAATTAATGTTTAGAAAGGTTTTAAGTAGGAGGATACGATATGAAGGAATTTCAAAGATTTTTGCAGGAAGAAGATGGAATGGGAGTTGTAGAGGTGATTTTAATTGTAGTTGTTTTAATCAGTCTGGTGGCATTGTTTAAAACGCAGATTACAGAGCTGGTTACGACAGTATTGAAAAAGGTAACGAGGAATGCGAAAAAAATTTGAGTTTGGAATAGAGAAACAATCTGGTAATATTACTTTATTTTTGGCGTTGGTTTTGACCCTTATTTTTTCCCTGCTTTTTTCCTTACTGGAGGCTTCTAGAATAGAAGGACTTGCAGCTCTTGCCAAGCGTAATTTACAGCTTAGACTGGAATCCACATTTGGATGGTATCATCTACCTCTTTGGGAAAATTATGGTTTGCTGTTCTTAGATGGAAGTAATGAAGAGGGCAGATTTGATGTGTCCATGCTGGAAGGACGCATGATGGAGGAAGATGCATTGGAACAAAGAGGCGCAAGTTTTTATCAGATGGCCTTAAAGGATATGGAAATCAGCGGATACTTGTTGGCGACGGATGAAAAAGGGACGGTATTCCAGGCACAGGCATGTAAAGCAGCAAAAGAACAAATTGGGGCAGATATACTAGAAGAAATCAGTGAGCAAACCAGAAAGGGAAAAGAATTGATCAATGATAGAAAGAAAAACCAGGAAAAATGGAATCTGGCCAAGGATGCAGCAGCATCAGCAGAAGCAATAGAAGCACAGGGGGAAAGCCAAAAAGAAGTAGTAAAAGAAAAGCAAGACAGCGAATGGAAACAGGAGGAAACAGGTTCTGTCCAGACCGAAAAAGAGTTGCCAGAAAATCCTATGGATGTTGTCAATATGTGGAAAAGCTCTCCTATCCTGGCAATGGTTGTGGAAAATCCGTCTCAGATTTCTAGTAAGACGGTTTCTAATGAAGATAATCTCGAGGAACGGAAAAAGGAGGTTGGTAATCTTACTGGATTAAAAAAAGAAGTGTTAGACAAATTGTGGTTTATCCAATACTTAAACTATTATTTTTCCTGCCAGAATGGGGCGGGAGAAGGGGGAAGCAAGACACATGCCCTGGATTATGAGCTGGAATATTGTATTGGTGGAAAGTCAAGCGATCAGGAGAATTTGGAGCGGACCGTAAAAGAGCTTTTGCTGCTTCGAGAAGCAGGGAACTTTACAACGATTATGCAGGATAGTAAAAAGCAGGCCTTGGCATTGGAAATGGCTATAACAGCAGTAGGGTTTACTGGCATTGCTCCTCTGATACAGGCGGTACAGATAGGGATACTGCTGGCATGGAGCTATATAGAGAGTGTTTTGGATGTGCGGTGTCTGTTGGCAGGTGGTAAGGTTCCATTGGTGAAGACTGTATCAGAATGGAAAAGCGATATATTCTCTGGAAAGAAAGCCTTAGAAGAGAAAACAGAGAAACCAAAAGATGACAGAGGATTGACATATCGGGAATATCTACAAATTTTGTTGCTTACGGTAAAACAAGAAAGGCTGGCATATCGAGCCATGGATATTATGGAAAAAAATACGAGAATGGTTTCTGGAGAGGAGCATTTTTCCATGGATCATTTGATACAAGGAATAGAGGCCAAGGCTCTATATGGAGCAAATTCTTTGTTTTTGGCCTTTGTGCCTGGTGTAAACATAAAAGATGGAGGGTATGAGTTTCACAGCAGAAGGCAATTTTATTATTCTTGTCAATAACGGGAAGAAATTATCATCTGCATATGCTTTGTGTGGAACATGGTTCTGGAAGGAGGAGATGGAAAAGTGCCTTTGATAACAAGAAAGGAAAGCGAAAAGTTCTCTCTCAGACATTATAATTGCAAAGAAAAAAGTTATGGGATATGTTTCCCGCCAAAGGCACTTTTCCATCCCTTCCTTCCAGGAAGTTTGACGGTAGAGGCGGCTTTGGCGCTTCCAGTATTTCTTTTTGCAATGATAATGATTTTATATTTATTTCGAATGATGCAGGTGCAGTATATCGTAGGAAACTCTTTGGATCAGGCAGTGGCGGAGGTTTCTTTGATGAGTACAGTTTCTGAAAAACAGGCAGAAAATTTGACGAAAGCAGCCTTTTATAAGGAACTGGTAAAACAGAAGTGTCCCATCTCCCAAATACAGCATGGAATTGCAGGGTTTTCCTGGAAAGGAACCAGGGTGGGGTCTGATGATATTGATATGCTGGTTACCTATTGCATTCCGTTTCCATTGCAGTTTTTTGGAAGAAAAAATATGGAGCTTTCAGATGGGTGCAGAATGCATCGATGGAAGGGAAAACAGGAAATCACTGCTGAAAGCCAAGAGGGAGAATGGGTTTATATTACTCCCAATGAAAGTGTATTTCATGTGAGTCGAGACTGTACGCATTTAAAACTTTCCATTCAAACAGTATCCATAAAAAAAGCAAAAGAAAAGAGTTATGATTCCTGTGGACATTGCGTGGGAGAAAAGAAAACAGGAACAGTGGTATACATTACGAATACTGGTTCCTGTTACCACAGGGAGATCAATTGCAGTGGTTTGAAAAGAACAATATATATGATATTAAGAAAAAATGTGAAAAATAAAAAACCCTGCTCTAGATGTGGAGGGTAGTGGTAAACAGAAATAAAGAGAGTACTTAGGGAATAAAAAGTCCTGGCTTTGGATAGGAAGGGAGATAGTATGCAGAAGTATGTATTGTTAGGGTTGCTGAGTTTGTGTAGCTGGGAGGATATTAGAAAGAAGAAACTGACGGTTATTTATATTCTGTTGTTCGGGATTGGTGGGGTGCTGTTTCATCTGTTTCGTCCAGTATGCTCCATTTACAGTATATTGTGGGGAATTATGTTGGGTGTGGCAATGATGTTTGCAAGCTGGTGTACACGAGGAAGGATAGGCTTGGGAGATGGAATTCTCTTAGTAGTAACGGGAGTGTACTTAGGTGGAATGGGAAATTTGGAACTGCTTTTTACAGGATTGTTGCTGGTAGCCTGTTGGTCACTGGGGATGGTTGTATTGGGTAAGAAAAAGGGAAAGGAAGAAATTGCATTTGTTCCATTTTTGCTGGCAGCTTATTTAACTATGTTGGCTGGGTGGCAGATATGAAGGACTGGAAGGTTAGGGGGAGTCTTACTGTGGAAGCGGCTTTTGTAATTCCTTTGGTTCTGCTTTGTATTTTATTGGTTTTGAATCAAGGATTGGAACTGTATGAGGAAGTGATAGAGACCGTAAAAAAGCAGGAAATGTGGGAAGAATTTAATCCAGCAGACAGATTTCGTAAATTGGAATTGTTTCTTGCACATTAAATTGATATTTTATAAGCTTCGCAATTATCACATGGTTGATACGTTAGAAAGGAATAGAGAAAATATGGAAGTAACGTACAGAAGGAATCTGCATAAAAGCTATATGTGTATTCAGGAACAGGAAGAAGATAAGGAAGCGTATGAGCTGCATATGCTAGAGAATGTTCGGGTGCCGTATTTACTAAGAATGGAAATAATTGTGACAGAAGGAAGAAAACAGTATTGGTATGATATCAGTGGGAAGCAGCAATTAGAAGACTATTTGTCTGGTAAAAAGATGGATTACGGAATATTGTGGAACTTATTGTATACGATTCGGGAATTGTGTTTTGTGCTGCCAGAGTATTTGCTGCGAGAAAACGGGATTTGCCTTGCGTCAGAATATATTTATATAAATCTGGAGAATGAAGGTTTATATTTTACATACCTTCCTTTTTGGAACCAAAATCTTCCAGAAGCATTTGAGCATTATATGGAACAAATACTTAGAAAGATAGATCATCAGGATTCGGCGGCAACAGAACTGGGATATCAGGTTTATCAAAGATGTATGGTAAAAAACGCTGATATACAGGGAATCTTGCAAAGTGTTATCAAAAAAGAAAAGGAGGATCAACCAGAAAAAGAAATAATAAAAACAATAGATACAGAGTTAAAAGAGATTAGTTATGGAGACGTAGAGGAAGAAAAGAAGTATTTTGATTTCAGCAAATACTGTCTAAAAAAGGCGCCTTGGATTTTTGAGTTTTTATCAAATTTCAGAGAAAAGAATTTGGAAGAAGAGAATAAAAAAGAAAATAGTGTAAAAGAAAATAGCTTAAAGGAAAAGGTTTTGAAAAAGAAATTTCTAAGAAAGAGACATTTGACTGAAATACCCAAAAAAAAGGTGGCGGAAAAGGAGGAATTCACAGAAGAAAAAGAGGAATTCACAGCAGGAAAAGAACCAATACACCCAACGGAAATTCTGGGAGTGTGCAGTCAGGAACTGAAAGGGAAATTAATATATCAAGGAATGCATAACTGTGAGGATATTTGGGTAGAGGGAGAAACGTTTTTGCTGGGAAAAAACAGACAGCAGGCGAATGGGATTATTGAGGCAGAAGGGATCAGCAGGTTGCATGCGAGAATCAGCAGACAGGAGGGGATATATTATCTGGAGGATTTGAACTCTACCAATGGGACTTATTTGAACGGGGAACCTGTGGAGTATCACCAGAAAAAGAAATTGTGTAAGGGAGATTACATTCAGTTTGCAGCAGAGGAATTTCTATTTTCTTAGGATAAGGATGTATTCTTTACCGCATGTTCCTCTTGGGACCAGCCAAGAAATGTATATCCTTCCCTCACAGGCGTTATGGAAGAAACTGTTAACTCTTCCCCGTGAGTCTTGGTTTGAGGCTGCGGGCCGCCAGTACCTCCATTTTCCTTATAAGTAATCGTATATGTGTGGGGCTTCCAGACCGCATATAGGGTTAGAGGGGCATTGGTTTGGTAGACGTCCCCACCCTCCCAGACAACTGTATCTGCAGCCGCATCTGTATCCCATCCAAGGAAATCGTATCCGTCCCTGCTTGGAATCTCCTTTCGGATAGTATAATTTGTACCATATGATTTTTTTCTGTTCGGGAGTTGGTGGATTGGTCATTGTAATGGTAGACCACATCCCATTGTTCTTTTTCTCACACTGCCACTAGGTAATCAGTTTCCTTGTTATTCAAATAGACAGCTTGTCCATTTTTATAAGAGACAGACAGCCCATACAAAGTGGATGATACCCCTTGTGTTAGGTCATCATCATACATGCCAGCCCATCCTTTAAAAATATGGCCAGTTTTTACAGGCGCTTTGCTGGAAGTAATGTTAATGGCAACGTAATTGAGACCTCCTGTGGAGGCTGTGGTCTCCCTGGTTTGGAAATACCGCTCTGATCCATCTGAAAACTCCCCACCGTTTGCGCACATTACAAGGGTGGCGCTGATTTTCCATTCTGCCGCCAGTACATCTATGGGTAGGAATGACATAGCTACCATTGCTGCAACAAAAAAAGAGAAAAGGCGTCTTCTTATTTTCCTCAAAATATCACTCTCCTTACAGTGCCAATAGGCAAAACGTATAGAAAACAGTCATCAATGTTAAGTTTCTTATGTTAAATATAACTTGCCATATTTTTTTTGTCAATGACAAGAAAGGTTCAGTAGTTTCCAGTAATCAAGCGTCATATACAAATGAAAAGAAAACAAGCTTCAGTGGTAAAAGGTAACAGTCGTTGAAAATGCTGGGTGGTTGACTTTGCAGTTAAAAATTTATATACTAAAGACATTGATAAATTTGGAGGCGTTAGTTATGAAAGTAAATATTTATTATGGAGGACGGGGATTACTGGATGATCCAACCTTATACGTTATTGATAAAATGCAGGAAGTATTGGTAGAGCTTCGCGTAACAGTGGAACGTTATAATATTTATGAGCACAAGAACAGCATTTCTACATTACCTCAGACGATTAAAGATGCCGATGGTATTATTTTGGCAACAACTGTGGAATGGCTGGGAATTGGTGGTTATATGCAGCAATTTTTAGATGCTTGTTGGTTGTATGGAGATAAGGAGAAGATTGCAGCTACCTATATGCAGCCAGTGGTAATGTCCACTACATATGGCGAACGGGAAGGAGAAATCACCCTTGCAGGAGCATGGGAAATATTAGGCGGGCTTCCATGTAACGGTTTGTGCGGTTATGTTGAGGATTTGATTTCCTTTGAGATGAATCGGGATTATACAGTGCTGATTGAGAAAAAAGCAGAAAATCTTTATCGCACGATTTCACAAAAGTTAAAGAGTCTTCCCAACAGTAACCAGGCGGTAAAGCAATCTGTTTTGAGGCCTCAGCAGTTGGAGCTTACACCGCAGGAGAGTGAACAGTTATCAAAATACGTGTCGGATGATGTGTATGTGAAGAAACAGAAGGAAGATATTGAGGAGTTGAGCAGCATGTTTAAGGATATGCTGGGACAGAGTGAAGAAAGTGAGGAAATGGCGTATCTGATAGAGCTGGAAGCCCATTTTGTACCCCAGGAAGATTTTTCAGCTACGTATCTGTTTATGATTGATGGGAAGAAGAAGCCTTTGACCATTGAAGTGAACAATGATGAACTTCAGGTGCATTATGGACAAGGGGAAAAGATTGATGTTTACACAAAGCTCAATACCAGTGTTATGGATAATATTGTTCAGGGAAGAATGAGTTTCCAAAGAGCTTTCATGACAGGAGAAATGACAGCGAAAGGCAATTTTAAGACGTTGAAAATGTTGGATCAGATATTTATTTTTAGTTAATGCTAAGGAGGTTTGAAATGAGAGAGTCAGATTGTATTTTTTGTAAGATTGCAGCAGGAGAAATCCCTTCTAAGACGATTTATGAGGATGAAAAATTTCGTGTGATTTTGGATATTAATCCAGCTACGAAGGGACATGCCCTGGTTATTGTGAAAGAACATTATGAAAATATTTATGAATTGCCGGAGGATATAGCGGCGGCTGCTATGGTTTTAGCCAAACGACTTGCCAAACATATGACAGAAATATTGAAGTGTGATGGGTTTAATATTATCCAAAATAATGGAAAAACTGCTGGACAGACAGTATTTCATTTTCATGTGCATTTGATTCCCAGATATGAAGGAGATGGGAACCAGGAAAAAATGTGTTGGGATCATTTAGAGTTATCCCAAGAAGAATTAGATGATATTTGTCAAAAACTTTTCCAGTGATGCCGCCTGTTTGCTGGGAATGATTCTGCCATGTCTGAAATATTGTTTTTCAGACATGGCAGGAGGATATGAAATCTGTCGCTAAAGCGACCGTGTTCAGTGCGCAAAGTGTCTATTAGGAACAAATCTCATCAAAAAGTTGAATTACGGTTTCTACGGAATTCATCTGTTCACTTTTTTCCATGGCATTGATATATTGACTGCGGTTTTGGAAAAGTGTCTGAATCGCATTTTGTAAAACCACATGATCTAGCTGTTCCTCTTCAATGACCATACTAAAGCCCTGGCGTTCAAAGGAGCGGGCATTTAGAATCTGATCCCCACGGCTGGCGTTAGCAGAAAGGGGAATGAGGATATTAGGTTTGCGTAAAGCGAGAAGCTCACATATGGCATTGGCGCCAGCTCTGGAAATTACAATATCTGCCAGGGCAAACATATCGCTCAATTCCTTGTTTGCGTATTCAAATTGGGCATATCCTTCTGTGTTGTTGAGAGAATTGTCCAGATTACCTTTTCCACAGAGATGGAGTACTTGATAATCTTTTAAAAGGTCTGGAAGCAGGCTGCGCACAACCTCATTGATAAATTGGGAACCACTGCTGCCTCCCACTACCATAATAACGGGCTTTCCAGATTTGAAATGGCAGTATGTAAGTCCATTGAGACGATTGCCTGCCAGCAGTTCCTGGCGGATGGGAGAGCCTGTGAGAACGGCCTTATCCGAAGGAAGATATTTTAGAGTTTCAGGAAAGTTGCAGCAAACCTTATAAGCGTTTGGAATCGCAAGTTTATTGGCGAGACCAGGGGTAATGTCCGATTCATGTATGATTGCTGGTATTTTTCGGTGTTTTGCCGCCAGAACTACCGGAACAGATACAAATCCTCCCTTAGAAAATACAATATTCGGCTTCAGCTTTTTCAATAAAGAGCGTGCCTGACCATAGCCTTTGATGACTTTGAAGGGGTCGGAAAAATTTTTCCAGTCGAAGTACCGGCGAAGCTTGCCGGAGGAAATTCCATAATAGGGAATTCCATATTGTTCTATTAATTTCTTTTCTATTCCATTATAAGAACCAATATAATGTATGTCATAGCCAAGTTCTTTTAACCTTGGCAGCAGGGCAATATTTGGTGTAACATGTCCGGCGGTGCCTCCGCCTGTTAAAACGATTCTTTTCATGGTGACCTCCTGGATATTATGATATTTGCACTACTCTTATCTTATACTGTTCCTCAGAAAAGTCAAGGGAGGACAAGGGTCGAAACATAGGAGAATATGCGATGAAAAAAGTTTTCTGGATACTTCACAGAATGAAGAAGAATATTTATAATGGAAGATGGCAGGCAGATTCTATATGCATTGGAAAAGGTGGGTGTAAAAGATATGTCTGTGCATTTATGGAAAGGAGGGACATGCTTTATGGAGAACTGGATGTTTTTTCTACAAAAATACCAAGAAATCCTTATAAAAGGGGCAGTAATTCTTATTGGATTGATTGCAATGCTGCTGCTGATAGGGATTTTAAGGCAGATAAAAAAGCTCAATAAGGGCTTTCGAAATATTACAGAGAACATACAGGCGTATTTTGATGTGATACTGCGGGAGGAAGAAGAGGAAGAAGAGAAGCTCGCAAGTGCACAGGTACATAGTGAACGAAACGAGGAAAAGAAAGAAAGTTTGGACAAAGAACATAAGAAGATGGAAGACGAGAAATTGGTGAATGCTGTATTACAGGAATACTTTTCCTAATTAGCTTTTTTCCGTTTGACGAAGTAGGACAGATTTGTTACAATATTCCATAAGTGGAGCGAAGAATGCCCACAGTGGAATTCTTTTGGAAAACAATAAAAGACAAAGGAGTGGAATCATGGAAAAAGTAACATTTGATTATGGAAAAGCTTCAGGATTTGTCAGCCAGGAAGAGGTTGGCTATATGACCAAGCTGGTGGAGGATGCCAGGGAACTGTTAGTTTCAAAAACAGGAGCAGGCAATGATTTTCTGGGATGGCTGGATTTGCCGGTGGAATATGATAAGGAAGAATTTGCAAGAATCAAAAAAGCAGCGGAAAGAATTCAGGGTGATTCAGAAGTTTTGGTGGTAATTGGAATTGGTGGATCTTATCTGGGAGCCAGGGCTGCTGTTGAATTTCTGAGACATGGATTTTACAATATTGTATCCAAAGAAATTCGTAAGACGCCAGAGATTTATTTTGCAGGAAACAGTATTAGCAGCTCATATCTTGCTGAACTGATAGAAGTAATCGGAGATCGTGATTTTTCAGTAAATGTTATTTCTAAATCAGGAACTACTACAGAACCAGCAATTGCATTCCGTGTATTCAAAGAAATACTAGAGAAGAAATATGGAAAAGAAGGTGCAGCAAAGAGAATTTATGCAACTACAGATAAAGCAAGAGGCGCGCTGAAAGGACTTGCAACCGAGGAGGGCTATGAGACCTTTGTGGTACCTGATGATGTCGGCGGGCGTTTTTCCGTATTGACAGCAGTTGGATTGCTTCCGATTGCAGTGAGTGGAGCAGATATTGATAAGCTGATGGAAGGTGCAGCAGCAGGACGTGAGATGGCATTGAATCAGCCGTTTGCTGAAAATGATGCAATGCAGTATGCAGCAGTGCGCAACATTCTGTTGAGAAAAGGAAAATTCATCGAAGTACTGGCAAATTATGAGCCATCTCTTCACTATGTTTCAGAATGGTGGAAGCAGCTTTATGGAGAAAGTGAAGGAAAAGATCAAAAAGGAATCTTCCCTGCAGCAGTAGATTTGACCACAGACCTGCATTCTATGGGACAGTTTATTCAGGATGGCGCAAGAATTATGTTTGAGACGGTTATGAGTGTTGAGAAATCACGTCATACGGTAAAAATCAATGAAGAGCCAGTTGATTTGGATGGGCTGAATTATCTTGCTGGAAAAGATATGGATTTTGTAAATAAGAATGCTATGAATGGAACAATCCTTGCTCATACAGACGGAAATGTACCGAATTTGGTGGTAAATATCCCAGAGCAGAATGAATATTATCTTGGCGAATTATTCTATTTCTATGAATTTGCCTGTGGGTTAAGCGGATATCTGTTAGGTGTAAATCCATTTAACCAGCCAGGAGTTGAGAGCTACAAACGTAATATGTTTGCGCTGCTTGGCAAGCCAGGATATGAAGCAGAACGGGAAGAATTATTAAAGAGATTGTGAAAATGTATTTTAATATGTAAAAAAAGGACCTTTGGAATTGACCAAAGGTCCTTTTTGCTTGTGGGTAATGAGTTAAGCAGCCGTATTTGCGCAGATATGTGACTCAAATCAACAATCTGGTGATCAGTGAGTGCCTATTATAGTTGGAAAGCATTCATATTTGCTTCCAGAGAAGAGGCAATATCCTGCAATTTGGCGGCATGTTCGGAAATACCATGCATAATGTTTGCAACTTCCATAACGGCAGCAGAGGTTTCCTGAGTGTTTGCTGCATTTTGTTCTGCAATAGAGGTAAGATTCTGTACAACATCTACAATATTAATACGTGCGTTGTTTAACTGATTCGTACGGTCAGCAATGGAATCAACGTTTGCAACAGAAGCGACGATGCCTCCCTGAACCTGGGAAAAGGTAGAACCAGTTTTTGTTACATTTTCATTTTGCTGTGTCATAATTTCTTTTACAGATTCCATAGTCGCAACTGCCTTTTGAGAATCTTCCAGCAGATTATAAATAATATTGTCGATCTGACTGGCAGATTCATTGGATTGCTCTGCAAGTTTTTGTATCTGGGAGGCAACAACAGCAAAGCCGCGTCCGGCTTCCCCTGCCCGTGCAGCCTCTATGGAGGCATTCAAAGATAGTAGGCTGGTCTCATCGGCAATAGAGGAAATCAAAGAAGTGGCTTCTTTGATCTTAAGGGCAGATTCATTGGTTGTATGTGTCTGTTTGTATATCATATTGATCGAATCAATGGCACGTTGGTTTACAGAATCCAGTTCATGGAGTGTGGTATTTGCATGGTCACTGGAAGTTCTGATGGATTGTGCAAGACTGCGAAGAGAAGAAACTTCAGACGAGGTGTTTTCTACCATATTTCCAATTAATAGAATGTCATCGCTAGCTTTTTGTGTTTCTTCAGCCTGATTCGTTGCACCAGCCGCAATTTCATTGACCGCTCGTTCTACATTCTGGACAGTTCCAAAAGTTGTGGTAGCGCTGTTGGCTAAGGATTCTGAGGTGCTAAAAAGTAGTGCGCTTTGCTGTTGGATATCAGAAATGATATCAGCTAATGCTTCCCGTAGGGATAGAAGCGCAGCTCCTGTAGCTCCTGTTTCATCTTTCCGTTTGCTGATTTTTTCCAGACGTGCATCTTTGGTGAGATCCATTTTGGCAAACTTTTCTACAATTTGTGAGATTGTAATAATCGGCTGCGTCATTCGGGCAATCATAAAGTAGCCGATGATGCTGAGTAAAACGGTAAGGAGGGTACAGGAAACAAAGGCACGGGTGGCAACATCCGTAACTGGTTTTAGAATCTCGTCTTCGTCTACAGCAAGCAACAGGATAGCCTTTCCTTTTCCCGCTACATAATAAGAGGTATAAATGTTTTCCCCGTGATAACGATAATGAAGAACATCTGGTTCTGGCATATTGCCAGCAGCCAACTGTTCCACCAATTCTGTAAGTGGAGCGGCGTCTGTGGCTTGTCCGATGAGCTGATTGTCTGGATGATATAGAATCGTTCCATCTGTGCCTAATACATAAAAGTAGCTGGAGCTAATATTTTGTAATCCAATATCCTTTAATGTTTTCTCCAAACGATTCTTGCGCAGATGTATCACAGAATTTCTCAAGTTTTGATCTAACACCTTTCCATAAGAGTTTGTAATATCATACATATAACTTGTAGTAGTGTTTATGATATTCTTCTTTACATTTGGAATGATTATGCAAATACTAAGAAAAGTAGTTGCAATGATGGAAAACAGAAGAACACCTAAAACTTTTGTTTTAATGGAGGAAAGCTTTATTCGGCCTGAGGGCTTGGTTCTTTTCTCCGCAGATGGGGCATTTATTTGTTTCACGAAATATCCTCCTTTTACTTCATATTGTAATATTATAGCAGTTTGCTTATTTTATTGCAATAAAAAGCAAAAAAATAGGAAAAATTGTACAATAAATATCTGAAAACCCAGCAAGTGGGAGGAACACAAATAAAAAATATTATGGTATGATTCCATATCTATTACAATAAAATTAAGACATCTCCCTTGACAATTTACAATTTCTTTGCTATAGTGTAACAAGTTCGTAACATTTGTAACAAAAAACGAATAAAATAACATACAAACTTAAAAAATGGAAATGTTATTTTAGCAAAAATTCAGGAGGTTGATATGAAATTCGATAAGAAGGTTATGGAAAGCGGAATGGTTGTAGCTTTCTTGCTAGCGCTAACAGCTTCTTCTGTGTATGGTACAGATGCGACAACTCAGCGCCCAGACAGCCGGGAAGTAGAATTATTATCAGAAATGCCAGAAGTAAGTGATACGACAGAAACTGCAACAAAAGTGCGAGTGATGCAGGATATTGTGGCAGCATCTATCACAGAAAATGAGCCTGGACAGAAAGCAGAAGACATACAGGAAATAAATGAAAAGGTAAAGGCAGAAGATGCTTCTGAGAAGAAAACAGGGAGTATTGGGATTTTGGCTGAAGCGCTGAAAGAAGATTCTGAAACCCCAAAGAACGCTGTTGAGGCAGAACCACAAGTAGAAGAAAACTCTAAGTCAGAGGAAGCAGTAGAGCCAGAAAAAGAGGAAGGCTCAAAGTTACAGGAGATGGTGGAACCAGAGCAAGAGGAAGGTTCTGAGCCAGAGAAAACTGTGGAACCAGAAACAGAAGAGGTTTCTGAGAACGAGTTGGCAGAGGAACTTAAAAATCAGGAAGAAATCCCAGAAGAATCTGACAATACCGATGAACCAAAACGCCAGCAGGATGAGCTGGTGGAAGTTGTAAGTGAAGAGGTTTCACCATGGGCTTCCAAGCTGTTACCAAGTGTGGAAGATTTCTTGAATGTCCGCACAGAACCCTCCGATGAGGCGGAACTTGCAGGTAAGCTTCATAAAGGAGCATCCGCAGATATCCTGGAAAAAGGAGAGGAATGGACCAAAATCAGCTCTGGAAGTGTAGAAGGATATGTGAAAAATGAGTTCTGTGTAACTGGATTGGAAGCAGAAGCTCTTGCAAATCAAGTAGGTACCACATACGCTACAGCAGTTACTGGCGGTGTGAGAGTCAGAGAAAATGCATCTTCCTCAGAAGATACAGAGATATTGGATGTATTGGAAGAGGGCGGAAAAGCGAAAGTAGATACAGAAGCAGAAACACCAGAAGGCTGGGTTGCAGTTAAAATGGAAGAAGGCACAGGTTACATCAGTGCAGAATTTGTAAATGTTGAGTTAAAGCTGGGCAAAGCGATTTCTATTGAAGAAGAGCGGGCAGCAATTGCAGCCGCAGAAGCAGAGAAAGCGAAAAAAGCACAGCAGGCCAGCAGTGGAACCACCCAGCGGGGAGCTGTATCAGCATCTTATGATGATGTTACATTGCTGGGAGCCTTGATTCAGTGTGAAGCAGGTAGCGAGCCTTACGAAGGAAAGCTAGCGGTAGGCGCAGTCGTTATGAATCGTCTCCGTGCAGGGTATGCAGGAAGCATTTCAGGCGTTATTTACCAGGGTGGACAATTTACACCTGCATCTAACGGTATGTTGTCAAGTGTATTGGCAAACGGTGTATCTGGAAGCTGCATTCAGGCAGCTCAGGAAGCAATTGGAGGCGCCAGCAATGTAGGTGGAGCAACTAGCTTCCGGCGGGCATCTTCTGGTGCATCTGGAATTGTAATTGGAAATCATGTATTTTTCTAAATAAATAATAGAAGTAGGACAAAGCGTACTATCTTTAAAAATCAAAAGGATGGTACGCTTTGTCCTTTTATGTTATCTTCTGGGATTAAATATTGTATTATGTGTAAAAATATAGTAAGATAAACTAGAAGAAAACCCTGAAAGGAGGGAATTTATGGATGGTATTTTCTGGTTGATTGTAATTGTGGTGATGGCAATCATTGAAATCATCACTCTGGGACTTACTACCATCTGGTTTGCAGGTGGGGCGTTGATTGCATTTATAGCAAGTCTGCTAGGCGTTAATTTATTGGTACAGAGTATATTGTTTGTGGTAATATCCGTGATCCTGCTGGCAGTTACAAGACCATTGGCAGTGGAATTTTTTAATACCAACAGAACAAAGACCAATGCGGAAAGCTTAATAGGGAAGACGGCTGTTGTTTTGCAGGAAATTGATAATCTAAGAGCAAAAGGAATGGTTAGTGTGGATGGTCAGGAATGGTCTGCAAGATCTGTGCAGGATAAGATTATCCCAAATGAAACTCAGGTTGAAATTGTGGAAATCAGTGGTGTCAAGCTGCTGGTGAAGGAAAAAGAAATATAATTTTTTGGAGGGTTTATCGTATGGCAGGATATATTATAGTATTGTTATTAATGATTTTTGGCTTAATAATTGTGGCGTCTTGTGTAAAGATTGTTCCTCAGGCACATGCCCTTGTTATTGAGCGTTTGGGTGGTTACCAAGGTACCTGGGGCGTAGGATTGCATTTTAAAGTTCCATTTATTGACCGGGTGGCAAAACGTGTATTGCTGAAAGAACAAGTAGTAGATTTTGCACCCCAGCCGGTGATTACCAAAGATAATGTTACCATGCGAATTGATACGGTTGTGTATTTTCAAATTACAGATCCTAAGCTTTTTGCTTATGGGGTAGAAAATCCCATTATGGCAATTGAAAATTTGACGGCAACCACATTGCGTAATATTATTGGTGATTTAGAATTAGATGAAACTCTCACCTCTAGAGAATTGATTAATACAAAGATGCGAGCTTCCTTAGATGTGGCTACAGATCCTTGGGGCATAAAGGTGAATCGTGTGGAATTGAAAAATATTATTCCACCTCAGCAAATTCAGGATGCTATGGAGAAGCAGGCAAAAGCGGAGCGTGAACGCCGTGCGGCTGTTACTCAAGCGGAAGGTGAGAAGACGGCAACTGTCTTGGTGGCAGAGGGAAAGAAGGAATCTGCAATTTTGGATGCAGAGGCAGAAAAACAGGCAGCGATTCTTCGGGCGGAAGCAAAGAAAGAAGCTACCATGCGCGAAGCAGAAGGTGAGGCAGAGGCAATTTTAAGAATTCAGAAGGCTAATGCAGATGGACTTCGATTCTTAAAAGAAGCAGCGCCGGACAGTGCCGTGCTCCAGATAAAGAGTTTGGAAGCATTTGAAAGGGCAGCGGATGGTAAGGCTACAAAGATTATCATTCCTTCAGAGATTCAGGGCTTGGCAGGCTTGGCAAAGTCCTTAACAGAAATTGGAAAAGAGAATTAAATGCTTATAACAGGAAACGGGCAGTCATATCCAGCGGGCAGTCCGTTTTCCTGTGAGATATGAAAGGAGAAATACATGAATCTAAAAGGACGGAGTTTTTTAAAATTAAAGGATTTTACTTCAGAGGAAATTACATATTTGGTTGAGTTGGGAGAAAAATTAAAAGAAAAAAAGAAACAGGGGATTGCCCATGATGAATTAAAAGGAAAAAATATTGCGTTAATTTTTGAAAAGACAAGCACCAGAACCCGCTGTTCTTTCGAGGTAGCAGCCTATGATTTGGGTATGCATGTAACATATTTAGACCCTTCTGGTTCACAGATTGGAAAAAAGGAGAGTATTCGGGATACTGCAAGGGTATTGGGCAGAATGTATGATGGAATTGAATATCGAGGATATGGACAGGAAATTGTGGAAGAGCTGGCAGAATATGCAGGGGTTCCAGTATGGAATGGACTTACCAATGAATTTCATCCTACCCAGATGATTGCAGATATGATGACGGTTCAGGAAAAACTTGGACGGTTAAAAAATATTAAATTTGTTTATATGGGAGACGCCCGGTATAATATGGGGAATTCTTTGATGGTAACATGTGCAAAATTGGGTATGGATTTTGTGGCATGTACCAGCAAAAATTATTTTCCAGAAGAAGAATTGGTTTCTTATTGTAAAGAGATTGCAAAGGAGACAGGTGGTTCGGTTACCTTGACAGATCAGGTAGAGGAAGGAACAAAGGATGCAGATGTGATTTATACAGACGTATGGGTGTCCATGGGTGAAGCCGAGGAAGTTTGGGAAGAACGTATTCGGGAGCTGATGCCGTATCAGGTCAATGAGAAGGTGATGGGATATGCGAAGCCTACTGCAATTTTCATGCATTGTCTGCCAGCCTTCCATGATTTGGAAACTACCATCGGAAAGCAGATTTATGAAAAATTTGGTATTACAGAGATGGAAGTAACAAACCAGGTATTTGAAAGTGAACAGTCTGTGGTATTTGATGAGGCGGAAAATCGTATGCACAGTATCAAGGCTATTATGTATGCTACGTTAAAATAGATATGTTTTCAATGGTTATGCCCAATGGTTGATTTTTAAAGAAGTCATAGAATGGAGGAAGCTATGAGGACAGAAATCTTGCGTTTGCTGCGGCAGACAAAGCAGGGAGACTATATTTCTGGTCAGGAATTGTGTGAACAATTAGGAATTTCCCGTACAGCAGTTTGGAAATCCATTAATCAGCTAAAGGAAATGGGATATGAAATAGAGGCAGTGAAGAATAAGGGATACTGTTTGGTGTCTGTGCCTGATATTTTATCAGAAAGTGAAGTGGAAAGCTGTCTCAATACCAAATGGCTGGGGCATTCTGTCTGCTATTTTGATGAAATCGATTCCACCAATACACAGGCGAAACGAATAGCAGAAGATACAGAAGGGATAAATGGGCATGGCATTGTTGTAGTGGCAGATATGCAGACTGCTGGTCGGGGAAGACGGGGAAGAAATTGGACATCTCCCCATGGAACAGGAATCTTTTTTACAATTCTGTTGAAGCCCCAGATCGATCCCTCCCGTGCCCCTATGCTGACATTGGTGAAAGCTCTGGCTGTGGCACAAGGCATTCGTGAAGTAACAGGTTTGGATGCCAGGATCAAATGGCCCAATGACATTGTGGTAAATGGGAAAAAGGTAGTGGGAATTTTGACAGAGATGAGTGCACAGGTAGATTATATTAACCATATTGTGGTGGGGACTGGTATCAATGTTCATCAGATGGAATTTCCAGAAGAAATTGCAAAAACCGCTACTTCCCTGGATTTGGAGCTGCAAAAGGAAGGAAAAAATATAGAGATTTCCAGAGCGAGGCTGCTTGGAACTGTATTGGAAAAATTTGAGAATTATTATGAAGTTTATTTGCAGACCCAGGATTTATCTTCCCTTCGGGAAGAATATGATTTTCTGTTGATAAATTGTGGCCGCAAGGTGCGGGTTTTAGATCCTTTGGGGGAATTTGAAGGAAGGGCTCTTGGAATTGATAAAATGGGAGAATTGCTGGTGGAAAAAGAAAATAGTATAGTAAAAGTATCGTCCGGTGAAGTGTCTGTCCGGGGAATTTATGGTTATGTATAGGGAGGACGCCATGTTTCAGGAAGAAATTATATTGTGTGGCTCCAGTGCATATACAAAAAAGTATTACTTGAATGAAATGTTTGAAGGTCTCCCAAAAGGCATTCAGGATGAATTGAAAATCATGTGTGTCCTGTATACAGAAGATATTGGCGGGATTCTTACCCTTTTTTTTGATCAGGATGGGCGGCTTCAGTTTCGGACAGAGGCCGATGAAGGTGATTTGCTGTATGATGATATTGGAAGTGTATTGAAGGTGAAACAGCTCCAGCAGACAAAACAGGAATTATTGGAGGCTTTAGAGTTGTATGTGAAAGTGTTATTGTGAGAGCATTTAAGATGTACAAGCACTGAATGACGGGGCTTCTTTTCGTATAAGATTAGGTTAAAAGGAAAATTTTCCCAAGAGGATTTGGAGGAATAGAAATGTTATTAGTAGTGGATGTGGGAAATACGAATATTACGTTTGGCATATTTGATGGGGAAGCCTTAGAAGCAACTTTTCGTATGACCACGAAATTGCAACGGACTTCGGATGAGTATGGAATTTGTATCCGTGATATGATATCCCATAATAAGTTGGAACCAAAAGAAATCAAGGATGTGATTATTGCGTCGGTCGTACCGAATGTAATGCATTCCCTGTTAAGTTCTTTTATTAAATATTTTGATATTCAGCCAGTTGTGGTAGAGCCTGGGATCAAAACAGGAATTCGCATTGCGACAGAGAATCCAAGACAGTTGGGGGCAGACCGGATTGTGGATGCAGCCGGAGCGTATGAGCAGTATGGCGGTCCAGTGTTTGTGATTGATTTTGGAACAGGGACGACTTATGATTTGGTGGATGAAACAGGAGCTTTTGTCTCCGGGGTTACGGCGCCAGGAATCCGTACATCGGCCAAAGCCCTTTGGGAGGATGCTGCAAAGCTGCCTGAAATTGAGATTCGAAAGCCTGGGAGCATTCTTGCAAAAGAAACCATCAGCAGTATGCAGGCAGGTTTGATTTATGGGCAGATTGGGCAGACAGAGTATATTATTAGACAGACGAAAAAGGAAACAGGTTATAAAAATTTGAAAGTGGTGGCAACAGGGGGATTAGGTAAAATTATTGCAAATGAGACCAATGAAATTGACATTTATGATCCTACCTTGACTTTACAGGGACTTCGTCTGATTTACAAGAAACAAAATCGCGGAAAATAAGAGAAGGCAATGAAAAAATTAAAAATAGGAAATATAACACTGGAAAATAATTTGATTCTGGCGCCGATGGCAGGGGTATGTGACCTGCCATTTCGTGTGCTTTGCAAAGAACAAGGCGCAGGGCTTCTCTGTATGGAGATGGTCAGCGCCAAGGGGATTTATTATGGAAACAAAAATACAGAAATTTTGTTATCCACCACAGAGAAAGAGCGGCCAGTATCTTTGCAGCTATTTGGAGCAGATCCTGTAATTATCAGTGAGATGGCAAAAAGAATAGAAGACCGTCCCTTTGATATCCTGGACCTTAACATGGGTTGCCCAGTGCCTAAGGTGGTAAATAACGGAGAAGGTTCTGCATTGATGAAAAATCCAAAACTGGTTTATGAAATTGTGTCTCAAACAGTAAAAGCAATCCGTAAGCCAGTGACAGTTAAAATAAGAAAAGGCTTTGATGAGGCCCACAGGAATGCAGTGGAGATTGCACAAGTGGTAGAAGCGGCAGGCGCTGCTGCGGTTGCGGTTCATGGAAGAACCAGGGAGCAGTATTATTCTGGCAGGGCAGACTGGGACATAATCCGACAGGTGAAAGAAGCAGTTTCCATTCCTGTGATTGGGAATGGAGATATCTTGACAGGCAAAGATGTGCTTCGGATGAAGGAGGAGACCAATTGTGATGGGTTTATGATTGGCAGGGGAGCCCAGGGAAATCCTTGGATTTTCCGGCAGCTTCTGCATTTTTTGGAGACAGGGGAGGAATTGCCCCGGCCTGAGATTCATGAAGTGACAAAAATGCTTTTACGTCATGCAAAAGCTCAGATTGGGTGGAAGGGTGAGCTTGTGGGAATCCGGGAAATGCGGAAACATGCAGCTTGGTATACCAGCGGTTATAAGAATTCTGCAAAACTTCGGGGAAAAATTAATGAAGTGGAAACCTATGAACAGTTGGAAGCTTTATTTCAGGGACTTTAAAAATTCATTATAGGAATGATTTTGGAATATGCCCATTCAAATTTTCATATATATGGGAAAAATGGTACAACGGGAATCCATTTGGCAGGATGTGGATGGAATACGTATACCAGAGATTTGGGAGGGCTTGCTTATAAAAGAGAAGAACCGATGGGGAATACTGTATGGATTAAAAAGAATATTTGAGAGAGTGACAGAATATTTTTGTAAGAAAAAGACAGAGGACAAAGAAGAGGAAGCAGCAGAAGAGGGAAATCCTTTCTTACCTAGGCTGCGGGAGATTCTGGAAAAAATTTTAGAAATTTATGGAATGGAGTACCGAACATTTTGCCCACTGTTGCTGGATACAGATACTTTGCCAGAATCCATGTTAGATGAAGATGATGTGGAGCTGGTGTTGGAGCAAATTTCCAGGGATTTGAATTTTTTAAAAATCGCAACAAGTCGTCCTGCATATTTTGCACCATATATTGAAAGAATGTATGAGGATACGGGTCTCGTTGTTCAGCTAGAGGTGGATAAGGAGGTTTCTCTGGAAGGCGTAAATGTTATTGTAGATATGGAGCGGAAGGGAAATTGCTATTACCGATATATGAAGGAGGGCGTTCTTTATATACCGGTTTATAAAAGGCCCTGGAGCTATGTGAAAATGTTAGAGAATCTTGACATTTCTGTACCTATCGGGTATAATACTGTGATTATTAAAGGAAGATGACCGCTTGTTATGACTGGATAAATATATAGTGTGATTAGGAAGGTGTAGCGTTATGGAAAAGAAAAATTTATTAACTTATGAAGGGTTGCAGAAGCTGGAGACAGAGCTGCATGATTTGAAAGTTGTAAAACGAAAAGAAGTTGCCCAGAAAATTAAAGAAGCAAGAGAGCAGGGAGACCTTTCAGAAAATGCGGAGTATGATGCTGCAAAAGATGAGCAGCGTGACATAGAGGCAAGAATTGAAGAAATTGAAAAGATTTTAAAGAATGCAGAGGTTGTAGTAGAAGATGAAGTTGATTTGGACAAGATCAGCGTAGGATGTCGGGTGAAGATTTTTGATTGTGAATTTGAGGAAGAACTGGAATATAAAATTGTAGGTTCTACAGAAGCGAATAGTCTCCAGGGAAAGATATCCAATGAATCTCCAGTAGGAAAAGCATTAATTGGAGCAAAGGTGGGAGATGCAGTCAGCATAGAGACCCAGGCAGGGGTTTTGGAATACAAGGTATTGGAAATACAGCGTTCAAATTAGAGACAGAAGTACTTGGCAATTAGAAGCCAGAATATAGGGATGGAGGAGAAAAAATGGCGCAGAATAACCAGGCAGCGGAACAGGATTTAAATCAGTTATTAAAGGTTCGTCATGACAAATTGAAGGAATTACAGGAAAATGGAAAAGATCCTTTTCAAATAACCAAATATGATGTTACCAACCATAGCCAGGAAATCAAAGATCATTTTGATACAATGGAAGGCCAGATTGTAAGTGTGGCAGGCAGGATGATGTTCAAGCGTGTCATGGGAAAAGCGTCTTTTTGTAATATACAGGATTTGCAGGGAAATATCCAGGCGTATGTTGCCCGGGACAGTGTTGGTGAGGAAAGCTATAAGGATTTCAAGAAATATGATGTAGGTGATATTCTTGGAATTAAAGGTGAAGTGTTTAAGACCAAAACAGGGGAAATTTCTGTACATGCCCAGGAAGTGACACTTCTTTCCAAAAGTCTTCAAATATTGCCAGAAAAATTCCATGGACTGACAGATACAGATATTCGTTACCGTCAGAGGTATGTGGACTTGATTATGAACAATGAGGTAAAGGATACCTTTATTAAGCGTTCCAAAGTACTCAGCAGTATCCGTAAATATCTGGATGCAGAAGGATTTATGGAAGTAGAGACTCCTATGCTGGTAAGCAATGCCGGAGGCGCTGCTGCAAGACCCTTTGAAACACATTTTAATGCATTGGATGAGGATTTGAAGCTGCGAATTTCTTTAGAGCTTTATTTGAAAAGATTGATTGTAGGCGGTATGGAACGTGTGTATGAAATTGGACGTGTGTTTCGTAACGAGGGCTTAGATACCCGCCATAACCCAGAGTTCACCCTGATGGAGTTGTATCAGGCATATACGGATTACCATGGTATGATGGACTTAACAGAGAATCTCTATCGTTATGTGGCAAAAGAGGTCACAGGCTCAGAGATTCTTACTTATGGGGAGCATAAGATGGATTTATCGAAGCCTTTTTTGCGGATTACCATGGTGGATGCAGTGAAAAAATATGCGAATGTGGATTTCAATGAAATTCATACTACCGAGGAAGCCAAAAAGCTGGCAGATGAACATCAGATTGAATATGAGGACAGACACAAAAAGGGAGATATCCTGAATTTGTTTTTTGAAAAATATGTGGAAGAGCATTTGATTCAGCCTACCTTTGTGATGGATCATCCCATTGAGATTTCACCATTAACAAAAAAGAAGCCAGATCATCCAGAGTATGTGGAGCGTTTTGAATTCTTCCTAAATGGATGGGAGATGGCGAATGCTTATTCTGAATTAAACGATCCGATTGATCAGAGGGAGCGTTTTCAGGCACAGGAAGCGTTACTGGCTGCTGGAGATGCAGAGGCCAATCATACCGATGAAGATTTCCTGAATGCATTGAATATCGGAATGCCGCCGACGGGTGGAATCGGTTTTGGTATTGACCGGATGGTTATGATGATGACAGATTCCCCGGCAATACGTGATGTGTTGTTGTTCCCGACGATGAAAACGCTTGGCGGAAAAGACCAGTAAAATCAAGGGTTAGAGGATTTCAAGAGTAAAATTTACGACCGATTTACGACCAAATAAAGAGAACACGTTCGTAATTGTAAAAGCAATGTCAAAAACACCTTTCATTTCGAGAGGTGTTTTTTGATGGAAAAATTTATGCCGAAGAAGCCTGTCAGCCCCTTTACCGGATGGCACTTGCAAGGCAAGTGGGGGTTTACTGGCTGGTGTGCATTTTGGGGATAGGTTCAAAATGGAAAAAGGGATGTTCCAATGCATTTTGTTGGAATATCCCTTGATTAATTATTCTGTTTTATTTCTTATGTTTGCTTTATTTTCTTTTAAATATTCTTTCAGAACAAGATTAACATATTGTGAAAATGACCTGTCATCCTGTTCTGCCAATGTTTTAATTTTCTCTATAATTCCCGCATCAAGTGTAATACTTACTTTAGTTTTTAGTGGTTTCATAATGCTACTCCTTTTTGATACAATATATCATTGTGTAGCTTTTTGTATTGACATATCGCTTAAAGTAGGATAAAGTAGTATTCATAAAAAGCAACAAGATGAGAGTCGTATATGGAGAAAAAGAAGTAGGGAATTTGTTATGTGACGAGTTAAAAAGTGATGAAGAAATTTTGATATAGTGGCATAGGAAAAAGCTGGAACTAATGTCTGTTGCGCTTGGTATTAGTTTATATGAGGGATTTTGGGAGTTTTACGGAGAAGGAAGCAAATAAGTACTTGTCAGATATTCTTGAAAGAGCAGAAAAATAATTTAATGAGAAAATCAGAGCAAACCTCCTTAAATCAGGGAGTGTCCGCTCTGATGAATGTTACAATGTCATTTGGGGTACATTCTATGATATTGCAGAGTTTTTCGACGGTTAAGAGGGTTATATTTTTATTCTTCTTTAAACTGTCCAGTGTTTTATTATCTATTCCAGATTTCAACAATAGGTATTGTGATATTTCTTTTTGTTTCATTGTTTCCCAGAGTGGTTGATAGCTAATAATATGAATCAACTCCTTATTTTGTGGTTGACTAAATTATAACACCACTTTACAACTTTTTGAAAAATAAAATAACGCACAAGGCACTTTCTCATGTATAATAAGTTTGCATACAAAACTATACGAAAGAGAGTGATCTTGTACGTCAGACTTATTATACAACGAAAATAATCTAATTGGTAGACTGTACCATTATTTTTATATTTATTTTAAAACTTTTTCCGCACCAACTATTGAAACCCTGTTTCTGCTGGTATTATCTATACTTGCTATGGAGTCAGCGGCCTCCATCCGTTCATTGTACAGACATTTTTTGGCGGGGATTACGAAAAAATCCCTGAATGCATTTTATTATGCATGTTCTTATGCAAAGGCAGATTATTCCAGATTCATGAATACCACTGGGGGCATGGCTCTGAATCTCATACCGGAAAAACTACAGTCACAGCCTGTGTTTCTATGCATTGATGACACAATGGTTTCGAAATTTGGCAAAAAATTCGAGGATGTTTCAAAGCTTTTTGACCATGCCGCGCATCATGGTTCAAACTATCTGAACGGACACTGCTTCGTAAGTGTAATGGTCTGTGTCCCGGTATGGAACAAAGGCAGGATCCACTATCTTTGCGTTCCGCTTGGATACCGCATGTGGCAGAAAAAGGAATCCAAGCTGGAACTGGCTGCATCCATGATACGGCATGTAATGCCTGTATTCCATGAAAAGAAAAATGTCATCATCCTCTGCGACAGCTGGTATGTAAAGAAAAACCTTGTTTCCATCATAGACGAATACGAAAACCTTGACATGATAGGAAATGCCCGGTCTGATTCTGTCATTTATGACCTGCCGCCGCAGCGCACCGGAAAAAGAGGGCGGCCTGCGCTGCATGGGAAAAAACTTTCCATTCAGAACGATTTTACGCTGTCTGATGAAAAAATCGGTGATTATTACATGGCCGTGCGCCGTGTCCTTACGAACGTTTTTGGAAAAAGGACAGTCCTGGCATATGTCACATCCGCTGATAAAGCAGCGGGCGGCAGGCGTTTGTTTTTCAGCACAGTTTTCCCGCAACAGCTGCAGATCTTCTGCGCATGGCAGGAGAAATCCCCGCTAAACCAGACAGGGAGCAGCCGGATGCAGTTTATTCCCCTGATGCTGTATGCATTTCGATGGCCGATAGAAGTTAGTTACTACGAACAGAAAACTTTCTGGTCACTGTGCAGTTACATGGTCCGCAGCCGCAGAGGGATTGAAATGCTGGTCAATCTGATTAACATTTCATACTGTGCGATGAAGCTGCTGCCATACCAGGATGAGGCGTTTTTTAAATATCAGACAGAAAGCGTGCAGGAGTTTCGGTTTGCTCTAAGCGAACAGATTCGCCAGCAGGTATTTTATGCCATTTTCGTAGAAAAAGTCGAAACCAGCATAAAATCAAATGTCTTAATAAATGCCTTAAAACAGCTAGTTAAGAAACAAGGGTATCATTTATAAAGTTGTAAAGTAGTGATTCATTATATTCCTTATATATTTATATTCCCATAGTTGTTTAAAAACGCGCCTTTTTCACATGGTCTGCCATACAGATATCCCTGCATATAGTCTACATGGACTTATTTCATTGCGTAAGCACACTCTTCCTTCTCAATTCCCTTAATGCAGATTTTTATATTTACACTGTGAACCATCTCTATAATCTTTCTGAACAGCTCATGGTCCTTTTCACTGTGCATCGCCCTTGCCGTAAAATCCTTATCTATCTTTACATAGTCCGGGTTCATCTCACTGATATAGCGAAGATTTGAATAGCCTGTTCCAAAATCATCTATTATAAACTGGATATTATTCTCATATTTTCAAGACTGATACGTTAATAGTCGCAAAAAGTTATCCTGATTTGCAAATTCTTGTAAGCATGAGTAATCAATTTGATATTTCTCTTGATACATTATTAAAGGAGAATTCGAAGATGGTACAATCTATGGATAAAGAAAGAGCAATGGGTATAATAAAACATGAAAAATCAAAGAGTGACAAAAAAGTATTTCAGTATATTGAACAACTGAAAAATATTGATATGAACTAAGTAGATTTACAGGATATCATAAAAGTAGAGGCTTCATTCAATAATGAGTGAGGCTTCTTTTGGTTTTGCTTATGGGTTTGAAGTGTTGGAAATTTATGTAAAGTTATAGACATTTTCTTATCGTAAAGCTATAATATTAAAATTATATGGAACAGATAGACATTGATTTTAGGAAGTGATACAAATGAAAAAGCTAAAAAAGAGATTCATTGTTCCGGCAGTGGGATTTATATTGGGCATGTGTGCATTAATCGGCGCTATATATGTAGTCGGCGAGAGTCAGGAGCAGCAGAACAGGACAAAAGCGAAGCTCAATGCGATGACACATGCGGAGCGTATAAAGGACGAGCTTATGGAGGGAATAGGAGTTACCGATACCTTAAAGCAGGTTGCCATAAGCGATGATGGAAATATTAATAGATTTTATGATGTTGCAGCAAATATGATGGACGATTCGATTCAGAGTGTACAGATAGCACCGAATGGAGTTGTGACTGAAATATATCCAGAGGAGGGGAATGAATCCGGTAAGATTGATCTGATAAATGATAGTGACAGGGGAGAGATTTCGCGCTATGCGAGGGATAATGACACTGTAATTATGCAGGGACCATTTGAGCTGAAGCAGGGCGGATATGGTATAGTAGTGCGCAATCCGGTTTATTTGGAGGATGAAAATGGTCAGAAGAGCTTTTGGGGCTTCACAATTGTTATACTGAAGGTTCCGGAAATCTTTTCAGAATCGGTAGAGGCTCTTTCCAATTTTGGATATAAGTACAGTCTGCAGAAGTGTGCTTCGCCGTGGGATGATACGTATCAGTGGGTTTACGGTTCAAAGAAAGAGTTGAACGATCCGGTGATATATGACTTTGACGTGTATGGAGACAAGTGGAGGCTTGAGATTTTACCCAAGAGTGGGTTTTACAATAATAACTACCTGATATACATGTTTATTGGAGGTGTAATTATAGTCCTGCTTTTGACAGGGCTTACAGCAGCATTGATTTCAATCAATGAGAACAGGAAGAATTTCAAGAGACTTGCTGTGACTGACACACTGACCGGTATCTACAACAGGCTCGGCTTTGATGATCAGGTTGAGCAATATATGAGACAGAATCCGCAAAAGCACTGTGTTGTGGCGATGCTTGATATTGATGATTTCAAGCTTGTTAATGATGTGTATGGACATGCGGCGGGTGATGGTGCACTGCAGAAGCTTGCAGAGAGCATGAAGCAATATTTTTCAAAGGATGTCATACTCGGCAGAAACGGGGGCGATGAGTTTAGCATTTTCATGCCGGATTGCACGGTTGTGGAGGTTAAGCCTTTCCTTAAGAAGTTTACAGAAGAAACCAAGAAATTTTATTGTAAAGGTGAAGAGCATGCATTTACCATTTCACTGGGCTTTGCGGAGTACCCTGTTTTTGCTGATGACCGTTCACAGCTTATGCGTTGTGCGGACAATGCACTTTATGAGGTAAAAATGCGTGGGAAGAACGGCTGCATGGCATATCGTGAGGGTGAGCAAGTAAAGAGTCGCGCAAAGCTTGGTTTTGCAATAAAGGATATTATTAATAATTTGCCTGGAGCTTTCATTGTTTACAGAGCAGATAAAGAAAATGATGAGATTCTGCTTGCAAACAGTGAGCTGCTTCGGCTTACAGGCTGTAAAAATATGGACGAGCTGCTTGCATATACAGGTAAGAGCTTCTGCAATCTGATACGCCCGGATGAACAGGAAAGCTGTCAAAAAAGCATATGGTCGCAGATTAACGGAGGACACTCAAATGATTATATTTTCTTTCATATGCGAAAAGCAGACGGTAAATATATTTCAGTGCTCGACCATGGCAGGATAGTGGATTCAGTGTACAATGGCAGAATATTTTATGTGATGATTATGGACTTAAATTCACTGCAGATGCACTATGGAGACTGCCTGGAGCTGGTGGAGAAGTAGAAAAAAGCAGATTGTGAACACATGCGTTCACAATCTGCTTTTTTAATACTACAGTTTACGTCTCCGATATATCGGTACAGTTGCAGTTATTTGTTTTTTTCAAAAGCAACCTGCCACATACACATATCCATCAATTTCATCGTAGGATACTCTGCTCCATGTAGACTTAACTCTGCTCTTACAATCTCGAAATCATCTTTATAAGTCAGATAATATTTAGCAACGTCTTTTACAGATTCCCTATGGTAGTTACCTGTAGAAATGCCATATTGCTTTACTGCCTGCACATAATATCTGTCATAAGCCGGAACACATCCAAGTGTACCCAATAGAATTTTTGTCACCAAAGTATCCGTAGCATTATTTATTACCCCATTAAATGAAGGCATCTCTTCTGCATATGCCTTGCGGATTCTAGTACTTACTTCATCTAACAGATCAAGATTTTTATTCTTTATAAGTTCTTCAGCTGTTATGCCTACTAGCGGATTATACTGTTTTTCCATTATAATTTTTACAATTGGAATATGAACTTTATAGTCCTTCTGTAAAAGAAAAGAGGAACCACGATACATTCCCCAACTTGCTAGATAAAATGCCAAATGGAGTGCAAGATAATCAAATGTGTTCTCGTCCACATTGCTTCTGTTTAGAATAAATGCATTATAGCAATGCTGCCATGACAAATATCTTCCATGCGTATCCTTTACTGTTTCATTAAAGTATGTACGAATGCATCGTATAGCGTCTGCCACAGGCAGAGTTGCCATCTTTGGTTGCGTCACCCTCTTGGATACGTTTTCACGCTTTCTTGAGTTATATACTTCCTCTCTGACGAATTCTACAGTCTGTTCAGAAATATTAACTTGGCGTGTTAAATATCCTGCATTAAGCCAGCCAAATGCAAAAGACTGTGATTCTGAATTAGACCATTGTGCCGGATATGAATATGCTGAATCCGACAACTTAAATCCTATTATTTTTTCTATTTCTGAAAAGGACATTTTAAGCTCGTCCATCCCACATTTCTTCAAATATATTGTTAAAGCAATAAACTTATCTCCTTTGGGCATCTTTTATCCCTCCTAAAAATCTTCTAATATCTTATATCGGCAGACCGCCCTTGTATATATTATAAATCTTATCAGATATGATGTCCAAAAATATGTACTTTAAGATAGATAAAAAACTTATACAATATAGTTCGTATTTCCGTGTCTAAAAGTTCGTATACAAAAAAGAATGCCGTAAATACGCAAAAAAAACAGTTCGTAAAATTACGATTTTACGAACTGTTTGTATTTTTGGTCAGTTTTGCAAACTGGAAGTTATCGCCTAATCTTTTAAATTAGTTAAATCCTCTAAGTACATTTCTGTATAACCGCACTCTGGGCAGACTGCAACTTTTACATCATCTATAATTGTTGCCTTTTGCTTTTCATCTACACGAACAACAATCCCATAGCCACCACTGGAATGATGACAATTAACGCATTGGCATGTGCAGATTCTGTACTGATACCGGTGCAAGCTGCGTATCTTCCGGTCAAAGGCCTACAGCAGCTGATCAAGACAATAGGAAGAGTAAAGAAGCAGCTGAATCCAAAGCTCAAGATTGAAGGAATTCTTCTAACTATGGTTGATAACAGAACTAATTATGCCAGGGATATTTCACTGATGGTATATGATACTTATTCGGCATCAATCAAGGTATTTGGAACAGAGATACCGATGTCAGTCAGGGCATCAGAGGTAAGTGTGGAGGGTGGAAGCACTTCCGGGAAGTATGGCAATGGTACTGGAAAATCTACATTTGTTAATTTGCTGACAGGATTTGCTGATATTAATATTTTTGGTAGTCACATTGAATGATGTTGGCAGGAATGCTTTCGAAAGCTCCGGCTCCATATATGAAGAATTCGCATAGGAAGTAGCCGCCTGCAACAAAAACGATATCGATCACACCGCCGAGAAGGACACCGGCGTAACGCATTTTGTTGGATTTACCGATCGCACGGTAAACAAGTCCGGTTGCCAGTGCGATCAGTCCTTTGATAACGAAAGTGATCGTAACATAAATAAAATATCCGTCGTTCAGGTCTGCCATACAGGAGCCAAGACCAGCTGCTGCAAATCCGTACCATGGACCTAAGACTACTCCGGAAAGGATGACAATGGCATCTCCGACATGGATGTATCCGCCTGTGCCGGGGGTTGGAATTTTCATGATCATTGTGGTAATACATGCCAAAGCCGCAAATAAAGCGGTTAAAATCAATTTTTTTAAGTTTTCGTTTGTCATAACAAATCCTCTTTTCTGTTTTTTATCAATATAAAGCATGCTTGGACTTTAGAAAAGAACCAAAATTGATAAAAATTACAAGACCAGACTTTAGAGTGGAGAGGCAGGAAAATAAGTGGTACAATAAAAAAGCAGCGTTGAATGAGACATAAAGTATGCACAATGGCAGCCATGAAATCCGGTGTGCAGAGTAAGAAAGAAAATGGGATAATTAGGTGTGTATATGAAAGTGTATTTTATCAGATTGATTTTGCGAAGCTCCGTTTGAAAATGATGGAATATGAAAAAGAAAAAGTTTATTTCTTAATCTACACTGTTTGTATATCGGCTAATTATGAAATTGATATGTGGATATTATGAGAAGTTTGTAAATAAAATATGAGCATAAAATGAATCCTAAATAGATTATTTAAGAGACTGTTAAGTAAAAATAGTTCGACTCCATGGACAAAAAGGTGTATAATAAAATAGAACTTCAGTATATTAAGGAAAAAGATATTATAATCTTCCAGCAACTCCGCAATGGCATTATGGGACAGACCATGAATCTTCCGGGTAAGGGAGGCCGCAAGATTTCGGTTGCGGCTTATCGATTGTCGCAGAAGGTTGTCGGATTTAATTAAGAGGATAAAGGGGAATATAAGGGCAATTCGTTTGCAATTACACAAGTGAGGAGAAGAGATTATGGCAAGCATTCGAGAAGTTGCAAAGCTGGCACATGTAGCACCCAGCACGGTATCCAGAGCGTTAAATGGTAGCGGATATGTATCAGAGAAAAGCAAAAACAAAATTAAGAAGGCGGTAGAGGAGCTAGATTATATTCCTAATCAGTGGATAAGAAATCTGTATAAGAAAAGAACGGGTATTATCGGTGTTATGACACCGGATATTATCCATCCGTATTTCTCAACTCTTTGGAATTATCTTGAGGCAGAATTAGATCAATACGGATATAATGTGGTCATTTGTAATACCAGAGGAAATCAGGACAAGGAAAGAGAATATCTTGATACATTGGAACGTAATCTGTTCGATGGACTGATTGTAGGATCTGCGTTTCTTTCTGATGAATATTATATGAATATTGAGAAACCAATTATCTCACTGGATCGGATTATACCGGGAATCCCGCTGGTGACATCGGATCATCATCAGGGAGGAATTTTAGCGGGCGAATTGTTTTTGGAAAAAGGCTGTAAAAAAGTGATGTGCTTTAGTGATCCGACCAGGATGGAACTTTCCTCTGCCAATAGCGCGAGAGCCCTTATCGATGTGATGGAGAAGCATAATAGGGAGGTTATCATTGAATCTTTTCAATGGGAGGAAGTTGTAAACTATCAATTGTGTATGAAACGTACCAGAACATTGTTGGATCAATATCCGGACGTTGATGGAATTATGGCTTTGGACTTGTGTGCAGCCGCCTTCCTCAAGACAGAAAAAAACAAAAAAATATTGGCTTATGATGGAACTTATGCCACGGACTTCAATTACCATTCGATTGATTCAATTGTACAGGATGCGAAGAAGGTTGCAAAGGAAAGTGTGAATATGCTTATTAAACTGATCAATGATCAACCGCTTAAGAAAAGGGAAGTATTGGTTCCTGTAAAATATAAAAAGGGCGATACTTTGTAGAATGGAGAGCATTGGCACAAAGGAGTGTGTGAAACTTTTTCTGTAAATAGCTAATAACAGCAAGGTCTTCTATGGTAAAATATAAATCATAGGAGGCCTTTTATTATGGCAAGAAGAGAAAAGAAACCTGTACACAAAGTAGTAATGACAGAAGGAAAGCGAAACATCATTCAGCAACTTCTTCAGGAGTATGATATTGAAACCGCTGAAGATATCCAGGATGCGCTTAAGGATCTGCTTGGCGGCACCATCAAAGAGATGATGGAAGCAGAAATGGATGATCATCTTGGTTACCAAAAATCTGAACGATCTGATAGCGATGATTACCGCAATGGATATAAATCAAAGCGTGTAAACAGCAGCTATGGCAGCATGGATATCGATGTTCCGTAGGATCGTAAATCAACATTTGAGCCACAGATTGTAAAGAAACGTCAGAAGGATATTTCTGATATCGATCAGAAGATTATTTCCATGTATGCAAAAGGAATGACAACCCGGCAAATATCCGAAACCATCGAAGATATCTACGGTTTTGAGACATCAGAAGGCTTTATTTCAGACGTTACAGATAAAATTCTGCCTCAGATCGAAGACTGGCAAAATCGACCGCTGGATGAGGTATATCCGATCCTCTATATAGATGCCATCCATTATTCCGTACGCGATAATGGAGTGATCAGAAAGCTGGCTGCCTACGTCATTCTTGGCATCAACACAGAAGGAAAAAAAGAGGTTCTTTCAATCACTGTCGGTGATAATGAAAGTTCAAAGTACTGGCTGTCTGTTCTGAATGAGCTGAAGAATCGTGGTGCAAAGGATATCCTGATTATCTGCGCTGACGGTCTTAGTGGCATTAAAGAGGCAATTGCCGCTGCATTTCCAAAAACAGAGTATCAGAGATGTATTGTACATCAGGTAAGAAACACGTTAAAATATGTTCCGGATAAGGACAGAAAAGCGTTCGCTTCCGACCTAAAAACGATTTACCATGCTTCCGATGAAGAGAAAGCTAGACTGGCTCTGGATCGAGTTACTGAAAAATGGACCGCAAAATACCCAAATTCCATGAAACGCTGGTATGATAACTGGGATGCAATAACACCGATTTTTAACTTCTCACCGGATGTCAGAAAGGTTATTTACACGACAAATGCTATCGAAAGTCTGAATTCTACCTACCGTAAGCTCAACCGTCAGAGAAGCGTATTTCCAAGTGATACAGCGCTCCTGAAAGCCCTGTATCTGGCAACTTTCGAAGCCACTAAAAAATGGACTATGAGCATTCGGAACTGGGGACAGGTCTACGGTGAACTCAGCATTATGTATGAGGGACGACTCCCAGAATAACAGAATCTGTATGCATGATGAGAAGGACGTTTTTGACGTCCGCTCTTGACATGTCTGAAATCATGTCGTATATATAAAACAAGAGCTGGAAGCTCCAATTTAGCGCTTCCAGCTCAATCATTATCATAGAAGATTATTATTTACAGACTTTTCTTCATAGTCTCGCACAAAGGGGAAAATTCTTTTTGCTAGTGATTTTTAATAAAAATTCAAGATGATTTTTGGATATAGTAACGAATCTGTGAATAAACTGCATTTTTATGTTGCAATATAGTTACGCATAGTGTATATTACAGATATGGAACAGTTCCACAAACGATGTGGACAGTTCCGTGGCACAAAACGAGGCATCCATAGATGAAAAATTTTTTTTGATCAGATATGGAACAGTTTCACAAAAGGGAGGAATATATATGAAAGCAAAGAAGTTAGTAGCAGTTGGAATGACAGTGCTAATGCTTGGGGGATTATTTGTGGGATGCGGAAATTCTGCAGATACCTCGACAGAAGCAAACAGTGGAGAAAATGTAAAGATTACAATTTTCCAGAGTAAGATTGAGGCAAATGAAGGATACAAGAAATTAATTGCAGCATATGAAAAGAATCATCCAAATGTAGAAATTAATCTTGAAGCTGTCACAGGAAATGATTTTGGCGCATCAATGAAAGCAAAGATGCAGTCGGATCCACCGACTATTTTTTCTGTAGGTGGTTTTTCGGACATGAAAGATTACGGAGATGTTATTGAAGATGTTTCTGATCTGGATATTATGCAGCACGCATTAGAAGGAACAACGGATACTTTTACAAAAGACGGAAAAGTATATGCCGTTCCGTTATACATGGAAGGTTATGGATTCGTTATTAATAAGCAGATGTTTGAGGATGCTGGAGTTTCTGTAGATTCTATGATGAATTTCGAAGGCATGAAGACCGGATTTGATACTTTGAAAAAGAAAATCGATAATGGTGAGATGAAGGATAAATATCCGAATCTGGAAGCTGTTATGGAATACCCGACAAAGGAGTTATGGATTGCAGGAGACCATGACGCTAATGTTGCTTTAACACATGACTTTAAGACTCCGAATGAAGCATATGCGGCAGATTCGCTTCCGGGAACCGGCTTGGAAGACTATAAGAAAATGGTTGATTTTCAGGCCAGTTATACAACCAATGCCAACAATACGGCAAATCTTAATTCTGTAGACTACACAACATCATTAGAGGGTGGACTTGCCATTGAACGTGTTGCATGTATCAAGCAGGGAAACTGGGTAGCTCCAGCAGTAGAGACAACGGATCCGGAAGTCCTTCAAAAATTGGATATGTTACCATATTCTGTTCCGGGATATTCAGATGGCAAGTATTTTGTAGGTGTATCAGGATATTGGGCAATTCATAGCAAGGCAACCGATGCACAGAAAGCTGTTGCAAAAGACTTCATCAATTGGATGTTCAGCGATCCGGAAGCACAGAAAATTGTTGTGAATGATTGTAAGTTTATTCCTCCATATGATAATTTTGATGGAATAAAAGCATCCGATCCACTTTCACAGAGAATTATGGATGCAAATAATTCCGGAAATACCATGAACGGATGGGTATACAGTGGAGCTCCAAATACATGGTCTCAGCAGGTGGCTGGTGTAGAAGTACAGAAATATCTTGCCGGAGAAGCTGATTGGGATGAGGTTACAAAGACCTGTATCGAGCAGTGGAGTAAGTTAAGAAAACAACAGAACAACTAGTAAGAGTTAAAGAGGGTTCCGGGATAGAGCTTCTATCCCGGAAATTCAAATAAGGGTAAAATCCTTTGTTTGGAAAGGACGGATAGAAGAAGTATGAGAAAAAGTAAATTACGGTTTTGGGGCTTTTTGGCACCGTCATTAATTGCATTTTGTATTGTTGTAATCATACCTACATGTATTGGATTTTTCTATTCCCTTACAAACTGGAATGGAATTGTAGGCTCGGACGTTAAGTTTGTAGGTTTTCAAAATTTTATTGACATTTTTACGAGAGATGACTCATTTGTACATGCTTTTTTATTTACTGCGCTTTTTTCGGTGTGCGCAGTTGTATTGGTAAACCTTGTTGGCTTTGGTCTGGCGTTGTTAGTGACACAGAAATTTAGAGGCGCAACGCTGTTACGTGGAATTTTCTTTATGCCAAATATGATAGGCGGATTATTGCTTGGATTTACTTGGCAGTTTATTTTTATATCGATTTTTGAAGCTTTTTCAAAAAAGACGGGAATTGCAGCCTTTAGCGGATGGCTGTCGAATACGGAAACCGGATTTATAGGATTGTTGATTTTGACTGTGTGGCAGATGTCGGGATATATGATGATCGTATATATTGCGCAGATTCAGCAGATACCGGAATCGGTTAAGGAGGCAGCAAGAATTGATGGAGCAAATTCATGGCAGCTCATGAGATATATCATCCTTCCGTTGATGATGCCTGCGTTTACAATCGGATTATTCTTATCTATTTCGAGTTCATTTAAAATGTTTGATCAAAATTTAGCTTTGACACAAGGTGGACCATACAAATCAACAGAAATGATTGCGTTAAACATTTACAATTCTGCCTTTGGAGCAAATGAATTTGGTTTTGCACAGGCAAAGGCAATCGTTTTTCTGATTATTGTGGCAGGAATCGGAATTACGCAGTTGGTTATAACAAAGCGCAAGGAGGTTGAAATGTAATGAAGAAAAAAATCGCTTATGGAGTAACAGGACTTATTCTTGGATGCATTTTTTTGTTTCCGATTTATATTTTGATTATGAATTCGTTTAAGACGACCAAGGGGATTTTTACAGATGTGTTGGGATTTCCGGCGAAAGAAACATTTACACTTGAAAACTATAAGAATGCGTTTCAAGAACTGGATTACATAAGATCTTTTATGAATTCGCTGCTTATCACGGTAGTGACAGCGGTTCTGGTGCTGTTGATATCGGCTATGGCGGCCTGGGTATTTGTACGTTATAAAACCAAAGCAAGTAAGATTATTTTTTTGATATTTGCCGGTTCTATGTTGATTCCATTTCAGTGTGTCATGCTTCCATTGGTTGGATTTGCAAGCAAAATCGGTTTGCTGTCTCGTGGTGGCTTGATCTTTATGTATATGGGCTTTCAAACAAGTATGGCAATCATAATGTTTCATGGGTTCATAAAAAATATTCCGGAGGAATTGGAGGAAGCCGCTACAATTGACGGGTGTGGTTCAATACGTCTGTTTATTTCGATCGTGCTTCCTTTGATGAGAACGATTATAGTCACGGTTGCAGTTATTAATGTTATGGGAACATGGAATGACTTCTTATTACCATCGCTGATTATTAATAAACAGGGCTTACAGACGTTGCCTTTAAAAACATATCTGTTCTTTGGACAATTTGCAAAACGTTGGGATTTGGCTTCTGCCGGATTGGTTATGTGCATGGCTCCTATTATTATCTTTTATTTGTTTAGTCAAAAATACATTGTAAAAGGTATTACAGAAGGGGCAATAAAGTAAGGTGAGGAATTTGTGAATGAAAAACAATTGGTGGAAAGAGTCCGTAGTGTATCAGATTTATCCGCAAAGTTTTATGGATAGCAACGGAGATGGAATCGGAGATTTTAACGGAATTATCCGGAAACTTGATTATCTCCAAAATCTAGGCGTAGATGTATTATGGATATGCCCGATGTACGCTTCTCCACTTGTGGATAATGGATATGATATATCGGATTATTACAAGGTAAATCCAATCTTTGGAACAAACGAGGATATGGAGCATTTAATAGAGGAGGCTCAAAAAAGAAAGATTAAAATCATATTGGATCTGGTGGTCAATCATTGCTCGGATCAGCATGAATGGTTCCAGAAGGCAATGAAGGATCCTAATTGTGAGGAAGCGTCTTATTTTTACTTCCGAACAACGGAGAATGATAAAGAACCGAATAACTGGCGATCCAATTTTGGCGGATCCGTATGGTCGAGATTACCGGATGACAGATGGTATTATCATACGTTTGCGAAGGAACAGCCGGATCTGAACTGGGAATGCAAAGAGCTGCGTCAAAAAATTTATGAGATGATAAATTGGTGGTTGGAAAAAGGAATCGCCGGTTTTCGTATCGATGCAATTACCTTTATCAAAAAAGACTTAAGTTTTGCCAGTCGTCCTACGAATGATGGGGAACGATATCCGGTTGAAAAACTTACGGATTATAAGGGAATCGGAACATTCCTTGATGAGATGAAAGAGCAGTGCTTTGATAAATATAACTGTATGACAGTTGCCGAAGCACCGGGGGTTGACGATGCTGCTTTTGAACGGTATGCCGGAAAGAATGGTTACTTTTCCATGATTTTCGATTTTGGATGGGAAAATATGGAAGGGGAAAATGATAAATCAAGCATTCATGCGGTAGAACGGTGGAAGAAAAAAATGTTTACACATGTAGCGCATAATAGCGGAATCGGTTGGAGTGCTATCTTTTTAGAAAATCATGATCAGTCCAGATGCCTGAACAAATTTCTGGAAAGAGAAAATATTAGTTTCTATAGTGCATCGGCACTGGCGAGTATCTATTTCTTTTTATATGGAACGCCTTTTATATATCAGGGACAGGAAATTGGTATGACCAATGTTAAGTGGAAGAATATTAATGATATGGATGATATAAGGGCGAAAAGAACCTATGAGGAAGCGGTCGGACAGGGCAAGGATCCGGATGAAGTACTTGCATACTTTTCAGAGTTAGGAAGAGATAATGCAAGAACGCCGATGCAGTGGGATGACTCGGAAAATGGAGGATTTACGTGTGGAAAGCCATGGATTAAATGCAATGATAATTATAGAACAATCAATGCACAGAGTGAGGTGAATGATCCGGATTCATTGTACAATTATTATAAGCGTTTGATTCAGTGTTACCATGACCATGCAGATATTGTGAGACAGGCGGAGTTTCGCCCGATGTACGAAGAATATCCGGGATTATTTGCATATGAAAGAGAAGTAAACGGCAAAGGTTTATTGGTGATCGTGAATTTTACAAATGAAAAGCTGATGTTTCAAAAAATTGATCAAAAATGTGTATTGTGCAATTATCATGAAACGGAGTCCGAATGGTTGCAACCATATGAGGCGAGAATATACAGCAAATAAAAAATTCTATGTGTAAAAGAAAACATTTTGGCGTTAAATGAAATTGGACTGTCAGTCGATTAAACTTTTTATAAATACAGACCTCTCAGATACTGAAAAGTGTAATGGGAGGTCTTGTTTTTATTGTTTAAAATTTATTTTAGGTAGCCATACAGCAACGAAATTGCCTGTTGCATTACATGAATGCTTGTGCTACAATACAGCAACGTAAGAAAAGTGAATAGAAATCTTCAGGGCAGGGTCAGATTCCCTACCGGTGGTATAGCCCACGAGCCGTTAGGTATGATTCGGTGAGATTCCGAAGCCGACAGTATAGTCTGGATGAAAGAAGATGAATATAGACTGCGTATATTGGATGACGTGTAGATTTTCGTTGCTCTGGATTGTTTGATACATTCCGGGAGTTTTTTGTGCCAATATTGTAGTCTGTATAAGTGATTATATGAATATGCCCTGAACCACCCCACATATGAGCAAAATTAGCTGCGTAGCAGCGAGAAAGCACGAGTATTGTGCGGTTTTGCGAATTTGTGTGGTGGGGGTTCTGAACCAATGTCACTTAGTTAAGCTTATCACGAATAGTAAAAATTGTACCTATATTTAAGAACAAGGATGTGATAATATTTCAAAGGTGTTCTTTAAGCATGGAAATTTAAAAATTATTACGCTTCCGGCCGGAGAAAATATTTATATGCTTTGGAAGAAACTCAAGGCGGATGATTTCGACACTAATATTATTGAGAAGCTCATACGGAGTATATTGATTGTGGGAATGCAAAAACGTTTATTTAGAATAAGCAAAGAATAACGATTAATGTTAGTTTTTACCTAAAATTTTTTCTTTAAATTCATCAAATGTCTCAATAGTAGTGCTCTGGCTCTCGAGCAGCCGATGACTTCCGTCCGGTAGGAGTTCCCACGCATCAAATGTTTTTTCCGAATGATCATGGATGAACTGGATATATTTGCCGGATGGAGTGTGGTAGATATCCTTCTTACTTATCTGGTTTAAATCTTTGACCTCAGCATCGCTCATTTTTATTTTCCTCTCTATACTGATTTTGTAGATTTATCAAGTGCAAATATTTCTTCGATCGGGACTCCGAAATAGTCGGACATCTCAAACATGAATTCTGCGGACGGACAGCATTCGCCCAGCTCAATGCGGCGGATAGTGCGCGGATCATATCCGGTGTCCAGGGCAAGCTGCTTTTGGGCGATTTTTCGCTGTGTCCGTATTCCCTTAAGATTAGTAATTATTTTCATTCAATCACTTCTTTCATTATAATTCATTAAAACTGGTAATCTGGTACATCATTAGAATTAATTTTGCCGACCACTTTTCCGAATACATCCAGACGGTCAGACTCTTTTATCTCAATAGGAGAGTATTTGCTGTTTAGTGATACGAGATAGAGTCTGTCTGTATATCTTTTCAGCTTTTTAATGTAAGCCTCATTGTTCAGTCCGAATATACCTGTCTCACCATCACATAGGGTATCCTGCTGTGATACCCACGCAATCTCTCCGCTGTGAAATTCCGGTTCCATACTGTCACCACTGACGATTACACCATATGATGCTTCATTTGGAATGACAGATGAGTTAATATTGACTGTTGCTTTGGAGCCATCAAGGAACATATTTCCGGTACCGGCAGATACCGGAGTCTCGTATACGTCTATGCTGCGCGTAAATGGAAGTATTTCACATACATGTGATTTGTATTTGCCTGAATCGTGTAGCAGCTCGATGTAGTCAAGCACTTTTTCACGTCCGGCAGTATTGAGTCCGTTTACCAGACTGTCCGGATTACTTCCAAAATATGCCTCGTATATATCAGTGACACCCATGATACGGCAGAGCGTTAGAAATATTGTAACGCTGGGCTCAGTGTCGTTTTTCTCCCATTTGGAGATGGCTTTATTGGTCAGGTTAAAGCCCTCGCCTTGAAGCCTTTCTGCAAGCTCGGTCTGTGACCAGCCTAGTCGTTTCCTGTTTGTTGCTATAATTTCGCCAATTGAGTTCATAATCAGCCTCTTTTCTACTATTAATACATTATCTTTTGAGTCTTGTTCGTACATATAGTATATATTGCATGAATAAATAAATCAAGTGCAATTTCGCCACATAAGAGAAAAACGGACACAAGTGTCTCTTGACAGTCTCTATAATAGAGATATATAATAACACTTGTCGAAAGGAACAAATGTTTGTCTGTGGATGAAAAGAGGTGAGTTTGATGGCAGACAGGGTAATACGTCATTCAGATATCAACTGTTGCTATGCCTCGATTGAACATCTGCATCATCCGGAGCTTGTAGGAAAGCCACTGGCAGTAGGCGGTGACCCAGAGGCAAGACATGGGATTGTCTTAACAGCTGACTACACAGCCAAGAAGTACGGTGTGAAAACAGGAATGGCACTCTGGCAGGCAAAGCAGGTCTGCCCTGACATAACATTTGTATCACCAAGAATGGACTTATATCTTCGATTTTCAAGGATGGCTCATGAGATATATGCAGAATATACGGACAGACAGGAGCCATATGGGATTGATGAGTGCTGGCTTGATGTGACAGGGAGCAGTTCCCTTAAAGGGGATGGATTGCTTATCGCACAGGAAATCAGCAGGAGAATGAAGTCAGAGCTTGGCATCACAGTGAGTGTTGGTGTTTCTTTCAATAAGATATTTGCAAAGCTTGGTTCAGATTATAAGAAGCCGGATGCAATAACTACTATGTATAAGAGTGAGTTTAAGCAGAAGGCATGGTCACTTCCGGTGGCAGATCTTCTATACGTTGGCAAAAGTACGAACAGAAAGCTTGCATTATTTGGTATTAAAACCATAGGTGATCTTGCAAGGGCAGATGAAGATGTGCTTAACAGTCACCTTGGAAAGATGGGCAGTATCTTATGGTCGTTTGCTAATGGCTATGATGATTCACCTGTCAAGCTGGAGAATACCCACGCTCCAATTAAATCAGTGGGAAACAGCACAACGACACCAAAGGATTTAGTATGCGATGAGGATGTAAAGATTGTTCTTTATATTCTGGCTGAGAGTGTTGCGGCAAGACTTCGTGAGAATGGATTCCGGTGCAGAGTGGTTGAGATAAGTGTCAGGGATAATGAGTTATTCTCTTTTACCCGTCAGAAAAAGATTGACCATGCAACGAATATCACCGGAGAGATAGCTGCATATGCTTATCAGATATTTAAGGAAAACTATAACTGGAGCAAGCCAATCCGCAGTGTTGGTGTCCGAGGTGCAGACCTAGTAACAGATAATTATTGGGAACAGATTGATTTGTTCTCAAGTGTGGAGAAGCGTGAAAAGCAGATGAAGATGGATTCGGCGGTGGATGAGATACGCAGAAGATTTGGATTTTACAGTATCCAGAGGGGACTCATGTACCGGGACAGGATTCTGTCGGCAGTCAATGCAAAAGAAGAACACACAGTACATCCACATGGGTATTTTTCAGGTTAGCAACGAGAAGTGCCAGATAATCAAGGCACAGATGTGTTGTGCTTGCACATAAACATATGGGACTTGGTTATCTGATACGGCGACTGCCGTGAGCGAAATGAAGCGAAGCGGAATTGAGCTGCACTACGAGTAGCGATAGAGTTAAAGAAGAGGGAGGCGGAACATGAGCGAAGCAGCAAGAATTGATCTGGTAGACAGAGCACCATTGACGGAGAAACAGCAGAATGTGTATGAAAGCATTATGCAATATCAGCGTGTGAATGGTTATGCTCCTACTATCAGGGAGATATGCAAGATGGTAGGGGGGCATCGACTTCAAGTGTTTATGCACATCTGAAAATATTAGAAGAAAAAGGCTATATAGCAAGGAAGATGGAGGCTTCCAGAGCAATAGCAATCTTGTAAGGAAGGTGATTATATTGAGCAATAAGGTATATGTTGATGTACTTGCAGAGTTTTCAAAGGACGGACTGCTCATTCCCAAAGAGATAACATGGGAAGATGGCAGAAAGTATGAGATTACACAAGTAAAAGACAAGCGCAGAGCAGCCAGTACAAGAGCTGGTGGAGTTGGAGAGCGTTATACCTGTGTGGTAGATGGAAAGGAAATATTCCTTTTCTATGAAGATAACAATATGTGGTTTATGGAAAGAGCCGGAGCCTGATGTGATTGTGTGCTGACAGCACAATTCATATCAGTTGGCTTTAGATCAGCAAAGCCGAGGAATGTGCAGACATTCATCGGAACTCCCGGCAAAAGGCTTGCAAAGGTGATTTCCCTTTCCTTTACGAGTACAGAATTGTAGATTGATGATTTTGTATGAATAAGGAGCGAACTGAATTGAACAGAAAGATAGAAATTAGATGCAGGAGAGCAAACTGCAACAAGTTATTTATGAATTATTTTCCTACCGGAGAGAATAATGGACTTTATCTGGCGGGAATCGAATTAAAGTGTGAGAAGTGCAAACGAGTTCTTCGACTCAAGAATTATACCGAAGAGGTATTGATTGAGCATACCATTGATGGTGTGTTTCGAGTGTAGTGACAAATAACAATTAAATGAATGGCACCACCTGATAAGGGCGGCTCATTATTATGAGTGATAGCACCACAGACGCAGGGGAAAGAATCCAGTTATGGACTGGACTTCTTACCCTGCGTTTTTACTTTTGCAGAATTATAAAAGAAGTCATTCTACCCTCCCTTAACCGAGCTGGATTCAGCCGGAAAGGATGAAGGAAATGCAGAACTTTTATTTTACTGAAAATGATATGAAAGGTATGGGAAAGAGAATTCAAAATTTGAGAAAAAGTAAAGGAATCAAAGCTATAGATTTTGCCGATATAATAGGTATAGGTAAGGATCAGCTGTCTAGAATTGAAAATGGTAAGGTGGTATGTAAAACAGAATATTTGTTTACTATTGCAAGACAACTGGAAATAACAACAGATTATCTGCTGTATGGAGATGATTTTAACAAAGAAAAAACCGCTTCTGCTATAATGGACTTATCACCTGAAATGCAGGACAAGATATTGAAAATAATTGAGATATTGAAATAGAGAAAGAAGGTATTAAGAATGGCAAAGAAGAGTAAGATTGAAAATGAAAAGTAGAGGTTATCCATTCCCTTAATCGCATCACAAACAAGCCATCTTTCGGTGGCTGCTTTAAAAATTGAATATTGAGAATGTTAAGGTTATGCAGTAGCTGACTTGATCTTATAACCTTGATTCCTTGCTATGATGATTGCCTGCTCTATCGTAATCTCACGGTCTGCAGGCGGCAGGTCAGATTTCCGGTAAAGTTCCGCATTATAGTTTTCTCCGTTCTTCAACATATGGTATAATGCAGTCAGAAGCATTCTTGCTATGGCAATGATTGCTTTCTTGTGGCCGCGACGCTTTTTGAGACGGAGATAGCGGTTGCGAATCTCGGGATGCTTTTTGCTGGTAACAACAGCATTGGCGCACTGCGCGAGCAGCGGCTTGATGCAGCATCCTGCTTTGGAGACCCGGACAGATTTTTTCTTCCCTGCGCTTTCATTGTTGGTCGGTGTAAGACCAGCCCATGAGCACAAGTGTTTCGCCGAAGGAAAAGCCTCCATGTTGGTACCGATCTCGGAAATGATTCCGATGGCAGTGAAAATACTGCTGATACCAGGAGCGGTTTGGAGAATGGCAAGTTCCTGCTGATAGGGAGCGGCGAGCGCAAGAATGAGTTCTTCAAGCTCTGCCTTCCGGGATTCAAGGTCTTCAAAGTGACCTTTGATCACCTTAAGTTTACCGGCTTGCTCCGGTGTGATAAAGCCGTCAATGGCATCACGGAGTTCAGGGAGTTTCTTTTTCAAACTTTTGTAGACGAGAGGTTCAAGGTTAAAGGAAGTGTCTGCGGGATTTTCCAAAAGTTTATCCAGTATCGCCTGAGCAGATTTGCCGAAGGTGTCCGAGACAACGTTTCCCAACTGGATATTGGAAACCGTGAGACAGTTCTGCAAACGGTTCTTTTCACTTGATTTAAAGCAGGTCAGTTTGAAACGGTAACGCATAAGGTCGCGGAGCTGACGAATGTCAGCGGGGGGCATAAAGCTACCGGCAACAAGGTCATGCTTAAACAGGTCAGCAATCCATTTGGCATCTTTCTTGTCAGTTTTCTTTCCACGGATAGCCTTAACATATTTGGGATGAGCAAGGACGATCGTACAATCATTTTCCAAAATGTTGTAAACAGGAATCCAGTATTTACCGGTGGATTCCATACAGACATCTTTGCAATTCCGGTCGAGAAGCCATTGTAACAAATCCTTCAGACCCTTCGTGTAGGTCGAAAAACGGTGGCTCTCATAGGTGGTCACACCTTTGCTGTTAGTAGAAGCAATGCAGGCCACTACAAAAGTTTTGTGGACATCAATGCCACAACAGATTTTGTACACGATTTTTAAAGCCATAGGGACTCCTTTCAGAACCTAAAGGTTCGACAAAGATTATAGGGAGAGACGGCATTGACTGAACGCCTAAGCCATAAACGAGATTGTTTATACAAAGATAAGATTACGTGCTAGGAGCCACACTTATTTGTGCTTGAAAAGGCGGACTACACATATAAATATACGGTTATCCGGCACACCGAAGGCGTACCTTGGTAAGCCGGACAGCCCACTCACCTCCCCGTGATTTGTAGTATACCGAACTCCCTACAAGAAGAATTATAAAGAAAAAATACGCTCAGGCAAACCATTTTCATTACGTTTTGTGCCTGAGCGAAGCGAAAGGAATGGATATAAATATGGAGCAGGAAAAAGATGCAGGATTACAGGGAAGCAGCCTGCAGGAGCCGCAAAACAATGATATAAGCAAACCATATGAAAAGGTGTACCCGCCGCTCTATACGCATACCATTACCTATGCAATGGAGCATGGTCGGGCAGACGATTACCTGGAATCAAGAAAACTGAACCTGGACTGCAAAAATGCCATCGAGGATGCAATCCGGGAGAACTTTGACGGACTGCATCTGGCGCATGACGCCGCTAAGGGAGTCCTTGAAGAATATGGTGCGGAACGTGTGGTATTCATCCTTGCCAATACCGTGCAGCATTTGGAGCATGACGGGCGGTTTTCTATCGGGAACAAGGCGTGGGCAAAGGGGTATGAGATACCGGAGAACATAAACCGGGGGATGGATATGAATGCTGATTATGTGGTTAGCAGCCACCCGGCGGTACTGGACGGGTTTATCGGGCTGGCAAAGGATGGAATACGGGAACTGGAGTTAGGAAAGGAAGAAAATGTGCAGATTAATGAGGAAACGAAAGGCTTTATTGCAAATGGACATTTCGGAACATGGCATACGGTAGAAGCAAAGGAGATCAGCGGCGAGCTGTTTTACCGGATGGAGCATGAGGAATATGGGGATTCTGTGGCATCTATTGTTGTTAATCAGCAAGGGGAATTGGTGGCAGAGGACTTGGAGCATGGATTTGACGAGGGGGCAATGGAAGCCATTAGTGAATATTTCTCGGAAAAGGGGATAGAGATGAAGGCGGAGCCGGAAACGCCATTCATTGCACAATACTATGTCATACAGAATGCCGATGGCAGCAAAGCGGAAAGGGCATATCAGTATTTTTCAGATATGGATACGGCAGTCACTGCCTACCATGAGATTCCGGACCATGTGTATAAGCGGCTTGGCATGGAGAGCAGCGAACAGCCGCCCTCCAGAATGCCCCTGATTGAGTGCAGGAATGGGATAGAAACGCTTACGGACATAGAAAAATATTCCCTGAGTGGGAAATGGGTGCGTGAGGAAACGATGTCGGCATCGCAGAAAGCAAAAGAATATCTTGACAATTGTGATGATGAAATTGCATACCAGACCGGAAAAGGCTATTTTTCCATCCAGACTGTTTCTGACGGCTATGATTATACAATTTACGGTAAGGATTTCCGGGAGATTGACGGAGGCGTGTATGACAATCCGGACATTTCCATTGGTGAAGCGATGGAAGAAATCCTTTCTGATGAAGGGATCTCTATAACAGCGTGTAAGGTCATGGATTATGAGGAATTGCAGGGAAAAGCGGAAACGGCGGCACAGGAAGATCTGCAGAAAGCACAGGTGAAAGAAACGGAGAAGGGGAAGCTGCCGCTGGTTTCTGATATGACAGAGCCGGAGCCTGCGTTAAACGGCCAAAGCCGTGCAGGGATAGAGGAAACTGTACTCTGCTATGCTCAGGCGCAGATTGATGAAATGGGGCTGTCGGAGGAGGTGGAGCTGCTTGGCGCAAGGGTATATGGGAGCCGTTCCAGGGAAGGAATGTACCATGAAGGCTCAGATATAGATGTTGTAGTGTCTTACAGCGGCGATTTAAAAGAGGATGCTTTTTTCAATACATTACATGAGGGAGGTTTAAAGATAGCGGGAATCCTGGTTGACATCAATCCAATCTCTATGGAAAAGACGGGGACGTTGGAGGAATACTTAAAAAGTGCGGAAGAATATCTGGACGAAAAATAGAGCCATATGGAGATTCCTAAAAACAACAAACAGACAGAGCAGGAGGCAATCATTACGTATTATGTGGCGGAATGTACGGAATTTCCTGTGCTGGGGGAATACCATGAGCGGCTGAAAACATTGCAGGAAGCGATGGAGCTGTATGAGAAAATTCCTGCAGAGAGGATGAATGGCATTAAGGGGATCGGCTTCCGCTTGGAGGACGGCAGCATCTATGACGGAAATTTTGATTTGATGGTAATGGGAGAAATGCAGACGGAATTTATCAATGAAATCCCTCAATACCGGGACAGCCCCTTAGTGCAGAAAGCGATTGCGGATATGGAGGCAATCCTTTTGGAACGGAGGCCGGAGCAGGATGTATCGGAATTGGTAGAGAAAGCAGAAGAACCGCAACAGCCAATGCCAGAGGTAAAGGAAGGAAAAGCTGTTCAGATGGAAGAAAGCAGGAATCCAGTTACAGAGGTACGGAAATCTGTTGGAGATACAGAGGTATTGGAAAAGCAGTCTGCAGAACTGAAAAAAGCGGCTGAAAATGCCCCAAAACAGACAGAGCCATATCCGGCGGCAGCAAAAAGCAGTCTGTCTTAAATGCCCTCCGGGAACGGCAGGCAAGGATGAAAGCACAGGAGAAGGAAAAGCCGGGACAGGAAAAACAGCGGCAGAAGGCACAGGCAAAGAAGAAAGGAGAACCGGAATTATGATGGTGAGGTTTGAGGAAAATGAATATTTCCTGATGGCAATGTTCCAGAAGGAAAGCAGGCAGGCAACCATGGAGGAAATACATAATGTGATCCCCTACATAGGCAGTGATGAAGAAATGCTCTCACTTATTAACAGTACACTGGAAAAGCTATGGTTCCTTACGGATGAAGCATTTTTAAACATGGATTTGGAACCGTACAAAGAGGAACTGGCAGAGGACGAATGATGGATGTGAACCAATTTGCAGTCTACCAGCTTAAAAATATCCCAGAAAACAGGCAGATACGGTTTCGGCCTTACAGTGCACTGCAGGAGAAGGGAATCCAGATACAGTATATGGATTATGAGCAGGTGTACCTGGTACGGATGCAGCCGGAGGACGAGCCAGGACAGATCCGCAAGCGTTTCAATGAGAAGCTGCCAAGGACATTCCACGGGCATTCGATCAGCGTCAGCGATGTGCTTGTTTTGAATAAGGACGGTGTTGTGACTTCTTACTATGTTGAAAAAGAGGGGTTTACTGTCATAGCCGGGTTTATCCGGATAAGTTCGTCCGGCACACTTGTGTCTCTTGATACAACAGATTTCCACATCAAGGGGAAGGAGGGGAAATGGCTTGCCTTTGACAGCATTATGATAGAAGGCAGGCAGTTCTTCCTGATGGAGCATGAAACCTATGGAAAAGAAGTGGCATGGGTTGTGTTGGATGAAGAAGGGAAGATAATTGTAGACCATACATATCAGGGTTTTGACCAGACGGCCTTACAGCAGATTAAGGATTACCTCAATCTGCCGCAGTTTACCGCAGAGCTGCAAAAACAGGAAATACCCGATGGGAATATCCAGACGCAATCCGGCAATGCTATGGATAAGCCGCCTCTTGAAAACTGGCAGAAATATATGGAGAATGGGGAGTATCTCCGCAGTTTCGAGATAGATGAAGAACAGAATTACAGCATGATCGACGGCAGGCGGAATAATATGTCCCCCAGAGGGAAGAATGGCAGGGCGTCCGTCCTGGAAAAGCTGCGCCGCAAACAGGCGGAGATCGCAAAGCGGTATGGAAAACCTGTGCAGCAGATGGCAATGGCAGAGGATATAGAGCGCAGACGGAAGTAAGGAATGGAGAAGTGTCTGGCGAACGCTGCCGGATGCTTCTCTCTTTTTATGTCTTGAACAATAGGGATTTTCTCTGTATAATAAAACCATAGCAGGCAGGGCATAGCCGATTTGCCAGGCCAATTGGCAAAAACCAGAACTGGGGTGATATTATGCAGGGTGAAACATTACAGGAAGAACCAGAAGAAAAAACAGCAGAGAAAAAGGAGGCGTTTGCAAAATATACGGCGAAAGACAGTGTTTTTTCAACGCTTTTCCGGGATAAGAAGTACCTGATGCAGCTATACCGTGCGCTCCACCCAGAGGATGCGGAGACGACGGAAGATGCGCTTACGGACATTACAATAAGGAATGTACTCACGAATGGACTCTATAATGACCTGGCTTTCAGGGTTGGGGATAAAATTATGTTTCTGGTTGAGCATCAATCTTCATGGACGATGAATATCATTATACGTGTGCTGATGTATTTAGCGCAGATTTACCACGATTACTTTGAGGAACAGGATGCAGACTTATACGGGAGTAAGAAAGTTCATGTACCAGAACCGGAATTATACATGATTTTTACAGGAGAGCGTACCGACAGGCCGGAAACGATTTCACTTTCCAAAGAATTTTTCGGTGGGAAGGAATGTGCCATTGAAGTAAAGGTGAAAGTGCTTTATGGTGGCAAAGGCAATGACATTATCAGCCAGTATGTAAATTTTACAAAAGTATATAATGAACAGGTGAAACAGAATGGGAGAAGCCGGGAAGCTGTCACGGAAACTATCCGTATCTGTAAGGACAGGGACGTGCTCCGTGAGTTTTTGGCAGGCAGGGAAAAGGAGGTTATATCTATAATGATGGCTTTGTTTGATGAAGAAAAGATCATGCGTACCCATGTTGCGAGCGAAAAGAAAGAAACAGCAAGGAAAGCTGCGGAAAAGATGTTGAAGTTGGGGAAATTGTCTGCAGAAGAAATTGCGGGCTGTTTTACTGAGCTGTCTGTGGAGGACATTCAGGAAATTGAAAAAGGGCTGTTTCAAACGATATAATACCTGATGACAAACCGACACAAAAGAAAGAATATATAGAATCCCCGGCTGCAAATGAATACAGCCGGGGTTATTCATATGGAGGGCAAAGTGAAAGAATCAGAACTGATAAGAAAAGTACATTCCGCTGTTTATCACCAGTGCCAGCAAAGAGGGTATGCTGCCCCGGCGGATGTGCTGATTGACATAGGAGCGCTGCCCAAGCAGAAATATGAGGACTGGAGATTTGGGAAAGTACGGTATCTGGAAGCGGCCTGTACGTGTAATTTAAAGAAACTTTCTTTTATTATGAAACAGATCTGCTCCTATGCAAAGAAAACAAATTTAAAACCGTCATTCTGTTATTACAAGCGGTGGGGCGTGAAGAAAAAGCATGGGTATAAGCCGGTAATCCCCTTACGGTTCAGCAAAAGCGGAAACCCGGAGATTGAAAAAGCATATGCGACACACTATGTGGATTTAGGACGGACAGAGCAGTTGAAGAAAGAAAAGATGGAGAAAGCGGCAGCTGCAGGCCAGGCTGAAATATCGGACGGAACACAAGATATGCCGGAAAATATTTCAGACAGCAGAAGCGGGGCGTAAAATGGGGAGAAGGAATGGAAAAAGAACCGGACAAAAAATATGAAACCATGAAGAAAATCATGGATGCTTTAGAGGATATTTTATGCTCCTACCAAGGCAGGGGGCATTTGTCCGTGTATGTTGATCTGGATTCCCTTGCAGTTTTCGCAAATTTGATTGCATACGGACAGGTACAGGTAGAAAATTACAGGTATGACTATGACGGTAATATCAGGGAGGATAAAGAAGCCGTCCGAATTTACAGGGAACTTGCCCCACAGACAAGATGGCGCGTAGGGCAGCATACCCAGATAGAAGCGATACGGATGAATGCATTGAAGCAGCTTGCGTCCCTGGGTACGCCGACGTATCAGGAGCAGATTTATTACGCGGATACAGGTTCTGCCCTGGTATGTGGGGAAATCCTGCCCTATGGGATTTTCCAGTTGTTTACAGATATGCTGGAAGTGAAGAAATTATATGTTTTCCCCTACCCGTTCCGGGAGGGATGGGAAGAGCCGCTCTATTTTTCTTTTGAGCCGACAGAAGCGGCACGGAAGGAAATGCGGAAATATGTGGAGGAAAAATTGGATGAAATGCTTCGTATAATGAGAGAAAAAAGTGAAAGTCTTGATGGAATCATCCCTAAAGTGAATGAAGATATTTTTTAATCATATTCGTTTCGTTGGGAAAAAGACAGCCGCAAAATTCTATGTAATCCTGCGGCTGTTTTTCTGTTCAGAACGGTTAAGAAATGTCGGCGCTTTTCTGTTTTTCCGGCTGTCGGGTGTTTGGCTGCCCTAAAATCTTATCGACATTGGAGCAGACGGTATTCAACTCTTTTTGGTAATCCCGGTAGTAATGGTAGGTTTTCTGTGCCTCTTTTTTCTGTTGGACCAGCTTTTCCTTTTCTGCTTTCAATAGCTTCATGGAGGGGAGTTTCCCGTCTGCTGACTGCCCTTTCAGGAATTTCCGTGCGGCTTCATAGAGTGCGATTTCCGTCGGATGCTCCTGCCGGAACTGCCCTTTATTCTTTGCTTTCACAAACTTTTGGTAGACAGGTTTATTGGCAAGGTACTGGCCGGTGTAATGGATCTGCTCATTTACCTTCCAGAGATTATCTTCCACAGATTTTAAATCTTTTTTGGAAGTGAAAGCATGGTTCTTAATCTCTGAAAAGGAATTTTCCAGGGAATCCCTTGTATCGTACCCATGCTCCTGTATATAAGCGACCGTCTTAGCCATCTCTTTCAGGTTGGAAAGTTTCACTTTGTTAGCGTATGCGGCATTTTGCTGTGCCTTTACGCAGTCCTGCAGATTAGCCACCAGACGCAAATCTGACTTGATAAACAGGATTGATATAGCTTCCCCTTGCAGTAGATTGGATGGATGGGGTGCAGACTTCTCCGATTCCGTATTATATTTTTCCATATCAACCGTTTTCTTTTTATTTTCTTTAGGCTCTGCATTTTCCTTAAACAGCTCCCGGAGGTAATCCTCTTCATAATGTGTGCCGAGCATCCTTCCAGTGATATGCTTGTTCCGTTCCGGGTGAAGGTAGCTGAACCTGCCACGACTAACTTTCAGCTTGACATTATATATTTCGAAAAGTAATTTCTGAAAATCTTCCTGGCTGCAGGAAACGGCTGCGGCATCTTCGATGGCAGACCGTAAGAAATCTTTCTGTGTTTGGAATACCATTTTTCGTGGTGTAAGCCCGTCTGCACGGAGCTGTCTGTTACGTTCATCCAGTTTCTTTTGCCCTCTTTGTCCTGCGTGGTATTCCCAGTCTGTAATTTTCTTCCCTGCCGGGGCAAGCAGATCTATCTGGTGCAGATGTTCCCGGCAGCATATATCCATGAGCGACTGCTTTAAGTGGATCAGGTAATTTTTAGTAACATGATGCTTATACCCGGCATGGGAATCGCAAGCCCGCTCCATAAAGTCCTGCGTTCCACATCATATTTCCGTAAACTGTTGATTACGATATGCACGTGGATGTTGCCGCTCCCATTATGCCCGTCCATGTGGGTACAGACAAGAGCCTGATGTCCGGGGAAGTTTTTCTTTGCATATTCCATTCCGATCTGCTGTGCCTGTTCCCCGGTCAATCCATTTTCTGTAACATCCTTTGGATCGAAACTGATGATATAATGGTGGGATTTGATTTCATCATAGGATTCATTTTTGCGGTATAGGGCATTTAGTTCCCAACACTCCATGTCGAACGTGAACGGATCACAGTTTAGGCCATCCATGATATATTCCTTACGGGGAATCCATTCACCATTTTCATCAAATATCGGTTTGTTGGTATCTTCATCATGTTCAAACATGAGATAACGCTGTATCTCTGCATAACTGGCATTTTTACTCGCTATGTGTTTCAGGATTGCCATGAGAATGCCCTCCAGAAACCGCCTGGAAATCTCCCACCATCTTCAAGACTTCAAATTTCATTTCATAGATTCTGGCCACGCTCTGGTCGATTGCCCTGCGCATTTCCTGTGAATGGATGCCGCCGCTGTTAAAGTGCCTTGCAATCTGGTTTAAATTGCTGCCAATTTTCCCAAACTCTGCAACCAGTTTTTTCAGTTCCGGCAGGTCTGCCACAATTTCATATTTCGCTGTGACCTTCTGCTTCATAATTTGTTTTCGGACATATTCAGCCAGTGGGAGGTGCGCAGCTTTAGCGCTTTCAGAGACGATTTCATATTCCGTATCGGTAAGGCGGAGCATGATCTGGTGCTTGTGTTGTAATTCCTTGTCCTTCTTTGGTCTTGCCATTACATAGTTCCTTTCTGTGAAAATTGTAAGAATGATATTTCTTTCCTAATTATAGGGACTAAAAAAGAGTTCCTATAAAATAAGCCGATTAGGGAACGCCAATGGGAAACGAAAAAAGGATTTTTTATAGAAATACTTAGATTTCTCCGCGATTGGGACAATCACGCTGCGACTATTTTTAATAGGAGCCAACTTGCATATTTGGAAAATATGCCAGAACCGAGGGCATGGGGGCGCTGGATGTCCGGTGGACATCCGTTTAGCGCAGACCGGAGCAGAGCGTAGACGGAATCCCCATCAAGTTTGCCGGGTAAGCAAAATCCACGAAGTGGGTTTTGAGTAACTCAGGCGAAACTTGCTTTTTATGTCAGAACTGAAATAAAAAGCATTATCCTTATTTATTTCAAATTTTGTAGTGAAATAAAATATTACATGGACAACAGTAAAAATTACAAAAAGAATTATTTGAATGTAAAAAATGCTATTATGTATATATCAAGTACAAAGGGGTGCTTGAGTATTTTACAGTGCAAAGTAAAGAATATATCAAGAAAAGAAAGGAGACTACCTATGAACAAAAAAATGACAGTAACTTTAAGCATGATGATTGTGGCAGCTTTAACTATGACAACAGTTGGCTTGGCATCTATGTTACCAATTTCGTCTGCAGCAGCGATGAAAGTAATTGATATAATTGATGCAGGATCTACAATAGCAACAATTGTGTCCTTGGTTGCTGCAGTTGTTGGCGCAGGAGTTGTTAGCACTGGAATTATTGCGACTGCAAAAGCATTAATCAAAAAGTATGGTAAAAAATATGCGGCAGCATGGTAAGGTTTTTATTTTCAGAGCCTAACTTTATGTTAGAAGTATGTGAAATTTATTTTTCGATGTGCAGATAAGATATGGGGATAGGATATTTTATCCTATCTCCTGCACTGGTTAGTAGAGGTAATATGATAGGAGAACTAATTTACAAGATTTGGTTTAGAAAACAAACAATATTAGAAAACTATAATGTATTTAAATATTTTGTAGGTGCAAGTATAATACTCGGAATTATTTTGTGTACCGCAAGTACGTATTTTTTAGCAAAATTGGAAAATAACACTGAAGCTTTTGTTATTTTGAACATATTTAGCTTCGTGTTTACTATGTATAATTTGCCATCAGTTTCAAAAGAAATAAAAAACAAAAAGTCATATGCTATTATAAAATGCGAGCAGGATGGCACTATTGGATATATACATATATAAAGAAAAATGTGATTGTTATTCCATGGTTAATAGCAATGATAGCAAATGCAATTATAAGTATTTTTGTTGATATTAAGGTGACGATACTTCTTTTTTCAGTAACTCAAACTTCGCACTTGAATAAGTGCCTATGCACCTTGAAAATTCAATAAGAACTGGCATAAAAATAGCATGAAACCGTCTGGTTTTGATATAATTGAGTTGTTCAGAAACAATCATATATCCGGAGGCTCATGCTATGAATAAAAGTATAACACAAGACAATCAAAATGATAACCAGATTTCGAAATCTATCAGAAGATTTTTTACACGGTTTCATCTTTCTTCTGCATTGAAATCTGCTAATGCATACAAAAAGAAGGGGATTCCTGCAGCGCTGATTTTCCAGTATCTGTTTCTTTTGATATTTTCAAACAGAAGTATGTATATGAACCTGTTGATTGGAAAAGATACGCCGGATTTTGCAAAGGATACCGTTTATCGTTTTATGAAGATGCTCCAGATTAACTGGATCCGGTTCACAACGATTTTATCCAGCCGAATCATCAGGGATGCCATTGCCCCGCTTGATTCAGCAGACCGTGCTGACGCACTGATTATTGACGATTCCATGTTTGAACGTAACCGTTCCAAAAAAGTGGAACTTCTTGCAAAGGCATATGACCATGCAAAACATTGTTATAAATTTGGTTTTCGTATGCTTACATTAGGCTGGTCAGATGGAAGCGCTTTTCTCCCGGTCAACAGCGTCCTTCTCTCCACCGAAAATAAAAAGAACAGAATCAACGAAGCAAAGGAAGTTGATAAAAGAACAGTTGGATATAAGCGCCGTATGCTTGCTGTTGAGAAAGGAACGATCGCCATGCTGGAACTTTTAAAATCGGCTAAAAAAGCTGATATTCCAGCTAAATACGTTCTTTTTGACAGCTGGTTCTCTTCTCCAAGCTCTCTTCATGCTGTCAAAGTAATCGGATATGATGTGATTGCAATGGTAAAGAAAACACCTAAAATGTTCTTCCGTTATAACGGCGAAGACATGCCACTGGCAACGATTTACAACAAAAACAGGAAACGGCGTGGACGTTCCAGATATCTGCTTTCCGTCATGGTGGACGTTGTAAAGGAAGGAAAAATCATCCCTGCCAAAGTGGTCTATGTCCGTAACGGAAACAAGAGAAATGAATATCTCTGCCTTATTTCTACGGACGTGAGCCTAAGTGAAGAAGAGATTATCCGCATTTATGAAAAACGCTGGGATATTGAAGTATTCTTCAAAGTCTGCAAGAGCTATCTTAATCTAAGCAAAGAATGCAGATCCATATCTTATGATGCAATGACTGCCCATACAGCAATCGTTTTTACAAGATATATGATGCTTTCCTTAGAGAACCGGGAATCAAACGATATCCGTTCTATGGGAGAACTGTTTTTATACTTTTCTGATGAGCTGTCTGATATCACATGGATACAGGCTTTTCAAATGCTGCTTCAAATGTTCAGGACTCTGCTTGCGGATCAGATAGATATCTCTGATGAAAAAATTGACGAGCTGGTAGATGCATTTATGGATGCAATACCTGCACTTTTAAAATCGAAGCTGCAAACGGCATAATTGACTGAACATTGACAACTGAATAACTGCCAGATATTGAATTTTCAAGGTGCATAGCTAAAATCTATGTGCGAAGTTTGAGATAATAAGTGAATGCTATACATAGAATAATAGTTGTTCCAACATAGCATATTACATATTTTAGTTTTAGTGCGAATATAGTCTTCAGGGTCGTTCTATCATTTATACAATCATATATAAATTCTATAAGAATTTGAAGAATTACGTTAAAGAAGGCTACAATATATGTATCCGCAAAAATACCTATAAGAAGTTTCATATAAACTTCTTTATAGATTTCGAAATTCTTAAATTGCAAGTATAAAGAAACCGGTGTAGCTATGAAATAAACCAAAATAGAAACAAAAAACTGCATCCCTATAAAAGTCCATCCACCAATTTCTGGGAAAAAGTTGGATCCCTTTTCTACTTCTGCAATTTTATGTTTTTTTGAATACCTTTCGTCTTTTTCTTTCTATTCATATAATCGCTTTGGTTTACATAAGCATATGCAGACAATAAAATAACCAAAGTAAACCATATTGATACAAAAATAGCACCATTCTTACTTGAAAAAAATGGTTTCGATGAAGACAAAATAATAAAAAAGTAAGAAAACAAAAGATTCTTCCATTCACGTTCGATATAATCTTTTATCAATTCTTTTTTCTGTTTTTTACTGAGTCCCTTGAATTCATATATCTTCTTCATAATTCTCCCTCTGAAATTACATTATTTACTAGTGTCTTTTCATACATCCATTATTTTCTTTGTATGTAGGATTAGAATCAATTGCACCATCTGGACACAACTATTCACAATTCACTATTCCTTTCAATTTGTCAGCGCCCATATCTGTGCATACAATGATGGATTCGCCTGCCAAAACCAAACCTTCTGTTCCATCGTCTTCAATAATTTCTGTATCTTCATGCAAGGCAACACATCCCCATACTACATTTGGTAATTGTAATTGATTTGGTGCAATAGAATACTCATCTAAATTTCCATCGAAAAATTCATCAAGTTAATAATGGAAATTCATTTTCATTTCCTTCTAAAATATGTTTAAAGATATCTAGTACATCGAATAATTAATAACTAGCCTAATTAATATTCGATTTTACACCAACTTTTACAGCTTCATCCTGACTGATTTCATCCATTTTATAAGCCCAATGACAAACAACTGGTTCCCTGTTGACCTCTTCAAAATATAGATATATGCGTTCAGCAAGTTCCTCTTTTGATTTGACACGGATTCTTTTTAGCATCTGCTTTGTCATCTTGCTGAAGAAACTTTTTATCATATTTAACCAAGATCCGTGTGTAGGCGTAAATACAAAGACAAACCGGCCCTCAGGACATGTTGTAAGATAGTTTTTTGTCTCCTTGGACTTGTGGGCAGAATGGTTATCGCATATGATTCGTATCACATCCCCTTCTGGATATTTATTGTCCAGTTTCTTCAACAGGTTGATAAAATCCGAACTCTTATGGCTCTCGCTGACCAGAGGGATTGCTTCCCCTGTCAGCAGGTCATCCCCTGTCGTCGCAATTGCCTGTATGCCAGGCTTTTCATCGCAGGAAACTGTATGGACAACAACCCCGTCCTCCGAAATAATTACACTGCCATCTTCGTTAAACTGTAAGGATATCGGCTTATAAACCAAAAGTACATCATGCATTTTCTGTTCAAATTCGGGATCACGTTTTTCACAGTAATACTTAATTTTGAAAGGTTTAATTTCCGACCTGCCAAATTCCAATTTATCTACTAACTGTTCTAACTTTCCTTAATTTTCAAGGCTTTGCGGTATGCCTGACCTCAAAATATGTATCCTTTTCCCTTGTTTTTGCCCTTATGAGCAGATTACAAGGGAAAGTTTTTCTTATTCAGTTTTTATTGCTTAACTCATTCCCACAACCTTATCCAATAGCTTTGCGGAATCCCGCTTCGCCTCCCTTGTGGCGTGTGCATAGACATTCATTGTAGTGCTTACGTCCGAATGTCCTAAAAGTTCCTGCACGTCTTTTGGCTGCGCCCCGTTTGATAACAGGTTCGTCGTGTAAGTATGCCTTAATGTGTGGAAGTGGAACCCCTCTAACTCCGGCACTTTCCTTGCCGCTGTCCTGCAGGCTGTTTCTACGGTGGCAGGAAGTTCCAGACAGCCATCTTCCCTCAGACATACAAAGGAGATTTCCGTATAATCCTCCGGCACATCCTCTGTCATTGACAGATTGTAATACTCATAATGTACCCTATTCTTCTCTGTGACTTCCCTGTAAAAATTCCTATGGTAGAGTTCTCCATACTGCATACGGTTTTTAAGCTGCTGTTTCCTTGCTTTTTTCAAGATGTCAGCGAGGGCATTGCCAAAATCAACAACCCGCACTTTCTTCCGCTTTGTAGGACCGATTTCATGTTTATGGGCAGCCCCGTTGTAACGGACGCTCCTGCGGACTGTTAGATATTGTTCCTCGAGGTTGATATCCTGCCAAGTCAGTCCTGCCACTTCCCCAAGCCTAAGCCCTGTGAAATAGGCTATCTGTACAGGCAGGATTGCGTCTTTGCTGCGTTTTCCAAGCTGTGCAGTCAGTTTTTGGTACTGCTCAAATGACAGCGGCTTGACCTTGCCCGTTTCAGTATCCGTTTCCTCCGCAAACAAATCCATATCGTCCTTTTTGTGCCTCATTACCACATACTGCATGGGATTGAATGTGATGTACTGTTTCGGGAACACCGCAAATCGGAACGACTGCTGCAATACTGCGGAGAATGCCCTTACATAATCTTTGGAATACCCTTTGGAAACAAAATCTTCGATAGTGCCCCCAAAAGACATGATATCCATAAACTGCTGTAAATGCCCCGAAGTAACCGTTTTGAGTTTCCGTCTGCTTACAGGGTGTTGTTTCATGCGGTTGATTGCCTGTAAATAAGTACCGACAGTGCCATTGCTTAATGTGCCTGTCTTTAATTCTTCCTCCGCCCATGTGTCAAGTAACTGTCCAAGGGTGATATTGTCCGCTTTTGCAATGAATTTCTTTTCCTCATAGTCCTCCATTGCCTGCCTTAGTAGCTTTTCCGTTTCGCTTTTGCTTTCTGTTCCTGCACATTCTTTCTGTACCAAGTTACCGCTTGCGTCCTCCACATAGAAGCGGTAGTACCATTTTTTACCTTTCTTCCGTACTGATCCTTTTGCCATAATCGTTTCTCCTTTCAATGAACGCATTTTAAGCGTATGTAATCATTGAACAGATATGGCAGTCGGAACTGATGGAATGCTTTCTGAAAATAAGGATAGCATAAAATTTGCTGTCCCGCTATACCGAATCGGAATCTTCCCCTGATAAAAGACCGGAAAGCCTTGCAGCGGCGGCGTCAGGGTTTTTGGAGTAGAGCCTCACTATGTCGCCCATATCATTAAGGGCATTTACGGTGTGGGTAATCTCCCGCAGGAACATGATTTCATTATATTCCCTGTCCGATTCAAATCCCATTGTCTTTGCAAGCTTTGCGCTTTCCCTGTTGCCCTTAAACTTCCTGCACGCAAGGCGGAACGAATCCACGAACAATTCATATTCCTGCAGCATCAGCAGCAACAGGTCTTTTGAAAAGTCTGATTCGGAAGTTTCCATGTCATAGGGCAGCTTTGAAAGAATGGAGGACATGGCATCACGGATTAACATTTCCTTTTTATCCGTAATGTCAGATTCGTATTCCTCTGTTTCGCCTTTTAACCACTCTATGGAAACATGGAGTGCGTCTGCCAGACCGTCAAGGACAAGTTTCTTGGTGTTGTCAATCGTTCCTGCCTCGTACCGCTGAATGGTGGATGCGGTGACGCCCATTTTTTCGGCAACATAGGGCTGGTTGACGCCCAGTTCCAGTCTCCGCTGTTTTGCCCTGCCGCCGATTATCCGGCGCAGCTCTTTGTCTTTCATGTTGGATTTCCTCCTTTATCGGTATGGTCAGAGTATACCATACCAAAGCCTTTATTGCAATATGCAAGTTAAAAATAATTCTTAAAATCACATAACGCTTGACAAAGAAATATAAATGATGTATAGTAAGCATACTATAAAATTGCATAATGCAATTTGAGAGGAGGAGAATGAATGACAGAAATGAAGATTGCCCTTTCGATTGAGGAGGCGGCAGACTACACAGGCATCGGTCGGAACACACTAAGGAAACTGGTAGAGTGGAATAAGCTCCCTGTATTGAAAGTGGGGAGAAAGGCACTTATCAAAAAGGACATTCTGGAACTGTTTATGACTGTCAATGAGGGAAGGGATTTGAGGGACAAGGGCAATGTCAAAGCAGTAACAAGAAAATCGGCTGTATAAAAGGCAGGCGCATGGTGGCAGTGAACTTAAAAAATGCAATCATTTTTGGAAAATGAACTCAAAAAATGCAGTCACTTTTGAAGAATGAACTTAAAAAGTAAGTTCACTGAAAAAACTGTGATATAGGTTCCATAAAAAATGAACTTAAAAAGTGCAATCATTTTGAAGAAAATCAGTTGACCGCCGGCAACAGCAGAAATGCAATTCAGCATAACCCGTATATTGGGTACAGATAAGGATAACAGGGACGGGCAGAAATAAAAGGATTGCCAATAAAATAAGCATTGAACAGCCGGAAAACTGTTTCCAATATGCTGAAAGCACATTTCACTGGATACCCTCGGAGAGCCCCCGCAGTATTGGCGAGGGCAATGGAACATTGACTTTGACAATACTGCTAGGGGGTTATCATCTATGGCGGAGCCAAGATGATAACCGCACTGCTCCAACATGAAATCAGGGAGGAAACATGGGAGAGATTTCTTTCAGCAACCACATCAGCAACAAGAAAAGCGCAATCAACAGCAAGACAAAACTCGCAGGAGTAGCAAAACACAATCTGAGGAAATACCACTCGCAGGATTACAGCAGGGATAACATCACGCTTCTTTATGGGACAACGAACCTCATGCAGGACGTGAAAAATGTATACCGCAAAGAGTTTGACGCCGCCCTGCAAGAATACAATGCAAAGCAGACAAGACCGGAAAGACGGATTGGCGATTATTTTGAGCATGTGTCCGAAACGGAACAGGACATGGCGGTGGAAGTCATCATACAATGCGGGGATAAAAAATTCTGGGAACAGAACAGCGGTGACAAAATATTTATGAAACAGGTCTATAAGCAGCTCCTTTTAAAGCTGCAGGAGTATCTGCCAGATTTTAAGATTGCCAATGCGGTAATTCATTTTGATGAGGCAAGCCCGCACATGCACGTTGTAGGTGTTCCGGTAGGGAGAGGGTTTAAGCGTGGCTTGTCAACAAAAGTATCAAAGCGATCTGTATTCACGCCCCAAGTCCTGTCAGAAGTTTTGCAGGATAAAATGCGGGCAGACGCCAACCACTATATGAAAGCCATCTTCCAACAGGAAGTAAAGGAAAAGAAAAAGGGGAAAAACCATGATTTGACGGTTGCGGAATACAAAGTTGCAAAAGAGGAAGAAAAGATTGAAAAACTGTCAACGGATAAAATAGGATTGGAGGCTGACATTCTTGTCCTGAACCATCAGAAATCCATTACGCAGAAAAAATTAGAGGAACTGGACGGGGAGATTGAAAGTTCCAATATCTTCCTAAAAGCGCTCAGACAGATAAAGCAGTTTATTCAGTCATATCTACCCTTTGCGCCGCTGATTGAGGAATTTGCGAACCATGTGGAGCGTGGGGCGGATATAGAGGCAGGAAACAGCTTTCGGGGGCTGTTTACCGCACTTGGGGAACTGCTCAATTCATTTAAGGAAATCATCATGGACGGACTGTGCTGGTTTCCCCGCCTTATGCGGTGGCAGACCTCAAAGGGCGAAGTTTCCCCTGTATTTGAAGATAACAGAAATAAAGGCTATTACTACCGGCTGAAATCCTATATGGATATCCATACAAGGCAGGAATACCCAAAGGAACTGATACAGCCGGAAATCAAGCCGGAAAACCGCACAGGCACAATAGAGCAGTTGGCGCAGAATGTGGAGGCTGTCGAAAAACAGGTACAGCTTATGGGTGTATGGATGCATCAAAATCATAAGCGTTAAAGTTGGCAAATTTTAAAATAGCAGGTTTAAATTCAAAATCGAAATGTTTCAAGAAGTACCTGTATTTGTAAAAAAGAGAGCAAGATAGTATAAATTCTTATTCCAACTTTATTCCCAATGTGTTATAATTAAAAAAATTGGGAATAAAGTTGGAAATAAATCCGTATCGAGGAGATTGTCAATGGATATAAAACAGATTGTATTAGATTTATGTGCCACGAATGATGAACAGGAATGGTTTGAATTTAAAGAGAATTGGTTTCAGCCGGAAACATTAGGAGAGTATGTTTCCGCGTTATCAAACGCTGCAGCGTTCCACTATAAAAAATATGCTTATTTTGTATGGGGAGTTAAAGATGAGAATCATAAAATAGTTGGGACGACATTCAACCAATATTGCGACTACAATAAAGAACCATATCAGAATTATCTGGCCAGAAATCTTTCTCCGAGCCTGAATTTTTCTTTTGAGGAAATTGAAATTCAGCAAAAGAGAGTTGTTGTATTGGTTATACCTGCGGCTTTTGAGATACCTACTGCATTTAAGGAAAAGCGGTATATAAGGATTGGTTCATCGAAATGCAATATCAAAGACTATCCTAAGAGGGAGATTGAACTTTTTAAAATACTTGATGGAAGAACAGAAACCATAGAAACGATTCCAGCAAAATATCAGGAACTTACTTTCCAAAAACTGTTTGGATATTATGGATCGAAGGGAATTGTTTTAAATGATAAGACCTTTATAAAAAATTTAGGTCTGCGCAATGAAGAAGGACAATTTAATTTATTAGCGCAGCTGCTTTCGGATGATTCTCATTTTCCTCTCAGAGTATCTATATTCGAGGGAAAAACCAAAGGAACAAATCTGTTTTCAGTCAGGGAGTTCGGAAACAATTGTCTTTTATACAGTTTGGACGAGTTATTGCGATATGGTGATGTGCTGAATATCATACAGGCAGACGAAACAGATCGGGTTGTGGAAAGGAAAGAGGTGCCGCTGTTTGATAACAAGGCATTTCGGGAAGCAATCATCAATGCTGTCCTGCATAACAAATGGACAGAGGGAAACGAACCGATGATTTCCGTTTTTTCTGACAGGATAGAAATCTTATCAAGAGGCTCCCTGCCGCCGGCACAGACAATGGAGGGCTTTTATCTGGGGGAATCTGTCCCTGTGAATGAAAAGCTGTCGGAAATTTTTCTGCAATTGCATATCAGTGAAAAATCAGGGCGAGGAGTCCCTAAAATAACGGAAATTTATGGTAAAGAGGCGTTTGCATTTCGAGAAAATTCAATTGTTGTAACAATACCATTGAAAAAAATCAAAAAAGCCTCAAATAAAGTCGGGAATAAAAAGCCATTAAATGCAAGAAGAAGGACAATTTTGACAGAAATGAGGGATAATCCCAACATAACGGCTGAAGAACTTCGCAAAATCTTAGGAATTAGCAAAACGGCTGTAGATAACAATATTTCATTTCTGCGTGAAAATGGCTATATTGAGAGAGTAGGATCGAAAAAAGCAGGATATTGGAATGTGTTATAAGGAATCGAGATAGTTATAGTTCAACTATGTTGAACTGTAATCAGAGATAAAAAAATTAAAGGAGAACAACTGATTTATGGCAGCAATTAATGATTTGATAGCTCAGATACAGGATGCTGAGCTTAGAAATAAGATAGAACAAGAAGTAAATCGAATGAACAAACAGAAGAAATTTGGTCTTGTTTTTGAAGAACACTTGCCAGAGTGTACACCATTATATGAAATGCCTGTGAATTGCGGAAGCAATGTTGCATTAAAATCCGGAAATATCAATGACATTTATAGAGTAATTGCCATAAATAATGAAAAAGCATTATGCATTAAAGAAGATGAGAAGGCAGAATGGAACATTGCTGACTTAGTGGTAGTTGCAAAATTTGGAGAGCCAATCTATCCATATTTGAAACAGATAGATAGCGTGTGCAATGCGCCTGACAGTGATTTATGGCATACATTGATTGAAGCGGACAATTATCATGCGCTGCAACTGCTAGAATATCTCTATGCGGAAAAGGTAGATTGTATTTATATTGATCCGCCATATAATACGGGTGCGAAAGATTGGAAGTACAATAATGATTATGTGGATGGAAATGACAGTTACCGCCATAGTAAGTGGTTGAGTATGATGCATAAAAGGCTGCGACTGGCAAAAAAATTGCTCAATCCCAAAACAGGTGTCTTGATAGTTACGATTGATGAACATGAGGTGCATCATTTAAGAACGCTATTGGAAGATGTTTTTTCTGATTACTATATTCAGATGACTACGGATGTAATAAATCCAAAAGGAGTCACTCAAGGTCGATTTTCACGAGTTGAGGAGTATAACATCTTTTGTTTTGCATCTGATGCTTTTGTTGCGGAAAGCAATGATAATTTGCTTAACCTTCCGAAGGATAAAAAGTATCCTCGCTGGAAAGGATTATTGCGCTCTGGGACGGATGCGTTAAGAGCAGACCGCGAGAATATGTTTTATCCGGTTCTGATTGATGAGTCAATACAAAAAGTAGTTGCTGCAGGTGAACCATTGCCCATTAATTTTGCTCCAGACGTTGAGGAGAAAATAAATGGATATTCTGTGGCATGGCCAATTCGTGAAGATGGCAGTTGGGGAAGGTGGAGTGTTGGCGCTGACACCCTGAGTATGCTTATTGAAAAAGGATATGTTTCCTGTGGCAAGTATGATAAAAAAAGGAAAACATGGGGTATTACATATATAAGCCAGCCCAATCAAAAAGCAATTGAAGAGGGAAAAATAATAATCACAGATAGGAATCCTATAACAGGTGTAGTTACTGTTGAATATGCAAGCAATGAAAACCGTGTCATTAAAACGGTTTGGCACCGAACTTCCCATGATGCAGGAGCATATGGTTCAGATATATTAACCGCAATAATTGGAAAGACAGATGCCTTTTCTTTCCCCAAATCATTGTATGCTGAACATGATTCCATAGCAACGATTGTTAGAAATAATAAAGAAGCTCTAATTATTGATTTTTTTGCTGGATCGGGTACTACTCTGCATGCGGTCAATCTGCTGAATGCAGCAGACGGCGGACATCGCCGTTGCATTTTGGTTACAAACAATGAGGTATCGGATCAGGAAGCAAAAATTCTAACAGAGCAAGGATATAAACCTGGCGATGAAGAATGGGAAAAACTCGGAATTGCCCATTCGGTTACTTGGCCTCGAACTGTTGGCAGTATTAAGGGATGTGATATAAATGGTATTCCATTAAAGGGGAATTATGGGGTTGAATTTGAATTATATGAAGCAGATGATGAAATATCAGTTATATCGAAAACTAATGGAAAACCAATAAGAAAGACTGTTTATCGGAAAGTCAAATTTCAGCAATATCCTCGACTTGCTGATATAATGAAATCTGATGGTTTCTTGTCAAATGCAGTATTTTTTAATCTTGGTTTTTTAGATAAAACGACAGTATCTTTAGGCAGACAGTTTCGGGAACTTTTGCCGGTAATTTGGATGAAAGCAGGGGCAATAGGACCTTGTCCGTCACTTAATACTGAACAGCTTCCAACTATGATGATTTTATCAGAAAATAAGTTTGCGGTATTGTTAGATGAAAATTATTTTTCGGAATTTGAAGAAAAAGTTAATCAAGATTCCAGAATTGAAACAGTGTTTATTGTAACTGATTATGAAGCAGGATATCGTACTATGATACAAAATCTTGCTGTAGAAAATACTTATCAGCTATATCGGGATTATCTTGACAATTTCAGAATTAACCAGGGGAGGAAGCAGGCATGAAAGTAGAATTATTCCCATTTCAAAAAAAGGCAGTTTATGAACTTAGAACAAGGACTGCGGCAGCGCTTGGGATGTATCAAAACACACATATTCCCCAAGTGATTTCTTTACAGGCTCCAACAGGTGCAGGTAAGACGATTATTATGGCAGCCTTGATAGAAGATATTTATTTTGGAACGGAAAACTATGCGGATCAGCCAGAGGCAATATTTGTTTGGCTTTCAGATTCTCCAGCTTTAAATGAACAGTCAAAGCAGAAGATAGACTTAAAAGCAGATCGTATTAAATTTGGGCAATGTGTTGTCATTGAGGATGACTCTTTTGATATGGAAGAATTGCAGGATGGGCATATCTATTTTTTGAATACACAGAAATTAGGGAAAGCAGGGAATCTTGGCAAACATTCGGATAACCGCCAGTATACCATTTGGGAAACTTTGGAGAATACGGCGAAGAAAAAAGCAGACAGACTGTATTTTATCATTGATGAGGCGCATAGGGGAATGCAGGGGACAGCGGCAGGAACAGCAACATCAATTATGCAAAGATTTATCAAAGGAAGTGTTACGCATAAACTTTCTCCAATACCATTAGTTATAGGGATGAGTGCAACTTCTGCAAGATTTAACCAGCTTGTAGGAGATACCAATTCAACCTTGCAGAGGGTTATTATTACACCAAATGACGTTCGGGCATCAGGATTACTGAAAGACCGTATTTTGATTACATATCCTGATGATCCGGCGAAAAATAATGATATGGCAGTGTTGCAAGCTGCTACTGATGAATGGAAAAGCAAATGCGATCATTGGCGCCAATATTGTTACGAACAGCATTATGCGCAGGTCAATCCGGTTTTCGTAATACAGGTTCAGGCTGGCAGTGGAAAATTGATTTCCAACACAAATCTTGATGACGTAATTGCTAAAATTGAGGAACGTATAGGAGTGACTTTCAAGGAAAATGAGGTGGTACATACATTTGGTTCGACAGCCACGCTTTTGGTCAATGGTTTGAATGTGCCACATATTGAACCGTCTGAAATTACAGATGACAGACGGATAAAAGTAGTATTGTTTAAAGAAAATCTTTCTACAGGCTGGGATTGCCCGAGAGCTGAAACAATGATGTCATTTCGCCATGCAGAGGATGCTACATATATTGCCCAGTTATTAGGGAGAATGGTCAGAACGCCTTTGCAAAGTCATATCCTTGTAGATGACTATTTAAATGATGTCCGATTATATCTGCCATATTTCAACGCATATACAGTAGAAAATGTTGTAAAAGAATTGCAAAATTCAGAGGGTGAAGATATTCCAACAGTTGTTGATAGTGAATCGCTTGAGGATGTCGTATATGTACCTTGGACGATTCATACGACACAGCATAGAAAAGAAAAAGCACACATTCCGGGACAAATTGGCTTGGAAGAATTTATGCCCGATAACGCAGTTTTAGGTCAGAGCCAAATAGAGCCTGATAATCAGCAGAAAAGTAAATTAGAAGATATAGATAGTGTGGAACGAGGAACGGAGAATGATAATTTGTTTCCATTGCAGCAACCATATCTGCAAAGCGAGCCACTTCCGGTTATTTCTGTTCCAGTGAATACAGATATGGAGGCAGAAGTGCAGATTGTAGAGGGTGAACAGCTTTCGCTTTTGCCTGAAATTGACCGCAAAGGAATCACAAAATTTATTAATGACCAAGGTTTTTTGACCTATGTTGTAAAAACTGCAAAGATTCACAACTATTTAAAATCTTTGCTTGATCTTGCAGGCTTGCTGACATATAACATGATATATCAAGGCGCAAAGGACGAAGTTGAAGAAGATATTCTTAATATGATGCGGGAATATGTAGATAAACTGCACCATTCGGGAGAATATGAAGCACTTTCTGCCAAAGTGCTTGAATTCAAGCTGCTTGTAGATGTGTTTGATGTTTTCGGGCAGTCTATTAGAAATGATGGTCAGCTAAATTTTACGGCAATTTCTGATTCGGACATTGACCGTGAATTAAGGGCAGCCGATGCGCGAATTGGTAATTATGGTTTTTGCAACTTATACGGTCGGCGTTACTTAGATATCATGGATGTTAATAAGTATAAAATTGACTGTGTCTTATTTGTTGCAGATGATAACTGTATTGCAAATTTGAACAGATATGCAGAAAAGAAATTTCATGAATTGAATGATAAGTATCGTCGTTATGTTGTCGGGAAGTCTGAAAAATGCAGGAAACAATATGATGATATCGTGGCAAACAGCGATATTGTCAGCAAACACAATTTCACGCTGCCGGAAACAGTCAGTGTGAAGATAGATTTAACTGGTAAAAAATATGATAATCACTTATTTGCATATGCGGACGGAATGGCACAAATAAAATTAAATGGTTGGGAAAGCGGATTAATAGACGAAGAATCAAGACGTTCTGATTTTGTTTGCTGGTTGCGGAATCCGCCTAGAGAAAAATGGTCTATGTGTATGCCTTATGAGATGAAAGGCGAAACAAAGGCTGCATATCCGGACTTTATTATTGTCAGAAAAGATTCTGTTCTGGGTTATGTTATGGATATATTAGAACCTCATAACCCTGATTACAAAGACAATCTTGGGAAAGCCAAGGCATTGGCTAAATATGCAGAGGAAGAACCCAAAATAGGACGTGTTCAATTAATCCGGCGTGAGAAAGATGCATCTGGCAAAGATAAGTTTAAACGGCTTGATATGTCACATGGAAATATCAGGCAAAAGGTATTAAAAGCGATAAATACGGATGAGATTGATCACATCTTTGAAACAGATGGATTTTTTGAATAGTAGATTGCATTGTGTATATATCATATTTGCACAAATCATTAGGGAATAATTTGGAGATATTACTGTGAAAAATAAATTTTTCACAGGGCAAATTTGTGCTTACGCCCAAATTCGCAGACTTTGGCAAGAATGGGAGATTACTATGGATTTTGGGGATTTAGAAGAATTTGATTTTAATTTTGAGAATGAAAGACCAACAAAAAAATTTGATAACATTGTTAAAGAAATGAAAAAATATGATTTATATGATATCATAGCCCGAATAGCAGGTCTTAATTTACTGCCTGTAAATCAAAATAAATCTATTTTATTGGATGCTGTCATAGCAGAATTACTTTGTGTTAATGTATATAATGAAGGCATAATCAATGATAATATAATGAGTGCTGGTAAATTTAGAAAACTTATTTCGCAAGTAAATGATTCTGATTTATGTATGATGATAGATCCAAATGAAAATTTGTATGTTCAAAATGTAATGTTCCATAAAAACTATTTGGTTTTTAATGGTATAGACCAAACTCCGGCATATAATCTTCAAAATATGATTCGTATAATTTTTGAATATCAAAATGATTTTCCAGATGATTTTATACAATGTGTTCATAAATTATATGTGTTTGTTTTGGGAGTGTCAGATGGTATCGCACAAAGGATAAATGCAAGTAACACAAATAATGATATTGAAGAAAATAATAGACTATTCGTTCCAAATTCTGAAATAATAAATGAGTGTGCGCATTTGGTTACGCTTGATGGGGATTATTTTGATGAATTTTTTGGAGAAACAGATACAAAAAACTTTTTAAGTGAATTTGGGAATGAAGATGCTGGAGAAACAAATCATAGACCTTTTTACGAAAGACCTTTTTTAAGAAATAAGAAAAATAATTCCATTATTATATTGAATATATCAGTATTGCCAACATTTGCGTTTTATATGACAATTGTGTTAGCTGAAAAATACGACATAAAGGAAGCGGTTATTGGAAGGTATCATGAATTTATATGGAAGAGATGCAGAGAATATCTTGTTAAATTAGGACATTACAAGATACAAGAACAAAATAAGGGGTTTGAACTAATAAATAATGAATATTACAAAGAGATGCTTGTTTCTGTTTACAATAATCAATATATGCTTGTTATATACTTGGCAGACGATGGTGAAGGTTATACAGGAGCAACAATGCATGATTATTACCCAGATGATAGGCATCAAGCAATGTTGGAAAAACGTATCTCATATTTAAGAGATAAATTCGCAGAGGTGAGAATCGGGGCTGAGAATATTATGTTTTTGTTAATAATAAGCGGATTCGGAAGAGGAATACTTTTGGGAATTAAAAAATCTCTATCAGTGTATAAAACTATAAAATTTTTTCCTATGGAACTAGAATGTCTCAGTATAAATGAAAAAAATAATTTTCTACCAAGATATATTAGAGCAAAAACAAAACTTCATACATATGGATTAGAGGCATTTAGTGAATTAAATACAGTTAGCATATATACGAGTAATCATTATTCATTTTATATGTCCGATGATCTTAATCCAGCTAATTTAAACATATTTATAGCACCCGGTGATTCGATTGATTATATTAGGCAAGCACTGGAAAAAGAAGATAGAAAACGAGTTTTATCTTATGTTGATGGACTATATGCAGAAGTTGTGGCAAGTGATAATGAGAGAAAGATATATATAGAAGATGAAAGAAGCAAAGAGAAAAGGAATGCTTTGGTAGTATCTTTTGAAAATTGTGTTATATGGGTAACATCGGGACTTATTACGACACTTGATGAGTTAAGTATATATTATTCGACTCTGGATACTATGACTTATTGGCTGGCAGAATGTAGAGAATTGATAAATAAATTGTTTTTTTCTTATAATATATTTCATTTTGATATTTTGATTTCAGGAAAAGCTGTAGAATATTTTTATAATATACCAGAAGAACGAGAGATATCTAAATTGCTTAATTTAGATATTGAAAATAATCATATAAAAATTGTAATAAATCCAAATTTTTATTGGAGACTCAATAAAACGGATAATTCTTCAGAAAAAGAATTGTGTAAATTTGTGATAGGTACTTTGTGCGATTTTGCAAGTGATAATTTTGATTATGAAAGCTATATAGAAAAAATATTTAGTAATCCAATGAAAAAGAAAATGTTTTCTTTTGATTTTCATAAGCAACCATATCTTAAGCCATTTGAGTTTACTGATTACATATCTGTTCATTGTGAGGATGAGGACTTTCTTTTGGATTTGATTGGAAAAAAATTGTTGGAATCAAATAAATGGACATATGGAGTAATACCAAAAGAAAAGCGGGGAGAATTGGCAAACTATATAGTTGGAGTATTATACAATATGCTTCAAGAGGAAGTGGAACAAATAAATCCTCAATATGTTGTGGAATTAATATATTTGGATTTGGAAAAAACACTTTATCGACTTATGATTGCAAGAGAACGATATGCTTTTGATGTAAGTTGCTATCCAGAAAAGAAAAATGAAATCTTGAATGATTATAATGAATGCAACAGAACATCTTTAGCATTAAAGTTCTTAATGGAATATATTGCTGCAAAACCACCAAAGGGGCAGAAGTTATTAGGAATTGGACAATATGAATATATATTGGCTATTTGCTCGACAATAATAGACTGGGCCTATAAGAATGACCTGTTTTATTATAATATATTTGATACGCCAATTGAAATACTGCCATCTGATAGAGTTGGGATGAAACAAAAGGAATTTGTAGATATGTTTCAATATGGGGAAGTATATAGGCAGGAACAATTGGAGTATTACTCTTCTTTTGCGTTCAGAAAGAGTAGCACGCAGAAGATGGATGATTATACAAATGAACTGGATGAGGCTTTTAAATCTGAAAGAGGATATACATATCAGCAATTTATAAGTGTAATTTCGGGAATCATTATAATCGGTGAGGAGATAGATGATAACGAGATATATGTAAAAAAATATTCAGATGTAATAGAAATTTTGACTCAAAATATTGAAAAAATAACAGCAGAGATAATAACAAGAGTGATAGAAGATATAAGTATAAAGGTACGAGAAGATTTTATGAAATTACCTAAACCGTATAGAAAAGAATATGTATATCCTTGGAGGTTTAATCGTGCATATTCTCTTAATAGAAGGCCAATTATTCAAAGGGATGATGAAATTATATGGGGGAACAGACAGTTGTATCATATGATGGAGTATGTTACGGGATTAATTTATAATGGGACATATTCTACAAAAGATAAAAAAATGTCAAAATTGATAGGAAAGATAAGTAATCAAAGAGGAAAATTGTTCAATAATCGTATTGTGGAAATACTAAATGATATAGGGGAGTTTCAAGTATATCCTAATCGAAAAAAGATAAATAAAAAAAGTATTTGTAATGAAAATGGGGAAACACTAGGAGATATAGATGTTCTTTTTGTAGATGTTTCTGAAAAGAGAATATATGTAGCGGAAACAAAGGCATTTCCATTTTCAAGAAACCCATATGAGATGTATTTAGAATATAATGAAATGTTTGTTGATAAAGGAAAAAAGAAGTGCTATATAACAAAGCATAAGAGACGTATTGAGTGGGTAAAAAATCATTTGCATGATGTTTGTACAGAGCTCAAGCTTGGGAATACGGATTTATGGTCTGTAATTGGATTATTTATTGTCGAAGAACCAATTATTAGCAATCAGGTATATAATTTGAATGTTGAGATAATTTCTAAAGCAGAGCTTTCACTGGAGCGTATTCGTAAAGTAAATTAATTTGAAGTAATACAGTTATGTGACTAATAACAATTAAGAGAGCAGGGATTCAAGTAATTCCCTGCTCTTGGTGGTAACTTGTAGCTCGCAATGATGCATAGATTAGACGGATTTGAATCAAAAAGGGAAATATAGGAATTCACACAATTTGGGGGATCTCTAGGAGGATTACCAAACTTCTAATGAATCTTCCTCGGTTACCCATATCTGAATATCACCCTCAAGATATAGCCTTGCATATTCAAGGGGATTATCTATTGCCAAAGCATTTAAGGCACACTCAGAGGATGGTGTTGTTTTTAATCCTTCTTCCGCTTTTCCACAGTCTATGCGTAAAATATATCCGTCAAAAGTGGTTACATCAATACAATTATGGAGCATATTATACACTGCATAAATAAATCTCATATCTTATCAGCCCTTTCTTGTCTGTGTTTTGGAGAAATTTGTGAAAGCATTCCAATCAGTTCTTTCTGTCCTGTTCATTTCATGTTATAATTTGTTACAGGTTTTTCTTTCCCTTATTTTTGCCCTTATGAGGGTTCGTAACATGAGAGAAAAGGATATAACACAAGGGAAAGTCTAAGGGCAAACTCACTTGTTATAAATTTAGTATTTTCAAGGGTTTGCGGACTTTTTGAAGAGAAGATATAACAGTTAATAAATGCTATAAAAAGTGTCTTATCAGAATTCCGATTTTCCAGACAGAAAAACTTCCAAGTTGTTTTATCCGCTTATTTTATCATATTTCTATAAAAATATCTATTTTGTGCACTATTTTTGGCAATATTCGCTAAAAATAAAAAAGTTTTTCAAATTACTTGTATTTTACCCTTTCCAGTCTGCGATTAGTGAGAGGGTAATGTTCTGAAAAAATCAGTGATAACAATTCAAACAGATTCCCTTTTTGTGCACCTTGAAAATTTCATATCCTGCTCAGATGGATACCCGGTACTGAGTGCGCATTCTGCGTGCCCTGCCAGAGAAAACGTTGCGGATGATAAGAACCGGGACAGGGAACGGGTCTGGGAGGAACATGGGAAAACGTATCAAAAATAGTCAGTCCGGGGAACCGGGCTGGATAACAGAAGTGAAAGGAGAGACATGCACAGGGGAATATGAAAAAATAAAGGATAGAAAGACAGAATACCAGCAGCTTTATGCTGCGCAACAAAGAAAGCGAGGGAGAAATCGTATTGAAAGGAAATGGAAAAAAGCTTTTATCCTGCCTGCTGTCTGCAGTCACGGTTTTATCGGCTTTCTTACTACAGCCGGTGGATGTCCAGGGAGCAGATCTGGAGACAGCAGCGTATGAGGCAGAATATCCGGCTCTGGAAAAAATAAAGGAAGATCTGAAAGAGGACGAAATTGTGGCTGCAGAAGACCATGAGGTGGAAATCGGCAGTGATTTTGATATAGAGCATGATTTTTTCGGCATGGAGTTTTCTTCAGATAAAGTAAAGATTATTTTTCATGAAGCAAAAAATGAATCCGGGCAGGCGTTTGACAGCAGCCGGGCGGATATTTACAAAGCGGTCTATTTTGTGGAGCCAGTCAGTAAAAATCCATCCTATCATATTAGCCGGAATATTATCGTAAAAGAAAAAAGGCTGTATCATTTTCTGAAAAACAGGAAGCAGAGGAGAGTGTTACCTTTTATGCTTCTGCAGGGGCCAGTTCCATGGAGCAGGTCACTGTGACTAGGGGAACTTGTTACCGTTATGCCGATTACGGGTATGGCAGTTATCTGACTTATAAATATACCGTCCAGTTTGGCAACATTTCAGCCACTGCCTACTGCGTACAGCCCTCTGCCGATTCTCCAGAGAGCGGAACTTACAGTATTTCCAGGCTGAAAGATCAGAAAGCCCTGGCAAAAATCTGCTATTATGGGACAAAAGCCAGTGGAAACGAAGGGTTCTTTGCAGAAAAGCATCCGGACTTCTCGGAAGGGCAGCGTTTCATCCTTGTGCATATGGCGGCCAGTTATGCCAATGGAAGCGGCGATGCATTTTCCGGAGCCAGTGAAACAGGGACCGAACTTGCTATGGAGCTCTATGAATACTGCATGGCTCAGCCGGAGATTCCAGATGTGGACATGGAGTTTTCGGATGACAGCGTGCACGCCTATGTGGACGGAGAAGTACCTGGCCTTAAAAGGGGGCAGGGGCTTCTCCTTTTCGCTGTTTATTTATATTTTCCTTGTTTCTTTTAAATGGTTCAGTTCGGCAAGCGGTAAATCGGTAATCTCCGCAATTTCCTCAAGAGTATCTTTCCCTCTGATAATCAGACGGAGGGCAAATTCCTTTGTTGTTTCTAACGCTGTTTCATTCCGCATTTCCTCTAGCATCTGGCACATAGTCAACACTCCTTCCTCATCGCTTTTGAAAAACCGCACTCTGTCAGCTAATATTTTATAATTCATGTCAGATGGGTCGGTGCATGAGAAATCATGCATCAGCCGTCCTAAAGCGGTTTCATCCTGAATCTGTGAATTTACATAGATGATATGGGAATCATCCCCAAAACCATTCCCGGTTTCCTCTACAGAACGGTTGATATGATAGAGGGGAAGCCCGGCTCCCATGACATCATTTTCTATAATGAAGATAACATAGGATTCTGGAAGCTTCTCATATTTATCTCCCGGTTCCGTGATGTTGGCATCAATCAGGCTGGAATGGTATCTTGCACGTCTTGGGTTTGCGCCCTGGTCGCTTCTTTGTACTTCCACGTTCATCGCCGCCTTGGTATCGTCAGTGGCAAATATATCAAGCCTTGCCGAACGTCCCTGTAGATTCTTCATATTATATTGGGAATGTACTTCGGTTACTTTCAGATTATCTTTCTTTAATATGATACGCAGTAACAGCTCCACACATTCAATATCCTCAAACACTTTTGTGCAAAAATCATCGTCCAGTAACCGGAAGTTCTTCAGGCGCTTAAGATCTTCTTCGTGCTTCCGGTTGTATTGGGATACTTTGGAGGCGTCCATTGTGTTACCAGTCCTTTCCAAATTCAAATTAGGTGTGGCAGGTATTTCCGGGCAGAATACGATTTTCAAAAGAGATTGCTGTCATCAAAATGCTCCATAATATCCTCTACCCTGCAGTGCAGGATGTTGCAGAGCCTGTCTATCGTATTCACTTCCACATTCATGTTGTGTCTTAACCTGTTAAGCTGCGAGCGGTTGATATTGTAATGCGTGTACAGGTCATACTGCGTCACGCCTTTTTCCTTCATGGTTTCCCATAGTCGGTCGTATGTTATCATGCTGTTTCCCGCCTTTATTCAAATGCTGCTTGTATTACTTCTATTATCCATGTAAAATAATTGGAACAATAGTGTGTATATAATGACACTATAAAATACAGAAGGGTGGGAAGATAATGCGGGAAAAGATTTGGAAAAAGATATGGTATTTTCTGATTGCTGTAGCGCTGGTATGCGCGGTTCTGTATGGAGTGAGGAAATATCCAGAATGGAAGGAAGCGCATTCAGGAGTGCCTGATGTAGTAAGCAGCTTTTCTATGAACAATGACCATCATCTAAATGTGGCTGCCAACAGCAGCCGGATTGAGGATAAGGAGGAATTTGCAAGAGAGATTATCCATATGTGCCAGGACAATTCGTTTCATTCTATCCGATTCTCGACAGATGTGAACGGCTATCCATCGGAGCTGGATATTACGGTGTATCTGAACGGAAAAGACGTGGAAAAGGGGAAATCGGTCTGTGAGATTGAATTTTCTACGGGCGACTTTCAGAAAGGTTACGATATAAAAAATGATGCGTATAAATTCCATCTCTATCTGGATGGGAAGGAAATTGACTTTTACTGATTTGGAAGAGAGAGGATTGTGGCAGAAGGATTTCCCGTAAAAGGGAATCCTTCCGACGATAATTGTGACAGCAGCATATCATTTTCAGGATATATCCGTGCTTTTCTGCTTTTCGGTCTGTCTGCCGTGTGTCTGTCCTAAGATTATATCTACATTAGAGCAGACAGTATGCAGTTCTTTTTGATAATCATGGTAATAATGGTATTTATTCCGCGCCTCTTTTTTCTTCTGCAGCAGGCGTTCCTTTTCTGCTTTCAGCAGCTTCATGGAGGGAAGTTTGCCATCGGCAGAATGTTCTTTCAGAAATTTCCTTGCGGTTTCATAAAGGGTTATCTCTGCAGAATGTTCTTTTCGGAACTGCCCTTTGGGTTTCGATTTACAAAACTGTTGATAGACAGATTTATTTGCAAGGTACTGGTCGGTATAATGGATCTGCTCATTTATTCCACGGAGTTTATCTTCAATTGACTTCAAGTCCTTTCTGGAACTGGAAGCCTGCTTCTTAATATCCGAAAAAGAATCTTCCAGTGTTGGAGCAGCTTTCGAAGGTATTGGTGATTTTATTTCTGCCTTATATTCCTTCGGGATTATCTGCTTCTTTTCTGATTCCTGTTCTTTCGCATTTATCTCAAATAAGCTCAAAAGATAATCTTCTTTATAATGTGTGCCGAGCATCCTTCCGGTTATATATTTGTTGCGTTCCGGGTGATGATAGCTGAACCTGCCCTGGCTGACTTTCAATTTGATATTATATTTTTCTAAAAGTAATCTCTGAAAATCTTCCTGACTACGGGAACGGCTGGCAGTATCTTCGATTGCAGACCGTAAAATTTCTTTTTGAGTCTGAAACTCTGTTTTCCGTGGAATAAGGTCGTCTGCAAAAATCTGTATGTTACGTTCATTCAGTTTCTTCTGCCCTCTGCGCTTCGCATGATATTCCCAGTCTGTGATTTTCTTTTCTGCAGGAGTAAGGAGGTCTACTTGGTGCAGATGTTCCCGGCGGCACATATCCATAAGGGATTGCTTTAAGTGGATAAGGTAATCTTTGGATACATGGTGTTTGTATCCGGCGTGGGAATCACAGGTGCGCTCCATGAAGTCTTGACGTTCCACATCGTATTTCCGCAGGCTGTTGATTACGATATGTACGTGAATGTTGCCGCTTTCATTATGTCCATCCATATGTGTGCAGACTAACGCCTGATGGCCGGGAAAATTTTTCTTTGCATATTCTATTCCAAGCTGCTGCGCTCGTTCCCCAGTCAATCCATTTTCTGTTGCGTCCTTCGGAACGAAACTGATGATGTAATGGTGGGATTTGATTTCATCATAAGATTTGTTTTTGTGATACAGGGTGTTTGGCTCCCGGCACTTCATGTCAAACGTAAAGGGGTCGCAGTTTATGCCGTCCATAAAATATTCCTTGCGTGGGATTAACTCACCATTTTCATTAAGTATTGGTTTGTTAGTAGATTCGTCATACTGGAACATGAGATAACGCTGTGCCTCCTCATAGTCAGCGTTTTTATTCGCTATGTGTTTCAGTATTGCCATCCAGGTTACCAGTGGCGGCAGAGTGGAAATCTCCCGCCATCTTCAAGACTTCATATTTCATTTCATAGATTTTGGCCACGCTCTGGTCGATTGCCTTACGCATTCGCTGTGAATGGATGCCGCCGCTGTTGAAATGTCTTGCAATCTGGTTTAAGTTGCTCCCGATTTTTCCAAACTTTGCAATCAGTCTTTTCAGTTCCGGCAGGTCTGCCACAATCTCATATTTTGCAATTACCTTTTGCTTCATAATCTGTTTCCTTGCAAACTCTGCCAGTGGGAGATTTGCGGCTTTTGCGTTTTCAGATATAATTTCATATTCTATGTCTGTGAGACGGAGCATAATCTGATGTTTATGCTGTAGTTCTTTCTCCTTTTTTGGTCTTGCCATTCCATAGTCCCTTTCTCTAAAAAAATGTTCTCATAATATAAGCCGATTAGGAAGGAATAGTGGGAAATGAAAAAAGACTTTTTGGAAAAATATTTATTTTTTCTCCGTGATTGGGACTATCTGATGCGACTATTTACAATAGGAGCTAATCTGCATATTTGGGAAATACGCCAGAACCGAGGGTATGGGGAGTGGAATCCTCCATCAAGTTTGCCGGGTAAGCAAAATCCACGAAGTGGGTTTTGAGTAACTCTGGCGAAACTTGCCCTTACGATTCCTGCCCTTACGATTCCTGCCTTTGGTAAAAGGGTTAAAAAACAAAATATGAATTTATTAAATTAGCAATTATGTGGGATATGCGCTTTATATTCCACATAAGAGTTTGTGAAAAACAGGAATACACACATAATTTTATAAAGTACGATTTTTATATCTTCTATATTCAGATGGACTTAGATGAAATTCTTTTTTAAAGGTTCTGATAAAAGATTCCGGATTCGCATATCCAACAGTATCACTAATCTGAGTAATCGTATAATTGCTGCTTAAGAGCAGATGTTTCAAGTGTAAAAGAATATTTACGCATAAGATAAGCGAACAGCATAGTAAGAATTCCTATCAGAATCTGATCGCTATAGTTATCAGGGGTTATCCATTCTTCACACATTTCCAGAAATTTATTTTTTATAAACTGATCGTCTCCAGAATGAAAAGCGATATATTGAAATTGATTGGATTCATATAAACTGCTGGAGAAAAACTCACTCAGAAGATCGTTTCCATAAATTAAAGGTGAAAACATATGCTGGAACGTGCTACGCCGTAATAAAATATTGATAACGAGACTGTTATCATCAAATACTTCCATTGTATGAAAGGTATTTGGAGAGATAAAGATAAAATCTCCTTCGTGAAACTGGTGCGTATCAAGTCCGATTGCCTGTACGCATCTTCCGGAAAGAACATAAACAATTTCAAAGAAAACATGTTTATGCAAGAAAGCGGGGGTGTAGCGGTTGTGTTTGCTGAAAAACACACTCTGATGAGCATTTTTATCAAAATATTCCTGGTCATCCATGATATGAGGTATTAATTCAGGGGATATTTCCGGAACAATAAGGCGGCGTCTTTTAACATCATCTGTATTAATTCCAGATAAAAAATTTTTTAGGTTTAAAGAATCATGCCTTGCTTCATAATAGGTCTTATAAAATTTTTCATCATCTTTCATTTCATATAATTTTTCTAAAATGGATTTTTTAGACATTGGTATTTCCTCCCTGTGTTATTGTGCAAACTGCACAAATATTTGCTTTCATGCATTTAAAATGAAGATAGAAAAATTGACATTTTTTGTTTTTTCGGTAATTGTATAAAAAATGCTTGGAGAGGATGAGCATTTTCCTGTGTTCTTTTTTGATAAATTGTATATGCTTATTAATAAAATTATTGTATTTTTGGAGATATTTAATCAAAATACAAGTATAGCAGTACATAAATTGTTACATATATTTGCTGTAAAGAGCTGTAATGGTTATTTTGAGTATTGTATTTTTATTTTACTAACATGACAAAAAATGTCAATAGAATAGGGCGATTTTCCCAATTAAAATTATATAAAATCTGTCATATAATGTCATTAACACAAGGGAAATGAAAAAACAATGACTGGTCGAATTTTGTTTCTGGTGTCGAGAAAGAGTACCTAGAGGAGGAATGGAAATGAGTAATGCCTTAGTTTCTAATAAGTCAATGACAGGAGCATTGTATAAACAGCGATTCGGGTATGGACTTGGCGATTTTGCATGTAACTTAATATGGCAGGTCATTAGTTTGTACTTATTGTATTTTTATACAGATATTATGAAACTGGATGCGAAGGCGATTGCAGCGATGTTCATCGTGTGCAGGGTAATTGACGGTATCACAGACTTGTTGGTTGGTTTTGCCATAAGGTATGGACACAGGAATCCTTCCCATCGGAAGTGCGTGCGTCTATGCAAGGATTTATCAATGGATTTTCAAGATTCTGCTGTGGATTATTTGCATTGATCACTCCGTGGCTGGTTGCGGGGGAACGTATCCAGATGACAATGTTCGGATTTGCCGGTATTGTTCTGATTAGTGCGGTGGCAGGTACAATTATGATCCGGCTTCAGAAGAAATATGGAATCGGGCAGATGGAATAAATAAAGTAAGATAATAAGGATAAGGAGAGAAGGATTATGGCTATTACAAACAGTATGGAAAATTTTGAGATGATCGTGAATGATGACTTCATTAAGAAAGCGGATGCATTGATACCGGAGCTGATCAAAACAGAAGTTACGCCAAAACAGATTGTAACAATTGAGCCGGACGGAGACAATTACAAAGCAGTATTCAAGTCCGATATAGAAGAATTGAAAAATATCGAAATGGGAAGGGATGACAGGGTAGTGCTGGATTTTGGAAACCATAACGTAGGATATGTAAAGTTTCGCATTGCTTCAGCAGGCAGCCCGCCGGATGCGCCGGCTTACATACGTATCAAATTTGGTGAAATTCCCGTAGAGATTGTGGAAAACTCCGGGGAATATAACGGAGATATCGGAAAGGGCTGGATTCAGGAAGAATTTTTGCACATTGACATTTTGCCATATGACTGTGTAAATAAGCAGGAGTGAATTATAGTGTGAATATAAATACAAAAAAGTCAAAAAGGAAGCTGCCGCTTCACCATTTTTTAATCGTTAAAGTGACAGCTCCTTATTTCTTTTTGTAAATACGGAGTATTTTATAACCATCCTGTTGCGGAGAGGACAAAGTAGCATACTTGCACTGCTTTTCCTGACTTTTTTGTCAAAGGCGATAAAAGGCTGAAGAAGCGTCAGATATTGATCTTCGCATACCGCCCCTTTAGAAGCGCCACCAGTTCCGCGTATTTTTCCCGGCTGAGCAGTATCTCTCCCTCGTAGTCTTTAAAACGAATCGTATAAATTTTTGCGTCATTGTCCGCCCGGACCGCCGCCACCTGGGACAGATTGACGATGAAGGATTGATAACAGCGATAGAACCCACAGCCCTCCAGCATCTCCTCCAGTTGATTCATGGTGTACCCCAGCAGGGAGATCTCCTGTCCATCGGTGGTGACGATGTGGTTCTTCCGGTTACTGCGTTCAATAAAAAGAATATCGCTGAGCCGGGTTAATTGATAGCCGCTGCGGGTCTTAATCATGATACTGCGGTTAGATACCTCCCGCTTCGCCTGCTGGAGATCGAACACGTAGCGCAGCCGATTAACCAGCGATTGGAGCGCCAAGGGATCAAAGGGTGTCAGCAGATACCCGGCGCATTGGCAGCGGAAGGCATTGAACGCCCATTCTTCTGAGCCGGAATAGACCACCACCTGAATATGGGGATGGCTCTGCCCCAAAACGGCAGCCAAATATTCCCCCACGCCGGTGGTGCGGGGGTCGGCTGGCTGATGGTTGGCAAATATGACGTCTACATCATTGGACTGGACGAACGCGACGGCCTCCGTAGAATTCTGCGCCGTCCCGACCACCCGAAAGCATTGGAAAGCGTGCAGCATGACTGCCAGTTCGCCTCGCAGATTCTGGTCGCTTTCCACCAACAGGACTTTCATCTCCATGATCCGCCCCTCCCCGCTTTTTATTCTGCCTGACCAACAGCCCGGAACGCCTGCTCCAATGCCTTGGAATCGCCCTCATAGAAGTCCAGCAGCAGCGCAAAAGGCCCGTTGGGGACTGGGTTCATGATGCTTCCGGCTCCGTAGAAGTCAATGAACCCCTCTGCCTTCAAACTCTTGTAAGAGGTCTCCTCCATGCTGCCCTCTTTCAGGTTGTCCACATCCCACCAATAAAATTCAGCGCCGTTGGAAACCTTCACAGCGATGGTGCATAAGCCATCCGCCGACAGGGTGATCAGGTTGGTTGTTTCTATGAGACCCTGCCCCTCCAACTCCGCCAGGACCTCATCCATGGTCATATCCCAGATGGGGGCATCGGGGTCCTCCCCTTCGCCTATGAGCTGGGCGGGTGGGACGAACTCCGGCAATGCCGCCACATAGGCCAGCACCGCACCGAAGCCCAACACCAGCAGGATGGAAAAAAAGATGGTAAAGCGTTTCATCGGCTAACCTCCTCTCCCGCCAGGGCGTAGCCCTGGAGCTGCAAATAGGCGCGGTAAGTGGGACTGGTTCCCAGCAGCTCCTTATGGTTGCCCGCCGCTTCCAGGGACCCCTCGTTGAGAACGATAATATGATCCGCTTCCATTACTGATCGCATGTCGTGGGCAACCACTACGATGGTTCGGTTCTTCATGTGTTCCCGGACGGTGCGGAAGATGGTCATGTCGCTCTTGTGGTCCAGACTGGCCCCGGCTTCATCCATCAGCAGGTAATCCGGGTTGGACATCAGCATCCGGGCAATAGCCACTCGCTGGCGCTGCCCGCCGGAGAGCAGTGCCCCACCCATGCCCACATCGGAATCATATCCCTGGGGCAGCTGGCGGATAAAACCGTCCGCGTCCGCCAGCCTTGCGGCCCCGGCAATAGCTTCATCTGATATTTCCCCTGTTGCACCATAGGCTATATTATCACGGACAGAACCGGAGAACAAGGGGTTATGCTGGAGGACACAGCCGAACCGACGGCGCAGCTGTGCCAGCTTCACCTCATCCACAGCGGTTTTCCCCAACCATACCCGGCCGCTGTCCGGCGAGTAGATGCCCTGGAGCAGCTTGAGAAGTGTGGACTTGCCGGAGCCGTTGCTGCCGATAATGGCGGTGGTTTTCCCAGCGGGGATGGTAAGGCTCAGATCGTGAAGCACCGGCTGCTGGGGAACATACCCGAAGCTGACCCGGTCCAGTACGATATCCTGCTCCGGCTGGCTCTCTGGCAGGTCGTACCCGTCCTCCAGATCCTCCTCCGGCCCCTCCTGGAGAACGCCCACGTACTGCATAGCGCCCTGTGTGCCCTTGAGGGTCTGGTAGTGAGTCAAGACCTCCGCCTGATACTGGTCCACCCTTCCCTTATAGGTGGTAAAGTCATTGATCCCCGTATCCGGCATCTGGCCCTTGCGGATCATGTCGGAACCGAACAGAGCGATGACAATACTGCCGATGGAGGTATACAGCGTATTGGAGAACACCTGCAAAACCTCCATAAAGGCGTAATAGACATCCGCCCGGTACCGTTCGTCAATGGCCCGCAGCCCTGCCTCTGTTTCCATATCCTCTATAGCCTGTGCCTTGACGTGCTTGGCGGCGGAAATATGCTCGGAGAAGAACTCCGTCATGGTATTCAGGCTCTCGTACCGCCGCAGCATCATACGGTACTGCAACTGGCCCACCAGGGCGAACACGCCGATGGCCAGAGGAACCAGCAGCAGCATATAGGCGGAGAGCTTCGCATTGAACCGCGCCATCTCCACGCAGCAGCGGACAAAGCCATAAACAGAAGCCACAGTGGAGAAGATCATATGGATCACCGCGCTGGCCTGGGTAATATCGTTGACCACGCCGGAGATCAGGGACGAGGGCTGGCGCCGCTCCACCTCCCGCATGGGAAGGTGGAGGATCTTGTCCCACAGCAGTTTCCTGGTCCGGAGGGTAACCTTCTGGATGCCGTACTCGCCGCAAATATTGCTTCCCATGGAGATGGCGGCATTGAGAACGGTCAGCAGGGCATAGCCGATAATAACGCTGTTGTAAAGCTCGCCCTTATTGATCCGGATAACATACTTGGAGATTGCCAGGAAGACCTCAGTGTTGATGAGACTGAACGCCAGGGAGGCAATAAAGAGCCACCAGGGGATGGGGAAGCGGGTATAGAATGTGATATAGGAGCGGAAAGAGAATTTTTCCTTTTTCTGCTCCCTACCCTTGCCGTTGTGTATCATATCAGCGTTCCTCCTCTCCGTTTTCCATCATTTCCTGGCAGAATGGGTCGGAAGCCAGGACTTCATCCCGTTCCCCAAAGGACTGCACCCTGCCGTCTCGGAGGACGATCAGATAGTCCGCGTTGCGTATAGTTTGGGCGTCATGCGCCACATAGACCACAGTCTTTCCCGCCATAACCTGCCGGATGCTGGCCCATACGCCCGCCTTGCCGTCGATGTCCATAGCGGCGGTAGCCTCATCCAACAGCAGGCAGTCCGGCTTTTTCAGCAAGGCGTGGGCCACGGAAAACCGCTGCCGCTGCCCGCCGGAGAGACTGGCGCCGCTCTCACCCACCGGGGCGTCGTATCCCATAGGCTGGCGGCGGACATAGTCCAGGATGCCCACGGCGGCGCAGGCCTCGTCCAGTTCTTCATCCGATGGGATCCGGCTCAGGCCGTGAAGCAGATTGTCCCGGATGGTTCCGGCGTACATGACGCTCTCTTGGGTCACGTATCCCAAAGCGCGGCGGAAGCTTGCCAGGGAATACTCCGACGTATCCTTTCCTCCAATCTGTACCGACCCGCCGTCCAGGGGATAGAGACGGTCGATCAGGTTCAGGAGCGTCGTCTTCCCAGACCCGGATGGCCCGACGACGGCGGTGATCCGTCCTGCGGGAATATCCAGGTCCAACCCCTGGAACAGCGGCTTGGCACCGAAGGAGAAATCTACCTTTTCAAAATGGATTCCTCCGGCGGGGGAGCCCATAGTATTTCCCACACCCAAATCCTCGGAATGCTCTGCCATAATCTGGCTCACCCGGTCCACCGCCCCCTGGGCGCACTTGAAGGAGGTCCAGTAGCCGCAGTAACCGCTGAGGATGCTGGTGAGCTGAACGGCGAAGCCATAATAGGCGATCCATTCTGTCAGGCTCAGCGTGCCGGAGGCATAATAGCCCCTGCCTACCAGGATAATAACGATAGTTTGCAGCACCCCGGCAATAGCCTGGATAGGCACTGCCAAGCCGGTAATCCAGATGTTCATCCCGGCGGCGCGGTAGCTTGCCTTCATTCGTTCTTCCCCGGTACCGGATTCCTTTGTTTCGGTGCCCATGGACTTGATGAGCATCAGGTTATTGGTCCGCTCCGCTATGGAGGCCGTCAGCTCGGCATTGCGGCGGTTAATGAGATCCTGCACGCCGAATTGCAGCCTGCCCAGGATAAAGCTGATAAGGATATTCACCGGCAGCGCCACCACCAGGGACCACATCAAAGCTCCATCATAGCTGGAAACCTTCAGGAGAATGACGAAGCTGGCATAGGCGGTGGTGAATATGGGGATGAACACCTTCATAACCAGATTACTGATGCTGGAAATATCGGTAGTGATACGGCTGAGCAGTTCCTTAGGGTTATTATTTTCATAGAACCACAGGGGCAGGCTCACCGTCTTGCGCCAGACCATCCGGCGCAGATTCCGGTCCATGCGGGCTTCACAGAGGTTATTGATGAGTCCGGAAACAGAACTCAGAACCAAGGAAAGGATCTGATAGAAAAAGTAAGGCAGCACCACAGCGGTCAGACCCACGTTTCCGGCGAAGAGGGCGGCGCTGTATTCAGTAGTGTTAACGCCCACCTTGGCAATGACGGCGCTGGCTGCCAGGTAGCCGATGATCCATAGGTAGGGCAAATCCGCCTTGCCCAGCATGGAGAAGAAGCGGCGGAAGTTGCCGTAATTTTTTCGAAAAATTGCGTTTGTTTCCATTGGTTTCTCCTTCCTCGTATATACTTTTCAGAGAAACGCCCCTGCCCCATCCCACAAAGGACAGGGTAGGGGCGTTCATATGTTCTTACTTCCCGGAAAGCCCTTGGAAATCAGCCATGACGGCATCTTTCTGGGCGTACCCATCCCCAAAGGCGATGGCGAAGCTGCCGTTATGGGCAGCGGTTTCCAGGACGGCAGCGCCGCCCATATAGACGACCGTGCCGCCGTTCATGGCAAGGTTCTGGAAACAGTTGGTATACGCTTCGGAGGGAGCAGCAGCGTCCCACCACATCAGCCACAGCCCGTCATAATCCTGGGCCTTGTCAGCAAAGGGGGCGAAGGGGATCTCCCCGTCGGTGTTGTCCGTGAGATAGCCCTCGGTAGTGAGCATGTCCACCGGAGAGGAATCCTTGGAAATATAGCCCTTAGCAGTCAGGTATTCCACCATTTCATCATATGTACAGGTTTCCGGGTCAACGGCCTTTGCGCCGCCGCAGGCGGTTAGGCCGCATAAGAGAACAAGCGCCAACAGGGCGCAGAGGGTACGTTTTGCAGCGTATTTCATGGAATAAGTCCTCCCTTTTATAAGTAAATGTATCATATCACATCCGCGGTCCCTGGAAAAGGGCGCGTGTCGATTTTGTCCGAAAAGGCGATTGATCTGTCTGTATTACGCATACATGTACTGGGCGATCACATCCTTCACCGCCTGGGGCTGCATCACGCCCACATGGCTGTCAACCAGCTTGCCATCCTTATAGAAGTGGATGGTGGGAACGGCGGTAATGCCGTACTCTTCCGCAATTTCCGGGTTCTCGGTGGTGTTGAGTTTAACGATGTTCAGGAATGGGATCTCCGCCTCGATGTCCTCCAGGATTTTGGAAAACAGCTTGCAGGGAACGCAGGTGGTACCATAAAAATCGGCAATCACGAAATCTTCGCTGATCAGCTCCTTAAAATTGCTCTTGTCTGCGTTTTGAATCGACATGATGGGTTCCTCCTTTAATAAAATTTTCTGATGTATTCTTTCAGTACCGTATAGGCGTGTCCAGCGTACTCGTTGAAGATAAAGCTATCATAGGGGTTGGCTTCCCGGGCGTTCTCCTCGGAGACGTGCCAGGATCTGACATAGTCTGCGATAAATTCCCTATACTCCGCTTCCCTCACCCGGAAGCCGTCGTTTTCGGCGTACTGGCAGCCTAGCAGATAGTGGCAGAGCTTGTCCCAACCGTCGTATTGCAGCATGGCCACCAGCTCGTGGTAGCTCTTCACCGGAATACGTCCCTTGAACTGCTCCGGGGTCATCTTCTCCAGGACCATGCCCTCCTGGTGGCACAGCTTCCGGCAGCGCTCCAGCTCCCGGTTGATGGCTTCCGCCCAGTCCTCCCGGTCCAGGACAAATTCCGAGCCACTGATGACCTCCCGCATAAGGTAGTTCAGTGCATCGTAGGAATCTTCCTGGAACGCGGCCGCCTTCTGCTGCTCCAGCAGGTACGTCCGATACGCTGCAACGGTGTGCACACCCTCCAGCCCCAGCTTCTCCACCATTTCATCCCTGGGTTCCAGTACCACGCGGTTCATCACACCCGTCACCGTAAGGGAGACTTTGCCCTCCGGCAGGATGGTCTCCCTAGTTTCGCCTACCTCCATGCCGATGGACATATCTTCCAGATCCTTGTGGAACATGCTGCTCCCGGCTACGAACCGGACCTTCTCCTTCTGGAATCGGGGGCAGTCCGATTCCAGTCGGCACACCACCTGATCTCCGAGAGAAACCGTTGTACCGTTCTCCCAGCGGATATACGGGTTGGTCAGCCGCCGCAGCTCTGCTTCCAACGCCTCCCCGTCCAGTACGAAGGGCTTTAACAGGGACTTCACATCTACTTCCCGGTAGTCCTTTACCCGCAATACTCTTGATTTCATGCTACACCTCCAGTTTTTTCAGATATTCCAACGCGCTGTGCAAAGCCACGTTGCCCTCTCCCACCGCTTTCGCGTATTGATAGGGCCGTCCCGTGCAGTCCCCGGCGGCGAAGCATCCCGGCAGATTGGTTCGCTGTTGCCGATCCGTTTGGATATGCCCGCCCTCCGCCTTCAGTCCCGGTAGCAGCGCCGCCGGGGCCACGCAGGAGCGCAGGCAGAAAATCCCGTCCGCCGCCACCGTCTCCCCGCCACAGGTGATGCCCGTGGCGTGATCCTCTCCCAGGATTTCCGTGGGATAGCCCACGGTGTGCCGTACGTTGTCCCGGCGGATGCCGCAGTCCTTATAACTGGTGCAGAGGAACACTTCTGCAGCAAGGCCCGCCAAAAACTCAATTTCCTCCTCCAGGCCCGGATCCGTGCAGACCACGGCGATCCGCTTGCCCCTGTATAGCTCCCCGTCGCAGGTAGCGCAATAGCTGACGCCCTTTCCCAGCAGGCGGCTCTCGCCGGGGATTTCCCGGCTGTTGGATACGCCTGCGGCAAGGATAACGGTTCTGCCGTCATAGATTTTGTCGTTGACCACGGCGGTATAATATCCGCCCATGTCATAAATCGAATTGACCCGTTCTTCCCGGATTTCGATACCCAGCCCGTCAATCTGGCGCAGGAAGGCATCGCACATTTCCGATCCGGTGGCTGCCGGAAGCCCCGGATAATTCATGATGCGCTCGGCTTTGGCAATCTTAGGGCTCAGTACCCTGGAGCCAAACCAGAGGAAATCCAGGTTTCGTGCTTTTGCACTCAGTGCGGCGGAAATACCAGCAGGTCCGCTGCCGATAATAAGCAGATCGTACATATGACACACCCCTCCCAGAATTTTTCTGAATGTAACCATATCATTTTTTTCAGGGAAATCAATACCATTTGTTTATTCCGCCCCGGAAACAGTTTATTCTGTACTAATGCTGATACCCTGCCCTTTTTTGCCGGAACCGGCATGAAAGGGACGGAACTTTAGCGAATGAGACAGAATTGTCGGAGAAATGGACAGAATGAACCAACCGCCTTGCGGGGGCTGGAAAAACATTTATAATGGTGACACCCAAACAGAAAAAGGAAACTATTATGAGGAGGCCATTATGGAAAAGAACAGTATCCTTTCAGATTTTATTGTCCTCAACCGACAGCGCATCAATGAACTGGAAGCGGACCTCTGGCAGATGGAGCACCAAAAATCCGGTGCAAGGCTGGTCTGGCTGGAGCGGGCGGAGGAGAACAAGACTTTTGCCATTGCTTTCCAGACCCAGCCCTGGGACGACACGGGCGTATTCCACATTCTGGAGCATTCAGTCCTGTGTGGCTCGGAGCGCTATCCGGTAAAGGAACCGTTTGTGGAGCTGATGAAAAGCTCCCTGAACACCTTCCTCAACGCCATGACCTTCCCGGACAGGACAATCTACCCGGTATCCAGCCGGAACAGCCAGGATTTCATGAATCTCCTGCGGGTCTACATGGATGCGGTACTGCACCCGCTGCTCCATTCCAAGCCGGAGATTTTCGGCCAGGAGGGCTGGCATTACGAGATGGACGAAGACGGTGCACTTTCCATTAAGGGCGTAGTGTTCAATGAGATGAAGGGAGCCTTCTCCGCACCAGACACCCTTCTGGAGCGGGAAGTAACCCGGCTTCTGTTCCCTGACACCTGCTACCGCTTTGTTGCCGGCGGCGACCCGGAACATATCCCGGAGCTGACCTATGAAACCTTTGCCGCCGCCCATAGCCGTCTCTACCACCCATCCAATGCCTACATATTCTTGGACGGCCGCATCGACATCGCCCAGATTCTTGCGATCCTGGACGAAGAATATCTTTCCGCTTATGACCGCCGTCCCGCACCGGAAGCAATTCCGTTACAAAAGCCCATAGAAGCGGGCATGGCCACCATTTCCTACGAGTTGTCCCCCCAGGAATCCCCGGAGGGACGCGCCCGGCTGGCGGATGGGTATGCAGCCTGTACCTTTCGGGACAGTGAAACGCTGACGGCGCTGCAAGCGTTATCGGACGTCCTCTGCGGGGACAACCAGGCGCCGCTGAAGCGACGTCTTCTGGAAAGCAGCCTTGCCCGGGACGTCCGCATGGAGATTTGCGGCGGCGTCCAGCAGCCCTGGTTCACGCTGGAAGCCCGGGACATTGCCGAAAACAAGGCGGACGAGGTATCCGCCGCCCTCTGGGAGGAGCTGGAGCGGCTGTCCCGGGAAGGACTGGACCACCAGAGGATCCTCGCGGTGCTGGACAATCTGGAATTCGAAGCCCGACAGCGGGATTACGGCCAGATGCCCCAAGGGATCATGCTTGGCTCCCAGGTATTGGAGAGCTGGTTCTATGGCGGCGACCCAGCGGCAAATCTCAGCGTCGGCACACTTTTCGACATTCTGCGGAAGAAATGTGAAGAGGGTTATTTTGAGGAGCTGCTGAAGGGGATCATTTTAGAGAATCCCCATCATTGCCGGGTTCTGATGCTGCCCTCCCACACCATCGGGCAGGAGCGCAAGGCCCAGGAGACAGCCCGTCTCAGCGCCATCCAATCCGGCTGGAGCGCCGAAGAAGCCGTTGGTATCCGCCGATTTCAGGAGGTAATCGCCGTCTGGCAGAATACGCCGGACACGCCGGAACAGCTTGCAGCCATTCCCAGACTGCATCTTGACCAGGTCCCGACGGAACCGGAAAAGCTTCCCTTGTCGGAGGAAACCACCGCCCACATGACGCTTCTGCGCCACGATTTGCCCACCAGCGGGATCACCTATTGCAATCTCTATTTTTCGCTGGATGATCTGACTCCAAACGAGCTGACCAAAGCGGCTTTCATGGCCCAATTATTCGGCCACCTGGATACGGAGCGGTACGCGCTGGCAGATCTCAGCCGGGAGATGCGCTCCCTGTTCGGGGACATCCGGTTTATAATTGAAGCATACGGTCCGCAGAATGCCCCGGACCGCTGCCGGACGTTCCTGTGCGTTTCATGCAGCGCCCTGGACGCGAAGCTGGAAAAAGCCCTGTCATTTCTGACAGAGCTTTTGACGGGGCAGCAGTGGGAAAATTCCGAGCAGATGCTGGTATTCCTGCGCCAGCAGCGAGCGGCCATGGCGGAACAGATGGTCATGGCGGGTCACAATGCCGCTATGTCCAGAGTCCTGGCCTGCTCCACCGCCGAAGGCGCTGTGCAGGAGCAGGCATCAGGCATTACCTTTCTCCGGTGGCTGACGGAGTTGGAGCAGGACTTCCCCGCTCGATTCACAGCCCTGGCGGAAGACCTGAAAGCCCTGTCCCGGCGCGTTTTCTGCTGCGTCCGCATGACAATCAGCGTCACCGCCGGGGATAAATCGTCCGCCGAAACCGCCGCCCGTCTCCTGTCGTCCAGTCTGCCGGAAGGGAGTTTCGTCCTGCCGTGCATGGCATCCATTCTGCCCAGGGAACCCCGGCGGGAGGGAATTGTGATTCCCTCCGGCGTATCCTACGCGGCTCTGGGCGGCCTTTTCCAGGAGGCCGGACGGGGCGCGGCAAAGGTCATGGGCCATACAGTCTCCCTGGCCCATCTGTGGAACACGGTGCGGGTCCAGGGCGGGGCGTATGGCACAGGAATGGTCCTGCGGGATACTGGCTTCGCGGGATTTTTCTCCTACCGGGACCCCAGCGCTGCCCGGACCATAGACTGTTACCGAGCCTCCGCTGACTTCCTGCGAGGCATTGGGGATATGGATCTGACTGGCATGATTACCGGCACAGTGGCGGAATCCGATCCGCTCCTGACGCCCCGCATGAAGGGCAAAGTCTCCGATGCCCTCTATTGGCGGCGGATCAGCCATGAGGACCGCTGCCGCGTCCGCCGCGAGATACTTTCCACCGTGCCGGATGACCTGGCATCCCTGGCAGACCCTGTGGAAGAGTTGGCGGCGCGGGGGAGCGTCTGCATCCTCGGCTCCCGGCAGCAGGTAGACGCCTGCGCCGGGTGGCTGGACAATATAATGGTGCTTTGATATGGGAAAGATAGGTTATTCAACGAGACGTTTCAAAAAAATGGCGGAAGTTTGTTCTGCGATCCTGGCCGGAAACATACTGCTAGGATTTGCCGTGGCGGCGTTCATTCTGCCCAGCGGTGCGATTATGGGCGGCGCTACCGGCGTTGGGATTGTTCTTGGTAAGGTAATCCCGCTGGACACCGCAGGAATCGTTTTGGGTGTGAACCTGATGGCGTTGGCGTTAGGCTGGGCCGTGCTGGGGTGGCGGTTCGTTCTGGCCACCATTGCCAGCTCGCTGCTCTACCCCTTTTTTCTGGGTGCGGCGCAGCGGATACCGGGCATTGACCGGCTGACAGAAGACCCGCTGCTAGCGGCCCTGCTGGGCGGCGGGCTGGTAGGGATCGCCGTAGGGCTGGTTATGCGGGTAGGATCCTCCACTGGCGGAACGGACGTGGTCAATCTCGTGCTGCATAAATGGATCCATATCCCGGTTTCCGTGGCGGTCTATCTTACAGACATTGTTATCATGGGTGCGCAGGCCCTGTTTTCCGATCCGGAGCAGATCTTATACGGCGTTGTCCTGCTGGTAGTGGAAACGATCGCGCTGGACCGGGTGATGCTCTTGGGGCAGTCCCAGATACAGATTTTTGTAGTTTCCGGCAAATACGAGGAAATCCGGCAGAAATGCCTGACGGATCTGCAAGCGGGAACCACCATGGTTCAGATTGAGACTGGCAGAACTAGGACGCCCCAGCGTGGCGTGCTGTGCGTGATACCGCCCCGGAAGCTGTATGCCGCGCAGTCGCTGATCCAATCCATTGACCCCAATGCGTTTCTGACCATCACGCAGATCAAAGAAGTTCGGGGGCAGGGCTTTTCCAGGGAGCGGATTTATGTGGAATCCCCCGAACGGCACAATCAACCATAACAGGAAGAAAAGAGGAAAAATTATGCTGACAGTTGAAAAGAAAAAGGCGTATCTCTCCATTTTAAGTGAGGAACTGGTTCCCGCAACGGGCTGCACCGAGCCGATTGCCCTGGCTTATGCCGCAGCCCGGCTCCGGGACATCCTGGGTGTCTGGCCGGAAAGGATACGGGCGGAGGTTTCCGGCAATATTATTAAAAATGTGAAAAGTGTTGTTGTCCCCAACTCCGGAGGGTTGAAGGGCATCCGTGCGGCCATAGCGGCGGGCGTTGCAGCCGGTGACGCGGAAAGAATCCTACAAGTCATTTCCGATGTCCCGGTGGAGCGGCACGAAGCCATCGCGGCCTATTCTCAGAATACTTCTATTGAGATTGTCTGCGCCGATACTCCCCGGATGCTGGACATCTGGCTGACTGGCTGGGCCGGGGAGCATTCCGCATCTATACACATCGCCAACAGCCACAGCAATATCGTCCGGGAGGAACGGGACGGCGAGGTTCTGTTGGAAAAGCCGGTCACAGATTCCGCCGAGGACAATCTGACGGATAAGAGCGTGCTGAATGTAGCAGATATTCTGGAGTTTGCGGATACAGTGGATTTGGAGGATGCCATACCGTTGCTGCGACGTCAGATCGACTGCAATACAGCCATCGCGGAGGAAGGGCTGCAAAATGACTGGGGCGCCAATATCGGCTCCATGCTGCTGGCGGAGTATCCCAGGGATATCAAGACCGAAGCGAAAGCATGGGCCGCCGCCGGAAGCGACGCCCGGATGAGCGGATGTGATCTGCCAGTAGTGATCCTCTCCGGTTCCGGCAATCAGGGAATTACCGCTTCCGTGCCGGTGGTGCGGTACGCCAGGCATCTGGGGGTAAGTCAGGAGAAGCTGTACCGGGCGCTGATGGTCAGCGATTTGGTTACAATTCACCAGAAAAGTGGCATAGGCCGTCTCTCGGCCTACTGCGGCGCGGTCAGCGCGGGCGTCGGGGCAGGGGCAGGAATCGCTTATCTGCTGGACGGCAGTTACGAAGCCATTGCGCACACGATCGTCAACGCTGTGGCAATTATCAGCGGTACCATCTGCGATGGCGCAAAGCCGTCATGTGCCGCCAAAATTGCCGCCAGTGTGGATGCGGGGATCCTTGGCTATTCCATGTATAAAAATCATCAGGAGTTCAAAAGTGGAGACGGCATCGTGACCAAAGGCGTGGATGACACCATTGCGAATGTCGGCATTTTAGCGCAGCAGGGAATGCGGCAGACAGATCAGACAATATTGTCCATCATGACCGAACGGTGTAAATGATAGGAGACATACCCCTATGCGGCAATATCTGTCTGGAATGCAACGTATTTCAAAGGTTGCCGTAGTCAGGCAACTGGATGACGGCGGTGTGGACACCATCTTCAATGGCGCCGAGCAGATAGATTCCATTTGGAACCGGAAAATGCTGATCGAAGACGGGTGTTCCACGTCACCTCTGTCTTTGCCCCAGGTGAAAAAGAGGTAAAAAATGGCAAGCCAAAATTCAATAGGTAAATACATATTTTGTGATAAAAGCAATCAGCAAAGAAACAAACAATTTGACCGAAACAAAATAAAGTTCTATTGCTTCATATTTTTTTCTTAATGCGCAAGATATTTTGCCCATCCTTATATTCATAAGAAATCTCATCCATGGATTTTTTCACCATATAGATGCCAAGCCCGCCAATTTCTCGTTCCTCCGCCGTAAGCCCCACATCAGGGTCTTTTCTGGCAAGCGGGTCATAAGCTTTGCCATTGTCGATAAATGTCACCACCACAGAAAGAGGGTCCTCCAAGACGTCAATGTGGACAGTTGCTGGACCTGTCTTAGGACTGTAGGCATAGTGCGCAATATTTCCAAAGAGTTCGTCAATGGCAATGTCAATTTGCATCTGCGCTTTCAATGGACAATTTAACTGTTCTAACTGCTCATCAACAAACGCTGTCACTTTTTCTATATTTTCTACTGTAGCATCAATTTTCAATTCCTTCATTATGCATCCTCTCCCTGTATTCCAGACATAACATGGTAATGTCGTCAAACTGCGGCGCATTGCCTACAAAAGCATCAATATCTTCTTTGACTTTTCCTAACAGATCCATCGGCGCTAATGCTGCATTTTGTGCAAGGACTTCTCCCAGCCGTTCCATACCATAGAGCCTGCCGTCTTTATCCATTGACTCTGTTACGCCGTCTGTATACTGGAATAACCGGTCGCCGGGGGATAACTGCATCGTGCCGCACTTATAACGTATCCCCTCCATACCAGCAAGCACAAAGCCTGCGCGGATTTTATGGGGCTTATAGCTTTCATCCTTTTTGCAGATAAACGGAATCTCATGACCTGCATTGACAAATGTAAATTCACCGCTCACAAGATCAAGCACACCCTCAAAGGCAGTGATAAACAGTCCTTCACTATTTGACTCACATAACAGGTTATTGACCTTTGTGAATACTTCGCCCAAGTCCCTGCCAGGTTGGGTATGGTCCTTAATCAAGGTTTTGCCAATCACCATAAACAGCGCTGCTGGCACGCCTTTTCCTGAGACGTCTGCCATGACAACCGCCAGATGTCTGTCATCTACCATAAAGAAATCATAGAAATCACCGCCAACCTCTTTTGCAGGATTCATCGTGGCATAGATATCAAACTCCGGTTTGTCTGGAAACGCTGGGAAAATTCCAGGCAGCATATTTGCCTGTATCTGTGTGGCAATGGAAAGCTCCGCTCCAATTCGCTCCTTCTCTGCTGTGACCAATGTAAGGTTTTCTACATATTCCACAATATCCGTTTCCATCTTACCCACAGCCTTTGCCAACACGCCTATTTCGTCATTCTTGTTAATGACGGACAGCTTATCGGAGGGCGTGTTAGAATCCGCAAAACGTTTGGCTTCGTCTGTGATGGCAAGGATTGGCAGCAGGACCTCTCGGTACAGGAACATACTATACACAAGGAGAAACAGACAGACAGCGGCTAAGACGCCAAGGAGTACATCTTTTACATAAGTATTGCGGGCATTTTCCAGTCTTGTCATAGCTTTCTCTACGCCAAGGATTGCCACAATTTTTCCTTTTGAATCATATATAGCAATGCCTGCGGTTGTATGTGCCCCAGATTCCTCTGAATAAGAATAAAGATACTCCGTGGCACGCTCACCTTTGGTAATGATACCTCGCACATTATTCACATACTCCTCAGTCACGCCAATTGCCGTATAACCTAGAGGGTAACGGTCAAAGCCGCTGGCGGAGTTCACTGAGTCATAAATATAAGTAAGGGTTCGGTAATCAGAAGTATCAACCTTCGCCACATAAATCAATGTGGTGTTGGTGGCATCCACCAAATCATCCAGCCGTTTTTCAATCTCCTGGTACTCCTCATCTGTGTCCCCTGTGGATAAATATTCTTCAAATTTGTCTGGATTTAAGTAACCTGCCGCAGTCTCCGCAATTTCATAAGCCGAATCATTGTACTGTCGTTCTAATACAGATGTGAATTCTCGGTAGCCAATGATACTGATGATTGCCTCCAGTAAAATGCCAAAAATTATGATGGCAAGGGTTAATTTTCCCGTAAGTCCGGTAATCCTTTTTTTCATTCTACGTCTTCCTTTCCCCAACAGCGCTTTTGTTCTCCCTGACAGCAAAAAACTGCTTCTTCTCCTCTGTGTCCAGAATGCAGACCTGCTTGCTTTGTCCCATCATCTTGCCATTTTTCGCCAATTGTTCCTCATAACGTCCAAAACTTCCTGCGCACAGATAGGAAATCCGAACTTTGCCAATTTCATTCATCTTCCGGCAACCTTGATATTCATAATTTACACGGCACAGGCATTCATCTAAAATATCTTCTGCACCTGAAATATTGAGATTCGTACATTCCAGATAAAACTGATACCGTGGCAATAGGTCCGACATATCCTCCTGTACGCAATATCCAATAATTTCACAGTGCATATGGAACGCAAACTGTCTGACAGCCTCTGCAAGCTGTTCCTGGTTGCTTTTTTCTCCGGCAATATTGAGCACTTGATTTTTACGATAACAAAACTGTACGATGGGAGCTTGCCCATACCAATCCACCACTTCTATCACATCTCCCATACAATAGCGATACAGTCCGGAGTGATTTGTAAATACAAGCTCGTACCGTTCCCCGATGTTAACCTCCCACATAAATAAAGGCCGTTTTTCTTCTATCTGCGCCTCATTTAGTGGCAAAAACTCAAAAAAACCTGCCTCTGGAAAGAGAATATAACGATCCGTCTGATCCATCTTCTCTGCAATGCCAAAAATCCCTTCGGAAGCCGCATAGGCATAAGGATGTATGGGAATATCCCCTGCATATTCCTGCATCTTTTCTGTATAATAAGCAAAGGATTTCCCGCCAATTGCCAGCACATACCGAACCCTAGGCCAAATCTTCTTAATAATACCCTTATGCAGCGTATCATGGGAAAGAAGGCGCAGCTGTGCTGCCCGTAAAGGGTTGGGTGGCAGCTTTTGTTCTACATATTTCCGCCACTTTGTGCTCAGGCTTACACATTCATCCACCCTTCCACGCTCCATATCCTTCAACAGCATTTCCCAGTTCCGGTAGATATAGTCCAAAACTCCTGCTACCCGGTTGACAAAAACGCCATGGATAGCACGAAGATCCTGCTCTGCCAAGGCAAACCGCACTTTAACATAGCACAAATCTTCCAATGTATCTGGAAACAACACTTCCTTGGGCACACAGTAATCCTCTGCATCAAATTGCCCATCCCTGTCCAGCCACTGGTAAACACATCCAGACCGGATGCCGTTCATTGTACCATTTTCCATATAGGTCTTTGCAAACTCCCCGATCTGAAAAATCTTACCAAAAACCTCATTTTCCGGCAAATTCCGGTAATAATCTTTTATCATGCCAAAAGGGACGCCATATGCATACGTATACTGAATCTTTAAATCTGTCTCCGTAAGCGGAAGATACTTTGCATTTCCAGTAGTACCAGAACTGATACAATAGTAAACCACTGGCTCTTCTGTCAGAACCTTTTCCTCCCCTGCGATCATCCTCAGAATGTAATCCTCATAATCACCATATACACAAAGCGGAACTTTTTTCTGGAACTCCCCGACAGTCTTAATTGTCCCAAAACCATATTTCTTGCCATATACAGTTTCACGGTTGCGGTGCATGAGCTCAGCGAGCAGCTGCATTTGCACTTGGGCGGATCGTTCTGAGGTATTCTTAAGTGAATCCATAGATTCCTGCCCCAGTTTTCCATAATTGGTTTTCATTCTGTCCCCTGTCTCCTGTTATATGTAAATTTGAATCGTATTCATGCCAAACGTCCGCTGGTACATTGCCTCCTCCACCATATCCTCAATCATGCGGATGCCCATATATATATCATAATCCCCCGCTTCCTTCCCAGGTGCATCATCACACATCTGTCCGTTGCCTTCTGTGCGGCATAATGGATTGAACTCTCTGCCGCTGTAACGGATGCGGATGCCGATAACGCCCTGTAGAGAATACACCCGAAGATCGAATTCCACGTTTTTTTCCTGATTCACAGACAGAATCAATGTCATCATCTCTTCCATCGCCAAACTCACACGCATGACCTGCTTAGGAAGCATGCCGTTTTCCTCACAGAACACCGTAATCTTGCTGCTGGCATCGCAAATAGCCTCTTCCTTACCCTGGACAGAAAAATTAATAACCCGGCCCGTTTCCTCCAACGTCTGATCCATCAACAGAAAACGGGAACAATGCTTGTGGAAATGTTGATACACGCCTGTCACCATAAACCAGACAAGCAGCGTGAGGACTTCACCTGTAAATAAAAACCACCAAGGACTGAAGCTTTGCCGGCAAAGCACAAACAGGCTTGCACACGGCATAACAAACGTGCGTAGAAAAATAATGGCATTTGCCCACATGACATATCCCGACACATTATAGTATCCTGACAGAATGCAATTACACAGCGCAGGAATCATGCCGAGGGACATGCACAAAAAAGCAAATCTCAATGAATCCGTCAGCCCGTATGCATCCCTAATAAAATCTGCCCCAACCAGGATAACGGCGGAAAATAACAGACAATAGGGGATACCACTCTTGACTTGTCTTGCCAGCAGCAGACATGCGCTCTTATTGTCATGCTCTCCGCTGTAAATCCCCAGCATTGCAGATGCCGCCTGCGGCACGCCGCTGGTAACGCTCTCCTCAAATGCGCTAATACAGTTCACCGCTGTAAATGCTGCTACCAATCCACTGCCGCCATGTTGTAAAAGCAATGTGTTTACAACCATTACACGCAGCGTTTGAAACACATTATTCAAGGCGGACGGACTGCTTGCCTTGGCAATGTGCAGAAAGGAAATGTCCTTGCATATAACACTCATGCCCAAAGAAAAACTGCTCTTTTTGTCGCACAGCCAGAGGAAGCCCAACAGACAGGACAGCGCCGTTGCCACAACACTGGCAAGGGCAGCCCCAAACACACCCATGTCAAAGACATACAAAAACAGCACATCCAGTATGATATTTCCAGCGCCCATTACAAGCATCATCCATGTGACCTGAGAATTCCTCCCATCCAGCCTAAGATACCAGAAGGGAATGTAAATCAGGACTTTTGGTAATGTGCCAGCAAGGGTAACTCCAACATATTCCATCACCAGAGGCGATACTGCTTCCTCAAAACATAACAGGCCAATCAGAGGTTTTATGCACAAGAGTCCTGCTGCCGTAACCACTGCCGAAATAAACACACACCAGAAAACTGACATCTTGTAAAGCTCCTGCGCCTTGTCGCTCTGATTATTGCCAATTGCCTCCGCTGCGCAGATAGCAGTCCCTGAAACAAGAAAGGAACCTACAATACACAGGACCAGGTAGACTGGTAAACTGAAATTAATGGCAACCAGGGCATCCGGCCCAAGCCGCTGCCCCACAAGGATGCCATCTGCAAGGATATTAATATTACCGCTTAAAATAGACAACATACAGGGAATCAATGCCTTCCCATATGCCTTTTTTAGAAATTGTTCATTCTGCTCCAGTGAAACGGAAGATATCTGCTCACTCATACGCTCTCATTTCTCATAATAGCATCTCCAACCATATGTCAAGCTACGATTCGATGGTAAGGATATCGGCAAATCCAGTGACTTCAAAGATTTCCATAATTGTTTCGTTCACATTCATGACCTTCATGCTGCCCTGCTTGTTCATCTGCTTTTGTGCACCCAAAAGAATGCGCAGTCCCGCCGATGACAGATAGTCAAGCGCAGCCATGTCAAAGGTCAGTTCCGTTACTCCATCCAAACTGCCAGACAGAACCTTTTCAAGCTCTGGCGCCGTTGTTGTATCTAACCTTCCCTCTAGGGAAATGCACAATTGGTTTCCATTTGATTTCTCTGTGATATTCATATTCGTCTCTCCTTAATCTCCAATATCTGTGTGTCCCTGCTCAAACTCCCATTGCAGACCATACTTATCAATAAAGTAAAAATATTTGGTATTGCCCAAAATATCCGCGGCTTTTTGTTTGCCCTGGGCATCCTTCTCTTTCGCTTCATCAAAATAATAAAAATCTGATGGTAGTGTCTTGCTGATCTGGTAAACCTGATAATCCTCTGTGGTATTAATTAAGGTTACGTCCGGCTGCGCCTTTATGTATTCAAAAGCCTCCTCAATATTGATGACCTTCAACGCCACATGTCTGGCTCCGCTGATATCATTGGCTTTAAAAATCACGGGTTCCTGGCGGCCCTTAGGATTGTGGTAGCACATCAGCTCAATGGTAAACTTTGTTCCTGGCACATCCATAAAGCCAATAGAAACATCCCCTTCTTCTGCTTCTTTTATAAAACCTCCCGCCTGGAAAAAGCCTTTGTTCTTCCAATGGGGAATATGCTGGTTAGGAACAGCGCCCAAAATCCTCTCATAATACTGAAACGCTTCCATCACATCATCCACAAAAATGCATACATGGGATAATCCTGTAAAAACTGGTTTTTTCATATTGTAGTTCCTCCTTTTTTTATTCCCGCGAGCAATGAGCCAAGCAGCCGCGCTCGCGCGAATATTTGACTAATATTTCATAAACTCAGGCTGTCGAAAGCACCTTTTATGCTCCATATCATAGTAACAAAATATTTTCCAAAATTGTGTTTTTCGGGACAATTGATATCTATTTCGGGATAAATCCTAATTTTTTTGGATATTCAGCTCCACCACTGTGTTATTCATGTTCAATACCCGCATATACTGGAATTCAGACGCCATCTTCTTAATCAGGGCAATCCCTCCTAAAGTCACCGCTTCTTCCTTCTGCTGCTGATACTCCAAGGGGTTAAAGGGGATGCCGTCGTCACGAATTCTTAACATGTATTTATCATCCTGTATGGTAAAACTGATATCTATATAATTTTTCCCGCTGCGGTAACCATACTGCACAATATTGGCAGTAATCTCCTCAACGGCAAGCCCAAGAACCATGGCATCCCGTTCACTTATGTGGTTGTCTGTACAAAATTCAAATAGCTTTTCCCGATAAGCAATTACTTCTTCCAGATTGTTCTCAATGGAACAGTCTAAAAATTTCTCATTGGTAATTTGTGGCAGCATATAGACTCCACCAGCCTCAAATTTTCCGCTGCGCTGTCCCATAATCCGCCAGAGAGCAGCCAGAAAGATAGTAACCGCTTCGCTTACTACTGCCATCAAGCATACACCGGGAAGTTCCCAGAAGAAAATCCCTGCTAAGGTAAGTGGCACGATCACCACAAATCCCTGCAATACAGTTACTATCGTAGATAGGCCCGGCTGTAAAATTGTCTGGTAGTAGGACATCAGGAACTTATTATACACATAAAAGGGAAAGCTGCAGGCAAAAATGCGCAGCGCCATCTCACACAGTGCAAGCATATTGCCTTCTGTGATTCCAAATAATCCAGCAATCAAACCAGGAACGGCAAAAAATATTATTAACAAAATGACAATTGCCATGTAACTGTAGATGAGTACTCTCTTACAGAGGGTATGGATGCCATAATAATCACGTTCTCCATAGAGAATTCCTGCAATATTCTGGACCAGGCCAATAATTCCCCCTACACACAATTCTGCAATCAGCACGGCATTGGCGCAAACAGAATAGACTGCCATAGGGTCTTTTCCCAGAATACGCACAATTGCAGAGTTGATAATCACAGATTTTAGCGCAGACATCAGGGTAAAGGCTGCGCTGGGAATTCCTGCCTTCATGGAAATCCTTACATAATGGAAAGCTTTTTTATCTAGCCTTCGCAGGTGCAGCATCCGCTGTTTGGAACGAAAATAAATTGCCACCGACGCCATTCCAACCAGGTAACCAATCACTGTAGCCAGCGCGCTGCCTGCCATGCCCATATGAAAGCTCTGGATAAACACAAAATCCAGAAACAGGTTTACTACATTGGCAATGATGAAAAGAGCGCTCCCTAACTGGGGATGGTTATCTGCATTTATAAAATAACAGAAAATAATGGCCACCGTCAGAATAGGAATTCCCGCAACATTTACCATAATATACGGCTCGGCCAGCGCAGCTAAATCATTATTTCCGGCAAGCAGCATGGCTGCAGGCCCCCGGAAGGATTGGTGTGAACAGCGCAAAAAGCGCCGATATTGACAATCCGGCTGCCAGCGAGGCGGTGAACACCCCACTGGCTTTTTCCATGTCCCGTTTCCCAAGAAACACAGCCGCTTCAGCCGCGCCGCCCATAGCAAGCATTAAAGCCGCCATCTGCAACAGTAAAAGTATCGGCATAGAAATTTCAATCGCCGCCATTGCCTCCGCTCCCAGGAGGTTTCCCACAATCATTCCATCCACCACATTGCCAAGCTGCATTGCAACCGTCATCAGCACTCCTGGCAGAATATACTGGTGGATTTTTTTATTGATTAAAAACGCATTTCTCTCCATAGAAACCTCCTGTAACTGTTTGGATAACTTAGCTGTCTGTTATAACCTTCCATCAAAGAATCCCAAGGTCTCAAGGGCTGTCAGCGCATTTTTAAGGTAAACGCTGTCTGGCATCGGCCACTTAAACCCAAGACGGTACAAGGCTTTGGTGGTGAAGCTGTTGTCCGCATCTATGTAGGCGGCGCTATTGTCCGCATCACTGGATGCATAGGCAATCAGGCCGGAGATCAGTTCGTTGTTCTCCTCATCCTCCAGGGCTGTAAAAAGCGCCTGCCTGAAATCTTCATCACTAACCGTTTCCACAAGAATGCCAGACGCATTCATCTGTTCTATCACATCCGCCATCTGGATCAAATAGCTGCTATAAGCATGGAACACTGTAAATCCGCCCTGAACCGCAGACAATTTGACAATTGCCTCTGCCGTAGAATCAATGGGTGAAAATTCCGTCGGCATATCCAGCATGGACACTGGGAATTTGCCAAGAGCTACATAACCACGCAGGGTGCGCATAAATCCGTTTGTCACAGAGTTTATCTGGAATTCACCATCACTGATGCGGCTCATCAGGTTCCCTACACGAATGACCTTGCCCTCCATACCCTGTGCCACTGCCTCTAAGACAGCCTTTTCTGCACGGAACTTAGTGTCAATATATTTGTTGGAAAGGCTCTGTCCAAAGTAAAGTTCATTCTCATACAGCTTCTTCTCTTGTGGGAATTTGCCGCCCACATTTTCCCCGGCAATGCTCACTGTGGAAATCTGAATCAACTTGCGCCCCGTTTTTTTACACAACTCAATCAGATTCAAAACGCCCTGGTAATTCACCTGCTCTAAAGTATCATCTGCAGAGAAATGTTTCACACATGCCACACAATTAATGATCCGGGTGAAGTCGTAATGCTTAAGGCTTTCTACCTTGGCAGAGTCTGTGATATCCCCTTCAATTAATTGGATTCGGCTGCCGAATAATTCTTCATAGGGATTGCTGAAATAATACACCAGCATGCCCTTTAAGCGTTTCTCCAAGGTGGAGGCTTTACCCTTGCGCATGAGGCAGTATATTACATTATCCTCGTTGTCTATCATGTTCTTTAAGATGTGCGCTCCCAAGAAGCCATTTGCACCTGTAAGCAGGACATTGCCCAGTGGTGATGGAGCAATCTCATCCACATGCTCTGCCACATTGCAGCTTAACACCTGCTCTAAGGCACTCTGCCCTTCACTGCTCTTCTCCTCTCCTTCTGTGGCAGAGCTTACTCCCTGCAGCTTCTGGATATGGCGTTCCAGTTCTAAGGGCGTCTTATACTCGAACAAGTCGGCATACGCTACCGGAATACCTGCGCTCATGCATTTCATCGCCACTTTAGACGCTGATAGGGACGTACCGCCATTTTCAAAGAAATCAGCTTCAATGCCAATCCGCTTCACGCCGAGAGCCATCTCAAAGATTTCACATAATTGACGCTGCAGTTCTGTGCGCGGCTTCACATAATTCTTATTCTCCACTGTGTATTCCGGCTCTGGCAGGGCGCGCTTATTAACCTTGCCGTTATTGGTAAGGGGCAGCTCAGGAAGCTGCATAAGCACGCTGGGCACCATATAAGGCGTCAAATATTTCTGCATGAAGCAGGTCAGATTCTGTTTCTCCACCTGGCTTTCGGCCACAAAATAGCCGCATAAGAACTGGTTGGAATCTTTCTCTTTTACAAGCGCTACGCTGGATTTGACTGTGGGGTACTGGTTCATGACATTTTCAATCTCATCTAACTCCACGCGAAGCCCCCGCAGTTTTACCTGGTTATCCATACGTCCCATAAATTCAATTTTGCCATGGTGGTTCCACTTGGCCAAATCGCCGCTGCGGTAAGCCTTCATACCCTCAAACTGGATGAATTTGTCTGCTGTCATCTCAGGCTTGCCCACATAGCCCCTGCCGACGCCGTTTCCAATAATCAATAATTCGCCTGGTACGCCAGCGGGAAGCAGGTTGCGGTACTTATCAATCATTACCATTTTAATGTTTGACATCGGCTTGCCAATCGTAATTTTATCCCCAATTACCTGGTCGAAGGCACAGCCAATGGTGGTCTCGGTGGGCCCATAGCCATTAAAGGTAATGGCATTGGTTCCAAGAGCCATAATTTTGTCATAGAGCGCTTCTGGAAATGCCTCCGCACCTACGTTAAAGACCTTGATCTGCGACAAGGATTTCTTCATCTCCGGCATGTCAATAATATTGATTAAAAATGACGGCGTACAGGTCAGCATATCCACGCCATTTTCCAGTATCAGTTTGGAAAGCGCAAGTGGATTGTGGATTTCCTGTTCGTTTGCCATGCAGACGGTAATACCGTGGTACAGTGGGAAACATTCCTCCAAAATGGAAACGTCAAAGGTAATCGCCGCAAATGCCAGTGATACCGTGGCGTTGTATACATAGGACTGCGCCTCTACATTGTAGGGGTTGTCATCCACATAATTCACCAGATTCCGATGTTCAATCATGACGCCTTTAGGCTTTCCGGTAGAGCCAGAAGTATAAATGCAGTAACACAGGTTCTCAGGACGGATATTTACCTTAGGATTCTTAGTATTGCCATCCTGTTCCAAAAGCTCTTCCAAAATCAAAACTTTGGCAGACAGATTTTCAAGCAGCTTTTTCCGCTCTTTTGCAATCTCTCGGGGCATCAGCACAAATTCCGCTCTTGAATCTTCCAGGATATAGCTGATACGCTCATCTGGGTATTCGGGGTCTATGGGCAGGAATGCGCCGCCTGCTTTCATAATTCCCTGCCTTGTGGCATAGACATCCACGGTTCTTGGCAGCATCACGCCTACCATCTGCTCAATGGATAATCCCATTTCAATTAGATGGTTTGCAATCTTATTGGCATTCTCATTCAGTTCACGGAAGGTTAGGCTCTTGCCGCAGGCAATCACTGCCGTTTTATCTGGATAAAGTGCAGCCTGCCGTTCAAACAATATGTTTGCTGTGGTCTGCTCCACTGCATAATCCGTTTTATTATAGTGTTTAAGCTCATGGCGTGCCTTTTGGCTAACCATGCAGACTTCCTTTAACTGTTTCTTATTCTGGAATTCCTGCACTACCACCGAAAGACTGTCAACCAGCCCGGCAATCGTGGATTCTTCATACATATCACTGCGGTATTCCACCTGATAGCAGATCTCGTTTTCACTTATCATTACGTCTATGGACAAGGGCGCCTTTGCCGTGTCTAAGGAAAGCTTCTCACTGATGGCCTTCTCCCCGGCAATCGTATCAAACAGGAAGTTGTCGCCCTGGAACGCAAACATGATATCCGCCTTAATACCGTAAGCCCTGCTGATTTCTGCAAAGGAATAGATGTCGGCGTTCATGCTGTTCACCAATTGTTCGCCAGTTTCTTTCAGGTAAGAGCTAATCTCCTTTTCCCCATCCAGATTACAGTGAACTGGAAGTGTCTTCACCAGCATATTGATGGTAGACGACAGTCTGGAATCATTTCTGCCATTATAAATGGTTGTAAAGACTGCTTCATCTTTATAGACATAACGTCCCGTCACGAATCCAAATGCCGCTGTAAACAAGGTATTCAAGGTAATCTTCTGCTGGGTGCAGAAGCGGCTCAAAGCTTTCATATCAGCCTGATCTGCCCTCTGATATAAGCCCACTCCAGGCGTCTCCTTCCTGTGGTCCTTAGCCGGAAGGAAATCGGTGTCGCAGCCCATAAAAATACCGTCGTAGTATTGTTTGGCAAGGGTATATTCCTGTCCCTGCAGCGCTTTCTGCTCCACAAGTGCAACCTCATAACCGCTGAATTTCTCCTTTTCCAGTGATTTTCCGTTATAAGCCTCATTCATGTCACGGAGGAAAATACCGCAGGACTCCCCATCGCTGATAATATGGTGGAATTCTAAGAAGAGATATTTGCCGTCCTGAGTATCAAATAATTGTATACGAAACAGCCTGTCGCCAAGGAGCTGATACGGTTTCACCAGTTCTTCCCTTTGCAGCTCCTGGCATATCTTAACTTCAAACGGAAAATCATCCTTGCGTTTCTGCAAAATATCGCCGTTATCATCCAGCATAAGGGTCGTCTTAATATAAGGATGTGCCTCTACCGTCTCCTCTATCGCCTTTTTCAAACGTTGCAAATCTACATTCTCTCCCAGGCGGAACAGGAAAGGAATATTATAAATCGTGCTTCCTGGGTTGGCTGCGCACTCTACAAAAATACCATTCTGTGTCTGAGTCAGCGGGTATGTCTCCTGTTTTTCAAAGGTCTCCTCACGGCTGCTGCCTGCCAAGAATTTTTCTAACTTTTCTACTGTGTCATGCTCTTTTAAATCCTTATTGCGAATGACTGCCCCCTCAAAGGCATTTGACAGCAGCACGTTCAGCTTGACTGCGCCAATGGAGGTCAGCCCTGCCTTATAGATATCTGAATTTGCGCCAAATTCCCTATGTCCAATGACTTCTGCCACACAGTCAAAAATCTTCTGCTGCGCTTCTCCCTCAGGCATCACTAAATCTTCTTGCTTGCGCTCTGGCATGGGCAGCGCACGCTTATTTACTTTCTGATTCTGATTCAGAGGTATCTTGTCAATCTGCATTGTTACTGCCGGAACCATGTAGGGCGGCTTGCTCTCTTCGATAAATGCATTCATCCCATCCACATCAACTTCTTCGTCGGAAACCACATAAGCGGCGATGTATTTCCCACCGGATGGCTCGTCAAAGGCTGCCACCGTAGCATCCTTAATGCCTGGGTAACGACGTATAATCTCTTCTACCTCAGTCAATTCGATACGGAAGCCGCGGATCTTCACCTGACCATCTCGTCTTCCAATGAACTGAATGTTTCCATCTGGCAGATAACGTACAATGTCACCAGTATGATAAATCCTGCTATATTCCGGCAAATTGCTATACGGATTGTCACCATACACTTCCGCCGTTTTCTCTGGACGGTTCAGGTAACCCCGAGATACATGGACGCCGGAAATGCACAGTTCTCCCGGCACGCCAACTGGAACCCTTCTGCCCTGCTTATCCACAATATATAGTTTCACATTTGGCAAAGGCTTGCCGATTGGCAAATCCTCCTCGTATTCCTCAAATGGGTAGGCAGTTGTTAATATGGTACATTCTGTAGGCCCATACACATTCAGGTAATGGGCGCTGCCGCAAGGCGCAAATGGCGTCAACGCTTCTCCGCCCATCAGCAGATATTTCAAATGGGTATTCTTTTCATCCGCTCCATTGCCAGAACGTCCCGCACCAGAAAGCATGCTGGTAGCAAAGGCCCGTCCAATCTGGGTGGTCATAAATGCGTTGGTAATTCTATGTTCCTCAAAGTACTCATGCAATGCATTTAAGTCTAAACGTATTGATTCATCTATAATATGAAGCGCCGCTCTTTCGGATAGGAAGGGTCTAAGGGCTGATATGCCGCGCCGGACTTAGAAACGCCAATTGAAGCAATCGCCATGTATTCACATCTTGGAATCAGCACAGATACCACTTCTTCCCGGCCAATGCCAAGCCCCGTAACGTAGGCGGCAAGACGGTCTGACATTTCATCCACCTGGGCATAAGTATAGCTTCTATCTGTGTAGACAACGGCTGTGTGATCTGGCGTCTTTTTCGCCTGTGCACGGAACAAATCAATCACCGTCTTACTGCGGTCATAGGAAACTTCCGTCTCGTTAAAACGATCTAAAATCTGTATATCCAGTTCAGACGTAAGGGCAATTTGTTCAAGGCTTTCACTGTCTAACATCCCTTTTAAAACTTGCAGCAGCATATTAAGTAAGCCGCGTGCCGTCTCCTCACAATATAAATCTGTGCGGTACTCCAGGGAAATCTCATATCCTCCCCCCTGCTTCATCACCATCACGGAGACGTCTGCCTGCACATCGCCGGTAGCAAGCGGCGCTGCCGCATACTTTCCGCCATCCACTGACAAGCCCTGAAACATTTCTCCTTGGTAGACAAAAAGAATATCCGAGGCAATACCGTAATCTTTCGCCAGTTCAGCAAAGGAAATACAGTCATGACCCATCACCTCATAGAAGTCCTCCTGGAAGTTTTGCAGATATTGTTCCACAGACGCGCTTTCCTCCCAGGAATGGAAAATTGGCAGCGTACGCACGAACATTCCCGTAGAATTTGCCATATTCACCGTATGCCTGCCGTTATTCACCGTACAAAACAGGCTCTTATTTTCCCCGCTGAATTTTCCCAACGTATAGGAAAATGCCCCCAGAAACAATGTATTTTCAGAAATTCCCTTCTGGCGTACAAACTGCTCTACCGCCATGGACGACAATTCCTCGCCTAGAGAAATTCTAACCTCATTGCTGGCAGGCGTTACCGTCTTTTTCTTATAATCTTTTATTAATGCCTCGCCAACATCTTCACCTGCAAATTTGCCCGCAAAAAATTCCCGTGCTTTCTGATATTTGGCAGTATCTTTGATGGATTCCTCATAAACGGAGAAATCCATCAGGGAAATTTCCTCAGGCTCCGGCTCCTCTCCCTGGTAAAGCTTAGAAATTTCATCAAGAAATACCTTAACAGATGTGCCGTCAAAAATAATGTGGTGCACGTCAAACAGAAAATAATATTTGTTGCCGCAGCGGTACAGCGCCATGCGGTACAGCGGCTCTCCTTCTAACCGGAATGGGCGCACAAACGTCCTTTTGACGGCTTCGATATCCTCTGTTTCCCATTGGCTGACATCTGCTCTCAGATATTCAGGATGCAGGCGCTCTGCCAATCAATACCAGTTCCGGCGCTAATTCTATATCACTGAGGAATTCCGCCAGTTTTAAAACATTGATAGAATCTCCGCCCAGTTTAAAGAAATCGTCTTCCACACCGACCCTGCCACAGTGCAGAACTTCCTCAAAGCCTTGGCAGATGCGTTTCTCACAGTGGCTCTTGGGCTCTTTATACGTTGTCTTATATTCGTCTAACCCCGGTGGCAGCAATACCGTACGGTCCAACTTGCCATTCACATTTTTGGGAAGGCTGTCCAATCGTTTAAAAAATCGGGGAATCATATAATCAGGAAGGGTCTCTTTTAGATAAGCACGAAGCTGCTCCACCTTTATTTCTTCTGCTGACACATAGTATGCACAGAGATAATTCTGCCCATTTTCATCCTCAAAAGCCTTTACAACTGCACCTTCCACTTCTGGCATAGACGAAATGCGCAATTCAATCTCCCCGGATTCTACGCGCTGTCCATTGATTTTCACCATCCAGTCCTTGCGGTTGACATAGATGTAATTGCCGTCCGCCGTCCTGCACCCGATATCTCCGGTATGTAAAAGAATGCTGCCATCCTCCTGCCTGATAAATGTCTTTGCGCTCTGCTCTTCTAAATTAAGGTAAGACTCGGCAAGGATGCCCTTGATGCAGATTTCGCCCTCTTCTCCATCCGCAACTTCTTTTCCGTCCTCATCCAGCAGGAAAATTTCGAATCCCTCCAACGGCTTGCCAATGGGCGTGTTTTCCATAGGCCCCTCAACTTTATAGCTTAAGGCCGTCGCTGCGGTCTCGCTGGAGCCATAGCAGTTATACAGCTCATAACCATCCCCTGCCAGCATGGAAACCCGTTCGCTTCCGGTGGCCACTTTTTTCAAGGTATGGCTCTTATTTTTAAACAGACGCAGTATTTGCGGGCTGATAAATGCGCAGGTAATGCCATTTGCGGCAAAATAATCCTCCAAAAGCCGCACATCTTTCCTTGTCTCTTCCGGCAGGATATGGGAACAGCCGCCACGGGAAAGCACAGCAAAGTACTCTAAGATTAAGACAACGAAAGACATGGGAGCTCCCGCTGCCTGCACATCCTTTTCATCCACATTCATAACGCCCCTATTCCGCCAGACCCCTTGCGTAAGGCTGGCCATAGTATGTACAATCCCCTTGGGGCGTCCAGTAGAGCCAGAGGTATAGATAAGCATGGCGCGGCTGCTATCCTCCCTTGCTACTGGCTGAATAGGTTCATATGTCCCAATATCTGACATCCAGCCATCATCAATCACTGCCACTGCCTTACAGTCCTCTTTGATATAAGAAAGCCGTTCCTCGGGGTATTCCGGCAGCGCCGGGACAAACGCGCCGCCGGCCATTAGAATGCCCAGTTCCGCCGCAATATACTCCATCTTCCTGCCCATGCAGACCATGACGGCTCTGTCTGACATTACCCCTGACTTCAAAAGCTTAGCGGCAATCCTGCGGCTTAAGGCTTCAAGCTCTCCATACGTTGTCGTCCGCTCCCCATTGCAGTCCGCTAACGCCGTCTTTTGCGGGTATGTACGCACCACATACTGAAATTCATCCAAAAAATTCATTTTTTTTCCTCCTAATAAAAAATTTTTTTAAAATAATTCTCAGATAAATAGTTAAATCCTCTTACCGTAAGCTCCGTAACCACAATTGATAATAATGCCAGGAGCCAGCATTGATAGCTCTGAAAGCTCTCATAATCGTTTAATCCAAGGGCAACAAAATATACCAGCACATGCAGGGCATAGTATTTGGATATATGTGCGCTGTAATATAGAAGCTGCCTTGCAACAGGATTCTTTGGTTCACATAACTTGTTATCTTTTCTGCGCATTTCTTCGATAAAGAAAAAAATTGCGGCAAAAAGGAATATATGCGCCAAACTTGCCACCACATGCCAAACATTCGGATGGGTATATGCATCACTGAGAACGGCGTGCATTTCTGACAGATCCGAACCATAATTTCTAAATACCAGCCCCCACCATACAGCCACAATTACAATAGCGGGAATCACAAACATTCTGTAAAACCCCGCTTTATCTTTCACATGTCTGATCATTTTGCCAAAAGCAACTCCCAACAACGCATAAGACAGAAAATAAAGGGGTGTAAAAGAAACAAAATCCGCTTCTCCAATCAACAGCTTCACAATATACCCGATTACCGGAATATTCACAGGTGTCCCATAAATAAATGGCGCTGCTATGCTGGCTGCTGTACCAATGATCACATACCATACAGTATTCACATCCAATTTCTTAAGCAACGCCAAAACCAGATAGATGATTCCAGTAATAAAAAAGATATTGGTATATTGCATGTAAGTCTTTATCAGGAATCTCAAATTTTCCGTCATGGGCTCCACCAACCTTTCAGAAACGAAAGGATAAGGGATTACCAATGCCGCTATATAAGCAATATTATCCAAATACTGGTAAATCACCATGCAAACGCCACTTTTTGCAAAATCCGCCGGCGCTGCATGCTTGCTGTAAACAGTTCCAATTCCCATAACAAAAATAAAAATAGCTGCCCCGGACATGGTTGTCAACGAATAAATCCATTGGCTTATGGAATCCTGTGGAGACAAGGTTGCCTGAAATGCATGGATCAGGTATATAAAGAACATGAAAATCCCTTTCAGATAATCGAATTCCCTTTGCCTTCCTGTATTTACTTCTTCCTTTGAAAATATTGTATTCATCATTTTAATCCTCCGCGCATTTTCAAATTCCTGGCATTTGGTTAAATAAGATTCAAAAGAATTCTTGTTATAAACATTCCGTTCTGAACGGAAAAATCTGTTTCACCTTCATAGCAGGAAACTGCTTTCATAATACTGATCACACCCATGCCGCCGCCTTTATCCGACTGCGGCAGTCCTTTATGGAAAACCACCTCTTTGCTGCTTGTATTCTGGCACTGGATAATCACCTTGTTTCCTTTCTGTGAAATATAAATGTCTATCTCCTGGTGCGGCTGCCCGGAACCAATACACCCATGAATCGCATTTTCAAACATGTTTGCCAGAATAGCAATCCAGTCAACATCCCGGATCGGCAGACTTTCTCCCAGCCTTACATTCATAGTAACTTGAATATTCTGTCTACGGGCTTTTTTCGCATATGCCAACAAGATACTGTTTACCGCCAGATTCTTACTGATATCCTTTACTCTCCATTTTTCCACATCCTCATCATACTGGGTAAGATACGCAAGAAGCTGATCATACTCCTTTTTTTGAACATATTCCCGAATCAAAAGGGTATGGTGGCGCACATCATGGCGAATTCTCGCTGCCTCTATCTCTGATTCTTTCATAAGATCCATTTGCTGGTGCAAGAGCTGTTCATTTACCTCAAGGAGTTCCTTCTCTGCCTGATAATAATGTTCCTGCCCTAAATGGATGTATAGATGAAGAATTGCATACTGGAGCGTTCCTGCCATAAACAGAATCAAAAATGCACGCACCATGTTAAAAATAGAAAATCCTTGTAAATTAGGCCAATATGCCATAATTGCGCCCAGCATTATTGACACGAAAAGAGCCACTGCGCTAAATAAATCCATTTCCTGAAGCAAAAAATCCACACCATTTAAAAATTGCTTTCGAAATTTAAACCAAATAAAAATAAGGATTAGCACGAGACAGACAAAGCGCACAAGAATGTCTATCCATAGATTACCTTCAAACCACCAGCGTGCTACATCCACGCCGCAAAAGGTACATACAGAAAATAAATAAAATGTCAATGCCATTTTATACAAAGACAAATACAAAACCTCGCTGCTCATTAAGCTACAGAAAATTCCAATGACAGGGAGTACTGACAGCGCAGCCAAGCGGATAAAGCTGTCCTTTTCTACCAGATACCAGACACTATAAGTAGTAATCATACAAATACCAAATATAATGTAACACCAAACTGTTGTCTTCATGGAAAACCTTGGTCGGTCAAGCATTAAAAAAATTGACAACATCAATACTGTGCTAATAACATTACGTAAAAACGCAACCCAAAAAGAACCTCCCAGCATTCTTCTAATTCCTCCTTTTGCAGACTGCTTTTCAAATTTATGATAACCTTTTATGTATGGGAATTCTACAAAATGGGACGAACCATAAATGTAGAGGGACAAAAAGATTCCCCTGTCCAAATAGAACAAGAGAATCTTTTCTTGGATTTTATATTATACCTTCCCATCCTGAAAATCAAAATAATAGGCAAAGTAAACTTTTTTAAATTCTGCAGCTTTATTCCGTGGTATGTAAATCGTATATCCATCATCCATCAGGATCTTTTCACGTTCCACCAAAACAATATGATCCATATTCAGGATATAAGAGCGTCCGCATCTGCCAAATTGACAAAATGCCTTCAATATTTCCCAGAGCTTTCCCGCTGTCATGCGAACCCTGTACTCCCCTTTTGTCAGATAAAGTATCTGGTAATTTTTCTGGGATTCGCAGTATACAATATCATTTGGCTGAATTTGCCGAATCCCTCCTGCTACTTTAATCACAATCTGATTTTTCCTGCTTTTTCCAATTTGCCCCATAGCAGAATCCATGGCATGAAAAAACCTCTTGTCATCTAGGGGTTTCACAAGATACTGCACCGCATCCACCCCATAGGCTTTCAAGGCATATTCCGTTGATGTAGTAAGAAAGACAATCGGTATGTCCAAACCCAGCGCACGCACTTCTTCGGCAGCTTCTATACCGTTCTTCCCAGACATAAATATATCCAGTAACAAAATATCCGGCAGGTACCCATTTTCCCGGATTTTCCATAGAAATGCCTCTGCACTGGAAAATCTTTCCGTTTTATATTCCACCTCCTGTTTTCCGTCCTGATAACTTGCTAGGAAATGTTCAATCCGGTCAAGCTCCCTCTCATCGTCATCACACAATGCTATTAAGTACAATTTTTTCACATCCTCCATCTTCCTGTCAACACCTGCTAGCTTTTCCTGCTTCGACTTTAGATTATTAAAACATATTTTTTATTATATAGATAATTTAATCAAACCATTTATTTAGGCATATTTGGTAGTTTTTTAGGCATATTTGGATGAAATCCCATATAAGTCTGCCCTTGAAAATGATAGTTACAGATTTAAAACTGCACAGGCAGAGCAGATTCCATGTTCTACTTTATATTCCAGATTTCCGTCGTATTTCTGGCAAACGGCAAGAATACTGGAGATACCGATACTTTTGTCTTTGGGCAGGCTGCCAGACAGCTTTAAGTCATCAGAACAGATATTTTCACAGACAATCGTTAGCCTGCTATTTTGCATGTGAATATAGACTTCAATATATAATTTGTCTTTTTCTGGCTGCTGGCATCCATGGAGAGCATTTTCAAACAGATTTCCCAAAAGAGCAATCAGATCTATATCCCGTACAGCCAATTCTGCCTTCACATTGCACTTGACCAAAAAGGCAATTCCATTTTCTTTTGCCTTACCTGCATAGACAGAAAGGATACTGTCTATTGTCCTATTAATAGAATACTGCTTTACCGCCGTTTCCGAAACCTCATTGCCATATTCCCTGATATATGCAAGGATAGAGGAAGTATCGCCAGTTTTTGCATATTCTGCTATTGTTTCCAGATGATACCGTATATCGTGCCGAAGCCTGCGGTGCTTCGCCTCCGCCTTCTGCTGGGCCACTAGCCGGACAGAAAGATATTCCACATTCTGACATACTAAAGCAGCCTCCGCATCTTTTTTCATGTAACGGATGTTGCTGAAAACAAGCCAATATACTGCATACATAATAACGTTTATCACGGTAAGCGCTGACAGAAACTGCACATCGGACATGATATTTTTTACATTCAAAACACTCATGGAAGCCTGCAGCAGATAGAACAACAGAGTAACCAAGGACAGGTTCCACCACCTTCTGCCTTTGTTATCCTCAAGGGAGAGCAGGATTGACTCAGCAAATTTTTTATACAGCGCTAATGCCGCAAGCAAAAGCACACTGCGCAATATGACTGCCACATAAAATCCCACTGGGGCGGAAATCTTGGGACAAAACAATTTAATCATTATCTTTAAGATATTATCCAGAGCAGAAAACAAGCAGAAGTATGTGATGAACAAAAAGCACTTTTTAGCAAAGCAGCTTTGTGAAACAATACATGAAAAAAGAAATGTGCATATAACAATCACAATGTATGCAAAAAGCAAAGTCATTCCCATTGCTGCATATCCAGAACCACCAATACTAACAAAACCAGCTACGTATATACTGCTATAAAGGGTGAATTTCTTTTTGGAGTATTTGTGTTCTGACAGATAGAAAATCACAATAATATGGCACAATGCTGTAATAAGTAATCCTGGAATCTGATACGGTCCATTCATTTCATCGCCTCATTTCGACAGAAATTCATATATGCTTTCTGCACTTTCCCACTGCTCCTTCTTGGAATGGGAATATTTGTACCATTATACATTTTCATGGTATCAACAGAAATTTTACGCACAAAGGAAAGATTTGCAATATAAGAAGCTCCAACTTGGATAAATTCAGAATATTTCTTTAGTTCCTCAAACATTTGAAATATTTTTTTACGCATACGTAAAACCTCACCGCTTGAAAGTCTCAACATCAGATAATGTCCCTGGGACTCTATAAAAACTATCTCGCTAATGCGGATGCGGTACATGCCATCTACGCAGGACAGGGAAATAAAGGCACAATCCATCACTTTTTTTACCGCACGATCCATGGCCATATCAAATTCTGCCTGTGAAAAAGGTTTGAGCAGATAATGGGTGGCGTTCATTGCAAACGCCGCTACAGCATATTCGTTGCTTATGGTCAGGAAAATAATCCCCATATCTGGACTTTGGGCAAGCATTTCCCCTGCAACATCCGTTCCCAGGATTCCTGGCATACAAATGTCCAAAAAGGCAATATCATATCCTTTTCCTTGTTCCACTGCATGTAAGATATCCAGCGCCGTGCTATATTGATCAATTTCAAAACATAGTTCTGGATGCGCCTCTTTATACACATCCAAGGCTGCTAAGATTTTTTCCAGCTCTTTGGGGATATCATCGCATATAGCTATTCTCATATCATCACCTTCTTTCCCTTGTTCCAGCACAGTGCCGCATGGTATTCCCCCTCTTTCCAATCCTCTACTCCATACGCCTCGTTATTATATTGCTGTTCCAGCTGTATATGATTGCCAATCTTTATATAAAATTTATCCATGGGAAGCATTAGCCCGCTTCCAACTGCTTTCATAAAGCTTTCCTTTATGGTCCAAATGCGGTAAAAGGCTTCTTTCCTCTCCTGCTTTTGATGTTCCATAATAAATCTATATTCAGACTTGCAAAAAAATCGTTCTGCCAGCTTCAAATCAATGGAATCTATGTATTCAATATCGCATCCGACTTCTACATCTGCAAATACAGCAAGCGCCATTTTTTCTGAATGGGAAACATTAAAGTGAATATCTGGATAGTCAGGAAAATATGGCTTTCCATACGTCCCTTCTGCAATTCTTACATTTGCTTCACGAAGACCAAAATTTTTCAAACCTTTGTCAATCAAAATTCCTGCTCCAAGTGACAGCATCTTGTCCTTTTTCATCCGGTAACTGTCTATCTTTTGCCGGCGTTTCTCCGATAATTTTTCATAAAAACTGAAAAAAGTCTCCGAGTCCTCCAGTATCTTTGTATTAAGCTTATAAATCTGTTTCATATATTCTGTGCCGCCTTTACGATTTTGAATCATTCTATCGCCACAAATCTATCATTTTAATATGGTTTTGTCAAATATAGTCATTTCACTAAGAAAATATTTTGTAACAGTTCAGCCCTTTTGGCCCTGAAATAGAGCTTTATTCAGAGGATTTTCATATTTTTATTCTTACATCGAAGAATCCTTTGAATAAAGCAATGTAGAAAGCCAAAAGGGCTGAACTGTTACAATATTTTGGAATCAAAGGAGAATATAAAATTTTTTGTTGAGTTTTGTCTTATTCTAGTGTAGAATAGCTTGTAAGTAATCAAAAAGGGGCTTGGCAGTAGATGTTATTATGCAATATACCAATGACGGACAGAAAGACGGACAGAATGATAGACAGGTATTTGCCTGATTTTTTTTGTTGTTTCAATATTGTTAGAAAAGGGAAGCAGTCATCTATTCTTGTGGGAAGGGTGATTGCTTCCTTTTGTGTTTGCAATAAAGGACTAGGAGAAAAAGGATTGTGAGTAAAATAGAAAAGGAATTTAAGAAAATGAAAAAACAAAAAATTTTAATTGTTGATGATTCGGAAATGAATCGTGAGCTTTTAATCGATATTTTGGAAGAGCAGTATGATGTTATGGAAGCGGAAAACGGTGTTCAGGCTGTTGAAATTCTTGCAAAGGATGAAACAGACTTTTGGTTCCTGCTTTTGGATATAATGATGCCTGAAATGGATGGTTTTGATGTATTAAACTATATTAATAAACATTATTGGAATGACAGAGTTGTTGTTATGATGATTTCCTCGGATGATTCCCCTGAAAATATAAACCGTGCCTATAGCCTTGGGGCTTTCGACTATATTAGCCGTCCCTTTGATCCCATCATTGTTCGCAAGCGTATTGCAAATACTCTGTTTTTATATGCCCGGCAGCATGATTTGGAAAATATGGTAAGAGAACAATTTTATGAGCAGCAAAAAAACAATAACCTTATGATCTCAATATTGTCTCATATTGTAGAATTCCGTAATGGAGAGAGCGGTATGCATATACAGCATGTCAAAACAATTACAGAGCTTTTGCTAAAGCGGCTGGTTCAGATTACAGACAGATATTCACTTTCCGAGGTGGATATTTCTTTGATTAGTGTGGCGTCAGCGTTACATGATATTGGGAAGATTTCTATCCCGGAGGAAATTTTGAACAAGCCGGGAGGATTGACCAAGGAAGAGTTTGAGATGATGAAAACTCACACGGTAATCGGTTCCAAAATGCTGTCAGATCTTCCAGTGGAGCAGTTTGATTCACCGATTGTTCATGTTGCTTATGATATATGCCGATGGCACCATGAAAGATATGACGGTAAAGGGTATCCAGATGGACGAAAGGGGGAAGAGATTCCCATTGCAGCCCAGGTGGTTGCTTTGGCAGATGTATATGACGCATTAACAAGTGAGAGATGTTATAAAAAGGCATTTTCACACGAGGAAGCGGTAAGAATGATTTCAGAAGGAAAGTGCGGAGTATTTAATCCTATTTTGTTACAATGTCTGAACGAAATTTCTAACACATTGAAAAGCTTGTATACCAATACTGGTTGGGGACCAGAGATAGAAAAGGTTTCATGCAGGAAAGATAAGGCGGAGGATACTACCTTATTCCATGAGAGGGAACAGAACAAGCCGTCTGGCCAACCGGGGTATATGCAGCTATTATATGTGGATTCCTTAACGTCTGTGTATAACCGCCGTTATTATAAGGAGTTCATTCAAGGATCTTCTGACATGGAGGCTATTGCGTTAATCGATGTAGATAATCTAAAGCAGATCAACGATGACTATGGACAGGAAGCAGGTGATCTTGTGCTGCAGCGTACCGCCCAGACACTTTTGTCACTGATACGAAGAAATGATCATTTGATCCGCTATGGAGGCGATGAATTTCTCATAGTATTTAGTAATATGACGAAACACACATTTGAGACAAGGCTGGAGGAAATCAGACAGAGCTTTGAGGGGCTGATTGTGGATGGGCGTCCTGAGCTGCATATTTCGGTAAACATAGGAGGAGTGTATGGTACAGGGAAACAAGGGGAACTTTTTCATATCGTAGATACTATGCTGGAACATTCAAGATCCACAAAAAAGCAGGTAACCATATGTTTTCTTGATGAGAATGAGGATGTGCAGGGGCTATTTAAGAAGAAGGAGATGTGAACATGAATTTAAAAGATTGTTATAGCACAGTTGGCGGTGATTTTGATGAGGTGATGGGCAGGCTGCGAAAAGAGCAGCTTGTGACAAAATTTTTGTATAAATTTTTGGATGACAAAAACTTTCACTTGTTTGAAGATTCTATGAGTAATAAGGATTATGACGAAGCGCTGAGAGCTGTCCATACATTGAAAGGAATTTGCCAAAACCTTGCTTTTACTGGATTATATGTAACCAGCAGCCAGATCACCAATGCACTAAAGGAAAAGGATTACAATAGAGCAATGGATATGTCCCCACAATTATTCAAAGCTTATCATCAGGTGATTCATGGGATTAAAGAGTATAAGAACACCATGGACACTTCCACAACTGATGGGGAAATAAGATGATAAATCAGGTATTAAGAAAAGAAAAAAAGTTTCTTTTGCAGCAGCAGGAATTTTTCTCCCTGAAGAATCAGATTGGACAGGTTTTGCCAGGAGATTCCCATAACGGGCCCCTGGGCTATCCTGTGAGGTCCTTGTATTTTGATACGATTTATGACAAGGATTATTTTGAAAAGCTGGAAGGAGTGGAGCTTCGGAGGAAAATTCGTCTTCGCTGTTATAGTCCTGATAGTGAATTTGCTATGCTGGAGATGAAGCAAAAGCAAGGGGACTTGCAGTTGAAGCGTTCCCTGAAGGTAGAGCGTGAGGATGCAAAACGGCTTGCAAAGGGAGACTACAGCCCTCTTCTTAAGTACAGTGGAGAACGAGGGGATTTTGCACTGGAATGCTACGGCCTTATGAACAGATCCTGTTATCTTCCAAAGACGATTGTGGAATATCAGCGGATGGCATACATTGCGAAAGAAAACAGGATTCGTATTACCTTTGATCAGAATATTGTTTCTACAGAAAGCTCTATGGATTTGTTTTCACCGAAGCTACTTATGAATCCGGTAATAGACAGAGCTTTCGTGGTTTTGGAGGTAAAGTATAATAACTTTTTGCTTGGATACATACAACAGATCTTAAACGGTGCAGATCGTTTGGAGGTATCGGTAAGTAAATTTTACCTTGCGAGGCAAAATGCATATCGCACACATTTATGAGGAAGAGAGAATATGAAAAGTCAAATTTATGAGCTGCTATATCGAGAAGAAGGCTTGTCGCCTCAGGAGGTGGCTGCGCACATATTGATGGCTGCGGTCATCGGAGTGGTTATTTATGTTTCCTATGGGATTTCTCATAAGGGAACCATATACAGTAAAAAATTTAATGTTTCACTGCTGGTTCTTACCGTATTGACAGGAACAGTCATGACCGTTATCGGCAATAACGTTGCCCTGTCTCTTGGTATGGTGGGCGCCTTGTCTATCGTTCGTTTTCGGACAGCGCTTAAGGATAGCCGTGATACCGTTTATGTATTTTGGACCATCATTGTTGGCATCTGCTGTGGTGTGGGAGATTATCTGGTGGCTGCCATAGGAAGCAGCGTCACATTTTTTGTGCTTTTGCTGTTTGGAGCAGTGAAAAATGATAATCGTATGCTGCTGATCATTCGGGCTGGTAGGAATGCCGGGGGCGATATTAAGGCTCTTGTATATCAGTTGTTTGATGGAGGGGTTCTTTTGCGTGTGGAGAATACCACAGCAGAAACAGTGGAATTGATTTATGAATTCTCCAATAAAACTTTAGCAAAAGCACAGAAAAAGAATGGGAGTGTATGTGACGCCATTTATGCCGTTGGGCAGGTTGAGTATGCAAATTTGGTTCTTCAGAATGATGAAGTGTCCAGCTAACGGGAAGGGCTGGTGGATAAGCTATGAAATATAAACGGGCAGGAGTTGCTGCCGTTGTGGTTGCCCTGATTGGGGCTGTACTGGCGCCCATGCTGATACCAAAGGAAAACCGCAGGGTGCACCAGCATCTGGTAAATCGGGAGAAGGGGATCTGCACCAGAGAGCACGCAAAGGGAGAATTGTGCACACATCTTCCTTTGGTAGTGATTGATACTGGGGGAATGGAAATTCCAGGAAAGCCTCTAAGCCAAAGGGTCAATAAGGATGGACAGGAAGTGACGGAATATTCCAGGGCGGCAGACGGAAATACCCGGATAGACGCCAAGATGAAGGTAGTTGACAATGGAGACTATAACCATTTGGATGATTACGCGGCAGTGGATACGGATATTCAAATTCGGGTACGTGGACGTTCCTCCAGGTATTTTGAGAAAAGCAGCTATGCCATTAAGCTGGTAAATAAGGATCAGACCAATCAGAATCAAAGTGTCATGGGAATGGATGCACATCATGACTGGGTACTGTATGGGCCGTATCTGGATAAAACAGATATGCGAAATTATATGTTTTATAATATATCTGGAGAGATTATGGATTATGCACCCAATGTAAGATACTGTGAGGTAATCTTAAACGGCCGGTATCAGGGGCTGTACCTGATGGTGGAAAGCATTACGGCAGGAGAAGATGGCTCCAGGCTTGACATTGAGGTGAACAAAAAATACCAGACATATACAGGCTATGTGGTGCGGATTGACCAGAATCATGATACCCAGGAATATGTGGATTCTTTTACTGGATACACGTATCGAAGAGACAGTGGGGTGGATTTTGAGATTGTATATCCAGGACCTTCCAAGCTGACCCCTGGGCTGGAGCGTAGCATTGCTCAGAGCTTTTCGGATTTTGAGAAAGCCCTGTACTCTTATGATTATGACAATGACAGGATGGGATACAGAAAATATATCGACACAGAATCCTTTGTGGATGCTTTTTTGATCAGCGAAATTACAGCAAACTATGACTTTGGAAGTCTTTCCACCTATGTGTATAAAGGCACAGATAACCGTCTTAGAGTCTGCATGTGGGATTTTAACAACAGTTGTGATAATTTTGAGCAGCCTATGGGCTGGAGAAGCTTTGAACTAGAAGGGATTTTGTGGTATGTGATGCTTATGCGGGATGAGGATTTTACAGAGCAGGTGATTGACCGGTATCATGTTCTCAGGGAAAAGTGGTTTAGTGATGAATACATTGCAAAATACATGGATGAAACAGTGGAATTTCTTGGGGATGCAGTGAGCAGGGACCGAGCACGCTGGGAGGATACCTATGCCGACGGACACGGGCTGCTTGCAGATGAAGACCGGAATCCCAACACCTATCAGGAAGCCCTTGAACAGCTTAAGGAATACTTGCGGCGGCGTCTTAAGTGGATGGATGAAAATATAGAATCTCTTCGTCAGTATTCAGCGGAATCCAGAGTTAAAAAATATAGTGAGGTTGCAAATTAAGGAGGGCCATGGCAGATGAAGAAATTCATTGTAATTGTGGTATCCGTGCTTTTGCTTTATGTAGGGTGGAACTATCTTTACTATCATCTTGGTATTTATATTAAGCTGGGAAATGAGAAAGAGGTAAGCGCCTTTATGAAGGTGGACGGTAATGATATTTCTATGTATGATGAGGCGGCTGGAGCTTACCTGCCCTTTGAAATCAAAGGAGTGAATATGGGCTCCGGCGAACCAGGAGAATGGTCAACGGATTTTCATATTGACAAGGATACCTATAAGAGATGGTTCGCACAGATTCAGGAGATGGGCGCCAATACCATCCGTATGTACACCATACAGGGGGAAAATTTTTACAATGCCTTTTATGAGTATAACAGCCAGAGGGAGAAGGAAGGAAAAACTCCTTTGTGGATGCTTCATGGCGTGTGGGTCAATGATTATGTGCAGAATTCATCAAGAGACGCCTATCACGATGATTTTTTGAAAACCTTTCTCAAGGATTGCCGTACCATGGTTAATGTAATCCATGGAAAGCAGAAAATTTCTCTGGGACGGATGGCAAGCGCTGGCTCAGGCGCTTATAAGAATGATGTTTCCAGATGGGTCATCGGGTATATTTTGGGCGTAGAGTGGGAGGATGTAACCGTTGCCTATACCGATCATAAATACGAAGGGATGGAGGGCTATACAGGGTATAAAGGGAAATATTTACAGACCACGCCCAACGCCACACCCTTTGAGTGTATGCTGGCACAGGTGGGAGATGGGGTTATTGCGTATGAGACCCAACGGTTTGGAACACAACGGCTTCTTGCCTTTTCTAACTGGCCTACCACAGACCCGTTTGATTATGGGAGTGAAATTAAAAGATTTTTTGAGAAATGCGCCAGAGTGGATGTGGAGCACATTAAGGCCACGAAAGATTTTCTAGCTGGACAGTTTGCCAGCTACCATGTATATCCCTACTATCCAGACTATCTGCAATATGAAAGGGATTGGACTGTATTTGGAATCGGTACAAAGTCAGAATATTATACGAAGGAAGGAAAATTAAACACCTATCGTGCATATCTGGACATGCTGAACAATCACCATGAGATTCCAGTGGTGATTTCTGAATTCGGCGTCTCTACAGGTCGGGGAATGGCCCAGGTTGACGCCAATACCAACCGAAATCAAGGGCATTTGTCAGAGCGTGAGCAGGGGGAGGCTCTTATTTTGTGTTATGAGGACATAAAGGCTGCTGGATGTGCTGGCAGCTGCGTGTTTACCTGGCAAGATGAATGGTTTAAGAGAACTTGGAATACCATGTATGCAGTGGATTTGAAGCGGACTCCCTACTGGTCAGATTATCAGACCAACGAGCAGTATTTCGGTCTTCTTTCCTTTGATCCGGGAGAAGAAACATCTGTGTGCTATGTGGATGGCGATGTGTCCGAATGGACAGACAAGGATATTGTGTCTGAAAATCATGGTATGACCTTATCTGTAAAATACGATGAGAAGTTCCTTTATTTTTTGGTAAAAAAAGAACATCTAAAGTTGGGAGAAAGCAGTATCTATATTCCCATAGATCTCACGCCAAAAAGCGGCAGTACCTTCTGTAGGGAGCATACCATAGCTTTTGACCGGCCGGCAGATTTTCTTATTGTGATTAATGGAAAAGAGGACAGCAGGGTGCTGGTCCAGGAGCGGTATGAGGCTCTTCGGGCAAACTATGCGGAAAATGTATACGGCTTTGATACCTATATCAAGGGGAATGAGCCGGATGTGGATTCACCTTCTTTTGTAAACATCGATATGGTTTTAAAGATGGATACCGTATCGGAACGGTATTTAGAAAAAGGTGGAAGGGCGCAAACCTTTGAGACAGGTCTCCTGAAATATGGAAATGCAAATCCCAAAAGCAGCGCATTTGATTCCCTTGCAGATTTCATTTCCAAGGGAGATTATATTGAAATAAAAATTCCCTGGCAGCTTTTAAATTTTGCGGACCCCTCCAAAATGAAGATTCATGATGATTATTATGATGAGAACTACGGCGTGGCCTATATCAATATTGATAAAATGTATGTGGGAATTGGAGACGAGACTGACCGAAGGGAGAAGGACTTAGAGGCAGTATCAAAAATCAGTCTTACACCATATCCTTTGAAAGGATGGGGCAACAAGGTGACCTATCATGAACGGCTGAAGGATTCTTACTATGAGCTGCAAGGGATATGGAAGGATCGCTGACGTCAGAAAAAGAGTAGAGTGAAGAGATGAAAATAGAAGTATTGATGTTTTTTTATATGGCTGTTTGTGCTGCCATGATTCTATTTAATTGTACAGTTTTATTAATGAATGTATATCGAAAAAAGCGGATTAACAGAAGAGATCGACGGCTGGAACCCCAGATAAGAGCCCAGATTGAAAGGTTAGAACGGGGCCAGGAGCTGGAAGAGGAGCATCTTAGAGAGGTCAATAAGAATTTCAAAAGGGTTGCTTACTTAAAGAGCTTTGAGGATAGTATGGATGATCTGAGCAAGGAAAAACCGGAGCTGTGTCAAAAATATTTAAAGGCCCTTTGCCCTTGTTTTGTCAATGCCGCGTTTGACTATTTCAAACGGGATATGATAGAAGCTACCTATTTCGCCTGGCTGGTTCGCAAGTATGAAATTGCAGAGCAGGAAAACAGGGATTTTTGGACAAAGGAGATGAGGAAGCTTTTACGAATGCCAAGCGTTTATTGTCGGGAAAATGCCCTGCACATTATATATCGTATGGGAAATGTGCCAGATATAGTGAATACGCTGCTTCTGTTGGACGAGCATCGGGTATTTCATCACTCGAAGCTGATTCATGATGGATTGTTGAAATTTGAGGGCGACAAAAAGGCTCTTTTGGAAGAGATTTGGAGAGTATTTGACCAGTTCTCTGCTGATATGCAGGTTACGCTGATTTCCTATATGCGCATGGCTTCGGCGGAATGCTGTGATCGGGTTTTTGAGGTTATGATGGGTCCCGGTCAGGATGATGAAGTATATTTTGCTTGTATGAGGTATTTTGGAAAATTTCATTATATGCCAGCGTATCCTGTACTGCTTGGCGCTCTGTCAGATCGGGCTGACCAGCGCTGGGAGAAGGCTGCCATTGCTGCCTTTGCGCTTCGAAACTATATGTCTGAGCGTACGGTGGATGTGCTGCTACAGGCTCTTCGCAGCTCCAATTGGTATATTCGGAGCAATGCGGCGGAGACACTGGAAAGCTTTGGCCTGGTCTATGAAGATATGGCGGAAGTGTTTGAAGGGAATGACAAGTATGCAAAGGAAATTCTTCAGTACTGGATGGATTGTCGTTTGGTAAAGGAAGGGGAGGCGAGGGCTCTATGATGGATGGATTCACAGATACGCTGAAAGTATTTTTGGATGGTGTAGGCATATTTTTTATTGTATATCTGATTGGATATTCTACCTTTCTCTTTGCTTCTGTAGTAGTGGGGTCCATCACTTTGTTTCAGGAGGAGAGAAAACGCAAACTTAGGAATATTTTGGCAACAGATTTTTATATTCCTATCAGTATTGTGGTGCCCTCCTATAATGAGGAGATAACGGTAGTATCTACGGTAAAGTCCCTGTTATCTCTGGATTATAAAAGCTATGAAATCATTGTAGTGGATGACGGCTCAAAGGATGATACGTCCCAGAAGTTGATTGAAGCTTTTCACATGCATCAGGTGCAGATGCCCATTCGAAGGCAGATTCCCTGCCAGCAGGAGGAGTTTGTGTTTCTGAGTACAACGGAGAAGGTAAGGCTGACACTGATTCGCAAACGGAATGGAGGAAAGGCGGATGCTCTCAATATGGGAATTAACGCTGCTGTGTATCCTTATTTTATCTGTATTGATGCAGACTCGGTGCTTCAGTATAATTCTCTGACAAATATTGCAAAGCCTATTTTAGAAAATGAAAATGTGGTGGCGGTGGGCGGCTGTGTACGTCCCTGCAATGGAGTTGAATTTGAAAATTGCAGGGTGAAAAAATACCGTCTGCCCAAAAATCTGCTGGCCTGTATGCAGGTACTGGAATATGACCGTTCTTTTCTGGCTTCCCGCATTTTATTTGACAAGTTTAATGGTTCTATGATTATATCAGGCGCTTTCGGATTGTTCCGAAAGGATGTTGTGATTTCGGCAGGAGGGTATGATACACGCACCATGGGAGAGGATATGGAGCTGGTGGTAAAGCTTCACGATTACTGTGTTTCTAATGGCCTGCCTTATCTGATTCATTATGCGGTGGATGCAATCTGTTGGAGTCAGGTGCCGGAGTCCTATAAGGATCTGTGTAAACAGAGAAGACGCTGGCATGTGGGGCTTTTTCAGAGTCTGTATAAACACCGGAGAATCATAGGCAGCACAAAATATGGCGCTTTGGGCTACATATCTTACCTTTATTTTCTGTTGTATGAGCTTCTTTCCCCCTATATTGAGGTGTTTGGTGTGCTTACCATGGCGATAGCTTATATGGCTGATCTCATCAATGTTACTTTTATGTTGTTGTTTATGCTAATCTATGCGGTATACGGAGCGGTGCTGTCGTTAACGGCCTTTTTTGCAAGAATTTATACTGCGGATCTTCATACAACAGGGCGGGATATGGGAAAGGCGGTTCTGCTTTGTCTGTTTGAGGTGATGGTATTGAGATTTGGTCTTGCCTTTGTGCGGGCAACCGCGTTGATTGGATACAAAAAAAAGAAACATGTATGGGGGCGGATTGAACGGAAGAAAATTGATCTTAGGTAAAATGGGGGAGGAAACTTTAGAAAAATCAAAGGTATCAAAAAGATTTTCGAAATAAAAGTAAATATGCAATATGACAAAAATGTCAAAAAAGAAAAAATAATAAAACATGCATAATAAACTAAAAAAATACTTGACATTTATTGTATAAATTGCTAATATATTTCATATATTAACCAACAGAACTATTGTATAATCTGCTGAAATGGTTTTATCCATGTTCTCTGGCTTTAAAGAACAGGGAATATGGCGGGGAAGTTTTGCACAGAATGGAGGGAATCGTATGGGATTATTTGGATTTATGAAAGGAAAGAAAGGCTCTCCTTTAGGGGCTCCAATTAAGGGAGAATGTATTCCAATCTGTGAAGTGGCTGACCCGACTTTTGCAGAGGAAATCTTAGGGAAAGGGATTGCCATCAAGCCGGTAGACGGTAAAGTGTTTGCGCCTGCAGACGGCACAATCAGCACATTATTTCCCACTGGTCATGCGGTGGGAATCACTACGCAAGAGGGGGCAGAGGTTTTGATTCATGTTGGCCTGGATACCGTAGAACTGAAAGGAGAGCATTTTCAGGCATTCGTAGAGGTAGGACAGAAGGTAAAGATGGGCGAGCGTCTGTTAGAAGCAGATTTGGAAGCAATCCGCAAGGCGGGATACGATACAGTAACTCCAGTCCTTATCTGTAACAGCGATGAATTTCCAGATATCGAACGCAAGACAGAAGGAATCGTAGATGTTGGAGAAGAAATCATGACATATAAATAGGCTGAAATAAGGTAGATAGGCTAGAGAAATGGGCTGTATTGTGTGACAATAGGCAATTCGAAAGGCTATTTATATAAAGAACAGTTCCGTAGCTAGGGCGGGACAGAAGGGGGTAATATTTATGATGAAATATTTTCAACGGTTAGGCAAATCTTTGATGTTGCCTGTAGCATGTTTGCCGGTTTGCGGTATTTTAATGGGTATCGGTTATATTTTAGCTCCGGCGGCAATGGCAGGTGAGGTGGCTGGATTTAAAGCTGGCGGCGCCATGTATACCATTGGTTTATTCTTGATTAAAGCTGGTGGCGCCCTGATTGACAATATGGCGTGGCTGTTTGCAATCGGTGTTGCCGTAGGCATGTCTGATGATAACGATGGAACAGCAGGTCTTGCTGGACTGGTATCATTCTTAATGATTACAACATTGTTAAGCAGCGGAACGGTAGCTGGTCTTACAGGCAAAGATGCAGATCCGGCGTTTGGAAAGATTGCCAACCAGTTTATTGGTATTATTTCTGGTTTGATTGGTTCTTCCTGTTATAATAAATTTAAAGGAACCAAGCTTCCAGATGCATTGTCATTTTTCAGCGGTAAGCGCGCTGTGGCAATTGTAACAGCTATGGCATCTATTGTTGCATCCGGCGTGTTGTTTATTATATGGCCGATTGTGTATAATATCTTAGTTTCAATTGGTAAGACTTTCTTAGGATGGGGCCCGGTAGGAGCAGGTGTTTATGCCTTCTTTAACCGTCTGCTGATTCCTTTTGGACTGCATCACGCACTCAACTCCGTATTCTGGTTTGACGTTGCAGAGATTAATGACCTTGGTAATTTCTGGGGAAATACAGGAGTGCTTGGCGAGACAGGTATGTATATGACAGGATTCTTCCCGTTCATGATGTTTGGTCTTCCGGCAGCATGCTTGGCTATGTACCATACAGCAAAGAAAGAAAATAAGAAAATCGTATACGGACTTTTGGCATCTGCAGCATTTTGTTCCTTCTTTACAGGCGTAACAGAGCCTATTGAGTTCTCATTTATGTTCTTGGCTCCTGGCTTATATGTTGTTCATGCATTATTGGCAGGTATTACAGCAGGTATCACAGTTGCATTGCCCATACGAGCTGGATTTTCTTTCTCCGGCGGCGCCATTGACTTAGGATTATCTTCCTTTACTCCTTTGGCATTGAATCCATGGCTGCTGATTCCAATCGGCTTGGCTGTTGGCGTCATTTACTATATCGTATTCCGTTTGGTAATCAAAGCGTTTAATTTAAAGACGCCTGGCAGAGAAGATGAAGATATAGAAGCGGAAAAGAGAGCAGTGCTTTCCAATGATAACTTTACAGAAGTAGCAAGAATCATCTTAGAAGGACTTGGCGGCAAAGAGAATGTGAAATCTTTGGATAACTGCATTACCAGACTGCGCTTAGAGATAAAAGATCAGGCTGTAGTGAATGAGAAGACGATTAAGTCCGCAGGGGTAGCTGGAATTATGCGTCCCGGAAAAACATCTGTCCAGGTAATCATAGGGACGAAGGTCCAATTTGTGGCGGATGAAATGAAAAAAATGCTTTAAAGTTCCTGTAATATAATATTTATACAAATCCTAGCAATGCCGGAGATTTATCGAAATCTCCGGCATTAAATAATTAATGGAAATGTGAAAGATAAATTATCATGAACATCCAAGAGCTTATGGATTCTTTCGAGAAAATATGGTTCTAATATGCTGTGTTCTGACTTTTCCAAATACCTCTGGCACCATCAAGCTAATTATTTTTTCAGCAATCAGACAGCATCCAATGGTAAAAGCGCATATGATTATTTCAAAGGGAATATTTCCTTCTGATATTTTTTCCTCTGCAAAAGGAAAAAACACTCTTAAGAACATAATGGGGAATTTATGCATGACCAATATTGCCAGTGTCCTTTGTCCGATATACTCCATCCATGAGCTGTGATCAATAATTCTGGTAATCAATAGAATGAAAAAACAAGCGCATAAAGCATTCAAGATATAAATAAATACATTGGAATAGTAATCGGATCTTGTATCAGTCAACCCATTAACAAGGGATAAAAAAATGGTAAGGCTTATCCCACATATCAGAAAAAAATATGGTAATAGTTTTTTTCCAGATAAAATATATTTATGGACAAATTCTATCAATATTTCATTTCTAAGAAACAGACCGATGCCAAAAAAGAACATCATGCTGATTGCAGTTTCCAGTTCAAAAGGCAAAACTAATTTCATTCCGCTATAAGAAATAAAAATCATATTTGCAACAGATAACAGCATAATTCCCCCGTAAACTATCCACATGTACGGTTTCTTTTTCAGAGAGGTTTGCGATATTTTTAAAATCAAAAACCAAAGCAATTCTACCATGATCAAACAGGGTAAAAACCATAAGGGTCTGTTCCACTCAAAATATCCGGTATCGGAATTACCATACAGCAAAAAAATAAGGTTTTTTCCAATGCCAAAATGAGATTGCGACATATTTAAGGTATCTGTTGTCAGACGCCCGACAACGGAATAAATCAATATACTTACCAGTCCCCAAAATAAATATGGGACCACTAATGTTTGAAATGTCTGATACAAAAAAGTCTTTAAGGTACGCTCATGATTAAAGCTCAAATAGCGGTCGGTTTCTTCTTTTTTTCGGCAAAAAGTCATTCCAGCTAACACAAAAAAGAGAATACTATTAAAGGAAAAACATATGCATGTCAGGCTTCCAGAGGAACAATGTCCCAAAACAATAGCCACGATTCCGATATATTTTGCAAGATCAATCCAAGAAATTCGTTGTTTATTCATTTTTATTTTCTCCATTTTTTTACTTTTTTTATGATATCATTGGTATAAAGGGAAATCAAGAGCAGGATGAAACTCTGATTGCACCCATGGTCTGTCAATATTGGAGAAAATATGTTAGAATAAAGAAAAAAGGAGAATGGCTATGAAATATGATTTTACCACGATTATGAACCGTCATGGCATGGATGCCATTGCAGTAGATGCGGTGGGAAGTGAGATGGGAGGGGCGCCGCACGCGCCCAAAGATGGCTTTGATGTGATTCCCATGTGGGTGGCTGATATGAATTTTGCTACAGTTCCCACTGTTCAGGAGGCAGTGATAGAACGGGCAAAGCATCCGGCATTTGGTTATTTTATTCCAACAGAAGAGTATTACCAATCCATTATACGGTGGCAGGAGACCAGGAATGGGGTAAAAGGGTTGACGAGGGAATCCATTGGATATGAAAATGGGGTGCTAGGCTGTGTAGTATCTGCGCTGACTGCTTTTGCAGCTCCAGGAGATAAGATATTGCTGCATAGTCCTACGTATATAGGATTCACGTATAGTATAGAAAACAGTGGGTATAAAATTATTCACAGTCCGCTAAAACAGGATGAAAATCACGTCTGGCGGATGGACTATGATGATATGGACCGGAAATTGAAAGAAAACCATATCCATGTAGCTGTATTTTGCAGTCCCCATAACCCTTGTGGCCGTGTTTGGGAACAATGGGAAATAGAAAAGGCGATGGAGATTTATCGCGACAATGATTGTGTGGTAATTTCGGATGAAATCTGGTCTGATATTATCTTGAATGGAAACAAGCATATTCCTACCCAGTCGGTCAGTGAGGATGCAAGAAATCGTACGATCGCAGTTTATGCCCCCAGTAAGACCTTTAACCTGGCGGGGCTGGTGGGAAGCTATCATATTATTTATTCAAAATATTTGAAGGATCGGGTGGATGCTAATGGAAGTAAATCCCATTATAACAACATGAATGTGCTTTCCATGCATGCACTGATCGGGGCTTATCGCCAGGAAGGATATGAATGGGTGGACGAGCTGTGTCAGGTCTTAGGGAAAAATGTAAATTATGCATGGGATTATATCCAGGAGAATTTCAAAGGAGTGCAGGTCAGCAAGCCGGAAGGGACCTATATGTTGTTTTTGGATTGTTCCCAGTGGTGCAAGAGCAAGGGAATAACCATTGATGAACTGTTAAAGGCTGGATGGGATGTAGGAGTGGCATGGCAGGATGGCAGGAGCTTTCATGGGCCGTGGGCCATCCGTATGAATCTTGCGCTTCCATTTTCCAGAGTACAGGAAGCATTTGAGCGGTTGCAAAAATATGTTTTCAAAATTTGAGAAATGACCTTCTCCTTGACTTTTTTTTGCTTCTATGGTATCTTTGAAAACAAAACATTCAAACTTCCGCCTTCTATCATTTGTTTTGTAGGAGGCGGTTTTTATCGTTGGAAGAAGTAAGCAAAGGAAATATGAATCAAGGAGGCAGAGATTATGTGTACAAGATGCGGCAAAGGAAAATATTATATGACAACAGCCATTGCCTATACGTCCGGCAAACCTCACATTGGAAATACCTATGAGATTGTATTGGCAGACAGTATTGCAAGGTTCAAACGTCAGGAAGGATATGATGTTTATTTTCAGACCGGAACCGATGAGCATGGACAGAAAATTCAGATTAAGGCAGAGGAAGCTGGGATTACACCCAAGGAATACGTGGATAATATTGCAGGAAAAGTCAAGGACATCTGGGATTTGATGAATTCTTCCTATGATAGCTTTGTGCGGACTACGGATCAAGACCATGAGGAGCAGGTAGCCAAAATTTTTAGAAAACTTTATGATCAGGGTGATATTTACAAAAGCGCTTATGAAGGATTATACTGTACGCCCTGTGAATCCTTCTGGACGGAATCTCAGCTCGTTGATGGAAAATGCCCAGACTGTGGCGGTGAGGTTCAGCCAGCCAGAGAAGAGGCATATTTCTTTAAAATGAGTAAATATGCAGATCGTTTGATTGAGCATATCAATACCCATCCTGATTTTATACAGCCGGTATCTCGGAAAAATGAGATGATGAACAACTTTCTTTTACCGGGGCTTCAGGATCTGTGTGTATCTAGAACCTCTTTTAGCTGGGGCATTCCGGTGGATTTTGATCCGAAGCATGTAATTTATGTTTGGCTGGATGCATTAAGCAACTATATTACGAAAATTGGATATGATACAGAGGGAAATTCCAGTGATTTGTTCTATAAAAACTGGCCCGCAGAGCTCCATTTGATTGGGAAGGATATCATTCGGTTCCATACAATATACTGGCCGATATTTTTGATGGCATTGGACTTGCCTTTGCCAAAACAGATTTTTGGACATCCTTGGCTGCTTCAGGGCGACGGCAAGATGAGTAAATCAAAAGGAAATGTACTCTATGCGGATGAAATGACAGAGGTATTTGGCGTAGATGCTGTCCGTTATTTCCTACTCCATGAAATGCCTTTTGACAATGATGGGGTTATTTCCTGGGAACTGGTGACAGAGCGGCGCAATTCTGATTTGGCAAACACGCTGGGAAATCTGGTGAACCGGACCATTTCCATGAGTAATAAATATTTTGACGGAGTAGTCACCAATGAGAATGTATCAGAAGAAGTAGATGAAGATTTGAAACGGGTAGTGACAGGCGCTGTGAAGACGGTAACTGCTAAAATGGATGAATTGCGAGTGGCAGATGCATTGACGGAAATTATGAATCTGTTTAAACGCTGCAATAAGTATATTGACGAGACAACCCCCTGGATTCTGGCAAAGGAGGAAGCATCCAAACCTCGTCTTGCCACGGTTTTGTACAATTTGGTGGAAAGCATTGCCATTGGAGCTAGCCTCCTTAAGAGCTTTATGCCCCAAACCTCTGAGAAAATTTTGTCTCAGTTAAATGCCTTTGAGGTTCCTTTTGATGAGTTGGACAGCTTCGGACATTATGGAAGTGGAACCAAGGTGACTTCCCAGCCGGAAATTCTCTTTGAGCGGATGAAATTAGAAGATGTATTTGCAAAGGTAGAAGAATTGCATCCTGAGACAGAAGAGGAGGAACAGACCCAAGAGGAGCCAGGGATTGACATAGAACCCAAGGCAGAAATTGAATTTGATGATTTTATGGCAATGCAGTTTCAGGTGGGAGAAATTATAGCTTGTGAAGCGGTTGCCAAATCCAAAAAGCTTCTTTGCTCTCAGGTGCGAATCGGTAGTCAGGTGAAACAAATTGTATCAGGGATTCGGAAATATTATTCTCCAGAAGAAATGGTAGGCAAGAAGGTTATGGTGCTTGTAAACCTCAAGCCTGCGAAATTAGCAGGAGTGTTGTCGGAAGGAATGCTGCTGTGTGCAGAGGATGAAAACGGAGAACTGTCATTGATGGTGCCTGAAAAGAAAATGCCTTCTGGCGCAGAAATCTGTTAAGGCAGGAGGGCAGATTATGATATTTGAAAGTCATGCCCATTATGATGACAAGAGGTTCGACCCTGATCGGGAAGAGCTTCTGTCATCTATGCCAGAGCATGGGATTGAAACCATTATAAATGTAGGGTCCGATTTGGAAGGGGTGAAGAAAACCCTTGATTTGATCCAACAATATGAATATATGTATGGGGCAGTTGGTATTCATCCCAGTGAAATTTCTGATCTGAATGAGGAGATCTATGAGTGGATGCAGGAAAAATGCAGCCTTCCCAAAGTTGTTTCCATCGGAGAAATTGGCTTGGACTACTACTGGGAGAAGGAAGAAGAGGAAAGACGGAATCAACGTTATTGGTTCTGCCGTCAGATGGAGCTGGCAAGAGAACAGAATCTTCCGGTTATTCTTCATTCTAGGGATGCAGCAGAGGATACTTTGAAATTGGTACAGGGAATTCATGGGGAACAGATACCAGGAGTGATACACTGCTTTTCCTATTCTACAGAAATGGCCAAAGAGTATATTAAAATGGGTTACTATATCGGAATTGGCGGAGTGGTAACATTTAAAAATTCCAGAAAATTAAAAGAAACAGTAGCCCAGATTCCGTTAGAATATATTTTATTGGAAACAGATTGTCCCTATCTGTCACCTGAGCCAGAGCGGGGGAAACGCAATTCTTCCCGGAATCTGGTGTATGTAGCGGAGGAAATTGCTCGTATCCGAGGAATTTCTTATGAGGAAGTGACAAAAGCCACCAGGGAAAATGCTCGAAAATTATTTTCAAAGGTTAAATAGAAATATTTCACAAATGGTATTGACACATCTGTGTATATACTGTATATATTAATATGTACAGTATATACACAGATGTTTTGCATTTTTAGGGAATTCCTTTGAGCAAATGGATACATAGAGGTTGCATAAACTATTTTTCCTGAATGAAGTAGTATTTATGCAGCAGAATGGAGGGAATTATGGAACCAATCTTACAGATCGAGAACGCTTCTACAGAACGGGGAACGGTTTTTTGGCTGCGGAATGTAAATTTAACCTTGGAACCAGGGATTTTCATGGGTGTGATTGGAAGGAATGGAGCCGGTAAGACAACACTTTTTCATATGATTTGCGGGCTTTCCCGTATCAGCGGAGGAGACTTGCGGTTGGCTGGAGTCAGTATGAGGCATGAACCCAAAAGGTGTAAACGGGAGATGGGAATTATTTTTGATGATGACTATTTTCGCTTGGATTTGTCGGTGAAGCACGCTGGAATTATCTATGGAGCTTATTATGACAGGTATTCCCAGGCTGTTTTTTTGAATTATTGCCGGAAATTTGAAGTGGATATCAAACAGAACTTAAGGAAATTGTCAAAGGGTAATTATATGAAGTTTCAGTTGGCGTTTGCCCTTGCACATCATCCAAAGCTGATTTTGATGGATGAGCCGGAAGCAAGGCTTGATCCAGTGTTTCGACGGGAATGGATGAATCTATTGTATGATGTTTTGGACGATACCTGCAGTGTTTTGTTCGCTACACATTTGACCGAAGAGCTGGAACAGTATGCAGATGCAGTCACAATGTTGTCAAAGGGGCAGCAGGTATTTTCTCTTACCATGTTGGAGCTGGAGGAACAGTACAAGATTGTGCGAGGCAGCAAAGAGGAGCTGGATGCTCTTTCTGAGCGGCTGCTTGGCAGGCGGAGGATGGAGCATTACGAAGAAGGACTGTTTCGGGAGGATGGAGAGGGATTGCAAGGAAAGAACAGCGTGTCACGGCCTTCACTGGCAGATTTGATGTACTATTTAGATGGCAGGGATTGAGGAGTAAAGAGCGATTTGTATGAACAATAGAAAAGAAAATGACGGAAATAGAACTAAAAGAAATTTTACATTGAAAAGATTTTTGTGTACAGGCAGAGAGCTATTGGTAGAAACTCGTGGTTCCCTTCATACCAGCAGAGGAAAGTGGGGGCTTGCACTGTTTCTGTTTGGAATGGTTGTAGGAATTTATAAGGCATTGACTGGAGCAGAATTGGATGAGAAACAGAGTAATTTGTTTTTCGCCACTTTATGGAGCGCCATGGGCCTGGTTGTTCTATCCAGCTTACAGAATTACAAACTTTTGTATCTGCTTCCCATGAGCCGGAAAGAATTTGCAGCAGGCCAAATGCAGAAAGCAGCATGGATAGCTATTATTATTTTAGGGGTTATCACGGCACAATTTGCATGTATGAATTTTGGTATGGAGAATTTCTGGCAAAATGTTATTTGGAAAGGCATACCAGTTAGTATTTCCCTGAGTGCGTATCAAATTGCCTGGATAAAGCCAATCAAAGAGAGCGAGACGACGGGAACAAAGATGTACCATTTATCCTTTTGGGTTTTGATTCTGGATGTAGGAATTGGATTTTTAAATCTTATGTTTGTGGTGGATTCCTGGAATATGTTCCATTGGACTCTCTCTGTGTTAAATTATGGGATATGTATTTGTGCGACGTTGTATTTTTATCGGAAAATTGCTTTTGTAGATTTATACTATGATGAGTTGTGATGATTTCCCATATCAGAAAGGAACTGTTTCATGAAAATTTTAATTTCTAATACAAGCAATCTCGCCATTTATGAACAGATTATCCGGCAGATTAAGGATGCAGTGATTGCAAAAGAAATACAAGAGGGGGAACCCCTTCCTTCCATTCGCTCCCTGGCAAAAGACCTGCAAATCAGCGTTATTACCACCAAGCGGGCTTATGAAGAGCTGGAAAAGGAAGGATTAATCTATTCGGTGGCAGGTAAGGGATTCTATGTTGCCAAGCAGAACACCAATATGCTGAAAGAGAAGAAAATACAGATACTAGAGGAGGAGTTAGGAAAATTAGCGCTGGAATGGAAAAGAGCCGGACTTACGAAAGAGGATATGACAGATTATATTGAGGTATTATTTGAAGAACTGTAATTCAAACAAACGGCGGCAGATGGGGCTGCTTCCATTATGTTTGTGTCAGTAAAGGAACACAGAACGGAGGTAAATATGAAAAAGCCAGAGAAAATTTATCCAGAATGGGAGATATCCCACACAGGGCTGAAAGTGGAAAGGCTCTCTAAGAAGTACAGGCGGTTTCAATTAAAGGATGTTTCTTTTGAAATTCCACCAGGAAGTATCTTAGGATTATTGGGAAGAAATGGGGCAGGAAAGACGACTGCCATTAAAATACTTACTGGACATACGAAAAAAAACAGTGGAAGCATCTGGGTCAATGGCATAGATATGACAAAGTCTCTGGTAGCTGCTCAGTCTCAGATTGGGTTTGTGTTGGAGGAACCCATGTTTTTGGAGACAAAGAGTCTTTGGGAGAATGGGAAGATTTTTGGTAGATTTTATCCAGGATTTACCGAGGAGACATGGAAGGAATGGCTTTCGATCTGTAACCTGAAGAAGTCTGACTGGCTGGGGATGCTGTCCAAAGGCCAGCGGGTAAAGTTCCAGTTCGCCTTTGCCATGGCTCATCATCCCAGAGTACTCCTGCTGGATGAACCCACCGGTAATCTGGACCCAGTTTTTCGAAGAGAATTTCTTGATATTTTGCAGGAGGCGGTGGAGAAGGAACAAATCAGTGTGTTGTTCTCTTCTCATCTTCCGTCAGATTTGGAAAAAGTAGCAGACCAAATTGCACTTTTAGAACAGGGGGAACTTCTCTATGCGGATTCTATGGAAGCTCTCTTTTCACGTTATTGTTTGGTGAAGGGAGGACCAGAGGAAGGTAAGAGACTAAAGAGGGAACATCCCTCAGAAATTTTGGGTATTCAGGTGAATAGGGTAGGATTTGAGGCAATGTTAGACAAGGAGAAATTGCCCGAAAGCCAAAGAAGAGAGCTGGATGAAGCCTTTGGCGATGGATTGGCTTGCCTGGAATGGGCAGGGAGTGAGGTTCTGTGGGAAGAGATTGACTTATCAAAGTGGATGTATTATATGACAAAGGGAGGCTGGTATTGTGAATCATAAGGAATTTAAGAATATCATGCAGATGCAAATTGACTGTATCATAAATGGAACAGGGAAAATCCTTTTGTTCTTTGGATATGCGATATACTTTATACTGGCCGTTCAAGGAGAATATAAGGTTCCTATGTATATGGCTAATCTGTCGACGGTGATTAGTATGATAATTGTATTTTATGTTATGGTGCGTTTTACCAGGCGGGAGGGGGAACATTGGCGCTCTATGTATGAGAAGATTCGGTATTTTCCCATAGATAGAAAGAAATATCTGTTGGCACAGTCAATTCCAGTGATACAGGCGATAGGTCTGCTGATTCTCCTACAATGGGTAGTATTTGCAGGCAGAATATTGGCGCAGCGTGAGATTGCATTAGAAGCCATGGTAAGGGTTTCCTTACAAACGTTAGTCAGTGGAAGCAGTTTTTTTGTTGGTTTTCTGGGGCTTACGGTAATCGGAGAAGGAGCATTGTATTTATTTCCACTGCCATTCGTAGTAGGAATGGGGTTGGCAAATTTGGCAGGTAACTTTATAATGAGATAAGAGCTCTTAGAACGTATGCGATTCACAAAATGAACGGCTGTGCAAGAGACATAGTTTATGAATTAAAAGGAAGGTAAAAATGGCTGATTTAGGAAAACCGCAGAATACCATAGCGGTATTGCAGAAATATAACTTTAATTTCCAAAAAAAATTTGGACAGAATTTTCTGATTGACAGTAGAGTTTTGGATAAAATTATTGAGGCGGCAACCATTACCAAGGAGGATTTTGTATTAGAAATTGGTCCGGGAATTGGAACAATGACACAATATCTCTGTGAAAATGCCAGGGAAGTGGTTGCGGTGGAGATTGACCGAAATTTAATTCCTATTTTAAAGGATACCCTGAAGGATTATCAAAATGTGGAGATATGGAATGAAGATATCTTGAAAGTAGATATCAATCGTCTGGCTCAGGAAAAGAATCAGGGCCGTCCCATAAAGGTGGTGGCAAATCTGCCCTATTACATTACAACACCGATTATTATGGGATTGTTTGAAAGTCATGTTCCATTAGAAAGTATCACTATTATGGTTCAAAAGGAAGTGGCGGAGCGGATGCAGGCAGGGCCAGGAATCAAAGATTATGGGGCCTTATCTCTGGCAGTCCAGTATTATGCCAAGCCAGAGATTGTTGCTCATGTACCTCCCAATTGCTTTATTCCAAGGCCGAAGGTGGGAAGTGCGGTGATACGTCTTACCAGGCACAGGGAGAAAGTTCTTAAGGTGGAGAATGAGAATTTGATGTTTCGTATCATTCGGGCTTCCTTCAACCAGAGACGAAAGACATTGGTAAATGGTTTGAATAATGCCAAGGAACTGAATCTTAAGAAAGAACAGACCGGAAAGGCCCTGGAACAGTTAGGGCTGAATCCCAGTATCCGAGGGGAGGCATTGACGCTCCAACAGTTTGCAGATTTAAGTAATCTTCTCTGTGAATCTGATTATTCCAGCAATGAAATATCATAACAGATGACTACACAGTGCGGTTGAATTCAATAACATCCTGTTGAAAACGTTTCAGTATATTCTGATTCTGCAGCTTAGGATTAATACGGGCTTCAATGGCAATACTGTCAAAGAATCCGCACCAAAGCTTTTGATATTCCAATTCTTCTGGAGAAAACCGATGTAACATTTCCTGATTCAGATTGTGTGTATCCGTAAGGAAAAATCCTTTTCCCTTTGGGTGTACAGCAGCTTGATTGTGTGATGCATCATAGATGATAAAATTTTCCTCAGGGAGCCGGTCTGAAAAATGATCTCCAAGAAAGGGAAGCACATGATTCTTTGGATGAATCTGGGCAAAAAGTATTCCGTTTTCCAGTTCCTGAAACCGAAGAAATCCAAGGAGGTGGTGCGCTTCATTTCCAGTGCTTCTAGAAAGCTGAAATACCCGGTTCACATAGGGCTCTCCCAGATAATTCAGCACTTTGCTTCCATCCTTTAAAGCCAAGGCAAGGACAACGGTGTGATAGATTGCATCCGCTTTGTTCATAGCTTTTTTTCTGCCAGAGCTTTCTTCCAGGGAAGAAGCAGCCTGGCAAATTTCCGTATAGGTCTCTTCACCAAGACGTGTGAGGAGTGTGCGAGCTACTTTTTCACTCTTTTCATAGTCTGTCTCCACTGTGATATATTCACTGAATAATGTGTAGTTGTCTGGCGGACAGGTGGTAAGAGAGATGTTTTCATGTCCGTACCTGCTAGCCCAGGCATCGTATACTCCGGTGAAAATACCGTCGATACTGTCTTCACAGAGAAAGATATACATGGGGTTCTCCTTTCTTTCAGCTAGTAGGTTAGTAGGCGTTTGCAAAATCTTAGATAGAGGCCACCCGTTGTCCAGGTGGGATAATCTGGGCATCCGTCAACTGGAAATCGGAGCGCATATCTTTGTCAAAAAAGCTGAGCTGTTGATATCCACCTTCCCGGATGTCTCTTGGAATCTGAGTTTTATCCCGCATAAGGTTCTCACAGATGTAGTTTTCATCCAGCTTGGTGTGATACATCATTTTGCCGGAGCAGGTGATAAAGTATAGGGCACGTTTCAATACTACGCCAATTTTCTTCAAATCATCGAAGGTAAGCTGGTTCCGCTTTCGTGCCTTCACAATCCGTTCCGCAGATTTATAGCCAATGCCTGGCACACGCAGTAAGGTCTGGTAGGAAGCGCGGTTGATTTCTACTGGAAAATATTCCAGATGGCGCAACGCCCAGTCACATTTGGGATCGAGAAAAATATTAAAGTCTGGGCGGTCTTCGGATAGCAGTTCAGAAACATGAAAATGATAATAGCGCAGCAGCCAATCCGCCTGGTAGAGTCGGTGTTCCCGCAGAAGAGGCGGGCCCCCAGGGAGAGCAGGCAGCATGGAGTTATCATTGACATTCACAAAAGCAGAATAAAAGACACGCTTTAGTTGAAATTTTTGATATAGGTTTTCTGCAACGCTCATGATTTGAAAATCATTCTCTGGAGTGGCTCCAATAATCATCTGGGTAGATTGGCCAGCAGGAACAAACCGGGGTGTTTCCTGATAGACCATCAATTCCTGCTTATTGTCCATTATGCGGTTTTGAATCTGTCGCATAGGTTTTAAAATGGTAGTCCGGGACTTGCAGGGGGCAAGCTGACGCAGACTATTGGCTGTGGGAAGCTCCAGGTTAATACTCATACGATCTACTAAAAATCCAGTTTTCTCCAACAGGACCGGATCGGCGCCAGGAATAGACTTCACATGGATATAGCCTCTGAAATGGTGAATCTGTCGCAGCTTCTGTACCGTTTGGTATATGAGGTCCATCGTATAGTTGGGGCTAACCATAATTCCAGAGCTTAAGAATAACCCCTCAATATAATTACGTCGGTAAAATTCCATGGTAAGGGTACAGACTTCGTCCGGGGTAAATGCAGCGCGGGTTACATCAGAGGTACAATTATTCAGGCAATATGCGCAGTTAAAAATACACTCGTTGGTAAACAATATCTTTAAAAGGGACACGCATCTTCCATCGGCAGAAAAACTATGGCAGATACCAGGAGCAATGGAATTCCCCATGCCCTTGCCATTTCCCTTCCGTTCAACTCCGCTGGAGGTGCAGGCAACGTCATATTTTGCCGCATCTGATAAAATTGTCAGTTTTTCCAGTAAATCCATATTTTTCTGCAAATTCATAATTATGATCCCTTTCCTTAGGAATACGAACTAACGTTCTAAAAACAGAATAGCATAAAACCAGGAAAAATGCAAGAGAAAATAGAACATTTGTTTGAGGAAATTTTCACAGCAATCGAAAGAAAAAGGAAAACTTTTTGAGGAGGGATATTCGCCTGTGATTGCCAAGCTTTCTCACAGTTTTCACAATCCCACTGGTCCTTTCAATATCATATTCACAAGGATCAGGCAGAGCTGGCATATTTCTCTAAGGGCGAAGCAAGGGTACTTGCGCAAGTGGAAAATTTTTATCATATTTCCCCTTTTTCTGGCATATAGTCATGAAAAGGGGGTGCTTCTTTGAAAGAAAAAATAAAAACCTTTTTTTCTATTTGCATTTTGGTTGTCACCGTTCCTTATGTGGTTACTTTTTTGTTTCAAGGAAATAAGACAAGCACAAGCAGTACAACAATGGAAAATATTTTAGAAAAAGAATCCGACCGTAAAGGTGAGACTTTAGATGCAAAGCTGGATATGGAAGAGTATCTGGTGGGAATTCTGGCAAAAGAAATTCCCCTGGATTATCAGATGGAAGCAGTCAAAGCGCAGGCAGTCATAGACAGAACTTCTTTGGCCGCCGCCTTGGAATCCCAAGAAGGAAATCTTCCAGCATCTATGTCCCGGGAAGAAATGCTGACCCTTTGGGGGCAGGAAGGATTTGAAGATAATTACCAGATGTTGAAGGCAGCAGCCGAAGCCACAGAAGGAGAAATTATGTATTATAATGGGAAGCCCATTCATGCGGCTTTTCATGCAGTCAGCGCCGGGAAAACCAGAAATGCAAAGGAGGGGCTGCAAAGAGAGGATGAGCCGTATTTGGCCCAGGCAGATAGTGGAATGGACATCCCTTCCCCAGATTTTTTGAAAGTTGTTTTTATGGAGAAAGAAGAATTTTGTAAACAATTAAAAGAGGAATGCCCAGAATTAGAGATAACGCCAGATCATATCATGGAATCCATCGTAATAGAGACAAGAGATTCCAGTGACTATGTGATTCAAATGAAGATTGGGGAGAAAACAGTAACAGGAGAAGAATTTCGAGAATATTTGAGTCTGAATTCTGCCTGCTTTTTCTTAAAAGAAGTGGAAAATAAAGTGCGGATTGTTACCAAGGGCCTTGGACATGGCCTTGGATTGAGCCAATATGGCGCCAACGAATTGGCGAAAGAAGGGAAAAGTTACAAAGAGATACTAGAGTATTACTATAAAGATATTTCGATTGAAAAATAAAAATGTCGCAAAATCCTGTATAATACCTGCTTTCCTGGCAAAACTAAAAAGGAAAAAACAAACAGAAATGGAAGGTGACAGGATGAGAAATAAAAAATTTGCGGCATTTTTTAATCGGAAATCCTATATCGTAGCTGCAGTGATTATGGTAGTGGCAGCCTTTGGTATGATGGGCTTGTATTATGCCCAGCAGGAAAGAGAACAGGAAGAACAATTGGCAAGAGAACGCCAAGAGCAGGTTCAGCAGGCCAGGGAAGAAGACGCAGCCCGTGAAAAAGCAGCCAAAGAGAGAGCAGAAGCTCGGGCAGCAGCGGAAGTAAAAGAAAAGGTTATGGAACAGAAAAAAGAGGAAGAAGAGACAGAGGAAGTATCTGGTATTATTGCACCCCAGCAGGAAGATGATTTTATGGATGAGCCGGAAGCTATCACAGAAACAAGCGCTTCTGTGGAACCAGAGATTCATTTTGATGCAACGGTGGATTTAAACTGGCCGTTGCAGGGAAATGTTATTTTAAATTATAATATGGATCAGACCGTATATTTTGCTACCTTACAACAGTACAAATACAATCCGGCAGTGATTATTCAGGCAGCAGAAAATGATCCGGTGAACGCGGTGGCTTCCGGCAAAATAACTTCGATTGAAGCAAATGAAGAGACAGGGGTTACCTTGACCATGGATATGGGTGATGGTTACAGCGCGAGATACGGACAGCTAAAAGAAATTTCCAAAGAACAGGGAGATTATGTAGAAAGTGGAGAAATTATCGGATATATCAACAAACCAGCCAAATATTATTCGGTGGAAGGTCCGAACCTCTATTTTCAGTTGTTAAAGGATGGAGAACCAGTCAATCCTATGGAATATTTAGAGTAAAAAGGAAATCCGGGAATGCAAATGCCCTTTTGAAACAGGCACCGATTTTTCTATTTTTCATAAGATAGAGTATAAACCAGTGACAGAAAATCCGCAGCACTGTTTCTTTCACTAAAATATGGAAAATCGTTCAGAATGCATACCCATTGGAAAAGTACTGGTTTTATGTGCTGCTTTTGCATATAGGAGACTGCTTGCAGTCTCTATACATAATAGGAGTTTACAAATGAAAGAAAAACAAAATATTACCTACATCCTCCTATGCAGTGATGGCACACTGTATACTGGTTGGACCAATAATTTGGACAAACGTTTGCGGGAACACAACGAAGGCCAGGGAGCGAAATATACCAGAGGGCGCAGACCAGTGAAACTAGTCTATACCGAAGCATATGATACCAGACGGGAAGCTATGCAGCGGGAATGGCAGATAAAGAAGCTTACCAGAAAGGAAAAAGAGGCGCTGATTCAAGGGGATAAACATTTTTTGCTCCATAATCATGAGAAATAGAAGAACGGTGGAGGCTTCTTGATTGTTATTTTTTACGAAATGTGATAACGTATATATAAATTTACGTAAAGAAAGCCTGGCAGAGGTTATTGCAGAGACAAGAAGTTGTTGGACAACCTTATCAATAACAAAATATTTTTGGAGAAGGAATTCAGTGGCTGCCTGCTTTTGGAATTTGATCCGGCAATGCAGCGGGTGTATGCGAAGCCAGAATATGAGATTGGAATTTTGGCCCAGGATGCAAAAGTAGAATTTTATGATATTGAGATTATGAAATAGCAACAAAAAGACTGTTGGCTGATTTAGTTCATATAAGAAAAGGGGCGTTACAAAACAAGAAATTTCTACAACATATGGTACGGTATGTTGTAGAATTCTTGCGTTTTACAGCATTTTTTAAATTTTATTAAAAAAATTAAAACAGCGGCATATTTGCAACAAAACAGTACATCATAACAAAGTGGCACAGACTGCCGCCCATCACAAATAAATGAAAAATTTCATGTGATCCAAAATTTTTGTGTTTGGAATTGAAAATAGGCAGCTTTAGGGCATAGATAACGCCGCCAATTGTATAGATAATTCCCCCAGCCAAAAGCCAGCCGAATGCCTGAGGAGAAAGGGAATTGATGATGTGGGTAAAGGCAAGGACACATACCCAGCCCATGGCAATGTATAATATAGAAGAAAACCATTTCGGACAGGTAATCCAAAAAGCCTTTACAAGAATTCCTACAAGGGCAATTCCCCATACAAGAGCCAGAAGGCTGTATCCTACGGAGCCGCCCAAAACAATTAGGCATACCGGAGTGTAAGTGCCAGCAATCAGCACGAAAATCATCATATGGTCCAATTTGCGCAGAATCCGGTTGGATTTTTCTGATAAATCCAGAGCGTGATAGGTGGCGCTGGCTCCATAGAGCAGAATCATGCTCAATATAAAAATACTAAGGGAAATAACATGAACCTTATCAGGGGTTGTTGAAGCGCGGATTAATAAAGGCGTAGCGGCAAAGAGGGCCATCAACATGCCAATAAAGTGTGTAATGGAGCTTCCGGGGTCTTTGAGTTTGAATTTCATGGTAACGTCTCCTCCTTATAAAAAATAATAATACGTAACGTTCTGTCTGATAAGCCATATGGTTTCATGGGTATGCTTATAGTATATGTAAAGGTAATAAAAATATGATTATGTAGTAATAAAAACTATGTTATGCATAAATAAATACTATACCTTGCGTTCCGGAATGTCAATAGTAACAGAAAAGTTTTTTGAAAATAGTTTGACAATAGCTATTTTCTTTGCTATGATTAGCAACAGGTTTTGTAAGCAGGAAATGAAAGGAAATGTATGGAAGCATTAAGATTTGATGAATTAGATTTATATCCCCAAATATTACGGGCGATACAGGAAATGGGCTTTGAAGAGACTACTCCCATTCAGAGCAAGGCAATTCCGGTGGTAATGGAAGGAGTAGACGTAATTGGACAGGCCCAGACGGGAACGGGAAAGACGGCAGCCTTTGGAATTCCCTTATTAATGAAGGTGAATCCACGGAATAAGAAGACACAGGCAATCGTTCTTTGCCCTACCAGGGAATTGGCTATTCAGGTAGCAGAAGAGGTGCGCAGTCTTGCCAAATATATGCATGGGGTGAAAGTGCTCCCTGTATATGGTGGACAAGATATTGTGAAGCAGATACGATCCTTAAAAGGCGGCGCCCAGATTATTATTGGAACGCCTGGACGTGTCATGGACCATTTAAGGCGAAAGACCATCAAGTGCGAAGAAGTAAATACCATCGTATTGGATGAGGCGGATGAGATGCTCAATATGGGATTCCGAGAGGACATTGAAACGGTATTGGAATATATTCCAGAGGAGCGGCAGACAGTTCTGTTTTCCGCTACTATGCCTAAGCCTATCTTGGAAATCACCAAAAAGTATCAGCAGGATGCGGTTACCATTAAGGTGGTAAAAAAGGAACTGACAGTTCCAAATATTGAGCAATATTATTATGATGTAAAACGAAAAGATAAGGTGGAGGTTTTGAGCCGTTTGCTGGATGTGTATGATCCCAAGCTTTCTTTGGTATTTTGCAATACCAAGCGTATGGTGGATGAACTGACCAACGCCCTTCAAGGCAGAGGGTACTTTGCAGAGGGTCTCCATGGCGATATGAAGCAGAGCCAGCGCGACCGGGTTATGAACCATTTCCGGAATGGAAATACTGAGATTTTGGTAGCTACTGACGTGGCAGCCCGAGGGATCGACGTGGATGATGTGGAAGCAGTCTTTAACTTTGACCTTCCTCAGGATGATGAATATTATGTCCACCGAATCGGCAGGACAGGACGGGCAGGTAGAACAGGACGTTCCTTTACTTTTGTAAAAGGAAAAGAAGTCTATAAGCTAAAGGATATCCAGCGGTATTGTAAGACGAAGATTCTTGCACAGAAGGTGCCCAGTATGGAGGACGTGGTTCAGGTAAGACTGGAAAAAATCATGGATCATATTGGGACAATTATCGAGGAAGAGGATTTGACCTCTATGGTAAACATGGTGGAATCCCAGGTAAATGAATCAGATTATACAGCCATGGATATTGCGGCAGCATTCTTGAAGATGGCATTGTTAGGAGAAGAAGAGAATGCCCAAACCAGCATGGAGAATTTTGAGTTTGGAGATACAGGAGCAGAAGAAGGCATGGTCCGTCTGTTTATCAATATCGGTAAGAAACAGCATGTAAAACCAGGAGATATTCTGGGAGCGATCACTGGTGAGTCTGGGATGCCAGGAAAGCTGGTAGGAGCCATCGATATGTATGATAAATATACTTTTGTAGAAGTGCCTCGGGAATATGGAAAAGAGGTTCTTAAGGCCATGAGCAATTCTAAGATAAAGGGAAAGAGCATCAATATAGAGCCTGCAAATCAGAAGTAAATATAACATTGGCAGACATGATATCAGCCTGGGTAAAGCGCAGCGGTATCATAGGCATTATAAGTATAAAACATATAAAGTAACCCGTCAGGGCGGATAAATGTGAAGGATATCTGCTTTGGCGGGTTTTTTTATGCGATAGGAAAGAAATTTTGCTCTTAGTGTAAAATTAGTATGTTTATGAGTATACATAATGCAAAGATAATTTTAAGTTATTATTGAAAAATATTAACCTATATAATAAAGTAAAATTAGTTTATAAATTAAGTTAAGAAAGCCAGCGCTCAGGCTGCCCACCAAAATGCAGAGGCAAAATTTTTGGCTGATGTGTCTTCTATGGAAGAGGTCATTGGGCGGTGCCAGGACAACTATGTCAAAATACAAGAATTCAGCAAAAGCCGCGGCTATACAGAAAAGGTAGCGGAATATGCATCATTTCTGGCAGAAGATGAGGAATTGGCTGCATCGTTCCAAAACGTGGAGGATGATAAATCTTGGGTAGACGGAAGCTGGGTAGATATCATAGCTGGTGGAGAGACAGCATCGGCCGAGGGTAAAAATTTTGTAAAATTCACTTATAGTAATGTGGTTCCGCAAGTAGGAAAAAGAGATAATTTCTTAGTCAGGGTAGGCGGAAATTCCATTGAGTATAGTGGGATTCTATACATAAACAATATTACTTTCCACAAAGGGGCAGAGAGCATGTCAGTGGATTTAGGGGCATTGGAGGAAGCGGATTTATCAGGCTCCTATGGAGATGCTCTTGTAAACATGGGAAAAGCAGGTTTTGCAGGGACAGACAGCATTCGGATAGAAAGCAGGTACACAGCGGCAAATGAGGCCTGGGAAGAGGTTACCCTTAAACTGCCTGCAGCAGATTATAATATGCAGGAATACGACAGCGTTTCCTATGATTTATATCTGGAAGCGAAAGATTTTGGAAAGCTGACGGCAGCATGTGCATTTTCAGATAAATATCCCTTTGATGAAACGATATCGAAGATCAATTTAGATTTTGCAGTTTACAGCAAACATGTGGTAGAGGGCAAAGAGGTCTCGGAGGAAGCCCAGGCAGGGGAAATTGATATGGCATCAGGAAATATTACAGATATGGGAAAGGTTTTTACGGAGATTGCAGGGAATGTGGAACATCTAGGGCTTTTGGCATCGGAAATGCAGAAGGTCAGCAGTGAGTCCGCAGTTTTCATGGAGGAACTAAGTAATGCAAACAGCCAGACATCCAAAGCCTTTTCCCAGGTTGCACAGCAGATCCATACTACCAATGAGTCTACAAAGAAAATCCGGGAAGCCACAGAGCTGATCACTTCCATTGCAGAGCAGACGAACCTGTTATCTTTAAATGCCAGCATTGAAGCTGCCAGGGCAGGAGAAGCAGGGCGTGGGGTTTCAGTGGTGGCAACAGAAATTCAGAAGCTTGCGGAACAGTCTAGTTCATCTGCAGAAATCATTAAAAATGTCATTGATGAACTGGCAGAAGGGTTGGAAAAGGATTTGGGATTTTTCCATATTTACGAATAAAATATCATTTCATTATTATGTGAAGGCATGAAAAAAGACAGCAGGCAAAGAATGTTTGACTATTTGTTTTGTTGATTGGGAAGTAGAGAATTTCTCTGCTTCTCTTTTTCTATAGAATAAAAGATGAAAAAATTTGATAAATACACTAACCTTTTCGTTGTTTCAGTTGTTATACATAGTAGAATGAAGTAAACGTTTATGACATTTCAAATGAGGCAGGAGGATTTTGTGATTACAGATTTTCTTTTAATTCAAAAAATGAAACAAGGAGATGATGAAGCATTTGATCTTTTCGTTCGCAAATACTATGATGATATATTAAAATATTGCGCTTACCACTGTTATAATTCTGGGTATGCTGAAGATTTGGTACAGGAAACCTTTGTAAGTTTTTTTGCAAAATTATCTGATTATCATTTTAGGGGAAAAACCCAAAATTATTTGTATACAATTGCTGGAAATCTATGTAAAAACTATTATAAAAAGAAAAAGGATTTATTAATAGAAGAGGATGAACTGGATAGCAACGCTGTATCAAATGATATGGAGCAGGTTCTGGATAAGATATTGATAGATCATGCAATCCAATCTCTTTCCGAGGAATTACGCGAGGTTGTGATGTTATATTATTTTCAAGAGCTTAAAATTTCGGAGATTGCCAGTACATTGCAAATTGGTGTTTCCCTGGTAAAATACAGATTAACCCAGGCACGAAAGCAGTTGGAATGTTTTTTCAGAGAGGAGGCTGCACATGAAGTGGGAAGAAAAAATTAAGACCTATAGAGATGAAATGTCTATTCATTCCAATGAAGATAAGATTGTAGATACCATTCATAAGTCAAAGGAAATATTTTATCTGAAAGAACAGAAAAAGCTGCTAACTTACCGAGAATTTTTATGGATACAATTTCACATGATACAAAAAAAATGGTGCCTGTTGCAGCTATTGGTACTATTAGGAACGGGAATAACACTTCCCTCTGTTCAAGAAGAATTTTTCATACAGCGAGGGTTAGGCGTGGCAAGTGTTTTGTTTGTGATTTTAATTATTCCCGAACTATGGAAAAATCAATCGAATCAATGTATGGAAATAGAAGGTGCGTCTTACTATTCCCTTCGGCAGATATATGCGGCAAGAATCTTTCTGCTTGGAATTGTAGATGTTGTATTGTTGACAGGGTTTTGTGTACTGCTGCGTGGAAGACTGCACATTACATTAGTCTCCTTGCTGTCACAATTTTTCTTTCCCGGATTGGTAACGGCCTGTATCTGCTTTGGGCTGTTATGTAACAAAAAACTTGTGAACGAATGGATTTCAATTGCACTTTGTATTATGTGGAGCGCCATATGGTGGCTGATTACAGCAAGTGAAAAAATATATTCCATGATAAAGCTGCCAATTTGGATTCTTTTCATTGAAATTGCAGTATTGATTTTAGGAAGCATGATTTATAAAACACTACATGATTGCACGAGATATTGGGAGGAATGTTCAGGTGGAACTAAAAATGATTGATTTAACAAAAAAATTTGATGATTTTAAGGCTGTTGACAGCTTAAATGTTACAATGACAACGGGGGTATATGGGTTATTGGGGGTAAATGGCGCAGGTAAGACAACCCTTATGCGTATGATTTGTACGTTACTTAACCCTACAGAGGGAAAAATTACTTGTAATGGAGAGGATATCATTGCTATGGATGGGGAATATCGGAAAATATTGGGATATTTACCCCAGGACTTTGGTTTTTATCCAGAATTTTCAGTGAAAGATTACCTGTTTTATATTGCATCCATAAAAGGAATTCGTCCAATCGTTGCAAAAAAAAGAGTAAAGGAATTGATTGCGAAGGTTGGTTTGCAAAAAGCAGAAAATAAGAAAATGAAAAATTTATCTGGTGGCATGAAACGTAGAGCTGGCATTGCACAGGCGATGCTAAATAATCCTAAGATTTTAATTCTTGATGAGCCCACCGCAGGGCTCGACCCCAATGAGCGTATTCGCTTTCGAAATTTGATTAGTGAATTGGCGGAGGATAGACTTGTGCTGCTTTCCACCCATATTGTTTCTGATATAGAGTATGTTGCAAACAAGATATTTTTAATGAAAGATGGAAAAATTATGTATCAGGGAACAGCGGAAGAGCTGATTGCATCAATGGAAGAGAAGGTATGGGTATCAACGGTGGATAAAACGGATATTTCCCACTTGATGAAAAATTATAAGATTGCAAATATGAAGTCTGAAATGTGTGGAGTGGAGCTGCGGATTATATCAAAGGAATGTCCGCTTCCAAATGCCCAGGAAGTAGAAGCAAATTTGGAAGATGTATTTTTATATTACTTTGGAGAAAAGGCGGGAAATGAAGATGTTACGATTTGAAATAAAAAAGATATTTTCAAAAACAATCAATAAAATAGTGTTCGCAGGGTTACTTGCTGTTACCTTGCTGGCAGCGCTGTTGGCAACCAGAGATGTGAAATATATCAATGAAAATGGAGAAACGGTATCTGCCTTCACAGCAGCTCGGAAATTGCAGGAGCTGAAAAATCGCTATAAAGGGCCATTAAGTGAAGAAGTGCTGCAAGAAGTAATAGAGCAGAATAAGAATATGAAAGAAAATTCTGCAAATAGGGATGATGCTTTGCAAAAATCCCAGAGTTTTTCAGATATCAGAGAGATGATTACTCTTGCATTTGGAGAGTTTGGTGGATATGATTACGATATAGCAGATAATATTTCTACAGAAGAAGTGAAAAACTTTTACCAAAGAAGAATCACAGGGCTTGAAGAATATTTGAATTCAGAGAAAATGAAGGGTGCTTTTACGGATGAGGAAAAAACATATTTGATTAATCAATATAAACAGACGGAAACACCATTACATTATGAATATGCAGATGGGTGGAAAGCATTATTAGACTCACAATATCTGCCCACCCTTATGATGCTGGTTGTGGTGCTGATTGGTTTTATGGTTGCAGGTATTTTTTCGGATGAATTTCAGTACAAGGCAGATGCTATTTTCTTTTCTGCAAAATTGGGAAGGAATAAAGCCATTGTTTCAAAAATAGGAGCTGGATTTATCGTTACTACAGGTATGTATTGGGTATCTATGTTCATCTATTCTGCAATAATTTTAATCACATTAGGATTTGGCGGAGCCGACTGCCAGATACAAACAGGATTTAGCAACTGGAGCAGTATTTATAATCTTACGTATTGGCAGGATTACATTTTTACCATGGTAGGTGGTTATATTGGAATGTTGTTTATTTTGACATTAGCAATGTTTATTTCAGCCAAATGCCGCTCAACGGTATTGGCAATCACAGTACCATTTGTGTTGTCTTGTGTGCCGATGTTTTTGGGAAGGGTTGCTATTTTTTCGAAAGTTGCGGCATTTACCCCAGATCAATTATTGAGGATTAACAAGAGCTTGGAAGATTTTACTTTGGTAAGGATTGGTGAAAATATTTTTGGATATCTAACTGTTATTGTTCCCATATATTTTGTTCTTTCTTTTGTCATGTTTCCGGCAATTTATTGGATATATAAAAAAGCTGAAGTCAAATAACCCACAGCAAGCTAAAGGGCGCTTACATGTGTTTCAAAGCGCCAATGAATGTTAAAGCTGAAGTGGTCTGACATAGGCTTAAAAGCGCCAATGAATGTTAAAGCTGAAGTGGTCTGACATAGGCTTAAAAGCGGCATAGTCATAATAGATGGACAAATGCCGCTGCCTTTCGTTTTATTCTTAGAATTAAAAACAGAATTAAGATATAGTATCTTGAAGGATGTAAAAAGCTGCATATTCTCAGAACTCGTGCAGAATGGATGTTATGCAGCTTTTGAATAATCAATAATAGCTATTTCCTGCATAAGTTGTTTAACAATATTTACAAGGTTTTGAAGCTGTTTTGCAACATCATTCTTGTTTTTAAATCCTTTTCAAATTTATCTGTGTTTGGAAAATAAGCAGTTATAAAGAATAAGCACAATCAAAAAGGGAACAAATCATCTCTGATTCATTCCCTTAATCTTCAAAGTCCAGCGTTCTAATTAGCCAAAATATCTCTTTAACAGACCTGCAAATGCCTTGCCATGTCTTGCTTCATCCCTTGCCATTTCATGAACAGTATCATGGATTGCATCCAGGTTAGCAGCTTTTGCTCTCTTAGCCAGGTCAGTTTTTCCAGCAGTAGCGCCGTTTTCAGCTTCTACTCTCATCTCCAAATTCTTCTTGGTGCTGTCAGTAACAACCTCGCCCAGTAATTCTGCAAATTTAGCAGCATGCTCTGCTTCTTCATAAGCAGCTTTTTCCCAGTATAATCCGATTTCTGGATAGCCTTCTCTATGAGCAACTCTTGCCATAGCCAGATACATACCAACTTCTGAACATTCGCCATTGAAGTTTGCTCTTAAATCTTCGATAATGTCTTCTGGAACACCCTGAGCAACACCTACAACATGTTCGGAAGCCCAAGCCAGATCTCCAGACTGTTCTGTGAATTTAGAAGCAGGAGCGTTACACTGTGGACATTTCTCTGGCGCTGCATCTCCTTCAAAAACATAACCGCATACATTACATACAAATTTTTTCATAATAATTCTTCCTTTCTATTTGTTTAAAATTTTATTCTGACAATAGAAAATTCACGAAGGATGCTTTCTATTGTTTGTAAATCAAAAATAGTAATTGTTACTGAAATTAAGATACCATATCTTACGAAGCCTGTCAATAGATATTTTGTGTTTTTTCTGTGACGATTTGATGCTCCATGCTGTCGGCGTTATATTCCCTCTGTGGATGCTGATTCCCGGCTTCTTGCTGCAGGCAGGCTTTGCAGGTTCCTAAAAAATATGCAATATGTCCTTCTATTCTGCCTTCGTATTCGTTTCCTGCAAGAATGTTGATATGATTGATGCTTTCCATTTTTAAATCCATAACACTGCCGCATCTGGTACAGAGTACATGGTAATGGGGGGTTGTATTCCAGTCAAAACGGTCTGGTCCGATACCTGTGGAAATTTTTTGGATTTCACCTACCTCCGTTAACAAGGAAAGGTTGCGGTATACGGTTCCAAGGCTGATATTTGGAAATTCTTTTTTAACATTAAGATAAACGGTTTCAGCAGTTGGATGGTCATGACGGTCTGCGAGAAAACCCCTGATACACTCCCGCTGGCGGCTGTATTTCATCAATGTCCTTTCCTCCTGTAAATAATGATAATTATTATTGATTTCTTTATAAATATAATCCCCCGGCATAGAAATGTCAAGAGCCGGAGGAATGTTTCTAAAAATTTCCAGATATCTATTTTTCGTTGTTAGTTTCCTTGTCATCTTTGGCGGCGCCTTCCGAGGTGGAATCACCAGAAAAGATGCCATAATGTTCTTTCTGCACAGGCAGGCTGATATATTTCTTGATTGCAAAAAGCAGCCCAATACTTATGATAGTGAGAAGGTTCTCCATGACTGTGGTATGATCTAGGATCATGTGACGGGCCACAAGGAAAATTAAAACCTCCAATACGGTGTCTCCGCTGGGCTGGCAAAGCATTTTTAAAAACTCAATCCCAATTAGAATATTGAATATATGTCCTACAAAGGTCAGAAAGGATTGTCCCATATACCTGTTGTCCAAATATATGAGAAAAGAATTACCAAGGGAACAGCAGGCAACCAGTATAGCGGCTAAAACAATAAGAGCCATCAGCAATTCCAGAAAATTACAGGATTCAAAGAGAATATGTCTGGTTTTGTTAAAAAACTTTTTCAAAAGAACTCTCCTTATCTTCGCGGAGTCAAACAGCCTTGTAGTATGGATAATTGGAGGATGCCGCGAGAATCAAATATACCGCTCTGTTAGACAGGGGGTGATGGTAATTATAATTAAAGGTATGAAAAACCGAGCGCTTTGCTTTGAATCCTGACCATGGGCGTTACTTTTACAGTTAGCTCGGCTCAGGCGCCCTTACGGCACATGAAAGGTTCTGCTTAGTGCTGCTTTGTTCCCAACCTGACACGGTTCACAGAGTTCCATTGCGTAAGACCCAAACGTCATCACCACTTATAAAAGGCAGCCCCACAGGCAAAAACCCGGGGCAAAGCATCACTCCAACTATAGCGGATTGTTGGTACAGGGCACCGCTAACGCCCCAGCTGCTCGGAGACTTAAGTATATCTTGTTTTTGCCAAAAAGTCAACTATTCTGTGATTAATCTGTGGAAATCTAAAAAACAAAGCAAAAGAAGTATTTCTTTTCTTTTGTGAAGTAGTTATAATAAGATTATCGAAAAGAAAGGACGGGGTTTTATATGGAATTAAGAACAGCAGCATCACCAAAAGACGTAAAGCTTTACATGGGAGAGAACCAGGATTTTGATGATATGGACGGAATTGCCATGCAGGATTTGATGTAGAATCCAATTATCATATAATATTTGTTAAAATATAAAAAGAAGAAACCAGTTTTTTATGGGATAAGGAGGAGCAAGATGAAAATTGCATTGATCAATGAGAACAGCCAGGCAGCAAAAAACCCAGTCATTTTAAATGCATTGGAAAAGGTAGTAGGACCCATGGGTCATCAGGTGTTTAATTATGGAATGTATACCCCAGAGGATGAGTGCCAGCTTACCTATGTGCAGGTGGGGATTCTTGCAGCCGTGCTTTTGAATTCTGGAGCGGCTGATTATGTTATCACAGGCTGCGGAACCGGAGAGGGAGCAATGCTGGCCTGCAATTCTTTTCCAGGAGTGATTTGCGGACATGTACAGGATCCTCTGGATGCTTATACCTTCGCACAGATTAACGATGGGAATGCAATTGCCCTTCCCTTTGCAAAAGGCTATGGCTGGGGCGGTGACTTAAATCTGGAGTATATATTTGAAAAGCTATATGTAGAAGAAAGCGGTCAGGGATATCCAAGAGATCGGGCTGTTCCAGAGCAAAGGAATAAGCGGATTCTGGATGAAGTGAAAAAGGTTACCTACCGTGAGCTTACAGATATTTTGAAAGAATTGGATCAAGAGCTGGTAAAAGGGGCTTTGAGTGGGGAGCATTTCAAGGAATTGTTCTTTGCTAACTGTAAATGTGATAAGATCGCAGCGGCTGTAAAAGAAATAATAGGGGAATAATTTGGTGGGAACAAAATTTGTGTTGCAGGAACCAGATTACCAGAAAAGTCCCTATACTGGTATGGAAAGGCAGCATTGGATCGATGCGGCAAAATATCTCTTACATGGCGTGTTTCGCCATGTAAAGGATATGGATGCTCCAGTGCTGGTACCCAGGTATGAAAAGAACATTACCTATCCCAATCAAAGCACACCAGAATGGAAGAAAAAGGCAGAAATTTTTGAAGGGCTTGCCTACTTTGTTCTTCTATAGGAAAGACCTTGTCCCCCCTTTGCTCTTGTCATATCCCCTAATGGAAATTTCCATGAAAAGAAAAAAGTGGTGCAAAAGTAACAATATAGATAAATATATAGAGAAAGTATTGTACAAAATGATTACTATTTTTGGGGATTTTATAAATATTTATTGTGTAATTAACAATAAACCTAAAAAACAGAACAATAAATGTATAGAAAATTGTCGGGAGAGCGTGTTATACTAAGACCACAAAAAATAAAGGAGGAAGAAAGTGTGAAAAAGAAAATTGTCAGTTTACTGCTAGTTGCTATGATGGCTACAGGACTCGTAGCATGCGGTGGGAACAATGGTGGAAACAAAACGAACGAGAGTAGCGGAACTCAGACCAATGAAACCGGTGGAGAGGAAGAAGCTGGTGGAGATGAGACTGAGGAAGCTGGCGGCGATGAGACAGAAGAAGCTGGCGGAAGCGGAGATTACAGTGGAGTAGAACTTACATACTGGTCCATGTGGGCAAACACAGAGCCTCAGGGAAAGGTAATCCAGGCAGCGGTAGATAAGTTCCAGGAAGAAACTGGCGCTAAGGTTACCATTGAATGGAAAAACCGTGACGTCAAGGACATCCTGAACTCAGCATTAGAGTCCAAAGAGAACATCGACCTGTTCGAGGACGATTATAAGAGAATCGCCCAGAATTATGTAAAATATGTAGCAGACCTTTCCGAGATGGCAGAGGCTGCAGGATATGCAGACAAGAGCTATGCGGTATTCCAGACCCAGCAGAAAGCATGGGCACAGGAAAAGACAGGATCAGAGAAGTTTACTTCTCTTGCAGAACAGCCTCAGGTTGGCGGAATCTTTTACCGGAAAGACCTGTTTGAAAAGGCTGGCGTAGAAGTTCCAACTACATGGACGGAATTTATGGAAGTGTGTAAGACCTTGAAGGAGAATGGCATTCAGCCGTTAGCTCTTGACAGCGCTTATGCATCCTTCGCATTTGGTTATCATCTTTCCCGTTATGTACCGGAGGAAACCATCAGCGAAATGTCAAAAGAAGGCGGCTGGAGCAGCAATGCAGACGTTGCAGCAGCAGCAGACAGCATGATTGAGTTCGTAAACGCCGGATACCTTGCAGATGGCGCACCAGATGAATACCCGAATTCTCAGAACAAGATTGGTATGAGTGATGAAGTTGCAATGGTAATTTGTGCAAATTATGTTACCACAGAAGTAAACAATACCGCAGGCGTAGAGCTTGAATGGGGATTGTTCAACTATCCAGGTGTAGAAGGCAAAGATGATCTTGCAGCAAGCGCATATGCAGGAGCAAACTCCATCGCAATCACAGATTACTGCGAGAATAAACAGGCAGCGTTTGACTTGGCTATGATGATTGTTACCGGTGAGAACGACCAGCAGATGGCAAATGATGCAGGACAGATTCCGGCAGATCCAGCAAACCAGGCTCCGGCATCTCAGAATGGTACGGTTGAAGTTTTAAAAGCAACCACCGCTCCTCTTGCATGGAACATGGGAATTGGAGAGAATGCTGACTTGTATCCAAAACTTGATGAGTGCGTAATTCAGTTATTTGAAGGGAAATTTGCTACTGGTGCAGACTTTGCAAAGGCTCTGGATGGATTATACTAAGAGAGTAGTATATGGTTAAAGAGTGGCGTCTGTAATGGACGCCACTATATTTTTGCCAAGGAGGTGGGATGAGAATATGAAATCAAAGAAGAATCGGTTATTTATTATAGCGTTTACGCTTCCCTGCGCCTTGAGTTTATTTATCATGTACCTGTATCCAATCGTGCGTACAGTGATTATGAGCTTCTTCGGTGTAGAAAGTGTAACAGCCCGTATGTCGGAGTGGTCTTTTAATGGAATAGCAAATTACCAGAAAATATTTTCAAGCCCTACGTTTCATCAGGCAATAAGAAATATGGCTTTGATTTGGATCGTAGGGGGGATTCTGGTATTGTCGTTCGCTCTGCTGTTTGCCGTGATTCTTACCAGCGGCATCCGGTTTAAGAAATTTTTCCGTGCCGCAATTTATATGCCGAATATCATCAGCGCAGTTGCATTGGCAACCATGTGGATTCAGTATATTTACAATCAGGAATACGGTTTGCTGAATAAATTTCTGGAAGCCTTGGGGCTGGAAGGAAAGAATTGGATGGGAACGGATATGAAGTTCTGGGCAATGCTCGTTGCATTCGTATTCGGAGCCGTTGGATATTATATGCTGATTTTCATTAACGGAATTGAACGGATTTCGGGGGATATCTTTGAGGCGGCAACCATTGACGGAGCAAATAAGATACAGCAGTTTTTCAGCATTACCATGCCTCTGCTGCGCAGCATCTTTAAGACAAACATTACATTTTGGAGTATTAACTGTATTTCCTTCTTCCTCTGGTCCAAAATGTTTGCTCCGGTCAACACAGAAGCGTCTACGGTGGTGCCTGTAGTCTACCTGTATGACACTGTGTTTGGAACTACCGGAAATGTAACAAGAGATGCCGGAGCCGGCGCGGCAATCGGCGTTGTCTTGTCACTCTTTATAGCAGTTGTTTACTTTATTATGAACAAAGTAATCAAAGATGATGATTTGGAATTCTAAGGGCGGAATGGAGTGATAAAATGAGGAAAAAAGAAAAAGTAGTGTATAGGGAAAAAATAAACTGGAAAAAAGAAGCTGCGCTTCTTCCGGGATATGCAATCGTACTGATCTGGATTATGTTTACTGCTGCATTCCTGTTTTGGATTATCGCAGCCAGCCTTTCTACATCCAGAGAGATTTTTTCTGGAAATGTGTTTAAGTTTGCGACAGGATTCCATTTTGAAAACTATGTAAATGCATGGTCAGCCAGCAATGTTTCAGTATTCTTTGGCAACTCTTTGATATATGCCGTGGTAACCTGTGTATGCGTGATTTTGATATCAGCGCCAGCAGCCTACGTATTGTCAAGGTATACATTTCTTGGAAGAAAGCCCATGAGATTTAGCTTGATTTTAGCAATGAGTATTCCAGAGGTTATGATTATCATGCCGATTTATTCCTTATCGGCCCAGTATCATATTAAAGGCAGGATTCTTCTGATGGTGCTTTATATCTTCCTGCGTGTACCGTTTACTACTACATATCTGCTGAACTTCTTTGCCAGCTTATCAAAAAGTTATGAAGAAGCAGCGACCATTGACGGATGTACGCCGGCAAAGACCTTCTGGCAGATTATGCTGCCGTTGGTGCAGCCAGCGCTGATTACAGTTACAATCTTTAACTTTTTAAGCGTATGGAACGAGTTCTTTTTGGCTCTTATCTTTGCATCGTCATCCGACATGACGCCAGTTGGCGTAGGACTTTTGCAGATTGTCAACGGTATGAAGTATACCGGAGACTACGGCGGACTGTTTGCAGCAGTTATTATCGTATTCCTGCCGACTTTCCTGCTTTATATTTTCTTATCAGAGAAGATTATTTCAGGAGTAACCGGCGGCGGTGTCAAAGGTTAAAAAAGCAACAAGTAGATTTTTACCAGGCTGGTGCGGCGGTGCTGTGCCAGCCTGTATATCCGTAAGGAAGGAGAATATCATTGAAAGAACATTTTGCAGGAAGGGTAACAATACCTACAGATGTGGACGTAGTACCTGAAACATTGGAGCTTGTGAAACGCTGGGGAGCGGATGCAATCCGTGATTGTGATGGGACAGATTATCCAGAAGAATTGAAAGATGTGGAAGCGAAGGTGTATTCCACATATTATACCACGAGAAAAGATAACGAATGGGCGAAAGCGAACCCAGATGAAATACAGCAAATGTACATTATGACGCCCTTCTATACCGCCGTGGGCGAGGAATTATCCATTCATCTTATGGATCACCTGTACCCAGATATGTTAAAGGTAAATGACAGGGATGATATCAAGAGATGGTGGGAGGTCATAGACCGTACCACAGGAGAAACCGTACCAGTGTCCCAGTGGGTGTATGATGGAGCGTCAGGAAATGTGACGATTCATGAGACGAGGGAATTCCATGATTATACGGTAAGCTTTCTTGCTTACATTATGTGGGATCCGGTGCATATGTACAATGCAGTGACAAATGGCTGGACGGATTTTGAAAAACAGATTACCTTTGATGTGCGCCAGCCTAAAACAAAAGAATATTCCATGAAACGGCTAAAGAATTATATCAAGGATAATCCTCATATTGATGTCATTCGCTATACCACATTTTTCCATCAGTTTACCTTGATTTTTGATGAGCTGGCAAGGGAACGGTATGTAGACTGGTATGGGTATTCTGCATCCGTAAGCCCTTATATTTTGGAGCAGTTTGAAAAGAAAGTGGGATATAAATTTCGTCCGGAATTTATCATAGATCAGGGCTATATGAATAATCCTTATCGTATTCCAAGTAAGGAATTTCGGGATTTTCAAGATTTTCAGCGAAGAGAAGTAGCAAAGCTTGCCAAGGAAATGGTAGATATTACCCATGAATGTGGCAAAGAAGCCATGATGTTCTTAGGGGATCATTGGATTGGCATGGAGCCATTTTTAGAGGAGTTTAAGACCGTCGGTTTGGATGCAGTGGTAGGAAGTGTGGGAAACGGAAGCACTCTTCGCTTAATTAGCGATATTGAAGGAGTGAAGTATACAGAAGGAAGACTCCTCCCCTATTTCTTCCCAGATGTGTTCCATGAAGGCGGAGATCCGGTGAAAGAAGCGAAGGTCAATTGGGTAACAGCAAGACGTGCCATTCTAAGGAAACCCATTGACCGTATCGGATATGGCGGCTATTTGAAATTGGCCATGGAATTTCCAGAGTTTATTGAGTATGTAGAGAGCGTATGCGAGGAATTCCGGGTACTTTATGAGAATATCAAAGGGACGACCCCCTACTGTATGAAGAAGGTAGCTGTGTTAAATAGCTGGGGTAAAATGAGAGCATGGGGAAACCATATGGTACACCACGCAATTTATCATAAGCAGAATTATTCTTATGCAGGCGTCATTGAAGCCTTGAGCGGAGCTCCTTTCGACGTGCAGTTCATAAGCTTTGACGATATTAAGGACAATCCATCTGTCCTTGATGATATTGACGTGATACTCAATGTAGGCGGAGCGGATACGGCATATTCTGGTGGTGCAAACTGGATTGATGAAACAATTGTCACCGCAGTGAAACGCTTTATTTATAATGGCGGCGGTTTTATCGGTATTGGAGAACCTTCCGCTTATCAGCATCAGGGACATTTTTTCCAGCTTGCCACTACGATGGGCGTGGAAAAAGAAATAGGCTTTACGCTGAATATGGATAAGTATAATTGGGAAGAGCATGACCATTTCATCAAGGAAGACTGCACCAAGGAAATTGATTTTGGAGAAGGCCAGAAGAATATCTATGCATTAGAGGGGACAAAGATTTTGGTACATCATGAAAAAGAAGTCCAAATGGCAGTCAACGAATTCGGTAAGGGACGTTGCGTGTATATTGCTGGACTTCCATATAGCTTTGAAAATAGCCGTATCTTGTATCGGTCGATCCTCTGGTCCTCTCATGATGAAGAAAATCTGCATAAGTGGTTTAGCGCTAACTTTAATGTGGAAGTTCATGCGTATGTAAAGAATGGAAAATATTGTGTTGTCAACAATACATACGAACCTCAGAAGACTACTGTATACAAAGGAGATGGAACAGGGTTCGATGTGGAGCTTGGAGCAAATGAGATTATCTGGTATGAGATTTAACCTGGGAAAAGAATAATATTGCATTTATTCAGGGAGAGGGCAGGGTTGATTCATTCATATGACGCCCTTCCCCTCCCTGGAGATTGTGGTAAATGTTCTTTAGAATTTTTAAAATATATGCTCAATTGGCTATGTTGATTTTTCGCTTTCTTGTCGGTACTTAATAGGTGTCATGCCATGCTTTTTGTGAAAAGCCTGGGTGAAATAGGACTGAGAGGAAAATCCCGTTGCAGATGCAATGTCTGCAATGGAAAAATCTGTCTTTTGCAGAAGGCGGCATGCAGCTTCCAGACGGAGCTCATTCAAATACTGAATGGGGGATAAGCCAGTACATTTTGCAAAGGAATGACTGATATAATACTTATTCATATGAGTTAAGTCTGTCAGAGTATCCAGGGTAATGCGTTTGGCATAATTTGCGTCAAGATACTCCTTGATTTTTGCACATTCCTTCGTCATCTTCGTGCTGGTCACAGGCACAGGATGGACTTTCTGGCTGCGTATAATGTTTAGGACTAAAACTTCAAGCAGCTTCTGGCAGATGGTGTCTGTACCATAATCATGGTTGCGAACTTCATAGTGCATCTGTTCAAACAGCGCTTTAATGAAGCTATTGGAACGAAAATCGCAAAATATTTGTGTAAAATACTGCTTGTTTTCCAATTGGAAAGCAATTCCGTGAATTGCCAATACGTAATATTTCAAAGGCTTTCCAGGAAGAGATTGCTCCGTGTGTTCTGTATGTGGGGGGATAATGATAAGATCGCCCCGTTGGACAGAGGAAAATGTTTCATCACGGAATACAAATTTCCCCTCCCCTTCAATGATGTAAAAAAGTTCTGTAAATGGATGGCTATGGAGTATACTCGCCCAATCTGCGTCATCGTTGGACAAAGTGAGAGAAAGCAATTTGATGTTTAAACTCTGGCTGTCGGTGTTCGAAATTGAATAATGGCGATGTCCCATGGAAATACCTCCTAATTTCTTATTACAATAATACATGTACCAGAAAAAAGCAAGTGGAACAGGCGAAAATGCCTTACCAGGAACAGATGGAAATGAAAAATATCGTGTCCAAATAAAGGAGGAGTGTGATATGGAAACCTTACATAAGGAAGAAAAGCAGGTTTGGATTCGGGAAGAGCTAAAGCGGTGCTTAAAGGTTCTTGACAGGAACATGGCGCGTTTCGGCGAAGAATTCCCGTCCGCGTGCGCAGAACATGGAAGGTACAAAATTACCCCCAACCATGACTGGACCAATGGATTTTGGACAGGAATGCTCTGGATTGCCTATGAATTCAGCGGGCGGCAGGTGTACAAGGAGCTTGCCTTAAAAAATATTGAAAGCTTTCGACAGCGGTTACAAGAGCATTACGTTCTGGATCACCATGATATTGGGTTTTTATACAGCCTGTCTGTGGTGGCAGGACATCGCATTCTTAAGGAGGAGGAGCTAAAGCCAGTGATTGTATGGGCTGCAGATGTGCTTGCAGCAAGGTTTCAGGAAAAAGGCGGATTTATTCAGGCTTGGGGGAAATTGGGAGCAGACCATGAATACCGGCTGATTATTGATTCCCTTCTCAACCTGCCCCTTTTGTATGAGGCATATCGTTTGACTGGAAAAGAATCTTACCAGAAGATTGCCGATTCCCATTATAGCAGGGTCATTCATAATATTGTTCGGGAAGATTTCTCCACATACCATACATTCTATTTTTCCAAAGAGACTGGAAATCCAGACCATGGGGCGACTTATCAGGGATATTCTGACAATTCCTGCTGGGCAAGGGGCCAGGCATGGGCGATTCTTGGGATGCCTCTCCATGCCCGAACCTCTGGGAATGCTTTTACAGAAGAGGAGGCAAAGCTGTATGAACATGTGGTAGAATACTTTGAAAGCCATCTTCCATCCGATGGGATGCCCTATTGGGATTTGGTGTTTGGGGAAGGCTCTGACATGCCAAGGGATAGCTCAGCCCTTGCAATTGCGGCCTGTGGTATGTTGGAAATGGGACGCATAGAGAGGGCCAAAGAGATGATACAGGTACTGAAAAATATGGCCTCTTCTGAGGCAGAACCAGAGTCTGAAGGTCTTTTGCTCCATAGCGTGTATACCTATCGGTTTGGGGAAGGGGTGGATGAGCCAAGTCTCTGGGGGGATTATTTCTATCTGGAGGCCCTTTATCGTTTATGGAATCCAGATTGGGGAACTTATTGGTAAGAGAAAGGAGGAAAAAAATGGGTATGATAGAAAAATTTTCATTGGAAGGAAAGGTTGCCCTTGTAACAGGAGGGGCATACGGCATTGGATTTGCCATGGCAGAGGCAATGGCACAGGCGGGAGCAAAAATTGCATTTAACTGTCGTGGACAGGAGCATATGGAAAAAGCTCTTGCAGATTATAAGGAAAAAGGGATTGATGCAAAAGGCTATCTCTGTGATGTGACAGATGAAGCCCAGGTTGCGGATATGGTAGCCGCCATCAAAGAGGAACTTGGAGTGATTGATATTCTTGTGAATAATGCAGGGATTATTAAACGGATTCCAATGACAGAAATGAGCGTAGAGGATTTCCGCCAGGTGATTGACATTGACTTAAATGCGCCGTTTATCATGGCAAAGGCGGTAATTCCAGATATGATTGAAAAAGGCCATGGAAAAATTATCAATATCTGTTCCATGATGAGTGAGCTTGGCCGTGAGACAGTAGCTGCTTATGCAGCAGCAAAAGGCGGTCTGAAAATGCTTACAAAAAATATTGCATCTGAGTATGGCGAATATAACATCCAGTGCAACGGTATTGGGCCCGGATATATTGCAACGCCTCAGACAGCCCCCCTTCGGGAGCCTCAAGCAGACGGAAGCAGACACCCCTTTGATCAGTTTATTCTTGCAAAGACTCCTATGGCAAGATGGGGGAACCCAGAAGACCTTGCAGGTCCAGCAGTGTTCTTGGCATCGGATGCTTCAAATTTTGTAAATGGACACATTTTGTATGTGGATGGCGGTATTCTTGCATATATCGGAAAACAGCCGTAAATTTAGAGCAGGATAAACTATAATATTTTGGCGGATTCCTTTTCCAAACGCTTCAGTTCCCTAAGCTTTCGAAAAAAATCACGAAGCATCTTGGAACATTCTTCTTCTAATACGCCGGTTTTAAGGGTTACCTGGTGATTGAAAGCGGGGAGCTGAAGAAGGTTTAAAACAGAACCGGCACAACCTGCTTTGGGGTTCATACTGCCGATGACAACCTTGTCCATGCGCGACTGGACAATCGCGCCTGCGCACATTTGGCAAGGCTCTAAGGTCACGTACATGGTGCATCCCTCCAGACGCCAGTCCCCCATTTTTTTGCTGGCTTTTTTGATTGCGGAAAGTTCTGCATGGGCGAGGGTGTTTTTGTCAATATTTCTCCGGTTGTAGCCTCGGGCAATGATTTTATCTTCAAATACAATTACGCATCCGATGGGGACTTCCTGGATTTTTTCGGCTTTTTTGGCCTCCCGGATAGCTGCTTTCATAAATTTTTCTTCCTGATTCATAGGCGCTCCTGTCTTTTTGTGATATTATGATGGTGTTTGATGATACTATTATATAAAAAAATGGGAGAATATACAAATGAATATGACCTATCAGACCAAGCGTTTGGAGTTAAACATAGTTACAGATACAAAAGCAGAGCAGGTTCTGAAATTTTATCTGGATAATCAGGAAATATTTGAAGAATATGAGACAGACAGGCCCCCGCAGTTTTATACTGAAGAATTTCAGAAGCTTCTTCTTCAAAATGAATATAATCTTGCAGTGAAGCAGACATTTCTCCGGTTCTGGGTGTATGAAAAGGAGAAGGCCGATCAGGTAGTTGGTACGGTTTCTTTGAATAATATCAGACGAGGTTTTTATCAGTCCTGTGAGATAGGCTATAAGTTTGACCAAAGATATTGGGGCAGAGGATATGCCAGGGAAAGCATTGCAAAGTGCATCTGGGTGGCATTTAAGGAATTGAAGCTGCATCGGATCGAAGCATGTGTGCTTCCAGAGAATACAGCGTCCCGTAACCTTTTGCGAAGCCTTGGATTTGAGCTGGAAGGAATGAAAAAGCAGAGCGTTAAACTTCATGGCGTCTGGAGAGATCACGAGTCCTACGCTCTGCTTGCTGAGATAAATTAATTTAGATAGCGGTACCAGTAGCCAAATTCTCCAGTGTTGACAGGAACAGACTTTTCATTGCGGAATTCTGGGAATCCGAAAAGTGTTGCCATGACCCGTTCCGGGTTCTGGTATATCCCAGGGATTCCAATAAACCAACGTTTTTTTTCGGATACCTCTGTTGCGCCAAGAATTAGGTAGCGGTAATTGAAAAAGCCATGGAGAAGAAAACTGTTATTGCCAAGATACCAATAAGGTTTTGGCAACAGGCGGATGTCCTTTAATTCCAATCGTACACAGATGGTGTTCTCATCGCCTGCAAAGGGCGTCATGACCGGATAATTTTCCAAAATGAATTTCCATTTCTGTTCCCAATTTTCTGGCAAGGCTTCTTGAGAAGTCTGTTTTGGCTGACTGGAAGCAGGGATTTTTTCATTGCGGTATTGTGTTTGTTTTGGAGCGGCCTCTGCTGCCTCTAAGTCTGCAGCCGATGAAGGAACCGGGATAGCAGAAATCAAGCGGGCAGGAGCAGACGATGGGTTTTGCATAAGAGCCTGGGAACGAGGAGGCTTGTTAGGAGAGATTACCTGCAAAGGAGTGTCTGCTGAAGGCTTTTTTGCTGAGGTTTTTTCTGCCTGGGGCTTTTCTGCCAGAGGTTTTTCTGTCAAAGGAGTGTTTGCCGAAGGCTTTTCTGCCAAAGGCTTATTTGCCGAAACTTTTGTTTCCGGCTCCACAAAATTTTCCCTTACAAATTCATTATCATCCCATTGACTTACGAACATGATTTCTTCAGAAAGGGGGATGAAGATACCTTTCACATCCTGAAAGGTATAATTGCTGCCAGTAAAGGCGTCTCCTTTTAAAATGGATTTGAAATCGCCGTTTCCGCGGAAAAGTCCTATGGTTCCCACCAGAATGCCAGGATGCTTCTGACCGTTTTTGGTATAAAAATACACTGGAGCAGAGGGTATATTGTGTCCAGTGTTTTTCAGGTGTATTTCTATGAGACATTGTCCGTCTCTTTTTTCTATTTTGGCAAACCCTGTATTGTGGCGCTTTGTTCCATGTTCATATAGATAAAGATATGTAATCATGCGGTGAAATTCAGACATTTTTGTACTCCCACAAGAATTTTTATATCTTATTCTAATATTTCAGGAATTATGCATATTTTTTGCAATCAGAAAGGCGCCGCAATGGATTACGTGGGCCTTTACGGTGCTTACTTAATAGTTTCAAGCTTCCGTCCGGTAATTGCCAGAGCCAGATCAGAGCCGAAAGAGGACATATTAGCAGGAACCCAGGTATTATTCTGGATCACGCATTCAACCGCAATGTCTGTTGTTTTTTCCGAAGGGGTCACATTTTCATAGGCAGCGATTAGGTTCTGTGTATAGGTATCCATAAGGAATATCTTCTGGTCTGCTACCGTGGGAAAGCTGTGCTGCCATGCAGTTTCCCGGGCTTCATAGTAAGCATCGGCATCCAGATCGTCTTCGTCAAAATATGTGGTATGAACAACTACGGTCGCTTTTCCGCTGGATTCAGAAATAACTTCGGCAGAAGCGCTCATTTTGGAAAGCGCAGTTTTTCTTGCCTCAAAAAGTTCATTCAATACATCTTCACTGATTTCTTGGCCGCTGGCGGCAAACTTAACGCGAATGGTTTCTTTTAGAGACTCATGATAGGTTTGTCTGGCATTATCGATATCCTCTTCCGGTATTCCCAAGGCAGCGATTCCATCTGTATTGCCCAGAATATATAATTCGTAAATGGCTTGTACGGAATCCGCAGCATTTTTCTTCGGGCCATTACAGCCAGTAAGAAGAGTTGTGCACAAGCATATACAAAATAAAATGGGAAAAAATTTTTTCATGGATGATCCTTTCTTTTTCAAAGTTAAAAATTTTCATGCCGGATATATAATTCATATAGATATTATTATAAAGGTAAATATAGGAAAAGGCAAGAAAAACGCGAGGGTTCCAGTCGGCTTCTGTTGCTTTGATCTTTTACTGTCTAAAACAGTCCAAAGAAAAGGGGTGTCATGAAAAGAAAGAGTGGATTGTTACTTAAAAAGGAGAATTGCGGATTTTCTGGGTAACGAGAGATAATTGTTTTATAATAGCAGATAGCGGGGAGGACAAAACGACAGGGAGTGAGAGAAAATGGCGGTATATGAAATCGGAAATTATATCCATGATATGAGAGTAGAACGTGGATATTCCCAAGAAGAACTGTGCTTTGGTATCTGCTCAGTAGGAAATTTATCAAAAATTGAAAATGGCGCGCGCATGCCAAATCGGAAAACGGTGGAGGCGCTAACACAGAGGCTTGGATGCCGGGAGGTATTTTTGCAGTATTCCAGCAAAGAGGAAATGCAGCAGGTAAAAATCTGCAACCAGATTGTAAAGAAAATCGCAAATTATCAATATGAAGGATTAGAAGAACTGATTGACAGGTTTGAACGTACAATTACAAAGGGTGATATTTTAAATTCCCAATATTGCCGTTTTACCAGAATTATTTTAAAACAGCAAAAGAATCAAAACTGGGAACAGGAAATAAAGGAGTTGGAGGATACGCTGAGAATGACAAAGCCCAATGGGATAGAAATGAAAGCAATTTTAAAGGGGCTTTTGACGTACAATGAAATCGTAATACTTATTAACATTGCAAGGGGTTATCGCAAACTGGGCAGACTGGAGGAGGGAATTGAAATACTTTGCGGCTTGAAGGAGTATATGGACACTCATATCATAGACCAGACAGAAAAGGTGCAAAAATATCCAATGATTTTATTTAATCTTTCGAATCTTTTGATGGATAAGAGGCAGTATGCCAAGGTAGTGGAATTATGTGATCAGGGAATAGCCATGAGCAAGGAAAATAACCGTTTCTGCCTGTTCCCTAAATTCCTTATTAATAAAGGACTTGCCCTTATGGAGCAGGGGGAACGGGAACAAGCGAAGGAGTCTTTACTGCGGGGCTATTGCGCGTTTTATGCGTTGGGCGATGAAAGACAATGCAAACGGTTAAGAGGATACTTGAAAGAAACCTGGCTGGATTCTTTTAGTAATACTCTATAAGATCATCGAAATATGCCATGACAGTATAAAACCCCCTTTTTAAATGAAAAGAAATAAGGATTTGTAGTATCTTTTGTAAGTGTATTAGAATTTCACGTTAGCAGAAAATTCCAAAATTTTCCTGCCATAGGGGAAGTATAACATCAAAATAGGAAAAAAGCCATAGACTTTGGGAAAATTTTCCTCAAAGTCCATGTTCACTGGGAACAAAGAACTGTATAATATGCATCAGGAGTATTGATAAGGGGTAACAGATTCTCGACAAAATAGCTCAAGAAAAGTCTCTGTAATTGATAGATGATTGCTTACAGCCTGCATGATTCTGTATAGATTACAGGGATTTTTCTGTTTCTATTATGAAATAAAAATGATATGGGAAAATTCAAAGAACGGAGGAGGGGGGATTTGAACCCCCGCGCCGGGACTACCGACCTACTGGTGTTCGAAGCCAGACCCTTCAGCCGCTTGGGTACTCCTCCAAGAATCATGATATTGTGAATGACGTGGGCTGAACTGTTACCATTATATCAAATATTTTCAAAATTGCAAATGAAAAATCTTGTGGCAGGCATAATTTTGAGATATAATATTTTCGGTAGGCTGATTTTCACCAAATAACCGGACTATAATTGTAAAGGATGTGGAGAAGAATGAAGAGAATTGGAATGTTGACAAGCGGAGGCGACTGCCAGGCATTGAATGCGGCAATGCGCGGAGTAGTAAAAGGTTTGAGCAAGAACGTACAGGATTTGGAAGTATATGGTTTTTATGAAGGATACAAAGGGCTGATATATGGAAATTACCGTCTGCTCACCGGTTCTGATTTTTCAGGAATCCTTACCAAGGGTGGGACAATCCTGGGAACCTCTAGGCAGCCATTTAAGATGATGCGCGTGCCAGATGAGAAAGGTCTTGATAAGGTGGAAGCCATGAAACAGACGTATTATAAGCTGCGTCTGGACTGCTTAGTGATTCTGGGTGGAAACGGAACACAGAAGACAGCAAACCTTCTCAGAGAGGAAGGATTAAATATTATCCATCTTCCCAAAACAATTGATAATGATATTTATGGTACAGACGTAACCTTTGGCTTCCAGAGCGCGATTGATATTGCAACAGATGCCATTGATTGTATTCATACCACAGCAGCATCCCATAACAGAGTATTTATCGTGGAGGTTATGGGACATAAAGTAGGATGGCTGACACTGTATGCAGGAATTGCCGGGGGCGCTGATATCATTTTACTTCCAGAAATACCTTATGATATTGATAAAGTGGTGTCCGCCATTGCAGGAAGAAATAAGGCAGGAAAAGGCTTTACAATTTTAGCGGTTGCAGAAGGCGCCATTTCAAAAGAAGATGCAAAGCTCTCCAAAAAAGATTTAAAAGAAAAGATGAAAAAGCGCAAATATCCTTCCGTTTCTTATGAAGTGGCAGCACGGATTGAAGAGAAAATCGGAAGCGAGGTGCGTGTAACCGTTCCAGGCCACACCCAGAGAGGTGGAAGCCCCTGTCCCTATGACCGTGTACTCTGCACAAGATTAGGCGCAGCGGCAGCAAACTTAATTCTGAAAGAGGATTATGGCTACATGGTAGGCATGGTGAATGGAAATACCAAGAAGGTTCCTCTTGGAGAGGTAGCTGGAAAATTAAAGATCGTGGAGCCAAATTCCAAGATCATCAAAGAAGCAAAATTAATCGGTATTAGCTTTGGTGATTAAATATGTCGTATACTGCGTTGTACCGAAAGTTCCGGCCCCAGGAATTTGAAGAGGTCCGGGGGCAGGAGCATATCGTAACAACTTTAAAAAACCAGATTCAGGCAGGAAGAATCGGACATGCCTATCTGTTTTGTGGAACCAGAGGAACCGGGAAGACTACCATAGCAAAAATATTTGCCAAGGCAGTCAACTGTGAGCATCCTGTGGAAGGAAGCCCCTGTGGACAGTGTAAGTCCTGCAGGGGCATTGCCTCAGGCAATTCCATGAATGTGATAGAGATTGACGCAGCTTCCAATAACGGTGTGGACAATATTCGTGAAATCCGCGAGGAAGTGACGTATTCTCCTGCTGAAGGCAGATATAAAGTATATATTATAGATGAAGTTCATATGCTTTCCATAGGGGCGTTCAATGCGTTGCTAAAGACATTGGAGGAACCCCCTTCTTACGTTATTTTTATACTGGCCACCACGGAAGCCCATAAGATACCAATTACCATACTTTCCAGGTGCCAGCGGTATGATTTCAGGAGAATTACCATTGACACAATTGCAGGTCGGCTGGAAGAACTGATGGAGAAAGAACAGGTAGAAACGGAGCCCAAAGCCATCCGCTATATTGCAAAGGCGGCAGACGGTTCCATGCGTGATGCTTTGAGCCTTTTGGATCAGTGTATTGCATTTTATCTGGGACAGAAGCTGACGTATGATCATGTGTTAGAGGTATTAGGCGCAGTAGATGTTGAAGTGTTTTCCCAGATGCTTCGTAAAATTATAGATCAAGATGTCATTGGTGTAGTTGCTCTTTTGGAACAGCTAATTGTGCATGGCCGGGAGCCAGGTCAGTTTGTCTTGGATTTTACTTGGTATTTGAGAAATTTGCTTTTATTGCAAAGTTCTGATAATATGGAGGATATGTTGGATATTTCCACAGAAAATCTGATGCTGCTAAAGGAAGAAGCAAAGATGATAGAAGGGGAGCGATTAATGCGCTATATCCGCATTTTTTCAGAATTATCCAACCAGCTAAGGTATGCAGTTCAGAAGCGAGCGCTGATTGAGATTGCATTGATTAAACTGTGCAGACCAGAAATGGAAAAGGATTACAGCTCTTTGGTTCAGCGGATTACTCAGTTAGAGGAAAAGATGGAACAGGGGATGTATGTACCAGGAAAGACCCAGGAAGATACCACCGTCCTAATGCAGCACATGCCAGAAAATGAAGAAGCCGGAAGGCAAAAAGGCAAAGAACAAGAGCTCCCGAAGGCAATCCCAGAAGAAATCCAGCAGGTAGTAAAGGATTGGCGGTCTATCATTGAGGGATTATCAGGAGGATTGAAAAATTACCTAAAGCCAGCACATTTAAGTTTGGCAGGCGAGGGACAGCTTTTGATTGTGCTGGAGGATGAGGTGGCGCAGGCCTTTGTCAATACAGAAGCCCATATCAGGGAATTGAAGGAAATGATAGCCCAAAAGACCCAACGGGAAGTGGAGGTAAAGGTGCAGCTTCATGAGACAAAACAGCCCTTTGAAGAAACTTATGCAGATCTTGGGAAAATAATAAATATGGAAATAACCATTGAAGATGAAGAAGAATAATAGCAGGGAAACAGGAGGAATCACATGGCAAAGCGTGGAGGATTTCCGGGTGGAATGGGAATGCCCGGGAACATGAACAATCTTATGAAACAGGCCCAGAAAATGCAGAAACAGATGGAGGAAGCTACAAAGGAGCTGGAGGAAAAGGAAATTACAGCAACAGCAGGCGGCGGAGCCGTAGAGGTGACGATTACTGGTAAGAAAGAGATTACAAAGGTAAAGCTTGCAGAGGAAGTAGTGGACCCCGACGATATTGAAATGCTGGAAGATTTGATTATGGCGGCTACCAATGAGGCGATTCGCCAGATCGAGGAGGCTTCTCAGCAGTCCATGTCCAGGATTACAGGAGGGCTTGGCGGAATCAATGGATTATTATAGCAGACAGATAAGTAAGCTGATGGAAGAGCTGGCTTCTCTGCCTGGAATTGGGAGCAAGTCGGCACAGCGGCTTGCTTTTCATATTTTGAATATGCCAATTCAGCAGGTAGAGAGCCTTTCTGCCACAATTATCGAAGCCAGAAGGAAGGTAAAATATTGCCGGAAATGTTATACACTTACCGATGAAGATGTATGTCCAATTTGCAGAAACACCAAGCGGGATCATAGGACAATTATGGTGGTGGAAAATACCAGGGATCTGGCAGCTTACGAAAAAACAAACAAATATGAGGGCGTATACCATGTACTCCATGGGGCGATTTCCCCTATGCTTGGCATTGGGCCCAATGACATAAAGCTAAAAGAACTGATGCAGCGGCTTTGTGAGGATATTGATGAGGTAATTATTGCTACCAACTCCAGTCTGGAAGGAGAGACTACAGCAATGTATATTAGTAAGCTGATAAAGCCCACAGGAATCAAAGTATCCAGGATTGCCAGCGGAGTGCCAGTAGGCGGCGATTTGGAATATATTGATGAAATGACCTTGTATCGTGCCCTGGAGGGTAGGACTGAGTTGTAGAATCCAGTCGAAATCTTTTTCGACGGTATGACAGGGATTTCCAAAAATTGCAAATAAAATGTGCTACCATCTGTAAAAAAGAGGTGAAGGCATGATAGAAATTGTTTGCAAAGACAGGTTACAGGAAGAGGAAGGAAAAGTATGTCTGCCCAAAAATATTCGCCAGATTGGAAGCCCAAGAGGAAGACATAAAATTTACATAGAAGATTATGTGTATACTTATTTGAAAAACATGGCTCAGAAAAAGGAATCCTGTGCAGTGATATTTCTGGGAGAAAGCCAGGTAATGAAAGATATCCGGTATACCTTTATCAGCGGAGCAATCGAATGCGGCGCTGGAGTATTTCAGTGGGACAGCATTTGCCTGGATGATAGTTTCTGGACTTATATTGAGGAAGAAAGGAAACAGTATTTTTCTGAAAAAGAAATCGTAGGTTGGTTTTTAGGTAAAACGGGACAGGCAATGGAATTAACTTCTGTTGTGGAGGCCGCTCACCGGAAATATTTTTCAGGCAGGGACAAAGTTTTGATGCTGATGGATATTCTGGAAGAAGAGGAAGCGTTCTTTATCTATGACCAGGGGTATTTACAGAAACGGGAAGGCTATTATATTTATTATGAAAAAAATCTTCCCATGCAAGAGTACATGGTCCAAAAAAGGGGAGAATCTTTCCAGACGGAAGGAATGCAGCAGTCAGAGGAAAGAAAGCCAGCAGAAGCTAAGGACAGCCAGCAGCCAGAGCCGGAAATAGAAACGGAAGAAAGGCCGGAAGAGCTGGCAGCGGAGGAACAGCAGGAAGAGACAGGGATATCCGAACGACAGGAACAACAAGACCAGTTCAAAGAATTACATAAGGAATTAGAGAGGGAAACAGTTGCAGAGAACCAGGAAAAGATATTTGCAAAAAGCCATTTGGAGGAGCCGAAAACTCAGGCCGAGGAAGCGCTGGAGTCATACCGTCATATGATATTGGAACGGCAAGGGAGGCAGATCGAACGGCAAAACCGCAAATTCCTCTATACAGCATCCTCATTTTTCCTGGTGGTTATCTGTGTTCTTGGTATCACCACAATTAATAATTATCGGAAAATGCAGGAAGTGGAAGATGTGCTCTACGTTATGAACAGCAAGGAATCACAGAAAAAACGTTCTGAAGACGAGGAAGGTCCAGTGGTGGAGAGCGTCATGTCCCAAGTGGATCCTATGGAAGAAACCAAGGAAACAACATCTTCTGTGGAAGAAGAGCAGCAAGAAACTAAGGAAACAACATCTTCTGTGGAAGAAGAGCAGCAAGAAACGTCTGGGGAGCTGCCATCTTCTGAGAAAGCAGAGGAGGATATGGACAAGTCCCAGGAAGATTTGAAAGGAGCAGGCGAGGACGCGGACAAGCCTGAGGAAAGTTCACAGGAGACGGCGGAAGCTTCTGCCGGACAATCTCAGGAGGCGCGCTATTATACAGTGAAACCAGGGGATACCTTGGGTTCTATCTGTATTAGTATTTATCACAATCAACGTATGATGGAAAAAATATGTGAGGCAAACGGAATTGAAAATGGAGATAAGATTTACGTAGGCCAGAGGCTGCTTCTCCCATAACAGGATGGAGGACTGTCAGAGAGCAGGCAACGTGAGAGGAGAGATTAAGACCCACACGGAGGTGTAGTAGTGGCAGATAAAGCATACCGGGTTGTAAAATCGGATGTAAAAGGAATGAATGAGAAAATCCAAAGGCACCGGAGAAAGATTTTAAGATGGACAGCCTTTGTGACGGTTTGCCTCTTATTAGGGATTGCTGGAGTGTATATTTATTTGCAGACCAGAACATATTCGGAATATAGTGTGTTGAAGTCTGTTGAGAGGGAAGATTCCCCTGGCGCCCAATTTGATGTATTTCACGGCAATATCTTAAAATACAGTAAAGATGGGGCTTCGTTGGTGGATGAGAATAATAAAATTATTTGGAATCAGACCTATGAAATGCAAGCGCCCATGGTAGATTTTTGTGAGAATTATGCGGCAATTGCAGACAAAAAGGGCGATCGAATTTATATTATGGATTTATCCGGTCCCTGTGGGGAAATTGAAACATCTATGCCGATTCAGCGCATTGAGGTGGCCAGTCAGGGAATGGTTGCTGTTTTAATGGAGCAGAATGGCACAGGATACATACAGATGTATGATAAATCGGGAACATTTCTGGCAGAGGGAGAGGTACATACAGAAAACAGCGGCTATCCGCTTGATATTGCCATTTCCAATGATGGAAAAAAGCTGGCGGTGTCCTTGCTGGACGTCAATAAAGGGAATGTGAATACTACAATTACTTTTTTTAATTTTGATGCAATGGGGCAAAATGAGATTGATAATATCGTGGGGCAGTATTCCTATGCTGATATGGTTGTGCCAAAGGTAGAATTTCTGACCAACGATGTGATGGTAGCGTTTGGAAGCCAGAAAGCAGTGGTTTTTGAAGGCGCTCAGAAGCCTCAGGTGAAAAAAGAAGTTGCCATCGAAAAAGAGATTCGTACAATTTTCTACAATGACGCTTACTTTGGATTTGTATTTGATAATGAGAATAAGGATACTTCTTATAATATGCAGATACATGATCTGCGTGGGGCAGAGGTTCTTTCCAAAGATTTTGAGATGGAATATGAAGAAATAGGATTTTTGGAAAATGATGAGATTTGTATACGGAATGATTTGGAATGCGCCATTTTTACTTTGCGGGGCGTGCAGAAATTTCATGCAAATTTTGACAAAAGTATCTGGAAAATAATGTCTGTGGCAGGAATCAGAGATTATGTTTTTCTCATAGATGGAGAGACACAGAGGATTAGGCTGAAATAGGAGTACAAAGAAATGGATATATTACTAATTGTCACCCTTGTGATTCTGGGTGTGTTTGGACTACATGGTTATATCAGGGGAATGGTAAGGATGATATTTTCCCTGGCAGCGGTTTTAGTGACCATTGTACTTGCATCCTTGACAGCGCCTTATGTGGCAGAGTTTTTGCGAATGCAAACGCCCTTGCATGGTGTAATTCACGAAAAGTGTACGGAAGTAGTTCAGAATAATATTGGCATTCACCTGGAAGGTGGGATAGAACAGGTTGCAGATTGGGCAGTCCAGAGGATTGCCTGGATTGCGGCGTTTCTTTTGATTAGTATCTTATTGGGAATTTTGATTCATGTTCTTGACATTATTGCAAAACTTCCAGTCATAGAAAGTATTAATCATATGGGTGGTCTTGTGGTTGGATTACTGGAAGGGCTTCTTGTAATCTGGATTCTGTTTTTTGTGATTGCATTGTGCCAGGGGAGCCAGTGGGGAAATCAAATGATGCAAGAAATTCAGGAGAATCCCTTGCTGCAGTGGTTGTACCAGAATAATATTTTGGAGAGATTTTTGTAAAAGAGAGAGACTGTTATAAAACAAGAATTTTCTACAACATATCATACAAGTATGGATTTTACTTTAACGATATGTTGTAGAATTCTTGTTTTTTGCAGTATCCTCCGTTTTTGTCTACATGTACTTTTTTGGGAAAATTATTTTATTGCCCCACTGGTAGAGCGATTTTTCTCGGGTTTTTCATTCCACATCCCATTTTCTTTCATTAGAGATTGCAGCTTTCTTTTGGCACGCATGGAAATATGACGGATGTTATCTGGCGTTTTTCCCATCTCTTCTGCGATTTCTATAGCGCTCATTTCGTGGTAGTACTGCAAGGCTAGACCTCTTGATAAGGAGTCTTTAACTGTTTCAGCAGACCGGACATGGCTTCTTTCAATTCAAAATCTTCCATAAGAAGCTCCGGCCCTTTTTCCGTATCTTTTTCCTGCATCCATGTTTCATCAAGTTCTACTTCCTCATGGAGATTCCGTTGGCGGTAGACGTTGTAGGACTTGTGCTTTACAGTGGTCTTCATGTAATACCAGATTTGATAAGGCTCTTTGTCGATAATCTTATTTACATGGTCGATCAGTGATAAAAATGCTTCATGTACAACGTCCTCCGCGTCCGAGCGGTTATGAAGAATGCCGTATGCAATGAAAAACATTTCATCTCGGTGTTCTTTATAGATTGATGCAAAAAATTCTTTTTCCCTGTCTGTTTCCAACAGGAGTAAATATTGAAACATATTTCCCCTCCATTTAAAATTTTCTCTTTTGTACAGTTGACATTATAAATTTTAAACATTGTTTTGAATAATTTCAACCCTGACAACGACAAAATCGAATAAAATTCCTTTTAATGCGCGAAATGCGAATTTTTAGAAGAGATACGCTGCCATTTCTTGTGGTTTGGAGCATAAGTTTGCCTTGGGAGAGTAAATATAAATTTAAGCGTCAGCGCTGTACCTGCTATAGGTTCCATATACCCAGTTGATGTATCATTGAGGGAGTAAATTATTGACACATTAGGGAAATAAGTACTAGAAAACATGAACTTCATAAAAAATTTCCAAGGATATAAAAATTTTCCTGTTAGAAATTCGTAAAAAAATAGCATTCTTAGGAAATATGTGTTATAATCTTTAGACGAAGTATTATATTCAGGGCAGATAAAGTACAGTTTGACAAATTTTTACAAAAGATAAAACTGTCCTGGGTATGATTCTTCGTATCTTTTCTGTATGTATTAAAGAAAAACATGAAAAAATGGTGAAGTGTATTAAAAATACAAGCAAAATTGCCGAAGAAAATTAATAATATATGAGTATAGATTTAATATAGATGGAAGAATTATGCGATGAGAGATGAAGAAGTAAGGAGGAATGGATGATGCATAAGAATATTGGGAAAAGGGTTATGGCGTTATTGCTGAGCTTGTGCATGATAGTCGGTATGGTGGACTGGACAGGGCTGACCGTGCGCGCGGCAGACAAAGAGTATATTAGTATCACAGCAGAATGGGCAAGTGGATCCCCTTCTTTTCCTTATACTGGTTCAGCGATAGAGGTACAAAAAGACCAGATTTCAGTTTCAGCAGGATACCTGAATGATAGTGGAGATGTGGTTGAAGAGCAAGTTACGGACTTTAATTTGGAATATGAGAATCATACCAACCAGGGCCAGGCAACAGTAATTGTAAGTGTTGAGGGGTGTTCTTCCACTGCCAGACTTTATTTTACGATTACTCCACTTGGCTTATCGACTGCAACGTTTGAACCAAATGTATTAGAACCGGAATATGCAATTAGGAATGGACGATATACGCCGAAATCTCTGCCTAAGTTAAAAGTAGGGGCAGTTGAGGTGCCTGCAGATCAGTACACATGGAGCTATAGTGGGAATGATCTTACAGATGGTCAGGATGAGATTACTGCTACTGCTACTGCTACTGCAAATGAAAATGGCAATTTTACAGGTTCGGCCTCCATTTCATATAAGATTCATAGAATGAAGGAGGAGAATTTGACCATTACGTTAAAAGCAGGCAAGAACCTAACTCAAGAATCTGCGGGATATTTTCGTATTAATTATAATCAGATTAAGGGAGAAAAGCTTGAACTCACCTCCGACGATGTAGAAGTGAAGTATACTGATAATGGCAAGGAAGAAATATTAAAGCCTGATCAATATAAGCTTGTGTATGATGGGAATCAGAAGTCGGTGGGCGAAGAAACGGTATATGCCGTGGGAACCAGTGGAAAATACCTGGACTTGAGAAGTGCGCAAGGGGCTAAATTTTGGATTCGGAAATTCTTGACTGGTTCAGGGAGTGGAGTCACAGCACAATCTGATGTGACATTTTCCATTGAGGAGCAAGAATATCCCAAAGGTTCAGATACCTTAGCAATTCTAAAAGGACCGGATGATGGAGACAAGAATATTAATACGGAGCTTACCATTAATGACCCGGATGTTAGAAGAGAATTTGCAGAAATTCCCAACTCGGATAAGGTGAAGGTTGAGCTGGAAAACTCAAATTGGAAATCTCTTCCAGTGCAGGACGGGTTAATTCATACTACTGTCCGAATAACTGCATTAAACACTCAATACGGGTATACTGGCTATAGAAGTGCAGTTCCCATCACTATTCGTGTGAATAAATTGACAGATGATATGGTAGAGGTTGAGGATTATGACAAAGAAACAACAGGAACATACAGAGGTATGTATAAGACAGAGTATGATGGAACAACGAACTGGCTGGATGTAATAGAACGGAAAATTCGTGTTCCAGGCTATACGAAAGGTACGGATTACAAAGTTACAAAGGAAACGAAGTATAATGGGCAGGGAGTCAATGTTGGCACTTATACAAATGCATTCAGAGTGGAATCGTTACCCAATGGAGCCTTGATTGGAGGTCCGGTTTATATAACTGTCCGGGTGGACCAAAGGGATATCAATAAGATTTCGGTAGTGCTTAATCGGACATATACTTATAATGGACTACAGCAGACGCCAAAACTAAGTGAGTTAACGATTACAGATGATGGCGGAACATTAAGTGAGAATGATTATTCCATAGGTTATGGGAAAAATGTAAATGCATATGAGACGGCAACAATTATCATAACTGGCAAGAATAATTATAAAAATACAAAGACTGTGGAATTTACGATACAACCCCTGGAATTGGTAGAAAGTGCAGAGGGGCAGGGAAATGTCAATGTTGCGAGTCCAAATGAAACTTCATATGTATATAAAGGCGGGCCGCAAACTCCTAAAGTTGAAATTTATGTAAATCGGCAGCCGAGTACACAGGATAGGTACTTGTTAGGCAGTAATGGCGCGAAAGATTATACAGTAAAATATACAGCAAATAACACAGAAAATGAAACTGGATTCAGCGATGTTTCAGATGGGAAAATAACCATGACAATCAGTGGTTCTGGTAATTTCTCAGGAGAAATCACCAGAGAATTTACGATTACTCCTCTGGAACTTAATGTAGATACGGTTCAATTTCCAGTGATTGACGAACAGCCATATACAGGGAGCAGGATAGAACCAAATGTGGATTCTGTCTACCAGACTACGTTGAAGAAGACATTAACCAATGAGGAGGATTATACTTTAGATTATGGAATAAATATAAATGTAGGGGATGATACCAATAATTATGTTGTAATTAAAGGAAGAGGTAATTATACAGGTGAGGTGCAACATCGGTTTAAGATTGTGAAGTGTAGTCTATCCGATTTAAACATGGATTTGATTGTAACTGCCCAGGGACTTGACGCAGCGGACGTATATACGTTTACTCACAGTGATCCCAGTCAAATTACCCCAGAGGAGAAAAGGATTTATCCCTATAAAGGGCAGGAAAAGGTTGAACTGCAGAATATTTCAGTTAAGCATGGTCAGCGGACAATGATTTTCGTTCCAGAGAATGGCGATCCTGCACAGGGAGATTATACCGTTACTTATGAAGCCAATGGTAATATAGGAACGGCACAGTTGGTGATAACAGGAGTAGGAACGAATTACAGTGGAACAAGGAGACTGCCTTTTAGGATTAAGGGAAATCTCACTCCTCTCAATTCTGATGGAAGAGCAAGGGCTTCTGTCACTAAGAATCAGATTTATAGTGCAGGTATTATTGTGCCGCCAGAAGAAGATCTGCTTGTAACGTTTCAGTTGGCAAATGGAATGAACACTTTGAAGCTGGGAGAGGATTTTACTATTGAGAATCCAGATAAGGTTGGCCCTACGCAAGTAGGAACTGGGACAGGAAGATTAACGATTACAGGAATAGGGGATTATTATGGGGGAGGCGAGATAAGCTTTAACGTGGATCCCTTGGATTTGACCTTTGATGATCTGGAAGAAAAGTATGGATATAAAATTGATGGCATCAATGAAGATCCTTATCCTTATTCAGATACTCCTACGATGCCAGAACCAACCATTACCCATAATGGAAAGGAAGTAACATTCAATAATGACTATACAGTGAAATACTATAAAGGAAAGGATGAGCTAAACTCAAATAGTAAATTTAATGTAGGAAGTGATTATAGCGTTGAAATTACTGGGGCAGGCAATAATTATATAAAGTCTACAAAGAAAGGCTATAAAATAAGACAATACGACCTTTCCGAAGATGGAGTAGCCAATGGAAAGATCAGGCTTGATGGTATTGCAGATGAAGTGGTATTGGATGATATTAAATATGGACAGTCAGTTTCCCCAGATAATGCCCAGAGGACATTGGATTCATCTAAAGCGGAGATGGGGAATGAAGGGAATGAGGAGAACCATGAACATAATGCCAGCGCCCCCCATTCCAGGGATGAGGTAGTCTGGAAGAATCTGCAGGTTTTCTATACTCCAGTTGGGATTAATGGAAGTGTGGGGACAGAAAGACCACTGGTATACGGTGAAGAATACACGGTTACATATGAGAACAATAAGGAGCCAGGAACCGCGAAATACACCATTCAAGGAATTGGAAACTTTGGCGGTAAAATTGAAAAAGAGTTTAAAATACTGGTGGATTTGGGCAGTGAACGTATCAAGATAGAAGCAGAGGATTGTTATTATTCCCCGGAGAATCCCGTGGGAACTGCAACGAATAGGCCAGATGTGACAGTATCTTATAATTTGGAAATGTTTGACGAACCTGATAAGGTTGTGAACTTAACAAAGGATACGGATTATCTGGTGGATTACAGAGATAATAAATATGCAACTCATCCTAACCCAGAAAACCCAGAGGGCTCTGCTCTTGAACCCAAAGAGGGGGATGGAGGCAAGATCATCATTACAGGGAATGTTGCAGGGAATAAGCACGTTGGATTGGGCTCTGGTAACAATGAGAGTAATCCCAAAACCTTTGCGATTTACCAGCGAGACATTAGTAAGTATGGGGAAGGGACAGACTTAGAGTTTTCAGGTTTATTGGAAGAAGGATATGAGTATAACGAGGATGAAATAATTCCCGACTTGAAATTGACATGTAAATCGGTTTCTCTGATAGGGGTGATGCTAAAAAAAGAAGAGGTTCCGCCAAGTACTCCCTATGACTATACGGTCAGGGCAGAGAATAACATTAATGTTTGGACAGAAACAGAAGTGGATGGAGTAATTACGCGTGTATTCCCCAAATATACAGTTTCTGCTAAGACCAATGAGAATGGAAAGTACGACGGTAATTATTGTGGAGAAATCACAGGAGAATTTACAATTAATCCAAGGAAGATCAATGAAGAAACGGTTGATACCAGGGTACCGATAGTCAATCTGAGAAAGGATAATCTTACGGATACAGAGAAGCTTGATGAGGACGGATGGCGGTGGGCTTATAGCAGAAAGCCTATCAATTTTCCAAAGACAGGTTCCATGACGAATGAGGATCCTGTAGAAAATGGTTTGCAGATAACGTGGAGTAATGGAACGGATGTAAAAGAATTAATCGAAGGAACGGATTATACAATTCAATATGAGAACAACGTAGGTATTGGTGAAGCAACTATTTTAGTTAATACCCCGGAAAAGAGTAATTATATAGGACCATATGAGAAACATTTTTCAATTGTGGCGTCTATAACAGAAGTAGACCGACCATTGGATCCTAATGACCCTAATGATGAGCGGTATATGGAATTGCCTTGGGATAACCCAGAAACAGTTCCCTATGGAATTGTAGAGACGTATCCAGATTTGCGTTTTACGGACTATTCCCGTGTGTGGGCGCATGAAAGCGACGAACCTTATATTTTGCAATTGGGCAAGGATTTTGAAATTGTTACCCAAAGTAACCCGGATCCTGACAAGGGATACAGTCAGAATAATAAAAATGTTACAAAAGAGGGAGAAAACGCTACTGTTGTTGTAAGGGGAATTGGAAATTATGAAGGCGTAGTAAGCCGGACTTACAAGATTGTTCCAAAGGATTTGAGTGATAAAGGAATTGTGGTACAGTTTTTGAATTGTGAGGATTACCCAGAAATTCTGAATCCATATATTTTCAATGGTAAGGCACAAGAGCCGAAGTTTGAGGTATACAATAATAATGCCAAAGATATTGAGAGTATGGAAGAGCCAGAAGAGCCAGACGAATCAGAGGGAACAGAAGGACCATCAAAGCCGTCTTACAATCCATACCAGTCGAATCTGATGATGAAGCTGGGTACGGATTATGTTGTTGACGGGTGGGAGAATAATGTTGGGCCGATGGAAACAGAAGGCCATTCCTATCTTCACTTAAAGGCAAAGGAAGGAAGTAACTATACTGGGACCTTAAAGGTTGAATTTAATATAGTTCTCAGGCAGATGTCAGGTCTAACGTACGAAATAGAGAATGTGACTTACAATGGTTCTCCATTAGAGCCTGCGGTGAAAGTATCTTATAAAGATGAACAGAACAAAACAGTCGTGCTTGACCCTGAAAAAGATTATGATATTCTTGGATATGAGAATAATGTGGATGTTCCTCTTGCGGATGCAGAAGAGGCCGACCGTCCTTCCATCCTCTTGAAAGGAAAAGGAGGATACGGCGGCGAAAAGAAAATATACTTTAACATTGCGCCAAGAGATATTAATAGCAAAGAGATTACAGCCACAGGTGCAGCTTTGTATAATAAAGGGGAGGCGGTAAAACCAGAGATTACAGTGAAGGATGCAGGTGTTTTGCTGGGGAAGACTCTGGTAGAAGGAACAGATTATGTCATAAAGGAAGGTAGTCAGTCCAACGAGGTAGAGATTGGAGCTACAGGAACTGTGACGATTGAAGGGCAAGGAAATTATACAGGAACTCGTCAAAGGGTTGAATTCCGTATTATCCCGCCCAATGGCGTGCTTAAGATAGACCAGATTCCAGACCAGAACTTTAATAACCAGCCAATTAGACCAGAGATAACAGTAAGTCTTTTGGCAGAGGGAATCGACACAGCCGTTCCTTTGACAGAAAATGATTATGATGTTACCTATACCAATCATCAGAACGCAGGGACAGCAACGGTGACAGTGACAGGGAAAGCGCCATTTACAGGGACGGCCACAGCAACATTTGTTATTCATCCCAAGAAGATTAGCAATGAGGATGGTACAATCTCTGCTGGTATGTCACTAGGCAATATTGGGGTCCAGCAATACACCGGAAGTCCGCTGACGCCAAAGGCATCCCTTACATTCAATCCTTCTGCTCAGCCGGAGGTGAAAGACGAAGAAGATCCAAGCAAGCCAGTGGAATTAATAGCAGGCAGAGATTATATACTTTCTTATGATAAGAATGTGATGCCAGGAAAAGCAAAGGCTATCGTGAAAGGTATCAATAATTATGCTGGCAGTCTGGAAACTGAATTTGAGATTCATGCAGATATGAGCAAGGTAACCATTGCACCCATTCCTGTTCAGGATTATACGGGAAGTGCAGTAACGCCACTGCCAGTGGTAAGTCTTGGCGGACAGAGATTGACATTGGATACGGATTATAGAGTTACCTACAGTAACAATGTGGATCGGGGAACAGCAACCATTACCATTCAAGGAATTGAACCTTGGTTTGTGGGAAAACGAACCGTGAACTTTGATATTGCAAGAGAATTGTCAGAGGAAACAGCCATCCGGGGTGTGGCAGCATCTTATACCTATACTGGGGCAGCCATTGCACCGCCGGTTCGTGTAGAGGATGACGGAAATCTTTTGAAGAGTGGTGTGGATTATGAGATATCTTATTCACAGAATATAGATGCAGGAACCGCAACCATTGTCATTAAAGGAATCGGGAAATATACCGGAAGTACATCCACAACCTTCAAGATTACTCCTCAGCAGCTTGGACGGGCGAAGATAAGTCCAATCAGCGACCGGGTTTATAATGGCAAGGAGCAAAAGCCTTCGGTTACTATTACAAGCGGAGACAAAACCTTAGAAAACGGCAAAGATTATACATTGGTTTATGTAAATAGCACTACTCCGGGAATGGCAAGTGTGATTGTGAAAGGGGAAGGAAACTTTACCGGAACCCAGACTTTGAATTACAAGATTACAGTTCCAGCATTGTCAGGTGTTAAATTCTCGAAATACACGAATAAGACGGTTACAATTAGCTGGAAGAAAAATAGTGTTGTGACTGGATATGAGATTTACAATTCCAAAAACAGGCGTGCTTTGAGAATTAAGAGCGCCAGCACAACCAGCGGTACAGTTAAGAAGCTGAAGGCAGGAACGGCTGCAACCTTCCGGGTACGTGCATATGTAAACAAAGATGGCCAGTATTACTATGGTCCATTCAAAAGTATTAAGACAGCGACAGCGCCTAATTCTACAACGATTACAAGCTTGACTTCTAAGAAGGCAAAGCAGGCAGTGATCAAGTGGAAAAAGGTATCGGGAGCTACCCAGTACGAGGTTTACCGGAGTACCAGCAAAAAAGGAAAGTATAAAAAGATTGCAACAACGAAGAAAACGTCGTATACTGATAAAAAGGCAACAGGCGGAAAGAAGTACTATTATAAGATTCGTGTATGTAAGAAGATTAGTAAGAAAAATTATTATAGCAGTTATTCCGGTGTGAAATCGGTAAAAGCAAAAAAATAAGCAAGGAAGGATAGGAGTTGATACCATGGGCAGAGTATATTGCATTGGAAAATTTCAGTTTGAGTCCTATGAGAAATATCAGGAAGCATTGGACGACATAGAGAAAATTAGATATATTTCCAAGAAAATGGATATCAATGAACCTGGAGTGGCTCAGAGACTCTATTCCCTTATCCGGGAGGGAAAGATTATATTCAAAAGCGCCATTGGAGATGATTATCTCCTTTACCTCTCGGATATGGTGGCGGAGGATTACAAAGCCATTTCCAGAACTACCTTCACGGACCGAATGGCCCGCAAGTTAAAGCAGCTCTCTCCTGGCCAGGTCATCGGAGCTATCTGTATGACAGGAGCCGTAATATGCTTTCTGGTTTTCCTGGGAAGTGAATATCACGACCAGCAGAAAATCAGGGAGCTGGAGAGAATCAAAGATGAGCAGGAGATTTCTGTGGCGTCCGATTGGCTTTCTGCCCGGTTTATTGAAGCCTTAGGCGAAGACGAGGAAGAGGAGCCTGTATTGGCGCAATCGGGAACCGTAGAGAACAACGTATATGGCGCTGAATTAAATCAAGAAACGGTAGAGCGTCCCCAAGGACCGCAGGTTCTGCCAGAGTATCAACAGTTATATCAGCAGAATTCAGATTTTTCTGGTTGGCTTACCATACCAGGGACAAAGATTGATTATCCAGTTATGCAGGCAGTGCCCGAGAGCAGCGATTTCTATCTGACCCATAATTATATGGGAGAGGAAGATATCAATGGTTCGATTTTTCTGGACTCCAGAAATGATTTTGAGGAACAGGATGACAATTTAATCATCTATGGACATAACATGAAAAGCGGCATGATGTTCGGAGAATTACAGAATTATCTGGATGAAACATTTTTAAGAGAACATAAGACCATTACATTTAATACAATCTATGAAAAAGCAGAATATGAAGTGGTAGCAGTATGTTTGTCAAAGGCAGCGCAGGAAGGGGAAGAAGGGTTCCGTTATTATGATTTTGTCAATGCGGGAAATAAGAAGAACTTTAACCGCTACCTGGAAAATATAAAGGGAATGAATGTTATGGGCGAGGACATAGGCGTCTCGTATGGAGATAGATTATTGACACTTTCAACCTGTAATAATTATACAGAAGACGGAAGGCTATTTTTGGTGGCGAAGAAGTGCTCACCCTAACGGCACATACACCAATTTTCAAGGAGGACAAGAGAATGAAAAAAATATTTGGCAGATGTTTCAATGCAATATTGATACTAGCCCTGACCTTCGCCTTGTGCCCGGCAATATCAACAATGGCGGAGGAAGATGTCAGTGCATTTATTATGGAGGGAAGCACCATTACTGGTTATACAGGGCCTGGTGGTGATGTTACCATACCAGCTTCGGCAACGGCGATTGCAGATTATGCATTTGCTGGAAATGCAGCGATTACCAGTGTGACAATTCCTGCAAATGTTACCAGCGTGGGAAGTTATGCGTTTTCAGGCTGTACCGGTTTGGGCAATGCAGTATTTGGGGGACCAGTAAGTCTTGGAGGCGGCGCTTTTTATGGGTGTTCTGCTCTTGGATTTGTAGAGCTTCCAGCAGGTTTGGCAGCAATTGGACCGGAGACCTTTGATGGGTGCAGCAGCCTTGGGTCTGTCAATATTCCGGAAGGTGTAACTTCAATTGGCGCCCAGGCATTTAACGGCTGCGGAAGTCTTGGAAGTATTAATATTCCAGGATCTGTTACAGAAATCGGCAGCAGCGCTTTTAATAATTGTGTGTCCTTGTCTGATGTTACGATTCCCTCTTCAGTAACTTCCATGGGAAGTGGCGTTTTGGCAGGATGCAGCAGTTTATCTTCGGTAAGTCTTTCTGGCGGAATGTCTTCGATTCCAGAATTAACCTTGTATGGGTGCAGCAGTCTTGGAAGTATTAGTATTCCTGCTTCCGTGGGAAGTATTGGTTCCCAGGCATTTGGAAATTGCAGCGGATTAGGAAGTATTAGTATTCCTGCTTCCGTTTCATCTATAGATTTCAGCGCTTTTGATGGGTGCAGCAATTTAGCAGAAGTAAATATCGAAAGCGGAAGTGGCAGCTATGCTTCTTCTGATGGTGCAGTATATGATGCAGGACTATCTCAGCTTTTATATTGTCCAGTGGGAAAATCCCAGCTCACATTGCCAAACACCATGACGTCCATTGCTTCTGCTGCTTTTAGCAACAGCCCGTATGTATATAGTTTGGAGATTCCTTCTTCTGTTACTACCATTGAAGTGGATGCTTTTACAGGAAGTGGAATTAAGGCTGTTACAATTCCGCCCAGTACAACTTCCATCGGTTCCCAGTCTGGATGGACGCCAGATGTGATTCGCGGTTACACAGGGTCTCAGGCAGAGCGGTTTGCAGATGAGAATGGTTATATTTTTGAGAGTATTGGTACAGTGGGAGAGGAAGAGCCTACTCCTACCCCAACGCCGACCCCTGGTCCAGATGATACTCCCACTCCTACCCCAACACCTAAGCCATCAGGCACGCCTGCGCCTGGAGATGAAGGAACTGGCGGCGGCGCTGGAGGAACTGGTGGAACGAACAATAACGGTGGAGGAACGACACAGACTGGAACTGGCGGCGGCGCTGGAGCTAACGCAGGTTCAAGGACTTCTGTTTCCAGGAATATGGGTACGGCACAGGTAGGAAGCGGCACTCCTAAGACGGGTGTTGCATTTGACGCCAGATATGTGTTGTGCCTGGGTATTTTCTTTGCAGGAGGTTATTTGGTAATCAATAAGAAGAAAAAGAGTACCGATACAGAATAAAGAGATTTACAAAGAGCGTTGTACATTGCCAGAAGGAAGGGAATGTGCAACGTTTTTTCTATATAAATCTATCATATGAAAAATATCATAAGATATAAAATTTTTTCTTTTATATTGTACGAATTTTAATAATATTTTTCATGTTTCGCATGATTTTATTGATTTTATTCATAAAATCGCATATAATAAAAATTACTCAAAGAAAAGGAGGATTTAGCCATGGTTGTTACTGCAACAGAATTTAAAGCTAATTTCGGAAAGTATCTTGAATTAATTACTAAGGAGGATATCTTTATTACTCGTAATGGAAAAATGGTTGCTAAAGTTGTAAATCCACAAGTTTCTGCTGTGGATTCCCTGCGTGGAATGCTTGGCGGCATTTCCTCTGATATTGATGTGGATTCTTTACGAGAGGAGCGTCTGTTAAAATATGAAAATAATGTGTGATACGAACGTAATCCTTGACGTATTATTGGAAAGGGAACCTTTTGTAGAGGATTCTTACAAGCTTTTGAAGCTTTGTGAAGAACATAAAATAGAGAGTTTTGTATCAGCATCTTCTGTTACCGATATCTTCTATCTTGTAAGAAAATACACTCATAGCACAGAACTGGCATATAAGGCAGTCGGAAAACTTTTGGAATTTCTGTGCTTACTCCGACTGAAATTCTTTTGAAATTTTTATAACACACGCTTCACGAAAAAATCTTGGTTTCAATGTTGTTCTTCCCAAAAGTACAAATTGAACAATTTTCAACTGGAAGATTCTTTCCCAATATTTCCTAAAGTTTCTATTTAAACAACCGATAAATAAAATAGATAATAAATCAATGGCAGGCAATACTATGAAATATACAACGAAAAGAAGAAAGGAGATATCTTTATGCGAATAGAAGCGTACAATCAGGTTAGCCAAGTATTTAGCAGTAATAGGACTTCCAGGCTGAAGGGTACAGGGAGCGCTGGCAGCAAAGATAAGCTGGAGATTTCCCAGGCAGGCAGGGATTTTCAGGTTGCGAAGCAAGCAGTAGCAGAAGCGCCTGAGATCAGGAAGGATAAGGTTGCTGCTTTAAAGAGCAGTATTGCATCCGGGAATTACAAGGTGGAAACAGGAGATTTTGCAGCAAAATTGTTAGAGAAATATGAAGCATACTTTTAGAAATGAGGTTTTCACGTGGCCAGCTTAATGGAAGATTTTATGGATGTATTAGAGAGAGAGAACGGGGAATATGAACGCCTAACAGAATTGTCCCGGGAAAAGAGACAGATCATAATTGACGGAAATATCCCCGCTCTTGAGGAGATAACTAGCCGGGAGCAGGAGATAACCAGTATCCTCAAGAATTTGGAAAAGAAAAGAGAAGAAGTTGTCAATGATATGTCTATCGTACTTAGTAAGAAGCCAGAGGAACTGACGGTTACTAATATGATAGCCTTTTTAAATAAACAGCCAAAAGAACAGCAGCAATTAATGGAATTAAAAGAGAAGCTGCATGATACCTTGGGGAAAATGGCTGAGATTAACACCCAGAATGAGATGTTACTGAAGCAGGCCATAGAGATGGCGGAATTTGACTTAACATTATTTAAGAGTATGCGGCAAGCGCCTACAACCGCTAATTATGACAAGCGAGCCAATAATACCGGCGATTTGCTGGGAAATAGTGGATTTGATGCAAAACAGTAACAAGAGGTGGAGCATTTATGCTATCTGGCTGGAGAGCAGATGTCGTAAAAAAGGAACTATGGAATAACAAGGAAGGAAAAATCAGCAAGGACGCGGAAATAGAAGGAGAAGCAATATGGCAAATGGAATGGGAAGCCTGTATATAGGGGCGTCCGGGCTGCAGAACAGCCAGAATGCACTGAATACCACGGCTAATAACCTTGCAAATGCAGATACCAAAGGCTATGTCAGACAGCAGGTATTATTTGCAGACAGAGATTATGTAACCTTTAAAGGAGCAGCGATCAGCAAGCAGCAGGCAGGACTTGGACTTGCGATTGCTGACGTAATACATACGAGAGATTATTTTTTAGACAAATACTACCGTACAGAGAATGGACGTCAGTCTTTTTATGAAACGAATTATCTGGCAGTTCAAGATGTGGAGAATATGTTCCAGGAGTTGGAAGGCCAGCAGTTTCAGCAGACATTGGAGGATTTTTGGAATTCTTTTGAAGAATTGAAAAAAGGTCCTGAGTTGGAAATATACCAAAACCTGGTAGTACAGAAAGCAACTTTGTTTATTGAGAGAGCTCAGGGAATTTACAAGAATATGAAAGATTACCAGAGCAGAATCAACATTAAGGTGAAAAAAAGCGTGGACCGGATTAACGAGTTGGGACACACCATCCAGGATCTGAATAAGCAGATTATGAAGATAGAATCTGGCGGTGTAGAGACTGCTATGACGCTGCGTGACGAGAGGGATAATGCATTGGATGAGCTTTCGTCTCTGGCTAAAGTTGAGTTTAGGGAAGATGGCAACGGGGCGGTTCATGTGAGACTGGAAAATGTAAGCTTTCTGGATGAAGTGCATGTGTTTGAGATAGGGACGATCGAAGATGATATTACAGGATTCATTACCCCTGTTTGGCCGCATTTATCTACAGCAGGAAGCGGCACGTACACACCTGTGTTTGATTTTGGCGTAGATATTGCTCCAGAGTTAGCGTCAGACATTGGTGAGTTAAAAGCATTGGTGCTTTCCAGAGGAGACACGGTGGCAAATTACCGGGATGTTACCGGACTTTCTGCGGACCAGTATAATGATGGGGCTGGCATGTCTGTGATGCTTTCCGCAGAAGCAGAATTCGATCAGTATATCCATGAAATAATAACAGCCATTAATGATATACTAAGTCCTACCGTTACAACAAGCTTTACTGGCGCTGACGGTACAGAATATAAGAATGTCCGGGTCTGGGATGAAAATGCATGCGTGAGCAAGGACGGGGAGAAGCCAGGAAGAGAATTGTTTGTTAGACGGGGCTGGGATCGGTATACGGAAGTGGCTGGCAACGATGGGAAGATCTATTATGTATATAATGAAGAAGATTCCCCGGATACAGAGAAAATGTATACCATCCAGAATGTTACAGTGAATCCGGATTTGTTGGAGATTGAATGTGGCCTGCCTCTTTTAAATCAGAATGGGGAGCCGGATATGGAGGCAGCGAAACGGCTTGCAGGTATTTGGAAAGAAAAGAAATATACCGTCAATCCCAATGATACCAACAAGTGTGACTTCAAAGAATATTATCAAAGGATGATAGATGGAATTGGAACAAAGGGTAATGTGTTCAAGGGCATGGCTGAGGACCTGGAAGGGGAAGTGGCTGCCATTGAGAATAACAGGCAGCAGGTATTTGGAGTTTCTTCTGATGAAGAACTGCAGAATATGATAAAATACCAAAGCGCTTATAATGCATCCAGCCGATTTATCAATGTAATCAATGAAATGTTAGAACACCTTGTAACCAGACTGTAGCAGGAGGAAAAATATGCCATCAACTTTTTTTGGATTAACGATAGCGGGCTCCGCATTAAATTCATTTCATGTAGCGACCAATACGGTTGCCAATAACATTTCCAATGTCAATACCAAAGGTTATACCAGGCAGGAGGCTGTCCGCATAGCGGCGGAAGCTCTTCGGACAAATCAGCGTTATGGTATGGCAGGAAGCGGAGTGAATACCACAGAGATTATACAAAAGCGTGATTTTTACTATGATGTAAAATATTGGGAAAATAGTGCGAAAATCGGTATGTATGACGCCCAATTATATGGAATGCAGCAGATAGAGGAATTTTTGATTGATGAGGATTCGGCCAAAGGATTTCAGACAATTATGAATGAAATGTTTGCTTCCATGGAGGAGTTGAAAAAGACCCCCGAGAGCCTGGAGGCGAGAAAGGCGTTTATTAGCAAATGCCAGAATTTTACCAACTTTTTTACCAGCATGAATGCAGGGCTGATTCGGATTCAGGAGGATTTTAATCAGGAAATCCGTACTCAGGTGGAACAGATCAATGCCATTGGACAAAAGATTGCATTGTTGAACCGTCAGATTAATATTATAGAGCAGCAGGGAACCAATGCCAATGAGCTTCGTGATCAGCGTGCATTGCTGGTAGACCAGCTTTCTGAGATAGTGCCTGTAGAAGTGACAGAATCTAAGGTGAGCAACAGCAATTATCCAGACATGTATACGGGAGCTACCAATTATATACTAAAAATTAATGGTCAGACATTGGTAGAGAATTTTGAATATAATACGCTGGAATGTAGGGCAAGAGAGTATAAAGTGAATGGTTCCGATGCCCCAGGTCTGTATGATATTTATTGGACACGGAATGACGTTCAGTTTAATGCAGCAGGCAGAACCTGTACAGGAAGGCTGAAAGGCTTGTTTGATATTCGTGATGGGAATAATAACGAAGCATTCAAGGGAAAAGTGGAATCTTTTGAGAGCGGAGTTGGCGGTGATGTTGTAACAATTAGGAATCCCAATATCACCAACGTCAATCAGATGACGATGGATTCAGAAGGAATTATCACCATCAATAACAGGGATTTTGCATATTCAGAATTTTCTTATGATGCAGAAACAAACACTTATAAATTCCAGCTGCAAACAACTTTATCCACAGAAGAACGGACCACGTTGCAGGGGCGCAGCGCTATCATTGGAACGGATGTGGACGCCATGGGAATTCCTTATTATCAGGCACAGTGCAATAGCTTCCTGAGAGAATATGCGAAGCAGTTTAATGAGATACACAAGTCAGGTGTGGATCTTAATGGGGATGCTGGTATGTCTTTCTTCGTAGCGGAGAATATTTCGGATGGGACAGAATCTAATTTTGCAGATTATGATGGAACAAACAGTATGAGCTCCAAGGGCAACTCTTATTATCTATTGACAGCAGCCAATGTAAAAGTTGCATATGATCTGGAGCAGGATCCCAGGCTTTTGGTGACCATGTATGCACCAGATACGCCAGACGATGTAGCAACCCAGGATATTGTGGATAAAATGCTTAAACTGAAAAGTGATGTGCCTATGTTCCGTGGGACAGGAGCAGATCAGTTCCTGAAATGTTTGATTAGTGATAATACAGTAGATACCGAAAAGGCAAAGCTTTTCCTTACTAATTATGAGAATATAGGAGAAACAATTGTTCAGAAGCGAATGTCAATTTCTGGTGTGGATGAAGACGAAGAAGCGCTGGATATGCTGAAATTCCAGAATGCCTATAATTTGGCGTCCAGAATGATACAGACTATGACAGAGATGTATAACCGTTTAATTTTGGAAACTGGTGTATAAGGAGGGTTAGATAGATATGATGCGAGTAACCAACAGCATGATTAGCAGAAACAGTATGACTAATATGAATCATAACAAGGTAAATGTGGATACTCTAAATACTCAGATGACCACGCAGAAGAAGATTATCCGGCCTTCGGATGACCCGATTATTGCTGTCCGTGCCCTTCGTTTGAGAAGTAATCTGAGTGAATTGAATCAGTATTATGAGAGAAATATTCCAGATGCCCAGTCCTGGATGGAGATTACAGAAGGGGCTCTTAAGAATATGGAAAAGCTGTTAGAGAATATTTATACAAAATGTGTGGATGGCTCTACAGATGTAAAGACCCAGGAGGACCGTGCTGCAATCCTCAAAGATCTTCAGTCCCTGCGGAAGCAGATTTATGCAGAGGGTAATACAGATTGCGCTGGAAGAAGCGTTTTTACTGGCTATAAAACCAACAGTCAGCTTACGTTTTTGCAGGATGACCAGAAGGCGAAATATGAGATTACAGAATCCCTTTCTTATAAAGATATTGAAGAGAAAAGATTTTATACAAATGATGTGACGGTGCCAAATACTCCGGGAGAAGTGGCAGCAGGGGTGCCGGTAGGTGATATGCCGCAAGAACATGTATTTAAAAGAATACGGTTATCATATGAAGATTTAGAAGAGATAAAAACAGAAGATATTTTAGACAGTCTAAAATATATTGATGAGAATGGGGTAGAACAGCCTTTACAGGGGGCATATTATGAAATAGAAGACCGGGCAGATACCATAGGAGTTACGACAAATATTTCTTACAATGACTGGATAGAAGGCGGTTGCAAGCTTGGGCCTGGAGAAGTGATATATTTTAAAGAAACAGGTGAATTGATACTTGGAGATGATGTTGCAACTTTTTTGGGCAGCAACAAAACTCAGTTAAGTATTAATTACCAAAAGGAAGGCTTTACAGAAGGAGAAGTAAGGCCAGAACACTATTTTGACTGTAAAAATATTACAGATGAAACCAACCCTATCACTTATGTAAAAGAGAATCAGGAAATTAAATATACAGTGGCATTTAATCAGGAATTAACCGTAAACACCCAGGCATCCAATGTGCTGGACGCGGATATCGGTCGTGACGTAGATGAGCTAACCAATGCAGTTCAGGCTGCAATAGCGGCTCATGATAAGGTAGATAAGCTGAAAGCAATGCAGCAGGAGCAGCAGTATTCTGATGAGGAGTCTCAGGCCAAATTAAAGGAATGGCTGGAAGCTGCCGAGAAGGAAGCCTCCTATGCAGATGATAATATGCAGAAGGTCTATGCAAGAGGAATTACCAAGTTCCAGAATCATATGGATCGGGTAAAACTTGCCAGAACGGATTTGGGAAGCCGTGAAAGCCGCTTGAAACTTACAGAAAACAGGATGTCCAATCAGCAGTCAACCTTTGAACAGTTGAAATCCAGGAATGAGGATATGGAACTGTCTGATATTATTATTGAGTATACAGCGGCCTATAATGCATACCAGGCATCCCTGCAGGCTTCTGCCAAGGCCAATGGGCAGACGTTATTAAATTATCTGTAAGGAGGAAAGATATGCAGATGGAAACTAGGTTATTTGGGGAAATTGAGGTAGAGGAGGAAAAGGTAATCTTTTTTGAACAGGGGATCATTGGTTTTCCCGACTGTCACAAATTCATATTGGTTTATGAAGACGGGGAAAACGGAGTTCGTAAAGGGATTTCCTGGCTCCAGTCTTTGGAAGAACCTGCATTTGCTCTTCCTGTTATGGACCCTTTGCTGGTAAAGGAAGATTATAATCCTCAGGTAGAAGATGAAGTGTTAAAGGATCTGGGGAATCTCACCGAAGAGAATACGTATGTTCTGGTAACGGTAACAGCAACAGAAGATATCACAAAATTAAGTGTGAATTTGAAAGCGCCCATTGTAATAAATGCAGATGAAAGGAAAGCACATCAAATAATTGTGGAAGATGATTTCCCTGTAAAATTTGCAATATATGATATTTTGCAAGCAAAAAAAGAAAAGGCGGGTGAATAGGATGCTGGCATTAACCAGAAAAAAGGGAGAATCCATCATTTTGAATAATGATATAGAAATCAGTATTTTGGAGCTGCGTGGAGATCAGGTAAAAATCGGCATCAGTGCACCAAGGGAGGTTCCGGTATACCGAAAAGAAGTATATCTTCAGATTCAAAAGGAGAATGAAGCAGCGTCATCCATAGACAGCTTGGCAGCCTTGCGAGAGATTTTGTGAAAATCAGTTTATTAAATGAGGGTTCTTAATTTTTTCCGCCAGATGACCGATATATATAAGAGAAAACAGCGGTCAGGTTTCACATGGAGGTGATGTGATGGAAGTACGAAATGTAAAGACACCGTCTGCGGCTTATCAGGGAAGTGGGCCAGAGGTGGCGGTAAAGCAAGAGACTGTAGTAAAGCAGGAGGCTGCGGTAAAGCAGCAAACCGTAGTAAAACAGGAGCTTGTGCAAGGCTCTGTAGCGAAGTCGGAGAAGAAGAGTGATCAGAAGGCGTCGTCAGAGAAGCTGATAATATCAGAGGATGAGAAGAATGTAGTGGATTCTGGTGAGCAGTCTAAGAAAAACAGTGTAAAGCGTGCAGTGGAAGAGGTGAACCGGAAGGCTAAGAGTTCTGAATTGATTTTTGGGATTCATGATGCAACCAACCGGGTAACCATTAAGGTAATTGATAAGGGTACCAGAGAGGTTATTCGGGAGTTTCCTCCAGAAGAGACGCTGGATATGATAGCAAAGGTATGGGAGCTAGCCGGAATCATGATAGATGAGAGAGGATAGGAGGAAGAGAAGTGGCAATTAGAATTTCTGGGTTGAATTCAGGTCTTGATACAGATTCTATTGTACAGGAGCTGGTTTCAGCATATCGAACCAAACAGGATAAATATAAAAAGGCACAGACCAAGCTTTCCTGGAAGCAGGATGCGTGGAAGGACATGAATACGAAGATTTACAACTTCTACAGTAAAACTTTGTCAAACATGCGCCGAATTGGTAATTTTACCAACAAGAAGAAAACAACAATATCTGACAGTACCAAGGCAACTGTCTCAGCGTCTTCCAGCGTAGTAAATGGAACACAGACCTTGAAAGTGAATCAGCTTGCGAAGGCAGGGTACCTTACTGGTACGAAGCTAGAGTTAAAAGATGGACAGAAAATTGAAAAGAAGACAGCTTTGTCAGAGCTTGGCATTACCAGTGGAACTTTAAAGTTTCAGGTAGGCGGAGAGACCAAGTCTGTGGAAGTCAATGAGAGCATGACAGTAAGTGATTTCACCAAGGCTTTGAGCGAACAGGGCGTTACGGCAAACTTCGATGTGGCACAGCAGAGATTCTTTCTTCAGTCTGCGAATACTGGACTGAGTAATGATTTCAATTTTGTTGTGGATGATGGAGATAAGAATGCTTTCAATATTCTCAATAACCTGGGCTTGGCAACTGCTGAGAATTATGATGCTGTTGCAGGGGATTATGCAACTGCCTCCAATGGCTCTATCATTGGCGCTGGTAAGTTTGTGAGTATGAGCGGCCAGATTTCTGATAATACATTGTTGTCAGGATTGGGCATTCAGAGCGGAACCATGAAGTTCAAGGTGAACGGGGTTGAGAAGACAGTTGCAGTTGATGCTGACAATATGACAGTGAGCCAGCTAAAAGATGCATTTAAGCAAGAAGGAATGGATTTGCAGTATAATAGTGCGGCAGGCGCCTTCGTTTTAGGTGGTTTGAATCCAGGAGAATCTGTAGAGCTTGTTGCAAGTAAAGATGCAGATGGAAAAGAAAGCTTTAACGTAGCAAACAGCCTTGGATTAGCAACAAAGAAGGCTTATGAAGTTGCTGGTGCAGATGCCGTTGATACATCTGATATGGATTTTGCTGTAAAAGTAAAGGCTGAAAATGCTCAAATTGAATTAAATGGAGCCGTTTTTGAAGGAGAAAGCAACACCTTTTCAATCAATGGTTTGAATATTACAGCAACAGGTGTCAGCGATGAAATGACCATTACCACGGCAACTGATGTGGACGGCATTTATGACATGGTCAAAGGCTTCCTCAAAGAATATAGTGAATTGATGAATGCCATGGAAGCAGCTTATAACGCACCTACTTCTAAGGGCTATGAGCCTCTGACAGATGACGAGAAAGATTCTATGTCTGACAAGGAAGTGGAGAAATGGGAGACAAAGATTAAGGATTCCATTTTGCGAAGAGATGATACTCTCCGTACTGTAATGAGCGGTATGTCTTCTAATATGGCAAAGGTTTTTGAAGTAAACGGCAAGAGTTATAGCTTGGCATCTTTTGGAATTAAGACAGCAGGATACTTTAACGCTGCAGAGAATGAGTCTTATGCATATCATATTGATGGTGATGCGGATGATTCTGTTTCCTCATCCAATGAGGATAAGCTGCGTAAGATGATTGAGGAAGATCCGGATGCAGTGGGACAATTCTTTACTCAACTGGCAACTAGTGTATATGACAATCTTCATGAGAAGATGGGAACTACTGCATTGAGCAGCATCTATAAGGTTTACAATGATAAACAGATGAAGTCAGAGTACGATGAGTATACAAAGACCATCAAGAAGTGGGAAGATAAACTGAAGGACATGGAAGATTATTACTATAACAAATTCTCAGCAATGGAGACTGCATTGGCAAAACTGCAATCTCAGACAAATTCACTTTCTTCACTGTTAGGTGGCTGATAAGGAGGACACAGGGTGATAGCAAACAAAGGTTACAATGCCTATGCCAGGAATAAAATTTTAACAGCGTCTCCAGCAGAGCTGACATTAATGCTTTATGAAGGAGCGATTAAGTTCTGCAATATTGCAATTGCCGCAATTGAAGAAAAAAATATAGAAAAGGCACACAATAACATAACAAAGGTTGAAAATATTGTTGCAGAATTTTTGTCCACATTGGACCATAAGTATCCAGTAGCCAAAGACTTTGAAAATGTGTATAATTATCTGATGGAGCGTCTTTTGGAAGCTAATTTGAAAAAGGATAAAGAGATTCTGGAAGAGGTTCTTACGCATCTTCGCACCATGCGCGATACCTGGAAAGAAGTTATGGAGCAGAATAAGACTGCAAAGGCGAATTAATATGGGAAATGATTACTTGAGTATCATGATTCAGAGTCTTCAAAAAAAGCGAAAGATTCTGGATGAAATTATTGAGAAAAATAAGGAGCAGCGCCAGATTTTGGAACAGGATGATTTGGATGCAGATGCTTTTGAACAGAATGTTCAGCTTAAAAGTGATTTAGTAGATCAGATTGATTTTCTGGATGATGGTTTTGAGGAGTTATATGGCAGAGTGAAATCTGTAATTGAAGCGGAGAAGCAGGAACATAGAGAAGAGATTTTGCTGATGAAGCAGTTGATTACAGAAATTACAGAGAAGTCAGTAACGATTCAGAGCGAAGAGGCCCGCAACCGCCGTTTGGTAGAACATCGTTTTGCCCAGGAGCGAAAGAAAATAAGAAGCAGGAAGGATACTTCTACCATAGCGAATCAGTACTATAAGAATATGTCTAAATTGAATTTTGTAGATGCTCAATTTATGGACAAAAAGAAATAAAATGAAAAGAGTTCCTCTTTCAGAAGTTATCTGAAAGAGGAATATCTTGCTAGTATATATGATGTAAGATTAGGGCGTCAAAAGGGTGCGTCGTACCAAAGGTACTTTCCACACCCTAATCCATATAAAAAATAAAGGCATGTGCACGAATGCACATGCCTTTGCGAGTTTTCAGACTTCCCCCTGAAAACTCTTTATTGCAAATACTCCGTTTGATAAAACAGCTCAACAAGAAAAAATATGACATTTTTTTCAAGAAAAATGGCGTATTCTCGGAATCCAAGAATTCATTCCCTAAAATTGCTAGTGTTGGGATTGAAATCAAAGGAAACAATGTGTAAAATTTAAGAGAAGGTAATCGGATAGAATGACTGTAGAATTGAATGGTTTTTCAGGAAGAATATCCATGCGGCCCATCACAGATCAGGCATGATGGCATTTTACAAAAGAAAAAGGGATGATGGAGGGGTAAAATGTTCCAATATTTACTACTGTTGGAGACAGATGAGGAAAAGAAATTTTTTACAGAAATTTATGAAAAATATCGCACAGAGATGTTCTATACCGCATATCGTATTTTACATAATGCGCCGGATGCAGAGGATATGGTACATGAAACATTTATATCGTTGATCAATCATGTAGAAAAGCTCATGAACAGTGATCCCCATAAGCTTTGGTATTATATCAATACGGCAGTGAAGCGTAAGTCTTATAATTTGCATAACAGACGTCATATCCTAGAGGAAGTGGAATTAGATGAAACCTGGATGCAGGAAGAAGAGGTGCCAGAGAAGAGTCCAGATCGACTGCTGGAGGACTCTGAGCTGCAGGAAGCCATGACTGGATTGTTAAAGCAATTGAAGGTTCCCTATCGAGAAGTGTTGGCTTTGCAGTATTATTATCAATTGAGTACACAGGAAATTGCAGAAGAGCTTGGAACAACGCCAGATAATGTGAGACATATTTCCATGAGGGCCAAGAGAAAATTGCAATCTATATTGGAAGGAAATGGTTTGTGGAAGGAAAAGGAAAATACGAAAAAAAGCCGAAAAAAAAGAGGAAGGAAAAAGAAGGATAACGAGGAATAATTTTTATGGAAAAGATAGTTTTGAGAAAATTTGAATTTCCTTTACAGATATATTTGCTTATGTTAAAGTAAAAATAAAGATACCTTAAGTGAGGAAGCAAGAGGCCCAATCAGGAGATTTGGCAATGTTGTAATTGCTTGGGAATACATGAAATAAAGGAGAGGTTTTAGATGAAAAAATATGGTTTTGGTGTGGACATTGGAGGAACTACCTGTAAAATAGGTCTATTTGAAACCACAGGACAACTGGTAGAAAAATGGGAAATTCCCACAAACACTTGTGAAGAGGGCAAAAATATCCTTCCTGATATTGCAGCTTCCCTTCATAGTAAGATGGAAGAGCGTAAGATTGGAAGAGAAGAAATTGTAGGCATTGGTATTGGCCTGCCTGGGCCGGTGCAGCCAGATGGAAGCGTATCTCTTTGCGTAAATCTTGGATGGAAAAATATGAATATACCAAACGAAATGAAAGCTTTACTCCCAGAAATTCCAGTAAAGGTTGGAAATGACGCTAATGTAGCTGCTCTTGGTGAAATGTGGCAGGGCGGCGGAAAGGGCTGTAAGAGCCTAGTTATGGTTACCCTTGGTACTGGCGTAGGCGGCGGTATTATTATTGATGAGAAGATTGTGGCAGGTACCCATGGGGCAGGAGGGGAAATTGGTCATATTACAGTAAATCCCCATGAAAGCATTTCCTGTAACTGTGGAAGAAAGGGATGCTTGGAACAGTATTGTTCCGCAACGGGAATTGTTCGTCTTACCAAAGAAAGACTTGCGAAGGAGCATGAAACATCTCTGCTGGACAGTGCAGAAAAGATTTCTACAAAAGTGGTATTTGATGCATATAAAGAAGGGGATAAACTTGCTGGAGAAATCGTAGACAAATTTGCCCAGATTTTGGGAAGGACGTTGAGCAATATTGCTTGTGTAACAGACCCGGAGGTATTTGTTATTGGCGGCGGTGTATCTAAGGCGGGAGAAGTTCTCACACAGGTATTGGAGAAGGAATTTCAGGAAGTAGCATTTCCGTCTTGTATGGATACAAGATTTGCACTGGCGTCTTTGGGAAATGATGCTGGAATTTATGGCTGTGTCAGATTAGTCTTGGAGTAAACAGATGGACAAATAAGCAAGTAAATGGAAGTCATATATATTTGTGCAAGAGAATTGTACCTGATAAAAACGCTCTTGGCTGCGAAGGATTATCCTTTAGCAGCCAAGAGCGTTTTATAATGAAAAGGGTTGAAAAGTTCTTATTTTGTGGTAGGTCGTGCAATCATTGTAATGTGGCTTTCCGGATAGTAAAACCGCAATGGTTTTTCCAGGCGGTATCCGTTTCCATAGTACATGGAAACATGGTAAATGTTTCGGTATCTGCCATTGCTTCCCCGGCGCATCCGATAGAAAATCAAGTCGCCAGGCAGCAGCTTTGAAGAATCAATTCCACGCCAGGCAATAACCTTGCCAGTGCTTGCCATATAAGAAGCCATGGAAGCAGCAGTGGGCGCCCAGGAAGGAATACCGCCTAACAGACTGGTATCACAGCCATAAGCCCGAAATACCAAGGAGCTGCAATCGTAATAACCTTTTGTCATGCGCCGGGCCTGACTATAGGTGGAGCTGTTGATGATGGAGTAGCCGGTTTTGCATGCCTTTAACGCTCGTTTTGATACAACCGTTACATGGAATGTGAGGGTTACGCCATCCACTGTGGCAATAATGTCGGCATTGCCGGCGGAACGTCCAGTGATGATACCCGATTTATTTATTTTTGCCACAGATTTTTTTGTAGATTTATATGTAATCCTGCTTTTTGAAGAAATTCCCTGGAAAGGAAATTTCGTTTTTTGTCCAGTAGACAGAAGCTTGTAAGAAGATTTTAACTGAGGGTTCGTAATGATTAACGAATGCTCCAGTTTTTTTCCGTCCACCTCTGCGGTAATGGTTGTTTTTCCAGCAGTAGACCCAGCAGTTACCGTACCATCCTCCTGGATAGAGGCAAGGGAAGATTTTTTCACTTTCCATGTGACAGAGCTAAAAGGAGTGGTTCCTGTCAGCTTGATTTTGCCTGTTTGTCCAAGAGATAACACAGTATAAGAAGAGGTTATCCTAGGGTTTGAAACCTTTATCGTAGTAGGAAAATCGGAAGTAGTCTCATCACTATAAATTACAGTTGCTGTAATTTTGGCAGATCCTTTCTTTTTCCCAGTTACAAGACCGCTTTTTTGATTTACACTAGCAACTTGCGGGTGGGAGGAGGACCAGGAAATGCTGCTAATCTTGGTGTCTGGCTTCTCAATATTTTCCAGAGACAGCTTTTTCTTGGTTTTGACAGCCATGGCAATTTGCTGCTGGCTAATTCCTTTTTCAATTACCTGTATGGTGCAGGAACGTTTGCTGATTACCTCCTGACCATCTTTATAAGAAGTACAGAGGGCGTTTAAGGTCACTGTTCCCGGCTGTTCCGCTTTGATGGTACACTTGTTTCCAGAAGGGGAAATATCAACCACTTCGGAGGAGGATTTTGCAAGCTTAAAAGAAACAGAATCTTCCGATGAGACATTGCTTAAATAGATGGTAGCGCTGTCCCCTTGCATTAAAATTTGTGATTCTTTATTTAACTCATGGGTATCTTTCCATACGGTTACCTTACAGGACACCTTTGTGCCAGAAGCAGAAGCAGTGATTGTAGCGGTTCCAGGTTTTATGCCGGTAACGACTCCGCTGCTGTCCACTGTAGCAACCTTTCGATTGGAGGATTTCCAAGTGGCTTGGTTGGAAAGTTTGCCAGAGAGCCTTAAACGATAGGTATTTTCTGTAAAAATAGAAATAGATTCGGTGTTTAACTTCAGAGAAATCTGTTTGGCCGCTTTTACGCTGGAGGTCGATGACAGCGTTTGGGTGTTGCCAGAAGAAATTTCCATGCTGCTGTTAGAGCAAACGGCAGTGGGAGATTCGAAAGAAACAGAAGCTGCCAGCGACGTAACGGGCGTTTCAATCAGAAACAGGCAGCTTAAGACAAGGGGAAAAAATCTTTTGAATTTCATTGGGAACGTGCCTCCTATGTATTGTAATATATTTGTCATCTTTCGTTGAAAAATGTATTTCTTTCTTATTATAATAATCCCTTTTTTTTTGAGTTTCAAGATGTAAAAATAAGATTTTTAAAAAATCTGTAATAACTTTATAATAATGATAACACAAATTGCCATAGAATGGGCTAGGAAAATTCTGGAGATATGGAAAAAGATGTGATATGATGTTACTGTACACGAAGTGAACAGTAACGATATGATAACTAAAACGGGATTGGGCAAAATAACTGTAATTTTAGAAAAGGAGTATATACAAAATGGATGAGAGAAAGAAGAGTATGTTCAGCGCAGTGGTTATCTCAACAATAGCAGCAATCTTTATCGTGGTGGCGGTTCTGGTTCTTTTTGTGCCGCGAGTGGAGGTAAAGGATATCTGCTATTTTATCTGTGGGTTTTTAGTGGTATTAGGTATTTACATGATTGTTCGTTATTTTATGACTGCTGGCTATGAAAAGCTCAATGAGTATGGTTTTTCGGAAGGCGTACTGTTTGTACTGTTGGGAATCTGTGGGCTGGTAAGTGCAGAGCGTATTGCAGCATCATTTTTGACCTCATTAGGATTGCTATTGCTTTTATCTGGTGTGATTAAGCTTCAATATGCACTAGATCTTAAGTGTATGGGAGATAAGGCTTGGATAGTTTTTTTTGTTGTGACAATTCTTCTTTTAGGCTGCAGCATTTCTGTGATATTACAGCCTTTTGAGGATATAAAGGTTTACCAGAATTATACGGCATATATTTTGTTGGTGGATGGAATTGTGGAGATTGTTAATATTTTTTATCTGAATTTTAGAACAAAGGTCTATCATCAGGAAATGGACAAGCCTCATGAGGGAATGGAGGAATTGCAAGAAATATTTGAGCCGGAAAAGGAAGAATGACATACCCGACAAAATCCTGTGTTTTTCATCTTGCTTTTTTAAGCTGATAATAATATAATAGGTGGGCACATATAGTGTTAGAGTAGTGAAAAAGATACTATATTTAGTTGTTTTGGAGGGAATGGAATGAAAATTATCAAAAGAAGCGGAAAAGAGACAGGATTTGATGCCAGCAAGATTACAGATGCGGTTACAAAAGCAAATCAGGAAGTGGCAGAGAGTGACAGATTATCTCAGGAACAGATTGAGGCAATCGCAGAACGAATTTCCGAATTTTGTGAAAATATGGAACGGATTTATAATGTGGAAGAAATACAGGATATGGTGGAAAATGAAATCATGGGCTACAAGGCGTTTGAAGTTGCCAGAAAATATATTACCTACCGGTATAAACGGGCGTTAGTGCGTAAGTCCAATTCTACAGACCAACAGATATTGAGCTTGATTGAGTGCAATAATGAAGAGATTAAACAGGAAAATTCCAATAAAAATCCCATTGTAAACAGTGTCCAGCGAGATTATATGGCAGGAGAAGTTAGTAAGGATATTACAAAAAGGATACTTTTGCCGGAGAAAGTGGTACATGCCCATGAAGAAGGGATCATTCATTTTCATGATACAGATTATTTTGCCCAGCATATGCATAATTGCTGCCTCGTAAATCTGGAGGATATGCTCAAGAATGGGACAGTAATCAGCGAGACTATGATTGAACGGCCCAAGAGCTTTTCCACTGCATGTAATGTGGCGACTCAGGCAATTGCCCAGATTGCAAGTTCCCAGTATGGGGGACAGAGTATTACCTTATCTCATCTGGCCCCCTTTGTGGAGATTAGCCGTAAGAAATTGCGGAAAATGGTACGACGGGAATTCCAGTCGGCAGGCATTCCCTTGGAGGAAGAAAAAATCAATGAAGTGGCTGAGATGCGTGTAAAAGAGGAAATACGCCGAGGGGTCCAAATGATACAGTATCAGGTGATTACATTAATGACCACCAATGGGCAGGCGCCTTTTGTTACAGTGTTTATGTATTTGAATGAAGTGGAGGAAGGAAGGTTAAGGGATGACCTTGCGCTGGTAATTAAGGAGATGCTTCTTCAGCGGATGCAGGGAGTGAAAAACGAAAAAGGGGTTTATATTACTCCTGCATTTCCCAAGCTGATTTATGTATTGGAGGAAAATAATATCCGGGAGGGAAGTCCTTATTGGGAGATTACCAGACTGGCAGCAAAATGTACGGCTAAGCGTATGGTGCCAGATTACATTTCCGAAAAGGTGATGAAAGAAAATAAAGAAGGAAACTGTTATCCATGTATGGGCTGTCGGTCGTTTTTGACGGTCTATCACGATGAAAAGGGAGAGCCGAAGTTTTACGGCAGATTCAACCAGGGGGTTGTGACCTTGAATCTGGTGGATGTAGCATGCTCTTCCGAAAAGGATATGGATAAGTTTTGGGGAATTTTAGAGGAACGAATGGAATTATGTAAGGAAGCGTTGATGCTTCGGCATAACCGCTTAAAGGGAACCCTTTCGGATGTGGCTCCGATCCTATGGCAATATGGGGCATTGGCGCGGCTGAAAAAGGGTGAGGTGATAGATAAGCTCCTCTATGATGGGTATTCTACCATATCCCTTGGGTATGCAGGGCTGTGCGAGTGTACCAGATATATGACTGGAAAATCTCATACAGATCCAAAGGCAACGCCGTTTGCATTGGAAGTTATGCAGCGTTTGAATCAGGCATGTAAGAAGTGGCAGGATGAGACAAATATTGCATTCAGCCTTTATGGAACGCCTTTGGAATCCACCACCTACAAATTTGCAAAATGCTTGCAGCGGCGTTTTGGCGTGATTGAGGGGGTAACAGATAAAAATTATATTACCAACAGTTACCATATTCATGTGACAGAGGAAATCGATGCGTTTCGCAAGCTGACCTTTGAGGCCCAGTTTCAAAAGCTGTCGCCGGGCGGGGCAGTCAGTTATGTAGAGGTGCCGGATATGCAGGGGAATCTGCCAGCAGCGCTGACGGTGATACAGCATATCTATGATAATATTATGTATGGAGAGCTGAATACAAAAAGTGATTACTGTCAGGTATGCGGTTATGAAGGTGAGATTAAAATTGTTTCAGACACAGATGGGAAGCTGGTGTGGGAATGTCCAAGCTGCCAGAATCAGGATGAGGATAAAATGAACGTTGCCCGAAGAACCTGCGGTTATATTGGAACCCAGTTTTGGAATCAGGGGAGAACACAGGAAATCCAGGAACGTGTGCTGCATCTGTGATAGGAGAACGCTTATGAATTATGGGGAAATTAAGAAAACAGATATTGCCAATGGCGAAGGTGTAAGGGTTTCGCTGTTTGTTTCAGGCTGCACCCATCATTGTGTGGGATGCTTTAATAAAGAAACCTGGGACTTCTCATATGGAAGGAAATTTACCAAAGAGACAGAAGAGGAATTACTGAAAGCCTTATCCCCTTCTTATATTGCAGGACTGACCCTCCTTGGCGGGGAGCCCATGGAACCAGAGAATCAAAGAGCGCTTCTTCCATTTTTACAGCATGTGAAGGAAAAATTTCCCCGAAAAGATATCTGGTGTTATACTGGATATCTTTTCGATAAAGAGCTGCAGGGAATGGGAAGAGCTAGATGTGAGGTTACAGATGAGATACTTTCCTTGGTGGATGTAATGGTGGACGGAGAGTTCGTACAGGAGAAAAGGAATATCTCTCTTCGGTTTCGGGGCTCTGAAAACCAAAGGGTAATAGATGTGAAAAAAAGTCTGGCAGATGGAACCGTTGTGATGAAAAATGGAATCCAGCCTGCAGCCTGGCAGGAGAAAGAAACATAGCAGGATTATGAAAAACTTAAGATAATTTTAATAAAAGTTGAAGGACAAGAGTGGGCAACAGAAGATAAAATATAAAGAAAGTGAATATCAGCAATGGAGTATATAGAGAGAAAAGAGTATTTTAAGGTATGTTTAGTCAGGGTGCAGGCAGATGAATATGTGATTTTGAAGGGCCCAGAGGAAGAAAAACGCCTGACAAAAGCGCTGCGAAGTGATTACAATTTTACAAAGTATGAGAAAATGCTCCGATTACTGGCAGAGGAAGTGGTGCAACAAGAATACCGGAAGGAGTTTTATTCCATATTTTCTACGGAAAATATTTTAGGGGAATTTGAGAAGGGAAGGTATGTAGTGGAATATTCCTATATGAGGAATGTAGGAAGACAGCAGAAAATGGTAACTACAAGGGTATATCCAAGAATGATGCAGGGAGGGTCGGTAGAAGAATTTATGGTGTATGTGGTATGCCATGAGGAGGGATGCAAATGTGGGATAGAGAACGCAGAAGAAGACGGAGGATTATAATTGGAAGCATAACAGGAATTATCTTGTTGCTGGCAGCAGTTTATTTCGGGATGGTTTTATACTTTAACAGTCATTTCTTTTTCCGTACCAAAATCAATGGATGGAAAGTAGGAGGAATGAACTTAGAAAATGCAGAGAAGAAAGTAGGGGATGGTGTAGAGGATTACCTGCTGACTGTTTTTGACAGAAACGGGGAGAAGCACCACATTTATGGGTCGGATATTGCTTGTGAATATGTACCAGACGGATCGGTGGAAAAATTGTTGGAAGCGCAGAATCCTTTTCAATGGATGACGGCGATTTTTAAGCCCGAGACAGGGCAGGTTCCGGTTACCATGAAATATCAGGAGGAATTGATTTCCGGGGCAGTAGCCAACATGGACTGTTTTCAGGAGGAAAATATTATTGAACCAGAAAATGCTGAGATTAAGCTTGGGGAGGATGGATATTATATCGAGCCAGAGGAAATGGGAACCCATATGATTTTTGAAAATGTGTTGGCAAAGGTCAAGGAGGCTGTTTCAGCGGGGGATGCGGAAGTAACTTTGACAGACGAGGATTACATAAACCCAGAAATCACCCAAACCAGTTCTTTGGTTACCGATGTGATAGAGCGAATTGAGAAGTATGAAAATGCAGAGATTACTTATGAAATAAAAGATTATGAAGAAAAGCTGGAGAAAGAGAAGATTCGTGGATTTATCCAGGTGGGAGACGACTTTAGTGTTTCTTTGAAGGAAGATGAGATTGAAAAATATGTGCAAAATCTTGCAAGTACTTATAATACGTATGCAGACGTCCGCTCTTTTCAAACTTCTTCAGGTGATACCGTAGAAATTGGCGGCGGAGACTACGGATGGATTGTGAATAAACCCAAGGAAGCCGAGCAGATTAAGGCGGATTTAGAGGCAGGCAAGCCAGTAAGCCGAGAACCTGTATATTCTCAACGCCCCTTTGTGGAGGGAAAAGATGATATCGGCAACACTTACATTGAGATAGATTATACAAAACAGCATCTTTGGTATTATGAAAATGGCAGTCTGGTTACAGAAACAGATGTGGTGACAGGAAATATCAGCCAGAATAATGGTTCCCCAGATGGAGTATTTAAAATTGTGTATAAGGAAAGTCCAGCAGTGTTAAAAGGCGAGGACTATGAATCAGACGTTACTTATTTTATGCCTTTTGCCTATAATGTTGGGATTCATGATGCATCCTGGAGAAATGGCAAATTTGGCGGAGAAATTTATAAACACAGCGGTTCCCATGGCTGCATCAATGCGCCATTGGAGGTGGCAACGATTCTCTATGAGCGGGTAAAAGTAGGAACACCAGTAGTGGCTTTTTATAGGGAAGAGGTGGAATTATCTGCTGAAAATGCTAAAATTTCCAATGCATTTTCTTATGTTGACCCAGAGAAAAAGGATGAGGAACAGCAAATCAATGAGTAAGATAGAAATTTATGGCACCATAGGCCCTGCTTGTGCAGAACAAAAAATTCTGGAAGAAATGTTTTGCCTTGGTATGACAGGAATTCGCTTGAACCTGTCCCATGTAGAATTGGAAGAATGTAGAGAATGGACGAAGATGATTCAAGCAGCTTCTAATGCAGCAGGAATCCAACCTAAATTGTTGATTGACTTACAGGGACCAGAGCTTCGGATTGGAAACCTGAAACGGCCGTTAGAGCTGGCAGAGGGAAAGACGGTGATTTTAAAAAGCAAAGAGGCTTTTAGCCCAATGGAAGGACAGCCTTTGGAAGCGTCAAGAGGAAAGACAGGGTTCTTTTATCATAGCGAGAATTCTGATGCAGAAGAGATTTCGCTGCCAGAAGTTGTTATAGCCTCGTTACAGACAGGTCAGGAAATATTGTTAGATGACGGGAAAATACACCTTGTGGTAATAAAAGTGACAGGAAATGATGTAGGCTGTCAGGTGATCCGAGGCGGCGTTTTACAATCGAGAAAGAGTGTAGCCCTGCCAGGTGTGGCAATCAATCTGCCTGTTTTAACGGATAGTGATAGAAGAAATATTCGCAGAGCGAAAGATCATGGAGTTACCGGAGTCATGCTGCCTTTTGTTCGGAGTGCAGAGGATATAAAGGAATTGAGACAAGAGCTTTATAGGGCGGATGCAGAATCTTTAGAGATATTTGCAAAAATAGAAAATATGGATGGTGTGGAGCATTTGGAAGAATTGCTGCCTTTTGCAGATCAAATTGTGATTGCCAGAGGGGACTTGGGAAATAGCATGCCTTTGTGGAAACTTCCCACCATTCAGGCGCGAATTGCAAAAACCTGCCAAAAGGCAGGGAAGCCATTTATGGTAGTGACTCAGATGCTTGCCTCCATGGAAAAACATCCGGTTCCCACACGGGCAGAAATGTCTGATATTTTTCTTGCAGTTTTAGAAGGGGCGGCAAGCGTCATGGTCACAGGAGAAACAGCCGTTGGAAAATATCCCCAGGAAGTGATTCGCTATCTGTCCAACGGGGTAAAGGCGGCAAATGATGAGAAGATTTAAGCTAGTATGATTCACATTTTGCCAAATTAACTTGTCAAAATGTGAACGCTAGAATTTTAGGCTTCCCACCGTCCGCTTGCTCCGCAAGGAAGAATCAATCCATTGCAGGAGACAGGCAGTCCAATTTCTTGCGCATCTACAGTTCCACCGATTTTTCCCAATTCTGTGCCAAGCATATAGGCGAGAACTGCAGGCTGCAATCCAGTGGTATAGGAATTAATCAGGAAGAACAAAGGTGTATCGGACAAAAGATTCGTGCAGAGCTTTATCAATGGATAAATATTATCCTCGATTTTCCAGATTTCCCCTTTGGGACCTCTTCCATAAGAGGGTGGGTCCATAATGATGGCATCATAGTGATTTCCACGGCGGATTTCACGCTCCACAAATTTCACGCAGTCATCTACAATCCAGCGGATAGGCGCATCTGATAGCCCTGATGCGGCAGCGTTTTCTTTTGCCCAGGTAACCATTCCTTTGGAAGCGTCCACATGGGTAACGGCTGCCCCCGCAGAGGCTGCAGCCAGGGAAGCGCCGCCAGTATAGGCAAAAAGGTTCAGAACTTTTATGGGTCGGTCTGCTTGCTTTATTTTTTTGGTAAACCAATCCCAATTGACAGCTTGTTCTGGGAAGAGACCAGTGTGTTTAAAACGAAAGGGCTTCAAGTGGAAGGTGAGGGCGCCATAGTGTAAATCCCATTGTTGAGGCAGGTCAAAAAATTCCCATTCGCCGCCGCCACGGTTACTACGATGATAGTGGGCATTTCTGTGTTTCCATCCCTTGTGAGTTCTAGGCGTGTCCCAGATTACTTGAGGGTCTGGCCTTACCAAAATGTATTTTCCCCAGCGTTCTAATTTTTCGCCATTGGAACAGTCAATGACTTCATATTCTTTCCAATTATCTGCAATCCACATAAATGTTTCCTTTCTTTCATAGTAGTTGTTTTGCTGATTATAGCATATCAATAGAACAGCCGCAAGCAAATGGAAGATATGGGGGAAATAGGGAAGTTGTAACAGTTCAGCCCTTTCAGCTCTGAAATAGAGCTTTATTCAAAGGATTTTCATACTTACAGTATAAAAATATGGATGGGTATTTCCATATTTGAGACAAATTTTCCTGCTTTCCCTTCCAAGAAAGGAAACATTCGGTGGATTTCGTGTATTTCCTGCTTCCAGGGATGGAAGAAGTGTATTCTCTCCAATTTCACTGTTAGAGGTTTTCCGCCGCGTGGGAAATTATCATGGAGCGGGGCTGTTTTTCTTCACGGACAGCCCTTCTGGTTTTCCTAACAGCGCTAAAAGCCCCTTCGATTTGGGTATGCCGCTGAAACTCAGGACTGCCCCATAGAATAGAAAAGACTCAAAAGGCCTGGCGCAGCAGTCCTTCAAACAGGTCAGCCTGGCATACCCATTGGGGCTTTTCTGCCGCTGGCAAGGAAAACATACGAAGGACTTCCGAATTTCAGAAAAACAACCCCGCCCCTCGATATCCTCCCATCGGCTGGAAAACCGAGTTTGAATTGGAGGGAATTAATAGCATCCTTCCATCCCTGGAACTGGAAATACTAGAAATCCAGCCGCGTTTCCTTGTGGAAGTGAAAGCAGGAAAATTTGTAAAAACAATAGAAGCTCCCATCCATATTTTTATTCTTACATCGAAGAATCCTTTGAATAAAGCAATGTAGAAAGCTGAAAGGGCTGAACTGTTACGGGAAGTTATAGTTTTTTTAAAAATAAATTGAATTATCCAGAGAATGGTGTTATCCTTTTAAAGAATGGGAGATAGGATTAGAAAGGAGCAGGATATCTTTTCTGGATACCCTGGCTATTCAGGAGAACGGTAAGTGATAAGTTCACCAACTTCAATATTCAAATAGTGGCAAAGTTTGCAGATCAGGCCAGCATCCAGCCGTTGAAATTCATTCTTACAATAGCGGTTGAAATTGGGACGAGGAATATCCAAATCTTTACATATCTGATTCTTGGAGATTCCTCTTTCGGCCAGGAGTTCATTGATATGAAGTTCTAATCTTCCGTAGTCCATGTTTCTTCCCCTTTACTTTAATAAATTAATTATATATAATAATTTTAACAATAGTAATTTACAATATGATAAATTACTATTTAGGTATTTGCTATTTAATAAATACATGATAAGCAAAGGAGGGGCATAAGCATGAAGATTATTAGAAAATATTATGACCAGTTGAAAGAGGAAATGGATATTGTTAGACGGAAATGCCAGGAAGAGGAAAAGAGTAAAACACCAGAGGAAAAGGCAAATGAAAAATTACAATTGGAAAAAGAAATTGAAGCATTTATAAAAGAAGTAAAGGAATCAGAACAGAATGTATGCTTTGAGCCGGACGAGGAGAAAGAAGCAGATTTTGATCTAATGTGCAAATTTGCTATGTTTACAGCAAAGTATTTGGAATTGAATATAGAAATTGATACAGATAATGAGAAGTACTCAACGATTGAATTTACAATGGAACAGATTTATCTGATAAACAGCGTGCCTAAGGAGGTCTGTATTATGCTGGGAATGATGTTTGCATGGGCAGATGAAACATGGGTAGACCGAAAGGGGAATATGATTAGCTTCCTGTTTTTCTTCCATATCAATCGCGAGGTGGTTAGGAGATAATTATGATTAATGATATACACATTGGGCCGCTCACCATACATATGTATGGTGTGATGGTAGCCCTTGGTTATATGAGCGCATTGCTAATTAGTGAAAGGCGGGCCAAAAAACGTGGGATGGACCCGGATATTTTGTTTGGTATTTTTTGGTGTGCAGTTCTTGGAGGCGCAGCGGGAAGTAAGATTCTTTATTACACCGTAAGCATCAAGGATGTTTTGCAAGACCCGTCTATTTTATGGAATTTTCAAAATGGATGGGTGGTATACGGTGGAATTATCGGCGGTGTTCTTACTGGCTGGGGATATTGTCGTTATAAAAAGGTGGATTTTCTCTCGTATTTGGATTTGGTGCTTCCGGCGGTGGCTTTTGCCCAGGGATGTGGGCGGATTGGATGCTTTTTTGCTGGGTGCTGTTATGGAAGAGAGACAGATTCTGTCCTTAGTATCCAGTACTGGCAGTCTGTGTATGCACCCAATGGGGTCAAATTAATTCCCACTCAGATTTATTCGGCAGTTGGGGATTTTGCCATGGCTTTTCTTTTGATGGCTTATGCAAAAAGAGAGCCGCAAAAGGGAAAGGTTGCAGCGGTCTATTGCGTGCTTTACAGTATTGGAAGGTTTTTTATTGAAATGCTTCGAAATGATTATCGTGGAGAGTTTGGCTTTTTGTCCACTTCTCAGCTTATTTCTATCTTCATATTAGCCCTTGGTGTTGGATTGTTTTTATGGGCAGGGAAACGAAGAGAAGGAAATGATGAAAAATGAACCAGGATTTGACCAAGGGACCGGTGATGGGCGTTATGCTGAGATTTGCGGTTCCTATGATTTTGGGAAATTTGTTACAGCAATGCTATAACATTGCAGATACATTGATTGTCGGAAAGTGTTTGGGGAGCAATCCCTTGGCGGCGGTAGGCTCTGCTTTTACCCTGATGACATTTCTCACCTCTATCTTACTTGGATTGTGTATGGGCAGTGGAGCAGTGTTTTCCATCCGGTTTGGACAAAGGGATGAAGAAGGCTTGAAAGAGAGTATATGGACATCCTTTGTGTTGATTGCAGGCTTGGCAATTCTATTAAATATTCTTGCTTTTGTATGCTTGGATGGGATACAGATTTTTTTGCAGGTGCCAGGGGAAGTATGGAAATTTATGCGGGAATATCTTCTGGTAATTTTCAGTGGGATTTTTGCAACATTTTTATATAATTTTTTTGCAGCTTTTCTTCGGGCAGTGGGGAATTCCTTTGTGCCTCTTATTTTTCTGGCAGTTTCTGCTGTCTTGAATATTGTTTTGGATTTGTGGTTTGTCCTGGGATTGGGGCAAGGGGTAGCAGGAGCGGCGATGGCGACAGTGGCTGCCCAATATATTTCGGGAGTGGGAATCGCAGTTTATGCATGGTTTTTGTGTCCGCAATTTCATGGGATTTGGAATTATCGAAAAATCAAAAGCTCCTGTGTGAAAGAAATTGGGAGCTTTTCTATTTTAACCTGTGTGCAGCAGTCAGTGATGAACTTAGGAATCTTGATGGTGCAGGGCTTGGTCAATAGTTTTGGCCCAGTGGTTATGGCAGCTTTTGCAGCAGCAGTTAAAATTGATGCTTTTGCCTATATGCCAGTGCAGGATTTTGGAAATGCATTTTCTACTTTTATTGCTCAGAATTATGGTGCAAAGAAAGAAGAGCGTATTCAGAAAGGGTGGAAGGGGGCGCTGCTTATAGCATTTTTGTTTGGTATAACGGTTTCTGCTCTTGTCTGTATCTTTGCTCGTCCGTTGATGGAATTGTTTATTGACAGCAGGGAAACGGAGATTATTGTAGAAGGCGTCCGATATCTGCGAATTGAGGGTGCGTTCTATGTGGGAATTGGATGCTTATTCCTACTGTATGGTCTGTACCGGGCGTTGGGAAAGCCTGGGATGTCTGTGGCGCTTACTGTGATTTCCCTGGGAACCAGGGTATTGCTGGCTTATGTGCTATCAACAATTAAAGCCCTTGGTGTCACCGGAATCTGGTGGGCAATTCCAATTGGATGGTTTCTGGCAGATGCAGCAGGAATGATTTACTATAGAAGAAATAAGGAACAGCTTTTTGAGTAAATATTTCTTTCAATTGGTGTCTATACTTAAATTTCCATCTTTCATCTGCCGATATAATTGTCAGATAGTAGTAAATTATTTTGAGCGTACAGAGGAGAGATGGGAATGAATATGATAAATGTAGGAGTTGATGTAGCAAAGAGAAAATCTGGTGATTTGTCAGTAGACATTAGCCAGGTGATCCGAAATATTACCGGGTCAGAAATGGATGAAAATAAAAAGTCTGTGCTGCAGAAGCTGTTGGAACCGAAGGAAGTTGATGATAGTGAAAAGGAAGCCAGAAAGCTATTGCAAATTGCAAAGAGAATTGCCAGAGGCGAGTCAGTTACTCCAGAAGAAAAACAATTATTGATGCGGATGAATCCTCAGCTTGCGCAGATGGCAGAATTGGCCAGAAAAGAAGGAGAGCGTATTAAGCATGCCTTGCAGCAGGCCGAATCCAGGGAAGAGCAACAGACCATTGTAGGGCAGGCATATCAACAGGTGAGAGAAGTGAGCAAATCCAATCCAGAGTTTGGAATGCTGTTGGGAGAAGCTGTAAAAGCGGCTATTAAGGAGGCAAAAGAAGATCCGAAGGTTATGGGAGAGTTGGAAGAGGAAGCTGAAAATACCCAAAGGCACAAAGAGGCGGAGGTCAGGCAAGAAGAAATAATGGAGCGGTTTTATCCAGAAGAGTGGGTATCCATGCTGGATTGTAAGCAGTGAATGGGAAGGAGATTGTTTCAATTTATCTAAAAGATGAGTTGTTAAAAGTTATTGAAAAAAATACAATTTAGTACTTGCATTATACAAAATTTTGTTTTATAATAACAAATGCTGTGGCATGATAGCAACGAAGCGAGAGGTTGCTGCCAATGGTTGGCAGGTTTTTCCGTGGAGCGAATGTCAAGTTAGGAAACTGGCGACAAGTCACTGTATCACAATCATATGTCTGCAAGAGCAGCGCCGTGTGTAAAACATGCGACACACACGGAGAAGTGTACAGTCACCGCTTGTCGTACTGAGGTAAAGTGCGAAAAGGAGGCGGCTTTTTTTATGGCAAGTCAAGTAATGAGAATCACACTGAAGGCATATGACCATCAGTTAGTGGATGCATCTGCGAAGAAAATTATCGAAACTGTAAAGAAAAATGGATCACAGGTGAGCGGACCCGTACCACTTCCCACCAAGAAGGAAGTAGTTACAATTTTGCGTGCAGTTCACAAATATAAGGATTCCAGAGAGCAGTTTGAGCAGAGAACCCATAAGAGACTCATTGATATCATTACACCGACCCAGAAAACGGTAGATGCATTATCCAGACTGGAGATGCCGGCAGGTGTATACATTGATATCAAAATGAAAGAAAAGAAATAGGTAACAATCCTGAAGGGTTTAATATAGAAATGTATTGACTGTTCTAGGATGAACGGTTCCGCTGCCCGGCGATAAAAGCTGGTATGAAGCGTTCCGCTGTAGAGTAAACAGGAGGTAAAGAAATGAAGAAAGCGATTTTAGCTACAAAAGTCGGAATGACTCAAATCTTCAATACAGACGGTACTTTAATCCCGGTTACTGTATTGCAGGCTGGTCCATGTGTTGTAACACAGATTAAAACAGTAGAGAATGATGGATACAGTGCAGTGCAGGTTGGCTTTGTGGATAAGAAAGAAAAAATTATCAACAGAGATGCCAATGGGAAGAAAGAAATCAGAAACAGACATGGAGCAACAAAGGCAGAAAAAGGCCATTTTGATAAAGCGGGCGTGTCTGCCAAGAGATTTGTAAAAGAATTTAAGTTTGAAAATGCTGCAGATTTTAATCTGGCAGATGAAATTAAAGCAGATATTTTTGCAGAAGGCGACAAGATTGATGCAACTGCAATCTCAAAAGGTAAAGGATTCCAGGGCGCAATTAAGAGACATGGCCAGCACAGAGGACCTATGACTCACGGTTCCAAATTCCATCGTCATCAGGGTTCCAATGGTGCATGTTCCAGCCCAAGCAGGGTATTTAAGGGAAAAGGCATGCCGGGACATATGGGAGCAGTAAAGGTAACGATCCAGAACCTTGAAGTTGTCAGGGTAGATGCTGAAAATAACCTGCTTTTGGTAAAAGGCTCTGTTCCGGGACCGAAGAAATCCCTGGTAACAATCAAAGAGACTGTAAAGCAGTAAGTGAAAGGAGGACTTTACGATGGCTAGTGTAGCTATTTATAATATGGAAGGCAATGAAGTTGGAAGCCTTGAGCTGAACGATGCAGTGTTCGGCGCCAAGATTAACGAACATCTGGTGCACATGGCAGTTGTACAGCAGCTTGCAAATAACCGTCAGGGAACACAGAAGGCAAAAACCCGTTCTGAAGTCCGCGGCGGCGGAAGAAAACCATGGAGACAAAAAGGAACCGGACATGCAAGACAGGGTTCTATCCGTGCTCCTCAATGGAAAGGCGGCGGCGTAGTATTTGCTCCGGTTCCAAGGGATTACTCCTTCAAGATGAACAAGAAGGAAAAAAGAGCAGCATTGAAGTCTGTACTGACATCCAAAGTAAATGAAAGCAAGTTTATCGTTGTGGATGAATTGAAGCTGGATGAAATTAAGACAAAGAGATTCCAGGAAGTTTTGAACAACCTGAAAGTAAATAAAGCGCTTGTGGTTTTGAATGACAATGACAAAAATGTGATTTTATCAGCAAGAAATATTCCCGCTGTAAAGACTGCATTGACCAATACCATCAATGTGTATGATATTTTAAAATATGACACCGTAGTAGTAACCAAGGATGCGGTGGCAACCATCGAGGAGGTGTATGCATAATGGCAAATATACAGTATTATGATGTAATCCTCAAACCGGTAATTACCGAAAAGAGTATGAATCTTATGGGCGAGAAAAAATATACTTTCCTGGTTCATCCTGAAGCAAATAAAACCATGATTAAGGCGGCTGTTGAGAAAATGTTTGAGGGCACAAAAGTAGAGAAAGTAAATACCTTAAACATCCCCGGCAAGAAGAAAAGAAGAGGAATGGTGGTAGGAAAAACTGCCAAGACCAAGAAAGCAATTGTTCAGTTGACAGAGGACAGCAAGGAAATTGAAATTTTTGCTGGTTTATAGAAAGGAGAAAAATCATGGGAATTAAGACATATAACCCATATACACCTTCCAGAAGAAATATGACTGGTTCTGATTTCTCTGAAATTACCAAGAAAAAACCAGAGAAATCCCTGGTAGTTTCCTTACAGAAAAGATCCGGGCGTAACAATCAGGGTAAAATTACTGTAAGGCACCGTGGCGGCGGTTCCAGAAGGAAATATAGAATTATCGATTTTAAAAGAAATAGTAAAGACGGAATTCCGGCGAAAGTAATCGGAATTGAGTATGATCCAAACAGGACAGCAAATATTGCGTTAATCTGCTATGCAGATGGTGAAAAATCATACATCCTTGCACCAGACGGGCTGACCGATGGTATGAAGATTATGAATGGACCAGAAGCAGAAGTAAGAGTTGGTAACTGCCTGCCATTGGAAAATATTCCAGTTGGTACTCAGGTGCATAACATTGAACTGCATCCAGGTAAGGGAGGACAGCTTGTTCGTTCCGCTGGAAACAGTGCACAGTTAATGGCAAAAGAAGGGAAATATGCAACACTCAGATTGCCTTCTGGTGAAATGAGAATGGTGCCAATTATCTGTAGAGCAACGATTGGCGTTGTAGGAAATACAGATCACAACCTGATTAAAATTGGTAAAGCAGGCCGGAAGCGCCATATGGGTATCCGTCCTACCGTACGTGGTTCCGTTATGAATCCGAATGACCATCCACATGGTGGTGGAGAAGGTAAGACTGGAATCGGACGTCCAGGCCCATCTACTCCATGGGGCAAGCCTGCGCTTGGTTTGAAGACCAGAAAGAAAAACAAAGCAAGCAATAAGCTTATTATAAGAAGAAGAGACGGTAGGGCTTTGAAATAACAGGAACACCCGCAGGGCATATTATTTGCCCGAAAGCGGGAACGTATTTAGGAGGTTGAATTTATGGGTCGTTCATTAAAAAAAGGACCATTTGCTGATGCAAGTTTATTGAAAAAAGTAGATGCCATGAACGCAGCAGGTGAAAAGAGCGTGATTAAAACCTGGTCTCGTCGTTCTACTATTTTCCCACAGTTCGTAGGCCATACATTTGCTGTACATGATGGAAGAAAGCATGTACCGGTTTATGTGACAGAAGATATGGTTGGGCATAAACTTGGGGAGTTCGTTTCTACAAGAACTTACCGTGGACATGGAAAAGACGAAAAGAAATCGAAAGTTCGTTAATTAAAAGAATCTGAAAGGAGGTTTCATCCATGGCAAAGGGACATAGAAGTCAAATTAAGAGAGAAAGAAATGCACAGAAGGATACCAGGCCATCCGCAAAATTATCTTATGCCCGTGTATCTGTTCAGAAAGCATGTTTCGTTTTAGATGCAATTCGTGGAAAAGATGTTCAGACTGCACTGGCGATTTTGGCATATAATCCAAGATATGCATCAAGCCTGATAGAGAAATTATTAAAATCTGCAATTGCAAATGCAGAGAATAACAGCGGCATGAATGCAGACAATCTTTACATTGCAGAATGTTATGCAAATAAAGGACCAACAATGAAGAGAGTTAGACCGAGGGCACAAGGAAGAGCTTACAGGATCGAGAAGAGAATGAGCCACATTACGATTGTGCTTGATGAAAGATAGGAGGGCAAACATGGGACAGAAAGTGAATCCTCATGGTTTAAGAGTTGGAATTATCAAAGATTGGGACTCTAAATGGTATGCGGAAGCAGATTTTGCAGATTTACTGATTGAAGATTATAATATCAGAACATTTTTGAAAAAGAAATTATATGCATCAGGTGTTTCTAAAATTGAGATTGAAAGAGCTTCTGATCGGGTGAAAGTAATTCTCTATACTGCAAAGCCAGGTGTGGTAATCGGAAAAGGCGGAGCAGAGATTGAGAAAGTAAAAGCAGAACTCCAGAAGTTTACAGATAAAAAATTGATTGTAGATATCAAAGAAGTAAAGAAACCAGACAAGGATGCACAGTTGGTAGCTGAAAATATTGCTTTGCAGTTGGAAAACCGTGTTTCTTTCCGAAGAGCAATGAAATCCTGCATGGGCAGAAGTATGAAAGCAGGCGCTCTTGGAATTAAGAGTTCCGTTTCTGGACGTTTGGGCGGCGCTGATATGGCACGTACCGAATTCTATAGTGAAGGAACGATTCCACTTCAGACATTAAGAGCAGATATCGATTATGGATTCGCTGAGGCAGATACCACTTACGGAAAAGTAGGAGTTAAGGTATGGATCTACAAAGGCGAGGTACTTCCAACAAAAGAAACAAAGGAAGGGAGCGATAAATAATGTTAATGCCAAAAAGAGTAAAACGCCGTAAACAGTTCCGTGGTTCCATGGCAGGTAAGGCGTTAAGAGGTAATAAAATTACAAATGGTGAATACGGTATTATATCCACAGAGCCTTGCTGGATTAAATCCAATCAGATTGAGGCAGCGCGTATCGCAATGACACGTTATATCAAGCGTGGCGGTAAAGTTTGGATTAAAATTTTCCCTGATAAACCAGTAACTGCAAAACCGGCAGAAACTCGTATGGGTTCTGGAAAAGGAACATTGGAATATTGGGTGGCAGTTGTAAAACCAGGACGCGTTTTATTTGAAATCTCCGGTGTTCCGGAAGAAACAGCGCGGGAAGCGCTGCGTCTTGCTACACACAAATTACCCTGTAAATGTAAAATAGTTTCACGGGCAGACTTAGAAGGCGGTGAATCAAATGAAAACCAGTAATTATGTAAAAGATTTAAGAGAAGAATCCGTAGCAGCATTGCAGGAACAGTTAGTAGCTGCTAAAAAAGAACTTTTTAATTTAAGGTTCCAGAATGCAACCAATCAGTTGGATAATACTGCAAGAATCAAAGAGGTTCGCAAAAATATTGCCAGAATTCAGACGATCATCACTGAGAAAGAGCGCGAGGCATTGAACGCTTAGTGAAAGGGACTTCCAGTGTATAACCATGGGAAAGGAGCAAAATCGTGGAAGAAAGAAATCTTAGGAAAACACGTACCGGTGTTGTTGTAAGCGATAAGATGAATAAGACTATCGTAGTTGCCGTAAGAGATAATGTAAGGCATCCTCTGTACAACAAGATCGTAAAAAAGACTTATAAATTGAAAGCTCATGACGAAAACAATGAATGCAAAATTGGAGATACTGTCAAAGTAATGGAAACAAGACCTTTATCCAAAGACAAGAGATGGAGACTTGTAGAGATTATTGAAAGAGCGAAATAAAGGAGGCTACCAGCATGATTCAACAGGAAAGCAGACTGAAAGTAGCCGATAATACAGGAGCAAAAGAAATACTCTGCATCCGTGTTATGGGCGGTTCTACAAGAAGATATGCGAATATCGGAGATATCATCACTGCTACGGTTAAAGATGCAACACCAGGCGGCGTTGTAAAAAAAGGTGATGTAGTAAAAGCTGTAGTAGTTCGGACCAAAAAAGGTGCTCGTCGGAAAGACGGTTCTTATATTAAATTTGATGAAAATGCGGCTGTTATCATTAAAGATGACAAGACCCCAAGAGGAACCCGTATCTTTGGACCAGTTGCCAGAGAGCTTCGTGAAAAACAGTTTATGAAAATTGTTTCCTTAGCTCCGGAAGTATTATAGGAGGTGTGGGTCTATGGCAACATTAAAAATTAAAAAAGGCGATCTGGTAAAGGTGATCGCTGGAAAAGATAAAGATAAAGAAGGCAAGGTAATTGCAATAAACAGGAAAAAGAATACTGTGCTGGTGGAAGGTATCAATATGATTACCAAGCATACAAAGCCAAGTATGGCTAACCAGCAGGGAGGTATTGTTCATCAGGAAGGGCCCATCCATGTTTCCAATGTAATGTATGTTCACAAAGGAAAAGCTACCCGTGTAGGCTTCAAGATGGAGGGCGGCAAGAAAGTACGTTTTGCCAAATCCACTGGCGACGTAATTGACTAATTTAGGAGAGGAGGTTCATTCAGTTGAGTAGTAGATTAAAAGATATTTATCAGAACGAAATTATAGATGCTCTGATGAAAAAATTTGAATATAAAAATGTTATGGAAGTACCAAAAATTGAAAAAGTAGTCATCAACATGGGTGTTGGTGAAGCAAAAGAAAATGCGAAGCTCCTTGATGCAGCAGTAAGTGATCTGGAAACTATTACCGGACAGAAAGCTGTTGTTACGAAAGCAAAGAAATCTGTTGCTAACTTCAAGATCAGAGAAGGAATGCCAATCGGATGTAAAGTGACATTAAGGGGAAACAGAATGTATGAATTTGTTGACCGTTTAATCAATCTTGCACTTCCTCGTGTACGTGACTTTCGTGGTGTGAACCCAAATTCATTCGATGGAAGAGGAAATTATGCTCTTGGAATCAAAGAGCAGCTTATTTTCCCAGAAATTGAGTACGATAAAATTGACAAAATCCGCGGTATGGATATTATTTTCGTAACTACAGCAAAGACAGATGAAGAGGCTCGTGAATTGTTAGCACAATTCAATATGCCATTTGCAAAACAGTAAGGAGGGAATTTCAATGGCAAAAACAGCGATGAAAATGAAACAGCAGCGTAAACAGAAATTCTCTACCAGAGAATACAATCGTTGCAGAATTTGCGGACGTCCGCATGCATATTTGAGAAAATACGGAATTTGCAGAATTTGCTTCCGTGAATTAGCATATAAGGGACAGATTCCAGGAGTGAAGAAAGCAAGTTGGTGACCGGAAGCACTTAGCGAAAGCAAGCTGCTAAGCGCAGCTTAAGGTTAGTGCGAGGTCGTTCCAGGAGGTTAGTGAAACCGAGCCTTTGGCGAAGGTTGAGCTTAGCGAGTGGAACTTCCTTATAAGAAAATAACAGGAGGAAAATATATCATGACAATGAGTGATCCAATCGCAGATATGCTTACAAGAATCCGTAACGCAAATACTGCTAAACATGATACAGTTGATGTTCCAGCTTCCAAGATGAAAGTTGCAATTGCTGACATTCTTGTAGATGAAGGATATATTGTAAAATATGATATTGTGGAAGATGGCAGCTTTAACACAATCCGTATCACTTTGAAATACGGTAAAGATAAAAATGAAAAGATTATTACAGGTCTTAAGAGAATTTCGAAACCAGGACTTCGGGTATATGCTGGCAAAGAAGATGTACCAAGAGTTTTGGGAGGATTAGGAATTGCAATTCTTTCCACCAATCAGGGTGTTATAACAGATAAACAGGCTAGAAAATTAGCAGTAGGAGGCGAAGTGCTGGCCTATGTATGGTAGGCATTGAGCACTTAGTGAGGTGTTATCGAACTTAGTGCGAAAGCCGTTCCCGAGACTTAGCGGTGACGAGCCTGCTTTTGGCGAAGACAGCGTGTTAGTCGAGTGGAACTCTCACAGCATATAAAAATAAATTACAGGAGGTACGGGCATGTCACGAATCGGAAGAATGCCAATCGCGGTACCTGCAGGTGTAACTGTAGATATTGCAGAAAATAATCATGTGACTGTAAAAGGTCCGAAGGGAGCTCTTGAGAGAACCCTTCCAGCAGAAATGGAAATCAAATTAGAAGGTTCTGAAATTACTGTAACCAGGCCCAATGACTTAAAGAAAATGAAATCTTTGCATGGCCTGACCAGAACATTGATTAATAATATGGTAGTAGGTGTAACCAATGGTTATACCAAAGAACTGGAAGTAAACGGTGTTGGTTACAGAGCATCAAAATCTGGAAAAGATTTAACTCTGAATCTGGGATATTCCCATCCAGTAGTTATGACTGATCCAGAAGGATTGGAATCCAAAGTAGAAGGAAATAAAATTACCGTTTCCGGTATTGATAAAGAAAAAGTTGGCCAGTACGCTGCTGAAATCAGAGACAAGAGAAGACCTGAGCCTTACAAAGGAAAAGGTATCAAATATGTTGATGAAGTTATCCGGCGTAAAGTTGGTAAGACTGGTAAAAAATAATTAAAGGAGGAACAAAAAATGATTAATAAAAAATCAAGATCAGAAGTCCGTTTGAAAAAGCATAGAAGAATTCGCAATCGTTTCTCCGGTACAGCTGAAAGGCCACGTTTGGCAGTGTTTAGAAGTAATAATCATATGTATGCACAGATTATTGATGATGATGCGCAGCATACACTTGTTTCCGCGTCTACACTCCAGAAAGATGTGAAAGCAGAGTTGGAGAAAACCAATAATGTGGAAGCGGCAGCATACCTTGGAACAGTGATTGCAAAGCGGGCGCTGGAAAAGGGCATTACTACGGTTGTCTTCGACAGAGGCGGTTATATCTATCAGGGAAAAGTCCAGGCTTTAGCTGATGCAGCAAGAGAAGCTGGGTTAAACTTTTAATAGGAGGAGACAAATACATGAAACGTACAATCATTGATGCTAGTCAATTGGAATTAACAGAAAAAGTGGTATCAATTAAACGTGTAACAAAAGTTGTGAAAGGCGGACGTAATATGCGTTTTACAGCTTTGGTTGTTGTTGGTGACAGCAATGGTCATGTAGGTGCAGGTTTAGGCAAAGCAACTGAAATTCCTGAAGCGATCCGCAAGGGAAAAGAAGATGCAATGAAGAAACTGATTTCTGTAAAATTAGATGATAACAACAGTATTACCCATGATATTACTGGAAAACATACCGGTGCATCTGTACTGTTGAAAAGAGCTCCAGAAGGTACCGGTGTAATTGCAGGCGGTCCTGCACGTAGTGTATGTGAGCTGGCAGGAATTAAGAACATCCGTACAAAATCTTTAGGCTCCAACAATAAGCAGAACGTAGTTCTTGCTACAATTGAAGCTTTAAAACAGTTAAAATCTCCAGAAGAAGTAGCAAAACTCCGCGGTAAATCTGTAGAAGAGATACTCGGTTAAGGAGGATATGGAAAATGGCAGAGAAATTAAAAATTACACTTGTAAAATCCGCAATCGGCGCTGTTCCCAAAAATCGCAAGACAGTGGAAGCATTAGGTTTAAGAAAATTGAACCATACAGTAGAAATGCCAGATAATGCAGCGGTTAGAGGGATGATCCGACAGGTAAAGCATTTAGTGAAAGTAGAAGAAATCTAAGAGAACGTAAGGAGGTGTCAAAATGGACTTATCAAATTTAAAGCCGGCAAAAGGTTCTAAGCACAGTGATTATAGAAGAGGCCGCGGACACGGTTCGGGAAATGGTAAGACAGCAGGCAAGGGACATAAGGGTCAGAAAGCACGTTCTGGAGCGCCAAGACCTGGTTTTGAAGGCGGTCAGATGCCATTATACAGAAGAATTCCAAAACGCGGATTCAAAAACAGGAATTCCAAAGATATTGTTGCAATCAATGTTGACGTTCTGGAAGTATTTAATAACGATGATGTTGTAACAATAGAAGTTTTAAAAGAGCGTAAAATTGTGAAAAACCCCAGAGATGGCGTGAAGATTCTCGGAAATGGTGAGCTTACCAAGAAACTTACCGTACAAGTAAATGCTTTCAGCGCAGGTGCAAAAGAGAAGATTGAGGCTCTTGGTGGAAAAGCAGAGGTGGTTTAATGCTGGAGACACTCCGTAATGCATTTAAAATAAAGGATATCAGGAACCGTATTTTTTATACGCTAGTAATGTTGGTAATCATCAGGATAGGATCACAGCTTCCTCTTCCTGGTGTAAATGCCGAAGTAATTGCCAACTGGTTTGCAAACCAGGGAATGGATGCATTGAATTTCTTTGATGCAATTACTGGCGGTTCTTTTGAACAGATGTCAGTGTTTGCATTGAACATTACACCATACATTACGTCCTCCATTATTATGCAGCTTCTTACAATTGCGATTCCCAAGCTAGAGGAGATGCAGAAGGATGGAGAAGATGGAAGGAAGAAGATAGCGGAAATTACACGTTATGTTACGGTTGCTCTTGCATTGATTCAGTCTATTGCCATGGCAATTGGATTTGGCCGGGGTGGATATTTGGATAAATTTGATGCACCTCATGTTATTATGATGGTGACAGGACTGACGGCAGGTTCCGCAGTCTTGATGTGGATTGGTGAAAGAATCACAGAGCACGGTGTGGGAAATGGTATTTCCATTGTGTTGGTAATCAATATTATTTCCCGTATTCCAGAGGATTTGATGACTCTTTACACTCAGTTTATTGCAAATGCACCAAATGTAGGAAATGCAATTATTGCTGCAGTAGTAATTCTCGCAGTAATTCTGGTAACAGTTGTATTCGTTATTATCTTGCAGGATGGTCAGCGCAGAATTCCGGTACAGTATAGTAAAAAAATTCAGGGACGTAAGCAGGTAGGCGGACAGTCTACACATATTCCTTTGAAAGTAAATACTGCTGGTGTAATACCGATTATTTTTGCCCAGTCCATTATGCAGTTCCCGGTTATCATTGCTACCATTATGGGAAAAGGAAATGGAAACGGAATTGGAAGCAAAATTCTTCATGGATTGTCCCAGTCTTACTGGTGTGATCCAGAGAATCCAGTTTACAGCATAGGTTTGTTGGTGTATATTGTGTTGGTAATTGCTTTTGCATATTTCTATACATCTATCACCTTCAATCCTTTGGAGATTGCAAATAATATGAAACGTCAGGGTGGATTTATTCCAGGTATCAGGCCAGGAAAGCCAACCAGTGATTATTTGACAAAGATCTTGAATTATATTGTATTTATCGGAGCAGTAGGACTTATGATTGTGGCTGTGATTCCAATTTTCTTTAATGGAGTTTTCAGTGCAAATGTATCCTTTGGTGGGACATCTATCATTATTATTGTAGGTGTGGTAATCGAAACTCTGAAACAGATCGAATCTCAAATGCTGGTACGTTATTATAAAGGATTTTTAAATGATTGATATGCCAGTTTAAATGCAGCCACTTTCGCATGCGTGCGGAAGTGGTTACTATCATATTCGGTGATGAAAACATTAGCGAATATACATCATAAAGCGGAAATAATAAGGAGGAGCCAAGTATGAAAATTATTATGTTAGGAGCGCCGGGAGCAGGAAAAGGAACACAGGCAAAGCAGATTGCGGATAAGTATTCTATTCCACATATTTCTACTGGAGATATTTTTCGGGCGAACTTGAAAGCAGGGACAGAACTTGGAAAGAAGGCAAAGGAATACATGGACCAGGGACTTCTGGTACCAGATGAGCTTACATGTGATTTAGTTATGGACCGCATTGGTCAAGATGACTGCAAAAATGGATTTGTGCTGGATGGTTTCCCAAGAACAATTCCCCAGGCACAGGCTTTGGATGCAGCGCTTGCAAAAATCAATGAAAAGATGGATTATGCCATTGATGTGGATGTACCAGATGAAAATATTGTCAATCGGATGTCAGGAAGACGTGCATGCTTAAATTGTGGCGCAACTTATCACATTGTTTCGATTCCTACCAAGGTGGAAGGTATTTGCGACCGTTGTGGGAATAAAGTAGTTTTAAGAGATGATGATCAGCCAGAAACAGTAAAGAAACGTTTGGATGTATATCATGAACAAACCCAGCCCTTAATTGATTATTATAAAGAACAGAATATTTTAAAAACTGTAGACGGAACCCAGCCAATGGAAAATGTATTTGGCGCCATTGTGGAAATTTTAGGAGCGTAAAAATGTCAGTATCAATTAAATCTGCCAGAGAAATCGAATTAATGCGGGCAGCAGGGAAAATTTTGGAGAAGGTTCATGATAATCTGGGGAAATCCTTAAAGCCTGGGATGTCTACATACGATGTAGATCATCTAGGAGAGGAAATCATTAGAAGTTATGGGTGCATCCCTTCTTTTAAGAATTATAATGGCTATCCGGCGTCTGTGTGTGTGTCGGTAAATAATGAGGTGGTGCATGGGATTCCCAGTAAAAAGCGCCTGATCCGTGAGGGAGATATTGTGAGCTTGGATATCGGAGTGATCTATAAAGGCTACCATTCTGATGCAGCAAGAACCCATGGTATTGGAGAAATTTCTCAGGAAGCAGCATTGTTGATTGAAAGGACCAGGCAGAGTTTTTTTGAAGGCATAAAATATGCGAAAGAAGGAAATCATCTACATCAGATTTCAAATGCAATCGCCGCTTATGCAGAAAGCTTTGGCTATGGAGTAGTGAGAGATTTGGTAGGGCATGGAATCGGCACGCATCTTCATGAAGATCCTCAGATACCGAATTTCAAACAAAAGAGCAGAGGCGTCAGGCTGAAGGCAGGCATGACATTGGCAATTGAACCTATGATTAACGCAGGGCGTTATGATGTGGCATGGCAGGAGGACAACTGGACAGTTGTTACTCAGGATGGTTCCTTATCTGCCCATTACGAAAATACGATTTTAGTGACAAGCGGGGAGCCTGAAATCTTATCCCTTACAAATGTGGAGGCATAGATGAATATAAAGTTAGCAGTTTCCAGATCTGGTCACGACAAAGACAACATGTATGTAATTGTAAAAGAAGAAGCCAATTGGGTTTATCTGGCGGATGGGAAATTAAAGCCTTTGGAAAAACCAAAAAAGAAGAACAAAAAGCATATTCAGATGATTAAAAAGCTTCCGAAAGAAATTACAGAAGTCTTTATGCAGGAGAATTTTCGGAATGAAGAGATAAAAAGAGCCATTAAGCTTTATCAGAAAAGTATCAGGAATACCCAGCAGGTATGAAAAATCAGGAGGAAACAATATGTCAAAAGCAGACGTAATCGAAGTAGAAGGAAAAGTAGTTGAGAAATTACCTAACGCTATGTTTCAGGTGGAATTGGAAAATGGACATCAAATTCTGGCACACATCAGCGGAAAGTTGAGAATGAATTTTATTCGTATTCTGCCAGGAGACAAGGTTACCATTGAAATGTCCCCATATGACCTGACAAAAGGAAGAATTATATGGAGAGATAAATAAGAAGAGCGCCTATTAGAAAGTATTTTTCGAAATGCTTTGGTAATTAAGTTATCTCATATAAGCCCCATCGCCTTATTATGCAGTAGTGGAGATTGCATAATAAGGCGATGGGGTTTTGTTTAAAATAATTCCTTTGGAAAATCTATTTCGATGTGTTCATCATTAATGATCTTGTCCAAAATTGTTGTAAGCTTGGTTTTGAGGCTTTTTATTGCTTTATCAAGTTGTATAATTCCCCATTTTGAGTAATCTTTACTATCTATATCATATGGTGTAGTATTAGGAGCATGATATAAAGATACAATGTTATCAATCACATCTTCATCAAATTTTGGAATTTTGATATATTCAAAATATTCTGGGGAGAAATGTCCACCCGAACCGCCTACAGCCATTAAATCAATAAGATTCATTCTACGGTACCAATCAAATATACATCTAAAATAAATAGATTTTCTTAAATCATTGTCTTCTCTTCTGGCATATAATCCATGTGCATTTGTAGTGCATTTTTCAAATTCTTCAACAATGACTGTGGACCTTCCTTTTTGAAAACCAGCTTCCCCAAACAAAATATCTCCCTTTTTTAACATTGGTAATTGCTTTTTTGTTCCTATGTACTGTATCTTATTTATTGTCCCGTATTCAGAAAGGTTTGTGGGAAGAAGTAATTGATAGAAACCTTTTTTATAAGTATCAGAATCTATTCTAGTTTTTAATAGTTTTATTTCCAAGCTGGGACCAGGTATTATGGAAAAACCATATTCACCTGGTGTCCAATATCCGGCTTTGAAGGATTCAACCAATCGGATTTTTTCTTCATATTCTTTGCAATAAATAGCAGCGTCTAACCGTTTTTCTTTTAACATTTTAGAAATTGTAGGATATTCATAAACATATTCTGTATTTGTTTGATTAGAACGAAGCGTTATACTTATGATATCAAAGATTTTTTGTGCGTTGTCTGTGATAGCCTTTTCCATAGCCATGATCATTTGTACATGCTCTGAAATCAACTTTATAATATCTCTATGGTTCTTTTGATTTGGAAATGGAATTTTACATTGCATCCATCTTTCTCCGGCATGTTTAATTGTTGCACCTTTAGGACAAAGAGAGTTTAACTGTTCCTTAAAAAAATTATGTTTTAAAAAAGCATAAACATAGTAGTTATCATACTCTTCCTTAATATTTAATTTTACTATTCCACTACAAAAATTTTTATCTTCGCATTCATTAGAACAAACAATTGCAGCTTCACCTATATTGGAGTCTTTTGATAATAAAATATCTCCTTTTGTCAGTCTTATGTTGGCATATTTTTTAGGATTGATTGGAATAATGCAATCTCCTTTCGGATAGATCAAATAGCTAAAATCTTGTAAGGACTTTGTTCTCAATAAATATTTATTTGATTTTTTTACGTACCATTGACTTCCTGGTTCATTCCCTTTTTGATATCTGTGTTCTTCATCCAATAATTCTTTTACAGTTTTTACATTCTGATTTTTAATCTGTATTTTCTTGTACATTGTTGGCGACAGGGAACAGCCATGATCAAGAATTTCTTTAAATGATAACGTATCTGGAATTTTGTTAAAATCCATACACTAATCCTCCTTTAAAAACAGACGATTAATTTCTTCTTCTTGTCCCAAACACCAATCTCTAAAATCACTGATAATTTGAGAAAATTCTTCGTCTAAAACCATTTTTCCCTCTTTATCTTTTTCAATTTCGAATGTTGAATCATCTATTTTATACACTGGGTTAAAAACAACGTTTCTTTTTGATGTTCGTTTTTCATATCCAACAGCTTTAATATCTCTTGCAAAAACTGAATAATTACTATCTATCAATTTTTGCAGGCGATCTTCACATGGTTTATATGCAATAATTATGCTTGTATTTACGCCTGTTTCTGCAAATACATTTGGTGGTAAATCAAATACTGCCACTATACGCATTTTTTTCATTAACCATTCACGGACACATGCATATTTGTTGATTGATGATATAGAATTTGATACTACAATACCCATTCTTCCGCCAATTTTAAGCATTCGATATGCATTTTCTAAAAAGATCACTCCTTTGTCTATGGAATCTCCGCCTATGATATCCCATAATTCATATGTTTCAATAACTTTCTGCTCATATTTGTTTGCAGGTCTAAATGCCCGATCCTCTCCAAATGGTGGATTTGTTAATATTACATCAAATCCCATTAATTTGGTGTTATCAGACCAATGATTCCATTGTCCATTTTTTTGCTTATCAACTTCTAATTCAACTAATTCTGGAGGATTTCCTACGGCAATTTTCCACAATATAGACCCTAAGTCGGGTTTGTAATACAATTTTGCTTCTCCATCACCATTTAATAACATATTTAAGGTTGCCAATTTTATCATATTGGGATCAATATCGACACCATAAATATTTGCATCGCTTAGCTTCCACTCATCAGGTTTTTCCAAAGCATTAACGTATGACAATGATAAAAAATCTCCAATTCCGCAACATGGATCTAGCACAGTGTCATTTTTACGTGGATTAACTATTCTGACTAAAAAATCTATAATGGGCAATGGGGTTAAAAACTGAGCTGATTCATCTCTCTTGAATGCATTTGCAAAATTATAAAATATCATTTGATATATGTCACTTTTGGAAGATCTAACAAATGAAAAGTCTTGAAAAGCTATACAGATTGAAACTGCGACTTTAACCTGATTTATCTCTTTCCAATCAATTAATTGTTCGCTTAGTATTTTAGAATACTCATTTTCGGCATTAAGCCAGATTTCTTTTAATCGTTTGATAAAATTTTGAATTCCTTCTTCTCTAAGTGAATGAAACTTTTCTTCATTCTCTGTAATATAAAACTTTAGTTTATCCATGGGATGTCTTTTGTTATGCTTTTCATCATATATTTTCAAAGCAAATGTTTGGATAAGTATTTCATAGCCTCTTTGGGAAACTAGGCCCACTTTATCTAAACACCGTAGGACACTTGAGAGCGCATCTTGTAGTGATGTGGTTAATCTTGATGTAATAGTATCAAGATCCAGAATTGTGCGACAGCTTCTATCTAAAGTTTTTACCTTATTTTTTCTTGTAATCAATTCGTTATAATCTGGCAAATATATGTATGGGTCGAAAAGCTGTAAGGATAAGTCGCCTAGTTTGCTGTTATCACCTTTTACATTTTTATTTTCATCATATCTTAAATAGAGGCCGTTTCTTCGATGGAATAAATACATTCTTTCTGTATCATAATATATGCCAAGTACATAATCCATAGATGGTTCTTTTTGTTTCATAGCAGCTTTTATTTGCCCGTTATATACTTTCTCGATTTCTTTATCACCCTTTTTAAACTCAATGACAGACAATATATGTTCATTGAGCCAGTCTAAGTCAGAGGTCTTTTTATGTGTCCAATAATTATTGTATCTATCCAACCATTGTGGGGAGTCAAATATTACGGCATCAATCTTTAATGGCGCAGATGTTTTATTTCCTTTGGGAAAACGCACTTCAACCCCAATGTAATCCTTGTTATACATTCCACTATTTATAAGTGCATAGATAAACTGCCATTTATAGTATTCTTCTATTTTTTCACCAGAGGTATTTTTGATTGTTATGTCAGAAATATATTTTCCATCTACAGGAACAATAGATGTAGTTAGTCTTTGATTTTTTCCCAAACCACTATCAAATTCTTCTTTTTTTACAGTAAATTTAGGCATTTTCGTATACCTCCTTTATTTTTAAATAATAATCCGTGTATTCTGAGTTTATGTTATTTTGGCATTCATTAGATTTTAAAGATATTTAAAGAACGTACGTTCCATTTCATTATAACATTAATTTTTGCTATTGCAAGTATTTTCTATATTTATATACAAAAATGTTTTCCGAACCTATTGATTTTTTTTTTTTAGAATGTTATAATGCCAAGTGAACGCTTTTGGAGCGAGTTGTTTTTGCATACAAAAATATGCAGAGACAGATACAAGAATATTTGTACAAACAGTAGAAAGGAGGAACTGCTGTGAAGGTAAGATCATCCGTAAAACCTATTTGCGAAAAATGCAAAATTATTAAGAGAAAAGGAAGCATCCGGGTTATCTGTGAGAATCCAAAACATAAACAGAGACAGGGATGAGATACAACACTTAACAAATTTTTATGTGCGGCTGTAGTGAAACACCAGGAACTGTTGTTAAACAGCAGGGAATCGTTTCATTATTCATAATAACCAGCGTGTGCGGCTGTTTTCGGGTTTTTTGATACCGAGGGAATCCGGGAAAAATGTACAGAACAAGATATTTGACAGAGAACAGAGATATGCACTCATTTCAGGGCGAGCAACCGCAGCTGCATATGTTTGTTTTTCGTGTTTAAGGCAGATTTTGTTGCAGATATGCCTGAGCTTGCCGTTTGCAGATGGAAAATACTGGAATTGTCAGAGGCAGGCGGCAGAATGGAAAAGATCCGATATGGAGAAAAGATTAGAAGATTATGGAGGTGTACGACACACATGGCTCGTATCGCAGGTGTAGATTTACCAAGAGAAAAACGTGTTGAAATAGGATTAACTTATATTTATGGCATCGGAAGAGCAAGCTCTAACCGTATCCTGGCAGAAGCTAAAGTAAGTCCTGATACTCGTGTCAGAGATTTGACAGACGAAGAAGTGAAAAGAATCAGTGAAGTGATCGACCAGACTCAAATGGTAGAAGGTGATTTGAGAAGAGAAATCGCTTTAAATATTAAGAGATTACAGGAAATTGGATGTTATCGTGGGATTCGTCATAGGAAAGGGCTTCCAGTTCGTGGTCAGAATACAAAGACGAATGCAAGAACCAGAAAAGGTCCTAAGAGAACAGTTGCGAATAAGAAAAAATAGATCATTTTGTGATGGCAAGCGGATTTGCGCAGCCTGAGCTTAGTGAACAGAATTACAATTAATAGCAGAGCAATCAATATTATTTTGGAAGAAAGTAGGTTAGTTTAGATATGGCGAAAAACACTGCAAAAAAAGTGACAAAAAAGCGCGTAAAGAAAAACGTTGAACGTGGACAGGCGCACATTCAGTCATCTTTCAACAATACAATCGTAACAATTACAGATGCTGAAGGAAATGCTTTATCATGGGCAAGTGCAGGCGGTCTTGGCTTTAGAGGTTCAAGGAAATCTACTCCGTATGCTGCACAGATGGCGGCAGAGACAGCTACAAAGGCAGCTCTTATTCATGGTTTAAAAACAGTAGACGTTATGGTAAAAGGACCTGGTTCAGGAAGAGAAGCAGCAATCCGTGCACTTCAGGCATGTGGTCTTGAGGTAACAAGCATCAAGGACGTTACTCCGGTACCTCACAATGGATGCCGCCCGCCAAAACGTAGAAGAGTCTGATTTAGGAGGTATAAGTTAAGATGGCAGTAAATAGAGTTCCCGTTTTAAAGAGATGTAGATCTCTTGGGTTAGACCCAATTTTTTTAGGAATAGATAAGAAGTCTAACAGACAGTTAAAGAGAGCAAACAGAAAAGTATCTGAATATGGTCTTCAGTTAAGAGAAAAACAGAAAGCAAAATTTATTTATGGCGTATTAGAAAAACCATTCCATAATTATTATCTGAAAGCAGATAGAATGAAAGGAATGACAGGTGAGAACCTGATGATCATTCTGGAGAGCAGATTGGATAACGTAGTATTCCGTTTAGGACTGGCAAGAACCAGAAAAGAAGCAAGACAGATTGTTGGCCATAAGCATGTTTTGGTAAATGGCAAGCAGGTAAAGGTTCCGTCTTATCTGGTAAAAGCTGGCGATACAGTTGAAATCAAAGAAAAATGCAAAGGATCCCAGAGATACAAAGATATCCTTGAAGTAACTGCCGGGAGATTAGTTCCGGAATGGTTAGAGGCTGACCAGGAAAACCTGAAGGGTACTGTAAAGGAATTACCGAACAGAGAGGCAATTGACGTTCCAGTTAACGAAATGCTTATCGTCGAGTTGTATTCTAAATAATCATTAACAAGCAACGATACCCGAAAAGGAGGGACTTTGTAGTGTTCGATTTTGAAAAACCAAAAATTGAAATTTCTCAGATTTCAGAAGACAAAAAATACGGCCGATTTGTTGTAGAACCACTGGAGAGAGGTTATGGTACTACACTTGGCAATTCTTTAAGAAGAATCATGCTTTCTTCCTTGCCAGGCGCAGCAGTCAGCCAGGTAAAAATCGAAAGTGTTTTGCATGAGTTCAGTTCCATTCCTGGCGTAAAGGAAGATGTAACTGAGATTATTATGAACATCAAGAATCTGGCATTAAAAAACACCAGCCCAACAAACGAGTCTAAAGTTGCTTACATTGAATTTGAAGGTGAAGGCGTAGTTACAGCAGCAGATATTCAGGTAGATCCTGATATCCAGGTGCTGAATCCTGAATTGGTAATTGCCCATCTGAACGGTGGAGCAGATTCCAGATTATATATGGAATTGACAATTACAAAAGGCAGGGGCTACGTGAGCGCTGACAAGAACAAGAGTGAAGATGTACCAATTGGCGTCATTGCAGTTGATTCTATTTATACGCCAGTAGAGCGTGTAAATCTTACGATTGAGAATACACGTGTGGGACAGATTACAGACTATGATAAGCTTACACTGGATGTATTTACGAATGGTACACTGGAACCCGATGAGGCAGTAAGTTTAGCAGCAAAGGTTTTAAGCGAGCATTTGAATTTATTTATTGACTTGTCTGAGAATGCAAGAACTGCAGAAGTCATGATTGAAAAAGAAGATAATGCAAAAGAAAAAGTTCTTGAAATGAATATTGATGAACTGGAATTGTCCGTTCGTTCTTATAACTGCCTGAAACGGGCAGGTATCAACACGGTAGAAGAGTTGACCAATAGAACACCGGAAGATATGATGAAGGTTCGTAATCTTGGACGTAAGTCTTTAGAAGAAGTATTAGCAAAACTAAAAGAACTAGGATTACAATTAAACCCCGGAGAAGAATGAAATTCTTCGGAGGGGTAATCCCAGTTTTACACATACTTGGCGAGGATTGTAAGACCAAAGGGCAAAGCCTTGTCAATCACATGTTCGGTAAATAAGACCAAAAGGCATTGCCGGATATTCAAAATGGAGGATTTAAAAATGGCAAAATATAGAAAATTAGGCAGAACCTCTGATCAGAGAAAAGCCTTAATTAGAAATCAGGTAACTGCATTGTTATACAATGGCAAAATTGTAACGACAGAAGCTAAAGCTAAAGAAGTCCGTAAAGTAGCAGAAGGGTTAATTGCTATGGCTGTAAGAGAAAAAGATAATTTTGAGGAAGTTACCGTAACAGCTAAAGTGCCACGTAAAGACAAAGACGGCAAAAGAGTAAAAGAAGTGGTAGACGGCAAGAAAGTGACCGTATACGACGAAGTAGAGAAGAAAATCAAGAAAGACCTTCCTTCCCGTTTACATGCAAGACGTCAGATGAACAAAGTATTATACTCTGTGAAATCTGTTCCGGCTGAAAATGCAGGAAAGAAGAAGAACACCAAGAAAGTTGACGTTGCAACCAAGTTATTTGACGAAATTGCTCCAAAGTATGTAGACCGTAATGGTGGATACACCAGAATCGTAAAAATTGGTCAGCGTAAAGGTGACGGTGCTTTAGAGGTTCTTCTGGAATTAGTATAGAATCGGAAAATATAATGATGAAAGGTCGTCGGAAAGAATATTTGAAATGTATTCTTTCCGGCGGCCTTCTTTTGATATGTTGTGAATAAATTCCTTTCAAACATTATTTTTTGTGGAAATGTGACGATGTTATTATTATAGCCAGTCAAATGTAAGAGAACAGGAGGCTTAGGCGTTAGGGATTTTCAGAGGAAAAGGATTTCCAAAATCAGTTTCAGGGAGGGAACAGTATGAAAGTAACATCATATATGGCCAGTGGAGTAGCTTCCAGCAGCATACAGGGAACGATATCCACGAGAAATATGCAAAAGAATACAAGAGCTTCCAAAAAGAGCAGTCAGAACAAAGGAAAAAAGAAAAACGTAAATTATAATCCAAGAGAAATACGCTCTGCGCTGTCTCGGGTAAAAAAAGCACAGAGCGCCGGGCAGGTGTTGGCACAGGCCAAGGGAAAGCTGGCTAATTTGCTGAAAGCAAAAGGCACAGGGCAATTCAATGAAGCACAGCTTGCAGCGGCTATTATCCATGCTCGCAGGATGGTGCGTTGCGCCCAGATGAAGACACAGAATCTAAAACAGGAAGAGCAGCTTCAGAAAAGGCATGCCAAGGAAGTGAAAGCAGAAGAACAGCAGCAAAAAAATGAAATAAAGCTCAGGGTAAAACAAAAAGAGCAGAATCTCAAACAAAAAGCAAGGATGGACAAAAGCCAGAGAATCCAGAAGCAGAAACGCCAGCAGCAGGAATTGATGCAGAAACGCCGGATTCACCGCAACATGGAGCATGAGAAGATGGAGGAAGCAGATTTGGAGTATAAGAAAAATATGGGCAATGCTTCCAATTATTCTGAGAATGAAGCGTTTGCATATGCCTATGTTCCGACTGAGGGTGTGGAGCTTAAGTTGAGCGAGGACGGCATAGAGCTGACAGAAGCACAGATAGAAGCGCAGATTGAGCAGCAGATAGAAATGATGGTGGCAGCAGAGATGACAGTAAGCACTGGCGTTCCAGATATTTCTGCAGGTGCAGCTACTACAGTTGGCGGAGGAGCCGATATGTCAGGCGGGGATGTTCCGTCGGTGGATTTGGTGGTTTGATTTGGCAAGTTTATATAGAGCATGGGAAAACGGAGTTTCTCCAACAAAAGGATAGCCCATATTTACCTGTTTGAAAAAGAAAGAATATTGCTGTTAAGTTAAGAGGTACTACATAAGCGTGTTGGTATCTCTTTTTTATCGTCGTGAAGCAGCAGAAATGAAATGATGATATTGAAGGATTATTCGTTAATTCTTCATTAAAAGAATATTAAGGAAATCTTTATTGTTCTATGCAAATAAATATGATATTCTACAAATGTTCTGCTGAGCATGCTCTCATATATTACTGTTGTAAAATATGAGAGCATACTCGAAAAAAGAAAAAACAAGGGAATAGCATGAACAAACGAAAAACTTTTACTTCTCTGGCATTAGCTGCAATTATGGCAGCTACTATGAGTACAACGGCATTTGCCGCAGAAACGGCGCCTGTTATCAATGACACCAAAGACTTTTCTAATGTAGGGGAACCCACTTATAACTATGAGGGAGACTATATCATTCAATCCTACGACTTAACTGATGAAGAAATCAAATTAGGACAGGACTTACAGGAATTACATACACACCCAACAAAGGCTCGCCATTTTAGTTTAACTCCCCATAGCCACTCAATCAAAAATGTTAAAACGGGAACTTTTCGCAAGTATAGTTGGAATCCTACTACGGTATGGACAAGAAATTCTAAATACCCTAAATCCACGGATTGGCCTACTGTATCATGGGCAACATCAAAAAGTAAAAGCGTATCCAAATCAGTAAGTACCTCTGTCGGGGTTACAGATAGTGTAGTATCCTCTTCTCTTGGTACTAGTTATACTAAATCACATACAATTTCTACCTCTACTACTCGTACTTTCAAAGTTCCGTATAAAAAAGACGGTAGAGTGAAAGTAACATATTCTCGTCCATACAAAACATTTACTTGTGTAACTACATATGTTCTTTCTGGACCGCCTTTAAGTAAATGGCAAGAAACGGGTAAAGGTAGCGCATTGGGTAAACCTACAAACATTGTATGTGACTTAGAAACAAGAAGTTATTAAATTTACCATTAGGGGATAGAAAGATTGATCATAACAACCTTTTTATCTCCTTTTTTACCAACGAAAAGGAGGCTGTTTGTGAAAAAATCATTTAAAATTATCATTTCTATTTTTCTTCTTTGTATAATAGGGCTGGTTATTTTTTTTGCTTTTCCCAAAAATTCTTTTGATTTTTCAACTCTTAAATTAGACCAAAAAAATGCTTATATTTCTATGAGTAAAAATGATATAGACGGTTATAATCGGTGGCTTCCGTTTTACTTCGCTTTTTCTGAAAAGTCGGATATAGATACCGCACAAGTAGAATCTATACTCAATGAAAAAATTGAAAGTGCCGCTTTGTATGCTAACAGTAAAATCGTTTATCAGACGAATCAGTTAATTTGGAGTGCGCATAAAGTAAACGACGAACTTTATAACTTAACATTAGTATTAGTTCCAGAACTATCTGATTTTTCGTTTGACGGATTTAAATCGCTAACACATATTGAGTTGAGTTCTAATAAGGATTCTAGTCAAAAATATGAACTTTCTAGTTATTTGGTGGAACAAAAAGTAACTTTAACTGATGAATTATTTTCAGTTTCTTTGTCTAGTATGGAATCAGATATTTCAGAGGATTTAATTGCTGGAGCAAATTATGGAATAGATCAAAATGGAAATAAAATCACAAAATTTAGTTTGGAATTTCCTAAAGAATTTTCTAATGTTACAGATTACAAAATTACTGATACCGTACAATCCGAAGATGATAGGAATACATATTCTGTTGCTTTACAGTTAAGTAAAAATAGTTCAAAATCCGTTTTTAGACCATTTTTGAAAATTGAATATAATAATGGAAATTCAGGATATTTAGTTCCGTCTGTTCCTGTTTATTTTAGATAATTAAGGAGGTAAAACATGAAAAAAGTAATTTGGGGTTCGTTCCTCTCTTTAGCTGGCATAATTGCCACGGCACTTTTATTAGGCTTTAGTATGATTAAAGATTGGATAAACGATGATACCTATTCGGTAATTTTTAATTTATCACGATATGAATTACTGCCTGTACTTGCTGTCTTTATATTCGTTGCTATTTTGGGTATGGTTATTTCTCTATGGGGAATTTTTGAAAAATGAATAGTAGCGCAATTAAGAGAACGTAAAAGAGTATTCATAATCACTATAAAAGATTGAATAAGACATAAGAAAAACAGATGGAGAGTTTCAATCAACAAGAACCGTTATTCCTGTTGATTGATTACTTCCATGTCCGCTTTCCTACTATGGACGCATTGCCGATTATCCGTGATGTATTACAACTGAAATCTGATTATATGCTTTATAAGGATTATGGAAAATACGGATATAAAAGCAAATATGTACTTGGCGACATCAATATCATGTGTTCCATGTAAGAAGAAAGTACGAAAGCCTGCAAGTGAATTGACCGTGTTTTCTATGGCAGACGGAATTATCTTCGGATTACGGTAACTTATGGTGAATTAATGTATCAGGGTATCCCTCTGAAAGAAGGAACAGATTTTGCAGCAAGCAGCAGTTTAATCTTATAGAAAGCTCATTCTCAAAGGAAGATATATTTCAAAATAAATAAAATAGTCAGGACATACATCAAAACGCTGATTTTCTTTTCTTTTGCCTTTCCAGTCAAAAGATTGATTAAGGTCCAGGAAATTACTCCAATGGAGATCCCTTCGGAAATACTGTAGGCAAGAGGCATAGCAATCATACATAAAAATGCCGGAATTCCATCACTCATATCATCAAAGTTGATTTTTGTTACAGCACCCATCATGTAGAAGCCCACGAGAATTAAAGCAGGGGCAATTGCGAAGGATGGGACGCTTAAAAACAGAGGGGAGAAAATCACAGATAGCAGGAATAATAGTCCAGTGGTAAGGGCGGTAAGGCCAGTACGTCCCCCAGCGGTTACACCTGTAGCGCTTTCTGCAAAGGTTGTGGTTGTGGAAGTACCAAAAATGGCTCCTACACAGGTGGCAATTGCATCAGACAATAAAGCGGGTCTGATTCTAGGGAGTTTTCCTTCTTCGTCCAGCATATCTGCTTTGGTGGAAAGTCCAATCAATGCTCCCAGAGTATCAAACAAATCCACGAATAGGAAAGAGAATATGATAACAGCAAAATCTATAAGATGAAAGCTGTTGAAATCTATGGCAAAGACGGCGCCAAAGGTTTCCTGGAAAGAGGAAAAATCAAGGCTGACAAATCCAGATGGAATGACAGAATACATGCCGTTGTCTGGGGAAGGAACATAAATGCCTGCAACTTCACAGAGAATACCAAGTATCCAAGTGGTAAAGATACCGATTAAAATACTGCCTTTTACTTGTTTTACTAACAATATTCCCGTAAAAATTAGGCCAATCAATGCAAGAATGGCGCCGATTCCTACAGAATGAAAGTTTTCTCCCTTAAAATTCTGGTAGGTTACCAGTGTAGAATCGTTGTGTACGATTAATTTTGCATCCTGTAATCCAATAAAGGCGATAAACAGGCCGATTCCCACGCCAACGGCGGCTTTTAAGGTGGTGGGGATGGTGTTGAATATAGATTCCCGAACATTGGTCAGGGACAGGATGATAAAGATAACACCTTCCACAAATACAGCAAACAATGCAGCTTGCCAGGAATAGCCCTTTCCGATCACTACCGTGTAGGCAAAGTAAGCATTTAGTCCCATGCCGGGAGCTAATGCAAAAGGATAATTCGCAAGCAGCGCCATAAGCAGCGTACCTACAAAGGAAGCCAGAGCGGTGGCAATCAACACAGCCTTTGGGTTCATACCTGCCGCTGAGAGGATGTTAGGATTCACAGCAAGGATATAGGCCATGGTCATGAAGGTGGTAAATCCCGCAATGATTTCTGTTTTTACTGTAGTATGGTTGTCACGTAGCTTGAAGAATTTTTCCAACATAATTTTATTCTCCTTTTGTTTCTTTTCATTCTTTTTTCAAGGGCAGCGTAAAAATAAATTCTGTGCCAACTCCTTCTGTGCTGATAACATTAATATTTTCGTTATGTACAGAAATGATTTCTTTCACAATGGCAAGTCCAAGACCTGTACCACGTTTGTCTTTTCCGCGGGACAGGTCTGTTTTGTAAAATCGTTCCCAGATTTTTTTAATACTTTCTTTTGGAATGCCGATTCCGGTATCCTTCACGGAGATAAAAACCTTTTCATTTTTTTCTGTGGTTTCAATGGTTATAGCAGAATCTGGATGACTGAATTTAATCGCATTGTCAATCAGGTTGTAAAGTACTTGTTGGATTTTGCTCATATCTGCACAGACAAAAGAGGTTTCTCCTGTTAATATCAATTCAAAAGAAATCCGTTTTTCCTGGCAGATTCCTTCGAAAGACTGAACTACCAGTTTGATGGTGTTATTAATGTCAAAGCTTGAGATATCCAGCATAGTGCCTTTGACGCCATATTTGTTCAGCTCCAGCATACTCTGGGTTAGCTTGTTGAGGCGTTCTGTTTCAAATAAAATGATATTCAGGTATTTATCCTGCATTTCATGGGGAATGGTGCCATCCATAATGGCTTCTATATAGCCTTTGATGGAAGTCAGAGGCGAGCGGAAATCATGAGAAACATTTGCAATAAATTTCCGTTGATCCTCTTCCAAGGTGGAGAGCTCCGTTGCCATATAATTTAGGGAAGCCGACAGGTATCCTATTTCATCATTGGTATGAATATCAATTTGTGTTTCAAAATTTCCTTCCGAGTAATCTTTGGCGGCCCTGGTAATTTTCCAGATAGGAATATAAACAGTATAAGTAAAAAGCCCAAGTACCACAAAAGCGCAGAGGAAAATAATAGCTAAGGTCATGTAGGAAATATTGATAAAGCCATCTTTTAATGCGGTCAGTTCACGAACTGGTTTGTGAATCAATACATAACCTCTTACTTTATAATTAATGGTGATAGGAGAAAAGACGGATAGAGTTTCTTCCGAAAAGGTGCCGAAAAAAGTGCCAGTTTGGTAATAGCTGGAACCAAAAACGGTAATGTCAAAGCCTTCAATGGTGTGAATGGAGGATTCCTGATTGGAATGAATCATAATCTTTCCGCTGTTGCTAATAACTTGGGTATCTGCATTCAGATAGGTGGAAACCGCTTGAAAATGGGCGGTTACATCTTCTAATGTCATACTTCCCCGGTAATAATTGGCAGCATAATTGGAGGCCAGAAGATTGGATTCCCGATACAGATTGGAAGCAGTATCTCTTTTTATGTAATTTAAAGTCAGTTGTGAGGTAAATGTGGCAATGGTAATAAAACCAAGAATACCAAATGCCACATAACCAATTAAAAGTTTCAGATAAAGGGTCCGTTTCACTATTTCACCTCAAATTTGTATCCAATTCCCCAGACAGTGGCAAGACGCCAGGAAGGGTGGTCTTTGATTTTTTCCCGGAGACGTTTGACGTGCACATCTACAGTACGTGTGTCGCCGATATATTCATAACCCCAGATATGATCTAAAAGCTGTTCTCTGGTAAATACCTGGTTGGGGGAAGAAGCAAGAAAATACAAAAGCTCCAGTTCCTTTGGAGGCATATCGACAGATTTACCATAATAAAGGACAGAATAGTTGGTCTGGTTGATGACAAGGTCAGGATATTCTACACATTTGATATTGACAGCAGTAGATTCCGGTTTGGGAGGCTGGTAGCGGCGCAGCACTGCCTTGACCCGCGCCACTAACTCTTTGGAATCAAAGGGTTTCATAATATAGTCGTCTGCGCCAAGCTCCAGGCCAAGCACTTTGTCAAAAATCTCTCCCTTCGCAGAGAGCATAATGATAGGAAGATTGGATTTGGTTCGTATTTCCCGACACACCTGATAGCCGTCGATGCCAGGAAGCATCAGATCCAGCAAAATTAAATTCGGCTGATATTGTTCGTATACCGCGAGGGCTTCCTCTCCGTCTTGAACCATTCGGGTGTCGTAGCATTCTTTGGTTAGGTAAAGAGAAATCAATTCTGCAATATTTGCATCGTCATCCACAATTAATATTTTTTGTTTTGCAACCATAAGGGCTCCTTCTATAAGATAATTGTTTGCTTATTTGAATTCCACAATTGTAACGCCAGAATCTCCTTCTCCGAACTCGCCCAGCCGGAAAGATTTTACGTATTTTAGCCGCTTTAAATGGCCTTGGACTGCTTTGCGCAGTGCGCCGGTTCCTTTTCCGTGGACAACCCGCACGGAAGGCATATGGGCAAGGTAAGCGTCATCCAGATATTTATCAAGCAAAGACACAGCTTCGTCTGTGGTCTTTCCAATCAGATTGATTTCTGTGGAAACAGAAGCAGATTTTGACATTTTCAGTTTTCCGGCTCCAGTGGATTTTTTCTTGTTGCCAAGGGTCGGAGGCTCTTCCAAAAGTACCAAATCTTTGATATTTACCAAGGATCGTAAGATTCCCATTTGAACGTATAAGTCTCCCTTGTCATTGGGCAGGGTATGGACGGTTCCTTTTAAGTTCATGCTTAATACCTTTACAGAATCGCCAATGCGCAATTTTTTTGGAACCTTGTGGTTGGCGGTTTCTTTTTGTTTCAGGGCCATGTTTTTCTCCAGGTTACTCATTTTGCCCCGGAGCTTGCTGCGCTCCTGTTCCATTTCTTTGGCGGAAGGATTTGCCTGGCCGTATTTATGGAAATTCTTAATCGTCTGGTCTGCAACTTCTTTTGCTTCCCGGAGAATGGCATGGGCGTCTTCATTTGCCTGTCGGATAATTTTTTCACGCTGGGCATCCAGACGTTCCTGCTTTTCTTCCAGCTTGTGCTTTAAGGCTTCTATTTCTTTTTTGTATTGTTCTGTTTCCAAACGTTCTTTTTCAATGGCGGTTCGTTTGGTTTCCAAATCAGAAATCAGGTCCTCAAAATTCTCTTCCTGTTCTGTCATACGTGTTTTGGCATCCTCGATAATATCCGCTGGCAGTCCTAGCTTGCCGGAAATGGCAAAGGCATTGCTTTTTCCAGGAATTCCGATTAAAAGGTGGTAGGTTGGACTTAAAGTTTCCACTGAAAATTCACAACAGGCATTTTCCACACCAGCAGTAGAAAGGGCAAAAACTTTCAATTCGCTGTAATGTGTGGTTGCCATGGTGCGGATACCGTAATCATGGAGCCTGGATAGAATGGAAGTAGCCAGTGCAGCTCCTTCTACCGGGTCTGTTCCAGCGCACAATTCATCAAAGAGCACCAGAGAATTTTCGTTTACCTGCTTCAAAATGGAAGTAATATTTGTCATATGGGAGGAAAAGGTGCTTAAGTTCTGTTCAATGCTCTGTTCATCTCCAATGTCTGCAAATACTTCTTCAAATACTGAAAGTTCGGAGCGGTCATTTGCTGGAATGTGTAAGCCTGCCTGCCCCATTAAGGTAAAAAGTCCAACGGTTTTTAAGGATACGGTTTTTCCACCAGTGTTAGGACCTGTGACAATCAACAGATCAAAATCCTCCCCAAGATGGATGTCAATGGGCACAACCTTGCGGCTGTCCAAAAGGGGATGACGTCCCCGGCGGATTTTTATTCTTCGTTCTTTGTTGAAAACAGGGCTGGTTCCATTGTGTTTTTTTGCCAGAGAGCCTTTGGCAAAAATAAAATCCAGTTCTGTTAAAATATCATAGTCATCTTTGAGATAAGGAATATATTCTCCAGTCAGGCTGCTTAAGTTGGCAAGAATGATTTCAATTTCTTCTCGTTCCTTTAGGTAGAGCTCCTTTAAATCATTGTTTAGCTTTACAATTGCCATTGGCTCAATAAAGAAAGTAGAGCCAGTGGAAGACTGGTCATGAATCATACCAGGCACCTGTCCCTTGGATTCTGCCTTTACTGGAAGGCAGTAACGTCCGTCTCGCATGGTAATGACTGCATCCTGCAAATGGCTGCGGCTGCTGTTTAACAGCTCGTTCATCTGACTGCGGATTTTTTCATTTGTGTTTTTAATGGAACGTCGGATATGCTTCAAGGTGGCGGAAGCATCATCTGCAATTTCATCTTCTGACAGGATACAGCGTCTGATTTCTTCTAAAAGAGGCGTTAAAGGCTCTAGTCTGGCAAAGAGCTCTTCTAAGGAGTCTGCCTTGGATTCTTCTCTTTCATTGCGGGAATATGCTTTGGCACGTTTTGATACCTCCAACAAGGAGGCAATTTTGAGAAATTCTTCTATGCTTAAAATACCGCCGACTTCTAAACGTTTCAAAGAGGCGCCTACGTTGTGGGCGCCGGAAAAAGAAAGAGAGCCTTTCTGGTAAATTCTTGTCAGTGCGTCAGAAGTCTGCTGCTGGGCCAGTTGTATCTCTTTCAGATCTACTGAGGGTTTTAAATTTCTGCAAAGTTCTTTGCCAGAAGCAGAGGTTGCACATTCAGACAGCATATCTATAATTTTGTGGTATTCTAATGTATGCAATACTTTTTCATTCATAATGATAATCCTTTCCTTCGGGCTCGTTCATTACTTTGTGATTCGATATCGTTAGGAATGATGATATCTTCCGATTATTATACCTGAAAAAGAAAAATCTTGCAACAAGCCCAGGAAAAACGTATAATGTTTATATGTGTTATCGGTTACCGTTCAGCTATGCAGCCTTAAGAGGGATGGCGGCATGTTCATGGAGGGTGTGTTTATGAAACAACAAAGGCAGAATGAGCAGGAATTTGCTTTTATTAAGGAGAAAATAAAAGACAAACCAATCAATAAACGGCGGCTGCTGATACGTGCAGGATATAATATTCTCTGTGCGATAATTTTTGGAGCGGTTGCCTGTGTTGTATTTGTATGGTTAAGACCTTATTTGGATGAGTGGCTGTATCCCAAGAAAGAATCTACCATCAGCATTCCGAAGGATGATGCCCCCCAGGAAGAGGAGGAAGAAGCTGAGACGGAGAAAAGGGAAGAGGAACAAGTGAAGGAGTCTCCGACCGAGCCGGAAAGCCAGACTGTGGTGGTGCAGGAGAGGCTGGAGATAGAGGATTATCAGGAATTACAGAATCAATTGTATGATATTGGAAAACAGGCAAATAAATCTGTGGTAACCGTTACTGGAGTGACAAGCGGCATAGACTGGTTTGACACGCCTTATGAGAATGAAAACAGTGCAGCAGGAATTGTGATTGGGAATAGCGGACAAGAGCTATTGATTTTAACCGAGAAAAAGGTAATTGCAGATGCACAGGAAATCAGCATTACTTTTGTAGATGATACAGTGGTTTCTGCATCTTTGAAAAAATATGATGGAAATACGGGAATTGCTGTTATCAGCGTTCCATTGGAGGGAATCTCAGAGGAAACCATGAATCAAGTGGAGGTAGCTTCTCTAGGGAATTCTTATATTGTTCAGCAAGGGACCATAGTGCTTGCCATTGGAAGTCCTTTGGGTGCAAATTATTCTATTTTGTGCGGAACCATTACTTCCTCCAATAATGAGGTATCCACCATAGATAAGAATTATACCATTTTTACTACGGATATTGTGGGAAGTGAAAATGGAAGCGGCGTGTTGATTAACCTGAAAGGGGAAATTATTGGACTGGTACTTCAGGATTACAGCAGTCAGAGTGACCGTAACACAATTACAGCGCTGTCAGTATCGGAATTAAAGCAGGTGATTGAGGATTTATCCAATGGCCGGGATGTGCCTTATGTGGGACTGCGCCTGAGTACAGTAACAGATGAGATTGCAAAGGAATACAGTATTCCCAAAGGTGTTTATATTAAGTCCGTAGAGTTAGATTCACCGGCAATGGCGGCTGGCCTCCAGGAGGCAGATGTTATTCTTACGGTGAATGGAGAAGAAGTGAAGACAGTGGAGCAGTATAACCAGAAAATTTATGCATTAAATCCAGAGGACCCAGTACTTATCACTGTCAAAAGGCAGAGCGGTGAAGAGTATGTAGATTTGGATTGTATTGTCACAGTTGGCGTATGGAAATAAAGGAGTAAGATTATGAAATATATAGGGAACCTGAGAGAAGGAGAACGTGTAGGGGATATTTATCTGTGTAAAGTGAAGCAGACAGCTTTGACAAAAGCCGGAAAGCCGTATGAGACATTGATTTTACAGGATAAAACAGGCACCTTGGATGCAAAGATCTGGGACCCGAATTCCCAGGGAATCGATGAATTTGAAGCTTTGGATTATATTGCGGTGGTAGGAGATGTCACCAGCTTTCAAGGGGCGTTGCAGCTTAATATCAAACGTGTCCGCAAAGTGGGAGAAGGGGAATATGATCCGAAGGAATATCTTCCTGTCAGTGAGAAGGATATTGATCAGATGTATCTGGAGCTTACAGAGTTTATTAAAGGAATGAAGAATCCTTACCTGAAAAAGCTCTGTTCCAGTTTCTTCTTAGAGGATAAGGAATTTGAGAAGAATTTTAAATTCCACAGTGCAGCCAAAAATGTTCATCATGGTTATGTGGGGGGATTGTTGGAGCATACCCTCAGCGTAACAAAGCTTTGTAATTATTATATCCAGGCATATCCAATGTTACATAAGGATTTGCTGCTGGCGGCTGCTATGTTTCATGATGTTGGAAAATTGCAAGAGCTGTCTGTATTTCCAGAAAATGATTATACAGATGCAGGGCAGCTTTTAGGACATATTATTATTGGGGAAGAGCTGGTGGGAGAAAGGATTCGTACGATTCCAGGGTTTCCCATGAAATTAGCCAATGAATTAAAGCATTGTATTCTTGCACATCACGGGGAGCTGGAGTATGGATCGCCCAAAAAGCCTGCGATTGCGGAGGCAGTGGCTTTGAGCTTTGCTGATAATACGGATGCTAAAATGCAGACTATGAAGGAGGCCCTGGCTGCTGCGGAGGGAAATCATGGTTGGCTGGGATATAACCGATTGTTTGAATCCAATATACGAAGAACCAGTGAATAAAAACAAGGGCTGCTGTATGAAGGGGAATTTCCTGGATGCAGCAGCCATATTTGTTCTTCTATAGGAAAGACCTTGCCACGCTAAAGCGTGAAAGTATCTTTCCTATAGAAGAACAAAGCTCTTATCGCACTGCGGCGGGTATGAAATCTGTCGCAAAGCGACCCGCCGCAGGCGGAGAATCCTGCAAAGCAGGATTCTTTCTTGCCACGAGCAATGAGCCAAGCAGCCGCGCTCGCGGGGATAGAAGTTTTGCAATTGTCTATGTTTCAGGGAAGGGAATTAAAGTGGTATGAAAAGAAATGCACAGGCTAAACAGAAAAATAATGGTATTTTCCAAAAAAATATGGAATTGGAGCTTTTGATTGAGGATATGGGAGTAGATGGAGAGGGAATTGGGAAAAAAGAAGGTGCCATATTTTTTGTAAAAGATGCTGTCCTTGGAGACCGTGTTTTGGCAAAAATTATGAAAATGAAGAAAAATTATGGGTATGCCCGTCTACTTCAGGTAATAGCGCCATCTCCTTATAGGGTGGAGCCTCGCTGCAATTACCATCGTCAGTGTGGGGGATGTCAGATGCAGGCATTGGATTACCAAAAGCAGTTGGAGTTTAAGGAAAACAAGGTTAAGAATAACCTGAAGCGAATAGGTGGCTTTCGTCTGCCAGAGGATATTCCTGTGATACATCCGGTTATTGGTATGGAGAAACCATATTATTATAGAAATAAAGTGCAGTTTCCCATTGGAACCGATAAAAATGGGAAAATTGTGACAGGATTTTATGCTGCCCACAGTCATAATATTATTCCCAATCGACAATGCTTTCTTGGTGAAAAAGTCAATGAAAAAATCTTGGATGTGGTGATTTCCTTTATGGAAGAAAACGGAATTACAGCTTATGAAGAAGCAACTGGAACTGGGCTGGTGCGGCATGTGCTGACCCGTGTTGGATTTCGGACTGGGGAACGAATGGTGTGTCTTGTTATCAATGGGAAATCTTTGCCATGTGCAGAAAAGCTGGTGGAAAAACTGCGTACCATTGAGGGGATGACCAGTATCCTGTTAAATGTAAACAGAGAAAATACAAACGTTATTCTTGGAAGAGAAATTATTTCTCTCTGGGGGAAAAATTTTATTTCAGATTATATTGGAAATATCAAATATCAGATTTCTCCGTTGTCTTTTTTTCAGGTAAATCCAGTCCAGACACAGAGACTATATGAGAAAGCTCTGGAGTATGCAGGGCTTACAGGCAAAGAAATTGTGTGGGATTTGTATTGTGGAATTGGAACGATTTCTTTGTTTTTGGCTCAGAGGGCGAAGAAGGTGTACGGAGTGGAGATTGTGGCCCCTGCCATTGCAGATGCAAGACAGAATGCCAGAATAAACGGCATTGAAAATGTTGAGTTTTTTGTAGGAAAGGCAGAGGAGGTTTTGCCAGAGTTTTATGAAAAGGGATGTTGGGATGCGCAAATGGAGGATATGCTGCACCCGGATGTCATTGTGGCAGATCCGCCTAGGAAAGGCTGTGATGAGAAGTGTCTGGAAACCATTGTGAAAATGCAGCCGGGGCGGGTGGTGTATGTCAGCTGTGATTCGGCGACGCTGGCTCGGGATTTGAAATACTTGTGTGAGGGAGGATATGAGGTGAGGGAAGTGCAGATGGTGGATATGTTTCCGCAGACAACACATGTGGAAACGGTGGCTCTGCTGACGAGAAAAGCCCCGTAAATCAAAGTTTTCCGCCGATTTGGGACAAAAATGGATGTGTGTTTCAGTTTCCGCAGAATAGGTATGAGGGAATTGATTTACCCAGGGGGATAGGCTGTGGGGAACGGAAGATATACATTTTGGCGAAAGGATATGTTTTCGCAAAAATAGAAGAAACAGTGGCATTGCATTTTCATTAACTGGAGATGTGATGCCATTTTGTTATAAATATGGTAAATATATTTTTTGATAATCTACGGTGTTAAGACTCTGACCTTGGCATCAACGGAGGGGCGAAAAAGCCCGTAAACTGGGCATTTCTGCGGTTACATAGGGTTAAAATTTACATAATAGAACGTCACTTTTAGCAGACAAAAAATCCCGTTTTGTCCTTTTGGATAGGTTAAGGGGGTAGCTTAATGTATGCACTATTTGGCAAAAGAAAATAAAATATGGCAAAAGTATAAATGTATGGCGAAAGTATATTAAATTGCAAAACACAAACTTTATACGAGCCTCCGTAGATTTAAAAGTACAATGAAATGTTATATAAATGTTGCTTAAATGATTGGTATGAGTTATAATAATGCTGTTGCAGTGCGTATTTTGATGAGATAATTAAGAGGTGGATATAATGAGTTTTTCTGAGGACATTAAGCGTATACGTCGTAAGGCTTTTTTAACACAAGAAGATTTTGCAAAAGAAATAGGGGTATCATATGCAACAGTGAATAGGTGGGAGACTGGCAAAGCGAAACCTAATTTAAAGACAATGAAACTGATAGATGGGTATTGCAAGAAGAACGCCATTGACTTTGACATCAGTGAAGAAATAGCAGATTAGAGGAGTGGCATACAATGCAGAATTATAAAGTAGTTGACTTGTTTTGTGGAGCAGGTGGATTATCTAAAGGATTTCTTGATGCCGGGTATGATGTGGTCTTGGGAATTGACTATGATGATGCTGCACTAGAAACTTTTCAGAAGAATCACGGCTCAGCCACTGCAATGAAATTGGATTTGTATAATCATGAGAATATAGAAAAAATTGTAGATTTTTTAAAAGAAAGAAATATAGATAATTTGGATGTTTTAGTAGGCGGACCGCCATGCCAAGGTTTTTCGTATGCTGGAAAAATGGATATAAATGATAAAAGAAACTTTTTATATATTGCTATGGTTAAATTAACAGAGCGCTTGCGTCCCAAAGCCGTGTTATTGGAAAATGTATTGGCAATGATAGAGGCAAATGGAGGTGTTGGGGCAAGGCGTGTTATTGACGATTTTAGAGCTATAGGATATAAAATGGTGCCTAAAGTATTATTTGCTCCAGATTATGGAGTACCTCAAATTAGAAAAAGAGTGTTTTTCGTTGGTTTGCGTGATTTGGTAGATGAATTTTGCTTTCCAGAAGCTATGCTAGATCCGGCACATTATATTACTTGCGAAGAAGCTATTTCTGATCTTCCGAGTCTTCAGACCGATAAAGGTGAAATTGTTCGAGGAGAAAAAGTGCAGGATTATATGACAGAACCCAAATCTGATTATCAGAGGCTTATGAGAAAGCAATCGTTGAAAGTGTATAATCATGTGGGCAGTGTTCCAATAGAAAAAACTAGGAAGATGATTGCTTTGGTACCGGAAGGTAAAAATTATCTAGCATTGCCAGATGAATATAGGGGGTTGTATAAATATCATGAGGCGCTTACAAGATACAATAGTAAAAAACCGTCATTGACAATTAATACAGGACATAGGTCGCATTTTCATTATAAGTGGAATCGTATTCCAACTGTTAGAGAAAGTGCGAGATTGCAAAGTTTCCCAGATGATTTTATTTTTTATGGAAATCAGTCTGAGCAGTTTAAACAAGTTGGAAATGCCGTACCACCTTTGCTCGGACAGGTAATAGCTGAACAGCTAAAAAAATATATTTGATTAAAGAGGAAATATGATGCTTTATAAGATGATAGATTTGTTTGCTGGTTGTGGCGGTCTTGAGGATGGGTTCTTACAAAGTGGACGATATGAAGATATTGCGGCTGTCGAGTGGTTGCAGCCGCAAGTTCGGACGTTAGTTCATCGACTGAAAACAAAGTGGAAAATTGAAGATGCCGAGGACAGGGTAATGTGCTTTGATATCCAGCGAGAGGAAGAACTATATTATGGTTGGAGTGATGATTCTACAGTTCCATCACGAGAAATACTTCCAAATGGTAAGCATAGCCGATATAAAACAGGACCTTACGGTAACGGAAAAGGGCTTGATTATTTTGTAGATAAAGCTGGTGGTATAGATATTATTATTGGCGGCCCCCCATGCCAAGCATATTCTGTAGCAGGACGTGTTAGAGATGAGAATGGTATGAAAGATGACTACAGAAATTATTTGTTTGAACATTATTTGAATGTAGTAAATCGATATAAGCCCAAGGTATTTATATTTGAAAATGTGCCGGGATTGTTAAGTGCTATGCCAGATGGAACTCCGATAACAAGGTTAATTTGTCAAGGCTTTGAAGGTATTGGGTATGAGATAGTAGATGATTTGAAAGCGTATGCAAAAATAAATGCAAGTGATTATGGTGTTCCCCAGCATAGGGAACGATTGATTATTCTTGGAATTAGGAAGAATATCTGTGAAAAACCACAGGAAATATTGCATGATTTTTACAAAAATATTTTGCCAAAATACAAATCAAAAACGAAAAAGACTGTGGAAGAAGCAATAGGAGATCTTCCGGCGCTTTATCCGATAATCACTGAAAAAACATCTTTAAAGAGAATAGGATACACAAAATCAGAGTGCAATATAACATGGCATAAGGCCCGGCATCATAGTCTTCGCGATGTGGAAATATATGGAATGCTTGCGGAAGATATATTGTCAGGGGAAAATAAGTATGCTGATAGCAAATCTCTTAGTGAGTTGTATGAAGAACGTGTTGGTGCAAAATCTCCGATACATAGGTATCATGTCTTGCGGAAGGATGAGCCAAGTACAACTATTATTTCGCATTTGGATCGTGACGGTAATAGATTTATTCACTATGATCCGAAGCAATGTAGGGATATTACTCCGAGAGAGGCTGCAAGAATACAATCCTTTGATGATGATTTTGATTTTATAGGGAATCAGACAGATACATATATTATGATCGGGAATGCTGTGCCTCCTATTCTTGCTAAATGTGTTGGAGGGGCTGTAGCTGAAATACTTGATATGCTGTAAGGAAGTGGGAAACATGACAAAAGCCACAAATGAATTAGTGGACAGACTTAGCAAGTTCGTAGATAAAAATAAATATTTAATTTTATCTGGCACAATGGCTGTTGGAAAAACGTATATTGCTTCTGCCATAGCTATGCGGTGTGCCCTTCCAGAGTATAATTCTCAGGGAGAATTGCCCGCAGGACAAGAAAAGTTTGATGTCGTTACAGAAATTGTTCCAATTCATCCTTCATATTTTTATGAGGATTTTATTTCTGGAATCACGATAAAAACTCAAAATGGACAAGTTGATTTTCAGTATGAGGATAAAATTTTTCTGAAAATGTTAAAAGCGGCTAATAGAAGTTGGGAGCACAAGGAAAGTAAGAAATATTTTCTCATTTTAGATGACATTGGTCGAGGAGCAATATCAGGGATTTTAGGTGATATGCTGTCGATGATTGAGCCACATGGAAATGCAGATTATAGAGTTGCGTTAAGAGACGGAACACAGGTGTGGATTTCTCCGAATGTTTACATTATTGCGACAAGGAGTACAACCATTGAGGCAATCGAACAGTTTAACTATGGATTCTTTCGCCATTTTTATGATTATTTGATAGAAACCGATTTTTCCTATATGAATGATGATGTGCATTTGACGTTTTCTGATTATGATTTATCAGCAAATGCAATGTATTGTAGGGTAAAACAGCTTGTGTCTGATAATATGAGACACCGTTATCAAATATCAAGTGCAGAAAAAAGTAGATATATAATAGGTCATGGTATTTATAAAGATAATGGTATTTCAATGGTTATAAAATACCAAGTGATCCCATTGCTTAAACAATATGTTAGAGACAATATTCTTAATCGAACTGCAAATACAGGCATATGTGCATTACAGAAATTGGTTGACGGAAAGTACAGCAAAGATAAAACACGTGCTGATACTAATAGGATAAAGTTATATAAAACAGGTATCACTGCAGAAATATTTAAAGACGAAGGAATGACCCATCAACCACTTGTAAATCTTGTCAGTAGAATTAAGGAACAGGGACTTATTGATGATACGGATATAACGAATCAGATAATGTTTAATCCTCAAGTGGTCATAAGAAAAAAGGCTAAGATTAATAAGGTCGAGCGCACATTTCCTGTTCCGGGGTATCTTTATGTTGAAAGAAGTTCTAGGGATATTTATACATATGGGACAACTGTTAACAAGAGGGGCGAAGCTAAGCGACCTAGATTTTTCTATTCTGGCAGTATCAATGATGCTATTTCAGTCGATGGTATAGATTACGCAGTGGCTTCCGAAATGCAACCGGGCGAATATTCCAGATGGTATGAGGATTTAGATAGTGGCACAGAGGAGAATGAAAGATACTCATCATCGCCAAATTCAATTATGTTTCGTATTCTAAGAAGCTATTATAGGGCTTTAAGCAAGCATTATGGAGAGTATTTGCTAGAATTTCCCGGCGATGAGAACATCAGGAGACTGAAGGCATATGCTGAGCAGGAATATAGATATCTTGTAAGTGAGTCAAGAAAATTACATCCGGAGATTTCTGATGAAAAGGATGTAAATGCAAAGGCAAATAACGATTTTCGAGATGTTATTTTTGGATTAACGCTGTTTTGGAAAAATATAGGAGATGCAATTGCTGTAGGTGGTCAGACTATTAACGTGGAAGGAGTATATAAAGTGGACGGTAGCAAAAAATACGAAGAATATTCAAATGCAATGGAAACGTTGGGGATTCATCAAATGATAATGCAAGGACCTCCCGGCACCTCTAAAACTTATTCCGCAAGGGAGTATCTTAAGTTTGTTGGGAAAAACGAAAATTCTAGTGATATTTTATCGGATTCCGAACTTGATAGTTTGCAAATAAAAGACTATTCTGCAGGAGGAATCCTGTCTGATTGGACCAAAGTTAATACTCAAAAGACTCCTAAGATTGCATGGGATATTGTTCAGTTTCATCCCTCATATGGATATGAAGATTTTGTCCGTGGCATCGAGGTAAGTACTATAAAGAATAGTACAGGTGGTTCTTCTGTTTCATATGATACAGTTAATAAAATATTGGGAAAGATGGCAGAAGTGGCAGGACGCAAGGAGTATAAGGACACAAAATTTTTCCTTGTTATTGATGAAATTAATCGAGCAAATTTAGCGACTGTATTTGGAGAATTAATTTATGGCTTAGAATATAGAGGACGTGGTGTAGCCACTCCGTATACTGTTGATAAATCGAATAAAGTAAATTTGCCGGAAAATCTGTATATTATTGGCACAATGAATACTGCTGATAAATCCATTGGCGGTATAGATTACGCTATCCGTAGGCGATTTCTCTTTTTCTCATTACTTCCAGAAAGAAATGTTATTCTGGAGTACAGAAAAGGACTCTGCAATACTGCAGAAGAAGAAAAAAATCAAATGGAAATAAATGAGATGGCTGCTAGACTTTTTGATCGTGTGGCTGAGTTGTTTAATACAGAAAATTTGAATTCAGAGTATTATAAGGATGACGTGCAAATTGGACATACTTATTTTCTTGTTTCGTCCCAAGAACAGCTTTATTTGCGATTTAGGTATCAGATCATTCCAATTTTGAGGGAATATTTTAAGGATGGTATGTTCCAGTTTGAAATACCCGATGTAGACAGTGATGGCTGGTACGGACTATTAGGTTGCATTACTGGAGAGATTGATATAAACATGGATGAGAGCAAGGTAAAAGATATCTTTGATAAGCTCGTGAAAACAGTTTAGTTGGAGAAAAATATGATTGATAAATGTTATTGGGAGAAAGGTACAAAACATCAGTGGATTTTTTATGCGAATGATAATAGTTCACTTGACGAACTTTCTGAAAAAGTAAATATAGATGAGATTGCTTGTTCTTCTGATAATGTAATAGTAAATCTCGGAATAAAGAAAATTAATGGGCGTTTATACTCTGGCAATTATGTAGGCGTTTGTCGTTTAAAAAGTGTGAATGGGAAAACTCTTTTATCATCAGATGGGGCTGAGATTATTTTGAAGATTGAGCCGAGATTTGATATATCTGTGGTGGATATGCTTAATGCACTTAGAGATGATGATGAGTTTGAAAGATATCTTGCGCCACAAACAAATAGACAGAATGAGGCGGTTAAGGAAATTGAGGATTTAAGTGACAATGAATTATTCCATTTCTTTAATAACGAAGATTCAATCTTTTTAAAAGACAGCATTGCTCAGGAAAGTAGTATTATTACGGCAAGTGTTTTTATAACAATGCTAAAAAGTCTTTGTAGTCGACCGTTAATGGGAAGGATGGAGAGAAAAGAAGAAAATCTTACGGCTAAAGTTAAAGGAAAGATTGTATTTGGAAAAAATATTCAGAAGAACACTCTAAGAGGTAGAGATGATCGTACTTATTGCAGGTATTTAGAATATACGGAGGATATTATTGAAAATAGAATACTAAAAGCTGCCTTACATAAAGCTGAGATTTTTTTGACAAAGTATTTTGGATCGGCTAGTGGAAATAATAATTCATTTCGAGATATGGTGTCATATTGTAGGAATGCACTGTCACATATTTCTTATACCAAAATTGCGAGACTTGATTTAAGTGATATTAAGACAACGGGTGTATATGTTTATTATAAACCGGTTATTAATGTCGCCAAAATGGTACTTAATGAAATAACACTTGAGGCAACAGGAAATTCGGCGATTACTAGCTACGTTATTCCATATGCCATTTCTATGGATAAATTGTTTGAAATGTATATAAGAGCTTATTTAAAACGTGCAGGAATCAAGTCTTATGCTTCAAAGGAAAAAGGCTTACATTTATTGAAATATGATGATAAAACTGCGGTGCTTCAGCAAAGAGCAAAGGCATTTTCAAGATATATTGCAGGAAATGTGAAACCCGATATTGTAGTGTACAATGATGAAAATGGAAAGTATGCTGTGTTTGATGTTAAGTACAAGAATTCGTTTAATATGCAGTCATCTCGTTCAGATAGATTACAAATATTGGCATACGCATTAATGTTTAATTGTGTTGATGTCGGAAACATATTTCCAACGCAGAATGGGAGAAAAAACACATATTATAGGCGCAATAAAATTAATAGCCATGAAGAAATGTCGAGATATTATAATCAGCTAAATATTGCAATTGATGCTAATTGGGAGTTTGTTCTTCAAGCGGAAGATGAGTCTTCAAGTGAAACAATATATGAGTTTTTTGAAAAAATATTAAAATAGCTTTGTGAAAATATTATTATTTGAAAAGTAGGGGGTAAGAAAGTGTCATTTAAAGTAATTGATCCCAAATTTCTAATGCTGAACGGAAAAAATGCTTTCCCAAATGTGAATTATGAGCATTTTCTAATTGATGTAATAAATGGATCTAAATATTTTAGCAGTAAACATTCCTTCATGGAACATTATCGGTTGGTGGAAGACCAGTCTCATGGCGAAGATGATGTTTATTCATCCACATATCAGTTGGATTTTAAACTTCTGATCAGTAGTGATGTGATGAGAGAAAGACATAAGAATATGCCAAAAGTAGATTACAGTAGGATGGCGGAAGGTTTCATTTTTTCATGGACAAAGGATAAGGTTTCGGAAATCCCACCAGATACAATATTGACAGACATTGAGGATTGCAAATTGGAGGATTTAAGAGCGGAGCAGTATAAAAATAGTACAATTCAAAATCTTATAAAGAATTTGAAAAAGAACAAAAATATTTTCATGTATTATCCTTATGAGTATGAGGGCGTGACAAGAGGAATGATGCAGAGCTTTGAAAAAACTGTGACACGCATTTTTACGAATGTACTGACTTATAGGGATGAGCTTAATCTGAATAAAGATACCTTTGTTTGTTTTAAGATTAATGCAGAATTTGTGATTTTGGAATGGGTTGATAAGTGTTTTATAATTCGGGATAGTGTCCATGAAATGCTATGTGCAAACTACCGAGATGCTAAAGCATATTCTGTATATTGAAATTTGGCAGTATAAAATGTTTAATAAAACCATTCTTTAGGAGACTACGATGGTAATAGTGAAAAGCTCTGATAAAGTAAGCATTGCACAGATAGATGAGGAAACAAAAGAAATATACCGCCAAATGAGCCAATCCCGGTCTGTAGTAAAATCATTGTATTCTTCCGATAAATTTCTACAGACTTGGGAACAGCTCAAAGCAAATGATTTTGTCTGTCCCGTGATTGAAAATCAAACAGGGCGAGTATGTGGTTTTGCTCAGATACTGGAAATGGAAAGCAAAACGCCAGAAGTGGGAATTGACATTATGGACGAATTTATGGGAAAAGGCTATGGCTATGAATCCACAAAACTTCTGATGGAGTATTATACGGAAACACACGAAGTGGAGTATTTCCGATGGAAAGCGTCAACAGATAATGTAGCAAGTTGCGCTATTGCCAAGAAACATGGTGGCTCCATTGTGAAGAAGAAAACGTCTATACCACAGAGAGTCATTGACTTCGGGAAAGAAAATGGAATTTTGACGGATGAGGATATTACCTATATCTATATTTTCCATATTCCTGTAAAAAAGGAAGTTGATTAAAAAATAAGCAGGAGGAGGATACAGCACATGCCGGAAACAGAGATTAGAATCTGGTCTGTAGAAAAAGGAACAACCTATCGGTACAATCTGGATTATACATCCATTCCTGTTTTGGCAGAAAATTATAATCCATCCTATATGTTGACAAGTCCTGTAATAGAAGCGGTTTGTTATGAGACCATCAAAGGTGTGCCGGAAGAACTTACCATAGAAATATATGTTGGATTTTGTGACCGGGATATACGTAAAATGATAAAGTCGGCTGAGTTTAAGAAGGGGAAAGGTACGCTTCGAAACTTTGTTACAAAAATTGTGGAAAAAGAATTGGAAGAGACGGATATGATAAATAAAGATTTTCTTAAACTGGCAAGGCGTATCATGGGAGCAGATTTGATTGAACAGAGTTAACAATTCTTATTGACAAAAAGAACAAATGTTCGTATAATGTACCTATCGCTACATTAGGATGGTGTCGCACGAGGAAACTGACAGGTTGGTTGACTTTCCCTTTTTCTGACCTCAGTATAGGAGGCGATGGTTACATGAAATTTGAAACGGGCTCCACGGCATATATTGTTGAGAGCAACCGATTAATCCGTGAAGTAAAAATTGTAAAACAGAGCGGAGATTTTTATATAATCCGTTTTGGCACAAGCGGTGGTATCCAAGTAAGAAGCAGTCGACTGTTTGAAACGGCGGAAGCTGCTGAATCTTCCATAAAGAAAAATAATGAGCCGAGAAAAGGTCATTTTCCACACAGCTACCTGCATTGACTACGATGAAAAGGAATAAAACTTTTGGGCAAAATTAGGGTTGACATTCCTTTTCATTTTTTATATAATCGTGTTAGCAAGTTAGCGAACAAGCAAGCGTGCTAATGAATGAACACCGATATGAGAGACGATGCAGAACAAAGACAAAACGAGAAGAAAAGGAAAATGAAAAGGTGAAGATCATGTATGCGAATTTTGGAGAATTTATAAGTAAGAAGAGGATTGAGAAAAAAATTACGATCAGAAAAATGGCAGAGATGCTGAATGTGTCCGCTCCGTTTTTAACAGATGTAGAGAAAGACAGACGAAATCCCTTCGATATGGAAAAACTTACTCAACTCGCAAGTATCCTGAATCTTTCAAAGGAAGAAAATGCGCTTATGCTTGATTTGGCTGGAAAAAAGAGGAATGCAGTAGCCCCTGATTTACCAGAATACATAATGGGAAGGGATTATGTTAGTGCAGCCTTAAGGACAGCGAGGGACTTGGATGCCGGAGAAGAGGAATGGAACCAGTTTGTTGAGGAACTGAGAAAGCGAAAGGGGTAAATGCCTGTATATGTATAGACCAGACATAAAAAGGAAGCAGTCAGGGGCACCAGTATTAAGCAGGAAAGAAATTGATATCATTGGGGAAAATCTTGTGGATGAGTTTATGCCGGAAGCACTTAAGACTCCGCAGGAGATCGATATTGATTTATTCGTTCAGGATTATCTTGGCATGGAGCAGGACTTTCAGTACCTGTCACATTGCGGGTTATATCTTGGAATGACAGTATTTAATGACACAGATAAAATACCTGTGTACAATCCGGCGAATAACTGCGCGGAATATATCAGTGCAAAGGCTCACACGGTGATAATTGATAATACCCTGTTAGAAGAAAATCAAGAACACAGGTATCGGTTTACTATGGGGCATGAGGCAAGCCACGGGTATCTACATAAGGAGTATTTTGCTTATGATCCCAATCAGATAACTTTGTTTGATTTCATGGGACAGGCTCCCGTGCCGATGGTACAGTGTCGGATTGATACAAAAAAATTAGAAGCGAAACAGATAAAAACGTGGACAGACCGGGATTGGATGGAATGGCAGGCAAATGCATTATCTTCAGCGATTCTGATGCCGGAATCAATGGTACGGTTGATAGCAGAGAACTTTGGTAACCTGAATTTGCCAAAGAGATTACTTTGTTATGCAATGATAGAAAAAGTGGCGTCTGTTTTTAACGTATCTTTTGAAGCCGCTGGATATAGACTGAAGCAGCTTGGATATATTTCAGGGGAAACAAAACTGGATGCGGATGTTCTGAATATGTTTTCTTATGATTTGATTTGGAATTATTAGAAGAAGGTAGGAATATGCGGATTGCATAACGGTCCGCATATTTTTTTGAGAATAATGCTCGCTAGTTAGCGAACAAGCTATCTGAGCAATATATTTCCTGCAAATCAGGAAGAGATTGTGATTACATTGGGTACACCTTTTATGGGTAAAAAGGTTTCAGAACATTTTATGAAAGAACTTGAAAAATATTCCAAAATAATGAAATAAAAACTGTTTTGTAACATAGAATAATAGTGAAAGAGAGAAATCTGTCGTATTTTGATTGGAGGTGGGACACATGGCAGATGGAGTGGTACATAGATGCACACAGAATTGCCCGTGGAATAAGAAATGTTTTGTCTGTAAGACAAAATCGGAAGTTAGGGAAGATGTGGTGGTGCTTCATAAATGCAAGATTACAAAAGAGGATATCCCTGTTCACATAGGAAAGACAACAGCAAATGCCTGTGTCGGATAATGGGTAATAATGAAAATAGAATAATGGGACTAGCTTGTAAAGACAGCCACTAGGATGTGCTGATATTACAGTAGTCTACGAACAGGTATGTTGGTAGAATGCTGTAAAAAATCAGAGATTCTAGTGGCTTTCTTAAGTTCATCCATTTTTAGGGAATTACCTGTTTACGTTGGACAGGCAGTTCCCTTTTTTAGTTGTGAAAAGGATATTACCTATTGCGTGGAGATTGCAGTGTGATTTTTATGGTTTATCTGAAATGCGAAAAGAGAATAAAGGAATGAAGGCGATGGGGAGTGCTTTTCTATCCTAAAGAAATTTGAAAAATGTTTTTAAAGGTGCAAAAAGCCTGCACCTTTAACCAATATCCTGTGTTCACAAGGCAAGGGAAATGAGGAAGGAGGTGTGCGGGGATGGCGAAAAACATGACACCAAGTGAGCGCCGTGAGACGATCTTAAATGTCCTGTGTAAAAGAAGGCAGGACACCATTGCGAACTTGGCGCATGAATTTGATGTATCGGTCCGGACCATTAAATATGACATCGAAGAGCTTACCCTCGCTCACCCGATTGAAACCATCCGCGGCAGATACGGCGGAGGAGTAAAAGTGGCTGATGGGTATTACATCGGGCGCAAATACCTAAAGCCGAATCAGCAGGAACTGCTTAAACGTTTGTCGGAGCAGCTAACCGATGAGGACAAGGCAGTGATGGACAGCATTCTCAGAGACTTTGCTTTGTAGAAAATATTGACGAGTACCCCACGGCCATGAGAGCCGAATGTGAAAGGATGATTTAATTATGAGAAAAGTTTTTATCTGCTCCCCATATCGGGGAAACATCGAGGAAAGAGTGAAAAATAAAGTGTATTTTTGGATGCACTTGTATAAGGGTTCATAAAACCCCATTTTTTACAAATATAGAAAACGGAATCATGTTAGTTATCGCTGCGTTTTACTAACTTAGAACTATCATAACCAAGGGTTTCAAGGTAAGCAAAAACATTGTTCTCATTTAAAACAACACGCTCCACATGATTTTGGGGGTCCATCAATTCCTCGTAATCAGTAGGAGTGAAAGGCTTCTTTTCAGAAACCATGTGGTAAATACAAACCATCATCATTCTTGCAATGGCAATGATTGCTTTCTTGTGACCACGGCGCTTTTTAATTCGACCATATTTGATTGCGAAATAAGGCTGCTTTCTACTCTTGACTGCGGCAAGGGCACACTGTACCATCATCGGTTTCAGGTAATCGCCTGCTTTGGCAATCCGGACAGATTTTTTCTTGCCTGCTGATTCATTATTAGCAGGAGAAAGCCCACACCAGGAACATAGGTGTTTCGCATTATCAAAAATGTTCATGTCAACGCCTGTTTCCGCAAGAACAATCGTGGAACTTAACTCGGTCATACCGGGCATGGAACTGACAAATTCAACGAACTCATAATAAGGTTTTATTCGGACATAAAGCTCAACTTCTGTCTGGGTAATCATGTCATCAAGAAAATCCAGATGGGCACGGGCAAGTTCCAGCTTTTTCGCCTGATCCGTTTCAATGTTGTAACCTCTAATGGCTTCGATGATTTCATCGGATTTGGCCTTTGCGCCTTTCTTTATCAATTTGCGGACAGCTTTTTCGTCAATGGAATCAGCGGTATGTTCCAGCAGATAAGACATGATTTCGGTTGCGGTCTTGCCAAAAGGGTCCGAAAGCACGCTGGCAATGCCGACATTGGAAACGGTCATACAGTTTTGGATGCGGTTTTTCTCAGAAGATTTCATACAGACCAGCTTGAAACGGTATCTTGCGAGTTCCCGAAGCTGGCGGAAATCTTTCAGAGGGATAAAGGAACATCTCACAAGGTCAAACTTATAGAGGTCGGCAATCCATTTGGAATCCTTTTTATCAGTTTTTTTGCCTTTGATGGCTTTGACATATTTAGGATGCGTAAGGCAGATTTCTATGTCATTTTCGAGATAATTAAAAATAGGAATCCAATACTTTCCCGTGGATTCCATACAAACGTGATAACAATGATTCTCAATGAGCCAGTTGTGAAACTTTTGGATATCTGAGCTGATGGTTGAAAAAGATTTTTGCTTATACTCGGATACCCCGTCCTTGTTAGTAATTACGATGGTTGCAACGATAACATTTTTGTGGACATCAAGCCCACAGCAGATGGAGTATTTTAACTTCATCATAAGTATCACCACCTTAGTAAAAAAGGAATAGCAATAGTGACTGTCATCCTGCGACTGAATAAACATGGTTTATTACCAATGATAAGAGTCCGGGCTCAAAGTCCCACTTGTTTGTGCTTGAAAGGATGACGGCACATATAAACATACGGGGTCGAAATAAATTCGCCACTCCTCCTTCCGTGCTCTGTAGTATATTGCTATTCCCTACAAGAATTATAAATCAAAGAGTGGAGGGGCACAACATTTTTCATAACTTGTTTGTGCCTTGAGCGAAGCGAAAGGAATGATAAAAAACATGAAAAAGGCAAAATTCTACGGGAAGATTGTCATTGGGACAGGGAGAATCCCTGTGGCCTCGCATCTCTATTTTCCAACATTCCTCGATGAGAATAATCCCAACGAGAGAATGACAGGCATTGAGATGGGCTTGGAACTGATGGATTCCTGCGATGAGGTGTATGTATTCGGATTCGACATCACGGAAGGCATGAAGTTTGAGCTTGACCATGCCAGAAAGAAAAAGAAACCTGTCCGGCTTTACGATGACAGATTCAATGCAGTAAATGTCAGGACGCTTCCGATTGATGAACGTGCCACACCGGAATACCGTATGGCGGTTAAGGGATTGAGATTGAAATAAAGGAGGAGAAAACCTATGAGTGAAGGATTAATGAAAATGGCGGAAGGCTATGAGATGATTGCCGCCGGAATCCGGCAGATGATTTCGGAGGGCAGGCGCTTGCCGGATGCTGCAGGGGAAGTGACTGAAAAGAAGGAAGCTGCGGAAGCGGAGTCTCCCAAAGGGAAGGAAAAGGATGAGCCGCAGATTGACAGGAAAACAGTCCGTGCATTCCTGACGGAGAAATCAAGGGCTGGAAAGACTTCTGAGGTCAAGAACCTCATTACCGAGTTTGGATACAGCAAGCTGTCGGATGTGCCAGATGAGAAACTCGGCGCGCTGTACCAGAAAGCGCAGGCGCTCTGATGGGCGCGCATGCAAGGTTTTCCCCATCGTCCGGCAGGCGGTATTTAAGCTGCCCGCCCTCCCTTAAGCTGGAAGAGCAGTTTGCGGATGAGCAGTCCCCTTATGCGGCAGAGGGGACTGCCGGACATGAGATGGCGGAATACCTTATCAAAAAACATCTGAAGAAAAGGACCAAGCGGCCTGTCTCTGATTATTATTCGGATGAACTGATGGAAGCGGTAGAGGATTACGCTGCCTACGGAATTGAACAGATTGAGACGGCAAGGAAGGAATGCCCCGATCCGTTCATCGGCGTGGAACTGAAGGTCAGCCTTGATGAACGTGTGGAAGGATGTTTCGGGACGGCAGACCTTGTAGTGGTGGATTCCCGGAAAATCCATATTATCGATCTGAAACTCGGCAAGGGCGTCATGGTGGAAGCGGAAGAGAATGTACAGCTTATGATTTATGGGCTCGGAGTCCTCGATATGCTGTCCTGCCTGTATGATATCGACATGGTGGAGCTGACCATTGTGCAGCCGAGACTGCAGCATCTCTCCACATGGGAGATTTCCGCAGAAGCTCTTTTGAAATGGGGAAGTGAGGTATTTGAAACCGGGGCAAAAAAGGCCCTTGCCGGGGAAGGCGAATATGCTGCCGGTGATCATTGCCGATTCTGCAAGGCGAGGTTTACCTGCCGGGAGAGGGCGAATGAGTATCTGAGATTGGCGCAGATGGAGTTTCGGGAAGCCCCTCTTCTGTCGGAGGAAGAAATCGCAGAGGTGCTTATGAAAGCGGACGCTTTGAAAAAGTGGGCGGAGGAAATTTACACCTACGCCCAGAATGAAGCGGTTGTGAACCATAAGAAATGGCCAGGATTCAAGCTGGTGCTTGGGCGGAGCAACCGCAGATATACGGATGAGGAGGACGCGGCGAATGCGGCAAAAGCAGCCGGGTATACGGATATCTTCAAATCTTCGCTGATCGGCATCACGGAGATGGAGAAGCTGATGGGGAAAAAGAAGTTTGCTGAAATTCTCGGAGCTTTCGTGTATAAGCCGGAGGGCAAGGTCACGCTGGTACCGGAATCAGATAAACGGGAAGCAGTCAATGTATCAACCGCAGAAGCGGATTTTAAGGAGGACTAAGTGATGAGTACAGAAAACAGAACCAAAGTAATTGTTCCATGCAGGCTTTCCTACGCGCATTTGTGGGAGCCGGATTCCGTCAACGGCAGCGAGCTGAAGTATTCGGTATCCTGCATCATCGACAAGAAAGATAAGGATACGGTTGCCAAGATCAAAAAGGCTATCGAAACTGCGAAGGAGGAAGGAAAAGGGAAATGGGGAGGTAAGATTCCTGCTAATTTAAAGACGCCGCTCCGGGACGGCGATACAGACCGCCCAGAGGACGAGGCTTATGTGGGTTCCATGTTCCTGAATGCCAATTCCAAGCAGGCTCCGCAGATCGTAGACAGACAGGTGCAGCCGATCCTTGACCAGAGCGAGGTGTACAGCGGATGCTACGGCAGGGTTTCCATTACCTTTTATGCCTATAATTCCAACGGCAACAAGGGTGTGGCAGCCGGACTTGGCAATGTCCAAAAATTAAGGGATGGGGAGCCGTTGGGTTCCAGAGCTAATGCGAAGGATGAGTTTGAAGCGGTGGATGACGGCGAGGATGATTTCCTCTCCTAAAGGACACGGGACGGGCGGCAGGAACGCCGCCCTATACATAAAGGAGGTTTTGGGATTGGAACGGTGGAAAGACATAGAAGGAATGGAAGGAAGATACCAGATCAGCGACCAAGGCAGAATCCGATGTATGCCGCGCTATGTGAAGTGCCGGGGCGGTTCTGTGCGGCGGCTCCCGATGAAGGTGCTGGAACTGAAATATGACGAGGTGCTTCAGATTAAAAGGATGCTTGCTGGCGGCATCCACCCGTATGAAATTGCGGAGAAAATGGGGATTTCAAGGAAGATGGTCAGCAAAATTAAATCGGGGAGGTCGTATGCATGGCTGAACTGATGGCGATTGATATTGAAACCTATTCGGATGTTTCCCTGCCGGACTGCGGGGTACACCGTTATGCATCGTCTCCGCAGTTTGAAATCCTGCTGTTTGCATACAGCATCGATGACGGGGAGATTGCGGTAGTTGACCTTGCTTCCGGGGAGGAGATGCCGGAGGAGGTCATGGAGTGCCTGAAAGATGGCTCGGTTATCAAGACGGCGTTTAATGCTGCCTTTGAGCGGACCTGCATCAACCGTTTTTTCCATCTGGATCTGCAGCCGGAGAGTTGGCACTGCACCGCTGTTCAGGCTTCCATGCTTTCCCTGCCGTTATCTCTGGAGGGTGTGGGGGAAGCGCTGAAGCTGGATAAAAAGAAAATGACGGAGGGGAAGGAACTGATCCGCTATTTCTGTATCTCCTGCAAGCCGACCAAGAGCAACGGCGGCAGGGCAAGGAACCTGCCGTCCCACGCGCCAGAGAAGTGGGAGCTGTTCAAAACCTACTGCATTCGGGATGTGGCGGTGGAGATGCAGATCAGGAAAAAGCTGCAGAAGTTCCCGATCCCCGATAAGGAGCAGGAGCTTTACTGCATGGACCAGCGTATCAATGACCGGGGCATTTTGGTAGACCGGGAGCTGATCACCCATGCGGCGGCCTGTGACCTTCTATATAAGGAAACGGCTTCCAAGAGGGCGTATGAACTGTCAGGGCTTGAAAATCCCAACAGCGTATCGCAGCTTAAGGCGTGGCTTCAGGAGAAAGGAGTCGAGGCTGGTTCCCTTGCCAAAGCCGCAGTGGAGGAACTGGTGGAAAAAAATGAGGGCGAGGTGTCGGAAATGATGAAGCTGCGTCTTGCCATGTCCAAGACTTCCATTAAGAAGTATGAGGCGATGGAACGCTCCGTCTGCCCGGATGGAAGGGTACACGGGCTTCTGCAGTTCTATGGGGCAAACCGGACAGGGAGATGGGCGGGCCGGCTTGTGCAGATCCATAACCTCCCGCAGAACCATATGGAGGATCTGGAGCTTGCACGCTCCCTTGTGAAGGAAGGACGGTATGACCTCATCGAATTATTATACGATTCCACGCCGGAGGTGCTGTCGGAACTGATTCGTACCGCATTTGTGGCAAAGGAAGGGTGCCGCTTCATTGTCAGCGATTTCTCTGCCATCGAAGCGAGGGTAATGGGCTACCTTGCCGGGGAGGGATGGGTCATGGAGGAATTCCGGGGAGCCGGAAAAATCTATGAGCAGACGGCGGCAAAGATGTTCCATATCCCCATCGGGGAGATCACGAAAGGAAGCCCATACCGGGCGAGGGGGAAGGTGGCATCGCTTGCCTGCCAGTACGGAGGCGCGGAAGGGGCGCTCATCAGCATGGGGGCTTTGAATTTCGTAGAGGAATCGGAATTGAAAGGGCTGGTGCAGTCTTGGCGGAGCGCCAACCCGCATATCGTGAATTTCTGGTATGAGATTGACGGCGCGGTCAAGGCGGCGGTTAAGGAGCATAAGGCAACTACGGTAGGAAGAGTATGCGTGTTCTACCAGTCAGGGATGCTGATGATCCGGCTCCCGTCCGGGAGGGTGCTTTCCTATGTGCGCCCCCGGATGACGGTAAACCGCTTCGGCTCGGAAAGCGTCTGTTATGAGGGCGTGGGGCTGAACAAAAAATGGAGCCGGGTGGAATCCTACGGCGCGAAATTTTGTGAGAACATCGTTCAGGCGATGGCAAGGGACCTGCTGGCGGAGGCAATGCTCCGGCTGGAAAAAGCGGGGCTTCCCATTGTCTGCCATGTCCATGATGAAGTGGTTCTGGAAGTGCCGGAGGGCGTTTCCAGCGTGGAGGAAGTAAATGGGATCATGTCGGTCTGCCCGTCATGGTGCGAGGGACTTCCGCTTAAGGCGGCGGGATTTGAAAGCCCGTTTTATAAAAAGGATTAGGGGGTGTCTGTTTTGTCAGGGAAAAACCGGGAAGGGTATCCGGACCCGACAGCCAATACCGCTGTCGGCAGGGTAACCCGTACAGAGAAGAAAAAGAAGAAGGAGGCGGCGAAGAATGTTCGTATCAGTCGGAAACTCAAGGATGGACAAGAAATTCAACGGGCAGGAAATGACGTATGAGGAGTTTGCCAAGCGGCTGTCGCAGACTGTTTATACCGCAGAGACGATGGAGCAGTACCGGAAGATGCTGAAGGGGGAGCAGGATAATGTCAAGGATGTGGGCGGTTTCGTGTTAGGGAAGCTGAAAGGCGGCAGGAGGAAGAAAGACTGCGTCATTTCCCGGTCTGCCGTCACGCTGGATATGGATTATGGGACGGAAGGCATCCTTGACGAGATCGAAATGTTTTTTGACATGAAGATGGTTGCCTATTCCACCCATAAGCACACGCCGGAGAAGCCGAGGCTCCGGCTCATCATTTTCCTTTCGAGGGAGGTCACTCCCGATGAGTACGGCGCAGTGAGCCGGATGCTTGCAGACGACATCGGGATTGAATTATTCGATGATTCCACCTATGAGCCGTCCAGGCTGATGTACTGGCCGAGCACCTCAAGCGATGGGGAGTATGTGTTCCGGGAACTGGACGGGAGGATCGTGGAGCCGGACGAGGTGCTGGCAAGATACAGGGACTGGCATGATGTTTCCTCATGGCCAGTGAGCAGCCGCCATAGTACGGTGGTGCAGCGGGATATCAGGAAGCAGGCCGATCCGCTTTCAAAGGAGGGGCTGATCGGGGCATTCAACCGTACCTACAGCATTACGGATGCAATTGAAAAATTCCTGCCGGATGTGTACCGCCCGTCAAGCGCCATTCGTGAGAGGTATGATTATATCCCGGCGGATTCGGCGGCGGGCGTGGTGATTTATGACGGCCTGTTTGCATACAGCCACCATGCCACCGATCCCTGCTGCGGCAGGCTGATGAATGCGTTTGATGTGGTCAGGCTCCATAAATTCGGGGAGAAGGATGCCCGTGCCGCAGAAGGGACGGAAGCCGGGAAGCTGCCTTCTTTTAAGGCAATGCAGGAATTCGCTGCGCAGGATGAACAGGTAAAAGCGACGCTGGCAAGGGAAAGGCAGGAGCTGGCGGCGGCAGAATTCTCTGAACCAGAAGAGGACTGGCAGAGACACCTTGTGATTGACCGCAGGGGCATGATCAAGGACAGCCTGCAGAATATCGCCCTGATTATCCGTAATGATGAAAATTTTAAAAATGTAGTCTACAACGAATTCAAGGATACTATTGACGTCATCGGTGCTTTGCCGTGGAAGCAGGTCAAGCCGGGCTGGAACGATTCCGATCTTGCCAACGCAAAGGTGTATTTCGAGAGGGTGTACGGGATATGGTCCCCGGCGAAATTCAAAGATGCCCTGCTTGCGGTGGTGTCTTCCGACAGACTGTACCATCCCATTAAAGAATATTTCTCCGGCTTGGCGTGGGACGGGACAAAGCGTATTGATACCCTGCTCATTGATTATTTTGGCGCAGAGGACACCCCGTATACGAGGGCGGTCATCCGCAAGACGTTTGTCGCGGCGGTAGCCCGGATTTATGAGCCGGGGATTAAGTTTGATTCCATCCTCGTGCTGAACGGTCCGCAGGGCATGGGGAAATCCACATTTTTCTCCCTGTTGGGGAAGCAGTGGTTTTCCGATTCCCTGTCGATTTCTGACATGAGAGATAAAACTGCTGCTGAGAAGTTGTTGGGGAACTGGATATTGGAGATCTCCGAGATGAGCGGTATCCGTAAGACGGAGGTGGAGGTCGTGAAGTCCTTTGTCACAAGGCAGGATGATAAATTCCGTCAGGCATACGGCGTGAATGTGGAATCCCATCCGAGGAAATGCGTCATTGTCGGCAGCACAAACTCGGAGGGCGGCTTCCTGCGCGATGTGACGGGCAACCGCAGATTCTGGCCGGTCCATGTGCCGGGGACGGGGAAGTTCCATCCGTGGGAGCTGGACTGCGTGGATCAAGTGTGGGCGGAGGCAATTCATCTCTACAAGGAGGGCGAGGAGCTGTTCTTAAAGGGACGGGAAGCGGAGGAAGCCTATAAGATGCAGCAGGAAGCGATGGAGTCCGATGACCGGGAGGGCATCGTGGCGGATTATCTTGACCGCCTCCTGCCGGATAACTGGAATGCGATGGACGTCTACCAGAGAAGGGCATTCTTGGGCGGCGGCGAGTTTGAAACCGAGGGGATCACAGGAACCGTCAGGCGGGAGTGCGTGTGCTGTATGGAGATATGGGTGGAGTGTTTTGGAAAGGAACGGCAGAATCTCCGGAAAACAGATTCCTATGAGATCGAGGGCATTATCAATAAGATCGGCGGCTGGAAAAAATATGACGCCAACAGCACGGGAAAGACGAAAGTTCCCTTATACGGAGTGCAGAAAACATTTGTAAGGGCAACTGCGGAAACCGTGTAAGCGGTTGCCGATGGTTTCCCAAACGGCAATGGGCAACGCTAGTGGGAAACCGTGCTGACATCTTGCAGAATAAGGGCTTTCGGGGTTTCGGTTTCCCAATTTCCCATAAAACTAAGTTGAGATAAAGAAATAAAGAGAAAAAAAGCAATCGCAGGCGTATACGCGCGTAAGGGATAAAACCCTTTGGGCAACCGCAATCGGCAAAGGAGGTAAAAGCCATGTTAGAAAGTGTGATTGAGGGCAGGCTTAGGCAGGAAGCAAAGAAGCGCGGGGGCATGGCGCTGAAGTTCGTCTCTCCCGGCATGAATGGGGTGCCTGACCGCATCGTCCTGATGCCGGGAGGGAAGATGGCATTTGTGGAATTGAAGGCTCCGGGGAAAGTACCGAGGGTGTTGCAGGAAAAAAGAATTTGGCAGCTTAGAAGGTTAGGATTTTTGGTTTATGTGCTGGATGGCACGGAAAGGATTGGAGGGATTTTGGATGAAATACAGGGCGCATGATTACCAGCAGTATGCAGCGGATTTTATACTGGAGCATCCGGTAAGCTGCCTGATACTGGATATGGGGCTTGGAAAGACCGTGGTCACTCTGACCGCCCTGCAGCTTCTGCTGTTTGATTATTTTGAAGTCAGCAGGATTCTGGTCATCGCCCCGAAACGGGTGGCGGAGAATACATGGCCGGCGGAGATTACAAAGTGGGAGCATCTGACAGGGCTTACCTTTTCCGTGGTTATGGGGACGGCGGAGCAGAGACAGGAAGCACTGGAAGAGAAAGCGGATATTTACATCATCGGGAGGGATAACGTGGCATGGCTTGTGGAGCAGTCGCTGTTTTCCTTTGACATGATTGTGATCGATGAGCTGTCCAGCTTCAAATCCCCGAAGTCGCAGAGGTTTAAGGCGCTGAAGAAAGTAAGGCCGATGGCGAAGCGGGCAGTGGGACTGACCGGGACGCCGGGGAATCTGATGGATTTGTGGGCGGAGATTGGAATCCTTGACATGGGGCAGAGGCTTGGGAGGTACATCGGCGGATACCGTGACCGCTTCTTTGTGCCGGAAAAGAGAAACCGGGAGATTATTTATTCCTATAAGCCGAGGGAAGGTGCGGAGGAAAAAATATATGAACTGATTTCCGATATCAGCATTTCCATGAAAGCGGCGGACCATCTGAAGATGCCGGAGCTGATCAGCAGCCGGGTGGAGGTCAGAATGTCGGAGAAGGAAAAAGCTCTCTACGACAAAATGGAACGGGACATGGTGCTGCAGTTCGGCGAGGGGAAAGACATTGATGCGGCCAATGCCGCTTCCCTGAGCAATAAGCTGCAGCAGATGGCCAACGGTGCGGTGTATAACGAATCCGGCGAAGTACAGTCTATCCATGACCGGAAACTGGATGCGCTGGAAGACCTGATTGAAGCCGCCAACGGCAGGCCGCTCCTCGTGGCGTATTGGTATAAGCATGACAGGGAGAGGATTTCCAAGCGTTTTCCAGTTCGGAGCATCGATACGAAAAAGGATATCGAGGACTGGAACGCCGGGAAGATATCTGTTGCACTGCTCCATCCGGCATCGGCAGGGCATGGGCTGAATCTGCAGGAGGGCGGGAACTGCATCGTGTGGTTTTCACAGATATGGTCGCTGGAATTATACCAGCAGTTAAATGCAAGGCTTTACAGACAGGGGCAGAAACAGACCGTAGTCCTCCAGCATCTGGTTACGGAGGGGACGGTGGACGGGGATATCCTCCGGGCATTGGAGAAAAAGGATAATACGCAGGATGCAATGATCAATGCGGTCAGGGCAAGGATTGGAGGGATGCTGGATGACAGCGGAAACGATGATGAAGGAATATAGGAGCCTGAAACGGGAGCTGTCCGTGGCCGGGTTTCAGCTCCAGTGGTTTGAGGGAATCAGCGAACATGAGATGATCGAGTCCATGCTGTATTCCCACCACGAGGGCGAAAGGGTGCAGACCAGCACGCTTTCCGATAAGACGGCAGGCATTGCGGTCAATTACAGGAAAATCATGGAACGGGAGAATGACGGGTGGTACCAGTATCTTTTCAACCGTTACCTGTATCTCTCGGAAGAGATTGATTTTTTTGAAAGAAGCGTGTCGGCGCTTTCCGGGCAGCTTCCGGGCGTGGTCATGGATTTAGTGGAAGGGGAACTGACATGGGAGAACATAGCAGCAAAGTACCATGTGAGCACTGCCATGATTGCGAAGTATAAGAAAAAAGCGGCGATGGAACTGGAAAAGATGTATGGATTCAGAGATAAACAGGTAGAAGCCTATGTCTTAGGATAGGAGGGCGGCAGTTATGTGTATGCGCGGAGACATATTTTTTGTGGATTTTGGAGATCATGGCGATTCCCATAAGCAGAGCGGCATCCGTCCCGCTGTTATCGTAAGCAATAACAGGAACAACCGGAATTCCCCGGTGGTGACGGTAGTCCCGCTGTCGGCAAGGGTATGGAAAAAGAAGTACCTTCCGACCCACGTGCAGATACCGCTTAGTAAGAGCGCGGGGCTGGATAAGCCGAGTATGGCACTGGCGGAACAGGTGGAAACACTGGATAAAACAAAACTTGGGGAAAAGATAGGGAAGATCACGGATTCCCTCCTGATGGATGCGATTACCGTGGCGCTTCAGATACAGATCGGGGTTTATGCGGAATACAATTAGGGGCAGTCAGGGATGGCTGTCCCTTTTTTGATATATGATTTTTCCGTCATCGGTAACGGTAAGGTCGAGGATATCCCCATCTTTTAAATTCAGTTTTTCTAATACCCATTTCGGAATGCATATTTGTCCGGCGCTGAAAATGGTGGATGATTCTGTCCGCAGGGACTCTCTTGTGACGCCGGGTATCCTGCCTTTATTAAGATTGTAATATACGCATTCTTTGGAAAGAGGAATTCTGGAATACTTATCTTCCGTTTTTAAATATTCTATGACTTTTTCCGGGCTTAATTTCTGATTAAGGATCAGGTCGGCAATGTGAGAAGCAAGTTCAGGATTCGCATCCAAGATAGCTTCTGGGCCTTTTTCTGCCAATTTCAGTTGATATTGTTCTTCTGAATATTCAGGATTGTAAATTCCGTTTACAGAGCCGCGTTCAATTTCCCAGTATATGGTGGAACGGTGGTATCCGAGCTTAATGCCGATTTCTGCAATAGGATATCCGCTGTCCAGCATTTCTTTCAGGCTGAGTTTCTGTTCAAAAGACAGGTGTTTGAATGTGCGTGCCATAGTATTCCCTCCAATTCTGATACTGCCATTATAACACGGATTTGAAATTTCGTGTCCCCCTTTAGCGGGGAAATGGTTAGTCAAAGGTTAGTTAAAGGTTAGTTAAGAGTTAGTTGTTTTGCATGGGATTCCGTGGTACGATTAAGCTGGCAAAAATGGATGGGAGCAGAGATGCTCTTATTTTTTTTGCCTTCGGCAGCGGCTTTCCAATCCTTTCACGCTGCCGCGATACATAGAGGGGAGGTGGCGGAATGCCGAGAAAACCAAAGAAACCATGTAAGCATCCTGGCTGTCCGAAGCTGACGGATGGGAATTACTGCGAGGAGCATGAAGCCCTGCACCGTGGGGAGCGGGAGAGCGCGGGGAAGCGAGGCTACAATAAGAAGTGGCAGAAGGCGAGGACGAGGTATTTAAAAGAACATCCGCTGTGCGTGGAGTGCATGAAGAATGGCAGGGCTGTTACGGCAACCGTGGTGGACCATATCACGCCGCACCGCGGCAATCCGATTCTCTTTTGGGATGAGGGGAACTGGCAGAGCCTATGCAAACCGTGCCATGATAAGAAAACGTGGAACGAGGATGCCAATCCCGTGTATCATTTCTGACGGGGGTGGGGGACTTAAAATCTCCACAGGGCTTCCTACGGAAGACCGATGGCCCCCTTTGCGTGAATTTTCGCAGAATTAAACAGGGGGGATAGGAAAGGCGGCAAGATATTTTCGCAAAATGGTTTACTTACATGGCAGAAACGGAGATTTTCTTTTGCCATATTATAAGGAAAATGTGGATTTTAAAGGTCAAAAAGCAGTGTAAAAAAGCTGTTTTTTGGCCTTTTATTGTGCAGGAAGTGGGGAACGGATGACGGATGCACAGGCAAGGCAGATACAGGAAATGCGGATGAAGGGCAGCGGCTATAAGGCTATCGGTGCAGCCATCGGACTGTCCCGTGATATTGTGAGGAATTACTGCAAAAAGCATAACCTTGCCGGATACGCCGCAGTGGTTTCTAAAAATGTGAAACTCATGGTGGACGGCAAAGAGGTATGCCGTTTCTGTGGGAATGCGGTTACACAGCCAAAGACCGGAAGGCCAAGACGCTTCTGCTCAGAAAAATGCAGGAGGGAATGGTGGAAAGCGCACCCGGAGGCAATGAACAAAAGTGAAGCCGCTTCCTATGAGCTGACCTGTCAGCATTGCGGAAAGACATTCATTTCTTACGGGAATAAGAACAGGAAGTACTGCAGCAGGGAGTGCTATATCCAATACAGATTTTTGAAGGAGGACGAAGATGAGATTCCAATGTTTTAGGATTGCCGACCTTATCCCGGCAGCATACAATCCGAGGAAGAAGCTGAAACCCGGTGATAAGGAATATGAAAAGATAAAGATGTCCATTCAGGAATCCGGTTATGTCGAGCCAATCATCATCAACGCAGACATGACCATTATCGGCGGACACCAGCGGGCGACAGTGCTTTCTGATCTTGGGTACGATGAGGTGGAATGTATCGTTGTCGATATTGATAAGACGAAAGAAAAGGCGCTGAATGTTGCCCTGAATAAGATCACCGGAGAATGGAATAAGGAACTGTTGGCAGACCTCATCAAAGATTTGGAGAATTCGGATTTTGATGTGGCAGTCACAGGCTTTGAGCCGCCGGAGATCGAGCAGCTTTTTAATTCCGTCCATGACAAAAAAGTCAGGGAAGATGATTTCGATGTGGAAGCGGAACTGAAGAAGCCTGTCATGGCGAAGTCCGGGGACGTGTGGCTCTTGGGGAAGCACCGTGTCGTGTGCGGCGATTCCATCCTGCCGGAAACCTACGATGCGTTGATGGACGGACGGAAAGCGAATCTCGTCCTGGCTGATCCGCCCTACAATGTAAATGTGGAGGAGACTGCCGGAAAGATCAAGAATGACAATATGGCGGATGCGGACTTTTACCAGTTCCTTTTTGCGGCTTTCGTCAATATGGAGCAGTCGATGGAGCAGGACGCTTCTATTTATGTATTCCATGCCGACACAGAAGGGCTGAACTTCCGCAAAGCGTTTAAGGATGCCGGATTCTATCTGTCCGGGTGCTGCATCTGGAAAAAGAACGCGCTGGTGCTTGGGCGCAGCCCTTACCAGTGGCAGCACGAGCCGTGCCTGTTCGGATGGAAGAAGGGCGGGAAGCACCAGTGGTATTCAGATCGGAAGCAGACTACGATCTGGGAATATGACCGCCCGAAGGCGAGCAAAGACCATCCGACCATGAAGCCCGTGGCGCTGATGTCCTATCCGATCCAGAATTCCTGCATGAGCAACTGCATCGTGCTTGATCCGTTCCTCGGCTCCGGCTCCACGCTGATCGCCTGTGAGCAAACCAACCGCATCTGTTACGGCATAGAGCTGGATGAGAAGTTCGTGGATGTCATCGTCAACCGCTACATTGAGCAGAAAGGCTCGGCGGGGGATGTGTTCCTCATTAGGGACGGGGAGAAAATTTCATACGGAGATTTTAACAGGGGAGGTAGTTGCCATGCGGCAGATGACCTTCCTTGATTTATGTTCCGGCATCGGCGGTTTCCGGCTCGGCCTTGAGAGGGCGGGGCATAAATGCATCGGCTACTGTGAATATGATAAATTTGCGAGGGCTTCTTATGAAGCCATGTATGACACGGAAGGAGAGTGGAAAGCAGATGACGTCACAAAACTTAAAAGCGAAGACGTCCCCGATGCGGACATCTGGTGTTTCGGCTTCCCCTGCCAGGACATCTCTGTTGCAGGGAAACAAAGGGGACTGGTCGGAAAAAGAAGTGGAATATATTACAACATTATTGACCTTATCAAAGGCAAAGAAGAAAGTGATAAGCCCGCATACTTACTTGTTGAAAACGTTAAGAACCTGTTATCGGTTAACGCAGGATTCGATTTTGCCTCCGTTCTCTCTGAAATGGACCAAGCGGGGTATGACTGTCGGTGGCAGGTGCTTAATTCCAAAAATTTCGGAGTCCCGCAAAACCGGGAGCGCGTGTTCATTATCGCAAATCTTAGAAGCCGAGGCAGACGGGAAATATTACCTCTCTGCGGAGAAAACGCAGCAGCTCTTGTCAAACTTATAGACGGGATGCAGGGATATCGTGTTTACAGCACGGAGGGCATTTCAGCAACGCTTGTCGGAAACGCCGGGGGCATCGGGGCGAAGACCGGGCTTTATTTTATCGGCCAGTCCAATACGGCGCCGAAGGTTACGGATACCAATTCCGCTGTGCTGGAAGTGCATCCGGTGCTTACTCCGGAACGGATGGAGAAACGGCAGAACGGAAGGAGGATGAAAGAGGACGGGGAGCCGATGTTTACCCTGACTTCTCAGGACAGGCACGGTGTGTATATCTGTGAAAAGGCAGATGACCGGGAGGGTTCAGAGAAGACAGGCACACTGCTGAAGGGAGGAAGAATCCGGCGGCTTACGCCGAGGGAGTGCTTCCGGCTGCAGGGTTTTCCCGATGAATTATACGAAAAAGCGGCGGCGGTCAATTCGGATGCCCAGCTTTACAAGCAGGCTGGAAATGCGGTAACGGTGGCATACGCTGTCGCAATGTCCCTGCCGGAATCACGGGAGCCGGATATTTTCTGATAATATCCGAAGTATTCGCTTGACTATTTGGGGCTTTAGAGTGATTAATGTTACTACCAAAAAACAAGGAGGACAGCGGATATGAAGGAAATTATGACAAACGCTGAAAGCAGAAAAAATGTAGTGAAGGCACTCGCAGAGCATCTTGGGGAGACGGCAGTCTACATCGGCCCGCCATCCTTCGCATATCAGGTCGGGAACATTACGGTAGACCGGGAGGGAAAGATCATCCTTGAGGATGAAAGCCGGACAGAGGAGGTTATGGCAGTGCTTACGGAATGCGGTTTCTTGGGAAACAGCGGGGAAGAAGTGGAAGCAGAAACTTCTTACACGGGCATCCGCATTCCGGTTGGAGGTTTGGAAACACAGGGAATCATCAACCTCCTGAATATGCTCCACGCAAAGCAGTACCTGATCAATAAGGCAATCGGGCAGGACGGATTTTCAGTCAGCGACAGATTAATCACGGATCTGGAAGAGGGGACATTCCAGAATGCCGGGGAAGTGATTGACTTTATTGGAAGCCACGGGAGCAGCAATGAAGGATTTGCTTTTTTGGAGGACACCATTCTTTTTGCGGGATTTCCTTACACTGAGGAGCCGGCAGCAGTGAAAGCCTACACGGTGCTTGCTTCCAAGATGGTGCAGTCCGCAGGAATGCAGAAGCGGATCAGCCCGAAGCCGACCATTGAGGAAAATGAAAAATACTACATGAGGTCTTGGATGGTTAGGATTGGGCTTGGCGGCAAGGATACGAAGGAAGAGAGGGCATTCCTTCTTGGAGGATTGAAAGGGCATACGGCTTTCCGGACTCCGGCTGATGAGGAGAAATGGAAAGCGAACCGCAAGGCAGCAAAGGCGGCTGCGAAGGAAGCGCCAGAGGAAATAGCAGAAGAGACAGCGGCAGAAGAAACTACGGAGACGGCAGCGGAGGAAACGGCAGAAGAAATTGCAGAGGAGGGAGCGGAATGTTCGGAGTAAGCAGGAAAATGCTGGAACAGCTTAGGAACGAGTATCTGCAAGGGACGAAGGTACGGCTCATCCGTTTGGATGATCCGTACCGCAAAATCCCGCAGGGGACAATCGGGACGGTGGAATTCGTGGATGATGCGGGGCAGATACATACCCAGTGGCATGGTTACGGATCACTGCCGCTTATTTATGGGGAAGATGAATGGGAGAAGGTGGGCGATGCATGAACCAGCAGAAAAAACTTGCTGGGAATGCGGCAGATAAAAGGAGCCATTCCCGCTGGAGAAAACTGTGGAATGCGGAGATGATGCGCGGCGCACGGCTTCGGAAGAGGCTGCTGACTAAGATAATCCGCAGGATGGGAAAATCAGGGGAAGTCCATAATGGCTGCTCCTGCCGCAAGGCTGAGGGGCGGGCAAAAGATTTCTGGACGGTTTCGTAAATGATCTGCACAATTTACGGCAGAAATGTTTGTGCAGATTATGGCGAGAAACCACTGGATATATCCTCCGTTTAGAGCGAATATGTACCTGCCGAAAGGGAAAACAAAGAAAACGGAGGACAGGACATGAATTTAAAAGAAATTTTATTTTTCAGGGTAAAGGCGGAACTTGATGCATACCGCCAAATGGAGAAAAGCACTGGTTTTACGGAAGAAGAAACCGAAAAGCAGAGGGAAAGATTCTGCAGCGCCTACCAAATCGTAGAAGAAGCGGGGCTTGAAGACGAGTACGAGGAATGGAAAGAAAGCAGTAAAAAGGAGACGGGGCAGTATGAAGCATGAAGGAAGCATTAAGGTCGGGAACAGTACGTTCCATTATTGGATTAAGAATTACGATGTTGGAAGCCATTATGGGAGTGACGGCGGCAAGATATCAAAGGCATCACTTCAGCGGGACGGCATGATAGTTTACAATTATGACAGGGGATTGGATATTCCGCCAGCAGATGAGGAAACGGAGACTGCATTGGCAATCCTGATGAAAGATTACAATTAAAACGAAACCAACCGGGTACGGAAGCCGCAAGGCTTCTGTATCTCGTACCAATATATTTTACAATCTGTCCCTCAGATATTTGTGCATATTATGGCAAGAAATAACTGGATAATTATCGGATTCAGAGCGAATATGTACCTACCGAAAGGGAAAACAAAAAAACGGAGGTACATGCCATGAAGAACATTTTTGAAGAAACCTACACAAAGATCGCGGAACTGAAGAAAGCCTACGATGCGGCGAAGGACGAGGAAAGCAGAGAAAAAGCAAGAACTGCATACCACGATTTGCTGAAGCCCCTTGAGGGGCTTGGGAATACAGCCGGACGCCTTTGGAGGGAATACGAAATTTCCAGAGATAATGGAAACGAGCTTCTCGACATCAGCGAGGTGGTTTGGGAGAAAGATGCGGAAAACTTTATTTCCTGCATGAGGGAAGTCGGAATCAGGCAGTTTACCTTTTCTTCCACTTGGAGCAGCGCGGTGGAGACAGCATGGCTTTTCAAACAGAATGGGTGCGAACTGGAAGGGCTGGTTGAGATCAACGGAAGCATGAACTTTTTTGAAGAAAAGCGGGAGAAAAAGCATGGTTACCTTTTCAGAGTGAACTAAGCACCGCAATGTCAGCAGAGCTTCCGGCTCTGCTGGCGATATGGAAGAGCAGGCATCGGAACGATTACAGAGGCAGGAGGAAATGGCAAAATGACATATAAAGGATACAGAATCAATGTTTACTGGACGGACAAAGACTGGGGATACCGTTTTACAGTTTATGATCCAGAGGGGAAAGTGGCTGCGGAAAGCGAAGCGGCATATTTTTATGATGATAACGCTTTAAAAGAAGCGAAGAAAATCATAGATGGGCTTGCTGGCGGAGCAGAGCAATAAGTGCAGTTTTATAGAAAGCGCATTAACAAATACACAGAAAAGACTTCACTGGAGGTCTTTTTTGTTTTCCATAATCTGAAGGAGGTGAGGACAGTGGCACAGAGAGGAAGAAAACCGAAGCCCACGGCGGTAAAGGTGCTGGAGGGTAATCCGGGCAAGCGGAGCCTGAACACGGGCGAACCGAAGCCGGAGAAGAAGGCTCCGCGCTGTCCTTCGTGGCTTGAGGAGGAAGCGAAAAAGGAATGGAAGCGGATGGCGAAGCAGTTGGAGCAGCTCGGCATCCTTACGGAGATCGATATGGCGGCGTTTGCCGGATACTGCCAAGCGTATGCGAGGTGGAAAGAGGCGGAGGAATTTATTACACAGCACGGTACAATCGTGAAGACTCCAAGCGGATACTGGCAGCAGGTACCGCAGGTTTCCATTGCCCAGACCTACCTTAAAATCATGAATAAATTTTGCGAACAGTTCGGCCTGACGCCTTCCGCCAGAAGCAGGATCACGGCAAATGATGGAGATGATAAGCAGAGCGATGAGATGGAGCTTCTGCTTGTGAGGGGTGGTGCGAAATAGTGTTTGATGAAGAAAAAGCGGCTCATGCTGTTAATTTTATAAATTGCCTGAAACATACGAAAGGAAGATGGAGGGGGATTCCCTTTGAACTGCTCCCGTGGCAGGAGCAGATCATCCGCACTTTGTTCGGCACGGTCAAGGAGAATGGATACCGACAGTACAATACCTGTTACTGTGAGATTCCAAAGAAAAATGGAAAGTCTGAACTGGCGGCGGCTGTTGCCCTTTATATGACCTGCGGCGATGGAGAATGGGGAGCAGAAGTGTACGGCTGCGCTTCTGACCGTCAGCAGGCTTCCATCGTATTTGATGTGGCTGTGGATATGGTGGATCAATGTCCGGCGCTGAAAAAAAGGATTAAGCCTGTCATGTCCGTGAAGCGTCTTGTGTATAAGCCGACTAACAGTTTTTATCAGGTACTGTCGGCAGAAGCCTATACAAAGCATGGCTTGAATGTCCATGCGGTCATTTTTGACGAGCTGCACGCACAGCCGAACAGGGAGCTGTTTGATGTCATGACAAAAGGCTCCGGCGATGCCAGAACGCAGCCATTATTTTTTCTGATTACGACAGCCGGAACAGACAGGAATTCCGTTTGTTTTGAACAGCATCAGAAGGCGGTGGACATCATGGAGGGCAGGAAGATTGATCCGACCTTTTACCCTGTCATTTACGGCGCTTCAGATGATGAGGACTGGACGAAAGAGGAAACGTGGTTTAAAGCGAATCCTTCCCTCGGATATACGATTGATCTGGAAAAGGTACAGAACGCTTATATCAGTGCGAGGGAGAATGCTGCAGAGGAAAATGTGTTCCGGCAGCTTCGCTTGAATCAGTGGGTAAAGCAGAGTACCCGCTGGATGCAGATGGATAAGTGGGATGCCTGTGCGTTTCCGGTAGAGGAGGATGAGCTTGCCGGAAGGGAATGTTACGGCGGTCTTGACCTTTCCAGTTCCACGGATATCACGGCATTTGTGCTTGTATTCCCTCCGAGAAATGATGAGGAAAAATATATTATTTTGCCGTTCTGCTGGATTCCGGAAGAAAATATGCGGCTCCGAGTCCGGAGGGATCATGTGCCTTACGATGTGTGGGCAATGGAGGGATGCCTGCAGACTACGGAAGGGAATGTCATCCACTATGGATTCATTGAGCAGTTCATTGAAAAACTCGGCATGAAATACCATATCAAGGAAATCGCCTTTGACCGTTGGGGTGCAGTCCAGATGGTGCAGAATTTGGAGGGCATGGGATTTACGGTTGTCCCTTTCGGACAGGGATATAAGGATATGAGTCCGCCGACAAAGGAACTGATGAAGCTGACGCTGGAACAGCGGATCGCCCACGGCGGTCATAAAGTGCTGCGGTGGATGATGGATAACGTGTTCGTGCGGCAGGACCCGGCGGGAAATATCAAAATGGATAAGGAAAAATCCACGGAGAAGATTGATGCCGCAGTTGCCACGGTCATGGCGCTTGACCGTGCAATCCGTCATGGCGGGGGCGAAGGAAGCGTTTATGATGACCGGGGTATTCTGGTGTTTTAACGAAGTTCAAATTGAAAAGTCAGGGCTTCTATGGTATGCTGTTTCTCGGATTAATTTGTGAAAGGGAAATTTTACTATGAATTTTGGAAATCTTCTTCCAGCCCAAAACCGTGATGAATTACGGCAGTGGCTGATAGAAAACCATAATAAAGAGAAAGAATGTTGGGTAGTTGTTAAGCGTGGTCGCCCGGTTGATGATGGTACATTCTGGTATATTGATGCGGTTGAGGAAGCCATGTGTTTCGGTTGGATTGACAGTACCACAAAGAAAATGGATAATGGCATAACAGCACAAAGGCTGGCTCCGAGAAGAAAAGGAAGTTTATGGTCTGAACTGAATAAAGAACGCTGCAGGAGGATGGAACGGTTAGGGCGCATGACGGACGCTGGCAGGGCGGTTTTGCCGGATATGTCAGATAAGGGATTTGTGATTGATAAGGATATTTTGGATGCACTAAAAGCGGATGATGAAATTTGGGATAATTTTCAGAAGTTTCCGCCATTATATCAGCGGGTACGAATCGATACGATTCAGATTAAAAAGAAACAGCCGGAATTGTTTAACAGTCGGCTGCAGAAATTATTGGATAATACGAAAAAGGGTGTTATGTATGGAGAATGGAATGATAATGGGCGTTTAACAGAAAATTGAAAAAATATAAACATGGCAGTGTTGGGCTGATAATGGGCATCTCTTCGGAGGTGCTTTTTTCGTGCCATTTTTAAATGTTTGTCATGCTGAGAAATATTAGTTAGATAATGGAGGGATAGCAGATGGGACTAAAGAGGTTTTTTGGCTTCGGTCAGGCAAGAGATAAACCGATCAATACAGCCGGAAGCGGGTATTCGTTTATGTTCGGGAGGACAACAAGCGGCAAGCCCGTTAATGAGAGGACGGCAATGCAGACCACGGCAGTCTATGCGTGCGTGAGGATTCTGGCGGAGACGGTAGCTTCGCTTCCGCTCCATGTATATGAATATAAAGACGGAGGAAAAAAGCTGGTTTATGACCATCCGTTATATTTTTTGCTCCACGATGAACCGAACCCGGAGATGACTTCCTTTGTGTTCCGGGAAACGCTGATGAGCCACCTTCTGATTTGGGGAAATGCCTATGCGCAGATCGTGAGGGATGGAAGCGGAAGGGTGCTTGGGCTGTATCCGCTTCTCCCCAACAAGATGGATGTGGACAGGGATAACCGTGGTCGGATTTATTACGTGTATTCGAGGGATACCAACGAGAATCCCATGTTCAAGGATTCTGGGGATATCAAACTGCGGGCGGAGGATGTGCTTCATATTCCGGGACTTGGTTTTGACGGCTTGATCGGGTACTCCCCGATTGCAATGGCAAAAAATGCCGTGGGCATGACGCTTGCCTGCGAGGAGTACGGTGCGAGCTTCTTTGCCAACGGTGCGAATCCCGGCGGTGTGCTGGAGCATCCCGGCGTCCTGAAAGACCCGTCAAAGGTCAGGGAGTCTTGGAATTCCGTCTATAGGGGTACCAATAATGCCCATAAGATTGCCGTACTGGAGGAGGGCATGAAGTACCAGCAGATCGGGATACCGCCAGAGGAAGCACAGTTTCTGGAAACAAGAAAATTCCAGATCAATGAGATCGCAAGGCTGTACCGCATCCCTCCCCATATGGTGGGAGATTTGGAAAAATCAAGTTTTTCCAATATTGAGCAGCAGTCATTGGAGTTTGTGAAATATACGCTTGACCCGTGGGTGATCCGGTGGGAGCAGTCGCTTCAGAAAGCACTCCTGCTTCCGGGCGAGAAAAACAAATATTTTATCAAGCTGAATGTGGACGGCCTGCTCCGGGGCGATTACCAGTCCCGTATGAACGGGTATGCCACGGGCCGGCAGAACGGGTGGTTTTCCGCCAACGATATCCGTGAGATGGAGAACATGAATCCGATTTCGGATGAGGAAGGCGGCAACCTGTACCTGATCAATGGTGCGATGACGAAACTTGCAGATGCCGGGATGTTTGCGGGAGACGGGCAGACGGAGAAAACCGGGCAGGAGCCTCCGGCACAAAATCAAAGAAAGAGAGGCAAGCGATGAAACGGAAGTTTTGGAATTGGGTAAAAAATGAGGGCGGTCTTTCCACGGAGAGAACGCTCTTTTTAAGCGGGGAGATTTCGGATGAGACATGGTATGGGGATGAAGTCACTCCCAAGCTGTTTAAGGATGAACTGTATGCCGGGGAAGGGGACATCACAGTATGGCTGAATTCTCCGGGCGGGGATGTGTTTGCGGCGGCGCAGATCTACAATATGCTCCGTAACTACAAGGGGAACGTGACCATTAAGATTGACGGTCTTGCTGCATCGGCGGCGTCCGTCATTGCGATGGCAGGGAATACCGTTCTCGTATCCCCCGTGGCGATGATGATGATCCACAATCCGGCTACTCTGGCAGTCGGCAATGCAAAAGATATGGAGAGAGCAATTGCCATGCTGAATGAAGTCAAGGAATCCATTCTGAATGCTTATGAGGGGAAGACAGGGCTTTCCCGTGCAAGGCTCTCCCACATGATGGATGATGAGACTTGGTTTAACGCAAAGAAAGCGGTGGAGCTTGGGTTTGCGGATAAGATTCTGTTTGATTCCGGCGATTCGGAAGAAGAAAAGTCTCCGAAGGAGCCGAAGGATGCAGTGGAAAAAGCGGATGGGGGAGGGGAAGACGGGAAGAAAAAGAAGCTCCCGTTCCAGCAGGATTCCGTGATGTTTTCACGGAAAGCCATGAATGATTCCTTTCTTTCTAAGGTTTCGGATAAGAAGCCGATGGTACCTGTTGACCAGTTAGAAAAGAGACTGAGTCTCTTAACACATTGAAGGAGGACGAAATAATATGAGTAAGGTATTGGAACTGAGGGAAAAAAGGGCGAAGGCATGGGAAGCGGCGAAGAAGTTTCTGGATGCCAAGAGGACGGCGGACGGGTTTGTATCCGTTGAGGATGCGGCGGCATATGACCGGATGGAAGCCGATGTGGTCAATCTTGGAAAGGAGATCGAGAGGCTGGAACGTCAGGCTACCATTGATGCGGAACTGGCAAGGGCAACCAGCAAGCCGATCACAAACCAGCCGAATGGCAGGATTGACGGCGAGACAAAAACAGGAAGGGCATCGGATGAGTATAAGAGAGCGTTCTGGAACGGTATGAGGAACAGGATTTCCTATGATGTCCAGAACGCTCTTTCCATTGGCACGGATTCCGAGGGCGGTTATCTCGTGCCGGATGAATACGAGAAGAAGCTGGTGGAGGCGCTGCAGGATGAGGTATTCTTCAGAAGCCTTGCGACTGTGATCCGCACTTCCAGCGGTGACCGTAAGATTCCGATTGTGACGAGCAAGGGCGAAGCGGCATGGATCGATGAGGGCGGGCAGTTCCCGGAAAGCGATGACAGCTTCGGGCAGACTTCCATCGGTGCTTATAAGCTGGCTACCATGATCAAGGTGTCTGATGAGCTTCTGAATGATTCGGTGTTTAACATCGAGCAGTATATCTCTAAGGAATTCGGGCGCAGGATCGGCACGAAGGAGGAAGAGGCGTTCTTTATCGGTGACGGCCAGGGCAAGCCTGTCGGATTGTTCAATGCCGCGGGCGGTGCGGAGACAGGGGTGACTGCGGCTTCCACGAGTATTACGTTTGATGATGTCATGGATCTGTATTATTCCCTCCGTGCGCCTTACCGCAATAAGGCATCGTGGCTTCTGAACGATTCCACGGTCAAGGCGCTCCGCAAGCTGAAGGACAGCAACGGGAATTATATCTGGCAGCCGAGCGTGCGCGAGGGTGAGCCAGACAGAATTTTAAACCGCCCGTACCGTACTTCCATCTATGTGCCGGAACTTGCGGAAGGAAACCGTGTCATGGCATTCGGCGATTACAGCTATTATTGGATCGCTGACCGTCAGGGCAGGAGTTTCAAGCGGCTGAATGAGCTGTATGCTGCCACAGGGCAGGTAGGTTTTCTCGCCTGTGAGCGTGTGGACGGCAAGCTGATTCTTTCCGAAGCCGTCAAGACACTGGATGTGAAGGCGAAGACAACTTAATAGGGAGGCGGCAGGAATGGTGGTAACACTGAAGGAAGCCAAGCAGTATCTGAGGGTTGACTCGTCCGATGAGGACGAGTCAATCGTCCAGTTCATGTGTACTGCAGAGTGTCTGATTCTGGATGTGAGCCGGAGGTCTGCGGAGGAACTGGAAGCATATGAGGATATCGTCAGGACGGCGGAGCTTTATGCTATTGCTTATCTTTATGAGCATCGGGAGGAAGCCAACCACAGGGCAATGACGGAAACGCTCAAGTATCTGCTGTTCTCCGTGCGGAAGGAGGCATTCTGATGATCGAGATGATGCGGGATCGAATTACGTTCCAGAGAAGCGAAGCCGGGGCGGATAAGAACGGAAACCACGTTTTGAATTGGGCGGACTACTATTCCTGCGCCGCCTATGTCAATAACCTGTCGGGAAAGGAATATTGGGAGGCAGCACAAGTCAATGCACAGACAGAAATTAATTTTGTCATCCGGCATTGCTCAGAAGTGGCTGTCATGGATACGGAGCATTACCGCATCCTGTTCAGGGGGCGGATTTATAATATTTCTTTCATCGACAACGTGCAGTATAAAAATAAAACCGTGAAAATCCGGGCGGCGCTGGTAAAGAGGTGAGGGAATATGGCGGGAGAAAGGGTAAGCGTTGATGTGATGGCGGATGCCATAATGGAAGGACTGCTGGAATATGCCGACCTCGCTTCGGATACAGTCAAGGAAGCGGTGACGGAATCGGCGAAGATGGTAAAAAAGGAAATACAGGCCGGTGCGCCATCCCGGACGGGGAAGTATAAGAAAAGCTGGACGGCAAAAAAGACAAAGGAGAGCAGCAATGGGCTTGTCATTACGATGCATTCGAAAGACCGCTACCAGATCGCACATCTTCTGGAGCATGGCCATGCCAAGCGCGGGGGCGGAAGGGTGGCTGCCATACCCCACATTGCTCCGGCGGAATCAAAGGGGGAGAAAGAACTGCTGGAACGGATAGAGAAGGGACTGAAGCCATGACGCATGAAGAAGTAATGGAAATGCTGGAGAAGATGGGAATCCCGTTTGCGTATGACCATTTCGCGGAGGGGGAATCACCGGAGCCGCCGTTTGTGGTATTCCTCTACCCGAACAGCAGCCATTTTGCGGCGGATGGGAAGGTGTATTTCAAAGTGCGCCGTCTGAACATAGAACTCTATACGGATATAAAGGATGTCGGCTTGGAGGAACAGGTCGAGGCTGTTCTTGACGGATGCGGTATTTTTTATGAAAAAAGCGAAGTATGGATTGAGTCGGAGAAACTCTATGAAGTGCTTTATGAGATGGAGGTATAGGAATGCCAAATAAGAAGAATAAAGTAAAATTCAATATCTGCAATGTCCACTATGCGCCGATCACGGCGGCGGAGGACGGGACGGTAACATTTGTTGCGCCTGTAGCGATGCCCGGTGCGGTTTCCATCAGCATGGACCCGACAGGGGAGCCGGAATCGTTTTATGCGGATGGCGTGGAATATTATGTGATCAATAACAATCAGGGGTATGACGGCGATCTGGAGCTTGCCATGATACCGGAATCTTTCAGGACGGATATCCTGAAAGAAGAAGCGGACGCCAATCAGGTGCTGGTGGAGAATGCAAACAGCGAGACGGGCAGTTTTGCGCTCCTGTTTGAGTTTGACGGGGATATCCGCAAAATCCGCCATGTACTGTATAACTGTTCCGCTTCCCGTCCTTCCATTGAGTCAAAGACGAATGAAGAGGATAAGGAAGTTCAGACGGAAACGCTGACCGTAAAGGCAAGGCCGCTGGCAAACGGATATGTGAAAGCAAAGACCGGGGATTCCACTACGGAAACAGTCTACAATAATTGGTACAAATCGGTTTATGAGCCGAATGCGGAAGTGCAGACGGCTTCTGATGAAACGGGGGAGTAAGGGAGGAAGGAAAGGATGAGCATTATTAAGAAAATCGAGATAGACGGGCATCAGGTGGCATTTAAGGCCAGTGCGGCGATTCCCCGGATTTACAGGCTGAAATTCCAGCGGGATATTTATAAGGATCTGCGTGTGCTGGAAAAGAGCGTGGGAGGGCAGAAGGAAGAGGAGAGCAATCTTGACCTGTTCAGCTTGGAGATGTTTGAGAATATCGCATTTATTATGGCGAAGCACGCTGATCCGTCTATCCCGGATACTCCGGAAGAATGGCTGGACGGGTTTAATACGTTTTCCATTTATCAGGTGCTTCCGAAGCTGATTGAGCTTTGGGGGCTGAATGTAAAAACGGATGTGGAAGCTAAAAAAAACTTCGCCCAACAGAGCGAGAAATGACAACACCGCTGTTCCTGCTCCGGTGCGTGCAGTTGGGGCTGTCCATAGCGGATTTGGAGCTTCTATCTATAGGATTAATCAACGATATGTATATCGAAAGCAGAAATGATGAGCATAAATACGCTTCACTTGCGACACAGGAGGACATGGACCGTTTTTGAACGTAATCCGATAGGGAATAAGATATTTCCTACCAGATTATCGGAATTACAGGTGCTTTACTATGGGTATTTGATATGGTATGATTGATATAGTTGAAAATTTGTTAATCTAGTCGTTGCGACTTGATTATATAAAAACAAAGATAGAAACGCAACGTATGCAGAAATGTATACTAGAGCCGGTAGGTAGCCCGGCCGTCCTGATTATCAGGGTAAGTAACCTGCCCCTCCGGGTTGTCCGTTCTTTGTTCATTTCAATCAATTAAGGAGGGATGGTCATGGACAAAGTAAGCAGCAAATTAACGGTGTATTTTGATGATCCATTTTGGGTGGGAGTTTTTGAAAGAGTCGAAGATCGAAAACTATCCGTAGCTAAAGTAACATTTGGCGCAGAACCAAAGGATTATGAGGTATATGACTTCATTTTAAAACACTATTTTAGTTTGCAATTTAGTCCGGCTGTGACTACTGTTGTAAAGGAAACCATAAGGAATCCCAAGAAAAGGCAGAGAGATGTAGCAAAGCAATTACGCAATACTGGAATTGGCACAAAATCGCAGCAAGCCTTGAAATTGCAGCAGGAGCAGAACAAGCAGGAATGTAAAGTGAAACGCCGAGAGTGGAAAATGGCTGAAGCAAAGCGGATGTTTGAACTGAAACAGCAGAAGAAAAAAGAGAAACATCGGGGCAGATAATGCCCTGATGTCTTTTGAAAAAACTTAGTTAAATCATAATATTACATAGAGCATCGGCAGAATGTCGGTGCTTTTTCCGTATATGGGGCAGTGATGCTCCTTTTTTTATGCCCGTTTTGAGGAGGTGGGGAGCATGGGTGCAAGCAGAATCAAGGGCATTACAGTAGAAATCGGCGGCGATACTACGAAACTTCAAAATGCCCTTAAAGGTGTGAATTCAGAAATCAGGAATACACAGTCACAGCTTCGGGACATAGAAAAACTCCTGAAACTTGATCCCGGCAATACGGAACTGCTGGCACAGAAGCACAGGCTTCTCGGACAGGCGGTGGAGGACACCAAAGAAAAGCTCGCCACCTTAAAGACGGCGGCGGAACAGGCGAACACAGCACTTGCCAACGGGGAGATTTCGCAGGAGCAGTACGATGCCCTCCAAAGGGAAATCATCGCGACGGAGCAGGAACTAAAAAGGCTGGAAACGCAGGCAAACCAGTCCGCCGTGGCTATGCAGAAGATAGCAGCCACGGGGGAAAAATTAAAGAGCGCCGGGAGCAGCATATCGGAAGCTGGGAAAAAGCTGATGCCCGTGACAGCGGCAGTAGGCGGGCTTGGCACGGTGGCGGTTACTACGGCGGCAAATTTTGAATCCTCCATGTCACAGGTGCAGGCAACGATGGGGATCACAAAGGATGCCATGTCGCAGGTGGACGGGCAGACGGTCAATACCATGTCCACGCTGTCCGAGCTTGCCAAGAAGATGGGTGCGGAGACGGCCTTCTCTGCATCGGAGTGTGCCGAGGCATTAAATTATCTTGCTCTTGCCGGATACGACACACAGCAGATGTGCGATACCCTGCCGACCGTCTTAAACTTGGCTGCGGCAGGAGGGATTGACCTTGCCTCTGCTTCCGATATGGTAACGGATGCCATGTCAGCGCTGGGTATGGGCGTGGATGAAGCGGAAACGATGGTCGACCAGATGGCAAAGACCGCATCCACCACGAATACCTCCGTTGCACAGCTTGGGGAGGGAATCCTTACCATCGGTGCGACCGCAAAGTCGGTAAAGGGCGGCACAGCGGAACTGAATACCGCACTCGGCATCCTTGCCAACAACGGCATCAAGGGGGCGGAGGGCGGAACGCACCTTCGGAATGTCATCCTGTCCCTGCAGAATCCGACAGACAAAGCGGCGGCGAGCATGGAAAAGCTCGGCGTGGACGTCTATGATTCCGAGGGGAATATGCGCTCCCTCAATGACATCCTTGGGGATCTGAATAAGAGCATGGACGGGATGACTTCTGCAGAGAAGTCCAATATCATCAGCACCATTTTCAATAAGACGGACCTTGCTTCCGTGAATGCCCTGCTTGCCAATACGGGCAGCACATGGGATGACCTCCAGCAGTCAATCATTGACAGCGGCGGGGCGGCGCAGCAGATGGCGGATACACAGCTTGATAACCTTCAGGGGCAGCTTACCATCTTGAAATCTGCGCTGGAGGGACTGGCGATCTCCTTCGGGGAACTTCTGATGCCCGCCATCAAGCAGATTGTCGGGTGGGTACAGACGTTCGTAGACTGGCTCAACGGCATGGACGAGGGGACGAAGAAAGTTATTGTGACGGTGGCACTGCTGGCGGCGGCATTGGGTCCGGTCCTTATCGTGGTGGGGAAAGTCATCTCCGCAGTCGGTACGATTATGACGGTTGTACCAAAGATTGCAGGTGTCATCAATACGGTAAAGACTGCTTTCACCGCCTTGAATGCCACCATGCTTGCCAACCCGATAGCCCTGATTATTGCAGCCATTACAGCACTTGTTGCCGCGTTTATTTATTTGTGGAATAACTGTGAGGAATTCCGGGAGTTTTGGATAAACCTCTGGAACCAGATTAAGGAAGCGGCAGTTGCCGTATGGGAAGGGCTGAAAGTGTTTTTTACAGCAGCGTGGGAAGCAATTTCTGCTGCAGCTAAGACCATATGGGAGGGAATTAAAACATTCTTTTCCGGGATATGGGAAAGCATCAAGCTGATATTTTCCGCGGCTGCGGAAGCGATCAGACTTATTATCACAACGTATTTCAACCTGTATAAGACCATTATTACCACGGTGTTTAATGCCATCAAACTGGTGGTGACTACGGTCTGGAATGCGATTAAGACGGTCATCACTACGGTGGTTACGGCGATCCAGACATTTTTGACCACGGCTTGGAATGCGATAAAAACCGTCATTACCACGGTGGTCAATGCTATCAAAACCGTCATTGTCACGGTGTGGAATGCTATCAAAACAGCGGTCACTACAGTGGTTAATGCGATTAAGACCGTGATCTCCACGGTCTGGAACAGCATTAAGAGTACGGTCATATCCATCGTGAACGGCATAAAAAATACGGTGACAAGCGTGTTCCAAAATATGCTAAGCGGCATCAAAGGCACGATGGGAAATATCGTAACTGCAATCAAGGATGGGTTTAATCAGGCAATCAGCTTCATTACTTCATTGCCGTCAAAGGCGCTGCAGTGGGGCAGGGATATCATCATGGGGATTGTCAACGGCATCCGGAGCTGCATCGGCGCAGTCGGGGATGCGGTTGCGGATGTGGCAAACAAGATCAGATCCTTCCTGCATTTCTCAGTGCCGGATGAAGGGCCGCTGACCGAGTATGAGTCTTGGATGCCGGACTTTATGAAAGGGCTTGCCAAAGGCATCGAGGGGAGCCGGGGGCTGATCGAAAAGGCTGTCCGGGGCGTGTCGGAAGATATGGTCATCAGTCCGAAGGTTGCTTCCGGCATGGCGGAGGCGCAAACTCCTGCGGAGGCGTCCGGCAGCAGTCTGGCAGGTCTGACATCGGCGATTACGGCGGCTATCCGGGATATGAATGGGCAGACGGGGGATATTGTCATCCCTGTTTATCTTGGCGGCGCAATGCTGGATGAAATCGTAGTAAGCGCACAGCAGAGGACGAATTTAAGGAGCGGAGGGAGATAAGAAATGGCGTTTATGCAGTATCTGAAAATGGAAGGCGTGTCCCTTCCGCTTCCCGATTCGTATGATTTGAATCTTACTGACGTGGAGGCGGATTCCGGCGGGGAGACGGAGGCTGGGACAACGCAGAGGGATGTGGTAAGGACGGGGGTGGTCACGATTGCCGTGGCTTTCTCCGTCAGCGCCGCATGGCTCGCAAGGCTGACGGCATTTTCCAAGCAGGAGAAGATTGCCGTCCAATACTTTGACACGGAGGAGCTGGCACTAAAGGAAACAGAGATGTATGTGACCGGATTTAAGGCGAAGCTGTATAAGGACACCTCCAAGAAAGGGCTGTGGACGGTGTCTTTTACATTGAACGAATTATAGCGGAAAGGGGTGTTTTCATGTACCCGGTGAGCGATGCGTTCCTGCAGGCGGTGCAGGAGAACACCAGAGAATATTACTGGACGGGGAAGATTACGACAAAAGCCGGAAAAGAGTATCCTTTCGGGTACCGGGATATCGTGAAGGGAAGCGGGTATATCACGGCGCAGTGCTGCGGAAGCACGGAGCTGGAGATTGGGACAGTATATGCGTCTGAGATGGGGATCACGCTCTTTTCGCAGATCGACCGCTATACGCTGGAGGATGCGAAGGTGGAGCTGTCCTGTCATTTCCGGCTGCCGGACGGGGGCTTTGAGGAGATCCCGATGGGTATTTTTGAAGTCAGCGAGGCGAACAGGCATCTGAAAACGCTGGAGCTGAAAGCGTATGATTATATGCTCCGGTTTGAAAAGAGTTTTAACGGGTTTGAAACCGTGGGAAATGCCTATGCGTTTCTGGAGCTGTGCTGCGGAGCCTGTGATGTGGAGCTTGCCCATACCAAAGAGGAGATCGAAGCGATGCCGAATGGGGCGGAGATGCTTTCCGTCTACCCGGAAAATGACATTGAAACGTACCGGGATGTGCTGTATTTCGTGGCGCAGGTGCTGGGCGGCTTTTTCTGCATTAACCGGGAGGGATGCCTTGAACTAAGGAAATACGGCGCAGCCCCGGTCTTGGAAGTGAAAGGAAAACACCGCTTCTCCAGCAGCTTTTCTGATTTTATTACAAGGTATACGGCGGTCAGCTCCACGAATCTGCGGACGCAGACAGCGGAATATTATGCGCTGGAAACAGATGACGGGCTGACCATGAATCTTGGCGTCAATCCGCTCCTGCAGTTCGGGCTTGAGGAAACAAGGCGGACACTCTGCGAAAATATCTTGGCGGACCTGTCGGTAATATCCTATGTCCCATTTGATTCCTCCACGATCGGGAATCCGGCTCTGGACTTGGGGGATGTGCTGACGTTTTCCGGCGGGCAGACGGACGGGACGCAGACCGCCTGCATTACTTCTATCGAACACCGCATCGGCGGGCGGCAGTCCATCCGGTGCGTGGGGAAGAATCCCCGGCTTGCACAGGCAAAGAGCAAGAATGACAAGAACATTTCCGGGCTGTTAAACCAGATCGAAGCGGGTAAGATCGGCATACACACTTTCACGAATGCTTCCGCTTATACAATTGCCGACAGCGATGTGCGGATCATCAGCCTTGAATTCGCATCATCGGAAGAAACCCATGTGCAGTTCTTCGGGCAGGTGCTTGTGGATGTGGCTGCGGTGCAGACGGACCGGGAAGCCAGCGCGAAGGGGAGCATCGTGATCCCATCAAATACGGATGGAACTGCGGAGACGGATGGATCTGACGAATCCAGCGATTCTGTTACGGTTGAGGTAGAACTCCCGGTTACATGGACGGAGGACGGCATGGCGGAAGCCATTGTGACCTTCGTATTCAATGATGATGAGATACTGCTCCACCATCCGGCAGAGACATGGCACAGTGGGAAGCATATCCTCTTTCTCTATTATCCGATTGATAATGTCGTGCCGAATATCACGAACACCTTTGAGGTGTACCTGCGGATGGCAAACGGGACAGGGAGTGTGGATACCGGGGGCTGCATTGCAGCAATCAGCGGTCAGGCAATGGCGGCGGCTGCGGCATGGGACGGCAAGATCAATATAGAAGAGACAACGGCAGGGTTTATGATCGGAGGCGGCCTTCAAGGGAAAGGATATGCAGAAACCATAAAGATGGAAACAATGGAGCTGGTGCAGAAAAGCTACAGCGACCATGTGGCAGATAAGTATGCCATCGGCGCATTCTGCCGCCCGGTGGTCATGGAACAGGAGGTCTGAAATGAGATTGAAAGGGACGATGGTCGTGGAACTGACGGATGTGAATACATCCGAGGTTGAGACGGTCACGGAAGAAAATATGGTAACAAATGCGGTCAACAATATTCTCGGTCTGAATCCGATGGGGATTTTCTACAAAGCGACAGGGGAGTATGATGATGCGATCATGTGGAATGGAAACCTGTTTCCCATTTGCCCGAATATGATCGGAGGCATCCTTCTTTTCTCGAAGACGCTGGAAGAGAATGCGGACAATATCTACACACTGTCAGATAACCTCCCGGTGGCCTATGCTTCCAATAACGTAAATTCCACAGCAAATACAGCGAGAGGCAGCTTAAACCTGACGGAGAGCAAGGCTCTGGAGAACGGGTATAAGTTCGTATGGGAGTTTACGCCGAGTCAGGGGAACGGGACGATAGCGGCAGTCGCACTGACCAGCGCCAAAGGAGGGGAAAACGGATACGGCAGCCTTGTGGGGGATGCCAGCACCTTCCTTCAGATAAAGGCGGCGGATATCGGGGACGTCCCAAAAGCGAATCAGATGGTGCTGTTTGAAACAGCAGAGGTGGATTTTGAAAATAACCTGCTGTATTCCATTACGGCGGAGGATTCCAGCGTGCGGATCAGGAAAATCCGGATTCCGATCTTCAACATCGGGCTGAATGAAAAACTGGATGATTCCACCTATACCGTTTTGGAGGATAAGGTGCTGACCACGCAGACCTTCCATTTTCTTGGGGACTATACGCTTTACGGGGAATTCATGGATGGGAAGGACGGGTACTGGTACGGCTTTTCCAATGAGGGAAATTCCTCCGGCAGTGCAACGATGGTGTGGATTAAGATTTCCAAAACGGATTATTCCTTTACGGAAGGGGAATGGACGCTGTCCAATGCGAAGCTGATGGACGTAGGGAACAGGGACGGAAGCACCACCTACCCGGAGCGGGTGGTCAAATGCTGTGTGCGGAACGGGTATCTGTATGTCCCTGCTTATAATAAGAAGGGCATCTACCGCATCAATCTTTCCAATCAGGCGGACATCACGCTGATTGAATTCGGGTTTACTTCCAAATGGAAGCCGCTGTGCGATGCAGGCTCCTGTGAAGTGTATATGACGCTGGTCGGGGATCTGATCGTAGCGGGGGATTTCCAGATCACTGCGGCGGATGAAGTCATCCATACGCAGGGAAGCGTAAGGCTGAACGATGCGGCAACACCGCTGTTCCAGTATAAGCATTTCCTGTTCGGGTGGGGAGGCAGCTACGGGAGCGAATTTCGGACAACGTACCTTCTGACGCCGTACCTTGCTTCCATCAATAACCTTTCCTCGGCGGTAATCAAAACAGTCGATAAGACGATGAAGATCACTTATACGCTGACAGAGGAAGCATAAAAAAGCAGGGGAGAGACGTCCCCTGCTAAATAAAATATGTTGGAGTGATGCGGTCAGATGGTTACTTGGATTTTCTGGACTTCCTGTGGGAAGAAGAATACGGGGAACTGGGCGCTGCAACTTGGGATAGCTCAGGGGAAAGGCCGGCGTAGGCGGCGGCAAGGCCGAGCTGTACTTTTTTCAGTTCCGCAGATTTGCGGTCAAGCTCGGCTTTCAGTTCCTGCTGTTTCTGCTCGGACGCTTCTTCGGCGGTCAGCGGGCGGATGCGGATGGAGCCTTCCTCGAATTCTACCTTGAGGAGCGTCCCGATGGCGAAGCCAAGCTCTTCAAGCCACTTCCCTTCCATCTGGATTTTCGGAACGGAAGTGTAAGAGGATTTGCTGTAACGGCTGGTGTAGGCAACTTTTAAGTTTTTTGTCTGCATAAAAATATCTCCTTTCTGTGCCGTCCTTTGCGGGCGGTGGTTTGGGTAGTGTTATTAATCACTCTAAAGCGGGGAAATAGCAAGCAGATCAGGGGAATAAATCCAACAAAGATAGGAAGAAAACATTGTGTAAAAAGACATTGCCTTCACTTGGGAATCAGCGGTTGTTTCAGGGACAGCCGCTTTTTTCATACAAAAAAATCATTTTAAGGAGGGTTCGCTATGAAAGAATTCTGGAACACGATCCAACTCATTTTTGCAGCCATCGGAGGGTGGCTCGGCTACTTCTTGGGTGGCTGTGACGGCCTGCTGGTTGCCCTTGTGGTATTTGTGGCTGTGGATTACATCACGGGCGTGATGTGCGCGGTGGCGGATAAGAAGCTGTCCAGTGAGGTGGGATTTAAGGGGATCTGCAGGAAGGTACTGATCTTTCTGCTGGTGGGGATTGCCAACATCCTTGATGTGCAGGTTATCGGGACGGGGAGCGTGCTGCGTACTGCCGTTATCTTTTTCTACATTTCCAATGAAGGTGTAAGCCTTCTGGAGAATGCGGCGCATCTGGGGCTTCCCATTCCGGAGCAGATGAAGGCGGTGCTGGAGCAGCTCCATGACAGGGCAGAAAATGAAAAGGGGGATAAGTGATTATGAAACTGGTGCAGTCATTCTTGACGAAAAATCCCTGCTATACGGCAGGGAGGAAAATCACGGTAAAGGGGCTGATGCTCCATTCCGTGGGATGCCCGCAGCCACGGGCATCCGTATTTATCAGCAGTTGGAACAGGGCGGATTTTACAAGCGCCTGTGTGCATGGATTCATTGACGGAAATGACGGGACCGTTTACCAGACGCTTCCGTGGAATCACCGTGGGTGGCACTGCGGGGGAGCGGCGAATAATACCCATATCGGCATAGAAATGTGCGAGCCTTCCTGTATCCGGTATACAAGCGGATCGACTTTTACCTGTACGGATACTGCTGCGGCAAAAGCGGCGGCGAAGCGGACGTATGAGACAGCGGTGGAGCTGTTCGCCATGCTCTGCAAAAAGTTCCATCTTGATCCGCTGGCGGACGGGGTAATTATTTCCCATAAGGAGGGACACAGCCGGGGCGTGGCGAGCAACCACGGAGATCCGGAGCATTTATGGACGCAGCTTGGCATGGGATATACGATGGACGGATTCCGCAAGGCGGTCAAGGCGGCGATGGGCGGCGCAGATGCGCCTTCGGGCATTCAGGCTTCTGTATTTGCAAATCTTCCTGAAAGGGAAGTGGTTGCAAAGGCGGGAGCCTTATTTACTGCAGACATGAAGCAGAGCGGCATCCTTGCCAGCGTGTCTTTCGCACAGTTTATTCTGGAGTCCGGCTACGGGAAGAGCGAGCTGGCGCAGAAGGCAAATAATGTGTTCGGCATGAAGAAATCCCTCTCCGGCAACACATGGGGAGGCTCGGCGTGGGACGGCGTTTCTGTTTATACAAAGAAAACGCAGGAATATGAGAACGGCGCTTATGTGACGGTAACTGCGGATTTCCGTAAATATCCGTCCGTGGAGAAATCCATTGCAGACCATTCCGCATATCTGCTTGGGGCGAAGAATGGAAACAGGCTGCGGTATGACGGTCTGAAAGGCTGTACGGATTACAGGAAGGCGGCGCAGATCATCAAGGACGGCGGGTATGCCACTGCGCCGGATTATGTGGAGAAACTCTGCTCCATCATTGAACGCTGGAATTTGACGCAGTATGATGCGGCCGGGGAGGAAGAAGTTTGGTACCGTGTCAGGAAGGCATGGGATGATAAAACTTCACAGAAAGGCGCATTCCACAGCTTGGAAAATGCGAAAAAGTGTGCCGATGCCAATGAGGGATATTTTGTTTTTGACGAGAGCGGCACGATCATTTATCCGGAAGCGGCGGCTGTGAAAGTCCCTTATACGGTAAGGGTTAAAATTTCCGACCTTAATATCCGTAAAGGGCCGGGGACGGATTATGCCCGTGTGAAGTATATTCCTGTCGGTGTTTACACCATAGTGGAGGAAGCAGAAGGAAAAGGCGCATCTAAATGGGGCAGGTTAAAAAGCGGAATCGGCTGGATTGCGTTGGATTATACAGAGCGGTGCTGAAGAATTGGTCAGGCGGGAATTTTCCCGTCGGGCTTTTTAGACGCCCGGATAAGTTTGGACAGAGCGAAAAAGACGCGGTGGAAACAGCGGAATTGCTTGACTTTTACGGGCTTTAGAGTGATAGATAGACTACCAAAAAGAAAGGGGGAACAATTAAAATGGTGATTGCTGGAACAAAAAATCGAGTGGCTTTTTACTGCCGTGTGAACCATCGTGACAGGGATTATACACAGTATCTTGATGCTGTGATGAGAAGGCTGGAAGAAGAATATGGAAAGCAGGAATGGGATTTGCAGATATTCTTTGAAGAGGCATCAGGAGCAGATCCGGATAGAAAAGAATTCAACCGACTGAAAGTGGAGATTGCCTCAAGGAAGATTGATGTGGTGGTTACTATGAAGGCTGCCACAATCGCCCGTGACTGGAGGCAGTTTATAGAATTCATGCTGGTCTGCAGCAAGAAAAATGTAAAAGTGGTGTGTACGGACAGGATTGAAGATGCACAATCCATTTTTGAAAGGATACAGCAGTTTGCGGAAAACTATTTTGAAGGAAGTGGTAATACATGCAGGTAAAGATTATCAATAAACTTCCGGCATCGGCAGTAAGGAAAAAGAGAGTATGCGCTTATGCCAGAGTCTCCACAGATAGCCGGAGACAGGAAGATTCGCTGGAAAATCAGACAGCAGCCTATGAAAGACTGATTAAAGGGAATCCCGAATATGAGTTTGCCGGGGTATATGCAGATCAGGGTATCTCCGGCTACTGTGAAAACCGTCCGCAGTTCCAGAAAATGCTGGAACGGGCAAGGGCGGGCGAACTTGATCTTATCATTACGAAATCAATATCGAGGTTTGCAAGAAATACCGTCACGGTTTTGAAGTCTGCAAGAGAACTGAAAGAACTTGGTGTCGGTATTTTTTTTGAAGAACAGAATATAAATACTCTTTCGGGGGACGGCGAGATGATGCTTGCCGTCCTCGCTTCTTTTGCACAGGAAGAAAGCAGGAGCATGAGTGAAAACAATAAATGGTCCATTAAGAAGAAATTTGAACGCGGCGAAGGGATGATTAGCACCACACGCTTTTGCGGATATGACAAAAACGAATACGGGGATTTGGTAATAAACCAGAAGGAAGCGGAAATCGTCCGGCTGCTGTTTGACCTTTATCTGATGAATGTCGGGTGCAGCAGGCTCTCCGATTTGCTGAATTATCTTGGGGTTAAAACTGTGACAGGAGGCCAGTGGGAGAGCGGAACAATCGGCGGGATGCTTTCAAATGAAAAATACAAGGGAGATTTTCACTTGCAGAAATATTACACGCCGCCCACGCAGCGAAATGCAACACGGAAAAACCGGGGCGAGGTGCAGAGCTATTACATTTCTGAAAATCATGAGCCGATTGTTTCGCCGGAGCTTTGGGGACAGGTTCAGGAAATGAGAGAGTACAGGAAGAAAGTAAGAAACATCGGACAAGACGGAACTGGAAAATTTCAGAACCGTTATCCGTTAAGCGGAATGCTGATTTGCCCTTATTGCGGAAAAACACTTCGGCGCAGACAGGTTTATAAGAAAAAAATCCAATGGTTGTGCAGTACCTACATTGAAAAAGGAAAGAAAGCCTGCAGGGGCATCCGCATCGCTGATGCCGCTCTTGTGGGATTGAATATTACGGAACAGACAGTAGTTGAGTCCAGCTAATAAATGTCAATAGGTAAATGAAAAATATTTTTCTTCTAAAAAAGGGCAGACTTTCCCCTTGGTGAAAATATCATTTTTTAAAAAGATATTGATTCGTTGGATTTGCAGTGTTTTATGCAGCTATGTCGCATTTAGCAGCATTGTATTGTTTGATATGTTCCTGCGGAGTAATGATTTCAAAAGGCTTGTTATCTCTGAGCATTGCAAATATTATGTTGCATACCTTGTGTGAAACAGCACCCATTGCCACAAGCTTGGGTTTTGCTCCACATTTTTTGAGATAGTAATCCCGGAGTACTGGATTTTTAGCTTCACCTGTACGGGATACACTGATGCTTTGTAAAGTTAGTGTATGAACAACGCGCCTGGCTATGGCAGAGCCTCTTTTGGACATTTGGATTTTGGTACCTTCAAATTTGCCGGATTGTTTTACTGACGGATCAAGACCAAAGTAAGCAAAAAGTTGTTTTGGTTTTGAAAATGCAGAAAAATCACCAATCTCTCCCATGAGGGATATGGCAGATAAGAAACCGGCACCTTTGAATGTTTCGATCAAGTGAATCTGTTTCACAAAATCGGTATCTTCATTAGCATTTACGAGTTCGTGCATTGCTTCTAGAATGCTGCCGATTTCTTCATCATATTTGCGGATGAAGCTGATATAGAGCCGAATCCGCTTGATGTTGCTGTCAATGATGTAACCGAACTCATTTGCTTCATGAGCAGCCTGGATAATGGCATTATACTTGTTTTGAGCATATGTAAGCCCAAAACGGGCAGTTGACTTGATGATACCAATAATCTCTTGTTTGTCTGCTTCAATAAAAGCAGATGGAGAGGAATAAGTTTCCAATAAGGTAAGGGATGTATTAATTGTAACCTTGGAGAAAATGCCAAGATATTGTGGAAATGCCATGCGAAGTTCACCTTGGAGTTTGTTCACGTAAGCGCTGCGGTTATCCATTAAGTCATAGTATTCACGACATAGATTACGACAGTTCAAAGCAAGGTCAGAAGGCATGAGAGAAACCTTTAAATCAGGTTTCAAACCAACCAAAGCCGCTTTTTTAGAATCAAAACGGTCATTATGTACTTTTCGTATGTTGATATTTGTGCTATTCTTAGTGATGATAGGATTGATAACTGAGCAGTTAAAACCCTTATCACGAAGATAGCAGAAGAGTGGGTAATGATAAATTCCCGTGGATTCCAGGAAAATGCGACTTTCCAAAGAATACAGCTCTTCTGCTTCTTTTATTTTAGAAACAGCGGTTGTAAGGGAACTCATTTTGTTGTGTAGGATTTTATAAGGTTTTCCTACAAACTGTTGGTTTGGAAGTGCGATAGACATCCATGAGAAGTCAGCACCGACATCAATACCAACAGAGATGAATAGATCCTCAGGATTAAAAATAACTTTGTTTGGCATGGGTGAAAGCTCCTTTCTGATAGGAATCCATTTCCAATCTGGCAGGTACACAACCTAGCGTGTTATACGGGTATCGCCTTCCGGTTCCCAACCAGCTAAAACATAAAACCCTGTCGAATGGACTAATTGACTCACTTGTAGGTATAGGCTGATGAAAATCAGCTTCCCAAGGAGGTGAACATTCTTTATCCTATCCTAAGGGATAATACCTTATGTTTCATCTGGTGTCTATCAGGAACCGTCAGACATGATAATTATTTTTGGATAACATCTGATGAAGGAAGAACACCTTCTTCTGTTATCTGATTTATAGAAACTTATTAAACAAGTAGTCTTGATTGACTACACCATTATTATACTAGGAGGAGAAAAAATATGTCATCATCCCGGAAGAGGCGGAAGCAGTCCGCTGGATGTTCCAGATGTACATTGACGGGGTCCCCCTGCGGGAGATTGCGGGGAGCATGAACAGGGCGGGGATACGCACCACGCTCGGCAACGGCTTCCAGGAAGCCTCGGTGCGGCAGCTCATTTTCAACGAGGTCTATGCCGGGGACATCAGGCGGCAGAAATGCTATATGGCGGACCCGATCACAAAAACGAAAGTGAAGAACTGCGGGGAGCTGCCGCAGTATTACATGGCGGACTGCCATGAAGCCATCATTGACCGGGAAACTTACGCAAAGGTCCAGGCGGAGATGGAGCGGCGGGCGGGGCTTGTGAATCCCACCTACCTTTTTACGGGGAAAATAAAATGTGGCATCTGCGGGAACTGCTTTACACGGAAGAAAGGCACCCACAAAGGGAAGACTTACGTGCATTGGATATGCCGCTCCAAAAAGGAAACAGGCATGAGCTGCACAAGCGTGAATTTCAGCGAAGAAGAATTAAAGAGGATTTCGGCGCAGGCGCTTGGGATGCAGAAATTTGATGGGGCGGAGTTTGAAAAGGCAGTCCTGGGGATGGCTGTCCTGCCGAATGGGGACATCGAATTCCGGCTTGCCGGCGGGGAGGCGAAAGTCTGGAAGAACCTGCATCTGGACCCGCCAAGGCACATCGCCACAGCCACGGACTGCTTCCAGGGGAAGGTGAAATGCGCCGCCTGCGGGAATACATACCACCGGGTGAACAGCGCGGGAAAATGGGTGTACTGGTACTGCATCGGCAAGAAAAGGAAAAATGTGGAGTGCCATAACCCGAACTGCACCGATTACAAGCTGAGGCAGGTTTCCGCGCACATGATGGGGCTGGAGGAATTCAGCGAGGCGGAGTTTGAGGAGCGGATAGAGGAAATCACGGCATTCCCGGACGGGAGCCTGGAATTCCATTTCAAAGAAGGGAGGGCCAAGCGGTGGCAAAGAGCGTGATCACGATACCGGCAACGGTGAACAGGCACACGGCGGCGCCGATAGGCAGCTATAAAAAACGCAGGGTGGCCGCCTATGCCCGCGTATCCACCGACCATGAGGAGCAGCAGAGCAGCTACGAGGCGCAGGTGGACTATTACACGAACTACATCAACGGGCGCGAGGACTGGGAGTTTGTGTCCGTGTACGCGGACGAAGGGATAACCGGCTGCAACACGAAAAAGCGCGACGGATTCAACAAAATGGTGGAGGACGCGCTTTCCGGCGCCATCGACCTCATCATCACCAAGAGCGTCTCCCGCTTCGCAAGGAACACGGTGGACAGCCTCACGACCATCCGGAAGCTGAAGGAGAACAGGGTGGAGTGCTACTTCGAGAAAGAGAACATCTGGACGTTCGACGGCAAGGGCGAGATGCTGCTGACCATCATGTCCTCGCTGGCGCAGGAGGAGAGCAGGAGCATCTCGGAGAACTGCACCTGGGGGCAGAGGAAGCGGTTCGCGGACGGCAAAGTGACGGTGCCGTTCAAGCGGTTCT
>KE159572.1:0-145000 GCA_000403255.2 Lachnospiraceae bacterium 3-1
CAATTGAGCGTAAGGGAGTTTTTCAACAGGAAAACGAGCAAGCGAAAGAAAAAACCACCTGCTATGCAGGTGTGAGTAAATTAGCTTTAGCTTTAAGAAAAAACCTCCTTTGCTATAATTAAGTATGGTTCGCCAACCGTACTGCAGAGCAAAGGAGGTTATCCAAATGGATAAGAATACATTAGCACATACGAGATGGGAATGCAAATATCACATTGTATTTGCCCCCAAATATCGCAGGCAGGTAATTTATGGGAAAATACGTGAGGATATTTGTGAGATATTAAAAACATTGTGTACAAGAAAGGGCGTAGAAATTATTGAAGCAGAGTGGTGTCCTGACCATATTCATATGTTTGTGAGGATACCGCCAAGTTTGAGTGTATCAAGTTTTATGGGATACTTGAAAGGGAAGAGTGCATTGATGATTTTCGAGCGACATGCCAATTTGAAATATAAGTATGGCAACCGACATTTCTGGCGCAGGGGCTATTATGTGGATACGGTCGGTAAGAATGCAAAGAAAATCGAAGAGTATATTCGTAATCAGTTACAAGAAGATTTGGTATATGATCAAATGTCATTGAAAGAGTATATTGACCCGTTTACGGGTGAGCCAGTAAACGTAAGCAAGAAAAAATAAGCCCTTTAGGGCAAGCAGGTAAATGCAGTGCGTAAGGCGGACTTTTTCGACGAGCCTTAAGGCTCAAGCAGGTAACAGCCCCTTATAGGGGCAGAGCAAGCCACCGGCTAAGCCGGTGGTCTTGACTTCTCATTGCATTACGATTGCATTTTTCTATTTGAGAAGATACGCCAGGGCAAACAGGAAAAACTATTCCATGAGGTTATCTTCCAGATTGGCAATAAGGATGATATGAATGCCAAAGACTGGCAAGGGCAGGTTGCAAAGGATATCTTAGTGGAATTTATGGCAGATTTCCAGGGGAGGAACCCAAACCTCCATGTATTTTCGGCGCATCTGCACATGGATGAGGAAACGCCGCACCTGCATATAGACTTTGTCCCTTTTATCCGTAACAGCAAGCGGGGGCTGGACACAAGGGTATCGTTAAAAGGCGCATTAGCAAAACAGGGATTCCAAGGCGGCACAAGAGGGGCTACGGAATGGAACCAATGGATAGAAGCAGAGAAACAGGAACTTTCAAAAGTCATGGAAAAGTATGGCATACGGTGGAAGAAACTGGGGACGCACAGGAAACATTTGTCCGTGTTGGACTATGAAAAACAGGAAAGGGCAAAGGAAGTGGCAGAACTGGATAAGCAGATAGAAAAGTCTGAAACTGCGCTCCATAGCGTAAAAAAACTGGTGGACAACCGACTGGAACGTGCGGAAAACCTGGCGCAAATCAACGAAAATCTAAGGAAATCCAATGACAGGCTGCACACGGACAATTCTAAGCTGGAAAATGCCTATACAGAAGCGGAGCAGCGCCATTCATCCCTGTCCGAGAAAAACAGGCTCTTACAAGCAGAAAATGAAAACCTGCGGGATAAAAATGCAAAATTGCAGTCTGGCAACAGCGATTTGGAGAAGCGGAGGGAACAGCTTCAGGAGGAACTATGTTTGATAGCAGATGTTCAAGCCAGGATGGAATTAGAGGTTCAGTCGTTTGAAAGGGAGAAGCGATGGCAGCTTCCAGAGCCAGGGTCGTTTACCAGTGCAAAATCCTATTGTGAAAATACAGTAAAGCCTTTGGTTATCAAATTAAAAGAACTTGTCAAAAGCCTGATAACCAGTTGCGCCAGCCTTGGGGAACAGGTTAGGAGTTTGACGGATAAAGTAAAACAACAGGCATTGGATATTGACTGGTACAAAGGGAAGCTGCTGGAACAGGCGAACATTGCTGAGAAATTCCAGGAACAAGCAGCCGATTTGGAACGTGTGAAGCTGTATGCCGGGGCAGACAAGGTGCAGGAGATGGTTGAAGCCATAAAGACGATTGAAAGGCTGGACAGCGAGCAGAAACGCATACAGAGAAGCTATGACAACAGACATTACAGATAAGGAGATAATTGGAAGATGGAAAAGGTAAAAGGATTGGAAAAATATATTACTGGGGAAAATGGCATAGGATATACCCTTGGGGAAGATGGTCTGTATTACCCTGATTTAAAACTGCCAGAGGAGGGGCAATACAATATCGGCAAATACGGTCTGATGCGGTGGGAATATCTGAAAACCTGCCGCAGATGGGAATATATTAGGATGCTGCTGGCAGGGGAACTCCATAGGCATCTGCATGAGGTTGACGAGGAATGCCACGAGAGGATAGAATTAGTGGTGGGGCAGATGAAAGCCAGTGCAGGAATTACAGAAGAATTGAAATCAATAGATTTTATGCAGTGGATTGGACTTGTAAATAATGTGAGGAACGCAGCAGAGGAAATTGTGCTGAAAGAGTTGGTGTATGTATTAGAAAAGTTTGTTTTGGGGAATACTTGATTTTCCTGGCATATTGTTTTCGGATGGTGCAAGAAGGGGCATTAAAAAAAGTGCCCCTATGCTTCATCAGGATTGCCTTTGATGTGCTGGCAAATATCCTCAACTTCACAATCCAGTATTTCACAAAGGCGGTCAAGGGTAATTGTCTTTATCACCTTATTTTTTCTCAGGCGGTGAAGCTGTGCTTCGTTTACATGGTAATCTTTAATAAGTGAATATTGTGAAATCCCCTTTTTCTTCATGGTTTCCCACAAACGGTCATATACAATCATAGTCGTTCCTTTCTGGAAAGTATATAACTATTATTCCATGAGATTCAAAAATATAATATTGTACGTATGAGAACAATGTTTGCGCAAAAAAATAAAGGTATATATTTTTAAATTTAAAATATACCTTTACTCTGTGGGTTCATCTTTTACATATTGGCAGATATCTTCCACGTTACAATCCAGGATTTTGCATAGGCGATCAATCGTGACTGTCTTTATAACGCTGTTTTTTCTGAAACGGTCTAACTGTGATTCGTTTATGTTGTAGTCGTGGATAAGTGAATATTGTGAAACTCCCTTTTTTCCATAGTTTTCCACAATCTGTCATATACAATCATTTTTTTACACCTTTCTATTGATTTATTTTCATTATTGCATTAAAATAGGTGAAACAACATTGTTCGTGTAAGGACAATGTAGAAGCAAATTTCATTCAATAGAGAGGATAAGGGAAACTATATGATGGATATTGAAAACTTTGCTTCCATGCTGTTAAAAAGCATGAGAAAGACAGGTCTGCCTATCGCAGAAGTAGAACAGTTACATGAGAACAAATGGTTGTTTGGGATAGAAATGTCTGATAAAAGTGAATTTTTGCTTAAAATTGGGAAGCGTGATGCGGAACAGGAAGCATATTTAATTGGAATGGATGAAACAAATAGTAAAATCCATGACATTTATGAACGGTATACAAATAGTTGGGAATTTAATCAAACCTTGATGCACAATGATTTTAATATAACATGGTTGCTGGAAGAATTGGATTATGAGAATTATCGGAAGTTAGAAGATTATATTTTGTGTTATTGTTCCAGAAATGATGAACTTTTATTCAGGCTGGGATTTAAATATGCATGGTCTTTGTTTCATGAATGTATAACAGAGGAGAAGGTAGAAAATACTGATAAAACCAGGGGATAAAAATGTCATAAAAACTTAGAAATGAGTATGTGAAAGGGTTCAGTGCTTGAGGACAGCCAGTTTTTAATGAAAAGTAGAAAAGAGTGTGCCAATATGGTTTTTGTGTAACTGAATAAATGGGCAGTGAGATTCATGATATTTATGAGTGATATATAATAGGCAGAAATTAACGGGAATTTCGTTGTACAATGATTTTAACATAGAATGGTTGTAGGGAAGATTAGATTTTGAGAGTTATCGGTTGCTACAAGATTGAGGAGTAACGAACAAAAGTAAGAGCTTTGCAGGGTAATTTAGTGATTTTTGAATATAATAAAAAGTACATAGTGCAGGTGAGAAAAAGACGATTGCTATAGAGATAGCCATAAATGATAGAAATCAAATGATAAAAAGTGATTGCAATTTCTTGCAGTTCTGCTATACTATGGGTAAAGGTAAATGTTTGCCGTTGGCTATGCGACGGGGTAAAAGAAACATAGCAGGTAATTTTGCCACTTGCCGATGGTGTGGGGTATAAATGATTCGGTATGTAAATGCTTGCCACTTGCTATATAGGTGGGATATAAGTAATATAGTTCGTTCATAAATCCCCGTCATTTTTTGATGGGGATTTTTTCTAAGGAGAAATGATGGAAATAAAGCAAGGGTACTCTTATCATATCAAAGATGAATTTTTTGATTTCGTTCAAGATAAATATTTGATGGGAAATAAAGAGAATGGAAATTACCGACCACATTTTTTAGCAATTCAAGATAACAAAAATGAAGAATTGTATTGGATGATCCCGATTAGTTCCCAGGTGGACAAATATAAAATTATTATCGAAAAGAAAATAAAAAGATACGGAAAGTGCAATACAATCGTCATAGGAAAATTTGCAGGAAGGGACAATGCTTTTTTAATACAAAATGCCTTTCCGATTATAAAGAAGTTTTTTGACCACGTACATACGATTGAAAATAACCCTATTATGATACACAGCAAACTGAACAGGGAATTGACTGTTAATTTACGGGAAGTGATAGCGATGTATAGAAGAGGGATTCATCTGATTTTTCCAGATATTGATTATATACAAGGAAAAATGGAAGATCTGTTAAATGCAAGATAATGGTAGGGGTTAAAAATACGCTGCTTCTATTTTGCTTCTAAAAAAATCGAAAATGAAAAATAGGATAGGAAAATCCGTGTAATATAAGTAAATAAATGGACAAAAAAGATACAAAAGTATCTTATGCTAGAAACTGGGAAACGAGTTCGAGTGATGAAATGGGCTTTAAGAATCTAATATTTATGCGGTTTCTAAATAAATTTGTTTAGATGCTGGCAACGATTTGGCAACATTTTTCACATCACGCACTAAATAATTACATCAATGGCATAAAGAAAACCTTGCTGATTTTCAGACATGGAAACTGAATATCGGCAAGGTCTTTTTTATGCTTTCTTCTTTTTCTGTTTTTTCTTTTCGTCTTTCTCGATTTTCTGAAATTCTTCCATAAGCATATCGCTGACCGCCTGTGAGGGGACTTTTGCCCAATGCTTTGATGTGTCCAGTTCGGGGTACTTGTACCGCCACTGGTCGTATTCCTCTTTTGGGAGACAGTTGAAGTAAAGAATGGTAAAGTGTATGCTGATGGTGTTGAACTGGATAATTCTTTCACCAATGGCCCCCAGAACAGGAGAGGGGATGGCATCTATAAAGTCCCTGATGGATGTTACTTTTTCCTTGGGGACAACAGGAATAACAGTAATGACAGCAGGTTTTGGAAGAACAAGCATGTGCCTGCTGCAAACATCAAAGCAAAAGCAAAGTTTATATGCTTTTCATTTACAAGGCTCACTTGGCTGTGATGCCAATGCAGGAACAGAAGGATTGATGAAAATATGAGGAAAAGGGGGAGGAAGGCTTGGACAAACTGATAGATGATTTGCTGAAAAAAGGCTTGGGAAACTTTATTGACAGAAGCAGGGATGCCCTTATTTGGGATGATGAAATATATCAGAAATGCAGCAGGGAGGAGGATGTAGCAGAAGAAAAGTGTTTGAATATGAATCTCACAAAAGGGCAGAAAAAAATCATTATGAACTATGTTTCTGATGTCAGGGCCACAGATCATAGGTATGCTGACTTATCCTATTTAGCTGGGGTGAAGGACACTGTGGGTATGCTGGTTTCCTTGGAAATGATTAAAGGAGTGGAACTGGGAGAGGAGGATGATACAGTGGAATAATTGGTAAAAGGAGAATATGCAGGGAATGATGGGAAGAGGAAGAAATGGCCTCTTCCTTTTTCCTTGCCTTTTCTGCATTTTCTCTGTACTGTTAAAAAGAAATAGCCCTGATGGATGATACCACCAGAGCTTTTGTGGTTATTTTATCATTTAGGATGCCTGGTTACCAGGCTTTATTATTTGACAGCAGTTATCAAAACATCTTCCTTGGTTTGGAAGTTTTCAATGTTGGGCAGCAGGGACGCCAAATCTACACACCCAAAGGTTGGGAGGGCTGGTTCACCCTTTAAGCTGTCAATGTTGTTGAGGATGCCATCTTTACTCTTCCTGATAACAAAATGTCCATTTTCATCACAGTTTCCCTCATTATAAAAATAAGTCTGGACAATGGCATTGTGCTGGAAGCTCCCATTCCCACATACTGTTCTCTGGACTGTAAAATAACATCCTTCCCTGCCCCCCCATCAGGAGTGGTGTCCTGGTAATCCATCACAGCATAATAAATATCAGCATTTTCAAGGTTTTCATCCACTTTCCCATAAGTGTCAGAATGAATGAGGTATACTGCCCACTCCATGACACTATGGTTTTCCAATGGGATTTCAATGCTGTTATAGTCTGAAAATTCAAACTGGTGCTGTTCCAGATATAACAGAATAGCCCCTGGCATTTTCTCATATAGGCAGTTGCCCAAAGAAGAAAGCAGCTTTTTTAATTCTGCCTGAGGGATTTTTGCATTGAAAATGACAACATACAGCTTGCCATCAGTCCCAAAATCAAACCTGTATTTTTGCTGGCCCATAAATTCAATCACTTTACCTGACATAAAAAATCAGCCTCCTTTTTATTTGATATGCCAAGCATAACACCCTTATTTTTGTTGTCTGTTCTGCAAAAATGCATGGAAACAATATGGAAGGCTGCCTCCATATAGAATAACATTTTGTTGAAGTTTGTCAACATTTCAATATTACATTTCATATACTTTGTTGATAAAATTTCACAATAATAAGAAAGGTGGAAGGAAAAATGAATGTGGAACTGTACCTGAAGGAAATGGGGGAAAGAATTATGCAGAGGAGAAAGAAACTGGGACTGACCCAGAAGGCTCTGGCTGAACTGAGTGAGCTTACCACTCAATTTGTCAGCTATGCTGAGGCTGGAAAGAGGGGGATGAGAGGAGGCATATTGGCTTAGTTTTTCCTCTCCCCATTTTTCCAATTCCATAGTCCCACATTCCATGATAGAATGTATATAAACTTTATGGGGAAAAGAAGAGGAGGGAAGCATGCCTGCCTTATCCATGCAGCATGCTGATTTTGAAATTGAAAATAAATATGATTCATGTTAATATTATATATAAGGAAGAGATTCATACAGGAGGTGAGTGGTTTGGGAGGGGAAAAAGAGAAGATGACTTGCAGGATGTCACCATCAGCAATGTGCTTGTGAATGACCTTTATAATGACATTGGGTTCAGGGTTGGGTCAACCGTACTGATTCTGATTGAAAGCCAGTCCACATGGACATCCAATATCACATTCAGGGCATTGATGTACCTGGTGCAGACATACAGGGAATATTTCAGTGAAACCAGGCAGAACATATATAACAGTAAAAAACTAAGGATGCCAAAGCCAGAGGTTTATGTCATCTATACTGGAGACAGGAAGACAAGGCCAGAAGAGATTTCATTTGCAGAGGAATTTTTTTGTGGGGAGCAGGTCTGCCTGGATTTAAAAGTGAAAATGATTTATGATGGCAGGGAAGGGGATATCATCAGCCAGTATGTGGCATTCACAAAAGTGTGCAATGAGCAGGTGAAGGCTTATGGCAGGACAAGGAAGGCAATCAGAGAAACCATCAGGATATGTAAGGATAAAAATGTATTAAAAGAATATCTGGAAAGCAGGGAACAGGAGGTGCTGAGCATGTTGATGGAGCTGTATGATCAGGAAGAAGTGATGAGGTCATATTTGGAGAGTGAGAGGTATGAGGCAGCACAAGAGGCAGCAAAAAAAGCTGAAAATGCAACAAAGATAGAAACAGCAAAGAGACTTCTAAGGATGGGGAAACTCTCCATTGAAGAGGTTGCAGCAGGCTCTGGGCTTACAGTGAAGGAAGTAGAAGAACTGGCAGGCTTGCAAACTGTATAATAAAGCTTTTAATTTCATAATAATCTGAGATAAAAACAGGATTCACAGAGAGGTGGTGTCCTGTTTTTTTGATAGGAAATTTTAAGGGGACTCCCTGATTTCTGTTAAATATGTTGGAATTTTTCTCAATGATGAGATAGCAGGGCAAAGGAGAATCACAAGCCTGCTCTTTGTGAAAGGAGGGGATGGTTAAATAACAGTTTTCTCTAAAATCCATAGAAATCCTTCTGTGCTATGCTGAAAAAGGAAAGAAAACCAAAGCATAGAGGAAGGAGGATTTCTTGGAGAAGTATTATTTTGAGAAGGAACTGAAGGAGGCAGTTCTGATAAGGAATGGTGGCAGGCCAACTGCCATGGTTCTGAATGGAGGTGGAAGTCTGCTGCCCTGAATTATGCAGCATGAATATTGGTGAAGATGGAAACCCCTGTTTGGTTTCTGAGGATAAAATTTCAAGTGATAAGAAATATGAAGTTGTGGCTTTCTCACTGGATTATCCAAACAGGGAAAACAAGGACTGGATTTGCTTGGAACCTGCCATTTTTGAGGATGCACTTGAGTTTTTCCTTTTCAGCCATTGTATGGAAGGGATGGTTAATGGCTGTACATTTCAGAAGATGGAAAGCAGGGGGGATACAGGACCAGATTTTTTTGCAGAGGGTTCCTGTATTCAAATTAATGTCCCAGATGCTATCCTTAATCCAGTGGATGGTGAATGGTTTGAGATAAAGTCCCTGCTGCTGACTGGCAGGAAAATTGCAAGGCACAGAAACCTTATCCTGAATTATTCACGGCAGTATAACCACACATAAAATCTGCCGTAGCTGCCATTACAACCACTCTTAATACCTTACCCTGCCATAAGACAGCCTAAAAAGGGCAGACTTCTCCTGTGGCAGGCTTAAAGGTTTTGTGGCTGTCAAGGTTCGTTAACCGTTGTCACTCCAACTGTGGTTGTAGGTTTCGGATATTTTCCAGTGTTTCATAGAATTCTTTCTTGTAGGGACAGCTGCTGCACAGTTTGAAATATTTATATCGCGCTGATCTTACCACTCTTGCAGCTATTTTCAGCAGCTTTAAACGGATGGCATGTATACGCTGTTTCCTCATACTGGCAGCAAGCGCTAATCGCCTGAACCAATTGAACAGATTATATGCTAATGCATGGACCAGAAGGCGGTTCGCATTGACCAGCTTTGAGGAACTGCTTACAGAGGTAAAGTCAAATCCGCTTTTTCCTTCTTTGATGAAGTTCTCCATTTTGCCTCTTCCGCAATAGAACTGGATGACCTGATAAGGTTCCATTTCCAGTGTTGTGACAATAAAGGTATACAGATGGACCATCTGCCCATACGGCTTTTCAATTTTAAAGACCACCCTGCGTGGATGGCTCCAGGAACCGGCCTGGTACAGGAATTCCCCATACTCGACGGCGTAATCCACCTGGTTGAATTTCGTTGCACGGTACAGTGCTTGGTTTTCCTCTTCTGCCAATTCACGGAGTTTTGCATTCTCCTTGAGCCGGATAGCATATTTGCAGTTTTTATCTTCAAGAACTTCATACAGGTCTGGTGATGCAAAGCCACTGTCACCGCGAAGAAAAAGCGGCATATCCGGGAAATCGCAGAGAAATTCATCCAGAAGGGACTTCATAAAAATATCCGCCTCTTTGCTGCAATACATGGCACCGTCACGGAGCTGTGCTTTTAGCAGGTCGCCAGTCAGTCCATCGTAACACAACAGCGGATGATAGCCATGCGCCTGATAATGGCAGTTGAAGCCTTCCCCTTCTTGATTCCCGTATGTGTCAAGAAGCGTGGAGTCAATATCAAAAAACATGAATTCCAGTTTCTTTATGGAATAGATGACTTTGCGGAGCTCACGGATAATCTGGTTTAACTGGCAGAGCGTATCCTCATCCATGCGGTTGATGAGCTTAACAGCCCCAATTTTAAACAGGAACTCTTTGAAGAGGAGAAGTCCTGCATCGGAGGATAAATCGCCTCCGTCAAAATTTATTTTAATTTGGCTATTGCTTTCTAAGCTTATGGTATTTAAAATATCCATAGAGAGACCTTCTTTCTGGGGTATTTGTTTGGATTTGACACCTAAATTTTACCACAGATAGAGGTCTTTTTCTATTCACTTAAAAGGTGAAAAGCGATAATCAATTAAAATACAGTAACTATGCGGATTTCAGCAGTTGATGTTGGTGTTCCGTGAATAATTCAGGATAAAAAATCATAATGAAACATCTTGATTCTCTAAACGAAATCGCTTATAATTTAGAATATAGCATATAGCTATTATCCGCAGTTACAGAGCAAGTGTTATCAACACCGATAACAAAATGATAACATTAGCCCATATAGGCAGGATAATATGGATATATCAAATAATCAAAAGATTTACATACTCGACAGAGAATAATTTCTAAACAAAATTAGTTAGGAAAAGTCGAGTTCGAGTAGATAGAAAAAGTCCGCAAAGCCAGTGTTTATGATGGTTTGCGGGCTTTATTTCTTTATAGAAAATTGCGATTTTTGAGCAATAAAAAAGGACGAAAGTTTACCGAACATACGTTAGATAAACTTTTGTCTGGGTATGACGATAAGACGATACGGCTTAGAAGATATAAAAACCTTCAACGCCAGCCTCGTCAGCAAACAAGTCGTCTTCATTTAAGAAATAATCCATATCCAGAAATTCATCTTTGCTCATACGGCGAATGTCCGTAGATGTCATTCCTTCTGGAGGATTTTCGATGTATTACTCCGGCGGTTAAATATCGACGTTTTTACTTGCTTAAATTTCCATCTGCCGCGTTGTCATCAATCGTTGTAGCATTCGCTACAACTCATTCTTCCGCCTTGCATATGAAGATTTGTTCTGTGCAATCTACTGCGATATTTAACCGCCGGAGTAATAGAAAACATACGTGAAACAACACTGCTGACAGAATGGAAGAGGCAGTTGAGCAGGGAACGGTCATACAAAAAGAAATCGCGAAGATTTTCATCAATAGTAAAGACGCAATGACGATGATGGACATGAACCAGTTTAAAGGACATACTGGTGGAGCGTTCCATGGAATAGTTGTTACCACAAGAAGGGCAGAAACGGCTGTGGCAGCGAAAAGGAACGAATTTGAGTTTTCCGCAATGAGTGCAGGCGTACATGGCACCGCCAAAAGAAGGATTCCCACAGTTGATCATCTTATCGATATTTTCCATTTCAGTATCTCTGGGATGAAGAGTATATTTAATTTCTTCATAATAACCGGTAAAAATTTTCTGTAATACGTTCATAAGACTATTATGAGGGAAAGAGATAAAAAAGAAACCCCTAATCCCCTCAAGATTGAGGGGCAGGGGAGTTGAAGTGTCGAAGACACTTTTTTATCTTATAGGAAAGACCGTGTCACTGTAAAGTGTTAAAGTCCATGACTTTCCTATAAGATAAAAATAGAGATGCGCACTCGCACGAGGGGAATTATGTCGCTAAAGCGACCGTGCTCGGCGCGCAAAATGTGCAAGCCCCTCATGAGTGAGGGGGGAGAGGAGCTGAAGTGGGCTTGCCCACTTTGTTCTTATATTACAGACGCAAGCGTCTGTAATCGCCATTCGCCACTCGCCGAATGAGCAAGCCTGGTATCTGGTAGGGATCAAGACAGATAACATTTCAGGACTGATTGTAAGGCTTTAGTTTTTTATCTGCCGGGCGGCGTCGTAGGCCTAAAAGAGCATACTGGGTATGAAAAGCCGCACGAAAGCGCTGGAGACGCTTCAGGCGCTGCCAGAACTGGGGTATATCGAAGATAGTATAAGTATTCTGGATAAAATACGTATTTTGGGCGCGAATACGCAGAAAAAAGGTTCCGACCATGAATAGCTTAACCGTATCGTCACATGGTACAGCAGGAAGAAAAGATTTTGGTACAATCAGATGCATTTATCAGCCTTTTGACAAAGAGGGGGATCCTTGCGGAGCAAAAGATTGACAGTGAGAAGGTTTGTTCTGCAAAGTGGGAGAAGACCAGGAACAACTATTACAATACGCTTATGCTCCTTCTGCAGTACCGCACCATCGTCTGGATGATGGAATGTTTCCCGGAAACTATTGCGGAGAAGCTGGAAAAGCCCTTTGAGGGGGTGGATGTCCTGACCGGCATATGGATGTGGAAATGGCTATGGGGAACCGGAAGCTGGAGAACCGGATGGATGGTGCCCAGAAATCAAGGCTGCTCCTGGATCAGGTAAATGAAGCGCTTACGGTGCTGAAGAAAAAGCTGGAGAATGGGGAGAAGCTGTATCAACTGGTTTATTTGACTTACATATCGCCAGAGTATCTGAACCATACGGAGATTCTCTATCGGCAGTAAGGTGGCGTAGAAGTGGCAGTATAGAGCCGATGACATGCAAACGGAAAAGAGGTATACTAATATCGTCCAAAATTAGGAGAGGGCGTAGGAGATGCCGTTTTGGGAGTAAGAGCTTTTGGAGCGGCATTTTTCATGCTATAAAAATCCTACGGATTTCCTATAGCACGAAAAAAATTATTGCACTGCGGCAGTGAGGAAGGATATTGCTTAAGAAATCTGCCGCAGGCGGAAAATCCCGCTTTGCGAGATTTATCTGACGCTAAAAAATCAAAGGCGGTACTTCCCGGTCAAGCCACATGGGAGGTGGTGAAAGATGCTTGACTGGATATTTGAAGGGATTGTGAATTGGATTAGCAGTATCGTATTCCAAATGATGGATGCGGTTTCCGGCCTATTTCTTCAGGCGCTTGGAACTGATATGACAGCAATGGAGGAATATTTCCATTTGTGGCCAAAGCCTTTACGGTTATACAGTACACAACGTGGGCGGTACTGTTCCTGATTACGGTATGGCAGCTCTTTCGTGTGTTTGGAGGCCCGATTACGGAAGCGGAGAATCCGTGGACACAGCTTGCAAGGGGTTCTATCTTTGTATTGCTGATAGGATATGCCCGGCAGATTTTTATAATATTGAAAGAAATGGGATCAGTATAAAAGTTCTAGAAGGATGTTATTATGTCTTGGGAGATAACGTGGATAATTCCTATGATCCTCGGTATTGGATAAATCCATTCATAAGGAAAAGGGATATTGTGGCAAGGCCGCTCTTTCATGGAGAGATTGATTCTTTTGAATTAGTAAACAATCAAGCAGTTGGCAATTTTTTGCATAGAATCCCTTGACAGGGCACTTGAGGTATGTTATTATTTATGTGGTTAGCAATGACTAACCTTTCATTCTAAGAGAACCGTCCCTATAGGCAGGGATGATAGTAAAATGCTGAAAAGCATTTTTCTTTAACACTAATAGTTAGCAATAACTAACTAGGAAAGGAGCATATGAATGAGCGTTGTAATCATAGGTGGGCATGAGAGGATGGAAAATCGGTACAAAGAAATCTGCAAAAAATACAGACATAAGGCAAAAGTGTTTACGAAAATGCGGTCAGATTTAGGCCGCCAGATTGGTACACCGGATTTAGTGATTCTGTTCACAGCAACGGCATCCCATAAGATGGTGCGTTGCGCAATTACAGAATCAGAACGTAGCAATGCGGTTCTGGAGCGTTCACATAGCAGCAGCGCAAGTGCGCTCATACATATACTGGAGGCTTATGCATAATTTTTTGAACAGTGAAAAGAAAAGTATTTCAGAAGAAGCGGTTGTGCTTCATTGTTCACCGACGATGGCAGGACTAAAAACAGGAAGCCTGTTTAGCTGCCCAGTAGAGGACAGTGAGATGCTGGCAGAGGGGATCCGCAGTTTGAATGGGCATCTTGTGCCTCGCGGCATACGTTTGGTTCCCTTGAGAGTTACAGAGCAGAGGGCGCTCATTTATATGTACCGCCCTGGAAGGTTGAAAAGGGATCTGAGTGACAGGACTGCAGAGAGGATTTTGTCAGAACGGGATTATCCTGTTAAGCAGACGGAGAAATGTATTGTTGAATTGGCGCGCCGTTTGAATGGAGAGGAGGCATTTCCACATGAAATAGGGCTATTCCTTGGCTACCCACCAGAAGATGTGGATGCTTTTATAAAAAATGGTGCGGCGGGAGAAAAATGTATTGGGATGTGGAAAGTATATGGGGATGTAGAAACAGCGAAGTGCAAATTTGCACAGTACAAAAAATGCACCCATCTATATTGTGAGGCATTCCAAAAATATCATTCGTTTGACAGGCTCATAGTGGGCTTATCATAAAAACAAAACAAAGCAAGAGACACCATGTGCATACACAGTTTGCTATCTGCTTGGAAAGCTGTTCTATCAGGGTGAACGGCTTCCGCAGGATTTGCCAAAAGCCATCCGTTATCTTGAAAAAGCTGCCGCTCAGGAAAACTCTTATGATGCCTGGCTGTTACCCGTTATATATGTTTTTCACAAACTGGTAATAAGACGCTGCCTGTTCAAACGTCCAGAAGAAATTGTCTGCTGAGATCATAAGCAGGGCACAATCTTTCACGGGATATGTTTCATAGCGGCCAAGGGGCGGGTTTGGCTCCTCCTCGGCGATACAGTAAAAGCGTTCGATAAAAGCTTTTAACTGTGAGGATATCGTAAAGAAATAAAGTGGGGACGCAAATACGATCAGGTCTGCAGCTTTAATTTTAGGGATAAGGCTGTTAAAGCTGTCCTTTTGGATGCAGGCTTTCCCATAACGGCAGGCATTGCAGGCTTTACGAAAGGCAGGGCTCCTGAAAACTGAGCAGAGGTACCGCATGAAGGGCGGCAAGAGCAGCCTGCTTTACAAAATCCAGAGAGGATAATCAAAAAAGATACCACCGACACCAAGGGGAATCGGCGGCTTTTTGGTGGAAGGTGGACCTGGCATGGCGGAAGGTGAAGGGAACTTCCCATGTGAAAATAATTACAGCAGAATAATAAACTTTTAAAACTATAGCAATAACAAGTAATGAAGTAATAAAAAAGTTACTGAGATATAAAGGTTTGTTGCAGGATGTTTGTGTTGGATGTTATTACTCCGACGGTTAAATATCACATCATTTTGCTTGCCCAAACCTCCATCTGCCGCGTTGTCGTCAATCGCTGTAGCCCTCGGTACAACTCAATCTTCCGCCTTGCATATGAAGATTTGTTCTGCTCAATCTACTGCGATATTTAACCGCCGGAGTAATATTTATTCATAGGAAAATTCTTTTTCAATTCATCTAACAGTAATTCTGCAATCGGAGTGAATACCTGATATTTTTTCCATATGATATACATTTTCGTTTCGAGCCGTGGAAAAAGAGGCCGGAAACACAGGTCGCTGTCATCGCCTGTATTCATTAAGCGATCAAAGGTCAGCATACACCCAAGTCCTTCCTCTACAAATACGCCCCCATTATAACAAAGATTAAATGTGCCGCTAATCTTTAGCTGATCTGTTTTTTCCCCGCACCACCTTGAAATATCAAATTTCATTCCCTGTTCGGAGCAGATCAGATCAAGACCGATCAGATCGTCAAAAGATATTTCCACCTTATCTGACAGCGGATGCTCCTTCCGTATCACCAGACCCCAAATATCAGTTCCTGGAATTTCAATGTAGTTATACCGTTCAAGATTCGGTGGTTCGGCAATAACTGCAAAGTCGATCAGTCCCCGGTCTAGGCGTTCTGCTACTTGTTCGGTGTTGCCGCTGGTAAGGTGATAACGGAACAGAGGGTATTTCTCTTTAAAATCCTTAATTGTCTGTGCAAGGTGTTTAATTAAGTAGGATTCCGCACAGCCGATATGTACTTCTCCCCCGGTAATATTATCAAGCTCACGGAATTCCTCAGCGGTTTTGTCCACCATTGCAAGTATATCTTCCGCACGTTTTCGGAGCAGCATTCCCTCATCTGTTAGAGTAACACTGGTACTCCCACGACGGAAGAGTTTTTTCCCAAGTTCGAATTCTAACTCTTTCATTTGTTTTGATAAAGTCGGCTGGGAAACATGAAGTGTCGCTGCCGCACGGGACATATTATTTTCCCTGGCAATTTCTAAAAAATAACGTAAAACACGAATTTCCATACTTATCTCCTATTGTTTTTATTTAGCATAGCACAGATATGATATTCTTGTAAAGAATATCATGATATGAATTATAAGTATTAGAAATATCAAAAAATATCAGTATAATAACAAGTGTAGGAGGTGCAGAGAATGGCAGAGGCGTCAGATACAATGGGAATTCTGTATCAAAATCTGATAGATGCAGGGTGCAGCGAAGAATTAATTGAAACCTGTATGGGGCTTGCAAAGGCCAATCAATGGAACCGCATTTTGCCCTTGCTTTCAAAGCAAAGAATCCATCTGCTGGACTCAGTACATGACGGACAAAAGCAGATTGACTGTCTGGATTTCTTGGTTTACAGAATTAACAAAAAACATAGTTAGGAGGAATTGAATAATGGAAACAAAATTGAATTTCGTACAGGAATGGGATAAGACTTTTCCGAAAAGTGAAGAAGTGAATCACAGCAAGGTTACTTTCCATAACCGATTTGGAATCACTTTGGCGGCGGATCTGTATACACCGAAGAGCGCAGAAGGCAGATTGCCTGCGATTGCGGTATGCGGTCCGTTTGGCGCAGTCAAGGAGCAGGCGGCGGGCTTGTATGCGCAGACCATGGCAGAGAGAGGTTTTTTGACGGTTGCATTTGACCCGTCCTTTACAGGAGAAAGCGGCGGCGAGCCTCGTTATATGGCTTCTCCTGACATCAACACAGAGGATTTCATGGCGGCGGTGGATTTCCTTTCGTTACAAGACAATGTGGATTCGGAGAAAATCGGCGTTATCGGAATCTGCGGCTGGGGCGGCATGGCAATCCATACTGCGGCGCTCGACACCCGTATTAAGGCAACCGTAGCTTCTACGATGTATGATATGAGCCGTGTCAATGCTAATGGATATTTTGACAGCGAGAACAGCGAAGAAGCCCGCTACGAGAAACGCAAAGCGATGAATGCGCAGCGGCTTGAGGATTATAAAAACGGCACATATGCTCTTGGCGGTGGCGTGGCTGATCCCATGCCGGAAGATGCACCTTGGTATTTTCAGGACTATCATGCCTACTATAAAACAAAGCGCGGCTATCACCCTCGCTCCTTAAATTCCAACGGTGGATGGAATGTGATCGGCTGCCAGTCTTTCATGAATATGCCGATTCTTCATTACAGCAATGAAATCCGTAGTGCGGTAATGGTACTTCATGGCGATAAGGCGCACTCCTGTTATTTCGGCAAGGACGCCTATGCTGCCATGGTTGACAAAAACAAGTATCCGGATAACAAAGAATTGCTGCTTGTTCCGGGAGCAAGCCACACGGATTTGTACGATCAAACAGATATGATTCCATTTGATAAAATAGAGCAGTTTTTTAGCAAGAATCTGAAATGACCTTGTGCAAATAGCTTGTGAACTGTCAAAAAGAGCATAATGCACTATGAATCATGTAAAGGAGAACCGATATGCGTATACTTGTGTTAAACGGAAGCCCCCGTTCAAAGGGCCATACAAAACAAATGATTGAGGCGTTTCAGGAAGGTGCAGAAGCTGTCGGTCATCAGGTAGATGTGACTGGTGTGTGCCGAATGAAGATCGGAGGCTGCCTTGCCTGTGAATACTGTCATAGCAAAGGGAACGGTATTTGCATTCAAAAAGATGATATGCAGGCCATTTATGGGCTGCTGAAAGAAGCAGAAATGCTTGTGATTGCTTCCCCGATTTATTATCACGGCGTATCTGGACAGCTGAAATGCGTATTGGACAGATTCTATTCTGCCGCTTATCCTAAAAGACCGAAAAATCTGAAAAAGGTTGCAATGATTTTAAGTTCGGGTGATGCGGATATGTATGACGGAGCAATGTTTTCGTATCAGGGTGATTTTCTCAATTATCTTGGACTGGAAGATATGGGTGTATTTACCGCTTACGGAAGCCAAAATGGTTCTCCTCAGAAACTTGCAGAACTCAAAAAATTTGGCATGTCACTTTAATGTGTAACACATAGAGAGGAGATAACATTATGTTAGGAAACTTTACTTACTGCAATCCCACAAAACTCTACTTCGGACAAAACGCTTTGGAGGGTCTGAACGAAGAACTGCCCAAATACGGAAAAAATGTATTGCTGGTTTACGGCGGCGGATCAATCAAAAAGAACGGCATTTACGATAAAGTTGTTGCTGTTCTCAAAGCAAACAAAAAAGAGATCTACGAAGATGCAGGAGTTATGCCCAACCCTACCGCCGATAAATTAAACGAAGGCATAGAGCGGGCGAAGGTGGCAAAAGCCGACTTGATCCTTGCTGTAGGCGGCGGAGCGGTGTGCGACTATGCGAAAGCCGTTTCGGTGTCGGTAAACTGTAACGACGATGCCTGGGATAAATATTTTATCCGCTTTGAAGATGTTACCTGCGATATCATTCCCGTTGGCTGTGTGCTTACAATGGTAGGAACCGGCAGCGAAATGAACGGCGGTTCTGTCATTACAAATCACGGACAAAAACTTAAAATCGGACACGTGTTCGGGGAAAAGGTATTCCCGAAGTTCTCGGTGCTCAATCCAGAATTTACTTATACATTACCGAAATATCAAATGGTGTCAGGCATTTACGACATTATGTCACATATTTTGGAACAGTATTTTTCAGGAACAGACGACAATACGAGCGACTACATTATGGAAGGATTATTGCGTTCTCTTATTCACAGCGCCAATATTGCCGTTGAAAAGCCGACTGATTACGAAGCGCGCTCCAACATTATGTGGATAGCGACTTGGGCACTTAATACGCTTGTAGCCAAAGGAAAAACCACTGATTGGATGGTGCACATGCTTGGGCAGGCTGTAGCTGCATATACAGACGCTACGCATGGAATGACGCTCGCAGCTGTTTCAATGCCATATTACCGTTATATTTTATCTTATGGGACAGCGAAGTTTGCACGCTATGCCGTGAATGTATGGAATGTGAATCCTGAAGGTAAGACTGAGATACAAATTGCTAACGAAGGGCTTGACATCATGGAAGCATGGATGAAGAAAATAGGGATTGTTATGAATATTACGGAACTTGGTGCAACAAAGGCCCTGCTTGATGGAATGGTAAAAAGCACGCTTATTATGGACGGCGGATATAAAGTGATGGATGCAGAAGATATTCGTGCAGTATTACAGGCAAGCTTTTAACGGAGGAATACAGAAAATGAAAAAGATAACAGCAGCATTATTATGTGTATTCGTTCTGCTTGCTTTTACAGGTTGTGGCAAAGACACTCAGAAAACTGGAGATTATTCATTCCATAGTGATTCCGCTGAGAGTAATTCCAGCCGAGATGATGCTAGCCAGAATGGTACCGATTCCAGACAGGATGGAGAATCAAAAATCTTAATTGCCTACTTTTCCCGTGTAGGAAATACAGATTTTCCTGATGGAATAGATGCTGTTGCTTCCGCAAGTCTCATTGTGAAGGGCAGTGAATTATACGGAAATACACAGTATATTGCCACGCTGATTCAAAGAGCCACAGACGGGGAGCTGTTTTTGATTGAAACAGAGGATAAATACCCTGCTGATTATGACGCTGCCGATCGTCAGGGGGCAAAGGAAAGTAAAGAAAAGTCCCGTCCGAAACTTGCCTCTCATGTGGAGAAGATGGATGGGTACGATATTGTGTATCTTGGTTTCCCAAATTGGTATTACGGTATGCCAATGGCGGTATATTCTTTCTTGGAAGAATATGATCTTTCCGGAAAAATAATTATTCCATTTGTTACCAGCGGCGGAAGCGGTTTTTCAAACGCCATATCAGAAATTCAGAACATACAGCTAGACGCAGCGGTACTTTTGCTTTTAATGACATATGAGTTAATCGGGCAGGTATCCCATGAACTGCTTGGTGCCGTTATGTTTGTGCTTTTTGTCCTGCACCATATTCTAAATAGCGGATGGACGAAAAATTTGATAAAGGGCAGATATACCGCCCTGCGAATCCTGCAAACCGTACTTGTTGTGTTGGTTTTGTTCTCAATGGCAGGTTCTATGTTAAGCGGTGTGATGTTATCCCGTCATATCTTTTCATTCCTGTCGTTTGGCAGCGGACTGCTATTTGCGAGAAATCTGCATATGCTCTCAGCTTATTGGGGATTTGTCTTTATGAGCCTGCACTTGGGATTTCATTGGAATATGATGATGGGAATGGCAAAACGGCTGACAAAAAATCCGTCTGCCATGCGGACATGGGCGCTTCGTAGCATTGCCGCGCTGATTGCAGGATACGGTGTGAATGCGTTTGTAAAGCGGGGCATCGGCAGCTATTTGCTGCTCCAAAATCAATTTGCATTTTTTGATTTTGAAGAACCGATACTACAGTTTCTTTTGGATTACATAGTGGTAATGGGACTGTTCATAGCAATGGGACATTATATATGCGGTACAATCAGGAAATTCAAAGGTGTTAAAAAACAAGAAAAACAGAAAGGAAGGTCATCATGAACCGAAAGACTGTTGCCAAAGCAAAAGGGCTTATTTTTGTTATCGCTCTCTTTATATGAAGCGGGTCTTGTTGGAGAATCGCCGTCAGGAACGGATTACATGGACGGAAACGGTCATGCCGTTACCAATCTCGGAGTACATGAGCATTGGAATAGTTCAATGCTCATGTACTCACGAAATCTTGGAAAAAGCGAAGGGATAGATCTTGTGCAGTTCGGCAGGTAACTGTTCAGTGATTGGGATTAGACATACTTGACTATTGACCGTTCCGGTATTTTGTCCGAAGTGTAAAGAAGAAACATTAATAGATGTGAAACAATTTCAAATAACCATTGTTCAGGAGCCAGCCGCCTTTATTTTTCATTTTTGAGTGTATCTGCCTGCTGGCAAAGCATGATATATTTTTGAGTTTCCATTTCGCTTTTATCTGAAAAGAAGTCTACCACGCTTTTGGATACCGGAGTGACTGTGGAATCCGGGAATACAATCGCATCCAGACTGATTTAATTCTTTTGCCAGCAGTGCGATTGTTTCGAATTTTGGATTGCTGTGTCCACATTCCGCCTCAATGATTGTGCGGACACTCATGTGTAATATTTCTGCAAGCTCTTTTTGCGTAAGATTCCGCTCTTTTCTTGCGGTTCGCAGAGCCATGTCAAAGGAATCAACTGGATTCTGCATTTTACCTTACCTCATAGTTATAAGGACATGTTTTGCAATGCGGGTTCTCCTGTTGTTACAGGAACCCTCAGTCTTCCAGATCAGTCGGTTTGAACAATTAAAAAACGATTGATAAATGCCTGCATTAGCACAATGGACAAAGTTAGCCTTAATCTATTTTTTTCGATATTCTTTAGGCAGGATTTTAAAATATGTTTTAAATGCCGCAGTAAATTTGCTTTGGCTGTCATAGCCGACAGCCCGTGCAATCTCCGCAATGCTTTTATCGGTTTCTTTTAGCATTTTTGCAGCCTGTTCCATGCGGTGTTCTTTGATGTGGGCGGCAATCGAAGTTCCGTAAATGGACTTGAAGGCGGTTTTTAAAGTGGTTGGGTTGATCAGATATTTTTTGGATAGTTCTTCTATCGTGATTCGCTGCTCCATATGCCGGGTCAGCTGGTCGTGGATTTCCCGGATAATGCGAATCTGTTCGGTTTTGTATTCGGATAACTGCTGGCTGGAGGTAAGTTCTGTTTTGCTAAGATAAAGAAGCAGCTCCATAGTCTTTATTTTCTGATAAGGCAGTTTTAGGCTTTCTGGCTGGTTAAAAAATGCAGAAAAAATACTCTCTGTCTGTTCATTTCCGGCAAGAAAAACAGGAGAGTCATTCCTGCAAAATTTTTCTGGTAATATAGTTTCAAAGATATTACTGCCTTTTAACAGTTCAGGCGGATGAACGGAAACTTCCTGTAAATCAATGTAGATGGAAAGCCCCTGGTATATACCATTTGGAAAGGTAAGCACGGAATCCGTACAGGTTTTCATGGTATGCAAAGAGAAATCTCCCGGATTCAAATAAATTCGGTTTCCGCTTTTCATCTCCCACATCATCTGTCCGGCTTTGCAGTAGTTAATCTGAATGATGTGTGATAGAGCCTTATGCTGCACAGAAAAAGAATCGGTTGAAAAAGTGAGATAACATAACTCTATACCATGATAAAGCGGAATGACAGCATTTGCCACCTTTTGATGAAATCTTTCCATTTCTTTTTGTATTTTTACCAATTCACCATTCATAAGACAGACCTCACAATTCAGGGCAGGTGATTTCCATAACCTGCTCAATCATTTGATGCAGCAGACGTCCTTGTTCTGTATCTGCGGCTCGATAATATACTTCTTTTCCTTCACGCCGGCAAATAATCAGACCGCTGTTTTTCAATGGTCTAAGATGATGTGAAACTGCCGGGCTTGACATATGGAGCATGCCTGAAATATTGAGGACACATTCCTCCTGGTGGCATAGGAGCCAGAAAATCCGGATTCTGGTGGTGTCGCCAAGCTGTTTAAAAACTTCAGCTACGGTTTGGAAATAGTCTACATGGTCTAATTGTTTCTGGATTAGTGCGGTCTGCGGTCCTTCTCCATGTTGGTGTGGTAATTTCATATTGTCCATACTATTTTCCTTTCGTTTGCATTTCGCCCAAACGGAAATACTTTTCGCCCATTTGGGAGGGAATGCACCAGAGCTATTGACGCTTTCCTTCATGTGCATTATACTACAGTCAAGATGATTAAACAAGTACTTAATCATTAAATTTTTGAAATAGCAAGGAGGACTTTACAATGAAAAAGACTTACAAGATTGAGGTGGACTGTGCCAACTGTGCAAACCTGATGGAAGATGCAGCCCGTAAAACAGCAGGAGTACAGAGCGCAACGGTCAATTTCATGACACAGAAGATGATCGTGGAATTTGACGAAGGGCAGGAGCCGAAAGATGTTATGAAGAACGTGCTGGATGCCTGCAAGAAAGTGGAGCCGGACTGCGAGATTTTCCTGTAAGCCAGAGCTGCCCATGAAAAGGTGACACCCTGAAAATGCCTGGCTGCAGTTTTTGGGTGTCTTTTTTATCAGAAACGATTAAACAGTTAAGCATATTTTGAAAGGAGCTTTTACCATGCAGGAATTAGTAATCAGCATATTGCTGACAGTTGTTATTATAATGGCTGCTGCACTTCTTATTTTTGTCGGCAGCCGCAAGGATGGTATGACAAAAAAACAGAGGGTTATGATGATACGTATTTTGATTAGCGCCGGAATCTTACTGGCACTCCAGTTTGTTTCAGCAGAGATATTTGATACAGTTGACAGTTATTTATTTCCGTCCGCAGGAAGGTGGATTCGTTTTGCGTGCTATCTGATAAATTATTTTATCATCGGATATGACATTTTAAGGAAAGCGGCAAAAGGCATCAGAAACCGTCAGGTATTTGATGAAAGTTTTCTGATGGCAGTGGCTACGATTGGGGCGATGGCGCTTGCTATTTATGAGAACGGTGATTATCTGGAAGCGATTGCCGTTATGCTGTTTTACCAGATCGGAGAATGGTTCCAGAGCTATGCTGTGGGCAAGAGCCGCCGCAATATCAGTAACCTGATGGATATTCGCCCTGATTATGCAAATGTTGAGAGAAATGGGAAATTAGAGCAGGTTGATCCAGATGAGGTAGGGATTGGCAGCGTGATCGTTGTACAGCCAGGCGAGAAAGTGCCGATTGATGGCAATGTAGTTGAGGGAGCTTCCAGTCTGAATACCAGCGCATTGACCGGGGAAAGTCTGCCCAGAGAGGCAAAAGTTGGTGATGAGGTAATCAGTGGATGCATCAGTATGACAGGGGTTTTAAAGATACAGACAACAAAAGAGTTTGGAGAATCTACGGTTTCTAAGATTTTGGATTTGGTGGAAAATGCAAGCTCACGCAAATCAAAATCAGAAGATTTTATCTCAAAGTTTGCGAAAGTATATACTCCGGCTGTATGCTACTCAGCATTGGCGTTGGCGTTCCTCCCTCCAGTTGTCAGAATGCTTTTTATGGGATTGTCTGCTGACCCCGGTGTTTGGATTTACCGGGCATTGACATTCCTTGTTATCAGCTGCCCCTGTGCGCTTGTTATCAGTATTCCTTTGAGTTTCTTTGCAGGAATAGGAGGCGCAAGCAAAGAGGGCGTGCTGGTAAAGGGTTCCAACTATCTGGAAATCCTTTCACAGACCAAGTATGTTGTTTTTGACAAAACCGGGACGATGACAAAGGGCGTCTTTGAAGTAAATGGCATTCATCATTCCACCATAGACAATGAGAAACTGTTGGAATATGCGGCGCTTGCAGAGAGCGCTTCTTCCCACCCAATCAGCAAGAGCTTACAGCGGGCATATGGAAAAGAGATTGACAGAACCCGTGTGGCAGATATACAGGAAATCAGTGGAAATGGCGTGACTGCAAAAGTAGACGGCGTAAAGGTTGCCGCTGGTAACGACAAATTGATGAAGCGCTTAAACATTCCTTATCAGGATTGTCATCAGACAGGTACGATTATTCACATGGCAGTGGGTGGGAAATATGCGGGACATATCGTAATCTCCGATATTATAAAACCTCATTCTAAGGCGGCAATTGCGGAATTAAAGAAAGCTGGGGTAGATAAGACCGTCATGCTGACTGGGGATGCAAAGAAAGTGGCAAATCAGGTTGCTGCCTCACTTGAAATTGATGAGGTTTACAGTGAGCTTCTTCCGGCTGACAAGGTAGAAAAGGTAGAAGAACTTCTGCGGGTGAAGTTAGGCAAAGCAAAGCTGGCATTTGTTGGCGATGGTATCAATGATGCGCCAGTGCTTTCCAGAGCGGATATTGGTATCGCTATGGGCGCAATGGGTTCCGATGCGGCAATCGAAGCGGCTGACATTGTTCTGATGGATGACGATCCGATCAAGATAGCAAAGGCAATCAAGATTTCAAGGAAATGCCTGCGGATTGTTTATCAGAATATTTCAATGGCGCTTGTAGTGAAATTTGCCTGCCTTGCATTAGGGGCTGTGGGAATCGCAAATATGTATTTGGCTATTTTTGCAGATGTAGGTGTTATGATTCTTGCGGTGCTGAATGCGATCCGCTGCCTGTTTGTGAAAAATCTGTAGGAGGTGAATACCTGTTCCAATCCTATGATTATCGGCATACCAGCGGGGGCAGACAATATGCAGACAGACCTGTTCATAATGAACTGGTAAATGACCTGATTCCGGCGGTGGAAGGTAAATACAGCACTTATGGGGAAGATACCACGCTGGAAGGGTTAAGAGAGTCCCGCCGACCACAGAGGGGTTGGTGTCTTTTCAATGGGTTCTGTCAATATATTGTGTACTTTCCAGTATGCGCTTGATTATTTCCGGTATTTTATGCCTAATATTTGCTGCTTCTGGTACGGATGATTTCACGTACAGTGCATTTAAGGAGCAGATCATGGCAATGGGGAGTGTTTCGGATGGCACATTCCGTTTTGCCGACAATGAGGCGGATGGGAATCTGTCATTTTTGGAACGGGAGGGATATGTTCATGATGGGATAGCCAGTGATGAATATACCTACAATGGACTTAGTTTTTTTGGAACAGGGAACAATAATTTACAAAATAAAGGAGTCGGAAGTGATTGTGATTGGCCCCCGCTGTATTGGCACAATATCTGCGGCTCTGCACGTAATATGCTGGATCGCTTTTATGGTCTGGCAGAGGAAGGAGCTTTATCGGGAAAGTCGCTGCGTTTTCTCTTTCAGGGAGCAGCTCCGGAAAAGTGGATGATGGAGGCCGAGGAATATACAATGAAGCGTTTTGCAGGGCTTTATGGGATGGAGTATGCGGGAATGGCACCAATCGCTCCGAGGCAGGCAGATTGTCGGAGAAATTATGAGAATATTTTCATCAATGTTATAGGAGGAATACAGCATGGCGGTAAAACAAACAGCAGGAAGGACTGCACTTGGGGAATTTGCCCCTAAATTTGCAGAGTTGAATGATGATGTGCTTTTTGGGCAGGTGTGGAGCCGGGAAGATAAAATGTCTCTCCGTGATCGTTCTCTTATCACGGTTGTATCGTTGCTTTCTCAGGGGCTTACCGATACCTCTTTTGTTCATCATCTTGAAGCGGCAAAAGCAAACGGCATAACAAAAACTGAAATTGCCGAGATCATTACACATGCGGCTTTTTACGCAGGGTGGCCAAAGGCGTGGGCGGCGTTCCGTCTGGCGAAGGAAATCTGGAATAATGAAACGGACGGAACAGATGAAAAGGCTCTGCATGAAAAGTCTTTTGTTTTTCCAATCGGCCAACCAAACGATGCGTTTGCGCAGTATTTTTCAGGGCAGAGCTATCTGAACCCGATTTCCAAAGAGCAGGTGGGTATTTTTAATGTGACCTTTGAGCCGGGCTGCCGGAACAACTGGCACATCCATCATGCCGATAAGGGCGGCGGACAGATTCTGGTCTGCGTGGCAGGCAGGGGCTTTTATCAGGAATGGGAAAAAGAGCCGATCTGCATGACGGCGGGGGATACCGTTAATATTCCGGCAGACTGTTTTTCTCCTTATATGTGAGTATGCCGTTGTAAAGTTTGCGTATCTTTTTCAGTGCAGTTTCCCTGATACCCCGGATTTCCGGTCTGACTGTCCGATGCTCTCTGCATATTCTGCTGGGGAATAATCACGCAGGAACAGATAATAGAGCATATTTTTCAGGTGCGGCTTTAGTTCCTTCAATATTTTTGATAAATCCGCATCCGTGACAAACCCGTGTACTGCTTCGGGATGGTCAAATATAATATCAAGGAAATTTCCCGCAAGCAGAAGCCTTCTTAAAATCATGTTATAGGAAGGCTTGCCGGAAACATAAAATTCATCTGCGTTATTGATTAGTGAGGATGTTATCGCTATAAAATCCGAGAAAAAAAGCGTTTTATTTCATCACGTCCGATCGCATCATAGGCGCAACTGATAATATAGTCATTTTCATCTACATAATCCATGATAAAGCGGATAGCATCTTCGTAATCCACCAACAGATCAAAATGCTTCACTACTTCAATGGCTTCCTCGGTCAGCATCCAGCGGAGCAACGCATATATATCATCAAAATGATAATAAAAAGTATTTCGGTTTACGTCGCAGTACTGTATGATTTCTTTTACAGTAATTTTTGAAAAGTTCTTATGGCGCATGGCTTTTTTTAGGGAAAGAGCCAGTGCCTTGCAGGCTCATTGTCTGTTTTATTTTGTATCCCATTCTATATAATCAATGACGTACCAGAAAAATGGCAGGAAGAAAATGAAAGCAACAGGAGGGGAATCTTATGCCAAAACAGTCCTATGAAATAGTAATGCAGACTTCCATAGGCAAAAGATATGGAACAATGATTGTGGAATGGGAAGGGGAACAGATTAGCGGGCTTATGGAAATTTTAGGCCATACGAAAGCTTTTCATGGAGAAATAGATAAAACAGGAAATTGCCGTATTGAGGGGAGGATGATTTCTTTGACCCGGACGATTCCATACATTGCAGTAGGAAAAATCATTCCCTCAATGCTAAAGCTCTCCCTGCGTGGAGAACGGAATATTTTTGAAGTGGCAGGTGTGCCGTGTAAAGTGAATGGAGGAGTAACATTGTGAGAAAGTTCTATACGGGTGTTGTCAGGCGCCGAAAAAGTATTCTGATCTTTTTTATCGCATCAGTGGTATTATGCGCCATATTAAAAAATTTCGTATCTGTTAATTATGATATGAATGATTATCTGCCAGAGGATGCGAAATCGACTGTTGCATTGGACATGATGGAACAGGAATTTGAGGGCGGGATTCCAAATACCTGCGTTATGATAAATCATGTGACAATTCCAGAGGCTTTAGAGTATAAGGAAAAACTGAAAGCAGTGGATGGTGTTACGGAAGTAACATGGCTGGATGATGCAGTGGATCTTACGCTCCCTATCAGCGCGATTGATAAGGACATTCTGGAAACGTATTATGCTGACAATACGGCATTGCTTACTGTGACAATTGAAAAGACAAGCCGGATCAGTGCAGTGGCTGATATTCGTGAGATTATCGGTGATGAAAATGCAATGTCCGGAAGCGCTGTTTCTACGGCAACAGCCACATTGAATACGGTTTCAGAAATTCAAAAAATTACAGTAATTGCCGTGCTGTTTGTGCTTATTGTACTGATTCTGACAACAAGCTCATGGGTAGAGCCAATCATTATATTAGCTGGATTATTCTGTATTTTTGATTCACCGTTTTGAAGAATGCCGGAAAGAGACAACAGATGTACAGGAGGCTATGGTAGATGCCTTATGCAAATCTACAACGTCTATCCTTTCCAGCGGATTGACGACAGTGATTGGTTTTTTGGCGCTGGTGTTAATGCAGTTTCAAATCGGGCCGGATTTGGGCCTTGCACTGGCAAAAGGCGTGGCGGTAAGTCTTATTATAGTGTTTCTATTTATGCCTTCTCTTGTTTTATCTGCTTATAAATTCTTAGATAAAACAAAGCGCCGTCCGCTTATGCCAAGTTTCAGAAAATTTGGGGCAGCAGTCAACCGCATAGCAGTCCCTATGGTGTGCCTGTTTGCTATTATTGTTATTCCGGCGTATCTGGGATCAAATGCAAATGAATATTATTACGGATCATCAAAGATTTTCAATGAGGAAACACAGCTTGGCAGGGATGTTGAATCTATCGAAGAAGTATTCGGGCAGCGTGACACCTATGTATTGCTTGTTCCTCGTGGCAATACTGCTACAGAAACAGCGCTTTCGGATGAGCTCCATGAACTTCCTCAGATTACAAGCATTATATCCTATGTTGATATGGCAGGGGCAGAAATCCCTTTGGAATATCTGGATGAAGATACCCTGTCCCAGCTAATGAGCGAAAATTACAGCCGGATGGTGCTTTCCGTGGATGCTTCCTATGAAGGAGAAGAAACATTTTCACTTGTAGAAACAATACGTGACATTGCACAATCTTATTATCCAGATACATGGCATCTCGCCGGAGAAGGAGTGAGTACATACGATTTGATGGATACGGTAACGACAGATATGGTGAAAGTAAATTTGGTTGCTATTGCTGCTGTTTTTATTGTACTTCTTCTGACAATGAAATCTGTTACTTTACCTGTCATTCTGGTATTGAGTATAGAAACGGCAATCTGGCTGAATCTGTCATGTCCGTATTTTATGGATCAGACCATTTTCTATATCGCATACCTGATTATCAGTTCGATTCAGTTAGGCGCGACGGTTGATTATGCAATCTTAATGACAGACCGTTATAAAGAGAACCGACAGAGTTTATCGAAAAAAGAAGCTGTGCGCCAGACGATTTCAGATGTTACGGTATCCATACTTACATCGGGCAGTGTCCTGACCGTAGTCGGATTGTTGCTTGGGTATATCTCTACGAACCAGCTTTTGGCACAGCTTGGTATTTTTGTAGGCCGTGGGGCAATCCTTTCATTAGCGATAGTGCTGCTGATTCTTCCGGGACTCCTATTCCTGTTTGATAAACTGATTACAGGAACGAGGAAAAAGCATGAACGTAAAAAATTTTTGTTTCACAGGGAGGTAATAAACCATGAATCACTTTAATCTAAAAAATCCACATCCGTAATTCTTGCAACTGCCCTTCTTGTCTCTGCTTTACCGGTTTCTGCGTCTGCTATGGAAGCAAATACAGACAAGGAAGAAGTTGTCTATGTAAATCTAGGCAATGATGGATCGGTCAGGGAAATCAATGTTGTCAATATTTTTGGAGGAAATGCAGAGGGCTTAATCATTGACTATGGAAAATATCTGGATGTGCGGAATATGACAACAACAGACACGATTGACCTTTCCGGTGATGCTATAAAGATCAATTCGTTTGCCGAAAAGCTATATTATGAGGGGAAACTTGAAAGTACTCGGATGCCGTGGGATATTCAGATACGTTATTTTTTAGATGTCAGAGAGTATGCCGCAGAAGAAATTGTGGGTAAAAGCGGTGAAATAAAAATAACAATCTGCATTGCGCAGAATCAGAAATACAGGGGAGATTTCTACGACAATTATGCTCTGCAGGCTTCTCTGTCATTTGATACAGATAAATGTAAAAATATTGTGGCCCCGGATGCTACGGTTGCAAATGTTGGAAGCAATAAGCAGCTTACCTACACGATTCTGCCCGGAAAAGGAGCGGATATTGAGATTACAGCGGAAGTGTCTGAATTTGAAATGGATGGAATATCTATCAATGGAATCCCGCTGAACCTTAATATTGAGGTGGATGATGAGGAATTGATGGGACAGGTTACAGAATTGCTGGATGCAATCAGCCAGTTAGATGACGGCGTGGCAGAATTGCAGGATGGCGCCTCTGATTTACAGGATGGCGCACAGTCTGACCTGAAAGGCGGCGTGAATGATTTGAAGGATGGTGCCGAGCAGCTTCACAGGGGTGCTGCCGATATGAAAACGGATGATATGCTGTACTCTGGCGGTAATGGGACAGGACTGTCCTTCTATATCAAATATGCGGAAGGTTCAACAGAGGATAATCCGACTGTGATTGCAAAAGGTGTTGATGAGAATGGGAATGAATTTGAGCAGACCATACATATCAACAAGATAAATCCGAAATGTGCAACGGTTGTGGAGATGCGGGTTTTGGAAGCGCATCTTGGCGTAGATAAAAACGGAGGTCTTTCTTCTCTTCCACTGGAGACAGGAGAGATGGGATTGCATGACAGGGCAGACTTTATGGATATGTTTCAAAAGCAGATCAGTGCTATGAGGCTGTTAGGGCAGCAAAAACTGGCGGCATACTACCAGTACAGTATGCAGGCGTATTGGGATTTCATGAACAAGAAATAAATTCTATCGGCTACATATCCCCTAATAAGCCACAGAGGGCAGGCACATGAAAAAGAGAACAGCTTTGACTTTGACATAAGGGAGGCGAGAAAAGTCGGTGCGGACTTCCGCAATGACCTGTGCAACGGCATGATGCAGTTTTACCTGGATTATTTCAATTTCGCCGGATTCTAAAAAATGCAGTTGATTTTCAGATACAGAAATGTTATATTATAGAAAAGGAGCAACCGCCCACAAAGTGGTTTACCCCCGTAGTTGGCAATAAGCCTACCTGTTCTCGGCAAAGTACAAGGTAGGCTTATTTATTTTCGCTTGTTATTCCTATCTATGTAGGCAAACAGTGAAATGAGAAAAGTGCCAAAAAGAATCAGCAATGTCAATACTTCGTATGTACTCATGTTCACCACCTCCCTTCCCTTTCGAGTTAGGGAGGCTCACCACCTTGTAGCACGACCGCTCCTACAGAAGATTATAGCATACAAAAAATTATCCAGCAATCTGTTTTTCCAGCCAAGCTGGACACAAAAGAGCCAATGAGCCTGTCAACCCCTTTATTGGATGGCACTTGCAAAGCAAGTGGGGGTTACAGAGCGGATTCCCGGCAGAAATGCCCCAATCATGGAAAAAGGGATGTTCCAAATGCACTTTATTGGAATATCCCTTGGTTATAATAAATCTTTTCCGTTTATTGTTTCCGTGGTGAAAGAGGAAAGCTGTCTGCTTATGTGGGCTTTTATAGCTGTTATGCAAAAAATACCCTGCTGATTTTCCATGACTGCATAAGATAACGCCATGACAGCTTCTAAAAAATAGAACAGGGTATGCATAAACCGGGACAGTCCTGCATACCTTAGAGTAAAGAGTAGGTTGTTAATTACTTGTACCCGTTACCTCTCAAGTTTTATACCCACCGTGAAACTGCTGGTTTGAAAGCTCTTCCAAAGATAACACTATAGGATTAAGTTTAGCATTAGACTCATCAACATGTTTATCTAACAAAGCTAATAACTCTTCAAACTCATTGGTTCCGCTTCATGTCTTACCGCAACTACATTGTACATAGTAGGTTGTGTACGTATGAACAGCCTTACCCTTAACCGTTGCCAGCTTAGACCAGTTGCTCTTGCCATCGAACCGAACGCTGGCTGTTTGGATGCCTCCGAACACGACAGCAACCGCAATGGCTGTCACTGCAATCCTCTTGGCAATCCATTTATTTTCGTTTTCACATAAATCCCTCCATCCTTTTTCATCTGTGCCATGCCGGATACCCACTCATATCTTTTATCATATGCGCCCGGCATTTTTTGTGCCCACTTCTATGCCTAAAATTATAAGACTTAGTAAATGGTTTGTTAATTTATTTTTTCGGCACCCTTCGACAAGCCCTGTCTGTTTCCGTCCTTTCCCACACCCTGTGGGGCAATTTCCACCATACTGAACCTGTGCCAGAGTTTCCGTGTAAACCAACAAAAAATTTTTTAAGGAGGATATATGTTTCCGTCCCCCTGCACAAAACCGTTCCACACAGCCATAGCCTGTCTGTCCGGCGTGTAGAAACTCCTAAAGCGGACAAAATTTTTCTACCCTTCCATAGAATTTTTTTATCCAGAATTTTATGATAATTCCATAAAGCAAATACATATCAAGGCTGACTGCTTTATGGAAAGCGAGGAAAAATGTCATATGAAATTTCTATAGACTTGCTTTAGTTCGCTTAACCGACTATAATAAAGAATACTTTTAGTTGATTTTGGGAGGTATCTTATGTTTGATTACATGGCAGTGCAGGAAACCGCAAAATTATGGGGGATATCCGAACGGCAAGTCCAGAAATTATGCAAGGCAAACCGCATTGAGGGCGTTATCCACCTAACCCGTGTATGGCTTATCCCACGGGACACAGAAAAGCCAGCGGATATGCGTCGGAAAAATTACAAGGAGATGGGAAAATGATAGAAATCTATTATATTGAAGATGATGAAAATATTGCAATGGCTGTAAAAGAATATCTAAGCCAAAAAGGGTATGCCGTTTCTATATTTGGAACATTGGAAAGCGGAAAGAAGGCATTGGAGCGCCATATTCCAAACTTTGCACTGATTGACTGGAATATGCCAGACGGCGAGGGAAACAGCTTTTGCAGATGGATACGCTCAAGATGGAAAGAACTGCCAGTCATTTTTCTAACTGTCCGAGATGACACTTGTGATATTATTTCTGGTTTTGAATATGGGGCAGATGATTATGTGACAAAACCTTTTGAATTAGAAGTTCTGTATTCCCGCATTCACGCACTGTTGCGCAGGGCGGGGAATGTGCAGAGCCAGTATCTTTCCTGTGGTTCTATTTCAATTGATAAAAATAAAACAGCAGTATTTTGTGGCGAAGAAGAAATTACTGTTAGCCAAGCAGAATACCAGCTTTTGCAGATTTTAATGGAAAATAAGGGGAAAACCGTCACAAGAGAACGGCTGCTGACTCAAATCTGGGACAACAACGGGAATTATGTCAATGATAATACGTTGACCGTGACAATCAAACGGCTTAGAGAAAAGCTCCATCATCCGTCCTGCTTAAAAACAATACGGAGCTTTGGCTACCGTATGGAGGATGAGATATGAGCAAAAAATCAAATATAAAGATAATGGTTCTGTTTGTGTTGTCGGTCAGTCTTATTGTAGTGGCAATGACTACATACCTTCTTACCCTTTACTATCGCCATGTGTATTTTCAAATATTGGGAGGATTTTGTGAAAGTATGATTGAAAATAATCCAGATTCAAGGCAGGCTGTTTTGGAATTATTGAAAACGCACGACTTCCATGTGACAGGCGAAAATATATTATCAAATTTTGGTTATTATCCATCGAATTTAGGGATTACGGACACGACAGCTCTTTGGATTGCCGTTTTAGCTTTTTTTGTGGGCGGCATATTATTCCTTTTTACTTTCTGTTATTGGCATAGGAAATCATATACCCGTATCCAAGCTCTGACGAGATATTTGGAAAAAATAAATACAGGCGTTCAAGGATTGGTTTTTGAATCTTCAGATGATGAATTTTCAAAACTGCAAGATGAAATATATAAAACGGTAACGGAACTTTACCAGACAAGGGAAGAAGCCCTGACAGCACGAAACAATTTTGCAGAAAATCTTTCTAATATTGCCCATCAGCTTAAAACACCGATTACGTCTATTTCCTTAACTGTCCAGATGGCGAAAGAACATTTGGGCGATATTCGTACCGCAGAAACACCACAAGGGCATACCTCTTTGGCGTGTAAAATGCACGCCAATATCAAGGATATAGGGCGGCAGATAAACAGGCTCATGTACTTAGAAGAAGCGTTATTGCTATTGTCCCGCATTGATGTGGGAACGCTTGTACTTGACAAGAAACCAACAGATGTTTTTACAATTCTTTCTCTGGCATCGGACAATTTATATGAATTGTTCATTCAGAATGGCGTTCTGATTGATATTCCAGAAATGGGTGAGATGAATATCAATGTGGATTTAAACTGGACGATGGAAGCGGTCATGAATTTGATGAAAAATTGTATGGAAGCAACAGAAGCAGGCGCTGCTGTTCATTGTTCCTATGAAAAAAATCCTCTTTATGTACAGATACGGATATGGGATGAGGGGGAGGGATTTACAAAAGAGGACTTGCCACATTTGTTTGAGCGGTTCTATCGTGGGGAAAAAACTGAAAATACTGGAATCGGAATAGGACTTTCCCTTTCAAAAGCAATTATAGAAATGCAGAACGGAATTATCCGTGCATTCAATCTTCCGAATGGCGGGGCTTGTTTTGAAGTTCGTTTTTATATTTCGTGAAAATAATGCGAAGCACATAAAATGATGGTATGTTTGGGGTGTAGTCACTGAGATGTCACTTTCATTTGTTATAATAAAAAGACTTTGAGAAATCTCAAATCAAAAACCATGTTGCAAGCAACAGGGTTTTTGACCCTCGCGGCATTCGTCAAATAACCATGTAAACATGGCTATTTTCCTCATTGCTCGCGGGAATAATAGAAAGATTTATATCGAGGTATAGAAAAATACCACAAGGGTATACCTCTATGGAGTGAGGGACACGCCAGTAATAAGGAAATACCACAAGGGTATACCTCTATGGCGTGAGGGACACGCCAGTAATAAGGAAATAACAAACAGGAGGATTTGACAACATGGAAATACTAAGATGTAACGGTATTGAAAAAGTATTTGGGAAAGGCGGTAATCAAGTTACTGCTTTAAATGGAATCAGCCTATCTATTGGAAAAGGTGAATTTGTCGCAATTATTGGGGCATCTGGCTCTGGAAAATCAACGCTCCTGCATATTTTGGGCAGCGTGGACAAGCCGACAAAAGGCACTGTAACAATAGACGGTGTTGGCCTTGGCGGGCTAAATGCTACGGATGCCGCAATTTTCAGAAGAAGAAAGGTTGGATTGGTTTACCAGTTTTACAATCTGATTCCCACTCTTACAGCAGAGAAAAATATCCTTATGCCTATGCTGCTTGACAAAAGAAAGCCAGATTTGGATTACTTTAAAATGATTGTAAAGACATTGGGTATAGAGGACAAACTGGAAAGCCTGCCGAGCCAACTATCTGGAGGACAGCAGCAGCGTGTCGCAATCGCAAGGTCTTTGATTTACCGCCCTGCCATCCTTTTTGCTGATGAACCGACGGGAAACCTTGACCAAAAAAATTCAAAGGAAATTATTGACCTCTTAAAGCTGTCAAACCGAAATTTAAAACAGACAATACTCCTTATTACCCATGATGAAAAAATTGCATTGGAAGCTGACCGGATTGTAACCATCGAAGACGGACAAATTGTCAGCGACCAGAAGCGGAGGTGAGCGGCATGTGGAAAGACTACTCCAAAAGCTATATTAAAAATAACCGTGCCTCCAGTATATCAATTATGGCGGCTGCTCTTGTTGCTACCATGTTTTTGTCGCTGTTGTGCAGCATAGCTTACAATTTTTGGGCGTATGATGTGGAACAAATCATATTAGAGGAGGGCGACTGGCAGGGGCGCATTGTTTGTGAAGCATTAAGTTCTGATGATTTATCTATGGTATGTCAATTTGCGAATGTAGAAAAAGCAGTTATCAACAAGGAATTATCCAAAAAAGAAAAAATAGTGGCGGATGTTTATTTGAAGAATGCCCGAACGATTTATCGTGATATGCCACTAATTGCAGCACAGCTTGGTCTAAATAAAGATTCCATCCAATACAACTCATTGCTCCTGTCCCGCTATTTTATACATGACCCAGTGGATGAGTCGCCGCCAATGCTTTTGGCACTGTATGTGGTGATACTGATTATTGTGGCAGTGTCGTTAATCTTAATTATCCGAGGCTCTTTTGAATTATCCATGAATGCCAGAATCCATCAATTTGGTATATTTTCGAGTATTGGGGCTACACCAAGGCAAATTAGAACCTGTCTGTTGCAGGAAGCGATGGCTTTAAGTATACTGCCAATGCTACTTGGCAGTATATTCGGGATTTCAATAAGCTATGGGGTTATAAAAGCAATCAATTTTTTTGCTTCAGATGTATCTGGACGTCACGAATCTGTTTTCCAGTATCATCCGTCCATATTTGTGGTTACGGTTTTCATTTCGGTCTTAACCGTAATTTTTTCTGCGTGGATTCCCGCAAGAAAACTGAGCAGAATGACACCGCTTGAAGCAATCAGAAATACAAGCGGTCTATTGTTAAAGAAAAAGAAACATTCTCGGTTTTTATCTTGTATTTTTGGCATGAAAGGAGAACTTGCAGGAAACGCATTAAAAGCCCGAAAGAAACACTTACGGATATCCACATTATCATTATTGCTGTCTTTTCTGGGTTTTTCCATCATGATTTGCTTTACTACCCTAGCAGATATCAGTACCAGATATACATATTTTGAACGGTATCAGGATGTGTGGGATATCATGATAACTTTAAAGGACGCGGAAATATCGGATTTTGGCTTAACAGATGAATTGCAGGATATTTCGGGGATAAAAGATGCCACGGTATATCAAAAGGCCAAAGCTTTGACATTTTTGCCAGAGGGATTACAGAGCGATGAACTGTCATCACTTGGCGGGCTTGAATCAGTTGCGGGAACGCCGAATGAAAATGGGCAGTTTCAAGTATCTGCACCGATTGTTGTTTTGGATGACAGGAGCTTTTTAAACTTCTGTTCACAGATTGGGATTACGCCAAGTCTTGATGGCGCAATCGTATTAAATCAGATTTGGGACAGTATCAACAGCAATTTCCGCTACAAAGAATATGTTCCATTTGTAAGGGAGGGTAACCAGAAAACAATACTTTATAAAAATGATAAAACCGTAGAAATTCCTGTTTTATCCTATACACAGAAATCCCCCGCATTGAGGGAAGAATATGATAATTATGCCCTTGTACATTTTATCCCGCTTTCTATGTGGAATAAAACTTTGGGAGAGGTATGTGAAGCTGAATCCGACAGTTATATCCGTATTCTTTCAAACAAAACTGCAAATCTTGCGGATTTAAACGCTCTGGAACAGGAAATCGTGCGGCTTGTATTGGAGCAGTATGAAATTGAAAGTGAAAACCGAATACAAGAAAGATTGTCTAATGACAGTTTAATCCAAGGCATGGTAATGATTTTGGGAGCTTTTTGTGTATTGCTTGCCATTATTGGAATTGCGAATGTCTTTTCAAATACGTTAGGGTTTCTCCGTCAAAGGAAGCGGGAATTTGCGGGGTATATGTCCATTGGATTGACACCGCAGGAAATGAGGAAAATGTTCTGTATTGAAGCGTTTGTGATTGCAGGGAAACCGCTTTTGATTACATTGCCGCTTACCCTATTATTTGTGCAATTTGCCGTAACCGCAAGTTATTTAGACCCGATGGCATTCTGGTCGGAAGCCCCGATTCTGCCTATTTTGATATTTGCGGCTGCGATAGTATTGTTTGTTGCGCTTGCTTATTATATTGGCGGAAAGCGTCTTTTACAGTGTGACTTGAATGAAACATTGCGGAACGATGCGTTGATTTAGCAGATGGAGTTTCGGAAAGGTTTGATTATGAAACAGACAGAATGGGTATTGTGTCCTGTTTGCGGCGGCAAAACCCGCAATAAAATTAGGGAGGATACTGTTCTGATAAATTATCCTCTTTACTGTCCGAAATGAAGGAAGGAAACATTGATTGAAGAAAAAATGTTACAAGTAACAGTCATCACAGAGCCAGACGCATAAGACGCAGAGCCGATGAACAGGTAAGCAATCACCGTTTGTTGGCTCTGTTTTGTTTCATAAGGATTTAAGGCGAACGCCCACCATATAAAAAACGGTGTGTGGTGGGCGGTATTGCTATGCCCGAAAAGACCTAACAGACACTCTCCAGACCTGTTTTAAAGTTTGGAGGGATTATTTCAATGTCATTTAGATAAGGACGATGCAAAGAACAGTGTATGTAGAAATATGTACCCTGTTCTTTTTTTGTATAATTTCATAAAGCACTTGACAGGATAAACCAAATGTGTGGCCGCTCTGACTATCTAAAAAGAAAGATAGTCAGAGCGGCCCTTGTAATCAAGAAAACATCTTGGTTGCAAGGAGGATTACACAATGAATTATTCTACAGAGGTAAAGCAAAAACTATTATCCATTATTACAGAGATGGATTCTTACCGTCGGTTGTTTACAAAGAATCCAGAAACGGATTTTTCACGTAAAAAGAAATGGTCATTTGAAGAGATAATGAAGTTTATGCTTACAATGGAGGGCAAAGCATTAAGAGATGAATTGTTGGAATATTTTGATTTTGACAGTTCCACGCCATCGGATTCAGCATTTAACCAGCGCAGGGCACAGATATTGCCAGAAGCATTTGAGTTCTTATTTCAAGAATTCACGAAATCTTTTAATGATAATGCTGCATATAAAGGACTTAGATTAATTGCCTGTGATGGTTCGGATTTATGCATTGCCTGCAATCCTAAAGATGAAACAACCTATTTTCAACCGCTTCCTGACAGCAAAGGCTTCAACCAGCTGCATTTAAACGCTTTTTATGATTTATGCAGCAGAAGATACACAGATGCAATTATCCAACCTGCCCGATTAAAAAATGAAAATAGTGCTATGTGTGAATTGATTGACAGATACCGTGGCCAGCCTGATGTTTTTATCGCAGACAGGGGTTATGAGAACTACAATATATTTGCGCATGCGGAACATAAAGGAATGTATTGCTTAATACGCGTCAAAGATGTAACAAGTAATGGAATAGCTTCGAAACTAACAATGTTGCCAGAGAGTGATGAATTTGACGAATGGGTTAATCTTACACTCACAAAAAAGCAGACAAATGAAGTAAAAGCAAATCCCCAAAAATACAGAATTATTATGAAAAAAACACCTTTTGATTATCTTGACCTGCATTTTAATAAGTTTTACGAAATAAAAATGAGAGTAGCGCGTTTTCCAATCTCGCAAGACTCTTATGAATGTATTATTACAAATCTGCCACAAGAAAAATTTAGTTCTGGTGAAATCAAACAGTTATATGCGAAACGCTGGGGAATAGAAACCTCTTTTCGCGAGTTAAAATATGCATTAGGATTAACACGGTTTCATGCAAAGAAACCAGAATATATTGTGCAGGAAATATGGTCAAGAATGACTCTGTATAATTTCTGTGAGATTATAGCGACTAATGTGGTTGTCAAGCAGAAAGTTGGCTGCAAATATATATATCAGCTGAATTATACCCGTGCGATGCGAATTTGCTGTCATTTTCTATCAATAAAAGAAGAAAAAGCTCCACCCGATGTAGAGTATCTAATCGGACATGAGCTTCTTCCTGTACGTTCTGGGAGAACAGACCCTCGCAAAGTCAAACCCCAGTCCGCGATAAGCTTTCTATATAGAGCAGCCTAATCAAATATTAGTATATACCATTTTTAAGACAGATGAAAGCATCTGTCTGTTTGTCGTACAAATTTATTACGTTGAATGCTTTTAAATATAGAAAAACAGCGGATAAACAAAATGTTTACTCGCTGTAAAAAGAATCCTAACTGCAATGTTGTCCTTATCTAAATGACATTGCTCAAATGAGATGCTTCTTTTTTTGTGTATTTTTTATCGTCCACAGGAAACGCACAGATTGGACAAAGGTTTTTCACAGATTCTATCCATATACTCATAGGTTAGATATTGTTAGAAAAAGTTAATCGGAATGCTCTTTTTCATTTAATGCAGAAAGAAGTTCACGCAATGTACGAAGGGCAATCTGGCGATCATCTTCGGAACAGGTTTGCAGCTCTTTCATGATTTGATATGTGGTAGTATCTGCTTCATCTTCCTGAACAACGGAATCAATAGAAATTCTCAAATACTGGGTAAGAGGAATCAAAGTAGCAAGCTCTGGATTTCCATTGCAGGTTTCAATATCAGAGATTGTTCGTGTGGAAACTCCTGCCCGTTCTGCCAGACTGGACTGTGACAGGCCAAGCCGTTCTCTTTCGCTTCTTACCGTGTAGCCTAATTTTTTCTTGACGGTATCCATCCGCATCCGCATCACCTCACTTATTGTTTTATTTTAACGTAGATTGATAGTAAGAGAAACGCATTATAGCACATGATAAAACGCAATATAGTGTGAGTAAGCGGTGCTTTAGAACCTGTAAAAGGAGGAAAGCACCCATGCTGCAAGCAAGGAAAAGGCATTCGTGTAGCGATTCATCAAAAAAATTCTTCCATTATGGGGAAACGAAGAGAGTCATTTATATGCAGGATATGCGTTAAGTGTTAGATGTTCCGTGCAGTATCCTGCATGGTTTAGAAGAAATGTCGGATTAGTTGAATGCTGGTTCGGCTTTTTCTTTTATCATGGAAGGAAACTATTTTTTTATCCTGGCTGCAGATCGCCACCTTTAGAAATTTGGAAACTAATTCATTTTCAAATTTCGGAGGTAAAGGATGAAAGAAGAGAAAAAATACAGTGGTTCTAAAACAAGAAACTATTTTACGGCATATTTGTTGGCATCTATTCAGGGGAGAAGACTCCGGTATCTGGAAAAGCAGCAGAAAATATTATTTGCGGAGGAGAATCTGGAGGATAAAGAAATCACAGATATAGACATTTCTTTGGAGGAACGGTTAGAACTTGAGAAAAAGGAACAGTTACTTCTGGATGAATCCAAGGGAATTTATCCAGAGTGGAATGAGATGACGGACATAAACCTTATGGAAGCCATGTTTTCTTTGCAGGAGGAAGAACGAAAGCTTATCTATCAGCATGTATTTGAGGAACGTACATTTAAAGAAATGAGCATCTTGAATCAGATGCCGGAAGAACGGTGTAAAGGTGCATATTATTGGGCTATCCGGAAAATACGCAAGAGAATGGGAGGAAAGAAATCATGAATTTTAAAGAATTGTTATACCGGGCAAGGCAAGGGGATGAAGATGCTATTCTGGAAATATTTGAAATGTACTGACCACTTTTAAGTAAAAATGCTTTGATAGATGGAATCTTTGATGAAGATCTGTACCAGGAATTGACAGCAGAATTGTTGAAGTGCATACGGTATTTTAAAGATGTAGAATAGCATAATCAAAGCCTTCTGTAATTATCATATACATTTCAATTACAGAAGGCTTTATAGATAAAGGCATTATAACAGTTATAGGATCATCTATACAAGAAAAAGTGCAAAGGAGACAAAAAATATAGAAAAAAAATATGCTATTAGTATAATTATTAAAAATATGTGTATGGGAGAAAATAAAATGGATAAGAGAAAAGAAAAAAGTATTGGTGAAGTTCTTTCAGAACATGAAAAGGAAGTAATAAAAGTATATAGACAGTTGTCGGAAGATAATAAATTGACAATAGATATTTTGATTATGAGACTTAGAAAGCATGAACAGGAGGTGATGACTGATGCTGAAAGTGGCAATATGTGATGATAACGAAGACTTTACTAAGAGGATTGAGGAGCATACAGAGCATTTTTCGCATGAAAATAATATAGAGGTAAAAGTTAGTCGCTTTATAAGTGGTCCCCAATTGATGTTATCATATTTTTATAAAAAATATGATATAATATTTTTGGATATTACAATGCCAGAAATGGATGGTTTTGAGACTGCAGAGAGAATACGCAAGATAGATTCAAATGTTGTTATTATATTTTGTAGTTCATTTTATAATCTTCCAAATTTACAGAAATGTGTACAAGTTGAAGCAAAAGATTTTTTGGGAAAACCTGTGCTATATAGAAAAATTGAACTGATTTTGAATAAGGTCTACAATAAAAAAATTATAAATGCTGAGGAAAAACTTATGCTGAAAACCCAAGAAGGAATTATTGCATTACAAATTTCCGACATTATTTATATGGAAACTGAAAATAAGGCAGTTGTAATACATACAGCAAATAGAAATATTGCTACGTATAAAAAATTATATGAATTTGAGAAAAGATTGGGAGATAGGTTATTTTATCGTTGTCATCAGGGGTATTTAGTTAATTTAGATTATGTAGAACGAGTACAGGAGGATTCATTGATATTGAAGGAAGAAGTCACTATTCCAGTGAGCAAATCCAAAAAGGAAGAACTGCTAAAAAAAATGGCAAAATATGTGGCGTATCAGTTATAAGCATTCTAAGCATAAAAAAAGACGTTTTATACAATGTTTATTGAGAGCAAGAACAAAAAAATTTATCCTATATTATAAAAAACGAAAGGAGGAACGCCTAATGGACAATGAAACAATAAATGAAATGGAACAAACAACAAAAGAGTTAGATTTATCTGCTGAAGAAATTCAAGGATATATTGCATGCTCAAATAGAACGCAATATTGCTTGACAGATTGTCCTTGGCCTTTTGATGGGGCATATTTATCAGGAATTGATTAATTTGAAAGAGCTACATGGATTAAAAAATCTGTGTGGCTTTTTTAGCAGGAGGATTTTTATGGAATGTACAATATATTTAGCAGAAGGATGTAATTTGAAATGTACATATTGTTATGAAGGAATAGATAAGAAGACGGGGAAAATGGATATAAGAACATTTGATCAAACTTTAGCATTTATTATGAAGAACAGAGTGGAAAACGATAAAATACATATTGTATTTTTGGGGGGAGAGCCATTGCTAAATAAACCCCTGTTTTTTTATGCGATTAATAAGATTAATTCAGATTACAAAGAAATTAGAGATCAATTCAAATTAGAAATGACAACGAATGGAGTATTTTTAGATGATAATGTAATAAAGGTTGTAAAGGAAGAAAATATTAATTTATCATTAAGTATCGATGGAGAAGAACATACACAAAAAAGGAATCGACGTTCGGTATATGGAGATGATACTTTTAGTACAATCAGCAAGAACCTTCAGAAGCTAATTGAGCAGCAGGTTATGTTTAATGTACGCATGACAGTAACATGTAATAATGTGGAAGATATGTACAATAATGTTTGTTACTTCTTAGAGAGAGGCGTAAACAGGATTTATATAGCATATAATTATTTTGACAATTGGGATGAGATTAAATTAAAGATTCTTCATGAACAGATGGAGTTATTGGATTCGTTATATATTCACAATATTGCATTAACGGGTTGTAAAGTTATAAACCTTTATGATTTTAAGTACACTACATTTTTAGCGAAAAGACCCATTGTATTTTGTTCAGCTGGTACAACAGGGCATTTTGTAGTAAATACAGAGGGAGATATTTATCCCTGTGGCTATGTAGCTAATGACGAAGATTGGAAAATAGGAACTGTATGGACAGGCATAGAAAAAGAAAAGTTCATGTTCAAGGTAGAGAAATCTGTAAAAAAAATACATGAATGCCAAAAATGTGAGAAAGCATTTACTTGTATGTCTACACGATGCGGTTTCCTTAATTATAAGGCAAGTGGATGGTTAAATAAGCCTGATGTAGCTATATGTAAATTAGAGCAGGTATTATATTGGCATAATTTGAAAGTTTTTAATGCATTATACCAGAACAAGTGTCCAAGACTTTTAGAGTATGTAGAAATTGCGAAGCAATATCAACTGGAACCTAATGATTGTGTAAAATATATGATAGAAGAGTGATATAAAAATGTATTCGATAACATTAGAAGTAAATCAAATATGTAATTTTAGTTGTGATTACTGCTATCTGGGAAAATTATCTAGTAAGAGAATGGATTTTGTGACGGCTTATCAGGCAATGGAAATAGCATTTTTAAATGCACAGAGACATGCAGATCGTATGGTTTGGATTGACTTTGTAGGAGGAGAGACTTTGCTAAGCTATGAATTCATACGAAAAGTATCTGATTGGATTGATTTAGAAGCACAAAAAAGAAATTTGGCAGTTAAATATTCTATTACAACAAATGGAAGTATTATAAATCAAGATATTTTAGAGTGGCTTATTCGCAAGAAGGTGCAGGTGAAAATTAGCATTGATGGAGGAAAAGAAGTACAAGATAAAAATCGTAAATATTGCGATGGAAGTGGAACACATGACAAAATAATTGATAATATTGCTCAATTTCATGAGTACGAGAATAGAACTAAGATGCGTATGCAAGCAACACACGTTGTAACGAGAAACAATTATGAAGATTTATATAATAGCGTCAAATATCTAGTAGAGGATCTAGAAATGCAAGTGATAGATTCTGCACTAGATTTGTCTGTAGAATGGAATTATGAACAGTTGGACTTTATAGCTAAAGAATGGGAAAAGGTTATAGAATACAATTTGATGAGAATTCATAAGGGAAAGCCTTTTATGTGGGGACTCATAATAGATATGCAACAATATTTTGCACCGTCTGTATGTAAAGGTTGCGGTGTCGGAGCCATACGAATTTATGTGAGGACTGATGGAAGTATCTATGGGTGTGCATCTAATTTAACAGAGACGGGTTATCTTGGAGATGTAAAGGGCGGATTGATTATTCAGAAGGTAAAGCATTATTTGGGTAATGAGCAAGAATGTTTGAAATGCAATCATTGTATTTTCAAGAGAAAGTGTTTAGCAAAAATTTGTTTGATGAATAGAACTAGGCAGGAAAATGGAGACGAAATACCCAATTGGGTGATGTGTTATTTAGAGGGAAAAAAACAGACATTGTGGAATAAATATAAAGAATACATAAGAATACTTGTATAGTGAGTTAAATTTATAAATAATACCACTTATCTATGTAAAATGCCTTCGGAAGTATGTTATAATAGTATCGGAGGTATAGAGATGAATGTTATACGTCAATTAAGAAAAAAGGTCGGCATTTCACAAAAAGAATTAAGCATCCAGCTGAAACTTAGTCAACAATCAATTAGTAGAATAGAAAACATGGATAGTTTGGATACTGTTCCTGGATATCTATTATTACGGTTTGCAGATTTTTTTAATGTTACAATTGATAAATTGATTGGGAAAGACGAGCTGGATTTGTCTGAAGAACAAGAAGACTAGATGTGGCAGATATACAGACAATTGGATTCTGTCAATAGGGAAACTTTATTAGTTATGGGAAGAAGGTTATTTGATACGCAGGAATCCGATACAAAGATAAGTGGTAGGTGAGCATACGTGATAAAAATTGCAATATGTGATGATGAAGAAGTATTCTTGAATACTCTTGAAAGAATGATTAGGAATTATGAGAAGACTATAAAGGAAAAATTATTAATAAAAAGATATACCAAGCCATTATATTTAATGGATTCACTGGCAGAAGATTTTCAAGTATTTTTCTTGGATATGCAGATGCCTAATATGGATGGATTTGAATTGGCTAGGGTAATAAGAAAATATGATGAAAAATCAACAATTATTTTTGTGACATCCCATAGAGAGTATGGGTTAGGGTGTTTCGAATTTGAGCCAGCGAATTATATAATTAAACCTATTACCCAAATTCAAGTTGATTGTGAATTGAATCGTGTTATACGAAAAATTAATTCAGGAGAACGAGAATATATTGGAGTGAAAAGTAACGCAGGTTTCATGAAATTGTTTCTTTCAGATATCCAGTACATTGAGACGGTAGATAGGAATGTAGTATTCCATACGGTTAGTAAAGGAGATGTAATAGGACGATTTAAGATGCAGGATTTGGAAGTCCGTTTAGAAAAATATGCGTTTTATAGATGTCATAACGGTGTGATTGTTAATTTGGATTATGTTGATTATGTCCAAGAATTTATGATTGTGTTGGTAAGTGGAGAAAAAATTTATACGACAAAATCTAGGAAAAAAGAACTGATTAAAAAATTAGCGGAACGGACTGGAAGTGCATAAAATGAATATAGAGATATTGAAAGATTTATTTTCTGCCTTTAATATTATATTACTTTTTTATATATTAGGCGAGAGAATGGAAAAAAGAGTAACCAAGAAATTGAGACTTGTTTTGGGTCTTGTTATTGCAATAATGCTTTCAATTATAGAAAACAGTTTACATACACATATTATCTATAGTTTTATTTTAATAACCATAATTTCTTTGAGTGCAGGAAGAATTATATGGAAATATAGTTTGAAATACTGTTTTATTATAAATTGTATTTTTCTTTCCTTTATATCATTGGCACAGGTGCTTGCGTGTACGATTGAATATATACAAACAGAAAAATTTTTATTGGAACTTCCAGACAATTACCAAATACAAATGTTAATAATGTCTGAGATTATTATTACGATAGGTGTATTGATTAGTGTTAAATTAATCCGGAAAATACCTACGCAAATTAACACCCTAAATTTTATCACTATTGTAATTCCAAATCTGATAAGTATAATTGTAATGTTACTATTAGGGGATAAGTTATATTATAGTACGTATATGTTTACTAATATAGAGTCTGTGATAACGATTATGCTAGCGGGTTTTGTTTTGATTATAGGAAGCATGTGCAATGTTGTGTTATTAGAATATTATCTAAATGCAAAACAGATTGAAAGTGAGAAGAAATTGCAGCTAAAGGAAATGAGTCTTCAATATGATTATTATGTAAGGTTGGAGAGAGATATGGATGGTGTAAGGCGTATTGCACATGATATACGAAATCATTTGGAAGCTTTACGAGGAAGCAAGGATGAGAAGGAGAAAGAAGAATATATTGGCAGTATAGAGAATAAATTGGATCGATATGAGAGTTATTATAACACAGGAAATGCTTTTATTGACAGTATATTGCATAGGAAAAAAATAGATGCAATAGAGCAAGGGATTGAACTAAAAATTCTTGCGGATTTACGTCCATTTGCTAATATGAAAAATGAGGATTTATGTGTTGTTATCTCAAATATTTTGGATAATGCTTTAAGAGAATGTGAATTGAGGAAAAAAGAGGAGCCAGGAAAAGAAAATTTAATTCAATTACGAGCTGGTAAATTTAGAGGTTTTTTATCAATTGTATGTGAAAATAGTATAAGAAAAAATCAGGCAAAATATGTTGTATCAAGTAGGGAAATCCAAACAACAAAGCCAGATAAGAGCCATCATGGATATGGTATTAAAAATGTAAAAAATATAGTACGAAAATATGGTGGAGAATATTCTATACAAGTGAGAGATGGTATGTTTTGTTTTTCAATTATTGTACCTTTGTGACTAAAAAAAAGAGAGCGCATGCTCTCTTTTTTGTTTAGAAAATAAAAGAGTCAAAATAAGCAATAATTATTGAAATATGTAACAAATTTTTTATACTGAAGAAAAAAGTATAGGAGGTAATAGGTATGAAGAAAAAACTAAAAATCATGGTATCGCTAATAGGAGTTTTAGCGATGATTTCAGCTAATGTGGTATTTGCAGCAGAATCACAGAAAGTTCCCCAGAAGATTCAAGAAATAGCAAATGGTTCCGACGATATCTATGGTGATGGTGCACCTCTGGAGCATGTTGAAAATGGGGATGAACGTTTTCAATCGGGCGGTATTGATCATACTCATCAGTACATAGTAGCAAATGCACTTACCATTTTGAATAATGATAAAGGGGGAAGCTTATTTAATGATGAATTAAATGCAAGAATATTAATGGAGGCGACAGATTGGCCTGATAAGGTTGGAAATGAGACGGACTTTGGTACATTTGCAGGGCACTTTTATGATCCAGATACCGGAAAAAACTGGATGGGACAGACATCACCAACTGCCCGGACAAGAGCAGAGACATATTATGAGAATGCAGTTATCATGTATCAGGCTGGAGATATAAATAGGGCAATGGATTATCTTGGAAAAGGAACGCACTATGTATCTGATTTGAATGAACCGCACCATGCTTCAAATTTAACGGCGGTAAATAGTAATCATTCAGCGTTTGAAAAGTATGTAGACAAAAATAGAACATCTTACACGATTTCAGGTAATTCGTTTTCTTCTCAAATCTATAATGATGCAGTTTCTCTATCAGTAGGAGATTTGATGTATTCAGCTGCGAAGCATGCAAAAGGACTGGTTGATATGGCACAAAATGAAAGTACATATTCAAATGCAGGAAATCAATCAGTACAGTATGCAATTAGAACAGTCACACAATATATCTATAAATTTGGAAAAGAAGTGGGAATTTACTAAAGTTATATTACGGTATGAATAGTAGTATACGTTTGATTCTTTGTTTATGAACCAACTGCAATTATGTATTTATTACATAATTGCGGTTGGTTGTTGTTTTAAAGAGGACAATCAATCAACTAAAAAGTCAAATTAAGCAAAAATTATAGAAAAAAATAGGATAAAGAGTACACTGAATTATATTATTACATTTAGGAATAGGAGGACATATGTACAATTTTACATTATATATGACAACAGATTGCAATTTTAAATGCCAGTATTGTTATGAAGACTACCATAACCATTATCAGTTGAATGAAAAAACACTTGTGGACTCGTTGGAGTTTATGATGAATTATGGGGATAGAGGGAAAATCTTGCTTGATTTTTTGGGCGGTGAGCCTTTGCTGAAGAAAGATTTAATTTACCAGGCAGTAGCCTATATCAAAGATAATTATCCGGAAAGGGAAGTAAAGTATTATATTACTACCAATTGTTCCCTGATGGATGATCGGTTCATTGCATTTATGAAAGAAAATCATTTTACAGTACGTCTTAGTTTTGATGGGAATAAGGAAACCCATGATTTGAACAGAGTTGCGAAAGATGGAGTTTCTTGCTATGACAAAATTTTTGAGAATATCATGAAGGTAAAGGATAGTGGATTGAATTTTTCTGTAAGAATGACGGTCACAGAAAATACCATTCCGCATATGTTCGAAAACATCTGTTACCTGCATGAGCATGGTCTGGATAACATCTGTATGATTATGGATGTATATTTAAAAATATCTGATGAACTGAAGGTAGACTTTGAAAACCAGGTAGAACAAATTTTACAGTACTATTTGGATGAGGCAGCAGCGGGCAGAGCTTTTACCATAGATCAATTTGATGGAAAAATGTTTAATATGCTGTGTGATTTTGGAAATTGTTTTAGCATGTGCGATGCCGGAATTGGAAATTTCAAGATATTTCCGAATGGTCAGATATACCCATGCGGTTTTCTTACAAGTAATGAAAAATATTGTATAGGAAATATTAAGGAAGGCGTTGATATAAGAAAGTCAAAATCAATAGCAATGTCTAACTTTGATAAAACCGATCCGAAGTGTAAGGGATGCACAATTCGAGATTTTTGTCATGGTATGAAATGCGGATATATGAATTTTATCAATACAGGGAAAATTAATGTACCATCGGATGCAGAGTGTATTTTTGAACACATCTTTTATAAGGCAATGGTGCAGATCCTTGAATATTATTTGCAGCAGCCGATTGAAATAGTTAGAGATAAATTAGGAATGTATGTGGGCTATATCCAGGAGAAATATTTAAAATTAAGTGAGTTCGGAGAGAAGATTGCCAAGAGGTTAAGAGATGAAATGTAAAGAAAGTCGTCCGTATCTTGGATTTTTACAAGAGTATGCTTTTAAGAAAAAGTTACTTTCTTCCTACATGTTAACAATAACAATGATTGTGTTAACGGCTGGGGTTTCGTTGGTACGTCCAGAACTGCAGGGAAAAGTGATAGATGATCTGGGAAATCCGCATAGTACCAGTTTATCTGCATTTATGATTCTTTTGGCAGTGTTCCTGGGAATATTGTTGCTGAATTATCTTATGAATTATATACAGCGTTATATTGTGGCTGTTATATCGGAAGAAATAGCAGCAGATATGCGACAAAAGATAGAAGATAAATTGTCAACGGTTAGTGTGAATTTTTTTGAGAAAGTAAAGCTAAGTGACATTTTGCTGAAAGTAGATAAAGATGTATCAGCAGTGAAACAATGTGGAATCACAAGTATTATCACATTGGTTTCCAATATTGTTATTCTGGTGGTTGTGCCTCCATATATGTTTTCTATCCATAAGGGAATTGCCGCATCCAATATTATTTTACTTGTTAGCGTTCCTTTTATTAGTAGAATTCTAGGGGAATTGATACAAGAAACCAGTGGTCAAGTTCTGGAAGGATATAACAGTATCACCAATGTTCTGACAAACACTTATGATAATTGGTTTATTACAAGACTCTTTCAATGTGGGCAATATGTGCATGATATGTACTTTGAGAAAAATCAGAAATACAAAAAAGAGACGAATCGCCAGAATTTGTTGTACATATTGAATACATCTACGATACTCGTGATCCAGTTTATAGGAACAGTCATAATTTGGGTAGTCGGTGCACAAGAAGTATTTAAAGGGAATATGACCATAGGTACCATTATGGCCTTGATGAATTACCAGACAATTATTATGAATCCTATTATTGGAATTGCACAGTTTGCTAACGAGTATCATACAGCTGTAGTTTCCTTAAAGGATATTAATGGTCTGCTTCAGTATCCGGATCAGAAACAAGGAGACGGAAAGAAAGTAACAACAGTTAACAACATTTCCTTAGAAGAGATGAGCTTTTCTTATCCAGAGTCAAATAAGAAGGTATTTGACCGGCTCAATTTGAAGTTCGAAAAAGGAACTCTTTACGGAGTTCATGGAAAAAGTGGACAAGGTAAAAGCACTCTGTTCAAAATTATAACAGGTGTGTATCAACCGACAGAAGGAAAAGTGGTTGTGAACGACACTGATTTGCAGGAATTAGATATTAACAGTTATTGGGAAAATACAGGATATGTTATGCAGCGTACACAGTTCTTCAATGATACAGTAAGACGGAACATGGAATTACTACATATTGCTTCAGAGGAAGAAATGGATACGGTGGCGAAGTGCTTGGATTTGCAGGATGAAATACATTCATTAAAAGCGGGATGGGATACAGAAATACAAGTAGACCCATGTAATTTTTCTGAAGGACAGATGCGGCGTTTGGATATTATGAGAAATATTTTGAAAAATTCACAAATTTTAGTCTTTGATGAAGCAACAGCTAACATTGACGGAAAACGTAGGAAAAGTTTTTATCAGTTGTTACATGAATTATCTGTAGATAAAATAGTTATTTTTGCAACTCACAATTTAGAGGAGCTAGAAGAAGCAGATGTGATAATTGATTTAAATAAGTTTTCATAAGTAGTAGAAGGGAGGGAAGCTAATGAAAATTGGTGTCTTAGATACAGATGGGGATTTTAAACATAGATTTTTTAGAGATAAGAAACTAGATATAAGAAGAAAAAGTACCAATGGAGAATATAGAAAATATGGTATTGGATTTACTCATGGAGAAATTGTTTGTTCAATGATTTTAAAAGAAAATCCACAAGCGGAAATTATATTATATCCTATTATTTCGGAGAATATGAAATGTTCTGTCTTGGAATTGATTAGGGGAATCGAATCACTAATTGAATCCGGTGTTGATATCATTAATTTAAGTGTAGGAGATGAATATAATTACCACCCAGAACTAGAAAGTATCTGCAAAGACGCTCAAAGACAAGGGATACTAATAGTAGCAGCACATTCAAACAGGAACGTATATGCAACATATCCGGCTGATTTATCATTTGTAGTAGGTGTAAAATGCACTGACAAAAACTCACCTGAAAAAATTATGTTGTTCGATGAAAGTCGCAATGAAGTTATCTTCTCTTCAAGCTATTTTTCTTTGTATCATTTGGAAATTCCCAGATTGATACAGGGAAATAGTTTTGCATGTGCCAAAATTTCAGGATTATTGAGTTGGCATAAGGATAGTTTTAGAGAAGCGTTAAAGAATTTAGAACATAGTTTTTTGAATCATTATTATCCATGTGAAACTTTAAAACAAAAACAATGCTTATTTTGTACCAATCGTCCGAATGATCAGATGGAGCAGAGATTTATAAATGAAGTAACAAATACGATTGCAAATTTTACAATTGAGGATATGGATTCAGAAATGGTTAGACAATTGCACGACTGGGAAATACTTTTTATAGATTGCGATAGTTATCAGGCTGTTTTACCATATAAAGATAAAATACGAGATTTTAAAATTTTGCACCAAGAAAAAGAAATTGTTTTACGGTATCCATTATTTAGTTTGGAAGAACGTATGAATTTAGATTTACAATACAGAGTTTTGATTCATCAATTTTTTATATGAGGAGGAATAAAATGTACACACTATCATTGGAGATAATAAATAAATGTAATTTGAATTGCACATATTGCTATCTTGGCGAAAAGAAAAATACCTATATGAGTGTAGAAAGTGCTAAGAAGGCAGTTGATATAGCAGTTCATGAGGCACAAAAGCAATATGATAAAATGCTGATAGTTTATTTTATTGGGGGAGAGCCTTTGATGGCTTTTGAAACAATGAAAAGTATAGTTGATTATGCAAATGGAATTGGTGAAAAGAATGGTCTAAAAGTAAAATTTAGCACAACGATAAATGGAACGTTGATAACAAGAGAAAATGTAGAATTTTTTATTAAAAATGATTTTGAAATAAAGGTAAGTATAGATGGTCCCCAATTTGTACACGACTTAAATAGGCATGATTACGTAGGGAATGGAAGTTATAACAGAATTTTGGAAAGACTACCTTATTTAAGAGAGTATGAGGAAAAAACGGGAAAGACAGTTGCGTATGCCCATGTAGTAACAAAGAATAATTATCAGTTTTTTGAACAGAGTTTTCGGTTTTTACTAGATTTGAAGGCTGATAAGATTGAATCAGGTATAGATCATTATTGTCAGTGGGAGCCATCAGAAATATTAGAATTGAAGGAACAAATAAGACGCACTTTCAATTTGTTTAAGGAAGAAGTTAAAAAGAGGGGAAAAAGCTTCTATTGGAATTTATTTGAGCAACACCTGCAAGCATTTTTAGTGCCTTGTGACTTTTATGCCTGTAAAGCTGGTTTAAATAATGTTTATGTAGCAACGGATGGTAATATCTACACATGTATAGAGTTACCAGAATTTAAGATAGGGAATGTAAATGAAGGATTAGATGTTATGCAGATTAGAAAAATTGCATATAGAGAAGATGTTAAATATGAAACATGTAAGAATTGTAAATATGTTAAGCATTGCAAGACACGAGGATGTCAAGCATCTAATTATGAAATACATAGAGATATTTACCATCCAGTTGAGGTGAGTTGTCATGTGAATAAAACAATGTTTGATTTATTCAACGAAAATTTTACAGAACAGCAAAAAGAAGCGATGAGAGATATTTTAAAAAGGAGAAGAGATTATGGAAAAAAATAATATACCCGAATTTGAAAAGATAATACGGAATGAAAAAGTTGTATTAGTTGATCCTGTATCTAAAGTTTATTTGGGTGTAAGTAATAAAATTGCAAACAACCTTGATAAACAAGAAGTTAAAGAATTTCTTTATCCTATATGGAAAAAGCAAGCTTCTATTCAACAGAAAATTATTCAGCGACATGAAAAATTTAATACGGTGTATTTGATGATAACCCGTAAGTGTAATATGAATTGTGATTTTTGTGCAATTAATGCTAATCATGGAATGAACTTAGATGCAGAAATAAATATAGATGATATTAAGAAAAAAATAATTCCGTTTTTAAACGAATGTAGTCCTCATAAATTTATAATAACAGGGGGAGAACCGTTTGTTAAGGATAACATATTACAAATTATAGAAGAAATTCATAAAGGAACATCTATTCCTATTATAGTACAAAGTAATGGAATTGCGGTTAATACAAGTGTAATAGAGAAATTAAAAGGCAAGGTAAAAGAAATTGATTTCAGTACAAAACATATGTTTGGAGAAATGGGAAAGGCAGATGAGTTAATTAGCAATATTGAAATATGTCAACAATCTGGAATTGATGTTGTTTTAAGTTTTATCTATGAAAAGAGCAATAAAAAGGAATTATATGAAGTAATAGATATCGCAGCAAAATATAATACGGGGTTGTTAGTTAATATTGTGGCACCAGTAGGGAGAGCCAGGGAGAAAGTAGATTTTTTGACAGATTTAGATAAGATTCAAATGAATTTAGATATTGCAAAATATATTTATGACCATGATTATGAAGAAAAGGCACTATGTGGTGTTATTGATTCACACTTGCAAGTTCGAAATGCTTGCGGAGGGTATGGAAAAGTGTTAGCAATTTTTCCGGAGGGTAATATATATATGTGCCAGTGCCTAGAAAATGATACGTATAGATTAGGTAATGTTTTATATGATGAGGTAGAAACTATAGAAAATAATCTGTGCGATAAAATGGGAGAGAGAGTAATTCAGAAGACCTTTTGTGTAGACGATAAAGATATATGCAATAAATGTGAATATAGATATTTTTGTACTGGAAAGTGTCCGACATCGGTAGATAAGGATGATTATACATGTTACTTTGTAAAAAAAATGATAGATTATCAGCTTTTTTATAAAAAAATGGGAACGCCAAAGAAAGTTTTAGAAGAGTATATTACTTATATGAATCAGTGTCTTTTAGAATATACTAATAGAAAATAAAAAGGTCATTTTAGACAATAACTATTATTTTTTAATATTATAGGTTTAAAATAGTAACAACAAAAAAAAGCAGGAGGTGATTAAGATGAGCACATAAAATTAAAAACAAGCTATTTTGTAGATAGTTAGTGTAGAAAATTAATATCCGTAATGTTGAGGAGGTTACTGTATGATGTCTGAAAAAAATAATATTGAATTAGAGGAACAGGAAGTAAATACATATGGTGAATGTGGTGATCCTAGATATGGATGTCTAGTAGATTGTTTAGATATGTCACCGTGGCTTACAGCAACAAATTAGGAGGAATTGTTATGAATACACAGCAGAAGGAAAAGGACGAGTTGCAGAATTTGTCAATCGAAGAAGTTAATGTCTATGGTAGTTGTGGAGATCCCAAAATTCATTGTTTATATGATTGCTTCTTCTGGAATGACTGTTTTATAACCTGTAATAACTAGAATTGAAAATATAAAACCTTCAAGTTGTCTTGCATATTGACAACTTGGAGGTTTTATAATTATTCAAGATTTTTTTAAAATTTGAATCAAATCCTGAGTTCAAGATTATAGACATATACTGTTTTTAGGAAAAATAGAGTAATAAGATTGAAAATGAAAAGTAGAGGTTATCCATTCCCTTAATCGCATCACAAACAAGCCATCTTTCGGTGGCTGCTTTAAAAATTGAATATTGAGAATGTTAAGGTTATGCAGTAGCTGACTTGATCTTATAACCTTGATTCCTTGCTATGATGATTGCCTGCTCTATCGTAATCTCACGGTCTGCAGGCGGCAGGTCAGATTTCCGGTAAAGTTCCGCATTATAGTTTTCTCCGTTCTTCAACATATGGTATAATGCAGTCAGAAGCATTCTTGCTATGGCAATGATTGCTTTCTTGTGGCCGCGACGCTTTTTGAGACGGAGATAGCGGTTGCGAATCTCGGGATGCTTTTTGCTGGTAACAACAGCATTGGCGCACTGCGCGAGCAGCGGCTTGATGCAGCATCCTGCTTTGGAGACCCGGACAGATTTTTTCTTCCCTGCGCTTTCATTGTTGGTCGGTGTAAGACCAGCCCATGAGCACAAGTGTTTCGCCGAAGGAAAAGCCTCCATGTTGGTACCGATCTCGAAAATGATTCCGATGGCAGTGAAAATACTGCTGATACCAGGAGCGGTTTGGAGAATGGCAAGTTCCTGCTGATAGGGAGCGGCGAGCGCAAGAATGAGTTCTTCAAGCTCTGCCTTCCGGGATTCAAGGTCTTCAAAGTGACCTTTGATCACCTTAAGTTTACCGGCTTGCTCCGGTGTGATAAAGCCGTCAATGGCATCACGGAGTTCAGGGAGTTTCTTTTTCAAACTTTTGTAGACGAGAGGTTCAAGGTCAAAGGAAGTGTCTGCGGGATTTTCCAAAAGTTTATCCAGTATCGCCTGAGCAGATTTGCCGAAGGTGTCCGAGACAACGTTTCCCAACTGGATATTGGAAACCGTGAGACAGTTCTGCAAACGGTTCTTTTCACTTGATTTAAAGCAGGTCAGTTTGAAACGGTAACGCATAAGGTCGCGGAGCTGACGAATGTCAGCGGGGGGCATAAAGCTACCGGCAACAAGGTCATGCTTAAACAGGTCAGCAATCCATTTGGCATCTTTCTTGTCAGTTTTCTTTCCACGGATAGCCTTAACATATTTGGGATGAGCAAGGACGATCGTACAATCATTTTCCAAAATGTTGTAAACAGGAATCCAGTATTTACCGGTGGATTCCATACAGACATCTTTGCAATTCCGGTCGAGAAGCCATTGTAACAAATCCTTCAGACCCTTCGTGTAGGTCGAAAAACGGTGGCTCTCATAGGTGGTCACACCTTTGCTGTTAGTAGAAGCAATGCAGGCCACTACAAAAGTTTTGTGGACATCAATGCCACAACAGATTTTGTACACGATTTTTAAAGCCATAGGGACTCCTTTCAGAACCTAAAGGTTCGACAAAGATTATAGGGAGAGACGGCATTGACTGAACGCCTAAGCCATAAACGAGATTGTTTATACAAAGATAAGATTACGTGCTAGGAGCCACACTTATTTGTGCTTGAAAAGGCGGACTACACATATAAATATACGGTCATCCGGCACACCGAAGGCGTACCTTGGTAAGCCGGACAGCCCACTCACCTCCCCGTGATTTGTAGTATACCGAACTCCCTACAAGAAGAATTATAAAGAAAAAATACGCTCAGGCAAACCATTTTCATTACGTTTTGTGCCTGAGCGAAGCGAAAGGAATGGATATAAATATGAAAATATGTGGAGAAGAATTTACACTAGAAAAGAAATTTGATTGAGCTGAGATGTCCTTACCATAACCAGGGAAACAAGATTGAGGTGTAGATGCCTTTTTAAGTATTATTCCCATTAGTATTATGTCATGTCAAAAAGTATGTTTTTGACTGCTTGTTTCATTTTGAAATATTAGTTGATAAAATCTGAACCTATGGTTCTAGAGTTTAATAGAATAAGTAAAAATATTAAAAGATAAGAATAATTACTTTAAGTAGGTTATTTATTTTTCTGCAATATTATACTGATATTATAAAAGAAAAAGGAGTAAAAAGGATGGAAATTTTAAAAACCCAGGATTTAAAAAAGTATTATGGAACAGAGCCAAATATAGTACGTGCAATTGATGGCATTAATTTTAGCGTTGAGGAAGGAGAGTTTGTCGCTGTAGTTGGCACATCAGGTTCAGGAAAGTCCACACTGTTGCATATGGTTGGTGGATTAGATATACCAACTTCAGGAACAGTATTTGTAAGGAATAGAAATCTTTCTGAATTGAATGATAATGAACTGACAATTTTTAGAAGAAGAAATATAGGTTTTATTTTTCAAAATTATAATCTTATTCCAACACTTAATGTGTATGAAAATATTGTATTGCCGGTGAATTTAGATGGTAATACAGTAGATGAAAATTTCATGCAAGGCATTGTTTCAATGCTTGGTTTAAGAGATAAGTTATTATCTATGCCTAGTAATTTGTCAGGAGGTCAACAACAAAGAGTAGCTATTGCAAGAGCATTAGTCACGAAACCAGCTATAGTTCTAGCGGATGAACCAACAGGGAATCTTGATAGTAAAACTAGTTCTGATGTTTTGGGATTATTACAGCAAACAAGTCGAGCATATAATCAGACAATGGTAATGATTACACATAATAATAAAATTGCTCAATTAGCCGATAGGATAATACGCATTGAGGATGGGAAAATAACTGACTAAAAGGGGAGGTGAGACAATGTTACAAAATGTAAATGGCAAATTTATCAAGAATCTAGCAAAAAAAAATCTGAAATCTGATAGAATTAGGAATCTTTTTCTGGTAAGTACAATTTTTTTTGCAGTATGCCTTATGTCTTCGTTGGCATTATATGTTTTTGCAAAATCATATGAGCTTAATAACTTTTTGAGAGGGAGGTATCAGGCAGCAATAATTAGTATTGATGACGATAAAGTAAAAAATATTTCAAAAGATGAAGACATTGAAGCAATTGGCAAGGAAATGTTTATTGGAAAAATACGAGTAAAGAATTTTGATACTAGTATTTATTATCGTGATCAAAAGAATATTGAATTAACCTCAACTAAAATATCAGGTTCTCTCCCAAAGAAATATAATGAAATAGTTATTTCTGAATCATTATTAAAAAAGATTAATATTCAAAAGGGTTTAAATGATTTAATAAAACTATCATTACCAAATTCTGTGGAAGATGAGTATAAAATAAGTGGAATAATAGAAGATGATGAAATTAATCAAAATTATCAATTGCTAATTTCATCTGAGTATTTATATAAGAATTATACCAAAGAATTCGTGTACAACGGTCTTATTAGACTAAGGGATAGTAGTGATTTGAAAGCAGAAGAATTGAAAGCGGCAATAATATCATGTTTATCGAAATATGGCATAAGTGAACAGGACATTGCATTTAGTTCTTCGTATTTTAACAGTGTCGATAATTCTACACGGGATACAATATCAGTCATTGTTTTATGTTTATTAATTGCCTTTTCGTGTTCATTAGTAATATATAGTATATTTTATATTTCTGTAATTGGGAAGGTACAAGAATATGGGAGACTAAGGCTGATTGGCATGACATCAAAGCAAATAAAGAAAATGGTAAAAAATGAAGGTATCTATTTAGCACTACGTTCTATTCCAATAGGAATATTAGTTAGTTGTGTATTAGTTTATATACTTATTCCAAATGGGTGGAATTGGTCTAATGTAATAAAGTGTATTTTTGTAGTGACAGTTTTAACCCTATTTACAATACTGCTCTCTATAAGAAAACCTATAAAAATAGCATCGTCTATTTCTCCAATTGAAGCTGTCCGTATAGTTACGACAAACAATAGGACTATTGCTGTTAAAGCGAGAAAGAAATGCACCTTTATAACACCTAAAATTTTAGCAAAGAAAAATTTCACACAAAACAGAAAAAAGATTATACTAACTATGTTTTCTTTAGGATTCACAGGAGTGTTTTTGATGACAGCAGCAACATATTTGAATTCTTTAGATGCTGAGAATATGGCACGTCAGACTTTTGGAGATAGAGAAATAAAAATCTCTCTTGAGTATGATGGAGCAACGGACGACGAAAAACAGTATGTTGAAAAGTATACTGATTTGCAAGAAAGTAATCCTTTAAATGAGGATCTTGTAAATAAGTTGTCCGAGAATCCAGCAATCACTGGTATAACATCAGTTGAAAGTTGTCAATCCTTTTTTTATTTGCCAAATAATTTAAATGTGGAACGTATGCCCCAGTCTCATATTGGTGGAATAAAGGAAGAAGATATTAGTAAATATCATGAATATTTAAAAGAAGGAACCATAGATTACGAACAACTTCTTAATAATCACGGTATACTTGTTGATGATAGTGCAGGTATATTAAAACAATTTTGCAATTATGATGTTAAACTAAATGATAAAATACAGCTGGAAACAAACACCGGACAAATGATTACCTTTACGGTTATGGGAATTGTTGATTGGAAGAATAGCGATTATTCTGGATTTTATTTTGTCATTCCACAGGATTATTTAAAGGAGTTAAAAACTAATGTAAGTAATTTTAATTCCAGATTATTGATTGATAGTGAGGATGTAAAATCAGCAGAAAAATATATTAAGGAAGAATGCTCATCGTTAAATAATTTGGTTATTGAAAGTTTTTCAACCAGTTTAGAGTATATGCAATTAAATATTGACAGATATAAAGGTCCTATATATATATTAGTTTTATTTGTAGGTATTTTTGCGATTATAAACTTAGTTAATACCCTTATGACAAATTTAGTTTCGAGACGACGAGAACTTGTTATTTTGCGATCGGTAGGTTTAGCGAAGGAACAATTGTTTAGGACACTATGGATAGAATGTTTCTATTATGTTATGGGAACGATAGTAATTACTTTGACCATAGGATCATTAAGTGGTTATGCAATTTGTTTGATTCTTGATCAAATCGGAATATTTGGTAAATCAAGTTATCACTATCCATTTTTAGAAACAATTATTTTTTGTATTGCTTTGTTTTTTATATTAATAATATATTCCTATGTAGCGACTTTTTATTGCAACCGACAGTCTATTGTAGCAAATTTAAAAAACGATTAATGAAAATCTTCTGTTTTAAAACAGAGTAAATCCGATTATCGGAATTTGGTTTGAGATAACTTGATTCCTCATAGCATATTATTCGCTGATTTTTTAATAAAGGTCTGGTGATAGAAAACAATCAAAATAATTAATTATATCTGAATAGAAAGGAAAAATGACGTTTTATACCCAAAATATGTGATAATAGGTGTAATGAGATATAATTAAATTATAAATAGATAAGGAGGTAAGCAAAGATGGATCAGTACGAATTACAGAAAGAAGAAGTTAATGTTTATTCTGGATGTGGAGAGCCTCGTTTCGATTGCTTTGTAGATTGTCTTGATGGAAGTGCGTGGCTTACAACAGCAGAATAGGTACGTAGCAAAAACTAAGAAAAATGGGATTGTGCAATAAATGTAGATTTATTACACAATCCTATTTTCATGAGTACGATATTTGGGTAAGTATATAGAAAAGCAAGAACCTTTATAAATAGCAGAGTCTACCAAAATAAATCCATTATGTAATGCCACAATTTTTTGACAGAGGTATAGTCCTATGCCATTGCCATCTGTTTTAGTTTCAGATCCTCTCCAAAATCTTTTAAATATATATGGAAGTTTTTCCTCAGTTATGCCGATTCCGGTATCTTGTATTGATAGGATTATATAATCTTTTGTTGTGGTTACAAGAATAGATACTTTACCATTTGGTAGAGTATACTTGATGGCATTGTCTAAGAGGTTTATAATAGCTTCTCCGAGCCATTTTTTGTCATGTGCTACTATATAATCATTTGTTGTATTATAGACTATAGAAATATTTTTGGATTCTGCAGCTCCGATGATTGCTTCTATAGAAGAGAAAATAGTGTCATTAATTGATTGGTATTTTGGACTCAAATTTATGATACCATTTTCTAATTTTGACGATTTTAATAGAGCTTGGATTAAAAAATTTAATTTTTCAATTTGACTTAATTGAAGGTTTAAATATTCAATTCTCTTATTAGGAGACAGTATATCTTGCATAAGGGTTTCTTGTATCAGATTTAGATTAGTTAAAGGAGTTTTAATTTGGTGAGAGATATCAGATATAAAGGATTGTAGTTTATCTCTTTCATCTTCTATCCTCTGTTGTTTTGACTGCAATATGTTATACAGTTTGTATAGTTTGTGGTACACCTGGGAGATGAAAGTATCTTCCAAGGTTTCCTGCTCATCAATAGTATAACCATCTATCATCTGATCCATGTATATAAGAAGAACTTTGAATATTTTTTGCATGGCTTTTTTGTGTGTAAAGTAGTATAAAGTTCCGCTGAAAAAAAAACTTATTTGGCAAAGTAGTAACATTAATGTACATATTGGTGAAATCCTATATGTGAAACAAATACATATAAAATTGATTAAGCAAAGTACTAAAGGTAACAAGATGTTTAATTTATTCATAGCTTTCGAAATTTCCTCCCTATCATTGATCCATCCACATATATCCAGTTCCGTAAATGGTTTTTATATAATGAAATTCTTTAGTATCAATTCGATTTCTAATTCTACAGATCATGCTATTTAGTGATGATTCATCTACATAATTTCCTCTCTTATCCCAAATAACATCTAGAATACGTTGGCGGGTAACAATGTGACCTTTGTTTTGGATTAATAGTTCCAAAAGTTGAAATTCAAGCGGTGTGAATTCGACAAGTTTATTATCAATGTGTGCAGTATATGAAGAGAAATTTAGCTGGAGCCGATGGTCTGAATATGTTTTGGTAGGTTCATGTAACGCAATTCGATTAAGGATAGCGTTCAATTTTTTTTCTAATATAAGAATAGAAAAGGGTTTTGTTATATAGTCATCAGCACCTAAATTGTATCCTTTAAGGATATCTTGTTCGATATCATCTGCAGTTAAAAAGATAATTGCTGTGTTTAAATTGATAGTTTGACGTATGTTACGGCATATAGAGAAACCATTGCCATCCGGCAAAGAAACATCAAGAAGAACTGCGTCAAAGAGTATACTTTTTAATTTTGTTAAAGCTTCTTTTTGGTTTTGGGCAGATTGAATAATATATCCTTTTTGCTGTAGATTGAAAGACAGTGTTTCGTTCAATATAGTATCATCTTCTACAATTAAAATATGTTTCATGTGAATATCTCCCTAGTTTGTTTGATGGTGTCAAGATAGGTTTGAGTGGCTTCCCGGTAATGGCTCATCCATAACTGCAATTTTTAAGGTTCGATTGAAATTTTCTTTTGACTCGGTTTTGATTGCTTACTTGACGTACCTTTATTTTAAGTAAATATACTAGAAAATATAGATTTTTTGCTTAGAACGCCATAAATCTTGTTTAAATGGAAGTCATTGTTACAACTAAAATACAATGAAAAGTAGTGAATATACTACTAATAGAAGTAAATACAAGGCGTTAAAGAGTGTAATATTGATGTATTGGAGGTGAGACATGTGAATCGAACTGCGGAACTCAGAAAAAAGATAGGACTTAGCCAAAATGCGCTTGGTGAGATACTTGGAGTAAGTCAACAAACAATTAGTAAATATGAAAAATCGGATTTGAATGTACCTGCCGATATATTGGCAAAAATGTCTAGGGTGTTTAAAGTATCTATTGAGTATATTTTAAGAAATGAATTAAATGAAAAGGAAGAAGATGTAAAATCTGAGATTATGAGGCTTTATAGAAGCTTGGATCGGTATAATAGGGAGACCTGGGTGATTCTAGGTAAGAGGCTTTTGGGCGGACAAATACAGGATTATACGGAAATTATAGAAAAGAGTTAATAGATGCAGAAAAAGAAGCATTGCGTCATGCTTCTTTTTTTTGTTATATTTTAGCAATAATTGCATGAGAAAATATAAATACAGAGAGTTATAATAATGAAACGCAAATATTGGGATATTTTGAAATAATAAAAATGAAGCAGGAGATTCAATATGAAAAAAATATTATTAGTTGATGATGATAGTAACTATATATGGTTATTGAAAAATTTTTTGCAGCGAAAAGGCTATGAAGTAATAACAGCGTGTTCTGTAGAAGATGCCTCACATATTATAGAAGAACAGGAACTATTATATATAACTTCTGACTTAGATTTGCCGGATGGGGATGGTTTTAAATTATTGGAGATAATGCGTTTAAAAAAATTTCAAGTACCATTTCTTTTTTTATCATGTCATGAAAAGGAGGAATATGAAACAAGGGCATTAGAGAAAGGGGCAAATTTGTGTATGAATAAGCTTAGCTCAGAGTTAGTTAAGGAGACTCTTTTAGAGTATGCATATAAGGAATCATGTGGGGAAGGAGCAGTCTTTCATAAAATACTTCTTGTAAAGAAAATTTCAGAAACAACTAGCGTGATACAGACAGAGCTACTCAAAAAAGGTGTATATACTATTACAGCAGAAAGTATAGAAGAGGCAAAAAATAAATTATTAGAACATCGGGATATTGAATTGATTCTGTGTGATTTGTTTATGGAGGATGGAATTGCTATGGATTTTCTTCATTCTATGCGAAAAGTAGCAGGGATTTTTAAGGATATGAAGAATCCAAGTTTCAGAGAGCTGCCGTTTTTTATATTCACTGATAATAAAGATTTATCTTTAGAATATCAATATCGCCATGAAGGTGTAAGCGATTATATAACTAGTCCTGTTAATATTCCAGAATTAATCAGACGGATATGTTATTTCGTAGAAGAATAGAAAAGTTATTTGATTTGAAGGCAAAACCAACCGGACAGAAAAAAGTACAATGTAGACAAAAAATATAGTAATCATAGTAAAGATATTTTATGTTATTGACAAATATGAAATATTGATACAAAGGAGAATTTACTATGGAGAAAAGATTATTTACCTCAGAATCAGTAACAGAAGGACATCCGGACAAAATATGTGATGCCATATCAGATGCCATATTGGATGCTCTTATGGAGAAGGATCCAATGAGCAGAGTGGCCTGCGAGACTGCAATTACAACGGGTATGGTATTAGTGATGGGAGAAATCACGACCAATGCGTATATAGATATGCAGCAGGTGGTAAGAGAAACGATCAAAGAAATTGGTTATGACAATGGAGATTATGGATTTGATGCACATACCTGTGCCGTCTTAACGGCAATTGATGAGCAGTCAGCAGATATTGCTTTGGGTGTGAATAAGGCATTGGAAGCAAAAGAACACAAAATGTCAGAAGAAGAGCTTGATGCAATTGGTGCTGGGGATCAGGGTATGATGTTTGGTTACGCATGTGACGAAACGAATGAATTTATGCCATATCCAATTTCACTGGCACACAAATTGACTCGGCAGCTTACTCAGGTTCGTAAAGATGGTTTGTTGAATTATTTAAGACCGGACGGTAAGAGCCAGGTTACTGTAGAATATGACGAAGCAGGTATTCCGCACCGGCTGGATGCAGTTGTTCTGTCAACACAGCATGATCCAGATGTGACACAGGAGCAGATTCACGATGATATAAAAAAATATGTATTGGAACCGATTATTCCAACAGAACTGGTAGATGAGAATACAAAATTTTTCATTAATCCAACAGGGCGTTTTGTCATAGGCGGTCCTCACGGCGATAGTGGTGTAACAGGACGCAAGATTATTGTAGATACCTATGGTGGTATGGCACGGCATGGCGGCGGAGCTTTTTCTGGAAAAGACTGCACGAAAGTAGATCGTTCTGCATCTTATGCTGCTCGTTATGTTGCGAAGAATATTGTGGCCGCAGGTCTGGCAAAAAAATGTGAAATTCAGTTGTCTTACGCAATTGGGGTAGCGCATCCGACCTCTATTATGGTAGACACTTTTGGAACCGGAAAAATTTCAGATGAGAGTCTGGTAGAGATCATAAGAAGAGAATTCGATTTGCGACCAGCAGGAATCATTCAGATGTTGGATCTCCGCCGTCCGATCTATAAACAGACGGCAGCCTATGGACATTTTGGGAGAAATGATCTCAACCTTCCATGGGAAAAATTAGATAAGACAGAAGAACTGAAAAAATATTTGAAATAATTTACTTAGGAGGGAGCGTATGAGAAGATACAAAAAGAGAATCTCAAGAATTGTGATGGTTGCACTGCTGTTTGTATTTCTGGTAGGAAATTCTAATATGGTACATGCTATGGGAGCAACGCAAGTTGGATATGCGAGTAAATATATCACAGTGAAAGGGAATAATATGCATCTTGCTTTGTATGGAAAATTGGATGCAAGTGGAGAAAAATTTGCAGATGAAGGAAAAACCACATTGGTGATGATGCCGGCACTGGGAGTACCATCACCGCATATCTACTTCAAACCTCTGGCAGAATCTTTAGATGAGAGTTTTAACATAGTGATTGTAGAGCCGTTTGGATATGGGCTTAGTGATGGTGCATCGACTGCTCGAACTGTAGATAATATCAATGATGAATTGAATACTGCACTGGACACCATGGGAATTAAGCAGTGCGTATTGCTGGTACATTCGATTTCTGGAGTATATGGACTCAACTTTGTACAGAATTATCCGGAAAAAGTAAGAGGTTTCATTGCTGTTGATAATACGGTATATGATGAAGAACTGGCAGAGGCTATGGAAATGGAAAAGAAATATATGCTGCAGGGAATTGATGAATTTCAGAAAATCAAGAATTCCTTTTCTTCTTTGGAAGAATTCCAGACGGCACTGAAAACAGATCCAGATAAATATGGGGCAGCATTACCACAGGTTTCCGGGTACACTTATACGGAGAGTGATGGGGAGGAATACATTCAGGCATATTCTTTAAGCAGCAACGATACGATTAGAAATGAAGTGAACGGGATGGATCAGTCATTACTCTCTATAAAAAATAAAAAATTCCCATCGGCACTTCCTGTATTAACTATGATTTCTTCAGAGAATGTACAAAATGTTCCGGCATGGGAGACTGCTCATAGAAATCAATTGGATTTAGAATCTGGTAATCACCAGTTATATATTGTAAATGGAGGACATTATATCTGGTATACCAATCTGACCCAGGTTGTGCAGCTTATTAATGAATGGAGAATGGAGAATCATTTTTAAAAGGAATTTGTGTGATGAGATTTCCAAATAAGAGAAAACAGAAGGGAAGTGTAGCTTGGGGAAAGTAACTATTTCAACTGTATTGGGATACAAAGAATATGTGGCGGAAAATATAAAAAGCATTCTGGGAGAGGATGAAGAAAATTCCGATTTTAGGATTTATCCGGATTATCATAAGATTTATAGAGGGCAGACGGAGATCGTCTTAACGAAAGCAGAATATGAATTGTTTATGCTTTTGTCAGGGAGACCAGGTGTGATATTTACTAAAGAAAAAATTTTTGAGATTTTTTATAACGAGGAGTTGCCGGAAAGCATTGATAATATTGTGTACTGTCTGGTATCCAGTATGAGAAAGAAAATTGAACCGGAGCTAAAGCGATGCCGCTATATTAAAACAGTGAGAGGTGTAGGATATAAGTTTGAAGGAAAAAAGATGGACATCTTTCCAGAATAGTTGATCTGAAGACAGAGGTAATTTTCAAAAACCTCTGTCTTTTTTTGTTGCTTTTTTATGTCATCTTGCGTACAGAAGTAGTGAAAGTCACCTCCCAAAAAGTATGCTTTTTGATGGGAGATGTAATAGGCTATTTTTTTATTTCCAAAAAGTATATAAGAAGGTTTTGAGATATGCCAAAATATTTTAAGACTTTTTGGGAATGTATAAAGGGGGATACGTATGGCATATTATGGGTATCACAGAATCAGTACTAAGGAACAACACTTGGACCGAGGTATTATAGAAATAAAGAGGTTCTGTGAAAATCAGAAAATTAAACTGGAAAGTATTTTTACAGATAAGATAACCGGTAAAAATTTTGACAGACCACGTTATACCGTTCTTGTGGAAGATGTTTTACGGGTAGGGGATACCCTGATTATTACAGAGCTGGACAGACTTGGCAGGAACAAACAGGAGATTTTAAAGCAGCTACGTTTTTTAGAAGAAAAAGGGGTTCGGGTAATGGTATTGGAACTTCCTACCACGTTGTTTGACCTGTCTCAGATGGAAAATAATCTGGCAAAGATGATGATAGAAACAATCAATAATATCATGATTGAACTCTATGCATCCATGGCACAGGCAGAGATGGAGAAAAAGGAGAAGCGACAAAAGGAAGGTATGGAGGCAAAAAGGCTTCGGGGTGAATGGGATGAAGTAGGAAGACCACGGGCTATAGAACAGGAAAAGTTTAACCAGGAATTTATGAGGGTGGTACAAAAGAAGGTAACACCGACACAACTGCAGCGGGAGTTGGGGTTAACTTCTTCTACCTATTATCGGTATCGGAAAAACTTTTATGAAATATTTCCGGAATTTCTTCAATCTGTATAGGGATGAGGTAATTACTAAGTAAAAGAAAAATTTAAGGAGGCAGATGTTATGAGTGAACACAGAGAAGGAACATTGTTTTATGATACTGAAACAGGGAGGTATGATATACGTTTTGATTTGGAATCTTTTTATGGAGGACTACATTGCGGGGAATGTTTCGATGTAAAGGTGAAAGATGTTTGGGTTCCGGTTCGAATTGAAATGGGAGATGACTGGTATCTGGTTGGACTGAACGTGTCGAGATTAGATGGACTGAGAGTACGTATGTAAATAGGAGGATAAGCCTGATGAGGGGAAGTGCAATGAGAGAAAGTGTTACGGATGTTCGCATTATACTGGAATGCTTACAGGAAGCATATCAAATGGAAGGGGATATGGTACGGTCCGGGAAAAATATTCATGCGACTATGATATATCCGTTTGTCCGTATGCTGCAAGAAAAGTGTAGAGATTTAACGGAGGAACAGATACATAAGACACTTTGGAAAGAATATGAGATTTCAGGGGCGGACAGGATGTTTGTGGAGAGGGCTTCAAAGATTTTGGAGCCATACGAAGGGGAATCAGAAGATGAGAAATAGTACAATGGAATACAAAGTGAATCAAGCCTATGAAGAACTAAAGCGTTTAATACAGTGGCATCCGGATAGTGAAGAAAAATTTTTACAGAAAATGGTATGTTTATTGTTACCTGGAAAAAGAAAATGTTGGCCAGAGGCTATCTGTGATTTGAGGCAATCTTTTGAAGCTGAGCAGGAGATGATATTTGTTGAAAAATATAGAGGAAAACTGGAATGGCTGGATAGTATTTCTTTGGCAGAACTACAAAGAAAGATAGGAGAAATTTATTTTGTTGATCATTACAAGATGATAGCGGATCAATTCCTATACAAAAAGGATTTTGAAACTTCCTTATTTTTGAGAATTGCAATGGAAACAGGGATAAGAAGTGCAGATATTCCATGTATAGAATGGTCTTGTATGCATGGAAAAACTATTATTTTGGAAGAAACCAAAAGAGAAGATTTGTACAAAAAACTTAATGGAGCGTTCCCTAAGATTTCGGCTCAGTCGTTGCGGATTATGAAGTTATTATATAGGAAGCAAGGAAAAATATTTACAAAATCAAAAGAGTTCTATGTTCGTAAACTTTCATGTGCATGGGGAATTCCTGGGTTTCATATCCATAGCTTTCGGAATTATAGGAGAAGAATAGAGAGGGGAATTTCAGCAGGAGTACAAGTTACAAGGATAATCCCATTATAAAGAACGTGTTAGATAAGAAAAATTTATAGGATGTTATTGGAGCTGATTATGTAGATGGTAAATAAAGGTACACCAGTTTACAACTATTATAAATAGCGCTCCTTTTGCTGAACAAGGTATTTTAAGGCTCTCATAAGGGCAGATGATTTTATTATACTTTCGCTCTTTTTCACGAAAGTGGCAAAAAATACCTCCTGCCTGATCCGCTCGCTGAGCACAAACCTGAAATCCTGTACGCTTTCCCTACGGTACTTTGAAAATGCTTCATCCTGATATGGCAGCAGTTTCATCGCGCAATAAGCTATGTTGATCAGATTCACCAGCATTTCAATCCCTTTCCGGCTGCGCACCATATAGCTGCATAGTGACCAGAAGGTTTTCTGTTCGTAATAGCTGACTTCTATCTTCCATCTGAATGAGTACAGGAACAAGGGGATGTAATCCATCCATGCGCTCCCCGTCTGGTTCAGGGGAGTCTTTTCCTGCCATGCGCAAAAAATTTGCAGCTGTGTGGGGAAAACCGTACTGAAGAACAGGCGCCTGGAACCGCCTTCCTTCTCTGTAGCTGTCACATAGGCAAAAACTTCCCTTGTGCCGAAAATATTTGTAAGGACACGGCGCATCCCAATATAATAACCGCCTATTTTTTCGTCTGAAAGTGTAAAATCTTTTTCCGCCGAAAGGCGTTTCCCATGTTTTGCAGGCCTGCCCCTTTTTCCGGTCCGCTGCGGGGCAAGGTCATAAAGGACAGAGTCATACCTTGCATTTCCGATTAGGCCAAGGTTTGGGCATTCATCCACGACAGAAACCAGATCCCCTTTTGTATACCAGCTGTCGCATAGGATAATGACATTCGCCTTCCCCTGTAATTCAGGCATGGCCTGACGTACCATGGAAGCAGCCAGCTTTAATTTTGACTCTTCTTTCTGCCACATACGGTAGGAAAGCGGAAACGCCTGGTAAACAATCTTGCCTTTATCCCACATTGGCACACAGAGCATGACGCTTACAAAGCAGTGCCCATTCAGGCAGCCGCTGCCGTTGTGCGCGGAATGGTCAAAGAGTTTTGAGACATCCTCAAATTTCTTTCCATATTTGGGAACAATGGTATCATCCATGCATAAAAAAACGGGCTGCCTCTCTAAGGATTTCGGGATTAGTTTCAATGCCATAGATGCTGTTGCATTCATAAACCTGGAATAATCCACTTTAGCATAGGAGCAGGCATAGTAAAAGGCATTCAGGGATTTATCTGTTAGCTTTGACAGGAAATGTCTGTAAAGGAAACGGATGGAATCCGCTGACTCCAGTGTCAGTATGGACAGCACAAGCAGGACTAATGTCTCGGCTGTAGGAATGGAACAAGTCTTAAAGTAAATGTAAAAAAAAATGTAAAAATAATGATAAAGTCTACCAATTATAGTTTTTTCGTTGTATAATAAGTTTGTCGTATGGGATCACTTCTTTCGTATATTTTAGTGTGCAAACTTATTATACACCCAAGTGTCTCATACGGCATTTTTTTCTATAAAAACTTGTAAAGTGGTGTTTTAATGAGCAAAGTTCACAAATTCTCATACTAGTAGCGAATAAGAGTTCTGCAATGGCGGCATCTCGTAGGGCATTTGGTTTCTGGTATATTGTCTTAGTCTCTTGACGCTGTTTGTAGATTGTAGATAGAAACATCTCAACGGTATGTAATGGTATTATTTTTGGCAAAATTATAGGTTCCCGAAAACGTATCTGTATTTTGCTAAAAGAATTTCGGTCAATTATATCTTTATACTCAAGATAGTGGAATAGGGCTTTTACAGAAGAAATTTTGCGTTTTGCAGTTTTAGGTTTGTACCTATGATGAAGCTTAGCTATATAAGTTTCTAATTCAGAAGTGGTGATTTCTGTTACATCTGGAATGGTAAGTTGTTCAGAAAATTATTGTAAATAAATTTTGGCTAGCCTTCTAAAATATTTTACTTGACTTATAAATCTTACGGGTGTAATATTTTTAATGACGAACACTAAATTTTTTTGATACAAAATCTTACATTAGTAATATTTAAAATTAAAGTGGTTTCACTTTGGAGGAAAGCTCATGGCGAAAAAGAAAAGCAGACGCAGAAGAAAGAGTCTTGATTGTGAGTATGGTAGAAGATGTAAAAGGGAGAGGGGGAAGCGGTTATGTTGTTGGAAAAGATAAAGAAGTTCTGGAAAGCTGGTTTGGCGGAAACAATTAAGGATATCGCTATACCCTCCGGGGCACGCGTGCCATTCTGCAGTAAAAAGGAAACCCTAAAGGATGCTTTTATGCCAGAGTCTGCCCCAGCGACAGCGAGGGTATTCGGCAGAAAAGAGGATAAGAATAAAATATTAACTTTATTTGTAGTGACGGGTACTGCTATCTTGGTAATGACTGGATGCAGCAATGAATTGCAAGAGGTGCCGGAGAATAGGGAAACAGTTGTCGATAATGAAGTGTATTTGCCAAATGAAGACGATTTTGATGATGCGGTAAGCATAGCGGAAGTTTACCGTGATATTTATGATGAAGCGACAGAAACACCCTCCGGGCATCCCTCTATGCCATCCGGCAATAAAGAGGAAACAAATACTTTGAGCAGTTTGGAAACGCTGCGGCGCATTGTTGCAAGGCTTGGTGAGAATGGTTATGTAGCTGTTGACAGTGAAAATCAGGTTGACATGGCAGGAGCAGAACAGGTAATAGAGTTTTGTAAAGCAGTAGATGAAAAGAAGAGCGCAATGCTGACAATCATAGTAATCAAAGACTTTGGATTTCGGAAATTTGATCTAAAAGCGGAGGATGGAAACGTAAATGTTGTCAGAGGGTACTACCAATATGATCAGGACGGGTGTCTTCAGAATAGAAGTACAGTTAGCTATCCGGCTGATTTCTGGCAGTTTACGGAGGAAGGGTATCTGATTTTTGAAGGAAAGTATTTTTCGGATATGGAATATGCGCTGACGTTAAGTGATACGCCAGAGCATACGGCATTGCGGGTATTACCGTTAGATGAAAAATGCAGGGAATTGAACCGGAAGTATATCCTGCCAGTCGGTTATGAACAGAACAATATTTTTCTCACTGATTGGAATGAAGAAGATATTGTAAATTTGGATTTCTATGATATATTTGACAATTTTTATCCAATTTTGTATGGGCAGTCCGTTCCTTGTGTTGCAGACGAAAATTTGGCGGTCGGAGCGGTCTATCAGATACCGGAAGAAATATTTGAGAATGTCATTATGACGTATTTTAATGTAAACAAGGAAACGCTTCGGAGGGAGACAACATATATTCCAGAAAAGGCAGCTTATGAGTACAGGCCACGGGGGTTTTATGAAGTCGAATATCCTGATATTCCGTATCCGGAAGTAGTTAGTTATACAGAAAATCAGGATGGAACAATCACGCTTATTGTCAATGCTGTATATCCGAATGGCAATACATCTATGGCGTATTCACATAAAACAGTAATCCGTCCGTTGGATGAGGATTGTTTTCAGTATGTATCGAATCAGATGATGAATTTAATAGATGAACATGATATTTGGTGGCATTCCAACCGCCTGACAAAAGAAGAATGGATTGAAATATACGGAGGAACTGAATAATGGAGGATGTTAAATGGCTTTTAAAAAAGTATGGTTCTCTCATTGCGCTAATGATAATCATTGTGATAACAGGCAGTATTGTTTTGGGGAAAAGAAGTTCCGAGAGGAACGCAGAGGAAGTGTGGGAATCTCCAATAGAAATACTTTCCGATAATACTTCTGTTCCATCCGGCGATAATAAAGAAATATCAGGTAATACTGTTGCAGGAGAGGACGAAGAAGAAAGTGAAACAGAATCAGATTCAGAAATGGAATCATCTTTATGGTTCTTTTCGCAGGCAGAAAAATGCTTGATAACCGAAGCGGAAAAAGATGAATTAAAAGATACTGCGTTGGCCGCAGCAGAGCAGGTGAAAGAAATGTATAAGGATATAGAGTTGATAAGCGAATCTTCTTATGGCTCCAATATCAAAGGGTTCACAAGGGAGCAGTGCCGGAAGGTTGTTTCACTTCTTGGAGAGGCGGGCTATGTCAGCATTACAGAAGATACTAATATGGAAAACTATGGGGAAGTGGAAGATTTTTATGCTGCATATTTAGAAAAACGTGATGCAATGGTGACTGTATTTGATGTAAACCGGGATGGGCTTATCGGAGCTGTCACTTTTATATATAGGAACAATGAGTTACAGACATATTATGTGGGGATTGGCTGGCAGGAGGGCGGTATACCGGAGATTAAGAATACCCTGGTCAGCGATATAGCGGAAATCAAGCTGACAGAGAAAGGTTATTTTATTTATGCATATAAAGATGTGATAGCCCATTCCAGTCTGCGCCAGTATTGGAGAATAAAACCGCTTTCTGATAAATGCAGGGAATTAACCGCTAAATATGTATATGGGTTAAGCTATGTAAATTACAATGTCCTTGTGATAAACTGGGACAGCAGCAATGTAGAAGATATTCTGATGCCTTGTATGTTTGAAGATATATATCGGATATACACTGGGGAAAATTTAAGGACAGAAAACTGGAGAATACCTGCGGACACATACGAAAAAATAATGACTACATATTTTCCGGTATCAATAGAACAGTTACGGGAAAAATGCGGCTATGATGAGGATAGCAATAGCTATGAGTATGAAATGATATTTGCAAGCCCGTATCCACCGTTTGGAGAAGTCGTTGATTATTCAGAAAATGCAGATGGAACAATTACGCTTATTGTTGATGGGGTATGGGCAGATTACAATTCTGACCTTGCTTTTACCAATACAATCGTGGTACAGCCATTTGGGGACGGCACATTCAGGTATTTATCCAATACGATAGAACAGAAGGAATTAGAAGTGCCAAAGGGAGGAAGATGAAAAAGGGATGATAAAGCTAAAGAAGAAGGTAATCCTTGTGGCTTGTGTGATGGTGTGTGTTACCTTGTTATGTGCCTGTAACAATAACGGAAATATGAAAAACGAATATGCTGGCAAAACCAGAGAAAATGAACAAGAGGAATATGCAGAAAGTACAGACGAGGAAACAGAAACAGACAGACAAATAGAAACACCCTACGGGTATCCCTCTATGCCATACGGCAATAAAGAGGAAAAAGGCTATGATCTTCCGATAGATGCCCGTCAACGGGAAGAAGCGGAAGAAGATTGCAAAGAAATGATGGGGCTTATATCGGAGCTATATAAAAACGCAGATAAAGGCTGTGCGTCCAATGTTGTCATTGCAGATGAAGTCATAGAGCAGATGGTGGAAAAACTGAAAGCCACCGGATGCCCGGTTACAGTAACAGAAATATATTCTAATATGGAAAATCACAAGAAACTGGAAGAATTCTTAAATGCTTCCTTAGCAGGCAGCAGCGGCTCAGTGATTATTTATGAAGTACATTCGGATGGCGGTATCGGGAGATATAAATATTCTTATGACGGAAAGGATATGTATGTTTTATCCGCAAAAGACTCATGGAGCGATGATGATAAGCCTGTAATAACGTATATTTCCTATACCCGAATCAAAGAATGGAAATTTACGGATAAAGGATGGTTTTGCTATGAGTTATGTGTGCCGGAATACCCGGAAGTTACTGAAATAGTGGATGGAAGCTGCATGGTCAGGGTAAAACCCATTACAGAGGAAAACAGGGAAATGTCGGAAAAGTGTGTACTTGGATTAGCCTATCAGGGAAACAATCTTTTATGCTCTGAATGGGATGCAGACCATATGGAAAATTTGGATTATAATGGTATGTATGAATATTTATATGCATTGAAATATCAGGAGCAGTTTCCTTCGGGAAATTATCCGGATGGGATACCTAAAGAGGAGTTTGAGCGTCTGATTATGGAATATCTTCCAATAACATCGGAGGAAATACAGAAATATGCGGCATTTGACAAAGAAAAACAGACTTATGCGTGGGCAAGGCTTGGTTGTTTCAACTATGCGCCTACTTATTTTGGAACTTCCTTTCCAGAGGTTACGGATATTAGGGAAAACAAAGATGGGACAGTTACTTTAACGGTGGATGCAGTGTGTAGCATGATTTTATGTGACGATGCGGTGATAACGCATGAGCTTACGGTGCGGTTTTCAGAAGATGGCAGTTTTCAGTATTTGGGAAACAAAATTCTGGATGGTGGGATTTCAAATATACCGGAATATCAATACCGGATTGTTAGACAGTAATTATGGGTATTGCTTGATGTTGAAAAAAGAAGGGATATGGAGCAATGAAAAAGACACTCAAATTTATATTAGGCTTTGTGGCTGCTACCTTTATTATAATCGCTGTGTTTTAGGGGAGTTTTGTCTATGTGTCAGATTACAAAATAACAAAGATAGACACCTCTGTTTCACCAGATGGAACTTGTGAACTGGTTTTATAGGTTGTCGGAGAGGCTGATTTCCCGTTTGGTTCGGCTTCTGGCAGGTTACATGGCATGAGGACTATGTAGAAGTTATCCTGTCTGGAGATGAACAGTTCGATGAGCAGATTATCCTATACTTTGATGGAAGGAAAGAGATAAAACAATTAACAGATAAAGAAGAACATACAGAATCCGGGGATGTATTACTTTTCCGGAGCAGGACCGACAGGCATGGTTCCACGTCCAGATATCAGAATATTTTTAGCCGGAGAAAAAGAATTTTATCTTGCAGAGGATATAATGGCAGATGTTGAACAACATATATTTGAAAAAGACATGAATAGCGAATCTATTTGTAATTTCATTAAAAGTTAAAATCATTCAGCGATAAATACGGTGTCTGCCTGTTGGTGGTTCACCATACCCGCAAGTTGGAGTTCGAGGACAGCTTTGATATGATTTCCAGCACAAACGGACTTCTTGGTGCGGCAGACGGGGCGTTTATCATGCACAAGAAAAAGCACACGGACAACACGGCGGTCATGGATATTGTGGGGCGTGACCAGCCCGATCAAGAATTAACAATCGAATTTGACCGGGAACAGTGTATTTGGAAATTTTAGAAAGCGGAAACGGAATTGTGGAAACAGCCGCCCAGTCCATTATTGGAAGCAATCAACGGATTTCTGACAGAGCAAATGCAGCAGTGGGAGGGGAGGGCAGCGGAACTTCTGAAACAGTTGCCGGATATGCAGTTATCGGCGAATGTGCTTTCCCGGAGATTAAATGTATTAGAACAGGGAGAAAGAGCAAATAAACGCTCAAAACGTGCCTTTGAAATGAGCAGATAGGAACCGATATGGAGAAAAAAGTTATGATACGGTTGTGCGCTAAAATCGTAGCAGATACAGACCTTTACGAAACGGATAAGGAAGTGCAAAATCTGATAGATTGGGTTTGCCTGTCAGAGCAGATAAAAGAGAGCAATAATCTGTATGAGAAGCAAAATGACTTGAAAAGGCAGAAGTGGAAAATTGAAAAATTGTTGGAACGATAAGGAATGTAGGGCATGGCGGTTGCCATGCTCTGCATTTTAGTGGTAAATGAAGTTGGGAAGTGGTATAATCTATCGTAAATAAAAGCAGTTTGTTGAAGTACATAAGATGAAACAAATTGCAAATTTGTGGAGGTTTAAAGATGAACAAACGAATTAACTACTCAGTACAGTTGAGATAAACTGTTAGCAGATTGTACTGAGGGAAAATAACTTGCTAGCAGTCACAACTGTACTGATTATCTGTTATGAATAAAGTTAAAGATAATAAGAAAAGGAGTACAGTTATGCGCTACATAAAACAAATTGTAAATAGAAACAAAAAACTGGTATTTGTATACCTTATAATCGGCTTGTTTAACGCTTTTATGGTAAATTTCAAAGGGTATTATTTTCAGAAAGTCATTGATGCACTGGCAGAATACACACTTTCGCCTTATAAGGTTATAATTTACGGGACTGTCCTTTTTATCGGTTATCTCATGGACTACGTAGATGAGTATCCTGCAAAAAAATTAGAACATGGTATTTTTCTTGATTCCAAATTGATGGGACTTGAGAAAATTAGCAGAATAAGTTATCAAGAATATCAGAAACTTGGAACAGGAAAGCTGGTGCAACAGATCGAAAACGGAGCAGACGCAGGAAAAAGCGTTGTATTTGATTTTTGGTTTGCAGTGATTAGGAATTTAGTTCCAACAGTTTTATTTAGTATTTTTTTCATTTGGAAGATTGATAAAAGGATAACTATTGTTTTGCTATTGGGCTATATTATCATTTTCTTTGTAACCAATATTCTTTTAAAATTTCTATACCAGATGAAAGAACGAATTTTGAATAATGAGGAGGAGTTAAACCGCTTTTTAGTGCGTGGCTTTATGGAAATGGTGGTATTCCGAATGGCGCATCAGTTTCCAAATGAATTACGAAAGGCACAAGGAGCAAAGAAAGAAATTGTTGATACAAAGGTTAAAATGAATATGATTCATGAAGCCTTTTTTACGATTTTTGCACTTTTTGTTGCGTGTCTGGATATTGCAGTTTTAGTGTACGCATGGCAGACTGGCAGTTTATCCGTAGGAGCGGTTGTTGCTTTGATAACATTGATTGATAATGCCTATACGCCGATTGCGATTTTTAATGTAATTTATGTACAGTATAAATTGAATAGGGCTGCTTTCTCAAGGTATGAAGAATTTTTAGATATGCAAGATGATAAGCAGCTTGGCAATGGGATTGTTCCTCAAATTTTTTCAGGGAAAATATCAGTTAGGAAATTGTCGTTTTCGTATGGGGAAAGGCAGATATTGAAGGATGTCTCATTTGAGATACGGTCGGGTGATAAAATAGCTCTGGTGGGTGAAACGGGTTCCGGTAAATCAACAATTATAAAGTTACTTACGGGTTTATTAAAATATGACGAGGGCGAGATTCTGTGGGATGGAGAAAACCTTGCCGATATATCGTTAGATGCTTTGTATAGAAGAATGACTTATCTGTCGCAGGAAGCCCCGGTTTTTGATGGTACGTTAAAAGAAAATATTGTATTTGACAGGAATATTCCAGATACAGAAGTTAGAAAAGCATTAGAACGGGTAGAACTTTTATCTTTAGTTGATGAGTTGCCGAATGGCATAGATACGCAAATCGGGGAAAAAGCATCTTCACTTTCTGGTGGAGAAAGGCAGCGCCTTGCATTGTCGCGTATTTGGTTTAAGGAGTCGGATATTGTCATTTTTGATGAAGCAACTTCTGCGCTAGATAATCTGACAGAGGGTGTTGTCATGGAGCAGATATTTGATTATCTGTCGGGGGTAACAGTTTTGGCGATTGTTCACCGCTTTACAACTATACAAAATTTTGACCGTATTTTAGTATTTAGAGATGGAAAAATTGTTGGACAAGGAACATTTGATGAATTGATGAAAAATAATGAATATTTCGCAAAACTTTATCGTTGTAGCATGGAAGAACAGGTAAAATAATTATGCCTTTTCCTTAGTCAATTAAATAAGCATGGCGCTAGCATCATGTGATAAAGGTGGTTAAGGGAGTAATACGTTTTAGCTTTTTGGAAGGATTTATTTTGTAAAGCATTTAGGACATGAGAATGACGCAGGCAATATTTTATACTGCTATTCTAAAAAAAGGTTTTTACTGCGTAACATTTCAAAAATAGGTTGCCAAATTACTGGGATTTGTTATAATAAATGCGTGGCAACAAATTGGCAACAGAAAATCAGCAAGCCATAATAAATGATGTAATTGATGTAAAAATAGACGTGTATTTGCATAAAACTTAAATAAAAATAGTTAACAACAACGAAGAACACACCGAGTTCGAGTAGACATTTTGATGTGTTTGAAGTCCGCAAATCTAGTAAAATCAAAGGTTTGCGGATTTCATGTTTCTAAAGCGGTAATAAAATGGTAGTGTTTTTAGAGCCAAAACTGAAATTTCATTCTATAAAATCTGCGATAGTCGAATGAAATGGATAAAATGTTACCAAAGGATATTGTAAAGCATTTGTGGTAATGGCGGGGAAATCTATTGTTATTCTGATACGTTTATAAGATTTGAGTGGAAGAAAAAAGGACTGTAAAAAGCCGGATTTTCAGAGGGAGAGTGTAGATAACGGGATTTTATGGTATGCAAATAAAGCAGATAGCGGTATCTGCCTGTAAAACCGTATGCATCGCATGAGATTATGCAATCAATGGCTTTAAGCTGCGGATATATTGGTGTTTATGGATCTTGTCGGCAACCATTACGGTGACAAGCTATGCAATCCCGGCAAGCAGTAAATCAGCGTGCAGAGTTTTTTCATTCCGGGTTTTGCGTCCTGCAACACAAAAGCTGTCCTTGAAATGGTTTATGGATTTTTCTACATTCACACGGATTTTGTAGGTGGCGTCCCATTCCTGTGCATCACGCAGCGTTCCAGGATAAGCGCGCAGGTTTTTCTCTGGATAAAGAGAACATCCTGCTGCAGGAAGATGCTGTACATGGGTCTTCACAATGGAAGACGCGTTTTGATTTTAATAAAAAACCAAATAGAAAGTAGTTTCTTCACGCACCATTCGTAAAGGGGAGGACATGTTTGATTGAGTTGAAAACGAAAAGTAAATCAGGAGGGATTGCAGAATGAAATTAATGGAGGAAAGGCTTGTGCTGTGCGCTTTAGAAGAAATTGCGGAAGCGTTAGGAGATTCTAATTATAATCCTATTTCTACCAGCTTACTATGCTTGAGACATGAAATTAGTATTGCTGAAAGAGACAAAATTGTAGTTGCTTTTCATCGGGTATTGCAAGGAAAAGATTTCTATGATTTAGAAGTTATTGATTTCAGGCAGGCATTAGAAGGCATTGTGCCACGAGCAAAAGACTTTGCTGATTCAGTTGTAGTCGCTTTTATAAAAGCATTTGCAAGGAATCATATTGCAGAATTAGTGCCTTTTGCAAAAACATTGGATTAGAATAATTTAATAGAAATGGATATGTAGAACCGTTTGTTCTTTGGATAGAATAGACGGTTTTTTCTTGTATTGGAATTACATTTTTAGAGAACTCTTAGAGGACTTTTAAAATTTGAACATGATAATATGAGAAAAATACTTAGATAATTGCGAAATGGATATTATTTTGGAAGTTTCACAATTACCTGGGAAAATACTAGATAAAGGGAGAAAATTGTTGTATGAAAACAAAAGTATTTTTATGGATTATAATTATCTTAGGTCTCATTTGTGCATTTGCTACGGGATGCAATTCTTTTAAGAATGATAAAAAGGGATTTGGAAAGGAGACTGGTGTAAAAGAAGAAAGAGCAGGTGGTCAGGCAGAGCAAACGTCTGTGAAGGGAAGATACCAGGAGGAAAAGATTGTTTTTCCATTATCCATCAAAAACATATTTGATGTAGAATGTAAAGAAGATGGCAATGTGAAAGTGTTGTTTGAAAATGAGCCAGGTAGTTTCTTCTTTTGTGAAAGTATGGATTATGGGGTTTCCTGGGAGCAGAGGGAAATGGGAAAAGAATGGCTGCCGGAAAATTATCGTGTGGTTTCCGCCTGCTTTGACGCAGAAGGAGACATTGCCTTGTCTGCTGGGAAAATGTCAGAGGATCCTCTCGATGAAAAACATCCCGTTGGGGAATATTCTTACTTTAAGATAGATCATGTAGAAGGCGATACAACGGTTCGGCAATTATCCTTACAACTACCAGAGCCCCAAGAGACAGATTTGGAATCAGGTTATGGGTTGCAACAAATTCTCCTTTCCGGAGACGGAGGTCTTTATGGAGTGCTTCAATCAGGGAAAGATGAACAAATAAAGTTTCAGATTTTTTGTTTTGGATCTGATGATGGTAAAGTTTTATGGCAATTGGATACAGGCGCCGCGGAAATTGCATTATTTGAAAATAAGATATACTTAAATGAGCACAGTGGAAAAATCAAGGTTTTGGATGCAAAATCTGGAGAGAAAGTGGATGATATCTCAATTCCGTTAGAAAATAATTTTTTATGCTGTATGGATATCCAAAAAGATAAGATATTTTATTGTGGTGAAAATGGAATTTATGGGACAGATCGTAATGTGACTTTTACAGAACTCTTAGTAGATGGAAGACTGAGTAGTTTTTCTGATGAAACTTATAGTGTAAAAGGGCTATTTAGCGTCAGCGAAAAAGTGTTCCTTGTGTTTGTACAGAGTTTTTCAGGGGCAGAAATGGAAATTTTCAGGTATGAGTATGACGCGGACCTGCCCACACAGCCGGAACATGAACTAGTTGTCTATTCCTTGAAAGAGAACTCTGTGATACAAAAAATAATCTCTGATTTTCAGTTGTCACATCCAGAAGTTTTCGTGAGGTATGAAGTTGGTATGAGCGATTCTTCTATCGAAGATGAAACGGATGCGATAAGCAGCCTAAATACAGAGATTATGGCGGGGAATGGCCCGGATGTCCTGATTTTGAATGGTCTTCCATGGAAATCCTATCAGGAAAAAGGAATACTTGAAAGCTTAAACGATGGTTTGAATACCTATATAACGGAGCATAAGGTTTTTGAAAATCTTTTTTCAGCTTATGAGGCGGGAGGATCTTCGTATGTAGTTCCAATTTCTTTTAAGATTCCAGTTTTAATTGGAAAAGAGGAGATGGTATCCCATATTGATTCCATCGAGAAAATATTAAAAACGGCAGAGGATATTGAAGATATGCCGCCTTTTTTCAGAAAGAAGCAGGCGCTCTTGCGTTACATCTTCAGTATCTATTGGCAAAGGATAGAACAAGAGGAAGGACGGATTTCCAAAGAAGAATTGAAGAAAGTATTAGAAAATGTGAAGCGAATAAATGATGATTTATTGGGAAAGGAAAATGAGTTATCCAAGTTTTTTGTTGGGGATGAAGAAAGAGAGAAGGACTATGATGTATTTGCAAATGATACCTGGTTAGAAACATCAAGCATCAAATATGGAAATGTTGCAATGGATTTAGGATATTTGAGCCATCTGCAGGATTATGTGAATGTTCTAAATTGGGACTTATTCTATCAGACCCTTTCGGATGGAGTTTTTAGCGCCCTTATTGCAGGGATTAATAAAGGATCAGATCACATAGGAAGTGCTGAGGAATTTCTTAAATTTGCTCTTAGTGATGAAGAACAGAAAATATTTATTAATGAAATGTATATGGTTATTATGGGATTTCCGGTAAATAAAGCTGCTTATGAGGACATGATTTCACAGCCTTCTCAAAGTGAATTAGAGGAGTATGGAAAAGGATTTGCAAATTTAGGAGAGACCTTTGAATGGCCAGGACATGAGGATTTTGAACAATTGGAGAAGAAAATTGTGGGCCTTAACACACCTGCAATGGAAGACAATATTGTGATTAATACCATATTGGAAAGTGCAACATCTTATTTGTCAGGGGAGAAAGACATTGACGTAACTGTAAATGAAATTACCCAGTCCTTGGAATTGTATCTTCTTGAGCGTTAAATTTAGGAGGCGTGTTTTGTGGGAAACAGAAGGAAGAAAATCTATTGTAATCGAAAGGATTTTGCGTTTATTCTGCCTAGCTTGGCAGGGGTATCCATCTTTGTGTTTTTACCCTTTGCCGATGTGGTGAAAAGGTCTTTCACAAATGTTACAGGTGAGATGTTTGTGGGATTACATAATTATAAAATCGTAGTTGAGAACGAGGCATTTCATTTAGCAATGGGGAATACTTTGAGATTTATTTTGGTATGTGTACCGTTATTGTTGATCTGTTCCTTATTATTAGCAAATACCGTCTATTTTGGAATGGCAAAAATATATCGGAATTTTTGTCTTCTTCCGATGTCAGTGCCTGTAGTTTCATTGGTTTTTGTATGGAAAATGGTATTTCACAGAAATGGGCTGATCAATAGCTTCTTTGATATTGAGACAGACTGGCTGAATTCTTCTTATGCATTCTGGATTTTGGTGATCACCTTTTTGTGGAAAAATATGGGGTATTATGTTGTCCTGTGGCTGGCAGGATTTCAGGGTATACCCAAAAGCCTGTATGAGGCGTCAAATGTTGATGGAGCAGGTGTTTTACCGACATTTTGGCACATTACACTTCCTGGATTGAAACCTATGTTTTCTGCAACCCTTATATTGGCAATAACTGGTTCTCTGAAATCTTACCGTGAATGTTACCTGTTGGCAGGCGAGTACCCGGATAAAAGCATTTACATGATACAGCATTTGTTCCATAATTGGTTTCGAGACATGTCAGTGGAAAAGATGTCGGCAAGTGCAGTTGTGATTGTATGTATTTTTGCAGTAGTTGTTTATCCATTCCGTAAAAAAGAAGAAGGGAAGCCCTAGTGTCTCATTCAATCATTAAGAAATGAGTGGGCTGATTTCTTTTTCACAGAATGCGCTAAGTCGGTGAAGGGCTCTGGTACAAGCGACATATAAAAGATTTTTATCATCTTCATCCTGGTAGTTTTGGCTGTCTGCATCACAGATTAAGACTGCGTCGAATTCCAATCCCTTTGACATATATACTGGTATGATAAACACGCCCCGTAAGTCGGATGTGCTCCTATGTGTTATTAATGCAATATCTAATTTATCTTTGATTTTTTGAAATAACTGGATTGAATTATGTTCGGTTTTGCAAATTAAACCGATGGACTGAAATCCTTTTTCCTGACATAATTTCACCTCGTTTACAATGTGCTCTATTAAGGATTTAGAATCATCTGCCACTAATACTTGTGTGTTGTCTCCCTTCCGGTTAAAGCTTTTGATTTCGGTATTATGCTCTATGAATTTCAAACTAAAATTTAGTATTTCATTGGTACAGCGGAAACTTTTCTCTAATAAAATAAGAGAAGATTTTTTCTTATTGAGTATTTTTTGGATTTGCTCATAGAGGGTGATATCTTCTCTTTTTCCAAGGGTTTGCTTCATATCTCCTAAAATTGTAAATTTGGCATTTGAAAATAACAAGCGGAATATTTCATATTGGAGTGGGTAATAGTCTTGGGCTTCATCAATGACTACCTGCTTGATGTTTTTGTATTGGTTGGTTCCATATATTTTTAAATATAAGTAAGTGATTGCGATTGCGTCGTCATAGGATAAGCGTCTGAACTCCAGATTTTCTCTTGTATAGTTCCAGATTTTTTTTATAGTTTCTGATTCTGTATCGTTTTGGAGCAAGCTGTAAAAATAGGCTTCCTCATGAAATAATATTTGATATAAGGCAATAATGTCAATTTTTATAAATTTTTGTATTTTCTGTTTGACTAGAATTTTTTCTTCGTGTTGTCCCTGTCCTGTCCCGAATATTTCTTCCAGAATATAATCTTCTAGCTGTTCTAGCCTTATGCCCAATGGCGTTTCTTTTCTTCCTAAGATTTTCTCCTTTAGAGCTTCTTTGCCTACGACACATTTTCCTTCATAATAAACATCATCAAATGGAATCCATTGATATGGAATATCAGAAAGAAATTGGTCTAACATATGGACGAAACGTTTTGACGTTTTAAATTCCATACTCTTTCTGATAATTTCTTTGTATGGTGAATCGCCAATTAAATGTTCTAAAAAATTATTTTTGGACTGAATCTTTCTTCCTTCTAATATGGTGTGAAGGATATCTTCAAATACAAGGGAAACAACATTATTTTCTCCCAATTCGGGTAATACCTGGGAAATGTATTGTTCAAATATTGTATTGGGAGAAAGAATCATAATATTATTTGCGGATAATTTTGTTTGTAATCCTTGATACATAAGATAAGCGGCTCGGTGAAGTGCGATAGATGTTTTGCCGCTTCCTGCAACCCCCTGTACCATCAGCAGGTCGTTTTCCATATCTCTGATGATAACGTCCTGATCTTGTTGAATGGTTTCAACAATTGCTTTCATTTTGGCGGTGGTATTTTGTGATAATAGCTGTCTCAAAAATTCATCCACAATCTCTATATCTGTATCAAAAAAATATTCCAGAATGCTGTTCTTTATTTCATACTGGCGTTTTAGGCTGAGTTCGCCTGCTATTCGCCCACATGGAGCGTCATAAAATGCTTCTCCTTTCATAAAGCGGTAAAAAATACTGGCAATGGGCGATCTCCAATCGTAAACATACATTTCTTCATAACTGTTTTTTCGTAAAGAGGAGCGTCCAATATATATTTGTTCAAATGCATCCTCGTCATCAAATTTAAAGTCAATCCGGGCAAAATACGGCGACTTTATCATGTTTTCCAGTAAAAGTATCTTATGCTTTTCTTCCTCATAATCCACAATTTTATCGGTAACAGGATTGATAGACTGACTCAATTCAATCAGCGCTTCAAAATCATCTGAGCTGTATAGATTTGTAATGCTATGGGTTGTGTTTTCCCGCACTTCTTTTTTTGCTTCTACAATTTCTGATTTCTTTTTTTCAGCGGATTCTTCTGCTTGTTTTAACTGTTCCTTGGCAAAAGATATGGTTTGCTTCAATCTTTTTTCTTCGTATTCCCTTTCTGGTTGATTATTTCCCATAGTAGTGATAACCTCCTTAATAAAAGTACTTGTCTGAAAGTGAATGAAACACGACGCTGTTACTGTTCACACAGGACTTTGCATTCACTGCAAAGTCCGTAAGAAAGTGATTCAGGAGTGAGCAAATCCCATTCGCGAAGCGAATTTAAGATGGATTTGGGAAGTTTACTGGTCACGGAGTGAACAGTAACACTACGCTAGTTTAGCATACACAAGAGGATAGAAACAGTCTTGTATTCATGGAATCTGTATGGTATGATAACAATGGGAGAGGAAAACTTTCCTTTTTTTGTACCTATTTCCTGGAGCTTGCTGATTTTGCCAGAAGGGAGTATAATACCCCTATCTGAAAGTACATGTTTCATGTCAGTCAAAAATAAATTACAATAGCTGGGGCAACCCCACAGATTAGAAAAGGAGAATTGAGATGTTAGAAACAGGAATGAAGGGATACCAGGAAATGACAGTAACTACAGCAGACACTGCAAAGGTGTATAAAAGCGGCACGTTAGATGTTCTTGCAACGCCCAGGATGGCGGCATTGATGGAAGAAACAGCATGGAAGAGTGTGGCAGAACATTTAGAGCAGGGCATGGGAACTGTAGGAATTCAATTGAATCTGGAACATCTTGCTCCCACACCAGTGGGAATGAAAATATGGTGTGAAACGGTTTTAAAGGAAGTGGATGGCCGAAAGCTGACATTTGATCTTACAGTATATGATGAGACAGGAAAAATTGGAGCAGGGGTACATGAACGCTTTATCATAGAAGAGGAAAAATTCCAGAGTAAAGCCGACAGAAAAAAAGAGGCGTAGACGAACTTCGTGGCAGTAGAGCAGGAATAAGGAGTAAATGAATAGTGAAAAAGATAAGAACATGTTTCCAGTGGATACAGGGAACATACCGAAAAATCAAACAACGTTTTCTGGATTACAGGGAGCAGACCTGGCAGGATACTGACAGGCTTCTTACTGGGACAGCAATTCTTTTGTTCAGCATTTGTGTCGGGTGTATGATGGGAACTTTCATGCGTCCAGTATGGGCAGGAGCCTTACTGGTGTTTCTGATTACGGTTCCTCTTACGATAGCAGGAGTATGGGTTGTGAAAAAAATTATCCAGATCCTTTTGCGAAACGGTATTACTGAATTCTTATCCTGGCTGCTGCTCTGGCTGGTTTGCCTGGTTCTTCTTGTGGGGGATATGCCAGAAGAACATTTGGGATTTGCAGTTGTTGTTTCTTTGTTGGTTAGTCTGATACTTGCGATGCTGCTAAAAAGTCTGTGGGCCTTGATGTATCATAAGGTACAAAGAAAAAGTGTAGTGGCAGTCTTGGTTGTCACTGTGGCTTTATCGGCAGCGGCGCTAACCCTTCTGGCAGGGCAGGGATTTGACGATACATACATTCAGACCTATCGGAATTTGGAGGAACAGCAGAAAACAGAAAATCAGACAATGGGGCTTTTGACTAAGGAGCAGGAGAAAGCTTTTCTGGAATTTATGGAGCCAGGTTCCTGTACCGTATCAACTGTCTCCTATGGAACCAGGGATAAGGATGCATTGGAAGCTGGGACAGTGAACATCAGCAGGTTTGCAAAAAATAAGGGCTTGGATGGTTTTTTCAAAGAAAAGTACCAGGGATATCCTTTGACAGAGGCGCCTTTATCTGGGATGGTCTGGTATCCCAAGGAGGCGTCTGACTGCCCCACGCTTTTTATTGTGCATGGAAATCACAACTGGGTGACAGATTCCTATCTGGGATATGAATATCTAGGAGCTTATCTGGCTTCCCATGGTTATGTGGTAGTGTCTGTGGATGAAAATGCTTGTAATGGACTCTCCAATGAAAATGATGGGCGTGCAGTGCTGCTTTTGGAAAATATCAGGCAGTTGGAAACATATAATAAGCTGGAAAGCAGTCCATTGTATCAGAAAATGGATTATGATAACCTGGCTCTGGCAGGACATTCCAGGGGTGGGGAGGCCGTGGCTGCTGCTTATTTATTTAATGAGCTGTCTTATTATCCAGACAATGGAAACCGAAAATTTTATTATCATTTTTCCATTCAGTCTCTGATTGCCATTGCGCCTACGTATGGACAATATCGTCCATCTGGTCGGGATGTGGAATTAGAAGACGTTAATTACATGCTTATTCATGGAGCAAATGATCAGGATGTCAATTCTTTTATGGGGATGGAACAGTATGAGAAGATTACGTTCAGCGGTAAAAAAGACTGTATGAAAACGTCCCTTTATCTGGCAGGAGTGAACCACGGACAATTTAATTCTCAGTGGGGAATCTATGATTTGATGGAGCCTATAAACCGTGGTCTCAATGTGAAAAATTTTATTTCCCAACAGGAACAACAAAAGATTGCAAAAATATTTATCCGGGCATTTTTGGAAGAGACTCTTGGCACAGGTGGAGAAGGGGATTCATCAGAACTAGAACAAAAGGGAGCTCCAGAGAAGGAAATTGCAAGAGAGATTCTCAAACAAGATGCGGAAAAGAAGCCATATGGAACCTTGTTGACAAACTGCAAAAGGTATGAGGAGTTTTTGCCAGAAACGTTATATGTGCAATCTTATCAGAGCTCTGATTTCGTGACGCTATGTGATTTTGAAGAGGATATCCGGTTGGAAACAGGAACAGCCCAGGGAGTTTGGGTGAAAGCGGAGCATGTGGACAGTTGGGGAGAGAATCTTTTGACTTTTTCAAATGGGAATTCAAGAAAAAATCATGGGGTAATTCTCAAATGGGAGCCTAAGGAAGAGAAAGAGGGAAGAAGCAAAGAAAATTCTGGTGAGAAAGAGCCAGGGGAGATTTGCTTTTTCACGCCTGAATTGAATCTGTCAGGGAAATCTTTTCAATTCGATGTGATGGACTTACAAGAGGATTTTGCAGAGGAAGAGGCAAAACTTTTGGAGATGGAAATTTCATTGGAGGACAGCAAGGGAGAAGAAGCTGTTTTGGATGCAGGAGCATATGCTATTGTATATCCGGCTTTTTTGGCGCGTTTAAATAAGCTACAGTATCTGTGGGATGCAGTGGAATATAAGCATCAATTTCAGACGGTGTCCATTCCGGCGGATGGATTTAAAGGAGTGGACCTAGAGCATATCTGTAAAATTGCAATACGTTTTCCACAAGAGAAGGGAAAGGTAGCAGTGGACAATGTGGGAATTGATAGAAAATAAATCGTATTTTGTCTTCTTCTATTCTCTCCGTGATGGCGGGTGTAGTTGCCTACCACATATGCAAGTGGTTAGACGGTGAGCAATAGCGGTAGCCTAGCCCAAACGGTTTACTTCTCCGAAAAAGTCACGACAATCGCATGAATGTTTCTATTCTTCAAATTCCTGCAATTACTATTTTTTTAAATTCCAACACCACTTTACAACTTTATAAATGATACCCCTGTTTCTGGACCTAATAGCCCCGATTCCATCCGAAATCGGGGCTACTGGTTAAAGATTATGCTTGTATTTTTGAGAGAAGAGCTTCTTGTAATACCTGTGAAAAGTTTATTCCCATAGAAATGGCACGGTCATTCAGCCATGATGGTATGGTTAAAGTCTTTTTTACTGACTTTGTGTCTTTAGACTGGTTAATGTCACAAGACACAAGGGAAGAAAAACCATTGTCCGTATGAAGGGCAGAAATATCGGAGGGAGCGGCAATCGCTTTCTTTTGCTCCAAAAGAGTGAGAATATAAGCAGCTAAAGCCTCCTGTGCCGCTTCCATGGTTTCATTGATGGAACTGCCGTAGGTGTGGCAGCCCTCCAGATGAGTAAGCCGATAGGAACATCTTTGCCATGTATGGGAATAACAGTAGTTTTCCCATCTGTTTCCATAAATACGTACGATTTCCGCATCGCGGAGACTGCAGTCCGTGCTAAGGCGGTACAAGCACTCGCTCTTTTTATTATGATTTAAGCATCAAAGGCAGATGAAAGGAATAGGAAAAGAGAAAAATATGTGTTAAAATTGAAAAAATAAACTTAAGCATCATGGACTGGAGGGATACGCAATCATGGAGGAATTATTGGTTTTCGCATTTTTGTTAAATGAAGAAATAGTGACAATAGACGAATATAATAAAAGGCTCCATGAATTATTCCTTGCGAACCTTGAAAATGATGGATTACTGTATCTGGAATGGGAAACAGACATAAAAAAAGCCATAACCTATATAAGGATGCATGTTGACTATGATGCCCTTGACTATGGACAATTTGGCAGGATTTTAATGGGAAAGTTAAAGGTATGCTATAAAAATTGTCCTGACATAAAGAGTTTCGCTAACCATATGTATCATTTGTGGGAAAGCCTGCCAGGAAATATTCAAGAGAAAGAACCATTCTTTATTTTATGTTATGCAGATGACCCCTTGTCATGGGGAGATGAAAAGCAAACCAGAAATATCTATGAGCATATGCTGGATTATTATGAGGATGAGAAGGATGGAACCAGCCAGGAGCTATAAAGGAGATAAGCCCATGAGAGAAGTAAATTAAGAAGCTGGAAAAGTAGTGATGGAACATTTCTTGTTGTGGGGAAAAGGTTCTGGCTGGACACGAAGCATAATATAAAAATCGGAGAGAAAAAATGAAAAAGGAATCTGTCATATCAAAGAAAATACCATAAGATTTCTTAAGGTGTCTTGAAAAGCACAAAGGTAATTGATAGAATATAAATAGTATTTTGAAATGGAGGGCATTTCAATGGGAGAACCAAGGATTTTAATTGTAGAGGATGATGAAGCGGTAGCCCAGGGATTGGCAGACATTTTAAACGGGAGTGGTTATCAGACAGAGTGGTGCGAAAAATCCCAAAAGGTTTTGGAAATTTTGAAAAAGCAGCAAATGGATTTGATTTTATTGGATGTGAACCTGGGGGAAGAGAATGGTTATGACTTGTGTAAAAAAATTCGAGAGATTTCAGATCTTCCAGTCCTGTTTTTGACTGCTTATCAAAGTGAGATGGATGTGGTACGAGGATTTAAAGTGGGCGGTGACGATTATGTTACAAAGCCCTTTCGTATGCAAGAGCTCTTGGTACGGGTACAGGCTCTGCTGCGACGTGCAAAACGGTCTGCTGGGCTTAAAATAATCTCAGGGGAACTGATTTATGATATGGGGAAGCATCAGGTATATCGGGGACAAGCTTTGTTGGGCCTTACGCCCATTGAATTGCAATTATTACAAAGTCTGTTGCTGGGCTGGCCCCATACACTAAGCCGAGAAAGGATTTTCAGTGAGGTTTGGGATAAGGATGGCTCATATGTAGATGAGAATACTTTAAGTGTTAATATCAGCAGGTTAAGAGATAAGCTTGGCACGTTCCATGGGGATGTCTACATAGAAACCGTACGAGGGATTGGTTATCGTTGGGCCGTGCATGTACAGAGATGAGAGTGGAAAAATGGAAGAGAAAATCATAGCCTTGGTGGGAATCTTTATTACAACAGGGCTTTTTTTATTCGAGAGAAATCGGCGATATTTGCTGGAGCAAAAGATAGATCAGCTAGTCCATGAATTGGACTGTTTTTTATTAAGTGGGGAAAGCAGCCTGGAGGAAACTTTAGAAGAGGGGAAGGTGGAGAACCTTAAGAATCAATTGGTGGCAGTAGAGGAACAGGCGAGGCATCAGAAAAAGTATTGGGAACAAAGGGAAAAGCGTCTGAACCAGTTTATGGAAAATATGGCCCATCAGATGAAAACCTCTCTTACTGCTTTGCAAATTCGTATTGATTTGGCACAGGCGAAAGCGTCTCCTTCAGGGGTACAGGCAGAATTGGAGGAGGGTCAGAAATGTATGGCGCGACTGACGGGGGAAGTTGGGCGTATTCTAGAATGCAGCCAGCTTGCGGACCAGAAAATTAATATGTGGTTCGAACGGTGCGATGTGGAACAGATCATCCGTAGGACGGTAAACGTCCTTGCGCCGCTATGGAAGAAAAAGAAAGTGGATATTGTGCTGGAGCTTTCCGATATTTCTGGGGTTCCAGAACTCTATCTTGACAGCTATTGGTTTGCCCAGGCGTTGGAGAATGTGGTAAAAAATGCCATTGAGCATACCCCAGCAGGCTCAAAGGTTCATATTGCGGCTTGTGACCTTACCAACATTCTTGTGCTGGAGGTGACGGACGAAGGCCCTGGAATTGAAAAAGATGAGCTTTCTTGCCTGTTTGAGAGGTTTCACCGGGGAAGTTATGGGAAGGCAGGGTACGGCATTGGTTTGAGTATGGCCAGAGATATCCTAACGGCACATCATGGCAGTATTGAGGCAGAAAACCAAAGGGATGGCGGGGCATGTTTTCGCTTAGGAGTGCCGATTCTGGAGGGAAAAAGACCTTACGAAGCTGTAAGAGAAACTGTACGGGAATTGTAAGGATGGCATGTTACCATAGAATTAGGAGGTGGCAAACATGCATGATTATTTACTGGATATTGCATATAACGGTTTGAAGGGAAAGAGGAGAAGTAGCATATATCTGTTTCTGGCCTGTTTTCTATCCGTCACATTTGCTGTGCTCAATGTAAGTATTACGGGGAGCCTGAATCGAACCCGCAAAGAGCTGCGCTATACGATGTATGGGGAGTGGAATGTGGCAATTTATAACCAAGATCCCTTAACTACCGTTTTACAGGATAAGCGCATTCAGAGATATGGGACAGCTCAAGTATATGGGAATCTATTGGATGACAAAGAGACAGTTCTTACAGGAATCGGAACATTGGATGATTCTTTGCGTGCGTTAGGGCATCTTGAAGTGGAAAGCGGTAAATTTCCAACAGAAGATAACGAGATTGCTGTAGAGGCGGATGTGTTAAGCGATCTGGGATACGATTATGAACTAGGGCAGACCTTAACCCTGCGGATTATGGACAAAAAGCGAATGGATGAGCAGGAGAAGGTTAAGAACAAAGATCAGGAGGTTGTAGAAAAAGACACAGAAGCAGCCAGAGATGATGGAACTATAGTCAAAGAATACATCCTCTGCGGTGTGCTACGGGAATACACAGGGTTGTGGAACCGTGGGACGAAAGGGACGATGCTGGCAGGGGCCTGTGTCACTGAAAATGCGGCAAAGGAGATTGGCGCTCCTTGTTCCTATCAATATTTCTTATCTTTGGAACAAGGGGTGTCTCATGGATTTTTCCAGCAATTGAAAAAAGATTATAACAATACGGTAGAAAACACTTCTGCCTATGGGGTGTTGGCAAAGGAAGAATACCATTACTTCAATCTTGCTTTGATTTTAATGATAACGATTGTAGCGGTCATTGTTATCTATTCTATCCAATTAAAGGAGCAGATGCGTTCCATTCAATTATTCCGAGCCATCGGCGTAACCAAAAAGCAGCTTTCCACTGTGATTTTTTATGAGACTATGTTGGTTCTGCTTCCTGCTGCCCTGGGTGGGATTGCAGCAGGAAGCTTGGCTACTTGGGGATTACTCTTTAGCTTGATGAAGAAAAGTTCCAGGGTTTTTTCTATTTCTATTCCTGTAGCGTTGATTGGGGGGATATTGCTGCTCTTGTTTGGGGCTGTTTTTGGTACTCGGTTTGCAATTTTTCATGTTTCCCTAAGAGGGCGGCTGTCTACGCAAAAGCGGCTTTTGTCAGGAAGGAGGAAAAGGGGACAAAAGCGGTTGGGGAGGCTGCTTCTTTCTTCGGCTAGCATGTTAGCGGTTATCTTTTCCTATGTGGAGTCTCTGTCTCCAATTTATATGGATGATTTATGGTCCTACGTGAGTTCTTATACTATTAGCAGCAATAGCAAGGGAACACAGACTGCCTTTGCCACAGATACATATATCGAAAGCATACAATCTCTGCCTGGAGTCGAGAAAGTAGTAGCGTGGCGGCAATTGTCTGGCACATTAGAATTTGCAGGAATGGAGGAAAATCCTTTCTGTTCTTTGCTGGCAGCACAGCCATGGGCCACCGGAAAAATTGAAGGAACGAACCCCAAAGGGCTGCAATGCTTCGTTTTTGGAGTTGCCGAGGATAATTGGGACATGTTTTTCCGATATGCAAAAGAAGAGATTGACCTGGAGAAATTCAGGGAGGGGAAATCGGCTCTTTTGTACATTCCTTTCAACACAGAAGGAGGCGTTGCGCTGGACGGGGAATTGTACCAGGATTTTGGTGTTGCGCCAGGGGATACCATAACTGTAACCTCCTATGGATGTGGAGAATTGTCAAAGAATGGGTCTGGGCTCATTGCCACGGAGAATGGAAATATGCCCTATGAGGAGTACCAGGAGCTGATGGAAACCAGTAAGGTGAAGGCCCAGGTTGCGGGGATTATTACGGAAGATTTACTGGAAGTGGCATATCTGAACCTTTCGCCCCATTATTATGCAGTGATTGTCTCCGATGCATTTGCTCAAAAACTAACGGAAGCGGACAAGGACGGAATTTGGCTCTATGATGGAATCTGGAGCAATCAGGAATATGGATATAGCCTTGTATCTGTTTATACTGGGATGGATGCCGGATATCTCTCCACAGATTATTTGATGGCAAAGTCAGCAGCAGAGAGCCACCTGGAATTTTCTAACCAGCGGGAACAAAATACCGCATATCGGCAGGAAGCAGTACAGACATTGCTCCATATCTGGATCGGTGGAATATGTATTTTTTTAATTTTAGTTTTGATTTCGTTGAATATAGAAATGCTTGATGGATTGACACGGAAAAGATCTTTTGCGTTGCTCCAGGCCATAGGGATGTCACGATGGCAGCTACGGATTCGCTTGGCGAAAAAGGGGGCTCTTTTAAGCCTAGCCGCCTGCTTGATGGGACATGTGGGATACTTTTTATATTTTATCATAAAACAGATCGGAACTTACCGCAGGTTTGTGACAGAATTCGAATATGCAGGATCCTTTATCAAGCTGTTGGAAGAACAATGGGAAGCATCTTATCTGCAAGCGGGTTGGAGTCTGCCTATGCATCTTACATTCTGTGTTTTTGGCATGGCTTGTGTATTTTTCTTGTTCTTTGGACCAAAAAACCGGGTATTGAAAGGAAATATCAGTGAAAGTATGTCTGAATGAGGAGGGAATGGGATGGATATCATTTTAAGGACGGAAAATATATGGAAGACTTATGAAACATCTTCTGTTAAGGTAAATGCGCTCAATGGGATAGATTTGGCCTTTGCGAAGGGGAAATTTTATGCGGTGATTGGCAGAAGCGGTTCTGGGAAATCGACGCTTTTGAATATCTTGAGTGGGCTGGACGCACCCACCAAAGGGAAGGTATATTTTGAAGGGAAGGATCTGTCAGAATATTCAGATGGAAAAATGGCCATTTTCCGCAGAAGACATATGGGTTTTGTGTTTCAACAGTACAACTTGATAGAGGAGTACAATGTGCTGGAGAATATCTGCATGCCAGTAAAGCTAGACCAGAGGAAACCAGATCCTGAATTTTTACATACTATACTTAAAACGCTAGGTCTTTTGGATAAACAGAAGAAATACGTGGGAGAGCTGTCAGGAGGGGAACAACAGAGAGTGGCTATTGCTCGTTCCATCCTGTCCAAGCCGAAAATTATTTTTGCTGATGAGCCGACAGGAAATCTGGATAAAAAGACAGCTTTTGAAACCCTTAAGCTTCTTATGGAAAGTGCAAAAAAATTTGGACAGACATTGATTATGGTTACCCATGACCTTGAAATTGCAAGGATGTCGGAGGTAATCATAACCATTGAGGATGGAAGGGTAGTCAGCGGATGAAGAAAAATAAGCGAATGATAGTGTCAGGCATAGGCAGAAAAGTTGCGAATAATCGTATCCTAAAGATTGATTTCACACAATTTTAAGATTTTTTATAACAAATTTTTATCTTTTTCTGCATAAAGTTTGGTATAATTTCCTTTGAGGAGCCTTGAAAGATTGCTGGAGGGACTCGAAAGCAGAGTGATGATAACATTGAGGAGGAAGAGTAACAATCAATGACAAACGAGGAATATTATACGTTTATTCAGCCTTATGCAGATGCCAGTGAAGTGCTGCTTGCCAGGCTGAATGTGTTAAAGCATAATCTGTATAGTGAATCAGCCGGACAGCCCATCCATACGATTCAAAACCGGATTAAGGAAAAGGACAGCATGGAAGGAAAGCTTAAGAAAAAGAAGAAAGAACCTACCGTCATGAACGCGAAGGACTATTTGCAGGATATTGCGGGGATACGGGTAATCTGTTATTTTGTTGAGGATATTTATAATCTTGCGGACGCTTTAAAGCGACAAACAGATTTGATTGTAATTCGGGAATGTGATTATATTTCTGACCCTAAGCCCAATGGATACCGGAGTTACCACATTATTGTGGGAGTTCCGGTATACTGTCTGGACGGAATGGAATACTTTCCGGTGGAAATCCAATTTCGCACCATGTCAATGGATTTTTGGGCAAGCATGGAACATCGTGTCCTTTATAAAATGGAACGGGATGACAGGGAGAAGATAGCGGCAGAATTAAAAGAGTATGCAGAGAATTTGGTAAACATTGAAAGACGATTTGCCCAATATAGCCATGGGCTGGGAGAGCATATACCGGCAATATCCACAGGAAAAGAGAATGAGGAAGCCATGCTTTGGAATGCATAACCATGGTAAGAAAAGAGTACGAGTGATGAAAGAAGAATCAATACAGGCATCTATGGTGAAATTTTATGAGGAAAATAATATTCATCCTGAAAGATATACAGATAGCATGGAAAAACATTATTTGGAAGGCTTGTAATGGTGAAATAGGCAAAGACCAATTGGTAGAGGCATATAGTAAAGTTGCCTTAGAGAAAGTTACCCAGATGGAGACCATTGTTTTTGCTGATGATATTGTGGCTACTGGAGTTACCCTGAAAGGAACCATCAAGGGGTTATTTTGAAAGATTTCCCAAAGATAATTTTTTATTCTATAGGAAAGACCTTGTCACGCTAACGCGTGAAAGTATCTTTCCTATAGAATAAAAAAGCTCTTATCGCACTGCGGCGGGGATGAAATCTGTCGCAAAGCGACCCGCCGCAGGCGGAGAATCCTGCAAAGCAGGATTCTTTCTTGCATACAAAATTTTTTGCCACAGGCGTTTTGGCAACCAAGCGAGGGGAACGGTTCATTGGGAGCTTAAAGAAAGAAGCCGAAAGCGCTGTTTTGAAATATGAAGAACAGGTAGGAAGAGACGAAAATGGAAAAAGCTATGTGATGGGATATGAAGAGAGTAAGTTACTAGTGGGATTTCATTATGAAACCCCAAACAATACATTGTGTACATTCTGGCGGCATGGAGAAAAACATGTTCCGCTGTTTGCAAGGAGTGGAAATCAGAGGATATCGTTACAGGAAATTATCAACAAGAGGAAAAAGAAGCGTAAAAATGCATATAAGATAGCATCCGTCGAGGTAAAAAATGAAAGTCAGTGAAAAGATGATTTTGACGTACATTAATAAATACAAGGAGATGAATTTTGATATTTTAAGTAAGGAGCTTGGGCTTCCAGTGAGTTCTTTATTGGGAGTGGCAGATGGGTTATTACAGAATGGGTATATCAAAAGCGTGGACCAGGAGTTTTTTGTCACAGAAAAGGGGAAAAAGGAAGCGTATGGGTTCTGGAATGAAATCAGCATCGTGGAAGAGGAGGACACAAAACAAGATTTTTCGTGGGACGAATTGTATATTCCCAAAAATTTCCTAGAAAAAATATAGAAAGAAAAGATATTTGTGATATAATGTAGCAGGAGCGGCTGGATTGGGGTGTATTCGCCTCCTTGAAAAAAGGTACTAACATTGTAGTGTGGCTGAATTGCTCGCCTGGAAAAACGTCGGCTTACAACACAGCCACACTACATGATGTTTTGGATGAGATTTATTTTATGAGGCAGCCGCTCTATTTTGGAGAACACATGGAAAAGGAAATTTACATAAGAAGATTCAAGAAAGTACACGCAGGAATATATCAATGTATGTGCAGAATATGCTGCCAATCTGTTTAATAAAAATTTACCAGTGATATTTGATGGATATCATTTGTATCGTGTGCTTAAGATGGAGAATATAGATCCTGATTTTTGTCAGGAATTTACAATTACTGGAAAAAGAGGAAAGACCAGAAGGATATCTGCTCCTAGCAGGAGTTTAAAGATAAGGCAGCGATGGGTCTTAGACCATATTTTGTATCAAATTTCAGTGGCTGAGTGTTGTGAGGGTTTTTTGAAAAATCATTCTATTTGCACCAATGCAAAAAATCATATTGGATACAACCAGAGCCTGAATCTGGATATCAAAGATTTTTTTCCAAGCATCACACAGGATAGAGTGTTTCAAGTATTTCATGAAATGGGATATAGTACAGATGCCGCAAGAGGGTTGGCTTCTCTTTGCTGTCATGAGGGCAAATTACCCCAAGAATTAAATGAGATATTATGGGAATGAAGCAGAGCAGGCAAATAATTGATTTTAGGGGGGAAAGCATGGTATAATAGCCCAGAATAATTTCGTATAGAACAAGCGCCAAAGGAGAAGCCATGGAGAGGAATACATTATTAATTGTTGATGATATTGAAATAAACCGGGAAATGCTGAAATTTATTTTTGAAGAGCAGTTTGAGGTTCTGGAAGCTGAGGATGGTGAGACAGCCATTCAATTGCTGGAAGAAAAGCAAGAGCAGATTGTATTAATGTTTTTGGATGTCATTATGCCAGGTAAGTCTGGATTGGATGTGCTGGAATATATGGTGGAAAAGAAATATATAGATTATATACCAGTCATTATTATTACTGGGGAGGCTTCTGCAGATACTGAGTTAAAAGCGTACGAATATGGCGCCTCTGATATTGTATATAAGCCCTTTACCCCTAAAGTGGTTATGCGGCGTACCATGAATATTATTGAACTGTTTTCCCATAGAATTGACATTGAAAAGAAATTGGAAAAACGTACAAAACAGCTTCGGGAGAGCAGGGAGAAATTAAAAAAGAATAATGATTTTCTGATTAATGCCCTTAGTTCAGTCGTAGAATTTCGCAGCTTGGAATCTGGAGAACATATTCAGCGCGTGAAATATTATACCAGTGTGCTGTTGAAATATCTGGTTAAATTTTATCCAGAGTATGAGCTGTCAGAAGAAGATGTGGAATTGATTATTAGTGCATCGGCTTTACATGATTTGGGAAAAATTGCGATTCCAGACAGCATTTTATTAAAGCCAGGCAGACTGACCCAGGAAGAATTTGAAGAGATGAAAAAGCACACGGTTTATGGATGTGATCTTTTAGAGAAATTTAAGCAGGAAGAGGACAGCTTTTATCGTTATTGCTATGATATATGCAGATACCATCATGAACGGCATGATGGAAAGGGCTATCCTGATGGTTTGACGGGAGAAAATATTCCAATCTGCGCCCAGATTGTTTCTATTGCGGATGTTTATGATGCATTAGTCAGCAAACGTGTGTATAAGGCGCCCTATGAGGTGAATGAAGCAGCACGTATGATTCTGGAAGGGGAGTGCGGCGTCTTTTCTCCTCAGATTCTGGATTGCTTTCAATTAGCAAAAGAAGAATTTTTCCAGGCCACCCAGACGAAACTGTCCTTTGCAGATGTTGGATAATTAGGAGAGAAGTTAAAATTGCTTCATTGTAAAAAGAAATGCCACAAGAGTCAATAAACTCTATCGCATTTCTTTTTTTATTTAATAGGAAAGACTGTGTTGATATAAAGCGTTAAAGTATATGACTTTCCTATAGATAAAAAGCATCAGGAATTTTGTGTTGAAATGTTCATAAATGTATTGACATTGTTGCACACAAATATATACTATAAAGATAGGAGGAAGCCCTATGAAAAAGACAATTTCTATAAGCATACGGATGAGTGAAGAAGAATTGGAAAAATTAAAAACAGCCGCTAGATTGGAAGCATATGCTTCATATAGTGAATTTATTAGAAGAACAGCTTTAATAGAGGCAAGGCACATTATTGAGAAGAATGGAGAAAAGAAGGATGACTAATAAATCTATCATAACTGTTCCTGAGGGGAAACTTTTAGATTTTATTACTAAAAAAATTGTCAATGATAATCCAGAAGAATATGTAAGGCAGAATATAGAGAAAGCTCTAGTTCGGCAGTATAAATATCATATCGAAGATTGTGCACCTGAAGTAACAATAAAAGTAGGGTCTGCAAATAAAAGAGTAGATATTGTAGTGTTTGAACCAGGAAGTCATCATAAACAAGAAAATGCTTTAATTTTAATTGAAACAAAGAAAGCTAAAACAAATCCACATGGAAAAAAGGATGGAATTGAACAATTAAAATCTTATATGGCAGCATGTTTAAATGCTCAGTTTGGATTATGGACAAACGGAGATGATAGGCACTGTTTTGCGAAACGAAAAAGAGAAGGTACTTTTTTTTATGAAGAAATTCCTGAAATACCATCTTGTGGTCAAAGCGAGAATGATTTATATAAACCTAAGCGAAAAAATTTGCAAATTGCTACGGCAGATAATTTGATGTTTGCTTTTAGAAGATGTCACAATTATATTGCAGGTAATTCTGGTCTACATAAAACAGATGCATTTTGGGAACTTTTAAAGGTTATTTTTACTAAAATAGAGGATGAACGCACAGGAGATTTGAATTTTTACGTAACACCAAGTGAATTAAAAAATTCATCTGCTTCAGTTACAACAAAAAGTCGTTTAGAGAAACTTTTTGATGAAAAAGTTGTAAAAAAATATCCATCTATTTTTAATACAGATGAAACGAAAACGATAGAATTAACAGCAGATGTTCTTGCATATGTTGTTTCACAATTACAAGGGTATTCATTATTGGCGTCGCCGGTTGATGTAAAAGGAGTTGCTTATGAAGAAATAGTGGGATCAAATCTTAGAGGTGACAGGGGAGAATTTTTTACTCCAAGAAATGCATGTAAAATGGCCGTTGAGATGTTAAATCCGCAACCAGGAGAGAAGGTTATAGATCCATCATGTGGAACAGGAGGATTTTTAATCACTGCGATGAATCATGCCTTAAAACAACTTCGAGTAAATGAAACTGAATTGTGGGAGAATACGAATCACCCTAATCCATATGAATTAGAGGAATTTTTTAGAAAGCGTACAGAATATTTGTCAACATGCGTATTTGGAATTGATATTAATCCATCTCTGGTAAGAGCAGCCAAAATGAATATGGTTATGAATAATGATGGTTCTGGTGGATTATATCGGGAGAACAGCCTTACGAATCCTAATACATGGGATAATGAAACAAGAAAATATGTAAAATTGGAATCGTTTGATTTAGTATTTACAAATCCACCGTTTGGAGCAAGCATTTTAATAGATGATGTTAATATTCTCGAACAATACGATTTAGCTGCTGTATGGGATAAAACCGAAGACGGAAAACTTGTAGTTCGGAAAGATAAATCAAAAGAAGTGATTCTTCAAACAAGTATGCCGCCAGAAATTTTGTTTATTGAAAGATGTATTCAACTTTTGAAACCAGGTACTGGTCGCATGGCGATGGTTATACCTAATGGTATACTTAATAATCCCTCTTTGGAATATGTCAGATATTGGTTATTAAAAAATGTTCAAGTCTTGGCAGTGGTTGATATGCAAAGGGATCTTTTTCAGCCTGGGAATGATACTCAGACATCAATGGTTTTTATGAGGAGATTTGATAAGAATGAAAAAGCGCAGGCAGAAAAAGAAAATATTAATTATCCCATTTTTATGGCTGTAGCAGAAAAGATTGGACATGACAAAAGAGGCACAGTTATATATAAAAAAGATTCTGATGGAAAGGAGATTATTTCTCATGGTATAAATGCAGAAGAAATCTTAGATCTTGTATCAGGGCAGACAATAATTGTTGATTCTGGTACAGATGATCGAGTGGTAGATGATGATATGCCAGAAGTCGTTCAGGCTTATAGGAAATGGCAGGGTGAAGTATATGAAAGTTGAAACAATATATAAGAGTGATTTTACAGAAAATCATCGTTTAGATTCTTCCTTTTACCTTTCATCAGGTGCAACTGCTGATAGGATTATAAAAAATTATATAAAAAGTGGAGAATATATTTGTTTAGGAGATAAGGGGCTTGCCAATGTGTGGCAGCCAGGAAGAAATATTATAGCGTATGCAGGGGAAAACGAGGAATATGTGCCGTATTTGCAACCATATGATATCTTGGAATATATGCCAATAGAAAGGTCAAGACTGTCATCCCATCAAAATGATATTGATTCGTTGCGTGTCGAAAAAGGTACTATTCTACAGACATGTTCAGGAAGAAATTTGGGACCGCTAGTCATATCAGATAAATATTTAGAGAAGTTTGTTTTTGGAAGTGATTTAATTCGAATCAAAATATATGATGAGGAAATAAAGTATTATGTATATGCTTTTTTTCTACATGGATAGGTCAGGCGCTTTTGCATTCTAATAAGACAGGATCTGTTGTAGATCATTTGAGCAGAAAAGATATTATGAAAATAAAGATTCCAATGATTCATAAAAGTCAAAGAAACCATATTGTGAGTTTGATAAAAAAATCTCATGAATGCATGGCAACAGCAAGAGAAAGATTAGATGAATTAAAGACAGAATTTGTTGAGAAGAGCAAGGTTGTTTATAATAAGCGCTATCTTCGTAATGGATGGACAGTGGCATTTAATGAACTATCGGGAACCAATAGAATAGATGCTGCTTATTATGATCCAGACATGTTTGAAGCAACTATGCAATTAAGAAAGAATGGTGGAATCGAATTAGGAACAATGGCTGATGTAATTAAGCCTGCTGGAAGGTATAAAACTAATTATGTAGAAAAAGGGTATGGTAAGCCTTTGATTTCTGGAAGGCAATTGTTACAATACCAAATAGTAGGGCTAAAATATTTGCCATTTAATGAAGAAAATACGTTTGAAAGGTTTAAATTGAAAGATGGATATATTGCATACCCTGCAGATGGAAGGGTTGAGGGAAGACTTGGTACACCTGTTATGATTACAAAAAATAGAAATGGGTGGTATGCTAGTGGACATATTGGAAGGATAATTGCTCATAAAGGAGTTAAGAATGGTTATTTGTATTTATCATTCATCATTCATACATCCAGTGGTACAAGCTCAATTATCAGCTTTAGCATGTGGATCAGTTGTAGATGCAGTATATCCAGAAGATGTTGAAAAAGTAATTATTCCACCGTGTATAGATTTTCCATATGATGAGGTAGAACGGGCATGGCATTTGTTTGATGAGGCAGAAAAATTAAAAATAGAGGCGTGCGATGAATTGCTTCAGATTATTAATAACAAAAGAATATAGCAAATGATAGTAATGCCATGGAGTAATATTATGACAAAGTTGAGAAAAGTTAAAATTGTTGAAAGTTCTTGCATTTCTCCTATACCTATGTTATAATACGAATCTGTGAGACAAGAAAACGATGGTCCTCTGTTACGAAAGGTATTAAGAACATCCAATGAAATAGGAGGTCACAAATGAACGCAACAGAAATTATCAAAGGTATTGAACAGGAACAGTTAAAAGAGAATGTTGATGAATTCCGGGTAGGTGATACCGTAAAGGTTTATGGTAAGATTAAGGAAGGAAATCGTGAAAGAATTCAGGTCTTTGAAGGCATTGTGTTGAAGAGACAGGGAGGAAGCAGCCGGGAGACATTTACCGTAAGAAAGTTCTCCAATGGTGTTGGTGTTGAGAAGACATGGCCGTTGCATTCTCCGAATGTTGAGAAGATTGAAGTAGTTCGCCGCGGTAAAGTAAGACGTGCGAAGCTGAATTACCTGAGAGGCCGTGTAGGTAAGAGAGCAAAAGTAAAAGAATTGGTAAAATAATTCAGGTAGAAGGATAGAAGGGACAACTACGATTGTATTTGTCCCTTTTTGGTTAAGAATTGAAGGAACAATTATCCTATGTCATCTAACACATTGATATTGTGACAGTTCCTTAGGAAGCTTAGAGGGAAAATGAGAAGAACATCGGGATTGAATTTTAATCGAAGGAAAAAAAAGGTAAATACAGGGTTGTTACGGGAAATTGCAGTCTGGGTAGGTGAAATCTTGCTGACAATACTGATTGCAATGACTTTGGTGTTGTCTGTGGGATTTTGCATTTCGGTGGTAGGGCCATCCATGTCTCCTACCTTGGAAAATGGGGAAAAAATATTGGTCAACCGCATAGGCTATAAGTTGTTTGATCCAAAACGGAATGACCTGATTGTATTTTTGCCCAATGGAAATGAAAAGTCCCATTATTATATTAAACGTGTGATTGCTCTGCCGGGAGACAGAGTGCAAATCAATGAAGGTACAATTTATATCAACGGAGAGCCCTTGGAAGAAAAAGTGGCAGTTTCTGCTATTGAGAATCCATTGCTTGCAGAAGATGAAATTGTTATAGGGGAAGATGAGTATTTTGTTTTGGGGGACAATCGTAACAATAGTGAAGACAGCCGTTATGCCAGCATTGGCAATGTGAAAAAAGAACATATTGTAGGAAAGGCATGGTGTATTGTTTCTCCTTGGAGCAGATTTGGATTATTGAAATAGAAGGAAAGCAAATGAGAAGCATTTTTTATTCTACAGGAAAGACCTTGTCACGCTAACGCGTGAAAGTATCTTTCCTGTAGAATAAAAAAGCTCTTACCGCACTGCGGCGGGTCGCTTTCGATTAGGAGGTTATGTATGCATTTTCAATGGTATCCAGGGCATATGACGAAAGCAAAGCGTCAGATGCAGGAGGATATAAAATTAATAGACTTGGTGATTGAGTTGGTGGATGCCAGAATTCCTCTCAGCAGCCGCAATCCTGACATTGATGAGTTGGGAAAACAGAAGGCAAGGCTGATTTTGATGAATAAGGCAGATCTTGCCGATGAGGAGCAAACAAGGGAATGGTCTGAATATTTCAGAAACAAGGGCTGTTTCGTGGTAAAAGTGGATGCAAGAGCGAAAGCAGGAATGAAAAAAATCAATGATGTGGTGATGGAGGCCTGCCAACAGAAAATTGAACGGGATAGAAAACGTGGAATTAAGAATCGTCCAGTGCGTGCCATGGTGGTGGGAATTCCAAATGTAGGAAAATCTACATTTATTAACACATATGCAGGGAAGGCATGCGCCAAAACAGGAAATAAGCCAGGAGTTACCAAAGGAAAACAGTGGATACGGCTGAATAAAAATGTGGAGTTGTTAGATACACCAGGGATTTTATGGCCCAAATTTGAAGATCAGCAGGTCGGACTGTATCTTGCATTGATTGGTTCCATAAAAGATGAAATTTTAAATATTGACGAACTTTCCTTAGAATTGATCAAGGTTTTGAAAGAGCATTATCCGGGAATTTTGGCAAGTCGGTATGAAGTAAATGAAGAACAGGAACCAGCAGAATTGCTAAAGCAGATTGCCCAAAACCGTAATTGTATAAAAAAGGGAAATGAGCTGGATTACAGTAAGGCAGCAGCTCTTGTGGTGGATGAATTCCGAAGCGGACGATTAGGAAAAATAACTCTTGAATTTCCAGGAAACTAGCGATAGAATAAAAAGAGCGAAAGGGAATTTGTTCGCATAGATGATTCAGAAAGAGAAGTTGTGGGTATGAGGAAAAAGGAAGACAAGAATATAGATAGAAAGCAAAAAAATCAAGAGCAGTCCTCAGATGAAAAATCAGGACTCGTCAAGGAAACCGTGAATTTTATATTGTATATTGCAATTGTATTTTTGATGACCTATTTGGTCATTCATTACGTCGGGCAGCGCACTCAGGTGAGTGGAACTTCTATGGAATATACGCTGAGTGATGGAGATAATTTGATTGTGGATAAAATTAGTTATCGATTCCATGACCCAGAGCGTTTTGATATTATTGTTTTTCCATTTCAGTATGAGGAGGATACTTATTATATTAAGAGAATTATAGGGCTGCCAGGGGAAACGGTACAAATCGATGAGGCAGGGAATATTCTTATTGATGGAGAGGTACTGGAGGAATCCTATGGCAGAGAGGTCATGCTAGAACAAGGCCAGGCAGCAGAACCTATAGAATTAGGTGAGGATGAATATTTTGTTCTGGGAGATAATCGGAATGCCAGCTCAGATAGCAGAGAGCCAAGGGTTGGTCTGATTCATCGAAAGGATATTGTTGGAAGAGCATGGCTTCGTATTTATCCATTTGATAGTTTTGGCTTTATCAGACATCAGTAAAGAGGAGAGAACCGTGGAGGAACGAAAGAAAATTTGTGAGATCAAAGAAGAATTACAGGCAGCAGAGGAGACGATGCTGCCTTCTTTTATTTCCAGGTATGAAGGAGATGAAAGAGCAGGCGTTAAAAAACTGCTGCACCAGGCCAGGAAGCAGTTGGAACAGTTGGAAAAAGAGAGGCAAAGAATCGAAAGTCTTAAAAAATATGAACGACAGTATGAACATGTGGGATATGTGTGCGGCATTGATGAAGTAGGAAGAGGTCCTTTGGCTGGTCCAGTAGTGGCAGGAGCGGTGATTTTGCCCAAGGATTGTAGGATTCTTTATATCAATGATTCCAAAAAGCTCAGTGAAAAAAAGAGAGAAGAGCTCTACGATGTGATTATGGAACAGGCGGTGGCCACAGGAATTGGCATGGCAGGCCCGAAGCGAATTGATGAAATCAATATTTTACAGGCTACCTATGAAGCCATGCGCCAGGCTATTCAAAATTTATCTGTTACACCCGATATATTATTAAATGATGCAGTGACGATTCCCAAGGTGGAGCTTCCCCAGATACCGATTATAAAAGGGGATGAAAAAAGTCTTTCCATTGGGGCTGCAAGCATCATCGCGAAAGTAACTAGGGACAGATTGATGGTGGAATATGATAAAATTATGCCGGAATATGGGTTTGCCCGGAACAAGGGATATGGCTCCAAGGAACATTTAGAAGCAATCAAAAAGTATGGACCATCTCTCATACATCGTCAGTCCTTCATAAAATCTTATGTGTAAAAGAAGTTTGAAAGTTTCATAACTTTTCTTGTAGAAAGGCAGTGAGTAGAAGTGTCATTAGGAGGCATTCATCAATATCAGGCTAATACGGCGTCCAATACCCAGACATTGGGAAGTGTAAAAGAAACAACGGGAGTACGCCCCACCGCCCAGGTGCAGGAGCTGACGCCGGGAAAGGTCTTTGAGGGGATGGTCACAGAAGTAAAAAATAATCAGGTGACTTTAGGGTTAAGTGATGGAAGGACGATTTCTGCTAGGATGGAATCAGGTGTAACCTTAGAACAAGGGCAGCCCATGCTGTTTGAAGTGAAGGCGAATACCGGAGAACAGATTTCTATCCGTCCAGTAACCTTAGAGAGCGCCCAGAATCCTACACTGTTGAAAGCATTGGAGGCAGCAGGATTGAAAGCCAATCCAAGGAATCTGTCTATGGTCAACCATATGATGATGGAGCAGATGCCCATCGATAAGAGCAGTCTGATGCAAATGATGCGGGCAGTGGCTAATTTCCCTCAGGCAGAGATACAGACATTGGTACAGATGCAAAAGTTAGGGTTTGTGATTACTGAGGATTCCTTGAATCAATTCCAGAATTACCAGAACGGACAACAGGCAATATTGCCGGAAATACAAGAGCTTATGGAGGGAATTGCCAATCTTCCAGAACAGATATTTGGAAAAGAGGGAATGGGGCAGCAGAATACTTTGCCGGAAAATTTTGTTCTGACAGGTGGACAGAATCCAGGTGTGGCAGAAAATGGACAGAATACAGAAGCTTTACAATTGTTGGGACTGCAAAAACAGATTTTAGGAATTCTTTTCGGAGACGGCAGCCAGTCAGTTCTTTTGGATGGGGAGAAGGGAAATCAGGTTTTTCCAAATGGCGACCAATTGCCAGCCGATGGGGAAACGATACAGAATAAAGACGCCATAAATCAGATTCTGCAAAATGGCGAAGGGCTCACTGAGGCTGTGGAGAATAAAGACAATAAGAATTCAGCTTTGCAAAATGGTAATGTGGGGAATCAAAAGCTGCAAGGGGACATTGCAGCAGAACGTGCAATAGGAGAATTGGCAGGCAAGGAGGGGATTTCCCAGGAAATGGCAGGAGGGGCAGGAAAGGAAATACAAAGTCCTATCGATGCAATCCTTACCAAGGAACAGCAGGGAAATCTTACTACGATGCTGCAGGAATTTTCCGGGGCAGCAGAGAATGAACAGCTTCTGCCTGAGGGAAGGCTGAACACCAGCCTTTCTGCTGGGGAACTCTTGCAGCAGATCATGGGAACAGTGGAAAAAGACGGGGAATTCAAAGACGGCTCCATCAAGAAATTATTTTCCTCCCAGGAATTTAAAGGGTTGATGAAGCAGGCCATGACAGATCAATGGATGCTCACCCCAGAAAAGTTAAAAGAAGAGGGAGCAGTCAAAGAATTGTATCAAAGGCTGGCCAGACAGATGACAGAGCTGCAGCAGACACTTGCCCAGACAGGAAAAGAAGGAACTGCTTTGGCGAAAACAGCCCAGTCTGTACAGAGTAATCTGGAATTTATGAATCAGTTGAATCAGGTTTATACGTATGTGCAGCTTCCGTTAAAATTGCAGCAGCAAAATGCCCACAGTGATTTGTATGTATATACCAACAAGAAAAATCTCAGGGAAAAAGAAGGAGATCTCTCCGCACTGCTCCATTTGGATTTGGAGCATCTTGGTTCCACTGATATTTATGTAAAATTGCATGGGCTGACGGTACAGACAGATTTTTATCTGACAGATGAATTGTCCTTTCAATTGATTTCAAATTTTACCGGACAGTTGATGGAACGCCTGGAGCAAAAGGGCTATAGCTGTGAGGTAAAAGTGGAGAATCGCAAAGAGCACAAAAACTCTGTGCAAGAATTTTTAGAACAAGAAAAGCCTGCTGGAAAGCTGCATCGGTATTCTTTTGATGTGAAAGCATAGAAATTAAAAAAATTTCCGAAGAAAAACGAAAATGCAGGATAGGGAGCGTGAGAAAATCTATGGCGGAAACAAGGTATAAGAATACAAATGAACCAGTAACTATGGACACCCCATGGGGAAAAAGACAGAAAACAGCCGTTGCCATAGCCTACAATCCTGGAGAAACAGCGCCGAAAATCATTGCCACTGGAAAAGGGCATTTGGCGGAAAAAATTATTGAAAAGGCAAAGGAAGACAATATTCCTTTTTATCGGGATGAAAAGCTGGCAAAAACCCTCTCCAAATTGGAAATCGGTGATATGATACCACCGGAACTTTACGAGGTTGTGGCGGAAATTTTGGTATTTGTAGATGATATGGAACGGATGCGTGAGAAATTAAAATAGGGGGATTTGTTAATCACGTATCATTTCGAGTTTCCCCATTTTACAATTCATAGTACCAAAAGGTTTCCATCACGAAGTGATGGAAACACTTTGCACAGAAAAGAGCTCTGGAAATCTAGCTTTTCAGAGGCTTTTTGTGCAAGATGTCTATGCTGCCAAAGGCAGCGAGACCTTTTGGTTCTATAAATATCGGCTATTATAAAAAATGGGGAAACTCAAACGTATCATAGGTAAACAATAGGGATAGAAAAATATAAAAGCATATGGATAGAAAAGGAAGTGTAGATTGGCAAAAACAGGCAATGAAAATCGTAAGCAGGGAATCGCATGGGAGCATTGGGCGGCTGAGTTTTTAAAGGAAAAGGGATATCAGATTTTACATACAAATTTTTATAGCCGGTATGGGGAAATTGATTTGATTGCAAGGCAGGGAACCTATTTGGTGTTTTTGGAGGTGAAATACCGGAAAAATATCAAAGGCGGACATCCATTGGAAGCAGTGGATGTAAGAAAGCAGCGTCGGATCTGCAAAACGGCAGCCTATTATTGTATGCGTTACGGATATGGGGAAAGTACGCCCTGTCGGTTTGATGTGATCGGAATTTTAGGAGAAGAAATGTTCCATGTGGAGGATGCTTTTCCATTTCGGCAGTAGATTATTTTGCCTAAAATAGAATCTTTCCTGATAGGAGTGAATATGGAAGAATCAGCAATAAAGTTTAAAACAGCATCGAAAGAACAGATGCCGTTGCTTCGACAAGATGAATCAGAAGGAAGGATATTTCCTTATTTGTATTATCCCCTGTTGGAGAAAACAGGAATGGTAAAACATTGTTTTACCACCAGAATGGGCGGTGTGAGCAAAGGGATATTTGAAAGTCTGAATTTAAGCTTTACCAGAGGAGATGAGAGAGCAGCAGTAGAAGAAAATTTCCGCAGGGTCTCTTGGGCGCTTGGCATAGAATACAAAAATTTTGTTTTCACGGACCAGACACATACCACCAACGTAAGGCGTGTGGGAAGAGAGGATGCAGGAAAAGGATTGATACGAGAACGGGGATATACCGATGTGGATGGGTTGATTACCGATGAACCAGGGCTTATCCTCTCTACCTTTTATGCAGACTGTGTCCCGTTATATTTTGTTGATACGAAACATAGGGCGATCGGCTTGTCCCATTCCGGTTGGCGAGGAACGGTGGGGCGTATGGGAGAAGCAACTCTTCGGGCCATGCAGCGGGAATTTCAGACAGAGCCGAAGGATGTTGTCTGCGCCATTGGCCCTTCCATCTGTCAGAACTGTTATGAAATCAGTGAGGATGTGGCAATGGAATTTCAAAAAGAATTTCCTCAGTATATCAATGAAATCTTGCTGGAAAAGGGCCAAGGAAAGTATCAGCTTGATTTGTGGCGTACCAACGAAATTGTTTTGTTGGAAGCAGGTATTATGCAGGAACATTTGTCTGTTACAAATATCTGTACCTGCTGTAATGAAAAGTTATTATTTTCCCATCGGGCCAGCCAGGGGAGAAGGGGAAACCTAGGCGCCTTTTTATGCATAAAAGAAGTGTAAGGGCACTTTTGGAAGATACCATAAGTTGTTAGGAGGAAATATTAAATGGAAAAAATAATCGAATACATTTTAGAACAGACAAAGAAAATTCTCTCAATTGACAGCCCAAGCGGGTATACCCAAGAAGTGGCAGACAGGATTTTAGAGGAGTATGCTTCTATGGGATATCATGCCCAAAAATCAGTAAAGGGCGGCGTTGTGGCAGACCTAGGCGGAAACCATAAGGAAGATGCAATTTTGTTGACAGCCCATATGGATACATTGGGGGCCATGGTTTGTGAGATTAAGGGAAATGGAAGGCTTAAGGTGTCTCCCTTGGGCGGCTTGCATCCCATGAATACAGAGACTGAAAACTGTCGGGTCATTACCAGATGCGATGGAATTTACGAAGGGACATTTCAGTTGGAAAATGCGTCTGTGCATGTAAACAGTGAATATGGCAAAGCAAAACGGGATTTTGATACCATGGAAGTAGTGCTGGATGAGAGAGTAAGCTCGAAAGAAGAGACGGAAAAACTGGGTATTATGACCGGGGATATTGTTGCCTTTGAGCCAAGGACGGTGATAACGGAAAAGGGATATATCAAAAGCCGTTTTCTGGATGACAAACTGAGTGTTGCAATTCTTCTTGGATTTGCAAAATATATGAAAGAAGAAAACATTACCCCAAAACGGAAAATATATCATCACATTACTGCTTATGAAGAAGTAGGGCATGGAGCTTGCGGAAGTGTTCCAGAAGGAGTGACAGAAATTCTTTCTGTGGATATGGGATGTGTGGGAGAAGGGCTGGCATGTACCGAACATCAGGTATCCATTTGTGCCAAGGACAGTGCAGGTCCTTACACCTATCAGGTAGTGAATGACTTGGTGAAAGCAGCGAAGGAACATGAGATTGATTTTGCAGTGGATGTGTATCCCCATTATGGTTCCGATGCAGACGCCGCTTTGGAAGCTGGTTATGATTGTCGCCATGGATTGATTGGTCCAGGCGTGTACGCATCCCATGGCTATGAGAGAAGTCATGTGGATGGTGTGAGAGCCACAGTGGAATTGCTAAAAGCGTATCTGCTATAGAAAAACAAAAAATTCTACAACATATTGCACAAGTACTATTTTACTGTACGATATGTTGTAGAATTCTTGCATTTTACGATAGTCTTTTTGTAAATGATTTCTCAATCATCTTGGAACAGGTTCTTAATCATCCTCTTCCTGGGCGTTACTTGTGGAGTATACCTGTCTCTTTCTTGCCATCTCATCGCTTTCTAAGTATTCATCATAGGTAGTAACCTTATCAATCATACTTCCATTGGGCAAAAATTCAATAATACGGTTGGCCGTGGTTTGTACAACCTGATGGTCTCTGGAGGCAAACAGTAAAACACCAGGGAATTTGATTAATCCATTGTTCAAAGCGGTGATGGATTCCATATCCAAGTGGTCGGTAGGTTCATCCAGAATCAGGACATTTGCCCCAGTAATCATCATTCGGGATAACAGAACACGGACCTTCTCACCACCAGATAATACTTTCATTTTCTTTACGCCGTCTTCTCCAGCAAAAAGCATTCGGCCTAAGAAGCCCCGGACATAAGTGGCGTCCTTGATTTCGGAAAACTGAGTGAGCCATTCCACAATCTGCAAATCATTGTTGAAGATCTCTGTGTTATCCTTGGGAAAGTAGGACTGGCTGGTGGTAACGCCCCACTTGTAGTTGCCTTCGTCAGGCTCTAATTCTCCTGCTAAGATTTTAAACAAAGTGGTTTTGGCAATTTCGTTGCTTCCTACAAATGCAATCTTGTCGTCATGTCCTACAATAAAGGATATGTTGTCTAATACTTTTACGCCGTCAACAGTTTTACTTAAATTTTCTACCGTGAGAACTTCATTTCCGATTTCCCTATTGGGGCGGAAATCAATATAAGGGTATTTCCGGCTGGAAGGTTTAATTTCATCTAGCTGAATTTTTTCCAACGCTTTCTTTCGGGAGGTTGCCTGTTTGGATTTGGATGCATTTGCAGAGAAACGGGAAATAAATTCCTGAAGCTCTTTGATCTTCTCCTCTTTTTTCTTATTGGCTTCCTTCATCTGCTTGATTAAAAGCTGGCTGGACTCATACCAGAAATCATAATTTCCTGCATAAAGCTGAATTTTAGCATAGTCGATGTCAGCGGTATGGGTGCAGACCTTGTTCAGAAAATATCGGTCATGGGAAACAACAATTACAGTATTGTTAAAGTTAATTAAAAATTCCTCCAGCCAGGCAATGGCGTCCAAATCTAAGTGGTTGGTAGGCTCATCCAGGAGTAGAATATCTGGATTGCCAAATAGCGCCTGGGCCAGAAGTATTTTTACCTTCTGGGGGCCATTCATGTCTTTCATAAGGACCGTATGGAATTCTGGTTCAATGCCAAGGCCATTCAAAAGCTGCGCTGCATCCGATTCCGCATTCCAGCCGTCCATTTCGGCGAATTCCGCTTCCAGTTCACTGGCGCGGATCCCGTCTTCATCGGTGAAATCTTCCTTCATATAAATGGCATCTTTTTCTTTCATAATATCGTAGAGATGTTGATTTCCCATAATCACAGTATCCAGTACTGGGAATTCATCATATTTAAAATGATCCTGCTGCAAGAAAGAAAGACGCTGGCCGGGGGTAATGAAAACATCACCATTGGTGGGTTCCAATTGCCCATTTAAAATCTTAAGAAATGTGGACTTTCCAGCTCCATTGGCACCGATTAATCCATAGCAGTTTCCCTCGGTAAATTTGATGTTGACGTCTTCAAATAAAGCCTTTTTCCCTATCCTTAATGTTACATTGTTTGCACTAATCATATCAAATCCTCTTTTTCTGAATTTTAGTTCTGCTTTCCGAATTTTGCATAAAAGCATGTTTGGCAGAATTACTCTGCTTGTGGAAAATCAGATGGGCCTATGCCCTTGCCCTATTATTATACATAAAACTGTTTTATTTTCAAGGAAAACAATTGAAAATAAAGGAATTATTTGGTATGATTGAGAATAATGAAGTGAAATTTAGGAGAAAAATAATATGGATAGTCATACGGCCTGTCAAACGGAAAGATGGCTGCGGCCTGTCAAAGGATAAGAGAAGTAGGATGGGAGTTTTACGATGAAGACTGAAATAGAAGAGGTACTGTGCCTGCAGGCAGAGCGGTACAGATTGATGAAGGAAATCAACCAAGAATTGGTCATGCTGCTTCCCAGTGGTGAAGATGTGAATACCTCTCTGGATTTTTTGTTGGATCGAATTGGAAAACAGTATGAATTGAAATGTGTAGCGATATTAGAATATGATAAGGAAAAGGGGGAGATAGGACAGATTAATTCCTGGGACAGGAACCATGGAATTGTGGTCGGCTTTCCTGGAAAAAACAGCGAGAAAAAGCAGGATTGCTTTTTTAAAGGTTCTGACAAATATTATCTGTTTTGTGAACCCTTAGATACTGGGACATGGACAGAGTTTCAGCGGGAGACCTTTCAGGAGCTGGCGCGGATGCTTTCTATTTTTGCAGCGCTTAGGGAGCATAAGCAGGAGGACCAGAGAAAAATTCAGCATTTGAAATGGAAAGATCCCTTGACGGGACTGTATGTGGAAGAAGCCTTCAAAGGAAAAGTCAAGGAAAAATTAAAAGACTGGCAGGAGAATATGAAGTATGCCATTGTCTATACAGATATCAATGATTTTTCCTACATCAACGATAATTTTGGATATTCTGCAGGAAACGATATTTTAAAGAACTTTGCTTCTTTCCTCCACAGCGAGGAAAATATGATATCCTGTCGGGTGTATTCTGACCTGTTTATTATCTTTTTGTGGGATATCAATCAAGATATGATTTTACAACGTATTGTGAAGACCAGTTTGGATTTCAGCAGGCAGCAGAAGGAGATCTATCCTTCCAGCAGCATTCGATTGACAACTGGTATTTATTTTATGGAGCATAAAGGGGAAAATCTCGAGATGGCAATTGAGAATGCCAATCTGACCAGAAAAAGCATCAAGGGCCACAGCAGTGCGTTTTGCCATGTGTATGAGAGCAAAATGAGAAGCAAAAGAGATGAAGAAAAACAAGTGCTGGCAGAGTTTCAGGGGAGCCTTCGAGAAGGGGGATTTCAGGTCTATGTGCAGCCGAAATTTTATCTTTCCAAATTGGAGCTTTCTGGTGGGGAGGCTCTGGTACGGTGGCACAAAGACAATGGAAAAATAGAATCTCCGGATTTATTTATTCCCATATTGGAGAAATCTGGTTATATTGTGGAGCTGGATTTTTATGTGTATGAGCAGGTATTAATCTACATGAGAAGCTGGTTAGAGGCAGGAAAAGAGCCACCAGTGATTTCCGTGAATTTTTCCAGAAGTCATTTTGAGGGTGAGGGAATTTACCGAAGGATTGTGTCTATGACAAAGGCATATCGGATTGAACCTAAATATATTGAGATTGAAATTACAGAAAGCCTTTTTATCACAGGATATGAATTGGTGAAAACAGAGCTGAATCAGCTTCGACAGGAAGGGTTTCGCGTGGCAATTGATGATTTTGGAACCGGGTATTCTTCCCTTGGGATGCTTCTTGATATTCCGGCGGATATTGTCAAGGTAGATAAAAGCTTTTTACATCAAAAAAACTGTGAAAATGGAAAAGAATTTATTCAGCATATGGGTAGATTAATTGAGAGCGTGAAAGATGAAGTGATCTTTGAAGGAATAGAGACAGAGGAGCAGCGGGAGTTTTTAGTAGACTGCGGATTTCACTTGGGACAGGGATTTTTGTTTGACAAACCCATGCCTATTGAGGTGTTCCAAGAAAAATACATGAAATAAGCCGAAAACTATTGATTTTTCTGGCTATAATTATTATAGTATAAAGGAAGAATTTGTTATCTATGTTGTGGAAGTCTAAGACTTTCACGGTGACAAATTAAATTCAGGCAGGAGGAAAAATGTAATGAAAAGATCTATGAAAACCATGGATGGTAATCATGCAGCAGCACATGCTTCATATGCATACACAGATGTTGCAGCCATCTACCCCATCACACCATCTTCTGTTATGGCAGAAGCAACCGATGAATGGGCAACACAGGGAAGAAAGAACATTTTTGGACAGACTGTACAGGTAACAGAGATGCAGTCTGAAGCTGGAGCAGCAGGTACTGTACATGGCTCATTGGCAGCAGGTGCATTAACTACCACTTACACTGCATCCCAGGGATTGTTACTGATGATTCCCAATCTTTACAAAATTGCAGGTGAAGGGCTTCCAGGCGTATTCAATGTATCTGCACGTTGTGTAGCAACACATGCGCTGAATATTTTTGGTGACCATTCCGACGTATATGCCTGTCGTCAAACTGGTGCAGCAATGCTCTGCGAGTCTTCCGTACAGGAAGTTATGGATTTAACTCCAGTTGCACATTGTGCTGCTTTGGAAGGACATCTTCCTTTCATCAATTTCTTTGATGGATTCAGAACTTCTCACGAGATTCAGAAAATTGAAACATGGGATTATGAAGATTTGAAAGATATGGTAGATTTAAGTGCAATTGATACATTCCGTAAGAATGCACTGAATCCAAATCATCCCCGTCAGGACGGTTCTGCACAGAACCCAGATATCTTCTTCCAGACCAGAGAGTCTTGCAATATCACTTACGATGAAATGCCAGCAATCGTACAGAAATATATGGACAAGGTAAATGAGAAGATTGGTACGGATTACAAGCTGTTTAACTATCATGGCGCTGCTGATGCTGAGAAAATTATCATCGCTATGGGTTCCGTATGTGACACCATTGATGAAACCATTGATTACTTAATGGAAAAAGGCGAGAAGGTCGGCGTTGTAAAGGTTCGTCTGTATCGTCCGTTCAGCAAGGATGCTTTTGTTGCAGCAATTCCTGACAGCGTTAAGACAATCGCTGTATTAGACAGAACAAAAGAGCCAGGATCTCTTGGCGAGCCTTTATATTTGGATGTAGTTGCAGCATTGAAGGGAACCAAATTTGACGATGTTAAGATCACAAGCGGCCGTTATGGATTAGGTTCCAAGGACACTACACCTGGACAGATTATCGCTGTATACAACAATACAGAAAAAGAAAGATTTACGATCGGTATTTATGATGACGTTACCAACCTTTCTTTGGAAGTAAAGGAAGACCCAGTAACCACACCAGAAGGAACCATCAACTGCAAGTTCTGGGGACTTGGCGCTGACGGTACTGTTGGAGCAAATAAGAACTCCATTAAGATTATCGGTGACAACACAGATATGTATGCTCAGGCATATTTTGATTATGATTCCAAAAAATCCGGCGGTGTTACCATGTCTCACCTGCGTTTTGGTAAGAAGGCAATTAAGTCCACATACTTAATCAAACAGGCAAATTTTGTAGCATGCCACAATCCTTCTTATGTACGTAAATACAACATGGTTCAGGAATTAGTACCAGGCGGAACCTTCCTGTTGAACTGCTCCTGGAGCCCAGAAGAACTGGAAACACATCTTCCAGGACAGGTAAAGAGATATATTGCTGAAAACGATATTCAATTCTATACCATCGATGGTATCAAGATTGGAAAAGAAATCGGACTTGGCGGACGTATCAACACTGTGCTTCAGTCGGCATTCTTCAAATTGGCAGCAATTATTCCAGAAGAGAGAGCAATTGAGCTGATGAAGGCTGCTGCAAAGGCAACCTATGGCAAGAAGGGCGATAAGATTGTACAGATGAACTATGATGCAATCGACGCTGGAGCAACTGGAGTTGTTAAGATTGAAGTTCCTGCAAGCTGGAAAGACGCTCAGGATGAAAGCTTTGCAAAGGTTGCAACTGGAGATAGAAAAGACGTTGTAGATTTTGTAAATGACATTCAGATTCCAGTAAATGGACAGGAAGGTAACAAGATTCCTGTATCTGTTGTTAAGAAATATGAAAATGGACAGACTCCTTCTGGATCTGCTGCATTTGAGAAACGTGGTATTGCAGTTGACGTTCCAGTATGGAATCCAGAAAATTGTATTCAGTGTAATATTTGTGCATATGTTTGTCCTCATGCAGTCATCCGTCCGGTAGCATTGACAGAAGAAGAAGCTTCCAAAGCTCCAGAAGGAATGCAGACACTTCCTATGACAGGAATGCCAGAGTACAAGTTCAGCATGACTATTTCTGCACTTGACTGTACCGGATGTGGCTCCTGTGCAAATGTATGCCCAGGCAAGAAGGGTGAGAAAGCTCTTACAATGCAGAACTGTGAAGCAAATGTTGGAGAACAGGCTTACTTTGATTTTGGTTTAACCACAGAGAAGAAAGTAGATGTCGTAGAAAAATTCAAAGAGACTACTGTAAAAGGTTCTCAGTTCAAACAGCCATTGCTTGAGTTCTCAGGCGCATGCGGCGGATGTGGTGAGACACCATACGCAAAATTGATTACACAGTTGTTTGGTGATAGAATGTATATTGCAAATGCAACTGGATGTTCCTCCATCTGGGGTAACTCTTCACCATCTACACCTTATACTGTAAATGAAAGAGGACAAGGTCCTGCATGGTCCAATTCCTTATTCGAAGATGCTGCAGAGTTTGGTTATGGTATGTTACTGGCTCAGAAGGCAGTGAGAGGAAAATTAAAGAGCAAAGTGGAAGCATTGGTAGCAGAAGGCAAGAATGCAGACGTTGTTGCAGCAGGACAAGAGTGGCTTGACACTTATGGAATCGGCGCTGTCAACGGAACAGCTACAGATAAATTAATCGCTGCTTTAGAAGCATGTGGATGTGAGGCTTCCAAAGAAATTCTTGCTGAGAAAGATTTCCTTGGAAAGAAATCTCAGTGGATCTTTGGTGGTGACGGATGGGCATATGACATCGGATTTGGCGGTGTAGACCATGTATTGGCAAGCGGACAGGATATCAACGTTATGGTATTCGATACTGAAGTTTACTCCAATACAGGCGGACAGTCCTCCAAGGCTACTCCTACTGGTGCAATTGCACAGTTTGCAGCAGGCGGAAAAGAAGTGAAGAAGAAAGACCTTGCTTCTATCGCAATGAGCTATGGTTATGTATATGTTGCACAGATTGCAATGGGCGCTGATTACAATCAGTGTATCAAAGCTCTGGCAGAAGCAGAAGCATATCCAGGACCATCCTTGATTATCGCTTATGCTCCATGTATCAACCATGGTATCAAGGTTGGTATGAGCAAAGCTCAGACAGAAGAGAAGAACGCTGTAGAAGCTGGTTACTGGCATAACTTCCGTTTCAATCCTGCATTGAAAGAGGAAGGAAAGGCAGCATTCTCCTTAGACAGCAAGGCACCGACTGGAGATTACAAGGCATTCTTAAACGGAGAAGTTCGTTACAATGCACTTGCAAGATTTAATCCAGAAAGAGCAGAAGAGCTGTTTGCAGTTTCTGAGAAGCATGCAAAAGAGCGTTATGAATATCTGAATAAGTTAATCGCTTTATATGGTGAGAACTAAGAATAAGATAAAAACGTCCAAGTCCCTGGTTCATAAGGGACTTGGACGCTTTTTATCTTATTCTATAGGAAAGACCTTGTCACGCTAAAGTGTGAAAGTATCTTCCTATAGAATAAAAATAATATGTGCATTCGTGCAAGAGGAAGATGTCACTGCGTGACTGCACACTTTGTTCAAAAATAAGAATCATACGTAATCTCTGCCACAGTTTTTGCAGAAGTTTTTATATTGTTCATTTAATTCTCCGCAATCAGGGCAATACCATGTACCGTCTGGACGAGGGCAGACTTTGATTAAATTTTTATGTTTGGTTACTTCTCCCAGTTCCTTGCTCTGATTTTCGATAGCCATGGCACCTAATGGGGCAATGGAAGAGCCCTTGTGTCCAAGTCCTGCATATACTTTGGCGTTTTTCCAGGGAAGTTTATCGGACAGCTTTTGTTCTAGTTTGCTGCCGCAGTTCTGGCAGTACCTGGTACCATTCAAATTTTCAACACCGCATGTTTTACATTTCATTTGCATTCCCCATTAAAAATTTATAATGTATATTGATTTTTATATTATATTGTAATATAAAAATCAATAATAAGGAAGTATAAAAAAATGAGAAAAATTTTAACTTATGCTTTGCTTGTCAGTATTTTGTGTTGTGCGTTTCCATTTCGTGTTGAAGCTTCGGTACTTGAAACAGTGAGAGAGCGTGATGTTTCAGGAAAGTCACAGTATTATAAGCTCTTTGAAGATCAAAACAAAAATATGGAATTGGTTCGTATTACAGAGCAAGAATTAAACAGTAACCAGTGGCGGAAAGAAAGTATTTGATTTATCCGCAACAATAATATTTACGGTGCAATTGTAATAAAACCAATCAGCAAGTGTCTTTGAAGTAGATGCTTGCTGATTGGTTTTTCTTGGGTTTTGGCTAGAACTTGAACTTTATGGCAGGTATTCCCCAAAGCCGCCTTTGGCTTGCCGTTTTCTCTCATAGAGGGCTTTGTCTGCATGGCATAGAAGCTCTTCGATATTGACAGAAGAGTCTGAGGTGCAGGCAAAGCCGCTGGATGCGTGGATGATCCTTGACTGAGTAGGAGATAATGCTATCGGTGTATCGTCCAGAGCTTCGTAAAACATATGCAAAAGGTCCGTCACATGATTCTTGTCCTTACAGCCAAATATCATCATGCAGAATTCATCTCCAGAACGTCGTGCTGTCAAAAAATGCTTACAGGGCATCCTGTGCATCACATGGGAAAAACTTTGCAGATAGAAATCGCCAATGTCATGGCCGAAGGTATCGTTGATTGATTTGAAATTATCAAGATCAATCATAACAGCGGCGCACATACTTTCTGCTGGGAGCTCCTGTAGAAGCTTAGCTGCCAGAAGCTTAAAATGAGAAAATTTATATAGTCCAGTGAGGGTGTCGTGGGTGTTTTCATACTGCATCTGCTTTTTTTCCATGATATCATTGCTGACATCTGTAACGATTCCCAGGTGCTTATTTGGAGAATCAGACATATGGATGCGGACATACCGAGATTCATCAATTTGAAAAATATCCTGCTCTCCTTCCAAGGGATGCTTCATTTTTTCCCGGATGTAATGGTCGAAAAGAGGTGCATTACTATAAAATTGTTCTGCGGTCTGGTCGGAAAGGGCTAATAATTCTTTCAGTCCCGGGGTTGCGAATACATGGGCGGTATCAGGGGTATATTCAAAAGCTGCCAGAGGGATACCGCTGATTTCAATAATTGCAGCGATACGGTCGGCGCTGTTGGTAATGCTTCTTACCATACGGTTGATGCCCCGGCTCAACGCTTCAAATTCCTGGTTTCCTCCAACGGTTACAGTAGTGTCCAGATTTCCCTTGGTGATGGAATCCAGATTTTCTATAATTCGGTGGATGCCGTCCACTACCTTGCGTTTCACAAGGTAATTTAAAAACAGGATAACGATAGCTTCGATAATTAAAAGGTACAGCAGGGTAGTAAATACTTGCTTGAAAAGCTGCTGAAGCAAAATTTCCTGCGGTAATGCGGCGCATAGCAGCATATGATTATATTCTCTGGCTGCTACATACATCGCTTTCCCGTTTTTTCCTTTTTTCCAAGCGCCTTTCATACAGCCCCAGAGCTGATCCAGTTGGTAGTACTCTTCTTGAAACGCCTGGTCTATGCCGCCGGAATGCCCCAAAATTTCTCCGGTGGAAGTGTCTACTGCAAATAGCTCTTCTCCCGTGTCTGTGGGAAATTTTGAAAAAATATATTCATAGGTATTCCTTGATTCGGCTTCCATCTGCCTGGTAGGTTTAAAACCTACCTGTACAATGCCTTTTTTACTTTTTTGGAGAACGCCCACGTATTGCATGACTCTGTGTTCTGCCGCATTAGGCTGGGGTTCTTGAATAAGGTAGGCATTTTCACCATCCATTTCCAAAAGTGCAAGAAACGCCCGGGTTTGCTTGTGATTATTCATATCGATGCCTATATATTTGGAAACAGAAGAAGATACAATGAATCCCTTTTCATCAATGATATGCAGTTCATCTACGTTGAGCAGGTTAGTCAGATATTGCATTTCTTCCGTATTCATGGAAATTTCTTCCTGCGTATCAAATATGTATGCGGCTGCTTTTGCTCTGGTTAGATAATCAACATCCAGATTTTCCTGCATAATTTTCAGTTCCGCCTGATTATTTTTTAAGGTGTGTATAATTTGTTCTGACTTTGCATAAAAGGTATTGAATTGCTGGGACTGCAGGGTATGCAGAGTAAACAGGAAATTAATAAATAATGTCAGGAAAATAGCAGTTGAGATAATCACAGATGTATGTCGAATAAAAGTTTTTTGCATGAAGGTATCCTCCGTTGGTACTTTTGCTCCTATAATATTCTTTTCTACATTATACCTTTTTTTACAAATTATATTAAGAGTTGTTTTTCACAAATAAATGATGATTTGTAACAGCTCATCAGAATTTGGCAAATAGAATCATCCAAAAGATGCCATTTTCACAGAAGCAGTCAATGGCGCCATTTATTTTTTCTGAAAATGCTTGCACGCTTTGCATTCCCAAGCCATGGTTCACCCCTTTTTTACTTTTGGGAAGTCCAGTGAGAGAATCAAAGGTAATTTCTTCTTGATATTCATTTTTCATTTGGATGAGCAAATGGTCTTTGGTACAATGTACTTTAACATCTATGTATCGGTGCTCTTTTTCAAAATTTTTCACACATATAATAGAATTTTCAAACAGGTTTGCAATGACTGCCGTAAATTCGTAGTCATTGACGGGAGTTTTCTCATCCACCAAAAGATCCAGATGTACGTCGATATCGAAGGTATTTGCACGTTCCATCATTTCGGAAATGATGGTGTTCACAATTAGGTTGCGACAGTACTTTACCATCTTATTTTCATCTGTGACTTCATTGAGATGTGTCATAATTTTTTTGATTTCCTCATATTCGCCCTGATTTAACAGCATATGGATCATATTAGAATAATGTCTCATGTCATGACGGAGAATTCGAAGCTTTTTTTCCGATTGCTCTACCAGATAATATTGATTTTCTAAGCCTTTGATGTAAGATTCAAATAGTACATTTTTCCAATAAATGTCTTTTTGCTTTGAATCGCTTTCAATATACCGTAAAACAACGACGTGAGATACACACATGGTAGCCACCATGCAGAGGATGCCCAGGATATTTTGAGGATAGTCATATAGGCTGTAAGGAAAGAAAGCGATACAGGAAAAGCTGCAATAAAAAAAGACAGGAATCAAGCAAAGCTCCCACCAGCCTTTGGTGTATTCTTTTTCATATTGCTCAAGCCACATGTTCCGAAGGCTTTTATACAAAATAATCAGAAGGATGAGGTGTACGATAAAGTTTCCCAACAAAGCAAGAATTCTGTTTTCTCCATAAATGTATAGAATGGTGGCGATGACGCTTCCGATAATGGTATAATTGGAAGCGCTTAAGCCTATGAATAGAGCTTTACTGTTTCTTCTTTTTGAAATGAGAATACCTGTGAACTGGGTTACAAATATTTGAAAGAGGGTAATTAGAAAATAGCACCAATCATTATCTGGAAATATGTTTAATTTAACGACATCGGTAATAGATAACAGCAAAAAAGAAGTAAAACAGATTAATCTGGTTACTGTTTCTGAGTAACGGTGGGTAATAAACAGGTAAATAAAAAGCATTAAAAATATGTGACTTATCATATAAGAGATATTACTAAAATAGTCCATTTCTTTTCCTTACTTATATTGCTCTGAAATAAATAAAAGGTATTGCCTTTTTACATTTGCGGTGTTCTTTTTACTGACTGGAATATCTGCGCCGCTGTCCATGACAATGTTGCTTCCTTCCAATTGTCTGATAAAATTCAGGTTCACAAGAAATGATTTGTGAACCTGTATAAAATTACTGTTGCCTAGAAGTTCTTTGATTTCTTCATCAAAGGATTTTCGGATAAATATACTGGTGATAATCGTTTTGTCTGTCAAGTGTACATCTAACATTCTGGAAGAATTCTCAATATATTCTATTTTAGCACAGGGGACAGAGATCAATCCTTTTTTTGTTTTTATCAGATATAAAGGTCCTCTTTTTATTTCCTGGGAAGCGCGGGCATAATCCAACGCTTCAAAAAATTGTTCTTCTACGATTGGCTTTAAGAGATATCTTACTGCACGTACACCGTAAGCATCTAATGCAAAATCATTGGAAGAGGTTGTATAGATAATGGCGGCGTTGCTGCCAGCCTGATTGATCTGATTGCCAATATCAATTCCGGTTGTTCCGGACATAATAATATCTAAAATATAAATGTCAGCCAACATTTTTTTGTGTATTTTTCTGGATAATTGGAAAGGATCTGTAAATTTTTCTACTTCGAAATCTGCCTGGGGATGCAGTTTTTTGTATTTTACAAGCAAATCTTCGATTGCTGCCATGTCTTTTATGCTATCATCACAGATTGTAATTTTCATTTATTTTTCCTCAAAAAAAACCGCAAAATGAATCCAGCGGTTACATTTATTTTGCAGTATAGTATATAGTATTGTAATATGTCGTTATTATAATACAGAATTTTGGAAAAAGCAAGATTTGCTTTTTTCTCTCAATGTTATCTTTATAGGAAAAATTTCAAAATTTGGTTCCCATACTGGCGGTTTTATGGTAAAATGTCCTGTGACTTTTACGAAAACGAGAATCCGAAGGAGTGGAAATATGATAAAAGTAGTGAAATTTGGAGGAAGCTCCCTGGCAAGCGCCGGGCAGTTTTCAAAAGTAGGAAAAATCATCCGTGAAGATGAGAGCCGTAGGTATGTGGTTCCCAGCGCGCCAGGAAAACGCAATGCCAAGGATACAAAAGTAACAGATATGCTTTATCAGTGCTATGAGCTGGCAGAGGCAGAAGGAGATTTTATGCCTTTGCTGAGAAAGATTCGGGAGCGTTATGACGCGATTATCAATGGTCTGAACTTGAATTTTTCTTTGAATAAGGAATTTGAGGTAATTGCAGAGAATTTTAAAAAGAAGGCTGGAGCAGATTATGCAGCTTCCCGCGGAGAATATCTAAATGGAATTATAATGGCCAATTATCTGGAATTTGAGTTTATAGACGCTGCCGAGGTAATTGTCTTTCGCGAGGATGGAGAATTTGATGCGGACAAGACCAATGCTATTTTGGGCGAAAGGCTTAGGAATTGTGAACGTGCAGTAATTCCAGGATTTTATGGTGCAAAAGAGGATGGAACTGTGAAAACCTTTTCAAGAGGCGGTTCTGATATTACTGGTTCTATTGTGGCAAAGGCAGTACGGGCAGATATTTACGAGAATTGGACGGATGTTTCGGGATTTTTGATTGCAGATCCCCGGATTATTGAAAAGCCAGAGGTGATTAAGGTGATTACTTACCGGGAGCTGCGGGAGTTGTCCTATATGGGAGCCACTGTACTCCATGAGGATGCAGTATTTCCAGTGCGCAAGGAAGGAATTCCCATCAATATCCGCAATACCAATGCCCCAGAGGATGAGGGAACATTGATTGTGGAAAGCACCTGCCGTCAGCCAGACTACACCATTACTGGAATTGCTGGAAAAAAAGGCTTTGTAGCAGTCAATATAGAAAAGGATATGATGAATGCAGAGGTTGGATTTGGAAGAAAGGTCCTAGAAGCTTTTGAGGAACATGGGATTTCCTTTGAACATGTGCCCTCTGGGATAGATACTATGACGGTATTTGTGCATCAAGAGGAATTTGAAGGAAAAGAACAGCAGGTGTTGTCAGCAATTCACCGTCTTGCACAACCAGATAGCATTGATTTGGAAGGAAATCTGGCATTGATTGCAGTGGTTGGCAGAGGTATGAAATCAACCAGAGGGACAGCCGGAAGAATTTTTTCTGCCCTTGCCCATGGGAATGTCAATGTGAAAATGATTGACCAGGGCTCCAGTGAGCTGAACATTATTATTGGTGTACAAAATAGTGATTTTGAAGATGCAATTCGAGCAATTTATGATATTTTTGTGGTAACACAGATTTAAAGTATGTTAAAATAAGGGAAAAATAATGATGGAATAGGCAGTACAAAATGGTCAGTAATTACCGTATCGTGAAAGGAGTGCAGAGTATGAGCAGAATACAAAGATTTTCTATTGGAAAGCCAATCAATACAGAAGCAGTGGTGCAGAAAATTCCAAAAGAAAAGGGAGATTTTCGATATTTTACACGGATACAGGATGTGGAATTGAAATCAGATGAGAATTCTCAGGAGACTATGATACAGAAAGACTATTTACTTTACCGGATGGATGCCAAAGACCGGATTTATGGATTGGGAGAAAATGTTCGGGGAATCAACAAACGGGGCTGGATTTATGAGAGTAATTGTACAGATGACCCGAACCATACAGAAAATAAACGTTCTCTGTATGGCGCCCACAATTTTTTTGTGGTGTCTGGAAAAGAAACCTTTGGCGTCTTTTTGGATTATCCAGGGAAGCTTGTTTTCGATATGGGGTATGAGCGGATGGATGAAATTCGGATTACTCCAAATGACTGGAACCTGGATTTGTATTTGATTGAAGGAGACAGTATCCCCCAGATTGTGAAGTCTTTTCGACAGTTGGTGGGAAGAAGCTACATACCGCCAAAATGGGCGTTTGGTTTTGGACAGAGTCGCTGGGGATATCAGAATGAAGGGGATATCCGGGCGGTAGTTAAGGGTTATCGGGAACATGGAATTCCTTTGGATAGTGTATATCTTGATATTGATTATATGGAACGCTTTAAGGATTTCACCATAAATCAGGAGCGTTTTCCAGATTTTCCAAAGTTTGTGGAAGAGATGAAAAAAGAGCATATTCATCTGGTGCCTATCATTGATGCAGGGGTAAAAATAGAAGAAGGATATAAGGTATATGAGGAAGGGGTAGAGGAAGGATATTTTTGTAAAGATCAGGAGGGAAAAGAATTTATCGGGGCGGTATGGCCTGGGAAGGTTCATTTTCCAGATGTGCTAAATCAAGAAGCAAGAAAGTGGTTTGGCATGAAATATGAAATTCTTCTAAAACAAGGAATTGAAGGGTTCTGGAATGATATGAATGAGCCGGCAATTTTCTATTCCGAGAAGAATTTGAATAAAGTAATGAAGGAAGTCAAGGCAATCAAAAATGACAACATGGATATGTGGGAGGTATTTGCATTTAAAGACCTGGTCAATGGGCTGGCAAATAATTCAGAGGATTATAAGAGCTTCTATCACAATATGGATGGAACAAAAATACGCCATGACAAGGTACACAACCTTTATGGATTTGGTATGACCAGAGCGGCAGGAGAAGCTTTTGAGGAATTGGAACCGGAAAAGAGAATTTTGATTTTTTCTCGGTCTTCTTATATTGGAATGCATCGTTATGGTGGAATTTGGATGGGGGATAACCAATCCTGGTGGTCACATATTTTGTTAAATCTTAAGATGCTGCCCTCCTTAAATATGTGCGGATTTTTGTATACGGGAGCAGATCTTGGAGGATTTGGCGCAGACACTACAGAGGATTTGCTGTTGCGGTGGATGGCTCTTGGTATTTTTACACCGCTGATGCGCAATCATGCAGCTTTGGGAACCAGGGAGCAGGAGTGCTATCAATTTACCCAAAAAGAAACCTTTCGTAACCTCATTGGAATTCGTTATGGTTTGATGCCGTATCTGTACAGTGAATATATGAAGGCAGCTTTGCGGGATGAAATGCTTTTTTCGCCGTTGGCTTTTGTTTATCCAGAGGATGAACACGCGAAAGCGGTGGAGGATCAGCTTCTGTTAGGGGAAAGTATTATGATTGCTCCAGTCTATACGCAGAATGCTCTGGGAAGGTATGTATATCTGCCAGAGCCCATGAAGCTGGTACGGTTAAGGAGTATGGAAGAAATTGAGACAGAGGTGTTAGAGCAGGGACATTATTATATTGAAATTTCATTGGATGAAGTGGTATTTTTTATTCGTCCTGAGAAAATCGTACCATATACAGAGCCAGGGCAGTATATGGAAGAGTGCCAGGAAAAACAGATAAAATTGCTGCATTTTGTGAGTACAACAGCAGAGTATGAATTATATCAGGATGATGGATATGGAAAGGATTATGAAAATCCAGCCCATATAAAAAAGCTGTACGTATAAAAAGCAGCATGGAATATGGTGTGAGGAAAAAAAGATGGAAAATGAAATGTTTGATGAAAATATAAGCATGGGCTCTTTTCACAAAGAGACAGATGAGCTACGAAGCTTTAACGAGACGATGCTGCTTTTCCTGAAAGACCTTTATCTTTCCGTTATGATTGTAGAAGTGGATAAGAAAGAAGTATATCCGATTCATTTGTCGAAAGAAGGCAAGGCAGCTTTTACAGAAAGAGGCGAGATTGCCCTTGCCTGTATGGATATGATACAGCTTTACCACCCTGAGGAGCAGGAAGAAATGCGCAGAGAGATAACATTGGAGTGTCTGCAGTCTCAAATGGAACAGGGAAAAAAGAAATTGGTTTGGGAGTATCGGAGAAATATCCAAGGAGAGTATCGCTGGGTGAGCATTACCTGCTATTTTATGCCTGAATTTTCGAAAAGACGGAAAATGTTGATTGCCGTTCAGGATATTCATGAACAGAAAAAACAGGAAAAGGAATATCAGGAATATTTAAAGAACCGTTTTAAAGGAAATATGGAAATTTTGCGGATGTCTTTAAATAATACAAATATTTTTGAATATTTTTATTATCCCAAGGAGGGGAGAGTTGTTCTGCCAGAAAAAACAGCCAGCTATTACGGATGTCAGGAAGAGTACTGGGATGTAAAGCATGATTTTGCTGGAGATTTGGTGGACGCAGAGTATTATAATCTATTTTGCAGAGTTCATGAGCAAATTGAAAAGGGCGGAAAAAATGATTGCTTTTACTACAGCTCCAAACAGGGTAAATTCTGGTGCAAATGCAGTATTTCCAGTGTGAATTTTGATGAGTGGGGACATACTGTATTTGCAGTAGGAATTATTGAGGATTTGACCAGGCAGCGAAAAGTTGAGCAGGAGAATGAACGGTATCAGTCCATTTACAAATTTACAGTGGATACAGAGTATGATGGAATTGGGATTATTGATGTGGAAAATCGAACGGTGGATGTAAAGATTGCAAAACATATCAATCCATTAAGACCGATAAACCAAGGAGAATTTCAAGAAATCAAATCAAGATTTATTAATTATTTTATTTGTAAAGAGGATCAGGAGTTTTATCAGACAAAGGTGGAATTGGAGTCTGTTTTAGTGCAGCTAGAACGGACCAAGGAGCCAGTACAGTATTATTTTAGAGGGAAAGAAGAGTCTGGAAAGCGTCATAAGCAATGTACCATACGCTATTTTAATGAGGAGAAAACAAAATTATTTGTCTGTGTCCGTGATATTGAACATCAGGTTCAGGAGGAGGTACGGAATAAGGAAGAACTGGAGCGGGCGTTTGAATCGGCGGAGACGGCGAATCGTGCCAAAAGTGAATTTTTAAGTAAAATGAGCCATGACATTCGTACGCCAATGAATGCTATTGTGGGAATGGCAGCCATCGGAGAGGCTAACATTGAGGATAAGGAGCGGGTTGCTGACTGCCTCAATAAGATCACCATAGCCAGCCATCATCTGACAGATTTGGTCAATGAGGTATTGGATATGAGCCGGATTGAAAGCGGAAAAATGAATTTGGCCCTTGAAGAATTTGATTTGAAGGAATTTTTGGAAGAGATTGTTGCCATTTCCCAGCCGAAAGCGGAGCAAAAGCATCAAAAGCTTACTATGGAGCTGGTGGAACTGAAACACCAAAAGGTTGTGGGAGATGATTTGAGCCTGCAAAAGGTATTTAACAATATTTTGGCAAATGCAGTAAAGTATACACAGGAAGGCGGCTGGGTGAAATTTGTTGTGGAGGAGCTCCCTTCGTTACACCAGAATTACGGCTATTATCGATTTACCATTGAGGATAATGGATATGGGATGACAGAAGAGTTCCAGAAGAAATTATTTCAACCCTTTGAACGTTCTGAGGATGTAAGAATTAAAAATACAGAAGGCACAGGACTGGGTATGCCTATTGCCTATAATCTGGTCCAGTTGATGCAGGGAGACATTCAAGTGGAAAGTGAACTGAATCAAGGCTCCAAATTTATCATTACTTTGTTTTTAGCATTGCAGAGTGAAGAACAACAAAGGCAGGAGGAAGCGGAGGAAGAGCAAGAAATTGTTTCCTTCCCAGGAAAAAGAGCGTTGCTGGTAGAAGATAATGAACTGAACATAGAAATTGCAATGGAAATCCTTAAGATGTTTGAGTTAGAGGTAGCTCTTGCATATAATGGGAAAGAAGCAGTGGAATTATATAAGAGCCAGGAACCAGGATATTTTGATATTATTTTTATGGATATTCAGATGCCAGTGATGGATGGCTATACAGCAGCAAAAGCAATACGGGGCAGCGGTTGTGAAGATTCTGGTGATGTTCCAATTGTGGCAATGACAGCAAATGCCTTTTCCGAGGATGTGCAAAAGGCAATCCACTCAGGAATGAATGACCATGTGGCAAAGCCCATTGACATCAAGCATTTTGTCAAAGTATTAACGAAATGGCTGTCCTAGCGCATGTTTGAAATTGATTTCCATAGATAGTTGAAATCAATGATTCAGTCTGCGCCAGGTGGCGGAGCAGGAGTCTATAATAAAATGGCAGAGAAAAAGAAACATCCCAGGGAGGCGGAAACGGAAAAGCAGCCCAGACAGAAACGACAGAAAAGCCGGAAGCAGAAAGAAATAAAATGGGATAAGCTGGACAATACGGCACATTTGTTTCCTGTGATTGCCGGGGAAGGTATGAGCAATGTGTACCGGATTTCTGTTACTTTAAAAGAAGAGATTAAGCAGGAGCTTTTACAGGAAGCATTGGAGCGGGTATTGCCCTGGTTTGATGTGTTCCGGGTGCGTATGCGGTATGGAGTATTTTGGTATTATTTTGAGACAAACCAAAAACCAGCGCCAGAGGTAAAAGAAGAGTACCGTTATCCCTGCCAGTATATTTCTCCAAACCGGAACCGGAATTATTTGTTTCGCATCAATTATTACAGGAACAGAATTAACCTGGAAGTGTTCCATGTGCTGACAGATGGCATGGGCGGAATTACTTTTTTAAAGGAATTGACCTACCAGTATCTTCGGCTTGCACATCCTAGTCTCCAGGAGAAAATGGGGGATGGTCTGTGTAGTGACACTTCCTTAAACAGGGAAGATAGTTATTTAAAAAATTATAAAAAGAGCCACAAAAAGGGATACAAGACAGAACGTGCCTATCTGGTCAAGGGAGAGAAGTTAAAACCCGTAGAGCTTGGGGTTATGCATGGCTTTATGCCCATCAAAGATTTAAAGAAGGTTTGCAACAAATATGGGGTTTCTATTAATGAATATCTGGTGGCGGCTTTTTTGTGGAGTATTTACCAAGAGTGCCTTCATGGAATGCCTAGCAAACGCCCCATCAGCTCCTGTGTTCCAGTGAACCTGCGGCCCTATTTTGATTCCATTACCATGAAAAACTTCTTTGTGATTGTGTCAGCGGTATTTCACCCGAAGAAAGAAAGCTATACCTTTGAAGAGGTGGTGGAGATCATAGCTGAGAGCTTGCGCAGCCAGATCAACAGGGAGCATTTGGAAAATCTTTTTGCTTACAATGTGTCCAATGAGAAAAACTTTATTCTGCGGGCAGTCCCACTTTTTATTAAAAATATTGCCATGCGTCATGTATACCACACCAGCGCCCTTGCCAATACCACTACAGTAACAAATATAGGGAACATTCAGGTACGGGAAGAGTATCAGGAATATGTGGATGGATTTCGGGCATTTTTATCCATGTCAGAGGGGCAGAACATTAAAGGGACGATTTGCTCTTATCGGGATACATTGGTATTTACCATCACCAGTAATTTAGCGGATGTGTCAGTGCAGCGTGGATTTTTCCGGCGGCTTTCTGAGGATGGGATACCAGTAAGAATAGAAACGAATGGAGTTTATGACGAATGAAGGAATGTAAGAAATGCAGGGTGGAAATTTTAGACGATACCACAGTGTGCCCTTTGTGTAACAGTGTTCTGGAGATATCTGGTGAAAACCAGGAAAGTACGGGCTATCCTGACGTGAAGGCAACGGTACGTAAATTAAGCTTTATTGTCCGTTTGTATAGTTTTTTGGCGATTGTTTCAGAAGCAGCATTGATTACTGTAAATTATTTGAATTTTCATGGCGTCTGGTGGTCTGCCATTACTGGGATTTGTATTTTATATTTTTATATCACCCTGAAGTATTCTTTACAGAAGAACAAAGGATATCAAACTGTTATTGTGGTTCAGATTATTGGGGCGGTACTCCTTGTGATTGCGGCAGACAATATTTTAGGCTACCGTGGCTGGTCAGTGAATTATGTATTGCCAGGAGCAATTCTTCTTTTGAATGGCACCATTGGAACACTGATGATTGTAAATGCATCCAATTGGCAGAGTTATATTCTGATGCAGATTCTTACAGCTTTTGTTTCGATTGTCTGTGTAATATTATGGAGATTTCAAATTATTACAAGGCCGTTGTTATCTTTAGTGGCTTTGGCGGCTTCTCTGTGTATGCTTCTAGGCACGCTGATTTTCGGAGACCGAAAGGCAAAGGCAGAGTTAAAACGTAGATTTCATGTATAAATACAAAGTAACAGGAAGGAGGCAGCTTTATGGAAGAAGTCAGCGCTATGGGCAGGGTGATCCGGGACATGATTGCTCATGTAACAAATGATAATCTGATTGGAAGAAAAATAAAAACCGGGGAATTACGTAAAAAGCTGGTAGAACCCAAATGGCATTGCCCGGACTGCTTCTATATGGAAGAAATCGGATTGCCTCATTTTAAAATGGAATATTTAAGCAGCAAGGAATCTCCCAGGCAGGATTATGTGATTTTACAGCTTCATGGCGGCGGTTATATTGGCGCCATGCGCAATGCCTATCGGTCCTTTGCTGGGCTGTACTGTGAGGTTAGCAAAGGAATGAGTGTTTTAACGATAGATTACCGGGTGGCCCCAGAAGATCCGTATCCGGCGGCTTTGGAGGATGCGGTAGCTGCTTTTGACTGGTTAAAGGATGCCGGATGGCACAGTAGGCAGATTATTGTGGCAGGAGATTCGGCAGGGGGCGGACTTGCATTGGCTTTATGCATGTATTTAAAGGATCATAACAGGCGGCTTCCAGGAGGTTTGATTTTAATGTCTCCTTGGGCAGATTTAACTGCCAGCGGCCCTTCCTATGAAGACAATTATGAAAGAGATCCTCTGTTTGGAAATACCAGAGACAGCCTGATTTATAACCGGGATTATGTTGGCTTTCATAATCCAAAAGATCCCTATATTTCTCCTATGTTTGGAGATTATTGGGGATTTCCGCCTATGCTCCTTCAGGCAGGGTCGGTGGAAATGCTATTAAGTGATTCTGTAGGAGTGGCATATAAGGCAAAACAACAGGGCGTAAAGGTTCGGTTTCACATATACGAGGGAATGTTTCATGTATTTCAGATGGGAATGATGATGATGCCAGAGTCCAAGGAAGCCTGGCGGGAAATCGGCAGGTATTTTGAAGTGGTGACAGGAAAAGGCTTATATACGCATTAGAAACCAAAAGACTTCTTCTGCATAATCTAATAAGGATTGCAGTGAGGAGTTTTTTTATGATTCATACGTTGATTCAGGTATTGTGTGGCACAGGATTTACATTTCTTATGACCACACTGGGAGCGACAGTTGTATTTTTCTTCCGGGGAACGATAGGAGATAAGCTTAACCGCGCCTTTTTAGGTTTTGCGTCTGGTGTTATGATGGCTGCGGCAGTCTGGTCCCTGCTGCTTCCATCCATAGAACAGAGTGGAGAGCTTGGAATGCTTGATTGGCTTCCGCCAGCAGTAGGCTTTGCAGTAGGGGGAATATTTTTGTACTTGGTGGATAAAATGCTGCCTTGGTTTCACGCGGACTATAAAGAAAAAAAGGCAGGGACGAAGCTTTTGGTTTTAGCAGTCACAGTTCATAATATTCCAGAAGGAATGGCAGTAGGCCTTGCATTTGTTCTTGTAGGTCAGCATCCAGGGAATCCGGTATATTTAGCCTCAGCCATAGGTCTTGCTGTAGGAATTGGTATTCAGAATTTTCCCGAAGGGGCAGCCATTTCCCTGCCAGTTCGTCAGTCTGGGAAAAGTGCTGGAAAGGCATTTTTAGCAGGATGTCTTTCTGGAGTTGTGGAACCGCTGGCAGGTATTCTTGTATTTTTTACTGCTTCCGCAGCGGTTCCTTTGATGCCCTGGCTGCTTGCTTTTGCAGCAGGCGCTATGGTTTATGTGGTAGCCGATGAATTAATTCCCCAGGCTCAGCCGGATGAATCATCGAATGTGGGAACCATAGGAGTTATGCTTGGGTTCCTGCTCATGATGATCTTGGATGTAGCGTTGGGATAGCTCTTAGGCTACAATAGGTGAGACACTGGAAGATAACAAGGTATTCCCTGCGAAAAAGTAATTTCCGGTTCGCCCTGAATCAGTGGCTTTAGATAAGAAATCATCTCAGGAGTAACATCATTTCCCTGAGGGGTTATGAATTCAGGGGGAACGGATTTTACTTTATTGGCGATTTCACATACTGGGGAAGCTCCATAAGAAACTTGATAAGGTTCATTGCTCTCACGTTTGATGGTTACCATAAGACCCGTTTTTCCTTCAGCGGCAAGAGTAACGCCATGCTGTCCCTGGCAGAATGATTCTTCTAAGTCTGTGCGGGAAGCAATATGAGAGCTGCATCTTTGGAGAACGTTTAGTTCAATGGAGCGTACCTTTACATTCAGACGGTCTTGAATCAAATATTCCAGTGTTTTTCCAGCTCCGCTTAACTGGCTGTGGCCAAAATTATCTGTGGTTTTTCTGGAGGCGCTGATATAGTTTCCGTTTTTGTCACGGATTCCTTCGGAAACGGCAATAATAACATTGTTGTATTTTTCCAAAAGGTTGCGAACATCTTTCAAAAAAACTTCTGTGTCAAAAGCTGCTTCTGGCAGGTAGATGAAATGAGGAGCGACAGAATATTCATTTCGTGCAAGTGCAGAAGCTGCGGTAAGCCATCCTGCGTCCCGGCCCATGATTTCTACAATGGTAACGCTTTTTACATAGTAGATTACAGTATCATGATAAATTTCTAACAGGGAAGAGGCCACATATTTTGCTGCGGAGCCAAATCCTGGAGTATGGTCTGTGATACATAAATCGTTGTCAATGGTTTTGGGAATGCCAATGATGCGGACATTGCTTTGAATTTCAGCGGCATAAGCAGAAAGCTTGTCTACGGTATCCATGGAATCATTTCCACCAATGTAGAAAAATGCGGCAATTTCCATTTTTTCAAAGAATTTGAAAATCTTTTCAAAAGCAGTAATGTCCTCTTTGGGATTGGGAAGTTTGTATCGGCAGGAGCCAAGGTACATGGCGGGACTTACCTTCAATTGTTCTAAGGTTTCCTTTGCTTGGAAGCGTTCTGTTAAATCCAGGAAGCGTTCTTCTAAAATGCCGATAATTCCATTGATGGAGCCATAAATATGGTCATATTCTTGGTGGTGTAGTACACCTTGAATAACTCCTGCAAGGCTGGCATTGATGGCAGCAGTAGGACCGCCGGACTGAGCAACAATACAATTTTTCATTTCAATTCTCCTTTTTTGATATCATTTCCATTATAATTCCATCCCATTCTATAATAGATTTACGGAAATGGCAAATACAAGTTGCAAAATGAAATATCTTGACAACATAGGACTAAAAAACCTATAATAGTACTAATTTTAATAGTGGAGTACTATGCGAATTTAGAATAAATGAAATAGATGAACGAAAGAAAGGTGTGCGATATGAAAAGAATAAAACAAGCAGCAACTATATTATTATCGTTAATTTTAATTTTAGGACTGTTTCCGCCTGTAAATGTCCAGGCAAGTGGGAATGTGACAATTTCTGTATCTTCCTCTACGGTCAATGTTGGGGAGACTGTGACAGTAACTGCATGGGCTTCTGGTCCTAATGGGGAAGCAGCCATTGCAAAGCTGGGATTTAACTATGACAGCGGAAAGTTCTCCTTTGTAAGCTGTAGTGAATCAGAATATACAGGAGGCAGTGACGGCTATGTAGGCGTCACTGGTAATAATGTTTCAATTACCCTCAAGGCAACTGCATCGGGAGTTGCTTCTGTAACAGTTAGTGGTTCTGGCGGGGTAAATGTGAGTGATGGAACAGTGGAGTATGGGGAGCTCTCTGCTGGAGGAACGAAGCTGACCATCAACAATGGAAACGGAGGGACCACAGATAACCAAGAAAATAATTCACAGGACGGTGAAGAGAATACCGATGAGGCAGGGAATGAGAATAAATCCGGGGATAACAGCCTTTCTTCCCTAAAGATATCCCCAGGTACCCTTTCTCCTGCTTTTCAGTATTCTGAGACAAATTATACAGCAACTGTAGCAGAGGATGTGACAAGTATTACAGTAGATGCGAAACCTTCCAATGCTAAGGCAGTGGTAGAATCAATTACTGGGCAGGATAATTTGCAGCCAGGGCAAAATACCATAAGTATTGTGGTCAAAGCAGAGAATGGATCTACTGTTACGTATAAAATTGTGGTGACAAGAGGAGGGGAAGGAGCCCCTCAGGAGACGCCAGAAGAAAACCAGGGTGATGTTCCGAAAGATAACCCAGAAGGTATCACCCTCAATGGAAATCCTTTTAATTTAGCAGCTGTGATACCAGAAGACATTGCGCCGAAGGATTTTACAAAAATAACCATGGCATGCCAAGGACAGCAGGTGGAAGGCTTACAGTTTGATAAGGGCTCTCTGCTGCTGGTTTATCTTACAACACCAAGTACAGAAGTGAAGAATACGTTGGCGGTTTATGATGAGGCAGGGGGAGCATTTTATCCATTCCGAAAGGTGGAAATGGGTGAGAAGTATCTTATTTTGTTAAATCCACCTGCAGAGGCTGGTTTACCTGAAGAATATACCCAGCAGACAATGGCGGTTGAGGGCTTTGATCAAGTTCCAGTATTTGTAAATAGCGCTGCAGTTTCACCGACAGAGGCAGGGGAAGCAGCGAACCCAGAAGGAACAGAAGCAGGAGAAGCAGCGAATCCAGAAGGAACAGAAGCAGGAGAAGCAGCGAACCCAGAAGGAACAAAAGCAGGGGAAACAGCGAGCCCGGAAGGAACAGGTTCCTTGCCAGAGCTTTCTTTGGTGTATGGAGCCAGCAGTACAGGAAATATTGGCTGGTATCAGTATGATTCCAAGGATGGATTTTTTCAGCGGTATATCCAGACAACGGTAGCAGAAGCGCCCCAGGAAACGGATGATATCGATGCTGATACAGCGCTTCGGGCATTGCAGAATTCATATAAAGATTTGGAAGTACAACTACAGGAGAAAAAAAGCAACTCTAGAAAAACAACTGCGGTTATGGTATTTGTAATTGCAGTATTGATTGTAGTAATTATAAATTTGATTTTAAAGGGAAGACTGAAAGAGAATGATGATGATTTTGTGGATGCTCCCAAGCCTAAAAAAAGTAAGCGTGTGAGCAAGGAGACAGGATATCAGACAGAAAAAGCATCGGAGGAAGACAAGAAGAAACGAAGTCGAAAACAGGTGCAAAGCGAGGAAGAAGAACCCAGAAAGAGGATTCGCCGGCATATTCAGGAAACAGATGAGTGGGAAGAGAAGCCGAAGGTCTCAAAGAAGCTGAATCAGGAAACAAGGACGATGGTAAAACCAGAGCTATCTCCAAAGCAGGAGCTATCTCCAAAGCAGGAGACGCCTGCAGCGCCAAAGATTTCAGAAAAGCCAGAGCAGGAAGATGATTTTGAAGTGATTGATCTGGAGGATTTATAAAAGGCAGGGAAAATATGTATATTGAAATTGATTTTGAAAGTGATGAAGCTATTTATATGCAGCTTCGCAATCAGATTGTACTGGGGATAGCCACAAACCAGTATCAGGAAGGAGAGTCCCTTCCTTCAGTCCGGCAGCTTGCAGAAAGTATCGGCATTAACATGCATACAGTAAATAAAGCATATCATGTTTTACGGCAGGAAGGATTTATCCGGTTAGATCGCAGGAACGGAGCTGTTATTTTTCTGAAAGAGGGTAAAAGCCAGGCGATGGTGGAAATGAGAGAAGCTTTTCAGGTGATTTTGGCGAAAGCATTCTGTAAAAATATTTCCAGAGCAGAGATACATCAGTTAATTGATGAAATATTTGATGAATATAAATAGTGACAGGAGGAGCCAATGCATAAACAATATACACCACAGGCGGGAAAAGTTCTGGAGCTGGCGGCAAAGCTGTCGAAAAAGCTTCAGCATAATTATGTGGGTACAGAACATATTCTAGCGGGATTATTGCAGGAAGGAACAGGGGTGGCAGCCGAGGTTCTTAATGAAAACCATTTGGAGGAAAAACGGCTGCTAGAGTTGATTGAGGAATTGATTTCTCCAGGGGAAAGAACGATTGTACTGGATGCAGATGGGTATTCCCCTAGAACTCAGAAAATGCTGGAAACAGCGGAAAAAGAAGCGGAGCATTTCAGCAGTGAGGAGATTGGTACCGAACATCTTCTCCTTGCTCTAATGAAAGAAAATGAATCTGCAGCAGTGCGTCTTTTGAATACCTTAAGTATTAATTTACAAAAGTTGTACATTGATTTGCTGGTAGCTATGGGGGAGGAAGGCAGCTTTTCCAGAGAAGAGATGAAATCTGCCAAAGGAAGAAAAAGGAATTTAGAGGCAACTCCGGTATTAGACCAGTATTCCAGAGATTTAACAAAATTGGCATTGGAGGGAAAAATGGACCCTGTGATTGGCAGGGAAGAAGAAATTCGTCGGGTGATTCAGATTTTAAGCAGGCGTGGGAAAAATAATCCATGTCTCATTGGAGAGCCAGGAGTAGGAAAGACTGCCATTGCAGAGGGACTTGCCCAACAGATTTCCCTTGGATTAGTGCCAGAGTCTGTAGCTGGGAAAAGAGTAATTACCCTGGATCTTTCCAGTATGATTGCAGGGTCGAAATATCGAGGAGAATTTGAAGAGCGCATCAAAAAAGTTATTCGGGAGGTAATTGGCGCCGGGAATATTCTTTTATTTATGGATGAACTTCATACCATTATTGGTGCAGGCGGTGCGGAGGGAGCTATGGATGCTTCTAATATTTTAAAGCCGTATCTTGCTAGGGGCGAGTTTCAGATGATTGGAGCTACTACGGTAGAAGAATACCGAAAATATATCGAAAGGGATGCTGCCTTAGAGCGTCGGTTCCAACCAGTTATGGTGGAAGAGCCCACAGTAGATCAGACTGTGGAAATTTTAAAAGGCTTGCGCAGATTCTATGAAAAACATCATCAAGTGGCAATTACCGATGAAGGTTTAGAGGCGGCAGCAAAATTGTCTGACCGTTATATTTCTGAACGTTTTTTGCCAGATAAGGCAATTGATTTGATGGATGAGGCGGCAGCAAAGGTGCGTTTGGAAGGTGTGAAAACCTCCACAAATCTTCAGGATATCCAGATAGAAATCCATCGAATTGCTGAGGAGATGGAAGAGGCGATTCAAAAAATGCAAATTAAAGAAGCTTCACAACTGCGTAAAGAAAAAGAGGCTTTGCAGGCAGAGTATGATAAACTTCAGAAAAAGGCAAAGAAATCTTTGAAACGTAAAAAGGCAGAGGTGGGAGAGAACGAAATTGCAGAGGTGGTGTCCCAGTGGACAAAGATTCCTGTAAAAAAACTTGCAGAAGAAGAATCTGTTAAGTTGCGAAAGCTGGAATCTGTGCTGCATAAGCGGGTCATTGGACAGGAAGAAGCTGTTTTGGCAGTTGCAAAGGCAGTCCGGCGGGGGAGAGTGGGATTGAAGGACCCTCATCGTCCCATTGGTTCTTTTTTGTTTTTAGGGCCTACAGGAGTAGGAAAAACAGAGATTTCCAAGGCATTGGCAGAAGCTATATTCGGAAGTGAGGAATCCATAATCCGGGTGGATATGTCTGAATATATGGAAAAACACAGTGTGTCCAAAATGATTGGCTCACCTCCTGGATATGTTGGTTATGATGAGGGCGGCCAGTTAAGTGAAAAAGTAAGACGAAATCCTTACTCTGTCATTTTATTTGATGAGATTGAGAAGGCGCATCCAGATGTGTTTAATATTTTATTACAGGTGTTGGATGACGGACATATTACAGATGCTCAGGGTAGAAAAATAGATTTTAAAAATACGATTATTATTATGACCTCCAATGCAGGAGCCCAGTCTATTATTGAGCCGAAAGCATTGGGCTTTGCTTCGGTGGAGGATGCCAAGCATAATTATGAACGGATGAAGGATAATGTCATGGAAGAGGTAAAACGCATTTTCAAACCGGAATTTTTGAATCGTATTGATGAGACCATTGTGTTCCATGCATTGACCAAGGAAGATATGAAAAAGATTGTAACACTGATGTCAAAAACACTGGTGGAACGCTGCAAAAACCAGATGGGAATTACCCTTCATATTACAGGAAATGTAAAAGGCTATATTGTAGATACTGCATATGATCCCAAATATGGTGCACGTCCTTTGCGTAGAATGATTCAGAATAAGATTGAAGATGGATTGGCAGAGGAAATTCTTGCTGGTAAGATAAAAGCTGGAAATGCAGTAGAAGTGGTGATGCAGAAAAAAGAAATTGCTTTTGTTTTGAAAAAGGAAAAATAAAGAGAAATATTGCTGGTAAAACCACAGGATTTATTATATAATTATAGAGAACAGAAATAGCAGAGGACTCTGCTTGATGCTGCAGGACATAGGATTCCGTGAATAGCAGAGAATTCATTTGGTGAAGATGAGGCATTCTCAAAGCAACGGGATAAAATTTCAACAGGAGGATAAGAAAATGGCTGTAGTAGAAGAATTGATCCGGATAGAGAATAATGAGACCTTAAGTTTTGGTAATTATAAGTTGTCTGCTAAGTCCAAATTAGATAATTTTGAATTTGGCGGAGATTTATATAAGGTGAAGACCTTTCAGGAGATTACGAAACTGGAACGGAACGGGATGTTTGTGTATGAATCTGTGCCTGGGACAACCGTAAAGCAGCTTCATGTGGCAGACAGTGGCATTGAATTCAGTGTAGAAGGGCCTGAGGATGCGCAGATTACCCTGGAGTTGGAGGAACAGGCGGAATATCATGTATCAGTTGGCGGAGTAAGTGTTGGAAATATGAAGACAAATCTAGGAGGAAAGTTAAGTCTCAGCGTGGAATTGAGCGAAGATGCTCCAGTAGCTGTCCAGATTGAGAAGGCCTGAGGAATAGGAATACATGTCTTTGATTGTGTAAAAGTGGTTATAAGAGAGTAAGGGTATCCCGTGAACAGTTAGGGATACCCTGTATTTATTCTATAGGAAAGGACTTGTCACGCTATTGCGTGAAAGTATCTTTCCTATAGAATAAAAAATAATATGCGCATATCCAACAAAGGGAGAGTGCATATGTGGTTTTGTTGAGAAAGGTGTGGCAATGGCAAAAGGGAAAAAGGTTACGGTGTATTTCTGCCAGTCCTGTGGGTATGAGTCTTCCAAATGGATGGGACAATGCCCAGGGTGCAGAGAATGGAACACATTTGTAGAAGAAGCTGTGGAAAAAAAGACAGCAGGTAAAATAAAAGCATCTCCTGATGGAAATCAGGAGTGGAAAACCTCCAAGATATCAGAAATCGATATGCAGTCCCAGGAGCGGATGAGTACAGGATTTGGAGAATTGGATCGCGTATTAGGTGGCGGAATTGTTCCAGGCTCCTTGGTGTTAGTGGGAGGAGATCCAGGAATTGGAAAGTCTACGTTATTATTACAGGTTTGCAGAAATTTGGCAGAGTGTATGGAAGTACTTTACATTTCAGGAGAAGAGTCTTTGCAGCAGATTAAAATGCGAGCCCAGAGGATTGGTCATTTTTCAGACAATCTTCAGTTGTTTTGTGAAACAAGTATGGAGCGGATCGAACAGGTGGTAGAAAGGCAGAAGCCTCAGGTTGTAATCATAGATTCGATTCAGACAGTATATAGTGAAGAAGTCAATTCCGCACCTGGGAGTGTATCTCAGGTTAAGGAAACTACGGGACGTTTATTACAGATTGCCAAAGGAATGGGGATTACGATCTTTATTGTAGGCCATGTGACAAAGGAAGGAGTCGTGGCAGGTCCCAGAGTGCTGGAACATATGGTAGATACAGTGCTTTATTTTGAGGGAGATCGCCATGCGTCTTATCGCGTACTCCGAGGGGTGAAGAACCGTTTTGGTTCCACAAATGAAATTGGAGTTTTCGAGATGCGGGAGGAAGGACTGACTGAAGTGAAAAATCCTTCGGAGTTTATGTTGAATGGTAAGCCTGAAGGGGCTTCTGGTTCTGTAGTCGCCTGTACCATGGAAGGAACGAGACCTATCTTGGCAGAAATACAGGCATTGGTTTGTCACAGTAATTTTGGTATACCAAGAAGAACTGCTGTAGGTACTGACTTGAATCGTGTCAATCTTTTGATGGCAGTGCTGGAAAAACGTGCAGGGATGACCTTATCTGCCTGTGATGCTTATGTGAATATTGCAGGAGGAATTCGTATGAATGAGCCAGCAATTGATTTGGGGATTGTTATGGCTCTTGCATCCAGTTTTCGCGACAAAGCCATCAATGAGCAGTTGATTTGTTTTGGAGAAGTAGGATTAAGCGGAGAGGTTCGGGCAGTCAGCATGGCGCAACAGAGAGTAACAGAGGCTAAAAAATTAGGATTTGGGGTATGTATGCTGCCGAAAGTATCTGTTGTCGGTTTGACAGATACCAAAGGAATAGAGATAATTGGAGTAGGAACCATAAGGGAAGCTATTGGACAGATTCGATAGTGGCAGTATTTTTTATTCTGTCGAAAAGACCTTGTCTTGCGAAAGCAAGAAAGTGTCTTTCGATAGAATAAAAAAATAATATGCGCACCCCTGCGAATGAAATCAGAATGGGAATGGTTCTCAGGCTGCTGTTAATTTTTTTTCTGCCAATGTTGATTTTTTACGTACAAGCTTCGAATGGAGTTCAGTACACACAGCATGGCAACACCACTGTCTGCAAAGACAGCCATCCACATGGAGGCGTGTCCAGTGAGGCCAAGTATCATAACTAAGGCTTTGACTGCCAGAGCAAATACAACATTTTGCCAAGCAATTCTAGTGGCAGATTTTGCAATTGTAATGGAATCTGGAACAGCTTCCATATTGGAAGTCATAAATACCACATCTGCAGCTTCAATGGCAGCATCGGCGCCACTTCCCATGGCAGCTCCCACATCAGCGCCAGCAAGGACAGGTGCATCATTGATGCCATCTCCTACAAACATAACGGCCCCGTTTTTTTCACGGATTTCCTGTAATTTGGTAAGTTTGTCTTCTGGCAGCAATCGTGCATGAACCTGGTCAATGCCAGTATCCTTTGCAACCGCATTTGCACTTTCCAATGCATCTCCAGTTAGCATGACAGTGGTGATGTGTTGTTGCTTTAAAGCGGCAATTGCTCTGGAGGCTTCTGGTTTTACTGTATCAGATATCAGCAGGCATCCGATAAGGATACCATTTTGTGCAAGGAATACTTCTGTACCATAACTGTTTTGTGTATAATTTGACAAATCAATATGAAATTTATCCATTAGCTTTCTGTTTCCTGCCAAGGTTTCTCCAGAAGACAAGGAAGCACAGATTCCATGGCCTGCAATTTCGTTTAGTGAAGAGGCATCTTCTAATTTGAGGTTTTCTTTTTGTGCTGCATCTAAAATACTGACACCAATTGGATGGGTGGAGTGTTGTTCTAAACTGGCGCAGATGCTTAATACATCATTTTTTGTATGGCGCAAAAAAGGAATGATATCCTGTACCACAAAGTTTCCCTTTGTAATTGTGCCAGTTTTGTCCATGACTACAGTAGAAACATTATTCAGAGCTTCCATGGATACGCCGCCTTTGAACAAAATACCTTTTTTGGAACCAGCGCCGATGCCAGAGAAAAAGGCAAGAGGAACACTTAAAACCAGGGCACAGGGACAACTAATCACTAAAAATGTTAATGCAGTATAAATCCAGGTCTGCCAGTTTCCGGTAATCAGGGAAGGTATTATTGCCGTAGCTAATGCAGCGGCTACTACAAATGGAGTATAAATTCTGGAAAACCTGGTAATAAATCGGTCAATCTTAGGTTTGCTGGCGGCTGCATTTTCTACAGAATCCAGAATTCGGGTAACCATAGAATTTTCCAATGTTTTTTCTACACGGATTTTTAGTTGACCAGAGGTGTTGATACAGCCAGAGGTCACTGTATGGCCAATCATTACTTTGATGGGAACAGGTTCACCAGTAATGGGTGAGGTGTCCAGACGGCTTTCTCCTTCTACAATCATTCCATCCAACGGGATGCGGTCTCCAGGACGGACGAGGAGGATATCATTTGGTTTTGCTTCCTGTGCATCAATGATTTTTGTATCATTTCCAGATACCAATGTTACCACTTCTGGGCGTAAATCTACAGCATCCATAATTTGAGAGCGACTGCGGGCGACAGCGACTTCTTCAAAAAATTCTCCAATGCGGTAAAACAGCATAACTCCTACAGCTTCTGGGAAATTTCCAATGATAAATGCACCAAGGGTTGCAATACTCATAAGAAAATTTTCATCAAAAATCTGTCCTTTCCATAGGTTTTTGCAAGCAGTGAGCACAATTTGTCCACCAAGGATGAGATAGGAAATTACAAAAATGGAGGAGGAAAGTAGTGTATTTTCCATACCTATATATGGGAGGAGCTCTCCAGCAGCAAAAAGAAGCGCTCCTATTATAATAGAAATCAAATCAATTTGCTGCTCA
>KE159573.1:0-28603 GCA_000403255.2 Lachnospiraceae bacterium 3-1
GCTGACTTCTCCTGGATGTCTATCGCACTCCCGAACCAGCAGTTTGTAGGAAAGCCTTATAAAATCCTACATAACAGCATGGATTCCCTTACAGCCGCTGTTTCTAAAATAAAAGAAGCAGAAGAGCTGTATTCTTTGGAAAGTCGCATTTTCCTTGAATCCACGGGAATCTATCATTACCCACTCTTCTGCTATCTTCGTGATAAGGGTTTTAACGTGTCTGTTATCAATCCTATCATCACTAAGAATAGCACAAATATCAACATACGGAAAGTGCATAATGACCGTTTTGATTCAAAAAAGGCTGCATTAGTTGGTTTGAAACCTGATTTAAAAGTTTCCCTCATGCCATCCGACCTTGCCCTTAATTGCCGGAATCTCTGCCGTGAATACTACGATTTAATGGATAACCGCAGTGCTTATGTGAATAAGCTTCAGGGCGAATTGCGAATGGCTTTTCCTCAGTATCTTGGCATTTTTTCAAAGGTTACGGTTAATACATCACTTACACTGTTGGAGACGTATACCTCCCCAGCTGCATTTATTGAAGCAGACCGACAAGAGATTATTGATGCCATTAAATCTACTGCCCTCTTTGGACTTACATATGCTTTAAACAAGTATAATGCCATTATTCAGGCTGCAAATGAAGCAAATGAATTCGGTTACATCATTGACAGCAACATCAAACGCATCCGCCTTTATATTGGTTTCATCCGTAAATATGACGAAGAAATCAAAGGCATCCTGGGTTCCATGCATGAGCTTGTTGATGCCAATGAAGCCACCGACTTTGTCAAGCAGATCCATTTGATCGAAACGTTCAAAGGCGCTGGTTTCTTATCCGCCGTATCCCTCATGGGAGAGATTGGAGATTTTTCTGCATTCCCCAAGCCAAAACAGCTTTTTGCTTACTTTGGTCTTGATCCGGCAGTAAAACAATCCGGCAAATTTGAAGGCACAAAAACCCAAATGTCTAAAAGGGGCTCCGCCATAGCCAGGCGGGTGGTTCATACACTGGCTTTACAAAGCATCGGCACATCCCGCACGGGAGAAGCCAAAAATCCGGTTCTGCGTGATTACTACCTCAAAAAATGTGAATCAAAACCCAAACTCGTGGCAATGGGGGCTGTTTCACACAAAGTATGCAACATGATATTTGCAATACTCAGGGACAATAAGCCTTTTGAAATCATTACTCCGCAGGAGCATATCAAAAAACACAATGCTGCTAAATGCGACATAGCCGCATAAAATACTGTAAATCCAACGAATCAATATCTTTTGAAAAAATGATATTTTCACCAAGGGGTAAGTGCGCCTTTTTTGCTTTAAAAATAATTTCGATTTTTCTCATTTTGCTATTGACATTTATTAGCTGGACTTCTATCAGATATGTAGCAAATGAATGTCGGAACATATGGGGAGTTATATTTCTTTCAATTCCGGCCCGTTGTGTATATTTCTTTATCATCAGTCTGATAGAATACTCTGTATATCTATTTCCCCGGCTATTCACAAAGAAAAACCCACTTTTCTTGATTGCTTCTGAATTATATCTGTAGTATTTTTGTAAGATTTCCAGAATCTCACCGGAAGCAATCTGAATATATCTTTCTTTGCCACCTTTTCCCATGATTTTTATTGCTCCAGTATTTAAATCAACACAATCCCATTTTATATTCGATATTTCATACACTCTGGCTCCTGTAGCAAATAAAGTTTCCACTACAGATATATCTCGCAGCCAATATTTATATGACTTTTTTGTGTTCATGTTCTCACATACATACATGTAATTCAAAAGACATTCAATCTCTTCACGAGGAATAATCCTAGGAAGAATTGAGGTTTCTTTGAACTTTACTTTTATTTTTCTAAAGGGACTGTCCTTAATAATTTCATACTCTTCCAAATAATTATAATATGCTTTGATTGATGCGATTTTTCGTTTTATGGTTTTCTGTTTGTATTTCTTATGCAATTCTGTTATATAGTCTTCTATTTTATTTTTTTCAGGCATATTTTCCTGGGTAAATTCAAAGAACTGTTTTAGATCAATTCTATACGCTTTCAACGTTTTCCAGTCTAACTCTTTGCGAAATTCACAATATTCCAGATATTTTTTAACCTGCTCTTTATAATCCATTATTTTGTCCTCCAAACTTTTTTCGGTAGTGTAACATATTTTTTTTACGGAACACACCAGTCCTCACAATATTCCTCATGAAAACTAAGGGAACGACCTTTCATTTCCAATTCAAACAAAATAAAAAGCACGAAAGCAGAATCTTCTTCAGATTTCCACTCTCATGCTTTAACTTTCTCTTTTCACAGAAGTTTGTGTAATTTTTCTACATCCTCTAATAAGTGAATCGGAGATGCAGAAGGATTCTATACTGAATCTTGACTGGTCTTTTCAGTACATTTATAAATACTTCAGCTTTTTCCAATCTTCAATTACAAAATCTATAAAAATATTTGATACAGCCATATAGAAAGTACCTCTTTACAAACATACTATTCCCATTTACATTTTTTTCAATCTGTAGCCTACATTAATCAAAGTTTCTATAATATCATACCCCATCTTCTTTCGTATCTTCCATACTACATGTTCCACCGTTTTGTACGGAATCTGATCATCGTAATAATTACTCCCCCAGACAGAGCAGTAAATATTTTTCTTTGGTATAACCCAATTTGGTCTTTGAGCTAAAAGATACAGGACTTCAAATTCTCGCGGTGACAAATTTATCTCTCTTTTTTTATAAAACACATTATAGGACATAGGATCTAATTGCAATTCCCCATTTCCCAATATCACATCTGACTTATATTCTGGAAAAACATTTCTCATTTTTCTTCCTCTATTACACTATTGTTTTCTATAATAACTTCAATTAACTTTCACCAAAGTTTTCATATCTCCCACAGCTTGAATATTTAGCACTTCTACGCCAGAGTCAATTTTTCTAATCAAATTTGTTAATGTTGATCCCGGACCTACTTCAATAAACAAATCTACCCCCTGTCTTATCATTTCTTTTATACTCTGTTGCCATTTCACAGAAGAAACAATTTGCTCAGAAAGTAATGATTTAATATCACAACTATAATTAATATATTTTGCATTAACATTTGATACATAGGGAATAATAAAATTATTAATTTGTACATCTTTCAAACTAATTTCAAGTTTCTTTTTAGCCGTTTCTAATAATGGCGAATGAAATGGTCGACTAACATTTAACGGTAAAACCATCTTTGCACCTTTTTTTTGAAATATTTCATACGATGCTTCCACTACAGCCTTTTCCCCTGTTACAACTATTTGTCCGGGACAATTATAATTAGCAATGTATATATTACCATTCATCTGATTACAAATTGCCATCACCTCTCTTTCAGAAAGACCAATAATTGCAGCCATTGCACCACCTGTCGGAAAAGCTTCTTGCATATATTTTCCTCTTTTTTTTACTAATAAAAATAAATCTTTTATATCAATCACATTTGATGCTGCCAATGCAGTGTACTCACCTAAGCTTAACCCAGCATTGACACTTGCAGTGATCCCCATTTCATGTACACATTCTAAAATTGCTAATGACGTAGTAAAAATTGCAATTTGTGTATATTTTGTTTCATGAATTCTACTGTCAGAACTATCAAAACAGATTTTTTTTACATCTATATTACAAATTTCAGATGCATAATCATAAATTTGTTTTGCTTTTTCATATTGATTATAAAAATCTTTCCCCATACCAGAATATTGTGCACCTTGTCCTGGAAAAACAAATGCAATATTTTTTGCCATAACGAACCTCCTATACTCTTATGTATAAAAACTCTCGTATTGCTTCATCTACAATACAAGAGTTTTTATTATTCCATATTTACCAATCCCTCTTATCAATAGTACTTATTGCAAAATATGTTCTGAATTAAAATAATCTGTGATCTTTTGTAAAATGGGATTTACTTTTTTTGAAATGTCGGAATAAATTTTTTCTACTTCATTTTGATAATTATCACATACGTCAAATTCTTCAATATATGTAAATTTTGTTCCCTGATTATCTTTTTCTAAAACATAGATAACAACTAAATATTTAAATGGTCCCATCGGTTCTTTACGCTGTGTAATAATTACATTTTTTTCTGGTATAAATACCCTTTCAGATTCCCAATACCCAACATTCGTTACTTCTATACCATATCTGATGATTCTTGGTTTTTTAAAAATAATTTTTGTACATACATTTGCAGACGAATTCATTTCTTGGATAAAGCTATACTCAGACATTCTTTTAAATATCTCTTCTGTTGTATCTTTTAAAATTATCTCCTTTTTTATTACAGGCACTCTCCATAACCTCTTTTCTATAATATGCTAATTTCTATACTATTCTTTAAATTCACGAAGGAGCATAGCACTATTAATTCCCCCTCTCCCCCTTGCAATTTGTAATACTGTATTGATATTTCTATGCAAAGCTTTATTAGGTGTATAATTCAAATCACAATTTGAATCCTGATCCTCATAATTTATTGTGGGAGGTACGGTGTTATTTTTGATTGCCAAACAATTAATAATTGCATCTAATGCTCCAGCAGCCCCAAAAGTGTTTCCAAACATTGATTTAGGACAGCTTAAAGATACTGCGCCAATTTCTTTTCCCCAAATTTCCTTTAATACATTTGTTTCAATGACATCATCTTCCCATAGAGCAGCACCATCTAAGTTAATATAACCAATTTCATCATACGATATATTTGCCTTTCTAATGCAAGACTCTATTACCTCTTTATATTTTTTTCCATTTTTATTTTTTTCTTTATGATGAACTCCATCACAATTATTACTAAAGGAAATAATTTCACCGTATATTGGAGCATTGCGCTTTAATGCGTGTTCTAATTCCTCAATTACTAAGGTACCTGCCCCCTCCCCAAGAATCATTCCATTTCTTTTTAAATCATATGGACAATAAGAGGCATCTCGTTTTTTTGATAAAACATCACTACTTGAAAACAGTGACATTCCGTATGGAAATACTCCAGCCTCTGTGCCGCAAACCAAACAAGTATCTAAGCGATTCAACATAATCGATTGATATGCATACCCCAATGCAACATCAGAACTTATTCTATCTGCTACAAAAGTTTTACTATAACCTTTTAATTTGTAAAAAATTGAGATTTGTCCTTGTGGTGCAGTATAGAACCATGAAATAGACTGATAGGGACTTACACACTGCCAACCTTCTCTATATAAATTATACAATTCTTTCTCACCAAACCCAACTCCTCCAAGACAATTGCCTGCAAAAACCCCCATTCTGGTTCTATCAACCATTTCAAGATTTATCATAGAATCGTCTAAAGCCATCTTTGTTGCAGCCATAGCATAATGCGTAAATTCATCTAATTGCCTAGTAAGCATAAATGGAAATCCATATTTCTTAATGTCAAAATTCTTTACTTCACCAGCAATTTTTACATCAAAATCGCTTGTATCAAATTTCGTAATTGGGCCTATACTTGATTTACCTTGTTTTAACGATTCCCAAAATGTTTCCACATCATTTCCTGATGGTGAAATCACTCCCAATCCTGTTATAACAACTCTTCGTCTATTCATCTGTATACTCCTTTTTATTCAATAACAACTATTATCAATTAGTCTATATATTTCTTTAAAATCATGGCTGCATGAAGTCCACCGAATCCACTTGCATTTGTTAAAACAACATTTAAATTTTTTTCTCTTCCACAATTAGGTATATAATCCAAATCACATAGTGCATCTTTCTTGTTATAATTAATTGTAGGTGGCATAAAATTATTTTCCAATGCCAGACAACAAACAATTGCTTCTACTGCACTAGCCGCACCAAGAGGGTGACCTGTCATTGATTTTGTACTACTCATCGGTATTTTATAGGCCAACTCACCAAATACTTTTTTATAGGCGCCTGTTTCATTTATATCATTTTGTTTGGTTCCACTACCATGAGCATTGATATAATCAATCTCAAATGGTGTGATATTAGCTTCCTCTATTGCAATTTTTATTGCTCTTGATAAATCCTCACCATCTGGCTTCAAACCTGTCATATGCATGGCATTATTTACTGAACCATATCCCGCAATTTCTCCGTAGATATGTGCACCTCTATTTAAAGCATGTCCAAGTTCTTCTAAAACTAATATCCCTGCTGCTTCCGCTAAAACAAACCCATTTCTTGTATCATCAAAAGGTCTGGAGGCCTTTTCTGGCGGATTATTATTTGTAGAAAGTGTTCCTATTGCTTCAAAGGCAGCAATAGTTATAGGTGTTATTGGAGCCTCAGCCGCTCCGCATATCATTACGTCCAATTCTCCACATCGTATTTGATCATACGCAAATCCTATAGAATCAATTCCTGTTGTACATCCTGTTGCCATTGTACAACATGTTCCATTAAAACCATAACGATATGATACTTCATTTGAAGTTGTATTAGGCATAGAGCGTGCATATGCATAAGGTGATATATCTTCCGGATTTACCGCCTCTTTTCCATTATTGGTTAAAACTGAAAATTCTTCATCCATGAATTTTGTGCCTGCTACTGCATTTGCAATATTAACGCCTACTCTATTTTTATCTATTTTAGATAAATCTATTTTTGAATCTTTAACAGCTTGATCTGTACATAAAACTCCAAATTGAGTAATCCTATCCATTCTTCTAATTTCACGTAATGTTAATCCTAATTGCTCTGGTTTAAAATTTTTCACATAACCGTAAGCCTTAGATTCAAAACCGAATTTTTCCAGTTCTGGCATATCGCATATACCACTTTTTCCTTCTTTATTATTTTTCCAGAATTCTTCTTTTCCTATGCCTATAGGCGTAATTAGTCCTATCCCCGTTACGACAACTCTTCTCATCTGAATCTCCTTATATAATATATCTTTATTTACAGAATAATAAAATGGCATAAAAGATTTTCAAAAATTTTCAAGCACAATTCACAAATCTTTCCTTGCCATTTTATTGATATTTTATTATAATTCTGTCTTGCTGCTAACTATGCCACTCTCAATTTTTTCCTTAAAAATTTGAAGTTCTTTCTTACTACCTTTATTAATCATTTCTTCAACAGCCTCTTCAGTAAATCCTGAATTTTTATCCATACTAAAGTCCTGTATCCAAGTCATTTTTGTTCCTTCTTTTTCTACTGATAAAACAACATCAAGTATCCAATGTCTAAATGGGTACATAGGCTCTAGTCTTACCCCTCGTGCACACATATTAGTAACATCTATAATTCTCTGAGATATCCAAATTTCAACCGGTTCCTCTTCTTTATTCCCCGTAACTTGAAAAACAATCTTTCTCCTTCCATCTAGCAATTTCTTTTTTTCAAGTATTTTTACATCTTGATAGTTATGTAATTCCGGCCAATTTCTAACATCATTAATAATCTCGAACAGTTCGTTTATCTCTTTTTTTATTATGATAGAATTAACTGTATATCCCATAAAAAACCTCCTTATGCATTGTTATCTTTACTATTTGCAGCAAGTGTTGACAGAATAGATTTAACTGTCGTCCATTTTATTGCTTGACTATGAGTAACTTTAACGCCAGTTTCCTTTGATAAGACACTTGCTAACTCTACTAATGAAATAGACTCAAATCCCAATTGATTAACTAAATCTGTATCTGAGTTAATTGTGTCTTCAATACCAAACCTCTCTTTTAAAATTTCGTAAATTTTTTGTTCCATTTTTATACCTCCATTTTTATATATTTTAACTGAATAATCAGTTAAATCTCACTATTCAATAATAGCTACCGCTCTAACCCATGCAGCTCCCATTTCTTTTAATTTAATAGGGAAGCAACAAAACTTAAACCCATAATTCATTGGGATCTTATCTAAGTTTGTAAGCCTTTCAATATGGCAATATTCTTTTTCTCGTCCATAAAAATGAGCTGGCCATAAGCATTTTTTGTCATTCGTTCTATAATACTGCTTTACCATAGCCATGAATGGTTTATCTAATGAATAACAATCTATACCTATTATTTTCACACCACTTTCAACTAAAAATTTTGTTGCTTCTCTTGACATGCCAGGAGCTTCATAAAAATAATTTGGCTTACCCCACTTTTTATCCGTATCTGTTCTTATCAGAATAATATCGTTTTCTTGAAGGCAATATTCAATTCTTTCTAACTCCTTTTTTACATCTTCAACACTAATCTCTTCACATGGACCTTTATTGCAAAAATTCAATACAACTCCATTTCCATAACACCATTCCAATGGTATTTCATCTATTGTTTTAGGTCTTTTTCCTTCACATTTTGTTCCAAAATGTGAAGGAGCATCTAAATGTGTTCCTGTATGAACAGACAATGAAATCCTTTGTTCGTTGATAAACTCTTGATCAGGAAAGCTTTTTTTAGTTATACGTTCTTTCCCTGACATATAATGAATCACTGCCATTGCCTTATCTTTCAAACTACGTTTTCCCATAAATATTATTTTTCTTCCAAATTTAGAGCCCCCTGAATGTGGTCTTGTTTTTATTTTGATTGACATAGGTTCAGAAAGATTTGGCTCAACATTAAAACTAAGATCTATTATTTTCATACTGCTATTCCCCCTTATACAAAATACTAGAAATATATTCATATTTTTGTTTTTTAATCTCATTCAGATTGTTTGAAATATAAAAACTGAGATCTGTCAAATCTCTATGAATAAACCCTGTATATTGTCTGCGCAAAGATTTTAGTGCTAATGTTTCTTTCTCGAATTCTTTCAAATCATCAGACAAAATATAATATATTGCCCAATAAAATCGAAGTATAATTTCCATAACTTTAGGTTTATTAATGGAGTTTGCCTTTTCCAGATACCTTAAAGATTCTTCTATATCATTTGATATAAATGCTAATTCTGCTGCATTTATATAATAGTTATAATTATAAGGATTCTCGCAAAACAACTGCTCATAATAGGAATACGCTTTTTCTTTTCCTTTTAATTCTTTAAGAAAATATGCGTAACGTTTTGATAGCCAACTGTTATTTTTATCTTTGTTTAGTGCTATTTTATAATAATACTCTGACCGACTATACTCTTTTATTTTTTGAAGAAAAAAAGCGTAATGACTTATATACCATGCATTATCTGGCTCTATATCAATAGCAATTTTATAATAAAAATCTGCCATTTCGTTTTTTCCCACTTGTCCTAACAAATATGCATAATAGCCAATCTGAATATTATAATTTTTATTTATTTTCAAGATTTTATTATAATACTCAAGCGCATCAGGATATTTTCCAATTTTTCCTAAGCAAATGCACATGTTTAAAAATATATCTATATCTACTCTTTTTTTATCCAAAATTTTTCTTGCTACTTCAATGCTCTCAAAATATCTCATATTCTTTTGCAGAGAAATTGCGTATTCTTTTAGCTCACTTATTGAAAGCTGCTCTCCTTTATGAAACAATATATCATATACTTTTAAACAATTTTTATAATCCTGTTCCCTGTAGTATTCATGCGCCATTGTAAGATCTTCTAAGAATTTTTGCATACGTAACACCTTACCTTATTTATTCTATACTATGTAAAATTTTAAATTTACTTATCTCCATTAATGCCTTTTTATATCCTCCTGCATCTTTAAAAGAAATAGAAATTTTTTCTACCGCTTCTCTATATTTTCTTTCCGTAATTACTCTTTTCATGGAGTCCGATAGTAATTGGGGCGATATATTATCTTTATTTAAACAAATAGTAGCTCCTAGCTCTGAAACTCTACTAGCAATATATCTTTGATCAGCGCCTATGGGAATTGTCACAAATGGTACATTATTATATATTAAATCACTTGTGCTATTCATTCCTCCATGAGTTATTGCCCCCTCCACATATTTAAGTATTTCTGACTGTGGCACATAATTTTGTACAATAAAGTTCTCTGGTATATGAAATTTTGATATGTCCATTTTAAACGCACTCATTATGACTATCCCGTCATAGTCAGAAAATGCTTTAAAAAATGTTTCATACAGTTCGGTGTCAATACTATTAAATACTGTCCCCAAAGAAATATACATTACTTTTCTACCGTTTATTTTCTCAAATGGAAATTCAATTTTTTCTTTTCTATCATAAACTGGTGGACCGATAAAAAGAAAACTATCATCATATTCTTCTTTTATGTTAGAAACAAATAATTCAGATGTATATGCAATATTTAATTCCCCTTTATTAAAAAACAGATCTAACATTGGGGGCATCTGTACCCCATATAAAGTTTCTAATTTCATATAGAGTCTCTGATATGTGCCTGTAGCTTTATGATTTTTTATAAACTCTTCATTTCCTTTTTCCATAAAAACTTTTGGTTTCGCAAATACAGCAAAAGAAGAGATAGCCGGGATTTTTAATATCTGAGATATTACATTTCCGTATGGAAACATTGAGCCATAGAAAATATAGTCAAATTTCATTCCTTGAATTTGTTTTAAAATATATTCGATAATATCAGCTCTATTCAGCACCTCATCTATTCTATTTAACAAATCGTCAAGAATTGATTTTCCTGGTTTCTTATTTTTAGGAACAAAAAAATCAGATTTTGAGCCATAACTTATAAATGTTGCTCCCATACTTTCTACTTTCTTTCTAAACTCTTCTGTAGTAAAATATAAAACTTCGTCTCCCTGTTTCACTAATCCTTCCACCAAACCTAATGTTGGGTTTATATGCCCATGTGAAGGAATATTCAAAAATAATACTTTAGACATTTTTTTACCTCTTCCCATATATTTCTCTGAATAATTTTCTTTGAACAATACTCTATGTCCACTAAAAAATATCACTATTTTTCTATATATAGGTAAAAATGTCCTAATCTGCAATATATTGTCCTTTCCATGTAAATATTTATTGTGTCTATAAAACACTTTGCATTGTCACCCATTTATTGAATATTTGATGACTCGAAATCATAGATCCGGAAATTTATAAATCAAAATTATAGTACTCGAAAACCACCTTTTTGTATTTAATCATTAATACATTTCTATGAGATATTTATCAATGTCTTATCATATTTGCACTGCATAATAACCTTGAACCATTTCTTCATAAAAGGAATAATTTAGAACAAAAAAAGACCCTCAAACGTGCTTTCTATATCACCAGACGGGTGTCGAAAAGCTATTCAGGATATTCCTTTATTTTCTTAAAAAAATTAATGACATTTTTTAAAGAGAAAGTGTCTTACTCTATTTTGTATATGGCATATTTATTATTTAGAATCAAAAAAATAGCAGGATATAACTATGAAAATTATATCCTGCTATTTTTTTGATTCTAAATTTTTTTACTTTTATATCAATAAAACATTTTTAAGTAATAAGGCATATCCTATCATTATTCTTTATTTTTAATATATAAAAGTCTTTCCTTTTCCAAACTTTTGTGTAAATTTATGGCCATAAACACTGTGATAATTGCAGAAATAAGATCTGCAATTGGCTGTGCATATAAGATACCATTTATTCCTACCAGACTCGGCAATAACAATATAATTGGTACAAAACAAATTCCTTGTCTACAGGCTCCCAAAATAAATCCTTCTAAACCTTTACCCAATGCAAGAAATAGAGAAGAATACACCGTATAGAATCCAAAAAGCATAATAGAAAATCCATTTGCTCTGAGTGAAGCCTGCCCTATTCTAACAAGTTCCATATCTCCTGCTGTAAATTTAGAAATAATTGTTGCAGGGAATAAAATTAATATTAATCCAAAAAGCACGCAAAACACTGTTGACCACAAAATAGATGTTTTAATTGATTCATTTAGTCGTTTAAAATTTTTTGCTCCATAACTATATCCTGCAATTGGTTGAAAACCTTTAATAAATCCAAATACCATTAAACTTCCCATAGAAACTATTCTTGTTACAGCTCCCATTCCGGCAATTACTGAATCTACATATTCTTTTGTATGTGTTACACTCAAAGCATTGGCCTGATTATTAATTAAAATTATTGATAAACTTGTCAATAACTGGAATACCAATGTTGGTACTCCTATCTTCAAAATTTCCTTCATATTTTCCTTAGAATAACAACAATCTTTAATCTTAAATGTAAAAATACTTTTTTTCATAAGAATATATGAAAGAAAAACAACTGTTGAAAGAGCCTGTCCTATAGCTGAAGCAATAGCAGCTCCTGTAACGCCCATATTTAATACGTTTATAAAAATAGGATCTAAGATCATATTTAATAATGCGCCTGACAACATTGCAAACATAGATATTTTAGCCGCACCTTCACTTGTTATAATATTATTCATCATCACATTGAAAATATTAAAAATAGATGCAGCAATAAAAATTCTTGCATATTTAATCGCATATGGCATGATACTTTCTGTTGTACCAAGAAACCTCAGAATTGGCTCAAGAAAAGCTAACGTGCCAATTATGAAAATAATTCCAAGTAAAAGACCACTGTATAAGGCTGTACTCGCAACTTTTTTAGCATCATCATTATTCCCACGCCCTAGCAGCCTAGAAACATATGAGCCTGCGCCATTACCAAACAATAGTCCTAACCCAACAATCACCTGACTTAGAGGATACGTTACTGAAATCGCACCCATTTGGCTCGTTCCCAAGCCTCCAACAAAATAGGCATCTACCAAATTGTAAATTGCACTGATCATCATTCCTATCATAGTTGGAATTCCCATTGCCAATAACGCTTTTGGAATCGGTGCACTCCCTAATAATTCCATTTTTTTGTTATGTCCTTTCATTTTTCCACTCCTTTTCTAATACTATATTTTATAGCGACATCTATTACATTACTATAAATTATAGTATTAGTCAAGAAATTTTCTTATTTCTTGAAGAGTTTTTTAGAGTTCTAGTTTTAAAATATTAGGAAATTTTTTAGTATCTTGATTTAAATACAGCACTGCATATCCAATTCCTGCCAATCCCATCATGAATCCTGGATTACTATTTTCTAAATTTGTCCACAGATTTTTTTCTATAAAATAATTTAATTTACTCAGAGAGCTTGTCCAAGGTACACACGGAATTTTTCCTGTTAATTGTTCTATAATCATAATATTTCCTAAAATCCCATGACATAAGCATAAACTATCCAGTTCTATATTAAAATTATTTTCTATCATGCTAATTTTTGTCTGATAATCTTCGAAAATATGCTGATATGAACCATCTTCAATATATTTTAATATTTCTTGCTGTGCCAATACTATTCCTGCTGCCCCATGACACCAATATATCTTTCTACTTCTTTGATTCTCTTTTTTATTTCTTTTAATATCATACTTTAATAGCTCCAATGCAATGTTTAGATATTTCCTCTCCTTTGTTTTTCCAAATAATCTTGCAAAACAAATACTATATCCACTACCTCCATGTGCAATCCCCCTATCCAGCCGAGAAATTTTATTTCCTTCAATATTATTAGATATGCTATACGTTTCTTTCAAATTTTTCAAAATATAATTCGCCGCAATCTCAGCACGCAAAATATATTTTTTATCCATTGTTATTTCATACATATTTAAATATATTATGACAGCACCGGCATTACCATATAGCAAATCTCCCATCCTATCTTTTTCCAAACTAGCAAACAACTTATTTTCATGTTTTTTTGCATATTTTATATATTTTTCTTCGTTGGTTATCTTATATAATACTAAATATGTATAAATAATAGATGCCTCACCACAAAATGCACCTGAATACGCCTTTGAAGAAGAATTACTCATTGTATATTCTAGCAACTTATTCAATAAAATATTCTGTACTTCTAAATATGCTCTTGTTGGTACTGCTTCATTTAATGCTGCAAAAAAAACTATCATGCCAGCAATTCCTTCATATAAAAACATATCTGATATATGTATGGTACCAGTTAAAGAAATAATCCAATTAATATCTGTTTTTAAAGTATTCTTTATTCCTATTTTTATAAGATAATCAGCAATCTGTTTGCATATTTTAATAACGGAAAAATTTGTATCATGCATATAATTCATTCGATTCTCCAAATGAACTGTTGATCCTTTTATAGCGTTATTTAATAAATATTGTTGAATATATAAATCTTGGCTAGATAATGATTCAATCCGCATTTTAATATACTGCTCTGGTGTAATGGTAAAATATTCTTTAATCATTTGATGATTATCCATATACAATTCTTTTTTATTCGATAAAAAACTAAAGTAAGGAATATCTCCTTTAAGCATAGCATATAGCTCTGATTCAAATAAATCTTTTCCATTTTTTGGATTAATTCGTATATGGAAGAAGAAATTTTTTGAAAGGATTAGCTGTCTTTCTCCTCCATCTGTCATAAACATAGGGTGATATGATAATTGAATAAGTTTAGAATAGTTTTGAGTATGATTATACAACATTCTGGAACTAAAGTTTTGAAATCGTTCCTCAAAAATCTTATTATTTTTCCAGATATATTCATAGCTTTTCCTAAATCCCAAACAAATCTCTTCTACAAATCCATTATATCTATATTCTTTATGATTTATCTGTGGACTATTATATCCTTTCTTCGTTTTGGCATCTTTGTATACGAATTTCATATCTGAAGTTTTGGAATTTATCAGGATCAATCTTTTTCTCCCAGTTTTTATTCCGCCTTTTCCGCTTAAAGCACAAAATATATCCATCTCCTTATTTCCCCTTGGTAAAATCCCACTTCCTAATACTGAATTTTCTACAACTAATTTTGCTTTCTCGTTAGCTGTCAACGGAATATAATTTTTTGCGATATGCCCACAGAGCACTTCAATATCTATAAACACAGGATATTCTCCATGAGAAATCAAGTTTTCATAATGGAAATCCTGAATATCTAATATGTAACTCAGTGCAATATGACACCCCATTCTAACATAATAATTTTTTACTTCATCTTTATTTTTACATTTTTGATATTCTATTTCTTCTTCCCAACCATACTCTCCAAAATCTACTATTCTATATTTAAAACATGACAATCCTACATATTCATATAATATATTTAAGCATTCATAATAAATTTTTGATATCCTCAAATTTCTTGGTTTATAAAATACAGCATTTCCGTTTTTCAAAAAAATTTTCACCGTATGCTTTCCATTTCTGTGATTATCCCCTACTTTCTTAATTTTTGTAATCTCGGTATTATCTATATTTATACATTTTTTTATTTCTATTACATTTTTTTCCCATCTACTGATCAATTGATGATAAAACTCTACGACACTACAAATTTTCTCTAAAATACATCTTAATAACAGAGGGTAAAACTGAAAAAGTTCCTCTATATATTCATCATTACTTAAATACATTTTAACATATGTAGAATATTTTTCATTTGCGTTCTTTCCTACCAATTTGTTTTCAAGAAACTGTATTTCATTAACTAAAACCCTGGTTGCCACGCAAGCTAAGGCCGAATATAACTCCTCATAAATTCCTTTAGAAAAATATTTCTCTAAACTATCTCCATATTTTTTTCTTGAATAATATCGGGCTAGCTTAAAAAATGGTATATAAAATGTAAAAAACAATTTATCTTTCATTGTGTTTTCTATAATGATTTCGCTTTTATAACTCCCTGCTAAATACATTTCTAAAATTTCCATATACTCAATATTTGAGGGAGCTTCCTGTTCATAATATTGAGTATTTTCAGAAAAAAAAGAAGAAATCTCTTTATACTCTTTGCAAAGTATCTTAACTGTATCTTCTCCTATTAATTTTTCCCATTTAGAAGGAATTTTTAACTCATTATCTTTTCTTATGTATTCTCTTTCAAATAAATAACGTTCTCTCATTTATATTCACCCAATAAATCATTTGTTATTTTCTATTTGTATTGACACCTTAAAATTATAGTAGTATAATTTATAACCAAATCAATAACTATACTACTATAATATATAGTATATGTCAAGGATAGGAGGTCAGCATGGCAACCATTGATTTAATTGTATTAGGTATGTTAAAGACATCAGCTTTAAGCGCTTATGATATTCAAAAACTTGTAGAATATCGTAATATATCCAAATGGGTAAAAATTAGTACCCCTTCTATATATAAAAAAGTTCTTCAATTAGAGGAAAAAGGCCTTATAAAAGGAACTACGATTAAAGAAGGAAAAATGCCAGAAAAGGCTATTTATACTTTAACAGATACAGGGGAGAAAGAATTTGAGAAGTTAATGCTTGATATTTCTTCTAAACCAATTCACATCTTTCTGGATTTTAATGCAGTAATAGTAAATATAAATAATCTTTCTCCTGATAAGCAAAAAAAATGCCTTTCTGATATAAAAAATAACATTGAAATACTGAAAGCATATTTAGAAGATAATATTAATTCCAAAGAGCAAAAACCTGAAATTCCAACTGCAGGTATGGCCGTTCTACAACAGCAACTTATATTAGTCCAAGCAATTGAAAATTGGATTGCCACTTTACCAAACGTCTTTTAAAAACAAATATTCCAGGAAGAAACCACAAACCTTCCCCCATTTGTCACTTACATAATTTTAAGAATAATCCTCAACCTTACATATGTTCTTACTGTCCCGGGTCCATTTTATTGAATGACCTTCACAGAAACAAGATGGGCAATTTTTCGTATATCTTAAAACTTTTAAAATTCTATAGAAACAAAAGAAGAAGAGCATATCAATGTGATAGGCTCTTCTTCTCTTTAATCAAAGGATCTGGTCTGATTTTCCGTCAAAGGCTTTAAGAGCGGCTTCCAACGGATCAATAATGGTCAATCCGACAGCCGGTAATCCCACCAGTATTGCACTCTTTACCTCATCACGACTTGCGCCTAATTTTTTAGCAGATTGTACATGATAAAGCAAACCACCCATAATTCCTGTAGCTGCAAGCACTGCAATATACGCTAGTTCACGTGTTTTATTATCCAATGCACTTGCCTTTTCCTGCTGCAAAATCATGTCAATATATGCCTTACCTACTTCGCTACTTTCTTCCATAAAACAATTAAAACCGGTAAATTCATTTGCCATATCAATATCTCCTTTTATTTAAAAATATTTTAGCAGCAAACTATTGTAAGAAATGAAGATGTATCTGTAGTAAAAATAACATCTCCTGCTTCTACATTCTTACCATCAAGTTCCTTTATTTCGTCTTCCAAACTTTCTGATAATTGTAAACTATTTATCCGCTGCTCATTTCTTTCTGAACATGTTTTCATTTTTATATCCATTCCTTTCGCGCTGCTCAAGGCACAAAACGTCATGAAAAACGTTGGCTTGTCGCAGTTTTCTTTTTATAATAGTTTCCATAGGGATATTCAGCATACTACAAATCACGAGGAGGTGAGTGGGCTGTCCGAACTATCGGATGACCGTATTTTTATATGTGTAGAATGCTTTTTCAAGCACAAATAAGTGTGCCTTGAGCACGTAACCTTATCTTTGTTAAAACATCTCTCGTTTTAATCCTAAGCATTCAGTCAATGCTGCTTACTCCCTATAATTCTATCGAACCTCTGGTTCCGAAAGGAGTCCCTATGGCTTTAAAAATTGTATACCAAATCTGTTGTGGTATTGATGTTCACAAGACTTTTGTCGTTGCCTGCATCGCTTCCGCCAACAAACAAGGTGTTACCACCTACAAGCGCCATCGTTTCTCAACCTTTACACAAGGGTTGAAGGAATTGTTACAATGGCTGCTTGACAATCACTGCAAGGATGTTTGTATGGAATCTACTGGTAAATACTGGATTCCTGTCTACAATGTTTTGGAAAACGATTGTACGATTGTCCTTGCTCATCCAAAATACGTTAAGGCTATCCGTGGAAAGAAAACTGACAAGAAAGATGCGAAATGGATTGCTGACCTGTTTAAGCATGACCTTGTTGCCGGTAGCTTTATGCCTCCTGCTGATATCAGACAGTTTCGTGACCTTATGCGCTATCGCTACAAACTAACCTGCTTTATGTCCAGTGAGAAGAACCGTTTCCAAAACTGTCTCACGGTTTCCAACATTCAATTGGCTTCCGTTGTTTCGGACACTTTTGGTAAAAGTTCTCAAAGAATTCTGGATAAGATTCTTGAAAATCCCCATGACACTTCTTTTGATATTGAATCTTTAATTCATGGCTCTATGAAGAAAAAACTTCCTGAATTAGAGCTCGCCATCGATGGGTTTATTACCCCGGAACAGGCTGGTAAATTAAAGATTATCAAAAAACATTTTGAAGATTTGGAATCCCGGAAAGCAGAGCTAGAAGAACTGATTCTTGCGCTCGCCAGTCCCTATCAGCAAGAACTCGACCTAATCCTAACCGCTCCATCATTCAAAAATACATTTACCGCTATCGGCATCATTTCCGAAATCGGTGTGAATATGGAGGCTTTTCCTTCGGCGAAACACTTATGCTCATGGGCTGGTCTTACTCCGACCAACAATGAAAGTGCAGGGAAGAAAAAATCTGTCCGGGTTTCCAAAGCCGGATGCTATATCAAACCACTTCTGGTTCAATGCGCCAACTCGGTGGTTAAAAGTGAAAAGCATCCAGAAATCCGTAACCGCTATCTTCGTTTGAGAAAACGGCGCGGTCACAAGAAAGCAATCATTGCAATAGCAAGAATGCTTCTAACAGCATTATACAACATGCTGAAAAATAAGGAACCCTATAATTCTGAACTTTACCGAAAAAGTGATATTCTTCCTGTCAATCGTGAAATCACGGTTGAGCAGGCTATCTTAATGGCACAGTTTCAGGGATATAAAATCAAGTCAGTTACTGAATAAACCTTAACTTTGCTACATATTCAATTTTCAATCGACCATCAACAGATGGTTTGTTTGCTATGCCCTTATGGGAATGGGTTATCTCTACTATCCTTTTTCAACCTTTTCCTCCTTTGATTATTAAAATAATACCATATTTTTAAATTTTGTCGGTATTATGTCTTAACTTACAATTTTTTGACCTTTAGAAAAGGGTTATGCTAACTTCAAATATATTTTGCTTATTATCATATTCTAACTGTCCTTCATATTTTTCAACAATTTTCTTCACACTCTTCATACCTATTCCATGAAAATGTTTATCTGCTTTTATAGTTAAAAGTTCTCCATTTTCGTATTTAGGCTCGATTTCGTAGCTGTTTTGTATACAAAGCATAAACATATTATTAATAAGCCTTAATGATAAATAAATCCATTTTTCTCTTGTGTAGATATTTTCACAAGCTTCTATAGCATTATCGAACATGTTGTATAAAATAACAAATATATCACTTTCTTCAAAATGATAGTTGCCAAAATCGATTGGCATAATATCATACTCTATTTTAATATTCTTTTCTTTTAGTTCTGATAATTTATAATTCATTACCAGATCAATAACTGCATTTCCTGTATAAATTTTCTTTTCCAATTCTGCAAGCGGTTTATTAATACTATTGAGATATAAACAGGCTTTATCTATTTGATTTTCTTCCAAATATTTTTGCAGCAAAGTAATATGGGCTCTATAATCATGAAATAAAGTTCGAGAATCATTATAATATACTTTAAGATCTTCATAATTACGTTCCAACATTCGATTTCTCAATTTAATAATTTTACTTTCTTCCAACGCACTTCGATAAATCGAATATATAGCAAAAAACATTATCGCTAAAATAATGATAACGAAATACATATAATAACCTTTTGCTAAATCAGGAATAGAATCGCCTGCATACACTGATTGAAAATATATAACTCCGGTAATTTCCGATAACAAAATCAAAACGAGTGATCCTATACGGTTTTTATTTATAAGTTCTTTATACCGCACTATGGCTAAGTAAATTAGGAACATTAGAGTTCTTCCCAAAAACAATGCCAATATTCTGGATATACTGTTATGTCTTCCTATAATAATCCCCAAATCCTCTTTATGTAACACTATTCCCATTGTAAATATGATAAATAAATCTAATAATTCTAAACTCAAACAATACAATGAGGTGTGAAGAAATGTATATCGTAATTTAATTTTATAAATCAATGAAAAAGTTATACTTATTACGATTATAACAACAGCAATTAATAAGATAGAATATAATCGAAAGCTACGATTAATAGCTTCTATTACTGCCAAACATATACAAATCAATATTTCAAAACATTGTTTTATCTTTGTATTTTCCTTTTTATAAACTTTTCGGAGTATCTCAAAACACATATAAATCTCAAAATATCCTAGTAAATATTGGAGTACATTAAGTATGTATATCTCTTCCATTTGTTGTATGTTCCTTCCAATAAGTGTGAATTCTCTTTTTTACCTCTTCTGTATATGTTCTACTAATTTTAAGATTTTTACTATTACGCAAGTAAATTGTATTTTTATATAAGCTCATAATGTGTACAACATTAACAATATATCCTCTATCTATAAAAATAAATTCTTTTTGCTCTAAATCTTTATAAATGTTCTTCAACGTTTCTCGTATAGGTATATTTCCGTTTTTGGTAACAAAAATTGCATATTTTTCATCTTTATACACATAATAAATATCCTTATATAAAATTTTCTCATATCTATGATTAGTACATATTTGATAAAATTTTTCTTCTTCAATATCCAATCTTTTTTGTAATGATTCTAATGTTGGTATCAACTTCTTTTTCAAATTATTTTTAGGAATAAACTGATATGCAAAATAATCATATCCATTTATTAAAAATTTTAAATGTGACGTGATAAACACGATATATCCTGCATCGTCCATGGAACGTATTTTTTCAGCTAAAGATAGTCCGTTTATTCCAGGCATCTCAATATCTAATAGATAAATATCAAAATACAATTTTTCTTCCATTTCATATAGCAGTAACTGTGCATTTGAAAAAGTATTCATAACGTATGGAATTCCATTTTTAAAATAAAACTTCTCTATTAAATTACAGATTTCTTCTAAATACTCTTCCTGGTCATCTACAATGGCTATTCTTGGCATATTTATATCCATTCCTTTCGCTTCGCTCAGGCACAAAACGTAATGAAAATGGTTTGCCTGAGCGTATTTTTTCTTTATAATTCTTCTTGTAGGGAGTTCGGTATACTACAAATCACGGGGAGGTGAGTGGGCTGTCCGGCTTACCAAGGTACGCCTTCGGTGTGCCGGATAACCGTATATTTATATGTGTAGTCCGCCTTTTCAAGCACAAATAAGTGTGGCTCCTAGCACGTAATCTTATCTTTGTATAAACAATCTCGTTTATGGCTTAGGCGTTCAGTCAATGCCGTCTCTCCCTATAATCTTTGTCGAACCTTTAGGTTCTGAAAGGAGTCCCTATGGCTTTAAAAATCGTGTACAAAATCTGTTGTGGCATTGATGTCCACAAAACTTTTGTAGTGGCCTGCATTGCTTCTACTAACAGCAAAGGTGTGACCACCTATGAGAGCCACCGTTTTTCGACCTACACGAAGGGTCTGAAGGATTTGTTACAATGGCTTCTCGACCGGAATTGCAAAGATGTCTGTATGGAATCCACCGGTAAATACTGGATTCCTGTTTACAACATTTTGGAAAATGATTGTACGATCGTCCTTGCTCATCCCAAATATGTTAAGGCTATCCGTGGAAAGAAAACTGACAAGAAAGATGCCAAATGGATTGCTGACCTGTTTAAGCATGACCTTGTTGCCGGTAGCTTTATGCCCCCCCCGCTGACATTCGTCAGCTCCGCGACCTTATGCGTTACCGTTTCAAACTGACCTGCTTTAAATCAAGTGAAAAGAACCGTTTGCAGAACTGTCTCACGGTTTCCAATATCCAGTTGGGAAACGTTGTCTCGGACACCTTCGGCAAATCTGCTCAGGCGATACTGGATAAACTTTTGGAAAATCCCGCAGACACTTCCTTTGACCTTGAACCTCTCGTCTACAAAAGTTTGAAAAAGAAACTCCCTGAACTCCGTGATGCCATTGACGGCTTTATCACACCGGAGCAAGCCGGTAAACTTAAGGTGATCAAAGGTCACTTTGAAGACCTTGAATCCCGGAAGGCAGAGCTTGAAGAACCCATTCTTGCGCTCGCCGCTCCCTATCAGCAGGAACTTGCCATTCTCCAAACCGCTCCTGGTATCAGCAGTATTTTCACTGCCATCGGAATCATTTCCGAGATCGGTACCAACATGGAGGCTTTTCCTTCGGCGAAACACTTGTGCTCATGGGCTGGTCTTACACCGACCAACAATGAAAGCGCAGGGAAGAAAAAATCTGTCCGGGTCTCCAAAGCAGGATGCTGCATCAAGCCGCTGCTCGCGCAGTGCGCCAATGCTGTTGTTACCAGCAAAAAGCATCCCGAGATTCGCAACCGCTATCTCCGTCTCAAAAAGCGTCGCGGCCACAAGAAAGCAATCATTGCCATAGCAAGAATGCTTCTGACTGCATTATACCATATGTTGAAGAACGGAGAAAACTATAATGCGGAACTTTACCGGAAATCTGACCTGCCGCCTGCAGACCGTGAGATTACGATAGAGCAGGCAATCATCATAGCAAGGAATCAAGGTTATAAGATCAAGTCAGCTACTGCATAACCTTAACATTCTCAATATTCAATTTTTAAAGCAGCCACCGAAAGATGGCTTGTTTGTGATGCGATTAAGGGAATGGATAACCTCTACTTTTCATTTTCAATCTTATCACCTCTGCCTTATTTTTTCTTTCTGTGAACATGATTTTAACTATTCTACCAGATAGTTTACATATCTCATTAGTGCAATCCGATTAAATAATATATATTTCATGTGCTTTATTTCATACACTCTCTAAACATTTTTAAACTATCATTATTTAGTCTGTATGCACATATAGGTTATTAAGAAATATTTTGATTGCACATACAATACATATATAATCATGGAGGTGCAATTATGAAAGATACCACTTTTGTAAACTTGGGTAAACGTATTCGTGAAAAACGCATATCCTGGAATCTTACTCAAGAAGCTTTGGCAGAAAAAGCAGATGTTGGAACAACACACATTTCTCATATTGAAACAGGCTGTACCAAACTAAGCTTAACAACCTTTATTTCTATTGCAAATGCTCTAGATGTATCTGCCGATGAATTATTATGTGACTGCATTAATCAAGCATCAAATGTATATGAAACAGAAATTTCTCTACTTTTAAAAAACTGTTCGACTAAGGAAATATGCTTTATACATGACCTAGTGAAAAATACACTTATCTCTTTACATAATCGCAACTTAAAATAATCAATAAAGACTGAAGGATTTTCGCTTCAGTCTTTATCAACTCTATCTAAAAACTTCTAAATCTTGTTTCTCTTGAAGCCACTATTTCATCTTCACTTTTAAGAGACATATTATATATAAAATCACAAATTTGAACTCGTAGAAAATCTGCAATTACTTTAAACTCTGATGATTCATTCCCTTCTGGTAATATCTTCTCAATCACACCTAGATCTAGCAAATCCTTTGCTGTCATTTTCATAAGGTTTGCTGCCTCTTTTGCACGTTTTTCATCTTTCCATAAAATAGAAGCGAACCCTTCTGGAGAAAGAATTGAATATGTAGAATTTTCCATGGCCCAAACTTCATTTGCAACAGCTAAACCTAAAGCTCCTCCACTGCCACCTTCTCCTATAAGTATACTTAAAATCGGCACTTTTAAATTAAACATTTCATATATACATTTTGCTATTGCAGATGCTTCTCCTCTTTTTTCGGCCTCAATTCCACATGCTGCACCAGGTGTATCTATAAATGTTATAATCGGTCTTCGGAATTTCTCCGCTTCTTTCATAAGACGAATTGCTTTTCTATATCCTTCAGGGTGTGCCATTCCGAAATTTCTCATAATTCTTTCTTCTGTTGTTCTTCCCTTTTGATGTCCTACAACTGTAACTGGAATATTTTCTAAAAATGCTATACCTCCAATTATTGCTTGATCCTCTCCGGTTTCGCCATCTCCATGAAATTCTATAAATCTTTCAAATACATGAGTGATATAGTCTACTGTCGTCGGTCTATCTATTTTTCTTGATAATTGTACTTTTTTCCAACTGTCCTTATAATCACAAAAAGTGCATACAGAAATTGTTTTACGTTTTCTTTCTATAACCTTTGGCTTTTGGTGAGCTTTAAGAATTTCATAGATACGTTCCTTTAATTCTCTTCTTATAACAATCATATCAAGGAATCCATGTTCATATAAAAATTCTGAGGTTTGAAATCCTACAGGCAACTTCTGTTTTGTAGTTTGTTCAATTACTCGTGGACCCGCAAACCCAATTAATGAGTTTGGTTCAGCCAATATCATATCCCCTAACATAGCAAAACTGGCTGCCACGCCACCGGTTGTCGGATCTGTCAAAACTGATATATACAGCAACCCAGCATCTGAATGTTGTTTTACAGCATCTACTGTTTTCGCCATTTGCATCAAGGAGATAATTCCTTCCTGCATACGTGCACCTCCTGAACAATTAATCATAACAACTGGTAGTTGTGCTTTGGTTGCTTTTTCAAATAATTTTGTTATTTTCTCTCCTACAATATACCCCATACTTCCCATCAGATATCTTGTATCACATACACCGATCATGACATCTATATGCCCTATTGTCGCTTTTCCTGTAATAACAGCTTCCTCTAAGTTAGTCCTCTTTTTAATTATCTCTTTTTTTTCATTATATCCTGGAAAATTAATTGGATTTTTATCCAGAACATCTGTAAACAGCTCAACAAATGATCCTTCATCTATAATATCCATAATTCTATTTTGTGAAGGCATTCTAAAATATTTTCCACATTCCATACAAATAAATTTATTTTTTTCTAACTCTTTTCTATAAATTAACTTTCCACATTTCGTACACTTAATCCACATTCCCAGTGGTACGGCTGGTATATTTTCTATTTTTCTATCTATCCGATTATCTTTGTCATACATAATGTTATTCCTCTTATTTCCTTATTATCAGCTAAACTTATCTACAATAAAGTCCGTTGAAAAATTACCTTCTTCAAAATCACGATGATTTAGAATAGCATTTTGAAATTCTAAATTAGTTATGACTCCGTCTATTTTTGTTTTTTCTAAAACATTTTTCATTTTTCTAATAGCCGTTCTTCGTTCTGAATCATACACTATAATTTTTGCAAGCATAGAATCATAAAAAGGTGAAATACTGCAACCACTAAATAATGCCGTATCAATGCGAATACCATTACCACTCGGAAAATAAACGCTATTAATTTTTCCAGGGCATGGAATAAAGCCCATCTCCGGATTTTCCGCATTAATTCTACATTCAATAGCATGGCCTTGCAATAAGACATCTTCTTGCTTAAACTCAAGCGAATAACCTGCTGCAATTTTTATTTGTTCCTTAACAATATCAATGTTAGATATCATCTCTGTAATTCCATGCTCTACTTGAATACGTGTATTCATCTCAATAAAATAATATTTGCCAAACTTATCAAGTAAAAATTCTACTGTACCTGCACCTTCGTAGTTTACAATTTTTGCCACTTTGATCGCTATACTTCCCATTTCTTTTCTTAATTTTGTCGATAATTTGGGGCTAGGAGCTTCCTCAAGAATTTTCTGATGATGCCTTTGAATAGAGCAATCTCTTTCTCCCAACTGTATAACATTTCCGTATTTATCTGCAAGTATTTGAAATTCTATATGATTTGGTGCTTCTATATACCTTTCTAAATACATCGTTTCATCGCCAAAAGAACTATTAGCTTCCATCTGGGCTGTTACAAAATTTTCGTCAAAATCATCTTCTGTATTGGATATTCTCATACCTTTCCCACCACCACCTGCTGCTGCCTTTATCATAATTGGAAATCCAATCTCTAATGCCATTTTTTTTGCTTCATCCACATCAAAAACGGGAGTCCTGCTTCCTGATATAATCGGAACTCCCGCATTTCTCATCATATTACGTGCTTCAACTTTATTTCCCATTTTGCAAATCACTTCTGGTGATGGACCAATGAATGTAATATTACATACTTTACACTTTTCCGCAAAAAGACTGTTTTCTGATAAAAATCCAAACCCCGGGTGAATTGCTTGGGCTCCTGTCACTATAGCTGCACTAATAATATTTTCCATATTGAGATAACTTTCTCCTGACGGTGCAGGTCCTATACATATCGCCTCATCTGCCATTTCTGTATGTAAAGCGTCTTTATCTGCCTCTGAATATATAGCTACAGACTTAATTCCCATCTCTTTACATACTCTTATAATTCGTACGGCTATTTCTCCTCTATTAGCAATAAGTATTTTTTTAAACATAAAAACTCCTTTCAAACTAAAACAAATAAAGGTTGTCCATATTCCACCATTTCTTCGTTTTCTACCAATATGCTTTTAATAGTTCCACTATATTCACTCTTAATTTCATTCATCAATTTCATTGCTTCAATGATGGCAAGTGTTTGACCCTCTTCTACCTTATCACCCACTTTAACATAATTATCACTTCCAACAGAAGGTGCTGTATAAAAACGTCCCACCAAAGGTGATTTTATAATATTTTCTTCAGCAATTTTGTTTTTACTTTCACTTTCTATTTTTTCAGTTGTAGATTCCATACTATCAACTGCCTTTTCATCAATGCCATTTTTGATGATAATCTTCTCATCTTCACTTTTTATACTAAGCTCTGATATATTATATTTGTATACATTTTCTAATAACTGTACAATTTCTTCTGTTTTCATTCTTTTCCTCCATATTATATGATATTACGAGAATACTATTATCAGATAGAACATTTCCTTTTCTTACACTATCTTTTATATTTTTTTTAACATAGCATATTTTATGTTCTTGTAGATGATTTTGGATTTACTTGCATATTTTTGTCTTTATTACATAGGAATACTCTTATAAAATACTCATTTTGCATTTGAAATTTTTGTGTTCCTATGGTAAACTGCTCATTATTATACTTAGGAGGCTTTACTCGTGTTAGTGTTGTATTTATCAACTATTTCACCCGAATGGAAAAATATAGATTCTCATTTAATGCAATTTGTTTCCAAGGAACGAAGAAAAAAAATAAACCAATATTTTCATGTGCTTGACAAAAAACTTTCTCTTTATTCTGCTCTTATTACTCGTATCGGATTAAGCACTATATCTGGTTTGAAGCATACCGAATTAAGCTTTTCATATCCTCAAAATCATAAGCCACTATTTTTATCTAAGCCTAAATATGACTTCAGTATTTCTCATTCAAATGGCTCTATAGTCAGTTGTATATCATCTAATTCTCCAGTTGGCGTCGATGTAGAAAAAATATCTCATCCACCATTTGATATTATGGATCTTGTTTTCAGTCAACATGAAATTCAATACATTAACAACGCCTCAGCTATTGAACGAGTATTTAGATTTTACAGAGTATGGACACAAAAAGAAGCCTATTATAAAATGCTTGGTATTGGTCTTACTGGTGCTGCACCCCAATGTAACACTTTAAATCCTGATTTATCTAAGTCATTTTACACTTGGCAAGAAGACAATTATATGTATTGTATTTGTGGAAAAAATATATCTAAATGCTCCTTAATAAAATTATCTGAAACAGAAGTCCAAAATTATTTTATACCCATATAAAAACAGATCCACAGGAAACGTAAAGATGCTATTTTCTGCAAATCTGTTTAACCTTTGATATGAAGATCTTTTTAAATATGATATCTTCAATTAGGCCATATAACAAAAGCAGATATGTCCTCATATCTGCTTTGTTTTTCCTCTATTCATAAAAACTATCTCCTTCGTGTAATTCCTACGGTTCTGCCTGATTTGAATAAACCTTCTGAATTTCGGAATAATAATGAAACGTAAGTGCCTAGTTTTGGGAACAACCCAAAACTAGGCACTTACGTCATTATCCTTTTTATTTAATTAAATATATAGTAATCATCACATCTCTTTGCATGAAAAACTTGCGAAATATTAATTCTATTAAAAGGGTATGTATTCCATACATTTTCCCAATTAATACATCTCCCACGACTCCCTAGTTTCCTAATTTTTTTCAATACTATCATACTCTCAAAAGAAAAAGCGTTTATTGCATCATCTATGTTCTTCTGATACATTAAAACATAAAAATCCTTCTTGTCGATATCTTCTAAACCAATAGAATTTTCTTCTTCTTTTTTTACATTACACCACTTTACAACTTTTCCATAAAAAAATGTCATACAGGACTTTCTGATGTATAATAAGTTTGCAAACAAAAAATACGAAAGAAAGTGATCCTGTACGACAGACTTATTATACAACGAAAAAACTATAATTGGTAGACTTTATCATTATTTTTACATTTATTTTGAGACTTGTTCCATTCCTACAGCCGAGACATTAGTCCTGCTTGTGCTGTCCATACTGACACTGGAGTCAGCGGATTCCATCCGTTTCCTTTACAGA
>KE159573.1:30378-31180 GCA_000403255.2 Lachnospiraceae bacterium 3-1
AGCCTTAAAATACCTTGTTCAGCAAAAGGAGCACTATTTATAATAGTTGTAAAGTGGTGTTTTTTTCAGTAAATTACCTGTTTTCCCCTTATTTTTTTAATAATTTTCATTTTTCCATATAATTATTTTTTAAAATTTTGGAAGTTTTTTCAAGTGCTTCAATTAAAGTTAATCCTGTTAAAATTACAGCAGCCCCAATCATAAATAATGTCCATGCTTTGCCCTTATCAAAGGTTACCAAAATAGCTATCAATGCTACAGGCATGTTTATATATCCTAAACTTGTTGCCCATTGAATAAAAAAATTGGGCCAAAACTTTTTCTCTTTTTCAACTTCATTCACTGTTTTCACTTTTCTGGCGAAATAAAACATACAGAATATAGATACAGCTATAAGTATTATTTTCCAGAAGCAATTAGCTTTCGTTTTCTCCAGCGGAAAAAAGGTGTCTATCATAATAACTGATATTCCAATTATATAAGCTATTTCACTATACAAGCCTGAATAAGCTGAATCTTTCATGTCGTTTACTTTTTGTTTTAAAGCAGTAATTACAGATTGATGATAGCGTTTTGCGCTTTTCTTATTTCCGTTCATGTAATATATCCTTTAGTAATAATAACATACCATTTCATCCCAATTATTTCTCCAGAATACTATAACTTTTTTAGTCTATACCCTACATTAACCAATGTGTCAATAATATCACCACTTTACAACTTTTTGAAAAATAAAATAACGCACAAGGCACTTTCTCATGTATAATAAGTTTGCATACAAAACTATACGAAAGAGAGTGAT
>KE159573.1:33525-121235 GCA_000403255.2 Lachnospiraceae bacterium 3-1
ACTGTGCGATGAAGCTGCTGCCATACCAGGATGAGGCGTTTTTTAAATATCAGACAGAAAGCGTGCAGAGTTTCGGTTTGCTCTAAGCGAACAGATTCGCCAGCAGGTATTTTATGCCATTTTCGTAGAAAAAGTCGAAACCAGCATAAAATCAAATGTCTTAATAAATGCCTTAAAACAGCTAGTTAAGAAACAGGGGCATCATTTATAAAGTTGTAAAGTAGTGTAATATAATGCCAGTAGGCAAATAAAAGCAGTGAATAGTCCATATAGGACAACGAAAAGCCCTAGTGTGTCAGCACCAGGGCTTTTCTATTCCCAATTTTTGCAATGGCAGGGCTTAGAGCCATAGGCTAGTTACCGACTATTTGTCGTCACTGTCTAACCATTTGATGATGATATTCAGTGGCTTGTCGATAACAAACTTAATAAGGTCTATTAAATCATTATAGTTGTAATCATCAACCATCCACTGCCCATTTTGAACCTTTTAGGGAGCCCCAGCGCATATTACTTTTTATTCTATCGGAAGACACTTTCACGCGTTAGCGTGACAAGGCCTTTCCTAACCTGGCATCAAAACCAAGCCGGAGCGCACCCTGAATTTGAATCCAGCATGTATGATAATCTCAAATTAATTAGGGCTTGCTGAACAATCAAAGCCTTCGCTCTATGCAGGAAGTATAAGCAAGCCTATTCCCTTTCTCCTATCAGTTAAAGGTGCAGTTCCTAATATTTCTAAAATTGCGCAGCATAAAACATTACATGTCCTCATGTAATGTTCCATGTTCAGGACAAATATGTCCATTGATATCATATTCTCCGTTGTCTCTTTCAGTTTAGCCATGATAAGACCCAGACCAAGTTTTCTTTTTGCATTGCCGAATTTCCCCTCTACGGCATTTCTTTCCCCGCTCTCTTTTAACTCCTGCCGCATTTCTTCCATATGGTTTTTGCCGGGTTTGCCCAATTTCGGACCTGACAGCCTGATGCTGTGTTTTTTGCACAGTCCCCTGTTTTTCCTGCTTCTGTATATCTTATCTGCTAGTATCCGTTCGGGATAGTAGCAGAACCTCTCATGGTATTTTTCCACCACTGCCTCGAATTCATCATGGTCGCCTTCATTATAAGCATCAAAACTGATCCTGTCCAAAAATGTATATCCCTCCACCACGGATATGGATATCTTTGCGCCAAATTCTGTCGGGGCTTTCGATTTCCCTCTCACGATAGGACGCACCCACGGCTGGGACAGGCTCACGATCCTGTCATCCACACTGTGGACCTTATTCTCAAGCATGTATCTTTGCTGCCTCTCGAATCTTTGTATTGTCAGCAGCCGTTCTGCTTCTATCCCGTGCAGCATGCCGGCTCCGTAGAGTTCCACATATTTCCCGATATATCCAAGGTTGCGGCGGATGCAGTTCAGCTGGCACCTCAATTCTGCCCGTATCTTTTTTGCGGACTTTCTTCTCCGTTTGTTTAAGTTCAGGAATCTCCGCCTTGCCGTTTTCCGATATGTGCGCGGCTTGTTCCCGTTCCCATCGGCCGCCCCGCATTCCTCCCAATAATGATCCAGTATGGTCTCCGTCCATTTCCTTGCCTTGTCGCACAATTCCAAATCCGTGGGATACGCAATATCTGCCGGGGCACAGCTTGCATCTATGATTAGGGTGCCTTTGTTTGAGGTCTCGCTGCCATCAGGATTCCCTCCATCTGACGGCATGCCTGCACCGCCGCCCGGCGGCGTTCTGTCATCGTCATCATCCGAAGGCTCTTCCTCCACCAGAAACATTTTTTCAGATATCTCGTCCATCATTTCTTTCGTGAACCTTTTCCTAAAAGTTACCAGGAGGCTGGGGTCAAACGGTTTTTCTGTTGTGAATTCTTTGAAGCCGATGAAATACTGCATATATGGGTTCTCGCTGATCTGTTCCACCAGCTCCCTGTCCGTCAGGGAGAGTTTTCTCTGGATGTACAGCGATCCAAAGGCAAGATCGGAAGGCAGCGCCTCGTTCCCTGTCTCCTGGTTGTCAAAATTCTTTTCATAGACCTCGTCGATGACCTTCCAGTCGATGGAATTTCTCAAAATTACCCAGCGGTTATTTTTATCTAAATGCCCTCCAAACGGGAGGATGAAGTCATAAATGTCTAACTGGCTATAATCCGGCTTCCGATACATAAAACTTCCTCCAAAATGCAAAGTTTTTGAATTGATCTTGTATAAAACCCTGCATTTATTGTACCATGTTTTAAAACTTTTTTGCAGCTAAAAAGATATATTTTACGCTCTGATTCCTCAATTATTTTTCATTATAAAGGCTGTGCAAACCCAATATTTATAGGATATAAGAAGCATCTAAATGCCTATAAAAATAATCGGGACAAAGCACTAAAATTTTATAAAAATTAGCAATTGTTCAGCATGTCCTAATTACTTATTCATATTCCCTTAATCGTTCAACGATAGAACGGTTTTTTACTATCTTCTTATGCGTAATAATTGGCGTGAAAATACATAATATCATTATAAGCAGAATTGCATATATTAGCGTTAATACAGGAATAGCAAATGGTATTTTCATATAATTCATGGATTGAAAAACAAAATAGGTAATCCCCATCCCGATTGTCAGTGTAAGAAAAACAGATCCGCCAGCATATAAAATCCCCTCATAAATCAATAATTTTCTTATTTGTCTCCGAGACATACCGACACTTTCCATAATTGAAAAATTTAATTTTCTGTTCTGTATACTACTTACCATTGTATTGAAATAATTTAACATACCAACGAATAATAAAAGAAGTGAGATTACTGTACCTATTTCAAACATACCACTTTGTGAATCTTGAATTGTTTTCATATCATCATATTTTGAAATATAAAGTAAATTGCTGCTATATAAACTTGTTTTAACAATATTTTTTATTTCTTTTTCCGTTTCTGCTTCGTAAGACTGTTCATATCTGACATTCACACTTAAAGTAAACGGTTTTTCAGTTAAAGTTTCTACATAGTTCTCACTAACAATCAAATTTGCTCCACAATTTACTGTTGCTCCATAATAATCTCCATAGTTAATTGCTCCGATTGTAATTTCCTGTTTTTGATTTTCCATGGAAAATGAAACTATACTTCCTATCCATTCTTTGGGTATTTCAAATCCAGCATACTGTAAAATTGCTGTTTCTCCCTTCAAAAATTCCTGTTTATCTATTACATTGCCAAGGGTTTCATTTAGATAATCAAATTCTGATTCATCAATCCCTTTTATCATACCATAGTATTTTTCAGGACTTTGTTGATATTCTGAAACAGTTTCAGCATATGATAAATATGGTTTTAATTCTGTATATCCTTTGATCCAAAAATCCGAGAATCCATTTTCATCATATGGAAAAATAACAGGAACACCTTTTACAACATGCACCTTTGATACTCCCTGTGTTTTTTGTATATCTGATACGAAAGTATCATTGATTGCCGGCTGCAAAGAAGCTATATCTTCTGTTATCTGTGTATCATTATAAATAATAAAATCAGCGTCCCAATAATTAGGGTATATCGTTCGTTTGCCTTGACTGTCTATAAGCGTAGTCAAACAGAAAAATACACTTAAACTTGTTGCAAGGGATAGAAAAACAACGGCTGTTCTTTTTTTGTTTTTCCTAAGCTGCTCTTTTGCCATACGCCAATATATATTCCCTTTTCCTTTTTTCTTTGCATGGGAGATTTCAATATTTTCTCTGTATTTTGCGGCTTCAACAGGCGTTACATCTGTTGCTATATGAATAGGTGTCCTAACACCACATAAGATTGCAATTGCCGTAACTAAAACACTTAATACGAATACCTCTGGATAAAAATATAATCCTGCATTTCCGAAAGAAATTTCTAAAATTTCCATAACATAGGGAATCAAAATCAAGGAAACAAACACACTTAAAATAATCCCAGTGATAATTCCTATTCCACCTACTGCTAATATTTGTTGTTTGAGCAACTGAACTAACTGTTTTTTTGTCATTCCTAATGTTTGTAATAATCCATAATATCTAATTTTTCCAGAAACCGACAGATAAAGGATATTATATATCAGTAAATAGGCGCTAAAACATATGATAAAACATAACCCCAATACTGCAAGTAATATTGCCAATGATGTTTCAATATAATCGGAAGCTTGGAAAACCTGTGCTGACGATAATTCAAGGCTTTTTTTCAATTTTTCAATGGTTTTTCCTGGGATATAGTTACTTTTAAACTTCGCTTGTAAAATCCCGTCAGATTCTAATTGATAGCCTGATTGATTATAAAATTCTTCTGAAACATAGAAGTTTTCTTTATCCCCGCCGTATCCTTTCCAAATCCCACTGATCCTAAAATCTCTTGTGTGAATACCCGTATTATCTTCATAAGTGATAGAAAGATGATCGCCAACCGTCAATGAGCCTTTTCCACATTCTTCAAGAACTTCTTTGGTGGCTAATAACTCATTTTGTTTCTGTGGGTAATGCCCATTCAGAGCTGTTCTCGCTGGAGCCTTCTGATTTTTCCAATATATGTTATCTCCCCATAATAAGCCAGCATTAACGGTACTGTCGGTATCACTACTCTTTACATTTCCACAATATGCCAACACACCAACAGTTTCGATATTAGAATTATTGGCAAGAATCTCTCTTTGCTTTTCCGTGAATCCATTCATAATCCCAATATCATGTTCCGAACCATATAAGCGGGTATTTTGCAATCTGCTTAAATCCAAATAAGTCAAACCTATTGTAAAAATAGAAAAAAGCATAAATGCTGACAACATAATCGTAACAAACAAAATTAAAAATTGACGCTTATTTGTTCGTATCGTATTTTTAGCTAATTTATTTATCACTGGTCGATTATTATTTGCCAACATATGAATCACTTCCTCTCAAAATTTTTCCGTCCTGTAATCGAACGATCCTGTCTGCCATTTGTGCAATATCCAAATCATGGGTGATTACCACCAGCGTTTGCTGATACCTTCTTGCAATAACTTTTAAAAGTCCTATAACATCATGGCTAGAAGAAGTATCCAGATTCCCTGTTGGTTCGTCGGCAAGGATAATTGCAGGTTTTGTTGCTAATGCCCTGGCAATAGCAACTCGCTGTTGTTCTCCACCAGAAAGCATAGAGGGAAACACTTCTATTTTATCTGCAATATGAAGGGTTTTTAGCAACTCCCCTATAAACTCTTTGTCTACCCTAGCTCCGTCAAGCTCCAATGGGAAAGTGATATTATCATAGACATTTAAATCTGGAATTAAATTATACTGTTGAAAAATAAATCCTACTTTTCTTCTTCGAAAAAGAGCAAGCTGTTCCTGGCTCATTTCCGAAAGATTCATACCGTCTACAATGACTGTTCCAGAAGTAGGGGAATCCAGACCACCTATCATATGAAGAAGCGTACTTTTTCCACAGCCAGATTTTCCTATAATGGAAACAAATTCTCGCTCCTTTACTTCAAAATCCAGACCATTTAGAGCAATCACAGTGTGAGAACCCGTTTCATAATGTTTTGTTAAGGCATTTGTTTTTACAATAATATTTCTCATATTCATCCCTCCGTTTCTATTCTAATCATAGAATAGAAAAATCACAAACTGTTCACAAAAAGAAAAAATCACAAAACTGTGATTTTTTCATTAATGGTTTAATTGGGCAGATAAATATGAAACGTACTTCCTTTTCCTATTTCTGATTCAACTTTAATATATCCGTTTTGCATGGATATAATTTCCCGTGTAAGATACAGTCCAATACCAACGCCTTCTGTATGATGCACCTCTGGTTCTCGATAAAATCGGCTAAATATCGTTCCCTGTCTTTCGAAAGGAATACCTTTTCCTGTATCTGTGATACTGATTTTCGTAAAAATTTCTTCACGACTTACCATGATATAAATATTACCGTTTGCTTTCGTATATTTAACCCCATTATCGAGAATATTAAAAATTGCTTCCGCCGTCCACTTTTTGTCATGTTCAAGTTGAAGTGTTTCATCATAGGAAACATGAATCTGAATATTTTTCTTGTCTGCTTTTGGAACAACTGCTTCAATGGCTAATGCAAGTGTTTCTGCAATAAACTGTTCCGATTTCTGTATCTTGATTGTCCCGGTTTCTAATCTTGACATTTTTACCATACTTTGAAGAAGAAAATCCAATTTGTCCACTTGCTTGTTCATTTTTATGAAATGCTCTGAACATCCCGACATATCTACTTCATCAAAAAGCATTTCTTGATATAATTTAATATTCGCAAGAGGCGTCTTTGTTTGATGTGATATATCAGATACTAACTCCTTTAAATTTTCTTTTTCTTCATATAGTTCTTGATTCTTATGATTATACATATCAGAGATACGATATAATTTTTCGTAGACCATGCTCCATAAATCGTCTTGTTCATAGACTAGCTTTTCTAACCTTTTATCATTTAATAAAGAGTCTAAACTAACTTCTAATTTTTTTGTAAAATCATAAATGTCTCCTTTCAAACAATGATTTTTCCACAAAAGATAGAAGACTGTCCCTATTAACAACAAAATAATTAAAATATAAATTATTTCCATACATACCCCATTCCATATATGTTTGAAATATAATTATGCTCTTCTGTTTCTATTTTTTTACGCAAACGGTTCATATGGACAGCGAGAACATGTTTATCTAAAAGTTCTACGCCTTCTTCCCACAGAGAATCCAATAGAACGGAATATGTTAGTAATTGCCCTTTATGCTCAATCAACTTTTTTAGAATACGGTATTCTGTAGGTGTAATAGGACAATTTTTTTCTTTAATTTGTATCACCCCCAGTTCAAAATCAATTTTTAAAAAGCCGTCATCATATATATTCGATTTTTTTGCTTCCCGTGACAAAATAATCGGAATTTTCTTTAACAAAATTTTCATAGAGAATGGTTTTGTCACATAATCATCCGCCCCCATTTCATAACCAGTTAAAACATCTTCTTCTAAGTCCCTTGCAGAGAGAAACAACACTGAACTATCACTTCGTGCCTTTATCCATTTACAAAATTGAAATCCATCGCCATCGGGCAAATTTATATCCAATATTGCCATATGAAATGTGTGATTTGTTGCAATGGATTGTGCGTCTTTATAAGTATGTGCACTGTAAACACGATAATTTTCTTTTTGTAACCCTTTGCAAATCGTATGATTTAATTCTAAATCATCTTCAAGTACAAGAATAGTATAAATAAGTCATTCCTCCTCTGTATCATGAAAAAATGACGGGCCTTACTCCTTCCGCCTTCTCGATCTCGTCCAAAAGCTGCTTGGATAGCTCCTTCTTTATTTCGTTATATTCTGAATCGCCCACCAAATTTTTTAATTGATATGGGTCCTTTTTCAAATCGTATAAGAAATCCTCAGCGTAGTAATCACTACTTCCCTCCTGCCATCCATCTGAGTCCGGGGCATATACGCTGTAAAGATAATCTTCTGTTCGAATACATCTTCCAGTACGGCTTTCACTGATCTGGGCAAAAACTCTGTTTTCCCTATGAGCATTTTTTCCATCCGCTACGTCTTTTAGATTTTCTCCTATCATCAAATTTCCAATATCTATGTCTCCCATAGCAAGGAATGTTTTTGGAAGACTGGCTGTACTTACCAAATCCTTGACCCTCTTCCCCCCTCTGAATCCAGGTCCTGAAATCACAAGGGGCACCTTCAAAGCAGAATCATGACAGGAGCGTTTATAGTCATCCGCCCCCGTAAGATGTTCATCCTTATTGCGGGTTTTAAAATGGCAGCCATGATCTGAAGCATAAATAATCACTGTATGATCATAAAGACCTTTTTCCTTAAGCTTCTCTATGATACGCCCTAAGTTATCGTCTAAGCTCTTACAACAGCCTAAATAATCAGGATACATCTCAGGGGCGTCTCCGCCAAGGGCTTTTAGATCCTCAGGAAGCTCATAGCCTGCAAACCGCTCTTTTGAACCATTGGGCCCTTCATAACAGCCCCTGTCATTTTGATGATGAGGCTCAATGTGGGATATGGTTAAAAAAAATGGTTTTTCGCCGTTATATTGCTCCAAATATTCCATGGCAAAATCTGTGACGCAATCTACACGGTATCCTCTAAATTCCCTTTTTTGCATTTCCTCATCAAAAACATACCCGTCATATCCATGGGAAGTGGCTTCCAACACATCAGAAACCCTCCAGAACCCATGATAGCCGCCCCGTCGTTCCAGAGGAATAGGAGCCGTCTCATAATCAATGCTGGGAGGAGCCGAATAACTATTTCGCTCACTTGCCAGATGCCATTTTCCTACATAAGCATTGTCATATCCCGCTTCATCCATATAATTTGCCACCGTTTTCACGTTGGCAGGGAGAGGCTGTCCATTTCGATAGCAATTGATTTCTGTAGGATAACGCCCTGTCTGAAACAACGCTCTACAAGGGCCGCATACAGGCTGGGCCGTAAAAGCATTTTCAAATACCACTCCTTCTGCTGCCAGTCTGTCCAAATTCGGACTAATATCCAGCTTTTGCCCATAACACCCTAATGTGTCTGGGCGTTGTTGATCCGAAAAATAAAACAAAATATTAGGTTTATTCATTTAAGTATCCCTGTCCTTTCTCTTTGATTACGTCAATAAGCTTCTTCATTGTTTTCGTTAAAAATTTGTTTTCATGCCATACTACATAATTCTCTCTCACAAAACTCTCTTCCGGCATCTCACGCAATACAATTCTCCCTTCCTTTGCCAACTCTCTTACCCACCGCTCCGGTAAAAATGAAATGCCAAGCCCACATTGGACCGCTTGGATAAGGGCCTGTGGATTACAGCTTTCGAACACAGGAACTGTCTCTATGTGGTGCAGAAAGAAAAAATGTTCTAACAGGGAATGGGTTGTACTCCCTTTTTCCCTAAGAAGCAGTGGATATTTCTCTACATCGGAAGGAAAAATCTTTTCTTTCTCCGCAAGCTCATGTCCAGGCGGAAGAACAAGCAGCAGCTTGTCTGCAGCAAAGGGCTCCGCATGCAGCCCTGGCATACTGACAGTTCCTTCGACCAACGCCAGATCATACTGATTGTTCAAAAGGCCGCTTTGAAGCCCGTCCGCATTGGTGACTGTAGAAATAATCTCCAATTTGGGGTATTGTTTCTGAAATTGAAGCAACAGATCTGGCAAAAAAAAGCAGCCCAGTGTATTAGTGGCCCCAAGCCGGATTTTTCCAATCTCATCCCAATCCCGCAATTCCTTTTCCATTCTGTCAAATGCTTCCACAATATGCAAAGCATGCGCATAAAACTCTTGTCCAACAGCCGTACGGCTTAAGCGATGGCCAATCCGCTCAAACAGGCAAACGCCATAGTAGCGCTCCATTTCCTGGATGGCGCGGGTCACGGCTGGCTGGGTCATATTTAAAATTTCTGCAGCCTTTGTAATGCTTTCCAAAGAATAGACCTGAAGGAAGATCTTCATATGTCGAATCGTCATATCTCAACTCCATTTACTATTTATGCCAAAATTGATATGATTACTATAAAATAATAACATTTTACATATATCATTGCAAGACTTATAATAAAAATATATTTCAAATTTTAGGAGGCAGATAATATGTCAGGGAAAAAATTAATGCAGCTCTTTTTCAGCATGCTTTATATCAGCGCTTTTACCTTTGGCGGCGGTTTCGTGATTATCACACTGATGAAACAGAAATTTGTAGATGAACTGGGCTGGATCGATGAACAGGAAATGCTGGATCTTGCCGCGCTGTCCCAGGCTTCTCCAGGAGCAATTGCAGTAAATGCTGCAATCCTTGTGGGCTGGCGCACTGCTGGAGCCGCCGGAATTACAGCCGCCGTTGCTGGGACTATACTTCCGCCCCTGGTCATCCTTTCTGTTATCTCCTTCTTTTATAGCTCCTTTCTTTCAAATCCATATGCTGCCCTGACATTAAAGGGTATGCAAGCCGGAGTTGCCGCTGTAATCTTCGACGTGGTATGGAACCTGGGAGAAAATATATGGAAGGAAAAGTCAATCGCTAATATCCTCTTGATGGCCATTGCTTTTATCGCTGCCTTTTTCTGCAATATCAACATCATTTCTATCATTTTGGCAACAGCTTCCTTTGGGATCATCCGGGAAATTTTTCGCCGAAGGAAAGGAGAATCATGATTTACTTTCAATTATTTATTAGTTTTTTCCAGGTAGGACTATTCAGTATCGGAGGCGGGTATGCTGCCCTGCCTCTAATCCAAAACCAGATCGTAGAACTGCACTCCTTTATGACCATGGGGGAATTTACGGATCTGATTACGATTGCTGAAATGACCCCAGGACCCATTGCAGTCAATTCCGCCACCTTTGTTGGAATCCGCATTGCCGGAATCAGAGGCGCTCTCGCGGCAACCTTTGGATGCATTTTTCCCTCTTTAATCATTGTGTCTTTTCTTGCATTTCTTTACTACCATTATAAGGGGGCATCCTTGATCCAAAGTATACTTTCCAGCCTGCGTCCAGCCGTGGTCGCGCTGATTTTCTCAGCAGGGCTCTCCATCGCCCAAAGCGCCTTGTTCGCAGAAAGGGATTTGAAACTGCAAAATATAGACTGGGCAGGCGCAATTATTTTTCTTGCAGCATTTGTAATCCTGCGGAAACGAAAATGCAATCCCATCCTTATTATGGCGCTATGCGGGGTATCTTATCTGGGAATTAATATGTTATACTATTACTCCGGCGGTTAAATATCACAGTATCTTACTTGCTCAAATCTCCATCTGCTGCGTTGTCATCAATCGCTGTAGCCCTCGCTACAACTCAATCTTCCGCCTTGCATATGAAGATTTGCTCTGCGTAATTTACTACGATATTTAACCGCCGGAATAATAGAAAGAAAAGCGAGGACCCATTATGCCACCGATTAGCGTATTAATCAAACCCTCTTCTGGTATGTGTAACATGACATGCGATTATTGTTTTTACTGTGACGAGACCCAAAAGCGGGCTCAGGAATCCTACGGGTTCATGAGTGAGACAACTTTAAAAAATGTAATTCGAAAAACCATGCTGCGGGCTGAGGGTACGGCCAGCTACACCTTCCAGGGAGGGGAACCAACCCTGCGGGGACTAGATTTTTTTGAAAAAGTCTTATCCTACCAAAAACAATATAATAAAAACAAAATCCAGGTGTATAATTCCCTTCAAACCAACGGACTTTTGATCGACGAAGCCTGGTGCCGTTTTCTTAGAGAAAACCACTTTCTGACAGGAATTTCGTTGGATGGAATTCAAAAAACTCACGACGCCTGCCGCCATAGCAGAAAAGACAATACCCCCACTTTTGACCGAATATGCAGATCCATTGCATTGCTGGAAACGCACCATGTGGATTTCAACATTCTCACCGTAGTCAATCAAACAGTAGCCCAAAATATCCAGGAAATCTATGCCTTTTATAGACAGAAAAAATGGAATTATCAGCAGTATATTGCCTGTCTGGACCCTTTCCATGAACCTCATGGGCAAAACAGTTATTCCATACACCCAGAAAATTATGGACAGTTCCTTACAGAACTGTTCCACTTGTGGTATAAGGACTGGAAAAAGAACCGACAGCCTTACATCCGCCAATTTGAAAATTATATAGGCATTTTGTTGGGACATTTCCCGGAATCCTGCGACCAGCGCGGCACATGCAGTATCCAATATGTAGTGGAAGCAGATGGCAGCGTATATCCCTGCGACTTTTATATGATGGATGAATACTGCCTGGGAAACTTTAATGAAAACCGATTGGAGGAAATCGACGCAAAAAGAAGAGAAATCGCCTTTTTGAAGCGTTCCCTTCTTCTGGATCCAAGCTGTAAGCTCTGTACTTACTATCCTCTATGTAAGGGGGGATGCCAGCGTAACCGGGACTGGAATCCGGAAATAGAAGCATACCAAAATTACTTCTGCCAAAGCTACCGCATGTTTTTTGATGCCTGTCTTGATGGGCTTATGGAAGTTGCCAACTCTCTTTCGCATGCTCCACATAAATTCTGCGAATTCCAGAATATTCCCCAAGACCTTTTATGATACATTCCACCACATAGCCTGCGGTCTCAAAACGTCTCTGCCAGGAATCCTCATTTTCTCCTGACATATCGTAAATGGCATGATCTCCTGCCACCAACATAAATGGTGTTAAAAAAATCTTCTTTGGGTGAAATTCTCCCACCTGCTTTAGCAAAGTATCCAAGGTGGGATATTCCTCTACTGTTCCAAGAAATACGTTGGAATAACCCAAATCCTTCAGCATGTAATTCAAAGCTGCATAAACGGCATTGGCATAATGAGGCGTACCATGCCCCATAAGAACCAGTCCTTCCTCCTTCGTTAAACCGGAAAATTCCTCCATCACCACCCGCAAAACCTGCCTTTGATCCTGTGTTGTCGTTAAAAGCGGATTCCCAAAAGAGATTGTATCAAATGCTTTCCCATAGGTATATACATCCTCCTTCATCCGCTCATTCTCAATCCCATTTATCAGATGAGTGGGCTGTACAATCACCTGTGTCACGCCATCTTCAAGCATTTGTGCAATGGCTTCCTCTACAGTTGGAATCCGAGTTCCATCTCGTTTCAGGAGCCTTGCGATAATCATTTTGCTTGTCCAGGCCCGGTAAAACCCATAGTCTGGAAAAGCAGCTTGGATATCCTCCTCAATGCGGTCTATCGTCTTTTTTCTGGTTTCCAGGAAACTTGTGCCAAAGCTCACCACCAAAATCCCTTTTTCTCCTGCTTTTTCCATTATTTTTCCATCCTTCCTTTTCTTTTGACGATACTATAGATTACCATAATTATAATCCCTCCTATCAAAATATTCCATATCCTTTTGGCGCAACACCCTCAAAAAGAAAAGCAACAGAGCTTTTTTCCTTGCTGCTATGTCACCTATGGGTAAATGATTTTATTGTAAATACGTCTCCTTGCAAATCAAAAATATCATCGAAAGGCACTTTCGTATTTCCAATCTCTAATGCCTTTCTAACTTTGTCGATTCCAGACACCACACCTGTAATCTGTACATATTCCCCATCACAAAAATACTCTGCTGTAACAATATCCATCCTTTGAAGCTGATACAGCTTTTCATTCAACTCTGACTTACGTTCCTCTGACAGCTCTTTTTTCGGGACGATCATCCGCTCCTTTTCTGCCAACGCTTCCCGAAATCCTTTTAGGGCGTCAAAGGGCATAAACTGCTTGGCACGGTTACTTCGTTCCATTTTAGCATGTACCTTACTCTCCACTTTTATGCCCTCCGATCTGTCTGTTCCGTTGCATTGTAGTTGCCGCCTCTAGTAAATCCATTCCTCTGACAAGGGCATTTTTTCCAAATCGCCGCTTAATTTCCAAAACTGCCAACTGTAGCTTTCTGTCCCGTTCCATGGCTTCATAGTCCGTAAACAGATGATACTGCTCATAGACTTCACCCATAACGCCTTTACAGCTCAAAGTTACCTTGCGAATCGCCTGATCCTTTTCTACAATACTCTCATACACCTCCATAACATATGGTATGATTGCCTGATAAGAATTGGCAGACGTAGGCAATGAAGCCGTTCCCACTGAAGGTTTTCTTTCCAGATGATAAGAATAGCCAATCCACAAAGAAACTGACCTTGTAGCCATCCCTCGCTCCATTAAGTCAAGGCATAGAGCATCTACCATTTCTCTTACAATAAGTTTGCATTCCTCAAAAGTGTAATCTCTCATAAGTATCTGACTGCTTGATAAAGAATTGTCTTTGGGCTTATATTCCTTAATATCCTTCATTTTAGCGCTTTCTCTTCCCCAGGCATGATCAATCAAAAGCTCTGCGTCCACACCAAACATGCGGTACAGCATATCCTCATCTGCATGGGCAATTTCCTTCATTGTCGTAATGCCCATTCCAGCAAGACGCTTGGCTGTTCCGGCTCCCACTCTCCAAAAATCCGTAAGGGGTTTATGGCGCCATAAATTTTTTTGATACATTTCCTCATTGAGATAACCGATATTGTCCTTCACATGCTTAGCAGTTATATCCAATGCCACCTTTGCCAAGTACAGATTGGTTCCGATTCCTGCGGTTGCTGTAATTCCAACTGTTTCCTTTACGTCAGCCATAATTTTTACCGCCAGTTCTTTGGCTGTAAGCTGATAGAAAGACAGATATTCCGTAACATCTAAGAAAGCCTCATCAATAGAATACATATGAATATCTTCTTTTGCAAGGTACTTCAAATACACCTCATAAATGTCAGCAGAATAATCTATATACAGCCTCATTCGTGGAGATGCCATAATGTACTCCACATGCTTGGGAATCTGGTACACTCTGCATCTGTTCTTTATCCCAAGCGCTTTCATCCCAGGGGAAATCGCAAGACATAGCGTTCCCTCCCCTCTCTCTGGATCAGCTACCACAAGATTCGTTGTCATGGGATCTAGTCCACGCTCCACACATTCTACGGAGGCATAAAAGGATTTTAAATCTATGCATAAATACATTTCCTCCAATCATTTCCCTCCAATCCTGCTGTTTTTCTTAGTATCTACTCTTTACAGGAATATTATTACATGGAACCTGTAAATGTTGATTTCAGCAGAATATACATTAATCAAATAGTTTCATGTGTCAGCACACTAGCTTGCCATTCCCCCAATCATCCCTGATGCCGTGCACAGAACCAATGTGGTAAAAAACCGTGACAGTTCCATATTAATTCCCTGTTGAAACACAATGGAACCAAGGGCCAAAATCAGAAAATAACACGCGCCCATAGCCATTCCCCACAAAAACCGCTTACTTTTCATGATTTTTCCACCCAAAAATCCACCCAAAAATCCTGATAGTACATAAATCAACACAATTCCAATGGAGACAACGCTTTCACTCAGTTGCATTTTATAGAGCATCGCAGACAAAATCAGCAGCAACACCCCTGTCACCATATACATAGCCAACAGTATTTTCAAAATAGACAATACTGAGATATTTGGTTTCCCCTCTCCTGGCCCTCTAGCTGGCGTCCTCTGTAATTTCTTTTCCATCCTTTTTCCTCCCTCCTGTGGATGTCCCTTTCCTTAAAGTCTATTCAGAAATAACTTATATGCCATTCTATTCTGCCTATCCCAAATTTATTCCTTTCCAACTGCTTATATGAAAATTCCTTGGCTCCTATTCTTTCCTCTATTTCTAAAATTTCCCTAAATTTGTGGGAATTCCTTGCAAATTCCCCCTGCTTCCGTTATATTAATTGGAAACGAGACTCAAAAATCCTGGAAGTCTCTGCCTGCCTATTGTATTTAAAGTATTGAAAGGAGAGATATACTTGGACTCAAGTGACGTCATACAATTAATTATCATTATTATCTTATTAATGTTATCTGCTTTTTTTTCCTCTGCAGAAACTGCTTTGACCACTTCAAATAAAATCCGTCTCAGAAGTATGGCGGAGGAAGGTAACAAACGGGCAAAAAAGGTTTTAGAGATTACAGATGATTCTGGCAAAATGCTCAGCGCCATTTTAATTGGAAATAATATCGTAAATCTTTCCTCTGCCTCACTTGCCACTACCCTGGCCACAAAGATTTTCGGGAATGCTGGAGCCGGAATTGCAACCGGAATTTTAACTATATTGGTTCTTATCTTCGGCGAAATTTCACCTAAGACCTTTGCTACCATTCATGCAGACAATATTTCCCTGGCCTACGCAGGAATTATTAGCGGAATTATGAAACTGCTAACCCCTGTCATTATTATAATCAATCAACTAGCCTTGGGATTCTTAAAGCTGCTGCGTGTAGACGCCTCTAGCGCCCAGAACGCTATCACAGAAGATGAGCTCCGCACCATTGTGGATGTCAGCCATGAAGAGGGAGTGATTGAAACCGAAGAGCGTGAAATGATTAACAACGTGTTCGACTTCGGAGATGCCCAGGCCAAAGAAGTGATGGTACCTAGAATTGATATGACTTTTGCTGATGTAAACAGCAGTTACTATGAATTGTTAGAAATTTTCCGGGAGGATAAATTTACCCGTCTTCCTGTATATGAGGATTCTACCGATAATGTCATCGGAATTATCAATATGAAAGATTTACTTCTCTATGAAGATAAAGAACATTTTTCTATCCGTAACATTATGCGCAAGCCTTACTACACTTATGAGCACAAAAATACAGCGGATCTTCTTCTGGAAATGCGTAAATCCTCAATTAATATTGCAATTGTACTAGATGAGTATGGTGCAACCGCAGGCTTGATTACACTGGAGGATTTGCTAGAAGAAATTGTGGGAGAAATCCGTGATGAATATGATATAGACGAAGAAGACCCCATCCAGCAAGTCAACGACTTGGAATATATGGTGCAAGGTTCTCTGAGCCTTAACGATTTACGTGATATGCTGGATTTGGATTTAATTTCAGAAGATTACGATTCCATTGGAGGCTATCTGATTGGACTTTTAGATCATCTTCCCGAAGTTGGAGAATCTATTACCACACCAGAAAAGATATATTTCCGTGTAGAAGATATGGAAAAAAACCGTATCCACAAGATTTTTATGCGGCTTCCAAAGCCTGCAACAGAAGAGGAATAATTTAAGGAGACAGAAAGAATCCTGCTTTGCAGGATTCTTTCTGTTTCACTATGGATTTCTTACAATTTTATCTCCACAGGCATATCCAGAATAATTTCTTCTGCTGTCACCTTACAATCGTAAGCCAGAACACCCACGCCTGCCTTCTGCACCTGCCGCAATGTTTCTCCAAACTCAGGATGGGTCACATCATTGGGTTCAAACCAGCGAATACCCTTCATCTGAATCACAAAAAGAATCCATGCTTCATACCCTGCCTGAACTGCTTTTTCCAGCTCTAGCATGTGTTTGATCCCCCGCTGGGTTGGGGCGTCTGGAAACCTTGCAATCCCATTCTCTTCTAAGGTAACGCCTTTCACTTCAATAAAAATCTTTTGGGGCTGATCCTTTCCTGCTTCCACATAAAAATCAATTCTGGAACCGCCATATTTGCATTCCGGTTTGATCTTGGTAATATCCAAAAAGGGGCTTCGATTTCGTTCCAGCCATTCCCGCACCACCTTATTGGGGGCCTGAGAATCCATATTAATCAAAGCGAAAGAAGAGCTGTGGGCAACACCATCCTCAGAATATTCTTTGCTGACGGCAATTAAATCGTAGGCCGTTTTCCGGTCAGGATTCGTACTTTTCTCCACCCAGACGATAGCCCCTGGAATCAAAAGCTCACTGCATCTTCCTGTATTTTTTACATGACATTTTTCTACTTGACCGTTTATCTCCACCAGGGCAATAAAACGGTTGGGACGTTCCAAGAAACGTCCCTGTATCATCCGTGTATATTTCATTCTTTTCCACTTAAGTTCCAGATATCTTTATCGTACTCTGCAATCGTCCGGTCAGAGGAGAAAAATCCTGCTTTTGCCGTATTAACCAGCATCTTTTTCGCCCATGCAGTCCTGTTTTCGTAATCCTTGTAGATTTCCTCTTTCTTTGCTGCATAGTCCTTATAATCCAAAAGAGTCATAAACCAATCTTTATTCAGCAATTCGTTGTAAAGACGCTCCAAATGTTCTCTGTGTCCAATCTTCATCAACGCTTCGCTTACAATAAAATCTACAGCCTCCTTGATGTCTTCATCCTCTTCATAGAACTTTCTGGAAACGTAATCTGCTTTTTCATAGCGCTCGATTACAGTGTCAGAGCTTTCCCCAAAAATATAAATATTTTCTTTGCCTACCAAATCTGCAATTTCTACATTTGCTCCATCCATTGTCCCTAAGGTTACCGCGCCATTTAACATAAACTTCATATTACCAGTTCCAGATGCTTCTTTGGAAGCCAGAGAAATCTGCTCCGAAATATCACAGGCTGGAATTAACTTTTCTGCATTGGTTACGTTATAATTTTCCACCATTACCACCTTAAGGTAAGGACTTACTTCTGGATCATTGTTTACAAGCTCCTGTAAACATAAAATCAAATGAATAATATCCTTTGCAATGGTATAGGCAGGAGCCGCCTTTGCACCAAAAATAACGGTAATTGGAGTAGAAGGTTTGGTTCCTTTCTTAATTTCCAGATATTTATGAATCACATGCAATGCGTTCATCTGCTGGCGTTTGTACTCATGAAGCCGTTTAATCTGAATATCAAAAATAGAGTTTTCATCCAGCTCTACCCCTTGTTGTTCCTTTAGGTAGGCTACCAGATTCTTCTTATTTGCATGCTTGATTTCCAATAATTGATGCAATACCTTTTCATCATTGGCAAAAGCAAGCAGCTTCTCTAGTTCATCGGCATTCTTATGCCAGTCCGTTCCAATCACTTCATCCAGATAATGACTCAAACCTTTGTTGCAATGCATTAGCCAGCGGCGGAATGTAATTCCGTTGGTTTTATTGTTGAACTTTTCAGGATAAATTTTATAGAAATTATTCAACTCATTTTTCTTTAAAATCTCTGTATGCAGGTATGCCACACCATTGACGCTGTAACCATAGTGAATGTCCATATTTGCCATATGCACCAGGTTATTCTCATCAATGATAGCTACCGATTTGTCCTCAAATTTCTCTTTTACCATGGTATCCAATTCACGGATAATAGGCATTAACTGGGGTACTACTTTGTTCAGGTAGTCCATGGGCCACTTTTCCAACGCTTCTGCCAAAATCGTATGGTTGGTATATGCGCATGTTTTCGATACAATGTCAATGGCGTCCTTCATGCGGATACCCCGTTCCATCAGCAAACGAATCAGTTCTGGAATCACCATACTTGGATGGGTATCATTAATCTGAATTGAGGCATAATCTGGCAAATCATAAAGCTTGCAGCCCTTGGCTTCACATTCTGCCAAAATCAAGCGCGCTCCATTGCTTACCATAAAATACTGCTGATAAACACGCAAAAGTCTTCCAGCATCATCCGAATCATCTGGGTACAGGAACAAGGTCAAGTTTTTCATGATATCACTTTTGTTAAAATTGATTCCGTCTCCTACCAAACCCTCGTCCACTGTTTCAATATCAAATAAATGAAGCTTATTGGTTCTATTTTCAAATCCTGTTACATCCAGGTCATACATTCTGGACTGTACGGTAAATCCGCCAAATTGTATCGGATAACTTACATCCGTTCTGGTGAGCCAGCTTTCTGCTTCCATCCATGGATTTTTATTTTCCTTTTGCAGGCGGTTTTCAAAGGTCTGCAAAAACAATCCGAAATGGTAATTCAAACCAATTCCATCTCCGTTCATTCCCAAGGTTGCCATAGAATCCAGAAAACATGCTGCCAGACGTCCCAATCCTCCATTTCCAAGGGATGGCTCCGGCTCTACCTGCTCAATGAGATTAATATCCTTTCCATATTGGGCAAGCATTTCAGCTACCTCATCATAAATTCCCAGATTAATCAGATTATTGGATAATAATTTTCCAATCAAAAATTCTGCGGAAATATAATAGATTTTCTTCTTACCCTCCTGACTCTCTTTTTCTTTCGCCAGATCTTTTACAATCCCAAGCAGTCCATAGTATAGCTGCTCATTGGTACAGGCTGCAATATTATTGCAGCATTTTTGCTCCAACAATTCCCTTACATTAACGCTCATACTTTTTCCTCCTGAAATTCATTTCTATGTTGTAAATTTCTTTGGTGTTCTATTTCTTTCATCCATCCGAGTATAACTCCATTTCGCATATTTTTCTTGTAATATGATGGCAAAATATAGTACAATACTATCAAATTTAGAAAAGGATGGGCCTTATGAATACTTTAGAATATGAAAATACCCAAGAAACCAAATCCCACGGACAGGGTAACTTTCCATTTAATATCTACCTTTGCAGTATCCCTTTGGACTTTACCACTGTGCCTCTCCACTGGCACAATGATATGGAAATCATCTACATCAAAAAAGGTCAAGGGAACGTCACCGTAAACCTTGCACCCATTTCTGTGAAAGAAGGAGATATTGTGGTGGTTCCCCCAGGACAGCTTCACTCCATAGAACAGGCAGAGAATTTTTCCATGGAATACGAGAATATTATTTTTAATCTTAATATGCTCATGACCCCTCTGGGAGATTCCTGCACAGAAAAGTTTTTTCAGCCCCTTGTACAAGGGCAGATTCTTTTCCCGAATTATTTTCCCACTGATTCCTGCCTGCATCCTGCTCTCTCCCTCTGCCTGGATACCATGGATGAAATCTGCAAAACTTTCCCAAAAGGTTATCAGCTGGCCATCAAAGGACAATTATTTTCCTTTTTCTATGGATTGGCTTTAGCATCTCCTGCTCCCTTGCCTCTTCAAAAACATAAATCCCTGGATCATCTAAAGGATATCCTAAAATACGTGGAAACTAATTATAGAGAAAAAATCACGATTACAGATGCGGCTGGCATCTGCGGCTTTAGCAACTCCCATTTTATGAAATTTTTTAAATCCAGTATGTCCGTTTCCTTTATGGATTACCTAAACGATTACCGGCTGACTATGGCGGCAAGGCTGCTGTTGTCCTCCTCCGACTCCATTGCAACTATTGCAACAGAAACAGGATTTGAAAATCTTTCTTATTTTAACCGGGTTTTTAAGCGAAAATACAAGTGTACGCCTAGTTTTTTTCGCGCCCAAAGTTCAGAACCATAGAGAAATCAGAAAGTCAGGATAGACCAATGTTTTTTCTACAGTTCCTTCGCATTCCTTATTGACAATTTTTTGTCAAAGTTATATATTTAATGTATCAGGAAACATCAATATTACATATTTCTAGGAGGTTTTTACCCATGAACAATTTAAAATTAGAAGTAGCAGACCAAATTGCCGTTTTAACCATCAGCAGACCGGGCGCATTAAATGCATTAAACAGTGAGACTTTGGATGAACTGAACAGCGTATTAACTGAAATCGAAGGAAGAGATGATGTAAAAGTTGTAATCCTTACTGGCGGTCCAGATAAAAAGGACAACCCATACAAATCCTTCGTAGCTGGCGCTGACATTGCTGAAATGGTGAACTTTTCCGCTGCTGAAGCACGGACATTCGGTATGAAAGCTGCAGAGCCTTTCTTCAAGCTGATGAATATGCGTCAGGTTACCATCGCTGCTATCAATGGATTTGCACTTGGCGGTGGATGTGAGATCGCTATGGCATGTGATATCCGTATCGCTGCTGAAAATGCTACCTTTGCTCAGCCTGAGACAGGACTTGGTATCATCCCTGGATTCGGCGGAACCCAGAGACTGGCTCGTCTGGTTGGCATGGGACGTGCAAAAGAGCTGATCTTCACCTGTGACAATATTGATGCAGCAGAAGCATATAGAATCGGACTTGTAAACAAAGTTGTTGCAAAAGAAGAATTAATGGATACTGCTAAGAAGATGGCTTCTAAGATTATTTCTAAGGGAAGCTACGCTGTTTCTATTGCAAAAGCAGCTATCAACAACGGTTATGACATGGATATCAAGAATGCAGTTGAAATGGAAGCAAACTTATTCGGTATTACCTGCTCAACTCATGACAAAACAGAAGGCATGACTGCTTTCCTTGAGAGAAGAGCTGCTGAGTTAACCGATTTCTAAATCAATATAAAGGAGCTGTTACGCAAAAAGTTGTGTACAGCTCTTTTTTTTGATACCAAACAATTATGGAAATTTAAGCAAGTAAAAACGTCGATATTTAACCGCCGGAGTAATATAAATATTTATATTCTGGAAATTTGCTTATTTCAATATACACAAATATCCGCGCGAGCGCGACTGCTTGGCTCATTGCTCACAGGAATAAAACTGCAAATTATGGGGATATTTGAAAATGATATATCATACACCCCCACATTTGCAGTTTTTATTTCCTTAACAACAGATTTCCAAAGCTTCCTCTAACTGCTCCAAATCTTCTTTCCTGGTAGACCAGCTTGTGACAAGCCGCACCACCGTATGGGTATCGTCTGCCTTTTCCCAAAAACTGACCGCTACGTGCTCCCTAAGCTTCTTAAGCTGCCCGTCCTCTAAAATAATAAACTGTTGATTTGTGGAGGATTCCAGATAAAAGGTACATCCCTTTTCTCTCAATATTTTCTTTAACTGCTCTGCCATTTCAATGGCATGACGGCTGATATCCAGATAAAGATTTTCCGTAAACAGAGTATCAAACTGTATCCCCAGCAAGCGTCCTTTTGCCAGCATTGCGCCATGCTGCTTAATTGCTGTGAGAAAATGTTTCGGCGCGTTTCCTCTTGGAAATACAACCGCCTCCCCACATAATGCACCAACCTTTGTGCCCCCTATATAAAACACATCACATAGCTTAGCAATATCCTGCATTGTCATATCACTTTCCAAACTCATCAATCCATATCCCAGACGCGCCCCATCCAAAAACAGCGGCATCTCATACTCCCGGCAGACCAAAGCTATGGCTTCCAACTCCTTTTTGGAATACAGCGTTCCATACTCGGTAGGATATGAGAGGTAAACCATTCCCGGAAAAACCATATGGTCCCGGCTATCATCCTGGTAAAACTTCTGCAAAAACTCCTTTAAATTATCTGCATCCATTTTACCTGAATCCTTTGGCGATGAGGTAAGTCTGCGAACCTTCGACACCTCCCCATTCCTTTCAGGCAAATGACATGGCAGCGCAAGCACCTTATGACCTGTATACTCAATAGCCCCAGCTTCATGCACATTAATATGGCCTGTGGAAACTGCCACAACACCTTCATAACGGCGGAGCATGGAAGAAATCACAACTGCATTTGTCTGAGTGCCGCCCACCAAAAAATATACCTGGGCCTCTTTGCAGCCGCAAGCATCCCGAATCTTTTCCCTGGCGCTTTCACAATAAAAGTCCGTTCCATATCCAGTTACTGCTTCCAGATTCGTTTCTGCCAACCGTTCCAAAATTCTGGGATGAGCCCCAGTGGTATAATCACTTTCAAAAGAAATCATTTCTTTTTCCTCCTTGCATAATCTCTCTTTCACTGTTATCATAAATATCGGATAAAATACGATTAGTTGCACATAAAACTGACATCATGTTAAAGTTTGACAATTGTTTTCATGAAAAAAGCACAGGGAGGGATTGACATATGAATAAAACAATCGGATTTATTGGAGGCGGAAATATGGCAAGCGCTATCATCGGAGGAATCCTCCATTCTGGCCTTGCGGCCAAAGAACAAATCATTGCCACCGCCAAAACAGACCAAACCTTACGTTCCTTACAGGAGCGTTTTGGCATTCGCACCACCCTTAAGAACCAGAAGGTTGCTCAGGAAGCTGACATATTATTCCTTGCAGTGAAACCATACCTTTTCCCGGAAATCATTCCAGAAATAAAACATGATATCCACGCAAACACCCTTTTGATATCCATTGCAGCCGGACAGTCTATTTCCGCCATTGAAACAATGTTTGACAAAAAAATCCCTCTGATACGTGCCATGCCTAACACGCCTGCACTGGTAGGGGAAGCTATGAGCGCTCTTTGCCCCAACCAGCATGTATCCCAAGAGGAGCTTAAGGAAGCCACTGCAATTTTCAACAGCTTTGGCGCCTGCGAAATTATTTCCGAATCCATGATGGACACTGTCATCGGCGTATCCGGCTCCTCGCCTGCCTATGTTTACCTGTTTATCGAAGCCATGGCAGATGCTGCCGTGGCAGATGGAATGCCCCGAACTATGGCATATAAATTCGCTGCCCAATCTGTACTGGGAGCTGCCAAAATGGTTCTGGAAACCGGCGCCCACCCTGGTGCACTAAAAGACGCTGTCTGCTCTCCTGGCGGAACTACCATCGAAGCGGTAGCCGTTCTGGAGGAACAGGGAATGCGCAATGCAGTAATCAAGGCACAGCGGGCCTGTGTACAAAAATCCAGGGATATGTAGCTGCCTTCTTCTCCTGCACAAATGCACATAGCAGTTTCCGTCCAATTTGCTGAGAATTTAGCTGTTTTCCCTCTCCTGCACAAATGCACACAACAGTTCCAGCTCAATTTTCTGGATATCAGGCTGTATTGGATATTGGATCATGCATGTTCTTATGGGCTTTCCATGCATCCCTTCCTTTTTCTTCGTTCGTCCTGCCAGAAAAAAGGAAACTGCTGCCCCAGTGTTTATCTGCACTTTTTCTTTTAACTGCTCCTTGGCATAGAATTCCAGCGAAGCTTCCTCACATTCATATTCTACCATTAGATTCCGCATGCCCAAAGGACAGATCTCCTTTAAATGATTAAAGAATATTTGATAGTCTTCCTCTGAAAAATGTCCCTCATCTTTCATTTCCCGATATTTTTTGTCGTAGTCAGTAAAGGTATCGATAAGGGAAATCTCATTCACCCAATAAGAAATTTCCCGCTGCAGTGGCTGACAGAAGAATTTTCGCTCTCTTTGTACCTGTTTCCCTATGGACACTTTCATTTTCTGTTCTACCAGAATATGATAATGACGCGGCTGAAGCAAAAATTCCATTGTATCCAAATCTCCCCTGGAAAATGGAATTTTTTCATACTCTCCTTCTAGCTCCAACATGGCATACTGCATACGAGAAAAGTTCTGTTCCTCCAAAAAACCAAAAGAAACCTGGTGAAATAAAAGCTGGTACAGCAAAACTCTCCCTTCCAGATTATATTCCTCCAATGCGCTTCCGCTTGCTGACCGGAGCTCATAAGATTTCCCAGCAACCCTGATTCCTCTTATCAAATCCAACAGGCAGCTACCTTCCGTTTCTGTGCCCGTCAACATTTCTTCTCTTTTGGTAAGAGTGCCGTTGCGCCGCTTTTTTTCCATTTTCATACATTTTTCCTGTAACGCCCTGATATCCTCTCCTTCAGCAAAGAGATAAACCGTTACATTTTTTTCTTCTCTTGCAACTGCAGCCACCAAGACTAATGTTCCCATAGCTTCCAATTCTTTGGCAAGAAAAATAACTTCATCAAAATGATGCATACAGGAACGAATCATCTGTATATTCATTTTTTCTCCTTTCTCCTGTTCATTTACTTATGTTTTATTATACAATACTCTCCGAAAATTTTGTATCTTTTTCCCTTGCCAGACAAGGGATTTCTTTTTATAATAAGAATATCTTGTTTCAGCTTGGATCATTCTTGATGGTTACGAGATATGATGCATGATGATTTTTTAGGATAAAAGAAAGGAGCTTATCATTATGTGGGCTTACGAAAGCGTTTTTTATCAGATTTACCCTTTGGGATTTTGCGGTGCACCTTTTGAAAATGACGGTATTGCAGCCAACCGCATCCTGAAAGTAAAGGAATGGATTCCTCATCTGGAGAAGCTAGGGGTAAATGCTATTTATTTTTCCCCTCTTTTTGAATCTGATACCCATGGGTACAATGCCCGGGATTACCAGAAGATAGATGTGCGTCTGGGCACAAATGACGACTTCAAGGAAGTCTGTGACGCCCTCCATGAGGCTGGCATCCGTGTGGTATTAGATGGTGTGTTCAACCATGCAGGCCGAGGATTTTTTGCTTTCCAGGATGTATTAAAGAATCGGGAAAACTCCCGTTACAAGGATTGGTTCCATATCAACTTTGGTGGAAATTCCAACTACAATGACGGCTTATGGTATGAAGGATGGGAAGGTAATTATGACCTGGTAAAGCTGAACCTGCGGAACGAAGAAGTCATCCAATACCTTTTGGAAAGCGTCAGCCTTTGGGTAAAAGAATGGGATATTGATGGACTTCGCCTGGACGTGGCATACTGTCTGGACCATGATTTTGTCCGCAGACTGCGGGGACACTGTGACAGCTTAAAAGAAGACTTTTTTCTGGTCGGAGAAATGCTCCATGGAGATTACAACCAGTTAGTCAATGATGCTATGCTGCACTCCTCCACCAACTACGAATGTTACAAAGGTCTCCACTCCAGTTTTAACTCCATGAACATGTTTGAAATCATCCATTCCCTCCTCCGACAGTTTGGACCGGAAAATTGGACTCTTTACCGGGGAAAGCACCTTCTAAGCTTTGTGGACAACCATGATGTTTCCAGAATTGCCACTATACTTGGAAATAAATCTCACCTGCCGCTGATTTATGCGCTGTGCTTTGGTATGCCAGGAATTCCCTGTGTCTACTATGGCAGTGAATGGGGGGCAGAAGGAGATAAGAAGAATGGTGATCCAAGTCTCCGCCCCAGCTTCGAGGCGCCAGAGTGGAATGCGCTGACCGACTGGATTACGAAGCTTGCAAATGCAAAGAAAAATTCGGACGCTTTAAATTATGGCGATTTCCGCTCTGTGGTTTTAACCAACAAGCAATGTATCTTTGAGCGGAAAACAGAAAAAGAACGGGTACTAGTTGCCATCAACGCAGACAGTGAATCCTACACCGCACACTTTGATGCTGGATGTGGAATGGCAGAAGATTTGATTACAGGAGAAGCCCATGATTTTGGCGGTGGAAGCGAGCTTCCTCCTTACAGCGCTTATTTCTGGAAGTGTGAAAAATAAAAGGGGGTTTTATGGAGGGAGCAAGGAATATGAATGGGAATCTTGCTTATCAAGAAGAAGCGAAAGAAGAGCTGTTAAACGGCAAAATTGTTATGATGTCAGATCCGTCCGTGAACCATAGCACTATTGCCTCAAACATTTATTATGCCTTTCAGACTTTATAACTTGGATGAATTCTATGGTATATTTCCAGATGTCCCTGATATCACAGAAAAAGAAAGATTGGAAAGCAAAAAAGAGATAACGGTATCGCTCTATGACGATTTCATCATCTCTTTGGAAGAAATATTTTATAACCTGCTTTAAGGATAAACCTCCCCCACTGCTTGCAGCGGGGGAGGAAATTTAAAATTCCCCTGCTGGCCCAACTCTTTTCATATTTTTTCCAAATTATGCGATTTTAAAATACTTTTTTCCTTTCATCGGTGCCTTCTAATATGTTTTTAGGATATAATTGATAATGCTTTTTGTATCCTCTCCTATAATCCTTTTTATCTGCAATTAGCATCTCCAGCCCCCTCTCAACGATTCCTGTTCCAAATCCTTCCCAATTGATTAAACCAGCTTTGAGGCAGCATCAATCCAAAGATTATTCCCAATACAATGGCCCCTGCAATCTTGAAGGTTTCAATCCCCTTGGCCGCGCACTGCTCCAAATCATTCATAACGAAATAGTAGGAGGTATAATATATCCCAGTTCCTGGCACCAGCGTAAAAATTCCCGTAATTAAGAACACGGTACTGGGCATTTTGCGAACCGCAGATAAAATTCTTGCAATCAAAGTAAGGGCCACGGTTGCCCATATAGAAGCTACCGTTCCCCCTGTTCCTCTGGAGGTACAAAAAAGATACACCATCCACCCAATGGCCCCATTGATTCCACACAGCAAATACTCTGATTGCGGCACATGAAACAATACTGCAAATGCAATTGTCGCTGCCATAGACACAAAAATCTGATCGATCATAACAGCAGTGCGCCTCCTCCCAATAGCTGAAATAACTTAATCATTGCGCCTACTCCAATGGCAATGCACATTCCCGTAAGCAACGCGTCCATCAGCCGGATGCCTCCTGACAGATAATCGCCGCTGAACAAATCCCGGATTCCAGTAGTCAAGGCCACTCCTGGCACTAATGGAATAATTCCGCCAATAATGACCTTATCCGATAAAATTCCTGCTCCTGCTACATAAAGAATCAAACTCCCAGCCGTAACCAATGCGCTTCCCAAAATATTCATAAGAAACCTGGAAGCGTAATGCTTTCCAGCAAGAAACAGAAACATTTGCAGCAGGACACCTAGAAAAAAGGATACCATGCTATCATAGAGACGTCCCCCCAGCAAATAGCAGAACCCGGCGCTGCCCACACCGCAAGCAAACACCAGCGCAAGATTCCCTGCGCTGGCAGAATTCCGGCACTGTTCTAATTTTTCGTAAGCTTCCATAATACTACATTTTTTCTCACAAATTTCCCTGGACAATTGGTTGACTTCCGCTACCCTTTTCAAATTTACCTCACCAATGGGCACATAACGTACCATACTTCCTGCGTCTTCCCTCTGCTCATTGACAGTGGCAAAAATTCCATTGGTAATCACAAACACATGATAATCCCATATCCCATACGCTTCCAAAATACGGGTTACCGTTTCCTGCACACGATAAATCTCACCGCCGCTTTTTAATAAAACCTCCCCTACCGATATGGCAAGGTTTAATATTTCTTTGCTCTCTGACATGTTTTTGCATCCTTCATAACATTTTTCTCAGATTTCTTTTTCCTTATAATGCCGCTTTAGGCTCTTCAAGATACCTAGATAAAGGAAAAGCGTGGGAGTAAGGAATGCGGTAGGGTTATTTACCATGCTCTGCGCCAGATAACTGCAGATTGCAACTGTCCCTATCATCATGATTGGATATTGGCGTGACATTCTCCCTGCTGACACTGCATTACTGATCAAAAAGCCGAAATAGCAGACCGCCCCAAAAATTCCGGAAATAGACAAAAACAACAATACTTCATTATGAGGGTCGATAATCCGTCCTGCGTATCCACTCAATTCCGCTCCTTGATACTGGTACAGAAATTGATAAAAACAATTCAGTCCATATCCAAAGAACTTTCTACCCACAGGCAGCTTTTTCCAGGCATTCCAAGTCTGTTTCCATATCACTCCCCGACTGCTTCCAAAATCGTCCTGCAGCGCCAAGCGATTCATCCATTGGAATGTACCCTCCCACTGCTTATTGGTGGACAAATTGGCAATTAGTACAAGCAACGCCACAATCCCAATCACCAGAACCACAAGGAATACAAAAATTCTTCTAATTTTTTGATATGGAATCTCCAGCTTTTTCATTTCCGCTTTCTTCATCAGGAATATTCCCAAAAACAGCACAATTCCTTCTGCCAAAAGCACAAACTTATTGATCATAAAGTTCTGCATCGGCAATGCGCGGAAAGTTTGAAGCATAACTGCCTCTACATTCCCTGCACCTGCCAGCAAAGTAATCTTCAAAAGCAAACTAGACGCCCAAAATGCCATACAAGTTTCAAAAAAGCGTTTCAAACTGTCATGGCTTCGAAAAGAAAAACACAATAGCACTAAAAAAGCAGTACCTACCCCCAGAATCCAGCTATCAGAAGTTGTTGCATAGGCGCCATAAAATCCCAATACCAGAACCAAACCGTAAAGAACCCTTGAAAGGAGCGCGTCTGACAGATAAAAAAGAACCATTCCCACAGGAAGGACAATACAGAAATACGTACAACAGGCATTCACATTCCCTATGGTACTTGCAAACATCCCAATATCAGCGCTTACCATATTATCCCACATATGGAAAACATTTATGCCCCAAAACTGAAGAATCATCAAAAGACTCACCAGTCCATTGGAAATCAAAAAAATCCATGCAATCCAAATGCCCGGCTGTAGATATTTCCCAAGAATGAGATACACTGCCATACAAAGCAAAAATACAATCGCCCCCAAACGCCTTCCATCGGTTCCATAAAAGGATTCGGAAGGATAGGCAGAACAAACAGTAGAAATTAACACTGTCAGCAGAAGTCCGCCTGTAAACCAAGAAACTACTGGTATATCCTTAATAATTTCTTTGTAATCCCGTTTTGCTCCTCCTGTATCTTTCCTCCCAATTTTGTTATCTTTCCTTACCTGCAAATAACCCGCTCCTGCAAGTATTATGGTTAGAACTACCAAACCAGCTCCACAAAAATAAAAAAACAGCAATTTCGCATCTGTGATATTAAAATAACCATCCTGGAAAAACAAAGGAAAAAATCCCACCATCAGGATTACAAAAAGACCTGTGACTGCCCCTTCCAGTTCATACATAACATTCCTGTTCTGTTTCGTTTTCTGTTTCATCTTTCTCTCCCGAATGATATAATGGCACCTAGACAGTTCCCTGCCCAGATGCCATTTTAAATTTATACTTCTTGAGCTTCTATACTCATGGGTATCTTATTTCTTTACAGTTACCTTAAAGGTTGCAACTCCACCCTTCTTAGTGATTACGGTAATGGTAGCTGTTCCTTTTTTCTTACCTGTGATCTTACCCTTCTTTGTTACAGTTGCAACCTTCTTATTAGAAGTCTTGCAATCTACGATAGAATCGCCTTTTCCTTTTAATTTAATCTGATATGTTTTCTTAACTTTAACAGTTGCTTTTGTCTTCTGAAGTGTTGCTTTTACACCCTTCTTTGTTACAGTAACTACACATTTTGCAGATTTCTTGCCTGCTTTTACAGTAATGGTAGCTACTCCGGCTTTCTTACCTGTAACAACACCATCTTTTACAGTTGCAACCTTTGTATCAGAACTGCTCCATTTCAATGTCTTGGAATCAACGGTAGCTTTTGCAGGCTTAAGTGTTGCCTTCAATGCTACAGTGCCCTTTACATCTACTTTTGCAGTCTTTGGCAATGTAACTTTTGTAATCTTTGTAGCTCTCTTTACAACATATACTTTTACTGATGCAGACTTCTTGCTGCCGTCTTTTGCAGTTGCTGTAATCGTTGTATTCTTACCTGCTGCATTCTTCTTTGCTGTAATTTTACCTTTACTATTTACAGTTGCAACCTTTGTACTTTTAGATTTCCATGTTACTGCCTTGTTCTTAGCATTAGAAGGCTCAATACCTACGCCAACTGTTACGCTCTTATTAGCTACGATATACAATTTGCTTGCAGAAAGAGTTACTTTCTTAACTTTCACTGGAGCTGCCTTTACAGTTACAGCACATGTAGCTGTCTTATTTCCATCTGCCGTAGTTACTGTAATAGTTGCACTTCCTGCTTTTACCGCTGTTACTTTGCCATTATTAACTGTCGCAACACCTGCATTGCTAGACTTCCAGGTCACTGCCTTATTAGAAGCATTTGCTGGCACTACTGTTGCTGTAAGAGTACTGCTCTTTCCTACCTCTAAGGAAAGTGTCTTTGCTGACAATGTTACTCCCGTTACTGAATATACAGTTGGTGCCGCTGGCTTTACAGTTACAGCACATGTAGCTGTCTTACTTCCATCTACCGTAGTTACTGTAATAGTTGCACTTCCTGCTTTTACTGCTGTTACTTTGCCATTATTAACTGTCGCAACACCTGTGTTATTAGACTTCCAGGTCACTGCCTTATTAGAAGCATTTGCTGGCGCTACTGTTGCTGTAAGAGTACTACTCTTTCCTATCTCTAAGGAAAGTGTCGGCGCTGACAATGTTACTCCTGTTACTGGAATTACTTCAGGCTTTTCTGTTACTGTTCCAAACTGCACTGTAACTGTGTCTTTAGCAACCTTTTCCCCAACTTTAATTGTTCCTGTTATCTCAACTTTAAAATCTTTTGCATCACCAGGAGAAACAACACCATCATTAATGGCTATCTTTGCAGTTGCATCACTTGTTGTCCAATCAATTGTTGCATTATCAGGAGTAGTTACAACTCCGCCTGCCTTTACTAAATCAACTGTTGTTCCATTTTCTGCTTTAATTTCCTTGTTCTTAATTGCTATTTCTGGAGTAACGTCCTGCTGATTTCCAGATTCTTCTGCTGATACAAACATCCCATTCATCTGGATTGTTGTCATGCAAACGCATACAGCCAGAAACATTGCGAAAAACTTTTTCAAGCTTCCCTTTTTGGTTTTCACCTGTAATTCTGTCATTACAAATCCTCCTTTAAATTATTCTTTCTCAGACATCCTTCGTTTTCTGTCTTGTCTACTAACATACCACTTTTTCTCTCTTTTGTCAATTCTATGGAATAATTAATATTATCCTTATTTTTTCCATGGATATTTTTCCCTTTTTCTGTATTAATAATGAAAAAAGTAATGTGGAACGCTAATGTAAACTTCTTCCCCTTAATTCACCTGAACCACTATGGCCCCATCCTCAAACACAACTTTCCCAAGACTTCTAAGTAACGTCTCATTTAAGTTAGGATAGCTTTCCCTCTCCATCTGCCCAATGAAAATATAAGATACCTGATACCTGTCTAAAAGATTGCGCACCTGTCCTTCCTCTACAGAAGTATAAATCGTCTCAATCTGAGCTTTTTCCTCATTCAGTCGATCAGGCTCTCCTCTCCAAAGCCATTCATGAACATACCACCCCTGAACCGTTGGCAGCCCTGTCATGGCAGACACACGGCAGTAACTACTGTAGCTGTCTCCAGGCGCCTCCAACACCACTGGCGTTCCAGATACCTTGGACTGCAGCCATCGAATTGCAGAAGCATCTCCTGGGAACTCTGTTTCCAGGAAAGCAGTGGCATCTAACCCCTGATACCCTTCCCGATTCCAAACCTCACCATTCCACTGGGATATTGCAGTTCCTGTATAGCAAAAGGTCAGCAGAAGACAAACCGTTCCCAGAATCCCACATCCACGCGCCCACAAACATTTCTGGGATAGAAACCTTATCAAAATAAATCCCATACCAATCCCAAATAAAATAAACGCCTGGTAAGTCAGCTTAAACATCGTATTGGAACGAGCAGCAGTTTCCTCATATATATCCTTCAAATAGACAATTTCTGGCATTACAACCAAGCCTAGGGCACACAGACATAATACAATAACAAAAAGATCTGCTGTCAGCGTACGCTCCAGCCACTGTAATGGGGTGCATTTTCCATTCTCTAAAAAAATTTTTAGCAGATAAAATATAACAATGGAAACTGGAAGACCCCAGAGGATACAAAGCTGGTAAAAAGCAGAATGGTTCTCGGCCAAACATATCCCCTGTGCCATCCCGCTGTCAAATTTCAGCGTAAAAGGCAAAGCCACAAGTAAGCTAAGCAGCAACAATTCTATCCATTGAACCACACTGCTCCAAATACCTTCTTTCCAATCCTGAAACCGGGCCAAATTACGAAAAAAGCACACACCGCAAATTACTACATAATATATGGCAAAGTCCCATGCATTGCTCCATTGGAAAATTCCCAGGAAAACCCCGCACATCAGCAATGGCATTTGAAAAAGCGTCTCTCTTCTTCTGTGTTTTCCACATTTCATCCATGTATACAAAAGACCTACTACCGTTAGCACAAAAAAAATATTTACCACATGAGCATGTAAATCTCCCTGAATAAAAGAATAGGCGGGAAACTCATGGATCGTCTGATCAGAAGTTACTGGATTATGTCCAATATAACGTGTAGAATCTGGAAACCAGTAATCCTTTTCTGAAGTCTTAACCGACGGAAGAATCATACGATATATCACATAATGCATGTTTCCAGCCAACGAAACCGCTGCCCCGGCCAATAATCCTGAACAGAGAGACCATCTCTTCCACAATTTTTCCTGCAGCAAAGGTTTTTTCTTTATATGGTCTCTACGGGAAAATTTTTCCTTAAAGTAATCTTCCGTAACCTGACGTACCAGGGAAAAAGGCAGAGCAAATGCCATACCAGCAATCAAAGTACGCATCAAATGATAGGTAGAGGCAATCTGAGTTCCGGTCACTTTTGTCAAAAAAACAGCATAGTACTGCCCTCCATAATAATAGTTTATGTGGGACTGACTGTACCAAATATCTGTGGCAGGAAGTTCTGTGCTGCGCATCATGGCTGCCATAAACCCAAAATCCATAAATTTTTCTTCTCCAAACGCCTGCGGACGAAAACCCGCCACATACGTCCACAAAAGAAAAACCACAAACAGCAACGCCTCTTCCCAAAAAACCAGATTCCCTTCATTTACAGGAAAAACATTGCACTTCTTCTGTCGCTGCCAATAGACCAACAAAAAATTTACCCCCATGCACAAAAGAGTGACCATAAGGCAGGTTCCTGCCGTAAATTTTAAAACTCCCACTGCAACTAGCAGCCATGTCACATAGCCTGAGACAGCTATCCCAATAACCTTTGAAAACAGCCATCCCCTGTCCCGAAATCCAGAAAACAACAGACCTGTAAAGGGCATAAAACAGCATCCAATCACTCCTATGAACAGCCACCAGGCCAGAAAAGACTGACTATCTTCCCCCAACAGCCAAACGGTCAAACATACCAAGAAGAGAATGATTGCCATTTTATCCTTCTGTTTCAAAATTACATCCTTGTAAAAATTTTGTTCTATTTTTTCAACCTGTTGTTCCATTGTACTGCATCCTTTCTATTCCTCTACCTTCCTTCGAAGCGCCAGAAACTGGCGGAATGATTTCTTTCCAATCCCAAAAATCTTTTTTAGATTAATAGAATTCTCCCCACCTTGGCGTGGCAGAAAGGTAATGGGATAATAATAAACCCCCAAATTTTTCTTCGTATAAATTACGGTAATCAATACGTTTGAAAGGAAAAAATCTTTTGGCACTTTTTTGAGAACCTCCCGAAGCTGACTGCAGCGCATCAACCGGTAAGGAGTATTCCCATCTTTTACCCATACCCGAAATACTACTAGAAGCAGCAAACGAAGCGTCCTTGCAATAAACAGCCGCAGCACACCATCCCCCCGATGCATACGCTGCCCAATCAACAGGCCGCATTTCTGGCGGTTCTCCCAAAATACGGAAAACTCTGACGGCAGCGTCTGCCCATCAGAGTCTGTTTGAAAGACATAGTCAGCGCCTTTGCAGATTGCATATTTGTAACCATAGAGTACCGTTGCCCCATGTCCCTGATTTGCTTTGGTAAGCACAATCAACTGAGGATATTGCTTTTTCAGCTCCAACGCTGCCTGATAAGTATGATCCTGGCTCCCATCGTCTATAATTACAAGCCGACTGTCAGGCCCTGCCTTCTCTGCTACTGGATGCCACTGGGTGATCACAGACCTGATATTTTCTTCTTCATTGTAGGCTGGGACTATGATATAAATCTTATCCATAAATTCCTCCTTTATATTTATTCTCCCATCACCTCTTTTGTTTTTCCCTTTGATTGGAAAATCACTAATTTACTTGCAACATAATTCAGCACAATTACGATTATATTCGCCGCACATTTCACCAGCATATCATTCATTCCCATAATATCTACAAACAGCAGCATACAACCCCAGTCTACGCCTCCAGTGGCAAGCCTGCATGCAAAAAAAGATGTCAGCTCTGCAAAAATCTCTTTTCCTCCCGACGCACTACTGTGAAATACCCACTTTCGATTGGTAATATATGCAAATGTCACCGCCACTACCCAGGCAATAATGGCGCTTGGCATTGTTCCTAAGTTGAACGGATGAGCAGCCAGCCAATATGTAATAACATTTGCCACAGTTGTACAAACACCAAAAAAGAGATACAGAACCACATCTTTATATTTTTCATATAACCTTTTCCAATTCATACCATTCCTTCCACTCCTTTGCTGCTATCTTTTTCTAAAATGACCAATATCGCTAATATACAACAAATTATACATTTTTTCAAGCTATATCACCACCCTTCCAGCTTTAATGCTTAAATTTATACTTCTTATTATAACAAGAAGGAGCTGTCGCACTAACATAAATTACAATATATAAATTTGTTCAAAAGGTTTACATTGCAAAGCAATGCAAACAAAATGCACAAAAAATATCTCGGGAAGCTAGCTTCCCGAGATATTTTTTGTGCATTCTGTCTTTGCCGCATAAGCGGCAAGACCTTTTGAACAAGTAACTATATTAGTGCGACAGCCCCATAAAAAAACAGCTTTGTATAAAACCCTTCCATACAAAGCTGCTTTCACCTATCAAATTATTGGTTATACGCCAGAATATGCTGCAAATCCTGCATCAATCGGAAGTACCACACCTGTTATGGCGCTGGCTGCCTGGTCGTCGCACAAAAAGAATACGCCTCCTAACAGCTCTTCTCCTTCTACAAATCTCTTCATTGGCGTGCCTGACAAAATTTTATTGGAACGAGCAGTAGGGGTACCATCCTCCTGAAACAGCAGGGAACGATTCTGATTTGACACCAGAAATCCCGGAGCAATGGCATTACAGCGGATTCCTGTTCCTGCAAAATGAGTGGCAAGCCACTGGGTAAAATTGGATACTGCCGCTTTTGCACCAGAATAAGCTGGAATTTTCGTTAATGGAATATATGCGTTCATAGAAGAAACATTCAGGATACACCCTGATTTACGCTCTACCATATCCTTTGCAAATGCCTGTGTAGGCAGCAAAGTTCCCTGAAAATTCAACTTAAATACAAAATCCACTCCACTAGGCTCCAAATCGAAAAAGCCCTTCTGCCCTTCCGTTTTCTCATGGTGATATTCATTGTCTGTGGTGGCCCGGGGATTATTGCCGCCTGCCCCATTAACTAAAATATCACAGGGACCCAGATCTGATAAAATCTGCTGGTGAACTGCTTCCAGCTCCTCTGCATCTAACACATTGGCTTTGTAGCCTTGGCAGATATACCCTTCCTCTCTTACTTCTGCTGCCAGCTTTTCCACACTTTCCTGGTTTAAATCCAAGGCGGCAACCTTTGCGCCTGCCTGTGCAAAAGCCTTTGCCATAGTACCACAGAGCACGCCGCCAGCTCCGGTTACTACAACTACTTTACCTGTAAAATCTATCTTCAATGGTAATTCCAACATAATTTGACTATCCTTTCTATACAATATTATTCATACATCACACATCAAATCCAAAAAAGTTACGTGTATTCCAATAACTTAAGTCACTGATTAATGTCTGTAATGTTCCTTCATCTGCAGGGTATTGACCGCTTTCCACCCATTCTCCTACCAATTCACAAAGCACCCGTCGAAAATATTCATGACGCGTATAACTCAAAAAAGAACGGGAATCTGTCAGCATTCCCACAAAGCATCCCAGTACGCCATTCGCCGCCAATTCTGTCAATTGACTGCGCATTCCAAAACGATGATCGTTAAACCACCAGGCGCTTCCCTGTTGGATTTTGCCAGAAATTCCACCCCCCTGAAAGCATGCCATAATGGTAGCAAGAGCGGTATTATCTGTAGGATTTAGGGAATACAGAATAATCTTGGGCAGACCGTCATTTTCTGCAAATGCGTTTAAAAGAGGAGCCACATGTTCTACTCCTGACTGGCTGTTGACTGCATCATACCCAGTATCCGGGCCAAGACGAGCAAATTGGATTTTGTTGGTATTTCGAAGGCATCCAAAATGAATCTGCATCACCCAGTTTTTCTCGGCATATTTTTTTGCACAGGCAATAGTCACTAATGTCTTGTAGGCATCCCCAATGGTCCTGTCTGGGCGCTTTCCTTCCATAGCCATGGAAAACGCTCGGTTTGCAGCCATTTTATCTGGCTTTTCATACATACAGTAATCCAGTCCGTGATCTGCGCACAGACAGCCATGATTGGCAAAATAATCAATGCGCTCACACAAAGCATCCGCCACATCCTCTGCCGTAGCAAGTTTTCGGTTTACGACTTCTGACAATGACGCGATGTATTCGGCAAAGCCTGGCTTGTCGATATTTATGGCTTTATCTGGCCGGAATGCCGGAAGCGCCTTGATATCCATATCCGGATCTGCCTGAATCTGATCATGATACTTTAGTTCGTCGACGGGATCATCGGTGGTGCAAATTGCACGCACATCAAATTTCCGCATCAGGGAACAAGCCGAATATCCTTTTAAAATCTCATTGCAGCGGTCATAAACGTCATCTGCATTTTGGAGTGTCAATGGCTCCGTAATTCCAAATCCTCTTTGAAGCTCCAGATGGCTCCAGTGATAAATGGGGTTTCCAATTAATTTTGGCATCACACTAGCAAAAGCCCGAAATTTTTCACGGTCTGATGCATCTCCCGTAATTTTATCCTCTGTAATACCGCCAGCCCGCATCAGACGCCATTTATAATGATCTCCACCCAGCCAAATCTGGGAGATATTTTCGAATTTCCGGTCCTCAGCAATTTCCTTGGGATTGATATGGCAATGATAATCAATGATTGGGAGTTTTTCTGCCGTCCCATGATAAAGTTTTTCCGCTGTGGGCGTAGACAGCAGGAAATTTTCATCCATAAATCTTCTCATAACTGCCCCTTTCTAAATATTCCCAGCTTCTCGTTCCAGCATATCCCAGCAGCCCCATAGATACATAATTCCAAGAGCTCTGTCATACAGTCCATATCCTGGACGGCACTTCTCATTCCAAATATGACGACCATGGTCTGGGCGGATATACCCTTCGTAGCCACAATCATGATACGCACGCATAATTTCCAGAATTCCAACATCTCCATCACAATCCCGGTGGGAAGCCTCCGTAAAATCTCCATTGGGGAAATGTTTCACATTGCGGATATGGGCAAACGCAATCCGGTCACAATAGGTACGGACAATATCCGGCACATTATTCTTAGGATTTGCGCCGAGAGAGCCAGAACACAGACACAGACAGTTATGCTCATCATCCACCATAGACAGAAAACGCCCAATGGATTCCTTGTCCACCAAAAGGCGGGGGAGTCCAAAAATATCCCAGGGGGGATCATCCTGGTGAATGGCCATTTTGATTCCTGTTTGATGGCAGGTAGGCATAATGGCTTCCAAAAAATATTTCAGGTTTTCCCAAAGCTTTTCTTTAGTTACCGGACGATATGCTTCAAAAAGCTCATCCAGCTTCGCCATACGCTCCGGCTCCCAGCCAGGAAATGTCATACCGTGAAGATTTTTCAGTATATAATCAGCCATCTCTTTATAATCTTCCTGAATTTTTGCTTTCTCATAAAACAATGCAGTGGAACCATCCTCCATTGGATGGAACAAGTCTGTTCTGGTCCAGTCAAAAATCGGCATAAAGTTGTATGTCACTACCTTTACTCCAAATTTGGAAAGATTACGTAAGGTTTGCTTGTAATTTTCAATATATTTATCACGGGATGGCAGACCGATTTTGATATCATCATGTACATTCACACTTTCTACCACATCCATATTGAATCCATGACCTTCAATCTGCTGCCTCATTTTTTCTATTTCATCTACTTCCCAGACCTCGCCTGCCGCTTTGTCATGCAACGCCCAGACAAGGCCCGTCACACCTGGAATCTGTTTGATCTCATCCTGAGTGATACTGTCGTTTCCTTCGCCATACCAGCGAAATGTCATCTGCATAAAAACACCTCCTGTATTAATTAAAATGTAACGTCTTTTCCCTTATATTCTCGTGTCAAAAATGCCACAGAAAGAATCCACTGGGTCTTTTCCCTTAAATGCTTCCTCTCCTGTCATCAATTTTTCAATCAGTGCATCCAGAGTAACGTCCTTACTGTCATAAGCATTAATATAGGTTCGTGCCTGAGGAATATCTGCCAATACAAATGGATGCTGCACACCTATTACTACAACTGGAAGCTCAAATACATACCAGGGAATTTCTCCTCCTCCTTTTGTCATACCAAAGGATGGACGTGCCACAGGCTGGAAGCCTCCTGCAATATCTACCAGGGTAATAATCAAATCCTGATTTTCCCGAAAATCGCGAATTGGAGTCTTCCCTGCAAAGTACATGTTAAGGTCTGGCTTTTCTCCTGCTTCGATCTGTTTCTGCATTTTCTCAATAGGACTTTCATAAATAAACGCATCAAATCCCTGTGCACACAGCTTATCCTTTAACGTTTCTGCCGCCGATTTCTTTGCTGCAAAAATCGCTCCAAGCCCCGGCGCAGACAGGCCCTTCACATACACAATCATAATCCGTTTGTAACGCTTTGGCGTAATCGGAAGCACATCTTTATCCTTATATTTCACCAATGTAATTGCCTGATCCGAAATTTCCTTCTGCATCTCCTTATGGGCCTTACACCCAATAATTTCATGCACCTGCTCTTTGGGCGGCATCAACTCTGTTTTTGCTTTTTTGTGCAGTCCCATATGAGCCTTCAATGCCAGAATTCTGTGAAGCGCATCGTCCAGTCGTTCCTCTGTAATGCGTCCATCCAGATATCCTTGTTTCATACTGGAAAAATCTTCTTCCATCTCGTTAAAGAATAAAAACATGTCAACTCCTGCTGCAATGGCAGCTGGAAGCACATCACTCCGCTTCATGCGACAGGTAAGTCCTACCATATGGGAGGCGTCTGTCAGCACCATACCATTAAATCCAAGCTTCTCCCGAAGCAATCCTTGTATCAGCTCTGGGGACAAGGTTGCTGGCATCATATCTTCATCCTTAAGTTCTGGATTAAAATGACGTGCATACGCTGGCTGCATAATGTGCCCTGCCATAATAGCCTCTAATCCATTGTCGATTAAGGTCTGATAAACCATGCCAAAGGTTTCGTCCCATTCCTCACAGCTCATGGTATTCACACTGTTTGCCACATGCTGATCACGGAAATCCAGACCATCTCCTGGAAAATGCTTTGCAGCACAGCAGAAGCCAGGATTGGCATGAGCCCCTTCCAAATAAGCCTTGGTCATTTCCGCTACCCGCTTTGGATCATTTCCATAGGTACGCAGACCGATCACCGGATTTTCCCAGTTATAGATAATATCGCTGACGGGTGCAAAGGACAGATTACATCCAATCGCCGCTGCCTCTTTGTTAGACATATAGCCAAGCTGATATGCATAATCTACATTCCTGGTGGCAGCGATCTTGGTCTGACTTCCGATGGTAGTGCCATCGGTACATGCCCCATCCCCACCATTTTCTGTATTACAGGCAATAATCAATGGAACCTTGCTGTTTTCCTGCAAAATCCGGTTCTGTTCATAAATCTCATCTGCAGTTCCTGGATTGTAACGAATACCTCCGATATGATAATCATTTACTGTCATTTTCAGATAGTCTTCAGTACGACTGGAACCCATATTAAAAAATAACTGGCCGATTTTTTCATCCACTGTCATATCTGCAATGGTATCTTCCACCCATTTACAATCTTCTTCTGACAGATAAAACGGCTTCCCTTTCATATCTACCATAACTTACCTTCCTCCTCTAAGATTATCTAAAAATTGCCTGTTTTTTTTCTCCTGATATGATCCGCCATAGGTATTTTCCAGAAAATGCTTTAATCCCGCCTCCTGGAATTCCTCCCAGCTCTCTGCTTCTTTACGCACCAAAATCGGATAAAAATATACCCCGTTCTTCTCCGCAGCCTCTTTATCTCCTGGCGCATCACCACACATAAGCACATGATCTTTTGCATAGCCTCGCTTCATAAGCTCACTGATACAAAAAGCTTTGCTGCCAGCATCCTGAGCCAACACTACATCCGTATATTCCAACAACCCATGGATATCCCACTCTTCCAACACTGCTCCCGGATTGGCGCTGGATACTATGGCAATATCCGCATCCCGATGGGCCTTCCTTAAAGCCTCTTCTACGCCCCCAAAAGGACGTTTGTCTTCCTGAGCAAGCCGATCTATCGACTGATTCACTGCCACGCTCCAGGAAAGAGCTTTACGGAGACAGATATTGTCTGTCTCCATAATTGCACGCTCCAAGGCATCATTGGACCATTCCGGCGTTTCCTTCACCCATTGCTCCAGCCTTTCCAAATCCTCGATTTCGCAGTATTTTTCCCGTATCTCACCCAGGGCTATGACAAGACCCTTGAAACGGTTGATTCCCCTGGTCATGGTATAAAGATTGATTTCATTCCAACGGTCTAAAATTTCTTCCCGCCATTCTTCCAATCCCCACTCAGCTACCATACATGGGCCAAAGCATTGGAAATGCTTAATGTCCATGGTATCCATAGCGCAGCCGTCACTATCTACGCAGATCAGGAAATCATTTCGTTTTGTATACGCTAAAAATTTATCTGCCATCAAATTCTCCTTCTCTTAAGCTCCATGTTTCTGTGCCAGTTTTGCCACATTTTCTTCTACACGTCTCTTATTCAACGGATAGATAAACCACAGACAAAGAGCAACCAGAACAAATCCAATTGCAGGCGCGATACAAGACATCTTAAAAATTCCCTCCGTTACATCCGGGTCAAATGCCGTTGCCTGACTATAACCAATCAGAGAAAGCAGCACACCCGTCAAACCGGAAGACAATGCCTGTCCCACTTTCCTTGCAAAAGAATAAACTGCATAAATTGTACCATCCTCCCGGACGCCATTTTTTACTTCTGCATCATCAATCACGTCGGTAATCATTGCCCAGATAATCGTATTAAAAAATCCCATTCCAATATATGCTGCCGTGAAGAATCCTACATATACAAAAGGATTTGCAGGATGTACAATGAAACAAACTAAAAATACTACTGCGGAAACCAGACAAGACACGATAGACAGTTCCTTTTTTCCAAACTGTGTGGATATTTTTACCGCCAGAGGCGCGCAAATCACAAGCACTGCAATGGATCCTGCCAGTGTGGACGTAGACTGCGCTTCTGGACTTCCATAGAAGTTAGGAAATACAAACCCTGCCATTCCCGACATGGTAAGCTGAGCCAAAAGCAACGAAATTGCTGCTGCAATAATGCCCAATAGAGAACGGTTGGTTACAAGGCTCTTGAACAATTTTCCAATTTCTAATTTTTGGTTATTGGCTGGAACCTCCACACGTTCCCGTACCAAATTAAAGCAAAGCAGATAACAGATAATTGCCAGAATACCAAAGACGCCTGCGATTATCGTCATACGAGGACCAGAAAGTACCGTATTTCCGTTAACCGTTTCAAATGCAAACAACGGAGTTCCCACGCCAATTACAAGACCTGCCAGCGTAGCGCCAATGGTTCTCCAGGTAGACAGCTCTGCCCTGTCCTTGGGATCTGCGGAAACAGCAGAAGCCATAGAACCATAAGGAATATTGATGGATGTATAAAAAATAGAGCCCCACAATATGTAGGTAACCACCATCCAAAATACCCGAAACCCATATGGCATATTTGCAAAGCCTGACTGATAAATTAAAAACGAAGCAATGGCTACCGGACCGCACATCCGCTTAATCCAGGGTCGGAATTTCCCATCTTTTGTTGGTTTTGAACGGTCTACAATCTGTCCCATGGTCACATCTGTGAAAGCATCAATAAACCGGGCCGCCATCATCAAAGTACCAACAAGGCCGGCGCTGATTCCCATAACGTCTGTATAAAATTTTAACATAAAGCTAGAAGATAAAATAAATGTGAAATCATTTCCAAAATCACCAAACATATATCCGAGCTTATCCTTCATACCAAACGGCTGAACTGAAGATTTAGAACCTACTCCCATAGCATTTCCTCTCTTTTCTATTTTTTAGGTAATTACAAAACTTCTATGTTGCATTCACTCCATGTAGAAAACATGAACTTCACAATTGCCCGCTTTTTCATAATGTGAAAACAGTATTTGTAATTTTTCTGTAAATTATGCTTCTTCAAATCCTTATCCCTTAACACTCGAAGGAAACATTAATTCTCTTTATCAATCAAAATCAACTGGGCATTCAGACTTTCTACAAATCCTTCTGGCATCATGGAGCCTGCCATCTTTGTCATATCCTCTGGACACATCTTTTTCATCATATCCCACATTCCTACATCTGGAGCCAAATCGAAGTTGGTAGCCAGCTTAACTGCCTTTGCGGTAACCTCCATTGCTTTTTGGGACTTGGAAATCTCCTCCATGGTACAACGCACATTATATTTGCCCTCTGGGAACTCCATAGGAGCCTTCAGGTCCAAATCACCCACCAGCTTAAACCAGTTTGCCACACCCTCTGCCCGTTCATTCACTTCAGGCAATACATAGATGTCTGGCTCTTTTTCCACTTTTTCAATGGTCATGCTGTCTTTGCATTGTCCCGCTACTGCAAGGATGTTGTTAAAGCCATTTTTTAGCGCAACTGTAAATACAAACACCTTTTCTGCACTTTTTACACTTTCCAGCTCTCCATTCACAAACAAAGAAACAATTGGCTGATTGGAATATACACGGATTTCTGTAGTTTCTCCTGCTCGTTGTGCATACCGTCTGCCACAGAGATGAACCATAGGCTCTTTGTTCCAATATGCCTTATAAATATAATAACTGTCCTTCTTTGTTTTCCGGTCCATGGTAACCAATCCCTTATTATTTCTTCCAGCTACACCGCCCTCATTTCTGGCAGCGCATCCGAAATCAAACATATTCCACACATGACTGGACCAAAGCCATGGCCGTTCTTCCAGAACCTTTGCCATGTGCTCATGGTAAAGAGCCTGATACTCTTCGCTGTAGTCTTTGCATGCTGGGTTCGGTCCATGGTAAGTAATGATTCCCTCGCATCCATACTCAGAAACGCCAATTGAAATCTCTGGATGCTCTTTATGGAACTGGTCAAACCAGGGGCCATTGTCCTCCATTTTTCCGCCGTACCATCCAAAATAGTGGTTATAGCTTTCCACATCTGTAATTCCATGCACTGGACTATCCATAGGGGTCATGCTCACGTGTGCAATTGTAGTCAAACGAGTGGGATCTAATTTTTTGCACAATGCATTTAGTTCCTTATGATTTTCTACCAGCTGTTCCGAAATACCACCGATTAAAATCTCATTGGAAATTCCCCAGAAGCAAATACTTGGATGGTTATAATTCTGAAGCACCAGCTCTTTTAACTGGGTGATACAATTCTGATGAGCCGCCGGATCTTCATTCATTACACTGATAAACGGAATCTCCGCCCATACTACAAATCCAAGCTCATCACAAGCATCATAAAAATCCTGGGAATGCTGATAATGTGCCAGTCGGATGGTATTTGCACCCAGCTCTTTGATGATTCTTGCATCCTCATAATGCTCTTCCTTCGTCAATGCATTTCCTTTATAAAGCAAGTCTTGATGTCGGCTAACGCCTCTTAACGGGGTAGGAACTCCATTTAAGATAAATCCTTTTTCTGGATCACAGGAAAAGCTGCGAACACCTGCCCGTGTAGAAACCTCATCATATGCCTCGTTGCGTCTCTGTAAGGTTGCTGTTACCGTATAAAGGTATGGGTTATCACAATCCCATAACACTGCATCGGGAACATATACTCTAACTGCTGTACTGTCTGCTGGACGCACTGCATTTGCAACCTCTTTTCCAGATGCATCCTTGATGCTGTATAAAACAGTAAAATTCTCATCTGCATTTACTGGCCAGGATTCCAACTCAAATTCTGCTCCGCCGCAACCATCTGGCTTTGCAGTAACCATAAATCCAATGCTTCCCCAATGCTCCAAATCAAAATGTGCATCTGGGACACTGATTAAATTTACTCCTCGGTAAAGTCCGCCATAAAATGTAAAATCTGCAGACTGAGGATAAACGCTGCTCTTATCTTCATTGCTGCAAGCAATGGTCAAAAGATTTTCTCCCTCTTCTTTACAAGCATCTGTAATATCAGCCCGGAATGTAGAATATCCCCCCTCATGGTAATACTCTCCCTTTCCATTCACATATACCGTTGCCTGCTGCCCAGCCGCTAAAATTTCAAGAAATACACGGCCTCCCTTTAAAGGCTGCTTTGGTGTCTCAAAAGTTTTGGCATACCAATAACATCCCCTGTCATATTTTCCATTTCCATCATGGCCGTCCACTGCATTCCAGGTATGGGGCAGATTGATCTCCTCCCATCCATTTGGCATTTGTTCTGGAAGTGTTTCATTTTCCTTGGAAAATTTCCACTCCTTGTTGAGATTGATGATATTTCTCATAAATTTCCTCCTTTCTATTTTACACAACACATTTTCAAATGAAATGTTTATTATACGTCATATCATACAATTTATACCTGATTTTTTTGTCGTTCTTTGTCGGTTGTGTACAAGGTTTATCCTACTTATATTTCCTTTTTTTGACGAGATACGATTTTTAGTACTTTTTGTATTATTTTTATTTTGCGTTGATTTCACCTGAAAAATGTGCAAAAATAAATAAAAATTTTCGTATTTATTTTTTAGAAAGAAGTTGAGGACAATAAAAAAACTATTACTATCCTTTGTGCAGGATTTACTGAAAAATAACAACATTCCAGTCCATCTCGTTACGCCGCCCTGTAGGGATTACTCCTGGCTGGACTTTGGTCTGCGCTCCACCATCTTGGAAGACCACGATTACAAATTTATTCAAGACTATCTGGATAAAGCAGAACCAAACATCATCTATCACTTAAAGGATGCCCTTCACTGTACTTATACGATTCTTCGGGTTCCAGACAGCCAGGAGCTTATGATCTGCGGCCCTGTAATATTTACGGAAATTTCTCCTTCGCTGTTTCAGGATGTGATAGAAAAAATAAAAATTCCTGAAAAACAGCAGCCTGTTTTACAGGGCTTTTACCTGAGCCTTACAAATTTTCATTCTTTGCCAACCTACAACAATATTTTTCTTACTCTTGGAAACTATATTTTTGGTGAAAACCAATATGACATCATTTTCAATGATTTTAATGATATGGACAGCTGGTATGAAACCTATGTCCATTATAGTAATGTGGAAAATTCGCAGATGACCATCCAAATGATTGAAGAACGATATGAAATTGAATCCCGGATACTGGATGCTGTAGCTAGCGGCAATGAAACCAAAGCCATGAACATTATCTGCAAGGCAGCGTCACCAAACCTGCCTTACCGACTAAACAATAATCTGCGCAATCTAAAAGATTATGCCATTGCCTTTAATACTCTACTCCGAAAAACAGTGGAACAGGCTGGCGTCCATCCCATCCACATTGACGCCCATTCCAATCAGAATGTAAAGTTAATTGAACGAGCCTCCAGCCCAGAACAGTGCCGCGCCGTCCAATTACAGATTGTACGCAATTACTGTCGTATGGTAAGAGAGCACACACTAAAAGACTATTCCTTGCTTACCCAAAAAATTATGACATACATCAGCACTGACCTAACGGCTGATCTAAGCCTAAACGCCATGGCAGAGCTATTAAATGTAAATGCCAGCTATCTTTCCACCCTTTTCAAAAAGGAGCTGGGTATTCCATTGACGGATTATGTGAACCGCCAGCGCATTGAACAAGCCAAAAAGCTTCTGGTAATCACAGATTTTCCCATAAAAATGATTGCGGAAAAATGCGGCATTCCAGATATATATTATTTTAGCCGAATGTTCAAGAAACGGACAGGATCTACACCGAAAGTTTATCGGGAAAATGCCGCCAGGGAACATAAGCTTTAAATCATCCGTTCTTACATACTTTATGATAGGTATGTAAGAACGAATGTAAAATACTTACCTGCGCTGGTGGCTGACCCCTACAACTTCACCCAGGCAGATTCTCGTCTCCAACCCTTTTTCGCTGTTTTCCAGTATCTCTTCCTCCACTTCTAGTCTGTCCTTTTCCAACAATAAAAGAATGGTAGAGCCTCCGAATTCAAAATACCCTTTTTCCTCTCCCTGGAATACTTTCCCGTCTCGTGGATAATTATGAATCTTTCCTACCAGCATGGCTCCAATTTCCATCTGGATGATGGTTCCAAATTTCTGGGTATGAATTTCTGTGTATTCCCTACTGTTTTCAGCAAAAACAGGAAATGTTTCACAGGCAATGGGACGCACGCAATGAAGCCTTCCTGGAATCACCCGGGTCCTTGCCACGATACCATCGCTGACATAGCAATAGCGGTGATAGTCCTGGGGCGTCAGCCGGAATACCAGACAGATTCCCCCAGAAAATTGTTTTGCCAGCTTCCTGCTTTTCAATAATTCCTCCAGGCGATATTCCACATGCTTAATCTGATAAATTTGCTCCTCACTGACTGGATATACGCTCAGATAACCATCACAGGGACTGATTAAATGTTCCGGCGTAATGTCAATTTCTTCCATGCACCGCCTTCTGGTGAAAAAATCATTAAAACAGCGATACTTTTTCTCATACCTCTTCATATCTATGTTGTGCTTTTTTATAAACAGAGGCACCAGCCACCGCGACATTCTGGAATTCAAAAGCCTTCTTGCTGCCCTGGATAGAAAGGGCCTGGTCAATACCTTCAAAATAATCCGTCCTGGAAATGTTTGATACAAAAATCTCACTGTCAATGTTTCTTTTTTTGTGACCTTGTCTTCAACAATCTTATTTTTTCGTCTACTCATATTGATCCTTTCTTTTGTATCACTCATTTTTTATATAACAAACAGCAGAACTATAAAATAGTCCCGCCGCCTACAACAATATTTTCATCATAAAATACCACTGCCTGTCCAGGAGTAATGGCCCGCACTGGTTCATGGAACTGGCAGAAAACCTTATCATCCCCTACTTTTTCAATGGTACAGGGCGCCCCGTTATGATTATAACGAATTTTGGCTGTTACCTCCATCTTCCCTTCCAAATCTGCAATGGACATAAAGTTCACCCTGTCTGCTAAAAGGGTAGTCCCAAATACCTCTTCATTGCTGCCCAACACAACTTCATTGGTCTCTGGCCGAAGCTTGGTTACAAATACAGGCGCTCCCAGCGCAATTCCAAGACCTTTGCGCTGACCAACGGTATAATGAGTGATTCCCTTATGCTGCCCCAGTATTTTTCCTTCCTTTGTAACAAAATTTCCTGGCGGCGGCACGTCTCCTACTCTTTCCCGTTCAATAAATCCTGCATAATCATGGTCTGGAATAAAACAAATTTCCTGACTGTCTGGCTTGTCCGCAGTGCGAAGCCCGATGTGCTTTGCCATCCCACGAATCTCTTCTTTGGTATAATCACCTACCGGCATCAAGGTATGGGAAAGCTGATACTGGGTCAGATTATAAAGTGCATAGGTTTGATCCTTGGCTTCTGTTGCCGATTTCTGTAAGGCAAACCTGCCATCCTCCCGCCTGCAAATTCTGGCATAATGTCCAGTAGCGATATAATCTGCTCCAATGTCCATACTACGCTTTAGTAAGGATTCCCACTTTACATAACGGTTGCAGGCAATACAAGGATTGGGGGTACGCCCACTCAGATATTCCGCCACAAAATAGTCTATGACATTTTTCTTAAATTCAGATTTAAAATTCATGACATAATAAGGAATATCAAGCATTGCTGCTACACGCCTGGCATCGTTCACTGCCGACACACTACAGCATCCTCCCTGCTCCTCTAAGGTTTGTTCTGCCTCATCTTGCCAAATCTGCATGGTAACTCCAATGACCTCATACCCCTGCTCTTTCAAAAGCCAGGCGGCTACCGAAGAGTCCACACCACCAGACATTCCTACTACTACCTTCTTTTTTTCCATAAATTCTAGTAGTCCTCTTCCTCTTCTTCCTCACTGATATCATTTTTGGGCTTCTCCAGCCCTTCAATGCTTATTCCGTTTTTCTCGGCATAGTCCCAAAGGGCTGCGTGGATGGCCTCTTCTGCCAACAAAGAACAGTGGACTTTTACCGGAGGAAGTCCATCCAGAGCTTCCATAACTGCCTTGTTTGTCACCTGCAAGGCTTCCTGAATTGTCTTGCCTTTTACCAATTCAGTTGCCATGGAGCTGGTTGCCACAGCCGCACCACAGCCAAAGGTTTTAAATTTTACATCCTGAATGATTCCGTTCTCATCAATATCCAAAAAAATACGCATAATATCGCCGCACTTAGCGTTTCCTACGGTTCCTACACCACTGGCGTTTTCTATTTCTCCTACATTTCTTGGATTCTTAAAATGGTCCATTACTTTTTCACTATACATTGTTTTTCCTCTTTTCATTGTTATGCTTTTTTCTTATAATCCTCATACAATGGGGACATTTCGCGAAGCTGCCCTACAATTTCCTTAATTGCCTCCACCGTATCATCAATATCTTCTTTTGTAGTATCCTCACCTAAGGTCAGCCGAAGAGAACCATGGGCAATCTCATGGGGCAGGCCAATAGCCAGCAATACATGAGACGGGTCCAAAGAGCCAGAGGTACATGCGGAACCAGAAGAACCGCAAATCCCTTTCATATCCAGCATAATCAGCAAGGATTCTCCCTCCACAAACTGAAAACAGAAATTTACATTATTAGGCAGACGGCTACTTCTATCTCCATTTACTCTGGTATAAGGAACCTCCTTTAATACCCTGTCCATGAGATAATCCCGAAGCTGCCGTTCTTTGTCTGTACGTTCCTTCATATTAGCAACAGCCAATTCCACTGCCTTACCAAATCCTACAATTCCCGGCACATTTTCCGTTCCTGCCCGTCGTTTCCGTTCCTGAGCGCCACCATGCACAAAAGAACGAATTTTAATGCCTTTGCGGATATAAAGAAATCCAATACCCTTTGGCCCATTGAGCTTATGACCGCTGCTGCTTAGCATATCAATATTTAATGCATCCACATCAATGGGAACCTGACCAAATGCCTGCACTGCATCCGTATGGAACAACACCCCATGCTCCCTTGCAATTTTTCCAATCTCTGCCACAGGCTCTATGGTGCCGATTTCATTATTTGCAAACATAATAGAAATCAAAATAGTGTCAGGCCGAATCGCCTTTTTCAATTCCTCTAGCTTCACCACACCGAATTCATCCACATCCAGGTAAGTAACTTCAAAACCATTCTGCTCCAGCCACTGACAAGTATGCAGCACTGCATGATGTTCAATCTTACTGGTGATAATATGCTTTCCTTTGCCCTGATAAGCTTCCGCAGTTGCTTTGATGGCCCAGTTGTCAGCCTCACTTCCTCCAGCCGTAAAATAAATCTCGTTGTCTTTTGCACCGATAGCATTTGCAATGGTCTCCCTGGCACAGGATACTGCTTCCTTGCTCTTTCCTCCAAACTCATAAACCGTTGATGCATTTCCATAAAATTCTGAAAAATATGGAAGCATTGCCTCCACCACCTCTGGCGCTGTCCTTGTAGTTGCCGCATTATCCAAATATATCATCTTTCCCATGTTTCACACCTCATTTCATGACTGCTTCTTACTAATTCTCCGATATAAATATTATCCACAGTATCATTGATACTGTCATTGATCTTTTTCCAGACAATCTTGCTGACGCACTGGGAAGAGCCGCTGCACTGCTGATTGCTGTCTATCCCGGCACACTCTACTGGAATCAAATCTCCCTCCAAGGCCCGCAACACCTCTCCCACAGAAATTTCATCTACCGGCTTCGCAACGGTATAACCGCCGTTAACGCCTCGGACACTTTTAACAAGCCCCGCTTTCTTAAGCTTCGCCATAAGCTGTTCCAAATAACTAATTGAAATTTCCTGACGTTCTGCAATGGTATTTAAGGAGACCGGCCGTTCCTCTCCACAAACAGCCAAATCAATAAAAGCCCTAAGGCCATATTTTCCTTTTGTTGATAATTTCAACTTCTCACCTCGCTTCGGATAAATCCCGAGTATTTTAGTCGGATTTTATCACATCCGAATAGTATCATGATTTTATTCTGCTGTCAAGTCTATTTTTTTATGTATTTTCCCGGGTGATTTCCCTTTGATCTTTCAGGAAATATGCATTTCCGATTCCTTTTTTTCATACATTAAAATAATCTTGTATTGAATCTTGGAGACCTTATGAACTTAAAATCCCTGCGCAATCACCCACTAATTACTGGAACATTGCTTCTCACATTGTCGGGACTCCTTTCCCGGCTCATTGGCTTTTTCTATAGAATATTCCTTTCTCAAAGAATTGGTGCAGAAGGAATGGGAATTTATCAACTTACCTTTCCCATCCATATACTCACAATTTCTTTGACTTCTTCGGCCATACAGACTGCTATTTCCCGGTTTGTGGCCCAAGCTGCCAGCTCAAACTGCAATGGAGCAGGCTCTGCCTCCCCCTTCTGCCGGAAATCCTTTGTAAATGAAAAATGCTATCTCACTGCAGGGCTGATGCTGTCATTATTTCTGTCATTTTGCTGTACCATTTTTTTGTATCGCTTTTCCGATTGGGTTGCAGTATATTTTCTGGAGGAGCCCCGATGCGCCCCTCTGCTTCAGATTCTCGCTCTCACTATCCCTTTTGCATCCATCCACTCCTGCATCAACGGTTACTTCTATGGCTTGAAAAAAACATTTGTTCCTGCTTCTTCACAATTAATCGAACAAATTGTTCGTGTTGTCAGCGTATGGCTATTCTTTGAGATTTCCATGGAAAAATACCATGTCATTTCTTTAAATTTGGTCATCTGGGGGATGGTGATGGGAGAAATTTCTGCCACCTTATTTTCCATCAGTTTTCTGCGTTTGAAGAAAAACCGGGGAAGCAGGCTTTTGGCTATGAAACAAATTTTTGGCATGTCACTGCCTTTAAGCGCCAATCGGGTTCTAGTCAATTTATTACAGAGTATGGAAGCTGTGATGATTCCAGGACAATTACGACAATATGGATATTCCAGCTCGGAATCCTTAAGTGTTTACGGAATCCTCACAGGAATGGCATTGCCTATGGCGCTGTTTCCATCTGTGCTGACTAATTCCGTATCTGTGATGCTGCTTCCTGCCATTGCGGAAGCTCAGGAGAAAAAAGAACACAATTACATACTGACATTGATTAAAAGAACCTGCCTTTACAGCCTGCTTTTGGGCTTTGGATGTACCATGCTGTTTTTGCTTTTGGGCAGATGGATGGGCGTCTTCCTGTTTGGAAATGAGCTTGCTGGAACCTTTATTGTGATTCTTGGATGGATTTGCCCCTTTTTATATCTTTCCACCACCCTGCACAGTATTTTAAATGGCCTTGGGAAAACCACCACCACATTTTTTTTAAATGTCATCGGCCTTGGTATCCGCATCGGATTTGTACTGTTTATCATCCCTGCCGCCGGAATCAAGGGCTACCTGTGGGGGCTTCTGGTCAGTCAGGCAATCATGGCAGCAGGGGCATTGTTCTTGCTAATCAAAAAATAGAATAGTTAAAAGAAAAGGCGGCCTTATGAATGAACAGCCGCCTTTTTATCATCTATTCTCTTTTAAAATTTCCGAAATTCATTGATATCATTCACCAATTCCCGAACACATCGAATCTGATTGTCAAACACACCTGCCTGGTACAGATTGATTAAAATCATCCCAACTGGCACCGCAATAATCATACCCACAATACTGCTGATTTTGTAACCAATGTACATAAAAAACAGTGTGGCTAACGGATTCATGCCAATGGTATCTCCTACAATTTTCGGCTGAATCACCTGACGCACCACCTGGGTTACGGCATAAAGTATAAGCAAACCAACTGCCATCCGGTAGTCCCCCGACAAAATCTTTATCACCGCCCAGGGACCTAACACCGTTCCTGTTCCAAAGAAAGGAAGCATATCAAGAAATGCAATCAAAAAAGCCACCAGAAGCACATAATCTACCTTCAAAATAAAAAGCCCAAGCACCAGCAGCACATAAACAACTGCCATAATTTTAAACTGGGCTTTAAAATAGCCTCCAACGACCCGTTTTAAATCATGAATAACCCCAGTTACCCGGTTCCAAATGCCAGTAGGCGCAATTTTCTTTAATTCTATCAAAATAGCGTCCCGCTCTGCGGTAAAAAAGTAAGCGGAAAGAAGGCTCATAATAATGGCAATTAGAGTTCCTGGCACATTTTTGGCAAAATTGCCTGCCGCTGCAAAAGTTGGCTCACCCACCTTTTGAATCAGATCGCTGATATATCCTGTGAAATCCGCTGATACTTCCCGAATATTTTCTTGGGTATCCTTGGGTAAACGTTCATAAAACACCTGGAGATTCTCTCCAATCTCTTCAAAATCTGCCTGGAGATTGGCATACATCTGAGGAAGATTAGTAATCAGATTCCCAGCTTCCACAACCAGCCGGGAAACCGCTAGATATCCAAGCCCTATGACCGCTGCCAGCACTCCGATAATAATCATCATGGAGCTATGCTTTCTTATAATTTTCAGTTTTCTTTCCAACAAGCGTACCAATGGATTGGCAACCATCGAAATCAACCATCCAATGACAAAGGGCATAAAAAATACCACCAATTTTGGAAAAATAAAACAAAGGCATACAACGGTAACCAATGCCACCAGCAAATTTACTAAGATTTTTAAATATTTTGTAGACTGCTTCATGTTACTGCTCCTGGTTCTTACCACTCCTTACGCTCTACTCCATAAGCCGCCTCCAGTTCTTTTACCTTCGCATCATAAGCTTTCTGCTGCTGGCCCTGGATTAACTGTTGATGGATCTGCGCCTGCACCTGTTCAAAGGAACGTGTAGCCCCTTCCTTCTTATCTTCCACTAAGATCAAGTGGAATCCAAACTGGGTCTTTACTGGACCGATTACCTTGCCAATTTCCCCGTCAAAAGCTGCTTTTTCAAATTCCGGCACCATTTGACCCCTGGTAAAATAGCCCAAATCTCCGCCTCTTTCCTTGGAAGGACAGGTAGAATATTTCCCGGCTGCTTCTGCAAAGCTAAGCCCCTGCTCTACTTCCTCTGCGATCTGTGTTGCCAATTCCTCTGTTTCCACCAGAATATGCTTTGCACTCACCTGAGCTTTCTCTGCAAACTTCTCCTGATTTTCCTCATAAAATTGTCTTTCTGCTTCTTCAGTTATCTTGATTCCTTCCACTACGCTGGTGGCCGCCATGTGACTTGCCAGCTCTACTTTCACCTTCTCCACCATCTCTTTATATTCCTGAGATTTGGTAATCCCCTCTTCCACTGCCATCTTGTAAAACAAATGAAAGGCAATGAGCTGATCTAACACCTGCTGCTTTGCCCCAGGGCTTGACATATAAATCTGCTGTTCTGGCGGATAATTGCTAATTAATTGATTCAATTCCTGCTCCGTAATCTCGTGTCCTGCTGCTACTGCCAAAATTTTTTCACTCATGTCCTCTGCGCCTATCGGCTTCCTTTCTATATAATTTCATACTGCTTGATTGTTTTCTGATATTCTACCATAAAGTAACTTTCTCGTAAAGGCATACACATTTTGAGTTTCCCCATTTTACAATTCATAGTACCAAAAGGTTTCCATCACGAAGTGATGGAAACACTTTGCACAGAAAAGCACTCTGGAAAGCTAGCTTTTCAGAGTGCTTTTTGTGCAAGATGTCTATGCTGCCAAAGGCAGCAAGACCTTTTGGTTCTATAATATCGGCTATTATAAAAAATGGGGAAACTCAAAATACACATCAGCCCCATTTAAAACAGGTTATATTTTCTTCCCCACCCATAAGTCACAAAATAAATCACAGAAGCAAGAATCACGATAGCAGGCCCCGTAGCCACATTCACATAATAGGAAATCACCAGTCCAAGCACACCGGAAAACATAGAAAATAAAATAGAAAAGAAATGATATTCCCGCATATTTTCAGAAATATTCCGGGAAGAAGCCGCAGGAAGAATCAGCAGCGCATTGATAATTAAAATTCCCACCCATTTAATCGATACCATAACAATCAATGCAGTCAGCACCGCAAACAAATTCTCCATCCATACAACAGAAATATGACGGCTTCCCGCCAAGGTTCGGTTCAGACTCACTGCCAAAAGCTTATTAAATCCAAGCATCCAAAATACAAGCGTTATCCCGAAAATAAAAATGAGATACCATATTTCCTGGGGCGTAATACTTAAAATATCTCCCACTAGTATACTGGAATACCTGCTAAAATTTCCTCCCTTTGACAAAATCGCCAGTCCCAAGGCAATGCTGCAGGAAGAAAATACGGAAATGACCGTATCTGTCGATGCTGCCACACGACTACTAATTTGGTTCAAAAGCAGCGCAAACACAATGGCAAATACTGCCATAGAAGCATTTGTGTTTTCCACTCCAAACACCACTCCAACCGCAATTCCCGTTAATGCCGAATGGCCTAAGGCATCGGAAAAAAAAGCCATCTTCCGATTGACAATCATCGTGCCCATCAATCCAAACAAAGGCGTAATAATCAAAACTGCTAGAAATGCATACTTCATGAAGTCATACTGTAACCAGGAGAATATTCCCATTTCTTTTCTCACTCCTTCCCTCTGTCAGTACCCGTTGGGTAATTGCAAAACCTCTACGTTATGTTACTCTCATTTGAACTCCTTGGAATTAATCTGAAACACATCAGAAAACTCCTGACTTTGGAATACCTCTTTCACACTTCCCTGCCGCAAAATGGTCTGATCCAGAAGAATTACCTTATCTGCATACCGCCTCACATAATCCAAATCATGGGAAATCAAAATAATTGCCAAATCATAATGCTCCTTCAGTTGATAAATGGTTTGATAGAACAGTTCCATCCCATTCTGGTCAATCCCAGACACTGGCTCATCCAACAAGAGGAGATTGGGAGAATCCATAATCGCCATAGAAAGCAGCACCCTTTGCAGCTCTCCACCAGATAAGTTACACACCTGTTGATTGATCAGGTAATCCGCTTCAAAAATTTTCAAACACTCTAGAATCCGTTCCTTCATCTTCCTGGTTTTCACCAAAAATACTGGAATATTGCTGTGGTAAGAAGCAATCATATCATAGACGCTGACAGGGGTTTGCTTTTCAATATTCAAGTTCTGGGGTACATACCCAATTTTCAGCTTCTGAATCCGGCCATTTTCCCTATCTTTAAATTCAATGATCCCTGTATGATCCATTTCCCCTAAAATCGCACGAATAAATGTAGATTTACCAGCTCCGTTTCGCCCAATCACCACATTCAGACTTCCACAGTGAATGTGAAGATTGATATCCTGCAAAATTACCTGTTCCCCTAATGTCACACCTAGATGTTTGACCTTAATGCAGTGGAGCCCACAAGGTTTCATTATTTTTTGCATTTTCCTGCCTCCATCTTAAATTTCCAGCTTTTTCATTTTAAAAAGATTCTACTTTTCCAAAGCCTGCTTCATGCAATCTATATTTCTCTGCATCCCTTTCAAATAGCTGTCCTTCTCATAGGTTCCCCGCACCAGCGTATCCAAATAATATACCTTACACGCTGTTTCCTTTTCCACAGTCTCACCCATATCCTTCCCATACAACTCTTCCGCAAGAATTACAGACACATCATTCCCTGCAATTTCTCCCAGCACATCCGCAACCTCCCCAGCGCTCACCTGGCGTTCCTCATCTAAATTCAGACAGTAAACTTGGGAAAGCCCATATTGCTCTGCTACATATTCATACGCTTCATGGAAAATCACCACATTTTCCTCCTTAGAAAACGTGTCTCTGATTGTCTCTATTTGATTGGAAAGGTTCTCTATTTTTTCACAGTAAGCCTCTCTATTCTCCTGATAAATCTCAGCATTCTCCTGATCAACCTGGCTGATAAAATCTGCAATATTCTCCACCATCCCTGCATACACTCGGGTATCCATCCATCCATGAGCATTCTCTTCTCCATGAATATCCTCTCCATGGTTATGTTCTTCCTGAACATCCTCATCAGGATGAGAATCTTCTTCAACTGGAGCAACATCTTCTTCTAATAGTTTAAGTCCTTCAGTGGCTGTCTGAATGATAAGATTTGGATATGATTCTCCCACATCCGACAAAAAATTCTCAATTCCGCCTCCGTTTACCAAAAATAAATCTGCCTTTGATAAAAGTATCATATCTTGAGGCGTTAACTGATAATCATGCATACATCCAGTCTGAGGTTCGCTGAGATTCTCCAAAATCACCCCGTCACTGCCATCCACAATATTTTTTGCAGCGATATAAATGGGATAAAAGGAGGTCACAATCCGTATTTTTTCCGTATCCTCTCCATTTTTTTCTATATTCACATAAATTTTCGTAAAAATACCGCCTGCCAAAGTTATGACAAGCAGCATACAACACACAAACAAATATTTATTTTTTCCCACGCTTTTTTTCACGTTTCTTCCCATTCTTCTTTTCCTGATTCTTTACATGCTTTTTACGCACCTTTACCTTTGCAGGATTTTCTTCACAATTTGAAATTTCTGAAGGATTCTCTTCCCCTTTGATGGAATCCATGACGTTTTTTGTCGCTTCCTTCTGGGGTTCCTCCACAAAACCAAGCATTTCGTCCATAAAGTCCCAAATCTCATCTCTGCCCTGCTTTGTCAACGCAGAATAAGGAAAAACTGGAGTACCTGGCTTCACCTTTAACCCGTCCCGCAACATTTTGATCTGCTTTTGCACCTGACTGCGATTAATCTTATCCAGCTTGGTTGCAATAATCACTGGATCAAATCCTTGGTACACAATCCACTCATACATCTGCCTGTCATTAGCAGAGGGTTCATGACGAATATCTATCAATAGAAAAACTGCCTGAAGCTGCTTGGAAACATGTAGATAATTTTCAATCATCTTTCCCCATTTTTCCTTTTCCTTTTGGGGAACCTTAGCATATCCATACCCTGGCAAATCCACAAAATACATTTTTTGGTTAATATTATAATAATTAATCGTCTGTGTCTTCCCTGGCTGGGCTGAAGTCCGCGCCAGGGATTTTCGATTCATCAGCCCGTTGATCAAGGAAGATTTCCCTACATTAGATTTTCCTGCAAAAGCTACTTCCGGTTTATCGGTATCCGGCAGCTTACTTGTAATTCCACATACTGTTTCCAGTTCTACGGATTTAATGAGCATTGAACACTCTCCCTTCTTACGCTACTCCTGCACCAATGCCACACGCAGCACCTGTTCCATACTCTCCACAAAAACAATTTCCAGCCCTTTTTTGATTTCCTGGGCAATTTCTGCCACATCAGGCTCATTTTTCTTTGGTACACATATGGTCTTAATTCCAGCATTTTTAGCTGCAAGAATTTTTTCTTTCAATCCGCCAATGGGAAGAACTCTTCCCCGAAGAGTAATTTCTCCCGTCATAGCCACATCCTTACGCACCTTCCGCTTTGTAATGGCGGAAAGCATTGCTGTTGCCATGGTGATTCCTGCAGAAGGCCCGTCTTTTGGCACTGCACCTTCTGGAATATGAATATGAATATCCCATTCCTTGAAAAATTCTTTTTCAATCTTGTACACTTCGCTCACAGAACGAATATAACTAATACCGGTTTGGGCAGATTCTTTCATCACATCCCCAAGCTGTCCCGTAAGCTGAAACTCTCCCTTTCCAGGCATAATATTCACTTCAATTTGAAGGGTATCGCCGCCCACGCTTGTCCAGGCCAATCCACGCACAATCCCAATCTCATCCGCTTCATTTATCAAATCATAATTGTACTTTTCTTTTCCTAACAGCTTTTCCAGGCTATTTTCTGTTACTTTTACGTTCTTTTTGTTTTCTTTGTAAATTACACGAGCAGCTTTTCTACAGATTTCTCCAATCTTACGCTCCAGATTACGTACGCCCGCTTCTCTAGTATAACCACGAATTAATTTTTCTAAGGCCCGATTGCTGATGGAAAGCTGTCCTTCCTTCAAACCATTCTTCTCCATCTGTTTGGCAATGAGATGTTCCCTGGCAATATGAGCTTTTTCATTTTCCGTATAGCTGCTGACCTCTATAACCTCCATACGATCTAGCAATGGTTTGGGTATGGTCTGCAAAGAATTTGCCGTAGCAATAAATAATACCTCTGACAAATCCAGTGGAAGCTCCACATAATGATCCCGAAATTTGCTATTCTGTTCACTGTCTAAGACTTCCAGCAAAGCGGACGCAGTGTCCCCTTTATAATCACTGCTGATTTTATCAATCTCATCCAACAACATTAGAGGATTGCGAACCCCAGCATTTTTTAGTCCATTGGCAATCCGCCCTGGCATGGCTCCTACATAAGTCTTCCTATGTCCGCGAATCTCTGCTTCATCCCGGACACCGCCCAGACTGATCCGCACATATTTTTTATCCAAAGCTCTTGCCACCGACTTGGCAATACTGGTCTTTCCAGTACCAGGAGGTCCCACCAGACAAATAATCGGACTATCCCCTTTCTTTGTCAGGTTCCGTACCGCCAGAAATTCCAGCATACGTTCCTTGACCTTTTCCATCCCATAATGATCTTCATTCAGGATGCGCTCTGCATTTTCCAAATTTTTATTATCTTTCGAGGCTTTATTCCAGGGAAGCTCCAAAAGCGTCTCAATATAACCTCGAATTACCGCGCTTTCCGAAGAGTTCAAAGAAACATTTTTAAACCTCTCAATTTCTTTCTTCAGCTTTTCCTTAACCTCTTTATCTGCTTTTAGTTTTTTACACTCTTCCTGATAATGCTCCCCTTCGGATACGGTATTATCCTCGCCTAATTCTTCCCGAATTAGCTTTAACTGCTCCCGCAGAATGTATTCTTTCTGATTCTTATCTACCTTTTCCTTTACTTTTGTCTGAAACTCTGTTTTAATTTGAATAATATTAATCTCATTCAGCAAAATAATCATCAAGGTCTCGTATCGTTCCTGCAAAGTATCTGCTTCTAAAATCTTCTGCTTCTGCTCATACCCAACTGGAAGATTATTGCCGATATGATCTAATAGCTTCTCCAAATCAGAAATCTCTGTCATCTGCTTTAACAATTCTTTTCCCGGTTTGGGATTCAACAGGCAATAACGGCTAAAGGTCTCACGAATCCCTCGGATCATAGCCTCCTGAATTTCCACTGGAAGCAGTTCTTCTTCCTTTTTCAAAGGTTCTACCCCTGCCAAAAGATACTCTTCTAATTCCAGCATATGCAAATGAGCACGTGTTTCTCCTTCTACCAACACACGTACTACGTTATTCTGCAACTTAATTACCTGCTTAATCACTGCAATAATTCCAACCGGATATAAATCTTCCAGCTCCGGCTCGTCTTTTTCAATATTTTTCTGGGTCACCAAAAACACCATCTGATCATCCATCATGGCTGCCTCCAGCGCCCGCACAGACCTGCTTCTACTTACGTCAAAATGTGCCACCATACCGGGGAGTATGGTCATTCCCCGTAGTGCCACTGTCGGAATTTTTCTATAATCTTCCTTCATACTCTCTCTCCTCAGGCAGACTTTGATTTGCTCACACTGCCAAATGCAATCTCCACTTCCTGATCATCTTCCACGGCTGCTCTTGTAATATTGCAATGAGTAATGGATTCGTCTGACGGTACGCGATACATCAAATCCATCAATACTTTTTCCACAATTGCCCGAAGCCCTCTGGCTCCTGTTTTTCTCTTTAAAGATTTTTCCGCAATCGCTTCAATTGCATCTTCCTCAAAGGTTAGGGAAACTCCATCCAATTCAAACAATGCCTCATACTGCCGAATCAGAGAATTTCTAGGCTCTTTTAAAATACGTACCAAAGCATCTTTATCCAATGCTTCCAATGATACCGTTACCGGAACACGCCCAACAAATTCTGGAATTAGACCAAATTTCACAAAATCCTGAGGCAATGCCTGTTTTAAGATAAGTCCTAGGTTTTTCTCACGCTTATCAGCAATCTCTGCATTAAATCCCATAGACTTCTGATCCATTCTATTTTCTACAATTTTATCTAAACCTTCGAATGCGCCACCGCAAATAAACAAAATATTGGTGGTATCAATCTGAATCAATTCCTGCTGAGGATGCTTTCTTCCTCCCTGAGGGGGAACGCTGGCTACGGTTCCTTCCAAAATCTTCAAAAGAGCCTGCTGCACACCTTCTCCAGACACATCCCGGGTAATAGAAGGATTCTCTGATTTTCTGGTAATCTTATCAATCTCATCAATATAGATAATGCCTCTTTGCGCACGTTCAATATCATATTCTGCTGCCTGTATAATCTTAAGAAGAATATTTTCTACATCTTCACCAACATAACCAGCTTCTGTCAATGCTGTAGCGTCCGCAATGGCAAAAGGCACATTCAAAATCCGCGCCAATGTCTGAGCTAAAAGAGTTTTCCCACATCCTGTAGGCCCAAGCATCAGAATATTACTTTTCTGCAATTCCACACCAAGATTCACTGGCGCAAGAATCCGTTTATAATGATTATACACTGCAACAGAAAGAACCTTCTTCGCTTCCTCCTGTCCAATTACATATTCATCCAAAAAGGATTTTAACTCCACCGGCTTTAAAAGATTAATTTCTTCTACCTCCGGCTCCATCATTTCTTCCTCTTCTAATTCCTCTTCTATAATTTCTGCACAGATATCCACACATTCATCACAGATATATGCGCCATTTGGCCCTGCAATCAATTTACGCACCTGCCCATCTGTCTTTCCACAAAAAGAGCAGCGAATTCTATCATCCATCCTTCCGGCCATTTCTTCACCCCATTCTTCCATTTTTCTATTTCAGATTTGAAAATCTCCCGAAACAACTTATTCCATCTATATTCCTAAGGGACAGTGGCAATTTGCGCGCTGTCCCCTTTTTGTTCTTACTTTCTATTTGTAATTACACCATCAATTAAACCATACTCTTTGGCTTCCTCTGCAGACATATAATTATCACGCTCTGTATCTGCTGCAATCACGTCATATGGTTTTCCAGTATTCTCAGACAAGATTGTATTCAATCGTTTCTTCGTCTTTAAAATATTATCTGCAACTATCTGAATGTCGGTTGCCTGACCCTTCGCTCCACCTGAAGGCTGATGGATCATAATCTCTGCATTTGGAAGGGCAAAACGCTTCCCTTTGGTTCCTCCTGCCAGGAGAAAAGCTCCCATGCTTGCCGCTAATCCGATACAAATCGTCTCTACATCACATTTAATATAGTTCATGGTATCGTAAATTGCAAGCCCTGCGGTTACTACGCCGCCTGGAGAATTAATGTATAAATGAATATCCTTTCCCGGGTCTTCTGATTCCAAAAACAAGAGCTGGGCAACCACAAGCCCGGCAGTCGTCTCATTGACCTCTTCTCCCAGAAAAATAATCCTATCTTTCAATAACCTTGAATAAATATCATAGGATCTTTCTCCTCTGCTGGTTTGTTCAACGACATAAGGTACTAAACTCATTCCATATTCCTCCTCATTTCCAAATTCTGGCATGAGCACTAAGGAAGGCTTATTCTTCCTGCTCTTCTGCCTTCTCTACAATCAAGTCAACTGCTTTTTGGATTGCCAGATCCTTCTTCATATTTTCCCGTTCACTCTCTGGGAAGAGCTCTTTGAGCTTGTCAACCTCCATGCCATACATTTCAGCCATTTTTCCAATCTCAGCTTCCACATCTTCTTCAGACACTTCAATCTTCTCAGCTTCTGCGATCGCCTCTAAAATCAGACCAGACTGGATTCGCTTCAATGCATCGGGTTTCATCTGCTCCATTAGCTTCTCTTTTGTCATGCCTGTAAACTGCATATACTGTTCCATAGACATCCCCTGCTGTGCAAGCCTATTTGCAAAGTCATCCATCATATTTTCTGTCTGTGTCTCTACCATGGCATCTGGAATTTCCATCTGGGAATCTTCAATGATCTTCTCAATAATCTCATTTTCTCTTTCCCGTTTTACTTCGGCTTCCTTACGCTCAACAAGCTTCTTCTCAACACTTTCCTTGTATTCTGCAAGAGTATCAAACTCTGAAACATCCTGTGCGAATTCATCATCCAGTTCCGGAAGCTCTTTTGCCTTGATCTCATTAATTTTAACCTGGAACATTGCTGGTTTTCCTGCCAGCTCTGGCGCATGATAATCCTCTGGGAATGTAACATTCACTGTTACCTGATCTCCCGTATTCTTACCGATTAACTGTTCCTCAAATGTATCAATAAAGGAATGGGAACCAATAACCAGAGAATGATTCTCACCCTTGCCACCTTCGAATGCTTCCCCATCGGTAAAACCTTCATAATCAATCACTGCTGTATCGCCGTCTTCTATTGCCCGGTCTTCCACAGTAACCATTCTTGCATTGCTTTCTCTTTCTTTCTCTATCTCAGCCGTAACCTCTTCTTCTGACACGGCAACCTCTGCTTTCTTCACAGAAACTCCCAGATATTTTCCAAGGGTAACTCCCGGCTTCACTGCAACTTCAGCAGTAAAAATAAAACTTTTTCCTTTTTCTAATTGTTCCACGTCAATGGTTGGACGAGAAACAATTTCCAATTCTGATTCTTCAGCCGCCTTCGGGTATTCTTTGGAAAGAATAATATTTACTGCCTCTTCATAAAAGATTTCAGGCCCATACATCTTCTCTACCATATGTCTTGGAACCTTCCCTTTCCGGAATCCTGGAAGGCTGATTTTACTTTTTTGTTTCATATATGCTGCCTGAACTGCTTTTTCTAATTCTTCTGCTGGAACCTCAACGGTAAGTTTCGCCATATTCTTTTCCAAATTTTCTACCTGTACGCTCATTCTTACTACTTCCTCCTTAAATATATGTGGTAATCCTTATAACCTTTACCTATTATAAAGTTATAAAGCCTAATGCCCTAACTTACACTCATTTTGAAATTATAGCACACTCCTAATAAAAATACCAGTATTTTTTTCAAAATATAAACAGCAGGGTAACAGTTCAGCCCTTTCAGCTTTCTACATTGCTTTATTCAAAGGATTCTTCGATGTAAGAATAAAAATATGGATGGGAACTTCTATTGTTTTTTACAAATTTTCCTGTTTTCACTTCCACAAGGAAACGCGGCTGGATTTCTAGTATTTCCAGTTCCAGGGATGGAAGGATGCTATTAATTCCCTCCAATTCAAACTCGGTTTTTCAGCCGATGGAAGGATATCGAGGGGCGGGGCTGTTTTCCTGAGATTCGGAAGTCCTTCGTATGTTTTCCTTGCCAGCGACAGAGAAGCCCCAATGGGTATGCCGGGCTGACCTGTTTGAAGGACTGCTGCGCCAAGCCTTTTGAGTCTTTTCTATTCTATGGGGCAGTCCTGAGTTTCAGCCGCATACCCAAATCGAAGGGGCTTTTGGCGCTGTTAGGAAAACCAGAAGGGCTGTCCGTGAAGAAAAACAGCCCCGCCCCTTGATAATTTTCCACGCGGCGAAAAACCTCTAACAGTGAAATTGGAGGGAATACACTTCTTCCATCCCTGGAAGCAGGAAATACACGAAATCCACCGAATGTTTCCTTTTTTGGAAGTGAAAGCAGGAAAATTTGTCTCAAATATGGAAATACCCATCCATATTTTTATACTGTCAGTATGAAAATCCTTGGAATAAAGCTCTATTTCAGAGCTGAAAGGGCTGAACTGTTACATAGCGGGATATGTCCTTATGTAACAAAAGGATACAGCGCATGTTCCTGCATATACTTTACGGATTTTTTTAAATCTGCAAACTCCTTCACCTCAATTAAAACAGACGGCTTTTTTTCAAAAGAACAAATCCATGTGTGATACACCTCCCATGGGAAACACCCGTCTCCCACTGCCTGATGCAAATCCGCTTTCCCATCATTGTCATTCACATGTATATGGGAAACATAGGGCTTTAATTCTTTCAGCCATAGTTCCACTGGACTTCCTGAAATCATTGCATGGGCAGTATCCAGACACACAGAAAAGCGCGGCTCATCCGCCATTTTTGCAGCAAGCTTTTGCAAAAGCCCCGGCGCATCATCAAACATATTTTCCATAAAAATTTCCTGTTCAGGATAATCCTTAAGGATTTTCCGCCAATACTCTTCATTGCGCAGCAGCCATGTTTCCAGATATGGCTGCAAACGGAAATTTACGATATAGTTTGTATGAAAGATGACTGCCCGAAGGCCCATTTTTCTTGCAATCTCCATGCTTTGACGAATCCTCAAATCACTGACCTGAAAGATTTTCCTGTCAATACTATCAATACACACATCAAAAAAGGCTCCATGCAGCGTATCCTTGGAACAATCTCTGCCAAAAGACAAATACTTTTTTATCATCTGCTCTTTTTCTGTTTCGTTATCCAAAAGCGAGGGAAGAAAAAAATCATTATATTCAAATCCCATCTGATATTCCTCGGAAAACCTAAGATAATCCTCAATCTGCTGCAGTCGCGGTATGCAATACAGTTCATACCTTCTTCCCTTTTTCATTTCTCTCATCTCTTTCGTTTGCTCAAATTTATTCTGCATGGATAATACCTTCTACCGCATAGGTGGGTACCGCATGCCGCTTTCCCTTTAATGTATATTCTCCAGCAAAACGTGTTTTTATCCTTCCCCGCAGCCGCTGCATCATCTCCCGGCTGATTAAAATCTGCCCGGATGACGCGGCCCCTTCCAGTCTGGCAGCAGTATTTACGGTATCACCAATGGCTGTATAATCCATACGCATCTCACAGCCAATATTCCCAATAACTGCCTCTCCACATTGAATTCCAATGCCAAAGGTTACCTGCTTCCCATATTCCTTTTTGCACATTTCATTCAGATTAGAAGCCTTACCACACAACTCCAAGGCCGCGCACACGGCCCGAAATTCATAGTCCTCCAGATCTATCGGCGAATTAAACACCGCCATAGCTGCATCTCCAATAAACTTATCCAAGGTTCCCTGATACTTTGCAATAACCTGGGCCACAAGCTCTAAATATGCATTTAGAATTTCAACAATCTGCTCTGGTGGAAGACTTTCTGACAAAGAAGTGAAGCCGCGGATATCCACAAAGAGAACCGCAATATCCTTGCTTACCACACCAATATGAGCTTCAATCCTCCCATCCTTTCCCAAGGCGGTAATGATATTTTCATCCACGTATTTCTTAAAAACACCCTCCATTGCATACTGATTCTGAATGGCAGCAAAATAGCGGACCACCATACTATAAATCGTAATTACTGTAAACATAATAATGGCAACCAGAATATTCACGTAATAGCCACACAAGTTTACAATCCAGCAAGCAAAAAGCTGTATAACACTCATCAGCAAAGCAATCACTATGGTGAGTTTGTCAGAGCTGTAAGAAGTTGCAATAAAAAACATTGCCATAAAAAATGCAAAAAATACTGCCATAAAGCCTTTGGACGCTTCCTGACCTGTGCGCTGTTCCAGCAATGCTTCCAGAATATTTGCCTGCATTTCCAACTCATACATTTGTGTATTACGTTGATTTGGCACACGGAAGGTCATATCCTCAGTAAACTCTCCAACCAGTACAATACAATCTCCAAAAGCGGTAGGGTCTATTCTCCCTTCCAATACATCCACAAAGGAATATGTGGTATATTCCTGACTTCTTTTGGAAAAGGTAAATTGAAAGGACTGATCCTCCTCCAGTTTTGGAATGGTATATTCTTTTCCCCGGTTATCCCGATGCATTTTATAAATGGCTGTTGCAAAGCTGTCTATCTTTGCACCGCCCATTTGGACACTAAAAAAGGCGCCTCGGACAAAACCATCCTCTGAGTCTTTGGTGCTGTTGGCAATTCCCACTGTAACCTGGGCAAAGAGTTGGTCAAAGGGCTTCCTTATCTCCTCAATCCGTCTCTCCCCCATCACCCCTGTTTCCAATGGCTTTCCAATGGCAGACTGGCCTGCTGTCTGAGGCTGCCTGCCATCCTTAGTATTCTCATCCAGCACAGCATGGGCACTGAAACAAATATTTTTATAATCACTGCATGCCTCAACAAGAGCCTGATCTCCCTTGGGATCCTTTTCTTCACTGTAATCCAAATCCAATCCAATCACACTGGGGGTATTGTCTTCCCATTGGTTCAGCTGCCGGATCAGCTTTGCGGTTTTTTCCCTGGACCATTCCTCATATTCACCATATTTTTTGACTGTTTTTTCATCAATAGAGATAATCCTAATATATGAATTGCTTTGCTTACGGGCAATCATATGATAAATGCCGTCGCTGACCCAATGGTCTGCTTCCTCCAACACACCACTGTAGCTTAACACGCCAGTAATCAGCCCAAATACAAGGGCCCCGATAAACATATGCTGCATTCCGATCAGGCGGTTCCACTTTTTCGCGCTTTGTCTGGCCTTCCGCCTAATTACAAGTCTTTCTTCCTTTGTCCTTTCCATTACCTGCTGCCGGAATCTTTTCAGCTCTTCTTTTCCTTTATTCAAAGATTTCATCCCAATTGATATGCTCTCCTAGATTTTCATTTTGTTTTTCCAATACCTCATAAAAATTATCATATACGGTCTTTAACATATATTGAATCAATGGCGTAACATCAAATAAGCTATTTTCACTTTGATCCAACGCGTGATAATACGCCTCTTTTGTTTCGTTTACCGTTTTACTCAAGGTCAGGGAGCTGAAATTTTCAAGACCAGACCGAATAAGGAAATCTGTTGAAATTAACCTAGCAATGCGTCCATTTCCATCCCGGAACGGGTACATATACACAAAATAAAAATGCAGCGCCGCCATTTTTATATAAGGATTTTTTATATTCTCTCCATGATAAAACTCGAAAAACTGCTTCATACAATAATCCAGCAATTCTACCTCTGGCGCATGGCGCATCTTAGTCTTTTCCGTTGTGCGGAATCCTGAATCATCACATACGCCGTCTGTGAGAATATTCCATAATTGGACAAGAGTATCCATATCCCTCTTTTGACTTACGTTCAAATACTTCACCGCCCGATATGTATTCAACACCATCTTATCGCCTTTTGCGCCCGTACGCTTTGCCCGAAATACCTCAGAGAGCTCTTCCTGGGTGGTGTCTAGCCCTTCAATCCTGCTTCTGTAAAAGGATTCTTCCTCAATTGAAATTTCTGTGTCAATATCAGTAACAGAAATATTACCATACATTTTATCAATTTCCTGTAAAAGCCTCTCTGGAATATCTGCTGGGCACCATGTTAATGGATTTCCCAAACCATCTCGGATTGGCAGGGGTTCTAACTTCTGTGCCCTCTCCGCTAAAATCATTGCTGACTTCTCATCACCGAACGCTGCCTTTTGATCTAATTCCTTATAATTCATCTTATTTGATTCCTCCTACCCATAAAATTATCCTTCTGTTTCGCCTGCACTTTCGCTGGCTCCATGATCTTATTCCAAATCTAACAGTTCCTGCATAAAATTACAATAGTCCGTTCTCTGTTCCTTGATGAATTTAATTGCCGTGGAAGGATGGCTATTTAAAATACCTGTTACCAGATACGGAATGTCATAGCCCCACACCGCTCCCTCTGCCTTTAGTTTTAACATATGCTTCTCCACAAAACGGATGATTGGGATTTCATCATATTTGGGATTCTTAAGGAAGCTCAGCAACGATTCCATATAGCAGTTTCCTGCTCCCCTGCCCATACCGCTTACGGTAGCGTCTAAAAGGCTTACTCCCATACGGCAAGCCTCAATGGTATTGGCAAAAGCAAGCTGCTGGTTATTATGGGCATGAATTCCAACATTCTTGCCAGCCGCAGCAGCCACCTCCACATATTTTTGTGACAGCTTTGTAATCTGTTCTGGATAAAAGGACCCAAAGCTGTCCACGAGATAAATAGTATCTACGGAGCTTCTGCTCAAAAGCTCCAAGCCAGCGTCTAAGTCATCGGTATTGACCTTAGAAACAGCCATAATATTTACACTTACTTCGTAACCCTTTTTTTTCAGATGTTCAATCATCTCAACGGCTGTTGGAATCTGATGAATATACGTTGCCACACGCACCATATCCACAACGCTATCCTTTTTCACTGGAATATCCTTTTTATAATCACAGCGTCCCACATCTGCCATAATAGAAATTTTTAATGGAGATTTGTTCTCGCCCACAATAGCCCGAATATCTTTTTCATCACAAAACTTCCATTTGCCAAATCCCTTGGGGTCAAACAATTCCTTGGAAGCCTTGTAGCCAAATTCCATATAGTCCACGCCGGCTTTGATGTTTGCTTCATACAAATCCCGGACAAATTCATCGGTAAAAGAAAAATTGTTGACAAGCCCTCCGTCTCTTAAGGTACAATCCATTACCTTAATATCGGGACAATAATCCATTAATGTTCTTTTATTGCATTGCTCTGTGCTCATTTCTTATCCCTCCATAAATTGTCTTGTTGCGCTTTTCATTTTTGTTTAAAGTTTATCATACAAAATATTCACAGATTCGTCAACCACTCTAAAACACCAATTCCTGCTGTACCACTTCAATCTGGGACACACTCATTTCTTCTGGCTCATTCCCCCTCATATGCTCTCCCTTTAAATACTGCATTCCCTGCTTAAGACTTGCTGCCACCAAATTCAGCACATAAATATTGTCAAAACGGTTATAAATAGATTCCCCGCCAAGACCAGTCAGGCAAATAAGCTGTGTATTTGTCTTTTTCGCCATATCCATCAACGGCTTTAGCAAATGGGAAGCATTGGTTTGGGCAAAGGGGTTATCCATCAAAAGCACTTTACCCTCATTTCGATCTGCAAAAATATCCGAATCATCCTTTCTCATAAAATACAAAAGACTGGAGAGAATCACAAAGGCAGATAAAAAGCCTTCTCCACCGGAATTCTTTGCAACCTCTGCCCAGGTAATGGGATACTCTCGCTGTTCCTCTACCTTGTAAAGACGAATCTGCACATTGCCAATTCCCACTACCGTATCATAAAGGTTTCTGGTGGTCATTTGTATGCCAAAATATTCCTGGGCATTCTCATTCTGCTCAAAAATGTTAATTCCTTTTTTGGTAAGCTCGTCAATAAAATCCACTAATCTCAGACGGTACAGGTTCTCATTTTCTTCCCAGGAAGGAAGCTGAATCTTTAACATTTTCACTGGCCGCTCCCGAATGGTAATGGTAGAATTGTGGTCAATCTTTCCTAGATTTTGATGGACCTCCTGCAAATAATCCTCCAATAGCTCCACAATTTTATTCTTTTCTTTCTCCACCAGAGAAATATCTACCTCCAGTTTTTCCATCAAGCTTTGATAGGACAAAACCGTCGTATCCAACTGGCGTTGTACCTGACTGGAATCCCCAGCCAATTCCAGCATGGCCTCCAAGGGCTTTCGGTAGAAATCCTCCTGAAACGCCTCCATCCGCACAATCTGGTTCAGCAGATACACAAGCTGCTCTCTTGCCCCATGTCTGTCCTCGCAATATTTCTTATAATCACGAATCAAAATTCCCTTAAAATCCCGAAGCCTGCGGGTATCCATTCCAGAAAAATCCTGTTCCCATATCACAGGCTCTTCCACTAAAAGCTCACTGTATTCTGCAAGAGCTGTCAAGTTTTCATTGTAGTTATTGAAACGAATCTGCAATGCTTTTCCAATCCTTTCCAACTCCTTGTACTGATAATCCAACTGGTTCTTGCGGGCTTTAAAATCCTCACTGGGAATTTCCTCTCTGGGCAGCGGCTGTTTTTGTCCACATTCCTCCAGCATACGCTGTACCCGCTGTTCCACCTGATGAATCAGCAATGCCACCTGCTTATCTGCTTCGTTCCACAGTCCTTCTTTTATCTTCAGCTTCTTTTTCCGGTCTTCCAGTTGGATCTCCTGATGTGTCTCCTCCTTACGGCTGTAAAGGACTGCCTCCCACTGCTCTTTCGAAACACCAAATTTTGACGACAAATGCTCCAATTCCTCGCAAGCTCTTTGGTAACGTTTGCTGCTTCTTCGTTCCCTCTCTTCCAAAACCTGGATTTCCTGGGATACCCCAGCCGTTACTGCCTGATACCTGGCCTCCAGCTCTGACACCTCTTTTGGCAGTTTTTCTATTTCCTGCTGATTTATTTCTTCATAGCTTTGGTAGCGTCCCAACTGCTCCTGATGCTTTTCCAACTCCCGCTCCAGGTCAGCCTGTTGATTCCGAAAACTTTGCAATTTTTCCTGTAATTTTTCTTCCTTCAACCGAGACAGCTTACGGCTCTCTGTAAGCTTATTTTCTTCTTTTTTGCACTTTTCCTGCTGCCTGCGGCTTTCTTGATATTCCTTGTAAGCCTCATATAGCTGCGCAAAATCTCTTTCCTTCCGCTCCAGATATTCCACCTGCTTTTCCCCTTGGCGAATCTCTCTCTCCAACTGCAAGCTCTGCTCCTGCAGGTGCAAAAGTTCCTGGCTCGTCTCATGAATTCCCTTTTCCAGTTCTTGAATGCTTTCCACAAGCTCCTGAAGCTTCTGTTGATTTTCCTGATATTTTTCTTGGGAGACCTGTTGGTTTCTCACCTGCTCTTTCCACTGAAAATAAGATTCATATTCCTTCCTTCGAATATCAATCAATTCCTGCTTCTTATCTATTTCCCGCTGCTTTTCTATCACAAGCTGCTGCAGCTTTTCTTCATTTAGTAAATTTTCATTAAACAGCACATAGAATCGAATTCCTGGGAAAGCCAACAGATTTCCATCTTTTTCCTTCCCTTTCTGCTCCAGACTTTTTCGTAACACAATGGGAATAGGAAAGCCTGTGGGAATGCTGCCGCGAAAACGGGATAATTTCTCTGCTTCCCCCTCTGATAAAATCAATGCATACGGCAAAAACGGATGGTTTTGCACTAATTCCCGATTCTTTTTTTGAGAATAGCCATTCTTTTTCAGCCACTCCATTCCATATACCATATGAATTCCAGCTTTTTCAAATTCCATCTCAAGCTCTGGAGGCAGTTCTAAGATTTTTCCCTCTGTCAGACGCTGATACTCTTTTTGTAATTCATTTTCTTCCTTTTCCAGATTCCGCCTAAGACCTTCAATCTCCAAAAGCTTCCGGTCTGCAGTCTTTAAAATCTTTTCTTCCTCAAACAGCACAGATTCTTCCAGCTCTAAATATTTCAAAATATCTCTGCGCTTTGCCAGCTCCTTCTCAAAGCTCTCCTGCAACTCTTCCTGTTGCTTTCTCCCTGCAATTGCAAATGTTTTTTCCTCATTCCGGCGAAGCAAACTGTGCTCCAAGCTGGTTCTCTGATCCTTTGCCTGTTCCAGCTCACGGCTTTTTGCAGCCTTTTTTCGCGCTTCCTCTTCTCGTAGCTTTTGACACAGATCCCCAAAGATTTCCAGGCTCCCAGGCTCATATTCACCCAGAATATTGCGCGCTAACTGCTCCTGGTAACGAGTATTAAACTGCTCCTCCTGTCTGTCATAGCTTCCAATCCGACTTTTCAGTTCACCAGCCCACAATGCATTTTTCCGAAGAAAATCCTCCAACTCTATCAGAATCTCCTGGGTTTCTTTGATCTGCTCTGTGGCCTCCTCCCGGTCCTTCTGATTTTGGGACAGACTGTTTTTCGTCTTTTCCAAAGCCTTCTGGTAATGGCTACGCAGCAAATATCCAATACAGTTTCGCTCCGGCTCTAGATCCTTATCCCGTTCTCTTGCCACTGCAAGCTGCTGATACGAAAGATCCCACTCAGATTTTTCCTCATTTGCCGCCTCCTGCTGCCTGGCACACAACAATAAGTTCAGTCTCTTTTGGATTCTCTCGATTTCCCGTTCCAGTCCTTCCTTCTCGATCCCAATCATTTCCCGGTTACTTACATGGAATTTCTTTTCTTCTTCCAGGTGATAATATTCTTCAGATAATTTTTCATAATTGAGACGCTCGATTTCTAACTGAAGCTTCTCTCCTTGCTCTCGATTTTCCTGTTCCTCCAAAGCAGTCTGTTCTTGTAATTTCTCCAACTCCTGCCGGAAGCCTGCAATCCTGTTTTCCTGACTTCTTACATTGATTTCACTTTCCTGATACCTTCCGTTTTTCTCCTCAATCCTTTTTGCTTCTTCCTGAAATAGACGAATGATATCCCGCCGTTTGATTTTAGACTGATTATCCTTATATTGGCCTACATATTTTTCCAATATGGACTGAAATTCCTTCATGCGGTTCCTCTCTTTGTTCAGCTTATGCTCCACGGCATCCAGAAACCATTTTTCCACCAGACCCTTTTCATCCTTACAGTCTGCAAACAAATCCGATAATCCTGATTCCTTTAGGTTTACCTTCTTGATAATCGTTTCCCACTCTTTATAATTAATCTGATATTCGGCCAGTTTGTCAAAATACTGGCGAGACTGGGCGCTGTTGTTCATATCAAAACTAAAAAATTTTATCCCATGATCTTTTTTGTAATTTTCAAAGATCTGGCGGCAAGCAGCAAAATTTTTTAAAATCATCTCTCGTTTGCCCTTTTCCACCACAGGCAGTTGATGGATATCCTGTAGGCAAGGCCCCTGATACTCACTGATGAAATTTATCATTTCCAGACCTTCCCCATTGGCTTCTTCTCCATCCTGGTTTTTACGCACCATCATTCCTACCAGCACAGAGCCAGCTCCCTGGTCCAAGGCCCATTCCACCAAAATAAACGAAGGCTTACTGGTGGTAAAATAACTTTCAAAGGGGCGATCCTTCGCATCTCGGTAACGTTTATGGACAAAAGGCGCCGTCATCATCTGTACCAACACAGATTTTCCACCTCCGTTACGCAAAGACAGCAAGGTGCTCTCTCCATTCAAATGAAAGGTCTCGTCACTGACCCGAATGGCATTATTATTGTAATTGATATTAATCAGTCTTACCGCATTGATTTTACTCATGATTTTCCCCCAATACCTTAAGGATTCTCTGATAATTGTTTTGATTCAGCAGGTTCCAGTCCATAAAGCTGTCCAGCTTTCTTGTGGTCTTAATCATTTCATCCTGCTCCACATATTCAATCAGACCCTGCTTTTGCAGAAACATCAGGATATGGTACAAAAACCCTTCCTTGGTGGTTCTTGCACGGGTAGATTTTTCATCGGAACGCAGGGCTTCATAGGCTTCCATCATGTTGGAAAAGGCAATTCCAACCTGTTCCTCTTCTTCCTCTGGCACGTTCTGCGTTCCCTCCTTCAATCTTTGTGAAATACAATTCTGCAATTCTCCTACCCGCATATATTCTCTGGATTTACTGCTGCTTCCCTGCCCATCAAAAAACTCCACCAAAAGAGTTAAAATCACAAACTGGGACAAATAGTAATCCTTATCTGTGCTGGTGGATTTACACAAAATTGCTTTCAATTGAGGCTTGGAAAAGCCTAAAAAATGATTTTCCTCTTTGGGAATCAGATAAATCACATTTCCATACCGCTCAATGTTGCACATGGCAATTTCTCCCTGGGACTTTACCAAATTCTGAACGGTCTCCTGTTCCGCATAAGCCCGGTACAAAGCCTGCTCCTCTTCCTCCTGTAGTTCATGATGCTCTAACAAATAATAGAAAATTTCCTGGCTCTGCCGGATTTCTTCTGTTTCATATGCCATGTCTTATTCCTCCTTTGTAACCCGAATCAGCACATTGGAGCACCGGATGGTTTTCTTGTCTCCTTTTTCATCCAAGACATCGGAAAATACCACCACTTTTCCATCCTCCAGCCGATAAGTTTCAATTCGTAAAATCCCCAAAAATTCTCTGCAATTTTGAATTAAATGCAATAGCACCAGATTCAGTTGAAATTCCCCAGACTGCTCCTGAATATACTCTCGTTGCTCTTTTTGCAACGTGGGAATGTCGATTTCTTTGTTCCGAATTAGCTCCACCATAATTTCTTTGAAAATTTCCACATTTGGAATCAGTGTTTCCAACTCCTGACCTTGCACCTGCCCTGCAATTTCCTCCAGAGAAATCTCTCCCTGCGACACCACCTTCCGCAGCAAATAGGCAATACTCTGCTCGTAACGCTTTAGCTTTTCCCTGCGGGCAAATTCCTGCTCCCGTTCCCATTCTCCCACATCAAAATCCATGGTTTCTTCGGTATCTTCTTCCACTTTTCCCCGGATCGGTTTTTGTAGCTGAAAGGCTCGGTTTAAATTATAACCCTTTTCTATGTCCTGACAAAACAAGGGACGTAGAAAATATTCCAAGTATTCCAACGCCTTTGGCTGGGTCAATATCTTATCATACAGCTCCGTCCGCAAGGGAAAACGCTGAATCAAGGACATCTGGGACAAAGCCTCCAGTTCCTTGGTATATAAAGATTTTAAATCAAAATGGCTATTTAAAATTTTCTGGTGTTCGTCTATGGTGCGATTCAAATACTGTTCAATCTCTCTGAGATGATTTAATTTTTCTTCCTCTTTCTTGGTAAGCCTGCGGACATTGATGTTGGACTCCTCCAATTCCCGTGTCCGATTTTTCACCAATTCCCGGTAGTCTTGAAATTTCTGCTTGGTCTCACTGATGGTCTCTAAATTTTCATTTAAAATCTTCTGGTAATCTTTTACCGAATAATTCAATGCATTCCGGCGGATTTTCTCCATGGCTTCCTGAATTTTTTGAAGCTGGATGCGCAGAAGATTGAACACATTCTTGATTTCATCTACCGCCTTATCATAATTCTGCTTTTCCAGGTGCATCTGAAAAATCATTTCATGAATCGTCAGCTTCATATTATTTTCAATTTCCAGTGTGGATAAAAGAAGATTATAACCGTCATCGGTAAGATAATAAGAAGTGCGCTTTACATCCTGCTGGCTATATACCACCCGATTTGCCACATAGCTGATGTTTATCTCCTGGTAAGCCTTCTGCTCAAAATTAAATCCTTCAAAATACATCACCTTTCCTTCGTTCGAAAGGATTACATTTACAATAAAATCCCCCAGAGTGCGGCACTCTTCGTAATTCATATTTTTTCGAAAATACTGCATATTGATGGTATCAATGTAAGCGCCGATATCATCCATGGTGCATCGTTCTTCCTTTAAAGACTGCTCCATAATATACAAAAGCACCGCAAAAATCATATTGAATTGCTCGTCCATCTTCTGAAATTCATATTTCTTCCAGGTGGCCTTCTGAAGGCTGTTTTGAACCAAAACGGCGTATAGCCCTACATTTTTCATTCTTTTCGGAAAATGCTTTAAAAATTCATACTGCATAATTTCTCCTCTTATGTAATATACCAACGATTTAGAATCGACTTATACTTTTATTCCTTATATGACTGCCGGATGCTTCAAACCAGATAATCCAAAATACTCAAAATCTCCTGGGGAATATATTCTCCCTTCTTAAGAATTTCCTGCATCTTTTCCACTGTTTCATTAGAAAAATAAGAGAAAAATTCACCCTTTAAATTCTGGTTCTGAAATTCCTTAGTCTTTGGAAGGCTATCAATTTTTTTGCCTTTTTCTATCATTGCCTCATAAGCCGTTACAAAGGGAATTGGTCTTCCATTCCCTTTCCACTGCCTGGCAAGGCTCTCATAAATCCCAATCCCCTCATAATCTAAATCGCCGAAATAATAAATCTGATTTTCTTTTTCCTTCATATAAGGCTCTGCAGAAAGGTCAAAATCCCGGAAAGATTTCACAATCCGTTTCCCGCCTCCATAAATCAAAGTCCCAATTTCCATCCCAAAAATCTGGTGATTCCCTTCCAGTAAAAACTTCCGCATACTAAAAAAAGTATCCTTATTTTCCAAAATCAGCATGTTCTGGGGAATCTTTCTGGTATGTGTATAATAGGCAAAAGGCTCCGCCGTCTCATACATATTCAAAAAGCCCATCTCTATTTTGCATCGCTTTAAAATTTTTCTGCCCTGTTCTTTGGTAAGGAATTTTTCCCTTCCCCAGATTTCAAAACTACGCTCATTAACCGATATTGGCTCCTTTAACAAAGAACGGTTTTCTTTGAGATAATCATTGAGTCTTTGCACCCAGCTCCTGTCCTCTTGGTACTGGTCTAAATGGGAAAGATAATATTCAATGGAAATCAACGGTTCCATACAATAGTTCAATTCTTCTGCCAGGGCATCCTGGGATTCCTCCTGCTCCTCCACCATCCAATAAGAAAGACATAACCTGGGAGTCTTTCCGTTGGTTCCAGCGTTTTTCACAGGCTTTAGCTTCCCCTTTTCCAACAATTCCATAATGTAAGCATATTGCTGTTGATAGGAAGCATTAGGACAGTTCCCCAAAAGCTCTTCCAGGGTAATTCGTTTCATAAAACGCCTCCCTTGGGTTCGTACGATACAATTTTTTCTGCCCTTAGTATACTATCAAACCATAAGGATTTCAAGAAGAATCCTCTGTCTTATTCTCTCGAATTATAGGCAAAAACAACCGTTATACAGAAATTCCCATTGCTCTGCATACTGCCGCCACCAAAGGAATTGCTGCCACGGACAAAAGCGTGGTCAAAGCCACCCCTTTCGACGCCAATTCACTGTCACATTCATATTGCTGGGCCAGCATAGCCGTCATACTTCCCACAGGGGTTGCCAGCATTACCATACAAACCCCAAGCAAAACAGGATTCTCCAAAAACCGGGACAGTATCCACATGCCGCTTACTGGAATCACCAGTAATTTAATAACAGAAAATACCAAAAGCTTCACATCCCTTGCCATATCCTTCACGGACATCTGACCAAGGGACGCTCCAATTACCATCATACTTAAAGGGGCTGTCAAATTGGCAAACATATCAAACACCTGGGAAACCATATCAGGCAGAGAAAAGTTTCCAAAGTACAAGACTAAAGCTCCCAGGCTTGCCAGCACCCCTACATTTCCAATTTTCTTCAAGCTGGTTTTCACCATACTTCTACTTCCCTCTGAGGGCTTTGGATTTAAGCATATAATTCCGTAAGTGTAAATCAGCACATTGTAAATCAGTACAAATAATGCAGCATACAACAGTGATTCTTTCCCATACAAGGCTGACAAAATCGGAAATCCCATAAATCCGATATTGGAAAATACCGTCATTACCCGGTACACCCCATATTGAGACTTGTCCACACGCAAAATCCCAGGGAGAAATGATGCCAGAATCATCAGACATAAAAACATGAGCATCGCAATCAGGCTTGTAACTGCAAGCTCTCCTGGCTGTATCCGGCTCTCCCCAGACACGCTGGATAAAATCATGGCAGGATTGGCAATATTTACCACAATCCAGGATATTTTCTTACAGGTATCCTCATCCAAAATATTCTTTTGTTCTGCAAAAAATCCGGCCAGCATAATAAGAAACAGCGCCAGCATTTGTTGTAAAATCAGCATTACTTCCTCCTGGTATTCTAGCCTTACTTCTCCAAAGAAGCAAGAAAGTCTATGACACTATGGGCTGCTACATTTCCTTCTCCAACCGCCTTCGCATACTGATACGGTCTTCCGGTACAATCCCCTGCTGCAAAGCATCCTGATAAATTCGTTGCCATCCTGCGGTCAGCCGCAATATGCCCATGTTCCACCTTTAGACCTGAAACCAGCTTTGTTGGAACAATTGCATTTCTTAGACAAAATACTCCATCAACCTCCTCTGTCGCCCCACTCCGAAGGGTGATAGAGGTCACACGCTCCTCGCCATGGATTTTTACAGGTGCATCCTTCCCTATTTTCACATTTTCTTTGTCCACTTTGCTTTCAAACGTAGGAAAATAAAGAACCTCCGAGGCTAAATCCGCCAGATATTCTACCTCATGTTCGAACTTTGGCGCATTGCACACAACCGCAATCTTCTTTCCCTTGTAAAGCATTCCATCACAGGTAGCGCAGTAGCTTACTCCCTTTCCCAACAGTTCTTCTTCCCCCTCCATCAGCTTGGCCGCCATAACTCCCATGGCCAGAATCACCGTTTTTGCCTCATACACCTCATTTTCTGCAAGAACCATGAAATGGCTCCCAGAATACATCACATTTGTCACTGTCTTTTCCGTGATACCCAAACCTGCACGTGCAATGTGTGCATGAAATTTCTCAAATAGCTCTGCTCCGCTAATTTCAGGAAATCCTGGATAATTTGTAATTTTTTCAGCTTTTGTCACCTTATCACTCAAATCCTTGGAACCAAACCATACTACATCTTTTTGATGAATTTTTAAATTCAATGCTGCGGACAGCCCGCCAGGGCCAGTCCCTATAATAATACAATCGTACATGTCTTCCTCCATTCTATGTGTTTTCCAGCATCATCTTAATAATTTCTTTATCTGTCTGACGCATCCCTACCTTTCCAATGTACCCCACACAGCTAATCGTCTCTCCCGCATCTTCTTTCAAAATTCCTGTATAAGATTCATATTCCTTCCCCTGCATGGCAAGATAATGGGCCATCATAGATGCGTCCAGACTGGATGCAATCTTGGCCGCACAGGAAATTTTTGCGCCATCACAGATAATTCCTGGAATATTGGCAAGTGTATTGTCAATGGTAGCTTTGATCTGCCCCACGGTACCATTTTCCAAGTAGGTAATGGCTGCTGCTGATGCACAGGATGCAGATACCGCTCCACAAAACGCCGAGAGCTTCCCGATAAATTCCTTCTGGTAAATGGTAAGAAGACTGGAAAAAATCAGAGAACGATACAATTTTTCCTTAGGGATGTTCTTCTCTCTGGCATATACAATCACTGGAACCGAAGAGGCAATGCCTTGGTTTCCACTGCCAGAATTGATAATAACCGGCATATCACATCCCCCCATACGTGCCTCTGATGCGGCTGCTGCAAAAGCTTTCATACGGGTAACCACTCCGTCTGCATAGGATTCACGGATGACGCGCCCAATTCCAATGCCATAATCGCCAGAAATTCCTTCATATGCAATATCCATATTGTAGCGGATCTGACGCTCATAGAGCTCCTGGATTTGTGCCAATTCTACCTCATCCGCAAAAGCCTTGATGTTCTCTAAGGAGAGCTTAGAGCGATCACTGGAGTATCCTTTCTCCGCAAGCTCCTTTGTTTTTTCAAACACTACTTTTCCATCCCGAATAATTGAGACAATATTCATGTGGGTGTGTCTTACCTCCACCTCCACAGTATGCCCCAAACCCGACAGTTCAATAACAAAATGAAGAGGTATGTCAGAATCCAGAAATTCTACACGGCAGCATCCCTGTTCCAAAAGCTCCTTGGTACGTGCCCGTTCCCCATCTCTAACCTTTTCCAATACCTCCATGCCAGCAGCAGCCTCCCCTGCCAGTCCTCCTAGAATACATGCTGTTTCAATTCCTGTCAATCCTCCTGAATTGGGAATGGTGACACAGCGCACATTTTTAATCATATTCCCGGAACATTTTGCAATAATCTTATCTGGCTCACAGCCTAACACTTCCCTGCCTTTTGCCGCTGCATACGCCAATGCAATCGGTTCCGTACATCCCATCGCAGGAACCAGTTCTTCTTTTAAAATATTTATAAATTCTTCCTGTAATCCTTTTTCCAGCATACTTTCACCCTATTTCACCTTTGCTTTTCTTATTGTGTGAGTATTCTTCCCCTGGCGGGTTTTATATGATCGGAAATCCATGGACTTTCATGCTTTACAGCAACACGGTCTTTCCTAACAGAAAAAGGGATGCGAATCCTCCAGATTGAAATCTGGCTGATTCGCATCCTGCATATTCTTATTTTTCTCTAGATAAAATCGGCATAACGGGCACTTCCCTGTACATTATATGCTCCAGCAGCTGTATATCCATTGGAAGCCTTTGCCTGGGTAGTCATATAGTAATCTACCAATGAAGCATTCGTGGCAACCGAAGAACCATAATCTTTGAAAAACTTCTGTACCTTGGACATATCCGACTTTTTAAATGTGTCCTCATCAATCTTCATTCGGCCTTTTGCATCCACATTAATTCCAAACTGTTTTAGTACATCAGCATTCTTGGCTGTTTTGTTTTTAATCTGAGACAGATTTGCCAGTACACCAGAATTGGAACTGGATTCGGCTGTGTGAAACATTTGATTGTAATTGCTTACAAAACTCTTTGCCGCTGCAAAAATTTTGTCAATATCATATTTGTCTGTCTCATTGCCATCTTCATCTTTTATCTTTGCATATAACTCTTCCGATGCCATCTTCTTACTAATGTCCTTAAGTGCGGCTGCGCTAGAACCTGTGGCATTATTAGTTCCTGTATTGTCTGTGCTCTCGGTCTTATCCGTACTCTCGGTTTTATTTGTATTATTTGCGCTGGTATTACTATTGGCAAATTGAAGACGGGAGGTAATCTTGGAACCGTAACTCATGACATCATCGGTTGAAAACAACTCTTGTACCTTTGAAACATCCGCTGCCTTCAGCTTACCTTCATTCAATTGAAGCGTTCCATTTGCATTAATCGAAATCCCAAGTTCTGCAAGCTTATCCGAATTAGCAGATGTGCTTTGCATCATATTTGCTACATAGGCTGTCTTCCCCGTCAGTGTAGAACGTTTTGCAGCAGTCACAACACTGTTATAATCCGCTACATAATTCTTCATTGCAGCAACTACCTTCTCTGACGCACTCTGACCATTCTCTGTATTGGTATATGTCTTGTCACTCTGTAATGCTGAAACAGAGCCTTTAAGCTTGGAAAGCCCTGTTGTCAGGTTGGTATTTGCTTCCTGCGCCTCCTTGGAAATCTTAGGATTCTTCTTCTCTTCTAAAATTTTGTCCAGAGTATTGGTTGGGGCCTTTTTTGCGTCCGACCCTGTTGCGCTTGAACTTCCTTTCCCATAATAAGCCTTCAAAAGCTTACCATAACTTCCACTCTTAATGCTGGCATAATCCGAAAGAAAATTCTGATTCCCTGCTCCGCCGCTAAATGAAAAACTTTGAAACAACTGTGAAAAGCCTTGACTCATACATCATCACTCCTTTGCATAAAATAGAAACCTGCATATCCTTATGCTTGACATATGCGATATATCATTACAATTATAATTACAAGTAGTATAACATACACATTGATAGATTACAAGATGCCTTCCATGTATTTCCACAACGAAATTTTTGCTATACATTCCGAAACTGTGCCATATAGAGTTCATAGTAATGTCCTTTTTTGTCCATCAGCTCTTTCGGACTTCCCTGTTCTAAAATACCTCCCTTGTCAATGACAAAAATCCGGTCCGCCCTTTGAATGGTAGACAAACGATGGGCAATGACAAAGCTGGTACGGTCTTTGAGCAGAGCTTCAATGCCCCTTTGTACCAAAAGCTCCGTCTGAGTATCAATGCTGGATGTAGCCTCGTCCAGAATCAGAATTTTCGGCATACTCACCATGGTTCTTGCAAATGCAATTAACTGCCGCTGTCCAATGGAAAGTCCAGCTCCCCTCTCTTTTAATATGGTATCGTAACCATGTTCCATTTTCATAATAAATTCATGAGCATTGACAGCCTTTGCCGCTGCAATGATTTCTTCCTCCGAAGCATCCATATTGCCATAGAGAATGTTTTCCTTTACCGTACCCTGAAAAATGAAATTTTCCTGAGTCATTACGCCCATCTGACGCCGCAGGCTTTCCATGGATACTTTCTGTATCTCATATCCGTCAATGAGTATTCGTCCCTTTTTGATATCATAAAAACGGCTGATAAGATTTACAACGGTGGTTTTCCCAGCTCCTGTGGGTCCTACCAGCGCAATGGTTTCTCCTGGCTGAATCTGAAAACTTACATCCTCCAAAACCTTTGTTTCAGCAGGAGTTCCTTCGTCATAGGTAAAGGACACATGCTCAAACTCCACCCGTCCTTGGATTTCAGGTAATTCCTGCACATCCGATGTATCGAAAATATCAGGCTTGGTATCCAGGATTTCAAAAATACGCTCTGCCGCCGTCAGGTTGGTAATCACCTGATTATAAAAATTACTCAAATTCATCACTGGATTCCAAAACATATTGATATACGTTCCAAACGCCACCAGCATTCCAATACTTACATAATCCCCACCAATCATCTTTATGCCCACCCAGTAAAGAATCATAGCCCCAATGCCCCAGCAAAAATCAATGGATGCTCCAAACAAATCCGCAATACGTACCGCCCCGATAAAGGATTGTTCGTGTTCCTTTACCAGACCTGCAAAAATATCCTGGGTTTCGTGTTCCGCATAAAAACTTTGTACCACATGCATGCCAGCAATGCCCTCATGGACATAGGCATTCAGGTTAGAGCTTTTCTTTCGAACCACCTGCCAGCGGGCATGGGAAAATTTCTGAATAAACCAGATTGCTACGGCCATCAGTGGAATGCTGCTTAATGAGGCAAGGGCCAGCCGCCAGTCTTTCACCACCATAATCACTACCACACCGCAAATTGTAACAAAATCCGGTATCAATGTAGTAACTGCATTTACCAGTACATTTTTTAAGGAATTCACATCCCCAATCACCCTTGCCAAAATTTTTCCAGTGGGCCGACTGTCAAAAAATGAAAAGGATAAGGTCTGAATATGTTCATATAACTCCTGGCGGATATCCAAAAGAATTTGATTGGAAATTCGTGCCATCACATACATTCGTACCTTTACCATAAGTATAAAAATTACATTAATCCCCACAGCAATCATAGCAAGCTTTGTCAATCCCTGCATATCCTTATTTGCAATATACACATCAATTGCATCCTCAATAATCAAAGGATTCATCAGGGATATGACAACTGTAATCACCATGCAGATTAGCACTCCAAATACCTGGAGCTTATATTGGAACAAATAAGAAAACAATCGCTTTAAGGTTTCTTTTTTGCCGATACCTTCTAACCGTTCGTCTTCTTTGTAAGAATTTACTGCCAAAATTACACCTGCTTTCTCTTATCTTTAAAATTCATTCTTAACGTCACATCATTTTATTTGTATAAAATTTCCTTCTAACAGGATATCTGCCCTGGCGCTATCCCCATCTGCGCCACATACGTATCATAATAAAGGCCCCTTCTTGCCAACAATTCCTCATGGGTACCTCGCTCTTTGATGGTTCCACCCTCCAGAAAAATAATTTCGTCGGCCCGTCGAACCGCAGAAATCCGGTGGGCAATGATGATTTTCGTGGCATCCAGTGTATCCAGAGATTTTTGGATTTCGTATTCCGTTTCCATATCCAACGCTGAGGTAGAATCATCTAAAATCAGCACAGGATTTTGTTTTGCAATGGCTCTTGCAATACTGATACGCTGCTTCTGCCCTCCGGAAAGCCCTACGCCTCGTTCCCCAATGACTGTCTCATAGGTTTCCGGCATTTTTTCAATAAATCCCTGGGCCTGAGCCAGCTTAGCCGCATGCGCCATAGCAGGACTTTCCATAGTCGCCCGCTGCCCCATACGGATATTTTCAGAAATGGTATCGGAAAATAAGAAAACATCCTGCATCACTGCTCCAATATTGCTGCGCAGCTGCTGTAAAGATAATTCCCGCACATCCACTCCGTCCAATTTCACACTGCCTTTTTCCACATCAAAAAAACGTGTCAGTAAATTTATCATAGAAGTTTTTCCCGCTCCCGTAGCTCCCATTACTCCAAGGGTTTTTCCTTGAGGCAATGTGAAAGAAACATCCTCCAAAATTTTCTGATTTCCTCTGGCAAAAGACACATGTTCAAAAGAAACATCCCCTTTTACCTGTTCCAATACAACGGGATTTTCCTGTTCCTTAATGGAAGATTCCTGCTGATAGATTTTATTGATTTTTTTACAGGAGGCAACGGCCGAGGACAAATCATTGGTAATCCACCCTAGCATTTCCATGGGCCACACAATATTCCGACAATATTCTGAAAAAGCCACCAAGCTTCCCAAGGTCATTTTCCCATGAACCACCTGAAAACCACCGATAATTACCATTACCACCGGAAGCAGCTTTCCGGTAAACTGAAAAATAGGATAAAAACGCACCAATGTTTTTGCCTGTTGGATATTTAAGTCATAATATTGCTGATTATGGGAAAGGAATTTCTGAATTTCAAACTTTTCCCGAGCAAATGCTTTTACCGTACGCACTCCTGCCAGATTTTCCTCTGCAATGGCTGTGAGCTTTGCATTTTCCTCACTGATGGCTTCATAAATTTTATCTAGCTTCTGTTCCATAATAATAGCTGTAATTCCCATCAAAATCATAGCTGCAAGAGGAAGGAAGGCCAGTTTCCAGTTCAATGTAAACATGCAGTAGAGCACCATGGAAACGTGGATGATCACTTCTATCATCAGCATACCCACATAGCCCAGGGCATTCCAGACTGCATCCACATCATCCTTGACCCTTGCCATCAATTCTCCGGTGTTTGTATCATCAAAATAATCCACAGACAGGCTTTCAATATGTGCAAACAAATCCTTCCGCAGCTTTGCCGCAATCTTAACGCTTACCGTATCAAAGGTCAATTCTTTCAGGTAACCGCCCAGGCTTCTCCCAGCTCCGATAATCACAATCATTGCAAGCAGCCCAGTCAGCAATTCTATTTTTCCTCCGATAATTACATCATCTACAATGCTTTTTGTAATAACTGGATAGAGCATATCCAGCACGATTGCCGTCACCATACAGATGATGGCAAAAAGATATGCATACCAGTAATGGCCAATATATTTCAATATCTTTTTCATGAAACTCTCCTTTCTGACACAATGATTGTCAAGTGGGATAAGAACTTTATTTATTGTGACAAGGTCTTTCCTATAGAATAACAAAGTGGGCAAGCCCACTGAGGCTCCCCTAACCCCTCACTCATTAGGGGCTTGCACATTTTGCCGCGCCGAGCACAATTGCGAAGCAATATTTTACCTCTTGTGCGAGTGCGCATATTATTTTTTGTCTTATAAGAAAGACACTTTCACGCTTTAGCGTGGCAAGGTCTTTCCTATAAGATAAATAAAAGGCCCCGTGGTTTACCCACGAGACCATTGTCTCTGTACAAGCTGCATACACAACTTCTGTATATGCAAATCCAGCTTGACTCTATTCTATCCATTCACATTGCATAAACCAACCTGCCTATGCTTCTTTGTATCAATGGGGAATCCCGCCTGCAATCACCGAGGTAAATCTGTTCGTTTTCTTTATGAAGTTACTAAAGCTATTTCCATTGGTTTTTCTTAACTTAATCATAAATCTTACCTCGCTTTCTTTTTATTTCCTTGCGGTTACCGTTCTATTAAAGCATAGCTGCTAATATTTGTCAAATGGAAACTGTCATCTCCTTCCAAAAATTTCAAGTGCAATGGATATCATTTTTGTGTAAAAAAATCATCGTTTATACCAGCAAACTATCCGCCGCACAAAATGCCCCATACCCTACATATGTCAAGTTAATGTCACAAACTTTTTTCACTGTATATTGCAACCTTCTTTCAAATTTTCAAATATAATAACTACCTGATTATTTTTCACTCATAATCCTGTATACAAAAAGTTGTAAAGTGGTGAATTATTATTCATTTTAGCCCTACCAAAGTCTATATAAAATCCGAACAATGCATAATAAGCACTTTATTCGACAACATATATGCCAAAACAAAGTAAGCGATGAATAACTCACCGCCTACCTTTTTTCAAAAATTAGTTTTAAGCAGTAAACGGCTGCCGTTTACCCTCAATCCCTCTGCTCCGCAAGTGGCAGGGGAATTCTTTTTTCTGGAACATTTGACTCCACATCAATGAGTCCTGAACATTGCTCCTTAATAAAATCGCTCCATGGCATCAGCTGTTCTATACCTGCGGACGAATTCATGCAATCCGGCATATACAGGAGTACCGTATAGAGATACTGGAAGATATTCAGATTGTTCGCTTTTGCAGTTTCGACAATGCTGTACATTACTGCGCTTGCCCCTGCACCTGCCTCTGATGTGTGGAATAAGAATGCTTTCCGTCCGATTGCATAGCTCTTGACCTTTCGTTCCGCACGGTTATTCGAGATCTCACATCTGCCATCCAGCAGATAGTTCATCAGGGTGTCATGGTGGTTTTGGGCATAGGCCACCGCTTTCCCAAGCTTGCTTCCGCCACTTGGATGCAGTGTGTCCAGCCAGTTCCAGAACTGCTCCCATACGGGCTGTTCCAGTTCCAGCCTTTGTTGTTTCCGTTCTTCCGGTTTCAGATCCTTCAGCGTCCGTTCCAGATAGAAGAGCTTGTTGCAATACATAAGTCCGATCTCCGCAGGAAGCAGCTGCCCTGCTTCTTCCCCATCCGGAAGTGCGGTATCTTCGATTGCTGCATCTGAATTGATATCCAGCAGCTTAAGCTTTTTACGCCTGCCTGC
>KE159574.1:0-15051 GCA_000403255.2 Lachnospiraceae bacterium 3-1
CATGTATCCATGCGCGAATCCATAACGCATGGAAGGGAACCCGGTGAACTGAAACATCTAAGTAGCCGGAGGAAGAGAAAGAAACATCGATTCCCTAAGTAGCGGCGAGCGAAAAGGGAAGAGCCCAAACCGGGATGCGAGCATGCCGGGGTTAGGACCGCAAAAGGGAAGAAGAAGGTAAGGGAACGGTTTTGGGAAAGCCGGCCAAAGAGGGTGAAAGCCCCGTACCTGAAACCGGAAAGGACCCAGCGGGATCCAGAGTACATCGAGACACGAGAAACCTTGATGGAAGAAGCGGGGACCACCCCGCAAGGCTAAATACCACTTAGTGACCGATAGCGCAGAGTACTGTGAAGGAAAGGTGAAAAGAACCCCGGGAGGGGAGTGAAAGAGAACCTGAAACCGTGTGTCCACAAACTGTGGAACGTCTATAGAGAGACGGACCGCGTACTTTTTGTAGAACGGTCCGGCGAGTTACGCGTGCTGGCAAGGTTAAGCGCCAAAGGCGCGGAGCCGGAGGGAAACCAAGCCTTAAGAGGGCCAGAGTCAGCGCGCGTAGACCCGAAACCGGGTGATCTATCCATGTCCAGGCTGAAGCTGCCGTAAGAGGCAGTGGAGGGCCGAACGCACATCCGTTGAAAAGGGTGGCGATGAGGCGTGGATAGGGGAGAAATTCCAATCGAACCCGGAGATAGCTGGTTCTCCCCGAAATAGCTTTAGGGCTAGCCCCATGGCAGACTGCCGGAGGTAGAGCACTGAATTTCCTAGGGGGCGTCAAAGCTTACCGAAGAATATCAAACTCCGAATGCCGGAAAGCCGATCCATGGGAGTCAGACTGCACGAGATAAGTTGGGCAGTCGAAAGGGAAACAGCCCAGACCGCCGGCTAAGGCCCCAAAGTGCGTGTTAAGTGGGAAAGGATGTGGGGTTTCAAAGACAACCAGGATGTTGGCTCAGAAGCAGCCATGCATTGAAAGAGTGCGTAACAGCTCACTGGTCGAGAGGCCCTGCGCCGAAAATTTCCGGGGCTGAAACACGCCGCCGAAGCCGCGGGATGCAAGAATGCATCGGTAGGGGAGCATTGCCGCATCGAAGAAGCAGCGCCGAAAGGAGCTGTGGAGAAGCGGGAAGAGAGAATGCCGGAATGAGTAGCGAGAGGGAGGTGAGAATCCTCCCGGCCGAATATCCAAGGTTTCCAGGGTAAAGCTGATCTGCCCTGGGGAAGTCGGGGCCTAAGGCGAGGCCGAAAGGCGTAGCCGATGGACAACAGGCGGAGATTCCTGTACTGCGTGATGACAGAACTGTGGGGACGCATGCGCAAGCCATGAGCCGGGAATGGAAAGCCCGGCGCAAGGAGAGGAGGGCGCAGGGAGGGAAAACCCCCTGCAGAGCCCAATGCTCTGACGCGGAGCGAAATAAGAGTAGCGAAGCATGGGGAGTGGGTGCCAAGAAAAGCCGCTATCGTTTGTCACGCACCCGTACCGTAAACCGACACAGGTGGATGAGGAGAGAATCCTAAGGCCGACGGAAGAAGCATTGCCAAGGAACTCGGCAAAATGGCCCCGTAACTTCGGGAGAAGGGGCGCCTGCGCAAGCAGGCCGCAGAGAAAAGGCTCAAGCAACTGTTTAGCAAAAACACAGGTCTATGCAAAACCGGAAGGTGAAGTATATGGGCTGACGCCTGCCCGGTGCTGGAAGGTTAAGAGGAGGGGTTAGCGCAAGCGAAGCCCTGAATTGAAGCCCCAGTAAACGGCGGCCGTAACTATAACGGTCCTAAGGTAGCGAAATTCCTTGTCGGGTAAGTTCCGACCCGCACGAAAGGCGTAATGATTTGAGCGCTGTCTCGGCAATGCGTCCGGTGAAATTGAAGTGCCAGTGAAGATGCTGGCTACCCGCGCCAGGACGGAAAGACCCCATGGAGCTTTACTCCAGTTTGGCGCTGGGGCCCGGTGCTGCATGTACAGGATAGGTGGGAGGCGAAGAATTGCTGGCGCCAGCCAGTAAGGAGCCGGTGTTGGGATACCACCCTTGCAGTACTGGGTCTCTAACCAGCCGCCGTAATCCGGCGGTGGGACAATGCCAGGCGGGGAGTTTGACTGGGGCGGTCGCCTCCGAAAGGGTATCGGAGGCGCCCAAAGGTTCCCTCAGGATGGACGGAAACCATCTAAAGAGCGCAAAGGCAGAAGGGAGCCTGACTGCGACACCGACGGGTGGGGCAGGTACGAAAGTAGGGCTTAGTGATCCGGTGGCATAAAGTGGGATTGCCATCGCTCAACGGATAAAAGCTACCCTGGGGATAACAGGCTTATCACTCCCAAGAGTTCACATCGACGGAGTGGTTTGGCACCTCGATGTCGGCTCATCGCATCCTGGGGCTGCAGCAGGTCCCAAGGGTTGGGCTGTTCGCCCATTAAAGCGGTACGCGAGCTGGGTTCAGAACGTCGTGAGACAGTTCGGTCCCTATCCGGCGCGGGCGGAGGAAACATGAGAGGGGCTGTCCCTAGTACGAGAGGACCGGGATGGACGGGCCGCTGGTGGACCTGTTGGCATGCCAATGCCATGGCAGGGTAGCCAAGCCCGGGAGGGATAAACGCTGAAGGCATCTAAGCGTGAAGCCCGCCTCAAGATGAAGTTTCCCAACCGAAAGGAGTAAGACCCCTTGGAGAGTACGAGGTGGATAGGGCAGAGGTGGAAGTGCAGCAATGCATGGAGCTGACTGTTACTAATCGGTCGAGGGCTTGACCGAGAGAAAAGCGAAGGAAGCGGAAGATGGAAGAAAGGCTCTGTATGGATTTTTGAAGGTATATGAATTAAAATAAGAGAATAATCCTCGATAGCTCAATGGTAGAGCACGCGGCTGTTAACCGCGGGGTTGTTGGTTCGAGCCCAACTCGGGGAGTTTGAAAAACCTTGTAAACATCGGCGTTTGCAAGGTTTTTTGTTACTGAATGTTCCATTTCAAAGAATAAAAAAGCAAGGTTCCATTTTTCATGCGATTGTGAACCGAAACATAACTACTTATCAATTACATATCTATGGGATGCACGGAAAGGTTCGTGCCATCCATCTAAGACCTCATGCAAATCTGTATGGGGTTTTATTTTTCTCCACATAACATAGTTTAAGACTGCTATCTGCCTGTTGATTATGGCAGATAGAATTTCCTGTTACATAGCCGATTGATTTTTTTAACGAGAATCAGTCGGCTTTTTTATTTCCCAAAACCCATACATAGCCATTCTGTCTTATGCAGAGTGGCTATTAAAATTTCAGGAAAGGAGGTAAACCGTGATGTCTAAATGTAAGGTAATCGCCCTTGCAAACCAGAAAGGCGGGACGGGCAAGACCACGACTGCCGTAAATTTAGGGGTAGGGCTTGCAAACGAGGGGAAGAAAGTGCTGCTTGTGGACGCTGACCCGAAGGGGGATTTGACGACCTCTTTGGGCTGGGCGGATCAGGACAGCCTTCCGGTCACGCTCTCAATGCAGATGGAGAAGATTATCCGTGACGAGCCGATGGAAGCGGGCGAGGGAATTTTGCGCCATGACGAGGGCGTAGACCTGATTCCGGCAAATATTGAGCTGTCCGGCATGGAAATCACGCTTGTAAACGCTATGAGCAGGGAGTTCACCATGAAATCCTATTTAAGCGAGCTGAAAAAGGATTATGACTATATCTTGATTGACTGTATGCCGAGTCTGGGTATGCTCACTATCAATGCGCTTGCGGCGGCGAACAGCGTAATCGTCCCGGTGCAGGCGCACTATCTCCCCTTAAAGGGAATGACGCAGCTTATGAAAACCATAGGCAAGGTGCAGCGGCAGATTAACCCCGATTTAAAGGTGGACGGCGTACTGCTTACGTTGGCAGATATGCGGACAAACCTTGCTCGTGCCACAGCCGACAATCTAAGGCAGAATTACGGGAGGGTAATTAAGGTGTACCAGACGGTCATCCCCGTTGCGGTGAAAGCGGCGGAAACCAGCGCCGCAGGGCAGAGCATTTACAGCTATGACAAAAACGGTGCGGCGGCAAAGGCGTATGGAGCATTTACGAGGGAGGTGATACGCAGTGGCGAAAGAAATAAAAATGCCGCTTCCCTCAGCCGCTGACCTGTTCAGCACACAGGAGGAAAGGGATAATGAAAGCCGGGAATCCGTCAGGGAAATCCCGTTGGGGGAAATCAGCGATTTTCCCCAACCACCCGTTTAAGGTGAAGATGGACGAAAGCATGGCGGATATGGCGGAGAGCGTGAAACAGTATGGCGTTCTGGTGCCTGCCCTTGTCCGGGAAAAGCCGGAGGGTGGCTATGAAATGATAGCCGGACACAGACGAAAAATGGCGAGCGAGCTTGCGGAGAAAAAAGAGATACCGTGTATTGCAATGTCATTTAGATAAGGACGATGCAAAGAACAGTGTATGTAGAAATATGTACCCTGTTCTTTTTTTGTATAATTTCATAAAGCACTTGACAGGATAAACCAAATGTGTGGCCGCTCTGACTATCTAAAAAGAAAGATAGTCAGAGCGGCCCTTGTAATCAAGAAAACATCTTGGTTGCAAGGAGGATTACACAATGAATTATTCTACAGAGGTAAAGCAAAAACTATTATCCATTATTACAGAGATGGATTCTTACCGTCGGTTGTTTACAAAGAATCCAGAAACGGATTTTTCACGTAAAAAGAAATGGTCATTTGAAGAGATAATGAAGTTTATGCTTACAATGGAGGGCAAAGCATTAAGAGATGAATTGTTGGAATATTTTGATTTTGACAGTTCCACGCCATCGGATTCAGCATTTAACCAGCGCAGGGCACAGATATTGCCAGAAGCATTTGAGTTCTTATTTCAAGAATTCACGAAATCTTTTAATGATAATGCTGCATATAAAGGACTTAGATTAATTGCCTGTGATGGTTCGGATTTATGCATTGCCTGCAATCCTAAAGATGAAACAACCTATTTTCAACCGCTTCCTGACAGCAAAGGCTTCAACCAGCTGCATTTAAACGCTTTTTATGATTTATGCAGCAGAAGATACACAGATGCAATTATCCAACCTGCCCGATTAAAAAATGAAAATAGTGCTATGTGTGAATTGATTGACAGATACCGTGGCCAGCCTGCTGTTTTTATCGCAGACAGGGGTTATGAGAACTACAATATATTTGCGCATGCGGAACATAAAGGAATGTATTGCTTAATACGCGTCAAAGATGTAACAAGTAATGGAATAGCTTCGAAACTAACAATGCTGCCAGAGAGTGATGAATTTGACGAATGGGTTAATCTTACACTCACAAAAAAGCAGACAAATGAAGTAAAAGCAAATCCCCAAAAATACAGAATTATTATGAAAAAAACACCTTTTGATTATCTTGACCTGCATTTTAATAAGTTTTACGAAATAAAAATGAGAGTAGCGCGTTTTCCAATCTCGCAAGACTCTTATGAATGTATTATTACAAATCTGCCACAAGAAAAATTTAGTTCTGGTGAAATCAAACAGTTATATGCGAAACGCTGGGGAATAGAAACCTCTTTTCGCGAGTTAAAATATGCATTAGGATTAACACGGTTTCATGCAAAGAAACCAGAATATATTGTGCAGGAAATATGGTCAAGAATGACTCTGTATAATTTCTGTGAGATTATAGCGACTAATGTGGTTGTCAAGCAGAAAGTTGGCTGCAAATATATATATCAGCTGAATTATACCCGTGCGATGCGAATTTGCTGTCATTTTCTATCAATAAAAGAAGAAAAAGCTCCACCCGATGTAGAGTATCTAATCGGACATGAGCTTCTTCCTGTACGTTCTGGGAGAACAGACCCTCGCAAAGTCAAACCCCAGTCCGCAATAAGCTTTCTATATAGAGCAGCCTAATCAAATATTAGTATATACCATTTTTAAGACAGATGAAAGCATCTGTCTGTTTGTCGTACAAATTTATTACGTTGAATGCTTTTAAATATAGAAAAACAGCGAATAAACAAAATGTTTACTCGCTGTAAAAAGAATCCTAACTGCAATGTTGTCCTTATCTAAATGACATTGGCATGCCGCTCCCTGTTTTTTCTGCGCTGGCTATGCGCCGCCTTAAAGGGAATAATAAGAGCGGTTTGGATTTGAAGAATAAAAATCTGCGATTCACGAAGCCAGATTAACCATTCACGAAGCAGACGTTAGAAATCCCGTTGATTTTTCCGATAATTTAGTTGAAGGCTGGAGGTGACGGAAACGATAAAAATTGCAGTGTGTGACGATGAAAAAAACATAAGGTCTTATCTCGTTTCGCTTATCAAAAAGCAAGGCAGGGAATGCAGTATCACGGAATATGATTCTGCTGATGCGTATCTTTCGGACGGTAAGGAGCATGACATTTTATTTCTGGATATAGAGATGGGCGGCTTCGGCGCAGGTTTGGACGGCATGGGGCTGGCAAGGCATATCCGGGGTATAAAGGCGCCCAAACAGCCCATCATCATTTTTGTAACAGGGTATGAAAAGTATGTCTATGATGCATTTGACGTAGGGGCGTTCCAGTATCTGGTAAAGCCCGTGAACGAACAGAAATTTGCAGAGGTGTTCGGACGGGCGGCGGGGCAGATTGTATCGGAAGCGGAGCAGCGGAAGAAAAAACTTGTGATCCAGTATGGCGGCGAGGGAAAAGTGATTCCGCTGAATGACATTTATTACATGGAAAGCCGGAACCACAATATTGTCCTGTACCTTAAAGATGGGAATATAGAATACTATACGAAAATCGGGGATTTGGAAATGGAACTGGCGGGGCAGTTTTACCGCATCCACCGGGGATACCTGATCAACCTTTTCCATGTGGAGGGATATGACAGGACGGAGGTAAGGATGGCGAACGGGGATAAGCTGCTGCTTTCGAGGTATAAATATGACGGCTTTGTGCAGGCATACATGGATTACATTTCGGAGGAAAGTCTATGAGCCAGTCAGAATTTGAAACAATAAACAGCATATTGGATATATGGAGAACCGTCATACAAGCCATTGTGTTCCTTGTTTTATGGGCGGCGGTTTTCAGAGAGAAAAAAATAAAAAGGGATGGCATTGCGGCTGTTTTGTTTCTCCTTGCAAATATAGGGATCGGATTTCTTCCATGCGCTTCATGGGTTCGGTATGGCGTTTTAGCTTCCGCAATCATGGGCTATGCCGGGATATGTTACAAAAAGCAGATAGGGAAAGCGTTTTTTATCATACTGGCATTCTATAATTTTCATTGTCTGGGCTATCTGATGGCAAACAGTATTTACCAAAAGATAATAAATGCAATGCTGAAAAGCCTGGATGTGATGTAGGATAGTTATCTGCAGGAAATGTACCGCTGCATGGCGGTTGGAATGTTCTGCCTGGTAATTTCTTATGCAGTATTATTGGTGGCAATGACGATTATCCTTTGCAGGCTCATCAAAGGCGTGGATATTATGGCATGGCAGGATGTCCTTCTGCTTTCCGTATTGAATTTTGTAGGGAGCATGATTGTAGGGGTGGTAAATGGGCTGATGGCTGTAAAAATAGATACGGAATTTTTTTTACTGTTTGACGAAAAGCCAGACCTGCTCTGGAAGATTCCCATGATAGCGGTTTTCATATTTGCAGGGGAAGCGGCGCTTATTTATTTCTGGCAGAGATACCGGGTTCTGCTTTCTGAAAGACAAAAAGCTTTTGTGGAAGAACAGCAGGTCAAAGCCATGAAGAAGCGTTTGGAGGAAGCAGAGAATTTTTATGGCAGCATCCGCAGGGTGCGCCATGAGATGAAGAACCATATGGCGAATATCCAAGGGCTGGCAGGAGCCGGGCAGTATGGGGAAATAGAGGACTATGTACGGCGGATGGATGAAACCATGCAGGAACTGGAATATAAGTATGTGACGGGTAATCCGGTTACGGATGTCATTATCAATGATAAATGCCGCAGGGCGGAGAAGGCGGGAATCCGGTTTGAGGCAGATTTCCAGTATGGAGGGGAAATCCCGGTATTTGATTTAGGGATTATCTTAAACAACCTTCTGGATAATGCCATAGAAGCCTGTGAAAAGCTGGAGCAGAGGGAAGGCTTCATACGTCTTATGCTGAAACGGAAGAAACAGTTTTTATTGCTGGAAGTCGAGAACAGCTTTGACGGGGCTGTTCCAATAAGAAAAGGCAGCTTGTTCCCGGCTACAACAAAACAGAATGTCCTGCCGGATATAGTCACGGAACATGGGATTGGCCTTGAAAATGTGCGTGATGTGGCTGGGAGATATTTTGGTGGGGTAAACATAAAAGTGAAGCGGGATGTGTTCCATGTGACAGTCATGCTGCAGCAGGGAAATCCAGATAAAATTGTGTGACGGAAAAAAGGAGAGAATGAATTATGAGTATTTTAGGAGTAAGCAATGCTGTGACAGGCGCATACCAGCACATAGGCAGGACACAGAAAAATACTGCAAATGGAGCAAGTTTTACAGAACGGACAGCGCAGGCGCAGGAAGTTTCGGATGCAGAAAAACTTGAGAATTTCAAAAAAGAAATCTGGAAAGAGATAAATTCCATGCCGTGGGGAGCAAATACATCCATACAGATAACGGACGGGGCTTTCAGGAAAATGATGGAAGACAGTGAGTTTAAAAATAAAATGATGAAGATTATCCGGGAGGATGCCGTTGGTTCCAATAAGATGTGTGGCGGGACGTTGATAAATATTGATGAAAATGGGTATAAAGGTTATTCCTATATGGCAGACCATGCAAAGGAGGCGGAATCGGCATTTTCGGCTCATTCCAAAGATAAGGATTCTTTTTATGTAAAGAAAGCAGAAAAGAAACGGGAGTATAGGAAGCTGTTGGAGGAAAAACGGTTAAAGCAGGAGCTGGCAGAGAAAGATTTAAAGGCAGCTCTTGAAAGGAAGCGTCTGACTGAGAACGCCATAGAGCGGAAACAGGAATCGGGCAGAATATCACGGAATGTGAGTGCGGGAGCAAATGCCGCTTATGAAGCAAGTTTCCTTATGGCAGACAGCGGTTCAATTTAATATCAGGCAGACCGGACTTATGATAAAGGAGTAGGAGCAGCTCTGAATGACAGAGAGGATCGACATAAAAAGGAGGAGAATTTGACAATGGAAGTAGGTACAGTTTATGGCAGTTATTATGGGGCAAAAGGCTATGAGGGCGTGAGGAAGGAAGAAAAGCGGGCAGATGCCGGGTTTGCGGGAAAGGTTGCGGAGAAAGGGACTGTTTCCCCAAAAGACATGACGCTGGATGAGTACAAGGCATATTTTAACGAGAAGATGAACAGCCTGTATGTTCATCCGTCACAGAAGAATCGGAATGAAGTGATTGATATTACAGATGCGGCTTATAAAAGGATGCAGACCGATCCGGAATATGAGAAGAAGATTTTGGATGCGCTGGCAAAGAATTGGGCGGTGGATTTTGGGGGATACATCCCGGAAATTTCTTATATGCATATAGATGACACTTGGGAGAAATGTTCCGGCTATACGCAGGGCATGAAGGAGAATGTGGGGTATTCCGGGAGTTCTTCCGCAAAGAGGACTGATGCCGGACGGGAGAAAAAGGCAAGGCAGAAAGAACTGCTGGAAGAATATCTGGAAAAGCGGGCGCAGGCTAAGAGGCAGCAGCAGGAACTGTTGGATGAAAAGGTTGCTAAGGCGGAACAGGAGAGAAGCGGGCTGGCAAGGGCATGGAACAGTAAGCAGCAGATGGCGAAGGTTTCCAGTGCTTATGAATCGAATGTAATGACGGAAACTGTGGCAGGCGGTGAGATAAAGTAAAATGAATGGCGTATCATTATCAAACAAAGTAATACATTGGAATCCCAAGGATTTTGCCGTGAGCCAGAATTTCAACAAGGTAATCCGGGAGAATGAAAAGGTTTCCAATGATTACTACTGGAAAAGCAATAAGTCTGAGGACGTGGACTGTTTCGGGAGGGCACTTGACCTGACCACGCTTATCAACAAGCCGGACGGATATTTGCAGGGGCGGCTGTCGGATGTGGACGATGCTGACTATTATCAGTTCAATATAGCGGAATACAGGATTTTAGGAACCGTGTCCGACAAGCGAAACCTTGACATAACAGTGATCCTTGCCCATATCCCAGAGGGCTGTGATTATGACATTGTTCTGTATGACGGTGACGGGAACCAGGTGGGGATTGGCAGGGATAATGGAAATGGCGGCAAGAGTGTGACCGTGCCGAACTGGAATCTGGAAAACCGGGAATATACGGTGAAGGTACTGGCAAAGGATGGCTCTCCGGTAAATGCAGAGGAATATTACCACCTTTCATTCCAAACGAAGCAGGCCGCAAATGATAACGTACTGAGGCAGCAGGCAAAGGAAATGCAGGAATATGCCTATGCACTGCGTAAAAAACTGCATGACGGCGGCGATGCCACGGAAGAAAAGCTGGCGCTCCAGCAGATCAGGGAGAAGTACGGGGCATATTATACCCAGCAGATGGATGAACTGCATAAAACACAGGCGGCGGAATATCTGCCGGAAGGGGAAGTCTTTGACGAGAGCCGGAAAGAGGAACTTCTTTCCAGAATGGCGGCGGGTGGGGAACTGACGGAGCAGGAGAAAGGGCTTGTCAGAGTTTTTGCATCCGCGCATGAGATTGACGGTGCAATGGCTTCCGCAAAACTGCGGACAGATATAAGTGAAAAAATCTTTCAGCAGATGGAGCAGTCCGGCGTTTCCCCCATACCTTCTTTTGAGGTCAGCATTGGCATAGACGGAAAGGCGGAAGTAAAGGGGATTGAAGATGCGGCTGTGAAGGAAAAAGTGGAGGACATCCTGAATGGTTTTTCCGGGGAACTGATGGATACTTATATTTCCATAAATGCCAGTATGCAAGGGATGACCAAGCAGGAGCAGTACATATTGAAAGCGGCAATAGGGATTGAGGCATTTTTGCAGAAAGCAACGGGCGGTAATGTGGCACTGTCAGATGTCATGGTGGAGAACGGCAGGATAAAAGGGCTGGATGCGCCACTTGACAGATTGCTTAATGAGCCGGGGCAGAACCAGACATATCTTGATTACTGAGCAGATATATTTGCGATTAAGGATTATGAAAAGATGAATGGAAACAGTCTGCTGGGAGGATTCAGTGCAAGATATGCTGTTGACGGGGAAACAATCCGTACAATCGGTATATAAAGCTGCAGGTAAGATTTTTTGAAGGAGGATCAGAATTATGTCAATGGAGATTAAGGGGAATCTTCCTGACTATGGAGTCAGGAAGCAGAATTACAGCAACTATACGGCAAATTATGTTGATACTGCGAAAAAGCCGGATAACAAGGCGGCAGCAGAGGTAAAGACAAACACATCAGCAAACAGCAAAGACAAGGTGCAGGCATATTATGAAAAGCTATGCAAGAAATTTCCGCAGATAAATTTCAATACAAATGGCGGCGTATTACCGAGTAACAGTAGCAGAGTTACGGTAAATCTTTCGTATGACTGTTTGAAGAAAATGGCAAATGATCCTGAATTTGCAAAAGAAATCGAATGGAATCTGTCGGGAGAAGTTGCTGCAAACTCAATGGTTTATGGGTGGGCGCAGAGAGATGGTGTCGTGCTTGGCGGAAGAACTGTTACATATGATGCCAATGGCAACAGGCAGTCATCCTGTGGTGGCATGAGGACCGCAAATACAGGAAACGAAAATAATAATACTGATAAAATACAGAAGAAGTATAAGGAAGAGGAAGAACGCCTGTTAAAAGCCAGAAAGAAACGTGAAGAAAAGGAAAAAATAGCTAAAAAGCAAGCAGAGAAAAAGGCAGGGGAAGAAAAAGCGGCAGAACGGCAGGCAGAAAGAAAAGAACAGATGGAAAAACTGACAGAAGGGACATACAAGGTATCTGCCACTGGCACGGATGTGAAAAGTGTTACACAGAATATTGTTGAGGCGGTGTCAGGCACATCGTCACCTACAGGTGGAAGTTTTGACATAAAGGCATAAAGTTTGATATTGACAGCCATGTTGCAGCAGGAGGAAGTGGGAGAAGATAAGTAAATGACTTTGTATTAAATAAAGCTTAAAATGGAGGATTTGAAAATGGCTATCAGTGGAGTAGGACAAAATTATTACCAGAACAATGTGGAAACAAAGAGAAACACAAAGAATGTGAACGGTATGGAAAAAATTTGCACTGGAAAAGCAGGGAGTACGCAGGGCTTATCGGAAGCGGAAGAAATGGAACTGTTTAAGAAGGAATTTTATGCTGAACTTGAGAGGATACCACGAGATAAAACAATAGCAAATGTAGCGGTTAATATATCAGAGGAAGCGTTTAAAAATATGAAAGCTGATCCAAAGTACAGGGAACAAATGTTGTCTGTAATCAGGCGAGATATGACGGGTTCCGTTGCCCCGGCTCCGGACTGTTCTCTGGTGATTACGGTAGGAGCTACTGCCAAAGATTATAGGGCAGATGGCTGGTCTGTCAATAATGATTCAGAATTTTATGCCCGTTCACAAAACAGTTTTTATAAAAAGACAAGTGGTAAACAAAATAATAGAAAGAAGCTGTTGGAAGAATATCTGGAAAAGCGGGCGCAGGCCAAGAGACAGCAACAGGAGCTGTTGGATGAAAAGGTTGCTAAGGCGGAACAGGAGAGAAGCAGACTGGCAAAGGCATGGAGTAGTAAGCAGCAGATGGCGAAGGCTTCCAGTGTTTATGATGCAAATATCATGACAGAAACTATGGCAGGCGGTGATTCGTTGCTCGGATAAATGCAGGCATCATGCCCGGACTTATTATAAGGGGGCATTGGCGGTTCTGAACGACAGAAGAACCGCAGAAAAAATATTGAAAACAATGGAGGATTTGAAAAATGAGCGTTAGCGGAATAGGACATAATTATTATCAAAACAATGTAGCAACAAATAAACACAACAAGAGCAGGGTCGGACAACTTTCCCCACAAAAACAGGAAACAGAGGTGTCTGCACCCGAAGATACAAGGCAGAATGCCAATGTGCAGGATATTTATAAGGCACTTAAATCAACAAATTCATTATTGGAGCAGGAGGATAATGACGTATCAGATGAAGAATTGAAGCAGGAAGATAAACAAGAATCTGAATCAAAGACAGAAATTATTGTTAAGCCAGACGGTTCAAGAGTGCTTGTAATGACAATGAGTATCGGCGGAATGGAAACAACCATGAGCTTAGAAATTTCTAAACCGACAGAAGCACCCAATGAAAATGCAAAGCAGGAGACCGATAATACGCCTACGGCTGAAAATGATACTGTATCAAATGAAATGTCGAATGTTTCAAGTGAAGTATAGAAAATGCGCATAATTTTAAGGGTATTGGTAGGTCTGCATGATGAAATAAATTGCCCGGACTTACCACAAGGGGGCATGGGCGGCTCTCAATGACGGATGAGTTGCCGTTAGGATTAGCATAATAATTTTAGCAATCAGGAGGATAAAGATTATGGCAATTTCAGGAGTAACAGATTACACAAACGCTTATGCAGGTTACACAAATTCTGCAAATGGCAAAAGGCAGGCGGCAGAGGGAGCGGGTACAGCAAAGGAAACAGCGGTCAGAAAGACGGCAAAGGATGAATTGTCCTATCTTACTGAAAAGTACGAATGTATGAAAAGCAAAGATTATTCAGTAAATATAAACAGTTCTCTTTTAGCGAAAGCTGCAAGTGATGAAAAAACATCTGAATGGCTGGAATATAATTTATCTTTGATTCCGAAAGTAGTTGATAATATAAAGTCAGCGGCGGCATCGCGTGGCGCAAAAATGATAAGCTGTGATATTACCATGAATGGATATGACAGTATGACTACAGAAGTTGTTACTCAGGTAGAAGTTGATCCGGGAACAGAAAAAGCAAGGGAAGAACTGGAAGAAAAGATTAAGGAGAGAAAGGAAGAAAAGAAGACGCAGGAGGAAAAAGCGGCTAAAAGACGGGATGAGAAAAAGTCAGAAGAAAAGGCTGCGGAAAAACGGGCAGAGGGGAAGGAACTGACGGAAATGTTTACAGTATCTGCTGCTGGCAGTGATGTAAAAAGCGTTACACAGAACCTCATAGCAACGATTTCTGGCACATCGGAACCCAAAGGGGCGGGTTTTGACATAAAGGTATAAGGAGATATTGCTTATATCATATTCCGCAAAGGCGCATAAACTTTGCTTCTGCGGATTGAACAGACATATTGTAAGGGAGCAGAGGTGGCTTTGATTAGCAGGTGGCTGTTACATCAAACAAATTGGAGAACTTGGAAAATGCGTGTTAGTGAAATATGGAAAAGCAGATTATTGACATTATTTGTTATAGCAATAATGATTCCTGTAATCAGCGGATGTACCACACAGGGAAATGATTCGTCAAGCTCCGCCCCGGATGCGGTGCATCAGATTAAGGATGACGGCACGGCAATCTATGATGACGATCCCATAGCGTAGGAGCCGCAGCTTGATGAAGATGAACTGGACGGATCTTCGGAGAATTCTTACGGACAAGGGGAGATTATTTCGGCAGAACCTCATAAAGGGAATGCGGACTGAAACAGGAGTTGGAATGACACCGACGTGCAAGGGGAAATCGTTTCGGCAGATGGCAAGCATAATAATAAGTTAAGATAAAGAAAAGGGAAGTGCAGATTATGAATGTTAAAATGAATCGTTATATGAATCAGGCATCATATATGGCGACAGCAGGCGAAAGAGCGTCAGAGTCTCATACTGATGGCAGGGTTGAGAGTGAAACGAAGTCTGGCGCAAACAGGGATACTGTAACAATTTCTGCAGCAGGACAGCAGTTTTAGGAACTGTGCAAAAATAAATTTACTGTTTTGGCAATATATGGTATAATGGCCATACGGAGGTATGACCATGGAAGAACGAATTCGTATTATGCTGCCATTACTTGATGAGAGGCAGCGGCGCATATTTCTTGCTGCGGAAGCAAAAACATACGGAAGGGGCGGAATCTCCACCGTGAGCAGGCTAAGCG
>KE159574.1:15181-97260 GCA_000403255.2 Lachnospiraceae bacterium 3-1
TGGCACTGACCATGATACTGCAGAATTTGCTGCGGAAAGCATACTCCGCTGGTGGACATGTATAGGGAGCCGGACTTTTCCGGAAGCAGACAGGATCTACATCAACTGTGACAATGGGGGAAGCAATGGCAGCCGTCTGCATCTTTGGAAATATGAGCTGCAGCAGCTTGCAGATTATACCGGCCTTGAGATCCATGTATCACATTTTCCGCCTGGCACATCAAAGTGGAATAAGATAGAGCACCGGCTTTTCTGCTATATAACGAAAACCTGGCAGGGTCAGCCGCTGGTTGATATAGAAACTGTCGTGAATCTGATATCAGGAACTACTACTGCCAAAGGCCTGAAAGTAAAATGTCAGGTCGATACAAACAAATACGAACTGAAACGTAAGGTCACAGATGAAGAATTTACAAAAATACAATTGTTTCCCTGTGAGATTTTGGGAAACTGGAACTATGTAATCAAACCCAGAAGGTAATTGTCAATGGATGAAAGTGTAAATTTATTTTTGCACAATTCCTTACGCTGAAAAAATGGAAACAAATACTGATATGGATTTGATACATATCGGTTCTGATATAGATGAATTCAGAAACGCTGTATCCTCTATGAATGAAAAACTGCCCGTTAGTTGGAAGGCAATGGTTGACCCATACAATACGATTACAAATCTGGCTAAAGCAGAGTTCCGCCTGAAACAGTTAGCAGATCCGGCGGCTTCTCATAAAGATGAGGACATAGAGAAAGGTGCAGAGGCGTACGCGAAGGAAAAGATTGATGAATTGATAGAAAAGAAAAAAGCTATGATTGCTGACGGAACGGCAAAAACCGCAGCCGAGGAGTACGAAGAATACAAAACGGCATACGATGCTTACCATTCAGAAAACGGCAGCAGCCTGATTGAAAAGATGACAGGAGATACAAAGAAAGCATATGACATATACAAAAATATCATTGATGGAACGAAAGTATCAATGAATGACGAGAAGTTTCTTATTTTCCATAATTGGACAATGTACAGGGCAGCAAAAGCCGAATATATTCGAAAAACCGATGAACTATATAATACAACGAATGGCATTCCTTTAAAATAGCAATTTGTGACAAGGGAACATCCACCGTGCAGGGAGAGGTTGTTTTTGCAGAACAACACATAAAGGGAGTGCGGATTAAAGAAAGCGTATTCTTTGGATTTATTTATACAGCAAACAGATTTCCGCGGTTATATAAATGGAGGTTTTGAGAAATGAATGTAAATGGAATAGGAGTAGCAGGGTATCCGGCATGGCAGGGAGCGAGAAAGGCAGAAAGCAGTACGAAAGGCGGCTTTGGGGCAAATGTGCAGGGTGCAAAAAATGTAGTACATATTGACCCTGACGCAGTATTTTCTATCCATCATGTAAAGACAGGAGAAAGCGCAAATGTATACCGGGCGGATGATTATTCAGAAGATAATCCGGTTTACCTCGTGAAAGGCACTGACAAAAACGGAAATGAATATGAGCAGACGGTGGATGTGAGCAAGGTAAATCCAAATAGCTGCTCTTATACGGAGCTGCTTGCGTTAAATGCGCATACAGGGAATAGATCGGACAGTAATTTTATGACCATGTCGATATTAAAGGATAAGATGGGCGGTACTTCCTACCACGAAAAAACGGATTATATGACGATGGCACACGAACTTATGAATGGTATGAAAACGCTTGGAAATTGGGACGGATATTTGCGGTATAACAAATGGATCAATGACATTATGACTTTCTGCAAAAGCAAATTATAATTGAAAACAGCCTGCCTACGGACACGTATTCCCGATAAACTACAGCCTGACAAAGCAGGGCGGACATCCCTGGCGTTCCGATAAGTTAGGGAATCGGGGAGCAGGGAGAGGATATATCTATGAAAGAATGTATAAAGAATCGGGTACATGAACTGTATTGGAATGATGATATAAATTGTGCCAGGACAGCAATCATATGTTTGAGTGAATTATTTGAAACTGCCATTGAACAGCAAATTATCTGGTCTGCGGTTGGATTGCATGGTGCTGGAGGTTATAGGGCACAGTGCGGCTTAGTTGAAGGCACACTTATGTTTATAGGAATTTATCTTCATAAGATGGGGAAAACAGAAGATGAAATTGTATCTGCCTGCTATAACTTTGCGTCTGCTTTTGAAAAAACATTTGGTTCATTAAGATGTTTTGAACTACGTCCTACGGGATTTTCAGAAAATGATCCGCCACATATGTGTGAAAATTTGACTTGTAAAGGGATTGAATTTGCGTACCAATATATTTTGGGGATTACACAAAGGGGCATATGAGGCTTTGAATGATAGAGGAATTACAGGTAAGATTTTTGTAGAGGAGGATGATATTATGGCAATGGAGATTAAGGAGAATCTTCCTGACTATGGAGTCAGGAAGCAGAATTACAGCAATTTGGAACAGGTTAATACAGAAAAAGAAGTGCAGACAAAAGCAGTAAAGAAGGAAACGGAAAAGAAAAGCACATATGGGAGCAGACGGGAATATTCAGAATATCTGAGTCATAAATATGCCTGCCTGACACCAACAAAGGACAGTTCCGTGACAATCAATTCCAGCCTGCTTTCAAAGGCGGCATCTAATCCCAAAACGGCTGAATGGCTGGAGAATACGCTTTCCCAAATGCCGGACTGTATCAATAAGATATGTGAAAATTCTGCTAAAAATGGGGCGAGGCTGGTCAGTCTGGAAATCAGCATAGACAGCGAGGACTGTATTACGACAAAGTGCGTAGGTGTTTTTGAAGCTGATCCCGGCACAGAGGAGTCCAAGAAAATGGCAGAGGAGGCGAGAGCCAGAAATAAAGAGCGTAAAGAGGAATGGGAAAAGCTGCTTGAAAAGAATAAGGAAAAGAAGGTCGGGCAGGAGAAGCTGGAAGAAAAGAAAGATGGCAGGCAGTATGATATTACTGTAATGGGAACAGATATGGGAAAAGTTACAGAGAATTTGATAAGTAAAATTGGCAGGGGTAATAGTTCCATATCCACAGTACCGACAGTGACAGGCTTTGATTTAAAAGTGTAAATATTATATCAAAAAATGGAGGATATTTGAAAATGAGTGTCAATGGAATTGGAAGTAATTATTGTTATATAGGGACTGCTGTAGATCATATGCAGGAAAAGGCATCTGATACGAATGCAGGCAGGAAAGTGACACAGCAGCCAGTTAATCTCTCTATTTCTGATGAGGGAAGAAATATGCTGCGGGAAATGGTAAATAAATTTGAACCTGATTCGGATTATGTCAATGCAAGGGAGCTGACAATACAAAATACAAATGAGGTTGCATGGGAACATTATACGGCAATGAGGGGAATCAGCAGCCAGACATTAAAAGATGGGAACTATAATGTGGAAGATGTAATGAAATCAATCATGGATACATATGAGGCGCGTTATAATGAAATCGTAAAAAAACATGAAAAGGGAGACCGTGAAGTTTCTTACGAACTTACGGGGAAAAGGTCTCTTACGCTTGAAGAAGATTTGGCTGGGCTGGATGAGGCTTTTAAGATGCGTCTGGCAAATCTGGAAGGATATATTACCTGCCAGCAGACAAACAAAGCCTTTGAAAATCCGGACAGTTCATGGTTTTTCAATAGAAACGGTTCTCAAAATGAAGGAGAAGAACAAGACAGGATTCAGCTTTTTGACACAGAATACCGGGATTTGGCAGTATCAATCATGGAACAGACAAGAGAAAAGTTTTTGGCGGATTTTAAGAGTCTTGGCTACAAAAAAGGAACAGCGTTAGACATATTCGCAAATGTATTGAAAGAGAATATAAACTTTGCGGCAAAAACAAATAATTTATTGTAGTGCAAAGGTTATTATGAAAATGATTATGGGCATTTATTGTTTAGCGGATGAAAGGCAGTTCCACAAATTATTTTAGAGTTTGGAGGGAAAAGAAAGTATGCCAATTAGTATTTTAAATTATCCGGTACATTTGCAGGAAGGGCTTAAACTTAATAGAGAGTGTTTGAAGTCTCAGGGAAGCCAAAATGAAGACCGGAAAGTGTTTCACAGGGATTCCTTAGAAGTTTCCCAATTATCGAAAAACAGGGAAATTTTAATGGATAAAATAAAGCATACGGTAGTGCAGTCGGCTGCATCGTTCAGCGATATGAGAGCTGGAATCTTAAAAGAAATCAGGGAAGAAAAAGGGCAGTATGGTTATCACGATGTAGTGAATGCCTGCGGGCTGAGCTATGCAAGACTGTATTCAGAAATCGAACTGCGTCATGAAAATGAACAGTATTATAAGACAGATGGGACGCCGCTGACAAAGGAAGAAGAGATTGAATGGCTGGATATGCAGTATGGGCAGGAAGTGGAGTGGCAGAAGTCCTGTGCCAGAATAGCGGCACAAGGGCAGGCATTTCAGGGAAATATTTCGGAAACGCCGACAAAAGAGATAGAAAAACTGGAAGATGCTTTTTATCAGGCGAGAGATGCTTATATGAAGCTGTACCATGAAAGCAAACAGGATGGGAGGCCGCTTGCTTTGCAGAATTTTGTTTTTGGGAACAGCCGGATGTATGAAGTGCTGGACAGATTAGGAAATTTACAGGAGAGGGTGGAATAATGCAGGTTAATTCGTCCAATGGTTCATTGCAGAACAGATACTTTTCAGGGACAGGAAGCATAGGAGGTATCCATCTGCCTGACTTTCATGATAAATATGTTTTCTCAAAAAAGAAAAGCGGCGTCAGTGATGAGGAGTACCGGAGGCAGATCAGGGAACAGGCTTATAAGGATTTTGAAAAAGGGCAGTTCCAAAACAAATCCGAAGGATTTAATAAGCTGATGAAAAGTTACACATCGGAAGTGTCCCCGGACAGAAAGGGAATCATCACTTCCGGTCTGAAAGCTGTTTCAAAGAACAGGAAGAATGTGCCTAAGCCCATAGACATTGTGGCAACGCTGCTGGAAGGGAAAGTGAAATATCAGAAACTGCCATCAGGAAACAGCGATTACATAGAATTTTACGATAAGAATGGGGAAATGGTGGCGACTTATTCCAATAATGGGTGGACGATGTATACCACCAATGCGGAGACATCCAGACAGACGGAAATGTGCATGATCTATAATGAGGCATGGGGAAACGCAAAGAGGGGCATTCCGCTGGCGGGTGAAGAAGCGGTGGGTGTAGAAAATCCGCAGAATAGTTTTGATGCAAAAGCATAGCAGGAAATAAATTTTACGGTTTCATATCCCCGATAAGCTACAACCTGACAAGGCAGGGCAGACATCCCCGGCACTCCGGCAGATTGGGGAATCGGGATAAGCCGCATAATGGTAAAAAAGAATGGAGGCAAAAGAGATATTGATGAAAAAAGCAGGATTTTTTTGACACTGATATGTATTCTCTCATTGACAGGGTGTGGAATGGTAGCCAGTGCAGAGGAAGAAATTTTACAGTCGGATACGGAAGAGAATACTGTGTCAGTAAACTTTGATGATGTGGCAACACAAAACGAACCGACTGAACAATACTGTGAGTATCTGGCAATGAATACGGAAAATATGTTTACGGACGAAGATGGGATTGAATCAGCGGATGTAATTGTATCCTACAATGAAAGAACAGAGCAGTATTCAATAGAATTATCGCTAAAAACGAATGGTAAGATAGACAGCGATAAAATTGAAGAATATAAAACCTATCTAGGCAAAACATACGCAGATATGGTTTTGATTATTGATGGGGAGATTATGTAAGCAAAAGTGCAGGCATCCCCGGTTTTCCGGCAGATAGGGGAATCGGGGAGCAGTGCGGCCTAATGAGCCGTAATATTGAAAACAATGGAGGAATTTTAGGAATGGGAATAACGAATGTCAATGACCAGACTTCCGCATATGGAGCGGCTTTCAGGGACAAGCCGATATTTCTCATGTCGGTAAAAGAGACAGAGGCATTTTTTAATGGGAAGATGCACAGGAACATGGAGCTGCGGGAGGATACCTGCACGCTCAGCAGCAATCATACATACCGCAGGCAGCATACTGTCTATGAGGTTTCTGACAGGGACAAAGGCAGCGCGTTCCTGGATTTGAACTTCCTGATTAAGTGTCGGACGGCGAATTGAGGGAGACGCAAATGACGAATTATTTTTCCAACCTTTATCCAATTGACTGCGCAGTGCTGTCTGTGAATGCACAATCCTACCGAAAATATGGCACGCTGCCAGAGCATGAATTCCTTCCTGAAATATAAAAGGCCATGGATCCCATCAAGAGACCCACAGCCCTATGAAGCATTCAGTTCTTCAGCTGTCCGGCAGCCAGGGCGGGCAGATGGATCAGGCCGGTGGCGACAGTCACCGCATCCACCTTCCGCATCAGGGAGCCGATCCTTTCTTCATTCCAAAAGATATCGGAGAAATCGGAGAGCTCGCACCCTACATCAAGGTTAGGGATGCACAGGTAGTTCCCATATTTATGCCGTCCGGCGAGGATGTGGAAGTAAGTCCCCCGCCCATTGATCTCAGCTTCATACCATCCGTTCTCCGTGCTCAGCAGGATGATCTGCCCCGTCCAGGTCTCCCTGCGGGAGCCGTTTTTCAGGATACAGGTATAATTCATGTTCCATGCCTCCTATCCGAGATTCTGGCTGCTGACGGAGGCCAGGATGACATCCGTATCAATGACTTTCTTCTCCATCTGCGCCCCCAGTGTCAGTGCGTCGGTCATCAGGTTGTCCACCAGGCGGGGGCTCCCCTGGGAGTGGCTGTGGACGGCGGAAAGCGCGGCCTGGTCGATGATGGAGGCGGCCCCTCCGGCGCAGGCGATCTTGTGGAGGACGTACTGCGCCACTTCGGAGTCTGAGAGCCCGGAAAAGTTGTAGTGCACTGTGATCCTCTGGCGCAGAGCCTCATGGACGGGCTTTTTCAGGGTGCTGTTCAGGTGGGGCTCCCCGCAGAGGATGAGCGTGAAGCAGTTCAGGGAGTCATACCCGTAGTTCATGAGCATCTTGATATCCTCCAGGATGCCGGTGGAGAGGTACTGTGCCTCATCGACTGCCAGGAGGAGGGGCCGCTTCTTGTCCCTGTAAAGGTAAAGGATCTGCTCCTGCACGGCACGGAACATGCCGGGCTTGCCGCCCCTTGGATCTACCCCCAGGACAGAGCAGAGCTGGCGGTAGAACTCCATGACGCTGACGGTGGAGAGGCAGATGTACTCCATGTGGTAGAGGTTTGGGTTGAGGCTCTTTGCAAAGCAGCGCAGGGCGAAGGACTTGCCCATGCCGGGGCGTGCGGTAAAGAGCCCTATGCCTCTTGTGTCCTTTAAGTAGTCCAGGCGGGACGTCATCTCCGAGATGTCCTTTGAGAGGAACCGGTCCTTTTCCCTGGCGTTCTGCTTGTCGAAAGGGTTGAAGGAAAGCCCATAGTAGGAACGGAACATCAGCTCTCACCCCCAATCCTTGAATAATCGATGGACGGCGTGTTATTGCGTTTCGTCCTGCAGTTCTCGTTTTTATCCGTAGGCCGTATGGGATAATGTTCCCCCTCATAAAGGATGAAGGCACTGGACATGTCGTCTGGCAGGAAGCGGATTTCCACTTTTGAAGAAATGAACTGCATGGGAACGTCATAGGACACCTTGTCGATGGAGACGGTAGAGTCCTTGTTCACCTTCCTGGTGATGCGGTTCAGGAAACATTCCTCCAGCCACTCCCTGGACTTGGGGCTCCGGATGGAGGAGCGTGTCTGCTGGTAGCGTTCCATGGGCGTGGTGCCGATGCCGGAATGGACAGATGTATTGTAGGTGCGCATATAGTCCTTAAGCAGCCCGTTGAACTGCGCCAGCGAGGCAACGGAATCCAGGTCCAGTGTATAGAGCCATGTCTCCTTGAGCGTCCTGAACTGGCGTTCTATCTTGGCCTTGGAAGCACCGTCACGGATCTTTGTGTGTAAAAGTACGGTGCCGATGGAGCCGCAGATGAGGGAGAGCTGCTCATTCGAGTAGCTGCAGCCATTATCGACATAGAGCTTAGCCAGGATCCCATGGGCTGCCACGGCTTCCTTCAACACCTTCTGGAAGTTGTAGGCGTTGTCGTTATAGAAGAGCCCGCCGCCCACCAGGAAGCGGGAGTGGTCATCAATGACCATGATGCAGTAGACTCTCCTGCGCTGGCCGTCCTCCGTGATATAAGGCAGGTAACAGGTATCGGCCTGCCACATCTTTCCAAAGGCGTCTTCTTCAAATGCTTTCCGGTCCCGCATGCCGGGGTTGCGTGCCGATTTCAGGTCATGCCTCTTCACGAAGCGCTGGACGGCGCAGACGCTGACCGTGGCAGGGATGAAGGCTTCTTCCACGAGGTGCCGGTGGATCTGGGTAGAGTTCAGCCGTGGGAATGTTTCCTTGAGGCGGTAGATCTCTTCGATGGCCGTGTCCGGGAGCACCCGGGTGGAGCCCTTGTCGGAACGTTCCTGTGGCATGAGCGCGTCGATGCCGCCGTTCTGGTAGTGATGGAGAAGCGCTCACAGAGTCTCTCCACGGTAGACAGACGCAGAAAATACTCCGCGAGGACGCGGAGGATGAAGAACAGGCCATAGCCGGAGTAAGGGACGATGAAGTCCGGGAGGATGGCATGGGTATGGCCGCAGGTACAGATGAGGCGCATGATACAGAGGCTGTGGCGGACAGGGACACCACTTATAAAGTCGACCAGGGAACGGCCATAATAGGCATGGATGCGGCAGGAACCCCTGGCCCCACAGCAGGGACAGGTCTGAAATTCCGGGTGGAATCTCTTCATAAAGGAATCAAAGAGGGCTTTTGATGAACTTTTTATGCGGATTAGCTTGCAAAACAGGGAGTTTTCTCTTATCATAGTATATGTCGGTGGTGCCGGAGCCTCACAAGTGGGACATGATCCCGTATACGGCAGGCACACTGGTATGTGAGAGAAAGAACGAACTGTTGGAGGGGCTGTTCTTTCTCTTTTTTTTGTTCCATAAAAACTATATCGGAATGACATGGGATGGTCAAGAGGGAAACGTGCCGCATCCTACAGCACGCTCTTGTAGATAGTATTTGACACTTGAGAATTTAATTTGACGTTTTTGTGCGGGAGACAGGAACTTTAGTTTGCTGGGCTACAATTAAGGATGAGACGAGCAGACTGAAAGGAAACCTCAGTGATGATAAAGATGTGGATTTTTATAATTTTTCCATCCCATTTATGAGTATGCAGAGGAATTACTTTAGCGTTGAGGCTTATCTGGATATGCCGGATGGGTGCGATTATGACCTTACCTTGTATGACGAATACGGCAATCAGGTAGGAAAGGCAGAGTGGGACGGGGAAGGCCGGAAGAAGCTGAACATCCCGAATTGGGATATAGACACCAATAAATACTGTCTCAAGGTGGAAAAGGGAAACGGGGAGGCGGTTTCCCCGGATGATTATTACAAGATCGGTTTCCATGTTTCCGAAAATAAGGAGCATGAAAAGACGGATGCCGTCAGGGAAGCATATGGGAATCTCCATAATGCATACAGCCGGAAGGATGGAAACTGGCGGGAGTATCTTGATAAATATAATGCCGTCTTAAAGGAGACGGAGCAGAATTACAGAAAAGAGCTGGAGCAGCTCCACCAGAAGCAGTTTGACAGCCTGCCGGAAGAAAAGAAGTATAAGGGTGGGCGTACCGTGGATGAACTGCTTAAGGACATGGCGGAGGGGAAGGGCTTAAACGATGCGGAACTGGAGTATGTGAAGATTTTTGCCAACCTGAAAGACATGGAAAAGGCACAGAATAAAGCAGAACTGAAAAACAGCTTTTCAGATGATTTCGTTAAGGATTTGGAGGGGATGGGCATTTCCCGTGACGACATAGAAGGTATGCGTGTAAGGATTGGGAGCAATGGGGATGTGGCTGTGGACGGGATAGAGGATAGAGCCGTCCGGGAACAGGTACAGAAACTGATAGATGAAAAATACGGTGACCGGATGTACCAGTATTACATAGGGATTGCGGACAGCGTGGGGAATCTGTCCTCTAATGCATATCAATATGCTACGGACGTGCAGGAAGTCCGGCGTTACCTGAAAGGGGTTACGGGAGAGGATATTCCATTAGAAAATCTTTATCTGACGCCCGACGGGAAGATTGGAGGGCTGCCGGAGAAAGCTGCCAGCCTTATCAATAAGACAAAGGACAATGCCAAGATAGAACGGATGAAGGATGCGCTGGTGGATATCATAGGGAATATCAGGATAAGCGGCGGTCTGGGAATTCCCGATTTTACTTCACAGTTCCAGTTTAAGGACGGGGCGTTCTTTGTGATGGACAGCGGTTTTGCGGTGGATATGGGCGCACTGGATGGCCGTCTGACCCCACAGTCTTCTGGCAATATGTATTCTGATATGTATAAATATCAGTTTAGGAAAGTGTTATAAACAGCGGTTAGGAGGATTTAAAAAATGAGCATAAACGGAATAGGGACGGCAGCTTATCCGATAGGAAGGTATCCGGCGGGAAAAGCAGAAAAGAGCGCAGAATTTGGGACTGCGGGATTTATGGATATAGCGGCGGAAAAGGCAGCGCAGGATAAAGCAGCCGATCAGGATGAAAAAGCCTTTGAGATGGTTGGCCGGGGCGCCCCGCAGGGTGTAAAGGATGCGTGGATGGATGCGGCGAAAGAAGTAAATGCAAATGGCATGGGAATCCGGGGCAACGGGATGATGAGCCATATATCGCAGATGATGGTGCAGCGGCTCAACAAACAGCTTAGGGGTGAAACGGAGAATTTTGACATTCTTGGAAATACAGTGGAATCTGCGATCCAGGCAACGAAACAGGCACTGTACGATTTGGAGCATCCCGTGGTATATACGCCCAGAAGCATAGAGGTTCAGCAGGCGCGCATCAAAGAAGGGGAATTTTACAGGGCATTTTTGGAGAAGCTGGAACGGTTATAGATGCTTTTCGCAATAAGCCACAAGGCGAATAAGACGGAGCAGGGGCGGCTCTGAACGCCAGAGGAGCCGCAGTATCGAAGGAGGATTTTAAAATGGCTGTCAGCGGAGTAGGGCAAAATTATTATCAGAACAATATGGAAACAAAGAGGAACACAAAAAATGTAAACAGTGCGGATAAGTTTGCGCTGGAAAAGACAGGAAGCACGCAGGGATTATCGGAAGCGGAAGAAATGGAACAGTTTAAGAAGGAATTTTACGAAGATCTGTCTAAAGTCACCAATCACAGGACGGTGAGCAATGCGGCTGTCAATATCTCGGAGGCGGCATTCAGAGCGATGAAGGAAAACCCGCAATATAAGGAAAAGGTTCTTTCGCTGATCCAAAGGGATTGGGGAGATTCCTATGCGCCGAGGAATTGTTCCGTGCTGATAACTGTTGGTGCGACGCTGAATGAGTACAGGGCGGATTCATGGCCAGTAGGGTATGATTCGGAATTTGATGTGCGGTCACAGAACAGTTTCTATAAAAGGACGAGTGAAAAGAAAGACAAACAGGAGGAGCTTCTGGAAAAATATCTGGAAAAGCGGGCGCAGGCTAAGAGACAGCAGCAGGAGCTGTTGGATGAAAAGGCTGCAAAAGCGGAGCAGGAAAGGAGCAGACTGGAAAAGGCGTGGGCTGGCAGCAGGCAGATGGCGGCGGCATCCAGTGCCTATGAATCAAATGTGATGATGGAAACTGCTGTAAGCGACGATTCAATGTTCGGTTCGTTATAGTAAAACAATGGAGGAAATTAAGAAAATGAATGTAAATGGAATAGGAGCAGGATACCCGGCAGCAGGGTATGAGACAAGAAGAACGGAAAGGAATGTTGCGGGGAGGAATTACGCTGACCAGATGTGCAGTATGATTCCGGCAACACAGTCGTCCGGCGGAACATTTGAGTTACATATTTCAAACGATAAGGACGGAAAAGCAATCGGCTCAATGTGTGGGACTGATTATTCCCTTACAGTCTATCAGCCAAACGATTTTGACCCTGCAAATCCAGTGTATAAGGTTAAGGCATGGGATAAAGACGGAAATGTGACAGAACGCATGGTAGATGTGTCAAAAGTTGATACAAAAAACAGTGACTATATTGATATGTTTGCATATTCCAGCCACTTATCGGCAAGCGGGAAATGTCCGGGCGCACAGTCTGCTTTTATCAGGGCAGGGGCAAATCAGCATGGCGCTGACAATAGGACACATGATGACTTGTTCGGGATGGAAGACTGGATCAGCGTTTTAAAGGACGCTATGCAGACACAGTATGATGCCGGGAATTTGAAAGACTATCTGGATTATAAGCAGTTTTGGGATTTTCTGAATAAGCAGGATTGCCAATGAAACACAAACGATAAAAGGGAACCGGCAGGGATATGCGGTTTCCCTTATTCCATATCGGTAAGGGAAAGTAATTTTCATGGATAATATTCTTTTGTTTTTTATGCGCCATTCATGATTAAAATGATATGACAACCATACCGGGGGTGAATGCAGCCATTGTACCCCTTTTAAGCGGCTTTGCAAAGCTGGAAGATGAAATATTCCATTGAAACAAAAGGCAGTTACAGTTAGAAGTGAAAAAATAGAATTGCTTTAAGCCCGCCAAATAAAAAAAACGGCGTCTTTGGTGGGTGTGATTTGGCACGCCTAAATAGCAGAACCATAGATTTCCCTTCAAACCCGTTTTGAGTTTGGAGGAAAGGAATATGGAGGGTAACCGCCCAAAAAGAAGAAAGGATAAGTATAATCCTTATACTATATGCGAAAAAGACGGACAGTATGTAAACGGTAGATAGTGCGTACCTCGACTATGAGGGCAAAGTGTGTGACAATAGACTATATTTCTATCATGAGTATTAAAAGTTAAGCCTTAACTTTTGATACCGTTATACGGAGGTAAGTCTATGAACTCAGCAACAACAGCAGTGGCTGTACAATACCGCTTAAAAGAGTGGGCAGAGCAGATCAGGGAATGCCAGAACCGGCCCGCAGGCATGAGTGTCGTTGATTGGTGTGCAAGCCACGGCATTACGAAAGCGAACTACTATTACAGGCTGCGCCGTGTAAGGCAGGTGTGTCTGGAAAACCTTCCGCCGGAGACTCCGGCGCAGCAGATCGTCCCGGTAACCCCCTGCCTCCTGCATCAGGAAACACAAGACGATGCCGATGCGCGGCTGGGGCTTTCTGTTTCTGTAAACGGCCTTTCCATCCACGTGACGGAATCCACACCCATGCCGCTGCTTGCGGCAGTCCTTAAGGTGGTGCGGAATGCTGAATGACGCCACCTGCTTTAAAGCCGTCTACATTGTCTGCGGCTACACCGATCTGCGCGCCGGGATGGACCGGCTGGCGGCACTTGTGGAAACACAGACCGGGAACCGGCCATATATCCCGGATACACTCTATCTTTTCTGCGGAAGGCGCACAGACCGCATCAAGGGGCTTGTATGGGAAGGGGACGGCTGGCTCCTGTTATGCAAGCGGCTCTCGGAAAGCCGGTTCCAGTGGCCGCGCACCCCGGAGGAGGTGCGTGAATTAACGCCGCAGCAGTTCCGATGGCTGATGGAAGGGCTGACAATCACCCCGAAGAGATTGGTCAGGCCGGTGGAACCGCCGGAATGCATGGGATGACTTTGTGCAAAACGGAGAAATTTTCAGACGGTCTTCCTGCCGGAAAAAATGTCGCGCCTTATCCCTGCCAAACCGCGCTGCGCACCATAAAGGAGTCCAGAATGAACGCAGACATGCTTTTCCCTCCTGAAAAGGGTTCTGGAAACAGCATCATACAAAGGCAGCATCCGCTGGTTCAACCATAGGCATTATGACGGACATCCGGCAACGCCGGGTTCGCAAAAATCCCGTATTCATGGCATCATAAGGCTATCAGGATACCGGGAGAAAACAGCATGGCCTTAAAATATACGGAAGAACAACTGAACAGTCTTGACAGGGAAACGCTTATCAGGCTGTTCCTGTCGCAGCAGGAACAGCTTGAAAATATCGACCATACGCTTCAGCTTGTTTTGGAGCAGACGGCGGATATAAAACGGCATCGGTTTGGCCGGTCAACAGAGAAACATGAAATCGAAGATCAGATTTCCTTTATGGAAGTGGACGGGAAGGTCGTATTCTTTAACGAATCCGAGGCTGTCGCTGCAGAGGAAAACGCGCTGGAAGAGCCGGAAGGCGTTTCCCACACAAAACCGAAGAAAAAGCAGGGGAAACGGGAAGAAGGCCTGGAGGGGCTTCCGGCAGTTGTGGCGGAACATTCCATGACGGATGGGGAGCTGGAAGATAAATTTGGAAAAGACGGCTGGAAACAGCTCCCGGATGAAGTATACCGCAGGTATAGCTTTACCCCCGGCAAAGATTGGGGTGGAAGAACACCATGTAAAAGTGTGCGCCGGGAAGGAAACGGAAGAGGTCGTCAAGGCGCCGCATCCGCAGACTTTATTAAGGGGAAGCCTTGTGTCCCCGTCTCTTGAGGCGGCAGTGATGAACGCAAAGTATGTCAATGCCGCCCCTCTTTACCGCCAGGAGCAGGAATTTGAGCGTTATGGTCTGCATATCTCAAGACAGAACATGGCAAACTGGACAATCCAATGCGCAGACAGATGCCTCGCTGTTCTCTATGATTACCTACATGAAAAACTGTACAGTTATCATGTGCTGCAGGCAGACGAAACACCTGTGCTGGTGAACAAAGACGGCCGCCCTGCCGGATCAAAAAGCTACATGTGGGTATACCGCACCGGACGGATGCACACAGAACGCCAGATTGTCCTGTATGAATACCAGAAGACGCGCAATGCCAGCCATCCCAGAGAGTTTTTAAAAGACTTCAACGGCGTATGCGTCACGGACGGATATCAGGTCTACCACACCATTGAAGGCGAACGGGAAGACCTGCGGGTCGCGGGATGCTGGTCCCATGCCAGGCGGAGGCTTATTTCGCATGGGTTCGTGAAAACCTCCCAAAAGTGCCGCAGAAAAGCAAGACGTGGGAAGGTTTCAATTATTCCCTGAACCAGGAGAAATACCTGAAAGTGTTCCTGGACGATGGCGAAGCGCCGATGGACAATAACGCTGCGGAACAGTCCATCCGCGGATTCTGTGTCGGCAAGAAAAACTGGGTGATGATCGATACCATTGCCGGCGCAAAGTCCAGCGCCATCATCTACAGCATTGCGGAAACCGCGAAAGCAAACAACTTGAAGCCGTATGATTACTTTGAATTTCTGCTTACCGAGATCCCAAAGCATCTGGATGATACAGACCGCAGTTTTCTGGATGACCTGCTCCCCTGGTCACCAAGCCTGCCGGAGAACTGCCGGAAGCCTGGTAAGAATGAAATGAAATAAAGACTGGAGCAAATCTGTTTCTATCATACAGGTTTGCTCCAGTTTTGTATAGGTACTCACTATCTACCGTTTACAGAAAGAGTTCCTTCCTATAATAATGGCAGGCATGGATAGCCATGAAAACGAACCTTGAAAAATTCATATAGTGCATCCCGTAGAAATCAATTACGGGAGGATATAGCCAATGAAAAGAGTTTACACTTTATACTGGGTTTCCACCAAAAAGCAGGTAAACGTCAGCGAGAACCACGACAACGACATCCCCATGCAGAGGGGAGCCTGCAAGGAGTTTGTGAAATATCGGCAGGATTGGGAAATCGTGAAGGAATACGAGGAAAAAGGCATTTCCGGGTTTAAGGTTTCCGCCAAGAACCGTGACGCAATCCTTGACTTGCAGGAGGCGGCATTGAATAAGGAATTTGACGTGCTGCTTGTGTTCATGTTTGACCGTATCGGGCGGATTGACGATGAAACGCCGTTCATTGTGGAATGGTTTGTCAAGACGGCGGGCGTGGAAGTATGGAGCGTCAAAGAGGGCGAGCAGAGGTTTGAAACGCACGTTGACAAGCTGACAAATTATATCCGGTTCTGGCAGGCGTCCGGCGAGAGTGAAAAGACTTCCATCCGGATCAAGACCAGAATCCAGCAGCTAAAATTGGACGGTTTATATACAGGCGGTGCGCTGCCTTATGGATACCGGATCGTGCCGAGCGGGACAAAGAACCGGAAAGGGCAGGAGCTGAAGAAATATGAAATCGACCTTGAACAGTATGTGGTGTACCGGAAGATTTGAAAGAGGCAATCACCGTGGTAAAAGCGAGGATTGCGGACAGCGAGGAACGTCTGGAAAAACTGGACAGCGACATGAACCAGAAAAAAGAAATGGTAGAAGCCATCCTGCCAGCCTACCGCCGCTTTAAGAGCTGGGCGGAGGAATTTGACACGGCGGACTTAGACCAGAAGAAAATGATTGCCTGCCAGTTGTTTGACAAGATTGAGCTGGGGAAGGATTATAACATCATCATGCACATGAATGTTACCTACCAGCAGTTCTGTTCCGAGTGGAAATCGAAAAACAGCAATCAGGTTACAGCTTGATGATGGTATAAATGTGTGCTTTTCATTGAGCCGGGCATTATGCTTATATCCTGTCGTTATATACAAATTAAGGGCGAGAATGAAAAGCACAGTACACGAATTTTGTAAATATTTTCTAAAATTCAAAAAAATGCTTGCAAAAGCAACGGAAATATGATAATATATCTAAGTCGTGTAAACGACATACGATTGAAATATTACTCTCACTCTTATCGGTGAGCGACCGCACCCGTTGGTAGAGCACGCGGCTGTTAACCGCGGGGTTGTTGGTTCGAGCCCAACTCGGGGAGTTTGAAAAAGCCCGTAAATAGCAATGTTTACGGGCTTTTCATATCCGAAGATAGGAGAGAAGAAATTTTGGCAGGCAATATACTGTTAACCGAAAAATGTAGGCTTCAATAGCTCAATGAAATAGTTACATTTGTTAGAAATAGAGTGGTTTTTGCAAAAAATGGCAGTTTTTCGTTCTAGTCTATATAAAGCAGGAATGGCAACATGGAATATTTATGAAAGAAAAATATATACGAGATGCACAAAAGCGAAGGTAAAGCTGTAGCTTTTCACTTAGAGAAACCCAGTATTGAATCTATACGGGTTTCTTTTTTGTATTAATCTATTGATGATGAGGGAGAGTTTGTGGCCGTATTCGGTTTGTTTAAAATATTTTATATAAAGAAATGAATGTTGGCATCATTAAATAACATATGGTATCAATATGGATATTTGTTGGTATGAATTCTAGAGGATTATATATGATTAAAAGAATATTGAAAATATATAGATTTTTATCAAATAGTGAGATATACTATAAGAAATTATATTTTTGAGGGGATGTATAAGGTTTCCAATAAATGGAAAATTGTTAAAATGATAATTGATTGAAATAAGGAGTAAAGACAGAAAAGATGAAAATCTTATTTTGGAATGTGCATAAAAATAGAAATATTAATCGCTATATTGCTAGTATTGTTGGAGATAATAAAATAGATATATTGGTTATGGCAGAATATAATGCGGATGAGAATGAATTATATGCATTATTTAGAGAAAACCAACAAAATTTGGTTAAATGTTTTACAGAAGGATGTGATAGGATTAGTGTATGGAGTAATTATATAAATATAGAACCTGGAAGTCAAGAAGATTACTACTCAATTCAGATACTTTTGGATAAATATGTATTGTGTTGCGTTCATCTCATTTCAGATATACATGGTGATCGGAGTGAAGAAAGGTTAGAGGATATACAAAAAATTATGTATGATATACAGAAAACGGAGGAGGATTTAAACTCACAAAAAACGATTATTATAGGCGATTTTAATGAAATGTCATATGGGAGAATTTGTTTGAATGCGAATGGGTTTCATGGGCTACCTGAATTAAAGATTACAGATAAGCCAACAAGGTCTGTACATAAGAAAGAGTACCGAAAGTTTTATAATCCTATGTGGAGTCTTATGGGTGATTTTTCTTATCCAGCAGGAACATATTTTTTGAATCAATCAAAGTTAAATTCACCAATGTGGTATATGTATGATCAAGTAATTATAAGCCAGGAAGTTTTACCAATATTTATAAAAGAAAGGTTAAAAATAATTACAACATGTAGTTATGCTGATTTGAAAAATATAAATCAACATCCTAATAAGAAAATCAGTGATCATTTTCCTATCATGTGTGAAATAAGAGATTAGAAGGGAGAATTTATAAATGAATAAAGAAACATTTTCGTTTGAGTTGGTAGATAGGGATAAACCAGAAATTGTTATTAAAAATTCTTTACGGCAAATAGATGAAGCGACACGAGGTTATGTAAAGGGCAATATTGAAAAATATGATGGAAAAATACGGAGCTATAAGAAAAATTTCGGTCTTGTTATACCTACACTACAGCAAGAGGTCACTGTTGATATACAAAAAGATTTAGGGGAACAGAATAATGAGGATTATAAATATGAGGTTTTTTTGACTGTAAAGGGTTTAGAACATTATAAATATAGGATGATGTTTGTTAATCATGGAACATTATCTTACCCAGTTACGATAGTAATGAATGATAGCTTGGCGGTAGAATATTCAGGTGGTCAAATGAAAGATATATTTTGGATTGAATCAATGAAGGCTTTAGAAGAGTTAATGAGCAGAGTTATTAATTCTAATACAATGGAATCTCTTATACAAAAACTTATAAATGAATCACTTAGACAAGAAATTAAAAATTAGAATGTTGCAATTTTATAGATGTGAGAAATTTTGGTAAAAAATCTTTTGGTGTGCGATTGTAACATTGGTAGAGCACACGGCTGTTAACCGCGGGGTTGTTGGTTTGAGCCCAACTCGGGGAGTTTGAAAAAGTCCGTAAACATCAGCGTTTGCGGGTTTTCTTTGTTTAAAGATTCAGCCGGGGAAGAGGCGCAATAGATCGCATGGATGCAAATGCGGGCATGTGAGTGTTAACCGAAAAACGAACCGGGATCGTGTTGCATTTCGTATTCCGGCTGTAACTGCCTGATAGTAAACAACACTTTTACTGTCAGGCTTTTTTTGTTGCCATTTTTTAGCCATGGTGTAATGCTGTGACTTTTTTTGATGGAATAGACCAGGAGGGACGGACCATTGGCGAGTTATTGGCCTAGGCCAGTCAAAGATCCGGCGCCGAACAATTAAAGGGACATGACATCATGGTTCTGAAACGCTTCGACCCGGAGGCGCGGCACATGGTCATTTTTGATGTGCTTTCAGGTGGTTCCCCTATGGGTGACAAAGGAGCCCGGAGGGAAAGGAAGGAGGTTTTTGTTATGGCTGTATTCCGGGTAGAGAAAACAAAGGACTTCACCGTCATGTGCAACCACCACCTGCGCAACGTGAAGCTGTCGCTGAAGGCAAAGGGGCTGTTGTCCCTCATGCTGTCCCTGCTGGAGGATTGGGACTACACCACAAAGCAGGCAGAGAGTTCGTTTTGGGTCGGCTGAGGGATATTGAGTACACAAAAATTACAGAAAAAGGATGAGGGAAAGTGGCACAACCCTTCCAGAAGGGCAGCTTCTGCAATCAGAAGTGTTTTAAAATGTCTTGATGGCCTACTTCCAGCAGGATAATCATTTTGTCGCCCTCATAGTACCAGATAATGCGGATGTCCATGTTGACGCTGCACTCGAAAAGGTCTGTGATGCCCTGGATCCGCTTGGGCGCAGTGACGGGTGGGAGGGGTTCTGCGCCAGGGGTTCCAGTTTGTTTTTTAGCTGTTTCTTTTCCTGGGCGGTGATCCCCTTAAAATGCTTCTGGAACCGCGGCGTGAAGGTAAATTCGTATGCCATCAGTCTGCCTCCAATTTATCAAACAGGGCGTCCACACTGTCAAAGACGGGCTGCTCCCCGGAGGCCAGTTTCGCTTTTACACCGCTGATTTCCTCTTTCAGCTCATTCAGGTATTTTTTCGGATAGACGGCAACCGGCATGAGGCAGATGGAGCCGTCCTTTTCAAAGACGTCCAGTTTGTTGCCTTCTGACAGGCCGAGTTTTACAATGATTTCCTTCGGGATTGTGATCTGTGCCTTCTGGCGGAGTTCAGCAAGCATAATGTCAGCTCCTTTCCTGTGCCCGTAGTTTTTGGGCATATAAGTATACCTTGATGGTATTAGCTCATAGTTTTAAAGTGAGAAATTCAAACTTTCTTACCTTTAGTATGTCTTTTTTAGTTAGGAATATGCAAGAGGGAAAAACATTTACAAATAAAACGCAGTCGGGAATCCAGTAAGTGACCGTTCAGCATCATCATAGACATTATAGAGGTTGGAAATAAGCATTGGATGAAATTTTTGTAGACGAGAGCTTCATGTCAATGGTATCGGGAGAAACAAAAGGGCTGGATGTGAGGATATAATCCATACCTACTATTTGGCAGAGGCGCAAAATCCATGTGCCTCTGGTGGTGGTGGGTGGCTGCCCAGACTTATTGCGAGGGAGAAATATATTTAATGAACCGCTCGGATTTATTACGAGGGAGCAGATACAGGAGCGGGAGGGCTATACAAATGCATAAAATTCCCAAACTCATTCATTCCAGATATTAGGTTTATCCGAAGATTTACGACATTGAAAAGTAGAACCATTTTCCAAGTATTCTCAAGTTGAATCGGTAATTGTAACATTTGCCATCTCATTCTCAACTGTAATCACTCCGCTGATAGGATTTCTGGCGGCGTCTGTTGCTGTAAAGTTCATACCTTCTGGGGTAAGCTCTCCCATACCGTCATTTAAGGTTGTCAGACGATAAATTGTGATCTGTACAATATATGTTCCATTCTCTCTCTTTGCAATCTCAAGGTTGGGTTCATTAAGATCGGGGTCTAAATATTCTCCAATATAATTTGTTTTTCTTCCCTTTTTAAAATTCAAAAATTATAACGACGAGGGGCTCCTTTGTTATGAGTTTTGTTGGAATTTTTGTTGTGGTTTTGATTTGCCGACGATATTATTGTACCGTAATAACCTCCCAGAGGAAATAGACTTTATAAAAATTTGTGCGTAAGTTTCCAACCATATCATTATTTTATAAAATCCATATAATATAGTCATTTGTGCTTATGGAATTTGTCAATTATAATATGAGAAACCGCATAAAATATTCGTAGTGGCTTTTAGCGGTTTCATAATACGAAAATAAGTACGTAATATGAACGAAGCTTACTTACACGAAGGAGGTATTTATTTTGAAAATCTTAGTATGTGTAAAGCAGGTACCTGACACCACAGAGATTAAGATTGATCCGGTTACGAATACGTTGATTCGTGCAGGCGTACCTAGTATCGTTAATCCATTCGACGCATATGCTCTGGAAATTGCAGCGAGAATCAAGGATGCAAATCCTGATACAGAGATCACATTATTGAGTATGGGTCCCGATCAGGCGAAAGATGCATTAAGAGAGTGTCTCGCTGTTGGCGGTGACAAGGCATACCTTTGCAGCGACAGGAAGTTTGGTGGTTCTGATACATTGGCAACCAGCTATATTCTTGCTTCCGCTATCGAAGCCATTGAAGCGAAGGAAGGCAAGTTCGATATTATTTTTGGTGGCAAACAGGCTATAGATGGTGATACTGGCCAGGTTGGTCCTGAAATTGCAGCTCATATGGGTCTTCCACAGGTTACATATGCATCAGAAGTTACCGTAGATGGCGATTCTATCATTGTTAAGAGAGAGAGCGATCAAGGATATGATATGATTTCCGTTCAGAAACCAGCAGTGATTACAGTAGTTAAAACAGCTTTTGAGCCGAGATATCCTACCATTAAGAGCAAAATGGCATCTCGTAAGAAAGAAATTACTGTTATCACAGCAGATGACATGCCGGAGATTGATTTGACACGCTGCGGTCTTAAGGGTTCCCCTACAAAGGTGAAGAAGACCTTCACACCTGTTAGAAATAAGAGCTGTGTGAAAATTGCTGAAGAAGCTGTTACTGATTCCGCAATCAAACTTGTCGGCCTGCTTGCTGACGCAAAAGTACTGTAAGGAGGATATTAGACATGAGTTTTGAACAATATAAGAATCTTTGGGTATTTGTTGAGACAGAAGAAAATGTTGCAAAGCCAGTTGGTTATGAGCTTCTAAAACCAGGCCGTCAGCTGGCAGATGAGATGGGTGAGAAACTCGTTGCAGTTGTTATTGGTGGCCAAGTAGAAGATGTTGCTAAGAAAGCAATTGAGTATGGCGCAGATGAAGTTATCCTTGTGGAAGGCGATGAATATTATAACTATACAACAGATGCATACAACATCGCTATGAAGACTCTTGTTGACAAGTATAAACCATCTACCATTTTAATTGGTGCAACAAATAATGGTCGTGATCTTGGGCCGAAAATGGCATGTGATCTGAATACAGGTCTTACAGCTGATTGTACACAGTTAGACTATGATGCAGAAGGCGGTAACATGGCATGGACACGCCCTGCATTTGGGGGTAATTTGATGGCTACGATCCTTTGCCCAGATAACCGTCCTCAGCTTGGTACAGTACGTCCAGGTGTATTCAAGAGACCAGAACTTGTAGAAGGTAAGGAAGGTACTATCACAAAAGAGGATATCCACGTAGAAGCATCTCAGATTAGAACCAAGCTCATCGAGCGCATCAAAGAAGTTGCTGAAGCAGTTAATCTTGAAGAAGCTGAGATTATCGTATCTGGTGGTCGTGGTGTTGGCGGTCCAGAAGGTTTTGGTGTTATTAAGGAGCTTGCAGAGTTACTTGGTGGTGTTGTTGGCGCATCTCGTGCGGCTGTGGATGCAGGCTGGATTGCTCATGCACATCAGGTAGGACAGACAGGTAAGACAGTAGGACCAAAGCTTTACATTGCATGTGGTATCTCTGGAGCTATTCAGCATGCGGCTGGTATCAGCGGTGCCGATATCATTGTTGCTATCAATAGAGATTCGGATGCTCCGATTTTTGACATTGCTGATTATGCAGTGGTAGGCGATCTGTTCCAGGTGATTCCTGCTATGATGGATGAGATTAAGAAGTTAAGAAGCTAATTAAATGATAAGAAATATTGGACCATGTTATTTTTTCTAACATGGTCTTTGTTATATATAAGGAGGTTTTCATGAGTACAATTCGATGTGAAAACAACAATCATATTGGAACGATAACAATTGACAATGAAAAGAAAATTAACTGTATGACAATAGAAATGTTGGAAATCATGAATGAGAAGGTTGAAATTTGTAATAATGATCCTGACATATATTGTGTGATTATAACTGGAGCAGGAAAACAGGCTTTTTCATCAGGAGGAGATTTAAAGGCAGAAAAATTGTATGCTACAAAGCAGCATGAGAATATTGATTCTTATAATCGACAGGGAATGAAATTGGTCCGCAGTATTATGAATAGTCCTAAGCCATATATTGCTGCAGTAAATGGATATGCTTTGGGAGCTGCTCTTGCAGTAATTACTGCTTGTGATATTGCCATTGGAAGTGAAAATTCTGTCTATGGGTTACCGACTACATCTCTAGGAGGGATACCTGGATGGGGGTGTACCCAACAGGTGACTCGTGTGGTTGGCAGACAGTGCGTGATGCGTATGCTGTTGCTAAATGAAAAAATAAATGCTGAGGAAGCAAAAAAATACGGCATAATTTCAGATATTTATTCCATAGAGAAACTTATGGAGAAAGCCTATGAGTTGGCACAACAAGTGATACAGTATCCAGTGAATGCTGTTTCAGCGGTAAAACGTTGTGTAAATGGTGGATTAGAAATGACCTTAGAGGATGGTCTTGAGTTTGAAGCCAGGTTATTATATCACAATAATATACAGTATAATTTTGGTGAGGGAATATCTGCTTTTCTTGAAAAAAGAGAACCTGAATTCAAGATGAATTATGAGGAATTGTAATAATTATAATAAAAATTGGATTTGAGGTTAGAATAAGTATAATCATGTAATATACCTTGACAGCTCTATAATTTCTAGTGGAATTCATAAGGATGTTACATTCCCGTTGAATGCTCAACATAGAAACTATGGCTGTCAATGGGTACAATGAAATACAGCATAAAAATATTTTTTGGAATGATTCAGAAATCAATCCTTGGTGTTTATTGGTAGTAGTTAGGTGCAATCTTATCTCGATTCTCTGACAGCCAAGATATCACATAATTATGAAATTTATTAACAACAGGGATGGATTCGTTTTCTGATTTATATATCATGCACAGAGTGCGAAATGCATCGGGATCGTTGAGAGCTATAGGAACACACCGATCCATATTTACACCATAAATTGGGGGAATCAATGCAACGCCAAGCTCAGCGGCAACAAATCCAGCTACAGTAGAGTCTTCATTGGCTTCATACGCAACACGTGGTGAAAATCCAGCCTTGGAAAAGAGGGCTAAAGATTCATTATGAAATAACGTAAGATTATTAAAGAGAATAAAAGTATCATCTTTAAAATCATATAGGTTGGCAGATTTTTGCCCTGCCATGGGATGTGTACGAGGCACTAACATATAAAGAGGCTCTGTTGAAATGACAGTTTTCATCAAATGGTCTGAGAGGGTATTTTTGTTAAAATCGGTACAAAAACAAACATCTATCTCATTATTATTCAACTGCTCTAACAAAATGCGCGTTGGGTGTTGATACAGAGAAAAAGTAATCTGAGGATATTCTTTATTGAAATCCCGCAGAAGCAGAGGAAGAAAGTTAATACCCAAAGTATAGAGAGAGCCAACAGAGATATGTCCCTTATCAGATGAGATAAGAGAACGGACTTCGCGTTCTCCTTCGTATATTTTATCGCGTGCAATGCGCAGATGCTGAAATAAGATATGCCCGTAAAAATTTAGTTTGACACCTCTTCCGCTTTTTTCAAAAAGTGGAATACCAATACTTTGTTCCAGGTTATTGATGGCCCGGCTAAGGGCAGGCTGTGTAATATTCAGAACAGAAGCAGCTTTTGTGTAATTCTGAATTTCAGCAAGAGTGATAAAATATTCCAACTGTTTCCAATTAAGTGTGTACATAGTAACCTCCATTTCCTTTTGTATCAATGTAAATATCAAATTGCAATAAATTGAATTAAGCGGAACTATGAGTATTAGTTATTAAAATTATGATTCATTATAAAAGAAACAATTTCAGTTGGCAACCGTCAATATTTACCTAATTTTTAGCCAGTAATCATGGACAACACTGCTATTTTCATTGGCTGCTTCTTTTTTCTGAGTAAATGTCTTATGAATCATGGACAGGATAAAAATGATAAAATATTGTTCATTTATATTTCCTAAGAATCACTTAGCAATTGAAAATACTATGAAAATTAGTTATAAAATCTATGATTTATTGCAATTATACAAGGGGTGGGTTTTCTAATATAATTATTAGTATAATCCATTTAAATTAATTTTTCAATAAGGAGGTCAAGTTATGAAGATTAAGAAGATCGCAGCTATGGTTTTATCAGGTGTCCTGGCGATAGGATTGTTGAGTGGATGCGGCAGCAACTCTAAGGATTCCAAAGGAAAGGAAGACAAGGCAGGTACAGAAAGTACAGAGGGATCAAAAGAATCTGGAAGCAGCGACGCAGAATATCAATGGACCTGTGGTGTAAACCTTCCAACCGATCATCCATATTATACAGGATGTGTGAAGTTTGGTGAACTGATGAATGAAAAATCCGGCGGAAGAATTTCTCTTGAGGTTTATCCAAGCGCTCAGCTTGGAAATGAGCGTGATGTTGTAGAAGCACTTCAGATGGGTTCTGTAGATTTTACATTAGTTTCTGCTGCTCCCCTCTCTAACTTTACACATGATTTTGAGGTTTTTGATTTCCCATATATTTTCAGTAATACGGAACATGCCTATAGTGTATTGGATAGTGAAATTGGAAGAACTATGTTGGACAACCTGGAAAACTATGATCTAGTTGGTCTTGAGCTTTTGGAGAATGGTTTCTACTATATTTCTTGTGATTCTAAAGTAGAACATCCTGCTGATATGAAGGGTGTTAAGATTCGTTCTTTAGAGAGCCAGATGCAGGTAGACGCTTACAATAATCTGGGAGCAAATGGTATCGCAATGGCATTCTCCGAAGTATATACTGCACTTCAGAATGGTACTTTGAATGCTACAGGTCTTACACCGGCTGTTATTGGATCTAACAATATCGATCAGGTTCAGTCTTATGTTGCTGCAACCAATCATTTTTATGCAGCAGCTCCGCTGTTAATGAGTAAGGTTGTTTATGACGGTTTGGATGAAGATTTACAGAAGGTTGTTAGAGAAGCAGCAGCAGAAGCAAGAGATTGGCAGAGAGCAGAATCTCAGAAATACAATGAAGAGATGCTCAAAAAGATCAAAGAGACAGGTTGTGAAATCATCGAAATTGATGTAGATGAATGGAAAGAGGCAATGGTTCCAGCGATTGAGGAAGCATATGTAGGTGAAGGAAAATTGATCGATGCTGATGTTTATCAGAAGATTAAGGATATGGACCCGACGGCGAAGTAATCTTTCGTTTTCCATAGTAGAAAGGAAATTAGTGGATGAAATCTTTAAAAGTATTTGATAAGGTTATCTGTACTGCGGAGGAAATTGTTGCAGCAATCGCTTTGCTTGCTATGTGTTTTATCGTTTTTATAGCAGTAATATTGCGGAGCGCTGGAATTCCATTTTCTATCAGTGATGAGTTATCCAGATATCTTATGATATGGTGTATCTATGTCGGTGTGGCGGTTGCGACGAGAGAAAAGGCACATGTGGGCGTAGATGTATTGGTTCAAATGCTGCCCAAAGGCGTGCAAAAGATATTAAATATTATCGTATCTTTTGTAACACTTGGAGTATTTATTTGGTTGTTTTATCTGACGGCTAGTTGGGTATGGAGTACCATGCAGGGGAACATTCAGCTTACACCATTGATGAAAGTTCCATTTTATACAGTTTATATTTCCCTGCCCATTGGTTTTGGGTTATCTATTATCGAACAGATTAAGAATATGGTAAAAGATATCCTGGGGAAGGAAGAGGAGACAGAAGAGGAGGTGGCTGAATAAATGGATGGATGTACAGTAATGATATTTGTCATTTTCTTTGCATGTGCTTTTTTAGGAGTTCCAATTGCCATGGCTCTTACACTGGGATCTCTGATTCCATTGATGATATATACCAATGTACCTCTAGAGTCGATTGCCCAGAAATTTTACACAGGCTGTGATGTTTTTTCCCTGATGGCGATTCCATTATTCATTCTTTGTGGTGGTTTGATGGCGAAAACAGGTGTATCAAAGAGGCTCTGTGATTTCTTAGGATCACTTTTCAGTTGGCTTCCAGGAGGGTTGGCTATCGTGTCTTTCCTGGTATGTATGTTCTTTGGCGCTATTTCCGGTTCTGCAACTGCAACCGTAGTTGCAATTGGAAGTATTATGGTTCCGGCAATGATTGAGGAAGGCTACGAGGAAAAATTTGCTTTGGCGGCTATTGCCGTTGGAGGTATCCTGGGATCTATTATTCCGCCAAGTATTCCTATGGTAGTTTATGGAAATACCTCTGGTGCATCTATTGCAGATATTTTTACTGGTGGAATACTTCCAGGTGTGTTGTTGACATTATTGTTTTCTACTTACTGTTTCTTTTATGGGAAAAAGCATGTAAAATCCCAGAATAAATTTGAAGCAAAGAGAGTATGGACGACATTCAAAGATGCAGTATGGGGACTTTTAATGCCAGTCATCATTCTTGGAGGTATTTACGGAGGAATCTTTACTCCAACTGAAGCTGCAGCCGTTGCTTCTGTATATGGTATCGTTGTTGGATTCGTAATCTACCGGGAGCTTGACTTAAAGAAATTCTATACTGTTTTAAAAGAAAGCTCTGTCAGCGGCGCTTACATTATGCTCATTGTTGCAGCAGCAACAGGGTACGGTTATGTTATGACAAGACAGCAGATACCGTTGCATATCGCGGAGGCAATTACATCTTTTACAACAAACAAATACGTATTCTTATTGCTGGTAAATATTTTATTGTTAGTTATTGGTACATTTATGGAAACCTGTGCGTCAATTTTAATTGTTACTCCTATGCTTGTTCCACTGTGTAACCAGTTTGGAATTGATTTGGTAGCGTTTGGTGTAATCATGTGTGTAAACCTGGCGATAGGTTTTGTAACACCTCCACTGGGACTTAATCTATATGTGGCTGCAAGGCTACGAAATAAACCCGTTGGATTTGTAATTAATAAGCATTTGTTTGTATTAATCGGCATAGCAATTGGAGTTGTTTTACTCCTTTCAAATTTTGAATCTATTGTATTGTTCCTGCCGAATTTATTGAGAGGATAAGTTGTTTTCGTCCTTTTAGATATTCCTGCCAAATTTAAAAGGAGAAAGTGACAGAAATGGGGCTGCCAGGAAACATAATTTCCAGACAGCCCTATTATATTTTTCTATTAGATAAAGACAATGATGTCCACTTGTGGGATGTGAATTATGATTTTATTTCATGAATAAAGGAGTGGGTAATTAACTGGGCCCTTATGGTAAATTTGGATGTTTTTAAAAGCTCTGCGGCTTGTGCTCTGGTATAAAATCCTGGTTCAATCCATTCGTCGTCTCCTGTATGGTCGGAAAATTCTCCATCCACCTGGGCAAATACGGTAAAGGATAGGATATCGCTGAAATCAGGAGCTGCATAAGAGGGAGGAAGAATATCAAGAATTTTCATGATGGAAAGGCCGGTTTCTTCATAAAGTTCTCTTCTTGCACATGTTTCTGCATCCTCGCCTTTTTCTATGTGACCTGCTGGCAGATTGTAGACAAATTGATTTACACCCATGCGAAATTCCTTACATAAAAGAATTTGATCGTCCCGTCGGCCGGCGATGGCGACCCCAGAGACCTGGCTTCCAATATCATTGAGAGATTTATGATCAAAATTACTGACGATCTCATAAATTTTTTCATTTCCAATGGAATTTGTGTAATTTAAAGTGTAATTTTTCAGATAAGGGGTATTTCTTGTTTTTTTCATTGAATTGAGAATTGGGATCTTTTTCATAGCTTTCACTTACCTCGCAAATATAAATTATCTAGAAATTAAATTTATTATAACAGAATAAAAGTAAAATAACCAATTCCGCAATTTTATGTATTTAATAATTATTAATTATATCAAGGAGGTATTTTCATGGACTGTTTACAGGAATACGAACAGAAGCTTGTATCTGCCGAAAAAGCAGTGGAACTAATTAAGTCCGGTGATTGGGTAGATTATGGCTGGTGCGTGAATACAGTGGATGCCTTGGACCGTGCACTTGCAAAACGTACAGACGAATTGACAGATATTAATTTGCGCGGCGGCATTTTATTAAAACCATTGGCAATTTTTGAACGTGAGGATGCAGGAGAACATTTCACCTGGAATTCCTGGCATATGTCTGGTATTGAACGTAAGATGGCTTCTCGTGGTTATGCTTATTATGCGCCTCTTCGCTACTCTGAGCTGCCACGCTACTACCGTGATTTTGCACGTCCCGAAGATGTGGTAATGTTTCAGGCGGCACCAATGGATGCACATGGTTTCTTCAATTTTGGGCCAAATGCCTCTCATCTTGGTGCGATGTGTGAGAAGGCCAAACACATTATTGTAGAGGTAAATCAAAATATGCCTCACTGTCTGGGTGGGACGGAATGTGGTGTACATATTTCAGATGTTACTTATATTGTAGAGGGCGAGAATCCTCCAATCAGTGAGTTAGGTGGGGGAACAGCAACAGAGGTTGACCAGGCAGTTGCGAATCTGATTGTCCAAGAAATTCCCAATGGGGCTTGTTTGCAGCTTGGGATTGGCGGCATGCCTAATGCCGTTGGAGCCTTGATTGCAGAGTCTGATTTAAAAGACCTTGGAGTACATACAGAGATGTATGTAGATGCTTTTGTCGATATTGCTCGTGCTGGCAAGATTAATGGAAGGAAAAAAAGTATTGACCGTGGCCGCCAGGTCTATGCATTTGGCGCAGGTACGAAAAAAATGTATGATTATATGAATGAAAATCCTGAGCTTATGAGTGCTCCTGTGGATTATACCAATGACATTCGTTCCATTGCTGCACTGGATCACTTTATTTCTATTAATAACGCCGTGGACATCGATCTTTTTGGTCAGGTAAATGCAGAATCTGCAGGTATCAAACATATCAGTGGAGCAGGTGGACAGCAAGATTTTGTGCTTGGCGCTTATCTCTCAAAGGGAGGCAAGAGCTTTATCTGCCTCTCCTCCACTTTTACGGGGAAGGATGGAGCGTTGCAGTCTCGCATTCGGCCAACCTTAGCACATGGATCAATTGTTACGGATACCCGTGCCAATGTTCACTATGTAGTCACAGAGTATGGCAAGGTGAATGTTAAGGGTCTTTCCGTATGGCAGAAGGCGGAAGCGCTCATTTCGATTGCACATCCAGATTTCAGAGAAGAACTGGTGAAGGAAGCAGAGAAAATGAAAATCTGGAGACGGTCAAACAAGTAATTGTGCGGTATAAAAATGTTTCAGGGGAGCATGATTTTATGCAGTCAGGTATGGAATTCTATAAAAAATAGGAATTATACAAGGGGCAAAATCACGTGTTAAAATTATATTGTACAAAAAATATAAGGCAAATGAAGATTTGTCTGTAAAAAGAAAAGAGGAGGTTTAAAATGAACAAATTTGCGGATTTTATGTTAGATGAAGATTTGCGGGACGTGAGAGATCTTGCACGTGAATTTTCCGACAAAGAGATTGCTCCAATTGCTGCGGAAATGGATCGTAACCATGAATTTCCAGAGGGACTGTTTGAGAAGCTTGGAGAATTAGGTCTCCTTGGAACACGTGTACCAGAAGAGTATGGCGGACTGGGTATGGGCGTATTATCTGGCGTGCTTGTACTGGAAGAGCTTGCGAGACATAGCTGTTCCATTGCTATTTCTGTACAGTCACACATAGATATTGGAATGGGACCTTTGATTCGCCATGCTACAGAGGAGCAAAAACAGATGATTCTTCCTGGCGCAGTGGAAGGAAAAAATATTCTTTCTTTCGCATTGACAGAGCCTCAGTCTGGATCGGATGCAGGTGGAACAAAGACCTATGCCGTTTTGGATGGGGATGAATGGGTCATTAACGGTTCTAAGAGCTGGATTACAAATGCAGGAGATGCAAAATATTATCTGGTTGCCTGCAAAACAGACCGTGAAGCGAAAGGCAGCAAGGGTATCAGCCTGATTCTTGTTCCCAATGACGCACCAGGCTTTGAGGTTGGTGCAAAAGAAGTAAAAATGTCCGTAAGAGCCTCCTCAACAGGACAGCTTTTCTTTAGTGACTGCCGTGTACCTAAGGCAAATCTGGTTGGCGAATTACATCATGGACTTCCTATTTTCCTGGAAGGACTGGATGAAGGCCGTGTTATGGTTTCTGCTTTTAGTATCGGAGGCGCGCAGGGCGCTTTGGAACGTGCAGTAAAATATGCAAATGAAAGATTTGCTTTTGGAAAACCAATCACAGCATTTCAGGGAATTTCATTTAAAATTGCAGAGATGGCGCAGAAAGTTGAAGTTGCCCGTTGCATGTGCTATAACGTTGCAAAACTTGCAGATGCTGGTTTGCCCTTCTCAAGAGAAGCAGCTATGTGCAAATTATATGCTACAGAGATGGCGGATGAAGTATGTCGCGATGCAATACAGATTCTTGGTGCAAATGGAATCAGTGAGGAATATGAAGTAGAGCGTTTCTACCGCGACGTTAAGATGATGACCATTGGTGAAGGAACATCAGAGATTAACAAGATGGTAATCAGTCGTTTCGTTCTGAACGAGTATTAAGATTAAGTCTGCAAAAAGGGGGCCGTCGGAAAATGAAATTTGCACACAGTATATCATGTGATATCGAACAAATCACATGATATATTGTGGAAAATTGCCATTTCCCGACAGCCTCTTTTTTGTATCAATCAGATGGTGAGGAGAGGGAAAAGCCATGCAAAAAGGATTCGTGCATATTTACCATGGTGACGGTAAAGGAAAAACTACCTGCGGTGTGGGTCTTTGTATTCGCGCAGCAGGCGCAGGTATGAAAGTTTTGATTTTTCAGTTTTTAAAAAAGAATGATTCCAGTGAATTGAATATCTTAAGGAGCATACCCAATATTACAGTGATGGATGGCTTAGACAGTGCAAAGTTTGTATTTCAGATGACAGATCAGGAGAAAGCAGAAGCACGAAATTTTTATGAAAATGCCTTTAAAACCATTTGCGATAAGGTTGTAAAAGAAGATTATGATCTTTTGTTCCTGGACGAAGGACTTCATGCAGTGAATTATGGAATGCTGTCGGAGGAGTGTATCCTGGATTTCCTGAAAAATCGTCCAGAAAAACTGGAAGTTGTGCTCAATGGATATCATCCCAGTGAGGCATTGCAAAATGCCGCTGATTATATTTCATTGATTGGCAAAGAAAAGCATCCTTTTGACAAAGGAATCCCAGAAAGATTGGGAATAGAAAAGTAAAATAGCTCAAATTAGTTCCATGGAAGAACTGGAAAATCTATAACATCAGGTATAGTTTTTGATGATTATAAGGAATTAGACACAAGAAATATTCTGTTTTACTATTAAGATACAAGTATGATTTTATATTCGTAAATAAGAACAACGGAGGTAATAATTATGAATTGGAGAGATGAATATCGTCAAAAATGTGTGACAGCAGAAGAAGCGGTAAAGCATATCAAATCGGGAGATCGCCTGGTTTTCTCCCATGCTGCCGGTGAAGCTACGACGATTACAGATGCCTTGGTGGGAAACAAAGAGCAGTATGAGAACGTAGAAATTGTTCATTATATTCCTCTTGGAAAAGCAGAATACTGTTTGCCAGAGAATTCAAAACATTTCAGACATAATACATTTTGTGCTGGCGGAAAAACAAGAGATGCAATTAACGGACCAAGAGGCGATTTTACTCCTGGATTTTTCTACGAAATGCCAACCTTTTTTGATGGTCCTCTGCCAGTAGACGTAGCAATTGTTCAAACTTCAAGACCAGATAAACATGGGTATGTCAGTCTGGGATTGTCCGTTGACTATGCAAAGCATGCAGTAGAAACAGCAAAAATGATAATTGTTGAGGCAAATGCTCAGTGTCCCCGGTCTCATGGAGATTGTTTTGTTCATATTTCTGATATTGATTATGTTGTGGAAACAGACAGGCCCTTAATTGAGCTTCCTCCTACCAAGATTACAGATGTAGAAAAAGCAATTGGTGAGCATTGTGCTTCTCTTGTGGAGGATGGTTCCACATTGCAGTTAGGCATCGGCGCAATTCCAGATTCCGTACTTTTATTTATGGATGAAAAGAAGGATCTTGGCCTTCACAGTGAAATGCTTTCAGACAGTATTGTTCCGTTAGTGGAAAAAGGTATTTTAAATGGAAAGAAAAAAGGCTTAAATGAAGGGCTTTTGGTTGCAGCCTTTGCTATGGGTACCCAAAGATTATATGATTTTATGGATGATAACCCAAGCGTGTATATGGCGCCCATTACTTATGTCAATGACCCAAGAGTCATTTCTAAAAATAATAAAGTTATTTCTGTAAATTCCTGTGTTCAGGTTGACTTCTTTGGTCAGGTTTGTGCGGAAAGTGTTGGACCAAGACAGATTAGCGGTGTTGGCGGCCAGGTAGACTTTGTACGTGGAGCAACCATGTGTCCAGATGGAAAATCTATCATTGCCTGCACATCCACAGCGGCAGGTGGAAGGATTTCCAAGATTGTTCCCTTCTTAGATCATGGCGCAGCCGTTACCACTTCCAGAAATGATGTCAATTATGTTGTAACAGAATATGGTATCGCACATCTAAAAGGCAAGACTCTGAAACAGAGATCCAGAGCATTGATTAACATTGCTCATCCAGATTTCAGAGAACAGTTGAAGGATGAATTTGAAAAATTATATCAAACAAAATTTTAAACAGAAAACCAAACAGCAGTTGTAGAAGGAGGTAGCATATGGCTGAGAGCCGGAAAGAAGAAATTAATCTTGACCGTGATGCGGATGGATTGGTTCGTGATGCAACACAAAGTCATATTAAAGTAAAAACCATTTATAGACCAGAAGACATTGCAGAGGATCAATATGATGAGGATCTGGGAGATCCAGGAAGTTTCCCTTTTACTCGTGGTCTTTATAAAGAAATGTACAGAAACCGTTTGTGGTTAAAATCTTTTATTGTAAGTTATGCAACCCCAGAAGAGACAAATGAAGCATTTCGCGATTACATAAAGAATGGAATGAATGATCTTCGTCTCCTTTCTGATTTACCTATTCAGTCAGGAATTGATCCAGATCATCCAGCTTCCTGGAATAGTATGATGTGCGGAGGAATGTCAACTTACGCAATTAATGTTTATGAAAAAATGCTGGAAGGAATTCCATTGGAAGGCGTTACATTTGAACTGGCACATCAGAATGTTTCCTGCTCTATTTTCTTCCATGGCATGATTGTTGCCATGATGGAGAAAAGAGGACTGGATGTTTCAAAACTGAAAGGAAATGGAATTGCTGATCCAATTCGTGCAAAGCTTGTGTATGCTTCCCCTGATTGGACAACAGAAATTAACCGTCGTGTCTGCCTGGATCATATTGAATATGCCATGAAGCACACTCCAAAGTGGAAAGCCATTGCGCCCAACGGCGTAGATCCATGTCAGGGTGGTATGAATGCATATCAGGAAATCGGTATGGTTTTAGCAGTTGCAAGACAGACTATTCGAGACTTAAATGAAAGAGGAAATTCTATTGATGATTTTGGCAGCATGATTTGTTCTTTAGATGCAGAATCTGATTTCTTTGAAACCATTGCAAAGTTCAGGGCAATTCGCCGTATGTGGGCGCATATTGCCAAAGACGAGCTTGGGGCAACCACGGAAAAGGCAATGATGTTAAAGATTGGTATTCGTACTTCTGGATTATCCCTTCAGTGGCAGAAGCCCTTGAATAATGCAGCCCGTGTTACCCTTCAGATTTTAAGCTGTGTTCTTGGTGGAGTTGGATCTATCGATGCATCCAGTATTGATGAGGCTGTAGGTCTTCCATCCTATGAGGCTAGAATGTTCAACCTGGATACACAGCATATCATTACCCATGAGGCAAATGTACCACTGGTAGCTGATCCATTGGGTGGTTCTTATTATTTGGAATGGATGACAGACAAGATTGAGAAAGAGTGCCAGGCGTTCTTGGATGAAATTGAAGAAAGAGGCGGCGTTTATGAATGTCTGGAAACTGGATGGCTCAATGCAGTTATGGAAGAAAATCGTTTGAAGATTCAGAGAGAAAAGGCAGAAGGCAAGCGATTGATCATAGGTGTAAATTCCTTTAAGGGAGAGTCTGGGCCAATCAATAAGGAGATCGAAAACTGTGCGTATAAAGTTCCCACAGAGCAGATGCGTACCGATAAGATTAAAGAATTAAATGAGTTTAAGGCTGCAAGAAATACAGAAAAACTTTATGATTGTTTCCGTAGGTTATATCTGGATACAAAGGAAGGCAGAAACGTTTCAAGAGCCATGATTGATGGTATTGCAGAAGGTATGACCATGGGTGAAATGGTTGGTATTGTCCGTCTTGGCTATGATATCAGCTATGATCCATTGAGTACGCTGCCAACCCCGGATTATGTAAAAGAAGCATTAAAGGAGTATGTATCATGAGGAAGATAAGAATATTGGTAGCAAAAGTAGGCTGTGACATTCATGAAAGAGGCGCTCTTACCATGATGACGGTATACCGTGATGCTGGAATGGAAACCATTTATACTGGACGTTTTCAGAGTGAAGAGGGTGTTGTGAATGCAGCAATTAATGAAAATGTTGATTTTATTTCTGTATCGGATTTGACAGGCAGTTTGGTGATAATCTGTAAGAAGCTTATGGATGGCCTGAAAGCACAGGGAGCAGAGGAGGATATCCGTGTGATCTGTGGTGGAATCATTACGGATAGCGACAGAGAGCAGTTAGAAGCTATGGGTGTTCTGGGTGCATTTGGTACTGGATATCCAGCAGAAAAGACTGTAGAGTTTATTCAGGATTATATGAAAGATAAATTAGACTGAGAATTTTCAGTGACTGGATGAAGAGGTGCCTATGGAAAAAAGTAATATGCAAAAATTAATGGATAAAATACTTTCAGGAGATCGTAGAGCCTTTGCCCAGGGAATATCTGTCATTGAAGACCGTAGAAAAGGCTGGCAGGAATTGTTAAATGAAGCCTATAAAAATATGAATGATCACGCTCTTATTATTGGAATTACCGGTCCCGGAGGGGCCGGTAAATCCACATTAACTGACAAGATTATTACAGAATATCGAAAACTGGGAAAAAAAGTCGGCGTGATTGCGGTTGATCCAAGCTCTCCATTTTCTGGAGGGGCTGTTCTTGGAGACAGGGTTCGTATGGGAGCACATAATACAGATGCAAATGTATTTATTCGCAGCCTGGGCAGCAGAGGTTGTATCGGTGGAATATCTGAAGGAACGAAGCGAGTGTTATATTTGTTTAAAACATTTGATTTTGATGTGATTCTCGTGGAAAGTCTAGGGGTTGGTCAGGATGAAACGGAAATCACAAATTTTGTAGATGTGACGTTGGTGGCTCTGGTTCCAGGATTTGGTGATTCCATTCAGATGGCGAAAGCTGGCATACAGGAAATCGGAGATATTTTCATTGTAAATAAATCAGATCATCCAGATGCTGAGCTTTTTACCAATCAATTAAAGTTTTCTTTTGGGGATATGCCTATCGAAGAACGTCCTCCGATTATCAATACAGTGGCAAGTGAAGGAAAGGGCCTGGATGAGCTGATGGAAGCCATAGCAGGCGTTGTTCCCAAAGAATATGCCAGAAGAGAGGAAAAGACCAAGAGAAGAATCCACATCGAAATCGAATCTGAAATTTTAGAGAAAATAATGGATACAGCCAGGGATGTTATCGGGCAGAAAGCAAAGCTTGTCTTTGACAGTGAGAATAAAATCACTCCATATGATGTGGCGGCTGAGATTATTGCAGGTATTTCATTCCAAGAGAAATGATGGTTTACCAGAAATTTGATAGACAGTAAGAGAGGTAATGAATGGAAACGAGAGAAGTATATATTGTATCAGCAGCGAGAACTCCAATTGGTGATTTTCGCGGAGCTCTTTCCCCGTTAAGCGTGGTGGAGCTTGGGAGTATTGTGGCAGAAGAAGTGATGGAACGGGCAGGCGTTTGTAAGGATTGTGTACAGGAAATTGTCGCAGGAATGATTTATAAGGGGGGACAGAAAGGAAATCCAGCTCGCCAGATTCAGATCAAATGCGGTTTTCCAGAAAGTGGATATGCTTGTACCATTGACCAACAATGTGGTTCTGGTATGCGCGCCATGGAAGTACTGAGCCAGCAGATTATGTTGGGAAAAACAGAGGTAGGTTTGGCTATTGGTATGGAAAGTATGTCAAATGCAGCGTATGTTCTGACTAATGCCCGTAGTATCAGATCTGGAGATCAAAAGCTTATCGATACGATTACTTATGATGGTTTAAATTGCGCAATTTGTGATTATCATATGGGAAGAACGGCAGAGAATATTGCGGAAAAATATAATATCACACGTCAGGAGCAGGATGAATTAGCCTATATGAGTCATCAAAGAGCTTTAAAAGCTCAGGCAGAAGGTAAGTTTTTGGATGAGATTGTTCCAGTAACCATTACAGACCGGAAGGGACGAGTGACTGTAGTAGATAAAGACGAGCATCCGAAAAACAGTAGCTTGGAAACCCTTGGAAATCTACCTGCTGTATTTAAAAAAGACGGAACGGTAACGGCAGGAAATGCATCTGGAATTAATGATGGTGCAGCAGCTCTCTTGCTGATGAGTAAGGAAGCGGTAGAGAAGTATCATGTGAAGCCAATGGCGAAAATTATCGGTACGGCATCCTTTGGCGTAGACCCGGCGTATATGGGGCTTGGGCCTGTCTATGCATTGCCAAAAGCAGCGGAATATGCTGGCCTTACCTTGAATGATATTGAATATTTTGAAATCAATGAAGCATTTGCAGCTCAGTTTATAGGCTGTGAACGTGAGCTTAAGCTTAGCCGGGAGAAGGTGAATCTCAATGGCTCTGGCATTGCCCTTGGTCATCCCGTTGGAGCTACTGGCATCCGCATTCTCGTGAGTCTTCTTTATGAAGGAAAAAGGCAGAATATTACATATGGAGCGGCTTCGTTATGTGTGGGAGGGGGCCCTGCCATAGCGTCTGTTCTTGAATTCTTATAAATAGATGCTCACAGAGGAAAATAGATTGCAAAGTTATAAAAGAATGGACAATTAAGTTTGAACTCCTTTCATCTGACTTCGGTATTTTCCCGGTGTAACGCCATATTTATTCTTGAACATTTTATAAAAATGAGTACGGTTTGTAAAGCCAAGCTGCGTTTCAATGGCAGATATAGATCTATCTGTATCCGTCAGAAGAGATGCAGCTTTTTTCATTGTAAAAGTCAAGCCATAATCATGTAAGTTCATACCAGTGTATTTATTGACGATGGTATTCAAATAATTCCCACTGTAGCAAAGGGCATTTTCTAGAGCAGATCTTGGCATCCGGCCATTAGTTTCTTCCATCAGGTGTCCAATACGGGAAAATAAAAGCTGCTCAGAGCTGGAATGGAGCTTAACCTTACTAATATGATAAAATTGTCTGGTATCCAGATATTGAAATAGTTCACAGATTACACCTTTGATAATATAGGTAGAACCAAATTTCGGAAACATCATGGAGTGGATTAACGCATCAGAAAGTTTTTGTAGTTTTTCTAAATTTTTGTGATTCTGGAAAGTAGGAAAAAAATCCAGATAATTTTTGCCATCACCAGATAGGATTTTTGTATAATGTTTCCCTTTAAAACAATCAAAAGTTCAAAAAAGCTATGCTGATGCAGTGGACGGGCATTGAACTTATGAAAATGTGAGTCAATGCGAGAGGCGTAGAAATAATCTTTATTGGGAGATACAGATACTACATTATAGAAATCCTGATCCTGAAGGCCGCTACAGTAGCTAAAGGTAAGCTGTATTGGTGCAGACATATCATAGTAAGCATTGACGATACTGTCTGAATTATGGATTTCCAGAATATTGCTTGTTTTTCCGGAACGTATTACTTTTTCATTCATAACAGTCTTTCTAAATATTATTCACGAATATGATACAAAAAATATGCACATATAGGTGTTTGTGACATTGTTGCATTTGGTGAATATTGCTAAAATTTAGCTATCTTAGGATAAAGTATATACATTATCGACAAAAAAGTAAAGGAGAAAACAAATGAATGAGAAAAAATATTTAAAATGGTATCAAAAAGTTGCCTATGGTTCCGGCGATATGGCATCCAATTGTGGATATGCGTTAATTTCAAGTTTTGTTATGTTATATCTTACCAATGCGGTAGGTCTTAACAGTGCAGTAATTGGAACCTTGATGATGGCTTCCAAATTGTTGGATGGGGTATCTGATATTTTCTTTGGGGGATTGATGGATAAGACCAAAAGCAAAATGGGACAGGCCCGTCCATGGATGCTGTACGGACAGCTTGGAGTTTCTGCTTGTCTGTTTCTAGTATTCTCTATTCCCAGTATGAATCAAACCATGCAGTATGCGTACTTCTTTGTATTCTATACGGCCTTTAACGCAGTTTTTTATACGGCAAACAGTATTGCTTATGCGGCTTTGGCGGCCAAGATTACCAAGAACGGACAGGAAAGAGTTCAGCTTGGCTCGATCCGCTTTATTTTTGCAACCTTTACCACACTGGTGATTTCTTATAATGCTATGGGGCTGGTAGAAAAATTTGGTGGCGGTACAAAAGGATGGCGTACAGTAGCTTTGATTTTTGCCTTAATTGCCCTTGTAGTAAATACCTTCTGTGTTCTCATGGTGAAGAAAGTGCCAGATGAGGATACAAAACCAGAACTTGGAACTGTCGGAGCAGGAAATGGACCAGAGAAAGTAAGCTTTGGAAGATCCTTAAAATTATTATTGAAAAATCCTTATTATATCATCATTCTTGGATTATATCTGGTAAACTATATTTATAGTGGAATTACTCAGGGGTCAGCAATTTATTTTATGACCTATTATATGAATGACCCTGCTCTTTTGGGAACTTTTTCTTTATTCCAGTTGGTTCCAGTTATGATTATTCTGGCGTTGACGCCATTACTTGTAAAAAGCTTGGAAGTATGTGGAAGGTAAATTTGTACGCCAGGGTAATTACGCTTCTGATGGGCGGTGTGTTTATCATAGGCGCTTTGAACTGAAATCTTCCTGTCATGTTATTTGCTACTTTTTTCCGTAATATGGCAGGCGGTCCTTTAACTGGAACGTTAAATGCACTGGTAGCAGAAACCAGTGACTATACATGGCGGACGCAGAAAGTGAGAATTGATGGAGTAATGTTTAGCTGTTCTTCCATTGGTGTGAAGTTAGGCGGTGGTATTGGCAGTGCAGTTGTAGGATGGCTGCTGGCGCTAGGCGGCTTTGACGGTACTGCAGCCGTACAGACTTCTGGTGCGGTTCAAATGATTTTCTTTATGTATGCAGTGATACCTTTAATTTTTGGTGTTGTGATGGCAATTTTAGTTTATTTGATGAAGGTGGAAAAAGCGAATAAAGAATGGGATGAGAAGCATCAGAAAGGAGAACTTGTATGATTAGAAAGAATTTTAACCGCAACTGGCAGGTAACGAAAGGCGGCAGCAATGCGGCAGCAGCGGCCTTCCTGGGAACAGATGAGGTACATATGGTGCATCTTCCTTATGATGCAATGATTCACGAGGAACGAACCCCTGAGGTGGAGAGTGGCGCTCAAACCGGATTTTACCCAGGTGGAGAATATATTTATCAGAAGTCGTTTTTTGCCCCAGAGGAATGGAAGGAAAAGAAGGTGCTTCTGGAATTTGAAGGAATCTATCAAACGGCTATGGTTTATGTAAATGGGGCTTTGGCAGCAACCAGCTTATATGGGTATTGGGGATTTTATGTGGAGCTGAATTCCTGGTTGAATTATGGAGTGGAAAATAAAGTGAAAGTAATTGCTAGTAACAGTTTGGCGCCCAACAGCCGCTGGTATACGGGAAGCGGCATTTATCGTGATGTGAAATTGATGGTTGGAGACCGGATTCATATTCCAGCAGACGGAGTTAGAATCACAACTTTGGCTCAGGAAGAGGAATCTGCAGTAGTAGAAGTGGCAGTACGGTTGGAAAGTATCAGCAGGGTCAGGGAAAAAGTACATGTGGAAGTATTTCTGGAAAAGGAAGGCGCGGTGGTTGCCAGTGACCGTCAATTGGATGTCATGTACCCAGAAACAGAGGAAATGTCAAGGCATATCATCTGTATCAAAACCCCAAAGCTCTGGAGCTGTGATACGCCAGAATTATATCAGTGCAGAGTACAGATTGAAAGTGCAGGAGCGGTATTGGATGAGACAGTGGAAAACTTCGGCATTCGTACCCTTATGTTGGATGCAGACCACGGGCTTCGCTTGAATGGAAAAATGGTGAAGCTTCGGGGAACCTGCATTCACCATGATAATGGTATTCTGGGAGCGAATACCTGGAAAGAGGCAGAAGAACGAAGAATCAGACAGTTGAAGGAAGCTGGGTTTAACAGTATCCGAAGCTCCCATCATCCCATGAGTAAAGCCATGCTGGATGCATGTGATAAATATGGAATGCTGGTTATGGATGAAATCAGTGATATGTGGACAGTTCATAAGAATCCTCATGATTTTGCTCTTCATTTCAGAGAATGCTGGAAAGAGGTGGCAGAACAGATGGTAGCAAAGGATTACAATCATCCTTCTGTGGCGTTATATTCTACTGGTAATGAAATTTCGGAGGCTGGTTCAGAAGCTGGAGCTATGATAAACCGTAACATGTGCAACCGGATTCATGAGCTGGATCATACCCGCTATACGACGATGGGGCAAAATGGATTGATGTCTGCTGGAGTGCGGTTAGGACCTTTGATGCAGGAGATTATGGAAAAATTTGGTCCAGTTCAGGCAACTGGAGAAGGAAACCAAGAGGGAAGCAATGGGTTTAACAGTTTTATGAGCTTGATGGAAGGCGAGAGGGGAGAATACTTTGCCACCCATCCGCTGTTGACAGAGGCATTGGAAGGATGCTCTTCTTCCAGCGATATTATCGGGTTGAATTATCTTACAGGTCGGCATGTATTGGAACATGAATTACATCCCAATAAAACAGTTGTGGGTACAGAAACTTATCCAGCAGATATCGTAAGGCTGTGGGGAATTGTAAAGCGTTATCCCCATGTGTTAGGGGACTTTACCTGGATAGGGTACGATTATCTTGGGGAAGCAGGCTGCGGTATTTTCCATTACGATGATTCTGTGAACTTTTCCAGTGTCTTTCCAGAGCGGACAGCTTATATCGGAGATTTGGATTTGATTGGTTATCGCCGTCCCATTAGTTATCTGCGGGAGATCGTGTATGGGTTGCGTAAAGAACCCTATCTTGCCGTGGTACGTATGAATCGGGCTCACATGAAATGTTCCAAGACTCCTTGGATGTACAAGGATAATATTGCAAGCTGGACCTGGCCAGGGTATGAAGGAAAGACGGCCTTTGTGGATATCTATGCAGATGCTGAGGAAGCAGAGTTGTTCTTAAATGGTCATTCCCTGGGGAAGAAACCAGCAGGAGAGGAACATGAATTTACAGCGTCGTTTGAAGTGCCATATGCACCAGGGGAATTAATGGCGGTAAGCTATCGGGAAGGAAAAGAAATCGGAAGATTTTCTCTTGTAACAGCAGGAGAAGAAGTACAACTCTGCGCAGAGGCAGATAAGAAGGAGCTGCGTGCAGACGGTGAGGATCTTTCTTTTATTACGGTTAAGCTAACGGATAGCGCTGGAATAGAGAATCTGAATGCATCCAGGAAGGTTTCTGTGTCTGTAAAAGGTGCAGGCAGATTAGAGGCAATGGGCAGTGCAGATCCCAAATCCCTTGGAAGCTACGACGATTCAGAGTGGGAGACTTATGATGGATATGTAATGGCCGTGGTTCGGGCTGGGGAAGAAGAAGGCATGATCGAGGTTACCATTGCAGCACAAGGATGTGAGGATCGAAATATTTGTATTGAGGTAAAGCAGGAGAAGTAAATATCGAAACAGGAGCTCCATTGCATAGGAGTTCCTGTTTTAATTTTCCTATAGATAATCCATAAGCTGTTCCCCATACAGGGCAGTATGTGGCCATTGCCACAGGATTCATGACAGGAGGAGCATGGCAAAGGATGAGGACAGCGAATCAGGGGAGGGAAAATCCTGGAGCCTGAAAATTATATGAAAAATCCAGACATGTATGTAATTTTTAAACAGAATGATATTTTATTGCGTTGGGCAGAGGAAATTAGTATTGTGTATCTTTTCCATAATAAAAAATGTAAAATTTTGTGTTCTTATAGTATTATGTTGTGCTACTATAAAAGAATCCTTTCTCTGCCATGTCTCAAATTTATAAAAACATTATTTTTTAGCGCAGGAAGGGATAAAAAGGACATCGGGAGGGGAAATATGTTAAATATTTTTATATGTGATGATGAAACAGGGACATGTGAGGAATTAAGAGAGATTCTGGAGAGATATGCATCAGTAAATAAAATGCGCTATAATATAAAGATTTTCTATACAGGAACAGCCCTATTAGAATATTTAATGGAAAGGGGCAGGGCTGACATTCTCTTTCTTGATATTTCCCTGCCTGGAATAGACGGAATTAATGTCGGAAAATTAATCAGGGATAAAATAGGTGATGAACAAACGATAATTGTGTATATTTCATCAAATAAATCTTATGCATTGGACTTATTTCAAAACCGTCCGTTTGATTTTATAATAATACCGATAAAAGAAGAGGTGATTTATTCCCTCATGGAAAAAATAGTCCGGTTCCGGGGAAAAAGGGTTGTTTGTCTGGAATTTCAAAATAAAGGGAGAATATATCAGATACCATATAGTGATATTCTTTATCTGCAGAGTGAAAAAAGGAAAATCAGGGTGGTGACGGTAAAAGGAATAAAAGAATATTATGGGAAATTAAGTGAAGTTGAAATAACGCTGCCCTCTGATATTTTTTTAAAAATACATAAATCGTATATTGTTAATTCATATTTTGTAGAAGAATATGCGTATGAACAAATTACAATGGTTGATGGCAGCGTGCTTAATGTCAGCCAAACACAAAGGCCATCTGTGAGAAAGAAAATTTTGGAACATGAAAGGAATAGAAAAAATGGGTGTTGAGGGGATATCGTTAAGCGTAGTGGCCAATGCCATTCGAATTGCTGCTATCAAAAGGCTAATTGATGTATTTATAGATAAAAAAGCTTGCATTTGGAAATACCATTGGATATTGTATATTGCTTTTTGGGGAATCACTAGTGTCATTTACCACTTGTTTTACTTTCCGCCTTTCAATTTTTTATGCAATATTTTGGGGTTTATCTTGATACTTTTTCCATATAAGATAAAAACATCAAGAAAGATGCTTACAGCATTTTTGATTTATGGAATCAATGTTTTAGTTGACAGTATTGCTGTATTTGCTTTTACGAAATATCAATTTGGAAATCCAGTGAATCCCCTACAGGAATATGTTGTGGGTTTGGTGATGTTTCTGGTTACGATAGTTATGGAGAGGATGGTAAGGGTGCAAAAAGATTTCGTGCTCCCCCTTAGTTACCAGGCTTCCCTGGGGATCGTTCCCATTATAAGCATAGGAATCATTTTTTTTGTGGCAAAGCTGGGAACTCAGATCAGGAGTGTTATTATTTTTACAGCAACAGGACTGTTGATTATTAATATTCTGAATATATACATCTATCAATCATTGATTCAATTTTATGCCGCCTACATGGACAGAAAAATGCAGGAACAAATGATTCAGATATATGCCCATGAATTAGAGGTAATACAAGATACGAAAAAAAGTGAAAAAATTTTATGGCATGATATGAAACATCATATGATTGAATTGAAAACACTGTTAAAAGAAGAAAAGATTTTAGAAGCCCAGAAGTATGTAAAAGATATGGAGCAGTTTATAGTAAATTCTGATGAGTCAGTTGCCACAGGGAACCAGGAAGTGGATGGCATTTTGGATTATATGCTGAAAAATGCAAACCGGGATTTAAAAGAAGTGAAGGCACAGATAAATATACCAGAGGGAATGTTTCATGGAAATTTTAAAATATGTACAATTTTAGGGAATCTGCTGGATAATGCAATCAGGGAAGCAAAAAAATCGGAGCGCAAGTATCTATGTGTTGAAATATATACAAAGGCAGGAATTTTGTTTCTGTTTATAGAAAATAGTTATTCCGGTAATGTCATGAAACGAAGAGATAAGTTTAAAACAACGCAGAAAGATGGGGATTTCCATGGAATAGGGTTGGAAAATGTCAGGAAAATGATAGATATGTGTGGTGGGGAAATTAATATAAATTATACAGATGATACTTTTAAAGTGGAAGCGTTGTTGTATATAGAAGCTGTGAAATAGTGACTTATCTAAAATACATGATTTATTACATAAACATAGTTGATTTATTACATTTGGAAAAATATGAAAAAGTTTTATGGTATAATATTTCCAAATATTATACTGTCTGAAGCGGTTATAGCATGATTCTACCAAAAATGTCCAGGAGGTATGTGGGATGAAAGAGAAAACGTGGAAAAAAGCAGTAGTTTGTCTGGTGCAGAAGGTTGCAGAAAGAGAAGCAAATGTAGGATGTACATTTTGGAGTCATCAGCGCAAACAACCGGATGCAGTAAGAAGTTAAGAAAATTTTGATGTTTTGAGGAATGACTTTTGGAAGAAATAATAGAAAATATTTCCGAAAAAATCGTGGGTATTATTTACTGTGAAAGCCAGGAGATGGAAATAATTATATATGGAGTGCATCAGACGATAGTTATGATGTTGAATATTTTGTTTGCAGTAATAAGCGGTATTATCTGAAATGAGCGATTGTTTATGGCATGTGTTTAACAGCGGTATTGCTGATGGCAGGAAAAATGAAATATAGGACATTACCTGCCATAGAAAAGCTCTAAAAATGTTCAGATCCCATGGCCATATGCAATTAACGTTATAAAAGGCCATTTCGGGAAATTCTGATGTTAAGATTTGTGAGGCAACAATGTACAGAATAAAATATATGATGAGAAATAAAGAAAGAAGCTTGTTACTGGCGTTTATCTCTTTTATATTCGTTAGTTTTGTCTTCTTATATATTGACAGTATCGAAAGAAATTACAGGGCTTTGGAAGACCTGGGAAAGCAGATGCCTGTATCCATATGCCTAACGGATGTGAGTGGGATACGGCAGCAGGGGCTGCGGATTAGGGAAGAGACAGTGGATAGGCTTGGGCAATTAGATGTGAAGGATAAGGTGCTGACGGCGGAAAGTTATGGAAATGTAAGCGCTAACGGCCAGGATGGAAAGAAAATAAGCGTGTTCCTGACAGCTTCCAATGATGCATCTGCGTTCCTTTTGGAGCCGGAGAGCCTTTCTGTCGGTATGGAAGAATTTCAGGAATTATTATCCGGGGATGATGGGAAGTGCCTGATGAGCAAAGAGTATGCCAAGGAGCGGGGGCTGGACTGCCAGAAAGGGGACACCCTGGAGCTGAACCTCTACAGCGGAAAGTATAATGAAATCGGGCAGGTGGATGGGTTTGAAAAAGTTATTTCCACACAGATAGAAATAGGCGGGTTTTTCCAAGGCCAGGTATATGACAGCATTGCTGCAAAAGAGCCGAATGTCATCTGCCCGGTGGAATGGCTGCGGAGCCAGTATGCAGAGGCGGGGAAACAATTTTATTTTTCTTCAGTGAGAGGGACAGTTGGAAATCCACTGCAGTTAAATGATTGGAAGGCCAAGGCAAAGAAACTGGCTTTTGCACCCGTGAACTCTCAGCAACCGGAAGACATTTCCCGGATTGCTCTGTCCGTGGACGACAGGAATTACATCCAGACAGCCTCTAAAATCAGGAAAAATATGGAGATTCTTAAGGTGTTCATGGTTCCGGTTTTTGTGTTGCTTGTCTTTTTGGAAGCCCTGGTTTTCTTTTTATCCATCCATAACCAGAAGAGGGAGATGTTTCTGATGAGGTGCTTAGGGATAAAAAGGTTTGAAATCATCTTGCAGCTACTACTGGAAGGAAGCCTGCTGGCGACGATTGGAAGCGTTACAGCTATGGTTGTATTGCTCTGCGCCGGCTATGGGTTCCCAGCTGGAACCTGGGTGAAGGTGTTCCTTTCTTTTCTGGTAGTCCAGCTAGTAGGATCGCTTTTTTCGGCCATTGTATCCTGCGGAAGAAATGTGATGCATATTGGGAAAACTTATTAAGGCTTAAGGATATTTTTTTGCGCAAAATTAAGGCATGCAGAAATTGAATCTGGAACATGCCAGGGAAGAAGGTTGGAAATGAACAGGATAAAAATAGAGAATGTAAGCTATCGCTATCAAAGCCGTTATCAGACTACATATGTGCTGAAGGAAGTGAATGCCCAGTTTCATTCTGGGCAATTCTGTGTGATTGAAGGAAAATCAGGAAGCGGAAAAACCACAATGCTTTCTCTACTGGCAGGCCTTGACCTGCCTTCGGCGGGGACGATTTATCTGGACGGAAAAAGCTATCAGGAACTAGACAGAGATGAACTCAGAAGAAAACATCTGTCTATTATTTTCCAGAATTATAACTTATTTCCCATGCTCACCGTGCAGGAAAATATTGCTTATCCTTTTGGGCTTACTGGGCAGAAAAAGGGGAATTGGAAAGAGCGGGTCAATGAAATCTTAGAGGGTGTGGGATTAGACAAAACGATGTTGAAAAAATATCCAGGCATGTTAAGCGGTGGGGAGCAGCAGCGGGTGGCAATCGCCCGAACCATAGCATCAGGGGCGCCAATTATCCTGGCGGATGAGCCGACAGGGAACTTGGACACAGCAAACAGTAGGCGGATTGTAGAGAACTTGGAGAGGCTTTCTCATGAAGACGGCCGATGTGTTATCCTTGTTACCCATGACCCGGACATTGCCCAGCGAGCAGATGTGTTGTATCGGATGAACGACGGACAGATGATAGAGAAACAGGATCGTACGTGTGGGGAACAGAGTATAGAGAAATAGAACTTTATGGATGGAAAGACGGCACAAAAAAGCAGGAACAAAATTGGAGGGGAATAAGGATGAAACCATTGATTTATCCGGTAAAGACACCGTTTGGGTATTATTTTTATGAAACACAAAGGAATGAGATTATAGTAGTCAATGAAGAACTTTATGAGAGGATTGTAAATTGGGATTCAGAAGAAGCAGAGGATGCACAGACTAAGAGAGAGGTAGATCATGAAGTAAAAGAATTGAAAGAACTTGGATATTTAAATGAGCCGTATATTGAGAAACTTGAGCATCCAGCAACAAAATATCTGGATATTATGTTGGAAAGGAAAGTTAGCAAGATATTGCTTCAGCTTACACAGAGATGTAATTTGCGCTGCCAATATTGTGTGTATTCAGAAGAAAAAAATTTAGGGACAAGGACTCACTCAAATAAAGACATGAGTTATGAGACGGCAAAACAGGCTATTGATTTTTATATGGAGCATTCGGTAGATTGTGATGAAAAAGGAATTGGATTCTATGGCGGAGAACCGCTTCTACAGTTTGATTTAATCAAAAAGATTATTACATACTGCAATGAAGTTTTTCGGGGTCATAAAATCATTTATTCTATTACAACTAACGGGACATTGCTGACGGATGAAATTATAGATTTTCTGGTAAAAAATCAGGTCTATCTTACGGTCAGCTTAGACGGGCCAAAAGATATTCATGATAAGAACAGAAAGTTCGCAAATGGTATAGGCTCTTATGACATGGTAACTAGGAATTTGGAGAGACTGAAACATAAATGTGAGGATAAAATGAAGTGTGCAGTCAATATGGTTGTTGATCCAGACAACAGCTACCAGGAAATTTCTAATTTTTTTCATGAACCGATTTTGAAAGATATTGATGTAAGGTGGAATTTAGTGGAGGAAGAAAACGACATAAAAAGCGTAGGTGAACAATTTGTGTCAACTTATGAGTACCGTACATTTTTAGGATATGTCAGATATTTTAGAGAAAAGAACTTTGATGCGCCGGATGGGTTAGTAAAAGGAGAGTTTGAAGATCGGGCGACTGAAGATTTTCATTTTCAGCCATTTTTTCTACCAGGCGTCTCGGTTCCAGGAGGCCCTTGTATACCAGGAAAAGTGAGACCGTTGGTGGATTGTGATGGAAGATTATTTCCATGTGAAAGAGTCAGTGAGACGTCCTCCTGTACCAATATAGGCAGTCTCAATGAAGGTTTTGACATTGAAAAAGTTAGTAGATTTTTGAATATTTCACAGATTACAGAGGAATGCAGAAATTGTTGGGCTTTTGTACTATGTTCTGTTTGTGCCAAACATGCTGTGGATGGGAACATATTATGTGCAAACATGAAAAGGAAGCAGTGTGCAGGAGCCAGAGAAAATGCCTGGAAGCAGATCATGAGCCGAATTTTGTTATATGAAAATATGGTGCATGAGAAGAATATGCGTAAGATTAAGGAGGGGATTTTTTGAAAAAAGAGAGAGCCTGTATTGTGCCGTTTTCGAAGAAGGAAATTCCGATCTTGAATTACATGCCTGATAAATATGAGATTTCATCTATTATTTCAGTGGGGATGGAGTTAGAGGGAAAAGAGATTTCCTTTTTAACAAACCGTAAAAAATTAGGATTTACTGCTACGGTAGATTGGAATAAGGGAGTCAGAGAATGTGACATAGTAATAATTACTGATATGGGTATGACAAGAGAAAGATGTCTGGACACTTTAATTTATGAAATCATTGATCAGGCATTATGTGAAAGAAAAAAAGTAATTTGTTTTGCAGAACTGGAGGAATACAGGCAGCAGACATATAAAACTTTAGCCCAAAAGATAGGAATACCATTTACATACGTTTATGAACCTTATGAAGTGCAGGCGATAACAAGGTTTGAAAAAATAAGTTTTAAAACGCCGATTGTATTTCTGGGAGAAATGACACAGGAATGCGATGGATATGAGATTGTTTTGAAGTTGGTCGAAAGGCTAAAAAAGGATGGAATCAGAAGTTATATGTACCTATAGGTAATGTCGAAGAAGAAGCTAGGCTGTTACGGGAACAATCAGGAGAATCGGTTTATCAGCTACTTGGTGAAGAGGACTTTGAATTGTTCTATCAAGGCTTAAAAAAGGAACTATTTAGTTTCTCATATGGGAGGATATAGTGATGTCAGAAGGATACGCTATGGAAAGCATTATAGAAGAAATTTGCCAGATGTTAGGTAAAGATTTTAATGTAAAGGATGAAATTACAGAAGATAAGCAAAAACTTCCATTGACTTCATTTTTCTTTGGTTTGAATGCAGCCCAGTTATACCAGCTTTTAATGGCAGTGGAAGAAAAATATAATATCTATTTTGCAGTTTCTGAGATAGAGAAGAATGGTTTTGGGACAGTGGAAGAAATTGCCAGATTGGTTCATTTGAATTTATAGATACATATTATGTTAAACATAGGCTTTGTGAAGGAAGGAGAATATATGAGAAAATTGAAAAAAATGGATACACAGGTAGGGCAAACGGTTTATTCTTTTAAGTGTCCTTGTGGAAGTTGTGCAGTAAAATGTTATTGTGAAGTGTATAATGTTACGGAAGGGGTACAAACCAGAATTAATGGGGGACATCAGTATAATGTATCACATGGAGGCTCGGCGATAGGAGGAGCCGGCTGATGGAATTTTAGATTAGCATTTCTAAAAATATAGAAACTTTATTAAGATAATTATTGTTTAATCAAATTTTCTGTTCAATAAGTTTATGTTTAATGTATGTGGACTGCTCAGTCTTCATAGGAAAATAAAAGATAGACTATGGGGCTGAGCAGTAATTATTACGATATAATGTAAAAAACTGACAGAAAAATGTTGGGTGATTATGGTAAATAAAAATAATTGTATAGTAAACAGTTTTAAGCATCTGTTTCGGAAAAAGTGGATGTGTATTTTGTTTTTTTGTATTATCATGTTAAGCACTGTTTTTTTTTCATTAGGGTGTAGCCTGTGGATGGGGGTTCAGGAGTCCCTAAAACGTATGGAAGTTGATTTTACTACTATAGGGACTGTGACGCAGAAGCCAGACAACATGATAATGGAAGAAACCTGGGATGCAGAATTACAGAAATATAAGGTAAGGGAAAGATCAAATTATACATCAATATTAAATGCGAATATTATAAATAGTCTTGACATTGCGTATATAGACAAACTGGAGCAAAGACCATTTTACGGAGCCATTTCTCCTGGCCTTATTTCCGAAGGATCAAAGGATGAGGGATTTTCTACTGCATCTTTAATTGAATTTTCACCTTCTAAAGATTGTATCCCTAATTCTCCTGTAGAAGTTAAAGTAGAAAATGTTTATTGGGGAGATGGGGAACCTTCTATGGTGGGGGAAACGGTTCTATTTTGTGATCATAACAGGAAAGAAACAGAATCTTTAGAGGCTGGGAAAAGATATATTGCATTTACAATGGTAAATTTTTCTGACAGTCGTATGGGTGAAAGGTATTTCCAGGAATATGTTCCAGAAACAATTTTTAAGGATGGTTCTATGTCGTCGTTGTGGAGTGAAATAGGTGAAGATTTTTGGAATACGGATGAAGGTGTTGTATGGCAAAATTTTATTGATGAATTGGCGAAATTATCATTTGAAGCGGTGCCAGTTACGCCTACAAGAGATACTGAGCTTTTAAGTCCTTTTCACGACGGGCGGGCCTCCATTGTGGAAGGTGAAAATATCAGTCGTGACGAGTATAAGAATGGGTCAAATGTGTGCCTGGTTCCTCAGTCTTTTGCACAGTTAAATAATCTTGAAGTGGGGGATGACATCAAATTACAGTTATATTTTACGGATTATAAATATTCAACAGTAGCAGTAACTTCAAGTGGGGGAATGTTTCGGACAGATATTTTAACCCCGGAAGGGAAAAAAATGATGTTTTCTTTGAATCAGATTATACCATTAAAGGAATTTATTTTAGTAGTTTTACAGGAATGGATTTATATGAGCTTGTAACAAACGAAATTATTATTCCCAGTGCATCCGTTCCAGAAGAGGATGTAAGGAATATCATCGCGGAAGGCCCCATGCAGGGCTATAATGCTTCCTTCCAGATAGAGAATGGCGGAATCAATGATTTTTATAAGGAGTTCTATAAACTGCCAGAATCTTCTCTGTTGGAAGTGACTTTTGATGACAAAGGGTATGAGCGGTTTGCTTCCCAGATGAACAACCTGCAGATGATAGCAATCATCATATTTTTGGTAGGTTTTGTGTCTGTGATTGCGAGCAGCGCATTTCTGTTGTATTCAGCTATTATCAGACAGAGAAGACGCACTGCTATTGAACGGGCGTTTGGGATGACCCGGAGAGAATGTCGGACATCATTGCTAATGGGGATTATGGTATTGGCAGTCATTGCTTCCGTAGCAGGGGGAATCGTCGGAGGCATCGCCAATAAAAAAATGCTTAGCGCGGTATCCCTGGAAGAAGATTATTTCAGCCCCATGTATTCTAAAGGGATTGCAGCGAATGAAGATGAGAAAATATTTGTGGCCGTTAGCCAGGATATTGTAAGGAAAAGCATTGTTTTGGCAGTAGGTGTGGAAGTAGCTGGCATATTTGCAATGTCCCTGTTTTTGATAGAAAGAAATTTAAAAATAAATCCAATTTACTTACTGGGAGTGAGGGAAGATGAATAGGGAGCATCTGCCTGAATTAAAAATAGCGGTAATTGACAATGGCATAAACAGGGAATTGTTAGAATTTCTTTTACCCCATAAGAAAGAAACAGTGGCATGCTGGCAGATTTTTAGAGAAGGCTGCGTCCCACAGTTTCTTGAGCCCGAGGGGGAACGGGAATCCCATGGAACCTTGTGTACAGCCCTTCTGTTGGAATTTTTGGAAAAAAACAATGTCACAGATTTTCAAATAGCCAGCGTTTCCATTTTAAACCAGGATCGAAATCAAGAGCTTGGGGAATTTTGTACCGCATTAGAATGGTGCGTAACACAAAAAATGGACATTATTTTAATGAGCATCGGCGTGAAAATCCCTGTATATGCAAAACGGCTGCTTCCATTTATTGAAAAGGCAAAGGCGCAAAAAATCCTGCTGCTTGCGGCGGCCTCCAATGATTTTGAGATTACATATCCCGCCTGTTATAAAGATGTGATTGGAATAAAAAAAGGGACTGGATATGGAATAAAAGCTATTCGGGATATAAAGGACGGCATAGATCTGGAAGGAAATTTTGAAGTTTCCAATGTCATACAGCAATACAGCATATTTTTAGAGGAAACGTATGGAGTGACCAATAGTTTTGTATTGCCTTTCGTAGCCGCAGACATATGCGCACTGCTGAGACAGAACGGAGAAATGAATGCGAAAGATGTAGTGAACTGTTATCCTAAAAAGAAAGGCTGGGATAATCAAACTGTTATTCCCCGTATAGAAAGCGCTGTCCTAAAAATCGCAGTAGTTTACCAGGGAAAAGCAAGACAAAAAATGGAGCTGGTATTGGAGGATATTATTATGGGATTTGGATCATGTATATTGTTTAGAACATGGAAAACTGAAACAGGTTGATAAAGAATTTTGGAAAAATTATCAAATCGATATGTAGGATTTTCTGTCCTTTCATGAAGTGTTAAAAAATTGTCAAGGTAGCCTGTCTTGTCAATATCGCCAAATCCTGTTATAATGCCGCCTTATGACAACAAGCGAAAAATGCTCAGATAAAGACAAGCTCTATTCCTCTATGTTTTCATTTCCATCTGTTTTTTCAGTCGGCTTTTTAGGCTGGCAAGGAATCTGTCATTTCCTACAACCTTAAGCATGGGGCCGAAGGACAGAACTTCAATCAGTAATTCCGTCTCCATAGACTGGTTATAATAAATCAGACATTCATAGGTGTTTTCGCCGATTTTTTTCGTATTTTTCTTATAATTCGCAAAATGAAGCATGGCCCGTTCCAGGGCGTTGCGTTTGTTGATAATATGCAGCCGGAGAGGTTCTTTATCATAAGAATTTTGAATTAAGGTATTCAGGTCAATTTGTGAAGTGAAAAATTTATCGGTAAGGCATACCCTTTGTATACGGGCAATGTTTAAGATTTCCAGCCGCATTCTATTATTTTTTCTATGTTTCAGGGCAAGCAGCCGGAACTTGTCATTTTTTATGGAATATTCCAGGCGTACAGGTACATAGTAGTGATGAACCCGGGTTCCATTGGGAGAATTATAATCAATATCCGTATATTGCCGGCGCTTTTGTGCGGTAAGCAGTGTGCGGAAATTACTGCGGTAAATTTCATCTGTATAAGGATCTCCATCTGTAAAACGGTCATAGTAGTAAATCTGTTCCTGGTTCCAAAGAGGCTTCACAGAATCCAGCATAGAATCCAGTGTTTTCAGCTGTTCTTGGTCTAAAAAAAGTGAGATACGGGGGTCAGACAGTAACGCTTTCAGATAAGATTTCTGAAGGTGGGAAAGAGGCGTGAGAAATGCAGAATCTATTTTGGAAAAATAGAGCCCATTCTCTCTTGCAAATAAATTCCAGTCTCCACTTTCCAGCTTGGGAATTATGGCAAGGAGGCTTTCTTCAAAGCTTTCCTTGCAAATCTGGCTGCGGATTTCATCTATGGTAAAGGGAGTTTGACAGGTTAAAAGGTGTCGCATCACCTGGTAATAACAGCTATAAATTTCAGAAAATAGTTCCATTTGCTTCTCCTTCTATCTGGTACATTTGATACATGCTTTCCAAATCCTGATAAAACCGATTTTCTACAGATTTGGCAGTACATTTCAGCGACAGAATCCTTCCGGTAAAGGTTCGAACCCAGGGCAGCATTTCATTACAGTCAAAGGAGTCCCTCTGATACTGCCAGGTATTTTTTCCAATCCGTGTGACAGCGCCTTCCTTGCCCTCCCGTTTCAGACGGTCAACAATATACAGTTCGCCAGGCTCTTCTATATGCAGGACCATGGTTAAGGTATCCTGATGATGGCGTTCCGTTCCCTGAAAGGATACACCCCAGAGCAGACAGCGGTTCCGTTCTAGTTTCTTTTTCAGGTCTTCATATTCCGGCGCAGGCTCCAGGCAGTCAACATGCTTGATCGTATCCAGACGGAAACAGGTAAAACGTTTGCTTCTTTCCACATATCCGCAGAGAAAACGTCTGCCGCTTCTGGAGCTTATGAATAGCTGCAATGGAATGCAGCTTGCAGTACTTTCAAGACCGTTTTTAGAGCTTTTTATGGTGAGATTTACGGTTAATTTCCGGTTCATCCCATCCAAAAGGGTCAGTAGTATTTCATCTTCCAATGTATGTACGAAAAAACTGTGTTTTACCCGAAAGCTTTTGTTCTGGCTTTCCAGTTGTTCCAGAATTTCATTTCCGATAATTCCAAGACAGCCTGCCATCTGATAAAAAGCTAGAGCATCTATGATAGCTTCCTTAGATTTCAGCCAGAGACTCAAAGTATTGTCCAAGGAAAACAAGACAGATTTTCCTTTTTTTTGCTTGCTTAGAAGTCCTTCTTTTTCATAAGCATTGCATTTGCGCCGAACAGTCTGAATGTCAAACAATGCCTCATAGTCTGTGAGCAGCCGGTCCGTAATTTCTTCTGTGGTCAATGCCTGCTCATTCTGAAGTAAATCCAGGATTAGAAAATGAAGCACAATGTCATTGTCCGTGAAGCTTTTGGTTTTCCACACCCGAAACAGGGGATTAGAATCCAAAAGGCTGCTGTCAATGGCAAGTGAAATATTAAAGCCGCCAGGCACATAATCTCTCTGTACAAAGGGGCCAAGCCAGCTTTCCAGCCGTCTTCGCTCGTTGTCGTAAGTACGTGGACTTTTTTCCTTAAATTCATTGCGGGTTTTAAAGCCATAAACAAAGAAGTCTCTGACATATTCTCTTGTTTTGGGAAAGGTTTTGATCAGTTCCTGAAAATTTGACATTTTTCTCCGCTCCTGCATTTTAGTCCATAATTAAACAGAAAAGGTTTTTTATAGTTTATCATGGAGTAACAGAGGAAACAACAGTATTAGGCAAAATTTTCGGATTCTATCAGAGTTCGCAACTTTTTTGATATGATAATTTACCAAATCCTGTATATAATAAGCCCATCAAAGCAATTACCAAATGGACAGCAAAATAGAAGGGATGTGGATGGTATGTTTGTATTATATAATGAGAAAACAAGATTTCCAGTAAAGGTATGGTTAGAAAGTAAAGAACAGTTGGAGGAAAATTGTCTGGAACAGGCATATCACCTCTCACAGCTTCCGTTTATTCATAAATGGGTCTGCCTAATGCCAGACACCCATGCAGGGAAAGGAATGCCAATCGGCGGCGTGATTGCAGTAAAGGATGTGGTTATTCCCAATGCAGTAGGCGTTGATATTGGTTGCGGTATGGATTTCATTCCCACCAATATCCATATGGATGAAATTCGTGAAATCCAAACTGGAAATGGAACAATCATTCAGGCAATCATTGGAAATATTATGCGGACAATTCCGTTAAATACTGAGCGGTATAAAACCCCTCAAAATTCAAAAATCCTTGACCAGGCAAAAGAAGAAATGGACAAATATGAAGAAAATTTGGATTTACTGCCCCTCATAGAAGACGGGTATTTTCAGGTAGGAAGCTTGGGAGGCGGGAATCATTTTATAGAGCTTCAGGAAGACACAAACGGGTATCTTTGTATTATGATTCATTCTGGAAGCCGCCATATGGGAAAGGCAATCTGCGATTATTTTCATAAAACAGCCAGTGAACAAAATCGGAAATGGTACAGTGAGGTAAAGGATGAGTACCACTTGGCTTTTTTGCCAGTACAGTCTAAGGAAGGGCAGCAGTATATTAATTGGATGAATTTGGCAATGGATTATGCTTTTGAAAATCGGGCATGTATGCTGGAGAAAGTATGTGAAATTGTAACGGAAGTAATCGAAAGACACACAGACCTGAAGGTGGAATTTGGAGAGGAGATCAATTGCCACCATAATTATGCCGCATTGGAAAACCATTACGATGCCAATGTGTGGGTGCACCGCAAGGGGGCTACCAGAGTGAGGGAAGGAGAGCTTGCCGTAATACCAGGGGCCATGGGTTCTTACAGTTATGTGGTGGAAGGAAAAGGAAACAAAGAGTCCTTCTGTTCATCCTCTCACGGAGCAGGGAGAAATTATTCTAGAACAGGGGCGATGCAGACTTTTTCAGTGGAACAGGTGATGGTGGATTTAAAGGAACAGGGAATTGTTTTAGGGAAACGCAAGAAAAATGATGTGCCAGAGGAATGCCGGTTTGCTTATAAAGATATTGATGTAGTGATGGCTCAGCAATCGGAGCTTGTTACGCCAATCCGAAAATTGAAAACTGTAGGTGTAGTAAAGGGATAATTTTTGATACGTTTTAAAGGCAGCGGGCGTCTAATTAATGAATACTATTTACAATCTAAAAACTTTTTGAAAAAAGTACTTGCAAAAAGAAAAAAGTTATGGTAACATTGTTTTTGTTGTTGACAATGTTACGGCTCCTTGGTCAAGCGGTTAAGACATCGCCCTTTCACGGCGGTAACACGGGTTCGATTCCCGTAGGAGTCATTTTTAAAAATATTATTCTTGACGAATATTTTTATATTTGTTATAATATAATAGATTTAAGTACCGAGTTACAACATTGTATCTGTACAAACATAATTTTATTATGGCGCAGTAGCCAAGCGGTAAGGCGTGGGTCTGCAACACCCTGATTCACCGGTTCAAATCCGGTCTGCGCCTCTTAAAAGCCTCGATTTTTCGAGGCTTTTTTATTCTATAGGAAAGACCGTGTTACTGTAAAGTGTTAAAGACCTTGTCATGCTAACGGGTGAAAGTATCTTTCCTATAGAATAAAAAATAAAATGAATGAAGAGAGAAAATATAAGCGATGAAAAAAGCGTGGAAAAAGAAAAAAATCATTATACCCATATTATTTGGAATTGTGTTGTGCATCGCTGCATTTTGCTATGTTAATGATTATTATCATAGTGAAGAATGTGTACAGGAGTATTTGGCAGGAAATGGCACAGTATCCGTCATTGAGATAAAGGATGGTTTGTACTTAGATGGGCCTGGGAAAGATACGGCTATGATTTTCTATCCTGGAGCAAAAGTAGAGTATACGGCATATGTACCATTGCTGCATAAACTGGCAAATCATGGTATTGATTGTTTCCTCATTAAAATGCCGTGTAATTTGGCATTTTTTGGACAAAATAAAGCAGGAAAGATTATGAATTCTTATGATTATGACCATTGGTATCTGTCTGGCCATTCTCTGGGAGGAGCAATGGCGGCTTCCTATGCCGCTGGACGCCTGGATAAACTGGATGGTTTGGCTCTTCTGGCAGCCTATCCAACAAAAACATTAGCATCGGATGCTTTTTCGGTTGTATCCATATATGGAAGTGAAGACGGAGTTCTGACCATGGAGAAGATGGAAGAAGGGAGAGAATTTATGCCTTCCGATTATACAGAAGTTTGTATCGAAGGGGGAAATCATGCTCTGTTTGGAAATTATGGAAGTCAGGATGGTGACTATGATGCTTCTATTACCCAGGAGGAACAGCAGAATCAGACAGTTGCAGCGATTCTTCAAATGGTAGAAAATCATAAGGAGGAACAGCAGGAGGAGTATGATTCCGGTCATATTAAAAATGCCGTATGTTTGCCCCATGAAGATATTTTAAGTGAACCGGAAATATTACCGGACAAAGGACAACAAATTCTGGTATACTGTAGAAGTGGAAACCGAAGTAAGCAGGCAGCTCAGAAGCTGGTAGATATGGGGTATGAAAAGGTTTTAGAATTTGGTGGAATCTTAGACTGGCCATACCAAAACATGCTGGAGTGATGGAAAAGGTCACAATGGGAGGAAAGCGGTAAAATGTACAATTTTGATAAAATGGGTAAGAAACCTCTGGGCGCCCAGATCGAAGATGAATTGATGAAATATATTTTACAAGAGCCGGTGGAACCAGGGCAGAAAATACCAAATGAATTTGAGCTCGCAAAGCAGTTCGGCGTCGGGCGCAGTACAATTCGGGAAGCGGTAAAAGGGCTGGTATCCAGAGGTATCTTGGAGGTGCGCAGAGGTTCAGGAACATATGTCATCAATACCAATTCCTTTGAGGATGATCCATTGGGGTTTGGAAAAATGGAAGATAAATATAAGATGGCGCTGGATTTGTTTGAGGTACGGCTTATGATAGAGCCGCAAATCGCAGCGTTGGCTTGTAAAAATGCATCTGAGGGGGAATTGAAAAAGCTCAAAAGATTATGTGATGAGACCGAACAACTATATCGGGGCGGGCACAACCATATTAGTAAGGATGTGGAATTTCATGCCTGCATTGCTCATTGCAGTAAAAATCAGGTGGTTGAGATGCTGATTCCTGTTATTAATACAGCAGTTTATACATTTGCAAATCTGACCCACCGCCTGTTGAAAGAAGAGACATTAGAAACCCATCGAGCGATTACCGATGCGATACTTAAGAGGGATTCTGTGGGAGCCAGATGTGCTATGATGATGCATCTGACGTATAACCGCCAAACGATTATGAGACTCATCGAGCAGCGGGAGCAGGAAAAGTGATACATCAGATGTATTGAAGATGCTCCAAACAACTTTTCGAAAGACATAGATATAATATACAAAAAGATGACTTTCCAAAGGGGTGGAAGTCATCTTTTTTGTGCAAAAAGGAGAAAGAAAAATAAATACATCAGATGTATTGAACAAAATACCAGAAAATAGTAGAATAAATTCACAATAACATAAGACGTCAGATGTTATAGAGACATGAAGTTCATAAAAAATAATATTAGGAGGTTTTAAGTTATGGCTGGTGAAGCAATGGCATTAGATCCAACCAGATTAGTGATAGCTGCAATTGTGGGCTTGGCAGTATTGCTTTTATTGATTATCAAATTTAAGGTACAGGCAATGGTTTCTATTTTGGTGGGAGCAATTGTCATAGGTCTTGGGGCAGGTATGCCTTTTGATAATATTGTAACAGCGGTGAATGACGGAATCGGAAATACATTAAAAGGAATTGCATTGTTGGTAGGTCTTGGCTCCATGTTCGGCGCAATTTTGGAAGCATCTGGAGGGGCGCAAACGTTGGCTGTCAGTATGGTAAAATGGTTCGGCGATAAAAAGGCAGCCTGGGCGCTTGGAATTACCGGCCTTGTGATCGCAATGCCTGTGTTTTTTGATGCAGGGCTGATTATTTTGATTCCTCTGGCATTCTCCCTTGCAAAAAGAACCAATCGTTCTGCTTTGTTTTATGCCATTCCTCTTTTGGCAGGGCTTGCAGTTGGACATGCATTTATTCCTCCAACCCCAGGTCCGGTTCTGGTAGCAACTATGTTGAATGTAGAGCTTGGCTGGGTAATTATGGTTGGTATTTTATGTGGAATTTGTTCTATGGTTGTGGCGGGACCTGTATGGGGAGCGATCTGTGGAAAAAAATATATGGTTCCAGTTCCAGAACACGTGGCAAAGCAGGAGGATTTTGACGAATCAAAGCTGCCGAATTTCTGGACTATTGTAGGAATTATTTTAATTCCCCTGGTACTGATTATTTTAGACTCTGTTGCAGGAGTAGTTCCGGCATTAAGCACAGTAGCGCCGATTTTTGCTTTTCTTGGGGAACCCTTTGTAGCGCTTTTGATAGCAACAATTGCAGCAATGTTGATTCTTGGCTTAAGACATGGATATAATATGGAGGAATTGGAAAAAATCATGACCAAGTCCTTAGAGCCTACTGGGTTGATTCTTTTGGTAACCGCATGTGGTGGTGTTCTTCGGTATATGCTTCAATATTCTGGTCTTGGTGACTTGATTGGGAATGCAGTGTCTTCTGCAAATCTTCCGATTGTGATTGTGGCATTTGTGGTAGCTGCACTGGTAAGGATTTGTGTTGGTTCGGCAACGGTGGCTATGACAATGGCAGCAGGTATTATTGCAGCTATGCCAGGAATTGCAGATTTATCTCCCTTGTATCTGGCTTGTACCACAGTAGCAGTTGCAGGTGGGGCAACGGTATGCTCCCATTTCAATGACTCTGGCTTCTGGCTGGTAAAATCATTGGTAGGGATGGATGAGGTGACAACCTTAAAAACCTGGACAATTATGGAGACCCTGGTAGGTGGAACAGGATTTGTGGTAGCTTTGATTATTTCATTTTTTGCTTAGATTGTGTTTGGATTAGGAGAAAAATTTACATGGTGAAATGATAGGTATCTTTCATAGATTGTTTTTACTTTGGGTAAATGGAAAGGGATGGTGAAGAATATGGAATTAAGAAGTCAGGAAATGCGTAAAAATGCACCGGAATTAGATCCGTTGCGGATTGGAACCGGCTGGAAGCCGGAGGATTTGTCCAAACCACAGGTAATGATTGAAAGCACTTATGGCGACAGTCATCCAGGAAGCGGACATTTAAACATTCTTGTAGAGGAAGTGCGCAAAGGGATTGAAGAGGCAGGAGGCTATGGGGCACGCTATTATTGCACAGACATTTGCGATGGTGAAAGCCAGGGAACAGATGGGATTAATTACAGTTTGGTAAGCAGGGAAATGATAGCCAACATGATTGAAATTCATGCGAATGCCACTCCCTTTGATGCCGGAGTATATCTGGCGAGCTGTGATAAGGGTATGCCAGGAAACTTGATGGGTTTGGCAAGGGCTGATGTTCCGTCTGTGGTAGTGCCAGGAGGTACGATGAATGCTGGGCCAGAGATGCTTACATTAGAACAGCTTGGAATGTACAATGCCAAATATCAGCGTGGAGAAATTGATGAGGAAAAATTAAACTGGGCAAAATGCAATGCCTGCCCAAGCTGTGGGGCATGTTCATTTATTGGAACGGCTTCTACTATGCAGATTATGGCGGAAGCATTGGGTCTTGCCCTTCCAGGAAGTGCGTTGATGCCAGCCACAAGCCCAGACCTTCTGGCATTTGCCAGACAAGCAGGCGCCCAGGCTGTGAAGCTTGCAACCATGCCAAACATGTGTCCCAGTGATATTGTTACCATGGACAGCTTCGAAAATGCAATTCTTGTACATGCTGCTGTTTCAGGAAGCACAAACTGCTTGCTGCATATCCCGGCAATTGCACATGAATTCGGTTTGGAGATTACAGGAGATACCTTTGACAGGCTTCATCGGAATGCAAGATATCTTTTGGATGTACGGCCAGCAGGAAGATGGCCGGCGGAATGCTTCTATTATGCAGGGGGAGTACCAGCGATTATGGAAGAAATCCGTGAACATCTCCATTTGGATGTTATGACGGTAACCGGAAAAACTTTGGGAGAAAATTTGGATGAATTAAAACAAAATGGTTTTTATTCCAGGTGCGAAAAATGGCTGCAGGATTTTAATGAGCGATACCATGTTTCCTTGACAAAAGAAGATATTATTCGTCCCTATGAAAAGGCAATCGGGACGGACGGAAGCATTGCTATTTTAAGAGGAAACCTTGCGCCAGAAGGGGCAGTGATTAAGCACACCGCTTGTCCCAAAGAGATGTTCCAAGCAGTTTTACGGGCACGGCCCTTTGACAGTGAAGAGGAATGTCTGGATGCAGTCTTAAAGCGCAAGGTGCAGAAGGGAGATGCGGTCTTTATCCGTTATGAAGGGCCTAAGGGCAGCGGAATGCCGGAGATGTTCTATACCTCAGAAGCAATCAGCAGTGATGCAGAGCTGGGGAGAAGCATTGCATTGATTACGGATGGACGCTTTTCTGGTGCATCTACAGGCCCAGTGATTGGCCATTGCAGTCCGGAAGCAGTTGATTGTGGCCCCATTGCCCTGGTAGAAGAAGGGGATTTGATAGAGATAGACGTTCCAGGCAGGAAGCTTAACATTATTGGTATTGCTGGAGAGCGTAAGACGATGGAAGAAGTAGAAGCAGTTTTGAAGGAACGCCGGGAGAAATGGGAACCACGGGAACCAAAATATAAAAAAGGTGTTCTCAGGCTGTTCAGTGAACATGCAACAAGTCCGATGAAGGGAGCTTACCTGGAATATTAGTAGTATTGATTTCTGGCGGTGCTCCATCTATGGAGAACTTGCTTGGAAGATAAATTAAATAGAAAGGAGAGATTTAATGGAGCATGAGAACCCATTATTAAAGGAAAACTATAATTCCCATAAATTTATTACCATTGGGGAGATTATGCTTCGTCTGACACCGCCGAATTATGAAAAAATTAGAATGGCCTCGAGTTTCGAGGCCAGCTATGGCGGAAGTGAGGCGAATATAGCTCTGGCGCTGGCCAATCTTGGGATAGATAGTACATTTTTTACAGTTGTACCAAATAACAGCCTGGGAAAAAGTGCGGTTCGGATGCTGCGGAGTAATGATGTACATTGTACACCGGTGATTTTAAGCACCCAGGAACAGACGCCTTCCCATCGTCTTGGAACATATTACCTGGAAACAGGTTATGGAATTCGCGCCAGCAAAGTGATTTATGACCGCAAAAATAGTGCAATGACAGAATATGATTTTGGCTCGTACGATTTTGAAAGTTTGCTGGAGGGATTTACCTGGCTTCATCTAAGCGGCATTACCCCTGCCCTTGGAGAAAACTGCAGGGAAATGATTCTAGCCTGCCTTAAGACTGCAAAGGAACAGGGAATTACTACCAGCTTTGATGGAAATTTCCGTAGTACACTCTGGACCTGGGAAGAGGCAAGGGATTTTTGTACCGAATGTCTGCCTTATATAGATGTTTTGTTTGGAATTGAGCCTTATCATCTTTGGAAGGATGAAGCAGATTACAGCAAAGGAGACTGGAAGGATGGCGTTCCCCTTCAGCCAAGTTATGAACAGCAGGATGAAATTTTTCAGGTGTTTGTAAAACGGTATCCCAACTTAAAATGTATTGCCCGTCATGTGCGTTATGCCCATAGCGGAAGCGAAAACAGCTTGAAGGCTTATATGTGGTATGAAGGGCACACCTTTGAGAGTAAACTGTTTACCTTTAATATTCTTGACAGGGTAGGGGGTGGAGACGCCTTTGCCAGCGGTTTGATTTATGCCATGATGAGAGGGTATAGGCCGATGGATATGGTAAATTTTGCAGTTGCAAGCAGCGCCTTGAAGCATACCATTCGTGGGGACGCAAATATTACAGATGATGCAGCAGCAATTCGGAATTTGATGAACATGAACTATGATATCAAACGTTGAAAGGAGAATGATATATGAAAACAATTGAAGAAAGATTTTATGATTATGCAGTGGTTCCGGTAGTAGTATTAGAGGATACAAAGGACGCACTCCCTCTCGCAGAAGCATTGATTGAGGGGGGGCTTCCTTGCGCAGAAGTGACGTTTCGTACAGAAGCAGCAGAAGAATCCATTCGTTTGATGAGTGAAAAGTATCCTGAAATGCTGATCGGAGCAGGCACAGTTTTGACTACGGAGCAGATAGATCGTGCCGTGGCAGCAGGTGCAAAATTTATTGTAAGTCCAGGCTTTGATCCAGAGATTGTTGATTACTGTTTGGAAAGAAATATTCCTGTATTTCCAGGCTGCATTACCCCTTCTGAGGTTGCTCAGGCAGCAAAACGTGGGATGAAGGTGGTAAAATTCTTCCCAGCAGAGCAGGCAGGCGGTATTTCCAGAATTAAAGCAATGGCAGCTCCATATACTATGATGAAATTTATGCCCACAGGGGGGATTGGTGTAGATAACCTGAAAAATTATCTTACATTTGATAAGATTCTCTGCTGCGGCGGAAGCTGGATGGTAAAAGGTGATTTTATAAAGAACGGAGAATTTGATAAGATTTGCCAGCTTACAAAAGAAGCTGTAGAATTGGCAGCTTCTATTCGAAAATAGGGAGATAATAGTATTAGTATAGAAAGGAATGTGAGAAGTAATGGAATTAAATCTGAGACCAGAAAGTGAATGTAAATATGACGCCGTTTCCTTAGGTGAGGTTATGTTAAGGTTAGATCCAGGGGAAGGCCGGATTCGTACTGCAAGGAGCTTTCGTGCATGGGAAGGCGGTGGAGAATATAATGTTGTCCGGGGACTTCGAAGATGCTTTGGCATGAAAACAGCTGTGATTACAGCATTTGCAGAAAATGAAGTTGGCATGTTGATGGAGGACTTTATTTTACAGGGAGGCGTGGATACCTCTTTGATTCATTGGATGAAGACCGATGGAATTGGAAGAATTTGCCGGAATGGAATTAATTTTACAGAGCGAGGCTTTGGTATTCGGGGGGCAGTTGGCTGCTCCGACCGTGCAAATACTGCAATTTCCAAAGCAACCCCAGAAGATTTTGATTTTGAATATATTTTTGGAACCTTAGGGGCGCGCTGGCTGCATACAGGGGGAATTTATGCTGCACTTTCCGAGGAATCCTGCGAGACCGTTTTAGCCGCAATAAAGACTGCGAAAAAGTATGGAACCATAGTGTCTTACGATTTGAATTACCGGCCTTCCATGTGGAGCGCTATTGGCGGACAGCAAAAGGCACAGGAGGTAAATAAAGAGATTGCAAAATATGTGGATGTTATGATCGGAAATGAGGAAGATTTCACAGCTTGCCTCGGATTCGAGATTGAGGGGAATGATGCATCGCTAAAGGAATTGAATCTGGATGGATACAAAAAGATGATTAACCATGCAGCAGAAACCTATCCTAATTTTAAGGCAGTTGCAACAACTCTCCGTACCGTAAAGACAGCGACAGTCAATGACTGGGGGGCAATTTGCTGGGCAGATGGAGAAATTTACAAATCTAAGGATTACAAAGGACTGGAGATTATGGACCGGGTAGGCGGCGGAGATTCTTTTGCTTCTGGGTTGATTTATGGTTTGATGACTGCTAACGACGCTGAGGTTGCAGTAAATTATGGAGCAGCCCATGGCGCACTTGCAATGACCACACCAGGGGATACCACAATGGCAAGTAAAAAGGAAGTGGAAGCCATTATGGGAGGCGCCGGAGCCAGAGTGCAGAGATAGAAAAAAACAATATAAGACTAAGAAAGAATCCTGCTTTGCAGGATTCTTTCTTACTATGGGAAAAACTTTGCCATGTTAAAGTATAGAAATATCTTTCTATAAGATAAAAACAGACAATTGCAATCTTGACATGTAGTGTTATAATAGTTTTACAGTGGGTTTGAAAAAAGTTTAGGTAAGGAGTGAGAATATGATTATTACAATTGGTAGAGAGTTTGGCAGCTGCGGGCATATTGTTGGACGGGAATTGGCAAAGAAATTAGGCATTAAGTATTATGATAAAGAGTCTTTGGCAAAAGAAGCAAAGAAAACAGATAAATATGAAGAGCTGCGTGATTTTTATGAGGAGCAGCCTGTCAATAGCCTGTTGTATGTGATTGCCACGGATAGCCGTTCCCAAGGACAGCGGAAGGTTCCCTTTGAATTTATTCGAAATCTGGCAGAAAAGGAAGATTGTGTCATTGTAGGAAGGTGTGGAAATTTCATTTTGAAGGACCATCCAGATATGACAAGCGTATTTATTCATGCACCAAAGGAATACCGTATTGATAAAACGGCGATCGATCGGAAAATCAGCACAGAGAAAGCAAAAAAATTAGTAGAAAAGGAAGATAAAGCCAGAGAAGGCTTTCATATCTACTATGCAGACGAGAAATGGAATGAAGTAGATGGATATCAGCTTACCATTGATAGTAGCATGATTAGTATTGATGATGCAGTAGATTTGATTATTGACTTTATTAACAAGAAGAACAATCGTATGAATTAAGAGAAAGGAATTAAGATTGACAAATAAAAATCAAGAGGCGGATTTAGGAAGCGCTCCGCTGGGAAAATTATTGTTAAAATTAGCATTACCGGCGATTTTGGCGCAAATCGTTAATATGCTTTATAATATTGTAGACCGTATCTACATTGGACATATTCCAGATACAGGGGCGATTGCATTAACTGGAATTGGATTATGTCTACCGGTTATATTGATTATTATGGCATTCAGTGCATTGGTGGGCATCGGCGGCGCTCCCAGAGCAGCCATTTACATGGGAAAGCAGGATCTGGAAAGCGCCCGAAAAACACTTGGAGCCTGTGTAGTGATGCTGACTGGGCTTTCAGTTTTGCTGACAGTTCTTTTTTGGGTTACCGGAAAAGAGATGTTATTTCTGTTTGGAGCTAGTGAAAATACGATTTCCTATGGCTGGGGATATTTGCGGATCTATGTGTGTGGAACCATATTTGTAATGCTTTCTATGGGATTAAACAGCTTTATTACGACTCAGGGGTTCGCTATGGAGGGTATGGGAACCATTTTAATCGGAGCTGTGCTGAATATTATTCTGGATCCCATATTTATTTTTGGATTTCATATGGGAGTAGCAGGGGCGGCATTAGCTACAATTCTTTCCCAGGCGGTATCAGCTGTTTGGGTGATTCGATTTTTGCGAGGAAAAAAGACAAAGCTGAGGGTGGAAAAAAAGTATTTGCAACTAAAAAAGGGATATGTGCTGCCAGTGCTGGCGCTTGGGGTATCTCCTTTTGTAATGCAGAGTACAGAAAGCTTAATTAATATATCTTTTAACACATCTCTTTATAAATATGGCGGCGATATTGCAGTTTCTTCCATTACGATTTTAGGCAGTGTGATGCAAATGATATTTTTGCCCTTAAGCGGCTTGACTCAGGGGGCTCAGCCGATTATCAGCTACAATTATGGCGCTGGGAATAATGACCGCGTTCGAAAGGCATTTCGTCTGCTTTTTTGTTGCGCTTTTGGTTTTGCCACAGTAGCCTGGGCGGTGGTAATGCTTATTCCAGGTGTGTTTGTACAAATCTTTAACAGCAGTTCCCAGGAGTTATACGAAATGGCAAGCTGGGGAATGAGATTTTATATGGCAGGAGCTTTTGCGATGGGTGCACAGATTGCATGTCAACAGACGTTTCTGGCTTTGGGGCAGGCTAAAATTTCTTTGTTTTTTGCTTGTTTTCGGAAACTTATTTTGATGATACCGTTGATTTTTATTCTGCCTGTATTTTTTGAAAATAAGTTAATGGCAGTTTTTTTAGCAGAGGCAGTTTCTGATTTTATTGCTGGTTTTACCACTACTGTTACATTTTTGACGCTGTTTCCGAAGATTTTGCAGCGAGAGCGGTAGGGCGGGCAAGGCATTTTTGTGTTGTTTTATGCTGGAAGACATGATATAATATCAATGATTTCAGATATATGTTCGGCAATGTGGGGCGTGAGAGCAGATAGTAGCAAGGAATAATATGGACGAACATGCGGCCCGTCAAACGGCAATTGAGTAAGATGGAAGTTTACTGGGGAAAAGGAGAAGATCGTATGGAATTACTCGAATTAATTAGCAAGGCGAAGTTACAAAAAATTCAAGATTTATTTTCAACAGCGACAGGGGTAGCTGCCACTATGATTGACAAAGAGGGAAACAGTGTTACGGAACCGAGTAACTTTACAGATTTCTGTATGAAATATACAAGGGGAACCGAGCTGGGATTGAAGCGTTGTCAGAAATGTGATTTCGAAGGTGTGGGAACTTATTTCTGTCATGCAGGGTTGATGGATTTTGCAGCAGATATTGTGGTGGAAGGTGAAAAGCTTGGGGCAATTTTAGGAGGTCAGATATTGCCAGCGCCGCCAGATTTTGATAAGTTTCGTAAGGTTGCAGAGGAGATTGGCGTAGATCCAGATGAATATATTGAGGCATTGAAAAAGGTTCCGATCAAGACAGAAGAGACTATTCGCGCATCAGCAGATTTGATGAGTGAAATGGTTAATATGCTGGTGAATTCAGAATATATCCGTTCGAAAGAGAGGACAAAAACTGGCGCCATAGATCAAGAGATTGCAGAGACGACTAAGAATGTAGAGCAGATAGAGAATATGGTGAAGGATTTGACAAAAGTATCCAGGAAGCAGAATATTCTGGCGTTGAATGCATCGATTGAAGCGGCAAGAGCTGGTGAGGCAGGAAGAGGATTTAACATTGTAGCTGGGGAAATGGGGAAGTTGTCCTCAATGGCTACAGAGGAATATACGGCAATCATTGCAAAAGCAGCAGAAATTGACCTATCTTTGAAAAAGATCAATGATGAGTTCAATAAGAGGATGGAAGATTAAATCGGACAATCCATTATGATTTTTAGAAGGTAATTTCATATTGAGGATAATTTCCATTTGTTCGGGAATCGAGGGCTGCGTTTCGGTTCCCGAATTTTTTATTCTATAGGAAAGACCTTGTCACGCTAAAGCGTGAAAGTGTCTTTCCTATAGAATAAAATGTTATGAAAATAAAAGGGAATTTGTATCGCATTTATCAGAAATATGGTATGATAGAAAAGATTTCATTATGAATAAAGGAGAAGAGATATGGATTACAGAACATATTTAAAAAATTATCCAAATAGAGAAGGTCGTTTTGGGGAGTATGGAGGAGCATATTTGTCTGAGGAATTAATGCCAGCCTTTGAGGAAATTACAGAGGCGTATCAGACAATTTGCCATTCTTCTCAGTTTATCCATGAGCTAAGGAGAATTCGCAAGGAATTTCAAGGCAGACCTACGCCGATCTATCACTGTGAGAGGCTTTCCAGGCAAGTTGGGAATTGCCAGATTTATTTAAAAAGAGAGGATTTGAATCATACAGGCGCTCATAAATTGAATCACTGTATGGGGGAGGGGCTTCTTGCCAAATTTATGGGAAAGAAACGATTGATTGCAGAGACAGGTGCAGGACAGCATGGGGTAGCGTTGGCAACTGCTGCCGCCTATTTTGGTCTGGAATGTGAGATTCATATGGGAGAAGTAGATATTGCAAAGCAGGCGCCCAATGTTACCCGGATGAAAATTTTGGGAGCGAAGGTGGTGCCAGTTAGCCACGGTCTAAAGACACTGAAAGAGGCCGTGGATTCTGCATTTGATTCTTATGCGAAAAACTATAAAGATTCCATTTACTGTATTGGTTCTGCCCTAGGGCCCCATCCGTTCCCATTAATGGTACGTGATTTTCAATCGGTGGTTGGATATGAGGCCAGAGATCAGTTCCATGAGATGACAGGCATTGATCCAGATATCGTATGTGCCTGTGTGGGCGGAGGAAGTAATTCGATTGGGATGTTTATTCCGTTTTTGAATGATCCCGTAGATATTGTAGGTGTGGAGCCTTTGGGAAGAGGAGAAAGGTTAGGAGACCATGCTGCTTCTATGAAATATGGAGAGAAGGGGATTATGCATGGATTTGAGAGTATCATGCTTAAGGATGATGCAGGAGAGCCAGCGCCAGTATATTCCATAGCCAGCGGCTTAGATTATCCTTCAGTAGGCCCAGAGCATGCGTTTTTGCATGATATAGGAAGAATACAGTATGAGACGATAGGGGATGAGGAGGCAATGGAAGCGTTCTTTAAATTGTCTCGCTATGAGGGAATTATTCCTGCAATTGAAAGTTCTCATGCAGTTGCCTGGGCTATGAAAAAAGCAAAAGAAATGGGCCAGGGCTCGATACTGGTATGTCTCAGCGGCAGGGGAGATAAGGATATTGACTATGTAGTAGAGCATTACGGGTATGGAGAACAATTTTTGTAAAAGAAAAGTGGTGATAAGAAATGATTTCAGATAGATTGTATGGATTAGCATTTGAATATAAAAAAACAAAATTATGGAAAACTCTCATCGATACAGAGATTTTCGCAGTAAAGCTTTCGGATGACAGGATTGGGTATATTGCCATTATGGGAATGGCAGGGGAACATTGCGCCCTTGGAATGTATATAGGGAAAGAAGGGATCAACAGTTTTCTTACTATCCTGAGAGCAGATAAACCTTATATGACGCCTTTTGAAGCTCAGGAGATAATGTCAAAACAAAATTGTCTCCAATGTGTATTTGAAGGAAAAGAGGAATTGAGCAAGGAGGAGCGAGAAGAGGCGAAAAAGTATGCTCGCGCCAATGGAATCAGAATATCAGGGAAAAATGCATACCCGCATTTTTTAAAGTACCAGCCAGGCTGTTATCCCTGGTATTTACAAACGGAAAAAGAGCAGGAGGACCTTTGTGAAGGATTGTCTGCTGCTATTGAGATGTCAAGGCTTTTGGAGAAGAAATTGCCAGGCCAGCTAGGACTGCTGGATATTGGAAGAGTGGACGCATATGAGGAAATAGAGATTCCTATGCTGGAGCAGAAGAATGGGGTATATGTACAAAAGAAAATAAAATTACCCCAATTGCAGCCAGTTTCTTGGCCGAAGCCAGAAAGCTGTAATGAGATTGGGATTGCCAGTTTGAAAAAAATAAAAAAAATGAGTACTTGGGAATGTGAAATCATACAATTTCCAGAGCTTGTGCAGTCCAATCCCCAGGAGGCTCCCGCTTTCCCATATGTTTTTATGATGGTTGATCCTGCCAGAGATTATATTTTGCCAGTTCCTCCAGTGGAACATTATTTAGATGCCCCAGAAGAGCTTTTGAATGCGCTAATTGAGGCTCTTTTGCGAGAGGGAGTATGTCCAAAGAAAGTGAAAGTGCGTGATGAACGAACCTTTATATTTTTGGAAGACTTTAGTAAAAAGTTAAAAATATCTCTTGAGATAGAGGAAGATCTTCCTGCATTGGATGAAGTAGAGATGGATTTTTTAAGGCACTTTTCTATGAGCGAGGAAGAGGAAATGGAAGAATTGATTGGCGCCATAGGGGAGCTCATGCAGGAAGAAGGGCTAAGTCCAGAGGATTTGCCACCGGAATTGAAGGAGCAGTTGGGGATGATTTTACAACAGGAAAATTTGCCAGGAGAGATGAAAGACGGGATAAATCAGATTTTTTATCCAGAAAAAAAGGGCAGATTAGGGAAGTCGGATTTTAGGACAGTTAAGCCCAAGTCAAATTAGGCATAGGGGCAAAATGACACCTGTTCTGAACACGGATTCCCAGATAGAGAAGGTTATCTTTCATGCTTTTTGGAGTTATGGAACAAAGTGGGTCCTATGCAGGAGGGGAGATTATGAAGAAAACAATTTTAGTAGTGGATGACAATAAATTGAACCTTGCAATTGCACAGACACTCCTGGCGGAAGAATACCATGTAGAAACTGTGAATTCTGGTGAGCTTGCTTTACAATATCTTGGGGAAAGCGAGACTGATTTAGTGCTTTTAGATATACAAATGCCCAAGATGGATGGATTTGAAGTGATGCGCCATATTCAGGGAGATGAAATATTGCGTAAAATTCCGGTGATTTTTCTTACTGGGGACCGAACAGAAGAGACAGAAGAAATTTGCTTTCAAATGGGCGCCATGGATTATATTGGCAAGCCATTTGTTCCTGGTGTCATGATGCAGCGAGTACGCAGGACCTTGGAGCTGCAAGGATATAGAAAAAATTTGGAGGATATGGTAGAGCAGCAGCTTGAAAGAATTACTCAGCTCCAGCAGGGGATTATCATTACGATAGCGAACTTAATTGAAAGTCGGGATGGAACCACAGGAGAGCATGTAAAGAGAACGAGCGCTTATGTGGAGCTTCTACTAAAAAAGATGCAGGAAAAAGGGGTGTACAAGGAAATTTTAACGCCTACTTATGTAGATTATCTAAAAAAGGCGTCGCCCCTTCATGATATTGGAAAAATTACTGTTCCTGACCGAATTTTACAAAAGCCTGGCGCCTTGACTCAGGATGAATATGATTTGATTAAGCTTCATGCCAAAGCAGGAGGCAGGCTGATTGAGGAAAATATGGATTGCATTGTGGATAAAGAATTTGTGGAAATTGCACAGGATATTGCAGCCTGCCATCATGAAAGATGGAATGGAACTGGTTATCCCAGGGGCTTACAGGGAAAGGAAATTCCTCTTTCTGCCAGAATTCTGGCAATTGCAGATGTGTTTGATGCACTGGTGTCAAAACGTCAGTATAAGGAGAAAATGACGTTAGAGCAAGCATTTGAGATTATGGAAAAAGAAAGAGGAGAAGATTTTGAACCTATATTGCTGGATACATTTTTAGATGCTAGGGAAGAATTATGTGAACTGATGAAGGAATTACTGTAGAATACATAGAAATGTAAATGCTGAATGCTGTTTTTATCTTATAGGAAAGACCATATTGCTATAAAGTGTTAAAGTCTATGGCTTTCCTATAAGATAAAGTCCTCCAGGCAGGATGAACACTCCCACCAGAGGTAAAATACTACTTATAGCCTTATGGCGTATGAGATGTGAGAATTTTTCTGAAGTTCTTTTTTCCTTTTTTTAATATCATTTCATTGGAAAATGATTCCACAGTGTAAACTGTCTTGATGTCTGTCACTTTTTCTCCGTCTACCGAGACGCCACCCTGCTCTACCGCTCGACGTGCTTCAGAACGAGAAGAAGCCAGAGAGGATTTCACTAAAAGTCCCAAAATATCAATTGTTCCATCCGTAAAATCATCATCGACTAAAGTTACAGTAGGCATGTTTTCGGCATTTCCGCTGGTAAATAAAGCTTTTGCCGCATCCTGTGCTTTTTGCGCTTCTTCTTCCCCATGAACTAATTTTGTCAGTTCGAAAGCAAGGATTTCTTTTGCTGTGTTCAACTGAGCGCCTTCCCAGCAGTCCATCTTGTTAATTTCCTCTAAAGGAAGGAAAGTCAGCATCCGAATGCATTTGAGTACGTCATCATCAGCTACATTTCGCCAATATTGATAGAAATCAAAGGGAGAGGTTTTCTTGGGGTCAAGCCAAACGGCGCCTGACTGTGTTTTGCCCATTTTTTTGCCTTCAGAGTTCAGAAGCAGGGTGATGGTCATAGCGTAAGCATCTTTCCCAAGTTTTCGGCGGATTAATTCTGTACCGCCTAACATATTGCTCCATTGGTCATCGCCGCCAAACTGCATATTACAACCATATTTTTGGAACAATGCATAGAAATCATAGCTTTGCATAATCATGTAATTAAATTCCAGGAAACTCAGTCCCTTTTCCATACGCTGTTTATAACATTCTGCAGTGAGCATACGATTCACCGAAAAGTGCGTGCCCACTTCCCGTAAAACATCGATGTAATTTAAGTCCATCAGCCAATCAGCGTTGTTTACCATCAAGGCTTTCCCGTCAGAAAAGTCAATAAACCGACTCATTTGCTCTTTGAAACAATCGCAATTGTGCTTTATGGTTTCTTTTGTCATTACCTGGCGCATATCGCTGCGGCCGGAAGGGTCTCCAATCATTCCCGTACCTCCACCAATTAAGGCGATGGGTTTATTTCCAGCCATTTGCAAACGTTTCATCAGGCATAAAGCCATAAAATGTCCCACATGAAGACTGTCTGCGGTAGGGTCAAAGCCAATGTAAAATGTGGCTTTTCCCGCATTTACCAATTCTTTAATCTCTTTTTCGTCTGTGACCTGGGCAATTAGCCCTCTGGCAACCAGTTCGTCATATACTGTCATCCTTGTACCTCCTAAAACAATAGAAAGCATGTTCCGCAAGCTTTCCATTGTTATGAATAAAAAAAGCCCGTCCCCAAAAGGACGCGGCCGTTGCTTTTTGCGGATAGATGCATTCTAATTTATGCCAATTATAGGGGGGAAAGAGGGATTTGTCAAGAGGGAACTTTTGTGAAAAACATTGAGGAAAGATTCTGTATGTGGTATGATACTTACCAATAAAAAAGAAAGGACAAAGAAAATGGATTTAGATAAAAATAATGTAAAGAAAATTCTGGGGATTATTACGTTTACGCTGGTTTTGCTGGCACTACTTATGAATATGGGAAAGGTTCAATCCTTTCTGGTCTTTTTGTGGGGAATCTTGTTTCCTTTTGCATTGGGAGGAGCCATAGCCTTTATTTTGAATATTCCCATGACAGCCATTGAAAAGAAATTATTTCCCAAAAAAGGGAAGATGGCTCGCCCTGTGAGCTTGATTTTGTCTATTCTATTTGTATTTGCGGTAATTGCCATTGTAATTGTGGTAGTTATTCCTCAGCTTGGCAAAACCTTTGACAGTATCAGTACAGGAATGACAGCCTTTTTGCCAGAGGTGCAGGAATGGCTGGAAAGAATATTCCGCGATTGGGATATGATAGAGTCCTATATTAAATCATTGGAATTTGATTGGAAGAGCTGGTTGGATGGCGTGAAGGATTTTGCCTTAAGCGGCGCAGGCAGCGTAGTGTCTTATACCATGTCGGCCACCATGACAGTGATTAATGGTGTGGTGACATTCTTTATAGCATTTGTATTTTCCTTGTATATTCTGATTCAGAAGGAAACATTGGGACGGCAGTGCAATAAGGTGATTCGGGCGTTTTTAGCCCCGAAAACAGTGGACAAAATCTTTTATGTCTGTAGTTTGTCTCACCGGATTTTTTCAAAATTTATTACGGGACAGTGTTTGGAAGCGTTGATTTTGGGGATGATGTTTGTGGTTAGTATGACGATTTTTGGCATGCCCTATGCGCTGTTGGTTGGAGTACTGATTGCATTTACAGCTTTGATTCCCATGGTGGGAGCCTTTATTGGATGTTTTGTGGGAGCGTTCTTAATCCTTATGGTGAATCCCATGCAGGCGGTACTTTTTGTGATACTGTTTTTGGTATTACAGCAGATAGAAGGAAATTTGATTTATCCTCACGTAGTGGGGAGCTCTGTGGGACTGCCCTCCATCTGGGTATTGTTTGCTGTGACAGTAGGCGGCAAATTGCTGGGAATCGTTGGAATGCTGATTTTTATTCCATTGTTTTCCGTGATGTATGCCCTGTTTCGGGAGTGGGTAAATCAGAGGGAGTGTCAATCTTCAAAAAAGAAAACAAAACAAAATTAAGAATTGCCACATTTTACATGAATTTTACACAGATTATGTATTCCATTTACAGAAACCGTATAGAATAATCATACGTGAAAGATGAAAATGAACTTACGTAGGAGGATAAAAAATGGATATATTTGGATTTCTGTCACTGGTTGGCGGGCTTGCCTTGTTTTTATACGGAATGCATGTGATGGGTGGAGGTCTGGAAAAACTCTCCGGCGGAAAACTGGAACGTGTATTAGAAAAGCTGACTTCAAATCCCATAAAAGCTGTTTTGTTAGGGGCAGGTGTAACGGCGGTGATTCAGTCCTCGTCAGCCACAACGGTTATGCTGGTGGGATTTGTTAATTCCGGAATTATGAAATTGTCTCAGGCCATTGGAATTATTATGGGTGCAAACATTGGAACCACATTGACTTCCTGGCTGCTGAGCTTGACAGGCATTGAGGGTGGAAGTTTTTTTGTTAAAATGTTAAAGCCCTCTTCGTTTTCTCCCATTCTTGCACTGATTGGAATCATTTTTATGATGACTGCAAAAAGTGACAGAAAAAAAGATGTGGCAGATATTTTGCTGGGCTTTGCGGTGTTGATGTTTGGAATGGAAACCATGAGTGATGCGGTGAAGCCTTTGGCGGATGTGCCGGAATTTACTGGAATTCTTACAAAATTCACAAATCCTATTCTTGGGGTTTTGGTGGGGGCTTTGCTGACTGCTGTGATTCAAAGCTCTTCCGCATCTGTAGGTATTTTGCAGGCATTGTCTGTGACAGGGGCATTTACCTATGGTTCTGTTATTCCTATTATTATGGGGCAGAATATTGGAACCTGTGTGACCGCAATGGTTTCAGCGGTAGGTGCAAATAAAGGGGCAAGACGAACGGCATTTGTACATCTTTATTTTAATGTGATTGGTTCGATAGCATTTTTGATTATTTACAGTGCGTTGAATCTGGCAATTCAGTTTGAGTTTGCAGGGGAAACGGTAGGCGCTGCAGGAATTGCAGCAATTCACAGTGTTTTTAATATATTTGCAACGGCTGTATTGCTGCCTTTTACCAAAGGATTGGAGAAATTGGCATACCTTACAATTCCTGTAACGGAGGATGAACTGCGGGATTCAGCGAAAGAAGATGAATTTAAGGTATTGGATGAACGTTTTCTATCCACTCCTGGGTATGCCATTGAACAGTGTATTTCCCTTGTGAAAAATATGGCTAAGTTGTCTTTGGACAGTTTCAAAGAAGCCATGGGACTGTTTGAGAATTACTCTGTGCATCAGGCAGAATTGGTAAAAGAGCAGGAGGATATGCTGGATAAATATGAAGATAAGCTCAGTGTGTATCTAACCAGGTTAAACAGTCAGAATCTGACAGAACAAGAGGGGCAGAGAGTGTCTACTCTAATGCAGAGCATCAATGATTTTGAGCGGATTGGCGATCATGCATATAATCTTATGGAAATTGCTGGTGAAATGAACCGGAAGGAAATGAAATTTTCCAAAAAAGCGAGGCAGGAGATGGAGATTTTTGGAAGTGCCATTAAGGATATTTTAGATCGTTCCATTGGGGCGTTTCTTCATCATGATATAGAACTGGCGTTGTCGGTGGAGCCTTTGGAGGAAGTGATTGATGATTTGAATAAAGAGGTGAGAAAGCGTCATGTGAAACGGCTGCGGAAAGGAAAATGTACGATTGAGCTTGGACTGGCGCTTTCCGATATTGCCATGAATTATGAGAGGGTAGCCGACCATTGTTCCAATGTTGCAGTCTACATGATTCAGGTGGAGGATCATACCATAGAAGCCCATGATTATGTAAATAACCTTACTGGTGCAACAAGAATGCATTTTGAGGAAATGCAGGAATTTTTCCAGAGCAAATATCAGCTTGTTTCGAAAAAAAATTTAGAGGAAGAAGGCTAAAATGCACTGCAATGATGTTAGGAGGAAAGGAAATGCCGCTGATTTATATTGTGGAAGACGATGTGAATATTCGTGAGATTCAGCGTTATGCTTTGAAAAACAGCGGATTTGATGTACAGGAATTTGAATGCGGAAAGGAATTGTATCAGGCTTTGGAAAAGAAAATTCCCAACCTGATACTTCTTGATATCATGCTGCCAGAGGAAGACGGATTGGAAATTTTGGCAGCCTTGCGGAGTAACGCTGCTACAGCTCGGATTCCAATTATTATGGTAACGGCAAAATCTACGGAATTGGATAAGGTGAAAGGTTTGGATTTGGGGGCGGATGATTATATGACTAAGCCCTTTGGCATTATGGAGCTGATTTCTCGAGTAAAAGCATTGCTGCGCCGGACAGAAAGCCTAAGGGAATCATCCCTGCTTACCAATGGCTTCATTGAAGTGGACACGGATAAACGTAGTGTTATGGTGAATAAAAAGGTCTGCGAATTGACATTCAAGGAATTTGAATTGCTGCGGATGCTTTTGGTCAATCAGGGAATTGTATTGTCCAGAGAAAAAATTATGGAGCAGATTTGGGGATTTGATTACGAGGGAGAGAGCCGGACGGTAGATATGCACATTAAGACGCTGCGCCAAAAGCTAGGAGATGGCGGCAGCGCTATTAAGACGGTGCGGAATGTAGGTTATGTGCTGGGTAGATGATTATGAAGAAGAAAATAAATATACAATTTATTATTGTGGCATCTTTTGCAGCAGTGTTCACAGCAATTGCGGCTATGATATTATTTTATAATATTTTCAAAAATCAGGTATATGATGACATCAAAGATTATACTCATGTAATACAGGCATTTCCGCAGGGGTTTTTGGAAAAGGAGGAAAACATCATCCGCTTGAAAGAAGATGGTCTTAGGATTACGCTGATTCAAAAGGATGGCAGTGTGGCGTTTGACAGCAGTGCAAACCAGAAGGAAATGGAGAACCACAAGGACCGGCCAGAGTTTAAGGAGGCGCTAGAGAAGGGGGAGGGTGCCACGGTGCGTTGGTCTTCCACTAGTTCCCTTCACACTTTTTATTATGCAAAGCGTTTGGAAAATGGGGATATTTTACGGGTAGGTAAGGATTCAGAGAATATTTCTAAGATACTAAAAAACATGGCGCTTTTGATTTTATTGGTGTCTTTGTTCATTATTGGGTTTTGTGGGATGCTGTCCCGGTGCCTGGTGAAAAATTTATTGTCACCCATTGAAAAGCTGGCTTCTCACCCAGATGATGTGAGCCTGGAACAGATGGAGCTTGAAAATTACCGATTTTCAAAGTCAGGATGGCCATGGGTTCAATCCAAGGAAAAGCACCGGAAAATGGGAGTTTATAGAGAAATTGAACCGTTTATTCAGACCATCCGGGAACAACATATGAATATCTTGAATTATGTGAAAATGCGGCAGGAATTTACCGCCAATGTGTCTCATGAGCTAAAAACCCCTCTTACAGCAATCTCCGGGTATGCCGAGTTAATTGAAAGCGGTATGGCGGATGAGGCGGATATTAAACGGTTTGCCAGTGAAATACATGTGAGCGCTAACCGGCTTTTAGATTTAATTAATGATATCCTAAAATTATCAGAATTGGATGACAAGGAGCAGGAATTTGATCTTGTGCCAGTGGATTTGTACAAAGCAGCTAGAGGGTGTCTGGATATGATGGAGGTACAGGCAGCAAAACAGGACATTCGATTATATCTTATGGGAAAATCTTGCACAATAGCTGCTAATCGCAATCTGATGGATGAATTGTTGTATAACCTTTGCAGTAATGGAATACGATACAATAATCAGGGTGGGGCGGTAACGGTAACGGTCATGCCTGTAAATGATAAGGTGATGCTGTCTGTCAAAGACACTGGAATCGGAATTCCAAAAGAATATCAGGAACGGATTTTTGAAAGGTTTTACCGGGTAGACAAGGGCCGTTCCAGACAAAACGGCGGAACGGGACTGGGGCTTGCCATTGTAAAACATATTGTAGCGCAGCATCAAGCAGAGATTATGTTGGAAAGTGAACCAGGAAAAGGAACAGAAGTAAAAGTTTTATTTCCGCAGGCAATGAGCCAATCAGCCGCGCTCGCGCGGATATTTGACTCCTATGAAAATTTTCAACTTCCAATAGAAAGGATGACCGAGGAGCTGCCAGATCAAAGGGCAGGGGAATTAAATTGTGAAAAGGGAGGAATATCATGCTGAATTATGTATTTCTTGTTGTTGGATTTGCACTCTTGATAAAAGGGGCGGATTTTTTTGTGGATGGCAGTGCAAGTGTAGCAAAAAAACTACGAATCCCTACTATGATTATTGGAATGACGATTGTAGCCATGGGAACCAGCGCTCCAGAATGTGCAGTTAGCATAGCCGCTTCTCTAAAAGGAAGCAATAGTATGGCAATTAGTAATGTGGTGGGGTCCAACATTTTTAATCTTATGGTTGTATGCGGAGCTTGTGCGGTATTTGCACCTCTTGCAGTAAAAGAGTCTACCATGAAGCAGGAATTTCCCCTTTCTATTTTAGCGGCTGTTATGCTTTGGGTAATGGGAAGCAGAAGTATGTCCATTGGCCGGGTGGATGGAATCATAATGGTTATGGTATTTGCCTTATTTCTAATATGGATGGTAATGGAGGCAAAGAAGGCCAGAAGTAATATCCAGGAAGAAGAGCTGATTCCATTAAAGGGATGGCAGTGTTTGGTATACATTGTAGTAGGTATTGCGGCGATTGTAGTAGGCGGAGATTTCGTGGTGGACTCAGCTACAGCGATTGCAGAGGATTTTGGTCTTAGTCCCACCTTGATTGGCCTTACGATTGTTGCTTTCGGAACATCGTTACCAGAATTGGTTACTTCCTTGGTAGCAGCCAAAAAGGGTGAGACAGATATGGCCCTTGGAAATGTAATTGGTTCTAATATTTTTAATATTCTCTTAGTACTTGGGATTGCGGGCGCAGTAAGTCCAATGGAAGTCTTGATGGAAAATCTGATTGATGATATAATTCTAATTGGAATGAGCAGCGTTGTGTGGATGTTTGCATGGCGTAGAAAACAAATTGGCCGTCTGCATGGAGGAATCATGCTGGCAATGTATGCTGGATATATGGGATATATCTGCACACGTTAGAGACGGCATCAGCCTAAGGAGGAAAACATATGGCATTTTTTACGAATTTAGGAGAAACTATTTCAGCAACTGGTAAAGACGTATCTCAGAAGGTAAGAGATTTAACAGGAATTGCAAAATTAAATTTGGATGTAAAGGTAAAGGAAGATTTTGTAGAAAAACAGTATATAGAAATTGGAAAACAATATTTTGAGCTTCATAAAGATGATGAAGAACCTTTATTTGAAGAAATGGAATTGATTCAGCAATCCTTGAAAGAAATTGAGCAGCTAAAGGCCGAAATTGCAGACTTAAAGGGAAAGAAAAAATGTTCTGTTTGCGGAGCTGTTGTAGAGCAGGATGCAGTATATTGCAACAAATGTGGCGCAAAGTGTGAATCTATTTTTGAGGAAGAGGTTGTAACACCAGAAAAACCACAAGAGGATGGGGTAACAGAAACCATTGAACCAGAAGATATAAAAAAAGAAGAGAAAGAAGAATAATTTTTAAAAAGATGGGAAAGCTGTTGTTAGAATCTGGCAACAGCTTTTTTATCTTATTAGGAAAGTTCTTATCCCACTCTAGATAAAAAATAATTGAAAAAAATTTGAAAATGTTATTGACAATCGGATAGCAACGTGATAGAATAACTTTCGTCGCTGAGAACGACAGAGAAAAATGTAAAGAAATGTCAGGAAATCCAAAACGTGGAAGAAGACAAAAATTTACAAAAAATAAAAAAACCTCTTGACAAACGCGAGGAGCTATGATAGACTATAGAAGTTGTCGCGCAAGAGAGATAACAAACAACCTTGACAACTGAACAATGGAA
>KE159575.1 GCA_000403255.2 Lachnospiraceae bacterium 3-1
TCCTGCGCCTTTTGCTCCTGCACAAGCTGTCTGCGCCTGTTTTCAAGCTGTCGGATTTCTTCCTCAATGCTCGTGATTTTTTCGGCTTTGGTCTTTGCCATGCGTCAATCGCTCCTTTCGATTTTTGTATGGAATGGATAGGATAGGAATGGATTTTTACAGACAATCGGCTTCCCGTTTTATTCCTGCTTATCGGCAAGTATCATTTTCAGCAGCTTGTCGCGGAATGTTTCTGTGCCGCTGTGGTTGAAAAACAACTCCGCAACAATGGTCTGCCCGTCCCTGTGTGTCGTGATGATACCGTCGGGCTTTCGGGGTGGGGCGGGCGTTTCTTTCTTTTCTGTCAATTCTGTCAATGGGTCGCTCCTTTCTGTGGGTGCAAAAAAGGAATTTCCCGTATTTGGAAAATCCCTCTCTGCTGTCGGCTGTTCGGTTTTATTGTGCGGACATGGCGGCGGCTTGCGCCTTTTTCCTTGCCCGGTATTCCCGCGCCTTGATACGGTCATACTCCCGTTGCTTTTCGCGGTTTCTGGCGCGGTAGGCTCTGGAATATTCACGGTGGTAAGCGCGGCTCTTTTCCTTTTTCGCTTCTTCGATTTCCTCCCGCATTTTTTTGATTTCCTGCTCTGTCGGCTCGGCAAGCTGTGTCAGTTCGTTCTCAAATTTGCCGATATGGTTGAAGTATATCCCGATATGCTGTATGGCGTATCTCGCCCGTTTCTGGTCGCGCTCATGCACTTCAATCCTGCTGATAAACTCGTTGAGAATGGCGGGGGTGAGTTCGGCAAAGTCGGCGTATCGTTCTGTCAGTTTTACAAACCTCTGCGCCCGCCCTCCTGCGTTCTCAAAAGCGGATAACTGCTCTTTGATTTCCGCAAGTTCCTCTTTCAGCATATAATATTCTTCCGAATACTTCCGCGACATCTGCTCATAACGGTCTTGCTCAATTACTCCCAGTGCGTTGTCCTCGTACAGCTTATCCAGAACCTTTTCGATTTGTTCAAGCCGCGTTGTGATTTGCGGTACGCGCTTCTGCTGTTTCTTCGTCCGGTCGGTCTGCTGTACGTCAAGGCTCTTTTTCACTAAGGCTTCAAAGTCTGCCCGGTTGCTGATGGAGTATTCCGCGATTTTTTTCAGCACGTCCGAAACGGTCTGCATGAGTAAATCCGCGTCCATGATGTGCGGGGAATGGCACTTCGGGTTTCTGGCTTTTCCCTTGTGGTACTCACTGCAATAGGCGATATGCCGCCTGCCGCCGTTCCTGTAATCTATCCGTATGTGCATTTTTGCGCCGCAGTCCTTACAGAAAAGCAAGCCCGACAAGGGGTGGATTTCCCCGTCCCCGTTTGGTCGCTTGACGGGGGCATTTTCCAAAATCCGCTGTACGTTCTCAAAATCGGTGCGGTCAACAATCGGCTCATGCACGTTTTCCGTAATATGCCACTGGCTTCGGTCTACATAGTGGTTTCGTTTGTCGCGGAAATGCTTTGTGGTCTTGAAGTTGACCACATCTCCGCAATACTCCTGCCGTGTGAGGATACGGGTCAGGGTCGCCTTATTCCATTTGTAGCGGTTTTCCTCGTTCAGCGTCTTGTTTTTACAAGTTCCCCGCCCCCGGTCTTTCATGTAGAAAGTGGGCGTTGGAATTTGTTCGTTTTTCAGATATACGGCGATTTGGTTTCGGTTCTTCCCGTCCAGAAACAGGCGGAAAATCAAACGGACAACTTTCGCGGCTTCTTCGTCAATCAACCAAAAATCCTTGTTGTCGGGGTCTTTTACATATCCGTATGGGGCTTCGGTAGCGATTGGCTTGCCGCTTGTCCCCTTTGTGCGGATACCCGTTTTTACTTTCTTGCTGATGTCGCGGGCGTACCACTCCGACATGATATTGATGAACGGCGCAAACTCCAACGTGTCGGGCTTTTCGCTGTCTATCCCGTTGTTTACCGCGATAAAGCGCACGTTGTTCCGTCTGAAAATCTCCATAGCGTTTCCCACTTGGAGATAGTCGCGCCCCCAGCGGGTCATGTCTTTCATAATGCAGACACCGATTTTTCCGTTTTCCACGTCCTCAATCATGCGGGAGTAAGCGGAGCGGTCAAAAAACCTGCCGCTTTCGTCATCGTCAATGTAGTGCCGGATATTGGTCAATTTTAGCTGTCTGGCATAGCTTTCCAGAAATTTCTTCTGGTTCTGTATGGAGTTGCTTTCGCCGCCGTCCCTGTCCTCGTCCCCCACGGATAAGCGGGAGTAAAGGGCTGTGATTTTGCTGTAATCATTCATGTGCATACCCTCCTGCGTCAATATAGGTGTTGCTTACAGTTAAGATTATGCACCTCACCGGGCGCTGCCGTATTCCGTTCCATGCCGGAACTTCTTGGCGTTCTTGGCTTTAAAATATACCAAAAGCCTTAAAGCGATGCCGCAGCACACTCCGATCAACAGGTCTGCTGGATAAAAACTCGGCAGTGGATTAGCAAACAAACCTTCCATCCCCGCCATGACCTCCATCATCTTTGCGGAAGCGTCCTGCCCCGGCGATACCCGCCACAGGCACGCTATCTTGTCACAGAAATATCCGGCAAGCGCATAGGGGAGATTCATCAGGACAAGTTTCTTTTTATCTATGTTCCCGGTCTTTGCCTTGAGCTTTTCAGGAATGGATTTTAAGTCTTTGGCTATGCCGTTTATGATATTGCTCATAGGCTCTGCCCCCTGTCCTTGTTTTTCTCCCGGCTCCGTTCCCGGTTCTTGTCCTGCGACACTGCGTCCTTGAAATGGTTCAGCTTCTCCCGCAGGGAAACCCTGCCTTTCTTTTTCTCATTACCATAAACAAATTCTTTGAATGCCTGTGCCACCGCATCGGCATCCCTGCCCTTAAAAAATACCATGTACTTGGGCGGAACTGTCGTCTTGTCTTTTTTTATGGCAAAATCAACATTGTACTTTTTTGCCACACGCTCAAAAGACTTGATGTTGCCGTCCGTGACTTCGATAGACGATGCCCCCACGCCCTCGCCAATGAGCTTTTTCACAGAAGTTTTTCCATGCGTTCTCTGTGCTTTCTGCTTACGGTGGTTCAGGTACATCTTCATCGCCGCTTTCAGCACGTTGGCGTCCAGTTTTGCAGTTTTAATCACAAGGGCAATCGTTTTCTGTGTTACTTCCTCCTGCATGAAGCACCTCCTTGTTATGTTCCTGAGAAATCCCATGCACTAAGGGGGAATCCCCCGGCAGATAATGTCATAGACAATCTTCACTTTAAAATACGCCATACTTCCCCTTCCCACCTCTGGACATCGTGTCCAGAAGTTATTATTTTTCATTAAAGCAGTAGATTGTGTGCAGGTTAGCAGACAGCTCATTGCCCGTATACCCCACATCATCAAACAATAATGCCTGGAACAGCACATCCCCCACACCATCAAGCAGCACAATCCTCTGTTCCGGCTCCGTAAGGTGTCCGTATTCCACCCCATCCGAAACAACGGATTTCCTTGCCGCTTCACAATGGGTAAACAAGCCAAGAATATATTTGTTTGACATGATAAAGGCGTAGGTTTCCTGCCCGTCATGGGTCATGCGGTATTTCCCCGCCTCCCCCTCCGGGAGCGTAAAAACACACCGCACCGTTTCCAGGCAAAGCCCGCTTTCATAATCTGGCTGCAGCCGCTTTTTGTACCGCTGCACCCTTGCGTAAATTCCCTCCCGGTCTATAACGGAATGGGTACGCTTAAACTGCGGCTTTTTGCAGAGCATATCCAAATCCATATATACATTGTTGATAATGGTTTTCTCTGCGTACTGCCGGAATGACTTGAGCCTTAACAGCCATGCAAGCACTTCGTCCAGCTTTTCCTCCGATGTGATAAACTGAAAAGGCTTGCCGCCAAACTCCAGCCTGTCAAACATAAGTGGGCAGCTCCCCTTTTTCGCTTCACGCTCCATTACCCTCCTGACATCCCGTAGTGATTCCATATCTATCTCCTTCCCGTTTCCTGGTGCACTGGCCGGAAACAATAAAAAAAGGGCAGCTACAAATCTACTGACTTATAACTGCCCTCACGCTGTTCTCAATTTATCATTTTTTTAACACAGGGGTCTTCCACCCCCGTACCCCTGGAAACCTTGCCGGAAATGTGATTGAAAAGATAATCACATTTCCAACAAGGCTGAAAACGCCACCCGCCACGCTCTGGCAGGCTCATTTTATTTCTATTCCCGCCGCTTCTGCGAAATGCTGCTTCCTGCCCATAAGCTCATTCTGCTTTTCTCCCGGTAACTGCCTGAAAATATCATCATAATCAATATCCTCTATCTTCATTTCCCTCGCAAGCATAATGAGCTGTGTATGCAGCCATTCCTCCCACAAATCTTCAAACAGCGCCCTGCTGTCCGTGAAAGTAAAATCATTTTCAAAGCCTGTTGGCGGCGTGTAATATTGCAGCTTTACAAAGCCATATCTGCCGGCATCAACCACCACAACGTCCACATCTTCCAGCTCCGCAAAAGCATCCGCCACTCTCCGGCATTTTTTCCGTTCTTCCTCTGTAATGTATGCCTTTTTATCCATAAGCCCTTCATCTCCTTACACATATTTTCTACGCCCCTGGCAGAATGTCAAGCCTTGCCATCCTCTCCAAAAGGGTTTCATCCGGCTCAAACCCCCGCAAAAGGGAAGTGTCAGCGAAGATAAACCTTTCTTTATATTGGTTCATAATATCCATCAGCATCAGGAAACATTCATGATGATAGAGGAAACCGGCAAGGCAGAGCAGTTCACTGTCCTTTAATTCCCCTGCCCTGAAATAATTTTCAAAATCATAACGGTCTGCAAATTTACAGAAAGCCAGTTTTTCCAGCAGCAATGCTTTTCCCATTCCATCCAGTTCCTCATATCTTTTCCGTAGTTCATTTTTACCCATCCTGTTGTACTCCTTTATCCTTTAATCTCCATTTTTGGTAACTATAACCATCTCCATTATAGGAGCATAATAGAACATATTCAAGCAAGGAATGGAGGGAAATATCGCAAATTATGATTAAATTCGACAAACTTTTTCAAACTTTAAAGGAAAATGGGATCAGCCAGTACAGCCTTTATACCCGCCACGGTGTCAGCCGGTCACAGATCCAGCGGCTGAAAAATAACCAGTCCGTCACCACCCACACACTGAACATGATACTGAATATCTTAGGCGAGGGCTTTTCCCTGAATGACATCGCTGAATTTACACCGGATACAGAGCAGACGAAAGAATAAACTGCTCTGTTTTTTTCGCCGCCTCTGGACATTGTGTCCAGAAGTCCGCTAAGTGATTCCTTTTTCCGCCCACCCGCCGCCATACATATCGTGCTGAACCTCCTGCTGGTAGTAATGGCTCATGGTTGAGGGCGCATTATAAAGGGCGGTGATCAGGTATGCCCTGATGTTGGTAATCTTTGTTGTGGTTTCCTTCATACAGCCCATGACATATTCCACATGGCCGCTGTTCAGCTTCAGGAAGCGGGATTTCACAAGCTCGTAAGGGTAATCCTCCCCGTTGATGCGGATTGTCCTGCGTTTCACACACACCACATCGCAGACGGTTTCATAGATTTCCTCGTACATCTCCTTTTCCCCATACTGGCCATACTTTATGTGGTGTTCATATTCCAGATTTTTACGGATCAGCGCCATATATGCGCCTGTTTCATCCATCATATCAATCGTATCAGATTTTCCCTGTGTTCCAGCGCTATCCACATTCTCCACGGATTGATTGATGGGATTGGGATAACTCATATCAATATAGTTCTGGTCAATTTGGTTATAGTCAGTATAATTAGGGTCTGGTTTCCCGACTTCTTGAAGTTGGTTTTCCCGACCTCTTGAAGTCAGCTTTTCCGACCTGCTGAAATCGGTTTTTCCGACTTCTTGAAGTCGGCTTTCCTGACTTCTTGAAGTCGGTTTTTCCGACCTCTTGAAGTCGGTTTTCCCGACTTCTGTGGAAACATCAGCGTTACAAGGCTCTTTTCTGCCCGCATCTATAACAAAATTCTTCACATAAATAATATCCGGTTTGCCAAGCCCCCGGCGTATTTTCTCAACAAGCCCTATCCCTTTGGCTGCATCCAGCTCCGCAAGAACCTTTACCGCCTTTTCCTTGCTGCATCCTAAATCTTCCCTGATGTTATCTATTGTGTATATGATATACGCCCGGTTTTCATCATCCAGCCACCCGTTTTTCATGGAAAGCGACATCCGGTCAAGCATCAATCCATACAGGAGCTTAGCATCGCTGCTAAGCCCCTTGAAACGCTCGTCTTTTATCAGCAGGCGGGGAACACGGTAAAAAGAAAACTGCTCTGCTTCAACGCCATAGTAATAATCAAATCTCAATGGCCCGCTCATTCTTACCGCCTCCTTTACTGCTTACTCTGCCATTCCTCCAAAAGCTGGATAATGATACCCTCTATATCGTCATTGGAATAGTCTTCCGAAAAATACCTGCTGATCTTATCTCCTTTGATCGTTACTTTTCTCTCTTTTGGCTTTTCCTCTGCCAGTATCAGCCTGACCATCGCCAGTGTCAGCTCCCCGTTTTTTCCGTACTCCTTCAGCTTTGCCGCCTGTGCGCTGGAAACCGATGCGCCCGTTTCCTGAAGAATAACGGTTACATACTGCTGCTGTTCTTCTGAGAGGAAAGAAATGTCAACGCCCTGCGCTATCCCTATCTTCTTTGTGTCCACCATGCCAAGCAGCTCGTCCGAGAGCCTTGCAAGCCATACATACCTCTGCACAGTCTTTCCGCTCTCCCCGGCAGCTTCCCCCACTTCGTCAAGGGTACTGCCACCCTTGCTGCCCTGGTGCTTCATCGCTTCGTACTTCATGGCATAAGCCTTTGCCTTCTCACTCGGTAAAATGTCCTCCCGCTGGATATTGGAATCCACCATGATGATCGTAGCTTCATCGTCCGTATAGTTCCTGACAATGACAGGCATCGTGTCAAGCCCTGCTTTTTCAGATCCCCGTTTCCTACGGTGTCCGGCTATGATCTCATAGCCGCCTCCCTCCCTCGGCCTTACAATTCCGGGAACAAGCACACCATACTTGCCGATACTCTCCGTGGTTTCCTCCATCTTTTCATCATCAAGGACACGGAACGGGTGTCCTCTGAATGTATGTAAATCCGCCAGCTTCGCATGGATAATCTGCTCCCCCGACGTGTTTTCTGCGCCGCCAAATAAATCATCAAAGCTGTTCAGCCTGACTTTTGATGCGCTCCCTGCCTTACTGCCCATTGCCAAGCACCTCCTTCGTCAAGGACTGGTACGCCCCGGCAACCTTGCCTTTCGGGTCATGCTCATAAATACTGACACCCTCTGCGGACGTCTCCGCCGCCCTCACCGACATCGGTATGCTGTTCTCGAATATCCGCACCCTGCTTCCGTAGGTTTCGATAAGCAGCGCCGTAATATCCCTTGCATAATTGGTGCGGTTATCTACCATCGTCAGCAGAATGCCTTCAATCTCCAGTTTCGGGTTAATCTGCCGCTTTACCTTGCCTATGGTCTTGATAAGCTGTTCCAAGCCTTTCACGGGCAGGTATGCCGCCTGAACCGGAATGAGTATGCTGTCGGCACAGGCAAAGGCATTTATGGTAATCATCCCCAAAGAGGGCATACAGTCGATTAAAATGTAATCGTACCCGTCCTTTAACCTCTCCACATAGGAGCGCAGCATAATCTCCCGGCTCATCACATTCACAAGGGAAACCTCCAGACCGGACAGCTCAATGTTCCCCGGCATCAGGTCAATGCCTTCCTCATGCTTCAAGATACCGTAATCCGGCTCCATTTCTTCATCGTTGATAACCTTTTCCAATACGTTCGCAAGGGTGACATCCAGCTTGTCCGGCTCCGTGAAGCCTAAACTTGCGGTCAGACTCCCCTGTGCGTCCGCATCTATTACCAGGACTCCTTTTCCCTGCTTTGCCAGCCCGATCCCTAAGCTGCTCGTTGTGGTGGTTTTTCCCACTCCGCCTTTCTGGTTTGCTATTGCTATCACTTTACACATAGTTTTATTCCTCCGTTTAGTTAGATTTTTCTTTGATGTTGGCTTTCTGCACTTCCACATAAGCCCGGTAATACCTGTTTGTACCCTTGTTCCGATACAGCTCGGAAACTTCCGTCACAGCCACTTTGGGCTGTCTTTGCAGAATCCTCTCGAACCACTTAATATCATTCTTCGTTCCCATCAGTCGAATTTTCAGCACGTTTCCTCTCCATTTCTGCAAGGATTTCCTCAATAGACCTCTGCTTTTGGCAGTATTCCGGGTAACGGAGTTTAATGCCTTGCCAGAAGTACAGTGCGTAGCCGCAGCAGAAAATATCGCTTACGGAATACCCCCTGCACTCGCCAATCTGCTCGTCCTTGCGCTTATAGTCATCAACGCTCGGCGTTCCGTCCGTGTAAAGGTTAAAGGCAAGCCTTACCACCTTTACGCTGCCGCTGGTCTGCCAGCCCTGATGCAGACACTCTGTTTTGACACACCCGGACTTCATATCGTAAATCTGGCTGAAATGGTTCCTCGTGTCCTCAGAAATACCGAGAATGTAAATCAAAGCCTTGTGATAGCAGTCCTGATACCTCGCCTGTTCCAGTTTTTCATAATAGAATCTCTCATGTTCCTCGTTTGCAAAAACCATGTGTGTGTTGTTGGCGCTCTGCGCCCCTGCTCTTAACGCTGTGTTGTTCATACCTGAACCTCCTTCATTAAAGATATTGAATAAAAAAAGGGAACAAACCCAGAAATAGGGTCTATTCCCAAACATCAAACAAGGGAAAGCACTTTGCTTTCCCTTGCAGAACTTATATATAGACTTTTACCACAATATCTTTAAATCTGTTAGCCTTTGTGTACTCTGGACGTTCAGCCATAAATGCCCTTACATCCTCTCTCGACACCGTTAAGGTACAGAAGTAAATATAGGGTTGTCTAATTCCTCTAGTTGTTAATAGCCGCCTGCGCTGCTGCCAATCTTGCAATTGGTACACGGAATGGAGAACAGGAAACATAATCCAGGCCAATCTTATGGCAGAACTCTACGGAAGAAGGATCTCCACCATGCTCGCCACAGATTCCGATATGAAGATTTGGATTTACTGGTTTTCCTAATTTAATTGCTGTCTCCATTAACTTACCAACGCCAGTCTGGTCAAGTTTTGCAAATGGATCATTCTCAAAAATCTTAGCATCATAGTATGCCTCTAAGAATTTACCAGAGTCATCACGAGAGAAACCAAAGGTCATCTGTGTCAAGTCGTTGGTACCGAAGCAGAAGAAATCAGCTTCTTTTGCAATTTCATCTGCAGTAAGAGCAGCCCTTGGAATCTCAATCATTGTACCTACTTCATATTCTAATTCAACACCAGCAGCAGCGATTTCTGCATCAGCAGTCTCTACTACTACTTTCTTTACATATTTTAACTCTTTGATATCACCAATCAACGGAATCATAATTTCGGGTTTCAAATTCCAGTCTGTATGAGCTTTCTTTACATTGATTGCTGCACGAATCACTGCACTTGTCTGCATTTTTGCAATTTCTGGATAGGTAACTGCAAGACGGCATCCACGGTGTCCCATCATTGGGTTAAATTCATGTAAAGAATCAATTAAAGCCTTAATATCTTCTACTGATTTACCCTGAGCATCTGCCAGTTTCTTAATGTCTTCTTCTTCAGTAGGAACAAACTCATGCAATGGAGGATCCAGGAAACGGATGGTAACAGGGTTGCCTTCCAAAGCTTCGTATAATTTTTCAAAGTCTCCCTGCTGATACGGAAGAATCTTATCCAGAGCAGCTTCTCTTTCTTCTACAGTATCTGCACAAATCATTTCACGGAATGCAGCAATTCTGTCCTCCTCAAAGAACATATGCTCAGTACGGCAAAGTCCAATACCTTCTGCACCCAACTCACGTGCTTTCTTAGCATCAGCAGGTGTATCTGCATTGGTACGAACTTTTAAGGTTCTGTATTTATCAGCCCATGCCATAATTCTTCCGAATTCGCCTGCGATCGTTGCGTCAACAGTAGGAATCAGACCATCATAAATGTTACCTGTAGTACCATCAATTGAGATCGGATCTCCTTCATGGTATTCTTTGCCTGCTAAGGTGAATTTCTTATTTTCTTCATCCATAGCAATGTCTCCACATCCAGATACACAACAGGTTCCCATACCACGTGCAACAACGGCTGCATGGCTGGTCATACCTCCACGAACAGTCAGAATACCCTGAGCAGCTTTCATTCCTGTGATATCTTCTGGAGAAGTTTCAAGACGTACTAATACAACCTTTTCACCCTTTTCTGCCCATGCCACAGCATCATCAGCAGAGAACACAACTTTACCACATGCTGCTCCTGGAGAAGCGCCAAGTCCTTTACCAGCAGGTGTTGCCGCTTTCAATGCAGCAGCATCAAACTGAGGATGCAGTAAAGTATCAAGGTTACGTGGATCAATCATAGCAACTGCTTCTTCTTCTGTTCTCATACCTTCGTCTACCAAATCGCAGGCAATTTTCAGAGCAGCCTGAGCAGTTCTCTTACCATTACGTGTCTGAAGCATATAGAGCTTTTCATTTTCTACAGTAAACTCCATATCCTGCATATCTCTATAGTGATTTTCCAATGTAGCACAAACTTCTGTAAACTGTTTGTATGCTGCTGGGAATTTTTCTTCCATCTGAGCAATCGGCATTGGAGTACGAACACCTGCAACTACGTCTTCACCTTGTGCATTTGTCAGGAATTCTCCCATCAGTTTCTTCTCGCCAGTAGCTGGGTCACGAGTAAATGCAACACCTGTACCGCAGTCATCGCCCATATTACCAAATGCCATACTCTGTACGTTTACAGCAGTACCCCAGGAATAAGGAATATCATTGTCACGACGGTACACATTTGCACGAGGGTTGTCCCAAGAACGGAATACAGCTTTTACTGCTCCCATTAACTGTTCCTTCGGATCATCTGGGAAATCTTCACCAATTTTCTCTTTATATTCAGCCTTAAACTGAGATGCAAGCTCTTTCAAATCTTCTGCTGTCAGGTCAACGTCTTGTGTTACGCCCTTGTCAGCTTTCATTTTATCAATCAGCTCTTCGAAATATTTCTTGCCAACTTCCATAACTACGTCAGAATACATCTGGATAAATCTTCTGTAGCAATCCCATGCCCAACGAGCATTTCCTGATTTCTCAGCAATTACATTTACAACAGTCTCATTCAGACCCAGATTCAGGATGGTGTCCATCATACCAGGCATGGAAGCTCTTGCACCGGAACGTACAGATACCAGAAGTGGGTTCTCTTTATCGCCGAATTTCTTTCCTGTGATCTCTTCCATTTTGCCAATGTACTCATTGATCTGTGACTGAATCTCATCATTAATCTGACGTCCATCTTCATAATACTGAGTACATGCTTCTGTTGTGATAGTAAAACCCTGTGGTACCGGAAGACCTAAGCTGGTCATTTCAGCAAGGTTCGCGCCTTTTCCTCCAAGAAGTTCACGCATGCTTGCATTTCCCTCTTTGAAGAGATAAACCCATTTGTTTGCCATTTGAATTCCTCCTAAAATTTACTTTAGTTTATTGTTATGCGAATATGGATTACTCAATGGAATTTATCCTATCTATTTCCATATTCTGCAACTACACAATGAAACAACACGCTACTTCAAAGCGCACATATATATTCTAACATATTTTGGAATAATAGCAAGTCTATTTTTTGGTTTTTTTGCTACTATAATGAATTCTAACAACCAAACACGCACCCTTCCATGAAAACATTTAAAAATAGGAAGACGACTTATGGAATGTAAAAAATGTGGCACCAATAATTTCGATGGCACCCAGTATTGTCAAAACTCTGGCAGCAAATTAAAACCCAAAATTTCTGGTGGATTTTCATGGAAAAATGAGAAAACATATGCAGGTCTTGGACACAAAGGTTCTTCCCTGACTTCCTTTAATATTCTAGCTCTCATACTGCTGAAGGACGCAGCCGATTGTACCACCATATGATTGATTTTATCCATTAAGACATCCCTGTTTTTCGATAATTGTGAAACTTCTAAAGAATCTCTCTATCAAATACTTTCTGCTCTCGATTTTGTCTTCTATAAGATTTCAAACACTTTTGATCCACTTTAAAATTATCCTGTAACCGAACAGGACAATTCGAAATACTAATTGGCATACACTTTTTCTCCTTGTATTTTTTTGCCCACCCACAGGTTTCCTTTTCCAGGCTCCTGACCTGTGGACCAATGAACGAGCCTCTGCTGTCCATCTTTTTTAAAGATATTATATTTTTATTTCCGCCCCTCTACAACGCCACATCACAGCGTAGCGAGGTTTATGCCACACATCCTGCAAAAATATGGCGAAACCTTCCAAGAGGAAGAGTGGCTTCGCAGCAGTTTGGTACAATCACATCTGATTTGTATTCTTCTAATGTCCGCTTTATTCCATAATAAAACACCGTGTCCCCTGCAATGTAGAGCGTCTTATCCTCACCACTCAGGATAAAACCGCTGACACATCCCATCTCCTCTGCGACTGCTGCGGTATCTCCGTGAACCGCAGGCACTTTCGTGACAGTAATAGAGCCGATACTGAACTCATTTCCTTCCAACGCAATGACATCGGAAAATCTCATAGTTCGTATTGTCTGCTCATCTTCCTCATTTTGGACAACAATCTTAATTCCTTTCGGTAAATAGTCCTCAGTGAAGTGATCTGGATGAATGTGTGTCACAAGACAAAAATCAACACCGTCAGGGATTTTTTGCGGCATCATTGGAAGGTCGTTCATTGGGTTACAAATCCCATTCATCTCCAGTTTAACTTCATCTCCGGTTTAACTACAAGTGCAGAAAAACCGATTCCTTTATCTTGCAGCCACGGGTCAAGGATATTGCTTTTACTGAGAAGATCCGCTAAAAGCATTACAAAGATTGCACGGGCTGTGGGCTATGACAACCAAAGCCGATTTACCGCCGCAGCGCGATAAGAGCTTTTTTATTCTATAGGAAGGATACTTTCACGCATTAGTGTGACAAGGTCTTTCCTATAGAACAAAAAATTCCCATCTTGACAATTAGTACAGTTATGGACTATACTCCAATTAGTACAGGACTGTACTAATTGCATTCAGATTTGAGGAGACAGACTATGACAAACAACACCATTCTTATGGAACAGCTAAACCAATACTACGATGCATGGCTGCAATATAATAATGTGTACGAAGAATGGGCAAAAGCACACGGGCTGTCCGTCAACTGCCTGTTAGTATTGTGCGCAATTTACGATAGCGGGAACGGCTGTACACAGAAAAAGATCAGCGGGCAGTGGCTCATACCCAAGCAGACAATCAATATGGTTTCCAAAGATTTGCAGCGCAAAGGGTTCGTGGAACTGTCCCCGCTGCCAGAGGATAAGAGGAATAAAATAATCCGTTTTACAAAGAAAGGAAAAGAATATGCGGACACCATCGTGAACGCGCTGCGGAAGGTGGAACTCTCTGTCATAGAGGAAATTGGCATGGAACGTATGCAGCAGCTAAACGATAGTATGGCTTTATTTGCAAAACTTTTCTACAAAGCAGGAGGCATAAATGACAATGAAACAAACCCATGATATCAGAATTTTCTTTCAATACGTCATCCCGTCCGTATTGTCTTTTGCCCTGTCGGGAGTCTACGCCATTGTGGACGGATTTTTTATCGGGAACAGTATAGGTGATCTTGGGCTTTCAGCCGTCAATATCGCTTATCCAATCGTTGGCGTAATCCAGGCGCTCGGCACAGGAATCGGAATGGGCGGTGCGATTTATTATTCCATTTATAAGGCAGAGAAAAAAGAAGATCAGGCAAAAAATTTTATAGCTGGCGCGTTGTGGGTGCTGATCATTTCAAGCGTCCTTGCAACAATCCTAGCTTTCTTTTTGAATGGCACGCTGTTACGATTGTTAGGTGCGGACAGTGAACTGCTTTCATTGGGAGAAGAATATATCGCTGTTATCGCTCTGGGAGCTTCCACGCAGGTGATTGGCACAGGGCTGGTGCCTTTTATCCGCAATCAGGGCGGCTCCTTCTACGCAATGGTTTCCATGATTGCAGGCTTTGTCACCAATATCTTTTTGGATTACCTGTTCGTATGGATATTAGGGCAGGGAGTTTCAGGTGCGGCATGGGCTACCGTCATCGGGCAGGGTGTTACCATGCTGACTGCGCTAGCCTGGCTGCTGCGCAAAAAGCAGTTTACGCTGAGCATTCCTTTTTTCAAATTTGGAAAGGTGGCTGCGTCCATACTGAAAATCGGGATTGCCCCCTTTGGGCTTACGATGTCCCCTAACATTTCGCTGACTATCATAAACCGTTTCTCCGTGTCCTATGGTGGAGAACAGGCAGTCGCTATTTATGCCTGTATCGCTTATGCAATCTGCATTGTTTATCTGATATTACAGGGAATAGGCGATGGAAGCCAGCCCCTGCTCAGCCAGTATTATGGAGAAGGAAATTATGACAAGCTGAAAAGTACAAGAAAACTGGCGTATGTATTTGCTTTGTTCCTGTCCCTGATTAGCTGTATCATCATGTACCTGACAAAGGGAAGCCTCGGCGCATTATTCGGGGCATCGAATGTTGTGAATGCGGAAATTGCCAAAATAATGCCTGTCTTCCTGATTTCCGTTCCCTTTGTTGCGGTTCTCCGTATCACAACCGCAAGTTTTTATGCCACAGAAAAAAGTGTGTTCTCCTATGTTTTGACTTTTATGGAACCACTTCTTATGTTCGTGCTTATGCTTGTTCTGCCGCCTTTGTTCGGCGGGCAGGTCATGATCTGGTGGAGCACGGTTTTTGCACGAATTCTATCAGCAGTGTCAGCATTTATCCTGAAGCGCCATGTAGATAAAAGGGAATAGCAATCATCTGTTTTTCTCAATATCCTGCCAGTTGGAGTTGCTCAGGATTTCTGCATCTTCACCAATAAGCGCTTTACCGGCTTCTTCATCTCCCTGTAACTGGTACAGCATCCAGGCCGTCATATATCCGTCGGTCTTCATCTGCATTTCCTCATGCTCTGCTCCTTCAACCCTTGCACGGAGTTTAAATACATTGTCTGGCATGGCATTGTAATTCTCAATCAGCGATGAAAGCGGAGCGATGCCAAGCCACTCTGTGGCCGCGTCCGTTGCACCGGTATCGTCAGATGTTCCAGCAGCGGCAGTCATAAACCACGGAATAGATACTTTTGAGGCATCATATCCACCCCACATCTGTGCAAGATAAGAATGCGCTGCACTGCCTGTAAAAATTGTTTTATACAAACCGCTGTTCTCAAATTCCGTTACCGCTCTGACCGCACCTACACCGCCTTGTGAATATCCGGCAATTCCAATATTTTGAACATCAATTTTTTCATAAAACAAACTGTCGGAATTTTGATTCTGCTCCAACATATAATCCAAAGTCAGTGAGGTTGATATTCCTGTTCCCGCCTGTCTGTCATCATTACCGACTACAACAAAGCCCCAGGAAGCAAGCCTTTCAAAGTATGGTTCGTAGTTTAATGCTGCCGTATTGCTGCCATTCACGACAACAATCAGCGGATACCTGTTCTCCATTTCAGAGGGATACCAGATACGGATATTCCCTATCGACTTATCCTTGGATTTTACTGCCATGACGGATACTTCATAATCTCCAAGTCCCGCATACTTTTTCTCTAATTCCGAATCCGACTGAAACTGCGTGTAGTAATCTTTCGCCAGCCAGGGCTTTTGAGAATCAATATAGTTTTTCATCAGCAGGAAGCCCACTACAAGTACAATTAAAATGATCATTCCCAAAATCACAATTCCCACTATTTTCAAGACCTTTTTCATCAATCAATTTCCCTCCGTTTGACAGAATAATTCCCTTTCGCTATAATGTTTTTTGGAACAAGTGTCACAATAAAATACACTTGTTCCACACAGGCAATATTATAGTAACGGTCAAACTAAGTGTCACTACGCATCGTCCAAAATGGTACTGCCATCACGCTATGCGGTACAGAAAGGGGGGCTTTGTTCCATTATGAAGAAAAATCAAACGGCATTTATGAAACTATGCCTTGCAGACGCACTGATCAAACTGATGAAAACCCAGGATTTTGATACCATCAATGTAAACTCAATTTGCAGGGAAGCCGACATCGGCAGGACTACTTTTTACAGGTATTTTGAAAACAAAAACAGCAAAGAGGAAATGCTTCTTTTTAAGATAAAATACGAGTGGGAACAGTATTCTGACAGGCACGAAAATGACGGGCAGGGAAAGAAGCCTGATTTGACAGAATTTATATATGATAGCAGGAAGCTGTTTTCGATACTCTATCAGAATAATCTCATTTCTGTCATTATGCGTGCGCTTGAGGATTTGATACCGTCAGGGGAAACATACGATAAACAGGCTTCATATCTTATGTCCTTTTTTATTTATGGATATTTCGGAATCATCTATCAGTGGATCAAATATGACTTTGATGAAACGCCTGAACAGATACAAAAACATATTAATGATACTATCGCCTTAGCTCAAAACTCATAAAAACAGGCAAGGCATATTCATTTCCACGATGAAAATATGATCCCATAGTCATTCATTTGTTTGCGGCATAAGTATAACCAATCAGTATTTCTTTTGGAATCCCCTGCTGCAGGGAATAATCCCCCAAAGAAAATTTGATGACCGTCCGTTCTGTGTGTTTATGCAAAAGAAAAGTCAAATACCCCGCAGCAAGCTACGGGGCATGGCATGGCCCAGTCATTCATATGGCTGTTCCAAAGCGGTGAGGATGGACTTCTGGTGATCATCCTGTATGGTTATTCTCCGACCAGGAGCGGCAGCCATGCAAAAGAGTTTCTGGAAGGCTACAGCGGATATCTGGAAACGGACGGCTATCAGGGCTATAACAATCTGCCGGGAATCTGGCGCTGCTCCTGCTGGGCACATATCCGCCGATACTTTATTGATGCTGTTCCCAAAGGCAGGCAGTATGATTACAGCCAGCCGGCAGTGCAGGGAGTCCAGTACTGCAACCGGTTATTCGCCATTGAGGACTCCATAAACAAAAAGTATCCCAGTGATTATGAAAAGGGGAGCCAGTTGCGTCCCGAGAAGAAAAAACCTGTTCTGGAGGCCTTCTGGCCGTGGCTCGAGCAGCAGAAGCCAGTCCGGAACACCCGGATGGATAAAGCGGTTAATTATGTTCTCAATTGGCGAGATACAGCGGAGACCTATCTGGAAGACGGGCGGTGCAGCTTTACCAATAATCTCAGCGAGAATGCGATCCGTCCATTCGCTCCTTCTACGGAACTGGCGCCTTGGAGTGAAAAACTTCAATCTATTAAAAATCGCATGTGAATTATAGTGAATTACTCCAACTCACAAAGGGCTGGGGTAATTTTGTATCTGACCGCATTAATATTTGGCGCTTACCATGAAAGGATCAATTTCCACAATTTTGTATAAGTCAATAAAACTTAGATTTTATCCTACAATTCTTCTGCCTTAAAGGTATTATATCCTTCATAATAATAGCTTACATCAATACCTTTCATATATACTTCCCTATCATCTATCTGATCTGTTAATGCGTTCTTCAGTAAAACCTTAATTTCAACATCCTTAATCGGACTTCTTTCCATAGCAAGCAAATAGTCTTCTTTATCGACTCGGTTCCAGTCTATAACTAATTTTAATTCTTTTTTTAAAATCAAGTCCAGCCATATGCGTGTGCTTCTCCCATTCCCTTCCCTAAAAGGATGTGCAACATTCATTTCCACATATTTTTCAATTATTTCATCAAAATTAGATTGTGGCATATCATCAATATGTTTTAGTGCAACGTCCAAATACATTACAGGAGCAAACCTAAAATTACCTTTTGCAATATTTACTGTCCTAACTTTTCCCGCAAAATCATATATTTTTTCAAACAAAAATTTATGAATTTTGGCAAGCCCAGAAAATTTTCCAATTTCGCAATTTTCAACAATGTTACTTTCATATAATTTAATGGCTTTAGTTTTACTTATTCTCTCTTCTACTCTTGCGAGTTCTGTCGAATCATTGATACCTAATTTATTTTCCAGAGCCATACTACCCTCCATAAATCTATTATTCTATTGGCATATCGCCATCAAAGTTCCCTTTTGCACTATAAACTAATATGATTGTACTTCCATCCTTGATATAAACTATAAATGAGCAAATTTAAAAAATTACACAATACGCCTATGCTACTAAAGCCATGACTTCCTCAAAAAGGACGTGCCTTGCACCGCATTGGTAAATGAATCGGAGTCGTTCCTCCTGGATATGGCTATAAATATAAGCATAACCATCTTCAAAAGACATGGTTTCGCCGCATCCAGTACAGGCGATCAAATGTGCCAGCGACATCAGTAGCCAGTACCTCTGGATCCCCTTCGATGAACGAATCTGATACCTCCACTGGCCACCGCTCCACATATCTGTCCAGTATCTTGATGAAAGCGTCCATGATATCGCCGCATGTATACCAGCTGTCGCAAAGGAAATAGGAGACCACTGGCAGTACGGGCAGTTTACTGGCGATCTCCTGCACGATTTTCACCTTTGATTTGGACTTGTCGTACATGACGATAGCATAGTTGAGTACAATACCGTTGCAGGACAGCATGACAGCCACAGCCTGATGTCCATAGTCCTGCTTTCCCTTGAGATGGGACTGGTGGAAATACGCATCTTCAATCGGGTGCAGAGCCCGTGACGAAGGCTTTGTTTTAGATGAGATGGTATCGTCTACAATGCAGAACACGGGGTTTCCAGACCGCTGGGCTTCCTTATATATGAACTGGATGACGGTGCTTTTAAGTATGTCTTCCAGCCTGGCATCGTCCCACTTTCCTTTATTGAGGAAATGGGCAACTGTGGTACAGTGGCAGGGGCTGTATTTTCCAAAATCAATGGTCTTCCCATGATATCCAAGAGAAAAGACGGATATCAGTATGGCCATTATATGTTTCATGGCCGTCTGTGGAAAAACCCGGCACAGACTTAATTTTTTAAAGCAGTTGTAAAGCAGCTCTGAATGGTATATACTGTTTTCTATAAGACATCATCCTTTGTAGGTTATTGTATTTCTTAGCAGAAACAGTATACACCCACAGAGGCGTGATGTCTTTAGTTTTAAGCCATTTTTAGTAACTTTGGTAAAATTTCATATTTGCTCATTTATAGATATAATATCTTATTTGTTCTATTCCTAAATGTTTTGCTATTTTTTCTTTCACTTCCTTTTCGTCCATGATTTCTTCTATAATAATACAAAATCTAATAGCATCTTCCCAATTTTCATCTCCGTATGGTTCCAATTGTCCACTATCTGTTAAAGTCTGAAGAATCTGAATAAATTCGTTTCTATTCATTTCTATGGCTTGCATTTTTTCATAATAAATTCCTCCGTTTTAATTTATCCAACCATATTTCCAATAGCTTCCTCGACAGCAGCGTTCAAACTTTTTCCGTGTTCAATCGCATACACAGCAATATTCCGATGAAGTTCTGGACTGATCCTGACATTAAATGTTCCTTTGTATGGCTGCTCAGGCTCCACATTCCGCTCTTTACAATCCGCTAAATATTCATCAATCACATTCTGAAAATCCTGCTCTAGCTCTTGTACAGAGTCACCTTCATAAGATAATAAAGATTTTATTCCGACTACCTTTCCAAAAAGACAGCTATCTTCTTTAGAATATTCTACTGTTCCATTATATTTCTTATATGATAACAAATCACTCATATGATTCCGCTTTTCCCTTTCCATATTCATATATAGCATCACTTGGAAGATCAATAAAATCGTTCCAGAAAACACAAGTCCGGCTTTCGTCAAGCTGCACTTGTTCAAAAAGTCCATGAATGATTTTTAAATCTTCATATCCTTTTATATTTTCTATATCTTCTCCAACGTCATATAAGCAATCCCGCCCATCATCAAAAGTAACATGTAGCATATATTTTTCTAATGGTTTTACACTTTTAATTCTCGGAATCATATAAAACCCTCCCCTCTTATAAAGGCGGTAATTTCCTTAAATTTTGACTATCCCACATTTCAAGTAATTCTTTTTGATTGCTACTCATCCACTCTTTTACCAGTTCTTGTGCTTTTTTAGGGAGATCACCTTCTGTCATTTCCATAGTTCGCAAATCAAAAATCCCTATATGCTCACCATACAAAGCATGTATATGACTTGGTTCATGCTCTTTAGGTTTGAAAAACATTTTAATGACTATTCCATAAAATCTACCATTTCTGGCATTTTATATTTCTCCTTCTTTTATCTCTATTATATTATATCATTTGTAGGGATAATATGCAACTATTTCTAGTTGCTATCAGCACTGACGCTTAAAAATTTTTCGTAAAAAAACCTCCCATTTTATGGGAAGATACGAGATAATAGAAGTAGCAACCAAACTATTTTTTCGCACACCCATAAAAGAGAGGATGTCTTACCATGAAGCGAGAATAAAAATCACAAGAAGAGAGACGAGGGAACGCCTGGGACAGTTTAAACTTGCCTGTGAATTAGCCAGGCTGATCCGGCACTTTTTTTCCAGACCTTGTGCCGCTGCTGAAACAGATTCCTGATCCGAGGAACCAGAGTTATATTACATACCCTGGCGTGATCCTTCTTATGACCCGTATCCTTTCCTCTTTATTTTACATAGGCGTTTGCGAAACGTCAGAATCCGCATAAATACGGGATTCTTTTTGTTACAAAATAAAACAACTCCTCACTGGTTTATGGTATAATTGAAATGTCCAATAACAATTATCTATATCCACCAGTAAAGGAGTCGTATCTATATGATAACACATAAACAGCTCTCTTTGGCAGATATTTTTACCGATTGCCAAAATAAATTTGATTATGATAAATATCAGTTCCTTGAACTTCTCGAAAATACCATTAACCTTGATGAACTTCTCGAAAATACCATTAACCTTGATGAAATTGTCCCGGCGTCTTTTGTTTCTCATTTCCATGCCGCCACCGGCAGGCCACGTAAGCATCTTCTCTATCCGATGCTCAGGGCTCTGTTATTACAGCTTATTTTCTCGGTCCCAACAACGTCCCTTCTGATTGTTTTTCTCAAATACTCCCAGAAACTGCGGGACTTCTGCGGGTTTGATGTTGTCCCGGATGCCTCTAAATTCACCCGCTTCAAACAGGATTTTTTATCGGACTTACAATCCATGTTCGATCATCTTGTTGACTTAACCGAACCGGTCTGCCATTGTATTGATACACAAAAGGCCTCCATGCTTCTCTTTGACACATCCAGTATTGAGGCATGGGTAACAGAAAACAATCCCAAATATGCAAACCGTATCATCAAACAACTGAAAGCCTTCAAAAAAGCAAAAGGAATGGACGGTTCCTTTGAGCCTTATAAAGCCGCTTACGGCTCCATGCCTTCCCATGCCGCCGCCAATCCAGCCATTCAGCAGATGTGCATTAACGGGCATTTCTGTTATGCTTATAAATTCGGCATTATGACCAACGGACTCGGCATTGTCCGGGATATTTCCTTTTATAACAAGGACTTTCTTGAGGCTCATCCTGACATCATTGCTGGAAAAAAATCTGATTCCCCGGATGAAGATAAGAGTCTTGCCGATTCCAAGGCATTGATTCCCACTTTAAAGGATTTCTTTCGGAAGCATCCCCTTATCAATCCGAAAACTTTTCTGGGAGACGCCGCATTTGATTCCATTGAACTCTACAAATGCCTGTTACAGGAAGCTTCCTTTGAGCAGGCTTACATTCCCCTCAACGACAGAATCTCCCTTCCAAAATCCGACTGCCCGCTGAATAAGGACGGCGTCCCCTGCTGCCCCAAAGACCCATCCCTTCCAATGAAACGGGAAGGAAGCAAATCCCATCTCCGCTGCGGGCTGCCAACCATGAAGTTTGTATGCCCGAAAATGAAATGGGAGTGGAACAAACTTACAAAGAAATCAAAACGCGTCTGCCACTGTGAAAATCCCTGTACGGAATCCCCCTGAGGCAGGATGTTTCCTATTTATCCCGAGAAAAACCTGCGCGCCTATCCCGGTACACTCCGGGGTACGGCCGGATGGGATTCCACCTATAAGATCAGGGGAAATGTGGAAAAATCCATCAACCATTTCAAGGACAGTTTCTGTGCTGCCGGGCGTAAAACGCAGAATGAAAAAACGCTTCATGCGGAAACTCTGTGCATTTTCTTCAAATTGGGGCAGGAAGTCTTCCCCAGTGTCATAATGGAGATACAGCCCCTTAAAACATGCCTGCCATGCAAGCTGCATTACATGGGGGCTGGCTTTCATTTCTAATCTTCTGTAAGCCATGCTTGTTTCCACAATAATTTTCTGCCACATAATGAAAAATTCATCTTGTAAGGGAATCCCAAAAACCCCCAGCCATCCCCTTACAGTGTGCCTTTCTGTGGCATCCCCACATCCTGGTGTGCTGAAAATGTATTGCACATCATCCACAGAAACATCCCTGATGTTCCCCTCTGTGTCACCCACTTGCAGGATCCTGCCTATGGGGAACAGGGCACAGACAGATGGCTTGGATTTGTGGACTGAGCATTTCCTGTCTTTCAGCAGGGGGCATCTTTTCACATGACCCTTGGGTTTGACCCTCACAATGGGGACCCTTGAGTCTTCCCCTGCATAAACCTCACAATACTTTTTTACCAACTTTTCTGGGGACATGCCCAGTTCCCTGGACATATTGTAGACATCCTTGGGGTTCAATAAAATGTCTTCCCTATGGGTGCAGCATTTTCCACAGCATGTACAATGGAATTTAAACTCTTCATCAATGCCAATCTGCCTGCCACCTTTTTATCCCCCACAGTTTTTGGGTTTTCCCCATTGCCCACACTTACAGGCTCCAGGTCTTTTTTCTCCACTGCCACCTCCATCAAGCCTTTCTATTGAGAGCATCCTTATGATCTGGTCTGCATAAGGGAACAGGCTGTCATAGCACTTCAACTGTTCCTTTTTTGGAAATTTGCCATTCCTAATGCCATCCACATGGAAAATTCCCTCCAAAACCAGCTTAAGGCAGAATTTACTGGGACCCTTCATCCCCAAATATTGTTCCAGCACTGCCACTGCCATGTCTTCTCCTGGTTCAAAACTGACAGAAAATTCCATATGGTCTGACAGCCTGACCTCCCCAGACTCTTCCAGTTCATTCAGCAGCTCCAGCCTGCTTACCTTGTAGCCTAACAGTTCTACTTTGCCCATCTTCCTCCTTTTCCCAGTCTAATCCTTGCATTTCATTGCTGCCCTGCAAGCATACCATAAGAAATCTCCCTATAAACCCTGCAAAAACCAGTCCTTGCCCTTTAAAAATCCACAAAAAAGGCAGGACAGCACATTTCTGTGAATCCTGCTTCTCTCATACTTTTATGAAAATTTCTCACATATAAATAATAGAACCTGTCAAAATCTATGTTGCCATTTGTAACTTTTCTTTCTGGAGTTCCAATACAATTTCTCTGGATAACCCTGAATACCTAATAATCTTATCCAATGGCTCATTCCCATGTATCATTTCCCTTGCCATCTGTATCTTTGTTGCATTTTCAGCCTCATACCTCTCACTTTCCACATAGGACCTCATCACTTCTTCCTGGTCATACAGTTCCATCAACATGTCCAGCACCTCCTGCTCTTTTCTTTCCAGATACTCCCTCAATACATTCCTGTCTTTACAAATCCTGATAGTTTCTTTAATAGCCTTCCTTGTCCTGCCATAAACCTTCACCTGCTCATTACACACTTTTGTGAATACTACATACTGGTTTATTATATCCCCCCTCTTTGCCATCATATGTCATCTTAACATTCAAATCCAAACAAACTTCTTCCCCACCAAAAAATTCTGTTGACAGGGAAATCTGTTCTGGCCTTGTCTTCCTGTCTCCAGTATAGATAACATAAACCTCTGGCTTTGGCATCCTTAGTTTTTTACTGTTATATATGTTCTGCCTGGTTTCACTGAAATATTCCCTGTATGTCTGCACCAGATACATCAATGCCCTGAAAATAATATTCACAGTCCATGTGGACTGGCTTTCTATCAAAATCAATAAAGTTGAGCCTACCCTGAAGCCTATATCATTATAAATGTCATTTACAAGGACATTGCTGACTGTCACATCTTGCAGGTCATCTTCTGTAACACCCCTGTCCTCTGGGTGCAAAGCCTGATACAGTTGCATCAAATACTTTTTTCTTTGAATAATGAAGTAAAGACACTATCTTTCAGGGTGTGCTTTACTATCAATTGTTTTTATTTTCAATTTCAAAATCTGCCTGCCCACGACAAACGCATGAATGTTTCTACCATTCAAATTTTTCCAACTGTAATTTTTTTAAAGTCCAGCGCTTCCTCTAAATATTTGATTGGTGACAGACTTATTACAAACCTTTTTTTCTTCATTGATAATTTCTTTTTTGTAAGTTCTATCAGCTTTAGTATGCTTAAGCTCCATTTCCTGATTATATTCAGATTCTGCGCTGACATTTTATCCAGTGTTGCGTTTACGTCTTCTCGAAATGTTACATTCAGATGCCAGTGCATGCTCTCTATGCTCCAATGCCCTCTTACTGCCCGGCTTATGGTTTCTATGTCCCCTTTTAGGCTGCTGATAAAATAGCGGCATTCCGTTTTCTTTCTCCCATTCTTTTCTATTCTTTTTCTTTCGTTTTCTTATAATTTCCTGATTTTTCTATCTCTCTGGTTCGTTCTTTATCTGCAAAATACTCTTTTGGATCTATGTCAATACTTTAGACAAAAAAAGTCGAAAGGTTATGCTGCTTTTTTAAGTTCCTCATCCTCCTTTTGTTGGGGTGTCATATAACCAATAGCACTGTGTATTCTTTTACGGTTATACCAGCCCTCTATGTATTCAAAGATTGCTCTGCGGGCTTCCGCTGAATCCTAATAGGTATGGAGATAGATTTCTTCCTTTTTCAGCACGGAATGGAATGACTCCATACAGGCATTGTCATATGGATTTCCCTTACGGCTGAAAGAATGCAGGATTCCCCTGCTGGCCAAGTAGTTTTCAAATACCTGGCCTGTGTACTGGCTTCCAAGGTCGCTGTGCAAGATAATCCCCTCTGTATCCGCGACATTCAGGCACGCATTCTTTACTGCCTGAACTGCCAGTTCCGCCGTCATAGATGTTCCATAGGCATACCCGATGATCTTGCGACTGCATAGATCCATAACAGACGCCAGATAGGTCCATCCTTCTTTCTGAACATGGATGTAAGTAATGTCCGTACACCATTTTGGGTTGATGGTCTCCGTTTCAAAATCACGCTTCAAAATATTTACCTTATTATCTGGGACGCTGCCATGATTGGCGCGGTGGTTGTGCTTCCTTACTACAACAGAGCGCAGCCCCTGCTCTGCCATATGCCTCTGCACCCGCTTGACACTGCAAGGTGTACCATTATCATTCAGTATGCGGCATATTTTGACAGCCCCATATCTCCGTTTTGAGTCCTCATATGCCTGTTTCACTTTCCGGCCGAATTCTTCAAACTCCTTTTGCTTATTTGAAGGTACACGAACCAGTGCCTTGTAATAAGTACTCCTTGGGAATTTCAAGGCGCTGCAAAGCTGGGATACAGAGTAATCGGTCAGGTTGTTCTGGATAAAAGTCACAATTTCGGCTGTTGTTCTTTTGCGAATATGGCGGTCGCTTTTTTTAATATTTCATTCTCAGTCTTAAGACGCTGGTTCTCTTTCTGGAGAGCCTTATACTCCCTGAGGGTAACCGTTTCCTCCTCTGATACTTTATAACTTCTCGGAATCTTCAGCCCTTATTTCATGGGGCTTTCAGAACCTATTTTTCAAAAATCACCCACTTTTTTCTCAAAACCACTTGACAAACCAATCAAAAAATGCGGCGCTTCGCGCCCTTGATCAAAAAGTACATTTTTTTGATTGGAGGCCATTTTTGATGTTACCTTATAACTCTGGCGGTCATGCCGCCTTTCAGTATACTTTCGTATCCCAGTTCCATAAATTTTACCCGGACCCCTTTGTGCTTCCCAAAAGCACTTGGGATTATATCGTGCAGTTCTGGTATCTTGATCTTTCCAAGACGGATTCTATCATGCAGGAATGTTACTCTGTTTTTGGCCCGGAACCAAGGCTCCCTTCCTGCATGCTGCGCTCCTATCTGCTTGCTTTGAAACTGAAAGTTACTTCCATCACTGTCTGGTGCCGCATGCTTAAGGAAACTCCGCTTTATGCCATCCTCAGCGGTTTCTCTTTCGGGAATGCCCTGTATCCTTGACGCTCCCACCTAAAGCACCTCCCCATAACGAAAAAAGGAAGCCCAAAGGCTCCCTGAAAAAATGCAAAAAAATAGACACCTGCTGTCATGGCAAGTGCCTATGTAAAAAATCTATTCTATTTTTCTGCTGTTGTATCAGCCCTGCAAATGAGAAGTTATCTTTTTCTATCGCTTAAAATTTTTTCATTGAATCTATCAAGAAATTCTTTGGAATTGACCCATGTAAGACTCCCATCCTCATTTGTGAAATCATAACCAGACAATTCATATAATGCAGTTGCACAAATATATTCATACATTCCCGCATTCGGACTTTTGTAGATAATCCAATATAACGGCTTCATAGCCAACTCACCCATATTCAGCACTTCATTATATTGTTCACTGTCAAATACCCTTGTCCAACCTTCAGTTATCACTATTTCTGGATTTTCCCGCTCTGCTTCGACTTCTTCTTCAACTAATGCTCGAAGTTTCGTAGCAACTGCTTCTAATACTTCTGCATCTAAATTTTCCAAATAAAGTTCCTCATTAACTCCATCCTCTGTAATTTCAAGCCAACTCAAAGAATCTGTTTCAATAATTTCTTGCGATTCAATATGTTGATTTTTAGTTTCTTCTACCTGCTGAGTTGTATCAGCAGAAATATCTTCAACATCTTTATGGTTACATGATGTTATAAGGAATAAAAAAATTATAATACCAATCATTGAAGTAATCTTTTTCATGAATGTTTTCCTCCGATAAATTGCGACTTGTAAGTCATACTTACAGCCTTTTTCCACTACCAATCATAGCAGAAAAAGGCTGTTTTTTCAATCAAAATGCGTCCATTGCGGCCTGATCGCCAAGTACAGCGTAGGAAAATGAGTCATTCCTGCTCTCGCAGTACATATCATTGATAAGCCCGATGGAGAGCAGTTCCAAGTCCGCCATCGAAAGCCCTAGCTGCACACACCGCAGAAGGAACAGCGGCGTGGTCATTTCCCGCTCAGTTGGGCGAAGTTTTTTTTAGCTTCAACATCCGTCTGCACGTTCAGCCCCCACAGTTCTATCAATTGCGGCAGTACTTGGTATATTGAAAATGTGTTGAAACCGTCCAGCCACTCGTCCACTTCATTGGGAATCTGCGGGTCGGCGTGCTTTTCCATTGTATAGGCGATATTCTCGAACATCTCCAATGAGAATAAATCGAGGTTGGAATTCTCCTCATCACCCTCTCCTATCCTGCATAAAATGTCCCATCGGTGGAAATTTCCATAAATTTCCATTGCCTGTTACCAGTATGGCCCGGAAAGCGCTGCCTTAATCATTTATGCATAAAAAAAACAGCAGAATCACCTCCGCCGTTTTTTCCTCCCGTATATACCCGCTTCAATCCCGTCCGGCCCGCAATACAGCCTTACCAGTTTTCCGCAGTGCTGGCATTTGATCTCCAGGACAGTCCACTCCGTCTCCATCCCCTCATCGTCCAAAATGCGCCGCCTGCATTTGGGGTTGGGGCATTTGATCACTTCCATCTGCCGCCTCCTCCTTTGCTCAACTCCGGCCAATAGCCGGACTTATTTTCTGGTTTCCACCACCGCCTCCCTGCACTGATATGGAACAAGGGAACCAGACAGAACGTGAAGTGTTCCTGTTTGGTTCCCTTTTATCATTTGTGCTTTGTTTGTAATCCTACTTATCCAGAAAATCCCAGAACTGCTTATAATCCAGATATCCTTTCAGATTCCCGGCATCATACTGCGTCTGCATGGCATCCTTTAAAACGCTGATCCAGTCTTTCATCCCGAACAGGTCATCATGTGTCCTGTTGTCAGCGCCATGCTGATTTGCCCCTGCCCTGATAAAAGCGGACTGTGCGCCCGGACATTCCCCGCTTGCCGATAAGTGGCTGGAATATGTAAACATATCAATATAATCACTGCCCATTGTATCAACTTTTGACACATCCACCATGCGTTCTGTCACATTTCCGTCTTTATCCCATACCTTCACCTTATATACCGGATTCGCAGGGTCAAAGTCCTTTGGCTGGTAGACCGTAAGGGAATAATCCGCCCCGCACATTGAGCCGATTGACTTTCCATCCTTATCGTTTGAAATATGTAACTCAAATGTTCCGCCGGATGACTGTGCTGCCGGAACCATGTTGCACATCTGGTCAGCATAATTCCTTCTTGCCCTTCTTGTCTCATACCCTGCTGCCGGGTATCCTGCTGCTCCTATTCCATTAACATTCATTTCCTTTCACCCTCCATTATTTTTAATATTGCGGCTCCTCTGTCGGTCAGAGCCGCCCCTGCTCTCTTGATCTAAGTCCGAGCAGTTTATTGCTCCATGCAAATGTGCTTTATTTATGTTCCTCGGTCAAATTCCATACCGACTTTCACCTCCGTTCACTGCTCCCCGATTCCCCAATCTGCCGGAACGCCGGGGATGCCTGCCCTGCCTTGTCAGACTGTGGCTTATCGGGGATATACGTCTATTGGATTCTATTTCTTGTTCATAAAATCCCAATATGCCTGCATACTGTACTGATAGTATGCCGCCGCTTTTTTCTGGCTCAACAGTTTCATATCGCTAATCTGCTTTTGGAACATATCCATGAAATTGGTCCTATCGTTCAATCCCATCATTCCCGTTTCAGGCGGTAATGATGTAAGCCCTCCATTCTTATCTACACCCATATAGGATTCCAATGCTGTCATTTCCACTAATGAAGCATTCCGGGGATTTATCTTGTTGATATGTATGGTCTGCTCAAATTCATTCCCATTCTCATCAACACCTTTTGCAATCACAGTCGGATCATCCTCTGTTGAGCCTTCCGCATATTTGATGTAGAAAGACAGCCCTGTCCCGTTACCGCCAGAGTACAGCATATCATCCGTTTTCATATAGACAATAGATGTATGTGGCTTTGCGCCTGCCACATTGTTTACCTGCTCCGCAAAACTCCTTCCTGCCGCATTCTGCTGTGCCTTTCTTGCTCCCTGCCATGCCGGATATCCTGTTGTTCCTATTCCATTTACGTTCATTTTTCAAATCCTCCACTTTAATCTATTTTCGAGTTTCATTTAATACACGGTCATTTACTTACCTTCTCCCACCTCCCCCTGCTGTAGCATTACCGTCACATGGAACACATCGCCTTTCACTTTTATGTTTACACCGCCGAAATACCTCTCTGCCACATCACGCACGTTCTCCAACCCAATCCCATGTTCCGTGATAATCCCCGGCAGGGTACTCTGTTTCGTTGTCGGAAGAGCCAGACCTCCGTCCGTCTGCACAGGTACAGTCCCGTCAAAGCTATTCTCAACCTCCAACAATAGAAACTGCTTTTTCCGTTTCAGCATAAGACGTATGAAACCTTTCCCCGATTCCAGCTTCTCACAGGCTTCTATGGCATTATCCAGAAGATTGTTCAGGATAATCCCTAAATCAAATACCGGGATTTCCCCTCCGTACCGGAAATCTGCATCAAATCGGATTCCCACTTTTTCAGCCCTGCGGCATTTGTCATTGATGATGACATCTGTGACTGCATTTCCCGTCACATACTTATATTCCAGTTCCTGCATGGTCTCATCCATCCGCCGTACATAATCTTCTATCTCCCCATACTCCCCGGCTCCTGCCAGTCCTTTGATATTCGCCATATGATTCTTCATCTCGTGCCGCACCTTTCGGATGCTTCCATAGAAATTCTCCGCTTCTTCCAGACGCTTCTTCATGGCCTTGACCTGCTGTTCCTCCACGAAATGTTTCTGCCTCTCGGCAAGCAGGACACGGTATTTCTGCCAGAAATAAATCAATGCGGCTTCCCCCGCAAATATAAAAACAGCTATCATGGGAATCTTCCAAAGCAAATCCGGCTTCTCGTCAAACAACATAAAAAATCCTGTATCTATTTTTACAGTCAGCAGCCCATTCACTGCCCCTGCGATCATGCTCCCCACAAAATTCAATACGGAAAGCAGGCAGACATCCTGCCATGCCATGATATCCACCCCTTTGATGCTCCTACTCAGAATAATCGTCATTGCCACCAATAATGCCGAGTAGGAAAATACTAAGCAGAACATTCCGACCGCCATGCAGTGATACATTTCCTGCAAATAACTATCCTGCATCATATCCAGGCTTTTCAGCATTTCATCTACTATTTTTCTGTAAATACTGCTCGCCATCAAATAGCCAAGGCAATGGAGGTTATAAAAAGCGAGCATCACAAATACTGCTTTTCCAATCTGCTTTTTATAACATATCCCGGTAAAGCCCATTATTGCGAAAGCTGAAACGCCATACCGCACCCAAGCGGCACACGGAAGGAATCCTATCCCTATATTTGCAAGGATAAACAGCACTGCCGCAATGCCATCCCTTTTTCCTTTTTTCCCTCTGAAAGCCGCCGTCCACAAAACAAGGAACATGATGGCTTGTACGGCAATCTTCCATATATCCAAGATGCTATTCACTATTTCAAACGCTGGCTGGCTCATAGGCTTTCCTCCGAAATGTAATCCATGTACGCCTGCACAAAGCCGTCATATTTATACCTTGAAAGAAGCAGCTTATCCCCGTTCGCCATCCTTACCTCCGTCTTATCGTAACCCTCCACATGGAAAAGGTTGATAAGGTATCCCCGGTGGATGCGGTAGAACTGCCCCGCCAGCTCCTCCTCCAAATCCCCGATTTTCGCATAGTATTCCATACTTCCGTCTTTCAGGTACAGGATGATATTGTGGTTCCGGCTTTCCATGTAATAAATGTCATTCAGCGGTATTGCCTTTCCTCGCCGCCATACTGGATCACAAGTTTTTTCTTCCGCTGCTCCGCCTCGGATAAAACCTGCCCCGCCGCCCGTCCGAACACCTCTGCGAATTTCTGTTCGTCCACGGGCTTTACCAGATACTGGAACGCCCCTACGTCAAATGCGTCATACACATATTTTTCATACCCTGTCACAAAAATGATGATAGGCTGTTTCTGCGCCTCCATGCCCCGGATATGCCTTGCCAGTCCCATGCCGTCCAGACCTGCGCCGGAGCCGCCCATCTCTATGTCCAGAAAAATAATGTCATGCTCCTTACCGTCCGAGAGGTACGCATCGGCAGAGGCATATTCCGTGATGCCGCACTCCCCTCCCTGCTTTTTGATGAGCGAAACAAGGTAAGACCTTATATTTTTTTCATCATCACACACCGCAATTTTTATCGTTTCTGCCACCTCCAGTCCTCAACTAACTTATCGGAAAAATAAGGGCGATTTCTAACGTCTACTTCGTGAATGGTTAATCTGGCTACGTGAATCGCAGATTTTTTGTTTTTGAAAGCCCAAATCAGCCCTAAAGTTTTTCGCCATTCGTCCGATATAGGGGAAACGCAAACCGCCGTGTAAGCATATTACCTCTTATTCCCCCACTTTCCAAGTGATTTCCCTTATCAGGCCGCCCGGCCTGCCTGCGGAAACGGCAGACCGCCGCATATGGCGGATGATGGCCATAGTGCGGCGGTTTATCTTTTGTAGAATTCATAAATACCTATTTTCACATACGTTGCTGATTATGAGCTGAATTTCCTGCATAGGGAAACAACGGGTCAGACAACCGGAAACTGAAACTCTCCCTGTCTACCAGCCCCACCACCTTTTCACTGTCATACAGTTTAAGCAGGAATCCGGCCATCTCTTTGCTTGTGTGATATGTTCCGAAAGATTTATCATAGTCGTATTCACTGACATTATTTGCCACCATGCCGAACTCCGTCTTTGTCGCCGCAGGCGCCAGCACCTTTGCTTTCATTTTCGCTCCTGCCTCTTTCAGTTCCCATGCCAGCCCCTCCGTGAAAGTGCTGACATAAAACTTCGCCGCACAGTATGCCACAGCCGTAGGCACAATGGTATAGCCTCCACATGAAGATACATTGATAAGCTGTGTCCCCTCTGCGTCCTTATAGTTGCGGACAAACAGTGAGGACAATATTGTCAGTGCCTCTATATTCAGATGCAGCATTGTCTCAATTTTTTTCAAGTCCTGATCTGCCACGCTACTATAATTTCCAAAACCTGCATTGTTCACCCATGTCTCTATCCCATAATCTTTCAGCTCCTCATAAAACTGGTACGCATTTTCCGGGACGGATAAATCCGTACTTCGGATAACGATATCCAAATCCTGGTATTCGTCCAGTATCTCCTTTTTCAGCATCTTAAGATTATCCATGCGCCTTGCTACTATGACCAGATTTTTTCCCCGCCTTGCAAACGCCTTTGTCGTCTCACGCCCAATGCCGGAGCTTGCCCCGGTGATGACTGTATATTTTCCTTTTTCCTGAACCATTTGATAATCCTCCTTCGATTTGGTATAATCCAACCATACAATGTAGAGTGAACTCTATGTCAATAGGATTGGAGTGATTTTTTATGGAATATTCCATCGGGGAATTTTCAAAGCTGACGGGGCTTGGCATCCATACCCTGCGCTACTATGAGCAGGAAGGGCTGATTGCCCCGGAGCGCAATTCCGGCAACCGCCGCTGCTATTCCGATAAAGACCTCACATGGATTGCATTTATCAAACGCCTGAAAGATACGGGGATGCCTATCAAAGAAATCAGGCACTATGCAGAACTCCGGGCAACAGGTGATCCCACCCTTTCTGACAGGATGGAAATGCTGGTGCAGCACCGACAGGCGCTCAATGAGCAGATTGCACGGCTGCAGGAGCATAAGATAAAACTGGATGAAAAAATTGAGTTTTACAGAAATGAGATTAAGCGAACACAGAAGATTGTTTCTTCCTAAGCATTACTCTGCCGGAAAAGGCAACAGTTCCTTTTCCGGCTTATCCTTTATTCCATCTCCCTGAACGTGCCAGCCATTCCCCCGACAAGGTTCCACTGGCGCCGCATATAGGATTTCAGATTTTCCGTGCTTTGCCGATAATCCACGCAAGCCATTTTCGGATTATTAAAACTACACCCTCTGCCAGAGCAGCATATTGTCCTGAAATTCAGCCGTCATCTTCCCGGTATCTTTCAGCCATGAAAGGTAAGACCGCACCGTGCTTCCCACCAATACATACTGCCCAAAATTCATGGAAAGACCATAGCCTTTGAAAACTTCCTGCAAAATACACTCAAAGCACATCGGCTCCCCACAGATGGACAGAATCCTGTCCGCCACCCCATGCACCTTATCCCTGTTATAACGGACATGTCCCTTCACATCGGCAGAGGCATCCGCATGGGCGGGGACGAACATGGCCGCCTCCATCTGTTCCACCTTATCCAGCGTTTCCAGATATGCGCCCACGTCATAAATGAAGGAAACCGCATATTTATCCAGCGTCTCCCTGCTGCTGATGCAGTCCGCAAGGAACACCACATTGTCCGGCATACGGAACCCCACCATGTCAAAGAAATGCCCCGGCAGCGATATCACTTCAATCTCCTTCGGAAAACTCTCATTTGAAAAATCCGTCACACCGCTCTCCTGCGCCATCAGGAACTTGTGCCGCAAATCCTTACAGGGATAACCGCCATAAAGGAAGGACGGCTCCAGTACCGGGTACTTCGTGAAAGCCGTCTCTATGCCGCCGGAATAAACCTTACATCCCGTCTGCCCCTGCAAGTATTTATTCCCGCCGATATGATCTGCATTGGAATGGGTATTCAGTATAGCCGTCAGATGCCAGCCGTTCTTATCCAGTATCTGCCTGACCTTCCGCCCCGCATCTTTGTCATTCCCGCTGTCAACCAGATAGACATTACCCTTGTCCGCCACATAGACGCCTATCTTCGCCGGGCAGTTTATGTAATAGCATTTCTCACTGACCTGTACCAATTCATACATTTTTCGCTTCCTCCTTGTTCTGCTGCTTCCTAAATTACTTCGGCAGAAAGCCGTTCTTGCTAAAGCAAAAGCGTTCACTAAATTATACCATAGAACTTTTCTATTTTTTACCCGATGGCACGAAACGACTATTTTCCGGGAATGAAAAGCATAAAATTCCCAAAGGTAAGCAATTGAACGTATCGCCAACCCGTGGAATTATTCCCGTACCTATGGTATAATCCAAATTACCACTACGAAATTTGGGGGAAATAATTATGGAATTTACAAATCTGCTCGATGCGAAAAACCGCCATGAACTGAGGGAATGGCTCATAAATAACCATGATAAGGAAAAGGAATGCTGGGTAATCGTGAAGCGTGGCCGCCCGGTTGACGATGGCACTTTCTGGTACATAGATTCCGTTGAGGAGGCCATGTGCTTTGGCTGGATAGACAGCACCACAAAAAAGATGGATAACGGCGTGACTGCCCAAAGGCTTGCTCCCCGGAGAAAAGGAAGTTTATGGTCTGAGTTAAATAAAGAACGCTGCCGGAGGATGGAGCGCCTAGGTCTGATGACCGATGCCGGGAGAGCCGTACTGCCTGATATGTCACCAAAGGGATTTGTCATTGACGGGGATATCGAAAAAGCCTTAAAAGCAGATTCGGAGGTATGGAGCAATTTTCAGAAATTCCCTCCCCTATACCAGCGGGTGCGGATTGATACCATACAGATCAAAAAGAAACAGCCAGAACTGTTTCAGAGCAGGCTGCAGAAGCTGATTGAAAATACCAAAAAAGGTGTTATATATGGGGAATGGAATGATAACGGAAGATTGATAGAATGAGGGATTATTTAGACGTATCTATTTTCCATTAATTTTTACTGTTTTACTCATATACAAACAGGCAAAACTCCATATTATCACGGAAACTCCGAGCAGTTTCCGTGCTTGTATCATATATCCCGTTTTCCGACAGCATTTTCCGTCAAGCTAATCCATCTTTCACCCAAAACCAACAATATCCTACACCCTTTTACATCTCCGTTTTATACTATCACGGAAACCCCGGACTTTTGCGTGAAAGTATACTTTTGCCTGATAGTACGATTTTTTCGCCAATCGCCCCACTATCAGCGGCATCCAAAACACCAAAAAATGGGGTCCACCACCCACCGTGATGAACCCCACTAAACCTCAAAATCCCTTGATTTTAAGCCATTCTTAAACACTTTCGCCTGCGAGTACCAAAAATCCTATGGCATCATTTCTGAATAGCCGCCTGAGCAGCGGCGAAGCAAACCACAGGATTGCCATAGCAAGTGTGGTAAACACCGCCGCGATCTTGAAGCTGTCTTTTAGGCCCTGTCGGGTGCGGTCATATTCCCCGGCCCCTACATTCTGTCCGATATAGACACTTAACGCCACGCCTAAATTGACGGCGGGGATTGTTAAGATACTTTCAATTTTATAGGCCGATGTATAGGCCGATATTTCATTTACACCAAAGGTATTGATAATGCCCTGTATGAAAAACATGCTGATGGCGGAAGCCCCGTTCTGGACAATCCCCGTGATACTAAGCTGCAAGATCGGGACAATCAGCCCGGCACTTGGGGCTGTCCTTATTACCGGGTGTTCCTGCCGGTATAAGTGCAGGCCAACCAATACAGCCGCCAGAGCTTGTGAAAGAACCGTGGCGGACGCAGCCCCGGCAATCCCCCAGCCAAAACAGGCCACAAATAAGTAGTCCAACAGAATATTGAGGACACAGGACAGGCAGATACACCTAATCGGTGTTCGGGAATCCCCTTTTGCCTTAATCAGCGCAGAATAAAAGTTGTAGATTGCCAAAAACGGAATCCCAGCCGCTACAATCCGAAGATAAAGGGCCGCAGGGCTTGTGATTTCCTCCGGTATCTGCATAGCCTTAAAAATCCACCCAGCAAGAGCAAAGAACAGCACAGCCAGCCCGAAGCCCACGGCTACTATCAACGTCTGCACGGAACCATAACATTTACAAATCTGTCCTTTATCCTTGGAGCCGTATAGCTGCGCCACAAGGATAGATATGCCGGAAGCAATCCCTAAAACAATGCTGTTGATGATAAGCGTCGGCACATAGGAGTTACCCACAGCCGCCAGTGCATATTTACCCAGCACATGCCCCATAATGGCCGTGTCGAAGATGTTATAAAGGTTTTGTATCACGCTCCCCGCCAGCAGCGGCAGGGAGAATTTTAACAATGTGTTCAGGGGCTTCCCCGAAGTCATATCCAGTTCCATAGGCTTACTGCAAATATCTTCTTACGGCAGGCCGCAGGGCGATCCCCAGCGGAACAGCCACGATAATAGATACAACGGCGTTGACGCTGGACACAACGGCTTTCTGTGACAGGGTAATCATAACGACCTCCAACGGCAGGCCCAAAACGAAGCGGTGTTCGATGTAGCTCTTTGAAAGATAAAGAAGCACATAGGCAAATGCACCCAATGCCGAACCGATAATATACCGCTTGTGTGAGCTTATCCCGGAATTTTTGTGAAATGCGAACATGCCGCAAATCCACGCCATAAGAAACTTAAAAACAAAGGTGAACGGCGCGGACGTGATGTAGGCCGGATTCGTCAGGTCAAAGAACATGGAGCCGATCCCCGCCGCAAGCCCACCCTGTACCGGCCCTAAGAGCAGGCCGGAAAGCAGGCACATAACATTTCCCATGTGCAGGCGGGTGTTGTCTATGGCCGTGGGGATTGGTATTTGCAGAAACGCGGAAGCCACATAGACCGCCGCAGCCATAACGCCAACCATAGCAATTTGTTTCAGTGTGATTTTCTTTTCCATCTTGGAACCTCCTTGTGTGTAAAATTTATGCCTCCTTTAGAGCTGCCTGTTTCCTTGCAATATGCCGGAAATACAGGAAGCGGATCAGCAGACCACCCAGCCAGCCCACGGGTGCGGCAATCCAGATACCGCGATAAGCCAATTCGGTTCCAGACAGCAGGATTGCCGTGGGAACCTGTAAAAGACAGAGGGAACCGATTGACGCAATCATGGGAACCAGTGCTTTCCCATATCCCAGCAGCAGACCGTTCAAAATCTGCATAGCTGCAAAAATCAGATAGAATACCGATACCGTCCTCAGGTAGCCGTTCCCGATCTGGACAACGCCGGGATCACGGTTGAACAGGGAAATAAAGAGGGACGGGAACAGGCATATGACAATGGATATGAGGATTGAGATACCCACCCCCATAGCCAGCGCCGATTTGCCGCCCCTGATTACCCGGTCAATTTTCCCGGCCCCGTAGTTCTGCGCGGTAAAGTTCGTCATGGCCTGCCCCAAATTCAGGACGGGCATTTCCGCAAAGGAATCCACCTTGGAGGCCGCAGCATACGCAGCCATACAATCGGTTCCAAAGCCATTGATTAGAAACTGTATGGACATAAAACCAACGCTTACAAATACCTGTTGCAGCATGGCGGGCGTTCCGATCACCAGACTTTTCTTCAACTCGTGGCGGTCAAGCTGTAAATCCCAAAGTCGGATAAACAGGTCGGGGTAACGCCGCCGCATGTAAAGCATACAGGTAATGAATGAAAAAGCCTGCGCGGTCACGGTCGCAACCGCAGCCCCGGCCACACCCCATTTCAGGGCGGTAATGAAGAAAATATCCAGCACGATATTGATAAGCGTTGTCGCAATCAGAATATAAGTCGGTGTCTTGGAATCCCCGACGCCTCTAAGGATATTCGTCAGGGAATTGTATGCGAATGTGGGGATCACACCAATAAATATAATCTTCAAGTAAGTATCTGCTATCGTCAGCAGATTTTCAGGCACCCGGAACAGCACTAAAATCTGATAGGAAAAGCAGGCACCGGCTGCCGCTATGACAAGGGAAAGAACCGCTGAAAACAGAAAGCCGGTATCAACCACCTTTTTCACCTGCCGCATATCTCTGGCTCCAAAGTAACGGGAGGTCAGGACGCTTGCGCCCAGAGAAATCCCCGTGGACAGCGCAATCAGCAGGAAATTGATCTGATAGCTGAATCCCACCGCCGCAAGGCTTTCTTTCCCCAAAAAGTTTCCGACAATCACGCTGTCGGCCACGTTATAAAGCTGCTGAAATAAGTTTCCTACCAGAATCGGCAGGGAAAAGTAAAAGATCGTTTTCAGCTCGCTTCCCTGTGTTAAATCTTTCATTGACATTCTCCTGTGTTTCCGTGCAAGTCACCATGTTGTTGTAATATCTCTTTTAGCTTTATCAGCAGACAGTCCATTTCCTGATCCGTTCCCACCGCAATACGGAGGTAATCGGAAATGCGCTCCGGCTTGGAAAAATGGCGCACATAAATCCCAGCGGCCCGCAGGCTTTCGTAAATCACACCGGCCTTTACAGACGGGTGCGTAACGAACAGAAAATTGCTTTTGGAATCCTGAAAGGAAAAGCCTAACTGCTTCAATTCCCGCTTTATACGCTCTCTGGTTGCGATAATCAGGGCGTTTGTTCGCTCAAAGTATTCCCTGTCCCGGACTGCCGCCGCGCCCAGTGTTTGCGTCAGGCGGTTCATGGTATAAGAGTTAAAGGAGTTCCTGACATCGTTTAAGTAGCTGATAAGCTGCGGGCTTCCAAACGCATAGCCGACACGCAGGCCGGCAAGGGCGCGGGATTTTGAAACGGTCTGGATAATCAGCAGGTTATCGTATTTATCCAGCAGCGGGAACGCGGATATGCCGCCGAAATCAATATAAGCCTCGTCCACGATCACCACCACGTCCTGATTGTGGCTGATAATATCCTCTATCTCCGGTAAGCCCATCAATATCCCTGTGGGGGCGTTGGGGTTAGGAAAGACTACGCCTCCGTTCTCCCGGAAATAATCACTTTTCCTGATCTGAAATTCACCGTCTAAGGGAATCTGCTCAAACGGTATCTGAAACAGCCGCGCCCACACGTCATAAAAGGAATAGGTAATATCCGGGAACAGCACAGGTTTCCCGGAATTAAAAAAGGTCAGAAATGATACGGCCAGCACATCGTCAGAGCCGACACCTACAAATATCCGGCTACGGTCAATCTGGTAGAAATCCGCAAGGGCCTCCACCAGAATATTAGAATCCGGGTCGGGATATAGCCGGAGTTCCCCTGTCTGGAATTGTTCCAGTGTTTCGGCCACACGGGGAGAGGGCGGGTAGGGATTCTCATTCGTATTCAGTTTGATGATGTCCGCCTGTTTGGGCTGTTCGCCCGGTATGTAGGGAAGCACTTGGCGGATATTCTTTTCCCACGTTTTCATAAGCAGCCCCTTTCTAAGTCCGGTACCGGGACAGGAACCGGAAAATCCGGTTGACGGCTTCTTTCAGGTTTTGCAGGGAAGCCGCATAGGAAATCCGTACAAAGCCCTCCCCACACTCACCAAAGGAATCGCCGGGGACAACCGCCACCTTTTCCTCTTTCAGCAGCTTCAACGCAAATTCGCCGCTGGATAAACCAAACTCCCGGATATTGGGGAACATATAAAATGCTCCCTGCGGTTCAAAACAGGGCAGGCCCAGCCTTTGCAGCTCATGGTAGAGGAATTTTCTTCTCTGGTCGTAGGATTCACGCATGGCTTCTATATCCCCGTCCCCCTGTTCCATCGCTTCGATGGCCGCATACTGGCTGATGGTAGGTGCACACATTACCGCAAACTGATGGATTTTTACCATCTGTTCGATAATCTCATGGTTTCCCAGCGCGTACCCCAGCCGCCAGCCGGTCATGGCAAAGCTCTTGGAAAAACCGTTGATAATTATGGTTCGTTGTTCCATGCCGGGCAATCCGGCGATACTACAATGCTTCACGCCATAGGTAAGCTCCCCGTATATTTCATCGGATATAACAATCAAATCGTGTTTCTGAATGACAGGTAACAGGGCTTCCAAATCCTCCTTTTCCATCACGGCCCCGGTCGGATTGTTGGGGTATGACAGGATCAGCACCTTGCTTTTGGGTGTAACCGCCGCCTCCAACTGCTCCGGCTTCAGACGGAACCGGTTTTCCTCTGTCAAGCGGATTGGGACGGGAACGCCGTCAGCCAGCTTAATACAGGGGTAATAGGAAACAAAGCCCGGTTCCAGATAGATCACTTCGTCCCCTGCATTAAGCAGCGCCCGCAGCGCAAGGTCAATGGCCTCGCTGCCGCCAACCGTGACAATGATCTGGTTTTCAGGATTGTAAGTAAGCCCGGTTTTCCGTTTGGTGTAGCTGCTGATTGCAGCCCGAAGTTCTTGCAGCCCCGCATTGGACGTATAAAAGGTTTTGCCGGACTGCAACGCCTGTATGCCTGCCTCCCGGATATGCCACGGGGTATCAAAATCCGGTTCCCCGACGCCGAGGGAAATCACGTCGGGAATTTCGTTCGCCATATCAAAAAAGGCCCGTATGCCGGAAGATTTTAGGTTCAATACTTTTTGTGACAGCTTTTCCCTCATGGCGTCACCACCATTCTTTCGTCCGCCTGCTTTGCCTCAAAGCTCACGCCCAGCTCCTTATATTTTGTCAGCGTGAAATGGGTAGTGGTACTCTGGACTTCCTCAATGGAGGCCAGCTTTCCCGACACGAAAAGGGATATTTCTTTCAGTGTTTTCCCCTTTACCATGACAAGAAAATCGTAAGCCCCGGACATTAAGTACAGCGTCACTACCTGCGGATAGGCATTGATTTTCTCTGCCAGCTTTTGATAGCCCTCGCCGCCCTGCGGCGTAACACGCAGCTCTACCAAAGCGGTCACATCATCATCATTGACTTTGTTCCAGTCAATCAATGTATGGTAGCCACAGATCACATGCGCTTTTTCCAGACCGGCTATTTCCCTTTGGACTTCTTCTTCCGAAATCCCCAGCATAATTGCAATTTCATGTTCTGTCAGTTTACTATTGTTCTCCAACATGTGAAGAAGCTGCTCCCTGATTACTTGTTCCATGTTCTTACCTCCTAGTATAATAATGGTGTAGTCAATCAAGACTACTTGTTTAATAAGTTTCTATAAATCAGATAACAGAAGAAGGTGTTCTTCCTTCATCAGATGTTATCCAAAAATAATTATCATGTCTGACGGTTCCTGATAGACACCAGATGAAACATAAGGTATTATCCCTTAGGATAGGATAAAGAATGTTCACCTCCTTGGGAAGCTGATTTTCATCAGCCTATACCTACAAGTGAGTCAATTAGTCCATTCGACAGGGTTTTATGTTTTAGCTGGTTGGGAACCGGAAGGCGATACCCGTATAACACGCTAGGTTGTGTACCTGCCAGATTGGAAATGGATTCCTATCAGAAAGGAGCTTTCACCCATGCCAAACAAAGTTATTTTTAATCCTGAGGATCTATTCATCTCTGTTGGTATTGATGTCGGTGCTGACTTCTCATGGATGTCTATCGCACTTCCAAACCAACAGTTTGTAGGAAAACCTTATAAAATCCTACACAACAAAATGAGTTCCCTTACAACCGCTGTTTCTAAAATAAAAGAAGCAGAAGAGCTGTATTCTTTGGAAAGTCGCATTTTCCTGGAATCCACGGGAATTTATCATTACCCACTCTTCTGCTATCTTCGTGATAAGGGTTTTAACTGCTCAGTTATCAATCCTATCATCACTAAGAATAGCACAAATATCAACATACGAAAAGTACATAATGACCGTTTTGATTCTAAAAAAGCGGCTTTGGTTGGTTTGAAACCTGATTTAAAGGTTTCTCTCATGCCTTCTGACCTTGCTTTGAACTGTCGTAATCTATGTCGTGAATACTATGACTTAATGGATAACCGCAGCGCTTACGTGAACAAACTCCAAGGTGAACTTCGCATGGCATTTCCACAATATCTTGGCATTTTCTCCAAGGTTACAATTAATACATCCCTTACCTTATTGGAAACTTATTCCTCTCCATCTGCTTTTATTGAAGCAGACAAACAAGAGATTATTGGTATCATCAAGTCAACTGCCCGTTTTGGGCTTACATATGCTCAAAACAAGTATAATGCCATTATCCAGGCTGCTCATGAAGCAAATGAGTTCGGTTACATCATTGACAGCAACATCAAGCGGATTCGGCTCTATATCAGCTTCATCCGCAAATATGATGAAGAAATCGGCAGCATTCTAGAAGCAATGCACGAACTCGTAAATGCTAATGAAGATACCGATTTTGTGAAACAGATTCACTTGATCGAAACATTCAAAGGTGCCGGTTTCTTATCTGCCATATCCCTCATGGGAGAGATTGGTGATTTTTCTGCATTTTCAAAACCAAAACAACTTTTTGCTTACTTTGGTCTTGATCCGTCAGTAAAACAATCCGGCAAATTTGAAGGTACCAAAATCCAAATGTCCAAAAGAGGCTCTGCCATAGCCAGGCGCGTTGTTCATACACTAACTTTACAAAGCATCAGTGTATCCCGTACAGGTGAAGCTAAAAATCCAGTACTCCGGGATTACTATCTCAAAAAATGTGGAGCAAAACCCAAGCTTGTGGCAATGGGTGCTGTTTCACACAAGGTATGCAACATAATATTTGCAATGCTCAGAGATAACAAGCCTTTTGAAATCATTACTCCGCAGGAACATATCAAACAATACAATGCTGCTAAATGCGACATAGCTGCATAAAACACTGCAAATCCAACGAATCAATATCTTTTTAAAAAATGATATTTTCACCAAGGGGAAAGTCTGCCCTTTTTTAGAAGAAAAATATTTTTCATTTACCTATTGACATTTATTAGCTGGACTTGCGCTGCATATAATCATAACAATTATAACAGTAGCATTGACTTTATACGGTTTCAACAGTAGAATTGTATGCAAGACAATGTTTTTAAGGAGGTGCGCTATGCCTGTAAACTCGTTTGAAGATTATCCGCTTACATGGAAGCCGAGCAAGGCCCTGTTAAAATTCCCGATGTATATATCCCTTTCAGAGCTTTTGGAAGAGGACATTTTAAGCGGGAGGCTTCCGCCCAAAACAAAGCTGCCGCCGCAGCGGGAATTAGCGGACTTTCTGGACGTGAATTTAAGTACCATCACCCGCGCCTTTAAGCTGTGCGAAACAAAAGGCTTAATCTATGCGGCGGTGGGAAGCGGGACGTATGTTTCCCCCAATGCGGCCCTGCCGAATCCAGACACGCAGGAGGAAGCGGAGTACATAGACCTTGGCCCCATCAAGCCCTACTATCAGTTCAATTCCATTGTGGCCGATACCGCACGAGCAATCCTGCAAGGCCCGAAGTCGGAAAAGCTATTTGAGTTCAGCTTTACCTTGGGGACAGCCCACCATAAACAGGTCGCGCAGAAATGGCTTGCCGAGTTCCAGATCAACGCCGCTATGGAGGATATTATTTTAACGTCCGGTACACAAAACGCGCTGGCGATTGCGCTTCTTTCCCTGTTTCGGGCCGGAGATAAGATTGCCACTGATACCTATACTTATTCCAATTTCATCACTCTTGCAAAGCAGCTTAATATCCAGTTGATACCGATAGAGGCCGACGGACAGGGTATGATGCCGGACGCGCTGGAAAAGCAGAGGAAGCTGCATGAAATAAAGGGGATTTATTTAATGCCCTCCTGCACAAATCCCACGGGGATCACCATGCCGTCAGAGCGCCGGAAAGCAATCAGCCAGATTATCAGCAGTCAGGACATGGTTCTGATTGAAGATGATACCTACGGCTTTATCGCGGACGATAAAATCCCGCCGATGGCAACCATGATCCCCGTGCACACCATTTACCTGCACGGAATTTCAAAATCCCTGTCTGCCGGGCTGCGGATCGCTTATCTGGTGTTTCCGCACCGCTTCCAGAAAACCTTTTTGAATACGGCCAATAACATTAACCTGAAAATCCCGCTGCTCAACGCGGAGATTGCAAGTGAGCTGATTGCAGGCGGGGCCGCGCGGGAGATCATCGACAAGAAGTGTATGCTGTCAGAGGAACGGGGCCGCCTGTATACCAGATACTTTCCAGAACAGCCGCCAACGAATCCGTACAGCTTCTTTAGGTGGCTTCCGCTCCCCGCAGGCTGCAACGGCTACAACTTTGAAGTGCAGGCAAAAAATCACGGCGTAAAGGTATTGTGTTCAGACCGTTTTGCGGTGGGGAATACCGCCCAATTCGCCGCGATCCGGCTGGCTACCTGCTCCCCCCGGACAATGGCCGATCTGGAAAACGGTTTGCAGATTATTCAAACGCTTATAAAGGAAAATCAGACGGTGATCCAGCGGGAGGAATTTATCATTTGAGTTGACACGACAACAGGAATTATAAACTGTAATAAAAGTGCATATTACGTCATTCCCCGCGCATAGTATGAACTATACAATGTAAAGGGGTGAAATGATATGGCGAAAGGAACAGAATATCCCGGTTTTGAAACGCTTGGAGCGGACATCAAAGAAGCGCGGAAAGCATTGGGATTGTCCCGCAGGGCATTGGCTGAACAAGTCAGTATTGATCCCCGGTATCTTGCAAATATAGAAAACAGCGGCGATCTTCCCAGCGTCCCGGTACTTTATGAGCTGGCGAGGATATGCAAGCTCCCCATTGAACGCTACTTCCACCCGGAAGCAGAGCCAGAGGGTCGGCCACAAATTAAAGCTGTGTCCCGAACCGTATTTGCCGATTATCGAGGGAGCCATTGACGGAGCTATCAAAATCAAAGAGTAGAGGACGTGAAAAGCGTTCTCTATTTTTTGTGCTTTTATCGCTTCCAGCCCGCATTTGGCGGGCATTTTTTTGTGGCGGAAACGCCTTATAGACGTAGAAACGGTAACGTAGCAAGCATAGGGAGTGTAGCCACACTCCCGGTAAACGGCCCCGTCCGTTTCTGCTTGTTGGGGAAATCCCCACACCCCTGTGAAAGAAAGGACGGTGAAACATCGTGGCAAACCGGAAACGGCCTATTGTGCTGCGCGTCCCAGTGACAACAGAAGAACGGGAATTGATTGAAAAGAAGATGGCACAGCTCCACACGAAAAACTTTTCGGCCTACGCCCGGAAAATGCTGATTGACGGTTACATCATCAACGTAGACCACAGTGACATTCGGACACAGACCGCAGAGCTGCAAAAGATTGGCGTCAACGTCAACCAGATTGCGAAGCGGATCAACTCCACGGGTACGGTATACGCGCAGGACGTGGAGGACATAAAGGGGGCGCTGGCGGAAATATGGCAATTACAAAGATATGGCCTATTAAAAGCACGTTGAAAAAGGCCCTCGACTACATTGAGAACCCGGACAAGACGGACGACAAGCTGCTGGTGTCCTCTTTCGCCTGTGCTTACGAAACAGCGGATATTGAATTTGAAATGCTGCTGTCACAGGCCATTCAAAAAGGCAACAATCTGGCCCACCATCTTGTGCAGGCATTTGAGCCGGGGGAAACCACGCCGGAACAGGCCCATGAGATTGGGCGGCAGCTTGCCGATGAAGTGCTGCAAGGGAAATACCCCTATGTCCTGACAACGCATATTGACAAGGGACATATTCACAATCACATTGTTTTCTGCGCTGTGGATATGGTGAACCAGCGGAAATATATTTCCAACAAACAGAGCTATGCCTTTATCCGGCGAACCAATGACAGGCTGTGCAAGGAAAACGGCTTGTCCGTTGTGAAGCCGGGCCGGGATAAGGGCAAGACTTACGCCGAGTGGGACGCCCAGCGCAAAGGAACGAGCTGGAAAGCAAAGTTGAAAGCTGTCATGGATTCCGTCATTCCGCTGTCCTCTGATTTTGACGACTTCCTGCGGCGCATGGAGGCGCAGGGCTATGAGATTAAGCGCGGAAAATATATCTCATTCCGGGCGCAGGGACAGGAACGGTTTACCCGCTGCAAAACCTTGGGGGAAGCCTACACCGAGGATGCCATAACCGAGCGGATCAAAGGCAGGCCCGTACTTCATAAGCCGAAGCAGGCGCAGGGCATTTCTCTCCTGATTGACATTCAGAACAGTATTAAGGCCCAGCAGTCGGCAGGCTATGAACGGTGGGCGAAGCTCCACAATCTCAAACAGGCCGCTAAGACATTGAACTTTATCACGGAACACAAGATTGATACTTACGCCGATCTGGAAAGCAGGGTTTCCGAGATTGCCGCCGCGAATGAAAAAGCTGCCGCCGCACTGAAAACCGTGGAACAACGCCTTGCGGATATGGCGGTGTTGATTAAGAACGTCACCACCTACAAACAGACGCGGCCTATTGCAGCGCAGTACCGCAGGGCAAAGGATAAGGACAGTTTCCGTCAGGAACACGAAAGCAGCCTGATTTTGTATGAAGCGGCGGTGCAGGCCTTAAAGGAAACCGGTGTGACGAAGCTCCCCAATCTGGCGGCGCTCAAAACCGAATACACACGGTTGTCCGGGGAAAAAGAACGGCTATATGAGAAGTACGGCGAAGTGAAAAAGGAGCTGAAAGAATACGGGATCATCAAGCAGAATGTGGACGGCATTTTGCGGGTGACGCCAGAAAAGGAAAGGACGCAAGAACTATGAGTATTCCGAAAATGAATTACCCGCAGTACCGCAAGGCCCGAAAGCTGGTGCGGAAGTGGCCTAACTGTTCCTTTGCCTGCTCCACCTTGTTCTGTATGGCCGCGACGCCCTTTTTGAGCGCCGCCCGGATTCCCTTATCCTGAATCCGGTCAAGCTGCCCCTGCACGGTTTTCAGCTCGGACAGCACCGCCGCATACTGTTTTTCCATCTGGTTTAATTGAGCCACAAGGGAGGAAAAGTCGGCGGCTTCCTGTTTCTGGCCGTTTTCGTTCAGCGCCCGGAAAAACTCTTTCAAATGTTCCTGTTCCCCGATGGGGACGGTAAGCGTTTCGTTCATCAATCAGCCTCCTTTCGCTTATGCGCCGGTGACTGTCAATGACGGTGTTAAAATGTAAGAAAAAGGCGTTTAAATTTTGTAGGTTTTTGGATGTATTGTAAAATATGATACACTCTTATAAAAACATTATAGGAGTAAATAAAGATGAAAGGAAACTTATGGATGGAAATTAGAAATGAACGAAAGAAAGGACTTAGTTATACTGAAATAGCCAGAAAACATCACATTGATCCAAGAACAGCTAAGAAATATGCTGAATCAGATACCAAACCAGTATATACGCTTACTGCTCCCAAACCTTCAAAGCTTGATCCATACAAGCATTTAATAGATATGTGGATGGAAGAAGCTCCCTACAGCGCAGTACGCATTCATGAAAAACTAATGGAACAGGGATGTGACTGTAAATATACAATTGTACGGCAGTATGTTGCAACAAGAAAAGCGGACTTAAATGAGAAGGCTACAGTAAGATTTGAAACCATGCCTGGTTTGCAGGGGCAGGTTGACTGGGGATTCTTTGAAAATTACAAGGTGCTGGAGAATGGAGAATATAAGAAATTATACTGCTTTCTTATGATACTTGGATACTCTCGGATGAGATATATAGAGTTTGTCACGGACATGAGTGCAACAACACTTATTAAATGCCACATTAATGCATTCAGATACTTTGGTGGATATCCTGAAGAAATTCTGTATGACAACATGAAGCAGGTTGTTGTAAAAAGGATGATGAAACAATCTGAAAGTGAATTAAATAAACAGTTTGAAGATTTTGCCGGATTTTACGGTTATAAACCTATATTGTGTCGCCCATACAGAGGTCAGACAAAAGGTAAAGTTGAACGAACCGTAAGATATGTAAGAGAAAACTTTATGGTGGGAGTTAAATATAACTCATTGGAACATTTAAACAGTCAGGCACATGCATGGTGTAATAAAATAAATGCCAAAGTCCATGGCACTACAAATGAACGTCCTATTGATAGGCTGCCAGTGGAAAATCTTCAGCCATTAAAAAGGGAATACATTATGGATAAGATAAATTTAAGAAGAGTTGAAAAAGACTGCCTCATCAGCTATGCCGACAACAAATATTCTGTTCCAGCAGAATGCGTTGGCAGGGATGTGACAGTCATTGTCCTCGACCATATGTTAGCAGCATACTTCGAGGGTAAACAAATAGCTTTACATAAGTTATCTTATAGCAAAAACACCTTCAATGTCAACAAAGAACACTATAAATCCATGATTGTTAAATCAGGTTTTGATGTTGAAAACACGCTGCTTAATAATCCTGATTTGATGGATTTAAGTATACCTGATCATTCCCTAAAAAAATATGATGAGCTGATGGGAGGTGCAACACTATGAGTGAAACTGTATATGAAAGAATAAAGAAGAACCTTGAAATATTAAATATGAAAAACACTTCCCTGATTCTTGATAATTATCTTGAAAAAGCTATCCGCGATAAGAAAAACATTGTTGAAATTTTGGATTATTTACTGGCCGAGGAAGCAAAGACAAAGAAAAACAGGGCAGTTGAAAATCAGATTAAAATGTCAGGTTTTCCTTACAGAAAAACTTTGGAACAGTTTGATTTTGATTTCCAGCCAAGCATAAACAGGGAACAAATCATGGAACTAGCCACAATGCGTTTTGTTGAAAATAAAGAAAATGTAGTGTTCTTAGGAACGCCTGGAGTTGGCAAGACACACTTAGCTGTTGCAATAGGAATGATAGCTGCCCAGCATAGATATTCAACATATTATATCAACTGTCATAATCTCATAGCGCAGTTAAATAAGGCCCATTATGAAAACCGGCTTCAGGAAAGATTGAAAAACTATGCCAAGTATAAGGTTTTGATTATTGATGAAATTGGGTATCTGCCAATGGATATACAGGGAGCAAATCTGTTTTTTCAGTTAATAGCTAAAAGATATGAAAAAAATTCGACTGTCTTTACATCAAACAAGGCTTTTTCCTCATGGAATGAGGTGTTTTCTGATATAACAATAGCCTCTGCAATCTTAGACAGGATACTTCACCATTGTCAGGTGATTAGTATAAAGGGTGAAAGCTATCGACTAAAAGAACGGAAGGAGATGATGTCTAATACAAACACTGTTGTAAATACATTGTTTGAATCTGGCAGTTAATTTTTTGCCTAAAAAATGCAAAATTTAAACGCCAAAAAATTACAAAATCAGAATGTCATTGACAGCACAATCCCGCCGCCTGCGGCCACGGATAAGACAGAGTACACAAGCTGCCTTGCCGATAACCCCAGCACCACCGACTCCTTGTAGTTGTCAATGTTTTTGTTGATTTCGATTACCACTGCTATCTCCCCCTCCCGTTTTTCTCCGGCTCCTGCCGTCCGGTTTTCTGCTCCTTTTCCATATCTGCAAATTTCATTTCATCCCCGGATGTGATATTGACATACTCCCCGATAATACAGAGCGCCTCCCCATAACTGTGCGAGGAACAGACACGCTCTTTCATTTCCTCCGCCTGTTCTTTCATCCCATGCTCCCTTAAAGTGCCTGCGGCAATCCCCGCCAGGTTGAAGATGTTGCCATTCTCTCCAATCAGGGCACAGTCCGGCTTTTCCACGGATTCTTTCCTAAAGCCTCCCAGACGGTTCGGCACATAGTCAGACAGCCATGTGCCGCCAAAGGTGTCATGTGTCTGTAACCGCCATATGGCAAGTTTGCCCATAGCCAGCTTTACATCCTCAAAAGGATATAAAATACAGGCCAGCCCGTCATGCTCAAAGACGGATACCTCCGTAAACTCCGTCCCCTCCAGTAAAATCCCATCCTCCGTAAGCATCTGGTTGATACCGTCCACCCACTCTTTCGGATCGCCCCCGCATCCCTGCAGGATAAGCCCCTCTTTATCCTCCATCCTGCGTAAATCTTCCGCTGTAATGTTTTTGATATTCAATGAAATTTCCCCTTTCTCCATGTTTATACTACCTGTTACCTTGCCTTATCCGGCTGCTCCCTGCCTTTTTCCGGCACCGGCCCATAGGAATTACCGCACCGCTGCATGATTTCGGCAAACTCACAGATATGGTATAGATGGTTTCCTACCTCTGTATGGTATTCCTCCACAAACCGACAGGCCTGCTCCCTCTTTTTCCCGCCCGGCTCCGTGATTACAATCTTCCCGCCGTCCGGAATACGGAACAGTTCTTTATAGTGCGAGTCAATAAAACGGATTCCCTTTCTGGCATCTGCCATGTGCCTGTCCAGATATTCCGAAACATAGCAGTAACAGTAAAAGTTATAATCCCCCTGCACCGGGTTACAGCGTATCAAAAATGCGTGTTCTTCCGTATCCACACGGAAACCGGCCACGGTGCCTCTGTCTGTTCCAAAAAGGCTGTCCGGGTGTTCCCTCATATAGCCTGTCATGGCGGTGCGGTCCTGCAAAAGCCCATGCTCCCCGGAACGCAGGGTATTTACCACCCCGTCCAGTTCTGCGCCGAACGAGTCTGTCCTGTAGCGTTTCCATCGGTCCGTCCATGTGGAAAAAAACTGTTTCCCACTGCTGCCAAAATCCCCCCGCAGATACCCGATATTCCCTGTCTGCCCGTCAAGCTGCATGCTCTGGGCATAGGTGTATTTCCTTTCTTCCTCCGTAAGCGACCTTATTTTTATTTCATTCATAATGCCCTCCTTTCCTCCGGCACCCTGTCCGGCGTTATCCCCATCACTGTCCGTTCAAACAGTGCCATATCCTCCGGGGCTATTTCACGCAGTTTTTCCGGGTTAAACAGATACAGCGGATAAGAACAGAAACCGCTGCCGCCCATCAGCCCCGTAAACTCCCCAAGCCCATGTTTCTCAATGAAACCCTCCAGTTCTGGGCAATTATTGGTGTCCACATACCCGCAGTAGTCCGGGCATGGCGCACTGATATTGACCGTCAAATCCGCAAAGTGTTCCGGGTATTCCCCATCCACCTGAACCAGACCGATATACATCCTGTCATTATCCCTGTAAGCATTGATTTCCAGTTCCAGCTTAACCTTCCCCGAAAAACGGCTCTCCATTTCCAACTGTTTATTCATCTCTCTCCACTCCGTTCCGGTCCGTGCTAAACGGACATCCCCCGGATGTCCAGCACCCCCTCACTTTACAACCCTAATGCCTTACTGGTAAGGCTCTGGGCTCCTTTGACACTCCCTACCGTCAGTGCAATCGTAAACGTCATCTCACACAGATAAATCAATGTTTTTGCCCAATCCGAATAATCCCCCGTAAAGGACGGAAGCCCCGCATTGATAAACGCATTGCAGACGATAATCGCCAGTGCCATCGTGACCGCCTCAAATGCCACCGACAGAAAATATTTGCTGTAAGTGACCGCCGTGTGTGCCACCATCCGGTTCCCGCTCATGGTAGAGTAGGCAATCGAACCAATCGGCACAATGATGAGCAGTTTCAGAAAGCGGAAATATACCGTGTAGAGCAGGAAAAAACCGCAGATAATGACAATCAGTGACAATAATGCCGCCAGTATCAGCATAATCAGGCTCTCCCCAAACCCTAAATCCTTGATAATATCCGCCTGCTCCTTTGCGATTTTCAGTTCCGTCCGGTTCCCTGCACTGAGCAGCCCCACCAGATTTCCAATGGAAGTAAAAAAGGCTTTCATAATCGTGACATTGTTTGCCACCATATACTCTGCCAGCCCCAGCCGGATTAAAATCCGCAGGATTACCTCAAACCGCATTTCCTCCCGGATGTCAATGCTCTCCGAACAGAACCCGATCACAAAAAACAGCACCACAAGGGAAGAACCCACGGCCACAAATATGGGTTCAATGCCCGCTATGACATTCCACGGCCCGCCTCCCTTAAACGCATCGGGGGACTGCCCCAGCAGGTCGAAGATAAGGGAAATCTGGTTATTCCAGAACCCGAACACCGTCTCCAGCAGGGCAAGGATTTTATCCCCCAGCTTAAAAATATCCATCTCATTCCTCCTTCCGCAAAGCCGGTTATTCCGGCTTTTGCCTCATTCCATAGAAAACACTGTCTTTGCGTTCTTCCATGAAATGACTTAGATTTTGTTGGCACGTTTCTTTCGTGCCTTAGATAATCTTCATTTCCTGCATACTGTTAAAATCCTAAAAACGTCAACACGGAGGAAATCCCCGCCATGATGGCACCTGCCACAATCCCTTTCAATGCCGAGTTCATGGTGGAGGAATCCTGCTGCTGGTACGCCTGTGCAAACTCCATCACGTTCTTTGCAAGGATAATGACGCCCACCGCACCGATTACGGCAATGACTAACGTCTTTAAGTTGTCAAGCGGCTTTGTGACGGCGCTGGTATCCCCTGCCGCAAAAGCTGTTACCGTCATCTGCGACATGGCATACACAGCCCCAGCAAAGGACGGAACCAAAACTTTTTTGCAGAAACTGACAATCCTGTTTTCTTTCTTCTTACCTGTGTTAATTCTCATCTTTGCAATCTCCTTTTCATAAAATATGGAGATAAAATATGTGGACAGACTTCATCCATCCACGGCTTTTATCCCCGTTTGATGAAATAAATCCATCCACATCTGCTTCCCTATATTTTCCGGGAATATGAATATTCCCGCTGCCGAGTAAGACCGGGCTTTCCCCGGTGCGTTAATGCTTTAACCACCCCCTTTCCTGTCCGGAAACAAAAAAGACACCAACCCCAAATGGCTGATGTCATGTTTTTTAATCCATTATTTTATTTGTGCCGGATCACCGGTTTCTGTCTGCCTTCAGCATTTTTCTCCAATGCAAAGACCATACCGGAATCCCTCTCAAAAAATCCGGAACCTTTCTTCCAGCTTATCCTGCATTTACAGTGCTGCAAGCCGATGAATTGCTGCCGCATCTTTCTTCCGCAGTTTGGGCATATTTTATTACTTTTTCCCATTGGCAGACTCCCTATAAAATATTATTTTACAATATCCAATATTTATAAATAATCCCTATAATACTTTTGAATAAAGCAGGCATACCAATGGCACTTTCTTTTTCCCAAAATCGAGCAGCACCTCTCTTTCAGCCGCTTTCTGAAATCCACGGTGTTCATAAAACGGATAAGAGCAGGCATTATCCGTATACAGATATACCATCTTCCCCCTCTCCCTTTTTTCCAGTTCAGATAACAGCAGTGTCCCGATTCCTTTTATTTTTACATCCGGATTGGCGGCAAGAAAAATAATCTCCCCATCCGGCTTATTCATCTTTGCGTATTCCGCAAACATTTCCCGGTTTGTTTCATCATACGTTCCTGCGCTGTCCTTAAAAAAAGCCTGCTGCAGAAAATCAAAAATCCTGACATAGCATGCTTTCCAAAAAGAACGATACCTGCGTTTTTCTCCCCTTATATCGGCGAGCAGCACCCCGGCCAGCGTGTCTCCCGCATAAGCGGCAATCATCTGTGTTGCCCGGTTTGTTTCAGTGTACCAAAAATACCTTCCATACAGGCCCAGCAGGAATTTACTGCCCATATACCAGTCAAAGTGCATCCCCCGGATGGCAAAGCTGATTGCACCATTAAAATCTTTTCTCTGCAGTTCCCTGATTTCTATCTCCATTCTGCCCCTTCTTTCTACATAGGATTACAACTAAATTTAATTAAAAAAGAAGTTATCCGCCCTCTGCTTATAATTTTTTTCCAGCATTTTTACATGGGAAAGAAATTGTTCATCCGTAAATGACTTTGCATCTGCCGGGCATTTTCTTATACAGGCATGGCATTTGATACAAATTCCGGATACCCGTGAGTAATCCGCCTGGTCAATGCTGCTCACCGGACACACTTGTGCACAGATTCCACAACCGGTACACTTATCCGTATCTGTTATCGGCTTTGCCGGAAGAAATTTTGCCGGAGTTCCATCTTCCTTCAAAGGGGTGTAATATTTTCCAACCGGATTATTCCCTGCGACATACAGCTCTGGAAAATTGCTGCCATTTTTCAGTTTTTCTGCCAACCGTAGGACAAATCCGGCAATCTCTTTCCGGTCATCTGAATCCGGCCTGCCTGTTCCCAGCAATGGAGTAAAAGCATGCCGGCTGACTACTGCCGCTGCCGCAAGCGCCTGAAATCCCCTCATTCCCAATACTGTCTGTAATTCCACAAGTGCATCGCCAAAACTGCGGTTGCCATATGCCACAATCGGTATCAATCCTGTATTTTCTCCCTGAAAGCCATTCTCTATATCAGGAAGAATTTTATTGGGAATCCGGCCTGCATATACCGGCATCCCAAAAACAACCAAGTCACTGCTTTCAAAGCAATGAACCTCTTGCCTTTGTTCCCGCTTAGTGAAATCAATTTCACAGACATTTTTATCAAATATTTCCCCAAGCTGTGCCGCCACAGACATAGTTATATCCTTTGTTCCTCCTGTCGGGCTGAAATACACAGCCCATATTCGATTGATATCCATATCATTCCTCCCTTGTATTGGAACCATTGTAACACGCACATACACGAATCATAACTGATAGTAAAAACATCACTCTGAATAAATATTCTTCCCAAATTCATACGCTGCCTGCAAATGACTTGTCTTATCTATCCGCGGTTTCCCGTTCGTGTCCCCGCATCCCCCGGCAAGCACCATTCCCCTGTCCTTAAATCCGATGTAATTTACTAATGCAAACTGGTAATAGGAAACCGCCTGCTCAAACGTCCAAAAGAAATCGTCTGCCGAAGTCATCAGCAGGGCACAGTCCTTAACCAGATATTTTTCATACCTGCCAAGCGGCGGGTTAGAATCTTCCTCCGCAATACAATAAAACCTTTCAATAAATGCCTTTATCCGGGATGATACCGTCCAGAAATACAGCGGCGAGGCAAATACAATACAGTCCGCCTCCTTTATCTTCGGAACCATGCCGTTAAATGCGTCTTTCTGCACGCACGGTTTCCCATAGCGGCAGGCATTACAGCCAAGACACCCCTTAACCTCATTCTTTATGAGTGAAATAACTTCCACGGAATGTCCGCTTTCCTCCGCCCCTTGTACGAAATGGCTGACAAGCTGTGCTGTATTTCCGTTAGCCCTGCCGCCGCCCTGTACCACAAGAATTTTTTTCATTGCACTTAGCTCCTGTCCTGAATCACAAAACTCCATTCCCTGTTTATTCATATATCTTTCCCATATACAATATTTTCGCGAATGTTTTGTAATCCACCTTTTCCCAATCCACCGTATCATCAAAAACAGAACAGTCATCCACCCAGCTTGCCATCTGCCCCAGATAATCGGTAATCGTGGTATTTGCCCATTCTTCAGGATGTTCTTTTGAATCCATTGCTAACCGTACAACAAAATTCAAAAAATCATCCATATTAGCGATATTGTTTATCTGCTCTACCGGATTTTCCATAGATAATCCCCTTTTCCATTTCCTGACAGATTCCTTTTACAAAATCCCATACTTCCGAAAAATACAGTCCAAGTCTGCCCGGCTGATTTTCCCTGCCAGATAATATCCCTTGACGGTTGCCTCAACCCCCTCAAAGAAAATATCAAAATTGAACCAGTCGCCCGCATCATAATATTTCCGCAATTCCGCAAAGTCACGCTGTAGCCTCTCTGGCAAATCTTCCCGCAAATCTACCGCCTCGTCAATAAACATCTACCTGCACCTTCTTTCCTGTCCAACTTCCGTCTGCCTTTCCTCTGCCATCTGCTGCCCCATGATCTTCCGGCACGCCGGCTGAAAGACTTTCTCATACCGTTCTTCCATAACCGCCAGATAAAATTTCTTTTGTATGTCAGTCAGCACCGGAATCCCGGAAACCATTTTTTCTATCTCCGGCAATGCACGTGCCATTTTCGGTGTAATATTTCTCACTGCCTCATTACAGCCCTCATATTCCATCCTCTCTATCAGATGGTACGGATTCAGCCTGTCTCCGCCCAGTTCAAAAATACATCTTCTCGCTGAGAAAGACTCTGCCGTCAGGCGTTTTTCATCCGATAAAACCGCCTGCATTTTTTCATCATCCCATTTCGAGTTCAGGCAGTTCCCATTATCATAAACGGGTGCCAGTTCCTTTGTGCCATCCTCCCTGACGATAACACCCCAGTTACTGTTATTACGGTCCGTATTCCCAATCAGTGCATCCACCACAAACATATTCCAGAAATGTTCCTGCACGCCATCCACGCCTTTTAGGAATGGATGTTCCTGTATTGTCATCAGTATTTCATACAAATCCAGTCCGGTACCGTTTGTTTCATTCCCTTTGGAATCTAAAAACGGCGGATCGAATGTTACCTTTATCTTGTCAAACTCATACAGCCTGTCGCCATCCTCCAAAAAATCCCCACATGCCACAACCGTCTTTTTATTCCTGAAACCTAACACCGTATCATGCACCGAAAAGCCCAGAAGCCTATATATTTGTGAACCAATATATTCACAGACCGGGCTGTTGGAATAGCTGAGCTGTATATTTTTCATCTGCTGCTCTTTCAAATTTCCCGGAAATTTCAAAATATAGTTCTTTCCCTCATAAACAATACCCATCTTTCTTCCTGCTGTACCGCCATACATTCTCTGGTTCTGCCCATAACGGTTAAAATCAACCATCTGCATTATTACCACCTCATATTTCCAGCAGGAATGGGACAGCACCCATTCCCACATGAACTTTACTTTTTCTACTTCTCATTATAACTATTTTTGCCGGAAAGCACAACAAAGTATTTTATTCATACCGCCTGCGTATCTCCATCATCCGTACCACTGAAGTTTCCGGGTAGAAATACGACAGTATGACTTCCTTTGGAACACGGACAGCCATTGCCCGCTTTATTTCCTCTTTCTGCTCCACGCTGAATTTCCAGTGGAATAACCGGTAAGAAATAGAATCGGTTGTCCTGTCATTTCTGCCCGCTGACTGCTTTCCTTTATCCGGTAAAGTTTCCATCTGTCCGGTTCCTCCCGGCACAGGTGTTTTCTGCACTCCTGTTTTCTCTGCCGGCTGCGTTTTTCCTGCTCCGCCGGAATCCCCGATTACAAATCCCTCCTGCAGTCCATCACTTCCCAGCAGCCCACTGTTATCTGCTGCCTGGTTTCCTGACGGTTCTGCCTGCCCTGCCGCAAAGCCTCCGGCTGCCCCATCTTCCGTATCAAAGGCATACTCCAGTTCCAGTGCTGCGTCCTCATTCATACGTTCCCGCTGCTCCTGTTCATCCAAATCCATAAACCGTTTCTCCATGTCCACTTGGCCTAACAGCATGAAATCCTCATAAGGGATTGTGTCAATATAAACCGGCTCCCCTTTCTCTTTCATCCCCTCATAATAGGCAAGGGATTTCTCATTCAGGATGGTAAAGCCCGGTTCCGCATTCTCCCCCGCCGCTGCCGGTTCATGCTCATAAGGCAGGCCCTCCCCATCCGCGGTCTGGGAAAATACCGGGTGTCCGAATGGGTTATACTTGCTGTCCAGTATCGGATCAAACCCACGGATAAAGATAAGGCATTTCTTGTTGTCCATCTTCCTGACTTCATCCGGTGTCATAATCTCTTTGCCACATTGTCAAGTGAAGAATTCATTCCTTTTGCTTTTTCATACACGGAATCTTGTAGATGTTCTATAAATGTGCTAAACTATAGCAAATCAGAATATAAGGAGAAATATATATGCGTATTTGGAAAATAGTATTTTCGGTTCTGACAGTTGTTTTTGGTTCTATTGGATTGATGAAATTACTGCCTTATGATATAACGTTACCTATTATGTTTGTGTTTATGGGATTAGTTATGTCATTAAATGCGAAAGAATGCTATGATAAAAAATCGAAAACAGATGCTGCTATTTTTGGCGGAGTAGCAATTTTTGTTTATGCAGTCACAGCATTTAATTTGGTTAGCCGATTGCTATAATTCAAATTTGCGAGGGAAAATATATGATTAGAATAAGACCATATAAAGCTTCGGATGTAGATACGATATTATCGTGGTGTCAAGATGAAAAAGCATTTTATCAATGGACAGCAGGTGTACTTGGTAATTACCCAATAACACAAAATGAATTTTGCTTTGTTGAATCTCTAATGCCGTTTACTGCATTTGATGAAACTGGAATTGTTGGTTTTTTTACACTAAGGAATCCTGATGAATCTTTGGATGAATTACGCTTTGGATTTGTTATTATAAATCCTCACAAGAGAGGAAAAGGCTATGCTCCAGTTAGGTCTAAAATTTGCATTTGAAATATATGGAGCAAAAAAAGTATCATTGGGTGTTTTTGAGAATAATCTTCCAGCTTATTACTGTTATAAGGCAGTCGGTTTTAGCGACGTAGTTCTTGATACAACAGAAAGATATTGTATTCTGGGTGAGGAATGGAAGTGCAAAGAATTGATTATGGAAAATAGATAGATTCCAGTTTATAGATTTGAACAAATCGGTATTTAAGGAGTTGTTGAAATGGAGATTAGATACATCACCAAAGATGATAATCCTCTTGAAATAAGCAAAATATATGAAAGTAGTTGGAAATACGCATATAAAAACATTATTCCTCAAAACTATCTTAATAGTATTCCAACGGGGCAATGGGCTAATAGTATCAATAAAATTGGTATGAATAACCTTGTTCTGATAGAACATGGGCGTCTTATAGGTACTGCAAGTTTCTGTAAATCAAGATGGGAAAAATACAGCGAATATGGAGAAATCGTTTCCATATATTTTTTGCCTGATTACATTGGAAAAGGATACGGTAGGTTATTGCTTAACAAGTGTATTAAAGAATTAAAACAATGCGGATTTAGTAAAGTGCTTTTATGGGTTTTGGAGGATAATCATAGAGCAAGAAAATTTTATGAAAAAAACGGATTTATTTATTCAGAAGTATTTCGGGATGATAATATCGGTGGGAAAGATATAAGAGAGGTATTGTATTTCCTTGTATAGATAAATTCAAATTTGTGAGGATGAATGTGATGCGTGAATTGATGTTGGTTAGGCCATCTAAACTATATGCAAAACAAGTCATGTCATATAAAGAAGAAATGTTACAATGTGGAGATAGTTTTGATGGTTGTGCAGGTCTTGAAGATGTCCAATCATTTGATGAGTGGATTGACTTTGAGAGAAGATTAAGAGAAAAATATAAAAGCGGATATGTTCCATCAGAAGTGTTTTTAGCGGTAAGGCGAAAAGACGATTTTGTTGTTGGTATGATTGATTTTCGACACCCATTATCGGATTTTCTCAAAAATTTTGGGGGTAATATTGGATATAGTGTTCGTCCGTCAGAAAGACGAAAAGGTTATGCGTCTGAAATGCTGGGATTAGTTTTACCTTTTTGCCGTGCGTTTGGAGAAAGCAAGGTTTTAGTAACCTGCGATAAGCGAAATGTAGCTTCGCAAAGGACGATTATTAAAAACGGTGGAGTGATGGAAAATGAAATTGTTGATACAGTGGGATTAAGTAAAAGTGGCATTATTCAAAGATTTTGGATTTCAATATAGTGTCTTTCTCAACCATTTCCAGTTTGACATACTGGGAAATCGCAATTTAAAGGAGAAAATTATGAATATAGAACAATTTTGGAAAGCCGTTCTTGCCCAAGATGAAAGAGAAATTAGAAAATACTTTCATGCAGAAGCCTATGTAAATTGGCATTGCACCAACGAGCATTTTACGGTGGATGAATATATTGTTGCGAATTGTGAGTACCCCGGAGAATGGGACGGACTCGTTGAAAGAGTAGAAATTGTGAATGATTTAATTATTACAGTTGTTCGTATCTATCCCAAAGATAGAAGTATTTCTTTTCATGTGACTTCGTTTATTCAAACAAAAAACGATAAAATTACAGCAATGGACGAATATTATGCCGATGATGGAATGGCACCACAATGGAGATTGGATAAACGCATTGGGACACCTATCAAATAAATCCCAGTTTTTTCTGGAAGCCGGAGAATAGGGAACCCGGCTTCTTTTTCGTGTACGGGCAAAAAGAAAACCCTTCCCCCAAAAAGAGAGAAGGGCATTGCCATTATTCTGTTACCGCCGGTATCTCCCCGACAAAGTCTCCATACCGCTTTCCTTGGAACCGGAAGTCTTGTAGGCATCCCTCCATTCCTGTGCCAGCCTTTTCATTTTCTGCCCGGCTGTTTCCGGGGCATCCCCATCTGTCCCCTGCGGCTTTTTAGAGGCATTCGTGGAAAGCCCTTTTCCTCCTTCAGTTCTGAGCCTCTTAAACTCGCCCTCAATCAGTTCCTTGGCATCCGCTCTGTCCGCCATCTTCTGGAATGCCCGGTCAAGTCCGCTTAATTCTTCCTCCATTGTCATTTTGCGGAAACCCGTCTCTGAATTTTCATCCTCCACATAACGCTCCCTTGTTCCGTTCCGGTAGCCCTGCACGATTTCATCATAAAGGTTGCCATACGCCCTGACGGAATCCTCCATCTCGTCCACAATGCCGTATGCGCTTCCTGTCCTCTCCCCTTTCAGCTTTTCCATTTCCCCGGCCAGTTCACCGCCATAGGCGTTTGCAGTCAGTGCGCTTGTGGCCTGTTTTGCCTGCCTTATAACGCTCTCCTTGTTCCCTTTTGCAACAACCCTGCCCGATATCCCTTTTTCACGGGTCTGTTTCCGATAGCTCTCAATTCCCTCCTGCGAAATGGAAACCTTCACCGCATTGTCTGCCTTCGGCTGCGGTGCATCTTTTTCCTTTTCCTGTGTGCTGACCGCCCTGCCATTCTGATACCAGCCGCTTGCCATACTCGTCTGGCCCACATTTCCTTCAATATTTACTGACATACCAAATCCTCCATTTCCAAATTTTATGCCCTGAAATCCACCCCGCCGAGCGTCCCGTCAAGCTGGTCTAAAATGCTCGTGTCAAAGGCGTCTCCCGGTTTCCAGCCCGGATTGTTTTCCCTCACCAGCTTCTCCATCCTTGTGGCATAATCCCCTGCCATTTTAATCAATGTCCATGAAGCGGATGCACATTCTTTTGCAGAAATGGTACTCAAATACTTATTAACTACATCATGCCTTTTGCTTCCCTCTGGTATCCCTTTTCCATTGGTGCTAATGAAATCCTGCTTCACTACTTCTGCCAAATCTGCTTTTACCTGTTCCGACACAGGCACGATTTTTTTGTAATCACTTCTTCCTTTAAGGCATCTCTCAGCGTGTTCTTTGGAAAAGCATGGAACGCCTTCCTCGTTATAATACAAATAACTGTGCTTATACTTCACCCCTCCACTGACATTCGCACCCGCCTGCTTGGAAACGCCAGAATTATTTCCATTTTTCTGCGAAAACAGTTTATTCAAAAGGGAATACTGCGAAAGTCCTCTCATATTGTTACTGCTGATATTCATATCCTCACCTCCTAGTATAATAATGGTGTAGTCAATCAAGACTACTTGTTTAATAAGTTTCTATAAATCAGATAACAGAAGAAGGTGTTCTTCCTTCATCAGATGT
>KE159576.1:0-12920 GCA_000403255.2 Lachnospiraceae bacterium 3-1
TCCATTTCCTGCCTTGTCAGGCTGTCCACGCCGTCCGTGACCGCTATATACCTTACATTGTGTTTTGGGAAAAAGATTTCGATATAACTGCCCGCTTCAATATAGTTCCTCCCAAGCCTTGAAAGGTCTTTGGTTATCACGCAGCCCACCTTCCCAGCTTCAATGTCGGCAATCAGACGCTTAAACGAAGGGCGGTTGAAATTCCTTCCCGTATACCCGTCGTCCACGTAATATTCGTACCGAGGCATACCGTTCTTTTCAGCGTAATCTTTGAGCAAAAGTTTCTGGTTCGAGATACTCATGCTCTCATTCTGGCTGCCGTCATCAAGGGAAATCCTGCAATAGAGGGCGGTTATTTTCTGATTCGATAGGTTATTTTTCCTGCTCATAGGGTTCTCCTTCTATGAACAGGGACACGATACCATGATAATACCATGCCCCCGCCATTTGTTCAACTGTTTTCTGCAAGATTTCCGGTTTTTCTCCGGTTCCCGCCCTTTAGCTGGCCTGCCGTTTCTGCCATTCCTCGAACCGCTCACAGGTCTGCCGCTCGATAAGCTGCTCAAAGGCTTCCTGCATGGTCTGGCTGCCCGCAAACTCACGGGACACGATAAACTGTACCTTTTTCTTTTTGTTCCGGCTCTGCGCCGGGCGGTCTGCTTGTTTTGCCATAGGCATTTACCTCCATAAAGATACCCTGACAACTCTGTCCGGGCGTGTGTCGTGTGCTGCCGGACAAGTGGGAGCCTGACAACGGGTGCTGACAACGGACGTTAAAAAACTCCGCACACAAAACCCGGCTTCCCGTTTCCTGTCCTGATTGATTTTCTTCCTGTTTCTCCGTTGCTTTCGTTGTCAGGGGAAGAAAAAGCCCTAAAATACGGTATTTTTAGGCTCCCTTCCCGGCAACGGGCTTGACAACGGGAGGGGCAACCAGCTGACAACCGGCTATGGCTTTCCCCCTTCCAGCCATTCCTTTGGCAGCCCAAGCTGGACGGCTTCCCCTTCGGGCAAAGGCTGGAAACCCGATTCTCCATGACCTCCGTTGTCAGGCGGCTCAGCCCGTTCCCAGCCCTTCTGCCGGTTATAGGGCGGCGGGAAATGCCGTGGATTTTCAAAGGCTTTCCAGCCCGCCGCATAGTTCTTCATAATGGAATTAATATCACGAATATCATACTGCTTCGGTTCCTCATGAGCCGGGTGTCCCAGCCCTTCATGGTAGATTTGCAGGGAGCATACCATCTTCCCACCGTACCCGTCCAAAAAGTTCAGAATTTGGGTGGCGAGGGTGTCCTCTGGCATGAATGACCGTTGGTGTTCTTTCAGATACCGTTCCATTGCCGGGCTTAATTTCAGCTTTGCATCCCCCTTCCGGTAAACCTCCATGACCTCCGCCCACATCTGCCCGATATAGGCTCTGGAAGCGGCTTCATCTTCCAGAATGTGAACCTCCGCCGCTTCCGCCTGCACCTGCACCGGCAGGAAACGCCGGTTCCCGGTTCGGTCAAGGGGCAGGAAGTCCAGCGTGTTGGAAGTCCCGGCAAACACGCACTGCCGCTTATGATCTTTTGGGTGGACTTCATAAGGGGCTTTGTAGGTTTCCTTCTGGCGGCTCAAAAAGGACTTAATATCCTCAATGCTCTTTGCGTTCGCCGTGGCAATCATCTCCGACATTTCAATAATCCAATGCCCTTGCAGCTTCCGGTATACGTTATCATCGTCTAACTTGCGCAGGTCATCGGAAAACCACTCATCACGGACAGCAAGGAACCGGAAGAAGGTGGACTTCCCGGCTCCCTGACCGCCCACCAGACAGAGCATGACCTCAAACTTTGTCCCCGGCTTGAATACCCGTGCCACCGCCCCCAGCATGAACAGCAGGAGGACTTCGTAATTGTAATCGCTCACCTCCGCACCGAGGAAATGGCGCAGGGCATAGCGCACCCGCTCCGTCCCGTCCCATTGCAGGCTGTTCAGGTAATCACGGACAGGGTGATACCGGTATTCATTGGCGGCTACCTTGATAGCCCCCTCAATCCGCTTCTCTGATGTCAGCCCGTAGTGTTCCTCCAAGTACAGAACCAGATATTGGATATCCACGTCCGTCAAGCGGTTCCCGTCCCGATACCAGCCAAGGGGCTTCACAATGTCAACCCGGTCAGTCAGGAGGTTGCTGCTGAACGCCCCTCTAAGCAGCGGGTCATGCAGGAACACCGCCCTGTAATTCCCCGGCGTGTTGGCGGTCTGCCCCTTCTGCGTGGTTTCCAGCATCTGCCGGACTTCCCCCACCGTCTTTTCACCGTCCAAGCTGTCTGCGGCTATCTCCACGGCTTGTCTGGCCTCTGGCGGCAAACTCTGATACCTTCCGCTCAATCCGTTCCACCTCCTTCCCATGCCCCGTGATGACGGCGGCTTTTTCCTCCACTGTCCCGGTCAGCAGTGTGTCTAAAAGATAACCCACATACTCCCGCTTCTGCATGGCTTCCACGAACAGCGGGTTCCAGCCGTCCTCCGGCGATTTGGGCGCATAGGCCGTTCCCCAATGCTCCAACAGGCGGAGATAATCACTAAGCACCCGGAAGCATTTCTGCTGTGCCTGCAAGAACCGCAGTTCCGCCGACACGCTCCGTCTGGCTGGCTTCGGGGAAGCCCGCCCCCGGCTCTCATAAGGGATTCCAAAATCCGCAGCCAGCTTTTTCGCCGCTTCCAGACCGGGCAGCCCATAAAGCCTTGCCACAAAGTCAATCACGTCCCCGTCCGCCTGGCAGCCGAAGCAATGGAACCGCTTATCCACCTTCAAGCTGGGATTCCTGTCATCATGGAAAGGGCAGCACGCCATGCCGTTCCGGTTCACCCGGATGCCGTACATTTCCGCCGCCTGCCTTGCCGTTACATTTTCCTTTACTGCTTCAAATACATTCATACCGTCCCTTCCCGGAAATAAAAAAGCATCTGCCATTTCCACAGCGGAAAGCAAATGCTTCAAATCTCCATATCTTTTTTTGTTGCTGCCCTTATGTTCCTGCGCTCCATGCGCTCCCGGTTCACCCGGTCAGCTTCTATTTTCCCCCTTGCGAGCCTGTCCTTCATGGATTCCCTTGCCTTCTCTTTAATCTGCTCCTTGTTTGCACGGCTCACCTCCGGCTTTTGGAGTGCCGACTGGACTTTCCTTAACACTTTCTGCGCCGCATTTTTTATCTGCTCCTGAACCGTACACAGGCACTTCACGGCGAAATCCCTTTTCTCCTGCGGGGCTTTCCGTTCCGGCGAAGCCAGCCACTTTTTGTAATCCTCCACCGCCCGGATGTCCTCCTTCTGCGTTTCCGCCCGGACGGTATCCGCCACAACCTCGCAGGCTTTCTCATAAGCCGTGTCCGCCACTTCCTCCACCAGCGATTCCATGTCCGCAATCTTCATGGTGACAGTGGCAAGTGCCGCCTGCTTTTCCGAAAGTTCCCGCCCTTTTTCCGCAATCAGCCCCTCCTGCTTTTCCAGTTCCTTTTCTTTTTCTGAAACGGCTTTTGCGGCTTTATCAAACTTCTTTTCCTGCTCCGCTATGGCTACGGTGTTTTTCGTCAAGGCTTCCCCCTGTGCGGAGAGTATTTTCTTCTGTTTTTCAATGATGAAGTCCTGCTTTTCCAGATAATCCCGCCCGCCGTAGGACGGCTCTGCCTGCAAGTGAAGGTTATGTGCGGCGCAGATACGGAAAAGCATCTTCCGGCACTCCGCATCAAAAGTCTGCTTGCGGTTGTTGTCCCTTCCCTTTTTCTTATCCGGTTCAGGGAGCGGCACTCCCAGTTCTTCCAACGCCTTTTCCTGCTGGGGGCATAACTCCCCATACCGGTTTTTGCAATCGAATACATGGCGCTCATGGATATGCGGTGTCCCCTCGTCCAGATGGAGCGCCCAGTCCAGAAGATGCACGTGGGAACCAAAACGCTGGTCAAACTCTGCATAAAACTCATTCACAATCTGGAACAAGGTTTCCGGCGGGACGGATTCCTCCACCGTCCCAATCTGGTAAATGCTTTCCTCCGGGCAGGTCTTATTGTTCTTTAACAAATCCCCCACCGTGCGGTTGCGTTCCGTGTGCCGGTTCTTCTCGTTCCTTGCGTTCTGGGCTTCAATGAAATCCGAATAATTCTCAGTGTAATAAGCCAGTTCTATCTGCTCAAAGCTGAAATCCGGCTGGGAAGAATCCTCCCGGCTCCCGGCGGTGGTATAGCCCCGGTAGCAGTCCCAGTATACATTTTTCTTTGCCCGCTCCGAATCAATATGCCCGCTGTTTTCCACGTCAAAGCGGCGGTCATTGTGGCGTGGGTTGTACGTGCCGTTTTTGCCGGAGCGCCCGTTGTGCCGTGTCAGTTTCAATCCAAAATCCCCCTTTCCTTTTTACCGATTTCCGGGCTGGCGGGAGGGCTGCGGAGCTGCCGAACCTGCGGAACTTGCGTCAGGTAATACCCAGTACGAGTTGACGCAGGCATCAACTCTAGCTGGGCAAGGCGTTTCACCCTTGACCCGATAAGGACTGCCGCCCTTAACCCGCCAATGGGCGTTGCCCCTTGACCCCAACAGGGCTGCTGCGCCCCTGTTCCCCGCATAAAAGGTTGCCGCCAACGTGAGTGCGCTGCGCCCGCCCACGTCAAAGACGGCTCCCTTTTTCCGTATCAGAAAATCAGAACGCGCCGCGCTCGTTCTGATTTCCCACAGAAACCCAAGCCATGCCCCATGACAGCCGGAAAAACACGCCCAAAACAGGCATTTCCGCCGTCCGGGGCTTCCCTGATGTCTGATACCTCCACCGTGAACCATGGGGAAAATACCGGCTCCGCACCCGTTGTTTTGACCGTAAAACGCCCCCAAATCAGGCAATATCCTTCCCGCCCGGCATGGGCTTGAAGCCGTGTTCTTTGGCGTATGCCCTCGCCGCCGCCCGCCGTTCCTCACTGTAAGGCGGAACCAGCCGGATAGACAGCCGGGACTTATCCAGAACATAGGTCACGCTCCCTTCCTGCGTGGACTTTTCCAAACGGCACAGGAGCGGATATTTTTTGCTGAACTCCGCCAGCCGCCGTTTCAAGTCCGCATTGAAGGTATAGACGCTTGCTTCCTTCTCACCCTCGTTGAAATTTACGATAGTTTCCTTTTCATACTTAGACGGCTTTCCCATAAAATTCCTCCCAGTCTGTGCTTTTTTCCACCATGCGGATATGCTTCTTTGCTTCAAAATATCCCTCCATTTCCAAACGAAGATGATGGTAAAAGCAGGGATACCATTCACCGGCTCCACCATCATCCAGCTTCCTTGCCAGGCACAGCACCCGGCGTTTCACCTTTTCATCCACCGTCAGGGCAGTGACCCATTTCAGCCTGCGGACTGTATTCTCATGGCTCCTGCACCCAAAGGCATATAAAATCTTCTTTTCCTCAATGTTTAACTTCATGTTCCTTCCTCCATAATTGATATTTTGTTTTCCTGCCGTTTTGCCTGCAATCCGTTCCTGCCCGGAATCACCCCAGCGTTTTCCGTTCCTTTGGTATGCTCCTGTCATGGCACTACTTCTCCGGGAACGGTATCACTTGCAGCCGGTCATTCTGTTTTCAATGTCCCTGTGACACTGAAATCTTATCAAAATAAACCGGCTTCCCCCGTATGTCCGAAAGGCTGGAAAATTTCCCAAAAGCGCAAAATTTCCACGCTTTCGGAAATGCCCTGTGCTATAATGGTCACGAACCCTGTTTTGAGAGGAGGGGCGCAATGTATATAAAACTGACGCTTCAGGAGAAATTGAAAGACGAGAGAACCAACCGCCATATGACGCTTGCGGAACTGGAAAAGGCAACAGGCATAGCAAGAGCCACGCTGGGAAAATATGAATCCGACAAATGCACGGATATAAGCCCGTTCAACCTCGCAAAGCTGGCGGAATACTACGGCCTTTCCATGGATTACCTCATGGGGCTGACCGAAAACAAGAACCACCCGAACACCGCCCTGCATGAGCTGCACTTGAATGATTCCACGGTTGATTTGTTAAAAAGCGGCGCACTCAACAACCGGCTTCTCTGCGAGTTTGTCTGCCATCCGGGATTTTTGCGCCTGCTGACGGATATGGAAGTCTGCATTGACCGGATTGCGGATATGCGCATCCGTGACATGAACTTAGTTCTGGAACAGGCAAGGCAGTCCATTATGGAACAGCGGCAGCCCCCGGAAAACGACCTCTATATGCGCACGTTGGAACTGGGGCAGATCAGCGAGGAACTGTTTTTCAGCCATGTCATCCATGATGACCTTGACCGGATTGTAAAAGACCTCCGCACCCGGCACGAATCCGACAAGACCACCGCCGAACTGGAAACCCCAGCAGCGGACTTTGCCCGGAACATCCCGGTGATACTGCTGGACGCCCTCATGCACAAAGGCACGGCGGACGAAAAACGGGCGTTTACTATCTGCCGGGTGTTCGGCATTGATTATATGGGACTCCCGGAAGAGGAACGTGCCACCCTTGCCCGTGTGTTTAAAAAATCCCCCCTGCTCCCCGTAGCTTCCAACCAGCGTGGAAAATCAAAGCTGCTGTCCCTGTTTGGGAAGAAAAAGACGAAAGAATGACGCAAAAAGGGCTGCCATTCCCGTAAAATCCGGTTAGCAGTCCTCTTTACTGTATCGTGTGTCCCATGTTCAATTTTCCGGCTTTAGAGCCGCTTTTTCCAGACAGGAGCCAGCCGCATTATACATAGACCAGTTCCGCATAGATAATTTCCTCCGCCCGGTTACGGATAGAATTGCAGCGGTGCACCCATTCAAGCTGGTCATCCGCTTTCAATTTCTCCGTCACGCCCTCGGCGGCTTTCATCTGCTCCATGATAAGGTCAAGCCGTTCCTGTGCCTGCTCGTCCACGTCGGCAAGGTGCGTCCAGAGTTTCCCGGATAACAGCAGGCTGCAATAAAGGGCGGGGCGGGCTTCTTCCAGATAGGCTTTACGCCTGCGCCCCCAATGCCCGATAGGGCGGGATTCCTCCGTCAGCCGCAGGGCGGGAATGTAATAATCACCCACAAGAATGTAGTCAAGGCCGTTGGTATCGTCATGGATTCTTTCTGGCAGTTCTTTCATTCGTGACCTCCTGTATTCAGTTTTCCAGAATCCAGTTGTTCGTGTCCCTGTTCATGTGAATTTGTTAGGCAACTGAACTCTTCACGAACAAGTATGGCATATCCTTTCCCAATTTCTGAAAATTCTGTCCGTGGGATTCCTGGCTGCCTTTGGTGACGCTGGTGTTATACATATCGATGGTCTCTTTTCCCAGCAGGGAATTCCAGCTTTTCAGCGTGGTTTCCTCCTTGCCTCCCAGGAAAAGGGAAGCGTCACAATTCCCGATGATGGTGTCCATGTTGTCCTTATAGAGCGCCTTTAACTGGCTCTGCGCCTGCAGGACCAGACAGGCCGAAATCTCCCTGGAACGGATCGTCGCCATCAGCTTTTCCAGGTTCGGAATCTGCCCGATATTGGCGGCCTCGTCGATCAGGCACCGCACATGTACCGGCAGCCTGCCGCCATACTTGTCATCGGCACGCTCGCACAGCAGATTGAACAGCTGCGTATAGGCCATGCTGACAAGGAAATTGAAGGTCGCATCCGTATCGCTGATGATAAAGAACAGCGCCGTTTTCCTGTCCCCGACCAGGTCAAGCTCCAGCTCGTCATACATGGTGATCTCCCGGACCTCCTTAATATCGAATGGCGCCAATCTGGCGCCGCAGCTAATAAGTATGCTTTTCGCTGTCTTGCCCGCCGCTAATTTATATTTCTTATACTGGCGGAGGGCGAAGTGGTCCGGGTCTTTCTGCTCCAGCGCGTCAAAAAGCAAATCCACCGCATTTTTGAAAGTCTCGTCGTCCTCCCGGACCTCCATAGCGTTTATCATTTCTACCAGGGTGGAAAAATTCTGCTCGTTTGTCGGGGCCTCATAATAGATATAGCCGATCAGCGCCGTATACAGCAGGGTCTCGGCCTTGACCCAAAAATCGTCGCCGGATTTTCCTTCCCCTTTGGTGTTTGCAATCAGCACCGTTACCAGTTTCAGAATGTCTTTCTCATTGTGGATGTAGGCAAAAGGGTTGTAGTGCATACTTTTTGAAAAATTGATCGTATTGAATACCTTAATCTTATAAGGCTCATACATGGTTTTTCCATTCTTTCCCTTGATCGGTTTTCCGTCCTTATCGAGTTTCGGCGTGCCGCGGCTTAGCAGCTTTCCCACTTCGATCAGGACCGTACCTTTCGGATCGGTGACGACATACGAACTATGGAGCTGCATGAGGTTGGGTTTTATAAAAAATCTCGTCTTGCCGGAGCCGGAACCGCCGACTACCAGCACATTTTTATTGCGGGCATGGGCCGGATTCTTCGGCCTGCCGGACATCATAAGCCCCTCGGTCTGCGTCAGGATAATGTTGTTTTCCGGTTTCGGGTCCATGAAAGGGGCAATGTCTGTTTTGTTCCCCCAACGGGCAGAGCCGTACTCCACATCTTTGCGGTACTTTTTTGCATTTTTTCCTTTCACATATACCGCCAGCCGCACGATAGCCGCCCCGCATAATCCCGCCAGCCAGTCCAGTGCCGCACCCGGCCACATGCTTTGAAATGCCAGCGAGAAACCTTCGGACAATCCTAACAATTTCTGTGAGGCGTCCGTTCCGGGGGCAAGGCGCACCGCCTCGCCCAGCTTCGCAAATACCAGAAGGAACAAAAGATAGGGCAGGTGGAGGATCACCTGCTTTTTTAAGGCATCCGTGTCTATCTTCATCGTTCCGGCCCTCCGTGTTCCTTGTTCTTTACCCGGTCACGGCCAAGAGCCTGCGCCAGCTCCTTGAATTTATGAAGCTGGGAGAGCAGCGACGGCCTGGCGCTCCGGGCAAGGTCTTTCTGGGTATATTCCTTAAAGGCCGCTGTCAGCGCGTCAGCCTGGTTCGCTTTGAAATAGACCGTCCACTTTGGGGGATCGGTCCCCAGCTCTTTTTCAATATGGTAGCGTACCTGGTGTTTCCTGGCGTACCGCTCAAAGGAGCGGATTCTGCCGGAGACTTCAATGGTATTGGCTCCGGGGTCCCTATAGGTCAGCCGCTTCATGCTGTTCCTGCCGACTTTCGGGATCGTGCGTTCCTGCTCCATCTTTTGGAGCACGGCGGCAACTGCGGAGCGCAGCACCCGCCCGGACAGCTTCGCCGCCTGGATGGAGACCGATACGGTCCGCTGTTCCAAATCTTCCTGCATAAGCATCCTCCTTCCTGATAAAATCTGTAATTATAAATGGGAAACAACTGCCTTACCGGGCATCCCCGACCACCTGCTGGCGGGGTGCGTGCTCAAAGGCTTTTGCCGCCTGCTCTGCCTGGATTTTCGCATGTTTCAGGAGCGTCTTAATGATGGTCGCCGGGTGGCTCTGTTCCTCTAAATGCGTCACCATATCCTTACAGCCCTCCGGGAGATATTCAGCCATATCCTTACAGGCATCGTCCAGGTCACCCATGAAGCCCCAGCAGCTATCTGACAGCTCGCCGTTTTTGTAAAGCTCAAAGCCGTAGCACTCGCCCCGCAGGTAGGAATCATAAGCGGCCACTTCGCTGCGCATCAGATCCTCCGCCTTTTTCCGAATGGCGCCGGTCATTTTTTCGTTGCCAAACTCCTTTAGAGCATCCTCTTTGGAAACATAAATCCATCCGACCTGCCCGCTGTCCCAGGGGTCATTGAAACTCGTGGTCTGCATGGCAAGGCCGCTGTGGTCCATCAGATAGAGGGGGAGCGTAATGTATTTTTCGGAGATTACCTTAAGCATGGCGTCATCAACCGCCCGTTCCTCCGTCTTTGGCCCGTGCCGGAACCGGCTGCTCACAATGTTTACCATGTGTTCATAGCGTTTCAGCCCCGCTTCATCATGCCCCACGGTATCTAAATACATCTCCCGCAGGAAATCGTCTTTATCCATGTAATTGTGGCTGTCACCCAGCGCATAGCGGGAATGGAAGCAGGCCATTGTCCCAAAATGTTCGTCTACCTCACGGGGAGAGATTAAAATGTCGTCCGGCTGCACCATCAGCGCATACGGGCCTTCAACTGCCATCAGCATAAGCCATTACTCCTTTCCGGTTCCCTGGGCTTTTTATCCGGCGCTTTCGGCTCTGCCTGCGCCGCCTGTTTCCTTGCATTGTCAAGCTGTTCCCGCACGGAAACATCCCGCTTCGCCTCCGGCGCCCCTGCGCCGAAGAAGCCCGGCAGCTCCTGAAAGCCGATACTGTCCACATAATAAGCGGTGTCTGCGCCATTCCCATGCAGGACTACCACATCAGAAACGGAAAGGGAATGGCCCTTGAAATCTTCCGGGTGGTCGATATTGAACCGCCGGTAAATATCCTCCAGCGTTTCGCCCGGTTCCCGCTGCATGGCATAAACCATCCGGTAATTGTCCCGGTCCACGGAGAGCCCCCTGCTTTCCAGCCAGTCCAGGGACATAAAACGCAGGTTGTCTGTATTGTCCGATAAGTCAAGCTGGTAAATGGAATAAGCGCTGATCCCATACTCTTTTTCATAGGAAGAAATACGCTCCAGAAGCGGCGCCGTTTCTCCCTCCATGTGTTCCTCATGTTCAAATGCCGCCAGCCTCATGCGGATTTCCCCGGTATCTCCTGAAAGCAGCTCGTCCGCCATGCGCTCCTTTTCTGCATGGAAATCCGGGTACAGGTCTGCATAGGCCCCGCTGTTCTGCCTGAAAAATTCATCCAGGTCGAAAGCCAGGTCCGTGGATTCGTCAAGCCTTATATCATCCCCGCCCGGTTCCTCCATGACAGGTGCCGGCTGCTGTTTTTCCTCTGGCGGGAGGGGCTGCTTCACCGCAACGATCTCACCCGCCAGCCGGACAAATTTTTCCGGGTATCTGAACTGTTCCTTATACTGCTCCATGAAATAATCGGGAAGGTCGGCAAAACTTTCCTCACCGAGACCGGCTATGAAAAAGGTGCCGGCCATGATCTCGATCATCTCGCCGTCCTGGTTGTAGATTGCCCGGTTCAGGGGCAGCCCGTTTATTTTCCCTTCATCATTGCAGACAATCGCGACGGGTTCCGCATAAGGGTAGTAGCCCTCTATGCCTCCCCCGACTGCCTCCTGCATGGATTTGAGGCTCCCGTCCAGCTCGGCCTCATAAGGCGCTTTCCCCGGCTCTATCATCAACACTTTCAAATCTGCATATCCTCCTTCTTTTTAATTGGCGCCTTCGGTTCTGCCGCAGCCTTTTCCCGTTCCCTCGCCGCAGACAGCTTTCCCAGCACGGAGGGCTTTTCCTCTTTTCCGGGCGCGGAAATAGCGCCCTCCGAAACATCGGCGGCATGGCTTGGTTTTATTGGTTCCCGGCCCTCCACGGTATATCCAGGGAGAAGCACGCCATTGACCGTAAAACAGTTTTCATGCTCTTTCGGAATAGGCGGTGAAATCTCCGCAAACAGATGGGAATAGGCTTTCTTTCTCCCGTCCAGGTACTTCTCGGCGGCGGCCTTGTCCGTGTAGCGTTTCTTATCCTGCCCTGCAAGGTGGATGTTGTAGCCTTTCCTGGGTGAATTGATATACAGGTCCCATGTCACATACCAGGCAGTCGGAACATCCTGTTTTGCCTCCCTGTTATATGTTGTCTGTTCCCTGATCTGGCAGAACATCTTATAAACCCGGTTGCTGATCTCCATCCAGTCCTTGTTGTTGGAAAAGGGCTGCCAACAGTTCCCGGTATGCTTTACCTCCGGGGTGCGTAAGTATGCCAGCGCCCGGTCAAGCCGCTGCGTGGCCGCCGCCTGCTGTTCCCATTGCTTCGCTGCCGCCACCACGATGTCATAGGCTTTCTTTTCTCCCTCAATGCTGTCCTGGCGCATGGCCTGTACCGTTTCTGCCCCCTGCGCAATCAACGCTGAAATATCTGTGTTCTCGCATGATACCGTGTGTTCCACCTGCAGCTTGTAGCCTTCCGACAGGTCCCCGGAGCGGTGCACCCGGTAATCTTTGTTTTCCTCCAATCCTTCCACCTCCTAGTATAATAATGGTGTAGTCAATCAAGACTACTTGGTTAATAAATTTCTATAAATCAGATAACAGAAGAAGGTGTTCTTCCTTCATCAGATGTTATCCGAAAATAATTATCATGTCTGACGGTTCCTGATAGACACCAGATGAAACATAAGGTATTATCCCTTAGGATAGGATAAAGAATGTCCACCTCCTTGGGAAGCTGATTCTCATCAGCCTATACCTACAATTAAGTCAATTAGTCCATTCGACAGGGTTTTATGTTTTAGCTGGTTGGGAGCCGGAAGGCAATACCCGTATAACACGCTAGGTTGTGTACCTGCCAGATTGGAAATGGATTCCTATCAGAAAGGAGCTTCTGCTCATGTCAAACAAAGTTGTTTTTAATTTAGATGGATTATTCATCTCTGTTGGTATTGATGTCGGCGCTGACTTCTCCTGGATGTCTATCGCACTCCCGAACCAGCAGTTTGTAGGAAAGCCTTATAAAATCCTGCATAACCGCATGGATTCCCTTACAGCCGCTGTTTCGAAAATAAAAGAAGCAGAAGAGCTGTATTCTTTGGAAAGCCGCATTTTCCTTGAATCCACGGGAATCTATCATTACCCACTCTTCTGCTATCTTCGTGATAAGGGTTTTAACGTGTCTGTTATCAATCCTATCATCACTAAGAATAGCACAAATATCAACATACGGAAAGTGCATAATGACCGTTTTGATTCAAAAAAGGCTGCTTTAGTTGGATTGAAACCTGATTTAAAGGTTTCTCTCATGCCATCTGACCTTGCCCTCAACTGCCGCAACCTTTGTCGGGAATACTACGACTTAATGGATAACCGCAGTGCTTA
>KE159576.1:13495-62673 GCA_000403255.2 Lachnospiraceae bacterium 3-1
GACTTTGTCAGGCAGATCCATTTGATCGAAACGTTCAAAGGCGCTGGTTTCTTATCCGCCGTATCCCTCATGGGAGAGATTGGAGATTTTTCTGCATTCTCCAAGCCAAAACAGCTTTTTGCTTACTTTGGTCTTGATCCGGCAGTAAAACAATCCGGCAAATTTGAAGGCACAAAAACCCAAATGTCTAAAAGGGGCTCCGCCATAGCCAGGCGGGTGGTCCATACACTGGCTTTACAAAGCATCGGCACATCCCGCACGGGAGAAGCCAAAAATCCGGTTCTGCGTGATTACTACCTCAAAAAATGTGAATCAAAACCCAAACTCGTGGCAATGGGGGCTGTTTCACACAAAGTATGCAACATGATATTTGCAATACTCAGGGACAATAAGCCTTTTGAAATCATTACTCCGCAGGAGCATATCAAAAAACACAATGCTGCTAAATGCGACATAGCCGCATAAAATACTGTAAATCCAACGAATCGATATCTTTTGAAAAAATGATATTTTCACCAAGGGGTAAGTGCGCCTTTTTTGCTTTAAAAATAATTTCGATTTTTCTCATTTTGCTATTGACATTTATTAGCTGGACTTAAATCTCCGGCGCATGGCTCTTTTTCGGTGCCGCCTGTGCCGGGGTAGTTTTTTCTGCCGGTTTCACCGCTGCAAGCTGCGCCATGACCGAAGGCCGGTCCGACGTAAATATGGAAATCTGTTCATTCTCCGCCAGCGGCTGCGCCGGAAGGGGCAGCGTTTCGTCCGAATGGGTCAGTATCTGCTCCCGTTTCAGGTCTGCCACGATCTCGTCAAATACCGCATTGATGGCTTTCCGTTCCGCACCCTCCGGGAAGGCTTTCAGGACTGCCATTTCCCCGCTTTTATCTGTCGCGAAAGTAACGGCACAATCCGCATGTCCCGCCAGATAATCAGAGCTGTAAGGCAGCTTATCCTTGATGTAACAGGCAAAGGCCCTGGCGGTCATCTCCGTGTTGCTGTCCCAATAGCCGCCGTCCTTTTCGCACTCCTTACCCATGCGCACGGAATTCCGGTAAAAATCGGTTTCCACCCGCCCGATCTGCGGCGCCTCCTGTGCCTGCATCCCGGACAGCATGTGCTCGAATATTTCCAGCCGTTCCCGCTCACTTTTGGGAATCACCCGCCCGGTGACAGACTTCTTGAAAGCGCTGATCTGCTCCACGGAACCGGCCTCGCCGGATAGAAACGACTCTTTAAGAACCGCGTAGGTTTTCATCTGTTCCTCATTGCCATGCCGTTTTAGGGAACCGAGCACCGCCGAATCCAGCCAGCCTGTCGCATTTTTCCGGGTTCGTTCTGTCTGCGCTTTGGTGCGGGCCGCGGCCTGCTCCGGCGTCTCCGGCTTATATTTCATGGTATCAATCAGCTTCTGGAACGGCGCATAGAGGCGGGGCTGTTCCGAGAGCATCCCATTCGCGCCCATCTTTGTACCCAGGTAATCGTCAAACCCGTGCCACCATTCATGGGCTAAAGAGCCGGCCCCGTGCATCTTCGTAAGGTTGATGACCTTCCGCAGCGGTTCATAATGGGCCGCCGCGTTGCCGCTGCCCCTGGCGCCGAAAGCGATGGCAAGCGTTCCCTGATAGGCAATATCTTTATCACTGATCTGCAAGGCCGACGCCAGATCCTTCAGCGCCTCAAATCCCATGTTGAGGGAAGCCTGCCGGTCATTCTGGTTCATCCAGTTCCCAAATTCACCGCCGCGGAACCCGAAGGTATCAAGGTAGTGCTGCCCGGTGATCTCCATGCCGTTTCTGTAATCCGGCCCGGTCCGCCGCACGTGGGAGAGCTGGGGAGGCACAAACCGCGTCTTTCCGCTTTTGCTTCGGCCTTTTGCCAGTTCCTGCACCCATTTCAGGGCAGCCTCCCGCGATTCAAAGTTTGTCTGCAAGATGGAATAGCCCTTCGTCACATAATAGGTGTCAGGTTTCCAGTCATTATTTTTGGAATAAGTATTCTTCCCGTCGTTGAAATGGATCGCATAGCCCTTCGGCACCTTCTGGTCTTTGGAAACGCCAAACTGTTCCTTCTGCGCTTTCTGTGTGAAGTTCCGCTCAAAATGCGCGGCAGAGTGAACCATCAGGGCATTGGACAGCTTGTTTGTAATGGCCGGGTTCTCCCGGCCCTTCTCCGTCGCCTGGTAATGGATGCCGCCGCCCCAGCCCTGCACCTGTTCCAGATACCCGTTTTTCACAAAGAAACGGTCATAGGCTTTCATGGCATCCTCCACGGTGCGGACTTCCGAGACCGCGCTTTGCAGCTCCCGTACCGTCTGGATATATTCTTTCTGTCTTGCAAGGCGCTTCTCCGGCGTGTCGTCCCTGCGGTAATACTGCGGGGAGGCGTTCAGCCCGTCCCTCGCCTTTTTGATAAAATAGACCACGCCAAGGGAAATCCCGTCATCAAGCATGGCTATATAATCCGGTTTCTTCCAGATATTATCCTTTTTTACGAATTTCTCGGCCTCACGCTCATTCATGGCGTCCAGGTCGTTCACATAGAGCCCCCGGTCCTTCCATAAATCTTTTTTTGCGCCGCCGATCTTTTCCCCGAAATCTTCATGCTGCATGTTATCCGCCAATCATTATCACCTCCAGTCTGTCATAAAAAATCACCGCTCCGGGGAAGGGCGGCGTTCCTGTAATTTATCATGCTGCGGGCGTATTCCCATGATCCGGTCCGTCTCCCTGCGGACCAGCCGGTCAAGCGCACCCAAATCCTCCGGGGTAACGGCAAACTCCCGGTAATTCTCATACCAGAGCCCCGTGACCGCCGCAATCGGCAGTAGCTTTTCCGGCCCTCCGGGAAAGAGGCGGTAGACCGGACCGCCGTCAAGGAGCATCTGCTTCGCTGTCCCCAGGGGTATGCGGTACATATCTGTGTCCGGGTTCTGCGCCTCCTCCATATACTCCACATTCAGCCGTTCCTCCAAATCCTGGGGCATATAGGAAAATGCCTGCTCCTTCCATTGGCTGAAACGGTTAGAATAGCGGTACTGCCATTCCGTCACCTGCTCCGGCGCATAGAGGTAGCGCCAGGTTTTCAGGGCGTCCTTTTCGCACAGCTCCATTGCCTCCCATTTTTCAATATCTGCCTCCGCCTTCGTGCCGTCCCGGTATTCCATGCTGACGCCGTAAGGGTAGAGGGTATTCCTTTCTATATCCTGCCGCAGCGTGTCAAGGCCCATCATCAGGACATCCCCGTACAGCCGTCCGTCCTCTTTGCGCTCTGTGTGGAACAGGAAGGCCCTTGCGCCGGGATATTCCGTCATGGCAGCCGTCCGGTAAAGCTCCGCCGAAGGGCAGTAGGCAAGCAGCGCGTCCGAAAGCCACATGTGATTCTTCCCCATGACGGCAATGGAATCCGCCCCGGTATTCGTGGCAAGCGCGCGCAGGTTATATTCGCTGTCCCGCAGGAAATCCCCGGCCAGGATATGGAGCTCATAGGCAAATACGCCTAAATCCGTATCGCGGACTAAGTGAATCTGCGGAAGTGGTTCCTGTTTCAAGTTCATTTCCTCCCTTCGTTCTGTTTTTATCACCGGCTGCCCCTGTCATGGGACGCCTCCGGCTGGTGCTTTGCCGGCGTTGCCTTCGCCGCCTGCTCCCGCATGGCCTCCAGGACGGAGGGCCGGCGCTGTGCCCGCTGTTCCAGCCTTGCAAGGGCATTCAGGGAAAGCCCCACATTCTCGCCGATGGCAGACGCAAAAGCGCGCTCTATCCTGAAAGCCCCCTTGAAGGCATCTGCGACCCTGCCGTTTTCCTTCGCCTCCGCCTGTGCGGGTTTCCCCTGGATGGAGCGCCCCATGTTCTTCAGGTGCCGGCCTGCCTCATGGAATTCCGTGCTGAACGCATCGATCCTGGAGACCGCACGGTCACTGGACTGCACGGTCCTTTCCGCCGCTGCCTGCACCGCCTCCAGCGTCGGCCCAAGGCGCAGGAACCGGGAGACGCCGTTCAGGGCCACGGCGCCGCGGTCTGCGAAATCCTTAAGGATATTCTTGCATACTTCCACGACCTGCCCTTTCAGCTCCAGGATGCGTTGGCGCATGGCGTCCACATTCCCCTCCAGAGCCTTACAGTTCTTCTGCAGCACGGCTTTCAGGGAGCGGTCCTGCACCTCCTGTATCTTCTGGCGCATCTCCCCCAGTTCCTCCAGTGCGGCATCAAGCCTCCGCTCCATGGACGCCACCTGGCCGGCCAGTTCTTCAAGCTCCCTGCCGCCCGCGGGGTCATTCCCCATCAGCAGGACGATCAGCGCCTTCACCTGCTCATTTTCGTCTGCAAGCACGTCCTGGGCTGCCTGCAGCGCAACTGGTTCCGCTGCCAGAAGTTCCATATCTGCCATCTATGAATCCCTCCTGTCTGCGGAGGGCTCCCCGGCAATCTTGCCGACAATCTCCGGACCGGTCTCGTAAATCTGCATGAGCCGCCTGGCCGTTCCGCTTGGCTGAGCGGCGCCGCTGGTCCAGAGCCGGACCGTGGAAGGGGCGACGTTCATCAGGAGCGCAAATCCTTTCTCGTTCATATCCAGCTTTTTCATCAGGGTCTTAACCATATCGGGGCCGTAGTCCGGGCACCGGGCAGCTTCGGCAATCATCTGTAAAGCCGTGTTCTCTGTGTTCGTCATTTCTGAAATCCTCCTGTCAAATTGAAATAGCCGCCTGTTTTTGGCGGCATTGCCGTTGTTGGTCTTTCATCTGCCCTATAACGTGGAGCAGCATTTCGTTGTAGTCCTTTCCTGTACGGGGCGGGTTGACGCCCACACGGATATGCCGGAACCGCTGATCTTCATGGAGCATTTCCTTGATCCTCCTGGCATTTTTAAGGCCGCCGAGGTCATTGTCCATGTAGAGGCTGACGCGCCGGATTTCCGGGTGTCGTTTCAGAAATGCGGTCAGCGCCACATGGGAAGTGCCGCCCAAAGACAGACGGTAGCCGTCCCATTTCCAGCCTTTTAATTCCTGCAGCGTGGCATGGGAGAGGGCGTCAATGGGCGCCTCAAATACCGCCACATGCCGGCTGTCCGGATTCCTGGGTGGATAGCAGAAGCTGTATTCCTTGTCGCTGCCGTAGACATCTTTCCTAAGGCTGCCGGCAATGCTCCGCATACAGGCAAACTTTGCTTTGCCGGCTTCATCCTTTCCCACAAACACACAGACCGGCTCGCCATGATGCCGCGCCTCATAGAACAGCCCGTCCCGGAAACACCGGCTGATCACATCCGGGCTGATCCCGCGCCGCTGCAGATAAGAAACGGCAGAAGTGGCGCACCGTCTGGCCCAGGGGAGGGAAAATGCTTTCTTCTCCGGTTCCTTATGCACACGCCCTGCCGCTGCCGTGCTCCGATAGGCCGGCGTCTGCTGGATTTCCCCGCCGACCAGCGTATGGACCGCATCCACCAGCCCGTAGCCCCGTATCTGGATCAGATAATCCAGGGCGTTGATACTCCGGCCCCGGCTGTTCCAGTACCAGTACCTTTTCCCGGTCACATAGACCAGGCTGTCATGCTCCTTGTGGCGGTAATTCGGGCCGTCCCGTTTCAGCACCCCAGGCTCATGGAACTGCAGGTAGGCAAACAGGTCCGCCTCACGCGCCGCCTGAATCTGCTCCTTTGTTACGCCGGGCATGACACCGGCACAGGGATTCTTTTCATCGTGCCCCGCCTCCTTTCTGTGATGAAAAAAGACGCCAGAAGGCGCCTAACAGCCGTACAGGTCATGGTTGACCTCGGCGCGGTAATAGCTGTCCATTGTTGCCGGGGCATTATAGAGCGCCGCCAGCAGGTATGCCTTGATGTTCCCGACTTTCGTGGTGTTCCTGTCAATGCAGTCAAAGACATACTCCAGGTGGCCGGAATTGATTTTCAGGAAGCGGCCCTTTACCACCTCCCTGGGAAAATCATCCCCGGCGATACGGATATATGGACGTTTGGATAAAACCACTTCAAGCATAAGCTCCACCGTCTCGTCTAAGCGTTCTTTCCCATACCGGGAAACCATACAGCCATACTCAATATTTTCTTTCAGGATTTCACGGTAAGCGTCTGCCAGCTCTATCCGCTCCATCCCATCCGAACGGCCTGCCGCCTCCGGCCCTGACGGATAGATTGATGGATGGGTCCTTGATATATCCGTTTTTGATTTTTTAGTTTTTAATGGATTAGTATTTAATTGTGCGGGATTTCCCTGTCCAGGTTCCCCCTGTTCAGGTTTTGCCTGTCCTGGATTTACCTGTCTTGGATTTTCCCGTTTAGGTGAATCCCCCTGTTTTTCAGCATTTACAGGCTTTTCATGGATCGTATACTCGATGTCTCCGAGCTGCCCGTTCTCATAGCGGAGGCGCTGCCTAGTGAGGTACCCGTGCCGCTCCAGCTCTTTCAGGGCGGTAGTGATTGAATCCACGCCGTCCTTGCAGATATGGGCGAGCCCCTTTGTGGTATAGTCCCAATCTTCCGGCAGCGACAGCATGAGCGAGAGGAGCCCCTTTGCCTTTAAGGACAGTTCCGTATTGCGCAGATGGTGGTTGCACATGATCGTGAAGTCCTTTGTTTTTTCTACCCGGAATACAGCCATTTCAAAGCCTCCTTTCTCCGGTTATCCTGTTACAAGACGCGGTCCCTGCGGTCATAGTGGAGATGGCCGCCCGGCGCAACCTTCGCATGGTTTTTCAATTTGACTTCGCCCCGTTCCTGGCTGTCTAAGAATTTCTGATAGCCGGCATCCGTAAGGAACAGGCGCATCTTATCTCCTTTATCCCCGACAGGGGCATTACCTGAAAGCACGTCAAAGACGATCATGTGCTTTACTTCCGGGTCGAAGCGTTCCAGGGCCATGATGTCATGCCCCTTCAATTTCTCCGCACCGGATTTCTGCCTGGCCTCCGCCAGTAGTTCCCCCATCGTCTTAGGGCCTGCCGGAATCCGGTAGTTTTTCCGAATATCCTGAATAAGAGCCAGGCAGTCTTTTTCCGGCATGGCATCCAGCTTTCGCACAAGCTCCGCCGCCGTTTTCCTCCTTACCGGGTCCGGTATATAGGGGAGGCACATGCGCAGCTCATATGTGACATCTGATTTCCCATAGCCTTCCGTCTGGAATATCAGGCGCTTTTCCATTTCGTTCAGTTCCATGTGAATCTCCTTTCTCCTGAAAATGAGTACAAAAAAAGGACGCCCACCTATAAAAGTGAAACGCCCACGGCAATCAGCGGCCAGGCAATACACCGGACCGCTGGCGCTATTAAATTTTGTCGTTAATGAAACAGCCTCCTTTTTTCGATATTTTTCTCGTCAGATTTCAACTTGGAAAAGGAATTGAATAAATGACGGCAAACGCTCAAACCCCTTGAAAATCAAGGCTTTTTCCGTTTGTCGTTATTATACCGTAACGGCATAGCCACATCAGTCTGTTGATTGACATGGGGTTCTCGGCGGTGGCGATTGCTGACCGAGTGGGGCATGAGAGTATTGAAATCACTTACCGCTATGCACATCTGTTTCCGTCAAAGCAGGCAGAAATGGCAGACAGGCTTGACGATTTAGGAAAGGGGGATTTTTAATATGTCGAATAAGAACTTAGATAACTGCAACCGATGGAGAAATAAAACTGTTGCTTTTCGGGTATCTCCCGAAGAAAATGAGCGGATTGACAAAGCGGTGCGCCTTTCGGGGCTTACTAAGCAGGACTATATCACAAGGCGGCTCTTATGCCAAGACGTGGTAGTGCAGGGCAATCCGAGGGTGTATAAGGCACTCCGCAATGAGCTTGCCGTCGTTCTTGCAGAATTGCAGAGGATTGAAGCGGGCGGCAGTATTGACAACGAATTATTAGATACTATCGAATTGATTGCTATTATCCTCGGCGGTCTGAAAGGAGAAAGTGAAGATGGCGAATAAAAAAGAAGTGACTGCCCCGAATGTATCTGTTGGCGCAGATACGGAGCAGCCAATTCAAAAATGTAGTAATAACAGTATAACCCCCAAAACCGCAAAATTCAATATTTTCGTAGAAAAAGGCGGTGACTGCAATGGTTGAACTTAAAATTTTGAACATGGACGAGATACCTGAAACCGAGGTCGGGTGGCTTTGGTATCCGTATATTCCGTATGGAAAGATAACCATTGTCCACGGAGACCCCGGCGATGGAAAGACAATGATGATTTTACAGTTAGCTGCTATCTTATCAAGGGGAGATAAACTGCCTTGTGATGATACGGAGCGTGAGCCGATAAGAATTATTTACCAAACCGCAGAGGATGGACTTGGCGATACAATTAAGCCCCGTCTGCTTGCAGCCAATGCAGACTGTACGCAAATCAAGGTGATTGACGAGTCGGAAGCCGTGCTTTCAATGCTTGATGAAAGAATTGAACAGGCAATTATTGAAACGGGCGCAAAGGTAATTATTTTAGACCCCGTACAAGCGTATATCGGCTCCCAAATTGATATGAACAGGGCAAACGAAGTCCGCAATGTTCTTTCGCAGTTAGGACGGGTAGCAGAAAAATATGGGTGCGCCGTTATCCTTGTCGGGCATTTGAATAAAGTACAGGGTGGCAAAGCAAATTACAGAGGGCTTGGCTCAATTGACTTCCAAGCAACGGCACGAAGCGTACTCATTGTCGGCAGACTCAAGGAAAACAAGGAAGTGCGGGTAGTTGCGCACGAAAAATCTTCCCTTGCGCCTGAGGGTGAGCCGATTGCTTTTGAACTGAGTAAAGAAACGGGATTTGTGTGGAAAGGTCATTATGATATTTCCATTGATGATTTATTGAATGGCATCAGCCGTGAAAAGAAATCCGAACAAGCAGAGAAATTAATTATGGATTGCCTGTCTGATGGGAAATACCAACAGCAGCTTATATTAAAGAAAGCACAGAATATCGGTATCTCAAAAAGAGTACTTGACGAAGCAAAAAAATCTCTCGGCGTTAAGTCAATAAAGGAAGGCAATGGGTGGTATTGGGAACTTCCCGAAGAAAAAGGAGTGAGTAACTGTTAAGGTTGCAACATTGCATATGTTTAGGACAAGTGCAATCTTGCAATGTTCTTTTTCGGTTGGGAACGGACAATATTAAAGTTTTTGCGGGGTGCAGGGGGCTTTTTACAAAAAGCCGCCCTTGCCCCTCGGAGAGCGCAAAACCTGCTTGCAGGTTGCATTTTTGTTGGCGTAGCTGACAAAAGTGCTTTTGCGTTACTTTCGGGAAAGTAACAAAGCCTACCAGCCGAAAAGAAAGGGCGTGATTTTATAAGACGGACGATTAGTGCAATGGTGGGGAAAGGCTCGGTCAACCATAACAGCCGCAAATTTAAAGCAGAGAATGTGGATGCTGAACGCTCCTACCTCAATGTAAATTACTGTAATGAGAATATCAAGAAAGTGTATCATAAGCTATTTGATGAAGCATTACAGAGATATAACGAGAAACAGACAAGGGCAGACCGCCGCATTGCCGATTATTACGAGAAGATACGGAACTCAAAGCAGGAAAAGCCGTTCCATGAACTGATTTTGCAGATTGGCGATAAGGAAAATATGAGTGCGGGAAGTGAGAACGGACAGCTTGCAAGGAAGATTTTAGATGAATATTATCATGGATTTCAAGAGCGAAATTCGAACCTTTATGTATTTTCCGCTCATATCCATATGGATGAGGCAACGCCGCATCTGCACATTGACTTTGTTCCGTTCACGACTGGCAGCAAAAGAGGATTAGATACGAGAGTGTCTTTGAAGCAGGCGTTGGCGGCGCAGGGATTCAAAGGCGGCTCCCGTGGCGATACGGAGTGGAGCCAGTGGGTACAGTCCGAAAAAGAGAATCTTGCCGCTGTGATGGGGCGGCATGGCATTGAATGGGAGTATAAAGGCACGCATGAGAAACATTTATCCGTTCTTGATTATAAAAAGCAGGAGCGGGAAAAAGAGGTCATCCAGCTTGAGGGGCAGATTTCAGAGAAAAAAGAGGAATTTCAAGCATTGTCTGACAGGGTGGAGAATTACGACAAAGGAATGGAAAACCTAAAAACTCTGGAACAGGTGCTTGACACTTCTCCAGAGTACCAGTTGCCAGAGCCGCAGGGGTTCATGTCGGCGAAGTCATATAGAAATAAAGTGGCAGAGCCTTTGGTGCAAAAGCTGAAATCGCTTGTTAAAACAGCACTTATAAGGTGTTTTGAAGCGTGCGACAGCTACTATCGGCTTAACGTCACAAACAGCAATCTCCACCGTGAGAATGACGGGTTAAGGAGAACCAATGAGAAACTGGCAGGGGAAAATGAAAATCTCCGTGCGGAAAACAAAGATTATAAGCTGCTCTGCAAGGCATTTGGAAGTAAGCAGATAGACAGCCTTTTGGAGCAGGCAAAAGCGGTGCAGAAGTTGAAACAGCGAGGGAAACACTTTAAAAACAACAAAGAGGAAAGGTAGGAAACACTATGGAAAACAGGATTTATGACGAAAATAACGGTCTTTGGTATGCAAGGCAAGGCGAATATTATCTCCCAGAGCTTGCATTACCTCCCGAAGAAGAAAAGCCGATTGGTGTATGGGGTCAACGACATTTGTGGTATCTAAAAGAGCATAAGCAGCTTGTTTATCTCAATCTGCTGACAAGCGGCAGGCTTAATGAATACCTTGCAAGCGTAGATGAACAGGCGGAGGATATGTTTTCTCGGCTGGTAAGGGAATATGCCGAAAGGCAGGGAGTGACGGAACGGTTAAAGGCAGAAAATCAGCTTTTATGGGTTCAAAAAATGAATAATATTCAGGCTTGTGTGAGGGAGGTTGTAAATAGTGAGATGATTTATATTTAATGCGGAGAAAGCTATACAATTATTTATTCAGAAGAAGTGAAATATAGTTATTGCGGGTGGAGCGGGGTACTGCTCCACCTTTTAGAACAAAGAAAAATCAGTCAAAAGTTATTTTGCCATTCTCTTTTTCAAATTCTGCAATATGCTTTTTCATTAAGACTTCCAGTTCGCGGTTAGCGGAACGGGCGTTATAATCTGCAACAAAACGGAATTTTTTTAATAATTCAGCGTCTATCCTTAAAGTGAATTTAGCTGTATCATTCGCCATGCCAACACCTCCATACAGACATTATTATAGTGTCAATATGACGGCAAAAAGGAGATTTGACGGCTGTATGACGGCATGAAAATAATCAGTGTTTTATATTTCCGTGCTTTTTTTCAAATTCTGCAATATGCTTTCTGATTAGTATTGTTAATTCGCTGTTGGCAGAACGTGCATTGTATTCAGAAATGTAGCGGAATTTCTTCAGTAATTCGTCATTTATCCGCAGTGTAAATTTTGATTGCTTTATTTTCAATGCTTATCACTTCCTTAACGGCTTGATAATGTTATTATACCGCCAAAATGACGGCTAAATACTTATTGACGGCATAATGACGGCTTATTATAATAAAGGTATTAGAAATACGGAGGTGTAAAGTGTGGAAACGGAGTATGACAGATATGATTGTCTGCGCTATGAACTTTTTGAAACGCTGATTCCTGCAATGTTATATAAGGGGACAGAAAAAGAGCGAGATGAATTTTTCGGGTTTCTGAAGCAGGATGGTAAAGTTTTTATCCATGATATGTACCAAACATTATGTGAGGATGACAGCTTGCCATATCCATATGAAAATCCAGATTTTGAAGTAAGGATTTTTGAAAGAGGGGGAGTCAATATCTTACAGATTTTACTTCCGCCATATAACCCTAATATCAACGATATATAGCGGGTATATCTTCTTTTTGCAAAGAGTGATGACAGCAGAGATACAAGGCGGTATTTTGTGATTAAGCGGTTTAAAGACGGAAAAATTTTTATTCTGTATGCAAATCCTGAATGTGAGAAGTTATTGGGGGAGGAATTAACGGAACATATCGGGGACATGGAATATGAATATTGGAGATTAGTGCGCAGTTATGCAGAAACAATTCTGTTGGATATGCGTGAAAATAAAGGAAACAGCAAAACCAAACCTAAGTAAATAAAAGTTAGAAGGAAAGGGATATTATGAATATTGAAAAATTTGCTGATATGCTTTTGAAAAGTATTGAGAAAATGGAAATGCCTGCTGCGGATGTGCAGCAGATAAAAACAGATAACAGCCTATTTGGGGTAGAAATGCCAGATGACAGCCAATTTTTAATTAAAATCGGAAAGTGTAATACTGAAGAAGAAACACTTTTTTGTGAAATGGATGAAGTGGGAAGCAGAATACATGAGATGTTTGAAAAGTTTACAAATAGTTGGGAGTATAACCATACATTGATGAAGAATAAGCTTGATATTGATTGGCTGATAGAAAAACTGGATAAGGGAGATTATCAGAGATTGGAGGACTATGTACTGGATTATAGTTCAAGAAATGACGAACTTATATTTCGGTTGGGCTTCAGATATGCTTGGTCGTTATTTATTGAGTGCGCCGAAAAATGAGATTTAGCACTTGACAAAATATGATAACATGGTATTCTGTAATGATACAGTTTTAAAGTTGTATGGGCGGCATGGGCGAGAAGGAGAAATAAGGTATGTATGAATATGTAAAAAAATCCGAATATGCGCCTGTTAGGAAAGAACTTGAAGAAATTATTAAGAGTGTTCAAAATGAGATGTGGGAAAAGTATGGGCTGACATTTCAGTTTCAACTAATTGGAAGTGGAAAAAGGCATCTTGTAACTAGGATTCGTGGGGGAAATAACGGATATGATTTTGATTATAATTTGATTATTCAACGTTGGGGAAATATGCTTTATAATGCCAAAACTGTAAAACAAAGTTTTATAGCTGCTTTTAAAAATGCTTTGACAGGAACGCCATATTCAGCTCCAAAGGATTCAACATCGGCTATTACGATAAAGGTTGTTGACAAAAAGCAAAAGAAAATATTGCGCAGATGTGATTTTGCCATTATCTATTATGAGGATTGTGGTAGAAATGATGGCTATTACTATTTGAGAAATAATAAGAAACAAAACGTATATGCATTTGTTTTCCGCTCGATAAATTTTGGCATACAAGAAAAAGTAGATGATATTCTTGGAGAAGACGGCGGTTGGGCGTATATAAGTGAAGAATACCGAAAATTGAAAGATATCAATGAAGGGAATGAGAAACATTCGTATTCTCTTTATGCCGAAGCGGTCAATAATGTATATAATCAAATGTTTTATCAGTAACTGCTGTTAAAAAGGAGATTTTTATCTTGACAGTGACATAAAAATTTCTTGCGTTTTGTCCCCGTATGTGCTATATTAGACTTAAAAAGGGAAAGCCATAGAAGCGGCTCTACCCACATTATGACAGATTTTACCTCATACGAGGTATGCCGTCACTACTGCGAATAGTGGCGGCTATTTCTTTTTTCCCTTGTAAATCTGATAAATCAAATTGGCAAGGGCGACAATGAGAATACCTATCTGAATTAAATCTTGATATGTAACGTACATTGCATCGCCCTCCTTTCTTTCGTCTGGAGGGCTACTTGAACCCTCCGAAAAAATAAGAGGGGTAAAGCCGCCTTTGGCTCTATGGTTTTCCCATATCGACAATATAACATATTTTTTGCTATCGGGCAATATTCTATTTGGTAATAAAAGGGATATCTTCATTTAAAAGGTTATTCTTTGCAATTCTAAGAACAGCAATATTAAATTCTGGCATATGGAATTTTTATTTTCTAAACATATTGATTTTCTTAGAAATTAGATACAATTTGCCTGTATCTTTAGTAATGAACATGATATAATAAAAACATCTTAGTAGAAATACATGTGAGGATGTGCCATGAGGGATAGCAAATTATTGGATGAAGTTATTAGATACTATTTGGATTCGAGTAGTTTTAATGGTTTACCTATTTATGAAATAGAAAATTATGATGTAAATGAAATGATAGAATTAATTAAAGATGGATTTGTAGAGGCAATTTCCGAAGTTGATGTGTTGAATCCTCATATCAAAGGATTTGATTTGGGATTATCAAAAGAACATCAAATAGTTAATGCAAGGAATACTGATGGACATACATGTTTTTATCCAACAGAACGAGCATTAGAGGGTATCCAAATTGATTATCAGAAACCATATACGGTTCTTTTGCAAAGAGGCAAAGAACAGTTTGAAATTATTTTTTTTGATATAGAAATATTAGAAAGATATATTAATAATCCAAGGTTTTTAGTTATGGATAATGGATATAGAGGTACCATATGCATTAAAGATGAATTTTATGAAGAAAGTTCTTCAAATGAATATATTAAGGATTATGGTATGGCATATATAAAAGGCGAAAAACTAAATAGGGCAATAGGAGTTTTTGTAATAGATTTGGCTAAATTATCCCCCAAAATTCAAATGCTTTGGAAAGGATTTGAGTTAGAAAATCAAAATAATTGTACAATTAGTGAGGGATTTATTAAAAATTTGCTTATGGGAGAATGGGTCACCCAATACTGGATATTTCATGCTCTTTTAGAGGAAATGAGAGTTATTAATAATCTTTGTGAAGCAATGGGTATTCCTAAATTATTTTTACATACATATGGAACATTTTATACAGATATGCCAGAGGGATATAGGAATATACTATTGCCGACAATGAAAAATTATTATGATTTTGTATTAGTGTTAGAAAAATTGGTAGTACATAATATTTTGATAAAAGCATTTCAAAAAGATTCTGTACTTATAAGAGGAATTGAACGAAAAGATAAGGAAGGGAAGGATAAGGGCAGTATAGTAATGTTCAAAGAGTGGCTTCTTAAAAATGTTCAAGCTAATTTTGACATAGACGAAGTTATAATTAAACCTATCAAGCAGGTGAGAAAGATTAGGCAGGTTCCTGCACATGAATTAACTAATAATAGTTATAATGTAGATGTATATGAAAAGCAGAAGGAATTGATGATAGATATATATGGTTCCATTAGGGCAATAAGAATATTACTTAGGGGACATCCGCTTACAAAAGATGTGAAGATTCCAGATTATTTAGAAGATGGAAAGGACATTGTATTTTACTAAGGTAATTTAAATAGTAGTAACACTTTGACAACAGAAAATCAATAAGACAAAATCTTATTGAAGATACGGAAACAAACAGTTGCTTTTTTAAGCAAAATCGCTTATAATTTAAGCCATAGCATATAGTTATTATCCGCAGTTACATAGCCAGTGTTATCAATCCCGATAACAAAATGATAACATTAGCCCATATAGGCAGGATAATATGGATATATCAAATAATCAAAAGATATACATACTCGACAGAGAATAATACCTAAGCAAAATTAGTTAGGAAAAGTCGAGTTCGAATAGTAAACAAAAAGCCGGGAAGCCGCATAAACAGCGGATTTTCCGGCTTTTGATGTGGGGCGTGATACCTTTTTGATACCTATATTCTCAAATAAACTTATTTAGTATATTTCCTAAATAACGTTGCAGTAAATAACGTCATGATTATAGAACCGCATAATAGTTCGACAGACATAGCTATTTGCGTAATACCAGATGTGGGAGCAGCACTGCCTTGTCCTACGGTTATAAGTGTAAAAAAGCTGAAATATAGACTTTGGAGCCAATCAAATATTGTCTGACGATTAATATCAAAAATGCAATTTCTAAAATAATTGATTGAACAAGTAGAGGAGTTGGGTGTAAATCCAGTAAACATATAAATAAAGCTGAATAATAGTATTAAAAAGATTATGCTTATAAATGCTTTGAATGGTTTTTCTCCATACCCTATTATTGCCTCTAATAAATAGTAAGGGAAAGCAGATATGCCTTTTTTGCTTCTTGTTTCCGCTCTTTTGCGTTGATAATAAAAATTAGCTATATGATTATCATCTTCCCGTATATGATTGGAAGTCCATATTTGTTCTACTGCATAAAATGTATCAGCAATTTCGCCATATGTCGAAGATTTGAATAATTTATGTGTCCTATATTGACGAATTGTAAAATTAACAATGTCATGATAGCAAAAAGCAGTAATTTTGCACCTTGAATCAACATGAAAATCCTCCATTGAACCACGAATTATAATGTTGAAGTTATGTGAGGGTGAAAGAATGGAAGTCTGATTCATGATTGTCTTTCCTAAAAATACAACATGATTAAAATTCATTCTATGAAATACACATTTGCATAGGGTCATACTGTCAAAGATAGTGTGGGATAAAGAACCTATGCTGAAGAAAATATTATCTAAATTACATTTTTTAAAATGGCAATTATAAAAGTCACATGCGCTAAATCCTTGTTTAAAATCTGGAACTATAAAAAGACTTGGTGTTTTACAAGAAATTATATTTGAAAAATCGCAATTTCTAAAAATGCAATTATGGAAACATATCTTCTCTAAACAAATAGATTCAAAAATTACGTTATTGAATGTTATTCCCTCAAAAAAGGTTGAGGGCTTTATAGACGTAACTTTTAATTTGGGTAATTTGCTTAAAAATGCTTCTTGACCACTAAAATTATAATTATATTCTTTGTCAGGAAAACGTTGAAAGAATAATAGTGGTTGTCGAGAGATTTTCTTTGCCCACTCAAAGAAAATCAAATCATATGAATTATCAGTTAATTTTAATTCAGTATTGTAACAAATTTGCGTATATTGGTTATTGTCTTTGAAACTTTTGAAGAAAGGTTCTTTGGGTTCATACTTCTTTTGGATTATAATGTGTTTTATATAAATAACCCATAACCATATACATTTTTTTAGGTCATGTGAAGCGATATGAAGTGAGTTGCAAAAATGTTTAGCTAATGCGTTTATATATTTGCGTTTTGACATTATGGTTTTCTCCATTTATAACTATTATTTTTCTTGTCATTCCCTTTTTCATCAACACTGCTACTTGTAGCAGGCCAGTTGATTTTCCATTCAAAATACTCGTCCTCTGAAATCTCTCCGCTTTTTAGCTGCTCTTTCCGCAGACACCACTCTCGCATGAAATCATTGACTAAACCGTACTCTAGCCACATACCCACTGGAGCATGAGCAGGCCAGTCATCATTGTCATAGTAACGCACCGACTTATCATCAGAAGCGTTGCATTTGCCGGGATTACGGACAAGCTGAAATAAATGGATCGTGCTGCGGTCGTCTTCATCAAGCCAAAGGAATGTGAGCATAATATCCTCGGCGCAACCGGGGGTAACACCAATAAAGTGAATATAATTGACGTTCAGTATCTTTGCCATTTCCATTAAAGTGTTGTTTTTGGGAACACGATAGCCGGATTCATATTGTGCGATACGAACATCAGCATTGCGTTCCTCATATCCCAATTTCAAGCCTAGTTCACGCTGTGTCAAGCCCCGGAACGTGCGTATTCTCTTTATCCGTTCTCCTAATACCATAGTCATGTTTCCTTTCTGAAAATTAGAATGATTGTTTTGAAATTATCATGTTGCATCTGCTCCACAACTCGTCTTTATATGCAAATACATCTTTATCAATCTTTCTTTCAACAAAGCCGATTTTTTCATAACATTGTTTCGCTAATGTGTTTTCATTGAAAACATTTAGTTGAACCGCTTTTGCTCCACTTATCTGAAAAGCGTATTGCAGAGTTAGATTCAGCATTTCTTTTCCGTAACCTTTTCCACGTTTAGTTTTATCAACAATAACAAATTTAAGAAAACCGATATTGTCTGCTGTATTGACAGAATAACAGAAGAAGCCTACTGCCTGTCCGCTGTTTTCTGTTGCGACATAAGCACTGTCCGTCCAGTCCATTGCATTTTTCTCTAATAAATCATGGAAAGATTTTTGTGTCATGGGGTAGGGCAAAAGATTTGCACACCAAAAAGCATGAGTTCTTTCGTCATCAATCCATTTTGATACATATTCGTAATCTTTGCTTGGTATATATGGTCGGATTCTCATAAATGGAATGTCCTTTCTCCAATTTATTTATAAATTTGTTATAGGTAGTACACCATAATATATTCTTCCTCGTTCTCCTTTACAATCTCAAAACCAATCTTTAAATACATCTTTGCCGCATAATTGGCTTTTTGAACAGAAAGAGAAACCCGACTGTACCCATGTGATTTAAGCAGGGCAAGAATTTCTTTCATCATAGCCGTTCCAATGCCAAAGCCCCGGTAATCTTTATAAAGAGAGATTGCCAAAGAGGGCGTTTCAGCATCTATATGTCCGTAATCGTTCATACTGCGAACCCAAACAGCACCGACAATCTTACCGTCAACCTCTGCTGCTAATCCCCAATCATCTTTGGATTCCCCGAAACGCTCAACATAAACCTGTAATTCTGGAGATGTAATGATGGTTTTAGGTGGAGGTTCGATACCCTCTGGAACAAAAATTGCTTCATATAGAAAATTATCCAGTAACGGATATTCCTGTTTTTGTATTTTTCGTATCGTTACGTCCATAGCTGACCTCTCAATTCTGTATTCTCCATATATTCTAGCATAATTCAGATAATACAGCAATAAAAACTTATCAGAAATGCTAAATTTAATAAAAAAGATAAGTTTAACAAATAGGCTATTGACAATAACAGAAATGTTAAGTATAATTCAAATACAGAACTTAACAAAAACGCTAAACAAAAGGAGGATATTGAATGAGGAATGAACTATTTGTAACTGCCGGGGAGGTAGCGCAGGAGTTGGGTGTTTCCAAACCATTTGCTTACAAATTAGTACGACAGATGAATGAGGAACTGGAAGAAAAGGGTTTTATTACAATCGCTGGACGTGTCAGCAGAAAATATTATGAAGAAAAATTCTACGGCATGGCGCAGGCGGCGAACTAAGGAGGGCGGATTATGGCGGCATATAAAGATGAACAGCGTGGAACGTGGTATGTATCGTTCCATTATTATGACTGGACGGGGAAGAACTGCCGGAAAGTCAAGAGAGGTTTTAAGACTAAAAGAGAAGCTACGGAGTGGGAACATCATTTCCGTATGAAAGAAGCGGCTGATTTAGATATGACTTTCGGGGAATTTGTGCAGGCGTACACAAGGGATATGAAGCCAAAATTGAAACACAATACTTGGCTGACAAAGGAGCATATTTTACGCACAAAATTGTTGCCGTACTTTGAGAATAAGAAAATGTGTGATATTCGTGCAAAAGATATTATTCAGTGGCAGAATGAGCAGATTTCCTATCGTGATGAAAAAGGAAAGCCCTATGCGCCGACTTATCTGAAAACTCTGCAATCTGAATTGAGCGCATTGTTTAATCATGCGGTGCGGTTTTACGAATTAAAAAGTAATCCTGTTGTCAAAGCCGGGCCGCTTGGAAAAGGGAAAGCAGAGGAAATGCTTTTTTGGACGAAAGAGGAATATCTGAAATTCATTGAAGCAGTAAAAGACAAGCCATATTCCTATCAAGCATTTCAAATTTTATACTGGTGTGGCTTGCGTGTTGGTGAACTTTTAGCACTCACGCCACAGGATATAGATTTTGATAACAAGGTCATTCGGATAACAAAATCTTATCAGCGGTTAGAGGGAAAAGATGTGATAACAGACCCCAAAACACCGAAAAGCAAGCGCAATATCAGTATGCCGGATTTTTTGTGTGAGGAATTAAAAGAGTATCTCGGCAGATTGTACGGACTTCTCCCGACTGACCGTATCTTTCATCTGACAAAAAGTTTCCTGCACCATGAAATGACGAGAGGAGCAGGAAAAGCAGGCGTAAAGCGCATTAGAATCCATGATGGGCGTGATATAATAGGGACAAATCAGAGGAAACCTAGTAAAATCAAGGGGTTGCAGATGATTTAGTCCTATTATTTTTTGCAATGAAAAAAGAGATATAGGACAGGCCTGTTATATATAAATATCTCATAGTGTATACGAAGTCAAAGTTATTGTTTTTGATGTTGGTTTCGTGTTGCCGAAAGGGGAGTGATAACTGAATATTGAATTTAGGTAGGACTAAATTGACTGATTGAAACATGGTGTTTCGCTGTCGGTTTAGTCCTTTTGCATTTTAATCTTAAAATTAAATGGAGGAAAAGATTATGTTAAATTACAAAGCATTGGAACACAGTGACGATTTTGGAACAGAGGTAATCTGTTGGGTGGAAGTAGCAGGTGTGCCTGAAAGATTTGTGGATGAAGCAAAGCGGATTGATGGAGAGAATTATAGCAGTGACTGCTTTGGTGTCTGCATACAGTATGACCGGGATAACGGGGAGTATTTTGCTATGGAGGATGCACCGGGATATAACCTTTATTACACGGACAATAAAGGGGATAAACACTGGCTGCCATATAAAGTGAATAAACAGGAAATAGAGTTGTTATCTCGAAATATTGAGCCAGAGATAGAACAGGAAATAGGACGGTCAAGATAATAGCCGGACAATAGGATGGGCATATCGGACTGCCGGTCCGGTATGTTCATCAAATACAAATACTAAGCGGAAGATGGTGCATCGTATGGAAAATTTTGAGAAAGATATGTTGAGGTTTATCCGTCTGCATAAACAATGCGATAAAGCCCGCTTAATCCAAAATATGAATAAGGTTATGCAGGAAAAGGGAATTAAGCGGAGGAATAAGTGCAGATGGATTGCAGAGATAACCGGTGTGCCGGTAGGAACTGTAAATACATGGTTTACCACAGCGAAATGCCGTGACAAGAACAGAATACCGCCGGATGCTATGTGTCTGCTGGCGTTGGCATTGAAAGTACCGGTACGGAGGTTCCTTGAAGGGGAAGAAGAAAAACAGAAAGATGGGATGGTAAAGCCGGACAGAAGAAGCCGCATTTATTGTTCCATCCGCAGGAATGAGGCAGAGGATGCCTGGAATGACAGGTATGCACTCCAAATGGGGGAATGGGGTAAGCAGGATAAGGAAGTGAAACAGAAATTTCTGGATGAATTGTATTTTCAGCATCTGGAGCAGAATCGCAAGGATAAGTAACTGAATGGAAAAGGAGGCAATGAAGTATGGATAAAAGCACAATAGTGATCGGAATCGACCACGGCTGGTCCGGGATGAAAACGGTGCATGAGGTATTTACATCGGGCTGCAAGGAAATCAGCACAGAGCCGGCATTTACCGAAAACCTGCTGGAGTATGGCGGGAAATATTACAAGATTGGCAGTAAGCGTCTGGAGGTTAAGGACACAAAGGTAACGGATGAAAATTATTATATGCTGACACTGGCAGCAGTAGCAAAGGAATTAAAAATCAGGGGGAAAAAAACAGCCCATGTCCTTCTGGCGGTAGGGCTTCCGTTGACAAGGTTCGGGGATGAAAAGAAAGATTTTGTTTCTTATCTGTCAAGGAGAAAGGAAGTCGTTTATTTCTTTGAAAAAGAGAAATACCATATTTTCATTGACAATGTATGTGTCTATCCCCAATGTTATGCGGCAGTGATTGACCGGATTGATAAATTCCCGGAGAAACAGCTTGTTGTGGATATTGGTTCATGGACGGTGGATATTATGCCGATTATCAACCATCTGCCGGATGAATCGGCGTGTGTGACACAGCCGCATGGGATAATCACCTGCATACAGCAGATTAACAAGGAGTGTGTGAGGCAGTTAAACGCAGAGGTGGACGAGTATGATATTCAGAAAGTCATGGTAAATGGCGGGGATGGGCTACCGGAGAAATACCGGGAGATTATCATTAAGGAAATCCGTGCTTATTGTCAGCAGATATACCACAATATCCGAGAGCTTGGTTACAACATGGACCTGACGCAGATTATCTTTGTGGGCGGCGGCGCCGGCGTGATGAAACGCTTTGGTAACTTTGGGCAGGGGAATATCCAGTATATTGAGGATGTAAGGGCAAATGCGAAAGGATATGAAATGCTTGGCAGTGCTTATCTGGCAAAGTCACAGAGGCGTAAGATCGGATAGGGGGGATTGCTATGGCGAGCGGGGATTTATTCCGTGGGTTTCTGTTACGTTTTTCAATGAAAAAGGACCAGCATGTAAGGATGCTGGAGAAATTTGAGGACAACAGGCTCAATGGGGGAAAAGCCAAAACCCAGATTATTATGGACGCACTGGAAATGTACTATCATGCTTTGGAAAGTGATGGTGGCAGCGGGGAGGATGAAACGGTTACAGTGCGGGAGATGGAAGAAAAAATGGAGCAGAGGCTGGTACAGTTCCGGCAGGAGATAAAGGAAGAAATGGCACAGGAACTTTTCCGCATGATTATCAGCAGCATGGCAGGGCAGCCGTCAGTGGAATTTCCCATTAGGAAAGAGAAACAGGAGGAACCGGGGGAGGATGCCGCTGCGGACATCAGTGGGATGCCGGACATTATGGATAAGATTATGGACTGGAGCGAGAGTTAGGAGGAATCGGTATGGTAAAGCAGGGAATCAAAGGTACTGCCCATTTCATGGGTTGGATGTTCAAAGGTGCAGCATGGATTTTGATACACATCTTGAAACTGGCGCTGGCGGTGTTGGAGATTGCCCTGCTTTTGGCCGGGAATGTGTTGAAGATGATGCTGCTGGTCTTTCACGCAGGGCGGTGTTAGGAGAAAGGTTATGATGGAGAGTAAAGATTTTGTTTTTATCCGTGGCAGGATGGCAATGGAATAAGGGAAAGCCAGGTTTGCGGACCGGCTTTATGGGTTGAAAAGGCACGCTGGAATATGCGTGTTTTTTTTTCTGCACAAATGCCGGGAAACGCCCGGTATCTGTGCCGGCAGGGAATATCCGCAGGAAACAGATTACTATGTATGAATGGAGGATGTATATGACAAAAAAGAGATTAAAGCGTATTACAGCTTTGGTACTGGCCATTGTCTTGACGGTGGGGGCGGTTGTCCCTACTGCCACTTATGCCAATGCAACCGGGCTTGGTGCGGATGCGGCGGTTGGAAATGATGGGGACAGCCAGACCAAAATGGAGCAGGAACCGGTGCTTTATGATGAAACAGACAGGCCGGATTTGGAACCGGCGGAGATTGTAACGGCAGAGGACATTATCGTGGCAGCCGGCTATGGGTTTGACGTGGAGAAGTCCTTTGATGGGATTTCCTATGATGATAAGGCGGTCAAAGTCAGCTATTATGTAAAGCAGGGGCCCTTTGACGGGAATAAGCCGGGGGATTACAGCACTTATTACAGGGCAGAGCCGGTAAGCGGCAAAACTCCTTATCTTATCTGCAGGACGGTTTCCGTGCGTGAGCCGGAGACGGCTATGGAGGAAAGCCGGGAGTCAGGAGAGGATCAGGACGGCAGCGGGGAAGAAGAACCTGCCCCCGGAGAGGGAGAAGGAGAGGTCAGCCCATCGGATGCCGATGCCGGAAAGAAAGGTGCAGAGAGCCTTTTGTCAGAAGGGGAGATAGAAACCTTTGGCACAGGCGATACCATGATGGTCCGCATGGCTTCTGCCCCGGTGTTAAAGGCAGCGGCAAAATCTTCGGACAGCATGAAAGTATCGTGCAGCAGCTATGCAAAATACTGTGGCCACAGCATGGGCATTAAATATATCTCACAGTCCGGGGATTACCATAACCATCTGGTCTACTGCCTGAACCTGAACAAGAATACCACGAATGGAAATGTAGGGGCCTCCGGTTCAAAGAGCAGCATCAAGCCGGAGATTACCTTCTGTATGGTAAACGGCGCCAGAACACTGAACGGGAAATGCCACAACAGCAAGTATTCCGCAGGTTCTGCCTCAGCCGATTATTTCATTACCGGTGCGTCAATCCATGTGTTAAACGGGGAAGTGAAATTAGGCTATTATAACAATGGCAGCAGCGTCTATCAAAAAATAGCCTCTCTGGTATCGGATGCGAAAAAATATGATGAGGACGAGTATGACGAGGCAACGGGTGTTACGAAGTCCATCACTTATAAGATTTCCCCGAAAAAGACGGAGTGGCAGGACATGGGGGACGGGCTGTACCGTTCCAAGGAGAAGTTTGTCCGCACCAAGACGGGCAGTATTACTAACGTGTCCTATAAGATTACAGGGCAGCCGGGCGGCTTGACTGTGGGCGAGCTAAAAACGGATGCCAGTGACATTGAGGACGATTCCGATTTGAAGAAGTATGACATCTGTGTGGCACAGACGGATGCAGACAAGCCTTCTTCTAACTTTTACCTGTACTGCAACGGGGAGGCGATGAAGAAGATTCTGGCGGCAGACAGCACCATCAAGCTGACGGCAACCGCAAAATCAAAGGAAAAGGGCGGCAGGAAATGGACGCCTACGGTGGTGTCACAGCAGAAGATTACCTTTCTGGAGGAATTTGAACCGGGGACTGTGACAGCAAGCGTCAAAGTGACCTCCAAATTTAAGGAGGGTCGGTTTGAATTAAGAAAGACGAATGTATATAACGGAGAGCCAGTGGAAGGGGCAGCGTATTACCTGTATGAGGATGCGGAGTGTACCGATTTGCTGTGTAAACTGGAAAAAACTAATGCAAAAGGTCTGGCACTTTCGGGAAAAGAGGTGCTGACACAGAGCACCTATTACTTGAAGGAAGTAAAGGAGGCACCGGGTTACCAGAGGGATGAAACGGTTTATCCCGTGGGGCTGGAATACTTTACCCTCTATGACAGCGATGGGAAAGTAACACAGCAGGGGAAACCCATGCCGGTTGTGGAATATCCCGATAAAGTTGGCGTCATGGTAAAAAAGACGGATGCGGAATCCGGGAATTTCGTGAAAGGCGCCGGGTTTGCCGTGTTTAGCGATGCCGGATGTACGCAGCGTGTTTCTGTTGAGGGAGACGGCAAGGAAGAAGTGCCGGTGTTCTATTATGATGAGGACCTGGATGTTGCTGCCTCTGCAAAGTTTGTGAAAATGCAGGATAAATATTATGTGAAAGAGGTTGTCATCCCGGACGGCTACCGGGATGACGGCAAGGTGTGGGAAGTGGCGCCGGATTACGGGGAGATTTCTGATTTCAGTGCAGAGAACACACCGATCCGCTGTGACGTGGCAGCGAAAAAGGAGGATAAGGAAACCGGGGCAGAACCGCAGGGGGATGCGAAACTGTCCGGGGCCACTTACGGGCTGTATGCGGCAGAGACCATTGTTTACCCGGATGGGCGTGGCACGGTCACTTATGCAGGAAGTGACAACATTACCAGCACGCAGGGGACGGATTTTGTGTCAACAGGCGTGCCGGCAGAAAAGGATGCCCTGCTTGCCACGGTAAAGACGGGGGAACAGGCGGAGTTCCATTTCGGGAACCTGTACTTTGGCAATTATTATCTCCGTGAGATAGAACCGAGTGAGGGGTATCTGCTGGATGAAACCATTTATCCGGTCAATTTCCGTGAGGCACAGGATACCCACCATGATATTTCCCTTAACACAAAGGTCGTTGAGACGGTAAAGAAGCAGGCCTTTGAGATTATCAAGGTGTCTACCGACGGTGCAAGCACGGAGACGGATTATGTCAAGGGTGCGGAGTTTACCGTAAAATTACAGTCGGACATTGATAAGAATGGATGGGACAACGCCAAAACCCATGACGTGCTTGTAACCGATGAAAAGGGCTATTCACTCTCGAAAGAGCTACCTTATGGGAAATATCTGGTAAAGGAAACAAAGGTGCCAAAGGATTTGTATAAAACAAAGGATTTTACCGTAACGGTTACGGAGGATTCCAGAGTGCCACAGCAGTGGCGGGTGTTCAATGACGGTCCGTTCAAGGCCTATATCCGCATTGTGAAAAAGGATGCGGAAAACGGGAACACGGTGCTGCTCCCCGGCGTGACCTTTAAGATTAAGAATACGGACACAGATGAATATGTGGAACAGAAGGTAGGGGATAAGAAGGTCAGTGAATTTACCACGGACGAAACCGGAACAATCACCACACCGCTACAGTTGAAATACGGGAATTATGTGGTGGAGGAAATCACTGCACCAGAGGGCTATGTCATTACGGAAGAAAGTTTCCCGCTGGAGGTTACCACGGATGGGATGCTGAAAGTCTCGGAGGATATCGACGGCGATCCGGTTATTGAGGTGGAGATTAAAAATAAGCCCGTCAAGGGTAGCATTTCCATCCATAAGTCCGGGGAGGTTCTGACTTCCATTGTCTATGACACCATTGTTGACCGCATCCTCAGTGAAGTTACGGATGAAAACAGGAGCGTGGATTTTAATTATGAGGAACAGCCGCTTGCGGGGGCAGTATTCCATGTCATTGCTGTGGAGGATATTTATACTCCGGACCACCAGACGGATGAAAACGGGAACCGCACGCTGGAAGTGATTGGCGGTGTCCCGGCAAGCAAAGGGGCAATCGTCGCAACGCTTACCACGGATGAAAAAGGGGAGGCTTCCCTTGATAACCTTCCTCTTGGGAAATATCAGGTAGCAGAAGTGCAGCCGCCAAAGGGCTTTGCCATCTGCGAGGAGCCAAAGGAGATCAGCCTTTCCTATGAAGATGAGCATACGGAAATTGTCTATGGGGAGGCAGGTTTTGTCAATGCAAGGGTAAAACCGGAGCTGTCGTTAATCAAGACGGACAGTGTAAGCACTTACCCGGTAGCAGGCGCCACCTATGGTATTTATACGAAAGAGGATATTTTGAGCATTACAGGGGAAGTCCTCGTAAAAAAGGATGATTTGGTGGATACGGCTGTGACAGATGAAAACGGCAGGGCGAAATTTGAGGCGGATTTGCCGCTGGGGCTTTATTATATGAAAGAAGTGGAGTCCCCGGCGGGGTATCTGTTAGACGAAACGATGTATGATGTGGATTTCTCCTACACGCAGGAAATGGCTGCCACGCCGACAGTAACAAAGGAACTGGAGATGAAGGACACGCCGATTATCGTGGAGGTGTCGAAAACGGACATTACGACAGGGAAAGAGCTGCCGGGGGCAACGCTGGAAATCATTGATTCCGACGGGGAAGTCTATGCCTCATGGAAAACGGACGGGAAACCGTACCGATTGGAGGCTGTCCCGGCAGGAAAGTACACCCTGCGGGAGACAGCAGCGCCGTATGGCTACCTGATTGCAAATGAGGTGGAATTTACCGTGGAGGAAACCGGGGAAATTCAGAAAGTTGCCATGACCGATGAAAGGGTAATGGGAAAGATTGCCCTTTACAAAACCTGCAGCAAAACAGGAAAGCCGTTAAAGGGCGTTGCCTTTGAATTGCGTAATAAGGATGGGAAGAAACTGGAGACGCTGGTAACGGACAAGACCGGCTATGCGGAGACAGGGCTGCTTGACATCTGCACTTATAACAAAGACGGCAGCTTTGGGGAGGATATATCGTATTATATCGTGGAGACAAAGGCGGCGGACGGGTATATTCTTGATGATACCCCGCATGAGGTTCTGTTACAGTATGATGACAGTGCGACGGAGACGGTGGTTTATACGCTGAAATTAAAGAATAAGCCACAAAAACCGAAACTGCCGCAGACGGGCGGGAACTACCACCCGTGGATGTTTATCGCTTTGGGTGGTGCCTGCATTGCCGGCGGTGTGGTTTATGGCAGGAGACGCAAAAGAATAAAAATTCATTCTTAGAAAAGTGCGTAAAGGATTTCATATGGCATGAAATAGTCTCGCTGAAGGCGAGCCATTGCAAGTTTGCCAAAGGCAAACTTGAGTGATGTAGGAAAAGGGTTCGTAAGGCAGATGAAAGAGCTATGTTTAAGAAATCCTATAATTACGCACCGGAAGAACGCAGAGGCAGCGTTCTTCACTGACAGCAATGTTATATGAAATTTGGGAGAGAGGCCGTATTGGTTTCTCTCCTGTCTAATTTAGCAGGAGGTTTTTATAAATGATGACTTATGAAATATTTAAGGCAGTTGTAAAAGAGAAATTTCTAAGCTATCTGCCGGAGGAATACAGGGATGCCGAAGTGGACATCCGCCCGGTAAGGAAAGTGAACCGTACACTGGATGCTTTGTCGGTGCTGAAGGATGATTCCCGGATGTTTTCCAGCATGTATGTGGATGAATTGTATGAGCAGTACCGGGAATACGGTGATCTGGAGATGGTCCTCCGGGCAGCGGCATGGAAATATGCACAGTCAGCGGAGATGTTTAAGGAACAGCAGTCGGAAATGTTTATGGGCATAGAGCATTTTAAGGAAAATGTGATCATGTGCCTTATCAACACGGAGCAGAACCGGGAGCTGCTGGAAAGCATACCAAGCAGGGAATTTCAGGATTTATCGGTTATCTACCGGTGGGTGGTTAAGAGTTCCCCGGACGAAATGGAAAGCAGCATTGTTTCCAATGAAATGGCGGAAATAGCCGGGATGACAGAGGAAGAACTGTTTCGGTGCGCAGTGGAAAATACAAGGCGTATTAACCCGGTATCGGTAACCTGTATGGGTAGCATGTTTGACAATATACCGGAGGGGACCATCCTCCCGCAGGAAGCCAGGGAAGAACTGGAGCTGATAAAACGTACTGCGGACAATATGTGGATTATCAGCAACAGTTCGGGGATTAACGGTGCCGTTTCCATGCTTTATGAGGAAAACTTACACCAGTTGGCGGAAAAGCTGGGAGAAAACTTTTTTATCCTGCCCTCGTCCATTCATGAAGTGATTGCTGTCCCGGTGGAAATGACGGGGAAGAATCTGACAAACCTGATAGAAATGGTACAGGGAGCAAATATGAGCAGCGTGAGGCTGGAGGAACGCCTTTCAAACAGTGTCTACCACTATGACCGTACTGCAAGGAAAGTAACGCTGGCGGCAGAGTCACCGGAAAAAAGGCTGGATGGGAAACAGGCAGAGTTGCCGCTGATCCAGGAAGAAAAAAAGACAAGATAGGGGCTGCATTATGGAAGAAAATCAGATAACGGAGGTTTCAGAAAAGGAACTGGCGGCATTGCTGGAAACCATGCTGGATAACATGGTTATAAAGGTAATTTTCGGAGAGGAGGAAAAGGATGGGAAAGGAGATTAAGGAAGGCTTTGCACTGGAAGTCGTGTCTGTCCGTCTGGTCCGGGATGCCCCCATACTGTCAGGGGAAGAAATTAAGTCCCCGGAAGATGCCGTCCGGCTGGTGGGGGAGCAGCTTTCCGACATGGACCGGGAGGTAGCGTGCGTTATCAACCTGAACGCAGCCCATATGCCGATTAACTGCCATTTTGCCAGTATGGGTTCCCTGAATTATTCGATGGCACATCCCAGAGAACTGTTAAAAGCAGGCATTCTCTCAAATGCGGCAGGGATGATTCTGGCACACAACCACACATCCGGAAAACTCCTTCCATCAGAGGATGATGTGAGGCTGACGGACAAAATGCAGCAGGTATGTGAACTGGTGGGGATTCCGCTGGTGGACCATGTGATTGTCGGCGGGGACAACAGCCGGTACTTTAGTTTCCATGAGAAAGGGCTGGTAAAAAATCCGCAGAAAGAATACCAGATTGATTACCGTCGGCTGGAATGGGACAGCCCGGCAGAGGTAGCGGAGAGAGGGGGAAGGAGATGAGGTTTACAGCGGAGGAGCTGGATATTGCAAAACAGGCGGACCTCTGTGCCGTGGCGGAACGCATGGGCTATAGCGTAAAACGGATCGGGCATTACCATACGCTGAAAGAAATGGATTCCATACGGATTTATGAACGGAGCCACTGGTGCCGGTTCTCAAGGCGGTATGACAAAGGGGAGAACGGCGGAAGCCAGATTGACTTCTTACGGGTGTTTGCGGGCATGGATGTGAAAGAGGCGGTGTTCTGGCTGCTGGATTTTGTGGGGTACCGCAGGGAGGAAAGCGTCAGGAAAATTCAGAACACTGTACCACATCAGAGGAAAGAAGAAAAGAAGAAACCGTTTGTACTGCCGAAGTTTGCCGGGAGCAATGTCTATCTGTACCGTTATCTGGAGCATGAGCGCATGATTGCCCGCCCGGTCATTGACTTCTTTGTGGGGAAAGGGATTTTATATGAGGCAAAGAATTACCATAACATTGTCTTTGTTGGGACGGACCGGGACGGCGTGCCGAAGTTTGCCAGTATGCGGGGTGTCTTTGACAGGAATGGAAAGGGCTTCAAGTGTGACGTGGCAGGCAATGACAAGAGGTACGGTTTCCACCTGTATTATGGGAAAAGCAAAAGAGTGGTGGTGTTTGAGGCGGCAATCGACCTGATGAGCTATATTACCATGTTCCCAACGGACAGGGCAAGCATGCTGGCTCTTGGGATGCTGGCGGATGCCCCTCTGGAAACATTCCTTGCGGAACACCCGGAGGTGGAGAAAATACAATTCTGTCTGGATAATGACGGACCGGGCAGGAAAGCAGCGGCAAGCCTGCAGCAGAAATATACGGAGAAGGGCTACCGGACAGATGTGTTCCTGCCGCCGGAACCGTATAAGGACTTCAACCAGTGGAATGTGGAAATGAGAAAAGCAAAAGAGCAGGGAAAAATCCGTGAAAATGCCAAAGTGATATAGGAATGATATAGTCCCATCTTTTTCAGATATAGGAAAGATATAAGATTTGGGAAAATGATATAGTGTCGGACGGCGAATTGAGGGAGACGCAAATGACGAATTATTTTTCCAACCTTTATCCAATTGACTGCGCAGTGCTGTCTGTGAATGCACAATCCTACCGAAAATATGGCACGCTGCCAGAGCATGAATTCCTTCCTGAAATATAAAAGGCCATGGATCCCATCAAGAGACCCACAGCCCTATGAAGCATTCAGTTCTTCAGCTGTCCGGCAGCCAGGGCGGGCAGATGGATCAGGCCGGTGGCGACAGTCACCGCATCCACCTTCCGCATCAGGGAGCCGATCCTTTCTTCATTCCAAAAGATATCGGAGAAATCGGAGAGCTCGCACCCTACATCAAGGTTAGGGATGCACAGGTAGTTCCCATATTTATGCCGTCCGGCGAGGATGTGGAAGTAAGTCCCCCGCCCATTGATCTCAGCTTCATACCATCCGTTCTCCGTGCTCAGCAGGATGATCTGCCCCGTCCAGGTCTCCCTGCGGGAGCCGTTTTTCAGGATACAGGTATAATTCATGTTCCATGCCTCCTATCCGAGATTCTGGCTGCTGACGGAGGCCAGGATGACATCCGTATCAATGACTTTCTTCTCCATCTGCGCCCCCAGTGTCAGTGCGTCGGTCATCAGGTTGTCCACCAGGCGGGGGCTCCCCTGGGAGTGGCTGTGGACGGCGGAAAGCGCGGCCTGGTCGATGATGGAGGCGGCCCCTCCGGCGCAGGCGATCTTGTGGAGGACGTACTGCGCCACTTCGGAGTCTGAGAGCCCGGAAAAGTTGTAGTGCACTGTGATCCTCTGGCGCAGAGCCTCATGGACGGGCTTTTTCAGGGTGCTGTTCAGGTGGGGCTCCCCGCAGAGGATGAGCGTGAAGCAGTTCAGGGAGTCATACCCGTAGTTCATGAGCATCTTGATATCCTCCAGGATGCCGGTGGAGAGGTACTGTGCCTCATCGACTGCCAGGAGGAGGGGCTGCTTCTTGTCCCTGTAAAGGTAAAGGATCTGCTCCTGCACGGCACGGAACATGCCGGGCTTGCCGCCCCTTGGATCTACCCCCAGGACAGAGCAGAGCTGGCGGTAGAACTCCATGACGCTGACGGTGGAGAGGCAGATGTACTCCATGTGGTAGAGGTTTGGGTTGAGGCTCTTTGCAAAGCAGCGCAGGGCGAAGGACTTGCCCATGCCGGGGCGTGCGGTAAAGAGCCCTATGCCTCTTGTGTCCTTTAAGTAGTCCAGGCGGGACGTCATCTCCGAGATGTCCTTTGAGAGGAACCGGTCCTTTTCCCTGGCGTTCTGCTTGTCGAAAGGGTTGAAGGAAAGCCCATAGTAGGAACGGAACATCAGCTCTCACCCCCAATCCTTGAATAATCGATGGACGGCGTGTTATTGCGTTTCGTCCTGCAGTTCTCGTTTTTATCCGTAGGCCGTATGGGATAATGTTCCCCCTCATAAAGGATGAAGGCACTGGACATGTCGTCTGGCAGGAAGCGGATTTCCACTTTTGAAGAAATGAACTGCATGGGAACGTCATAGGACACCTTGTCGATGGAGACGGTGGAGTCCTTGTTCACCTTCCTGGTGATGCGGTTCAGGAAACATTCCTCCAGCCACTCCCTGGACTTGGGGCTCCGGATGGAGGAGCGTGTCTGCTGGTAGCGTTCCATGGGCGTGGTGCCGATGCCGGAATGGACAGATGTATTGTAGGTGCGCATATAGTCCTTAAGCAGCCCGTTGAACTGCGCCAGCGAGGCAACGGAATCCAGGTCCAGTGTATAGAGCCATGTCTCCTTGAGCGTCCTGAACTGGCGTTCTATCTTGGCCTTGGAAGCACCGTCACGGATCTTTGTGTGTAAAAGTACGGTGCCGATGGAGCCGCAGATGAGGGAGAGCTGCTCATTCGAGTAGCTGCAGCCATTATCGACATAGAGCTTAGCCGGGATCCCATGGGCTGCCACGGCTTCCTTCAACACCTTCTGGAAGTTGTAGGCGTTGTCGTTATAGAAGAGCCCGCCGCCCACCAGGAAGCGGGAGTGGTCATCAATGACCATGATGCAGTAGACTCTCCTGCGCTGGCCGTCCTCCGTGATATAAGGCAGGTAACAGGTATCGGCCTGCCACATCTTTCCAAAGGCGTCTTCTTCAAATGCTTTCCGGTCCCGCATGCCGGGGTTGCGTGCCGATTTCAGGTCATGCCTCTTCACGAAGCGCTGGACGGCGCAGACGCTGACCGTGGCAGGGATGAAGGCTTCTTCCACGAGGTGCCGGTGGATCTGGGTAGAGTTCAGCCGTGGGAATGTTTCCTTGAGGCGGTAGATCTCTTCGATGGCCGTGTCCGGGAGCACCCGGGTGGAGCCCTTGTCGGAACGTTCCTGTGGCATGAGCGCGTCGATGCCGCCGTTCCGGTAGAGGGACACCCATTTGCTGAGGGTCTTGGGGCTGTACTGGAACGCGGAGCCGTCAGGCAGGGTGAGGGGCTTTTCCGTGACTCTCTGGTAATAGGCGTTCCTGGACGCATCGGGATAAAGGCCATGGATGACCGGGGCTATGAGAGCGAGGCGGAACTGCGCCATGGCGGCTGCGTCCGAAAGTTTTTTTGGATTGTTGTCCATAGAAATGTCCTCCTTAAGTGGTTTTCCCTCATTATGGGGCAGAAACGGGAGGAAAGCCATGCTCATGGCGTGTGGTTGCAGGAAAACAGTTCATGGGCCGAACACCTGCTGGCAGTAAGGAGCCGGATTTTTATGAGACTGGAGGAAGGACTTTGTAAAACGGCGGACAAAGGCGGAGGCGAAATCCGAATAGGCCGTCTGGGTGAGAAGGACCTTCAGGAAGGAAAGGCCGGAAGCCTCCATGGAAGAAAGCGCGCCGAGCCACTCCTCCTTCTGCGTCAGGAAGAGATCCAGCCAGCGGCGCAGCTGGGAAAGGGTGATGGAGAAGCGCTCACAGAGTCTCTCCACGGTAGACAGACGCAGAAAATACTCCGCGAGGACGCGGAGGATGAAGAACAGGCCATAGCCGGAGTAAGGGACGATGAAGTCCGGGAGGATGGCATGGGTATGGCCGCAGGTACAGATGAGGCGCATGATACAGAGGCTGTGGCGGACAGGGACACCACTTATAAAGTCGACCAGGGAACGGCCATAATAGGCATGGATGCGGCAGGAACCCCTGGCCCCACAGCAGGGACAGGTCTGAAATTCCGGGTGGAATCTCTTCATAAAGGAATCAAAGAGGGCTTTTGATGAACTTTTTATGCGGATTAGCTTGCAAAACAGGGAGTTTTCTCTTATCATAGTATATGTCGGTGGTGCCGGAGCCTCACAAGTGGGACATGATCCCGTATACGGCAGGCACACTGGTATGTGAGAGAAAGAACGAACTGTTGGAGGGGCTGTTCTTTCTCTTTTTTTTGTTCCATAAAAACTATATCGGAATGACATGGGATGGTCAAGAGGGAAACGTGCCGCATCCTACAGCACGCTCTTGTAGATAGTATTTGACACTTGAGAATTTAATTTGACGTTTTTGTGCGGGAGACAGGAACTTTAGTTTGCTGGGCTACAGATATAGGAAAGATATAACCATCGCTCAAGGGGGGATTTTCAGAGATATAGAAAAGATATAGAAACCGAAATAAGGATATAGGAATGATATAGGGAACGCCGGATTTGATATAGAAAAGATATAATTTCCCCTATAATAAGGCATATATCCTATTTTATTGGGGTTTCAGGGGGCCATACCCCTGACCAGAAAGCCGAACCTGCGGGCGGCTTGCATTTTGTGACACAAAATGCGTATCTGGCGAAACCTTTGGGAGTGGAAAGGAGGCAAAGGTTTCGGGGCAGGAGAGGATTTGCGGCAGGCAGGAAAGACAGGTAAGAAAAGGTGCTTTTTGTAACGGGGGCTGTCATAATGGCGGCTGTGTGTTATGATTTATGCGGGAGAAAGGTTGAAAGAAATTCGTCTTTCAACCTCCAAGTTTGCGCTGTGGGCATCGCAAACATTGGTACATTAGCTACTCGCAAAGGAGGCTCGCAGCATGAGTACAAAAACGGAGGGGAGGCGATAAGGATGGCTGTCAGGGCATACAATGATGAACTGAGGGATTTACTGGCCGGTGTGGAATGTGTACTGGCATATGACACGGCAGCGGATTATCTGGGGCTGACGAATGGCGGTTACCGGGAGGCGGCACAGATATTTGTCAGGGAGAGACAGGATATTGAGGGGACAGAACAGTTTATCGTGCCATCGCTGGAGGATATTGAATCCGCAGAATGTAACGGGCTGGTATGCACCACGGTAAACAGGACCATTACAGACCTTCTGAAACGGGATGGTGACGGGCAGATTATTACGGAGAGCCTGGCAAATTATTATGAGGAACATCATGGGAGTTTTGATGGGCTTGAGATACCGGTACACCTGCGGCAGAGATTTGAGAAGTACAGGGCATGGGCGCTGGAATATTACAGGGAATAGAAAATAATGTTGTTATGGCATCAGGCTGATTGAATTGTCTGGTGCTTTTTATATGGAAAGAAACAGGAGGTGCAAAGGCATGGGAATGGATGTGTTGGAAGTAAATACGCCGGGGGAGCTGGTGCTGTGGCTCCATCTGGTACAATCGAAAGTCAGCATGGGGCAGAATGGCGCAGAAATCATTTTGGATTATATGGCAGAGCATGGCATGACGCTGGCGGTCCGCAATCAGGAACTGTCGGTGCTGGATGCCGGGGAGGAATCCCCGGAGTATAAACCGTATTCCATAGATGATGCCATACACGATGTCTGTGAGTGGAACCTGGAGCTGATTCAGGATATGGAGGACGGCATGGAAAATCCGGCAGACCAGAAGGAATATAACCGGTTCAGTGACGCACTTGATATTCTGAAGAAACAGGAGAAAGTGCTGGATGGATTGTATCAACAGACAAAGTATGAGCAGATGGCACAGGAGTGTGCATTGGAAGTGATCAGGGCAGCACTCGGCAGCGTGCCGGAGGAAGTGCAGGCGAGGCTGGAATCATACCGGAAAGGGGAAAATGGGCAGCCGGAAGAAGAAAGCCGGCAGGAGGAAAGTCTGGAAGTCCAGACAGAAAAGCAGGAAGTCCTGCAGCGTGGGCAGGAAAGGGGGAGGTAGATGGCAAAGGAGGTTGTAAAGCATTTCCGTCTGACCGCCCATGACGCAGGGATTTTTTCGGAGAAGGCGAGAGAGGCCGGAATGAAAGAATCCGATTATTTCCGGCTGCTGATAACACAGGAGCCCAACGACTACCCGGAAGTGAGGCAGGGGTTAAAAGCCCTTATCAATGAAGTGAACCGGATCGGCGTCAACATCAATGAAATCGTCCATAACAATAATTCGGGGCTGTACCGGGAATCGGACAAAATCCGTCTGGTTGCCTATATGCGGAAACTGAATGAGGGGATGGAAAGGATGGTGGCTGCTCTTGGCTATCACTAAAATCCTGACCATAGGTGACAGTGGCGTGAAGTTTTCGGGGAAACATCTGGAGCAGGCGGTTTCCTATATCCTTGACCGGGAGAAAACGCAGGGAGGCAGGCTGGTAACAGGAATTAACTGCCAGCCGGGGAAAGCCTATGAACAGATGGCGGCGACAAAACGAAAGTATGGAAAGACGGATAAACGGCAGGGCTACCACCTTATCATTTCCTTTGAGGCGGGGGAGGCCAGCCCGGACACCGCTTTTGAGATTATATGGAAATTTGTGGAGGAATATCTGGGGCAGGAGTATGAGGCTGTCCTTGCTGTCCATGACAATACCGCCCACGTCCACGGGCATATCATATTTAACAGTGTGAATTACCATAACGGCAGGAAATACCGTTATGAAAAAGGCGACTGGGCGAAAAAGATACAGCCCATCACGAACCGTCTCTGTGAGGAATACGGGCTTTCCACCATAGAGATAGAGGAACACGGCAGGAAACGGAATGAGCTCCGGGACGGGAAATTCATCTGGCGGGAAATGATACAGCGGGATGTGGAGGCCTGCATCATGCAGGCGGAATCCTTTGAGGAGTTTCTGGACCTTATGGTGGAAAAGGAGTATGACATCAAGCAGAATAAATATCTGGCGGTAAAGCCTAAAGGGATGCAGCGGTTCTGCCGGTGCAAATCTCTGGGGGAGGATTATACGGAGGAAAGGATACGGGAGAGAATCCGGATGGAAAGTCTGGAAACCTATGCCAAAAGGAACCGTGAACAAAATCCCCACACCATAGAACCGCCGGGGGATGAGTTCTTACGCAGGACAAAACTGACCGGCATACAGAAAACCTATTATACGAAAATCTGCCGCCTGCGCCATCTGGAACGGCTGCCTTACAGCAAGGCATGGGAATACCGGGAGGAAATCCGTAAAATGCAGGAGGTCCATGAGAAATACCTGTTCCTTGTAAAGAATGGAATCCATTCCCTTACGGAACTGGCAGCAGCCAGGGATAACCTGAAGGAAAAAGCGGCGGAATGTGGAAAGGAGAGGCGGGAACTGTATCGGGAGAAAAGGCAGATGGCGCCGTTGTTTTCCGTGGCAGATAAAATGCTGGAATTAGCCCCGGCAGAAAAAAGTTATCAGGCAGGGGATAAATTTTTTGAGAAGGAACACCTGCGGTACCAGGCATTGGAGGGACAGTTACGGAGTGAGGGGTATTCACTGGAAGAAATAGAAATGCTCCGCAAAAAATATAAGGATAAAGGCAGCGGTATTTATGAGAGGCAGCGGGAAATCAGGAAAAGGCTGAAAATGGCCGGAGAAATGATAGCTGAATTTACGGAAAGCCTGGAACGGGCAAGGGACAGGCAGGAAGAAAAAACAGAACAGGAAATGAGCAGGAACAGCCGGAGTCAGAAATGACTTGTTGCGGGCTGTTATTTTATTGTAAAAGTAAAGCCGAATGTATGGGGAAATCTATGCCTGCATAAGGGTTTTCCCATACATTTGGCGCGCCACCATAATGATGCAATAACATAAATAAGCATATTGCTTATTTATGTTGGCGATTAGCCCGGATTGCGAATGTAGGTGGCGATTGCAAGAGTGCGGAGCACGGAGCAATCGACTTTTATGTATGAAGAAATGGGAACGGAGAATATATGAATGGAGGGAATGCAGATGGCAGAAATCACTTTTTATGCGGCGGAGTGTATGGAGTTTCCGGAACAGATGGGGGAACTGCATGAAAACCTGACGCTGCCAGAGGCAGTGGATGTATATATGTGGATTTGCAGGAGGAACCGGTCCTATGGGCCGGGGATTGGCTTTGTGCTGCAGGATGGAAACATCCCGGATTATTCCGGCACCAAATGGCCGTTATATCAGGGCCGGGGGATTGCACAGGATATGATCGACTTAATTCCCGCATATCGGGACCACCCTCTGGTAAAACAGGCGGTGGAAGATATGAAGCCCCATCTGGAAAAGCTGGAGGGGGAAAGAAAGGAAGAGCGCGGCATGGAACGTTCCGGAGGATTAGGGAGATGACGGCTTTTGCTGAAATGATAAAGAATCCGGCAGGACAGCCACACCAGAGGCAGACAAGAAGATTACCCGTGTGGACGGGAAGGTTTTATAAAAAACCTGAAAATAAATAACAGTGTATATGAAAAACAGGAAAGTGAGGCAGGATATGGAGACAAGGAAACCGGAAAATGCACAGATTGCAGTTGCCGTAAGGGATTTTACCCAAAAGGGATGCAGGGATGACGTGCTGCGGATTGCAAAAGAAGATTTGGGGCTTGGCTATCCAAAAGAGCTGGTTGCCCTTTATGCGGAATCGGGATGGCAGGTGGACCGATGTAAGAAATTTTCTTCCATTATGCGGGCGGACAGTGACAGGGAGCTGCTGCAGATGCTGGCGGATGGCGGGTTCAACCCATACCAGATGCAGCTGCTGGCAAATTATTATGGGAAAGGCGTGCCTGTGGCGCAGCTGCGGGATGTGGGTGCAAAGAACCTGACCGCCTACGACATGGAGCAGGCATTAAAACGGGTATATCAGGCAAACCGGGAGGCAGAAACAAAACACGCAGAGGAACCCCCGGAGGATAAAGGTTTGCGGGAAAAGGTTACGTTTTTGACGGAAGAACTACGGCAGCGGGAAAAGGAGCTGGGGGAGCAGCAGGACGCTAACAATAAACAGGCATCGGAAAGTGCGGAATTACGCATAAAAGCGGAAAAACTGGAAAAGCGGGTGGGGGAACTGGAACGGGAGAAATCCGGCTATGACAGTGAAAAGCGTTCCATCCTGGAGGAACGGGACCGTTTCTATAGGCAGAACCAGACGCTTATGAAAGAAAAGGAACAGTTGATTGCCGACATTGAGGAAGTCCAGAAAGAAAAGGACGGGATGGAGCAGAGGTTAAAAGAGATGGAAAGTAAGGCTTTGGCAGAGACAGCGGAAACACAGGCGGCAGGAATACAAACGGCGGAACAGCAGCCCGCAATATCTGGAGGACAGGGAATAACCGCAAACCGGCAGGAGACAGGAACCTCAGATAACAATCCTGAGAATTATGCCGGGAACGACTATCTTGCTGCCATAAGGGGCAGGAATGGGGAACGGCACCTTGTCCCGGTGGAGAGGACGGTACGCAGAAAGCCGGACGGGCTGAAAGCCTTTGCGGAAAAATTACTTGGCAGGAGCAGGCAGGATTCCGGGCTGATAAAGCAGCTTACCGGGAAAGGCTTAAACCCTGCACAGATGGAGCAGATCAGGATGGCGATACAGGCAGGGCTTACGGAAAAGGAAGTGAATGACCTGATTGACAGCGGTTTCAGTGCGGAGGAAATGGCGCAGGCGGTGGAGATCGTGGTTGCGGAAAAGGCATACCAGTAGCACAAATTTTTTAATATGACGAGGAGGTAAAAAATGTCAGAGATAGCAGACGCAGTACAGATTATCCGTGTCACTTATGACGGGATAGAGATAGCCATGAAGATGGGCAGTGCCTCCATCCATTCCATGCAGAAAGCGCTGGATTTGATTGTGGGGATGCTGGAGCATGAGAAGGAGATGGGAAAGACAAACTTAAAGGGGCTGCTGGCAAAGGGCGGCGACATACAGGTGCTTTCCTTTGCGGATGAGGATTTGAAGAAGTTTCGGAAACTGGCAAAAAAATATGGAATTCTGTATTCGGAAATGCCGGATGCTGACCGAAAAGACGGACTTACGGAAGTGATGTTCCATTCCGAGGCGGCGCCGAGGATACGGATGATGTCACAGAAACTGCAGGACGGCAGGGTATGGGGCATGGATGAATACTTAAAAAGCGGCAATGAGGAAAAACTGAACCAGTTATTACGGTATCTGGAGAACGAAAAAAACGGGAAGTCCCCACGGAAACTCCATGCGGATGAGGCAGTCCGGGCAGAGGGCGCCATTGACGGGCTGATACAGAAGGTCGGCCACTATGCGGTGGAGAAAAAAACGGTCAGTGTGGAGGCCGTAAAGGCAGACCTGCAGGTGGGGGCAGACGAGGCAGAAAAGGTAATCGGTCAGCTTGCAAAGATCGGGGTGCTGGACCGGGCAGACGAGGCGGGCAATTACCGTGTCATCATGGAACGGGAGGCGTTTGACCGGAGGATCAGCCGGTACCGGGAATTAAGCAGCCGCATGAGGCAGATAGCAGCGGCGAAAAACACGTCGCTGCTTGACATTACCATCACAAAAAAGCTGATTTCACAGGAAAATGAGCGTGCCGTAAAGACAAGGGTGCCGGGAATGTACGGACAGAATGAGGGATATATCTGGATAGACAAGGCAGATATTATGGAAATCCATAAGGGAAAGACGCTGCTTACCTATCTGGATAAGAATAAGGAATATAAGATATACTCCGCCGACAACCGGGTAATCCGCACCATCAAAGGGGAGGAACTTTACAGCGGGCATTATGACCGGGTGGAGGCGGCAGTAAGGCAGCGTTATAAGGCAGCAAAGCCACAGCCGGCAAAAGCCGTGGAAAGGACGAGGAGGAGATAACCATGCAGACAACAAAAAAGAAACCAAACATCATACTGATTGTGCTTGGTGCCCTTGCCTCTGCCTTTTTGGGGTATCTGATAGCAGGGGCATGGAGGGAGGGGATAGAGTTTAACGAGTTTCTGGACCGGTTTACCATTGTATGCTCCTATCCCCTGCACGATTATTATAATGAATTTACGTTCCGCATGATCGGCTATGCGCTGCTGGTATATGCGGTGGTAATCGTGATGTATTATACAAGCCAGAGGAACCTCATGCCGGGGAAGGAATACGGCACATCAAAGCTGGCGGATATAAAGCAGGTCAACCGCTTTTTGGCGGATAAGGACGAGGGCAGGAACCGCATTTTGAGCCAGAATGTACGCATGAGCCTTGACACAAGGCACACGAAACTCAATAACAACGTGCTTATCATTGGCGGTTCCGGTGCGGGAAAGACGTTTTATGAGGTAAAGCCAAACCTCATGCAGCTAAACACTTCCTTTATTTTGACTGATCCGAAGGGGGAGCTGCTGCGCAGCGAGGGGGAAATGTTAAGGAATAACGGCTACAACGTGAAAGTCATCAACCTTCTGGAAATGGCAAAATCGGACTGTTACAATCCCTTTGCCTATATCCGGGAGGAAACGGACGTGGTAAAACTGATAACAAACATCATGAGCAACACCACGCCCAAAGGCTCTAATCCCTCCGATCCGTTCTGGGAGAAGGCGGAAGGGCTGTTTTTACAGGCGCTTTTCTATTATGTGTGGCTGGAGGAAAAACCGTCAAAACGGAACTTTGCCTCGGTGCTGAAACTCATGGAGGAGGCAGAGGTTACGGAAAAGGGCAAGCCGTCCATGCTGGACACCAGAATGAAGTTTCTGGAGGCGACAAGCCCGTTGAAAGACAGCCACCCGGCGGTCAAACAGTATAACAAGTGCATGAGGGGCGCCGGGGATACGGTCCGTTCCATTATTATCAGTGCAAACTCCCGTCTGGCAACACTGGAAAACAAACAGGTGCTGCGTATGCTGTCAAGGGATGAGTTGAACCTTGCGGAGCTTGGGATTGGCGTCAATGGGGATGGAAAGACAAAAACGGCCTTGTTCTGTGTGATACCGGATTCCGATAAATCCTACAATTATATCATTGGAATGCTCTACACACAGATATTTCAGGAACTGTACTATCAGGCGGATTTTAACTGCGGGGGCAGGCTGCCGGTGCATGTGACATTTATGCTGGACGAGTTCAGTAACGTAGCGCTGCCGGATGATTACTGTTCGCTGTTATCCACCATGCGTAGCAGGGAAATTTCCAGTGTGATTATTATCCAGAACTTGGCACAGATAAAGGCACTGTTCAAGGACACATGGGAAACAATACCGGGGAATTGCGACAGTCTGGTTTATCTCGGCGGCAACGAGCAGAGCACCCATGAGTACATCTCAAAGCTGCTTGGCAAGGCGACCATTGATAAAAAATCAAGCGGCGAGACAAGGGGGCGGCAGGGAAGTTCCTCAAGGAATTATGACGTTCTCGGAAGGGAGATTATGACACCCGATGAGGTCAGGAAGATGGACAATAAAAAATGCCTTATCTTTATCCGTGGGTTCGATCCGATACTGGACAACAAGTATAATCCATTCAAACACCCGGTATTTGCCCAGACCGCAGACGGGGAGGGAACGCCTTATGAGCATGAGCCGGCAGCAGAGGGGGAGATTGCGGAACCGGGCTTTACCATCCTGAATAAGGAATCCCTTGCCTATTATGAGGGGATGAAGGAGAAAGGGGAACCGGTTTATATTGACACAATCCCTTATGAGGATTTCATGCTGTTAGGCCAGGTGGATATGGAGAAACGGTTTACGGATTTGGACGGGCTGGAACAGCAGGAGCGCCTGAATGAAGATATGGAGTCAGGGCTGGAACTGGAATATGCTTTTGATATGGAAGATGAAACGGCGGATTCGTCAGGGGAAAATGCCGGAATGCCGGAATCTTTTGTAATAGGGGAGACAGGAACGGCAAAACCGCTTATGATGGGAAATGATAAAAAGCCGGAAATAATGCCAGAGGGCAGGGAGAAAAAGCCCCATGTGGACCGGGAGGATAAGGCAGCGGATTCTATCTCTTACCGTCTGTTCCACTGGAAATTTACCGTGGAGCAGAAAGAGGAAGTAAAGCGGGCAATGGCTGTCCGTGTGCCAAAGGAAGTGATACTGTCATATTTCTATCCAGAAACTTCCGTTGTGCGGATGATGGAGATACGCAGGTGGTATGAATAAAATCCTTTATTGCGCTTCACGACAAAAGTGGTTATAATGAAAAGTAGAAAATATAAGTTTGTGCAGGAGTGGGCGATGTCTCATTCCTGCTGGAAATACGAGGTGAGACAAATAAGTAAGAAAAAGAAGAAGGATAGGAAAATATTATGTTATGGGGAAAATGACAGGGTAAAATTTGCATTTGAGGGTGCAAAAATTGCATTGCCTGTATTTATTGATGAATATTCCAAGGAATGTGATAGAAAGACAGTAATCGAGAATAAAGTTATTTCGCTTGTTACTATTGAAATTGCAATTATGACTGTTTTCATGCCGATTATTCCTTTCGGAAGTATTAGTAAATTTTTATTTGACGATAGTAATTCTATAGTCATTGCAACAACATTTGCCTGTATATTTTTGTGTATAGGTATTATTATAATGGCTGTCTCATTTGGAATACTAATGAGTGCAGTGAATATTCAAACTTATAGCAAAGTGGATATAGAGAAATTAGATTTAGAGGAGAATTTGACACAGGATGTCAATTCGGTTGAAAAGGGGTTATGTGATCACTATAAAGAGATTACGTTAGCCAATTCCGCTTTAAACGATAAGAAAGCCAATAAATATAAAATCGGTTTGCCATTGACAATATTTTCTTTTTGGAGTATGGTGTTAGGAACTATATTACTTAAACTTTTATAGATATGAACAAACAGTGCAGAATTTAGTAGTAGATTGGAGGTGACGTAAAACATGGATTTAAGTGATAGCATAAAAAAGGCTGCTCAACAACAGAATGTAAGAAAATCAGAAAGCGTTGAGGCTGCTAAGAAAAGTGTGAATTTGGGATCAGGTCGTAATTCTAATTATGGATATAGCGGAGTTGGTAGACCGGTAAATGAGGGATATGAAGGTGTAGGTTCTAAAGGACAGAATATTAATGATTAAAAAAATCTAAACATGACATCAGCCATTATTCAGGTTGGTGTCTTTTTTTGTTTTAGGGCAGGAAAGGGGGCGGTTACCGCATTAACGTACCGGGGAAAGCCCGGTTTCATGTAACAGCGGGAGTGTTCCCGATAAAATATAAGAAAGCAGATGTGGATGGACTTGTTTCATCGGACGGGGATAAAAGCCGTGGATGGAAGAAGTCTGTCCGCATTTTTTGTCTCCGTCATTTTTAAGGAAAAGGAGATAGCAAAGATGAGAAACAACACAAGTAAGAAAAAACAAAACAACATTGCCGGTTTCTGCAAAAAGGTTCTGGTTCCGTCTTTTGCCGGGGCGGCATATGCCATGTCCCGGATGACAGTGACAGTCCTTGCGGCAGGAGGCGATACCAGTGCGGTAACAAAACCGCTTGACAACTTAAAGACGTTAGTGATAGCGGTGATCGGGGCAGTGGGTGTCATTATCCTTGCAAAGAATGTCATGGAGTTTGCACAGGCATACCAGCAGCAGGATTCCTCTACCATGAACTCCGCATTGAAAGGAATTGTGGCAGGCGCCATCATGGCGGGGATTTCCTCCGTGCTGACATTCTTAGGTTTTTAAGATAGCGGAAATGAGGTGACTTGAGATGGATATTTTTAAGCTGGGGGATAAAATCCTTGCCCTTCTGGAGGCGGTGTTCGGGTTCTGGAATAACCAGATTTCCCTTATCTTCGACCTTCTGGGGCAGTCCCCCGACGCATTTAAGGGAGGCGGACCGTGGAATGTCATAGCAGGCATTGAGCCGATTTTTGTGGCTGTCGGTTCTTCCCTTGTGGTGCTGTTTTTTGTAATCGGGTTCTGCTCGGAGAGCATTGACATCCGGGAGAAAATGCGGTTTGAGGTAATCCTGCGCATCCTGATCCGGTTAGGGCTTGCGGAGTATATGGTGGCAAATAATGTCACGATTATGAAGGCATTTTTTACCTCCATTGGGAATCTGGTGGGGCTGCTTAGTGCTGGAAACCGGACGGAACTGAAAATTGCAAAGGAGCAGGCGGATATTATTAAAGATTTAGGGTTTGGGGAGAGCCTGATTATGCTGATACTGGCGGCATTGCTGTCACTGATTGTCATTATCTGTGGTTTCTTCCTGCTTTACACGGTATATTTCCGCTTTCTGAAACTGCTAATTATTGTGCCAATCGGTTCGATTGCCTACTCTACCATGAGTGGCAACCGGATGGTGGCGCACACAGCCGTCACTTACAGCAAGTATTTCCTGTCGGTGGCATTTGAGGCGGTCACGATGGCGCTGGCGATTATCGTCTGCAATGCCTTTATCAATGCAGGGCTTCCGTCCTTTACGGGGGATTATTCGGATTGGGCGAAAACATTGATTTATCTGTGTGAGATGACCTTTACGATTGCACTGACCGTGGGAAGTGTCAAGGGAGCCCAGAGCCTTACCAGTAAGGCGTTAGGATTATAGAAAGGGTAGTTTTCATGAAAAAACACTTAGAAATGGAGAGCCGATTTTCGGGGAAGGTAACGCTGGAACTGGAAATCAATTCGTATATGGATAATAACAGGTTGTATATCGGCCTGGTGGAAGTGGGCGGGGAATACCCGGAACCCTTTGCGGATTTGACGGTCAATATCAGTGCGCCATGCCCGGATTACTGCGGGTATGTTGACACCAACAACTGCCCGGAACTGGAGGGGTTCATTGAGAAACACGGGCTTGGGGAATTTACCGGGCTGATGGGTGGCAGCGGTTTTTGTTCTTATCCGTTGTATCTGTTTAACCCGGAAAAGCTGCGTGAGGCAGCTCCGGAGGATATGGAACTGTTTGAACGGACAGTAATGGGGATAACACCGGAAAGGCAGAAGGAAGAAAGGAGAGCACTATGAAGGAACTGAAAATATGGCCGCTTACGGAGGAGGAAAGGAAATACACTTATGCGCAGAGCACGCAGCTTGACGGACAGACTGGCAACATTGGTTATCTGCGTGGAGATTTTGGCAGTGCAGGGAATGAGTTCTTTACCACATGGACGGACCGATGGGAGAGATACAAAACGGATGAATTCAAGGCAGAACTGGACGGGGTGGTAAATGCCCTGCGTTCACCGGAATATGAGCTTTTGCAGGACCGCACCGCCATGACAGGCTATGTGAGGGAACACCCGGACAGCCTCTTTGGAACAGACAGCGGCACCGTGGCCGGTTTCCGTGTGGATACGGAAGAACACGCATTTTTGATACGCTGTAACCTGGTGCAGGGGGATTATAACTTTTACTGTTACTGCTATGTTTCGGAATATCTGGACAGGCACATGGCAGATGCCAGAAAGGGAATCCGTTTTATTGACTCGCACTATAAAGAACTGTTCCGTATTCCGGACGGCGGGAAGATTGTAATCACGGAGCCGGGCGGGAAAAAGAGGGAGCAGGCCTGCCGGTTTGTGGAGGAATACCATACAGAGGTAGGAAATCATCTCTACCATATCTGTGAGTTTGCCGAAATCCTGCAGCGTTCCGGCAGTTCCTATGAACCGCTGCAGGAGAAAGGCAGGCAGCAGGACGGCAGGATATTTATAAATGGTAACAGAGAAAGGGGGATTTTCATTGAATATCAAAAACATTACGGCAGATGATTTGCGCCGCATGGAGGATAAGGAGGGGCTTATCCTGCAGGGCTGCGGGGGCGATCCGAAAGAGTGGGTGGACGGAATCAACCAGATGCTTACGGAGGAAGGGATTTTGCTGGAGGGTACGGAGTTTACGGAGGTGTCCGTCTTTGAGCATGACGGGCTGGCCTGTATTTTATATCCTTTTGAAGATGTAAAGATTGCCATGGGGAAACTTGCCGTGTGGCGGTTACAGACGCATGAAACCTTTGGCGGCACATGGCTGTCTGACTATGTGCCGAACCGTCTGGGCGGTTTCAGAAAAGAATCCGTGGAAAAACCGGACTGTGCCCTGAACGGGGAGAATGGCAACATCTTCAACCTGGCGGGGCTTGCCGCCGGAACGCTCCGGGAGCATGGGATGAAAGAACAGGCAGAGGAAATGAAAGAGCGTGTCTGTTCCTCGCACAGCTATGAGGAGGCACTCTGCATCATCGGGGAATATGTCAATATCACATCCAGGGACGGGCAGGAGCTTGTGGATATGGAAAGAGAACAGGAAACAAGGCGTGAGGAAACGGAGAAGAAAGAGAGGGGGAGATAACGGTGGTAATCGAAATCAACAAAAACATTGACAACTATAAGGAGTCTGTGGTGTTGGGGTTATCGGCAAGGCAGCTTGTGTATTCTGTCTTATCCGTGGTTGTAGGAGGCGGTATTGTGCTGCTTTTGTACCGGCATGTGGGGCTGACGGTCAGTACCTACATTGCAATCCCGGTGGTTGCGCCCATTGCCATGACGGGTTTCTATTCATATCATGGCATGACCTTTGTGGAAATGATGAAATTAAAGCTGCACTTTGCCTTTGCAAACCGGGCTTTAACCTATGTTTCCACGGAGGGGGAGCAGGCAGTGCAGAAGTTACGGCAGGAGGAAACGCAGGGGCAGCAGAAAAAGAAAAATAAGGCTGTCAGCAGGAAAGGCATGGGAAAAACTGAAACAGACAGGGAGGGCTTTGATAAAGATGGCTTTGACAAAGCCCGGAAAAAGATGTTCCGTATGCTAACTGCAATGGTTTTATTTTTTGTTTTATTTGTGGCATTAGCAGTCTGGTACAAGTACAGATAAAGAAAAAAGAATAAGCAACAGTCAGGGCATTTTCCGCTGCATGGGGAGGATGTCTTTTTTTATTGGGAAAGGAGAAAAGGCGAAAAATAGGTTTTTTCGCCTGACAAGTTTGTGCACATACGCCCAAACTTGCGGTATGCACAAAAGGCGTGTGCAAAAGGAGGTTATATGCAGGATTTAACACACATCAGCTTGTTTACGGGCATTGGCGGCCTTGACCTTGCGGCAGAGGCGGCAGGGTTCCGTACCATTGCACAGTGTGAATGGGCTGATTTTCAGAATGAAATATTAGAAAAACACTGGAAGGATGTGCCGAGGTTTAAGGACATCCGGGATTTGAACAAGGAGGAGTTTTATGCGAGAACAAACGAACGAAATGTCACACTCATCTCAGGGGGATTCCCCTGCCAGCCGTTTTCCTTTGCCGGGAAGCGCAGGGGCTTTGAAGATGACCGTTACCTCTGGCCGGAAATGCTTAGAGTCATCAGAGAGCTCTCCCCCGCTTGGGTGCTTGGAGAAAATGTTGCTGGGTTCCTCAACATGGGCCTCGAAAAAACGGTTTCTGATCTGGAAGAAGCAGGCTATGAAGTCCGGGCCTTCGTACTACCTGCTCTCGCCGTCGGCGCGTGGCATGAGAGGAAACGGGTATTCATTGCCGGACACCTGGCCGACGCCGGTGGCTTCCATTGGGAAGATGGATGTTTCCACTGCCCTCATTGGCAGGATGAAGAAAACGGGGACCTTAAAGAAACTCAACTCAACGGGGACGCTCTGGAACCCCAACCTGCAGATGCGGGTATTCTGCACCCCGGAAGTGATGGAACGGCTGGGGACGGGGTTCCACGAACCGGAGACGGAACAGCAGAGGGAACTTTTTACGGAGGTTACAGACCTGACTATGAAACAGCACAAAATCAACCCGGAATGGGTGGAATGGCTGATGGGCTTCCCCATCGGATGGACGGACACAGGCTCTGGGAAAAAGAGCCGGAAGGAATAAGCCGTATTACGGAGCCGCACCCGCTGTGGGGCAGCCGTATGTTTTCGCTCGGAAATGCGGTGGTGCCGCAGCAGGCCTATCCGATACTGAAATGTATTGCGGATATTGAGACAGGCAGGTGCGCATCATTCTGTCCGGAGAGGAACCAGTAAAAGAAAACAGTGCAGAACAGGGAGCCGGCAGGGAGTTTTCAGCCGGCTTCCATTATTGTCGGACGGCGAATTGAGGGAGACGCAAATGACGAATTATTTTTCCAACCTTTATCCAATTGACTGCGCAGTGCTGTCTGTGAATGCACAATCCTACCGAAAATATGGCACGCTGCCAGAGCATGAATTCCTTCCTGAAATATAAAAGGCCATGGATCCCATCAAGAGACCCACAGCCCTATGAAGCATTCAGTTCTTCAGCTGTCCGGCAGCCAGGGCGGGCAGATGGATCAGGCCGGTGGCGACAGTCACCGCATCCACCTTCCGCATCAGGGAGCCGATCCTTTCTTCATTCCAAAAGATATCGGAGAAATCGGAGAGCTCGCACCCTACATCAAGGTTAGGGATGCACAGGTAGTTCCCATATTTATGCCGTCCGGCGAGGATGTGGAAGTAAGTCCCCCGCCCATTGATCTCAGCTTCATACCATCCGTTCTCCGTGCTCAGCAGGATGATCTGCCCCGTCCAGGTCTCCCTGCGGGAGCCGTTTTTCAG
>KE159577.1:0-7360 GCA_000403255.2 Lachnospiraceae bacterium 3-1
GACAAGCGCGTACAGCAGGCCGTCACAGCCGCCTAAGAACCAGCCGAGCCATCCCCCGATGGCCGTAAAGATGAGTTGGATCGTGTTCCAGAATTCCTTCATGTTGAAACCTCCTTTAAATGATTTTTTGTATGATAAAAGGCCGCCCGCCAATGGCGGACAGCCCCGTATCCAAAAGGATATTTATTTGTGTCGTTTACACAAGTATCTGTGGGAATCTTTGTCACATTTATGCCCCTGTTTTCCTTGCTATTTCACGGCTTCAGAGTGATTAATAACACTACCCAAAGCCCCGCCTGCCCGGAAAACGGGAGGCGGCACGGGAAATAAAAATGCAAGGAGGACACCCTATGAAAACAAAAAATATCAAAGTCTTATACAGCAGCCGCTATTCCCAGAGCGGCGGCATCCTGCGCACCGGCTCCGGCCCGTGCTGCACGGTGCCGAAGATACAGATGGAGGGGAAGTGGCTGGAAGCCCTCGGCTTTTCCATCGGCACCCCGCTCATCGTTGAATACGAAGAGGGCTCCATCCGCATCCGCACCCTCACCGCCGAAGAACTGGCGGCAAAAGAACAGCGGGAGACGCAGGCGGAGATTTCCCGCAGGATTGCGGAACTTGAAAAGATGAAGCGCCGCGCGGAAAAAGAAGCCGCATCCCTCTCCATGGCCGCAGAGCCGTCTGACAGGTACGCCGCACAGCAGTAAATCCCCGCCGGGATTCCCCCGGCATACACACATCCCTTTTACCACGGCAGGGGAAACGCCTCCCCCTGCCGTAAAGCCGTCACTGCCCCTCGTCCGTCAGCGTGTAGGTGATCTTCATCGTCTTGTCCGCCGTCTTCACCACCGCCGAGGACAGGTTGTTTATGGTGCCCAGGTATGGCGTGCGCAGGAACATATACCTCGCGTCATACGCCCAGGAGATGCAGAAGTTTTTATAACAGAACAAAGGCGTCTGCACGTCCTCCGTCTTTTTGTTCCCCTTGTTCTGCCTGACCGTGTCGTCCGCGAACAGCAGGAAGTCATACCCCACGATGATGTCCCCCATCAGCTCCATGGCGTTCCCCGCAAGGCTCCCTCCCAGGGCGTTCCCCCTTGCCGTGAACCCCGCCGGGATAAACGTGACGTCGGACGGGTTCGTAAGGCATATCTTGTAGAACCCGGTGTAGCCGTAGTTGAACGTGTAGAGGTACCCGCCCCGGATGCAGGCGCGGGTCCAGGTCTTGTACAGCTCGTAGTTGGTGTCGCGGTACCCCATGGTCGGGAGCTGGACGTTGGTGAGCGTCCATGTGCCTTCCGTGTAGCTGAAGTCCGTGCGGTCTATCTTTATCCATTTCACCGAGGCGTTCCCGGAGGAATTCGGGCTGTTGCAGAACCCGTACCAGTACCCGTCCCATCCGTTCAGGAAAAAGCCGTAATAATACACGTTCTTCTTAAAGCCGAACACGGACGGCTCGATCTCCCAGCTTTCCAGCTCCTGCACGGAGCTGTCGTTCAGCTTCTCGTTGACGCACAGGCTCACCATGGGGAGCCTGGACCTGCTGATGGTGATGATGTTTGTGTTGCTGCAGTTGATGGACCAGACCTCCTCCTTCTCAAAATCGCATTCTATGGCGTTGCTTAAGAGCCACCGCTTCCGGTTCGTGCATCCGGCAATGGAGACCGCCTTCATGACCACGAACGCAGTGCCGTCCTCTGTTTCGCTCCCATACACGTTCTTGCCGCCCCAGGAGCTTGTGAGGGCGGCCGCGGCTATCGTGCCGTTGCCCTGGCTCGTGGTGAAGTCCCACACGAATTTATAGCCCCTGTCGATGGGGCCGCTCTCCGTCTGGTTCATGCTGCCCCCGCCGTGTCCGTCCCAAGGTTCACGTCGTTGGAGGCGTAGGCCACGGGGTAGTTCGCGGACATGGGGTAGAGGTTATCCTTCCGCTCCTCCAGCGTATCCGCAAACAGCAGGATGCCGCCCAGCGTGTTCGGGCAGATGGGCAGGAGCTGGCTGTTCACCGTGATGTTCTTCGAGCTTGTGCCGGAGTCGAAATACACCCCCAGCAGGTTGCTCCCAAGGATGTTGTCCACGGCGTCCGTGACCATGTTCCCCTCCTGGATGACCTCTGTCTCCCCGCTGCCCGCATCCGTCAGTTCAATCGTCATAGTCCCTTTCAGTTTCATGATGCCCTCCTTACTCCGGCAGCACAAGGCCGGTAAATCCTGTAACCACTTTTGGGAATGCCTCCGTGTGCCGGACGGCTTTTTCCTGCGGCCATGAAACGGCAAGCTGCTCCGCAGCCGGCCGCAGCCATGCCTTCCGCCGTACCCCTGCGGAAGGGAAATAGTCCTCAAACTCCAGCGTCCCGTCCCAGTTCTTCGTCGCGCCCGCCATCGCCTGGCCGCTGATGGAAGCGATGCACCCGCCCGCGGGGACCGCCGCCTCCCCGCCCTCCGCCGAGAGGTACACGCGGAACGTGTGCATCCGTTCCGGCACAAGCCCCGCCAGCGGGTAATAGAGGGAGAGGATGTGCCTGCCGCTCCCGAAAGTCTCTTCCGGGTAAATGGAGATGATTTCGTTGTCATCAAACTCATAGGCGGCAAGGACGGAAACCCTCCCGTCCTCCTTCCATTTCACGGGCAGCGAGACCTCCACTTCCACATCCGCTTGGCCGCCCGAATCCCCTCCATCCTCTCCATCCCCCGCCCCGCCGGATTCCGCGGGGAGCGGCACGGTAATTGTCCCCTCTGCGGCCGCCTGCCGCTCCACCTGGGCGGCGGAGATTTCAAGCATCACCTGGCCGATGAACTGCGCATCCGTTTCCTGGGAGGACGCGAACTCCATGCTGATTACCGCGCACCTGGCTTTGGAAAGGCTGTACGCCTTCGCGTTCGTGTAGGTGAACAGCCCCATCTTCCCCGCCTCGATCTGGTTCAGGAGGCCGGAGATGTTCTTGTCATTTTTCGATTTCGCCTGCGCCAGCCTTGGGTTCTTCCCCACGCATTTCAGCGTGTGTTTTCCCCCGATCTTACAGTTAAAGGAAGTGATGCACGCGATCTGGCTCCCGTCCGCCTGCCCGCCCGTGAAGGTCAGCACATCCCCCAAATCCAGCGCCGGATTGCCGATGGTGCTGGAATCGAAAGGCACATAATTAACCACCGCCAAGTCATTTAAAATGTTCCGGCAGAGCTGCTCCCGTGTCTCCTCCAGGCCAAACTGCAGGAGCGGGTTCACCGCCAGGTTCATGGTCAGCCCATCGTCCGGCTCCAGGGCGTAATACTCCGCCATCTGCGTCCGCAGGTTCGTGGAGCTGACCGCAGTGTACCGGGTGATGAAGTCGGAAAAGCTGCTGGTGAACCGGTGCCTGCTCTTTACCTCCATCACCGGCTGTGTCCCGTATTTGCGCAGCTCCAGCTTCCCCTCCCGGCTGATGCAGAAAAAGCCGCCAAGCACCTGCCCCACGAAGTACAGCACGTCACGGTACGTCTCAATGTCATTCTCCGGGTAGATGGAGAGCAGCTCCGTGCCGTTGGGCATCCCCTCGATCTCCGCCTGTGTGTGCGCCAGCTCCACGGCACAGGCTTTGCAGCATAAATCAAGAAAAGCGTAGGCATTGCCCACGGTCTCAAATCCATTGAAACTTTTCTCAAAGCGGAGCATATAGTCGTAGGCTTTCAGCTCCAGGCAGTGCGCCGTCCGGTTCGCCTCGCTGACCTCGAAGATGCCCATCGGCACTTCCTCGAAACTCCCGTCCGCAAGCCGCAGGTGGTAGGAAAGGCGTATCTCCGCCCCTTCCAGCGTATAGCGGTCAATCTGTGAAAAGAGCGTGACGCCCATCTCGGCGGCGTACACCGTCCCCAGCTCGATCTCCGCGCTGCCGCAGCACTGCGCCGTGATGTACCCGCTCCCTTTCACGATATCTTCATAAACAAACGGGTATACAGCGCCGCCCTTTGTCGTGATCTGCCCCGTCCAGCGGTAGTTCCGTGTGTTCTCCTGCACCGCCCGCAGGAACGCATCGCTCACCGGGTACATCCGGATGCCCACCTCCCCCTACAGTTCCTTCAAAGTAAACGACACTTTCCACAATCCTTTATAGGATGTGTCTTTCACAAGAGCCGCCTTATAGCCGCTGATAAACATCTCCGTCCGCTTCATTTCCAGCGTCTCCGTGTCAAAGTAGTCCACAGTCAGTTTTTCTTTCTGTTTAAACCCCGTCAGCATTTTCAGCCATTTCGGGGAAACGGAGAAAGCGGCGGGGATGGACACCACGCCCATCCGCACCACGTCCCGCTGCGTGGTCCCGGCCTCCGTCTCGCCACCGGAATCCGCCTCCACGTCCGCCATCTGCACCTCATAGGAATCGGGCAGGGGGAGCGGCACACCGTCAATTGCCAGATACTGTATATATGCCATACCGCTTTACCTCCCTCCCGACCTTAAGTTCTGCCTTGCCTGGGCATCCACCACCACTTCGTCCAGCAGCGTCCCGCCCACATACACGGGGATGCAGATGGTCCCGCCGCCCGCCATTTCCTGCAGGCCGGAAAGCATCTCCCGGAGCCCTCCTAAAAGCTCGCCCACGGAAGAGTCCCCGGAGGAATCCCGTCCGCCCTGCATCTGGACGGCGGCGGCCTGCGGCTGGAGCATTAAGTCGGACGCCACGCCGGACACGGTCTTCTTCACCATGCCCCGGCTCTTTTCGATGCCCTTTGCCAGCCCGGACATGAAGTCCGGCATCCAGCTTTCGTAGTCTGTCAGCGGCCCCTCGTCCGGCACGGAGAAGTGCAGGAAGGAACGTATCTTATCCGCCACGTCCGACACTGCGTTTACCACGTTGCCGATGGCGCTGCGGATGCCGTCCGCAATGCCGTTGATGAAGTCCTTCCCCCACTCCAGGGCTTTCCCCGGCAGCGAGGTGATGAAGCTGACGGCGGACTGGAACCCGGACTGCACCACGCTCCCCAGGGAGGAAAGCGCGGAGCGTATCCCGGACACCATGGCCTTGAAAGCGTTCACCGCCGCCTGCTTTAAGTTGGACGCAATGGACGACACTAAATTTTTCAGCCCGTTCCATGCGGACGAGGCTGTATTTTTGATTGCCGTCCAGATATTTGCTATCGTGGTTTTCAGCCCGTTGAACAGGATGGAAACGTGGTTCGCAAGCCCCTGCGCCAGCGAGCCGACCACCTGCTTGATGCCGTTCCAGATATTGGACGCCGCATTCTTGATGTTGTTCCAGATGTTTGCGGCATCCTCTTTCAGCTTCGTAAAATTCCCGGTCACCAGGTCGATCAGCAGAAGCACCGGCCCAAGCACCACATTCTTAATCAGCTCCCATGCCCCGGAAGCCGCTGTCTTTATCCCGTTCCAGATGCCCTGCAGCGTCGTGGAGAGGTTCTCCCACAGGGAGCGTATCATGTCCACGATGCCCGTCAGCACCGGATTGTTCATCATATTCGTCCAGATGTTGCTGAAAAAGTCGCCCACGGACTGCCACAGCCCGCTCCACCATGCCGGGATGCCCTGGAAGAATGAGACCAGGGAATTCCAGGCATTGGATATCGTTTCTGTGAAAAACGAGCAGATGACCTCCCAGGCGGAAACAAAAAATTCCTTGATCTGCGTCCAGATGGCGTTCACCGCCTCCCGGAACCATTCACATTTGTTGTACAGCACCACGAGGATCGCCACCACTGCCGCAATCGCCAGGGGCACCCACCCGATAGCCGCCACCACGGCGGAGATTGCCGGGATCACCGTCCCTGACACAAAAGCGATCACGCCGGAAATGGCGCTGGCGATCTGCGGCACCACGGTCATGATTGTTCCGATTGCCCCGACCACTTTCCCGATGACGATCAGGACGGGGCCGAGCGCCGCAGCCACAAGGGCCACCGTAACGATGATCTTCTTCGTGCCTTCGTCCAGGCTGTTCAGCCAGTCCACAAGCCCCTGAATCCACCCCACGATCTGCCTGATGTAAGGCATCAGGATTTCCCCGATGGAGATGGCAAGCTCCTCAAGCTGGCTCTTTAAGATCGTAAGCTGCCCCGCAAGGTTATCCTGCATGGTGGCCGCCATCTTTTCCGCTGTGCCGTCGCAGTTGTTGATGGCGTTGTTTAATTTCTCAATGTCCCCTGGAGCAGCGTTCATCACCGCAAGGAAGCCGGACATGGCGTTCTTCCCGACCAGAGCTTCCGCATTGGCGGCCTTCTCCGACTCGGACATCTGTGCGAATGCTGCACGGCAGTCTGCCAGGATGTCCCCAAGGCTCCTCATGCTGCCGTCCGTGTTCGTGGTCTGGATGGTCAGCTCCCCGAAAGCGTCCCCGACGAACTTCACTTCCCCGGTGAGGTTGGTCATCATGGAGCGCATGGCCGTGCCTGCCTGGGAGGACTTGATGCCCGCGTTCGCCATCAGTCCGATGGCCTCGGCAGTGTCCTCTGCGGAAAAGCCGAGCGCACCAGCCACGGGCGCACAGTATTTGAACGTCTCCCCCATCATGCTGACGTTCGTGTTGGCGTTCGAGCTTGCCGCCGCAAGGATATCAGCGAAATGCCCGGAATCCTCCGCCGACAGCCCCAGGGCGGTCAGCGCGTCCGTCACGATGTCGGAAGTAGTGGCAAGATCCTCCCCGGAAGCGGCTGCAAGGTTCATGATTCCCTCGATGCCGGAGAGCATATCGTTCGTCTTCCAGCCTGCCATGGCCATGTAATTCATCGCCTCCGCCGCCTCGGATGCGGAGAACTTGGTCTTGCTGCCCATCTCGCGGGCCTTATCCCGCAGGGCTTCCAGGTCTTTGCCTGTCGCCCCGGAAACCGCCGCCACCTGGCTCATGGCCGAGTCGAAGTCGGAAGCCACCTTCACGGCAGCCGCGCCAAGCCCGCCCACCGCCGCAGTGACGGGCATCAGCTTCTGCCCCACGCCCTCGATGGCGGAACCCACGGTCTTTAACTTCTCCCCCGTGGCGGCGATCTTCTGCAAAGCCACGGCGGACTGCCCCGCCTGCCGCTCCAGGTCGCGCAGGTTGTTCTCCGTCTCGATGATCTCCCGCTGGAGGGCGTCGTACTGGCTCTGCGAGATTTCCCCATTGGCAAGGGCCGTGTTTGCCTGCTCCGCCGCCGTTTTCAGCGTTTCCAGTTTCTCTTTCGTTTCCGAAACTGCCTGGCCGAGTAACCGGTGCTTCTGCGCCATCAGCTCCGTGTTGCCGGGGTCGAGCTTCAGCAGCTTCTCCACGTCCTTAAGCTGCGACTGCGTGTTCCGGATTTCCGTGTTCACGCCTTTTAGTGCCGTCTGGAGCTTCGTGGTGTCGCCGCCGATCTCTACCGTAATCCCTTTTATCCTGTTTGCCGCCACGACGCCACCTCCT
>KE159577.1:10840-48844 GCA_000403255.2 Lachnospiraceae bacterium 3-1
AAGCCACCGACTTTGTCAGGCAGATCCATTTGATCGAAACGTTCAAAGGCGCTGGTTTCTTATCCGCCGTATCCCTCATGGGAGAGATTGGAGATTTTTCTGCATTCTCCAAGCCAAAACAGCTTTTTGCTTACTTTGGTCTTGATCCGGCAGTAAAACAATCCGGCAAATTTGAAGGCACAAAAACCCAAATGTCTAAAAGGGGCTCCGCCATAGCCAGGCGGGTGGTCCATACACTGGCTTTACAAAGCATCGGCACATCCCGCACGGGAGAAGCCAAAAATCCGGTTCTGCGTGATTACTACCTCAAAAAATGTGAATCAAAACCCAAACTCGTGGCAATGGGGGCTGTTTCACACAAAGTATGCAACATGATATTTGCAATACTCAGGGACAATAAGCCTTTTGAAATCATTACTCCGCAGGAGCATATCAAAAAACACAATGCTGCTAAATGCGACATAGCCGCATAAAATACTGTAAATCCAACGAATCGATATCTTTTGAAAAAATGATATTTTCACCAAGGGGTAAGTGCGCCTTTTTTGCTTTAAAAATAATTTCGATTTTTCTCATTTTGCTATTGACATTTATTAGCTGGACTTACAGATGCCGCAGGTTCTCACGGTATCTGCGCAGTTCCTTTTCGTCCACAGCGCCGATGACCTCATCCAGCCACTTGACCATCCGTCCCCTGTCCTTCGGCAGATGCCCTTCCACGTTGATGCAGTTCGATGCACCCATCGTTGCAAAATAGGTGTCTATGTCAAGGCTGCCGATCAGCGTCCTTAATTCATACAGCTTTTCTATCTCCGTTTCCTCCGTCCAGTTCCCAGCCTGGATTTCCTGGTACAGCTCCGAAGTCGGGTAAATCGTCAGCATGGAGGAAACAATGACCTTCGGGTGGAGCTGGTTGAACACCTCAGCCGTGTTCTTCGCCCCTTCCTCCATATGCCCGGAGCCGTATATCCCGGCAAGGTAGAAGAAGTTATAGTCCATCCCCACCTCATCCAGTCTTTTACATTCTTCTATAATCTCCTTCGTGCCGAACCCTTTATGCATGAAGGACAGGGATTCCTCGTCACCCGCCTCCACGCCGATGGTAAGGCTGTTGTACCCAAGCCCCCGCAGCTCCCGTAGCTGCTCCGTGGTCTTCGGCCTGATGTCCGTGATGCGGGCGAAGCAGCCGATGGACTGCACTCTGGGGTAATATTTCCGTACAAGTTCCGCCAGCGTTTTCAGCTTGTCAAAACTTAATACGAACGGGTTCGCCCCGGTGAAGAATACCCTCTTTGCGTTCCGGTAGTAGCGGCTGATCTCCTTTAAGTCCGCCTCCACCTCGGATAAAGGCGACATACGGAACTTAAACGGCACGTCCTCATAAAGCGTGCAGAACTTGCACTTGTGGTGGGTACAGCCCGCCGTCGCCTGTACCAGTGCGCTCCCCGCCTCATAGGGCGGCCTCCATATTGTTCCCGTGTAATGCATGAACCATCTCTCCTTCCTGTCTGTAAAAAAATTAACTGACGATACCCCTGATCTCCTTTAAGTCCCGGATACCGTTTTCCTCCATGTACTTTTCCAGCCCGCCGATGATCTCCGGCATGGCATAAGGGTTCCTGAAATTCGCTGTCCCCACCGCCACCGCGGCGGCACCGGCCATGATGAACTCCAGCGCATCCTCCGCCGTCTGAATCCCTCCCATCCCGATGACCGGGATATTTACCGCCCTGCAGGTCTGCCAGACCATCCGCAGCGCAACCGGCTTTATGGCAGGCCCGGACAGGCCGCCCGTCTTGTTTGCCACGCAGAACGCCCTTTTCTTCACGTCAATCCTCATGCCCGTGATGGTGTTGATCAGCGAGAGCGCGTCCGCACCGCCGGCCTCCGCTGCCTTTGCAATCTCCGTTATGTCCGTGACATTCGGTGTCAGCTTCATGGAAACAGGCTGCGCCGCTTTCTTTTTTATCTCCTTCGTGATGTACTCCACCATCCCCGGCTCCTGCCCGAAAGCGATCCCGCCATGCTCCACGTTGGGGCAGGAGATGTTGGCCTCCAGCATATCTATTTCCTGCCCGGACAGCCGTTCCACCACTTCCAGGTAATCCGCCACGGTGCTGCCGCATATGTTCACAATGACCTTCGTGTCAAACTGTCTGAGGAAAGGGAGGTCCCTCTCTATAAAGACATCTATCCCCGGATTCTGCAGCCCCACCGCGTTTATCATCCCGCTGGCCGTCTCCATGATCCTTGGGGCCGGGTTCCCCTCCCACGGGACGCATGAGACGCCTTTCGTGACCACCGCGCCTAGCTGGTTCAGATCCACAAACCCACTGTATTCCTGCCCGGAGCCGAATGTCCCGGACGCGGGCATCACCGGGTTCTTTAACCTGATGCCCGCTATATCCACTGATGTGTTTATCCCGTCCGCCTCCTTTCTTGAATCACATTATAGCAACTGGCGCAGAAAAGAAAAGTACTGTCTTTTTTCGTTTATAGTGCGAAAATTGATACCAGTATCAAAAAGCATAGTACCTTGAACAGATGGGCCCGATATAGTATAATGCCGTTAGAAGGAGGGACGCCTATGAGCAACATGAAAGCGCCGCTGCCCCAATGCGCGGCTATGGTCAGGGTACAGAACATCTTAAGCGGGAAATGGAAGATAACGATATTATGGTACATCGCGGAATATGAGGTACAGAGGTTCGGGGAACTGAGGCGGAGGCTTGGGGACATCACGCAGTCCACCCTTACCAAGCAGCTCCGGGAACTGGAACAGGACGGCTTCATCTCCCGCTATATCTATCAGGAAGTGCCGCCGAAGGTGGAGTATTCCCTGACTGGCCTGGGGAAAAGTTTCATCCCTATTTTGAGAGATATGAAAAGCTGGAGCGACACGCATCTGATGTAATTTCCCATAAAGGGTACAAATTTGGATTCATTTGGGCATATGTATTAGCAAAACAACGAAAAAAGGACTGCCAAAGCAGTCCCTTTTCTTACAATTACTCCATCTCCCTGAACGTGCCAGCCATTCCCCCCGACAAGGCTCCACTGGCGCTGCATATAGGATTTCAGATTTTCCGTGCTTTGCCGATATGCCTCCCCGAATGTTTTATACTACTTCGGTAGAATATCGTTCCCATTAAAGCCAAAAACAAGAATGTTAATGCTTCTGCTCATATAAATCCTGTCGGCTGTTGGTATTTTCAGGAACATACTCTATTTCCAAAACCCCGCCTATAGTGTCCAAATCCCGGAGTCTTTGCAAATCCTCTTCTGCGTTTGATGTCACTACAACATGGAGCCTGTATGGGTTCTCATAGACCGAGGATGATATGACAAATGGCATTTCATGGTTCATCATAGCGCTGCTCACTTTTGTCTGCAGCTCCGTCACATATTCCAAACTTACATCTGTATTTGTATTCTCCAAAAGGGCCGTGCCTGCTCCGTCATCTGAATTCTCTTTCTCCTGTTGAGCATCCTCTGTCTTCACGTCATGGCTTTGCCGGTCTTCTCCCTCATACTCCATGATCCCGATCATTTCACATATACTTGCAGCCTGTTCTTCTGTCAGGGGGCTGTAGGCAATGCCTGAAAACTCGTAAAACATATCCGACACCGCTGTATACTTCAAGCCATCTATTACGTTCCCATAATCTGTAGTTATTGACAAATACCGCCCAAGCCTCACCGCTCCATGGGATGGTGTCTGACCATCGCCCGCCGCTTCCACATCTCCGTAATCAATCCTCTCCCATTGACCGCTCCCATAGCAGGTCATGCCGGACAGCACTTCATATATTGTTTCTATTGCGGCCCTGTCGGTTATTTTTCGTGTCCCAACCTCTTCCTGTATTTTCTTTCCTGCATCCGTATTATCCATTCTTGCAGGCGCCACTTCTATTTCTGTGATCGCATCCGCGGAATCAATCTGATATACCAGCTTAAGGACATCATCGTATGGGTATTCACCGCTATCGAAGCATTGGAATTTCCATAGCGAACTCTCCTGCCCATCGTTCCGGATCAGATATTGCAGGTCTGAATGTCCCGAAACATAGTGCCATTCCCCGGTATTGTCAATACTTTTACCCATACTTTCTGCTAACACGGAACTGCCAGCCGAGGGAACCTCCGTATAAAATCCGCTGTATTGTTCTATGGGGACGATTGCATATTTCTCTGTTTGCTGTGCCATAAAGTTCCCGCTATTTGATGCAAGCAGGGAAGAGATTTCAACAAACTGCTCCGGCATTTCGGGCTCTGGACCTTCCTGTATAGGCTGTTCCTGTACCCAATACCCATTCTGTGGAAGGTCACTTTCCGGTTCATGCCGTAATACAGACCAAATGGCTGCAACACCTGCACAGACCAAACAAAGACCTGCTGCCGCAGCATATCGCATTATCCATATATTATTTCTTTTTGACCGCAATTTCTTCTTTTTTCTTCTTACCATAAGAGCATGGCTTATCATACTTTCATCCACTAACCCTAATGCATCACTGATGTCTTCACGTTTCATCAAAGAATCCCTCCTGCTCCAAATATTTTTTTAATCCGATACGGGTACGGTACAACATACTCTTTGCCTTGGACTTACTCATGCCATAATATCCTGCTACCTCACGGATGGAATCCGAAAAGAAATATCTTCCAATAAATACATCCCTTGTTTCCCCCGGTAATTCTGCAAGATAATCCTGAATAGCCTTTGCCAGAAGGTGCAGGTCAACATCCTGTTCTGTTGTGTTTCCGGCAGAAACGCAGTCCTCCAATTCAGATAGAGACAGCGCATATTCTGATGCCTGCCTTTTCGCACTGTTCCTTTTTCGGAAAACATCGATTGATATCTGCCTCGTAATCTTACAAAGGTATGTTAAAAGAACACTTGGCCTGTGCGGGGGCATGGATTTCCATGCACTTAAATAAGTGTCATTTACGCTCTCTTTGCTGTCCTCCCAATTAGCAAGAATGTTATACGATAATTTCATTAGGTAACGTCCATATTTCTGGTCTGTGTGCTGGATTGCCGCCTCACTGCGCTCCCAGTATAATTCAACAATTCTGTCATCCTGCATGGTCTCACTCACCTCCCTGGCTGTTATGCCCTTCATTGTATATCCCGTAAAAATTCAGATTTGGTTGCAGAGAAAAATACTTTTTTTATTTTAGCTCAAAAAATATAAAAAGCACCGTCATTTTTAGAAATAGTGGAAGCGGATCAGAAATACCCAAAAGAAAAAAGATCCATTGAACAGCCCTCTTTCTCCTGTTATTATTTGTCAATTTTTCTGTATACTATCACGCAAAACTCCATACTATCACAGAAACTCATATACAAACACGAAAACTCTGAGCAGTTTCCGTGTTTGTATCATATCCCCCGTTTTCCGACAGCATTTTCCGTCAAACTAATACGCCTTTCAGCCAAAACCGCCAATATCCTACTCCTTTTTACCTTTCCGTTTCATACTATCACGGAAACCCCTGACTTTTGCGTGAAAGTATACTTTTGCCTGATAGTACGATTTTTTCCCCTATCGCCATCCTATCAGCGGCATCCAAAAACACCAAAAAATGGGGTCCACTACCCACCGTGATGAACCCCACCAAGCCTAAAATCAATACTTTTGCCTGCGAGTACCCAAAATCCTATGGCATTATTTTTTTATTGCCGCCTGGGCGGCTGTTAATGATTGTCTCAACAATCTATCTTCCAAAGTGACCACGGGGGTTCACTTTTTTGACCACTGGGTTCAAAACGACCTATGGGGTGTTCATTTTCTCTGACCACGGGGTTCAAATGCCCTTGGGGGAGGGTTCAAAAGTGAACACCCCCTCTGCCGACTGCCGCAGATTCTCAAACCGGCCAAAAAGCAAACAAGAGATTCCAGCAACAACCAATGTGCCGGAACCCCTTGTTTTCAGCGGTTTTCCCTATATTCTGTTCATTCCCTTTGTATCAATTAAGCGGTTTACATTTCTATCTAATAGCCCATTTTGATACAATTTTATTTTCCCTACACTTTTTTATTTTGCCTCGAAAGGGGGTTCAAATGGAAAAACTGCCTTTAAAATTAAGAAAACACTCCACATTCCCGTGAAGTGCAATCTGTATTCCCTATTCGGTTTTTACCGGAACTTCCATCCCATTTTTGAAGGTGAACCGCACATCCTCCTTGCCGTAGACCGTCACGAAATCCACCATGGCATACCAGGCCGCCTCGTCAAAATAATCCACCTGCTCCGGCAGGCCCCGCAGCACCTCCATGAAGTTCTCCATCATTTTCCGCTGCGCCTGTTTCTCCGTGATGGCTGTCTGCACTTCCTCCAGCCGCGCTTTTGCCGTTTCAAACCGCTCCACCAGGGCATCATACCGTTTGGCATATTCGCCCTGGTTCTGTGCGACGCGGGCATTCTCCCCGATGCATTTCTGTATCAGTTCCGCCGCCACATTCATCTCCCCATTAAGCTGCCGTGCCTCCGCTTCCAGCTCCCCGGTTTCAAATGCCGTGTCTTTGACTTCCCCAAAGCCTGCGATGATAAGGTCTTTCTCTTTCCCTATGATGTTCAATGCCTTTATGAAAAGCTGTTTGATGGTTTCCTCGTCCAGATGCGGCGTGGTGCATTTCTCCCCGCCGTCAAATTTATGGTTGCACTGCCAGACCACCCTGCGGTATTTGTCGTTGGAATGCCAGACCTTGGAGCCGTACCAGCCCCCGCAGTCCCCGCACCGTATTTTACTGGAAAAAATGCTCACGCAGCTATTCCGGCTGCTGCCTTTGCCCCGCGACTGCATCAGCACCTGCACATTGTCAAAAACAGAGGGCGGTATGATGGCTTCGTGGTTGCCCTCCACATAATACTGCGGCACCTCTCCCTCGTTCTTCTTTTTCTTTTTGGAAAGGAAATCCGTGGTGTACACTTTCTGCAGGAGCGCGTCCCCTTTGTACTTTTCGTTGGTGAGGATGGATTCCACCACCGCTTTCCCCCATACCTTTTTGCCTCCCGGTGTGGGGATGCCTTTTTCCGTCAGGATTTTGGCTATCTGGTACGGCGACCTCCCCTGCAGGAAAAGCCCGTAGATTTCCCGCACAATTTTCGCCTGTTCCTCATTAATGACAAGGTTCCCGTCCTCTCCCCGGTCATAGCCGAGGAACCTTCCAAACGGAACCGTGACCTTGCCGTCTGCGAACCGTTTCCTCATGCCCCAGGTGCAGTTCTCCGAAATGCTCCGGCTCTCCTCCTGCGCCAGCGAGGACATGATGGTGATCAGCAGCTCGCCCTTGGAATCGAATGTCCAGATGTTCTCTTTTTCAAAATAACACTCCGTGCCGTTGTCTTTCAGCCTGCGGATGGTGGAAAGGCTGTCCACCGTGTTCCTCGCAAACCGCGACACGCTCTTGGTGATGATGAGGTCAATCTTCCCATCCAGGGCATCCTCCACCATTTTGTTGAATCCCTCGCGGTGCCGTGTGGAAGTTGCACTGATTCCTTCATCCGAATACAGCCCGACAAACTCCCAGTCCTCACGGCTCTGTATGTAGGATGTATAATAATCGCATTGGGCGGCGTAGCTGGTCTGCTGGTCTTCCATATCGGTGCTGACGCGGGCGTACCCTGCCACCTTCCGCTTTTTCCGGCTGCTGATGGGGTCCGCCGTGAAGCGGTTCCTCGTGGCCGGTATCGTTGTCACATTCTTTGCCATGTCTGCACCCTCCCTTCCCGGAAATGGTATTCCAGGCTGCCGTCCTCCAGCGCCACGATTTCCTTTATCTGCCTTTCAAACTCTTTCCCGTCAAATTCCTCCATGCCCATCATATACGCTGAAACCTTACGAATGTTGGAATCCACAAAATCCTGCCCGCGGCATTCCGTCCGGACTCTTGATTTGCCGGAACACCGCCAGTACACATATTTTCCATAACAGGTATATCTGTGGTAGGCGTTCCCGCAGGAGGCGCACCGTATCTTCCCCTCAAATTCATCCGTGGAAGTGGCCTCGTGCCTGTTGCCCCGGAGTTTCAGCGTTTCATAAGTCCTGACCGTTCCGTCCTTCAGATGAAAGTCTATGCTCCCGGTCTTCTGCACTGTCATCCGCTCCATGGTTTCCCGGAAAAAATCTTCGCTGAATGCCTCCTGCCCCATGACTTTGCAGAAAATGTCTTTTATTTCCGCATCCGCATAGTTTACGCTGTCGCAGGTCACTCCGTGGCTGCTCTTGGCCCGGCAGTACCAGTAAAGATGCCCGCCGTCTAAAGTGTCGCTCACTGCCCTTCCAAAACGCCGTCCGCATACCCCGCAGAATATCTTCCCATCGAAAAGATGTGCCGGCCTTTTCCTTACCGGCTTATCAGGCGCTTTGGGTTTTGCCGGTTCTGGGGGCATCTCCCACACCTTTATTTCCCCTCCATAAAACCGCATCTCAAGGCTGCCGTCCGGAAGGGCTGTCATCCCCTTTACCGATTCTTCAAATGCGCCCTCATCAAAGCCGTCTGTTCCCATCAGCCCCGCGCATATCTCCTGGAGCTGTCTTTCAGAATAGTTGTGCGCCCTGCAGGTAATCCATTTCTCTTTCTTCGCCCTGCAGAACCAGCTCACATACTCCCTCCCCCTTACAATAGAAGAACGCCGCGTGTAGGGACGCCCGCAGATGCCGCATTTTATCTTCCCGGTAAAGGGGTATGTCGGGTTTACGGATGCTGCCCGCCTTTCTATCTCTGCCAGCACCTTTGCCCAGGTTCTGCGGTCAAGGATTGCCTCATGGCAGCCCTCCATGTAATACTGCGGGAGCTGTCCCCTGTTTTTTACCTTGTTCTTTGTAATGGGGTCTTCCATAAAACATTTCTGTCGCCGGATGTCCCCTGCATAGATTTCGTTGCGTATCATTACGTTTAAGGATCCTTCTGCAAATTCGCAGCCCTTCACTGTAGTAAGCCCTGCCCTGTTAAGCGCCTTTGCGATTTCCCGGAGCGAACGCCCCTCAAGGTACATATCAAATATCCAGCGGACGGTTTCCGCTTCCTCCGGGATGATGACATACTGTTTCAGTCCTTCATCGTACCGGTAGCCGAGGATGTGTTTGTTTGCAGCCCCTATCTCCCCCGACTGGAACCTCTTGCGGATTCCCCATTTCGAGTTTTCCGAAATGCTCCGGCTCTCCTCCTGTGCAAAGGACGCAAGGATGGAGAGCATCAGCTCCCCGTCGCCGGAAAAAGAATGGATATTCTCTTTTTCAAACCGCACCTCCACGCCGATCTCCTTCAGATGCCGGACCGTGGAGAGCAGGTCAACCGTGTTCCTCGCAAACCTCGATATGCTCTTGGTCAGGACAATGTTGATTTTCCCCGCCTCGCAGTCCGCAATGAGGCGGTTGAATTCCTCACGTTTTGCCGTCCCGGTGCCGCTGATCCCAAAATCTGCGTACACCCCGGCAAATTCCCATTCCGGGTTCGCCTGTATCAGGTCATTGTAGTAGCTCACCTGTGCGGAAAGGGAATGGGCAAGGCGGTCCGTCTCCATGGAAACACGGGCATAAGCCGCCACCTTCTGCCGCTTTTTCAGAGCCGGGATTTTCGGTTCTATCCTGCTGATTTTAGCCATTTTATCACTTCCTTCCGCTACCATATATCACTCTGAACCGGCTTTATAGCAAGGGTTTTCCGGCCAGTAATGTACCCGAAATCGGGCGGTATTTTTCCAGAAGTTTTGTATCAATTATGGCTAATACTTCCTCGTCGATGATGCCTTTTTCAAGCATGGATTTAGCGATGGACATGGAAATATAATACAGCTTTTCCGCTTCAAATTCTTTCTCATCCATTCCCGCCACCTCCGAACCGGTCGACTATGTAGCATTCATGGGAGCAGTATTTCCTTTTCTTGTTCCCGTAGGCAGTGAACGGCTTCCCGCACTTCGCACAGGTAAATTCATAGACCGCCTTCTGCGTGATCCGCTCCGGGTGTTCCGCCCACCATTTCTCCCTGCAGGCTTTACAGCAGAACACCTGCTTTTTCATCTTTGGCCGCTGCTTTATCTCCACGCCGCATTCACGGCACCTGTCTTTATCGTCTGTTACCAGGATGTCCGCAGAGGTGAGGCGGTTCCTGCGGCAGAAGCTCTTGACGGTATCCTTTGGGATGCCAAGCTCCTTCCCTATATCTGCATAGCCGCGCCCCATGCTGCGGAAACGGATGATCTTTTCTTTCTGTTCACCTGTCACTGTCAGCACCTCCTCACTATACGGAGATTTGGAGGCCGTTTTGAGGGGGTATAAAATAAAAAAACAGCCTACAGAACAAACTATGCTCTGCAGGCTGTCCATTATAACTTACACGGTTTTACACTCTTTCTACAAAGTCAAGGCTCACCCATCCATTGCGCTTGCTCTGATAGGATTTCAAAAGCCCCCACTTGGATGCGCCTTTTCCATCTGCCTCCTCCACAATCGTGAAGGTGCCGACACCTGTATATTTCCCGGTCTTTGCATGGTCAGTCCCCGGTCCTTTCCGGATGTTCAGGTCGGGGATGGCTATCCTCACCAGATACGGCTTGAATGCTGCCGCCCCGGTATATACCGCTTTTCCAGTCTCATCAAACACGGAATGCCCCGGATTCTCATCCGCACATTTCTTCGCATTTTCCAGCGACTTGAACGCCCCTTTCTGCGAGGAAGCGTCCGCCCGCGACTTCCGGACGCGGTACCAGGCTTCGGTTTCTGCCGGAGCGGGCTTGGCTTCTCCTCCTGCTGTTCCGAGGATGCCTTTCAGGATAGAAAGGATTTTCTCCCCGTATCCGGCTCCCGCCGCCCATCCTTTCCCGGAAGGGTTTTCCTTCTGCCCAAGCCACTCCACATATTCCGCACAGCCCCTCGTGACATACTTGAAACGCGGGTCGATGCAGGCGTTCTTCAGCGCATCCGTGGAGGCATAGGCTTTCAAGTGCTGCACCTGTGCCCGGATGCCGAGCTGCGGCGTGTCAAAGGAATTTCCCTTTACCCCATTGGAAGTCACGCCCATGCCGCAGAAATTGTTCTGTGAAAGCGTGACCGCAGAGCCGGAAAAGGTAAAATTGCCGGTCTCAAGGCAGGACTGTGCAAAAGCGACGTCGCCCCGGATTCCTTCTGCCTTACCCTCGGAGAGATACAGCGGAACCATGTCAAGGACGGTCTGCGCCACGTTCAGATTCTTCGCTTTCAGGTACGTTTTCATCTGCTCTGCCGTTGCCACGGCATTCCCCATGATCTTCGTGTACCCATCCGTGCCGCTGCTGCCGGAGGACGCGCCGCCCATTGCTGCCTTGACCGCTTTGCGGAATCCATCCATCGTGTACCCCATGCCAAGCTGCGTCCAAAGATGCTCCGGGTCGCCGTGGTTGCTGGCAATGCCCCGGCTGTAGCCTTCCCGGTGGCTGATGATGACGCCATCCGACAGCGGGTTCAGGCTGTATTTCTTACAGAGCATGGCAAACAGCTCCACCGCCGCCTCGTAGGTTTTCTTTGCCACTGCTTTTGCCGTGACCGTGTCAGAGCAGGTAAAGTTAGAGCCTGCTGTGTACTTGATACACGCAGGCTCACACATCTCCACTCCGATATGGGTATTGTTCCCGCTCCCTTTATTCCCGCTTCCGCAGTGCCATCCCCTGTGGTTCCACGGCAATGTCTGGTACACCGTGCCGTCGTTGCCGTCAATGAAGCCGTGGACGCAGGAACTGTCATGCACCGGGCTGTTCCATGAATTGGTGAACACGGATGCCTTCGGCTGCGGGCAGCCCACGGAATGGAGCATCAGCCCCTTGACCGTGATCTTCCTCCCCGCCGTGTAGCAGGGGTTCCTTGTCAGGATGCTTTCTACCAGTTTCATGCTTATTCGTCCCCCTTCCCGTTCTCTGCCCTGTCATGAAGCTGTGCCAGGATGTCCTTCAGCTTTTCCGGGATAGGCAGCCCCAGGTGTCCGGCATTCTCCAAAAGGCTCACGCCCTCGTTGGAGATATAGAAAAAGATAATCGCCGTGCGAAGAACGGAGCCGCTCCCGATGACCTGCACATCGAGGATGTTGGCGATCCCCACCAGCAGGAAGATCAGCACCTTCTTTGCGATGCCCTTAAATCCCACCTCGCTGGACAGCTCCTTGTCCGCCACAGCGCACATCACGCCCGTGACATAGTCCACCACGACAAATGCGATGAGCGCATACAGCAGGCCGTCACAGCCGCCGAGGAACCAGCCAAGCCATCCCCCGATGGCAGTGAAAATAAGTTGGATCGTGTTCCAGAATTCTTTCATAGTGAAACCCTCCTTTAAAAGATTTTTGTGTATGAAAAAAGCGGCTGCCCGCTGTGGACATCCGCCAGTTTCCATGAAAATATTAAATTTGTTTCGGCAGCCATTCCCACAGCCTCATGTCCTCCTGCCCAAGCGACCACATACACATCCCCCGCAGCTTCCATCGGTACGCCGCCTGGTTCGCCCAATAGATGAGCGAGTCCACGTCCTGGTAATAGAGGATGGAGAAGCCGTCCGCATCCCCAAGGAACAGACGGGAAATCCAGATGTTGATGTCCCTCGGTATGACTTCCGCCGTATAGTTGTTCCCGCAGGATATCTCCATCAGCTCCGAGTGGAAAAAATCATAATCCATGGAAATGTCCTCGCTGCGGGTGGAGCTTTCCTCCACATCGGCGGTCAGCGTGAACACCTGGAATTCCTCATCCCACACCGCACTGCTCCTGCTGATCCGGCCGAAGGACTTAAAACCGCCGTCCGGCATCCGCACATCAAAACGCTCATACGGCTCATAGGTCCATGCGTCCCCAAGCCTCATCAGTTCGCAGACAGTCCGGTTATCCGAGCGGTATCCTGCGTAGCCTCCGCTGAATCTGAATCTGGATATGGATGCCGTGAACCGCAGCGTGTAGGATGCGCCGGAATAGACACGCACCCGGTTCCCCCGGATGCGCATCTCCACCGTGTACATGGCGGAGTTTCCCCGCAGGTCGGCATCCGCCGTCCGGCTGATGGTCTGGCTGTAGCTGCCAAGGAGCGCCGAGCCTTTGTAAAGCTCTACCCGCTGCGTATCGATATTTAAGCAGCAGAACACATCACCGCAGAATACTCCGGCTTTCCCGCTTCCATTTGCCGGGAACGCCAGCCTTGCCCGTAGGTGCAGTTCCTTAAATCCGCTGTACTGCCACGCAAGCTGCCCGCTCCCCTCAAGCTGTGAATACGGCCGGTTCTCATAGCCTTCCCGCCACACCTCCCACTTGCCGGAGAGTGTCGTCCAGTAGGTTTCCGGCAGGGGATTTTCATCCCGGAAATCCTCGTACCAGATAAGCGCCGAGTCCGGCTTCCTGCGGAGCATCTCCAGCGTCAGCTTGAAGCCCCTGTCCGGCTGCGCCATGTTCCCGTCCACATCCTTGAATTTCCGCGGCGCAAGCGTGTAGGTGGCGGAGCCGGCACTCGGTTCTTCAGAAAAGGACCGGCAGACACGGAAGCCGTAAAACTGCACGCCCTTCACACCCACCGAAACCGTGATGGTATGCATCCCTGCGGAGAGGGAAATCCCCTCTGCCAGTGCCGACCAGAAGGTAGTCCTCCAGTACGGCCACCACAGGCGGCTTTCCGTGAAATGCTTCCTGCTCCCGTCAATGGAAATATAAATCCCGTTTTTATCCCAAAAGGGGAAGCACAGGCGCACCGCCACATCATAAGTTCCCGCCGTGGATACAGAAAATTTATAAGTGACGGAGCCGTTATCCCCCATTGTCACCATACCCTCCGAAACGGACACAATACCGGAATAACTGTCAGGGTTTCCGCCGCTGCGGTCAACAATGATGTTATCAAACTCCGTCTTCTGCTCCTTGCCGTAGGCGGTAAGGTAATGCCTGCGGTTGTAGGTGCCGGAAATCAGCGGGTAATCATAGGAGACTGCATCCCGCCCCTCCATGTAGTCGTACACATGGGGAAGCGCCCACGGAACCTTGTCGTAGTCATCCCAATAGGCCACAATGGGGATGAACGGCTGCGGCGGCTTGTCGTCCGTGAAATTGTATCCGCCAGTCATCCATAACTGCGCCGCATAGTAGGTGTTGGAAGTCCCCCGGTAGGTCACGCCCATGTTCTTTGGCGTGTCGTGTATCCGCCAGTTCCACCCGTAGGCGGGCATCCCCAAAAACACCTTATCTGGATTCATGACCTTCACAGCGTAATTATAAATGCCCTCCAGCCAGGAACGCGGGGAGACCGGTCCCGGTGCGCTGCCCGCCCACGCCATGCCGTAGCTCATGATGGAGGCCGTGTCGCAGTAATTGTTGAGGTCGCCGTAGACGCACCAGTTCTCCCCGCCGACAGAGCCATTAATGCTGTCCATCCCCGGAAGGCAGATGTTCATCAGTTTTGCCGGGTTATAATTCTTCACAGTGTTATAAATATTGCGGAACATGGCCGTGGACTTCGCCGCCGTGGAGTAATCGTCCCCTTTTTCCAGGTCGATGTCCACGCCGTCACACCAAGGGTATTTCTCCATGATCCGCACAAGCTCCGAGAGGAACTTATCCTGCGCCCCGCCCGTGTTTTCCCGCAGTGCCTTGAAGATGCTGTTCGTGCCGTCGTTCGCCACGGTCAGCAGCCATTTGATGTGCGGCCACTTCCAGATATACGTCCGCATGGCGGAGCCTTCCGCAATGGAAACGCCGCTCTCGTAGATTTCCCCGGTCGCCCTGACCTTAAAGGAGAAAAGCCCGATCTGGCTGATGCGGTCGCCATAATCCCGGAGTGCCTGGTACATCCTCGTGTTGCCCATAAACGTCCACACCATGATCTGTCTGCCTTTGAGAGTATCCATCAAAATGTCCCGCCTCCTTCCTGCATCTCCTGCATGATAAATAACAGCCTCGCCGTTTTCCCGCTTTCCAGCGTTACCTTATGCTTGGAATCCCATGCGGCGCTGTACTGGTAGAAGCCTTCCTTCTTTGCCGGAGTCCCGTTCTTCGTGCATTCCCGTGTGGTGGCAAGCAGCGCGATATCATCCTCCGCTTTCACTGCTTCCGAGAACACCGCCCTCTGTCCGCCCACGCCCTGGGCAAGCCGCACCGTCCCTGCCGCCATATCGGATTTCGGATAGATGTGGATGTCTAACGGAGCGGAGGTTTTTCCCATGTTGAAAAGAACCACCGTTTCCTCCGAGTGCACCACACCGTTGAACCACACGGGAGCATTTCCCGATTTTTTCAGACAGGTTTCCGTGTGCGGAGCATAGCCGCTTAACGCAGAGCCTTCCTGAAGCTGGAGGTCGGTAAACCAGATGCGCCCGGAGCAGTCGGCAATGGTGGGAATCACCGTCACGCTCACGATGCGCATATCCTTTTTCTTATTGACTACTTCCGCAAGCCTGACAAACTCAGCCATCCAGCGTCCACCTCAGTTCCGAAGGATGCCCCACCCATCCCATTGCCACCGGCCCGCCCTGCAGGAGGATGTCCGTGATGTAGAATTCACCCGTGCAGTCCGTGATGCAGACGCGGACGGTGACGGATTTCAGCCTCTCCGATGAGAAGTTTTCCGGAGTGATTTTCGCTATTGTCCTTGAAAAATATGCCATGCTGACCTCCCATCAATACAGGTCGATAAACCTTGACTCCGTGCTGCCGTCCTCATATTCCAGCACAATCTCAATGCCGACCTGCGAGTTGCCGCTCAGTTTCTTTAAATTTTCAGACGCAATCTGCGCCGATATGGTGTAGCTGTCACGGTTGGCAGGATACACTGTCTGCGACAGGCTCTTGGTCATCCCCGCCACGCCCTCCGCCTTAAAAGAGGCTGTGCCGCTCGCCCCGTTTTCCCCGTCCGCCTCGAAGCCGGAAGACACCCAATAAGCAAGCCCGTCATCGGCACGGGAATTTCTAAGGAGGTTGAACGGCACAAGCTCCGCAATGTCCTCGCTGGACACCACGCTGACGCCCTCCAGGGAATCGGCGGCATTGTCCCACTTGCTCGTGGAGCTGCCCAGGTTCTTAAGCACCGTGGAAAGCTCCAGCACCGTGTTCCACGGCTCCTGCAGGTTATATTCCCTCCGCACAATCCTTGTGGTGACTGAAAGCCCCAAATCCTTATCCTCCACCCGCACATAATCCCCAAGCTCCCACGCCTCATGCTCATACCCCGTCAGCACAGACAAATCCATGGCGTTCAGCACATAGGAAACGGTCGGCCTGCAGTAATCCGCAAGCCGCATCCTCGTAAACTCCAGCATCTGGTAAGGGTTCGTGAAAGCCGAACAGTCCAGGGATGAGACACGGATTTCTTTGGAATAAGTGAAATCCTCCACATAAGGCTTCCCGCCATTGATGCTGGCAAAAGTCATGCCGTCCGCGCCGACGGCATACAGCCTCGTGACAAGCCCCATGGTGTCCACCGTCCGCTCAATGTCCTTCATGTTCTTCCCATACATGAACAGCGCGCCGCTGTCCTTCCCATTCAGAATCAGGAGATGCACCAGCCGGTTCGGGCAGTCAAAGACCAGGTCGCCGCCATGCAGGTCCGCCACGTTGCGCAGGATGGAGAGCGCGTTTTTCTCCGTGGAGGTCCATGTGCGTTTCGTGGTGACCGTGACCGTGCCGACACTCCATTCCGTGCCAGAAAGGGCATAGGCCATGGCAGCATCCGCCGTCTCTGCGTCAAAGGCTTTCTCCTCCTTCCGGACAGAAAATGCAAGGTTGTAGAACTCCGCCTCGGCGTACACCTCCGTCACGGCGTTTCCGGAGGCATCCTTGCTGTCCGTGACCGTGCGGATGGTGTACACGTCATCCACAATCTGGATTTTCTTCTCGTTGTCGATATACTTCCGCTTGTAATCGCTGAATGGTATGGAAAATGTCAGCGTATCCTCGCCGTTGACCTCGCCCGTCACGATGATGCCGTAGGCGTTTTCCAGCACCGCCTCCCATGCACCGTTTGAGTCCAGCACCACCGGGCGGGCATAGCCGATTTTCTCGTAAGGGGACTTCGGTATGTCATAAATCTGGATGTCCGTCAGTTTCGGTGTCCTCGCCATGTCCGCTGTCGTGAGCGTAACAAGGAAACGGATGTATGCACGGGCAGGGGACGGCATCTTCCCGTCCGCACCCACCGCCGCCCAATCGCTCCAGCTAATGAGGTCGCTGCTCGTGGATGTCTCCACAAGGGCAATGTCCGTCACGCCGGGGACGCATTCGCTTGAAACAGACACTTTGCCCGCGCCGGAAAGACCGTATTCCACGGCACGGGTATACAGCACGCCGCTTTCCGGGTATGCACCGTTACTCCCCTTCCGCAGTGTCACGCCATCCGGAATAGAGAGGGCATCCACCGATCCCGCAGTATCGCCGCCGTTGGCAAAAATTGTGGCACGGAAATAATCCGCCAAGTCCTCTGCCGTAAGCTGTGAATCACAGTCTAAAAACCAGTCGTCAAATCCGCCCGCAAACCAGTAGGAGCCAGCGTGCATCCCCATGATAAGGTCTGCCGTGCAGGAGCGGTTAAGCTCGCCCGTAAAGGACAGGGCTGCAGAAATCCACACCGCCCCGCTTTCCCGGTCTCCTATGACATACTGTGCCTTTTTATTGTCCGGCTCGATCACGCAGGCAATGAAGTACCACCCGTTGTTCACAAAGGAAAAAGGCGGCGTCACCGACTCATCCAGTATCAGGGAGCCTGCGGAATTATACAGCATGATCCTCGGCTTTCCCCGGATGAGGGAAAGGTAAAAAATCGGCTGCCCCGGCCCCTGCCTCGTGTTAAAAATCGGCGTGTAGGTGTTGCCCACCGAATAAGTGGTGGGGTTCATCCAGCCACCCACAATGATCCGCTCCCCAAGGCTCTGGAAGATGGAGCCGTCATTCGTCACCTTCAGATAGGTTTTCTCCGAGGCGGGGTTTGTGATGTTCATGCGGAAATGCCGCCCCTTCTGCCCGTTACGGAAGCCGGCGCTCGTACCCGACCAGCCGGAAACAAACATCTTCCTGCCTTTCCCGGAGGAATCAGCGAGCATGGTGTCCGCATCCGGGGCATTCTCATTAAAGCGCCATAATCCGTCTTTCGCATATTCCACCGGGAACTCCCCCGTGAAATCTGTCTGTCTGTTCAGGACTGCCTGCAATCCCATAAAAAATCACCTCCACCGGCTCTTTGCCTGTATTTCAAGTTCCTCAAATGCGGCGTTCGATACCGCCACCTCCACCGTGTTCAGCCCCGCCCCAAGCGTTGGGAAGTTCAACTCGCCGATATACGGCAGGGCGTTGCGGAGCGTGTTCCCCTCCGCATCCTCCACCCATGCCGTCATTTTCGCTGTATCGATTACCAGCGTTTCCCCTTCCGAGAGCGTGGCGTTTGCTATTTTCAGCTCCGCCCCGTTTGTGGTGATGCTGATGTATCTGCCCGCCCCGGAAGCCAGGACGCCTTTCAGCCGGTAGACAGGGTTGGAGTATAAGTTCCCAAGCCTCCGCCTCACCGTATGGCTTCCCGCTTCCGTAATGGTGAAAATTTCATCCTCCGCAGCGTAGCCGAAAGGGTCCGGGCAGAAAAAGGCAAGGTCAAAGGCCGCCGCCAGCCGCACCACCCGTTCAAAGGTGACGCCGCTCTGGAGCCTTGCGTAATACACCCGCCCCGGCTCCGTGTCCAGTTTCAGCTCGCACACGCCTTTGTCCGGACTCAGCCAGCTTACAATCTCATCCTTGCATTGGAGCAGTTCTGCCATTGTCCGCCTGGGAGGGATGAAGCAGGATATCTCTATCACCCGCTCGGAAAGGGACGCGCCAAGGTCAATCAGGCCGTCCCTGCCCGCCATGGAAATGGTGCGGTTTTTCAGTTCCGGCACACGGTTCTCCGTTGTCATACGGCTTGCAATCCCCATGCTCTTTGATGTGACGCCGTCAAATGAAAATCCCATCCATGCATCCCTCCTTTACGAATAGCCGTTTGCCCGCCGCCCCTGTTGGAGCTGCCGGTAAAGCTGCTGTGAGATTTTGCGGATGTCCTCCTCGCTCCTCACGTTCATTTCCTTCACCTCGATCAGCGGGCCGTTTATGGAGCCGCCCTGTGGGGAGTCTCCAGTTCCATCCCCGGATACAGAAATCTCTTGCACGGCTGCGGAAGGATTCAGGATCATGTCTGCCGCTACGCCGTCCATTGCCCTTGCCACCATGCTCTTGCTGTCCTCGATGCCCTTTGCAAGCCCCTTCATGAAGTCCGGCATCCAGCTCTCGTAATCGGTCAGCGGCCCTTCGTCCGGCACGGAGAAATGCAGGAAAGATTTTATTTTATTCGCCACGCTGCTCACGGCATCGCCCACGGCTCCGATACAGCTTTTGATTCCGTTCACGATGCCCATGATCATGTCTTTGCCCCACTGCAGGGCTTTGGACGGAAGGCTCGTAATAAAACTGATGGCGTTATTGAAACCGTTCTTTATCACAGATACAATATTGCCCATCGTGCTGCTGATGGAGGACTTGATGTTATTGAACACTGTAGAAACCGTATTTTTAATCCCATTGACCACGGTGCTGACCGTGGTCTTTATCCCGTTCCAAACGGTGGAAATCACATTCTTTATGGCATTTACCACAGTCGTAACGGCGGTTTTGATTCCGTTCCATACCGTAGTGATGACCGTCTTTATCGCATTCAGGACGGTCGTGACTGTATTTTTGATGGCGTTCCATGCCGTGGTGATAAAGGTCTGGATTGCCGTCACCACCGTGGTGACCACAGTCTTTATCCCGTTCCATACGGTCGTGAACACCGTCTTTATTGCATTCAGCACCGTTGTGATGATGGTCTTGTAAATATTGAAATAGGTGGTGATGATGGTCCTAATCACTTCCACCACTGTGCTGAAGATGGTCTTTATCCCTTCCCACAGCCCGGAAAAGAAATCCTTGATCCCGTTCCAAACTGCCTGTGCTGTGGAAGATATGGCTTCCCATGCCGCCGAAAAGAAGTTTTTGATCGCCTCCCATACGGCAATGGCAACCTCCTTCACATTCTCCCAGAGGTTGATCCAGAACTGCCGGAAGTCCTCATTTGTGTTCCACAGATAAATAAATGCCGCCACCAGCGCCGTAATCGCTGCGATAATGAGGAATATGGGATTGGCAAGCATGGTGGTGTTTAAGGCGGCAAAAGCGGTCTTTACCGTATTGATGACTCCCGCCACCTTCGGAACAATCGTCATGATTGTGCCGACCGCAGACACCACTTTTCCGATGACAATCAGCACCGGCCCCAGAGCCGCCGCAAGGAGCGCGATGGTACCCACCCACCTTCTTCGTCCCTTCGTCCATGCCGTTCAGCCAGTCCACGAACTTCTGCACCCATCCAACGATGGTCTTTATCGCGGGCAGCAGAAGCTCCCCGAAAGAAATCGCCAGCCCCTCCAGGGCTGACTTTAAAATGGTGAGCTGCCCCTGCAGGTTGTCAAGCTGTGTGTCCGCCATCTGCTGCGCTGCGCCGCCGCTGTCAACGATGGACTGCTGCAGCTCATCCCATGTGGTCCCGGTGTTTGCAAGCAGGGCGTTCACGGAGGACAGGTCGGTCTTGTTGAAGATCTGCCCGATGATGTTGGACTTCTCCGCCGCCGTCATGCCGTCCATGCTCGTGTTCAGGTCGCCCAAGATGTCGTTGAGGGAGCGCATATTCCCTTCGGAATCGTAGACATCCAGCCCAAGCTGCTCCATGCAGGCGGCCGCCTTGTCGGTCGGGTTCTGCAATGACAGGATGACGTTCCTTAAGTGTGTGCCACCCTCCGCACCCTTGATGCCGTTGTTGGCGAGGATGCCGAGGGCCGTGTTCAGCTCCGCCGTGCCGCCTTTCACGGTCTTTGCGGTCGCGCCGATGGTAAGGATGCCCTCGCCAAGCTGTGCCACGGAGGTGTTGGTGGTGGAGGCAGTTTTCGCCATCTGATCCACCATCGTCCCTGCCTCATCCACACCCATGCCCAGGGCGGACATGGCGTCCGTCACCATGTCCGATGCCGCCGCAAGGTCAATCCCGCCCGCCGCCGCAAGGTTCAGGACGGTGGGGAGCGTATCGCACATTTGCTGCGTGTCATAACCGACAAGGGCAAGATAATTCAGAGCCTCCGCACACTCCGAAGCGGAAAAAGCTGTCTCGCTTCCCATCTTCTTTGCCAGCGCGGAAAGCGTATCCATCGTGTTGACGCTCTCCCCGTTGACCGTGGACATGGCATCCTTCGTGATTCCCATGGTCGCCTGCACCTGCGACATGGAAGATTCAAAGTTTGCCGCCGTGCTGACTGCCGCTGTGCCGAGGGCGGTCACGCCCGCCGTGACAGGGAGCAGCTTCTGCCCGGCGGAGGAAATGTTGTCCCCCACAGTCTTCAGCTTTTCCCCCGTGGCGGAGATTTTCTGCAACGCCACAGCAGACTGCCCGGCCTGCCGCTCCAGGTCACGCAGGTTGTTTTCCGTTTCGATGATTTCCCTCTGGAGGGCATCGTACTGGTCCTGCGAGATTTCCCCGTTGGCAAGAGCCGTGTTTGCCTGCTCCGCAGCGGTTTTTAAGGTTTCCAGCTTTTCCTTCGTACCTGCCACCGCCTCACCCAAAAGCCGGTGCTTCTGTGCCAGCAGCTCCGTGTTGCCGGGGTCTAATTTTAAGAGCTTCTCCACATCACGGAGCTGCGACTGCGTATCCCGGATGGAAGAATTGACGCCTTTTAAAGCAGTCTGTAGCTTGGTGGTATCCCCGCCGATCTCAACAGTGATACCCTTGATTCTGTTCGCCACGGCGGACACCCCTTCCTGTTAAAATGCAAAAATATGCCCAGGGGGACGCCGCCTAAAAGCGGTCGAAATCCTCCTGGGTGGCGATTTCCTTATAGCCCTTGTATTCGTCGTTCCTGCTCTCCGCGAACATATCGTTGACCATGCCAATTGTAAGCAGGTCAAGGTCACGGATGGAAAGCCCAAGCTGCACACATCGGAGCAGGAACAGCGGCGTGGTCATTTCCCGGTCAGTTGGGCGAAGTTTTTTTTAGACTGGACATCCGTCTGCACGTTCAGCCCCCATAGCTGTATCAGCTTCGGAAGCACCTGGTAGATAGAAAAGGTATTGAATTCATCCAGCCATTCCTCCGGGCTGTCCGGGATGCCGGGGTCTGCGTGCTTCGCCATCACATAAGCGATGTTCTCAAACATCTCCAGTGAAAATAAATCCAGGTTGGAGCTTTCCTCGTCCCCGTCACCAATGGACTTCTCAAGGGAACGCAGGTCTTTGTATATGTCCCGGTGGAACTTCATCCGGTAAATCCGCGGGATGGCTGCGGATGCCCTAAAAGGCACCTGCTTCCCGTCAATCTCGATATTCTGTTTCATGCTCATAAATTACACCTCCCCTTCCGTATCCGTGCCGCCTGTTTCCGTACCACCGCCGGAAGTGCCGCCCGTTGCCGCCTCCGGTAGGTACACGCTCTTATACCAGTTCTGGTACACTTCATCCGTGGTGCCGTCCCCGGTCTTTGCCTTCACATAGCCGCTCGCCAGCGGGGCTGCCGTGATGGACAGCGTCTCGGTCTGCACCTCGATCTCGTCCTCGTTGGTCTGGGACTCAATGGTCGGGCGGGCTGCCGAGCAGTTGTACAGCACATGGCGGATTTTCCGCACATCGCCGTCAAACTCAAACAGCAGTGCGAAGTTCTCCGTCTCCGCATTGGCGTTCTCTAAAAGCACCTTGTTCTCATCCAGGGCTTCTTTCAGCACGTCGGTGCGGAAGCTCTCCGGCACCATGGCAAGCTCCAGGTCGCCCTCGTAGCCCATGTTGTTGCTGACCGTGTAATAGGCGTAGCCGTCCGCATAGAAATTGCTCGGCTCGCCGTTGGGATCCAGGGAAAGGGAAACGGCGCCGGGCATCGCAACGGGCGTGCCAAAGGACACTGCCCCGTCCACACCCAGCGTCAGCAGCGCGTAATGCACGTTGCAGATATTGAATTTCACTTTATTCTTCTTCGGCATCGCAAACCACCTCCATATCGAATTGGTAGAGGACCTCGTACAGCTTCTCGCTGTCAATCCAGACCTCCGACTTGTTGTAGAAGATGCGCCGCTTATCCAGCGCATCCTCCAGTTTCTTTTCCACCGACAGGTCCTTGGTGCCGGTATATAATTCTATCTTCACGCCGCTCGCCTTGAAGTACACCATGCCGTCAGCGGCGAAGTTGTCGCTCTGCGGCAGAAGGTAGCAGACAAACGGCGGCTCCGGTGACTCGCCCTCCGCAAAATGGTCATAGGCGAAGGGGATGCCGATCTCTTTCAAAATGGCTATCAATGTTTCCAAAGCCTATCCCTCCAATGCTTTCTGTATCTCTTTTTCAAGCTGCTCTATGCCGGCCTGCTCCGCCGCCGCGATATGCGGCTTTGCCGGGACGCGCCCGCCACCCCGCTTGGCGTGGCCATGTTCCAAAAGATGCGTCAGTTGGTAGCGGTTCCTGGAATGCACCGTCACCTCCAGCGAATTGGAGGTTTCCTTCGTGGTCTTCACCGCCCATGACTTTGCATACTTCCCGGTGTCCTTCGGCGCATTGGCTTCGATATCCTTCCGCACCGCTGTCCCGGCTTTCCTCACCGCCTTTTTCACATCCTCCGTGGCAAGGCCCGCATATTCTGTCAGCCCCTTCATGATCTCGTCTGCCATCCGGTCGATAGATACGCCGTTCGCCATCGTCACCGCCTCGCTTTCCTGCACTTGAATTTGATGCATTTCTTTTTATAGTTCATGTGGTCAACGGCGAGGATGTCGTAAATTCCACCGTCAAACACCACACGGTATCCCGTGGAATCGACCGCCGCCGCTTTTTGGCACCAGCGGACCGTAAACGAAACCTCCGATTCATCCGCCACGGTTCCGACCACATCCGTTTCACTGGTCTGCTTTCCCGCCTCGCCACTGGCTGTGGCATGGCAGGAATAATAATCAGACCATGTGTTTTTGTGGTTGCCGATGCCGTCCACCGCCACACCATTCTTCTGGAAGGTGATGCGGACATTCAAAAGGGAAACCTCCATCAGAACGCCTCCTTCCGGCTGCCGGAAAGGAGCGAGCGCAGGGTGAGCGTGAGGGCATGGTGGTCGGCATCCTCCCGGTGTTCATACAGATAGGCGGCTGTATACTGCACGGCTATCTTTGCGTTTTCCACTGCCGCAAACTCCCCCGCGTCATCCATCCGCGCCACGTCCATGCAGATTTTTTCCGATGCCCGGATAATGCTTCCAATCAGGGCATCATCGTCATCGTAATCCACACGGAGGTAATTTTTCATTTCTTCCAGTGTCACCACCATGCCCGCCGCCCCCTTCCATTAGCCTGCGGATGCCGCTTTCTGCACCAGCACCTTCACCGCTTCCGCAAGGATCATCTTCCCGTCCACACGCTGCGAAGCAAGGAAGCCCACCTGCCCGGTGGCCGCGAACAGCTCGTTCAGGCGCTTGAAGCTGCGCCCCTGCCGGTCGGCAATCCAATAGTAGCTGAAATCACCGAAAGCGATGGTCTTTGCGCCTGCGGCAATGGCCGGCATATAGGCAGAAGTCTTGATGGGGCGGCCTAAAATCATGTCCGGCGCCCCGGCGGTCAGGGAAGGCTGCCATAAATACTGCCCGTTATTGTCCTTCAGCTTGCGGATGGCTTTGATGGTGGAATCATTCAGCACCCACACGGATTTCTTGCGGTACGGGGATTTCAGCGAGTAATATAAATCCATCAGCTCATCCGCCGTCACAGCCGTGGCGGATGCTGCGGTCACGCCTGTTTCTGCGCCGCCCGTGGCCGCAAGCACACCTAACGGCTTGCCCTTGCCGTCCCCCGTGAAGAACGCCTCCTCTTCCTTCGCCCCGATGCGGCGGGCAAACTCGCGGGAGATATAGGACTGCAGGTCAAAGACTCTGTCGTTCAACAGCTCCTCGGAAACCTTTATCAAGGTGCCGAGCTTGTAAGCCCCGATGGAAACCTGCCCGAAGGAGTCTTCGCTCTCCGGGTATGCGCCCTCCTCGTCAATCCAGGATGCCGTGCCTTTGGAAGCCACCACGGGAATCTTGCGGTCGCCGCTGGAGGTCTTGATGACCTTCGCCATCTGCCGGAAGATGTTCTCCTCCTCCAAGGCTTCCACAAGCGTCCTCTCGTATTCATCCGGCACCAGGTAGCCGCCCTCGGAGTCCGTGCCAATCTGCAGGGCATTGGTCACACCCGGCATCGGAACCTTGGAGCGCATGGCGTTCCAGAAGTTCTTCCGGTAATCGTCGGAGGCGCGCCCGGTCTTATCCTCCCCGCCGTCTGCGTCCGCCCTGCCGCCCGGCTTCCCCGTGAGGGGCTTATTTACAGGACGGTTCAGCTCCGCATCCAATGCCTCCTGCCGCTCCAGCCTTGCGATTTCTTTCCCAAGGTCGGTGATCTCCTGCTCCATCTTCGTATATGCGGCGTCATCCTCCGCGGAAAGGACGCCGTTCTCCTTCCTGTGGGAATCCAGAAATGCCTTTGCCGCCTCCCATGCCTTCGCGCGTTTCTCACGCAGTTCCAGAATCGTCATAATGAAATCCTCCTTCTTATCGCTTTAATAAATTAAGCCGCTCCATGAGTGCGTCCACGGAACGGCCGGTTTCTGTACCCGCAGCAGGGATTTTTGCCTGCGCCTGGATATCTGCCTTCGGTTTTTCCCCGCCATACTTGGCGGCCAGTTTATTTAAAAGGGCGTTGTTCGCCGCCCTGCGGGAAAACAGCATGGAACTCGTGGAAGGCGGGAATTTCTTTTCCTCCTCATCCTCTTCGGAAGCGCCTCCCTCTGTGTCCTCCTCCGGCTCCTTTTCCGGCTCCGCCTTTGCCCGCGTCATGATCTCATCCGCAAAGCCAAGCTCCACCGCCTTGTTCGCGTCCATCCACGTTTCCGCATCCATGAGGTGCGACAGCTTCGGACGGGAAAGCCCCGTCTTTAGCACATAGGCATTGATGATGGATTCCTTCACTTCGGAGAGCATATCAATGGCCTTCTGCATCTCGGCATGGTCGCCCCAGGCGATGGTGGCGGGATTGTGGATCATCAGCATGGAAACCGGGGATACCAGGACGGTGTCGCCCGCCATGGCTATGACAGATGCCGCCGACGCAGCAATGCCGTCAATCTTCACTGTGACTTTCCCCTTGTAGTTGGAGAGCATATTGTAGATCTGTGCCGCCGCCACGCAGTCGCCGCCCGGCGAGTTGATCCAAACGGTAATGTCTCCCGTGCCGCTGTTCAGCTCATCCTTGAAAAGCTGCGGCGTGACATCATCGTCAAACCAGCTTTCCTCTGCGATGGTGCCGTTCAGCTCCAGTATCCGCTCTGTCACTTCCATTTCCTGGTTCTTCACTTTCTTCCAGTTCCAGAACTTCTTCGTTTTCATCGGATTCCTCCTTCCCATTCTGGGCGGATGCCCCTTCCGCAAATATGCCTGCATCCGCAAGTTTTGTCATGTTCCCGTTGATAAGGTACAGGTCGCCTCCCAATTCCTCCGGGATGCGGTCAAGGTTCTCCAGTTCCCGGATGTCGTTTGCGGACATCCACCCGTTCTGCCGCCCTACGGCATACCCGCTCATGCGGCTCTGGTAATCGCCCCGGAGCAGTCCGTCCACGTTGAACTTCACAAAATACTGCTTCTTTTCCTCCGGCGTCAGCAAAGACCGCGCCATGGACTGTTCCCACCTCGACACCCACGGGTCGAGGGTGTATTTCACAAACTCAAGGCTCTGCTGCTCGATGTTGGAGAAGCTGCTCTTTTCCAGGTCGCCCACCATGTGCGGAGGCACACGGAAGATCCTCGCGATCTCATTGATCTGGAACTTCCGTGTTTCCAGAAACTGTGCCTGCTCCGGCGAGATGGAGATCGGAGTATATTTCATCCCCTCCTCCAAAACGGCCACCTTGTTGGCATTGTGGCTGCCGCCGAATGTGGACTGCCAGCTCTCCCGCACCCTTGAAGGGTCTTTCAGCGTCCCCGGATGCTCCAGCACGCCGCTCGGCTGTGCGCCGTTGGCGAAGAACTTCGCCCCGTATTCCTCACAGGCAATCGCCATGCCGATGGCGTTCTTTGCCATGGCGATAGGCGAATATCCCACCAGCCCGTCAAAGCCGAGTCCGGGGATATGCAGCACATCCGAAGGGGACAGATTTACGGTGCTGCCTTTCATGGTCGGCGCATCATCGTTCCCCGTCAGGTAGGAATAATAAAGCTGCCCCTTTTCATCCCGGTCGACCGTCATCCTGTCCGGCATCAGCGGGTACAGTGCAATGACCTCCCCCTTCCCGTTGCGGATGATCTGCGAGTAGGCATTCCCCCAAAGGAGCAGGTGCGTCATCAGCGTTTCCCGGAACACGAAGGAAGTCATCTCCGGGTTCGGCTCGTCATGGAGCAAAAAATACAGCGGGTGGTCCGCCGCCTTTTCCTTCCCGCCGTTATCCGTATATCTGTAAAAATGCAGCGGCAGCCCTGCCACCGCCTCCGAAAGAATCCGGACGCAGGAGTACACCGCCGTCATCTGCATGGAGGTGCGCTCATTGACACGCTTGCCGCTTGTGCTGCCGCCCATGAAAAAGCTGTAGGTGCTGCCCGATGTGCGGTTCGTAGGCGCATCCCTCGCCCTGAACAATCCGCTGAATAATCCCATAGGAACCACTCTCCTTTCCGAAAAACGGACAGACAGAAGGCGCCGCCGAAGCGATGCCCTCTGTCTGCCCACGCCCTGTTTAGTTAAATTGTATAGTCCAAACGGCATAAGAAAAGCACCCGCCATTTCTGGCAGATGCCCTCCTGTTCAGTATTCTATTTCTGTTTCACTTAGCTGTCTGCGGATATCCCTGCCGCCGTACATGATGCGGACAATGCTCACTGTGTTTCTGGTTTCATCCGGCAGATAAAACACAAGGTAATTATCAACAGGGAAAAAACGGAGCCCTTCGCTGTGCCACGGTTCTTCTTCGTACAGCCGGAACCGCATCGGCATCTCATCAAGAGCGCGGATTTCCTTCATGATCCGCTGCGTCTGCCCTGCTGCCGTTTCCGGCACAAGCAGTTCATATGCAATATACTCGTATATATCCCTCAGATCACGCCTCGCCCCGGCCGTGTATACGATATCCCAGCTCATATCCCGTAATCCCGCCGCATTTCTTCTTCCACTGCATCTGCTGAATATACCCTGCCTTCCCGTATATCCTCCATGCCCTTTCCTATCTCTGCGTCAAACTGCTCTTTTGTAAGGGAGCCGTATGCAAGCGGCGCCTTCTTCGGCAGCTTCATCTCGAACGGGATGCCCTGCTGAAGCACGACCTGCCTTAAAAACATACCGACCGCATTTGACATTGGTATGCCAAGCTGGTCAAGCACCCGTTCCGCCTGCTCTTTGATCTCAGGCTCCACACGCGCGAATACATTTGATGTCCTTGCCATTTAAACCACATCCTTTCACTATATAGTATACCGCTTTTGCTTGCGGTATGCAAGCGTTCCGCTTGATTTTTGTATGGATGCACAAATCAGAACACCAAAAGTCCGCGGGAATCGTACACGCTTTCGGATGTCTGGTTCCCGCAGCGCACCGCACGGTCAAGCCCCATGATCGCGGCCACCGCGCCGTCAATCTTCTCCGTGGACTTTTCCTTATCTGCCTTGATATTGCCTGCGGGGTCGGTGCGGATGAAGATGTTGTCCATCATCCACCGAAGGACCGGATGCCCGCCGTGGGCAATCATCTGCTCCAGCACCAGCTTCATCAGCTCCTTTGTGGGTGGGGACATATCCTTGAAGCCCTGGCCGAACGGTACCACCGTAAAGCCCATACCCTCAAGGTTCTGCACCATCTGCACAGCACCCCACCGGTCAAAGGCAATCTCCCGGATGTTAAAGCGTTCACCAAGACGTTCAATATATTTTTCAATATAGCCGTAATGCACCACGTTCCCTTCCGTGGTCATCAGCTTCCCCTGCCGCTCCCACACATCGTAGGGGACATGGTCACGCCGCACACGCAGCTCCAGCGTCTCCTCCGGCACCCAGAAGTACGGAAGGATGCAGTATTTATCCTCCTCATCCAGTGGCGGGAACACCAGCACGAACGCCGTGATATCCGTGGTGGAGGACAAGTCCAGACCTCCGTAACACACACGCCCCTCTAAGTCATCCTCCGAAACCGGGAAGGCACAGGCATCCCATTTATCCATGGGCATCCACCGCACTGCCTGTTTCACCCACTGGTTTAAGCGGAGCTGCCGGAAGCTGTTCTCCTCCCCCGGATTCTGCTTTGCCGATTCGCAGGCGGCCTCCACCTTGTCAATCCCCACTGTGATATTTAAAGAGGGATTGGCCTTTTTCCACACCTTCGGGTCCGTCCAGTCGTCCGCTTCATCCGCACCGTAGATCACCGGGTAAAATGTAGGGTCGATCTTCCTGCCCTCTAAAATATCCTTTGCCTTCTGGTGCGTCTCGTAGCAGATGGAATGGGTGTCCGTCCCCGCCGTGGTGATGAGGAAATACAGCGGCTGCATCCGGGCGTCGCCGGAGCCCTTGGTCATGACGTCAAACAGCTTCCGGTTCGGCTGCGTGTGCAGCTCGTCAAACACCACGCCGTGGATGTTGAAGCCATGCTTGGAATACGCCTCTGCCGAAAGCACCTGGTAGAAGGAATTGGTGGGCGTGTAGATAATCCGCTTCTGTGAGGCGAGTATCTTCACCCGCTTGGAAAGAGCCGGACACATCCGCACCATATCAGCAGCAACATCAAAAACGATGGTGGCCTGCTGTCGGTCGGCGGCGCACCCATACACCTCGGCGCGTTCCTCCCCATCCCCGCAGGTCAGGAGCAGCGCCACGGCGGCGGCAAGCTCCGACTTTCCCTGCTTCTTCGGGATTTCCACATAGGCCGTGTTGAACTGGCGGTAGCCGTTGGGCTTCAGCGTTCCGAAAATGTCACGGATAATCTGCTCCTGCCAGTCGACCAGTTCAAAGGGCTTCCCCGCCCAGGTGCCTTTGGTATGGCAGAGGCTCTCGATGAACATCACGGCAAAATCGGCGGCATCCCTGTCATAGCCGCTGTCCTTCGCCCTGAATTTCGTTGGCCTGTATTTTTTCAGCTTCCGCATTGCCATCGGCATCACCTCCCCGAAGATGGCATAAAAATTGGCCTGCCTGTGGCAAGCCGTAATCTATCGGTACAAGATACAGAGCCTTCCGGCTCCGCCCTTGGAATGTTCAGTCTCAGTTTTTTACTCAGCCGCTTTCAATGCCCAGGCCATCGCATGGCCGCCGTCCTTGAAAGTCCCATCCGCAATCTCCAGAAGGTTCAGCCTGCACTCAATATCCCCAAGCCCCGTCTCCTCCGGCGTTTCGATGAATTCGTAGGTGGCTGCTTCGTACTGCCCCTTCCAGTTCATCATGGTGTGTGTAGACGTCACCGATGATACAAAGATATTGAATTGCACCATGATTCTACACGGTTTACACGTTTATGGCGTTTGCATTTGTTTTTTGAACTATTCTCATTATGTTGCTAACGATAAGGTAATGAGAGATTTCGTATACCTTTCTCAAACATTTATCCTGTGATTATTCCTTGCATAGGGGCAGTTCTGAGTAAAAAATATCCATCGCTAAATCTTTTTTGCCATAATTTACAATATATGATATAATTTTACACAAACAATTACTGCGAGCAAACGGAGGTACTCCAATGAACATACAAACCATAAATATCCAAAATTTTCGAAAACTGCTGCAATGCCGTATAGATGCTAGTGAAAAAACTACTATTTTTGTTGGTGCAAATAACAGCGGTAAAACATCTGCTATGGATGCACTCGGAAAATTTCTTTCAGACCGAAAGTTCACATTCAACGATATCACTGTGTCCAAACGTGCATATATCAATAAAATTGGCGAAAAGTGGGTGCAGGAGGATTGCAAAGAACCTGAGGATTTGCTGGAATGGGATTCATTAATACCTAAAATGGATATTTGGTTGAATGTTCCATGTGATGAAATTTATTATGTCACAGATATAATCCCAACATTAAAATGGCATGGTGGTAAACTAGGAGTACGTTTGGCTTTTTTGCCTAAAGACATCGCCAAATTTTTTGCGGATTACCGTGAAGCCCATGTTGCCGCCAGAAGAACAGAAAAAGCTCAGAAAAAGACGGTCGTCCACTTATATCCGAAAAATCTATGCGATTTTTTAGAACGAAATCTAAATAGTTATTTTTCTATCAAGACTTTCATTCTTGATCCTGCTCAAACAGATATGGATAAACCACAACAAACTCCTTTTGAGATGGAATGTTTTCAAGAACGTCCTCTTAAAGGAATAATTAAGGTGCATATGATTGATGCACAGAGAGGTTTTGCTGACCCCGATAATCCAGATAATGATAGTTCATCTAAAAAGCAATTGTCTGAACAATTGCGGGGTTATTACGATAAACATCTTGACCCAGAAAAAGTCCCATCTCCAGAAGATTTGGATATATTAAAAGCGACAGAAGACGCCAAGAAAGTGTTCGATGAAAATCTTGCCAATAAATTTCAACCAGCGATCAAGGAATTAGAAGATTTGGGATATCCCGGAGTAGATAACCCGAAACTCACAATTGCCACAAAAATGACTACCGGTGAGACCTTAAGACATGACGCTGCCGTACAGTATGCACTCAGTAAAGAAGATGAAACTTTGAAGCTGCCAGAGAAGTATAATGGTCTTGGATATCAGAATCTAATTTCGATGGTATTCGGTCTTATGAGTTATAGAGATGACTGGATGCGTGAAGGAAAAGCTGGCCAAACGCAGCAGGATAACAGCAGAGCGATTGAACCATTGCATTTAGTTTTGGTTGAAGAGCCAGAAGCCCATCTCCATGTGCAGGTACAACAGGTATTTATTCGCAAAGCATATGATGTCCTAACAAACCACAAACGTATCAAGGCTAACAAAAGCTTTTCTACGCAGCTTTTGATTAGTACTCATTCCAGCCATATTGCAAGAGAAAGCAATTTTGCAGATTTAAGATACTTTAAGCGGTTGGCAGAAGGTGTAGAGGATGATATCGCAACATCAAAGGTTATCAATTTATCTGATGTGTTTGGAAAAGAGGACAAAACAGATAAATTTGTCACTCGTTATCTACAGACAACGCATTGTGACTTGTTTTTTGCCGATGCTGCAATTTTAGTAGAAGGCTCAGCGGAACTCATGTTGCTTCCTCATTTTATTCGTAATAAATATCCCAGATTATATCAGCGGTATATTTCTATTCTCGGTATAAGCGGACGTCATTCCCATCGTTTAGGACCATTGATTGAGAAATTATGCCTGCCCACCCTTATTATTGCAGATTTGGATTCTGCACAGAAAGAAGGACATCATAAGGCAGTTCGTCCAGAGAGGGGGAAAGGCCTTATCAGCGGCAATTACACGATATATAAATGGCTGATTCAAAAAAGTAATTTAGATGAACTTCTGGAACTTCCTTTTAAAGAGAAAGAAATCATTAGGAAGACACCATATGAATTTCCTATCCGTGTCGCATACCAAACACCTGTAATAGTTAATTACGATGAAAAAGATAAAGAAGCTCTCTCTAGCACATTTGAAGATTGTTTGGTCTATACGAACTACCAGACATTTAAGGATTTGTCGCTCGAAGACTCTGGAAGCTTAGTGAAAAAAATAAATGACGAGATTAACACATCTAACACTTTTGACGAGTTTGTAAATGGAATATATGACACCTTGCGTAATGGGAAATCTGACCAAAAGGCGGAGTTTGCCTTAGATTTGATATATGCTATTGACCCAGATGAGCTTACTGTCCCTACATATATCGATGAAGGCCTGAATTGGCTGCAATCTTATTTAGAACCGGAGGTTTAATTATGACAACAGCAGTATCAACAAATGAGAATTCTATAGATAATCATGTTGACGATCACGTGGATAAAGAGATACGAGAATGTTTCTCTAAAGAAAATCCTAAGTGTTTCTTCGCATTTGCCGGTGCAGGTTCCGGTAAAACAAAGAGCCTGATTGATGCCCTTTCCTTTTTAGATAAAGAGTATGGAAACGATCTGTTGTTAAACGGCAAGCAAATTGTTGTTATTACATATACAAATGCAGCCTGTGATGAAATATCCAGAAGGCTACAATATAAACCGATATTCTCCGTTTCTACCATACATAGCTTTTTATGGGAACTTGTTAAAAATTATCAAAAAGACATCTGAGAATGGATTACACAATCCGTAAAAAAAGACATCAAGGAACTTAAAGATAAGCAGGCAAAGGGGAAACCTGGGAAAACATTCGATAAACGGGCTGAGGAAATTCAGCGTAAAACAACAAGGCTGGCAAAATTTAATATGGTAAAGAAATTTTCTTACAATCCAAACGGAGACAATGCGGGGATTGATTCGCTTAGCCATAGTGAAGTGGTTAAAATGAGTACAGGATTTATTGCAAAAGAGCCTACTATGCAAGATATTCTGACCACGAAATACCCTATACTGCTTATTGATGAAAGTCAAGACACGAAAAAGGAATTGGTTGATGTTTTGTTAACCATATGCGAAAAATATAAAGGACGATTCACAGTGGGAATGTTCGGAGATATTATGCAAAAAATCTATAATGATGGCAAGGATAATCTTGCTGACTGTATCCCTCACGACTGGGCGAAGCCTGTCAAGAAAATGAATCACCGAAGTGCTGTCCGTATAGTAGAGTTAGCAAACTCCATTCGCAAAACAGTCGATAATCAAGAACAAAAGCCACGGTCTGATGCAGAAGAAGGAATTGTCAGACTGTTTGTTGTAAATGCCGATGCAAACAAAGACGCTACTGAAAAGAAAATAGCTTCCATAATGTCCGAAGACACAAATGATACTGGTTGGGATGATGAATCAGAATATAAAAGTTTAATTTTGGAACATCATATGGCTGCAAGCCGGTTTGGTTTTTCTGATTTATATCAACCGCTAAATGACTCCGGCAAATTTGATACAGCTTTGCGAGAAGGCTCAATTTCGGAGTTGTCAATTTTGTTTAGTATCATATCGCCACTTGTAGAGGCATATCAAAATAGGGACGAATTCCAAGTTGCAAAAATTATCAGAAAAAATTCTTCCCTTGTGGCTAGAAATGCATTCTCGGCAGAGATAGAGGATCAAACAAAGACATTACAAGAAGCAGATGCTGCTGTTGATACTTTGATGAAATTGTGGAAAGATGATAAAGATCCATTTTGTTTGGAGGTTCTTAAAACAATTAAAGAAACAAAATTATTTGATTTGGGTAGTCGTGTAGAAAGCATATTATCAGGATATGTAGAAAATGAAGATGAAAAAGTGACGGCTTTAAGAAATGCCCTTTTGGTACCATTTAGTGAATTAGAAAGATATTCTGCCTATGTTACCGATCAAACACGTTTCGCAACACATCAAGGCGTTAAAGGTTTAGAATTTCCCAGAGTCATGGTTATTATGGATGATGCACAGGCACGCGGCTTTTTGTTTAGCTATGAAAAGTTGTTTGGAGCAAAGGCAAAGACGGCAACGGATATAAAAAATGAACGTGAAGGCAAAGACACAAGTATAATGAGAACCGCGCGTCTTTTTTATGTTGCCTGTACCCGTGCCCAAAAAAGTTTGGCGGTTGTCGCATACACAGAAAATGTGAAATCTGTGAAAGAAACAGCATTATCAAACGGCTGGTTTACAGAAAGCGAAATTTATACTCTCTAGTTACAATACAAGGATATTGAATTGCACCATGATTCTACACGATTGCAGAATAGTCTTATCTATGATTATTTTTTGCGCCATAGTGCAACCATCCAATCCCTGACGAAACCGAAAACCGAACATATTTTCATTGTTTCTTTCTAGTCCCTCAACTTTCTCTGTACGGGTCGATATAATCGCTCAAACGGATACATAGACGAGCAGACCACTGCTGGGATTTGGTGGTCTAGCATTAGTGGTTCTGCTACACGTAATCACACTCTAGGCTCAAATCAAGCGGGTGTTTATCCTGGAGATAGCTATTACCGCAGCTACGGTTTTGCCGTCCGCCGTGTGGTACGGGAGGGGTGAGAGAGAAATACTATCATCCATACGGTTAACCGAATCGCTTTAAGTCCGGGAGGAAACTATTATAGTGGTATTTATCCATAAAATGTGGTATACTAAATATAATCTTAGATTGATTGGAGGAGTTTATATGACAGTAGATGCGGCTTGGGATTATGCCATTGGCATGATTAAAGTTGACGGGCTTGAGCCCACAGAAGATTTCAAAAAATATATTGAATTGGAAAAAAACGGACAGGCCACTACGGAAGATTTAAAGAAATACCTGGACAAAAAATATAAGGTAAAGCAGGATGCTTGATCCATATGTATATCCCGGAACTAATATCCTCAGGAATATCTTAGGTATTCAAGATCGGCAGATGTTGGATGATGCAGAGGCAGATTATGTTTCCCTTCGTCTAAGAGAACTCGCTGAGAATCCATTAGAAGGGAGTTATGATGTCGGTCATTTGGCCAAAATGCATAAATATATCTTCCAGGATATTTACGAATGGGCTGGAAAAATCCGCACAATCAACATAGAAAAAGAGGAACCTGCATTAGGCGGTTTGTCCTTAGAATATTCGGACAAAGCAAAAATTGAGGGCGATTTGTCTGACGCCTTAAAGAAGATGGCATCACGTTCTTGGGCCAGCCTATCTTTAGATGACAGGGCAAAATGTTTTTCAGAAGATTTAGCGGCAGTATGGAAAGTACATGGTTTTCGTGAAGGCAATACCAGGCTTGCCGTGACTTTTTGTTGCCAGTTTATCGAGGCGCAAGGAATCTCCATTGACCGAACAATTTTTGAGAAACATAGCACGTACGTCCGGACTGCGCTTGTCGCTTACTCAGCAGTATTCCACGATTTAGGGGATTTATCTAAGAAAGAATACTTGGAAAGAATCATCAGAGACTCTTTGGAACATGCAAAAAACACTGTGTAAGGAATAAAACTTTAAAAAGCCCACGGAATCAATCCCGCAGGCTTCATATGACTAAGTTACTCACAGCCGGGCTGTGCATTATTAAAGTGCTGTTGTATTATTTTTTCTTTTTGTTTTTTGGCATTTGTATTGGAATTCTCGTTCCATCCCGGAACAGGAATTCCAATTTTTCATCGGCGTATACGGTCACGAATTCAACCATAGAGCTCCATAAATCATCGTCGAACTCATCCAAAATATCCCCACATTCCCGCAGTTCATCCAGGCAACGGCGGATTTGCTCTTTCCTTCCCGATTGTTCCAGGATTTCTTTTTGTATAGCCCCGATTTCCTCCTCAGCCTTTTTACATTCTGTATCCAGCTCAGAAAAGCGCCGGTTGTATTCCTCCTGGTCTTGAATCTGCCTCGTGTTTTCTTCCATATAAAGGCGGAGATTATTCATCAGATGACTATGCTTGTTTTGAGCTTCAGCCAGTTGCCTTTCTAACTTACTGGTATCAGCGAGCAGCGGCAACATTTCCTCAAACCGGGCAATATACTGTTCTTTATCGCCAAGCATCCGGTTAAATGCTTCCACGAAGGCTGCTTTGAGGGCTGCCTCATCCAAATTCGGAGTGGAGCAGGCCGTTTTTTCTTCATATTTTTGGTTGCAACGCCAAATGTATTTACGGTGCTTACTGTTACTGTGCCAGACCTTCCGGCCGTAATAACCGCCGCAGTCTCCACAGATAACCTTTGCTGTAAACGGGCTGCTGCGGTGCAGCTTATGGCGTTCCGGCCGCCGCCGTTCAATCTCTTTTTGCACCAGGTCAAAAGTTGCCGGGTCAATGATGGCCGGGTGAGAATCCTTGATATAGTATTGCGGTATCTCGCCACAGTTTTTCTTGACGCGTTTGGTTAAGAAATCAGCAACGTAGGTTTTCTGGAGCAGGGCGTCGCCTTTGTATTTCTCGTTTTGGAGAATGCTCATAATTGTCGAGACGCTCCACTTTTCCTTGCCCATTGGCGTTGGTATGCCCTGTTTTGTGAGGTGGTCGGCAATCATCCGGACAGTCTGTCCTTCTAAAAACAGTTGGTAAATCTTGCGGACAATTTTTGCCTCGTCCTCCACAATCTCTAAGATACCATCCTCACCTTTCTTGTACCCAAGGAAGTGTTTATAGGCAAGGGAGAACTTCCCTTCCTCCATGCTGCGGCGCTTCCCCCAGGTAATGTTCTCGCTGATGGAACGGCTTTCCTCCTGTGCTAGGCTGCTCATAATCGTAATCATGACCTCGCCTTTGGCATCTAAGGTGTAAATGTTTTCCTTCTCAAAATATACTTCCACATTCCGCTCCTTTAGCTTGCGGACAGTCGTCAGGGTATCTACTGTATTGCGGGCAAAACGGCTGATGGATTTGGTGAGGATCAGGTCAATTTTGCCATCCAGTGCGTCTGCCACCATACGGTTAAACCCCTCACGTCTTTTAGTGTTCGTGCCGGAGATTCCTTCGTCTATGTAAACGCTGTCTTTGATACAATTTGATTTTGCCTTTGTACTTTTTGATTTTGCCCTATACCTTTTGATTTTGCCTGCACTTTTTGATTTTGCCCCTATACCTTTTGATTTTGCTTATACTTTTTGATTTTGCCCCGTAGGAAAATCAAATTGTATAAAATTGTAGAAAGCCTGCGGCATCCCGTCAGCCGCAGGCTCCTTTTACGCTTTTATCTCCATCCCGTTCTTGAAAGTGAAGCGGATGTCCTCTCTGCTGTACACCGTGGCGTACTCCACAAGACTGTACCAGTCATCCTCTTTAAATTTCGTGAGCGGGCCGTCCATCTGCTCCAGGCAGGAAACGAACCGCCCGATTTTCTCCCGCTTTGCCTGCCGCTCAGTGATGGCGCTGCCGACTTCCGAAAGCCGCCCCTTCGCCCTGT
>KE159578.1 GCA_000403255.2 Lachnospiraceae bacterium 3-1
CCGTCTATCCTGAACCGGCTGACCGGCGTGTTTGCCGAGGACAGGGCGGCCTTTATCGCCAGCCTGGACGATTACAGCCTGCTTGTCATTGATGATTTAGGCGTGGAGCGCAGTACCGAGTATGCCATGGAGCAGATGTTCACCGTCATTGACAGCCGGTATCGGAGTAAGAAGCCGCTGATTGTCACGACAAACCTGAAACTGGAAGAGATCAAGAACCCGCCAGACCTTGCCCACGCAAGGATTTATGACCGCATACTGGAACGGTGTGCGCCGGTTCTCTTTTCCGGTAAGAACTTCCGGGAGGAAGGAGCCAGGGCGACTAAAGCGGCGGCGAAGGAGATTGTGAAGAAGGGATAACATAAACTGATTGCATGAAAAGGAGAATTTATGGGCGGCGAGAAAATCACAGAGGACACTACCACCACAGCACCGGCTAAGGACGCCCCCGCGCTGGTGAAGAAGATTGGCCGGACGACCTACATTGTGAGGGTTCATTTCAGCAAGACCGGAAAGGAAACCATGAGTGACAAAATCAAGCGTATGCTGAAAAATGAGATACAGCAGATGTGACAGTTTAAAAGCTGGGAATTGGAGAAATCTGATTCTCAGCTTTCTAAGCAAGGATTTTTAGCTGTAAGCAACTTTCTTTTTTAGAAATTTTATGGTAAAATATCGAAAAGAGGAGGCTTAAATATGGGATTAATTCACAGTTACGCTTTATGGAACAATAAAGGTGGAGTTGGAAAAAGTACGATAACATTTCATTTGGCAATGAGATATGCAGAACTTCATCCACAAACTAAAATATTAGTTATTGACTTGTGCCCGCAAGCTAATTCAAGTATGATGCTTCTTGGAGGCGGCCCTGTTGGTGAAGAAAATATAATAAATCTTTGTAAAGAGGCAACTCCGCGCTCTGTTGTTGGTTATTTAAGTACTGTCATTACAAATGGACGTGGGGCACAGTTACCAGACCCATATAAATTTGTTGTGAATGTGTCTGATTATAATACTTATGCTCCACAAAATTTATTTTTACTATGTGGAGACGGAAATTTAGAGCCTATGGCACCAGCAATCAATGAGGCTGCATCTGCTAAAGCTTTAACTCCGACAGCTCAACCATGGAAATGGATTCAAGAAATTATAAGAAATTTCATAGAGGATATTACTGAATCAAACGATGAATGGTTAGTTTTTATTGACACAAATCCAAGTTTTAGCATATATACCCAGATTGCAGTATCGGGAGCAGAGAGATTGTTAGTACCAATAAATGCAGACGATTCTTCTAAAACAGCAGCCTCTGCTATGGTGGCATTATTGCATGGTACAAATCCTCCCCATCCTATATATGGATCATGGACTTATGCTAAAATGGCAAATGAACAAGGTATTATAGTGCCTAAGATACATATGTTAATTGGAAATAGATTAACGCAATTTAAGGGCTCTGCAGCAGCCTTTAAAGCTCTGTCAGATGCCACTTCAACATCATTATATGAGATTTATAAGAAAAATCCAGATTATTTTGTAGAGCCTAAAGTTACTATAAGCAGTAAAGAAAATTTCATTGATTATTATTCAAAACCGTTGAGAGATTTTAATAGCGCAGGCGTTGTATGTGCACATTTGGGCAGATTATTATCATCTATGAAGCAGAAGTATTATACAGTATATTCCGAAGAAGCAAAAGTTAATGCAGAAAAAATAAAAGAATGTACAAAGGCCATAGATGAAATAATTGTAAATTTGTAGTGAAAGTGGGTGAAGATGTTGACAGTAACAGAACAGATAGACCAGAAACATCAGGAAGATTTACAGAGGCTACGAGATTTTCGCCTGCTTGATGATGATTTCCTCACAAAGTGTTTTGAGGGAGATACGGCAAGCATAGAACTGGTATTGCAGATTGTGCTGGAAAAGCCGGATTTAAAGGTGCTGGACGTTCGCACCCAGGTATTTGTGGAGAACCTGCTGAACCGTTCAGTGAGGTTGGATATCCTGGCTACGGACAGCACATGGGCAAAACTGAATGTCGAGGTACAGCGCTCCGACAAAGGAGCCGGGAGAAAAAGAGCCAGGTACAACAGCAGCATGATGGACGCAAACCTTTTGAAGAAAGGCGAGGACTTCGATAAGCTGCCGGAAACGTGGGTAATCTTTATCACAGAGAATGACGTAATGGGAAAAGGGCTGCCGCTCTATCCGGTTGAGCGGTGCTTTTTAGGAACCGGGGAAAGATTTGAGGACGGTTCGCACATACTGTATGTAAATGGCGCTTACCGTGGAGATACGCCAATCGGGAAGTTAATGCATGACTTCTCCTGCACAAACGCAGCGGATATGTATTATGGGACACTGGCAGACAGGGTGAGATTTTTCAAAGAGAGCAAGGAGGGAATCGAGATTATGTGCCGTGCTATGGAAGATATGAGGAATCAGACATTGAAAGAGGGAGCAATCAATTCCGCAAAGAGAATGTTGGCAGATGGGATTTTGACACTTGAAAAAATTGCGGAATACGCAGGACTTCCACTTGACGAAGTGAAAAAACTGAAAGCAGAACGGACAGCATAGTAAAACCGTAGGCCGGGAATCTAAAAACAGGTTCCCGGCCTTATTTTTTTGCCCTGAAATGTAAAATTTCTGTGAATTTGATTAAAAAGTCCTTTACAAAACGTCACTGGCAAGACGGCAAAAAGTATCCTTATTTCGTGCGGCGCAAGATTGGCTCCGTTTGACATTAAAGAGCTGCGTGACCTTATGGAGTATGACGATCTGGAGCTTGACACGCTTGGGGAGCAGAAAACAGCGTTGTTTGTCATTATTTCAGATACGGACGCCACATTTAATTTCGTGGTGTCGATCATGTATTCGCAGCTCTTTAACCTGCTCTGTGACAAGGCGGATGATGTTTATAACGGCAGGCTTCCGATTCATGTGAGGATGCTGCTGGATGAGTTTGCGGTGCGCTCGTAAGCGGAACCCATTTGTTCCGCGCGGGCTTGTTTGTAATCTATCTTTAGCAAGATAGTAGGTTCAATGTGAGGGCTTCATTTGAAGCCTAATTCCTATCATCAACCGACTTATCCGAAAGGGAAACCCGACGGGGAGTATAGCATGTCGGCAACGGTGCTATTCAGCCAGTTATCAGGCTGTGAACGGGCATCAAGATGAAATGTCATGTATGAGGTTAAACAGCTACACTGCTTAAATGACAGCCAGAGGGGCTTTATCGTCAGCACTGACGGAAGATAGCTATTATACGTCAGGCAGTGCAGGGTGTACGCAGAGTTTGCGAACTGCGTCTACACATCACATTCCGCACTGGCCAGCCGCAATAAGCGGAAAACGGCGAACGTCATAGCCGACAGCATGACACGCTTGTACAGACAAGCCTAAACGAGGATAGCCTAAACAGGAACGCTTACCATTTTAAGCTATGGCATACAGTGTCTGAATATCCTGCATGGCTACGGAGTCTCCATAGTAGTCCGAGGCGGTAATACCGTTCACATGGCGAAGGGAGACAGCTATACGACTGAAATAATTTAGGAAAGGTGTGTGAGACATCATGAGAAGTCCAAAAATTATTTTGGAGAATCTACAGAAACACTCGAAAGAGGAAAACTACAAGTATGAGAGACTGTACAGGAATCTTTATAATGAGGATTTCTACTTGCAGGCTCTCCAAAACATCTACGCCAACAAGGGCGCAATGACACCCGGCATAGATGGGCTGACACTCGACGGTTATGGTAAAGAAAGAGTGGAGCGGATTATCCATGCGGTGAAAGACCACAGTTATCAGCCGAACCCTGTCCGCAGACAGTATATCAAAAAGAAAAATGGGAAAATGAGACCGCTTGGGATATCATCGTCAGACGACAAACTGGTGGAGGAAGTCATTAAGATGATTCTTGAAAGTATTTATGAACCGACATTCTCCAACTATTCCCACGGCTTTAGACCCGGCAGAAGCTGCCATACGGCACTCTTACAGTTACAGCAGAACTTTACAGGTGTGAAATGGTTTGTGGAGGGCGATATAAAGTCGTACTTTGATACGATAGACCACCACAGCCTTGTAAATATCCTGCGCAGGCGGATTAGAGATGAAGCCTTTATTGAGCTGATTTGGAAATTCCTCAAAGCAGGGTATATGGAGAACTGGGAATACAACGCCACTTTCAGCGGTATAGCCCAAGGTTCTGGCATCAGCCCAATCCTTGCAAATATCTACCTTAATGAGTTTGACAGATTCATGGAGGACTACAAAAAGGGATTCGATAAAGGCACGGGCAGAAAAAGGAACAATGAGTACTCCAGAAAGCAGTCATACCGCCAAAGGTGCAAAGCTAAAATCCGAAAAGAATGGGACGGCTACTCTGATACAGAAAAGCAGGAAGCGGTACGCCGACTGGCAGAGTTAAAGAGAGAGTTCCAGAAAATCCCTATGGGAGACCCAATGGACACAGGTTATAAGCGGATTCAATATGTACGGTATGCCGATGATTTTCTTATTGGCGTAATCGGAAGCAAAGAGGACGCTGAAAAGATAAAGTCCGATATTGGGAGGTTCTTTGAGGAAACGCTGAAACTGGAATTGTCTGTGGAAAAGACGCTCATCACGAACAGTGACGACAAAGCGAGGTTTCTCGGCTATGACGTTACGGTATGCAACGACAGTGCGCTGAAAAAAGCCAAAGGAAAAGGGACTGTTAAAGCCTACACCGGCAAAATCAAGCTGTACCTGCCAAAAGAGAAATGGGTGGGGAAACTGTTAGGATACGGTGTGCTGAAAATCGTGTCAAGGGCAGGGGAAAAAGAAGTCTGGAAGCCGTTACAGCGGAACGACTATATTTTTCTGCCAGTGCATGAAATGGTACGGAAGTACAATGCGCAGATTCGGGGGATTTACAATTACTACCGACTTGCGAGTAATGTCTCCGTATTAAATAAGTTCCATTATGTCATGGAATACAGCCTATACAAGACCGTTGCGGCAAAATACCGTATCACGATGACAAAAGCAAAGCTCAAATATACCAAAAACAAAGAATTTAAAGTGCCGTACAAAACACAGAAAGGTACAAAGTATGCAGTCCTCTACAATGAGGGATTCCGCAGGGTGAAATATGCCCTTGGAAGTTATGCAGACATCATACCCGAATATGAGCAGATGAACAAGCCCAAAGAACTGTTTTTCAGATATAAGGCGAATGTCTGCGAAATGTGCGGCGCATATGTGCCAGCGGTTAAGGTATATCAGGTAAAAAGTATGAGCGACCTTGATGTTAATACGGAATGGGGAGCGATTATGAACAAGAAGAAAAGAAAAACGCTTGTAGTGTGTGGAGACTGCTATGACAGAATCCATAAATAAATGTAGAGGATGTATAGTGGGGAGCCGTATACATCGAGAGGTGTACGTGCGGTTCCGGGGCGAGGGTTCGGAAACCTGCTGTCGTGAGACAGTAAGGCGCCGGATTCTTAGCCTACAACATCGGGCAGATTCCGCAGTTTGAGAAGCTGATCGCCACAATCCGGAGCAGGGAAATATCGGCATCTATCATTTTACAGTCAAAATCTCAGCTAAAGGCGATTTATAAGGACAACGCTGACACAATCGAAGGGAATTGTGACACCACCTTATTCCTCGGAGGGAAGGAAAAGACCACGCTGAAAGAGCTGGAAGATGTTTTAGGAAAGGAAACCATTGACCTTTACAACACTTCCGACACAAGGGGTACATCACAGTCCTACGGTCTGAATTACCAAAAGACCGGGAAGGCGCTGATGAGCCAGGATGAGATTGCGGTCATGGACGGCGGGAAATGTATCATGCAGCTTAGAGGCGTCAGACCATTCTTCTCGGATAAATTCGATATAACGAAGCATAGCAGGTACAAAGAGCTGTCCGATTATGACCCGAAAAACACCTTTGACATTGAGGACTATGTGAAGCATCTGCAGCACATGAAAGTTACTCCAAATACAGAGGTGGATGAAGCGTTTGACTGCGGGGAAGTCAGCGGGCAGGAGGATAATTCTCCAACTACAACTAAATAGCGGCTTCTGGACATTGTGTCCAGAAGTGCAAAACGACAACTGAATATGGAACTTGTAAACCTTTGGCATAAAGCCAAAATCAGGAGTTTTGTATGTACTTTGGGAACGGACTAAACAGGACACCCGGCACAGCCTATCGCCAAACAGAATGTACCGGATGCCCGCACGGGGTTCTCCAAAAGGATTCCCCTGCCCTTATTGTACCACAAAGGGCGGGGGATTTACATATCAAAGCTCTTTCTTTATCAAAAAATCAAATTTAAGGAAAGAAAGAGGTAGAAAAATGAGTTTTTTCACAACAGCGGTAACAGGTGTGAATTGTGAGTAAAGTGAAAAATGGGAAATATAAGCAAAGAGAATATCCGGTGTATGTAGATAGCCCTCAAAGTGATAAAATTCTATGAGAAACGAGGTAAATCAATATGGAGAAACAGGCATACATCACAGAGGAAGAACGGGAAAAGTGTCGCAAAGTGATTGATGCATTTACGGAACTGTACGAAATAGAAGATGAAGATATTTTAGTGGTTGATGTTGGCAGGTATGGTTTTATTAAATTACAGTGTTATACACCATCATATGGCTTTGAAGTGCTTGACACATATACAGACAGTAACAGCTTATTTGAGGGGCTTTGGAACGAATGGCTCAGTCTAAATGTGTTTTTACTTGCTAAGGAAATGCAGTTAGATGATATTCTCTATGAGGATGTGTTTAACATTCTGCCAAAGGAAAAACAGTCGGAACTTATCGGGAGAAAAGATGACTTTGCAAAAAAGGCGGGTATAAATCCGTAAAATGAATTTTACAGAAAGAAAACGCTCTATGTAGAGGGAAAAAAGAATAGAACGGCTCTGTGTATGATAATATATGCAGAGCTTTTCTTAATCAGCAAGTATATATGCAATTTACCATTACCTTCTATTGAATGGGGAATACAGCAAATTTTCTTTAAGATTACTTTCCCTCATCTTCAATCATTTGATAGAAAATCCGCACCATTTCATCTGGTGATTCCTTAAAACCACGCCGTACCCATTCATCTAGCAATCCAAAAAGCCCATATGAATAAAAACGAACTTGATAACATTCTTTTGCGTCTGTACTGTGCTGTGGCATCATTACCTGATAGAAGGCATCATAAACTGCCGATTGCATATCAGCATCATACACGACCTGCAAAATATGTTTGATTTCATAATTGAACTGAAAGAAATCACTCGCATTACTAGGATTGAAGCGATTTCGGATGGCAATGGCATGTTCGTCAGCCCAACGGTTCCATGCCTGTATGAATTTAAAAGTAAGTGCCTCGCCTTTGCTTGTATAGTTGCGGAACCATGTGGCTCGTCCTATTCCTGCGGTATTTACAATATCCTTTATTGATATTTTTTTAAATTCATTATCACGCATCAGCCGGATTAGGGCATCAGACAAGCATTCTTTCAAGAATTCTGTTGTTTTTGTTCCTCTTGCCATAAGCTCTCCCCCCCCAGCCTGTCCGAAAACTAGATTTTTAGGCATAAATTTAGCCCCTTTCCTTCTTCTGTGACATTGAAAACTGAATAAAATACACAGTATGAAGAAAGAGGCTTATGCCTGTTCCATCAATTCCATCATTTTTTGAAATCCAAGAAGATTTTTCGCCCGTTCAAGATTATACCCCAGACAGAAGAGCGCAAACTCTCCAGCCACTTTTCGCATCCCCCTCAGTAGGAAATAAGTGGCTCCCATCGCTCGTTTTATTGTCCCAAACGGATGCTCCGATAAACACATTCTTTGGCGCATCTTTTCCTTGTTTGGTTTCAGAAAAAACTTTACAACCTTTCTTTTTTCATAATGCCATTTTTCATTGGCTTTCGTTTCTTCTGGCTTCTTTCCTTCTGCCTTTAGCCAGTCCTTACAGGGTTTTATCAGCTGGTCTTTGCTAAAGTCAGTCTCTTTCCATTCACCTTTTCCCTTATAACACTTATTACGCCTTGGACAGTGCCTGCAGGCATTTTTATTAGAATAGCGGATGTTCCCGTTTTTCTTTATACTTTTCTGTCTCAGGATTTCTCCTGCCGGACAGTATACCATGTTTCTCTCAGGATCTCTAACAAAATAACCTTCTTTTGCCTTTTCCAGCATTTCCTCAGGGCTTCCATACACGCTGCTGTTTTCCTGTTTTTCATCCACCACTTTACGCCGGACTGTTTCCACCCTCATATCCTGTATCACTTCTGCATAAGCTTCCGGAATCCTGCCTGCGTGCAGTGCTTTTTTCAGTTCTTCAGGAGCCGTGCCGGCAGTATCAGCTTCTGCTTCTTCATAAGGTATTTCTATTTCGTAACCATCTTTTCCATCATCCGCTATGACATGTGGGATAATACCCTTTTCCAGACACTCTGCCATATCTTCCGTAGCTTCATAACCTTTATCAGCCACTGCTTCTATGATTTTTTCCGGATCGGAATCCTTTATTCCCTGCATGGCACTTCCCAGTAATCCATGGTCAGTTACCTGATTGGTCATCTGAAAGTCACGAATCAGATGCGTTTCAGAATCTACCGCCGTCTGTGGGTTATATGCTACTGCAAAACCATTTTTATTTTTCATGAGCCTTGCGTCTGCGTCTGTAATGGAAAGCTGGGATGCCCCCGTTTCTTCCATCAGTTTCTGATAACCTTCATATCTGGCAAGTCTCTCCCGTGCCTCTTTTAACTTAGTCTCAAGACTTTCTCTTGTCAGTTCCCCAGGAATTCCATCTGCTTCTTCCTGCTCATCCATTTCATTCAGAATCCGCAGATATTCATCTGTATGGCCATTCAGCCATTTGATCCTGTCATCCAGCTTATTTTTGGTGAAGTTGTTATCCTTTGCATTATTCGCCTGAATCTTTGTCCCGTCAACAGAAGCAAATCCCCATTCCACTGCACTGGAAATCCGCCGGTTGAATTCATGAAAAATTTCTTTCAGGCTGTCTATGTTGTCTTTCCTGAAATCTGCAATGGTACGAAAATCAGGTTCCACACCGCCGGTCATCCATTTCACTTCAAGATTTACTTTACAGCTTTCTGCCAGTTTTCGTGAGGAGCGGATACCCTTTCTGCTTCCATAAATATAAACCTTATAAAGGCTTTTAGGATCGTAAGATGGACGGCCTTCTGCTGCTACAGGTTTTACACCGTACTTTTCTATATCAAGATGATTTACAAACGCATCAATGATCCTTGCAATACTTTCTTTATCTACAAATGCATCCCATGAACAATACATCAGCTGATCCCTGTTAAAACCTGAAACATACGGCATTTCAATTCACCCCGGAATAAATTTTTCTCAGCTTCCATTATACTATATTTGAGCCATAGATGCATGATTTTCTGTGTACTTTATTCAGTTTTCAATGTACAATTTTAATTTATATTGAACACTCACAAGAGCGTATCAATCTTTATTTCTTTAGGTTAAATTATCCGAGTTTTCGGACAGTCTCCCCCAAAAAAAAATAATGATACTTTTATGTCAATTAGTCTCAAATAAAAAGTAATCTATTGAAAACAGCCTCATAAATTTGTATAATGCCAAAAGGATACTATCGTATCTTTGACGAACTATTGTCTACTTGTGCGCTTATTATATCAGACCGTGCAATGCAGGTCAAGAAATATCACAGATAATACAATAAGGAGAGTTAAAATGAAAGAACAAGTTATTATGCAAGAACCCTCTATGGGCGATAAATCCGACAAGTCAAAAAACAAAAGGAAGAAAAAGAAAGTGACAATTACTCTTTCAATTATAGGAACGGTTTTATTCGCTATTATCCTTACTGTTTTATTATTCTTTAACGATATACTTAATTTTTTTGTTAATACAACAATGGGGAAAAATTTACCGCAATTAAATGGTGAACCCGAAGTTGGTAAATGGTATGCAGTAGATGTCGAAGATACTGTTAGTTCGGATGGAAGTAATTGGCAAGGATATTTTCGCAAGGGAAGCGAAAACAAAGTGGTCTTATACTTCTATGGTGGCGGTTTCAGTGTAAACGACTTTACGGCGGCAAGATCTTTGGATATTGAAGGTGGGTTTTATAATGCACATTTGAACACGGGACTTAACGTTATGACTTCTGCTATCAGGAAATGGGGTATTGGTAATTCCGCAAAAGATAATATGCTTAAAGATTGGACATTTATAGGCGTACCCTATTGTAACGGTGATTTTCATTCAGGAACGGGCACAAAAGAATATACAGCATTGGATGGAAGTACAAAAACAATTCATTATGTTGGATACACGAATTATCGTAGGTTGATAATGAAGATATTTAACTACATTGATGATTCGCCAGAACAACTGCTCATTACGGGTTCAAGCGCAGGAGGTTTTGGGACAGCCATACTGGCAGACGATGCCATCGAATTATTCCATAACCCACAAGATGTCACCGTGCACGTTGATAGTTCGCTACTTATCAATGAAAATTGGTACGATGTTATGGTAAATGAATGGAATACGCCCAAGGCATTCAGTGATGTGGTTACAACTGATAATATAACCCTCGATTCACTTGTTGCATTACATAAAAAGAGAGACAATGTGAAAATCTTATTTGACTGTTCTGTACGCGACATTGCTTTGTCTACGGCGCAGGTATTTTTCGATGAAGGCTGTAAAAATGATACGCCTTCTACAGTCGGAAAATCCGAAGGCGATAGATTTCAGCAATTATTGAAAAAGATGGTGTCCGAAATGCAAGCTCAAATACCCAATTGTGGAATATATATTTGGGACGAGGAAACTCAAAAAGACGGACATTTAACAGTTCATACAGCAACAGGTACTAAAATTTATTTTAATAAAAGAGGCGAAAATCCGAGTATTGCAAAATGGCTTGAAGATTCAATTAATGGGAATATAAATAACTACGGATTAGAATTATTGGATAAGAATTTTTGATAATAAACTGAATGAACCCGGCTGTGCGAATTTATTACTGAAGCAATTTGATTAGTGGAGAATATTGTATGAAAAAAATTGAAAATGATAGGCAAGGCTTTTGTTGGCAAAGAAGTAGAGATATTATCCAATGCGAATTGGCAGGATATAGAGAAAAATTAATAATTAAAATCAATTGGAAAGGAAAATCACTATGAATGGTATATTAGTAAGGAAAAAACATCGTGCATTGAAAATTCTTGGAATCATTTTGGCAATCATCTTAGTATTGGTGTTAGCTATCTTCATCTTTCTGAAAATGACGTTCCTAAAATCGTTCCCCGAATTAACGGGGGAGCCGGAAATCGGCAAATGGTATCGTATTACGCCGGAAAATACAAAGTCTTCTGACGGAAGCGAGTGGCATGGTATATTCCGTAAAGGCAACGAGAATAAAGTCGTTGTTTATTTCTTCGGTGGTGGTGTTAGTATTACCGGTGAAACATCTGAAGGCGGCAAGAATTTTTTTGCGACCACAATATTCGGACAAGACTTTGTGGCACAGGGAGGCATTGGTAGTACAGTTGATGAAAACCCGTTTAAGGACTGGACTTTCATTGTGATTCCATATGCTTCCGGTGATTTCCATTCTGGAACAGGCGAATATCATTACACAAAAAACGGAAAAGATAAAACTGTTTATCATAACGGTTATAATAACTATTCCACATATATAGATGAGGTAAAAAAATATATCAGTGAACCTGATACATTGCTTGTGACAGGCTTTTCCGCAGGCGGATTTGCCACCTCACTTCTTGCGGATGATGTGATTGATAGGTTTCCAATGGCAGAAAACATAACAGTTTGTGTTGATAGTTCGCTCATTCTCTATGATGGTTGGCACGATACGGCGGTCAATTTATGGAAATCACCGTCGGAAATTTCCGACAGACTGATGACCGATAACCTCGTACTGGATAGCTTAACAGCACTCCATGAAAAGCGTGGAGATAGTGTGAAAATCCTTTTTGACTGTTCCTATCGTGATGATACCTTGCAGCAGTATCAATCTTATATTAATAGCGGAAAAATGGATAAGACAAAGGAACTTGGAGATCAATTCCAAGAGGCTTTAAAAGATATGGTGGAAGGGTTACAGGCAAATATTCCTGATGTGGGTATTTATATTTGGAGTTTTAATGAGGATGATGAGACAAAAAACACGCAGCACACCATTATTTCAAGCAATGTTTTTGACAAGCTCGAAAACGATAAAAGTGTCTGCGAATGGATTTATGACGCTGTGAGCGGGTATGTTCGAAACTACGGTTTGGAATTATTGGATAAGGAGTAGTAATTGGAGAAGCATGGATAAACATATGAAAAGGAAAGATATTATGACAAAGATTATTTTGCCATGTATATCCTGGGTAAGACACAGAATAATGCGCAATAGAGAGAATCAAGTTTTCTGTATTTATATCATAGACTCCTAAAAAGTCAGCTATGTGCAAAAATATTATAGCAGGAAAGTAGCCATGAGGAGTTTATTGTTTTATCCGGTCATTGCTATGATATTTTATATTGCTTCCACTAAGAAAGTGAAATAAATTTAGAGAATTACATAAAAGGCTATCAATTGGCATGGAAATCTGCAAACAGAATTGAAGTACAAATTTGGAAAGAATTATGATAAAAGAATATGCGAATGTATGGAAGCGTACAAAGAGAAAAATATCGGCAGATTGCCGCACATAAAGGTGTATCGTAATGGAGTAAAAACTTCTAAGCGATACACCTTTTTTAATGTCGAATTTTAAGCATTTACCGATTTTTTTGCGGTTTCTCTCTTATAGATTTGTGTGAAAAAAATCATCTATTGATGTACGGTTTCAGATGCTTTTTAGATTTGGATTACTGTTTCATGTATGGCTGTTTTGACAGCATAGTTTTCTGCGTATCCCACACTTTTTTCATCAGCTCTTTTACTTCCTTTACATCAGATGCGTAGACAGTGCCTGTTGCGTTCATGCGCTTGGCAATTTGGTTTAGATTGTTGCCGATTTTTCCAAGTGCTGTGTTGTATTCCCGAAGCTCCGAATAGTCAATGTCATAGACATAGCCATACAAAATCTGATGCCGCAGGAAAGATGATTTATCCCTCATGCCGGACGCTTTGACTTTCTGCTCCAGTATGTATTGCTCATTGTCACTTAGGTAAATTTTCAACTCGTTTTTGCGCTCTCTGTTTGCCATTTTAATGTCCTTTCTGTAATGGGATGATAAAAGAATTTTACACAATATTCTATCCCATTATGGGGGATATTCGTGCAAAAAAATGAGTGAAAAAATCAGAAATTCCGGCAGAACATTTTGTGGATTTTTGAGCGCAGAGGGGGCTAGGGGGAGACTTCCCCCTACAAGCATTTTTTTCAAGTTTCCGTCTTTTGGAAAATTGGAAAAAATCAGCCTGTGAGGGAACACAGGCAGTGCTTGCTATTCTTCCCTGAAAAGGTAAAAGCCTTTTCAGGCATTGCGGAAAAAATTAGAAATTTTTTCGGGCAATATCCCAACAGAGGGGATATTACTTTATTTACAATTAACATCAGAAACAGCGGGAAAGGAGGTGAAAAAAATGGCAGACCACGCATTCTGGCGGCGCAGGGAAATGGAGAGTATGTTACTGGCGGGAAAAAAACTGACTGTGGCAGAGCTTGTGGGCAGGTTTTGTGTAAACAGGAAGTCCATAATCAGGGATTTTGAAATCATAGGCGAAGCACTTCCCGTTATTGCGAAGCAGGGCTATAACGGTGGCTACTTCCTCATGGACGGGGTAGGAAAATATCAAAACTCGCTATCCCAAGAGCAACTGGAATGTTTGGAAAAAATCGCTGTTTCCTGTGCGGCAGAGGACAGGGAAACCATTCTGTCAATCATACATGAATTTGGACCATACTGTGAGAAATTTACATAGACACTGATTGCCATTCTTATAAAGCATATAAAAGATTTTGGGATGTTTTATGTGCTTTTAGGGCTGGCAATCCTGAACAGTTTCCAAGCCCAAAAATGAGGGGAGGTGCGGCATGGGTTCAGCACACCGGAGAATGGAAATCATCAGCATTTTATCCGCCAGGGGTCATGCGACAATGCGGGAACTTGCATGGGAACTGGATGTTACAAGGCGAACGATAATGAATGACATTATTGCATTGTCTTTTGACTATCCAATCTACACAAAACCGGGCGAGGGCGGCGGGGTTTTCATTACGGAAAACTACAAGCCTTATGCCAACACCCTCACGCAGACGGAGCTTGAAACGCTGTGCGGATTATACGGCAGGGCAGAGGGAAAAGAGAAGGAAATATTGTTCCGCATTATCCATAAGTACGGTGCGGACAAGCTGGAAATTTAGACGGACAGACGGGAATGATTTTCTGCTGGTGCGGGCTTAACTGCATGGCAGGCTGACAACTGAATATGGATAATCCTGCAAGACGTATGAAACAGCCGAGCTATGCAGAAACACGCCATGATTGCCTTTGATGAAAAGGACAGGAGCGGTAAATGTTTTACTGTAAACAAGGTGTGGGAACCTTGTGCCATGACACTGTTTCCTGATAATGATACTTCCGTAAAACGGTCACAAAGATGATGGTGCGATTCCAATGTGGGCTTTTCTCCCGAAAGCCACTTGCAGGATATAAAATTTTGTAAAAAAGAGGTTTTTCAGAAAATGGCGGATGAAGAAATATGTCAGGAGTTTCGGGATTTCATTGCAAAGCGGAGGAAGTCTACGATTATTTTGAATGGAAAGCAGATAAAGGCGTATGACATCAGGAAAATCACCCTTGAACAGTTCCGTATGCTGATCGCCTGCGGGAATGACAGCCACAATAACCAGATAAGGGTAACAAAAAGCGGCATGGTCTATCTTTCGGAGGATATCGTCGGCTCGGAGCAGCTTGATGATGTTGCGCTCAGCTTTGAAACATTCAGTGCGCATAACGGGTATGTCGGAGTGAAAGCAGCGGAGGACAACAGCCACGTTATACCGTTATATTATGCGCTGATTGGGAACTGGACGAGTGGGTGCAGCCATACATATATAGACAGCTTTTAGATATTGTTAAAGAGAAGATTGCGGGCATTGCCTGCTGATAATGATTTACACAGCGTTAGGGCAGTTATAAACCTATTGGATATGGGTTTATAGCTGCCCTTTTTGCGTGCATGGAGGATTGTATGAATGTATTTGAAGCAGTGAGGGAGAATGGGATAACCGCAAGGCAGGCGGCGGAGAATTGCGGGATAAAGATAAACCGTAACGGTATGGCAGTCTGCCCGTTCCACAAGGACAAAAACCCAAGCATGAAGATAGACAGGCGGTATTACTGTTTCGGATGCGGGGAGAAGGGGGATGCCATTAATTTTGTGGCAAAGTTTTATGGGCTTGGCAAGAAAGATGCGGCAGTACAGATTGCGGCGGCTTTCGGTATCAGTTTTGATGACAGCAGGGGCAGGAAACCGCCGTCAAGACGTAAGAGAAAGTTATCGCCGGAGCAGAGGTTTGAGAGGGCGGAAAAGAAGTGTTTCCGTGTGCTTTCAGATTACCTGTGCTGTTTAAGGCAGTGGGAAGAACAGTATGCGCCGCATAAGGCAGAGGAAGAATGGCATCCGCTGTTCTGTGAAGCATTGGAAAAGAAGGATTACATTGAGTACCTGTTAGATATTTTATTATACGCTCCGTTATCGGAGCGTGTGGAACTGGTAACAGATTATGGAGAGGAAGTGTTGAGGATTGAAAGAAGATTGGAACAGTGTGTCAAAGGAACAGCGGGCGGCACTGGAACAGACCATGAATAAGATGGAGCAGGCGTCACAGCCGGAAACATGGTTTGACGGGAACAAAGTCAATGACGTGCTTTTCTGTGAGGATTTCCTTGCCGGACACCCTATGAAGTGCATACATGGAACATTTTTTGATGTAAACGGTGCAGTCGGTGATGCGGAGCAGATTAAGGCGGAGATATACCACAAGATTGCGCCCTATGTTACATCAAATATCGCAAAAAAGGCAGCCTCACTCCTTGATGCGCTGCGGATCAGGAGCTACTCGCCGCCGCTGCCGTTCCAGACAGACCGTATCCATGTGGCAAACGGCACATACTTTTTATCAAAGGACTTCTCCGCACAGAAAGATTTCTGCATGAACAGGCTCCCGGTGAGGTATATGCCGGATGCGCCGGAACCGTCACAGTGGCTTTCCTTTATAGGGCAGTTATTGGAGCCGGAGGACATAATCACATTGCAGGAGTTCATGGGCTATGTGCTGCTCCCAACAACAAAAGGGCAGAAAATGATGATAGTCATAGGGAAAGGCGGGGAGGGAAAGTCACGCATCGGCAGGGTGCTGAGGGCTTTACTTGGTGACAGCATGAACACGGGCAGCATACAGAAAGTGGAAGTTGACCGCTTTGCAAGGGCAGACCTTGAGTGGAAACTCCTGATGCTTGATGATGACATGAAGCTGGAGGCGCTCCCGCAGACCAACAACATCAAGTCCATAGTGACGCTGGAAGATAAAACGGATTTGGAGCGCAAGGGAAAGCAGAGCAAGCAGGGGTATTTATGTGTGCGGTTTATCTGTTTCGGGAATGGCAACCTTGGTTCGCTGTATGACCGTTCTTATGGCTTTTTCCGCAGGCAGATAGTTCTCAATGTGAAAGAGCGTGAGCCAGACAGGAAAGATGATCCGTTCCTTGGGGAAAAGCTGATTGCTGAAGCAGAGGGCATATTTCTATGGTGTCTTGATGGATTGCACCGTCTGATTGATAACGGGTATGAGTTTACCATAAGCAAAAGAGCGGAGGACAACCTTACAAAAGCCATGCAGGACGGGAACAACATCATCGTATTCATGCAGTCGGAAGGCTATATAAGGTTGGAGAAAGGCACACACGCCACGTCAAAGCAGCTTTACAGCGCCTACAGCCAGTGGTGCGAAGATAACCTTGAAAAACCGTTGGGGGAGCGCAGCTTTTCCAACTATTTAAGGCAGAATGAAAAGCAGTACGGGCTTGACTATACCCACAATATCGCAGTCGGGGCAGGGAAAACAGCGAGGGGATTTAAGGGAATCCATGTAAAAGTGCGGACAGAGGAAAACGGGCATTAAGGCGTATAAGACGCAAAGACGGGCAAAATCCGAAATCCTTTTTTATATATACATACGGCTGTGTAAGAGCCTGTATCTTATATATAAATATTTTTATTTTCTAATTTGAAAAAGAAGTGTCTTAGCGTCTAAGCATAGGAAACATAAGGGTTTGAGGGTATTTTGGAAGCGTCTTTGTTGCGTCCTTTCAAAGCGTCTGATACCCGGCAGGAGAATTTTAACACCCTGCCGGGCTTTTATTTTATAGAACAGGACGCAGAAAGCGTCTGATATTAGATTAAAATTGGGAGGGATTCTATTTGAATAAAGCAAAACTGATAGTGACGAGGGTATTTGACAGCGAGCGTACACCGCAGGATGCGTTTGTGAGGGCAATATTAAATTCAGACAAATATGAAAAAAACTTGCACGTTTCGGGCAGTGAAAGTATAATAAAAGACAGAGGGCTTATCTACGTTCAACCGGATTCGGACGAAGAAGGGAGAATAAGATGAGCAGGACAACATACAGAGGTACACCAAAGGCAGGGTTATATACCCGTTTATCGGTTGACGATGGGTACGTTGACCGTGAAAGCAATTCCATAACGAGCCAGAAGCAGATGCTGACACAGTTTGCGGAATACCACGGCATAGAGATTGTCGAAACCTATGTGGATATGTAAAACCGCATTTTGATACAATCGACTCCAAGAAAATATGTGAAAAACGCTTGAAATAAAGGCTTTCGGCAGATTCGATAACCTGCCGGGAGCCTTTTCTTTTTATGTTCTGAAACAGTGCTCCGTTCTTAAAATGTAATTTGAACCCCTTCAACCAATTTGAACCCCCTCGCAAGGCAAAACAAAAAAGTTTAAAAAGGTTATTTTTCCTTATTAAGAAACAGAAACCTGCTAAGTAATCTATTGATAAATCAGCTTTGTTTTTCTGGTAAGGATAACCGCGATGGCAAATGTAATCATTTCAGCAACGAGCGGGGCTGCCCAGATTGTGTTGCTTCCGAATATAATAGGGATACAGAATATGGCGATAGCTTTTATTACGATTCCCCTGCATATGGCAATGATATCCGACTGCTTTGTCCTTTTCGTGGAATAAAGCAGTGAGGTGTAGACCAGATTTAAAGCCATGGGAATAAAGGACAGGGCAAAAACCGGCAATGCTTTGGATGCTGCATTTATCAGCTCCATGTCTTGGCTGAAAATGCGGATGGCTGGTTCATCAAAGAGAATCAGAACTGCAGAAACCAGAACTGACAGCATAAGATTGATTGCCATGCCAAAGCGGAAATAGTCGTTGATTTCTTTTGTATCCTGTTTTCCATAACTGTTGCCCCAAAGCGGCTGTAATCCCTGTGCCACACCAGAAAGAACTGCATTTGCCAGAGAATAGATAAAACTTAGGACACTGTAGGTGGATACCCCAATATCGCCTACCAGACCGGCAAGAACCAAATTATAACACAGGGCTGTGACCGGGGTGGTAAGCTGTGTGACAGCTTCGGGAGCGCCGCGTTTGCAGATCTTCCTGATCAACACAGGCTGTATTGTAAAACGTCGAATTCGGAGATTTCCATGTTTACGGATGAAATGGGACAGCAGAACCAGAAGTGAGACAATCTGTCCCAATCCAGAGGCAACAGCAGCCCCAATCACGCCCATCTGAAGCGGGAAAATAAAAAGCCAGTCAAGAAAGATATTGGATACTGCCCCTGCACACATACCCACGAAGGATAGGGTAGGGGAACCGTCATTCCGGACAAATACGGAAAGGCAGTTGCTCATCAACATGGGAAGTGAAAATGCGGAATAGTAAAAAAGATAGTCTGCCGACATTCTGCGCATTTCCTCCCCCAGCTTACGTGCGCCACTTAAATCCACGATGTGCTGTGAAAAAACAGTTCCGACAACTGTCAGAATAACCGCTGTCAGGACAGTCAGTGTTAAGGCTGTCATGAAAGCATTATTTGCCCCATCCTTGTCATCCCGTCCCATTCTGATGGCAATAATAGTGGCACCTCCCATGGGGAACATTGCGACAATGGCTACAGCGAATGTAATGAATGGAACGCCGATATTGACAGCACCTAAAGCGGCTGAACCGACTCCCTGGCCTACGAAAATACCATCCATGACATTATACAGATAAGTGACAAACAGGCTTCCTACAGCCGGAAAGATATAGCTGCATAATTGCTTTGCTTTGGGATTCATAACATAATACCTCCTTTAAATTAAAAAAAGTGGGATAAAATCCATTGGATCTTATCCCACTTCAACAATCATATTGATCGCAAGTCCTCTGACAAGCATATATTTATATCCTAATAATTTTTTACTCTAACACCTTTTTGTGAAAAAGTCAATACATATTTTTTACGGTATTGAAAAGTTTAACAAAAATGAATTATTGCGTTTTATACATCAATAATGCGAAACATTCACTTCACTTTTCTGAAAAAGTGTGTTTTAATAGCCCTAAAGAAAGCAGAAGGCTTTCAGTTATGAAAGGAGCGATGCACTATGTTATTGCCAAGTATTTTCGGAGAAAGTTTGCTGGATGAGTTTTTTGATCATCCGCACCAGAGAACCCATTACCAATCCCACGTGTCCGAGATGATGAGGACTGATATTAAAGATTTGGGGAATGCTTATGAAATGACCATGAATCTTCCTGGCATTAAGAAAGAGAATGTAAAGGCAGAGCTGAAAGACGGATACCTGACAATCAGCGCCTCATCCGCTTCCCAAAATGAAGAGAAGGACAGCGATGGGGTATACATCAGGCGGGAGCGCTATGCTGGTACCTGCAGCAGGAGTTTCTATGTAGGGGAAGATGTGAAGCAGGAAGACATTAAGGCACGTTTTGAGGATGGCACTTTGAAACTGCAGGTTCCGAAGAACATGAAGGAAGCAGTCCCTGAAAAATCTAATTATATCGCAATCGAAGGGTGATGGGGCTGTACGCAGATAAACAGACATTTTGTATATCAAATAAAAAGCGATGTGGATGCTTTCCGGTATCCATATCGCTTTTTGTTGTGAAAGTTAATGGTAAGATGTATTCGTCACGATAGCAATAAATTTTTTCAGCAAAGGACTTTGTGAACTTTTTTTATAAAAAAGACCGTAGGATAATGGATCGCTGTTTTTTAGAGGGACTGAACAGATATCCGAATTTATAAAATTCATCTGTGGAAGTACAGAACAGCCATACCCTGCCCTGACAAGAGTAAGAAGCACCTGCAGGTTTTCACATACATAAGTGGATTCAGGCAGGATATGCTGTGAAATCTGGTTCTGCATTTCTGCGACTTTGGCAGGAATGGCATAGGAGTTACAGACAACAATATTCTCCAGATACAATTCCTCTTTTGCAAGCTCAGATCTGGCCGCATAAGGATGCGCGGCGGGGACAATACAGCACAGTGGTATCCGGAATAATTCTTTGTAGACCGTATCGTTCTTTATTGGGATATCATCTTGGAATCCAAACAGCAGATCCAGTTCTTCCTGGTAGAAGAGATTTAAAATGGACCTGTGGGGGATCACTTTCAAAAAGGGATATAGTTCTGGTATCTGCTCCCTGCAGGATTTCAGTATCTTACAGAGCAGATCCAGATTAGCCTCACTTTGGCAGCCTATCGTTAAGACCTGCAAATTCGTACTTTGATGGCGCTGTAGTTTCTGTTCCGCAATTTTTAACCTGCCCATAACATTTTTCGCATCTTCCAGAAAGCTGATACCGGCGGGGGTAAGGGTAACTGTCCTGGTGGTGCGGTGAAGAAGTTTTGTCCCCAGTTCATCTTCCAGCGAATGAATCTGCCGGGAAACGGCAGACTGGGTAATCTTTAAAATTTCAGCGGCTCTTGCAAAGTTCAGGTTTTCGGCAACCTGGATAAAGCTCTTTAACTGGTCTGTATTCATGGGTTTCACCTCCATTATTGCGTTTTCGTCATTGATAATACCATATTTTCACTTCACTTTCAAGAGCGGGTGTGGTTTAATATGTATTGCAAAGGTTAGCACTCGAAAAACATGAGTGCTAACAATAAAAAGAAAGGCAGGTAAAAGGAATGAAATTAAGACCATTAGGTGACAGGGTTATTTTACAGTATCAGGAAACAGAAGAAAAAACACAGTCAGGCATTATCCTGCCGGACAGTGCAAAGGAAAAACCGCAGGAAGCCGTTGTGGCAGCAGTCGGGGACGGTAAAGGATACGAAGGAAAGGATGTGCAGATGCAGGTTAAGGAAGGGGATCATGTGATCTTTTCCAAATATGCCGGGACAGAGGTAAAAGTTGAGGAAGAAGAGTACATTATCGTTTCCCAAAAAGACATTATTGCGGTTGTGGAATAGCAGGCAAAAGGAAGAACAAATTTTGAAAGAAGGAAGGAATTGAATTATGGCGAAAGAGATCAGTTTTGACATTGCGGCAAGAAAGAAAATGGAAACAGGCGTGAATAAGCTGGCGGACACGGTCAAGATTACGCTTGGCCCGAAAGGAAGAAATGTGGTGCTGGATAAGTCCTATGGCGCTCCATTGATTACCAACGATGGTGTGACGATTGCAAAGGAGATTGAACTGGAAGACCGTTACGAAAATATGGGAGCGCAGTTAGTGAAGGAGGTTGCCACCAAGACCAATGATACAGCCGGAGACGGAACTACTACGGCGACTGTACTGACGCAGGCTTTGATTCAGGAAGGTCTGAAAAACATTGCTGCGGGGGCTAATCCCATCATTCTGCGCAAAGGGATGAAAAAAGCAAAAGAGGCGGCTGTCCGTGCGATTGAGGATATGAGTCGGCCAGTTACCGGAAGGGAACAGATTGCAAAAGTGGCAGCCATTTCCGCAGGGAATGAAGAGGTTGGAGAAATGATTGCGGATGCCATTGAGAAGGTCAGCGAAAACGGTGTCATTACCATTGAAGAATCCAAGACCATGAAAACGGAAATTGATGTGGTAGAGGGAATGCAGTTTGACAAGGGATATGTATCTTCGTATATGTGCGATGACAAGGAAAAAATGACGGTGAATATGGAGAATCCATATATCCTGATTACAGATAAGAAAATATCCAATATCCAGGATTTACTTCCTGTTTTGGAACAGACAGCACAGTCAGGGAGCAACCTTTTCATCATTGCGGATGATGTGGAAGGGGAGGCGCTTACAACACTGATTGTAAATAAACTGCGGGGAACTTTAAAGGTAGCGGCAGTAAAAGCGCCTGGATATGGCGACAGCAGAAAAGAGATGCTGAAAGATATTGCAATCCTGACAGGCGGCGAGGCAGTGATTGAGGAACTTGGGATGCAGCTTAAGGACATCAAGATGAATATGCTTGGCAAGGCAAAATCCGTCAAGGTGACAAAGGAGTCCACTGTAATCGTAGATGGCGGCGGCAGCAGAAAGGAAATTGAGGACAGGGTTCGGACGCTTCGCAGCCAGGCGGCAGACACATCTTCTGACTATGATAAAAATAAACTGCTGGAGCGTGTGGCAAAGATGGCAGGCGGTGTGGCCGTGATCCGTATCGGGGCAGCCACGGAAACAGAAATGAAGGAGGCAAAATACCGCATGGAGGATGCCCTGAATGCTACAAGGGCGGCAATTGCAGAAGGAATTGTGGCAGGCGGCGGATCAGCCTACATCCACGCACAGAAAAAAGTGGATGAGACAGCGAAAGGTCTGGAAGGTGATGAGAGGACAGGTGCAGAAATTGTCGGGCGCGCTCTGGAAGCACCCCTTCGCGCAATCGCAGAAAACGCAGGTCTGGAAGGTGCAGTCATTGTGAATAAAGTGCGGGAAAAAGAGGCAGGAACAGGATTTGACGCTGTGAAAGAAGAGTATGTGGATATGCTGAAAGAGGGCATTATCGATCCGGTAAAGGTGACGAAGAGTGTTTTGGAAAATGCAGTAAGTATTTCTGCCACCCTGCTTACGACTGAGGCGGCGGTAGCAGACATCAAGGAGAAAAATGCGGCGGTGCCTGCAGCAGGCGGGGCAGACATGGATTATTAAAATGTATATGGGGCAAGGAGGAAAAACTGCCCTGTCTTATAAAAAGGATGGAAGGGGGAGTGAAATGAAGATTTATTCTATTGAAATTCCTTCAGCAGATAATCTGAGAGAATTGGTTCATATTGTGAATCAGTTCCCTTGTGATGTAGATTTGAAAAACGGGCTTGGCTGTATAGACTGTAAAAGCCTGTTAGGAGTTTTACAAATGGGGTGTTCCCGCAATATGACGCTTGAAGTGATTGGAGAAGATACAGACTGCGGTGCATTGGAAAATGAACTGGCTGCTTTTTTCCATATCAGTTTAAAGGAAGTGACGTGACTTATGGATGGAAAACAGTGTGCCGGTTCTGTTCTGGGGCTGGCCAACCAGATAAAAAGGGTTTTTGATACAACGACGGGACGCTGCGGTACGCAGATACGGATTTTAAATTTTGTCCTTGTGTCATACCCGGACAGGGAAATTTACCAGAAGGATATAGAGGAGGAACTGAACATAAGAAGTGCGTCTGTTTCCACGCTTTTGAAGAAAATGGAGGCACAGGACTTTATCCGCAGGGAAAAGGTTTCCTATGATGACCGTTTGAAAAGAATACTGCCAACCAGCCATACAGTGGAGATGAAGGAACAGGTTGAGCGGCATATTACTTTACTGGAAAAAAGACTGACAGCAGGCATCGGGGAAGAAGAACTAAGGGTTTTCTATGATGTGCTGAAAAAAATGCAGGAAAATATGGATTTAACGGAAAAGGGAGACAGATATGGGTAGGATTTTGTTCTTATATTCATCATGTGTTTTGAGTTAGGAGGTAAAAATGGATACAACAGTAACAAAAACAAATCCACTTGGTACGGAACGTATTGGAAAACTGGTACTTACATTTGCTGTTCCAAGTATCATTTCTATGGTGGTCAACGCCTTATATAACATTGTTGACCAGATTTTTATCGGGCAGGGGGTAGGGTATCTTGGCAATGGAGCGACTAATGTTGTCATGCCGATGACTGTGATTGCCATTGCTTTAAGCCTGCTGATCGGCGATGGAGCTGCGGCATACTTAAGTCTGAAGCTCGGTGAGGGTGATGAAAAATCAGCAGCCAGCGGCATAGGATGTTCCATTTCGGTTATGGCAGTCGCTGGCATTGTTCTCTGTATACTGTTTAACTTGTTTCTGGAACCTTTATGCAGGCTGTTTGGTGCAACAGAAGATATCCTGCCTTATGCGATGGATTATGGACGGATTATTTCTTATGGAATCCTGTTTTCTTCCATTGATTCCGGCATGGCGGGCATGATCCGTGCGGACGGCAGCCCGAAATACAGTATGGCAGGGCTTCTTGTGGGCTGTATTACCAATATTATCCTTGACCCGATTTTTATTTTTGGGTTCCATTGGGGTGTAAAAGGAGCCGCCTGGGCAACAATCGCCGGGCAGATATTGAATGCTTTTCTGTACCTTGCTTACATTTGGAAATTTAAGAGCATTAAGCTGGATAAGAAGTGCTTCCGCATTTCAGGGAAAGTGATAGCGAAAGTCAGCGGTCTTGGCATATCCAGTTTTATCACGCAGATCGCCATCGTGCTGGTCATGGCGGTTACCAATAACATACTGGTATCTTACGGCGCACAGTCGAAATATGGTGCGGAAATTCCCCTGACGACCATAGGCATTACCATGAAAGTGAACCAGATCGTTTCTGCTGTCCTTCTTGGACTGGCAACAGGTGCGCAGCCTATATGGGGCTACAATTATGGCAGTGGTCAGAAGGACAGGGTAAAGCAGGCATACCGTATTATATTGACTGCATCGACAATCATGTTGATCCTGGCATTTTTGGTGTTCCAGTTTGCCCCGATGAGTATTGTCCGGCTCTTTGGTTCAGAATCAGAACTGTACAATGAGTTTGCGGTGAAATGTTTCCGCATTTTCCTTCTGGCGTGTCCGATCAACGGGCTGCAGATGGCAACAGGCATTTTCTTCCAAGCTATCGGAAAACCGACACAGGCAACCATCCTTTCCCTGTCCCGTCAGATTGTTTATTTGCTCCCGGCGACCTTATTGCTGCCGCTGGTATTAGGGGTGGAAGGTGCATTATGGGCAGGTCCGCTGGCAGATGTGCTGGCGTTTATAACAACTTTGGTTATGTTGAAATTATATTGGAAAAAAATTTAGGAGGTATCTATGCAGGGAAGAGTTATTACAATCAGCAGGCAGTGTGGAAGCGGTGGACACAGTATTGGAAACGAATTGGCAAAGAGGCTGAATGTCCAATTCTACGATAAAGAGATCATCGAAATGACGGCAAAAGAGAGTGGTTTTCATCCGCAGTTTGTGGAGGAAAAGGGGGAACATATGGAGAGCAGTATGCTCTCCAATCTGGCAAGACATCTGTCCTATGCAGGACGGGGAAATTATGAAGACTACCAGCCGCTGCAGGATCAGCTTTATTTTTCGCAGGCAAAGATTATAAAAGAACTGGCAGAAAAAGGACCATGCGTTATTGTGGGCAGGTGTGCAGATTATATCCTGCGGGACAGGAAAGATGTATTGAATGTCTTTATCCACGCAGATATGGGGTTTAAAAAAAAGCACTGTATGGAAAGACGGCAGTTTCCAGAAGGGAATGCGGAGGATATGATCCGCAGGAGGGATAAACTGCGTGCAGACCATTACCGGTATTATACAGACCAGAAATGGGGGGATTCGTTCCATTACCATTTATGTCTGGACAGCAGTATGTTTGGCATTGAGAAATGCGTTGACATCATTGAAGATGCCTGTAAAGCTATGCGTCCGGTTTCATAAAACAGTGGGAAAGTTTCAGATATTTATGAAAGAAACAGGGAGGCATTTATGTTTAAAACACTTTTGAAGCAGATTGGAGATTATAAAAGGGATGCCGTCCTCACTCCGATTTTCGTCATTCTGGAGGTTATCATGGAGGTCATTATCCCTATGATGATGGCAGCGATCATAGATTACGGACTGACCGGGCAAAGCCTCAAGACAGTGTGCCTGATTGGGGCGGCAATGATTGTGATGGCGGGGCTGGCACTATTTTTCGGTGTAGAATCTGGGAGGACGGCATCCAGCGCCAGTTCCGGTTTTGCCATGAATCTGAGGCAGGCTATGTATGAAAGGATACAGACATTCTCCTTCTCCAATATAGACAAGTTTTCTACGGCAGGGCTTGTGACCAGGATGACTACAGACGTGATGAATGTACAGCAGGCATTCCAGATGTCAATCCGTATCTGTGTCAGGGCTCCGATCATGCTGGTCAGCGCCATGGTGATGACATTTCTGATCCATCCCCGCTTTGCCCTGATCTTTCTGATAGTGATCATCTGCCTGGCAGCCGTGCTTGCCCTGATTTCGTCCAAGGCAAACCCGACTTTAAGAAAAGTTTTCCATGAATATGATGAATTAAATGCGAAAGTGCAGGAAAATGTGAACGGGATGCGGGTAGTGAAATCTTTTGTAAGGGAGGATTATGAAACACAGCGTTTTGAAACAGAGAGCGAAAAAATCCGCAGCCTGTTCGTAAGCGCAGAAAAGCTGCTTGCTTTGAATTCCCCGGTCATGCAGTTTTCCATGTACTCCTGTATCCTGTTGATTTCATGGATGGGTGCAAAAATGATTATTACAGGGAGCCTGACGGAAGGGCAGCTTATGAGTATGTTTACATATGTCATCAATATCCTTATCAGCCTGATGATGGTATCCATGACTTTTGTGATGCTTATTATGTCAAGGGCATCGGGAGAGCGGATTTCGGAGGTACTGACCGAAGAGCCGGATTTATTTAATGTTCCCCATGCAATAAAAGAGGTTGCGGATGGTTCTGTTGATTTTGAACAGGTAGGTTTTGCATACCCATCCAATCCCGGAAAAGAAATCATCAGCGACTTGAATATCCATATCAGACCGGGAGAAACCATTGGTGTTCTTGGCGGAACCGGAAGTGCAAAGTCTTCCTTTGCTGCACTGATACCAAGGCTTTATGATGTCACAAGAGGGGAGGTGCGGGTTGGCGGTGTTCCAGTGAAGGATTATGACATGGCCAGTCTGCGGGACAATGTGGCGATGGTTCTTCAGAAAAATGTACTGTTTTCCGGGACGATCAAAGAGAACCTTCGGTGGGGAAAAGAGGATGCAACAGAGGAAGAAATCATAAATGCTTGCCGGCTTGCCCAGGCGGACGAATTTATCCGGGATTTCCCCGCAGGATATGACACGCATATTGAACGGGGCGGGGCAAATGTATCCGGCGGGCAGAAACAGAGGCTCTGCATTGCAAGGGCGCTTTTGAAAAAGCCGAAAATTCTGATTCTTGATGACTCCACGAGTGCTGTTGACACAAAGACAGATGCACTGATCCGTAAGGCATTCAGGGAGGAGATACCAGATACAACAAAGATCATCATAGCCCAGAGAATTTCGTCAATTCAGGATGCGGACAGTATTATTGTGTTTGATAACGGCAGAATGGAATCTGTAGGCACCCATGAAGAACTGCTGGATGGCAGCCCGATTTACAGAGAAGTCTATGAGTCGCAGACAAAGGAGGGCGGTAATGATGAAGGCAGAGAATAAGAAAAATATGGGCGCAACCTTAAAGCGTCTGATTGCGTACATCCTGAGAAGATATAAATGGCAGTGCCTGCTTGTAGCATTATGTATCCTGGTCAGCACCGTTGCAAATATCGGCGGCACACTGTTCATGAGGAACCTGATTGATGATTATATTTTGCCTTTTGTGAATCAGGTGCAGCCCGACCTGACGCCTCTTTTACGGGCGCTGTTTGTGATGGCGGCAGTTTATTATATTGGCGTGTTCTGCACATGGGCCTATAACTTCATCATGATTTATGTATCTCAGGGAATGTTGAAGACAGTGAGGGATGATTTGTTCCGCCATATGGAACGGCTGCCGATCCGTTATTTCGATACAAAATCCCACGGGGATATCATGAGTATCTACACTAATGACACAGACACACTGCGGCAGGTGATCAGCCAGAGCATACCGCAGATGCTGTCCGCAGTGATTACAATTGTGGGTGTGTTCTTTTCCATGCTGGTCTTAAGCCGACCGCTCACACTGATTACGGTGGTGATGGTCATCTGTATGGTATTTGCAACGAAAACCATATCCTCAAAAAGCGGATATTATTTTGTGAAACAGCAGACAGATGTGGGCAACCTGAACGGCTACATAGAGGAAATGATGGAAGGCCAGAAAGTGGTGAAGGTGTTCTGCCATGAGGATGCCTGTATACAGGATTTTAAGTGTTTGAATGGAAAGCTGCGTGACAGTGCGAACAATGCCAACCGCTATGCCAGTATTCTTATGCCGGTGCTTGGCAATCTGGGATATGTAAGCTATGCGGTGATTGCAATGGTGGGGGCGTGCCTGTCTATCTTCGGCGGGCATATGACACTGGGGACGCTGGCATCCTTCCTGCAATTCTCACGCTCTTTCAATCAGCCGATTTCACAGCTTTCACAGCAGTTGAATTCTATCATTATGGCGATTGCGGGGGCAGAGAGGATTTTTGGACTATTGGATGAAGAGCCGGAAAAGGACGGCGGATATGTGAAGCTGGTGAATGCACGCTATGATGAAAAGGGAAATCTGGTCGAGGTTCCGGACAGGACTGGTGTGTGGGCGTGGAAGCATTATCATAAGGCAGATCATACGACTACCTATCAGCCGATGCAGGGGGATGTAGTGTTTGATCATGTGGATTTTGGATACACCGATGGAAAAACGGTTCTGCACGATATTGAGATTTTTGCAAGACCGGGGCAGAAAGTGGCTTTTGTCGGGGCAACAGGTGCAGGAAAGACGACCATTACCAATCTGCTGAACCGGTTTTATGACATTCAGGATGGAAAAATCCGGTACGACGGGGTCAACATTAACAAAATCAGGAAGGAAGACCTGCGGCATTCCCTTGGTATTGTTTTACAGGACACGCATTTATTTACAGGAACGGTGATGGATAATATCCGGTATGGAAAGCTGGATGCTACGGAGGAAGAGGTGATACAAGCCGCAAAGCTGGCAAATGCCCATGAATTTATTATGAAACTTTCGGATGGGTATCAGACTGTTCTGAAAAGCAGCGGCAGCAGTCTTTCCCAGGGGCAGAGACAGCTCCTGGCAATCGCAAGGGTAGCTGTGGCGGACCCTCCCGTGCTGGTTTTAGATGAAGCGACTTCAAGCATTGATACCCGGACGGAGAAGATTGTGCAGGACGGTATGGACCGGCTCATGAAAGGCAGGACAGTATTTGTGATTGCCCACAGGCTTTCCACGATCAAAAATTCAGATGTGATCATGGTACTGGATCATGGACGGATTGTGGAACGGGGAAACCATGAGAGCCTGCTGGCAAAGAAAGGAATGTATTATCAGCTTTATACCGGGAAACTGGAGCAGGAATAAATTCTGCCAGATAGCTTTCGATATCTGGTACTGGATTGTAAAAATATAAGTTTATTTAAGGAAGGATGGTGGCACATATGGACACAACAGCAAAAATCAAATTATTGGAGGAAAGGTTTCAGAAACTGTCCTCCAGTGAAAAAGAGAACTACGGGATATGCAGAAAAATTAAAAGAGATATCAGAAAACTGCAAAAAGAATTGGCATTTCGTGCTTAAAGCGGTTCTTACCAGCAGACAGGGATGTTGCAGGTACCTTAAGGGTTATGGCTGTATGAAAGGCATCTGCGACATATCAGGACAGAAGCCTTCTGATATGGTCTGGCACCCTAACCCGTTTTGTACAAGTGGCGTTTCGCAGTCTGGAGTGGAAAATGTTGGAAGATAGTCAAAAAATTAATGCGATAGCATGGGAAGCCAAAAAAAGGAATCTTTCTTATGGCATATTTAGTTCTATGCTGACGGAAGAAGTCAAACAACAAATATATAGGGAATACGAAAAATATTTGTTGGCAAGGAAGGAGGCAGAAAAGGAACGGATGAGGAAGTGTTCTAAGAAAAAGAACAATCCGTAATAGAATATTTGAGTGTATGGGAATTGTTATATCATAGATATTTTAACAATTGCTGTTAAATATGCAGGGCAAGATATACTTGCCAGGATAGGTCAATCTGCCTTGTGTAGATTGGCCTTTTTAAATTGCATTGTCGAAACTTGTTATATTATGAAGGTTTCTACAATGTGGTTACTATGTTGGTTCTGGCATTGTGAAGAGTCGCAGTCTTTATCAAAAATGGCAGTTTCATATATATTTTCACTATTTGAGATGGGTATAAGGAAAGAGGTGTATATGAGATGCGCAGGAAAAAGGAGGGACAAACTTATGAGATAAAGAATAGAATGCGTCCATCTGGCTGCCCGAAATGTGGGCGCAGGGTTATGGACGTGTCATTAGATACGAAAATGAGGTTCGTTACCCCAAAGAAGGGGAGAGATCCGGATTTCATCATAAAATGCTGGCACTGCGGCACAGAAATCGGGATAGTAAAACTGAATAGCGAACGATGGATCTGCTCCGAGCCGGAAGGCCGGGAGCTGACCGGAGATACCGCCACGGCAATACGGCAATCCCGTAGGGAATGTATACGGGACAGGGAAACGGATGGCTAAACCGGGACACGGGTCCACCCGTTTGCCTGAGCATGATGCACGGTGGGGAGATTTCATTCCAAAAAAACGGTCAAGCCACCATGATACCGCCCGAAAGATGGCGGAGACGACATTGAGCCTGGCAAGTGGCACTTTTTGTGCTGCTTGCCAGGCTCTTTCTTTTTGTTTGCTGCGGCCATAGGTGCCGCTTGCCGGGCTCCAGAAAGGAGAACGGCAAAAATGAAAATCAGTTACACATTTGCAAACGGAGAAAATTCAGAGGTTGAGGTCAACGAGGAAATCGGCACATTCATCCTTGATTCTAGGCGAGAGGAGGACAACCTCGGACGGAAGGAACGGTACCACTGCTATTCCCTTGATGCGGCGGAGTTTGAAGGGGAGGACATAGCGGACTGTGAAACGCCGGAAACGGTCCTGATGGGGCAGTTTGACAGGGCGCATATTACGGAGGCGCTTGGCAGCCTGTCGGATGTGCAGCGGCGGCGGATTCTGATGCTGGCGCAGGGACTTTCCGTCCGGGAAATTGCCCGAAGGGAAGGGAAAGAGATTAAAACCATCCGGGAGTCCATTGCGGGTGCAAAGGAAAAATTTAAAAAGTTTTTTTGAAAAATACCCCCTCAAATAGCCCTCCAAATCTCCGTATAGTGAGGGGCACCAAAATGCAGCCCTTCGGAAAGCGGAGGTGACAGGATGAAGCAGACATTACAGATCAGTGTTTCAAAAAAGCCTGTGAACGGTGGTGCGGTCAGTGTGCGCCGTGTTTCCATAAGAGAACGCTTTATGCGTTTCCTTTTTGGAGATACGGTCCGGCTGACGGTCATCGTTCCGGGAAATTCGGTGGAGGAACTTTCTATCAGAGAGATTGCGGAAGGAGGACTGGTACATGAGTAAGATCAAACTTTTGCTGGATGTCATCGGGGATTTACGTTCCCTTGCAGACAGCCTGCAGGCCGTTGCGGATGCGGTGGCAGACAATGGAACAGCGGAGGCAGAGCTGACCACCACAAAGGAACCGGAGGAAACCGGGAAAGCGGGAAAGACAGGGAAGGCTGCAAAGAACACGGCGAAGAAAGATGCGAAGGCGGCAAAACAGGAGCCGGAGGAGAAGCCGCTGACGCTGGAGGAAGTCCGCGCGGTGCTGGCGGAGAAGTCCCGCTCCGGACACACGGAGGAAGTGAGGGCACTGCTTGCAAAGCACGGCGCGGATAAGCTGTCGGAGATCGACCCGACGGAATACCCTGCGCTGCTTGCGGAAGCGGAGATGCTGTGATGGGTAGACACGCTTTATTATCAGCGTCCTCCAGCCACCGGTGGCTTGCCTGCCCGCCGTCTGCAAGGCTCTGTGAGAATTACGAGGATACGGGCAGCGAATACGCACAGCAGGGCACCGACGCCCACAGCCTGTGCGAATACAAGCTGAAGCTGTCCCTGGGCATGGAAACGGAGGACCCCACGGAAGGGCTTTCCTTCTACGATGAGGAGATGGAGGAGTGTGCCTGCGGCTATGCGGAGTATGTCCTCTCACTGGTGGAAGAGGCAAAGAAAACCTGCAAAGACCCGGTGGTGCTGATCGAGCAGCGTTTGGACTTTTCCAGGTATGTAGAGGAAGGCTTCGGCACAGGCGACTGCGTCATTATCGCAGACGGGACGCTGTATATCATCGACTACAAGCACGGCAAGGGCGTGGAGGTTTCCGCAGAGGGGAACCCGCAGATGATGCTGTATGCCCTGGGCGCACTGGAACTATTCGATGGTATCTATGATATTGAGAATGTCCGCATGGTGATCTACCAGCCGCGCCGGGAGAATGTCAGCGTGTATGCCGTGGCGAAGGATGCCCTTCTCCAGTGGGCGGAGGGCGAGCTTTCGGAAAAGGCAAAGCTGGCCTATGCCGGGGAGGGAGAGTTCTGTGCAGGGGAACACTGTAAATTCTGCAAGGCAAAGGCGGTCTGCAGGAAGCGGGCGGAGTACAATCTGGAGCTTGCGAAGTATGATTTTGAGATGCCCGCCACGCTGGAGGATGACGAGATCGCGGCAATCCTCGTGAAGGCGGATGAACTGGCGGCATGGGCGGCGGACGTGAAGGAGTTCGCATTGCAGCAGGCACTAAGCGGTGTGAAGTATGCCGGATTTAAAATCGTTGAGGGCCGTTCCAACCGGAAGTATACGGATGAAGCTGCCGTGGCGGATACCGTGAAGAAAGCAGGCTTTGACCCGTATGAGCCGAAGCTCCTGGGTATTACCGCCATGGAGAAGCTGCTTGGAAAGAAGAAGTTTGCGGAAATTTTGAAGGGCCTTGTGGAGAAGCCGCAGGGCAAGCCCGCGTTAGTCCCGGAGAGCGACAAGCGGCCGGAGATGAACAACGACAAAGCCGCATCAGCGGCGGAAGATTTTAAGGAAGAATAGTCAGGAGGAAAATCATATGTCAAACACAGCCAATAATCCAACAAAGGTGATCACCGGCCCGAACACCCGGTGGAGCTACTGCAACGCATGGGAAGCGAAGGCAATCCAGGGCGGCACGCCGAAGTTCTCCGTTTCCCTCATTATCCCAAAGTCGGATAAAAAGACCATTGCCAAGATTGAGGAGGCAATCAAGGCGGCGTACCGTGAGGGCGAGGCGAAGCTGAAAGGGAACGGCAGGAGCGTCCCGGCACTTTCCGTGCTGAAAACCCCTCTGCGTGACGGGGATGTGGAGCGTCCGGATGATGAAGCCTATGCGGATTCCTATTTCGTCAATGCCAACAGCACTACAGCTCCGGGTATCGTGGATGCAGACCGCCAGCCAATCCTCGACCATTCTGAGGTGTACAGCGGCGTGTACGGCAGGGCAAGCATCAATTTCTATGCTTTCAATTCCAATGGCAATAAGGGTATCGCCTGCGGTCTGAACAATTTACAGAAAATCCGTGACGGGGAGCCTTTGGGCGGACGTTCCCGTGCAGAGGATGACTTTGCGGATGATGACGGGGATGATGAGGATTTCCTGTCTTAACAGCATAGCAAGATACACTGCCGGGTGGCGAGGAGAGGGCATCTGCCTTTTCCCTGCCGCCCTTAAGGCGGTGAAAGGAGCTGGTGGAATTGAGGTGTATCAGTATTGATATTGAGTCGTATTCGGATGTGGATTTATCCAAATGTGGAGTTTATAAATATTCTTCTTCCCCGAACTTTGAAATCCTGTTGTTCGGATACAGCGTGGACGGCGGTGAAGTAAAGGTGGTCGATGTCGCCTGTGGGGAGGAAATCCCTGCGGATATCATGGCGGCACTCTCGGATGAATCTGTTACCAAGTGGGCGTTCAACGCCATGTTCGAGAGGGTGTGTCTGTCAAATTATCTTGGGGAATGGCTGGAGCCGGAATCGTGGAAATGCTCCATGGTCTGGTCTGCCACACTCGGCCTTCCGCTGTCTTTGGAGAACGTGGGTGCGGTGCTTGGGCTGGAGAAACAGAAACTGTCGGAAGGGAAAGACCTGATCCGGTATTTCTGTGTCCCCTGCAAGCCGACCAAGGCGAACGGCGGCCGGACACGGAACCTGCCGGGGCATGACAGGGAAAAGTGGGAGCGGTTCAAGGCATACAACCTTCGTGACGTGGAGGCGGAGATGCAGATACAGCAGAGGCTTTCAAAGTTCCCCGTGCCGGATTTTGTGTGGGAGGAATACTGGCAGGATCAGGAGATCAACGACCGGGGTATCGGCGTGGACATGGAGATGGTCAGGAACGCAATCGCCATGGACGGACGCTCCAAGGCGGGGCTGTCTGCCGCCATGAAGGAACTGACGGAGCTGGAGAACCCAAACTCCGTACAGCAGATGAAGCAGTGGCTTTTGGAGAACGGGGTGGAGACGGACTCATTGGATAAAAAGGCGGTGACTGCGTTGCTGAAGGATGCACCGGAGCCTTTGAAGACTGTGCTGACGCTCCGGCAGCAGCTTGCCAAATCTTCCGTGAAGAAATACCAGGCCATGGAGAATGCTGTGTGTGCAGACAGCCGGGCGCATGGGATGTTTCAATTCTACGGAGCTAATAGGACCGGCCGGTATAGCGGGCGCATTATACAGTTGCAAAATCTGCCTCAGAATCATATCCCTGACTTGGCACAGGCACGGGAACTTGTGAAAGCCGGGGATTTTGATGCCCTTGCCATGCTCTATGAGGATATCCCGGATACGCTCTCGCAGCTTATCCGCACGGCATTCGTGCCGCAGGACGGGAGGAAATTCATCGTGGCAGATTTTTCCGCAATTGAGGCGAGGGTGATTGCCTGGATTGCCGGGGAGCGGTGGCGGCTGAAGGTGTTCGAGGGCGGCGGTGACATTTACTGCGCCTCGGCAAGCCAGATGTTCCATGTGCCTGTGGAAAAGCATGGCGTGAATGGGCACCTGCGGCAGAAAGGTAAAATAGCGGAACTGGCCCTTGGCTATGGCGGATCAGTCGGGGCATTGAAATCCATGGGCGCTTTGGAGATGGGGCTTGCGGAAGAAGAACTGCAGCCGCTTGTCTCGGCGTGGCGGGATTCCAACCCAAATATCACGGAGTTCTGGTGGGCGGTCGACCGTGCCGTGAAGGAATGCATCAAAAAGAGGATGCCAACGGAAACACACGGCATCCGCTTCAGCTATGAAAGCGGGATGCTGTTCATCACTTTATTTTCCGGGCGGAGGCTTGCCTATGTGAAGCCGAGGATTGGGGAGAACCAGTTTGGCGGGGAGTCCGTCACCTATATGGGCGTGGGAGGCACGAAGAAATGGGAGCGGCTGGAAAGCTACGGTCCCAAGTTTGTGGAGAACATTGTGCAGGCCGTCAGCCGGGATATTTTGTGCTATGCCATGCAGACGCTTCGGAACTGCTCCATTGTGGCGCACGTCCACGATGAGATCATCATTGAGGCGGACAGGAGGATGTCCCTTCCTGCCGTCTGTGAACAGATGGGAAGGACGCCGCCCTGGGCAAATGGGTTATTGCTCCGGGCGGACGGTTACGAATGTTCGTTTTATCAGAAAGATTAGGTGGTGTGCGATGGAACGGCTGCGGATTGAATACGGGACGGGATACATGGAGCTGAACATTGAGGCGTTCTTCCCTTGTAAGATGCCAGCGGCAAGGAAAGCCGCAAGGCTCATCAATTCATACTGCACGGATGAGGCAAGGGCGGAGCTGCTCTCGGAACTGCGGGAGCTGGCTGATGGTTACAAGGCTCTGTGCGATATGTACGCAGAAAAGGCGGAGGGGCTTCCAGCGGAGGCACTGGAGGGCGCAGTTCAACAAGACGGAAGTCCTCCACAGAAGGATGGAGGGGAATATCAAATTAATTTCAGGAGGTAAGAAGGGATGAGCAGGGCGGAAATGCAGGGGTGCAGGGCGCACAGCGACTGTTTCGCAAACAGCGGCGGCGTCTGCACCTGTTTGAAAGACAATGACTTTGGCGGGAGGGACTGCCCGTTTTACAAGCCTGCAGACACGGTCCGGAAAGGGAGCTGCAGGCAGGATGGAGGTAAGTTTCATGGGAATCAGTAAATACAACAGCGAGGGATACAGCGACCCGACCAGCCATGCGGCACTGTCGGGAATCAGGAGGGAAGAAAGGGCGGCGAAACGGGCATACCGGCCGCTTGTCTATATATGTTCCCCGTTTGCCGGGGACACGGAAAAGAACACGCAGAAGGCGAGGCGGTACTGCCGGTTTGCGGTGAAGAACGGCACGATACCGCTTGCGCCGCACCTGCTCTTTCCGCAGTTCTTAGATGATACAAAACATTCAGAGCGGGCAATCGGGATGTTCATGGGCATGGTGCTTTTGGGGAAATGTGAGCAGTTATGGGTGTTCGGCGGAACCATATCCGAAGGGATGGCGGCAGAGATTGAAAAAGCGGAAAAGCGTCAGATGCTCATCCGCTATTTCACAGAAAACTGCGAGTCCAGCTAATAAATGTCAATAGGTAAATGAAAAATATTTTTCTTCTAAAAAAGGGCAGACTTTCCCCTTGGTGAAAATATCATTTTTTAAAAAGATATTGATTCGTTGGATTTGCAGTGTTTTATGCAGCTATGTCGCATTTAGCAGCATTGTATTGTTTGATATGTTCCTGCGGAGTAATGATTTCAAAAGGCTTGTTATCTCTGAGCATTGCAAATATTATGTTGCATACCTTGTGTGAAACAGCACCCATTGCCACAAGCTTGGGTTTTGCTCCACATTTTTTGAGATAGTAATCCCGGAGTACTGGATTTTTAGCTTCACCTGTACGGGATACACTGATGCTTTGTAAAGTTAGTGTATGAACAACGCGCCTGGCTATGGCAGAGCCTCTTTTGGACATTTGGATTTTGGTACCTTCAAATTTGCCGGATTGTTTTACTGACGGATCAAGACCAAAGTAAGCAAAAAGTTGTTTTGGTTTTGAAAATGCAGAAAAATCACCAATCTCTCCCATGAGGGATATGGCAGATAAGAAACCGGCACCTTTGAATGTTTCGATCAAGTGAATCTGTTTCACAAAATCGGTATCTTCATTAGCATTTACGAGTTCGTGCATTGCTTCTAGAATGCTGCCGATTTCTTCATCATATTTGCGGATGAAGCTGATATAGAGCCGAATCCGCTTGATGTTGCTGTCAATGATGTAACCGAACTCATTTGCTTCATGAGCAGCCTGGATAATGGCATTATACTTGTTTTGAGCATATGTAAGCCCAAAACGGGCAGTTGACTTGATGATACCAATAATCTCTTGTTTGTCTGCTTCAATAAAAGCAGATGGAGAGGAATAAGTTTCCAATAAGGTAAGGGATGTATTAATTGTAACCTTGGAGAAAATGCCAAGATATTGTGGAAATGCCATGCGAAGTTCACCTTGGAGTTTGTTCACGTAAGCGCTGCGGTTATCCATTAAGTCATAGTATTCACGACATAGATTACGACAGTTCAAAGCAAGGTCAGAAGGCATGAGAGAAACCTTTAAATCAGGTTTCAAACCAACCAAAGCCGCTTTTTTAGAATCAAAACGGTCATTATGTACTTTTCGTATGTTGATATTTGTGCTATTCTTAGTGATGATAGGATTGATAACTGAGCAGTTAAAACCCTTATCACGAAGATAGCAGAAGAGTGGGTAATGATAAATTCCCGTGGATTCCAGGAAAATGCGACTTTCCAAAGAATACAGCTCTTCTGCTTCTTTTATTTTAGAAACAGCGGTTGTAAGGGAACTCATTTTGTTGTGTAGGATTTTATAAGGTTTTCCTACAAACTGTTGGTTTGGAAGTGCGATAGACATCCATGAGAAGTCAGCACCGACATCAATACCAACAGAGATGAATAGATCCTCAGGATTAAAAATAACTTTGTTTGGCATGGGTGAAAGCTCCTTTCTGATAGGAATCCATTTCCAATCTGGCAGGTACACAACCTAGCGTGTTATACGGGTATCGCCTTCCGGTTCCCAACCAGCTAAAACATAAAACCCTGTCGAATGGACTAATTGACTCACTTGTAGGTATAGGCTGATGAAAATCAGCTTCCCAAGGAGGTGAACATTCTTTATCCTATCCTAAGGGATAATACCTTATGTTTCATCTGGTGTCTATCAGGAACCGTCAGACATGATAATTATTTTTGGATAACATCTGATGAAGGAAGAACACCTTCTTCTGTTATCTGATTTATAGAAACTTATTAAACAAGTAGTCTTGATTGACTACACCATTATTATACTAGGAGGTGAGGCAGATGCCAAGGAAACCGAAGAGGCCGTGTTCCTTCCCCGGATGCCCAAAGCTGACGGAGGGACGGTTCTGTGAGGAGCATGGGAAGCAGGAGAACCGCCGCTACGAGAAGTACGACCGTGACCCGGCTGTACGCCGTAAGTATGGCAGGGCGTGGAAACGAATCCGTGACCGCTACGCCGCAAAGCACCCGTTCTGTGAGGAGTGTCAAAAGAAAGGTCTGCTGCGGCCGGTGGAGGAGGTACACCACAGACTGCCATTGGCAGAGGGCGGGACGCATGACGAGGCAAACCTTGTGTCGTTGTGCCAGTCCTGCCATGCAAGGATTCATGCGGAGCGGGGCGACCGTTGGAATAAGCATTAAATCATTGTGTGCGGGTTCCTTACAGAGATTTCTGCCAGCCGGGAGGGGCGGGTGGAATCTCCACAAGGGACCCGCCGGGGAACGGGCGTGGGGTGTCACGCATAAAAACCGGAAATCAAACGGGGGATTGCCCGCCCGGAGATTTCCCTGAAATAAAGTCTTTCAAGGTGCTGCGGCGTTTGATTTCCGCAGCATTTTTTCAAAAAAATCAATGAAACGGGGTGGAAACGGTGGCAAAAGACGGCAGCGGGCGCGGCGGCGCAAGGCCGGGGGCGGGGAGAAAACCGAAAGCCCTCACGGAGAAGATCAGCGAGGGGAAGACGGCGGAGGTGATGATGGAGCCTGCCGAACTGGAGGGCGTGGATGTGCCGCCCGTGAAGGACTTCCTCAAGTCCCCGCAGAAAAGCGGGCGGGAGCTGGTGGCAGAGGAGGTTTTCAACGAAACGTATGCATGGCTGAAAGCGAGGGGCTGCGAGAAGCTGGTCACCGTGCAGATGGTGGAGCAGTACGCCATGAGCGTCTCCCGGTGGATTCAGTGCGAGGAGATTGTTTCCTCCACTGGATTTTTGGCGAAGCACCCGACCACGGGGGCGGCCATCGCCTCCCCTTACGTTTCCATGAGCCAGTCCTACATGAAGCAGACCAACTACTGCTGGATGCAGATATACCAGATCGTGAAGGAGAACTGTTCGGTGGAGTTTTCGGGGAACACGCCAATGGATGATACGATGGAGCGGCTGCTCCGCGCGAGGAAAGGAGTGTAGAGGAAAATGGGAAAGACAACAACCGAGATGCAGCTTGTGCCGCTCTCCAAATTAGTGCCGTATGTAAACAACGCACGGACGCACTCGCCGGAGCAGCTTACGAAGCTCCGCTCGTCCCTGCGGGAGTTCGGCTTCATCAATCCGGTCATCATCGACCGGGAATTCAATGTCATCGCGGGGCATGGCAGGATTGCCGCCGCAAAAGAGGAAGGGATTATAGAGGTTCCGTGTGTGTTTGCAGATTTCTTGACGGAGGCGCAGAAGAAAGCCTACATCCTTGCGGACAACCGCATGGCTTTGGACGCGGGATGGGATGAGGAGCTGCTCCGCATCGAGATTGAAAGTCTGCAGGGTGCGGATTTTGATGTGTCCCTTACGGGCTTCGGCGAGGATGAGATTGCAGACCTTTTCTCCGGGGACGGTGAAAAAGATGTGAAAGATGATGACTTTGACCTTTCCGCTGCACTGGAGAAAGCGGCGTTCGTGGAGCGGGGCGATATCTGGACGGTGGGCAGGCACCGGCTGATGTGCGGCGATGCCACAAGTGTGGAAGATGTGGCAGCGCTCATGGACGGGAAGAAAGCAAACCTCATCGTGACGGACCCGCCGTATGGCGTATCCTTCAAAAGCGGCAGCGGGCTTTCCATCCAGAATGACAGCATGAAAGGGGATGAATTCTACACATTTCTGTACAATTCATTTTCACAGATGGCGGCGCACCTGGAGAACGGCGGCGCGGCATATGTGTTCCATGCGGATACGGAGGGCTTGAATTTCCGTAAAGCGTTTGTGGACGCAGGGTTCCACCTTGCTGGGGTGTGCATATGGGTGAAGAATTCCCTCGTGCTTGGACGCTCGGATTACCAGTGGCAACATGAGCCTGTGCTGTACGGTTTTCTGAAGAACGGCAAGCACCCGTGGTATTCCGACCGGAAGCAGACCACCATCTGGAACTACGACAAGCCGAAGCGGAACAAGAACCATCCGACTTCCAAGCCGCTTGACCTGCTCGGATACCCGATCTGCAATTCCTCCCAGGAGAACGCCATCGTGATAGACACTTTCGGCGGCAGCGGCTCCACGATGATGGCGTGCGAGCAGACGGACCGCATCTGCTGCATGATGGAACTGGATGAGAAATATGCGTCTGTGATTCTGCGGAGGTATGTGGAGGATACCGGGGATTCGGAAAATGTGTATGTGGAGCGGGGCGGGGAGAAGATCCCATATTCCGCACTGGTGAAGGAGGTGGAGACGGATGCAGATGCAGGACAGGGAACTGATGGCTGAGATATTCCGCAGGATACACGCCCTTGGCGGCTGTGACGCCTCGGAGCAGTTTGACCGGGGATGGGACGCGGCGGTGGCGTCCTGTGAGGATGTGCTGACGGAGCTGACTGGCATCTCCTATGATGATCTGGAAGATGGAGGCGGTGCGGATGGATAATGTGAATACAGAAAAGAAGCTGACCCTCGGAAGCCTGTTTGACGGCTCCGGGGGTTTTCCGCTCGCCGGCCTGCTGGCGGGGATACGCCCGGTCTGGGCTTCAGAAATAGAGCCGTTCCCCATCCGGGTGACCACGAAGCGGCTGCCGTCTGTGAAACACCTGGGCGACATCAACGGCATATGTGGGGATGAGATAGAGCCGGTGGACATCATCACCTTCGGCTCGCCCTGCACCGACATGTCGGTGGCGGGAAAGCGGGCGGGGCTTGGCGGGAAGCAGTCCAGCCTGTTCTACGAGGCAATCAGGATCATAAAGGAAATGAGGTGTGCGACAGATGGAAAATATCCAAGGTTCATCGTGTGGGAGAATGTCCCCGGTGCCTTCTCATCCAACAAAGGGGAGGACTTCCGCTGCGTCCTCGAAGAAGTCTGCTCTGTCAGGGATGAGGGCGTTTCTGTTCCTGGACCTCCGAAGGGGAAGTGGCCAAACGCAGGGGAGATCGTGGGTGACGGATACTCCGTGGCTTTCAGGCAGATCGATGCGCAATTGTGGGGAGTCCCCCAGCGAAGGAAACGCATCTACCTTGTCGGGGATTTTGCAGGGTGGGGTGCCGGAAAAATATTATTTGAGTCCGAAGGCGTGTCTGGGTATTCTGCGGAGGGCTTCCGCGCGTGGCAAGGAGCTGCCCGCCATACTGAGGAAGGCGCTGGATCGGCAGGCGGCGTCCGGGAAGGAGTGACCTGCCTCTGCGACCAGGGCGGGCAGAGGATGGGCGTGATGGAGGACGCTGCCTGCACCCTGCGGGCGGAGGCGCACCACCCGCCGTGTGTTTTGGATGCGGCAGGCTTCTGCACGGAGCATTCCGCACAGGCGCGGGGCATCGGCTATGAAGAGGAAACCTCGCCTACGCTCCGCGCCGGGACGGTGCCTGCGGCGGTAATGTTTGAGAACCATTCGCAGGACACGCGCTACACGGGGCCGCTGGAAACCGCGCCTACAGTCAGCGCCACCTACGGGATGGGCGGGAACAACCAGCCTTTTGTGGCGGAGCCGGACACACCCAAGACCATGAAGGTGAGGGCTGGAAAATCCGGCGGGGGCAAGGGCATTTTAGTCCAGGAGGATAGATCGGCGACGCTCTCCTGCAATAACGACCAGACGGTGTTCGTGCCAGTGCAGGCTTACGGCATCTGCTCCAAGGAGAGCAAAGCCATGAAGTCCGACAATCCCCACAGTGGATTTTACGAGGCGGCAACTGCCCGGACGCTGGACTGCAACTGCGGCAATCCCTCATCGAACCAGGGAGGGATCGCCGTGGTGGAGCCGGAGGGGATGTCGGCGTTCCACATCAACCAGAGGGACGAAGTCATCGACCTGCACGGGAAGTCCGGGGCATTGATGGCGACCCGGAACATGCAGATGCAGACTTTCGTCCTCCAGGGCTCCATGATCGGGCGGGACGACAAAAACGGGCCGCAGGGCAGCGGCATCAATAAGGATGTGTCTTTCACCCTGAACGCAACAGACCGCCACGCCGTGGCGCAGCCGACCTACTGCACGAGCAAGAATTCCCATTTCACGCGGGCGGAGAAGGAACTGGCGAACACGCTGGTGGCTACTGATTATAAGGACCCGCCCGTCATCAACGATCTGAAGGAGGAGCCGGACTACATCGTGAGGAGGCTGACGCCTACAGAATGCGCGAGGCTGCAGGGCTTCCCGGACTGGTGGTGTGACGGCCTTGGCACGGAGAACCCCACAGAGGATGAGCTGGCGTTCTGGCGGGAGGTCTTTGAGACCCACCGGAAGATCATGGGGACTTCCAAAAAGCCGAAGACCGACAGGCAGATACTGAAATGGCTGAAAGACCCGCATTCCGATTCGGCGGAATACCGTATGTGGGGGAACGGCATCGCGCTGCCGAACGCATATTTTGTGCTTGCGGGCATTGTGTACTACGCCCAGTTCCCGGACTTTTTATTGTGACATTTTTCCTGCGGTTTCCCTTGCTATTTTTACCACTTTGAGTGATTAATGTAGTACCACAAAAAAAGGAGGGCAAACAGCATGGAAAGAAGATTCAACGCAACAGGGGAACGCAGGAAAGAGATGGTAAAGGTCATTTCCGGGATCGTCGGGATGAAGGCGGTCTACATGAGGATGCCGACCTGCGCATACGCCATCAGCAATTTTACGGTCAGCAAAGAAGGGACGCTGGCCTGGGATGAGCGCAGCAGTGAGGAACTGGTGGAAAAGGTCCTGGCAGGGCTGGCGCAGGCAGGGTTTACGGCAGAGCAGGAAGAGACAGCAGAGGCGCAGGCGGAGGATTCTACAGAAGAAGCGGTGGAGCCGCAGACCGCAGAGGCAGAGGAAGCGGCTGCGGACGCGCCGGAACCGGAAGAATCCGCAGAGGAACCGGCCATGAATACGCAGGTGGCGGCAGTTGGAGAAACCGCCCAGGCAGAACCGCAGGATGCGGGCATCAGGCTTACGGTGTCGCTGCCGAGGGAGTCCTTCACGGACGCCGCCCTGGAGAACCTGCACAGGCTGGTGGACGCCAAGGCCGCCCTGATCAAAAAGGCGCTGGCGGTTGAGAGCCTCCCGGTTGAGGCGGATGAGGAGAAGGTCTCCTTCCCCTGGTTCGCGGACGGGCAGGATGGCGATGCGGCGAAGGCATACACGCATTTCATCACCGCCCTCTGCGACATGGCGCGGAAGCAGAAGCGTGTCACGGCGAAGGAGCGGCCGGCAGACAACGAGAAATACGCCTTCCGGTGCTTCCTGCTCCGGCTCGGATTCATCGGGGAGGAATACAAAAACGAGAGGAAGGTCCTGCTGAAGAACCTCTCCGGCAACGGCAGCTTCAAGAGCGGGGCAAGGAAGGGGGCGGCAGACAATGACATTTCCGAGTAGGGAGATTGTAGAGCGCGTCCGCAGGGAGTACCCTGCGGGGACGCGGGTGGCCCTGGTCAGGATGGACGACTGCCAGGCCCCGCCAGCCGGGACGGAGGGCGTGGTGGAAGGTGTGGACGACACGGCTTCTTTGATGGTCCGCTGGAACAACGGTTCGCACCTCCATGTGATCTACGGCGAGGACGAAGTCCGCAAAATATAGTGGGAGGAACCCATAAACTACACAAAATACGGCATCAAACCTTGTGTACTTTATGCCCGTAATTGACTTGCTATTATCCCCTTTTAGAGCGAATATGTGTACTACCGAAAGGGAAAACACACAAAACGGAGGTAAAAGGAATGAACGAAAAAATGGCAAGGCAGATAGCGGAAGCAAAGAAACAGACCATCGGGGTGGAGATAGAGATGAACGGCATCACGAGGAGCAGGGCGGCAAAAGCAGCAGCGGAGTTTTTCGGGACCGGGCGGTACAAGGACACGGCGGCACGGAACGGATACTGTACCTGGAGCGCCTGGGACGCGGACGGCAGGGAATGGAAATTCCAGAGGGACGTCAGCATCGCGGGGCCGGACAGCGAAAAATGCGAGCTGGTAACGCCAATCCTCACCTACGCGGACATTGAAACCCTGCAGGAGCTTGTCCGGCAGCTCCGGCACGCCGGCGCGAAGAGCGACGCGGGGAGGGGCTGCGGGGTCCATTATGCATCGTCCAGAGTTATAAGAAAGATTTATGCATAACCTTTGATTTTACAAGGATTCCCGCCACATTATCAGACTTGTAAACTTT
>KE159579.1 GCA_000403255.2 Lachnospiraceae bacterium 3-1
CTCCGCGAGGACGCGGAGGATGAAGAACAGGCCATAGCCGGAGTAAGGGACGATGAAGTCCGGGAGGATGGCATGGGTATGGCCGCAGGTACAGATGAGGCGCATGATACAGAGGCTGTGGCGGACAGGGACACCACTTATAAAGTCGACCAGGGAACGGCCATAATAGGCATGGATGCGGCAGGAACCCCTGGCCCCACAGCAGGGACAGGTCTGAAATTCCGGGTGGAATCTCTTCATAAAGGAATCAAAGAGGGCTTTTGATGAACTTTTTATGCGGATTAGCTTGCAAAACAGGGAGTTTTCTCTTATCATAGTATATGTCGGTGGTGCCGGAGCCTCACAAGTGGGACATGATCCCGTATACGGCAGGCACACTGGTATGTGAGAGAAAGAACGAACTGTTGGAGGGGCTGTTCTTTCTCTTTTTTTTGTTCCATAAAAACTATATCGGAATGACATGGGATGGTCAAGAGGGAAACGTGCCGCATCCTACAGCACGCTCTTGTAGATAGTATTTGACACTTGAGAATTTAATTTGACGTTTTTGTGCGGGAGACAGGAACTTTAGTTTGCTGGGCTACACATTATCTTAAATGGGGAATTTTTATCCTATTTATCTGTAATAAAAGGCATACAGAGGTATGCAGAAAAGAGGTTAAACATGGGATTATTTTCAGATGGATTCAAGGAACTGAAAAAGGCGGATGTACCCCTTTACAGAACCCCGAAATCCATACAGGAGACAATAGAAATCGTATCGGTGGCAGAAAACGGGATATTTGAGGTGGGCAGGGGCAGGAATGCGTCCATGAATAAATATTCCAAATGCTACCGTTTTACGGACATTAACTATACAACGGCAAATGAGGAGGAGCAGGAGAGCATTTTTGAAAGGTACTGCAAGTTCCTAAATTCGCTGGACTGCCAGTTCAAAATCACGGTCAACAACAAGAATAAGGACATGGCGGATTTACGGGAGATGGTGCTGCTTTCCTACAGGCAGGACGGTTTTGACCGGTTCCGTAAAATTTATAACGATATTATTGAGGACAAAATCCGTGAGGGCAGGCAGGGAATCGAGCAGGAACGCTACCTGACGCTGACGGTGGAGAGGAAGAACTTTGAGGAGGCAAAGGCGCAGTTTGCCACGCTGGAGGCTGTGCTGCACAAAGGGTTTGGGGAGCTTGGCACGGAGATCGAGCCTCTGTCCGGCAATGAGAGGTTAAAGGTGCTGCATGACTTTTACCATCTCGGCAGGGAGGACGGCTTTGATTTTGACATCCGGCACGCAAAAAAGGTAGGCGCTGACTTCCGCAATGACTTATGTAACGGGATGCTGAAATACTTCCCGGAGCATATCGAGGACGAGGGCAAGTTTGTGAGGGCGCTGTTCATCAAGAAATATCCGAGCAGCCTTTCTGACAGGTTCTTAAATCTAATTACTTCCTTACCGGTCCACTCCATTGTGAGCATTGACGTGGTGCCGGTGCCAAAGGACATGACGACAAAGGAGCTGCAGAAGAAATACCTCGGCATTGAGAGCGACATTATCAAGCAGCAGCGGGTAAGGAATAAGAACAATGATTTTTCCTCGGAAATTTCCTATGCAAAACGCATGGAGAAAAAGGACATTGAGGAAATCATGGACGACGTGAGGGAAAACGACCAGTGCTTATTTTATACGGCGGTCAGCATTATCCTTGTGGCAGAAAGTAAGGAGGAACTGGAAAGCGTGACGGAAACGGTGGAGAGCATTGGCAAGAGCCATTCCGTCACCATCGACATCCATTACCTGAAACAGCGGGAGGCACTAAACACCGCACTCCCCATCGGGGTAAGGCAGGTGGAGACCATGCGTACCATGCTCACACAGTCCCTTGCGGCATTGCTGCCGTTTAACGTGCAGGAATTGAATGATGCCGGCGGCAACTATTACGGCATTAACCAGATCAGCAGGAATATCAACGTGGGGAACCGCAAAACACTGATAAACGGCAACGGGTTCATTTTCGGGGTGCCGGGTTCCGGCAAGTCCTTTTTTGCAAAGCAGGAAATGGGCAGCGTGTTCCTTAACACCGATGATGATGTGATAATTATAGACCCAATGGGGGAGTATTTTGACATTGCGGAAACCTATGGCGGTGCGGTGGTAAATTTATCCGCTTATACAAGGAATTTTGTCAACCCGCTGGAGGCGGATATGGCGCACATCAATGAGAAAGGGCTGCGGGAAGTGATTGCGGACAAGTCGGAATTTATGCTTTCCCTCTGCGACCAGTTATTGGGCAATGCCCTGAACCAGAAACACCACTCCATCATAGACCGCTGTGTCCGGGGGCTTTACATGGCGGCATGGAAACAGCAGCGGGTTCCGGTCATGTCGGATTTTTACCGCATACTCAAAATGCAGAAGGAAATGGAGGCACAGGAACTTGCCCTCTCCCTTGAACTGTTTGTGGAGGGGTCGCTTAACATTTTCAACCACCATACAAATGTGGACGTGGATAACCGTTTCACAGTGTATGGCATACAGGATTTGGGGAGCCAGCTTGCACCGGTGGCAATGCTTGTGATGATGGAGGCGATTCAGCAGAGGATTTTGGATAATGCAAAGCGGGGCAGGGCAACGTGGCTGTATATTGACGAATGCCATGTGCTGCTTGGCAGTGAGTACAGTGCGAAGTATTTGCAGCAGCTATGGAAGAAAGTGAGAAAGCAGGGCGGGCTCTGCACCGGTATCAGCCAGAACGTGTCGGATTTATTACAGAATTATATCGCAACGACACTGTTATCCAACAGTGAATTTGTGGTGCTGCTAAAGCAGTCCAATGTGGACAGTGCAAAGCTGGCGGAGACCATAGGCGTGTCGGATGCACAGTTACGTTTCGTCAGCAATTCTTCCAGTGGAACCGGGCTGTTAAAATGCGGGAGCGTTGTCATTCCTTTTGACAACAGGATAAGCAAGGATACGGATTTGTACCGTCTGTATAACACGAACCTCCATGAGAAGATAGCGGAGGGGGCATTGCAGGGGAAACCGGACAGCGGTTTTGGCAGCAGGGCAGGAATGGCAGATGGATTTATGCCGCAGCCAGCGGTACAGGAAACAGGGCCGGCAGATGATTTTTTGCCGGAATGGGCTATGCCGGAAGTGGCAGCGCCGCAGACAGAACCGGCGGGGGATTTTATGCCGGAGCTAGAAATGCCGGGATGGGACATGGCAGAAAGTATTTCCCCGGAAAGCAGCAGCCGGACGGACAGCATGGGATTGTTTTCAGAGGAGACAGCACCTACAAAAATATATGAGCCAAAGCGCCATAAAAAAGAAAGCGGTTCTGATTTCACGGGAACAGTGCCGGCATTTCAGGAGACGGAACAGACAGACAAAGCAGGCGGAGACTGGATGATATATGGTTAAGGCGAAAAGAACGGTTAAACCGCTGAAAGACAGCGGCAAAATCATTCTATATTTTCGCCTGGGAAGAACGCTTAGCGGACAAGTCCGCAGTAACAGCGTTCTTCTTTCATTTCGGAGTTATTTATGATGGCAGGGGAAAGGAGGTTCGGAAAGATTGAAAATCAGAAAAACAGACGACAGGCCGATGGTAATCCATACAAAGAAAAAGCCCAAGCTGCACCTGCATACGGGGAAAAAGCCGGTGGTAAGGAAAAAGGCGGGGAATACATCCGTAACCGTAAAAAGAAAAAAGCCACATTCAGGTATCAGGGAAAGGCTTACAGAGTCCGGGAAGTCGGTCAAGGTCCGTAACCAGAGACTGAAAACGATGGCGGCAGCAGGGATAAGAACCGAGGCAGGCCAGGTGGAGGGTGGCGAGGAAATAAAGGAGAGCCTTGATCTGGCAGCGACAGTGGCAGCCCCGGCAGTGGGCGTCACGTTCGGGGCTGGAAAGCTGTACCGCAGGAAAAAGGCAGAAAATAAGGAGAAGGAAAGAAAAGCAGGAATTAAAAAACAACAGGGGCAGAAAGATACCGGGCGGGTTGAAACTTCTGACCGTTCCGGGAAAGATGCTGGTAATAAGAAAAGAGGCCAGAATGGGAAGAAAAGAAAGGGCAGTAAGGACAGTTCTGGTAAAAAGCGCAGAAAAGGTTCCGTCAATGGTGCCGTTAAGGGGCATATGATTGACACGTTCCTTGAGGCTTTCCGTACAGAGCGCCAGGAGCAGAAAGATTTGATAACGTCCACAAAGTCGGCGGCAAAGGCGGCTGCCCTGCTGCTTGCGAAACAGGCAGCGGTTGTATTGGCGCCGGTACTTCTCATTGTATTTTTTGTAATCGCCATAGCGGGAATTATTGTGGTTGCCATACTGGCGGTTATTTATAATTCCCCCCTTGCTATCTTCTTCCCCCTGCCGGACACCGGGTATGACAATCCCCGGACGGTGCTTAGCGAGTATTACCGGGATTTTAACAGTGGGATTACAGCACTGGAGGAACAGGGCTATACCGTCACTTACCAGAACAGCGAGGACGGCGTACCGGTATCAAATTTTAACGATACCCTTATGGTGTATATGGTAAAGTACGGCACCGGGCAGGCGGCCTATGTCATGGATGATGAGGGGAAGAAACACCTGAAGGAAGTCTTTGATGAGATGAATTATTATGACAGCGCAAGCAGTAAGACGGAGATTCCGGCAGGAAAATCGTTAGGTGAGGTTGTCACCACGGGCTACTGCAACTGTTCCCTCTGCTGCGGGAAATGGGCAGGCGGGCATACTGCCTCCGGCACTGTTCCCAGAGCAGACCATACGCTGGCGGTGGACGCCCACAGCCCAAAAGTGCCGATGGGTACAAAAATCGTGATGAATGGGAAAACGTATAAGGTGGAGGACACAGGCAATTTTGCCAGATACGGCACGGACTTTGACATTTATTTTGATAACCATGCGGCAGCGCAGGCATGGGGAAAGCGGAAAGTAGAGGCGTTTCTGGCGGAGGGCGACGAGAATACCGTTGAGGTCACGGTGTCCGGCACGCTGGTACACAACCTGACGTACAAGGATTACCTTGCACTGAATAAACTTACAGAAGAACAGAAAGACTGGCTGGAATCCATGATGGATGATGACATGCAGGAGAATTTTGCAGCAGGCATCGGAGGACAGGCGGTTGCTGACCTTGCCATGACAAAGATCGGCTGCCGGTACAGCCAGGACAAGCGGTATCAGGAGGGCTATTATGATTGCAGCTCGTTAGTGCAGAGATTATATAAGGAGGCAGGCATTACCCTCCCGGCAACGGCAGCAGCGCAGGGGAAATACTGTTATGACAACGCTATGATAATCAATAAGAAACAGTTAAAGCCGGGGGATTTGATATTTTATTCCTATGAGGAAAACGGGGAGTTCCGCAATATCTCCCATGTGGCAATCTATGTGGGGGATGGGAAGATGGTCCATGCGGCAAACCCGTCAAGGGGCGTGGTGCTTGATCCGCTGCGGACAAACAGTGTTGTATTTTATGCCAGACCGTATTAAATTTCTGTTGACACCATATATGACACCATTTATAATATTTACAGGGAGGTATGCTGATGTCAAAATGGGATAAACTATTAGAAAAAATAGGCTCTTTGTCAAAAGACATGCGTTTTGATGAGTTGCGGAAGGTGTTGGAGAGTTACGGCTACAGGATGAGCCAGCCGAAAGGCGGCAGCAGCCACTGTACTTTTCGGAAAGAAGGGTGCAGGCCGGTTACGATTCCAAAGCACGAACCGATAAAAAAAGTATATGTGGAAATGGTTAAGGAAGTAATAGAGAGTGAGGTGGATACCGATGACGCTGAATGAATATATGGAGCTGCCTTACCGCATGGAGGTTGTGCCGGATAAGGAAGAAGGGGGCTATGCCGTGATGTTCCCGGAACTGCCGGGCTGCATGACCTGTGGGGAAACTCTGGAATCGGCAGTAAGCAATGCGGAGGACGCAAAAAAAGAGTGGATTTTGGCCGCACTGGAGGAGGGGCAGGAGATTCCGATGCCGGACGGACTGAATGATTATTCCGGGCAGTTTAAGTTGCGGATTCCCAAAAGCCTGCACCGTCAGCTTTCCGAACAGTCCAAGCGGGAAGGAATCAGCATGAACCAGTATTGCTTATATCTTTTATCAAGAAATGACGCAATACATTCGCAGGGTTAGGCTACAATAAAATAACAGAGTAATGGATAGAAGCATCTAAGCCTTATATTGGGTTTGGGTGCTTTTTTCGTGGAAAAGGAAGGAGAGGACTATGAAAATACAGGATATGGTTCTTGTGATTGAGAACATCAAAGGAAAAGAAACAAACATGCTTATGACGGTAAAAGAATACAAAGAGGCCTATCTGTTTGTATCGTCTTTATCAAGGGAGGAATCGGCACAGGCATTGAAGGAGCTGTTTGACACAAAGTTTTCGGAACCGGGGAAAGGATGGGCGGAGAGATATATTACGGCAAACAAAAGCTATTATGCCAAATTTTGCAGCGGCAGTGATGAGCTGCAGTGTTTCCTCCACGGGAGTTACAATGACGATAAGGAGTTCCGGTTTGACCGGGAGGAAAGCAGCCCGGAGTGTATGTGGGCGCTGGAGGAATACAACCTGGATGTGAACGGTGGGGCAAAGGGAAATATGTTCCACTATGAGCAGCGGGAGCATGATTTCAAGCCGGGGGAAGTGCTGCATAACTTCAATGGCACGGATTACAAAGTGATGGAGTGCTACAGCAGAAACAACTTACTGATGATGAACATGGCAGCGGGGACTTTCCTTGTAGCAGTGGGCGTGGCATATTATGACCGCTATCCCCATGCCGGGGAATATACAAAGGAGAATGCGGAGACCGGCATTGAATGGGGGCATGGTCATTATCTTTCGGGAAAAATGTCTGACATTGATTTTGCGGCACTCCGGGCGGAATATTGTGAGCCCTACAAGCAGAAAGGAAACAGTTTTTCGGTTGAAATAAGGGAAGTGCTGTCAAGGGTGGAAAATATCCATGCGGAAACGCTTGGGGATGCCATTGACAAGGCAATGGAGCTGTATAAACATTCCGAGATTGTTCTGGATGCGGGGGATTTCAGGGATGTTTCCTACCTCCCGGCAAAGGCAGAGGGCAGATAGGGGGAAAAACGTATGGGCGTAGAATATTTGGCACGCCAGATTTATCAGGATGTAATTACACGGGTAACACGGACGGAGGCAGACTGGAAGGCGGTCTGCCGTCTGGCAGGGCAGATATACCGGTATGAGTTTGACAACGTGCTGATGGTGTATGCACAGAGGCCGTCATCCACGCTGGTTGCCGATTATGATATATGGAAAAAGGTACACCGGTATGTCAAGCGGGGCAGCAGGGGGATTGCCATCTTCCCGTCAAGGGCATTAAAGCCGGGGATGCGGTATGTGTTTGACATCAGCGATACCGGAGGAAAAAATGTAAAGCTGACATGGGATTTGGAGGGGGAGAACCTGCCGGATTTGCTGTCGGCACTCCACAAACGGGGAGAGGTCCCGGAGGCACCGAAAACAGACAGAAAAAGCTGTATGGAGCATTTAAAAGCCTTTACAAAGCAGGAAGTGCGCGGTATTCTAAAAGAGGACTTCGGGAAACAGTTTGCCGAGGCCGCCATGCTTGCAGGACGTGAGATAACCGGCGGAGAAAATGAAATGCCAGAGCTTGCCGCACAAAGGCTGGTTTTTAACAGTATATTTTATGCGGTGGGGACAAGATGCGGATTTGACCTGGGCAGCGGAGAACAGGACTTAGGTGCAATAGTTAATGTGAAAGACGAGGGCTGCATTAGCGTACTTGGTACTCTGGTAAGTGACGTATCCTGTACCGTTCTTCGGAATATGAACCGTGAAATCATGAGTATTGAGAAGGAAAGGAAGGCAAGGCGGATGGGACATTCGCCTGACAAATTGGGGAGCAGACACCCCCATTTGCAGCAGAACCAAAAGCGGATGGAACAGCCGCTTGGAAAAGGAGGCAGGAATGGCACTGGAGATCAGTTACCACGAGGGAGAGGACGGGATGCTGTACCCGGACATCAAAGCAGCGGAGCAGACGGAAACAGGGACGTTAGGGAAGTTCGGAATCATGGCGAGGGAGTATCTGGAGGAAAACTACCCGCAGAGATACCGGAGCCTGGTAAGATTCGGGAACCTCTACACGAAACTGAAAGAAGTGGAGGAGGAGGCAAACCGGATGTTGGACAGCCTCATGGAGAAGTATCTGGAAAAACACAGGCCGGAGAACCCGGATTCCACAATGGAGATGTTCCACATCAGAAAGCAGGGGATGATGGAGGCGGAGGAAATTATTCGCCACAACCTGATAAACCAGTTTCATTAGAAACGCAGGAAGAACTGAATAAAGAGCTGGATGACTTACATTCATTTGGTACAAAAAGGGAAGCCGTTTACAGACAGGCTTCTCTTTTTGATTACAAGGAAACAGGGATGGATGATGGGGAGGAAGAACTGTACCAGACGGCAGAGCCGGAGGAGGAGACTTTTGATGATTTTGCCATTCCGGACGAGGCAGACCAGATGGGAATACCGGATGCCGTTCGGTTTGAGCAGGCAGAACGGGAAAAAGAGCAGGAGAAAAAATCATCTGCCATCGCTGGCAAGACAGACGGAGCAAACGCAGAGGACGTCGCAGGGAACACCCCAACAGGAGAAAATCTGTTTTCAGATACTGCCTTTACTGGAAAAAAAGAGCAGATTCCAGTGGCAGCAGATGATAAAAATAAAGTACAGCCCCAAAACTATGTGATTGACCTCCACCATCAGGAGACCGGCGGGGAAAAGACACGTTACCAGTGGAACGTGGATGCCATCAGAACCTTAAAGCGGGTGGAGGCAGAGGGCAGGAACGCAACCCCAGAGGAGCAGGGAATTCTTGCGAAGTATGCCGGGTGGGGCGGCACGTCACAGGCATTTGATGAAAAGAGCGAAGGCTGGCAGAAGGAGTATGCGGAACTGAAAACACTCCTTACCCCGGAGGAATACCGGGAGGCAAGGGCAACAGTGACGACGGCATTTTACACGCCGCCTGTGGTTGCCGCTGCTGTGGGGGAGGCACTGGTGCAGTTCGGGTTTCAGGGCGGGAACGTGCTGGATATAATAGTACCGAGATTGATACGAAGGATAGGTGCAAAAGCGGCTTAAATCCCTTGATTTCAAGGCTTTTCTGATTTGGTAGATCTGTAGGTTTTATTTTTTTGCCTATTAGGAGCGGATGGCTGCTTACTTCTGGTGCATAATTGAACGAACCTTATAAAAATGAACGAACCTCTATGTGTTCGTTCATTTTTACGGTTATACATCTATCGCCAAGACTCTAAAATATATGCACCGGAAACGCTGCTTTTCGGCAGCAAAATTTGAATGTATACTTGACAATAAGCAGCGTATGTGGTATCATTAAAAATGAGGTGGAACTATGCCAAATTTAGGTGAAATGATAAAAGCTAAAAGAGAAGCCGCTGGGTTATCGCAGAAGAAATTAGGAACTGCCTGTGGTTTAAGTGACAGCGAGATAATGAAAATTGAAAATGGCCAGCGAAAATCGCCAAATTGGAAAAACTTGTGCAGCATAGCGCAGGCATTGAATTTTCATCCTTTTGAAATACTATTGGCGGCAGGTTACATTACCGAAAAAGATATTAACCCCTGTGTTAATCTTTGTGGTTTAGAGAAACTGGACGAAAAAGAAATGGATATGCTTCAGATTTTTATTGATTTTTTGATTTCCAGAAAAGATGCCAAGGGGATTTCAGAAGGAGGGCTTTAATATGCCATACAGATTGGGAGAATTATTCTGCGGTCCGGGCGGAATAGCATGGGGCGCGCTTCATGCAGATATTGGAAATCCCGAATTTTCAATCATACATCAGTGGGCTAATGATTACGATGCAGATACATGTGCAACATACAGACGCAACATCTGCCGGAATGCTCCTGAAACAGTTTATCATGGGGACGTCCGCACGCTTGACATGGATCAGCTTGCTCCTATTGATGCTCTTGCGTTTGGTTTCCCTTGCAATGACTACAGCGTTGTGGGCGAACAGAAAGGCATGGACGGACACTTTGGGCCGCTCTATTCTTACGGCGTAAGAGCACTCCGGCAATTCAGACCACAGTGGTTTGTAGCTGAAAATGTCGGCGGATTGAGGAGTGCGAATGGAGGCAATGCACTTACGAAAATTCTTGACGATTTAAGGGATGCCGGTTATATAATCACTCCGCATCTTTATAAATTTGAAGAATATGGTATTCCGCAGGCAAGGCATAGGCTGATTATAGTAGGCATTCGTGATGACATAAATGTAAAGTTTGGTGTGCCGTCCACGGCTCCATATGCGGGCATTGACAATTCCTGCAGGACAGCAATTGAAGTACCGCCAATACCAGCGAACGCTTTCAATAATGAACAGACAAGACAGTCTGAAATGGTAGTTCAGAGGCTTGAGCATATTTTGCCAGGTCAGAACGCATTTACTGCAGATTTGCCGGAGGAACTGCAGTTAAATATTAAAGGAGCTAAAATCAGCCAAATATACAAGCGGCTTGACCCTGACCGGCCGTCTTACACTGTAACGGGTAGCGGCGGCGGCGGAACACATATTTATCACTGGGCAGAGCCGAGGGCACTTACAAATCGTGAAAGAGCAAGGCTTCAGACTTTCCCGGATACCTATGAATTCATTGGAGGGAAGGAAAGTGTACGAAAACAAATCGGCATGGCTGTACCGTGCCGCGGCGCTCAGATTATCTTTGAAGCAATATTGCGATGCTTTGCAGGAATTGATTACGAAACAACGGAAGCGAGAATAAATGAATAGCAACAGAACAGCGGTGCCAGATTTGAAAAGACAGGCACCGCTGTTTTCAGCACATTTAGTGTATAATATCGTTGTATAGCTGCAGGAGGTTTTCCGCAGCGACTTTTTTCTTCAGCTGGCATTCCCATATAACAAGAACCCGCCAGCCCTGTTTCGTGAGGAGCTTTTGGTTTTCCGCATCTCGCTCAATGTTGCGGGATATTTTCTGGTGCCAGTATTCTTCATTGCTTGATGGCCACACGAACCTGCCGCAATCGTGTTTGTGCCAGAAGCATCCGTTGACAAAAATGACAGTCCTATATTTAGGGAGTACGATATCAGGGCATCCGGGGAGACGGCGGACATTTTTCCTGTACCGCAGTCCTTTGGAAAACAGATATTTTCGTACTGTTTCTTCCGGCTTGGAATTGGTGCTTCTGATATGAGACATATTTTTGCTTCGGACTTCTTTTGAATGTGTATCAGCCATATCAGTCCTCGATCACATCATAGTAGACCGAACCTTGCGGAAGTTTAATGTTCGGAACCCACAGTGATCTTCCTCCCCATCCTTTAGTGCCGGTGACCTGATACATCGTGAGGACAACTTTGCGCGGGAATGATCCGCCAAGCTGCCAGTCATTCGGCGACAGCAGGGCACCGGTTCCCTTGGCAACATCTCTGTTCCTGCGGACAATCAGTATCCCCTGCGTCGTAGGCACTTCAGCAAGCATCATGTCGAATATGGCCGTAAATGATGACAGCTTGAAATCAGGGTCTGCGGTAACATGAGATAAAATTTCTTTTATGAAACGGAGATTGACTTGGTAGTATGGCTCGTTTTCAGAAAACTGAGCAAGAAGTTCAGTAATCTGTTCAATGGTATCATTATCAGGGGAAAGCGGATAGTAGTTTGTGCCTCCGGATATAGCTGCCACATGGTCGGTATCAAGCACATTCTTCCGGGTAGGGTTCAATCCTTCCGGGTAATAAATCTTAATATCGTCAATGCCCTGTTCAACTTGTGATATGATGGCATTGTTGGTGGCGTTAATATCCGCGAACAGCTTATACAGCCGTTCATCGATATATACCATCATCATTCCGGGATCGCGGTCGTACCCAAACATCCGGCTGTGCTGCCACATGGTGTCAGCCTGCGGCTTTTTTGCTGTCCGTGTATAATATAAAGTCTGCAGGCCCGGAAAAGTAACTCCGCGGCCTAATGTGTTTCCGCCAATTACAAAATTGCATCCCTCAGAATATTCATTGCTCTCAACATCTGTCTTCCCATTCATGACAAGAATTTTTGCTTCATCATTTGTTAAAATCTGAGAGGCAGTATCTATAATTTGATTAAAAGAAACTTTGGCAGATTTTGATGGCGTAAGCAGGGCATATTGTTTTTTCAGTTCCGCGGAAAAGGCACCTTTCAGATTTGCCTTGCACCACTCCAGTTCCTTTTCGATATGTGAAGCAAAATTTTGATGGGCAGACTGCCGGACGCTTGGATGAATAAGGCAGTTCGATACGCTGCCGCCAGATGCGAAAATCTGAGCAGAGACAAGAATATGTCTTATTACAATATCCCGCTCAGCCTGATCCAAGGTGTCTAAATAGGTAACGCAATCGGGTCTGCCATTTTTCGGGAAAAAGAAATCTCCGCCGAGGTACCCTTTTCCTGGGTTGAAATAATAAGTGAAAAGCGGATGCCAGCCAGATGCCATTGTCTGCAGGAAGATGGCCTGCGGTGTGCCAGTCACCTGCAGGTACAAGCTGCTTGAAGCACCGCTGCGGATGGAATCCAAATATTTGTTGATAGATGACTGCCCTTTTTTGTTGATAAGTGTATTGAGAGAAGCGGCATCAGCCTCATCGTCAATGATAAAAAGTGGATTGCCGCGCATAAAGCCTGTCGAACTAAAGATATTTGCCCATAGTTTTAGTATACGCGCATTCTTTTTCAGAACCACAATTGTTGGGAGAATCAAGCTGTTTTCTGTGAATATGCCCGCATCGTTTTCTCCGCAGATGCAGTATCCCTCCAAATCTGATTTTACACGGTCGAGCGTCTGCTGCTGAAGCACGACATTATCTGTTGTGAGCAGGACAAAGACTGGGAAACCCAAATCGGTGGCCTTACATATGATTCCGAACATCTGTCCCGTTTTGCCAGACTGCACGTTTCCAAACAGCAGGCCAATTTCGTGGCTTGTGAATGAAAAGTTTTTCAGGTATTTTCCGCCAACTTCTTCCGCTGTGGCAGATATTGATTCTGCCAGTCCTGCATTTCCGCGCCCAGTTATTCTGTTTAGGTAACTTTTTAAATATTGCATCAATCAGCATCTCCTTCCATATCCTCCGGCTTGAACGACAGCATCCAAACATCCAGCTCATTTCCTTCCCCGTCCAAGGCGGTTTGGCCTGTTTTTTTCAGATACAGATTTTCACAGCCATACTCCTGCAGGATTTCCTTTGTAATCATACCCTTGCGGTCGGTATCCTTCTGTGTATCATTGATTGGGGCAACCAGTCCTGCTGCGACAAGACGTCCTTTGAGCCATCTGCCCATAATCAGTTCATCACCAACCGCGCTAAATTGTTTATTGCCGTCGCTTGTGGTATGTGCTTTGAACCAATAGCCATCATCAGTAACGATAAAAAACGGTACATTCTTTTCGGGGTATCCATCAATATGGGTGATTTCCTTGGCAACTGTCAGCTGCGTTTCGTACCAGTCGCGGGATTTTCGCCTGCTTCTTGGCGCGGCATAACAAACATTTATGTTGGATTTTGTGAAATGCCGTCCATCATCCATGTGGCGTTCCGCCGCTGCAGGAACCTTGAGCGGGAGCATGAATGACGCATATGCAGCACAGCGCCTGTAGAATTCCACATTTGTTGGCGGAACCTCTGTAACGAGTTCAATTCCTGATAATGCGTTGTTTTTTTCAAAAATCAGCGGCATATCAGAAATCTCATTGATATTGGCAGAACAGCTGGGTTGTTTCAGTTTGTTCAGGAATTCAGCAATCTCCCGGCATTCATCGGCGTTTGTCGTTAATGAAGCGATTTCGTATTGCCTGCGGTTGGATGCCTCGAGCTTCAGGACTCCAAGATTTGCTGAGCCAATGATAGCCGCAAACGGCTCGCTGTCTTTATAGAAACAATAAATTTTCCCGTGATATTTGAAAGCACGAACCATACGGATTTCCCCTATTCCGGAATCAGCCCATTTTCTATGTATTTTTACAGCTGTGTGGTAGGAACTTTCCGGCATCCCCTCGATGTAATACATACCAATGTTCAGGCAGATTGTGCCGATATTGCATTCCGCCGCCAGTTCGTCGAGTTCCTCTAACGATGCGCGGGAAACATACCCGACAGCAATTTCCAGGCGGTCCGCTTTGGTCAGCTGTTCCTTAAAGCAGTCAGCTATGGTCTGCTGACCGTCTTCGGCTGCAAGCGGAAGAATGTCAGAATAAAGCAGTTTCATCTCAAATCCTCCTTAATCGTCAATCGTTTCCATGATATCATCCATGTGTACGTTCAGCGCTTCGCAGATTTTCAGAAGCACATCCGTGGTAACATTTTCGCATTTCCCAAGTTTTGCTATTGATGCCGAGCTGACACCGGCAGCAACCTTCAAATCATGTTTATTCATTTCTTTATCTATCAAAAGTTTCCATAGCTTGTTGTAGCTGATTCTCATCGTGGGTTGTCGGCTCCTTTCTAATCGTCAAACAAACTGTCTGAATCGTTCTCTTTCTCAATTCTTGTTTTCAGTTCATCATAATATTTTTTGACATTGCAGTATTCCCGAAGAATCGGAAATTCGGCCTGTTCCATGAAATCCCTAAGCCATGCATACTTTGCCGGATTTTTGCGAAGCTCATATATTTCAATTTCAACAGTGATTCCCACTTCATCCGGACTCCCAAAATAATCAAAATACCGATATGGAAGATCTTCTTCGGCAAATATGGTAGTATCCTCAAGGATTTTTTCGTTTATACAATCAGGATCAGGATAATTATAGAATCCATCGTCATCCGTAAATTCCCTGTAGGCTGACACCCATTTTTTTGTCGGCATCTCATAGATTTCTTTCGGCCATCCGTAATCATCGAGATCAGAGACTGCTTCCAGTTGCTTTTCCCTGAGTATCGACTGGTACAAAAAAGACTGCGGTTCGTTCGGGTAGGAATCGCCTGTTTCGCCCTCCTCATAGTAAAGAGCAGGATACATACGCTCCAAAAACTCCCAATATTCTTCATCGTCCCCTGCCGTAGAGCAATCTGCTATGAGGCTTTCCAGAAATGGCAGAAAGATAAATCTTTCAACCTTGGCAGGAATCATATCATAGAGCATGTCGAATGTTCTGTCCGTGTAGGAACGATGCTGCATCTTTTCAAAAAAATCGCCGACCTTTTTCAACTTGTTATCGTAACTGGATGCAAAATGTACGGCGGCGAAGTATTCCTGGAAAGAGCGGTGAATGAAAAAATATCTTTCTCCCTCGCGGTACATAATACAGAGGTTATCGGTAAGGTCAAGAAGAAAGTCTCTCGGCTGGACACCAGTAAGTTCGGCATAACTGTCTTTTAGAACCTTTGACATATAAACTGAAAAATTTCTTTCAGTGAATTCCAGGATTTCCTCTGTATAAGTTCTGGCGCAAAATTCCGCAAAGTATTTTGCAAACTCTTCAGGTGTCAATTTTGTATGGAGGCTTCGCTTGAATGTGCCCTTTGACGCATCATGAAGCCTTGCCATCGTTTCATACGCTTTTGAATAGAAAACGTGCATCTTTGCAGGAACCTCACCAAAAGTGGTGTATGTCATCAGCATTATCGTTAATAGTAGCGGATTGCTGGCAAATTGATAGTGGGAGGCATATAGGTGCCTGTCCAGGTCTTTCATAAAATTTTCCTTTGCAGCAGTATCCCAAAATTCCAGTTTTTGTACAAGTTCAAGAGCCTGTTCTTTTGTCAGTTCCTGTATATCAAAAACAGAAAACTTGGAGTATGCGATAAACGAAAAAACGGGACGAGATGTGATGATAATAGTATTGCCTGGATAAGACTTGATAAAGGCTTCTAAGTCCAAATCGAAGTTCTCCCTAATGGTACTCTGAATTTCATCAAGGCCATCCATAAGTAAAATCATATTTTTCTCTTGAAGCGAGGAGATGATGTCATTTTGGGAAACGACAGCATCAAATTCTCTTGCGGATTTCCATATGAAATCGACAATCCCGCTGGTAGTGTCTTTGTAAGCTTTCAGAGGCAGAAGGAAAGGTGTACTTCCAGTATCTGCAGATTTCTCTGCCGATGATAAAAACAGATGCGTGAGCAACATGGATTTCCCAATTCCGCCGGTGCCTTCGATAATGATGTATTTTGATTCGGCCTCTAACTTTTCTACGGTCGCATTGCTGATGGTTTTTTCTGATTTGAAATCACGTACTCCTGTGGCACGAAATTTTCTGTAGTGAACATTATTGCATACATACAGTTCATAAAATGGATGTGGTTTTTCAGCGTAAAGCAAGGTTTTCTTTGTGGAGTAATATGACACTGCGGCATCCAGATATTTTTGGAACGGACTCGCTGCGCCTTTATCTGCTGCCCGTCTTTCTAAATACAGAACACCGTCCTGATACTCTCCGAGATCCGGAGCGACACCATTGATATCCATTATAATTGGCGTTATCGTGTCAGGCTTTGAAGCACCTTTAGGAGTGCTTTTTTTATTTGCACCGGCAGCCTGAGTGATGATTTCTACGAATAAAGCCGCAAGCTCATCTCCGGCACTATTGGGTTCGATGCCTGGTATAGCATTTTGGAAAACCGTGCAGAGATTCTCTCTGACCGCATCCGAAAAGTTGCCTATGTATGCGGAAAATTCCATGGGTTCGACATAGGTATTTATTTTCTTCGAAATTCCTGATATGGAAGTGTGTCCATTGTAAAAACCCTTATAGCTACTGTTCTTATAGCCGTCCAAGATATCGCTTCCGTCATCGGTAGTAATGGAATCAAAAAGTGTCTTCGCAAAACTGTGGGTGCTGGCCCCATTTCCTAAAACAGAAAACAGTTTATTTGCAAACTCATTAAACTGCATAATATCCTCCTTATCCAAAGCTGTCCAAGCCTATCCACACATATCTTTCACCGCCGAGTAGTGCCAGCTTGGTTTTGTATAATGAAAAAGAACTTAAGGCAGAGAGGGTTCGCTTTGCACCAGATGGCAGACGGTGCGAAAACGGCAGAAAACTTAAGTATCAATTTATTGTAACATAAAAATGTGAATTTTACTACTGCTTTCACAAATTTATTTTTCACGATTATTGCAGATGAATCTGCTATCAGTAATTTCCCTTCCTAAAACACATTAATCTTTAAACTTAGGATGGGCATCAGGACAGGGGAATGCATGAGTGTCCAAGATGCGGTGACAATTGCCGTATTTGAAAGGAAGTGATTTGTTGCAGTTCGGTTTACCTATAGGTATGAAGTAAAGGGCTGCTTCAAGAATTATTTAGAAATACAAATCGTTATATGAGTTATCAGGAACATTGATGTTCTTCTGATAGATGTCAATGGAGCAATGCTTCGAGTAAAAAAATCACAATAAGCCTGATTACGTATAAGGGCAATGTTGGATACATAAAGCTGTTTCCGCTGATTCGGTCAGTGGGGAAGCGGCAGCATGTACCCTTTATTCCTTATACCATTTTTCAGGCATGGGATAACCGGGTGCATACCGCATCCGGCTTTTTGTACCTTATTGTCCTTCCCGTCAAGCAGGCGGAAAGGACAACCTATGAAAATCAAGAAAACGCCGCAAGACAAGAGAGGTACTTACAAATTATTTGATGACAACGGAAATTTTGTCACCGAATACAAGCCGGGAGAGCATGGGATTAAGGATGTGGATATCCTTGCTCTTCATAAGATGGACGACCACGAGGTGTACATCAACGCCAAGGAAAACAAGCTGCCGGAATGGTATCAGCCTATTTACGACAAGTGGAAGGAGCAGTTCATCGCTGATTTCAAGGAGAAATACGGAAGGGAGCCGTTTGCGAATGAAATCCCCGGAAAGCACCGAGTATTGGAATCACTGGACGGGCAGACCGATCCTGACGGCGATGACCTGGGCGACAGCAGCCGCCTGGAGGAGCAGCTGTCTGTATCGGATGAGGAAGAAGTCCCGGATACGATCATCCGTCTGCGGGAGCTTGTGGCGGCAATGCCGGAACAGTGGCAGAAGGTCTACCGGCTTGTATTTATGGAAGGACTGTCCAAAGCGAAAGCTGGAAAAAGGATTGGCATCAGCGATGTCCGAGTCGGCCAGCTGGTGAAGAAGATCAATGCTGCCATCGCTGAAGATGAGACTTTGAAAAATTTATACAGATAGTACTTCGGATTCTGCCATTTCCTTTTGCCTATAGGGTTGTAAGGGACAAACGATACAACCCTTGCAGAAAGGAAGATATCGGATATGGCGCTGAAACATAGAATCCGCATCAATGTCACGGACGAAAAATCCAGGACAAGGGTACTGGAAGGCGCGGATTGCAGGCTACCGATGAGACTTCTCCATCTGCTTTTCGGGGATTTCACAACGGTATACCTGCTCTCGCCTGGACAGAGTGTGGAGTCGGTAGAAATTCATGAAGTCAAAGGAGGGAAAAAGGAAAATGAGCAGGATTAAGTTGCTTTTGAATGTCATTGAGGATGTCCGCTCTTTGGGAGACAGCCTGCAGGCACTTGCAGATGCAATGGCAAGCGGCGAGCCGAAGGAAGAACCGAAGAAGAAAATCAGGACAAAAGAAGAGCCTAAGCCGAAGGCGCAGGAGCCTGCTCCTGCAGAAGCGGAACCGGAAAAGAAACCGCTGACGCTGGAAGAAGTCCGTATGGTGCTGGCGGAAAAATCCCGTGCGGGATATACGGCGGAGGTCAGGAGCCTCATCACACAGCATGGGGCGGATAGGCTGTCGGATGTTGATCCGGCGGAGTATGAAGCCCTGCTTTCGGAAGCGGAGGTGCTGGGGAATGGGTAAACATGCACTTCTTTCCGCATCCTCAAGCCACCGGTGGCTTGTCTGCCCGCCGTCCGCAAAACTCTGTGCGGAAGTGGAGGACAAGGGTAGCGAATATGCCGCAGAAGGCTCGGATGCACACGCTTTGTGTGAGTACAAGGTGCTGAAATATCTCGGAAAAGATGTCAAAACCCCGACTGCGGCACTCTCTTTCTATGACGAGGAAATGGAATGCTGCACAGATGATTATGCTGCCTATATTTTTGAAATCGTGGAAAAAGTGAAGGACACCTGCAGGGATCCCGTTGTCCTCGTGGAACAGCGGCTCGACTTTTCCAGGTATGTGCCGGAGGGCTTTGGCACGGGCGACTGCCTGATCGTAGCGGACGGGACGCTTTATGTGATTGATTTCAAGTATGGCAGGGGCGTGGAAGTTTCTGCCCTGGAGAATCCGCAGATGATGTGCTACGCGCTTGGCGCACTGGAGCTTTTCGATGGGATTTATGACATCACATTGGTCTGCATGACGATCTACCAGCCGCGCCGGGAGAATGTCAGTGTGTCCACAATGTCAAAGGCTGACCTTTACCAATGGGCGGAGGAGACCCTCGCCCCTATCGCAAAACTCGCCTATGACGGCAAGGGAGATTTCAAGGCCGGGGAACACTGCCGGTTCTGCAAGGTCAAAGCGACCTGCAGGAAAAGGGCGGAGTACAACCTCGAACTGGCAAAGTACGACTTTGAGATGCCTGCTGAACTGGAAAACGCGGAGATCGCCGCCGTCCTTGCGAAAGCGGACGAGCTGGCGGCATGGGCGGCGGACGTGAAGGAATACGCCTTGGCGCAGGCACTTGCGGGAGTGGAATATGACGGCTGGAAGGTGGTTGAAGGACGCTCCAACCGCAGATACATCAATGAAACGGCAGTCGCAGACACAGTAAAACAGGAGGGCTTCGATCCGTTTGAGCATAAGGTTCTCGGCATCACGGCCATGACAAAGCTGCTCGGAAAGGCAAAATTCGACAAGCTGCTCGGAAACCTGGTTGAAAAACCAAAGGGCAAACCGGCTTTAGTACCCGCGTCGGACAGACGCCCGGCTATGAACAATGCGGCAAACGCCGCAGACGATTTTAAGGAGGAAAATTAAATGGCAAATTTCACTAACCCGACAAAAGTTATCACAGGACCTGGCACCAGATGGAGCTATGCCAATGTGTGGCAGGCAAAGTCCATCAACGGCGGCGCGCCGAAGTTCTCGGTGTCGCTCATCATCCCGAAGTCGGACACGGCTACGGTAAACAAAATCAAAGCCGCGATCCAGGCTGCCTACGAGGAGGGGCAGTCCAAGCTGAAGGGCAGCAGCAAGGCCGTACCCGCGCTCTCCATTTTGAAAACCCCGCTCCGTGACGGCGACCTGGAGCGCCCGGACGATGAAGCCTACGCCAATGCGTACTTTGTCAACGCCAACAGCAGTACGGCTCCCGGAATCGTGGATGCTGACCGCCAGCCGATCATCGACACCTCGGAGGTATACAGCGGCGTGTACGGCAGGGCGAGCATCAACTTTTACGCCTTCAACAGCAATGGAAACCGCGGCATCGCCTGTGGTTTGAACAACCTTCAGAAGATCCGTGACGGGGAGCCTTTGGGCGGCAAGACCAGAGCCGAGGACGATTTCGCGGACGAGAGTGAGGACGACTTCCTCTCGTAAGCACATAGCATAACGGCGGGCGGCGGGAATGTCTGATTTTGGACGATCCCGCCGCCTTTAATATTCAGGAAAGGATGACAATATGGGAAAAATCAAGACGCTTTCGCTGGACTTGGAGACCTACAGCGATGTGGATTTATCCAAGTGCGGCGTGTATAAATATGCGGAATCCCCCGCTTTTGAAATCCTGCTGTTCGGCGTGTCAGTGAACGGCGGGGACATTGCGGTGTATGACCTGGTGCGGGGCGATGAAGTGCCGAAGGAGATTATTGCGGCACTTTCCGATGAAACGGTTACCAAGTGGGCATATAATGCGGCGTTTGAACGGGTGTGTCTGTCAAATTATCTTGAAGAATGGCTGGAGCCGGAGGGCTGGCGCTGCACGATGGTGTGGTCGGCTTACCTTGGGCTGCCGCTTTCACTGGAAAGCGTGGGTGCGGCGCTTGGGCTGGAAAAGCAGAAGCTGACCGAGGGCAAAGACCTGATTCGCTATTTCTGCGTTCCCTGCAAGCCCACCAAGGCGAATGGCGGAAGGACACGCAACCTGCCGGAGCATGACAGAGAGAAATGGGAGCGTTTCAAAACATACAACTTCCGTGATGTGGAAACGGAAATGCAGATACAGCAGCGGCTTTCAAAGTTCCCCGTACCAGATTTCGTGTGGGAGGAATACCGCCTCGACCAGGAGATCAATGATCGGGGCATCGGCGTGGACATGGAGATGGTGCGTCGGGCAATCGCCATGGACGGGCACTCCAAGGCGGAGCTGTCGGCGGCAATGAAAAAACTGACGGAACTGGAGAACCCCAATTCCGTACAGCAGATGAAGCAGTGGCTTTTGGAGAATGGGATGAAGACGGATGCGCTGGATAAGAAGGCGGTGGCGGAACTGCTGAAGGATGCGCCAGAGCCGTTAAAGACCGTGCTTACCCTGCGTCAGCAACTTGCCAGGTCATCGGTCAAGAAATACACGGCGATGGAGAATGCGGTATGTGCCGACAGCCGCGCGCATGGGATGTTCCAATTTTATGGAGCCAATCGCACCGGGCGGTACAGCGGACGCATAATCCAGCTTCAGAACCTGCCGCAGAACCATATCCCGGACTTGACGCAGGCACGGGCATTGGTGCAGTGCGGGGATTATGACGCTCTGAAACTGCTCTACGAGGATGTCCCCGACACGCTCTCGCAGCTCATCCGAACGGCGTTTGTGCCGCAGGACGGCAGGAAATTCATTGTGGCGGACTTTTCCGCCATTGAGGCCAGGGTGATTGCATGGCTTGCCGGGGAGAAATGGCGGCTGAAGGTGTTCGAGGACGGCGGCGACATTTACTGCGCATCCGCAAGCCAGATGTTCCGCGTCCCCGTTGAAAAGCACGGCGTGAACGGCCATCTGCGGCAGAAAGGCAAAATCGCTGAGTTGGCATTAGGCTACGGCGGCTCGGTCGGCGCACTGAAATCCATGGGTGCTTTGGAGATGGGGCTTGCCGAAGAGGAACTGCAGCCGCTGGTGGATATGTGGCGGAGTTCAAACCCACACATTATCGAACTTTGGTGGGATGTTGACCGCGCGGTGAAGGAGTGCATCAAAAAGCGGATATTCACGGAGACACACGGCATCCGCTTCGTTTACCAGAGCGGCATGATGTTCATCACGCTCCCGTCCGGCAGGCGGCTTGCCTATGTGAGGCCGGGGATCGGCGAGAACCGTTTTGGCGGGGAGTCCGTCACCTACATGGGCGTGGGCGGCACGAAGAAATGGGAGCGGCTGGAAACCTTCGGCGGCAAGCTGGTGGAGAACATCGTGCAGGCGGTCAGCCGGGATATCCTGTGCTACGCCATGCGGACACTCTCCTGCTGTTCCATCGTGGCGCACGTCCATGACGAGATCATTATTGAAGCGGACAGGCGGATGTCCCTTGCCGCCGTTTGTGAGCAGATGGGCAGGACGCCGCCATGGGCAAAGGGACTTCTTTTGCGGGCGGACGGATACGAATGTGATTTTTACCAGAAAGATTAGGTGGCCATATGGAACGGCTGCGGATTGAATATGAGACGGGATATATGGAACTGAATATAGCCGTGTTTTTCCCCTGCCCTATTCAGAAGGCACGGAAGATTGCGAAACTTATCAACCGGTACTGCTCCGATGAGACAAGGGCAGAGCTGCTTTCCACTCTGTGTGAGCTGGCGGACGGATATGCGGCGCTTTGCGGTGAGCATAAGCGGAAGATGTCGGAACTGTCAGAGGACTCGTCCGGGTACTGTTACTGGAGGGCGCAGTTTAACAGGACGGAAACGCTACGGAAAAGGATGGAGCGGAACATCAGACTGATACAGTAGCAAAATGGATAAACGGGCATCTGTTTTACTCCTTGGCAGACAGATGCCTGTTTTTTTATCGTATCAGGTCAGCGCAATTTTGTGCCGGCCTCGTTTGCATCACAGGAGATTTAACGCATCGGATTCCCGTTTTGGGAATGTGCCTGCAGGTCATACCAGACATTTATAAAAATTTTTCGGCGGCTGCTTCGGATTTGGCAGTTTTCCTTTGCCTATAGAGGCAGGAGACAGCAAAGACTGCCTTACTTTACAGAAAAACGGAGGTAATTCGTATGCATGAATTACAGATTTTTAAGAGCGAGGAATTCGGCTCTGTCCGCACAATGGTCATTGGAGACGAGCCGTATTTTGTCGGAAAAGATGTGGCGGGGATTCTCGGCTACAAGGACACCTCGGATGCGCTCAAACGCCATGTTGACAGCGATGATAAGCTGAGTCGGTGTTTTACCGACTCAGGCCAGGGCCGCGAAATGTACGTCATTAACGAGAGCGGTCTTTACAGCCTTATCCTCTCAAGCAGGCTGCCGGCGGCGAAAAGGTTCAAACGCTGGGTAACGTCCGAGGTGTTGCCCGCCATCCGAAAGCATGGCGTGTATGCGGTGGACGAGCTGCTTGCCGATCCCGACACGCTGATTGCGGCACTTACACAGCTGAAGGCGGAGAGGGAAAAAGCAAGGGTGCTGACGGAGACGGTGGCTGTCCAGAAGCAGCAGATCGCAGAGATGAAGCCGAAGGCGAGCTACTACGATGTGGTTCTGAACTGCAAAGACCTTGTGGCAATTTCGGTAATCGCCAAGGACTACGGCTGGTCGGCTAACCGCATGAACCGGTATCTGCACGGAAAAGGCGTGCAGTTCAAGCAGGGCGGCATCTGGCTGCTGTACCAGAAATATGCCGAGAGGGGCTACACAAGCACCAAAACCCACAGCTATCCGGCAAATGACGGCACCGTCCACACGAAGGTACACACCTACTGGACGCAGCAGGGGCGGCTGTTCATCTACGACCTGCTTAAGGCGGACGGCATTCTGCCCACGATGGAACGGGAGGACGGATATGATGATTGATAAGAAAAACTCGGAAGGGTACATGGATCCGACCACATATCACGCACTGACAAAAATCGAAAAGGAAGAAAAGGCGGCCCGCAGGGCTGCCTGCTTCCGGCCGCTGGTCTATATCTGCAGCCCGTTCAGCGGCGACATTGACAGCAATACCGAAAAAGCACGGCGCTACTCCCGCTTTGCGGTTGATAAGGGCACTATCCCTCTGACCGTACATTTGCTTTTTCCGCAGTTTCTGTCTGAAAAGACGGAACGCCCGCTTGCCCTCTATATGGGCAAAGTGATCCTTGCAAAATGCCAGGAGGTATGGGTGTTTGGCAGCCATATATCTGAGGGCATGGCTGCGGAAATTGTGAGGGCGAAAAAGTTGGGCAAGACTATCCGCTATTTCACAGAAGGATTGGAGGAGGTTAAGGCAGATGCGTGATTTACCAATTGCTTACGGACACAGCAGCCATGCGAAGAAATGGTCGAACAAGACCACGACTTTCGATGACCTGTGTGAGAGACTGAAAACCACCATCCGGACGCCGGAGTCGGTGGAAGAATACGCAAAGATGAAGTCAAAGGAGCGCGAAGCGGCAAAAGACCACGGCGGCTTTGTCTGCGGAGCCCTGACAGGCGGCAGGCGTCTCTTGCAGAATGTGGCGTGCCGTTCCGTGATCAGCCTGGACGGGGACAGGGTTACGGCGGTGTTTGTGGACGATTACAAGAATCGGATGAAATACCGCTCCTGCCTTTACTCCACGCACGGTCATGTGCCGGAGAGTCCGAGGGTGCGGGTACTGATTCCGCTTACGAGGGATGTGACGCCGGAGGAATATGTCGCCATCTCAAGGTATGTGGCGGAGGAGCTTGGCATCGATATGTTTGACGAATGCTCCTATATCCCGAACCAGATGATGTACTGGCCGAGTACGCCGTCGAACGGCGAATACCTGTATCTTGTGACGGACGGCGGCTGGCTTGACCCGGATGATATCCTTTCGGCGCATCCCGAGTGGACGGATCCGGCAAGGCTGCCCACGTCCTCCAGGGAGAGCGAGGCGAAGGGTGTCAGCGATAAGAAACAGGCGGACCCTTTGGAGAAGGACGGCATTGTCGGCGTTTTCAATAATGCCTATTTTCCCGTCAATCTCGCTATGGATGCCTTCCTGGGTGACATTTACGAGCTGTCATCGGACGGCAGCCGATACCGCTATAAAGAGTCGAGCAGCCAGCCAGGTGTGGAAATCAAGGAGGGCGGCAAGTTCGTATACAGCCACCATGCCAAAGACCCGGCGTATCTGAGACTCTGCAGCGCATTCGACATCGTCCGCATCCACTTGTTTGGCGGTGATGACGACAAGAAATCCTTCCGGGAGATGGCGGATTTCGCAAGTAAGGACGAGAAGGTCAAGCTGCTGATTTTGGAGGAAAAGCAGAGGGGCGCGGCGGACTTCGCGGAGGACGATGATTCCTGGAAAAAGCAGCTGGAATATGAATCCCGGTCAACGGCTCTGAAAAATTCACTCCATAATATCACGCTGATCATGGAGAACGAGCCGAACCTCAAGGGCATCGTTTTCAACCAGCTCGCCGACGGGATGGAGATTAAGGGCGAGGTGCCGTGGAAGCATCCGGCGAGGTTCTGGCGGGACGCGGACGACGCCCAGCTCATCAGCTTTGTGGATTCCCACTACGGCTCGTTCTCCGACAGGAACTACCGCATCGCTGTCACGAAGGTGACGGACGACCGCTCCTACCATCCCATCCGTGAGATGTTCGAGTCGCTTCCTCCATGGGACAGAGAAAAGCGAATGGAGACCGTGCTGATTGATTACCTCGGCGCGGAGGACAGCCCCTATGTGCGGGCGGTCACGAGGAAGTCCCTGTGCGCGGCGTATATGCGGGTATACCATCCCGGAATCAAGTTCGACACCATGATTGTCTTAAACGGGGCGCAGGGCATCGGCAAAAGTACGCTGATCGCCGCCCTCGGCGGGGAGTGGTTCTCCGACAGTCTTGTGCTCTCCGACATGAACGACAAGACGGCGGCGGAGAAGCTGCAGGGGTACTGGATTCTGGAAATCGGCGAGCTTGCGGGCATGAAGAAAGCCGACATCGACAAGGTCAAGGCGTTCATTTCCCGCCAGGACGACAAGTACCGCGCCAGTTTCGGGCGGCGGGTGACGCCGCATCCAAGGCAGTGCGTGTTCTTCGGCACGACCAACAGCGAGAACGGCTATCTGCGCGACATCACGGGGAACCGCCGCTTCTGGAACGTCAAAGTAAGCGGACGGGGAAAGTGGAAGCCCTGGGAGATGACCGGCGAAGTCATAAAGCAGATTTGGGCGGAGGCCGCCGAAACTGCCAAGGCGGGCGAAAAGCTGTATCTCGACGCGGACCTTGAGGAATATGCCAAAAAGGAGCAGCGCGAGGCGATGGAGCAGGACGACCGCGAGGGCATCGTGCGGAACTACCTGGATATGCTCCTGCCGGAAGGCTGGGGCGGCATGGACCTCTACAGGCGGCGGGAATATTTCCGCGACCAAGACGATCCCACGAGGACGGAGGGGACCGTGATGCGGCAGACCGTCAGCAACATTGAAATCTGGTGCGAATGCTTCGGCAAGGGCAAGGAGGAGATGCGCCCCTCCGACTCCTATGCCATATCCGCCATCATGGTGCGGATTGAGGGATGGGTGAAAAGCGGCGTGCGACAGATGCTCCCCATCTATGGGCGGCAGCGCATATATACGAGGACAGCCTGAGCCGTCCAATGCCTGTCCCAGTGTTGTCCACAGCCGCAAAACGCAGGCGGCACAAGGCTTTTTGGCACATCCGTGGACAACTGGACAGAAAAATCTATATAAGGCAAAAACATTAAATTTTATAATAGCGGCCACGTTCCGCATATATGCACACGTGCGTATTTCGCGCGTAAGGGAAAATTCCGTCCACTTGTCCGCAGAAACGCTGAAATGCCTGTAATACCAAGGTTTTCAGCGTGGACAGGCGGCACGGACAGGCGGTGGACGGGACAACCGATGGAAGGAGGATATCAAGATGATAAAGAATGGCAGGCCATACACCAATGAGAACGGATGGGAGGACGGTGGGCTGATTACCGACCATGGCGATGAAGTGAAAAAAGCGGTGGATGGCTGGATTGGGAAGAACATCCGCACCGCAAAGAAGATACTTCGGGGGCGGACGAGCTATGGGATGAAGCACATCCTGGAGCATGACACGGGCATCTACCTTACGAACAACGAGTTCAAGGACGCCATGCTGCTTGCGGGATATTCCCCCGTGAATCCGGGGGAACTGAACTGGCGGTACCGGATTGTCCTTACCCGCGACATCAACGACAATCCCAGCCCATTCTTTAAGTGGGCAGAGAAGTTCAAGTCGGAACCGTCTCCCTGCGGGGATTTCGTCAGGGATATGCTGAGGGACTTTGGTTTCCCCAAAACGGCGAGCCACCGGGCAATCTCAAGCTACCTGTGGCAGACAGGAGCCTGCACCGGGGCGGTTGATGCTTTCGAGGAACTGTGGAGGGCATATGCGGGAGAAGAGCATTGAACAGAAATTTGTCCACTCCGTAAAAGCGGCGGGCGGCATCGCGCCGAAACTCGTCTCTCCGGGATTTGACGGGATGCCCGACCGCATGGTGCTGATGCCGGAAGGCAGGATTGCCTTTGTGGAGGTAAAGGCCCCCGGCGAAAAGCCGCGTCCGCTGCAGCTCGCAAGGCACAGGCTCCTGCGGCGGCTGGGCTTCAGGGTGTATGTGCTGGACAGCGGGAAACAGATCACACGCATCATTGATGAGATTGGAGGTGATGCCGAATGAAGTTCATACCACACGATTATCAGTCCTATGCGATTGATTACATTGAGAACCATAAGACAGCGGCGGTTCTCCTGGATATGGGCTTAGGCTGAGCAAGACCGCAATTACTCTGACGGCAGTAAACGATCTTTTGTTTGACCGCTTTGAAGCCCATAAAATCCTTGTGATAGCTCCTTTGCGGGTAGCGAGGAACACATGGGCGGATGAAATCAAAAAGTGGGATCATTTGGGCGGTCTGAAATACAGTGTGGCGGTCGGCACGGCGGAGGAACGGCTGGCGGCTCTCCAAAAACAGGCGGACATTACCATCATCAATCGTGAAAATGTGCAGTGGCTTGTGGAAGACAGTGGCGTTCTCTTCGATTTCGACATGGTGGTGATTGACGAGCTTTCCTCTTTCAAGAACCACCAGACGAAGAGGTTCAAGGCATTGATGAAAGTCCGGCCGAAGGTGAAGCGCATCGTGGGGCTGACCGGCACGCCTTCCAGCAACGGCCTGATGGATTTATGGGCGGAGTTCCGGCTGCTGGACATGGGCGGGCGGCTTGGCCGGTTCATCGGGCAGTACCGTACTTCCTACTTCCGGCCGGATAAACAGAACGGGCAGGTGGTGTTCTCCTACAAGCCGCTGCCGGGTGCGGAGAAACAGATATACGGCAAGATTTCCGACATCACCATTTCCATGAAGTCCACCGACCACCTGCAGATGCCGGAGCTGGTAAATTCCAGGTACACGGTGTACCTTTCCGAAACGGAGCGGGAGAAATACGAGGAACTGAAAAAAGACCTTGTCCTGCGGCTCCCGGATGGTGAGATCACAGCCGCCAATGCCGCATCCCTTTCCGGGAAACTGTCACAGATGGCAGGTGGCGCAATCTACACGGATGCCGGAGAAACAGTCGTCATCCATGAAAAGAAACTGGATGCGCTGGAGGACATCATCGAGGCGGCATACGGCAGGCCGGTGCTTGTGGCCTACTGGTTCCGGCATGACCTTGAGCGGATCTCGGAGCGGCTGCAGAAACTGAAAATCCCGTATGCCAGGCTGGACACGGGCGGCAGCATCCGGAAATGGAACGCCGGGGAGATCCCGGTGGCGCTGATCCATCCGGCATCCGCCGGACACGGCCTCAACCTCCAGGGCGGAGGGAACACGCTTGTGTGGTTCGGCCTTACCTGGTCGTTGGAATTATACCAGCAGACGGTGGCGAGGCTGTGGCGGCAGGGGCAGGCATCCGAAACCGTGGTGGTGCAGCACATCATCACGGAAGGCACCATAGACGAGCGGATCATGAAGGCGTTATCCGAAAAGAACACCACGCAGGCCGCATTGATTGATGCGGTGAAAGCCGATCTGAAAATATAAGCCAGTCAATGACAATCTGAGCCAAATAATGAAAACCAGTGACAATCCAGGGGCAGTAAAAATTTTCTTTTGGAGGTATCAGATTATGGGAATCGCATGGAAGTACCTGGATAAGAAGTCGGCAGCGGCAGACGCAGTGAAGGATTACAGCAGCATGAAGTTCATCATTGAACACACAGATGATGAGATTAAAGCGGCATATGAAAAAATGGGCGGGATCAGCAGCCCGCAGTTTGACGGGATGCCGCATGCGCACAACCCCCATGCCGCAGAGGACAGGATGGCGGAGGGAGTGGATGAGATCAGCGTCCTGCGGGAGCGGTACCGGCAGGCAATGGAATATATGGCGTGGTTCGTCCCGGCATGGGAGGAACTTTCGGAGGATGACCGCTATGTGCTGGATGCGTTCTACAGCGAGGACAATGAATACGGTAGCAGCGCGGCGGAGGATGTGGCGGAGTACTTCGGGATTGAGCGTGCATCCGCATACAGGAGAAAGAACCGGGCATTGGCAAAACTGACCACCCTGCTGTTCGGCAAACCATAATGTCCACTTTGTGAGATGATTTATCCGTTTCGGCGTGGTATGCTGATAGGGTAAAAAAAATGTCAAGAGGGCCTTCGTGGGAGCATTGGAATCCTGCGGGGGCTTTCTTTATGTCGTGAGTCCAGCTAATAAATGTCAATAGGTAAATGAAAAATATTTTTCTTCTAAAAAAGGGCAGACTTTCCCCTTGGTGAAAATATCATTTTTTAAAAAGATATTGATTCGTTGGATTTGCAGTGTTTTATGCAGCTATGTCGCATTTAGCAGCATTGTATTGTTTGATATGTTCCTGCGGAGTAATGATTTCAAAAGGCTTGTTATCTCTGAGCATTGCAAATATTATGTTGCATACCTTGTGTGAAACAGCACCCATTGCCACAAGCTTGGGTTTTGCTCCACATTTTTTGAGATAGTAATCCCGGAGTACTGGATTTTTAGCTTCACCTGTACGGGATACACTGATGCTTTGTAAAGTTAGTGTATGAACAACGCGCCTGGCTATGGCAGAGCCTCTTTTGGACATTTGGATTTTGGTACCTTCAAATTTGCCGGATTGTTTTACTGACGGATCAAGACCAAAGTAAGCAAAAAGTTGTTTTGGTTTTGAAAATGCAGAAAAATCACCAATCTCTCCCATGAGGGATATGGCAGATAAGAAACCGGCACCTTTGAATGTTTCGATCAAGTGAATCTGTTTCACAAAATCGGTATCTTCATTAGCATTTACGAGTTCGTGCATTGCTTCTAGAATGCTGCCGATTTCTTCATCATATTTGCGGATGAAGCTGATATAGAGCCGAATCCGCTTGATGTTGCTGTCAATGATGTAACCGAACTCATTTGCTTCATGAGCAGCCTGGATAATGGCATTATACTTGTTTTGAGCATATGTAAGCCCAAAACGGGCAGTTGACTTGATGATACCAATAATCTCTTGTTTGTCTGCTTCAATAAAAGCAGATGGAGAGGAATAAGTTTCCAATAAGGTAAGGGATGTATTAATTGTAACCTTGGAGAAAATGCCAAGATATTGTGGAAATGCCATGCGAAGTTCACCTTGGAGTTTGTTCACGTAAGCGCTGCGGTTATCCATTAAGTCATAGTATTCACGACATAGATTACGACAGTTCAAAGCAAGGTCAGAAGGCATGAGAGAAACCTTTAAATCAGGTTTCAAACCAACCAAAGCCGCTTTTTTAGAATCAAAACGGTCATTATGTACTTTTCGTATGTTGATATTTGTGCTATTCTTAGTGATGATAGGATTGATAACTGAGCAGTTAAAACCCTTATCACGAAGATAGCAGAAGAGTGGGTAATGATAAATTCCCGTGGATTCCAGGAAAATGCGACTTTCCAAAGAATACAGCTCTTCTGCTTCTTTTATTTTAGAAACAGCGGTTGTAAGGGAACTCATTTTGTTGTGTAGGATTTTATAAGGTTTTCCTACAAACTGTTGGTTTGGAAGTGCGATAGACATCCATGAGAAGTCAGCACCGACATCAATACCAACAGAGATGAATAGATCCTCAGGATTAAAAATAACTTTGTTTGGCATGGGTGAAAGCTCCTTTCTGATAGGAATCCATTTCCAATCTGGCAGGTACACAACCTAGCGTGTTATACGGGTATCGCCTTCCGGTTCCCAACCAGCTAAAACATAAAACCCTGTCGAATGGACTAATTGACTCACTTGTAGGTATAGGCTGATGAAAATCAGCTTCCCAAGGAGGTGAACATTCTTTATCCTATCCTAAGGGATAATACCTTATGTTTCATCTGGTGTCTATCAGGAACCGTCAGACATGATAATTATTTTTGGATAACATCTGATGAAGGAAGAACACCTTCTTCTGTTATCTGATTTATAGAAACTTATTAAACAAGTAGTCTTGATTGACTACACCATTATTATACTAGGAGGTGAGGGCAATGCCAAGAAAACCGAAGAGGCCGTGTTCCTTCCCCGGATGCCCAAAGCTGACGGAGGGACGGTTCTGTGAGGAGCATGGGAAGCAGGAGAACCGCCGCTACGAGAAGTACGACCGTGACCCGGCTGTACGCCGTAAGTATGGCAGGGCGTGGAAACGAATCCGTGACCGCTACGCCGCAAAGCACCCGTTCTGTGAGGAGTGTCAAAAGAAAGGTCTGCTGCGGCCGGTGGAGGAGGTACACCACAGACTGCCATTGGCAGAGGGCGGGACGCATGACGAGGCAAACCTTGTGTCGTTGTGCCAGTCCTGCCATGCAAGGATTCATGCGGAGCGGGGCGACCGTTGGAATAAGCATTAAATCATTGTGTGCGGGTTCCTTACAGAGATTTCTGCCAGCCGGGAGGGGCGGGTGGAATCTCCACAAGGGACCCGCCGGGGAACGGGCGTGGGGTGTCACGCATAAAAACCGGAAATCAAACGGGGGATTGCCCGCCCGGAGATTTCCCTGAAATAAAGTCTTTCAAGGTGCTGCGGCGTTTGATTTCCGCAGCATTTTTTCAAAAAAATCAATGAAACGGGGTGGAAACGGTGGCAAAAGACGGCAGCGGGCGCGGCGGCGCAAGGCCGGGGGCGGGGAGAAAACCGAAAGTCCTCACGGAGAAGATCAGCGAGGGGAAGACGGCGGAGGTGATGATGGAGCCTGCCGAACTGGAGGGCGTGGATGTGCCGCCCGTGAAGGACTTCCTCAAGTCCCCGCAGAAAAGCGGGCGGGAGCTGGTGGCAGAGGAGGTTTTCAACGAAACGTATGCATGGCTGAAAGCGAGGGGCTGCGAGAAGCTGGTCACCGTGCAGATGGTGGAGCAGTACGCCATGAGCGTCTCCCGGTGGATTCAGTGCGAGGAGATTGTTTCCTCCACTGGATTTTTGGCGAAGCACCCGACCACGGGGGCGGCCATCGCCTCCCCTTACGTTTCCATGAGCCAGTCCTACATGAAGCAGACCAACTACTGCTGGATGCAGATATACCAGATCGTGAAGGAGAACTGTTCGGTGGAGTTTTCGGGGAACACGCCAATGGATGATACGATGGAGCGGCTGCTCCGCGCGAGGAAAGGAGTGTAGAGGAAAATGGGAAAGACAACAACCGAGATGCAGCTTGTGCCGCTCTCCAAATTAGTGCCGTATGTAAACAACGCACGGACGCACTCGCCGGAGCAGCTCACGAAGCTCCGCTCGTCCCTGCGGGAGTTCGGCTTCATCAACCCGGTCATCATCGACCGGGAGTTCAATGTCATCGCGGGGCATGGCAGGATCATGGCGGCAAAGGAAGAAGGGATTGCAGAGGTTCCGTGTGTGTTTGTGGACTATCTGACGGAGGCGCAGAAGAAAGCCTACATCCTTGCGGACAACAGGATGGCTCTGGACGCAGGATGGGATGAGGAGCTGCTCCGCATCGAGATCGAATCCCTGCAGGGCGCGGATTTTGACGTGTCGCTGACGGGCTTCGGTGAGGATGAGATCGCCGACCTTTTTGCCGGGGACGGGGAGAAGGATGTGAAAGATGATGACTTCGACCTTTCCGCAGCCTTGGAGAAGGCGGCGTTCGTGGAGCGGGGCGACATCTGGACGGTGGGCAGGCACAGGCTGATGTGCGGGGACGCCACCAGCGCGGAGGATGTGGCGGCGCTCATGGACGGGAAGAAGGCAAACCTCATCGTGACGGACCCGCCGTATAACGTCGCATTCAAAAGCGGCAGCGGGCTTTCCATCCAGAACGACAGCATGGAGAACGGGGAGTTCTACACATTTCTGTACAATTCCTTCCAGAACATGGCGGCGCATCTGGAAAAAGGCGGCGCGGCCTATGTGTTCCATGCGGACACGGAGGGGCTGAATTTCCGCAAGGCGTTCGTGGACGCGGGGTTCCACCTTGCCGGGGTGTGCATCTGGGTGAAGAATTCCCTCGTGCTTGGGCGCTCGGACTACCAGTGGCAGCATGAGCCTGTGCTGTACGGCTTCCTGAAGAACGGCAAGCACCCGTGGTATTCCGACCGGAAGCAGACCACCATCTGGAACTACGACAAGCCGAAGCGGAACAAAAACCACCCGACCTCAAAGCCGCTTGACCTGCTCGGCTACCCCATCTGCAATTCCTCCCAGGAGAACGCCATTGTGCTGGACACCTTCGGCGGCAGCGGCTCCACGATGATGGCGTGCGAGCAGACGGACCGCATCTGCTGCATGATGGAGCTGGATGAGAAGTATGCATCGGTCATCCTGCGGAGGTATGTGGAGGACACCGGGGATTCGGAGAATGTGTATGTGGAGCGGGGCGGGGAGAAGATCCCGTACTCCGCACTGGTAAAGGAGGTGCAGACGGATGCAGGACAGGGAACTGATGATTGAAATATTCCGCAGGATACACGCCCTTGGCGGCTGTGATGCCTCGGAGCAGTTTGACCGGGGATGGGACGCGGCCGTGGCGTCCTGCGAGGACGTGCTGACAGAACTGACGGGCATCTCCTATGATGGCCTGGAGGATGGAGGCGGTGCGGATGGATAACGAGAATACAGAAAAGAAGCTGACCCTCGGAAGCCTGTTTGACGGCTCCGGGGGTTTTCCGCTCGCCGGCCTGCTTGCCGGGATACGCCCGGTCTGGGCTTCAGAAATAGAGCCGTTCCCCATCCGGGTGACCACGAAGCGGCTGCCGTCTGTGAAGCACCTGGGCGACATCAACGGCATACACGGGGATGAAATAGAGCCGGTGGACATCATCACCTTCGGCTCGCCCTGCACCGATATGTCGGTGGCGGGAAAGCGGGCGGGGCTTGGCGGGAAGCAGTCCAGCCTGTTCTACGAGGCGGTAAGGATCATAAAGGAAATGAGGTGTGCGACAGATGGAAAATATCCAAGGTTCATCGTGTGGGAGAACGTCCCCGGTGCCTTCTCCTCCAACAAAGGGGAGGACTTCCGCTGCGTCCTCGAAGAAGTCTGCTCTGTCAAGGATGAGGGCGTTTCTGTTCCTGGACCTCCGAAGGGGAAGTGGCCAAACGCAGGGGAGATCGTGGGTGACGGATACTCCGTGGCCTTCAGGCAGATCGATGCGCAGCTGTGGGGAGTCCCCCAGCGAAGGAAACGCATCTACCTTGTCGGGGATCTTGCAGGGTGGGGTGCCGGAAAAATATTATTTGAGTCCGAAGGCGTGTCTGGGTATTCTGCGGAGGGCTTCCGCGCGTGGCAAGGAGCTGCCCGCCATACTGAGGAAGGCGCTGGAGCGGCAGGCGGCGTCCGGGAAGGAGTGACCTGCCTCTGCGACCAGGGCGGGCAGAGGATGGACGTGATGGAGGACGCTGCCTGCACCCTGCGGGCGGAGGCGCACCACCCGCCGTGTGTTTTGGATGCGGCAGGCTTCTGCACGGAGCATTCCGCACAGGCGCGGGGCATCGGCTATGAAGAGGAAACCTCGCCTACGCTCCGCGCCGGGACGGTGCCTGCGGCGGTAATGTTTGAGAACCATTCGCAGGACACGCGCTACACGGGGCCGCTGGAAACCGCGCCTACAGTCAGCGCCATCTACGGGATGGGCGGGAACAACCAGCCTTTTGTGGCGGAGCCGGACACACCCAAGACCATGAAGGTGAGGGCTGGAAAATCCGGCGGGGGCAAGGGCATTTTAGTCCAGGAGGATAAATCGGCGACGCTCTCCTGCAATAACGACCAGACGGTGTTCGTGCCAGTGCAGGCTTACGGCATCTGCTCCAAGGAGAGCAAAGCCATGAAGTCCGACAATCCCCACAGTGGATTTTACGAGGCGGCAACTGCCCGGACGCTGGACTGCAACTGCGGCAATCCCTCATCGAACCAGGGAGGGATCGCCGTGGTGGAGCCGGAGGGGATGTCGGCGTTCCACATCAACCAGAGGGACGAAGTCATCGACCTGCACGGGAAGTCCGGGGCATTGATGGCGACCCGGAACATGCAGATGCAGACTTTCGTCCTCCAGGGCTCCATGATCGGGCGGGACGACAAAAACGGGCCGCAGGGCAGCGGCGTGAATGAGGATGTGTGTTTCAGCCTGACCGGGGCAGACCGCCACGCCGTGGCGCAGCCGACCTACTGCACCAGCAAGAATTCCCATTTCACGCGGGCGGAGAAGGAACTGGCGAACACGCTGGTGGCTACTGATTATAAGGACCCGCCCGTCATCAACGATGTGAAGGAGGAGCCGGACTACATCGTGAGGAGGCTGACGCCTACGGAATGCGCGAGGCTGCAGGGCTTCCCGGACTGGTGGTGTGACGGCCTTGGCACGGAGAACCCCGCAGAGGATGAGCTGGCGTTCTGGCGGGAGGTCTTTGAGACCCACCGGAAGATCATGGGGACTTCCAAAAAGCCGAAGACCGACAGGCAGATACTGAAATGGCTGAAAGACCCGCATTCCGATTCGGCGGAATACCGTATGTGGGGGAACGGCATCGCGCTGCCGAACGCATATTT
>KE159580.1 GCA_000403255.2 Lachnospiraceae bacterium 3-1
GGATAGAAATAATTCTCTGCAGCGTAAATGATCCAGTTTGCCATCGTTTCCCTCGGAAGTGTAAATCCCAGCTGATTCATCAGGTATTCCTGACGGTAGTACGGCATTGCCAGACTGATCTTTTCCATTGCAACATAAGCGACAATGGATGGTGATGCCGGACTGTGTGGAATCAGCGCGGCAGGTGCTTTGGATTCTGCAAATGTTCCATCCCCGTCCTGTCTGCAGTCCGGGCAGATCCATTTTTCCTGATAATAATGGATGCGTTCCACCTTTGCCGGGGTAATCCGAAGCTCCTCCCGGACAAATGTTTCCCCTATGGGTTCCATCTGTGAATTACAGTAAGGACACTGTTTCTCTTCTTCCGGCAGTGGGATCACCTCTTTATGGACTGGCAGATTTCCGTACTGGTCTTCACGGGTGGCTTTTGCTTTCCGTGTTGTTCTTGTATGACTCTTTACCGTAGTCGGCACTTTCTCCATGTCTTCCGGTGCTGCATCTTCTGTTTCTGCATTGTTCTTTGTTTTTTCGCTGCTTTTGCCAAAGAGCATCCGCTGGAATTCATTCACGGTCTCCCGGAGTCCTGCAATCTCTTCTGTCATACGGTCAACGGTTGCCCGCAGATCTTTGATTGTTTCTGTCTGCTCTGCCAGACGCTCATTCTGCATCTGCATCAGCTGTTCTTTCTGTGCAAGCTGGTTTCGGAAAAGTATGTTCTGCCCCTTTGGATCCACCATGAATTCCTCCTTCTTTTAAGATACATGTATTGTACTAAAATGGCGGAATTACCGCAAATGCCGGCAAAAAGGACACTGGCATTATGACGAATCCAAAGTATCTTTTTTTCACTCATAAACCAGCTGTTTTTACAGGAACTCCAGAAAGTTATCCACAGCCTTGTGTATGACGGGACAAGTTTCCCTGAACAACTTTCCCCATGATTTCACATCTGTGGATATCTCCGGGTTACAGCAGCTTTCTGCAGCAGAAATATTTTTTTAAATTCTGCATATTGCACAAATCAGAAGTCCCTGCCTTTCGCCGGCTGGATTGCCCTGGGCTGGTCAATGGAAAGCCCTTCCATCAGCCATCGGAATTCCTGTCTTGTTAAAGGACGGACTTCAGATGAATTACGCGGCCACTGAAACTTTCCATTGTCTAACCGTTTCTGTAAGAGTACAAATCCATCACGGTCGAAATAGAGGGCTTTCATGGTATTGTGTTTTCGTCCACAGAACAAAAACACTGCATTGGTAAAGGGATCCAGCTGGAAGTTATCCCGGATGACTGCCATGAGGCCGTCGAATGACTTTCTCATGGCAGTCCGCCCTGTTACCAGATAGATTTTCTGTACTCTGGACAAATCCCCGATCATAATTGCTGCAGAGCTGATAATGTATTGTAAATCAGGTCTCTGCAGGCATTGTTTTTGATTTCAACAGAACAGCCATTCACTGTAACCGTAATTGCAGCAATGGTATCCGTTTCCAGTGTATCAGTGTTCCGCTGCCCGGACATATCCGATACCAGTGTGTCGTCTTCACTGCTCACAGATACCGGAACAATTTCCGGTAATTCATTCACACGACTCTCAAGTGACTTCGGAATGACACATGATTTTTTCCTGAGTTTTGAAATCGTATTGTAAAATGTATTGATTGAAATGCCGTTCTGTTCACACCAGGATCTGTCTGTCAGACCGCTGCTGCGGCATGTCTGGATCAGAGTCATCCATTCAGCCTCGGTTTTATTTTTGCTCCTCATTTATTGTTCCTCCTGAAGTAGTTATTGCACAGTAACCGGCTACCTTTTTCAGAAAAGAGTAGTGATGCGACAGCATCTGGATATGCGAATAGAAACAGCAGCCATTTACTGTTTATTTACTGTATTATCTCAGAAGTGGAACGATTTGTGGAACGGTGTGTTATTAATCGCTTACAAAACAAAGTGCTTATTATCCCAAAAACCTCCCCATTCTACCCCAGAAGACTCCCCTCCTTGCACAACGCCCCCGAGGATGTCAAGTCATTGCTACAAAAAATATGCGGCTTTTTTGCCACGAAACTGGCTTAAAACCGCATATTTCTGTATAGAGGACGTTATATAATTGTCACAAAGTAGGTGGAGAGGATGTTACGTCATTGTCACACTCTGTATCATTATTATTTTTAGGTTTTAATGTAACTAAAATATCCAAATCCATCGCTGTTGCTAATTTTACCAACATCTCTAATGTTGGATTATATTCCCCACTTTCGAATCTTGATATGTTTGTTCTCGAAATTCCTGCTCTCTCTGCCACCTCTGCTTGAGTTAATCCTTTTAACTTTCTTAAATATGTATATTCTCTAACCAATGATTTTCTGACGTTATTTTGTATATATTCTATATTGATTCCACTTTTATAAAACTGGCTATCTTCTTTTTTCTTAACACACAATTTTAGTCAAACCTTCTACATATTCGTAATTATCATCAACCTCAAAAGATATATAATCATTGGGGTCCAAATAAATCTTGCAATCAGGATAAAAATTATTAAATATCAGTTTTATAAATGAATTAAAGCACATTGGTTTTTCAATAAATATTCTACATTCCATATGTTCTATATGCATATGTACTGGTGGATGCGCAGAGGACACAACTTCTTTTCTTGGATCATAATCTATTCTGACCGGAGAACGCATTTCTATATTTTCATACCATTTATCATCTTCTAAAAAATCTGAAAGCATTTGCTTCGGAGGAACATCATCTAGTGAAACACCAGAGTATTTATATGGTGCAGGCCACCAAAGCAAATTATGTCCGACAATACAACCATTTTTTATGGTATAACTCACTCTGATTAATGAACCATCAAATAAAACACAAAGATAACTCTGATTGTTTATAATTTGTTTGTATTGTTCTAATTTCAAGAAATTATCTCCGGAATTGAAAGATCCCGATAAATGGTTGTTCCAAGATAATCTTATCGTATTTTTATCTAAATACTCTCTTTTCAACTCATTATACGTATATAGCAACCCTTTTTCCAACAACATTTCTAATGTATTTGATATTTGTTCTATCAGCTGTTCATCACAATTTTTTCTACCTTTTTTCATTCTTATTACCCTCTTTTTAACAACTCCATCAGTTTATTAAGTTCAGGTAACAACTCTGAATCAACTGTCCCCTTTTCTATATTATCTATAAGTTCATTAATATTGTCTTTTGTAGTTTCTAAAAGTCTCTTCTCCGTTGATGTCCTTTCTCTATTTAATCTTCGTGCTTTCTTTAATTCTTCATCTGTAGGAATTCTAAAATGCAAATCATAATCATTAGTTACACATTGATTATATTCCTTCTGAATCTGTTGCATTTTCTCTCCAACACCACAAACTCGTACCCATGCTCTTGATCTAGTTATAGACGTAAAAAGAATATTTCTAAGTTTTATTAATTCCATTCCATCTGCACAATATTCTGCATTAGCAATATATACCATTGGTGCTTCATTGCCCTTTGCTCTATATACATGTGCACAAGTAACGCAACCATTTACTCTAAATGTATCTCTATCCGTATCCACCCCTGCCAATATTGAATTAATTCCATTTGCCTTTAAAAATTTTTCTAGTTCCTTATATTCACTTTTAGCTGAATATGTGTTAGGCAATACAATTAATATATCATCTGGATCTAATTCATCATGCTCAATATTTTTTCGAATTTCTTGAGCAATCCATGAATATTGTTGTTCTATCGTAGAAAAGCTTTCTACTTTAACGCTGTCATCTTTATTTAATAACTCTTCAAAATATTTAGGTGTTGAAACATTTTTTCTTGACAATGTAACCGTATTATTTTTTTTCAATTTTCCACTTTTAACAGTGTATCCTATATCTTCCCACATTAAAGGCTCTTCAAACATTTGAATAATCGGACTATGGTATATTCCAAATCCCAATGCATGTGCTAATGCAAGTGTCCATGGTGGATTTCTATAGCATACTGGCAATGTAATATCTCTTTTCGGTTCATTCTCTTTATTTTCTATATTAATTCTTAAATTTCCATCGCCATCGACACCAAACATTTCTTCTAACGATGGCATCTCAACTGTTGATAAATTTTGCAATTCATCATATGCCCAAATTATTCTTTTAGGAGATTTTACATTTGCATACACCAATCTAAAGAAACTACTTGGTAAGTCCTGAGCCTCATCAATTAACATTACGTCATATTCTGGTTCATAATCTTCCCCTATAACAGTCAATAATTCATCACAACATCCTTTAAAAGCAGAAGTCCTTCCAAATTTTGAAATCGCTGAAGTTAAATTATAAGCCTTAAAATTAGCTTTTTGTGCCATATCCGAATATACTCCATGTTCAGAATTGCTTCCCCATGCATGAATTATATCCAGATTATCCCAATCTACTTTTTCTCCTGACATATCTTGTACAAAATCCGTTATTAAATTAACATATTGTTGATATAGTGCTCTAGTATAATACGTCACCCCTATCTTAAGTTCTGGATATTGTGTATGCAAATATGCAGCCTTTAAAGCTAATACTATTGTTTTACCAGACCCTGCTAATCCCTTAATTCTCTGGGGCCCATCCGGAACTTCAAACGCAGCCTTTTTTTGCCATTCATCCAAATTGGCAATTTCCTTTTCAATCTTCTTTATAATATCTCCATACGATCCTTCTTTTTTTACATTTGCCCTTTTTTTTCTTGGCTTTATTTCCGACACTTTTTGAAGTACTTCACATAATCGTTTGTATATCTTCTTATCAAAAGTAGCATATTCATCAACTAATGAAGCAATTTCCCCACACGTACAAAATAAATATTCATGGTTCTCATCTTCATAGTCTATCTTATCTGGAAGCACTGTTATTACTAAGGGTTCAAATGCAAGATTTCTTCCTTTTCTTAGTGTTGAATACTTCTTCAAATAGAAATCCAAATTATAATATAAAGAATCCTGTTGCTCTTTTAACTGCTCTATAGAATCCTGTGAATTTCCAAGAATAAACGCAACCATTCCTTTACTTTCTGTTACCCATAATGCTTCTACCGTAATTGCCTCATCTGCATTAGCTGTCAAAGGATATCCTAAATATAAGGTACCATCGGTAGTATTTTTTTCCATATACTCTTTAACTGCCGCAATCAATTGATTACTTTGTTCTGGTTTAGCTATTTTTCCTCTTACAATATCAAATGACATTTACTTCCTCCTTTTGTCTGTCCGCCTTCCAAATGTTCCATATATGGTACATATTATCATAATATCTTGGCTTGTCAAGTAATTTATAGCAAACGACATAAATATTTTCTATTTACTTTCCAAATATTCCTTAGTAAAATAATACTGAGGTGATAGTATGAATATTAGAAAGTTTCAATCGGACAAAAACGCATTGATAGCAGAGGGTAATCGGATTGTTTCATCCTCAGATGATGCCAGATTCATAAGAAAAGTGACTATTGTTAATCTCCTGCTCCGTGGTATGAGCGCTAAATTGCTCGCCGATGCCTCTGGCGAAACCGACCGGACTCTTTCTAACTGGGTCAGATCCGTTGATGAGTATGGGTTTGAGTCTCTCCGTCCACGTAAACAGCCTGGGCGTCCGCAATCCCTCACTAAATCTCAAAAAGAAAATATTAAAGTCGCCGTAGCTTCTGACCCCAATGCTTTTGGATATATTGTCTGGGATGGGCCATCCTTATCGAACTATATTGCTTCGCAGTATGATATCTCCCTGTGTGTAAGGCAATGCCAGCGGTTACTGCATGAACTTGGATTCTCTTTGATACGCCCACAGACGTTTCCTTCTAAAGGCAATGAAGAGAACCCATTGCGTGATGAATTTAAAAAAACATCTCAGAGCTAGAAAACGACCCGGACGCAATCATATGCTACCAGGACGAGGTTCACTTCATGGCAGAATCCACAGTTACCCGCGCATGGTATCCGAAAGGCAGCTGTCCTAAGGTCAAGTCATATCCCGGGCATAAATCCGTTGCTTATAGCGGTTTTGTGATTCCAGAAACGGGCGAACTCTTCGTCACGAAGCCGGACTGGTTCAACTATGAGACTACGATAACATGTATACGTGAATTCCTCACATCACATCCTGTAGAGGATGGCAAACACCTTTACATCGTGATGGACAATGCTCCCTGGCACAAAAAAGCAAAACGTCTTATCAATGAAGACGATCAGTATGCAGACATTAAAAAAACCGCAACCATAATTTCCCTTCCGCCATATTCACCTGATTTTAATCCAATTGAACAGGTATGGAGGGTTACCCGTCGTGAGAAAACACATAACCGATTCTGGGAGACTCTTGAAAAGTTAGTTGGAGTTCTTGATGATTGGTTTTCGACTTTTCAGAAGCCAAATGCCAAGCTTGCTGCTCTATGCTCTTTTTCCTAGAGTCAAACAGAAAGAATTAACGTCGTTTACTAATAGCACCCAGTGCATAGGAGTCATAGTTGTCACATACAGAAACAAACCGCACTTTCATAAAAGGGAGAATCTTTTCCAAATAATTTCCGGTTTCGATATAATTTCTTCCAAATCGTGAGAAATCCTTTACCAGAATACAATTTATTTTACCTGCCCTGACATCATTCATCATCCGTTCAAATCCCGGTCTGTCAAATGCTCATGTACGGTAAAGAAGTAAGCAACCGAAAACAAGAGATAGACCGCCAGCACCACACTATTCCGAACCAAAGAAGCTAAAGACCAAAAGATAAGCACCGTGGAAATGTGTATAACTTGCTATTCCGTCATGGAAAAGTCCGTTCACAGAACATGGAAAAGCTAAAGTGCAGCTTTCCCACATTCTGCAAACAGACTTTCCCACAACTCCATAAGACAGCAAGTTATGCACATTACGCACAGTGCCGACTACTACGGAATCCCTCTTTATCTCCACACAAATTATTTCTTTTATGACATATTCCATCTTGCGTCAATAAAATGAACAAGCTGGATTATTTTTTCCTTTGGGGTAGAAAAATTATTCTTAATCCAAAGTGAGATTATTGAGAGGCAGCCTTGAATATGATATGTCGCCATATAGAGCATTTCTTCTGAAACGGAAGATATATTTTCTTCTTGCATCCATATTTCAAGATATTTTTCTTCGATGATGTCATACATATGCTCTTGAAATTTGTGGTCAATTCCCTTTCCGAAAAAAAGCAGGCGGCTTAGGGCAGGATTTTCATAAATATAATTAATAATAGAATTATAAATATTTTCGTAATGACCTGCTGGATTATTGTTAATGAATTTAGTGAACTCAGATATGGCGTCATGTTCCATTTGCTCATATAAGTCATACACATCATGGTAGTGCGAATAAAAAGTAGCTCTATGTATGTCTGCCTTGTTGACTAATTCCTGTACTGTAATTTTTTGAAGTTCCTTATCAAGCATTGCGTCAGCAAGAGCAGACTGTAATGCTTTTATTGTCTTTTTGACCCGCCTGTCATGTTTATTCATAGTTTTCTCCTTTAAACAACAGTTTCGAGCAGCAGTGTCGTTTAGGCAACAATTATAGATAAAATTGAAGATAGAAAAACGACACACGTTATAGTATACTGCTCGTTGTACGGATATGTCAATCTGAATACTATAAAATTCCAAGGCAATGGAGGTAACCATGACACAAAAACAAATTGAACGCAAATCACTAATAGTAAGCTGCATTGTAAACTTAATAATGGCAATAGGTGGGTTTTGGATTTTTTCGATAACAAATATTCAAGCTCTGTTTTTAGACTGTTCCTTTTCAATGATTGCTTCTTGCTCTTGTTTGGCAGCATTGGAAATTTCAAAAATTAGTAATAAAAAGACAAAGAATTACCCGGACGGTCTTTATTTTTTAGAGCCATTATATTCTATCTTTAGAACTTTATTAACATTGGTGCTACTGTTTTCTTCTGTTGCTCGTACTGCAAAAGCAGCATGGGGGTATTTTGCATATGGCGTTGGAACCCCTTTGATGATTGAACCTGTAATTCCTTATGAGATACTTATGTGTATCATATGTTTTGGGCTGTCTTTTTTTAACAGAAGTCAGAGCCGTAAAACTAATGATTCCAGTACACTTTTAGCAACAGAATCGAAAGGAAATTTTATCGACGGCATATTATCTTTGGGCGTAGCACTGTCTGCGTTCTTGATAAAACTGATAGATATTAACGGAAGTTTGGGTTTCCTTCATTATACTGGAGATTTTTTCATTACGACAATTATAGTCTTGCCAGCAATAAAAGAACCGATAAGTGTTTTCATATCTTCTTTCCGCGAATTGTCAGGAGGGTTGACAACGAATCAGGAACTAAAAAGAACAGTTTTCCAATTTGTGGAAAAGAATCTTAGCGGTATTATGACATTGCAAAAATGTGACATATATAAAATTGGTATGCACATAAAAGTTTGCATTTATATTACCAATAATATTGATTATAAAAAAATACAAACTGTCAAAAGGAATATCTTGAAAGATATATGTCCTATTTACGAAAATGCTGAAATTGTTTTTTGTGAATGGTAAAATGTGATACCGGGAGAAGATAATTAAAGTAGCAAAACGAGTTAAGACCTGCGCATAGAGTTGTTGTTACTTTGAATTATAAACAAGCAACCGTAAACCATGCACCGCCCTATGTGGGAGGGGGAATCATCTATGCCTTGCACAGAAGCATACAAGGAACATATCATGTATACGTTCAACGGCTTTTGCAAGACCGTCATACGCTTTGCGGCACTCAACGCATGGCGTGACAGGGATAAACGGCGGCAAAGGGAAATATCTTTTGAATACCTCACCGAAGAAAAGTTTTACCCGTTCAGTACGTCAGATAAATATTTTACAGACCCCTACAAGCAATACCCGGTTATGATATGCGGTCAGAGGGTTATCCTTACAAACGGAGAGCTTGCCGAAGCCCTGTCCTCTCTGCCGGAGAAAAAGAGGGAAATCATCTACCTATACTTTTTTGGGCGTTATACACAACAGGAAATTGGGGAACTGTACGGACGCTGCCGGAGTACGGCGTGGCATCATATACACAGTGCCTTGCAAATGTTACATGAAGAAATGGAGGTGCTTTTCCGTGAGGAATCCTAAACTTGTGCCGTATGAAACCATTGTCCGGGCGACCAGCGGCGAGCCGGAAGCCATTGACGAGGTTTTGCGGCATTACAGCAAGCGAATCCGGCTTGCTTCCCTTGAAAACGGACACGTCAACAAGGACACCGAGGACAACATCAAACGGCGGCTTATCGCTGCCCTGTTCCAGTTCCGCTTTGACGGACAGCCTACCTAACAGGAGGTGAGATTTGTCGCAAAAATAGTCATGCTTATATTTAACGACACAGAAGAAAAAGCGGTTGAGAAAGCCATTGCCGCCCTTGCGGATATGATACCGCTGGAAGCCATGCAGCCGCCCCACTCCCCGGCACTTACTTTTCCGGGATTGGAAATAAAATTGCACCAACGCCGGGTATTAAAAAACGGCACAGACATTCCCCTCACCCGTTTAGAGTACGGCGCACTCTGCTACCTTGCCGCCAGTCCGGGGCGGGTATTCACAAAGGCGCAAATCTTTGAAGCCGTGTGGAGCATGGAAAGCGAAAGCTGCCAGTCAAGCGTGTCAAATGTGATATGCAATCTACGGAAAAAGATAGAGCCGGACAGCGGCAAGCCCACTTACATAAAAACCGTTTTAGGCGTGGGCTACAAGTTTGCTTCCGGGGAATGATAACAGAATAACCGCCGCCCATCAGCGGCAGCCAAAGACAGGAAATCAAGAAAAGGTTTCCTGTTTTTTTGCGCCCGAAACAAAGCCGGATTTTGCGCCGCAATAAAATAATTCAAAAACTTTTTGAAAACATTGCCAAAATTTTCATTTTTCCCGTAGTAGGTAGTAAGGGAAAAAATAATTGTCGGGAAGTTTGGCATTTTTTGAAATCGTCCGTATATCACTGCAAAACGGAACTGATTTTTCCGTTTTTGTCAAATTCTGTTACGAAAACACGAAAAGAAATTCCGGGGAACTTTGCCAGATTTGCCTTGCCGTGCGTAGTAAGTAATAGAGGGAGAAATACCGCCGCATAGTTGGCAGAATCCACGCCACGCAAGCCGGGGGTATCAGCAAAAGCCCACACAGAGGAAGCCGCCACTTTCTTAGAGCAAGATTCTACCACAGTACCAAATTTCGCTAATCGCTCATTTTGTCCTATGGGAATCTTGTTGGGGTTGCCACCCCAAGCCCGCCTTTTTGCGGCTTGCGCCGCTTGAAAAATCTCCGAAAAAATTTTTCGGATTTTTCAAAAAACACTTCCGCTTATGCCCCTGTTTTTCTCCTATTGGTGAGAGGGCAAAACATAAAAAGAAAGGAGTTAAAGCCCATGAGAAAATACAACACGCCCCACCGCCACCGGGTAATCAAAACACGCTTGACCGAGGAAGAATACGCCGAGTTTTCCGAGCGTGTCACCCTCTGCAAAATGAGCCAAGCCGAGTTTATCCGGCAAGCCCTTATTAAGTCAAGCATACGCCCGGTTATCACCGTTTCCCCGGTCAATGATGAACTGCTTTCTGCCGTTGGGAAACTCACAGCCGAATACGGGAAAATCGGCGGCAACTTGAACCAGATTGCCCGCTGTCTGAATGAGTATGGCGCACCTTATAACGCCCTCTCCCAAGAAGTGCGAGCCGCCACAGCGGAGCTTGCCGCCTTGAAGTTTGAAGTCTTGCAGAAAGTAGGTGAAGCCGTTGGCAACATTCAAACATATCAGCTCTAAAAATGCCGATTACGGAGCTGCCGAGCAGTACCTAACCTTTGAGCATGACGAGTTTACCATGAAGCCCACACTGGACGGAAACGGGCAGCTTGTTATCCGTGACGATTACCGCATTTCCTCTTTGAATTGCGGTGAGGAAGATTTTGCAATCGCCTGTATGCGCTCCAATCTGAAATACGGCAAGAACCAGAAACGGGAGGACGTAAAGAGCCACCATTACATTATCAGTTTTGACCCCCGTGACGCACCAGACAACGGCTTGACCGTAGACCGGGCGCAAGCGTTGGGCGAGGAATTTTGCAAGACACATTTCCCCGGACACCAAGCCCTTGTATGCACCCACCCGGACGGGCATAACCACAGCGGCAACATTCATGTGCATATCGTAATCAATTCCCTACGGATTGCGGAAGTGCCGCTATTGCCCTACATGGAAAGACCAGCGGACACAAGGGAGGGCTGCAAGCACCGCTGTACGGACGCAGCTATGGAGTATTTCAAAGCGGAAGTCATGGAGATGTGCCACCGGGAAAACCTCTATCAGATTGACTTATTGCATGGGAGCAAGAACCGCATTACCGAGCGTGAGTATTGGGCGAAACGGAAAGGACAAGCCGCACTGGATAAGGAGAACGCTTCCCAAGCCGCCACAGGAGAGCCGCCCAAACAGACCAAGTTTGAAACCGACAAGGAGAAATTACGGCGCACAATCCGAGCCGTCCTGTCCTCTGCCGTTTCCTTTGAGGATTTTTCCGGGAAGCTGCTACAACAGGGCGTGACCGTCAAGGAGAGCCGGGGGCGGCTATCCTATCTCACGCCGGACAGGACGAAGCCCATCACCGCCCGGAAACTGGGTGATGATTTTGACCGTGCCGCCGTACTGGAAGCATTCACCCAAAACGCACAGAACGCCGCCAGAGCCGCCGAAAAGCCCCTACCCAAACAGGAATACCCCCGCAGCATAAAAGACCGCTTACAGCGCAACAAAGCCGCTGTAAACGCCCCGAAAAATGACGGAGTACAACGCATGGTAGACCGGGAAGCGAAGCGAGCCGAGGGCAAGGGTATAGGATATGACCGTTGGGCGGCTGTTCACAATCTAAAGCAAATGGCGGCTACCATGAGCGTTTACGAGGAATCCGGCTTTTCTTCCCCGGAGGAATTGGAAGCCGCCCATGCCGCCGCCAGCGCAGAGCTGTCAAACGTCCATGCGGAACTAAAAGCCGTGGAAAGCACTTTGCGGGAGAAAAAGGACTTGCAGAAACAGCTATTGGCGTACATCAAGACCAAGCCCGCCCGTGACGGGCTGAAAGCACAGAAAACAGAGAAAGCCCGCAAGAGCTACCGGGAGCAGCACGAAAGCGAGTTTATCATTTCCGAATCTGCCGCCCGGTATTTCAAGGCACAGGGAATCCAAAAGCTGCCAGCTTCCAAGACCTTACAAGCGGAGATTGAGCAGCTTACCAAAGAGAAAAACGCCCTTTACAACGAGTACTGGGAGAAGAAAGAGAACGTCTGGGAATTGCAGACCGTGAAAAGCAATCTTGACAAGATATTGCGCCGTGAGCCGGAACGGGGAAAGGGGCGGGAAAATGAACGGTAAATGCCCCTACATGGACTACCCACAGTACAGAGCCGCCCGCCGCCTTGTGCATGAGTGCTGCAACTACGATAACGGCAACTGTATCTTGCTGGATAACGGCGAGCCTTGCGTATGCGTCCAGAGTATCAGCTATTCCCTTTTATGCCGCTGGTTCATTGCCGCCGTGCTGCCATTGGACGGGAAACTGGAAGCCGCCCTACTCCACCGGGCAGACAGGAAACGCTGTACCGAGTGCGGCGGGTATTTTCTCCCCAAGTCAAACCGGGGGAAATACTGCCCGAACTGCGCCGGACGCATGAAAAGAATCAAAGCCGCACAGCGCAAGCGGAAACAGAGGGATAAATGTCACGCTTTAGGATATTCCAGACCCCATAAATCAAGGCTTTTTTGACCGCCCTCAACGGGTAGCCGATACATTTATCCTTTACCCCCGAAAATGCCGTTTTAACTGCGTAACAGAAGCCACAGACAGGAGGTGAGAACCATAACCGAATACATCACAGCCGACACCATATTGCCCCGTTTTCTGCCCTATCCCTATTTTCTGCTGAAAATGGACTTGTCGCATACTGCAAGGCTGCTCTATGGGCTGCTTCTTGACCGTTCCACCCTCTCACAGAAGAACGGCTGGCAGGACAGCGAGGACAGGACGTATATTGTCTATCCCGTTTCGGAGATAACGGAAATGCTGGATAAAGGCAGCACCGCCATAAAAAGCGCACTGAACGAGCTGGACGCTGCCGGGCTTCTGGTGAGGGAACGCCGGGGCTTCTCCGCACCGAACCGTCTTTATGTGAAAATACCGCAAATGCCAGTGGTACAGTTTTCCGACCATATGACAGCCATACAGCCGGAAAAGCGACCCTCTGATAGCCGGAAAAGCGACCCTCATAAGGACGGAAAACCGACCTTTGCGTTGGACGGAAAACCGACCCCTAACCAACTTACTATAAACCAACTAAAAGAGAACCAACGAAATGGAGTGAGTGGGGAGCAGCCCGCACCCTTTGGCAGATATAAAAACCTTTTCCTCTCCGAATCCGAGTATGCGGAGCTGAAAGGGGAATACCCGGACAGGCTGGAACGGTTCATTGAGGAATTGAGCGAGTTCATAGCCGCCTACGGGAAAGTGTACGCCAACCATGCCGCCGCTGTCCGTATGTGGGCAAGACGTGACAGGAAAGGCACAGGAAAGAAAGGAATCCCCGATTATTCCTACAAGGAGGGCGAGAGCCTTTGACCGCATAGACACAACGCCCCGTAAACAGGGCGTAAAAGACCATGAACAAGGAGGAACGATTTTATGTGTGATTACGATAACGCCATTTTCCGGCTTGCCACGGCACAGGGAGCAGAGCCGGAGGACTACACGGGCGAGGACGGGCTTTTATATTGCGGGAGCTGCCGCCAGCCCAAAGAAGCCTACTTCCCGGAGGGCAAGACCTTTTTCGGACGTGACCGCCACCCCAAAGAATGTGACTGCCAGAGAAAACGCCGGGAAACGCTGGAAGCCGCAGACAGGGAATACAAGCACCGGGAGGAAGTGGAACGGCTGAAACGAAAGGGATTTACAGACACGGCTATGCAGGAATGGACGTTTGAAAACGACAATGGGAAATGCCCCCAAATGCACAAAGCCTATTCCTATGTGGAGCAATGGAAACGGGTAAGCACCGGGAACTATGGATTGATTTTGTGGGGGAATGTCGGCACAGGGAAAAGCTATTTTGCCGGGTGTATCGCCAACGCCCTCATGGAGAAAGAAATTTCCGTGTGCATGACGAACTTTGCCCTTATCCTCAATGACCTTGCCGCCAATTTCAAAGACCGCAACGAATACATAGCCCGTCTTTGCAGCTTCCCTCTGCTTATCCTTGACGATTTCGGCATGGAGCGTGGCACGGAATACGGGCTTGAACAGGTTTACAACGTGATTGACAGCCGATACCGCAGCAGAAAGCCGCTGATTGTCACAACAAACTTGACGCTGGAGGAATTGCAGAACCCGGAGGACACCGCCCATGCCCGGATATATGACCGCCTTATTGAAATGTGTACCCCCGTCCGCATTACCGGGGAGAATTTCAGAAAAGCCAAAGCACGGGAGAAAATGGAACGCCTTAAAAAGCTGCTGAACGGAAAGGAGATTTGCCTATGACCGACACGCCCAAGAAAAGCACCGCCACCACCACCCGCCGCCCGGATTGCGTGACAGAGGTACGCCGTGGGAACACCGTCCTTGTGGTTTCCGGCTACTTCAAACAAGGCACTACCGCCACCGCCGCCGACAAGATGATGAAAGTGCTGGAAGCCGAAAGTGCAGCTGGACACAAGCCGATTTACAGCGCATGACAACCCGCAGATAAAAACTGTCATTTTGACGGGCGGTAAAGAAGCAAAAAAGACTGTACAGACAGCCGCCCCATGTGGTATGATAAACCTACGGAATAGTGGGGCTGGCTGTCGGAAACGGAGGACATTATGCCAAGACAGACCACCCAAAAACTCATTACCGCCCTTTATCCGAGATTGTCGCACGAGGACACGCTTCAAGGCGAATCCAACTCCATAAGCAACCAGAAGCGGATTCTGGAAGCCTACGCCAAACAGAACGGATTTAAGAATCTGAAATGGTACACGGACGACGGATTCTCCGGGGCAAATTTTCAAAGACCCGGCTTCCAGTCCATGCTTGCCGACATTGAAGCGGGGCTTGTGGGAACGGTTATCGTAAAAGATATGTCACGGTTAGGGCGGAACTACTTACAAGTGGGAATGTACACGGAAATGATTTTCCCACAGAACGGCGTCCGTTTCATTGCTATCAATGACGGCGTTGACAGCGCACAGGGCGACAACGATTTTGCCCCCTTGCGTAACATTTTTAACGAATGGCTGGTGAGGGATACGAGCAAGAAAATCAAGGCAGTCAAGAGGTCAAAAGGCATGAGCGGGAAGCCCGTCACAAGCAAGCCCGTATATGGCTACCTCATGGTCGAGGACGAAAATTTCATCATTGACGGGGAAGCCGCCCCCGTGGTAAAGCAGATATACAGCCTTTGCCTTGCGGGGAACGGTCCGACCAAGATAGCCCGTATGCTTGCGGAACAGCAGACACCCACGCCGGGAACGCTGGAATACCGCCGGACGGGAAGCACCCGCCGCTACCACCCCGGCTATGAGTGCAGATGGGCGACAAACACCGTGGCGCATATCCTTGAAAACCGGGAATACACGGGCTGTCTTGTGAACTTCAAGACCGAGAAACCGTCCTACAAGGTGAAGCAGAGCAAGGAGAACCCCGTGGAGAAACAGGCGGTATTTGAGAACCACCACGAAGCAATCATTGACCGGGAAACATGGGAGCGTGTGCAGGAGCTACGCAAGCAGCGCAAACGCCCTAACCGCTATGATGAAGTGGGTTTGTTCTCCGGCTTGCTCTTTTGTGCCGACTGCGGCAGCGTCATGTACCAGCAACGCTATCAGACGGACAAGCGGCGGCAGGACTGCTATATCTGCGGCAGCTACAAGAAGCGCACGGCAGACTGTACGGCGCACTTTATCCGCACCGACCTTTTAACCGCCGGAGTGACCGAGAATTTGCGGAAAGTCACCAGCTACGCCGCCAAGCATGAAGCCCGGTTTATGAAGCTGTTGACCGAGCAGACCGAGGACGGGAGCAAACGCCGCAACGCCGCAAAGAAGAAAGAGCTGGACGCGGCAGAAAAACGGATTGCGGAACTCTCCGCTATCTTCAAACGGCTGTATGAGGACAGCGTGACCGGGCGCATATCGGACGAGCGTTTCACGGAATTGTCGGCAGACTACGAAGCCGAGCAAAAGGAACTGAAAGAGAAAGCCGCCGCCTTGCAGAGCGAGCTTTCTAAGACGCTGGAAGCCACAGCAAACGCTGAAAAATTTATGAAAGTGGTACGCAAGTACACCAGCTTTGAGGAACTCACCCCTACCCTGTTACGGGAGTTTGTGGAGAAAATCGTAATCCACGAATCGGAAGCCCTTGACGGGAAACGCCGGGGGAAGCTCCGCAGACAGGAAATCGAAATCTATTACTCTTTTGTCGGCAAGGTAGAATTGCCCGACTAAAGCCCGACCCGTCCGGCAGTCAGCCGGATAGGGAACGGCAAAATTTTTTACACTTCTTTTACTTCTTTATCTCACATAAGAAAAATTTGTTCCGGTTTTTCCCAAATCAGAATAAATATCATATACAGCAATCTCATACTCTCTGTCTGGATTTTCATTGTGCTTCTGAATGAATTCTTTTATCAACGTAACCTGTGTTTCAATAGATTCTGACTTTTTTTCATCACTGTCTACAGATAATCTGGCATAAATTGCAGCCATACATACCGAAATTCTAAGAACTTTCTTCTCTGCCTTCTTCTTATATCTTTTTGCTGTCCTTGCCATTTATCCCACCTCTTTCCTGCACTCTGTCCAGTGTTCCGCATAAAACCGTCTTATGACTTTCATTTTCTCAATCGTATCCTGATAACGGATATGAATTTTGATCTGTTTGTTTTCATAAATATAGATTTTATCTACGGTCAGTGCCAGCAATGTGCGATCCAGTTCTTTGATTTCCAGTGATTTCTTCCAGTCCTCCAACTGAACAGTTGCAGACACTCCACCCTCAAACATTTGCTTCACCAGCTTTTTCTGATTTTCAATCATCTGCTCCAGTTCTTCACATTTTCTTCCGTAACTTTCCCGAAAATCATCGAACTCCTCTTTACTGATCAGTCCCTCTTTCAAGTCATCACTTAAAGACGCTTTCAGGCTGTAATAACGGTTATATTCTTCCTGCAACTTACTAATCTGCGTATCATAACCGATTACCTGATCGTAACTGACTTTCATTTCACAAAGTTCTTCCATAATCATCTGATAGTCTACGAAAAGTGCCGTATATGCCTGAATCTCTTTCAATACAATCCTTTTCAGCACCTCTTCCGGAATGCTGTGTCTGGTGCAATCTCCACCTTTATTTTTTGTCTGGCAAATATAAAAGGCTTTTTTCTTCCCCTTATATTGATTTACCCTGCGTATCATCGGTGTATGGCAATCTCCGCAAAACACAAATCCCGAAAAAAAGTTTGCACTGTCTGATGTTTTCGATGCCCTGCCATCATATTGAAGCAGCTTCTGAACCACATCAAAATCATTCCGCCTGATAATTGCCTGATGCGTATTTTCTACTTTCACCCACTCTGATTCTAGCTTATCTAGGCGTTGCTTTACTTTATAGCTGATTCGTTCCTGCTTGCCCTGTACCATGTTTCCAATGTAAACCTCGTTGGTCAGAATCCTTTTGATCTGCACTGCCGACCATTTTGGTGTATCTGAACTATGGAATCCGGAATTGTAATTTTCACCATTTGCCTTTTTATATTCTTTTGGCGACTGCACATGACGTACATTCAGTTTTTCTGCGATTGCTCCAAGACTGAACCCATCAATTTTCCATGAAAATATTTTTCTTACAATATCCGCTGCATAAGAATCAATCACCAGACAGTTCTTATTCTCCGGATCTTTGCAGTAACCATACGGTGCAAATGCTCCAATAAATTCACCTTTTTCACGTTTGATTTTCTGGTGGCTTCGCACTTTATCGGAAATGTCCCGGCAATAGCTTTCATTTACAAAATTTTTGATTGGAACAACAAATGACTTTTCTGAAAAATCTGCTGTTTTACTGTCAAACTGGTCTGTAACTGAAATAAAACGCACATTTAAAGCCGGGTAGGTCTTTTCGATCCATCGCCCGGCTTCTATATACTCTCTTCCGAATCTGGATAAGTCTTTTACAATCACGCAGTTTACTTTTCCAGCTTCTATATCAGTTGTCATTCGTTTAAACTCAGGTCGGTCAAAAGATGAGGTTAGATAACGTAACTTGCAAGAAACCCGATAAAATCAAGGTTTAGGAACAGCAGACAAAAAGGTAATGTACACTTAAAAACTGAAAATTGAATAAAAACCCATGCAGGACAACCATTCCTGCAAAATCAGACGTTCAGAAATGAGCGTCTTTTTTTATCCCAATTACAGACGAAAGGGGCTGATAACATGGCAGTATTCCGAGTGGAAAAAAACAGGGACTACACCGTTATGTCAAACCACCACCTGCGCAATACTGACCTTTCCCTAAAATCAAAGGGACTGCTTTCACAAATGCTATCCCTGCCCGAAGAATGGGACTACACCTTAAAGGGGCTTTCCAAAATCAACCGGGAGGGCATAGACGCTATCCGGGAAGCAATACGGGAACTGGAACGGGCAGGATATGTGACCCGTACCAGAGTACGGAACGAAAAAGGACAGTTGGGGGCGGCTGATTATGTGATACATGAATTTCCAGTGCAGCCAAAGCCTATATTGGAAAATCCAACACTGGACAAGCCTGTATCGGAAAATCCAACATTGGAAAACCCTATGCAGGAAAATCCAACGCAATTAAATAAAGAACTATCAAGTAAAGAATTATCAAATACGGATTTATTAAATAACCATTCCATTCCTATCCTTTCCACCCTTTCCAGACAGGAAGCGGCACAGCCGCAGGAACGGAAAGGAAACGGACACACCAACATGGACGCAGTACGGGCTTATGAGGAAGTCATAAAGGACAATATCGAGTACGCCTATCTGGTACAGGACAACAACATTGACCGGGGTATGCTTGACGAGATTGTTTCCCTCATGCTTGAAACCGTCTGCACCCGCCGCAAGGTGGTACGCATTGCCGGGGACGACTACCCCGCCGAGCTTGTAAAGTCTAAGTTTATGAAGCTGAACAGCAGCCATATCCAGTTTGTGATTGACTGTATGCACCAGAACACCACCAAGATACGCAACATCAAGAAGTACCTGCTTGCGGTTCTTTTCAACGCACCAAACACCATTGACAGCTATTACACCGCCCTTGTCGCCCACGATATGGCAAGCGGCATATTCTTATCACAGGACAGGGAGGACGACACCTTATGAAACAGGGAGCTTTGATTTTTGACAAAGAAAGCGGACGTTATAATATCCGCTTTGGGCTGAATGATTACTACGGCGGCTTGCATTGCGGCGAATGTTTTGACGTGTTCGCAGGCGGCAAATGGAAGCCGACACGCATTGAAATGAGTACCGGGCAGGAATGGTATCTTGTCGGTATCAAGACGGACGTACTGGACGGCTTGCGTGTGCGTATGCATAACAGATAACCGGGGCGGCTTCCCCGCACAGACCCAAGAAAGGAGGGATTGACCGCCCATGCAGGAACAAATCAACGAAAAGACCGTTGCTATCTCAATCAAGACGGCAAGGCTGACCGCCGAAGTCTTACAGAAAGCCGTGAAAAAGCTGCTTGACGCAAGGAAGCACAAAACACCAAAAGAATACCGGGGCAGGCAGACGCTAAAGCACCTAATGAAGCAGAACACGGGCGTTTCCAGTATGGAAATCACGGACGCTAACATAAAAGCGTTTGAACCCGTTGCCAAGAAATATGGCATTGATTACAGCCTAAAGAAAGTCAAGGGCGAAGAACCGCCCCGGTATCTTGTTTTTTTCAAGGGGCGGGACGTGGACGTTATGACGGAAGCCTTTAAGGAGTTTGCCGCCAAGAAGCTAACCAGAGAGAAAAAGCCGTCTATCCGCAAGGCGTTAGCTGCCTTTAAGGAAAAGGCAAAGCAGATGAACCAGAACAGGGAGAAAGTAAAAAACAAGGACAGGGGGCGTGACAGATGAAACCGAACATCAAAAAGCTGCTTATCCTCAATGCGCCGTACCTGCTCTTTGTATGGCTCTTTATGAAGATTGGCGAAGCGTTCCGGCTCTCTCCGGGGGCTGACCTCTCCGGGAAGCTCCTGCACATCATGGAGGGCGTGACCGCCGCCTTTGAAAGCCCCATGCCGAGCCTTAACGGGCAGGATTTTCTTGTCGGCATTGCCGGGGCGGTTATTATGCGGCTTGCCGTCTACATGAAAGGCAAAAACGCCAAGAAATACCGCAAAGGCGTTGAATACGGTTCTGCAAGGTGGGGCAACGCAAAAGATATTGAACCCTACATTGACCCGGACTTTTACAACAACGTGCTGCTGACGCAGACGGAACGGCTTACCATGAACAGCCGCCCCAAAAGCCCCAAGTATGCGAGGAATAAAAACGTGCTTGTCATAGGCGGTTCGGGCAGCGGAAAGACCCGCTTTTTTGTAAAGCCAAACTTAATGCAAATGCACAGTTCGTACTGCGTGACAGACCCCAAAGGTACAATATTATTAGAGTGTGGGAAGCTCTTAGACAAGGGCGGCTATAAGATAAAAGTGCTGAACACTATCAATTTCAAGAAATCCATGCACTACAACCCCTTTGCCTACCTGCACAGTGAGAAAGACATACTGAAACTTGTCAACACAATTATGGTAAACACCAAAGGCGAGGGCGAAAAATCGTCCGAGGACTTCTGGACGAAAGCGGAAAAGCTCTACTACACCGCACTAATCGGCTACATCTACTACGAAGCCCCGGAAGAAGAAAAGAATTTTACGACCCTGCTTGACATGATAAACGCAAGCGAAGCGAGGGAGGACGACGAGGACTTTAAGAACCCCGTGGATTTGATGTTTGACCGTCTGGAAGAAAAAGACCCAGAACACTTTGCCGTAAAGCAGTACCGCAAATATAAATTAGCGGCGGGCAAAACGGCGAAGTCGATTTTAATTAGCTGCGGCGCAAGGCTTTCCCCCTTTGACATTAAGGAGCTGCGGGAGCTTATGGAAACGGACGATTTGGAGCTTGACACGTTGGGGGACAGGAAAACCGCCCTCTTTGTCATTATCTCCGACACGGACGACACATTCAATTTCATTGTCGCCATGATGTATACACAGCTTTTCAACCTCTTGTGCGACAAGGCAGATGATGTGTACGGCGGCAGGCTTCCCGTACACGTCCGCTGCCTGCTTGATGAAGTGGCGAATATCGGGCAGATACCCAAACTGGAAAAACTGATTGCCACCATACGAAGCCGGGAAATATCCGCCTGCCTTATCTTGCAGGCGCAGAGCCAGTTAAAAGCCATTTACAAGGACAACGCCGACACAATCACAGGGAATTGCGACACGACCCTTTTCTTAGGCGGCAAGGAGAAAACCACGCTCAAAGAAATGTCGGAGCTTTTGGGACGGGAAACCATAGATTTATACAACACTTCCGAGAACCGGGGAAAGGAAAAGACCTACGGGCTGAACTATCAGAAATTGGGAAAGGATATGCCATACTTGTTCGTGAAGAGTTCAGTTGCCTAACAAATTCACATGAACAGGGACACGAACAACTGGATTCTGGAAAACTGAATACAGGAGGTCACGAATGAAAGAACTGCCAGAAAGAATCCATGACGATACCAACGGCCTTGACTACATTCTTGTGGGTGATTATTACATTCCCGCCCTGCGGCTGACGGAGGAATCCCGCCCTATCGGGCATTGGGGGCGCAGGCGTAAAGCCTATCTGGAAGAAGCCCGCCCCGCCCTTTATTGCAGCCTGCTGTTATCCGGGAAACTCTGGACGCACCTTGCCGACGTGGACGAGCAGGCACAGGAACGGCTTGACCTTATCATGGAGCAGATGAAAGCCGCCGAGGGCGTGACGGAGAAATTGAAAGCGGATGACCAGCTTGAATGGGTGCACCGCTGCAATTCTATCCGTAACCGGGCGGAGGAAATTATCTATGCGGAACTGGTCTATGTATAATGCGGCTGGCTCCTGTCTGGAAAAAGCGGCTCTAAAGCCGGAAAATTGAACATGGGACACACGATACAGTAAAGAGGACTGCTAACCGGATTTTACGGGAATGGCAGCCCTTTTTGCGTCATTCTTTCGTCTTTTTCTTCCCAAACAGGGACAGCAGCTTTGATTTTCCACGCTGGTTGGAAGCTACGGGGAGCAAGGGGGATTTTTTAAACACACGGGCAAGGGTGGCACGTTCCTCTTCCGGGAGTCCCATATAATCAATGCCGAACACCCGGCAGATAGTAAACGCCCGTTTTTCGTCCGCCGTGCCTTTGTGCATGAGGGCGTCCAGCAGTATCACCGGGATGTTCCGGGCAAAGTCCGCTGCTGGGGTTTCCAGTTCGGCGGTGGTCTTGTCGGATTCGTGCCGGGTGCGGAGGTCTTTTACAATCCGGTCAAGGTCATCATGGATGACATGGCTGAAAAACAGTTCCTCGCTGATCTGCCCCAGTTCCAACGTGCGCATATAGAGGTCGTTTTCCGGGGGCTGCCGCTGTTCCATAATGGACTGCCTTGCCTGTTCCAGAACTAAGTTCATGTCACGGATGCGCATATCCGCAATCCGGTCAATGCAGACTTCCATATCCGTCAGCAGGCGCAAAAATCCCGGATGGCAGACAAACTCGCAGAGAAGCCGGTTGTTGAGTGCGCCGCTTTTTAACAAATCAACCGTGGAATCATTCAAGTGCAGCTCATGCAGGGCGGTGTTCGGGTGGTTCTTGTTTTCGGTCAGCCCCATGAGGTAATCCATGGAAAGGCCGTAGTATTCCGCCAGCTTTGCGAGGTTGAACGGGCTTATATCCGTGCATTTGTCGGATTCATATTTTCCCAGCGTGGCTCTTGCTATGCCTGTTGCCTTTTCCAGTTCCGCAAGCGTCATATGGCGGTTGGTTCTCTCGTCTTTCAATTTCTCCTGAAGCGTCAGTTTTATATACATTGCGCCCCTCCTCTCAAAACAGGGTTCGTGACCATTATAGCACAGGGCATTTCCGAAAGCGTGGAAATTTTGCGCTTTTGGGAAATTTTCCAGCCTTTCGGACATACGGGGGAAGCCGGTTTATTTTGATAAGATTTCAGTGTCACAGGGACATTGAAAACAGAATGACCGGCTGCAAGTGATACCGTTCCCGGAGAAGTAGTGCCATGACAGGAGCATACCAAAGGAACGGAAAACGCTGGGGTGATTCCGGGCAGGAACGGATTGCAGGCAAAACGGCAGGAAAACAAAATATCAATTATGGAGGAAGGAACATGAAGTTAAACATTGAGGAAAAGAAGATTTTATATGCCTTTGGGTGCAGGAGCCATGAGAATACAGTCCGCAGGCTGAAATGGGTCACTGCCCTGACGGTGGATGAAAAGGTGAAACGCCGGGTGCTGTGCCTGGCAAGGAAGCTGGATGATGGTGGAGCCGGTGAATGGTATCCCTGCTTTTACCATCATCTTCGTTTGGAAATGGAGGGATATTTTGAAGCAAAGAAGCATATCCGCATGGTGGAAAAAAGCACAGACTGGGAGGAATTTTATGGGAAAGCCGTCTAAGTATGAAAAGGAAACTATCGTAAATTTCAACGAGGGTGAGAAGGAAGCAAGCGTCTATACCTTCAATGCGGACTTGAAACGGCGGCTGGCGGAGTTCAGCAAAAAATATCCGCTCCTGTGCCGTTTGGAAAAGTCCACGCAGGAAGGGAGCGTGACCTATGTTCTGGATAAGTCCCGGCTGTCTATCCGGCTGGTTCCGCCTTACAGTGAGGAACGGCGGGCGGCGGCGAGGGCATACGCCAAAGAACACGGCTTCAAGCCCATGCCGGGCGGGAAGGATATTGCCTGATTTGGGGGCGTTTTACGGTCAAAACAACGGGTGCGGAGCCGGTATTTTCCCCATGGTTCACGGTGGAGGTATCAGACATCAGGGAAGCCCCGGACGGCGGAAATGCCTGTTTTGGGCGTGTTTTTCCGGCTGTCATGGGGCATGGCTTGGGTTTCTGTGGGAAATCAGAACGAGCGCGGCGCGTTCTGATTTTCTGATACGGAAAAAGGGAGCCGTCTTTGACGTGGGCGGGCGCAGCGCACTCACGTTGGCGGCAACCTTTTATGCGGGGAACAGGGGCGCAGCAGCCCTGTTGGGGTCAAGGGGCAACGCCCATTGGCGGGTTAAGGGCGGCAGTCCTTATCGGGTCAAGGGTGAAACGCCTTGCCCAGCTAGAGTTGATGCCTGCGTCAACTCGTACTGGGTATTACCTGACGCAAGTTCCGCAGGTTCGGCAGCTCCGCAGCCCTCCCGCCAGCCCGGAAATCGGTAAAAAGGAAAGGGGGATTTTGGATTGAAACTGACACGGCACAACGGGCGCTCCGGCAAAAACGGCACGTACAACCCACGCCACAATGACCGCCGCTTTGACGTGGAAAACAGCGGGCATATTGATTCGGAGCGGGCAAAGAAAAATGTATACTGGGACTGCTACCGGGGCTATACCACCGCCGGGAGCCGGGAGGATTCTTCCCAGCCGGATTTCAGCTTTGAGCAGATAGAACTGGCTTATTACACTGAGAATTATTCGGATTTCATTGAAGCCCAGAACGCAAGGAACGAGAAGAACCGGCACACGGAACGCAACCGCACGGTGGGGGATTTGTTAAAGAACAATAAGACCTGCCCGGAGGAAAGCATTTACCAGATTGGGACGGTGGAGGAATCCGTCCCGCCGGAAACCTTGTTCCAGATTGTGAATGAGTTTTATGCAGAGTTTGACCAGCGTTTTGGTTCCCACGTGCATCTTCTGGACTGGGCGCTCCATCTGGACGAGGGGACACCGCATATCCATGAGCGCCATGTATTCGATTGCAAAAACCGGTATGGGGAGTTATGCCCCCAGCAGGAAAAGGCGTTGGAAGAACTGGGAGTGCCGCTCCCTGAACCGGATAAGAAAAAGGGAAGGGACAACAACCGCAAGCAGACTTTTGATGCGGAGTGCCGGAAGATGCTTTTCCGTATCTGCGCCGCACATAACCTTCACTTGCAGGCAGAGCCGTCCTACGGCGGGCGGGATTATCTGGAAAAGCAGGACTTCATCATTGAAAAACAGAAGAAAATACTCTCCGCACAGGGGGAAGCCTTGACGAAAAACACCGTAGCCATAGCGGAGCAGGAAAAGAAGTTTGATAAAGCCGCAAAAGCCGTTTCAGAAAAAGAAAAGGAACTGGAAAAGCAGGAGGGGCTGATTGCGGAAAAAGGGCGGGAACTTTCGGAAAAGCAGGCGGCACTTGCCACTGTCACCATGAAGATTGCGGACATGGAATCGCTGGTGGAGGAAGTGGCGGACACGGCTTATGAGAAAGCCTGCGAGGTTGTGGCGGATACCGTCCGGGCGGAAACGCAGAAGGAGGACATCCGGGCGGTGGAGGATTACAAAAAGTGGCTGGCTTCGCCGGAACGGAAAGCCCCGCAGGAGAAAAGGGATTTCGCCGTGAAGTGCCTGTGTACGGTTCAGGAGCAGATAAAAAATGCGGCGCAGAAAGTGTTAAGGAAAGTCCAGTCGGCACTCCAAAAGCCGGAGGTGAGCCGTGCAAACAAGGAGCAGATTAAAGAGAAGGCAAGGGAATCCATGAAGGACAGGCTCGCAAGGGGGAAAATAGAAGCTGACCGGGTGAACCGGGAGCGCATGGAGCGCAGGAACATAAGGGCAGCAACAAAAAAAGATATGGAGATTTGAAGCATTTGCTTTCCGCTGTGGAAATGGCAGATGCTTTTTTATTTCCGGGAAGGGACGGTATGAATGTATTTGAAGCAGTAAAGGAAAATGTAACGGCAAGGCAGGCGGCGGAAATGTACGGCATCCGGGTGAACCGGAACGGCATGGCGTGCTGCCCTTTCCATGATGACAGGAATCCCAGCTTGAAGGTGGATAAGCGGTTCCATTGCTTCGGCTGCCAGGCGGACGGGGACGTGATTGACTTTGTGGCAAGGCTTTATGGGCTGCCCGGTCTGGAAGCGGCGAAAAAGCTGGCTGCGGATTTTGGAATCCCTTATGAGAGCCGGGGGCGGGCTTCCCCGAAGCCAGCCAGACGGAGCGTGTCGGCGGAACTGCGGTTCTTGCAGGCACAGCAGAAATGCTTCCGGGTGCTTAGTGATTATCTCCGCCTGTTGGAGCATTGGGGAACGGCCTATGCGCCCAAATCGCCGGAGGACGGCTGGAACCCGCTGTTCGTGGAAGCCATGCAGAAGCGGGAGTATGTGGGTTATCTTTTAGACACACTGCTGACCGGGACAGTGGAGGAAAAAGCCGCCGTCATCACGGGGCATGGGAAGGAGGTGGAACGGATTGAGCGGAAGGTATCAGAGTTTGCCGCCAGAGGCCAGACAAGCCGTGGAGATAGCCGCAGACAGCTTGGACGGTGAAAAGACGGTGGGGGAAGTCCGGCAGATGCTGGAAACCACGCAGAAGGGGCAGACCGCCAACACGCCGGGGAATTACAGGGCGGTGTTCCTGCATGACCCGCTGCTTAGAGGGGCGTTCAGCAGCAACCTCCTGACTGACCGGGTTGACATTGTGAAGCCCCTTGGCTGGTATCGGGACGGGAACCGCTTGACGGACGTGGATATCCAATATCTGGTTCTGTACTTGGAGGAACACTACGGGCTGACATCAGAGAAGCGGATTGAGGGGGCTATCAAGGTAGCCGCCAATGAATACCGGTATCACCCTGTCCGTGATTACCTGAACAGCCTGCAATGGGACGGGACGGAGCGGGTGCGCTATGCCCTGCGCCATTTCCTCGGTGCGGAGGTGAGCGATTACAATTACGAAGTCCTCCTGCTGTTCATGCTGGGGGCGGTGGCACGGGTATTCAAGCCGGGGACAAAGTTTGAGGTCATGCTCTGTCTGGTGGGCGGTCAGGGAGCCGGGAAGTCCACCTTCTTCCGGTTCCTTGCTGTCCGTGATGAGTGGTTTTCCGATGACCTGCGCAAGTTAGACGATGATAACGTATACCGGAAGCTGCAAGGGCATTGGATTATTGAAATGTCGGAGATGATTGCCACGGCGAACGCAAAGAGCATTGAGGATATTAAGTCCTTTTTGAGCCGCCAGAAGGAAACCTACAAAGCCCCTTATGAAGTCCACCCAAAAGATCATAAGCGGCAGTGCGTGTTTGCCGGGACTTCCAACACGCTGGACTTCCTGCCCCTTGACCGAACCGGGAACCGGCGTTTCCTGCCGGTGCAGGTGCAGGCGGAAGCGGCGGAGGTTCACATTCTGGAAGATGAAGCCGCTTCCAGAGCCTATATCGGGCAGATGTGGGCGGAGGTCATGGAGGTTTACCGGAAGGGGGATGCAAAGCTGAAATTAAGCCCGGCAATGGAACGGTATCTGAAAGAACACCAACGGTCATTCATGCCAGAGGACACCCTCGCCACCCAAATTCTGAACTTTTTGGACGGGTACGGTGGGAAGATGGTATGCTCCCTGCAAATCTACCATGAAGGGCTGGGACACCCGGCTCATGAGGAACCGAAGCAGTATGATATTCGTGATATTAATTCCATTATGAAGAACTATGCGGCGGGCTGGAAAGCCTTTGAAAATCCACGGCATTTCCCGCCGCCCTATAACCGGCAGAAGGGCTGGGAACGGGCTGAGCCGCCTGACAACGGAGGTCATGGAGAATCGGGTTTCCAGCCTTTGCCCGAAGGGGAAGCCGTCCAGCTTGGGCTGCCAAAGGAATGGCTGGAAGGGGGAAAGCCATAGCCGGTTGTCAGCTGGTTGCCCCTCCCGTTGTCAAGCCCGTTGCCGGGAAGGGAGCCTAAAAATACCGTATTTTAGGGCTTTTTCTTCCCCTGACAACGAAAGCAACGGAGAAACAGGAAGAAAATCAATCAGGACAGGAAACGGGAAGCCGGGTTTTGTGTGCGGAGTTTTTTAACGTCCGTTGTCAGCACCCGTTGTCAGGCTCCCACTTGTCCGGCAGCACACGACACACGCCCGGACAGAGTTGTCAGGGTATCTTTATGGAGGTAAATGCCTATGGCAAAACAAGCAGACCGCCCGGCGCAGAGCCGGAACAAAAAGAAAAAGGTACAGTTTATCGTGTCCCGTGAGTTTGCGGGCAGCCAGACCATGCAGGAAGCCTTTGAGCAGCTTATCGAGCGGCAGACCTGTGAGCGGTTCGAGGAATGGCAGAAACGGCAGGCCAGCTAAAGGGCGGGAACCGGAGAAAAACCGGAAATCTTGCAGAAAACAGTTGAACAAATGGCGGGGGCATGGTATTATCATGGTATCGTGTCCCTGTTCATAGAAGGAGAACCCTATGAGCAGGAAAAATAACCTATCGAATCAGAAAATAACCGCCCTCTATTGCAGGATTTCCCTTGATGACGGCAGCCAGAATGAGAGCATGAGTATCTCGAACCAGAAACTTTTGCTCAAAGATTACGCTGAAAAGAACGGTATGCCTCGGTACGAATATTACGTGGACGACGGGTATACGGGAAGGAATTTCAACCGCCCTTCGTTTAAGCGTCTGATTGCCGACATTGAAGCTGGGAAGGTAGGCTGCGTGATAACCAAAGACCTTTCAAGGCTTGGGAGGAACTATATTGAAGCGGGCAGTTATATCGAAATCTTTTTCCCAAAACACAATGTAAGGTATATAGCGGTCACGGACGGCGTGGACAGCCTGACAAGGCAGGAAATGGA
>KE159581.1:0-9442 GCA_000403255.2 Lachnospiraceae bacterium 3-1
AAGGGGCAACACCGCTTAGCCTGCTCACGGTGGAGATTCCGCCCCTTCCGTATGTTTTTGCTTCCGCAGCAAGAAATATGCGCCGCTGCCTCTCATCAAGTAATGGCAGCATAATACGAATTCGTTCTTCCATGGTCATACCTCCGTATGGCCATTATACCATATATTGCCAAAACAGTAAATTTATTTTTGCACAGTTCCTTAAACGGCACGTCCTCATAGAGCGTGCAGAACCTGCATTTGTGGTGGGTACAGCCCGCCGTCGCCTGTACCAGTGCGCTCCCCGCCTCATAGGGCGGCCTCCATATCGTTCCCGTGTAATGCATAAACCATCTCTCCTTCCTGTCTGTAAAAATCTAACTGACGATACCCCTGATCTCCTTTAAGTCCCGGATACCGTTTTCCTCCATGTACTTTTCCAGCCCGCCGATGATCTCCGGCATGGCGCAGGGGTTCCTGAAATTCGCCGTCCCCACCGCCACCGCGGCGGCACCGGCCATGATGAACTCCAGCGCATCCTCCGCCGTCTGAATCCCTCCCATCCCGATGACCGGGATATTTACCGCCCGGCAGACCTGCCAGACCATCCGCAGCGCAACCGGCTTTATGGCAGGCCCGGACAGACCGCCCGTCTTGTTTGCCACGCAGAACGCCCTTTTCTTCACGTCAATCCTCATGCCCGTGATGGTGTTGATCAGCGAGAGCGCATCCGCACCGCCGGCCTCCGCCGCCTTTGCGATCTCCGTTATGTCCGTGACATTCGGCGTCAGCTTCATGGAAACGGGCTGCGCCGCTTTCTTTTTTATCTCCTTCGTAATGTACTCCACCATCCCCGGCTCCTGCCCGAAAGCGATCCCGCCATGCTCCACGTTGGGGCAGGAAATATTGATCTCCAGCATGTCTATCCCCTGCACGGACAGCCGTTCCACGGCTCCCAGGTAATCCGCCACGGTGCTGCCGCATATGTTCACAATGACCTTCGTATCAAACTGTCTGAGGAAAGGGAGGTCCCTCTCTATAAAGACGTCTATCCCCGGATTCTGCAGCCCCACTGCGTTTATCATCCCGCTGGCCGTCTCCATGATCCTTGGGGCCGGGTTCCCCTCCCACGGGACGCATGAGACGCCTTTCGTGACCACTGCGCCTAACTGGTTCAGATCCACGAACCCGCTGTATTCCTGCCCGGAGCCAAATGTCCCGGACGCAGGCATCACCGGGTTCTTCAACGTGATGCCCGCTATATCCACTGATGTGTTTATCCCGTCCGCCTCCTTTCTTGAATCACATTATAGCAACTGGCGCGTAAAAGAAAAGTACTGTCTTTTTTCGTTTATAGTGCGAAAATTGATACCAGTATCAAAAAGTATAGTACCTTGCACTTATAGAAAAAATATCGTATAATGCTGCCAAAAGGAGGGAACCACATGAGCAACATGAAAGCGCCACTGCCCCAATGCGCGGCTATGGTCAGGGTACAGAACATCTTAAGCGGGAAATTGACGATAACGATATTATGGTACATCGCGGAATATGAGGTGCAGCGGTTCGGGGAGCTGAGGCGGAGGCTTGGGGACATCACGCAGTCCACCCTTACCAAGCAGCTCCGCGAACTGGAACAGGACGGCTTCATCTCCCGCTATATCTATCAGGAAGTGCCGCCGAAGGTGGAGTATTCCCTGACTGACCTGGGGAAAAGTTTTATACCAATCTTAAAAGACATGAAGAAATGGAGCGACACGCATCTTATGTAGGCTGAACTACAAAAAGGGCCTGCGCTGCAATGCCATGCCAGCACAGGCTTTCATTCTGCCTTTAGATAATAGACAGGCGGCTTCCGGTTTAAGACCCGTTCTCATCTTCTTCTATCCAGACTATACTGTCGGTTTTGGAATCTCACCCTGCCCTGCAGATGCCAGTATTAAGTTGTAAAAAACTGTCTATACCGTTTCGTAAGAAACCAGTTCTTCCACCGGGATTCTGGTCTGTGAGTGGCGCTCCGGGTCTGCCGCTTCCTCGTCCGAATACCCGACTGCAAGGATATTGACCGGCTCCAGATTTTCAGGAAGTCCAAACTCCCTGCTGATAACATCCGGCTTGAAATAGCAAATCCACACGGAGCCGAGCCCTAATTCCGTTGCCTGCAGCATCATGTGGTCTGTCAGTATGGAGGCGTCTATATCGGCGGTCTGCTTCTTATCAAACGGGCGCACCCATGCCTTTCCGTGGTCAGCGCAGACGATGACCGCCAACGGCGCTCCGTAAAGGTTCGCCCCTTTCCCAATCTTCGCAAGCCCCTCACTGCTCTGCACAACAATCAGCCGGACGGGCTGGAGGTTGGCCGCAGTCGGCGCAACGTGGGCGGCCTCCAGTATCTTTTTCAGCTTTTCCTCCTCCACCTTTCTGTCCTTATAGCCCCGGACGGAAGAACGCTTCTTTGCAATTTCGATAAAATCCATAGTGGCAAATCCTCTCTTTCTATTGTATACTGAACGTGTTGGTCAACCGTTGACCTAAATTTTAGCAGGATACAGAAATTCTGCAAGAATGCACTTTTTGGGTAGATACTTCCCAAAAGGGTAGCTATAAAAAGGAGAGGATACAGATAATGGAATATTCAAAAGACCAGTTTAACTGCCCGGTGGAGGCCACGCTGTTTTTGATCGGCGGGAAATACAAGCCCCTCGTCCTCTGGTACCTGATAGAAAAACCGCTCCACTACATGGAGCTGCAGCGCATGATCCCGAAAGCGACACCCAAAATGCTGTCGCAGCAGTTACATGATTTGGAAGAATGCGGGATGCTACACCGGGAAGTCATCCCGGACAAGCCGCCTCGGACACTGTACTCCCTCACCCCATTTGGCAGGAGCATTATCCCGGTGCTGGATGCCATGTGCGATTGGGGCGCGGGCTTTTTGGACGGGCTGGACATCCAGCCGCCATGCTGCACAAAAAAATCAGCAGGAGAACCTTGACTGGCTTTCCTGCATCCCACTCTTTTAAACAGCACCAACAAATATGTTATTTAGTAGCTTTCTATTGTACGGAACAGCTCAGTCATCCTATCTTGTCATGTTCATAAATGGCATCTGCCATATCAGGAAACTGAAAAAGAGACATCAACAGCCCTTTTGCAATACCCTGCAAGACAACACCTAAGCCGATGTGTTAAAACGGAAAACCGCCGCATATGGAGTGAACCATAGCGGCGGTTACTTTTACATGGTTGCTTCATTACAAGCTATCCCGTCCCGGCATTTTTACTTCACAATATACGTCACAGGCGCAGAGGTATCTATGCCTTTATACATTTCCTCAAATCCCGCATAGCGATCCAAGCCTTTCTCCACATTTGCCTCCAATGCCCGGAAGTGTTCATCACGCTCTTCTTCTGTGTTAAAGTAGATAATATTGTCTCCAGACAGGTCATCTGCCAAAGCACTGGTTTTTTCTACAGGTGCGCCATAAATATCATCTGACTGCACCGGGACAGCCGTTTTCATATCTTCTGTGTCAGCACCCGCGGTTCTTCCACCGTCCTTGAAAAAAATCCCAAAACTGTCGTCAACCTGCGGAATGGAATCCGGCTTGGTTACTATTTCTGTCCCACTGCCCTGCCCCACAGATTCGGCCTGCTGTGCATTTGCAGAACTGGCAAACGCTGTTGCAGTTCCTACAACAATAAATCCTGCCAAAACAAGTGAAAAAACTGTAGTTTTCTTAATCTTCATAATCGCAGTTATCCTTTCTTCAATCGCATTTTTGCTAAAACTACTGCACAGAGGGGTCAACCCGCTCCGTGTCTCCTCCATACTGATCAATGCCCGTGCATAGGCCGCTTTTGTATTTTCGCCGAAAAAGCGGACAACCGCCTCATCACATGACAGTTCAATATCCCTGTTCGCAAGGATATACATAACCCATACCAGCGGGTTGAACCAATGCACGCACAGCACCACGATCAAGACCAATTTCCTGATGCTGTCAAAACGCCGGATATGCACATATTCGTGGGCCAGAACATATGCCAATGAATCTGTATTTTCCCACTTTGTAGACGTAGGCATCAAAATCACCGGGTGAAGTACGCCATATGTAAGCGGTGCAGAAAACCGGCCAGACTGCCGGATGGAAATCCTGCGCCCCTGCTGATGGACGCTTAACCAGTTTTCAGTGAAGTCATTCCCCACCGGAATGGATGTCTGGAACTCCTTCCGGCATTTCCAATATGCCAGACTAAAAAACACCGCACAGACCAACACGCCAGCAGCCCATACAACCGTCCATGTGGAAACCGCATTTGTGATGCTGTCCGGCATAGACGCTGCCTGCCCGGATGCCCCAATCGGCAGTACGCGAATGGCCTGTGAACCATTGCCAGGTGCATGACTGCCCATCAGCGAATACACACTAAACGCAGACGGGATAGAAAAGGGAATCATCAGCCGCACAACTGATATCCACCAAAGTGCATTAAAAGCCTTTTTGGGTAACATATTGATTGCCAAAGCACGTATGACGATGACCGCTAAAATCAGTATGCCCCCGGTAAAACTCATCTGCAACAGACTCATTCACATCACCTCACTCCAGATCATTGACAATCTGTTTCAGCTTTTCAATTTGTGCGGCGCTCAACTTTTTCCTCCCCAGCAAAGCGGCAAACAGCTTATCAACGGAGCCGTCATACACTTTGTCAATCAGCTCATTTGTCTCTGCCTCCTGGACTTCCTCTTTCGGAACGAGCGCATGGCACATGAAACCGGGCTCAGAACGTTCAATCGCTCCTTTTTTAATACAACGCTTGATCAGGGTATAGGTTGTGTTTACATTCCATCCCAATTCCTCGGTAAGCAGCTTGGCGATATACTTAGCCGGAACATCGCCATCACGCCAAAGGACAGACATCACTTTCAGTTCAGAATCGAACAGCTTGACGTCCATTTAACAGCACCTCCTTTTTTAAGACTGTAGTAGTGGCCACGCATACATACTACCACAGTCTTAAACCTCCGTCAATACTACTGCGGTCTCAAAACTAAAAAATATTTCTTGAATATTTTGGAAAACGCAAAATGAAATAGATATGATTCAATAAGATATGCCTTATATTATCACGCAAAACTCCAAACTATCACGGAAACTCATATACAAACACGAAAACTCTGAGCAGTTTCCGTGTTTGTATTATATCACCCATTTTTCAACAACATTTTCCGTCAAGCTAATACATCTTTCAGCCAAAACCGCCAATATCCTACACCTTTTTACCTTTCCGCTTTATACTATCACGGAAACCCCTGACTTTTGCGTGAAAGTATACTTTTGCCTGATAGTACGATTTTTTCCCCAATCGCCATCCTATCAGCGGCATCCAAAAACACGAAAAAGCGGGGCCCACCACCCACCGTGATGAACCCCACCAAGACTAAAAGCCCTTGATTTTAAGCCATTCTTCCATACTTTCGCCTGCGAGTACCCAAATTCCTATGGCATCAATTCAAGATAGCCGCCTGGGCGGCTGTTAAATATTGTTCAGGGATACTGCACATTTTTCATTCACATAAATTCTCTAAGATGCAGAGGGGTCACACTGGACAAGGAGAGGGGTCAAAACCGTGGCCACAGGGGTCACATTCACAGCCATAGTGGTCAGACCTTTTGCCGCAGGGGTCAAAACAGCCACAGAGGGGTCAGACTTTTGACCCCTGTGGCCGTCCGTAACCGCCGCTCCCATGCTGCCCTGGCACAGCCCCAAAATCAAACAAGGGATTCCGGCAACACCCTATGTGCCGGAACCCCTTGTTTTCAGCGGTTTCCCCGATATTCTGTTCATGCCCCTTGTATCAATTAAGCGGTTTACATTTCCACATATTCGTCAACGACTAAAAACCCCTGCTCATTTGCGTAATCCCTGAGGATTTGTTTCTGCGTGGAAATGCTTGCGCTTTCCCCTTCCAGTTCGTCGTCACGGCTCAAACGCATATATAACGCTGTATTGTATTGCTGCTGTTTCACTTATTTTAACCTCCTGTCCTTTGGAAACAGCCTGCCACAATACACTGCTTGCATGAACTTATTATAGCATGGGGCAGGCTGTTTTTCCATCATTGCAACAATATTTTTCTTATGGTTTTTTCATCTCGTACCGCATAACATTCTCCGCAAGCGTTTCCACGGTCTGTTTTTTTCCGCTAAAATGCTCTGTAAGATGGACAATGTTTTTGCCGCAGACAAAAGAAGTATGACCGTCCTTTTCTATGAAATATCCCGTTGGGATTCCTTTCTCTTTTGGCTGGATTCCCGACAGTATCATCCTGTCAAACAACTGTTTTACCGTAATAATTCCTCCTTCCTGCGGTCTGCCCTGCCTGCTCTGACGTTTGTGTTTGACCGCTGATTTCCAATCGTGTCGTGGATTTGGTCTAAGCAATTGTCGATATGGGCAGAGCGTTTTTCAATCCCGTCTGCATATTTCAGCCGCTTTCTAAGTTCCGTTATCTGTTCTGTCACACTCTGTTTTTCGGCTCGGAGTGTTTCTTTTTCGGCTGGTGTGGCACGGCGTACCTTATTCCGCAAGTGCTGGCGGTAGTCAATCAGTTTATTCATTTCGCTCTGGTTTTTCTCCCTGTCGGCGTATAAATCGGAGAGGGTGGAGATGTTATGCTTTGACATATACCTTACCTGTGCGGTGATTTCATCTAACTTCCGCAATTCTTCTTTCATCATCGGGCTTGTCGGCTTGTAGTCCGTGCCTTTGGGAAATATCCCTAACTGATAGCGCCAGTAATAGTACAACGCTAAAATTCCTGTGGTTTTCTGATGCGGTTTCCATGCGTTTTTGTACTGCTCTGGCATATGCGGGGAATAGGAAATCCTTGCTTTGTAGTTCCCATATCGGGAAGTCCCTCCCAAACATGACCGTATGAAATCGGGAGTCAGCCGCTCGTCAAGCGTGTCTAACCTTGTGAAATGCTTATACTGCGGCAGTTTCATCTTCCAATGGCTGCCCGAAAAATCAACCTCATATCCCTTGTTGGTAAGATATTTCATCATGTGCTGCAAATCCCTGCTCCCGTTGATTGCCTCCCTTAAATCTTCCCGATAGACGTTGTATCTTGTCGGCTTTCCGCTTTTTTCATCCAGATAAAGCGGTCTTGACGGGGCTTTCTTCGGGTTTTCAATCACCGATAAACCATACTCTCGGCATAAACGGTCGGACACTTCCCTCAACCTTTTCTGTTCTGATTTTGAGTAATTATATTTCTGCCCGTCTATGAAAGAAACAGAATTGAAACAAAAATGATTGTGCAGATGTCCTTTGTCAAGATGGGTGGCAACAATTATCTGGTACTTGCCGCCCCACATTTCCCTTGCTAATTTCAGTCCAATTTCGTGGCATTGTTCGGGCGTTACCTCGTCTGGCTTGAAACTCTGGTAGCCATGCCAAGCGATATATCCGCCTGTCTTTTGGTACTGTTTCTTCGTCAAAATCATCTGTTGCAAGGCTGTTTCTTTCAGACAGTTGACAGCGGAAACATACTCGCCCTCATTTGTTTTTAACGGATTTTTTACATAGGAGAACACATCAAAGAAGTCCTGCATATCTTCATTCGGCACAGTCTTTTCTGGGTTTTCTATATAGTCAATCACGTCTTTTATGCTCCCTTTGACATGCCATAGGCTCGTTACCGCCATATCAGACCTCCCCCTGTTCTGTTAATTCTTCTATGCTAAACCGTTGATGGAAAGTTGTTTTCTGTTGCAATTCTAAGATAAAATCCTCAATCTCCTTACAGATTTCAGTGACGGTTGGATAGTAAGGAACACACTTTTTGAAAGCGTCATGCACCTCATAGAGCTTGTTTAACAGCTCCCAAAACTCGGTTTTAGGTTGTGGCTGCGGGGCGTTTCCTTTGCATAACTGGCGCATAAATTCGGCGGCAGACAGACCGCAAGCAGCAGCGCACTGCTTTAATTTTTCATGTTCTTCCTCGTTCAATCGGACAGTAATCGGGACATTCCGCACGTATTTTTCTGATTTTTCTTTGCTCATTTTTCTTATCCTCCAGTCTTAAATTTCTTTCTTCGGGGTATTCAGGGGCTGTCCCCTAGGTAAGTTACGCCCACTTGTTTTGTGTGGGCGGGATTGTGGCTGACACAATCCGATGCTCGCTATCTCTGTGGACAACGCCGCAGAGCATTTTTCTGTGCAGCCGACTTTCTTCCATACCTGTCTTACCCGCCGAAAAGAAAATCCTATGTCCTTTCCACCTCCGTTCTGGATTCGATTTCTCTTGACTTTTGGATAAATGAAAAAGCCGCTACACTGCACCACGAACGACAGGAGTATTTTCTCCTGCTCGGATTCGCAATGCTATGTAACGGCTTTGGGATTCAAAACCATGCTGCCATACGCCAGCCGAAAAGGGCAGCATAAATTCGGCGGCGGTCAGCCTTGTCCATTGGCTGACATTCCATTCTTCCATCTATGCGCTTATTTAATTTTCAATCTTCCAATTCCCTTACGGGTATTTCAGAATACCATAGCGGCTGCACCCATGTCAAGATTTCGGTCAAACTTTTTAGTATTCCCTGTGGACGAAAATTTTATTCATTTAATTTTAAATTGGATGGGAGAATTTTATCTCCCATCCAATAGCCCGTCAAAAAGCTGTCTTTATTAGTTGGTTATAAAATCTTCCGCAGCTTTTTACGCAGATGGTCTAGCCTTGCATAGATAGCCCCTGTTGTCAATCCCACAAGCGGGGCAATTTCCTTTGTGGAATAGCCCTGCATTTTCAGCAGGATGATTTGCAGGGTACGCCTGTCCACCGCAAGCAATGCCCGATACAGAGTTTCGTCCTCTATCTCATCCAGTAAATCAGAAACAGTCTTTACCTCGGTATCTCGCTCCCTGCCTGCCATCCCCTCAAGGTATTCGCCGAAGTCGCTTGTCCAATGGTAAAACCGCCTATTAGAATTAAAGTCTGCCCTATCGTCTGTGCGGATTTGTTCAATGGTGTTTTCATAAACTCTATGCTCCCGCAATATTTTTTCCTCGGCTTCTTTCCAGATAAGCCATTTCCTGTTCTCCCGTCCGTTGTTGTATGCCATTCTTTTTTCCTCCAATCTGAAATTTTTGAAATGTAATAATCCAGATTGGAAAGGCGGCGAACGGCAGAGAAGAACAACAAAAACACCCGACTGAACATAAGTCCAATCGGGCATAAGGATATAGGAGTTTTTAGTTCCTACAACATGATATTCTATTTCCATTTTGAGGGCAGGGATTTTCTCTACTGCCCGACAAAAACGATATTAAGTCCCCCTATGATTATTTCTTGCAAAAACATAACATAAACACCCCTTATATTTCTAACTATAAAAACAGTGTAAATGAGTAGTGACAACTCTACAGACAAATTCATTGACCCTGTTTA
>KE159581.1:10497-24321 GCA_000403255.2 Lachnospiraceae bacterium 3-1
GCATGTTCTTATGCAAAGGCAGATTATTCCAGATTCATGAATACCACTGCGGGCATGGCTCTGAATCTCATACCGGAAAAACTACAGTCACAGCCTGTGTTTCTATGCATTGATGACACAATGGTTTCGAAATTTGGCAAAAAATTCGAGGATGTTTCAAAGCTTTTTGACCATGCCGCGCATCATGGTTCAAACTATCTGAACGGACACTGCTTCGTAAGTGTAATGGTCTGTGTCCCAGTATGGAACAAAGGCAGGATCCACTATCTTTGCGTTCCGCTTGGATACCGCATGTGGCAGAAAAAGGAATCCAAGCTGGAACTGGCTGCATCCATGATACGGCATGTAATGCCTGTATTCCATGAAAAGAAAAATGTCATCATCCTCTGCGACAGCTGGTATGTAAAGAAAAACCTTGTTTCCATCATAGACGAATACGAAAACCTTGACATGATAGGAAATGCCCGGTCTGATTCTGTCATTTATGACCTGCCGCCGCAGCGCACCGGAAAAAGAGGGCGGCCTGCGCTGCATGGGAAAAAACTTTCCATTCAGAACGATTTTACGCTGTCTGATGAAAAAATCGGTGATTATTACATGGCCGTGCGCCGTGTCCTTACTAACGTTTTTGGAAAAAGGACAGTCCTGGCATATGTCACATCCGCTGATAAAGCAGAGGGCGGCAGGCGTTTGTTTTTCAGCACAGTTTTTCCGGAACAGCTGCAGATCTTCTGCGCATGGCAGGAGAAATCCCCGCTAAACCAGACAGGGAGCAGCCGGATGCAGTTTATTCCCCTGATGCTGTATGCATTTCGATGGCCGATAGAAGTTAGTTACTACGAACAGAAAACTTTCTGGTCACTGTGCAGTTACATGGTCCGCAGCCGCAGAGGGATTGAAATGCTGGTCAATCTGATTAACATTTCATACTGTGCGATGAAGCTGCTGCCATACCAGGATGAGGCGTTTTTTAAATATCAGACAGAAAGCGTGCAGGAGTTTCGGTTTGCTCTAAGCGAACAGATTCGCCAGCAGGTATTTTATGCCATTTTCGTAGAAAAAGTCGAAACCAGCATAAAATCAAATGTCTTAATAAATGCCTTAAAACAGCTAGTTAAGAAACAGGGGTATCATTTATAAAGTTGTAAAGTAGTGTTGTAAAAGAAAAATCACAACAAAAAGACAATAAAAAGAAAAACGCCGGATTGCTTACGCAATCCGACGGAACATTGCTGTCACCACAGCCCCTCTCTGTTCATCATTTCCTAAAACTAATTTTCCTCCATGTTTTTCACAATACAGCCTGCTGATATACATTCCCAGCCCCGCATGTTTCAGGCTGTCTTTTACACTCTGCCCATAGAACGCCTCCGTAATTTTTTCTGCATCTTCCCGAAAACCATCGCCGTCATCCATGACACAGATACTTAATTTTTCATATCCAGCCTTTACCATAATTATAATCTGCCGTTTCCCATGACGCAGGGCATTCGACAGAAGATTTTCCGTTACTTCTAAAATAATTTCCTTATCCCCGTAAAATTCTTCCTTTGATTCAGACACTTGTAACATACATTGTTTCCCATACTCTTTTTCCAAAATGGCAAGTTCTCCCTGAATATCCTTCTCTAATTGTCTGGAAGAAATATTCTCTGGGGTCAGCCGCCGATTTTCTAAACTGCTCAATTTCCGCATTGTTTCTACAAAGGCATCCATACGTTCAATCTGGCGTCCGCTCTCTGACAGCATTTCCATTGCCTGTTCCATATCTATATCTTCGCTTGGCAGATATTCCATCAGCATTTCCTGATACCCTTTCAAAACGGACAATGGGGCGCGTATATCGTGCGAAATAGCCGCCCGCAGCATCTTTTCCTCCTCAACCGTCCGCCATAATGCCTGATTATTTCTGGCAAGCTGTTCCCGCATCTTCTCAAACTCCCTGCAAAGTTCGCCCATCTCGTCCTTATTCTCATAGGAAATGCAAAAATCCAAATGATTCTCGGCAATCTTTTTTGATGCCTGTACCAGTTCTTCCATCGGCTTTCTTAACTTGTTTTGGTAAAAGAGGAAAACTGCCACGCAGCTTCCTACTATAGACAATATCAGTACGGCATAAGTCTGTAAAAAATCGCAAAGCTCTGACACAAAATAGTCTGACTGTGTCATCTCATAAGGACTTGGCCTTGGAATATCCGCCACATAATAAGGCCCTTCATTTTCTACTGCTTCAAAATATGCTTCTTCATCCACATAATTCCACCAGATATGCATTTGTGTCCATTCGGCAATTCTGGCAATAACTGCCGAAATAAGGAAACCGCAAAATAAAGCAGCCGCCATATATAAAAAAATTGTTTTTCTTACGGAAAGATTTCTTATTTTATCCATCGGTATCCCATCCCCCATATGGTTTCAATATATTCTGTTTCTGTAAATTGCTGGAACTTTTTTCTGATTCGGCGGATTAGTTCTGTAATTACCCTGCTGTCACCTTCTGCATCATATCCGCAGACCTTCTCGTAAATCCTGTCTTTATCAAAGACCATCCCTGGATTCATGGACAAAAATTCAATAATTCCATATTCTAATCTTGTCAGTTCCAGATAATCTGTGTGAATCTGCACGGTCTTTGCATTATAATCAATAGACAGTTCTCCTTGAAAGCAGCATTCTGTCTTTTCTTTGCGCCGTGCTTCCCGTTTCAGGTGCGCCGTAATCCTTGCATCAAGCTCTTTCAGGCTAAACGGCTTTAAAATGTAGTCGTCGCCTCCTGAAGAAAGCCCATTTATAACGTCTTGTTCGTCTACCCGTGCGGTCAGAAACAGAATCGGGCAGGCTACTTTATCCCGTACCCTCCTGCATACCTCTATCCCATCAATGTTCGGCATATTTACATCCAGTAATATAATATCTGGCTGTAGCTTTATTTTATTTAACCCTTCCAATCCATTCTCTGCCGTAATGATTTCATACTTTTTAATTTCCAGAAATTTTTTCAGCATTTTAAGGAGTTCGGTATCATCATCAATAATTAATATCTTATAAGCCATTTCTGCTCCTTTTCCTTGATATGATTGCCTTTCTGGTTTGTTTTCCTATCATGTGCATAAATTATCAACAATTAGGATGTCCCTTTGCCAGTCAACATATAAAATTAATTATACTACACAAATCACAACAAATACACAACGAACACTTTGTTTTAATTAGAAAGAGCATCCAAATTTCGTGATACATACCGTTTACCATCATTTTATGTTGCAACCTCAGCAAAAAATCGGCAAAGTTACTAAACTCTGCCGATTCTACGCTATGAATAGATTATTTCTTTATCTACAATCTCTTTTACACAAGCCCAAATATTATTCATTCTTCCTGTCCATTCTAAAGCATCTTGTTCCTTTAGACGTTCCGTTATGCCCTGTGCCTGTTTCATGCCCTCTATGAGCCGTTCAAAGCGTTCCTGCGCCTGCCTGTCGATGTCGGCAAGATAGGCGTTAAGCCTGCCGCTTGTGAGGAAATTGGTGTATGTAACCTTACGGTACTGCTTCAGATAGTCCAAATGCCGCTGTCCCCATATGCCTATCGGCTGTTTTTCCTCGGCGGGCAATCTTAAATCTGGAATAAGATACCCATTTTCTTCGTGATATGTGCCGCCTAATTGTTCAAATAGTGATTTCATCTGCAAAAACTCCTTTTCTGTATGGTTTGGTTTCTGCGGGGTATCTGCAAGCAATGTATCAGCAGGCTGTATGTGTAGGTTATCTTTAAGTTAAGTAATCCCCTGTCAGTATATAATCAATACCATTTTCCGTTATCCGTTCCTTTATTTCACCCATGCTTTTCCTCCTGACATACTTTTGTTTGGGTTGATTCAACCCATTATTCCCTTATATACTTTCTCAGACGTACAGAATTGTACCAGATGAAAAGAAATAAAAAAGACATGATTAACTGAATTGTCGGCTGATCGTGTCCCTGTTCCGTTTATTTTTGTTTTGGGCAGCCAACTCTTCACGAATAAGTATGGCATATCCTTCCCAGTTTTCTGGTAATTCAGCCCATAAGAACGGCTCTGCCCACGGGTATCCGATGTGTTGTAAAGGTCATAAGGTAAGCGCCTCGTGGACGCTCCCTCCCGAACCGTGCGGGCACCTCTCGATGCACACGGCTCTCCATATGCCGTCAACTAACAAAATCAGTCTTTTCCGTGTATCTCACGGTGACACGCCGGGCATACTGCCAGCGTTTTCCTGCGATTCTTTAGCATAACTTTTTCCCACTCATATTCACCGCTAAGGCTTTTCAGCCGTTTTACCTGATGAATCTCCACGTCATTTGTGTACTGTCCGCAGAGTTCACAAGTTTTCGAGCGCAGTTTTGCCGCTATGCGGTTTGCTCTGTCATACCGTTTGTAGGCCGGAAGAATATCTGCCTGCGGCACATTGGGCTTATCCTTGCGGATAAAAGGCCCCCTGTAAAATACGCTCTCTTTCATACCGCTTTTTGTCTTGTAAATGACTGTAAACCGTCCATCTCTAAAATATTTCTTCTTAATCTTTCTGGTCTTTGTGCGGTATTTATTTGCGAATGTTTTCAGCATACTGTAATGCATCAGACTCGCAAACTTACTCATTGCGCATACATTACATGCCAGTGAGTAATAGTTGTACAAACCTCTGATTTCAGAGTTGTACTTTGACAGAATTTCAATGTCTTTGCGGTTAATGAGCTGTGGTCTATGAATGGCTTTCCAATGCTCTTTGTGTGTAACTTTGTCTTTCTTGATACGGATTGCACCATACTCCAATAGTTTCGATTCCCATTTCTCATGCGGCATATATAGCTTCACTGCGCCGCTGTATCCCTTCACTTTCCTGCCCTGACGTTTTGTGACTTCCTGACTTTTTGAAATTGAAATATCATAGCCAAGAAACCTCGCCCGGCCAGTTGCATGAGTGATTTTGGTTTTCTCCACTGACAGTGTAAGGTTCAGTTTTTCTTTGAGGAACACGGCTAAATCTGCTTTTAAGGCTTCTGCATCCTTTTTGCTCCCGATAATGCTTATGATAAAATCATCCGCATAACGGACGTATTGCAGGTTTTTGTAAGTTTCATCCCGAAACTGCTTAGACGGGATTTCCCTCTGTTTCTCCCGCAGTCTGCGTAATTCCCCGGCACGTTCTTTCTTTTCGGCTTCACTAAGGCTGTCCCATACTTCCCTGTTCTGGCGCATAAACCTCTGCACCTCACGGTTCCGTCTGGCGTATTCCGGATTCACTTTGCGGTTTATCCTGTTTCCTTTTATAAAGCCTGCCTTATATTCCTCCACGTACATATCCAGTTCATGCAGATAAATATTTGCCAGAACAGGACTGATGCCAGAACCTTGCGGTGTGCCGCAGTATGTCCTGTTGTACTGCCATTGTTCCATATATCCGGCTTTTAAAAACTTCCACATCAATGTGATAAATGCTTCGTCATCAATGCGTCTGCGCAGGATATCAACCAGCACGTGGTGGTCAAAGCTGTCAAAACATGCCTGAATATCCCCCTCCACAAACCAGTTTGCCCCGGCGAATGTCCGCTGTATCTGTTCGAGGGCTGTATGGCAGCTCCTCTTTGGGCGGAATCCGTGGGAATAATCGGAGAAGGTTGGTTCATAAATGCTTTCCAGTATCATTCGGACTACTTCCTGCACCAGCTTGTCATCCCCGGAAGGAATCCCAAGCGGACGCTTTTTACTGCTGTTTTTCTTCGCAATATATGTACGTCGTGCAGGTTTCGGGCGGTAGGAGCGGTCTTTTAATGCGCTGATGATACGCTCTATCCTCGGACTGCTCATACCGTCCAGTGTTTCTCCATCCACACCCGGCGTCATGCTCCCCTCATTGGCGTAGATATTCCTATATGCCAACAGGTAGAACTCCGGGTTGTATAAGTTCCGGTAAAGCCTTTGGAACTTATATGATAAATCTTTAGACTGTTTGTTTAGGCTATTTAATACATCAGTTGGATTTCTCATGATGCCTCACGCACCTTCCTTTCTTGTTTGTATTAAAGACATACTGCTCCCCTTCGTCATGTGGGCGGCTCTCCCGCTTCCGTTTTTACGGCTATCCCTGTAAATCCAGAGTCCACGGGCTACTATGGGAGCTGTGTGACCATGCCCGCAAATGGGCGGGTTTAGGTCATCCCCGGTAGCATATGCCACACATAGCGTTCCGTGTTGTCGGTAATCTTTGTAGATATGTGGCGTTCGCCGTTCAACCTAATCTAAGGCTTGCCTTGCTTCGGATATCACACGCCTGCCGACAATCGAGCGACAGCCGCCAAAGCACCATGCGTTCCATCTTCTTTCGCACGTAGGCCAGATACTCCCAGGCTCCGGCTACCAATCAAGCAGTTTAGCTTTCATCCTCATACACGGATTTTCATCCCCGCATAAAATGACGGTTAGAAGATTGCGCCATTCCATGCCAGTTATAGTGAAGAACACTATAACAACGACATGCTACACTCCCCAGAGGGTTTCCCCTCACGGATAAGTCGTGGAATGATAGACAGTGAATTTTCACCTTCCTTTCTTTAATATCTTTGTCTACCGCTTGCTAAAGGCGGTTTATGGCATACACCCTAACGGGCGCACTATGGTCTCCTTTCCTAAATTTTCCGAAATCTCTTTTAAGGTAGACCCTTCCTTACCGCCAAGAAATAACATGGTGTCACAGTTGCCTAGAATCGTCTCGGCTGCATCTTTATAGATGGTTTTCAACTGGCTCTGCGACTGTAAAATAATAGATGCTGATATTTCCCGGCTTCGTATCGTGGCGATCAGTTTGTCAAACTTCGGGATCTGCCCGATATTGCTGAACTCATCCAAAAGCAGTCTTACATGGTAAGGGATCCTGTCTCCATGCACATCATCCGCCCGGTCACACAATAAATTGAATAGCTGGGTATACATTATGGCCACAATGAAATTAAACGTGTCATCCGTGTCAGAGATAATGATAAACATTGCCGTGCACTGATCCCCGATCATATCCAGCTCCATCTCATCATAAGAAGTCAGCTCCCGCAGTTCCGCAATGTCAAATGGCGCTAATCTGGCTCCGCACGAAATAAGTATGCTTTTTGAGGTTTTGCCAGTGACGTTTTGTAAAGGACTTTTTAATCATATTCACAAAAAATTTACATTTGAGGGCAAAAAAAGAGCCAGAAACCTGTTTTTTAGATTCCCGGCCTACAATTTTGTATGTTTCTAACGCTACATGAACTACATAATTGAAAATTTGAATCCATTATCAATTGTCAGCCTATAGCATTTTTGACTGCATTATAATCCCAATATAATCATCCATCTTTTCTATAACACATCGCCACATGCTTTCCATAATTTTTTATAATGTCAGGACATTTATTTTTATCAATAGTAGCCGCATTATAAAGGACAATAATTTCAATATTATCTTTTATTGCCTTCTCACATTCAAATTCTATGTAACTACGATAATCAACATGGCCACCCCTTGCACAGCTATATGTCCAACTATTATAACTGGGGCAATATTGACAACTACCACTCTTGACGGTTTTGGTTTGATTTCCTACAATTAAAATAAATCTTTTTGATGCTTCTAATCTGACTCTCAGTGAAGATTTAATGCTGCAATTTAAGCTAGTATCTCTAGCTTGAGTTATATCATGGGCATCACTAAAAGATAAACTCCAATAATAACTTTTATTCCATTTATGAAGCTGCTCTACAGCGTCAATATCACCAGACCAATCTGCTGCAATATAAGTTTTGGTTCTCATGCAAATTCCTCCCTAAATATAATAGTTATCAGATATTTAGCTAAAAATCGAAACTTTCTCTTTATCTTTAGAATAAATTACAATATTAATAGTTCCATGTATTTTATGGCTATATATCGAAAAGATTGATTTCATTGTCTGAAGCGACTCTTCATGCGATAATCCAGCCCTTGACCTTCCTGTTCCCACCAATGTCACATACATCTCATATCCTTGCCCGTTAATATCATAAAACTCCAACAACTCTTTCATGCATTTTACAACATCTTCTTTTGAACTTTGAGCCCTATTATTCTCATCAAATTCTGATAGCGCTAATAGAAAAAAAGTTATATCATTTTTTCCCTCTATGATAACTGTTGTCCCATTTTCAAAGCATTTGCGCTTTCCTCTGCTTTTTTCTTCTATTGTCAGTTCCTTAACACATCTTATATTTTTATTTAAAATGTATCTGTCGATTGCTAAATCAATATCGGCTATGCTTGTACCATTTTTTATCATATTCTTCAACCATAACCCATGAACTGTTGTGGCCGAAACAAGAGGTCTATCACATGATGCTAAATTTTCATCAACAATTGTATCAAAACTTGTATTTACTGGAATAACCACTATCTTCTTACCTTTACTTTTCCAAGGAAACGATATTTTCATTATATCAGCATAACAGATATTAATTTTTCCATCTCCATTTGACCAATACACATGCTTTTTCGTTATAAAACATGTCCAAAAAACTCCCGTCACAAGCGAAAAAAGAATAATGATAATAAAAGCAATAAGTTTAGCACTTGTTTTAGTTATTCCAAAATCCTCCCACGACAGAAATGACAATATTATTGATAATATGCTGAATAAACTACTAGAAACCGCAAACCAAACCTTCCATACTTGTTTTAAATTTTTTTCCAAAATGTTTAAAAATTTCAATTGTTATCCTCCTTAAATCCAAATTTTGTACTATACAAATAATTCAATGGATGATCTGGATTTTTTTCTAGTAAACCGCCATAACTATTTCTTGATGCTTTAGATTGTATATATTCTCTATTCCATTTATCTAAATCCTCCATATTTATTTCTGTTAAATCTTCTAACGGAATTTTATATGAAACTTTTAGCTGTTTTTCTGTATAATCTTCCATGATTGAAACAATTCGATGTTCTTCCCATTCTCTTTTTCGAATTAATTTTGTTGCAACTATTTCTTCATATATCCATGGTGATAAGGTTTGATTTCTTATATTTATGCTATCTTCTATTTTAGGAACTGAGTTTTCTGTATTAATAAAGAAAACTACCTCTGCTTTGTCAATCGCATCAAACATAGCAACTGAAAGCATTGCATGAACATGACTTGTTGATAAGTTTCTTTTTTTATAATCATAAGTATCTTCATTTATATCACTTATACAATATTCATCGTCAATTGCTTTTAAAAGTTTATCAGCACTTCCCCATATCACTTCATCCAGAAAAACATTTATTCCCATGTTTTTTTCTAACCACCCAGCCAATAATAATGCTAATTTAGCATCATTGTGAGAATGTGATAAAAATACATCAGTCTTTATACATTTAAACCATGTTTTTGATAATTCAGTCCCGTCAATAATTCCTTCCGAAACATGTTCCTTTAAAATATCAACTACATTATCATGTAGATACTCTAATCTTTTCTTTCCTCTATTTTCATATTCTGCTATCTTTTTTTCATCCATTAACCAAAAATCAATTTCATCTAACATAAGATTAAATCCTCTATACATTTAGCCCCCTCAAGTGTTTTTTATATAATCTGTCTACAATTCATCTTACTATATCAGTATTTGTCAAAGTGCATTTTTAAGAAAAAAAGCTTTGGGAATCTTGTTTTAAGATTCCCAAGCTATCAGATTTACTTATGCGCTTCTATCAGCTTTCAGTTGTTTGACTTCCTCAAGAGAAAGTCCTGAAATATTAACGATTTCCTCTAAAGCATATTTGCCAGCTGCCAGCATACGAAGCGCAACCTCTTGCATTCCTTCTTTCAATGTCTGATTCCTCATATCTTCCATAGCCCGGCACATAATCTCGATTCCCTCCTTGCTCTCTTTGAAAAATCTCACCCTGTCCGCCAGTGTCCCATAATACATATCCGCTGCGTCTATGCAGGAGAAGTCATGCATTAACTTCCCGATTGGCGTATCTCCACGGTAAGCGCCATTTACATACAGTATATGTGAACCATCTTCAAATCTTTCTCCGGTTCCTAAAAAGCAGCGCTCAATCTGATAGAGTGGCAGCCCTTTTCCTATCACATCATTTTCCGTGATGAACACTACCCATGTTTCTGGGAGATTGTCAAAATCATCACCTTTCTTCAAAAGGTTTGCGTCCATCATGCTGCTGTTGTACCTGGCTCTTTTTCTCCCGGCTCCTTTGTCGGAGCGCTGTACCTCGACATTCAGTTTTGCCCATGTGCTGTCCGTAGCCAGGATATCCAACCTCACTGAACGGTTCAGCAGGTTCTCCACAAATACCTGGGTGCGAACGTCCAGCACCTTTAAATCCGGCTTTTCCAGCACAATCTGCAATACCAGTTCTATGCTTGCCGTATCTCCCTCAAAACACTTTGTGAGGAAATCATCATCAAGCAGGCGAAAATCTCGTAGCCTCTGTAAATCTTCCTGATGTTTCTGGTCTATCTGTTCTGTTACTGTCAACATCTTCACCCACTTTCACTACAAATTTACAATTATTTCATCTATGGCCTTTGTACATTCTTTTATTTTTTCTGCATTAACTTTTGCTTCTTCGGAATATACTGTATAATACTTCTGCTTCATAGATGATAATAATCTGCCCAAATGTGCACATACAACGCCTGCGCTATTAAAATCTCTCAACGGTTTTGAATAATAATCAATGAAATTTTCTTTACTGCTTATAGTAACTTTAGGCTCTACAAAATAATCTGGATTTTTCTTATAAATCTCATATAATGATGTTGAAGTGGCATCTGACAGAGCTTTAAAGGCTGCTGCAGAGCCCTTAAATTGCGTTAATCTATTTCCAATTAACATATGTATCTTAGGCACTATAATACCTTGTTCATTTGCCATTTTAGCATAAGTCCATGATCCATATATAGGATGGGGAGGATTTGTACCATGCAATAATGCCACCATAGCAGAGGCTGCTGTTTTAGAAGAATCGTCTGCATTTATTGGTACTAACAATCTCTCTGCTCCCGATACTGCAATCTGGGTATATATGCTAAAACTTGGATTTGTGTCAATAAAAACTAACCATTCATCGTTTGATTCAGTAATATCCTCTATGAAATTTCTTATAATTTCTTGAATCCATTTCCATGGTTGAGCTGTCGGAGTTAAAGCTTTAGCAGATGCAGCCTCATTGATTGCTGGTGCCATAGGCTCTAAATTTCCGTCTCCACATAGTAAAAATAAATTTTGTGGAGCATAAGTATTATAATCAGACACATTCACAACAAATTTATATGGGTCTGGTAACTGTGCCCCACGTCCATTTGTAATGACAGTACTTAAATAACCAACAACAGAGCGCGGAGTTGCCTCTTTACAAAGATTTATTATATTTTCTTCACCAACAGGGCCGCCTCCAAGAAGCATCATACTTGAATTAGCTTGCGGGCACAAGTCAATAACTAATATTTTAGTTTGTGGATGAAGTTCTGCATATCTCATTGCCAAATGAAATGTTATCGTACTTTTTCCAACTCCACCTTTATTGTTCCATAAAGCGTAACTGTGAATTAATCCCATATTTAAGCCTCCTCTTTTCGATATTTTACCATAAAATTTCTAAAAAAGAAAGTTGCTTACAGCTAAAAATCCTTGCTTAGAAAGCTGAGAATCAGATTTCTCCAATTCCCAGCTTTTAAACTGTCACATCTGCTGTATCTCATTTTTCAGCATACGCTTGATTTTGTCACTCATGGTTTCCTTTCCGGTCTTGCTGAAATGAACCCTCACAATGTAGGTCGTCCGGCCAATCTTCTTCACCAGCGCGGGGGCGTCCTTAGCCGGTGCTGTGGTGGTAGTGTCCTCTGTGATTTTCTCGCCGCCCATAAATTCTCCTTTTCATGCAATCAGTTTATGTTATCCCTTCTTCACAATCTCCTTCGCCGCCGCTTTAGTCGCCCTGGCTCCTTCCTCCCGGAAGTTCTTACCGGAAAAGAGAACCGGCGCACACCGTTCCAGTATGCGGTCATAAATCCTTGCGTGGGCAAGGTCTGGCGGGTTCTTGATCTCTTCCAGTTTCAGGTTTGTCGTGACAATCAGCGGCTTCTTACTCCGATACCGGCTGTCAATGACGGTGAACATCTGCTCCATGGCATACTCGGTACTGCGCTCCACGCCTAAATCATCAATGACAAGCAGGCTGTAATCGTCCAGGCTGGCGATAAAGGCCGCCCTGTCCTCGGCAAACACGCCGGTCAGCCGGTTCAGGATAGACGGAAAATTTGTCATCAGTACCGGCACGTCACGGTCAAGCAGGGCATTGGCGATACAGCCGGCAAAAAAGGATTTTCCGGTTCCCACGTCACCAAAGAGCAGAAGGCCGGTATTGTCCCGGTACGCCTCCTTCCAATGCTCAACATAGGCGTGTGCCTTCTCCATGACGGGATTCTGGCCGTTATCATTGGCGAAAGTGTAATCATAAAGGTATCTGTCCTGAAGCCCCTGCGCCTTCCGGCGTTTGACACGCTCCATGCGTTCCCTCTGTTCCTCCATGGCTTTCCGTTCCTCCTGCGCTTTCTGCTGGCAGGGGCAGAGGCAGCGGGGCATGAAATAGCCGGAACCGCCGAACCTTGGCACAACGGTCTGGCGGCTGCCACGGCATTTCTTACAGTGGATAAGCCCGTCAGCCGGTTCTATGTATTCGTCCCCGGCAAGCTCCATATCCCCGGCGGCTCTGTCAATGGCCGCCCGGACTTCTGCGGTAATCTCTATCATATGGTTTCTCCTTCCTCTACACTGTAATCACGGTTCCGGGCAGGCGGTTCCTCCTTCTTTTTGTCGGCGTTCGCCCAGCGCCGGATTGTGGCCGCATGGTTTTTATATCCTTTTCCGCTGGATTCCATGTACTCGGACAGCCGCTCAATGTACTGTTCCCAAAGAGAGGGAAGTTCCGTCTGGAGTTCTGCCAGTTCCGCAGAAGATAGAAACACATTCCGGTATCTCCCATAGGCGTGTGCCATATCCCCCTCTCTATTCTCTATACTCTTATCTCTAATCTCTTTATCTCTATACTCTAATATAGGCGGACATTTGTCCACCCGGCCATTGGACGGACAAATGTCCGCTTCCCCGGACGGGAGCAGGTTCTGGCGTTTCAGCCTCATGCGCTCCTTTTTCTTCCGCTCCCCCTCGCTGGACGACTGGCCAATCAGCAGCTGGATGTCGCTCATGTAATAGGCTCCGTCCGTCAGTATCTCCACAAGGCCAAACTCCTGGAATATCTTCAAAGCCCGCTCCACCGTGCCTACCTGATGCCGGGTAAAGGTGGCTATGGTCTGCACGGTATGGGGCAGGCAGTCATTCAGCAGGAGTACGCCGCTGCTTTTCAGCGACATCAAATACATTTTGAGCAGGAGATTGGAGTACAGAAGGCCGTCCTGCATACTCTCCAGGATGACCATGGTTTCGCTGTTATAAAAATTCTCTTTCAGCTTGAGGTAATAAAATCGTCGGTTTTCTGTCATTTGGTTGCTCCTTTGGTTCAGAATGGGTTATTTCGGCTCCTGTACGCATTTTAAGGGGGCTTTTGGGGTGTCGGTGATAAAAAGTATTGCCTCCCCTTCGACACGCTCCGAAAGTGCTTGATTTACAAGGCTTTTTCCGCTCCTAAAGCGTGACATAAGCGCCTTTGTTTCCGTTTCCGCTCTGTGGCGTGTTTCCGCTTCACACGGACGACACATTCCTTACAGTATTTTGCCTGGTTGGAGCCGGGCAGGAAAAGAGCGCCGCACTC
>KE159582.1:0-151312 GCA_000403255.2 Lachnospiraceae bacterium 3-1
GGGGAGACTGTCCGAAAACTCGGATAATTTAACCTAAAGAAATAAAGATTGATACGCTCTTGTGAGTGTTCAATATAAATTAAAATTGTACATTGAAAACTGAATAAAGTACACAGAAAATCATGCATCTATGGCTCAAATATAGTATAATGGAAGCTGAGAAAAATTTATTCCGGGGTGAATTGAAATGCCGTATGTTTCAGGTTTTAACAGGGATCAGCTGATGTATTGTTCATGGGATGCATTTGTAGATAAAGAAAGTATTGCAAGGATCATTGATGCGTTTGTAAATCATCTTGATATAGAAAAGTACGGTGTAAAACCTGTAGCAGCAGAAGGCCGTCCATCTTACGATCCTAAAAGCCTTTATAAGGTTTATATTTATGGAAGCAGAAAGGGTATCCGCTCCTCACGAAAACTGGCAGAAAGCTGTAAAGTAAATCTTGAAGTGAAATGGATGACCGGCGGTGTGGAACCTGATTTTCGTACCATTGCAGATTTCAGGAAAGACAACATAGACAGCCTGAAAGAAATTTTTCATGAATTCAACCGGCGGATTTCCAGTGCAGTGGAATGGGGATTTGCTTCTGTTGACGGGACAAAGATTCAGGCGAATAATGCAAAGGATAACAACTTCACCAAAAATAAGCTGGATGACAGGATCAAATGGCTGAATGGCCATACAGATGAATATCTGCGGATTCTGAATGAAATGGATGAGCAGGAAGAAGCAGATGGAATTCCTGGGGAACTGACAAGAGAAAGTCTTGAGACTAAGTTAAAAGAGGCACGGGAGAGACTTGCCAGATATGAAGGTTATCAGAAACTGATGGAAGAAACGGGGGCATCCCAGCTTTCCATTACAGACGCAGACGCAAGGCTCATGAAAAATAAAAATGGTTTTGCAGTAGCATATAACCCACAGACGGCGGTAGATTCTGAAACGCATCTGATTCGTGACTTTCAGATGACCAATCAGGTAACTGACCATGGATTACTGGGAAGTGCCATGCAGGGAATAAAGGATTCCGATCCGGAAAAAATCATAGAAGCAGTGGCTGATAAAGGTTATGAAGCTACGGAAGATATGGCAGAGTGTCTGGAAAAGGGTATTATCCCACATGTCATAGCGGATGATGGAAAAGATGGTTACGAAATAGAAATACCTTATGAAGAAGCAGAAGCTGATACTGCCGGCACGGCTCCTGAAGAACTGAAAAAAGCACTGCACGCAGGCAGGATTCCGGAAGCTTATGCAGAAGTGATACAGGATATGAGGGTGGAAACAGTCCGGCGTAAAGTGGTGGATGAAAAACAGGAAAACAGCAGCGTGTATGGAAGCCCTGAGGAAATGCTGGAAAAGGCAAAAGAAGGTTATTTTGTTAGAGATCCTGAGAGAAACATGGTATACTGTCCGGCAGGAGAAATCCTGAGACAGAAAAGTATAAAGAAAAACGGGAACATCCGCTATTCTAATAAAAATGCCTGCAGGCACTGTCCAAGGCGTAATAAGTGTTATAAGGGAAAAGGTGAATGGAAAGAGACTGACTTTAGCAAAGACCAGCTGATAAAACCCTGTAAGGACTGGCTAAAGGCAGAAGGAAAGAAGCCAGAAGAAACGAAAGCCAATGAAAAATGGCATTATGAAAAAAGAAAGGTTGTAAAGTTTTTTCTGAAACCAAACAAGGAAAAGATGCGCCAAAGAATGTGTTTATCGGAGCATCCGTTTGGGACAATAAAACGAGCGATGGGAGCCACTTATTTCCTACTGAGGGGGATGCGAAAAGTGGCTGGAGAGTTTGCGCTCTTCTGTCTGGGGTATAATCTTGAACGGGCGAAAAATCTTCTTGGATTTCAAAAAATGATGGAATTGATGGAACAGGCATAAGCCTCTTTCTTTATACTGTGTATTTTATTCAGTTTTCAATGTCACAGAAGAAGGAAAGGGGCTAAATTTATGCCTAAAAATCTAGTTTTCGGACAGGCTGGGGGGGGCGGCAGACGATGAAATTTCCGAGTAAAGAAATTGTGGAGCGCGTCCGCAGGGAGTACCCTGCGGGGACGCGGGTGGCTTTGGTCAGGATGGAAGACTGCCAGGCTCCGCCAGCCGGGACGGAGGGCGTGGTGGAAGGTGTGGACGACACGGCTTCTTTGATGGTCCGCTGGAACAACGGTTCGCACCTCCATGTGATCTACGGCGAGGACGAAGTCCGCAAAATATAGTGGGAGGAACCCATAAACTACACAAAATACGGCATCAAACCTTGTGTACTTTATGCCCGTAATTGACTTGCTATTATCCCCTTTTAGAGCGAATATGTGTACTACCGAAAGGGAAAACACACAAAACGGAGGTAAAAGGAATGAACGAAAAAATGGCAAGGCAGATAGCGGAAGCAAAGAAACAGACCATCGGGGTGGAGATAGAGATGAACGGCATCACGAGGAGCAGGGCGGCAAAAGCAGCAGCGGAGTTTTTCGGGACCGGGCGGTACAAGGACACGGCGGCACGGAACGGATACTGTACCTGGAGCGCCTGGGACGCGGACGGCAGGGAATGGAAATTCCAGAGGGACGTCAGCATCGCGGGGCCGGACAGCGAAAAATGCGAGCTGGTAACGCCAATCCTCACCTACGCGGACATTGAAACCCTGCAGGAGCTTGTCCGGCAGCTCCGGCACGCCGGCGCGAAGAGCGACGCGGGGAGGGGCTGCGGGGTCCATTATGCATCGTCCAGAGTTATAAGAAAGATTTATGCATAACCTTTGATTTTACAAGGATTCCCGCCACATTATCAGACTTGTAAACTTTCCATAACATCCTACAATATATCTCACAGGCAGAAGCCTGAATATATTTGTAGGAGAACTCATCAGTATGAATGCATCATTTGAGAACCTGACAGGGGCAGTCGACCAACTGCTCCATACGCTGCAGTATGACGGGCATACAATAGCGGCATACCATCGGTTTTGGAACCGTTTATCTGAATTCATGGAACAGGAAGGGATTCACGAATTCAGCAGGGAATGCGGGGAACGGTATTTTTACCAGACTTACGGCATCACGCTAAGTGAACCATCCAAAGCCTGCCCGAGGGATTCCCGCCACTGCCACCGTGCCATCACGGTACTCCTGGAGTACCAGGCAAGCGGCACCATTTACAGGCGGAGGCTGGGCAAAGACCATTCTTTCAGCCAGGCTTTCCAGCCGGCAATCGGGGAATTCATGGATTCCGTCACGGAAACAATGGCAAGGACATCGCACAGACAGATAAGGTTCCGCATGGAATCCTTCCTTGGGTTCCTCGAAAGGCGCGGCTGCACCGATTTTACAAAACTTGACAGGGATACGATCCTCGCATATCGCAAGACCCGCTCCCATGTCTGCCGCACAACACAGACCTATGACGCCTATGTTTTAAGGAAGTTCTTCGACTTCCTGTATAAGCACGGATATACTGTTGTTGATAATTCTGTCTTTGTGCCAAATGTACAGGGAAACCATAAAGGGCGCATACCATCCTTTTACACGGCAGCTGAGATAACAACGCTGCTTTCCAATGTTGACCGGGAAAACCCTGCCGGGAAACGGGATTACGCAATCCTTCTGTTTGCCATAAGGTACGGCATGCGCGTCGGGGACATCCGGGACCTGCGGCTGTCCGACATTGACTGGAATGCGTCATCCTTTTCCTTCTGCCAGGGAAAGACCGGCACTGCAATGACCTTCCCGCTGCTGGATGATGTTGCGGCGGCGCTCGTTGACTACTTCAAAAACGGACGCCCGGAAACCTCCTGCCGGAACATTTTTGTCCGGCACAACGCCCCATACGAGGCTTTCGGGCAGGATGACAACCTTCACTATATCATCAATAAATATATGAAGATTTCAGGCTTTACCGATTTCCACCACAGGAAAAGGGGGCTGCATTCGCTGCGGCACAGCATTGCCGGGAACATGCTGAACCAGGGCGTGCCGATGCCGACGATTTCAGAAGTCCTCGGGCACAGCTCCACTGACACTACGATGATCTATACAAAAATCGGAACCGGCCAGCTCCGGAACTGCGCATTGGAGGTGGACTGATGGTGCCGTACAACACGCCCGCTTTCTCAAGCGGGTACGCTTCCCTCCTCTATGGGTTTGTCGAGTCCAAACGGCTTGAAGGCTGCAAATATAACGGCGAGGTAAAGGAGCTGCAGAGGCTGGACCGCTATTTCCGGACGCACGGCGTCACCCCCGCAGACCATCCGGAAAAAACAGTGTACGGATGGCTTGGGAAACGCAGTTCGGAATCGGACAAGACGTTTTCAACCAGGAACAGCGTATACCGCCAGTTTTACTCCTATCTGCTGTCGCAGGGGGACGATGTGCTGCCGGTCCCTCCCAATGCAAGGGAAAAACTGAACGGGAGCGGTTTCACCCCGTATATTTTCACGCATGATGAAATGCGCCTCATATTTGATGCAGCTGACAACTGGAAAAGCCAGGGCGCGTCCTATGTCCGCTGCGCACCCCTGCTGTTCCGGCTCCTTTACGGGACGGGGCTGCGGATCAACGAAGCATTATCGCTTACAGCCGGGGACATTTCCATCCGCCAGGAGATGCTGCTGGTCCGTGAAGCAAAGAATGATAATTCCCGGCTGGTGCCGATGTCGCAGAGCCTCTCGGGACGGGTGGCAGATTACCTGTCCGCACACGGCTATCCGGAAGGGGAGCCTGTTTTCCAGCATGACGGCGGGAAACAGTTCAGTACAAACACAGCCTACGACTGGTTCAGGCAGACGCTTTGGAAAGCCGGCATACCGCACAGGGGACGCGGGAAAGGCCCGCGCCTGCACGATGTCCGCCATACCTTCGCGGTCCATTCCCTGCAGGCGGCGGTGGAGGCCGGGACAGACCCCAATGCCTTCCTCCCGCTCCTGTGTACTTATCTTGGACACCGGCGGCTGTCGGCAACGGAACGGTACCTGAGGCTGACAGCGGAGGCATACCCATCCGTCATAAAGGCTATGGACGGCATCATGGATAAGATCATCCCGGAGGTGGAAAGCTATGAAGGATAAAAACCTGCAGTATTATATTTCCCGTTTCCTGACAACCTACCTTGGCGGGGAACGCGGGCTGTCTGAGAACACATTCATTTCATACAACCATACATTCCAGCTCCTGATACCGTTTTTCCATGACAGTTTGAAAAAGCCAATCAATAAAGTGACGATGGATGAATTTACATCTGACAATATCAAAGCATTCCTGTCATCGCTTGAAGAAAAGGGATGCTCCGCATCAACCAGGAACCAGAGGCTTGCCGCAATAAAGTCGTTCTGCAGGTATGTCCAAGCCGATTCACCGCAGGACCTGTATAACATGCAGCAGATACTTGCGATCCCATCCAAGAAACAGGAAAAGCCCGCCATGCAGTACCTTACCGCAGGGCAGCTTGAGATGCTCCTTGCCAGGCCTGACAGCAGCAACAAATATGGGTTCAAAGACCTGCTCATACTGACCATCCTTTCAGATACGGGTGTGAGGGTCAGCGAACTGGTCGGCATCCGTGTATCTGACGTCCGTCTCGGAACCCCGGCTCAGATCCTCGTGCATGGAAAAGGGAACAAAAACCGGTATGTCCCCGTCAGCAGCAATACGGCGAAGCTGCTCAGCCTTTATTTCAATAATGAAGGGCTCCGGAATCCGGCACAGGCAGGGCGCTTCCTTTTCCTTAACAGGAGCGGGAACCAGTTCACAAGGGCAGGGATAACATATATCCTGCAAAAATATACATCCGAAATCCATGAGGAGTGCCCCATGGATTTCCCTGCAAAACTCACACCGCACTGCCTGAGGCATACAAAAGCCATGTTGATGCTGCAGGCCGGGCAGAACCTTATTTACATCCGTGACCAGCTTGGGCATGAACACATAAAAACAACTGAGGTATATGCGCGGATTGACAGCAGGCAGCGTCAGGATGCACTCAAAGCGGCAAGTGAACAGATAAAATCCCCTGACACAGCACCGATCGAATACCGGAATAACCCATCGCTTCTTGACTGGCTTAATAAATACTGCGAATGATTATTATGGAAAGATTTTGACAAAACAGGCTTGATAAAACGGCGGTTTTTTCAAAATCTTTTTTATAATTCTGAGCGATGCATAATGTACCTTATGGAAAGCTATTCATAAGGTCCACATCCACATCGGGGCGAAGGGCCACACGCCGCAGAGCCTGAGAAACCTCGCCAACATCATGGCGGGCCACGAGGGCCTGATCGCGGAAGCCCTCGACCTTGACCGGGGCAGGATGAGCCGCTACTGCCGCACGGTGGACCCGCGCTTCCTGGAGCAGCTCAACAAAAAGAAGCCGCAGACCATGGCAGCCCTCGCGGACATCTGGTACGCAAGCCACGGCGCGGGCTACAACCGCAGCGCCCACTACAACGACAGCCGGTACCATATGCTCAACTACCACGCGACCTTCACGAAGGCCACGGTCGAGTTCCGGCTCTTCCAGTTCGACGCCCCGGCAGACGGGAAGCGGAACGGCCTCCACGCCGGGCAGCTCAAGGGGTACATCCAGTTCTGCCTCCTCCTCAGCCAGATGGCGAAGGAATTAAAGAGCGCAAGCCCGAAGCCGCAGCAGCACGAGAACCCGAAATACGCCATGAGGACCTGGCTCCTCCGGCTCGGCTTCATCGGGGACGAATTCAAGACCGCGAGGGAGGTTCTGACCCGCCGCTTAAGCGGGGACGCATCCTTCCGCAACGGGAGATAAACCGCAGGGCCCAGCCTCCTGCCGCCTTACCCAAGCCGCAAAAAAGCGGCCTTAAGGCAGTAGAAGGGTAGGCCCTTCGGAAAGGAAGGAAAACACTATGGAAAAAAGATACTACATCGCATACGGCTCCAATTTAAACATCCCCCAGATGCGGATGCGCTGCCCTGGGGCGAGGATCATCGGCACTTCGGTGATTGAAGGCTACCGGCTGCTGTTCAAAGGCAGCAGGACCGGCTCCTACCTCACCATCGAGCCGCAGGAGGGCGCGCGTGTCCCCGTGGCGGCCTGGGAGGTGAGCGCGGAGAACGAGGTGGCCCTGGACCGCTACGAGGGCTTCCCAACATTTTACTACAAAAAGGAGATGGAGCTGCCGCTCAAGGGGATTAAGACCGGCAAGGTCCGCAGGCGCAGGGTGTTCGTCTACATCATGCATGAGGACCGCCCGCTGGGGCTGCCGAGCCGATCCTACATGGAGACCTGCAGACAGGGCTACCGGAGCTTCGGTTTTGACGAGGCGTTCCTGGAACGGGCATATGCCGACAGCGCGGCGGGGGAGGCGCGGGAATTTCCGGGCGGGTGGAAGGCGGGGGACGCCTGCTTCCTGGTGACGAACCGGAAGAACGGCTGCACCGGCGCATACACCGTGCGGGCGTTTGACGGGAGGTACTTCTGCCTGCAGAACAGGAATGGGAGCCAGTGCCGCGCATCCGCAGGGCGGATGTTCCGCAGCAGGGAGGCGGCGCTTGGAAGGGAGGCAGATGCGGAATGAAACACACGGACAGGAAAAAGAGGGTATGCCCCAGGTGCGGGCAGGCTTACCGCGGGAGGCCGGCAGTCTCGCGGGAGGATGGAAGGACACCCATATGTCCTGACTGCGGAACGCGGCAGGCGCTTGAAAGCATCGGTGTGGATGAAAAGGAGCAGGATGCCATCCTTGCAGCCATCCACAGATGCGCGGAAGGGGGCGGCGAAGGATGAAGGCATATGGCAGGAACCTCCGGTGGATCGAGGACCACCAGTACGGGGATGAGATGCACACCGGGATCGCCATGCCCGCGTCCGGAAAAAGGCGCGGGCAGAGGCGGAGGCGCTACAAGCGGCCGTTCAAAAAGTCGGAGCGGCAGCACTCCAAACACGTGATCCGCCGGGAGCTTGGCGGGGATCAGGCGCCATAAACTACACAATTCCCGGCGCGGATATTTGTACAGTTTATGCCCGTAAATAACTTGATAATATGTGCTTTTAGAGCGAATATGTGTACTACCGAAAGGGAAAACAAAAAAACAAAACGGAGGTACACACCATGAAGAAGATCGAACTTTTTGAGAAGGCCATCGCAGAGAAAGCAGCAAGCCTTAAGGAATGGGGGATCAACCCGACACTGTTCTGGGCATACCGCAACAGCATCACGGCGGGCAACGACAGGATAGACTTCGGCGAGGCCATCTGGGACAGCGAGGTCGGGGAGATCACGGAAACGCTGAAGGAGAACGGCATCACCGAGTTCACCATCAGCAGCACCTTTTCCAGCCTGATCCCGACGCTTGCGGAATTTGCAAAGCATGGCTTCCAGATGGCGGGGCTGACCGAAGTGAAGGCGAACTACACGGACTTCCAGACCCAGGAGCGGGCGGTCATCCCGGCGATCCAGATGGCGGCGGAAGAAGCGTAAGGCACGGGGCGGCCTGCCGGGAAGGAAAACCGGCAGGCCGGAAGCCCCGGAAAAAACTGGAAGGCAAAAAATACATCCGCAGGGCAGTGCGGGGCGAAGGAGGATTTTTTTATGGCAGGGATGAAATGGTATAAAGTATGGCTGGTGGTTCCGGGTACGGATTTTAATGCGGAAGGCTGGCCCTGCGAGCCGGAATGGTGGAACGACATGGAGCAGACCCCCGATGAGGAGACGGCGATCCGGCAGGCAAATGAAAAGGCCCGGAGGCAGTGGGAGGAGCCGAACCAGTATGAGCCTGGGGCGGAGGCACCGTCGGACAGGGAGCTTGGACAGGAATGCCCGGTCTGCACCGGGGCGGCGGAAGTCACCGACGAGGAATATGCGGAGTGGAAAAGAGAGATGGAAGAGTCGGTGGAGCTTCCGTTCCAATAGCATCCAGGCGGGTTTTCCGCAGGGCAGCCGGACCGGAAGGCTCTTTTGCCCGTGGCAGATATACACAGTTTCCCCAGCAGATATTTGTGTACTTTATGCCCGTTATTCACTTGCTATTACCGGCAGAAAGAGCGAATATGTGTACTACCGAAAGGGAAAACAAAAAAGAAAACGGAGGACACAGACCATGAAGATCAACGATGCAATGAAAACCTACAGACTGCCGAACCCCACCACGCCGGAAGATTTGGAATGCAGATGGAGCAAAACGCTGACCTTCGGCGACAGGGTGGTCATCGCCGGGTACTTTTTCAACGGCCCGAACAAGCCCTGCTACTTCGGGGCGGCTTACGAATTTCTTGGCGACGACCACACCTGCGAAGGCGCCATCGGGCTCCGGGCGGCAAGCGGAGTCGAGTTTGAGGATGACGGCCACGCAATCGCCTGGGCGATGCAGCAGTAAACGGAGGCGGGAAAATCCCAGGGTACGGAGCCGGAAGGCTCTGTATCTTGTACCAATAGATTTCAGGCTTGCCATTGGCAGGCCATTTTTGATGCCATCTTTGGGGAGGTGATGCCGATGGCAATGCGGAAGCTGAAAAAATACAGGCCGACGAAGTTCAGGGCGAAGGACAGCCGCTATGATAAGGACGCCGCCGATTTTGCCGTGATGTTCATCGAGAGCCTCTGCCATACAAAAGGCACCTGGGCGGGGAAGCCCTTTGAGCTGATCGACTGGCAGGAGCAGATCATCCGTGACATTTTCGGCACTCTGAAACCGAACGGCTACCGGCAGTTCAACACGGCCTATGTGGAGATACCGAAGAAGCAGGGGAAGTCGGAGCTTGCCGCCGCCGTGGCGTTGCTCCTGACCTGCGGGGACGGGGAGGAGCGGGCGGAGGTGTACGGGTGCGCCGCCGACCGGCAGCAGGCCGCCATCGTCTTTGACGTGGCGGCGGACATGGTGCGGATGTGCCCTGCGCTGAATAAGCGGGTGAAGATACTCGCCTCGCAGAAACGGATCATATACACCCCGACCAATTCCTTCTACCAGGTGCTTTCGGCGGAGGCATATTCCAAGCACGGCTTCAACATCCACGGCGTGGTGTTTGACGAGCTGCACACGCAGCCGAACCGGAAGCTGTTTGACGTCATGACCAAAGGCTCCGGGGACGCCAGGATGCAGCCGCTGTATTTCCTCATCACAACGGCGGGGACGGACACCCATTCCATCTGCTACGAGACGCACCAGAAGGCAAAGGACATTTTGGAAGGGCGGAAGATTGACCCCACCTTCTATCCCGTTATTTACGGCGCGGATGAGGCGGACGACTGGACGGACCCGAAGGTGTGGAAGAAAGCGAACCCCTCTTTAAATATCACAGTCGGGATTGACAAGGTGGAGGCCGCCTGCGAGTCGGCAAAGCAGAACCCCGGCGAGGAGAACAGCTTCCGGCAGCTCCGCCTGAACCAGTGGGTGAAACAGGCGGTGCGGTGGATGCCCATGGATAAATGGGATGCCTGCGCCTTCCCGGTTTCCGAGGATGGTCTGGAGGGGCGCATCTGCTATGGCGGGCTGGACTTGTCCTCCACCACGGACATCACGGCGTTCGTCCTGGTGTTCCCTCCGCTGGACGAGGAGGATAAATACTGCATCCTTCCGTATTTCTGGGTGCCGGAGGAAACGCTGGAGCTGCGCGTCCGGCGCGACCATGTCCCCTACGATGTGTGGGAGCGGCAGGGGAAGCTGATGACCACGGAGGGGAACGTGGTGCATTACGGCTTTATCGAGAAATACATCGAGCGGCTTGGGGAGCGGTTCAACATCCGGGAGATCGCCTTTGACCGGTGGGGCGCGGTGCAGATGGTGCAGAACCTTGAGGGGATGGGCTTCACGGTGGTCCCGTTCGGGCAGGGCTTCAAGGATATGTCCCCGCCCACCAAAGAACTGATGAAGCTGGTGCTGGAGCAGATGATCGCCCACGGCGGGCATCCGGTCCTGCGGTGGATGATGGACAACATCTTCATCCGCACCGACCCGGCGGGCAACATCAAGGCCGACAAGGAAAAGTCCACGGAGAAGATAGACGGGGCGGTGGCAACGATCATGGGGCTTGACCGTGCCATACGCTGCGGGAATGATGCAGGGGCTTCCGTCTATGACAGCCGGGGACTTCTTGTTTTCTGACTGGAAAAATGCACAAACCCCACTGCGGATGTTTGTGCATGATACCTCCGGAATCCGCTTGCTATTTTGTGCTTTCAGAGCGAATATGTCACTTACCGGGAGGGCATCCCGGAAACCAGAGAATGGAGGCATTGCAGATGAGGGCATACGGAGAGATGGAGCAGCACGGGAAATATACGCTGGAGGATTTCGGCGGCTGGTCAAGGAACCACACAAAAGCGGCGTCCATCCGCAGGTGGAAGCGGCCGCTGAAAAAGAGGGCGAGGCAGGTCTGCCGCGCCGCGCTGAGACGGCTGGTCTGAGCGGTTTTCCGGAGCATAAACTACACAAAAACCGCCCCGGAACATTGTGTAGTTTACGGCGGGAATTAACTTGCTATTATCCGCATTCAGAGCGAATATGTGTACTACCGAAAGGCAAATCAAAAAACAAAACGGAGGTAATGCACATGCAGGTACAGGAATTTATGGAGAAACACGGGATTGGCGAGTCGAGGGTGAGGATTTTTGATGCGGAACTGGGGAAAGAGATATGCGGGATTTTCGAGACGGGCCTTTATTATGACTGCAAGGTGACCGGGGCATATCCGGCGGGCAGGAACACGGTCTTGGAGGTCGCATCGGTAACCGGTTAAGACAGGACGGCAAAGGGGCGCTGCTTCGGCGGCACCTTTTGGCTGTCCGTTTCTGGAAAGGAGAGTGGTATTTATGGGATTATTCAGCGGATTGTTCCGGGCGAGGGATGCGCCGCAGAACAGGACGTCGGGGAGCGCCTACAGCTTTTTCCTTGGGAACAGCACATCTGGGAAAAGGGTGAACGAGCGCACCTCCATGCAGATGACGGCGGTGTACTCCTGCGTCCGGATTCTGTCGGAAGCGGTGGCGGGGCTGCCGCTGCATTTTTATAGATACACGGATGACGGCGGGAAGGAGAAAGCCACGGGCCACCCGCTGTATTTTTTACTCCATGACGAGCCGAACCCGGAGATGACTTCCTTCGTGTTCCGGGAGACGCTGATGACGCACCTGCTCTTGTGGGGGAATGCCTATGCGCAGATCATCCGCAACGGCAAAGGGGAGGTCATCGGGCTTTACCCTTTGATGCCGGACCGGATGGGCGTGGAGCGGGACTCCAAAGGGCAGCTCTATTACGAGTACACGGTCAGCATGGAAGACGCGCCTACGGTAAAGGGCAGCACGGTCGTCCTGCCGCCCACGGAGGTGCTGCACATCCCTGGCCTTGGCTTTGACGGGCTGGTGGGCTATTCCCCCATTGCCATGGCAAAGAACGCCATCGGCATGGCGATAGCCTGTGAGGAGTACGGGGCGAAGTTCTTCGCCAACGGCGCGCAGCCAAGCGGCGTGCTGGAGCATCCGGGGACGTTAAAAGACCCAGCCAGGGTGCGGGAGAGCTGGCAGTCCGCTTTCGGCGGCAGCCATAACGCCAACAAGGTGGCCGTTTTGGAGGAGGGCCTTAAGTACACGCCTATTTCCGTCCCGCCGGAACAGGCGCAGTTCCTTGAAACGCGGAAGTTCCAGATCAATGAGATCGCGCGGATCTTCCGTGTGCCTCCGCACATGGTGGGCGACCTGGAAAAGAGCAGCTTCTCCAATATCGAGCAGCAGAGCCTTGAGTTTGTGAAATACACCCTCGACCCGTGGGTGTCGAGATGGGAGCAGTCCATGGCGCGGTCTTTGCTTACTGCGGAGGAGAAAAAGAAGTATTTCGTGAAATTCAACGTGGACGGTCTTTTACGGGGCGATTACCAGAGCCGCATGAACGGGTATGCCGTGGGGAGGCAGAACGGGTGGATGTCTGCCAACGACATCCGGGAGTTGGAGAACCTTGACCGCATCCCGGAGGAAGCGGGCGGCGACCTGTATCTCATTAACGGGAACATGATGCCGCTTTCCATGTCCGGGGCGGCATATCAAAAAGGGAAGGAGGAGTCGGATGAAGACGAAGAAGTTTTGGAACTGGAAGAAAGTGAAAAACCAGGAAACGGGGGCGGAGGAGCGCATCCTGGAACTGAGCGGCACCATCGCGGAAGATAGCTGGTTTGACGATGACGTCACGCCGCAGCTTTTCAAGGATGAGTTGAATGCCGGGAGCGGTGACATTACCGTCTGGATCAACTCGCCGGGCGGCGACTGCGTGGCGGCGGCACAGATCTATAACATGCTCTCCAATTACAGAGGAAAAGTCACAGTAAAAATAGACGGCATCGCTGCAAGCGCCGCCAGTGTGATCGCCATGGCGGGCGACGCCGTCCTGGTATCCCCCGTTTCGATGCTCATGATCCACAACCCCGCCACCATGGCCTGGGGCGACCATGCCGAGATGCAGAAGGCCATGGATATGCTCTCCGAGGTGAAGGAGTCCATCATCAACGCCTATGTGTTAAAGACCGGGCTGTCCCGCCCGAAGCTGTCGCACCTGATGGATGCGGAGACCTGGATGGACGCCAACAAGGCGGTGGAGCTTGGCTTTGCGGATGACATCATGGCAAGGGCGAAAGCGGAGCCGGGGGAAGATGGCGGAGGGGATACAGACGGGGAGGAAAATGGGGACGGGAAAAAGCCGTCCGCCCATGGCTCCATGCTGTTCTCCCGCAGGGCGGCGGACAATGCCCTGCTGAACAAGGTCATTGCCAAATACGGGGAGAAAAAGCCAAAGGCGGGCATCGGGGAGCAGGCAAGAATCCCCGCGCCAGAGGAGAAAACAGCACCGGAAACAGAAACCGGCCGTTCCGTGGACGCACTCATGGAGCGGCTTAATTTATTGAGACATTAAGAAGGAGGATTCCATTATGACGATTCTTGAACTGCGTGAGAAACGCGCGAAGGCATGGGAGGCGGCGAAGGCGTTCTTAGATTCCCACAGGAAAGACAACGGCACCCTTTCCGCAGAGGATGACGCCGCATACACGAGGATGGAGCAGGAGATCACCGATTTGGGGAAGGAGATTGCAAGGCTGGAGCGGCAGGAGGCGCTGGACGCGGAGCTGAACCGCCCGGTCAACAAGCCCCTTACGGGGAAGCCGGGCGGAAAGGCGGATGCGGACGGCGGGGAGGATAAGACCGGGCGTGCCTCCGACGATTACCGGAAGAATTTCTGGAACGCCATGCGCTCCAAGGCGCCGATGCCTGCCGTCACCAATGCCCTGCAGGTCGGCACGGATTCCGAAGGCGGCTACCTGGTTCCGGACGAATACGAAAGGACGCTGGTGGAGGCATTGGAAGAAGAGAACATCTTCCGCCAGATGGCGAAGGTCATCCAGACCTCCAGCGGTGACCGGAAGATCCCGGTGGTGGCTACCAAAGGTACGGCATCGTGGATTGACGAGGAAGGGGCGTTCCCGGAGAGCGACGACTCCTTTGGGCAGGTTTCCATCGGCGCCTACAAGCTGGGCACCATGATCAAGGTTTCCGAGGAGCTTTTAAACGACAGTGTCTTTGACCTGCAGTCCTATATCTCCCGCGAGTTTGCCCGCAGGATCGGGGCAAAGGAAGAGGAGGCGTTCTTCACGGGCAACGGCACAGGCAAGCCGTTAGGGGTGCTTGCAGCCACGGGCGGTGCGGAAACGGGCGTGACCGCCGCATCCTCCACGGCAGTGACGGCGGATGAGCTGATGGACCTGTATTATTCGCTGAAATCCCCGTACCGCAAGAAATCCGTGTGGGTGTTAAACGACTCCACCATCAAGGCCATCCGCAAGCTGAAGGATAATAACGGGCAGTATTTATGGCAGCCGTCTTTGGTGGCAGGCACGCCGGACACGATCTTAGGACGACCGGTCAAGACCTCCGCCTATATGCCGGCCATTGCCGCAGGCGCAAAGACTATCGCCTTTGGCGATTTCTCCTATTATTGGATCGCAGACCGGCAGGGGCGCAGCTTCAAGCGCCTGAACGAGCTGTATGCGGCCACCGGGCAGGTGGGCTTCCTCGCTTCGCAGCGCGTGGACGGCAAGCTGATCCTTGCGGAGGCGGTAAAGGTGCTGGCACAGAAGGCGGCATCCGGAACCTAAAAAGAAATACAGATTTTGATGGAAGGCGGTGGCGGGCGTGCTGGTGACGCTGGAAGAGATGAAGAATTACCTCCGTGTGGACTATGACGAGGACGATGCCCTGATTGAGAATATCATCGGGGCATCGGAACGCCTCTGCATGGATGTGGCGCGGATGGACGACATGGAAGAGTTTTCTGCCGTGGAGAATGCGAAGATATCCGTGCTGTATGCGGCGGCCTACCTCTACGAACACCGGGAGGAGGCAGACCACCGCGCCCTCATGCTCACCCTGCGGGCATTGCTCTTCGGGGCGAGGAAGGAGGCGTTCTGATGGACGTGGCGGCAATGAACGTGCGGATCATGTTCCAGAAAAATGAAATGGTGTCCGATGCCATCGGGAACCATGAAAATGTGTGGACGGACTACTATTCCTGCCATGCCACCGTCAGCGATTCCCAGGGGAAGTCCTCTGCGGAAACCGGGGCGGCGGGACAGACTGTGGCGCACCCGGACATCAGCTTCACGGTGCGTTTCTGTAGGAAAGCAAAGGCTGTGGACACCACGGGCTTCCGTATCCTGTGGGACGGCGGCATTTATGACATTTTAAAGGTAGACCATCTGAACAATAAAAAACGGGCATTGAAATTCAAGTGTGAGAAAGCGGGGCGGTGAAATGTCGGACAGGGTAAGGATTGACCAGCTCGCGGCCGCAGTGATGGAAGGGCTGGCGGAGTATGCAGACCTTGCGGCGGATGAGATGAAAAAGGCAGTGAAGAAAGCGGGGAATTCCGTGAAGAAGGATATCCAGGAGGGCGCGCCGAAGGACACGGGCGCCTATGCGAAAAGCTGGTCTGTGAAAAATATAAAAGAGACTTCCAATTCCATCGAGCTGGTGGTGCATTCCAGGAACCGCTACCAGCTCTCGCACCTTCTGGAGTTCGGCCACGCCAAACGGGGCGGTGGGCGCGTTCCCGGAAGGGAGCACATCGCGCCTGCGGAGGAACGGGCGGAACGGACGCTGGAGCAGGAAATAGAAAAGGCTCTGAGGGGGTGATGTATTTATGGAAAAACTTGTAAGCATGATCGCGGAGATGGGAATCCCTTCTGCCTATGACCACTTCGCGGAAGGCGAGTCGCCGGAGCCGCCGTTTTTGTGTTATCTCCTGCCGGGGAGCGACAATTTCGCGGCGGACGGGAAAGTGTACCACAAGGGCGCAAACGTGCATCTGGAAATCTATACGGATAAGAAAGACCCGGAGCTGGAACAGCGGGTGGAGGATGTGCTGGACGCGCATGAGATTTTTTACAATAAATCGGAAACAAGGATCAGCAGCGAGCGGCTCTACGAAGTTCTGTATATTTTTGGATGGGAGGCATGACAGATGGCAAATAACAGCAAAAAGAACAAAGTGAAATACAACCTTAAAAATACGCATTATGCGATGCTCAATATTTCGGAGGACGGGACAGTCTCCTACAGCACGCCGGTCCCGATGCCCGGCTCAGTGTCCATTTCACTGGACGCCAACGGCGAGCCGGAGAATTTCTATGCGGACGGCACGGCCTATTATGTCATCAACAACAACATGGGTTATGACGGCGACCTGGAGCTTGCCATGATCCCGGAGTCCTTCCGCAAGGACGCTCTGCGGGAGGAACTGGACAGCAAGGGCGTGCTGATCGAGAACGCATCGGCGGAGCTTGCGGCGTTCGCCCTGCTCTTTGAATTTGACGGCGACCAGCGGCACATCCGCCACGTCCTCTACAACTGCTCTGCGTCAAGGCCGGGCATTGAGGGCAAGACCAATGAGGAGAGCCGGGAAGTGCAGACGGAGACGCTGACCGTCAAGGCCACGCCGCTGGCGGACGGGATGGTGAAGGCGAAGACCGGGGATTCCACGGATGAAACGGTGTATAACGACTGGTACAAGGCGGTGTATATGCCCGCGGCTGCGGATGAGACAGGCGGCGGTGGACAGGATAACGGGGAGGAAACGGTATGAGCATGACGAGGAAGATCGAGATTGACGGGAAAGAGGTGCCTTTCCGGGCATCGGCGGCCGTGCCGCGCATTTACCGCATCAAGTTCCACCGGGATATCTACAAGGACCTGAGCGCACTGGAGAAGAGCATAGGGAAGAGCGATGAGGAGAATTCCAATTTAGACCTGTTCTCGCTGGAGCTGTTCGAGAACATCGCCTTCATCATGGCGAAGCACGCCGACCCTTCCATCCCGGACACGCCGGAGGAATGGCTGGACGGCTTCGGCACGTTCTCCATCTACCAGGTGCTGCCGCAGCTCATCGAACTGTGGGGGCTGAACGTGAAGACCGATGTGGAGGCTAAAAAAAACTTCGCGCAACTGACCGCCCGATGACCACGCCGCTGTTCCTGCTGCGGTGTGTGCAGCTTGGCATCTCTATCCGGGATTTAGACCTGCTGACCATCGGCATGGTCAACGATATGTATGCGGAGAGCAGCAACGACAGCGCGGACTACTCCATTATCGCAGGGCAGGACGAGTTCGATTTATTTTAACCGCAGATTTGGATTTTTTTTGGTAATGCCTGGGCATCCGGGCTTTTTTTGTGCCGTTAAGGGGGTGCTGGTGTGGCGGCAAACAGGATAAAAGGGATTACGGTAGAGATCGGCGGCGACACCACGAAGCTCCAGACGGCCTTAAAAGGCGTGAACACGGAGATCCGGAACACGCAGTCGCAGCTTAAGGATGTGGAGAAGCTGCTGAAGCTGGACCCCGGCAACACGGAGCTGATGGCGCAGAAGCACCGGCTCCTGGGGGATGCAGTCAGAGAGACGAAGGAGAAGCTGGAGACGCTGAAAACGGCGGCGGAGCAGGCGAACGCGGCTCTTGCCAATGGGGAAATCTCACAGAGCCAGTATGACGCCCTCCAGCGTGAGATCATTGAGACGGAGAATAACCTGCGTGACCTGGAGCGGCAGGCGGGGCAGTCCGCCGTGGCATTGCAGAAGATTGCCGCCACGGGTGAGAAGTTAAAGACCGTCGGCTCCGCCATCGAGGGCGTGGGGCAGAAGCTGATGCCGGTCACTGCGGCGGTGGGCGGGCTTGGCGCGGCTGCCGTGAAGGTGGCGTCCGACTTCGACTCCGCCATGAGCCAGGTGGCGGCGGTCTCCGGGGCGACCGGGAAAGACCTGGAAGCCCTGCGTGACAAGGCAAGGGAGATGGGCAGCAAGACCAAGTTCTCCGCATCGGAAGCCGCTGAAGCGATGAATTACATGGCCATGGCGGGGTGGAAGACGAACGATATGCTCTCCGGCATCGAGGGCATCATGAACCTTGCCGCCGCCTCCGGGGAGGACCTTGCCACGACTTCCGACATTGTGACGGACGCGCTGACCGCCCTGGGGCTTTCCGCAAAGGATTCCGGGCATTTCGCTGACATCCTTGCGGCGGCAAGCTCGAATGCCAACACGAACGTATCCATGATGGGCGAGACGTTCAAATACTGTGCGCCCGTGGCTGGCGCGCTCGGCTTTTCCGCAGAGGACACTGCCGAGGCCATCGGCCTGATGGCGAATGCGGGCATCAAGTCCTCCCAGGCAGGCACGGCCATGCGCTCCATGATGACGAACCTCACCGGGGAAGTGAAGTTCGTGGGGGACGCCTTCGGGGAGCTGACGGTACAGACCACGAACACGGACGGCAGCATGAGGAGCCTTGGGGACATCCTGGCAGACTGCCGCGCGGCATTCGCACAGATGTCGGAATCAGAAAAAGCCGCCAATGCGGAGGCGCTGGTGGGCAAGAATGCCATGTCCGGCTTCCTTGCGGTGATGAACGCCGCACCGGGCGACATTGAGAAATTAAACAGCGCCATCAACAACTGCGACGGCACGGCGGAGAAAATGGCGGCCACCATGCAGGATAACCTTGCAGGGCAGCTTACAATCTTAAAGAGCCAGCTTGAGGAGCTTGCCATCTCCATCGGGGAAATCCTGATGCCTTACATCCGGCAGATCGTGGGGTGGATTCAGGGGCTTGTGGACTGGCTGAACAGCCTGGACGAAGGCACGAAGAAGATCATTGTCACAGTCGCCCTTGTGGCTGCGGCGCTCGGCCCCGTCCTGATTGTCATCGGGAAAGTGGTCGGGGCAGTCGGCACGATCATGACCGTGGTGCCGCAGATCGCCAGCGCCATTTCCGGCGTGATTGCCTTTGTGTCTGGGACGGTGATCCCGGCGATCTCCGCCGTGGTGGCGGCTATTGGATGGGTGCCTTTGGCGATTGCAGCGGTAGTGGCGATCCTCGTGGTGCTGTACAACAAATGCGAATGGTTCCGGGAGGCGGTGAACGCCATCTGGACGCAGATTAAGGAATTTTTTGTTTCCGCCTGGGAGGTTATCTGTTCTTTCTTTACGGAAACCATACCGAATGCGTGGAATTCCCTGGTGTCATTCTTCCAGGGCATCCCGGCATGGTGGAGCGGGCTGTGGCAGTCCGTGGGTGACTTCTTTGGCAACATCTGGACGAATATGATGAACAATCCGGTGCTTACGGGCATCGTGGACATGATACGCTCCCTGTGGGAGAACCTCTCCACGACGCTGCAGGGCATCTGGAACGGCATCAAGACGGCGGCTTCCGGGGCATGGGAGCTGATTAAGAATGTCGTGCTGGGGCCGGTGCTTCTTCTTATCGACCTGGTGACGGGGAATTTTACCAAGCTGAAGGAAGACGCCGCCAACATCTGGAACAACATCAAGAATGCGGCTTCCAATATCTGGAACGGCATCAAACAGGTGGTGGGATCGCTGGCGCAGGGGCTTGCGAACCACGTCTCCATCCTGTTCAACGGGCTGAAAAACACAATCGCAAATATCTGGACGGCAATCAAGAATACAGCCTCGTCCGCCTGGAACGGGCTGAAAAATCTTGTGTCGTCCATCGCGTCCAATCTGAAACAGGCGGCGGTGAACGCTTTCAAGGCCATGGTGTCCGGGATACGCTCCGCGCTTTCCTCCCTGGGGAGCGTGGTGCAGTCCGGGTTCCAGTCCGCCATCAGCTTCATCACCTCGCTGCCGGGGAAGGCGCTGGAATGGGGGAAGGACTTCATCAACGGGATCGCGGACGGCATCCGCGGCGCCATCGGCAACGTGGTAAATGCGGTATCGGACGTGGCGGACAAGATACGCTCCTTCCTGCATTTTTCCGTGCCGGACGAGGGACCGCTGACAGACTACGAAAGCTGGATGCCGGACTTCATGTCCGGGCTGGCAGAGGGCATCGAAAAGAGCCGGGGCATGGTGAAGAAGGCCGTGTCCGGCGTGGCGTCCGACTTAATGCTCCAGCCGCAGGCGGCAGTCCAGGGGATGCAGGGCGGACGGGATTCCTCCGGGGATTCTTCCGTAAGCGAGCTTTTAGGAGGGCTCCGGGAGATGCTTTCCGGCCTGCAGGAAATGGCGGGCGGCGGGACCATCTGCATCCCCGTGTATGTAGGCGGGACGCTGCTGGACGAAGTTGTGGTGGACGCGCAGGCAAGGCAGAACTTAAGGTCGGGAGGGAGGTAAGGCGGCATGGCGTATATACAGTATCTGGCAATTGACGGTGTGCTGCTCCCCCTGCCCGATTCCTACGAGGTGCAGATGGCGGACGTGGAGGCGGATTCCGGCGGAGAGACGGAGGCCGGGACCACGCAGCGGGACGTGGTGAGGATGGGCGTGGTGTCCATCCCCGCCGCTTTCTCCGTCTCCCCGAAATGGCTGAAACTGCTGACAGGGTTTAAACAGAAAGAAAAACTGACTGTGGACTACTTTGACACGGAGACGCTGGAAATAAAGCGGACGGAGATGTTTATCAGCGGCTATAAGGCAAGCCTCGTAAAAGACACGTCCTATAAGGGGCTTTGGAAGGTGTCGTTCACACTGAAAGAATTATAAAAACACAGGGAATCCCGGAAGGAGGTGTGGCGGATGTACCCGGTGAGCGATGCGTTCCTGCGGGCGGTGCAGGAGAACACACGGAACTACCGCTGGACGGGGCAGATCACGACAAAGGGCGGCGCTGTATACCCGTTTGTTTATGAAGATATCGTGAAGGGGAGCGGGTACATCACGGCGCAGTGCTGCGGCAGCGCGGAGATCGAGCTGGGGACGGTGTACGCCGCCGAGATGGGCATCACGCTCTTTTCCCAGATTGACCGCTATACGCTGGAAGGGGCGGAAGTGCGGCTGTCCTACCACCTGCGGCTTGCGGATGGAAGTTATGAGGAAGTGCCGATGGGCATCTTCGAGGTCAGCGAGGCGAACCGGACGGCGCACTGCCTGGAGCTGAAAGCCTATGACTATATGCTGCGCTTCGAGAAGAGTTTCAACGGCTTTGAGACGGTGGGCAACGCCTGGGCTTTCCTGGATTTATGCTGTAAAGCCTGTGCCGTGGAGCTGGCGCACACACAGGCGGAGATCGAAGCCATGCCAAACGGCACGGAGCTGCTCTCCATCTACCCGGAGAATGACATCGAAACTTACCGTGACGTGCTGTACTTTGTCGGGCAGGTGCTTGGCGGCTTTTTCTGCATCAGCCGGGAAGGGAAGCTGGAGCTGCGCAAATACGGGACACAGCCGGTGATGGAGGTAAAGAGCAGGCACCGGTTCACCAGCAGCTTTTCCGACTTCATCACCCGGTACACTGCGGTCAGCTCCACGAACCTCCGCACACAGACGGCAGAGTATTATGCCCTGGAGCCGGACGACGGGCTGACCATGAACCTGGCGGTGAACCCGCTCCTGCAGTTCGGGCTGGAGGAAACGCGGGAAACGCTCTGCCGGAACATTTTAAGAGACCTGTCGGTAGTCAGTTATGTGCCGTTTGATTCCAGCACCATTGGGAACCCGGCGCTTGACCTTGGGGATGTGCTGACCTTTTCGGGCGGGCAGGCGGACGGGAGCCAGACCGCGTGTATCACTTCCTCCAACTGTAAGATCGGCGGCAAACACACTTTGAAATGCGTTGGGAAGAACCCAAGGCTGGCGCAGGCGAAGTCCAAGAACGACAAGAACATCTCCGGCCTCTTAAACCAGATCGAGGCGGGGAAGATCGGGATACACACCTTTACCAACGCCTCCGCTTATACGGTGGCAGAGACCAATGTGCGGATCATCAGCATTGAGTTCGCAGCGAAGGAGGAGACCCATGTGCAGTTTTTCGGGCAGGTGCTGGTGGATGTGTCTGCGGAGCAGGTGGGCCGGTCCGCCACTGCCAGCGGGAGCATCGTGGTACCATTCCCGGCATCGGGAGGGAGCAGTGGGGATGTGTCTGCTGGGACTGGTGAGGATGGAGGGGAAAACACGGGAACCGGCACAGGGGATGGCAGCGGGGAGCCTGGCACGGATACGGAGAATGTCGCGGTGGATGTGGAGCTTCCGGTCACATGGACGGAGGACGGGAAGGCGGTGGCGTATGTCACCTACGAATTCAACGATTCTGAAATACTCATCCATTACCCGGCGGAGACCTGGGGGAGCGGGAAACATATCCTTTCCCTCTATTATCCAATCGATAACCTTGTGCCGAACATCACAAATACATTCAACGTCCACCTGCGGATGGAGGGAGGCACAGCGGCGATCAGCACGGGCGGGTGCATAGCCTCCATCAGCGGCCAGGGCATGGCTGCGGGCGCGGCATGGGACGGCACGGTCACAATAGAGGAATATGTGCAGCCGTTTGCGGTCGGCGGCGGTCTGCGAGCAAAGGCGTTTTCTGGGGAGATGGGATTTGAGACAATGGAGCTGGTGAAGAAATTTTATTCCGACAACATCAAAAAGGCGGTCATCGGCGCGTTCGGGAAGCCCGTGGAGCTGCCGCAGGAAGGAGAAAGGTAAGATGAAGCTGAAAGGGACGATGGTAATGGAACTGACGGATGAGGCCACGGGGGAAGTGGAAACGGTCACAGAGGGGAACATGGTGACGGAGGCGGTGAACGACATCCTGGGCATGAACCCCATGGGCGTGTTCTACTCCGAGGAGGAGCTGGGGGATGTGCTTGCATGGAACAATGTGCTGCTCCCCATCTGCCCGAACATGGTCGGCGGCATCCTGCTCTTCCCCCAGACGCTGGAGGAGGATGCCGCCCACATCTATGAGATGTCGGGCAACCTCCCGGTGGCGTATGCCTCCAACAACGTGAACACCACGGCGAACACGGCCAGGGGCAGCATGAACCAGACGGAGAGCAAGGCGTTAGAAAACGGCTATAAATTTGTGTGGGAGTTTACGCCCAGCCAGGGCAACGGCACCATCGCGGCGGTGGCGCTGACCAGCGCCCAGGGCGGGCAGAACGCCTACGGGAGCCTTGTGGGGGACGCCAGCACGTTCCTCAAGATAAAAAAGCTGGACATCGGGGACCTTGGGAAGGCGAAGCAGATGGTGCTGTTCGAGGCGGCGGAGGTGGATTTTGGAAATGACCTGCTGTACTCCATCACCTTTGCGGATTCCAGCGTGCGGATACGGAAAGTCCGCATCCCCATCTTCACTATCGGGCTGAACGAAAAGCTGGACGATTCCACCTATACCGTGCTGGAAGACCATGCCGTACAGACGGAGACGTTCCTGTTTTTGGGCAGCTACACGAAGTACGGGGAGTTCCTGGACGGGCAGGACGGGTACTGGTACGGCTTCTCCAACCAGGGGAATTCCTCCGGGAACGCAAAGATGCTGTGGGTGAAGATCTCCAAGGCCGACTATTCCATGACGGAAGGGGAATGGACGCTCTCCAACGCAAAGCTGATGGCGGTGGGGGAGCGGGACACGGACAGTAGCTATCCGGAAAGGAGCTGCCGGTGCTGTATGCGGGGCGGTTACCTGTATGTCCCTGCGTATGACAAGAAGGGCATCTATAAGATCAATGTGGCGAATACGGCAGACGTGACGCTGCTCGCCTTCGGCTTCACTTCCAAGATGAAGCCGCTGGGCGAGTCCGGGACCTGCGAGCTGTACCTGACGCTGGTGGGCGACCTCATCGTCGGCGGGGACTTCCAGGTCACGGCGGCGGATGCGGTCATCCATACCCAGGGGAGCGCGAGGCTTGGCTGCCTGGCTACGCCGCTGTTCCAGCACAAGCAGTTCCTTGTGGGGTGGGGAGGCAGCTATGGGAACGAGTACCGCCATATGTACCTGCTGACGCCGTACCTTGCCACCATCAACAACCTGTCCTCGGCGGTGGTGAAGGATGCCAACAAGACCATGAAGATCACCTACACGCTGACGGAGGAGGCATGACGGACAGCTTTACGGCAGGGGGATGCGTTTCCCCTGCCGTGATAAAAGGGTGGTGTGTGCCGGGTGCCCCGGCGTGCGGCGTTTCTTTAGTTCCGGGAGTCCGGTTCAGATGCGGCGTATTTTGTGGACGGCTCCGCGACCATGGAGAGGGAGGCGGCTTCGGCTTCAATGCCGCGCTTCATCTGCTCAAGCTGCGCGATCCTTTTTTCAAGCTCCGCCTGTGCCTCCCGCTGCTCCTTTGCCGCCAGCTCTTCTGCGGTGAGGGTGCGGATGTGGATGGAGCCTTCCTCATATTCAACGATGAGCGGCGCCCCGATGGTGAAGCCGAGCTGCTCCAGCCACCACCCTTCCATCTGTATCTTCGGGACTGCGGTGCATGGACCGGTGCCGCTGTGCAGGGTGCCGCCGCTCTGGCAGTGGCGGTAGGTGTAAACGACTTTGATGTTCTTTGTCTTCATAAGGTGTCCTCCTGATTATTTTGTTTTCCCCTGCCGCCTCCCGGTTTTTTTGCAGGCGGGGCTTCGGGTAGTGTTATTAATCACTCTGAAGCCGTGAAATAGCAAGGAAAACAGGGGCATAAATGTGACAAAGATCCCCACAGATACTTGTGTAAACGACACAAATAAATGTTTCACGGAAACTGGCGGATGCCCATTGCGGACACCCGCTTTTTCATACAAAAAACTTTTAAAGGAGGGTTTCACTATGAAGGAATTCTGGAACACGATCCAACTCATCTTTACGGCCATCGGTGGATGGCTCGGCTGGTTCCTCGGCGGCTGTGACGGGCTGCTGTATGCACTCATCGCTTTTGTCGTGGTGGATTATATCACGGGCGTGATGTGCGCTGCAGCGGATAAGAAGCTGTCCAGCGAGGTGGGCTTCAAGGGCATTGCGAAGAAGGTGCTGGTCTTCCTGCTGGTGGGGATCGCCAACATTCTCGATGTGCAAGTCATCGGGAGCGGTTCGGTTTTACGGACGGCGGTTATCTTTTTCTATATTTCCAATGAGGGCGTGAGCCTCCTGGAGAATGCCGGACACCTTGGGCTGCCCATTCCGGAGAAGCTGAAGGACATCCTGGCGCAATTACACGACCGGGCAGAAAACGGGAAGGGGGACGGAGAGTAATGAGACTGGTGGAATCGATCATGACAAGGAACCCCTGTTATGCCGTAGGGAGGAAGATCACAGTGAAAGGGCTGATGCTCCATTCCGTGGGCTGCCCGCAACCGAAGGCATCCGCTTTCATCAATAGCTGGAACAGTCCGTCGCATGACGGTTCCTGCGTCCACGGCTTCATTGACGGGAACGATGGCACGGTGTACCAGACGCTCCCGTGGAACCACCGGGGATGGCACTGCGGAAGCGGTAGCAAGGGGAGCGGGAACAATACCCATATCGGGGTGGAGATGTGCGAGCCTGCGTGTATCAAGTATACGGCAGGATCAAACTTTACCTGTTCCGATATTGCCACGGCAAAAGCGGTGGCAAAAAGGACCTATGAGGCGGCGGTGGAGTTGTTTGCCATGCTCTGTAAGAAATACAGCCTCAATCCATTGGCGGACGGTGTCATCATCAGCCATCGGGAAGGGCACAGCCGGGGCATTGCCAGCAACCACGGTGACCCGGAGCATCTGTGGGCCAGCTTGGCATGGGATATACGATGGATGGTTTCCGTAAGGCGGTCAAAGCAGCGATGGGCGGCACAGTTTCCGACGGCAGCGGTACGGAGGGATACACAAAGATCATGGGAAATGCGGCAGCAACAGCGGAACAGATGCGGACTTACCTCAAAGCGAAGAATCCGGATGTGGCGCAGTCTGTCCTTGACATGGTTCCGCTGTATCTTTCGGAAGGAAAAGCGGAGGGAGTACGGGGCGACATCGCCTTTGCGCAGTCCTGCCTTGAGACCGGGAACTTCACCTTTTCCGGCTCTGCGGTCACGCTCTCACAGAACAATTTCTGCGGCATGGGTGTGACTTCTAACGGTGTGAAGGGGAATTCCTTTGACACGCCGCAGTTTGGCATCCGGGCGCAGGTGCAGCACCTGAAAGCCTACGCATCTACGGATACCCTTAAGAATGCCTGCATTGACCCGCGTAATAAGTATGTTACGAGGGGCTGTGCAGAATATGTGGAGTGGCTTGGGCAGAAGGAGAATCCGGATAGGAAGGGATGGGCGGCAGGCGTCGGTTATGGGGAGAAGATCATCGCTATCCTCAAAGGCATCCTCGGAACGTCCGTCACTCCCACGGAAACCTGGTACCGTGTCCGTAAGACATGGGCGGATGTTGCATCACAGAAGGGAGCGTTCAAAGTGCTGGAGAACGCGAAGAAATGTGCGGATGCCAATCTGGGCTATTCCGTCTTTGACGGGAAGGGCAGCAAAATCTATCCTACAAATTCATCTGCAAAGAAGTCTGTTGACGCCATTGTCCGCGAGGTGATCCAGGGTAAGTGGGGCAACGGAGCGGAACGTAAGCAGAAGCTGACCGCCGCAGGTTACGATTACTCGGCGGTGCAGAAAAGGGTAAATGAATTATTGAGATAAATCTTATGAGCCGCGGGTGTTTGGATAGATTCTAAATACCTGCGGCTCTTTTTTCGTTGAACAGCACTTCGGATTCTGCCGTTTTCTTTTGCCTATAGACACATCAAGAGCGTGGAGGTGCCTATGATGACGGCAGAACAAAAATCAGATATTATTTCGTTGCGTTCCAATGGACTCACATATTCGGAAATAGCAGACCGATTGGAGCTTTCCATAAATACGGTCAAATCTTTTTACAGGCGGTGCAAAGATACTTCCAAGGAAACCGCCTCATCATACTGCAAATGCTGTGGAAAGCCTATCGTGCAGCCGACAGGGGCGAGGGAAAAGAAATTCTGCTCTGATGTGTGCAGGATGAAATGGTGGAACAGCCACAGGGAAGCCGTCAACAAAAAGGCGGTTTACAGTTATAAGTGCGAGTGCTGCGGCAAACAGTTTCAAGCCTATGGAAGCAAAAACCGCAAATATTGTGGACGCGTCTGTTATATCAGGCACAGGTTTGGAGATGGCGATGAATAAGGAAGAATTCAGAAATGAAAAGCTGTACCAGACCACCATGCACCTTGCCCGGAAAATGCTCTCCGATGGGCTTATATCAGAGGATGAGTATCGTCAGATTGATACAATGTTCCTTGAGAAATACCGTCCAACTTTGGGTACATTATTTTCCGAATCCGCTTGCTATTTGGGGCGAAAAGAGTGATGTATAGCAGCGGAAGGAAGTGATTTTATGGCGAAAATAACAAAGGTCGAGCAGACACTGCCGACCATAAAAGAAAAGAAAAAAGTCGCCGCCTATGCCCGCGTTTCGATGGAATCAGAGCGCATGAACCATTCCCTTTCCGCACAGATCAGCTACTACAGTTCTCTGATACAGAAAAATCCTGACTGGCAGTACGCGGGCGTGTTTGCGGATGATGGAGTTTCCGGTACGGGGACGGCCAAGCGAAGCGAATTCCGGCGGATGATTGAAACCGCTGAAAACGGCGAAATTGATATCATCCTCACAAAGTCGATTCAGCGGTTTGCAAGAAACACGGTAGATTTGCTGGAAACGGTGCGGCACTTAAAGGACATCGGCGTGGAAGTGCGTTTCGAGAAGGAGCATATCAATTCCATGAGCGGTGACGGCGAACTGATGCTCACTATCCTTGCATCCTTTGCGCAGGAAGAGAGCCGCAGCATTTCTGAAAATGTGAAGTGGGGAACAAGAAAACGCTTTGAAAAGGGCATACCGAATGGGAAATTCCGCGTCTATGGATACCGCTGGGAAGGTGACGAGCTGGTCATCGTGCCGGAGGAAGCGAAGATTGTGAGACGGATTTTCCAGAATTTCCTGGACGGTAAGTCGAGACTGGAAACAGAGCGGGAATTTGCTGCCGAGGGCATCACCACGAGGGAGGGATGCCGCTGGGTGGATTCCAACATCAAGGTGGTGCTGACGAACATCACATACACGGGAAACCTTCTCCTGCAGAAAGAGTTCATTGCTGATCCCATTTCCAAACAGCGGAAAAAGAACCACGGCGAGCTTCCCCAGTATTATGTGGAGGACACGCATCCCGCCATCATTGACAAGGCGACATTCGATTATGTCCAGTCCGAGATTGCGAGACGGAAGGAATTAGGCTGCTTTGCGAACAAGGCTCTGAACCTTTCCTGTTTCTCCACGAAAATCAAGTGCGGGAACTGTGGACGGAGTTATGTCCGCTCCGCCAGAAAGCGCGGCCAGTATGTCCTCTGGACCTGCGGCTCAAAAAAAGGCAGGGGCAAGGTAAGCTGCGGAGCAAAGGACGTGCCGGAGGAGCAGCTAAAGCGTATCTGCTGTGACGTGCTGAGGCTTGGTGAATTCGATGCCGACATATTTTCGGGGCGGATTGAACAGGTCAGAATCATCGGCACGGACACGATGGAGTTCCATTTTTACGATAGAAGCTCCGTTGAAACGAAATGGAAAACCACGGCGAAACGAGATATGTGGACACCAGAGAGAAAAGCACTCTGGAGCGAATATAATTATGCTGGCGGCAGGAATGGCACGGGCATGGGCTTCAATGAGTATGTGAAACGGAAGGAGGGGAAGATGCATGGCACAAAGAAAAGTGACGACAATTCCGCCGACAATCAGCCGCTACACGGCGGTGCCGATTAGTAGCACAAAAAAACGCCGTGTTGCCGGATATGCCCGCGTTTCGACCGAGCACGAGGATCAGGCCACAAGCTATGAAGCACAGGTCGATTACTACACGAATTACATCAAAAGCCGAGACGATTGGGAGTTTGCAGCCATATATACGGACGAAGGTATCTCTGCGACGAACACCAAAAAACGCGAGGGATTTAAAGCAATGATTGCCGATGCCCTTGCCGGGAAAATCGACCTTATCATCACCAAGAGCGTCTCCCGTTTCGCAAGGAACACGGTGGACAGCCTGACCACCATCCGGCAGCTGAAGGAGCATAACGTCGAGTGCTATTTTGAAAAGGAAAATATCTGGACATTTGACTCCAAGGGTGAACTGCTTATCACCATCATGTCGAGCCTTGCACAGGAAGAGAGCCGCTCCATTTCCGAGAATGTCACATGGGGGCAGCGCAAGCGCATGGCGGACGGCAAGGTCAGCTTTGCCTACAGCCGCTTCATGGGGCTGGATATGGACAAAGAGACAGGAAAGATTGTGGTCAATCCTGAACAGGCGGAAGTTGTGAGGCTGATTTTCCGACTGTTCCTTGAAGGCATGACGCCGCATTCCATCGCTGCGGAACTTACACACCGGGGCATCAAAACGCCTGGCGGCAAGGATGTGTGGAACCAGCAGACGGTTCGCAGGATGCTCTCGAACGAGAAATACAAAGGCGATGCGCTCCTGCAGAAGGAATTCACGGTAGACTTCCTGCAGAAGAAAATGAAGAAGAATGAGGGTGAGGTGCCGCAGTACTATGTGGAAGGAAACCACGAAGCCATAATCAGTCCCGCTGTATTCGATATGGTGCAGGCGGAGCTTGCGAGACGAAGCAAAGGCGGCACACGCTACAGCGGCGTGAGCATTTTCTCCAACAAGATAAAATGCGCCGACTGCGGCGGGTGGTTCGGCTCGAAGGTCTGGCATTCCACAGACCGGTACCGCAAGGTCATCTACCGCTGCAACCGCAAGTACAATGGCGAGAAATGCGGGACTCCCCACGTCACGGAGGACGAGGTCAAGGCGGCGTTCGTGTCAGCTTACAACCAGCTGGTGACCGAGAAGAAAGAGATCATCGCCAATGCGGAGATTATCCGCAGGACGCTCTGCGCTACCGACTCCCTGCGGGAAGAAAGGCAGAAGCTGGAGGACGAGATGTTGGTACTGGTGGAGATGACGCAGAGCATCGTAGCAGAAAACGCCCGCATCGCGCAGGACCAGGACGAGTACCAGAATCGATACGATGGACTGGTTCAGAGGTATGAAACGGCAAAGACGCGGTACGATGAGGTGGCAGCCGCCATCTCCGCCAAGGAAGCGCAGAGCGAAAGGCTGGTGGACTTTATCAGAATGCTGAAAAAGCAGGACGGCTCCATTGCAGAATTTGACGAACGGCTCTGGGGCTGCATGGTGGACTTCGTGACGGTCGGCAGGAAAAAGGAAATCACGGTCACCTTCCGCGATGGGACGGAGATTCAGGCATAACAGAATAATGGCGAAACTGGCATTCGGCTTCGGCCGGGTGTCTTTTTTCTCCGATGGATTGAAAATGTGGAAATAAAGTGATACAATAAATTGTACGGATAGGATAATTTATTTCAAAGGACATGGGCAGGTGAGGGGCAATGTTGAAAAACAACATAGAAGTCGATGTAAAGGTCAAATGCATAGAAGCGGAAACTACACAGGCAAAACTCGCCGAAGATATCGGTACCACGCCGTCTTATGTGAATCGGCTGATTAAGAAAAGCGAAAAAATTGTAAATAAGACGTTCATACAGATGCTTGAATCCTTGGGGTATGATGTCGAATTGACTTATGTGAAGAAAGAATAATCCGAAAGGAGCAGCTTGTTCATGGGTGAGAAAGTATATAAACCTATAGTGAAAGATGGAGATCATCTTATTCGCTCCAAGGATAATCCTGATCGCGTGAGGGGATTGACACGGGATGAGAATAACCAAAACCCTGATATTATTGAATGGGAAGAATACGATATTGATGATTTAATAAACGATGATTATGAACCATACCCTTATGAGGAGCGCCGTGTTCGGCTTACACCGGAGCAGGAGGAATTTGCCCAGCAAGTTGGCGAAGCCTTGGGAGCGGCTATTGTTGCAGGAGGTATTTTCCTGTTCCGAAATGTTGTTTCTCCATGGTGGAAGAACACAGCATGGCCTTGGATTAAAGAAAAAGGACACAGAATAAAAAGCAAGGTTGGTGGGAAAACAGAGCAGAAATCTTCCTTTACCACAAAAACTGCAATAATGGAGAAAACCAAACCTGACAGGCGACTTGAAGAAGTTTCAACACAAATCGATAAGGCTTTTGAGCAGCTCTATTTTGATATGGATGAAAATGAAGCCAAAACGCACATGATGCGTCTGGTTTACCATATGCTCGGAGTAGTTAATGAAATCCGTATTATCAGTAATGCCCGCATTCGTAAGGACTGCGAATCGGAAGAAGGGTGTATTGAACGTCAGAAAGAGGCTGAGAAATTTCTTTCAAGGAAAGTGGCTTTTGAACTTGACCAGTTACTCTCAAACGAGAATCTACGACTGGATTTAAACACTTCCAGAGAATTATTTTCATTGACTGGCGGAGGTGTTCGTCTCAATGGTGAGTATGTTCCCGTACAAGCTATTAAGATAGATGAAGCGTTAAAAGCTATCACAATTTCGGAATAAGAAAAGTGTAATTGATTTTATAAAAAGGTGATTTATATGAGAGGCAATGTTAAAGTAATAAAATTCACTGCGTTTGTGTCAATCTTGTTTTTGGCACTAACTTATTTTACTACGGTAAACATGGAAACACATATGCTTGAGTTAAATACGATATGGTTTTCAAATAATTTCGTCCTTACAATATTTGGAGGAGCTTTTGCAAGTATGCTCGTTGTTTTGATTTGCGAGGTGCAAAAATATATCACAGCAAAGGCATCTGTTGAGGAATATATTTTTTATCAGGCACTCTATCTGTATCAGGCATTATTTTTGATGAAACAAAACATATGTGATTATCAAAGAAATACAGAAGCTGGTGTTCCGGATAATCTTTTAGATGAAACATCAAGAATGATTCAAAGTGAGATTTTTGCATTGCAGAGTACTGATTATGCACCGTTCAAACAAAAAAATCTCTTGCTAACAGCACACCAGAAGTTTTGCAGGGAAACAGCAATAGATTTTCAGCCCATTTTGAAAGGTTGCAATGCAGTAAAAATTGCAATCAATAAAGTGAAAATTGATTATTTGCAGCAGAATGTTTTAAACAGAATTGTTACTTCTGCAGATGAACCGCTTCAAACAGTATTGTCTATCCAGCTTGGTAGAGTTTCAGATGCTTTAAGGAAAGTTGATGAATATCTGAAAGATATTGATAAGTATTGTAACCAGCGATATGATTGGGAAAAACAAAGAGAACAGATACATTCCAACTATGTGAATATATTTGAAGCATGGAATTTTGAAAAAGAGTTCCAAAAAGAAACCTAGCCTAAAAACCATATATTCCGCAATGGTGCATACGGCATCGTTATGATGAGTATGCAAAATGTACCTATGCGGATAACATCGTTAAGGAAAGAAGCAAAAAGAGATCCAGCGGCATTTGCACCAAAAATGCACCAAAGGGCAGGCTTGGGTGCAAATTTTAGAGGTTCGTGTAATTGTATCATTTTAGACATGGCAACAGAGCCGTCTATGGGTACGGGGCATTTCTTTGGGACCATGCCGGAGCAGCTGCGGGGCAGCAGGCTTTTTGGCGTGGAAAAGGACAGTATCAGCGGCAGGATTGCAAAAATTTTATACCCGCAGGCAGAGATACAGGTAAAGGGGTTTGAGGAAACAGATTTTACGGACAACTTTTTTGACGTGGCAGTAGGCAACGTGCCCTTCGGGGATTTTAAGGTCTATGACAGGAAGTACAATGCGGAGAATTTCAAAATCCACGATTACTTTGTGGCAAAATCCATTGACAAGGTAAGGCCGGGCGGTATCGTTGCAGTAATTACCACAAAGGGAACGATGGACAAGAAAAATAACAGCGTCCGGAAATATCTGGCGGAGCGTGCAGAGCTTGTCGGGGCGGTCAGGCTTCCAAACAGTGCATTTAAGGCAGAGGCGGGTACGGAGGTCACCAGTGATATTTTATTCTTCCAGAAAAGGGAGAGAAAAATATCGGCAGAGCCGGACTGGATTCATCTCGGCATGACGGAAAACGGAGTACCGGTCAATTCGTATTTTGTGGAACATCCGGAAATGATGTTAGGACGCATGGAGTATGACACCGGCAGGTATGGCAGTGATTCCGGTTATACAGTATGTGTCAATGATGATAAGGATTTTGACCTGCAGGGGGCATTGCAGCAGGCGTTAGGCCGCCTTTCCGTACAGATACCGGATTATGAGGTTTTATCAGGGCCGGGGGAGGAACCGGAGGAAAGCCTGCCTGCCGATCCGGACGTGAAGAATTACACCTACACGTTTGTGGACGGGGTGCTGTATTACCGGAAAGATTCCAGGATGTACCGGCAGGAGGTGGGAAATACGGTGCTTGAAAGGATAAGGGGAATGGACGGCATCCGGAAATGCACAAGGCATCTGATAAACATCCAGTTAAAAGGCTGCAGTGAGGGGGAATTAAAGGCAGTGCAGGAAAAATTAAATGCCGTATATGATAAATATATAAAAAAATACGGGTATATCACTTCACAGGGTAATTCGAGGGCCTTCCGGGACGACGAGGATTACCCTCTTTTATGCTCACTGGAAAACGTGGACGAGGAAGGGATTGTCACGAAAGCGGACATGTTCACAAAGCAGACCATCCGGGCAGCAAATAAGACAGAACGGGTGGAAACGGCGGTGGAGGCGCTGAACCTTTCCGTATGTGAATACAACGGCGTCAACATCCCCTATATGCTGGAAGTCTATGAGCCGGACATCGTCGGGCAGATTAACAAACTGCGGGCAGGGCAGCAGGACAGTGTGGAGAGAGAGAACAGCCTGCAGCAAAGCAAAGCGGAGCCTGCCCCTGCGGAACAGGCCATGTTATCAGAAGAAACAAAAGAGGAATTAAAGCGGGACAAGCTGCTGGAGGAGCTGAAAGGCATTATCTTCCTAAACCCGCTGAAATATCTGGAGCATGACAAAAACCGGGGATGGGAGACAGCAGATGAATACCTGTCCGGCAACGTGAGGGATAAGCTGCGGCTGGCGAAAGCGGCTGCGGGGGAGCGCCCGGAACTGTTCGGGGACAACGTGGCGGCGCTGGAGCAGGTGCAGCCGCAGGATCTGGATGCCGGGGAGATTGACGTGCGGATCGGCACGACGTGGATTGAGCCGGAGGACTATGAGAGATTCCTGTATGAAACCCTCCACACACCGGAGAGGGCGCAGGCAAAGAGGAGTCTGTATTTTTCACACGGCATACAGGTACATCTCAACAAGTTCCAGATGGAGTGGTTCGTGGAAAATAAATCTCTGGATAAAACTTCGGTAGCAGCAACAAAAACCTATGGCACTTCAAGGATGGATGCCTACACGATTTTTGAGAACACTTTGAACCTGCGTACCGTCACGGTCAGGGACCGCATTGAGGATGGCGGCGGGAAGTACCATTATGAGGAAAACCAGAAAGAAACCATGTTAGCAAGGGAGAAACAGAACCAGTTAAAGGAGGCATTCCGTGAGTGGATATTCGCTGATCCGGAAAGGAGGAACAAATATGTCAGGTATTATAATGAGACCTTTAATAACGTGCGGCTGCGGGAGTATGACGGCAGCCATTTACAGTTCCCCGGCATGAACCCGGACATACAGCTAAAGCCGCACCAGAAGAATGCCATTGCAAGGGTTTTGATGGGCGGGAACACGCTGCTTGCCCACTGTGTGGGTGCGGGCAAGAGCTTCGAGATGATGGCGGCGTGCATGGAGCAGAAACGGCTCGGCCTGGCAAATAAGACGGCAATGGTGGTGCCGAAGCCGTTAATCAGCCAGACCGCCAGTGAGTTCCTGCGCCTCTACCCTTCTGCCAACATTCTTGTGGCAACGGAACGGGATTTTGAGAAAAAAAGGAGGAAACAGTTCATTTCCCGCATTGCCACCGGGGATTATGACTGCATCATCATGTCACACTCGCAGTTTGAGAGTACGACTTGTTGCTAGACAAAGGCAGTGCGTAGGTACTGCGTACAAAACTAGCGTGGATTATTTTAATCCATAACTGTTATTGCGATAGGTGGAATGAGAGGGTAACGCCTTGAAACGCCTGCTCAAAGAAACGCCATGCAAAAGGGGAGATAATGCCCCTGCTGTATGAAGTGCGTTAAGATGTCCAGTGTCCGCCCTAACAAGTAATGTTGAGGAAAACCGAACCAGAGGTGGTCGAGCGGTATAGGGCTAGAGTCTATAAAATACCTATGGTTAGGATGTTATTGAATTAGCTGACGAAGTGGGGAATGTACGAATCTAAAATTGGACTGCGTAGAAATGCGTAGAGGGACACGTAAGTGTGGCAACTGTGGTAGAGTAAAAATTTTCGATATGAAATACCATATAGTGTTACAGGCACTATCAAGGTTGCAGGTTCATACTCACGACCTAAGGGTATAGATGGAAAGATAGCAGTAACGGAACAAGGAAAGCCTGAAAGACGGAGAAATTATCTTCGGCGAAGTCTTAGTAAGGAAAAGCAGAGGCTATAACTTACTTTAATTCAGGTGAAAGTGGTGGCACCAAGCTATGAAGTTTCTGTAATGGAAATGGAGCGATAGCCACCAGACGGAAAATTACAATGGAAAGAGAGGTAGATTCGTTCAAGGTTCGGGTATGACTAAGAGATGCTGAAATTCCGAAAGGGAGGTTAGCAGACTTGGACACGAAAGCCAAAAAGAGAAAACAGCTAAGAAATAATGAGTATTACGATATGCAGGAGATTTTTGACCAACTGTATGCAAACGCAGGGAATAATGCAAAATTCACACATTTAATGCAAATCGTAATGAGTGCGGAAAACATCAAACTTGCATATAGGAATATCAAGAAAAACAAGGGTTCAGATACCAAAGGGACTGACGGAAAGACAATAAGGGACTATGAAAGTATGAATGAGGAAGAAATGATTGCATACTTTCAGTCCAAAATGATGAATTATAATCCGAAAAGCGTCAGACGGGTAGAGATACCAAAACCGAATGGGAAAATGAGACCACTGGGTATTCCGTGCATGGAAGACAGAATCATACAGCAGTGCCTAAAGCAAGTGCTTGAACCGATATGCGAAGCAAAGTTTTACAAGCATAGCTACGGGTTCAGACCAAACCGTTCCACAAGGCACGCGGTAGCAAGATATTCTTATCTTGTAAACATCATGCGGCTGTACTATGTGGTTGATGTCGATATAAAAGGATTTTTCGACAATGTAAACCATGCAAAACTAATGAAGCAGTTGTGGGCAATCGGCATAAGGGATAAATGCGTCCTGAGTGTCATCGGCAAGATACTGAAATCAGAGATAGAGGGTATCGGAATTGCGAGAAAAGGTGTTCCACAGGGCGGAGTTATCAGTCCGTTGCTTGCGAATGTTGTACTGAATGAACTGGACTGGTGGGTTGCAGGTCAATGGGAGAATCTTCCGACAAGATATGAATACAAAGGCACGAACCATAAGTACAAAGCCATTAGAAATACAGGGCTGAAAGAAATGCACATCGTACGTTATGCTGATGATTTTAAGATATTTTGCAGCAATCCCAAAACAGCAGAGAAAGTGCTGGCAGCGACAAAAATGTGGCTGAAAGAAAGACTGGGTTTGGAAGTGAGTGAGGAAAAGACCAAAATAACTTACTTAAAGAAAAACTCAAGTGAATTTCTGGGAATTAAATTCAAGGCTGTGCCAAAAGGCAGGAAATTTGTAGCCAGAAGCCACATGACAGACAAAAATATCAATAAAGTTGCTGAAAACATCAAGAAACAGATAACAGCAATACAACACCACACTGTGAAGAATGAAGTAGTGAAGCTCAACTCCATCATTTTAGGAGTGCATAACTACTATTCAATGGCTACCATGTGTAACATTGATTTCCACAGGGTATATTTCTTAGTCAAACCGACCATGAACAGACTGAAAAAGAATTACACAAGGGGACACCCTACCAATGCAATTTATCTGAAATTATATGGGAATTACACAACCAACATTTATAACATTGCAGGAATAGACGTATTTCCGCTGTACGGTGTAGTGCTGAAAAAGACTTTAAGTTTTAAACAGGAAATCTGCAACTACACGAAAGAGGGAAGAAACCTAATCCACAGCAAGCTGAATGACGGTCTGCAAGTGCTGATTGAGTATTTATTGGAAAATCGTGATGAAACTGAAACAGTGAAATTTAACGATAACCGTATTTCAAAGTTAGCAGGGCAGAATGGGAAAAGTTTTATATCGGGTATGAAACTGCAAATAGGAAACATGGTCTGTTGTAGAAAGTCGCCAAAGAACAAAGGCGGCACAGACGACTATGACAACCTTATGTGGATTACCAAAAAAGAGCAAGAGCTGATTACCAAAGTGGAAATTTCTGAAAAAGATTTAGTAGGTGTGGAACTGAATGACAAGGCTAAGAAAAAGCTTAATTCTTTGAGGTTATTAGTGGAAAATCTACCAATTTAACAGAGTAAGGATTCGTTGGGGCGCCGTATGAGCAGGAAACTCTCACGTACGGTGCTAAGTGGGGGAAAAGGTGGAGACAACATCAAAACCTTACCTATCACAATAAATCCCGGTATCGAAAGAGAGGCGGGAGATGCTGTTAAACCGCCAGATTGACGACATCAGCTTTGCCATAGCGGAAATGAAGGAGCGAAACCGGGAACAGTGGACCGTCAAGCAGATGGAGGGGCAGAAAGCACGGATGGAGGAACAGCTGCAGAAAATGGCGGATGAAATACGGAAAGATGACAACATTACCTTTGAGGAGCTGGGCATTGACTCTCTTCTGGTGGACGAGGCCCACGCCTTTAAGAACCTTGCCGTATTTTCAAAGATGAACGTGGCGGGCATCACCGGCAGCGGCAGCCAGAGGGCGATGGACATGTACCTCAAGTGCCAGTATATCAATGAAATCAACGGTGGGCGGGGCATCGTGTTTGCCACGGGAACCCCCATCAGCAACACAATGGTGGAGATGTATGTCATGCAGCAGTTCTTACAGAAGGACACGCTGGAGCAGCTTGGCATTTACCATTTTGATTCATGGGCGGCAAACTTCGGGGAACAGACGACAGCGCTGGAACTGGATGTCACGGGCAGCGGGTTCCGTTCCAAGACAAGGTTCAATAAGTTTACCAACCTGCCGGAGCTGATGAACATTTTCCGGGAGACGGCAGACATCCAGACAAGGGACATGCTTGACCTTGACACCCCGGAGCTTCGGGATGGGAAATACATCATTGTGGAGAGCGAGCCGGACTGGTATGTGAAACAGGTCATGGAGACCTTTGTGCAGAGGGCGGAGGCAATCCGTAACGGGAGGGTCGATCCGAAAGAGGACAACTTCCTGAAAATCACCCATGAGGCAAGGCTTTTAGGCACAGACGCAAGGCTGTTGACAGCGGATGCACCGGGCAGCCCGGACGGCAAGTTAAACAAAGTGGTGGAAAACGTGCTGTATGAATACCATAAGGCGGAAGATGAGGGGAAGACCGGCACGCAGCTTATCTTTTCCGACATTGGAACACCGAAAAGACCGTGGAACCGGGAAATGTTAAGTACACAGTGGCATGAGACAGGCAGTTTTGATGTTTACAACTATATCAAGACGGAGCTGGTAAGGCAGGGCATCCCTGCGGAAGAAATCGCATTCATACATGACTGTAAATCAGACGCACAGAGGGATGCCCTGTTCCGGGAAATGCGTGCCGGCACAAAGAAAATCCTGCTCGGTTCCACCGACAAGTGCGGCACCGGGGTAAACGTGCAGACACACCTTGTGGCAATGCACCACTGCGACTGCCCGTGGAAACCTTCAAGCATTGAACAGCGCGAGGGAAGGGGGCTGCGGCAGGGCAATGAGAATGATGAGGTTGCCGTGTACCGCTATGTGACGAAAGGGACCTTTGATGCCTATTCATGGGCGCTGGTCGAAAACAAGCAGCGTTTTATCTCGCAGGTAATGACAGGAAAATCCGTGTCACGGACCTGTGAGGATATAGACGAGGCAACCCTTTCCTATGCGGAGATAAAGGCAGTGGCGACAGGCAACCCGATGATAAAAGAAAAGATGGAGGTTGACAATGACGTGCAGCGCCTGAAAATGCTCAAATCTACCTATGACAGCCAGCACTATGCCATGCAGGACAGCTTCATGGTAAAATTCCCAAAACTGATTGCAGCGGCAGAGGAGAAATTAAAGTGCGTCCATGAGGATGTCAGGGAGCGCGATAAAAGGCTGTCTGCCGGGGCAGATTTTTCTATCCGGGTAGGCGGGATGACGTTTACGGAGAGGGTGGATGGCGGCACCGCTTTTCTGTCTGCCGCCGGCAAATGCAGGACAGGGCAGACGACGGAAGTAGCGGAATACAAAGGCTTTTCCGTCCTTGTGGAAAAGAATTTCATGGGGGCGGATTATCTGGTGCTGCGGGGAAAGACGGAGTATAAGGCGGAGATTTCCACTTCCCCGGTGGGCTGCATGACAAGGCTGGAGAACCTCTTTAACGGCATTCAGGAAAAAATCAGCTTTCTGGAGGAAAGGCTGGAGAAATACCGTCTTGACATGGAGCAGGCAGAGGCAGAATATGAAAAGCCGTTCCAGTATGAGGAGGAATTAAAAACAAAGCTGGCAAGGCAGTTTGAGTTAAATGCCCTGTTGGACATGGAAAATCGGAAATCCCCGGAGGCGGCACAAAGCCCGGAGGAGGAAAGAACGGAGACGCATAATCCGGAGGAACAGGTTCCCCATGTGGCGGAGCAGCCATACCGGTATGGGGAAGGAAGGGAGGAGAACCGTTGAGAAGCAAAAAAGCAGTATTTTTTATCCTGCTGGGGATAGCCATTGCGGCTGTCCCTTTTCTTCTGCGGATGCGGGAGCAGCAGAGGGCAGATCAGTATATGGAACAGTTTGAGGAGGATGGAGATGAGGATGAGACGCGTAAAGAAACCGGCAGCCGTAAAAAGGAGGCTTCCCCATATCTGGCGGAGGGTGCAGCCGGGATGGTGGAGATACCGGAATTAAAGATAAAGTACCCGGTATTTGAGGGGACAGGCACGGTGCAGTTAAATGAGGGGATCGGACACATGGAAAGCACCGCACCCTTATGTGGGGAGGGCAACTGCGTCCTTGCCGGGCATAACGGCAGCAGGCGGGGAGTTTTCTTTACCAACCTGAGCAGCGCAAAAGCGGGGACGGAGGTAAAACTCACCACGAAAGCAGGCGTGACGCACTGTTACACGGTGGAAGAAATGCGGGTGGTAAATCCCTATGACGGATGGGTAACGGAAGAATGTGATACGGAGGTGCTTACTCTGTTCACCTGTGCGGAACACGGTACAAAGAGGTTTGCCTGCCGGTGTGTCCCGGTTGAGGATTACGGCAGTGAAAGGGGGGATGCGGAAAGTAAATGAGTGTAACTCGTAAATCATAAAATCTGCTTTGTGCCTCCGCATAAGCAAAGCAGCGGGAAACGGCACACAGCAGTTTTATGGGCAGCAGCCGGAAAACCGGCAGGCGCATACAGGTGTATGCAGGAATGGAGGAAAATATGAAGTATGAGATTACCGTAGGGGAAGTAAAAACACAGAACAGCAATGTAAGGGGCTATGCATCGGTGGTGTTTGGCGACAGTTTCAAGGTCAGCAATATCACGATTCTTGCGAACCGGGATAACCGGCTGTATATTTCCATGCCGCATTATGCAAAAAGCGGGGAAGGGGAGAGAAAAGACATCTGCTACCCGACGACAAAGGAGTTCCGCGGAGAGCTGGAGGCAAATATTCTCCTTGCACTGGAGAATTTACAGCAGACAAAACAGAATAAGTACCTTGTGGGGGATGCACAGGACATGGAGCTGCCCTTTACCGTGGCGGTCACGCCTTTTGAAAAGGAGAACAGCAGCATCCGGGGGCTTGCCCGGATTTATATTGCCGACTGTTTTGCTGTCAGCAATATCAGCCTTATCATGGGGAAGAAGGGCTTGTTTGTTTCCATGCCTTCTTACAAGACGAACCAGATCGACGAGAATAACCGCAGTGTGTACCGTGACATTTGTTTCCCTGTTACGGCAGAGTTCCGTGGAAAACTGAATACCCTGCTGACGGATGCCTACGAAAAGGCAGCAGCAGAAGTGCAGGAACAGATCAGGGGGCAGGAGGAAGGCTTCATGCCGGGGCAGGACTTCCCGGATATGGATTTGCCGACCAGATAAAAAGGTGCGAAGTTTTTCCAAACTCGAAAATACCTCGTCAGGAAAAACTACTGTCGCACCTAAGAAGAATGCAAAAGCAGCATTCTTCACAAAAGATATTATAATACAGTAATATGCCGGAGCCGGGAAGTGTTTGTTTCCCCGGCTCTGGTGCAATGAAAGGAGAGAACAGGATTGGCAGAAGGACAGGCAATCAGTAATGACAGCCGCATTGTGGAATTATTGGAGTTACTGGCTAAGAACCAGATGAACGCACAGGCAGAGCAGGTCAAACAGATGTGTGATTATGTGGGAACGCTGGAAAAGCAGATAAATTCCATGACGGAAGAAATCAAATCCGTGCGGCAGGAGCTGGTGTCGATGAAAGAGGACACCATATCAAAGCATGTAAAGGACGGCCTGAAAAAAGTGACAGATGCCATGCAGAAACAGTGTGATTCCCTCAAACAGCAGGTTACGGAATTAAAGGAGAAAATCTGCAATAAGGCAGGGAAGATTGTGGATGCGGCAAAGCGGAAGGGTAAGAGGGCGCTTTATAAAATCACGCAGGTAACCGGCATGAGGAAAAAGCTGGATGCCGTCAAAAATAAGGTAGATCGGGTAATCGACAGAGTTGACAATTTGGAAAAAGCAGTGGGGGAATGTCAGGGGCAGCGGGAACGTGGCAGCCGGGCAGAAACCCCGTTGACGAACCTTGTGGTGGCAGAACCACAGCCGGAGTATGGTGCGGAACTGTTTGAGCAGTACCAGAGGGAGCATGGTCCAGAACAAATGACTGAGGTAGTAGGGCGGGCGGTAGCGCAGGATGTGGAAAAAAGAAGATAGGAAATGCCAAAGGGGGTATGGTGACAGCATACCTCTTTTTGTATTAGCAAATAAACATTGTAAATTTAATTTGAAAAATTAATTTAGAAAATACTCTTTGATTTATACAATGAGTATGATATAATATAAAATTATACGATTTTGATTTAGGAGGAACAGAAATGACAAAACGTGATTTTGCTGAAGAATTATATGTTAAGTTAAGCCAGAACCATAATAGTCAAGAGATTGTAGAATCTATTCAATCTGTAACTAGAAATAATGAGCCACTGAGTGTCACTGAACAATTAGAAATTGTTAATTTAATAAAAGACATACATATAAAACAATCAAGGGGGATATTTGAAAGTGTAGATGCTTTTTTAGCTCTTGTTGGTAAGGTAGAAACACAGATAAAGTCACAAAGTGAGCCTGCATCAGGAAATGGAGCGAGTCAAAAAAATGATACAAACAAGTGATATAATAACTCTCATACTAGGAATTGCCTCTTTAGTAACAGCATGTGGAACAATATTATTGTCATTTAGATATAATAAATTGGTACAAGGGCAGGTGGAAATGCAGATAAGGGAGCGTATTACAAATGCTCGTATTCGTTATGAAGATTTAACCATTCAGTACAATGAAGAACTTAATAACGATTTAATAATAAGTGTTTTTGAGTCTGCTAAGGAGGAGTTTTTGAATTCCTATGATGAGGCTTGTCAAAAGTATTTAGACAAAAAAGTTGATAAAGAACGATTTAAGAAATCTTATTTCGTTGAGATACAAAGTATTGTGAAAAACGATAACTTTAAAGAGAAATATGATTCCCAATCGACTGATTACAAGGCAACTGTAAAAGTTTATAATGAATGGTTTAATTTAGAGAAGTAAAGAAATGCCACGTGTATGAGGGGTATGTGTAACAGCATACTTTTTTTTGATGTAACAATTATTGATTTTCTGTTATAGTTATTATAGTATACAGGGGATTTTGAAATTGAGAATATTAGTGTTTTCATAAATGGAGCATGGAAAAAAATAATGAAAGAGCAGATATTATGTGTGTTGTATAGCAGCAATATACCAAAAGAATATTCGTTGGAAAATCAAAAAAAGGTACTGGAATTAGTATTGCAGATACTTGGCATAAATCAAAAAGTAATAGTGAAAGGATTGGGCATATTGGAAAAATATTCTTCTGGTTGCCCTATATTAGACAGGGGGTTGCGTTTGGTAAGGGATGGTTTAGAACACGATTATATAGAAATGATATTATTGAATACCGCTATATCAAACAATACAGATTTGCTGACTGCTTTGGTAGTGATGGAAGGGGTTTATGCCATTCAGACGGTGCAGTCGCCCCATATAACAAGAGAATTGCTAAAAGCATATTTTATTTTTGAATTTGAAAAGGAATTTGACAGTGGGATAAATAAAAGCAATATTAAATTAAATGACGTTCAGTCCTAAAATGCAGAGGAGATTGCACAATTAGTAAATCCAACTCTGCCTACATAGAGAAACAATAAAAAATGTTTGGGAATTGGACACCTATTTCCATTTACATAGAAAAAACATAGTTTCATGCTATACTTAATATAGGAAGAATAAGAATAGAGGTAATGCAAATGTATGATGTAATAGTCATTGGTGCGGGACCGGCGGGCAGTACAGCGGCAAAAGTCTTGTCGGAAAAAGGATACAAGGTTTTGCTTGTGGAAAAGTTTAAGATGCCACGTTATAAATCATGTTCCGGCATTTTGATAAAAAAATCAATGGATTTGGTGGAACTTTATTTTGGCGAAAGTACCCCAAAGTCTGTTATGTGTATTCCGACGGATAATAGGGGGATGGTTTTTACAGATGATAAGGGGAGAGAGTTTTGTTTTGAGCAGGAAGGTGTTAATGTTTGGCGCAGTTCGTTTGATAGTTGGCTTGCAACAAAGGCAAAGGAAAACGGCACTGAAATCAGAGATGAGACCGTTACTGCTCTTTGTGAGGAAAAAGACGATTATGTTAGTGTTACTCTGCATGGAAAAGACACTTACACGGAAAATGCAAGATATGTTCTTGACTGTGAGGGTGTTGTAGGAACAATAAAACGTAAAATTATCAAAGATACTCCTGAATATATCACTACATTTCAGACATTTAATAAAGGGAGTATTGACTTAAATCCTCAATATTTCTATGCGTATTTGCAGCCGGAGTTGTCAGAGTATGACGCATGGTTTAATGTAAAAGATAATCTTCTGATATTTGGTGTTGCTGTAAAAGACAGGGACAAAATTCAGTATTATTATGATAAGTTTCTTGCTTATATGAAAAATCGTCATCATTTGCAGATTGATGAACAGACAAAGGATGAGAAGTGGCTGTTGCCGCATATCCGTCCTGGTTATCATATTGATTATGGTGTAAATCGGATATTGTTTGCTGGAGAGATTGCAGGCTTCCTGAATCCTATGGGCGAGGGCATTTCAGCAGGAATGGAGAGTGGATACCATGTTGCTTGTGCAATCGCAGATTATTTTGAGGATATAGAATCGGTATGTGCTAATTATCAGCAGAATACAAAAAAATTGAAATTATATATGGAACGGCAATGGAGGCTTGTCGGAGGAATGGCAGATACTTTCAAGGAAATGAAATAAAATGTTGCCATTGAATAAAATACAGAATGTGAGATGTGAGTATGGCAGATTGGTTTACAATAGAAACGATTGACCGTGACACTTTTGCGATTAGCGAATATAAGCATTGGGAAGAAACCCATTGCTATCTGTTGTGTGGAACGGAAAAAGCTGTTTTGATTGATACAGGTTTAGGAGTGGATAATATAAAGAGAATTGTGGATAGATTAACATCATTACCTGTTATGGTAATTACTACACATATCCATTGGGATCATATTGGCGGACATAAATATTTTAAGGACATTGCAGTGTATGAAAAGGAAAAAGACTGGTTATCGGTGCAGTTTCCTATCCCTTTACAAACAGTAAAAAGCAATCTGATGTGTAAACCATGTGATTTTCCGAAAAATTTTAGCATTGATGAATATCAAATTTTCAATGGAACACCGCAGAGGATTTTGTGTGATGGGGACAGTCTGGATTTAGGGGATAGAAAGCTGACGGTTATCCATACTCCCGGACATTCACCGGGGCATTGTTGCTTTTATGAACCGGATAGAAAATATTTGTTTTCTGGAGACTTAATATATCAGGGCTGTCTTGACGCATTTTATCCTACTACAGATCCGCAGTTATTTTTAAAGTCTGTGAAGAAAATACAACATTTAGGTATAAGCAGGGTATTACCCGGACATCATCAGTTGAACATTCCTGTTGATATAATTGGCAGGATTGAAAATGGATTTAGCAAATTATCAGATGAAGGAAAGTTAAAGCAGGGGAATGGTTTATTTGATTTTGGAGATTTTCAGATACATATTTAATGCCCTGTTTTTACAGTGGTGATTTTAAGGCTTATATAGTATTTAAGAAAGTTAATAGAAAAGAGCAGAACTGGGAAAGCGGAAGGAGTTTTTGCCTATGAAAATACGCACAGAATATACATGCCCTTTGGAGCTGGTACATGACATGATTAAGGGGAAATGGAAACCCATTATTCTATGGCGGCTGCGTCTTGGAGCTACATCTTTAGCGAAACTGGAGCGTGATATAGACGGCATTACACAAAAAATGTTGTTAGAGCAGCTAAAAGAATTAACGGAATATGGATTTGTAGAAAAGAAATCTTATGAGGGATACCCACTTCATGTAGAATATTCCCTCACAAACGACATGGGTATGGAAATACTGGAGGCATTAAGGATCATGCAGCATATAGGGATTGATTATCTGAGAGTAAATGGTATGGAACACATATTGCAGGAAAAAGGGGTAGTTCCGGATTAGTACCCACGAAAAAGTGGGTAATTTACTGTTTGGGAACCACTGTTTATAATATTGTCAGAAAATCGAATGGGAGGTTATTGAAGATGAATGTTACAAGCAGTGGTATTATAGGCGGGGTAATTGGGCCTCAGTATGGTGGGCATGGGACACAGTTCAATGAAAACGGTATCCCTACTTATTCTCTGCCTTTTACAGTGGAAAATGCACCACAGGAAACAGTATCGCTTGCCATTGTCTTAGAGGATAAGGATGCTTATCCAGTGACAGGGGGCTTTGCATGGATACACTGGCTGGCGGCAAACATAACGCGTTTTGAAATCAAAGAGAATGAGAGCCAGACGGCAGATGATTTTGTGCAGGGACGGAATAGCTGGACAAGCATACAGGGTGGTGAACAGTCCGCAGAGCTTTCTTCCTGTTATGGCGGAATGACGCCACCCGATAAACCACACATATATGAACTTCATGTATATGCTTTGGATAAAATGCTTGATTTGGAACCGGGCTTTCTGTTGAATGAGCTTTGCCATCAGATGGATGGGCATATCTTAGAGCAGTTTACCTTGAAAGGCATATATGAAAATTAGCGGTCTGAAAGTCGGTGGGCGCACATTAAAAACAGTTGTGGCAGTATTCCTGTGTTTGCTGACAGGTATAGTAAGGAAATCAGATACGGCATTTTATGCTGCCATTGCTGCCGTGCTGTGCGTTCAACGTACTTCTGAGGATAGTTTCCGTGAGGCATTTAACCGTGAGGTGGCAACAGTGATTGGTGGAATATGCGGGATGCTTGTTTTGGTTTTTGAGAGGAATATCTATTGTGTCACATATGAAGTGTTACGATGCCTTTTATTATCCGTTTTGCTTATTCCCATTATCAATTTATCCGTTCTGATAAAACAGGAAAAGGGAACATTCCTTATGTGTGTTGTTTTTCTTTGCATTACCGTGACACATGGAAATGATGGGAATCCTTTGGCTTTTGGTATGGCAAGGATTATAGATACCACGGTTGGTATTGTGATTGCATTGGTTATAAATCGGTTTTCGTTCTGTAGGTCAAAAGAACCGTCGCATATGGAATAAACCATAGCGGCGGTCTGATTTTCATTTATCTATATGATTATTTTCTTTGATATTCCTGGTATATTTTTCCCCATTTGCACAATTCACCTAAGACCGGTTTAAGGGTAATACCTATTTCGCTCAATGAATATTCAACCCTCGGAGGAACTTCCGGAAAAACATTTCTCAGGACAATCTTTTGTTCTTCCAATTCCCGGAGTTGCTGTGTCAGGGTTTTCGTTGTGATATTTCCTAAAAGCCTTTGCAATTCATTAAAACGGACTGTCCCTTTGGAAATGTGCCATAATATTTTTAATTTCCATTTTCCACTCAGAATATTTAACCCCAACTCAATCGGACACTGCTCATTTACCGCCTGCGCCTTTGCCATGTATTGCTCCTTTCCACGCACGGTTTCAAAAAGGAAACTTTATATCATAAAAGTGCGTTCTTGAATTTGGCATTTTTTAATGCTACTTTCATTATAACAAAATTGTCAAGGAGGATATGGAATGATTATAGACAGCCACGAACATATTATGTTTCCTGTGAAAATGCAGCTGGATAAAATGGATATGGCAGGAGTGGATAAAACGGTTTTATTTTGTACGGCGGCACATCCGGAAAGGGCCAGCACGTTAAATGAGTTAGAAATGGAAATGGAATCCCTGAATAGAATTTTAGCTGGCTCCAATAGCAGGGAAGATAATATCACCCGTATGAAGAATAACATTTTAGAAGTTGTTAAAACTGTGAAAGAATACCCCAACCGCTTTTTAGGTTTTGGTTCTGTCCCATTAGGCATGGAATTGAGAGAAACAGAAGAATGGATTGATATGTTAGTTTCTGCCAATTCACTATATGGAGTCGGGGAATTCACTCCCGGCAGTGAACAGCAAATGAAACAGTTGGATATTCTTTTTCAGGCATTAAGAAATACAAAGATTTATCCCGTATGGGTGCATACCTTCCATCCGGTTACAATGGATGGGATAAGGATATTGATGTCTTTGTGTGAAAAATATCCCGATATTCCCGTTATTTTCGGTCACTTGGGTGGCACAAACTGGATGGATGTGATAAGATTTGCAAAAGGGCATAACAATGTTTACTTAGACCTTTCAGCAGCGTTTTCTTCCCTTGCTGCTAAAATTGCATTGACAGAATTGCCGGAAAGATGTTTATACAGTTCAGATGCACCTTATGGAGAACCGTATCTATACAGACAGCTTATTGAATTTGTAGGTTCAGATAAGAGGACGGTGGAAATGGCATTAGGAGAAAATATATCCCGGCTGCTGGCTTTGGATGAAAGATAGTAGAGAGGAAAAAGGATTGTAATGTCCTTTTTCCTCGTTCTGAACAGGATGACAACTGTTAGAATATTGTTGTTTTACTATTGGATAAGTCCTCTCTCCGAAAACACCTTTTTGGCCGCAAATACAGCATTTAGCACTTTTGGAAATCCCGTATATGGAATACACTGCAAAAATGTTTCTATCATTTTTTCGGGAGATATTCCTGCATTCAATGCGCCATTAATATGTACCTCTAACTGTGGCTCGCACCCTCCGGCAGTAAGCAGGCTGGACAGGGTTATCATTTCCCGTTCTTCTGTTGTCAGTCCTCCTCTTGTGTAAATTTCGCCAAAGGCAAACTCAACAATGAATTTTCCTAAATCGGGTGCTATGTCCTCAAGGGACTTTATGACATTTTCGCCTCCTTTGCCGTCAATCGTCTTTAACTGTTCCATGCCCTGTGTAAACCTTGTGTTTTCCATTTGATTTTACCTCCTTTTTTGATTACAATAAGAGCATATTACTTAGAGTATAGTGTAAGTCAAGGACTTTTTCAGGAGTGGTTAGTGTGAAAAATAAATTTTTCACACGCAAGATTTGTGCTTACGCCCAAACTTGTGGTCTGATTAAGTATGGGGGATTGTCATGAGGATTGGAGAGATGGCAAAAGCAGCCGGGATTAGTGAATATACCCTGCGGTATTATGAGAAGAAAGGGCTGATTCGGGTAAAGCGGGATGATGTCGGCAGACGCTGTTATGATGAAAGCGATATTGAATGGATAAAATTTATTAGACGCCTGAAAGACACCGGTATGCTGCTAAAGGATATTAAGGAATATTCAAGGCTGCGGTATGAAGGAAATACCACCATGCCGGAACGTCTGAAAATGCTTGAAAGGCACAAAGAGTATGTATTAGAGCAGCAGAAAAAATGGGCGGAATATTTAAGCAATCTGGATGATAAGATTGCTTTTTACAGAGATTCAATACTATGAGGAAGGTAAAGGGGATTTGGAAGGAGAAACAGTATGAGTGAAATTCACAGGATAAAGTGTGGAAATGGTAACTGCTATATTATCGAAAATGGAGTTGATGGAATATTAGTCGATACAGGTAAGAAGGAGTTTGTAAACCGGGTGATGGAGGCGTGCAGACAGTATCATGTTAAACTAATCGTTTTGACACACGCACACTTTGATCATGCAGAGAATGCGGCACAAATATCAAGTGCCCTTGGTATTCCCATTGGGATGAGTGAAAAGGACTGCAATCTGATTCAGTCCAATGCAAATCAAGGACTTTCCGCAGAAACTTTTTTGGGGAAAATTGTTTTGTGGGCTTCCCTCAAAGATTTTTCAGTGTGTACTTTGGAGGAATTTAAGCCGGATATATTTTTGGAGGATGGGGACAGTTTATCAGAATATGGAGTCGATGCCAGTATTATTGCCCTGCCTGGACATACGGATGGTTCGATTGGTATTGATGTGGAGAATAAAGGTCTCATAGTGGGGGATGCACTGATGAATATGTTTTATCCAACCGTATCTATGTTGTTCCATGATAAAAGTGAAATGTTAGACAGCGCAGGAAAAATCAGCAGGCTCGGCAATAGAACCATATATTTTGGACATGGTAAACCGATGCCGAACAAACAGTGGGTAAAACAACGGACAGTACGTTCCATCAACTAACTGTATCTTTAATAAGAAATGGTCTTTTCAGGCCATTTCTTATTAAAGATATCTGGGGTCAGCACAGGGCAGGCATGAACTTGGCAAATAAGTACAATCCATCTTCGCTAGCGTTTACTTCATGTGGGACATTGGCAGGGAAAACAGAGATTACTCCCGGTTCATAAGGGATTGTTGTTCCCTTGTTGGTGCAGGTGCCGTTTCCTGCAATAACTTCGTGGGTTTCTAACTGCGTTTTATGGATGTGTTCTCCAATGCTGCAATTTGGAGCAATCCGTACCAGATGGTAGCTGTAAGCGCCGTCAGTTTCCTCCGAAGTCAGGATATGTTTTAACACCACACCTGTAAAGGCAGGGTGTTCTGACCACGGAATGTCACTGAAATCTTTCGTGGTAGCAGGGGTAATCAGTTTTCCATTGTTAAAAATTTCAAACGTATTCATAGTTCGTGTCCTCCGTTTTGTTTTTATATTGTACCTGTGTTTACAGTATAAAAATAACGGAGGATTTTTGCTTGTAAAAAATTGCTGTCATGGGTAGAACCGGTTAGAGGATTTTGCTTGAGGCAAGAAATTCTGTTGGGGAAATCCCGACTATGTTTTTGAAAGCTCTGTCGAAGTGGCTCTGGTCGTAAAATCCTGTATTTACAGAGGCCTCGGTTACGGATTTGTTTGTAAACAGTAAAGTCTGTGCTTTGCGGATTCGGTTCTGAAGGTGGAATTTATGGGGTGTCAATCCTAAGTTTCTTTTGCATTTGCGGATCAGGTAATATTTGCTGAGATATAAGTCTTTCGCAAGATTGTCCAGTGGTAAGGATTCCGAAATATGATTTGCCAGCCTGGCATAGAGGATGAGCATATCGTTTTCCATTTCTTCCTTATGTGTATCATGTAACTCATATACATGGGAGACTGCCTGGAGTAAGAGTTCCGTCTGGAGCCTTGTTATCCATTTTTGGATTTTTGGGGACAGCAGTAACATTTCCAAAATTTTTATGCCTTTTTGGGAACTGTAATCCTCTATAAAAGATTTATCCATGCAGAGAGATACAAGGACGGAAGTGTCAGTAAGGCTCACTGCATGGGGCATAAATGGCGGCACAGTAAAGAAATCATTTTCCTTTATTTGCAGGGATTTATTTTTCAGTGTGGCGCTAACACTGCCTTTTATGCAGAGGGAAATGATGTAATGGCTTGCATGGTTGTGGGAAGAAAATTCTTTGTTTATGTTTTCGGACAGGACAAATTCAATCGGGTATTGATCCGAACGGAAATATTTCATTGGCAGTTCTCCTTACAGTTTTGTGTTTCAGATAAATAGTTTTCGCCCCAGTCGCACAGGGCATCCAGTATGGGGGCAAGTGTTTTCCCATATTCTGTGAGACTGTATTCTGTCTTTGGCGGCACGACAGGATAGACGACACGGTTAATCAGGCCGTCCTTTTCCAGTTCTCTTAATTGTTGGGCAAGCATTTTATCCGTTGCCTTTGGCATTTTGCGGTGCAGTTCGCTGTACCGCAAGGTGTTGTTCATCAGATGCCATAATATGACCGCCTTGTACTTGCCTCCGATCAGGGAGATTGTAGCCTCCACAGGGCAGGTAAATCCGCTGCATTGTTCTGTCATTCTTTGTCTCCTTTATTTCAGATATAGTTTGAAAGGATGCTGCTTTTGCATTCTTCATAGGTGCGATTGTAGTTTTTCTTGCACATGGTTTTTTATGTGCTATGAAAAACTTCGCACCTTACTTACTTTTTAGGAAGTATATACCCAAAAAGTGCATTCTTGTTTATTTATCTGTTTCTGCTATCATTATACTATGACCGGTCAAGTATTCAAGAAGGAAAGACGAAAAGTTACTTTTCGTTTTGATTTGTAGTGCCGCTGCGGCGGCATATTAAAGAAAGGAAGGATACCAAAATGTCAGTATTAGATACAGCAAAGGCACGTTCTTCTGTCCGTGCCTATACGGAGCAGGCAGTGGAGGAAGAAAAACTGCAAAAGATTTTGGAGATTGCCCATGTGGCGCCAACAGCGGCAAACATGCAGCTGGTACGGCTGGTGGTTGTAAGGAGCAGGGAGGGGCTGTCGGCAGTTTCAGAATCGGCAAATATTTATGGCGCCCCGGTAGCGATTGTGGTATGTGCAGATAAAAGCAAGGCATGGACACGTCCATTTGACGGCATGGTAACAACAGATATAGATGCCTCCATTCTGACTGACCACATGATGCTTATGGCCACGGAGCTGGGACTTGGCAGCGTATGGATTTGTTATTTTAAGCCGGATGTATTGAAACAGGGGTTAGTTCTGCCGGAAAATCTGGAGCCGATAAATATCCTTGCATTGGGATATTCAGCAGAACCGGAGGCAGACAAAGATAGGCACAGCCAGACGAGAATACCGATGGATGAGTTCGTGCAGTACAAATAAGATAAAACGAAAAAATACGGATAGGCTGAAATTATTTTAAGGAAAGGAACATGCCTTGAGAATAAAGTTTCAGCCTATTCTTTATTATAGGGATTTACATAATCCGGGCAGAGGTATTTCTCACTCCACTCAAACATGGTTTCCAGTACAGGAAGGAAACTCTGTCCTAACTCCGTCAGGGTGTACTCCACTTTAGGCGGTATTTCCTCATATATCTTTCTATGGATAAATCCGTCCTTTTCCAGTTCACGGAGCTGTTTTGTCAGGGTGGATTGCGTAATGCCGTCTAACCGCCGCATTAGTTCCCCAAACCGTTGTACTTTGTAAAAAGATATATACCATAATATCAGGATTTTCCATTTGCCCGCAATACAGGACTGGAGCCTGCTCATTGGCTCACAGCGGGCAAGCTGTTTTTCTTCACTGAATTTGTTGTCTGCCATGCTTAGCCCTCCCAATATAAATAAATTCTGAAGAACGCTGGTCTTGCGTTCTTCTTATGTGCAACCATAGAATTTCTTAGGCATGGTTTTTTCATGCCTTATGAAATTCTTTGCACATTTACCTCACCATTAGTATAGGATACACCGTATAAAAAAACAAGAACTGGCTTTTTTGCTACTAAGTACGAAAAAAGGTACTATCACTAAGAAAAGACAGGACTTGTGGAATCTTCCCCGGTTTGTGTAACCTTATGGCAGAACATTTTCAAAGGAGGAAAGATTATGCACTATACAGGAACAATCTGGAGACCGCCTTATGAGGCAGGCTCGTTACTGCTGGAGGCGACAGCGGGATGCACCCACCATAAATGCAAATTCTGCACATTATACAATGACCTGCCTTTTTCTTTTCGGATGTCTCCATTAGAAGACATCGAGGATGATTTGCAGGAGGCGGCAAAGAGGAACCGGATGTGGGGATGGGAATGCCGGCGTGTATTTCTGACCGGAGCGAATCCATTTGTTTTGAAATTCGATCTGCTGATGGAAATTTCTGCTTTGGTAAAGAGGTATTTTCCATCTTGTGAAAGCATTGGCTCTTTTGCAAGGATTACCGATATTGGGCTGAAATCCGATGAAGAATTGCAGCGGTTAAAAAGTGCAGGGTTTGACGGACTGACGATAGGCATGGAAACGGCAGATGGGGAGGCACTGCATTTTATGAATAAAGGCTATGGGAAAAATGACATTCTGGTGCAGAGTAGACGTCTGGATAAGGCAGGCATATCCTATAAATTTTTCTATCTGGTGGGCATATCAGGGAAAGGAAGGGGAGCAGAGGGTGCAAAAGTGACCGCAGAGGTGTGTAACCAGCTGCACCCCAAACTGGTCGGTGCCAATATGCTCACAATCTATCCGGATTCTGAATTATATCAGGAGATCAGGAAAGGGAACTGGCAGCGGTCGGGAGAAAGGGAAAAGTACATGGAAATGAAAACCCTAGATGAAAACCCTAGATGAAAACCTTGCCATAGAGGCAGAATTTGCGGCAATGGGAGCCTCCAATGCGGTACAGCTATATGGGGTTCTCCCAAAGGATAAAGCAAAGCTGCTGGCTGTTCTGGATGAGATTATGGGCAGTGTGGATGAGAAAGAGCTGGAGCATTACCGCAAAAATCTCCGGCATTTATAAGGGGGAAAGAATTATGCACTTTAGCGGACGGACGTGGAGGCCGCATTATGAGGCGGATTCCTGTATTATTGAGCTGACGGCGGGATGTACCTATGGGAAATGTAATTTTTGCAATCTGTATGAGAACGAGTCCTTTCGGATGGTTTCATTGGAACAGTTTGAGGAGGACTTGCAGGAAATCAAGGCTTGCCAGCCCCATGCAAGAAGGCTGTTCCTGACGGGGGCAAATCCCTTTGCGCTGTCCTATGAACGGTTAAAGCCCTATGTGCTGACAGTGAGGGATTACCTGATTAAATGCCAGTCCATTGCCATGTTTGCCAGTATCCGTGATATTCAGAATAAGGAGGTATGGCAGCTCCGGAAATTGCGGGCGATGGGAGTGAATGGCCTGAGCATCGGGACGGAAAGCGGGGATGATGACACCCTTGCCCTTGCCGGGAAAGGATACACGGCAGATGATATTCTAAAGCAGTGCCGGAAACTGGATGAGGCAGGCATAGAATATTATTTTGTATATATGACCGGGCTGGCAGGAAAGGGAGGCGGAACCTGCAATGCAGTAAACAGCGCCAGACTGTTTAGCAGGCTGAATCCATACTTTATTTCTGTGGATGCACTGACATTATTTCCTAATACCAAACTTTATGATATGGCAGGACGGGCAGTTTTATCCCGGCAGGGGAGAAAGAGAGATTGCAGGAGTTACAGGTGTTTATTCAGAATTTGCAGATCAGGACACATTTGTTTGCCAATTCTTCCTCAAATTTTTATCCATTATCTGTTTATCTGCCAAAAGAAAGGGAAAGCGCCATTTCAGAGCTGCAATATGTGATGGATCATCACAGCGAGGAGGAGATGGCGGCATATCGGGCAGGGCTGAAATCATTAGGATAAAAAGAAATTTTCGATGAAAGGCAGGAACTTTAAAAGACGGGTTTCTGTCTTTTTTCGTGCAAAAAGGCAGTAGAGGTAACGGAAAAATAATTTCAAAAAACAGGCTGACTTATGAAATGGAGCGCGGTATAATTTTATTAAATAAAGATAAGCATGCTATTTTTAGAATAACACAGACGATTTTTAAGGAGGCAGTTAATTATGAGGAGAAAAAACAGAATAGTCATTCTCTTTGTTCTGGTGCTGCTAATGCTGATACCCGGCATGGCAGCAGAGGCAAAAACAAAGCCAAAACTGACAGCGAAGAAAAAGACAATGACCGTAGGGCAGACATATAAGCTGAAACTAAAAGGTGTACCCGGTAAAGCAAAAGTGAAATGGAAAACCAGTAAAAAATCTGTAGTTTCTATTTCTAAGCAAAAGGGAAACATCATCACTCTTAAAGCGAAGAAAAAGGGAACAGCGGTAATTACAGCTACTTATAAGAAAAAGAAATATAAGTGCAAGGTTACGGTTAAGGCAAAGGAAAAGACAGAACCGACGGCAGATAATCCGGTATTAAACAGCAGGGATGTGACATTATATTATCTTTCTGAAGAATATAAGGGTTACATAACCTATGACAGCAGCCATCTTAGGGAATACCGTTTCCGGGTATCTGGCACAAAAAAAGAAGTGAGGGACTGGAAGATAACTGGCAAAGGGGCAGACTATTTCAGAATTACAGATTATGGGTTGTTACAGATGGATTGGGAGCCGGCTTATGTTGAACCGTGTGTAACTGCAACGGTAACCGCCATCCTGGAGGATGGAAGAAAGCTAACGGCAACAGTGAGGGCATATTCAGAAACGAATATCTATATAGATAAGATTTTTACAGACTTTGAAAAGCAATATATCACTTCTTCCATGACACAAAAAGAAAAAGCAGAAAAGGCAGCATGGTATATTAGCACAACCTCTGATTATGAATTATACAATCCAAACTGGTTTGATATTTTTATCAAAGGGAAAGGGGATTGTTCTGCCAGCCGCTATGCTTTGCAATATATGTGCAATCATATGGGGATTAAGGCGTCAGGTTGCAGAAATCTGGATGCACATGGGAAAACACTGGTCTATGCAGATGGTAGGTTTTATGTAATCACTACAGGTTTTAATGAACCAAAGCCGCGGCATTATGAAATATATGAAATAAGCGGTGCCGCTTTGGAGGAACTGGCGGAACAGAATAATTTGGATTTGGACTATTTCCGTCAATAGAAGGGAGAGAGGATTTTGGATTTTATATCAAAAGAATTTCTTGATGCCCGTACCGGGGAGGCACTGGAGGCAAGGCTGCGTGACAGTGATTCATTCCGGCAGCAGGTGAAATGTCTGCATGAGGCGTCAAAAGCATTTTCAAAGGATTCAGGAATGTCAAAGAAATGCTGGAAACTGTATGACACACTGGAAAATGAGTGGTCAAAGTATAATATCATGTATGGGGAAGAATCCTACCGCCTGGGCTTTGAGGATGGTATGCAGATAGCATCAGAAAAGGAAATCCGGGCGAAAGGTTCCGTCCTGTCTTTTCAGGATATGACACATCTGGTTTATCTGTATGATGCCGTCAAAAAACTGAACATGTTCCTGCTTGGGGAATGGGATAATTACGACAGGGACAGAGGTACGTTGAAAGAGTTGGACCGGGTGTGTAAGGTAATTGAGAATGGAACCTGTGCTGAAATCAGACTGCGGGGTGAGGATGAAACCTATGAATGTCTGACCGATATTTTGGATAATTCAGGGATAGCACCGGAGGAACGGGCAAGAATGCTGACAGACTATGGCAGGGTCTAAACAGGAGTATGACAGAGGGGGGACAGTGGATAACAAAAAATCAGTGATTACATGGGAGGATTGTGTTTTGGAAAAAAAGGATATGGCATTATTGATAGAGGTGGAGGATACACTGGCTGATATGGATGAAGCGCTGGGGCGGCTTGCCGGGCATGGGCACGCAAGCGGGGAATTTATCAAGCTGGATAATGTGTTTGATGTGATTTACCGTAATTCCCATACGGTTTATTCAGGGAATCCGGAAGAAGGACAGGAGTTGTTTTTTCAGATTTTAATGAGCCGGAATCTGACACCGGAGCAGCGGGCGGATATTCTGATGAATGGAACGGTTCGGATAGGGTAATAAGATGTGGTGCAGATGGCAGAAACAGTGAAAAAGGAATAAGTGGAATTGATTAAGGAGTGATTTTGTGGAGGGAATTGCTCCTTATTTGTATTATGTTTTTTTCAGAAACCGAAAAATGAAGATATTTTACAAGACGCAGTTCATAATAAGGGGTAAAATGGGTGTGACAAGGAGGAAATCCATATGAAAAAGGAAACAAGGACAGTGGTGTATGATGATGGGTTAAGGCTGGAGGCGTACCATTTTGAGGGGATTGTGCAACCGTTTCCCAACCACTTCCACGAACATTATGTGATTGGGTTTGTGGAGGCTGGAACACGCAGGCTTTCCTGCAGGAACAGGGAATATATTATAGAAAAGGGCAGTATCGTACTTTTCAATCCGGGAGATAACCATGCCTGTGTGCAGAGTGACGAGGGGACATTTGATTACCGGGGGTTCAATATCGCAAAGGAGACCATGCTTAATCTGGCAGAGGAAGTCAGTGGGAAACGGCAGCTTCCGGGCTTTTCAGAGAATATCATTTATGATGATGAAGCTGCCTTCTATCTGAGGCGGCTGCATGAGATGGTTATGAAAGGAAATGATGATTTTGGGAAGGAGGAAACTTTGCTGTTCCTGATTTCACTTCTTATCCAAAATTATGGGCAACCATTTGAAAACTGTATCCCGGAGTGTAGCGGCGAGATTGAAAAAGCCTGTGAGTATATGGAGCAGCATTTTACAGAGCGTATCTATCTGGATCAGATATGCCGTTATGCGGGGCTTAGCAAATCAACGCTGCTGCGTGCCTTTACGAAGTCAAAGGGCGTCACGCCATACCGTTATCTTGAAACAATCCGTATCAATGAAGCGAAAAGACTGTTAGCAGAGGAAGTGCCGCCTGTGGAGGTGGCTATTCGGACGGGCTTTTCAGACCAGAGCCATTTCACGAACTATTTTAACCAGTTTATCGGGCTTGCTCCGGGCATTTACCGTGAAATTTTTTCGGAAAAGGATGGGGATGGCAGGCAGATGGAAAGGAAGAATAGATCTGATGGGAAATAGGAGGATAGCCGGGCATTTGGCAGCAGTGTTTACTATACTTATATGGGGAACGACCTTTATATCCACCAAAGTCCTGCTGGAAGATTTCATGCCGGTGGAAATTCTGTTTTTCCGTTTTGTAATGGGATTTGTAGCATTGTTTCTGGTCTGCCCACATCGGCTGAAAGCTGCGGACCACAGGCAGGAGATAACTTTCGTTCTGGCTGGGCTGTGCGGGGTTTGCCTGTATTATCTGCTGGAGAATATCGCCCTCACTTATACAATGGCTTCTAATGTGGGTGTCATCATATCAGTTGCACCATTTTTTACAGCGGTGCTGTCACATCTGTTCATGAGGTCAGAAGGGAAACTCAGGATAAACTTCTTTATTGGTTTTGTGGTGGCGATGGCTGGTGTTTCCCTTATCAGTTTTAACGGCCGGGAACTGGAACTGAACCCTATGGGGGATATCCTGGCGGTTCTGGCGGCTTCCCAGTGGGCATGTTATTCCATACTCACAAGGAAAATCAGCAGTTTTGGTTATCCGGTCATTCTTACCACACGCAGGACATTCTTTTATGGCATTCTTTTCATGGTTCCGGCATTGTTCTTTTTTGATTTTAAGATTGGAGCCAAGCGGTTTACTGATATGACGGTTCTGTTTAATCTTCTGTATCTAGGGCTTGGGGCGTCGGCACTCTGTTTTGTCACATGGAATGTTGCGGTAAAAGTGCTGGGTGCAGTTAAGACAAGCGTTTATATCTATATGGTTCCCGTGATAACGGTTGTGACATCTGTGCTTGTGCTGAATGAGCCGGTAACATGGGTTTCCGTAGCGGGAACGGTTTTAGCAGTCGCAGGGCTTTCCCTTTCTGAGTATCATGGAAAGGGGCGTGAGTTGGATGAATGAGTCAGCGGTAAGGCTGGAAGAACAGATTTATGGTAATTAGTCTCAAATGAATAGGAGGGTTTGAATAATGGATTTACAGAATGGAAAATGTGTCATGGTAATTGATGAAAGCCTGCCGCTTGGTATCATTGCAAACACGGCGGCAATTATGGGGATCACGATGGGAAAACAGATGCCGGAGGTTGTTGGTGCAGATGTATATGATAGGACAGGAAATGAACATTTGGGGATTATCGAGTTTCCGGTGCCAATCTTAAAGGGAAACGGGGAGGTCATCAAAACGATCCGTGAAAGGCTGTATGAACCGGAATTTTCCGATTTGACGGTGGTGGATTTCTCGGACTTGGCGCAGGGGTGCAAAACCTATGATGAATTTATTGAAAAAATGAAAGATGTATCAGAAACGGGGCTGAATTATTTGGGGATTGCCATCTGTGGGCCGAAAAAGAAGGTCAACAAATTAACCGGAAGTATGGCATTGTTGAGATAAAAAATTCTTTCCTTTCGCCTGCTTGTATGTTATAATATATTATATATGCAAAAACATACAAGGGGGCGTCATGGAACAGGTTTCATTAAAGATAGGAGAACGTCTGAAAGAAATCCGTAACACAAGGCATCTTACGCTGGATGAGGCTGCGGAGCTGACGGGAGTAAGCAAGCCGATGTTAGGGCAGATTGAGCGGGGGCAGTCCTCGCCCACCATTAACGTATTGTGGAAAATCTCAACGGGGCTGAAGATACCGTTATCCTTTTTCTGCAGGCAGCCAGAAACAGAGTATACGGTTGCCGGGCTTTCGGAAAAAGAAATGATTACGGAGGAAGATGGGGGAATGAGGGCGTACCCGTTATTTCCTTTTGATCCGGCAAGGAATGTGGAAGTGTTCTATATTGAGTTCGATGCAGGAGTGCAGCATGATTCCATGCCTCATGTGGAGGGTGTGGAAGAATATATTTTTTTAGTGCAAGGGGCATTGAAAATGATAATCGGGGGAAAGGAAGTTGTTTTGCAGGAAAAGCAGTCCATACGGTTTGGGGCAGATATTTCCCATACATACCATAATGTTTCAGATGAAGTGTGTACTGTTTACAACGTGATTTTTTATCCAGATAATTAAAGGAGGAGAAATCCTCCCAAAGACAGGAGGAAAAATCCTCCAAAAGATAGGAGGATTAGTAAAATGTATGAGCTGAAACAGATTAGTGAGAAATGCTATTATATAGACTGCCCGGCAAAGATAGGCGTTTACGTCCGGGACAAGGATAATGTCTTTCTGGTTGACAGCGGGAATGATAAGGATGCAGGGAGGAAGGTCCGGCAGATTTTAGACAAGAATGGATGGCATTTGGCCGCCATACTGAATACCCATTCCAATGCAGACCATATTGGTGGTAACCGTTACCTGCAGGGACAGACAGGATGTAAGGTTTATTCCGGTGGTATTGAGGCAGCATTCACAAAATATCCGGTTCTGGAGCCGTCTTTCCTTTATGGTGGTTATCCATGTAAAGACTTGCGGCACAAGTTTCTGATGGCACAGGAAAGTGATGTGATGGATTTTTCTGATGGAGGATTCCCAAAGGAAATTAAAGTGATACCGCTGCCGGGGCATTTCTTTGATATGGTGGGATTCCGTATGCCAGATGGAGTGGTATTCCTTGCGGACTGTATTAGCAGCAGGGAAACGCTGGATAAGTATGCCGTCTCGTTCATTTATGATGTGGGCGCTTATCTGGAAACACTGGATATGGTGGAGGGGATGGAAGCTGCCATGTTCGTTCCTGCCCATGCAGAAGCATCTGCTGATATAAAGGAACTTGTTCAATACAACAAGGATAAGGTACATGAAGTGGCGGAAAAGATTTTATCCATCTGTAAGAAGCCGATGTGCTTTGAGCGTATTTTGCAGGAAGTGTTCAAAGGTTACGGGATTGCCATGAATTTTGAACAGTATGTGTTGGTAGGTAGCACGATGCGCTCCTACCTTTCATGGATGAAGGACACAGGGAAATTGTCGGCTGAATTTCAGGATAATATGCTACTTTGGCAGAGGGTATAATGGGAAATATACAAATTGCCGCTGCTCTTATAGTGCGTCCATAAATGGGGAGTCTGGTTGGAGTGGCTGTTACGGGTGTACCCAAAAGTAATAGGTATGCTTATCACTCAGTGCAAAGCTCTACTAATACAATCTCCAGGCGATTATTGAAGCGGATCGGTATGATGCTGTTGCCAATGCCGCGACTAACAACCATGTCCGTGCTGCCATCCGTATACAGCCCTGCATCATATTTGGGGAATAGCCCTTGATTGGGTGCGACCAACCCGCCGATGAAGGGCAGACGGAACTGGCCGCCATGTGCATGGCCGCTTAAGACTAAACCAATACCGCAGTCTGTATAAGTTTCAAACAGCTCCGGACGGTGGGAGAGCAGGACTGTGTAGCTGCCTTCGTTGCCTGCAGGGACTTCCCGGCATCACATTAAATGCGTGTCGCTCCATTTTTTCATGTCTCTCAAAATAGGGATGAAACTTTTTCCCAGATCAGTCAGGGAATATTCCACCTTCGGAGGCACTTCCTGATAGATATAGCGGGAGATAAAGCCGTCCTGTTCCAGTTCGCGGAGCTGCTTGGTGAGGGTGGACTGCGTGATGTCCCCAAGCCTCCGCCTCAGTTCCCCGAACCTCTGCACTTCATATTCCGCGATGTACCATAATATCGTTATTTTCCATTTCCCGCTTAGGATGTTCTGTACTCTGACCATAGCCGCACATTGGGGCAGCGGCGCTTTCATATTGCTCATGTGGTTTCCTCCTTCTGGTAGCATTATACTATATCCGCCCTTTCAGTTCAAGGTACTATGTTTCTTAATACCGGTATCATTTTTTACACTATAAACGAAAAAAGACAGTACTTTTCTTTTTCTTGCCAGTTGCTATAATGTGATTCAAGAAAGGAGGCGGACGGGATAAACACATCAGTGGATATAGCGGGCATCACATTGAAGAACCCGGTGATGCCTGCGTCCGGGACATTCGGCTCCGGGCAGGAATACAGCGGGTTTATGGATTTGAACCAGTTAGGGGCAGTGGTCACAAAAGGCGTGTCCCTTGTCCCGTGGGAGGGGAACCCCACACCAAGGATCATGGAAACGCCCAGCGGCATGATAAATGCGGTGGGGCTGCAGAATCCGGGGATTGACGTCTTTATCGAGAGGGACCTTCCTTTCCTCAGACAGTTTGACACGAAAGTTTTTGTCAATGTCTGCGGCAGTACCGTGGCGGATTATCTGGAAGCTGTGGAACGGTTGGCCGGGCAGGGGATAGACATGCTGGAGATCAATATTTCCTGCCCGAACGTGGAGCATGGAGGGATAGCTTTCGGGCAGGAGCCGGGCATGGTGGAGTACATCACGAAGGAGATAAAAAGGAAAGCGGCGCAGCCCATGTCCATGAAGCTGACACCGAATGTTACGGACATAACGGAGATTGCAAGAGCAGCAGAGGCAGGGGGAGCGGATGCTCTCTCGCTGATCAATACCATCACGGGCATGAGGATTGACGTAAAGAAAAGGGCATTCAGCGTGGCGAATAAGACGGGCGGGCTGTCCGGGCCTGCAATAAAACCGATTGCGCTGAGGATGGTATGGCAGACCTGCCGGGCGGTAAGCATCCCGGTCATAGGGATGGGAGGGATTCAGTCGGCGGAGGACGCCCTAGAATTCATCATGGCAGGAGCTGCGGCGGTGGCCGTCGGGACGGCAAATTTCAGGAACCCTTGCGCCATGCCGGAGATCATCGAGGGACTGGAAAAGTACATGGAGGAAAACGGTATCAAGGACTTGCAGGAGATCAAGGGAATCGTCAACAGGAAGGAGAAATGACTTATGCATTACACAGGAACCATATGGAGGCCGCCCTACGAGGCATGCAGTGCGCTGATCCAGGTAACGGCAGGCTGTACACACCACAAATGTAAATTCTGCACGCTTTATGAGGACGTGCCGTTTAAGTTCCGCATGTCGCCTTTATCAGAGGTGGAGGCGGACCTGAAGGAGATGAGCCGCTATTACAGGAACGCAAAGAGGGTATTCTTCACCGGGGCAAACCCGTTCGTCTTAAGTTTTGACAAGATGAAAACACTGGCAGAACTTGTAAGGAAATATTACCCGAAGGCAGAGTCCATCGGCTGCTTTGCCCGCATTACCGACATCACGCCAAAGACCACGGAGCAGCTAAGGGAACTGCGGGAGCTTGGGTACAACAGCCTTACCATCGGCGTGGAGGCGGGGGATGAGGAATCCCTGTCCTTTATGTATAAAGGCTTCGGGGTAAAGGAGATCATGGGAGAGTGCGGCAGGCTGGATGAAGTGGGCATGGACTATAACTTCTTTTACCTTGCCGGGATATACGGCTCCGGGCATATGGAGGACGGGGTGAAGAACACGGCGGAGGTGTTTAACAGGCTCCACCCGAAGATCATCGTTTCCTCCATGCTGACCATCTACCCGACTTCAGAACTGTACCAGGAAATCCAGGCAGGAAACTGGACAGAGGAAACGGAGATAGAAAAGCTGTATGAACTGAGGACGCTGATTGAAAGACTTGACATTGACACCTATTTTGCCACGATGGGAGCATCGAACTGTGTCAATGTGGAAGGCCACCTGCCGAAGGATAAGAAAAAGATGATCAAGTGGCTGGATGAGGTCATCGGCTCCGTGGATGAGAAGGAGCTGCGCAGATACCGTGAGAACCTGCGGCATCTGTAAAGGGGGCAGGGGATGATACAGGATATTTCACCCTGCAGGGTGGATCACGCATACCGTGAAACTGCCCCGACCTTGGATGACTGTGTTTTTTCCTTCCGGGGAGATGAGGTGCTTTTGCGGGAAAGGGAGGATGGGTGCAGGAGCCTGCCATCCTTCCGGGATTTACAGTATCCGGCGGAGGAAATGCTCCGTCAGGCTGTATTCCTGTTCCGGGTGGATAAGGAACCTGTATTCCTGCTGGATGGGACAGCGCCCGGATGCCGGGGGCTGCGGTATTTCCCGGTCTGCGGGTTAAAAGGCATTTTGCCGGGATGGGCTTTCTTTGCGGGAGTTACAGCTCTGCATTTAAACCACTGGTATGAAAGGAACAGGTATTGCGGCAGATGCGGAAGCGTGATGGAAAAGAAAATGGGGCAGAGGGCGCTTGCCTGCCCGGACTGTAGGAATACAGTATATCCCTGCATCGCCCCAGTGGTAATGGTAGCGGTCATTAATGGCGATAAGCTGCTTATGACTAAATATGCAGGCCGTTCCCTACCACAGTGGGTACTGATATCCGGCTTTGTGGAGACAGGGGAGACACTGGAGGAAGCGGCGGAAAGGGAGGTCTTTGAAGAGACAGGCATCCGCATCAGGGACCTGCAGTATTTTGGCAGCCAGCCGTGGGGATTTTCCGATTCCGTGATTGCAGGCTATACAGCAAGACTGGACGGTCCTGATGAAATCTGCCTTGACAGGAAAGAACTGGCGGAGGCAGAGTGGCACCTGCGCTCCAGACTTCCGGATGAATTGACGGATATCAGTATTGCCCATGAGATGATTGAATCACTGAGGCTTTAAAGGAAAGGCTGGATTATACTAAGGACAAAGAGGAAAAGGGCTCACAGGCCCTTTTTCTATGTGCGGCAGTCTGCCATTTCCGCAGGCAGGCCGGGCGATCTGATAACGGAAATTACTTGGAAAGCGGGGAACTTAGAGGTAATATGCGAGTGGCGGAATAGGCAGACCATATTATCAAAAATAGTTAAAATCTGCAATTCACGTTGTCAGATTAACCATTCACGAAGCAGACGTTAGAACTCCCGGTAATTTTTCCGATAAGTTAGTTGAGGACTGGAGGTGACAGACACGGTAAAAATTGCAGTGTGCGATGATGAAAAAAATATAAGGGCTTATCTTGTTTCACTCATTAATAGGCAGGATATAGAATGCAGCATTATGGAATATGCGTCTGCTGATGAATATTTGCCGGATGGCAGTGAGTATGACCTGCTGTTTCTGGATATAGAGATGGGCGGTTCTGGTGCCGGGATGGATGGCATGGAACTGGCAAGAAATATCCGGGGTATGGATACCGGCAGGCAGCCGGTCATCGTATTTGTTACAGGCTATGAAAAATATGTTTATGACGCATTTGATGTAGGGGCATTCCAGTATCTTGTAAAACCCGTGGATGAACAAAAATTTGCAGAGGTGTTCAGCCGGGCGGTAAGACAAATTTTGTCCGGGCAGATTGCATCTGAGTCGGAGAAACGTAGGAAGAAACTTGTGATTCCGTATGCAGGCGGGAGTAAAGCCATACCATTTCATGATATTTACTATATGGAGAGCCGGAACCATAATATCGTGCTGTATTTAAAAAGTGGAACACTCTGGAATACTATGGGAAAATTGGAGACTTGGAAAGGGAACTGGCAGGGCAGTTTTACCGCATACACAGGGGCTACCTGATTAACCTTTTTCATGTGGAAAGCTATGACAGGACAGAGGTAAGAATGGCAAATGGGGATAAACTCCTGCTTTCAAGGTATAAATATGACAGCTTTGTGCAGGCATATATGGAATATATTTCGGAGGAAAGCCAATGAGTCAGTCAGAGTTTGAAATAGTAAGTAACATATCGGAAGTGTGTAAGATTGTTGTACAGGTCACAATGTTTAGTATTTTGTGGACAGCAGTTTTTGGGATAAAGAAAGCAAAATGGGATGGCATTGTGGCAGGTTTGTTTTTCTTTATCAATATAGGGATATGGTTTCTGCCATGTGCCTCATGGGTCCGGTATGCCGTATCAGCCGTTATTGCAACAGGGTACAGTATAATATTCCATAAAAAACAGATTGGTAAAGCGGTCTTTACCATGCTTGCCTTTTATAATTTCCACTGTTTAAGTTTTCTGATTGCAAACAGCATTTATATGAAAATGACAAGTGTATGGATGAAAAGCATTGACGGATTGCAGGCTGATTATGAACAGCAAGTGTACCATAGCATGGCAGCAGGATTATCTGTAACCGTTTTCTTTTATACAGCACTATTTGCAGGTATGGTTGTAATTTTTAGCAGGCTTGTAAAAGGGATGGGCATAATGGCGTGGCAGGATGTTCTTCTGCTTTCCGTTCTGAATTTTGTGGGGAGCATGATTGCAAGTATGGTAAACAGCCTGCTTATCGTAAAAATAGACATAGGGGTATTCATATTATTTGATGAAAAACCGGATCTGCTCTGGAAAGTTCCGATGATAGCGGCACTAATTTTTGCAGGGGAGACGGCATTGGTTTATTTTTGGCAGCGCTACCGGATTCTGTTGTCCGAAAGGCAGAAACATTTTGTGGAGGAACAGCAGGTAAAGGCAATGAAACAGCGTCTGGAAGAAGCAGAGAATTTCTATGGCAGCATCCGCAAGGTAAGGCATGAGATGAAAAACCACATGGCAAATATCAAGGGGCTGGCTGAGACCGGGCAGTATGGAGAGATTGACGGGTATATCCAGAGAATGGATGTGTCTATGCAGGCATTGGAATATAAGTATGCAACAGGAAATGCGGTAACAGACGTCATCATCAACGATAAGTGGCGCAGGGCAGAGAAAAAGGGAATACGGTTTGAAGTTGATTTTCGGTACCGTGGGGGAATCCCGGTATTTGATTTAGGGATTATCCTGGATAACCTTTTGGACAATGCTATAGAGGCCTGTGAGAAACTGGAATGGGGAAAAGGTTTCATACGCCTTGACCTGAAACAAAAGAAACAATTTCTTCTGCTCACTGTGGAGAATAGTTTTGATGGAGCCTTGTTTATGCAGGAGAAAAGTTCACTTCCATATACGACAAAGCAAAGCACACGTCCGGAGATTGTTATGGAACATGGGATTGGACTTAAAAATGTGCATGATATGGCGGAGCGGTATTATGGCGGGGTAAAGATAAAAGTGAAAAAGGATATTTTCCATGTAACAGTCATGCTGCAGCAGGGGGAGGTGAAAGAAACAGAAAACAAGTAATGAAAGCGGGAAAGACAGTTTTGAATGGCAGATAAGCCGTTATTGAAACAGAGTAGTATAAATTTTATCAAGGAGGACAAAGTTATGTCAATAGAGATTACAAACAATTATAACAACTATGCAACAAGTAACACCCAAAAAGCGGACAGCACAAAGAACAGCGGAAGCAGGAAAGAAAGCAATGTGACAACAAGTACGGTGGAAATGAAAACTTCAACCCCCGGTGTAACCAGAACAGAGCAGATTAAGACGGGTTTTAGTTCTGCAAATGATTATTCTAAATATTTGCAGGATAAATACAGTTATATGAATACGGGAACAACCTCAATGCAAGGTGTACCGACAACAGTTTCAGTATCAGGTGCATTTTTGAAGAAGTGCATGAACGATCCGGAAAAAGCGGCATATTTGGAAGAAAATCTGGCGGCTATTCCGGAATGTGCAAAAATGGCGGTAAACGGTTCTCATGGAACTTTGACAAGTCTGAGTTATCAAATAGATGCTAACGGAAATATAACTTGTATATCATCTGGCACAAATGATCCAGACGGGAAAATAGCCAGGGAGAATGCAAAGAGAAAGGCACAGGAGAAAAAGGCTGCAGAGGAAAAGGCGGCTAAGAAACGGGAAGAGAAAAAAGCAGAGGAAGAAAAGGCTGCGGAAAGGCTGGCAGAGGGGAAAGAGCAAACGGAAAAACTGGCGGAGAGCAGAGAAACTGGAACATTTACGGTATCTGTTACTGGCACTGATGTAAAAATTGTTACACAAAGCCTCATAACTACATTTTCTGGCACATCCACAGCAGGAAGTTTTGATATAAAGGCGTAAATAATTATGGTTTATTTCCTCGCAGAGACACTTAAAAGGGTGGTGTTTCTGCGGACTGTTCGGACTTATTACAAGGGAGCAGGGGTGGTTCTAACTGACAGAGGAATTGCCATTAAAAAATATTGATAACAATGGAGGAATTAAAAAATGAGTGTTAATGGAATAGGACAGAACTATTATCAGAACTATGCGGCAACAACGAAGAACACAAAAAATATTAATGGTACAGGCAAAGCAGATAGTACATATGAATTATCGGAAGCGGAAGAAATGGAGATTTTTAAAAAAGAGTTTTATGATGAGCTTTCTAAAATTACCAATCATAGGACAGTAAGCAATGCAGCTGTTAATATTTCAGAAGCGGCATTTAAGGCCATGAAAGGTGATCCTGAATATAGGGAGAAAATTCTTTCACTGATTCAGAGGGATTTAGGAGCTTCCTATGCACCAAGAGACTGTTCCGTTTTGATAACAGTTGGCGCAACTTTGGATGATTATAGAGGAGATTCATGGTCTGTGGGCTATGATTCTGAGTTCCATATGCGTTCACGAAACAGTTTTTATAAAAGAATGAGTGGTAAGCAAGACAGGCAAAAAGAGATTTTGGAAAAATACCTGCAAAAACGGGCGCAGGTAAAAAAACAGCAGCAGGAAATGTTCAATGAAAAGATTGTAAATCAGGATCAGGAAAGAGATAGGTTATTACAGTCATGGAATAACGAAAGACAGTTGGCGAAAGCGTCTAGTGCCTATGAATCAAATATGGGATATGCTGATTTACAAAGTTCCCTTATGTAAATAATGACCAAAATTTTATTAAGGAGGGTAAGTGGATATGAGCAACACAATCAACACGAATTACGCGGCAGGAATTTATAGTAATCAAGTAAACAAACAAGCAAAGAACAGCCAGATGGAAACAACATCTTTTGCTGATAAGATGGCAGAAAGAAGAGAAAGCGCCGTTGACCAGTACAAAAGAAATCACCCTGAAGATGCCTCTCATGTGGATGCACAGGTACAGGCTGGAAAGTCTGTAATAACTAAGAATGGTGCTGACAATATTTCCAGAGAAGATATGACAATGGAGGAATACAAGAATTTTGTAAACAGGCTGTTAAGCAGTATATCATTTGATTCCACCAGAATATATGATAAGGAATTCATTTCCATCTCAGACGCAGGATGGGAGCAAATGAAAAATGATCCGGACTATGAGGCGTGGATATTGGGATATACGGTAGGAAACAGGTCTGCGCGGAATCCGTTTTTCGGATGGCCGGGTGCATCTGGGAGTGTTTGTGTGGAGAAATTCGGTGCATCTATTGAAGAACATATTGGGCAGTGTGTAGGGACATCCGGTTCTGGAAGCAGTTTCAATCAATTAAAAAATGAAAAATCATGGTGGGAAAAACGTCATGAAAAAATGGAAGAACTGATGGAGGAACAGGAAAAGAAGGCAATGAAGAAAGCACAGGCACAGAGGGCATTTGAGCAGGAGCGTTCTCTGAACAGCTATCTGGCTGGTCAGCAGAGGTTACAGAATTTTCTTTCAGATGGTACTCAGGGCAGTGCGGATATGATGAATTTTCAGTCAACAGCTATGGGTGCGTTAGCCGCAATGGCATATGAAAACAATATCAGCACATTCAGTGAGAGTGTGATGGGAAGTCAGAAGTAACAGGTTTTTGATGGAGGTTATGAAAAATGAGTGTTAGTGGAATAGGACAGAATTATTACCGGAATAATGTGGCTTCAGCCCAAAGTAAAAGGAATGTAAGCAATATAGAAAAAGCAGACATTTTTGTGGGCAGGATCATAGGAAAAAACTCAATTTCTTCAGAAGATATGACTTTGGAGAAATATAAGAAATATTTTAATGAAAAAATGAACAGTTTGTATACCCACCCTTCACAAAAGAATATGAATTGGGTAATCGACATAACAGACACCGCCTATGAGAGAATGCAGTCGGAACCAGAATATGAGAAAAAAATTCTGGACGCACTGGCAAAGAACAAAGCGGTTGATTTTGGAGGCAATATCCCACAGATGGCATATACCCATATAGATGATACATACGAAAAATGCTATGGCTATACGCAGGGCATGAAAGAAAATGTAGGTTATTCCGGAAGTTCTTCTTCAAAAAGCAGAAATAGCGCAGGAAGTCAGAAAAAGGCAAGACAGAAGGAACTTCTGGAAGAATATCTTGAGAAGCGACAACAGGCAAAAGAGTTTCAGCAAAAAGTGCTGGAAGAAAGGATTGCGAAGCAGGATCAGGAAAGAAACAGGTTATTACAGTTATGGAACAATGAGAGGCAGTTAGCGAAAGCCTCTAATGCCTATGAAGCAAATATTATGATGGAAACTGTTGCAGATGGTAATTCATTGTTTGGCTAGTGGAGGACATTATACATCTGTCCTTTGGATAATGAAGGCGTATCTAAGATTTGCCTTTTTGCTCATCTTGTTTAATGGATTTATGCGGGCTATCTAAGAACAGGAGAGAGAATGAAACTCTATGTGCCAGGCAGAAAACTTTAGACCTAATTGTGCACATTGGAATGAAATAGTTAAATAATAATAAATTTCACACCCAAAATTCCGTATTTGACACCCATTTGGGCAATACAGAAAAATAAAAAGCCGATATAAAAATGATAAGGCTTTTGCCTGTATATGTCATAAAAGCGAAAGGAAATTGTTAAATCTATGAAAATAGCGGTTTGTGATGATGATAAAGCGGCAAGGGAGCATATTGTTTCACTGGTAAAAGAGCAGATACAGGACGCAGAAATTATGACTTTTGCAACAGGGGAAGAAATGCTGGAAGTGCAAAGTACTTTTGACATTTCTTTTCTTGATGTGGAAATGAGGGAAATATCGGGAATGGATGTTGCAAATCATATCCGGCAGGAGGAACAGGGAAACACAAAGAGTATTATTATCTTTGTGACAGGCTATGAAAAATATATGAACAGCGCATTTGACGTGTCAGCATTCCATTATCTGTTAAAGCCTATTGATGAAGAAAAGTTCCGCAGTGTTTTTTTGCGTGCGCTTGATGAGCTGTATGCAGTAAGGGAACGGACAAAACGGTTTATTTTAGTAAGGAACTCCGGCATACAGCAGAAAGTTTATTTAAAAGATATTTATTACATTGAGAGTGCAAATAAAAAAATTATTATCCACACAAAGATGGGTATACTGGATAGTTATGGAAAAATGAACGAATGGGAGCAGATGACAGGCCGTGGCTTTTACCGTTGTCACAGGTGCTATCTTGTGAATATGGAGCAAATTGTTTCTTATAATGCCGATACAATCAAAGTTGTAAATGGAGATAAACTGATACTTGCGCAGAAGAAATATAACGATTTTATCAGACAGTATATGAAATATGCAAAGGATGGAGGGATTGTCAATGTATGAAACAGGGCTGTCTGTTTCCATATACCTTGTAAACAGTATAGTGGGCAGTATCTATATGCAGAAATTTCTCAGGGAAAAGTATCAGAAAAACATTGTCCTGTTTGCATGGACGGGCCTGTATTTCATTATCCAAAGTCTGGTATTTTATAGGATTGACCGCCTCGATCCGTTTAATGACCTTATGGGAGTGCTTGCGGATATAGTATTTGTTTTACTTTTTCAAATGCTGTTGTATAACAAGGATTTCCTGAAGCAGCTATTTGTGGCTGTTAGTTTTGTTGCAGGAAAAGAGATAATCAAATATATCATAGTGGTTATAAATTATGGTCAGGGTTGGATGATCAGTAAATTTTCATTGGTTTTATTAAAGAAGATAACTACTATGAAAGAAGTTGAAATTTGGAGTTATGTTTTTGATATTACCAGAGGACTTGTCCTTGTTTTATTATATGCTTTACTTTTGAGCGTGTATTTCTCCATAATCAGCAGAAAATTTGTCAGAAAAGATTATCAGTTCCGGATACATGAATATGCTTTTTTAATACTTCCGAGTGTTGCAACTTTATGTATTTCTATCACCCTCAAAACTCTGGTTTTTATTGTAGAAAAAGGAATGACAATCATTATGTTTGAGAAAGTACCTGCAACTATGTTTTGGGTGCCTTTTATCTGTCTTTTGCTGTTGGGGGTTGACATAGCTTCTGTCATACTCTTTCAAAAGTTGATACAGTTAGGCGAAGAAGAACGAAAGAGGTCCATATTGGAAAATCAAATGGCACAGATGCAGCGGGAAATTGAAGAAATTCAGGATATATATGCCGATATGAGAGGGCTTAGGCATGATATGAGAGGCCATTTGGAAAGTATAGCGGCAGTTATCAGGAGAACCTCTGGAAAGGACAGGGAGGAGCTTGACAATTATATTGAAAAAATGGAAACAACAGTCAGTAGGTTAGATTTTGCATATAGGACGGGCAACCCGATTACGGATGTTATCATACATCAAAAGAAACAGGAAGCGGAAAAGCAAAATATATTTTTTGAAGCAGACTTTATTTATCCCGATAAGCAGCAGATAGATGTTTACGATATAGGGATTGTGCTGAACAATGCACTGGAAAACGCAATCGAAGCAAGCAGTACGGCCAGGGGAAAGAAACGTATCAGTCTGCGCTCTTACATGAAAGGAAATTTGTTTTTTATTGAAGTGGAAAATGATTTTTCGGGTGAAATTATCTTTGATAGTGAAACGGGATTGCCGATCAGCAGCAAAGAGGACAGGAAACTTCATGGTTTAGGCATGGAGAATATACAAAGGTGCGCCAAAAAATATATGGGTGATATAGATATAACAATTCATGATATGGGGGATAAAAAGAAGTTTAATCTTACCATTATGATGTATGAAAAGTATTTCACACCCTAAATTCCGTAGTTCACGCCATATCTATGACCGTCAGGATGAAAAAATACGATAAGTAAAGTAGAAACTGTTAATGTACTTAAAAACAGAAACAGAGTTAGTAAAAATTCAAGGAGGTCAAATCCTCTGCTCCTGCAGGGGCAGTCGCATTTTCCTTCGGAAAACAAGGAGGATTTATTATGGTAATTACAGGAATTGGAAACGGCTACAATAATTTGTATGAAAACACTTATGTGTCACAGAAAAATGAGGAGGTAAAGCGGGCAGAAACAAAGGAAACTTCGTCTACACAGACAGGAAAAGCAAAGAATGAAGCAAACAGCAGTGTGTCAGATTACTATTCCTATCTTGCAAAGAAGTATGATTGCGTTAAGAACGGAAATGTCGCAATTTCAGGTGCATATTTAAAAGAGTGCGCAAAGAATGCTGACAAAGCAAAAGAACTGGAAGAAAATCTTGCTTTTTACAAGGAGAGTTATAAGAGCGGATACGAAAGTGCAAAGGCAAATGCAAGGGCAATCGGTGCAAGATTGACCAATTACTCAGAAAGCTGGAGTATTGACAGTACAGGAAATATAGTCATGCAGGCTTCAACAACTGTGGTGTCTGATACAAAGGGGTGGCGGGAACTGAAAGAAGAGCGTGACGAACGTATCAAGGAAAAAAGAGAGCAGGAAGAAAAAGAGAAAAAGTTAAAGGAGAAAAAGGAGGAGCGGCAGGAGCAATTAGATAGGACAAAGGAAGATTCCGCGGCATATACCATTGAAGAGATTAGAGAAAAAGATATGGTGCCAGAGGATGCTGTGTTGATACAGAAAGAAAGACTGGATGATGCTTATTATCCTAAGTTTGATATGAACATTTAGGATATAGGCACTTGGTTGAAAAACTCTGCCTGCCATCTCTATATGTAATGGCAGGCAGATGTATGTTTTAAGGTAAGCAGGTTATTTTTAAGGAGGATAAGAAATGTCAATAAATATAACAGAAAGACAACTGCTACATCAATGCGAAAAATATGTTGTTGATATGGATAGAGTCAAACAAAAAATAAAACAGGCAGATAAGGACAATACCGTAGTTACAAGGAATGATGCTGTGGATATTTCAAAAGCCGGTCGTAATGCCCTGGAAAATAAGATATCCGCATTAAGCAGAGCAGGACAGAATAAAGCTGCCGGAAAACTTTCTCCTGTCAGTTCTTTCAGTGTTATAAGTGATTTTGAAAGAGCAGTATCAGCGGAAAAAGAAGAAGGGATAAAGAGCAATACTTTTGACTATCATGTTAATCAAATGGTATCAGCTTACAAAAGGATGCGGAATGGTATAGAGGAAAAATATGCTGATATAGACAGGGAACAGCAATATTATGTTGCTGATGATGGAAGTATACAGAAATTAACCAAAGAGAAAGAATTAGCAATGCTGGACAAAGCCTATGAAAAGCATAGCAAATTTATGGCAGCCAGTACAGAAATATGGGGTAATCTGCAAGGTTTTAAGCCACAGATAACATACCATTCTAGGAGTGCTGACACAGTACAATCTGTTTCCGCAGACAATACCGGGAACAGCGGGATGAAAGAGCAGGCATATCAGGCATTTATGTATTCTGTCAATAATGAGAATATAAGATTGTTGTCACAGTCAAAAGATGGTTTAAGCAATATTAAACTTGATTTAGGTATCTCAAGGTCTGCGAGAAATGAATTGAATCATATTTGGGATTATTATAAGGCGGCAACAAAGGGGATTGTATTAAAATGAGAGAGGAAATCGTCGCATATGGATTAAGTGTTCATAGCGGCGATTTTTTATTTCCGCGAAGCAACGAGCCAAGTGGACATGCTTGCATGTACATTTGGCGACTGCCACGAGGTCAAATACCCCGTAGCTTGCTGTGGGGTATTTGACTGAAAATAAACGTGTATTCATAGTGTTATATCATACTTCTGGTTTTTGTGGAAATAGTTAATATCGGATAAAAAATGAAAAACTTTAGAATATTCAAGAATTTTTGTAAAATAGTTTTTCCTTTCGTTCCCGAAAAGTAGGCGATTCATTCCATACACCCGAAAAACAGATTTTTTTTGTCGATATAAAAAGTGTAACGAAGATGAAATAACTTGAAACTTGATGAAGGTTATTTATGGTTCATTACATTTTGTGGATGCCTTTATAGAATTTGAGGTGATAAATTTTGAACATCGCAGTCGTAGATGATGAAAAAGTGATACTGGAGCAGATCAGTGGGCTGGTCAGAAAGCAGATGCCGGACTGTTATCTGGAATCCTATGCCACGGGGGAGGGGCTGCTTGAGGCAGTAAAGCGGTTTGACATTGTTTTTCTCGACATACAGATGGATGGCATGGATGGGATTGAGACAGCGAGGAGGCTGCGAAAAAAGCAGGATGACATTGTCCTGATATTTGTCACTGGCAACAGGGAGTATGTGTTCGATGCCCTTGACCTGTATGCGTTCCATTACTTGTTAAAACCTGTGGATGAAGACAAATTCAGGGAAGTGTTGGAACGGGCAGCAGGTGAAGTGGCAAAAAAGAAGGAAAAGAGGGGACTCTTTATTAAAAGGAGAAACCTTACGCTTGACCAGGCTGACATTCTGTATATTGAAAGCAGGGCAAAAAAGGTGGAAATCCATACTGCCGGGTCAAAGACCATCATAGAAATCTATGCAACAATGGAAGAACTGGAGGGGCAGCTTGGGGAAGATTTTTACCGCTGCCACCGTGCGTATATTGTCAATATGGCGCATATCACGGAATATGACAATGACAGTATAACCATTACAAATGGAGATAAGATTTATCTGACAAAGAAGAAGTATGGAGATTTTGTAAAAGCATATATGTGGTACCTGCAGAATGGAGGGATACCCGGTGTATAAAACGATGGAACTGTTATATATGGCTGTAGTCCTGTTTCAGGGGTACTGTTTACAGTATTTTTTTGGCAGCTTTTTGGAAAGCAGATGGAAAAGCCGGTGGGATGGTTTGTGTATGGCAGTTCTATATGCCGCAGGACTTTATGGGCTGTCAAGAGTATTTCATCAGGATTCTGTTATGCGGTATGACGATTATTGGGAAACGGTATGGAAAATGGCATTGTCACTTTGCATTTTATTTGTCCTTGCCATGTGTTTTTATAAGGCATTACGTCCTGTTTCGGTTTTTCTGGTAATAACTTTTCAGGCGGTGGCAGACATCAGCAGATATGTTACTGTTATCCTGTTTGGCAAAATGGGAGACAGTGTGGTTGATATATGGAACTGGTGTGTAGAGAGAGGGATGATCACATCAGACAGGGCTCTTATGCTGACGTTGAATGGCAGTATACTGGCAGTGCAGATTCTCCAGTATCTGGTGATTGCCCTGCTGTTCTATGTATCTTTAAGAAAAATTGTGCGGGATTTTAAGGAAAAGGATTATGAAATCCGCAGGACGGAGCTGTTGTTTCTTCTTACCCCGTCTGCTGCCGGGCTGTTCATTTGCCTGCTACTGCGGATTATCATGGTCACACTGGAAGATAAGGTTCCCAAAATGCTGTATGACAGGTATCCCATACTGACCATTGTACTTCCGGCAATCCTGCTGTTGTCCCTGCTTTCTATTCTGTATGGGGTAAAGCTGTTTCAGGATATGGTTTACCGGAACAAGGCAAAAAGTGAGAGGGTTATCCTGAAAAACCAGGTAAAAAACATGCAGGAACATATGGAGGAAATGGAACGCATCTACTCTGAGATACGGGGAATGAAACACGACATGAAAAACACCCTTGCCGTGATTGGGCAGCTTTCTATGGAGGAAAAGGATGAACTGCAGGAATATCTGGCTGATTTGAACCAGACCTTTGACCGGCTGGATATGCGTTTCCGTACAGGGAATACAGTAGCGGATACTTTGCTTAATATGAAATACCATGAGGCGGTGCGTCTGGTTCCGGATTTGGAGATGGATACGGATAGGCTGGTGTTTCCGCAGGATTTGAAAATCCACAGCTACGATATAGGCATTATTCTTGGTAATGCCGTTGATAATGCCGTCCGGGCGTGCAGGAAACTGAAAGAGAAAGAGCCGGAGGCGGAGGCTTTTATCCGGTTCGTATCCATGCAGAAAGGAAACCTTCTTGTACTGAAGGTGGAGAACAGCTTTGATGGGAAACTAGTGCGAAAGCCACGGGAGGAATTTCCGGTGACAGATAAACCGGATAAGGAAAATCATGGGATGGGGCTTGTAAATATTAAAAATACGGTAGAAAAGTATCATGGGACAATGGATTATATGGTAAAGGGCAGGGTGTTTATCCTGTCCATGATGATGAAAAATGAAAGGGGAAATGAAGATGGATTTTGGAGTGACAAGTAAGCTGTGGGAGTATGGTATAAACAACCGTACCAGCGCAATGACAGAAAAGAATATAGACGGAAGTTTTGCGGAAATTGCAGCAGCAAAAGCGGCAGGTCAGAAGAATATCGCAGGAATGAGCTTCAAGGATATGTGGCAGACGAGGTTTCCGGGGGCATATTATCATACGATGGATGCGTATAAAATTCCGCAAGGTACATGGGAGAGATACGATTTTCCGCATGAGCAGTTCTTTAATGATAATGTAGATGAGTCTGTGTTGGATTGGAAACCAACAGGAGCAGAACCTAAATTGACAGATAAATCAGTGCAATCAAGGATAGATACAACACTTGGAAAAAAAGCCATTGTTGTACCTCCGGCGTTAGAGGAAAAAATGAAGAATGACCCAGCATTGGCACAAAAAGTAATGGCTAAAGTGGAAAGATTTATAGTGAATGATGAAGCAACGTTGCCGCCGGGTAGGATATATTCTTGTGTAGTCATATTAGATGAAAATGGAGAAATTGCACATGCGGCTGGTTCAAGTGGAGGAGGTAATATTGTTGGACCAACAGAGGCAGAACAGCGGCAGTTTGAGGCAGAGCAGGCAGCAAAGAAGAAACGGCATGAGAAATATGCAAAATTGAATGAGGAAAGTGCCTTGAAACGGAAGATGTTGGAGCAGGAAACAGACAGAAGATATTTCAAGGGCAGCATAGCAAAGCAGGCGGCTTTCAAAGCGTATGAAAAGAACATTATGGAATTATGATGCGAAAGTTAATGAGAGTGTTCTTCTTGTTTATGAAAGATGAAAGGGGAAATGAAAATGGATTTTGGAGTGACAAGTAAGCTGTGGGAGTACGGTATAGGCAGCCGTACCAGTGCAATGACAGAAAAGAATATAGACGGAAGTTTTGCGGAAATTGCGGCAGCAAAAGCGGCGGAGAAAACAGAGGGTGTAAGTTTTGAAGAAATGCTGAAATCAAAGTATCCGGCAGCGTATTACAATGTAATGGATACTTCTAAGATTGATGAAGGTTTATGGGGACGGAATGATTATCCTTGGGATGCGTATTTTTCTGAACCTGCGGATGAATCTGTTTTGAGTTGGACACCGTCAGGACCGGAACCTGATATGCAGAGTCCGGAGGTACATGCTAAGTTAAATTCTATGGTCGGTAAGATAGCCATAGTCATACCATCGGAACTGGAAGAAAAAATGAAAAATGAACCCGAACTTGCGAAAAAAGTAATGGAGCGAGTGGACAATTTTTTATTAACTAATTCTACTCCGGGATTGAACGAAGGTTTTTTGATGACGTTTGATGAAAATGGGGAAATTAACCATGCTTGTGTGGTAGGTGAAGGAAGATTTACTGTTTCATCATCAGAATTTGTTGATGCACGCAAAGCAAGAGAAGAAAAACGCGCAGAATATGAGAGATTGGCAGAGGAAAGTACACTAAAACGTAAAATGCTGGCGCAGGAAACGGCCAGAAGATATTACAAGAGTAGCGCAGCAAGGCAGACCGCATACAAAGTATATGAAAACAACATTAGGGAATTGTGATGCAAAAGTTAATGTATGTATTCTTCTTGTTCATAAAAAGAAAGGGGAAATGAAGATGGATTTTGGAGTGACAGGTAAGCTGTGGGAGTATGGTATAAACAACCGTACCAGTGCAATGGCAGAAAAGAATGTTGACGAAGGTTTTGCGGAAATTGCAGCGGCAAAAGCGGCAGAGAAGGAGGCTTCATTGAGAAGTGTTAATGAAATGAGGACAACTGGCGCCAATCACTATATGGGTGAGTCTTATGAGGAACGTATAAGTAAAATAACGGATAAAACGGCAGCAAGTGCTTTTCAGACAGCTTATGCAAAGAAAATGGCAGGTGCTACAGATGGCATTTCAACTATTAGCAGGGCATATAGCACCGGAAAAGCAGGTGCAACGAATTTTGAAGATGCTTTTCCACAATACGATGTCATAACCCATGTGGGAAATGCTAATATTTCTTCCGGCAACTGGCAGAGAAATGACTTTCCTTTTTGGAAGTATTTTGATAAGAATACAAGTGCAGATGCTTTAAATGATTGGAAACCTGAAGGTGCAAATCCATCGCAGATGCGTAGTGACCTGCAAAGGAATTATAACAGTGTAGGTTCCGGGCGGATTGCAATCCTTGTACCAGAGAGTTTGCAGCAGAAGATGGATGCAGACCCTGAGTATGCCCGGCAGATAATGGCAAAGCTGCAGGCATGGAAGGAGGATTATGACCGATGGGATAACACAGTGGCAGCATCTTATGGCTATAATGTGGCAGAACATCAGGCAGGAAAAAGCTATGTGTTTGATTTGGATGAAAATGGGGATGTGCGGAACTGTACTGTTACCAGTCCCGGACGGATTACCGTTTCATCATCTGAATTTGTAGAGGCACGTAAAGCAAGAGAAGCAAAGCACGCTGAATATGAGAAATTGGCGGAGGAAAGTGCTTTGAAACGGAAGATGTTGGAGCGGGCGATAGAAGAACGGTACTATAAGAGCAACTTGGTAAATCAGGCAGTGTTTAATGCGTATGAAAAAAACATAGTGGAGTTATAAGGAACTTTGTTCCTGGAGAAATAGTAAAAATATGCCTGGACTTATTATTAAGGGGGCAGAAAATATTGACGGTAAAGGAGAGGATTTAATATGAGCATTTTTGGAGTAAATGGAGCTTTGGCGGGTGCATATCAGTATGCGGACAAAACACGGAAAGCTGCCACAAGTGAAACAGATTTTATGGAACAGTTAAAGAAATCAGGGGAGACGGAAGGCACATCAAGAGTAAATGATTACCAAAAATATTTAGAAATGAAATATGGTCCTATTATGGTGCAGAATGTTGATAGTGACCAAAAGAGTATGGATTCATTGGGAATGGGAACATATGGGATGAATAATATTGTCATTGCACCTAATATTTTGGAGGAAATGGCAAACGATCCGGGGAAAGCCGCTCATTACGAAAAAATAATTGATGACTTTTTTGGCTCTCAGTCTATGGTAAAGGCACAGATGGCAGCAGGGGGATTTGAAATTCAGTCTTATGGTGTGGTTATCCATCCGGACGGTACTGCAAATTACTATGTTTGTGGGGATGTGTCTCCCGAAAAGAAAGCAAAAATAGAGGCTCAGATGAAAGCAGAGGACGAGGCAAAGGCAAAAAGGAAAAGACAGTATCAGGAACGTAGCCAGAAAGCAGCAGAAGAACGGAAACAACAAATGGAACTGCTCTATAAGAAACAAAGTATGATGGGCTTTCTTGCTAATCATACTACAGATATGAGCAAGTTTACATATATGGGTACACCGGAGATACCAGAGATTATGAATGCGGCAGTTGCAGCTTATGAGAGAAATATCATGTAGGCAGCAGATACTTTACAGTAAGGGATTATATGCCTGGACTTATTAAGAGGGCATAGCTGGTTCTGACTGACAGAGGAACTAGGACAGAAAATATTGACGGTAAAGGAGAGGATTTAATATGAGCATGTTAGGAATAAATAGTGCTTTAGCAGGCATGTATCAGTTTGTAGCGTCTAAGGGCATTGCCGAAACAGAAAGGGCAGATACAACCGAAACAAGTTTCATAAATCAGTTGAAAGAAACAGGGGGGACGGCAGGCACATCGAGGGTAGATGCTTACACAGAATATCTCCGTTCAAAGTATGGTAATGTGAGAATCCAGAATGTTGGGAAAGATCAGCAAAGCCTTGATAAAATCGGAAAAAGCATGAGTGGAAGTGATGTTGTGATTGCACCGAACATTCTGGAACAGATGGCAAATGACACGGAAAAGGCAGCTTACTATGAGGGCAAGATAGATGATTTTTTTAATGCCACTCCAATGTTGAAGGCATCATTTGCGGCACAGGGGCTTGACTACCAGCCATGCGGCGTAGTTATCCATGAGGATGGAAGTGTTACCTATATCGGTGGCTGCGCAGATTCCCCGGAGCGTGTGGCAGAAGTAAATGTCATCAATAAAGCAAAACGGGAGAAAGAGGCGGCACAGCGGAAAGCAAATATGGAACGCAGCAGAGAGGCAGCCGAGGAACAGAAACGGCAGATGGATATTGCTTATCAGAAAAAGAGTATGGTAGAGTTTTTTGCTAACCGTGCAATAAATATAAACAGGATTACATATACGGCTTCACCAGAGTTTATGGGTTCTGCTATTGCCGCTTATGAAAAGAATATTATGGAAGTGGCAGGTAGTCTGAACAGGTAAGCTACAAGAATTTATCTTAAGGGAATATAGGAGGCGCTTGTTTATAAAGGCGCCCCTATCGAAATAATATAAAAATTTTATCAAGGAGGACAAAATTATGGCAATTACAGGAGTAACGGATTACACAAACACTTATGCAACAAGTAGGACAAATGGGAGCAATGGAGTTTCGGGAAGTACACAGGAATATTTGAATGGATTGAAAGAAAAATATCCTGATGTGAATATAACAGTGGCAGATTTTAAGAATGGAAAGCAGGAAGATGCCTATATGTTTGGGAGCAGTGGTGGAAATAACATGGTCATTGCCTCTAATATTATTGAGAAGATGGCATCTGATCCGGCGACAGCAGCAAAGTATGAAAAGTATATTGCTGAAGTTCCAGAGGCAGCGGGGATAATGAAAGATGGGATTGAAGCACATGGGAATGAGATGATGGCTTGTGGTACAGCTATAGATAAAGATGGGAAAGTTACTTACTGGAGTGTTAGCAGGCATAAACCATCCAAAGAAAGCCAGTCTGTATCTTACAAAAAGATATTACAAGAACAGTTAGAGGAAAAACGTGCGAAGAAGAAAGAGGAAGAAGAATTAAAAGAAAAGCGGTTGGAGAAAGCAGAATCTTTAGAAAAACTGTTAGAAAAGATAAAAGCAAAGAGGGCAGATATGGAAACAAGTTTGTCTGAAAAATTGCAGGAAGATGGTAAGGGCATGCAGATGGATTTAACCATATAAGTTATAGTATTTAAGATGAGTTTTAAGGAGGATAATATTATGTCAATAAATGTTAATCAGGATTACAGCCGGTTTTATATCGGAATGGAACAGTTGAAAAACTATGGCTCTAATTCAGCAGCAAAAAAAGATACTATAGTAAAATATCGGTTCAATACCACGGACGAAGATGGCAACAGGGTTATGGATAAAATGTCAAAAGAGGAAACCATGAAGGTTATGAATGACATTTCCTCACAGTATGGGGAAAATGTCATAGTACAATTTTCTGGGGATGGTCTTGCGGCGCTTGCAGATAGCAAGAAATTTATGTCTAATAGGGAAATGACAGCGGAAGAAGTGGCGGCGAAAGAAGCAAGAGATGCCGCTTTTCAGGCAGAGAATGTAATACAGCTTGAGAATACGCACAGAATCGTAATCCCGAACTTTGAAACAAATGAACAGCTATACAACAGCCTTTCAGGTGTAGACGATAGTGTGATTAGTTCCACAATGGGAATTATCTCAAATTATCTTATGCCAGGTGATGCTTCAGGAATGTTAGGACAGGAAAGACAGGATATGATTGCTTTTGGATTAGAAACAGCAAAGTATCTGGCAGAAAATTACCTTGATGAGACCTATGCAGCTGATTATATGTCGGCAATGGAAACGGTTGCAAAGTATGGTCTAAACGCTTCTGTTTCAGACAGTGGCAAGGTAGTATATAACACTCAGGAGGGGCAGGTGCGTATGTCTGGTGCGTCAAGTAACTATGTGGATATGGAGAGTTGGCTGAGAGTAAATGATACCGATTTGTATAATCAGATAAATGAATTAAACCAGAGCATTATAAACAACAAAGATGGTGAGAGCCATGCTGCTAAATTCATAGAGTTATATACGAAAGCCACAAAGGAGATACTGAACGGTTCTTCTAATACAAAAGCTGACGGTGATTATGTTGACTGGAAAGAAACTGTGGAAAAGACAGAACTGCCGACTACATTTAAGAATGTGAAATATAATAATTTTCAATCATTTTTTGAAAGCCTGCAGAACCAGAGCAGCCTTTCAAATTCATGGATCAGTAACAACTTAAATCGGTTTATGAAATGGTTGATGGTTTGATGGTAAAAGAAGTAGTTAGATGTATAAAAGCAAGGATTAAAAATGAATCTGAATCTTTGAACTTACCTGTTCAAAAGATTCTTAAAGATTGTAAGAATTTATCTAGGAGGATGATATTATGGCAATTACAGGAATAACGGATTACACAAATACTTATGCAGCAAGCAAGACAAATGGGAGTAGTGGAGTTTCGGGAAGTGCACAGGATTATTTGAATGGATTGAAAGAAAAATATCCAGATGCGAACATAACAGTAACGGACTTTAAAAATGGAAAACAGGAAGATAATTATATGTTCGGCTGTAGTGGTGGCAATAATGTAGCAATTTCAGCTAATATTATTGAGAATATGGCATCCGATCCAGCGATAGCAGCGAAGTATGAAAAGTATATTGCTGAAGCTCCAAAAGCGGCAGAGGAAATTAAGGAAGGGCTTGCAGCGCATGGGGCTGAAATGGTGGCTGGCGGAACCGTCATTGACAAGGATGGAAAAGTGTCTTATTGGTGTATTGGAAAACATGAGCCGCCGAAGGACAGCCCGACAATATCTTACAAAAAGCAGTTACAGGAACAGTTAGAGGAAAAACGTGCGAAGAAGAAAGAGGAAGAAGAATTAAAAGAAAAGCGGTTGGAGAAAGCAGAATCTTTAGAAAAACTGTTAGAGAAGATAAAAGAAAAGAGGGCAGAAATGGAAACAAGTTTGTCTGAAAAATTGCAGGAAGATGGTAAGGGCATGCAGATGGATTTAACCATATAGCAGTTGGACACAAGGAGGAATTATTATGCGGATAGTAAACAATAATCAAGGGATTTTACAGCTTTTTTCAAGGATGAATGGAAACAGAACAAATGCAAATAAACCGTTTGGCAACACTGCTTCATCAAGACATTTTGGCATTGGCGGCAGAAATACTTTAGAAGACTTACTTTCTGGGCATTATAAAAATTCCTATGGTGTGGAGGGAATGGTAATAACGGAGGGCAGCAATCGGAAAAGAATCATGCCAGTGTCAGATGAAATGAAACAGCATGTGTTTAATAATGTAAAGGATAAATTTTATAAATATTATGGTATGTCAGGTGATAATGAGTCCGAACAAAGAGAGCATTATGGAAAAATAAATGAATATTTGAAAACGATAAAAAAAGAGAATCGGTCAGCTATTTCATGGACTTTAGGGCAAATGCACTTAGGTATTTCCCAAGCTGTTACTAAAGCTATTAAAGCGAAAGTACCTTTATGGGAAGTAGGGAAACCGATTTCTAAGGAGATATTGGATGAGGTTTTTGCAGATGAAAAAATCACGTCAATGGTATCAGGAAAATCTGGTGATGCAAAAGGATTTGACATTCAGATTTAATGTCATTCAGAACATAGACAGGAGGAATTTATTATGCGGGTAGTAAACAATAATCAAGGAATTTTACAGTTTTTTTCAAGGATGAATGGAAACAGAGCAAATACAAATAAGCCGTTTGGCAATACAGCCTTATCAAGACGGTCTAGTGCCGGTGGTAGGAATACACTGGAAGATTTTCTCTCTGGTCATCGCAAAAACTCCTATGGTGTGGAGGGAATGTGTGTCACAGGAAGAAGTGATTACAAAAAAATTATTCCGGTATCGGATGAGATGAAACAGCATGTTTTAGAAGATGTAAAAATGGGCTATTACAAATACAATGGTATGTCAGGAGATAACGAGGCAGAGTGGGATGCCTATTATCGGAAAAATAATGAATACTTTAAGATACTGAAAAAGGAAGACCGTTTATCGGCAGCATGGACACTAAATCAACTACACTTAGGAATATCAAAAAAGGTTACAGCAGCTATTAAAGCAGAAGTGCCTGGCTGGACTGCTGGAAAACCTATTCCAGAAGGATTGCTGGATAAAATTTTTGCGGATGAGAGCATTACGTCAATGGTGTCTGGAAAATCAGGTACGACAGAAGGATTTGATATAAAAATTTAATATGGACGTTTGTAATAAGCAGATATGAATATCCCTTACGTCTTTATTTGGCAGAGGTACTTAAAAGAGTGCCTCTGTGGTCTGCTTGGACTTATTATAAGGGAGCAGTGGTGGCTCTGACTGACAGAGGAGTTACAAAATAATTGACAATAATGGAGGATTGGAAGAATGAGTGTTAATGCGATAGGAACAGTAGGTTACCCGATGGCAGGGTACGAAACAAAACAAACAGAAAATAATGTGTCTGAAAATCAATTCATGGACGCATTAATTAAAAAGGAAGATGCTGTTAAAAATGATCATGCCGAAAAAGCCTTTCGTTCTGTTGCACCAAACGCACCGGAAAAAGTAAAGACAGCATGGATGGAAGCGGCAGCAGAGGTTGGCATAGATGGTATGGGCAGAAAGAAAAATGGAATGATGGGACATATATCCCAGATGATGGTGCAGCGGCTCACCAATCAACTTAATGGCAAACCAAACTATAACGACATTTTGGGTAATTCTGTGCAATCGGCATTACAGGCAACCAAAAAACTTCTTTATGATTTGGAAAACCCATTAGAACCAAACAGTCAGCGCAGTTTGAAAGTGCAGCAGCAGATTATGAAAGAAAAGCAGTTTTATCAGGCTTTTATAAATAGGCTTGAAAAGATATAGTGCAATATTACATAGGAATCAGATAAATAATCTCAAAATGTGGTTAGAGTGGCGGGAAATTTCTCGCTGCTTTTTTTGAAAGCAGGTGGATTTATGAGCAGAATACAATTCACTCATCTACAGAAAATGATGGGGAAAGTGCAGAGATAATATAATTTATGGTTCTTTTCCCGGAAAGGGAACGACATGGAACCGGAACCGTTGCATTGGAAACGGTGCAAAAAACGATGCAGACAAAAGAATAGCATACTTCTACATACCATAGTCCCCAAGGGGATTGTGGTATTTTTTATTTCGACAAATTCTTTCATTCTTCTATTTTATTTTCTAATATTCACCCTAAAAACTTTTTTTATGACAATCAGCGGACACCGGATTTTTCGGTGTCGTTCCCCGACAGCCTTCTGATTTTTTACTCAGACAAGAACAGGAAAGTAAGGAAATCAGGAGGTTAAAGTATGTATTATGACGTACAGAAAAGCGCAGAACGGATAAGGGATTTAAGGACAGACAGCAATTTAACCCAGAGCGAGGCGGCAGAGAGAATGGGGTTTTCTCTCAGTGGGTATCGCAAGTTGGAACAGGGGCAGAATGGGGGAAGTATCGACAGTCTGATTATGGTAGCGGATTATTACCATATTTCCATTGATTATCTGGTATATGGAGAGGACCGGGATTACATAAGCAGCCTTTCAGAGGGGCTGACAGACAGCCAGAAACGTATTGTCCGTGCCACCACGGAAAATCTGATAAGGAACATAAAAAGGTATCAGCAGCAGAGGTAACCGTCACACGGTTACAAGTAACCGAACTGTGGTCTCTGATTTTTGAAAAAAAGATTATACAATGGTTATACAAATTGAATAGGACAAGCACACATTCCGATATATTTCCGCTTTGCCGTATGGCAGAGTGGCTGGAACCCATTTCGTGCCATGATAATCCTGCATAGCATTTTGTGGATTGTTTTGAAGGAACGAAGTTTCTTTTTAGGCAATTCTGCGAATCGTTAAGCGGTTCTTAAGCCGCTATGTTGCCCGTGAAGGATTGGAGCAGAGGTTCTGGCCTACCAGAGCAGCGTCTGGAGGTAATGGATTATACGGACACCACGATTGCAGAAGATGATCCTTTCGTGGGAGTGGCGTTCTGCACATGAAACCGGATGGGCTGGTGGAAGTGCAGTGGGGACAGGCGCAGTTCCGTGTGTGTAACCCGGCTGGGGGATAAGGTTTGAAGTTTCACTAATGCACAAAGATACCATGCTAAGTGAAACTATATCAAACCTGGAGAGATGATTGGCTGCATGGCAGCCAGTTGTCCTCTGATATAAACGTTTTCAACCTAAAGAAGAATCAGCAAAATAAAAATACAGGGCTTTGTGGGGATGGGAGCGTTTATATGGGAGGATAACATAGCCGGCAGAGTTTTTCCCTATGGAACAATAACAGATTTTTTGAATTGGAGGTCATTTATGATGAACTATGAGGAAAACCCGATTGCAAAGGGTGTTTTATTTATGAGTAGCATGAAGTCACAGGAGAATGTGGAGCAGATGGTAATGCAGATAAAAGTGCTGTGTGCCAAAAGAAACATTCTCGTGGAAGATGTGGCGGTGGAGCACAACAGGATTGGGGATATGGATATGGACAGACCGGTGGTAAAGTCTGTCGTCAATGCTATTGTGAACAGGGGCTATGAGGTTCTGGTGCTCCGAAACCAGTATGACGTGACGGAGGATGATTCCGATTGGGAGAAATTCGTGGGCGACATGGCAGATATGGATGTGCAGGTGTATCTGGCAGATATGGGTGAGTTTGTCGGTAACGCCTATGAACAATGATAAGAAATACCAGATTATTCCTTACCCGTCAGAGCATGTGATAGTAGATGGGGCAGGTAATAAAGTGGTTTCCTGCCCTACAGAGCAGGAGGCAAGGGAATATATTAAAGAAGTGTTGGAGGGGAAGGCTGTGCTTTCCCCTCCTGTAGATGGAGGAATAGGGATTGAAGATTAAGAGAGGCGACATTATCATAGCGGATTTGGGGCAGCATGAAACATCTATCCAGTCGGGAATCCGGCCTTGTGTTGTCATGAGCAATGACATGGCAAATAAGCACAGCCCGGTTATTACGGTTGTACCGCTTACGTCAAAGATACACAAAAAAGAATACCTGCCAACCCATGTATTTTTGAATGGGTACAGGAATACCGGGCTGGACCGTCACAGCCTTGCCCTATGTGAACAGATTACTTCCGTTGCCTTTTCGGACATTCTGGAAGTGGCAGGCAGGGTAAGCAAAAGAAAGCTGGCAGAGATCGGTCATGCCGTTAAGGTGCAGTGTGGGTTAGCGGCATGAGACAGGCAGCGTGAAAGGAGCAGGGAATGACAGCAGGGGAATACAGGGTATTGCTGGATGTGGATTTTGCGGATGTGGAGCTTGGCAGCCTTACGGATATATCCAAACTTAGGATAGACAGGAAGCAGCCGTTGGAAAAACGCAGGCAGCAGTATTTTAAAAGGGTGGGCAACCCCTATCTGGTTCGGGTAGGAAATATGAAAGTCAAGGTAAGGTTCGCTGAAAACGGTATTTCTATGGAGGAGGCATTTGAAAATATGCTTTTATCCGTATAGGAAGAAAACAGAAAAAAGCAGCGGACAAACGGAAAGAGACGTGTTACAATAGTTACAGGACTAAATTGAATGAGGCTCTTTCTATTACATAGAAGATTTTACTTTGTTATCTTCTGATAATTCAAAATAGAAGGAGTGGTTTTATATGATTACCAAAAAAATCTATCATGCCGCCATCTATGTAAGGTTATCAAAAGAAGATGGCGATGCCAAAGATGCGAAAAAGGCAGAAAGCAACAGCATTTCTAACCAGAAAAATCTCATTAAGGATTTCTTGAAGGACAAAGAGGATATAGTCGTTGTGTCGGAACGTGTGGACGACGGTTACAGCGGTTCCAGTTTTGAACGCCCGGCATTCCAGATGATGTTAGAGGACATCAAAAAGGGTGTTGTCGATTGTGTCGTTGTCAAGGACCTGTCAAGGTTCGGGCGTGAGTACATTGATTCCGGCCGTTACATTGAGCGTCTGTTCCCGGCATTGGGGGTACGTTTTATTGCAATCAATGACAATTACGATAGTCTGGAAGGGAAAGACCAGTCAGATGAAATCATTATCCCATTTAAGAATTTAATCAATGACGCATACTGCAGGGATATTTCCATCAAGATACGGAGCCATCTGGAAGTGAAACGGAAGAATGGGGAATATATCGGTTCGTTCACGTCTTATGGCTACCAAAAGTCTGGGGATGATTACCATAAGATTGTCATTGACCCGTATGCCGCAGGCGTAGTGCGGGATATTTTCAAAATGAAACTGCACGGCATGAGCCAGGACGGCATTGCAAAAAGGCTGAATGAGGCGGGAATCCTTCCCCCGGCAGAATATAAGGCAAGCACCGGCAGCAGCTACCAGACGGGTTTCCAGACAAAAGAGAAGTCAGAGTGGACTTCCGTCATGGTAAGGCGTATTTTGACAAATGAAGTCTATATTGGGAACCTGGTGCAGGGAAAGAGGACAACGCCCAACCACAAAGTAAAGAAAACGGTCCTGAAAGAAGAATGCGACTGGGTAAGGATAGAGAAGAACCATGAGCCGGTGGTCGGGGACAGGGAGTTTGAAATCGTGCAGAGGCTTCTGTCAATGGACACCCGGACAGCGCCGGAACATGAGGGGGTATACCCGTTGTCGGGGCTGGCGGTCTGCGGGGAATGCGGGATGCCGATGGTAAGGAAAACCTCAACCGTCAGCGGAAAGACTTATGCTTATTATGTCTGCTCAACACACAAGGCAACAAAGGAATGCAGCCCCCACCGCATTGCGGCAGATAAACTGGAGGAAACGGTATTGTCCCTATTGCAGCAGCATATTTCTAACATATTGGAGCTGAAACGAATTTTATCCTTCATTGGGACGGTGCCGTTCCAGCAGATTGACCTAAAAAAGCTGGAAGAACGCAGGGCAAAGAAAGAGGCAGAGGCGGAACGCTGTGCCCAGCTTCGCACCACGCTGTATGAAGATATGAAAGACGGCATGATTTCAAAGGAAGATTACAGGGAACTCCATGCGGCATATGAGGCCAGGAGAAAAAATGCCCAGATTGCCATCCGTCAGATTGACATGGAGATGGAAAAGGTGCTGGAGAGGAAAAATGACGGCTCCGCATGGCTGGATTATTTCACGGAACACCAAAATATCCGGGGGCTTGACCGCTTTGTGGCAGTTTCGTTAATCCGGGAAGTCCGGGTAATGGATAAAAAGAATATAGAAATCACGTTTGATTTTGCGGACTGTTACCGGGAGGTTTTGGAAAGCCTTGCCGGTGCGGGGCATGAGGTGTCGCTGGATGAAAGCGGGAAATTGAACATCAGGACAAAGGAGGCGGTGTGAGATGGCAAGAAAGAGCAGAAAAAATATGCCGGCGGCAGAAACTTCCGGCAACCTGACAGCACAGGCAGTGATGGAGCTGGGGCAGGAAGTGAAACAGTACCGGGCGGCCATCTATGCCAGGCTTTCCTTTGAGTCGGAGGCAAATAAGGAAAGGGACACGGTGGAAACGCAGATTGCCTATCTGAAGAATTTTATAGACAGTCAGGAGGATATGGAACTGGCGGACATTTATGCAGATGTCTCTTTCAGTGGCACAAATTTTGAACGTCCGGAGTTTGAACGTATGATGGGGGATATCCGGTTAGGTAAGATTGATACAGTCATTACCAAAGATTTAAGCCGTCTGGGTAGGAATTATATTGATTCCGGCACGTATATTGAGCGGATATTCCCATTGTTTCATGTGCGGTATATTGCCGTGAATGATGATTTTGACACAGCACGCGAAGGAACGGATCTGGCCATGCCCCTGAAAAACATTATCAATGAGTGGTATGCAAGGGATATTTCGAGCAAAATCCGTTCCAGTTACCGGGCCATGTGGGAGAATGGGCAGTATGCTTATGGCCGTCCACCTTATGGTTACAGGAAAGACAGTATGGCTAAAAAACTGATTGCAGATGAACAGACAGCCCCGGTAGTAAAACGCATTTTTGAAATGTACCTAACTGGGATGACGTATTCTGAAATCGCAAGGGAATTACAGCAGGAAGGGATTGTTTCACCGCCAAAGTACCGTTATCTGGAGTAGGGGAATGAGGGGAAGGCAGAAAAGGCGAGGGATTGGTATCACCTCCATATTAAAACAATCCTGACGAACCGACATTATGTGGGAGATAGCGTACACGCCACAAGGGAAGGCGGATTTAATAATCCGAATAAAGACAGGCGGGTTTCAGAAGAACGATGGATTATCATACCGGACACCCATGAGCCCCTTGTCAGCAGAGAGATGTTCGCAGAAGTGCAGGAAAAAATTAAAAGGCAGGTGCAGAATATCCATGCCCGCAATGCAGGGCTGGAACATGAGAAGACACCGGAAAATTTCTTTTTGGGGAAATGTATCTGTGCATGCTGCCGGAAAAATATCGGGGTTGTCCGCAGCAACAGCGGGAGTAATTGTTTTTATTACCGGTGCACCACTACCCCATTCAACCGGCATATGAAATGCGTGGCACATGGAAGGATAAAATACCAGGAACTCCATAACGTGGTATTCCAGGTCATTAAATCCCATATGAAACTGTGTCTGGAAAAGACAGAGCAGACAAGGGAACGGAACCGCAGCAGCTATGGTGTCCGCCAGTATCATTTTTATGCAGGGGAGATTGCCAAAGTGCAGAACAGTATCTGCAAGGCAAAGTCCAGAGAAAGAGGTCTGTATGAGGATTATAAGGACGGCATTATTACCAGTGAGGAATATCTTCAGTACCAGCAGTCTTACCGTGAGCAGGCGGCGGAACTGGAAAAGGCAGTGGAGGAGATGCTGGAAAGGCGGAAATGTTATAAGAAGGATTTTCTGCCGGATGAAAATTGGGTTGCCACTGTAAAGAAATTCATGGGGAAAAGAAAACTTACAAAAGAGATGGCGGATGCGTTTGTGGAGAGCGTTGTGCTGGATAAGGAAGGGAATGTGGAGATTACACTGAAGTATGATGATTTCCTGAAAGAGCTGATCCGGACAGCGGAGGAGAGATAGGATGGATAGAAAAGTAATTGCCATGTATCTTCGTCTTTCCGGGGAGGATAAGGATATAGGCAGAAATGAAAGCAACAGCATAGCGAACCAGAGGCAGTTGATTTTGGATTATATCCAGTCAGATAAAACCTTGTCAGAGTGTAAAGTCAGGGAATTTGTGGATGACGGTATCAGCGGAGCGAGGTTTGACCGGGCAGCTTTTCAGGAGATGATAGAACAGGTTCAGAATGGGCAAATACAGATAATCATTACCAAAGATTACAGCCGTCTTGGCAGGGATTATCTGGAAGTTGGTAAATATATGGAGTGCCTGTTTCCGCTGCTGCATGTGCGGTATATCGCCGTCAATGAACATTACGACAGTGATAATTATGACGGAAAGACAGGTGGCATGGAGGTCGGGATAAAAAACATCATCAACATGATGTACAGCCGTGATGCCTCCAAAAAGGTCATGGCGGCAAGGAAAGTCCTGACGGAGCAGGGGAAATTTATTGGTTCTTTTGCCCCTTATGGTTATGTAAAGTCCCCAAAGGACAAGCATAAGTTAATTCCCGATCCGGAGGCAGCAGAGGTGGTAAAAAGGATATTTACGCTGGCGGCAGAGGGTAAGAAGTATAAAGAGATAGCAAGAATACTGAATGAGATGGGGGTTGAAACCTGCCTCGATTACCAGAAAAGCCACGGCAGGGAGAGAAAGCATGGAACCGAAATCAAAGTCCACCAGTGGTCGGCCACTACAGTGATGGATATTCTGTACAGTCAGGTTTATATTGGAACGATTGTAAATAACCGCATTGAGCAGAACCAGAGGACAGGTTATAAGTCAAGGCGGAAAAAGCCGGAGGAATGGACAGTGGTGGAAAACTGCCACGAACCCATTATCAGCAGGGAACTGTATGAGACAGCCCATGAAAAGCTGGATCGGAAAAGCCAGGCAAAAAAAGCAAGGTCCGGTAATTCCCCGGCAAGGCTTTTTCTCTGCGGGTGCTGCGGCCATACCCTGATAAAACGGCATGGAAAATATAAATGCCCTGCCAATCTGAACCCGGCAGAATTAAACTGTAACAAAGTAAGGATGGATGCAGAAGTTTTTGAAAACACAGTATTGACCTATATCCGTGTCACGGCAGAATCCTTTCTGCAGGATTTGGAGAAGAAAAGGAAAACGCAGCAAGAGGCACAGGCAAATGAGCCGGATGTGGAAGTGATCCGTCAGAAGATTCAAAAGCTGGAGAACAGGAGGTTTCAGGCATATGACGACTACACAAGGGAGAAACTGTCGCGGGAGGAAATGCGAAGCCTGCGAGATAAGCTACAGGAAGAAATCAATGCATTGAATGAAACTCTGGCAGTTAGAGAGAAGGAACAGGTGGAGTTATCCCATGTGCAAGATGTTTCTGAGGAAGAACTGGCAGTGCTTGTGAAACTTTCAGATTTTAACACAGAAACTATCCGGATGCTGGTAAAAAACATTACCCTTTATGAAGATGGGAATTTAGAGATTGTATGGAATATGGATGATTTTATTTGGAAATCCAGATAGATTTTGCAGAGGAATTGGGGAAAGCCGGAAATTCAAAAAAAGAATTTCGTTTTCCTCAATTTTTTTTGTTTCTTACTTGACACAAGCAGATTTAAGACATTCTCATGTTTCATTGTTAATCAGTATGGGATTTTCGGCGGTATCAATCGGGAACAGGGTAGGGCATGAAAGCGTGGATATTACGTTTCGATACGCCCATATGTTCCCGACAGAACAGATACAAATGGCAGAGTTGTTGAACGCAGAGTTTAAGGAGGGTACAGAAGAATGAGCGGCACACACAAATATCCAACAATCAGTTTTCGCATTTCTCCCAGAGAACGGGAAGAAATTGAAGCAAAGATTTTTGTAAGCGGCATGAAAAAGAAAGATTATTTTGTCCGTTCCTGTATTTACAATCATGTATGCGTGGTAGGGAAAAAAGAAACGGTATATCAGATTGTGGAAAAATTACAGGAAATGCAGAACCGTATGGAAGAACTGGCAGGGCAGATAAAAGGCGGAAAGCCGGAGGTTGCTACCGAAGAAATCAAAGAATTACAGACATCTTATGAGGATATGTTAAAGGCAATTCTTTGGATGTTGGACGGAGCAAAATATCTGTGGCAGGGAAACACCAACGGAGAAGAAAAAAGCCCCGACAGCGGCAACTGTTAGGGCTGTGATAACTGGAAAACCTCTGTTATCAATCTCACAATATCAGTATAGCAGAGGTTTCTTCCAGTGACAACGATTTTTCAGAAATGGAGGGCATTATGGAAGAAACAAAAACAGAATTACAGTTGATTAAATTGTCGGAGATACAGTCGCAGGAAGTTTCTTGGCTGTGGTTTCCATTTATCCCCTATGGCAAGTTGACAATCATTCAAGGCGACCCGGGCGATGGAAAGACAACATTTATACTGAACATAGCGGCGAAACTGTCTAAGGGAGAAAATTTGGACGGAGGAATGAATTTTACAGAGCCTTTGAATGTCATCTATCAGAGTGCGGAGGACGGTCTTGCTGATACAGTAAAACCCCGATTGGAACAGGCAGGGGCAGACTGTGAGAAAATCTCGGTCATTGATGAAAAGATAAAATCCCTTTCCATGATAGATGAACGCTTGGAAGAAGCTGTTATAAAGACAGGCGCAAGGCTGTTGATTTTAGACCCGATACAAGCCTATTTGGGCGGCGGCATGGATATGAACCGGGCAAACGAAGCAAGGGATATGACAAAGAAATTAGCGGCACTTGCAGAGAAATACCAGTGTGCGATTGTTCTTGTCGGGCATATGAACAAGGCGGCAGGAAATAAGGCGGCGTATCGGGGAATGGGTTCGATTGATTTCTTTGCAGTTGCTAGAAGCGTCCTCTTAGTCGGCAGGGTTGAGGGGGAAGAAAATATAAGGGCTGTGGTGCAGATTAAAAACAACCTTGCGGCGTTCGGACACCCGAAAGCATTTGCACTGTCGGAGGACGGTTTTCAGTGGCTGGGGGATTATGAGATTACCGCTGATGAAGTCTTGGGCGGCATTGCTCCTAAAGCAAATAAAATGGAACAGGCGAAACGATTACTCCGGGAACTGGCAGAAACAAACAACGCCATGCAGAGCAATGAGATTTTTAATCTTGCGGAGGAACAGGGCATATCAAAACGGACACTGGAAAATGCGAAGAAAGAGTTAGGTATTCGGGCGAAGCGGATAAACAATACATGGTATTGGGAACTGGATAAAATCAGACAGTGACGGACAGGCAAGGTAACAGCGCAACAATGCAGGGTATTAGAATTTTGCAGTCTTGGAATTGCGCTCTTGAAGATTGCAAGGTTGCAAAAATTATAGACATTGCAATGTTGCGCTGTTGAGAGAAAGCAGGGAAGCGGCGGTATCAAGGCGGCGAAAAGCCGCCCACCGTCCGTTAGGACGGTAGCCCCCGGCAGGGCGCAAAACCTGCTTGCAGGTTGCATTTTTGTTGGCGTAGCTGACAAAAGTGCTTTTGCGTTACTTTCGCAGAAAGTAACAAAGGAGGGGCTTTGCCCCGATACTTCCCGAACTACTAATGTTCGGGAAGGTTCCATGATAATGCACCGTATCCGGCGCTCATTACCCGACAGGGAGAAAGGGAAATTGATTGAAACGGACTATCAGCGTTATGACAGGGAAAGGCTCTGTCAACCACAACAGCAGAAAATTCCACGCAAAGAACACTGACCCGGAGCGTAGCTGTCTGAATGTGGAATACTGCAATGAAAATATCAAGGACGTATACCATGAATTATTTGATGAAGCACTTGCCCGGTACAATGAGAAGCAGACCAGAAGTGACCGCATAATTGATGATTATTATGAGAAAATCTGTTCCGGCAAACAAGAGAAGCCATTCCATGAGATTATTTTGCAGATAGGCAACAAGGACGATATGGGGGCAAAAACAAAGGACGGACAGCTTGCGGCGAAAATACTTGATGAATATATGCAGGACTTTCAGCGGCGCAATCCCACATTGAGAGTGTTCTCTGCCTATCTCCACATGGACGAAGCCACACCGCATCTGCATATAGATTTCGTACCCTATACGACTGGAAGCAAGAGAGGGCTTGAAACAAGGGTGTCATTAAAAAAGGCACTGGCAGAACTTGGCTTCAAAGGCGGCACAAGGAGCGAAACGGAACGTAACCAGTGGGTAGCGGCAGAGAAAGAACATCTTGCGGAGATTATGCTAAAGCATGATATTGAGTGGGAGAAAAAGGGAACACATGAGAAGCATTTATCGGTTTTGGATTTTGAGAAAAAGGAACGTGCAAAAGAGGTTGCCGAACTGGAGCAGACAATTTCCGGCAGTAAAGAGGAATTATCCGATATTCTTCATCAGCAGATAACGGCAGGGCAGGAAACGGAGCAGATACGGAAAGAGAGCGAAGCAATCCGGCAGGAAGTATCAAAACTTTCCGCTACAAATCATCTTCTCAAAGAGCAGACGGAAACACTGACAGAAGATAAGGAAAAGTTGCTATCTGAAAATGAAAAGTTGGAAAAACAGCAGAAAAAGTTACAGCAGGAAATCAACAAAATGGTGCAGTCAAAAGAGGTTATGGAGCACAACATTCACGCCTATGATGAAGATGTAAAATGGCAGTTGGCAGAGCCGGGGGCATTGATGAGCGCAAAGAATTATCGGGATAAAAAAGCACTTCCGCTTGTGGAGAAATTGAAAGAGGTCGTTAAAAATCTGACTATCAAATGCGTACAGCTTATGGAGCAAAGCAGGAAGCTGACTGCCAAAGTAGACGGGCAACAGAAACACATTAGCCGTTTGACGGATAAGGTTATGGAGCAGAACGATACCATAGACCGATTGCAGGAAAAAGTGTCTGATTTGGGGCGTTTGGAGCGTCATTTAGGCAGAGAGCAGGTGCAGTCGATAGTGGAACAGTCAAAGGCGTTAGAACAGGCAGAAAGGGCAATGAAACGCCCGAAACGTGCCTTTGAAATGAGCCGATAGGAAAGGGGATTGATAGGATATGACGGATATGGAGAAGAAAGTTATGATACGGCTGTGTGCTAAAATCGTAGCAGATACAGACCTTTACGAAACGGACAGGGAAGTGCAAAATCTGATAGACTGGGTATGCCTGTCAGAGCAGATAAAGGAAAACAATAATACAATCCGCAATCTAACCGGAGAATATAAAAAGATAGAGCCGGATTGCCATGAGGGAGTACGGGCGCAATTGGAGCGCATGAAAGAACTGTGCAAAGAGCGGAATAATCTGTATGAGAAGCAGAATGACTTGAAAGGGCAGAAACAGAAGATTGAGAAATCATTGGAGCGATAAGAAATGTGGGGCGTAGCGGTTGCTATGTCCTGTATTTTTTGTGGTAAATAAGGAATAAAAGTGGTATAATCAAATGAACAAAGCAGGAGTTAAAGAAAAAAATGGAAGATAAAAAGATATTGCTTGATAATATTGATAAAATTCATACAACCGAAATGGGAATTGATAGAATTAAAAGAAACCTAAAAATAGATACAACAGATGTTGTTGAGTACTGTAAAAATAAAGTGTTAGATAAAAATTGTAACATATACAAACAGGGCAAAAACTGGTATTGTGAGGTTGAAAATATCAAAATTACTATCAATTCATATAGTTATACAATTATCACGGCACACATTGTTAAATAAAATCGGGATTTGCGGAAGGTGTTTCCTATGAAAAAAGCAGATATAAAAGCAGTTGTTGAAAATAGGTTCCGTGAACTTGGGGCAAAGCAATTAGAATTATATCCGTCAGGTATTTGTTGGACAATGAATGGAGAATTTTTTAAAGTATCTACATTAACAGACTTTTGGGTATTAGAGTGGACTGATAATCATTCTTATGCTTCAAATTACTGTTTTGAAGATATTGCCTCAATGCCATATGATATATCTGAGCAAGAAATAATCTGGCAGGTAGATAAACTATTATTGTAGATTTGAGTTTATGAGGATAGAACAATGTTCAAGACAGGAAATTATAAGATAGGTTTTGATATATGGGGATTGACGTTGTTTTTGGCAATAATGCTCCCTAATTTTATATGGTTTGCTGTTCCTGCTGTTAATGATGTGCTAAGGAACAAATCAGTAACTCCTCTTGTAGATATGATTGCTTCTGTTTTTCAAGCCGTAATGGTTGTGGCACTATGTGTTATTGTCAATAAATATTGTCAAAAACCTATGAAGAAAGTATTGTTTAGAGGAATTGCTATTTTATTAGTGCTGTATTATATTGGCTGGTGCTTATACTATGCAGGAAATATAAATCCAGCGGTAATTATAGATTTGAGTATTGCACCTTGTTTAGCATTTCTATTGTTTTCAATATCAAGAAAAAATGTAGTAGCACTATTATCAGCAAGCATATTTATGTTATGTCATGTTCTGTATGGCATTATGAATTTCATTATGTAACTACAAATTCTCGTTTGTAAAGAGGTATTGTAAGGATATGAATAAAATTATCAGTTGCTGTGGTGTTATATGTTCTGAATGTGAGTATTATCCGATAGATTGTAAAAGCTGTCCGATAATCAAAGGACAGGTATTCTGGTTGGAATATACCGACGAAAAAATATGCGGAATATATGATTGTTGTGTAAATACTAAAAAAATAAAGCATTGTGGAAAGTGTGAGAAAGTTCCTTGTAACAAGTATAATGGTTCTGACCCCACAAAAACTCTTAAAGAAAACAACGAGGATTTAATCAATCAGTTAGCGCAACTCCGCACAATGGAATAAGAATCATATTCTGCCGTTTCTTTTAAAACTGGATATTCCAGTTTATAGGAAAGGTGGGGAAAAGGCATTGTTACGCTTTAGGGGATTTTAAATGCTTATTTTATAAGGGATTTAGCAGTAAAAATAATAATTATTGTATATTATGCTATTATCATCAAAACAGGGGCTATGTTGCGTAACGAGGACGATTATATTACCTTTCCTTGTTAATGTAATAATTACATGGTGCTAGCACCATGTAGACATGGCAGTTAAGGAGAAAATCTGTGATACCCGTATGATACCTGTTTGCTCTGAAACTGTAAATACGGCGTAAAATATGGATATTATGGCTATGAAAACCCTTAAAAAGTAATTAAATATTTAACAATTATGTTATGGTTATAGGGAGTTCGAATAAACAAAAATGCTTAGTAAATCCAGTGTTTATGCGGGGTTGCGGGCTTTAGAAAGGTCTTTTGATAACAAATTGATAACAGTCGTTTGAGTGCGATTATTCTTGCTGTCAAGTGGTTTGTTGGTGGGGGAATGATTTGTAAGCGGTTTAGATGACTGGCATAAATCCATATTTAAAACGCCCTTAGCTGTGGGTAGGAACTCATGGCTAAGGGTGTTTTTTGTTGTGCTTGTTAATCAGTTTTTAGTTTGTCCTTGAACTGTTCAACCAAGGTATCACTCAATTCCTTAGAGGAGACTTTCGCCCAATGCTGCGTGGTGTCAAACTTCGGGTAATTGTACCGCCACTGGTCGTAATCTTCCCTGCTGATTTCCTCGGCAGAGAGTTTTACAGCCTGTTCCTGCCAAGCGGTAAGCATTTGCAGTAACTCGGCGGCATCCTTACTTTTGTCTTTGTTGACTTTCAAACAGACTTCTCCGTCTGCTTCACTGATAGTAAGTCCGTAAATGTCTTCAAGGGCAAATAAGGTGTGCATAAGCCCGATGTAGCTGTCAATGTCTGGTATGTCAAGAGCTTCTGGCATAACGTCCATAGCCTGTGCCAGAGCAGCCGTTAAGTCTGCCTTTGGTTTGCGTGAGCCAGTTTCGTACTGCGCCAGACGCACGTCTGCGCTCCGTTCGGGAAACCCGACAAGCATACCAAGATATTTCTGTGTCATGCCCCGCATAATGCGGAAAAAATGTATTCTTTCGCCAATTGCCATAGTGTTTCACTCCTTGTTCGTATGTTTATAAGGAGTATAACATATATGCTTAGAGAAAGTCGAGAATAAGTGAAACAAAAAAGTTTAATATTTTCTTGCAAACCTATTGACAGTAGCAAAAAAGTTTAGTATTATGGATTAAGCAAAAACGCTTAACAAGAAAGGAGAAGTTATATGGACAACAAATTTATCCGTGTGGACGAGGTGGTGCAGGAGCTTTCCGTATCGAAGCCTTACGCCTATAAGCTCATCAAGAAATTAAATGACGAGCTGAAGGAGCAGGGGTTTATCACGATTGCAGGGAGAGTGAACCGCCAGTATTTTCAAGAAAGGTTTTACGGGGCAGAAGAAAAACAGGGAAAGGAGATGGAGTAAATGCCAGTATTTAAGAACGAGGGCAACGGCACTTGGTATGTGATGGCTCGGTATGTGAACTGGAAAGGTGAACGTAAGCAGAAGTGTAAGCGTGGGTTTGCTACAAAACGTGAAGCGCAGGAGTGGGAGCGCAAGTTCCAGCTACAAAATTCCGCTGACCTTGACATGGATTTTGAAGCCTTTACAGAGCTTTATGCGAATGATGTCAAGAACCGACTGAAAGAGAACACTTGGCTGACAAAGGAGCATATAATTCGGACGAAGATTCTCCCGTTCTTTGGGAAAATGAAAATTAGTGAGATTGGCACAAAGGAAATCATCGCATGGCAGAATGAACTGCTTGCCTACCGTGACGAAAAGCGCAATCCCTATTCGCAGACGTATCTGAAAACCGTCCACAACCAGCTTTCCGCTATCTTCAACCATGCGGTGAGGTATTACGACCTCCGCTCCAACCCTGCGGCAAAGGCGGGGAACATGGGGAGCGAGGAACACAAGGAAATGCTGTTCTGGACGAAAGAGGAATATAAGAAGTTTGCGGATGAAATGATGGACAAGCCAGTTTCCTATTATGCGTTCCAGATGCTTTACTGGTGCGGAATCCGAGAGGGCGAATTATTAGCCCTGACCGCCGCTGATTTCAATTTTGATAAGGAAACAGTCACGATTAACAAATCCTATCAGCGTCTGCATGGCGAAGATGTGATTACTTCTCCGAAAACGAAAAAGAGCAACCGCACAATTAAAATGCCGAAGTTTCTCTGTGAGGAAATGCAGGAATATATCGGTATGTTGTACGGCTTAAAGAAGAAAGACCGCATTTTCACGGTAACAAAAAGCTATCTCCATCACGAGATGGACAGGGGCGCAAAAGCCGCAGGGGTGAAACGCATACGGATTCACGATTTACGCCACAGCCACATCAGCTTGCTGATTGACATGGGGTTCTCGGCGGTGGCGATTGCTGACCGTGTGGGGCATGAGAGCATTGAAATCAATTACCGCTATGCACATTTGTTTCCATCAAAGCAGACAGAGATGGCAGACAGGCTTGACGATTTAGGGAAGGGGGATTTTTGATATGTCGGCAAAGAATTTAGACAACTGTAACCGTTGGAGAAATAAAACCGTCGCCTTTCGGGTATCTCCTGAAGAAAATGAGCGGATTGACAAAGCGGTGCGGCTTTCGGGGCTTACCAAGCAGGACTATATCACAAGGCGGCTTTTGTGCCAAGATGTGGTCGTGCAGGGCAATCCGAGGGTGTATAAGGCTCTCCGCAATGAGCTTGCCGCTGTCCTTGCAGAATTACAGAGAATTGAAGCAGGCGGCAGCGTTGACAACGAATTATTAGATACTATCGAATTGATTGCTATTATCCTCGGCGGTCTGAAAGGAGAGTGTGAAGATGGCGAATAAAAAAGAAACGGCTGTCCCGAATGTATCTGTTGGCGCAGATACGGGGCAACCGCTTAATGTAAACAATAACAGTATAACCAATTACCCGCCGAAAAACAATAGCAAAGTCCTTGAAATTGTTTCTATGGCAGAATTGTATGATTCTGTATATCCGAGCAAGCCGCCCTTGATTGACGGTCTGCTCTACCCTGGGACTTATCTATTCGTAGGTGCGCCGAAGCTTGGAAAGAGCTTCCTTATGGTGCAGATTGCCTACCATATCAGTATGGGTGTGCCGCTATGGGAATATCCCGCCCGAAAAGGAACGGTCTTGTACCTTGCCCTTGAAGATGATTACCGCCGCCTGCAGGAAAGGCTGTACCGTATGTTTGGAACGGACGGGGCAGACAGTTTATTCTTTTCTGTTTCGGCGGGTAATCTTGGAAACGGATTGGATGAACAGTTGCAGGAATTTATGAAACAGCATACCGATACAAAACTGATTATTATTGACACGCTCCAAAAGGTGCGGGAAGTCGGCGGGGACAATTACAGTTACGCAAACGACTATGAAATCATTACAAGGCTGAAACAGTTTGCAGACAGCTATGGTATCTGCCTCCTGCTTGTCCATCATACCAGAAAGCAAGGTTCTGATGATAAGTTTGACATGATTTCGGGGACTACTGGCTTGCTCGGTGCGGCTGACGGTGCGTTCCTGTTGCAGAAAGAAAAACGCATCGGCAATGCCGCCACGCTTGAAGTGTCGGGCAGAGACCAGCAAGAGCAGAAACTCTATCTCCTCCGCAATCCCGAAACATTGTTATGGGATTTTCAAAAGGCAGAAACAGAACTTTGGAAAGAGCCGCCAGAGCCTTTACTTGAGGAAATAGACAAAAGAATTACTGCCGACTGCCCCTTGTGGCAGGGGACGGCGACGGAGCTTGCGGCTTGGCTGAAAACGGAGTTACAGCCGAACAGCCTTGCACGGAGATTGAATGTCCTGTCGGGACGTTTACTCAACGAATACGGCATTTTCTATAAGCGGGAGCGGTATCATGAGGGACGGATGATAAAACTGTACCGTGGGGAGCGTGACGGTATGTGACGGTGTGACGGTATTTTTAGGAGCGGGGTGCGGTACTGGAATAACCGTCACACCGACGCAAACCGTCGCGGATAAAGTTTTTGCGGGGTGGGGCAAGCTCCATAAGGAAGATGCCCCAAAGTCTTATTTTTACATATAATTATTCTCGTGTTGTGTGATAGTATAACCTATGGTTAGGCAGTCTTTGGGGATTTTGTGTTCTGTAAATGCTCTTGAAATAATTCTTCCATTTCTTCTGGTGTCGGTTCTCTGATGATGCCAACGCCGTTGTAGTAAATATCTAAATTCTGGTGACGCTTACCCTCAATATATTCTGGTTTGGACACAACAATTTTTTCAATAAATTCGTGTATGATTTCGGGAGATAATTCCGTAAGCTGCGTGACATTTTTTACTCTGTCAATAAACCGTTGAAGACTGTCGCTTTTATTTGTTTCGGTTTCGAGGTATTGTTCCATGTCTGGGATTGCATTTTTTAATTTCCGTTGTTCTTCCTTGAGTGCGGCTGACATGGTGGCAAAGCGTTCATCGGAGATTCTTCCGTTTATATTATCCTCATAGATTTTCTGAATAAGGCGGTCAATCTCGCTTACACGTTTTTTTGTTACCGTAAGTTCTTTGTGCTTTCGGGAAAGCTCCTTTTTCTTTTCTTCGCCAAATGCCGCCATCTGCTTTCTGGCAAAGTCTTTTTCAAAGCTTTGCACATACCAGAATACCCGCTGCATACTGTCCAATACGATTTCAGAAACAATTTTTTCGCGGATATAATGTGCAGAGCATAAATTGGAATGGTTACGGTAGGTTGAGCAGAAGAAGTTTGCATGTTCCCGCCTGTAATTTCCTGTCCCGCTGTAATACAGTTTTTTGCCGCAGTCAGCGCAGTATAAAAGCCCTGAAAACATACTGATAATTCCATGTCTGGTTGGTCTGCGGCGGTGTTCCCTTAATTCCTGCACAAGCGCAAAGGTTTCTTCATCAATGATGGCAGGATGTGTGTTTTTGAATATCTTCCATTCTTCCTGTGGCTTTACCACGCGTTTCTTGTTTTTAAAAGATTTTGTCGACCCACGGAAATTGACGGTATCTCCAATATATTCCTGCCTTGACAATATATCTGCGACCACACTGGAACGCCAGTTAAACGGTATGGAAGTGAGCTTGCTGTGGTTTCTTCCTATGCTGCCCCAATATTCTGTCGGGGTCATTACCTCTGCGGCTTTCAGTTTCTTTGCTATCTGTGTCGGTCCAAAGCCTGCCACACACATATCAAAAATCTGACGGACTACCTTTGCCGCAGGCTCGTCAATAACCCATTCTTTTGGATTTTCTGGATTTTTCATATATCCATAGGGCGGGTTGCTTGTGAGGGGGACGCCTGCCATTCCTTTATTGCGTATTACATTCCGAACTTTTTGGCTTGTGTTCTTGGCGTGCCATTCGTTGAATAAATCCTGCATGGGTACGAGGTCGCTGATGCCTTTGGCGGTGTCAATATTGTCCATAATGGCGATATAGCGTACGTCAAGACGCTCAAAATCTTCTTCTAATAACTGCCCGACAACAAGACGGTTACGCCCAAGCCTTGAATGGTCTTTGACGATAATCGTCCCGATTTTCCCTTGTTCAGCTAAGTCCATCATTTCCATAAATGCGGGTTTGGTGAATGTCACTCCCGAAAATCCATCGTCAACAAAGAGGCGGGGATTACGGAAACGGTTTTCTTTTGCGTATTTTTCAAGTATGGATTGCTGGTTTTTGATGCTGCCCGAAAGTCCGTCCTGCTCGTCGTCGCAGCTCAAGCGACAGTATAAAGCTGTTATTTTATCTGACTGATTGCTCATAGTTCTCCTTTCCGCAGCCAGATATGATATGAATTGTAGGCATCCTTATCATACCATATCTGTTATAATACTTCAACGCTTTAAAGTCTTAATCTTATCTCAGTTGTTGCTTGTCTCTCATGGCTTTTGGAGAATACGCTCTGCCTTTTCCTTTATGCTTTCTTTGGATGCTGCATTAAAATGAGTATTGACGGTATAAACTGTCCCATCTATCTCTTTCTGGAAATTGATTGGATGAGGATATTGTGACCTGCAAAACCATGCTAACCGTTCTTCTTTTGTCATGGATGAAAGGCAGTCCGTAATCCCATCAATCATCTGACGGATGGCGGTTTCTTCTAAAAATTCTTCTTTTTCTGTGCCTCTAAAAGGCTCATTCATCGAAATGTTTCCTCCCTCCTGTGTTCTGTTTTTACTGGCTGTTTCTGTCGATTTGACCGCTGATTTTCCATCGTGTCGTGGATTTGGTCTAAGCAATTGTCGATATGGGCAGAGCGTTTTTCAATCCCGTCTGCATATTTCAGCCGCTTTCTAAGTTCCGTTATCTGTTCTGTCACACTCTGTTTTTCTGCTCGGAGAGTCTCTTTTTCGGCTGGTAAAGCACGGCGTACCTTGTTCCGCAAGTGCTGGCGGTAGTCGATAAGTTTATTCATTTCGGTCTGGTTTTTCTCCCTGTCGGCGTGTAAGTCGGAGAGTGTAGAGATATTATGCTTTGACATATACTGTACCTGTGCGGTAATCTCATCCAGTTTCCGAAGCTCCTCTTTCATCATCGGGCTTGTCGGCTTGTAGTCCGTGCCTTTGGGAAATATCCCTAACTGATAGCACCAGTAGTAATATAACGCTAAGATTCCCGTGGTTTTCTGATGCGGCTTCCATGCTTTTTTGTACTGCTCTGGCATATGCGGGGAGTAGGAAATCCTCGCTTTGTAGTTCCCATATCGGGAAGTCCCTCCTAAACATGACCGTATGAAATCGGGCGTCAGCCTCTCGTCAAGCGTGTCTAACCTTTTGAAATGCTTATACTGTGGCAACTTCATTTTCCAATGGCTGCCCGAAAAATCAACCTCATATCCCTTGTCGGTAAGATATTTCATCATGTGCTGTAAATCCCTGCTCCCGTTGATTGCTTCCCTTAAATCTTCCCGATAGACGTTGTATCTTGTCGGCTTTCCGCTTTTTTCATCCAGATACAGCGGTCTTGAGGGGGCTTTCTTCGGGTTGTCAATTACCGACAGTCCGTACTCAAGGCACAATCGGTCGGACACTTTCCTTAACCTTTTCTGCTCCGATTTTGAGTAATTATATTTGCTCCCATCCAGATAAGAAACGGAGTTGAAGCAGAAATGATTATGCAGATGTCCTTTGTCAAGGTGGGTGGCAACAATTATCTGGTACTTGTCGCCCCACATCTCCCTTGCTAGCTTCAACCCGATTTCATGGCACTGTTCGGGCGTTACCTCGTCTGGCTTGAAGCTCTGGTAGCCGTGCCAAGCGATATATCCGCCTGTCTTTTGGTACTGTTTTTTTGTCAAAATCATCTGCTGTAATGCTGTTTCTTTCAGACAGTTGATTGCGGAAACATACTCGCTCTCATTTGTTTTAAATGGATTCTTCACATAGGAGAATACGTCAAAGAAGTCCTGCATTTCCCGATTCGGCACGGTCTTTTCTGGGTTTTCTATATAGTTAATCACGTCTTTTATGCTCCCTTTGACATGCCATAGGCTCGTTACCGCCATATCAGACCTCCCCCTGTTCCGTCAATTCTTCTATGCTAAACCGTTGTGGGAAAGTTGTTTTCTGTTGCAGTTCTAAGATAAAATCCTCAATCTCCTTGCAGATTTCAGCGGCGGTTGGATAGTAAGGAACACACTTTTTAAAGGCAGAATGTACCTCATAAAGTGTGTTCAGCAAAGCCCAAAATTCTTTCTCTGGCTTTGGCTGCGGGGCGTTTCCTTTGCATAACTGGCACATAAATTCTGCTGCGGACAGACCACAAGCAGCAGCGCACTGCTTTAATTTTTCATGTTCTTCCTCATTCAATCGGACAGTAATCGGGACATTCCGCACGTATTTTTCTGATTTTTCTTTGCTCATTTTTCTTATCCTCCAGTCTTAAATTTCTTTCTTCGGGGTATTCAGGGGCTGTTCCCTGGGTAAGTTACGCCCACTTATTTTGTGTGGGCGGGATTGTGGCTGACACAATCCGATGCTCGCTCTATCTCTGTGGACAACGCCGCAGAGCATTTTTCTTTGTAACAGCATTCTTCCATACCTGTCTTACCCTCCGAAAAGAAAACCCTATGTCCCTGCACCTCCGTTCTGGATTTGATTTCTCTTGACTTTTGGATAAATGAAAAAGCCGCTACACCGCACCACGAACGACAGGAGTGTTTTCTCCTGCTCGGATTCGCAATGCTGTGTAACGGCTTTGAGATTCAAAACCATGCTGCCATACACCAACCGAAAAGGGCAACATACTTTCGGCGGCGGTCAGTCTTGTCCGTTGGCTGACATTTCATTCTTACATTTATGTGCTATTTAATTTTCAATCTTCCAATTCCCTCATGGGTATTTTAGAATACCATAGTGGCTGTATCCATGCCAAGATTTTGGGCAAATTTTTTAGTATTCCCTGTGGACGAGAATTTTATTCACCTACTTTGAAAATTGGGCAAGGGAATTTTATCCCCCACCCAATAGTCCATAAGAAAACAGAAAATATTAGATGATTATAAAATCTTCCGCAGCTTTTTCCGCAAGTGGTCTAACCTTGCATAGATAGCCCCTGTTGTCAATCCCACAAGCGGGGCAATTTCCTTTGTGGAATAGCCCTGCATTTTTAGCGGGATGATTTGCAGGGTACGCCTGTCCACTGTGAGCAATGCCCGATACAGAGTTTCGTCTTCAATCTCGTCCAGTAAATCAGCGACAGTCTTTAGCTCGGTAGTCTGTTCCCTGTCTGCCATCCCCTCAAGGTATTCTCCAAAGTTGCTTGTCCAATGATAAAACCGTCTGTTAGAATTGAAGTCTGCCCTGTCGTCTGTGCAGATTTGTTCAATGGTGTTTTCATCAACTCCATGCTCCCGCAATATTTTTTCCTCGGCTTCTTTCCAGATAAACCATTTCCTGTTCTCCCGTCCGTTGTTGTATGCCATTCTTTTTTCCTCCAATCTGAAATTTTTGAAAATGCTAAAATCCAGATTGGATAGGCGGCGAACGACAGCCAACAGCAGAAACAGCCCCTCGGCACATTCCGATAAAAAACGACAAAAGAAAAACCGCAAAGGCTCTGTGTCCTCTACGGTTATAAGTAATCTCAATTCTGTTAAGTGGAGATTCTACTTCTGGTTTCATGGTGAGAAGTAGCGTTGCATGGGCAGGGATTTTTTTAACTGGCTTCCTGCCATTCTCCGATATGCTATGTATAAACCGACTCTGTGTTGCATGAGCAGATAAATAACTACCCGAAAAAAGAACATAAAAAATCCCTCCAAACTCTAAAACAGGTCTGGAGAGTGTCTGTTAAGTTTTTTGGGCATAGCAAAATCGCCCGCCACACGCCGTTTTTTTTATTTGGTGGGCGGTTGCTTTAAAACCTTATGAAATGAAAGAGAGCCGACAGACTATGATATTAACTCATATGATTATCGGCTCTGCATCTATGTGTCTGGCTCTTTAATAACTGCTATTTCAAATTTCTTGCTTTTCAAGATTGCACATTTACTTTTTGGCATAATTTTTTCATTTCTTGACTTATAATTTTATAAAAGTTCACTATCTAAAGCTCGTAAATTTATGACAGAGACTATTTCCTGTTGTATTCTTTTAACTTCATCAATTCTAACTCTGCCAATACGGTTTCTTTCCATTTTATAATCTACATCTGGAAATAATTTTTCCAGCAAATTATTTATTTCTGGAGATGCCCCCATTGAAGCTATCACAAGTGATGTCATATCATATTGTTCCAGTATATCTCTTAATTCGTTTTCTGGAACTTTTGATAATTGTTCAAAATCAGTTATTTTTTTAGTCGGTATATTCGGCTCTAAAATATCATTTATTGTAATTCCGTAAAGCTTAGATATTTTTAACAGAACCTCTAAATCTGGAATAGCTGCTCCCGTTTCCCATTTTGAAACAGCTTGTCTGGATATATCCAACCTTTTTGCTAATTCGTCTTGTGTGAAGTTATGTTTTTTTCGCAGTAATTGCAAATATTTTGAAATGATGTTTGTATTCATAAAAATTCCCTCCTTTTTTCTATTATAAAATGACCTTATAGAAAAATAAAGAGCTTGAAAAGTGCCAAAAAGCAATTAGCGGTTGCTGTCATTTACCTTATTTCGATGGATGTCTTATCTGTATTCGATGTATCGCAGACTTTCTAGTATTGTAAGATAAAGCAGTAAAATGAAAAATCTTGACTGTCTGCGTAAGCAAAAACAGAGCCAACAAACTGTGGTTTTATTTCACAAGTTCATCGGCTCTGCGTCTTTGCGTCTGGCTCTCTGATAACAGACATATTCATTTGTCGGACATTTATAAGAGTTTCCTGTTTGCATTTTGGGCAAAATAAAGGGAATTTCTCAAGCACCGTATCTTCACGCAATTTCAATCTCGTCTTGTTTCCGCATACAGGACACAATAACCACTTTTCCTGCTTCATGCTGACACCTCCTGCTGTTCCTTTTCCATATTCTTAAAGAAGCTCATTGCAGATAATCCTACAATGCAAACTATGATGCCAGTTGGGATTAAGACAAAATATACAGCACTGTAAAATCTGTCAAACAAAAAACCGTACACAATTTGTCCTATGGGCTGGACACACAAAGTAACCGTTGATGTATAAGCCATCACTTTTCCTATGAAATGATTTGGCGTCCTCTGCTGTATGAGGGAAACAGCAAAAATAGAAAATATACTGATAACAGCCTGCATACCGCAAAATGATACAACCGTAACGCCATACTTTATAATAGCGTTCACTGGCAAAAGGAAAACAATGCCGGCAGGGATAATAAAAATACCAAGAGTTGCAAGCAGGACAGATAATTTATGTATTTTCAATTTTTCTGCCAAAACTCCTGCGGCAATGCTCCCCAAGATTGTAGCGACTGCCAACGCACTTTCCGCAGCCCCATAATACTTTGCATTCAATCCGAGGACAGTCCGCACAAGAAAGGGGAGCCCGACTATGGTAATGCCCATCACAAAAAACCTTGAGAATGCCGTTAAGAGCAGCATCTTTGATATGCTGGTCTGTTCTTTTGAAATATACTGCATACTTGATAAAAAATCCTGTTTAACAATCTGAAGCACACCGCCTTGACTTTGAATACGCTGATAGCTCAATTTTATAAAACATTCAAACAGGGCAGTAATAAAAAAACAGACAACGCTCGCATACATCACGGGTTTCAGTCCAAACACGGCATATAATACACCGCCCAACATAGGGGCAATCAGATAGGATAAAGACGCCACTTGATTTACAACGGCATTTCCTTTCATAATATTGTCACCTTGTAACATGGTGGGAATACACGCTTGAACAGTAGGCGTTTCAAACGCACCCAAAATAGAAAGTATAATAAGCAACGTACTGATTACGGCAATGGCATTGCTTTCCGACAAGAATAATGCCGCACATAAAACGGATACGCCAGTCAATGCGTCTAACGCCACCATAATATTTCGTCTGTCTGCCCTGTCCGTCAAGATACCGCCAAGCGGTGACAAAAGAATGGTCGGGATTGTAGCAGCAGACAATATCCCTGCAAATATGGCTGCCGAACCAGTCGCTTCCAGTACATACATGGACAGTGCCAGTTTCAATATAAAATTTCCAAACAATGAGGTTAGCTGCCCCAAAATAAGGAGCGTAAAATTTTTCGTAAATAATTTTTCCGTCATGGCTGATTCCCTCCTTTTTCATTGTTGCTGTCGGCTTCTTCCGACATAAAGGTATGCCCGCAGGGTGTTTCCGTAATATCAGTGATAAATTTTTCTGTAAAGGTTGTCGCATCATCATCATAAAGCGGCAGTCCCATATGGGCTAACACTTCTTTCACAAAATGATATTTATGATACAGTTCTTCCTCTGTTGCAGGGAATACCGAGGGCATGAGCCAGAAGTTGATAAGCGGCAAAAGCTCGGAAAGCTCCTTTATGTATTCCGTCTTGATAGAACCGTCCTTTTTTCCCTCCTCCAACAATTCCAACCACAAGGGGGTTAATACACGCCTGTTTTCTGCAACTGCCGCCGCTAAAATGTGCGGGTCTTTCAAAATCGGGACTGCCTGCATATTTATCTGGTTTCGTTCATCGTCCGACTGATTCAGTGTAAGCAACAACCTGATTTTTTGCAAACCGTTCAAGTCATCCCTCTCCTTTACTGCTTCAAATGGGTTGTCCTCGAAAAACATTTGATTGCCTAATGCGTACATTACTTCCTCTTTGCTTTGAAAACAACGGTAAAACATTCCTTTTGCTCCGCCTACCATATCCATAATGTCAGAAACCGAAGTTTCTTCGTACCCTTTGGAGATAAACAGTTTCTGTGCTGCATCTAGTATTTCCTTTTTCCATTGTTCTGGTGTCTTTTTTACAGGTCTAGCCAAATGTTATTGCACCTCCTTTGTATTTAGTTATTGACTTTAAGTCAATAACTATTTTAGCGCCATTCTTAAATTTTTGCAATAGCCATAATTTTCCATAGATCAAAAATCACTTATGTGCAAAATCCACAAAATTCTTGACATTTAAAAAGCGACAGAGATTTCTCCCTGTCGCTTTTGTCCACTTATGCAAAAATAATTTCCTTGTTTACAATCTCCCTTGCACAAGCTCTTAGGTTGCCTAAATGTCCTACCCATTCTAAGGCGTTTTCAGCCTTTAACTGTTCTGTTATGCCTTGTGCCTGTTTCATGTCCTCAATGAGCCTTTCAAAGCGTTCCTGCGCCTGTCTGTCAATGCTGATAAGATAAGCATTCAGCTTGCCGCTTGTAAGAAGATTGGTGTATGTAACTTTGCAATATTGCTTCAGATAGTCCAGATGCCGCTGTCCCCATGCGCCTATCGGCTGTTCTTCTTCGGCGGGCAATCGCAAATCTGGAATAAAATATTCATTTTCTTCGTGATAAGTACCGCCTAACTGTTTAAATAATGATTCGTTCATTTTGTAATTCCTCCGTGTGATTTGAATTTGCCTACAATTCAATCATTCTGGCTGTTTACAAAATATAAGGAAATCGACTTCCTTATGACGTTTCCTCCGTGCAGGGGGCTTTTTACAAAAAGCCGCCCTGTCTCGTCTGCCAACTCGGTCGGTTCGCAGCTTGTGTGCCACTGGCACACGCTCACCCCTCGGAGAGCGCAAAACCCGCTTGCGGGTTGCATTTTTGTTGGCCAGCCGACAAAAGTGCTTTTGCGTTACTTTCGGGAAAGTAACAAAGCCTACCAGCCGAAAAGAAAGGGCGTGATTTTATAAGACGGACGATTAGCGCAATGGTGGGGAAAGGCTCGGTCAACCATAACAGCCGTAAATTCAAAGCGGAGAATGTTGACGGAGAACGGTCACATCTCAATGTAGATTACTGCAATGAGAATATAAAGAAAGTGTATCATAAGCTATTTGGTGAAGCGTTGCAAAGATATAATGAAAAACAGACGAGGGCAGACCGCCGCATTGCCGATTATTATGAGAAGATACGGAACTCAAAGCAGGAAAAGCCGTTCCATGAGCTGATTTTGCAGATTGGGGATAAGGAAAATATGGGCGCAGGAAGTGAAAACGGACAGCTTGCAAGGCAGATTTTGGATGAATATTATCATGGATTCCAAGAACGAAACCATAATCTCTATGTATTTTCCGCTCATATCCATATGGATGAGACAACGCCACATCTTCATATTGATTTTGTCCCATTCACGACTGGCAGCAAGCGTGGACTTGATACGAGGGTATCTCTAAAACAGGCGTTAGCGGCGCAGGGATTCAAAGGCGGCTCCCGTGGCGATACGGAGTGGAGCCAGTGGGTACAGTCCGAAAAAGAAAATCTTGCCGCTGTGATGGGGCGGCATGGCATTGAATGGGAGCATAAAGGCACGCATGAGAAACATTTGTCTGTCCTTGATTATAAAAAGCAGGAGCGGGAAAAAGAGGTCATCCAGCTTGAGGGGCAGATTTTGGAGAAAAAAGAGGAATTTCAAGTATTGTCGGACAGGGTGGAGAATTACGACAAAGGCATGGAAAATCTAAAAACTCTGGAACAGGTTCTTGACACTTCTCCAGAGTACCAGTTGCCAGAGCTGCAGGGGTTGATGTCGGCGAAGTCGTATAAGAATAAAGTGGCAGAGCCTTTGGTGCGAAAGCTGAAATCGCTTGTTAAAACGGCTCTTATAAGGTGCTTTGAAGCGTGGGACAGCTATTATCGGCTGAATGTTACAAACAGCAATCTCCACCGTGAGAATGACGGGTTAAGGAGAACCAATGAGAAACTGGCAGGGGAAAATGAAAATCTTCGTGCGGAAAACAAGGATTATAAGCTGCTCCGCAAGGCGTTTGGAAGTAAGCAGATAGACAATCTTTTAGAGCAGGCAAAAGCAGTACAGCAGTCTAAACAGCGTGGGAAACGCTTTAGAAACAATAAAGAGGAAAGGTAGGAAACACTATGGAAAACAGGATTTATGACGAAAATAACGGTCTTTGGTATGCAAAACAAGGCGACTATTACATCCCAGAACTTGCATTACCTCCCGAAGAAGAAAAGCCGATAGGTATATGGGGGTGAGCGAGTGCCAGTGGCACTCACGCTGCGAACCGACCGAGCCGGCAGGCGAGAAAAAGACATTTGTGGTATCTAAAAGAGCATAAACAGTTCGTTTATCTCAATCTGTTGACGAGCGGCAGGCTGAATGAATACCTTGCAAGCGTAGATGAACAGGCAGAGGATATGTTTTTTCGGCTGGTAAAGGAGTATGCCGGCAAGCATGGAGTAACGGAGCAATTAAAGGCAGAAAATCAGCTTTTATGGGTTCAAAAAATGAATAATATTCGGGCTTGTGCGAGGGAAATTGTGGAAAACGAGGTAATCTATTTATAAGTGATAGGTGGCACTTCTACGGTATGTGGAAGTGCCTCTCAATTAAGCAAAAATAGTTCGGGGAATTGAAAAATCTTATAAATTCATGTATACTGAAAAAAAGAAATTAGACTGCGAAATTGGGGATTTTTGGAGGTAAGATAAAGATGAGCGAAATTATATTTTTAAGATGCGATGGAAATAACAAAGATTTTATAGAAAATTGCAGGTTACTTGATGAGGATTTGGATTTGCGAGTTGGAAAAGTGATTAAACGGGATAAGTATGCTCAATATAACCTAATTGATAAAATAAACGAAGCGATAGTTGTTTATCGGGGAAATAATCCGATTGGTGGTGGTTCGATACGTCCTTATGATGAAAATACAGTAGAGCTAAAAAGAGTGTTTGTCATACCAACTGAACAAGGAAAGGGCATAGGAACAGAGTTGGTTTCTAAACTAATAGAGTGGGCGAAAGAACTGGGATATAAGAAAATGATTTTGGAAACAGGAGAACTTTTAGCGGAATCCTGTCATGTATATTTAAAGTTAGGATTTAAGCAAATTCCTAATTATGGTGCGTATGTAGATATGCCAGAGTCTCTCTGTATGGGAAAAGAATTATAAGTTGAAACAGGCATATAAGAAATTTATCGTAATGCTGCATATAAAGAAAATTAAGATTGAGGAAGATAATGATATGAAGATAATAAACAAAGACATAGATAGCGGAAAACCCTTTGACTGGGGGCAAACTTCTTTAGATTATGCGAAATTCCGTGATATTTATCCACAAGAGTTTTATCAAAGGATTGTTGACCGTAAATTATGCTTGGACGGACAATCTGTCCTTGATATTGGAACAGGAACGGGGGTTCTTCCTAGAAATATGTATCAATATGGGGCGAAGTGGACGGCTGCGGATATTTCAGAAAACCAAATTGAACAAGCAAAAATTCTCTCAAAGGGTATGGATATAGATTATCATGTTATATCAACAGAGGATATAAGTTTTTCGGATAATTCTTTTGATGTAATTACAGCCTGTCAGTGTTTTTGGTATTTTGACCATGAATCTGTTATGCCTAAGTTTTATCGTATGCTGAAACAAGGGGGGAGTATTCTTGTTTTATATATGGCATGGCTGCCATTTGAGGACAATATTGCAGGAGCTAGTGAAAAACTTGTATTAAAATATAATCCAAATTGGAGCGGCGCAAGGGAAACGAAACATCCGATAGACATACCAGATTGTTATAAAGAAAACTTTGCGCTTGTATATCATGAAGAATTTACTCTAAGAATACCGTTTACCCGTGAAAGCTGGAATGGAAGAATGAAGGCTTGCCGTGGAATCGGAGCTTCGCTTACCGAGAAAGAAATTTCGATGTGGGAACAAGAGCATATGCAGCTCCTTAAACAAATTGCACCGAATGAATTTGATATTTTGCATTATATTGCTATTGCAGAGCTTAAAAAGCATTAAATTCTGTTTGTTAAATTAACATTTGTGAGGTTTTACATAAATATGGATTATAAAATTCGAGAAATTAGAAAAAATGAATATTCAATATTATCTGATTTTCTGCACGAAGCAATTTTTATTCCAGAGGGCATGGACAAGCCGCCAAAATCTATTATTGAACAGCCAGAGCTGCAAGTATATATTGAGGATTTTGGAAAAAAAGATGATTGGTGCTTAGTTGCAGAAGTAAAAGGGAAGATTGTAGGCGCAGTATGGGTGCGTATTATGGATGATTACGGGCATATTGATGATGAAACGCCTTCATTTGCTATTTCACTGTATGAGGAATATAGGAATATGGGCATTGGTACAGCACTTATGAGAGATATGCTGGAACTTTTAAAGAATAAAAGCTATAAGCGGACATCCCTTTCTGTGCAGAAGGTAAATTATGCGGTTTGTATGTATCAGAAAGTAGGTTTTGAAGTTGTTGATGAAAATGAAGAAGAATACATCATGGTTTGTCGGTTGTAAAAAAATAGGTTAGGAGAAGAATACATCCTGAATATGTTAGTGTTAGGAAATGGGTTTGATTTGGCTCATAATTTACCAACTAGATATACAAATTTTTTAGAGTATGTTATCAAACAAAGAGATTTAGGAGAAGTCGAACATACAAGAATATATGAGTTAATACAAAAAAATATATGGATAGATTATTTTGTTCGTTTGTATCAAATGAATTTGTTAAGGGGCATAAATTGGATAGATTTTGAATTAGAAATAAGTCATATACTAAAAATATTTGATGAACATGATTCAAATATTTATAATAAGATTGCTCCGCTTTCAGAGTTGAACAAAGATAAAAAGCTGGTATTATTTTATAATTTATATGCAATTAGGTGTAATTGCCCAGATGGAATAAGAGATGTTCCAAAGCAGTCATATTCTCAATTAATAGAAAATATGGAATCTGATATGGAAAGAATGATTAAAGCCTTTGAAATCTATTTGATAGAAAAAGTGGAAGAAAAGGATGTTGTATGTATATCACCAAATATTCAAGAAGTAAACGCTAATCGGATTATAAGTTTTAATTATACACATATATATGAAAAGTTGTATTCTGATGATAAGTCAAAAGTACATCATATTCATGGTGAGGTCAAAAGGGACGCATCTATCTCAAATAATATGGTATTAGGCGTAGATGAGTATTGGGATAAAGAGGAAGCACATAAGCATACAAATTACAATATATTCAAAAAATTCACGCAAAGAATTTTAAAAGAAACAGGATTTGAATATAGAAATTGGATTGAAAATGAAAGCAAAAAGAACTATAAGCAACATATTGGAACTAGGAATCGCACGTCTTTATCGAGTATGGGAATTACGGATGTATATATTTTTGGACATTCATTAGATGTGACGGATAGTGATGTTCTGAAAGAGTTTTTTACGGATGAGTGTTTTAATGTACATATTTATTATAAAGACAAAAAAAAAGAAGCAGCATTAATTGCAAATGTTGTAAAAATGATAGGAGAAGATGAATTTATTAGACAAATAAATTCTGTACCGCCCCAAATAGAGTTTATAAAGCAAAAGGATATGATTAAAAAATAAAAAAAGCAACAAAGACAAGCATTTTTACAAGTAAGGGAGAGAATGAAATTTAGATGAAAAATATGAAAATAGATGCCAATGGGACAGAAATCAGAGTAATGGGTGATGTCGTAAATGAAGAAGCTTATATTTCTTTAACAGATATTGCTAAATATAAAAATCCAGATAATGCTTTTATTGTGGTTGCAAACTGGATGCGTAATCATTCGACAATCTCATTTTTGGGTTTGTGGGAGCAAATTTACAATTCTAATTTTAAACCTATCGAATTCGATAGGTTTAAAGCAGAGTCAGGAGATAATGCGTTTACGCTGACACCGCAGCAATGGATAAAAGCAACAGACGCAATCGGTATTGTATCAAAATCAGGGCGGTATGGCGGAACTTATGCTCATACAGACATTGCTTTTGAGTTTGCTTCTTGGATTTCTCCAGAATTTAAGCTTTATATTATCAAGGACTATCAGCGATTAAAGAAAGATGAAGCGAACCGATTGGCGATTGGGTGGGATGCTAAAAGGGAACTTTCAAAAATAAATTACCGTATTCATACAGATGCGGTAAAAGAATTTTTGTTAACACCAACATTATCCCCGCAGGAAATGGCATATACATACGCATCCGAAGCAGATATTCTTAATATGGCGTTGTTTGGCAAGACGGCGGCACAATGGAGAAACGAAAAAGGGATAAGTGGAAAAACATCTAATATCAGGGATTATGCTTCAGCAGAGGAATTGGTTGTTCTTATCAATCTGGAAGATACTAATGCTGATTTAATAAGACAAGGTTTATCTAATATTGAACGATTAAAGGTATTAAGGGAAAAGGCATACCGACAGCTTGAACTTTTGAAAAAGAACCAAGAAACTTTTACTACGCTGAAGAAAAATCTGATTGAAAATTCGGAAACTAATAGTTGATTTTCTAAGCTAAATCGCTTATAATTTAAGCTATAGCATATAGCTATTATCCGCAGTTGCCGAGCCAGTGTTATCAACAGCGATAACAAAATGATAACATTAGCTCATATAGGCAGGATAATATGGATATATCAAATAATCAAGAGATTTACATACTCAACAGAGAATAAATCCTAAGCAAAATTAGTTAGGAAAAGTCGAGTTCGAATAGCGGATAAAATCCCGGAAATGCTGATAAAATGGGCGTTTCCGGGATTGCTTTATGCTGTTTGGCTCTAAAATGGCTCTAATTATTTGAGGAATACTGGATTTGGGGCGGGTATCGTGATACCTGCAAACAAATTTAAAGAACTAATTGCCATTCATATATCTTCGTGTTACAATACATCTACGGAAAGTACCCATGACAGGGTGGTAGCCTCCCAAGTTTATGAAAACCGGCGTGCCGGAATACATAGGAAGGGAGGTGGCGCCGATGACAGCTTTTGAAATCATTTCGATTTTCATTGGAATATTAGCATAGCTGATGTCCTTTGGTAGCTTAATTGTTGCGTTGCTTGCCTTTCTCGATAAGAGAAACAACAAGCGAAAATAAAAATGCCTATCCTGTCTGATCCACAGGATAGGCGGTGTCCGTAAGGACAATCATTAACCTAAACTCGGAGCATCCACTTTGGAGTGGGTGCTTTCCCTTTGTATTGTTATAATACCATTGAATGTGAAATGTTTCAAGGGATTTCTTCTAAAATCTGTAGATATTGTTCAGTAAATTTTGATTTCCCCCTCATAATTATCGGCTCTTTCCAATAGAGGACCGGTTGTACCCATTGTAAAAGCTATATCACTGCTTCGGATAGACAATAGTTCCATTCCAATCTTTAGATTAAGGAAGACCAATATTTGCTGATTAAGCTGAATGATACCATTCTCTGAAATATTTACCCAACAGTATGACCGCCCTTTGTATTTGATAAATTCGCCCTCTGCGGTCTGATAATTCAGTAAAGTCGGATTATCGGTAAGAATGTGTCCTAACTTTGACGGTTCTAACAATCCTTTTCTTGTCACACAAAAGCCGCCAGTGACCTTGCTTCCAGTAAAAAGATAGACTTTTTCCTCTACTGTGGCGTTGTACTCTGTAAGAGCCTGGGCTGGCAGATGGATTGTCAAATCATTTCGTATCAGTGATTTTCCGAAAATAAATTTACCGCCTTTATTCATCTGTGGCATATATCATCAACTCCTTTTCCTAAAAGTGGAAGTCCACTATACCACAAGAAAATTCAAATGTCACTAAGGCTCTCTAAAGTGTGGCAAGCTATTTTTCAGCATAGCGAGAATGATTAGTTGCCGGGATATATTTTTTAGAGAGAGTGCCTGTTGCCTCTAATTGTTTTCGGAAACGTTGTTCTCCGAGTAATAACGGAACGCTTTTACAATATAATCAGAAGCCCCTTTTCCATATTGACTGTCAGTCATGCTTTTAATATAATCGCTTGAATATGTGTCGATAAGAACATTGATATAGGACTTATCAAGGGATACGTTAGCGCTGTTTTTCTGTATAAGCTGCAACAGTTCATCTACAATGGATTGTATGTTAGGGGAAGAAACATCTTCTGACAAATTGGCGGCTAATCTGCCATACAGTATATCAGACTGTTTTCCGATTTCTTTTACTTCTTCCGTTAATTGTGTTTCCATAAGTTTAGAGAAATGCTCTAAATTATGTTTCATGGCTTCGGTGTATTTTTCAATACTGCCGAATTGTTGAATGGCAAGTTTAGCTACCTCTGCTTCATCATCTTTAATTTTTTGAATAAACATATCAAAATTTTCAATGCTTCCCCAATGTTTGATAACATCATCAGTGCTGTTATTTTTAAAATCCTCTAAAGCGGTGATGTAATCAGACAGGTCAAATTCCTTAAAACTCATACATTGCTCTCCTTTCTCTAAGCGGCTAAGAAGCTGTATAAGTTTGTCTGTCCGATTGCGCTTCAGCAAAAGCAACTCTTTTTGCCTTTTGAAAGCATTAATTTTGTCAAAGTCGGGTTTTTGCAGAATTTCTTTAATCTCTTTCAGCCTAAATCCCAATTCCTTAAAAAACAGGATTTGTTGTAGCTTTTGCAAGGCTTCATCATCATATAGGCGATAGCCGGATTCGGTCAATTCGCTTGGCTTTAACAATCCAATCTCGTCATAGTATTGTAGTGTTCGTGTGCTTATGCCTGTTAATTCTGCAACTTGGCTTATGGTTCGCATTCTTATCAGCTCCTTAAATTTGTGAAGAAGCAAGACAGAGATTGCCGGCTTATATCTATTCTGCTCCTATGAGAAAAGAATACAGTATCACGTTACGTGGAAGTCAATACTTTTTGCTCAAAAATTTTTCATTCATTTTCGGGATAAATTTTTACAGATATACCCCTAACACCCTTTTTGACAATCTTACTGTCATCAAGAATACTCTGCTTAACAGCGTCCAAATCTTTTGAGAGTGCTTCAATCGCCCGTTGGTGTTCTTCCTCCGACGAGAAGCGTTCCGTATCATTCAAAAGGTTCTCCTGCAATTCCCTTGCTTTCATGTATACACCCAGCTTATGATTGAGCAGGGAGTTCTGAAAAGATATTTTGATTGTGGCGGGATTGAAACTTCCGTCCTCGTATCTCTCTGCTTCAAAGTTCATATCTAATTGTTCGTCCATTTTCAAAATTAAAGACAATACATCTGACACTGTTTCTATATCAAAATCCATGAAAACATTGATACTGATACCCAAAGCATTTGCAATTTTCATCAGTTGGTCGGGCTTGGGATTGCGGATGCCATATTCATATTTTTTTATAGTGGCGGAATTGATGCCGGAAAGCTGACCGAGCGTTTCCTGTGATATGCCACGCAAATTCCGAAAGTGTTTAATCTTTTCCCCGGTAGTCATGCCAATACCTCCGATTTTTGTGATATTCGTTAGTGCCTAGTTCAATTCTATCACATCAGGACACATTTGTGTATAAAAATTTAAAATAAATACTTGACGTTCACAAAAGTGTACCGTATAATAAAAACATAAAGGTCACATATGTGTACCTAAAATAAAAAAGGAAAGGACAGGACTATATGGAGAATGGAAAGAAAATGTATGTAACGGCAGAGGAAGCGGCTGAAATGCTTGGTGTATCAACGGGTTATGCCTATAAGATTATCCGGGGGCTGAATGAGGAACTGAAAGCAAAGGGCTATCGGACAATCTGCGGCAAAGTCCCGACAAAATACTTTGAAGAAAAATTCTACGGTCTGACCGTAGCCATGTAGGAAAGGAGAGATTTTATGTCAGCGACAAGGGACGGAAAGATGTGGCGTTGCCAGTTCTATTATAAGGACTGGCAGGGCGTAAGCCACAAGAAGAATAAGCGGGGATTTAAGACAAAAGCGGAAGCGGAGCAATGGGAGCGTGACTTTCTGCAACAGCAGCAGAGGAATTTAGACATCAATTTTGAAAACTTCGTACAAATCTATTATGAGGATATGGAACATCGTCTGCGTGAAAATACCATGCGTACAAAGAAATTCATTATTGACCTGAAAATCATTCCATATTTCAAGAAAAAGAACATGAATGAGATTAAGGCTTCCGACATTCGGGCGTGGCAAAATGCGCTGATGAAAAAAGGGTATTCGGAAACGTATCTGAAAACGGTCAATAATCAGTTGTCGGCAATCTTCAATTATGCGGTTCGGTACTATGATTTGAAAGATAATCCTTGCCGGAAAGCCGGGAGTATCGGAAAGAGCCACGCCGGGGAAAAGGAGTTTTGGACGAAGCAGGAGTTTAAACAGTTTCTTGTGACTGTGGAGAACAAGCCGGAAACAAAAATGGCGTTCCTGCTCCTTTACTGGACGGGCATGAGGATTGGGGAATTGCTTGCTATAACCTATAATGATATTGATTTAGAGAAACGTACCATTTCCGTAAACAAATCTTATCAGCGGATAGAGGAAACGGGAGGCGGAGAAAGGGCTGAAACAGTCGCTCAAAAGGGCAGTAAACAAGCTGGAACAGGACTGCAAAGCCATGAAAGAAAAACTGTCTGAAGTTAAGGCGGAGATCAGGGCAAAGGCAGGGGAAATCGTGACGGCGGCAAAGCAGAAAGGGAAAGGGAAAGCTGCTTTAAACAAGGTGGCGGAGTTTCTTGGGATTAAGAAAAAGTTAGAGGGTATCCGCCAGAACGTGCAGGCGTCCATAGAGGACGTGGATAAAAGCATTGGAAAAATAGACGCCTTCGGCACAGGCATGAGGGAAGCCGGACAGAAGATTGCCAATACGTTCCGCACATTTGCGGATAAGCCGGAAAAGGAATACGGGGAGAAGAAGTTCTCAAAGACAGAGCTGATAAAGAAGCCGTTTCAGGCAAAGAGAAAGCTGCTGTCCGGTATTTATTGTTATAATGGGATAGGCTGTAAATTGTACTCATTGTCAAAGACATTTTGAAGTTGTGTAGTACTCGATTTTTGGACATCTACTGGAAGCGGCCCAAAGAGAAATTTCAGAATTATATTGGGAAAGAATGGTGTACAATGAAGAGAGGAAAAGGCAAAGCAGATAAAAAAGCGATGAAATTTGCAGAATGCAAAGTGAAAAAAGGAAAGTGGGCAGCAGAATATGATGGTACAATCTATGGTGGCTGTGTGGTAAACTGTGATGTACAAAATAAGTCATATCAAAAACACTTCAATGATATGGATATAAGCAAAACTGATTTTTATTAAGCGATTGCCCTAAAAATGCCAACGAATACTTGACACAAACAAAAAAAATGTTAAGATATAATTAAAAACAAAGAAATCAAAGACAAAGGAGTCGGCAATATCTGTTGCGGTCTCTTTTTTTATGCATATGGGCGTATAAGGAAGTTAGCTGCAAGGCAGCATGTGTCCAGTGGGTGCAGCGAGTAGGGGAAATTTATCCAGCCGAGCTTGTGTATGGGTGTATTTTTTCTCAGTTTGATTTCAAATGAAAGCAGACAAGGAGGCTGGTAATATGGACAGGTCCATGATGGAATTGACAGATGTATTGAACAAAGAATTTGACAACCTTGTGAAGTACTGTATGATTTCCGGGGAGTTCGACCCTGAATATTACAAGAAATATGACGTAAAGAGAGGGCTTCGTGATTCGGACGGTAAAGGTGTTTTGACTGGTTTAACGGAAATCAGTGATGTATGTGCCTATACGATAGCGGGCGGTGAGGAGGTTCCGATAGACGGAATACTGTATTATCAGGGCTATGATGTCAAAATGTTTTTAAGGAATGCAGGCGAGCGTCGCTATCTTTTTGAGGAGGCTTCCTATTTGCTGTTATTTGGGGAGCTGCCCAACAAAATACAGATGGCAAGTTTTACAGAGATCTTGAGCAGTCTGCAGGAGCTTACAGGGCAGTTTACCCGGGATGTGATTCTAAAAGCGCCGAGTGGGAATATTATGAATGCCCTGTTAAAAAGCGTGATTACGCTGTATTCTTATGATGACAATCCGGATTCGATTGAGGTGCCAAATGTCCTGCGGCAGTCCCTGCAGCTGATTGGAAAGATGCCACTGATGGCGGTGTATGCTTATTATGCATACCGCCATATGGTAATGGGGGAGAGCCTGCTGATACGCACCCCCAAAAAAGAGTATTCCACAGCGGAAAACATTCTGTATATGCTGCGCCCCAGCGGGGAATTTACTTCTTTAGAAGCTGCGGTATTAGACATTGCGCTTGTCCTGCATGCAGAACATGGAGGGGGGAATAACTCAACCTTTACAGACCATGTGGTTACATCATCAGGAACAGATACTTATTCTGCCATCTGTGCAGCAATTTCTTCTTTAAAGGGACCCAGGCATGGAGGCGCAAATTTAAAAGTGCAGCAGATGTTTGATGATTTAAAAGCTAATGTGAAGGATTGGGAGGATGAAGGGGAAATCCAGGCATATCTTCTGGGTGTCTTGAATAAGGAGTTGTTTGATAAAGCTGGTTTGATTTATGGTTTAGGTCATGCAGTTTACACAGTTTCGGATCCAAGGGAAATTATTTTGAAGGAATTTGCGAAAAAGCTTTCCGATGAAAAAGGGCTGCAGAAGGAATTTGCGCTTTATGACAGGGTAGAGAAAATCGGGCTTGCATGCATTCGGAGAAAACGTAGGCTGTTTAAGCCAATTTGTGCTAATGTGGATTTTTACAGTGGATTTGTCTATACTATGTTGGGCATTCCCCGAGAGCTGTTTACACCAATATTTGCAATCGCCCGCATCTCCGGATGGAGCGCGCACCGTCTGGAGGAACTTGTAAATAAGGGAAAGATTATCCGCCCGGCGTATCGCTTCGTGGGAGTGCATAAAGAGTATCGGGAAGCGGAAGAAAGGGTATAATTTAAAGCGGTCTGTGCAATTCAATATAATATAATGGCCATACAAAGGAGGAAATGACAATGGAAAAGATTCAGATGAAAACACCATTGGTTGAAATGGATGGGGACGAGATGACACATATTTTATGGAAAATGATAAAAGAGGAATTGCTGATTCCTTTTATTGATTTGAAGACAGAGTATTATGATTTAGGACTTATATGCCGCAATGAAACGAACGATAAGGTAACGCTGGATTCGGCAGAGGCAACAAAGAAATATGGGGTGGCAGTGAAATGCGCAACCATTACCCCAAATGCGGCTCGCATGAAAGAATACCAGCTAAAAGAAATGTGGAAAAGCCCGAATGGGACAATCCGTGCAGCACTGGACGGCACGGTTTTCCGTTCGCCGATTTTGGTAAGCGGGATTGAGCCGTGTGTGCGGAATTGGAAGAAGCCAATTACCATAGCAAGGCATGCTTATGGTGATGTCTATAAAGCAAGTGAGATGAAAATTCCCAAAGCTGGAAAGACGGAGTTGGTGTATACAGATGAATTCGGAAATGAGACAAGGGAGCTGCTCCATGATTTTACAGATGCGGGAATCATCCAGGGACAGCATAATACTAAGAAATCAATTGAAAGTTTTGCAAGAAGTTGTTTCAATTATGCGCTTGATGCCAGGCAGGATCTGTGGTTTGCAACAAAAGATACAATATCAAAGAAATATGACCACACATTTAAAGATATTTTTCAATATATCTATGAAAAGGAATATGTTGAAAGATTTAAAGCAGCAGACATTGAATATTTTTATACGCTGATTGATGATGCCGTGGCGAGGGTAATGAAGTCAGAGGGCGGATTTATCTGGGCCTGCAAGAATTATGACGGGGATGTGATGAGCGACATGGTATCCTCTGCATTTGGCTCATTGGCAATGATGACGTCCGTACTGGTTTCGCCGAAAGGGCATTTTGAGTATGAAGCTGCCCATGGCACGGTTCAGAGGCATTATTATAAGTGCCTGAAGGGGGAAGAAACTTCCACAAATTCTGTTGCAACAATATTTGCATGGACAGGGGCATTGCGTAAGAGAGGGGAATTAGACAGTATTGCCGAACTTGCAGGATTTGCAGATTTTCTGGAAAAAGCCTGTGTAGAAACGATTGAGAGCGGGAGGATGACAAAGGATCTGGCGCTTATCACAACGATTCCAAATCCTTCGGTTTTAAGCAGCATGGATTTTATAAAAGCAGTCAGAAAAACATTGGAGCAGGATATGGAAAAGGCTTAAAGCATAGGGTGAAGATGTTGTGCCGCCAAAGGGGATTTGCATATGGAGGTGTAGCGAAATGACTACGGCATGGGTTATGTTAAAAACAATCAAGGAACTGCAGGATCTTGTTAATATTGTTTCCAATTATGGTTGTAGAATGGAATTGGTGGCCAGGCATCAGGTGATAAATGCAAAATCAATTATTGGAGTCCTTAGCATGGATATTACGAAACCGCTTGAACTCAGAATTTATGACGGTGGAAAAGATATAGAGGAAATTCTGCAACAGCTAAAAAAATATAGGATAGATGGGGTGGATTTTTAGATGGAAATGTCAGACTGCTATTTGCCGAAGGGGCATGTCTTAAATCAGAGATATGAAGTATTTGACGTAATCGGGAGTGGCGGGTTTGGTATTACTTACCGGGCATTTGACCTTCTGCTGAACCGATTTGTGGCAGTAAAAGAATTTTTTATCATGCAGTGGATGGAACGCTGCAGGGATGGGAGGAAATGTAGGATTCGGCCATCCCTGCAGAAAAGCGGGAATAGGGCAGAAAGTTGCCGCATGAATTTCCACAGGGAAGCAAAAATTATGGAAAACCTGAAAAATATCCCCTATTTATCAAGGATTCAGGAAAACTTTTCTGAAAACAATACGGAGTATATCGTAATGAAGCTGTTGGAGGGGGGAGAGCATGATGCATTATACTAAAATGCATGGGAAAATCCATCCGCAGAAACTTTTTCCAATGATAGAGCAGGTTTTGTTTGCTGTGGAGCAGACGCATGAGTGCGGTTTTATACATAGGGATATCAGCCCTGCTAACATGATTTGTACGAAGGATGGGGATTTGTATTTGATTGATTTCGGGGCAGCGACATCCTGTGATAGAAATTCGGAATTGTGGAATGAGCAGGTTTTTAGCCATAAGGGGTTCGAGGCACCGGAACACTTGCTGTATAACAACCATGGAACTTGGACGGATATCTATTCTTTGTGTGCATCGGTTGTCTACCTTCTGACAGGAGAAGGGCTCCCAAGTGCAAAAGAAAGGGAAAAAGCCGACTGCATTCCGCAAATCCTTATGAGAAGCGGTCTTTCAGGAAGGCAGCAGAATATTTTAATGAAAGGATTGGCAATTGACAGCAGGCGGCGGTGCGCAAGCGCAAAAGAGCTTCGCATGGCACTATGCGGGGAAACAGTTAAATTTGAAGATGTATGGGATGTGGCGTATACAGCCCGGACAGATATCGGCTCAAGAAAGATGAATCAGGATAATCTGATGGTGGATGGGCTGTTCTGCTATGAGGGGGAAGATTTCCGGAAAGCGGGACAAATTATCTGTATGCATGAGGAACTGCATATGGCTGCCGTGTGTGACGGCGTGGGAGGAGCCTGTCTGGGGGAATTGGCGTCACGGGCTGCGGCACAGGCATTGATGCATTTTATGGAGCAATACCGTTACAGCCATAAGCTGCCGGAAAGGCTGATAGATGAATTGCTGGACCAGATGAATGAAAAGGTGGCCAGCCTTGGAAAGAAAATAGGAACTGTGGCAACCACGCTTTCTCTTTTGTTGTGGAAAGGGAATCATTATTGGGCGGTAAATATAGGGGACAGTCCGATCTATCTGTTACGCAAACGGAAAATCAGCCGGCTGAGCGTTCCGCATACAAGAGCATACGCTCATTTCATGTCTGGCAGGCCAATAGGCCGTTCTGATTGGCATGTTCTTATGAATTATCTTGGAAAAGAGAAAACGGCGGGAAGCCAGATGGCGGCAATCCGGCATGGGCATCTGCAGAAAGGGGATGTGTTTCTGATCTGTTCGGACGGAGTGACGGACCATTTGGATGAAGCGGGGTTGAAAAGATGCCTTTTAAAAGGAGGGGAGAAGGGTATGGAATCTATCTGGAAAGTTTTAAATTGCAAGGACAGTAACGATAACTGCAGTGCGGTTATTGTTTGCTTTTAAAATGCCGCTATTTTAGGTAACTGGGCCAGGAAATAAAAAACTTGACACACGGTTCGGAAAGGAATATACTGTACCTGATTTATGAACAAAGGCGTTCTGCAATAAGCAGGGCGCCTTTTGGCATTCTATGAGAGAATTTGAAAGGAGGAACCGCCATGGAGCAGCTGGAATTATTAAAGCACACAGATAAGATTAATGAACTGTTAGCACGCTATGGGGTGAAATTTGGAATCTATAAAAATAACGTATTCAAAGAACAGTTATTTCCATTTGATTCCATTCCAAGGATTATTGGGCATGAGGAATTCGGCCATTTGGAAAAAGGGTTAAGGCAGCGTGTTATGGCTTTAAATTTATTTTTAAAGGATATTTACAGTAAGAAACAGATCGTAAAGGATGGAATTGTCCCGGAGGATTTTATTTTTGCTTCCAGTGGGTATATGGCAGAATGCGAGGGAACAGTCCCGCCAAAAGGCATTTATTCCCATATATCCGGAATTGACCTTGTGAAAGGAAAAGATAATAACTGGTACATATTGGAAGACAATTTAAGAGTGCCTTCCGGGGCGTCCTATCCCATGATTGCAAGGGATTTGTGCAGAAGGAGCTCCCCGGATACCTTTCACAATTACAGGCTGGAGGACAACCGTAATTATGCGGAGCTGCTCCGAAGAGCGATGGATTATGTAAATCCGGGAGGGCATACAGTGATTTTGACGCCGGGAAGATATAATGCCGCATATTTTGAACATTCCTATCTGGCGGAAAAGACAGGGGCGCATCTTGTCACAGGTTCTGAGCTGATGGCAGAAAATGACATCCTGTACTATATTTCTTCAGACGGAACAAGGGAAAAGGTGGGAGTTGTATACCGCAGAATATCAGATGAGTATCTGGACCCGATGAATTTTAACCCGGAATCCCTGATTGGCATTCCACATATTTATGAGGTGTTCCGAAAAGGGAATGTGGCGCTCATGAATGCACCGGGAAATGGGGTGGCAGATGACAAGGGGATTTATTATTTTGTACCTAAGATGATTCGGTATTATTTAGAGGAAGAACCGGTTCTTAGCAATGCGCCGACATACCTGCCTTTTTATGAGGAGGATATGAAGTATGTTCTGGCCCATTTTGATGATTTGGTATTAAAGGACGTAGCAGAGGCAGGAGGATATGGCGTTGTATTTGGCAATTCCATGACAAAGCAGCAGAAACAGGATTTTATTGCCCTGCTGCAAAGAGAGCCGAGAAGATTTATTGCACAGGAAGTGATTGATTTTCAGGATCTGGATATTGTGGACAATGGAGAAATTGTACCGAGAAAGGCAGACCTGCGGGCATTTGTAGTGACGGCAGAGGAGCCGTTAGTCTGGAAAAGCGGGCTGACGAGATTTTCCAGAAATACCGATTCGTTCATCGTGAATTCATCACAGGGAGGAGGTTTTAAAGACACATGGGTATTATATCAGTAGAACAGGCGGATCATTTATTTTGGCTGGGAAGGTATACGGAGCGTGTATACACGACACTTCGTCTTTATTTCCCAAGTTATGACAGCATGATTGATGAAACAGTTGACAGTTATCAGGCATTTTGCGAATCCATTGATATTCCGGACGTTTACTCATCGAAGGAAGACTTTTTGAGACGTTATCCCTTTGATGCGGATAATCCGGATTCGATTATAAGTAATTTGAACCGGGCATATGACAATGCCATTGTACTTAGGGAAAGTATTGGATCAGAGGCGCTCTCTTATATTCAGCTTGCGATCTATGACATGAATAAAGCGGCGGCGAGCAGTTCCCCGATGATAGAGCTGCAGTATCTTATGGATCATATTTTATCATTCTGGGGAATTGCAGACGACCAGATTGATTCTGAACAGGTACGGAACATGATTAAGGCCGGAAAACGGATTGAGCGTATTGATATGTATGCACGGCTGAAAGTATCAAGGGAGGAACTGATAAGAGAAGTATGCCGCATGATTCCAAGGGTGGAAAGAAGCGGGCTGGTTTATGATAAGGCAAGGCTGGAGCAGATGAAAAGCCTTGTGGAAAATCCTGATTTGGATTACTATAAGATTGTATCTAATGTTGAAGCAATTATATAGTAATATGACAAGTTAGGAGTGATTTGGTGTCAGTATTGCACTTTGAGTATAAGATGGAAATAAAGTATGAGGAATATGTCGGCAGGTGTTATTTTACAATTAAGTGTATTCCAAAGGAAGATGCAAGGCAGCATTTACTAGGACTTGAGCTTTCTGTACTGCCTGAAACGGCATATTCCTGGGGAGAGGATTCTTTTGGAAACAGGCAGATATATGGCTGTGAGACAGAGCCCCATAACCAGTTTGTGTTTCATGCCGTTGGGGATGTGGAAATCCTTCAGACAGATTACGAAGAGGAGGCAGGGGATGAAATGACTGGTATTTTCTGTGTTCCCTATGGAAAGTGTGTACCCGGTTTTGGACTTTCGGAATATTATAAATCTCAGGATTTTTCAGGGTGTAAAAGCCATTATGAAATATGTATGGCGCTGATGCATAGTTTGTATCGGGATTTTTCCTATGTGCCGGGAGCTACTCAGGTGGGCACTACGGCGGATGAGGCCTGGGAGCTGAGCAGAGGCGTCTGCCAGGATTATGCACATATTTATATTACACTGCTTCGGATGGCGGGAATCCCCGCCCGGTATGTATGCGGGCTGATTATCGGCGAGGGTGCAAGCCATGCATGGGCAGAGGCGCTTTGCGGCGATCGGTGGATAGCATTTGACCCGACAAATGATTGTCTGGTATTAGACCATTATATAAAGCTTGGTCATGGCAGGGATGCAGCAGACTGTGCAATTAACCGCGGTCTTATGTGGAATGGCGGGGCGCAGTCTCAGACGATATCTGTTCTGGTGGAAAAATGTGAATGAGAAAGGAAAGAATAACATGATAAAGACGATAGCATCAGTGGGGCTGCCTGTGGACGAGGTATTGGAAATCAGGAAAAACCGCATTATGCCGGAGAATCCTACAGACGATATGAAGCGCATTAGTATTGTCACGGGTATTCACGGAGATGAACTGGAGGGGCAGTATGTATGTTTTGAACTGCAGCGGCGTATCGAACAGGACAAAGGACGTCTGGCAGGAATTGTAGATATTTATCCGGCAATGAATCCTCTGGGAATTGATTCTATTACCAGGGGAATTCCGGCATTTGATCTGGATATGAACCGTCTGTTTCCGGGAGATATTGACGGAAGTATGATGGAACACGTAGTCGCCCGGATTATGGAGGATGTGGCAGGCTCGGACTGTGTGCTTGATATTCATGCCAGCAATATTTATCTGACAGAGATACCGCAGATCCGTATTAATGAGCTGCATCAGGATATTCTTGTGCCAATGGCAGAGGAGGCTAATGTTGATTTTATATGGGTACATGGAGCCAGCACAGTGCTGGAATCTACCTTTGCATACAGCCTGAACCATATTGGGACTCCGGTGCTGGTAGTAGAAATGGGGGTAGGAATGCGCATCACGCAGGAGTATGGGAACCAGATGGTGGACGGAATCTTTCATTTGATGAAAAAGATGGGAATTTGGAAGAGAGAAGTAAAACCGGTAAGAAAACCAATTATTTCACGAAATCCTGCGGACGTCTGTTATCTGAACGCAAGTGTTGGCGGCGTGTTTATTCCGGCGGTGCAGCATGGCGCAAAACTGAAAAAAGATGAAATCGTAGGACGGATTGTAGATCCGCTGTGTGGAAAGATATTAGATGAGGTGCAGGCTCCTGAGGACGGCATGTTATTTACCATAAGAGATTATCCGATTGTAGTGGAAGGTTCTCTTATGGGGCGATTGCTGAAAAAGGAGGTATGCGGTTATGAATAAAAGAGTGGTTTATGAAATGAGGGGGTTGTATAGGGATACATTCCGTGTAAAAGGATATGAGTTTGGGACAGGAAAAAAGTCAGTCTGTATTGTGGGGAGTTCCAGGGGAAATGAAGTGCAGCAGCTGTACTGCTGTTCCAGGCTGGTAAAGAAAATGAAGCAGCTTGAGGAAGAGGGACGGATTGCAGATGGCATTAAGATATTAATCCTGCCTTCTATCAATCCGTATTCCATGAATATACAGAAAAGGTTCTGGTCAACCGATAATACGGATATTAACAGAATGTTTCCAGGATATAATCTGGGGGAAACTACCCAGAGAATTGCAGACGGTGTTTTTCAGGAGATTTCAGAGTATCAGTTTGGTATTCAGTTTACATCTTTTTACATGCCGGGGGATTTTGTGCCACATGTGCGGCTGATGGCTGAGGGATTCAGTGATCCTGAGACAGCAAAGCAGTTTGGGCTCCCTTATGTGATTATCCGCAGAGTAAGGCCTTATGATACGGCCACGTTAAACTATAACTGGCAGGTGTGGGAGACACAGGCATTTTCGCTATATACGTCTACCACATCCCGGATAGATCCGAATAGTGCAGGCCAGGCGGTTCTGGCAGTGATGAATTTTTTGTCAGGGCAGGGGATGATAAAATACAATGTCCCGGACCGTATAGATTCAAAGGTTGTGCATGATGAGGAAGTGTTTTTAATAAAAACGGCAAAGTCCGGTATTTTTGAGCCAATGGTAAAGGCAGGAGAGGAAGTAGAGACCGGGCAGCCGCTGGCAAATATTTTAAATCCATATGAGGGCGATATCCTTGAAACGCTTTATGCCCCTGCTAACAGGGTTGCCTTTTTTGTGCATAATGAACCTTTGACATACGCAAATACTGCGGTAATAAAGTTAATAGAAAAGTATTGATATGGTGAAATATCAGAGATATGAACAATCATTGTTTTGGAGGATGCTTATGAAGAAACCAATCATAGGGATTGTTCCGCTGGTAGATATAGAACGGGAAAGTTATTGGATGCTGCCGGGGTACATGAAGGGGATTGAACAGGCGGGGGGAATTCCGCTTATGCTGCCATTAACAACAGATGAAGAAAATTTACAACAGCTGGCAGATGAAATGGATGGTTTTTTATATGCTGGCGGGCAGGACATTTCTCCTGGTATGTATGCACAGAAGCGTTCCCAGATGTGTGGGCAGTGTTGTCGTGAGAGGGACGAAATGGAAGCAATATTATTTCGTATGGTATATGAGCAGGATAAACCACTTTTGGGAATATGCCGGGGAATACAATACATCAATGTAGTCATGGGAGGAACGTTATACCAGGATTTGTCGTCAGAACATCCCTCTGACACGGAACATTACCAGATGCCGCCATATGATGTGCCAGTGCATTCTGTAAAAATCATAGGAGATAGCCCATTGTACAAGTTGTTGAACAAGGAAACTCTTATGGTCAATAGTTATCATCATCAGGCAATTTGCAAACTGGCGCCCAAAGTATCTGCCATGGCAGTTTCAGAAGATGGTTTGATTGAGGCAGTATGTGTGCCAAAGAAAAGATTTATCTGGGGTATGCAGTGGCATCCGGAACTTTCTTGGTTAGTGGATGAAAACAGCGGAAAGATTTTTTCGGAGTTTATTATGAAAGCAGGAGAAAAGTAGCAATATGAATGCGAATACTCTTAAAATGGCTCACCATGTGAAGCGTTTTTTCCGTCTTATATATAGCTTTCAAAAATATATTAACCCCTATGGGGGCTTGTGGAGAATTTCTTATGGCACTACTCTAGAGCGTGTTTGAAAATTGCTTTTCGGCAGATGCATTGGCAGCGCCAACAGTGGCTGGCGCTTTATATGTATGTTCCACTACAGGATGCTGTTGACAGCTTTGTTAGGATCTTATGCGGCATTTTTATCAATGATAGAGGTATTATTGATTCAATGTCTGTTGTTTGCGGATGGTGGTCTTCTGGCATTGGGATGTAATATATGGAATATGGCTTTTTACGGATGTTTTGTGGGATATTTTTTGATTTGGCGTTCCATTGTAAAACATGGCTTTAGCAGGGCAAAGATAATAGGTGCATCCATACTTGGTTCAATTGCCGCTTTACAGTTAGGGGCTTTTAGTGTCACATTGGAAATTATTTTTTCTGGTATTACAGAGCTTCCATTTTCTTTGTTTGTAGGTATAATGCAGTCGATCTATTTTGTTATTGGATTTGTGGAGGGTTTAATTACTGCGATGGTTTTATTGTTCGTCTATGAGGCAAGACCACAGATGCTTCAAGGTACAGGGGAGATAACTTTAAGTCAGATTGAAAGCAAGTTTTCTTTATGCAAAGTTATAACAGTTTTTACCATTATAGCTTTGTTGGCAGGAGGAATTTTTTCGGTATTTTCCTCTGCTCAGCCAGACGGATTGGAGTGGTCTATAGAAAGGATAATAGGTTCTACAGAAATTGAAACTGTCAATAGTCATGTACATATGGTTCTGGAAAATATTCAGAAAGCCACAGCAGTTCTTACGGACTATAGTTTTAAAGGGAAAGACTATAGGGCTTCTTATGAATGAAGCACGTCATATGATACAGGCATATTCTCTGCGTGCGCCAAATCAAAAAGGTTTGCACATGACATGTTTGATTAGAGTGGTAAGCTATTGGATAACATCATTGACGTAGGAGTAGAAAATTCCTAATTTATGGCTAAAAATAAAAAAGGTGTAAATGAAGAAGCAGCTATCCGGCTGCTTTTTGTATTGCTAAAAGCTATAACCATCTAAAGGAAAAAAGAATTATGCAAAAGTTGTCTTTGGTGGTATAGTATATGTAACATATTAACATACTATATTGATAGGAATAATAGGAGAATAAAAATGACGTTGGTTCAGTTGAAGTATGTAATTACAGTAGCAGGACAGAACTCATTAAATGATGCGGCAAAGATGCTTTTTATATCACAGCCGAGCCTTTCTTCCGCAATACGGTCATTAGAGAAGGAAATCGGGTTCGACATATTTATAAGGTCGAAAACAGGGATCACACTGACAACAAAAGGCACAGAATTTATCGGGTATGCAAAATCCGTGATGGAGCAGTATGAACTGCTGGACGCAAAATATATCTCACAGACGAAAGTGAAAAAGAATTTCAGCGTGTCTATGCAGCATTACACATTTGCGGTCAGTGCATTTGTGGAGCTTGTGAAGCAGTACGGGATGGATGAGTATGAATTTGAGGTGCACGAAACGAAAACCCATGAAGTGATTGAGAATGTCAAAAATCAGAAAAGCGAAATCGGCATTCTGTATCTGAATGATTTTAACAGAAACGTATTAACTAAGCTGTTTGCGGAATACGGGCTTACGTTTGAGCCTTTACTGGACTGCGGCGTGTATGTATATATGTGGAAAGGGCATCCGCTGGCAGATCGGAACGAAATCGCTATAGAGGAACTGGATGAGTATCCATGCCTGGGATTTGCACAGGGAGAGTATAATTCTTTTTATTTTGCAGAAGAGGTTTTAAGCACTTACCAGTACAAAAGATTTATTCGTGCCAATGACAGGGCTACCTTATTAAATCTTATGGTTGGGCTGAATGGGTTTACTTTGTGTTCAGGCATCATATGTGAAGATCTGAATGGCAAGGATTATTGCGCCGTAAAACTGAAATCAGATGAACGGATGACAATTGGATATATAGCAAGGAAAGACGCACCGGTCAGTGCGATAGGGCAGAAATATCTGGAGGAAATCGCAAAATACAAGGATAAATCTTTCGATTGATCAGGGAGGAACTATTATGGCAAGAGGAATTGAAACAAAATGTCTGCATTTGGAAGAAGATGAGGGATGCAGCAACAATTATGGGGCAGTGAGCTATCCGATTTACCAGACCGCAACCTATGCGCATTTAGGTGTTGGCAAAAGCACGGGCTATGATTACAGCAGGTTGCAGAACCCTACAAGGGAGCATTTGGAAAAAGTGGTGGCTGCGCTGGAAAATGGAGTGGATGCATTGGCATTTTCAACAGGAATGGCAGCAATTACTTTGATGATGGAGCTTTTTTCTCCGGGGGATCATTTGATTGTGGATGCAGATTTGTATGGGGGCAGCATCCGGCTTTTCCGTAATGTATCTGAAAAAAACGGGATAACATTTTCAAGCATTGACTGTTATAAAGAAGATATTGAGAGTTATATTAATGCAAGCACGAAGGCTGTTTACATAGAGACGCCCACGAATCCGATGATGAATGTGACGGATATAGAGGCGCTTGGGAAAGTAGCAAAAAAGCATAATCTGCTTTTGATTGTTGACAATACCTTTCTCTCCCCGTATTTCCAGAATCCATTGGATTTAGGCGCTGATATTGTGGTACACAGCGGGACGAAATATCTTGGCGGACATAATGATACACTAGCGGGATTTCTGGTGACGAACAGGGAGGATATCAGCGAGAAGTTTCGGTTTTTGATTAAGACGACAGGATCGGGGCTTGGGCCGTTTGACAGCTGGCTCATTCTGCGTGGAATCAAGACGCTTGGTATTCGTATGGAAAAGTCGCAGCAGAATGCGGCGGTTATTGCAGAATGGCTGAAAAAACAGAATGCAGTGACGAATGTAATCTATCCGGGACTTCCCACGCATCCGGGATATGAAATTATGAAAAAACAGGCAAGGGGATTTGGGGCGATGCTTACGTTCCAGCTTGAAAGCAGAGAGTTTGCATTGGCAATTTTAGAGAAAGTCCGTATGATTAAGTTTGCAGAAAGCCTTGGAGGCGTGGAAACGCTGATTACTTATCCGACAACACAGACACATGCAGATGTGCCAGAAGAAATCAGGGAGAGAAATGGGATTACAGAAAGCACGTTAAGGCTTTCGGTTGGAATTGAGGATGTAAAGGATTTGTTGGATGAACTGGATAAAGTTTTTCGTGAAATAGAAGGTGAATTACATGGCTGAAAGAAATCTTGATTTTGACAAAGTGATAGACAGGAGAGGCACGAGAAGCCTGAAATATGACTTTGCGAAACGGCGTGGGATGCCGGAGGACGTGCTGCCCCTGTGGGTGGCGGATATGGATTTTAAAACGTCTTCTTATATAGAGGATGCCCTGATAGAGCGGGCAAAACATGGGATTTTTGGATACAGTGAAGTCCAGACGCCATATTTTGAGGCGATAAGGGCGTGGATGAAGAAACACCATGACTGGGAAGTACAGGAAAAATGGCTGGTAAAAACGCCGGGGGTTGTATTTGCGCTGGCAATGGCAGTAAAGGCGTATACAAAACCGGGAGATGGCGTGCTGATCCAATCACCGGTATATTACCCGTTTTCAGGAGTGATAGAAGATAATGGAAGAAAAGTGGTAAGCAACACGTTAGTTCTGGGAGAGGATAACCGCTACCATATTGATTTTGACGATTTTGAAAAAAAGATTACGGAGAAAAAGATTAAGCTGTTTTTCTTATGCAGTCCGCACAATCCGGTGGGAAGGGTGTGGACAAGGGAAGAACTGACAAAACTGGGTGATATCTGTGTGAAGCATCATGTGATTGTTGTCAGCGATGAAATCCATCAGGACTTTGTATTTCAGAGAAAACATCTTGTCTTTGCAAATTTGAAGAAAGAATATGAGGACATCAGCATTGTCTGCACCTCGCCAAGTAAGACCTTTAACCTTGCCAGCCTGATGATGTCAAACATTTTTATCCCGAACCGTGATTTGAAGCATAAGTTCCGTAAGGAATTGGATGCGGCAGGCACGAGCCAGCTCGGCGTTATGGGGCTTGTTGCGTGTGAAGCCGCGTACAGTAAGGGGGAGGAGTGGTATCAGGCAATGCTTTCCTATGTGGCGGATAACATAGCGTTTACCAAAAGGTATGTAGAAAAAAATCTCCAAGGTGTACGCATGGCAGAACACGAGGGAACTTATCTTGTCTGGCTTGATTTTAGAGGAACTGGACTAAGTACAGAGGAACTGGAGAGACGGATGGTATATGGGGCAAAACTGTGGCTTGACAGTGGAAAAATATTTGGGGAGAGCGGAAGCGGGTTTCAGAGAATCAATGTCGCCTGTCCCAGGAGTGTGCTGTCAGAAGCATTGGACAGAATTAAAAAAGCAATACAGGAATAAAGAGGTAGAGCTGCAATGTTACATATTGAAAATTATGATGTAAAAAAACATATTTTAGAAGGAAATTTTGGACTGGAGAAAGAAAGTCTGCGGATAAAAAAAGATGGCGCTCTGTCTCATTCGCCACATCCATTTCCCGATGATATGCATATTGTAAAAGACTTCTGTGAAAACCAGACGGAAATTAACACATCGGTACATACCAGCGCAAAAGGAGCGGTGGAAGAACTGGAATTTCACAACAGGCGTATTTATGAAAGGTTAGAAAGCCTGCCGGAACGGGAATACCTCTGGCTGTTTTCCAATCCGCCCTATATTGAGAATGAATCTGACATTCCGGTTGCCGTTTTTGAGGGAGTTGAAGTGTCTAAAGCTGCATACAGGGAATATCTGTCTGCAAAATACGGGCGGTATAAAATGACTTTTTCCGGAATCCATGTGAACTACTCGTTTTCTGAAGAACTGCTGGAAGCGGATTTTCTGTATCAGAAAGAGACGGATTACCAGAAATATAAAAACAGGTTTTATCTGGAAATGGCGCAGAAAATGGCATCCTATGGCTGGCTGCTTGTGGCAGTGACTGCGGCAAGCCCGCTTTTGGACAGCTCATTTGTGGAGAAAGGGATCTACGATCAGGATGTGTTTACGGGAATGGCATCCGTCCGGTGCGGTGAAATGGGGTATTGGAACGAATTTGCGCCTATTCTGGATTACCATACTATTTCCGCATATGCGGACAGTATCCGAAAATATGTAGATATGGGGTTATTGAAAGCGGCTTCTGAACTGTATTATCCGATACGGTTAAAACCGGCAGGAGAAAATAACTTAGAGTCGTTATGCCAGAATGGCGTCAATCATATAGAACTTCGCATGTTTGATTTAAATCCCCTTGTATGCGCTGGTGTGGAGGAAAAGGATATTGTCTTTGCACAGCTTTTAATGGTCTGGCTTGCTGCAATGAAAGGCCAGCCATTCGGCGAAAAGGAACAGATTCAGGCGGTGCAGAATTTTAAGAACGCCGCCCGGTACGATTTAAAGACCGTCAATATATTAACGCCGGATGGCAGAATCTATTCTGTAGCCCATGCAGCCTTAAAAGTAATTGAAAGGATGAAGGAATTCTACGGCGGACTTTCGTTAGATGTGGAAGAAATATTACAGTTTGAATATGAAAAATTTACAGATGCAGATAACAGGTATGCATGGAGAATCAGAAAGCAATTTGGAGGCGGATATGTAAAAAAGGGGCTGGAGCTTGCAAAGGAAAGGCAGGGGGAGTAGATGTGTGAATTATTTGGCGTAACCTCCCAAGGCAGGATCGTATTAAACGAGCTTCTTTTGGAGTTTTTTTCACATGGCGTGGAACATCCCAATGGATGGGGAATGGCATTTTTTTATGGAAATGCGGTATCTCTGGAAAAACAGCCGGAAGCCTCACATAAAAGTGTTTATCTGAAACAGAGGTTACAATTTAAGGTGGAAGCGGATAAAATGATTGCGCATATCAGGCTTGCTACAAGAGGAAATCTTAATTACGAAAACACCCATCCTTTTGTTATGCGGGATAATAGTAACAGGACATGGACGCTGGCGCATAACGGGACGATTTTTGACTGCGATCTGTTGAATCTTTTTACGAAGCGCCAACAGGGGCAGACGGACAGTGAGCGGATTCTGGCATATATTGTCAGCCGGATGAATAAAGAAATGGAAAAGAAAAAAGAACTGTCAGGACAGGAACGGTTTGGGCTGGTAAATGAAATCCTCTGTGAGATTACACCGGAAAATAAGGTAAATCTCCTTTTATTTGACGGTGAACTGATGTATGTGCATACTAATTATAAAAACAGTCTGTACCGTTGTCAGAAAGGAGAGGCAGTTGTGATATCTACCACACCGTTGGACTGCCATAGATGGGAGCCTGTTCCAATGAAAACTCTGATTGCCTATCAGGATGGCAAACAGATACACACAGGTACGAAGCATGACAATGAATTTTTTGAAACGGAAGAAAAAATGCGGTTACTGTTTTTGGATTTTGCAAATTTATGATGATGGAAAAATGCTTTTCTTTTTCAATCATATAGGATGCTTGAAAAACTTTTTTAAACATATTTAAAATAGCAGGAGGATAATACAAAAATGAATGATAACAGATATGAATTAAACAAAGAATTAGCACAAATGTTAAAAGGCGGCGTCATTATGGATGTAACAACACCGGAGCAGGCAAAGATAGCGGAAGAAGCCGGAGCCTGTGCGGTCATGGCATTAGAGAGGATACCCGCAGACATCAGGGCGGCGGGCGGTGTTTCCCGCATGAGCGATCCGAAAATGATAAAAGGAATACAGGAAGCTGTTTCCATTCCTGTTATGGCGAAATGCAGGATCGGGCATTTTGCGGAAGCGCAGATTTTGGAAGCGATAGAGATTGATTATATTGACGAGAGCGAAGTTTTATCACCTGCGGATGATGTTTACCATATTGATAAAACCAGGTTTAACGTTCCCTTTGTGTGCGGGGCAAAGGATTTAGGCGAGGCATTGCGGAGAATTAACGAAGGGGCGTCCATGATCCGGACAAAGGGAGAACCGGGAACGGGGGATGTTGTGCAGGCGGTGCGCCATATGAGGAAGATGAATCAGGAAATTGCAAGGCTTACGTCCATGCGGGAGGATGAATTGTTTCAGGCAGCAAAGGAACTGGAAGTTCCTTATGACCTTGTAAAATATGTCCATGAAAACAGCAGGCTGCCAGTCGTGAACTTTGCGGCGGGAGGCGTTGCAACGCCTGCAGATGCGGCGCTGATGATGCAGCTTGGGGCAGAAGGCGTATTTGTAGGATCAGGCATTTTTAAATCAGGAGATCCAAAGAAACGTGCCGCAGCGATTGTAAAGGCAGTTACCAATTTTAATGATGCAAAGCTTTTGGCAGAATTGTCCGAGGATCTGGGAGAAGCTATGGTGGGAATCAATGAACAGGAAATAGAACTTCTCATGGCTGAAAGGGGAAAATAGAACATGAAAATAGCGGTATTGTCTGTACAGGGGGCATTTATTGAGCATGAAAAAATGCTCTCCCTGTTAGGCGTACAGAGTTTTGAAATACGTCAGAAAAGAGATTTAGAACAGGAATTTGACGGTTTGATTTTGCCGGGCGGGGAAAGCACGGTTATGGGTAAACTGTTAAGGGAACTGGATTTATTTGATACATTGGAGAAAAAAATAAAAGAAGGGCTTCCGGTACTGGGAACCTGTGCCGGATTGATTCTTTTGGCAGAAAAGATCTCGAATGATGAAAATACATATTTGGGAACCCTTCCAGTTACCGTAAGACGTAATGCTTACGGAAGGCAGCTGGGCAGTTTTTATACGGAAGAAGAAGTAACTGGTGTGGGCAAAATCCCTATGGCGTTTATACGGGCCCCTTTTGTAGAAAGTGCAGGGGCAGATACAGAAATTATAGCAAGGGTGGATGGAAATATTGTTGGGGTAAAATACCATAACCAGATCGGCGTTTCCTTTCATCCGGAGGTTACAGAATGTACCAGGCTGCATGAATACTTCTTACGAATATGCCAGGCTCATTCCAAACCATAGCCAATATCTATTATATGTAAAAGGAATAATCTATTACCCTGATTAAGAAAATCTATTGACAAGATAAAAATGGAAACGTATAATGTGTAACATAGAATAAAACCTATAAAACCTATTAGATAAATAGGAATTAAGAAAGGAGCAATTCATATGAAAACAAATAATATGGCATCAAACAGAAGAAATAATAATTGTTGTTGCTGCTGTCAGGCTGTATATATGAATACGGTTTACTTTTCATATGTATGATGCACCCGGCTTATCAGGCATAAAGCTGGCAGTTGTCATAAGCATATGGCAGCTGTTTTTTTTATGAACGGAAAGGATGTTAGCAGAGCTATCAATCAAAAAGGAGGGAATACCCTGCGGGTATACCTATATGCCAAAAACCAGGCAAGAAGGAGGAAATCATTATGAGTCAGATCAAAGAAAGCGCACTGGAGTTAATCGGAAAAACCCCGATACTGAAACTGAATGGGTATGCGAAGAAAGCAGGCGTCAAAGACGCCACAATTCTTGCAAAGCTGGAATATTTAAATCCGGCGGGTTCCGTGAAGGACCGTATTGCATTGGCAATGATTGAGGATGCGGAAAAGAAAGGCCACTTAAAAGAGGGGGCAACCATTATTGAGCCTACCAGCGGGAATACCGGAATCGGTCTGGCTGCTGTTGCAGCGGCAAAGGGATACCGGGCAATCCTTACACTGCCGGATACCATGAGCGTTGAGAGGAGAAATCTTTTAAAGGCATATGGCGCAGAGCTGGTGCTCACCGAAGGAGCCAAGGGGATGAAGGGGGCTATTGCAAAAGCAGAGGAGCTCTCGAAAGAAATTGACGGTGCAGTTATCTTAGGGCAGTTTGTGAACCCGGCGAACCCGGCGGTGCATAAGGCGACGACAGGACCGGAAATCTGGGAACAGACGGAAGGGAAAGTTGACATTTTTGTTGCCGGCGTTGGAACGGGCGGAACCATCACGGGTGTGGGGGAATACTTAAAAGAAAAGAACCCGGATGTGAAAATCGTGGCAGTTGAACCGGCGGGAAGCCCTGTTTTGTCAAAAGGAACGCCGGGGGCGCATAAGATTCAGGGAATCGGCGCAGGATTTGTCCCAGAGGTCCTCAATACGGAAGTATATGATGAAATTCTTGCGATTGAGAATGAGGATGCATTTGCGGAAGGCAAAGCATTTGCAGTCAGTGAAGGAATCCTTGTTGGAATCTCTTCCGGCGCTGCGCTTAAGGCAGCGGTGATTCTTGCGAACAGGCCGGAAAATAAAGGAAAGACGATTGTAGCATTGCTTCCTGACTCCGGCGACAGATATTTGTCTACTCCATTGTTTAATAACAATTAAGAAGTCAGGTTTTGTCCGGATTGGAGGCAGATGTGAATGAAGGAGACAGAAGTTATTATTCAGGATGGAAAAATTGTCCAAATAGATAAAACCGAAAAATACAGAATAAAAGACTGACTGGAAAACCAGAGGTTTTGAATTGATATGCATAAGCCATAATCTGAAAAATCTTATATAGAGATATTTCAGATAGGAAATATGCCGCTTTGCGGATGTGCAGTATAATCAATGAACAGGACCTCTGGTTTTTTATGACTTGCAGTAGTTTTACAATCAGGATGCTGTAGCCGTTGGAATGGCATAGGTTTGCAAAACCGAAGTTGGCGGTTCGAATCCGCCCAGTATCATTCCGTAACGGTTCAGATTCAGGATAAACCATGACATACTATTTTTGCATTATATTTTCTGTTCTGGACCGTTACATATTATAGTGAAAGAAGGTGTAGTATGAGCAATACATATCAGGACTTGCAAAACTCCCATCCGTGTTTTGGCGGTCATAAAAATAATGTGGGGCGGATTCATCTTCCGGTTAGTCCGGGATGCAACATTGCCTGCCGCTTTTGCGACAGGGCAGTCAATGATGTGGAAGAGCGTCCGGGAGTAACATCCAAAGTGATAACGCCTGATGAAAGCCTTAATGTTCTGGAAAAAGCGTTATCCATCTGTCCGGAAATCACAGTTGCCGGCATTGCAGGGCCGGGAGATACGCTTGCTACGGATTATGCCTTGGAGACTTTCCGGAAAGTGAAAGAAAAATTTCCGAAGCTCATCAAATGTATGAGCACAAACGGGTTGCTCTTGTATGAAAAGGCAGATGAAGTGATTGATGTAGGAATTGATTCTTTGACCGTTACCGTGAATGCGGTAAAACCTGAGATTCTCACAAAGCTCAATAAATATATTATTTATCATGGCAGAAAATACGAAGGCACAGAAGGGGCAGAGATTCTCATAGGGAATCAGTTAAAAGGTATCAGAAAAGTTGCGGCTGCCGGTATCACAATCAAGATAAATACGGTACTTGTCCCGGAAATTAATGGCGGGCATATAGAAGAAATTGCAAAAACTGTAAAAGAGGCGGGCGCAAGCATTTATAATATTATTCCCTTGATTCCACAGTATGAACTGGCTGACCAAAAAGCTCCTGTCTGTTTCCAGATTGACGAAGCAAGGACAAAAGCTTCCAAGTATATTGATGTATTCAGGCATTGCCAGCACTGCAGGGCGGATGCGGTGGGTGTTCCGGGAAAATCGGAGTATGGCGATCAGATTTACCAGAGAAGAATAAATGCAAAGGAAACGTTCTCGCATGGATAATAAATTGACACGTGTTAATCTGGCAGAGGGAGTGCCGGAAGTGGGGACATATAAAGCGGCTGTGGCATCCAGTGATGGAATTGTCGTAAACCAGCATTTTGGCAGGGCAGATACGTTCTATATATATGAAGTGGCGGGAGCGGGCAGTTACAGATTTCTTGAAACAAGGACCGCCTCGCCGATATGTAACGGAGGGAATCATAATGAGGAAAAGCTTTGCAGCAATATCAGTAAATTTAAGGACTGTAAATATATCATAGTTAGCAGGATCGGCATGGGCGCTGCAAACAGGATGGAACAATTTGGCGTTACGCCGATGGAGCTGCCGGGAATGATAGAAGAATCACTCGGCAAGCTGATTACATATGAACAATTACAACATTTATTTTGAAAGGAAAAAGAACAATGGCAGAATTAAGACAGATTGCAATCTATGGAAAGGGCGGTATTGGAAAATCCACTACAACACAGAACCTGACAGCGGGACTGGTGGAACATGGAAAAAAAGTAATGGTGGTAGGCTGTGATCCAAAGGCGGATTCTACAAGGCTTCTCCTTGGAGGTCTGGCACAGAAGACAGTTTTGGATACCATCAGGGATGAGGGCGAGGATATTGAACTTGACCGGATTATGAGAGAAGGATTCGGTGGGACAAGATGCGTGGAATCCGGCGGGCCGGAACCAGGCGTAGGCTGTGCGGGGAGAGGCATTATTACTTCGATTAATATGCTTGAGAATCTGGGGGCTTACACGGAAGATTTGGATTATGTCTTTTACGATGTTCTGGGCGATGTGGTCTGCGGCGGCTTTGCAATGCCAATCCGGGAGGGAAAAGCAAAAGAAATCTACATTGTTGCCAGCGGGGAAATGATGGCTCTCTATGCGGCCAACAATATTGCGAAAGGAATTAAGCGGTATGCCAGGACTGGCGGCGTAAGACTTGGCGGCATAATCTGCAACAGCCGGAATGTAGATAGGGAGTTAGATCTTCTGCGGGCTTTTGCTAAGGAACTTGGCACACAGCTTCTTTATTTTGTCCCCCGCGACAATATTGTGCAGAGGGCGGAAATCAACAAAAAAACAGTGATTGAATATAAGCCGGATTCCAATCAGGCGCAGGAATACCGCAATCTGGCGGAGGCAGTGATCAACAATACCAAGTTTGATATCCCTACACCGATGACACAGGAAAGGCTGGAAGAAATCCTGCTTGAGTTTGGTTTGATGGACTCGGCGGACGATTATCACATTTAAGATGGAGGACAATCAATATGGCAAAGATTTATGAATCAATTATAGAGCTGGTCGAAAAAACACCGCTTCTTGAAATTAAAAATTATGAGAAAAGGCATAACCTGCAGGCAAAAGTTCTGGTAAAGCTGGAGTATTACAATCCAAATCAGAGCGTAAAGGACAGAATTGCACTGGCGATGGTGGAAGATGCAGAGAAAAAAGGACTTTTAAAGCCGGGATATACAATTGTGGAAACAACCAGCGGAAATACAGGAATTGGACTGGCAGCAATCGCAGCGACAAAAGGCTATAAATTCCGTGTCTATATTCAGGATCAGGTCAGCAAGGAGAGGTATCAGGTTATCCATGCTTTTGGAGGGGAGACAATCAAACTTTCTGAGGAACCGGCAATTGCCAAAGTGCTGGAAGAAACAGGCGGGGATTTTGTAGCTGCAATTAAAGCCCTGCGGGAAGAAGTCCTGTCTAAAGAAAAGGATATTTTCTTTGTGGACCAGATTTCCAATCCGGCGAATCCTGCCATTCACGAAACAACCACAGGACCGGAAATCTGGGAAGATACCGAAGGAAAAGTGGATATTTTTGTGGCAAATGTCGGGACAGGAGGAACCGTATCCGGCACCGGCAGGTATTTGAAAGCCAAGAATCCGGAAATAAAGATTGTAGCGATTCAGCCGGGAGAAAATTCCCTGCCGAGTGATGCTAATCCTGAACCGGAAGAAATTACAGGCGTGCATCCCTTTGAGGGAGTTCCGGTAGAGAGGGTTCCGGAAACAATGGATTTACATATCTATGATGAAAAATTTGAAGTGGAAGCGGTTGAAGCATACAGGGCGGCCAGAGAAGTGGCAAAAACGGATGGAATTTTGATAGGTACATCTTCCGGGGCTGCCATATATGCGGCAACACAGATTGCAAAAAGACCGGAAAATGAGGGCAAAACAATCGTGGCGGTGTTACCGGACACAGGTCTTCGTTATCTGTCCACTAATTTGTTTAACGAAGAATTTCAGGTTTGAAATGGAGGAACATTATGGCGATTAATTTAGAAAGTTCCAATGTGGCGACAAGGGAAAACCGCATCGGTTCAATTACAGGATATATCGGCTCGTTAAGCGATCTGGCATCGCAGAGCGAGTGTGGGACATTAAAGGGATGTTCCAGATGCTTTTCGCAGTCCAGCACCTGCCTTTCAAGCTGTGCGCTGGGACAGCTTTCTGCAATCCGTGATGTGGCAATTATCCACCACGGTCCGGCAGGCTGCTCCGTGGCAAGTGCAGGGGCATATTATCTGGATAAAGTTATGGCAAAAAAACGCGGCGTTACAAACGATACGGTTTACGTCGGAACAGATATGAACGAAAAAGATACCATATTTGGCTCTACGGGACAATTACGGAAAATCATTCTGGAAGTAAATGAAAGGTATGCCCCAAAAGCAATTTTTGTAACCAGTTCCTGTGCGACAGGCATAATCGGTGAGGATATAGACAGCGTGGTGGATGAAGTCCGGGATGAGATTGATGTTCCGGTTGTGGCAGTTCACTGTGAGGGATTTAAGTCCCGCATCTGGGCGACAGGTTTTGATATTTCCGACCATGCTGTTTTAAGCGCTATTGTGCAGCCGCCAAAGGAAAAGAGGAACACCATTAATTTCAAGAATTTCTATGAGAGCGCAAGGCCGGAGATTATGGAGATGTTCCGGGAATTTGATTTGGAGCCGATTTTCCTATACTGCAACTCTACCGTGGAAGAACTGTCCCATATTTCGGAGTCCCTTGCGACTACCTGTATCTGCGGTACGCTTGGAAACTATCTGGGAAATGCACTGGAAGAAAAATATGGGGTTCCATATGTAAGGAGCATTAACCAGTGCGGTATTGTGGGGTTTGAAACATGGCTGAGGGAAATTGGAAAGGTGACAGGCCGCAGTGAAAAAATTGAGAAATATATTGAAAAGCAACGGGAAATCTACCTGCCCCAGATTGAGGAAATAAAAAAGGAACTGAAAGGGCTTCGGGCAGTCATCGGTATGGGACCGGGATATACGTTTGAAGTCTCAAGGGTGCTCAATGAACTTGGCATTGAAGTCGTGTGGGCATTGGCATGGCATTATGACAAGAAGTATGAGAATGGGGATGTTCCGCCGTCTATGAAGTATCTGTTAGATAATGACATAGACTTTGAAGCGAGTGTTGCCGACCAGCAGAACTTTGAGGTTATGAATATTTTACATAAGTACCAGCCGGATTTATACCTTTCCAGACATCCGGGTTCTACCGTCTGGGCAATCAAAAACGGAACGCCTGCCGTTTATGTAGCAGATGAATACATGATTTTCGGCTATAAGCACACGCTGGAATTTGCCCGCACAATTCTTGATACCATCCGCAACAGGAGCTTTGAACAGAATCTGGCAAAACGGGTAAAGCTCCCATATACAGACTGGTGGTACGAACAGAACATAGGCGCATTTTTAGAAGAGGCAAAGCCTCAGAAGAAGGAGGCTTAAAACTATGGCAAAGTTACTGGATAAACAGAGATATAAATGCGCCATGGGCGCAATGCAGACCGTGCAGGCAATCACAAGGGCAATCCCGGTGCTGCATTCCGGTCCGGGCTGTGCGCAGAAGCTGTCAGACGGGACCGGAAGTTCCGGTTATTTTTCCCCGAATATTTTCCCATGTACCAGCATCAATGAAAAGGACGTGGTGTTCGGCGGCACAAAAAAACTGGAAACCACCATTGAAAATGCATTAAAGGTAATTGATGCGGACTTATATGTTGTGCTGACCGGCTGTATCCCGGAAATCGTAGGGGATGACACGGGCGAGGTAGTCAGCCGGTTTGCGGATGCGGACAAACCGGTGATTTACGCATCTACGGCAGGATTTAAGGGGAATAACTATATCGGGCATGAGCAGGTGATTGACGCCATTATCGACCAGTATCTGGAAAAATCAGAAGAAAAGGAAGATGGTCTTGTCAATATCTGGGCGGATGTTCCTTACCAGGATTTATTTTGGCTTGGAAATATCAGGGAGCTGGAAAAGCTGCTTGCCAAAATCGGGCTCACGCCAAACACAATTTTTGGCTACCACAGGGGCATTGATAATATAGATAAAATACCAAAAGCACAATTTAACCTTCTGGTATCCCCCTGGGTTTCCGTTTCAAATATGAAAAAAATGGAGAAAAAACTGGGAATTCCCTATCTGCATATTCCGACACTCCCGATCGGCGCATATGAAACGAGCAGATTCCTGCGGGAAGTTGGAAACTATGCAGGCGTGGATACCGAAAAAGTGGAGCGTGTCATTCAGGCGCATGAGGATTATTATTACTACCTGATTGAAAGGTATGCGGATCTTTTCCTTGAAAACCGTGTCATTAATAAGCAGTTTTCTGTGGTTGCGGATGCACAGTATGCCCTCGGTATTACAAAGTTTTTAGCGAATGACCTGGGGCTTGTGCCTGCAAAACAGTTTATTGTGGATGATACGCCAAAACAGTACCGTGAGGCGATTACAGAAGAGTTCAAAAAGCTGAACTTTAACTTGCAGGCAGATGTCATATTTGAAACGGACAGCTACAAGATCCATGAACAGATTAAGGCGCATGACTATCATGGTTATCCGCTGATTCTTGGAAGCTACTATGAAAAGGAGCTTACGGAAAGCCTGAAGGGGAATTACTTAAACATCGCATGGCCGGTACAGGATAAAGTGGTACTGGATGATTTCTATGCAGGTTATACAGGAGGCATCCGTCTGATTGAAGATATTTATACTGTCGCCGTGCAGAGATTTAATTAGCAGGAGGTTTTCGCATGTCTTATAAGATAGCGGTTGCATCTTCGGATGGGAAGCAGATTGATGAAACCTTTGGTTCTGCCAAAAGATTTATGATATACGAAGTGGCAGACGGTATATATAAAAGGCTGGAAGAAAGAGTTTTTTGTGAGGAAGAAACAGATAACAATGACGTATCTATAGTGAATGGCTGTAATTCGCCGGTTGGCTGCAAAAAGGAAGGCGGCTGCGGTACAGGAGGCGGCTGCAGCGGCGCAGGGGAAGCGTCTGCAAAGGTAGAACTTGTATCGGACTGCAGGTGCGTGGTCTGTAAAAAGATTGGATTCCATATACAAAAACAATTGGAGCGAAAGGCTATTTCGGCTTTTGACGTCACCTGCCCGGTGGAAGAGGCGCTGGAAAAGATTTCACATTACTTTACCCGGATGGATAACCATGAGTCTTTACGGGTGCAGAGATAAAGAAAGACGGAACAAAACCAGAGATGGAATGAAAAGTTCTGTCTCCGTTTTTTTTGCACACGGGGCAGAAAGGAAGATGCTGCTGACGCAGCCTGGTCTACGCTCCGCTTCGGTCGGCGCTAGACGTGTGCCACTGGCACACAGCGCCCCGGCGCAGCGGGCAGGGAAAAAATTTCCCCTGTCCGATTCAGAAGGGAGAAAATACATGACTTTAAATCAGCTGCTCTATGTTGTGGAGGTATCGAAAACAAAGTCCATCAATGCTACGGCGCATACACTTTTTGTTTCACAATCCTGTGTCTCAACGGCGATAAGGGAACTGGAGGATGAACTTGGAATTATTATTTTTAACCGGACAAACAGAGGGATTACAGTAACGAAGGATGGAGAAACATTTATCCACTATGCAAACAATATTATCCAGCAGTGTAAACTCTTAGAAGAAAAATATCTGGGCGGGGAGGAGCATAAACGGCATTTTTCTGTAGTAATGCATCACTCAACTTTTGCGGCAAAGGCTTTTGCAGGCGTGGTAAAGGAATTTGGGCTTTTGGACTATGAATACTCCATTTATGAAACAAAGACAAAAACGGTATTGGAGCAGGTCCGCAGCGCAAAGAGCGAATTAGGCATATTGTATATCAGTACCTTTAATCAGGATTATTATGAAAAAATCTTTAAGGAGCTGGATCTGATATTTGAAAGCATTGCTGAATATGAGGTGTATGCTTATATAGGCGAAAACCATCCGTTGGCATACAGGGATGAAATAGATCTTTCGGAACTTGAGGAATATCCATGCCTGATATTTGACCAGGACGAAAACAGCAGTTTTTATTTTTATGAAGAGATCATCAGTGCATATGAATATAAAAATGTTATCAGGACGAGCGACAGGGCGACTACGATCGATCTTTTACAGGAGCTTGACGGATACGCAGTTGGAATAGGAACTGCAAATGATGAGAAATCGGTAAATGGAATAAGGGCTGTAAAAATAAGGACGGATGAAAAAATAAATGTTGGCTATGTGATCAGAGAGGGAGGCTGTCTGTCAGAAATGGCAGAGAAGTTTATTGAGTTGTTTGCAGCTGATGTAACATTGTCGGACGGCGAATTGAGGGAGACGCAAATGACGAATTATTTTTCCAACCTTTATCCAATTGACTGCGCAGTGCTGTCTGTGAATGCACAATCCTACCGAAAATATGGCACGCTGCCAGAGCATGAATTCCTTCCTGAAATATAAAAGGCCATGGATCCCATCAAGAGACCCACAGCCCTATGAAGCATTCAGTTCTTCAGCTGTCCGGCAGCCAGGGCGGGCAGATGGATCAGGCCGGTGGCGACAGTCACCGCATCCACCTTCCGCATCAGGGAGCCGATCCTTTCTTCATTCCAAAAGATATCGGAGAAATCGGAGAGCTCGCACCCTACATCAAGGTTAGGGATGCACAGGTAGTTCCCATATTTATGCCGTCCGGCGAGGATGTGGAAGTAAGTCCCCCGCCCATTGATCTCAGCTTCATACCATCCGTTCTCCGTGCTCAGCAGGATGATCTGCCC
>KE159582.1:155062-173193 GCA_000403255.2 Lachnospiraceae bacterium 3-1
GCATGATACAGAGGCTGTGGCGGACAGGGACACCACTTATAAAGTCGACCAGGGAACGGCCATAATAGGCATGGATGCGGCAGGAACCCCTGGCCCCACAGCAGGGACAGGTCTGAAATTCCGGGTGGAATCTCTTCATAAAGGAATCAAAGAGGGCTTTTGATGAACTTTTTATGCGGATTAGCTTGCAAAACAGGGAGTTTTCTCTTATCATAGTATATGTCGGTGGTGCCGGAGCCTCACAAGTGGGACATGATCCCGTATACGGCAGGCACACTGGTATGTGAGAGAAAGAACGAACTGTTGGAGGGGCTGTTCTTTCTCTTTTTTTTGTTCCATAAAAACTATATCGGAATGACATGGGATGGTCAAGAGGGAAACGTGCCGCATCCTACAGCACGCTCTTGTAGATAGTATTTGACACTTGAGAATTTAATTTGACGTTTTTGTGCGGGAGACAGGAACTTTAGTTTGCTGGGCTACATAACATCATTATAATAACAACCAAACGATGGGGTGGTTATCGAAAATAAGATAGCCAAGTATCAGATATGGCTATAGCCTGAAGTATTGACTATAAGCAGGGCGATAACTATAATAAAGACATAAATAAAACATACATACTCTATAGAGTAAGTAGGAAAACAAGGAGGAGGTACATATGCCAAAAATTTATCATTCTGTTACTGAATTGGTTGGCCACACACCCCTTATAGAGTTTCATCGACTGGGAGAAGCGCTTGGCCTTAAAGGAAGAATTGTTGGAAAGGTTGAATATTTTAATCCGGCAGGCTCCCACAAGGACCGCATTGCCCTTGAGATGATAGAACAGGCGGAACTAAGGGGGGAGATAAGTCCGGATAAAACAACCATAGTTGAATTCACAAGCGGCAATACAGGAATAGCATTAGCTTCTTTTGCCGCAGCAAAGGGTTATAAGTTCAGAATCGGACTTCAGCCTGGGGTATCTGTTGAACGTTTAAAACTTCTGGAAGCATACAATGCAGAGATTATCCCGATTGATCCGGAAGATGTGGCGCCTATATATGAAAAAGGGATTGCAGCATTTGAAGAAATTCTTCAAAAATTTTTATCTGAAACCCCAAATGGCTGGCTTGCAAGGCAGTTATCGAATCAGGATAATATACAGGCTCATTATAAGTATACCGGACCGGAAATCTGGGAGGATACGGATGGCGCAGTGAATATCTTTATAGGCGGCGTTGGTACGGGTGGCTCTACGCATGGTGTAAGTAAATACCTTAAAGAGAAGAATGCGGGTATTAAGACAATTGTTGCACAGCCTGATCCTGCCTCTGTTGAGAATTCAGTTATTGAGGGAGCTACGGATGGAGGATTTCATGGCATTCATCAAGTACATGATGATAACGGATTGACTGCAATGGCGCCGGACAACTTTAGCAGTGAATTAATGGATGCATATGAATTTGTAACTTATGCGGAAACTTTGAAGGCTGTTCACCTGCTTGCAAAGTATGAAGGGGTTTTTGTTGGAGCATCTTCGGGGGCATCATTGGCAGTCGCTATTAGAGAAGCAAAGAAAATTGAAAATGAGGGTAAGCTTATTGTTCCTCTTCTTCCGGATAATGGTGAGAGATATTTATCAGAAGATCTGCAGAAGATTAGGCCGGAACTTGAAGACGGCGTAAACTTTTAAAAGGAAAGCAGGCAGTCACGATTTTATGAGAATAAAAAATAAATGCAGTAGTAAATTGACCGGACAACCGGAGATTTGATTTGAAGAATCTTTGGCTGTCCTTTTGTGTAGGGCTTTACAAAAATGATGCAGAGGAAATGCCAAAATTGATTATAAGAAAAGAGGTAAAGATGATGAAGAAGAAAACGAAAAAAATACTTGCATTAGTTTTATCAACAATGATGTTATCAGTATTGCTTCTTAGTGGTTGTGGAAAAGATGGGAAAAGTGATTCATATGTCTTTAAAATTGGAACGGCAAATGGTTCATTATGTCTGGCGCCACTTCATGTAGCACAGGATTTGGGGTATTTTGAGGAGGAATTTAATGCGGCTGGAATTAAGTATGAACTGGTGGAGATTGATATGCAGCAGGCGGCAGATCTGGTGGCTTCGGAACAAATTGACGCCTGTGTGGGATTGGCAGGAAGTTTAATTCCACAGGTGGATAGTGGACTGGATATATCCTTCACGGCGGGAATTCATACTGGATGTACAAAATATTATGTAGGCAAAAATTCGGATATTAAGGATTTATCCGGATTAAAGGGAAAGAAAATAGGCGTACCGGGAATGAGTGATTCATCTGTAGTGGCATTAAAAAGAAAATTAGCAGATGTAGGGGTCGGGGTGAGTACAACAAATATGGAGATAGAGTTAGTTGTTTATAATATGACGGACCTGCCTCTGGCATTAGATAACGGTGCAGTAGATGCAATTGCACTTCATGATCCTGTGGCGGCTTCTGCGGAAAAGGAATATGGTTTTATTAAGATATTGGATTTAACAGAAGATGAAAAGTTTAAAAATGAATATTGCTGTGCATCATACACAACTTCTTCTATAGCAGAGGAACATCCCGAAGCAGCAGCGGCGTATACCAGAGCATTATTAAAAGCTTCCGCTTATGTGCAGGCAAATCCAGAAGAAGCCGCCAGACTTCAGATTGAAAACGAGCAATGCTCTGGCGATTTGGCAGAAAATACAAAACTGCTGTCATCCTATAATTATCAGCCGTCGGTAAGCGCCATGGAAGAAACATTTAAAAATGCATGTACAGACTTGCTGGAGATTGGCGACTTACAGGAGGGAAGAAATATTGATGACTTTACTGCTGACCATATTGCGAAATTTGAAGACGCACCAGAGAGTTATACATATAATGCTGACGGCACGTTTTCAGAAGTAAAAAAAAAGTAGGGAATAGTTCTTGCTGTGATTAGCAGTCAGAACAGGAGGAATATGAAAAAAATATGAAAAAGACGCAGGTTATTATAAAAATTATTTTGCCGATATTGGCAATCATTCTTTCAGTTATGGCATATTATGGCCTGGAAGACAGCGGGAGGCAAAAGGCTACCCGGCATCCGTATTATATATACTTTGTCATGGCTATTTTAGGACTGTATATCATTGTGGTTTTTGCGGCAGTTTTTGGCAAGAAGTGGAGAAAAACGCTAATATATAAAGCTCCTCTGATTTCTGGAGTATTACTGCTGTTTATGATAATCAATATTGTTACATCCAAGACAACAATTCTGCCTGCTTTGTATTTTCCATCGTTAGATAGGATCATTGGGCTTTTATTTGAACAAAGGATCTTTCTGGTTGAAAATGTATTGTCCTCGTTAAAATTGCTGGCTGTCGGTTTTATCTGGGGAGCATCTATCGGCTTTTTGACAGGATTGGCGCTGGGGTATAATAAGAACGTAGGCTATTGGCTGAATCCGGTTACAAAAGTAATAGGGCCTATTCCCACAACGGCATGGATTCCATTGGCATTAAGCGTATTTCCAACCACACATGCTGCGAATGTATTTTTGATTGCTTTTGCCGTGTGGTTTCCAGTAACATTGATGACAAGCAGTGGAATACAAAGTACCAGTCAGGTTCATTTTGAGGTATCAAGTACATTAGGCGCATCCACTTTATATAAGATTATGCACGTTGCAATTCCCAGTGCGATGCCAAGCATATTCTTAGGGATATTTTATGGAACGGTTTCTTCTTTTGCAACGCTTATGGCTGTGGAGATGAATGGGAATTCCAGTGGAATCGGATGGTATATTAATTGGCAGAAACAGGTTATGATGTATGATGGCGTATATGCAGGCCTTATCATTATAGCAGTCATATGTTCTTTGATATTGACACTCTTATTTAAAGTAAGAGACCATATTTTAGTATGGCAGAAAGGAGTCATTAAATGGTAGGGCAGATTTCAATACAGGAGGTGAGCAAAGAGTTTGCGAATCCGGATGCTTCTAAAGAAAATATACATGCGTTAAACGGTTTTTCATTGGATATTGAACCTGGAACTTTTATAAGCCTGATTGGACCGTCAGGATGTGGAAAGTCAACACTGTTAAGGCTGATAGGAGGATTAGACAATCCAAGCAGCGGCATGATTTATCTGGATAATAAAAAAATAGAGAAACCGGGAAGTGACAGGGGATTTGCATTTCAGGGTTCCAATCTTTTTCCATGGCTGACAGTTGAGAAAAATATTGCATTTGGATTAAAGGCAAGGTATATTTATAAAGATTCCCGGAAAGATGTCAGTGAGTTTATCAATCTTGTCGGGTTGGGAGGTTTTGAAAAATCATATCCACATCAACTGTCTGGCGGCATGCAGCAAAGAGCGTCTTTAGCAAGGGCATTAGTAGGACATCCATCCGTATTGTTGCTGGATGAGCCTTTAGGCGCTTTAGATGCATTTACAAGAATGAATTTACAAGATGAGATATTAGATATCTGGAAAAAATATAATATGACGGTGGTTATGGTTACGCATGATGTGGATGAGGCTATTTATATGTCAGAACAGGTGGTTGTTATGTCTGCGAGGCCGTCAAAAGTAGAGGCCCTTATAGATATAGACCTGCCAAGACCTCGTGCAAGAGCTCAGGATACCTTTCAGGAATATAGGTCAAAGATACTTGAAATTTTGAATTTTGGTGGAAAGATTGAAGAAGCGGAGTATTATCTGTGATTCGTTCTGCCAAAGTGATAGTGTAAAATAAATAGCGCTTATCGACAGTGTTTTATATAAAGATGGGAAATTGGTAAGCGCTTATTGTTTAGAAATGTAAAGGAATATGTATGGACTATAGGATTCAGACTAAAACAGAAGGAATTAATTTTAGCGAAGTATGTGAGATACTGGCTTATTATGGATTAAGTAATTTTGATGTTGAAACGCAGAAGCGTGTTTTTAACAATAGTTATGCAGTTGTGTTTGTGATTGAGAATAACAAGGTAATCGGTGTTGGAAGAGCTATCTCTGATGGAATATGTCAGGCGGCGTTATATAATATTGCATTGGATAAAGAACGCTGTGGTATGGGTTTGGGAAAAATAATTGTTGATGAATTATTAAAACAAGTTAAGGGATGCAATGTTATTCTTTATACGCACCCAAAGTGGAAGGAACTGTACAAACATTGGGGATTTGAACAGATGAAAACAGGATTTGCCTTATATACTGACAAAGAATATTTCCAGAGCGAAGGTTTTATATAATGAAGAAATACATAATAGGCGTTGACCTTGACGGTACGCTTCTGACATCGGATAAAGAAATTACAGATAGAACACTTCGTGTAATAGGGCAGGCTGTGAAAAAAGGGAATATGATTGTTCCTGTTACCGGCAGGCCAATATCTGGTATACCAAAAAGTATTTTGGAGCGTAAAGAAATTGAATATGCCATTACGAGTAATGGGGCAGTCACTTATAATCTGAAAGAGAACAGGATTATGGATAATATGTGTCTGCCTATGTCTGCATGTAAACAAATATATCAAAGTTTGTATTGCAGTGCCTCTGTTTTTGAAGTGTTTGTCGGGGGAGTGGCATATGAAGATAAACGGACTTTTCAAAATTTAATACAAAGATATTGTAACACAAGGTACATGGAGTATATATCAAGAAGCAGAAAAATAGTAAATAATGTTGAAGATTTCCTGTATTCTGGCAAAGTAGATGAAATATCAGTTATGTTTGATAAAAATAGTGCAGATCAAACTGCTGCTATACACAATATGAGAGGGATTGCAGGTATTGAGGCTGTAGAAACAATACAGTGTGAGTTTGAAATATATGATAAGAGTGCAGGAAAAGGTAATGCGCTCATAAATTTAAGTGAAATACTTGGTTTTTTGCAGAAGGAAGTAGTTGCAATAGGAGACAGCAACAATGATTTGGATATGATGGAAAAAGCAGGATTCTCTATTGTGATGGAGAATGCTTCTAAACAGGTAAAGAAAGCAGCAGATGTGGTTACGTCAAGCAATGACAGGGATGGTGTGGCGGAAGCAATCATGAAATATATTATGTGAAATAGGCAGAGTCTATTACAGGTTATAGAAAACAAATAATTTAATTAATCCTATATGAATAGTATAATATCTATGCAAGAGCTTGCGGCAAGGAGGTTTTTATGAGGATATCAACAAGAGGGAAGAATGCGATAAAGCTAATGCTTGATCTGGCAACTTATAATCATGGAGAACCGGTACGGCTCAAGGATATAGCGAAAAGGCAAAATATATCTGAGAAATATTTAGAACAGATTGTTGCAGTGCTGCATAAAGCAGCCTTAGTAAAAAGCATCAGAGGCGCTCATGGGGGATATGTTTTAAATCAGATGCCTGAAAAATATACGGTAGGGCAGATTTTGAAAGCTGTTGAGGGGGATATGTCGCCGACAGACTGTGTTGGTGAAAATGGAACTTTATGCGAAAATAAAGCTACATGCGTCAGTTATCGGTTATGGGAGAAACTGGATAAGGCTATCAATGATGTATTAGAAGGGATTACACTGGCGGATATGCTGGAATGGCAGGATGAACTTCTGGTAGATCAGTATGTAATATGATGATGTGTTTACGATACGAGGAGATAAGGTATGGAGGATAGCATAAAAAAAGAGATTGAACAATTAAAGCGAAAGAAAGATGTTGTGATATTAGCCCATTATTATGTAGATGGACAAGTGCAGGAACTGGCTGATTTTGTCGGGGATTCTTATTTTCTGGCAAAAAAAGCGACAGAGGTGACAGAGAAAAACATTTTGTTTTGTGGCGTATCTTTTATGGGTGAGAGTGCGAAAATCCTTAATCCGGGTAAGCGTGTGGTTATGGCAGATGGCACTGCTGACTGTCCGATGGCACATATGTTAGATATTGACCGGATTGCAGAAGTCCGCCGGGAATATGCGGATGCCGCAGTTGTCTGTTATGTCAATTCTACGGCAGAGATTAAGGCATATTCGGATGTCTGTGTGACCAGTTCTAATGCATTGCGGGTAGTCCGTGCATTGCCGAACAGAAACATTTTCTTTGTGCCGGATGAAAATCTTGGGCGTTATATTGCCAGCCAGATTCCAGAGAAGAATTTTATTTTGAATGATGGATTTTGCCATGTACACACAAGCATTTATAAAGAAGAATTACTACATGCAAAAGAGCTTCATCCGGATGCGCTGGTGCTGTCGCATCCGGAGTGTAGGGAGAATGTGCTGGAAATCTCGGATTTTATTGGAAGCACTTCTGAAATATTAAGTTTTGCAGAACGCTCAGAGGCAAAAGAATTTATTATATGTACAGAGATGGGCGTTTTTTATGAACTGGAATTGAAGAATCCGAATAAGAAGTTTTATTCCGTGGGACACCGTCAGTTTTGCCCGAATATGAAAAAAATATCATTGGAAAAAGTATTATATGCCATGGAGACGTTAGAACCGGTGGTGGAAATAGATGAGAAGCTGCGTATAAAGGCAGCGAAACCGCTTAGCAGAATGTTGGAGCTGGCGAAATAATTTGTACAGTAAGATGTTGTGGACAGATAAGAGGTAGAGGAATGAATGAACACAAGACCGTGGTTGTGGGTATGTCCGGCGGGGTAGATTCATTGGTGGCAGCTTATTTATTAAAAGAGCAGGGATATTGTGTAATTGGTGTGACAATGCAGATTTGGCAGGAGGAAGCGTTGCAAAAGCAGGAATCAGAAGCTGGATGCTGTGGACTTGGTGCTGTGGAAGATGCCAGAAGAGTGGCGCAGGTATTGGATATTCCCCATTATGTTATGAATTTTAAACACGACTTCAAAATACATGTGATTGACTATTTTATAAACGAGTATCGGGCAGGACGTACTCCTAATCCTTGTATTGCCTGTAATCGTTATGTGAAATGGGAATCGTTATTAAAGCGCAGCATGGAAATTGGGGCGGATTACATTGCAACAGGCCATTATGCAAGGATACGCCATATGAACAATGGACGATATGCTGTTGAAAAGTCTGTAACAGCCCGGAAAGATCAGAGCTATGCCCTATACAATCTGACACAGGAACAACTGGCAAGAACTATGATGCCAATAGGAGAATATGAAAAAGACAGAGTAAGGAAGATTGCAGATGAAGCAGGGCTTCCAGTGGCACATAAACCGGACAGCATGGAGATTTGTTTTGTGCCGGAGGGCGATTATGCATCCTATATAGAAGAGACTGTGGGAATGAAATCCAAGCCGGGTGATTTTGTGGATATGCAGGGGCATGTGCTTGGCAGACATCGTGGAATTATTCATTATACGGTAGGGCAGCGTAAAGGATTAAATCTGGCTTTAGGGTATCCGGCATTTGTGGTCAGAATCAAACCGGAAACGAATGAAATTGTAATCGGACAATTGGAGGATAATCTGTCTGAAAAAGTGTATATATCTCATGTAAACTATATATCAGAACAAAGTTTCTCAGAACATAAGACATATCTTGCCAAGATACGCTACAATCATGAAGGTTCTCACTGTACTGTGAGACGATTGGAAGATGACTTGTATGAATGCATCTTTATAAAGCCGCAGAGGGCAGTAACACCCGGACAGGCACTGGTATTATATGATGGCAGTCTGGTAGCAGGGGGAGGGACGATACTATGAAAGCAGATGCCGATTCCATGACATGGAAGACAGGAGAGCATACTGGTGTTTCGGAACATATGCTATTAACGGTGGAACAGGGAAAACGGCTTATTGACCGTCTGGAACAGAAACATGGATTGCCAATGGCAGAGATGACGGCGTTGATAGATGCCAATTGTCCTAAATTGCGTGATTATGTAAGATTAAAGGCAAGAGAGATTGGAGACAGGATATATGGTAAGAATATTTATATCCGGGGATTGATTGAGTTTACGAATTATTGTAAAAATGATTGTTATTACTGTGGAATCCGTTGCAGCAATACGAAAGCAGAACGATATCGTCTAAGCAGGGAGGATATTATGGCATGTTGCAGGGAAGGAAAAAAACTGGGATTTCGGACATTTGTGTTACAGGGAGGCGAAGATCCGTATTATACCGATGACTGTATTGTGGATTTGATACACCAGATTCGGACAGCCTTTCCAGATTGTGCCATCACACTGTCTATTGGCGAACGTGAACGGGAAAGTTATGAACGCTTTTGGGAAGCAGGGGCTGACCGGTATTTACTGCGGCATGAGACGGCGGCAGAGTCCCATTATCAAAAACTGCATCCGGAGAACTTATCATTAAAACACCGCAAACGGTGTTTATGGAATCTGAAAGAGATTGGTTATCAGACCGGATGCGGATTTATGGTAGGAAGTCCGGGACAGACATCGGAGCATTTGGCAGAAGATTTTACATTTATTAGAGAATTGCAGCCGGAGATGGTAGGAATAGGACCGTTCATTCCACACAGTGATACACCATTTGCGGAAGAAACACAGGGGAGCATGGAGCTGACACTATACCTTTTGAGCTTACTGCGTATTCAGCAGCCGGATTTATTACTGCCGGCGACTACTGCCTTAGCGACAATCCATCCCAGAGGCCGTGAACTTGGGATAGGGGCAGGCGCTAATGTAGTGATGCCAAATTTGTCCCCAGTGGGGGTTCGGGATAAATATGCATTATATGATGGAAAAGTATGTACAGGGGAAGAGGCGGCAGAGTGCAGAAATTGTCTGGAGAGACGGATGGAAAGCGTGGGATATCATATAGCGGTCGGCAGGGGAGATCATCGAAATATAGATTTCTAAGGAAATTTTTAAAAGAATAGGAAAGACCTATTATATATAGTAGGAATAATCTATTACCTTGTAAGCGGATATCTATTGACAGCCATACAGGGCAAAGCTATAATTTGCATTATAAACCTATTATTCCTATCATAAAAGTAGGTTATATAAAATGGAAAATACTTTAAAATGACAAATATTTAAGAAAGAAGGCGTATCTTAATGAAGAAATTGATTTATCTGGATAATGCGGCGACAACACAGGTGAGTGAAGAAGTGTTAAGTGAAATGCTCCCCTTTTTCAGACAGATATACAGTAACCCGTCTGCGGTTTACAGTTTCGCAGGAGAGAGCAAAAAAGCAGTTGACCATGCGAGAAAACAGGCTGCCACATTAATTGGCGCGAATACAGAGGAAATCTATTTTACCGGCGGGGGGAGCGAGTCTGACAACTGGGCGCTAAAGGCCGTAGCAGAGGCTTACTGCTCAAAGGGAAAACATATTATAACCAGTAAAATTGAACACCATGCCATTCTGCATACCTGCGAATATTTAGAGAAGCAGGGGTACGAGGTGACTTATCTGGATGTGGATGAGGAGGGGAAAATATTGCTTGAAGAACTGAAAGCCGCTATCCGTCCAGATACCATTTTGATATCCATCATGGCTGCAAATAACGAGATTGGGACAATAGAACCGATTGCGGAAATCGGAAAGATTGCACATGAGAACGGCGTGCTGTTCCATACAGATGCAGTACAGGCATACGGGCATATCCCAATCAATGTGGATGATATGAAAATAGACATGCTTTCTGCCAGCGGGCATAAATTTAACGGCCCGAAAGGAATCGGAATATTGTATATCCGTAAAGGCGTAAAAATCCGCTCTTTTATCCATGGAGGGGCGCAGGAAAGGAGCAGGAGGGCAGGGACGTCCAACGTGCCGGGAATTGTGGGATTTGGCAAGGCTGCACAGATTGCTGGAGAAACAATGGAAGAGAGGGCCGCAAAAGAAACCGCATTGCGGGACCACCTTATGGAAAGGGTATTGGCAGAAGTTCCATATGTTAAGCTGAATGGGCACAGGACAGACAGGCTGCCAAACAATGTGAACTTCTGTTTTCGGTTTATTGAAGGAGAATCACTGCTGATTTTATTAGACCAGCTGGGAGTATGTGCTTCCAGCGGTTCCGCATGCACATCTGGCTCATTAGATCCCTCCCATGTGCTTCTTGCGATTGGGCTTCCGCATGAAATTGCACATGGCTCATTAAGGATTACCCTGTCGGAAGAAACCACATTGGAAGATATAGATTTTGTGGCAGATGAATTAAAGAAGTTTGTAGGGAGGCTTCGCGGGATGTCTCCGTTGTATGAGGATTTTGTAAAAAAACAGAAGTGATATATTAAAAAAAGAAGGAGCAGGACAATGTATAGTGAAAAAGTGATGGATCATTTTAACAATCCGAGAAATGTTGGAGAAATAGAAAATCCCAGCGGGGTTGGTACTGTCGGGAATGCGAAATGCGGCGATATTATGCGGATGTATTTTGATATAGATGAACAGGGAGTTATCAGGGACGTCAAATTTAAGACATTTGGATGCGGTGCGGCAGTGGCAACAAGCAGTATGGCCACTGAGCTGGTAAAAGGAAAAACTGTGAAAGAAGCGCTGGAGGTTACGAATAAGGCTGTAATGGAAGCATTGGACGGGCTTCCGCCTGTAAAGGTACATTGTTCGTTGCTGGCAGAAGAGGCAATCCATGCGGCGCTGTGGGACTATGCGCAGAAAAACCATATTGTGATTGAAGGCTTAAAAGAGCCGGTGAATGATATTGCTGAGAAATCGGAAGACGAGGAATACTGATATGGGAAAATTGAATGAGGACAGGGTGGAAAGCATTGTCCAGTTAATACTGGATGATTACACCAATGAAAGGGCGGTCAACAAAACAGATTTATATAACCAGCCTGACAAGAAAGCAGTCATAGATATTGTTGAAAAACTGTTGAAGATTCTTTATCCCGGATATTACAGCGACAAAGTATATAAAATTTACAGCCTAAGAAATCATATGTCTGCTGCGATTGAAGACGTTATATTCCATTTAAAGAAACAGACGATGATTGTCCTGAAATATTGTGGCGCTTATCCGGAATGTACAGATCATGAGTTAGAGGAAAAAGCCCAGAATATGATCTTTGATTTCATGGAGAAGATACCGCAGATCAGGGCATATCTGGATACCGATATCCAGGCGGCATATGAGGGCGATCCGGCAGCAGGAAGTAAGGATGAGGTTATCCTGTCTTATCCGGGACTGTATGCAATTTCCGTTTATAGGATTGCCCATGAGCTGTTTCTGCTGGGGGTGCCAATGATACCACGGATTATGACGGAACATGCACATAGCGTTACTGGAATTGATATTCATCCGGGGGCGGTGATTGGAAAATATTTTTTTATGGATCATGGTACGGGAATTGTGATTGGAGAAACTACAGTAATCGGAGAACATGTCAAAGTGTATCAGGGGGTTACTTTGGGCGGATTATCAACTAAGGGCGGGCAGAAGCTGAAAGGAGTAAAGAGACACCCGACGATAAAGGATTATGTTACGATCTACTCTGGTTCTTCTATTTTAGGCGGCGATACGGTAATTGAAGAAAATGTTGTAGTAGGGGGAAATACATTTATTACGAAATCAGTAGGCAAAGATACCAGGGTGAGCGTAAAGGATCAGGAACTACAGTTTAAAAATTAAGCCGGGCAGAGGTGATGGTATGAAACAGATATTATGTTTTGGCGATTCAAATACATATGGCCTGATTCCGAAAGAAGGCGGCAGGTATCCATGGGGAATCCGATGGACAAGCATATTGAATGAGAAATTGGGCTTGGAAAATTATAGGGTTATAGAAGAAGGGCTGTGCGGCAGGACAACCATATTTGATGATCCGTTACGGGAAGGAAGATGCGGAATCAGGATGCTGCCTGTTGTTTTGGAAACACATAACCCGATAGATATTATTGTGGTAATGCTGGGTACAAACGACTGCAAGAGTATATATGGAGCAACCGCTGATTTTATAGGAAAAGGCATAAGCAAACTGATAAGGCAGATTCGTATCAATGCAGACGGCTCTAAGATTTTGCTGATATCCCCCATACATCTTGGCGCAGATGTTTGGAAAATTGATTATGATCCGGATTTTTCTGCCGTTTCTGTGGCTGCATCAAAGAAATTGGCAGATGTTTATCAGAAAGTGTGTGAGAATGAAAATATTTATTTTTTGGATGCTTCATCTTATGCAGAACCAAGCAGTGCAGACCAGGAACATTTGGACGAGGAAGGGCATCGCCTGCTGGCGGACGCCGTATTAAAAAAAATAAGTGAGATAGAAGAAAATGTGGCAGACGAATGAAATGGGAGGCGGCAATCTGAATATTTCTGTACAGCAGATGAGCTTGATGCCTTCAGATGATTATATCTGTATTGATATAAGGGGCGAAACCGCATACCAGCATGGCCATATACCGGGAGCAGTCTGCTGGAATGGCAATGAAGAAAGTCTTAAGAGATTTTCGGAATATAAAAAGCTGATTGTGTATTGCACTTATGGTGAAAAAAGCATTGTGACAACTGAAAAATTAATCCAGAAAGGATTTGAGGCGTATAATCTTTCGGGAGGGTATCGGGAGTGGCTTTTGCATTGTTTTAAAGAATTAGATGCAGAGGAAGTCACAAGATATGACAGACAGATAATTCTTCCCCAGATTGGAAGCGAGGGGCAGAAAAAACTGAAAAGCTCCAGTGTATTGATTGTGGGGGCTGGAGGGCTTGGCTCGCCGGCGGCGCTTTATCTCGCTGGCGCCGGAGTGGGTACGATCGGCATTATGGATGGGGATACAGTAAGCGTCTCAAATCTTCAAAGGCAGATGATACATAACATGGAGACGGAATGTGTGAATAAGGCAGAATCCGCAAAATTGTCCCTGCAAAAGCTGAACGACAGAATTGAGATAAGGGCATACCCACATGCATTGACAGCAGATAATGCAGAAGAAATAATCAGTAAATACGATTTTATCATTGATGCGGCGGATAATTTTGAGACAAAATTTTTAATCAATGATGCCTGTGTGTTATTGGAAAAAGCATTCTGCCATGCAGGGATATTACAGTTTGAAGGACAGGTAATGACTTATGTGCCGGGAAACAATCCCTGTTATCGGTGTGTGTTTGAAGAGATACCGGAAAGCGGCTCCATTCCAAACTGCAGCCAGGCAGGGATTATTGGTGCAGTTGCCGGAATTATCGGGAGCATTCAGGCTTTGGAAGCGGTGAAGTATCTGTTGGGTGCCGGGGAACTGCTGACAGGGAAAATCTTTGTGCTGGACGGGTTATCCATGAGGACACGGATTGTACGTTTTAGCAGTAAGAACGAGAGCTGTAAAGTGTGTGGCAACCATAAGACAATAACCAATATCAGGGAAAATGCAGACGAATATATGAGGAAGGCATGCGGATTAACTTGAAAACGGAAACACCTACCGGGTATCCCTTTTATGCATAAAAGAAAGTGCAAAAACAAGGAAAGGAGGAATAGTTATGCTTACATTGGCAAAGGAGATTATGGAAGGAAGGCGTTTAACGAGAAAGGATAATCTGTCTTTCTTTCTGGATTGTGATTTACAGGAATTATGTAACGGTGCAGATTGGATCAGGAGGCATTTTTGTGGTGACAAGGTAGATTTATGTACCATTATTAATGGGAAAAGCGGAAAATGCGGTGAGAATTGTAAATACTGTGCACAATCGGCTCACCATAAGGCAGAGATAACAGAGTATGATTATCTGTCGGTTGACGATATTGTAAAGACAGCCTTGGATAATGAATTGCAGGGTGTTGACAGGTTTGCGATTGTCACAGCGGGAAGAGGTTTATCGGAACAGGATTTTGCAATAACAGTCAAAGCCTACAAGGAGATGAAAAAGAAATGTAAATTGTCCTTGTGTGCATCCCATGGTTTTTTGACAAGGGTGCAGTTTCATGAACTGAGGGAAGCGGGCGTGGAAAGCTATCATGAAAATATTGAAACTTCAAAGCGGTTTTTCCCCTATATATGCACAACCCATACTTATGAACAGAAAATAAAGTCAATTAAGATGGCAAAAGCAGAAGGGTTTTGTGTCTGCTCCGGCGGGATTATCGGCATGGGGGAAACATGGGAAGACAGGCTGGATATGGCAGTTAGCCTGGCAGAATTAGAAATTGAATCAATTCCAATCAATGCGCTTATGCCGATAAAAGGCACGCCATTAGAAAACCGGGGAACTCTTTTGGAAGAGGATATTTTGCGGACGATTGCTTTTTTCCGGTATATTAATCCAACTGCCAATATCAGGCTTGCAGCAGGAAGGCGTCTCATGGAAAACAATGGAGAGCAGGCATTCAGGAGTGGCGCAAGTGCAACGATTACCGGAAACATGCTGACTACTTCGGGTTCCACAATTGAAAGTGATAAAAAAATGCTCCAAGAGATGGGACGGGATATTGTTCCGGAATATTTAGTAAATCAATAAAAAGACGAGGTGGAAGATTGAAAATGAAAAGTAGAGGTTATCCATTTCCTTAATCGCATCACAAACAAGCCATCTTTCGGTGGCTGCTTTAAAAATTGAATATTGAGAATGTTAAGGTTATGCAGTAGCTGACTTGATCTTATAACCTTGATTCCTTGCTATGATGATTGCCTGCTCTATCGTAATCTCACGGTCTGCAGGCGGCAGGTCAGATTTCCGGTAAAGTTCCGCATTATAGTTTTCTCCGTTCTTCAACATATGGTATAATGCAGTCAGAAGCATTCTTGCTATGGCAATGATTGCTTTCTTGTGGCCGCGACGCTTTTTGAGACGGAGATAGCGGTTGCGAATCTCGGGATGCTTTTTGCTGGTAACAACAGCATTGGCGCACTGCGCGAGCAGCGGCTTGATGCAGCATCCTGCTTTGGAGACCCGGACAGATTTTTTCTTCCCTGCGCTTTCATTGTTGGTCGGTGTAAGACCAGCCCATGAGCACAAGTGTTTCGCCGAAGGAAAAGCCTCCATGTTGGTACCGATCTCGGAAATGATTCCGATGGCAGTGAAAATACTGCTGATACCAGGAGCGGTTTGGAGAATGGCAAGTTCCTGCTGATAGGGAGCGGCGAGCGCAAGAATGAGTTCTTCAAGCTCTGCCTTCCGGGATTCAAGGTCTTCAAAGTGACCTTTGATCACCTTAAGTTTACCGGCTTGCTCCGGTGTGATAAAGCCGTCAATGGCATCACGGAGTTCAGGGAGTTTCTTTTTCAAACTTTTGTAGACGAGAGGTTCAAGGTCAGAGGAAGTGTCTGCGGGATTTTCCAAAAGTTTATCCAGTATCGCCTGAGCAGATTTGCCGAAGGTGTCCGAGACAACGTTTCCCAACTGGATATTGGAAACCGTGAGACAGTTCTGCAAACGGTTCTTTTCACTTGATTTAAAGCAGGTCAGTTTGAAACGGTAACGCATAAGGTCGCGGAGCTGACGAATGTCAGCGGGGGGGGCATAAAGCTACCGGCAACAAGGTCATGCTTAAACAGGTCAGCAATCCATTTGGCATCTTTCTTGTCAGTTTTCTTTCCACGGATAGCCTTAACATATTTGGGATGAGCAAGGACGATCGTACAATCATTTTCCAAAATGTTGTAAACAGGAATCCAGTATTTACCGGTGGATTCCATACAGACATCTTTGCAATTCCGGTCGAGAAGCCATTGTAACAAATCCTTCAGACCCTTCGTGTAGGTCGAAAAACGGTGGCTCTCATAGGTGGTCACACCTTTGCTGTTAGTAGAAGCAATGCAGGCCACTACAAAAGTTTTGTGGACATCAATGCCACAACAGATTTTGTACACGATTTTTAAAGCCATAGGGACTCCTTTCAGAACCTAAAGGTTCGACAAAGATTATAGGGAGAGACGGCATTGACTGAACGCCTAAGCCATAAACGAGATTGTTTATACAAAGATAAGATTACGTGCTAGGAGCCACACTTATTTGTGCTTGAAAAGGCGGACTACACATATAAATATACGGTCATCCGGCACACCGAAGGCGTACCTTGGTAAGCCGGACAGCCCACTCACCTTCCCGTGATTTGTAGTATACTGTCGGACGGCGAATTGAGGGAGAAGCAAACAGCGAATTATTTTTCTGACATTTATCCCATTGACTGCGCAGTGCTGTCTGCAAATGCACAATCCGGCCCAAAATGCTGCACGTTGTTGCCGGTATTGCTTTCCGCCTGAAATGCAAAAGGCCATGGATCCCATTATGAGATCCGCAGCCCATATGAAACATTTAGTTTTTCCCCTGCTTGTCGGCCAGGGTCGGAAGATGGACCAGCCCGGTAGCAACGGTCACGGCATCCACCTTCCGTATCAGATGGCTGAGCCGTTCCTCATTCCAGAAGATATCAGAAAAATCAGAAAGCTCACAGCCAATATCGTGGTTCGGGATGCACAGGTAGTTCCCATATTTATGCCGTCCGGCGAGGATGTGGAAGTAAGTCCCCCGCCCATCGATCTCGGCTTCATACCATCCGGGGCCCCTGCCCAGTAAGAAGAGCCTTCCTGTCCAGGTCTCCCTGCGGGAGCCGTGCCTGAGGAGACGTGCTTCCTTTTGGATAGGAAATAGTAACACTGCTGAAACAGTCTATGCGTATGTGGATTATGAGCCAAAAGATAATGAATATCTGAAAGACGTAAAGCAAAGTGCAACCTATACGGAAATTAAAGAATGGATAATGTCAGAATATGGTTTGAAGGTATCGTCTTTGTATGTGACGCAGATAAAAGATAAGTGTGGTTTTGATAAACGTCTGAATTATAATATGGGCGAAAATAAAAGCCATGTGCCTAAATGCTCGCCGGAGAAAGAAAAAGCGATTATGGTGGCGTTTAAGTATTTTAACAACACTTTACAAGTTTTTTATAAAAAAATATCGTACAGGACTTTCCGATGTATCATAAGTTTACAACAACAATTACAAAGGAAAATGATCCTATACGATAAACTCATTATACAACAAAGAAAACCTGATTGGTAGACTTCATCAATATTTTTGCATTTAGGAACTGTGCAAAAATAAATTTACTGTTTTGGCAATATATGGTATAATGGCCATACGGAGGTATGACCATGGAAGAACGAATTCGTATTATGCTGCCATTACTTGATGAGAGGCAGCGGCGCATATTTCTTGCTGCGGAAGCAAAAACATACGGAAGGGGCGGAATCTCCACCGTGAGCAGGCTAAGCGGTGTTGCCCCTTACACCAT
>KE159582.1:174723-474236 GCA_000403255.2 Lachnospiraceae bacterium 3-1
TGTGAGATTTTGGGAAACTGGAACTATGTAATCAAACCCAGAAGGTAATTGTCAATGGATGAAAGTGTAAATTTATTTTTGCACAATTCCTTATTTTGAAAAATTCCCTGCCCCTGCTGCACAAACCCTGTTCCTTTTAGTTCTATCCATACTTGCATTGGAATTAGCACATTCCATCCGCTTTCTTTACAGACATTTTTTGTCCGGCATTACTGAGAAGTCCCTGAATGCTTTTTATTATGCCTGCTCTTATGCAAAAGTGGATTATTCAGGCTTTATGAACATTACCGCATCCATGACTATAAAGCTGATCCCGGAGTCTCTGCGCCCACAGCCTGTTTTTCTGTGTATTGACGATACTATGGCGCCAATGTTCGGAAAAAAGTTTGACAATGTATTACTACGGCTATTAAAAATCAATGTTTTTAACAGCCATAGTCTTGAATATATTTCAACTTTTTATGTTGAAAAAAACAGGATACCCTTTCACTGTGTTTTTGTAAATAATGCATAAACCGCTCTGTTTTGCTGCAGATCTGTTCTTTGGTGTGCGGAATCATCCCGCTGTGTATGTTCTGTTTCAGATTATTGTTCAAATATTCATCTGGATTGATTTCAGGGGAATAAGGTGAAGTGACAAATAATTCTATTTCATCCTTATGCTCTGACAACCATTCTGCAACTATCCTTCCATGATGGACTTTAAGATTGTTAACGATAAACAAGACTTTCCTGTCCGTGTCTTGTACAAGTCGTTCCATAAAGTCTATAAAACGCTGCTGGGTCATGTTCTCATCATAGCAGAGGAAATGGCAGGTTCCCTGATTACTAATAGCTGAAACCATATTGATCTTTTCCATTTTGGAGAAAGATGGCACGGCTGGCGTCTGTCCCTTTGGTGCAAATCCTTTAACATGGTATGCCTGATTATTTATTCAGGTCTCATCTCCCCAAAAGATTACATTTAGTAAATTAATTTTTTCCATAGCTCAATTATACCAGAAAACCATGTTGATGACCAGAAAAACATTATATTTTAACGGCCAAAGTAATACCACTGATAAATACATTGCATATGAAAAAGCGTATCATAAAATCAATCACGTTAATTACCACCTTTTTTGTGCCTCTGTGAAAGTAGGGAGCGGAGGGCGTCTATTTCTGCTTCGGATAGTCTGTCATTTTCTATATATGCAGACAGCATGGCGGTGATATCCCCGTTATAGTATCGTTCCAGAAAAGAGTTGCTTTCTTGACCGATGTATTCGTTTTCTTTCACGACTGGGGTGTAAACAAACACTCGGCTCTGTTTTTCATAAGTCAGAGCGCCTTTGGTCACAAGGCGTTTGATTAAAGTCTGTATCGTTTTTGGACTCCAGCTTGTGGTTTGCAATAATTTATCAGTTATTTCATTGGTGCTGATCGGCGCATGTTTCCATACGATTTTCATAACTTCGAATTCAGCTTCAGAAATTTGTGGCAAATTACTCATTCATATCTTTCCTTAATTCTTATATGTGTAATAAATTTGTTATAGACGTTATTTATCTGGTTGTCAATTAATGGGAATTTGAATTTGCACAATATAATCCTCAATCTGGTCAATCACATTTTCATTGATTCCCATCTCATAGGAAAATTCATGAAGTTTTAAATTATGTTTTTCAGCAAATGCAAAAATTTCTTCATACCGCTGAGGTATTTTTTCCCAATCTCCTTTGTGAAAGGCTCTCAGATATTTTCCGCTGGGAGGTACGTGGAGTCCAGGCTGATAGGTAAGAAAAGGGATTTCAATAAAAAGCTTGGTATAATCTTCATAATGACCAGCAAGCAGGCTGGAAACAGGAATCATAGAGCCATAGGAGGCATGGTGTAGGCGGCCTAGATGATATTTTTCTGTTTCGGCTGTGATAAGCTCCACTTCATCTTCAAAGGAGGTTTTGGGATTCACATCAACAGTGATTAGGCAGCGTTTCTTTTGCTCTATGATACTGATTTCAGACAAGTCCATAGTCAGCAGGGTAGACATATTTTGATGATGTGTGCAAAGGGTTGACCGGACTGCCTGTAGATGAGTAAGCTGTAGATCGAGAGCTGTGATTTTATCATCTAAAAGGGATTTTAAGTTTTCAGCAGAACGGTTTTTCATAAAATTTTGTATTTCATGAATGGAAACATCTAGTTCACGAAGCAGAAGAATGGTTTCTAAAATGGGACTTTGATAGTAGCTATAGTAACGGTATCCGTTTTCCTCATTGATGAAAGCAGGCAAAAATAACCCGATTTCATCGTACCACATGAGAGTTTTCTTATTAATTCCATGCATGGCGGCAAATTGGCCAATGGTAAGAAGTTTACTTTTTTTATTCATGTTATTTTCCTCTATAAATTTTTAATCTTGTATTGACTGTACAGTTACTGTATGGTTTATGATACTTGATACAGGAAGAAAAAACAAGGTGATTGGAGGAAAAATTTATGGAAAACCAAAATGTATATGAAAAACCTGTAACCCTTCAAAATATTTTTAAGTTCGCTGTTCCGACCATTGCTATGACCGTGTTTATGTCTTTTTACACAATGGTGGATGGCTTGTTTGTTTCGAATCTAATCGGCGCCAATGCACTTTCAGCTATCAATCTGACAGCGCCTGTGATCCAACTGGTTACGGCGATTTCTACCATGCTTGCCACAGGAGGCAGTGCGGTTATTATGAAAAAGATGGGAGAGCATAAAAGGGATGAAGCCAAGGAAGATTTTACGTTTCTGATTTTGGTGAATGTCTTTGTGGGGATTGTGATGTGTACAGCCGGGTATCTGGCGATGGACCACATTTTTGCTGGAATGAGCCTTTCTGCAGAAGTAGAAGGATACTGTGTGGAATATTTAAGCCGCTATTTGGTGTTTACCATACCAATTCTTTTGATGAATAATTTTACTCTTTATATGATTGCCAGCGAAAAAGCAAACCTTTCTTTGCTCTGCTCAGTGACAGGCGGTGTTTTGAATATGGCGTTGGATTATGTATTGATTGCCTGGTTTGATATGGGAATCAGCGGTGCAGCCATTGCAACTGGTCTTGGGTATTCTGTGACAGCAGTTGTAGGCTTGTTTGTATTTAGCCAGAAAAAGAGCCTGCTGCATTTTAAGAAGCCGTCCTTTCGGTTGGTAGTTCTTGCGAGTGCGGCCACAAACGGATGCTCGGAAATGGCAACTGCTCTGGTTACGGGAATTATTACAATGATGTTTAACTGGACTATGCTCCATTATGTAGGGGAAGACGGAGTTGCAGCCGTTACCATCATCATGTATGTGCTGATGTTTGCAAGCTCTCTTTACACAGGATATTCTTATGGGGTGGCTCCCATGATGAGTTTTTACTATGGACAACAAAATCATGAAAAATTAAAAAAGCTGGTTGCAGTGAGCTTTAAAGTGATTACAGTTATCTCTGTAGTTACCGTAGCGGCGTCTTTTTTATTGACGAGACCATTGGTGTCGGTATTTGCCCGTCCAGATCATCCCGTTTATGATTTGGCGGTAACAGGAAATAGGATCTGCACGATCGCATTATTTTTTATCGGGTTTAATATTTTTGCCAGTGGGATGTTTACAGCATTATCCAACGGGATTGTTTCAGCTATTCTTGCATTTTCCAGATCCTTTGTATTTATGTTGATTACGATGATTGTGCTTCCCTTGCTCTTGGGAGTAAATGGTATCTGGCTTGCAACTCCAGCAGCGGAACTAATGGCGCTTGTGTTGTCCTTATTTATGTTTTTGAAGCATAGAAAGAGGTATGGTTTATGAAAAAAATCAAAAAAGTATTGAGCCTGTTGCGGATCAATTGGCGGACAATGGCAGAATTTGAGATTTTATATAAATTTCTGTCTTTGTGTATATTTACACCAGTTTTTTTGGGGATTTTTCAAGGCATTATGAAAATAACAGGATATGAATATTTGACGATAGAAAATATTTTGTCCTTTTTATGGAATCCTCTTACCCTTGCGGCGCTTCTGGTCCTGCTTATCTGCATGGCTGTTTATGCTATGATAGACATCGGGGCAGTAATTTTCCTGTTAGATCAGTCTTATCAGGGGGAGAAGGCGGATTTGACCCAGACTGTGAGATATGCTCAAAGGCTTTCGGCAGCAGATCATTTCAGCATAGAGGCTTCTAGTATTACAGAAAAAATAGTATCTGATGTTCATAATGGGGGGAAGGAGATTTATGGATGGACAGTAAATACGGAGGAAAGCATTAACCGCATGATAGATTTAAATGTGGATAATATTATTACAGATCACGTTACTCTTGCGAAAGAGTGCATTTATCTGAGCAAAACCAGCGATGTGATTTCAGAGTATGTGAAGTGGTTATGGAAATAGTGATGTGATTGTGGTATGATATTAGAAAGGTGAGTTAGGCGGAATCCAAAATGGGAGGTACCTTCATGGATAAAGTGAGAGAATTTACGGAAAGGGAAGTGGAGCATTATGTGAAAAAACACGGTTTGTTTCCAGAAGATGCAAAACTAAATATTAGGAATATTGTTTTTGGGAGAGAGGATACGGAAGGACTGGTGAACCTGATTTATCGGGTGGAGGATGTTCAAAGTGGAAAAACTTTGATCTTCAAACAGGTGATGCCCTACGTACTGGCATTACTCAAGCATGAAGGTGTGCTGCGTCCCACAGGCAAAGGACGTACGGCCAAAGAGGTTCAGGCCATGGTTCTGATGGATGTGATTTACAGTGGTATTACGCCAAAGGTGTATTTTCAGGATACCAGCCAGGGAATCATCTGTATGGAGGATTTGAGCCATCTGAAAAATATGAGGTTTCAACTGGCAGATATGCAGAAGTTTCCTGATTTTGGGATACGCATTGGAGCGTTTTTGGCTGAAATGCTATTTTTTACTTCAGATTTGTACCTGGATGCCCAGACAAAATGGCAGTGGGAGCAGATTTTTGATGCACAGGAGGCCAAAAAGCTGCTGGTAGATTTGCTTTTTCAAGAAAGCTGCGCACTGTTTGATACCAGCCGAACCTTTGAAAGGGATGCCCGTGGAACGCATCGGCGCATTGCCAATAATCAAAGGTTAAAATTGCTGGTTTATGACATGGGCAGGCGATTCTATGAAGGAAAGCAGTGCATTTGCCATACCGATTTACATACAGGAAATATTATGATTGGTCCTGATGAAACACGCTTGATTGATTGTGAATATGGTGGTTATTCCGCATTTTTTGGAGATTTGGGGCGGATAGCTGGAAGCTTCATTGTCAATTATGTCTCCTGGCTGGGAATGCCGGAAGCTGCCTACGAATCACGCCTTAAGATGCAGCAATATGACCTTACTATGATTTGCGGCCTGTTCGATGGATGCCTGGAAATGTTAAAGCGTCTGTTTGCAAAATATCGTCCGAAACGGCCTGCATTGCGAAGAATCGATCCAGAAGCGTATTTTATGTCTTTCTTTTATGACAGTGTTCGTTGCGCTGCATTGACTGCTGCATGCAGGACGCCTACCGATTGGGCCCGGCCTTATGAAATTGCCCGTATCAAACAAGCAGATGATTTGGGGCTTGTTCAAAAACGTGCGTTGGAAATTGCAGAATATACGTTGGAGCATGCCGAAGAATTTTGCTGTATTCAGGATTTTTGCAGTCTTATTCAATGCTGTGCTGGCATTTAACTGTCACGTTATTATTAAATAATCGAAAAACGGATATTATGAATTTCAGGTACTGCCTGTAAAGATGCAGGAGACAGAGTATATCCGGGTGGAATATTCCAATAATAAGAATTTTAAAAACAGTGGGAGCTTTTGCATATGAGGCCAAAGCAGCAGGGGATACGATTTTACAGTCTGTGCGTGCAGGAGATGTCCATACCACCAAGGGATATCACAGGTATCAGGCGGCAAAGAATGCAGATGGTTATATGATTTACCGTTCTGAGAAGAAAAACAGCGGTTATCGTCTGCTTGCCACTACTACAAAAACGATTTACCGGGATAATACGACAAAATCCCGTAAAACCTATTATTATAAAATTGTCTCTTATTGCACCAATGAAAGCGGGGCAAGAGTCTATTCTAAAGACACAGCGCCTGTTAAGATAACCATAAAAAAAGAAAATATATCTGTGCTGGATTTGATGCTGGAGCAGTAAATTAGTACAACCAATTGTTTATTTTTAAGTGATTTTAGAGGAGGATTTCATATGAGTGACGAGAACAATATGTTTGAAAACAATTCACAAGAACAGGATTCACAGACAGGGTATGGCCAATCACAGGGTTATCATTCCCAACAAAATTATGGTCAATCACCGGGCTATGATTCCCAGCAAAATTATAACCAACAGGGTTATGGTCAGCGGGATTACAATCAGCAGCAAGGGTATGGACAGCAGAACTATAGCCAGCAGCAAGGGTATAGTCAACAGAACTATAACCAGCAGAATTATCAGAACTATCCCTATCAGGGCCCAGATTATACACCGCCCAGTTCAGGTTTTGGAATTGCGTCCATGGTTTGTGGAATTATCGCCTTGATTACTTGCTGTGTTTGGTGCACTTGCGCTCCCTTGGCAGTGATATCCATTGTGTTTGGTATTTTACAGATTCGGAAAGGCAATGCAAAGGGAATGGCGATTGCAGGCATTGTATGTTCTTCCATTGGGTTGATTCTATTGATTACCCTTACGGTATGGGGCAACTATATTCAAAGTTCTGGGTTGTATAATGAATTCATACAGGAATATATGTATCAAATGCAGCAGTTAGATTGAAAATATAAAAGGGAGATGTTATATTATATTTAGAAGGATTAGGGTGTCAAAGGGGTGCGTCGCGCCAAAAGTGCTTTTGACACCCTAATTTTAGAAATAAATTGAGCAAATATATATTCAAAGAGGTGATGATATGATTACAGTTATTAGCGGCGTCACGTCGAAACAAGTACTTGCAGATGAAGTGATTACTATTTTAAATACATTGAATTTAGACGGCTATTTTTATTTAGGATATCCTGTTTTGGGTGGGATGGACGGAAAAATTAAAGTTGATGCATTATTGGTATGTAAACAATATGGAATGGTGATTTTTGATTTGGATATGTCATCTGGAGAAGAGGACGAAAATAAAATATCATTGCTGGATGAACTTTATAATAATATGGAGGCCAGATTAAAAAGATATCGTTACTTGTCCAATCGAAGGAAGCTGCAAGTGCCTATTAATGTTGTTTCCTATGCACCGCGTTATCGAAGGGGTGGTGAAGATATTTGCATTTCCAGTGAGGCTTTAGAAGAATATTTAAAAAATTTGAGTTGGGATGAGAGTGAGAATTATTATGAAAAACTTCTAGAAGCAATTCAAATGATTTCACAGATAAAAAAGCGTGGGAATAGAACAAATCTCCAAAGCGCCACTTCAAAAGGATCAAAACTTAAGGCCATTGAAAATCAAATATCCTGTCTGGATAAATATCAAAGCAAGGCAGTCATTGAGACCATTGAAGGAGTTCAGAGAATTCGAGGACTGGCAGGATCAGGAAAAACAATTGTTTTAGCTTTGAAAGTTGCGTATTTATATACCATGTATGAAGAAAAGGTAATTGCGGTTACATTTAACAGCCGGGCGCTAAAAGGGCAGTTTATTCAGCTAATTACAAATTTTATTATTGAAAATACAAATGAAGAACCAGAATGGGATAGAATTAAAATAATTCATGCATGGGGGAGTAAGAATTCAGAAGGGTTATATTTTAATTTTTGTAAAGCAAATAATATCGTTTGCTATGATTATATGGATGCATGTAGAAAATTTACCCGTAATGAGGTTGTGTTTGATAAAGTGTGTCAAGAGGCAGTGGAGACGGTGGTTAATCCGAAAATCTTATATGACGTAATTTTAGTGGATGAGGCTCAGGATTTTTCAAAATATTTTTTGCAGATGTGCTATTTGTCGCTTCCTAAGGAAAGCCGCATGCTTGTCTATGCATATGATGAATTGCAAAGTCTGGATAACAAAAACGTTGATTCCCCAGAGGAAATTTTTGGATATAACAATGGTAAGCCGAATGTAGTGTTAGATAATAGCAATGGAAAGGCAGAAGATATTGTTTTATCAAAGTGTTATCGGAATTCCAGACCAGTGCTAATTACCGCACATAGTTTGGGGTTCGGTATATATAGGAAAAAGGAAACACGGGAAGAAACACAATTGGTCCAGTTGTTTGAAGATAAGAAATTATGGGAGGATATCGGATATACCATTAAGGATGGAGTAATAAAAGATGGGGAGACAGTTACCTTATATCGTACAGAAGAAACCAGTCCAGGGTTTTTGGAGAATCATTCACCGATCAATGATTTGATACAGTTCAGAAAATTTGACAATGCATATCAGGAAGCAGAATGGATCGTAGAAGATATTGAAAAAAATTTAAGAGATGAGGAATTAAAATACCAGGATATTATGATTATTCATCCAGATCCCAAGGTTACAAAAAGTTACGTTTCACAAATCCGCGTAATGTTGATGGATAAAAAAATAAAATCACATATTGTAGGTGTTCAAACGACTCCAGATGACTTCTTTCAGGAAGATTCCATTGCGATTACACAGATTTACAGAGCAAAAGGGAATGAGGCTGCGGTTGTCTATTTGATCAATGCAGATATATGTGCGCGAGGTATAAATTTGTCAAGAAAAAGAAATATTTTATTTACAGCGCTGACAAGGTCCAAAGCCTGGGTGCGGGTGAGTGGTTTGGGAGAGGACATGGAAATTTTGATCCATGAATATAAACGCATAAAAGAAAATAATTTTCAATTACAATTTGAATATCCAGATGAGTCACAAAGAAAAAATATGCGAATTATCCATAGAGATATGACTCAGAATGAGCTGAGGGAAATTAAAAAGAGTAACTACAACTTAGCAGATTTTGTATTAAAAATTCAAAAGGGAGAAATCAGAAAAGAGGACATAGACGAAACTACCTTAAACATGTTAAAGGATGTGCTGCGTGAATGAAAAAGAAGGAAAAAGTATTTCGAGAAGTAAGAAAGGTTACCCAGGAATTGATTCGGTGTGGGTTAGCGGAAGAATATAATTTTCCAATTATGCAGAATGTGGATGTGGTTTGGGAAAAATATACGGATATTTCATGTTATCTTAAAAATATGGAATACGCTAAAATATATGATGAAATAGAAAAAAATCATAATTTTAATGCTAAATTACCAGATGGTGGAATTCTTCAGCTAATGTACCGTTTTAATAATCGTGGTACAGAGCTGCAGTCCCATAGATTAGCCTATTATCCTTCCCCTTCATTTGAGGTTTATCAAAATGATGTTGAATTATATGATGCAGATTATTTGTATGGGGATATTTTGAATAAAGATGTACTTCCAGTAGTGATTAGAGCTGATTATAATAATGAGGAAGTAGATAGTATAATTTATCACCCATATTCTCATATTACCTTGGGTGGTTATAAAAATTGCAGAATTCCGGCGAACAGGCCTATATCGCCAATCCAATTTGTGAAATTTATCATGGAGCATTTTTACTATGAACCAAGCTCCCAGTTAAAATTTGATTTCGAATTAGAGAGTGTAGTGAAATTTGATGAACATATTGCCGAAAAGGATACTCAAAAGAGCAGAATAGTGATATGATTTATGGGAAATTACAAAGTGAATCCTGTTAAGACTTTAAGGAAAGAAAATCTTTTCTTGACAAGAGGAAAAACAGCCTTTATAATGAGTTACAGTTTTAAGAAATATGATATTGAAAGACAATGACGAAGACAGTAGGACAGCATTCCAACGTTACAGCGAGCCGGGAGGGTGTGAGCCGGCATCAGTAGAAGCTGCCTGAATATCACTTCTAAGTTGCCCGCTGAACTTTCCTGAATGGAGAAAGTCCCTGTACGATATTATTTGTGGTCAGGCAGGGATGCAAATAAGGAAACAGTAGGTTGGGACGGAATGCTCCTCCGTTATGGGAACCAGGTATGCTGGCAGAAAGCATGTGATTTCTGGACAAAGTATCATGTAACAGGTGGTAAACGATGCATTTTGTGGCTTCGTCCTTTTACAGAGGACGGAGCTTTTTTTATTCTATAGGAAAGACCTTGTCACGCTAACGCACAAGAGGTAAAATATTGCTTCGCAATTGTGCTCGGCGCAGCAAAGTGTCCAAGCCCCTCATGAGTGAGGGGTAGGGGAGCTCCAGTGGGCTTGCCCACGTTGTTCTTCTATAGGAAAGACCTTGTTACGCTAACGCGTGAAAGTATCTTTCCTTATAGAAGAACAAAGTTCTTATCGCACTGCGGCGGGTATGAAATTTGTCGCAAAGCGACCCGCCGCAGGCGGAGAATCCTGCAAAGCAGGATTCTTTCTTGTTCTATTTTAGTTTCGAAAGGAGAAATGACTCATGTATAACAAAGTTGAAACCAATTTAAACTTTGTGGAAAGAGAGAAACAGACAGAAAAGTTCTGGAAAGACAATGATATTTTCCGAAAAAGTATGGAAAACAGGAAAGAAGGAGAGACTTACACCTTTTATGACGGACCGCCCACTGCCAATGGCAAGCCGCATATTGGCCATGTACTGACCCGTGTCATCAAGGACATGATACCCCGGTATCAGACCATGAAGGGAAAAATGGTGCCCAGGAAAGCAGGGTGGGATACCCATGGACTACCAGTGGAATTGGAAGTAGAGAAATTATTGGGTCTGGATGGAAAAGAACAGATTGAGGAATATGGTCTGGAGCCATTTATTGATAAATGCAAAGAAAGCGTTTGGAAGTACAAAGGAATGTGGGAGGATTTCTCTGGAACCGTAGGATTTTGGGCAGATATGGATGACCCTTACGTGACCTATCACAATGATTTTATTGAGTCTGAATGGTGGGCGTTAAAAGAAATCTGGAATCGGAAATTACTTTATAAGGGATTTAAAATTGTGCCTTACTGCCCACGATGCGGAACACCTCTTTCCGCCCAGGAAGTGGCACAGGGCTATAAGACCGTAAAGGAACGTTCTGCTATTGTTCGTTTCAAGGTAAAAGAGGAAGAAGCGTATTTCTTAGCATGGACCACGACCCCTTGGACACTGCCTTCTAATTTAGCCCTTTGCGTAAACCCAGAAGAGACTTATTGCAAAATCAAAGCAATTGACGGATTTACTTATTATATGGCAGAAGCTTTGCTGGATAAAGTAATGGGGACTTTGCTGGATAAAGAGCAGCAAGAAGCTGGAACAAAAGCCTATGAAGTGTTGGAAACTTACAAAGGAACTGATTTAGAATACCGGGAGTATGAGCCATTGTTTGCCTGTACTGGGGAAGCAGCGGCAAAGCAGCATAAAAAAGCCCATTTTGTTACCTGTGACAATTATGTTACCATGACGGATGGTACAGGAATTGTTCATATTGCTCCGGCTTTTGGTGAAGACGACTCAAAGGTGGGAAGAAAATATGACCTTCCGTTCGTACAGTTTGTCAATGGAAAAGGAGAATTGACAGAGGGAACGCCTTATGAGGGCATTTTCTGTAAAAAGGCAGATCCTATGATTTTACAGGATTTGGAAGACCAGAAATTATTGTTTGACGCACCTAAATTTGAGCATGAATATCCTCACTGCTGGCGTTGTGATACTCCGTTGATTTACTATGCAAGAGAATCCTGGTTTATTAAAATGACAGAGGTGAAAGAAGAATTAATCCGTAACAACAATACGATTCACTGGATACCGGAAAATATTGGAAAAGGAAGGTTTGGAGATTGGCTTGAGAATGTGCAGGATTGGGGTATTTCCAGGAATCGTTACTGGGGAACGCCTCTCAATATCTGGGAATGTGAGTGCGGTCACATGCATTCCGTTGGAAGCATTGCAGAACTGAAAGAATTGTCAGAGAATTGTCCAGAGGAAATTGAACTCCACCGGCCCTATATTGATGCAGTGACCATTCCCTGCCCAAAATGTGGGAAAGAAATGCATCGCGTGCCAGAAGTGATTGACTGCTGGTTTGATTCCGGAGCGATGCCTTTTGCACAGCATCACTATCCCTTTGAAAACAAAGAGTTATTTGAGCAGCAATTCCCTGCAAAATTTATTTCCGAAGCTGTAGACCAGACGAGAGGATGGTTCTATTCCCTGCTGGCAGAGTCTACCCTGTTGTTTCATAAAGCGCCTTATGAAAATGTAATTGTTTTAGGCCATGTGCAGGATGAAAATGGGCAGAAAATGAGTAAGTCCAAAGGAAATGCCGTAGATCCCTTTGAAGCATTGGAAACCTATGGAGCTGATGCCATCCGCTGGTATTTCTATGTGAATTCCGCTCCATGGCTGCCCAATCGTTTCCATGGAAAAGCAGTCCAGGAGGGACAGCGTAAATTTATGGGAACCTTGTGGAACACCTATGCATTTTTTGTATTATATGCCAATATTGATAAGTTTGATGCCACAAAATATACGTTGGAATATGATAAATTGTCTGTGATGGATCAGTGGCTGTTGTCCAAACTTAATACCATGGTTGCCCAAGTGGATGATGACCTTGGCAATTACCGTATTCCAGAGGCTGCAAGGGCATTACAGGAATTTGTAGATGATATGAGTAACTGGTATGTGCGAAGGAGCCGGGAGCGTTTTTGGGCCAAAGGAATGGAACAGGATAAAATCAATGCTTACATGACCTTGTATACAGCGCTGGTAACGGTAAGTAAGGCGGCAGCTCCTATGATTCCATTTATGGCGGAGGATATTTACCGGAATTTGGTATGCAGCATTGATGTTTCTGCGCCAGAGAGCGTGCATTTGTGTGATTTCCCAATTGTCCAGGAAGATTTTATTGACCAGGAGCTTGAGAAAAACATGGATACAGTGTTAAAAATCGTAGTTATGGGAAGAGCATGTAGAAATTCTGCAAATATTAAGAACCGTCAGCCTATTGGCGCCATGTTTGTAAAAGCCGCTGGAGGACTTCCAGAGTTATTTGTCAATATTATTGAAGATGAGTTGAATGTCAAAAAGGTGATGTTTACAGAGGATGTCAGCAGCTTCACAGATTATACTTTTAAGCCCCAGCTTCGTACCGTAGGGCCAAAATATGGAAAATATTTGAAGCAGATTCAGCAGGCATTGTCAGAGCTGAATGGCAATGAAGCCATGGCAGAACTGAAATCCAAAGGAAGTATTACCCTTGACAGCGTAAATGAAGACGTTGTATTATGTGAAGAGGATCTTCTTATCACGATGACACAGCAGGAAGGTTATGTGACAGAGGGGGATAATGAGACAACCGTTGTACTTGACACCAATTTAACACCAGAGTTGATTGCGGAAGGCTTTGTAAGAGAGTTGATTAGCAAGATTCAGACCATGCGTAAGGAAGCAGGGTTTGAGGTGATGGATAAAATTCATATTTCTTATCAGGCAGGAGAGACGATAGACAGGATTTTTAAGGAGCATGGCACACAGATTCAATTGGAGGTGCTTGCGGTGGATATCACAAGTGATGCAGGAAAAGGATATGAAAAAGAATGGAATATCAACGGGGAAAAAGTAACGCTTGGTGTAGAAAAAGCGTAGAGTAAAATGAAAAATTATTGGATATCCAAAAGGAAGGGCTTTTGGATATCCCCCGCCATGGGATCGGTTCATCATACGAAGTATGCTCAGACAGATCGAAATGGGTGACCAGAGAGGAAGGAGACAGTTTATGCAGAGCAAGATGTTTGAAAAAGAGAAGTTTATTCAGGAGATTAAGGACAATGTAAAGAATCTTTACCGCAAGACATTGGAGGAGGCATCCCAGCAGGAGGTGTATCAGGCAGTGTCCCAGGCAGTGAAGGAAGTAATCATTGATCAGTGGCTTGCAACCCAAAAGACCATGGAGAAGGAAGATCCCAAGATAGTTTACTATATGTCGATGGAATTCCTGATGGGAAGAGCGCTGGGAAATAACCTGATTAATCTGACCGCATACAAAGAAGTGAAAGAAGCGTTGGAAGAGATTGGCTTTGATTTGAATGTGATTGAAGACCAGGAGCCGGACCCAGCATTAGGAAACGGCGGTCTGGGAAGACTTGCAGCATGCTTCATGGAATCTCTGGCTACTCTGGGATATCCAGCTTATGGTTGCGGCATTCGTTACCGTTATGGGCTGTTTCGTCAGAAAATTGAAAATGGGTTCCAGATGGAGGAGCCGGATAACTGGCTCAAGGATGGCTATCCCTTTGAGATGCGTCGGCCAGAGCATACGTTCCAGGTAAAATTTGGCGGCTATGTTCGTTCCGAAGGAGATGCATTTGGAAAAATTAAGTTCATTCATGAGGGATATCAGTCTGTTCGTGCAGTTCCCTATGACATGCCAGTGGTTGGATATAATAACAATATGGTAAATGTTTTGATTGCATGGGATGCAGAGCCAGAAAAATATTTCGAGCTGGATGCTTTTGATAAGGGAGATTACAAGAAAGCGGTTGAGCAGGAAAATCTTGCAAAAAACCTGGTAGAGGTATTATATCCCAATGACAACCATATTCAGGGAAAAGAGCTGCGCTTAAAACAGCAGTATTTCTTTGTGTCTGCAAGTGTGCAGCGTGCAGTGGCTCGATATAAGAAATACCACACAGATTTGCATAAATTACCAGAAAAAGTGGCAATTCAGTTGAATGATACCCATCCGACTGTGGCAGTAGCAGAATTAATGCGTATTCTTCTGGATGAGGAAAATATGGAATGGGATGAGGCATGGGCAATTACCAACAAGACCTGTGCATACACCAATCATACCATTATGTCAGAAGCATTGGAAAAATGGCCCATTGAGATTTTCTCCAGACTGCTTCCGAGAATTTATCAGATTATTGAAGAAATTAACCGCCGTTTTATCCTGGATATTGAGAAGAAATTCCCAGGAGATTACAATAAGATTAAGAAAATGGCAATTATTTTTGATGGTCAGGTGAAGATGGCCCATCTTGCCATTGCAGCAGGCTGTTCTGTCAACGGTGTGGCAAGGCTGCATACAGAGATTTTGAAAGATCAGGAGCTGCATGAGTTTTACCAGATGTTCCCGGAGAAATTCAATAATAAGACAAACGGGATTACCCAAAGAAGATTTTTATACCATGGCAATCCCCTGTTGGCAGAATGGGTGAATAAATATATCGGAAATGACTGGGTAACAGATCTGCCTCATTTGTCCAAATTGGCAGTTTATGCAGATGATGCTAAGGCACAGCAGGAATTTATGAATATTAAGTATCAGAATAAATTGCGTCTGGCAGAATATATTAAGAAGCATAATGGAATTGAAGTGAATCCCCGGTCTATCTTTGATGTGCAGGTAAAACGTCTTCACGAGTACAAACGCCAGCTTTTGAATATTCTTCACGTCATGTACCTGTATAATAAGATAAAAGAGCATCCAGAAATGGAGTTCTATCCAAGGACTTTTATTTTTGGTGCAAAAGCAGCAGCAGGCTACCGGATTGCGAAGCTTACCATTAAGTTGATTAATAGTGTAGCAGATGTGATTAATAACGATGCTTCTATCAATGGTAAAATTAAAGTTGTGTTTATTGAAGACTATAAGGTGTCTACTGCAGAATGGATTTTTGCAGCGGCAGATGTGTCTGAACAGATTTCAACAGCCAGCAAGGAAGCATCTGGAACTGGAAATATGAAGTTTATGTTAAATGGCGCTGTGACCCTTGGTACCATGGATGGTGCAAATGTAGAGATTGTAGAAGAAGTGGGAGAGGAAAATGCTTTTATTTTTGGTATGAGCTCTCAGGAAGTAATTGACCATGAACAAAAGCGTGATTATGACCCCATGCAGATTTTTAATAGCGACCAGGATATCCGCCAGGTATTGATGCAGCTAATTAATGGAATGTATTCTCACAATGATTCCGAGCTGTTTCGGCCATTGTACAATTCTTTGTTGAATACTTTGGATACCCAGTATGCAGATACGTATTTCATTTTGAAAGATTTCCGTTCTTATACAGAGGCACAGGAAAGAGTAGAAAATGCATACAGAGATGAAAAGAGATGGGCAAAGATGGCTCTTTTGAATACGGCCCATTCTGGTAAGTTCACATCAGACCGTACCATCCAGCAGTACGTGGATGATATCTGGCATTTGGATAAAATTAAGGTTGTTATGCCAGAATAGAAAGTATAGACTTATGAAATTAAAGAGATTGAAAGAAGTATATAAAAAGAAAGCTTCTCTGTTGTTAGCATTTGCCTTACTTGGGAGTATTGGACTGGCAGGATGTCAGAATCAAGAAGCCCTGGAAAACCAGAAAGCCTATCGGCAGTTGGGAATCAATAAGTTAAGTGAAGGCAGTTATGAAGAGGCAGCAGAGGCTTTCCAAAAAGCCTTAGATCAGTCTCAGGCGGTGGTAGGGGATATGGAAATTGATATCTGTTACTATAAGGCAACGGCCCAGTATAAAAGTGGAGATCTCAAAGGAGCCCTTGCCACCTGCAAAGCCTTGATTGATTACGATAAAAAGAACTACAAAGCGTATTTCCTGCGAGGCTGCATTTACTTGAAGGAAGAGAATCAGGAAAAGACCATGAAGGATTATCAAAAAGCCTTTGAGACCAGTGGAAATGACTATGAATTGTATGTTTCGGCATATGAGAGTTTGAAAAATGCCGGGTGGGATTCAGAAGCAGAAGAAGTTCTAGAAGCAGCCGAAAAGCTAAAGGCGGAAAAACCAGAGGAATACCGGGAGCGCGGACATATTTATCTTCTGCAGGAGGATTATGATAATGCAAAGAAAGAGCTGGATAAGGCAATTAATCAAAAGGATGTAAAGGCATTGCTTTACTTGGCGCAAGTCTATGAAGCGCAAGGGGACATGGACCAGGCAAATGCTTTGTATGAAAGTTATATTTCCAAGAATAATTCAGATGTGTCAACACTGGTGATTATGGGGGATATGCAGATGTCCGAGGGAAATTACAGCCAGGCATTGGGATTTTATGAGCAGGCGTTGTCTGTGGAAAATCCTCCCAATGAACAACAGCTTCGGCGCAATGAAATTATTGCCTGCGAGCAGATGTTAGATTTTGAGAAGGCAAGGGAAAAGATGCTGGCTTATTTAAAGGACTATCCAGAGGATGAGGAAGCCCAGAGAGAGTATGTGTTTTTGCAGACACGATGAAGGCTGGCTAGAAATAAGGACTGTTATGCAAGGAAGAAAGCATAATGGTCCTTTTTTATTCTATTGGAAAGACCTTGTCACGCTAATGCGTGAAAGTGTCTTTCGATAGAATAAAAAAATATGCGCGCTCGTGCGAATAGAAGATGTCACTGCGTGACCGCACTCGGCGCAGCAAATCGTCCAAGCCCCTCATGAATGAGGGATTTAGGGAGCCCCAGCGGACTTGTCCGTTTTGTTTTCTTATAAGAAAGAATAAATCAAATTTTTCTGGAAAAGCTATATAAAAAGATGCAACATTTTAGAACAAACTGTTGCATTTGAAAATCATCAGGAAGTGATTGCTCCATTGCTCTCACTGAAAAATATGTTCAGACAGGCGTTGGAAGAGAAAAACAAGGAGGTTCCTATGTTGAAATTAACGGTAAAGGCTGGCGAATATCTGCTGGTCGGGGATGAAATCAAAGTGGTGTTTACCGGAGGAAGCGGAAATAACATGCATATTCTGGTGGATGCACCCAAATCCATGAATATTGCAAGAAGCAGTGCATTGGAGAAATACGGGATGGCAGCAGACCCTGGAAATGAAGTAAAGCACCATAAGGATAGGGAGCTTTCCCAGGAAGCCAAAGAGAAAATTAAGGCAATTCTCATGGAAGAACGAAAAAAAGCCAGAAAAGCAGAACGGGCAAAAGATCCAAAGGTTAAGTATGGAATGTAATTTAGTTGCATGATTACTTATCAGTAGTTTTAACCACCCAGTTAATATGCGGGAGTAACCTAGGGCTTCCGTTTATTATAAAAAATTTATATTTGTACGCAAACGGATTTGCGGCATTTGTTACCAACTGCAAGGCAGAAAGGTAACCCAGATACGCCTCAAAAAATCAGAATCGAGGCGAGAAAAGACCATAAAACACAAGGAGGAAAATATTATGGCAATGTTCGTACAACACAACCTTACAGCAATGAATTCTAATCGTCAGTTAGGTATCACTACAGGAGCACAGGCAAAGGCTTCTGAAAAATTATCATCTGGTTACAGAATTAATCGTGCAGGCGATGATGCAGCAGGATTAAAAATTTCAGAAAAAATGAGAAGCCAGGTACGTGGGTTAACTCGTGCATCCACCAACGCACAGGACGGCGTATCCTTGATTCAGACGGCTGAAGGCGCTTTAAATGAAGCGCATTCCATTCTTCAGAGAATGAATGAACTGGCAGTTCAGGGTGCAAATGATACCAATGAAAACATTGACCGTGCAGCGATCAATCAGGAATTGGATGCTTTAACAGAAGAGTTAGACAGGATTTCCACAACTACCCAGTTCAATAAACAGAACTTGTTAGATGGAACCTTCCAGAATAAAAATCTTCAGGTTGGAGCCAATGCAAATCAGAAGATTGCAATCTCAATTAGTAATATGAATGCACAAACTCTGGGACTGAAAGGCATTAGTGTAACCATATCGGATGAGTACCAGACAGGTGTAACCATCAGCGCAGTAAAATATAAAAATATGTCTTACGCATATGATATGACTGATTCAACCAAAGGGAATATTTCAGCAGCAGTAGTTTCCTTCAATGCAGCGATTTCAGACAGTTATACCAGCGACATGTATGTACAGCAGGAGAATGGAAAATTTATTGCAAAGGGTGATGGCAAAGAATATTCAACTGCTGCTAGTGCAATGGCACATGATGTTTCAGTTGCACAGAAGGAAATGAAAGAGGAGCTTACAAATAATTTTGCAACCTACCTTAAGAAAACCAATACAACAGCATCAGCAAAGCTTTCCGATTATACAAAGACTGGAAATGTAGCTGTTGATAATTATGCAGTGGCAAACGCTTCCATCACTGCAATCCAGAACGCCATCAATCAGGTATCTTCCCAGAGATCCGCATTGGGTGCATTGCAGAACAGATTAGAGCATACGATTGCAAACCTTGATAACGTGGCAGAGAATACACAGGCAGCAGAATCCCGTATCCGTGACCTTGATATGGCTTCTGAAATGGTGGAATACAGCAAGAACAATATTCTTGCCCAGGCGGGGCAGTCGATGCTTGCCCAAGCGAACCAGTCCACCCAGGGTGTGCTGTCATTGCTGCAATAATGATGCAGGAGTGTCGCCTACAGACAGGAAACAGAATTGCAGAGGGGCAGGGAATGTCCCTCTGTTTTTTCTCTAATAGGAAAGGCCTTGCCATGGGAACGCATGAAAATATCTTTTTAAAATAAATGAAATTTGGTGGGATGATATGGAAGAATTGGCGAAGGAGCTAACGGTTAAGATAGACAATATTTGCGGAAAATTCCATTATTTTAAGGGTGGAAGGGTCCTGGAGGAAAGCAGGGAGCTGGCAGGTGAGATACAACAGTTTTGCGGCTATTTCTTACAGGGAAATATATTTGGAATGGAAGAAGAGGAATATGAAAAATTCCAACAGTATGTGGTACAGGTGTTAGAAGATTATATCGAGGCAATGAGGCAGCAGGATACCGTATATATGTTAGATACATTGGATTATGGCCTGCGGGAATTGCTGAATATTTATATAGATACAGATACAGGAGAGACAGGGCATGGGGAAGGAAATATTTGAAAAAAATTTAAAAGCCATGAAAAAGTGGTATCCAGAATTTGTAAACATGCTCCGGGACGAAATTCATATAGAGGATGACACAGAGGTATTGACAGAGGTTTCCTGGGATGGGGAACTGATTTTTAAGATAGAAAAGGAAGGAAGGCAGCTTTATCTAGGTGGAAAAAGAGAGGCGAAAGAACCCATTGAGATGTGGCTGCAGCGATTGGGGAAGCTCCATAAATATACGTCGGTGTTCCTGTTTGGCCTTGGACATGGAGCATATCTGAAAGCATTGGTGGAGCATACGGAAAAAGAAGTGAATATAGTGGCCTATGAGCCGTCCATCCATATTTTTCAAAAGCTCTTATGGGAAGTGGATTTATCAGAAGCCATTGCAGACAGACCCATTGCTTTTTTGGTGGAAGGGTTAAACGATGTAGAGTTTGGGCCAGTGATGAATAAGGTGCTGGCAGTTCAAAACATGGAATTTTTAAAGGAAGAGATACACCCCAATTACCGTGAGTTCTATGGAGAGAAGATTGTAGAAAAGATACGGATACTGAATAAAAAAGTGGATGCAATCATGATGGGATACCGCACTGGAAAACTGTTCCAGAAAAATTTGGTTCAGAATATTTTTTCCAACATGAAATACGTATGTGAGGGTTACCATACAAAGAAGCTTGCAGAGACCATTCAGCCGGAAGGGGCGGCAATTTTGGTGGCTGCAGGGCCGTCTTTGAATAAAAATATTCATGAATTGAAAAAAGCCAAAAACAAGGCGTTTCTCTTGGCTGTTGATACGGCAGTAAAGCCATTACTAAAGGCGGGGATTGTGCCAGATGCATTTATTACCATTGATCCGGATAAGCCCTTAGCATTGATTGAGGCAGAAGGGGCAGAACAGATACCAGTGATTGCGCCTGTTACTGCAAAATATTCTTTGTTGGATCATCAAAAAGGGAAAAAAATCTTTTTTTATGATGGCTATCATCTGCCCCAGCACATTTATCAGATCAATGGGAAAGTACTGCCTATGGTTTCCGGCGGTGGGTCTGTAGCCTGCAATGGATTTTCCCTTCTGTATAAGATGGAATTTGACACGATTATCCTGGTGGGGCAGGATTTGGCTTATACGGATAACAAATCCCATGCAGACGGGACATTTGAGGAGAAAATGCCGGAGAAGGACACCAGCGGTATGATTATGGTAAAGGGAAACTATCAGGAAAAAATCCCTACCCTTCACAATCTGAAAGTATATTTGGATTGGTTTGATATGTACGTGAAGGGGGCAAAGGAACATCGGGGCGTCAGAGTGATCAACGCTACTGCAGGAGGAGCTTATATCGAAGGGACAGAGCTTATGACCTTGGGAGACGCCATAGAGGAAACCTGTCATGGAGAGAAGGATTATGCTGGCAAGATCGCTTGTTTGGAGCCGGATTTAACACCTGAGGAGCAGAAGAAGGCTTTTGCATACCTTGGGGGCGTTGCAAAGGAGCTGGCAGAGATTAAGAAAAACGCTGGGATTTTGAAGGGAGCATATAAAAAATTAGGGAAACTTGCAGACAGCGGAAATATGACAAAGGATGGATGTCTAAAGCATCTGCGTAGAATTCGAAAACTTGCAAAGAAATGCCAGAAAAGCCACCTATACCAATTGCTGGACGTAACGATGAGCTCTGCAGAATATGTGGTACTGAGTGAATATTATTATGAGGAAGAAGATTATGAGAAGGATATACAGGAAACAGCCAGAAAAGGTGTGATTTATAGTGAAGTGCTTAAGATGTGTGCAGAGCTGTTGAAAGAGCTGGCGGAGGAATATTTAGGGGATAAAGACAAAGATGGGACGGAGGAGAAGTATGCTGAACAATAAAACCATACTGATAACCGGAGGCACAGGATCTTTCGGAAATGCATTTACAAAATACATATTAGAACATTACAGCCCAAAGAAAGTGATTATTTATTCCCGTGACGAATACAAGCAGTTTTTGATGGCAGAAAAATTTAAAGAGCATAAAAAAATCCTGCGGTTTTTTCTTGGAGATGTCCGAGATAAGGACAGACTGCTGCGGGCCTTTGACGGCGTGGATTATGTGGTCCATGGGGCAGCTTTAAAGCAGGTTCCAGCGTGTGAGTACAATCCCATCGAAGCCATTAAGACAAATATCAATGGGGCCATCAATGTGATTGATGCAGCCTTGGATTGTAAGGTAAAGAAGGTGGTTGCTCTTTCCACAGATAAGGCGGTAAATCCCATTAACCTTTATGGAGGCACGAAATTGGTGTCAGACAAATTGTTCGTGTCAGCCAATGCCTATGCAGGAAGAAACGATATCAATTTTTCCGTGGTGCGTTATGGCAATGTGGCAGGCAGCCGTGGGTCTGTCATACCATTTTTTCAGAATATTGCTGCCCATGGAGGAAAGGAGCTGCCCATTACCGATTATCGTATGACACGGTTCTGGATTAGCTTGGAACAAGGGGTAGAGCTGGTGATCAAGGCACTCGCGGAAGCAAAGGGCGGTGAAATCTTTATCTCTAAAATTCCTTCCTTTAAAGTGACAGATTTAGCCCAGGCGATTCTTCCCGGATGTGAAATGCCAGAGATTGGCATACGGGAAGGAGAAAAACTCCATGAAATTATGGTGACCAGAGAGGATTCCCTGACCGCTTACGAGTATGAAAACCATTTTATAATCTATCCCCATATGAATTGGTGGAATGAAGGAAAAGTCCATGCAGGAGGGGTTCGGGTAGAACAGGAATTTGAATACAGCTCTGGAACCAATACACAATGGCTTTCCATAGAGCAGATACAGAAATTATTAAAAAGTGTCAAGGAGGGGGAAGCAGAGTAAAATGGAGAAATTTGTCACCATAGGAGGAAAAAGAATTGGAGCGGGATACCCTGCCTTTCTTGTTGCTGAAATGTCAGCAAACCACAACATGGATTTTGACAGGGCAAAAGAAATTATACGGGCGGCAAAACTGGCTGGAGCAGATGCGGTGAAGCTGCAAACCTATACGGCAGACACAATCACCATTGATTGTGAAAATTCCTATTTTCAAATTAATCAAGGAACATTGTGGGATGGAACCACTTTGCATAAGCTCTATGAAAGCGCCTATACCCCCTGGGAATGGCAGAAGGAATTGAAAGACTATGCAGAAACCTTGGGGTTGGTTTGCTTTTCTTCCCCTTTTGATGAAACGGCCGTGGATTTTTTGGAAGAAATGGATATGCCGGCCTATAAGATAGCTTCTTTTGAGATTACAGACATTCCTCTGATTCGAAAAGTAGCAAGGCTGGGAAAGCCAATCATTATCTCCACTGGAATTGCTTATTTGGAGGATATTGATTTAGCGGTACGCACTTGCCTGGAAGAAAACAACACACAGATTATTTTGCTGAAATGCACTTCCGCCTATCCAGCAAAGCCAGAAAGCATGAATCTAAGAACCATTGCTTCCCTGGAAGAAACCTTTCACTGTGTCCCAGGGCTGTCAGATCACAGTATGGGTAGTACAGCGGCAATTGCTGGCGTGGCAGTGGGAGCAAAAATGATAGAAAAGCATTTGACATTAAAACGGGAGGATGGCGGGCCAGACGCTTTGTTTTCTATGGAGGCAGAAGAATTCAAAGATATGTGTACACAGATTAGGATTGCAGAGCAGGCATTGGGAATGGTTCATTATGGACTGACGATGGAGCAGAGCAGGGAAAGAGAACATTCCCGTTCCCTGTTTGCGGTACAGGATATTGCCAAGGGGGAACGGTTGACCAAGGAAAATATAAGGTCCATCCGCCCTGGATTTGGGATGCATCCCAGGTATTATGAAGAAATCTTAGGGAAAGTGGCAAGGAAGGAAATCAGGAAGGGAGAGCCCATGCACTGGGGGCTGATAGAGTAATATGCAGGAAAAATTTAAAGATGTACGGCGGAATGAGTATGGATACTATGAGTTGATTCATCCGCCAACGGCAGAGGAGCGAAAGAAAGTATTTGAACAGGAATATTTTCAGAATTCCATGAGCAGCTATGAGCAGGCATATACAGATATGGAATTAAAATATTTTGAATATAAGCTAGAGCAAAAGGAGATGATGCTGCGCGCCTGGGCCCCAGAGGAGAAGGAGCGTTTTTCCTTGCTGGATATTGGATGCGGAGAAGGATTTGCACTGGCTTATTTCAAAAGAAAGGGATTTTTCGTACAGGGAATTGATTTCAGCGTTTACGGGATAGAAAAGCATAATCCCCAGGTCAAGGAGAATATGCTCCAAGGGGACTGCGAAGAGCTTTTGCCCCAGTTTATTAAGGAAGGAAAAAAATTTGACATCATAAACATGGATTCTGTACTGGACATGGCGGTGCATCCCAAAAACATTTTAAATTTGTGTAGGAGCTTGTTGGAGGATACCGGTATTATGCTGATAAAGGTGGCCAACAATTATTCTTTGCTGCAGCAATATCTTTTGGCAGAGAAAAAATTATCAGACACATACTGGTTAGATAAAAGCGGCCATCCCTCTTATTTTAACCGCACAGGTTTGATTAATCTCCTGGAGGCTTTGGGGTATCAATGCCTGGATACCTTTGGAGAATCCTTCATTGATTTTCATCTGTTCAATGAAAATACAAATTATTATGAAAAAAGAGAGACAGGAAAGAGCTGTTACCTTGCCAAAATAGAACTTGAGAACCTGATGCATGAAATATCACCGGAAAAGACCTTGGAAACCTTTCGCTTGTTGGGAGAGATGGGATTTGGCAGGGAAATCATTGGAATCTTCAAAAAGAAGTAAAGGATGGCTGTAAAACTGGTGGTTCCATTGAACTGGCGGAACAGGAGGGCAATGTGAAAAATGAAATTGGAAGCTTCTATGAGATAGCTGAGGACATAGAAAAATCGGAGATTTTGGGTAAGGATGGGGAGAAGAACTGGATGCAGGAGATGTTTGGCGGTATGGAAATGCTTCTGGTTTGCTCCGGTCGGGAGGCAGTGGAAGCGGCGCTTATGGATATCCTCCAGCGTAGAAATCCTTGCGGCAGGGTTTGCCTGCTGCCTCAATATACCTGTGATACCACAATCATTCCCTTTGAAAAGCAGGGATGGGAGCTGCATTTTTTTCCTGTGAACCAAGATCTTCGGCCAGACAAAGAATCATTTGAAAAATTGCTGCAGCAGATTGCTCCAGATGTTCTCTTAGCCCATACCTATTATGGCGTGGATACCTTGGCAAAAGTAAGGGAATCCATTCAAAAGCAGCAGGAAAAGGGCATGATATTTGTAGAAGATATGACCCAATCTCTAGCGTTGTGGAAGCCAGGGGGCATTGCAGATTATTATGTGGGAAGCCTGCGGAAATGGTTTCCAATTCCCGACGGAGGATTTGTGGCTGCAAGTCATAAGCTTTTGGTTTTGCCAGAAGAAGAAAAGAAATTATTTGTGGAGCAAAAGCGAAGGGCACAGAGCTTGAAATATCAATATCTTTGTGGCCAGGAAGTAGAAAAAGAGGAATTTTTAAAATGCAACCAAGCAGCGGAACAATATCTGTATGAAAATGATAAGGTGTCTTCTGTTTCAGAGTATACCAAAAACAGGCTGAAAAGTCTGGATATCCAGATGAATTTCCAGAAAAGAAAGGAGAATGCATCGTTTTTGCTGCAGGCTCTTTGGAAGCTTACCAAGGTAAAGCCAGTATTGGATCTGGAAGACGGCAGTCCCTTGTATGTTCCGGTTTATGCAAATGAGCGAGAGGAGCTCCAAGAATTTTTAACTGAGAATCATATCTTTGCGCCAGCGCTTTGGCCAATTCCCAGACAGATAAAAGAAACATTGGAAGGGGATATGGAATTTATTTTTCATCATCTGTTGGCTCTGCCTTGTGACCAGCGGTATGGAAAAGAAGATATGGCGCGGATGGTACAATACTTATTGAAATATGAACAGAAATGAGGTGTTGGTATGAAATATGCCGTGATTATGCAGGCAAGAACAAATTCAAGCCGGTTACGGGGAAAAGTGTTGAGAGAATTACAGGGAAAAACTGTATTGGAACATGACATTGAAAGAATCCGGCAGTCTCGCTATATAGATGAAATTATCATTGCCACAACGGAAAGAAAAGAGGATGACGCCATTGTTGCAATTGCCAAAAAGTGCCAGGTTCCTTTTTTCAGAGGCAGTGAGGAGGATGTGTTAAGCCGCTATTATTATGCAGCTCTTGCATTTGGGGCAGAACATATCATTCGAATTACCTCAGACTGTCCGTTGATTGATCCTCATGTGATAGATGAAATTATTGGCTGTTATGAGGAAAAGAAGCCGGATATCATTACTAATGTTCCAAATGAATGGGAAAAAATGACTTACCCAAGAGGGCTGGATTTGGAAATTTTTCCTTTCTGGTGGTTGGAGAAGGCATTTCAGGAAGCAGATCGTGCATATGACAGAGAGCATGTATCGCCCTACATCTATGACCATGCAAAGAACAGATATTACTATCGGTATGAACAGGATTTTTCCAAATACCGCTGGACCTTAGATACACCGGAAGACTGGGAGGTAATTGAAAGGGTTTATGCCCATTTTTATCATGGAATACATAATTTTTATTTTGAGGACATTATCGGGTACATGCAGGAGCATCCAGAGATCGCAATGCTGAACCAGAATATCCAGCAGAAACTGGGCTAATTTCCGTTGAAATATGTGAAGGGCATAAGGAGGAAACATGACATTATCAGGACATCAGCCAAATTATTGGCCTTATCCAGGTCTGATTGGAAAAATTATGAAATCCGACAGATTTATCTATGTAACGAAGGTTCAATATGAAAAGAAAAGCTGGCAGAAGAGAAACCGGATTCGCACCAAAGACGGGTGGAGTTATATTCAAGTACCAACGATTACAAAAGGAAAATTTGAACAAAAGATCTGCGAGGTTGCAATCAACAATAGGGACAATTGGGAAGAAAAGACATTGAGAAGTATTTCCCTGGCTTATGGGAAAGCGCCTTATTACCAAAAATACAAGGAATTTTTGGAGGACTTGTATCACAGGAAGTGGGAGTTTTTGTGGGAACTGGATATTTATATTATGAATTTTATTTTGCAGGAACTGGAAATTGATACAGAGATTTATTACGACAGGGATTTTACATTCCAGGGAAGGAAAACAGAAATGCTGGTGGATATGTGCAGACAGTTGGGGTGTGATACCTATCTTTCTAATCTTGGGAGTGCGGCATATGTGGAGATTTCTGAATTTACCAAGGAGGGATTCAAGCACAGATATATGGATTATAAAGGACAGCCGTATCGTCAGCAATATCCAGGGTTTGAGCCAGGGCTTTCCATATTGGATATGCTGATGAATTGTGGGAAAGAGGGAACTCGGGAAATTCTCATGAGTCAGGAAAACTATGAATTAAGTGAAACAAATGAGGAGCTGATACGTGAAGGGTTACGTTAGGACCGGTATCAGATGGAAAAAAGGATGATTCATTTATGAAGAAAATTGGTTTAATCACGATACATAATTGGTTTAATTATGGTTCTATGCTTCAATCCTATGCCCTTAATCGGGTCTTAAATGAAATAGATGGATATGAGTGTGAATTGATTGATTTTACACCAGCTTCTATTGTGGGAAACGAACGTTCCTGGAGATTATATTCAGATGTGCCGGAGTATCAGGAATTGAGAAAAAAGTATAAAAAGGAAATTGTAGAGCGCAGGAATGTTTTTCAGAAGTTTGAAGAATTGTACAAAATGGGGGATATGGTTTATCAATCAGATGAAGAAATAGAAAAAAATCCCCCTGCTTATGATATTTATATTACAGGAAGCGATCAGATTTGGAACGTAAATTTTAGAATTGCTTCCAGGGCTTATTTTTTAGCCTTCACAGATTCCCAGGAGAAATTTGCGTTTTCCACCAGTATTGGAAGATGTAAAAAGGAACCCTTAGAAGAATATCGTAGATTTATGGAGCAATATAAAAAAATATATATACGAGAGAAGGCTGGAGCAGAGCTATTGTCTGAAATGTTTCCAGAAAAGGAAATAGGAACGCTGATTGACCCTACCCTGATGTTGGAGAAAAGTCAATGGGAAGAGCTGGTAGATACCCAGCGTATATGTGAGGAGGAATATATCGGATGTTATGCCACCTTGGAAGAGGATCTTGATAAAATGATGCCAATTTTAAAATATCTCTATGAAAAATATAACAAAAAAATCATTTTATTCGGAATGATCCTTCCCAGAGAAGAGGAATGGGTGGAAAACTTAATTGTTGCAGGTCCGTTGGAGTTTATACGTATCATCCGTGATGCAGACTTGATCTTGACAAACTCCTACCATGGGACGCTTTTTTCTCTGATGTTTCAAACTCCATTTTTTACTTTTAATGATGAATTTGAAAATCCACGGAAAGAAGGGATTTTGCGTATGGTTCATCAGGAGAAGCGGATGGTACATAACCTTGTGGAATGCCAGAAAGCCTTGGATGATGTCATTGATTTTTCAATGGTTCGTTGTATCCTGGGACAGGAAAGAGAAGTAGCGTTAAATAAAATAAAAGAGGTGCTCTAAGATGAAATCAGAATGTTTTGGATGTAGCGCTTGTGTCAGTAGCTGCCCCACACAGTGTATTGCAATGGAGCAAAATCAAGAGGGCTTTTTTGTTCCCAAATGGGTGGCAAAGGACCAGTGTATTGGCTGTGGAAAATGCATGGAGGTATGTCCCATGGAAAAGAGTTCCCTAGAACCGATGGGAGAAATGAAAGGTGCCTTCTTATTCATAAACCGTGACGCCTATGATCGTAATCTTAGTTCTTCAGGGGGATTTTTTAAGGCATTGTCAGATGTGGTTTTTGAGCTTGGAGGAGTTGTGTGCGGCGCGGCGTTTCAAGAAAATTTTATGGTAGGACACAAATGTGTACAGAACAAGGATGAGGTTTATCCTCTCCTTGGAAGCAAATATGTACAGAGTGATTTGGGAAATGTCTTTTTGGAAATACAGTCCTTTCTTCAGCAGGGGCGGTATGTATTGTTTGCAGGGACGCCATGTCAGGTGGCTGGTTTAAAAAATTTTTTGAAAGATGTGGAATGTAAGAAATTATTGACGGTTGATTTTATTTGCGCAGGGGTACCTTCCCAGAAAGTTTGGGAAAGCTACATAAAGGAATGCCACCAGGGGGAAGAAATTCGTTATATTCAGTTTCGGTATGGGACAAAGGGCTGGTGGGAATGGGGATTACGGGTGCAATATGCCCATCATGAGTATTGGAAAGAAAATCGGATGGAGGATCCGTATTTGAGAATGTTTTTAGAAAATATATCCATAAACTCATACTGCTATTCTTGTAAATATCGTGAAAAAAGGAAGTATAGTGACTTTTATGTTGGCGATGCCTGGAATATTAACCGTATTCGTACAAATATGGATGACGATCGAGGAATAACAACGGTATTTGTGAATACAAAAAAAGGGGAAGAATTTATAGAAAAAATTCAAAATGCACATTGCTTCGAGATTTCGTTGGAAGAAGCGTTACAATATCGGGAAGATTTGCTCCATGGTAAAAAGATTCCAGATGAAAGAAAACGTTTTTTTGAAGGACTGACAGGGGAAGGGTTTGCAAGAGCCGTACAACTGTGCTTGAATTGGAGTTGAGGCAAGGAATGGTTTTTATAAGGACAGATGCAAATGAAAAAGTTGCCACTGGGCATATTATGCGCTGTATAACCATCGGAAAAAAGCTAGAGGAGATGGGGGAAAGGGTATGCTTTCTTTTGAAAGACAAGGATTCCCTGAAGGTTCTGAATGGGCAGATGCAGTATCAGATGCTTCAGGGGTGTGGTGAAGATATCTATGAAGAGATACCACAGATCATAGCATTCTTGAAAAAGGAGAGGCGCCCCAAAATTTTGTTGGATTCCTATGAATTTGACGGGAAGTATATGCAGGGATTGAAAGAACATGGGAAGGTGATTTCTTTTGATGATATGTTTTGGGAGAAAATTCCTGCTGATATGATTATCAATTATAACTTATATGCATCAAAGGATGAGTATGCTTCCAGATATGCTGGGGAAAAAACAGTGTTATTGCTGGGCAGCTCTTATGTTCCGTTGCGGGATGAATTTGCAGGGAAAAATCTTCCATTGAGAAAAAATGTTACTACCATTCTGTTAATCTGCGGTGGTGGGGATCAGCAGCACGTTTTACCGAAATTTCTTGAAAAATTTTGTGATGATGGTTTGCAGAAAAAATATCATATCTTAGTTCTGGCAGGTGATTTGAATCAGGATAAAGAAAGGCTGCGTCAGTTTGCAGCCTGTTGGGAGAAGATTAGGATATATGAAGGCGCGAGAAAACTTGCGCCTATTATGGAACAGGCAGATGTGGTGATATCAGCGGCCAGTACCGTTTTGTATGAATGCTGTGCGTTAAAAAGACCAGTTATTTTTTTTACCATGGCGGACAATCAGGCGGAGGATGCGAAGACATTTGGAGAAAATGGGATGATGCATTATGTTGGGGATATCCGCAAAGATGTGGAGCAGGTAATTGAAAATGTAGTAGAAGAAATAAAAGTATTGGAAAATGATATCCAAATCAGAAGTGATATGGTACATAAAATGAAACAGGTGGTTGACGGGAATGGAGCGTCTCGAATTGCCCGTGCAATCATTGATTTGTAAAATATTTTGAAGAAGGAAAGGCAGAAAAATGAGTGTTTTGGATAATGCCGTTTATATTCCATATGGAAGACAGACAATTGATGAAGAAGATATACAGGCAGTAGCAGAGGTTTTACGTTCCGATTACCTTACCACAGGAACAAAAAGCATTGAGTTTGAGCAGGAGGTGTGCAAATATATAGGGGCAAAATATGCCGTTGCAATCTCCAATGGGACAGCAGCCTTGCATGCGGCTTGCTCTGTGGCAGGAATTGGAGCTGGGGATGAAGTGATTACCACACCCCTTACCTTTGCTGCTTCTGCAAATTGTGTTTTTTACTGCGGCGGCAGGCCGGTTTTTGCAGATGTGGATAAGAGGACCTATAACATAGATCCAGAAGATATCGAAAGAAAAATCACAGATCGGACAAAGGCAATTCTTCCGGTGCATCTTTCTGGACAGCCTTGCGATATGGATGCCATTTATGAGATTGCAGAGAAGCATCATCTGCTGGTAATTGAGGATGGGGCACATGCATTGGGAGCAAAGTACAAAGGAAGCTGTATTGGGAAAGATTCTTATATGGCTACCTTTAGCTTTCATCCAGTCAAGCCCATTACCACAGGAGAAGGGGGAATGATTGTAACAAATGAGGAAGGATTATATCAAAAGCTTCGGCTGTTTCGCAGTCATTGCATTACCCGTGACAGTTCTATGATGACAAGGAATGAAGGCTCCTGGTTTTATCAGCAGTTGGATTTGGGTTATAATTACCGGATTACCGATATACAATGCGCACTGGGAATCAGTCAGATGAAAAAGCTGAATCAGTTTTTGCGTAGGCGCAGGGAACTGGCAAAGCAGTATGATAAGGCATTTGCAGATAATTCAGATATTATTGTGCCCTATCAGCAGCCGGATACAGAGAGTGGGTATCATCTTTATATGATTCAGGCGCCTCATCATGACAGAAGGAAGATATTTGAAGGCTTACGAAATGCAGGTATAGGGGTGAATGTTCATTATATTCCGGTGTATTATCATCCATATTACCAAAGAAATGGGTATCACAATATTTGCTGCTCCAATGCGGAAGAAATATATTCTCATTTAATCAGTTTGCCTTTGTATCCTGGGCTGACAGACCAGGAGCAGAAATTTGTGATAGAGACATTGGAACATTTATTAGAAACAGCATAGCTATTTATGTTAAAAATTTAAGAAAGTAAAACAGAACAAAAACACGTACAATTAAGTGACGAGGTTGAGGAAAACATTATCAAAATAATATCATAAAAACGCATGGAATACCACATTGTAAACCATGCGTTTTTTCCATCAAAAAGAAGGAGGCAAATCATAGAATTTGCAGCCGCTGACAGGATTGGCGTTCCACCAGTCTGCATGGAAGCTGTATTTTCATGGCTGTTGTGGGCTGTAATTTCAGGATATGAAATACAATATTTGCGCCAAAGCTTCCCATATCATAGGCAGGTGCATGAACCGTAGTCAGGGGCGGGGCTGTGAAAGCGGATAGGCTGGTGTCGTCAAAGCCCATCAGAGAAATATCGTTTGGTACATGAAGGCCCTTTGCGGTCAAAGCCTGTAATGCGCCGATAGCAATTGTGTCGCTGGAAGCAATGATGGCAGTAGGCAGCATATTCTTCTCGATTAATTGGTTCATCATCTGATAGCCAGATTCTATGGTAAAAGCTCCTTCCAATAAATAAGATACATAATCCAGTTCGTGCTCAATGCAGTATTCGATGAAAAGTTTTTTTCTTACGTCTGCAAAAAGCGTTCCGTCTGCAAGATACTCTTGTCCACCCAGAAATCCGATGTTATTATGGCCTAGGGAAGTAAGATAATCAAGTCCCGTTTTCATGGCCTGTGAAAAATCCAGCGTGATTGTGGAAATTCTCGTATCATCGATAGGCATGTCAAGGAAAATAATCTGGGAAGTTATTTCACAAAAACGCTGGATTTCATCTTTACTAAATTTTCCTATACAAATAAGTGCATCTACATTTTTTAAAGCATCCATATAATTGACGTCTGCTTTGTACGTCCGTATCACATGGATGCAGTTTTGCATACAAAAATCTTCAATGCCCTGGCGGATTAAGAGATAGTAATTATCCTCCAGTTCCTGTTGAGAAGAAAACCATTGGACAATGCCTAGTGTATAAACGGATTTACTGGATACCCTGGATTTCTTTTTGTAGTGTAAGCTGTGGGCAGTATCTAGAACCTTTTGGCGTGTTTCCGGGGAAACGTTTAAAGTTGTATCATTATTTAAAATTCTTGAAACTGCAGCAGGGGAAACTCCCGCTGCCGCTGCAATATCTTTGATGGTAGTCATAACTTCCTCCATATATTTGCTCAATCATTCTATCCCAGTATAGCAAATAATTTTCGAAAAGGGAATCATAATTTAGTAAATTTACTAAATTGTTTTGAGTTTCTCAAATTTACATTAGTGCGACAGCCCCCTTGGAAAATCCACGGGTTAGGTGTATACTGCAAATAAAGCTGGTGGAAGGAGCGAAAAAGTATGATGCAATATCGAAGGATTTTTGTTATCGTGGTAGATTCCTTAGGGGTAGGTGCTATGGAGGATTCGACGGATTTTGGAGATATCGGTGTGAATACCTTAGGGCATATTTCTCAAAGGGTAGAGACCTTTGAAATTCCGCATTTGCAAAAATTGGGCCTTGCAAATCTTACACCGTTGAAACAGGTGAAGCCTGTGGCAGTTCCCTGGGGATATTACGGAAAGCTCAGGGAAAAGAGTAAGGGAAAGGATACCATGACGGGGCATTGGGAAATTATGGGTTTGGAAGTGACAAAGCCTTTCCAGACCTTTACAGAAACGGGATTTCCACCAGAACTCATCAAAGAGCTGGAACGAAGAACGGGAAGAAAAATTATTGGAAATAAAAGTGCCAGCGGAACGGAAATTCTGGAAGAATTGGCGGAGGAAGAGATAGCCACAGGACATATGATCGTGTATACATCGGCAGATTCCGTACTGCAAATTTGCGGAAATGAAGAAACCTTCGGCTTGGAGGAATTGTACCGATGCTGTGAGATTGCAAGAGAGCTTACCATGCGGGAGGAATGGATGGTGGGCCGTGTGATTGCCCGGCCTTACATAGGAAGGAAGAAAGGGGAATTCAAGCGCACCAGCAATCGTCATGACTATGCCTTGAAGCCCTTTGGAAAAACTGTATTGGATGTGTTGAAGGCCAAGGGCTTGGATGTGATTTCCATTGGAAAAATCAGGGATATTTTTGATGGAGAAGGCATTACCAAAGCCTATCGCTCAAAAAGCTCTGTTCATGGTATGGAACAGGCTATCCAGGTTGCTCACAGTGAGTTTCATGGGTTGTGTTTTGTCAATTTGGTAGATTTTGACGCCCTTTGGGGACATCGGAGGGATCCCGTGGGATATGCTTGTGAAATTGAGAAATTTGATAAAAATCTGGGTAAACTGATGGAAATTTTGCGAAAGGATGATTTGCTGATTGTTACAGCGGACCATGGCAATGATCCCACCTATACAGGAACGGATCACACACGGGAGAAGGTTCCATTTTTGGCCTATTCTCCATCTATGGAAGGTGGTGGGGAGCTGAGTGAGCAGGAAACCTTTGCCGTCATTGGAGCTACTGTGGCAGATAATTTTGGCGTGGAAATGCCAAAAGGCGCCATTGGAACTTCTTTATTGCATGTAGCATTGCCGGCGCCAAAGTAGCAGAAACAGTTGTTACATAATTATGCAGCTATGGGGAAACCTGTAGCTGCGTTTTTGAGCTAGATTTCAAAAATTCTGGTCAGAGGAAGAATCTAGATATGAAGGGATGCATGGAGTAAAATCAGGGCAGGAATATGGAAGTACCAGTTTTTTCGTTGACAATGACATAATATGTCGTTGTGAGGGTGTATGATGAGGTAAATACGAGAAGAGAATTGGAAAATACATGAGGAAGAAATGCATAAAAGAATGGCATGGTATAGAAGAAAAGCAGAGAGGGAAATGATATGAGAGAGAAAATGCTGGAACAATTAAAAGAGGAAGAAAAGGAACAGAGACAGGAAGCATATGAAGAAAAGCTTGAGGATGCTGTGAAAGAAATATCTCAGCTTGTTTTCGGAGAGAGATGGAAAGAAATCGAGGATAGAGTTGAGAATATTATGGATATGGTGCAGAAGATGGCTTTTACAGAAGGTTACATTTATGCAATTGAAACACTGGAAGAAGGATTAGCACATATGATATAATATCGATAGCCATAAGAAAAGATGTTTGGAGGTTATTATGGATCATGGAAAAATACAAAGAGTTCTTTCTATTTATACCAGATTGGCAGGGGGCTATCTGATTCACAAGGCAGAGGAAGCCCAAAATTATGGTGTAAATGAGAGAACAATCCAGAGAGATATTGATGATATCAGAGATTTTATGGAATCGGAGATCGGGAATACAGGGATTGTCAATTACGTGCCATATAATCGCGCGGATAAGGGATTCCATATGGAACAGGTTGATCAGCCGAAGCTGACAAATGGAGAAATTCTTGCAATTTGTAAAATATTGCTTGACAGCAGGGCTTTTCCCAAAGGAGAAATGTCAGACATCTTAGATAAGCTGATTTCCTACTGCGTTCCAGAACAGAATCAAAAGCAGGTAACAGAACTGATAAGAAACGAGGAATTTCATTATGTGGAGCCAAGGCATAAAACAAATTTTTTGGATACCATGTGGGAGATTGGACAGGCAATCAGAAATTGCCAATACATAGAAATGGATTATTTCAGGATGAAAGACAAAACTGTGGTAAAGCGGAAGGTAAAACCGGTTGCAATCATGTTTTCCGAGTATTATTTTTATCTGACGGCGTTTATTGAGGACAAAGAGGTTTTGAAGGATTTTGATGTCCGAAATGATTCTTTTCCCACCATCTACCGGATCGATCGCATCAAAGATATGCGTATTTTAGAGGAAAAGTTCCATATCCCCTACAGCAGTCGGTTTGAAGAAGGAGAGTTCCGAAAAAGAATCCAGTTTATGTATGGAGGAAAATTGCAGAGGATAAAATTCAAATATTTTGGCAGTGATATTGACTCTGTTTTGGATAGGCTTCCCACAGCAAAAATTTTAAAAGAGGAGAAGGGCGTTTATACGGTCAGCGCCGAGGTTTTTGGCAAAGGGATTGACATGTGGATCAGAAGCCAAGGGCAATTGGTTGAACTTTTATGAATAGGCAAGAAAGAATAATAAAAATTAGTCGGAATGATGTTGGAGCCATTCATCCATAAGTTGTTGAAGAATTTTTTGAGATGAAGAAGAAAGAGAACGGTATTTGTGGAGAAGGCATAGTTCATCTTTATTCAACTCAGTTTCTTGCACTTCTTCTATTTTGTGCGCAAAAGAAGAATAACCGATTAGATAATCAACAGATACATTGAAAAAATCGGCCATGTTTTTAAGCATATCTAAATCGGGTTCAACAATATGGTTTTCATATTTGTAAATAGATTGCTGGCTGGTATCAAGAATATCAGCCAGAGCCTGTTGGCTTAATCCTTTCGTAAGTCGTAGTACTTTTAAGTTTTTCATGTAAGCTCTCCTAAATATACTTTTTATTGTAACAGGGATTGAAAGAAATATGTAAAAACAAAAAAGAGTTGAAACCAAAACTAAAATAGATTAAAATAAAAGGATAAAAATGAAGAAACGGAGGAAAAAATGGAAAAAATAGTACAGGCCCTAGAAGAAATTCAAGAGATGAACAATGCGTATGGAATTTCAAATGATTTAGCCAGTAAGACATTGGATGCGATGAAATATGCGAAAGTATGCACGCCTGTCATCGGAAAGTTCAGTTCCGGTAAGAGTGCATTGGTAAATACAATTTTAGGATACAACGGAAAACTGTTAAAGGAAAATATTACCCCGGAAACTGCAGTGCCTGCGGAAATTGTTTATTCTGAAGCTGAGGAATCTGTCATTGTCTTAGAAAATGACGGCCAGAGCAAGGAAATATCCCTGGGAGAGTTCAGAGATTATGAGACGGATGCTTCAAAAGTAAAGAGCGTGCGCCTCAATTTGACTAACAGTTTCCTGGAGGAAATTCCAGATGTGATGCTGGTAGATATGCCTGGTTTTGAGTCGGGGTATGAAGTTCACAATAAAGCGATTGATAATTATCTTCCCCAAAGCTTGGCTTATATAATAGCATTTCCGGCAGACGATATGATTGTAAGAAGCAGCGTTGGGAATATATTGCGGGAATTGTGCCTGAACGATATGCCGCTTTGCGTTGTAATTACCAAATATGACAAACGCAACGATGAATTTGAGATGACCTTCCAGAAAATGAAAGAAAGTCTGAAACGCTACGTGGGGGAACGCAGTATTCATTATTGCCGTACCAGCAGTTTTGAAGGAGAGGTTGAGGAGTTGGAGGAATTCCTGAAGGAAATTCAGAAGGAATCACAGCAAATTTTGGCAGGGAAATTTGCAGGCGCTGCAAAAGGAATTATGGAAAACACGGAAAATTACCTGAAAACCCTCCTTGCAAACAGCCAGTTATCAGAATCGGAACTGGCAGAACAAGAAGAGAAGCTACAGAGACAATTACAGGGGATGGAAACGAAATTTTCCAGGGAACAGGGAGATTTTCAACTGGAAATTTCTTCCTGTGTACAGGAAATCCAGGATGACGTGCAGCGCGCCATGGAAGCAGAAGAATCCACCCTGATTACCATGGCCATGAATAACCAGAGCATCAACGAACATTTGAACAATGTTGTCCGCAGGGCAGTGACCGTAAGCGTGAAAAAAAGATTTCTTTCGAAAGTGGAAAAATATCTGAAAAGAGTTGCCAAATGCATGAACGAGGAATCTTTCGGGGACGTTCATATTTCTTTTCATTATGATACGGAAAATCTGGGACAAGGCATTACATCATCCGTTGTGGCAGTGGCAGCAGGCATTTTGCTGGGGCTGCCGATTTTAGGAGTAGTGGCGGCAATTGCCATGAAGTTCTTTGGGAACAGGAAGCGGGAAGAGGCGAAGCAGGAAATCAGGAGGAAACTGCAAAGCGAAGTGTTTCCAGAAGTGCTGTCTGAAGTAGGAAGCGGGATAGAGGCGGCAATTACAGAACAGATGAAACTTGTCAATACGTCTATTGAAGAGGAGATTAAGACTCAGCGAGAAACCATAGAAAAAGCAATGTCAGATGTCCGGGAACAGACAGAAGATGAGAATACCAGAAAAGAAGGGCTTGCCGCTGACATAGAAAGGGATTTAGAGAGGATAGGTGGACTCAAAGATGGCTTATGATGAAGAAACATATGAAAAACTGGCGGGCAATTTCCAGCTATTGTGTAATATTATCCGGCAGAAATCCGAAGGGGAGCAGTTAAAGGTTGATTTATCCAGAATTGAGGAAATGATTCAGAAAAAGATACCGGACACATTGAAGGAAAATGCCCCGGAAGATTTTTATGAATTATACATAAACTTTAAATCGGAGTATGAAAAATTCAGAGATTTTATTTTGTATGATAAATTGATTGGCAAAAATATTATTGCGCTGGGCGGCGGTTTTTCCAGCGGCAAGTCCAGTTTCTTAAACGCGTTAATGGGGAAACGGGTGCTTCCTGCGGATATCGACCCTTCCACATCAGTTCCTACCTATATTGTGAGTGGGGAGAAGCACGAGGTGTTAGGAATCAATGTGTTTGATGCAAAAGTGCAGATGCAGCCCAAAGATATTCGGAAAATTGCCCATGGATTCGGGGAACTAGAGGATGAAGAGGAGGAAAAGGTGGCAGATGCGGTTACCCTTGGACATGTACTAGAGAATATCTTTTTTTCCACCCCATTACATAAATACGACAGGATTGCATTTTTGGATACTCCGGGGTATTCCAAACCGGATTCCGAGAAATATTCGGCGAAAACGGATGAGCAGATTGCAAGAGGACAGTTAAATGCCAGCAATTACATTCTCTGGTTTGTGCAGGCGGATGCTGGGACAATTACAGAGGAAGACATAAAGTTTATTAAGACTCTCCGGGAAGATACGCCAAAGCTGGTGATTGTGAATAAGGCAGACAAGAAGAACCTGAAGGACTTAAAAGAAATTATTTCCAAGATAAAAGCCAGCCTGGATATCAAAGGGGTGCGGTATGTGGATGTGTTTGCCTTTACCAGCAGGATAAATCAGGTGGAGAATGAAGAACTCTGCTCGTTTATAGAGGCGGATACGGAAAAGATTAAAAAGCAGATAGAGTCCTGGAACCGGCAGGTGTATGAATCAAATTTTGCAAGGAATTTTAAGATTCTGTTTGTCCGGTGCAGGGAATTCTATGAGGATGAAATCGACGAGGAAAGCCGGAAGCTGGTAAGGCTCAATACTTCCATCACAAAGCTGTCGGTAGAGGATGTTGACTCAGAAATCCTGGAGCCCCTGCAGTCTATGGTGCGTGATACACAAAAAACGGTCAATGAATTAAAGGACATCAGAGAGAAGCTGAAGGAATTGCAGGATGAATTTTTTACAGAGATAAAGTTCATTTCAGATGTGGTAGGGATTGCCATGCCGGAGCCGTCAGAAATAGATTTGCTGCAGGATAATGTGCAAAATCCCATGGAACTGATTGCGGAATATAAGAAAGAGAAAAACATTCAGACGGACCCTTCCATTGGGGATATGCTGCAGAGTGTATTTGAAGGAATTGAACCGGTAATCCATAAGCGGCCAGGAGGCAGTGAATACAAGGATGAACTGCTGGATGTTATTCTTGCTGCCTGCAATGTGGAGACAGAGGAGATCCATATTCATGATTGTGTAAAAAATACAGAAGAGTATGCAGAGCTTTGTAAGTTGGAACATGAATCTGTTAAGATTGGCAATATCTTTGGGCGGACAGAAGAATACGCAGGAATTGTAAAATTACAGTAGGAGAACAAAAAAGATGGGAAAGATAGAGGAAAATATTTTAGAAATCCGTAATCATTTTATGGAATTGCAAAATGAAAAATATACGATCCACAATGGCAGGCTTTCGGACAAGGAAGAATATCTGAAATCCCTGTATGTTCAGATGCTGTCTACCGTTGTGCAGTATGAGAATGATGTCACAGAAATGCAGTTATTGTTTCTGCAACGGATTGTGAAAGGGCTGTGTTGTGAACTGAAGACAGAGGATTATATGAGGAAGGCGCTGGATATTTCTATGGTGGAAGTGAAGGAATTTGCAGATGCTTACCAGTCAGAGGAAGGCAGGTATTATTTCGCGTTGAATGGCATGATTCTGTCGGCCCTTGGTGAGAGGGATGACAGCAATTATGAATATCTGGCGGAACTGATCCAGATACTTGGGATTCACATTACAGAACTGAGGTACCTTTCGAAAGTGGCGGAGTCTGTGCTGATGCAAAGCTCTGAAATTTTTGATGAAGCAAAAAAAATGATGACGGAGGAACTGGGCTTTTTAGATCTTACAGGTTATATCAGGAATTTCTACGCAGGGGCTGTGGTTGACAGTAAGAGCGTAGTGATTTATTCTGCGCCGGAGAAGCAGGTGGTTCATAGCCTGGAGACAGGGGGTATGGAGTTTTACCAGCGGAAAGTGGTTTTTGCCAACATAGAAATCAATGTAGCTGGTGAATGGCAGTTTCATGGCTGCGAAGAAGTAAGGTTTGAGAACTGTACAATAAATGGAGATGGAGGATATTTATTCCTGCAGGGAGTGGGAAGTTTTCAAATGGAGGGATGTAAGGTGCGTAAGTTTGACAACTCCTTTGCGCATTTGGAATCTGTTGGAAATGTATTGGTTGTGTCCAATGTATTCAGTGAATGTGGCCGAGCAGAAAGTAGGCGGGAGAAGATAGTAGGTGGAGGAGTGTTTTGCTATAAGGGAGAAGGGGAATCTGTGGTTTTTGATGGGAATTATATACAGAATGTCTATATAATAAATACTAGTGCTTATGGAACAGCAAGTGGAGCCTTTTTTGGTTTAAAAAGCAGTGAGGGAAATATGTGCTTAAAGGAGATTGAGGTAAAGAATAATATATTCACAGGGGGCATGTGTATAAGTGCGGAAAATGCATGGTATAGAGACCTGGAATGCTTAATATTTTATAGAAAGGCACAAGGAGTGTCTGAAAAAGACAATACCGTAAAAGGCGGAATTACAAGAATCATTGCAAAGGGATGAAACAGAATATAAAACAGTATGAAAATCGGTATCGTGATGCTGCAGTTTTTATATTTAGAAAATGGGAGAAAGGAACCAAACTATGAACTTAACAGACCTTCAGAAGGAACTTCGTTCCATGGAAGAACATATCTCTGAACTCCAGAAGGCGATAGAAGAGATGAAGCCCAAAACAAAGGAAGAAGCGAAAAAAGATTTTGCCACAATTACAAGACTGGCCTTGCAATATCCCATAAAGGACACAGGTGTATCCAAAGTTACCTCTGTGCTCCAAAAAGAATACATGCAGGCTCTTTCCTGGCTGTTGATGTCTTCAGAAGGTAAGATAAAAGATCGCTTATTATATTTATGCAGAATAGCGTCAGGATGTGGGATGGAGCTGCATGCGGAAGAACTGTATCAGGCGGGCTTGGAATTCCAGCCAGAGGATATGGAAAAAATCTGCATGGATCTTCAGAAACTGAAATATGCGTTCCTGGCAGATGCGCTGGTGATTGCCAATATTTCTGGGGAAGCGTCGGGAAAAGAGATTTCATTGATTGCGGACATTGCCAGGGTATTTGGTTGCGAAAAAGAGGAGATAGAAATAACCGGGCTGGTTGCAAAAGGAATATTAACCGAAGATTGGGATGTTTTGGAGAAAGCGCCCGCTCCCAAGAAAGACAGATGGACAATAAAAGAAAATTTTAAGGGATTAATTCCAGAAGAATGGATCATCTCCCACCGCAGGGAATGTGGGAGATTATGTGTGAAGAAATATGAAAAATCTATAGAAGATAAGATTGCTGCAAGCGTATTAGGGGCAATGAAAGGGATTCGAGCTCAGGCTGATAGGTCTGAACCTTTGTGTTTTATCAAAAGCCGCCTTCAGGCGGGGGAATTGGTAAAAGGTGGAGATGTGCTTGTTACATATGAGAGAGAGATGTCTGAGAAAGAGAGGTGGCTTGAACAAGGAAGCTTCTTCTGGGCAAACGAATCTCAAGAAAAACTTGCGAAAAAGGAAGAAAACATATACGCTCCCTGCGACGGAATGGTTTTCTTTCTGGAAGACAGCGAAAAAGATGCAGAAACCAACAATGAGATGAAATATATTACAGTCTATGTAGTATCATATTTTGATGATTACCAGAAGTTATCAAGATGGTATCGGAAAAATAGGATGAGGAAGGAGAAACAGTAATGGCATTATTTACAGCAGATAACCCCCAGTTTGAGGATTTTACAGCCAATATAGGCGGAATGATTGCAGAACTTGCAGAGGTTGCCAGGGAGGAGGATATCAGGAGACTGGAAAAATTTGCCGTGGATTTTAAGTTAAAGACGGAGGATTTCTACCGTGAAAACCGCAAGCTGAACATAGGCGTGGTAGGTCAGGTGAAAGCAGGAAAATCCTCCTTCCTAAACACATTGCTCTTTGAGGGCAAAGAGATTCTGCCAAAAGCCTCCACCCCTAAAACTGCCACATTAACTAAAATGGAATATTCCAAGGACAACATTATTCAGGTAGAGTATTATTCCCCGGAAGAATGGGAAGTGTTAGAAGAAAATGCGGTGGTGGATCTGGATGACGAAATCTATACTTCCGCCCGGGAAATTGTTGATATGGTACAAAGGAACGGAGTGGATCCCCATCCATATCTGGAAAAAGGCATGGAAAAAATTGAATTTGGGACATATGAGGATTTGATTTCCCATCTCAATGAATACGTGGGCGAAGACGGAAAATATACGCCTATTGTAAAAGCAGTGACCCTTTTCCTGAATAAAGAAGAATTTCAGGGGCTTTCCATTGTGGATACACCGGGACTGAATGATCCAATCGCTTCCCGGACCATCCGTACCAAGGAATTTATGGAGATCTGCGATGTGGTATTTTTTTTGAGCCAGTCTGGGAGTTTTTTGGACAAAAGTGACTGGACTTTGTTATCTAGCCAGCTTCCCCAGAAAGGGGTAAAGCGGCTTGTTTTGATTGCAAGCAAATATGACAGCGGAATTCGTGATGTTTTAAGAGTTCAGGAAGAAGACGACATTTTCGGCGAGGATGAAAATACAGCCGATAATATTCCAAAGGCCGGTAAACTCATTCGGCGGAAATTAAAAAAACGCGCAAAAAGCAAAGTTCAGGAATTTGTGAAAGATTTGGAAGCAAGGGGCAGCTCTTCGGAATTGATAGAAGTGATAAAGCAATGTGCAGACCCTTTAATGGTTTCCTCCCTTGCTTATAATATGTCAGGCAAACAGCAGCAGGATTACAGTCCGGAAGAAAAAAATATCTACTCCGCCCTGAAAATGTTTTCCGAGGATATGGAAGCTGATTTGAAATTATTGGGAAATTTTGATGAGGTAAAGCATCTGTTTTCCGAGGTAGTGGAGGAAAAAGAAAAAATCCTGGAAAGTAAGTCCAGAAGCTTTATCCCAAATGCCACAGAGGAAGCAGGGAACCTGCTTACCTCTTTCCAGGAGAAGGCGCAAAAGAGGATTCAGGCATTGGAAAAAAATGACAGGGAACAGCTTTTAGAGCAGAAGAAATCTATGGAAGGACAGATGGGAAACATTCGGGCAGACATATCTAACGTTTTCGGGGAATTTAACGCCAGGCTGGAATCGGAAAAGGCAGAAGGAATCCGGGAACTGCGAGGAGCCGGGAAGGACTACCTGGAGATCAAGGAGCGGACAGGGACAACTACCCATACCGGTTCTTACACCACAGGTCATTTGTTCTGGAAGAAGACCCATTTTTACCAGTATGAGGAACATTATTCCTACTGCATTGCTGCAGATGCCATAGAGAATCTGAGAAAATATGGGATTGACGCAACCAATCAGGTAGAAGAGGTATTTACCCAAGCGTTGCAGTTAAAAGAGATGAAGCGGAAGATATTGAATGTGGTAGTTAATAATTTTGACCTTGGAAGTGAAACATATGATTCTTCCTTGTTTCGGATCATGGTGGAAGAAACGGTAAGCGCCATAGAATTTCCAGTGTTTCAGATAGATATATCAGATGCAATGGATAAAATTACAGGGAAATTTACCGGAGAGATTACTTCCGCAGAACAGAAAACAGAATTGGCCGCCGCCCTTCAGCGGGCAGTTTCACGCATTTATAACGAGCTGTGTGAAAAATTGTCCCTTACTGTCAGGGAGTTTAAAGAATCTATGGCAGCGATTCAAGAAAAAATAGAGGATTCGCTTCTTAAAAATATTGTAGAAGAATTTGATGCTTTGGCACTGCAGTGCCAGAATAAGGAAACGGAGATTGCTGGATATCAGGAATATGTTTCCAGGCTGGAAAATTGCAGGAAAAGATTACATTAGAGGAAAAAACTATGCCGAATGAAATTGAGAAAAACACAAAAAAGTTAAGTAATGAGCTGGATGCTTCCTTAAACCATGCCATGACAATCATTACAAAGGATTATCTGGGAATGTTGGAATCTTATGAGATTATGGATCCCACAGAAGAAGATAAGGATACCAGAATTTCTGAATGCGGAAAATTTTATAAATTGTCTCGGCTTGTTTTGAACAAAGAAGAAAATTTTCTGGACAAGCTGACTACCATTGTAAATGTGGCATCTTCTATTGAATGCAGCCTGGCGACGGTGGTACATAGCGATGGATGTCGCATAGATTATTATCTGGGTATTGTATCCAAACGGGCGCGTACAGAAACCGACCGGAAAAGGCGAGAGGCAAATGCAGCCGCTTTTCGTGGCGCTTTGGCAGGGAACCTGACAGGTTCTGATTTGGAAGAGCTGCCAAGCAGTGAGGTGGAAAATCTTCAGAGTACCATATTGACAGGAAAAAGGAACTGCTATTCGTCTGTTTCGGGTATTGTTGCGCTGCGGGACGAAAAAAATAAGAGCATCACAGGCTACGTGCAGGGAATTGAGAATCTGGTGGATTCACTGAAGGGGCAGGAATATACGGTTGTTATGCTGGCGGATCCAATAGATACTGCAGAGCTGCAGGTGATCCGGAAGGGATATGAACTGCTGTACACCCAATTGTCCGCATTTGCCCATCATGCGGTGACATTTAATGAAAGCGATACGGTATCCTTGTCCAAGGCAAGGTCAGAGGGCATATCCAAGGGAATCTCTACAGGCATTTCCATGACCCAGAGCAGGTCCCGGTCGAAGGGCAGATCTTTTGGGATGAGTGCAGGAATAGGGCTTGGAGTTCCGTTTGTGGTGAATGCAAATTTTGGGCTGAATGCTGGAGTTAACAGCGGAACCTCTGATACCATGGGAAAGTCGGATACTAGGAGCAGGAACTTACAGCAGAGTAAGTCCGTGACGGATACTGTTTCCACGTCCAGGGCAGCAGGGAAGAGCATACAGTTCAGTTATGAAAATCGAAGTGTAAAATCTTTGTTGGATAAAATAGACAAACATTTGGAGCGGTTGGATGAATGTGAAAGTTTTGGGGCCTTTGACTGTGCAGCTTATGTGATTGCAAAAGACAGGGAAACGGTTCTGACAGTTGCCAGCAACTATAATGCCCTGATGCGAGGAAAAGATTCCAGCGTGCAGGCATCCCATATCAATTCCTGGTATAAGGAAGAAGAAACAAAGGTTTTGGGGCAGTACATAGGGTCTCTGGTGCATCCTCGCTTTTTGTTGAGGAAAAGACAAGGGGAATATCAAGAAGAAAAAATTATTGTTACTCCGGCATCCATTGTCAGTGGTGATGAGCTTGCCATACAAATCGGGCTGCCGAAAAAATCTATTTTAGGCGTTACAGTCATTCCAATGACGCCATTTGGGAGAAACATAGCAGAAAGCGGTCAAGAACGGCTGTTTCTGGGCGATCTTTATCATATGGGTCATGAAGAAGGCGGGTATGGAAAAGAACAGAAAGTATGTGTGGATATTGAAAGTTTGTCTATGCATACCTTTATCACCGGTTCCACCGGTTCCGGGAAATCGACGACGATTTATTCTATGTTGGACAAATTGATGGTACATTCGGTAAAGGGACGGAAAGAAAAAATAAAATTTATGGTAATTGAGCCTGCAAAAGGAGAATATAAAAATCGGTTTGGAGGCTACCCCAATGTAAAGGTTTATGGGACGAATGATAAGAAAATGCCTCTGTTACGGATAAACCCATTTAGTTTTCCGAAGGATATACATGTTCTAGAGCATATTGACCGCTTGATTGAAATATTCAATGTTTGTTGGCCCATGTATGCGGCAATGCCTGCTGTGCTGAAAGATGCCATTGAACGGGCGTATATCCTGTCAGGATGGAATTTGGCGACTTCAGAATGCAGCTATGTGAAGGAAATGCCGCTGTATCCTTCTTTTATTGATGTGCAACAGCAAATTAATGTAGTTATGGAGGAGTCCGCTTATTCTTCTGATACGAGAGGAGATTATAAGGGAGCATTGTGCACCAGACTGAAATCACTGACCAATGGATTGTACCGGCAAATTTTTACCAGTGATGAGTTGTCTGTGGAGGAATTGTTTGAGAGCAATGTCATTATAGATTTAAGCAGAACAGGTTCCAGTGAAACCAAAGCTCTGATTATGGGATTACTGGTGATGAAACTGCAGGAATACCGCATGTCAAATGCAGGCAAAGGAAATGAACCCCTAAAGCATGTGACTGTGTTGGAGGAAGCCCATAATATACTGAAAAGAACATCAACGGAGCAATTTGGAGAAAGTGCGAATCTGCTTGGAAAATCTGTGGAAATGCTGGCAAATTCCATTGCAGAGATGCGGACCTTTGGAGAAGGATTTGTGATTGCGGATCAGGCTCCGGGCCTGATGGATTTGTCTGTCATTCGGAATACCAACACAAAAATTATACTACGTCTGCCGGATTTGCAGGATCGGGAACTGGTTGGAAGGGCTGCAGGACTGAATGAGGACCAGATATTGGAATTATCCAGGATAAAGACATTTGTTGCAGCAGTGTACCAAAATGACTGGCTGGAGCCTGTGCTCTGTAAAATTGATACAAATTTCAGGGAAGTTCCAGAATTTCATTATGAAAAGAGAAAAGCAGACAATAGAGAGAAATACAGGATTTTGGAATATGTGCTGCTGACCATTGACAAAAGAAAAAAATTAGATGGCAAGTATGTTGTCGGCCTGATTAATGAAGTACAAAGGCTACAGATACCGGCTGAGGTAAAAATTGCATTTCTAGAATATGCCAAAACAGTGGATGATACTGCAATTGAAAGGTTGCGAGAAAAAATAGTGTATAATATTTTCGATTCAGAAGAGGCATTTTGCTTTGCAAAGGGGAAAGAGGAGAATATTGCATTCTGGCGGAACTGCCTGCTGGAACGGCTGGAACCTGATATCACAATTTTGCCTGAATATGCCCAAAATCAGATTCTTGCACTTCTTGCAAAAGAAAAGGCACAGTTTGACGGGAAGAAAGAATCGGTGTCTATCTTTGAAAGACTGATGGACTATATAGAGGAGGAAAAAAGGCATGGCATTATTAGATAATATGAAGGACATAATGGAAATATCGGAAAAGAAAGGAAAGATAGAGCCGGGGTTCAGTGAAGATGCGTTAGAAACTTATAGAAAACTGTTTGAGGAAGGGGATTTTTTTGAAATTTTAAGGGAAGAGGATACAGAATGCAGAGGGGCTGATATCCCTGAATTAGAGGAAGCTTCCGAATCAGAAAGAATATCTCAACCGGAGGATATTCCCGAATCAGAAGAATTGCCCAGAATGGATGTAAGGGGATGCCCCATTGATGGAAATGGAGGAAACTGGGAAGGGGAAAGAGGAAATTCCACATGGGTTCCGGATAGGAATGACGTTCCCAAAAATCCGCTGACAAATCCAGACAAACTCACATGGGGGGAACTTCTGGATAAATATGGGATAGATGGAATACCCTTTAAGGATGGCGAGGCAGATTTTTCAGAAGTGTCAAAGGGGGAAGTTGAAATTGACGACTTTACAGATGATAGAGCTGCAAATTTTGACCAGGCAGATGAAAAATTGGCAGAGCAGAGAGGCTGTACCCCAGAAGAGGTTGCAAAGTGGAGAGAAGAGCATAAGTATACCTGGCATGAATGTAAGGATTGCAAGACAATGCAGAAGGTTCCAACAGAAATTCATGGAAATGTCCCTCACTCCGGCGGTGTGTCAGAATACAGGATGCGGAAAGCAGAAGAATAAAGGGAACAGTTTGGCTTAGAACTTTTGCATTGGCTAAAGCCCAAAATTGAACGATTACGAATAAAGAAAGGAAAGATGTAAAATGGAAACTATCTGTAAAGACAGGGTATTTGGAGAAATGACATATAAACATAGGTGGTATAAGCAGCAGTCTGTGACAATGTTTGGAAAGTCCTGGAATATAAAAGTTGTTGCCAAGGCATATTCGGGAAAGCATATTACAGAAGAACAGAGAAGAGCTTACAGGATCTTTTCCGAAAAGGAAGAAGAAGTGTTAAAGAGAGTGGGAGAAAAATTGAAATCTTATGTGAATGATAGTTTAGAAGCAGGACTCATTGGTGGGGATGAGATAAAAAAGGTAGAACAGGTTTGTGAACTTGAACAGATGATAACACCCACATCATTACTGTTTAAACAGGATGGAACGGCAATCCTATTATTTGACTGTGTATGGGATGTGGAAAATGGAGTATCGGTAAATTTGTTTCCAGAAATGATTGTTGGACCACAGGATATATTTTTATAAGATATATTATGCAATACCTTTATAAAATTGTTGGAATTGGCTTCGGCACTGACAAACCAGTTGGATTTGATGAAATATCAGAGATACTTTCAAATATGCAAGGGCTGAACTGTCACATTTTTTTGGATAAAAATTTACTAAATAGATTGACTGTTTACTAAAGAACATATATAATGTGAGTACAGAGAAAAAATGGAACAATGTATTTCAAAGCTGCCCAAGGAAAAGCGGAGGAATATAAACTGCACAGGGAAAACAAGTCAAAAGGCATAAAACAAAAAGGAAAGGCAGGGCATTGGCATGAAAGACACGAAAGTATTATTGGAAGAATTTGCAGCAAAACAGCATCAGGAGCGTTTGCAAGAGATTTATGTGGACACGGGGGTGCTGGAGTATCAAAACAAACGTTATCAGGCAGCCATTCACAAGTATGAAGAACTGTATGGATCAGGCGAGGTGGAGTTGTTTAGTGCAGCGGGAAGAAGTGAAGTAGGCGGTAACCATACAGATCATCAGCATGGAGAAGTGCTGGCTGCCTCTATTAACTTGGACGCCATTGCCGTAGTAGGGAAATGGGAGAAGCCTGTGATTAAGCTTCTGTCAGATGGTTATCCCATGATTACCGTAGACCTTTCCAGTTTGGAGAAGAAGGATACAGAAGAGGGAACTTCCGCAGGGCTGATTCGTGGAATGGCATATGGCCTTAAGAAGAACGGCCATGAGATTGGCGGATTTCGGGCCTTTGTGACCAGCGATGTATTAAATGGCGCAGGGATGTCAAGTTCCGCAGCGTTTGAAGTGCTGGTAGGTACAATACTTTCTGGTTTGTATAATGATATGTCCATCAGTTCTGTAGAGATTGCCCAGGTAGCCCAGTATGCAGAAAATGTTTATTTTGGTAAGCCCTGTGGCTTGATGGACCAGATGGCATGCTCTGTAGGCGGTTTGATTCACATTGATTTTGCAGATCCCAAGGAGCCTGTTGTGGAAAAAGTGGAGGTGGATTTCAGCGCTTATCACCATAGCCTTTGCATTACGGATACCAAAGGCTCCCATGCAGATTTAACGGATGATTATGCACAGATTCCCGAAGAGATGAAAAAAGTGGCAGATTTCTTTGGAAAAGGATTTTTGCGAGAGGTTGATGAAAAAGAATTTTATAAAAAAATTCCTGAGATACGTAAGAAATGTGGTGACCGGCCAGTGTTGCGTGCGCTTCATTTCTTTGAAGAAGACAAGCGGGTAGAGCGGGAAGTGACAGCCTTAAAAGCAGGGGATTTTCAGGGATTTTTGAGTACCATAAAAGAATCTGGAGATTCTTCTTTCAAATATCTTCAGAATATTTATACAAATAAAGACGTACAGAATCAGAGTGTTTCCATGGGACTTGCAGTGAGTGACAGCATCCTGTCCGGTTATGGCGTCAGCCGGGTACACGGCGGCGGATTTGCCGGAACCATTCAGGCATTTGTGGCAGATGATTTTGTAGAAGAATATCGGGAAGCGCTGGATGATTTGTATGGGGAAGGTTCCTGCCATGTGTTGAAAGTAAGACCTTTTGGTGGAATCAAGGTACTGCCTTAAATTTTGGTATATGAAAACAAGCAATCGCGAGGGAGGGAATTCTTATGGTAAACGAAGCCATTAAAAAATTAGTTTGTTATGGACTAGAGTGCGGTCTGATTACGGAAGATGATGTGATCTTTACCACGAATCAGTTATTGGAGACGCTGCAGATAGATGAATATGAAGAACCGGAAGAGAATTATGAAAATGTAGAGTTAGAGCCAGTGTTAAAAGAGCTTTTGGACTATGCTTATGACCACGGGGTTTTAGAAGAAAACGGTGTGGTATATCGAGATCTCTTTGACACAAAGCTGATGGCCAAGCTGATGCCAAGGCCCAGTGAAGTAATTGGGAGATTCTGGGATATATATCAGAAGGAAGGTGCAAAAGCAGCTACAGATTTCTACTATAAATTAAGCCAGGACAGCGATTATATCCGTCGTTACCGGATTACAAAGGATGTAAAATGGAAAGCACAGACTCCCTATGGAGAGATGGATATTACGATTAATCTTTCCAAACCGGAAAAGGACCCCAAGGCCATTGCAGCAGCTAAAAATGCAAAGCAAAGCGGATATCCCAAGTGTCTGCTGTGCGTGGAAAATGAAGGATATGCTGGACGGATCAACCATCCGGCAAGGCAGAACCACCGGATTATCCCAGTGACAATCCAAGATAGCCGCTGGGGATTTCAGTATTCTCCTTATGTATATTACAATGAGCACTGCATTGTGTTTAATTCCAAGCATATTCCGATGAAAATTGAACATGGGACCTTCTGTAAGCTCTTTGACTTTGTAAAACAATTTCCTCACTATATTGTAGGGTCCAATGCAGACCTTCCAATTGTGGGCGGATCTATCCTAAGCCATGATCATTTTCAGGGAGGAAGCTATGAATTTGCCATGGCAAAGGCCCCTGTGGAACGGGAATTTTCAGTGAAAGGTTTTGAGGATGTGAAAGCAGGTATTGTGAAATGGCCGATGTCAGTGATACGGATTGCCAGTGAAGATACTACGCGCCTCATTGATTTTGCAGATAAAATTTTGACAGCATGGAGAGGGTACACAGATGAAGATGCGTTTATTTTTGCAATGACAGATGGAGAGCCCCACAATACCATTACCCCTATTGCCAGAAAACGAGGAGATTTGTATGAATTGGATTTGGTGCTGCGCAATAATATTACCACAGAGGAACATCCTCTAGGCGTATATCATCCTCATGCAGAACTACATCATATCAAAAAAGAAAATATTGGCTTGATTGAGGTTATGGGTCTTGCAGTGCTTCCAGCCCGTTTGAAGGATGAGATGGAAATGCTGGCAGACGCCATTGTAAATAAAAAAGATATTCGGGCAGATGAGACCATTGCCAAGCATGCAGATTGGACCGAAGAGTTTCTTCCAAAATATCAAGAGGTTACCAAAGAAAATGTGGTGGATATTTTACATAAAGAAATCGCATTGGTGTTCAGTAAGGTATTGGAACATGCAGGGGTTTATAAGCGGGACGAAGAAGGCCAGAAGGCATTTGATCAGTTTGTAGTAAGCCTAAATGAATAGGGAATGATAATGTTTGGCAGATTGCCCAGGCTTTTTTAAGAGAGCCTGGGCAATCTATATTTTATTCTATAGGAAAGACCTTGTCACGCTAACGCGTGAAAGCATCTTTCCTATAGAATAAAAAAGCTCTTATCGCACTGCGGCGGGTATGAAATCTGTCGCAAAGCGACCCGCCGCAGGCGGAGAATCCTGCTTTGCAGGATTCTTTCTTGATAATGTTGCGCAGGCTTAATGACACTTGTGAGAACCACAGTCATGATTGCCACAGTCATGTCCCTCTCCGTGGGCGTGATGGCTGCATACCGTATCAGGGTCATAGACAAGATTACCCTTTAAAAAGGATTCTACCTGGGCGTCAGCGTCTCCAGTTGCGCCAGGATAAAGTTCAATACCTGCTTCTGCCAGTGCATTTCTTGCACCGCCGCCAATTCCACCGCAAATCAGTACATCTACGCCGCCGCCAAATAAAAATCCTGCCAGGGCTCCATGTCCCTGCCCGTTGGTATCAACAATTTCAGAGGAAACAATGGTTCCGTTTTCGACTTCATAAACTTTAAATTGGCTGGTATGTCCAAAATGTTGAAATACCTGTCCGTTTTCATAGGTAACTGCAATTTTCATAATATGTTCTCCTTTTTTGTTGTGTTGATTCAGAGCTGTTTGTTCAGGACAGAGCTGGTAGCTTCCGCCCTTGATGGTGAGGGGAAATCCTTCTACTAAAAAACGTGCCAGTTTTCGCCGCGCTTGGGTGTACAATGCCTGAATGGTGGTGCGGCCAGCGCCCATTTGGAAAGCCGCTTCCTGCTGGGTGAAGCCTTGATAATCCAATAGCCGGATGACTTCGTATTCTTCAATGCTAAGCTCCAATCCCTCCTGGCATGGGGGTGCTTTTGGTCTATCTGCATAAAAATGAGTGTAAATCGGCATACGGCGTACCCGCCGCAGCTTGTTGGGACGTGCCATAAGGGTTTCCTCCTGAATTCTGTCTGATACAGACAGTATAATCTTATTATTAACATATGTCAATAATATATTTTTCATAATTTAGGAATGGATATGGTATAATTGCCATTGAGGAGACTTGTTAATGTGGCTGAAAGAAAAAGGAGGAAAATTATGTCAGAATCATTAAAAATAGAAGAAATAATAGAACAAGTGGTATTGGTAGGCGTCAGTCAACAAGAAAATGATGATGATGAGGATTCCCTCACAGAATTGGCGGAGCTGGCGGAAACGGCAGGAGCACAGGTGGTGGGTATGACCATCCAAAATAGGGAATCGGTTCATCCAGGCACCTATGTGGGAAAAGGGAAATTGCAGGAGCTTAGACAGATGGTTTTGGAATTGGAAGCTACAGGTATTATTTGTGACGATGAATTATCCCCGGCTCAGCTTAGGAATATGGAAGAGATATTGGAATGTAAGGTTATGGACCGGACATTGGTGATTTTGGATATTTTTGCATCCAGGGCCTCCACCAGTGAGGGAAAGATACAGGTGGAGCTTGCACAGTTAAAATACAGGATGAGCCGCTTGATTGGGTTAGGAATTTCTATGTCCAGGCTTGGCGGTGGGATTGGAACAAGGGGACCCGGAGAGAAGAAATTGGAAATGGATCGAAGACTGATTAAAAGCAGGATTGCCCAGTTAAACAGAGAGTTGTCTCAGGTGCAAATGCACAGGGAAGTAAACAGAGGGCAGCGGGAGCGCAGTCAGGTGAAAGTAGCTGCAATTGTCGGCTATACCAATGCAGGAAAATCTACACTGTTGAATCGGCTGACTCATGCTTCTGTGTTGGAGGAGGACAAACTTTTTGCCACCTTGGACCCTACCACCAGAAACCTTAAGCTGGGCAGCGGGCAGGAAATTTTGCTTACAGATACGGTTGGATTTATTCGAAAACTGCCTCATCATTTGATTGAAGCTTTTCGCAGCACCTTAGAGGAGGCAAAATATGCAGATATTATTATCCATGTGGTAGATTCATCCAACCCTCAACGGGAAAAACAGATGCATATTGTGTACGAAACATTGCAAAATCTAGGCGTCTCGGGAAAGAAAATGATTACGTTATTTAATAAACAGGATCAGGTGGAAGAAGATGCAGTGGGAAAGGATGCAAAGGCGGATAAGACATTGAAAATTTCTGCAAAAACCGGGGAAGGGCTGGAACAGCTTTTGGAAGTGTTAGAAGAAATTTTACGGGAAGATAAGCAGTTTTTGGAAGGGATTTTTCCCTATGACAAAGGCGGACAACTTACGGTGATTCGTAAATACGGCGAACTGCTGGAAGAGGAGTATCGGGAAAATGGAATTTATGTGAAAGCATTTGTCCCAGTAGAATTATATAAAAATCTGGAAGTAAATTTAGAAAAGGTTCCGAAAAGAGAGTAAAATGTGACTTCAAAGAGAAAGAATTGAGAAAATTATGATAAAAATCATCATCTCTCCTGCAAAGAAAATGAAACAGGATACAGACACGTTTGCTTGTCATGGACTGCCTGTTTTTTTGCAGGAGGCAGAAGAATTGAAAGAATATATGAGAAGCCTGTCTTACCAAGAAGCAAAAAATATCTGGAGATGCAATGATAAAATTGCCGATTTGAATTATAAAAGATTTGCACAGATGGATTTACAAAGAAATTTGACGCCCGCGCTTTTGGCTTATGAAGGCATACAATACCAATATATGGCTCCAGCAGTATTTGAAGATCAGTCCTTTCAATATGTTAAGGAGCATCTTTGTATCTTATCTGGATTCTACGGGATGCTGGGGCCCTTTGATGGGGTTGTGCCATATCGTTTGGAAATGCAGGCGAAGATTCATTTGGGAGCTCATAAAAATCTTTATGATTATTGGGGAGATAAAATTTCCAGGGAAGTATGTAAAAAAGCAGACATCATTTTAAATCTTGCTTCCAAGGAGTACAGTAAATGCATTTCCAGCTATTTGCCCCCAGGGAAACAGTTTTTGACCTGTCGTTTTGGGGAATTCAAAGAAGGAAAGGTTGTGGAAACGGGAACGAAGGTGAAAATGGCACGAGGGGAGATGGTGCGTTTTCTGGCGCAGAATGAGATTGAAGATGTCCATGGAATCAAAAATTTTCATGGATTGGGGTATCAATATGAAGAAGGGCTTTCTGATAAAAATACATATGTATTCTTAAAGGGATAAAAGGAATTCTTGCTATAAAAAGGGGAGGCGTCGTTCCGTGGTGTTGGTGAGGCTTGGCGCTGCCGCATTAAAAAATTTTGCACCAGATATAGAATATTAAATAGCCAAGTATATCTATATCTGGTGTCTATGTCTTTTCATGCGACAGTCCCCATTACCATTGCAAAAGGGCAGCTCCCCAGGTAAGCCCTGCACCAAAACCAGATAACACAATCAGGTCACCTTCGGAAAGTTTTCCTTCTTTGTGAATTTCATCCAAAAGGATGGGAATGCTTGCAGCGGAGGTATTTCCGCAATGATCCACATTGGAGGGAAATTTTTCTATCGGAAGTTTTAATTTTCGGGCGATGGAGGCAATAATGCGGTAATTAGCCTGATGGAGCAGATAGTAGGTTACATGGGAGGCATCTTCCCCTGCCTGTTCCAAAAGGGACTGAATGCATTCTGGCACTTTTTTTACGGCAAATTTGAATACTTCCTGTCCGTTCATGTACAAATAGTCTGGATTTGCATCAGTAGAAACAAATGGATTGTTGTTGGTGCGGTTTTTGCATGTAAGGATATCCCCGCCAGTACCATCAGAGCCTTGAAGAGAAGCAATCATTCCTCCTTCAGAGGCTTTGGCAACAACAGCGCCAGCGCCATCCCCGAAAAGAACGCAGGTAGAACGGTCTGACCAATCAATGATTTTGGAGAGAGTTTCTACACCAATAATCAAGGCAGTTTGATAAATACCTGCTTGGAAATAAGCGTCTACTGTATTCAAGGCGAATAAAAAACCAGAACAGGCTGCATTGATGTCAAAGGAGACAGCACGGTGGGCCCCCAGTTCTTTTTGAACCATGCAGGCGGCGCTTGGAGTAATATAATCAGAAGAAACGGTTGCCACAAGAATCAAGTCAATCTGTTCTGGCAAAAGGCCGGAATCTGTTAATGCAGCTTTGGCAGCGTTTACAGCCAGTGATAAAGTAGTTTCCTGCTGGGAGGATACCAGATGACGCTCACGAATGCCAGTCCGACTTTGAATCCACTGGTCATTGGTATCCATAATCGTAGAAAGATAGTCATTTGTTACAGATCTATCCGGAAGGCAGCTTCCGGTTCCAATAATTTTTGCTCTCATAAATCATCCCTGCCTTAATAGTTTGATAATCAAAATAAATATATTTTTACTATACCTTCAGACGAAGGATTTGTCAATGGAAACTTTTCTTTCCTAACGCATATGATAAAGCAAAATACCTGTTTGTGCCAAAAAGGACACAGGAAGGAGAAGCCATGGCAGTTACAATTATATTGGACGCAGGGCACGGCGGTTATGACAATGGGGCTTCCTATAATGGGAGGAAAGAAAAGGATGATACGCTTAAGGTAACCCTTGCAGTAGGAAAGAAGCTGGAGGATGCCGGATACAACGTGCTCTATACAAGAACTACAGATCGTTATGATTCGCCTTTTGAAAAAGCGCAGATTGCAAACCGTTCAGGGGCCGACTATTTTATTTCTTTTCACCGGAATTCTGGAATAAATCCCAATACCTACAGTGGAACCCAGGCATTGGTATATGAAGCAAATACAGAGGCGGAAAGGCTTGGGGAAGCCATCAATCAGGAGCTGGTGGATTTTGGTTTTCAGGATCTTGGGGTGGTGGAACGTCCAGGGCTTGTCGTCTTAAGACGAACCCAGATGCCAGCAGTATTGATGGAGCTTGGTTTTATCAATAACGAAGCAGATAATCAATTGTTTGACCAGCAGTTTGATCAAATGGTAGATGCTATTGTGACAGGAGTAGAGAAAGCCCTGCCACTAAAAACTCCTGAGAAAAAGTATGGGGTACAGGTGGGATTGTACCGTTATGAATCGAATGCACAGTATATGCAGGAGCAATTGGAGGAACAGGGATATTTTGCATCCATACGCTGGGAAGACCCTTACTATGCAGTGATTGTGGGACGGGAGGACAGCTTGGAGGATGCGATGGAGCTTCAGACCCAGCTTCGCCAGGGGGGATATGATACCCTTGTAGTAACCCTGTGAAAAAGAGAAAGTGAATGATAGAAAAGTCTTAAATTTTTATAAAAAGAGTAAAAAGTATTTACAATTTAGGGAGATTTTTGTATGATGAAAGCATCTTTTGTTCAATGTACAATAATCTTTGTACGAAATTTCCAGATTTACAATAATTATGGTTTGTTTTAGTATCTTACATCGAAATGTCTTGCGATGATTATTTTCCTTCTTTAAGATTGCAAAAAAATACAAGGAGAAGTATTGATGAAAATAGCATTTTGGAGTGGAGAAAAACAGGTGGATACTGCTTTCCATATGTCGTTGGTTGCCTGTGCTTCTGTAAGCATAAGTTCATTGTCTATAGCAGTGGCTTCAGGGGGTTACAACGGGAAAGAATTGGAAAAAAGCTTTTCTGGAAAAAGAAAGGATTCTGTACTAAAACAGCCAGTTGACCGGGAATATGAAAATACAGGGCAAGCGATTTTAGCGGCGGAGCAACAGGAATATTTTCTTGCTGCTGGATTGGATTGTTTATTGGGGAAACAGAAAGAGGAATTGACAAAACAGGTAGTCAGAGCAAATATGCAGCAGATTATTAAGGAAAGGATGTATTATCTGCCTACCAGCAGGAAAAGGGAACAAGAGTGGTGGCAGGAGGATTCTTTTTTTGTAAGATTAAAGCAGGTAATGGATGCAGTGGAAGGCTGTTTTGATGTGATATTTATTGACTGTGGAAACCGGAAGGATGATTTTACCCAGAGTGTGCTGCAAGAAGCGGACGTCTGTGTTTTGAATATGAATCAGGAGTCAGAACTGATTGGAGATTATTATCGGAATCCCCCTGGATTTTCCAGAAAGGTGTTTTTCCTGGTGGGAAATTATTTCGAGGATGGCTTATATACAAGAAAAAATCTGGAACGGCTTTACCGGGTGGGTGAAAATATGCTTGGGGCGATTCCTTATAATTTACAGATGAAGGAAGCGGCAAGAACCGGAAGGACAGAAGCAGAGGTAAAAAAGCATATGACAGAGCATGGAGGAGGGAGAAATTTCGAATTTGCCCAGGAACTGATAAGAACCACAAAACTGATCTTACGGATGGCTGGGATAGAGGTTTAGTAAGGAGAAGTCTTTCCATGGAATTCTTGGATACCATGTGATATGTGCAGGCATCAGAGATTTTAAAAAGGGAGCCATTTATTACTCCGGCGGTTAAATATCGACGTTTTTACTTGCTTAAATTTCTATCTGCAGCGTTGTCATCAATCGTTGTAGTACTCGCTACAACTCATTCTTCCGCCTTGCAGATGAAAATTTATTCTGCGTAAAATTCGTCGACATTTAACCGCCGGAGTAATAGAATCTGGAGAGGATAGGCTTTTTCAAGCCTTCTCCAGATTTTAGAATATGATGATTGAAACAAAGCTTTAGCATTTCTCAGGTTCTGGGTATTCTACCCCAAAGCAGTCAACGGTAACGGTTTTCATTACTTGGTTTTCCATGGGTCTGTCAGAATAGTCGGTAGCTGTCTCAGCAATACGATTTACTGCTTCCATACCTTCGGTTACTTTTCCGAAGGCTGCATAGGCGCCGTCTAAGTGGGGAGAGTCCTGGTGCATAATGAAGAACTGAGAGCCTGCGGAATCAGGAGCCATTGTTCTTGCCATAGAAAGAACGCCTGCACTGTGCTTTAAATCATTCGAAAAACCATTCTGGGAAAATTCACCTGGGATGCTGTAGCCAGGGCCGCCAGTTCCGGTTCCCTCTGGACATCCGCCCTGAATCATAAATCCCCGGATAACTCGGTGAAAGCAAAGGCCGTTATAGTATCCTTTCTGGATCAGGCTGATAAAGTTATTTACTGTGTTAGGGGCAATTTCAGGATAAAGCTCTGCTGTTATCCTGTCACCATTTTCCATTTCAAAAGTTACGATTGGGTTTTGAGCCATAATATTTACCTCTTTTCGAAATATAATTGTTCAGGCATTACTTCGGTACGTAGTTATTTTGTACCATCGCGCCTACCTGCATTATTATATCCTGGTTTGCTGATTTCGTAAAGAGTAAATCCTGTCGACAGGAAGTGCGAATATTTTCAGAAACCCAATGGTATTCTTTTAGAAAAATTTATACTTCATCGATGTGCCATCGATATACGAAAGGGGACTAATACTCATGGCAGATAAAATATTTGAAAACAATCAGGTTACAATTACTGGTGAAATCGTTTCGGATTTCCAGTATAGTCACGAGGTGTTTGGGGAAGGATTTTATATGGTAGAAGTGTCTGTAAACCGATTGAGCAATTTTGCAGACATTATTCCTATGATGATTTCTGAACGACTGATTGATACACAGTGCAGCTATATTGGACAATATATTCGGGTGGATGGACAGTTTCGCTCTTATAACAGACATGAAGAAAAACGCAACCGCTTAGTGCTGTCTGTATTTGTAAGAGAGTTGGAATTTGTAGATGAGATTCCAGAAGGGGAGAAAAGCAATCAGATATTTCTGGATGGATATATTTGCAAGGAGCCTATTTACCGGAAAACGCCACTGGGAAGAGAAATTGCAGATTTGTTAATCGCAGTGAACCGCTCTTATGGAAAATCAGATTATATTCCGTGTATTTGCTGGGGAAGAAATGCAAGATATGCTTCTGGTTTTGAGGTTGGAGGACATGTGCAGGTATATGGGAGAATCCAGAGTAGGGAATATGTGAAAAAGCTTTCCGAAACAGAAGTGGAACACAGAGTTGCCTATGAGGTTTCTGTAAGTAAGATAGAATATTTAGAATAAAGAGATTATAATAAAATTTTAAATAAAAAGAAAGAATACATAGTGCAAAAAGAATTATTTGCAAACAACAATTTGACAAAAATTTGCATTTTCCGAGAGTTTGTGATATTTTAAAAAAAGGTTTTAGGTTGAAAGAAAGGAAAATGGCATGTGTAAAGAAAAGATTACTGTTTATTGTGGAGAAGGAAAAGGCAAGACTGCGGCAGCCCTTGGATATGCAATGCAGTTTGCAGCTCAGGGGAACAGTGCGATTATCATTCAATTTTTAAAAGGAAAAAAGGAAGAAGAGCTGGAACTTTTGCATAGGCTGGAGCCAGAGATAAAGTTCTTTAGTTTTGCAAGGTTTGAGAAGGATTTTACGGAGCTTTCAAAAGAAGAACAAGAAGAGGAAAGCATGAATATCCGCAATGGATTTAATTTTGCGAAAAAGGTTCTGGTGACTGGAGAGTGTAACCTTCTGATTTTGGACAGTTTTTTGGAACTCTTGGATAATAAAATGGTTTCTGAGGAAGATTTGGAGATACTAATGAATGCAAGGTCAGAGGATACAGAACTTATGCTTACTGGAAAACATGTGAATCAGGTGTTGCAAAAATATATTGGAAAAATTTATGAAATACATGCAGAATAGTGAATGTCACTGTTGACTTTGCAGATAGAAAATGCTATATTAGCGTTAACAATAATATGAATGGATAGAGGTTGCGTGATTCATGAGTAATTTATCGGATGTGGCAGGCACAGTGGAAGATAATGGAAAGGGAAGAACGCCGAAAGAATTCTTTTCCTGTAGAGAGATTCTTGGGCATATAATGAATAATTATATGACTGTCATCTTAAGATGGATGGAGCGCTATCACAGATTTATCAGCAGAGAACATGGTTTTTGCAAATGTTAGAATCTTTAAGCCGACTGTCCAGTCGGCTTTTTATCTTATCAAGGAGGAAGGTATATGGCAATTTTTAAAGGTGCAGGCGTTGCACTTGTTACACCAATGAAAGAAAATTTGGAAGTGAATTACGACAAGTTAGCAGAGCTTTTGGAAGATCAGATTAAGAATGGAACAGACAGCATCATTATTACAGGGACCACAGGCGAGGCGTCTACCCTGACGGTAGAGGAACATTTGGAGGTGATCCGGGCCACCGTTTCCATTGTAAAGAATCGGATTCCAGTCATTGCAGGAACTGGCTCCAACTGTACCAAGACAGCAGTAGAGCTATCCTATCAGGCGCAGCTTGCAGGTGCAGATGGGCTTTTAGTGGTAACTCCTTATTATAATAAGGCAACCCAGAAAGGGTTAATCGATCACTATATGCAAATAGCTAAGAAAGTAGATATTCCCATTATCATGTACAATATTCCAGGCAGAACAGGCTGTAAGATTGAAGCTCAGACAGCGGCGGCGTTGAATCGGGAAGTGGAGCATATTGTAGGAATGAAAGATGCAGTGGGGGATATTTCCTATACGTTGAAGCTGATGGAGCAGACACAGGGAGAGTTTGATGTATATTCCGGTGAGGATGGTCAGGTGATTCCACTTTTGGCTTGTGGTGGAATCGGGGTCATTTCCGTACTTTCCAATGTAGCTCCCAGATTTACCCATGATATGGTAATGAATTATCTTAATGGCAATCATCAAGAGGCTTTGCAGATGCAGCTAAAGGCCCTTCCGTTGGTAGATGCGCTGTTTTGTGAGGTGAATCCAATTCCAGTGAAAGCTGCATTGAATCTGATGGGATGGAATGTCGGTTCCTTGCGCGCACCTTTGGGTGACATGGAGCCAGAGAATGTGAAAAAATTATCAAAGGCAATGGAGGAATTTGGCATTTCTCTCAAGCATGTTTGAAAATATTGCGAGCTGTCCGAATTTGGGGCAGCTCAATTGTATATTATGAGTTTACTTAGGAGGAAATGAAAATGGTAAGAATGATTATGCATGGATGCAACGGCAAGATGGGGCAGGTGATTTCGAATATCTGCCAGGAGGACAGTGACATCGAGATTGTGGCAGGAATCGACCCGTATGCTGGAATTGAAAATTCCTATCCAGTATTTCCAACAATTGAGGAATGCAATGTGGAGGCCGATGTGGTTGTGGATTTTGCAGCGGCTCCAGCCGTAGATAATCTGTTGGATTACTGTATCATGCATCAGCTTCCAGTGGTTTTATGTACTACAGGATTAGGGGAAGCCCAGATTGTAAAAGTAGAAGAAACCAGCCAAAAGGTTGCGGTACTGAAATCTGCAAATATGTCCCTGGGCGTTAATGTACTGATGGAGATTTTGCAGGAAGCAGCTAAAATACTCGCTCCAGCAGGATTTGATATGGAGATTGTGGAGAAGCACCACAATCAGAAAGTGGACGCCCCCAGTGGAACAGCCTTGGCTTTGGCGGATGCCATCAATGAGGCATTGGGGAACACTTATCAGTATAGGTATGACAGAACCCAGGAAAGGGAGAAACGGAGGAAAGATGAGATTGGAATACAGTCTGTGCGAGGCGGCAGTATTGTAGGGGAGCATGAAGTTATTTTTGCTGGATTGGATGAGGTAATCGAAGTAAAACATACCGCATATTCCAAAGGGATTTTTGGAAAGGGTGCAGTAGAAGCGGCCAAATTTTTAGCAGGGAAGCCAGCGGGAAAATACGATATGAAAGATGTCATCGTGGCGAAACGGTAAGGAAGAAATATTAGGAGAAAGCAGGGAGATAGTAAAATGAAAGCAGGAGAAATCAGGTATTTAAAAGGGTTAGCAAAGCAATATCCGACGATTCCGGCAGCAGCTACGGAAATCGTAAATTTACAGGCGATTTTAAGTCTGCCAAAAGGAACAGAGCATTTTATTACGGATATCCATGGAGAATATGATCAGTTCCAGCATGTGATGAAAAATGGTTCTGGCGCAATCAAACGGAAAATTGAAGAGGAGTTTGGAAACAGCCTTTCGGTAGTGGAGAAGAAAGGAATTGCAATTTTAATTTATTACCCGGAACTGAAATTGAAACAGGTGCTGAAGCAGGAAGAGAATTTGGAGGACTGGTACAAAGTAACCCTATATCGTTTGATTCGTATTTGTAAAGGCGCTTCTTCTAAATACACCCGTTCCAAGGTCCGTAAGGCGTTGCCCAAAGATTTTGCTTATGTAATTGAAGAGCTGTTGACAGGCCGGCCGGATGTGGCGGACCAAGAGGCATATTACAGTGAAATTATCAATTCAGTGATTCGTACAGGAAGAGCCTCTGAGCTGGTGGTGGCATTTTGCAATTTAATCCGGCGTTTGATTGTAGACCATCTGCATGTGGTAGGAGATATTTACGACAGGGGGCCATATCCTAATCTGATTATGGATACCTTGATGAAACATCATTCTGTGGATATTCAATGGGGAAACCATGATGTGTTGTGGATGGGGGCAGCAGCAGGTAATCCTGCTTGTATTGCCAATGTCATCCGCATCTCTGCAAAATATGGAAATCTAAATACCTTAGAGGATGGGTATGGAATCAACCTAATTCCATTGGTGCGGTTAGCCTTGGATAAATATGACAGTGATCCTTGCGATGCCTTTCATTTGGATTATCGGGAAGACGAGTATGATATTAAGGACGTTCAGTTGGATGAAAAAATGCATAAAGCCATTGCAATTATTCAGTTTAAGCTGGAAGGACAATTGATGAAAAGACGTCCTGAATTTCATATGGAGAAGCGTCTGTTATTGGATAAAATGGATTTGGAAAAGGGAACTGTGGTGGTGGAGGGAAAGACATATCCCTTAAAAGATATTTGTTTCCCAACGGTAGACAGGAAGAATCCTTATGAGCTGTCACCAGAGGAAGCAGATGTGGTGGACAGGCTTGTGACAGCCTTTATTAATTGTGAAAAATTGCAGGAGCATATCCGGTTTTTGTATACGAAGGGAAGCTTGTATAAGGTATACAATGGAAATCTTCTGTATCATGGCTGCGTGCCTTTTAATGAGGATGGAAGCTTTAAAAAAGTCCGTGTGTTTGAACAGGAATACAGTGGAAAAGAGCTGTATGATGTGTTAGAGCACTATGCGAGAAAGGGCTATTATTCTATAGATCCGGCAGAAAAGCAAAAAGGCTTGGATATTTTGTGGTTTATCTGGCAGAATGCCAATTCTCCGGTATTTGGGAAAGCTAAGATGACTACCTTTGAGCGGTATTTTATTGCAGATAAAACCACCCATAAGGAGCCAAAGAATCCTTACTACCATCTGTTGGAAGAGGAAGAAATCGTAAATAAGATTCTTCGGGAATTTGGTCTTGAGGGGGAAGACTCTCATATTATCAATGGCCATGTGCCAGTAGAAGCAGCTCGTGGGGAATCTCCAGTAAAATGCAATGGAAAACTTCTCATTATTGATGGCGGTTTTTCCAAAGCATATCAGCCCAAAACTGGAATTGCAGGATACACTTTGATTTTTAATTCTTATGGACTTCTCCTTGCGGCCCATGAGCCTTTTGAGTCAGTGGAAAAAGCGGTACAGGACGGAAACGACATCCATTCTCACATGATGCTGGTGCAGCACGTGAATTTGCGAAAGACGGTGGCAGATACCGATGTGGGAAAAGAAATTAAGGAAAATATTATAGATTTGGAGAAATTGTTGCGTGCGTACCGGGAGGGTACTATTGTAGAGCGGCAGTAGAAGGAATTACAATCTTAAAATGCATGATTGAAATTTCAATAGAAGTATATTAGAATAAGAATGGACGGTTTCAGCTAGCAGGATAGCTGCAGCCATAACACGTAGAAGATTAAGTATGCGGAGGTTTGAATATGTACCCAATCGTAAAAAAGAGAAAACTGGCAGATAAGATTTTTCTTATGGATGTAAAAGCGCCACGTGTGGCAAAGTCCTGTCTGCCTGGACAGTTTGTGATTGTGAAAATGGATGAGGAAGGTGAGCGTATTCCACTTACCATTTGTGATTATGACAAGGATGCAGGAACGGTTACTATTGTGTTTCAGATTGTAGGAGCATCCACACAGCGCATGGAATCTCTGGAAGAAGGCAGTGCATTTCAGGATTTTGTAGGTCCTTTGGGCTGTGCATCTGAGCTGACGGAGACACCTTTGGAAGAACTGAAACAAAAGAAAATAGTATTTATTGCCGGAGGCGTGGGAACTGCCCCTGTATATCCCCAGGTAAAATGGCTCCATGAGCAGGGAGTAAGCTGTGATGTGATTATGGGGTCTAAGACAAAGGATTTGCTGATTCTGGAAGATGAAATGAAAAAAGTAGCAGGGAACCTTTATGTAACAACGGACGACGGCAGCTATGGCTTCCATGGAATGGGAACCAACCAGCTAGAAGAACTTGTAAAGAATGGAAATACATACGATTTGTGCATTGCAATCGGACCTATGATTATGATGAAATTTGTCTGCCTTCTCACGAAAAAATTAGAAATTCCTACGATTGTTTCCTTGAATCCTATTATGGTGGATGGAACCGGAATGTGCGGCGCCTGTCGTGTAACGGTAGGAGACCAGGTAAAATTTGCTTGTGTCGACGGACCGGAATTTGACGGACATCTGGTAGATTTTGACCAGGCGATGAAACGCCAGCAGTTATACAAAACAGAAGAAGGAAGAAGTATGTTGAAGCTTACAGAGGGAGATACCCACCATGGCGGATGCGGACAGTGTGGAGGTGACAAATAATGGATGTATTGAAGAAAGTTCCGGTGAGAGAGCAAGAGCCCCAGGTACGTGCGAAGAATTTTGAAGAGGTGTGTCTGGGATATAATAAGGAAGAAGCAATGGAAGAGGCAGAAAGATGCCTGAACTGTAAAAATGCCCAGTGTGTAAAGGGATGTCCAGTAGCCATTGATATTCCAGGATTTGTTTCCCAAATGAAAGAAGGGAATTTTGAGGAGGCCTACCAGATTATCAGTAAATCCAGCGCTCTTCCAGCAGTTTGCGGACGTGTATGTCCCCAGGAAAGTCAATGTGAAGGAAAATGTATCCGCGGCATAAAGGGTGAGCCAGTTTCCATTGGTAAATTGGAGCGTTTTGCAGCAGACTGGGCAAGGGAGAATAACATTAAGCCTGAGCCGGCAACTGAAAAGAAGGATCATAAGGTGGCAGTCATTGGTTCTGGTCCAGCAGGATTGACTTGTGCTGGAGATTTGGCAAAAATGGGCTATGATGTGACAATTTTTGAGGCTCTTCATGAGCCAGGCGGCGTGTTGATTTATGGAATTCCAGAATTTCGTCTGCCTAAGAGCGCAGTAGTGGCAAAAGAAATTGAAAATGTTAAGTCATTAGGCGTAAAAATCGAGACTAATGTGGTAGTTGGAAAAGCAGGAACCATTGATGAATTGATGGAAGAAGAAGGATTTGAAGCAGTATTTATTGGTTCTGGCGCAGGGCTTCCTAAGTTTATGGGAATTCCTGGCGAGCAGGCCAATGGAGTATTTTCTGCCAATGAGTTCCTTACCAGGAATAACCTGATGAAAGCTTTTAAAGACGAATATGATACCCCAATTATGAAAGGGAAGAAGGTTGCAGTGGTAGGCGGCGGAAATGTAGCAATGGATGCAGCCAGAACTGCTCTCCGCTTAGGGGCAGAAGTGCATGTGGTATATCGCAGAAGTGAGGAGGAGCTTCCAGCCCGTGTGGAAGAAGTTCACCATGCAAAGGAAGAAGGTATTATTTTTGATTTGCTGACCAATCCCACAGAGATTTTGGTTGATGAGAATGGATGGGTGAAAGGCATGACCTGTATTCGCATGGAGCTGGGAGAGCCGGATGAATCTGGCAGAAGAAGGCCAGTGGAAATTCAGGGTTCTGAATTTGATTTGGAGCTGGATACCGTTATTATGTCTCTGGGAACTTCTCCCAATCCATTGATTTCCTCCACCACCAAGGGACTGGATATCAACCGCTGGCAATGTATTGTGGCAGAGGAGGAGAATGGAGCTACCAGCAAGCCAGGCGTATTTGCAGGCGGTGATGCAGTGACGGGAGCAGCAACGGTGATTCTTGCTATGGGCGCAGGAAAAGCTGCTGCAAAAGGTATTGACGAATACCTTTCTGATAAGTAAAATAGAATCGTTGGAAATGGGGATTGTCAATTTCTGGCAATCCCTGTTTTATCTTGTATAAAATACCTTGCCACTTTGTACCTATGGAAGTTTTGGAACTTCATAGTAAGGATAGCATGGGGGTCCGCCGCAGGGCAGGTTGAGCAGGAGGATAATTTAAGGAGAAAATTCAGGAGGAATGAAGGAATGAAAGACGTAACAATTACAGATAATATTTTGTACATCGGTGCAGACGATAAGGATTTGGATTTGTTTGAGAGCCAATATATTATCCCCAATGGGGTATCTTATAATTCGTATGTAATTTTGGATGAAAAGGTAGCCGTTATGGATACCGTAGATGCAAGAAAAAAAGAGGAATGGCTGGCAAATCTGGAACAGGCGTTAGTAGGGAGGACCGTGGATTACCTGGTGATTTCTCATATGGAACCAGACCACGCAGCAAATATTCAGGTTCTTGCAGAGAAATATCCAGAAATGAAGCTGGTGGGAAATGCAAAGACATTCCCGATGATGCAGCAATTCTTTGCGATGGATTTATCAGAACGGTCTGTAGTGGTAAAAGAAGGAGATACCTTACACCTGGGAACTCATGAACTGACATTTGTGATGGCTCCTATGGTACACTGGCCAGAGGTTATGGTTTCTTATGAAAAATCAGAAAAGATTCTCTTTTCCGCAGATGGATTTGGAAAATTCGGCGCACTGGATGCAGAAGAAGACTGGGCATGTGAAGCAAGGCGATACTATTTTAATATTGTTGGAAAATATGGTGCGCAGGTACAAGCATTGTTGAAAAAAGCGGCGAATTTGGATATTGCTATGATTTGTCCTTTACATGGACCAATTTTAAAGGAAAATCTGGCATACTATCTTGGAAAATACGAGATCTGGAGCAGCTATCAGCCAGAAGATGATGGAGTTTTGGTGGCTTATGCATCTATTCATGGCAATACAAAAGGTGCGGCAATCAAAATGAAAGAAATTCTAGAGGCAAAAGGTGCGAAAAAAGTTGCGATTACTGACTTATCCAGAGATGATATGGCAGAAGCTATTGAAGATGCCTTTCGCTATGATAAAATGGTACTTGCATCTGCAACTTATGATGGAGGAATGTTCCCTTGCATGGAAGATTTCCTACATCATTTAAAGAGCAAGAATTTTCAGAAACGCAAGGTTGCTTTCATCGAAAATGGTTCTTGGGCGCCGATGGCAGCGAAAAATATGAAAGGGATTCTGGAACAGCTAAAGGAGATGACCCTTTGTGAAAAGACAGTTTCCATTAAATCTGTGATGAAGGAGGCAAACATTGCGGAAATGGAAGCGCTTGCAGAAGAGCTTCTGGCAAAATAAAATACTATGAATTTATTTGATATTGTGGGGCCAGTGATGGTTGGTCCTTCCAGCTCCCATACTGCGGGGGCTGTAAGAATTGGACATATTGGAAGACGGCTTTTGAATGAGCCAGTGGCAAAAGCGCAAATTTATCTCCATGGTTCTTTTTTGGCGACAGGAAAAGGCCATGGGACAGACCGGGCGTTGATTGCAGGCTTGTTGGGCATGGGGACAGATGATGAACGGATTCCCAACAGTTTTACGTTGGCAGATGAGGCTGGGCTCGTATATTCTTTTGCTGGAATTGAATTACGGGATGCCCATCCCAATTCTGCTCTTATGAAATTAACAGGAACAAAGGGACGTTACCTGGAAGTTGTGGCAGCTTCTTTGGGTGGCGGCCGGATTAAGGTTTGCGAGATTGACGGTTTGGAGGCTAACTTTTGTGGGGAGTATCCCACTTTGATTGTTCGTAATCGAGATGAGCCAGGTCATGTGGCGGAAGTCACTTCCATGCTGGCCCACAAATCGGTAAATATTGCAACAATGCAGCTCTACCGGGATAAGCGAGGTGGAAGTGCAGTGCTGGTTTTGGAATGTGATAAAGAAGTTCCGAGAGAGTCGATGAAATGGTTAGAAAAATTAGAAGGAATCTATAAAGTAACGTATCTAAGTTTAATAGATGAAAATGGAGTGGAGCCATGAGTTTTCAATCACTGAAAGAAATTGTAGAAACTGCCGCAGAGCAGAAAAAATCTTTTTTTCGCATTGTTTTGGAGAATGACATGTCGGAGCGTATGGTATCGGAGGAGGAATCCTTTCTTACCATGCGCAATATGTATGAAACCATGCGAAAAGCGGATGAATCTTACGATGGCAAGATGAAATCAGCCAGTGGACTGGTAGGAAGCGATGGATGGAAAATGGAAGAAGCTTTACAGGCAGGGAAGACCATATCCGGTGGTTTTGTGGGAGAGGTTATGATAAGGGCCTTGAAAATGGGAGAATCCAATGCCTGTATGAAGCGGATTGTAGCAGCCCCGACCGCAGGGTCCTGCGGTGTGATGCCTGCTGTTTTTCTTACGTACCAGAAGTGTTTTTCTGTATCCGATGAAAAAATGACAGAAGCCATGTTTACTGCTGCAGGCATTGGTACCGTGATTGCGGAACGGGCATTTATTGCAGGGGCTACAGGAGGATGTCAGGCGGAAATTGGAAGTGCAAGCGCTATGGCAGCAGGAGGTCTTGCATATTTAATGGGCGGAAAAGAACAGGAAATCATTCATGCATGCGCCATTGCTCTGAAAAGTTTGTTGGGCTTGGTGTGTGACCCAGTGGCAGGACTGGTAGAAGTACCTTGTGTCAAGCGGAATGTGATTGGAGCAGTAAATGCTGTTACCAGTGCGGATATGGCAATGGCAGGAATTGTCAGCCGAATACCGCCAGATGAAGTGATTGATGCTATGCGCACAATTGGAATGGCTTTGCCTTCGTCGTTGAAAGAAACAGGAGAAGGCGGTCTTGCAGCTACTCCTACTGGAGCTGAAATCAAAAAGAAACTGATTTCGAATTTTTGAACGAAAAAACGGTAACGAAAGATACCTTTTATTATCCTTGCTTTGTATCAGCCAATCGAATACAGGGGTAGACTGGCCTCATACCTTGCTCACCAGAAGGATGTTCTGTGAGAAAGGTATGAGGCTAGTTTAATTTGCCGTTGGTGAAACAAGAAATAAAAAATTTTCAAAATTTTGAAGACCTTCCCCAAATCACCTCGTTATAATAAATGACAGGTAGTGAAGAAAGGAAAGGAGGAGGATAAAATCGATAAAGAAGAATATTTTGGATACCTGTTGGATACATACGAAAGATTAGTATATTCCATTTGTTTTAAGATGACAGGGAATCAGTTTGACGCAGAAGATTTGACCCAGGAAACTTTTTTATCTGTTTATAAAAATCTTGCCACCTTTCAAAAAGATTACGAAAAGGCATGGATTTGCAAGATTGCAACCAATAAGGGACTTGACTTTTTAAAAAGTGCAAAACGGCGCAGCGAGCCAAAGGATGATACATATTTTGAAGAATTGAAAGATGATCAAGCAAGTCCAGAGGAAGCTTATTTAAGAAGAGAATCAAAGGAATATGTCTACACTATCTGTCAGAGCCTGAAAAGCCCCTATAAAGAAGTTGCTACAGAACATTTTTACCGGGAAAAAACCGCGAAAGAAATTGCCGAAGAATCGAAAAAGGGAATCAAAACAGTTCAAACCCAGATTTACAGGGCAAAGGCAATGATTCGAAAAATTATGGAAGGGAGGGCAGCCGGATGAAAAAAAAGTACACAGAAAAATCAACAGCAAGGGAAAGTACATTGATATCTGCACATATTACCAGAGAGCTTTTCTGTGATTGGCAGGAAGGAAAACTGAAAGAACCTGACGAAATGGATTTATTTACGCATATCGGGGCCTGTACCTTTTGTGCAGAACAGTTTGGAAATTGGATGGAAGGGATTTTCGAAAAACCGCCAAGATATTTGAAGGAGGAAATTTTAAACAGAGCCCATCAAATAGATGTTCAGGCATCTGTAAAGCTGAAAGAAACTTCCAGGCAGGTACAGCTTGTGCTATACAGCCTAAAGGTGGGGTTTGCAGTTGCAGCATCTATTTTCCTGCTGGTGATTACAACAAATATTCAGGATATGAATCTGGAATTGCCAAAGGAACAGCGGGTGGAGCAGAGCAAAGAGCAGTATGGCAGCCAGGAGCAGGAAGAAAATATTATAAGTAAACTGCGACGTGGAAGTAAAGAGATTACTGGTTTATTAAATGAAATCAGCAGCGGATTTTTCCGCATAGAAATGGATAATTCTGAAAATAAGAAAGATCAGGAGGTAACAAGATGACAAAAAAGAAAAATGGATTTTTGACCCTGCTATTTTCCTTAGTCCCAGGCGCTGGGGAAATGTATATGGGATTTATGAAGCAGGGGGTCAGTATCATGTCGGTATTTTGGATATTGATTTTTTTGGCGGCGTTCTTAAACATCGGACCAGTGTTATTTATATTGCCAATTTTATGGTGTTACAGTTTTTTCAATGTACACAATATAAGAGGGATATCAGATGATGAATTTTATGCATTGGAGGATGACTATTTGTTCCATATAAATAAGATTTTTCCTATGGAGCAATGGAGCAAAAGACAGAATAATATTTTTGCAATAGCTTTGATCATCATAGGAGCTGCTATGTTGTGGGATTATATGACAGATTATTTCCGTTGGGTGATACCAAATGAACTTTACTGGAATATTGTGGACAGTATTCCCAGGGTATCTGTAAGTATATTGTTGATTTTAGGCGGCTTATATCTGATTCGGGGTAAGAAAAAGGAACTGGATGAGAAGGAAAAGCGGGAGGAGTTGATGAAATGAGAGTCAGAAAAGTGGGAAGCATCACATGTGGAATTTTGATGATATTTTTTGGGATTTTATTTATGGTGCATATGATCTATCCCCCCTTGTCTCTAGGAACAATTATGAAACTGTGGCCGTTGATTCTCATTGCTTTAGGTGGGGAGATGATAGCCTCAAATATCAAGAGGGGCGAAGAAAAGGAAGAAATTCTCAAATATGACAAAGGTGCAATTTTTCTTGTATTTTTGTTAGCTTGCTTTTCCGCAGGTATGGGAATTTTGGAATATTGTATGAATTTTTATACTCAGTATGGAGCAGTTTATTATTGAAATTAGGGTGTCAAAAGGGTGCGGCGCACCCGCTCATACCATATATTGATGTGCAAATTTATTTGCAATAACAATATATGGTATGAGCGTAGCACCAAAGGTGCTTTTGACATCCTAATCTTATGGTTCATTTTATAGAATTCCAAAGAGGCAGCATTTTCTTTCTAGAAATGCTGTCTTTTTCTGTGGTATGTTTCAAACTTATGGGTGAAATAGTCGTTGCTTATGACGTTTCCACAAAATATATTTATAAAATAATACGACATAATTTGACAAAATATCTGATTATATACTCGGTATGATAGTGTTGTTATGGGAAAAAAGTATTAATACGACAATATTCGTACGAATAGGACGACAACAGAAATCCCTTGTCGAAAAGGAAGGAAATTTTTTCGTTGAAGGAATAATTAATTGAGTATATAATACAAATAGTTGCCTTTTATGAGGGATTAGTATGAAAATCAACAGGAGGATTATAACGTGGAAAAATTAAATGTAGCAATTGCAGATGACAATGAGAGAATGCTGAGAGAATTGGGAGATCTTGTAAGAAGTGATGATGAGCTTCAAGTGGTAGGAACCGCAAAGGATGGAGAAGAAGCATACGAGATGATAAAAAAGAAAGAGCCCGATGTAGTTCTTCTTGATATTGTTATGCCAAAATTGGATGGATTGACTGTGATGGACAAAATCAGAAATGACAAAAATATGAAAAAACATCCAGCATTCATTATGATTACTGCAATTGGGCAGGAAAAAATCACGGAAGACGCATTTTCCCTAGGTGCAGATTACTATATTATGAAACCATTTGATAATGATGTAGTATTAAATCGTATCAAACATGTGAGAAGTGTGGAGATGAAGAAAGGCAGCGAAGTACGTAAGGTAAATGCATATGAGAACAAACAGGAGTTAGAGGAACGGAATCTGGAAAGTGATGTGACAAATATCATACATGAAATTGGTGTTCCGGCTCATATTAAAGGTTACCAGTACCTGAGAGAGGCAATTATAATGTCTGTCAGAGATATGGAGATGTTGAATTCTATCACAAAAATTCTGTATCCAGGTATTGCGAAAAAGTACCAGACTACGCCCAGCCGGGTGGAACGGGCCATCCGCCATGCCATTGAAGTAGCATGGAGCAGAGGAAAAATGGACACAATCGATGAATTGTTTGGTTATACCATACATAATGGAAAAGGAAAACCTACAAATTCTGAATTTATAGCTTTAATTGCGGATAAAATTCGGTTAGAATATAAATTGAGAGAATAAGTAGGAGGTCTTTTACATGAAGAAAATACTCTTTGCAGCATCTGAGGGGAATCCTTTTATGAAAACAGGAGGTTTGGCAGACGTTGTCGGGGCATTACCGAAATATTTGGATAAGGGAAAATTTGATGTAAGGGTTTTTCTGCCGAAATATCTGTGCATTTCAGAAGAGCATACGCAAAAAATGAAATATGTGACAGAATTTTATGCAGATATGCCAAGGGGAAGGGAGTACATAGGAATCTATGAGGCCAAAGTAGATGGGGTTTTGTATTATTTTATCGACAATGAGCATTATTTTGCCGGAAATAGTCCATATAACCAGATTTTTGAAGATGTAAATAAGTTTGCCTTTTATTGTAGAGCTGTATTGGCTAGCCTGCCAGAATTGGGTTATTATCCGGATCTTATACATTGCCATGACTGGCAGGCCGCATTAGTTCCAGTGTTTTTAGATGCGTTTTACCGTGAAAATCCCATATACCGGAATATTCGAACAGTTATGACTATTCATAATCAGAAATTCCAGGGCAGATGGAGAATGGACGATATTGAAAATTGCCGGGATTTACCAGCAAGTTATCGATATGGCGACATGGAAGCTTATGGAGAGACGAATTTCCTGAAGGCGGGAATCCTTCATGCCGATTGGGTGAATACAGTGAGTGAGACATATGCAAAGGAAATCCAGGGACAGGAAGGCGGAGAAGGGCTAGATGGAGTTATGCGGGAAGTTTCCGAAAAATTGTCTGGAATCGTCAATGGAATTGATGTGGACGAATACAATCCAGTGACAGATCCTCTGCTTACAGTCCATTTTAGTGAGAAAACCATAAGCAAGAAAAAGAAAAATAAAGAAGCTTTGCAAGCAGCCCTGGGCCTTCGAAAGGATAATGCTGCTATGGTAATTGGAATCGTATCCAGATTGACCCAGCAGAAAGGATTTGATTTGGTAAGGATTGTGTTGGAAGAGCTCATGAATACTTTGAATGTACAAGTAGCTGTCCTTGGGACAGGAGAAGACCAGTTTCAGGACTTTTTCAAGCATTTTGACTGGAAATATCCTGACAGAATTTCAGCCACAATCGATTACAGTGAGAAAATAGCCCATATGATTTACGCAGGAGCAGATGCATTTCTTATGCCCTCCCAGTTTGAGCCATGCGGACTGAGTCAGTTAATCAGCATGCGTTATGGCACCATTCCTATTGTTCGGGAAACGGGGGGATTGAAAGATACCGTGGAGCCTTATAATGAGATCTGGCATACGGGGAATGGGTTCAGCTTTACAAATTATGATGCAGGTGAAATGTTGGAGATTATCCGGTATGCCTATGATATATTCTGCAACGCTCCAAAGGATTGGCGTGCCATGATGAAACGGTGTATGAATATAGATAACTCTTGGCAAAATTCGGCCAAAAAATACGAAGAATTGTATCAAACATTAGTTTGATTGTTTCTTTCTTATCTTTTGGAAAGAAGGAACGGCAAGGGCAGCTAAGTAGAAGGAAGCTTATGATTCATAGATAGAAATCTCTCCAGACCCTTGATGGTAATAATAGGCATGATCTGAGAGAATTTCTTCTGGGGAAACTTCGGTTAGATTGATTTCTTGTATCAATTGGGATAGTTCTTTGGGATTAGAAAATATTGAGCTTGGGGTTACAATGACTTCATGGATGCTGCTTGGAAGAATGCAGAGATTGTCCTTTAGGTGGTCTGCTGCCATCTGTAGTGCATGGCGATAGAGGATGCAGCAAGCGCCGTTGAGCCGTTGGCGGTTTGTGAGTACATACATAGGAAGAAGTTGGGAATCCAAGGGTTTTTCTGCTGTTTTAAGTTCCTTTGCTTGCAATAGGTTTTGCGCAGGCACAATCAGGTCTGCCAATGAATCAAAGGTCAGAGGGAGTAGAATAGGAGTGTTTGCGGTGGCAATGGTAAGAAGGTCATTCTTGGAAATATTCCAATATTCCAGATGTTTATGATAAATGAGAATAGATACACTTTGACAGGGTTCTTCCTGAAGCAGACAGTAGAATACGATGGCAAGATCCAGATACGGAAAATGGGGAATTTCTTCTAGAAGTTCCCTGTTTTTTTGATAGTGAATTAATTTATAAACAATTCGAGAACGAATATTTTCAAAACAGGTAAAAAATGAAGTGTCAATGGTGCGAATGCTGCAATGGGTATAATAATAGTAGAGTATTTGATTTAGAAGCTCTGTAAAAGAAGCGCCATGTTGATATTTTTCATAATAATGGTTTAAATAAATGGTAGGAGAAACGTTAGCGCCAGGTTCTAGAATGATAAGCCCATCTAAAATAATGCGGTTGTTATGGGAAAAGGGATGAATAGAAATGTCAGTGCCTTTTGGAAAAGACCTTTGTAAGTTTTTTACTAAGTGTTGTTTAAAGATATCGTATGTCATATTACCTCCTGAATTGTGCTGGCAAATGGGAGATAACATTTGTATGGAAATTGTATGAAATTTACTATACCATGGAAAGTAGAAATATGCAAGGAGAAATTACAATTTGAGCTTCCTTATTTTACAATTCATAGTACCAAAAGGGGGCTGTCGCACTAACATAAATTACAATATATAAATTTGTTCAAAAGGTTTACATTGCAAACAAAATGCACAAAAAATATCTTGGGAAGCTAGCTTCCCAAGATATTTTTTCCTGGAGGAATAGAGGAAATTAGAAAGGTGAAATCTATAGAAAGATAATCCGGTTATCTATTATGTGTATGGGACACACTTGTATGTCAGCGCCGAACTAATATTCAGAAAATTATACAAAATATAGATGAAATGACGAAATAAAATACATAATAAACACATAATAAGAAAAATATACCTAAAAATCAGAAAAATACATGATATTAATCGATTGACAATCATTTAAAAGTATCGTATAATTTTGCAGGAAGAAAGAGAAGTTTTTAGACTTTGATTATAGGTGTAAGGCTTTGATAAGTATTCTTTTGTAGTATTGCAGTTTCGTAGTCTTCTTGAGGCAGGAAAAGAATGTACTTGGGAGGTGAGTGCATTCTTTTTTTGATTTTATAAATCTATTTTTAAATACATTTGATAAAGGTGGGATGAAGAATGAGAAAGTATATGGTGCGGCGAGTTGTTACAGCAGTGATAACCTTACTAGTTGTAGCCTGCATCACATTTTTCCTAATGAATGCGATTCCGGGAAATCCATGGTTGTCTGAGAAGACGCCAACACAGGCGACGATTGATGCATTGAATGCAAAATATGGTCTGGATCAACCGTTGATCGTTCAGTTGGGGAAGTATTTAGTTAATTTAGTACAAGGGGATTTTGGCACATCTATCAAAATGCAGAAGAATCGTCCAGTGTTACAGATTATTCTGGAAATGTTCCCGGTATCGGCAAAGGTCGGTATTCTGGCAATTCTCTGGGCTGTGTTGGTAGGCGTACCATTGGGGTGTCTTGCAGCATACAAGCGGGAAACCTGGGTGGACAGCTTGCTGCGGGTAGTCTGTACAGTTGGTATCTCTATGCCTGGATTCGTGGTGGCAACCTTATTGCTGCATACGCTGTGCGGAGGTATTGAAGGGTTGAAATTGTTCCCGGCGCTTTTTGACGGAACACCAGGAAGTTATGTGTTGCCATGTCTTGCGCTTGGATTCTATCCAATGTGTTATCTTTCCCGACAGACGCGTACAGCAATGTTGGATTCCATTAATCAGGAATACATCAAAACTGCTCGTGCAAAAGGCTTAAAGAATGGCGTAATCATTTTCAAACACGCACTGAGAAATGCATTGATTCCGGTTATTACGTATTTGGGGCCGCAGATTGCCTTTACCTTGTGCGGCGGACTTGTGGTAGAAACGGTATTTTCTATTCCAGGGTTGGGCAGGTATTTCATCCAGTCCATCCAGAACAGGGATTATCCGTTGATTATGGGAACAACTATTTTCCTGGCAGCATTTATCATTGTGATGAACCTGCTGGTGGATGTCTGCTATAAGATTGTTGACCCAAGGATTAATTTGACAAGGGGGAACTAATCGATGGCTAAGACGAAGAAGTATAACAAAATGGGTTCTTTACAGCCGAATATTGATGATATTTTGGACTGGAATAAATTGCCGGAAAATGCTTTTGAACCAGCAACGGCGACGGAGAAAGAAAGCTTTATCCAGGAACGGGAAAGCGTTTCTTATTGGAAAGATGCATGGCGGCGTCTGAGAAAGAACACAGTGGCAATGGTTGCCCTTGTCATTATTATCCTGTTGACAATCTTTGCATTTGTTGGGCCTCAGATTGTGCCCTATACCTATAAAGAACAAATTCGTGGTTCAGAAGCGTTGGACCCATGGCATTATACCTTAGAAGATCAACAAAGGATAAATGATTACATTGAAGAGCACTCAGGGAACAAAGTTCTTTCGGCAGAAGAGGCAATTGAACAAGCCCGTGCGGAAGCAGAGGCAAGAGGTGAAACTTTAAGCAGAGTGGAAGAAGCAAAGATTCGTGCTTCTGCCAATGTAAAACAGGAATCAGCAGAAGATACAGAAATTACAGCGAAACAGGCGGCAAAAAAATTAAAGATTAAAAGCAAAGCATTTGGTTATTCTAACCGTGAACTGCAAAGGATGGCAGAAGGAGAAGACGTGTTCCCTCATGTGTTTGGTACAGATGACCAGGGACGTGATATTATGGTCCGCGTTATGGTTGGAACAAGAGTATCCATTATTGTAGGTGTGTGCGCTGCAATTTTAGTGTTACTCATTGGCGCGTTGTATGGTTCTGTTTCTGGGTATTGCGGCGGTGTAGTAGATAATGTGATGCAGCGGATTGTGGAGGTTATCTATTCTATTCCAGAAATGTTAATTATATTACTTCTGTCAGCTACCTTGAAGCCAGCATTGGAACAGTTTCAGAATTCTGGTGACGGAGTGATGCAGAATCTGGTTACGCTCTTAGGGCCGAACTTGATTTCCATGTTCATTGCATTTGGTCTGTTGTATTGGGTAACCATGAGCCGTATTATTCGTGGACAGATTTTACAGTTAAAGCAGCAGGAATATGTAACGGCAGCCAGGGCATTGGGCGCAAAAGGCGGCCGTATCATTAGCAGGCATTTGTTGCCAAACTGTGTGGGACAGATTGTAACTACAACGTTTTTACAGATTCCGTCTGCAATCTTTTTGGAATCCTTCCTTTCTTTTCTTGGTGTTGGCGTATCTGCACCTTTGACAAGCTTGGGTTCTATGTGTTCGGAAGCATTGAGCGGACTGACCTCATATCCATACCGACTGTTTATTCCGGCGGCAATTTTGAGTTTAATGATCCTGACGCTGAATTTGTTCGGCGACGGTTTACGTGATGCTTTGGATCCAAAATTAAAGAAATAAGAAAAGGGAGATTATTTATGGAACAAGAAAGAAAAGCAGAAAAACTGCTGGAAGTAAAAGATCTCCAGGTATCTTTCTTTACACCAGCAGGAGAAGTAAAAGCGGTAAATGGAATCACATATGATTTGAATTATAATGAAGTAATGGGAATTGTTGGGGAATCTGGATCTGGAAAGAGCGTGGAGGCATATTCAATTATCGGTTTACTGCAATCACCAGGAAAGGTTGTGGGCGGCAGCATTACCTTGGAAGGGGAAGATATGCTGGCGAAAACGGCAAATGAAATGATTAGTATCCGTGGATCACAGGTGGCAATGATTTTTCAGAACCCGATGACCTGTCTGAATCCGGTTTATACAATTGGAAACCAGCTAATGGAAGCATTACAGGCTCACAATAAAGAGGTTTCAAAGGAAGAAGCTGCGAAAAGGGCCATGACAATGTTGGAACAGGTAGGAATCAACAATGTGGAAAAGCGGATGAAGCAGTATCCCCATGAGCTCTCTGGTGGTATGCGTCAGCGTGTTATGATTGCAATGGGACTGATTTGTCATCCAAAGCTTTTGATTGCGGACGAGCCTACAACAGCCTTGGACGTTACTATTCAGGCGCAGATTCTGGAATTGATGAAGGAACTTCAGAAGAAAAACCATATGGGAATTATTTTCATCACTCACAATTTAGGTGTAGTGGCTGAGATTTGTGATAAAGTATCTGTTATGTATGCAGGAAAAATGGTAGAGCAGGGACCAGTAGATGAGATTTTCTATCATCCAGGACATCCCTATACAAAGGGGCTTTTGCGTTCCATGCCTCGTGTAGATGCGGAGAGCTATGAGCGGCTGATACCGATTGAAGGTACGCCTGTGGATATGCTGAATCCACCAGAGGGCTGTCCCTTTGCACCACGGTGTGAGCAGGCAATGAAAATATGTCTGCAGAAGATGCCGCCATATATTGATTTGGGTGAAAACCACCGCGCTGCCTGCTGGCTGTGCGTCCAGGAACATATGACGGGTCAGCAAAATGAAAATGAAACGGAGGGCAGCAAAAATGAATAAGAATGACGATATCCTCGTTTCGGTTGAACATTTGAAAAAATATTTCCATGTGAAGGGAATGAAAGGGCCTGGGGTACAGGCAGTCGAAGATATCTCTATCTTTATTAGAAGAGGAGAGACCTTGGGATTGGTAGGAGAGTCTGGTTGTGGTAAGACAACGTTAGGACGGACAATCCTGCAGCTTCATGAACCAACATCCGGGAAAATTATCTATGATGGCCAAGTTATTTTTGATGGTGAGAATCCATGGAAGCGAGAAGCAGATGGAACTATGGTGGGTGTAAAAGCGCCAAAACCAATGCAGGTAAATATGCTTCCTTATCGCCGAAAAATGCAGATTATCTTCCAGGATCCATCTGCAAGCTTAGACCCCCGTATGACAGTGGGAGAAATTATTGGAGAAGCATTGGACATTCATAAGCTTTATAGTTCCAAGGCGGACCGTGCAGACCGGATCAAGGAGCTGCTTTCTACGGTAGGATTGAATACAGAACATGCAAACCGTTATCCTCACGAATTTTCCGGTGGGCAGCAGCAGCGTGTAGGAATTGCGCGTGCGTTGGCAGTAAATCCAGAGTTTATTGTGTGTGACGAGCCCATTTCGGCATTAGACGTTTCTATTCAGTCACAGGTAGTGAATATGTTAGAGGATATGCAGCATGAATTGGGACTGACGTATTTGTTCATTGCCCATGACCTTTCTGTGGTACGTCATATTTCCAATCGGATTGGCGTGATGTATTTGGGAACTATGGTGGAGCTGGCTGAGAGTTATGAATTGAATCGTAATCCGATGCACCCGTATACACAGACACTGCTTTCCGCAGTACCAGTTCCAGATCCTCAGTTGAGCCGTAGCCGGCAGAGGATTATATTGGAAGGGGATATTCCATCTCCGATGAATCCCCCAACTGGATGCCGTTTCCATACGCGTTGTCCTCATGCAACGGAAAAATGCCGTATGGAGGTTCCAGAATTTAAGGAATATGCGCCAGAGCATTGGGCAGCTTGCCATATGCTATAATTGTTTCGGGTAACACAGCATTCTGCTGTTTATCAAATAAATGAAAATGGAGGAAAAATTATGAAAATGAAGAAATTAGCAGCTGTTATATTGACAGCAGCTATGGGAGCTTCTTTGCTTGCAGGATGCAGCAGTAATCCAGCAGACAACAAGAATTCTGAAGGTACAGAGCAGGAAACCCCATCAAACCAAGAGGAAGAGGGAACAGAGGGAACAGAAGGTACATCTGATACAGATGATACAAATGCAAATGAAGAGACTCCTGCTGTTAGCTGGGATGGCAAGAATATCACAGTAAACGTGGCTTCTGAGCCGCAGACCATGGACCCAGCTTTGAATACTGCTGTTGACGGCGGTATGATGGCATTGCATTTGTTTGAAGGTCTGATGAAATGGGAGGATACTGGCTCTGAAGTTGAAGGTACAGACGGTACTGCAAACAGTGCACAGATTACCTATGGTCAGGCAGAGAGTTATGAAAAAGTAGCAAATGAGGATGGCACGGTAACTTATACATTCAAGCTTCGTGACGGTATCAAATGGTCCGATGGTCAGCCCGTAACTGCAGGAGATTTTGAATATGCCTGGAAACGTTTGGTTACTCCAGATACTGGAGCAGATTATAGCTACATGTTAGACTGTGTCGTAAATGCAAATGAGATCTTGAAAGGTGAATTAGATCCATCTGAGTTGGCTGCAAAAGCAATTGATGATACTACTTTTGAGGTAACTCTTACTACCGATTTGCCATATTTTGAAGAATTATGTGCATTCCCAGCTATGATGCCTGTACGTCAGGATACCATTGAAGCAAATGGGGATCAGTGGACATTTGAGCCTTCTACTTATATCAGTAACGGAGCATACAAATTGCAGACATGGAATCATAATTCAGAAATTATCATGGAAAAGAATGACCAGTATTATAATTATGCAAATCTTGGGCCAGATACAATCACCTGGAAATTGATGGATGATGCAAACGCTATGCTTTCTGGTTACAATTCTGGTGAATTGAACTTTATTGAAAATGTACCTCAGGCAGAAATTGCAAACATGATTGCTTCTGGCGATCTGAAGATTGTAGACTATATTGGAACATACTATGTATGCTATCAGACACAGAAAGCTCCTTTTGACAATCCGTTAGTACGTCAGGCATTTACCTTAGCTGTTGACCGTACTTATATTGTAAATCAGGTAACTCAGTCTGGACAGGTAGAAGCAAACGGCTTTGTACCGGCTGGTGTTTATGATGCAGAAGGCGCTGCTGGTGATGATTTCCGTACCGTTGGTGGTGCATATTATGCTGAAACAGACGCTGATTACGAAGCAAACTGTGAAAAAGCAAAAGAATTATTGGCAGAAGCTGGATATCCAAACGGAGAAGGCTTCCCAGTTGTTGAATATCTGTACAATACAGATGATAACCACAAAGCGGTAGCAGAAGCTTTGCAGTTTATGTGGGAAGATGTACTTGGCGTTACAGTTACTTTGAACAACCAGGAATGGAATACATTCTTACAGACACGTAAAGACGGAGATTACTCCATTGCACGTAATGGCTGGATTGCTGACTATAATGACCCAATGTCATTCCTTGATATGTGGTTGACAGGCGGCGGAAACAACGATGCTCAGTATAAGAGTGCAGAATATGACGCATTGATTCAGCAGGCAAAAGCTGCTACTGATCCTAAGGAACGTGCACAGCTTATGCATCAGGCAGAGGATGTGCTTATGGGACAGGATTGGGTATTGAATCCATTATACTTCTATACTCAGAAATATATGCTTAGCGATGGCATTCAGGGTATGTACTATTGTCCGCTTGGATATTTCTTCTTTGATTCCGTTCATCCATAAGGAGTGTTTTTGGAAGAGTTGTTGATTGTAAAATTGAAAAGTAATTAAAGGGGAGCGTCTATTTTGGCAATCCCATGTTGCAAAAGAAGAATCCCACAGGAGAAAAATTTATCGCCTGTGGGATTCTTCTTTTTTCTGCTTTTATTCCTTGCAGGTATTTGACTTGCGTATCAGTCAGCGGCCTTGACTTCCTTCCAAAGAAGATTTATCTTCATAGTGACTTCATCATCCAATGGCTTTAGTACTTCACAGTTGTTCAAGATTTCTGCTGGAGGGAAAATTGTGGTATTTTCCTGAAGCTCCAAATCCAGGGCTGCTTTTGTTTTCACATTAGGTGTGGCATAGTAAACGTAGTCAAAGTTCATCATAGAAATATCTTCCCGGCAAAGAAAATCTAAGAATTTTTCTGCATTTTCTTTATGTTTGGCTGATTTCGGAATGAACCAGGAGTCAATCCACATATTAGAGCCTTCTTCTGGCACAGAAAAAGCTAGTTTATCATTAAATTCCAATGCATATCCGGCTTCACCGGAATATACTACGGCCATAGCAGCATTGTCTGAAATCATTTCATCCTGTGCCTCATCTACCAGATAGGAATAGACCAAAGGCTTTTGTTTAAGAAGAAGATCCTGCGCTTCTTTTAATTTTGCTTCATCGGTGGTGTTTAGGGAATAACCTAGGATTTTTAACGCTACCATGAAAGAATCACGCACAGAATCAGCCATGATAATCTGGCCAGAATACTCTTTATCCCACAGGATATTCCAGGAATTTACTTTTGATTCATCAACCATGTCCTTGTTGTAGAGGATACCTACCGTTCCAAAGAAATAGGGAAGGGTATATTTGTTGTCAGGATCAAAGGATTGGGAGAATGCAAAGTGAGCTGGGTCTATATTTTCAGAAAGAGGAATATTCTTATAGTTAAGCTCCAGCACTTCCCCTTCCTGAATTAATTTTTCTATCATGTAATCAGAGGTACAGATTAAATCATAATCAATGGCTCCAGCACGGTATTTGGTATACATATTTTCTGGAGTAACGTACTCCTCATAATCGATTTTAATTCCTGTTTCTTCTTCGAACATTTCAATTGCTTCTGGGTCCAGGTACTTTCCATAGTTCAAGACGGTTAGAGTATTTTCTGAGTCTTTGGAACCGCATCCAGTAAAGACACCAGAGAGAGCAAGCCCAGCCAAAAGGCATAATATTGCTTTTTTGAGTTTCATGGGGGATCTCCTTTAATTTCTATTTTTATCTTTGTGGGCAGAAGGGCCAAAATTCATAAATAGCAGCAGCACCAACGCAAGTAAGAATAAAATTGTGGATAATGCGTACATTTCCGGACGGATGCCTTTGCGCATTTCTGTGTAAATCATGGTGGACAATGTATTGATGCCGGCTCCTTTTGTAAAATAGGTGATGGAAAAATCATCCAGTGACATGGTCATTGCCATCAAAAAACCGGAAAATACACCTGGGCATATTTGTGGCCAGATGATTTTAAAAAAGGCATACAGGGGCGTTGCGCCAAGATCCAGGGCAGCTTCATAGGCGGTACGGCTGCTTTGCTTTAATTTAGGCAGTACATTTAAAATTACATAGGGAATATTGAATGTAATATGTGCAATCAATACCGTAGTTAAGCCAAGCTGCGTGAAACGGACAAATAAAAGCATCATAGAAAGCCCTGTTACAATATCTGCATTCAGCAAAGGGATGTTAGTAGCCCCTATCATGATGGCTTGATTTCTTTTCTTCATAGCATCTATGCCAAGGGCTGCCAGCATTCCAAGTAAAGTAGAAATTACTGCAGAAGCCAGGGAAATTAGCAGGGTAGTAAAGAAGGCTTCCATGATGGGACCGCTAGAAAACAGCTTTTGATACCATTTTAATGTAAAACCGCCCCATTGAACCCTGGTTTTGGAATCGTTAAAGGAAAGTACGATTAGGACCAGGATTGGAAGGTACAAAAACAAAAAGATTAGGGCAAGATAAACTCGTTCTGTAGATTTCTTTACCATACGCCAGCGCCTCCTTCCTCTCCCTTTGCACTCATAAGCGCCATACTTGCAATGACAAAAATCATGAGCACAAGAGATAAGCCGGAACCTAAATTCCAGTTATATTCCTGCATAAATGCTTGTTCAATTACATTTCCAATTAACAGTACCTTGCCGCCTCCCAAAAGGTCTGAAATAGCAAAAGAAGTTAAGGCAGGCACAAATACCATAGTAATGCCGCTGATTACGCCGGGCATAGTAAGTGGAACAATAATTTTAAAGAAAACCGTAACAGCTCCAGCTCCAAGGTCGCTGGCAGCTTCTAAAATGTCATCTTCAATCCGGGCCATGGCATTATAAATGGGAAGTATCATAAAAGGCAGAAAATCATATACCATACAAAATACCACAGCAGAAGGAGTATTTAAAATATCCAGCGCTGGAAGCCCTAAGGCTTCTAATAAAGTATTTATTACCCCATTGTTGGAAAGTAATAGTTTCCATGCAAGGATGCGCAGCATGAAATTCATCCACATGGGAAGGATAAAAATAAATACAATAAACCCTTGGCTTTTCTCTTTCATTTTATTTAAAATCATGGCCAGTGGATAAGAAAGCAGCAGGCAGACGCCAGTACAAATTAAGGCCAGTTTCAAGGATAGAAACAGTGATTTTAAATGAATAGATGCAAAAATTGAACTTATATTTAATAAAGTAAAATGTCCGCTTGTGGTGGTAAATGCATAGTAGAGGATCATAATTACCGGAAGAAGGATAAATCCCGCCATCCATAAAAGGTAAGGACCGGCTAAAAGCTGTCGTTTTAAATTATACATCTGATTCCACCGCCTTTTCATCACTGGATTCTGGTTTATTCATAATCTGAATATTGAAAGGGTCTACCCGAATGCCCACATGTGATCCTACAGGATGCATCTGAGTGGTTTGCACCAGCCATTCAAATCCATGGGCAAGCACTTCAATTTCCCAATGGACACCTTTAAAAATCAAGGAAGTCACATCTCCTTCCAGCATACCCGATTCTGGGTCTACCAATTCTACATCTTCCGGGCGGATTACTACATCCACTGGAACATGATTTCCAAAACCTTCGTCTACACAGGGGAAATTTACATCCAAGATGTTTACCAGCCGATCTTTGATCATAATTCCGTCCATAATATTACTTTCTCCGATAAAGTCGGCAACAAAAGCATTGGTAGGTTCATTATAAATATCCTCTGGCGTTCCAATTTGCTGTATATATCCCTGATTCATGACAACAATTGTGTCAGACATAGTAAGAGCCTCTTCCTGATCATGGGTCACATAGATAAAGGTGATACCCAGCTCATTTTTCAAACGGATTAATTCATACTGCATATCCTGGCGAAGCTTTAGATCCAGTGCACCGAGAGGTTCATCCAAAAGAAGTACTTTTGGTTCATTGACGATAGCCCGGGCAATGGCGATTCGTTGTTGTTGACCACCACTTAAGGAATCTACACTTCGCTTTTCAAAACCTTCCAGATTCACTAATTTTAATGCATATTTAATTTTATCGTCGATATAAGCTTTGCTTTTCTTTTTGATTTTTAAGCCAAATGCAATATTTTCTGCAATGGACATATGAGGGAACAATGCATATTTTTGGAAAACAGTATTGAGCTGCCGTTCGTTGGGGGCTAAGCTGGTAATATTTTTTCCATCAAAAATAACATTGCCCATATCGGGCGTCTCAAAGCCGCCGATAATCCGAAGGGTAGTTGTTTTCCCACAGCCGGAAGGTCCAAGTAAGGTCAGAAATTCATTTTCCCGGATGTATAAATTCAAGTCATCCAGAATTGTCTGTCCCTCATAAGATTTCGTAATGTGCTGTAAATCAATCAGTCGTTTGCTCATGGCCGATATTTCCTCCTAAAAGATGGGGAGAGAAAACTTGTAAACATCCTACTGGAACCCTTTCATACGATAGCTTCCCTTAAAAGCTGGGAGGGGTGGAAATCCAGAGAACGGTAGCTTCCCTGCCGCCGCAATTTTCTATGTAGTGTTTTTTTCCTGCTTTAAAGTAAAAAGATTCTCCTTGCTTGACTACAAAGGAGCAGGCTCCGTAATGCAGTTTAATGGAACCCTTTAGGACATATCCAAATTCTTCTGTTTCCTGGGGGAGATATATTTCAGAAGCGCCATGGGGAGAAAGTGTCATTAGTACTGGTTCCATAGCATTTTTCTGGGCATTTGGAACAATCCACTCAATGATGTGGTGTAATTCTTCATTCTCTTTGATAAAATAATCCTCCTGACGGAAAACAATCTGTTCCGGTTCCTGGTCCGTGAAAAATTCCGCTGGTGTAGTGCCAAGACATTGGATAATGTCAAGGAGCGTGCTGACAGAAGGAGAGGTTAGATTGCGCTCCAACTGTGAAATAAACCCCTTAGAAAGTTCGCTCCGGTCTGCAAGCTCCTGTTGCGTCAGGCCATATTGGATGCGTAATTCTTTCATACGGTGGCCGATATCCATAAAGGTCATCCTTTCTGATTGTATTTGACTCTCGCGGCATTCGTCAAATATCCGAGCAATGGCGTTTGTTTGGTTCATTGGTTGCGAGAATAAAACTAATAATAGATTTTTTGTTTAATAATAATAAACAAGATTCATTATAAAGCCAAACCAGAAAATGTCAATACAAAAACCATAGAAAAAATAAAAAAATTTTTAGAAAAAGGATTGCAAAAATAAAAAAAAGCGGATATAATAGGATAGGATTTTGCAAGACATGCCAAAGTGGCGCAGTTGGTAGCGCGTCGCATTCGTAATGCGTAGGTCGAGGGTTCGAGTCCCTTCTTTGGCTGATTACTGGGAGCTGTAGCATTTTACAGCTCCCTTTTGTGAATTGTTTATGAGAAAAATAGGGGAGATATCAATAAGAGGCGTTCAAATAGAAGTTCAGCAGCCTCAGTTTTGAAATAGGTGTAAGAATATGGAGCATACGATAATTATATATTATACTTTTTGTTCCCAAAAAGAAAAGATACCAGGGAGCTACTTAAAATATCAGAGAGAAATTGCAGATAAAATCTTAAATTATAGTTTAAAAAAACATTTTCATATGATGTTTGATAGGGATAAAGTAAAAAGGGGGAGTCATGGAAAACCGTATTGGAGTGGAGAAGAGGCTATATGGTTTAATGTGAGTAATACCGAAGGTTTGGTGGTATGCGCCGTTGCGTCTCTGGAAATTGGAGTGGACGCAGAGAGACTAAGGGGAGTCCGGCTGCCTGTGATTCGGCGAAGCTGCAGCCAAAAGGAAGTGAATTATATTCTGGATGGAACGGAAGCTTTCCCAGAGCAGAGTAAAGAATTGTTAGGGGAATTAGAACAGGAGCGTTTTTTTAGAATTTGGACATTGAAAGAGAGCTACATTAAAATGACAGGTGATGGAATGTCTTTTCCATTGCAGGAAGCAGAATTTCTTATAGAAGAAAAAAAGAATGGGAAAACGGATATTACGTGCAGCCAGGCAGGATATTTTATACAAAGAAAGATAGCAGATTATTGGGTTTCTGTATGCGGAAGTCAACAGGCAGAGGTAGTATGGCAGGAGATTTCCATTTAGGTATGTTTGAAGGGTATTTTGTATTTTATAAAAAAATGCGAAATGCCCTTTCTTTTTACAGAATATGACAAAAACCATTGGCTAAATCTACTAAAATATAGTGTGCAAAACTGTATATAATCTACGAAATAACAACAAAGATGAAAAACAATATTGCATTTTTTGTGAAAAGGAGTTATGATAACTTCATCGGTTGGGAACGTTACCGGAAAAGTTACCGGAAATGTTACCGAAAAGGTTTCCAGTAACTTACCGTGTGATGTTTTCGAAGGTAAATTTTTAAATTTATTAGGAGGATGAAAGATGAAAAAGAAGTTAGTATCATTGATGTTGGTAGCAGCAATGGCAGCAACTATGGCAGCAGGCTGTGGCTCAAACAATGGAAACGGTGGAAATGACAAGGCTTCTGACAATGAGAATCAGACGGAAGAAAACAGTGATAGCGCAGAGGACGAGGAAGACGGTTCCCAGACAGCAAGCGGAGATGGCGCTGTTTATTATCTGAATTTTAAGCCGGAGCAGGCGGACCAGTGGAAGGCTTTGGCAGAGACTTACACAGAGCAGACTGGTGTTCCAGTAACTGTAGAAACAGCAGCTTCTGGAACTTATGAATCCACATTGAAATCAGAGATGGCAAAGGATGAAGCGCCGACTTTGTTCCAGGTGAATGGTCCCGTTGGTTTGGCTTCCTGGAAGGATTACTGCTATGACTTAAAGGACAGTGCAGTTTATAAGAATTTAAAGAGTGATGATTTTGCATTGATTTCTGATTCTGGCGAAGTACAGGGTATTGCATATGTAATCGAAACATATGGTTTGATTTACAACAAGAAATTGTTATCTGACTACTGTGCATTAGATGGAGCAAAAATCAAAGATGCTTCTGAAATTAACAGCTTTGCAAAATTAAAAGAGGTTGCAGATGATATTCAGGCAAAGAAGGATGACCTTGGAATCGTTGGCGCATTTACCTCAGCAGGTATGGATTCTTCTTCTGACTGGAGATTTAAGACACATTTAGCAAATCTTCCAATTTACTATGAATACCAGACAGATGGCATTACTTCCACAGATGCTATTAAAGGTACATACCTGGATAATTACAAAAATATGTGGGATCTCTACATTACAGATGCTACGGTAGAATCCACCATGTTATCCAGTGCAACTGGCGAAGACGCAGCAGCAGAATTTGCAATGGGCGAAGCAGTATTCTATCAGAATGGAACATGGGCTTACAATGATATCAAAGACAACGAAGTAGCAGATGAAGACCTTGGTATGATGCCAATTTATATTGGTATGGAAGGAGAAGAAAATCAGGGACTTTGTACTGGATCTGAAAATTATTGGTGTGTAAATAAAAATGCTTCCCAGGAAGACATTGATGCAACATTGGCATTCTTGGAATGGGTAATTACTTCTGATGAAGGACGTACTTCCTTCCGGGATGAAATGGGATTTGTAACACCATTTACAACCTTTACAGAGGAATACCAGCCAGCAAACCCACTGGTAGCAGCTTCTCAGGAAGATATTGATGCAGGTCATGAGACTGTTGCATGGTGCTTTACTACAATGCCTTCCGAAAACTGGAAAAATAATGTAGGAAGTGCGTTGCTTGAATATGCACAGGGAACTGGAGAATGGGATGCAGTCGTAAGTGCATTTGTTGACGGATGGGCAGCTGAAGTGCAGGCAGTCAGCGAATAAGCATTATCTTACGAAGTATAAGAGAAAAGAGATAGGGGGTGGTAAACGCCACCCCTATTTTCAAAACATGGGAGGTAATTTATGCAAAAATCACTTAAAAAATATTTTCCTATTTTTGCACTGCCGACTTTGGTGGCATTTACAATTGGATTTATAGTTCCTTTTATTTTGGGCATCTATTTGTCATTTTGCAAGTTTACAACGGTTACTGATGCAAAATTTATTGGTTTTGGCAATTATGCGAAAATATTTACAGACAAGACCTTTGGGCATGCTCTTTGGTATACAGCTTTATTTACCATTGTGTCTGTATTATTGATTAATATTTTAGCATTTTCTGTAGCGATGCTTTTAACAAAGGGAATTAAGGGTACGAATATTTTTCGGACTGTATTTTTTATGCCGAACCTGATTGGTGGTATTGTTTTGGGATATATCTGGCAGCTTTTGTTAAATGGCATTTTGGCACATGTGCAAAAGACACTGACTTATAACTCAGCGTATGGATTCTGGGGATTAGTTGTGCTGATGTGTTGGCAGCAAATTGGATACATGATGATTATCTATATTTCCGGTATTCAGAATATTCCAGGGGAATTGATTGAGGCAGCCAAAATTGACGGCGCCACTTCCGGCCAGATTCTAAAAAATGTAACGATTCCTATGGTGATGCCTTCCATTACCATTTGTACATTTTTAACATTAACCAATGGATTTAAGCTGTTTGACCAGAACCTTGCATTGACCAATGGAGAGCCTTCTAACATGTCAGAATTACTGGCATTGAATATTTATAATACCTTCTATGGAAGAACAGGGTTTGAAGGTGTTGGTCAGGCGAAGGCTGTCATATTCTTTATTTTGGTTGCATTGATTGCAGTGGGACAGAATTATTTGACTAGAAGTAAGGAGGTGCAGCAGTAATGGGTGTAAGAAAAGCAAAACACGGATGGATTTTTACAATATTTTTTAGTTTACTTTCAATTGCATGGGTATTTCCCATTATACTGGTATTGATCAATTCTTTTAAAAAGAAAGTGTATATCAGCCGAAAGCCTTTTGTTATTCCTACGGACAAAATGTTTGTAAAGTGGGACAATTATGTAAATGGTATGGAGAAAATACATTTCTTCGATGCATTTAAGAATTCCTTGTTCATTACCGTATTTTCTGTGGCAGTAATTATTTTATGTACCTCTATGTGCGCATGGTATATATCCAGGGTAAAATCAAAATTTTCTTCTGGAATGTATTATTTATGTTTGTTTTCTATGATCGTGCCATTCCAGATGGTAATGTTTACGCTATCAAAATTGGCAAATATGTTGCATTTATCTAGTCCAGTTGGTATTATATTAGTGTATTTGGGATTTGGAGCCGGGCTTGCGGTGTTTATGTTCTGTGGATTTGTGCGGAGCATTCCGCTGGAAATTGAGGAAGCGGCCATGATTGACGGATGTACGCCAATCCAGACCTTTTTCCAGATTGTATTTCCGATTTTAAAGCCTACCTGCATTACCGTAGCTATTCTTCAAGCAATGTGGATTTGGAATGACTATCTCTTGCCATATTTAGTATTGGATATCAAACGTTGGAAGACAATTCCAATTGCTATTCAGTATCTTAAGGGCGGATATGGTTCTGTGGATATGGGAGCTATGATGGCAATGCTGGTACTGGCAATTATCCCGATTATCGTATTTTACATGGCGTGTCAGAAGCACATCATTGAAGGTGTGGTGGCAGGCGCAGTAAAAGGATAACACTAAGGACAGGGGAAATGATATGTTGACGATTAAAGATATTGCAAAAGAATCTGGGTATTCCGTAAGTACAGTGTCCCGGGTGCTGAATAACCGAAGAGACGTCAGCCCGGAGGCCAAAAAGAGGATTACGGAAATCGTAGCAGCACGTCATTTTGTGCCCAATAACAATGCCAAACATTTAAAACAAAATAGCAGCAAAACCATTGCGGTATTGGTAAAAGGTACTTCAAATATGCTTTTTGCCAGTATCGTGGAGTCAATACAAAAAAGGGTGGAAGCCACCAGGTATACAGTGAGCATTAACTATATTGATGAAGATGATAATGAAGTAGAAGAAGCTGTGATTGTCTGCCGAGAACACAAACCCCAGGGGATGGTGTTTTTGGGAGGCAATCCTAAATTTTTTGAGCAATCATTTCAGAAAGTAAATGTCCCATGTGTCCTGGTTACCAACCAGGGAGCAACGCTGGGATTTGAAAATTTATCCAGTGTAGCCACAGATGATGAAGCTGCGGCGGAATATGCCATTGATTATCTGATTGGGCAGGGGCATAAAAAAATTGGGATACTGGGCGGTGATATTGTATTATCCCACACCAGTAAGCAAAGATATTTTGGATGTGTCAAGAGTTTTCAGAAGCATCAAATTTCTTTTGATGAGCAGAAGTATTATGAAAAGTCAAGTTTTTCTTATGAAAGCGCTTATGAGGCAATGAAAAATCTGCTTAAAAAAGCAGAGGATCTTACAGCAGTATTTGCGATGAGCGATGTAACTGCAATCGGGGCAATTCGTGCCATTATTGACAGCGGCAGACAGGTGCCGGAAGATATTTCGGTAATGGGGTTTGATGGGATTACCATGGCGGAATATTATAATCCGAAGCTGACCACGATACAGCAGCAGTATCGTGTTCTTGCGGGAAGAAGTGTAGAGATATTATTACAGAATATTGATTGGAACGTTGTGCCAATGCATGAAATCGTGCCGTTTCATTTGGTGCAAGGGGAAAGTGTAAAAAAAATAAATGCGTTTAACGCCGGGGATTGAGAAAAGGAGGTATCCATATGCGCAGCAGTGGAGTTTTAATGCATATTTCTTCTCTGCCTTCACCCTATGGGATTGGAACTATGGGAAAAGAGGCACGGAAGTTTGTAGATTTTCTTGTGAAGGCAAAGCAGAGCTTTTGGCAGGTTCTGCCAATTTGCCCTACCAGTTATGGGGATTCGCCCTATCAGTCTTTTTCTAGCTTTGCAGGAAATCCATATTTTATTGATTTGGAGAAGCTTTGCAGTGAGAAGCTTTTAACGAGAAAAGAATGCCAGGCTTATGAATGGGGAAAAGATATTACAAAAGTAGATTATGGAATCCTCTATCAGAATCGGTATCCCCTATTACATAAAGCCTTTGACAGATTTAGGAAAAAGGTTCCAGAAGATTACGAAGATTTTTGCCAGGAGCAAGAAGACTGGCTGAATGATTATGCCTTGTTTATGGCTCTAAAAGACACCCATGATGGAGTGTCATGGACAGAGTGGGAGCAGGAGCTGAAAAAGCGTGAGCCAGGAGCCATAGAGCAGGCAAAAGAAGAGCTGGCAGAGGAAATTGATTTTTGGAAAATGCTGCAGTATTTATTTTATAAACAGTGGAAGGAATTGAAATCTTATGCAAATGATAAGGGAATCCGTATCATCGGGGATTTGCCCATTTATGTAGCCATGGATAGTGCAGATGTGTGGGCGAATCCTTCTCTGTTCTATTTGGATGAGACATTAACTCCCATTGATGTGGCAGGGTGTCCCCCAGATGCGTTTTCCGACGATGGACAGTTGTGGGGGAATCCGTTGTTTCGTTGGGACGTTATGAAAAATGACGGCTACCGTTGGTGGATGAAGCGGATGGATAAAATGTCAAAGCTTTTTGATGTGGTTCGAATTGATCATTTTCGGGGATTTGAATCCTATTATGCGATTCCCTTTGGTGATAAAACAGCAAGAAATGGACAGTGGCGGAAAGGGCCGGGGATTGAACTGTTTCATACCATAGAGCAGGAGCTTGGTAAGCTGGATATTATTGCAGAGGATTTGGGATTTTTGACAGAAGCTGTTCGGGATATGCTGGAAGCATCCGGTTATCCAGGCATGAAGTTAATCCAATTTGCTTTTGACACCAGAGAGGACGGAGATTATCTGCCTCATAATTATAATACAAATTCTGTAGTTTATGCTGGAACCCATGACAATGACACGATTCTGGGCTGGATGAAAACAGCTCCCAAGCCGTGTGTTGCTTTTGCGAAGGATTATTTGAATTTGAAAAAAGAGGAAGGGTATCATTGGGGTGTGATGCGGGCTGTCTGGGCTAGTGTTAGCGATACTGCAGTGGTGACCATGCAGGACTTGCTAGGTATTGGGAGCAAAGGGAGAATGAATACTCCATCTACCTTGGGCTGTAACTGGATGTGGCGCATGGAACCAGGCGCGATTGATGCGAAGCTAATCCGGCGTATTTGTAAACAGGTGGAGTTGTATGGGAGAATGCCAAAATAAAATTGTTTGCGGATAAACTTTCATGATCCTATTAGGAAGGGAGAGGGTATGGGTAAGCGGAAAGAAACCAGAGACAATATGTTTTATTTTATCGTGAACGCTGCCTCCAGAACGGGAAAAGGTAAAAAAATTTGGAGTCAGTTAGAAGCGGAATTGAAAAGACAGAACATATCCTATCAGGCATACCTTACGAAATACCAAGGACATGCGGGAGAATTGGCAGAGAAGCTAACTGGGAAACACAAAGAGAACATAATTTCTCTTGTAGTGGTAGGGGGTGATGGAACTGCCAATGAGGTAGTAAATGGAATCCGAGATTTTGAAAAAGTTCAGTTTGGCTATATTCCCATTGGTTCAGGCAATGATTTGGGCAGAGGGCTGGGTCTTCCAAAAGACCCGCTGGCTGCCCTAAGAGTAATTCTAGAATCCAAAGAACGATACGCAATGGATTTGGGAAAAGTGTCCTGGGGAAGAAAACTGGAGCACTGGGCATATTTTAATATTAGTTCCGGCATTGGCATGGATGCAGATGTCTGCAGGCGGGTGAATGCTGCTGGAATGAAGGTTTTTCTGAATCAATTGCATCTGGGGCGGCTGAGTTACTTTATTCAGACGGCAATGACGCTTGTGGAGATGCCTAAGGTCCAGGCGAGCGTTCAGTTTGCCTCAGGGGAGAAGAAACGAATTCATGGATTGATTTGCATGGCCGTTATGAACCATAAATGCGAGGGCGGCGGCTTGCCCATGGCGCCGAATGCTTCAGATCGGGATGGAAAGCTGTCTATTTGCTATATCCATGGAGTGACTAAGAGGAAGGCAGCATTTCTTTTGCTTATGCTGGTGAAAGGCAAGCATATTGGATTTCAGGGGATTGAGCTGGTGAATTGTGATTCTTGTACTTTGTGGTTAAAGGAGCCTATGGTGGGGCATACTGATGGAGAGGATTTGGGTGATTTGGTGCATTTAAAGTATGAGTGTTTGCCAGGCGCTTTGAAAATAATGAAATAATCTTTGTACCATTTTTGGAATTCCTTATAAACTTCCTGCATATACTGATAACAGTAGAACAGGAGGTTTTTTTATGGAAAATATTAATACTGGTACATATAATATTTACAAAGATATCAGTGTCAGAACCAATGGAGATATCTATATCGGGGTGGTAGGGCCTGTGAGAACAGGTAAATCTACATTTATCAAACGATTTATGGATGTAATGGTTCTGCCGGAAATGGATGATGTACATAGCAGAGAACGTGCCACGGATGAGCTCCCCCAGTCAGCCCAGGGAAAAACGATTATGACGACAGAGCCAAAATTTGTGCCGAAGGAAGCTGCAAAAATCAAACTAAATGAAGATTTGGAGGTTAGCGTAAGGCTGATTGATTGTGTGGGATTCATGGTGGACGGGGCCACCGGGCATTTGGAGGAAGGAACAGAGCGGATGGTGAAAACCCCCTGGTTCGACTATGAGGTTCCTTTTACCCAGGCAGCGGAAATTGGCACCCAAAAGGTTATCAGAGAGCATTCGAATATTGGGATTGTAATTACTACAGATGGTTCCATTACGGAGCTTCCCAGGGAAAGCTATATTCCTGCGGAGGAGAAAACCATTGCTGGGTTAAAAAAATTAGGCAAGCCGTTTATTTTGCTGTTAAATACACAAAAGCCTTATGGAGCAGAAAGTCAAAAGCTAGCGGAAGAGCTTACAGAAAAATATGGTGTTTCCACCTTGCCAGTCAACTGCGAGCAGCTTAGAAAAGATGATATTTTTCGTATTCTGGAAGGAATTCTCTATGAATTTCCCATTGAACGGGTGGATTTTTTCTTGCCAAAATGGGTGGAGATGTTGGAAAATACCCACAAAATCAAAGAAAATATCATCCAGAATGCTATGCAGATTCTAAAGAAATTTACCTTTGCCAAGGATGTGAGAAATACACAGCTTGTACCGGAGGGGGAATATATCCGCAGGATGAAGCTGGATAAGGTGGAGCTTTCCAGAGGATGTGTTCAGATTATTTTTGATATAGATCAAAAATATTATTATGAAAATATGAGTGAGCTGACTGGAGTGCCTATTTCCGGGGAGTATCAGTTGATTTCCATGATAAAAGAATTGTCTGCGATGAAGAAAGAGTATGATAAAGTGGGAAGCGCTATGGAGGCGGTAAAGCAGAAAGGGTATGGTGTGGTAACGCCTCAGCTTACCGATATTGAAATTGAAGAGCCGATACTTATTCGTCATGGAAATAAATTTGGCGTGAAAATCAAAGCGCAGTCTCCCTCCATACATATGATTAAAGCCAATGTGGAGACGGAAATCGCTCCTATTATCGGAAGCGAGGAGCAGGCGCAGGATCTGATTGGATATATTAAGACCTCCAGAGAGCAGGAAGAGGGAATCTGGCAGACCAATATTTTCGGAAAATCCATTGGGGAACTGGTGGAGGATGGAATTCGCAGTAAAATCACCATGATGGATGATGAAAGTCAGGTGAAGCTGCAGGATACAATGCAGAAAATTGTCAACGACAGCAATGGGGGATTGGTGTGCATTATTATATAGGAGAAAAGCAGGGACACAGGTGACAGGGCCGTGTCCCTGTTCTTTTATTCTACGGGAAAGACCTTGTCACGCTAACGCGTGAAAGTATCTTTTCGATAGAATAAAAAAGCTCTTATCGCACTGCGGCGGGTATGAAATTTGTCGCAAAGCGACCCGCCGCAGGCGGAGAATCCTGCAAAGCAGGATTCTTTCTTGTATAACAGTTGCGAATTATGAAAAATTTCGTTATACTGGAACGAGAATAAGAGAAAAAGAATTATGAGAAAAGAGGAAAAACAATGAAAATCACCTATATCCACCACAGTGCTTTTTGTGTGGAAGTTGATGAAAAAGTACTGGTTTTTGATTATTACAAGGGGGATTGCATTTCATCCTGCATCTATCATGGGGAAATGCCTGAATTTGGAAAAGAGACACCGATTTATGTGTTTTCCAGCCACAGCCACCAGGATCATTTTGATACCCAGGTGTTGAAATGGAAGGAGAACTATTCTAATATACACTATATTTTTGCAAAAGAGATAAAGAAAAAGCTGGGAAATTCCATGCTACACCGACTGGGCTTAGAGCAAAGCATAAAAGAGAGCATCACATACGTAAAGCCCGGGGAGAAATATGAAGTAGATGGCATTGTGGTAGAAACGCTAGCTTCTACTGACTGTGGAGTAGCATTTTTAGTTACTGTTTCTGGTAAAACTATTTACCATGCAGGAGATTTGAATTGGTGGAGATGGGAAGGGGAACCGGAAAAATTCAATCAATATCAGGAAAAGCTCTATAAGGAACAGATTGATTTGCTTACAGACAGGAAAATAGACCTGGCATTTGTAGTGCTGGACCCCAGACAGGAGAAGGACAAGTATCTGGGAATTGATTATTTTATGGAACATGTGCAGGCGGAATATGTAGTACCGATGCATATGTGGAAAAAATATGGGTTTATTCAGGAATATCGGGAGTTACCTAACAATCAGGAACGCCGGGAGCGAATTTTAGCAATGGAACGGGAAAACCAGGAAATTGTAATTTGAGTGGGAGGACAAGATATGGAAGTAAAAATATACACAGACGGCGCTGCAAGGGGGAATCCTGACGGCCCAGGGGGATATGGAGCAGTGTTGACCTATATGGATCGGGAAGGCAAGCTCTATAAGAAAGAGATTTCTGCTGGATACAAAAAGACCACCAACAATCGCATGGAGCTGATGGCAGTCATTCGAAGCTTGCAGGAATTAACAAGGCCCTGCCAAGTGGAATTGTATTCTGACTCCAAATATGTGGTGGATGCCTTTAATCAAAACTGGATTTTTAGCTGGATGAAAAAAGGATGGAAGAAATCAGATGGTAAGCCAGTGAAGAATATTGATTTATGGCAGGAATTGTTAAAGGCGATGGAACCTCATGAGGTGAAATTCATCTGGGTGAAAGGTCATGACGGCCATGAGATGAATGAACGGTGTGATGCCCTTGCAACATCAGCAGCAGATGGGGAAAATTTATTGGAGGATGTGCAGCAGTAGTGATAGGAATTTCCAAGACTTGAAAAACCTATTTTCATATGATATGATAAAATCTTGATAAGGAGGTGTTTTTTATGGCATTTTTGGCCAGTTTTATACAGACAGCAGTAAAATTAGTTTTAATGGCAGCAGTAGCTGGATGCGGACTTTTCTTTGGAAAAAAACTACGTGATAGAAAAGATGAGAAGACTGCAGCAGAAACTTTAGTACAGAATGAGAAATAGACAGTGGAGGAAATTAGTTGTGAAGAAATATGGAGTAAATGAGCTGCGCAGAATGTATCTTAAGTTTTTTGAGAGTAAAGAGCATTTGGCAATGAAGAGTTTTTCCCTGGTGCCCCACAACGATAATAGCTTGCTGTTAATCAATGCAGGAATGGCGCCGTTAAAGCCATATTTTACCGGGCAGGAGATTCCGCCCAGGAAGCGGGTAACTACCTGCCAGAAATGTATCCGTACAGGTGATATTGAAAATGTTGGGAAGACAGCAAGACATCTTACTTTCTTTGAAATGCTTGGAAATTTTTCTTTTGGGGATTATTTTAAACATGAGGCCATTGCCTGGAGTTGGGAATTTTTAACAGAAGTGATTGGCATGGAGCCAGAACGCCTGTATCCTTCCATTTATGGGGAAGATGATGAAGCGTTTGAAATCTGGACGAAGGAAGTGGGTGTTCCACCAGAGAAGATTACCCGCTTTTACCGAGACGAAGATGGAAAATGCGATAATTTCTGGGAGCATGGGGCAGGCCCGTGTGGGCCATGTTCTGAGATTTATTATGACCGTGGGGAAGCCTATGGATGCGGAAGCCCTGACTGCAAGGTAGGCTGTGAGTGCGACCGTTTTATGGAGGTATGGAATAACGTATTCACCCAGTTCGACGGTGACGGCCACGGGAATTATGAAGAGCTTGCAACGAAGAATATTGATACAGGAATGGGATTGGAGCGTCTTGCAGTAGTTGTGCAGGATGTAGATTCTGTGTTTGATATTGATACCATGAAGGCAATTCGGGATAAGGTATGCGAGATATCCCAAAAGACTTATCAGACGGATGCCATGGATGATGTATCCATCCGTTTGATTACTGACCATATGCGTTCCGCTACATTTATGATTTCCGATGGAATTATGCCCAGTAATGAGGGCCGGGGATATGTTTTGCGCCGTCTAATCCGAAGGGCAGCCCGCCATGGCAGACTTCTTGGTATCAGCGGGAAATTCCTTGCTACCTTAAGCGCCACTGTGATTGCAGAGAGTAAAGATGGATATCCAGAGCTTGAGGAGAAGAAAGAATTTATTTTTAAAGTGCTGACCCAGGAAGAAGAAAAATTTGACAAGACCATTGACCAGGGTTTGAGTATTCTTACAGAAATGCAGGCGGAGATGACAGCGGCAGGAACAAAGGTGTTGTCTGGAGAGCATGCATTTAAGCTGTATGATACTTATGGATTCCCGTTGGATTTGACCCAGGAAATTTTAGAAGAAAAGGGATTTTCCATTGACGAGGAAGGCTTCCAACAAGCCATGGAGGAGCAGCGTAAGAAGGCGAGAAGCGCCAGAAAAGAAACCAATTACATGGGTGCAGACGCTACGGTGTATGATGAGATTGATCTCTCCATTACATCCGAATTTGTAGGCTATGACCGTTTGGCGCATAAGTCAGAGATTACAGTTTTGACTTCAGAGACAGAGCTGACGGAAGCTTTGTCCGATGGCGACCGTGGAACGGTAATAGTGAAAGAGACGCCTTTTTATGCAACCATGGGTGGACAGAACGCGGATATTGGCTGGATACGTGCTGGAGAAAATGAATTCCGGGTGGAGGATACCATTCATCTGCGAGGTGGAAGAATTGGACATGTAGGCGTGGTAACTGCAGGCATGTTCAAGACAGGCGATGTGGTAGAATTGTCGGTGGATGAAGAGAAGCGTGCACTGATTGGCAGAAACCACAGTGCAACCCATCTGTTGCAGAAAGCTTTGCGGGAAGTGCTGGGAAGCCATGTGGAGCAGCACGGTTCTGATGTGAATGCAGACAGGCTGCGTTTTGACTTTTCTCATTTTGCGGCTATGACGCCAGAAGAGATTGCCCAGACAGAAGAGATTGTAAATGATAAGATAGCAGCATCCCTTCCCGTTTTAACGGAAGTGATGAGCCTGGAGGAAGCCAAGAAGACAGGGGCTATGGCATTATTTGGAGAAAAATACGGAGAATCCGTTCGTGTGGTAAAGATGGGAGATTTTTCTGTAGAGCTATGCGGCGGAACCCATGTGAGAAATACCAGCAGTATCAGCGCCTTTAAGATTATTTCTGAGTCAGGAGTAGCGGCTGGAGTACGCCGGATTGAGGCATTGACTTCTAAGGCTGTGTTTGAATATTATGACAGGCTGGAAGAGACAATACATGCTGCTGCTAAGACTGTAAAAACAAATCCAGCAGGATTAGTGGAAAAATTAGAACATTTGATGGCGGAGCTGAAAGCATTGCAAGGAGAAAATGAATCCTTGAAGAGCAAAGCGGCGCAGGATGCCTTAGGAGATGTGATGAATCAGGTAACGGAGGTAAAAGGAGTGAAGCTTCTTGCAGCCAGCGTTGCCGGAGTTGATATGAATGGGCTGCGTGACTTAGGCGATCAGTGGAAGGAGAAGCTGGGAGAAGGCGTTGTTGTCCTTGCTTCTGAAAAAGATGGTAAGGTAAATCTGATTGCTATGGTTACAGATGCAGCGATGAAACAGGGCGCCCATGCAGGAAATTTAATCAAAGCCATTGCCGGAAAAGTAGGCGGCGGAGGCGGCGGACGTCCCAATATGGCACAGGCAGGTGGAAAGAATCCGTCTGGTATACCGGATGCCATTGCAGAAGTGAAAACTGTGTTAGAGGGTCAGATTTAAGGTGAAAAGTTTTCCATAAAAGTAGTTGACTTACGGGAAATATCTGTTATAATTAATGACAGTGCAATAAAATGACCCAAACAGTTGAATATGCACAATACGCAACTGGAGGGAGGTTAGGTGTGAGAGTATGTCAAATGTAATCGTTAAAGAAAACGAGACTTTGGATAGCGCTTTACGCAGATTCAAAAGAAACTGTGCAAAGGCTGGTATTCAGCAGGAGATTCGTAAAAGAGAACATTACGAAAAGCCAAGCGTAAGACGCAAGAAGAAATCCGAAGCAGCAAGGAAGCGTAAATATAATTAATTTTAAAATGAGAAGGGATCGGTTTATACTAATTTTTAACCGATGAATCTCGCAATAAGGCTCTCCCATAGAGATCAATATTTTAAATATCTGATGTTCTTTGGGAGAGCTTTATTTCTGCTATAATAATTGTAGTAACTGAATAGCAAACAACAAGGCGCGGTGTAAAATTGAATGATTAAGGCTTTGTTTGAAAATATTTGCTGGGAAGGTTGAGTAACAAAGTAAAAAACTCCTTACCAATAAGAATCAGAGTATGCTGATTTTTTATTGGTAAGGAGTTTTTTTATTAAAAGGAATATTTCTCTTAGCCTGTACATATATATGAAATCAGGAAGCAAGGAGGACAACTTATGGAGGAAATTATCAGTGTATTCCCAGCAGGATTAAGGGATTATTGTAGAAAAAGTTTTGGGGATGGCAGGGAACCGGAGGAAATCCGGTTACGCATCGGACAGCCGGTGATGGTTCTGGACAAAGAAGGGGAATGGTTCTGGGACAGAAGGGAGCGGACGGTCCAGAAAAATTCTGTAGACAAATATGTCTGGAAAGAAATGGATATGAAGGAAACTCTGGCACGGATGAGTCAGTATTCCATGTATGCATTGGAAGAAGAAATCCGTAATGGATTTTTCACCATACAGGGCGGACATCGAATCGGAGTCGTGGGAAAAACTGTTTGCGATCAGGGAAAGGTAACCACGATCCGCAATATATGCGGATTAAATGTCCGTGTGGCAAGGCAGAAAACCGGCTGTGCCAAAGGAGTACTCCCTTGGTTGACACAGGGAGGAGAAATTTGCAATACACTGATATTATCCCCCCCAGGCGTTGGAAAAACCACCATGCTTCGCGACTGTATTCGTTTGCTTTCCGAGGGAATGCCTGGAATGCCAGGAAAAAAGGTAGGAGTGGTGGACGAGCGCAGCGAATTGGCAGCCAGTTTTCTGGGAGTTCCACAAAACGATTTGGGAATTCGGACAGATGTACTGGACGCCTGCCCAAAAGCAGAAGGAATGCGGCTGTTATTGCGCAGTATGTCTCCCCAGATTATCGCGGTGGATGAGCTGGGAAGCCAGGAGGATTGTCTGGCTGTGGAAGAGGCTCTTCACTGTGGATGCCGGATTCTGGGGACGATGCATGTGGGAAAAATGGAAGAGTTACAAGAAAAATCATATTTATTGAGGTGGCTGGAGCGAGAATTTTTTGAACGTTTTGTATTCTTAAGTCTGGGAACGAAGGGGGAAAGACAGTTTGCCATCTATGATGGAAAACTGCAAAAATTATGTTGAAGCTGGCAGGCAGCTTTCTAGTGATAGTGGTTTCCCTGCTCTATGGCTGGAAAGTGAAGGAGGAGTTGAAGGCCCATGTGGATCAGTTAGTTGGCATGAAAGAAATGCTGCTGATGCTTCAGGGAGAAATTTCGTATGCCAGAACTCCATTGAAGGAAGCATTTTGGCAGATGTCCTCCCAGGGAAAAGAACCTTTTGCTGCTTTTTTAAAAAAAGCAGTGGAGGAGATAGATGGAAATGAAGAAAGCATAGGAAAATTCTGGGGCAGACTGGTGGAAGAAGCAGAAAACTTTTCTTTTTCCCAGGAAGAGAAGGAGCTTTTAAAACGTGTGGGAGAGAATTTTGGATATTTGGATACACAGATGCAGTTAAAGAATTTGGAATTGTATCTTGGGCAGGTGGATGTTCTGATTCGAAAAGCTCAGAAAGAATTAAAGGACAGGCAGAAGGTAGCCAGCGTTGTAAGCCTGATGTGCGGTTTGTTTCTGGTAATTCTGCTGATCTAGCGGTACGGAGGAAGCTATGAGTATAAGTTTGATTTTTAAAATTGCAGCGGTTGGAATACTGGTTACCGTGTTAAGTCAAGTATTAAAGCACAGTGGAAGGGAGGAACATGCCTTTTTGACCAGTCTGGCAGGGCTTTTAATCGTGCTTTTTTGGATTGTGCCTTATATCTATGAATTGTTTGAGACCATGAGAAACCTGTTTGCGTTATAGAAGGATGGAGAGACAGAAAATGGATATTTTAAAGATTGCAGTTCTTGGAATGGTAGGCACATTGCTTGGAGTGATGTTAAAAGAGCAGAAAAAAGAATATGAGCTCTTTGTGACGCTGGGAGTGTCTTTGTGTATTTTTTATTTTATTTTGTCAAAGCTGGAGCTAGTGCTGTCAGTGATCAGTCAGATGCAGGATTATGTAAAGCTGGATGCTGGATATATTGCAATTCTTATGAAAATGATAGGGATTACTTATGTGGCGGAATTTTCTTCCAATCTGTGTAAAGATGCAGGGTATCAGGCAGTGGCAGGTCAGATTGAGATGTTTGGGAAGCTGTCGATTCTGGTTATTAGTATGCCGGTACTGCTAACGCTATTGGAAACCATTGGGGAGTTTTTGAGTTAAAAGGGTTTGGTGATTGGATGAAAAAGAGAGGGTGGATGTGTGTCTTATGGATTTTTCTGTGGATGATGCCAGAAATGATTTGCATGGCGGAAGAATTGGAAGAACCCAAATGGACATATGAGAAGGAAGAACGATCAGGATCTGATCAGGAAGAAACGTTGGATTCCTATTTGGCAGAATTGGATTTTTCAGATATTGATGCTGTGCTGAGCCAGCAGGAAATTACGCAGGATTTTGATTTTCAGGGATTGGTGCGTAGAGTAATTGCAGGAGAGGAAATCGAAAAAGAGCGGCTGGTCCAAGAAATTTTTTATATGATATTTGCAGAAATTTCGGCTTTTCGGGGAACCCTGGTACAAGTTGTACTGTTATGTGCAGCCTTTGCCATTTTGTATAACTTTGCGGATGTATTTGAAAATCCGGCGGTGACGGAAATCAGTTTTTATATGGTGTACATGCTTCTGTTAATTCTTTTGATGAAATCTTTTTTTATCCTGAGGGATGTGTCAGTGGATGTGATTGGGGAGATGATGACATTTTTAAAGGTATTGATTCCAACCTTCACCATGAGCATGTCATTTTCTGGCCAGATTACCACAGCGGCAGGCTTTTACAGTATGACATTTCTGCTGATTTACGGAATGGAATGGATCATGCAGTATCTGGTGATTCCAGCGGTACAGATTTATGTAGCCTTGGAATTGATGAATTATCTTACAGAGGAGGAATTGCTCTCTAAGATGACAGACCTGTTAAAATCTGGAATTGCCTGGGTGATGAAGCTGTTATTTACGGTTGTGGTTGGAATTAATGTGGTACAGAACTTACTCACTCCAGTCATTGATACATTTAAGACAAGCCTTATCGCAAAGACAGCAGGGATGCTGCCTGGATTGGGCGCTTCTATCAACGCGGTGACAGAAATCATGGTGGGTTCTGGGATTATCATAAAAAATGGGATTGGCATTGCAGCCATTTTAGTAATTCTGCTCTTATGCGCTGGTCCGTTGATTCAGGTAGGCGTTATGACTTTTTTGTATAAAATCCTTGCTGCCATCATACAGCCCATTTCCGACAAACGGATGATTGGATGCATCAGCAGTGTAGGAGAGGGAGGACGGCTGCTGGAGAAGGCAGTGGTGACTACTACGGTGATGTTTCTGGTTACCATAGCCATGGTGACAGCGGCTACTACGTTTAACCACTAGAAAGGAACGCGATGGAACTAATCTATGTTTGGGTAAAAAATATTGTGTGCTTTTATATTTTTATGGCAATTATCACTCATTTGCTGCCAAGAGAAAGTTACCGGAAATATGTAAGGTTTTTTTCAGGTATGTTGTTGACCATTCTGGTGGTGACGCCAGTGCTGTCGGTATTTGGAAAAGAGGATGTACTGATGAAAAAAATCAATCAGGCTGGATTTTTCCAGGAGCTTGATAACTTAAAGCTGGATACGAGATATTTGGAGCAGACTCAGAAAAAGGTTTATCTGGAGGAATATGAGAGGGCAATTGCAATGGATGTGGAGAGGATTGTAGAAGGCCGGCAGTTTAAGGCTCTTTGGACCAAGGTGCATTTGTCAGAAGAATACCAAGTGGAATCCATTGATCTGGAGGTAAGAATGGATGGAGAAAATGGAATCTCCATACCAAAGGTATCTTTTTCAGATGAAAGTAAAAACCATCCAGAGGTCCATGCATTGAAGCAGGAATTGATGGAATTTTACCAGTTGGAGGAAGAGGAGATTCAGATTGCAGTACAGGATGGGTAAGATAGGAGGAAGTATCATGTGGGAGGACAAAAACCGTAAGAAAGGAATCATAGTGCAGGGAGGGTGAGGCATGAAGAAAAATGGATGGTTTTCCCTGGAAAAAATAAAAGGGATATCCAAAAATCAGCTTTTGATTGGTGGATTGGTTGGAATTTTGCTGTTGATCATTGCTTTGCCCATGGACCAGGGCAGAAATCAGAAAAAGGAGGTTTTAGAAAAAGAAGGCGGAGAATCAGTAGAAACGGTTGCCTCTAATTATAACGGCTATGGGAGGGAATTGGAGCGGAAGCTGGAGCAGATTTTAGGGGAAATAGAGGGGGTGGGGAAGGTGGAAGTGATGATTACCATCCAGGATGACGGGGAACGTATTGTAGAAAAGGATATTACCCGGGGGAGCCAGGAGGTTTCAGAGGAGGATGGTACGGTAAAGCGTAACACCCGTGAAAGCCAATATCAGGAAGGAACGGTATTTTCACAGGAAAATGGCAGCCAAGGGCAGCCCTTTGTGTTGAAAGAGGTAATGCCTAAAATAGAAGGAGTGCTTGTGGTGGCGGAAGGAGGTGGAAATGCTAAGGTAGTAAAAAATATTTCCGATGCAGTTTTGGCATTATTTTCAGTGGAAGTACATAAAATTAAGGTAGTTAAGATGAATTGACAGGAGGGTATAAGTTTTGAAGAAAGTATTCAAAAAGAACCAGATTATTATTACGGCTCTGGCTCTTATGATTGCTGTGGCAGGCTATCTGCAATATACTGGAAGCCAAAAAGACAGCGATCTGGCTAAGGAGGCAAGCACAGATACCAATGAGGGTACATATGAAATATCCGACGAAGACATGTACAGCGCTGAGGATATTTTTACAGACACAGAGGCCAGTGAGGAAACTTCTGCGGATGCACAAGGGGAGACATTAGGAATTCAGACAGGAGAAGAGATTGCCAAGGCCAATGGCCAGGGTGAAGGCGTAGAGAACCCAGGAGAGGCTGTGCTTACCAGTACCAATGTAAACAGTGTGGATTTTGCATCAGAAGTAAAGATGAACCGGGAACAGATTCGTTCCCAGAATAAGGCGTCTCTCTTAGAAATTATCAATAATACCGGAATCGGGGAAGAACAAAAGCAGGATGCCATCAATGCCATGATTGCAATGACAGATGTGTCGGAGCGAGAAGCTGCTGCTGAGATGCTGTTGGAGGCAAAAGGATTTACGGATGTGGTGGTAAGTATTACAGATGGCAATGCAGATGTGGTTCTGAATATGGGAGAGGTTACAGACGCAAAACGAGCTCAGGTGGAGGATATCGTAAAAAGGAAAACAAATGTTGCAGCAGAAAACATTGTTATTACGCCAATTCAGAATTCTGTTTCTGCAGGAACCGAAGAAGGGGGAGCTTCCGAACCTGTGCCTGAGGAAAATTCACAAGAAACTGCAGAAAGTACCGAATAAAATAAGCATGTAACCGATGGGATTAAGAAAGAGGCTGTCGTTTTAACGAATGAAAATTCGTGAAGCGGCAGCCTCTATTTTCGTGCCGTCAATAAAAATGGTTTCACCTGAAATTTCTTCCAGGTCTTCCCTTCTCTGAACAATTTCCCAATAGCCCCTCCTATCCGATTTATAGAAAGGGTTTTACAATCCTAAGAAAATCGTCGTGGTGATGTGTGATAAACTCCTGGTAAGTGATTCCCCGGGAAGTAATTTCCCGTCCAAGGGTTACAAGAAATTCAGGAATCTGGGATTCTAGCATAACACCCAGTTCTGTTCCAAAGGCTTCCGCACCCTGGAGCTCACAGCCCATTTCATATACGGCAAACGCAGGTCGCGGGCCGTCTGGCGTCTGTTTCACCCCGCCTCGGAACCCAAGGGAAGCAATTTGGTGGCCGGAGCAGGAGGAAGGGCAGCCAGAAATATGGATTTTAGGAAGTACGCCATCCTTAAAATGTTCTTTGCGGACTTTGTCCAGGCAGGCATTCAAAAGACCCTGAGAATCCCTGGCTCCAATCTGACAAATCGAAGCGCCAATGCAAGCCACAGAGGTTTCGAATAGGGTTTTCGCGCCATCCGCTATCAAGGGGAGAACCTTTGCGGCTTCAGAGGCAGTCAGATTAATGATATAGAGGCTTTGGTCAGGAGAAACTCGCAATACTACCTCCTCCATAGGAAGAATCACCTGATAAAGATTGCGGAAAAATTCTGGCCGTGGGCTTCCTCCTGGGGGATGATAATGCAGGGCATATAACCCCTCCTGCTTTTGGGAGATTATGGTGTTTTTATTCTCATTGAGAGTTTGATTTGTTTGTTGAGAATTATCTCCTTTTGTAATTTCTGGAATAGAAATGGTAAGCTCCAGGCGCTCTTCTGAGAGTGCATGAGATAGCTTTTCCCGGTAAGCTTTGATATAACCTTCTGTGCCAAGAGTTTCTTGCATAAAACGGGTACGGGCTTTTCCACGGTTTTCATAATTTCCATAGGTCACAAAGGTATCTATCATGGCTTTGATACAGTAGAGAGTTTTCGAAGGCTCCACGTTGGAGGCTACCAGGGCGCCCATGCGGGGTTCCCGTCCCAGGCCACCTGCACTGTATACGTCAAAGGCACCCTGCTTTGTGGCAACAAAGCCCAGGTCTCGAAAGGTGGCATGGGTAATATTTTCTCCGCAGTTGGAAAAGCATATTTTTAATTTCCGAGGCAGCTTTACCTCATGGATTAGGCCAAGCACATAATCAGCGGCTTCTTTTGCATAGGGAAGAACATCAAAAAATTCCCCCTTTTGTACACCGGAAAGAGGTGAACACATTACGTTTCTAGGGTAGTTTCCGCCGCCGCCTCTGGTGATAATGCCGTGATCAAAGGATTCTTCAATGAGTGCGCAGACCTGGGCTTTTGACAGATTGTGAAGCTGAACACTTTGACAGGTGCTCAAATGCACCAGGGAAATGTTATATTTCTCAATGCTTTCTACTAGAAAAAGCAGTTGTTCTTTGGTGATTTCTCCACCAGTAAAACGAAGCCGCAGCATACTGGAAGCGCCACCTCTTTGGGCATAGCTTCCGAAACCGCCGGAAAATTTTTTGTATTCTGGAACGTTTATTTCTTTTTGGTAAAATTTTTCAGTCATTTCATGGAATTCTTTTAGATCTTTTCGGAATTCCTCTGCATAATTTTTGGACATGATAGCCTCCTGTTGTTTTTCGGAAAATTTTCATGTATGGTTTGTTGCTATCAGTATGTCCTTTTTCATAAATTTTAATCAAAATGTGCTATAGATCCATACTTCTGGCCAAATCTGCAAAATCCTGCATCTGTGAGGTGGTAGGTCGGCATTGATTGTGGCAGAGATAGAAGTAACGCTTCATAGATACATTTTGTACTGGGCAGACAAAAACTTCTCCGTTTTCTACATATTCTGCAATGCACCGCTGAGACAGTACACCAAGTCCCAGATTGTGACGTACTGCATCTACAATGGCATTGCGGCTGCTGCATTCCCATGTGGTTGTGAAGGGAATGTGGTGAATCAGCATGATGTTTTCAAAAATAGCTCTTGTGCCGCTTCCTTTCTCCCTTAAGATGAAATTTTGATGCCGCAGATCTTCAATCTTAATGGAAGAACGAGTGGTAAAGGGATGCTTGTTTCCACAGATGATGCACAGATGATCCTTGATGACAGGTTCCGTGATGATTTCCTGATGTACGATAATCCCCTCCACCAGCGCAATGTCCAGTTCATTGTGAAGCATTCGGTGTTCAATGATTTTGGTGTTATCCACATATACCTTCACATCAATATCGGGATGCTGGGCCAGAAGGGTTTCTACTAAGGTTCCCATCAAGGTATTGCCGATTGTGAGTGTAGCTCCGATGCGCAGGAGACGTCTGGCATTGGCATTTTTCATGGATTGTTCTAAATGTTCATGGCTGGCAACGATTTCCCTGGCGCTTTCTAAGAGCAGAAGACCGGAGGGAGTTATTTTCAGTTCTTTCGGTAGGCGGTCAAAAAGACGGGTCTGATATTCATTTTCCAGATCGGAAATCATCTGGCTGACCGTAGGCTGGGAAATATACAGATGCTTTGCAGCCTCATTCATTTTTTTGTATTCTGCTACTGCAATAAAGGTTTTTAATTGTTTCAAGGTTGCCATGTAAAATCAAATCCTCCCGTTATTAAAATATGTAATGTTTTGTCCATCTGTTTCATAGGGTTTATGGAAAGGTGTTTTTTAACTATAGGGAAAAACCTATGACACAGTTTTAATTTTACTATTTTACGTAGAATTTAACAAGTGTTATTATAGGAGCATAGAGGAATTTGTCGAATTTTAATAAATCAAGGAGGCATGAAATGAAAGTATTAGTACTTGGAGGAGTTGCGGCTGGTACAAAGATTGCTGCAAAATTAATGCGGGAAGACCGTGGAAATGAAGTAGTTGTACTGAATAAGGGAGAAAACATCTCTTATGCAGGCTGCGGGCTTCCCTATTATGTAGGACATGTGATTGAGGACAGAGAGCAACTGATTGTAAATACGCCAGAGAAGTATTCTAAGCTGACAGGCGTTACTGTGTTGACAGAGACAGAAGCCATTCAGGTAGATCCAGAAGCGAAAAAGGTTGTGGCTAAGAATGTGAAGACAGGGGAAGAACAGACCCATGAATATGACAAATTGGTGATTTCTGTAGGTGCAAGCCCAATAAAGCCACCCATTGAAGGATGTGATTTGGAAAATGTCTTCTTTGTAAGAACTCCAGAGGACGCCATTAAGATTCGTGATGTGGTGGATGCAGGAAATATTAAGCGTGCCGTGGTAGTAGGTGCAGGATATATTGGACTGGAAATTGCTGAGAACTTGAAATTACAGGGGGTACGTCCTTTCGTTTTGGATATGGCAGAGCATGCCCTTCCTGGATTTGATGCTGAGATGGCAGAATATGTGGAGGGTAAATTACAGGAAAGCGGAATTCCAGTGGTTACAGGAGTTGCAGTGACCGGAATCGAGGGAGATGGCAAGGTTGAAAAGGTCATTACCAGCAAGAAAGCATACAAGGCAGATTTGGTTGTGCTCAGTGCAGGAATCCGTCCCAATACAGCTTTTCTGGAGGAAACAGGAATTGAAATGTTCAAAGGTACCATTCTGACCAATGAAAAGGGAGAAACAAATCTTCCAGATATCTATGCAGCCGGCGACTGCGCGATGGTGCACAATGCATTGACAGGCAAAGCAGCATGGTCTCCCATGGGATCTACCGCTAATATCAGCGGACGTCTGATTGCTCAGAATATGATGGGCGCAGACCTTGGTTACCGTGGTGTGCTGGGAACTGCAGTATGTAAACTGCCAGAATTAAATGTAGGCAGGACTGGACTTACTGAGGCGCAAGCCCAAGCAGAAGGATTCCATCCAGTGAGTGTCATTACGGTTGTAGATGACAAGGCACATTATTTCCCAGGCGCAGGAACATTTGTAATTAAGATGATTGCAGATAAAGATTCCCTGAGGCTTCTGGGCGTACAGGTAATTGGCGCTGGAGCAGTGGATAAAGTGGTTGACATTGCTGTTACAGGCATTATGTTAAAAGGAACTCTTGCAGATTTGGCAGATTTGGATTTGGCTTATGCACCTCCATTCTCCACAGCAATCCATCCGTTTGAACATACGTTGAACGTATTGATGAATAAGATTAATGGTAAATTTGAAACCTTTACCCCAGCAGAGTATGCACAAGGAGCAGCAGAAGGCTATAAGGTAGTGGATGCTTGCCTGGCGCCTTCCATTGAAGGAGCTCCATATGTGGATTTAACCACAGTAGAGGGTCCTGTGGAGGGCTTAGATCCAGAAGAGAAGATTTTATTGGTATGTAACAAAGGAAAACGGGCATATCTGCTTCAGAACCGTTTGAAGTTCTATGGATATAAGAATACAAAAGTGTTAGAAGGCGGTATTACCTTCAGTGATGTAGAAGCGTAACCTGCAAAATATAAAAAAAGGAGATTGATAGGCATGGGATGTACAATTAAACCTGAGGAAATCAAAAGAGTGAAAGGGCTTGGCTTTCTGAACAACAAGGGAACAGATTTGTTCAATGGACGCGTGATTACTGTAAATGGTAAAATCACAGCAGAGCAGACAAAGGTAATTGCTGAAGCAGCAGAGAAATTTGGAAATGGGGATGTGGAATTTACCACACGTCTTACGGTGGAAGTACGTGGAATCCATTTTGATAATATTGAACCTTTCCGTGAATATATTGCAAAAGCAGGACTTGAGACTGGTGGTACAGGCTCATTGGTTCGTCCGGTAGTATCCTGTAAAGGAACTACTTGTCAATATGGTCTGTATGATACTTTTGAGTTATCTGAGAAGATTCACGAACGTTTCTACAAAGGATATCGTACCGTAAAACTGCCTCACAAATTTAAAATTGCTACTGGCGGATGCCCGAATAACTGTGTAAAACCGGATTTGAATGATTTAGGTATTATAGGTCAGTTAGTTCCCAATGTGGATCTGGATATGTGTAATGGCTGTAAGAAATGCCAGGTAGAAACTTCTTGCCCAATGGGTGCAGCTAAGATGGAAGATGACGAGCTTGTAATTGATCAGGAGACCTGCAATAACTGCGGACGTTGTATTGAGAAATGTCCATTTGATGTGATTGAGGATGGAACTCCAGGTTACAAGATTTACATAGGTGGAAGATGGGGCAAAAAGGTTGCTCATGGACAGACTTTGTCGAAAGTTTTCACCTCAGAAGAAGAGCTTTTGGATACCGTAGAAAAGGCAATTTTGTTATTCCGTGAACAGGGGCAGACCGGAGAACGTTTTGCAGACACAATTGCAAGAATTGGTTTTGAAGAGGTGGAAAAGCAGCTTCTGGCGAATGACATTTTAGAAAGAAAGCAGGAAATTCTGGATGCACAATTGCATTTAGTAGGAGGAGCTACCTGCTAATTGGGAGGAGTTTGAAAAATGGAATCGAAGAAAAAATATGGTGCAATTCTTTTGTGCCTGATCATTGGATTTTTGGCAACAAAATCCACAGATTTACAGTCTTCCATGTTCGGGCGCGTGGTTATGGGCGGACCAATGGTTGCGTTATTGGTTTCTATGATTATCTGTAACATAATGCCAAGTGTTGATAAGGATTTTAAAGAAGGAACCACTTATTGCAGCAAGCAGTTCTTGAACTGGGGTATTATTTTAACAGGTGGAACGCTGAGTTTCGCTGATATTATGGGAACTGGCGTGAAAGCGATGCCTTTGATCCTGTTTAATATCTGTTTATCTTTTGCTGTTGCTATGTTAGTAGGTAAGAAGATTGGCGTTACAAAGAATACGTCTGTTTTGGTTGGCGGCGGAACTTGTATCTGTGGTGGTACTGCTATTGCTACTTTAAGCCGGATTATTAAGGCAACAGATGCAGAAATTGCGTTTGGTATGGCAGCAATTTTCCTGTTTGATACAATTTCAGCATTTTCTTATCCTTATATTGCACCAGCAATTGGGTTTACAGAGAATCAGTTTGCATTTGTAGCAGGAACAGCCATCAATGACACCTCATCTGTGGCAGGAGCTCAGGCTACTTACCAGGCTATGATTGCCAACCCAGAATTTAGCGGAGCTTTGAATGTTAAGTTAGTACGTACTACAATGTTGATTTTTGTAGCAATTGTTTGGACCGTTCTGATGGCAAGAGATGCCAAGAAGAATGGAGAAGCAGGAAGCAATGACAGCATTTTGGCAGTTGTAAAGAAAACATTCCCAATGTTCATTCTTTGGTTTGTCGTAATGGCAGGTTTGAATACTTATGGAGTGTTCAGTGATGTTGGAAGCGACCTTTTAAAATTGGTCAGCAAATTCTTGTTTGCGTCTGCATTGGCAGGGGTAGGATTTAAGATTAAATTTAAGGATGTATTTTCCAAGGGACTTAAGCCCATTGCATTGGGTGGAGTTACCTGGGCATGTGTGGCAGCTTCTTCTTATATCTTTGCATTCTTATTTGCAGGGTATATTGGATAGCGTCACAAAAGAATTGCCGGAAAATAAAAAATATGTTATGCTGAATAAGCATGCACGGGGACTGCCGAAAGTGCAGTCCCCATTTGTATGGAAAAGAGGAAGAAAACCATACAGTTTGGTTTTTCAAAAAGAATGACGAGGGATGAACAAAATGAGAAAGGCAGTATTTTTTGATATTGACGGAACCATTTGGGATGAAAAGCAGCAAATACCAGATAGTACCCGGGAAGCTTTCCGGCTGATGAAGGAACAAGGACATTACTTGTTTATCAGCAGTGGAAGAACAAGGATTTTTATTCCTGATGAAGGGCTAATGCCTCTGGGATTTGATGGAGTGTTGGCAGGATGTGGAACTTATGTGGAATTTCAAGGGGAGGAAAAATTTTGTTATCAGATTCCCTTGGAAGAGATGCAGCGAACCAATGATTTTTTACGGCAAATTGGAGCCGCATATGTTCTGGAGGGTAGACACTTGCTTTATCTGGATGCAGAGCGTTTTCCAAAAGAGTCCACGTTTCCCAAGGGGTTGGAAACACTCTTGGGAGAAAAAATGGTACGGGTAACCGGTAATGAAAATGAATTGAACGTCAGCAAGTTTTGTGTGAATTATATGAAGGAAGAAGAGCGGCAAAAGGAGCTGGAGTTGGAAATTGAGAAAAATTATACGATTATTCACCGAGGTGGAGACTTTATGGAAGTGGTGCCAAAGGGCTATAATAAAGCGACGGGAATTCAGAAAATATGCAAAATTCTAGGAGTTGCACATAAGGATACCTATTCCTTTGGAGATAGCACCAACGATTTGGATATGTTGGAGTATACGGCCCACTCTGTTGCTATGGGGGATGGCATGCAGCAGGCAAAGGATGTGGCAGAGTATGTAACTACAGATCTTTGGGAGGATGGAATTTATCAGGGCTGTAAACATTATGGATTGATTTAGAACGGTAATTGTAAAACTCATATCCCGCCCTAAGGGGCGGGATATTTGACTGTTTTGCAATTAGTTTTCAGGATTCAGATGAAAGATTTCAATCAAGCTTTGCAGCAATCCAGCCTGTGAACTGAGCTGCTGACTGGTGGCGGCGCTTTCCTGTGCAGTGGAAGAATTTGTCTGCACCACATCGGAAATTTGCAGGATACGGTCCTGTATCTGAGAGACAGCCTGGGCCTGGGAACGGGCTGCGTCAGCAATCTGGTTGATGGTCATCACTGCTTCATTGGTTCCCTGTGTGACAGAAGCGATAGAAGCAGCAGTCTCGTTGGCAATCCTTGTGCCATATTCTACTGCATGGATGGAACGTTCAATCAGTTTGTTGGTGGACTGAGAAGCTTCTGCGCTTTTCCCAGCTAGCTCACGTACTTCTTTGGCCACTACAGCGAATCCTTTTCCAGCTTCTCCTGCTCTGGCTGCTTCCACTGAAGAATTCAGAGCAAGGATATTTGTCTGCTGCGAGATATTTTCAATGGTTTTGATGATATTACTAATCTCGTTGGAACTTTCGTTGATTTCGTTCATTGCAACAATCATTTCTTGCATTTTCTGATTGCTTTCTATCAGTTCTTCATTGATTGCGTCTACTTTCAGACGGGTATCCTGTGCGTTTTCTGCAGTCTGTTCTACCTGCATTGCAATGGTTTCAATGGTTTCCTCTAGTTCTTCTATGGCGCTGGACTGCTCTATGGCTCCCTCGCTCAAAGCCTGTGCCCCAATGGACATTTGTTTGGAGCCATTGGAAACATGTTGGGTGCTTTCTGCAATCTGGGACATGGTGTGGTTTAATTTTCCCAGAATATCATCCAAAGAAGATTTGATGGAGGTGAAATCTCCCACATAATCCTGAGTAGTCCCAGCAGTCAGGTTACCGTCAGAAATAGATTCCAGTATGGTGGAGATTTCACCGATATAATTTCGAAGCCTCTGAATAGTATTTTCAAAAATATGTGCCAGAAGTCCAATTTCATCGTGAGAACGGATATTAACCGTTATGGCATTTTCATGGCCAAGGCCAAGATTTCCTTCTTCCATAGTCTGTGCCAGGGAAGTAAGCTTGGAAAGAGGCCGGGAAACAGAACGGCTGATAAAAAATGACATTAAGATGCCACTGAGAAGAAGCAATATTCCTCCAGCGGTACAAGCCGCCAAAACGGTACGTTTGATTTCTTTTCTGACATTTGCCACAGAGATTCCGGCAAAAATTAAACCTGTGGCCTTTCCGTCAGTATCTGTAATTGGAACATAGGAGCATAGATGCTCTACGCCAATAATTTCTGCCTGCCCAATGTAGGACTTACCCTGAGTTAAAATAATATCAGCCAGATCTTCTGACAATTTCGTGCCTACCAGACGTTCTCCGTCCTGTTCAACGGTTGTGTAGGTACGCACATCACCTTCAAAAATAGTAAATTCACAGTCCATTCGTTCCTTTAGTTCATCCAGAAGTAAGGTTTTGTCTTGGGAATCATTGCGTTCTAGTTCGTAGGCCAAGATATTTGTGCCGTTAATGCACCGTGTCTCCATCATGTCCATGATAAGGCTGTAAAACATGGATATGCAAAGGCCAACAACAGTAATAATACTGATGATCAGAAGAAAGATTACCAGACCATTTACTTTACGCCCCAGATGGCTTGTTCTTTTGCTGTCTCGATTCATTTTTTTCACTCCAATTTATAATGATTACTTCTAGTATGGCCATAGCCATTTTTATTTTAATATAGATACGATACAAAATGCAAGAGTAACCTATAAAAAAAGCAGATCATTTGCATTGTATGACAAGAATAGGAAAAAAGGGTGACCCAATTTATGTGAAAATATACAAAAAAAGAAGGGAAAAATGTTAAAAAGTAACAGAATTATAAAAAGCGCTTGAAGTATTGAGAAAGCGTGCTATAATAAAACTATAAATTGGGTGACCCAATATATGAGAATAAAGTACTGATTTCCCAAAATAACCATAATTTCAAGTGAAAAGTGAATAAAATAAATAAATTGGATAATCCAATTAGAAAGGTGGGAAAGAAATTGTTACTATTGGAATTTTTGCTTGCGATGTTTCCAATTCTCTGGTTAATTGCAGCGCTCAGCGGTTTGAAAATGGCAGGACACAAAGCATGTGTAATTGCCTTTGCTGTCACAGCGGTGTTAGCAGCAGGATATTGGGGGTTAAGCGCCCTGTGTATTGCAACAGCGGCCCTGGAAGGCGTTCTAAATGCTTTATGGCCGATTTGCCTTGTGATTGTAGCGGCATTATTCACTTACAATCTGACCTTAAAAACAGGAGCAATGGAATCTGTAAAAAAGATGTTGGCAGGAGTTTCCAAAGACAAACGTGTGATTGCTTTGATTGTTGGATGGGGATTTGGAAATTTCATGGAAGGAATGGCTGGATTCGGAACAGCAGTGGCAATTCCAGCATCTATGCTGGCAGCAATCGGATTAGATCCAATGAGTGCAGTGTTAGGATGTTTGGTGGTAAATTCCACACCCACTGCATTCGGTTCGGTGGGCGTGCCTACGGTAACCCTTGCAACGGTGACTGGAACAGATCTCGTTTCCTTGGCTGGAAGAATTGTGAATATTCAATGTATCTTGACCTTTCTTTCCCCCTTTCTGATGGTTTGCATTTGTGGGAAAGGGATTCGGGCATTGAAAGGCATGATGCCTACTACCCTGGTGGCGGCAGCTTCCTTTACCATACCCTGGTTCTTTACCGCACATTTTATCGGGCCAGAATTGCCGGACATTATCGGTTCTATTTGTTCTATGGGTTGCATCATTGCAGCGGCAAAGATATTTAACAAGGAGCCAGACGAAGAATATGCCATTCAGCTTTCCCAGACGGCAGAAGAAAATCATACCATGGGAGTGGCAGAGGGGTTGAAGGCATGGAGTTCTTTTCTTTTGATTTTTCTGTTCCTGATGCTCACATCTACGTTATGTCCACCAATACATAACGCAATTGCCACAATCAAAAGTACGGTGGTTGTGTATGCCGGAGAGGGTGGGAATGCCCTTGGATTCAGTTGGATCAATACCCCAGGAATTATGATATTCCTTGCGTCAATCATAGGAGGATTGATTCAGGGAGCCACATTCCGGGATATGGCAGGGATATTTTGGGAAACATTGAAAAAATATTGGAAAACAATACTCACCATTTGTTCTGTGATGGCAACTGCAAAAATTATGAGTTATAGTGGAATGATTTCTGATATTGCTAAATTTTTAGTAGCCGTTACTGGTTCTTTTTATCCATTTTTCGCACCAGTGATAGGGGCTCTGGGAGCCTTTGTTACAGGCTCAGGAACTTCTACCTGCGTGCTGTTTGGCGGCCTGCAAAGTGAGACGGCAGCAGCCCTTGACCTAAATCCAACTTGGATGGCGGCGGCAAATGTGATGGGCGCTGGAATTGGTAAAATGATTTGTCCTCAGGGAATTGCCATTGGAGCTGGGGCAATCAGTCAGGTAGGCTCCGAAAGTAAGATATTAAGTAAAGCGTTTCAATATTTTCTTTTATTTGTAATATTGTCAGGAATTATCTGTTATGTAGGAGCCTTGTTGGGGCTTTAAGGAGAAACCAGAAAAATCTAGTCATGAATGTATCTGAACAGTTAAAATATAAATTTTCAAGGAGGTAGCAACATGTATAATCAATTGACGCCAGAGCTTGTAGAGCAGCTAAAAGCAGTCACAAATTATGTTTTTGAAGGGGAAGATATTAACCCAGATTACGCCAAAGACGAAATGCCCATTTATGGAACCCGTATGCCGGATGTGGCAGTTCAGCCTCGTTCTACCGAGGAAGTGGCAGGAATTATGAAAATCTGCTATGAGAATAACATTCCTGTAACCCCGAGAGGAGCTGGAACTGGTTTGGCAGGTGGAGCAGTGCCTTTGTATGGCGGTGTGCTCATTGATATTTCTAAAATGAATAAGATTAAATCTTATGATATGGAAAACTTTGTGGTGGAAATCGAGGCTGGAGTATTACTCAATGATCTGGCAGAAGACTGCCAGGGCAAAGGGATGCTATATCCTCCAGATCCAGGTGAGAAATTTGCTTGTGTGGGCGGCAATGTGGCCACCAACGCAGGCGGTATGCGTGCCGTAAAATATGGAGCAACCAGGGATTATGTCAGGGCAATGACCGTTGTGCTGCCTACGGGAGAGATCACTCACTTAGGCGCCACCGTATCCAAGACATCTTCTGGATACTCCCTGTTGAATCTGATGATTGGATCAGAAGGAACCCTTGGAATTATTACAGAGCTGACTTTAAAGATTATACCTGCGCCCAAGGCAGCGGCTTCTTTGATTATTCCTTTTGAAGACCTGCATACTGCATTGGCTACCGTTCCCAAATTTAAGATGGCTCATATGGACCCACAGGCCATTGAGTTTATGGAGCGTGAGATTGTGCTGGCATCGGAGCGTTATATCGGTAAATCTGTGTTTCCCAAGGAGCTGGAAGGCACAGAAATTGGTGCATATTTGCTGGTGACCTTGGATGGAAATTCAGAGGATGAGGTGGATGCACTGGTGGAGCAGGCAGCAGAATTGGTATTGGAGGAAGGCGCAATTGATGTATTGGTGGCAGACACCCCTACAAAGATGAAGGATGCATGGGCGGCACGGTCCTCTTTCCTGGAAGCAATTATGGAAGAGACAAAACTGCTGGATGAGTGTGACGTGGTAGTTCCAGTGAACAAAATTGCAGATTATTTGGAATTTGTCAACAAGACAGGAGAAGAATGCGGACTGACCATTAAATCTTTCGGCCATGCAGGAGACGGAAACCTGCATATTTATCAATGCTCCAATGATTTGGAAGAGGAAGAGTTCAAAAAACGGGTAGATAAATTCTTTGACATTATTTATAGAGAAGCGACAGATTGTGGCGGACTTGTTTCTGGAGAGCATGGCATTGGATCTGGTAAGGTAAAATATTTGGTAGATTCTGTTGGGGGAACAAATATGGCAATTATGGAAGGCATCAAGCGAGTATTTGATCCCAAGATGATTTTAAATCCGGGAAAAGTTTGTTATCGTTTATAAAATTATATGAGGAGGAAGCATTATGAATATTTGTGTTTGCATGAAACAGGTACCTGATACCAACGAGATCAAGGTAGATCCTGAAACTCACACTTTAATCCGCAAGGGCGTTCCTAGTATTGTGAATCCCTTTGACACCTATGCTCAGGAAGTAGGAGTAAGATTGAAAGAGCAGTTGGGCGGTAAACTGATTGTGATTTCCATGGGGCCAGAGCAGGCAAAGGAAGCCATCAAATCCTGCCTTGCAGTAGGAGCAGACCAAGGTTATCTGATTTCTAGTAGAAGCTTTGGCGGTTCTGATACCTTAGCCACCAGCTATATTCTTTCTGAGGCGATTAAAGCAATTGAGGAAAAAGAAGGGCTGAAATTTGACCTGATTCTTTGTGGAAAGCAGGCGACAGACGGAGATACGGCCCAGGTAGGGCCTGAAATTGCAGAGCATTTGGATTTGCCTCAGATTACATACGCTTTGGATATTGTAGAAAAAGATGGAGAAATCCAGGTGAAACGGGAATATGATGCTGGATACGATATGATTTCCACAAAGCTTCCAGCAGTGGTAACGGTTGTGAAGCTGCCCTATGAGCCGCGTTATCCCACCATTAAAAGTAAGATGGCTGCAAAGAAAAAGGAAATTCCGGTGCTGACTGAAGAGGATATCCCAGCAATCAATTTGAGCCTGTGCGGTTTAAACGGTTCTCCCACTAGAGTGAAAAAGACTTATACGCCAGTTCGGGAAAAGTCAGGTGTGAAATTGGCAGGCATGGAAGCGAAGGATGCGGCAAACGAAGTAGTGAAATTGCTGGAAGAAGCAAAACTTTTATAAGGAGGGGCTGATATGAGCAATCTAAATGACTATAAAAATATATGGGTGTTCATTGAGACGGAATGCGGAAAAGCAAAAAATGTTGGATATGAACTTTTAAATGTGGCAAAACCATTAGCAGAACAAAAAGGCTGTCCGCTGGTAGCAGTGGTCATCGGCAAAGATGTGGAAAACGTGGCAAAGGATGCAATCTGCTATGGCGCAGACTCTGCCATTGTGGTAGATGGACCAGAATATGAATATTACACCACAGATGCATTTACAAAGGCAATGGTTGCACTGGTAGAGAAATATAAACCGGAAACACTGATGATTGGAGCTACCAATAACGGACGTGATATGGGACCGAGGGTGTCCTGCCGCTTGAAAACAGGGCTGACTGCAGATTGTACCGCCATTGATATTGATGAAGAAACCGGAAATATTGCATGGACCCGTCCTACATTTGGTGGAAATTTGATGGCTACGATTATGTGTCCAGACCATCGGCCGCAGATGGGCACCGTAAGACCTGGAGTATTCAAAAAAGGCGCTTATGAGGAAGGAAAAAACGGAGAAATTGTAAAAGAGGATATCCATGTGGGACCCGAAGAAATCCGTACTTCCCTGGTGGAACGTGTGAGTGAGATTGCAGAGGCAGTGAATTTGGAGGAAGCCGAAATTATTGTATCTGGTGGCCGCGGTGTTGGAAGCGCAGAGAATTTTAAATTGTTAGAGGAATTGGCGGCGGAGCTGGGAGCAACCCTTGGGTGCAGCCGTGCCGTGGTAGACGCAGGCTGGATGCCTCACGCTCACCAGGTAGGACAGTCTGGTAAGACGGTAGCGCCAAAGCTTTATTTTGCCATCGGTATCTCAGGAGCGATTCAGCATCTGGCAGGTATTTCCGGTTCCGACACGGTAATTGCAGTAAATAAGGATGAGGATGCACCGATTTTTGAGGTGGCAGATTATGGAATTGTGGGGAATCTCAATGATGTTGTTCCAGCGTTGACAGCAGCATTTCAGGCACGGAAAGCATAAGGTAAAAACTGTTTTTGTATGGAAAAAGGATGGAGGACTAGGTTATGGATTTTAAAAGAGATGAATTGCATCAGGATATTCTGGATATGGTACATGAATTTGCAGTCAATGAAGTAAAACCTTTGGCGGCTGAAATTGACAGGACAGAAGAATTTCCAATGGAAAACGTAAAGAAAATGGCAGAGATGGGATTACTTGGCATTCCTTTCCCAGAAGAGTATGGCGGAGCAGGAATGGATACGCTGGCTTATATTCAGACAGTAGAAGAGTTGAGCAAATACTGTGGAACCACAGGTGTTATTGTATCTGCGCATACTTCCCTTTGCTGTACTCCTATTTACCAGTTCGGCACCGAAGAACAGAAACAGAAGTACTTGCCAAAATTATGTTCTGGGGAATGGATTGGAGCATTTGCACTGACGGAGGCGAATGCAGGAACAGATGCTTCCGGTCAGAAAACCGTTGCAGTAGATCAAGGAGATCACTGGGTATTGAACGGGTCTAAGATTTTCATTACCAATGCAGGGGTAGCAGATGTGTTCTTTGTGCTGGCAATGACAGATAAGTCTCAGGGAACCAAAGGAATATCCGCATTTATCGTAGAAAAGGGATTTCCAGGATTCTCTATTGGAAAGCTGGAAGACAAAATGGGTATCCGCGCATCTTCCACCTGTGAATTGGTTTTTGAAGACTGCATAGTTCCCAAGGAAAATCTGGTGGGAGAATTAGGAAAAGGATTTAAGTATGCAATGATGACCTTGGATGGCGGACGTGTGGGTATTGCAGCTCAGGCTCTTGGTATTGCAGAAGGCGCCATTGAGGAAACGGTAAAATATGTACAGGAAAGAACACAGTTTGGCCGCCGCATTTCTCAGTTCCAGAATACACAGTTTGAGCTGGCACAGATGCAGGCCAATACAGAGGCTGCTAAGCTTTTGGTTTATCAGGCTGCATGTGCGAAGGATGACCATGAACCATTCTCCCATAAAGCGGCAATGGCTAAATTAGTGGCTTCTAGAAATGCCTCCGATGTGACACGCCGCTGCCTGCAGTTATATGGTGGATACGGATATACCAAGGATTATCCCATTGAGCGTATGATGCGTGATGCTAAGATTACCGAGATTTATGAAGGCACCTCCGAAGTGCAGATGATGGTAATTTCCGGCTGGATGGGTGTGAAATAGAGGTGATGTTATGGAGATAAAACTTCCATTTTCCAGAGAAGGAATGACGCTTCATCTGGATGATAATTTAGATTATGAGATTCTGGAATCTTCCATTGAATCTATGCCAAAAACCGGGAAGACAGAGGATGAGCTTGTAATAGAAGCCATGGAGCATCCCATTGGCTCACCAAAGCTTTCTGAGCTTTCCAAAGGCAAAGAGAAGGTAGTTATTATTTGTTCTGATCATACCAGACCTGTGCCAAGTAAGCATATCATTCCTTTTATGCTGAAAGAAATAAGGGAAGGGAATCCACAGGCGGACATTACGTTATTGATTGCAACAGGGTTTCACCGGGCGACTACCAGAGAAGAGCTGGTAGGGAAGTTTGGAGAAGAGATTGTGGATCATGAGAAGATTATGGTTCATGACAGTCAGGATATGGAGGCTATGGTAAATCTTGGCATGCTTCCTTCTGGCGCGCCTCTGTTGATTAATAAAATAGCAGCAGAAGCAGACCTTTTGGTCAGCGAGGGCTTTATTGAAACACATTTTTTTGCAGGATTTTCCGGCGGGCGCAAAAGCGTCCTGCCCGGTGTATCCAGTGCAGTGACAGTTTTGGGAAACCACTGTTCTGCATTTATAGATTCCCCATATAGTCGTACGGGCATATTGGAGAATAATCCGATCCATAGGGATATGGTTGCTGCCAGTAAAATGACCAACCAGAGGTACATTGTCAACGTGATTATTGACGCTGACAAGAGAGTTGTGCATGCGGTAGCCGGTGATGCCATAGAAGCGCATGCAGCTGGCTGCCGGTTCCTCCAGCAGTATTGTCAAGTGAATCCCAAAAAGCCAGCAGACATTGCCATTTCTACCAATGGCGGTTATCCACTGGATCAAAATATGTACCAGTCTGTAAAGGGTATGACAGCAGCAGAAGCAGCTTGTAAGGAAGACGGTATCATTATTATGGTGTCCAACTGTGGAGATGGACATGGCGGCGAGGGATTTTATCAGGCATTAAAGAACTGTGAGAGCCCCAAAAGCCTTATGGATGAGATTTTGAAGGTTTCTCAGGATGAAACGAAACCAGATCAGTGGGAATATCAGATTCAAAGCCGTATTTTAATCCATCATAAGGTTATCTATGTCATGTGCGAGACATACCGTGGAATGGCAGAGGAGATGGGATTTGAGACAGCTTCCAATGTTGACGAGGCATTGGAGCGGGCTTTACAGGAAAAGGGTAAAAATGCCCATATTGCAGTAATCCCAGATGGGGTATCAATTATGGTCAAATAATTTGCCGAAAGGCAGATTGTCCATATACATACAACAAAATCACTTGGAAGCAGCAGGATGGCGAATTTCGCTGACCTGCTGTTTTCTTTTTGTGAAAGGGAAAGTTCATAGCTTTCCATTGAGTTGTCAGTTAATGTATGTTAAGATAGGACCCATGAGTTTATAATATTGATATGAAAATTCAAACATGGAAGGAGTAGAATGGATAATCCGAAATTAAATGGAAAAAAAACATATGAATACGTATTTGAGTATTTTTCGGAGCAGATTTTATCTGGAAAATTGAAATTGAATGATAAGATCCCTACCGAGCGGGAAATCGCAGATCAATTGGGAGTCAGCCGTAATTCCATTCGGGAAGTGATGCATATGCTGGAGATTACAGGTTTGATTGAATGCTTGCAGGGAAGCGGCAATTATGTTAGATGTGATCCCATGGAATATATGCTGAAATCTGTCAATATGGTGATGGCATTGCTGAAAATTGATTATTCAGAGATTTTCCATATCCGTACTGGCTACGAATATGCAGCAGTGCGGTTGGCAGCGGAAACTGCCACAGAAAAAGAATTAGAAGAAATGCATCAGATTTTAGTGAAAATGGATGAGCCTATGAGTGCAAAAGAAAGTGCAAAATTGGATTTGGAATTTCATCATATGCTGGTGAAAAGCTCCCATAACCGGATGCTGATTTTGTATAATTCTATGCTGGATAACCTGCTGGACCAATTTATTGAAAATTTTCGGACGAGAATATTGGCCAATAAAATGCGGGCAGAGCTGTTGCGTCGTTCCCATTGGGGAATTTATCGTGCGTTGGTAGAGCGAAATTTGCCGGAAGCAATGAAGGCTTTTGATAAGCATTTTAGAATTGTGGAAGTCCAACTGGAAAAGATGATGCAAAAGGAATCAGATTAAATCGTTCCGTTTGAGTTGCACATGAAATTTCTATCCGAATGTAAGATTGGCAATGATGAAAAAAGAGAGGAATAGGGAATGGGAAAAATTTTTAGCTATTTAAGCAGATATCTGACATCTGTCTTGTGCATTATCCTTCTTTTAATTGCACAGGCATATTGTGATTTATCACTGCCCCAGTATATGTCCGACATTGTGGATGTGGGAATCCAGCAAGGAGGGATTGCCCATGTATCGCCGGATGAAATGAGGAAAGAAACATGGGAGAATCTTTGTTTATTCCTTACCGAAGAGGAAGAGGGAATCCTTAAGAATTCCTATCAGGAAACAGAAGAAGGTAATTATGAACGAAAGGATATGAAGCCGGAGAAACTGGAGGAGCTGGACCAGGTTCTTAAGATGCCTCTCGTCCTTATGTTTTCCATGATGGAAGAAATGGGCCTGGATGGGAAAGCTCTGCAGTCACTGGCAGACAGCGGACAGATTACAAGAGAAGGTATGCTGGAAATGAAAAAGAAGGCCATGGATGACATGGGAGATACAAATAGTACGATGCTTACCCAACGGGCAGGGCTTGCAGTGAGAAGTGAGTATGAAGCTATGGGGTGGGATCTGAAAGATTACCAGAACCGCTATATGCTTCGCACCGGAGGGAAAATGCTGCTGATGGCCATTGTAATGATGGGGGCTTCCATTTTGGTGGGGCTGATGGCTGCACGGATTTCAGCCAGGCTTGGTATGGATTTGCGTGGAAAGGTATTTCAAAAGGTAGTCGCTTTTTCCAACCGTGAGATGGAACAGTTTTCTACGGCATCCTTGATTACCAGAAGTACCAATGATATCCAACAGGTGCAGATGGTGACGGTAATTTTGCTTCGGATGGTGTTCTACGCACCGATTATCGGAATCGGGGGTATTTTTAAGGTGATTCATACCAAAACCGGAATGGGCTGGATTATAGGAGTGGCAGTGGGTAGTATTATTCTGCTGGTGGGAATACTGATGTCCGTGACTATGCCAAAGTTTAAAAAAATGCAAACGCTGGTAGACCGGATGAATCTGGTGTCCAGAGAAATTTTGACGGGTGTTTCTGTGATACGTGCATTTTCCAGGGAGAAATTTGAGGAAAAGCGATTTGAGGGAGCCAATCAGGATTTGATGAAAACCCAGCTATTTACCAGCCGGGTGATGTCTATGATGATGCCGGCCATGATGCTGATTATGAATTGCATTACGGTGCTGATTGTATGGTTTGGGGCAAAAGGCGTAGACTATGGAAATCTGCAGGTGGGGGATATGATGGCATTTATCACTTATACCATGCAGATTGTGATGGCCTTTTTGATGATTACTATGGTGTCAGTGATGCTTCCAAGGGCTGGTGTTGCCGCAAGACGTATCGATGAGGTGATCCATACCAAAGAAACTATTTTGGACCCTGTGCATCCGGAAGCTGAGAAAGAAACAGGATGGAAGGGAGTAGTGGCTTTTGAAGATGTGTCTTTTTCCTATCCAGGGGCGGAGGAACCAGCAGTATCCCATCTTTCCTTTACTGCAGAGCCTGGAAAAACCACAGCTATTATTGGAAGTACCGGATGTGGAAAGTCCACGTTACTGAACCTGATACCCCGGTTTTATGATGTGACAGAAGGCAGGATTACCATGGATGGGGTGGATATCCGAAACATGAGCCAGAAGCAATTAAGAGATTTGATTGGATATGTGCCGCAAAAGGGAGTGCTGTTCTCTGGGACAATAGCTTCCAATTTACAATTTGCAGGAAATGTGTCAAAAGAGAAGATGGAGGAAGCAGCAGAGATTGCCCAGGCTGCCTCATTTATTTTGGAAAAAGAGGAACAGTATGATAGTTCCATTGCTCAGGGCGGTACGAATGTGTCGGGTGGGCAGAAGCAACGGCTTTCCATTGCAAGGGCCATCGCAAAGAATCCCAAAGTATTTCTCTTTGACGATAGTTTTTCCGCATTGGATTATAAGACAGATATCACGCTGCGAAAAGCATTGTCTGCCAAAACCAAGGAGGCTGCGGTAATTATTGTTGCACAGCGGATCAGTACGATTTTGCATGCGGATCAGATTATTGTGCTGGAGGATGGAAAAATTGTTGGCATAGGAACCCATAAGGTATTAATGAAGGACTGTGAGACTTATCAGGAAATTGCAGCGTCTCAGTTATCTCAGCAGGAATTAGCTGCAGCAGGTCAAAGGGAAGGAGGCGTAGCAGAATGAGCGAACCAAGACGAAGAGGAAGGATGGGGCATGGTCATGGCCCAGGAGCTGGTATGATGCCAGGGGAGAAGGCAAAAAATTTCAAAGGAACCATTGGGAAATTGATCCAATATATGGGAAAATACAAAATTGCTATTTTGATTGTGGTGATTTTTGCAATTGCTTCTACCTTATTTGGGATTGCTGGGCCTAAAATCTTAGGGCAGGCTACCACAGAGCTTTTCAATGGACTGGTGGCAAAGCTGTCAGGCACCGGAGAAATTGATTTTGAAAAAATCGGAGAAATCTTACTTTTTTTGGTTAGCGTCTATATATTTAGCGCTGTCTGTTCCTTTATCCAGGGATGGATTATGACGGGAATTACCCAGAAAGTTTGTTTCCGTTTCCGGGCAGATATTTCTGAAAAAATCAACCGGATGCCCATGAAATATTTTGAATCCAGGACTGTTGGGGAAATATTATCCCGGATTACCAATGATGTGGATACGTTGGGACAGGGATTGAACCAGAGTGTGACGCAGCTTATTACGTCAGTTTCAACATTAATTGGGATTCTGATTATGATGTTAAGCATCAGCCCGGTAATGACATTAATTGCATTGGTGATTCTTCCAGTATCTGCTGTGTTGATTGGCATTGTAGTAAAATTTTCCCAGAAATATTTTGTGGCTCAGCAAAAATATTTGGGGGAAATCAATGGACAGGTAGAAGAAGTCTATAGTGGACATAACATTGTGAAAGCGTTTAATAAAGAAGAGGATATGCTGGAGACCTTTCATGAAACCAACCGCAGATTGTTTCAGTCAGCATGGAAATCCCAGTTTTTGTCTGGTATGATGCAGCCGATTATGGGGTTTGTGGGGAACCTGGGGTATGTGGCAGTAGCAGTGACTGGAGGAGCGCTTGCCATTCGGGGCAGCATTGCAGTTGGAGAGATTCAGTCTTTTATTCAGTATGTCCGCCAGTTTACCCAGCCGATTACTCAGGTAGCCCAGGTTTCCAATATGCTCCAGTCCACAGCAGCGGCAGCGGAGCGCGTGTTTGAATTTTTGAGGGAAGAAGAGGAAGAGCTGGTTGCAAAGCATCCGGTAAAATTTTCAGAAATGAAGGGCAGGGTAACTTTCCAGCATGTACAGTTTGGCTATGATCCAGAGAAAGTAATTATCAATGATTTTAACTGTCAAGTGGAACCAGGGCAGATGGTGGCTATTGTAGGTCCTACTGGAGCTGGCAAGACGACTATGGTAAAGCTGCTGATGCGTTTTTATGATGTGAGAAAGGGAAGCATCCAGATCGATGGTCACGATTTAAGGGAATTTAACCGCAGTGAGCTACGGGAAAATTTCGGCATGGTGTTACAGGATACCTGGCTGTTTCAGGGCACGATTATGGAAAATATTCGTTATGGCAGGCTGGACGCCACGGACCAGGAGGTAATCGCTGCTGCGAAGGCGGCTCATGCCCATCATTTTATTTCCACTTTGCCTGGTGGGTATCAAATGGAGCTGAACGAGGATGCCAGCAATGTGTCCCAGGGGCAGAAGCAGCTCCTTACCATTGCAAGAGCCATTCTTGCAGATAATCCGATTCTGATTCTGGATGAGGCAACGTCTTCCGTGGATACCCGTACGGAAGGACGGATACAAAAGGCAATGAATCATCTGATGAAGGGCAGAACTAGTTTTGTAATTGCTCACAGGCTTTCTACCATTAAAGATGCGGATGTGATTCTGGTGATGAAGGACGGGGATATTATTGAGCAGGGAAATCATCAGGAGCTTCTGAAAAAAAATGGATTTTATGCGGAACTGTATCATTCTCAGTTTCGTGCGGCTTAGAGCTTTTTGAAGATTGAATAAAGGCTATACAGCGCAACTGTGTGTCTGGTATAATGAAGTTACCATATAGACGGGATGCAGAAAGTAGGTGATTATATGCCAATGACTGAGAAAAAATATAATGGAATTTTATTAGACCAAATATCGCTGCTTGAGGAAATAGAACGGGTAGCGAAAAAAGTAAACTGCCAAGAGGTCTTAGAGGAAATTGAATTTAAGCGCAATCAGATTAATCGAAAACTTTATCAGAAACCTCCACTAATGGAAAGTTAGTAGTAACTAGTTATTCCCACGAGCAATGCACCCGCAGGGCACTTAGCCAAGTAGTCGCGCTTGCGTGAATATTTGGCGAATGCTGTGAAGGTAAATTGAAAAAACAAAAGCAGGGATCGATAGGACGGAAGAAATGGCATATTATTACTCCGGCGGTTAAATATCGACGAATTTTACGCAGATGGAAATTTAAGCAAGTAAAAAACGTCGATATTTAACCGCCGGAGTAATATAAGCAATAAGAAATGGGTTTTCACCGTACATTTTGCTACGGGTTGCCCACTTTGTTCTTGTCAAAATATAATACAAATATTTCTTCACATTCAGCATAGTTAATCAGAAGCCAGTTTGCCCTAAATTCCAGGAAAAGTGGTTGCCAAATTCTGTAAATCTCAGTATAATTTTAAATAGCATCAGCGCAGGGACGTGAGAATCTAAAATGAAAAAGGGGGAAGGAGAAAGATGCAAAAGCTTAGAAAAATAGCCAGTATATTTCTGGTATTTGCGCTGGTCTTTGGCATGGTTCCAACGATAACGGGAGGAACAGAGGTTGTAAAGGCGGAGGAATTGCCGGAGGAACTGCCCGATACAATAGGACCAGGGAATTGTGGTGAGAATATTACATGGACGTTGACAAAGGATACAGGGGTAGAGTGGGATTTACAACAGGGGAAACCTTATCGCCTGACCTTGACTGGAACGGGGGATATGCCGGATTTTTTTCAAATGATGATATTCCCTGGTATACGTACTGAGAGATGATAACCTCCATATCTATCGAAGAAGGCATTACTTCCATCAGTGAATTTGCTTTTGGTGAATGTGCCAGCTTGAAGGCGATTGAATTTCCAAATAGTTTGGAAAATATTGGGAGAATGGCCTTTTTATTGTGCTCATCTCTGGAAACAGTAATTTGCGGAAGTGGACTGAAAGAGATTGGGGAGCAGGCTTTTTATAATCTTCCTTCTCTCAAACAGGTTCAGTTAAATGATGGGTTGGAATCCATAGGGATCAATGCATTTTCTACTTGTTGGGAATTAAGAGAAATTAGGATTCCTGATACGGTAAAGGTTTTGAAAGAGGGATGTTTTAGCAGTACAGGTCTTGTTTCCTTTAATGTGCCCAAGGGCATTACGGAGATTAAAGATGGTATTTTGAATGGGGCAAGCAGGCTGGAAGAAATCCAGGTTGCACCGGAAAACGAAAATTTTCAGGTAATTGAAGATGTGCTATACAGTAAGAGGGAGGGTGGTCTTTCCAGGGTTTTGGCGGCTGCTTACAGCAAATTCCAATCTGAAAGCACACTAAAAATTGCAGAGGGAGCAGAAAGTATTGGAGCGAATGTATTTTCCCGGGCTAGGATGGGCATCGTGCAGCTTCCATCTTCTTTAAAAGAGATTGGGTCTTATACTTTTTCCTATTGCCCTTATTTAAGCAAAGTGAATGTTCCAGATGGAGTGGAGAAAATAGGAGTCCAGGCATTCAGTTATTGCAGTTCTTTGCAGACTGTCTCTTTTGGAAAAGGTGTAAATAAACTGGGTGGCCCGGTGTTTTACCAGTCCAACAAATTGGAAACCATCACAGTGGCTCCAGAAAACCAGTTCTTTGAGGCGGTAGAGAACGTTCTCTACAGTAAAGACCATACCATATTATACACGTATGCTCCCGCAAAGCCAGAAACAGAATATCATATTATGGATACTGTGACGGAGATATCCACATCGGGAGTTTCAGGAGCATCTTTCCTGGAAGAGCTGTATCTACCAGAAACGATTTCTGAATTGAAAACTTCTGTGATTACTGGGAATGCAAAATTAAAGTCCATTTATTTTCCAGGGAATGCACCCAAATATGGTTGGGACAGTATCACAAAAAATGCAGCTAATTTGATCATTTACCGTCGAGCCGATTCCAGTGGTTGGGATGCAGAAGGATGGAGAGATTTTGAATATGCAGACTGGAACCCGGAGAATAATTCTCAGGAGGAAGGGGAGTTTGATGGCATTTCCTGGAAATACGAAGGAGATAAGGGGCGCATGATTTTTACAGGAACTGGAGACATGCCTGACTTTTCTGAGGATGCTAAAGCCCCCTGGAGCGGATATATGGATAAAATTCAGACGGTAGAAAGTAACGGGATTGCCGGGATTGGGGATTATGCTTTTTCCGGCGCGGGGGAGCTTTTGCGTTTGGAGACAGATGCATCTTTACATAGGATTGGGGAGTATGCCTTTTCGGATTGCGGAGCTTTGGTGTTTAGTGAATTTGCTTCCACAGAGGTGATTGGAGCCGGAGCTTTTCAGAATGACGGAGCAATGAAGGGCAGGCTTACCTTGGAGAAGGTTTCCTCAATGGGTCCGGGCGCATTTTCAGGGTGTACATCTTTGACCAATGCCACCTTGGGAAATAAGCTGGCAATTTTGGATGAAGAAGTTTTTGCAGGCTGCAGTGGGATGGTGGACTGCATTCTGCCAGAGACAGTGTCGGAAATCCGAAAGGGAGCCTTCCAGAACTGCACAAGCCTTCGTGCCATCAATATTCCAAGGGCAGTCTTATGCAATCAATAAGAAGTGGCTAGGCTCCTGTTATGGCATGGCTGGAACCACCCTTGAATTTTATGAGAAGCCGGAGCAGTATCCGGTTTCCCAATACGGTGGCGCTGCGGGGAATCTGTATCAGATTGCTGCTCCAAGGAGCAAGGATGCGCCGCTGACAAAACTGATTGAAGCATATCAGATTTCCCAGTACAAGACTTCTTTAGCTGGGTGCAGTGGTCTTTTTAGCAAGAACCTTAAGGATTACGAGGGGCTGGTTCATAAGGTAGAAGCCTTTGAGCGTTCCGGCGGACTTCGGGCAGACTCCAAGGCAGAGCCCTTGGTGCTTGTGGTTTATTCTAATTTCAGGGGCCATGCACTCATTCCAGTGTCTGTGGAACAGACAGAAAACGGGGATTTTCAGATGAAGGTGTATGACTGCAATAAGCCATCCGCGTTGCAGACCTTGACTGTGAAAAAGGATTTCAACGGTATCTCCTATGAAGATTATTTCTATGCTTCTTATTTGGAATACTCAGAGGTTGCTGCTGCCATGTCTGGGGTAGAGCTCCATAGCATGGAGGGAGATCCTTCTCTTTATCTTTCCATAGATAAGGAATTTGGCATGGTCCGCAACCAGGAGGGAAAGACCCCTGATGAGATCGAGGGGGCTTATGAGCAAAAGCCTTTTGGGGCGGCGGAGGATGTGTTTTCCGGCATCCGAAGCTTTGTATTGCCAAAGGGCGACTATCAGTTAACAGTAGACGTGCCAGAAGGAGAAGCCGAGACAACCAACCCGGATTCTGTCACATTTTATCTGGGAACGGAAGATTACTTTGCAGAAATCACTTCCACAGATGAAAATGCAGATTTGCAGGTGAAGGCAGAAGAAACTCAGGGCGGCAGCCTTACCATGGAATTACAATCAGATTCTAAGGAAGGGGAAACATCGTCATTTACAATGATGAATTCCTTAGGAATGGAACGGACGTTAGAGATGAATGGAAGCAATGCTGTAGTTTCCCTTGGAGAAAACAATGAGATTTCCATTGAGGCTCCAGGCCAGGAAACGATTTCCCTGGACGGCCAGCAGATTGTCTTGCAGGGTGGAAAAGCGGAAAGCTCTTTCTTCACAGACCCCAAAGAGAATCCGCTCAAAGTTTTAAGTCTGGAGACAAATGTTTCTTGTGACAAGAAAAATAATCTCAGCGGAACGGCTATTGCGGAAGTTGTGTTAAATGCAGAGACCGAAAGGAATGTGACAGTTACCGCAGAATTTTATGAAAAAGAAGGCGCGCCGACAGCAGTTTATACGGAGAAGAAGACGGTAAATCCAGGGCGCAGCCAAATTTCCTTATCCTTCGAAAATTTGAAAACAGATTTCCAGAAGACGCAAGGGAATGTGGCGTTGTCTTGTAAGCTTACCATAACAGACGAGAGTGGAAACGCAGCTTTCTATACAAGCGATGGCATCCAGGTAACCCTGACAAATCAGGGAAAACCAGGTTCTGGAAATAATACGAAGCCCGACACAGGAAACGGGAATAATACCAAACCAAAACCTCCTGTAAACAATAACGATGAGACAGATGCCGATGATTCCGAGGATTCCAAGCCTTCTGTTCCCAATAGTAATAAGAAGAAACGTGCGGTGACAAGCGTAAAAACAAGCGTGAAAAAGCTGACCTTAGGCGTAGGAGAAACCTATACATTGAAAGCGTCTGTGCAGCCAGCCAACGCCTCTGATAAGAAGCTTAAGTACATCGCTTCTAACAAGAGAATAACGGTAACCGCGAAAGGAAAAATCACTGCCAAGAAAGTGGGCGTTTCCAAGGTCACCATAAAATCTTCCAATGGAAAGAAAGCGGTGGTGCAGATTTCGGTGAAGAAAAAGCCTGCAAAAATTCAATTGAATGCAAAGAGAAAAACGATAAAGGTTGGATGGAAATTTCAGATTCGGGCAAAGTTTCCCAAGGGAACCATCAGTAATAAGCTAACCTATTCCTCCAGCCGAAAATCTGTGGCGTCGGTTTCTTCCACTGGAAAAATAACGGCAAGGAAAAAGGGAACAGCAGTTATCACAGTAAAGACTTATAATGGCAAAAAAGCAAGGATGAAAGTAACAGTGGTGAAGTGATAAAACACATAAGATTTCGAAAAGGGCAGAGCGGGCAACTGTTCTGCCTTTTCGTTGTGTAAATGTGGAAAAATGGACTATTGACTTCCAAGAAATGAAGTGGTAAGATATAGAGCAAAACACAAGATATGGTATAAAAATCACGGAAAATGGCATAAATTCACAAGATATATAGACGCATGTGGAAAGGGCAGGAGGAGAAGGAATGGAAAAAAGCTTTAAGATCATCAAGAAAGATGGAACAAAAGAAGATTTTAATGTACAGAAGGTGGTAGTTGCGGTGAATAAGTCCGCTTACCGGGCATTGATTACATTTACCGAGGAAGAGCTTAGATTTATTTGTCAGTTTGTAGAAGAAAAAGTGGAATCTATGGGAATAGAGGAAGTAAAAATTGCCCAGATGCACAATATTGTGGAAGGAGCTCTGGAGAAAGTGAATCCGGTGGTAGCAAAAAGCTATCGGGATTACCGGAATTATAAGCAGGACTTTGTTCAAATGCTAGACGAGGTCTATAAAAAGAGCCAATCCATTATGTATATCGGCGATAAAGAGAATTCCAATACGGACAGTGCATTGGTATCTACCAAGCGCAGCCTGATTTTTAATCAATTAAATAAGGAACTGTACCAGAAATTTTTCATGACCACAGAAGAAATCCAGGCATGCCGGGATGGTTACATTTATGTTCATGATATGTCAGCCAGACGGGATACCATGAACTGTTGTCTGTTTGATGTGGAAAATGTACTGCGGGGCGGCTTCGAAATGGGAAATCTTTGGTATAACGAGCCCAAGACCTTAGACGTTGCCTTTGATGTGATCGGAGACATTGTGTTAAGCGCTGCAAGCCAGCAGTACGGTGGATTTACAGTGCCAAGTGTGGAAAAAATCTTAGAGCCTTATGCAGAAAAGTCCTATATCAAATATAAGAACCGTTATAAAAGCCTTGGATTGAGCGAAGAGCGGGCGGAGGAAGAAACCATGAAGGATATTGCCCGGGATTTGGAACAGGGAGTCCAGGGATGGGAATACAAGTTTAATTCGGTATCCTCCAGCCGAGGGGATTATCCCTTTATTACCATGACTTTTGGAACGGGGACAGGAAGATTTGCAAAAATGGCGTCCCTTGCTATGCTGAATGTACGAAAAAAAGGACAAGGAAAAGCAGAGCGCAAGAAACCGGTGCTGTTTCCTAAATTAGTGTTTCTCTATGATGAGAATCTCCACGGTCCAGGGAAAGAGCTGGAAGATTTGTTTGAAGCAGGAATCGAATGTTCTCGGAAAACCATGTATCCTGACTGGCTGAGCCTTACCGGAAAGGGATATATTTCCAGTATGTATAAGCAGTATGGAGAAATTATCAGTCCTATGGGCTGTCGGGCATTTTTATCTCCCTGGTACGTAAAGGGGGGCATGAATCCAGCAGATGAGACCGATCATCCTGTGTTTGTAGGACGGTTTAATATTGGGGTGGTAAGTCTTCATCTTCCTATGATTCTTGCAAAGTCCAGACAGGAAAGCAGGGATTTTTACGAGGTGTTGGATTATTATTTGCAGTTAATCCGCCAGCTTCATATCCGTACCTATGCATACCTTGGGGAAATGCGTGCAAGCACCAATCCTCTGGCCTATTGCGAAGGGGGATTTTACGGCGGACATTTGGGCATCCATGATAAAATTAAGCCATTGCTGAAAACAGCCACAGCATCTTTTGGGATTACGGCTTTTCATGAGCTGCAGCAGCTTTATAACGGCAAATCTCTGGTAGAGGACGGGCAGTTTGCTATTGAGGTATTAGAGCATATCAATGAAAAAATTACAGAATTTAAAAAAGAGGATGGGAACCTCTATGCCATTTATGCAACGCCGGCAGAAAACCTCTGCGGCCTGCAAGTGAAGCAGTTTCGTAAGAAATATGGGATTGTGGAAAATGTGTCTGACCGGGAATATGTCAGCAATGGCTTCCATTGCCATGTGACGGAGGATATTACACCGATTCAAAAACAAGACTTAGAGTACCGATTTTGGGAATTAAGTAACGGAGGAAAAATACAGTATGTGAAATATCCCATTGACTATAATGTGGAAGCGGTTAAAACACTGGTAAGACGGGCAATGGATATGGGATTTTATGAGGGAGTGAATTTATCCCTTTCCTATTGTGATGACTGTGGGCATCAGGAATTGGAAATGGATGTATGTCCCAAATGCGGCAGCCGCAACCTAACGAAGATTGAGCGGATGAACGGTTACCTGTCTTATTCCAGGGTCAAGGGTGATACCAGATTAAATGATGCCAAAATGGCTGAGATAAAAGAACGCAGAAGCATGTAAGGAGAAAGAGATGAGATACCACAATATAACAAAAGACGATATGCTAAATGGTGACGGGCTTCGTGTAGTCTTATGGGTGTCTGGATGCTCCCATTGTTGCAAGGAGTGCCAGAATCCTATTACCTGGGACCCCAATGGCGGACTTTTGTTTGACGAGGAGGCAAAACAGGAAATTTTTACAGAGCTTGCCAGAGACTATATTTCAGGGATTACCTTTAGCGGAGGAGATCCTTTGTATTTCGGCAACCGCTCGGATGTATCAAAACTGATTCAGGAAATCAAAGAAAGATTTCCCCAAAAAACCATTTGGATGTATACTGGATTTATGTGGGAAACCATAGCCGCTTTGGAGATTATGAAATATGTGGATGTGTTGGTAGACGGGGAATTTATAGTGGAGAAGAAGAATACAAAGCTGCATTGGCGTGGAAGTTCCAATCAGCGGGTGATAGATGTGCCTGCCAGCAGGGTACAAGGGAAAATGGTACTCCATTGCCAGTAAGAGAATATCAGGCTGGGACATTTGATAAATAGAAAAAATCTAAGGAATAAGGAGATAAATCCCATGAAAAAGGAGCCTTTTGTGACAAAAGAACAGTTAAAGGAGATCGTAAAGGAATACCCTACGCCCTTTCATTTGTATGATGAAAGGGGAATTCGGGCCAATGCAAAAGCATTAAAGGAAGCATTTTCTTGGAATCCAGGATTTCGGGAATATTTTGCAGTAAAGGCAACGCCCAACCCTTTTTTAATCAATATTTTAAAGGAGTACGGCTGTGGCTGCGACTGTTCTTCCATGACAGAGCTGATGCTGGCAGATGCATTGCATTTTGATGGACCAGATATTATGTTTTCTTCAAATGCTACGCCAGCCAGTGAATTTCAGTTTGCCAATGAGATTGGAGCCATTATCAATCTGGATGATTTTACTCACATTGATTTTCTGGAACAGACCATCGGTTCTATCCCAGAAACCATAAGCTGTCGTTACAATCCAGGAGGAGTGTTCAAAATCAGCAACAGTATTATGGATAATCCAGGAGATGCGAAATATGGATTTACCACGGAACAATTATTTGAAGGGTTTCGGGTGTTAAAGGAAAAAGGTGCGAAACATTTTGGAATTCATGCATTTTTAGCCAGCAATACGGTGACAAATGAATATTATCCTACTCTGGCCAAAACCTTGTTTGAGGTGGCAGTAAAATTAAAAGAAGAGACAGGGGCGGACATCCGATTTATCAATTTATCTGGTGGAATTGGAATTCCCTATCGTCCGGATCAAGAGCCCAATGATATTTATGCCATCGGGGAAGGGGTTCGCAAGGTATATGAAGAAGTGCTTGTTCCGGCAGGCATGGGAGATGTGGCAATTTACACAGAGCTTGGGAGATTTATGATGGGGCCCTTCGGCTGTCTGGTAACAACTGCTATTCATGAGAAACATACCCACAAAGAATATATTGGTTGTGACGCCTGTGCGGTAAATTTGATGCGGCCTGCCATGTATGGAGCGTACCATCATATTACCGTTATGGGGAAGGATAACAGTGTCTGCGATCATAAGTACGATATTACAGGTTCCCTTTGTGAGAACAATGACAAGTTTGCCATTGACCGTATGCTTCCCAAAATAGATAAGGGGGATCTTTTAGTGATTCATGATACTGGTGCACATGGATTTTCTATGGGCTATAACTACAATGGAAAATTAAAATCTGCAGAGCTATTGTTAAAGGAAGATGGAAGCGTTCAACTGATTCGGCGTGCAGAAACACCAGAGGATTATTTTGCAACCTTTGATTGTTTTGATATTTTAAAAGACAGGAAGCGGGGATAAGGTGATTGGGCGAAAAGATATTTTATCCATTCCTTATCTGAAAAAGACTGCATTTACCGGAAGCTATGAAGGATTGCGCTTCCGGTTTGCTGTTGTAAAAAAAGAAGTTCTGCCAGATGGCGAACAGGGAAAGGAAATTCAGCTACTGGAAGTGACAGCCTGGGAAGGCCCCTATGGATTTGATGCAACGCCAGAGGAGAAAAAGCAGAGACTGGAAATGGATTTTTCAGAAGAGGGTATACAAAAAGGGATTGACTGGCTGAATGAACTTTGGAATCAGGAGCCAAAGAGGTGGATAGCGGCGAAAAGCAATTGGTAAGGAAGGGAAAAATAGAAAGGTGTAAAGGCGTAAAGTCAGGAAAGTGTGAGGCTTTACGCTTCCTTTTTGGAAAGCCGCCAACTCTCCAGCTTGTCAAATCTTTAAATATATCGTATAATCTCATCTTCCTGTTCAATTTCAAAGTAATAATTTGCGCAGTCATAGTAAAGGAAGTTGTCTGTCGGCATGAGAAGCAATCTGTATAAGTTTGTTTTCCTGTGCCTGTTTATATTTTAAGGTTTCAAGCATTTTTATAGTTGACATCCTGGGCTTTGCGGAATATAATTTCAATACAGCTGAATAGACAGTTCGGCCCGATTGCTCGAGCGTACCATCCTGTCGTTAAACAAAACTAGGGAACCCGATTTTATTGAATCCTGCGTTTTGCGGGATTTTTTTGCTTTTTTGTATGGTTGAATTGTGATTGGAGGAAAATGTATGAAAGTACTGGTGTTATCAAGCGGCGGCATTGACTCGACAGTCTGCCTGGCGCTTGCCGTAGAGAAGTATGGCTATGAGAATGTGCTGAGCCTGTCTGTTTCTTATGGGCAGAAGCACAGCAATGAACTGAAAGCGGCGCAGAGGATTGCGCAGCATTATCATGTGAGACATAAGGAACTGGATATGGGGATGATATTTGCGGGTTCAGACTGTACATTACTGGAGGGAAGGGGAGAAATTCCCAAGGGCACATATGCATCCCAGCTTCAGGAGAGTACTGGAAAACCGATTTCTACCTATGTTCCGTTTCGGAACGGGCTGTTTCTGGCGGCAGCAGCGTCTGTTGCGCTAGCGGATGGATGTGAGAAAATCTATTATGGGGCGCATGCGGATGACAGCGCGGGAAATGCGTACCCGGATACTTCAGAAGCATTTCATGAAGCAATCAGCCGGGCCGTGTATGAAGGGAGCGGAAAGCAGTTGGAAATCGAGGCTCCATTTCTGTACAGCCATAAGGCAGATGTCGTTCGGACAGGGATGGGGCTTCAGGCGCCCTTTGCATTTACCTGGTCCTGTTACGAGGGTGGAGAAAAGCCGTGTGGAAAATGCGCCACCTGTATGGACAGGAGGAAAGCATTTGAACTAAACGAAATCCAGGATCCGGCGGAATATGAGGAGGAGAAGAAATGACAAATTCTGTTTTGTTTATACTTTCAATTGGTTTTTATCTTTTTTCGGTAGTGATTGCCTACAAAATGTTTGGAAAGACAGGGCTGTATGTGTTTACGGCAATTTCAGCGATTCTTGCCAATATACAGGTGTGTAAAAATGTGGATATTTTTGGACTTTCGACCACTGCGGGGAATACGCTTTATGCGGCAAGTTTTCTGGTGACAGATATCCTGTCTGAAAAGTATGGAAAGAAAGCGGCGCAGAAAGCAGTCTACATTGGTCTGTTTACAACCGTTATTTTCCTGGTGGGAACACAGGGGCTGCTCAGGTTTGTCCCGAATGCAAACGATATCATGAATGAGCCGATTACGATGCTGTTCGGTTTTGTACCGAGGGTGGTTTTAGGAAGCACACTGGGATATATCTGCTCACAGACGATAGATGTTACCCTTTATCATTTCATCTGGAAAAAAACGGGCGACAATGAGGGAAGGTTATGGCTTCGGAATTGTGGTTCGACTCTGACTTCCCAGGCTGTGGATACGCTAGTGTTTACGTTTGTCGCTTTCTGGGGTGTGTATGACACGGAGGTGTTTGTGAGTATTTTGCTTACAACGTATCTGTTTAAGGCAATTGTTGCTTTCTGTGATACGCCTTTCGTATATCTGGCAAGAAAGCTTAAAGTGAAGGAGGAACATTAAATGTCTGAGTTACATGCACTTGGAAAACAGACAAAATACCAAATGGATTATGCGCCAGAGGTACTTGAAAGTTTTGAAAATAAACATATGGACAATGACTATTTCGTGAAATTCAATTGTCCGGAGTTTACATCTCTCTGTCCGATTACGGGACAGCCGGATTTTGCAACGATCTACATATCTTATGTCCCGGATAGAAAAATGGTTGAGAGCAAATCCCTAAAACTGTATCTCTTTTCTTACAGAAATCATGGAGATTTTCATGAGGACTGCTGCAATAAGATTATGAAAGATTTGATAAATCTTATGGAACCGAAGTATATTGAAGTCTGGGGGAAATTCCTTCCAAGAGGAGGGATTTCGATTGATCCGTACTGTAATTACGGAAAGAAAGGGACAAAATGGGAGGAGATGGCTTATGACCGTCTCGCCCATCATGACATGTATCCCGAAAAAGTAGATAACCGATAACAGATTTGGATGCCCCGTGGTCTTACGGGGCATCTGGCGTATCCGAAGATTTATTATAAGAGATAAAATTTCTGGGCGGAAGACAGGGTGGTTTTGCGTTCTTTTTCATGGTTTCCTTCTTGCGTAAAATGCTTTAGGAGTAATATATGTACTTTTTGATGTGATATACTAAAGGTGCTATGAATTGTAAAGTGGGGAAATTCAAAAACTCTCCAGCTTGCCAAATCTTTAAATATATCATATAATAAAGCGAGTATGCTTTTATGAAAAGAGGAAATATAATGGAAAAGTTAGATAGACTGTTGGAACGCTTGGATTATCAAATCATCCAGGGGAAAACAGAGTTGGAAATTACAGACCTTGTATATGATTCCAGAAAAGTGACAGAGGGCTGTCTTTTTGTGTGCATTAAGGGGGCTGTGGCAGATGGCCATGCTTATGTAAGCGAGGTGGCAAAGAAGGGTGCGGCAGCGGTATTGGTACAGGAAGAGGTAGAAGCGCCGGATTCTGTTACCGTAATCAAAGTAGATGATACCCGCTATGGGCTGGCGTTAGTTTCAGCAGCTTGGTTTCACCATCCAGCAGAGAAGCTAAAGGTGATCGGCATTACTGGGACTAAGGGGAAAACCACCACTACTTATATGGTAAAATCTATTTTGGAGCATGCTGGTTATCAGGTGGGTCTGATTGGAACTATTGAGGCCATTATCGGAGATAAGGTAATTCCAGCAAATAATACCACGCCGGAATCTTATATTGTACAGGATTATTTTCATCAAATGGTAGATGCTGGCTGTCAGTGTGTGGTGATGGAAGTGTCTTCTCAGGGATTGATGATGCACCGCACCGCAGGGTTTACCTTTGAAATGGGAATATTTACCAATCTGGAATCAGATCATATCGGCCCCAATGAACATGCTTCTTTTGAGGAATATCTGGCATGTAAAGGGATGTTGTTTCGGCAGTGTCGGATTGGAATCATCAATCAGGATGATGAACACTGGGAAAAGGTGGTTGCAGGACATACCTGCACAATCGAAACCTTCGGATTCTCGCCTGAGGCGGATTTGCAGGCAGAACATATTCATCTGGTGAAGAAACCAGGATATCTAGGCGTAGCTTATCACGCCAAAGGATTGGTGGATATGGAAGTGGAAATTGATGTGCCAGGGAAGTTCAGCGTGTACAATTCACTGACAGCCATTGCCATTTGCCGTCATTTTCAGGTGACGGAAGAGAATATAAAGCAGGCGTTGAAGGAGGCAAAGGTAAAAGGAAGAATTGAGATGATTCCCGTGTCAGACACATTTACTCTGATGATTGACTATGCCCACAATGCCATGAGCTTAGAAAGTCTGTTGAGAACTCTAAAAGAATATGAGCCGGGGCGTTTGGTATGCTTATTTGGCTGCGGCGGCAATCGTTCGAAGCTGCGCCGTTATGAGATGGGAGAGGTTTCTGGTAATTTTGCAGATTTGACAGTGATCACTTCGGACAATCCAAGATTCGAAAATCCACAGGATATTATCGATGATATTAAAGTGGGAATGGCCAAAACCAATGGAAGTTATATAGAAATCATTGACCGGAAGGAAGCCATCAAGCATGTGATTGCCAATGGGCAGCCAGGGGATGTGATTGTGCTTGCAGGGAAGGGCCATGAAGACTACCAGGAAATTAAAGGAAAAAAGTACCCAATGGATGAACGTGTGCTAATTCAGGAAGTTTTAGAAGAACTGGCACAGGAAAGATAATACAGGTGATGCAGAGATGGCAGAATATGCCAATATTGTAATTGATATTTCTCATGAAAAACTGGATAAAACCTTTCAATATAAAGTGCCAGAGCAGTGGAAGGAGGAGCTTTCCGTAGGGATGCAGGTGGAAATTCCTTTTGGAAATGGTTCTCGAAAAACAACTGGCTATGTGGTGGAGCTGACGGATACGCCGGAGTATGATTTGGAGAAAATGAAAGAGATCACAAGGATTGTGGAAGGAAGTATTCCCATTGAATCCCAGTTGATTGCCCTTGCAGGCTGGATGCGGAAGAATTATGGCGGAACCATGAATCATGCGTTAAAAACCGTACTTCCCATTAAGCAGAAAACAAAAGAGAAAAAGCAGCGTTTTGTGAAATTAGAATTAAACAAAAAAGAGGCAGAAGAGCAGCTTGCGGTGTTTGAAAAGAAAAACCATAAAGCCAGGGCAAGGCTTCTTTTGGCACTGATGGAGCAAAGCCCTCTGCCTTATGAAGTAGTAATCGGTAAACTGAATATTACAGCTTCAGTGGTGCGTGCCATGGGAGAGCTTTCCATTCTCAGCGTGGAGGAAAAGCGGAAATACCGCAGCCCCTTTGGAGAAGAAGTGAAGCAGGAAAAGAAGCAGGTGACACTCAATCAGGAGCAGCAGAAGATTGTGGAGGGCGTCTGGCAAGAGGTTTTGGAAGGTAAGAACCGCACCTGGCTGATTCACGGAGTGACCGGAAGCGGAAAAACAGCAGTGTACATAGAGTTAATCGAAAAGATTGTAAAAAATGGCAGACAGGCCATCGTGCTGATCCCAGAGATTGCCCTGACTTACCAGACTGTGGTTCGGTTTTATCAGAGGTTTGGGGAGCGGGTGTCTATTTTAAATTCCAAAATGTCGGCTGGAGAGCGGTATGACCAGTTTGAACGGGCGAAAAATGGTGAACTGGATGTAATGATCGGTCCTCGTTCTGCATTGTTCACACCCTTTTCAAATTTAGGGATTATTATCATAGATGAGGAACATGAAACCAGCTACAAAAGTGAAACCATTCCCCGTTATCACGCCAGAGAGACAGCCATTGAGCGGGCGAAAATGGCAGGGGCGGCTGTGGTGCTTGGTTCGGCAACTCCATCCTTGGATAGCTTTTATAAAGCGAAGCAGGGAGAATATACCCTGTTAAGATTGGAAAAAAGAATTGAAGAAAAGCCTTTGCCAAAGTGTGAGATTATAGATTTACGGGAAGAATTAAAACAAGGCAACCGTTCCATTTTAAGCGGAAGGCTCCAGGAGCTAATGGCAGAAAGGCTTAAACAGCATCAACAGATTATGCTGTTTATCAACCGCCGGGGAATGGCAGGCTTTGTTTCCTGTCGCGCCTGCGGGCATGTGGTGAAGTGTCCCCACTGTGATGTCTCCTTAAGCCAGCATAACAATGGAAGAATGGTGTGTCATTATTGTGGGTATGAGGAACCTGTACCGAAGGTTTGTCCAGCATGTGGTTCCAAATATATCAGCGGTTTTAAGGCGGGTACCCAGAAAATTGAAGAGATTGTAAAAAAGAAATTTCCAGAAGCTAGGGTATTGCGGATGGATTTTGATACCACCAGAAATAAAGCAGGATATGAAAAGATTTTGTCCTCGTTTGCCAACCAGGAAGCAGATATATTGATTGGAACCCAGATGATTGTGAAAGGGCACGATTTTCCCAATGTGACCCTGGTAGGGGTTTTGGCGGCGGATTTGTCCTTGTATGTCAGTGATTTTCATGCGGCGGAGCGGACCTTTCAGCTTTTGACCCAGGCAGCAGGTCGTGCAGGCCGGGGCAGACTTCCTGGAGAAGTGGTGGTACAGACCTACAGTCCAGAACATGATTGTATCAAATTGGCGGCACAGCAGGATTATGATAAATTTTATCAGACAGAAATAGAGTGCCGGAAGCTGATGAAGTATCCTCCTTGCGGTCATATGATGGTGATGCTTGTGGCATCTGGGGATGAGATGACGGCTCTGTTAAGTGCGGAATTGTTGGGAAAAAAGGTGCGCCAGGCAAAAGAAAATGGAAAATTATCAGGCTTGTCAGTGATTGGTCCAGCCAACGCTACAGTAGCAAAGGTAAAAGATATTTATAAAAAAGTGATATACTTTAAACATGAGGATTATCAGGAGCTGGTAAAAATAAAAGACGTTTTAGAGAAATTTGTAAACAGCCATCGGGAATTTGCAAAGGTAACAATACAATTTGATTTTAACCCGATGAATGGTTTTTGATTGAGGAGGAAAGGAATATGGCTTTAAGAAATATTCGTCAGATGGGTGATGAAATCTTAAAAAAGAAATGCAGGGAAGTAAAAGAGGTGACTCCCAAGATAAAGCAGTTAATTGATGATATGTTGGACACAATGTATGATGGAAACGGCGTCGGGCTTGCAGCGCCCCAGGTGGGGATCTTAAAGCGGCTGGCCGTGGTTGATATTGGAGATGGTCCGATTGTTCTGATCAATCCCCGGGTGATTGCAAGCCGGGGAGAGCAGACAGGGGATGAAGGCTGTTTAAGCCTCCCAGGAAAGGCTGGTACGGTCACAAGGCCCTATTATGTAAAAATAGAAGCATGGGATGAAGATATGGAACGGTTTGAGATGGAAGGGGAGGAGCTTTTGGCGCGTGCTTTCTGCCATGAAATCGATCATCTGGACGGCCATATGTATGTGGAAAAGATAGAAGGCCCTTTGCATGATGCTGTGTATGAGGAGGAAGAATAAGCTTGGCTTTTCTCATCTTATGATAGAAATGGAGGGAACAAAGACAAATGAAAGTGATTTTTATGGGAACCCCAGACTTTTCTGTGCAGACATTGGAAATGTTGATACAGGCAGGTCATGAAGTTGTTCTGGTGGTCACTCAGCCAGATAAGCCCAAAAACCGGGGAAAGATGATGCAGCATTCACCAGTAAAGGAAGCAGCGCTGGCCCATGGAATTGAGGTATATCAGCCCAAAAGAGTGCGGGAACCAGAATGTGTGGAGTACTTAAGAAAGCAGGAAGCGGATATTATTGTGGTGGTGGCATTCGGACAGATTCTTTCCAAAGAGATTCTTGAGATGCCAGCCTTTGGCTGCATCAATGTTCATGCCTCTTTGTTACCGAAATATCGTGGGGCAGCTCCCATTCAATGGGCAGTGATTCATGGGGAAAAGGTAACTGGAGTCACAACCATGCGGATGGATGAGGGAATTGATACTGGAGATATGATTCTTAGGAAAGAAGTGGTTCTTAGGGAAGATGAAACAGGGGGAAGTCTGTTTGAACGATTGGCGAAGGAGGGGGCAGACCTTTGCGTCAAGACTCTGGAAATGATTGAGCAGGGAACGGCCGTCTATACCCCTCAAAATCATGAAGAGGCAACCTATACGACAATGATGAAAAAGAAGCTGGGAGAGATTGTGTGGACAAAATCGGCCCAGGAATTAGAACGTCTCATTCGGGGATTAGATCCATGGCCCAGCGCCTATACGTATCTGGATGGAAAGACATTGAAAATCTGGAGGGCAGCGGTAAAGGAACATATTGCTGTTACAGAACATTGTGATGCCAGGGAACGTCAGCCAGGAACCATTGTAGGAGTTACCAAGAGCGCTATAGAGGTTCAGACTGGCCAGGGAATCCTGAGCTTAGAAGAGCTCCAGTTGGAAGGAAAGAGGCGAATGACAGCAGATGCCTTCCTGCGAGGATTTTCTTTAGAAATAGGAAAAAAATTGGGATAATCAAAGAAATATGTTTGAAGTAGCTTTTGATAGGCATAATAAAAAGAAAAAGGAGTGATTCTATGCCATTTTACGGATATTATTTTGATCCAACTTATATTTTAGTGATTATTGGCGCGGCAATTTGTCTGATTGCCTCTGCAAGAGTAAAAAGTACATTTCATAAATATGACAGGGTCCGCAGTATGTCAGGAATGACAGGGGCGCAGGCAGCGGAACGTATTTTGCATTCTGCTGGGATTTACGATGTACAGGTGCGGCATATTTCTGGTGATTTGACTGACCATTATGATCCCAGGAATAAAACCTTAAGTCTTTCAGACAGCACCTATAGTTCTGCATCAGTGGCAGCGGTAGGTGTGGCTGCACACGAATGTGGGCACGCCATTCAGCACCAGAGGAATTATGCACCCTTGTCAGTGCGAAGCGCCATTGTACCCTTGGCAAATTTTGGTTCTTTTGCAGCATGGCCTTTGATTGTCATTGGTTTGTTTATTACCAGCAGCACAGGAACCCTGTTGATTAATATTGGAATTATATGTTTTTCTCTGGCAGTGTTGTTTCAGCTTGTGACTCTTCCTGTAGAGTTTAATGCCTCCAGCCGTGCTGTGAGGATTCTGGGAGAGACAGGAATATTAGGAGAAGAAGAGCTGCGAGGAACCAGGAAGGTTTTAAAAGCAGCCGCATTGACGTATGTAGCAGGCGCAGCATCAGCGATTTTGCAGCTTTTAAGGCTTTTGATTCTCACAGGCGGAAGAAGAGATGATTGATATGGGTAGTGATCGGATCAATAGCAGGGAATTGGTATTGGATGTTTTATTAGCAGTCACCAGAGATGGAGAATACAGTCATATTGTGATTCGGAATACATTGGATAAATACCGATATTTGAGCAAACAGGAACGAAGCTTTATGAAGCGTCTCTGTGAGGGAACCTTGGAGCATATGATATGGATTGATTATGTGCTGAATCAGTTTTCTAGTGTACCTGTGAACAAAATGAAGCCTGTGATTCGCTGTATCTTGCGAAGCAGTGTTTATGAGCTGAAATATATGAATGCCGTTCCCGTTTCTGCTACCTGCAATGAAGCGGTGAAATTAGCGCAGAAACGAGGATTTCGAAATTTAAAAGGGTTTGTAAACGGGGTATTGCGTAATATCAGCCGAAATTTGGATGCTGTTGTTTTGCCAGATCGAGAGAGCAAACCCCTAGAATATCTTTCCGTGGTTTATTCTATGCCGATATGGATTTTGGAATTATGGCAGAATTCTTATACAATGGAACAAATCGAAGGATTTCTGGAAGGATTTTTGGCAGAGATGCCTACAGCTATCCGGGTGAATCCTCTGAAAACTACAAAAGAGGAATTGGAAAAAGAACTGAAAGCAGTTCAGGTACAGGTAAGGGAGACGGAACTGGAGGACGTTCTTTTTATTGATAATTATGATAGCTTAGAGCGAATCCCTGCCTTTGCAGCTGGAAAGTTCCATGTGCAGGATCTAAGCTCCATGCAGGTTGGATTGTGGGCCAATCCCCCCAAAGGCAGCTATGTCTTGGATGTATGTGCAGCTCCTGGCGGAAAGAGCCTTCAAATGGCAGAGCTGATGCAGGGAACCGGAAGGGTGGAAGCCAGGGATTTGACCGAGCATAAGGTTTTACTTATTCAGGAGAATCTTAGGAGGTGCCAGCTTTCTAATATCTGTGCAATACAGGCAGATGCCAGGAAATTGGACGAAAGCATTCTAGAGAAAGCAGATTTTGTGATTGCGGATTTGCCTTGCTCTGGTTTAGGAGTTATAGGAAAAAAATCAGATATTAAATATAAAATCAACAAAAAATCCTGCGAAGAGCTGGCCGCTTTGCAGCGGGAAATTCTACATACCGTTGGGCAGTATGTCAAGCCAGGGGGGATCCTGATCTATAGTACATGTACCATAAATCCAGGGGAAAATGAAGAAAATGTAGCATGGTTTTTGAAAGAGCACCCAGAGTTTTACTTGGAAAAGCAGCAGCAGCTTCTTCCTCAGAAGGGAATCTGTGATGGATTTTTCCTGGCGAAGATGGGAAAGAGATAGGAGTGTGTCGTGAAAGCAGATATAAAGTCATGGAATCAAGAGGAATTAGGAGAATTTTTGATCTCACTGGGAGAAAAGCCTTTCCGGGCAAAACAGATTTATCCCTGGCTCCATGTAAAGCATGTGGAATCTTTTGAAGAAATGACAGATATTTCAAATAAATTAAAAGAAAAATTAACAAATTCATGCGAGCTTACGGTGTTAAAGCAGGTGAAGGTGCAGCAGTCTAAGCTGGATGGAACCAGAAAATATCTGTTTGCATTGGCAGATGGGAATATGATAGAAAGCGTGCTGATGGGTTATCACCATGGAAACAGTGTGTGTATTTCTTCCCAGGTAGGCTGCCGTATGGGATGCAAATTTTGTGCCTCTACTTTGGATGGACGGGTGCGAAATTTAACTCCAGGGGAAATGCTGGATCAAATTTATCGTATTCAAAGGGAGATTGGCGAGCGGGTTTCCCATGTGGTTGTAATGGGAATGGGGGAGCCATTGGATAATTATGAGAACCTTCTGAAATTTATCCAATTGTTGTCTGATGAGAATGGCATGAATATCAGCCAGCGTAATATTACGGTTTCTACTTGTGGGATTGTACCGAATATGCGAAGGCTGGCAGAGGAAAAATTGCAGATTACTCTGGCGCTTTCCCTGCATGGAGCTACGCAAAAGAAGCGACAGGAATTGATGCCCATAGCAAAGAAATATGAAATTCATCAAGTGGTGGAAGCCTGTGAATATTATTTTCAAAGGACAGGAAGGAGAATTACCTTTGAGTATAGTTTAGTGGGCGGCACAAATGATGGAGAAGAGGATGCAAGACAGCTAAGCAGGCTGATTTCTGGTATGAACTGCCATGTAAATTTGATTCCAGTCAATCCCATTAAAGAACAAAATTATGTGCAGCCAGATCAAAAGTCAGTCTTGAATTTTAAAAATAAACTTGAAAAATATGGAATAAATGTTACTATAAGAAGGGAAATGGGCCGGGATATTGAAGGGGCCTGTGGACAGTTGAGAAAGCGATTTTCAGAAAGGCAGGGCGAGGGATGAAGACTTTTTCCAGAACAGATACGGGGAGAAGACGAGACATGAACCAGGATTATATGTATACCTCCGTAACGCCAGTTGGAAATTTGCCGAATTTGTTTATTTTAGCAGATGGCATGGGAGGCCATAATGCAGGTGATTTTGCTTCCAGGTATACAGTGGAAGTGATTGTGGATTCTGTGAGAAATAATAGTGAACATTCTCCGGTTGCGGTTATCCGCGCAGCAATTCAACAGGCAAATCGGGCAGTTATGGAAAAGGCGCGGACAGATATTGATTTGGAAGGTATGGGAACTACCGTGGTAGTGGCCACAATCCAAGGGCAGGAGCTGTGTGTAGCAAATGTGGGCGATAGCAGGCTGTATCTTGCAGGAGAGACTTTCAAACAGATTACAAAGGATCATTCCTATGTACAGGAAATGGTCCGCAGAGGAGAGATTTCGAAAGAAGTGGCAAGAGTGCATCCAGACCGGAACATTATAACTAGGGCTGTCGGGGGAGGACAGAACATAGAGGTGGATTTCTTTGAAGTAGGATTGCGGGAAGGAGACCAGATTTTAATGTGTTCCGATGGTTTGACAGATATGCTGGAGGACGAGGAAATATTTGAAATTATAAAGGAAAAACAGGATATGCAGCAGATCATGGATGAGCTGGTGGAAACGGCCAATGATTATGGCGGAAATGATAACATTACGATAATTTTGACAGAACCATTTTCTTCAGGTGAGGTGAAAATATGTTAAGAGAGGGAATTTATCTTGCAGACAGATATGAAATAGTAGGAAAAATAGGAGCCGGGGGAATGGCAGATGTTTATAAGGCAAAAGACCATACCCTGGGTCGTTTTGTGGGAATTAAGGTATTAAAGCCCGAGTTCTCTGAGGATGCAAACTTTGTCATCAAGTTTCGGACGGAGGCTCAGTCTGCAGCAGGGTTGGAGCATCCTAATATTGTGAATATTTATGATGTGGGAAGTGAAAATTCCGTTCACTATATTGTTATGGAATATGTGGAGGGCATCACCCTGAAAACTTACATTGAGAAGAAAGGGCAGTTATCTTTTAAGGAAGCGGTTAGTATTGCCATTCAGGTAGGCAGAGGGATTGAGGCTGCGCATAATAAACATATTATTCATCGGGATATTAAGCCTCAGAATATTATTATTTCTACGGAAGGAAAGGTTAAGGTTACAGATTTTGGGATTGCCCGGGCTGCAAATGCCAATACCATTAATTCTGATGTAATGGGTTCGGTACATTATGCTTCTCCAGAGCAGGCAAGAAACGGATTTGTGGATGGGAAAAGCGATATTTACTCTCTGGGAATTGTAATGTATGAGATGGTGACAGGCCGTGTACCCTTTGATGGGGAATCCGCTGTAGCTGTTGCCATTCAGCATTTGCAGGAAGAAATGGTGGTTCCAAGCGCTTATGCGCCCAATCTTCCAGTCAGCATTGAGAAGATCATTTTGAAATGTACCCAGAAAAGTCCAGACAGACGTTATGACAGTATCAGTGATTTGCTGATGGATTTAAAGAAGGCTTTAATCAGTCCAGACGAGGATTTTGTAGTGATGGTTCCCCTTGGGCAGCAGGATAAGACCAGGATTATGAAGGCTGAAGAGGTGGAGACAATCAAACAACAGACTAGGAATATGTACCGGGAAGAATTGGAAGAAGATGAGGAAGAAGAGGAAGACGACGAGGAAGACGAGGATGAGGATGGATTCTTAAATCCTAAGATGGAAAAGGCAGTTACGATTATGGGCATTGTGGCGGCAGTAATTATTGTAGGAATTATCATCTATATTGCTGGCAGTGTTTTTGGGCTGTTTAAATTTGGCGGTGGCAGGGACAAGGAAGAGAACAAAGAACCAGAGACCAAGGTAGAGTCGGATCAGATCCCAGAGCAAGAGGAGACAGAACAAGTGGAAATGATCAATTTAAAAGGTTATACCTATGAAGAGGCACAGGATAAGCTTAACACCATTCATCTTGGAATTACAAGGGGTGGGGAGGAATCCTCAGAAGAGTACCCACAGGGACAGATCATATCCCAGAGTCACGAGGAAGGGATTATGGTGGAAAAGAATACCACAATCACAGTGATTATCAGCAGCGGCGTGGGAGAGTTTGATGTGCCGGATGTAAAGGGAAAATCTAAGAGTGAGGCGGAGACTATCTTGAAGAATGCTGGTTTGATTCCGGCCTTTGATTACCAACATGACGATAATATTCCCAATGACCAGGTCATCTCTCAGAGCCCAGATGTGGGAGCGAAAGCCAAAAAGGGCGATACAGTTACTGTAATGCTCAGCCAAGGCCGGGAAACCTTCCAGGTGCCAGATGTGCGGAATAAACCTGAAGCAGAGGCCAGGGAAGAAATGATGAATGCAGGCATCGAGGTGGTAAGTACTTCCTCTGATTATTCGGATGATATCCAGGAGGGCTGGGTCATCAGTCAGAGCCTTACCCCTGGGAAAACAGTGGAGAAGGGAACACAGGTCACATTAGTGATTAGTCTGGGAAAAAAGATAACCACACAGTATTACTCTTTGAATTATAATATTGACCTTCCAAGGAGTATTCCCACCAACGCTCTTCGTGTGGAGGCGAAGATAACCCTTTATAAATCAGAAGGGGATGATGTGATAGGCAGTTGGACGGCCCATTCCTTCCCGTATACAGTAAGTGCATCGAATATAGAAAATTGTAGTCAGGGATATTTTATCATTGACTGGGAGTGGACGTATCTCGATGAAGATGATGCAGAGATTACAGAAACAGATCAAACGGTTCTGGAAGGCATTGGATTTACACAAAATTAGCGTGGGAAATTGTATATGCAGGGAAAAATAATAAAAGGGATTGCTGGTTTCTATTATGTATATGTCGAGAAAGCCGGAGTCTTTGAATGTAAAGCCAAAGGAATTTTTCGAAAAGAAAAGATAAAACCTCTGGTAGGGGATCAGGTGGAGATTGCTGTGATTAGCCCAGAGGAGAAGACGGGGAATATTATTGAGATTTTCAACAGGAAAAATCAATTAATCCGTCCAGCAGTGGCAAATGTTGATCAGGCGCTTGTGATTTTTGCGGCAGACAAGCCCAAACCGAATTTTAATCTGCTGGATCGGTTTTTGATTACGATGGAACAACAGCAGCTAGAAACTGTAATATGTTTTAACAAGCAGGATTTGATAGAGCCAGAGGAAGAAAAAAGAATTCGGGAAGTTTATGACGCCTGTGGATATGAAATTTTATTTGTAAGCGCCAGAGAGGAAAAGGGATTGAGTGAGCTCCGAAGGGTTCTGGCACATAAGACCACGACAGTGGCAGGGCCATCTGGCGTAGGAAAATCTTCCCTGACCAATCTTCTCCAGCCAAAAGCAGGGATGGAGATTGGCAGCATTAGCGAGAAAATTGAGCGTGGGAAACATACCACCCGTCATGCCCAGTTTATCCATGTTGAAAATGACACATATATTGTGGATACACCAGGATTTGGCTCAATCTATTTGTCGGGGATGGACCAGCAGGAATTGAAATTGTATTTCCGAGAATTTGAGAAATATGAGAATGATTGCAGATTTTTAGGGTGCAGCCATATTCATGAACCAGATTGTAGGGTGAAAGCTGCCCTTGAAGAAGGGAAAATCAGCCCTGTCCGGTATGAGAATTACAAAATGCTTTATGAAGAGCTAAAGAGTACAAAAAAATATGAGAGATAACATACAAGAATCAAAGGAGAAAGCATATGAATTATTTATCACCCTCCATATTGTCAGCCGATTTTTCATGTTTGAGGGAGCAGATTCAATTGATTGATACAGCAGGGGCAGAATATGTGCATATTGATGTGATGGACGGGGCCTTTGTGCCCAGTATTTCCTTTGGAATGCCAGTGATTCAATCCATTCGTTGCTGTACGGACAAGGTATTTGATGTTCATCTGATGGTGGAAGAACCCATCCGTTATGTGAAAGAGTTCGTAGACTGTGGGGCTGATCTTATTACAGTCCATGCAGAAGCCTGCGTACACCTGGATCGTACCATAGAGGCAATTCAGGAAAAAGGGGTACGGGCTGCTGTAGCATTGAATCCGGCAACGGATTTGGGGGTATTGAAGTATATTCTGCCAAAATTGGACATGGTATTGCTTATGACAGTAAACCCTGGATTTGGCGGACAGAAATTTATTCCCTATACCTTAGAGAAAGTTCGTGAATTGAAGCATATGGTAGATAATCAGGGCCTTTCCATAGACATTGAGGTGGACGGAGGAGTAACCCTTTCGAATGTGAAAGAGTTATTAGATGCTGGCGCTAATGTGATTGTGTCGGGAAGCTCTGTGTTTCGGGGAAATGTTTCTGAAAATGTAAAAAATTTTCTGAAATTGATGGAGTAAAGGATATGCAGTCATTGATTATCAGCGGCGGGCATTTGGATGATGATTTTGCGGCTTCTTATATGAAACAATATGAGTTTGCGCTTACGATTGCAGTGGATGCCGGGATAGAATTTTTTGACCGGAAGGGTTGGGCGCCAGATTACCTTGTCGGTGATTTTGATACGGTCAAGCCTGAGATTTTACAGAAATTTTTACAGTTGGAAGGAACGAAGCCCAAGATTTTGCAGTTTCAGCCAGAAAAGGATGAAACGGATACAGAGCTTGCCATTCGGACTGCAATGAACCAGGGATGTGAAACGATACATATTCTGGGAGCTACCGGTTCCAGAATGGATCATGTATTGGGGAATATTCATCTGCTTGGGATGGGAATGGGCCGTGGCGTGGAAATTATTCTTGTAGACCCCAATAACCGTATCCGTATGATAGAAAAGGGGATTGTAATCAAGCAAGAAGAACAATATGGCAGCTATGTATCGCTCCTTCCATTTACCCCCAAGGTGACAAAACTTACACTCACAGGCTTTAAATACCCTCTGTATCATTATACTTTGGAATGCTATCATTCCCTTGGGGTCAGCAATGAGATTATCGCAGAGCAGGCAGAGATCTCCTTTCAGGATGGTGTGCTGCTTGTGGTGGAGGCTAAGGACTAAGGTATGGTATTTTGATTATCGTGTGAAAGCCTTATACAGCCAATGTTTGTGCAGAATTAAAACGACTCACGATCAGTTGTAGTGATATGACTGATTGTGGGCCTATTTTATCTTATAGGAAAGACCGTGCTGCTATAAAGTGTTAAAGTCTGTGACTTTCCTATAAGAGAAAAATATGGATGCGCACTCGTGCGAATAGAAGATGTCACTGCGTGACCGCACTCGGCGCAGCAAAGTGTGCAAGCCCCTCATGATTGAGGGGTAGGGGAGCTGAAGTGGGCTTGTCCACTTTGTTCTTGTCCAAGTCATGATTTCTTAGAAGAATGATGTGATTTTAGGGAAGATAGTGAAAATTTGTCAAAAAATGTAGAAATTTGTTGTTTCTTAAGATATAATGAATATAGATTTTATGGGAGGGTTTGTTTATGAAAAAAGTAATCATATGGAGTGTGGTTGCTCTGTTGTCTTTTACACTTACGGGGTGTGGGAAGTGTAAGCATGAGTATGATGATGGGGTGATTACAAGGGAGTCAACTTGTACAGAGGAAGGGGAAAAAACTTTTACTTGTTCTTTATGTGGAGAAATTAAAAATGAAAGTGTAGTGAAGAAAGATCATGTGTATAAGGAAGAAGTTGCAAAAGAGCCTACATTTGATGAAGAAGGAGAGAAAACTTTTACTTGTGAAAATTGTGGTGATTCCTATGCAGAACCTATTCCTGTCAGGGATGATGAAGTTGTTGTAACGGTAACAAATAAATCTAATTTACCAAAAGATATAAATGCAGGCAGATTTTCTGATAGAATTGAAGTTACCTTTGATGTGATGAACAATTCAGATAAAGTTATCAAAGGGGTTCAGGGGAATTTGTCAGTTTGTGATTTGTTTGATGAAGAGATTTTGAAAATAAGTTGTGATTTTACTGGAAATAGTATTCCAGCGGGGAATTCTATCACTGTAAATGATTTGGGAATTGATGTAAATGAGTTCATGGATAGTCATATAAAATTTTATAATACTGATTTTTCGGATTTAAAATTTGAATATGAGGTTACAAATATTGTATATGATGATGGTTCAAGTACCAACGAAGAATCTTCAACAGAATCGATAGATAGCGCAAAGGTAACAGTGAATGTAACTGGGAAACAGAATGTAGAAATAAATTATAATGCAGGAATATATTCTCCACGAGCAGAATTTTCGTTTGAGGTCTATAATAATACGTCAAAGGATATCAAAGGAGTGCAAGGAGTACTTACAATTAAAGATTTATTTGGGGTAGATATTATGTCGTCTAATTTGGATTTTACAGGTCAAACGATTGGTGCAAATGGTAGCGCTGTTTTTTCTGGACTGGGAATTGATATAAATCAATTTATGGATAATCATGTTAAGGTATATAATACGGATTTTTCAGATTTACAATTTGAATACAAAGTAAATGCAATCGTTTACTCTGACGGAACAACAGAATAAAGTACAGGTACGCTGTTATCTGAATAACGGATATGAATTGGTGGCAGATATGGTAAATTCAGACCAGTCAAACCCGAAAGTAAAGTTACATTACCGAAGAAAGGAAAGATGTTGTAATTCCTATAAATATTGTCTACAATAGAATTAGGAATGGAGGTATAAGGATGGATGCACTGAGAAAAGAAGAAATTTATACGCTAGATGATATCTATGCGCTGCCAGACGGAGAAAGAGCAGAATTGATTGATGGAAAAATATATTATATGGCTCCACCAAATACAAGACATCAAGCGCTTGTAATGGATTTATCTTATCAGATAAAAGACTATATCAGACATAATCATGGAGAATGTAGTGTGTTTCCAGCCCCATTTGCTGTATTCCTGAATGAAAATGATAAAAATTATGTTGAGCCAGATATATCAATTATATGTGATAAAAATAAGATTACGAATAAAGGGTGTAATGGCGCACCTGATTGGGCGATTGAAATTGTTTCACCAAGTAGTAAACAAATGGACTATTATAAGAAGCTATTTAAATATCGAACAGCAGGAGTCAGAGAATACTGGGTAGTAGATCCGGAAAGAGAACTTGTGACAATATATAATTTTGAAAAAGATAGTATGGAAGAATATTCTTTTGATGTAGATATACCAGTGGGAATTTACGAAGGAGTTTCATTAAAAATAGAGTAGATTTTAAAATAAGTATGACGGTTAAGGAAAGCATTTGGAAACAAAAATCCAGATGCTTTTTATTATACAAAAAATAAAAAATGCTTGAAAGACAATATTTACAAGACTTTCAAACTGTCATCGAACATATGTTACTGCAAAACTGTGGAAATATAAAGTTGAAATAAGAGACTGGATGTGGTAGTATAATATACTGTGTCAGACTCTTTTATTCTATAAAGGAGATGTGATTGGAAACGTGATGATATTCAGAAGTAAAGCCAATGCACTATCAAAAGTACGAAATCTTCTGGAATACAGTTACAAAGGTTCTACAATCGAACAACGTAAAATTACTGTGGTGAGTATGTTTTTCTATGCACAGGAAAATCAAATCATACCAATAAGTCCAGTTGTAAAATTAGTTAAAATGCTAAAAACCCCTGAAAATAAAGGAGAAGTGAGAGTATTATGAAACTAGGAATCGTAGGTTTACCCAATGTAGGAAAAAGTACATTGTTTAATTCATTGACAAAAGCAGGAGCAGAGTCTGCGAATTATCCCTTTTGTACTATAGACCCCAATGTGGGCATCGTAACAGTCCCAGATGAACGTTTGAAAAAGCTGGGGGATTTGTATCAGTCTAAGAAGGTGACGCCAGCAGTGATAGAATTCGTAGATATTGCTGGATTGGTAAAGGGTGCCAGCAAAGGAGAAGGATTAGGAAACCAGTTTTTATCCAATATCCGTGAGGTGGATGCGATTGTCCATGTGGTGCGGTGCTTTGAAGACAGCAATATTGTTCATGTAGACGGAACTATTAACCCGGTGCGTGATATTGAAACAATAAATTTGGAATTAATTTTTTCTGATATTGAAATTCTGGAACGAAGGATTGCCAAAACCAGTAAGGGCGCTCGGATGGACAAGACTCTTGCCAAAGAGCTGAAGCTGCTAGAGCGGGTAAAAGCCCATTTGGAAGAAGGAAAGCTTGCCAAAACCTTTGAAATAGAAGACGAGGACGAGGAACTTTGGTTTAAAGAATATAACCTGCTTACAGCAAAACCTGTGATTTATGCAGCAAATGTGGCAGAGGATGATTTGATAGAAGACGGAGCCGGAAATAGTTTTGTCCAGGAAGTTCGGAAGAATGCAGCCAAAGAGCATTGTGAAGTGTTTGTCATCTGTGCACAGATTGAGCAGGAAATCGCAGAACTGGATGAGGAAGAAAAGGCAATGTTCTTAGAGGAGCTTGGGTTAGAGGAGTCTGGTCTGGAGAAATTAATTAAGGCAAGCTACAGCTTGTTAGGATTAATTAGCTATTTAACTTCGGGTGAAGATGAGACACGTGCATGGACCATCAAAAGGGGTACAAAAGCGCCCCAGGCAGCAGGAAAGATTCATTCTGATTTTGAACGTGGGTTTATTCGCGCGGAAGTAGTGAATTACCAAGACTTATTAGATTGCGGTTCCTTGGCAGCAGCGAAGGAAAAGGGCTTGGTGGGCCTAGAGGGAAAAGAGTATGTGGTGAAAGATGGTGATGTCATTCTGTTCCGGTTTAATGTATAGACATGTAAATATTGTCCCAAAAAATCTAGGAGCAGCACATAATTTTTATCTAAAAAACTATTCCCTTTTTGTTACTTTTGTAGCATAATGAATTTATTCCCGTGGGCAATAAGTAAGGCAGCAGGATGAAGAAGTATTTTAATGTCCCGTTGCTTTGGTTGTGATTTTTGGCTCACAAAATAAAATACAAAATTAAATTTGAAAATAGGAAGAAAGGCAAAGGTGGCGGTTATGAAAGGTGCACTAGGAACTACAGAAGCGCGTAGAATTTTGAATACAGGACAGAAAGAAACTAAAAGAGAGATGGCACTCAGAATGCTCAAAGGCGGAGAGCTGTCTCTAGATAAGATTGCAGAGTACACAGGGCTTAAATTAGACGAAGTGGAACAGCTTGCAGAGATTAGGAAATTATAAATTAAGAAAAATTTTGCTTGCTTGTTTTGAAAAGGTATGATACACTGTCAAAAATAATAAAGAAAGAGGTGGAGAGATGTTTCATTTTTCTTGCAGATAGTAATAGAATATGCGCAGCGGCTGTGAATTTTTCACAGAGAATGACTGCGCTTGCTGCAGGAAAGAAATAATCTCTCTGACTCTATCACGTTGTACCGTTCTATCATAAAGCGGTATGGTTGTGTTTATTGAGCTGTAGGAATTGACTTTCCTGCGGCTCTTTTTCATCTTATAGGAAAGACCTTCCCTATAAGAGAGAAATAAAGATGCACATTCGTACGAAAGGCATTATGTGGCGAAAGCGACCGCACTCGGCGCAGCAAATCGTCCAAGTCCCTCATGAATGAGGGATTTCGAGAGCCTCAGCGGACTTGTCCGCTTTGTACGCTTTTTCGGATATATGTTTTTCGATAAGGTAAAAGGCAAGGGAGGAGTTAAAGTTATGTCGATGATAAAAGTAGAAAACCTTACATTTTCTTATCCGGAAAGTTATGACAATATTTTTGAGGATGTCAGCTTTCAGATTGATACAGATTGGAAGCTAGGGTTTATAGGCAGGAACGGAAGAGGAAAGACAACTTTCTTAAATCTTTTAATGGGGAACTATGAATACAGCGGCAAAATTATAAGCTCTGTACAGTTTGATTATTTTCCATATCCAGTCTCAGATAAAAGTCGTTGGACGGGAGAAATTCTGCAAGAAATATGCCCTTTTCGGGAAGAGTGGGAGCTTTTGCGGGAATTATCTTATCTTGAAGTGGCGCCGGAGGTACTCTGGCGGCCCTTTGAAACCTTGTCAAATGGAGAACAAACAAAAGTAAAGCTAGCTGTTCTTTTTTTGCGAGAAGGGAATTTTTTGTTGATTGACGAGCCAACCAATCATTTGGATTTTCGGGCAAGGGAAATGGTATCAGCATATTTGAAGAAAAAAAAGGGATTTATCTTAGTTTCCCACGACCGTCATTTTATGGACGGCTGTGTGGATCATATCCTTTCTTTAAACCGGGCGAATATTGATGTGCAGAGCGGAAATTTTTCTTCCTGGATGGAAAATTTTAAGCGGCAGCAAGAATTTGAGGCTGGGAAACAAGAACGGCTGCAAAAGGATATTCGTCGTCTGCAAAAGGCGGCAAAACGCACAGGAGCTTGGTCAGAGCAGGTAGAAAAATCAAAAAAGGGCGTAAAGAATTCTGGTTCCAAACCGGATCGTGGCTATATTGGACACAAGTCGGCTAAAATGATGAAGCGTTCTAAGGTAATTGAGGCAAGGCAGTCTCAGGCAGTGGAAGAAAAGTCGGGACTTTTGAAAAATGTAGAGAGGGCGGAGCATTTAAAAATTTTGCCTTTAGACTATCACAAGGATACGCTTGTTTCTTTTTCAGAGGTTGCTGTCTGTTATAGAAATAGCGCCATCTGCGCACCTGTTTCATTCAATGTGTGTCGGGGAGAGCGGATTGTATTGGATGGCAGGAACGGCAGCGGAAAAAGCAGCTTGCTAAAACTTATGTTAGGAGAAGTAATAGACCATATAGGGACAGTTGCAATCGGTTCCAATCTTGTGATTTCCTATGTGCCTCAGGATACTTCCGCTTTAACAGGTGGGCTGTCAGAGTTTGCAGAGGAGAATAACATAGAAGAAAGTCTTTTTAAGGCGATTTTGCGGAAGCTGGATCTTGAACGGGTACAATTTGAGAAGGATATTTCAGATTTTTCCGGTGGTCAGAAGAAAAAAGTTCTGTTGGCAAAAAGTCTTTGTCAGCAGGCCCACCTCTATGTATGGGATGAGCCCTTTAATTTTATTGATGTGTATTCTCGTATGCAGGTGGAACAATTAATTCGTGAGTTTTCCCTTACCATGGTGTTTGTAGAACATGATAAAGTGTTTCGGGATATGGCGGCAACAAAGATTGTGACGGTGGAGCCATCGTTGGGGTAGTAGTAGATGGCTGCAAATGGTGGAAGTCAAATACCCCGCAGCAAGCTACGGGTCAGGGGTATTTGATCCTCGCGGCATTCGCCAAATATCCGCGCAAGCGCGGCTGCTTGGCTCATTGCTCGCGGGAATAAACAGAAAGGAACATTTTTGAACATAAAATGCGTAAAAGATTCCTTGAAAATATGTTTTTCATTGGGTATAATAGGGCCAGAATTCTAACTTAAATTTAAAGAGAGGAAAACAATATTATGAAAAAAATTTTCACCAAGCGGCTTTCTATTTATATGGCAGCGGCGTTTTTTTTAACAATTTCCGCTATATTTGTATTACAGACAGTAGTAAATCAAAGAAGCAATTTAGTATCCAGCCAGAATAAATTGACAGGCGTAAGGGAGCAGATAGCCAATAATGAAGAGAATATTGCAAAGCTAACGCAGAATCTCAGTGAGGATAATCTGGCGAAAGCAAGAGCGTTTGCAGATATGCTTGCGATGGACCCTTCGATTGTGGGTGACATCAGTAAGCTCAATAAAATCAAAGAAAGACTGCAGGTGAATGAATTACATATTATTGATACAAATGGTATCATTATAAGCAGTACGATCGAAAATTATCTTGGATTTGATATGGCAAGCGGCGAACAATCTAAGGCTTTTTTAGCGATTATAGACGACCCTTCTGTGGAAATTGCCCAAGAGCCTCAGGTGAATGTGGCAGAAGGAATTGTAATGCAGTATATTGGTGTAGCCAGGAAAGATGCCAAGGGGTTTGTCCAGATAGGGGTACGTCCAGAAGTCTTAGAAAATATGCTTGCTGGAACTGAGTTAGATGTGGTTTTAAGAGGGATTGAGTTTGGAGAGAAAGGATATGTGTATGCCATTGACCAAGAAAGTGGATTATTATTGGCACATCAGAATGCAGATTTGATTGGTACATTAGCTGTGGATGCCGGATTTCCAGAGAATTTTTCAGAGCACGGTAAGGCAGTGATTGATGGAGTAAAGGGCTATTACCAGGAAGAGGAATATGGGGGACAGATATTTGGCACGTTTCTGCCAGCAAATGAATATTACAGGGAACGAAGGGATCAGACTCTGGTAGTGTCTTTTAGTATGCTGCTTATTTTTGGTGTGCTGTTGGTAACCATCAACCAGTTTGTGGACCGTAAGATTGTTCAGGGGATTGACCGTATTACCAATTCTATGAAAGAAATAGCAGAAGGGAATTTTGAAATTCGGGTAGATGAACAGGAGAATCCTGAATTTTCATTGCTTTCTGACAGTATCAATAAAATGGTGAAAAATATTTGCAATAATATGGAAGAAAACGCAAGGCTTTTAGAACGGCAGAAGGATGATGTAGAACATAATCTGAGGCTGATTCAGAATGTGAAAAATGCTTGTACAGATTTGGATCATGTGTCCGGGGAAACCTTAGAAAATGCAGATAGTATTCATCATGGAACTGGGGAACAGGAAAAGGCGGTACAGGATTTAAAGCGCACGATGAACGAGCTTATGCAGGAATTGAACAAGAGCGTGGATACATCTGTTCATATAACATCAGAAACCAAGGAAACTGCAGATAGGATTATGCAGACCCAGTCCCAGATGGAACAGCTGAAAGGCTCTATGCAGAAAATCAGTGAGATGTCTATGGCGATTGAAAAAATCATTGATGAGATTAATTCCATTGCGCATCAGACGAATATGTTGTCTTTGAATGCTTCCATTGAGGCTGCAAGAGCAGGGGAAATGGGAAGAGGATTTGCGGTGGTAGCTACTCAGGTGGGTGAGCTTGCAGCTAGAAGTGCGCAGGCAGCACGGGAAACCAATGAATTGATTACCAATTCTATTTTAGCTGTAGAGGATGGGCAGGCCATTACGGAACAGACGGTAGCAGCGTTTGGGGTGGTAGTGGAAGATATTGCAAAAGCTAATCAGGACGTAGAAAAGATTACAAATATGGTAAGACAGAATGTATATACGGTAGAGCATGCGGTTGACCAGATTGGAAGAATTTCCAATGTGGTGGAAGAGAATGTGCAGATTTCACAAAATACAAAACAGGTTTCCTCCCATATGGCGGATATTACTGGAAAACTGTTGGAAATGGTGGAGGCTTAGGTTGAATTTTTCATTCTATCGGAAAGACCTTGTCACGCTAACGCGTAAAAGTGTCTTCCGATAGAATAAAAAATAATATGCGCACTCGTGCGAATAGAAGATGTCACTGTGTGACCGCACTCGGCGCAGCAAATCGTCCAAGTCCCTCATGAATAAGGGATTTAGGGAGCCCTAGCGGACTTGTCCGCTTTGTTTTAAAAGAGAAAAACAATATTTTTCTGGCATTTTTCCGGTTTTTCTGGTAAAATAAAAATAATTATGCAGTACATAGACAATCTATGGAAAAAAGGAGTGTTGATTATGGCAGAAACAATGGAAGATTACAAAGATGAATTGGAAGCGTCTTTCCGTAAAATCAAAGAAGGAGATATTATTTCTGGAACTGTGATCGGTGTAAGTGAAGAGGAAGTGACGCTGGATTTGAAATATTATGCCCAGGGAATTATCAAAGTAGAGGACTTGAGCAATGACCCGGATTTTCAGATTATGGAAGAGGTTCATCCAGGGGATGTGATAGAGGCTACTGTGGTTCGGATAGACGACGGAGAAGGAAATATTCAGTTATCAAAGAAAGAGGCGAATGATATCCTTGCTTGGGAAAAGCTAAAGACCTGTCTGGAGGAGGGCACAGAGCTTTCTGTTAAGGTGGCAGGGATTGTGCCAAGCGGTGTGGTAGCGTATGTAGAAGGAATCCGTGGATTTATTCCGGCGTCTCAGCTTGCTCTTTCTTACGTGGAAGCAACCGAGGAGTGGTTGGGGAAGGAAGTAAGAGTAAGGGTAATTACGGTAGATGAAGCCAGAAAGAAATTGGTGCTTTCCGCTAAAGTAATTTTGAAAGAGGAGCAGCAGGAAGAACACAACCGTAAGATTGCCAGAATGGTACCAGGAAGTGTCTTGGAAGGGAAAGTGGAATCCTTGATGCCTTATGGAGCATTTGTGGATTTGGGAGACGGCATTAGCGGATTGGTGCACATTTCACAGATTTCTCAGAAACGGATTGGGAAACCCTCCGAGGTGCTGAGTGTGGGACAAGAAGTGAAAGTAAAAGTTTTGAATACCAATGACAATAAGGTCAGCCTTAGTATGAAAGCCTTGGAAGAAGAAATGGTAGATGTGGATAAGCCAAAAGAGGTGGAGGAATATGTTTCCCATGAGAAGATTTCCACCAATTTAGGTGATTTGCTTTCTAAAATAAAATTATAGGAATCGTTAAGAGTTTGAAGTACATCGACATGTTATCACTGGAGTAGGATATAAATATAGTAGACAGGTAATTACCTGTGGAATAGAATTTTAGAAAGGAGCTACAGCGCCATGAGAGTAAATGGAATACAGAGCACGGATGCTACAGGAACACAGAACGTTACTTCCGTGTCAGGCCAGGGGGAAGGTTTTTCTTCTTATTTACAGACCACAGCTTCTTTGGAACAGATTTTTGAAGAGGCAGCCAAAACATACAATGTGCCAAAGAACCTGATAAAAGCCATTGCCAAAGCAGAATCTGATTTCAGGCCGGATGCAACGTCTAAGGCTGGGGCACAGGGAATTATGCAGCTAATGCCAGCAACTGCAAAAGAGCTGGGTGTGTCAGATTCTTATGATCCTTACCAAAATATTATGGGAGGGACAAAGTATATCAGCCAAATGCTGCAAAAATACGATGGAGATATCAGTCTTGCATTGGCGGCCTATAATGCAGGAAGCAACAATGTGGCAAAATATGGTGGAATTCCGCCTTTTAAAGAGACGCAGAATTATGTGGTAAAGGTCACCCAGTATATGAATGATGGAGTTGCAGTACCCAATGCTTCTTATACGGTAAATGGCAGCAATCAGAATGGGTCTGCAAAGGGGAATATTCAGGCAGCTACAGTGGAAGAGGCAGAGGAGAGCTATTATCAGAGCATTTTAGAGCAGCTTTTTTCCTATGAGGATTATTTGAAATTCATTGAATTGTACACAAAGATACAGGAAGCTCAGCAGGAGAAGGAACAGGAAGAAGCCAGGAAACAGCAGGAGGAACAGTCAGATTCCTATCGTGCTTATCAGGACCTTAAATATAGTCCAGTGGCAATGAACCTGTTGGGAGGCGGCATCTAATGGAAGAAATTAAAATCAAATATTTTGATCCGGATATGCAAAAGCTTGAGTACATAGATGGGAAATCCGACTGGATTGACCTTCGGGCAAGTGAAACAGTGGAGTTGAAAAAGGGAGAGTTTAAATTGATTCCCCTTGGGGTAGCCATGGAGCTTCCAGCAGGCTATGAAGCGCATGTGGTGCCTAGAAGTTCTACCTTCAAGAACTATGGTATTTTGCAGACCAATAGCTGTGGCGTGATTGACGGAAGCTATTGTGGAGATCAGGATATGTGGAAGATGCCAGTATATGCTACCCGGGATACGGTGGTGAATAAAAATGACAGAATTTGTCAATTTCGCATTATGGCCAATCAGCCTGAGATTATATTTAAGGAAAAGTCTTTCCTGAGCAATGAAGACCGGGGAGGGTTTGGAACTACAGGTGTTAAGTAAAAGAGGTTACAGTCCTTTGATGGGTATGTGGTGAAATAGGGTTGAATTCGTCAAATTGTATATAAAATAAAAAAAATTTCGTTAATGTGACGAAGGGATAAGAAAAGGATACTCTTTCTTGGCAGATTAGACAGGAAAGGGTATTTCTTTTTGTACAGTTGGCAGGTGGTAATTTTCATGGAAGTCTGATAGTATATTCACATAAAGAATTCTGCTTGGACAGAAGATTACAGGAGGAAGTTAAAATGGCAAGTTTATCATTAAAGAACATTTGTAAAAAATATCCTAATGGTTTTGAAGCTGTTAAGGATTTTAACCTTGAAATTGAAGACAAAGAATTTATTATTTTCGTTGGACCTTCAGGATGTGGTAAATCTACAACACTTCGTATGGTAGCAGGTTTGGAAGAAATTTCTTCTGGTGAGCTGTCTATTGACGGAAGAGTCGTGAATGATGTAGAGCCTAAGGATAGAGATATCGCGATGGTATTCCAGAACTATGCTCTGTATCCTCATATGACTGTATTTGATAATATGGCATTTGGATTGAAATTGAGAAAAGTTCCGAAGGAAGAAATCAAACAGAAAGTAGAAGAAGCAGCAAGAATTCTTGATTTGGAGAAATTATTAGACCGTAAGCCGAAGGCTTTATCTGGTGGACAGAGACAGCGTGTGGCTATGGGACGTGCGATTGTTCGTGAGCCAAAGGTATTCCTGATGGACGAACCTTTATCCAACTTGGATGCAAAGCTTCGTGTACAGATGCGTGCTGAGATTGCTTCCTTGCATCAGAGATTAGGTGCAACCATCATCTATGTAACACATGACCAGACAGAGGCTATGACACTGGGAACCAGAATCGTTGTATTGAAGGATGGAATTATCATGCAGGTAGATTCCCCCCAGAAATTATACAATGAGCCAGATAACTTATTCGTAGCTGGATTTATTGGATCACCTCAGATGAACTTCCTGGATGCTGTTTGCAAGATTGAAGGAGACAAAGCTTTCTTAAAGATCGGCGATAATGCTATCGCATTGCCACCTGAAAAATCAAAGAAACTGGTGAATGGTCATTACAACGGCAAGACTGTTGTAGTTGGTATCCGTCCGGAAGATATTGATGATTCTAAAGCTTCCCTGGAAGCACATAAAGACAGTGTATTTAACACGAAGGTTACTGGATATGAATTACTTGGTTCCGAAGTATTATTATACTACACCATCAATGGAACTAGCATGACTGCAAAAGTTTCTTCCAGCACACCAGCACGTCTTGGCGATGCTATTAAGATTGCAATGGATGTAAATGCAATTCATGTATTTGATAAAGAAACAGAATTGACAATTACTCACTAATTGGGTAATATAATTTCATAACACGAATGTTCGGAAGCGATGCAGAAATGTGTTGCTTCCGTTTTTTCCCTATGTGGGGTAAATAATAACATAATGGAGAGAAAATATGCTGTCAAATCATAAATTACAGGTTACATTAGAAGAAATTAAGGAGATATCCCGTATCGATCTTGCGCTTTACAGTGACAAAGGAAAGCTGCTGGCATCCACCTATCAGCCAGAGGAGGAATTGGAAGCAGCAATCAGTTTTTTTGCAGATTCCATGGCAGAGAGCCAGATGTTGTCAGGCTGCCATTTTTTTAAAATTGTAATTGAAAATGAACTAGAATATATTTTACTGGCTCGTGCCAGCGGAGAAGAAGCCTACATGATTGGCCGGCTTGCTGCCTGCCAGATCCGTAATATGGTCAGTGCATTTCGGGAACAGTTTGACAGGAACAGTTTTATGCAGAATGTGGTGTTGGGAAATATGCTTGTAGTAGATATGTATAATAAAGCGAAGAAGCTACATATCGAAGCGGCGCAACGGGTGGTATTCATCATTGAAGTATCCGGAAAAAAAGACGGGGTTGTGATGGAAACGGTGAAAAATCTTTTTGCTGCAACCACCAGAGATTTTATTACCGAGGTAGATGAGAAATCTGTGATTTTGGTGAAAGATGTCCGTGACATTGCAGAGGATAGGGAATTGGAAAGCCTTGCAGAAATGATTGTGGATAATCTTCAAACAGAGGCAATGGTAAGAGTGCGGGTAGGATATGGCAATCGAGTGGATTTGCTACAGGATATTGCACGTTCCTATCAGGAGGCAAAAATGGCTCTGGAAGTAGGGAGTATTTTCTATGTGGAGGAGCACACGATTTCTTATGCAAATCTTGGAATTGGCCGATTGATTTATCAGATTCCCATTAGCTTGTGTGAGATGTTTTTAAAAGAAGTGTTTGGGGAGAATATACCAGATATTTTTGATGAAGAGACTACAGTGACAATCAATAAGTTTTTTGAAAATAATTTGAATATTTCGGAGACAGCAAGACAGTTGTATGTACACAGAAATACTTTGGTTTATCGGCTGGAGCGGATTGAAAAGACATTAGGACTGGATATCCGAACCTTTGAGGATGCTATGCTGTTTAAAATAGCGCTGATGGTGATTTCGAATATGAATTATCAAAGAAGCCTCTTAGAGCATGAAACAAAGAAGGAGGAGTAGATAGGGCTTTTATGACAAAAAAATGTCTTTTCACACCAGTTTAAGCAGAAAAAGTAAGGAAACTTTGGAAAAAAACCGATATATGGTATAGAACGGATGTGAGAGCGCTAAATATTTGGCTTTTACATGAAATGAAAACGGTGCCAGCAGAAAGGGGAAAAGACATGAAAATAGGAACAATGGCAGAACAGGGTACAGTTGTAAAGAACAATTATGGGAAGGAACGTCTGGAAAATAATACCGAAAACACCCAGCAGGAGAAAAAGGGACAGAGTATCCAGGCTTCAGAATTAAATTTGTTCCAGGATGGAATTGCAGAGAAAAAGAAAAAGGCAATGCAAGATGCCATGGATTTTGTGAAACAGCAATTTGAGTCAGATTCTGAAGTAGATGCGGTGATCGATGAATGCCGGGAGCAGATTGCAGAAGGTAAAGAACAGGCGTTAGCGGCTTCTAGGGAACTGAAGGATATAAAGGAGCAGAAAAAACAGTTACAGGAAGAGTATCCAGATGGCGGAGAAGATTATGAAGCCTATATGAAAGACCTGAATAAGATGGAAAGCTACTGGAAGGGAGAAATGGCCAATGGACAGTCTATGGTGTCTGACTCTACCAGTGCAATTAAATCCATTAAACAAGAATCATTGAAACATCATGGCATGATAGACGCTACGAAAGCAGCAGAGGAAACCATGAAAAGTGCCAGTGATGAAATCGTAGGAATGCTTCTCAACGAATCCAAAGAGGAAGTGGATGAGAAAATAGAAGAAACAGTGGAAAAGGCAGAGGAAGCCAAAGAAGAGAAGACAGAACAGGAAGAAAAGATGAAGGACGCTCAGATTGAGCGGGAAAAGCAGGCGCAGGAAATTGAGGAAGAATTAGAGAAGCGCAAGAAAATGAGGGAAAACAGACTGAATGCACAAATGAAAAGGCCCGCATTTGACAAAGATATTCTTAGCAAGCAACAGGAAATTTTGCAAAATACCCAACAGATTTTGGAGGAACAGAGCTTATTACCAGAAGAAATCAAAGGAATTGTGGTAGATTTTAATTTATAAATCAAATTGTAGAAAAAGAGTGTAAGAATGGTTCTTTCGCCTTGCGTCTATCTTTTCTGTAGTCTTTATACCTGCAAAACAATAAATGACAGAAAGCGGTGGAAAAGTGAAAAGCAGAGTAAAGAGGACAGGAATGGGATTTCTGCTGTTGCTTGTGCTTGTGTTTTCGCAAGTGACAGGCTGTGGAAATCTTCTGACAGGAAAATTTGAGAGCAGCAGTAGAGCAGTCCAGGTATCGAAGGACACCAATGGCGAGACATTGGAAATTCATTTTTTAGATGTAGGGCAGGGAGATGCCACTCTGATTAAGCAGGGAGACCATGCCATGCTGATTGATGGCGGGAATAATGACAAAGGAACTGCGGTGCAGTCTTATTTACAGTATCAGGGAATTCAAAATTTGGATTATGTGATTGGGACCCATCCAGATGCTGACCATGTAGGTGGATTGGATGTGGTAATGTATAAGTTTTCTTGGGATACTGTGATACTTCCTGATTTGCAGAAGGATACTAAGACTTATCAGGAAGTATTAAAGGTAATTGAGGATAAAGGAAAGAAGATTACATATCCTGTAGCAGGAGATGTTTATAATCTGGGGAATGCGGAGTTTACTATAATCGCTCCTGTAAAGGAAGACTATGGGGACAATTGGAATGAGTATTCGGTAGGCATTCTTTTGCAGTTTGGAGAGAATCGGTTCGTATTTACTGGAGATGCAGAAGAAGAGGCAGAGCAGGACATGATAGCGCAAAAGATAGATTTGTCGGCAGATGTTTTGAAAGCTGCCCATCATGGAAGCGACACTGCCAATACGATGCCATTTTTGGAGGAAGTGAATCCTGTGTCGGTGGTGATAAGCTGTGGAGAAGGAAATAGTTATGGACATCCCAGAGCTGGAGCTATGAATAATTTTCGAAGCATTGGCGCTAAAGTGTATCGGACAGACGAGCAGGGAACTATTGTAGTGGTTTCGGATGGGAGGGAAATTACCTGGAACTGTTCTCCCAGTGAAAGCTGGAAAGCGGGAGAGCCTGGTGGAACTCAAGAGAAGGAGCTGGAAAAAGCAGGAACAGATCGAGGAGAGACAAACAGGGAAACGGCAAAAACAGAATACATTATCAATACCAATACAAAAAAATTTCATGAGAAATCCTGTGGCAGCGTGGAGCAGATACAGGAAGAAAATAGAGAATATAGTAATTTAACGACACAGGAATTGGAAGAGCAGGGATATGAACCCTGTAAAAGATGTAATCCTTAAAAAGAATATGGGTAAGGCGCACATTTGCATGAAAGGTATTATGTCGCTAAGGAGACCGCACACGGCGTAGAAAAACAGCCAAGTCCCTCAATCATGGGCTTGGCTGTTTTTCTGTAAATTGTATCAAGTTCTTAAAGTATAGAAACGCCGCCATCGGTCTGGGTGGGTGTTTCGTTGACAGGGACTTCCTCTTGGGGAGTTTCCTTCTCAGGCATTTCCTCCTGGGGTACTTCACTATGGTTTCCATTGACTTCTTTATCAATGCTGCTTGGAGTATTTTCTATGGTATCTTCCACAGGGGGGGCCTGTTCCTCTGTACCATCCTCAGACTCCGTGGAAGTCTTAAAATAGGAAAGTACATTGGAGCTTCGGAAAATGGTATCTGAAGACCCCATCTGGTTTACCACAAGGCTGTTTGCGCCTTCTTTAAAGTTTCCCATGGAAACAATCAGTTCGGTGTCACTGACAAAGGAGGTTGAAACCTTGGCATCATTGATAAATACCTTACTCCAGGGCGTGAAATTTGTACCATAAATGTGCAGGCCATCTTCCTGTTCCTCTAACCGTTCTGCGGTGATATCCTGAACACCCATTTGCAACTGGGAGGCTGGATATAAGTCTTCTCCCTGGTAAGTGTAACGTTTTCCGCAGAGAATATCATATTGCAGAAGCTCCATGTCCTTAGAGAATTCCTCTGTAATCTGATAATTGCTGTTCTGATGAAGAGAAAACATCGTTCCTTCATGAATGTTTGCTTGATCTGTGATAGCTGCAAGTAATTGGTAGGAAGTTAAATCCTGGCTTACCTTTTCCATACCAAAATTATTCCAGGTAACATATTTGGTGTTAAAAACGCTTCCACTCTTCATATCTTCATCGGTAAGTCCCATGGTAGGAAGATGGTCGCCGAAAAAAACAACAACGGTTTTTTCCTGGCGTTTGGAAAGCATATCTGTGAGATTTGCAATGAATTTATCCACTTCATGGATTTGATTTACATAGTATTCCCATTCGTTATTTTTTGCTTCAGTTTCTGCGCCAGTTACTGTGATTTCAGGATTCTCAATAACTTTTTCTGTAGGATAAGCCCCATGTCCCTGTACTGTGATTGTGTAAACAAAATCCTGCTGAGGGGTGGAATCCAAAGCCTTTTCTACTTCTCCAATTAAAATATCATCGGTTGGCCAGGTACCAAGAGGGGTGTATTCCTGAATATTCATCATTTCTTTGCTGATAAAGCTGTCAAAGCCCATCTGGGTAAATGCATTTCTTCGGCTGTAGAAGTTACCGCCATTATTATGTACGACATGTGATCCATAACCTAGATTTCCCAAATCGGAAGCGATGCTTTCACAGGAAGTAGATTTTAAAATGGTTTTGTATGGGTATTCCCCAAGGCCAAAGTATTTCATTCCCATACCAGTGAGTATTTCAAATTCGGTATTTGCGGTACCTGCCCCTACGACTGGAACCGTTAAGTGACCAGAAGAGTAGTTCTGATACAGGTTGTCAAAATTCGGAATCGGATTTTCTGAAAAATTCAGGAAGCTGATTTCCTTAGGATCAATAAAGGATTCCAATAAGACACAGATAACATTGGGAAGCTCATTGGTATCGGAAACTTCTGTATTTATTGTGGAAAGAACTTCTTCCACATTCTCCTGAGTGTAATCCCTTGGAGCCGGCATACCTTGATCTACAACACTGGCAGAAAAGCTATATACAAATCCATAGTCTTGGTAGCCCTGGGCAATATTCTCAAAGTAATCCGCCAGAATATTGTTGCTGACTGCAGCCTGGGTTACCATGGGGATGAAAAATGCAAAAAGTCCAATTGCTGCAGTACTTGCGAAACGGTTTTGTTTTCCTTGATACTTGGGGCCATATTTCCATAATAGAACGATGCCTAGAATGACTGCTGACACAAGAAGAATGACTGCAAGCGCTTCTCCGTTGCTGAAATAATTGCTCTGCATGGTAAACAGGTCATTGATCAGCTTCAAATCGGTATAAGTAAAAGGGGTCACCCGCTTGGCAAGGATACATCCGTTGATGGTTCCTAAAAATAACCATACGATACTGATTAAAGTACGCATCAATGCTCTCCGGCGGAAAAAGTATACCAGATGCAGCGAGGTAAATACAATCAATGAGTTGTATAAAAATACCAGGCTCCGGTCAAACATAAACATGAATGCACTAGAAAATGAATGCCTGGAAATCATTTCAATGAAAAAGCAGACACCGCAGGCCAAAAGGTAATGGAAAATCAAAGAATAGCGGTTCAGGAAAGCAGTCAGCTTTTCTTTCTGTTCAGGCTTCAAAAAATGCTTTCTCTCTCGGGAATTTCTTTTTTCCCGAAAAGCCTTGTATTTTGCTGTAACTTTTTGTAAAGTGTTTTTTACAGTATGAAACATGTTGTCACCATCCTTAAGTTTATGTTATAAATTCTATATGTGAACTAATTGTAAACAAAGTATGAATGTATAAATTCCATAGCAAAGATTAGCTTATTTTTTTCAAAAAGTCAACGGATAAATGAAAAATTTATAGATAGGATAATAAAAATTAAGAATTTCTTTATAAAGTCAAGGAAAATTCTTTGTAATAGCTCAATTTATAGTAGGAAAAAGGAAACAGATACCATTAATAAATGATACGGGCAGAGAGGAGAAATATGTTAAAAGAAAGAGAGATACAAGAATTTTTAGAGGAAATAGGAAAGTTGGGCAGTGTTTTAGGATTGGACAGTATGCGGGAATTGTTGGAGGAGCTTGGAAATGTGCAAGATCAGCTGCCAATGATTCATGTTGCTGGAACCAATGGGAAAGGTTCCTTGTGCGCCATGGTATCTTCCATTTTGAAGGAGGCAGGATATCGGGTGGGAGCTTATACTTCTCCGGCGGTTTTTGACCAAAAGGAACAGTATCAGGTAAATGGAGAAGCCATCTCCCAAGAGGAATATATAGAGATCTTTACGGCTGTGAAGGAGGCTTGGGACAGGGTAAAGGAAAGGGGCAAGGTTGTGCCCACGTTGTATGAGGTGGAAACAGCAGCGGCTTTTTTGTATTTTTACCGGAAAGAGTGTGAAATTGTTTTGCTGGAAACAGGAATGGGAGGAGCTACGGACGCTACCAATATAATAAGGAAACCTTTCGTCAGTGTACTTACTTCCATCAGTATGGACCATATGAATTTTTTGGGGAACAGCCTGGAAGAAATTGCTCGGGTAAAAGCAGGAATTATCAAAGAATATGGAAGTGTGGTGGCCATAAAGCCCAAACAAAAAGAAGTGCAGCAGGTGATCGAGGATACATGTAGAGAAAAGCATGCGTCCCTTTCCTATGCCAAGGGAGAGGACGCTGTGGGAATACACTGGGAACAGGAATGTTTGAGCTTTTCTTATGGTCAGTATGGGGAAATCCGGCTGTCTATGACGGGAGCATATCAAGTTGAGAACAGCATATGCGCCATTGAGGTAGTGGAAGCGTTGAAGAAATTGGGGTGGAGCATCAGTCCTTCTCATGTGAAACAAGGATTGGAAAAAGCAAAATGGGAGGGAAGGTTTTCTGTCTTGTGTCAGGAGCCTTTGTTTATCATTGACGGCGCCCACAACGAAGATGCAGTGAAAAAATTGCGGGAAACTTTGAAAATGGGTTTTACAAATGGAAAAATAATCTATATAATAGGAGTACTTGTAGATAAAGAATATGAAAAGATGTTAAAAGAGATGCTTCCATTGGCCTGGAAGGTTTTTGTGGTTACGCCAGAACATAACAGAGCATTAGACGCAAGAATTTTAGCGCAAAAGGCCAGACAGTACCATTGGGATGTTACCTGCTGTGAGACCGTTTCAGAAGCGGTGGCAGCCGCCGGAGCCTGTGCAAAGGAGGAAGGAGCGATGGTGTTAGCTTTTGGCTCACTCTCTTATTTGGGAGAACTGAGGAAAGCAGCGCTCTGTATGGAGGAAGCAAGGAGGTTTTATGATAGATAGAGAGAAAATAGAACAGGCAGTCACCCTGCTGTTAGAAGGAATGGGAGAAGATGTAACAAGGGAAGGCTTAAAAGAGACCCCCAGGCGGATTGCCCGGATGTATGAGGAGATTTTTGCCGGAATCGGGCAGACGCCAGAGGAATACTTGGGGAAGACATTTTCCGTGGAGGATGGCGGGATGGTTCTGGAGAAAGGGATTGTTTTTTATTCCACTTGTGAGCACCATCTTCTTCCTTTTTATGGAAAGGCGCATATCGCTTATATCCCAGATGGAAAGGTAGTGGGATTGAGCAAGTTGGCTAGGACGGTAGAAGTTTATGCAAGACGGCCTCAGCTTCAGGAGCGTCTTACGGTTCAGATTGCAGATGCATTGATGGAGTATTTGCAGCCCAAAGGGGTTATGGTGCTGGTGGAAGCAGAGCATATGTGTATGACGATGCGGGGCATTAAGAAACCAGGAACCCAGACTGTAACGGTGGCTGCTAGGGGAAGCTTTGCCAAGGACAAGTCTTTGCAGGAAGAATTCTGGAGGATGCTAGAGCGGCGGTAAGGAGGATGACATGAAGATAGGAAACAGATTTTTTGAGGCAGAGAAGCATACCTATATTATGGGAATTTTGAATGTAACGCCAGATTCTTTCTCAGACGGAGGGAAATTCAACCAAAGAGACACAGCCCTTGCCCATGTGCAACAGATGATAGAGGAAGGTGCAGATCTTATTGATATCGGTGGAGAATCGACAAGGCCAGGGTATGAGCCGGTGGAAGAGGCTGAGGAAATAGAACGAACAGCGCCAATCGTAGAGCTTATAAAAAGAAGATTTGATCTTCCGGTTTCGATTGATACTTATAAGGCAGGCGTTGCCAAGGCATGTCTGGAAGCAGGAGCAGATCTGGTTAATGATATCTGGGGTCTAAAATATGATAAAGATTTGGCCAGACAGATTCGGGAATCAGGGGCAGCCTGTTGTCTGATGCATAATAGGAGTGAGGCAGTTTATCACAATTTTATGGAAGAGATGAAAGAGGACTTGTTGGAATCCTTGACAATTGCCAGGGAAGCAGGAATTTCAGAGGACAAGATTATTCTTGATCCAGGGATTGGATTTGGCAAAACTTATGAGAATAATCTGGAAGCAATCGGCAGGCTGGGGGAATTGCACAGTTTGGGATATCCTTTGCTTCTTGGAACTTCTAGAAAGTCTGTGATTGGCCTGACATTGGATGTTCCAGTAACAGAACGGGTAGAAGGAACCCTGGTGACTACCGTTCAGGCGGTTATGAATCGATGCGCATTTGTTCGGGTGCATGATGTGAAGGAAAATAAACGTGCCATTCAGATGGCGGAAGCAATCCGGGAGGGATGGCAGTAATGAGGAAAGAAGCATGGGATAAAATTCATATTAAAAATCTGGAGGTATTTGGAAAGCATGGTGTGCTGCCAGAGGAAAATCGGTTGGGACAGAAGTTTCAAATCAATGCGGCACTCTATCTCCACACCAGGGAAGCAGGATTAAGGGATGATTTAAGAAAAACAATCCATTACGGAGAAGTCTCTCGCTTCATGACATCATTTATGATGGAGCATACCTTTCAGTTAATTGAGACGGCGGCAGAACAGATGGCGCGGGCGGTATTGCTTCAATTTCCTTCTATGGAAAAAATCAGATTGGAAGTTTTAAAACCCTGGGCTCCCATTGGGCTCCCTCTGGAATCTGTATCGGTGGAGATTGAACGAGGATGGCATCAGGTATTTGTGGCTATAGGCTCGAATCTGGGCGAGCGGGAGGATTACATTGCAATGGGACTGGAGGGTCTTGGGCAATGTGAGGATTGTAAGGTAGAACAAGTATCAGAAATCATTACCACCAAACCTTACGGTGTGACGGAACAGCCGGAGTTTTTGAATGGGATGATAAAATTGAAAACCTTGCTGTCGCCACAGGAATTGTTACAGGAGCTTCATAGAATTGAGCAGGAAGCTGGCCGGGAACGGCTGGTGCACTGGGGGCCAAGAACTTTGGATTTGGATATTATTTTTTATGATGATTGGGTGATTGATACAGAGGAACTTCAAGTTCCCCATCCAGATATGCAAAATCGTGCCTTTGTGCTGCAGCCGTTGGCAGAGCTTGCGCCTTTTCTTCGACATCCACTGTTTAATAAGACAGTAACACAGATGTTAAAAGAATTATAATCGTCATTTTATATTTTAAATTCCATGTAATCGGAGGAGAGAGGTTACAGAAATGTTGGAAGAACAGAGCTTTGCCTATGAAAAGACAAAAGATGGAATTCGTATTTTGCGCTGCTATGGCGTAAGCAGTAAGGTAGTAATCCCAAATGAGCTGGAAGGTCTGCCAGTGACAGAGCTTTCGGCTTATGCATTTGCCAAAGAACCGGAAAAAGAACCGGAAAATATCAGTGGTTTGCCCTGTGTCTGTGATCTGGCCTTGGAAGAGCTGTATCTTCCAGAGACAATAAGACGCCTGGGGAGATATGTTTTTTATAATTGCCTACATTTTCGAAAGCTGTCCTTTTACAGTAATATTGCTTTTATGGGGGCAGGGGGATTTATCGGATGTGAGAAATTGTCTCATCTTGTGCTGCGCCAGAAGGAAGGCCCTTCCTGTCTTCAGGAAATTCTTCAAGATTTGAAACAATCAGTGGTGGTAGATTGCTATCAAGAAGATGGAGAGCTGGAATGTCGTCTGGTGTATCCAGAATTTTATGAGGAAGCGGTGGAGAATACTCCGGCAAGAATTATCTCTACCCAGACCCATGGAATGGGGATTCAATACCGCAATACCTTTCAAAATACTCAAATTGTTTTTTCAGAGTATGATAAATTATTTGAAACTGGAAAATATAATATGGATTTTATAAATATGATAGAAATGTCTGTTGCAAGGCTTATGTATCCGTTGAAGCTAGAAAATTCTGCGAGGGAGCAGTACAGTAAGTGGCTGCTGAAGCATTTGAGAGAAGGAGCGGAATACTTGTTCGAACAAGGGAAATCAAAAGAGATTAGATGGCTGGCAGAAGTGTTTGTGGAAACAAGGGAGGAGCTGGAAGCGCTGCTGGAGGAGGCGAACCACAGGAAGGAAGCTGGGGAATTGAGCAGCCTTATGGATATTCTACACCGGAGATTTCCCGGAAGGCGAAAAAAGTTCACGCTATGAGGAAGACCAGTAAGCAGGAAGAGGTATGTGATGTTTGAGGATATTTTGTTGGAGAAAGTAGATATTTGTAATGAAATCCTAAGAGACTGTAAGAATGAATTGTATCTGAATTTACGTTTTCTGGATGTAGCCCTTCATGGACTGCTGCTAGAGCCTTCTATGTCATTGCAGAGGGTGGCCACAGACGGCTTAGTATTTCGTTATAACCCGGAATTTCTCATTGAGCAGTATAAAATTGGAACAGTGCCAGTGAATCGTTGTTATCTCCATAGCATCCTTCATTGTCTCTTTGGTCATGTCTGGAAATCAAGAAAGGAAGAGGAGTTGCTTTCTTGGAATCTGGCCTGTGATATTGCTGTGGAATATATTTTGGACGGACTGCCGCTTCGGTGTCTACGCAACCCTCCGAAGCCTTACCGCAGGGCAGTATATGATGGGATTTTGAAAAAAATTCCGGTTATTCACGGGGAAGGTGTGTTTCATCTTTTGCAAAAAGCAAAGCCAGATATTCGTGTGTTGGCTAGATTGGTACAGGAATTTACGGTGGATGACCATGTCCTTTGGCAGAGAGAGCATTCTGGGCCCAAATCTCCCATGGAGCAGCAGAACCGATGGCAGGAGATTCGGGATAAGATGGAAACGGAGCTGGAAACCTTTTCCAAGGAGGCAGCAGAGGATTCCAAGGGCTTAAAGGAGCAGCTTCGTGTGGAAAACCGAGAACGATATGATTATCGGGACTTTTTAAAGAAATTTTGTGTGTTAAAGGAAGAGATGCAGGTGGATTTGGATAGCTTTGATTATATTTTTTATAATTATGGGATGGAATTGTATGGAAATATGCCTTTGATTGAGCATCAAGAGACCCGTGAAATGCAGAAAATTGAAGATTTTGTCATTGTAATTGATACCTCTATGTCCTGTAAGGCAGCCTTGGTGGGGAAATTTTTGGAGGAAACCTACAGTATTTTGAGCCAGTCGGAATCCTTTTATCATAGATTTTGCATTCATATTGTGCAATGTGACGAACGGGTGCAGTCGGATGTGGTCATAGAAAGCCAAAAGCAGCTTGCGGAATATATGGAAGCGTTTGAGGTGAAGGGAATGGGAGGTACGGATTTCCGTCCAGCCTTTACCTATATCGATAGACTTCTGGAGAAAAAAGTATTTGGAAAATTGCGGGGGTTAATTTATTTTACCGACGGGTATGGCATCTATCCTTTGAAAAAACCGGTGTATGATACGGTATTTGTATTTTTTCGGGAGGATTACCAGGATGTGGATGTGCCACCCTGGGCAATAAAATTAATTTTAGGGGAAGAGGAGCTGAATTATGAATATTAAACGAACAAAGGAAGAGATCAAAGATACCATCGAGGCTTATTTAAAAAAGGATGAGTATGGAGCCTATGAAATTCCTGTGATCCGTCAGCGGCCAGTGCTTCTCTTAGGGCCTCCCGGAGTTGGAAAAACTCAGATTATGGAGCAGATTTCAAAGGAATGCAAAATTGGACTGGTGGCCTATACCATCACCCATCATACCAGACAGAGCGCGATTGGACTGCCCTTTATCTCCAAAAAGCAGTATGGGGGACGGGAATATGCAGTGACAGAATATACCATGAGTGAAATTGTAGCTTCGATCTATGAAAAAATGGAACAGACTGGATTAAAAGAAGGAATTCTTTTTCTGGACGAGATCAATTGTGTGTCAGAAACGCTGGCCCCTGCTATGCTGCAGTTTCTTCAATGCAAATCTTTTGGAAACCACAAAATTCCAGAGGGCTGGATCATCGTTGCAGCAGGCAATCCTCCAGAATATAACAAATCGGTACGAGAATTTGATGTGGTGACCATGGATCGGGTGAAAAAGATCCAGGTGGAGGCCGAGTTTGATGTATGGAAAGAATACGCCTATCAACAAGGGATTCATGGGGCGGTAATTTCCTATTTGAATACCAAAAAGCAGAATTTTTATCAAATGGAAACTACGGTGGATGGAAGGAATTTTGCAACGCCCCGCGGGTGGGAGGATTTGTCCGAGTTTATTGGGGCCTATGAAAAGTTAGGAAAAACCATAGACCGTGAGGTGGTGTCCCAGTATATTCAATTTCCAAAAATTGCCAAGGATTTCGCTAATTATCTGGAGTTATATGAGAAATATCAAACAGATTACCAGCTAGAGGAAATTTTCCAGGGACATTTCGATGAAGTTCTGTTAAAAAAGATTGCCCATGCTTCCTTTGACGAACGGCTCAGTGTCCTTGGTTTGATTCTTGCTAAGGTCAACGAAGAATTGAAAAAAGCAGTGCAATGGGAAGCATATATGGAAATGCTGCAATCCTGTTTGCTTGAATTCAAAGAGCTGACAGAGAAAGAGTCTGAAAACCGGAGCGGCCGCGAGCTTTTTCATTATGTATGTCAAAAATCAAATATAGATTATACAAATCAGAAAAAGGCGGAGCTTTTGGGAAGAGAGGATGAGGGACAGTATCATAGATTATTGCATATCCTGGATTGTTTTTTGCAAACATTGAAGCTGGAAATGCTGGAGGAAAAGGAGGAGGTATTTCGGCGGGTCAAAGAACTGTTTGAACAGGAAAACAGTCAATTTGAACAGCAGGAAGGGAAGGCGCGTCTGTTTTTGGAATATGCTTTTGATTTTCTGGAAGGCGCTTTTGGCGTTGGACAGGAGATGGTTATGTTCATTACGGAATTGAATTCCAATTACTATAGTGTAAAATTTTTGCAGGATTGTGACTGTGAACGGTATTATCAGTATAATCAGGAATTACTTTTTGATGAAAAGCGCAGAAAATTACTGGAACGTTTACAATAGAAGGAGAATTTATGAAAAAGACAACAATTTTATTTGATTTGGATGGAACTCTGGTTAATACGGAAGAAGGCGTTGCCAAAAGCCTTCGGTATGCATCAGAAAAATATGGCATACCAGAGCCAGACCGGGCAATGATTCGCCGTTTTATTGGTCCGTTGCTGGAGGAATCTTTTCAAAGGGAGTATGGACTTTCAGAAGAAGAAGCAAAAGAAGCGGATTTGGTGTTTCGGGAACGCTATGAGACTATCGGCCTCTTTGAGTGTGAGCTGTTTCCAGGTGTGGAAAAGGTATTAAAGAGCCTGAAAGAGAAAGGCTATCAGATTAGTGTGGCATCCTCTAAGGAGGAAGTGCCTTGCCATCGGATTTTGGAACGTCTTGGCATTGCGCAGTATTTTGATGTGATTTGTGGAGCAAGATTAAAGGAAAATATCGGAACCAAGATAGAAGTGCTGAAGGATGCTTTAAAACGCCTTGGAATTTCGGAAAAAAGGGAAGTGGTATTGATTGGTGACAGTCGGTATGATGCCAGAGGAGCCAGGGAAGCAGGGATTGACTGCATCGGTGTTTCCTATGGATTTGAAACCGACTTTGATGAGATGAGAAAAGCCGGGGTAGTGGAGATTTTTGATACATTGGAAGAAGTAGAAGAGTATTTGGAAAAAGGTGTCTGATACACAAACAAAAGTTTGGTACACAAATAAAAGTAACAGAGCATTGTTGGAAAGGAGTGCAAAAGATGAGTATTAGAATCGGTATTTTAGGTTATGGAAATCTTGGGCGAGGTGTGGAGTGTGCAATTAAGCAAAATCCAGATATGGAGTTGGCTGCGGTGTTTACCAGAAGGGAGCCGGCATCTGTTTCTATTCTTACCGAGGGAGCTGCTGTGTGTGGGATTTCCCAAATAGAGAACTGGAAAGGTAAGATTGATGTGATGATTCTCTGCGGTGGAAGCGCCACAGACCTGCCAGAACAGACCCCTGAGTATGCAAAGTATTTTAATGTGGTAGATAGCTTTGATACCCATGCAAAAATTCCAGAGCATTTTGCAAAGGTAGAGCAAGCAGCAAAAGCAAATGGGACAGTTGGAATTATTTCGGTAGGTTGGGACCCAGGGATGTTTTCCCTGAATCGGATATATGCAAATGCGATCCTGCCAGAAGGAAAAGACTATACATTTTGGGGGAAGGGTGTTAGCCAGGGACATTCCGACGCCATTCGACGGGTGCCAGGGGTAAAAAATGCAAAACAGTATACGATTCCAGTGGATGATGCGTTAAAGGCAGTGCGTGCAGGACAAAATCCAGAGCTTACCACCAGACAGAAGCATACGAGAGAGTGCTTTGTTGTTCTGGAAGAGGGCGCAGACCCAGGGAAGGTGGAAGAAGAAATTAAAACTATGCCCAATTATTTTGCAGATTATGATACAACGGTACATTTTATCAGTGAGGAGGAGCTTTTCGAGAACCACAGTGGAATTCCTCATGGAGGATTTGTGATTCGTTCTGGAAAAACTGGGTGGGAACAGGAAAACAACCATGTGATTGAGTATAGTCTGAAATTGGATTCCAATCCAGAATTTACAGCAAGTGTGATTGTGGCATATGCAAGAGCGGCTTATCGTTTGTCCAAAGAAGGGCAGAGTGGATGTAAGACCGTGTTTGATATTGCCCCAGCTTATTTAAGCGCAAAGAGTGGGGAAGAGCTTCGGAAAAATTTCCTATGAAAGTCTTCGACTTCCATAGGCTGGATGGCCATGCGGCCCGCCAACCGGAAGGCTGAGGAGTTTAGTAAATGATATTGTTAAGTTTCTCCAGGAATTGCCGATATATATAACAGCTACGGATGGCATTTATTTCTTTGGGAATAAGTGCCATTTTCTTATTTTATAGGAAAGATCTATCCGTGCTTGTGATATGGTTGGTTTTCAGAAGGAGGAAAAATGATGTTAGGAAAAATACAAGGAAATACCGGAAATGGATATTTTTCACAGGCAGTTTCAGGGTATGCAAAAAAAATGAAACCAGAGGAGGAGAAAAAGGAAAGCTTTTCTGGAAAGCTGATTGGAGAATGTTCGGGGAAAGAATGGGATAGGCTGTTACAAGAGGCAGACTATTCTATGGAAGAATACAGTATGTTGCGGAATGGAGTTGTTCGTAGCATGCGGTTTGGTGGGAACGGTTCTATGACGGAGTCAAATGATAACGGACAGACAGAGAAACTGGAGATTCAGGATACCATATCAGATGAAATCAAAGAGGAAGCAATCCAAAAGCTGGTTGGAAAGCGGAATGCGCCCTATTCTATGCTGGCAGATGCAAATGGTATGGTGACGTATGAGGGTGTGTTGTTCCAGTGTGACTTCGAAAAGAACCAGATATGTCTGGGAGATGTGTCAAATCCAGATAAGTGTTTGAGTATTCCTTTGGAAAAAGGCGGTTGTCTGGTTGTGAACAGGGATAACATTGATGGGCTGATCCAGGCAATTGGTATGTTTTCACCTAAAGATATTAACCGGATTATGCAGGCCATTGCAAAGGATGCCAAAATGAAAGAGATTGAGCTTCAGATTGAAGATCAAACCAGCGGTGCGCCGGTATTAGAGAAAGAAGGAGAAGATGAATCAGAAAAATAACCCTTACAAAAGCCACGGGGTATTTCAATCCTGGAATGTGATCTATCCAGTGCTTATTTATTTTGCAGTGATAAATTTGGCAATGTCCTTGCTGGCAATGGCGGCTTCTTTTCTGGATATGGATTATCAGAAAGGATATATGGCGTTGCAGACGGCAGCGGTGGCAGTAACGATTCCGTTTATTGCCCGGTTTTATCAGAATGATAAAAAAGAACCTACGGTATTCTGGGAGCATATGGGAATGGAGCTTGAAAAAAAGACCAATACCCAGAAAATATGCAATGGTTTCCTGATGTTTTTGGCTGGAGCGGTGGTTGGCATGGCGCTGAATAATCTCCTTGCCTTGACTACCTTAAAAGAGATTTCGGTGGGATATCAGGAAGCAACTGAAAATTTTTTTGCCGGAGGAATCTTGTTTGAATTGCTGGGGGCTTGTCTGTTGACGCCCTTTTTGGAGGAATTGTTGTACCGAGGCGTGGTGTATGGGAGGCTTTGTGATCTGACGATTGTAAATAATGAAGAAAAAACCAGAGAGGGAAGGAAACGGGAGAACTGCAACCGACTGATTGCCATGGTACTTTCAGCCTTGCTCTTTGGCGTGCTTCACATGAACCTGGTGCAGTTTGTCTATGCAGCAATATTAGGGATTATGCTTGCCTGGTTTCTGGAAAAATCTGGTCATTTCTATGGAGCTTTGCTGGCCCATATGGGAGCAAATCTTATGTCTGTCCTTCGGATGGAAACGGGTATGTTTGGCTGGATGGAAAAAAACAAAAGTGTGTTTGCAGGAGCCACCATCGCCCTTGTGCTCCTTGGCATTGTGCTGTTTGCGGTGATTGAGCTGCAAAATAGAAAAAAAGAAAATTGTAGTTATAATTGACAGAAAATAGCAGATTTGTTATATTAAAATTAGCAAAAACATAGAATGATGTGTTAAAGGACAGTCTATAAAAGAAAAGGAGGTAATAGGTATGTTATTTCAAACCACCACAGAACATGAAGCCTTACGAGCAAAGATTCGTGCCTTTGCAGAAGAGGAGATTAAGCCAATTGCTTTCTCCTTAGATCAGGAAAATGAATTTCCCGATGAGGCAGTGAAAAAGCTTGGAGAGATGGGGCTGATGGGGATTCCGTATCCCAAAGAATACGGCGGAGCAGGGCTTGATATTACAAGCTATGCCATAGCAGTAGAAGAGCTTGCAAGAGTAGACGGTGGCTCCGGTGTTATTTTATCTGCACATGTTTCCTTAGGCTCTTTTCCTATCTTTGCATTTGGAAATGAAGAACAGAAGCAGAAGTATTTAGTTCCATTGGCAAAGGGAGAGAAGATTGCAGCGTTTGGGCTGACTGAGCCCAATGCTGGATCGGATGCAGGCGGTACGGAGACAACAGCTTTGGATAAAGGCAGCTATTATCTTCTGAACGGGGGAAAGATTTTTATTACCAATGCGCCAAAGGCTGATACTTATGTGGTATTTGCAGTAACTACGCCGGATATTGGAACCCGGGGGATTTCTGCTTTTATTGTGGAAAAAGGATGGGAAGGCTTTGAATTCGGCGATCACTATGACAAAATGGGCATCCGTTCCTCTACTACTGCGGAGCTTATTTTTAACGATGTGAAGGTTCCCAAGGAAAACCTTTTGGGTAAGGAAGGCGAGGGATTTAAGATAGCAATGGCTACGCTGGATGGCGGACGTATTGGAATTGCTGCTCAGGCTCTTGGAATTGCCCAAGGAGCTTTTGAACAGGCATTAGATTACGCCAAAGAGCGTGTCCAGTTTGGCAAACCCATTGCTGCACAGCAGGGAGTTTCATTTCAATTAGCAGATATGGCAACAAAGCTGCGCTGTGCCCGTTTTTTGGTTTACTCTGCTGCAGAATTGAAGGAAGCCCATGATCCATATGCTATGGAAGCAGCTATGGCAAAAATGTATGCTTCTGATATTGCGTTGGAGGTTACCAACAGCGCCATGCAGATTTTCGGCGGCACTGGCTTTTTGAAAGGCATGGATGTGGAGCGGATGTACCGAGATGCGAAAATCACCACAATTTATGAAGGAACCAATGAGATTCAACGTGTGGTAATCGCTTCGAATCTTATTGGAAGAATGCCAAAGGATTCTAGCGGCAAAGGAAGCCGTTCTACAATGAAAAAACCAGCTCCCATCACCGGAGTTCGCAAAGGCCATATTTTTCGGGATGGCGGGGCAAAAGAGAGAGTAGATGCCCTGGTGGAAGCTTTGAAAAAAGATGGACATGATTTTACGGTGGGAATTCCTAGTGATACGCCCATTGCGCAGGCTGAACGGGTGGTTTCAGCAGGAAAAGGGATTGGAAGTAAAGAAAATATGAAACTGATTGAGAATCTTGCGAAATCGGCTGGTGCAGCAATTGGTTCTTCCCGTCCGGTGGCTGAAACCCTCAAATACGTTCCTTTGAGCCGTTATGTAGGAATGTCAGGACAGAAATTCAGAGGCAACCTTTACATTGCCTGCGGCATATCCGGCGCCACACAGCATTTGAAAGGAATTAAAGATGCATCAACTATTGTGGCCATCAATAAAAATGGCAATGCACCCATCTTTAAAAACTGTGATTATGGAATTGTAGGAGATGTAAATGAGATTCTGCCTCTCTTAGCAGAAGCTTTGGACACTGGAGAAAAGCAGCCGGCGCCTCCAATGGTGAAAATGAAACGTCCGCCAGTTCCAAAGCCCACGCCAATTGGTAAGCGGTATGTATGCAGCGGATGCGGGTATGAATATATACCAGAAGAAGGAGATGAAGATTCCGGGGCTGCGCCAGGAACCCTTTTTGAAAAGCTGCCAAGCGACTGGGTATGTCCAGAATGTGCAGAGAGCAAGGAACAGTTTATTGAAGGTTAGTTTCTGGTTGAAAATTTTGGGATGCTGTAAAAGGCGGCAGTTTTGGAATATACTGCTTGCTGAAAGGTTAAAGGAGGAAAGAATATGTATTGTGTACGGAAGGTAACAGAAGATTTGTACTGGGTCGGCGCCAATGACCACAGGCTTCATTTGTTTGAAAATATTCATCCCATTCCTTATGGCGTAAGCTATAATGCGTATTTGCTGATGGATCAGGAGACGGTTCTTTTTGATACCGTTGACTGGTCGGCTTGTCGGCAGTTATTGGAAAATCTGGATCATGTGCTGGAAGGACGTTCCTTGGACTGGCTGGTTGTGAACCATATGGAGCCGGATCATGGAGCCTGTGTAGAACAAATTTTGCTGCGTTATCCAGAAGTAAAAGTTATTTCAACAGAGAAATCTTTTATGCTGATGCGCCAGTTCGGATTTCATCCAGAAACCCATGAATGTGTGACGGTAGCAGAAGGAGATACGCATTGTTTTGGAACTCATACAGTAACCTTTGTGGAAGCGCCTATGGTACACTGGCCAGAGGCTATGGTGACTTTTGATACCACCAATGGGGCGCTGTTTTCCGCAGATGCTTTTGGCTCCTTTATTGCACTGGATGGTAAATTGTTCGCCGATGAAGTGGACTTTGACAGAGATTGGCTGGATGAAGCACGTCGTTATCTAACCAATATTGTAGGGAAGTATGGCCCTCACATTCAGCTTTTGTTGAAAAAAGCTGGGGGAATCCTGGATCAGATTAAATATATTTGTCCCCTGCATGGTCCAGTGTGGCGCGAGAATTTGGGATATTTTGTAGAAAAATATGATAAGTGGAGCCGCTATGAGCCTGAAGTGAAAGGCGTTATGATTGCCTATGCTTCCATGTATGGAAATACAGAAGGGGCTGCACAGGCTTTGGCTGGCAGACTTTGTGAAAAAGGCTGCACCAATGTGGCAGTGTATGATGTATCAAACACTCATGTGTCCTATTTGATTTCGGAAGCTTTTAAATACAGCCATATTGTACTTGGTTCCGTTACTTACAATTTGGGTATTTATCCAGTGATGCATAATTTCCTTATGGACATGAAAGCCCTGAATCTTCAAAAGCGTACCTTTGCCTTAATTGAAAATGGTTCCTGGGCCTGCAAGTCTGGGGATTTGATGCAGAAATTCATAGAGGAAGAATTGAAGGACATGACCCTTTTGAATGAAAGGTTAAGTATGGCGTCTTCTATGGGGCCAGATAAAAATGTTGATTTGGATGCACTGGCAGATGCCATTATGGAATCCATGAAGGAATAAGATACAAGGGTCATCTGTGATAGGGCAGATGATGGTCTAAAAAGCTGTTGCGTGAAGAATGTTTATTCTTGATGCAACAGCTTTTTTTGTGCTGGAGTGTTAGTTTTTCTTTTTGGATGGGAATACTATTTCCGGTTGTTTTTGATTTGCGTCAAAATCAATTGTATTCTGCAATTGTTTTTGATACAGGTGCAAAAGTAATTACATTAGAAAAATGCAACATTTGTTATGCAAATGTTGCATTTTTCTGTACACTTCCTATATCGGAAATTATCTCAAAAACTTTAGCCCCTAAATTCATTTTTTATTTTTCCCCCGAAATATTCATTATAAAAAATCGATTTCCATAAAGATAGAATCCCGCTCATCTTGGTCGATGCCTAGGTATTTTTTTGTGATGCTATAAGAAGAATGGTTAAAAATATCCATTAAAAGTGCGGGCGGAACACCCTGTTTCCATGCGTGGTAGCCGAAGGTTTTGCGAAGAGAGTGACAGCTTACATGGGTGGTGTGCAGTGTTTCCACAGCGGCTTTTTTCATAATGCGGAACGCTTGGGAGCGGCTTAAAGGCCGTGTGTAATCAGTTGTTTTTGTAAAAATATAGTCTGTAGGATTTGGTTTTCGGGTTTTCTTATAAAGGTTCAATGTTTCGACTAAATGGCAGTTCATTGCCACAATATTTTGTTTTCCGGTCTTTTTTTCTCGGATGAATAAATGTTGCCGGAAGCATTTTAAGTCAAAATCATATACTTCTTCCCATTTTAAATTCAGAATGTCTCCAATGCGCAGCGCAGTGTGCAATCCGAATGTGATGAGTGCATAATTTCTGGCATTTGGATGGTAATTGTGATAATAGTCCAGAAATTTTTTTAAATCATCTTTCTCGCGAATTGGTTGTGTTGTTCCCATTTTTCTACCTCCAGTCTGCAACAATTGCATAACAACTGTTGCATTAATCTTTTGTTTGGCCGTCACCTCTTACTTACAATGGCTGAACAAATTTTACCACGGAGGAATCCGTTAGGGAGAACAGGAGGTTAATATGCTGAAATTATCAGTAAAGCCAGGGGAATATGTCCTGATTGGGGATGATATCAAAATGGTATTTGCAGGAGGAAGTTCCAATAACCTGAGGATTCTCATCGATGCACCCAGGGCTTACAACATTGTGAGGAGTGAGGCGTTAGAGCGGTACGGAATGGCAGCAGGTCCGGGAAATGAGGTGAAGCATTACCGGGACAGGGAGCTTTCTTTGGAGGCCAGGGAAAAAATCAAGGCAATTCTTATGGCAGAGAGAAAGAAGGCACGCCAGGATTTCTAACCAAACAATGGAAAACATGAAGCGTCCGCTGTTTTCGAAAAGCAGGAGGCAATACACATGCACGCAAACGGATTTGCGGCATTCAAAAACAAGGAGGAAAAAATTATGTCAATGGTAGTACAACACAACTTAACAGCAATGAACTCTAACAGAATGTTAGGAATCACCACAAGCGCACAGGCAAAATCTTCGGAGAAGCTATCTTCTGGTTACCGGATTAACCGGGCAGCAGACGATGCAGCAGGACTCACCATTTCTGAGAAGATGAGGAAACAGATTCGTGGTTTGGACCGTGCTTCCACCAATGCAGAAGACGGCGTTTCCGCAGTGCAGACGGCAGAAGGCGCTTTGACAGAAGTGCATTCCATGCTGCAGCGTATGAATGAGCTGGCAACCCAGGCAGCCAATGGAACCAATTCTGAATCTGACCGAGATGCAATCCAGGCAGAAATTGACCAGTTGACCACAGAAATTGACCGTGTGGCAGAGACTACCAAGTTCAATGAAATTTATCTGCTCAAAGGCGATAAGGGCGGAGTTACCACAACCCAGACTATTCCAGCGCATGATGCAGGAATCAATGGAAAACTTACCGACAAAGGCGGCGGGGTGTCAAGTTTTGAACTGGATAAGCCTTTGGAAAATGGTGATAAGATTACCATCGGTGGAAAAGAATATACCATCGGAACATCAGCGGACCATAAAGATCCCACAGAGCTGAATACAGATACCACAGGATATTCAGTGGCAGGGGCATCTCCCTTTACTACAGATGCTGTGGCAGTAGGAGACAGTGTAACATATCAAGGAAATACTTATACCTTAACCGATAAGGTGGCCATTGATGATATTACATGGACGGCTGCTGATAAAGTAAAAATCGGAGAGATTGAATTTACCCTTGGCGCGGCAGGCAGCGCTACAACCATTAATGAAGCTGCTAAAACAGGTACAGTTGCTGTGGATAAGGCTTCTGATTTGATTAAAGAGGCTTTGGCAAAAGGCCAGCAGGTTACAAGTAAGACGTTTAAAGTAGATGTTTATGATGCTGCTGCGGCTGCGGCAAATACAGCAATTACAACAGAGCATACCATCGTTGCTTCTTTGGAAAAGGGAGAGGTAAGCTCAGCCCAATTAAAAACTGCAACAGTAGAGATCCTTGCCAAAGCAGGGGCAGGAGATACAACAGCCACGAAACCCGTGCTTGGAGCAGGGGATAGCGTTACCATAGGCGGCGTTACTACAAAAGTAACAGAAGAAACTCCAAGGTCTGCCAAGGATGTATATGATGACATTAATAAATTAGCTGTTGGCGACAAGGTAACAGTTGGAAACGGGCTGAATCAGGCTACCTATACCATCGTAGACGAAGGGGATGTAGATGAAGAAGCTTTTAAGCTCACAAAGGAAGCCATCTTAGCTAAAATTCATGATGGAGATAAAGTGAGTCCAGATGGCGGCACTACCTTTTATACTGTTATCGGAGACATCGCTCTTCCAGAAAGCAATGAAAAGGTAATTAGCGCAAAACAGGCATATGCTATGATTGCAGATGAATTACAGCAGGCTTCCAGTATTGGAACGGATGTTGCAGCTACGGTAACCAATGATGGAGAAGGCAAATATACCATCACACAGGGTACTGTGGAGGTGAAAGAGGCGTTATCCTTCAATCTTCATGTAGGTTCCGATGCAGACATGACCAACAAGATTACCGTTGATATTGACGCTATGGATGCAGCCGGCCTTGGCGTGAAGAACCTGAATGTATCAGATGACAGCGGAAATGCTGCAACTTATGCTATTGATGCAATTGCAGATGCAATTTCCAAAGTATCTGCACAGCGTTCTGCCCTTGGTGCAGTTCAGAACAGATTAGAGCACACCATTGCTAACCTGGATAACGTTGTAGAAAATACCACTGCAGCAGAATCTCGTATTCGCGATACTGATATGGCTTCTGAGATGGTGGAATACAGCAAGAACAATATTCTTGCCCAGGCAGGCCAGTCTATGCTTGCTCAGGCAAATCAGTCTACCCAGGGTGTATTGTCACTGCTTCAGTAATCCTGTGTCAGATCATACACAACAGAAATTACAAATAGTTTATCAGCCAGTAACCAGTGGGAAACCGCTGGTTACTGGCTGATTTTGAATTATAACAGAAAAGGTTCATATAATTAAAAAAAATCATAATATTTCACCTGCTAGAAGATAAGAAATAAAGAAAATATAACCAAAAACCATCTAAAATTGTTTTGAAATAGATAATATATACGAAAAAAAGCTACAATTATCAGAAAATAAAAGGAAAAATAATACTATAATCAAATTATCAGAAAATAATAAAGAAAAAGTGGTTTACAAGAGAGGAAAAGAGGTGTATAGTAACATTAGTACAAGTCAAGGCTTTACGATAACGAGAAAGCAAAGGGCAGGGAGGAATGAGAACATGCAGGAAACAAAAAGAACAGTTATGGGCATGTATGACCCTAGTTTTGAACATGATAACTGTGGAATTGGTGCAGTCGTTAACATCAAAGGAATCAAGACTCACAAAACAGTAGAGGACGCTTTAAAGATTGTAGAGAATCTAAAGCATAGAGCCGGAAAGGATGCGGAAGGCAAGACAGGAGACGGAGTAGGAATCCTGCTGCAGATTTCCCATAAATTTTTTAAAAAGGCAGCAAAAGAGGCAGGTATTGCCCTTGGCGCTGAGCGTGATTATGGAATCGGTATGTTTTTCTTTTCTCAGGATGAACTCAAACGGAATCAGGCAAAGAAGATGTTTGAAGTGATTGTAAAAAAAGAAGGTATGGAATTTTTAGGCTGGCGGACAGTACCCATTGCCCCGGAAAAACTGGGACAGAAGGCAGTCGATTGTATGCCATGCATTATGCAGGGATTTGTGAAACGTCCCGAAAATACCGCTCCAGGTCTGGATTTTGACCGAAGGCTTTATGTGGCAAGACGTGTCTTTGAGCAGTCCAATGATAATACCTATGTGGTTTCCCTTTCCAGCCGAACGATTGTATACAAAGGGATGTTTTTGGTGGAGCAGCTTCGGTTATTTTTTGCAGATTTGCAGGATAAAGATTATGAGTCAGCCATTGCAACAGTCCATTCCAGATTTTCCACAAACACGAATCCAAGCTGGGAGCGTGCACATCCCAATCGTTTGATAGTACATAATGGTGAGATTAATACCATTCGTGGAAATGCAGACAAAATGTTAGCCAGAGAAGAAACAATGGAATCTGAGTATTTAAAGGGAGAGCTGCAAAAGGTGCTTCCGGTGGTAAATGCAGAGGGTTCTGATTCTGCTATGCTGGATAATACACTGGAATTTCTGGTGATGAGCGGTATGGAGCTGCCCCTTGCAGTGATGATTACGATTCCGGAGCCTTGGGCAAACAATGGCCTGATGAGCCAGAAGAAAAAGGATTTTTACCAGTATTATGCTACCATGATGGAGCCCTGGGATGGACCAGCTTCTATTGTGTTTAGTGATGGAGACATTTTGGGAGCGGTTTTGGACCGGAACGGCCTGCGTCCCTCCCGGTATTATATTACGGAGGATGACAATTTGATTTTATCCTCGGAAGTGGGAGTTTTAGATATTGATTCCACAAAGATTGTGACAAAGGAGCGGCTTCGTCCAGGTAAAATGCTTTTGGTGGATACTCTGCAGGGGCGCGTCATCGATGACGATGAGCTAAAGGAAAAATATGCTGGAAAGCAGCCCTATGGGGAATGGCTGGACCGGAATCTGATTAATTTAGCAGATTTGAAAATTCCAAACCAGCGGGTGCCAGAATATGAGAAAAAAGAACGTCAGAGAATGCAAAAGACCTTTGGCTATACCTACGAATCCTTAAAGGAAGCCATTTTGCCTATGGCGAAAAACGGCGGAGAAGGCACAGCAGCTATGGGAATTGATACACCCTTGGCAGCATTGGCAGGTGACCATCAGCCCTTGTTTAATTATTTTAAGCAGAAATTTGCCCAGGTGACCAATCCGCCCATTGATTCCATTCGGGAGGAAGTGGTTACCAGCGCTACGGTGTATATTGGCGAGGATGGGAATCTGCTGGAGGAAAAGCCCATCAACTGTCAGGTGTTAAAGGTAGATAATCCGATTCTTACCAACACGGATCTGATGAAAATTAAGGCTATGAGGGTGAAGGGCTTTCAGGTGGCGGAGATTCCAATTCTTTATTATAAGAACACCAGTCTGGAAAAAGCGATTGACCGATTGTTTCTAGAAGCAGACCGGGCTTACCGTGATGGAGCCAACATTCTGATTTTATCAGACCGGGGTGTGGATGAGAATCATGTACCCATTCCCTCCCTGCTGGCTGTGTCTGCTTTGCAGCAGCATTTGATTAAAATGAAGAAACGCACCGCCCTTGCAGTGATTTTAGAGTCCGGGGAGCCAAGGGAGGTACATCATTTTGCTACCTTGCTGGGTTATGGAGCCTGTGCGATCAATCCTTATCTGGCCCAGGATACGGTAAAACAGTTGATAGACGAGCATATGCTGGATAAAGATTATTATGCAGCGGTTGCAGATTACAATCAAGCAATCGTTCATGGAATTGTAAAAATTGCAGCTAAAATGGGAATTTCCACCATACAATCTTACCAGGGCGCCAAGATTTTTGAAGCAATTGGCATTTGTTCAGATGTGATTGAGAAATATTTTACAGACACGGTCAGCCGTATTGGGGGAATTACGCTGAAAGATATTGAAAGAGATGTGGATGCCCTTCATTCCAGCGCTTACGATCCCCTGGGATTAGAAACGGATTTGACCTTGGAGAGCAGGGGGCGTCATAAGATGCGCAGCGGTGCGGACAGCCATCTGTACAATCCCCTGACGATTCATTTGTTACAGGAATCTACGAAACGGGGAGATTATGAGCTTTTCAAGGAGTATACTAAGGCGGCCGATGCAGAAGAAAAGAAAGCCAATATCAGAGGTATGATGGATTTTAATTATCCAAAAAAGGGAATTTCAATAGAAGAAGTGGAAAGTGTAGATTCTATTGTGACACGATTTAAGACGGGAGCCATGTCTTATGGTTCCATTTCCCAGGAGGCCCATGAGACCTTGGCCATTGCAATGAATTGTCTCCATGGGAAATCCAACAGCGGTGAAGGGGGAGAAAGTAAAGAGCGTTTGGTCATGGGACATGATGGGAAAAACCGTTGTTCCGCCATTAAGCAGGTGGCTTCTGGCCGATTTGGGGTTACCAGCCGTTATCTGGTCAGTGCAAAAGAAATTCAAATTAAAATGGCCCAGGGAGCTAAGCCGGGAGAAGGTGGACATTTGCCAGGTCAGAAAGTGTATCCATGGATTGCCCGTACAAGGCTTTCTACTCCTGGAGTGTCTTTGATTTCTCCTCCACCTCACCACGATATTTATTCCATTGAAGATTTGGAGCAGTTGATTTACGACTTGAAAAATTGCAATAAGGATGCAAGAATTAGCGTAAAGCTGGTGTCAGAAGCAGGGGTTGGCACTATTGCGGCAGGTGTTGCCAAGGCAGGGGCGCAGGTAGTCTTGATTTCTGGTTATGACGGAGGGACAGGAGCCGCTCCCAGCAGCTCCATCCATAATGCTGGGCTTCCCTGGGAGCTGGGCCTTTCTGAAACCCATCAGACTTTGATGTTAAATGGATTGCGCAATAAAGTGCGGATTGAAACAGATGGAAAGCTGATGACGGGACGGGATGTGGCCATTGCAGCCATGCTTGGAGCTGAGGAGTTTGGATTTGCAACGGCGCCTTTGGTAACCATGGGATGTGTGATGATGCGTGTCTGTAACTTAGATACTTGTCCAGCAGGTATTGCAACTCAGAATCCTGAGCTTCGGAAACGCTTTTTAGGAAAACCTCAATACGTGATTAATTTTATGCGGTTTCTTGCAGAGGAATTACGGGAGTATATGGCAAAGCTAGGCGTCCATACCGTGGATGAGCTGGTGGGGCGCAGCGATTTGCTAAAGGTCAGGAAAGATTTGACAGAACGGGAGAAAGAATTGGATTTGTCTAGGATTTTAAACAATCCATTTGCAGGGCCCAAAACAAAAGTGATTTTTGACCCGAAACAGGTATATGATTTTGAACTGGAGAAGACCAAGGATGAAAAAGTCTTGTTGAAGCAGTTGAAGGCTGCGTTGGAGGGCGGTCAAAAGCGCAGCGTTGATGTGGAGGTAAGCAACACGGACCGTTCCTTTGGCACAATGTTCGGCTCAGAAATCACCAAGCGGTTTGATGATACCCTGGAGGAAGACACTTTTCTGGTAAAATGTACGGGATCTGGTGGGCAGAGCTTTGGAGCGTTTATTCCCAAGGGGCTCACACTGGAGCTGGTAGGGGACAGCAATGATTATTTTGGAAAGGGGCTGTCTGGCGGCAAGCTGGTGGTATATCCTCCTACCGGGGTAAAATATAAACAGGATGAAAATATTATCATTGGAAATGTGGCCCTTTATGGCGCTACCAGTGGCAAAGCCTTTATCAACGGAGTGGCAGGGGAGCGGTTTTGTGTCCGCAATTCTGGCGTGGTTGCTGTGGTAGAAGGTGTAGGAGATCATGGCTGTGAATATATGACTGGCGGCAGGGTAGTTGTTCTTGGGAAAACTGGCAAAAATTTTGCGGCAGGCATGAGCGGCGGTATTGCTTATGTGCTGGACGAGGAAAACGATTTGTATACCAGAATCAATAAGAAAATGGTATTTTCTGAAGGAATCACATCCAAATATGACGTTATGGAATTAAAGGATATGATCAAAGAGCATGTGGCCTTGACCAATTCCCAGAAGGGGAACGAAGTACTGGATCATTTTAGTGAATATCTGCCTAAATTTAAGAAAATTATACCTTATGATTATAACCAGATGATGATGGCTATTGTACAAATGGAAGAAAAAGGCTTAAGCTCAGAACAGGCACAGATTGAGGCGTTTTATGCCAACAGGAAGAAGTAAGGAGGAGCGCACAAATGGGAAAACCAACAGGATTTATGGAATATAATAGGCAAACAGCAGAGGTGGTGGCGCCCAAAGAGCGTATTGGAAACTTCCATGAATTTCATATCCCCTTAAGCAAAGAAGAACAGCAGAGGCAGGGGGCCAGGTGCATGGCGTGTGGTGTGCCGTTTTGCCAGGCAGGTATGGAAATTATGGGAATGACTTCTGGCTGTCCCCTTCATAATCTGGTGCCGGAGTGGAATGATCTGGTGTATACGGGAAACTGGGAGCAGGCTTATTACCGTCTGACAAAAACCAATAATTTCCCAGAATTTACTTCCAGGGTGTGTCCGGCTCTTTGTGAAGCAGCCTGTACCTGCGGTCATTATGGAGAAGCTGTTTCTGTGAAAGAAAACGAGTATGGAATTATTGAAAATGCCTATGCCCAGGGATTTGTTCAGGCAAAGCCTCCCAAAGTCCGCACGGGAAAAAAGGTGGCGGTGATTGGTTCCGGTCCTGCAGGTCTTGCAGCAGCAGACCAGCTTAACAAACGGGGACATTTGGTAACTGTGTATGAACGAGAGGATCGGGCGGGAGGCTTGTTGATGTATGGAATTCCCAATATGAAGCTTGAGAAGCATATCATTGACCGGAGAATCCATATCATGAAGGAAGAAGGCATAGAATTTATCACTGGAGTTAATGTAGGAAAAGACATAAAAGCTTCAAAGCTATTCAAAGAATATGACCGGGTGATTTTGGCTTGTGGCGCCAAAAATCCCCGTGATATCAAAGCGCCTGGCAGAGATGCAGCAGGAATCTATTTTGCAGTGGATTTTCTTTCTGCCACAACCAAGAGCCTTTTGGATTCTGGATTGAAGGATAACAAATACATTTCTGCCAAGGGAAAAAAGGTGGTGATTATCGGTGGCGGCGATACTGGAAATGACTGTGTAGGCACTTGCCTCCGTCATGGAGCAGCTTGCGTCACTCAGCTTGAAATGATGCCAAAGCCACCAGAGAAAAGAGCAGAAGATAATCCATGGCCTCAGTGGGCTAAGGTCTGCAAGACGGATTATGGACAGCAGGAAGCAATTGCTTTGTTTGGTCATGACCCACGCATGTATCAGACCACAGTGAAAGAATTTTTGAAGGATAAGAATGGTAAGCTCTGCGGTTTAGCTACGGTGAAACTGGAAAATAAAAAAGATGAAAAAACAGGACGTATGGCAATGACAGAGGTGCCAGGCTCTGAGAGAAAACTGGATGCAGATTTGGTGTTGATTGCAGCAGGATTTTTGGGAGCGGAAAAATATGTGGCTGAAGCATTTGGAGTTGCATTGGATGAGAGGACTAACGTGCAAACCAAGAAGGAACAGTATGAAACCAATGTAAAAAATGTGTTTACTGCGGGAGATATGCACAGAGGACAGTCTCTTGTGGTATGGGCAATCCGAGAAGGCCGGGAGGTTGCCAGAGAAGTAGATGCAAGCTTAATGGGATATACAAATCTAAGCCCATAGAAATCGATGATAGCAAAACAGAATCTCTCATCCTGCAAAAGTACAAAATGCAGGATGAGAGATTTTTTAACGGCGATACATACGTCGGATTCGTTGGACTTTGTAGCCTGGGACAATTTGGGACCAGGAATTCGCTCCGATTACCCCTAAATATCTATCTGTATACTGAGAGGAACGGGAGGTGTCCATGTATTTGAAGACGTCAAAGGCTTCTTTTTTATAGATACCAAACAGATATCCCTGGGCCGCTTCCACTGGATCATCCTTGTAGCTGCGTATGATAAAGGCGTCAATCATTGGGTTGCAGGCGGCAATATAATAGCTGTAAGCAAGGGCAGCGGCTTGAAGGTTCTGTCCCTGGACGGAGGAATATCCTTGTTCGGAAAGGATAATTCGTACGGATGGGCCGTAGGTGTTTTTGATATAGTCAGTTAGTACATGAAGGTTTTTCATAGTAACGGCAGGGGTGTTGAGGGTGTTGGTAATTCCGTAGCCCTCCCAGACTCGTGTATAGGTCAGTGGGAATGAATATGCATGGTAAGCCAGGTTCCAGTCCAGGCCCTTTTGGATTTTGTTTAAGTGCACTGCAAAATTGTCAATGACCTGTTTTGCACCATAGCGTCTGCCTTTGGAGGGGCTCCAATAAGCGTCTGTGCAGATAAAAATACGGGCGTTTGCCTGCTGGCGTTTGCCTGCATAATACAATGCCCGGAATGTATAGGCATAAGTTTGAAAATAGGCGTTGTCTGACATACTTCCTGCGTAATTCCAGCCATCTGGGTGATTCACTTCATTTCCCAGGACCCAATTGGACACATAGCAGTTTTTTTGACCAAATATCATGCCAAGGTAGCAGAACATGGCTTCCATTTTTTCCCGGGAGGCATTGGAATAAATATTCCAGCTATAGTAAAGGGCGCCAGGCTTGCGTGCCTGCATATTAATTAAATCTGTATTCCCTTCATTCCAGTCCAACATAACCTGCATGGTCACTACGACTTTTTTCCGGTTGCATTCCTGGACAATCTGTTTGTAATAATCCATGGAATCAAAGTAATAGGTTTTGCCGTTGTATTGGTAAGGGACAGTTCTGTTGTTCACTAACATGGAAACCGTCAGATACAGGAAGTATTGTTTCACGTTGCAGTCAGTGACCTCACGGACGTCAGAGTAAAATTGGATTCCTTTCTTTGTTTTTCCAGGATTGTATTTTGTTTTATTCCCGCGAACAATGAGCCAAGCAGCCGCGCTCGCGCGGATATTTGGCGAATGCCGCGAGGGTCAAATACCCCGCCCCTTGGGGCGGAAAGAACAAGCTAGGTCATGCCCCGTAGCTTGCTGCGGGGTATTTGACTTCCTGCTGCCTTTTCTGGTTTGGACACAAAGGATGTGTTGCTGATTAAGTGGTATTTTTTATCTTTTTTTACAGCAATCCCGAACATGGAGGTGGCATATCCCTGATTGTCAGCGGTTTTCAGGGAAAAAGTAATATGCTTCTTTTTATAGGTCCTGGCCGCCATCTTATACGGGGTTTTGCGAATAGGGTCTACATATACAAGATAATAGTAATCGTCTGTGCTTGCAATCCTTTTTTTGTATTTTTTGTCGTTTAAGCTTTTTTCTCATGTGAGCTGCCTCCGTTTCTTTTCCCTTAATAAAATTTTCTCCTATTATACACATCCAATGATGGATATGCAAAATTTTTTAAAAAATTTTTACGGGAGCTGTTTTTTAGAGAAAGGCTGTCCGTGTTTGCATTTCCCAGGAAAAGATGATAAGATAGAAAAAGAAACGTTGCATAATTATACTATATTAATAGGAAGGAGTTGGTGTCATGCCAATGGCACAGGTATTGAAACAGCCGGAACCGATATGTCACACAGAAGAAGATTATTATGATTTGCCGGAAAATATCCGTGCAGAGTTGATTAATGGGCAGTTTTATTACCAGGCAGCGCCCAGCCGGATGCATCAGAAAATTCTAAATGCTATTAATAATACAATATATAATTATATCCGTAAAAAAGGAGGTTCCTGTGAAGTTTATCCTGCCCCATTTGCAGTGAAATTACAGGAAGACAAAAATACAATTGTGGAACCGGATATCAGTGTGATTTGCGACCCTGCAAAGCTTACAGAGAAGGGCTGCAGCGGCGCGCCGGACTGGATTGTGGAAATCGTATCCCCTAGCAACTCTGGGCAGGATTACATTCGGAAATTACAGCTATATGCAGAAGCAGGGGTGCGTGAGTACTGGATTGTGGATCCGATGAAGCAGCAGGTCATGGCGTATTTTCTGGAAGAAGGGAAATTTGAACTGGACTGGTATACTTTCCAGGATAAGGCAAAAGTGGGTATTTATGAGGATTTGTGGATTGATTTCCAGGAGGTTGCCGGGACAGGGCAGTGACCAGAAACGGTTTAAGGTGTAGGAGGGAAAAAATATGATTTACAAGGAGTTTCAGGATTTAAAATTATCAGCTCTTGGTTTGGGGACTATGCGTTTGCCAGTTGCTGCGGGGGATGACGCCAGAATTGATGAAGCTGCTACGGAAGAAATGGTAGCTTATGCTATGGAGCAGGGGATTAATTATTATGATACGGCATGGGGCTACCACAATGGAAATTCAGAGATTGTGATGGGGAAGGCATTGGGGAAATATCCCCGAGAAAGTTTTTATCTTGCCACAAAGTTTCCAGGGTATGATCTTTCAAATATGCCGAAGGTAAAAGAAATTTTTGAAAAACAGTTGGAAAAGTGCCAGGTAACTTATTTTGATTTCTATTTGTTCCATAATGTTTGTGAAATGAATATAGATGCCTATTTGGATGAAAGCTATGGCATTTATGATTATTTGATGGAGCAAAAGGAACATGGGCGCATCCGGCATCTTGGTTTTTCTGCCCATGGGAATCTGGATGTGATGAGGCGTTTTTTGGAGGCTTATGGGAAGGATATGGAATTTTGCCAAATACAGCTCAATTATGTGGACTGGACGTTCCAGGATGCGAAAGCGAAAGTAGAATTATTGAGGGAATATCATATTCCTGTGTGGGTGATGGAACCTCTGCGCGGTGGAAAACTTGCAAAACTTCCTCAAAAAGAGACGGAAATCTTGCGTAATTTGCGTCCAGAAGAAGGAATTCCTGCGTGGGCATTCCGTTTTCTACAGTCAATTCCAGAGGTGACTGTGATTCTTTCTGGTATGTCGGATATGGAACAGATGAGGGAAAATAGAAAGACATTTGAAGAGGATTTACCATTAAGCCAGATGGAAATGGATGCTTTGCTTTCTATTGCAGCAGAGCTGCTAGGGAGAAGGCTCCCTTGTACTTCCTGCCATTATTGTGTCAGTCATTGTCCCAAGGGGCTTGATATTCCATTTTTGTTAGAGCTTTATAACGAGCACAATTTTACTGGCGGTGGATTCATTGCACCTATGGCTTTGCGGACAGTGCCCAAAGAAAAACAACCAGGCGCTTGTATCGGCTGCAGAAGTTGTGAAGCAGTCTGTCCACAGCAGATTAAAGTTTCAGAGGCTATGGCAGATTTTACAGAGAAGTTAAAGTGATATCTAGGGAGGTGAACCGATGGCAACCACAAAGGAATTTCATGATTATATTGTGGAAAATCTTCGAAGAGTTGGTGATGTGACCACCAGAAAAATGATGGGAGAGTACTGCATTTATTTTCAGGAGGAACAAGGATTAATAGACGAAAATTTTCCGTTGGCGGAAGGGGATCATAGAAAGCCCATAGGGAACATCTGTGACAACTGTTTATTTCTAAAGCCCACAGAGTCAGTTCTTCGGCTTATGCCGGATGCAGACAGGGCATATCCTTATGAAGGATCCAAAACATTGATGGTGGTGGCAGAAGATGTGGAGAATGTAGAGCTTATGAGAGAAGTTTTGCATGAAATGTATCAGGAATTGCCAAATCCAAAGAAAAAAACGAAAAAATAAGAGAGTATCTATCGGAAAGAAACTACAACCAGTAAGCTAGGGGGAAGAAGTTATGAAAAGAAAAATACGAACATACGTAATCATCTGTTTATTGGCAGTTTTAAGTGTTACCGCTTTGGAGTGTATGCCAATTCAGGCAGCAAAGCTCCCATCCTTAAAAGTAAAAGGAACCCAATTAGTAAATGAAAAGGGAAAGACCGTAAGATTAAAGGGGGTCAGCACCCATGGATTGAGCTGGTATCCTGAATATGTGAATCAAAAAGCATTTACGGATATGAAAAAGAACTGGAAAATTAATGCAGTCCGTCTTGCTCTTTATACCAGTGAATACAATGGATATTGCACTGGGGATGCTGCCAATCGTAAGGCATTGGAGCAGCGGATTGATAAAGGTGTGAAATATGCTACAAAAGCAGGACTTTATGTAATCATTGACTGGCATATTTTAAGTGATGGGAATCCAAGAACTTACGAAAAAGAAGCAGTTGCATTTTTTAAGAAGATGGCATCCAAATATAAGAAGCATACCAATGTGATTTATGAAATCTGCAACGAGCCCAATGGTGGGACCTCCTGGACAGATATCAAGGCTTATGCAAAAAAGGTAGTAAAGGCTATCCGCTCCAAGGATAAAAAGGCAGTGATTCTCATTGGAACCCCCAATTGGTCCCAGGATGTAGACATTGCAGCCCAAGACCCCATTAAGGGATATAAGAATCTTATGTACACTCTGCATTTTTATGCAGGAACCCATGGGGAATATTTAAGACAGAAGGCGCAGGCAGCATTGGATCAGGGGTTGCCATTGTTTGTGTCAGAATTTGGAATCTCAGATGCATCCGGGAATGGGGCATTGAATCCAACAGAGGGAAGCCGGTGGATGAAATTTTTAAAAAGAAATAAAATTAGTGGGATAGGATGGAGCCTTTCCAACAAAGCGGAGAGCTCTGCATTGATTAAATCTTCCAGTAAAAAGATTTCTGGCTGGAAGAACAAGGATTTAACCCCCTGGGGAAAATGGCTGGTGAAGCAGTTCCGATAGAAAAGGGAATTGGCTATTTTAAGACCAATTCCCTGCCTCCGATGGAGTCTGCTAAGATGCTTTTTAGTATGGTTTTTGTTTGTTCTTTTGCTTTTTGTGTTAATTCATCTGCATCAATGCCGTTTGTGGCATCTTCTTTTGCAAGGGAGAGGGCATTTACAATGTCCTCTTTATCTGTCCAATTGAACAAGGCATGTTTTTCATCATAAAACACAACACTGTCAGAATTTACATTCACAGATTGTATTTGCGCATCCGGTATGGAAACCGTTACTTTTTCTTCTGTTATGTGAATCTTCATTTTTGAAATATCTATGCCTGCGCGAATGGTGGCAGTATACCTCATGGAAAAACCCTTTTGGGTGAGAAAGGGGATGTCGCCATCGGTAAGGACAATCAGACCGTTATAGTCTAATTGTGTGGTTGTCAGTTCACTTATGTTATCGATTTTTCCGCTGATATAGGCGGTTGTAATTTCAGGCTGTTTCTTTTCGTGTAGTGTATTACTAATATGGAATCCCAGAATTCCAGCAGCAAGAAGCAGGAGCATCATACATAACATGATGAATTTTATTTGAAATCCTGTCCATTCTTTTTTCTTTTCTTTTGACATAGTAGTTTCCTCTGTGTAAGTGAATGATTAGATGGTCCAGTGCCTATTCTATATGGTAAAAATGAGAATGTCAAGCCTTGGAATCCACAGCTTTTTTAGCGTATCTTTGAAAAAATTTCTCCTAGATATAAGTTCCGGTAATAATCCAGCTCATCTGCAATGATTTCATCTAATACCCGCATACCCAAAAGCTCCACCGGAGCCTTGTCGTCCGTCAGGATTAAATTTCCAGATTCCCGCAGTTCCATTTGATTGGAAACAGTTTCCATCATATCTAAAAGGGCTGGGTCTGTCAGGGAAGCTTTTCCCTGTTCAAAGATTTCCAAAGCAGAGGGAGAACGAAAGGCAAATACTTCGCAGTTTGTTCCGCCGCTGACCGGGGTTGTGTAGACATAATCAAATAGGGAACCCATAGTATCGCAAAGATAATCATTGATGGAGTGTTCAGAGCGAGATTTCATATTCATATTTACCACCATAACGCCATTCGGTGTCAGATGATTGCGGACCTCTGTAAAAAATTCCACAGAGGACATTTGGAATGGAATGGTAATGTCTTGATAGGCGTCTACCATAATTACGTCATATGTTTTGTGGGAAGCTGCCAGATAGGAGCGGCCGTCGTAGACAGATACTTGAACAGAATCCGGAAGCTGAAAGTATTCTGTAGCCAGGTCTGCAATTTTTTTGTCGATTTCCACACCTTCAATGGAGCAGCCAGGAAAATATTCGCTGCAATATTTGGCAAAGGTGCCAGTGCCAAGCCCAAGAATCAGGATATCGCCAGGATTGTCTGGAGTAATGCCCGCCATTAAGGGAGCGGCAAGGGCGTAATCATAATACATTCCAGTAAGCCTTGCGTCCTTCATCAAAATAGACTGTACCCCAAATAGTACGTTAGTGGACAAAATTACAGAAGAATCGGATTCTTTCACCTGCAAATAATTGTAAATAGACTCATCCTCCAAGGTGATTCCCTTTTCCCAGAAAGCAAAACTGTAGTTAGAAGAGGTGAGTCCAAGTGTTAGAATTAGCAGGACTGTAAGGGCGCATTTTACCATTTTTTTTCTCATGGAGAAAAAATAAATGATGCTGATTAGAGCCAGTACGCCGGAAAAAATTAAAAATGTAACTGCCGTTCCCACTGAAGGAATCGTCACAAAAGTAGGGAGGAAGGTTCCGATAATACTTCCAATGGTATTTAATGCACCCAGTTCTCCAACGGTTTTTCCATTGCTGTCCAGGCTGTTGACGGAATACTTTACCAGGGAAGGAGTGACTGTCCCAAGCAGTACGCAAGGGAATGCAAATACGGTCAGACAGGCAAACAGAGCGGCCCATACCAGGAAATTTTTTGTGATAAATACAGCAAGGAGCAGTGAGATGCCGCCAATTAGGTATCTTCCCACAAAGGGGATTAGCGCAATCCATACGGAGGCAAGCAAAAGTCTGCCATATAGCTTGTCCGGGGAAGGAGATTTGTCTGCAAGTCTGCCGCCCCAGACATTTCCAAGGGCCATGGCAATCATAATTACGCCGATAATCACTGTCCATACAATTTGCGAGGAACTAAAATAAGGGGCCATTAGGCGGCTTGCGCCTAGTTCCACTGCCATTACAGACATGCCAGCGAAGAATTCTGTGACATATAAAAAATATTTGTTGTTTAAAATGTTTTTTTCCATGATAAGTGATCACCTCTGATATGTTATTCCGCCGTCAGGCGTTATGCATTCCTATTCTAACATAATCTCAGGAAAAATAGAAAAAATTTTTAAAATTCTTGTATAAAAGAAAAGAAACCGTTCATACTATTATCATCCGAAAGGGACAAAGCCCCCACTTGTCCTGCTCGGTGAAAGCGAAAAGCTTTCAACCAAAGATAAGGTTAAATACTTATCCTCCCCTTTTTAAAATCCCCTGTTAGGAAGACGCCTGACAGGGGATTTTTTTCTGGCCGTGGGCGGCGCTTCCTTATCATATTTAGAACAATAGTTTGTAAAGAAAAAATACTTGACACGCTTTTTTTTTTATAGTATGATACCCAAGGTGATAGAAATGGAAAGAAAAGTAATGCAGACTTACCTTTACGATTTTTATGGAGAATTGCTCACAGAGCATCAGAGGGATATTTATGAAGAATTTGTGTTAGATGACTTATCCTTAAGTGAGATTGCTCAGGAAGAAGGAATCAGCCGTCAGGGTGTGCATGACTTAGTGAAACGTTGTGACAGGATATTGCAAGGATATGAGGATAAGCTACACCTTTTGGAACGCTTTCTTCATACCAAAGAAAAGGTCACCAGAATTCGGACCCTTAGCCAGAATTATCAAGATCAAAAGGAAGCATTGGTAATGGCAGAGATTCAAGCTATATCCAGTGAGATATTAGAGGAGTTATAAGATGGCATTTGACAGTTTATCAGAAAAACTACAAAATGTGTTCAAATCTTTACGGAGCAAGGGACTTTTGACCGAAGATGATGTGAAGACAGCATTGAAGGAAGTAAAGCTTGCATTGTTGGAAGCAGATGTCAACTTTAAAGTAGTAAAAAAGTTTGTAAAATCTGTACAGGAACGCGCAGTGGGACAGGATGTTATGAATGGGCTGAATCCTGGACAGATGGTAATAAAGATTGTAAATGAAGAACTGGTTTCTTTGATGGGATCAGAAACCACAGAGATTGCCTTAAAATCAGGCAGTGAAGTGACTGTGATTATGATGGCAGGCTTGCAGGGAGCTGGTAAGACTACTACTACGGCCAAGATTGCAGGGAAGCTGAAACAGAAAGGGCGTAAGCCTTTATTGGTAGCTTGTGACATTTATCGTCCAGCAGCTATCCAGCAGTTGCAAATCAATGGAGAAAAGCAAGGAGTGGAAGTGTTTTCCATGGGCGACAGCCATAAGCCGGCGAATATTGCCAAAGCAGCCATTGAACATGCCAAGTCAAAAGGCTTTAATGTGGTAATTTTAGATACGGCTGGTCGTCTTCATATTGATGAAGAGATGATGCAGGAGCTGCAGGAAATCAAAGAACAGGTAGAGGTTTTTCAGACTATTTTGGTGGTAGATGCTATGACAGGACAGGATGCCGTCAATGTGGCTACTATGTTTGATGAGAAGATTGGGATTGACGGAGTTATCCTTACCAAGATGGATGGCGATACCAGAGGCGGAGCAGCATTATCCATTCGTTCTGTAACGGGAAAGCCTCTGTTGTATGTGGGTATGGGAGAGAAGCTTTCTGATTTGGAACAATTTTATCCTGACCGTATGGCAAACCGGATTCTCGGTATGGGGGATGTGCTTACATTGATTGAGAAGGCGCAGGAAACCATTGATGAGGAGAAGGCTAGAGAACTGGAACAGAAGATGAAGAAAGCCGAATTCGGTTTTGATGATTATTTAGAGTCCATGAGCCAGATGAAAAAGATGGGCGGTATTTCCAGTTTGCTTAGTATGATGCCTGGCATTGGCGGGTCACAGATTGCAGAAATCGAAAATGCCATCGATGAGAAGAAAATGGCAAGAATTGAAGGAATTATTTATTCAATGACACCAAAAGAAAGGTCGAACCCATCGATTCTAAATCCTAGCCGAAAGCGTAGGATTGCCCAGGGAGCCGGGGTAGATATCAGTGAGGTAAACCGTTTGGTGAAACAATTTGAACAGAGCAGGAAGATGATGAAGCAGATGCCAGGTCTGATGGGCGGCGGAAAAGGAAAGCGCCGGGGCGGATTCAAACTACCCTTTGGGTTTTAGACAATCATCCATAGGATGAAGGTTGTTTATAGTTCGTTGGTAACGGAAACAGCTATCTTGTTTCTGATTACAAATAAAAGATATCACATAACAGGAGGTGAGATGCGATGGTAAAGATTAGGTTAAAGAGAATGGGACAGAAGAAGGCTCCTTTCTATAGAATTGTTGTGGCTGACGCCAGGTCTCCAAGAGACGGTAAGTTTATCGAGGAAATTGGAACTTACGATCCAACCAAAGATCCAAGTGAATTTCATGTAAATGAAGAATTGGCAAAAAAATGGTTAGCAAATGGTGCGCAGCCTACCGAGGTAGTAGGAAAGATCTTCAAAGCAGCCGGTATCGAAAAATAATCTTCGTGAGGTGACGTAATGAGAGAATTGGTAGAAGTAATTGCGAAAGCGCTTGTGGATTATCCGAATGAAGTTGCAGTTACAGAGACTGAGAATGAAAAATCCATTGTGATAGAGTTACGTGTTGCCCAGGCAGATATGGGAAAGGTAATCGGAAAACAGGGACGTATTGCGAAAGCAATTCGTTCCGTTGTGAAAGCAGCAGCAGCGAAAAGTGATAAAAAAGTGGTTGTAGATATTATGCAATAATATTTATAAAAAGCTGTATGTTACAGATAAAAAACTGCCGTACAAAGGTGAAAATGTTTCCCTGGTGCGGCAGTATTTTTTTATTCTATAGGAAAAACCTTGTCACGCTAACGCGTGAAAGTGTCTTCCTATAGAATAAAAAATAATATGCATACTTGTGCAAATAATAGAAAGGACTGGATATGGAAGATTTGTTGCAGGTGGGTGCAATTGCCAGTACCCATGGAGTGCGGGGAGAAGTAAAGGTATTTCCAACTACGGATGAACCCGCGCGTTTTAAGAAATTGAAAAAAGTGATTCTGGATACAGGAAATGAGAAGCTTGAGTTGGAAATCAGCCAGGTAAAATTTTTCAAAAATATGGTGATTTTAAAATTCCGGGATTTTGATACGATAAATGATGTAGAAAAATATAAAGGGAAAAGTCTTTTTGTAACCAGAGACCAGGCGGTGAAATGTGAAAAAGATGAATATTTTATTGCAGATTTGGTTGGAATGGAAGTTGTGACAGAGGATGGAACGTGTGTGGGAGAACTCAAAGATGTGCTGCAAACTGGGGCAAATGATGTGTATGTGGTAAAGGTGCAGGAGGATTCTCCTTATGCCTCTAAAGTGGCGGATAAAAAGAAAGAACTTTTGCTTCCAGCCATCAAAGACTGTATCCTTGGAATCGATATGGAAGAAAGAAAAATGTTGGTATATCTGATGCCTGGGTTGTTAGAAGAAGGGTAGGAAAGGTTATGAATTTTTATATTTTAACATTATTTCCAGAAATGGTGATGGGAGGGCTGAATACCAGTATTATCGGCCGGGCAGTGGAGTCTTCGATATTGACCATAGAAGCAGTAAATATCCGTGATTATTCCACCAATAAGCATCAAAAAGTAGACGACTATCCTTATGGAGGGGGAGCAGGTATGTTGATGCAGGCCCAGCCAGTATATGATGCCTGGAGGTCTGTGGTGGAGCGGATTGGGAAAAAGCCCCGTTGCATTTATGTGACGCCCCAGGGAAAGACCTTTACCCAACAGGAAGCAAAGGCGTTCGCAGAGGAAGATGATATTATTTTGCTCTGCGGCCATTATGAGGGAATTGATGAGCGGGTGTTGGAAGAAATTGTAACAGATTACATGTCCATTGGAGATTATGTTTTGACAGGGGGAGAGCTTCCGGCAATGGTAATGGTTGATGCGATTTCCCGAATGGTGCCAGGGGTATTGGGCAATGAGGAATCTGGGTCTTCGGAATCTTTTGAGGGGAATCTGCTGGAATATCCCCAATATTCCAGACCAGAGGAATGGAATGGCAAGAAGGTGCCAGAGATTCTTTTGTCAGGACATCACAAAAATATTGAAACATGGCGCAGGCAGCAATCAATTCTTCTGACAGGGAAGCGAAGGCCGGATTTGTTGGAAAAGGCGGAGCTGACAGAACAGGAAAGAGTGTGGCTCAAAGAAAAATTGTTATGATAACGATTCCTTCTGTCTGACAGGAGGGCGGAACTGTTACAGAACTCAGGTCAAAAAACTTTCATACTTGACATTTTGATTTAGTTAGTATATACTAACCAAAAAGATAATTATGTTAAAATTGACAGGAGGATTTCTTATGGGGACTTTGATTGTCGGTATGGCTGTATTAGCCATTGCAGTTGGCGCAGCGATTCACATTTATAGAGACAAGAAGGCTGGAAAATGCAGTGGCGGATGTGGTGGCTGTAATGGGTGCAGTGGTTGCACAAAATTTTCAGACACGCTCTAGAACTTACAAAAATTTTATGAAATATTAAGAAAGTTGTAAGATACGCCTTCTGAGATTGTGTTATGATACCTATATAAGTTTTATTACTCCGGCGGTTAAATATCGCAGTAGATTGCACAGAACAAATCTTCATATGCAAGGCAAAAGATTGAGCTGTAGCGAGCTACAGCGATTGATGACAACGCGGCAGATGGAGATTTGGGCAAGCAAAGTGTTGTGATATTTAACCGCCGGAGTAATATCATAGCATTATTCAGGAGGTGTCTTTCTATGCAAAAGAAAAAAGGATTTATTTTAATTACTATGATTTTGGTGGTAGCAGGAGTATTGTTCGCCAAATATCATCGAACAGAATAATGGCTCCATACAAAGATCCCTCTGCCTTAGGCAGGGGGATGGTTTATGAAGTATATCTGTTTTTCGGGAATGGATAGATAACTGAATGTGTAAGGATATTTGATCGCGCCCTTGTGTAAATTAGGAGGTAGTGGAAAGTGAAAAAAAGAAGGAAAAAGCATACAGGCTTGTTTGTGATTACTGCTTTTTTGATGGTAACGGCAGTGGTATTGTTTGTAGGACGTCATACCATTGTGCAAGGAATAAAAACGAAGGTTGCCACAGAAGTAGGTAAAAAGATGTTAGAAAAGCAAATTGGTAAAAGTATTAATGTGGGAGGACAGGAAATAAATGTATCAGATCTTGTGGACCAGATGGAGGAACAGGATGTAGAAAAAGTCACAGAGATTGCGGAAAAATATGTTTCACCAGAGAATATCAAACAGGCGGCGGATTTTGCTGCAAGCAAAGATGTGGAAGGATTAAAGAACCTGTTAGAGGGGCAGATTACACAAGAAGATCAGAATGAACTGGAGGAATTATATTATAAATATAAAGACCAGATACATAATTATGTCCCTTGATTCTCTGTTGCCTTTGAAAACAGAGACATCTTGCAAAACATAATATGAAATGCTACAATAGTACAAATAGACAGCAGCCTAACAAATGTTTGGCTGTAATATGGAATCATAGATACGGGAGGAAAGAATGGGAAGTATTATGGACAAGCTGCCAAAGCAGATGAGAATAAAAGAACCAGAAGCAGAGCGTGAGAAGGTATTGAGTAGAATGCAACAGGATGATTTTTTGTTAAAGCAGATTGATGAATTTCGGGAAAAGGCCAAACAGCTTCAAAGTATTTTGGTGACAAAGGAGAATAAAGTAGATGAACTCCAGGGAGTGTTAGAAGAGAAGGAAGAGCAGGCTAAGCAGCTTCAACAGGAGCTGGAGGAGCGGCAAAAGGAAGCAGATTTGCTGGTGCAAGGAGTGCAGAAGCAGACAGATGCCATGATTGCCAGGATAGATACCCAGATTAAGTCTATGGATGAAACCATAAGCGGTGAAATTAATACGCTGGATCAAAAGATTTCTGAACAGGTAGGCGCATTAAATAATAATTCCAAACAGGAAATGATTTTGATTGACCAGTCGATGAAAGACATTTCAGAAACAGTTCACCAGAAAATGCAGGATATTTCCGGGACAGTGGATGGTAAGATACGGGATATTTCGGAAACGGTTGATCAGAAGATGGAGGAAACCACGATTCTGATTGATCAAAAAATGGAAAACATGGAAACAGGGGTCAGCCAGAATATGAAAGAAACGGCTGTTTTGATTGACCAGAAAATGGAAGGTATGGAAAAGGAAGTCAGTCAAAATATGAAGAATATTTCGGCGCTGGTTGGACAGAAAATGCATGATATGACGGCAGTGGTTGATCTTAGAATGCAAAATGTTTCCAAAGCGACGACTCAGGCATTACAGAATGTTTCTGAAACGGCTAGCCGGACCTTAGAGAATTTTCCTGAGATTGTGGAGCAGAACACAGAAAAGCAGACGGAAGATTTGACCGCTTTGCTGTCTGAGATGACAGAGAAATTGGATGCTGTGAAAGCAGAGCTCAGTGAGAAGGTTCACACTGAGAATGTGAAGTGTTATCGCAATATTCAGACATTGATTGAGGAATTGAAGCAGAAAGTAGAGACCACAGAGCTTGGTTACAGCAGCATGAAAACCATGAAAGGCTGTTTTCGAATTACGATTCTTTTGGGTGCTTTAAATCTTGTGGGAATTTTAGGAATTGCAGCGCATCTGATGGGATTGTTTTAAAGTATGAGAGGAAATAAAATGGAAAAGAAAAAGAGCGTTTGGGTGATTGGCCATAAGAATCCTGATACAGATTCTATCTGTGCAGCGATTGCCTATGCAGATTTAAAAAACAAAATTGGGAACATCAGATATGAAGCGAGGCGTGCCGGACAGATCAATGAAGAAAGCAAATATGTGCTGGAGCATTTTGGGATTCCGTCACCAGCTTATGTAGCTGATGTGGGAGCACAGGTAAAGGATATTGAGATCCGCAAGACCCCAGGAGTCAGCAGTAATGTCTCCCTCAAAACAGCTTGGGAGACAATGAAAGCACAGAATGTGGTGACTCTTCCAATTACGAACCCGAATGGGCTTTTGGAGGGATTGATTATTACAGGAGATATTGCAACTTCTTATATGGATGTATACGACAACCGGATTCTGGCGAAGGCGAGAACACAGTATAAGAACATTGCAGAAACCTTGGAAGGGGAGGTTCATACAGGCAATTCTCATGGGTATTTTATCAAAGGAAAAGTGGTGGCGGCTACAGAAAGCCCGGAATTGATGGAGGAATATATTGAAGACGACGATATGGTAATTTTGGGTAACCGCTATGAGGTACAGCTTTGCGCCATTGAAATGAATGCCAGCTGTATTATTGTGTGTTCCGACGCTAAAGTATCCAAGACCATACAGAAACTGGCAGAAGACAGAGGATGCGTGATCATTACCACTCCCTATGATACGTATACAGTAGCAAGGCTGATTAATCAGAGTATGCCAGTCAAATATTTTATGCGTCGGGAAAATCTAATTACCTTTGAGACCGAAGAGTATGTAGATGATGTGAGGGAAATTATGTCCAAGGAACGTCACCGGGATTTTCCTATTTTGGATGAAGAGGGAAAATATGTAGGAATGATTTCACGAAGAAACTTGCTGAATATGAAACGGAAGCAGGTGATTCTGGTGGATCATAATGAGAGGACACAGGCGGTAGACGGGATCGATGGCGCAGAAATTTTGGAAATTATTGACCATCATCGGTTAGGCAGTCTAGAGACCATTTCTCCAGTGTTTTTCCGTAATCAGCCGCTGGGCTGTACCTCTACGATTATTTATCAGATGTACCAGGAGCAGGGAATAGAGGTTCCAGCAGAGATTGCTGGTCTGTTATGTTCTGCCATTATTTCAGATACGCTTATGTTCCGTTCTCCCACATGTACGCAGGTGGACAGACAGGCGGCGGAATCTCTGGCTAAGATAGCGGGAATTACCATAGAAGAGCATGCCAAGAAAATGTTTCAGGCAGGCAGCGATTTCAAGACAAAGACCCCAGATGAGATTCTTTTCCAGGATTTTAAAACCTTTTCTTCAGAGGAAAAAGAATTTGGCGTGGGCCAATTGAATGTTATGAGTAATGAAGGATTACAGGATGTGAAAGGAAAATTACTGCCCTATATCCAACAGGTAAAAAATGAGCGTAAATTGGATATGGTTTATGTCATGCTTACAAATATTCTGGAAGAAAGTTCAGAACTTATCTTTGTGGGAGAGTCAGCAAAGGAAACGGCAGAGCAAGCATTCCGCGGACATGCTGTGGACCGGGGAGATAGCCTTTGGTTAAAAGGAATTGTATCAAGGAAGAAGCAATTAATTCCTGCATTGATGCTGGAGCTTCAGGAGAAATAGGGATGTCAGGAAACGGGAAGAAGAACGGCTCTCGTCATTTTGGCAAACAAGGCCGTGGGGCAGAACAAAGAGCAGCAGTACATAAGGACATCCAAAGAAAACAGGAGTGGAAGCCTGGGAATATGGTCTATCCTGTCCCAGCTGTGATGGTAACAGTTGCAGATAAGGCTGGAAATGATAATATTATAACAGTGGCATGGACAGGGACAATTTGTACCAATCCGCCTATGGTTTATATATCTGTGCGGCCTGAGCGGTATTCCTACCATATGATAAAGGAAACCGGTGAATTTGCCATTAATTTAACTACCAAAGAGCTTGCTTTTGTTACGGATTGTTGTGGGGTAAAATCAGGGAGAGATATAGATAAATTCCAGGAATTTCATTTGACCAGACAGAAGGCGTCAAAAATTTCGGTGCCCTTGATTGGGGAAAGCCCAGTGAACATCGAGTGTAAGGTAACCGAATGTATGGAGCTGGGGTCTCATCATATGTTTTTGGCAGAGGTCGTGTCCGTTCATGTGTCAGAAGCCTATATGGATGAGAAGGGTGCCTTTCACTTGGAACAGGCAGATCCTATTGTGTATTCCCATGGAGCATATTTCGACTTGAATCGTGTTTTGGGAACATTTGGATATAGTGTTAGGAAAAAAAGAAAAAATATTGGAAAACAGTAGAAGATATTTAGGAAAAGTGCTATAATAAATGTAATGATTATTTTGCTTTAACGGGCTGGGGCAGAATAGTTTAAGCATATGCGATCAAAGGATGGCAGAGAAAGTGAAAACATTGTAGAAGAAAAGAAAAGGGAGTGGTCTTTTTGGAACATGTATCTTTGTTTAACAATGCGAAATTTTGTGCAATATGCCGAGGTTCCCTTCCAGAAGATTATGAAGATGATTTATGTCCGTTCTGTAAAGAGAACCAGCTATTTTCAGAAGTGAAAGATTATATCCGTTCCAGGGATGTAAATGAATACCAGGTGGCAGAGTATTTTAATATTCCCCGCAGGTTAGTCAAGAAGTGGATTTTGGAAGGAAGAATTGAGTATAAGGAAGACGAAGAAAGACTTGATACCCTTCATTGCGCCAATTGTGGAGCTCCGATTACATTTGGGAATCTTTGCCAGAAGTGTTATCGTGAATTGAATAATCTGGAGAGGGCAGGATTTGGAGCGGTTTCCTTGGATTCTGAAGATAACAAGATGAGATTTTTGGAAAAGAATGGTTCTAACAAAGGCAAATAAAAAGAATCCCACAAACGGGATTCTTTTTATTTGATTAATAAATCCATCAAATAAGCATACACCTCTTCATTTTGTTTTTGCCAGTTGGAACAGGCCGCCTCAGCCTGTTCTTTTGTTTTAACGGTAATCGTTAAGTCAATCAGAGGACGTTCCTTTTCTTTGATTTGGCATCGCACAGCGTATTCCTGAGCAGTGGTCTTGTAATAGTCTGCAATTACGGAAATTTCTTGCTTCAATTCGATTTTGTTTTCTGCAAAATAGGAAAGCACATCCGCTTTGATGGCGGTGGAAATTTTGTCTGGAAAATAGGAAAGGGTCTCTTTTCCAGCAGGCATCATATAGTAACAAGTGTTGTTGTGAGTGGATTCTGCACGAATTAATTCTGCACTGATTAATTCGCTGATGGCTTGTTGGATTGTGAAATAAGTAGTGTATTCCTTTTCCAGGACAAAATTTGAAATCTGGGTGTTGGTCAGTGGAAAATCCACATGATCTAACATATATAGTACAATTAGTTTATATTGGGTTAGGGCTTCTGCCATTGGTTTCACTCCTTATGTGAATCATGTTGTTTTCAGGGACAAAATATTTCCCTTGCCAGGTGTCCCGGTTTTTCAGAACTTTTTGGATTTGATTTAAAACACTGCGTTTGGCGCTGCTCCAAAGAGGAGCCATTAATAATTCTTTTGGTCCGTCTCCAGTGAGCCGATGGATGGTGATGGTTTCTGGCAGAATTTCCAAACAGTCGGCAATCATGGTACAGTATTCCTCTTGGGTAAAAAGAGGAAATGGATGTTTTTGGTATAAAATGCCCAGGTCAGTATCAGACAGGACATGAAGTAATTGCAATTTAATGCCAAATATAGGCAGATGTCCCACATGGAAAACCGTTTCCAGCATTTCTTGCCGGGTCTCACCAGGAAGACCTAAAATCACATGGACAATTACCGAAATATTCCGTTGAGAAAGCTGCCTTACTGCTTCATGGAAACAGTCTAAGGTAAATCCGCTGCGGATAAAGCGGTGGGTCTTCGCGTGTATGGTTTGTAGTCCCAGTTCGATCCAGACAGGTTTGATTTGGTTTAATTCACCCAAAAGCTCCAAAATTTCATTGGAAAGGCAGTCCGGCCTGGTACCGATGGATAAGATTACCACATCAGGGTCCTTGATAGCGTCAAAAAAAAGGTCCCTCAAATAGTCTACAGGGGCATAAGTATTGGTATATGCCTGAAAATATGCAATGAATTTCTGACAGTTTCGTTTTTGACGTATTTGCTCCTTAGCGGCGGCTATCTGTTCTGGAATGGGAAGGTACTTTTGGGCAAAATCGCCGCTGCCAGCGGCGCTGCAAAAAATGCATCCATGATGGCCTAGTGTACCATCCCGGTTGGGACAGGTCATGCCGCCATGTAATGACAGGCGGTAGACTTTTTCTCCAAAAGTTTGTTTTAGATAAGAATCGATGGAATAATAACGTTTGTCATTCCAAATCATAAGGCTACCTGGAAATATGAGATTTTACGGCATGACTTACTACTTGAGCTACCCGGGGATCAAATGCTTCCGGCATAATAAAATCTTCACTCAGTTGTTGATCAGATACCAATCCTGCTATGGCTTCGGCAGCGGCCAACTTCATTTCTTCTGTAATTTGAGAAGCATGTCCCTCCAAAGCGCCTTTGAAAATACCTGGGAAAGCCACTACGTTATTAATTTGGTTTGGAAAATCGCTTCGTCCAGTGCCAATGATTTTTGCACCTGCAGCTTTTGCTATATCTGGCATAATTTCGGGAACAGGATTTGCCATGGCAAACAGGATGGCGTCCTGGTTCATGGAAGCAACCATTTCACCAGTTAAAATACCTGGGGCGGAAACACCGATAAAAATATCCGCGCCCTCCAAAGCATCTGATAAATTGCCTGTTTTCTGTTCTAAATTGGTAAGGGCTGTCATTTTTTTCTGCATCCAGTTTAGATCTTGGGAATCTTTATGGAGAATGCCATAACGGTCACACATGGTAATATGTGAAAACCCGTAAGTCAAAAGCAGCTTGGTAATGGCAATGCCAGCAGAACCTGCGCCGTTTACAACAACCTTGCAGTCCTCTTTTTTCTTTCCAGTTATTCGTAGGGCGTTGATAATTCCTGCAAGCACTACAATGGCTGTGCCATGCTGATCGTCATGAAAAACGGGGATGGACAATGTCTGTTTCAGACGTTCTTCAATCTCAAAACAGCGGGGAGCGGAAATATCTTCTAAATTGATGCCCCCAAAGCCTGGAGCCAAGTGGGTGACAGTTTTAATGATTTCTTCTGTATCCTGGGTATCCAGGCAGATGGGGACAGCATTGAGTCCACCGAATTCTTTAAACAGGACGCATTTTCCTTCCATGACAGGCATAGCGGCATAAGGACCAATATTTCCAAGGCCAAGGACGGCGCTTCCATCAGAAACGACAGCTACAGTATTTGCCTTCATGGTATAAATATAAGCATTTTCAGGATTTTCAGCAATTAACTTGCATGGTTCTGCCACGCCTGGGGTATAAGCAATGGATAGGTCTTCCCTGGTTTTTACCGGGGATTTGGAGATGGTTTCAATTTTTCCATTCCATTCTTTATGTAGAAAGATTGCTTTTTCATTGGTTGTCATTATATAATACTCCTTTCTCAATCAGTAATTGGTAGGCGTTTGCGAAACTCAAATTTTGTTAAAATTTCATGTGCAATTTTAACAATAATAAGTTTCGCAATTACCTAAAGAATATCATGAAAAAAAATACAAATCAAGAAAAAAAGGACTTCCTATTTATAAAAAGATAGTGTATAATGTAATTCATTGAAATTTCTGTGTATCATTTGTTACAGGAAGCCAAAAGGCTAAGTAGGAATGAACAGTAATAAAATCATTGTCTAGTCTGACAGAGATTCCCAAATAAATGGCAGTTAAAAGGAGAAAGAGATGAGAGAAAAGTATGAGAGTTTATCAGTAAGTGTGTTACGGGATGTGGCGAAAAGCAGGGGATTGAAGCACCTTTCCGGATTGAAAAAGAGAGAATTGGTAGAGTTGATGGTACAAGAAGATGAGAAGGCTGCCAGTGGAGAGGATGAGGAGAAGGTACAAGGGAAACAGGAAAAGGAACCAGAGCGGAAATCTTCTGGAAGAAGCAATGAAGAGAAAACGGAAGGAAGGCAGGGCAAAGAGACGGAAGGAAAATCCTCTGGTAAAAGCAGTGAGGAGAGAATAGAAACAAGACAAGGAAAAGAACCAGAACGAAAAATTCCCAGTGGGACTAGTGAGGAAAGAGTGGAAGGAAGGCATACCAGGGAGTTGGAACGGAAGCCTTCCCGAGTGATTACAGCAGATGGCATTGAGATTGATAATCCAGAGCTGGACAGTGGAATCAGCGCACATGGGATTTTGGAGGTCATGCCTGATGGATATGGGTTTATCCGCTGTGAGAATTATCTGCCAGGGGATCATGATGTTTATGTGTCACCTTCTCAGATTCGTAAGTTCGGCTTAAAAACGGGAGATATTATCCATGGCAATACCAGAGTGAAGACTCAGCAGGAGAAGTTCAGCGCCCTTTTGTATATAAAAAGCATCAATGGGAACCATCCTTCTGAAATACTGAAGCGTCCCAATTTTGAGGATTTGACCCCTATTTTCCCAAATGAGAGAATTCGTCTGGAAACAGATCGAAGTGCGGTAGCTATGCGGATTATGGATGTGGTTTCTCCAATCGGGAAGGGACAGCGCGGAATGATTGTATCACCGCCGAAGGCTGGCAAGACTACACTTTTAAAACAGGTAGCAAAGGCTGTAACCAGGAACAATCCAGATATGCACCTGATTATTTTACTAATTGATGAGCGGCCGGAGGAAGTGACAGATATCAAAGAGGCAATTGAAGGCAGGAATGTGGAGGTGATTTATTCTACTTTTGATGAATTGCCAGAACATCATAAGCGTGTATCAGAAATGGTGATTGAACGTGCAAGGCGATTGGTGGAGCATAAAAAAGACGTAATGATTCTTTTAGACAGTATTACACGTTTGGCAAGGGCGTATAACCTGATTGTTCCTCCCAGTGGAAGAACGTTATCAGGCGGCATAGATCCAGCAGCATTACATATGCCCAAACGGTTCTTTGGAGCAGCCCGCAACATGAGGGAAGGGGGCAGCATTACGATTCTTGCAACTGCTTTGGTAGATACGGGAAGCCGTATGGATGATGTCATTTACGAAGAATTCAAGGGAACCGGCAATATGGAGATTATTTTGGATCGGAAGCTTTCGGAACGCAGGATTTTCCCAGCAGTTGACATTACAAAATCTGGCACAAGACGGGAAGATCTGCTGCTGAGCCGGGAGGAGCAGGAAGCAGTGGAGATTATGCGCCGGGCGATTAATGGCATGAAAGCAGATGAGGCAGTGGAAAGTATATTGAATCTGTTTGTACGTACCAATAGCAACCGGGAATTCTGCCAGATGATTAAAAAGACGAAACTTTTGTAACAGTTCAGCCCTTTTGGCTCTGAAATAGAGCTTTATTCAAAGGATTTTCATACTGACAGTATAAAAATATGGATGGGTATTTCCATATTTGAGACAAATTTTCCTGCTTTCCCTTCCAAGAAAGGAAACATTCGGTGGATTTCGTGTATTTCCTTCTTCCAGGGATGGAAGAAGTGTATTCCCTCCAATTTCACTGTTAGAGGTTTTCCGCCACGTGGGAAATTATCATGGAGCGGGGCTGTTTTTCTTCACGGACAGTCCTTCTGGTTTTCCTAACAGCGCCAAAGGCCCCTTCGATTTGGGTATGCCGCTGAAACTCAGGACTGCCCCATAGAATAGAAAAGACTCAAAAGGCTTGACACAGCAGCCCTTCAAACAGGTCAGCCCGGCATACCCATTGGGGCTTTTCTGCCGCTGGCAAGGAAAACATAGGAAGGACTTGCGAATCTCAGAAAAACAGCCCCGCCCCTTAATATCCTCCCATCGGCTGGAAAACCGAGTTTGAATTGGAGGGAATTAATAGCATCCTTCCATCCCTGGAACTGGAAATACTAGAAATCCAACCGCGTTTCCTTGTGGAAGGGAAAGCAGGAAAATTTGTAAAAAACAATAGAAGCTCCCATCCACATTTTTATTCTTGCATCGAAGAATCCTTTGAATAAAGCAATGTAGAAAGCTGACAGGGCTGAACTGTTACAAACTTTTGTAAGAATTTCTCAAAAGAACTTGCATAGATAAAAAAATTATGCTACAATGATAAAGCTGTTGCATAGGCAGCATAAATGTGAAAAATCCATGAAGAAGATTTTAAATACAGTGTGAAGAGGTGAAAATCATGAGAGAAGGAATCCATCCAGATTATTATCAGGCAACTGTAACATGCAACTGTGGAAATACATTTGTTACAGGATCAACCAAGAAAGATATTCATGTGGAAATCTGTTCCAAGTGCCATCCGTTCTACACTGGACAGCAGAAAGCTGCTCAGGCTCGTGGACGTATTGACAAGTTCAATAAGAAGTATGGTATCAATAATCAGTAAGATTGTTTGCAGACTTCGTGAATGGGTATGTGAAAGCAGCAAAGGGAGGATGTCTTTTTCGTGGACATCCTCTATTTTTCTATTAGAAGAATTCGGGTGCAAAAAATTTAAGGGTGTTTTACGAAGAAGATTTGGTGGAAAGAAGAAGGGGGTGAAAAAATGGCGTATTCGGGAATTGGCGGACAGGCGGTTATGGAAGGTGTCATGATGAAGAACAAGGAGTGTTATGCAGTGGCGGTCCGTAAGCCTGACCATGAAATTATAGTGGAAAAGAAGGAATACAGTGGAATTTGTAAAAATATGGCAGTCCGTAACCTGATTTTTGTACGGGGAATCATTAATTTTATTGAGTCTATGATACTTGGCATGTCCTGCCTTACATTCTCAGCTTCTTTTTTTGAAGAAGAAACAGAGGAAAAAGAAAGGAACAGTAAGAAAGAGCGTGTGGAGATGGGAGTCACCATTTGTTTTTCTATTGTGATGGCAGTGGCAATTTTTATGGTGCTTCCTTTTTATGTTTCCTTGCTTTTTCAAAAATTTGTAGTGTCAGAGACCATGATAATTTTAATAGAAGGAATTTTAAGGCTTATGATATTTTTCGGGTATATTCTACTAATTTCCCAGTTGGAGGATATCAGAAGGGTCTTTATGTATCATGGCGCAGAGCATAAATGCATCAATTGCATTGAACATGGTTTGGATTTGACGGTAGAAAATGTAAAGAAAAGTTCCAGAGAACACAAACGCTGTGGAACCAGCTTTTTGTTTTTTGTTGTGATTGTTACCATTATTGCAACGATGTTTATTCGTGTAGATTCCAGGATTCTTCGTTTGGTTTTGAGGATTGCCATTGTGCCTTTGGTTGCAGGAATTTCTTATGAGATGATCCGTCTTGCAGGAAGAAGTGAAAATATGTGGATTAATGTATTAAGCAAACCTGGGTTGTGGATGCAGAAGCTGACCACAAAAGAGCCGGATGAGGACATGATCGAAGTGGGGATTGCTTCTGTAGAGGCGGTCTTTGACTGGAAAGAGTATGTGGAAAGCATAAGAGGGGAAAAGCATGACATTTGAAGGAGCATTACATTATGGTAAGGAGCTGTTGCAAAAGTCAGGAGTTTCAGATTATGAACTGGATGCATGGTATTTAATGGAATATGCCTGTAAAATGGATAAAAGCCAGTATTATCTTCATGCACTGGAAGAGATGGAAGATGAAACATTCCAGGAATATGAGTTGCTGCTGAAAAAGCGTGGGGAGCGTGTACCTTTGCAGTATATTATAGGGGTACAGGAATTTATGGGATTGAATTTTAAGGTGAATTCCCATGTACTGATTCCCAGACAGGATACAGAAACCTTAGTGGAAGAAGCGTTGAAGGTATTGGAATCTGGTATGAAAATTTTGGATTTGTGTACTGGTTCTGGGTGTATTATCATTAGTCTTTTGAAACATGCAGGAGTGCAAGTCAGTGGAACAGCCAGTGATATTTCCAAACAGGCTCTTTTAATTGCAAAAGAGAACGCAAAAAATAATCAAGTGGAAGTGGAATGGGTGCGCAGTGATTTGTTTCAGAATATAATGGGAACATTTGATATGATTATTTCCAATCCTCCTTATATTCCCACAGAAGCGATTGCAGATTTGATGCCGGAAGTCAGAGATTTTGAACCTTTAGAAGCGCTGGATGGTGCAGAGGATGGACTTGCCTTCTATCGGAAAATTGTGGGCAAAGCAAAAGAATTTTTGAAATCCAATGGGTATCTTTATTTTGAGATTGGCCATAACCAGGGAGGGCGTGTTGCTTTTTTGATGGAGGAATATGGATTTCGGAATGTGAAGGTAATCAAGGATCTTGCAGGAAATAATCGTGTAGTCTGCGGTAATTTGCCAGCAGTGAAGTAGAAAGGAAGAAAGAAATGTTTGATAAATTAGAAGATATTCTTCTTCGGTTTGAAGAGATTATGAATCAGTTGAGTGAGCCCGATGTTGCCAATGACACCAATCGCTTCCGTAAATTGATGAAGGAACAAAGCGATTTGGCTCCCATAGTGGAATCTTATAAAGAATACAAACAGGCAAAACAGAACATAGAGGATTCCCTTGCCATGCTGGAAGAGGAAAGCGATGAGGAAATGCGTGAGCTGGCAAAGGAGGAATTAAATGATTCGAAGGAAAAAGTGGAAGAACTGGAAAAGAAGTTAAAGATTCTTCTGCTTCCCAAAGACCCCAATGATGATAAAAATGTAATTGTGGAAATCCGCGCTGGAGCGGGCGGAGATGAAGCTGCATTGTTTGCGGCGGAAATTTACCGTATGTATGTCCATTATGCAGAAGGAAAGCGCTGGAAAGTGGAAACGGTAGAGTGTGAGGAAATCGGGATTGGAGGTATGAAAAATGTTACCTTTATGATTACCGGACAGGGGGCATACTCTGTAATGAAATATGAATCTGGTGTGCACCGGGTGCAGCGGGTGCCTGAGACGGAATCTGGTGGGCGGATTCATACCTCTACCATTACTGTTGCGGTAATGCCGGAAGCGGAAGAGGTGGATGTGGTCATCGATGAAAAGGATATTCGCATTGACGTGATGCGTGCCTCTGGGAATGGCGGCCAGTGTGTCAATACCACGGACTCTGCGGTGCGCTTGACCCATTATCCCACAGGAATTGTGATTTACAGCCAGACGGAGAAATCACAGCTCCAAAATAAGGATAAAGCCTTTGCGTTGCTTCGTGCCAAGCTTTATGATATTGAGTGTCAAAAGCAGCATGATGCAGAAGCAGAAGCTAGAAGGAGTCAAATTGGAACAGGAGATCGTTCTGAGAAAATCAGAACCTATAATTTCCCTCAGGGCCGCGTGACGGATCACAGAATTAATCTGACCTTATATAAATTGGATAAGGTGATGAATGGAGATATCCAGGAGATTTTGGATGCGTGTATTGCAGCCGACCAGGCGGCGAAGCTGACGAATATGGGTGAAAGCGCCTGAGAGTTGTGTTTGGGCGGTGGTTTTGGAAAAGTCAGCATAGATGAGAATCGAATAAAAATGGAAAAAGACGGTCACAGGCAGCTTCTCTGACTGTCTTTTTTGTTTTCTGGGCTTTATGGATGCACTGTACACCTCTATTTTGGCGGTATGGATGTATGTATAGCCTCTGACGGAAAAAGCTGTGGTTCTTTTTGGTTGCGGTGGTATTTGGCTGTGTGATATACTTATGACAATATAAAAAAATTGTATATAAACTTGTACACGTTCAAGATAAAATTATAAAGATTGATGAAATATAAAAGGGGCGAGAGGGATGGATATATTAATGATAGGGAATGGGTTTGATATTTTAAAATTTATATTTGAGAGTCCTGAGACGAATGCTGATGAAGCGTTATATGAATATTTGAAGGATAATATTTGGATTCAACATTTCAAATTGGCATATAAAGAGCATTTGAAAAATAAAGAAAATTGGATTGATTTTGAGAGTGAAATTTCACAGGTAATTCAGAATGTGGATGAATTATACCATGCGTATATGGAGAAAGATGGAGATTTTTATGAAGCAAAGATAAAGCGTTGTAAGGAAAAATTGCCAGGAAGTTTTTTGAATTATCTGCCACATGAACATGGAATTGGAAACCTTATTTCGATTATGATGAAAGATTTAAACAGGTTGATTGGGGCTTTAGAGATCTATATTTTTGATTACATAGACAACTGGAGAAGGATTGAATATTATAATCCTGATATAGACGCAATCCATCCAGATGCAATTCTTTCTTTTAATTATTCTGATACGTGGAAGAGGGTATATGAATATAACAGGGGGAATGTAAAATATAGTTTTATCCATGGAAAAGCACAAGGCATACCATATACATTTAATATGGATAAGTGTATTGATAAAAATCAGATGGTACTTGGCATTGATGAGTATCTGCCTACTGACAGAAGAAATAAAGAAGTGGAATTTATTAATAAAATTGTCGAGATGGGCAGCCGATAAAATTTCAAGGGAGGTTTTTGTATGTCTGAAAGATTAACATGGGAAGAGATTCAGGAAAGATACCCGGACCAGTGGGTAGGATTAGCAGAGGTAGAATATGAACCAGATAATGATGCAACGATAAAGACTGCAATTGTGAAATATACGGATAAGTCGAAAAATGAGCTGACACGAATGCAGATTCAGACAAATGGAGAAATTTTGGGAAGATACACAACGCCGGATCATGTTTTTCAGCTGGGAGTAGTGGGGTATTTCGGATGAGGCAATTTACATTGAATATGAACATAAAATACCAAAGACCAATTGTTGAACTGAAGTCATGGCATAATTTTGAGGCGTTGCTGGATACGGGTGCATTTTTTCCTGTTTGGACAGTTGATGAAACGATACTTGAAATGCTGGGCGGCACATTTTTAAGGAAGGATATTACTTTTAGTGGTTTTGGAGGAAGGACGAAAGGAAATTTATATAAGCTGCAAAGTATGGTGATCGGTGATTTGATTTTCCCTAATACACATATTATAGCCTGCAAAGATTTGCAGGACGTTCCTTTTCAGCTAATTTTAAGCGCGACAATGTTCCAAAACCTGATTTACGAAATTGATGATAAAAACCATAGGTTCAATGTCACAATACCGGATGATGAAAGTAATGTAAGGAATCTTAGAATTGAAGATGCAAATGGCAGATTGCATATTCTGTGCCATTCTGCCTGAAAAAAGCCTGGTTTATAGGAATAGCAGCAGGAAAATAAGGTTTACAATGAGTCAGGTAAGACAGTTTGTATTTGGCAATGAAAAGTGTGAGGTTATTCTGGAACGTGCATATTTTCAACATAATTTTGACATGCAAGCTGAATTTTTTGGATGTCTGCTGCTGGGGTATGGCTGTGTTTGTTCCGTGCGGCTGACCAGGCTGCGAAGCTGACGAATATGGGTGAGAACTAAGAGGGGTTGGCATTACTGTAAGATGTCCAAACACAGCGGACAACTGGTTCTTTTTTTATTTTCTGTATAAAAAATACTTTTCTCATTTTTTTCTTTGGTGTAAAATAAAAAAACAGGAAATATATGGAGGAAGAATTCAGGCAGATGAGGCTGTTAATTTTCTTCCCGATTTACGAAGGAAAGGATGATGAAGTAATGTTTACAAATCTAAGGGTACGTACAAGGCTGATTTTATTGACGGCCGTTGCTGCTGTTGCCATGTGCATCATGGGTGTTATGAATATGAGTGGGATGGAAAAATCGTACCGACAGTCAGTCTCTAGCATAGAGCAGGTGCTTTATGATGACTATGATGAACAGATCAAGAATCAGGTTGGAAATGTTATTACACTTTTGGAGAAGATTTACACAGAGTATAAGGAAGGGTTATATACAGAGGAAGAGGCAAAGAAGCATGCGGCAGATCTTGTACGGGAGCTTCGGTATGGTGAGAATGGATATTTTTGGATTGATACCTATGAGGGAGACAATGTAGTTCTATTGGGACAAGAAACAGAAGGAACAAACCGAATGGAACAGAAGGATAGCCAGGGATATCAGATGATTAAGGATATTATCAAAAACGGACGTCTGGAGGATGGAGGTTTCACGGAATATTATTTTACCAAGGAAGGCAGCGCAGAAAGTTTTCCCAAACGTGCTTACAGCAAGGCTTTTGAGCCATGGGGCTGGGTAGTCGGTACTGGAAATTATGTGGATGAACTGGAAGAGGTGGCAGTGGAGAATAGTGTGCCTGTAAAGAAAATTTTCCAGGCAGTCAAGAAGATTTCTGTGGCTTCTATTGTGGTGTCCATACTGATATTGATGATAATAGCGCTTTTCATTGTAGCAGATATCACAAAGGCCCTAGGTGTGGCTGCAAAACAAATGAATTGTATGGCTAAGGGGGATTATGCCAGTGACTTTATGAGCAGGTTTTTGGGACGGAAGGATGATTTCGGTTATTTGTCCCGCTGTATTGAAGATATGAAATCTGCTATGGTGAAGTTAATAACTCAGGTGCAGGAAGAATCAGAAACGATTAGCATTGCAGCAAAATCAGTCAACGACTGTGTTGCAAAGCTAAATGATGATATTGCAAGTGTGTCAGCAGCTACTCAGGAATTATCCGCAGGAATGGAGGAAACGGCAGCCACCACAACGATGGCAGATGAAGCCGCCGGGGAAATGCACGACGCAGTACAGCATATCGCGCGTCGTTCACAAGATGGCGCCAATGGCGCTGCTGAGATCAAAGGAAGGGCAGAACAGACGAATATCAGAATTATCAATGCCCAGGAAAAGGCAGCTCATTTGAAGAATGAAATTCAACAGGATTTGGAAACAGCATTGGAGAATGCAAAGGTGATAGATCAGATTTACGAATTATCAGGGGTCATTATGAACGTAGTCTCTCAAACCAACCTTTTGTCTTTAAATGCTTCCATTGAAGCAGCCAGGGCTGGGGAAGCAGGCCGGGGGTTTGCAGTAGTTGCTGGAGAAATTGGACAACTTGCAGAACAGTCCAGACAGACGGTGATTAAAATACAAGAGGTGACTCAAGAGGTAACACAAGCAGTAGAAAATCTTTCTTCCAATGCAAGAAAATTGTTAGATTTTGTAGTGAAGGATGTAACTGCGGACTATGAAGGCTTTCTTACCATTGGTGAACAGTATGATAAGGACGGAGCTTCAGTGGATACATTGATGCGTGAGTTCAGTGATATTGCCCAGGAGCTGTTTGGTAATATGGAGGGGATTAAGAATTCCATGAGCGGTATTTCCAAAGCTTCAGAAGAAGGCGCAGAAGGAACGACAGAGATTGCACAGCGAGCCTCTGTGATTGCAAGTGAGTCGGCAGAGGTACTAGAGCAGGTAACCAGAACGAAGCAGAGTGCAGAGATATTGCGAGAAGAAATCAGTAAATTCCATGTAAGTTAATCGCAAGCGCCATCTGGAGGTTTTGGCTTATCAGGAAAACGCATGTTTCTTCTTGTTTTCGTCGCTTCTAACACATAAGCCAGGATATCTTTTATTGATGTATGAAGCGTTAGAGACAAAAAAAGAGATACGAAAACCCTCTTGTATCATAAATTGGATTGGTTTATAATAAAAAAGACATTCGAATGTCGAGAAAGCCTCTGTATCGGTAAATACAGGAGCTGAAAATGGAAATAGAGAGAAAAGGAGAAGGAAAAATGAACGTATTGGTAATCAATTGCGGCAGTTCTTCCCTGAAATATCAGGTCATCAATTCTGATACGGAGGAAGTATTGGCCAAAGGACTTTGTGAAAGAATCGGCTTGGATGGCAGACTGGTATATCAGAAAGCAGGATGTGAGAAAGAAATCACAGACGCAGACATGCCCACCCACAAACAGGCAATCCAGATGGTACTGGATGCATTGGTAAATCCAAAGACTGGGGCGTTAAAGAACCTTGGAGAAATTGGAGCTGTTGGACATAGACTGGTGCATGGGGGAGAAAAATTTGCACGTTCAACGGTATTGGATGAGGAAGTGCTGCAGGTAGTGGAGGAATGTAATGACTTAGCGCCTCTTCATAATCCAGCAAACTTAATCGGCGTCCGCGCCTGTCAGGAATTGATGCCAGAAGTGCCTATGGTTGGTGTATTTGACACAGCATTCCATCAGACCATGCCAGAGAAAGCATATCTTTATGGCATTGATTATGATTACTATGAAAAATATAGCGTGAGAAAATATGGATTCCATGGAACCTCTCATAGCTATGTTTCGAAACGGGCAGCAGAGTTCTTAGGAAAACCATATGAAGAGTTAAAGACCATTGTTTGTCATTTGGGAAATGGTGCGTCTATTTGTGCGGTGAAAAACGGTAAATCCATTGACACGTCCATGGGACTGACTCCGTTGGAAGGGTTGATAATGGGAACCCGTTCCGGTGATATTGATCCAGGGGCTATGGAATATCTGGCGAAGAAAGAAAACATTGATCTGGAAGGCGTTATGACGATTTTAAATAAGAAATCTGGCGTACAGGGCTTGTCCCATATTTCCAGTGACTTCCGTGATTTGGGCGCAGCCGCTGATCAGAATGATGAGAGAGGAATCCGTGCATTGGATGCTTATATTTACCGGGTAGCAAAATATGTAGGTTCTTATGTGGCCGCGATGAATGGCGTAGATGTTATCTGTTTTACAGCAGGAATTGGTGAAAATGATCCAAATGTCAGAAAAGGAGTTTGTGATTATTTGGGATATTTGGGCGTTGAAATTGACGTAGAAGCCAATCGGGTACGTGGAGAAGAAAAGGTGATTTCCGCAGCAGGTTCCAAGGTGACCGTTCTTTGTCTGCCTACCAATGAAGAATTGGCAATTGCTCGTGAGACGGTTGTTTTGGTAGGAAAATAAAATAAATGATTGACAAACTCAGATTTGACAGTTATAATATACCATGATTGTTGCACAATCTATGGTATGGTAATCTATGCGCACTTTGACACACATAATGCTTATTGGCATTATGTAATGGATGTTGTGCAATCCATGGTATGATAGTTTATGTGCACTTCGGCGTGCATGATGTCTGTTGACATTATACTAAGTGTGGATTAGGAGACTGCCATGAGAGTAGAATTAGCGGACATAATTTCCTGTGAGAACAAGGAAATGTCGAAACAGGTAGAAATTGAATTGTTGTCCTTTGACTCAAAACTGGGACAATTTCCCGTCGTGAAAAAAGCACCTTTTGTAATGCAGTTTACCAATGAAGAAAATAGGCGGTTGTTGATTCAGGGGGAAACAGAAGTTACAATTGCAATTCCATGCGACCGTTGCTTGGAAGAAGTAGAGTGGAACTTTCCGATTGTCATAGAGAAAGAAATTGATTTGACAAAAAGCAGCGAAGAGACAGCGATGGATGAGCTAAGCTATATGACAGGAACAAGTCTGGATGTGGATCAACTTATTTTTGGAGAAATTTTGGTGAGTTGGCCAATGAAGGTTCTGTGCAGGGAGGATTGCAAGGGCATCTGTAAGCGGTGCGGTGCAAATCTGAATCTGGCAGAATGCCAGTGTCAGAAGACAGAGCTGGATCCAAGAATGGCAGCAATCCAGGATATTTTTAGCAAATTTAAGGAGGTGTGACCATGTCTATATGTCCAAAAAATAAATCTTCCAAGAGCAGAAGAGATAAAAGAAGAGCAAACTGGAAAATGACTGCTCCAGCTTTGGTAAAATGCAGCAAATGCGGGGAGTTGATGATGCCCCATAGAGTATGCAAGAACTGTGGATGTTATAACAAAAAAGAGATTATTCCTCAGGATTAATGTAAGAGAAATAGCTTTCCCAAAAGGGAAAGCTATTTTTATAAATTTAATGTCTGTATCCATTGACATTTTCTGTGGAATGAGTAAGAATAATTTCATAAGCGGAAACCAAAGGTTTTTATAATAATCGAAAAACAACGGAAGAGAGGAATTTGCCAATGAAACTATTTAATCTAGATAGCGGATTGATGAGATCTTTGTCCAAATTTACGGACTGCATCTGTCTGAGCTTGATATTTTTTGTAAGCTGTATTCCAATTATTACCATAGGAACGGCATCCACAGCATTGTATTATACGGTACATAAGGTACTGCGCCATGACAGAGGATATTTGTTTCGGGATTATGTTACGTCTTTTCGGGACAATTTTAAACATACTACACCAGTCTGGCTGGTTGTTGCGCCAATGGGAGTAGGGCTTTGGCTAGATTTATATATGTTTAATTATTATTCTGAGACAGCAAGTTATTTTTCCGCTCTTTCTGCGTTGATTTTTCTGGGAATTGTGATATGGACAGCCTGGATATCTTATCTCTTTCCCTATATGGCACGCTTTGACAATACCAGAAGACAATCCATGAAAAATGCCATATTGATGGTCATTGCCCATCTGCCTATGACAGCGTTGATGATTATAATTGCCGTGGTTGGAATTATAACTCTTTCGATTGCGCCATTTCTTATTTTCCTCTTTCCAGCAGTTTATACCTGGATTCAAAGTTATATTTTGGAAAGGATTTTCCGTAAATATATGAGTGAGGAAGATAGGGAAGCGGAAGACGTTCGGTATCAGGAGGACAGGATAGAATAACAGATTTTGGAGCGGCCTTATTTTTTATATTGATTTCTCCGCATACTTATAGTATATTCTTAGGTAGGCATCCGATAAACAGGAAAATTTTTACAAGGAAGTAGTTCAGCCTTTGGGCGGGCTGTAGGTCCTGTTTACGAGCCATAAGGAGGAAATTTCATGCAGGAAATGATAAGAGTAGCAGTTGATGCCATGGGCGGTGATCATGCGCCTGCTGAGATGGTGAAAGGGGCAATCGACGCTGTTACGCTACGGCAGGACATTAAGGTATATCTGGTTGGCCAGCAGGATGTGGTGAACAAAGAGTTGGCAAAGCATTCTTATAATGGCTCCCAGATTGAAGTGATTCACGCCGAAGAGGTAATTGAAACCGCAGAACCTCCAGTGATGGCAATTCGAAAGAAGAAACAGTCATCGATTGTAGTGGGAATGAATATGGTGAAGGGAAAGCAGGCAGACGCTTTTGTGTCGGCAGGAAGTTCTGGAGCCATATTAGTAGGCGGACAAGTTATTGTAGGAAGGATCAAGGGTATTGAACGTCCACCATTGGCGCCTCTGATTCCCACCAAAAAGGGAGTATCGTTATTGATTGACTGCGGTGCAAACGTAGACGCCAGAGCTTCCCATCTGGTTCAGTTTGCGAAAATGGGTTCCATTTATATGGAAAATGTATTAGGCGTTAAGAATCCGAAAGTTGCGATTGTCAATATTGGTGCAGAAGAGGAAAAAGGAAATGCACTGGTAAAGGAAACATTTCCGCTGTTGAAGAACTGTCCAGACATGAATTTCGTGGGAAGTATTGAAGCAAGGGATATTCCTCAAGGGGAAGCAGACGTGATTGTGTGTGAGGCATTTGTAGGAAATGTCATTTTAAAGCTTTATGAAGGTCTAAGCGGCACTTTGGTAGACGTGATAAAGCAGGGAATGATGGCAAGTCTCAGAAGCAAAATTGGCGCCCTGCTTGTAAAACCATCTTTGAAAAGGACCTTGAAGACCTTTGATGCAACAGAATATGGCGGTGCGCCATTGTTGGGATTGAACGGTCTGGTAGTCAAGACCCATGGAAGCGCAAAGGCGAAGGAAGTAATGAATTCCATTATTCAATGCGTCACTTTCAAGGAACAGGAAATCAACGGAAAAATCAGAAAGAATATTGGAACATCTCCGGTGGAGGAGTAGAAAGGAACGAGAATGGAGTTTGAAAAATTAAAAAAAATCATTGCAGAAGTATTAAACGTTGACGTGGATGAAATCACAATGGATACTACATTTGTAGATGACTTAGGGGCAGATTCTCTGGATATTTTCCAGATAATCATGGGACTGGAGGAAGAATTTGACATCGAGATTGCCAATGAAGAGGCAGAAAAAATTGTAACAGTTGGAGATGCAGTAGAGCAGATTAAAAACGCCACGAACTGATCAGCGTACAATAAATGTAAAAGGCATTGTTGTCTGCAAGTGTATGTGCAGGCAATTCCATGTGGCAACCACTTCCATGTTTTACGGGAAGTGGTTGCATTATTATAGAAAGGTATTATGTTATGAAATTTCAGAAAGAATTTGAAGAGAAAATTGGGTATTGCTTTCAAAGCAGTCGTTTGTTAAAACAGGCGTTTACTCATAGTTCGTATGCAAATGAGCGCCATATGAGTAAGCTGGCAGATAATGAAAGACTTGAGTTTTTAGGGGATGCAGTTCTAGAAGTTGTGACCAGTGATTTTTTGTTCCATAGATATCCCAAATACCCAGAGGGTGAGCTGACCCGGCTTCGGGCAAGTATTGTTTGTGAACCCACCTTAGCATTTTGTACCAGAGATTTAGAGCTGGGCAAATATCTGTTATTAGGAAAAGGGGAAGCCCAGACTGGCGGAAGGGAACGAAAGTCGATTTTGTCGGATGCTATGGAAGCCGTTATTGGGGCAATTTATTTAGATGGTGGTTTTGCTAGTGCAAAAGAGTTCATTCACCGTTTTGTATTAAATGACATAGAGCATAAACAGCTCTTTTATGATAGCAAGACTATCCTGCAGGAAGTGATACAGGGAAATTATTCTGAGGAATTGAGTTACTTCCTGCTGGCGGAAGAGGGGCCAGACCACGACAAAAAATTTATTGTGGAGGCGCGGATTGGAACGACAGCTTATGGAAAAGGATGCGGACGAACGAAAAAAAGTGCAGAGCAGGAAGCAGCTTATGCCACATTACTTCAATTGAAAGAGCAGAAAAATATAGATTTTCCGCAATAAAAAATATCGGAGGAACAGATGTATTTAAAAAGTATAGAGGTTCATGGCTTCAAATCCTTTGCCAATAAGATTCTGTTTGAATTTCACAATGGAATTACTGGAATTGTAGGGCCCAATGGAAGCGGAAAAAGCAATGTGGCAGACGCTGTGCGTTGGGTGCTGGGAGAACAGCGGGTAAAGCAGCTTCGGGGAGCCAGTATGCAGGATGTTATTTTTTCTGGTACGGAGAACCGCAGGCCGTTAAGTTATGCATACGTTGCCATTACGTTGGATAATGGAGATCGCCAACTGAATGTGGATTACAATGAGGTAACTGTGGCAAGGCGTGTATACCGTTCAGGGGAAAGTGAGTATTTGATTAATGGAACATCCTGTCGTTTGAAGGATGTGAATGAGCTGTTTTATGACACAGGAATTGGAAAAGAGGGATACTCCATCATCGGTCAGGGACAGATTGAGCGGATTTTGAGTGGGAAGCCAGAAGAACGGCGGGAGCTTTTTGATGAGGCGGCAGGAATTGTAAAATTTAAACGGCGCAAAGCTACAGCCCAGAAAAAATTAGAGGACGAGCGTCAGAATCTGGTGCGTGTGAATGATATTCTCTCAGAATTGGAGAAACAGGTAGAGCCCTTGGAACGTCAGGCAGAGAAAGCAAGACTGTATCTGAAAAAAAGAGAAGAGCTCAAAGAATATGATGTGAATATGTTTCTTTTGGATATGAAACGCATGGAAGAAGAGCTGGAATCCTTAAAAGAGAAGATGGGGATTGTAGAAGGGGATTTTAAGGAAGCAAACAGTTCTTATGGGAATATCAGGGAAGAATATGACCGGATGGAGCAGGAGATGGCCCAGGCGGATGAAAAGCTTTCTTCCTTACGGGAAGAATTGGGAAATACCACTGTGCATAAGGGACAGTTGGAAGGTCAGATAAATGTATTAAGAGAACAGATCCACGCAGCCCAACAGAATGAAGAGCATGTGAAGTCCAGACAGGATGCAGTGGAGAAGAACCGTCAGGAGCGGTTAGCGGAAAAAGCTGCCTGCGAGAAAGAAAAAGCCCGGTTGGATGATCAGGTAAAGTCCATGGAGGAACAAAAAAGCCAGGTTATGGCAAGATATCAGGAAATCCAGGAGGAGATTGCAAGGTGCAGCCGGAGAATTGAGGACGGAAAAAGTGATATTATTGAATTATTAAATAATAAAGCCTCCACGAAGGCAAGACAGCAGCGTTATGATACCATGCAGGAGCAGATTAATATCCGTAAAGCCCAGCTAAGTAAGCGGCTGTTGGAGCAAAAAAGTGAAGAAGAAGAGCTCCAGCTTATGGTGGAGGAATGTGAGAAAAAGTATAGACAAGCCCAGGAGGTATGTGAAAACCTGGAAGAAGAAGGAAGAAGGCTGGAGGAAAAGAGTAAGCGCTGGCAGGAAAAACGGACGGAAACCCTGCAGTTGATGGAAGAAGATACTTCCAGATATCACAGGGAGAAATCCAGACTGGAATCCTTGATTAATATTGCAGAACGTTATGATGGATATGGTAATTCCATCCGGCGTGTGATGGAAAAGAAGGAGACAGAGCCAGGACTTTTGGGTGTAGTTGCAGATTTGATTCAGGTGGAGAAGCAGTATGAGATTGCCATTGAGACAGCCTTAGGCGGCAGTATTCAAAATATTGTAACCAATGATGAGGCTACTGCCAAGAGAATGATTGAATTTTTAAAGAAAAATCGTTTTGGCAGGGCTACTTTTCTGCCCTTGACCAGTATAGGGAAAAGACCTGTTTCTGTAAATCAGGCAGCTTTGTCAGAGCCGGGCGTCATTGGCATCGGTAGCGAACTGGTGAAGTCAGACAGCAGGTATCAGGAATTAAAGACCTATCTGTTAGGCAGGACCTATGTGGTGGATACCATTGATCATGCAATTGGTCTGGCAAGAAAATACCAGTATAGTCTTCGGATTGTAACCTTAGAAGGGGAATCCCTTAGTCCAGGAGGTTCCATGACAGGAGGCGCCTTTCGAAATACCAGCAATCTTTTGGGTAGAAAACGAGAAATTGAGGATTTGCAGAAGGAGACACAAAGGATCGAGCAGACCCTTAAGGAGCATAGGAATCGTTTGGAGGATATCAATACAGCCAGAGAATTGTTAAAAGAAGATATTCGGCAAAATCAGGAAGAATTGCAGGAAGCAATGCTGGTACAGAATACAGAAAAAATGAGTCTGGAGCGGGTAAGGGAAGAAAAAGAGGGAAATGATCATCAGCTTACTTCTTTACAGATGGAAGGACGGGAAATTGAACGTCAGTTATTGGAAATCAGCGAGAACAGGGGACAGATTCAGGAAGAAATTCATGCAGCGGACCGGAGGGAGAAAGAGATCGAAGAAGAAACCAGGGAGTTTCAAGAGATTTTAGAAATCCAGAATAAGCTTGCAAAAGAAAGTCAGGAAGATGTTTCCAGAGTTCAGTTGGAAGAAGCAAATTTCCAACAAAAGGCAGGATTTGCACAGGAAAATATTTTACGTATTTCTGCAGAAATCAAGAAGCTAGAAGAGGATTTAAAGACGGCAGAGCTGGAAAAAATTCAGTCAAAGGAGGATATGCAAAAGAAGAATCAGGAGATTGAAGAATTTAGAAAAGCTATGGAGCAGTCTGAGACAGATAAAAACCGCTTGGAGGAGCAGATTGCCGCAAAACAGAAGGAAAGAGAGGAAATGTCCTCGGCCTACAAGGGATTTTTTCAGAAGCAGGAGGAATTGTCAAAACGTATCCATGATTTGGATAAGGAATTGTACCGATTAAACAGCCAAAAAGAAAAACTGGATGATTCCATGGAGCATCAGGCAGGCTATATGTGGGAAGAATATGAGTTGACCCGTCACAATGCCATGGCATTGCGAAAAGAGGAATATGATAATCCCACAGAGATGAAGAAACGGATTTTTGAGATAAAAGAAGAGATTCGAAAGCTGGGGGATGTAAATGTAAATGCCATTGAGGATTATCGCAGCTTGTCAGAGCGTTATGTTTTCCTAAAGACCCAGCATGATGATCTGGTGGAGGCAGAGAAGACGCTGTTGGATATTATTGAGGAATTGGATACTGGAATGCGCAACCAGTTTACAGAGAAATTTGCTCAGATTCAAAAGGAATTTGACAAAGTGTTTAAGGAATTGTTTGGGGGTGGAAAGGGAACCTTGGAGTTGGTGGAGGATGAGGATATTTTGGAGTGCGGCATCCGCATCATTGCGCAGCCGCCCGGAAAGAAATTGCAGAATATGATGCAGCTTTCCGGCGGTGAGAAGTCTTTGACAGCCATTTCTCTTCTGTTTGCCATCCAGAACTTAAAGCCATCCCCTTTTTGTCTGTTAGATGAGATTGAGGCGGCATTGGATGATTCCAATGTGGGACGGTTTGCCAAATATTTGCATAAATTGACAAAGGATACCCAGTTTATTGTAATTACTCATCGGCGGGGAACGATGGAAGCGGCAGACCGGCTTTATGGAATTACCATGCAGGAAAAAGGCGTATCTACCTTGGTTTCGGTGGATTTGATTGAAACATTGGCTACCTAACAGAAAGGAGTATTATTATGAGTGGTGAAGGAAAAGAAAAAAAAGGGTTTTTTAAACGGCTGGTGCAGGGGCTGACGAAAACCAGGGATCAGATTGTATCTGGAATTGATTCTATTTTCAGCGGATTTTCCAGTATAGATGAAGAGTTTTATGAAGAGATTGAAGAGATTCTCATTATGGGAGATTTGGGTGTTCATGCTACCACAGAGATTATTGAAAATTTGAAGGTGAAGGTAAAAGAACAGCATATCAAGGAGCCTGCGCAGTGCAAAGAGCTTTTGATTTCCAGTATCAAAGAGCAGATGGATGTGGGAGAAACCGCTTATCGCTTTGAAGATGAAAAGTCTGTGGTGCTTGTCATTGGCGTGAACGGGGTAGGGAAAACCACCTCCGTTGGAAAACTGGCTGGAAAACTGAAGGATCAGGGAAAAAAAGTAGTACTTGCAGCGGCAGATACCTTCAGGGCTGCTGCTGGGGAACAGCTTAGCGAGTGGGCGAACCGGGCAGGAGTAGAGATGATTGGAGGCCAGGAAGGGGCAGATCCTGCAGCAGTTGTCTATGATGCAGTAGCGGCAGCAAAGGCAAGGAATGCGGATGTGCTGCTGTGTGACACAGCAGGAAGGCTTCATAATAAGAAAAACCTGATGGAAGAATTGAAAAAAATCCATAGAATTCTGGAGAAGGAATATAAAGAGGCTTTCCGGGAAACCTTAGTTGTGCTGGATGGAACTACCGGACAGAATGCTCTTGCCCAGGCAAAACAGTTTTCGGAAGTGGCAGAAATATCAGGGATTATTTTGACGAAAATGGACGGGACTGCCAAAGGCGGCATTGCTGTGGCAATTCAGTCAGAGCTTGGCATTCCGGTAAAATATATCGGTGTAGGAGAGACCATTGACGATTTACAGAAATTTGATTCGGAGCAGTTTGTAAACGCCCTGTTTTCTACCAAGGAGAATTTGGAGGAGGAAGAAAACCATGTTGACTCTTGAAAGATTTGAGGAAGCGAGTAAGATTGTAAAAGAAGTGACATTAGAAACAAAGCTGGTTTACAGTGATTATTTAAGCGAACAAACGGGAAATAAAGTGTATCTAAAACCGGAAAATATGCAGTTTACCGGGGCGTATAAAGTCCGGGGCGCTTATTACAAAATTAGTACCCTTACAGAAGAAGAACGAGAAAAAGGTTTGATTACTGCTTCAGCAGGCAACCATGCGCAGGGCGTAGCTTATGCTGCAAAATGTTATGGGGTGAAGGCAACCATTGTTATGCCTACCACTACCCCTTTGATTAAGGTAAACCGTACCAAAGGGTATGGGGCAAATGTTATTTTGCACGGGGATGTGTATGATGAATCCTGTCAGAAGGCTTATGAACTGGCTGAGGAGCATGGATATACCTTTATTCATCCTTTTGATGATTTAGCAGTGGCTACTGGGCAGGGGACCATTGCAATGGAAATCTTTAAGGAGCTTCCTTTGGTAGAATATATTCTGGTACCCATCGGGGGCGGTGGACTTGCCACTGGAGTTTCTGCCCTTGCCAAGCTTTTGAATCCTAAGATTAAAGTGATTGGTGTGGAGCCTGCTGGGGCAAATTGTATGCAGGAGTCCATAAAGGCTGGAAAGGTTACAACCCTTCCAGGAGTCAGCACCATTGCGGATGGTACAGCGGTAAAGACGCCAGGCGAAAAGATTTTTCCATATATCCGGGAAAATCTGGATGACATTATTACTGTGGAAGATGATGAATTGATTGTGGCATTTTTGGATATGGTGGAAAACCACAAGATGGTAGTGGAAAATTCTGGGCTTTTGACGGTAGCAGCGCTGCGCCATCTGAATGTGGAAAATAAACGGGTGGTTTCTATTCTAAGCGGTGGAAATATGGATGTCATTACCATGTCTTCTGTGGTGCAGCAGGGATTGATTTTTCGCGACAGAATTTTTACAGTTTCGGTGCTTTTGCCGGATAAGCCAGGAGAATTGTGTAAAGTAGCAGATACAATCGCAAAACAGCAAGGAAATGTTATAAAACTAGAGCATAATCAGTTTGTGTCCACCAACCGGAATGCGGCTGTGGAGCTTCGGATTACCATGGAAGCCTTTGGTACGGAGCATAAGGAGCAGATTATGAGAGCGTTGGAGCAGGGAGGCTATCAGCCTAAGTCGGTAAGGACAAATTTGTAAAATGAGAATAGATTTTTAGGAATAATGGAGGAAGACATGAACCTTACTTTGGAACAAATTGGAGAAAAAGCGAAACAGGCGGAAGCAGTCTTACGGACCTTGTCTGCCAATCAAAAAAATAAAGTTTTGACTACCGCAGCAGACTATCTTGTGGCAAATATGAAAATGCTGTTGGAGGCGAATCACAGGGATATAGAGCTGGCCAAGGAAAAGGGGATGGCGCCTGGGCTGGTTGATCGGCTGCTGCTCACAGAAGCCAGAATTGCTCAGATGGCAGAGGGACTCAGGCAGATTGCAGAGCTTGAGGATCCCATTGGAGAAGTGTTATCCATGAAGCCGCGCCCCAATGGGCTTTTGATTGGTCAAAAACGAGTGCCTTTGGGAGTGATTGGCATTATTTATGAATCTCGTCCTAATGTGACAGCGGATGCGTTTGGCCTTTGTTTTAAAGCAGGGAATGTGGTGATTCTTCGGGGCGGAAAGGATGCCATTCATTCCAATCATGCAATTACAATGACATTGCAGGAAGCTTTGGTAAAATGCCAACTGCCTCAAGATGCCATCCAACTGATTACGGATACCAGCCATGAGACAGCAGCGGAATTTATGAAGCTGAATCAATATGTGGATGTGCTGATTCCCAGGGGCGGCGCAGGGTTGATTCGTACCGTGGTGGAGCAGGCAACTGTTCCTGTGATTGAAACGGGCACGGGAAATTGCCACATTTATGTGGATGAATCTGCAGATCTTGCCATGGCAGTGGACATTATTTTCAATGCCAAAACCCAGAGAATCGGCGTGTGCAATGCCTGTGAATCCTTGGTTGTTCATGAGAAAGTGAAGGATGCGCTGCTTCCTAAATTGGCAGAGCGGTTGGCGGAAAAGCAGGTAGAGCTGCGAGGGGATGCGGAAAGCTGTGAATCCTGTGCCAGTATTCTTCCAGCAAAGGAGGAAGACTGGGGGATGGAATACCTGGATTATATCCTGTCTGTGAAAACGGTAGCATCCATTGATGAGGCAATTGCCCATATTAATCGATATAATACGGGTCATTCCGAGGCCATTATTACAAAGGACTATGACAATTCCAGAAGATTTCTGGATGAGATAGATGCAGCAGCAGTGTATGTCAATGCATCTACACGGTTTACAGATGGATTTGAGTTTGGATTTGGGGGAGAAATCGGCATCAGTACCCAGAAACTTCATGCAAGAGGACCGATGGGCTTAAAGGAACTGACAAGTACAAAATATATCATATATGGCAATGGGCAGATCAGGCCATAAAGCAAAGCAGAAGGCGAAGGTAAGCATATGTTAGAGGCAACTTTTGAAATATTATCAGAATCTCAAATTACCAAGGAACTATTCCAATATTTTAATCGTCATCAGGAGGTAAAACGCTGCTGGCGTAAGGAAGGGAATGTGTGGAAATTAAAGGATATTTCTTTTGTGGAAGAGTGGAAGGATGCGGAATATGAGTTTTTGGTGAAATGTCTGAAAAACACCATAAATACTGGGGGATTTGTATTCGGATGCTTTGAGGAAGGGAAGCTTGTGGGTTTTACTTCTGTGGAGAACGAGCATTTTGGCTCTCGGGGACAGTATGTACAGCTTTCTTGCATTCACGTATCTTGTGAATGCAGGAATAAGGGATATGGGAAGCAGTTGTTCCAACGGGCGATGCTTGCAGGTAGAAAACTGGAAGCTGAGAAGTTGTACATATCTGCTCATTCCTCAGAAGAGACGCAAGCCTTTTACCATGCTCTCGGATGTGTGGAAGCACAAGAGTATAATGAGGAATTGCATGCAGCAGAGCCATGTGATTGCCAGTTGGAGTATGTGTTGTAATGAAAAAATGGAGCTGCTGGAAAATGAGATTTTTGCACTTGATGGGGTGTGAAAAATCCTTCATTTCCCAGCGGCTCTATTTTTTGCTTATAATCATCTATTGTATATAGATATGATTGGGCAATACTTTTTCCAGAGGGGGAGATGGCTGTTTGCAATTGTCAGATGTCAATATCATACTATAGGTGTTTTTAGAAACAAATAGATTATAAAGAAATATAGAAATTGTATCTACAATGGAATAAAGGTATTATTGACAATATATTTTTTATGATATATATTATTATTATTATTATTTATAGAGCATATATCATAGTAGGGGGAGGGGTGTTTCCATTGAGATAACTTGAGTTTTTTATGCGTTAAATGGCAAGCCGGTAGGAAGATTGATAAGGAGGTTTGTGTTTATGAAGAAATTTAATAAGATTATTGCAACTATGCTTACTGTATTTGTTTGTGCAAGCAGTCTGTATATCCAGCCGGTATTCGCAGCTACAAATATAGAAAATGAAGATAGCTTATATGAGAGTGGGAAATATGAAACTGTAAATATTGATGGGACAAATTATATATATCATTATTATTATGAAGGTAATAGCAGAGTAATAAGTATTACAAATGATATGGATAATTCTGTTGACAAAATTATTTATAACGAGAATGAACATTCAATGTATGTGAATAATAAAGTTTATAAAATGGGGGAAATCAGTCATAATGTGTTGCAGCCATACGCAACGAATGGTTGGGAGACAACTTCAAATGAGACACATTATGTTTCTTGGGCTAAGGGTACAACAGTTGCGGTTGTTGCAGGCATAATTGCCATTTGTTTGTCTGGTCTTGGAGCAGCAGGTGTGATAGCAGCTATAGGGCCGGGAGCATTGTCAGTGTTAGCTTCCTCAGCTGTTGGAGGAACTGTATATTTGAAATTGCAATGGCTTTATTCGGCATTTACAGTGCCACAATATAGATATCTCTGGTCCTTTAAAGCGAGTACGGGAGAAACTTATGGTACGTTTGTGTCGCTTGTCACTTTTTAATGGATAGAGAGTATGATGAAATCAAAGAGATTATATATATGTATCCTTTGGATACTATTGGCAATTGTTCTTCTTATATTAATATACATCAACAAGGATAGTACGGAGTGGCAGCCGCTGATCACCAAAATAGTACGGGTATATTTAGTTGCATCATTTATCTTGACAGGTATATTGAGCAGAACAAAAAAGAAAAAATAGAAAGAGACTGAAATAAAAAAGAATTGAGTGTTGTTTGGTTGCTGTAATGAAAAAATGGAGCTGCTGGAAAATGAGATTTTTGCACTTGATGGGCTGTGAAAAATCCTTCATTTCCCAGCGGCTCCATTTTTCTGAAGTTTTTAAGTGACGTGTGGATAAGGATGATTGAGCAGCTTGCCAGATGGAATATGTAACGTTACAGCGTCTTCCCAGCTAACACTTCTTGATAATCTTTATAATTTTCTTCTAGCAATGCCGGGGTATCCAGTCCATAAGGACAATGAGCTTTACACTGATTGCAGTGGATACAGTTTTCAATTTTTTTCATTTTTTCCTGGACTTCTGGAGTAAGCTGCAATTCTGAAGGAGAACGTCGAAGGAGCAATGACATTCTGGCACAGTTATTGATTTCAATTCCAGCAGGGCAGGTGGGGACACAGTAGCCGCAGCCACGGCAGAAGTTTCCAGCAAGCTGTTTTCTGTCCATGGAAATCAGGTTAGAAATTTCTGGTGTCATAGTAGGAGGATTTTCCATATAGCTTAAAAATTCGTCCAGCTCAGACTCCCGTTGGACACCCCAGATAGGCAGCGCATTGTCATACTGTGCCTGGAATGCATAGGCAGCGGCGGAATTGGTAATCAAGCCGCCAGACAACGCTTTCATAGAGATGAATCCTATATTTTCTTCCTTACAGCGTGCAACAATTTCCATATCTTTTTCAGATGCAAGATAGCAGAATGGGAATTGGAGTGTTTCATATAATCCGCTATCGATGGCTTCATGGGCAATTTTCAGCCGATGGTTGGTAATGCCGATATGTCGGATTTTTCCCTGTTTTTTTGCTTCTTCCATAGCCTCGTACAATCCGGTTCCATCTCCAGGCTTGGGACAGAAGGAGGGGTTGTGAAACTGGTAAAGATCAATGTAGTCTGTTTTTAGCAGAGACAGGCTGGTTGTTAGGTCTTTCCAGAAATCCTCGGCTTTCTGTGCCCCTGTCTTAGTGGCAATGTAGAGATTATCCCGAACGGAGGAAAGGGCTTCCCCAATTTTTGCTTCGCTGTCGGTATAAAATCGGGCGGTGTCAAAGAAACGTATGCCTGCGTCATATGCTTTTTTTAGTAATTTTCCAGCCTCTTCTGTGGAAATCCGCTGGATGGGAAGGGCGCCGAAGCCATTTTTGTTGACAGTAATTCCTGTTTTTCCAAGGGTAACAGTTGTAGTCATAGTTTTCTCACCTTTCTGTTTGCAATGTTTTTGGTCAATTACAAAATTTCTATAATTTATGAGTTTCCCAATTATCTGTTAGGATATTTCACCGGAGCCACTGCATGTCATAGTTACATTGGTATTAAAATATTCGTTATTTTTTGAAATTTTAGCACTTGTTTTGGCTGTATTGCCGCTTCGTGTCGTTGTTCTATTACTGTAACTCCATCCAGCAGACATGGAATAACTGGAAGAAGCGCGGGTGCAGGTTGCAGATGAACCAGTATATGTGAAGTCGGCAGATAATTTTATAGTCGCAACTACTTTACCATCTACTTTGCAGGTTGCGGTTTTTGTTGCCGTTTTTGAGTTGGAACGTGTATTGGAAGGAGAGACTGTCAGTTCATATTCCATGGTTATTCCATTTTCCAGTACGGTTTTTTCATGAAAAAGCTGTTGTGTGGTTGATGGAATTTGGGCAGCATGAGAAATGATAGGATTGTTCATTGTGAAAATAAATATGGTTAAGGCAAAAATTATTTTTTTCATGTTTTTTCTCCGTGTGTTTAGAGTAAAATTATTTTTCTTGTACTTCGAGGGATTCCTCTATGTAAATAACTTTCAGTTCTCGTGGTTTTATATAATTAAAGTAGAAGCAAGTAACTGAAACGGCAAACATGAGAAACAGAATACTACATTTAAATTTGGTAAAAAGTTTTTTTCTGGCGGTATAAGTGGTTCGTTCTTCTGGTGAAATGTTTTCCAGATAAAGTTGAGCTAATTCAGCAGGAGTGCCGAAATAGTCTACCATATCATTGTATTCTGCAGAACTGTTCTCTAATAGAAATTGCTGAATATCCTTTTCCATATCTGCCATGAAATCCCTGCGGTAATTTCTAGGGCAGATCAAGAAACGTTTGGTATCTCTAATGTAGCTTATGATTGGTTTGGTAAAATGGTTATCTCTTATCATTTTTCTCTCCTTAATAAATCATGTCATCAAGATCAAGTATAAGATTAGCGGCAGTGGTAATTTCTCGGTATTTCCGTTTGATTTTTACCAAGTGTTCCCGTCCGCTTTCTGTAATATGGAAATAAATCCGTGTCCTGTTTTTTTCCACTGTCTTACTTTTTTCATCAATACAGCCAGCGTTTTTCAGCCGATAAATATAAGGATAGAGAGATTTATAGGAAAAAGAACCGTTACTGATACGGTTAATTTCCTGCATAATCTCATAAGTATACATAGGTTTTTGCTTTAGAAGGAATAGAACCAGCATTTCTCCAAGGCAGTTTTGGAGGCTTTCAGCGAAGCTGTCTTCTGTTCCGGTTATTTTCATTTTCCTGCTCATAATCACCTCTTGTAATCTATGTGGTGGGCAATTCTATTTTCCTTAGAATTAGGTAATTTTTTGGCGGTTATAAGTTATAAATATAATACTACTGATGATTTTAAAAGTAAATAGTTTTGACGACACTTACAAGGATTTATCTTGTGAACGCTTGCATGATTTTTATTTTCTTTTTCGCTTACATCACATTCCTTTTGAAAAGCAGTTGACCGCTTTTAATGTATATCCGCTTATTTTAACAATATAAAAGAGGATGCCACTTGACATCCTCTCTTAAATTATAATCATTCACTTTTCAACGGTGGTTGCTGATAGAGCTTTCGATTGATTTCCTTTTTCAAGATTTCAATCTCTTCTTTTGCAGCAGCAACACCGCCTTTTTCTAAATGCCTTTCAATTCTTTCGATTATTGTTAATTGATCAAAAAGATTAGCATTTAATTCTTTTTCATTTGACGGCATATATATTTCACCTCCCTTCATTTTAATTTGAAGTTATGGCTAGTATACCATAAAATAGGGGAAAGAATAAACCATATATATATGTATTTTTATAAACCGCTTTTTTATTCTTGATGAAGGTAAGCAAATACTCTGCAACCTTTTCTGCAGGTTACTTTGATTTCTAATTTCACAACCGCTGTCTTGCTTTCTTCGCCGATACAACTGGCATTTTTTAGCCGATAGATATAAATCTCATAAGTATACATAGGTTTTTGTTTTAGAAGGAATAGAACCAGCATTTCTCCAAGTCAGTTTTGGAGGCTTTCAGCGAAGCTGTCTTCTGTTCCAGTTATTTTCATTTTCCTGCTCATAATCACCTCTTGTAATCTATGTGGTGGGCAATTCTATTTTTCTTAGAATTAGGTAATTTTTTGGCGGTTATAAGTTATAAATATCATACTACGAGTAATTTTAAAAGTAAATACTTTATATAAAAATCATGATTAGGGTGTCAAAAGGGTGCGCCGCACCCACTCTATACCATATATTGATATGCAAGTGAACTTGCAATAGCAATATATGGTATGAGTGTAACACCGAAGGTGCTTTTGACACCCTAATCAAATCATATAACAACTTTAAATGAAGAAAAAATAGTATAAAAGTTTTATTGACAATATAGTTCTTATTCTATATAGTTTATTTATAAAGTATATTACGGTGGAGGAGTGGTTAATATTAAGGTAGCATTTATTTTGCTTTTATGTATTTGAAAAGGTAACAGATAGGAGTTTGATAAGGAGTTGTTTATTATTTAGATAATTACTAAGGAGGTTTTATGAAAAGAAAAATATTAAAGACAATGTTTACAATCACAGTAATGTTAAGTTTATGTTGCAGCCTTAAAAATGTTGCTGAGGCTAGGAATGAAAATTTTCTAGAAAGTCAGGGAAGTGTTTTACAAGCGGAGAAGTTGAGATTATTAACGTATGAAGAGTATGAGGCAGATTTACAGGAAGGAACAGAAGGAGAGCAATTTGCTCTAGAAAGTGAACAGGGAGAGAATAAATGTTTGGTAGATGTGGATGAAAAAATGCCAATCAATATGGAAGAGTTAAGTGAAGAGGGTGTGATAAATAATATAAGTTTTATATCTGATGAAGAAGGGATAGTTTCATATACTATACCAGAATCGACAATAAAGCCATATATTCTGAACTCTGAATCATTAAAAGATGGCAAGCTTACCACTGATACGCAAATCGCGTGGTTAAATGATTTTTCTGATTCTGATGGAGATAGTTTAGCAAATTACTATGTAGGAGGGTTTCCATTAAGGTATTTATTAGAGAAATATTCGGATGGTTTTATTACACAATTTACAAATCCAGGGAAGTATGAGGTGTATTATCAAGCAATGGATTCAGCTGGCGAATTGTCAGAGATTATAGGTTATACTTTTGAAATTGTTCCAGTTGAAGATTATCAAATTATAGAGGATAGTTTAAACAGTGAAGATGATATAAAGACATATACAGTGGATATTGACTTTTCTAAAATGGACACAGCAACTTTTGCAATTGTTAAAACAGGAAGAAGTTATCCAAAGATGACTGTTAGAGATGCAGCAGGGACAGAAGTAGGCGTTGTAAAATCTTCAAAGGGTTGGTGTTATGTTGATAAACCTTCGGCTAATGCAGGTATTTGTACGTATACAATATCTGTGTCCAGTATGAAAGGATATTATACGGATGGTTCAACTGATTTTCGTATAATGACAGGAGATAAAAAAGATACAGAAGCGATGATTAGTGGGCCAGAAAATGCAGTATTGTTAGATTGGTATACGGGAAAAGAAGATAATTTTGTCTTTTTGAAGTATACACCTAACAGGGATGAATGCTGGTATCGTTTTAAGGCAGATGCAAAAACGGTATTTACTTTAATGGCATATCATTCAGAATTGAGATTTCGGATATGTGATATGGATAATCTGTGGGTATTATTTGATTCCAATGAACCAGAAAATACAGATGTACATAAAGATAAGTTTACATCAGCATATCCGTTTGCAGAAAAAGCCAGGCTGGGGATGACTGCAGGGAAAGAGTATTATCTTGTTTTATATGCAGCATCTCAGATTTCTTCTCTTCCCATGGTGGAAGATACGATAAACGTTGCAGTTGGTTTGCCGCATATGTTATCTGGGAGTACAGAGTGGTGTTATGGTAGTAATCGTATAACAGCAACATCGACTGGATTTTCCAATCCAGGTTATGTGAAGATTGGTGATGATGGTGCCACTGTACCTAAGACAGCGGTTGCAGATGAGGTGTATTATAGTGGTGTAAGACCATCAGAACTTGATTCTTTTAGGGTGATGGCTCCTGACACAGGTATATGGAGAAATTCAGAACGTTATGGTATTTCGGTAAGCATGGGATACAAAATTGATTCAACTTCAAATACAAATATTAATGGGGAGTGGCAGGTGAGTTTTAAAGCAGGGGTGGCGACGCCAAGTATTTCTTTTATCCCTGCCCTAAGAGTGTCTTATTATTATGAAATAGGAGATTAATCATTTTTAGAAAAAGTCGATATACTATTTAACAAGGATGGCAAGTGGTAGGAGAGGCCAGCCCTGTTTGCATAGGGAGGAGAAAAAATGGCAGGATGGATAGACTATATAGGAACAATCAATATATGCGTGGCAGACCCTAAAAAAAGCTATGTTGTCGGGGCATCGGATACTGAAAATAAGAAATTTCAGGACAGCTTTAAGGATTTTGGTTCCATGCCTAAAGAACTGCTTGCAAGTGGCATGGAGCTGACAGAAGATATATACCAACGGGCAGGAATTACAAAATTTACTTGCGAGAATTATAACGATATATTGACGGTTAAGGGAATGCCGGGCTGCATTTTTGCAGACGAGAATGGATATGAGGTAATGAATCAGGTTTCTGCCCTTATGTATGATTATCATACAGGGAAAATTTCAAAAGAAGAGGTTATGGGGGAGATAAGAGATATTTGTCTTGACATGCGGGTATATCAATCTCAGAGCCGGCATACAACTGGATACGATAAGAAAGATAACCTTCAGATTCTTGAGCAGCTCTATGAATTGTTTCAGAAGAATAATGTAAATAAGGCTGTGGCAGCATGTTATGAAAAAGGCGACCAGATAAATAGCCAAAATGGAGGAAATGGAAAGGACTGCGTATATTATGATGCAGATTTTTATTATGCTTCCGTGGAAATGAGAGATATGTTACAGCAGGTAATTTCCTCAGTGGCAGAAGAATGGGAAACGGATATACCGGATTATGATTGTCTGGAAAAAAACACAAAGTATACTCTGGATGGAAAGATGGATTTCAATAGTGTATGGAACTGGCGTGCGTGGAACCGTTATGGAAGCAGGATGTCAGATTTTGATGAGATACCGCCAGAAGGATTTACCTTCTTTTATCAGGAGAAAAAATATCATGCAGAGGAAGGACTTTCCCCATTGGAAAAGCAGAAAGGAATGATACGTATTACTTTCGGTGGTATGGAATGGGAAATAGATGTTCCTTTTAACAATTCTCTTGTGTTCGGGGAAGTAAGAAATATTTTTAATGTGGGGACATTGCTACAGAGTTATTTGGGAGAGGAGAGAGCGGATGCAAAGCTGATCTCTTTCCTCAAAAAATTTGAAGTATTTACTTCTGCTTATGGACATAACATTTAGGTTTAACATTACAACAGGGAGGCAATGTATATGAAAAAGAAATTAATGTTTATTCTGGCAGGAATATTGTGTGCGGTTTCGCTTACGTCCTGCAATTCTTCTGCTCCTTCCTCTGAAAAAGAGGCTGCTAAGGGCGGTGGAGGCCAGGAGAAAATGGTTGTGGCTGTTTCAGAAGCTCAGAAAGGTTTTTATAGGATGGCGGCGTCCAAATATTCTAAGCTCCATCCCGAAACGGAAATAGAGATTGTGGAGGTTCCTGAGATTGATAATACGCCCACAGAGAAAATGGAAAAAAACAAAAAAGCAGTGAAAGACATGCAGGTACAGGTGATGGCGGGCAAGGGGCCGGACGTTTTTCTTCTCGACGAAAATAATCAGGTATTGCCAGATATGATAAAAAGCAGTTCCAATGGATTGTTTTTGGATCTAAACACAGTGGTGGAGGGACTCAAGGACATGCCCTTGAACCAGACCGTGTTAAAGGCGGGGGAAGTGGATGGGAAACAGTATTTTCTCCCACTGGGATATATGATCATGGGCGTTGCCACAGCGGATGATATGGTGGGGGACTGGACGCCCTCTTCTGGCCAGCCAGGTGAATTTTTAAAGGAAGCCGCAGAACAGTTGGGAGTGGAAGGGTTCCCTACAGAATTTTGGCTGAGAGACTATCTGTCTGGGCTTTTTGGAACGTCCTTTTTGGATTATGAGGAAAAATCCATAACATTTTCCAAGGAATTACAGGATTTCACAGAGCTGCTGGATGAGCGGAAAAGCCTTTCCTTTGAGAATGCGTCAGAGCTGCCTGATGTTACCGTAATGGGGCATTACAGGGCCAGCTCATTTGAAATGCTTGTGCAAAGAAGCCTGGCTTCGGGCACAGACGTGAGGTTCCTGCCATTCCCAAATGGAGAGGGCGGAGTGAATGCTCAGGTGAATGTGTTTGCGGCAGTTCGGGCAAATAGCTCATATGCTTCCCAGGCAGGTGATTTTTTAGCCTTTCTCCTGTCAGATGAAATGCAGGGCGGTACAGGCTGGAAGGATCTTGGGACTGGAAATAAGCCTACGGCTATCCCTATCAATAACAATGCTTTTGTGCCGGCGTATCAGTATCGGTTCAGCGATGGTTCAGAAGAGAGCCAGGAAGCGGCCGCCAAGAAAGCAGAAGAATTGTTTGAAGTGGTTCAGCAGGTTACAACGGCCCGTTTCTGCCAGTACGAGAATACTCTCATTTACAATGGGGTCTTTATGACAAGTGAAAGCAGTTCCGTAGAAAAGAAGCTGGATGATTTAAAAAATGAGCTGCGCTTTTATTTTGACGAGTAGGAAGGAGGCCAAGGATGAAGGACAGAGGTCATTTGCTGGAAAAAAGAAAAAAGCTGATAGGAACGCTGTTGGCGGCTCCAGTTCTGTTTGGAACCTTCCTTTTCTTTCTGCTGCCGTTCGCCATATGCGTCAGATATTCTTTTACCTTTGGAATAGGTGGAGTTTCATTTACAGGCTTTGATAATTACAAAGAGGTTTTTTCTTCCTACGCATTTCAATTGGCAGCAGCAAATACCCTGCGGTTTTTGGCGGTTGGCGTTACCTTAAACATTGTTTTGAGCTTTTTCACAGCATGGATGCTCAAAAAAGGACTGGCCGGAAGCCGTTTTTTCCGCTATATCCTTCTGTTGCCTCTGGTGCTACCCATTGCAAGCGTTGTTATGGTGATCCAGGTATTTTTTGCGGAGACGGGCATTGTGAATCACTGGCTTATCTCCTTGGGGATACCTCTTGTCCAATGGCTGGAGGGGCCCAAGGCTTTTTATGTTTTGGTGGGGCTATATCTATGGAAAAGTTTTGGATACAGTGTGATACTTCTGCTATCTGGTTTGAATGCAATTCCTGAGGAATTTTATCAAACAGCCGCAATAGAAGGTGCAGGAAGGGTGCAGAAGCTGGTTTCGATTACATTGCCAATGATGTCACCTCATTTTTTTCTTGCAGTGATTATGGGTATTGTAAATGCTTTCAAATCTTATCGGGAAGCATTTCTTTTAGGGGGAAAGCATCCCCATGATAGCATTTACATGATACAGCATTTCTTGAATAACAATTTCGAAAGTCTGAATTACCAGAAGTTAAGCGTGGCGGCAATTATGCTTTTTCTGGTTTTGGTTTTTTTGCTGTGTGGATTCTATATGCTGCAAAACAGGTATCGGGAGGGATGAGGATGAAAAGATGGAATTCGATCAATTCTAAATATTTATCACAGGCTTTGAGTGTCATCTTTTTCTTGTTTTTAGGGGCTTTGGTGCTTTTCCCCGCAGTCTATACCTTGTGTAATAGTTTTATGTCCCCATCTGAGATTAGCAAGTATTATGCAGAGGTTATGAACCAGGAGGGAAATGCAGAAACTGCCTTTCATCTGATACCAAATGTTTTTTCCTTAGAGGGCTATTATATGGTTTTTTTAAGGAGTACGGATTATTTGATGAAGTTTTGGTATAGCCTGTTTTTGTGCCTGGTGATTTCAGCAGGACAGATTTTCATCAGTGCACTGGCAGGGTTTGCTTTTGCAAAATACCCTGTTCCATTTCAGAAGGGGATACTTTTTTTCTTGATGATATTGATGATGATGCCCATACAGGTGACGCTTGTTCCCAACTATATTATTCTGGATGAACTGAACCTTTTAGATTCATGGCTTGCTTTGATTTTGCCAATGACATTTTTGCCTTTTGGAACGGTATTTATGACACAGATTTTCAGGGGAATCCCGGATGAGATTTTAGATGCGGCAAGGCTTGATGGTGCGGGAACATTTCAGATCTTATTTCGGATGATGCTGCCTATCGGAAAAGGCGGAGTAATCAGTGTGTTTCTTTTATCCTTTGTGGACGCATGGAATATGGTGGAGCAGCCGATTACTTTTTTAAAAGATATATTACGATATCCACTTTCCGTATTTCTTGCAAGCGTAAATCAGATAAATTTTGAATTGTCTTTTGTATGCGGTGTTTTGGCGGCGCTGCCTATACTTTTGCTGTTTTTCTTTTTTCATGAAGAACTGACGCAGGGAATTGAATTGTCGGGAGTAAAATAAAATATGAAAGGACAGGGTCTTATGAAGAATACAAAACAATTGGCAGTGCGGATGGCGGCAGTTCTTTTTATCTTTTTGGTTTTGTGTACGGTTGCAGCCCATAGAATTGAAACCTTGCTGCTGACGGAGGTTCGTACCCTGACGGTGTTTCCTGCTGGAGTAATGGAAGACGGGAGTGAGGCTGTAAAGGTTCCTCCTGCTGCTGTGTTCACAGGCCGGACGGGAGAACCTTGTGTGATGCTGTTGCAAAGACGGGAAGGGACATGGGGAATGGAAGAATATGTGAAAGAAACGCCAGTTAAGGTATACCATGAAGATTATGATTTCTGTATATTGCAGGATGCGTATTTGGAAGGGCAGAGTTTGGCGGTGTATCCAAGCCGGAGCCTGTCGGATGATGAGACTGTGAGGTGTGTAGAAGAGTGAAGAAAAGAAACATACAGTTTTTGATGTGGGGCGTGATCTATCTTTCTTTTTCTGCGTTTTTCTTCTTTGCGGCAGCTTTTCTTAGTGGGAATTTAAAAAAGCATACGCCTGCTGCAATAGAGCTATACAACGCCCAGGGACTGAATGTTTCCATGGAGCAGGCGGCTTCTTTTGCAGAACGGGGGTGGTTTGCCGCTGCCAGTGTAGGAGAAAAGATACAGGTTACAGATCTGGAAGAAAGCAAGTCAGTTACTGCGTATTACCAGACAACAACCTCCAACTATGGAGCATACGCAAATCTACACTTTACTGAAGGGGGATATTTTTCAGCAGATGTTTCTGTTGAATATGCAGTGGTGATACCCAAAAGTCTTTCCGTGGAGCTGTTTGCAGAAAAAAGTGGGAAAAAGATTTTGTATATGAATGAAATACAAGCGGTAGTTTGCGGGGTTTATGAGGATGGAGATTTGCTTGTCCAGTTGGGTTCTGCTAATATCCCTGTGATCTACGGTAATGCATGGAAGAGCTCGGATCTGCCAGCAGAACATTTGCTGCTAGAGGCGGATGCTGGGAAAGCAGCGATACAACAAAAGCAGGAAACAGCAGTGATAATGGAAACCCCACTGGAAGGGGAGATGAACGATTTTGGGCGTTTGCACCAGTTAGGGGACAGTATTTTGCTCCTGGGGTTCTTTTTTTCTGGTTTGTGGTTTATTTTTCGTTTCTGTATATTCTCCTATCACAAGTTTATTTCTGCATATGAGTGTAAGGAACCTAATGCAAAGAGAGGTTTCACTGCCTTTTTGGGGCTTGGGGTATTCTTTTTTACAGTGATTGGCTTTGGTTTTCTGTTGCAGCTTGTCCGTATACCAGCGGTTTACTTGCCGGAAAATAATATTTTTGATATTTCTTATTACGGGCAGGAAGTTTTAAATGGAATCCAGCAGATGAATACAGATTGCCGCATCATGGATTTTTCAAGAATCTGCGCTGTTTATTTGTGTACGGAAGCAGGTTGTTTAATCTTAGCAGTTCCGTTTTTTTGGGCAGGGTGCCAGAGACTGCGCCGCGGATTTTTGCATGGATCAATCAAAGAGGTTAAACATTTTTAGAAAGAAGTCGATATAGAGATTAGCAAGGGATGGCGTCAATGATATGGGATGCTGTCCCTTTTTATTTCCGCGGGCAATGAGCCAAGCAGCTGCGCTTGCGCGATTTGGCGAATGCCGCGAGGTCAAATTATTAAGGAGGATCTAGTATGCAAATAACAGAAAAAATGCCAAATATCAATTATTATTCAATGGGAAAAAACAAAAATACCAGAAATGATGATTTTAAAGTGCCCGAAACCACGGTAAGCAATGGTTTTGGCGTTACCGATCAACAAATATTAGACTGCTATTATAAAATATGTAAGTCTTATCCCAATGTTACATTTAAAATGTCTGATATTGAAGCTGGCAAAAACACAAATGGTCCATGCATCGGATATAAGGGTAACAGTTATCAGCAGGGAGAGAATTTTAGTTCTCCAGACCAGTGCAGTATCCGAATTGACGTTGATGTTATCAAAAGAATGATTGGTGACCAGGAATATTCTTTGGATGTTTACGGTAAGATCCAGAATATTATTTCTGATTACAAACATTCAGTTGAATTTGGAAAAGGCCAGGGTTTTGAATATTGTTATGCTGGATTGTCACATGAAGATGGGAGGTTGACAAGATTTACAGGATATTCCCATTCCAAAGTATCTACCGATGAAGAATTAATGGAAATGTGGGGAGACGGCACTTTGCCGGAGGATGACAAATTATCTGTGAAGATGAACTATGAAAAAATAATTAATCAAACAAAAAACGAAATGCAGGAAATCTTTTTTTCTATGATTGAACAGGCAAATCATCAGAACGTGTTCAGGAAGCTGTGAAAACAAAATAAACAGGGATGCATATATTAATAGAAAAAGAGAATCATATGGACAGAGTAAGAAAGATCATCAATGCTGGGCAGGCATATGAAAAAGGCTATTATGGGGAAGAGGTTGGAGTGGCGGTATTGGATACAGGTATCTATCCTCATCCAGATTTTCAACATAGAATTGTCTGCTTCCGGGATTACGTTCGGGGGCGGATGGCGCCTTATGACGATAATGGACATGGGACTCATATTGCTGGAATTATCGGCGGAGATGGCGGGGCGTCTGGAGGAAAATATATGGGGCTTGCTCCTCGTTGCCATCTGATTATCCTGAAAATTTTAGATCACAAGGGAAATGGAAATACAGAACATGTGGTGCAGGCAATTGACTGGTTGGTAGAGCATAGGAAAGCTTATCAGGTAAGGATTGTAAATATTTCAATTGGGATGGTGCTTCATGCTCAAAGCAGAGAACGAATCCGTCTGCTTCAGGCAGTAGAATATGCCTGGGACAATGATTTGGTAGTTGTGGCGGCAGCAGGGAATAACGGCCCAGGGGAAAGCAGTATTACCGTACCAGGAATTTGCCGGAAAATTATTACTGTGGGCTGTTTTGATGATACAAAAGAACGAATTGGGAAAGCCCCATTGAAACCAGATTATTCTGGTCAGGGCCCTACGGAGCATTGTGTAGTCAAGCCAGAGTTGGTGCTGCCAGGTACAAATGTCACAAGCTGCGCTCCGTATCCTGTGATGTATATGCAAAAAAGCGGTACTTCTATGGCCGCCCCAATGGTGAGTGGAGGTATTGCGCTTTTGCTAAGCAAATATCCTCACTTTTTACCAGCAGATGTAAAATTACGACTGTATGAGCGAACCGTAGATTTAGGTCTGCCTTTGTCGAAACAAGGCTGGGGAATGGTAGACATTGGAAGATTATTGTGATAGAATATCACCAGTGTGGTATAGTGGGATAATAATTTTGCGGATCTTGGAGAAACATGCCATGCGCAAGAGGTGATTTACATGAAAAAAGTTAAGAAATTTTTACTGGGGCGGGCAACCATTGTAGCCCTGGCGATTTTAGTTCAATTGTGTTGGCTGTTGTCATTTCTGTATGGCTTCCAGGAGCGTTATACATTTTTAAACACGATCATTGATATTGCAGCTATCTTTGTGGTGCTGTTGATTGTAAATAAAAGAAGCAATCTGTCTTACAAGATTGCGTGGACAGTTGTGATACTGGCGGTTCCAATCGTGGGGCTTTTGGTTTATTTTATTTTCGGACGGTCCGAGCTGACCAGACTTACGAGAAAGCGTATGGAGGCAGTTAATTTAGAAATCGAGGAGGGTTTGCCAGAAAATCAGGATTTGCAGGATGAACTTATGGAGAAGGATCTGTCTGTTTATCGTCAGTCAAAATATGTCAGGGCATGGGCTGGATATCCCGTATACAAGAATACTGAAACAAAATATTACCCCTGTGGGGAGGAAATGTTTCCAGATATGCTAAGAGCCTTGGAAGAAGCCGAGCATTTTATTTTTATGGAGTATTTTATTGTGGAAGAAGGTTTTATGTTCGGAAAAATACTGGATATTTTGAAGCGTAAGGTCAAAGAGGGCGTAGACGTTCGGTTTGTTTATGATGACTTTGGCTGCGTGACTACCCTTCCGAAAAAATATGACCAGCAGATGCAGGCATGGGGCATCCAGTGCGTCCGGTTCAATCCACTGTATCCAGTGATGTCAGTCATTATGAATAACCGAGACCATAGGAAAATCTTAGTCGTAGATGGCAAAGTGGGATTTACAGGCGGTATTAATCTGGCAGACGAATATGTGAATAAGGTAAAGCGGTTTGGGTATTGGAAGGATACAGGGGTGCGTTTGGAGGGAGAAGGCGTCTGGAGCTTTACGGTGATGTTTTTGGAGATGTGGGATTATCTTACTAAGAGCCAGGAAGAAGATTTGGACCAGTTTCGGCCGTCTCGTTACCAGACCAGGCAGTATCAGACAGATGGATATGTGCAGCCTTATACAGACAGCCCTTTGGACCATGAAACGGTAGGGGAAAATATTTATATGAATATTATTAACCGTGCCAAAAAGTACGTGTATATTTTTACTCCTTATTTGATTCCGGATGATGAATTGTTAAAAACATTGCAAAATTCAGCCAAGAGTGGGGTGGACATAAGGATTTTTATGCCAGGAATTCCAGATAAGCAGATTATATATTGGATTAGTCAGTCTTATTATGAACCATTGTTGGAATGTGGGGTAAGGATTTACCAGTATAATCCAGGATTTCTTCATGCAAAATGTTTTGTATCGGATGATGAGGTGGCAGTTGTGGGAAGCGTGAATCTGGATTACCGTAGTCTGTATCTGCATTTTGAGTGTGGCGTCTGGATGTATCAATCCCGTGCAGTGATGCAGCTAAAGGAAGATGTGTTACGGACCATGGAAGAATCAGAAGAAATTAATCTGGAATTTTGCTGGAAACGCCCGGCGGCTATTCGGACTTTGCAAGGAATGATGCGCCTGTTTGCCCCACTGCTGTAGGGCAGTGGGGATATTTTTATTTAACAAAGCAGGAACTCTTTCAATGTTTTCAGAAAATAGTCTTTAAACAATGCTTTTTTTATGCTTTTTTCAAACAGGATGTTGACAGAGCCGATTTCTTTTTTATTTAGTTTATAAACAACTTTTCCAGCGGTTTGGCCTTTTTTGATCGGAGCGTCTACGGATTCGGGAAGAAGCAGTTCTTTTGTTATGGAAGACAGGTCGGAACCTGTGACATCCAGATAGGAAAAATCAGATTCGTAGGTTAAAGGGGAGCTGTCCTCTATGCCCCCTTGAATTGTCATATTCGGCAATCTGTCTTTGTTCTCATCTTTGTATACCTGACATTTTCCAAATCCGTAGTTGAGAAGAGTAGTGGCGTCTCGAAAGCGGACTTTGTGATCTGGCGCTGCCATGATTACTGCAATCAATTTCATGCCATCTTTTTCCGCAGTGGCAGAAACGCAGTATTTTGCCTGGGATGTGGAACCTGTTTTTAATCCGGTTGCATAAGGGTATTGACGGATTAGCTTGTTGGTGTTGGTAAGGCCAAATTCAGAAGAGCCTTTTCGGGTGACATGGGTGATGTTTTCCATCCAGATGGTGCAATAATTATGTATCTGGGGATACCGGGTAATAAGCTCCCGGGACATGAGTGCAACGTCAAAGGCTGTGGTCATGTGCCCTTCCACGTCAAGGCCGCAACAGTTCACAAATGTGGTGTCGTTCATGCCTAAGTCTTTTGCCCGTTGATTCATTTTTGCTACAAATTCTTGTTCGCTTCCCCAAATGTGTTCTGCCATGGCTACACATGCATCATAAATGCATAGTAGACAAGCAGGAATCCTTGTAGAATGTACGCTTAGAAAGCAATTGAATATTTGGACATTACCATAAGTCCATTATCAGTTATAGAAATATGATTGGTAGTGGGCTTATTTTAGTGCCTGAAACCACAAAACAATATTCACCGCATTCAGCATGAAAATGCCCTTATAAGCCACATAGAGCTTCACAGGGGCATTCTAACAGCCAATTCTACAGTAACTTGAAACCACAATTTCATTGTAACAATCAAAACAGAACCCAAAAGCAAAACAGAATTCTAAAAACAAAATCATAAAATCTAAAACCCAAGGAGGACAACTTATATTGGCAAAACACATAAAGAACATGAACCAATTACAGAAAGCATTACAGCCCATCATGATAAAAATGGTGGATCAATTGGCAGAGAGGGTATATGAAACATTGAATTATTTCATATCAGACTATTACACCGGGTGGACACCGGACAGCTACCGCAGAACAGAAGCGTTCCTACGTTCAGCGGTGAAAGTGGATGCATACCCAGACAAAGGCGGTGTAAGGGCATGTGTGTATATTGATTATGATTCCATGGACGATTATGTAAATGCAACCGGATACCAGGTGGCAAGGTGGGCGAACAGTGAATTGCATGGGGGACTGTCCGTAAACAATAAACCCCGTGTGTGGGATGACACGATGGACGAAACGATCAACAATGGCAGCTTATTACAATTGGCAATTCAGTATTTAAGAAACCAGGGAATATCAGTAAGAAGTTAAATGACGAGAATTAGGAAGGAGATAAAGCATTATGGATACAGTGAACAAAAAGGAATTCGCATATAAAATCGCGGAGAAAGGCGGTTTTTATAAAAAGGATGCAGTGAAAATGACGGAATTATTCTGGGAAACGCTTCTGGATTATCTGTCAGAGGGCAAAAAAGTTAATTTCTATGGAACTGGACATTTTGAATTGAAAACCGTAAAAGAGAAGGAAGCAAGGAATCCAAAAACCGGAGAAGCGTGCATTGTGCCGGAGCATAAGAAAGTGAAGTTCTATTCCAGTGAGACATTGACAGAAAAAATAGAGAATGAATAAACCAAAAACGGAATAGAAACAGAAAATGAATAACAGGAGAGTGCTTTATGAAAATCAGTATGGACAGGAAACCAGAGAATTGCAACCATTGCATCTACAGGGAAAATGTGAGCAGGTATTTGGATTTGGATGACTATTGTTTTTTAAATAAGAAAAGCACAAGCAGGATTAACATGGATATTGATTGTCCATTAGGAGAATTGGAGGAAAAGATACATATTGAAATTAAATGAACGAGTAGCAATTATTACAGAAGAAAATATAAGCAGGCTGTCACATTTATATGGGGAAATAAGTATTGGCGATTTATCAAGGATTGTAAATAACCATTTGAAGGTTGCTATTGATGAGATTGAGGAAGATTCCAGACGGCAGAAAAACGCAATGGCAATAGCAAAACTTGATGGAGAATGTCCATATAGAAAGGAAACTTATTTTGACGGAGAATACTAAAAGACATAGAGTGCCGCATTGTGCTGAATGCAAGAGATGTCAATGTACGGATTTTATCTATAAAGATTACTATTGTTGTGAAGAAAATGATACGATGCAGATATTTGGCAGACTTGGCGTAGATCATCCACCAAAAACAAGCCCTAAATGGTGTCCAGTGAAAAATAATGAAAATAAGTAGTATAGAACCGCTGTTGTATGGTCGAAAAATTGACCGTGAAATCTGACTCCACAAAAGTGTGGAGTGAAATTTTAACGCCCACGATTTCGTGGTGGTTGAAATGTTATGTGGATTGATTTATGAAGGTTGCTTTATTGCAATCTTTTTTGATTGGAAAATATGTAGATTAGAGGTGATAGAGAAATTTTGACAAACAGTACAGAAATAGCAGAAAAATACGGCAAGAGAAATCCTGATGTGAATAGGGCTATAAATAATCTCATAAAAAGGAATCCTGAATTATCTAAACATTTTACAAAAAGTTCATATATATCAAGTCGTGGCAGATGCGAAAAGCAATTTGAAATAGATGATACTGGTGCTAATATACTGACAAATAAATACAAATATAATATACGTTCTGCAAGATTTGAGTATAAATATCTGAATGAAATAGAAGATTTTTTGAATTTAATGAAAATAGATTATGTTGATCAATATCAAGTTGATAATTATAAAATTGATTTATATATTCCCAAGTATAAAATTGCAATAGAAATCGATGAAGAAGAGCATAAGTATAAAAAAGATTATGATACCATAAGGCAGAAATACATAGAAAAACAGATTCATTGTAAATTTATAAGAATAAATGAAGGTGAAAGTTGTGGAAGTGCTATAGCCAGAATTACAAAAGAATTAAATCTAATATCTGATGAATGTGCATAAATTGAGTTTTATTTTAACAATAGTTTTATTGTCTAAATCATCACAATAATTACATAGAACAAAAATTGAATATTGAAAAATAAACGCAAGGGACATAAAAGTTTTAAGTCCCATTAGAGAATGTGAATAAAGGGCTGAATGAAATGTTCAGTCCTTTAAACGAAAGAGGATGTTAAAACTTTTAACAGGTTTACAGGAGACAACCTTTTGGTTGTGAGTAAAGTTACTTGAGCAAAAATTCGATTTAGTATATTTTTATCTATCAGTAAATCAAAAGAGAATATATGGATATGATTTCGGATGTGAAAAATATTCACAGCAGAAAAGTATATATCAGATGAAGAAATTATTTATGTAACAGCAAATGAGAAATTGCACACCAACAGAAAAAATAGAATAAAAAAGGAGAATATTTATAATGAAGGATTTTGTAACAGTATTTACGGCTCAGAAAGCAAGGCAGCTACTCAAAGAGGGATTTGTTATTACTGATATCAAACCTGATAAAACAGATGATGATCACAAGCGGAGTATTTTTATTTTCAGAAATGAAGAAGGATTATTGGAAAGACTAAAAGAATGAACATTGAAGATTACATATAGAGATTTCCCCGCAAGCGGTGAAATTTTGTCGGTTTTGTGTTTCGATTTCCATTTTTGAACATCAAGAAGTACATATAAAGTAAATATCTTATATGTGTATCCTGATGTTCAAATTTGGAAAGGGTTACAAATTGTATACAAAAATCAGAGACTTTTTGAGCGCAGCGAAAAAACTCTATATGTAATACATAATGTACAAAAAATTAAAAAGGAGAAAACGATGTATACACAAAAAGGAAAGAAATATATCTATTCAGTCATTCAGGCAAATGAATTTATCCAAAGGGGATATAGATGCTTGGAGACAGGATTTAATTCAAAACAAAGGAAATATTATTGGGTATTCGATTATGAAGAAGTACAGCCATACTATGAGACAAATGATAGATATGCAAATGAATAAAAGAAAGGTTATAGATGACAGAGTTAGAGATAAACAAGGAATACACATATCCGCAAATTTGTGAGATAGTTGGATGGGAACAAAAGGCAGGTAATTCAAAAAAAGCACAGCTTAGGGAAATTGAAGATGCTTACGAATATTACCATCCAGAGAATAAGAAAACACATAAACCAAAAAAATCATATATATTTACTAGAAAAATCCGTGATCTGGTAGAACCGTCAAAAGAAAACAGTGCAGGTAATAACCGAAAGAATATCCAATCAATGATCTGGTATCTACAAGCAAAGTTTGATCTTGATGATAACTGGTATTCATTCACAGATTGGTATTGTGAGAAATTGGAGCTGATGCATAAGGGAATCTGCAATGCAGTTTACCACCCTGACGAGGTAGATGCTGTATGTGAAAAATACAATATTTCTGATGGCAAATTATTCTGTGAGTATGTTTCGGCGGCAAAATCAGAACTGAAAAATATGTTTCTGAAAGCACTGGCTTATTTAGATAAAAAGAATAAGATAACCTATCAGGATCAGTATAAATTTACATATCAGTTAGGCAAGCGGACAAAAGGGAACGTCATAACTGATTCATTAAATGAACGTATTGAGGAGAATGAAACGATTGTTTGTAATGACATGAACGAAGACTATAAGCTGAGTAAAAAGATGAAGGGCAGACAATTATTGAAGACAATTTACTCCAAGGAGAAACTTACTAAGGAGTTTAAAGAGTTAAGTTTGGGAATGCTGCAAGATGATGAATATGCCATTAATAAATTGAATTGTGAGTTATCATATCAGCATCCAACATTCCATCCAGATTATTGTTCTATATGTAAAGAGCGTCCTTTGATTTCATATTATCGTGGGATAGCTATTGCTGAAATGGAGCTTGAAGAAAGTGACCAAGATTGTCTTGCATTAGATATAACAAACAGGATCAGGACTAAAGTAAGAAAGTCGTTGATGAAAAGTTATAGAAAACCTATGGAACAATCTGATTTACAAGCGATTGAAAAAGCATTGTTTCAACAGTATTATGATAAGATTGACGAGGATATTATATTACTTGCAGATAATGATGATGCATCGGATATTGAACAGATTTTTGGTGAGACAAATAAGTTTACTGACAAATCTGATAATTGGGGAGAACCTGTTTCTATGGAGAATGATTTCATCGTAGAAGAAATATTGGATATGCCTACAGAGGGCGAGGTTCAAATGAACCTGACAAATACGAATTGTGTGGGACAAGATGAACTATGCAAAAATGAATCTCATGGTCGAAAAACTGACCGTGAGTTATTTTGTGTTACTAGAAAAGATTCAGACCTTCTTGATTTAGATGATCTGTATTGATGAAGAATTTGTTATGCAATATAGGCTGTTAAAAGTTTTAACAGGCTGTATTTTGAAAATATATCCTTGTGGGGCTATGTAGGTGGGGATGTTTTGTACCCCACTGAAAATATGAAAGGTGCGTCAAATTAGACGCTGCTATTAGGAGCAGTTACACTCCAATTGGAGTGTGAGCGTGATACACTTTCAAAGGACACTGTAAATTGAGTACTCAACATGTATCAAAAAGTACGGCTTCGACAGAATTGACGGAGCCAGTATGAGGTATCAAAACGCTACCTCATATTTAGGATATGTGCGATTTTGAGGACTTATAATTATTAGAAGTCCGTGACCAACTATTGAATAATCAGTAGTAATCAAATTGTTAAGTACTGAATTATTAAAGCTATAGCATTTCACGATATCCCTTTGAAGGGAATCTGTATTGTGTCCTTTGCGGAACATTATTGAAAATAAGTACCGAAAAGTTTACCCTGTGGAAATATTTCCATAGGGTCGGGGTTTCCAGCTTTCATAGGTGTGTCGCATTTCACGACATACTTATTACAAGCGTATTCTTTGAAATATACGGTTATTTGCCGATTAGTCCGATTGGAAGAAGTGGAGGTCACTGTCAGTTACCTTCATTGTGGGATAGTAAAGGGAGTATAGAATATTTACATCCTTGAAAGCAGGTAAATTCAAAAGTTGTTAAATGCAACTTTAGAAAATCAAACCCTAATAATTTCGGTTTGAATCAGGGTATTATTTCAGATGTCAATTAATTTGACTTCCTATTTCACGATTTCGGTTCAAACCGAAACTGTAAAATTATTTGACAGATTCCGTAAATATGGAAAGTGTTGTCCGCTGTGGACAACGTTGTATATCATGTACAACCATTGCAATCCGTGAAAAATGAGTTGTGACACCATGACACAACGACTGCTGCCGGTGTGAAAATTTAGGTGGGTGGTATTTTACCATATACCGTAGACCCGTGGGACGATGATTCCCGCGGGAAACTGGTGTGTACCTGTAGGTGCGGTTGTAATACAATGGTACTTGATGTACGGTTGTTGTCATGGTTTTGCAGAAGTCAACGAACTAAATTGAGTATATCATAGGTGGGTAACGATTCGTTACAGCCCCTCATATAATGGAAGTATTATAAAAAGACTTCCGTTCGTTACAAAGCGAACGCTTTAAAAGGTTTGCTCGCCCGTTTTGGCGAACAAAAATATTCCTATAAGGTCAGATGCTTGTATCGTTTGAGTTTTCAACGATTAGCCAAAGTGGGCGAACGAAAAGTTTTATTATGGTAATTTTCGTCATTGAAAACGAAAATCTCATTATGTATGGTGAAACCCTATTTCATTTCAAAGTGAAAAACCTATAGCGATGGGTTTAAACCCAACACCTATAAGGGGATGAGTTTTTCACAGAAGTGAGAAAAAGTTGTACCACCGTGGTACAACTGCAATCATTATGAATTAGTCTATCGTGGGCTAATCCCAAGCCATTATAAACGTCTTAGGAAATATCATATCATTTCCCCCACAAGTGGGGGAAATCAGTGTTTCCCATTTTGGAAACGTCATATCACGATTACGCAGAATTGAGATGCCGCCAGTTTTGGCGAAAACCTACAACTGAATATTAAATTATATCAGGGAGTCCGTTTCAGGCTCTCTTTTTGGCGTTCGTATCCAAACGAATGCTGTCTATTATCATATCGAAAGGAAGTATCAGAACTAAAATGAGTTACAAAAAGAAAGCAGAACAGAGAAAAGAATTCAGGGAATATCTATCTGTATCAGATAAACATGTATTGGATATTAAGAAATCAGGAATAGAACTGACTGCTGCTGATGAAGTATTTGTATTGGTAAATGGTACAAATAATTATTGGATATCCAATCATGGCAGGCTTGTAAACAATCTCCGCAGTAATTTCCGTATGCATAAAACAGGATATGCGCATTATACGCTTAGTGGTATCAATACAAAAATTGAAACATATACAGATAAATTAGTGGCAGAACATTTCCTTGAAAATCCAAATAATTATAAGAAAATATGGCACATTGACAGGGATAAGAATAACAGCTATTACAGGAATCTTATCTGGGTGAATAATGAAGAATACATTGACTTGGAACGTGGGATTTTACTTGTAGAAGAATTAGGAAGACAGCAGGAATACATACCATATATCACCTTAAAATCCAATGCTGCATATTCCATCTGGAATGGTATCTATATACGCTGCTACAAGCTGAATAATGTATATGACGGTTCAACTATGTGTGATTTATGGCTAAATGACAAGGATTCATTTGCGGAGTGGTGGGCTTCTGAATATTATGAGTGTGACGGTGAATCCATGGCGGTAGATAAAGATTTGCTGTTCCCTGGAAATAAGGAATATGCGCCTGACAAGTGTTGTATTCTTCCCCAGACATTGAACACCATGTTATCCAACTGTAAGAAGCATAAGACAGGCAAATGGAGGAATTCTAAAATGGATTTGCCCCTTGGCGTGAGGTATGACAGCAGAATGAAGATGTATTATGGGGAAATAAAACCATATGGGCATGATGAAGTAATCAGGCTGTCTCATTGGGATACACCAGAGGAAGCGTTTGAGGAATATAAAAGGCATAAACAGGCAGACATATTGATAATGGCTGACAAGTATAAGAACAAAGTGCCAAAGAAAGTATATGATGCACTGTTACGGTTTGAGGTCAAGCCGTATGCGGAAGACTGGGAATGATGGTTAGTGAGGGTAAAGCATGGCAGAGTTTTATGAAAAAATAAAAAATGGCACTTGTTTTCTGGAACAGCATATGATATCTTAGACGCAACAATTTTTGAAGATACCAAAATGTTTGCATACATTGAAAAAATTCCTTGAAAAATAAAGGGTTTTGTGATATTGTTATCTCAGAAACAAAAATTATATTGCTGGATAAAGGCGAACAGCAACAGGAATACTTATATTGGTGTGTAATGAATAGCCATGCCATCCTTTTCTGTGAGGAGCTTAAATATACACAGAATATGACCTGGTTGGGGTAGGGAAACCAACCTGCTATTCAGTAATGGGCTGTGGGTAAAACCATAGCCTATTATTTTCGGGAGCGGATATGTGCAAAGGGACAAAAGATTTGAGTGCGATACTTGATATTTATGAGAATGAATTATGTGGACGTGTGTTCAAGTATAAGTTAAATGGTAAAATAGATGTTGAAATAGTATTTTATAGGGAAAACCTTTGCCATCTTTTGGGATTGCAGCATATCTATGGGAAAAATAAGAAATATCTTGGGATAAATGGATATAACAAGATAAAGAATGGACAATTGAAAAGAAACAATTTGAAGAAGCATAATAAGGCGGAATATAACAGGATTGAAATAAAACTGGATCATTTTGACGGGATCCTTGATATGTTGAAATCAGGAGAATTTATTAAGTTTTACCAATACAGGACAAAGCCGTTATCTATGATTGTTGCGGATTTTATTATATACCATGACAAAAGTGAATATATATTGCATCTGTTTTTAAGGCGGGAGAGGAGCGGGAGAAACCAATATAGCCCTGTATCTTTTATAGTGAAAAGCAACAATGACAGGAGCAGGAACCAATACATAGCGGGGCAGGAATATAAGAAGGTTACAAGTTTTGAGATTATTGAATTGGATAATTAGCATAAGGCATACTGGATGTAAAAGTCTGGTGTGCCTATTTTTTTGCGGTTTTGGGTATGCATTGACATTTTTATGAAAATTATGGAGAAAAGCCATAAAATATGTTAATATTTAATAAACAGTGAGTGTAAATCAAAAAGTACAAGGGGATGAAAAAATGTCAGTTGCAGCTAATGTTATATCAGCAGTGATAAAATCTGTGGTAGGAGATAAGGTAGGGGATGGATTAGCTAAAGAGTTAGCAGATATTTCCATAGACGGAATATCTGAAAATGGGATAGACAAGATTAATGATTTTATTAGTGATGAAAAAGCTAAAATGGATCATATTCTTTCCAAAGAAAATATGAAATCCATGGATATTCCAGAGAATGACATTGATTTTGTAATGACTGAAATAAAGGACTTATTTAGAAATATTGAAATTACTGATGAAGTGCTTAGACAGTGTAAATATGATAGTATGAATCTGAGAGATTTTTTGTGGAATGAATATTGCATATATAAAGGTAATGGTTATATAGAATGTGAAAGTGAAATTAAGAGAAGTTTATTCACTGTTGCAGAAGTATTAATTGAATTAGTACGTGAAAGTGAAACTTTTCAGCAAGATGTTTCAATACATATAAGTAATTCTGTTGATGATATTATGGAGGGTGAACAGAAGAATTTTGGAAATATAACAGAGCGGTTTGATAAATTGGAAGAAAAAGTCTTGGAAATATATAGTAAGTTAAGTGAGAACTTTAGTCAGAATATATATACAAAAGAACAAATAAGGAATAGTGAGAAAGATTTTATTCAATTAGAGGCAAATATTGATGAATTGTTACAGGATAAATTTAATGAATTATTTTCTGCCAGAGAAATAAAGATTGATACTAACGAAACAGAGGAAAACTCCATACAAAAATTGCTTTATAAGATAATAGGAGAAAATCTAGTAAACTTTTGGAGAGAAAATTCTGATAAATATTTGCAAGATTTAGAGATAAAATGGAATAATGAGGAAGGATCGGAAGAAAATGAATTGGAGAATAATGATTTAGATAAGCGATTGCATACTGGAGAATGGTTAGATCCAATACATAAATTTAGTGGTTCAGAAGGAAAATATTTTTCTATAGTAGATAATCCTGATACAGTTACATTAGTATATATGGTAAATAAGAAAATTAACCCTCAGACAAGTGAATGGTGGTTCGAACCGGAATTTTTAGAATATTCTGAAAAGGAACAAGAAGATGGAAGTGTGGCAAGAACATATTTTGTTGATAATCCAGCTTCTGAAGGCAATCCGTTAATTTTTTTTTCTTTTATTAATGATAAAGATGTTGTGGTTGTAAATACTGGATTTTTAGATTATGAAGATATACTTTACTCAAAAAAGCCTGCAATTATGAGCATTAGACAATCTTCGTTTCAAATGGATGGGGAAGAGCAAGTGCAGCGTTTTTTGGCAGAGAAGGAAAGATCAATTATCATTATTGACGCTGAGTATCACATTCCACTTGAATCGAAAAAAATATATAATGATGATAAAGGGATATACGAATTCTATATTGACCTTCGAGCAGGAAAAAAATATTTTGCATATCAAATTGGAGAAAAAACAGATTTCAGAAAAGCATCTCCGCATATGATTGGATATAATTATTATATTGGGCAATATGGATTAAATCAAAATTGGCTTAAAGCGGCAGAATGGCTGATGCAATCAGATGAACCAGAAGATGTATATTATTTAGGAGTTATTTTCATGAAAGATACATTACTTCATGATGTTTCGTTGGCGAGGCAGTATCTTACAAAAGCCTCTGAATTAGGAATTGAAATGGCCTATGAGTTATTAAAAGAACTGTAAAAAAGTGCTTAATTTTGTTTTTATGATGTAACACAAATTCCTTTACTGGAATATTGAATTAAATTACCAAAAACCAACCCAACTTCAAATCAGAATCCATCATATGGTAAATTGGCAGGGTAAAAGTATTCTACATGGAAACATCTTGAAAACTGATTATAGGACTAAAAGATACGTTAAATTTTATATAGGGTATAGGGGATATGTGGAGAATTATATTTTTGGATTGAAACATACCCCCTCCCCTGTATATCATCCTTTCACAGAGAAATGCTATTATAGCTCTAAATTCAATTGTATATATTAGATTTTCAGATAGAATGGTTATCAGAGGTAAATTGGTAAGATAATTATATTACTGCTGAAATTCTAAGATGTATATTAGATTATCAGGAATAATAGAGGGCAAATTTTATATAGGGTATATGCTTATATACAGCAAATTATATACTGGGATTTAAACCTACCCCCCCACCCTTGTTGGATATATTGTATTCATTAGCAATTAAAAAATTTTTAAAAGAGTAATGAATTATGAGTGTATACGAATAATTCATTACGATAGTAGTCTTTATTTATTATTACAGTCTCTTATTATAAAAAGACGGCTGATTCTGCACACTGTAGTGTGATGTACTTTGCCATTTTTTCTTCAAGTATGTTACGTTGTGATGTGATATACATTAAAAAGTGCATTGTCTTGGTATAGTTTTATTTTTGCTGAATGTTCATGATTCGGCTATTTGGTTTTTGGAAAAGTATATTGTTCGTTCGATGTCAAAATTAGGGCGTATTGTGTGAGAGCAATAGATGGGCGCTTTCCCACACTAAAGTCCGAAAAATAAAATGTAAACCTACCCTAATACCCTTTCCCTGCTGCATCCGCCACAATAATAATCATTTCGCCAACCAGTCCAATATCCTATACCGCACAACGCAATATTCCGTCCATACAGCCACTTTCCACCAAAACCCTAACACAATTACACCCAAACTATTAAAGCCCGAATTTGCCCCTTAGAAACGCACACAGAGCCATTAAATACACCAAAAGAAAGAAGCGAAAACCAGAAAGAAAAGACTGTGAGAGAATAAAGCCCACAGTCTTAATGTTTTACCGCATTCAGATATATTTTTTCCCATTTTTCAGATGCATTCCATAGAAATCAAATAGTTTTAACCTGCATTCTTACATCATTTTTACATGGTTCTAATGAAATCCGCACTGTACAACACCTCTCTTTGTGCATCCTTGATCGTGTCAAAATACAACAGCTTATAAAACATGTCATAACACAGTTTATATATGCCATTTACTTTGACGGTCAAAATATATTTTCCTTTATGCATGTCTGCCTTGTGTGCGTTTTGTACGAAATAGCTGTTCCCATCATTTCCCCTGAATTGTCTTGATCCATTTACTGTCATAATTATTATACCTGCCTTTCTAAATAGTAGTAGTGCCCTTTTCTTTTATATGCCAGGGTGTAGCCGTTTCCATTGGTTACACCCATTTTTTTACTTATGATTATGTCTATGCAAACGCTTGTTTTAATCTCTTTGTTCCGTCTGTCTCCACTTCTGTACTTCCGTAGTAGTTCCGTATGTCTTCCATGCTTAACTTTTTGTGACTTCTTTTCTTGAATGCTTCAGTATGAAAGTACCACTTCTTTTTCTCTCTAGCCCATTTAAAGCCGATTTTCTTTAATGTGTCCTTATAGCCGTATGTATTACCGTCTATCCATATCCAGCAACCAGCTATTTCTATGTTGATACCATCAAATGTTATAATCTGCTGTAATACTTCCCTTAACTTTGCATCCTCTGAAAAGTCATATTTCATATTATTAAAGTCTGTCTTTGCGTTGTTCTTTTTGCTGTCTGCCGTTCTGTCCGCTGATTTACTTTCGTGTCTATCCTTTAATAATTTAAACAGCTTATCATATTCTGCATTGATTTCTTGCATGTCTGACACGTTGCCGCCATTATCCGGGTGGTGAATCTTTAATAAATCTCTGTATTGCTTCCTTAATTCTTCCAGTGTATTGATATTCTTGAAATATGCCATCTTCATAACCTCCTAAACAAAAAAGTGCAAAGCCTTTGGCAATTCAATAGGCTTTACACTCTTTGTTGCTAGTGGTTATTTAGTTGTGGTTATGTGGCTGTTATTCCTTGATTTTGTCAATCTCAATCAGGTTCACGCCTAAACTGTTGAGTAATGCTTTTAAAAGAAGATAGCGGTTTTTTAATTCGGCATATGTTTCAGTTGCCTTTTCTTTTTTTGCTAATACCATATATCTTTGAATCATTTCAAATTCATCCATTGCATTTTTCATTATTTCAGCATTGTTCATATCTTCCATTACCTCCATATTATCACCGCCTTTTTGATTGATGCAGTTTATATAAGTTACAATCATTATAGCGGATTTACCAGAGAGTGTAAAGTCTATTGAATTGTCAAGGTGCTTTGGATTGGTGTTTTGATTTATTTGATATGATAATTGTACCTTAAAGTAACGGTTTTTGCAATAGAAAATGTATACAAAAGTAACAGTGATTATTTGTATAATTGTACCATAAAGTAATTGTTGTTGATTTTTTTGAAAAAAAGTTGTATAATATAGTAACAATAAAAGGTGGTGATTTTTATGTCAGTTTCTTATAAAAAACTATTTGATATAATGGAAAAAAGGGGATTAAAAAAATATTGGTTAAGACAAAATGGGATAAACCCTAAAGTGGTGGATGCTTTAAAAAATAATAGAAATGTTAATGTTTCAACTATTATGGACTTGTGTCGTTTACTAGAATGTCAACCAGGAGATTTATTCGAATATATACCAGATGAATAAATTGAAAATTCTAATTTTAATAATAATGTGTTTTGTTAAAGGGCTGTTTCATTAAAATTAATGAACGGTCTTTTTCGTTTCTAATTTCTATATTCAACTCATTCATTTACCCATATGCGTTACTTTTTGGTACAAAATAACTAAATAAAAGACGTTACTTTTGTATACAATTACTATTGAATAAACTGTTACTTTTTGGTACAATAAACTCAACAAATCAAACAAAGCAACACAAAAACAACATTGGAAATCAAATAAAGAAAGCAGAGGTAAGGACAATGAATAAGGTTGAAATATTTAAAAGATATTTAAACAATTTAGTTGAAAATGGCGAATATGAAAAACTTAGAGAATTTGAAAAGTTTGTCAGAAAATATTTTCAAAGAAAAGGACAAAAAACAGAATATATTTACGTTGTTAATTTTCTTGTGACATCAATTAATGAGATTACCGATGAAATGCTAGATAGTATAGCATAACCACAACCGCCCAGCAGGAGCAAGCAACATACACGGGATTCGATTTCCCGTTTGGGCATTTAGCACATTATAAAACCACAAAACACGAAAGGCAGGTAAATATCATGGAAGTTAGGACACTGAAACCGTACAAAGGATTTGAAATTGAAAAATCATACGAAACCAAAAAGGACGGCACAATCAGGAAAGAAAGCATAGTCTACTCTGCATACGGCCTTGAGGACGAAATCTACTACGATTCAGACACAACGCTTGCAGGGATGAAAAAGAAGATTGACATATATTTAAACGGGGCGAAAAGCCTTGATGAAATAATAAACAGATAAGGGGGAGTAACCCCTGTACAGAATAAATCCCCTGACGAGTACCACTGAGAGGTGACGAAACTACCCAAACAAGGGTAGTCGGGATAGCAACACAATTCCAAACAGTACCTTGACAACTTAATACAACACACAAAACGGTATTTAGAAAAAAGAAAAGCCTTGCACTTGTGACTGTGTAAGGCTCTAGGTAAAGGAAATTACTGGTTGTCTGGATTGTCCGGTATGTATTCCATGATGTCGCCAGGCTGGCAGTTTAATAGACGGCAAAAGTATTCTAATGTAGATGTATTAACATTGTTACCATGTACCAGTTTATTAATGATTGTGGGGGAAACTCCATTTTGTCTGAGTTGGTAAGTAGAAATTCCTTTTTCCTTTAACTGATTGAATAATTTGTCATAAATAAATGGCATTCAATTCACCTCCTGTTTATCATTACTTCTACATTTTGTAATTATTTTATATAAATAACTTGTGGACAAAATAGTGTACACAATGAACGAAAATATGTATATTATTTTGTACACAATGCATATTGCAAATATGTACAATAAGGTGTACAGTATCTTTATAAGATAAAACAAAGCAAACAACGAAAATCGGTTAAATGAAACCACAGAACCAATATAACACAAACAGCACGCAAAAGAAAGGATGGATTATTATGTGTATCACAACAGCAGAAATGAACAAAAAAATGGAAGAGAGGAAAAGTTTGCAGATGCAGCTTAAGAAGATGGAAAACGACATCAAGGCGTTAGACATGGAAATCATTGAGTATCTTATGGAGAACTTGAATGACTGCCTTACAACCAACAGCAAGGGTAAGGAAATCTTACAGTTTATCGGGGACATGTGCAAGGCAACCTATTCCCCGCAGGAGAGGGAAACCGTGGACAAAGCGGAGATAAAGAAGCTGCTCAGTGAAAAGGATTACCAGAAGGTAAGGAAAGTAAGTTATTACAGTGTATTGAGGGTAAGCTAAAGGATCAAAATATCGGCGCAGGGGGATTGGGTTCCCCCAAGAAAGCCGCATTCAGGAGGGAATGAAAATGCATACACAGGAAATTGAGTTTGCCGTCCAAAAGGAAAACGGCATTGTCACAAAGATAGGGAAAACAGCCGTATACCAGCCAGAGACAGGTTTTAAAGGCCACATGGGACGGCTTCAGGACGCGCCCGCAATGGGCATGCGGGGCAAAAATAAGAAGGGATAGGGGTACAGCAAAATGGAACAGATATTGATTACATATTATGCCGATAACGCAAGGAAGCTCCATCGGACAGTTGACCGCATACTATTAAGATTCGGCGGTTTGTCTAATAAGGATGTGGATGATTTCTATTCCCTTGCGAATGAAACGTTCGTATATGCAATGAAGAGATATGACGGAGAACAGTCCTTTGAAGGGTTCCTGTATTCCTGCTTATCCAACAAAATTAAGTCAGAGATCACCAGACGGAACCGTGAGAAGCGGAAAGCGGACAGGATGGCGGTATCTATTGATATGCCAGTGGGAGAAGACGGGGATTGTACGCTTGCGGATATTTTAGCGGATGGCTTCGACACAGAGCAGGAAGTCTTTGCAGAATTGGATTCCATGGCCTATAAGCTGGAATGTTATCTTGCGTTATTATCGAAACGGCAGAAGAAAGTATTGCACCTTCTGGCTGAATGTTACAAAGCGGCAGAGATTCAGGAAATGCTTCAAATGAACCAACGGGAATATGCGGACGAACTGAAAACGATCCGCGCCTATGAAAAAATCAGGATATTGTTGTAGACGGAGGTAAGGGAAGATGGCAAAAGTAAAAAGGCAGACATATACACTTAATATGTATCTTGAAAAACTAAAAGACATGGACATAAGAAGTGATGCGGATGTGCAGCGTCTGAGTGGGGCGTGGAATAATGCAATGACAAATGAGCTGATTGTTTCCGTCCTGAACGGCGAATACATACCGCCGATTATTTTGGGGCAGGAAAAAAATTCACAGGCGTGGATCGTGGATGGGCTTCAAAGGTCAACCGCCTTAATGATGTTCCGCTATGGGAATTACAGGGTGACATCCAGCGTGGAGGAGCCAAGCATTGCCTACCGTGCGAAAGTGAGGGATGCGGAAGGGAATGTGAAAATTGACGGATGCGGGGACATTATCTGGGAAGACCGGGAGTTTGACATTAGGCGGAAGAGTTTTAACCAAATGCCGGAAGAACTCCAGAAAATATTCAATGAATTCCAGCTTGATTGCATTATCCACGAAAATTATACCATGGAGCAGATTTCAAGGCTTGTGCGCCGTTTTAACTTCAATAAGCCGATGAACGTCAGCCAGAGGGCATTCACTTTCTGTGATAAGTACGCAAGGAAGATTCGTGAGATATTGAAAAGGGAATTCTTCATTGAAGCAAAATATACAAAAGCTGAACGGAAAAACGGCGCAATGGAACGTATTTTAATGGAAACAGTCATGTGTACATTCCATCTGGGTAATTGGAAAAAATCGAGCCAGATTGGTGCGTATATCAATGAAAATGCTACCATGGAGGAGTTTGAATCTTTGGAAAGCTGCATTGGACGGCTGGAAAATATCATCACGGAAGATTTGTATGGCTTGTTTACAAGCAAGGATTCATTCATATTGTTTACGCTGTTCCATAGGTTTACAAAATTAAATATGGATGATAAAAGATTTGCAGATTTCCTCCATGCCTTTAAAGACGGTCTTTGCGATAAAGAAGTTGACGGGAAAATCTTCTATGAAAGCGGGCGTTCCCTGAAAGACAGGCCTGTAATCGTGGAAAAACTGGATATTCTGGAAACCCTGATGTGCGGATATTTGGGAGTCCAGAAGCCAGAACCGGAAATAGATTTGGAAGATGCGCTTGGATTTGTGCGGGAAAATATAGACCCTTTCGCCGCAAAGGAAGACATTGAGCAGTATGCGGAAGTCCTTGACGCGCTGATGCGGAAGGCAGGCTGCAATAAAGGGGTTATGGAAGCGGGCAATATGCCGTCGCTGATAGGGATTGTGGCGTATTCCTTTGAAAATGACATTGATTTAGACGGTTGGATTGTGGATTACTGTAACAGGAATGACTCATATATTTCCAATCAGGCTGAGAATTATGAGTATATGAGAAATGATTTGCAGCGGTTCATAAAAGGAGCGGATTCCGCGCATACGGATGCGGCGTGAGTGCATTTATTGACAGAAGGTTCGGGGGGACTGCATGGACAAGCGGTCTTCCCGATACAATGGAAATTTAGGAAGGATGGGAAAAGCTATGGAAGCGAATTTATTTGAATTCAGAATCGTCAACCTGCCAGATGGAAACCAGGTCATTGATCCATCATTAAAAACACCATATAATTCACTCACACCGCTTCAGATGGCGGAATATCTGGAAATGGATGTGCAGCTTGCTTATATGGACAGGATGGAACGGAAAGCAAGGGCAGAGGCGGAACGCAGACAGAAACTTGCAAGGAACCCATTGTGGAGGCTGGCTTGTCTGTGTGGAATGGTTTAGATAGGCTAGTTTATTGGAAGGAGAGGACATTATGTATACAGTTTCAAGCATTATTGAAGATATTAACAAAGGATGCGCAATAAATAACATGGTTGAAGACAAATTTTCATATCGGATTGTCCACTATATCAATGAAAAGGACATAAGCAGGAAGCATTATGTAGATACATTATATAGTGGTTTACGCAAGTCGCTGGAAACTATCATAAGGAATAACCTTTCGTTGGAAAATACGGTTGTGATTGCGGCAGTGACAGTAAGGAAAAATGTGGGATGCGTATGTTTGCTGAGTAGGGCTTATCCCTTTAATTTGTATGAGTATTTCCAGCAGATAACAGGAAGGTGCACGAACGGCAGTAAAAAGAGAAATGCTACATATGGCAGATATGTAACAAATGCAAATTGAAAGAAAGTAAGTACAGATGAAGAAATGAAAAATCCGTCTGTACTTGTTCTTTAGTAAAAAGAGAAATATACGGTGTAGAAAAATAATGATTTGGAGGAAAGATAGTTGAAAGATTTACTGGAAAATGAATTGTTCTGCACTGGTATTTCGGTGGGGATCAGTCTCTGTCAACAGATACTTCTTACTGCACATGAGAGAGGCGAACCGTTAATTGTTGGTGATAATCTGTACTACCTACAGAGCGGAGATGAAATGTTAGATAATATGATTGATAAAATATGCGAATAGAGAATGCATTTATGTTAAGGAAAGGATTTATTATGGCGGTTTTACTTACAAACGGAAAACATTATATTGCGCATAGCAGCACGGGCGCGGTGATAAAGGTGTCTGATAGGAAGGATGCGCAGGATTTTCGGACGGCTGAAAGGGCAGTCAGGCAGAAGCAAAAAGCCCCTGGGAAATGCGCCGGGTTTTATTGCATGGATACGGGCATGGAGGAAACGGAGCCAGGTGCGCGGAAGGCGGCTGCAGCCAAACGGAAAAAGTTTTCGGCAAAAGACCGCCTGGCGGTATATAGGAAAACAGAAGGGCATTGCTACCTCTGCGGGGAATTCGTGGACTTTGATTCCTTTGAGGTTGAGTACCATATGCCAATATCAAAAGGCGGCACAAATGGATTGGACAACTTATATTGCAGCTGCGCTACCTGCAATGCCATTAAACGTGACATATACCCAAAAGAATTTATGGAGAAAATATCACAGATATTCCTATACCAGATGCAGAAGAAATATGGGGACAGCCTTGACTGGAAGGTTGCATACAGGCTGTTGGAAGCAATGCTGGATCGTAAGCGTGAAGGCTGAAAATGGATATGCGTTAGGGAAGATGGAGGAAACAGCGTGAAGATTGATTTAAAACCATGCCCTTATTGCGGGGGGATTGCAAAAGGGCATATTAAAACAGTGGAATCATTCAAAAAGATACATAATTATTATGTGGTTTGTACAAAGTGTGGAGCGTCTACAGAACGTTATGACACAGAATTTGCATATTCCATTAACGGGAAAAGGTTTCGCCCAATGACAAAAAAAGAAGCGGCTGAAAAGGCCGTGTGTGATTGGAACAATGGAATATTTGACACAAAAACAAGATTGCTGCATATGACGGAGCAGGAAAAGATATTGTGGCATACGGCGGATTTATTAAAAGTCGCATGGCATGGTGTAAATGTCCTGGTGGGATCGTTGCGGTGGGAAACAGCATGGAAATTAAGGAAGATGGCAGAAGAACGGAAGCTGTTATGTTTGAGCAGCGGAAAAGATTATGATTTGGAAGTAGTTGCAGATGAATTGTTGCATGATGATACAGTGAGATGTATTGTGTGTAATTATCTTGAAGAAATAAGGAATAGTCAGGAGGATTCAGCAAATGGCAACGGATAGACAAACACCATGCTTATATTACATATGTGCCGGACTATGCAAGAAGGGCAGAAAAGCGGATCATGCTCATTACTGTCAGCATTGCGATAAGTATAAGCCCAGGGCAAGGGTAAGGTATAAGAATCAGAAAAAGGAAAAATTGGAGAAATTGCGGAAGGAAGAGAGGTATTAAGGCAATGAATGCAGATAACTTTCAATTAAGCAGCGTATTCCATAATAACGCAAAGTTATATACCACACGTCCAGTTATGGCTATGAAGTATCAGCCTGGACTTGGGATTGAAAATGGATTCTGTGTGCATTATAGCAGTGCAGAAACATTTACAAGAGAATATATGATATATGAGGGAATCAGGTTCTTTCCAAGTGAAGCGGATGCATGGGAATTTATTAATAGGAAAGAAAAGCAGTATGTCAAAGTAAATGGCATACTTACTGAAATAGAAGCGGTTTATGACAATCCGGAGCCTGTATTATATCGGAAAGATGCCAATGCGGAGGAATTGGACGGCATTCATTTCTGTTTTGGGAAGCACGCTTTCATATCTGATGAATCAGAGGATTATGAATTTTACATACTGGACAGTAATTGTGAGAATGATGTATGGATTATACAGGATATGTTGAGCGGCAATATCCGTGTCTGGGACAATGCCTCAGATGAACTGTTCTTTGGTAAGAAATCAGAATATGTCTTTGAAAAGAACGATAAAGGGGAATATAGGCAGGCAGCAATGTAGCAGACAGGAAAGAAAGTGAGGATTGCATATGGATAATGGCAACAATGTTTTTGATGTTTTAACAAGCCATGCGACCGGGGAAAGGTTAGACAGAATCCTTTCCGGGGATGGGGCATATCTGGAAGCGAGGAAGGAAATAGAAGATGTTTCCGTACAGATGAAGGAACAAGGATTTTCAGAGGAAGAAATGCAGATGATAGATGGTTTAGTGTGCGCTTACATATCGCAGGGGATCTGCTGCATGAGGATTGCATACCGGCAGGGATTTAAGGATTGCGCCTGCCTGTTGGATGAAATAGGATTGATTAAGTGAAAGGGTGGAAAGGACAGGATGTTGATGGAGAATTTCACAAGGGAAAGATTGGAAGAAAGCAACCGCCTGAAAGAAAAGGCGTGTGAGGACTGCATGAGGGGACTGGAGGGGATTCTTTCTGATAAGCAGATGCAGCAGTTCCGGGAAGCGTTCTATTCGGCTTCTGAGGGATATTTGTTCCGGGAGGGTGTTTTGGAGCAAAAGTAGGGATATTTGCTTGCAGGAAATAAAAGAGCCACTTGAAAATCAAGCAGCCCTAGTGTATAATCTAATCAGGAAGTGAACCGGATGCAAGATCCGATTTGCCCTCAGTAGGAATATCTATTTTGAAATAGCATTCACTTTGGACGGTGGGATGCTATTTCTTTTACATAAAATTGCAGCAGTTTATAGAAGCATTTTAGTTGATTGCAAATGGAAAGCGTAAATTTTCTTCTGGTGCTGATTGTATATGGTGCGGGAAAATGCTATATTATAGATGTAAATGGATGAAGCGGTTATGATATCAGGAAATGGGAGGTGTATTTGCCTATGACAGCAATCAGACAGGAAGCAATTAAAATGCTGGAAAAGGTGCCGGAAGATAAGTTGGGCTTTGTGATCCAGATCATGCAGGGTGTGAATGGCTTATACAATGACGAACAATCAGAAAGGAAAGAAGCATTTGCAAGATTAGAGCAGTTGCGCAGGAAAGGGACTGTTACTGATTATGATGCAGAGTTAGCTTCTTACAGGGAAGGAAAATATGGTAAATAGGATTCTGGTTGATACAAATGTGTTACTTGATTATCTTCTTACAAGGGAGCCGTTTTATGAGGATGCAGAGAAGATTGTCCTTGCTTGCGTAGAGGGAAAAGTGAAGGGATGCATTGCAGCGCATTCAGTCTCTAACATGTTTTTTATATTAAGGAAAGATTACAGTGCAGAAGAACGAAGGGATGTATTGCTTAATTTATGCCGAATCTTTGATGTTGAAGGGATTGATAAAGCCAAGTTGCTGTCAGGGCTTCAGAATGAATGCTTTCCAGATTTTGAGGATTGTTTACAGATGGAGTGTGCAAAAGCGTATAAAGCGGAGTATATTGTAACAAGAAATATTGATGATTATAAAGCATCGGAAATAAAGGCGATTTTGCCAAAAAACTATTTAGAATTATAAAAAGGATTTCATATAGTGAAATGAGAAGCACCAACGGATGAATTGATTATCTGGCGGTGCTTTCTTTATATCCTGTTATTGGTGATTATTTGTAGAGAAGATGCAGCAGTATAAGGGATGGAATGGATAATCATGCAGCAGTTCATATAACGAAAAAGTTCGGTATATAGTTCGACATTTTGTATGTTGGATATTATTTTTTGAATAATAACCTGATAAATACATAGGAAATATATGTTATTGTGGAAATAAATGAGATTAGAAGTGATTATAAAATAAGGATGTTCGGTAGGAATGGTTACTTTCTGTCAGAAGAATATCAGGAATGCTATGTTTTATAAGTAATTTTGAATTATTAGCATGATTTATGAAAGTGGATTTGTTATAAGTATAACTTATTAAAATGTGGTGTTTTATAAGTAATTCGGATTTTTGCTTGTAAAATAAGGGAATGTGGGAGTTTCCAGGATGGTTATTGGACTGCTGCATATTTGGAGTAAATGGGGTGGAATGTGGTTGTGAAATAAGGGATTGTGAGGGTTGGAAGGTGGATTTAACAATGTTCGGTGAGTGGTGGAATATATGATTTGATTATCAAAGTATATATTATGTGAACTAATAATTGGATGCAGAATAATATGCTACTGATTGCTATGGTTCTATACATTTGTCAATTATTGTCATTATTTGTCGATTCATTATTGTAGAAAAAAAGCGGATGGTATTGTAAAATTTATTGTATATTGGTGGCATAGTGTATTACACGTTTTATGAAAAATTTGTTGGTTCAGGGAGGGATAATTATGGAAGGTATAGTAACCATTATACTTTCTTCAACAGTCATATCTGCTATAATTACTACTTTGGTAAATATTTTTATAAATAGAAAAAAGGATATGATAGAAAATATTACAAAAGAAAGAAAAAATTGGAGGGAGGATTTGAGAAAAGTTTCATTAGACATTGCTAAAAGCGAAAATTTAAAAGAATTGAAAGTTGCCATTAGTAAATTGAAAGTCCGAATTAATGCTTTTGGTATGATAGATGCTTTTGTGCTACACGATTCATATCTTTGGGAACAAATTAAAAGAATTGAAAAGTGTGAAAAGATGTCAAAAAATAAGTTAGAAAAAAATAAAACCATTTGTGTAAACTTAATTTCATGTTTGCTAAAATTTGATTGGGAAAGAACTAAAAATGAGGTAAAAGGAGATTTATATACCAAATTTGTAATAATTTCATTTTGTTGTTGCTTTTTACTTTATTCTATAAAATGGTTTATTTTTTACAAATATGATAGAGAAATGATGCTTGATTATGTATCTTATTGTGAAATATATTTATTTTTGTTTGTTGCGTCTTTAATTATAATATATTTTATAGAAAACTGGAAAACCTTTCGTAATTTAAAGTTGTATATATTTATTTCATCAACAGTATTCATTATGATTCTAATTCATATTGTAAGATTAAATTTTGATTTGTTTTGGAGTTCGCCAATTGATCAACTTATATTTGTTACACCTCTGGGAACAATTGTTCTGTGTATGGAATTTAAAATTTTTCTATATAGACGAACTATAAAAAATTATATTATGGCATCAACAATTTCAGTTGGTAAAACTAAAATAGAGAAAAAATATAAAATTTTTTTTAATAGGTATGATAAAATAACATTTGTAGATTAAAAGAAGAAAAGTGTGTTGGATTTCTTACGGTATCCATGCTGAAAACAGGCAATCTTGCGACCGCATGGATATGATGGTAATGTGGAATAAATAAAGCCAGTCCAGTAGCGGATTGGCTTTTATAAGTTTCCATAAAAATCATCCATCTTTCTCCACACATAAGATATCCGCAACGCCGCAATCCAGGTAAATACAAATCTTTTCCAATATATCAAAGCTGATCCGGGTAGTCCTGTTGTGATTCAGATTCCGAAGCGTGGCTGTGGAGATTCCGGTATCCTTTGCCATTTTATTTTGTGATATTCCTTTATCCTCTAAAACTTGATTCAGCATAATCTTCATTCATAATCACTCCATATCTGCATATAGGATAGAGTTTGTCCAGGAACCATGGGAATATGCATATTGAATTTACCCTGTATGCGATTTTCATTTTGCCAACACACAATCTTGCATCCAGCTTCCATGATAAAACCATACAGGGCATTTGTGATTCTGAATAATCCGGGGGTGAAATCTATTCTATAAGATAAAGAAGCATTAACAGGCTGATTCAGCCTTGTTTCCAATAAATGCAGAATCTTACCCTAAAATCATTTTAACCCGTATCTGAGCCAAATATCGCGCTACAGGCATAGTTATTCACCTCTGAAATAAAACAACAATTTCATGGCAAGATTTCTCGCATGCAGCAGAATATCATAATATGACCGGAAACTGCCAAGGTGCATAATTGTGCCAAGGTAGTTTTTTAATTTCCACAATTGGAATAAACTAGAACGTTTGTTCTAAAATTCCTATTGACAAAAACAAACGAATGTTCTATACTTATCATTGTCAACAAGATACAAAAAGACCTATCCAATCATGCAAACGGTGTAGGCGCACCTCTGAATGGACAGGTCTACATATACAAAAGCGCAGAAACGCTTCCTTTTGCATTTTACATATAAAAGCGATTTAGGTCAAGTGGTAATTTCAGGGCGATTCTGCGTATATCCAATTATTTTGACAATTAAAGAGAATAATTTGCTGATCCTTACTATTTCCATGATGTAAGGACTTATTAAATGCACCCTGAAAGCAAAATATTAAAAACCATAAACTATATTACTTCTGCTTTTAGAATGAAAAACTCTGTAATTTTCTATTTCTAAATGTAGAAGTAAATAGAAGAACGTATAAAAGCAATGAGGACGGCTTAAAAATTCGCTGTCTATTCATTGTAACAAACAAAACTAATTATAAGCGAAAGATTCTTTTCCAAAAGGAGAAGTTTCTATACAGATGGAAGTCCTGATAGGCTAATGCTCCTGTCCCATCAACAACTGTTAACTGAGGGCTGGCGAAATGCTGGCTCCCAAAAATAAAAATATATGGAGGATAAAAAACTATGACAAACAAAGAATATGGAATCATTATGGGATATTTCAACGGAAAAGGAATATCAAGGGAGGAACTGGAAAAGCTATTGGATTTTGACAATCTTACGATGGAGGTTAAAACTGCATCTGAAATTGCAGAATTTCTTATGGAATCAGAAGAGGTTGAATTAGATCCACAGGCGGTAATTAGAAATTTTGTCCGGTTTGTAAAGGAAAGAAGCGGTTCCGGTGAAATTACATGGGAAAAGCTGGTTGAAATGTTGAATGAATTATATCTGGAAGATTCAGCATCCGGCATAAGGGTGCAGAGATTCAGTAAGCCGGCATATTGGGAAATCTTCTTCAACCATTTTGACATGACCGAATATGAAGATGGCAATGCAAAACTGACTTTTAACCAAGAGTACTACGAAGAGACGGAAAGAGAAAATGCATATGAAGCACTATCAAACCATGGAATTGATACAGAAGTGGAAGACAGTAAGTTAATTGCTCAGGCTGCAGAGAAGTGGGATGAATTATCAGAAGTTAACAATGATGAAGTGATTTCGGCGCTTAATGCAATCTATGCCACCCATTATGTAGACAAATCAAGGGTAGACATTACAAAAGATTCAGTAAAAAGAATCACTATGACAAAGGCTGATTTGGTGCCAGAAGTCGGATTAAGGGATTATGTCATTGAATTTACAGATGGTGATTATATTGGTTTGAGGTTCTAAAGACAGAAACAAGCATTATAGGCGGTATCTCATGTGGGCACTGCCTTGTAAATAAAAAATATGGAGGATTATATATGTTTTTATTGCAGATGATTTTTAAAATAGTATTGGATTTATGCGGAATAATAGGACTGTTTTTTATGATATTATCAACCATTTTAGTGATAGTTTCTATTGTGTCTGGTGATATAAGCATTCAGATTAAAAAGAAAAATGAAGAAAAGAAAATAGAAGAAAAATAAGGAGACAAGTATTATGACAAATTTAAGTTTAGACAGATTACGGGAAGCATCAGGCGCATTCATTTCAGAATCAGATTTCCAGGTGATAGAGCTGCAATATTTGGATGCACTGAAAAGCCATAACCTGACAGATTCAGAGGAATTAGCGGAACAGTTCATTGAGGAATGGATTGAGGAACAGGAAATATTATGCACATTTGCAGAAACAGAAGACGGTTCCATTAAATATTTCTGTCCGGAAGGAATGGAAGAAGTGAAAAAATCGACAATGGAGCTTATGGTTGAGAAAGATATGGCTTCGTATCACTGGGAAAACATGTGTCGTAGCTATTGGAGGATATTTGAAGAAATCTATAACACAGGGAATGTTGATAGGGAATTGCTGAAAAATATTTTGTCAGAGAGGACAATATCTCATGAACAGATTTACGAGTTAGATAAAACAGTGAAAAATAGAATACACGAACTTTTAGGATAAGAAACTGTTTTTTAGGGCGGTGTATACCAAAATATGCCGCCTATAAACCTATAGAAAGGAAAAAGTAGAATTATGAGAAGACAAACAACAACACTACAAATTCAAAAAGCAATGAAAAGTAATTTTCTACACCTTATAAAAGCAGAAGTTTATAACAAATCAACAAGAAAAACAGAAGAAATTCCAAATGGAAAATTCCTGGAATCGTTTGATTATCTCTGTGAATCTGGATTTTTTGCTGATTGTATTGGATGGCATTATGATAATAATTTACATGCAAATGGTTACATAATTGAATGTGGCAGATATAACCCACATTCAGAAAATATCATTACTGCATATTTGGAAGTTGCTGACAGCGCAACCGAAGAGGAAATAGAAAAAATGCTGTTATTTGAAGAAAGTGGGGAATAAGCCAATGGGACAGGATATCTTAAGCAAATTGAACAAATTATTTTCAGGAACCATTGACACAATAAAAGTCACTTGCCGCACCAGCAAATTGCAGGAAATCATGAAATTTGAAATGCTTGGACATGAAATAGAAGAAAACGGCAATATCATCAAGGTTTCCGATGATACGGGGAATGGATTCTTTTCACCAAAGACAGTGACCATTGATCCAACGGAAGTAAAGAAAGTTACATATGAGGATGGTTCCGGGATTCATTGCAGGAATATGGTTATCATGATGAAGGATGGAAACAGGATTGAATTAGAGACGGTTGCGTTTGGGTAGTGGAATTGTGGCATTGTGTTTTGTTGCTTATATAAAGAAGAATATAAGAGTGGAAAGGTTGGAGGAATGAAGCAAATGAACAACACAGATAAGAAAAGTTTTATTGTTTACAGCCAGAAAATGGCAGGTTATTTGATGCAGAGGGGATTTGTCCTTATTGACATGCAGCCTGATTTAAAGAAAACTGGCAGGAATGTATTCTTTTTCAATGACACGCCACAATTAAAATCGGCAATAGATAAATATATGAGCCGATAATAGGGAAGGTGTGCAATGAAGAGTCCATACTTGGATGAATATTTCTATGTGGAATGTGTGATTAAGGATGGATTTTCGATAGATGATGTTGATAAGAAATTCAAGGAAACGGTTTTTGACAGGATGAATGAAAAAATTGCAGTGTAAGCAAATATTAAATGTAGAAATAAGAGTGGTGAGTGAAAAAGTTTTTCATTCACCACTAAAAACAGATTGGAGGAATGATTTAAATGAAAGGATTTGAAATATCACCAGATTGTATGTTAGAAAAATCAGCTAAAGCAATAGCAAGAGAACTAATCAAAGGTTCATTTGTTATTGGATGCGATTATAAAAATAAACAGTTGGTTTTAGAGAATGTTTTTCATTATACAAAAAGTCAGAGAAGGATGGAGATTTATACATTGTTTCCAGATAAACATAATGAGAAACGTCAATTAAGACTTGATGCTGCATTTGTCATGTTGGGAAGCAGGGATATCTTAAAAGATATTATGGGAATTTTAGAGGTTGATCTAAATAATTTTGATTTGTTTGTCATTGATAAGTATGAAAATCTTTATACAGAAGAAGTATATGATAAATACGGTGGAAGCATGAAATTAGCATAAATTATATTGAAGGGAGAGAATAACTATTACAAGTAGAAAACGAGGAACTAAAAATACAGATATGCCTATGTATACTGTCAGATCATTAGAATTAATGAATTGGTTGTGCCATAGAGGATTTACCGTAATGAAAGTGTTAGATAGTGATAAGAATCCGCAATTCAAAATCTTTCTGTTTCAGGATTCAACAGAAATTAGAAATGCGGTTGACAGTTATCTTTCAGAACGGGAGGTGTAATCCTTATTGGCAAACAGTAGCAAAAAGAGACTATTTTTTTCAGATATTATAGGTGATAAATACAAGTCATGGAATAAGGAGTTTATCATTTTAGATGGCGGTACTGGTAGTGGGAAAACATATTTTATTCAGCATATTTTAATTCCGTATGCAGAAAAAATAAAGAAAAGTATTTTGTATTTATGCAATCGTAGATCATTATATGATGAACTGTTACAAGTGATCAGGAACCATAAATATGTAGAGTTAATGTTATATCAAGTATTACAAGAGTATTTGAGAAATGATAAACCTGTTGGAGAATTTGATTATATTATTGCGGATGAATGCCATTATTTGTATGGAGATGCTCTGTTTAATGAATATACTGACCTATCCCACAAATATTTGTTGGAGCAGAAGGATAATATAGTAATTTTTATGAGCGCAACAGCACCAGCGTTCTTTCGTGATTTACAACAGTTTAGGATTGTGAAAAAGAAAAATGTTTTTAGCATTACAAAGGATTATTCATATGTCAAAAATGTATATTTTTATAATGCGGAGGATTTAGTAGATGTTATAGATGATATTATTGAAAAGCATCCAAAAGATAAAATGCTTGTTTTTGTGAACAGTATGGACAGGCTGAAAGAAATGCATGATGTGTATGATGACATTGCTTACTTTATGTGTAGTAAGTCCACGAAGAGAAAAGATATTCTTGAATTTTGTACAAATGATTGTATTACACAGTACGCGCCTAACTATATTACTTTTGACAGAAAAATCTTGTTTACAACCAAGGCATTAGATAATGGAATTAACATTAAAGATGCTGCCATTAAACATGTTTTTTCTGAAATATTTGATATTGATTCTGCAATACAAGCAATTGGGAGGAAGCGGTGTATTGGTGAAAATGATACATGTAGTTTTTATTTTAAAAATTACACGAGAAAGGCTATAGCAAGATTCTTGAATATCAATGAGCAACAATATTTGCCTGTAAAACAATACTTAGAAAATAAGGAAAATTTTTTGCTGGAATTAAAAGAAAATAATGTTGATATTCGTGAATTTACCAGAGAGAACAGAATCATGTACACCGATTGGGATGATAAAGAACAAATTCAAATAAATAATGTAAGATATAAGAAATATAGGATGGATAATCATATCATCAGGAGAATGAAGATTTCTACATATCAGACTGTATTTCTTCAGTATTTAGGTGATGAACTGGCTGACAAAGTAAAGGAGTTAGAGATTATAACAGCTGCAAAAGATATTTTTTTGGAGTATTTAAAAGGTATTGTAGGAAAAAAGCTATTCAAAGAAGAACAGAATGTTTTGAAATCAAAGATGCGTAATTTGCTAGGGTTAAATGATCGGACTATGGGCATAGGTGTATGTAGTGGGAAATTGAGTGATCGCCAATATCCGTATACGATAATTTCTGATAGAGAAACTTCAAGGCAGTCTGAATATAGATACAAACGATATTGGATGGTAGTTCCTGACAATGAAATAGTTCGTCCGCCTTGATTGAAAGTTGCGTCACGTTGGGGATTAGTGGTGTCAAATCATACAAAGTTTTAAATATTTAAAAGAATGCTTATTTTGACACCACTTGATTATGACTGCATTTTTGATTGTATAAGTATATATCATAATTGTGGATTCTCCCCCAAAGAAAATATCCACTTACAAAAAACATATCATTATTGGACAGACTGGCATATTGCGAACCGCCGCCCTTTGGCGGTGAAGCAATGTGACAGGATGCTCCAATAATAATCACGGACTAAATTCAGAAAAGGACAGCTCTGCTGGACTTTGAGGAATTTAGTCCGTGCCTACTGTCAGAGACAACATAAAAGGAGATTGATTATTTATGACAAAACAGGACAAAGAAAATTTACGAAATAAGAAATTGACAGATTCATTATTGGTATCATGTTTGGCTGCATGTGAACCAGTGATAAGTAAGAATGCTTATCTTGAAAAGAAATGGGCAAATTGTGGGCAATCATATAATGGATGCTATGAATATGAACGTTTAGAATGGATGAAACATAGGGAGAAGTTACGTTCATTATTGTTACCTGTATATTCAATGAAAATGATTATTCAGATGACTAAGAGTTGTAAGGATAAATCAACACAAAAAGAAGTGTTAGAAGTGGTTAATCTGATAGAGAATAATGATTATGAATTAGTGTAGTCTCTGACAGTAGGCAGCCACCGCAAAAAGCGGCGGTGACTGATTAGTTCGCAATCACAGATTGCTCACTGCTTATATTTTGAGATGAAGAAGGAGAAGGATATGGCAAGAATGGTTAAATGTTGTGCTACTGGTGTTCATGGAAAATCAGATGAGTTTTATAAAATTGGACGTGATTGGTTTAAGAATAAAGCGGCATACGTAAATTATCTAAAATCTAAAGATATAACATATCAAGATGTTTTATCTTTGCTGACTGAAGATAAAAGCCAAATAATATCTTCACCTGCCAAAGATAAAATTATCGAAATAATTATGTCTGATTACCTTGAATAAATTGTTGGAAGTATATGGAGTTAAAGAATTTTGTCTTATGAAAAGTGGAAATTATAGGTTTACAAGTTGAAATAATTTCCCCACATTTGGAGGAATGCTGAAAATAAAGTTGTGGTTCTCACCAATTTATATAAAAAGGAGAAGTAGAATTATAAATGGAACAAAGATTTATTCAATATGGAGATAACATTGTTGCTATAACTGGAAATGCTCGTTGCACAAATGTGGATTGTCCATATATCAGCGAAATAGGAGACTGCCCAGGTAATATTGAAAATTGCGAATATCGTCAACAAAGTAACGATGCGTTTCTTAATTATGTGTTTGATGGAATTTGACAGTTGGACAATTGCTACAAAAAAAAGCAGTTCATGCCGTTGCTCATAATCTGCGATTGTTCGCAACTATAGATTTTTAATAAAGAAGGAGAAACATTATATATGGCAAATAAACAAACAGTTAAATTTACAACAAAAATATTCCATGATAACAAAGTGTATCTCAGGTTATCAGACGCAGCAAAAGCATTGAATTATCCCCAAAAACAGTCATTTATTGACTTACATAGCGATATGATAACCAGAATTAAAGGCATAGGCGATTGTGTTCTTGAAACAGATTATAACAGTTTGCTTGTAAAGGATGATAATGCCCTTTCAAAGCAAGGGCATATAGAAATTACAAAGGTAGATACACTCAGAAGCAAAATAGAAATAGTAACAAGTATGTATCCATTAAAGATTGCATTTGGAAAGGGATTTTTTGATTTAATGGCTAGGAAACATGGATGTATGTCTGTTGAAGAATATATTTTAAAATATGACCTTCCAGAAGAAGAACAGAAATGTTTGAAAGAAATCCAGGAACACAGGGAAAGCAATACATACTATAAGGAAGAGATAGAGGCATTATTTGATAAATCAAAGCTGGACATTGATAAACTCAGGCAATGTGGGCTTGATATAGAGGTTATGACACAGATTACCAGTAATGGGCATATGGGGCTGATTTCCTATATTGTTGGAGAAGGTGTATTTTTAGAATTTAGCTCTTATGATTATCATGAGTGGGACAAGATTAGTGTTGATGAAAACGGCAATATATTAGTTCCATATTTCAATTATGACGATCATCCTGAAGATGGAGAGCAGCTTATTAATCTTTCGAATGTAAGTATTGACAGGGATTTTCGCAGTCATAGTATTATGGAGAATCTTGCATGGTGTATTGAAAATTTAAAAGTGGAACCATTAGAAGATTATGAATACGATGTTTTTCATTATCGCAGTCATACAGTTGATTTTGAGGTCGGGATTGAATTACTGGTAAAGATGATAAAGTCTGATTCATCGGATACAGTATTTGTGGATGGCATTGTGGAGTTTGAAGAAGATGTATATATAACTGATTTTGATAGTCAAAAGGTATTTGGGAGGTAGAAATAAGATTATGGATAGAGAAATGGTTATACAGAATGTAATGAACAATTACGGTAAATATGGGATTACTACTGACATGGTAGAAGAAGTCATAGACGCAGGATTAGAAGGTGGAATGTCTTACGATTTGATTTACTTTGACATATGCAGAAAGATTTCAGAGATTACAGGAGAAGAATTTTATTGTTCTTCTTCAGATATGGCAAGGGCTTTTGGTGTTTCGGATGAAGAAATGGGCAGGATTATTGAAGAAGCAAGACAGGAGTTGATTGAAGCTGGTGAGAATCCAGATGAATATTTCAGGGAAGTTCCAGTACAAAGGTTTATGATGTAAAAGAAATAGGATATATGGCCTGTCTGTGGACGGATAAAGAGAATTACAAGGGTGTGTCTTATCTCTGCCATATGATTTTAGGAACGGTTGGTTTAAACAAAGTGGTAAAAATGTATAATTGAGGTAAAAAATGGCGAGTGAAAGATTAAGCAAAATACAAAAATGGATATTAGAAACATGTTTCAAAATTACGGTATTACATAATAGAGAAGGTTTGAAACCATTGAAAATATGCTGTTATTATGACAAGGATAAATGTCCTGAATTTGCAATAAAAATACGAAATTGCTATAACAATATTATCTGCAAGTGTGAAAAAGAAGGGAGACCTTATTATGCAAGCGATTATTGTAATATGTATGAAATGTACTTAGAAGACATATTGTTGAATTATTTTGGCATGGAATTTAGTTATGAGAAGGGTACTATATATCGTGTCGCACGGATAAAGATGGATCATAACACAAACAAGAACTATGCTACAGTAACAAGAACAATGAAAAATCTTGAAAAAAAGGATTTGGCATTCAGATATAAGTATGGTGGAAAATCAACAGAAATTTGTTTGATTGATAAAGGGAGAATAAAGGCTATGGAATTGTTGCATATAACAGAAGATGATATAAGTGAACCACCATTACTTTCTGATAATGAATGTAAAGAAAAAAAGAGAGAATTAGATGAAGAAATCAAAACAATAGAAAGTGGGATATCTTAATGTTAAAAGTAAGATGTAGGTTTGGTTATTATTAACTATAAGGAATTTCTTAGCTTCTAAAGGTTAAGAGTATGTCCAAATGGACGCATTATTAACATTAAGAAATATGGAGGATATTAAAATTAGTAATGACACAAAAATTAAATACCTATCAGTAGCAGATACAAAAATCTATAAAGTTACAAATATTGACTTTTGCAATCTGGCGATAGGAGCAATCGAAACAGACTTGACAATGAATGATGTGCCAGAGAGTGAATTGTGGGACATTTCATATTTTGAGGATTTTAGGGTTAGGCTGGTAAATTGTAGTGGCAAGACTGAGATTATTGACATGGCGGAGTGGTTGGATAGGAATAAGAAGGAATGATGATAATAAATGTGCCTTTAGACTGGTTGTGTCAAAGGCACTGGATTGTGGCTATAGGGTGATGGAATAGGACTTTCAAGTGTGTGTGCAAAGTATCATTGTAAGGTATCGTGGATACATATCTTACAAAAAAGTCTTCCTAATTCTGTTAATTCGATTTTAGTTGAATAACCTTCACTAGACTTTATAAATGAAGTTAATGCTTCATGGTTGCCCCAAGATGCTGTCATTATTTTTTCATGAATATCGGACTTAATTAATCCATTATGTTCTAAAACTGATAATGAAATTAAGAATTTGTATTCATTTTCTATATCTAATTTTATAGAACTGCCCTCATCAATTTTATATATTTTTTCCATTAATTCTGCATCTGAAGAATTTAGTTGAGAAATTATATTTATAAAAATAGGATGAACATTTTGTTCTGTTGTTCTATCTAAAGATTTAGAAATTAAATTGCTAAACATTTTTCTGAGTTCCTCTTTTTCAACACAGTATTTAGCTTCTTCTAATGCTTTAGCAATAATTTGAATGTCTGGCTCTACCTTTATATCTTCTGGAATTTTTGATATTTTTTCTTTTAATTCATTTTCAAATTCTTGTAGAGCATAAGAGTATTTTAGTTTACGCTTTTCAGCAGCTTGGGAAATACCTCCAAAAACAAGATACCAAATATCAGCAAGCGTGGTTCCCATGTTTTGCGTTGGTTTATCGGTAATGTTTTTAACAGCATTATCAACAGAATCAGGAACTAAGTCGATTAATGATTTTTTATCTTCTGACATATATGTAACCTCCAAATAGTTTTATAGAAGTATTATATATCAAGATTCTGAATTTAAAAAGTAGGTAGGTAAAAAATATAAAAGAATTAGATTAAAATCAACATAATCAAAAGTTAAAAGTATTCATAGTACCAAGAAAACAGACTGGTGTGAAGATGATGCTATTGCGGTTTAGCAATCGATAAGTTACATGCTGAACGTTATGCTAGATGTAATGCTTCATATTTGGCAAAAGGAGAAGTAGAAGTACTGAGGTGAAAATGGAAAAGAGAAGGTTATTTTGATTTTAAATATGGGAGCGTAAAGGAGAATAAAAATATGTTAATTTTATTAACTATTGTGTTTTTGGTTTTATTAATTGTTGTTGTAAATAAAGATTGGGATAGCGCAGGAAGTTTTTGTACGATTGGATTTGGAGTATGTTTAGTATCTATTGTTGTATTAAGTTGGAATATTATCAGTAGCCGTACTTTGGAATCTAAGATAGATATGTATACAGAAGAAAATAAGAATATTGAAGAAGATATGAATGTCCTTGTAGAACAATATATGAATTATGAATCTAATACATATGGTGATTTGAAAGATGAAAGTAGTATTACTCTTGTATCGTTGTATCCAGAATTAAAAGCAGATACATTAGTAGAAAAACAAATTGAAGTATACATAGAAAATAACAAGAAGATTAGAGAACTTAAAGAGAAAATGATAAACATAAGGAACTATAAATGGCTTTTGTATTTTTGTGGATGACAGGCAATGAAAGATAGGTTCTATATTTAGAAATTACTGTCAATGAAATTACTCTTTCAATAGTTGCTTATAACACAAAAGAAGAAGTTATGGAATGGATGCTTGATATTCAGCTAGGTAGACGTAATCTTTCTCCCATCCAAAGAATCGCTGTTGCTGAAAAGTATAGACCAATTTATGAAAAGCAAGCAAAAGAACGTCAATCTAAATATTATGGAAATCAATATGATAACAGAAGTGCTATTCCGTCAAATTTGATGGAAGTCCAAACAAACAAAAAACGTGAAAATGAAACTAATGCTAAACTTGCAGATATTGCAGGTGTAAAACCTACTACATATAAAATGGGTGCAAAAGTTTTAAATTCAGATAATGAAGATGTAAAACAACGGGTTTTATCTGGTGAAACGTCAATTAGTGCTGGATATAAGGAACTGACACAAAATAAAAAAGAGAAATACTTCTTATGAATTGCATATACAGTGGCTTATAAAGCCGTTATTTCATCTATATTCGAGTTTTTGTGTGCAGGTTAGGAGTTGTTGGGATGATGGATTTTGAGGGGAATTTGGCAGGATAATTGAATGTGGTTATAAAAGATGGTTCCTGGATTGATGCAAGGACATTACACAAGGAGTTGGGAGTTGGTATAGCTGGTGGGAACAATGTTACTATCAGGTGGGAAACGGGATTATTGTTGGATTTTGTTGAATTTTGGGACTTTGACAATTGAATAGTTTTGGTTGGTATGGTATGATTTATTCATCAGAATAAAATAGGGGATATATAATGTATAAAAGAATTTGCCTATGGCTAGGGTTTACGGTTGCATTGGGTGCATTTCCATTGCTGTTTATTTTAGTTGTAAAATATGTTACAAAAAGTGAAATCTCTATATCTGTTATAAGTCCAGAATTATTTTTTTTTAATGTTATGGTATATGCCGATGGTTTAAAAACACTTAATGATATAAAAGAAGGAGAAAAAAATAAAAAGGTTAAAACAACATTATTTGTTTCAGTTGTTATTTTTTTAATCTTTTTATCTGTTATATATGGAATATTATTATTAAATAGCAATATTCCTACTTTAAATCTTCGATTAGGGCTATTAAATGCATTGTCTGTTATATTTACAATAATATGTATAATTATTTCAGGTTGCATACAAGTAATAGGAGGTTTAGAAGATGAATGAAATTGTTAGTGCTGTATGTGTTAGTATGCTTTGTAGTTCGCTTGTTTTTTTATTACAGTCATTAATTAGGACATTTAAAGCTTATAAAAAGCACAAGGAGCTAAAGAATAATTTTGCTAAAAGTAAAGATTATGAATTTAAAAAAATAGATGAGATAATAGCTACACAAAAAGAAATTTTAGAAATTTTAAGAGATATTGATAATACGGAAAGAAATAAGGATTTGACTATAGAAACAGAAAAATTAGAAAAAAGAAAAAAAGAATTAGAAGATAACTATTTAATGATATTACGTACAACTAAAGATAAAAAGATATAATTATTATTTTACCAGCCATCAAAATTAAAAACGGTGGCTGGTAAAATTTTATCTTGACAAGGGAACATATATTCGGTATACTTATAAAAGCAACATAGAACAAACGTTTGTAATTTATAATATTAGCACAAAAACCTCTCATATAAATAGTACGATAGACAATAAAAAAATTCGGATGTGAAAGAAAGTAACATCCGAAATTATAAATTCAGAAATTCGTAACCTATAAACAATTGCATAGGACTCCCCATTATATTGATTGATTAAACAACTGAATAGAGAATATGTAGAAGAAGTAAGTAGTTGGATACAGATGTATGAACTTGGAGCAATCCCAAATGTGGGAATGGATGGAGAAGTAATAAGTATATGAATGATGATAAAGCAATCTGATTTTCCATAAAAGGATAATATCTCAGAATCCTAGAGGCGGAACCGAAATTCTCGGAATCCATGGTTCCGACTGGCTGATCCTGATTATATGGATTATGTGTTATGTTGTGGGATTTTTGGTTGGAGAAAAAGAGAATATATAAGTGTAAGCGTTGTTGTTGAGGATGATTTTTTGGATTGTGGAGGTAATTGATTATGAATAAGAACAGGAAACAGATTGAGGATAAAAAACCAAAGAAAGCGCCATTGGTATATATCAATAGGGTAGAAATGAAAGAACTGGATGAAAATAATGAGTACGAATTTCTTCCAGACATTATTGATAAAGACGGAAATGTTATCAACAGGGATGATTTAAGTGAAGATGATAAGAAAAAATATGATAAAGCAGTGACACGCAAAATAAGTCATGATAAAAGAAAGCATATGATACTCACAGCAGAATCAGAACTGATCCGTATCATCCGTTTCCTGTCAAAAGAAAATGAGGTGGCAAAGAGAAAGACAAAAAGAAGCGGGATAAGCAGGGATTATGTTGAAAATATGCTGTCCCTGAAAGTTGGGAGATCGTATACAAAATATAGAGATAAGATGAAAGCCTCTAAAGGCATTGTTACATATAATGGCAAAAGGTATAAACGGATTATTGTGTCATCCAGCCATAGCAGGACACAGAAAGCAATGTTAGTGGCAGAAAATATATGGGAAAAAGCAATGGATATTTTACTGTGTGGCATTGATCCCAACATAGAATATAAATTCATGTCAAAATGGAATTCTTATATCGGACTTGCTGCTACCGATAGCATACCAGTATCAACACCAAATATCGTTGTTGTAGATGATAAAGAAATATTGATGAAAGCAAAAGTTGATGTTGTAAGAGAAGTTGACACATGGGATGAAGATGGTAACATACACCGAAAATTCAATGTATTACATGATAAAGTAAAGCGGATACCAACAAATTTATTTGATGGTGCAGGCATTGTTACGGTAAGAAAAGCGGGAGAATGGAGCAAAGAATTGAATTTGGACTATATTCCAGCATCTTTTCAATTCCGTTGTATCCCATGTTTAAAAGGGAAACTGTATACAATGCCGATAGAGGATTTTGCAAAAACTTATAATGTCAGTAAGATCATTGATATTAATGGTAAAGAATGGGATTTGTTTACAGATAAGATTGACTGTATTTTAACAAAAAGCCAGTTTAAATTCCATGACATTTATGAGTCTGTGGAAGCGTGGCGCAAAGAATTTGACAAGGAAATGCATGGATATAAAAGGAAATTCAACATATCGGAATATGATGTTTCTTTTTCTGAATTGGAAGACACTACGGTTATGGCATACCAGCCATTACAGACATTGTCTTTTTCGGAGAATGGCATAAAAAGATTATGCAGTCCAACAGTAAAAAGTTATACTGCTGCATGTAAAAGTGTGGAAGGATTTTTAAAATTCAGGGGGATATGCAGTGAAGATGACAAGGGCAACGATATTGAATGGTCAAGGTTTCCGGCCTATTACAATGCAATGTATTATGACCATTCCTTATTCAATGATGAATTTGTAAAGAAGAAAGCCAAACAGGACTTGAAATCTGCAAAAGAGAGGGCATATGTAGGGAAGATTGTAGTAAAGGGCAATTACCAGACGCTTACACCGGATTTGTTTGCGTTGATGCAGCATATATTTGGACTGCCAGTGACAGGATTATTAAAATATAACCAGATTTATTCTAATTACTGGAGCCATCATTTAGAAGGTACGCCTTGGGTTGATATCATAAGATCACCGCATATTGCGCAGGAACATTCACCAGTACAAGTTGTGACGAGTGGGGCAATGGAAAAATGGTTTGCATACCAGAAAACGGGTATTATCATTGCTGTATTTGGAAATACGATAGCATTAAAAGCGAATAGTGCGGATTTTGACGGAGACCATGTATTGACTGTAAATAACCAGACGATTTGTGAAGCAGCAATTAATCAGTATTGCAATACAATTTACCATGAAAAGGTGGAATGTCCATATGGAGGAGTAAAGAAAAAAGAAAAGGTTGTTGTAAATGATATGGATGAAATCATAGAGTGCGATTATAAAGGTTATAAAAATAATATCGGCAATGTGATAAATCCAATCTCAATATTATGGTCGATTGATCAGACAAAAGAGGTACAGGATTATATAAAGATAATGAGTATAGTAGGATCAATCACTATTGATTATGCCAAACATGGGCAGGAAGCAAATATTCCAAAAGGAATCTTGAAACTATTAAAAATGCATCAGAAGCCATATTTTATGAAATATCTCCGTTCTGGCAGAAGGAAGAGGAGCAAGGAAAAGGAATTAAAGGCAGTTGGTGCATTGGTTGGCAGCGATCTTGAAACCGAATTATTTGACAATACGGACTGTACAATGAACCAGATATGCCATTATATGGAAGGACAGATTGGCAATATTGATATGGATATTAATATTGAAGAAGAATTCCATTGGGAGAGATTAATAGCATCCCTTCCAGATATTACAAGCTACAAATATAAGAAAATCAGAGATAAACTAATAGAAATGCAGGAATGGCTCTATGAAATCAATAATGAAAAATATAATGATACAGACGATTTGACTGAAGCAAATAAAACAAATAAAAGAAAGTATGATTCTTTATATGAATTTGCGAAATCTGAATTATTTGCCATAGTTCATGGTGAATCTGAATTGTTAGATATCCTTCTTGCAATTTATTATTCCGATAAGAAATTCATGGAGAAATATAAAGACAAATCTCTTTTATGGGAATGTTTGGGTGAGGAACTGGTTAAGCGTGTAAGGTGTGATTTTTCCCATACAGACAGTCCAAATATAGACAAGCTGCTTAAAAGAGGCGAGAAGGCGAAAAAACATTTGGAAGGTTTGAAAGAATACAGGGAAAAGAATTTCCAGATATGGGAATTTGAGAATGGGAAAAACATAGACAGGGAAGTTACCTTATATAAAGAAGATATTAAATGGATAAAAAAGTCAATACCCACAAAAATAGAACGGTGTACGGATTGCAGGAGATTAATGTTGGTATTTACTTATATATGTCGGAAATGTGATACAGATGCCATCAGCGTTATTCATAATAAAAATAACCGTATTACAAAATCGGCATTATGTAAACTTGCTGACACAGACAGAAGATATTTTGACAAAGATATAAAAATATTGGAGGAATTAGGTTTGCTGCAAATATCGGTTGATAAATATAACCATCTGTTATTAACGGGCGTACAGGTGAACAGAGAATGTAATGAGATGTTTGTTGCCAATATTCATTATCGGAAACTGGCAGGAATTATGAAGGATAAAATCAGAAAAAGCGTAAAATCCGTCAAAGAAGAGTGTGCTTAGATGTGTGGAAACATTGAAATATAAGGCTTTTTTGATAATGGCATATGAATTTTGTACAAACTACTTTAGGAGGGGAAGTAGCGATAACGCATACATTCATATGGATTGGAGGGAGAATTTTGCAAGATGAATTAAGGGATCAAACAGTTGCATATATGGAGAAGTACAACCTAAAGAAAAAGTCGTTATCTACATATTTGGGGATTTCCCCACAGTATTTATCAGACTGGTTTTACAAAAGGGTTGATTTTGGCAACGAAAGGATTCAAAAGATAAAAAAATTTATAAGCAATGAATTTTATTAAGGTGATAACTGCACCATGCAGATTATTATAAAAAGTTATTGTTTTAATATCTACTATTACGGCACAGGGGAAGAACAGCATGTGGAAAAGGCTGTTTGTATAAATCCCCGTGCCAAACGCAAGCTGCTGCATATGGCAGTTCAATATAAATTCATTCCACTAATTCAATATTCAGGCTTTTATAGGTGTCACAGCTTATGGGAGCCATCGTGCATCAATTCCACGGGTGCACGTAAAAATCATTCAAAACAAATAACAGATGAAAAATCCTGCTGCATATGCCCCAAATATGCAGTAGGCCGCCCAGCCGCTACATGGAGGCTCCACACTCCCGGCTGGGTGCAGTATGGAAAAATGTATATAATATTTATCAATAAAAATGCATTTATCAATAAAATTGCATTTATCAATATAAAAGAAAGAAGGTAGGAATTTTGAGCCAGGAAGAATTGAGGGAAATGTACAGGGAAAGGCTAAAGAGGGAAAAGCAGTGCTGGATAAGTTCAGTCACTGGGATCAACAAAGATGTGCTGACAAGGTTTAAGCTGGGGCGGATTGACCTATACCCGTACCTATTTGTGAAGCTGGAGGATTACCTCTTGAATAATTGACGGGATTAATAATGTCTGTGAACCAAAAAACAACCAAATCAAATGCCAATCATAAAAAACCAAAAAATAAGCAAAAAACAGTAAAAAATCATAAAAAAAACGCTAAAAATTTGAAAAAATAAGCAAAAATTTACGTTTTTTGGAAGAAGCGTAAAACACCAACATGATACAATACAATGAAAATTTAATATGGAACTAATGATAACACAACAGTGGGATGGTGTAAAGAGAGAAAATATGTTTGTGTTTTGGATAGTGGGGAAAATGGTGGAGATAAAAATTTAGATGTAAAGAAAGAGAGATATTTATATGGACAATGAGAAAAAAGAAACTGCTATCCAAAATGGACAGCAGTTAAAAGAAAAAGGAGAAATTGTAAACAGTATTATAGATATTCTGGCAAAAAATAATTTGTCAATTGCTGAAGCAAAGAATGTTTTATATGTTGCGTCAAAGAAAATATGTCAACAGATTGTTAAATCTTCTTCATAATTTTATCTAGCTTAGAAGATATATCCTCTAACTCGCTTTTGATGCTCCATGACTCAGTTTGGTCGCTACCTGTATTTGAATTTATACTTTGGAGTTTATCTTCAATGCTTTCAATATAATCTCTTGGAGTGCGATCATCAAATCCATCAGATTGAATATTTCTTATAGCGTCCATAAGGTTGCAGTTTTCTGGATCTCCTTCGTTAAAGCATCCATTATTGAAAACACATTCTGCTATGCAATTACATTTTACAAATGGACAAAATGTTGACATGGTATTATCCACTTTCATATGTAATATATTAATTTAATTCTAACGAAAATATCATAATACATATGTAGATTTTTGTCGAAATGGTTTGATAAATGGCAGAAAAAGTAAGGGTATGCAATTTATGATGATATTTAATAAGGAAGAAACAGGAAACATTTGATTGAAGAAATGGAATAGAGGTGATATAATGGTATACATAAGATATGGAAGGAAATGAGTTGGGTAATAAATAATGATTAAGTTACATGAGTGTGAATGGTATGCACCAAACAAAAGAGAAGCATTATATAAAGCTAGTCTTTATACGGGATTTGATAAGGAGTTTTTTGAATGCGAGGTAATAAAAGAACCGAAAAAGGTAGGATTATTCAAAAAAGAAGATGGCATATATCATTGTTGGTATGAGTATGAAGGTATGGATTCTGATAAAGAGTTGAGAATTGCAGACGCTACATTACATTTTGATACTAAACAAAAAATAATACTTGTTTTAAGATTCGGTTATAAAGCTTATGAAATTGAATATTCGGATCTTGTGGACTATGAAATGGTGATTGTTTCTAGTTCGCAAACTTACACGGTAAGCAACAAAGATAAGTCACTGAAGGGTGGTATATTATTTGGAGTAACAGGTGCTATTGTTGGAGCATCAAATTCAGAAACAGTTACAAGTACATCTGAAATTGCGGAATTAATTATTAGACTAAAATTTGAAAGAAAAGAATCATTTGAGATTTTAACCTGTAATCAAAAATGCAATACTTCAAATAAGGAATGGAGAGATATTTTAGACCAAAGCAAAGAAGTAGATGAATATTTAAAAATGCTAGTAAAAAAATAATTATTCATATGAAAAATTTAATTTGTAACATATTTAAAGACAGTTCAAAATAAAGGAACTGTCTTTTTTGAATGCAAAAATAAAAGGGGAATTGTTTATGGCAGAAAATTTTATAATTGATTTAATTGCTTCCTTAAAGAAATCTCAGACAAAGAAACAGATTAAGGAAGATGTTAAAAACCTTGGAGATATAAAAGTTCCTTTGATTGGAACTTTAAAGAAATCTCAGACAAAGAAACAGATTAAGGAAGATCTATCATCAATAAATGGCACCGTAAATTTATCAGGCAAGGTAAATAATAAGAAAATTACTGAATCTGTCCACCAGGCAACAGAACAAGCGCAGAGAAAAGTAAATGATAAACCTATTGAAATAAACTTTTCTGTTAAGAAAAATAAACTGGTAAATGATATTAAGCTTTTAGGACAGCAGAATGTCGGACGGCGAATTGAGGGAGACGCAAATGACGAATTATTTTTCCAACCTTTATCCAATTGACTGCGCAGTGCTGTCTGTGAATGCACAATCCTACCGAAAATATGGCACGCTGCCAGAGCATGAATTCCTTCCTGAAATATAAAAGGCCATGGATCCCATCAAGAGACCCACAGCCCTATGAAGCATTCAGTTCTTCAGCTGTCCGGCAGCCAGGGCGGGCAGATGGATCAGGCCGGTGGCGACAGTCACCGCATCCACCTTCCGCATCAGGGAGCCGATCCTTTCTTCATTCCAAAAGATATCGGAGAAATCGGAGAGCTCGCACCCTACATCAAGGTTAGGGATGCACAGGTAGTTCCCATATTTATGCCGTCCGGCGAGGATGTGGAAGTAAGTCCCCCGCCCATTGATCTCAGCTTCATACCATCCGTTCTCCGTGCTCAGCAGGATGATCTGCCC
>KE159582.1:478416-660792 GCA_000403255.2 Lachnospiraceae bacterium 3-1
GGAGAAGCGCTCACAGAGTCTCTCCACGGTAGACAGACGCAGAAAATACTCCGCGAGGACGCGGAGGATGAAGAACAGGCCATAGCCGGAGTAAGGGACGATGAAGTCCGGGAGGATGGCATGGGTATGGCCGCAGGTACAGATGAGGCGCATGATACAGAGGCTGTGGCGGACAGGGACACCACTTATAAAGTCGACCAGGGAACGGCCATAATAGGCATGGATGCGGCAGGAACCCCTGGCCCCACAGCAGGGACAGGTCTGAAATTCCGGGTGGAATCTCTTCATAAAGGAATCAAAGAGGGCTTTTGATGAACTTTTTATGCGGATTAGCTTGCAAAACAGGGAGTTTTCTCTTATCATAGTATATGTCGGTGGTGCCGGAGCCTCACAAGTGGGACATGATCCCGTATACGGCAGGCACACTGGTATGTGAGAGAAAGAACGAACTGTTGGAGGGGCTGTTCTTTCTCTTTTTTTTGTTCCATAAAAACTATATCGGAATGACATGGGATGGTCAAGAGGGAAACGTGCCGCATCCTACAGCACGCTCTTGTAGATAGTATTTGACACTTGAGAATTTAATTTGACGTTTTTGTGCGGGAGACAGGAACTTTAGTTTGCTGGGCTACAAGCAGAATTCAAAACTTTTTAAAGATACTTCAATGTCAAAAAAATATACTCAACTGTTAGATTCAGCCCAATTAGCAAATAGCACAAAAGAATTAAATAATATTCGCCTTCAATTGGGAGCATTCCGTTCTGAATTAAAAGTAACAGGAAATACAGGAATGACTATGGCTGATACCTTAAAGAGTGGTTTTTCTAAGGTACTGCAATTCTTCGGTGGCTATAGCCTTATTATGCGTTTCACAGCACAATTAAAGAATGCATGGAGAGAAGCAGAGGAATTAGATTCTGCTATGACCGACTTATCCCGTGTAAATGCTGAAATTTCGAGGGGGAATTTCCCGGATTATCTTGATAAAGTAATTAGCAGGACAAAGGAATTGGCAGTTGCAACAAAAGATTATATAGACGCAATGACTACGTTTTCTAGGGCTGGTTATAACCTTGCAGATTCAGAGGCATTAGCTGATATGGCAGTACAGCTTGAGCATGTTGGGGACATGGGGGCAGAAGATGCTTCAAAAGCATTATTAGCTGGTTTACAGGGATATGATAAGATTGATGGATATGGAATGGATCAGCTTGCAGAAAAAGCACAGGCATTGAATGATAAAATTGACCTTATCGGAAATACAGCATCAATCAGCCAGGAAGAAGTCGCTAGAGGGATTCAAGCTGTCGGATCAGTTATGAGTGATGCAAATACCAGTGTTGATGAATTCATTGCCATGCTTGGTGCTGGCAATAGGGCAGTACAGGATAGTAATAAGGTCGCATTAGCAATCCGCACTTCTGCGCTTAGAATTCGTGGATGTACGGTAGAACTACAAGAGATGGGTGAGGAGACAGACGATGTTATTGAATCCACATCTACTTTAGCTGCAAAAATCAAAGCACTGACAAATATAGATGGTAGTGGCGGTGTAAATATTCTGGAAGCAGATGAAGAAACTTTCAGGAGTATTTATGATATCTATAATGACATTTCAAAAGTTTATTCTAAAATGTCAGATACGGATGCCAGCGCATTACTTGAACTTATCGCGGGAAAACACAGATCGAATCAAGTTTCTTCAATTTTGGGAAATATGGCGGAGGCAAATGAACTTCTAAACAGTTCTCTGAATGCAGCAGGAACGGCAAGCAATGAGTACCAAATTTACTTAGATAGTGCAAAAGCATCAACTGAAAGATTTGGCGTTGCAATGACCGAAACCTATAACAACGTCATAAACGGAGAAACGGTAAAAGGGCTGACGAATGCTGGAACAGCAGTACTAGATTTTGCAAATTCCTGTGGAATTCTTGAAGGAACATTGAAAGGATTTTTGGCATTAGGCATATTGAAAGGTATTACTACGCTTTCAGTAGCATTTAAAAACAGTGCGGTACAGGCTGGTAATTTTGGAACAGCATTAAGCACTGTAAAAGATATGTCTTTAATGGTAAGAGGAACGACAAAATATACTGAGGCAATGAGTACATTACAGAAATCATGTATTGGATTGACAAATGCTCAATTAAGGCAGATTTTATCTAATAGAAATTTAACGGAATCTGAATTGATTGAAATTTTACAGTTAAAGAATTTAGAAGCTGAAAAGCAAAAAGCAAGATTAAATCAACTTGGATTAACACAATCTACAAATGCACAGACAGCAGCGAACGAAGCAGCTACAACGAGCACATTTAAACTTTCAGCAGCAGTGAGAGGGTTCGGAGCAAGTGTAAAAACTGCCTTTTTATCAAATCCAATTGGCATGATTATGTTAGGGATTTCTACCGCTATTGGGGTGTTTTCATCAGCAATCAGCAAAAGCAACCAAAAAGCAGAGGAAGCTAGACAAAAAGCCAAAGAATCCGCAGACGCATATAAGGAAACATCTTCTTCCATGGATGATTATATTTCAAAATATTCTGAACTCCGTAAACAGCTCATTGCAGCAAAAGGGAATGAAGAAGAAACTTATAATGTAAAGAAGCAAATGTTAGACCTCCAGACGGAATTAAACGAAAAATATGGGGAAGAACATGGTTGCTTAAACCTTGTGACTGACGCATATAAAAATCAGACAAAAGCAATTAAGGAATTAAATAAAGAATCGGCAAATAAATTCCTTAATGAAAACCGTGGTGGAATAGAAGAGGCTGCGAATAAAATGGAATCAGATAATACATATCATCTGGGAACTATGAATGGTATGGTAAATGCTGATGAACTTAATTTATTGGACAAAATAAAAAAGATAGCTGATTCAAACGGAATAGATTTCACAGATAAGGGGTTCCGGTTTGTAGGCGGTGCGGAAGAAGCTTCAGAATCCATAGATAATTTTATGGATGAAATAAAATTATTGCAAAAAGATTCCGATGATGTTTCTGAAGTCATGGCTGGTATTTTTGATGGGCTGCTCGATAATTCTGGGGATGCCCTATCAGATGCAAACAATATTATCAACAAATACCAGGAAACCTATAACCAGGCAAAAATGGCTCAGATAGCTTCAGATGATAACCTGTCAGAAGGTTATGATAAAGCAGTATCAGCAGTAGAAGCATATAACGAAGCCGTATTGAGGAGCGAAGACCCTTATAATGATGAAAACGTCAATAAGGCATGGAACGACTTGCAGACAGTGAAACAGGGAATACAGGAAAATAAAGCGGAATGGGGAAAGTATTCCAGCGTTATGGAGGATGTGTTCTCAGCAGCTAATGATGATGTATATTCTTTCTACCAGGCGTTGCAAGATGATACAGAAATCACAAAATTAGCAGGGAAATTAAAAGGGCTGTCAGACGTGGACTTACAGGCAATGGCGGATGACGGCAGCAATGGGGATGCATTTGATATTTTGTATGAAAAAGCAAAAGAATACGGGATTATTACGGATGACAATGCAGAGGGGATACAGGAAATTTTAGATCTTCTTACGGAATGGGGCATACTGCAAAAAGACATTTCAGAAACGGAGCTTCCGGAACCGCCATCCTACAAATCCTCCCTAGACGGTGTACAATCCCTGTCCGACAACCTCAAAACCCTCATGGAAGTTTACGACGATGTACAGGACGGAGAGGAATTCGACTGGTCTTCCATCCTGAACAATGAAGAATTTGAAAAAGTTTTCGGCGGCGCAGGGAAAGTCTATGACGATTTCATCAAGACTGTCACTAAGAACCCAGATGACATCACCGCGTGTCAGAAAGCCTTTGATGACCTTGCGACTTCACTCATTGACAATAGCGGGATCTGGGATAATTTAACCGCTGAAACAGAGAAGGCCACTGTCGCAATGTTGGAGGAAAATGGTGTTGTAAATGCAGCAGAATTAGTAGCCTCCAGGCTTGCTTTGCAGGAAGAATGGCTTGCTCTCGCAAAAGACAATACGGCACTTGCAGGAAGGAAACTTTCTGACGTTACATGGGAAGAGATTGGCGCGCTATTGCATGAAAATGAAGAAGCCGCATCAACTTCTCAAAGCATTGCAGCTCTTGCCCTGGAAAAGATGGATTTAAACAACACTGTCATTGACACTACAGATGACGTGAATCAGATTGTAGCCATTGCAAACGCAGCAGGGGCTTCCACCGCCTATATCCAGGCTCTTGCCAAAGCATTGGTGAATTTTAAATCCATGCAGTTCGACACAAGCACACTGGGAGGAAAAGTGGGAAATGCAGCAAGGAATGTTGCAGTCAATGCATTTGAAAATGGTTTAAAATCAGCCCTTTCTGCAGAATTGGAAAACGCAAAACTGGATGCGTCCCAGTTCTATGCAAAATCAGGAGGCGCAGGAGGATCTGGGAAGTCAGGGAAGTCTGGTTCTGGGAAATCCGGTTCCGATAAAGAAGCAAAAGAATCCATAGAAGTGTTTGACTTTATAGAAATTGCAATCTCCCGTGTGGAAAAAGCCATAGAACGGTTAAAGACACGCGCAGAAGAAACCTTCCGCAGCTTCACTTCCAGAGGACGGGAATATCAAAAAGCCATTTCTGAAATTACAAAAGAAATTGATATCCAAAGACAGGGATATGAAAAGTACATTGCCAGGGCGAACAGCATCGGCTTGGAAGAACCCTGGGCAAAACAGGTGCGCGACGGAAACATTAATATTGCGGATGTTGCGGACGACGGATTGAAGGAACGGATTAAAAATTACAAAGAGTGGTATGAAAAAGCCCTGGAATGCCGGGAAAAACTGGAAGAGCTGAAAAAGACCCAGAAAGAATTAGCCCGGGAAAAGATTGAACTCTTAATCACAAAATACGAAAAGCTTCTGAGCAGTCTGGAATCCACGAGCAAACGCATCCAGAACACAATGGATCTCAAAGAAACCTGGGGATTCTCCGCAAGCGCAAAGGATTACACAAAGCTCAATAAAAACGCGCAGTCCCAGATTTCCAACATCATTAAACAAAACAAAAAGCTGAAAGAGCTGCAAAAGACGGTAACAAAGGGTTCCGAAGCATGGCACGAATACAATGAACGGATCACCTCCAACAATGAATCCATCCAGGACTTGACCAAAACCATGGCTGAGAATGCCATTGCATCCGCATCCCTTGCAAAGCAGAATGCAGAAGCCAAAAACAGCGCAAAGGACACTGCAGACGAAAAAACAGACGCAAAACTGTCCGCCGCCTCCACTGCCTCCAGGAAAAACAGCCTGCTGAACAGCAAAGCAAAAAACATTGACGCAAGGCAGAAGAGCTTACAGACAGCCTACCATAAGACAGCCCAGTCCCGCGCCACTTACGGGAACAAAATTTTAAAGGCGAAGAAAAAGGACGTTTCCAAGAAGAATAAAAAGCTGTTCACCCAGGCAGTAGCAAAAGTCAAAGCCGGGAAATTAGTGTCCACTTCCACCATTAACGGAATTGTGGGGGCATTAAAATCCGCAAAGGGAAAAGAATCCAAAGAACTGAACGCGCTCCTCTCCTACTGCATCTCTTATAACGCCAACAAGAATGCGGAAGAGGAAAATAAATTAAACCTGGAGCTGTACGCCCTCACCGCCCAGGAAGAGAAGAAAGCCTTGCGGCAGGAGCAGTTAAGCAATGCTTTAGACGCAAACCAGTCCAAAGCGGACAGGTCTACACTTTCCAACGCTGAAACAACATCCGCAAAAAATCAGAACATTGACACCCAGACGCGGCTAAGCAACGCAAATGCAAACGCACAGACCCAGGACGCAAAGAATGCCGCCAAAGACCGGAAAACAGCCGCAGGGAAAGCCTCTTTCGCAAAAGAGAAATCCTATAAGAAGCTGAAGGACAAGAAGCTGAAAAAACGCCTGAAGAAAGCCATCGACGCAATCAAAGCGGGGAAAAAGATTGATTCCGACTCCCTGAAAGCGGTCAAGGAATACTGCCAGAAATATTTAAAGGGTAACCTGACCTACTATTACAACTGTGAAGCCTACAATGAAGCCGTGGAAAACGAACTGTCCGCAAAAGAAGCGGAAACCCTTGCCAAAGCCCAGGCATACGCATCCGCTTTAGCGGCAAAACGTGAAAAAGCAGAAAACACAGTGTCCGGCAGGGATGCGGAAAACGAACTGCACTCCGCAGCCGCAAAGAACCAGACCTCCGCAGGCGCAAAGAACAAATATGTGGACAGGCAGATCTCCAACATTTCCCAGAATGCGTCCACATACCAGTCGGCATACAATGTCTCCGTCAATGACTTTAACAGCGCAAAGGGCATAATTAACAAGTCATCCGGGAACGCCGTCATAAATGAAATCAAAACGAAATTTGTAAGCAGGAACATTTTAATCCCCGCGGATTACCTGGAAAAAGCATATGCAGTCTCCAACAGTTTCGGGCTTGCATGTTCCAATTACAATGAAGCGTTGGAATCCATGAACGCCGCAAAAGCCACCACAGACCTGTACGCCCAGACTGCAAAGACAGAAAAAGCCGCCCTTGCATTGGAGAAGATGGAAAACATCGACAAGGATTACGGGCACAAAATCAGCGTCTTTGAACAGAAGGCAACACGGCTCAACAATTCCATGGACATTGCCCAGGCGAAAGGATACCAGACAAGCAAAAAATACTATGAACGTCTGACAGAAAATGAAGAGAAAACCAACCAGACATTGGAGCAGAAACGGAAAGACCTTACAGATTCTTTAAACCAGTCCGTAAGCACAGGCGCAGTCACAAAGTTTTCCGACGAATGGTACGAAGCATGTGGAAGGATTGATGACGTAACCAACGCAATCCAGGAATCCGCCGTGTCCCTGGCAGAATTTCAAAAGCAGATGCGCCAGATCGAATGGGACAATTTTGACTACTTAGAAAGCAGAATGAAAAACACCATTTCCGAGACGGATTTCTTAATCGGAGAACTGTCCAGGGAAGACCTTGCAAGAGAAGACATCGGATGGATGACAGACCGTGGAAAAGCGGCCGCGTTTCTCCATGCGGGAAATTATGAATCCTACCGGAAACAGGCGGAGGACTATGCGTCTGAAATCCGTAAAATCAACAGCGAATTGGCGAATGACCCCTATAACAAAGAGTTAGTTGACCGGAAAGACGAGCTGCTGAAATCCTACCAGGAATGCATCCAGGCGGCGCAGGAAGAGAAATACGCCGTCATAGACCTTTACGCCCAGGGATACGAAGCCCTCTCCGGCAAACTGAAAAACTTAATCAGCGATTACGAAGAGCTTCTGGACAAAGAGAAGGACGCGTTTGACTACCAGAAAAACATTGCAGACAAGGCAAAGGAAATCGCAGACATCCAAAAACAGATGGAAGCCTATGCCGGAGACATGTCGGAAGAGACAAGGGCGAAAATCCAGACCTTAAAGGTGTCCTTAGAAGAAGCGGAACGGGATTTAGCGGAAACCCAGTACGACAAATACCTCTCTGACACAAAAGAAATGCTCACGGATTTACAGGAAAACTTTGACGAATCCATCCAGCTTCTGATTGATTCCCTGTCCGAGAACTTCGGGAAGCTGACGGAGGACATGGAAAGCACAGCCGATGAAACATGCAAGTCCATCCTGTCACTTATGACGGGGATTGGATACACCCCCACGGAAGAATTCGGGAAGCTCTTGGACGGGACGGGGATTGCTTCATCCGTTGCGGCTGTCCTTGCGGAACTGAAGGAATTCCATACAAAAATGACCGCCTATGCCGACAAGCTTGCGTCTTCCGCAAACACAAACACGGCTGCAGACGGTGGGAACCCTGAAGCCGCAAACGGCACATCCGGGAATGGCGGCACAGCAGGAAACAGACCAGCATCTAACGCAACATCCAACGGGACAGACAGCGCGCCAAAGGGAGGGCTGCAAAAGCCGACTGTTATCCAGATCCCAGGGAATGCAGGGATTATCCAGGATGTAAATGATACACAGGAAGCACAGAGGAAAAAGGAAGCGGAAAAACAGGCACAGAAGGTTAAAGACCTTACCACTGTGAACGAATACTTAAATAAGCACCTGAAAAGCACAAAGACAAAACGGGGCGAGCTTTCGGACATCAATAAGAAATTCTATGACAAATACGGAAAGAAGATCCTGGCTACCGCCCAGATGAAAGAGCTTGCAAAGAAGCTGGGCGTAACATACGACAACCAGAAATCCTCTGGAAGTCTTTACAAAAAACTGAAATCCATCGGAGTAAAGGGATTTCAGGTGGGCTCTAAACACATCCCCTACGACCAGCCGGCCTTCCTTGGGGAAAATGGAGACGAGCTCCATTTCAGTAAAAACGAAGGGACGCTTACCACAGTTGGCCAGGGAGACATGGTATTTACAGATGAAATGAGCAAGCGTTTGTGGGAAATCTCACAGATGCCGCCAGAGTTTATCCGTGAAAAATTCGGGATTCCCAGCGTCCAGCCGCAGACCGCCGCCCTTGCGCCGCTTCCGACATCCATTATTGAGAACAACCAGTACAACGGCGGGGACGTGAACATTACGTTCGGGGACATAAACCTTCCAAACGTAACAAACGGCCCTGAATTTACAAAAAACGTGGAAAGCGTAATGCGCAACGCAATGTGCACTAAAGGAAGGACAAGGAAATGCGTTGTGGAGTCCGTGGCTTCTGATTTCCTTGGGAGGCGCAACGGCATGGAGACCTTATGGAGAAGATAACCTAAAACATCAGGAGCGCGCCATTTTGACACGGCGCGCCACCCTTCATTCAGAAAGGATAAAATATAAATAAAGCGAATGAAAAGAGAAGACATTGACAGAATTGTTTTAGAAAGTTTTAAGGATATAGAAGAAGAGATTTACATTCAATTTTCCAATAAGCGCGAGGAGATTTTATCTGATTTTAGAAAAGCGGATTTAGAAATTGACAGACAGATGGCGGAATGTCTCTCCTGCATTATAACAGCGCAAACGAACGCCATCAATGCAATGCGTGAAATCTTATATAAAATATTTTGCAAAGATGAAGAAGAAACAAAACACACAACCAACGGAGGAAACGAGCATGAAATTAAACCGTAAAGATCGGAAAATCGAAACTCAGCAGAACATCATAAACCGCCTGGAGGAAGAAAATGAAATATTGAGGCAACAGTTGGAAGCGCGCTGCCTTGGAAACATGGAAAGCAAGGAAACCCTTGCCGGACAGGCCTACCGGGAATACACGGGGCTGATTGAAGAACTGAACGAAATGAAACAGGAGTATGTGGAACTGATTAAGGAAATGGCAGAAATGAAAGAAAAAATGAAACGGAAATGTAAATGAAATTCAAGTAAAAGGCGGTAAATATGAAACTTACCGTCTTTTGTATGCTGAAAAAATTGCGAGACTAATATAGAAACAAATCAATAGTTTAGGATGCATTTAATTTTATGGAATTGTGAATTGGACAAGCTGTGAAAAGAATAAAATGATATAAATAATAATTAGTGAGGATGCAATTTGGAAAAAAGTAACAAAAATATAAAAGTAACTGTAGTCTATGGAGATAAAAAATTAATTGATTGTATGAAAAATGTAATTATTAAACGCACAAAACAATAGAAAATAGATCTTGTATCATGTATAATAGTTTTAGTGTACATGATACGAGGATATAATAAATACGATTGGAGAGAACAATATGAAAGGAAATCGTGCAGTATTATATCTAAGGCTTAGCAAAGAAGACGCTGATAAAATCAGTAAGGGAGATGATAGCGCAAGCATTAAAAATCAAAGGCTTTTATTAACGGATTATGCTTTGACACATAATTTTAAGATTGTTAAAGTGTATTCGGATGATGATGAAAGCGGGCTATATGATGACCGTCCAGATTTTGAAAAAATGATGATTGATGCAAAGCTGAATGAGTTTGACATTATCATTGCAAAAACCCAATCAAGATTTTCCAGGAACATGGAACATATTGAAAGATATCTACACCATGATTTACCGAATCTGGGAATCAGATTTATTGGTGTTGTAGATGGTGTTGATACAGATAATGAAGAAAACAAGAAAAGCAGACAGATTAATGGACTTGTAAATGAATGGTATTGTGAAGACTTGTCTAAAAACATCCGTAGTTCTTTTAAGGCAAAAATGAAGAATGGGCAGTTTTTAGGTTCTTCTTGTCCATATGGGTATAAAAAAGATCCACAAAACCATAATCATTTGGTTATAGATGAATATGCAGCAAAAATTGTAAGAAGAATTTATAAATTATATTTATCTGGATATGGCAAAGCAAAAATAGGTTCTATATTATCTTCGGAAGGGGTATTGATACCAACTTTGTATAAAAGAGAGGTATTGGGCGAGAATTATCATAATTCCAGAGCGTTGGAAACAACGAAGAATTGGTCGTATCAAACAATCCATACTATACTAAATAATGAGACATATATAGGAAATTTAATTCAGAATAAAGTAAATACTTTATCCTATAAGGATAAAAAGAAGAAAATGCTTCCAAAAGAAAAATGGATTATTGTAGAAAATACCCATGAGCCGATTATAGATTCAGAAGTTTTTGAAATGGTAAAGAAATTACAGAAGACGCGTACTAGAAGCGTTGGTTCCATGGAAGAGAATGGAATTTTTTCTGGTCTAATTTATTGCGCAGATTGTAAACATGCAATGTCAAGAAAGTATGCAAGACGTGGAAGCAAGGGGTTTATAGGTTATATTTGCAAAACATATAAGACACAGGGAAAGGTATTTTGTGATAGTCACACCGTAAACATAGAGGATTTAGAGGAAGCAGTGTTATTTTCTATAAAAAATGAAGCAAAAAAGATTCTGAAAGAGGAAGATATAGATGAACTAAAAAAGATGGAGGTTTATAATGATAGCAGGGAATGTTATGAAATGCAGTTGGAAAGCATTCAGAAAAGACTTGATAAAATAGAGAAATTCAAAAGAAAAACATATGACAATTTTATGGAGGATTTAATTTCAAAAGAAGAGTATCTTACATATATTGCTGAGTATGATGATGAAATTAAAGAATTGCAGAAGCAGAAAGATGTGCTTGTTGGGAAATCGGATTTACAGCAGGAGTTAAATACCCAATATGATGAATGGGTGGAAGCATTTAAAAATTATATCAATATTAGAAAACTAACAAGAGATGTGGTTTTAGAACTGATTGACAGAATAGAAGTAAATAGAGACGGGTCTATTATAATCTATTATAAATTTCAAAATCCATATGATTAGTGTCTACTATATATAAATGCTACACATGCATCATTGGCGCTTGCAACAGAAATGCATTTCAACATGGTTTCTACGGTCTGGGTTTCTCCTTGTTCTAGGAAAACCTGAGAGCCGCCCATACTTGCGGCGTATTCCGATACAGTAACCGTGTCCTCCAAAGATATTTTTCCTTGTTCCAATGCATCAAAAATTAAAATCATTGTCATAATTTTAGTGATGCTTGCTGGGTGCAGGGAAGTATGTGCATCCTTTTCATAGATAATCTGGCCAGTAGAGGCTTCCATTAAGGCTACAGATGGAGCGGAAACGGAGACCTCTTCGGTTGCAGGGGGCTGCTGGGGAGCTGCTTCTGATGTGGAAAGCAGAGTGGCGCACCAGTTTCCACAAGGCTTACTTAACTGCTGCGGGATTGCTTTTGAGGTGGGAAATAGGGAGGATATCAGCAAACACGCAGATAACAAAACAGATAATATACAATGCATATCAGAACCTCCAAATGTTATATAATAGTTTAAGCGTAAGGCTTGTATGATATTCCCGGTTTTTACATGTTTTCCTGGAATCAGGAAGTCTTGCCGGTATCTATGCTTTGAAAATCTGTAAAAGCTGCATATTCAGCAAGGAAGGATCCTATTCTGTAATAGGAATCAAAGAGAAAGGAAGAAAATAAATGGAGATTTTATTTTTTGTGTTAGTGCTGTGTTTCACCTATGTTCTATGGCAAAAGTGGGAATTGACGAAATTTCAGGTAACAGAGTATAAGATAGTTTCTTCAAAAATAAAAAAGCAGGCTTGTGGGGTTGTAATTGCAGATTTGCATGGATTTTCTTATGGTAGGGAAAATGAAAAACTTTTGGAAACAGTAAAAAAAATAAATCCAAATATAATTTTTATACCAGGAGATATACTGGTATCGAAATACAGTGATACCTACGAGGTGGCTTTGAAGACCTTGCAAGAGTTGGCAAAAATTGCTCCCGTATATTACAGTTATGGGAATCATGAAAGCCGTCTGCGTGATCCAGAACGAATCAACCATTCCTTGTTTCAAGAATATATATCTAAGGTGAAGGAAGCGGGAATCCTTGTTATGGAGACAGAAAGCCGGGAAATTTTTCTTGGGGAAAACAAGGTTCAGTTGTCAGCGTTGGAGCTGGAATTGGAATATTATGAAAAGGGCAGGATAGTTCCCTTGGAACAGGATTATTTAGCCAAACGTCTTCCGACGCAAAAGGAAGAAATGTTCCAGATTCTTCTTGCACATAATCCAGCTTATGCCAAAGAATATATTCATTGGGGCGCAGATGTGACCTTTTGTGGACATAATCACGGTGGACTGGTTCGGATTCCGGGGATTGGAAGTGTGATTTCTCCTCAGCTAACCTGGTTTCCCAAATATGATTCTGGAAGGTTCCAGGAGGGGGATAAGAACGTTATTGTAAGTCGGGGAATGGGAACGCATACCTTTCATATACGGATTTTTAACCGGGCAGAGTTGTTGTCAGTGACATTTTTGCCGGAATAGATTCGTCTTTCGGAAGGCTAGAGGCTGAACGGTTACTAAATTCATGGTTAATGACAAAAATTCTCTTGAAAAAAGCACAAGATACAGGTAGAATAGGTAATAGTGCTGTTTGAAAAGGGGATATTATGGATTTAACGGTGAAGCTTAAGGTGTTTGAAGGTCCTTTGGATTTGTTGCTGCATCTGCTGGAGAAAAATAAGGTGAATATTTATGACATTCCCATTGTGGAAATTACCAGTCAGTATATGGACTATATTAATGAAATGCAACGACAGGATTTGAATATTGTCAGTGAATTTCTGGTAATGGCAGCTACCCTTCTTGATATCAAATCAAAAATGCTGCTTCCCAAAGAGGAGACGGAGGAGGCAGAGGAAGATCCAAGAGCGGAGCTGGTACAGAAATTGTTGGAATATAAAATGTACCAATGTATGTCTTACGAATTAAAAGACAGGCAGATTGATGCAGAAAAGGTTTTGTTTAAGATGCCTACAATTCCTGAGGAGGTTAGGCAGTACGAGGAACCGGTGGATTTGCAGGAATTAATGTCAGATTTGACTTTGAAAAAGCTTAATGCGATTTTTAAATCTATCATGCGGAAACAGGAAGATAAAATTGACCCTATTCGGTCCAGATTTGGAAAAATTGAAAGGGAAGAGGTGTCTTTGGAAGAACGTATGGTATATTTGGAACAATATGCTTTGGCTCACAGTCCTTTTAGTTTTCGAGGATTGTTGGAGGAACAGAGCAGTAAGATGGAAATTATTGTCACCTTTTTATCAGTTCTGGAATTGATGAAAACAGGAAAGATACATATTTCACAGGAACATATTTTTGATGATATTATTATTTATGCAAGCGGCGAGGAGAAGCAAGTGCCGGCATAAGGAGTCGGGTTAGGATGAAGTTGGATAAGCAGGAAGCAATTATTGAAGGGATTTTATTTGCCCTGGGGGAATCCGTGGAAATATCCAAATTGGCAGAGGTTTTAGAGGTTAGTCAGGAGGAAGTCCGAGGTATTTTACAGAAAATGATGAAACGATACCGAGGAGAGAACCGGGGAATAGAGATTATGGAAATTGAAGATGCGGTTCAAATGTGTACGAAAAAGGAAATATATGAATATCTGATAAAGATTGCAAAGCAGCCCAAACGTCATGTGTTGACAGACGTGTTGCTGGAGACACTTTCTATTATTGCCTATAAACAGCCGATTACCAAGCTGGAAATTGAGAAAATACGTGGAGTGAGTTGCGCCCATGCAGTCAATAAGCTGGTAGAGTACAATCTGGTTTGTGAATTGGGCAGATTAGATGCGCCAGGCAGACCTTTGCTATTTGGGACTACGGAAGAATTTTTGAGAAGCTTTGGTGTTCAGTCTATTGAAGAGCTTCCTGTACTGAATCAGGATCAGTTGGAAGAGTTCAAGCAGCAGGCTGAAGAAGAAATGAATCTGAAACTGGATGTGTGATTTTTGCCCTTCCTATCTGGCTGACTGCTGGACGGGAAGGGCAATTCTATCTTGTTCTATAGGCGATACATTGTCACGCTAAAGCATGAGAGTGTATTGCCTATAGGATATAAAGTAAAATTCAGATTTAATAACCTAGAGATTCTCCAATTAAGATAACCTTAATCCGGTCAGCAGGGGCGCTTCGCCTGGTGATTACTGTGTGGGAACAGATACAGTCAGGGCTCAGACAGTCAGAACATAATCCGGTGGCAGCGCAAGGCGTCTGGCGGTTCAAACGGTTGGCATTGATGGGAGAAGCCACATTGCGTACACGGGAAACAGCTTCTTCCAGGGAAGGCGCTACTTTGTTCATACCTGCAAGGATAATAACGTTTTTGGGGCCGTAAATCAGAGCAGCTACCCGGTTGCCAGTTCCGTCGACATTTACCAGTTCCCCATCGGAAGTAATGGCGTTGCTGCTCATAAAATAGTAATCGGAATTCAGGGATTTATGGTAGATTTCTGCAATTTCCTCCGGTGAGTTGGCTTTGCTCCGGTCTAACAGTGTAATGTCATCTAGTTCTTTTAACCGATCAGCCATACCGGATTCTGCCAGTGTCATGGAGCCGCCGAAGGATACAGTACTGCCAGAAGATACCAATGTTATAGCAAGCTCTGTGGCTTCTTTTGCAGTTTTACAATAGTGGCATTCAAAGTGACGCTTTTTAAGATTTTTCATGGTAGTGTTGGCAAGGTTTTCATAGTAGATTTGTGTTGGGGTCATAGGTTTACTCCTTTCTTATAAAATATCCGTTGATTGTAATCAGTGTTTCTCAATATCTATTATTATAAAGCGCCTTGCTTGATGCGTCAATTTGTTAAAAGTTTGAGTTTCCCCATTTTACAATTCATAGTACCAAAAGGTTTCCATCACAAAGTGATAAATGAATATATGTTCAGCTGAAAAGATTTGAAATTATTGGTAATTGTGCTATAATGGTTTCTGCAAATGGTATGCTGTTTTCTTTATAGAAGTGAATTTTAAGGCGCCAGTTGCACAAGATAAAAACTTTCAAATGAAAGGGGATTTTAATGGAGCAAAAATTAAAAAAGCTGTCATCTTATTATAAGCCTTATCGGTCCTTGTTTTTTGCAGATATGTTTTTTGCAATTTTGGGCGCAGGAGTGACATTAGTAATTCCTTTGATTGTACGTTATATCACCAATCATGTGATTGCAATGGAGGCAGGGGCTGCGTTGCACCAGATTGCCAGATTAGGAATCTTGATGCTGGCGTTGGTGGCAGTGGAGTGCTATTGTAACTATTTTATTTCCAATTATGGACATGTTATGGGAGCAAAAATAGAATACGATATGCGGGCGGAAATTTTCGGTCATTACCAGAAGCTGTCCTTTTCCTTTTTCAATAATCAAAAGGTGGGACAGCTAATGTCGAGAATCACCAGTGATTTATTTGATATCAGTGAGCTTTTACATCATGGGCCGGAGGATTTGGTGATTTCTGTGATCAAAATCGTAGGTTCTTTTCTTATTTTAATGAATATTGATTGGAAGCTCGCCATGATTGCATTTGCATTTGTTCCCATAATGTTGTTGTATGCCTGGTATTTTAATACGAGAATGAAACGGGCGTTTAAGCGGAACCGGGTGAAAATTGCGGAAATTAACAGTCAGATTGAGGACAATCTTTCTGGTATTCGCGTGGTAAAATCCTTTGCCAATGAAGAGGTGGAATTAGGAAAATTTGAGGAAGGGAACCAAGGATTTCTGGCAGCTAAGAAGAATAGTTACATTTATATGGCAGGCTATCATTCAGGTCTTGGCGCCTTGACCACATTGATAACCATTGTTGTTCTGGTGGCTGGCGCAGCGCTGATTACCTACGAACAGGTAAATGTAACAGATTTAATTACGTTTCTTTTGTATATTAATACTTTTACAGAGCCAGTGAAAAAGCTGATTAACTTTACCGAACAGTTCCAAAACGGGTACACAGGCTATGAGCGTTTTATGGAAATGATGGCGATAGCCCCAGATATTTCAGATCGGCCAGGCGCGGTGGAATTAAAAGGAGTAAAAGGAGACATTTCCTTCGATAATGTGTCGTTTCATTATGAAGAAAATACAGAGACGGTGCTGAACCATATCAATCTGGAAGTAGAAGCAGGTTCCTATATGGCGCTGGTAGGTTCTTCAGGTGCAGGGAAAAGCACCTTATGCAGTCTGATTCCCCGATTTTATGATGTGACAGGCGGATCGGTGAAAATTGATGGGAAGGATATCCGAGATGTGACACTAAAGAGCTTGCGAAGCCAGATTGGAATTGTACAGCAGGATGTGTACCTATTTGTGGGAACTGTTATGGACAATATCCGCTATGGCAGGCCAAATGCCGCCAGGGAAGAAGTGATAGAAGCGGCCAAGAGCGCAAATGCACATGAATTTATTATGGCATTGCCAGATGGATATGATACGGATATTGGGCAGCGCGGCGTGAAACTTTCTGGAGGACAAAAGCAGAGATTATCCATTGCAAGGGTATTTTTGAAAAATCCGCCCATACTTATCTTTGATGAGGCAACTTCAGCATTAGATAATGAGAGCGAAAAGGTGGTGCAGGAATCCTTGGAAAAATTGGCGAAAAACCGTACAACGTTTGTAATTGCCCACCGTTTGTCCACCATCCGCAATGCTCAGAAAATATTGGTGCTGACTGATCATGGAATTGAAGAGGAAGGTACTCATAAGGAGCTTTTGGACAACGATGGCATTTATGCAAGGCTCTATCGAATGCAGTTTGCCGGGTAAGGAATATTGAGAAAATGGCAGAGGGCAACAGAGATAGATTGCAGTCTGCCAGATAGGAGATTTATGGAAATAGAATTTAAAAAAATTGAACTGGAAGACAGAGAATTGATTGACCGTTATCTGAATCAGAAAACATACCGTAGCTGTGAGCTGATTTTTCCTAATATTTATCTTTGGAGCAGGGAATATCCTACAAAGTTTGCTATTGTGGAAAATGCACTGGTTTTTCAGGGAATTTTAGAAAATGGAGAGCCCAGCATAACATTTCCAGCGGGAGAGCAGGAAGAGATTCATAAGGCAATGGATGTGATGATGGACTGGTTTTTGGAGCAGGGAAAGGAATTTCACATGCATCTGGTACAGGAGCAAGAGTATGAGTTGTTGGAATTGTGGTATCCAGGAAAATTCCGGATTGCTTACCATCGGGATTCTGCCGATTACGTGTATGAGACAGAGAAGCTTACCACCCTGGCAGGAAAGAAACTTCACGGAAAGCGGAACCACATCAATAAATTCAAAGAAAATTATCCAGATTGGGTGTATGAGCCTATGACCAGGGAAAACGTAGAGGATTGCTTTCAGATGGCTTTGAAATGGCGGGAGGAGGCTGAGTGTGAACAGGATGAAGCGAAACGAGCAGAAATGTGCGTGACGCTGAATGCTCTGCGGTTGATGGAGGAGCTTCAGTTAAAAGGCGGTTTGCTTAGGGCTAACCCAGAGGGAGAAGTCATTGCATTTACAATTGGGGAGCCATTAAATCCCGATACCTTTGTGGTGCATATAGAAAAAGCATTTTCAGACATCCAGGGGGCATACCCTATGATAAACCAGCAGTTTGTGGCCCATGAAGCACAGGAATTTTTGTATGTAAACAGGGAAGAGGACACAGGGGCAGAGGGGCTTCGCAAAGCAAAATTGTCTTACCGTCCGGCGTTTCTTGTGGAAAAGGGTAAAGTGACTTATGTGAAAGATGGAGGGAAAAATCATGACGAAGATTGATATTATTTCAGGATTTTTAGGTGCAGGAAAGACAACTTTTATAAAAAAAATGTTGGAGGATGTATTCCAAGGGGAAAAAATTGTTTTGATTGAAAATGAGTTTGGAGAAATTGGCATTGATGGAGGATTTTTGAAGGATTCTGGTATTGAAATTAGTGAACTGAATTCTGGCTGTATTTGCTGTTCTTTGGTGGGGGACTTTGGGAAAAATCTCCGGGAGGTAATGGAGCGTTTTCACCCAGACCGGATTTTGATTGAGCCATCAGGGGTAGGGAAGCTTTCCGATGTGATGAAATCTGTACAGGAAGTAGAGGCAGAAAATGAGGTGAAATTAAATGGGCGGGTTACGGTGGTGAATACCGCTAAGGCCACCAAACAGATGAAGGCATTTGGAGAATTTTTTAACAATCAGATTGAATATGCCACAGTGATTGTACTGAGCCGGACTCAGAATGTGAAACCTGAGCAGACAGAATTGGTGGTAAAAGCCATACGGGAAAAGAATGAGAAAGCTGCGGTGATTACAACTCCTTGGGATGAAATTGACGGAAAGCAGATTTACAAAGTAATAGAACAGCAGAAAACATTGGAAGAAGAGCTGATGGAAGAGCATTGCAATCATCAGGGACACGAGCATCATGAGCATGAGTGCCACGAGCATCATGAACATCATCATGAACACGACCATGAGCACGAGCATCATGAACATCATCATGAGCACGACCATGAGCATCACCACCATGAACATGGAGAGAATTGTACCTGCGGCTGCCATGACCATGATCACCATCACCACCATGCAGATGAAATATTTACAAGCTGGGGCCGGGAGACGCCACACGTATTTACGAAAGAAACCATTGAACATGCGTTGCAAGTATTTTGCGATACACAAGATTATGGAACGATTCTTCGTGCAAAAGGAATGGTTCCAGGGGAAGACGGCACATGGATTTATTTTGATATGGTAGACGGAGAATATGAGCTGCGCACTGGGGAAGCAGACTATACGGGAAGACTGTGTGTTATTGGAACGGATATGGAAGAGGAAAAGCTGGCAGAATTGTTTGGAATATAGGAAGGTGTGACAAAATGGAGATTCCAGTATATTTATTTTCCGGATTTATGGACAGCGGGAAAAGCTCTCTGATAAGGGAGACGCTGATTGAAGGAGATTTCAGTGAAAATGGAAAGACATTGCTAATTCTCTGTGAAGATGGGGAAGTAGAATTTGAACAAGAGGAATTACTAAAAGCCAATACAAAGCTGGTAATGATAGAAGAAGAGGAATCATTTACCAGTAAAAAGCTGCAGGAATTAAGTGAGAATTATTATCCAGATCAAGTATTTATTGAATATAATGGAACCTGGCAGATGTCCACATTTCTAGAGTTAGATCTTCCCAAGGAATGGGTATTGGTCCAGTCTTTGGCAACTGTGGATGCCACTACGTTTGAAATGTATCTGACAAATATGCGGACAATGATTATGGAACAGCTTTTTGCTGCAGATGTAGTGATTATTAACCGATGTACCAAGGATACGCCCAAAGGGAAATTCCGAAGAGCCATTAAGGTACTGAACCGGAAAGCCCAAATTGCTTATGAGCGTGAGGATGGGACTATCGATGAAAACGATATGGAAGAATTGCCCTATGACTTGAATCAGGATGTGATTGAGATTAGCGATATGGATTATGGCATTTGGTATATGGATGCATTGGATGATCCAAAGAAATATGAAGGAAAAAAAGTGCAGTTCCTTGCACTGGTGTACCGTCCAGAAAAGATGAAAAAGGGTGTGTTGATTCCAGGGCGGTTTGCTATGACCTGCTGTGCAGATGACATTACTTTTATTGGATTTAAATGTAAATTTAATAATGCTGCGACTATTCCTCATAAATCTTGGATTACAATTACGGCTGAGATGAAAAATGAATTTGCATTGGAATACAGGGGAAAAGGTCCGGTATTATATGCTGTGGATGTGAAGCCAGCAGAAAAGCCGGAGGATGAGCTGATTTATTTCAGTTGAAAGGAATGGTATGGAACAGGAAAGCAGGTTATCAGACCGGATTGCGGACAGTATTTTGTCCATGATTACAGTGGAACAGCGGTTTATGCCGGGCAGCAAGCTGCCCAATGAAAATATATTATCCCAGGAACTGAATGTGAGCCGTACTACTTTGCGGGAGGCCATTCGTATTCTAGTAACGGGAGGAATTTTGGAAATCAGGCGGGGAAAAGGGACCTTTGTGCGGGAAGATTTTAAGATAAACCAGTCTCAGGAATTTTCTTTTCTTGCTTCGGCGGCGGTAAAAGTCAGGGATTTGTATGAAATGCGTCTGATTTTTGAACCGGAGGCTGCTTATTATGCAGCGCTTCGTGGTACAGAAGAGGAGATTAGGCGCATTTTGGCTTTAGGAACAGAAATTGAAGAGCGGATAGAACAGCGGAAAGACAGGACAGAGGTAGAGCAGTCTTTTCACAAATCTATTGCGAAAGCGACCCACAATGAATTTATGAATCAGCTTATGCCAGTGATTTATGAGGGAATTAATAAAGGAGTAAAATTATCCGAGGCATATGAAGAGGCAGTCCAGGCAACTCTTGTGGACCATAAAATTCTGATGGATTTTTTGAGGGAACGGAATGGGGAAGGTGCAAGGAATGCGATGCGCATTCATATTCTTCATGCCATGGCACAACTTCCTATGGAGTAAGGCTGGGTTCTATAAGGAGAAAAAGAAATGGAAAGAAAAGTATTAAAAGAGGTTTTAATAAATGTTGGTATCATAGTCCTTGCGCTGGCTTTTGGCTTTTTATTGAATAAGTATATGATTGCCAATGCACAAGTGCCGACCTCATCCATGGAAACTACTGTGATGGCAGGAGACAGAATTCTTGTGAACCGTCTTTCTTATGTATTTGCTGAGCCAAAGAGAGGGGATATTGTAACATTTATCTATCCAGATGATGGTCAAACCCTTTATTTAAAACGAATTCTGGGGTTGCCAGGGGAAACCATTGAAGGAAGAAAGGGTGTGCTTTATATTGACGGCAAACCATTGGAGAAAGACTTTACCCAAGAGATAAGCTATGATGATTTTGGACCTTATCAAGTGCCAGAAGGAACTTATTTTATGATGGGGGATAACCGAAAGGATTCTTGGGATTCTAGGTATTGGGAACATAAATTTGTAAAAAAAGAGGATATCATTGGAAAGGCGGCGGTCAGCTATTTTCCTCATCCCAGAGTGTTAAAATAGACGTTGATTCCCGAGAGCAATGAGTTAAGCAGTGGCGCTTGCGCAGATATTTGGCGAATGCTACGGCGGTAAGTGCCCTGCGGGTGCAAAAACCCCGCCCCTTGGGGCGGGGTTTTTGATTTATTCTATCGGGAGATATTTTCACGCATTTGTGCGACAGGTCTTTTTTAAGGAATGATCAGAGGGGGAGAAAATGAAAAAATAAGGAAGCTTATATAACCTTGCGGGAATGCAGTGTTTTTGCAATCGTTTCTAACAAAATGGGAATGTCAATGGGCTTTGTCAAATGAGCGTCCATGCCGCTTTCAATGGACATTTGCTTATCACTGTCAAAGGCATCCGCAGATAAAGCGATAATGGGAATGTGAGCTAATTTTGGATCGCTGAAATTTCGGATGCTTTTTGTTGCCTCCCACCCATTCATCACAGGCATTGAAATATCCATAAGAATCAAATCATAATCTTCTGGAGAGGAAAGCTCCATTTTTTCTACTGCGTCACGGCCGTTTATGGCTGTCTCTACAATGAATCCCATTCCCTGAAGAATTTCTGTTTCAATTTCAAGATTGGCAATGTTGTCGTCCACAAGCAATATTTTTTTGTTTAACAGGCTGGAAAAGGCATCTTCTGTGTGGTTGGCAGAAGAAAGAGGGTGGGTCTGTATTCGAAAGCGAAGGATTACGGTAAAGGTACTGCCTTTTTCAGGGGCGCTGTCTACTTGAATAGTTCCGCCCATCATATCTACAATGTTTTTGGCAATGGTAAGACCAAGTCCTGTTCCATGGATGCCGCTGAATGTAGTATTTTTTTCTCGTTCAAATGGTTCAAAAATGTGCCCAAGGAAATCTTTGCCAATTCCGATCCCGTTGTCTTTGACAATGAATTGGTAGACGGCAAAATTATTGGGGAATTTCTCTAGCTCTTCCACACTGATGTCAACCGTTCCATCGGCATTTGTGTAAGTGATGGCGTTAGAAGCAAGATTTGACAATAGCTGCCGTAGTTTGTTTAAGTCGCCGTAAATATCATAATGGGTCATTTTTATAGAATTCAGCGAGAAAGTGATATTTTTTTCGGCGGCTTGGGGAAGCAGGCTTTCGTGTACATCTTGTAGAATATCGCTTAGGTTGCATTCCGTTTCCGTAAGGCGGGTGTTATTGGACTCTGCCCAGGAGAGCTCCAATACCTTTTCAATTAATTCTAAAAGCTGTTTGCTGGCAATATCAATTTTGTTTAAGTAGTTTCCTACGGCTTTTGGGTCATCGATATACTTTTTCGCAAGAGTTGTATAACCAAAAATCGCATTGAGCGGGGTACGCATGTCGTGAGACATATTGGAGAGAAAAGTATTTTTTGCATTGATGGCCAGGGTTGCATTATTTAATGCGTCTTCAAATATTTGCTTTTGTTCCATTTCAAGCTGAATTTCTTCGTCTACTTTCCGGTATCCCATTACAATCTGAGAAATATGCTCCCGATTGCTTACATTTACAATGCGAAGCTGCAAATACTGTTGTTCTCCGTGATAAATAACCCGGTAATTTGTGTAATATGTTTTACTAGCTGCCAATTTTTTGCGTATGTATTCTGGAGAGGTTACTCTGGAAACAAGCTCCTGATCTTCAGGATGTACCCAGACATTGACGTAATCGGAAACATACCAGCTAAATTTGCGTATTTGAAATTTTTTTTCAAATTGGCGTTCTGTCCGCTGACTGAGGCGGTAAGGCAGAATCTTGTCATCATCCAGGTTGGCATATAGAATGGATTCATAATTTACACTGAGACCTTCTATCACTTCAAGACGGCGCAAATGCTCCTGATTGATGAGCTTACGTTCCTTGTCATATTCTTCAATCAACGTTTTTAATTTTTTCTCTTTTTGTTTTTTTTCTTCCATTAAACGGGTTGTTTCCGCAACCTGTAAATTCTTTTTTTCTGTTGCATCCCCAAGAAACACATAGAAGATATCTCCAACGGAATCAATATGCAGGGAATGTCCATAGTCTTCAATCCAACGGATTTCTCCATCTTTTCGGATGATTCGGTATTCCACATAATCGAAGTCATACTGACTGTGGTTGATCTGTTCTTTGATGCTTTCTTCTACAGCTTCTAAGTCTTCTGGGTGTACAATTCCCCGGAAAGAATTTCCAGTATATTCTCGAAATTCTTCCAGAGTGCTACATTGGAAAATCCGAAGTAAGGCTTTATTGGCATAAATGATTTCCTCATTTTTGTCCATCCAGTATATTAAAAAACCACCTGGCATTTCGTCCATGAAATTTTTGATTTCTATAAAATTATCTGATTCTTCTTGGGCTAATATATATTCAATAATATTATGTTCAAATTTTTGCTGTTTCATGACAATATCCTCCTGGTAGTCTGATTTGTACAACGAAAATATAGCATAATTTGGCAGAAAAGTCAATTTGGGCGGTAGCGCTTCGAAAATTTTATGAAAAATATCCAAAATGTCATACAACCCCAATAATGTCATACAACCATATTGACATCATACAACTACCGTGATAAGATAGGATTGAAAATCAAAAAATGTGAAAGAAATGAGGTAGTGAAAATGAGAAGTGATAATGTAAAAAAAGGAATGCAGCAGGCGCCCCACCGTTCTCTCTTTCATGCATTAGGATTTACCAAAGAGGAAATGGACAAACCGTTGGTTGGAATTGTAAGCTCCTATAATGAGATTGTTCCAGGACATATGAATTTAGATAAGATTGTTAATGCTGTGAAAATGGGTGTGGCGGAGGCTGGCGGTGTTCCAGTAGTATTTCCCGCCATTGCAGTTTGTGATGGAATCGCTATGGGACACACAGGGATGAAATATTCACTGGTAACCCGTGACCTGATTGCAGATTCTACCGAGTGTATGGCATTGGCGCATCAGTTTGATGCACTGGTGATGGTACCGAACTGTGACAAAAATGTGCCAGGACTTTTGATGGCGGCTGCAAGAGTGAATGTTCCTACCGTTTTTGTATCTGGGGGTCCGATGCTGGCAGGTCGTGTAAAAGGGCGTAAAACCAGTCTTTCTTCCATGTTTGAGGCCGTTGGTTCTTATGCAGCAGGAACGATGACAGAGGAAGAGGTATGCGAGTTTGAAGAGAAGGCATGTCCTACCTGCGGTTCTTGCTCTGGTATGTATACGGCCAATTCTATGAACTGTCTCACGGAAGCATTGGGGATGGGGCTAAAGGGAAATGGAACCATACCAGCAGTTTATTCAGATCGTCTTCGTCTTGCAAAACATGCAGGCATGGCAGTTATGGAAATGTACCGGAAAAATATTTGCCCCAGGGATATTATGACAAAAGATGCTATTTTGAATGCATTGACGGTGGATATGGCATTGGGATGCTCCACCAACAGTATGCTTCACCTTCCTGCAATTGCCCATGAGGTTGGATTTGATTTTGATATCGGGTTTGCAAATGAAATCAGTGAAAAGACCCCGAATCTTTGCCATCTGGCTCCGGCAGGCCCTACGTATATGGAAGATTTGAATGAAGCTGGCGGTGTCTATGCAGTTATGAATGAACTGGCAGAAATGAATTTATTAAATTTGGATTGTATTACTGTAACTGGGAAAACCGTGGGAGAAAATATAGAAGGCTGTACCAATCGGAATCCAGAAGTAATCCGCCCATTGGATCATCCATATAGTGCAACTGGCGGTCTTGCTGTGTTAAAAGGAAACCTGGCGCCAGAAGGCAGCGTAGTAAAGCGTTCTGCAGTAGCGCCAGAAATGATGGTGCATGAAGGACCAGCGCGGGTATTCGATTGTGAGGAGGATGCCATCGATGCCATCAAGGGTGGAAAGATTGTTGCTGGGGATGTGGTTGTGATTCGTTATGAAGGTCCAAAAGGTGGACCAGGAATGCGTGAAATGTTAAATCCAACTTCAGCAATTGCAGGTATGGGCCTTGGCTCTACGGTTGCATTGATTACAGACGGACGGTTTTCCGGGGCAAGCCGTGGGGCTTCCATTGGCCATGTTTCTCCTGAGGCGGCTGTGGGCGGAACCATTGCGTTGGTGAAAGAAGGAGATACCATTAAAATTAATATTCCAGAAATGAGGCTGGAATTGGATGTATCAGAGGAAGAATTGACCAAGAGAAAAGCAGAGTGGAAGCCGAGGACGCCAAAGGTAACGGAAGGATACCTTGCCCGTTATGCCCAGATGGTAACTTCAGGCGCAACTGGAGCAGTGATGAAGCGGGAATTGTAAGAGGGAGAGTGTATGTTAAGAATTGGATGTCATCTGTCTTCTTCCAAAGGCTTTCTTGCCATGGGGAAAGAAGCAATAAACATAGGGGCCAATACTTTTCAGTTTTTCACCAGGAATCCCAGGGGCGGCAAAGCGAAGGAATTAGATACAAAGGATCTTGCCGCCTATCTGGATTTTGCCGAAGAACATGGGATTGCGCAGATTCTGGCGCATGCGCCGTATACGTTGAATGCGTGCGCCAAGGATGAAGGGCTGCGGCAGTTTGCCTATGATACCATGTGTGATGATTTGAGACGATTGGAGCATATTCCAAATGCCATGTATAATTTTCATCCGGGAAGCCATGTGAAGCAGGGGACAGAAATTGGAATTGGTTATATTTCGGATTTGTTGAACCGGATCAATGAAAAGGGCTACCATGCCACGATTTTGCTTGAGACAATGGCCGGAAAAGGCACGGAGATTGGGCGGAATTTTGAGGAATTGAGGACAATTATTGATCGTGTGGAGGAAAACAGTAATTTAGGCGTCTGTATGGATACTTGTCATGTGTTTGATGGAGGATATGATATTGTAGGGAATTTGGAGGAAGTCATAGAAGAATTTCATTCTGTGGTTGGTCTTTGCCGTCTCAAAGCCGTGCATTTGAATGACAGTATGAATTTGTTGGGAAGTCACAAAGACCGTCATGAGAAGATCGGGGAAGGGAAAATTGGACTGGAAGCTTTTCGTGCTATTGTCACTCATTCCAAATTGCGGGAACTTCCGTTCTTTTTGGAGACTCCCAATGATTTGGAGGGTTATCAACGGGAAATCGCATTATTGCGCCAAATGGCTGAGGCATAGGAAGAGGATGAAACATGAGGAAAGAGAAAATTTCATCCAGAAAGAAAGCAGCATCCAAAATCTTGAAGAGATGTGTTCTTCTTTGTGGGAGTGTTTTGATTGTTTTTGGAATTTGGTTGTTCGGTGAAAAGCAGACGGAAGAAACTGCAAAAACAAGAACAAAAGCGACAACAAAAGCGACAACAAAAGCGACAACAAAAGAAGAAGAAGCATCCAAAGAAGGAACAAAGAATCAGAAATTGCAGGAAATATTGGATACAATTTCATCCATAGAACCTCAACAGGTTTTGGAACTTTCAGATGTACAGGCGATGGCGGCTGGCGATATTCTGGATGTTTCTGAGCTATCTTGGGAATTCTTGGAGAGTCTGTTTTATAGTGAGGAGCTATCCGAGGAAATACAGCAGCGGATTTGGAATAATTCTTATCAGGAAAATGATAATATTTCTTTGGATGAATTGCGGTATCTGCGCGTGCTTCACATTGGATTTGACGGGAAAACTCATATCGGGGAACTGATGGTAAACCAAGTCATTGCAGAGGATATTCTGGAAATTATGTCAGAACTTTATAAACAGGAATATCCCATTGAAAAAATGGTATTGATTGATGTCTATGGCGCAGAGGATGAGAGCTCTATGTCAGATAATAATACATCCGCATTTAATTACCGTGAAATTGCTGGCTCTTCCAAGTTGTCCAGACATGCGCTAGGGCTTGCCATTGACATTAATCCCAAATATAATCCATATGTGAAAGAGAAGAATGGAGAGCTTCTGGTAAGTCCTTCCAATGGCTCCCTCTATGCAGACAGGAGCCAGGAATTTTCCTATAAGATTGCAGAAGGAGATTTGTGCTTGCAGCTTTTTCGGGAGCATGGATTTACTTGGGGCGGAAGTTGGAATTCCGTGAAGGATTATCAGCATTTTGAGAAATAGTAAACATATCCAGACTTGATAGGAAAGGGCTGGATATGTTTGCGTTATTATAGTATAATAGCTTTGTGTATCAAGAGTGTTGTTCATATAACAACGAATGGGGGTTATTTCATGTTTTATTCGCCTTTGCGCTATCCTGGCGGAAAAGGAAAGCTTGCGCCGTTGATAGGATTGATGGTAAAAAAAATGAATGTAAAAGGGGGAACATATATAGAGCCTTTTGCAGGAGGAGCAGGTGTAGCTCTCATGCTTTTGTTGGAAGGATATGTAGAAAATATCGTAATTAATGATTACGATAAGGCCATTTATGCTGTATGGCGGGCAATTGTGAATGAGCCGGATAATTTTGTGGATAGAATTATGGAAACTCCCGTGAATTTGGATGAATGGAAGAAACAAAAAGAGATTTATTTGAAACAGAATAAAAGGTATTCTTTAGATTTGGCATTTGCCACCTTTTTTTTAAATAGAACAAACAGATCTGGAATTTTAAAAGGAGGCCCCATAGGAGGCCTTGGGCAGACAGGAGATTACAGGATAAATGCACGTTATAATGCAGGAAAGTTGGCGGAAAGGGTTTGGGCCATTGCCAAATATAGAAAAAATATAAAAGTTTACAATAAAGAAATAGTAAGTTTTATGATAAGTGTGCTGCCTGATTATAGGAAAGATTCACTGATATATTTTGATCCGCCATATTTCAAAAAAGGGCCGGAATTGTATAAAAATTTTTTTGATAAAGAGGATCATGCTAAAATTGCACACATGATTTTGAATAATGTTCAAGGAAATTGGATTGTTACCTATGATGACACTCCAGAGATTATGGAGTTATACAGGGAGAGGTGCATAAGAAGATATGATTTGAATTATAGTGCAGCTAATACAGGGAAAAGTTCAGAAATTATTGTTTTTCATGATGAATGTTATTGTCCAACCAATCAGGAATTACTGGAGCAGAAAATTAATATTAATTTACGTGGGGTAGAATAAGTAATGATAATTAAAGAGATAGAGATAGAAAAATTCCGTGCAATCGAAAACCTGTCGTTGCATATAGGAAAAAATGTTACAGCTATTGCAGGCCGGAATGCAACCTTAAAAACAACGTTATTAGGAATGTTGGGACAGCCATTTACGATTTCAGCCGGACATCCAATGTATGGTTGTACAACAATAGATGGATATAATTTTAAATCTCAATTTAAAGAAAAATTTAAGATATCGAAAGAATTTGATCATTTTGGAGAACATATCTGGACATTGAAGTTTTATAAGAAGGGATATTATACAGATGATGAAATTAAAATGACAAGTATTAAGCGTCCAACCAAAACGAATCCCAATGATATTCGTTTTTGGAATGCGAAAAGCAGAGCGAAAGGGACAGGGTATGTCCAATTGCCTGTTTATTATTTGAGTTTAAGCAGATTATTTCCAATCGGAGAAACTTTGAAAACAAAGAATATTGATATTCAATTGTCAGAGGAAGAAAATGTTTATTTCGTCAAGACATATAAGGAACTGTTGTCCATTCAGGAATCAAAGAATGCAGTCGCTGCTATGGAAAAAGCGGATGCAAAACGGAATTTTGTTGGGGTGAATGATAATACACATGATGTGTTTACAAATTCAGCAGGTGAGAGTAATATTGGAAAGATGATATTAGCGGTATTGTCTTTTAAAAGATTGAAAGAAGGGTATGGAAAAGAGTATAAAGGCGGCATTTTGCTTATTGATGAATTAGATGCAACGCTTTATGGATATTCCCAGAAAAAATTAGTAAATTTTCTATGCCAAGCATCTAAAAAGTATCATATACAAATTATATTTACGACCCATTCTCCGATGGTTTTGCAGGAAGTAAATTATTTGCAGCGTAAAGAAGTGAGGAGTATGCAAAAAAAAGGCATAGACATTGAAACAATCACATATAATTATGAAAATGAGATCATTTATCTCGAATCATATTATGTGGGAGAAGTTGGAGATAGTAAGAGAATGGTGAAAGGACGTAATGTTAGAAAATCTGTGGAATTAAAAGAGATTACTGACGACATCAATATGCAGCCTTCTGTGGTGCGGCAAAGTGTCAATATATATTTGGAGGATGAAAGAGCAAAAGGATTTTTCCTGTATTTATTGTCGCAATGTTTATCCTATAATTTTGAAACCTATTTCAATATTGTGGATGTTAATCTTGGGTTTACAAATTATCTGCATTTGCATAAGAAAAAAGTTCCAGAGTTTTTAAATAGCTGATTCTAGTGGACAATGATGTGCAAAGAAAGGCTTCCAAAGAACAGTTGGACTATGTGGACAACCATACAACAAATATTCTTTTTTTGCCAGAGGATGTGGAAAAAGGAATGTTTCATTTATTAAAAGATCCAATATATTACGCGGAATTTGAAGACACCATTAGCGGCATCAGAATGCCTATAATGTGATAGCAGATAAGCGAGGATATGATTATATGATGGGCATACCTGAGCCAAAGGATATCATGAGCACATAGTTTTCAAATAAATGGTGTGCTTTGAAGAGTGGAAAGGCCATGGGGTATTCCATTGTTTCATGGAAACAGAAATTTTGTGATTTTAAGAGAAAAAACACTTGCAGTTTTCAAACACACGTGTTAGAATAACACCCATGTAAAAGCAATGAAGGTGTTTTGTAGAGAACTGTACTGCTTGCAGAGAGAGAGGATCATCGGCTGGAAGTCCTCTTAAGAAAAGACAGTTATCGAATTTCCCACTGGAGCTGCATATCTGAAGGAATCATTGGCAGTAGGATATGTCGTTTTCTGTACGTTACGCAGGAGAGTGTCTAAGAATTTCCATGCATGAATCAGGCAGTGGAATTTTTAGAAATCAGGGTGGTACCGCGGATGATTTCGTCCCTATGCATGAGCATAGGGGCTTTTTTATCTTATAGGAAAGACCTTGCCACGCTAAAGCGTGAAAGTATCTTTCCTATAAGACAAAAAAGAATATGCGCACTCGTGCGAATAGAAGATGTCACGCGTGACCGCACTCGGCGCAGCAAAGTGTCCAAGCCCCTCATGAGTGAGGGGTAGGGGAGCACAAGTGGGCTTGCCCACTTTGTTCTTCTATAGGAAAGACCTTGTCACGCTAATGCGTGAAAATATGCTTCCTAAAATGAAAAGGAGAATGATTATGAAAGCAAAATTGGAACAGATGAAAGCAGAAGCAGTCCGTGAAATACAAAATTCTGACGGACTGGCAAAATTAAATGAAGTAAGAGTTGCATTCCTGGGAAAAAAAGGCCAATTGACGGCTGTGCTGAAAGGTATGAAAGACGTGCTTCCAGAAGAACGTCCCATTGTAGGCCAGCTTGTTAATGAGACCAGGGAAAGTATTGAAAACCTGATTGAAGAAACTAAGGCAAAGCTAGAAGCAGCAGAGCGTGATTTAAGATTAAAGCAAGAGGTCATTGATGTTACTCTGCCTGCAAAGAAAAATCGGGTAGGACATCGTCATCCCAATACCATTGCATTGGAAGAAGTAGAGAACATTTTTGTAGGCATGGGCTATGAAGTAGTGGAGGGCCCAGAAGTAGAGTATGATTATTATAATTTCGAAGCGTTGAATATTCCTGCCAATCATCCGGCAAAAGATGAGCAAGACACTTTTTATATTAATGATGAGATTGTGCTTCGTACCCAGACTTCTCCAGTTCAGGTGCGGGAGATGGAAAAAGGGAAACTGCCAATTCGTATGATTGCGCCAGGCAGGGTATTCCGTTCGGATGAGGTGGATGCTACCCATTCTCCATCCTTCCATCAAATTGAGGGCCTTGTCATTGACAAACACATTACCTTTGCAGATTTAAAAGGTACATTGGCAGAGTTTGCCAAGCAGTTGTTTGGAGAAGAGACCAAAGTAAAATTCCGTCCCCATCACTTCCCATTCACAGAGCCTAGCGCAGAAGTAGATGTTACCTGTTTTAAGTGTGGAGGAAAAGGCTGCCGGTTCTGCAAAGGGTCTGGATGGATTGAGATCTTAGGATGTGGTATGGTGCATCCAAGGGTGCTTAAAATGAGCGGCATCGATCCAGAAGAGTATTCAGGATTTGCATTTGGAGTAGGGCTGGAACGTATTGCGTTGTTGAAATACGAAATTGATGATATGCGTCTGCTGTATGAAAACGATGACCGTTTTCTGAAACAGTTTTAAATGGGATAAAAGTTTAAAAAGAGAAAGGAATCAATTATTATGAATACATCATTATCATGGATCAAGGCATATGTTCCAGAGCTGGATGTAACAGCACAGGAATATATGGATGCAATGACGCTTTCTGGTTCAAAGGTGGAAGGTTATGAAAAACTGGATGAAGATTTGGAGAAAATTATCATCGGACAAATTAAAAAAATAGAAAAGCATCCAGATGCAGATAAATTGGTGGTTTGTCAAGTGGATGTAGGAATGGGAGAGGATGTTCAGATTGTTACTGGCGCGCCTAATGTAAAAGAGGGTCAGAAGGTTCCAGTTGTACTGGACGGCGGACGAGTGGCAGGAGGCCATGACGGGAAAAAGACCCCTGGCGGCATTAAAATAAAAAAAGGAAAACTAAGAGGCGTTGTATCTAACGGCATGATGTGCTCCATTGAGGAACTTGGCTCCAGCCGGGATATGTACCCAAAGGCGCCGGAAGAAGGTATTTACATTTTTGAAGAGGATGCAGTTATTGGAGAAAGCGCTGTAAAGGCATTGGGCCTGGAGGATGTGGTGTTTGAATATGAAATCACTTCCAACCGTGTGGATTGCTTTGGGGTTCTTGGTCTTGCAAGGGAAGCAGCAGCAACTTTTGGGAAAAAATTTCAACCTCCTGTGGTAACAGAGACAGGAAACAGCGAAAATGTAAATGATTATGTAAAAGTTACAGTGGAGGATACGGAGCTTTGCCCAAGATATTGTGCCAGGGTGGTAAAAAATATCAAGATAGCTCCCTCACCAGAGTGGATGCAGCGGCGTCTTGCTTCCCAGGGAATTCGTCCTATCAATAATATTGTAGATATTACCAATTATGTGATGGAAGAGTATGGCCAACCCATGCATGCTTATGATTTGGACACGATTGCTGGACGGGAAATCATTGTAAGACGTGCAGCAAAGGATGAAAAATTTGTTACCTTAGATGGACAGGAGCGTATGATGGATGAATCTGTCTTGATGATTTGTGATGGAGAAAAGGCAGTGGGGGTTGCTGGAATTATGGGTGGTGAAAATTCCATGATTACCGACAACGTACAGACGATGCTTTTTGAGGCAGCATGCTTTGATGGCACCAATATTCGCCTTTCCAGCAAGAAAATCGGGCTTCGTACGGATGCCTCTGGTAAATTTGAGAAAGGGCTGGACCCGAATAATGCGATAGATGCCATTAACCGCGCCTGCCAGTTAATTGAGGAATTGGGAGCCGGAGAAGTAGTCGGTGGAGTGGTGGATGTTTATGGTAAGAGAAAAGAAGGCAGAAGAATTGCCTTTGATTGGGAAAAAGTCAATCAGCTCTTAGGAACTGAGATTTCCAAAGAAACTATGATTGATTATTTCAAGAAAATAGATTTGGATTATGATTATGAAAAAGAAGAAGTGATGGTGCCATCCTGGAGACAGGATTTGGAGTGTCTTGCTGATATGGCTGAGGAAGTGGCTAGATTTTATGGATATGATAATATTCCCACAACCCTGCCTACTGGGGAGGCTACCACTGGAAAATTATCTTTTAAACTTAGAGTGGAAGAAGTAGCAAGGAATGTGGCAGAATATTGTGGGTTCAGCCAGGGTATGAACTATTCCTTTGAAAGTCCCAAGGTGTTTGACAAATTATTAATTCCAAAAGACAGTGAACTGCGAAAGACAGTTGTGATTTCCAATCCTTTGGGAGAGGATTTTAGCATTATGCGTACCATCTCACTGAATGGCATGCTTACCTCGCTGGCTACCAATTATAACCGGAGAAATAAAAACGTATGTCTGTATGAATTGGGAAATATTTATCTTCCGAAGCAGGTGCCTGTCACAGAGCTGCCTAAGGAGCGTATGCAGTTTACCCTTGGAATGTATGGAGAGGGAGATTTCTATACCATGAAAGGGGTAGTGGAGGAATTTTTTGATAAGGTAGGACTTTTAGGAAAAGAAACTTATGATCCGAATGCTGGGAAACCTTTCTTGCACCCAGGCAGACAGGCAAATGTGATATATGATGGAAAAATCGTAGGTTATCTGGGAGAACTTCACCCACAGGTGGCAGATAATTATTCTATTAAGGACCGTGTTTATGTAGCAGTAATTGATATGCCAGAAATTGTGGCCTTGGCAAGCTTTGACCGAAAATATGAAGGAATCGCCAAATTCCCAGCAGTTACCCGTGATATCAGCATGGTGATGAAAAAAACTATCCTGGTAGGAGAGGTAGAAAAAATATTTGACGCAAATGGCGGACAATATTTAGAAAGCTATGAATTGTTCGATATCTATGAAGGCGCACAAATTAAATCAGGATATAAATCTGTTGCATATTCCTTGACTTTCCGGGCAAAAGATAAAACGCTGGAGGAAGCAGACTATGCGCCTGCCATGGAGAAAATTTTGAAAACTCTGGAAGAATTAGGCATTGAGTTAAGAAAATAAGGAAGAAAAACCATATGGATGTAAAAGATTTTTACTATGAATTGCCCCAGGAATTGATTGCTCAGGATCCTTTGGAGGATCGTTCCAGTTCCAGGCTTCTTGTACTCCACAAAGAAACGGGAGAGATAGAACATACCAGATTTTTACATCTCTCGGAGTATTTGAAGCCTGGAGACTGTCTGGTGATTAACAATACGAAAGTTATCCCGGCAAGGCTGTTTGGGGAACGGGAAGGAACTCAGGCAAAAATAGAGATTCTCCTGTTGAAAAGAAAAGAAAAAGATATTTGGGAGACATTGGTAAAGCCTGGAAAAAAAGCAAAACCAGGAACCCGAATTCTTTTTGGCGGTGGACTTCTCATAGGGGAGGTTTTGGAAATTGTGGAGGATGGGAATCGTCTGATTCAGTTTACTTATGAAGGAATTTTTGAGGAAATTTTAGATCAGCTAGGTCAGATGCCTCTGCCCCCTTATATTACTCATACCCTTTTAGATAAGAACCGTTACCAGACAGTCTATGCCAAACAAGAGGGTTCTGCGGCTGCTCCTACTGCTGGGCTGCATTTTACGCCAGAGTTGTTGGAAATTATTAAAAACAAAGGTATTTCCATTGCAGAAGTAACCCTTCATGTGGGTCTTGGGACCTTCCGCCCAGTGAAAACAGACCAAGTACAGGAACATCACATGCATTCAGAATTTTACCAGATTGACAAAACAGCAGCGAAACTGATCAATGAGACGAAACAAAGGGGTGGCAGAATTATCTGTGTTGGGACTACAAGCTGTCGTACCATTGAATCTGCTGCTAGAGTTTTAGAATCCAAACGGCAACAGGAAAGCTTTTTTGTTCCAAAAGGTGATGTTGTACAAGCAGGGAGCGGTTGGACAGATATTTTTATTTATCCTGGGTATCAATTTCAGGTATTGGATGCGTTAATTACGAATTTTCATTTGCCAGAATCAACACTGGTGATGCTGGTGTCGGCGCTTGCAGGGAGAGAACAAGTAATGCATGCTTATGAAATTGCAGTGAAAGAAAAGTATAGATTTTTTAGTTTTGGGGATGCGATGTTTATCTGTTAGCACCGTTTTCCTACATTATGTAATATAGTTATCGAAAGGGGGGAACCCCAAATATGCCGAACATTATTTATACCAAAAAGGCAAAGAAAAGCATCCAATCCCTGGATATAGGAGTAAAAGACAGGGTAAAGGATGGAATTGAAAAAATTCCGTTTGGAGATATTAAGAAGTTGCAAGGTTACTCAAACTTATATCGGCTTCGAATCGGCGATTACCGGGTTATATATCAAATAGAGCATGATACAATTGTTATTGATGCTGTACTGCCTAGGGGCGAAGCATATAAAGGATTGTAGGAGGTGATTATATTGAGTAGAGATACGTTGCGTGGCTTGGTTGAGATAGTAGACGAAAAAGAAATTGATACGCTATGTCGGATTCTTTTGAAATTTGTTCAGGAGGATGTGGCAACGCCGGATGAGGTGGAAGCGATCAGGGAAGCTAGACAGGAAATCGAAAAAGGAGAGTTATTTACTCACGAAGATGTATGGGTGTAGGATGCGATGTTTATCTGTTAGCGCCGTTTTCCTACATTATGTAAATAGGAATAAATTGAGAAAAAGGCTTAGGAATGAGATTCCCAGGCCTTTTTCTAATAGTCTAAACGATGGGATGAACGGTTCCATCGTCATGAATTGTCTCATGCTCTTCACAATAATTCTTACAGGTTGTCATGTTTTTATGAACCTTGTGATGGTAGGGACAATAATGGCTGCAGGTTGTCATATTTTTATGGACTCTGCGATGGTAGGAGCAGTAATGGCTGCATGTTTTCATGTTCTTGTGTATAGCTTTATGATACGTACAGTAATGGCCGCACTTCTTGATATTCAAGTGGACTTTTTTGTGATAAGCGCAGTAATTTTTGCAGCTTTTCATGTTTTGATGAATTCTCTTGTGATAGGAACAGTAATGGCTGCATTTCTTGACTTTCGTATGAATTTTTTTGTGATAAGTACAATAATTCTGGCAGTCTTTTACGCTCTGATGGATGGAGTGGTGCACGCTACAATAGTTCTGACAACTGGCTGGATTCTGATGGTTCGAATGGTGGTAAGGACAGTAAGTTCCGCCGCCAGTTTGGTGATGACCATTGTATCCATGATGCCCATGAGCGAAAACAGATATGTTAAATCCACTGGTACAAAGGATAGCCGTTATTACAGCTAATATGATTTTTTTGTGCCTTTTTAAAAATTCCATTAAACTTCCTCCCAATATAAATAGATCCGTTGTTATTATAGTTTCTTTACCTATTAATACGCCACAGTCTTTGTAATCCTTGCAAGAAAAATAAAAAAAGGCTTCTATAGATAATATCATGTAAAAATGTATAAACTGCAAAGGGGCTGTCGCACTAACGTAAATTACAATACATAAATTTGTTCAAAAGGTTTACATTGCAAAGCAATGTAAACAAAATGCACAAAATTACTCTGGGAAGCTAGCTTCCCAGAGTAATTTTGTGCATTCTGTCTTTGCCGCATAAGCGGCAAGACCTTTTGAACAAGTAACGATATTAGTGCGACAGCCCCTTAAATTCATTCTTTAATTTCCAAGATAATAACGTCCGTATGCATCGGCTGCCTTAATTGCAGCGCTTACAATTTCTGGAGTAACTTCAAAGGGCATATTATGTAAGGTGTCGCCTTTTGCACATGCAGCAGTTGCCACAGCCATAATCTTTTCATCAGTTACTTCCTCCACGCCCAGCTCTTTCAGAGTAACAGGAAGACCCAGTTCAATGCACCATGTAATGATATCTTCTAATTCATCTGCAGGAATGTTTTCCAGTACAAGTTGGGTAATGGTTCCAAATGCAACCTTTTCTCCATGATACATATGGTGGCATTCTTCCAGAACAGTCAATCCATTGTGGATGGCATGGGCGCCTGCCAGACCGCCGCTTTCAAAACCGATACCGCTTAAGAGGGTATTTGCTTCAATAATTTTTTCTACGGCAGGAGTGCATGCATCTGCTTCTAATGCCAGTTTTGCTTTGACTCCTTCTTCCATCAATGTGTTGAAGCATAGTTCTGCCAGGGCCATTGCCGCTGAAGTGGAAAGTCCGCCAGCACAGGTGGCAGCTCCGCTGTTTTTGCAGGCTCTTGCTTCAAAATAAGTAGCCAATGCGTCTCCCATACCAGATACTGTCAGGCGGACAGGAGATTTTGTGACGATTTCTGTGTCCATCAGAACCAGGTTCGGATTGGCAGGAAGAAACAGATATTCTTCGAAAACACCTTCATCTGTATAAATGACAGACAATGCGCTGCAAGGAGCGTCGGTGGAAGCAATGGTAGGGCAGATCAATACGGGGATAGATTTATGGAATGCAACTGCCTTGGCAGTATCCAAAATCTTGCCGCCGCCGATGCCAATAACCATATCACAGCCGTTATCATCCACAACCTTGATCAGTCGGTTGATTTCTGTTTTGCTGCATTCTCCATTGAAATAGTCAAATACCGTGGAAACGGTTTTTCCGGCAAAGCTGCCTTCTACGATGTCCCCAATTCTTTTGAACCCTGAAGATGTAATCAGAATCAGCGCTTTCTTACCATATTTTTCAGCATATTCCCCCAGATGCTTCATTTCCCCTGCGCCCTGTAAATATTTGCTAGGGCTGATTAAAATGTTGGCCATGTAAAATACCTCCTTCTAAATGTTTTGTGTGAATTCATTATATGCTTTGTTTGGGAGCATGTCAATGAAATCGACATTTTGAGTTTCCCCATTTTTATAATAGCCGATATGATAGAACCAAAAGGGGCTGTCGCACTAACGCAAATTACAATACATAAATTATGAACATGCCGAGGAAGACCAAGGGATTAATCCGTGGTTTCCCTCCGTATTAAAATCGGCGTAACATGCTTATGGATTAACTCTGTCTGGGGTTGGGGACGGCGTTTTTTCCTTTCTTCCATAAGCATGACTAAGATTTCCATCGCTTCCCGTGCAATTTTGCCAATCTGCTGGCCGACTGTGCTAATTGGCACGATGGCCTGTCCAGATGCCGGGGAATCGTCGAACCCTATGATGCGGTATTCCTCTGGTAAGGCGCCGTGTTCCCGGAAAATAATATTTAACATGCTGTTGGCATGGGTGTCATTTGCAAGGAATATCCCCTTTTTCATATGGGGATATTTTTTTTCCATATATTGATATAATTCTGCCATGGATGCATGGATTTCCTGATGGGAATGGCCTAGGTCTTTCAGGATAACCTCATGGTTGGCCTGATGTTCCCGGCAGGTGTCCAGAAAGCCTTGGATGCGGCCGAAGGCGGGGACGTTTTTTGGGACGTTGGAATTGATGTGCAACAGGACATCGCAGTTGTTTTTCAAAAGCAAACTGGTGGCCTGGACTGCCCCCATGTAGTTATCAGTGTTTACGCTGTGGACATATTGGTCTTCCCGCTCAATGGCCACAATTGGTACGCCATAAGAGGCCAGTTCCTTGGAGGGAATGGTATGGCTTAAAACTACCATTCCTTCAATCTTGTAGGCCAACAGTTCCTGAATGTATTTCCGCTCGGCTTCTTCGTTATTTTTTCCCGCAAAAATCAGGAATTTATAGTTGAAACTCTCATAAGTATTTAGGATTTGGTTCAGCATTTCTGCATAATAGTGCAGGTAAAGGTTTGGGACGATAATGCCTACGAATTCGCTTTTGCCATTAGCAAAAACCTTTGCCAGTTTGTTTTCCTGATAGTTTAAGTCTTTCAGGGCCTGTGCAATGGTTTCTTGGTTCTCTATGGTGAGAGAGTCCGGGTTGTTGAAATAACGGGAAATTGTTGTTTTTGAAAAATTCGTATATTTCGCAATATCAGCAAATGTTATTTTTTTCTTTTCCATAAAAAAAGTACCTCCTAATAGACATAGGTTCCGCGACGCCCAAACAGCCATTTCTATAGCCAGGCCATTTCAGGTTCAGCCAGAGCCTGGCTGGGCAAAAGGTCTAAAACCCAGTATTCACAGCATTAGTATAACAAGAATCCATAAGGGAATCAAGGACCAGTTAAGTAACCGGTAACTTTTTGGAAAAACGTATTGACATCAGTTTGGAAGCATGATAAGATAACACTATAAATAACCGGTAACTTAACTAGTTAAGTTACCAATAACAAAACAGATTATAGGACAATAGAGAAGCAGAGAAAGAAGTGGACAGAGCATGGAAGAAATAGGAAGGAGCCAGTTAGCACAGGCACGTAAGATTGAGGAAAAGGACATTACAGGAGTACCAAAAGACAGCAGGCCCCAGTACCATTTGTCGTCTCCAGTTGGCTGGATGAATGATCCAAACGGCTTTTCTTATTATGAGGGGGAGTGCCATTTATTTTTCCAGTACCACCCATTTAGCAATACATGGGGGCCGATGCATTGGGGGCACTGCAAGAGCAAGGATTTCATACAGTGGGAGTACTTGCCGCTGGCTTTAGCGCCGGACCAAGAGTACGATGCTGGCGGCTGCTATTCGGGGAGTGCAATGGAAGTAGACGGGGAGCATGTGCTGGTGTATACAGGGGTAATAGATAGGTATCTTAAGGATGGGACTCATGATTATCGTCAGGTGCAGTGCATAGCTAAAGGGAATGGCGTGGATTATGAGAAATATGAAGGGAACCCTGTGCTGGACGGGCAGGGTCTTCCAGAAGGGTGCAGCCGGGAAGACTTTCGTGACCCGAAGGTTTGGAAGGAGGGGGAGAAATACTATATGGCAGTAGGAAACTGTACGATAGACGGGGACGGACAGGCGCTTCTCTATCGGTCTTGTGACTTAAAACAATGGGAGTTTTTGTGCATACTGGATCAGAGCTTGGGGAAATATGGGAAGATGTGGGAATGCCCAGATTTCTTCCCATTGGGGGAAAAGCATGTATTGCTGGTTTCCCCACAGGATATGAGGGCCCGGGGCTATGAATTCCACAATGGCAATAATTCCATTTTCCTGTCTGGACATTATGAGGAAAGCACTTTTAAATTCCAGAGGGAGGGAGCAAAGGCGGCAGATTATGGCTTGGATTTTTATGCGCCCCAGACAATCCTGGCCCCAGACGGGCGACGGATTCTAATGGGATGGATGCAGTCATGGGATGCCAAATTTATGGGAGGCTTGCTGAAATGGTCTGGTATGATGACGATACCCAGGGAGCTGTCAATGCGGGATGGAAGGGTTTGTCAGAACCCTGTGCGGGAACTTGAAGGATATCGGAAGAATTTGGTGGAATATACTGGAGAAAAGATAAATGGAATGGCTTCTTTTCCGGGAATCAGCGGCAGGGTAATCGACCTGCAGGTGGAGATTATGGAATTTGCTTTCCACCATTTTGCCATCCGTTTTGCTCATAATGAAGAATATGAAATGCTGCTCCAATACAATCGCCAGCGGAATTGCCTCACAATAGACAGAACTCATTCCGGGCTGGTGCGGGATGTGGTGTGCCGAAGGAAGATGGAAACATATCCGGTTCTGCAGGAAGGCCGGGAGGTATTGAAACTGCGGATTCTGCTGGATCAGTATTCAGCGGAGGTATTTGTCAATGATGGGGAACGGGTGATGACGTCCTTGTTTCTCACTCCAATGGAAGCAGACGGGATTGTGTTCGATACAGACGGCGAAGCCTGCATAAATGTTAGGAAATATGATATTTGCATATAGAAAAAAGGAGGATATTCAATGGAATTACAATATTTAGGGACTGCTGCTGCAGAAGGATGGCCGGCATTATTCTGCGACTGTAGGATTTGCCGCCACGCAAGAGAAACTGGTGGGAAGGAGCTGCGCACCCGGACTCAGTCTTTGGTGGATGGGAAAATTTTAATTGATTTCCCGCCGGATACGTATGCCCATGCCTTGGGTTATTCCCTGCAGTTAGGGAAAGTCCAGCATTTGCTGGTGACCCATTCCCATATGGACCATTTTTTTCCGGTTGAATTAATTCACAGACATGAGCATTTTGGACACCATGCAAAAGGGATGCTGCATGTGTATGGCAATGAAGCAGTGGAGGAAGCGTTTTATGGGGCGGTGCTGATTGACCGGTTTCGGGTGCACCCTTTGGATGAAGCAGTGAAGTTTGTCCGCCTTAAGCCCTTTGGGGATTTTATGGCGGATGGCTACCACATTATCCCAGTTCCAGCAGACCATGACAAGCGGGAAACATGTTTTATTTACATTATAGAAAAAGATGGGAAATGTATGCTGTATGGGCACGATACGGGTATAGCGCTAAGCAAGGAAGCATGGGACTGTATATTCAGCCATAAGTATGGCTTAGTATCCCTTGATGCTACCATGGGGCACAAACAGACGGAGGGCTACCATATGGGGCTGCCGGATGGCCTTGCCTTCCTAAAGCGGTTGGAAGAGCAGGGATGTATTCAGGAGGGCACTGTAAAAGTGATCAATCATTTTTCGCATAATGGAGAACTGACCCACCAGCAGCTAGAGAAATTTGCAGAAAGCCATGGCATGAAGGCGGCTTTTGATGGGATGAAGGTAATATTTTAACCGTGCCAAAGGCACAGAAAGAGAGGAAGATATGGATTACAGGAAGGTTGCGGAACAAATCTATGAAAAAGTAGGGAAAAAAGAAAATTTGGTTTCCGCTGCCCATTGCGCAACGCGCCTACGTCTTGTGATTGGAGACAACGGGAAATGCGATAGCAAGGCAGTGGAGGAAATTGAGGGTGTAAAAGGCGTATTTTTTGCATCTGGACAGCTTCAGATTATCCTTGGGACCAGGGACTGTAAATAAGGTCTACGATGAATTTCTACAGGTATCAGGCCTGTCTGCGGCTACGAAGGCGGAGGTAAAGCAGGCGGCAGCAGCCCAGCAGAATATTTTCAAACGGGCCATTAAGACGCTGGGAGATATTTTTGTGCCTATTATCCCAGCAATTGTGGCCAGCGGGTTCTTGATGGGGATTATGGAAGCTCTGAATTTTATGGTCAGCAATGGGTTTTTATCACTGAATACGGAAAGCTCCTTGTTTGTATTTGCAAAATTGTTCAGTAATGTGGCGTATGTATTTTTACCGATCCTGATTGCCACCAGCGCAGCGAAAGCATTTGGCGGAAATCCCTATTTGGGGGCGGTTATCGGAATGCTGATGATACATCCAGATTTGCAGAATGCATGGACGGTTGCAACGGAAGGGGTAAAGGTCCAGCAGAGCGTATGGTTTGGGCTGTACCACATAGATCTGATTGGCTATCAGGGGCATGTTATCCCAGTAATTATTGCAGTCTGGGTGATGTGCTTCATCGAAAAGAAGTTACATAAAATTGTGCCAGAAATGTTCGACTTATTTGTGACGCCTTTAGTCAGCGTATTTGCCACAGGCTATTTGACATATTCTGTGATAGGACCGGTTTTTGTGGTAATTGAAAACGGGATTATTAGCGGCATTCAATGGTTGATTGCCCTTCCCCTTGGGATTGGCAGCTTTGTCATGGGAGCATTGTATGCGCCGACAGTTGTGGCAGGCGTACACCACATGTATACGATTATTGATGTTGGGCAGCTTGCCCAGTATGGCGTTACCTATTGGTTGCCTCTGGCGTCTGCGGCAAACTTAGCCCAAGGTGCGGCAACCTTGGCAGTTGCCTTAAAGACAAAAAATGCAAGGACAAAGTCAATGGCGCTTCCCTCTGCATTCAGTGCGTTTATGGGCATCACAGAACCGGCAATTTTTGGTGTGAACATGCGTTATTTTAAACCTTTTATCTGTGGCTGCGCAGGGGGAGCATGTGGCGCGCTGTTTGCGTCCATTGTCCAGCTAGGGGCCAACGGGACAGGGGTAACAGGTCTGTTTGGCGTATTGCTCTGCTTGAATATGCCAACTCAATATATTCTTATGATGGCAATTTCTATTGGAGTTTCTTTTGCCTTGACATGGGTATTCGGATATAAAGATGAAGAACCACAAGCCCAGAAAAAGGCGACAGAGACAGCATATGCACAGGAAGGAGAGGTTCATGGAGCTTCCACCCAGGGGCAGGGACCCACAGCGGATGAGGAATTGGTTCTGTATGCTCCCATTCAGGGGAAGGCCATCCCAAGGGAGGAAATTCCAGACGAAACCTTTGCATCTGGGGTATTAGGGGACGGCATTGGCATTGAGCCGGAAATTGGAGAGGTTACAGCCCCCTTTGAGGGAGAAATTTCTTCCTTGACAGAAACACGCCATGCCATCGGCATCAGCGGCCCAGGCGGGATGGAAGTCCTAATTCATGTGGGAGTTGATACCGTTAAGATGAACGGTGACGGATTTACGCTTTTTGTAACAGAAGGCCAGAAGGTCAAGGCCGGGGAGAGACTTATGGAATTTGACATAGATAAAATAAAAAAAGCTGGTTACAGCACAGTTTCTGCGGTATTGCTGACCAATAGCGACGACTATGGCTCCTGCCATACAGAGAAGCTTGGAATGGTGCAGCGGATGGAAAAAATCTTTTCCGTTAAAATGTAATTGTATCGGGAGGGGCTGTCGCACTAATATAGTTACTTGTTCAAAAGGTTTGCATTGCTTTGCAATGTAAACCTTTTGAACAAATTTATGTATTGTAATTTACGTTAGTGCGACAGTCCCTTTGACTGCCGATTGGATATAGCTTCTAAGGTTCAACTAAGCTATAATATCTATAATATGAACCAGATTGGAGTGATGTATCATGAAACTGCTATATGCAGAAGATGAAAAAAGCATGTCGGAAGCCGTAGTGGATATTCTTACTTATCATAAATATATCGTGGATGCTGTTTATGATGGAGAAGAAGCCTTGGATTATGCTTTCGCTGAATCGTATGATGGTATTATTTTAGATATTATGATGCCAAAGAAGAATGGTTTTGAGGTACTGAAAACTCTTCGGCAAAAAGGCATCAATACCCCAGTGTTGCTACTCACAGCAAAGTCAGAGGTTGAGGATAGAATTATAGGACTAGATCTGGGGGCTGACGATTATCTCCCCAAACCTTTTGCTATGGGGGAATTCCTTGCCCGTGTCCGTGCAATGTTACGTCGCAAGGAAACTTTTACACCGGACATTTTAAAATGCGGTAACATTTCTCTCAATATGCAAAGCTATGAACTTTCAAATGGGAATCAAGCCTTTGTTTTGCCGAAACTGGAATATCAACTTATGGAAATATTTATGCTCAATCAAGGCATTTATTTATCAAGTGAGGACTTGCTTGTTAAGGTGTGGGGTTATGACGCCAATGCCGAGCTTGGAACTGTTTGGGTATATATTTCATATCTCCGAAAGCGTTTGGCGGCTCTTGATGCCAATGTTGCCATTACTGCCAAGCGTAATGTAGGATATACCCTTGAGGTGGCCCCATGATTAAGACTTTACAGCGAAAGTTTATTGTAACAGCAATGACAGCAATTTCTGCATTGCTGTTACTGTTGCTTGGAACAATTAACATTCTAAATATTTATTATGTTGGAAATCAGGTTGATAAGAAACTTGAAATGATTTCCCAAAACGAGGGGAATCCTGATAATATCCCGATGGCTCCCGGAGATATGCCGCCAAGAAAACCATATGGAATGAAAAATGATTATGATACTTTTATGTCTTCAAATTTTTTTGTTGTTCGATTTGATAGAAACGGAGATATTGTTTCTGTAGATGTAAGCCGAATATCCTCCATCAACGAAGAAGAAGCCAAAGAATTGGCCGAGAAAGTTTATACCCAAAATGCTCCATCGGGCAAAATTGATAACTTTGAGTATATGGTTAGGGACAGCCGTATGGGAGTTGGAAAGATTGTAGTATTTCTTGATACCTCCGGCGATATCTATTCCTATATTCGAGTATTGTTTCTTTCCGCTGCCATCGGTATTGCTTGTTGGATTTTCATGCTGTTGCTTGTAATCCTGCTTTCCAAACGAGCCATTCGTCCCATTGCTGAAAATATAGAAAGACAAAAGCAATTTGTAACGAATGCCGGTCACGAAATCAAAACGCCCCTTGCAATTATTCAATCGAATACAGAAGCAATGGAACTTTACAACGGTGAAAATAAATGGAGTAAAAACATTAAGGAACAGACGGTCAGACTAAATCAATTGATGAAAAATCTCCTCACCCTTGCCCGTATGGATGAAAGCAGCGCCAATTTGAATCTGTCCGATTTTTCGCTCAGTCAGTTGCTTGTGGATTATACCGAATGCTTTCGAGAAACTTTAGAATTTCGGGGAATTACCCTTCAAACAAGTATACAGCCAATGATTTCCTTTTGGGCGAACAAAGAACATATGACACAGCTTATCTCGGTACTGATGGATAATGCCGTGAAATATACAAAGGAAGGAGGCAATGTATTTGTATCCCTTGAGGGAAATGATAAGCGAATAAAATTGCAGTTTAAGAACACTTGTCAGCAGTTACCGCCGGTTCCTTCTGATAAACTGTTTGACCGATTTTATCGTGGCGATGAAGCACGGACGCAAAAAAACGGAGGTTATGGTATCGGTTTGTCGGTAGCACAGTCCATTACCGAAACTTACAAAGGCAGAATCTCTGCTGAATATGAAAACGGCAATACAATCGTCTTTACCATTCGCTTTTAAAAATAAAACAATTAAGCCCCGCAGTATTTATTTACTGTGGGGCTTTTTCTAAGTCTGAGCTAAGGTTGCCACATTATAATGGAGCTATAAGATGAAGAAAGGAGTTGATTTTGTGCAGTTCAGACATGAGTGGAAACATGAAATTTCCTATATGGATATGCTTTCCCTTCGTAGCCGGCTGTCTGCCGTTATGCAGCAGGACAGTCACGCCGTAAATGGCAGGTATAAAATTAGAAGTTTGTACTTTGACAATTTTCGGGATAAGGCATTGCTTGAAAAAATCAACGGTGTGAATACACGGGAAAAATTTCGTGTCCGTTATTATGACGATGATCTGTCCTTCATTCTGCTTGAAAAGAAAAGCAAGGCCAACGGTTTATGCAGTAAAGAACAAGCGGTCATCACATTAGAAGAAGCTGGGCTTATCGCAAGTAAAGATATTGCAAGCCTTTCAAAAAGCGAAAAGTGGCTTGTGAAAGAGCTTTGTTACAAGATGCGAACCGAAGGACTTGAACCAAAAACAATCGTGGACTATATCAGAGAACCGTTTGTATATGATCCTGGTAATGTTAGGGTGACACTTGATTATGACATCCGGACAGGGCTAATCGGCACGGATTTTTTAACCCCTGATTGTGTAATGGTTCCCCCAGGAAATGTGCCTATTATTTTGGAAGTAAAGTGGCATGAATTTTTGCCCGCAGTTATTCGTGATGTGGTACAGGTTCCAGGTACCCATACCTCGGCATTTTCAAAATATGCAGCTTGTCGTATCTACGGCTAAAACAAAAACAATTTTAAAGGAGAAAATTAGTATGAGTTTTCAGGATATTTTTAAGTCCAGCTTTTTAGAAAATATTTCAAGCGTTTCTCTGCTTGATATGGGAATCGCTTTGGCTTTGGCATTTGGCATCGGCATGTTTATCTTTTTAATTTATAAAAAGACTTTTGCCGGTGTTATGTATTCTTCCTCTTTTGGCGTAACCCTAGTTGCCCTTGCCATGATTTCAACACTGGTTATTTTGGCAGTAACCTCCAATGTGGTTCTGTCGCTGGGTATGGTGGGTGCATTGTCTATTGTGCGTTTTCGTACTGCGATTAAAGAACCTCTTGATATTGCTTTTCTGTTTTGGTCTATTGCAGTCGGAATCGTACTTGCCGCCGGCATGATTCCTCTTGCTGTACTTGGCAGCGTAGCGATTGGAATTGTACTTTTGGTATTTGCTAATAAAAAAGCTCACCTTAATCCTTATATCGTTGTGATCCGCTGTGAAAATCACGACGTTGAAATTGCCACTATGGATTTCCTTAAAAAACAGGTGAAACGATGTGTCGTAAAAAGTAAAACTGCCAGGAAAGGAGCGATTGAAATAAATGCGGAAGTTCGTATGAAAGAGGACAACACCGATTTTATCAATATTCTTTCTGAAATGAACGGTGTAAACAGCGCAGTCCTTGTAAGCTACAACGGCGATTATATGGGTTAACAGAAGGAGAAAGTTATGTCAACGCACAAATATTTTGATAAAATATGCTGCGTCATTCTCGCATTAACCCTTGTTCTGACAATATTGTTTATGAATGCCGAAAGTTTGGGTATTCAAAAGGCTTCTTCTGATCCGGGATATGAAATCCGGTTGTTTGACACATCAAAGGTACATACCGTCAATATCGTTATGGACGACTGGGATGAATTTATTAAGTCTTGTACGGATGAGGAATACGCCCAGTGTTCGGTTATCATTGATAACGAAGCATATAAAAATGTGGCAATCAGAGCAAAAGGCAATACCTCACTCGCAAATGTTCAAAACTACGGAAATGACAGATATAGTTTCAAAATTGAGTTCGATCATTACGATGGAACAAACACCTATTACGGACTTGATAAGCTGAACCTAAACAATATTATTCAAGACAATACTTATATGAAGGATTATCTGTCCTATCAAATGATGGGATACTTTGGCGTAAGCGCTCCTCTTTGCAGCTATGTTCAAATTTTAGTGAACGGCCAAGAATGGGGATTGTATCTTGCGGTCGAAGGTGTGGAAGAGTCCTTTCTTTCCAGAAATTACGGGAATGACTACGGTGAACTTTATAAGCCTGACAGTATGAGTATGGGCGGCGGCCGTGGAAACGGCGGCAAAATGGGTGGAATGGACAGTTCGGATGTTTCGCTTATCTATTCTGGTGATGAATACTCCAGCTATTCCAATATCTTTGACAATGCCAAGACGGACATTTCAGATAAAGACAAAGACCGTTTCATTGCTTCTCTTAAAAAGTTGAATGAAAACAGCAGCATGGAAGAAGTCGTGAATGTAGAGGAGGTCATACGTTACTTTGTGGTACATAATTTTGTCTGTAACTTTGACAGCTATACTGGCTCAATGATTCACAACTATTATCTTTATGAAGAAGAGGGTCAGCTTTCTATGATCCCATGGGACTACAATCTTGCATTTGGCGGTTTCGTGGGCGGCTCGGATGCAACAAGCCTTGTAAACTATCCCATTGATACGCCCGTATCCGGCGGAACCGTAGAATCAAGACCGATGCTCTCTTGGATTTTTGAAAACGAAGAATATACCGAGCTTTATCATCAGTATTTTACCGAGTTTATTTCGCAATATTTTGACAGCGGATATTTTGAGGAAATGCTAGATGATGTTAAGACTATAATTTCTCCCTATGTTGAGAGTGACCCTACAAAATTTTGCACCTATGAAGAATTTGAACAAGGAATTGATACGCTGGGAGAATTTTGCCTGCTCCGTGCAGAGAGCGTAAAGGCCCAGTTAAATGGAACGATCGCATCTACTTCTGATAATCAGGAGAAAGAAACTTTCATTGCTGCTTCCGATCTTTCTATCTCTGATATGGGCAGTATGGGAGATGGACAAGACGGCGGTATGAATAGACCGGATAACAATGGTCAAGGAGAAATGCCTAAAATGCCGCAAGACGGCGGTATGAATAGACCGGATAACAATGGTCAGGGAGAAATGCCTAAAATGCTGCAAGGCAATAATGGGCAAGGAATGATTCGCCCCGATGACAATAGCGGGCAAATGGGAAATCAAGTAAGTTCACGAAATCGTAATTCTTATATCATGCTGGGGATATGTACCGCAGTATTACTTACAGGATTGCTTTTTGCCCTGATTTACAAAAAGCGAGTTTGAAGAAAATTGATGGCTATACTGCCAAGAAGTTTTTTAAGACAGGAGATTCTTAACCATGCAAAATGTATACGTGGTATCTGTGAAAACACAGATACCACGTATTGTAAAAGGAAGCGTATAAAAATGAAAGACCTTGTCACGCGAAAGCAACCGTGTTCGGCGCACAAAGCAGGGTTAAATTCCCCGGAACCGGAAGGTGAATTCTATCCGCTTATCGGCGCTAAGCAGATATTCCGGATGCGTCGGTGCACCCCAGCTATCGTCTCCTGCAATCCCCATCTGCATTAGAGAAGCACGGATGACGGTATAGTGTACTTGTGGAAGCTCATATGGGTGCCGCGCATGCTCCATTTCATGGGGTGTCCAGGGCAGGGCGGAGAAATACATTTTATCTCCTTCAAAAAGGAGCCCACGGCCTTTCCGGTCGGTGACTTTCGCCCAGCGGACCCCTGCCTTATTGCCGGTTTCCTGGGGTACAATGTAATCTGCCACATTTTCATGGACAAGGTTCCGGTAAATGCCCAGCTTTGCGCCCCTGCAGCGGTCTGCATAGGTTTCCGCAGGACCTAAGCCGTACCATTCCAAGTGGCTGTAGTCTGCATTGATTTTCATCATCATGCCAAATTCCGGCATGGGCGGTAGCCCTGGGACTGGATCGTATGCCAGCGTTGTTTCAATGGTTCCGTCCTCATACACGGTATAGGTGGTTTGGCATGATGAGACAGGAACAGTGGGCAGGACATAACGGTAAGTGACAGAAACGCTATGCTCTTTTTCTTCCAGTACAGGGTCTTTGGCTGCAAATGCATAGCCAGACCCAGAATTCGGGAATCCCTTATGGGACAGGTACAGGCTTGCCAGCTTCCACTGGCCGTAAATCATAGCCATCCCGTTCCCCTCGTCATTGTCCACCGGAGCCCGCCAGAAATTGGGCTTTGGGATTTCCTTGATTAGTTCCGTTCCGCCGTAGCGGTAGGAAACCAGCCCGCCGACCAGATAGGAAAACAATACGTCAAAATGCTCTCCCTTTATGCCGATGTTCATTTTTCCCCGGATCACTTGGAGAGGCTTCTTGCAGCAAAGAGCTGTCCCGGCTATAGACGTTGCAGGGGCATATTCGACAGACTTCTCAACGCCTGCTGGAGAAGCTTCTTTCCTGCCAACCGTATAAACATGCTGCCCAAAAGCCACTTCATGTCCTGCCTTTGCCCAGAGGGTATCTTCTTTCAGACGGAAGGATACGGTTACAGTATATTCTCCGGGCTGGCTAGGCGCAGGGAAGGGGAGCGTATATTCCTGTTCGGACAGTGGTGGAACAGCAGTGGCAAGGGACGCCTGCTTCACAAGGATGCCGTTTTTGGCAAGGGTAGCAATGCACTGGAACATTTCAGTATTTGCAAATAAATGTTTATTTTGTACCAACGCTTTGTCCCTGCTGACGATTGCCGTAATGTTTTGGTAATTGAATTTAACCTCCTGCATTTTTGGGGAGGGGGCGTGGGTTCCGCCATATACAATCCCGTTTGCACTGAAATTATAGTCGGTGGGGCGTTCCCCGAAATCGCCGCCGTAGGCTTGGAATTCTTTCCCATAACGGTCTTTTGTCGTAATGGTCTGGTCTGCATAGTCCCAGATGAAGCCGCCTTGATAGAGAGGCTCAGTATCAGACAGGTCTGTATATTTGTGCATGGCGCCGCAGGAATTTCCCATGGCGTGGGTGTATTCGCAGCAGATAAAAGGCTTGTCCCGGCGCTTTGCAAGGAATTCCTGGATACCTGAAACCGGGGTGTACATCTGGCTTTCTATGTCGCTGGTATCGTTATAGCGGCGGTCATGGAAAACGCCTTCATAGTGCACTAAGCGGGTATTATCCAGTTCCCGGAATTTGTCTGACATTTTCTTGATGACAAGACCGCCATAAGATTCATTCCCACAGGACCAGATTAGGATGGAAGGGTGGTTTTTGTCCCGCTGGTACATGGAATTTACCCGGTCTAACAGTACAGGCTCCCATTGGGGCTTATCGCCGGGGATAACAAGGCTGAAGTCGCCAGCGCGTGCCGCGGCGTCCCAGGAACCGTGGGTTTCCATGTTGGTTTCGTCAATTAAGTAAAGGCCGTATACGTCGCAAAGGCCATACAGGGGGGAGTCGTCCGGGTAATGGCAGGTGCGGATGGCGTTAATGTTGTTCTGCTTCATGGTAACAATGTCAAGGAGCAGCTCCTCCGGCTGGGGAACCCGCCCTGTGACAGAACTGAATTCATGGCGGTTGACGCCCTTAAAGACAATCCGCTGTCCATTCAGGCACATCAGCCCGTTTTTCAGCTCAAATTGGCGGAACCCTACCCCTTGGGCAATGGTTTCTGTTACAGCTCCATTTTCATCCGTAACGGTAAGGAGCATCTCATATAAGTTGGGTTCTTCCGCGCTCCACAGCCTGACGTTCTCGACAGGGAGAGTAAGCTGGCCTTTGCCGCCGGAAAGGGGGAAGGATGCGTTTGCTACTTGGCGGTTTGGCTGTTCTTCAAGGTTGGTAATGGCGCTTCCCGGGAATCGGTACAGGGGCATTTCAAATAATGACATCTGGACCATCCCGTTGCCTTGGGATTTCACCTCAAGCTTTAATTCAGCATTAGTATAAGCGCTGTCCAAAACTGTCTGCACTTTCAGGTCTTCGATATGCACTACTGGCTTTGTATACAGGTATACATCCCGGAAAATCCCAGAAAAACGGTAAAAGTCCTGGTCCTCCGCCCAACTTCCGCTGGTCCATTTGTATACCTGCAGAGCCAGCTTATTTTCCCCTTCCACAAGGAATGGGGTCAGTTCAAAGTCTGAAGGGGTAAAGCTGTCTTCGCTGTAGCCCACATACTGCCCGTTGAGCCACAGGGCCATGCCGCTTTCCACCCCTTGGAAGGAAATGTAAAGAGGCTGTCCCTGCATTTGCCCTGGCACATGGAAATATCTTACATAACTTGCCGTGGGGTTGTAATCTTTTGGGACTTCCCCGTCCCAGATATCCTCCCGCCCGTCCCATGGGTATTGGGTGTTGACATAAGCAGGGATATCGTATCCTTCCATCTGTATATGGGCAGGCACCCGGATGTCGCCCCAGCCCTTGCAGTCATAATCCGGCTGCTCAAAACCTTGGATGGTTTCTGTTAAGTTCCTTCCATAGGAAAACTTCCAAATGCCGTTTAAGGAGCAGATAAAGGGGTTTTTCCCAGCTCGCAGGCTTTCCTCGTCAGGGAAGTATGCATGGTCGGAATGTGCCGGCAGCACGTTCTCCTTGAAGAATCCTGTGTCTTTTATTTTGCTGTAATCAAACATAGCGCACCTCCTGCGGAACCTGGCTGTATATGTGAAACAGAATAGGTCCCAAATAGTTTTCTTTCTTAATGGTGCTTTTATTATGAGTTTGCCTGAAAAATTTTTCAATATAAAATAGATACGAAAATATGGAAAAATGTTGCATAAATGAAAAAATTGGATTATACTGCTTTCGTATCAAAAGGAGGAGAGGAAAATGCCAGACACTTATCAGTATGCCTACTATGCAGTAGACAAGCAGCTGAATTCCCTGTCCGTATACAACGCAGGTTATGAAAGATGTCATCCAGGCTACCAATGGGGTCCTGGGGTGCGGGATCATTACTTAATCCATCATATCATCTGCGGCCGGGGCTGTTACCGGATGGAAGGCCGGGAATACCATTTAAAGGCCGGGGACACCTTCCTTATGTTCCCCCAAGTGGAGTCCAGCTACCAAGCAGACGAGAGGGAACCATGGGAATATGCATGGGTGGGTTTTGCAGGCAATGACGCTTACGCCATGATTGCGAATACGGATTTTTCCATGGAGCGTCCAGTGCTGTGTCAGTCGGATATCAGCAATGGGCTGGTTGCAAGGCTGCAGGCTATTTACAGCGCCAACGGCAATACCTTTCAGGATGCGGTGTCTATGACGGGCGCCTTGTATACCCTGATGGGGTTTTTGATGAAACATTCCAGGGGAGGGAAAAAGCCAGCCGATGTGCAGGCGGTTTATGTAGAAAGGGCCAAGCAGTACATCGCAGAGCAGTATTCTTATCCCATTACTGTGGAGGATGTGGCTTGCTATATAGGCGTCAGCAGGAGCTACCTGTTCCGGCTATTCCAAGGGGCCATGCACCAGTCCCCCAAGGAGTACCTGCTGGAGTACCGGATCCGGCAGGCATGCCAGCTATTGAATCGGGCGGATCTTCCGGTGGGGAGCATTGCCCGTTCCGTTGGCTTTGAAGATAATCTCTATTTTTCCAAGGTATTTAAAAAGTATAAGGGCTGCACGCCTTCGGAGTACCGGGGGACGCAGGAGAAAGACGGAGGGGTCGGCTATGCAGAAAAAGAAGCCAAGGCTACAGTTCCGCTACTATGAAATGTGCGCCAATGAGCAGGTGCTTGCCCTTTTAGGGGAAAGCTGGAGACGTCCTTATGGGGATGGTATCAGCGACCTGCATTTCCACAATTACATGGAGATAGGCATCTGTTACGAAGGGCATGGAAAGAGCATATTGCAGGAACATGTAAATTTTTTTGAGGGGGAGACTGTCCGAAAACTCGGATAATTTAACCTAAAGAAATAAAGATTGATACGCTCTTGTGAGTGTTCAATATAAATTAAAATTGTACATTGAAAACTGAATAAAGTACACAGAAAATCATGCATCTATGGCTCAAATATAGTATAATGGAAGCTGAGAAAAATTTATTCCGGGGTGAATTGAAATGCCGTATGTTTCAGGTTTTAACAGGGATCAGCTGATGTATTGTTCATGGGATGCATTTGTAGATAAAGAAAGTATTGCAAGGATCATTGATGCGTTTGTAAATCATCTTGATATAGAAAAGTACGGTGTAAAACCTGTAGCAGCAGAAGGCCGTCCATCTTACGATCCTAAAAGCCTTTATAAGGTTTATATTTATGGAAGCAGAAAGGGTATCCGCTCCTCACGAAAACTGGCAGAAAGCTGTAAAGTAAATCTTGAAGTGAAATGGATGACCGGCGGTGTGGAACCTGATTTTCGTACCATTGCAGATTTCAGGAAAGACAACATAGACAGCCTGAAAGAAATTTTTCATGAATTCAACCGGCGGATTTCCAGTGCAGTGGAATGGGGATTTGCTTCTGTTGACGGGACAAAGATTCAGGCGAATAATGCAAAGGATAACAACTTCACCAAAAATAAGCTGGATGACAGGATCAAATGGCTGAATGGCCATACAGATGAATATCTGCGGATTCTGAATGAAATGGATGAGCAGGAAGAAGCAGATGGAATTCCTGGGGAACTGACAAGAGAAAGTCTTGAGACTAAGTTAAAAGAGGCACGGGAGAGACTTGCCAGATATGAAGGTTATCAGAAACTGATGGAAGAAACGGGGGCATCCCAGCTTTCCATTACAGACGCAGACGCAAGGCTCATGAAAAATAAAAATGGTTTTGCAGTAGCATATAACCCACAGACGGCGGTAGATTCTGAAACGCATCTGATTCGTGACTTTCAGATGACCAATCAGGTAACTGACCATGGATTACTGGGAAGTGCCATGCAGGGAATAAAGGATTCCGATCCGGAAAAAATCATAGAAGCAGTGGCTGATAAAGGTTATGAAGCTACGGAAGATATGGCAGAGTGTCTGGAAAAGGGTATTATCCCACATGTCATAGCGGATGATGGAAAAGATGGTTACGAAATAGAAATACCTTATGAAGAAGCAGAAGCTGATACTGCCGGCACGGCTCCTGAAGAACTGAAAAAAGCACTGCACGCAGGCAGGATTCCGGAAGCTTATGCAGAAGTGATACAGGATATGAGGGTGGAAACAGTCCGGCGTAAAGTGGTGGATGAAAAACAGGAAAACAGCAGCGTGTATGGAAGCCCTGAGGAAATGCTGGAAAAGGCAAAAGAAGGTTATTTTGTTAGAGATCCTGAGAGAAACATGGTATACTGTCCGGCAGGAGAAATCCTGAGACAGAAAAGTATAAAGAAAAACGGGAACATCCGCTATTCTAATAAAAATGCCTGCAGGCACTGTCCAAGGCGTAATAAGTGTTATAAGGGAAAAGGTGAATGGAAAGAGACTGACTTTAGCAAAGACCAGCTGATAAAACCCTGTAAGGACTGGCTAAAGGCAGAAGGAAAGAAGCCAGAAGAAACGAAAGCCAATGAAAAATGGCATTATGAAAAAAGAAAGGTTGTAAAGTTTTTTCTGAAACCAAACAAGGAAAAGATGCGCCAAAGAATGTGTTTATCGGAGCATCCGTTTGGGACAATAAAACGAGCGATGGGAGCCACTTATTTCCTACTGAGGGGGATGCGAAAAGTGGCTGGAGAGTTTGCGCTCTTCTGTCTGGGGTATAATCTTGAACGGGCGAAAAATCTTCTTGGATTTCAAAAAATGATGGAATTGATGGAACAGGCATAAGCCTCTTTCTTTATACTGTGTATTTTATTCAGTTTTCAATGTCACAGAAGAAGGAAAGGGGCTAAATTTATGCCTAAAAATCTAGTTTTCGGACAGGCTGGGGGGTAATCAGCATTATACCTCCCAATTACCCCCATCATAATGAAACAGAGCCCGGGGAAACCGCATTTTGGGAATGGATGTATTTCGACATGGACAGTGTGCTGCAGGATATGAAAAATCTTTCTTACAGCAAGTTGGATATGGAATCTATCACCGGAGCGCTGAATGGGTCTGCATTATTTTTCCAGCAGGACGAGCATAGGAAAATCAGCAGCACAATTCTGGAAATTAGGGACGAATGCGGACAGAGAGCTTATATGTACCGAGAAAAGCTGCGGGGGCTTTTGCAGTCCTTTACAGTAGAACTTTTAAGAATCCACAATGTGCAAAGTGATCTGCCAAGGGAAAACCCAAGGAGTTTCCAGATTGCACCAGCGCTGGCCTATGCCAAGGAGCATTACCAGGAAGAAATCAAGATTGGGGATTTGGCAAAGGCATGCAGCATGAGCGAGAGTCATTTCCGGCGGATTTTCCAGGAATGTATGAATATGCCCCCGAGTGACCTTATCAATGTCGTACGTATCCGGGAGGCGAGCAAGCTGCTGTTAAAAAGCCACATTTCAATGGCGGAGGTTGCATATCGGGTGGGCTATGGGAATGTTTCCACCTTCAACCGGAACTTTAAGCGGATGATGGGGATTACGCCCTATCAATGGAAAAAGTCGCCGGAAAATTATGCAGGGCGGATGATGGATTTTAAGATTAGCACACTGAAAGGATGGTAATGCATGGATTACAAAATGGTGAAGGAAGTCCACCGGAGGATGAAAGCTTCCACAAAAATACTGAAAGGGACAATGGCTGTGCTTTGCGTGCTGTTTTTGCTGGCAGGCATAGCGCTGGACCGGGGCATGATGCTGCTTTCGTTTCTTATGGCGGGTATGTATTTCCTGTTTGAATTTTATGTTGTGAAGGATTATGAATATGTGATGGAAGGGGATAGGTTTACAGTGACGGTCATCCATGGCAAACGCCGCCGGAAGGAGGTGCATGGACTGGACTTAAAGAACCTTGAGGCCGTGGCTCCCCACTGGCATGAAGCGGTTGCAAAATACCGCATACAAGGTGGCGCGGAACGGCTGCCCAAATACGACTATACTTCTTATGAGCCAAATGTCCCATATTACACTATGGTGATTCTGGAAAATCAGAAGAAAATAAAGCTGCTGTTGGATCTTTCGGAAGAAATGCTCCATGCTATGAAGCAGAGGAATCCCCAAAAGGTTTTTATGCAGGATTACGAAAAATGATTGAAATTGCCTGTTTTTCTCGTCGGAGAGAAACAATATAATTGGAAAATAAAATAATGTCTCTTGTGCCCATGGTTGGGCAAAGCGGCGCAATCCCTTAATTTTGTTGGGATTGCGTCGCTTTTTATGTGCAGCATTATGTAGAGGAATCATGCCTAATAGATTAATGAAATCCTTAAAAATATTTGTGTATAACCCCAAAAATTGATTGAATATGCATGTTTTTTGATTGAATTTGCACACAATTCAGCGGAGAAATAAGTATAATTATACATAAATTCGGCGAAGAAAAGGGAAAAAACTATACAAAGTGCACAATTTCCTTTTTGGAGAGCTGAAGAAAAAAGGAGGACATGAAGAATGAAAAAGAAACTTATTTCAATGCTGTTAGCAGGCGCTATGGTTCTTTCATTGACTGCTTGCGGCGGCGGAAACGCAAACGGCGGCTCAGGCGACTCCGGTGAAGGCGGCAATGCCCAGACAGAAGGGACGGATGAAAATGCAGGAGGAGGTTCTGGCGAAGGCAGCAATACCTTGACAGTAGCTGCATGGGATCCAGCCTTCAATATTCCGGCTCTTAAGGCGGCAGAAGCGGACTACAAGGAAAATGTGAATAAGGATTTTGTCCTTGAAATCAAAGAGCAGTCTGGCTCGCAGGACGTTGAAACCTTGGTTACAACAGCCGCTTCCGCTGGGAATTATGATACGCTGCCAGACATGGTCCTGTTCCAAGACCACTGGATTCAGCAGTATGTGAGGGATTATCCGGATGCATGGCAGGATGTGGACGACATTGACATCAACTGGGATGATTTCTATGCAGAAAAAATTGACTATTCCACCATTGAAGGCAAGCATTATGGAGTACCGCTGGATGGCGGCACCGTTATCATGGCTTACCGTGTAGACATTTTGGAAGAAGCTGGATATTCCATCGACGACATGAAGGGAATTACATGGGAGAAGTTCATTGAAGTAGGAAAGGCAGTGAAAGAGAAGACAAATGGAGAAAAAGCGCTTTTGTGTATGAACAGCGATGGAAATGATCTGGTGTACATGATGCTTCAGGCGGAAGGCGTTTCCCAGTTTAAGGATGGCAAGCCTAACATTACAGGCAACGATACCTTGAAGCAGGTAGTGCAGTTAATTGTAGATATGACAAAAGAAGGCATCCTCCTTCTTCCCAATAGCTGGTCTGACTACACCGATTCCGCTATCCAAGGGGATCAGGTTGCAGGAGTAATGAATGGAAACTGGATTATTCCAACCATTCAGAAGGTAGAAGCCAACAGTGGAAAATGGGAAATCACAACCATGCCTACTATAAATGGTGGGGAAGGATATGCGTCCAACGGCGGTTCCTCCTTGTATATCACAGCAAACTGCAAAAATGCAGAGCTTGCAAAAGATTTCCTTGCATATACCTTTGGAAAGAGTACAGCGACCTATGACAAAGCCTTAAAGGACGGCGGAGTGGTTTCTACATATATTCCGGCTGGTAAGTCTGAAGTTTATAATGAAGGCGTGGAATTTTTCAACAACACTCCGATTTATGCGCAGATTTCAGAGATGGGATCCCACGTACAGACCATTGAACAGAGCCCTTATCACTATACCTGTCGTGAAAAACTCGGTGCGGCTATTATCAATATCGTAAATGGAGCGGATATTGACGAAGAGCTCAAGAACGCAGAAGACCAACTGAATTTTGAGATGGGTAATTAATCTGAAAATTTAGACAGAATCAAAAAGGAGGACGGGGAAAGCGGTTTGCCGTTTTCTCCGTCCTATTTCCCTGAAAGGAGGATTCCAGATGGAAAAGAAAAAAGGAGCCAACCTGCTCCAGAAGCAGTCAAGGGCCGGCTGGATATTTTTGGCGCCTGCAACCCTGATGATTGCGGTGATGAGCTTCTGGCCGATGATTAGCGCTTTTATCACTTCGTTAAAGACTGGTTCCAGCGCCAACATGCAATGGGCAAGTCCAGTGACTTATAACTATACCAGAATGTTTGCAGATAAGCTGTTTATGCGTTCGGTAGGAAATACATTCCTGTATTTGGCAATCCAAGTGCCAATCATGTTGATACTTGCAATTCTCTTGGCACAGCTCTTGAACAATAAGGATTTACGGCTGAAAGGTTTTTTCCGTACCTGCGTATTCCTTCCATGCGCAACCGCGCTGGTTTCTTATTCTTTGATTTTTAAGTCATTATTTGCCACAGAAGGATTGGTGAACACAATTCTTGTAAACCTTGGCATTTTATCCGAAAATTATAATTTCCTAGGCAATTCCACCAGTGCAAAGATTGTAATTATCCTTGCATTGATTTGGAGATGGACCGGATATAACATGGTGTTTTATCTGGCAGGGCTCCAGAATATTGAATATTCCGTGTATGAGGCTGCCAAGATTGACGGAGCAAACGGGTGGAAAACCTTCTGGAATATTACGGTTCCCCTTCTAAAGCCGACGATTATCATGACCTTTATCATGTCTATCAACGGTACGTTACAGCTCTTTGACGAGTCTGTGAACTTAACCAACGGCGGGCCGGCAAATTCTACGATTACCATGTCCCATTATATTTACAACAATACCTTTGGGACGGGTGTTGCAAACTTCGGCTATGCAACTGCAATGGCATTTTTCGTATTCATCATGGTAGGCATTCTGGCCTTAATCAATTTGAAAGTAGGTGATACGCGTGACTGAAAAAAACAGAAGCATGATTCAGCGGCGGTTAATCCCAACATATATTTTCCTTGGGATTGTGGCATTTATTTCCGTGTTTCCTTTTTATTGGATGATTTCTGCAGCTACCAATACCTCCTTTGACGTTTCCCAGGGGCGTATCCTGCCAGGGGGCTATCTGATTGAGAACTTCAAAAACCTGGTGGCTGGCAGGGATTTGTGGGGTACAATGGGGAATTCCTTTCTGTATGCAATTGTGCAAACCTTCCTGGCTTTGCTGATTTGTTCCTTGGCAGGCTATGGGTTTGAGCTGTATCATGACAAGAAGAAGGACATAGTATTTTCTATCCTGCTCCTTGCCATGATGATTCCTGGGGTCGCAACTATGATTCCTTTGTTTCGGATGATTTCAGGCATGGGGCTGTTAAATACCGTCTGGGCTTTTATCCTTCCGTCGATTTCCACACCGTTTTTAATTATGATGTTCCGTCAGAATTCAAGGAACTTCCCCATAGACGTGATGGAGGCGGCCAGGATCGATGGTCTGACAGAATTCCAGATTTTCTTCCGCATGTATATGCCTATGATGAAGTCCACTTATGCGGCGGCGGCAGTTATCACATTTATGAACGCTTGGAACGCATATTTGTGGCCAAAGGTAACGATGACGGATCCTAAGGCTCAGACCATGCCTATGATGATTGCAAATCTGGCGGCAGGGTATACCACGGATTATGGCGTGCTGATGCTTGGGGTATTGTTCTGCTCTGTTCCTACAATGGTGATTTTCTTCGTATTGCAGAAACAGTTTGCAGAAGGTATTACAGGCGCAGTAAAATAAAAAATGATAAGTTATGCGGTTGTCCGGCATCCTTCACAGTATTGTGCCAGGGTGCTGGATTTTTTTATTTTATAGGAAAGACTTTATTACACTAAAGTGTAATAAAGTCTTTCCTATAGAAAAAAATAATATGCACGGGGTCTGCCCCAGCGAAGCGAGGGTACTCGTGCGATAAGAAAGGAGTTTTGGAACATGAGTGAATTTATTTTAAATGTCATCCACAGGCCTGAAATGGTGCCGGAATACTCCGCTACCGTCACTGGCCATGGAAAAGAGGAGGATATCGGCGACAAAAAGCTGTTGACAGAATCCCTGGATATCTTTAAGACACAGCAAAGGCTTGCCCATGAAAACGGCCTGAAAGTTACCATCCATATGACGTACGCCTCCCTGTTTAACGACGAGGCCGTGCAGATTGCCAAGGACGACCATGAAAGGTATGGGGATGAAATCGCCTTGTCCTTGCTGGGGCTTCCCTGTGAGCAGTTTCGGGAAAAGTATAAGACAAAGGATTTCTGCATTTGGATGTTTTCTATGGAGGATAAAAAAGCCATTGTGGATGACGTGTTTGGGAAGTTTCACGAGCGGTTTGGCTTTTACCCAGAGTCTACTGGTTCTTATTACATGGATGCAGAACTGACGAATTATATTAAGAAAAAGTACCCTATGGTAAAATGCGCTATTGCTACCTGCTGGGAGGAGGGGCCGAAGGCTTACCACACCTGCAACAATTCCTGGTATACCCTCTTTGATGGTGGTCCATGGGCGCCTTGGATCCCTTCCAAGCAGAATACCCATGCCCCTGCGGAAAATGAAGCGGAGGACAGCGGGATTGTGGCAATCCCCCATCTTTCCAGGGACTTGCTGGCTTGCTATGACGGCAATGGCTCCAATTTCGGGACTCATCCCCAGAATGTGCTCCGGGGCATGATTTATGATTCTAAGACATGGGAATTCCCCTATCTTTACAATCTGATTGACCAGTACCGGGCGCAGGAAAAATACAACAATGGATATGCCTACAATATGATGTTTGTAGGGCCAGGCTGGATGAATAAAATGGGCCGCTGGGAGGCACCCTATGAGCTGCTCCTAAAATCCTATTCAGAGGGTTGCAAGTATTATGGGGACCTAAAGAAGGAAGGCAAGCTGATTGACATGACCATGTCTGAATTCGCCGATTATTACCGGAGCAAGAAATCCTATACGGAGCCGGAATGCGCCCTGTGGAGGGATATCCTTTATGGTTCTGACAAGCAGCTCTTTTGGTATGCCGACCCCTATATGCGAGCAGGGGTAAATATGGACCAGGGTGGGGCAATCTTTGATTTGCGCCCATACGCTTCTAAGCTCAAATGGGAAGTGGGGATTGGGACAAAGCATGTGCAGGATGCCTCTTATCCCTTCTTAATCCAAGAAAAATACCGCGCTGGGTATTTCACCCACTATGCTGGGGAAGGAACCATCCGCAGCGCAAAGCTTTGCTATCAGGGGGAAGAAGTGGATCTGTGCCTATGTCGCACAAAAGCTCATTTTTCACAGAAAGAGAACACCCGTATCTTAACCCTTGATCCAGTGGAAATTGAGTTCTATGATTTGACGGTGAAATTGCAGACTAGGATTTATTTCCCAGAAGGAGAGGGGACTATCTGTATAGAACGGGAGATTTTGGAAATGAGCCGTCCAGATGCAGTGGTGGAACTCAATGAATATATGGTAGCTTGTTATGGGACCACGGAGTATCCAGAGGATATGGAAGGGATTGCGCTGCGCTGCGAGGGCAGCGAGCCCAAAGAAATTATCTATCATTACCAGTGCAGGGAGGAGATTCTGGCAGACGCTTCGGAAGTGTCGGCAGTTATCCCTGCCATAGAAACCAAGGTTTCCATGAGGGCGTCTAAAGGCGCAGAGGGGTATGTCCGAGAGGGATATGCATTTTCTCCTATGTTTACGCTGGGATATAAAAAGCAAGTATCAAGACAGGAGGTGTTTGTCACATGGCTCAAGCTGGAAAAGGCAGATTAAATTATAGGTGCCCTGCATGCTTTCTGAGGGATTTGGATATTGATATGTTTTATGATAAAGAAAAAGAAGAGTATTATTGCCTGCGCTGCCAGTATACAGGGAAGGAAGCGGATGTGCTCAAAGGGAATGAGATGGTTCGGACGAAGTATGGGGCAATGTACCAGAGGTTTGGAAAGTTTGATTTTGACTAATATGAATTCCTACATACATCAACGGGGCTGTCGCACTAATATAGTTACTTGTTCAAAAGGTCTTGCCGCTCATGCGGCAAAGACAGAATGCACAAAATTATTCTGGGAAGCTAGCTTCCCAAGATATTTTTTGTGCATTTTGTTTGCATTGCTTTGCAATGTAAACCTTTTGAACAAATTTATATATTGTAATTTATGTTAGTGCGACAGCCCCGTGTTCACATTTTATTTACTTATGTGTTTGCCATGACAGAACCGAGGAAAAAGGTTGCAAAAAAAAATTATTCGAAGTATGATAGTATAAGAAAGAAAATGGTAAAATTTGGAAATTAGTGAGGATGTGTGGAACAGGATGATGGTTCGGGAATATCAGAAGGATAATGTTTACGAGGCGCTTCAAAAAAGGTTTCATTTTTTATTTCAGGAGTTTGACAATATTTATGTTTCGTTCAGTGGCGGCAAAGATAGTGGAGTGCTTTTGAATCTTTTGCTGGATTTTAAGCGGAGATATTATCCAAGGCGGACGGTAGGGCTGTTTCACCAGGATTTTGAAGCACAGTATACGGTAACGACAGAGTATGTGGAACGAACATTTCATCGTCTGGAAGAGGAACTAGAGCCTTACTGGGTTTGTCTTCCGATGGAAACCAGGACAGCCTTGAGCAGCTATGAAATGTATTGGTATCCCTGGGATGATACCAAGAGGGATATCTGGGTAAGACCCATGCCTAACCATCCCTATGTGATAAATTTGTCGAATCCCTTTAACCACTATCGGTATCGGATGCCTCAGGAGAATCTGGCAAAGCAGTTTGGAAGGTTTTACAAGGAGCAGCATGGAAAAAAGAGCACAGTCTGCCTTCTGGGGATACGGGCAGAGGAATCTATGCAGCGGTATAGTGGTTTTGTGAATCGGAAGTATGGATATAAGAATGAGTGTTGGATTTCCAAACAGTTTAAGGATGTTTGGTGTGCATCCCCTCTTTATGATTGGACAAATAGTGATGTCTGGGCAGCCAATTTTCAGTTTGGGTATGATTATAACAAGCTATATGATCTGTATTATATGGCGGGTTTAAAACCAAGTCAGATGCGTGTGGCGTCGCCTTTTAATGATTATGCCAGGGATAGTTTGAATTTGTATCGGGTCATTGACCCTGAGATTTGGAGTAAACTGGTAGGCAGAGTACGAGGCGTAAATTTCAGTTCGGTATATTCTAGGACAAAGGCCATGGGATATCGGAATATTAAACTGCCCAAAGAGCATACCTGGGAATCCTACACCAAATTTTTGTTAGATACGCTGCCAGTTAGAATCCGAAATAATTATGTGAAAAAGTTTAGAACTTCTATGAAATTCTGGCATGAAACAGGAGGAGGGCTGCCGGAAGAGACGATACAAGAATTGCTGGATCATGGATATCAGATTCAGAGAAATGGTATTTCAAATTATACGGTAAATAAGAATTCGAGGATTATATTTACTGGGAAAATTCCAGATGATACAGATGATATTAAGTCCACCAAGGATATTCCAAGTTGGAAACGTATGTGCTTTTGTATCCTGAAAAATGACCATATCTGTAGGTTTATGGGGTTTGGCCTAACTGCCAAAGAAAGAGAGCAAATTAATACCATCAAGAAAAAATACGGAGGATTTGTGGATGAGCAGTAGAGAAAGCAAAAGTCCGGCATATCAGGTAATTCCAGTGCCGATAGAAAAGATTGTGGCAAATGATTATAACCCAAATGCAGTAGCGCCGCCAGAGATGAGGCTTTTATATGACAGTATTAAAGAAGATGGATATACAATGCCTATTGTCTGTTATTATTCAAAGGAACAGGATGTATATGTCATTGTGGACGGATTTCACCGCTACCGGATCATGAAAGAGCATAAAGATATTTACGAGCGGGAGAATGGGATGCTCCCAGTAGCTGTAATAGAAAAATCATTGTCCAACCGGATGGCAAGCACCATACGCCATAATCGTGCCAGGGGAACTCATGATGTGGATTTGATGAGCAATATTGTAAAAGAGCTTCATGAAATTGGCAGATCAGATGCATGGATTGCAAAACATCTGGGAATGAGTAAAGATGAAATTTTGCGGTTAAAGCAGATTACTGGTCTTGCAGCTTTGTTTCGAGATGTAAAATTCGGACAGGCTTGGAAGCCGGTAGAAGCCCAAGAGGAATAAAAAAGAGCGTTGTAAAAAAGCGGGTAATCCCTTCTTTTGCAACGCTTTATTATTATCTTTGCATATAAAAATCCTTTATCGGGCAAGCCGTTCAATATCTTCATAAAAAGAAGGATAAGAAACCGTTACACATCCTTCCTCATCAAACGTAGTTTTTCCTTGGGCATTTAACCCGGCAATGGCAAAGGACATGGCAATCCGGTGGTCGCCGTAAGTTTTAATCTGTGCGCCATGCAGAGGTGTGTGGCCTTTGATCACCATTCCATCTGGGGTAGGGGTGATATCGCCTCCCATGGCTTTTAGGTTCTCTGTTACGGTGGCAATCCGGTCGGATTCTTTGACTTTTAGCTCCTGGGCATCCTTAATGATTGTTGTGCCTTCTGCAAAAGCAGCCATCACTGCAAGGATAGGAAGCTCGTCAATCAAGGTTGGAATCATATTGCCTTCGATAACTGTGCCGTGAAGATTGCTGGATGATACCAGGATGTCAGCAACAGGTTCTCCAGAAACCGTCCTTTGATTGAGAAGGGTAAGCTTTCCGCCCATGGCTATAGCCGCCTGTAAGATACCGCTTCTGGTAGGATTGATGCCTGTATTTTGGATTAGTATTTCTGCATGAGGATGGATTAATCCCAGCGCAATGAAATAAGCTGCGGAGGAAATATCTCCTGGTACATGGATGGACTGCCCTTCTAGCTTTGGCTCTGGCCGGATGGCAGCAGTTGTGTCTGTGGAAAGAATGTCTGCTCCAAATCCAGCTAGCATCAGTTCCGTGTGATTTCTGGATAATACAGGTTCTGTGACCTTGGTGATTCCATCCCCATAAAGTCCCGCCAAAAGAACCGCAGATTTTACTTGAGCAGAGGCAATGGGAGAATGATAATGAATGTGTTTTGTGTTACCTCCTTGAATGGTAAAGGGGGCACAGTCAGAATTTGTTTTTTGCTGTTGCTTGGGAAAGTGACTGGAATCCCAGCATTGGAACCAGGCTCCCATCTCAGACAGTGGAGTAAAAATGCGTTTCATTGGGCGTTTTCGGATGGAAGCGTCCCCATCTAATGTACTTTGGAAGGGCTGTCCAGCTAGGATGCCGGAAATCAGCCTCAGAGTGGTTCCGCTGTTGCCTACATTTAAAATTTGGCTGGGAGCAGTCAGGCCATGAAGCCCTTTGCCATGTACCAACACCTTACAACCGTCATTTTCAATGGAAATGCCAAGCTGACGGAAGCAGGAAATAGTAGAAAGACAGTCTGCACCCTGGAGAAAATTACTGACTTCAGTCAGCCCATTGGAAATAGCCCCGAACATAATTCCTCTGTGGGAAATGGATTTATCACCGGGAACAGAAAGTTCTCCGTGAAAGGAATGTTTTGCTTCAAGTTCCATGTCATTCACCTCTCATATACCGTATAATGGTATTTTCGTAATAAAATAAGCGCTTTGTTTAAGGCATTTTCTTCATAAAATTCAATGTGGAGCACACCTTCCTGAAACTCACGGTTATGAATAATGCCAATGTTTTTGATACTGATTTGGTTGGTGGCAAGGATCGTGGCAAGGGCAGCGATTCCTCCTGTTTCATCCACCAGATCACAATATATTTCATAAATTTTTGGAAGAGAACCAGAATTTGTAATCGGAAGGGAATCCCGGTAGTCTTTCGCAGTTTGGAAAAAATCAAACAAATCTGTTTCACCAAAAGCAGCGATGGTCTGTCGAATTTGTGTAAAAGAATCCAAAAAAGCATCCATTAGCTTTAAAATCTGTTCCTGATTTGTCAGACAAATCTGCTGCCACATCACAGGGGAGGAGGAAGCAATTCTTGTGATATCCTTAAAACCGCCGGCAGCGACCTGCTTCATGATTTCTTCTTTATTGTCCAGGTTTTTCACTAGATTTACAAGACTAGAAGCTAAAATATGGGGCAGATGGCTGACAGCAGCAGTGATAAAATCGTGCTCTTTGTAGTCCAGGACAATGGGAATCGCCCCCAGAGATTCAATAAATGCCTGGAACCTTTGGATTGCTGCGGTATCTGTTTTGGCAGAGGGTGTAATGATATAATATACATTTTCTAATAAATAAGGGGTTGCATGCACATAACCGCTTTTTTCAGAACCAGCCATAGGATGTCCGCCGATGAAATAAGGAGCAATGGGAGTATGGGAAATGTCCTGGTGGATGGCAGTTTTTACGCTGCCAACATCTGTGATGACGCAGTCCTTTCCTGCAAAAGAGGATAACTTTTCCAGAAAGTCCGCATTTTTCTGTACAGGAGCACAGAGAAAAATATATTGGCAGTCTGCAAAATCGTCAGTGAGATTTTCACAGGCTGTGGCAATGACCTGTTCTTTTGCTGCAAGAGCCAAAGAATCTTTATTTACATCATATGCGATCAAAGTAATGTCTGGGTGGATTCTGTGGATAGTTTTTGCGATAGATCCTCCAATCAGGCCAAGGCCGATAAAACCGATTTTTTCAGGTTTCATATGTAGCAATTCCTTTCCTATATCAAACTTTCTTATGAGATGTCTTGTCTTATCATAATGGAAACAGCCGAAAAAGTCAATGATTTGACACGTTGAAGTGGAAAAGTCAAGAGTTTTATTAATATTGAATAAAAAGGTTGTAAAATTATAAAAGTTTTAGTAAAATATATACATCATCAAATATACTTGTATTGGAGGAATTCATATGAACGTTTATACAACTGATAAGATAAGAAACGTAGCGCTTCTGGGACATGGTGGAAGCGGAAAGACGACTCTGGTAGAAGCAATGGCATATCTGGCTGGCCTTACGAATCGTATGGGAAAGATCAGTGACGGAAATACCATCAGCGATTATGACAAAGAAGAAACCAGACGTCTTTTTTCTGTTAATACCTCTGTGATTCCAATTCCCTGGGAAGATACCAAGATCAATATACTGGATACACCAGGCTATTTTGGATTCGTAGGTGAAGTAGAAGAAGCGGTCAGTGTAGCAGATGCTGCAATTATTGTGGTATCCGGCAAGAATGGAATTGAGGTTGGGACTCAGAAGGCATGGGATATCTGTGAGAAATACAAGATACCAAGAATGGTATTTGTGACAGAAATGGATGACGACAATGCAAGTTTTCGCCAGGTAGTAACAGATTTGCAGGAAATGTATGGCAAACGGATTGCGCCGTTCCATCTTCCTATCCGTGAGAATGAAAAATTTGTAGGATATGTCAATGTGGTAGCTCAGACTGGAAACCGTTGGGATGATAAAGGCAAGGTAATGGAAACAGAGATTCCAGATTATTCTCAGGCAAATCTGGAAATCTGCCGGGAAGCTTTGATGGAAGCAGTAGCAGAGACTAGCGAAGAGTTTATGGATCGTTATTTTGCTGGAGAGGAATTTTCAGAATTTGAGATCCGTTCCGCCCTTCGCACCAATGTGGTAGATGGGAGTATCGTTCCAGTTTCTATGGGTTCCAGTACGTTGGTACAGGGTGTATATACACTGCTAGATGATATTTTGAAATATCTTCCAAGTCCAGAAAAACGCCCCTGCAAAGGTGTGAATATGAAGACAAATGAAGTATTTGACGGAGATTATGATATAGCAAAGCCAAAGAGCGCTTATATTTTTAAAACCATTGCAGACCCATTCATTGGAAAATATTCATTGGTAAAGGTGAATTCTGGTGTATTAAAGACAGACGATGTACTCTTTAATTCTGAAAAAAATATGGATGATAAGATAGGCAAAATTTACATAATGCGTGGAAATAAGCCAGAAGAAGTGAAGGAGCTTCATGCTGGAGATATCGGAGCATTGGCAAAGCTGACCAAGGTTTCTACCACAGATACATTGTCTACCAAAGCAGTGCCAGTGGTATATGGCAAGACTCAGATTTCTACCCCTTACACTTATATGCGTTATAAGGCAAAGAACAAAGGGGATGAGGATAAGATTTCCCAGGCATTACAAAAATTAATGCAGGAAGATTTAACGTTGCGGACAGAAAATGACAGTGCCAATGGACAGACCTTAATCTATGGTATTGGTGATCAGCATTTGGAAGTAGTAGTCAGCAAGCTAGCAGAGCGTTATAAGGTTGGAATCGAACTGAGCAGGCCGAAAATTGCATTCCGGGAGACCATCCGTAAGAAATCAGATGTGGAGTATAAATATAAGAAACAGTCTGGCGGACATGGGCAGTATGGACATGTGAAAATGACTTTTGAACCGAGTGGGGATTTGGAGGTACCATACACCTTTGAACAGCAGGTTGTAGGTGGAGCCGTACCAAAGAATTATTTCCCGGCAGTGGAAAAAGGATTACAGGAATCTGTACTGAAAGGGCCTATGGCGGCATATCCAGTGGTTGGTGTAAAGGCAGTGCTGTATGATGGATCTTATCATCCGGTAGATTCTTCTGAAATGGCATTTAAGATGGCAACGATTCAGGCGTTTAAGAAAGGGATGATGGCAGCTTCTCCTGTGCTCTTAGAGCCGATCGCATCCATGAAGGTAGTAGTTCCTGATAGATATACAGGCGATGTTATGGGTGATTTGAACAAACGTCGAGGCCGTGTGCTGGGAATGAATCCAGCAGAAGCTGGTAAGACAGAGATTGCAGCGGATGTTCCATATATGGAGATCTATGGTTATATGACGGATCTGCGTTCTATGACAGGAGGAAGCGGACTGTTTTCTTATGAATTTGCGCGTTATGAACAGGCTCCTTCGGATATTCAGGAAAAAGAAATTGCAGCAAGAGCAAATAAACTGGAGAACGGTGAAGATTAAGTGGATGCGTATAATTTTAATGAAAGAAGGGTGAGGACCGTATGAAAAAGAAAAAACATACGGCAAAAAGCAAGAGAGGCCTCAGTATCCAGGAGGCAAAGCGTTTCTATCGTGAGACAATCAAGGGGAAGATTACGATTTCTGTTCTGGCAATGGTCATTATTCCCTTGGCGCTACTTGGAATTATCACCAGTGTATTGAATAATCATAGTACAAATTCCACATTAAAACGCAACATGGCAGCTACGGCAAAGGTAGCTGCTGGGCGTGTGGAATGGGAGATGACCTCATATCGGAATCTTGCAGAAGATTTAGGGGTGACGGCGCGGCTTTCCAGGGAAGATGTGACATTGGAGGAAAAACAGCAAATTTTAAACGAACGTGTGAAAGCGAATGAGTTAAAGCAGGGGGATATTCTGGACAAAAGCGGTATTAGTATTTTTTCGGGTGAAGATTTCAGTGGCGCGGAATATTTTAAATTGGCAATGGAAGGACAGTCCTGTGTTTCAGAGCCAGTGATTAGCGAGAATACAGGGAAGATGAGTATTACTATTTCGGCTCCCATATGGGAAAGCGGAGTGATGGGAACCCAGGTGGTGGGTGTAGTATGTCTGGCTCCAGAGGAGACATTTTTGAATGATATTATGGTGGCTACCAACGTCAGTGAGAATGGCTATGCTTATATGATCAATGGCGAAGGTACTGTGATTGCCCATGAAAATATGGAACTAGTAGAAAAGCATGACAACTCCATCAAAGATGCTGAGGAGGATTCCAGTCTAAAGGCATTGGCGAATTTAGAGAAGAGAATGGTTGCAGGAGAAATTGGTGTTGGAACCTATCGTTATGATGGCGTGAAAAAGATTATGGCTTATGCTCCGGTGGAGAATAGTAACGGATGGAGTATTGCCATTACGGCCCCTCTTTCTGATTTTAATATTGAAACCGTTGTAGGAATTATCTTAACGATCGCGATTGTGATTGTTGCTATTGTTATTGCATGGAATATGGTTAAGAAACTGGCAGATAGCATTGGCACACCCATCAGGCTTTGTGCAGAACGGTTGAAAGAATTGGCCAAAGGAGATTTGCATTCTGAAATACCAGTCATTACATCAGAGGATGAAACGAAGGAATTGGCGGAAGCAACCACAGTGATTCTGGAAGAAGTTGGCGAGATGATTACAGATATCAAATATTTGCTGGGTGAGATGGCAGTAAATAATTTTGATGTTCATTCCAGAGCAACAGATTCGTATGTGGGAGATTTCGAGGAAATTTTGTTAGCAGTCCGTAGGATTAATCATTCTTTGAGCGGTACGCTGGGACACATTCGGGAGTCGGCGGATCAGGTGGGGCTTGGCTCTACCCAGATGGCGGAAAGCGGTCAGGCTTTGGCAGAGGGAGCTACGGACCAAGCAGCTTCTGTAGATGAATTGCTTGCCACAGTGAATAATCTGGCAGAGCAAGTACAGCGGAATACCAAGAATGCTGTTTCTACCAGCAGAAAAGCAGATGAGATTGGAAAGCAGGCGCGGGAAGGCAATGCGCATATTATTAACATGACTCAGGCAATGGGCAAGATTAGAGATGCTGCTTCTGAGATTGCCAATATTATCCAGACCATTGAAGCGATTGCAGATCAGACCAGTCTTCTTTCTTTGAATGCTTCCATTGAGGCAGCCAGGGCTGGTGAAGCTGGACACGGATTTGCCGTGGTTGCAGGGGAAATCGGACATTTGGCAAACCAGAGCTCGGAAGCAGTGGAAGATACTCGAAGATTGATTGAAGCTGCAAATAGTGAAGTGGAAAAAGGCAATAGAATTGCAGCAGAAACTGCCCAGGCATTACAGGTGGTAATCAGTGGAATTGCAGACATTGTGAAAGCTGTTGAAGAGGTTGCAGAGAATTCCAGCCAGCAAAATGGTGCAATGCAGCAGATTAATCGGGCAATAGAACAGATTTCAGAGGTTGTGCAGTCCAATTCTGCAGCAGCAGAACAAAGCTCTGCTACCAGTGAACAATTGTCTGCCCAGGCAATTGAGTTGAATGACATGATTGACCAGTTTAAGTTAGTAGATTTGTAAAATTTACATTGTAAATTTGGGGAACAGCAATCAAAAGAGTTTTTGGTTGCTGTTCCCCAAAATTCTTTACACTTCTTGAATTGTACCGCAGGCGATCTTTGTTCCAGAGTTGCCGGAAGGCTGGGTAGTAAAATCGTCTGGTTGGCTATGAATGATTACTGTTTTCCCAATAATATTTGATATTGTAAATCGGTCGGTATAGTACATCATCCATGCAGAGCCATTGTATCCAAACAAGGGAGGCATATCGCCTTCATGTGCTGGATGAGGACAAAGGGAAGGGTTGTAATGGGCTCCTGCATTTGCATAAGGGTCGTCGTCGTTTCCAGTGCAGGAATGTCCTTCGTGGATGTGAAAACCAAAGATATCAGAGCTGCAAGGATCTATACCAGTGGGAAGTCCATAGACTTCTGCATTCACCAAAATACCAGCGCCGATGGGAAAGAAGCGCACAATACCATTGATTTCTCCTGTTCCGGGGTTTCCCATAAGTTCTGCATAAGCCGCAGGCATCTGAGTAAGTGCAATTTCCATAAAAAGTCTGCCAGGATTATCATAATTGTTACAAATCTCATCCATGTTTTTTTCATCTATATTAAGATTTTTCATATATCTTCTCCTGAATTACCGTTTCTTTATATAATATGAATGTGGAAGGAAAATGCGTTACAATTTTGAGTTTCCCTATTTTTTGTAATAACCTATATTTTAGTACCAAAAGGTCTTGCTGCCTTTGGCAGCATAGACATCTTGCACAAAAAGCGTTTGGAAAGCTAGCTTTCCACAGTACTTTTCTGTGCAAAGTGTTTCCATCACAACGTGCTGGAAACCTTTTGGTACTAGGAAGTTAAAAAATAGGGAAACTCAAAGTTAGAATACCTTGACAAATACCCCCTATGTGATAAAATTTTAAAAGTATATGTAATGATTCAGAACCTTATGGAAAGACTGAATTTCTATTTCCATGAAGGTGATCACAGGAGGATATAAAATGGCAGTACCATACAATCACAGAGCTTTAGAAAAGAAATGGCAGAAAATTTGGGATGATGAGAAGGCATTTGCCGCTACCGAGGATTATTCCAAACCAAAATATTATGCATTAGTAGAATTTCCTTACCCCTCAGGCCAGGGACTGCATGTAGGGCATCCAAGACCTTATACTGCTCTTGACATTGTGGCAAGAAAGAGAAGAATGCAAGGGTATAATGTACTTTACCCGATGGGATGGGATGCATTTGGCCTTCCAACAGAAAACTATGCAATTCAGAATAAGATTCATCCGAAGATTGTAACCAAGAATAATGTAGAACGGTTCAAAGGCCAGTTGCATGCTCTGGGTTATTCTTTCGACTGGGAACGAGAGGTGAACACCACAGACCCAGAATATTACCATTGGACACAGTGGATTTTTCTTAAGTTATTTCAAGAAGGGCTTGCGTATAAGACCGAGATGCCTATTAACTGGTGCACATCCTGTAAGGTGGGACTTGCCAATGAGGAAGTGGTGAACGGCGTCTGTGAGCGGTGCGGTGCGCCAGTGGTACGCAAGGTCAAAAGTCAGTGGATGTTAAAGATTACAGAATATGCAGACAAATTGTTAGAGGGTCTGAATGATGTGGATTATATTGAGAGGGTCAAGGTGTCCCAGAGGAATTGGATTGGAAAAAGCCAGGGTGCGGAAGTGGATTTTCAGATTGCGGGAAAGGAAGACAAGCTTACCGTATATACCACAAGGCCAGACACCCTGTTTGGGGCTACTTATATGGTAGTTTCCCCGGAACATCCCATGTTGGAAAAATACAAAGCAGAGATCAAAAATTTAGATGAGATTATCGCTTATCAGCAGCAGGCCGCAAGAAAATCTGATTTTGAGCGTTCTGAATTGGCAAAAGAAAAAACTGGTGTGGAAATCAATGGTTTATGTGCGATTAATCCAGTAAATGATAAGGAAATCCCAATCTGGGTATCTGATTATGTATTGATGAGCTATGGAACAGGAGCTATCATGGCAGTTCCGGCCCATGATACCCGTGACTGGGAATTTGCTCAAAAATTTAATCTTCCGATTGTTGAAGTGGTTGCTGGTGGTGAGGATGTGCAGAAGGAAGCATATACGGATGTTGCCACTGGAAAACTGGTGAACTCAGGATTTTTGGATGGATTGGAAGTGGCAGAGGCGAAGAAGAAAATCATTGCATTTCTGGAAGAGAAACAGATTGGAAAAGGGAAGACCAATTTCAAATTAAGGGACTGGGTATTTTCCCGCCAGCGTTATTGGGGAGAGCCCATTCCAATTGTAAATTGTGAAACATGTGGTTATGTGGCGCTGCCAGAAAGTGAGCTTCCATTACAGCTTCCAGAGGTTGACAGCTATATGCCTACCGATAATGGAGAGTCTCCATTGGCAGCTATGACAGATTGGGTGAATACCACATGTCCTTGCTGCGGCGGCCCAGCTAAAAGGGAGACAGACACTATGCCTCAGTGGGCAGGCTCTTCCTGGTATTTCTTACGATATACAGATCCCAAGAATACCAAGGCTTTGGCAAGCAAGGAAGCATTAAAATACTGGCTTCCAGTGGATTGGTACAATGGAGGAATGGAGCATACCACCCTGCACCTTTTGTATTCCCGGTTCTGGCACAAATTCCTCTATGACCAGGGGATTGTCCCAACGTCAGAACCTTATCAGAAACGTACCTCCCATGGTATGATTCTGGGGGAAAACGGGGAAAAAATGTCCAAATCCCGAGGAAATGTGGTAAATCCAGATGATATTGTTATGGATTATGGCGCGGATACTCTGCGTACCTATGAAATGTTTATTGGAGCGTTTGATTTAAGTGCATCCTGGTCGGAAAATGGCGTCAAGGGCTGTCGCAGATTTTTGGAGCGTGTATGGAAGCTGCAGGATATTCTGGTGGATGGGGAAGGATACCGGACAGAATTTGAAACAAGAATGCACCAGTTAATTAAGAAGGTAAGCTCTGATTATGAAAATTTAAAGTATAATACGGCTATTGCAGCTATGATGTCTATGCTAAATGATTTTTCTAAAGCAGGTAGTATCAGCCAAGGAGAATTCCAGACATTTTTAATTTTGTTAAATCCTGTGGCTCCTCATATAACAGAAGAAATTTGGGAAGCCTGTGGATATGAAGGAAGGATTTATCAATGTACCTGGCCAGAATATGAAGAGGCCAAGACGATAGAAAATACCGTAGAATTGGCCGTTCAGATTAATGGAAGGACAAAGGCAACGGTTACCTTACCTGTAGATGTGGATCAGGATACGGCTATCGCTGCTGGAAAGGAAGCCCTGGGCGATAAGCTGACAGGGAATGTAGTAAAGGAAATTTATGTACCAGGCAGGATTATTAATATAGTTATGAAGTAATTATGGAAATAATATTCTGGCGGTGAAATATCTGGACTTTGCATGTTAAAGTTTACCGATATTTCACCGCCAGATGTTATCTGTCAGGCTGAGAAAAGGGAAGGCGTTTGTAAGGAATATATTATTTTCGCATATTTTTCATCATTTGCATTAATAAATCTACTTTCTTCTGTTCTTGTGGAGGTATGCTCTGTTTTAATACTTCGATAATCAGGTCACGTTCGGTAGAGGAAAAATTCATGCCCTGATTTTTGGCGCTTTCTGAAGCATTTTTTAATGATTCTGCCATGGCCTGTGGGTTAGAGGTGTTTGGAGAATTGTTACTGGCAAGCTCCATAAGAAGCTTTAGCTTTTCTGGAGAAATATTTTGTTGTAATTGTGGGTTGTTTAATAAGTCCTGTGGGTTCATAGCATTCCTTTCTGTAATAAAAGTTAGGTGGTGGAAAATAAGGTTCCATAAGTGGAGAACATTTGAACAAAGTTTATAATGTTGTCAATCATTTCTTTTTCCTTGTCTGTGCAGTATTCTCGTATGGCGGTGAGCATTTGTACAGGGTCTTCCTTTTCTTCTTCCGAGCACATTTTCAAATCGTTTTCGGGGTTTTGGAACAGTGCCATGGTTCTCTGCAATTCCATAAACTTTACCAGCATTGCCATATTTTTTTGCCTGGAATTATCTAAATAAGGAATGGCAGCTTTGACCATTTCAAGGTGCCTATCCTGAATCAGTGTATCAATCGCTTCCATTGTATTCACCTTTTTTATTTTAATTTATGAGAGAGGAATTGAGAATATGACATATAATATAATGATATTAATTCAGGAGATGAGAGAATTTGGGAAGATTAGTGATAGATGGAAACAGTGTTTATGAGATAGATGAAGCGTGCATTCAGAGAAAGGAAATGCAAGATAAGAGACAGGAAGACAGAAGAAATAAAAAGAAAGAATGGCATCAGCCAAAACGGAAAAGATAGACATAAGAATAGAATCGTCAGGAGGTAGACTTATGTGTACAGCAGCAACCTACAAGACAAAAGATTTTTATTTCGGGCGAACCCTGGATAATGATTGTTCCTATGGAGAACAAATCGTAGTGATGCCGCGAAATTACAAGGTATCTTTCCGTAATATGGGAACCATGAAAAGGCATTATGCTATGATTGGAATGGCTCATGTAAGGGACGATTATCCATTGTTTTACGATGCAGTAAATGAAAAAGGGCTTGGCATGGCCGGGTTGAACTTTGTGGGAAATGCATGTTATAACAAAGAGGTTCCAGGAAAGGAAAATGTGGCGGTATTTGAATTTATTACCTGGGTTCTTGCTCAATGCGCTACAGTGAAAGAAGCAGAAGATTTGTTGGAGAAAATAAATCTTACGGATACGCCCTTTGAGGAATCACTGCCAGTGGCAGAGCTTCATTGGATCATTGCTGATTCTGAAAAATCTATAACAGTGGAATCCACAAAAAAAGGGTTAGGGATTTTTGATAATCCAGCAGGAATTTTGACAAATAATCCTCCCTTTGAGGAGCAGATGTTTCAATTAAATAATTATATGAATTTGTCACCAAAGAGTCCGCAGAATCATTTTTCAGATCATCTGCCTTTACACACATACTGTCGTGGTATGGGAGCTTTGGGGCTGCCAGGGGATTTATCCTCTCAGTCTCGGTTTGTCAGGGCTGCTTTTGTAAAAATGAATTCAGTTTGCGGAGAAACAGAATCGGCTAGTGTTAGCCAGTTTTTCCACATTTTAGGCTCTGTGGATCAACAGAGAGGATGCAGTGATGTTGGGGAAGATAGTTATGAGATTACCATTTATACGTCATGCTGTAATGCAGCGAAAGGCATTTATTATTATACAACGTATGGAAATCATCAGATTACAGCAGTCTGTATGCGGAAAGAAAATTTGAATGGATTCCGGTTGGTGAGATATCCACTGATTCAGACAGAACAGATAAAAATACAAAATTGTTAATTCTAAACAAAAAGACTCACTTTATGTTTTGGTTAAGTGGGTCTTTTTGTACTTGAATGTTTTAAAAAGTATGCTATAATTATGAAAATACATACTGTTTCGAAACAAATTTTAGTCGGAGTTGTATAGAATTAGAAAAATTGTTTCAGGAACAGGGGGAAAGGATAAGTGAGAAAGACATGAATGGACAGGAAAGCATTGAAAAGAGACTCACCGGCTCATTTTTCAAAGTATCAGCAATTACGGTGGCAGTGGCAGCTTTGGGGTTGATTGCATTGTTAATAATATCTAACAGGTATGCGTATGCATTGACTAACTTTGGTTTTGCCCAAGGGGATATTGGAAAAACAATGTTTGAATTTGCAGATGTGCGTTCTTCACTTCGGGCGGCTATTGGTTATGATGACATGGATGCGATTGATGCGGTAGTGAAGCAGCATGAAGAAAGTAAGGCAGCCTTTGAAGAGAATTTTGCGAAGATAGAGGATACGATTGTCTCCAAAGATGGTAAGGAGACTTATGAGGCAATTAAGGCGCAGTTAGGTACATATTGGCAATTGGATCAAGAGATTATGGAGCTTGGGGCAACCACGGACCGGGAGCTTTGTAAGCAGGCACAGGAGATTGCATTGAATGAGCTGGCAGGCGTTTATAATGATATTTATTCACAGCTAGAGGAACTTTTGAGTGTAAAGGTGAAAGAGGGAAACCAACTGGCAAAGGTTCTTAGTATTACAGAATGGGTTCTGGCAGTTATATTTGTGGTGGTTGTGATTGTTGCAATTACTTTTTCTACTAAAATTGGGAAAAACATTGCGAAGAGAATTTCTGAGCCTCTTGGTAAGCTGGGAGAACGCCTCAAAACATTTTCAGCAGGCGATCTTTCATCTCCATTCCCAATGGTAGAAACAGGGGATGAAGTAGAGCATATGGAAAAAGATGCAACGGAGATGGCGGATAACCTGAACGTGATTATTTCTGATATTGACGAAGTACTTGGGGAGATGGCAGGCGGGAATTACGCAGTCAGATCGAACGCTTCCGATAGATATACCGGTGATTTTGGGAAATTGTATGAATCTATGCGAAAGCTAAGAGATCAGATGACAGAGACGTTGATCGCCATTGGAGAAGCTTCCGAGCATGTGTCTACTGGTTCCGGAGATTTGGCAATTGCATCTCAGAGTCTTGCAGAGGGTGCAACAGAACAGGCTCAGGCAGTGCAAGAGCTCCATGCAACTATTTCTGATATTGCTGTGACTATGGAGAAAAGTGCAGCAAGCGCTGATGAATCTTATGAAAAAGCGCAGCATTATGCAAATGAGGCAGATAACAGCCGGGATGAAATGAATACTATGATGGCAGCGATGGAACGGATTAATGATGCATCTACAAGAATCGGAGATATTATTTCGGAAATTGAATCGATTGCGGCACAGACCAACCTGCTATCCTTAAATGCATCCATAGAAGCTGCAAGAGCAGGAGAATCAGGAAGAGGATTTGCAGTAGTGGCAGATCAGATTCGTGAATTGGCAGATCAGAGCGCTCAGGCAGCCGTGGATACCAGAGGATTGATTGAGAACTCTATTCAAGAGGTTACAGAAGGAAACCGTGCAGCAGAGCGTGCGTCAAATGCCATAGGGTCTGTGGTAGATGGAATTAAGCAGATTGCAGATTTTTCCAAGAATTTGAAGGTTATGGTAGAAGATCAGTCACAGGCGATGCGTCAAGCTGAAATTGGCATCAATCAGATCTCAGAGGTAGTGCAGAGCAATGCGGCAACTGCTGAGGAAGCCTCTGCAACCAGTGAGGAATTGTCTGCACAGGCGACTATTTTAGATGAACTTGTAGGGCAATTTGTTTTGAAAAAATAATGATAGAAAAAGGCGGAGCGGATGCGTTGCACCCACTCCGTCCTTTCAGGTAAAGAAACGAAATTTTTCTGGTTAGGATTAGCAGCAGAATCCGCCGCCGAATCCGTTGCTGTTTCCGCCGCAGCAGAAGAGCAAAAGGATAATCCACAGACAACTGTTGTTGCCGCAGCCGCATCCTTCGTTGCCACCGAAGAATCCATTTCCACATCCACCGCCGCAGCAGCAAAGCAGGATAATTAACCAAATAATAGAAGAGCACCCTCCGTTGTTATTTCCTTCGCATCCACATCCACAGTTTGTAGCAGCTAAATCACTCATGTTCAAATCCTCCAATATTTTGATTACAATGTATCATATGTAGGCAGCTTGTATGTGTTTCGCATTGTTTAAAAAAATTTTGTAAAATTCCTTATAGTCTGTTATAATCTAATGTGATGGAAAATTGACACTGGCAACATAGACAACAGATGTTTTGCTTGTGAAGGGAGGAATGTTGTGGAAACTGTAGTTATCTTAGATCATGATAGTAAGAATATGGAAGGATATAAACGGATGCTAGAGGCTTCTCGGGAGCAGATAGACTGTAAGTTTTTCAGACGTCCAGAAGATTTTGTGGATTATCTGGAGAAATATCCAGTAGCAGTGGTAATTAGCGAAGTCGCAATACCTTATATGTCAGGCAAAGAGGTTTTTGATCTTGTGGAGATGATCTCTCCTTCTACCGTAAGAATTGCTATGACACAGGTGGAGAATATTCGTGAAACTCTGGGAGTTTTTAACAATGTTAGAATATTTAAAATGATTTTGAAACCATTTTATTTGCCAGAGGATCTTATTCAACCGATTCAGGAGGCTTTGGAATATTATCGGAGTGTCCAGGCAGAAGAGAAGAAACTGAAAAATATGCAACTTAAAATGGAGGAATTAAATCAGGAATTAGAAGGACTGAATCAGGAGCTGGATCAGAAAAAGCGAAGAAATGCAGGTATTTACAATGTTGCATTAGGAATTATCCGGGGAAATTTGAATTCTGGAATCAATGGGATAGATATTGAAGCTGACGCTCATTTTTCAGAGATATGTGAGGAATTGCTGCAGGAGTTTATGCATTGCTATATGGAAGAAAGCCATCCATTTCAATTTTATGCAGATAATTTAAAAAAGCGGTTTCATCACCCAAAGGATGGGCGTGTTCTACAGATAGTAAATAAAACAGGACAGGAGATTCCAATAGAGCTGATGCCAAGGCTTGCTTATGGAATGTTTTTAGAGATCTATTTGTGCCGATGGCTGTTGATGTCTTATCGTTGCATTTTATCGGTAGAAAAGGAAGGAGATCATTGTTTGCTGAAAACTATTTGCCAGTACCCTGAGAAAGGGAGGATCTATAGAATTTCACAGGAAAGAGAGCGAAAACTTCTGGTAAGTATTATAAAAGAAACAGCCAGCACCCTGTCAAATCATATGGCAATGGGGAGAAAAAATCGGCAGTTTGTGGTAAAACTATATTTTAGAAAGGAAGAGGAGCAACGTGAATGAGATAATTAAAGGTCTCTATGAAATAGAAGAGCAGGCAGGGCAGATTCTAGAATCCGCTAAGATGCGCCGTCAAGAGTTATTGGAAGAGAAACGGAGGAAAATAGAAGATTCAGCTATTGAGATGGAAAAGGAATTAGAGGGCCGATTGACGATTTTGCGTTCCCAGTTAGAAGAGCAGACAGAAGGGGAAATTAACCGGATCAGAGAGGAAAATCAGATGCAGATGACACAGATGTATCAAATATATGAGGAAAAGCTCAATCAGTTTGCCCAGGAAATTCTAGAGAAGATTACAGAGGTGTAAGAACTATGGCAGGAGAATTGCTGCAGTACAGCGGGCTGGTTACTAAGACAAAGGCCATGCATAGCCGGCTGCTAAAACGAGAGGATTTTGAACGAATTACTGAATTTCAAACTGTCTCAGAGACCATTGGATTCTTACGGGAACAGGAAAGCTACGGGAAGATTTATGGTGGCAGGGAAGAAATTAAGCATCGTGGTCAGGTGGAAGAGCTGATTCATAATTCTATTCTGGAGGATTATCGGAAATTGCACCAGTTTGGAAATAGGCAGCAGCGACAGGCATTGGAGCTATATTATGATCAGCTTCAATATGGAGATTCTGTCCCAAAGATAGAAACATCTTATTTTGTGGAAGCTTGGAGACAAATTGGAAAGCTTTCCAGCCGCCAAATGCGTTACGTGCTTCGAGAAGTGTTTGGGACGCAGATTGATTGGCTGAATATTATGTGGATCTACCGGAGTAAGAAATTTTTTCATCAGAATCCAGAGGAAATTGCAAGAATGTTGATTCCGGTTCATTACAAATTAAAGAAAAAAGAGAGGCAAAAGCTTTTAGAAGCAGAGCAAATCGAAGAATTTTGCAGAATTTTGGCGGATACGGTATATTTCAAAGGAAAGGACTCGATAGTAAGGATGCAGGATGAGGTTTCTTACCATCAGGTAATGAGAAAAATGTACCAGAGAATTTGTCGGAAATATCCGGCTTCCATGGCGCCTGTATTTTGCTATTTTTATGAGAAGGAGCAGGAAATTGAGCATTTGACTACTGCGCTCGAAGGGATACGCTATCAGGTTTCAGCGCGGGGTATCCGCCAATTAATTCTGCAATAAATTTTAAGGAACGGAGGAGAGGATTTGGTTGAGAAAATGAAGTTGTTGCATATTACCGGGCCAAGGAATGACATTGACCGGGTGGTGAAACAGTATTTTGAGCAATACGAGATTCACTTTGAAAATGCAATGACAAGTCTGAACAATTTAAAGAATGTACGTCCGTTTGTGGAGACAAATCTGTACAAGGATGTGGCACAGAAAGGGGAAGAATTAAAACAATATCTTGAAGTTTCCAGAAGAACGGATCTGGAGGTAACTCCAGAGCAGGCCCAGGAAATTATTCTTGCAGTCCACAATCAATTGGAAGATGTGGTTGAGAAAAAAGATGAACTCAATGGAAAAATCCGGGAATTGAAGGAATGGATGGCTCAGACTACGCCTTTTATCGGTTTGGATTTTGAGCTTTGCAAGCTACGGGATTTTCATTTTATTGACTATCGGTTCGGCAAGATAGAGGTAGAGAATTATCATAAGCTGGAGGAGTATGTGTTCCATAATCCTTATACACTGTTTTATGAGTGTAACAATGACAGTGGATATGTATGGGGAGTGTATTTTGTTCCTCATACTCACTTGGAGGAAGTGGAAGCAGTCTATGCTTCTTTTGAATTTGAGGAAATTGAGGTGCCAGATAACTTTGAGGGGACTCCAAGACAGGCATTTGAAGGTTCCAAGAAGCTTTTGCAGGAATATGAAAGGGAGCTGGAACGCTTAAAGATGCAGGCATTGGAGCTGGTGAAGAACAGTGAACAAGAGGTGTTGGCTGCTTGTGAATGCTTGGACAGTTATTGCAGTAACTTTGAGATTCGCAAATTTGCAGCATGTACCAGGTCAGAGAGTGGGGGCGAGGAGTACTATATTCTATATGGATGGATGTCAAAAAGGGATGCGGAAAAATTGCAACGGGAAATTGCAATGGATGAGAAAGTCAACTGTGTAGAAGAAGAGCCAGGAAATGATGTAAGGAGCAACCCCCCTACCAGATTGAAGAACCCAGTTCTGTTAAAGCCCTTTGAAATGTTTGTGGAAATGTACGGACTTCCGGCTTATCATGAATTAGACCCAACGTTGTTTATTGCGCTGACGTATACCTTTATGTTTGGCGTAATGTTTGGGGATGTGGGACAGGGAGCTTGTCTGATTTTGGGAGGAATACTCCTTTATAAAGTTAAGAATATGCGGCTTGCAGGAATCGTGGCTGTGGCAGGCGTCTGGTCTGTGCTATTTGGATTTTTGTATGGCAGTTGTTTTGGATTTGAAGAGCTTATCCCCGCCTTGTGGATGAAGCCAATGGACAATATTATGTCAACGTTAATGTTAGCCATTGGATTTGGAGCAGGATTGATTTTGGTTGCAATGGTTTTAAATATGATTAATGCTGTCCGGGCCAAAGAATATGGAAGGCTTTTATTCAATCAGAGCGGACTTGCAGGACTGGCTTGCTATGGCTTTGTTGTAGTCTGTGCGTTGTTATTCCTTACTGGAAATGGCCTTCCCGCCACTATTTTGATGGGAGTTGCAATAGGAATTCCTTTGATTGCAATTTTACTAAAGGAGCCATTGAGTCATCTGATTGAGAAAAAGAAAGATATTTTTCCAGAAGGCAGTAAGGTAATGTTTTTTGTTGAGGCGTTGGTGGAAGGCTTTGACGTGGTATTAAGCTATGCCACAAACACCATTTCTTTTGTGCGTGTGGGGGCGTTTGCATTAAGTCACGCCGGCATGATGGGCGTGGTCATGACATTGGCTGGGTTGGAAAAAGGAAATCCCAACTGGTTGATTATTGTACTTGGTAACATTTTAGTGGCATGCTTGGAGGGTCTGGTTGTTGGAATTCAGGTGCTTCGTTTAGAATATTACGAAATGTTCAGCCGTTTTTATACAGGAAATGGAAAACCATTTGTTTCATTTAAAAAGAAGGATCAGTAGGAGGATAGAAAAATGATAACAAAAATAATATTAATCGTGATTTTACTTTGCAGTATGATTATTCCAGTGGGTGGATTTTTGCTCAGCAAACGGAAAGAAGGCGGATTTAAGGCGGCATTGGCAAGCAATCTTTTTTTCTTCTTTGGCACAGTTTTGGTTGCAGATATTATGTTGTTTAGCGGAAATGTACAGGCAGCAGGAGAAGCGGCAGAGGCAGTATCCAATGTGGAAGGCTGGCGTTATATGGCAGCGGCGTTGTCCACAGGACTTTCCTGTATCGGTGCAGGTATTGCAGTGGCAAGTGCGGCAAGCGCAGCTTTAGGAGCCTTGAGTGAAGATTCCAGCATTATGGGTAAAGCATTGATTTTTGTGGCTTTGGCAGAATCCATTGCCCTTTATGGTCTGTTAATCTCCTTCTCTATTCTGGGATAATTTTCCATTTGAAGATATCGGAGAGAATCTTTTCGGAACAAAGGGAACATGGTGAGTGGGAATAAGGAGACAGGGTATGAAAATGTATTTGATCAGTGACAACAAAGATACCTATACAGGCATGCGTCTGGCTGGAGTAGAAGGCGTTGTGGTGCATGAACGAGAGGAATTAAAAGAAGCGCTGGATGCAGTGTTTCAAGATAAAGAAATAGGGATTGTATTGCTGACAGAGAAGTTTGGCAAGGAATTTCCAGATTTGATTGATGATGTGAAATTAAATCGTCGGCTGCCTCTTTTGATTGAAATTCCAGACCGCCATGGAACCGGGCGGAAAGAGAATTTCATCACAGATTATGTCAGCGAAGCCATAGGGCTTAGACTTTAGGTGGATGGCGCCGAACAGGAGGGAGACGGAATGCAGATAAAAGAGAAGCTTGAAGTATTCCAAAAATTTACCATCAATGTGGCAAACAGCGAAAGTACGGCATTGGTGGAAGAATACCAGGAAGCCTGTGAGAAGGAGCTGGAGGAATTCCAGAGAAATAGGCAGACAGAAGCAGATTACAAATTCCAAATGGAAGAAATAAAGATTCGCAGGCAGTTAAAACGAAAGGTTTCCGAGGAAGTGATACGTCAAAAGAGACTTTTGGACAACTGTAAACGAGAGTGGAAAGCAAGGCTGATGGAACAGGTAAAGGTTCTATTGGCAGAATATCAGAATACAGAAGATTACCAGAATTATCTGATTGCTAAAATCAAAATGGCAAAGGAAGTGGCTGGGGAAGAAGAGGTAGTGATTTATATTAATCCTTCGGATGAAGAGAAAAAAGAAGGACTGGAAAGAGAAACGAATGTGACACTGACCGTCAGCAATGTAGATTTCGGAGGAGGAATTCGGGCAGTCATCCGTTCCAGAAATATTTTAATTGATGAATCCTTTGTGACGAAATTAGAGCAGGAGGAGACTTATCTATGAATGTAACAGGTAAAATATACGGAATTAACGGGCCGATCATTACCATTCAGGGAAATCTGGGATTTAAAATGTCGGAGATGGTCTATGTGGGGGAGCATCGTTTGGTTGGGGAGGTCATTGGACTGACGAAGGAACAGACAACCATTCAGGTGTTTGAGGAAACCACAGGACTAAAACCTGGAGAGCTGGTGGAGGGAGCAGGAAGAGCCCTTTGCGTTACCCTGGCGCCAGGGATTATTACCAATATTTTTGATGGAATTGAACGTCCCTTGCAGCTCATCGGCCAGCAGTCAGGGGCTTATATACCAAGAGGCGTCAGTGTTGATTTGTTAGACCGGAAGAAAAAATGGGAAACTAAAATAACGGTTGCAAAGGGTGATATGTTGACGGGGGGAATGGTGATTGCAGAGGTGCCAGAAACACCTGCCATTTTACATAAGGTTATGGTGCCGCCAGAGGTGGAGGGAATGGTGATAAAGGTGGTGGAGGATGGAAGCTATACCATCGAGGAACCATTGGTAACCATTCAAAGCCCAACAGGTGAAGAACGAGAATTAACCATGACCCAGCAATGGCCCATTCGTATTCCAAGGCCGATGCAAAAACGTTACCCAGCGGATCGGCTTCTCATCACAGGACAACGTATTTTAGATACCTTGTTTCCAGTTGCAAAAGGCGGAACTGCTGCAATTCCAGGAGGATTTGGAACAGGAAAGACCATGACTCAGCATCAGCTTGCAAAGTGGTCAGATGCAGATATTATTATCTACATTGGCTGTGGAGAACGGGGAAATGAAATGACCAATGTGTTGGAGGAATTTTCTCATTTGGTAGATCCCAAAACAGGAAATTTGCTGATGGATCGCACTACCTTGATTGCAAATACCTCCAATATGCCAGTGGCAGCACGTGAGGCAAGTATATATACGGGACTTACTTTGGCGGAGTATTATAGGGATATGGGATATCATGTGGCGATTATGGCAGATTCTACCTCCCGGTGGGCAGAAGCCTTGCGGGAGCTTTCTGGGCGTTTGGAAGAAATGCCAGCGGAAGAGGGATTCCCAGCTTATCTGGCAAGCCGGCTCTCAGCTTTTTATGAGCGTGCTGGATATGTAGAAAATCTTAACGGCACAGATGGAAGTGTAACCATTATTGGGGCGGTTTCTCCCCAAGGAGGAGATTTCTCTGAGCCAGTGACCCAGAATACAAAGCGGTTTGTCCGTTGTTTTCTGGCGTTGGACAAATCTTTGGCTTATGCAAGGCATTATCCGGCGATTAATTGGCTTACCAGTTATACGGAGTATCTTGGTGACCTGGAGGGCTGGTATATTGCCAATGTAGGGGCAGAATTTATTCCCTGCCGAAATGAGATGTTAAATATTTTGACCACAGAGAACCGGTTAAATGAGATTGTTAAATTAATCGGAAGTGATGTGCTGCCAGATGATCAGAAGCTAATTCTTGAAATCGCAAGAGTGATCCGGTTAGGATTTTTGCAGCAGAATGCTTTTCATGCAGAGGATACCTTTGTTCCCTTGGAAAAGCAGCTTGAAATGATGAAAATCATTCTGTATCTCTATGACAAATGCAAAGAGCTAATTGAAATGGGAATGCCTATGGCATTGTTACGGGAGAATCGCATTTTTGAGAAAATTATTGCGGTCAAGTACGATGTGGCAAATAAGGATCTGTATAAATTTGGTGAGTATCGACAGATGATTGACGAGTTTTATCATGGTCTGATCCAAACCAATGCATAGGAGGGTGGATATGTCAATTGAGTATTTAGGGTTAAGTGAAATCAATGGCCCTCTGATTGCATTGGAGGGGGTGCAGAATGCTTTCTATGAAGAGATGGTAGAATTTGTGGTAGAAGGCAAACGGCGCAAAAAGGGAAGAATTGTTGCACTGACTGAAGATAAGGCAGTGATTCAGGTATTTGACAATACAGATGAAATGTCATTGAAAAATACCCATACCAGATTGAGCGGTCATCCCATGGAAATTGGGCTTTCTTTGGATATTTTGGGCCGGACCTTTAATGGGCTTGGAGAGCCGATTGATGGCTTTGGAAAAATCAATCCAGAGGTGATTTTGGATGTGAATGGCCTGCCTTTGAATCCTTGTGTCAGGGAATATCCCAGGAATTATATTCAGACAGGGATTTCAGCCATTGACTGTCTGACTACTTTGATTCGTGGGCAGAAGCTGCCGATTTTTTCCGGCAACGGCCTTCCCCATGATCAGCTTGCAGCTCAGATTGTAGAGCAGGCGTCTCTGGGGGAAGGGTCAGAGGAAGAATTTGGAATTGTGTTTGCAGCTATGGGTGTGAAATATGACGTAGCCGATTTTTTCCGCCGGAAATTTGAAGATAGCGGTGTAAGCTCTCATGTAACCATGTTTTTGAACCTTTCCAATGATCCGGTGGCAGAGCGTTTGATTACCCCTAAGGTGGCTCTGACTGCTGCAGAGTATCTTGCCTTTGAAAAAGGGATGCATATTTTGGTTATTTTAACGGATATGACTTCTTATGCAGAGGCAATGCGTGAGGTGTCTGCTTCCAAAGGTGAGATTCCCAGTCGAAAAGGGTATCCTGGTTATCTCTACAGTGAATTGGCTACCTTGTATGAACGTGCTGGAATTGTTCAGGGAAGAAAGGGAAGCGTAACCCAGATTCCCATACTTACCATGCCAAATGATGATATCACTCATCCCATTCCAGATTTGACGGGGTATATTACAGAAGGGCAGATTGTATTGGAACGTTCTCTTCATCAGAAAAATGTGTATCCGCCCATTAATGTACTGCCTTCTCTGTCTCGTTTGATGAAGGACGGTATTGGAGCGGAATATACCAGGGAGGATCATCAGGATGTGGCAAATCAGCTTTTCTCTTCCTATGCCCGTGTCGGGGAGGCCAGGGATTTGGCCAGTGTCATCGGAGAGGATGAGCTTTCAGAAACGGACAAAAAGTATCTCCAATTTGGGGTACAGTTTGAGCAGGAATTTGTGGCTCAGGGAGACAGTGAAAACCGTACGATAGAACAAACCCTTGATCTTGGATGGAAGCTTTTGCATATCCTGCCCAAAGAAGAATTAGACCGAATTGATACAAAAATATTAGAAAAACATTGGTGAGGTGACTTGAATGGATCCAAATGCATTTCCAACCAAAGGTAATTTGATGCTTGCAAAGAATTCTCTGGCCTTGTCGAGGCAGGGATATGAGCTGATGGATAAGAAGCGGAATATTTTGATTCGTGAGCTGATGGATCTGATTGAGCAGGCAACGGACATTCAGCGGGAAATTGACGTGACCTTTACCAGTGCATATCAGGCATTACAAAAAGCGAACATTCAGATGGGGATTCATGAGGTGGAAGTATTGAGCTTGACGGTGCCAGTGGAAAATTCCATTTCCATTAAGCGCAGAAGTGTAATGGGCACAGAGATTCCAAAAGTAGAATATGAAAAACAGGAATTGAAGCCTGCTTACCCTTTTTATGGAACAAAAATGTCTTTAGACGAAGCTTGTGAGAAGTTTCAGAAAGTGAAGGAGCTGACCATACGCTTAGCCCAGATTGAGACTTCTGCGTATCGCCTTGCTTATAATATTAAGAAGACCCAGAAACGTGCCAATGCGCTGCAGAATATTACCATTCCAAAATATGAGTCCCTTACAAAAAGTATCCAGAACGCCTTGGAAGAAAAAGAGCGGGAAGAGTTTACCAGACTGAAAGTTATTAAGCGGATGAAGAGTCATAGATAGACAGCCAATACAGGGACACAGAAAGAATCGGTGGGTGGCATGACAGGGACAGTTTCCAAACTGTTGCAGAGAAAAGATGGAAAAGGAGTGGCAGAGAAATGGGAACAGAGTCTTACAAAGAATGGCTCCCGGCATTTGAAGTTATTCAGGAAATAAAGAAGGCTGTAATTGGAAAAGATGACTGTATTGTAAAAGCTGTGTCAGCAATTTTAGCAGGCGGTCATATCTTGTTTAATGATATTCCGGGGGTGGGAAAAACCACCCTCGCTATGGCATTGTCAAAATCTATGTCTTTACAGCAAAACAGAGTGCAGTTTACCCCGGATGTGCTGCCCTCGGATTTGGTAGGATTTTCTATTTATCAGAAGGAGACAGGGCAGTTTGTTTATCAGCCAGGGAGTGTTATGTGTAATCTTTTGCTGGCGGATGAAATTAACCGGACATCACCCAAAACCCAATCCGCTCTTTTAGAGGTGATGGAGGAACAGAGAGTGACCGTAGATGGCGTCAGTCACAAGGTTCCCTCTCCTTTTATTGTGATTGCCACGCAGAATCCCGTTGGAAGCGCTGGAACATGGATGCTGCCAGAAGCCCAGCTTGATCGTTTTATGGTTTGCCTCCAGTTGGGGTATCCTGAGTTGGAGGATGAAATTAATATTTTAAAGGGCAGACAATGCAAGGAAGAGATACAGGCAGTAATCTCCAAGGAGGATTTGCTGCAAATGCAAAAAATGGCGGAACAGGTATTTGTGCAGGAGGAGATGTACCAATATATTGGAAATTTGGTAAATCACACCCGGAATCATCCAATGATTGATTTGGGCGTCAGTCCAAGAGGTTCCATTCATATTTTGCAGATGGCAAAATCCCTTGCATTTTTACGACAGAGGAATTATATGGTTCCAGAAGATATCAGGGATATTTTTCTTTCTGTCTGTGTTCACAGAACAGTATTAAATGCCAAGGCAAGAGTAGCCCGCATGGATGTGGAGCAGGTTTTAGGAGAGATTTTAAAACATACCCCTATGCCAGGGGCAATGCGGTAGGGAAGGAATGGGTATCATAATGAGGAACTTGCTTTTTTATGTATTTGCAGGTGTGGGTGCATGTTATATGGCAATTCTTTATAACAGCAAAGGCTTCTTTGTGTTGTTTGTGGCTGCAGTGTTACTGCCGCCTTTTTTCTTATGTATGCTGTGGCAGGTCAGAAGACGGTTGGAATATAAACTTTTGGTTTCTTCTGATCCAGAGGAGACAGGAACCTATCGGGTTTGCCTTGAGATATACAATAATAGTATATTTTATTTGGCAGAAGCCAGAACAAAGGTAGTGCTAAGGAATGATAAGAGTAATAGAAAAATCAAAGTGAAATTGGTTGGGAAGGCAGGCGCAGGTGAGAGGGTAACACTGGAAAAAATAGTAGGAGACTTGGAGTTTGGTCTCTGGCAGGCACAATGCCGTTCCTTTATCTGCTATGACTGTCTTGGGATATTTCGCTTGAGGAAAAAAGTAGGGCAGCAGGTACAGGTGATGATTTTACCAGCCTGTTATGAGACGAATATCAAGGCAGGACTGAAAACAAAATTATTTCTCTCAGATGGGGAATGGTATCATCCGCAAATAGGGGGTGATGATCCAGGGGAAATCTTGAAATTACGGGAATATCAAATGGGTGATCGGATGAACCAAATTCACTGGAAGCTGTCTGCCAGGAATGATACGTTGATTGTGGCGGAAATGAGTATGCCGATTGGGTGTAATGTGGTTATTTTTTTGGATGTTCGGATGGATACCATGAATAAGAAGGATTGCAAGGCATATTGGGAAGTGGTGCACACCATTTCTCTGGAATTATTGGAGCAGGAGTGCTGTCATTTTTTGGTATGGTATGAGGAACAGGAGCAGAAATTAAGGCGGAAAGGAATTCGGGAGTTGGAAGATTTGGCAGATTTCTGGGGTGAGATTTTAAGACACCGGATGGGACGGTGTGTTTTCAAAGAAGTGTATCAGCGGGAGTTTCCAGGAGAAGCCTATGTGTCTCATATCTGGTGGAATCAGGAACTGGAATTGTATTGCAATGATGAGTTTCAGGCGAAGATAGAGCCAGAGGGTGTAAAGGAACGGCTGCTAGAGCTGGAGCTTAAGGTTTAGAGGAGGAATCACAAAAATGGTTCAAAATTTATCCCAAGATAGGAAAAGCCGGATAGGTATCTTGTCTACCGTGCAGGGGATATTCTGTTTGTTTCTGATATTATTTGGAACGTTTTTGTGTCTGGAAAGGTATCTGGCAACAGGAATTTCCTTTTGGTCATTGGCTTTTATTGCAGGAATAAGCGCTGGTATAGCAGAAATTATGCGATATGGAAAGGTTCAGAAATTTACAGCGCTTCTGTTGTTTTTGTTTTTCTTCGGAATGCTGTTATTAAAAAAACAGACTTTGCTGATGGAAGGTGGAAAAGAAATTGCAAACCAGGTGATTCTTCTGATCAACAAGCATTACCATACAGAGTATTTGTATTGGTTTGTCAGGGAGCAGGGGGAAGGAAAAGCAGAGGTATTTTTGATGCTATGTGCTTTGATTGGTTTTTGGGAAAGCTTTTTGGTGTCTTTGTTCCCAAAGAAAAGAAGCCGAAATAGAGCTTTTTTGAGTATGCCTTTTCTGGTGTTTACGGCAGGAATATTGGTTGGACGGACACCTTCTTTAGAAGGGATGTTTTTAATACTGACAGGGTATTTGGTCCTGCAATTGGATTTGGAAGTGCGGGGAACATGGATCTTAGGTACAGGGATGGGAACGATTCTTGTGTTGGCATTTTTACTGACACAAAGCAATACGGCGCAGAAAATATTGAAAACCTACCATGAGCCATGGCTGCAGCGGCAGTTAAATTTTGAGGAAGGGATGCTTGAGCTGGTAGAGCAGTTTAGCAAGATAAGGCTGTTTTCCCAAAACAAAGTTCAGAAAGAATATTTGCTCACCAATGAGGAACCAAACCAGACAGGAGAAGAGGTGTTTCAGATTACCGTGGAGCAACGCCCAAAACAAAACATTTACATTCGTGGCTTTATCGGTGGAGATTATGGAGAGGGGAATTGGAAAAGCGTGTCTGGACAGGAATTTTCCGATTGGGCTGGGGAGATGGGTCTGTCAAATCAAAAGTGTCAGCAGGTGGTACAAAATTATTCTTATTGGAACGAAGAAGGAGGGGAAAAGGGAAAAATTGCCAAAAAGGTGAAAATGGAGTTGAAGGCGCCTGTTTCTGGATATACATTAGTGCCTTATTATACAAAGATTCCAGAAAAACAGTCTGCTTGGGGAGATGGGGCCTTAGTTCCAAAGGGTGAAAATACTTTTCATTGGGAGAGCTTTCTTTTTAAGGAAAATGTAAGCCGATACGAAGCTCTTACGTTGGAGGAATGGACGCAGCAGGAGAAAGATAGGGATGTGCCAGAGCAAGAAATCTGGGAATCTTATGATTCTTATGTACAAAAGGTGTATACCCGCCTGCCAGAACAGGGACTAAAAAATCTAAGAAAGTTTGTGAAAGAATCTCTAGGGGGAAAAATTTCTGAGTATCAGCAGGTATTGGAGTTTTTATGGGGGAATGCAGAGTATAGCCAGGATTTGGCCCCTCTTCCAGAGGGTGAGGATTATGCGGAATATTTTCTGCTAAAGCAAAAGAAAGGTTTTTGCGTTCATTTTGCCACGGCTGGAACCTTGGTTTTTCGGATGTATAAAGTTCCAGCCAGGTATGTAAGCGGATATGTAATATTTCCTGAAGATTTTAAACAAAACAGTGACGGAACCTTTACCGCTGTGGTAAAAGATGAGCGGGGGCATGCATGGACAGAGATATTTCAAAAGGAAACAGGTTTTCTGCCATTGGAAGTAACGCCTCCTGCTTATTTTGCAGCGTTACAGGATTTGCAGCCGGGGGAGGATGTGAAGGACGCTCTGCAAAGGCAGCAAGAACAGAATCCCCAAATGGATCATGAAAAAGAGCAGGAAAGTAAGGCAGAGCAGGAGAACATGTCTCAGGTAGAAAAGCCAGAGCTTCCAGAAGACCATGAGAAGGAGGAACAGCTGCAGGCGCCAAAAAGCCAGGCCGAAACAGAGAATGATAAAAAAAGTGTAAAAGCAGAAAAGGAGGAAGCCCGGATCATGCAGAAGACAGGCATAGGAATTGGCGTCTGCCTGGCTGGGATATGCAGTGTGTCTCTTCTGCTTTGTTACCGAAAAAGGAGAATGGAAGACAGGCGCAAGGCAGAATTTTTCCAAAAAAACCATGACAAAGGGGCATTGGCTGTGGGCAAATCCATGAGGCTTTTGCTTACATCATTGGGGCTGGAGCAGAAGAAGGATATGAGTGATTCGGAATATGGCGCATTGCTGGAACAGAGGCTTCCAGGGATGGAATGGGAAAGAATTATTTTTCTATTACAGAAAGCGGCATTTTCAAAACATGGGATTACAGAGGAAGAGTTTCAGGTGGTTATAGAAGCATATAGGGAACTGAAGGCTTACAATTCCAAGAAGAAAGAAAATACCCCTTGACAGGAAAACCCATAAATGTATACAATGATCCAAGGATTTCATTAGGAGGAAGGATAAATGGAAAAAATAAAAATGACAACACCTTTAGTAGAGATGGATGGGGATGAGATGACTCGCATTCTCTGGAAAATGATCAAAGACGAGCTGATCTGTCCCTTTGTGGATTTAAAGACAGAGTATTATGATTTAGGACTGGAGCGCCGGAATGAGACAGACGATCAGGTAACTTTCGATTCTGCAAATGCAACGAAGAAATATGGTGTGGCTGTAAAATGTGCAACCATAACCCCAAATGCGGCTCGTATGGATGAATATGATTTGAAGGAGATGTGGAAAAGTCCCAATGGAACAATCCGCGCTATTTTAGACGGAACGGTATTCCGTGCGCCGATTACGGTAAAAGGAATTGAACCATGTGTCAGAAATTGGAAAAAACCCATTACCATTGCACGTCACGCATATGGGGACGTATACAAAGCAAGTGAAATGAAGATTCCTGGAGCAGGAAAATGTGAATTGGTTTACACTGGTTTGGATGGCACAGAGACAAGAGAATTGATTCATGAATTTACTGATGCAGGAATTATCCAGGGACAGCATAATCTCAACGGTTCGATTGAAAGCTTTGCAAGAAGCTGCTTTAACTATGCGCTGGACACCAAGCAGGATTTGTGGTTTGCAACGAAAGATACCATTTCTAAAAAGTATGATCACACCTTTAAAGATATTTTCCAGGAAATTTACGATAAGGAATATGATGAGAAATTTAAAGCTGCCGGATTAGAATATTTCTATACCCTCATCGATGATGCAGTGGCACGTATCATGAAAGCAGAAGGCGGTTTCATCTGGGCATGTAAGAATTATGATGGGGATGTGATGAGCGATATGGTAAGCTCAGCCTTTGGCTCCCTTGCTATGATGACTTCTGTATTGGTATCTCCAGAAGGGTACTATGAATATGAGGCGGCCCATGGAACGGTACAGCGTCATTATTATAAGCATTTAAAAGGGGAAGAAACCTCCACCAATTCGGTAGCTACGATTTTTGCATGGACGGGAGCATTGCGTAAGCGGGGAGAATTGGACAACCTTCCAGACCTTTGCACCTTTGCAGACAATTTGGATCAGGCATGCCTGTCTACCATCGAATCTGGGAAAATGACGAAGGATTTAGCATTGATTACTACATTAGAGAATCCTACTGTGTTAAATAGTGAAGGATTTATTCGGGCAATTCGGGAGACATTGGAAACCCTTAGATAATCTGGTGGGAATCACCTTGTAGGTTGTTTAATTATATTCCGGTTTTGCCGGAGAAAGATAAGGAGAGAGAATCATGATTTTGGCCTGCCAAAATATTAGTAAAGCCTTTGGCGCCGATGAAATCATTCAGCATGCATCTTTTCATATAGAAGAAAATGAAAAGGCGGCAATTGTAGGAATTAACGGAGCAGGAAAGACAACCCTGCTTCGGATTATTATGGGGGAATTGGAGGCAGATGAGGGAGAGGTGGCGCTTGCAAAGAATAAGACCATTGGATATTTGCCTCAGAACCCTAATATTGCCGGAAATCGCACCATCTACGAGGAAGTTCTTTCGGCCAGGCAAGAACTGATTGAGATGCAAAAAGAGCTGATTGAGATGGAACGAAGCATGAGCCATGTAACGGGAGAAGAACTGGAAAAGCTGATGGAGAGCTATAACCGCCGGAATCTGGAATTTGAACAAAAAGGCGGCTCTTCCTATAAAAGTGAGATTACCGGTGTGCTCAAGGGACTTGGATTTTCAGAAGAAGAATTTACAAAGCATATGCAGGAATTATCTGGCGGACAGAGAACCAGGGTTTGCCTGGGCAAGCTATTGGTGACGAAACCGAATGTGATTTTGTTGGACGAGCCAACCAATCATTTGGATATCGGATCGATTACTTGGTTGGAAACCTTTTTGCTGAACTATAAAGGCGCTGTGGTAATTGTGAGCCATGACCGCTATTTTTTAGATCGTGTGGTTCACAAGGTGGTGGAATTAGATCGTTGCAAGGTATCGGTATTTTCCGGTAACTATAGTGATTATGCGGTAAAAAGGGCCAAGGTGCGGGAAGCACAGCTAAAACAGTACTACAATCAACAAAGAGAAATCAAACACCAGGAAGAAGTCATTGCAAAATTAAAATCCTTTAACCGGGAAAAATCCATCCGACGTGCAGAAAGCCGGGAAAAAATGCTGGACAAAATAGAACGTCTGGAAAAACCAATGGAAGAACATACAGATATTCATTTGAATTTGGAACCTCGGGTCGTCAGCGGAAATGATGTGCTTATGGTGGAGCATCTGTCTAAATCTTATCCTGGTCAGCGGTTATTTGATGATTTGTTCTTTGAAATCAAACGAGGGGAACGTGTGGCATTGATTGGGGATAATGGGACTGGGAAGACTACCATATTAAAAATCATCAATGATATGGTAAAGGCAGATCGAGGAACCATTAAGCTTGGAACAAATGTACACATTGGGTATTATGACCAGGAGCATCAGGTGCTCCATTTAGAGAAAACTCTGGTGGAAGAGATTTCAGACGAATATCCAAATTTGACCAACACTGAGATTCGAAATGTACTGGCTGCTTTTCTTTTTACCGGAGATGAGGTTTTTAAGCGGATTTCAGAATTAAGCGGCGGAGAGCGGGGACGGGTGTCTCTGGCAAAATTAATGCTTTCTGAGGCTAATTTTCTGATTTTGGATGAGCCAACAAACCATTTGGATATCACTTCCAAAGAAATTTTGGAGCAGGCATTGAATCGTTATACAGGGACTGTACTTTTTGTATCTCATGACCGATATTTTATTAATAAAGCGGCAACTAGAATTTTGGATTTGACAGGAGAAACCCTTGTTAATTACATTGGAAATTACGATTATTATTTAGAAAAATGTAAAGAGCTGACTCAAATCTATGCGCCAGGGAAAGAGAACCAACAAAAAGCAGAGGCTGTAGGCAGCGGAAAGGCAGATTGGAAACAGAAAAAGGAGGAGCAGGCCAGACAGAGGAAACTGGAAAATGACAGAAAGCGGACAGAAAATAAAATTGAAGAAACAGAACAGCGCATTCAGGAACTGGAAGAAGCTTTTTCGGACAGTGAAATTGCAACAAATTCTGCAAAATTACAAGAGCTCCATCAAGAATATCAAGAGAAACAAAAAGAACTGGAAATTTTGTATGAGCAATGGGAGGCTTTGATGTAGTGTGACAGGTGAGTTTCTTTTCTGTAATTAGGAAGAAAGTGGCCTTGTAAGATTAAAATTTTCACACATTGACATCTATTATTTGGTCTATTATAATAAAATAAGTATGTGACAGAATGACGGTCAGACAGAAGGAGAAGGAAGCAATGGAAAAAGAAATATCACAGGCAGTCATTCGAAGAATGCCAAGGTATTATCGGTACTTAGGTGAGCTTTTAGATGATGGGGTAGAGCGAATTTCTTCTAATGATCTAAGTACGAGAATGCGTGTGACTGCATCCCAGATACGCCAGGATTTGAACAATTTTGGCGGTTTTGGACAACAAGGGTATGGATATAATGTGAAGTATCTCTATGATGAGATTGGCAAAATTATGGGGATGAATCGACAGCATAATATCATTGTAGTGGGCGCAGGGAAGCTAGGCCAGGCGTTGGCTAATTATATTAAGTTTGAAAAAAGGGGATTTGTGATTATTGGGCTGTTTGATGTGAACCCAGCGTTGAAGGGGATTTCTGTGCGGGGGATCAAGGTGCGTATGTTGGATGAACTGGAGGATTTTCTAAAGGAGAACCAAGTGGATATTGCAACTCTTACGCTACCAAAGGAGAAGGCAGATGAAGTGGCAAATATGTTGGTAAAGCTTGGGATTAATGCCATTTGGAACTTCGCTCATTTGGATTTAGAACTGCCAGAGCATGTGGTAGTAGAGAATGTCCATCTTTCTGACAGCTTGATGCAGTTATCCTATAATATTGTCAAAACAGAGAAATCAAAAGATAAGAAGTGAGAATATGAGTAAAAAAAAGAATGCAGGCCGTGAATTTGCAAAAATTGCCCAGAATAAGAATCTGCCGCCCTTGGTGCTGGATCAGAAATGGCACCATTTGTTTACCGAAGATGGCAAATCCAAAGAAGTGGCAAAGCTGGAACAGAAGGTAAATAAGCACCTGTCCAGACAAGGGCATTTGAATCAGGAAATGAAAGAGTTGAAAGCCTTAAAGAATAAGCTGATGAAGAATATTGTGGCAAATATGGATGAAATTGGGGAAGCAGAAAGTCCAAGGCTGCAGGAAAACGGAAGGCTAATTACAGAGATTAATCAGCGAATGGAGGCTGCCCGGCGGGAATTAGAGGAACTGCAGGATTTGATGAAAATGGACAATGATGAGTTAATGGTGGAAACCATGGAATACTGCTATGGGATTATGAACCGTAATGAGGCAGAACGAGAAGAATTGGCTGACTGGATTTCTAAGACCCGCATAGAATTGAAAAAGAAAATCATCCGAAAAGATACCATTGAGGATAAGAACAAGGAAATTTATGCATATCTTCATGATATTTTTGGCGCCCAGGTGACGGGAGCCTTTGATTTAAAATATAAGGATGAATATAGAAAAAGGGGAAAATAAAGAGACGGTCTTGGCAAGGATGTGTTGAGAGTGTCTTTTTTGGATATATTTGGAGGAAAAGCATGGAAATTTTGGTCAGTGGCAATCAAATGAAGCAGTGTGACAAAAATACCATAGAACATTTTGGAGTTCCTTCTTTGGCGCTGATGGAGCGGGCAGCTCTTGGTGTTGTGGAAGAAGTTGACAGGTATTTCCAGGAAAGAGAGCAAAATTTCCAAAGAGCTTCCAGGATTATAGAGAATGCAGATGGCGATTTTCCGAAAAAAAACCAGAGGAAATGGTCGGTTCTTGCTGTCTGTGGACGTGGAAACAACGGCGGAGATGGTCTGGCCATTAGCCGTATGCTCTGGCAGCGTGGGTACGATGTTACCATTGTTATGCCATCGGGAACAGGAAATTTATCTGAGGAAACAAAGATTCAGAAGGAGATTCTAAGTAAGTATGGGATTCTCATACAGGATGTGGCGCCAGAACAAGATTTTGACGTAATCATAGACGCCTTGTTTGGAATTGGTCTTACCAGGAATCTGGAAGGAATTTACCAGGAATATCTTTTGGAGATGAATGGAAAGGCAGGGTTAAAAGTAGCTGTTGACATTCCTTCTGGCATTCATGCAGACACAGGAGAAGTGATGGGGATTGGATTCCAGGCAGATATTACGGTGACCTTTGCATTTGCTAAGCCGGGTCTGCTTCTTTATCCAGGGGCAGAATATGCAGGAAAAGTTCTGGTAAAGGATATTGGAATTGATGTTCATAGCTTTTTGGAGGAAAAGCCGTCTCTCTATTGTGTAGGACAGGAAGATCTTACATGGATTCCCAATCGTTTGGCTTATTCCAACAAAGGTACCTTTGGAAAAGTCTTAACGGTGGCAGGTCAGAAAAATATGGCTGGTGCAGCATTTTTAAGTGGAAAGGCGTCTTACGTCACAGGCGCAGGGCTTGTGAGAATTTTTACAGAGGATGCTAACCGGATAATTTTACAGCAGCTTTTGCCAGAAGCAATTCTTACGACTTATGAAGGAACAAAATCTCTGATCGAATTATTGTCAGAAGCAATTGGCTGGGCATCTGTAATTGTAGCAGGGCCAGGAATCGGATCTGGAAAAGGGGCAAAAAAGCTTGTGAAAATTATATTGCAGCAGGCAAATGTTCCAGTGATTTTGGATGCGGATGGATTGAATGTGGTGGCAGAATCCAAAGAGTGGTTAAAGGATGCTAAGGCTCCTGTAATTGTAACCCCTCATTTGGGAGAAATGGCAAGGCTGATTGGCAAAGGCATTTCTGAGATACAAAAGCAGTTGGTACAGACAGCCTATGATTTTGCAAAGGAGTATCATGTCATATGCGTTCTAAAGGATGCCAGGACTGTCACGGCGCTGCCAGATGGAAGAATATACATTAACACCAGCGGAAATTCAGGCATGGCAACAGCAGGCGCCGGGGATGTGCTCACAGGTGTGCTGGCAGGCTTGATCGGGCAGGGCATGAAGCCAGAGCTGGCCGCTCCTATAGGGGTATATCTTCATGGCGCAGCAGGGGATAAAAAAATGCAAGAAACAGGCGCTTATGGCATGCTGGCACAGGATATGATAGATGGAATTAGAGTTGTTCTAAAGGAGAAGGAAGAGAAAAATGAATTCTTATCGCAGAGTGTTTGCGGAAATCAATCTGGATGCAGTGCTCCATAATCTAAACCAGATGGAGAAGCATATAAAAAAAGGCACGAAAATTATGGGTGTCATTAAGACAGATGGATATGGACATGGCGCTGTTCCCATTGGAAAAGAATTAGAAAAGATTGCCATAGTCTGGGGATATGCAGTAGCAACAGCAGAAGAGGCAGAAATCTTACGCAGAAATGGTCTGAATAAGCCAATATTGGTACTGGGTGTTACCTTTCAAGAGCAATATAAGTTTTTGATGGAAAAAGAAATACGGCCCACGGTTTATTCTTTAAAACAAGCCCAGAATTTGGAATCGTTTGCTAAGAAAGCGGGAAAAAGCATACAAGTGCATATTAAGATTGATACGGGCTTGAGCCGTCTTGGATTTCAGGTAACGGAGGAGGCTGCAGAAGAAGTAGCACAGATTGCAGGGATGCCTCATATTATAGTAGAAGGGATCTTTACCCATTTCGCAAAGTCAGACGCCAAAGATAAGACAATGGCATTTGACCAAATGGAGAAATTTCAGATGATGAACCAGATGCTTGCCCAACGGGGGGTAGTTATTCCCATTAGCCATTGTTCCAACAGTGCGGCAATCATTGATCTTCCAGAAGCAAATATGAGCATGGTACGTGCCGGAATCAGTCTTTATGGTGTGTGGCCTTCAGAGGAAGTTCAGAAGGAAAAGCTGGATTTGCAGCCGGCGCTTTCCTTAAAAAGCTGCATTGTCTTTTTAAAAGAGTTGGAAAAAGGAAGAACCATCAGTTATGGGGCGACTTATGAAACGAAAGAAAAGCAAAGGATTGCCACTATTCCCGTAGGATATGGGGATGGATATCCCAGAAGTCTTTCCAACCGGGGATATGTGCTGATACATGGGAAGAAGGCGCCCATCTGCGGGCGGATCTGTATGGATCAGTTTATGGTGGATGTAACCCATATCAAGGAGGCAACAGAAGGAGATCTGGTGACATTGGTAGGGAAAGACGGCCAGGAAGAGATTTCCCTGGAGGAAATCGGAGAGTTGTCTGGCAGGTTTCATTATGAGTTTGCTTGTGATTTGGGAAAACGTATCCCGAGAGTATATAAAAAGAATGGGAAAGTTATAGGGGTTAAGGATTATTTTTGGGAAGAAGCTGAATACACACGAAAAAATTGGGAAGAATAGGAAATAACCTATAAAGTTTTGGAGTGTGAGAAATGTGATTATTCATAGAGGAGATATTTATTATGCAGATTTACGCCCTGTGATAGGGTCTGAGCAAGGAGGCATTCGGCCAGTGCTGATTATACAGAACGACGTGGGGAATCGCCATAGTCCAACTGTAATTTGCGCAGCAATCACCTCAAAGATGAACAAGGCTAAGCTTCCCACCCATGTGGAACTGGAGGCGTCAAGATATGATTTGATGAAAGATTCCGTGGTACTTTTGGAACAGCTTCGCACAATTGACAAACAACGGTTAAAGGATAAAGTTTGTCGGTTGGATAATGAAATTTTAAAAAAAGTAGACAGGGCGCTTGAAATCAGTCTGGAACTATATACATAAATCTTGACTATTATCCACGAAAATGGTATATTTCAAGTGTTTTAGAATACAAATGCAAAAGGAGCAGAAAGAATGGATGATGGTGGGAGTCCGGTCATAGGGCTGATTGTATTTTTGGTTTTGATTATTTTAAATGGAGGCTTGTACGGGTTTTTAACTGCATTGGAGGAAGTGACAGAAAGCCAGGTGCAAAAGCGTGCAGAGGAGGGGAGTAAGCGGGCAGTATGGCTGCTTGCAGTGATGGACGCTCCTTATAAGACCAAACATGCAATCCAGATTATGGTGACATTTGTCAATGGCATATTTGGAATTTACCAGATACGCCTTTTGGGAAATTTTCTGGTTCACAGTTTTTTGGAAAGAGAGACAGGATCTGGCCTGCGGCTGCTGTGCTTTGTGTTGGCAACAGTGACAGGTGTTTTCCTGTTTGCAGTAATTGGGATTATTGCACCCCAGAAGGTTGCAGCAAGGCGGCCAGAACAGTGGCTGTTTGTTTTGGCAGGAATTGTCCATGGCATGGTGTCAGTGTTAAAGCCCTATACGTACCTGGCAGAGAAGCTTTCTAATCTTGTAGTCATGCTTGTAGGAGTAGATCCCAATGCAAGCTTTGATGATGTGACAGAGGAAGAAATTATTTCCATGGTAAAAGAAGGTCACGAACAAGGGGTACTTCAGGCAAGTGAAGCAGAAATGATCCATAATATTTTTGCTTTTGATGACAAGGAAGCAAAGGATATTATGACCCACCGCAAGCATGTGGCAGCGATTGAGGGGAAAATGCAGCTTCGGGATGTACTGGAATTTATCCTGGAGGGGAATAATTCCAGGTTTCCAGTATACAAAGAAGATATTGATAATATCATCGGCATCCTACATATGAAAGACGTTATGATAGAAAGCCGGAAAGGGGAGTATTTAGACTGGGCGGTACAGGATATACCAGGTCTGGTGAGGGAAGCAATCTTTATCCCCGAAACAAGAAATATTAATGAATTGTTTAAGGGAATGCAGTCCAGAAAAAGTCATATGGTGATTGTAGTGGACGAGTATGGCCAGACTGCAGGGATTGTGGCTATGGAGGATATTTTAGAAGAAATCGTAGGCAATATTTTCGATGAATATGATGAGGAAGAGACAACGATTGTCAGTCAGTCAGATGGCAGCTTTATGATGAGCGGGCTTGCTCCGTTTCATGAGGTATGTGAGATTCTTGGAATTGTTTTAGAAGAACAGGAATATGAAACCTTGAATGGTTTTTTAATCTCACTGATTGGGAAAATTCCAGGGGAGCAGGAACAGTTTGAACTTGATTATCAGGAATGGCGTTTTCATGTATGCTCTGTAAGGGACAAGATTATCCATACGGTCAGGGTAACTAGAAGAAAAAAAGCGCCGGATGAAACAGAGGAGGAAACCCATGGAAAAGCAGCAGAAGCCTGGTAACATGTTTTAAAATATTTTTCAAATACACTCTAGCAGAAAATCTTGTCAGATTTATAAGAACATGATAGAATAGAGAAATGAAGAGAAACAGAAAAGAGGAAAACATATGTCAGGACATTCTAAATTTGCCAATATCAAGCATAAAAAAGAGAAGAATGATGCGGCAAAGGGAAAAATTTTTACCATTATTGGTAGAGAGATTGCAGTTGCAGTGAAAGAAGGTGGTGCGGACCCTGCGAATAACAGCAGACTTCGAGATGTAATTGCAAAGGCAAAGGCCAACAATATGCCCAATGATACCATTGACAGGGGAATCAAGAAGGCAGCAGGTGATGCGGGTTCTGTGAATTATGAATTTGTGTCTTATGAGGGCTATGGGCCGAGCGGAACGGCTATTATTGTAGATGCGCTGACAGATAATAAGAATCGTACAGCTGCAAATGTAAGAAGCGCCTTTACCAAAGGAAATGGAAACGTAGGGACACCAGGATGCGTGTCATATATGTTTGACAAAAAAGGGCAGATTATTATAGGAAAGGAAGACTGTGAATTAGAAGCGGATCAATTGATGATGACTGCATTGGATGCAGGAGCAGAAGATTTTTCCGAAGAGGAAGACAGTTTTGAAATTATTACCGATCCAGATACTTTCAGTGAAGTCCGTCAGAAGCTGGAAGAGGAAGGCATCCCTATGGCATCTGCAGAAGTAACCATGATTCCCCAGACTTGGGTGGAATTGACCGATGAAACTGCCATTAAGAATCTCCAGAAAACCTTGAATATGCTGGATGAAGATGATGATGTGCAAGCAGTGTATCATAATTATTTAGAATAGAATACAGGGGGACAAAAATGAAGAATCTAAAAATTGGTGTAAAATTATTAATAACATTTATGATTATTATTGTGCTGTTTTGTGCAACGGTAACAGCATCTATTATGGGATTGACAGAGAATGAAGAGAAGTACTCAGAGTTTTATAATGTAGGGTACCAGATTACCAACAAAGTTATGAGTATGCGCCGGGGACTGCAAATTGTTGTGAAAGACCTTTCTTTTATTACAATGGAAGACAATGCAGAAGAGGTGAAGGAATATCAGGCTGATTTAGACAAAGAACTGGATTTGCTTTCAGAAAATGGAGATTGGCTTTTTGCAAATTTCACAGGAGACAAGCAATTATTGGACGCTTTTTCTGAGAAGATTATGGCAGCCATGGAGATGCAGGAGACGGTGCTGACAACAACCCAAACAGACCGTCAGGCAGCCCAGAGAATGCTTCTTGATGAATATCAGCCGTTGGTGGATGACGCGGTAGATGCGTTAATTCATGTTAGTGAAGTGGCAGAGGAAGAGGCGGAAACAAATTATACAGAGACAGTTGCGATGCAAGAGCGGCTTATTATGATACAGCTTAGTATGGCTGGCGGCGCATTGCTGATTACCATCATTCTTTCCTTGTATCTCACAAGAGCTATTACAAAGCCAATTCGTGATCTTGAGAAGTCCGCGGAAAAGATTGTGGATGGAGATTTCAATATCAGTATCACATATAAGTCAAAAGATGAGATGGGAAGATTGGCAGATGCATTCCGTAATATGACGGAAATCCTGGAAGAAGTTATTACAGATGCTTCCAGATTGTTGAGTGAGATGGCAGATGGCAATTTTGACGTTCGTACCCGTGCAGAGGAACGTTATGTAGGAGAGTTCCAGAGCTTATTATTATCGATTCGTAAGCTGAACAGCGGTTTGAGCTCTACATTGGGACAGATTAACCGCAGTGCAGATCAGGTAGCAGCAGGATCTGATCAGGTATCTATTGGTGCACAGGCACTTTCCCAGGGTTCGACCGAGCAGGCAGCAGCAGTAGAAGAGCTTGCTACAACCATTGCAGGTATTTCTACTCAGGTGAAAGATACAGCAACCGATGCATTGGAAGCAAAGAAACAGTCAACAATGGCTGGGGATGAAGCAGAAGAGTGTAATCAGCAGATGCGCGATATGATGAATGCTATGGAAGAGATTACACGTACTTCAGATGAAATTGGAAAGATTATCAAAACAATCGAGGATATTGCATTCCAGACAAATATACTTGCCCTTAATGCGGCAGTAGAGGCGTCTCGTGCAGGTACAGCAGGAAAAGGATTTGCTGTGGTTGCAGATGAAGTTCGTAATTTGGCAAATAAGAGTACGGTAGCCTCCCAGAATACGGCGGAATTGATTGAAGGTTCCATTAAGGCAGTGTCACGTGGTACACAGATTGCAGATTCTACGGCGCAGTCCTTGGTGAAAGTGGTAGAGGAAGTTCGTTCTGCTTCTGGTAAAGTGGATAAGATTGCAGATGCGGCAGAGGAGCAGGCAGGCGCAATTGAACAGGTTACATTAGGTATCAATCAGATTTCAAGTGTTGTACAGACCAACTCTGCTACAGCAGAAGAAAGTGCAGCAGCCAGCCAAGAGCTTTCCGAGCAGGCAGATATGCTCAAACAGCTTGTTGCAAAATTCATTCTTCGTGCAGAGTATGCAATGGCTTCTACACCTGCGGATACTGGTTATAGTAACACACGGCCATCTGGAGATTACATAAACTTAGATTAATATGTATGCAGGAGGAAACAAATAGATGAGCAATTACCAGATAGAAACGAAATGCATTCAGTCCGGTTGGCAGCCAAAGAAGGGGGAACCTAGAGTTGTTCCAATTTATCAAAGTACTACCTTTAAGTATGATACCAGTGATCAGATGGGCAGATTATTTGATTTAGAGGACAGTGGATATTTTTATACCAGACTGCAGAATCCTACCAATGATGCAGTAGCACAAAAAATTTGCGAGCTGGAAGGCGGAGTGGCAGCTATGCTTACGTCTTCCGGGCAAGCTGCGAATTATTATGCAGTATTTAATATTTGTGAGGCAGGGGATCATATGATATGCTCTTCCACCGTATACGGGGGGACATTTAACCTGTTTGGCGCCACACTAAAGAAGCAGGGGATCGAGTGTACATTTGTGGACCCAGATGCATCTTTGGAAGAGCTTGCACAGGCATTTCGGCCGAATACTAAGGTAGTATTTGCGGAAACTTTGGCAAATCCAGCCCTGGTGGTTTTGGATATCGAAAAGTTTGCGAAAGCGGCTCATGACCATGGGGTTCCTCTGATTGTGGATAATACATTTCCAACACCGATTAATTGCCGTCCCTTTGCATGGGGCGCAGATATTGTAACTCATTCTACAACAAAATATATGGATGGCCATGCAACGTGTGTAGGGGGCTGTATTGTAGACAGTGGCAATTTTGACTGGGATCAGTATGCAGATAAATATCCTGGGCTGACGCAGCCAGACCCAACGTATCACGGAATTGTTTATACACAGAAGTTTGGCAAAGGCTCCTATATTACTAAGGCAACGGCACAGATTATGAGAGACTTGGGCTCTATTCAGTCTCCCCAGAATGCCTTTTTGTTGAATATTGGATTGGAGACCTTGCATTTAAGGGTGCCAAGGCATTGTGAAAATGCTCAGAAAGTAGCGGAATTTTTGAATGGCCATGAGAAAGTAGCATGGGTAAATTTTGCAGGCTTAGAAAACAATAAATATCATGGACTGGCACAAAAATATATGCCCAATGGCACTTGCGGCGTGATTTCCTTCGGGTTAAAAGGTGGACGGAACATGTCTGTGGAATTTATGGATCAATTGAAGCTGGTTGCCATTGTAACCCATGTGGCAGACGCTAGGACTTGTGTGTTACATCCTGCCAGTCATACCCACAGGCAGATGACCGATGAACAGCTTGTAGAAGCAGGTGTGGCGCCAGACTTGATTCGATTGTCCGTTGGGATAGAAAATGCTCAGGATATTATTGCTGACTTAAAGCAGGCATTGGAGGCAGTATCTTAGCAGGCATTTGGAGATTAGCAGTAGAGAAAATAATTGATTTTGGAGGATTCAATAATGAGAAAAATTCTGTTTGCGGCATCGGAATGTGTACCATTTATTAAAACTGGGGGACTTGCTGATGTATGTGGAGCATTGCCCAAAGAATTTGATAAGAATGATTGGGATATCAGGGTTGTGCTTCCCAATTACACTTGTATTCCAGAAAAATGGAGGAATCAGTTTGAATACGTAACTCATTTTTATATGAGTTGCGGAAGTTACATACAGAATAAGTATGTGGGGATCTTACAGTATAAGCTGGATGGAATCACCTATTACTTTATTGATAATCAGGAGTATTTTGACTGTTTCTTGCCTTATGGGGATATTAGGTTTGATGTTGAGAAGTTTGTGTTTTTTGATAAGGCAGTGCTTTCCATGCTTCCTCTCATCAATTTTCAGCCGCAGATCATCCATTCTCATGACTGGGAAACAGGCTTTATTCCGGTATATTTGAAGACAGAGTTCCAAGGAGATATGTTCTTTTGGGGTATGAAATCCATTATTACGATTCACAATCTGAAATTCCAGGGAATTTGGGATGTGAAGACAATGAAGGGACTGACAGGGTTCCCAACAGATTTGTTTGTGCCAGATAAATTGGAATTCAAGAAGGATGCTAATATGCTCAAAGGCGGACTGGTATATGCAGACTATATTACTACGGTAAGTGACACGTATGCTCAAGAGATCCAGACAAATTATTATGGAGAAGGGCTGAATGGGCTGCTTTCTGCACGTCATATGGATATGCAGGGAATTGTAAATGGAATTGACTATAATGTATACAATCCAGCCACAGATGAGAAGCTCTATGTGAATTATGATGCGGACAATCATAGGAAGAAAAAAGCCCTGAATAAAGAAAAATTACAACAGGAATTGGGTCTTGCAGTAGACAAAAAGCGTTATATGATCGGTTTGATTTCACGTTTGACAGATCAGAAAGGGTTGGATTTGATTAACTATGTCATCGAGCGGATTATCGATGATTATACCCAGTTGGTTGTTATTGGAACGGGAGATCCTCAATATGAGAATATGTTCCGTCATTTTGCCTGGAAGTATCCGGATAAAATTTCAGCGAATATTTGTTATTCGGATGATTTGGCACATAAACTGTATGGCGCAGCAGATGCATTCTTGATGCCTTCCAGATTTGAGCCTTGTGGATTGACCCAAATGATTTCTTTCCGTTATGGGACGATTCCCATTGTGCGTGAGACAGGTGGATTGAAGGATACCGTTCAGCCTTACAATGAGTATGATAATGTGGGAGATGGTTTCTCCTTTACCAATTACAATGGAGAGGAAATGTTAAAGGTTATCAATTATTCCAAACAGATTTTCTTCGATAAGAAACGTCAATGGAACCAGATGATCGATCGTGCCATGGCAAATGATTATTCCTGGAATGCTTCCAAGTTCCGTTATGAAGGGCTGTATAAGTATTTGATGGGTGAATGCTAAGAAGCCATGGAAGGATATCTTCCAATCCATGTTAGAAGATGATTAAAAATTAGAATTTGGTCTTAACAGTTCCTTTGCTAATACGCAAATTAAAGAGGGGCTGACGAAAATGGCAGGTTCACAAGATTCGGTTGTGAACCTGCCATTTTTGTCAACCCCTGATTTTATGATTTTTGGCGAGGCAGGATAAAAAGAAGAAACGGCGGAAATGCCCATAAACAGGAACTTACAGAGTTCTATGAAGATTGATAAAAGACATACCATAAAAGGTATTGGTGGATACTGTATGTTGCATAAATAATATTCATCTTTTATCTGTCCTCTTTTCGTTATTTTTTTGAAAATATTTCAATCAGTTTGCCAATTCCCGTATATTTTGTGTTACAATATTTTATGTGATTTTTCCATGTCCGACGTACTTTTGAAATCCGGCCTGTATTTTGGGGTATGGACAGAGCTTGTGATTCCAAATAAGGAGATCCAGTGGATATTTTTTATCTTATAGGAAAGACCGTGTTACTGTAAAGTGTTAAAGTCCATGACTTTCCTATAAGATAAAAATAATATGCACACTCGTGCGAATAGAAGATGTCACTGCGTGACCGCACTCGGCGCAGCAAAGTGTGCAAGCCCCTCATGAGGGAGGGGTAGGGGAGCTGAAGTGGGCTTGCCCACTTTGTTCAGCAGATTCGTGAATGGATGAAAGAGGAAATATTAAGTGGCAATGCAACAGACTAAAGATAGAGGATATGAAGACGCCCTTAGAAAGAATGGAATGAAAAAGATATATCGGTACAGAATAGCATGTAAGAAAAAACAGTGCATGGTTGTGTCTGAATGATATGTCAGGGAAGGGGAAAAATAGTCCGAAGGAAAGGAATTGAGGAGAAACATGAAGATATCAGAATTATTAAAAACAAAAGAAGTAACCATAAGCTGTGAGTTATTTCCGCCAAAGAAAGGCTCAGAATTGAAAAAGGCCCATGAAATTGTAAAGGAAATGGCAAAGGTAAAACCGTCCTTTATGAGTGTAACCTATGGCGCCAGCGGTGGAATCAGCGAACATACCGTAGATTTGGCTAATGAGGTGCAAAATATAAATGGAGTGCTGGCCCTTGCTCACTTAACCTGTGCTTCTTCTGACAGGAATAAGATACAAGAGGTATTAAAGGAGCTGCAAGAGCATGAAATTGAGAATATTTTAGCTCTTCGGGGAGATATCCCGGAAAATTTGGATTTTCCTTTGCCAGATCAGTATCACCATGCCAGTGAATTAATCGAAGAAATCAAGTCATTTGGGGATTTTTGCATTGGGGGAGCATGTTACCCAGAAGGTCACCCAGAAGCGGAATCTATCGAAGCAGATATTGAACATTTAAAAAGAAAAGTGGATGCAGGCTGTGAATTTTTAACCACTCAGATGTTTTTTGACAATAACATCATGTATAATTTCTTATACCGCACTTTGAAAAAGGGAATTGAAGTGCCCATGATTGCAGGAATTATGCCGGTTACCAATGTAAATCAGATTAAGAGAATTACTTCCTTATCGGGAACCATTCTGCCCCAGCGGTTCCGTGCGATTGTGGAACGGTTTGCAGATGATCCAGCAGCTTTAAAGCAGGCAGGGATTGCCTATGCCACAGAACAGATTATTGATTTGATTGCAAATGGAGTGGGTCATGTGCACATTTACACGATGAATAAACCAGATGTGGCAGGAGCAATTTTCAAAAATCTTTCAGAAATTTATCACGCAGAATGATGTGTGCAGACGGAAGAAAAATATTTTATATTTTAGTGAGTAAGGATGGAGCATATGCAGGCAGATCGAGCAGAAACATTGCGGTATTTAGGATATCGGGGACAGGAAATTGACCAGCAAACGCAAAAATTATTGGATGAGGTAATCCTGGAAATAGAACGGGACAGCTTGCCGAAAAGTGTATACCAGGAGTATCCCTGTCAGGTGAAGGGCAATCAAATAGCCGTAGGGCAGCTTACGATTACAAGTACCAATTTGGCAAAGAACTTAAAAGGGTGTGAATCTGTTGTTTTATTAGCAGCTACCATTGGGCGTGCGGCTGATTTTATGATAAAAAAATATTCTGTGGTAAATATCGCGAAAGCCGCTGTGACACAGGCGGCAGGGGCGGCATGCATTGAAAGCTATGTGGATGAAGTGGAAGCGGCGATACGGCAGGAAGCAATGAAACGAGGCATGTATCTGCGTCCCAGGTTCAGCCCAGGCTATGGTGATTTTCCATTGGAATATCAAAAGGATATTTTTGAAATCCTGGAATGCAGCAAGCGGATCGGCGTAACTCTGACAGAAGGTAACCTTATGATGCCATCCAAATCGGTAACAGCGTTAATTGGTTTGACCACAAAGGAACGGGAATCCTGCCAGATGAAAACATGTATACAATGTGAGAAAAGGGATTGTGAATTTCGAAAAGAAGAGACTGGAGAGTGAATAACATGAATGTGATAGATCGGATAAAGACAGAACTATTGTTTTTTGATGGGGCAATGGGTACAATGCTTCAAAAACAAGGCTTGCAGACTGGAGAATTACCGGAGGTTTGGAATATAACAAAGGAAGATGTAATTTTAGATATTCATAAGCAATATCTGAACGCAGGATGCAATATTGTGAAAGCGAATACCTTTGGGATAAATCCATTTAAAATCCAAGGCAGTGGGTATAGCTGTGAAGAATTAACGGTACAGGGAATTAAACTGGTAAAACGCGCCATTGCAGAGACAGGAAAAGAAGCTTATGCGGCTTTGGATATTGGCTCATTGGGGAAGCTGTTGGAGCCTTTGGGGGATTTATCCTTTGAAGATGCTTATGCAGCGTTTCAGCCCATATGCATTGCTGGAGAACAGGCGGGGGCGGATCTTTGCCTGATAGAGACTATGAATGATACTTATGAAATCAAAGCGGCAGTACTGGCAGCGAAAGAAAATACGAATCTTCCGGTGATTGTGACCATGGTATTAGATGAAAATGGAAAATTGCTGACAGGAGCAGACTTAGAAGCAGCAGTGGCTATGCTAGAAGGACTGAGAGTGGATGCCATTGGTTTAAACTGTGGGTTTGGACCGGATATCATGAAAGAATTTCTTCCTAAGCTACGGGAAATCTGCTCCCTGCCCATTGTTCTGAATCCCAATGCAGGACTTCCAGTCGTGGTAGATGGAAAAACATCTTATCTTGTAAAACCAGAAGAATTTGCAGCAGTTATGAGAGAAATTGCGTTGGATGGCGTATCGATACTAGGGGGCTGCTGTGGAACTACTCCAGCCCATATTCGTGCATTGGTGGAGAACTGCAAAGGGCTTGCTCCTCTTGCAATCACAGAAAAAGAGAGATCTGTGGTTTCTTCTTATACCCATGCAGTAGTATTAAACAACCGTCCGAAAATTATCGGGGAACGGATTAATCCCACAGGAAAATCACGTTTTAAGCAGGCGTTACGAGAGAAGGATTTGGAATATATCTACAAAGAGGCTCTCACACAACAGGATCGGGGAGCACATATCCTGGATGTAAATGTTGGGCTTCCAGAAATTGATGAAGTGGAAATGATGGGGAAAGTGGTTACTGGGCTCCAGGGAATTACAGATCTTCCCCTTCAAATTGATACTTCGAATATGACCGCTATGGAGACAGCTATGCGGTTGTACAATGGAAAGCCTCTTTTGAATTCTGTCAATGGAAAACAGGAATCTATGGATGCAGTTTTTCCTTTGGCAGCGAAGTACGGCGGCATGGTGGTATGCTTGACTTTAGATGAAAATGGGATTCCAGAAACTTCCCAGGGCAGGATTCAGATTGCAGAAAAAATCATAAAAGAAGCCAAAAAATATGGAATTAAAAAGAAGGATTTATTGATCGATACTTTGACTTTGACCATAAGTACTGGTCAGGAAAATGCAAAAATTACGTTAGATGCTTTGGATTATGTGCGCCATACCCTTGGGGTAAATACTACATTGGGTGTTTCTAATATTTCATTTGGGCTGCCTCAGCGCGAAAAAATCAATACTGCCTTTTTTACCATTGCATTGTCCCGGGGATTAAGCGCTGGAATTATTAATCCAAACAGCGAAGCTATGATGGCCGCTTATTACGCTTATTGTGCATTGAATGGAAGTGACAGTCAATGCAGCGACTATATCAATTATCTCTCCCAACAGCCGGACCAGCCCAAGGCAGCTTCTTCTGGAAGTAAGGAGCTTACCTTGTTTGAGGCAGTGGTAAAAGGACTTGCAGCCAGTGTAGGGATTGCAGCCAAGAAAGAGTTGGAAACCAGAGAGCCTTTGGCTGTCATCGACGAAGCTTTGATTCCGGCTTTGGATCAAGTGGGACAGGGATTTGAGAAAAAAACAGTATTTCTTCCACAGCTTTTGATGAGTGCAGATGCAGCAAAAGCTGGATTTGATGCCATAAAAGAACATCTGAAAATGCAAGGGAATCATTCTGAATCGAAAGGTTCCATTGTAATTGCAACTGTAAAAGGGGACATCCATGATATAGGGAAGAATATTGTTAAGGTGCTGTTGGAAAATTATGGATTTCAGGTTATTGATTTGGGGAAGGATGTTTCACCAGAGAGGGTAGTGGAAGCTGCCAGAGAACATAAGGTTAAATTGGTGGGCTTAAGTGCATTGATGACTACCACAGTGGCAAATATGGAGCTTACCATAAAGATGTTGAAACAAGAGCTGCCAGAATGCTTGGTTATGGTAGGCGGTGCAGTGCTGACTCAAACATACGCAGATATGATTGGAGCAGATTTTTATTCCAAAGATGCGATGGGCTCTGTTCGGTATGCCAATGAGGTGATAACGAGAACTTGATGAGAGAAAAAGTATTGCAAAAAATCTTTCCTGCATTTGCTACGGTCAACTCCATTACTCTTTATGGAATGGCTGGGTCGAAAAATTGTGTTTACATAGTAGCTTAGACACAAGTGGGGTTGCAGTGGAGATTTGATGTCAATGCGGTCAGCAGCGCAACGTTTTCCAGAAACGGTATTATAGAGGCTAAAATATGCTGTGAGGTTTTCCATGCAGCATATTTTTTTGCTTTAATGTATTCCATAAAGGCGCATAACTAATAATCGAAATCACTTCCATGAACTTTCCAACCCTTTCTGAATATATTACTAAAAAAGGAAGGAGCTGGAGAGTTTTGAACATTAATGACGTATTGTGGGGATGTCTTGCAATTTTTGCAGTATTGGTCGTGATTTTATGTTGTTGCAGGTATCGAAGACATAGAAAAGCAAAATATTTGGTAAAAACCCGGAGTGAGCAGGAAAAATATGCAGAAATCAACCAGGCATTGGGACCCTTTGGATTTGCCTACAGCCTGTCAAAAGACATTTTTTATTCCTTGGAAGATGCTTGGCAGAGGAAGTTCGGCTATGGGAAAATATATGATGAGATGGCCCCGGTTATGAATATGATTATAGATTGTGAGCCTATTTATTTTGAATACGATGGACGAAGATGGATGATTGAGTTCTGGAAAGGACAGTATGGAATTACCACCGGGGCTGAGGTAGGAATTTATGTGGAGAATGAGAGAGGTATATCCCAAAATCCTGAAGATGTATTTTATGACTGCGTATCCAAGGAGGAAGAGCTTCCAATCAATATGAAGCTTTACAAAAATGGAAAAATGGTATACCAAAGAATTGAGAATCATTGGTGGTTGACAGGCTTTGTACTGGGAGAGTTTTCGTATCCGGGGGAATTGATGCTGGAAGCAGCCATCAGTTTTCAAGACAGGGAAATGTTGGAGGCATTTATAGGCGGATGCTACCAGGCAGGATATCAGCCAGAGGATTTGCATATTTGGCATCATCAAGTCTTTCTTCGGATTTATCGCCCTAAAAAAAGGCAGGTATATGGTTATGGCAGGCTTTTTTGTAGATTGGTGCAGTGGCAGAACCGACATAATTGTAAACTCTTTTTACGGGTAACAAAAGATTTTACCAAAACCCTTGACAAAATTTATTATTTGATGCTTGCATACCCAAGGATTTTTGCCATCATTACAAAAACAGGACGAATTGCTTGGGAGAAAAAGAAATCATGAGGCGTACAGAAAAAAGGCTGAACCAGGCTTATGAGAAAGCATTTTGTCTGCCAATTCATATGGGCAGCCGCATTGTATTGATGAGTGACTGCCATCGCGGAATTGGCAATTGGGGAGATAATTTTCAGGCAAATCAAAATTTATTTTTTGCCGCATTACAGTATTATAACCGAAGAAATTTTATTTATATTGAATTGGGGGATGGAGACGAGCTTTGGGAAAATAGGAATTTGCAAGAAATTGTGCGGATACACAGTAATCAGTTCTGGATGATGGGAGAGTTTTACAAGAGTCAGAGACTTTACATGTTGTATGGAAATCATGATCGGAAAAAAGAAAAGGAAAAATATTTCAGGAACAAATGTCATACTTATTATTGTGAATCAGAAGAAAGTGAGAAAAGTTTGTTTCCAGACATGAAAGTCCACGAGGCCATTCGGCTGCAGGAATCATGCAGTGGAATAGAGCTGTTTTTGGTACATGGACATCAGGGAGATTTCTGGAACGATACCTTATGGAGGGTTACCCGGTTTTTGGTGAGGTATCTTTGGCGGCCTTTGGAACTGGCTGGCTGCAACGATCCCACCAGTGCAGCCAAGAATTACCAGAAAAAGGAGAGGGTGGAAAAGAAGCTGTCTGAGTGGGCAATGCGCCATGAAACTTTGTTGGTAGCTGGGCATACCCATCGGCCTGTTTTGCCAAAGCCGGGAGAGGGGTATTATTTTAACGATGGAAGCTGCGTTCATCCTCGTTGTATCACCGCTTTGGAATTGGAGCGAGGAGCAATTTCTTTGGTAAAGTGGAGTGTGAAGGTACGGGAAGACAATGTAGTCTACATTGGCCGGGATGTGTTAGAGGGGCCTAGGTTCCTGACAGAATACAAAAAGCGCGGATGATTTCTAAAATCTAAGAAAAAATTAAGAATTAAAGAAAGAAATAATGAAAATACTTGTGATAACTTTAAGATATCAAAAAGGACAGCAGTTTTAGATAAAAGAGGAGGGCAGGTGTTTTTATGAGGATAAGCAAAGAAAACTATGTGATACAATTGCAGCTTCATAATAAAAAAGCATTGCATTTTTTTATTGCAGAGCACGGGGAGCAGTTGGTATCTATAATCAAAAAACATTTATTTACGTTGCCGCACCTGCAGCAGGAATGTCTGGTAGATACAGTAACAGAGATTTGGAATCATATGGATAGCTTTGACAATCAAAACGAATTTGGAAATTGGGTAGGGGCAGTGGCAAGATACCGTTGCCTGGAATTTTTAAGGGTTCATCAGGAGGAAGCAACGATCCCTTGGTTGATTGAGAAAGAGATTGCAGAAGAAAAAGAAATGATGGTGAGCTGCTTAAATACCCAGGAGCAAGAGCTGTTTTATCGTTTTTATGTTGGAGAGGATTTCAAAAAAATACCAAAAAAGGACGGAAACATTGTTTATCGTAATATGTATGATTTGCTGAACCGGATTGATACAGATATTTTTGAATATGAAAAGGAAAGCCTGACCTTGGAAGAGAAGGAGCAGATGTTCCAGAAATTCCAGTCAATACTAGGAGAGAAAACAGGACGGTTTTCTTTGAAAAAATATTTTGAGAAATCCTTTCAAAGAATGGCTTTTATGAATTGCTGAGAGAGCCGTAAGGGAATGTTAGCATTTTGACGTAATTGTCTGAGACGGGATTGTTTCTAAATTGTAATTCAAAGGATTAATGCAAAATACAAAATTCTACAGTATATCGTTACAGTAAAATCGATAGGCTGTAGAATTTTCTTTTTGTAGATTATATGTTATTTCTTATCCTTAAATGCAAGCTTCAAAAAAATTGGAGTGATAATGGTAGTGATTACCACGGTTACAACAATAGGCGCATATAAGGAATCACTGAGTAATCCCAGGGATTCTCCTTTATTTGCAACAATCAATGCAACCTCTCCACGGGAAATCATACCGATACCAATCTGGAGAGATTCTTTTGAGGTATAACCCATCATTTTTGCGCCCAAACCACAGCCTAAAATTTTGGTCAGAATGGCAACGATTAAAAGCAGAGCAGTGAATAGCAGCAGGTTATCAGACATAGAGCTCAATTCTACTTTCAAGCCGATGCTTGCGAAAAACACAGGGGCAACCAATAAGTATGATACGGTATCAAATTGATGGTATATGACTTCTCTCTTTGTGCTGTGGCTTAGTATCAGTCCTGCAACATAAGCGCCAGTAATATCTGCTACTCCAAAGAAGTGCTCTGCACAGTAAGACATCAGCAAGCAGAAAGCAAAAGCCAGGATTACATGCCGCCGATTGGGTCTGGGATCAAAAGAAATCCATTTTTGTGTGACAAAACCAAAAATAACACCGAAAAGTATGGCAAAAACAAAAAATCCGATGATTTTTAACAATACAAATAAAATATTGGTGCTTGGGTCAGCCATGCTGGTAATTACAGTGAGGGCAATAATTCCCAGGATATCGTCGATAATGGCGGCCCCGAGAATGGCAGTTCCTGCCTTTGTGGAAACTTTTCCCATTTCCTTTAAGGTTTCTACGGTTATACTTACAGATGTAGCGGTTAAAATAATACCAATAAACATATTCTGTAACAATTCACTGGCGGAAAGTTCAGGGGAAGCCACGTGACAGGCTATGGCAATTCCCAGTCCTCCGGCCAATGGAAAGAGAACGCCAAAAAGGGCAATGATAAAAGATGCAAGCCCAGAGCGTTTCAGTTCCTCGGTATCTGTTTCCAGGCCAGCCATAAACATCAGACCGATGACGCCAATTTCCGATACCTGATTTAAAAAAACGCTGCCATGAACCAAATTTAAACATGCAGGTCCAAGAATCAGGCCAGCGACCAATGCTCCTACCACCTGTGGCATATGGGCGCGTCGTGTGACCAGACCAAGCAATTTTGTGCTTATAAGAATAATTGCTAAATACAATAGATAATCATAATTCATAAAAATCCCTCCGTACACTCCTACAAATAATTCTTAGGAATTATAACTCGATGAACGTGAAAAAACAAGTCAAAAAATTGCCAATAAAAAACAAATTGATACACTTTTTTGGTAAAAAATAAACGATATCCAAAGAAATGATTGTGTTTCCAGGAATAATTTACTATGATAGAGAAAAAATAGAAAGGGCGTATTGTTACATGATGAAAAAAAATATTTTATTGATTGCTACTGGAGGAACCATTGCTTCTCAAAAATCGGAGCATGGGCTTGCGCCCCTAATTTGCGCAGAAGAAATCTTATCTTATATTCCAGATGTATATCAGATCTGTAATCCTGCTGCAGTGCAGCTTTGCAATATTGACAGCACGAATATGGAGCCGAAACACTGGAAGATGATTGTACAGGCGATTCATGAAAATTATGAGAAATATGATGGTTTTGTAATTGCTCATGGGACAGATACCATGGCTTATACGGCAGCGGCCTTGTCTTATATGGTGCAGAATTCAAAAAAGCCCATTGTCATTACTGGTGCACAAAAATCCATTGATTTGGAGATTACAGATGCAAAAACAAACCTTTTGGACAGCTTTTATTATGCCGCTGACGGGAAATCTCAGGGGGTTCAGATTGTCTTTGGCGGAAAGGTGATTGCAGGCACTCGCGCAAAGAAAATCCGTTCCAAGAGCTATAATGCCTTTGACAGCATAGATTTTCCCTTCCTGGCCATGATACAGGATACCCGTATTATGCGGTATATTCCTGCTGTTCCCTATGAAGAGCCAGTTGCCTTTTATGAGGAAATGAATGACAATATTTTTCTGTTAAAGCTGATTCCAGGAATTTCTCCCAAGGGGTTGCGGTTTTTATTTGAACAATATGATGCCATAATTGTAGAAAGCTTTGGGGTGGGTGGAATTCCAGCCTCTATTTCGGATATTTTTTATGAGCTTCATGATACATATCCAGAAAAAATAATTGTTCTGGCTACCCAGGTGGCTCATGAGGGCAGTGATATGACAGTCTATGAGGTGGGAAATAAAATTAAAAGAGAATGTAAGTTTTTAGAATCCTATGATATGACGCTGGAGGCGGTAATTGCCAAGATCATGTGGATGCTTGGCAATCAGGGGTGTAGAAAAGACATATTGGAGCAAGTATTTTATAAGAAAATAAATTATGATTTAATCTTTGAGGTTATGGATGAAAGAGAATAAGTTTTAAAATGTCGGCGGTGTGTCTGTTTTATCAAGGGTTGCATGGATTAACGTGTTTTTCGATTAATGAATTCTGTTTTATATTTGGAATAAATAATTTTTTGGCTGTGATACAATCCGTAATAGCCGGAAAGCATGTAACCAAGGGCAACGGAGACAAGGAAATAAGGCATTCCCTCAAAACCAAAGAGTTCAAAACAGATAAACAGTGAAGTAATGGGACAGTTTGTGACGCCGCAGAAAACAGCTCCCATTCCAGCCGCAGTACAGAGGTTTGGCGCAAAGCCTGTCAGATTTCCAAAGAGGCATCCAAAGGAGGCGCCAATGAAAAAGGATGGTACGATTTCGCCGCCTTTAAAGCCTGCGCCCAATGTTACAGCAGTAAAAATAATTTTTAACAGGAAAGCATAGGGTACATAATCATTTTCAAAGCACCGGGCAATGCCAGCAATGCCAGAGCCATTGTAATCCTGGTTTCCCACCAAAAGGGTAAGTAAAATCAGCAGAATACCTCCCGCAAGGATTCTCAGATAAGGATTCGGCAAATGTTTTTTATACAATGCTTCTGCCGTGTGGAGCGCAATACAAAACAACGTGCTGACAATGGCGCATAAAATAGCGAGAATCGCAATGGTCAGGCCAGAGGAAATTGTGAATTCTGGTATAGAAGAAAGAAGAAATTGTTCCGGTGGAATTTGACAATATTCTGCAATTTCCTTTGCAATTAAGGAGGAAACCACACAGGGAACCAATGCGGCATAGTGCATAATGCCTACACTGACAACTTCCATGGAAAAGATAGCTGCAGACAATGGAGTTCCAAAAAGTACGGAAAATGCTGCGCTCATACCGCACATAATCATGATATGCTGGTCTTTTTCGTCAAATTTTAACAGGCGTCCTAAGGAGTTGCCAATGCTGCCGCCAAGTTGTAAGGCAGCGCCTTCCCGTCCAGCAGAGCCGCCAAATAAATGGGTCATTACGGTTGAAATGAAAATTAAAGGAGCCATCCGCAAGGGAATGTGTTCTCCAGAATGAATGGCGGAAAGCACCAGGTTTGTACCAGAGTCTTTCTCGTCATGCATAAGATGATAAGCCCCTACAATTGCAAGGCCGGAGATTGGCAGCAAAAAAATCATCCAGGGGTATGCGGCCCTGGTTTCAGTTGCATATGCAATACAATAATAAAAAATGGCTCCCACACTTCCTACAAGAATGCCGCTTAAGATAGAAAATGCCAGCCATTTCAGAAAGATTAAAAAGCGTTTGGCAAAATGCCGGATATAATGTTTTAATTCTTTGATCATCATAAATAAACTCCCAATTTTCTAATGATTCTCAGTTCATCTTATCATCTGGAAAAGAAAAAGACAAGATGTTTGTAAGGTTATTGTAAGAAAAAGAAATCTTTCTGTTAAGAATTTTGGCATATGATAAAAGCATCAAAGGAAAAGAGCCAAAGGAGGGTATTGGGATGTGGTCAAGAAAAGAATTGAAGGAGATTGCCAAACAGCGGGTCAGCGAGAATCGCTTTAAGGCGATATTGGCAGCATTGGTATTTGTATTATTATGCAGTGGTGGAGGTGTTTTTGGGTCTTCCGGCGGAGTCGCCCGAGGAGTGTTGAATTCCGATTCTTCCCAGAAGAGTGAAATAGAAGAGAGGTATGAGGATGAAGAAATGAAAGAGAGGTATGATGTTGTCATCCCGGATGGGCCTGTTTTCTTTTTCGTTGTAGTTTGTATTATTGCTGTTGTGGTTTTGCTGATTGTGTTTTTGGTGATTCTGCCGATGCAAATCTTGGTGTTCCATCCGTTGGAAGTAGGGGTTTCCCGCTTCTTTACCAAAAATATCAAGGAGCAGGCGCAGATAAAGGAACTTTGTTTTGCCTTTGACCATGGCTATAAGAATTGTGTGAAAACAATGTTTTTTCAGAAGCTGTATATCTTTTTATGGACATTGCTTCTGGTGATTCCAGGTATTATAAAAAGTTATGAATACCAGATGGCGCCTTATATTTTAGGGGAATATCCCAACATGGAGCGGGGTGAGGTACTGGCTTTCAGTAAGAAGTTGATGTATGGGAATAAATGGAAGGCTTTTGTTTTAGACCTGTCTTTTATAGGATGGTATATTTTAAGTGGTCTGACCCTGGGAATTCTAGGTATTTTTTACTTAAATCCCTATGTAAGCCAGACAAACGCTGCGCTTTATCAGGTGTTGAAGGAGCAGCATTTGCAAAAAGACTCTGATTTTTAAAGGGAGCAGGAAGGAGAAAATGTTCATGGCATATACAATTTTAATTGCAGATGATGAAAAAGAAATCCGGGAACTGTTGCGCCTGTATCTGGAAAAGGATGGATATCATGTTTTGGAAGCCCAAGATGGACCCAGTGCGGTTGCTATTTTGGAGCAGGAAGAGGTTGACATGGCGCTTTTGGATATTATGATGCCAGAGCTGGACGGATATAGAGTTCTGAAAAAAATACGGGAAAACAGCAATATTCCAGTGATGATTCTTTCTGCAAAAAATCAGGATGCTGATAAAATTTTGGGATTGGATCTCGGGGCGGATGACTATCTGGCAAAACCATTCAATCCCATGGAGGCTATGGCAAGGATTAATTCTAATATCCGCAGATTTTATTCCCTGGGTGCAAAAAGTCAAGAACTCAAACAGCTTAAGGTAAGGGATTTGTGTCTTGATACGGAATCCTGCCTGGTATACAAAGGAGAACAGCCGATTGATTTAACCTCTGTGGAATATAAGCTGTTGCGATTGTTTATGGAAAATCCAGGAAAAGTATATACCAAGCAACAGGTTTATGAAAATGTATGGGGTGAGGAGTATGCCATTGCAGACAATAATATTATGGTATGCATCAGCCGGTTAAGAGCAAAATTGTCTCAGGATAACAGCGCTTATATTAAAACCATACGGGGTCTTGGCTATCGGATGGAGAAATAAAGGATGAAGCACACAACTTGGAAATGGTTTTTTATCCGCAGGTTCTTATTGATTTTGGTATTGGTATCATTGAGTGAGAGCTTGCTGAATATTTTTTATCATAAAATATTTTATCCCTGGCTGGAACAGGTATTTCAGATTAATTTTTTTATGGCAGAGTGGGAGAGTGAGCAAACACTGGGCTTGCTGCTTCGCAGCATTTTTTACCTGGCGGTTTGGGGAATCTGCAATCAATTTCCCTATATTGCCAGAATCGGATTGCTGGGAATGGCTGAAAAATTTGCTGGAAATAAGCTTATCGATTATATGATGGCACAGACCAGATATATGTCCAAAAGAGAGACGCAGGTTTATCTGATCGGAACGGCTGTTTTGGCGGTTCTCATAGTACTTACCATGCTTCTTCCTTATATAATTGCAGCTCTTGTATTCAGCCGGATGGTGGAAGTGCATGTCAGGCAGCTGGAAGAACAGGAAAGAAAACAAATGGAAGAATATGACAGAAGACGAAACCTTCTGTTGTCTGATGTGGCACACGATTTGAAAACTCCCATGACCACAGTAGCAGGTTATGCAAAGGCTTTGTTAGAAAAAACGGATTTTCCAAGACAGGAGTATTTGGAAACCATGTACCAAAAAACCATGGAAATGAGCGGGCTGATTAATCTTTTGTTTGAATATGTGAAGCTGGATAGCGAGGGGTATCAGTTAAAAAGGACCAGAGAAAATATTTGGGAATTGTTGCGGGAAAGCGTTGCAGGACTATATATGGAGTTTGAAAAGAAAGAAATGGAAGTTTTGCCAGAATTTCCAGAAGGAGAATTGTGGATGCCAATTGACAGGCTGCAGTTTCAACGGGTCATTTGTAATTTACTAAACAATGCAATCCGGCACAATCCAAAGGGAACACAAGTCTTAATAAAAGGAGAGCAGGAAGAGACGAAAGTCATCATTCAGGTTTGCGATACGGGCAAAAGGATTCCAGAAGAAACAGCAAAATATATTTTTGACCCATTCGTATCTGGAGACGAATCCCGTAAGCGGAAAGGAGGCAGCGGGCTAGGGCTGAGTATTGCATATAAAGTAATTGAGATGCATGGAGGCAGTCTTAGATTGGAGCAGGAATCGACAGGAATTTATACAAAATCCTTTGTAATATGCCTGGAACTTGAGGAGGATGCCTTTCGTTGACAAAGGGAAATAGACTGGATATGATATACTTATAAAAATAATCAATTGACTATTTGAAAATTAAGGAAAGGAGTATATCATACCATGGCGTATTATACCATTGGAGAATTGATCAGGGGTGCAAGAGAACGGCAAAAGTATTCCCAGGAGGAACTAAGTTATGGGATTTGTGCAGTTTCCACGTTATCCAGAATTGAAAATGGTTTGCAGGTTCCGGGAAAAAAGATAGTGGAAGGCTTAATGCAGCGTTTGGGCGCGGCTAATAGAATTTATCATGTATATTTAAATCAGGAGGAACGGGAGCGGTATGAGTTAGAGCAGCAATTGACACGCAGCTTGGGAAGCGGTAATTTTGAGCAGGCGGAGTATGTTGCTGCTTGTATGGAGAAGAAAATAAAAAGGAATTCCAGCAGAGCATCCTGGAGGAAGATGGAAGAGCAATATTTAGCCTTTGCAAAGATATTGATTCAGAAACAAAAGGGAAAGAGTGCAGAATGGGTGTTAGAAGAGCTTTTGCATACGATCCATATGACGATGCCGGATTTTGACGGGATACATATCAAATCCAGACTTTTGACCTATCACGAAATGATAATTTTGAATAATATTGGCTGTACTTACTATAATCTTGGAAGGGTCATGGATGGAATACAATTGCTTTTTGGATTAAAAGAATATATGGAAACACATATTTTGGGCAGTGATGAAATATTTTTGAAGTATGCTATGATTTTGCAGAATTTATATTCCTGGCTTGGGCAGGAAGGAATGTATGAAGACGCTCTTTCGCTCTGCCAGACAGGTATTGAGTATTGTATTGAGTATGGAAAACTGCATACATTTCCCGAGCTTCTTTATAGTAAAGCCTGTGCATTGGCAGAGTTAGGGCATTGTGATATGTCGAAAGAAATTTTTAAACAGAGTGTTGCCGTGTTTCAGGCAATTAATCAGCAAGAACATGCTGAACAGGTGAAAACATATGCCAAGGTACATTATGACATATTCTTATAAAATTATGATTTTATCCTCCCTTCTGAAAAAAGTCTAACAGAGAGAGGCTCTTTTTAACATACGAAAGGATGCAAATTTATTTTTGCGTGATTTCCTATGGAATAGGAAAAATGTTCATGATATAATAAAAATTTTTAGAAATATTACGTTGCCGTAATTCCTTCAACGAGAAAATCTCTACAGATTAATGGATATATTCCACCCCCATTCTACTTATAAGGGATTTTACGGCGACTCCAAAGGAGGTATTCTTATATTATCAAATGAATGGAGGAATACATATGAACCAATTAGTGATAGGAAAATTTATATCATTAAAGAGAAAACAGAAAAATCTAACACAGGAACAACTGGCGGAGAAAATTGGGGTTTCAAATAAGACTATTTCAAAATGGGAAACTGGAAAATGTATGCCAGATTATTCTGTTGTAAAGAGTTTGTGTGAAGAACTTGGTTTTACAGTGGCAGAACTGATGGATGGTGAAATGTCCGAAGAGCAGAGTGTTCGTATCTATGATGATGAACAGATTTTAGATTTACTCCGAAGAACGCAGGAATTAGAAAAAACAAAAAATATACTATATGGAATTTTGTTAATTGTAATGGGTATCGCATTGCAGGCGCTTTCATATGCAGTTGGTGGATCGGATTTTAAAGATTTTATTTCTGGACTACTATTAGGATTGTCAATTGGTGAAATGTTGATTGGCGTTTACGTTGTTGGAAAGTTCTTAGCAGGAAGCAAAGTATAACAAAAAATCGGTGTAACCCTTTTGACAGAGTTACACCGTATCCTACATAAAATATTCTTATCTGGCACCAGCAAACAGTCTCTTCCTTTTGTCAATGAATAGTGGAATCAAATACTAATCCAGATTCACAGGGCGACGCATCAGGAATACTGCAGCAAAATAGAACACAAATCCCATGAAAAATTGGCTGAAAATTGCATATCCCATCATATCTTTATAATAGGAGCGTAGAAAATTATCCGTATCCTGTACCAGAATCCGAAGAGCTGGCAGAATCATTAAGATAGAACATACGATTTGGTTCACGATATAGAGGATAATGTAAAATCCAATAGAAGCCATCAGCTTGTATTTTTCTACTAATTGACCCAAAAGGATGCTGACATATCCAGTCAGCAGGGAAACAAAACTTCCAATTATTTGCAATTGGGTCAGATGGAACAAAAATTGTAACGGCGTATAGCCAAAGAATTCAAAAAACGCATTTGCGAAATTGTTACTGTCTAAAGGTTCTGTCTGGAATCCTTGTAATAATTGGACAGAATCCTCTGCATTGTGGGTTTCTGCAAAATGGTAGCCAGCAATAAAAGTCAGGGCAAGTACAGAAATAATAATGAGGAATGTATTTAAAAGGGTCCAAAGATATCCTATGATTAATTTCGAGTGGAATAATTGCATAGGGGTAACTGGAAGGGTATGCATCAGATAACCTTCCCCTGTAAATAAATTCCGGTAAAACCGAAAATAAAGGTATATCAATGTGGAAATTCCAAAAACGGTCAGAGATAGCGTATAAAGTATGACCATCAAAATGGCCATGGGAACAGCGTCTTTATGATTGAAAATATCAGTATTCAATATACAGCAGCCAATGAACGTAAGGAGGATTAACGCAAGGTTTATGGCAACCATGACTTTGCAGGTGGCATACCATTCGTGTTTTAATAATTTTCTTAACATCTAAACACCTCCCGAAATAAATCATCGATGGATTTATGACTTTCCTGACGGAGCTCATCCACCAAAGCATGGGTATGTATCTTCCCATTTTGGAGAAAAATAACCTCATCCAAAATATTTTCAATGTCTGAGATTAAATGGGTGGAAATCAGAATCGAAGCAGTTTCCTCATAGTTGGAAAGAATTGTCTGCAAAATATAGTCTCTGGCTGCCGGGTCCACCCCTGCAATGGGTTCGTCCAAAAGATATAGCTTTGCCCGTCGGCTCATGGCTAGAATTAAATGTACTTTTTCTTTTGTCCCTTTGGAAAAGGATTTCAATTTTTGGTTTGGATTGATGTTTAATTTTGCTAACATATCATAAGCCCGTTCAGATTCAAAATCTTCGTAAAAATCGTCAAAAAAGCGAATAATTTCTGCCACCTTCCTGTGATGATCCAAATAAAAATGATCTGGAAGATAGGAAATCAGATTTTTGCTGGCTGGCCCCACTGGATTTCCCTGTATGGAAATTGATCCAGAAGCAGGCGACAAAAGTCCGGCAATTAATTTTAGCAAAGTAGTCTTTCCACTACCATTGGGTCCCAATAATCCGATAATGTGTCCGCCGTCAATTTGAAGATTGATGTTTGAAAGGGCTAAATATCCACGATAAGTTTTGGTAAGGTCTTTACATTCCAGTATCATCGTTTGATTCTCCTTTTGTGGTTGTTTCTTCTATTTCGATGGTTTTGGCCAGAAGAGAAATGGTTTCTTCCTTCTGGAATCCCAGTTTTTGCATATTGTCCCAAAATTCCGTCACAATTTCTTTTGCAAGCTTTGATTTTAGTTGATCAATCATAGTAGTGTCCTCCGTGATAAATCGTCCGCTGGTTCTTTGGGAGTAGACAAGCCCTGTCCGCTCCAGCTCTGAAAGTGCCTTTTGCATTGTGTTAGGATTTACAGATGCTTCCTGCGCAAGCTCCCGAACAGAAGGAAGCTTATCACCAGATTTATAGAATCCTGATATGATATCTACTTGTATTTTTTCGATGATCTGGATAAAAATAGGTCGGTCAGAATTCAAATTCCAAGTCATTTAATCACCTCGATCCCCCTTATGTATTATTGTACTATCTAAGTAAGACAATAAAGGGTTTTCAGGAAAAAGTCAATAGGCTATTCCAAAAACCAGGATTATGGGTCATTCATTTTGGTAAAATTAATTTGTTGGAAATGTTGCGCAATTTCCCATTGCTACCTGGTAAATTTTCCTGTATAATAGTCTATCGAGAAAAGATACCGTCATAAAAGCAGTTACCACTAGACAGGAGGAACAAGAATGTCTCAAAGAAAAGATATCCATAAAGTGTTGATTATTGGTTCCGGTCCTATTGTTATTGGACAGGCATGTGAATTTGACTATTCTGGTACACAGGCGTGTAAGGCCCTTAGAAATTTAGGTTATGAAATTGTGTTGGTAAATTCTAATCCTGCCACTATTATGACAGATCCGGAGACTGCCGATGTTACTTATATTGAGCCTCTGAATGCAGAGAGAATGGAACAGATTATTGCAAAAGAAAGACCAGATGCATTGCTGCCAAACCTTGGCGGGCAGTCGGGTCTTAATTTATGCTCAGAACTTGCGAAAACAGGGGTGTTAGATAAATATAATGTAAAGGTTATTGGCGTTCAGGTAGATGCCATTGAACGAGGAGAAGACCGGATTGAATTTAAGCGGACCATGGACAGCTTAGGGATTGAGATGGCACGCAGTGAAGTGGCTTACTCCGTAGAAGAAGCGATGGAAATTGCAGATAAATTGGGTTATCCGGTGGTTCTTCGCCCAGCCTATACCATGGGTGGTGCAGGAGGCGGCCTGGTATATAATGTAGAAGAATTGAAAACTGTCTGCGCGAGAGGGCTTCAAGCCAGCTTGGTAGGACAGGTATTGGTGGAAGAATCTATTTTAGGATGGGAAGAATTGGAATTAGAGGTTGTTCGGGATGCAGACAACAATATGATTACTGTTTGCTTTATTGAAAATATAGATCCATTGGGTGTGCATACCGGAGATTCTTTTTGCTCTGCTCCTATGCTTACCATATCAGAAGAAGTGCAGAAACGGCTGCAGGAGAAATCTTACAAAATTGTAGAATCCATTCAGGTAATCGGCGGCACCAATGTACAGTGGGCTCACGATCCCAAAACAGATCGGGATATTGTCATTGAGATCAATCCCAGAACTTCCCGTTCTTCTGCTTTGGCGTCTAAAGCTACTGGATTCCCCATTGCTCTGGTATCCGCGATGCTGGCTACAGGATTGACCTTACCTGAGATTCCTTGTGGAAAATATGGAACATTGGACAAATACGTTCCAGATGGAGATTATGTGGTAATTAAGTTTGCGCGCTGGGCATTTGAAAAGTTCAAAGGAGTAGAAGATAAGCTGGGAACTCAGATGCGGGCAGTGGGCGAAGTTATGAGTATCGGCAAGACCTTTAAAGAAGCATTCCAGAAAGCCATCCGAAGCTTGGAAACAGGGCGTTATGGACTGGGCTTTGCAAAGGATTTTAATAAGAAAACAAAAGAAGATCTGTTAAAACTTTTGATTACTCCCTCCAGTGAACGGTACTTTGTTATTTACGAAGCGCTGCGAAAAGGGGCATCCCTGGATGAAATTCATGAAATCACAAAAGTGAAACATTATTTCTTGGAGCAAATGCAGGAATTGGTACAGGAAGAGGAAGCCCTTATGGTAGGAAAATGGCAGCTTCCAATGGATGAAGAATTGATAAAGGCCAAGAAACACGGGTTTTCTGATAAATATTTAAGCCAGATTTTAGAAATTCCAGAAGAGGAAATACGGGAAAGAAGAATTTCTATTGGTTTAGAAGAGACATGGGAAGGGGTACATGTCAGCGGAACCAAAGACAATGCTTATTATTATTCCACTTACAATGGAGAAGATAAGAATCCTGTAACCAAAGGGAAGCCTAAGGTTATGATTCTTGGTGGCGGACCCAACCGTATCGGGCAGGGAATTGAATTCGATTACTGTTGTGTTCACGCATCCTTGGCTCTTAAAAAATTGGGATTTGAAACGATTATTGTAAACTGTAATCCTGAAACGGTTTCTACTGATTATGATACTTCCGATAAACTTTATTTTGAACCATTGACCTTAGAGGATGTGTTAAGTATTTATAAGAAAGAAAAGCCAGTAGGAGTTATTGCTCAGTTCGGTGGGCAGACACCTTTGAATCTGGCAGCGGATTTGGAAAAAAATGGAGTGAAGATTTTGGGAACGGCTCCCTCAGTAATTGATTTAGCAGAAGATCGGGATTTGTTCCGTGCCATGATGGAGAAGCTAGAAATTCCCATGCCAGAATCTGGAATGGCAGTGAATGTGGAAGAAGCCTTACAAATTGCAGAAAAAATTGGTTATCCAGTTATGGTGCGGCCTTCTTATGTTTTGGGAGGCCGGGGAATGGAAGTTGTCTATGACGCAGAAAATATGGAAGGCTATATGAATGCGGCTGTGGGTGTTACCCCAGACAGACCGATTTTGATTGACCGTTTCTTGGGCCATGCAATAGAATGTGAGGCGGATGCCATCAGCGATGGAACCCATGCCTTTGTTCCAGCGGTAATGGAACACATCGAACTGGCAGGAGTGCATTCTGGAGATTCTGCCTGCATCATTCCGTCCAGGCATATTTCCGAAGAAAATGTGGCAACCATCAAGGAATATACCAGGAAAATTGCAGAGGAGATGCACGTCAAAGGTCTTATGAATATGCAGTATGCCATTGAAAAAGGAAAAGTTTTTGTGCTGGAGGCAAATCCTAGAGCATCCCGTACGGTTCCGTTAGTTTCTAAGGTGTGCAATATCCATATGGTGCCTTTGGCAATTGAAGTGGTGACAGCAGAATTGACGGGGAATCCTTCTCCAGTGCCAGAATTAGAGGAGCAGAGAATTTCTTATTATGGAGTAAAGGAATCTGTCTTCCCCTTTAATATGTTTCAGGAGGTTGACCCAGTATTGGGGCCAGAAATGCGTTCTACTGGAGAAGTGCTTGGACTTTCCGAATCTTATGGAGAGGCATTTTTCAAAGCTCAGGAGGCAGCAGGCATGAAGCTTCCATTGGAAGGAACCGTACTGATTTCTGTGAGCAACAGGGATAAGCCGGAAGTGGTAGAGATTGCTTTAAAATTCGCTGAAGCAGGATTTCATATTATTGCTTCCAAAAATACATGCAAATTGATTCAGGAAGCTGGAATCGAAGCAGAAATGGTGCACAAATTAAAAGAAGGCAGGCCAAATATGCTGGATTTGATTACTAATGGCAAGATTGATTTGATTATCAACACTCCTATTGGCCAGGAACGGAAAGAGGATGATAGTTATCTAAGGAAAGCCGCAATCAAGAAAAAAATACCGTATATGACTACCATGGCTGCGGCAAAAGCTACGGTAAGCGGGATTCTTTCTCTGAAAAAGCATGGAAGCAGTCAGGTACAGTCCTTGCAGAAGCTCCATAGCGGGAAATAGAAGTCAAAGAGGTGGAGAGCAAAGACTTTCAAAGTAAGAATTGACTAATGACAGGAATTGTTTTATAATACAATCATCTATGCATACAGGAGGTTTTTATGATAAAAAGCATGACCGGCTTTGGACGCTGTGAGATTGCAGACCAGTTTCATAGGGTCACAGTAGAGATAAAGTCGGTAAATCACAGGTATCTTGACATTGCAATTAAGATGCCTAAGAAACTGAATTTTTTTGAAAACAATATCCGTAACCTTCTAAAAAATTATATTCAGCGGGGAAAAGTAGACGTTTATATTGTTTATGAGGATTGTACGGAGAATCAGATTACAATAAAATACAACGAAGATTTAGCAGCGGAGTATGTAAAATATATACGCAAGATGGCAGAGACCTTTTCTCTGCCAGAGGAGCTGAATGCCGTGGAGCTTTCCAAGTATTCAGAGGTTCTGACAATGGAAGCGCAAACGGTGAATGAGGAAGAGCTGTGGAAACTTTTGGAGCAGGCAGTTACAGGAGCAGCAGAGCAGTTCGTGGAAGCGCGCCTTAGAGAAGGCGAGGAGCTAAAGCAAGATTTAATTGGGAAGCTGGAATTGTTGAAAGAGTATGTGGAACAGATTGAGCAGCGTTCTCCAGAGATTTTAAATGAATATCGGCAGAAATTAACCGATAAGGTAAAGGAACTACTGTCGGATACCATGATGGATGAGAATAGGATTGCCACAGAGGTCACCATTTTTGCTGACAGAATCTGTACCGATGAAGAAACAGTTCGTTTGAAAAGCCATATCAGCAGTACAGAAGATACCTTGTCAAAGGGTGGAAGCGTAGGGAGAAAACTGGATTTTATTGCACAAGAGATGAACCGGGAGGCAAATACCATTCTTTCTAAGGCCAATGACTTAACAGTTTCTAATATTGCGATCAATCTAAAGACAGATATTGAAAAAGTACGGGAGCAGATCCAGAATATTGAGTAAAGAGGCAGATTTGCCTTTTAAAAGGGAACAGAATCAATGAATGAAAAAAAAGGTATTTTGATTGTGGTATCCGGTTTTTCCGGCTCTGGAAAAGGAACCATCATGAATCAGCTTCTGAAGAAGTATCCAGACACTTATGCCTTGAGCATCTCGGCGACTACCAGAAGCCCAAGACCAGGAGAGGCGCATGGAAAAGAATATTTCTTCTTGTCAGAAAAAGAATTTAAAGATATGATAGAGGGTAATGCGTTGTTGGAATACGCCCAATACGTGAACCACTATTATGGAACACCCAAGAGTTATGTGCAGCAGCAGTTAGAGCAAGGGAAAGATGTTATTCTCGAAATAGAGATTCAAGGGGCGCTGAAAGTGAAAAAAGCCAATCCGGATACACTGTTGCTGTTTATAACACCTCCCAGTGCAGAAGAATTGAAGCAGCGGTTGACTGGAAGGGGCACAGAGGAAGAAAGTGTCATCAATTCCCGTCTCAGCCGTGCGTGGCAGGAAGCACAGGGCGTGGAAGATTACGATTATCTTGTGGTGAATGATGATTTGGATAAATGTGTGGCAAAGGTACATGGGATTATACAGAATGAACATGCTCGCGTGACAAGGAACCACATATTAATTGAGAAAATCAGGGCAGAGTTAAAATGCTTTGCGAAAGGAGAATGATAATTATGATGCTGCATCCGTCTTATACAGATTTAATGAAGGTAGTAAACAGCGATGTGGAAATTGGAGAAGAACCAGTAGTGAATAGTCGGTACTCCATTGTGCTCGCAACTGCAAAAAGGGCAAGACAGATTATCGGAGGAGAAGAACCTTTGATTGATAATACATTGAATAAGAAGCCCTTTTCCATTGCAGTGGAAGAGCTATACAATAGTAAGGTGAAAATCGTAGGAGAAGAAGAGGAGTCAGAGGAAGATTCTGAACAAAATGTTGAAGAGAATGTGAAAGAGGATATGGAAACCGAAGAAGCTTAGTATGTAAATATTTACCACATTGTTTTGCAAAAAAGCAAAGCAATGTGGTAATCTTTGTTACAGTTTAGCCTAAGCTCAAACGGGAGCCAATTGCTGCAAATCACAACAGAGGAGAATGTATGAAAATTTTATTTGTTTCATTAGGGTGCGATAAGAATTTGGTGGATACGGAATTTATGATTGGAACACTGCAAGAATTAGGGCATACCTTTACCAATGAAGAACAAGAGGCGGAAGCTATTATCATTAATAGCTGCTGTTTTATCAATGATGCCAAGGAAGAAAGCGTCAATACGATTTTAGAAATGGCGGATTACAAAGATGCTGGAAGCTGCAAAGCATTAATTGTGACTGGATGCTTGGCAGAAAGATACCGAAGGGAGATTAGAAAGGAAATTCCTCAGGTAGACGCTGTTCTTGGCACAAATTCTTATGAAGAAATTGCAACAGCATTGGAAGAAGTGATGGCTGGAAAGGTCTATGAGCAATACAAACCTTTAGAGGGACTCCCAAATCTTAAGGCAAAGCGTTCCCTAACCACAGGTGGGCATTATGCCCATTTAAAAATTGCAGAAGGATGTAATAAAAGCTGCACCTACTGTATCATCCCCCATATTCGTGGGCGGTATCGCAGTGTGCCTATGGAAGAACTGTTGGCACAGGCAGGAGCCCTTGCAGCCCAAGGGGTAAAAGAGCTGATTCTGGTGGCACAGGAAACGACACTCTATGGTGTGGATTTGTATGGGGAGAAATCTCTTCACAAGCTGTTGTATGAACTAGAGAAAATTCCAGGAATTCAATGGATTCGTATTATGTACTGTTATCCAGAAGAGATTTACGATGAATTGATTCAGTTTATGAAAAAGAGCAAAAAGATATGTCAGTATCTTGATGTACCGATTCAACATATTAATAATGAGATTTTAAAGCGCATGGGACGGCGTACCACAAAAGAAGAATTGATGGAGAGATTTACGTATTTGAAAAAAGAATTGCCTGATCTTGCTTTACGCACCACATTGATCAGTGGTTTTCCTGGTGAGACTGAGGAAATGCATGAAGAACTAATGTATTTTCTTAATGAGATGGAGTTTGACCGTTTGGGCGTATTTCCTTATTCCAAAGAGGAGGGGACAGCAGCCGCGGAATTTGAAGGTCAGATCGGAGAATATCAAAAATCTGTCTGGCAGGAAGAAATCATGGAACTACAGGAGGAAATCATTTTTGATAAGAATGAACAAATGAAAGGAAGAGAGCTGTGGGTTATGATTGAAGGAAAGGTGGCTGATGACAATGCGTATGTAGGAAGAACTTACCGGGATGCACCAGAAATCGATGGTTATATTTTTGTAAATACGGATGAGACTCTGATGACAGGAGATTTTGTGAAAGTAAAGGTAACAGGAGCCCATGAATATGATTTGATAGGAGAGGTGATAGTATGAATTTACCAAACAAATTAACGATTTTAAGAATGATTTTAATTGTACCCTTTGTAATATGTATGCTGGTTCCAGGGCTTGGCAGTACAGGGATGTATGCATCTGTGATTCTTTTTGTTATTGCCAGTCTCACAGATCTTTTGGATGGAAAAATTGCAAGAAAGTATAATTTGGTGACAAATTTCGGTAAATTTATGGACCCTTTAGCTGATAAACTGTTAGTAGCATCTGCATTGATTTGTCTGACAGCCCAGGGAAGGCTTGCAGCTTGGATTTCCATTATTATCATCAGTCGGGAATTTATCATCAGTGGCTTCCGTCTGGTGGCTTCCGATAATGGGATCGTAATTGCAGCAAGCTATTGGGGAAAATTTAAGACAACCTTCCAGATGATTATGATAGTCATGCTGATTTTAAATTTTGAAAGTGAGATGTACCAGATTTGCGCAGTTATTGTTACGTATATTGCACTGATACTGACCCTTGTATCCTTAGTGGATTATATCGTGAAAAATAAGGATGTATTGAAAGAACAAAAATAAAAGGATGATGGATGATGACCGTAGAGTTGATTTGTGTAGGGACAGAGCTGCTTTTGGGAAATATTGTAAATACAAATGCTGCATTTATTTCTGAGAAATGTGCTATGCTGGGACTGTCCATGTATTATCAAAGTGTGGTTGGGGATAATGCCGGACGGCTGGAGCATTTATTACGCATGGCAAAGGAGCGTTCTGATGTAATTATTCTTTCCGGCGGCCTGGGACCTACCCAGGACGATTTGACAAAAGAAACTGCGGCAGAGGTTATGGGGAGAAAGTTGGTGGAAGATGCCAGAGCAAAGAAAGAAATTCAGGAATGCCTGGCAAAATTAGGCCGTACCATTACTGAGAACAATTGGAAACAGTCTATGGTGCCAGAAGGCAGCATCATATTATATAATTCCAATGGAACTGCTCCAGGTATTATTATGGAGGATGGGGATACTCGTATGATTCTCCTTCCTGGACCACCGAATGAGCTGATTCCTATGTTTGAGGAACAGGTATATCCTTATCTGCGAGATTTACAGCCAGAAATTATTTGTTCCAAAATGGTGAAATTATGTGGAATTGGGGAAAGCGCTGCTGAGACAAAGATTTTAGATTTGTTGAATGTACAAAGGAATCCTACAGTGGCTCCCTATGCTAAGACCGGAGAAGTACATTTACGGATTACTGCCAAGGCGGAGAACGGGGAAAAAGCTTTTGCCATGATTGCGCCAGTGGAAGAAGAGCTGAGACAGCGGTTTGGAGACTGTGTGTATACAGACGAACCAGAGGTGACATTGGAGATGGCGGTAGCAGAGCTATTAAAGGAAAAAAACCTTACGGTTACCACAGCAGAATCTTGTACGGGAGGGCTGTTGGCTGGAAGATTGGTGAATGTACCTGGAATTTCTGATTATTTTAAAGAAGGGTATATTACCTATTCCAATGAAGCAAAAGAAAAATTATTGGGCGTTTCCCATGATACGCTGGAAGCTTATGGGGCAGTCAGCCCACAAACTGCGGCTGAAATGGCAGAGGGCGGAGCGAAAGCCGCTGGAGCGGATCTTTGTATCGCGGTTACTGGAATTGCAGGACCAGAAGGAGGTACAAAAGAAAAGCCGGTGGGCCTTGTGTATGTGGGATGCTATTGTAAGGGGAAAGTATTCACAGAGAAAAGGCTTTACAGTGGCAGCCGCAGCAAAATCAGAGAATATTCTGTGGCAAATGCGTTGACATTTTTACGAAAGATAATTTTAGATGAGGTGAAGGGATGAGAATTATAGCGGGGAGCGCCCGGAGTCTTCCATTAAAAACGGCGCCAGGTATGGAGAGCAGGCCAACCACAGACCGGATCAAAGAAACACTTTTTAATATATTAAATTCTCAGATACCGGGAGGCAGGTTTTTGGATTTGTTTGCAGGGAGCGGACAGATCGGGTTAGAGGCTGTCAGCCGGGGCGCAGAGAAAGCTGTATTTGTGGAAAACAATAAAAAGGCGGCAGCCTGCATTGAAGAAAATATAAAGTTTACAAAATTTACGGATTCCTGTACTCTTCTTGTACAGGATGTAGTTACAGCGATAAAACGGATGAAAGGGATGGAACCCTTTGATTTGATATTTATGGATCCTCCTTATGGAAAGGGACTGGAGCAAGAGGCGCTGAAAGCCTTGTCAGAATCATCTTTACTGACCGAAGACACACTTATTGTGGTAGAGGCGTCTTTGAACACAGATTTCTTTTATACAGAGGAATTAGGATTTACTATTATGAGAGAAAAAGCCTATAAAACCAATAAACATGTATTTTTGCAGTATCATGTCACCTGATATGGTACGCCCCCAGCGAAGGGGTGCAGCATAGACGGCCATAGGGCAGAAAGTGACTATGGCAGCAAAATAGGCAGTGGAGGGACCAGATGAAAAGAGCAATTTATCCAGGCAGTTTTGACCCGGTAACTTTTGGGCATATTGATATGATTGAGCGTTCCGCGAAGATTGTGGATGAGCTGGTAGTGGCAATTTTGATTAATAGTGCAAAAAATCCGTTGTTTTCTGTAAAAGAACGTGTTAGTATGTTAGAAGAGATTACAAGCCATATTCCTAATATTAGGATTACTTCTTTTCATGGACTTTTAATTGATTATGCAAAAGAAGTGGATGCTTCCATTGTGATACGGGGGCTTCGGGCAGTTACGGATTTTGAATATGAACTTCAGATTGCCCAGACAAACAGGATTATTAATTCTAAAATTGACACCATGTTTTTAACCACCAGTCTGGAATATGCCTATTTAAGCTCAACGATTGTCAAGGAGGTTGCTTCTTATGGCGGAGATATTTCTCACTTTGTGCCGGAGCAGCTTATAGATAGAATTTATGCAAAATATAGCTGAATATAAGGAGCGTTACATATATGAATAGCAGGATTGAGCAGATTATTGATGAAATAGAAGATTATATTGAAAGCTGTAAATATAAGCCTCTTTCCAATACAATGATTATGGTAAATAAAGATGAGCTGGAGGATTTACTGTCAGAGCTTAGGCGGAAAACTCCAGATGAGATTAAACGTTATCAGAAGATGATTAGTAACAAAGAAGCAATTTTAGCAGATGCTCAGGCGAGAGCAGACGCTATTATTGCCCAGGCAGAGGTGCAGACTACAGAGTTGGTGAGTGAGCATCAGATTATGCAGCAGGCATATGCCCAGGCAAATGAGGTGGTGTTGATTGCTACCAACCAGGCACAGGAAATTTTAGATAATGCAACAAATGATGCGAATAATATCCGCATGGGGGCAATTCAGTATACCGATAATGTACTAAAAAGCCTGGAGGATATTATTGGACATGCGATGGAGACAACGAAAGCGCGGACGGAAAATCTTCTTAGTTCCCTCCAGGGCTGTTATGATGTGGTAAATGCCAACCGTGTGGAGTTGTCGCCGGAGGGTGAAGATTTGGAAGCTGATTCGGCAGAACGGGGGACAGGCGCTGCATCACAGAAACTTCAGGTAACAGAAATATAATTTAAGACAGCAGCGTCAGGCTCCGTAAACTTCCATTTTGCATAACAAGCAGTATGGACTTTTTGCTATGGAAGCCAAAAGCTTTTCTTATACAAGCAAATATGCAAGAAGAAATGCAGAAGCTGTTTGGAATAATTTTGTCAGGAGATAGGGAACCATGGAAAAATTGCTTTCCTTTACCATGGAAGCTGTCTGGGCAAATCCAGAGAGTCCTCCAAAGGCAGTATATGCCATGACCAGTGGGTAAGTAATGGCGAAATCCATCTTCTGTCCTGACGTATAGGAGATCCCATTGGTAATTTCTGTAAATCCGATTAGAACACATTTTAGAGTTGGATCTGAAATGGGAAGCAGGATGGTCATCTGTGCAAAAATGGCAAAAAGAATGATATATCCTCCCAGCTTTGCCAATGTCTCAAATCCGTTCATAATGCCGGCATCTATGATTTGAAAGCTCATGGATGTCGTTTTTTTCGATTCTGGAGAAAGGGCGCCATTTTCCGGTGAAGGAAAATGACAGTGTCTGTTTTGCAGCATATATAAAATCAGGGGAGGAGTGTACAAAATCAGGTATGTAGGCAGTTTTAGATCAGGTCTTTTCAGGCAGTCCCCTAAAATAAAACTGCCAATGAACATAGGGCTGATATTGTTGCAGACACAAAACAGACGTTTTCCTTCCTCCCAGGACATTTTTCCACTATTCACCAGGTCAGCCGTGATTTTGCTGCCCATAGGGAACCCAAACAGCAAACCAGCAACCAAAGGATAAATACCAGCGCTGCTGACAGGAAAGATATGCTTTACCAAACGATGGAGGCTTTTGGTGAAGCCATCCAGAATCCCAGAGTGAATCAATATGTAGGAAAGGATGGAAAATGGCAGCAGTGTCGGCAGCATCTTTTCATACCAGAGATTCAGGCCCAGGGTGGCAGCATGGACAGAATCCTCTGGAAATATTAGAATATAAAGTAAAAATCCAGTTAAAATAATAAGATACATCATTTTTTTCATAGTTTATTTTATGAGACAATAAAATAAATATACCAGAAGAGGAGGTTATTATGAGAGTTTGTGAACAGTTGGAGCCAAAAAGAGTATTTGCATATTTTGAAGATATTTGTGGGATTCCCCACGGTTCCGGGAATACAAAGGCCATCAGTGATTACTGTGTTTCTTTTGCCAAGGAGCATCATTTCAAATGGATACAGGATGAGAGTAATAATGTGATTATTTTCAAGGATGGTTCCAAGGGATATGAGACGGCGGAGCCAGTGATTATTCAGGGACATATGGATATGGTATGTGAAAAGGAGCATGATGTAAAAATTGACTTTGAGCATGATGGACTGAATCTATATGTGGATGGGGATTTTCTAAAAGCAAGGGGAACCACTCTGGGTGGAGATGATGGAATTGCGATTGCCTATGCATTGGCAATTTTGGAGGACGGTACACTACCTCATCCGCCGTTGGAAGTTGTGATTACTGTAGATGAAGAGATTGGCCTGTTAGGGGCAGAGTCCATCGACCTTTCTATGCTAAAAGGGAGAAAGCTCTTGAATATTGATTCGGATGAGGAAGGAATTTTCCTAACAAGCTGTGCCGGTGGACTTCGGGCAGATTGTAAAATTCCTGTTTCCTGGACACAAGGGGATGGAACAGCTTATGAAATTAAGGTGACAGGGCTTTTGGGAGGGCATTCTGGCAGTGAGATTTCCAAGGAGCGGGGAAATGCCATTATGCTTCTTGGCAGGGCGCTCTACGATATTCGGCAGGACATTTCTTTTTCGCTGGCAAATATTTCAGGCGGATGCAAGGATAATGCCATTCCAAGAGAGGCAGCAGCAACAATCTTTTTGCCTAAGGAAGTAGAGAGCCAGGAGCTATTAGCAAGGCTTTCCAGTCTGAATGAAACACTAAAGCAGGAATACAGGGCTTCGGATGCAGGCATTGAGGTTTGTGGTAGGAAAATAGAATGTTCCGATACAAAAGTATTAAAGGAAGGTTCCTTGGTCAAAATTTTGTTTCTGCTTTGTAATATGCCCTGGGGCGTACAGCATATGAGTACCGAGTTAGAAGGATTGGTGGAAACTTCCCTGAATCCAGGGATTATGGAGCTAGGAGAGGATGGGTTTTTATTATGCTTTTCCGTGAGAAGTAGCGTCACCAGTAGAAAATATGAGTTGACTGGCCGCTTGGCATTTGTAACGGAATTTTTAGGAGGAGAAGTGGAAATACATGGGGATTATCCAGCGTGGGAATATCAGGCGGAATCTCCCATGCGGGAATTGATGGCAGAGGTGTATAAGGATTTGTTTCAGGAAGAACCAAGGATGCAGGCCATTCATGCAGGCTTGGAATGTGGCATTTTTTCGGGAAAAATAGAGGGGTTGGATTGTATTTCTTTTGGCCCGAATAATTTTGATATCCATACGCCACAGGAACGGTTGAGTATTTCTTCTACAGAAAAAGTATGGAAATTAATTTTGGAATTTTTGAAACGTTCAAAATAGAAGAATTTTTAAATAGAAAAATCATTGTATAAAGGAAGTTTATGAAAAAGCAGGTTTGGATATGGTTACTGATTCTTACGGCATTGGTCTGCTTGATTACCACTTTTACGGATCGTATACAGCAGGCGGCAAAGATCACCAATCTTTTGGTGAAAGAAGATACCAGAGAACTCCTGCGCCAACAGGAAGTCCCAGAGAAATTGTTTGAGACTTTCTGTGGTTATGAGAAGGAATCGGAGTATTCCAGATATGAGTATCTTTTGGGATACATTTTTACCGAAGAAAGGGGACAGAGGGAGCTTGATGATTATCTGGCCCTTTTGTATGAATATCAGGCTTCCAAAACCAGGGAGTTGGTAAAGGCAGAACAGTCTATTTGGGAGGACTTGCAATATTTTCCCATTCCCTTTTCCCGAAAAAACAGTGCCATGGATATTTCTTTTGAAAATTCCTGGATGTTTGACCGAAGCTTCGGCGGAAACCGAGGACATGAAGGAACAGATGTAATGGCTTCTTTCAATGAGAGAGGTCACTATCCTATAATTAGTATAACGGATGGAGTGGTTGAAAAGGTTGGATGGCTGAAGCTGGGCGGTTATCGTATTGGGATACGTGCTTCCAATGGCGCTTACTTTTATTATGCTCACCTCTATGATTATGCAAAGGAATTTAAGGAGGGGGATGAGGTCAAGGCCGGAGAACTCCTTGGATTTATGGGAGATAGCGGTTACGGGGAAGAAGAGGGAACAGTAGGGAAATTTGCGGTTCACCTCCACCTTGGCATTTATCTTAAGAACGAAATGGGGGAGGAATTCAGCGTAAATCCTTACTGGGTGCTGAAATGGTTAGAGGAGAAGAGGCTGAGCTATCAGTTTTCTTAATTTTTAAAGGGAAGAGAAAGGAAAAGATTATGCAGATCAGGCTGGATAAGTATCTTGCAGATATGGGAATTGGAACCCGCAGCCAGGTAAAACAGTACATACGGAAAAAACAAGTTTTCGTCAATGGGAATTTTCCAAAAGGGCCAGAACAGAAAGTAGGAGAGGAAGATATCATCTCTTTTCAGGGAAAGGAGATTTCTTATCAAAAGTATGAGTACTATTTGTTTTATAAACCTCAGGGATGTGTGAGTGCAGTCACAGATCAACATCACAAAACAGTTCTGGACTATTTTCCCGAAAATCGGCGGAAAGGATTGTTTCCAGTGGGGAGGCTTGATATCGATACAGAAGGGTTTCTCTTGATTACCAATGATGGCGGATTGGCCCATAATCTCCTTGCGCCTGGAAAACATGTACCAAAAACATACTTTGCCAAAGTTTCGGGTAGAGTAACAGAGGAGGAGGTACAGAAATTCGCCAAAGGTGTCGATATTGGGGAAAAGGGACTGACACTTCCCGCCAAACTGAATCTTTTGTCAGTAGAGGAGGAGCTTTCTCAGGTCGAATTGACTATTACGGAAGGAAAGTTCCATCAGGTGAAGCGGATGTTTCAAGCAGTTGGAAAAGAAGTTTTGTATTTGAAAAGAATTTCCATGGGCGGTCTTGGGCTGGATGAGTCTTTAATGCCTGGAGAGTACCGGGCCATAACGGAAGAAGAATTGCAGAAAATAACTAAACAATGGATGATGGAAACATGAGGAGGAAGCGATGAAGAAAATTGGAGTGATTACAGACAGTCATAGCGGAATTACACAGAAACAGGCAAAGGAACTTGATATTATGGTATTGCCTATGCCATTTTATTTTGATGAAGAATGCTATTATGAAGATGTAAACCTGTCCAGAGAGGAATTTTTCCAGAGATTAGATTCCGGCAGTAAGGTTGCTACTTCCCAGCCTTCTCCAGCAGATGTAATGAAATTGTGGGAGGAAGGATTGGAAAAGTATGAACAGATTATTTACCTTCCCATTAGCAGCGGTTTGAGCGGATCTTGCGAGGCTGCGCTGGCAATGGCCCAGGAGCCTCCCTATGAGGGAAGAATATTTGTGGTAGATAACGGAAGAGTGTCCACAGCTCTTCACCGTTCTGTTTTGGATGCATTGGAGCTGATTGAGGAAGGCTATACTGCACCACAAATCAAAGAAATTCTGGAAGAATCCAGAGATAAAATGGTAATATATGTAGGTGTGGAAACATTGGAGCATTTAAAACGAGGGGGACGGATTTCTCCGGCAACTGCTGCATTGGGAACAGTTTTAAATATCAAACCAGTTTTAAAGTTTGATGTGGGCACATTAGATACCTTTAAGAAATGTCATGGCTTCTCAAAAGCAAGAAAAGCCATGATAGAGGCTATGCAGCATGACCTGAACACGACGTTTCGGGAATGGAAGGAAAAAGGAGAAGTGTATCTTTTGGCTGCCTCCAGTTCTTCCAAAGAGGCTACCGAGGAATGGGTACAAGAGATTCGGGAGGCTTTCCCTGGTATGGAGATTCTGTGTGATGATTTATCCATGGGGGTATCTTGCCACATTGGTCAGGGTGGTCTTGGGATTGGTTGTTCTTGCAGGCCAAAGAGAAAATAGATCGTGATTTTGTTCTCTATTGTTTATGGAATTGACACATTTAGAGGTTTTGCATTTGCCTGCTGGCAGAAAAGAAGGAAGGAGATGGCTGTATGTTGACAGCGGCTGGAAAAGTACAAAAAGAGTTGAAGTTATCTGGGATGAACAAGCTGGACCAGAAGAAAGCCGAACGTGAGGAAAAGGAACAGCAGAAACGGTTGGCGGATATGGACCCTCTGGTGCGTCAGTTGAAGCAGTATCGGGAAGATGCAGAAAAAATGCGGGAAAATAATCAGATGGCATCCATAGATGCAAAGCTGAAATCAGGAGAAGGGCTGACGCCGGAAGAGGAAGAATATTTAAAGCAGAATAATAAAGATGCTTATCGGGAGTATCAGGAAATTAAGGAGGAACGGGAAGCTTATAAAAAACAATTAAAGTCTTGTAAGACCAAGGAAGATGTGGAAAAGCTAAAGTTAAATAAAATGGGGAACTTTATGGCTCAAGCCCAAAAAATTTCCAATAATCCAGTAATTCCCAAGGGAAAAAAGCGTGGACTGATGGAAAAGCTGCTAAAGAAAACAATGGGGGTCCAGAAGGTCCATCTGGCATTTACTAAAACGTCAAAATATCACAATCTTCCTACGGAAGAAGAATTGACAGAAAGGGTAAAAGAAAAAACAAAAGGACAGAAGGAAATAGTGGAGAAAGACTCATCTGAGAAGGATTCAGAACAGGCGATTGCAGGAGCTGATTTGGAAGAAGAGCCTTCTGGGGAAAGTAAGGAACAAGAGTCTGTGGGAGATAAAGCCATAGATTTTGAAGAGGTAAGAGAGACCATTACAGATTACCTGATTACAGACAGGCCCAGGGGATATGGGCTTGAGTATTATATGTGATACTATAAAGTTTTTGAAATTACAAGAACTTTATTTTAAGAGTTTATATGAAAGATATCAGTTGGAGGAAGGAAGCTGATTATGTAATGGAAAATTTAGAGACTATTTTTTTAAATTATAAAACTGCATTAAAAAGAACTGCACCCAAAAGTTTTTATTCAGAGCAAAATGGATGTTTGTTTCATGGAGATAGTTTACAGGTATTAAAAAAAATCAGAGATTCTTCTGTTGATATGATTTTTGCAGACCCACCTTATTCTATTAAAAAAGAAGATTGGGATACATTTCAAAGCCAGGAGGAGTATATAAAATTTTCGGTTAAATGGATTAAGGAAGCAAGCCGTATATTAAAAGACAAGGGAACGTTATACATATGTGGGTTTTCTGAAATATTAGCAGATATCCATCATCCGGCAATGAAATATTTCTATAATTGTAGGTGGATTATCTGGCATTATAAAAACAAAGCAAATTTGGGAAAAGATTGGGGACGAAGTCATGAAAGTATTTTATGTTTGCGAAAGTCAAAGAAGCATACCATGAATATTGATGCTATCCGGATACCATATAATTCCCATACATTAAAATATCCTTCTCATCCACAGGCTGAAACCAGTCAATATGGAAATGGAAAGAAAAGAGACAATTGGACTCCAAACCCTTTGGGAGCAAAACCTAAGGATGTGATTGAAATACCCACTACCTGTAATGGAATGGGAGAAAAGACACCACATCCAACGCAAAAGCCAGAAGAGCTTTTGAGAAAAATAATTTTAGCGTCCTCCAATGAAAATGACATTGTTTTGGATCCTTTTGTTGGGAGTGGAACAACAGCAGTGTGTGCCAAACAATTGAATCGGCAATTCATTGGGATAGAACAAAATGGAGAATATTTGGATTGGGCAGTCAATAGACTTAAAACAGTACAGGAAAAGACCATACAGGAATGGATTGAGTATGATAAAGCGATTGTTGCAAGAAGGGAAACAATAAGATGAAGACATTGTGGGAAATCATGTCATGGGTATCTCAGAAAGAAAGATTTAAAGAAATAGAAGATTATATTGAGTTTTCTAAATATTATTTAGAATTTATATCAACTGAATTACAAGCAGAAATTGTTGCCCAAAATGAAGTAAATTATCATTTTTTTCAATATAGAAGAGACGGGGAGTATAATATTACACGTCCAGTCAACGAAGATTTATTTTTAGCGTTGTGTGATTATGAAGATGTAGCCAGGTCTTTTGAAGAAACATTAGAGAATATTCGCGATATAAAGAATAATGAATTAAAAAGAAAATATATCAATGATTTTGTGTATACTACGCAACAATCAATCGGATGTGCATTAGATGCTTTGCCATCGTCAAAAACAAATACATCAAGAAAAATAAACGGAGATTTATTTGAACGATTGATGCAGTTAATTATAAAACGGCTTGGGTTTATTATTGACTCAGAAATATTAAAGGTTAAGATACCGAATTCAAATGAAATTATGAAGTATCAAAATGATATAGAAATTAAAGTAAATGGTGAAATTGCTGCGATTGGATCGGTTAAGACGTCGAGTAAAGATAGAGTTGATAAAATATTTTTGGATAAGTTAATGTACAATCGATTAACTCAAAAGAACACACCACATTTTGCCATATTTTTGCATGATGTTCAAAGAGTTGGAAAAGAACCAAATTATAAAATAGGACAAACTTTTTTAACAGGACATTTTAAAGCATACACAATAGGATTAAATTCTTTGGATGGTGTATATTATTGTGATTTACGCCCTGTTATGAAAACAGATGCATTATTGAAACAACATATCAAATCATTAGATTACTTATTATGTGAGGATATATGGAATTATATAAGTTAGGGAAACAGAAATTATACAAATAGGTGGAACCCTTGAATTAACCAAAACCAGTACAGAAAGGAACAAAAATGCTAAAAGGAATACAATCTGTAATTTTCGATTTAGATGGAACTTTAGTGGATTCCATGTGGCTGTGGCATGATATTGATGTGGAATTTCTGGAACAAAGAGGCTTAACATTGCCAGAAACTTATCAGACAGAGATCGAGGGAATGAGCTTTACCGAAACTGCAAGGTACACAAAGGAATTGTTTCACCTTTCCGAGAGCGTAGAAGAATTAAAAGAAATTTGGAACCGGATGGCAATTGAGAAATATACATACGAGGTAAAGTTTAAGCCTGGTGCAGAAGAATTTTTAAGATATTGTAAGGATAGAAATATTTCTGTGGGGATTGCCACCAGCAATTCCAGGGAATTGGTAGGTGCAGTGGCGAAATCTCTTCATTTTGAATATTATATTCAAGAAATTGTTACTGCCTGTGAGGTAAAGCGAGGAAAACCAGCGCCAGATGTTTATCTGGAAGCAGCCAGCCGCCTTAAGGTACAGCCCAAACACTGTCTCGTGTTTGAAGATGTTCCAATGGGAATTCTGGCAGGAAAGGAGGCAGGAATGAAAGTGTGTGCGGTAGAAGATGCATTTTCTTTTGCGCAGCAGGAAGAAAAGAAGAAATTGGCAGATTATTATATTGCAGATTATTATGAGATTTTTGAAAGGAATGAGAACAGGAGCGTGTATGAAGCAGGAATTTTTGCCCATTTGCAGGGAGGATATGGAAAAACGAGGAGTGAAACAATTTGATTTTGTTTATATCATAGGGGATGCCTATGTAGATCATCCCTCTTTTGGGCATGCCATTATCAGCCGATTGCTGGAGGCTTATGGCTATACGGTAGGTATTATTTCCCAGCCAGATTGGAAAGAAAAGGATAGCATTGCTATTTATGGGGAACCAAGGCTTGCATTTCTAATCAGCGGAGGAAATATGGATTCTATGGTCAATCATTACAGTGTTTCCAAACGAAGACGGGAAAAGGATGCTTTTACACCAGGGGGTGTGATGGGGAAACGTCCAGATTATGCAGTGGTTGTCTATGGAAATTTAATCCGCCAGACCTATAAAAAAACACCAATTTTAATTGGAGGGGTGGAAGCAAGCCTGCGGCGGCTTGCCCACTATGATTATTGGAGTAATAAAATCAAACGTTCCATTTTATTAGACAGCGGCGCGGATATCCTAATGTATGGCATGGGAGAACACAGTATCATAGAGCTTGCAGAAGCATTGAACAGTGGCCTGGCAGTGAGAGACATCACTTTTGTAGATGGAACCGTATATCGGACCCACAAGAAAGAGGACATTTATGATGCAGTGTTCCTACCAGAATTTGAAACAGTACAACAGGATAAGACCAGCTATGCACGAAGCTTTTATGTTCAATATTGTAACACAGACCCTTATTCTGGCAAACGCCTGGTAGAAGAATATCCCAATCAGGTGTATATTGTTCAAAATCCACCAGCAAAACCTCTCACCCAACAGGAAATGGATGATATCTATGCTCTGCCTTATATGCGCGCCTATCATCCTTCCTATGAGAAATCTGGAGGTGTACCAGCAATTTTGGAGGTTCAATTTAGCCTGACAAGTAACCGAGGCTGTTTTGGAGGGTGCAATTTTTGTGCCTTAACCTTTCATCAAGGGAGGATTATTCAGTCCAGAAGCCAGGAAGCTATAATAAAGGAAGCTGAAATACTCATTAAGGATAAGGAATTTAAAGGGTATATTCATGATGTAGGCGGGCCAACAGCTAATTTTCGTTTTCCAGCCTGTCAAAAACAGCTCACCAAGGGCGTTTGTGCCAATCAGCAATGTCTGTTTCCCAAGCCATGCAAGAATCTAAAATCAGATCATAGAGATTACCTGTCGTTACTTCGAAAGCTCCGCAAACTTCCTGGTGTAAAAAAAGTATTTATTCGTTCTGGGATTCGGTTTGATTATCTGCTGGCAGATTCAGACCGCACCTTTTTTAGAGAGCTGTGCCAGTATCATGTCAGTGGACAGTTGAAGGTGGCGCCAGAGCATATTTCGGATCAGGTGTTAAAATATATGGGAAAGCCAAAGGCGGAGGTTTATCATCGATTTGTCCGAGAGTATGAAGCAATGAATCGGAAACTGAACAAAAAACAATATCTTGTGCCCTATCTAATGTCTTCCCATCCTGGCTCTAGGTTACAGGAGGCGGTGGAATTGGCGGAATTTTTGCGGGATTTGGGATATATGCCAGAACAAGTGCAGGATTTTTATCCTACTCCCTCTACGATTTCCACCTGTATGTATTATACTGGATTGGACCCAAGAACCATGCAGTCGGTGTATGTGGCTCATAATCCTCACGAAAAAGCCATGCAGCGGGCGCTGATTCAGTATCGGGACCCGAAAAATTATGAGCTGGTAAAAGAAGCGTTACGAAAAGCTGGGCGGCAGGATTTAATCGGATTTGATAAGAAATGTCTGATTAAGCCTAGAAAAAAAGGAGGAAATCATGCAAAGATTTCAAATCGGAGAAAATGAAAAAGAGCAGCGTTTTGACAAATATCTGAAAAAATTGCTTCCAGAGGCCCCAGGCAGTTTTATTTATAAAATGCTACGTAAGAAGAATATTACTTTAAATGGAAAAAAAGCAGATGGGTCTGAAAAGCTCCATCAGGGGGATGAAGTGAAGCTATTTTTATCAGAAGAAACATTTGCAAAATTTGCAGCAGCTTTGCAACAGGTTTCCCAGAAGTATCCATGTGCGCGGCTGGATATTATTTATGAGGATAAAGACATACTGGTGATTAATAAACCAGCAGGTATGCTTTCCCAAAAGGCAAAGGATGGAGATATTTCTGCCAATGAATATATCATCGGTTATCTGCTAAGCCATCATAAAATTCAAGAATCTGAACTTCGTACGTTTCGTCCTTCAGTTTGTAACCGATTGGACCGGAATACTTCTGGCCTTCTCATTGCAGGAAAGAGTCTAAAGGGGCTTCAGGATATGGCAAAGCAGTTAAAGGACCGCTCGGTGAAAAAGTATTATTGCTGTCTGGTAAAAGGTGAAATCTTACATTCCAAGTCTATAGAAGGCTGGTTGGTAAAGGATGAAGAGCATAATCGGGTTATGGTATCCCAGCAGAAACCTTTCGGTAAGTATGTGAAGACGGAGTATGTACCCCTGGAATCTTTTTTCACAAAGGAGCAGGGGATGGTTACCCTGTTGGAGGTGCATTTGATTACCGGGCGTTCCCATCAGATACGGGCACATCTGGCATCCATAGGCCATCCTGTTGTGGGGGATAGCAAATATGGGGAAAAACAAATAAATGCATGGTTTTCCAGAAAATTAGGGGTACATGACCAGCTGCTCCATGCTTCCAGAATAGAATTTGAGGATGGGAGAGAATTGAAAGCGCCTGTAAATGGAACATTTCAAAAAGTAATTGATTTTCTTAGGGAACAGACGGAGTAGAATTTGCAACAATCCATTGTTTTGGAAAAAGTACACACAATGGACAGTGGCAGAAAGGAAAAGGATATGGCAACATGGAATTCCAGAGGCTTAAGAGGCTCCACACTGGAAGAATTTATTAATCTCACCAATGAAAAATATGCAGAGCATGGACTTGCATTAATTCAAAAGGTTCCCACTCCCATTACGCCAGTTAGAATAGACAAGGAGAGCCGTCACATTACCCTGGCCTATTTTGACCAGAAAAGTACGGTAGATTATATTGGAGCAGTACAGGGAATTCCAGTATGCTTTGATGCAAAGGAATGTCATACAGATACGTTTCCTTTACAAAACATACATCCTCATCAGATACATTTTATGGAGCAGTTTGAAAAACAAAATGGGATTGCTTTTCTGGTGATATTTTATTCACATAGAAATGAGTTTTATTATCTGCGCCATAGGAAGTTGATGGAATTCTGGAACCGGGCGAAGGAAGGAGGCAGAAAAAGCTTCCGATATGAGGAATTAGAGAAGGAATATTTCATCAGTTCCAAAGGAGGAATACTGGTACCTTATTTGGATGTACTGCAGCAGGATTTGGAAAAACGCAGTTGACAAAAATATTTGTTTCTTATATAATGGGAATGTTTTAATATATTAGCATACTAAAGTGCTAGATAGAACGATATTTAAGTGCAGAGGCTTTCGCAATTACCCAGTAAAAATACAAACAGAAAGGATCGATTATGGAGCGGAAATTATTACATACGCCAGAGGGTGTACGGGATATTTATAATAGAGAATGTGCGCGGAAATTGATTTTGCAGGAAAATCTACGTGAGCTGTTGAAAAAATATGGATATCATGGAATTGAAACGCCAACGTTTGAATTTTTTGATATATTTAGCAGAGAAATCGGGACAACCCCCTCCAAGGATTTATATAAATTTTTCGACAGAGAAGGGAATACCTTGGCGCTGCGGCCAGATATTACCCCCTCCATTGCTAGATGTGCAGCGAAATATTACGGGGATGAGGAGTTTCCAGTGCGCCTTTGTTATATGGGCAATACCTTTATCAATAACAGCAGCTACCAAGGGAGGTTAAAGGAAAGCACCCAGCTGGGAGCAGAATTAATCGGAGATAATTCTGTGGCAGCAGATGCAGAAATTCTTGCCCTTATGGTAAATGCTTTAAAGGTTGCAGGGCTTAAGGAATTCCAGATTGGCGTGGGACATGTGGATTTTTTCCGAGGTCTTGTAAAGGAAGCTGATTTGCAGGAGGATATAGAACAAGAATTGATGGAGCTGATTTCCAATAAGAATTTCTTTGGCGTGGAAGAGCTGTTAGATTCTTTGCGTTTATCAAAAGAGTTGAAAGAATTATTTTCTATGTTAGGGAATCCTTGTATGTCCGAAGACATGATTTTACGGGCAAAGGAATTGGCGTCTGAATTTCCTTTGATTTTAAATGCCATCAAACGTCTGGCAGAATTAGCTGATGTGTTGAAATGTTATGGAGTGGAAAAATATATTTCGATAGAGCTTGGTATGCTTAGCAGTTATCATTACTATACAGGTATTATATTCGCAGGTTATACCTTTGGAAGCGGTGAGCCGATTGTCAAGGGAGGGCGGTATGACCACTTGCTGAATCATTTTGGAAAGGATGCCCCCTCGATCGGGTTTGCAGTAGTTATTGACCAGCTTTTGGCAGCATTGTCCCGACAGAAAATTAAAATTCCTGTGGAAGATAAAGGAATTTTAATGGTATATAAGAACGAAAAAACAAAAGATGCCATTCGGGAGGCTGAAACTCTTAGAAATCAGGGGAATTTTGTATCTCTGGTCACATGGGAGGACAGCAAATCCCAGGAAGAATACCAAGCATATGCGGCACGCATGCATATGCTTGATGTTCGGTTTTTAAAATAGAAAAGGTGGGTACATGCCATGGAGGATATGAGATATTTAACATTTGCCCTTGGAAAAGGAAGATTAGCGAAGCAGACGCTAGAAGCTTTCGAAAAAATAGGGATTACCTGTCAGGAAATGAAAGACAAAACCACAAGGAAACTGATTTTTGTCAATGAAGAGTTAAAATTAAAATTTTTTCTTGCCAAAGGCCCAGATGTTCCTACGTATGTGGAATATGGAGCCGCTGACATTGGGGTGGTTGGGAAAGATACTATTTTAGAAGAAGCCAGGAATATTTATGAAGTGCTAGACTTGGGATTTGGCAGATGCCGGATGTGTGTCTGTGGTCCGAAGGAGGCAGAAGAGCTGTTGCAGCGCCATGAATTAATTCGTGTTGCGACCAAATATCCAAGAATAGCCAAAAATTATTTCTATAATAAGAAGCATCAGACGGTGGAAATTATTAAATTAAATGGTTCTATTGAGCTTGCACCCATTGTAGGGCTGTCTGAGGTGATTGTAGATATTGTAGAAACGGGATCTACCCTAAAGGAGAATGGACTAAATGTATTGGAAGAGGTCTGTCCCCTGTCTGCCCGAATGGTGGTTAATCAGGTGAGTATGAAAATGGAGAATGAGAGAATTACAAAGCTGATACAAGATTTAAAGGAAGTATTATAAAAGTTTAATGAATACTTAATTAAATTGTAATTATATTTTATATAGATGCAGTGCTGAAGAAAGCAAGGAGGAGCTTATGAGAATATTAAAGCTGACAGAGGAAGCAAGGCAAAATCTTCAAAAGGATCTGCTGAAACGAAGCCCCAACAGTTATCAGGAATATGAAGCACGCGTGAACGAGATCATTGCACAGGTGCGGGAAAAAGGAGATGAAGCTGTATTTTCTTACACAAAGCAGTTTGATGGTGCAGATATTTCAAAAGAGAATATCCTTGTCACCAAAGAGGAAATCGAAGAAGGATATAGACTGACAGATGAAAAACTGATTGAGGTTATGAAGAAGTCCTTAGAAAATATTCGGTTGTATCATGAAAAACAAAAACAGTACAGTTGGTTTGACAGCAGGCCGGATGGTGTGTTGTTGGGACAAAAGGTAACGCCATTGGCCTGTGTAGGGGTATATGTGCCAGGCGGAAAGGCAGTTTATCCCTCTTCTGTCCTTATGAATGTGATTCCTGCAAAAGTGGCTGGCGTGGAAAAGATTGTTATGACAACGCCCTGTAACCGAGAGGGAAGGGTGAATCCTGCTACATTGGTAGCGGCAGATTTGGCCGGAGTGGATGAAATCTATAAAGTTGGAGGCGCTCAGGCTGTGGCAGCTCTGGCCTTTGGCACAGAAAGCATTCCCAAAGCGGATAAAATTGTAGGGCCTGGAAACATTTATGTGGCCCTTGCAAAAAAAGCGGTGTTTGGCCATGTTAGTATTGATTCCATTGCCGGACCAAGCGAAATTCTGGTACTTGCAGATGAAACAGCCAATCCTCGGTATGTGGCAGCCGATTTATTATCCCAGGCAGAGCATGATGAGCTTGCAAGCGCAATTTTAATCACCAACAGTGAAACCTTAGCAGAAAAGGTTTCCAAGGAAGTGGATCAATTTACAGCAGAACTTTCCAGGAAAGAAATCATTGAAAAGTCACTGGATAATTATGGATACATCCTGGTTGCAGAGGATATGGACAAAGCCATTGATGCGGCCAATGAGATTGCTTCGGAGCATTTGGAAATCTTAACAGCAAATCCTTTTGAGGTTATGATGAAGATAAAAAATGCTGGGGCAATTTTCTTGGGAGAATATTCCAGTGAACCCTTGGGGGACTATTTTGCAGGACCAAACCATGTGCTTCCCACCAATGGCACAGCAAAATTTTTCTCTCCTTTAAGTGTGGATGATTTTATAAAAAAATCCAGTATTATCTCCTATTCAAAAGAGGCGCTGGAACCAATATATAAAGATATTGTACAATTTGCTGCCTCAGAACAGTTGACGGCGCATGCAAATTCGATTAAAGTAAGATTTGAAGAATAAAAATTTTCATTATGTGAAAGATGCTGATACGGTTTGCAGACAGCAAAATGACGTATCACTTTATCATGATGAAAACAGAAAAGAGGAGAGAGTGATGCCAGTAGAGAGGACTGCCAAGCAGCGCCGAAAGACCAAGGAGACAGATGTCAGCCTGACATTGAACTTAGATGGCAGCGGATCAACCCAGCTAAATACTGGGATTGGATTTTTTGACCATATGTTAGATGGATTTGCCCGTCATGGCTTTTTCGATTTAAAAGTTCAGGTCACAGGAGATTTAATCGTAGACACCCACCATACCATTGAAGATACTGGGATTGTCCTTGGAAACGCCATTCGCATTGCATTGAGGGATAAGCGGGGAATGAGACGCTACGGAAGCTGTATTTTGCCTATGGACGAGACCCTGGTGCTTTGCGCCATAGATTTAAGCGGACGGCCATATTTTTCTTTTGAAGGGGAGTTTACTACAGAACGGGTGGGATATATGGATACCGAGATGGTAAGGGAATTTTTCTATGCAATTTCCTACAGTGCAGGAATGAACCTCCATATGAAAATTTTATCCGGCGCCAATAACCATCATATGATAGAGGGTTTGTTCAAGGCTTTTGGAAGGGCGCTGGATGAAGCCACGAGGAAAGATCCAAGAATCAAAGATATTATGTCAACGAAAGGTAGTTTATAGGTGATAATATGGAACATAAGAACCTGATTGCCACAATTTGCCTGAAAAATGGGATGGCAGTAAAAGGAAAAAATGACCTGAAGAGTGCCGGAGATTTGAAAGAACTGGCAAAGATTTATAATGACAGCGGTGTAGATAAGCTTTATATTTTTGATTTATCTGATACAGACAAGGAACATGATATAAATCTACATACCATTAAGGAATTGAGCCGGATTATGGAAATTCCGATTTACGGGGCTGGAAATGTGAACCGTTTGGAGGATATCAAGAAGCTTCTGTATGCTGGGTGTAAGGGTGTTATTCTGGACAGTTCAAAAAGTGAAAGTATTGCTCTTGTAGAAGAAGGAGCGATGCGGTTTGGCAGAGATAAATTATTGATTTCTATGGAAAATGTAGATTTAATTTTCAAACATAAGAAAGAAGTTACAGAGCATATACATAAATTAGTTGTCCTAAATGAAGGAATTATAGAGTCCTTGGAAGACATTACAGACCATCCCTTTAGTGTAATTGTAGATGGATATGACAAGGAACGCTGGGTAGAAATTTTGAAGAAAGGCCAGGTAACTGGAATTGGTGGTTTCTATGTAAGCGATCCTGAGACAAACGTAACGGAATTGAAGCAGGATCTTGCAGCAGAAGGAATTGAAACAAAGAAATTTGAATCTTCTATGGAATGGTCAGAGTTTAAGCTGAACGGAGAAGGTCTGCTTCCGGTGATTGTTCAGGATTATCAGACAGCGGAAGTTTTGATGATGGCATATATGAATGAAGAGGCATTTCGAACTACGTTATTCCTTGGAAAAATGACTTATTATAGTCGGAGCAGGAAAGAGCTATGGATCAAAGGGGAGACTTCTGGACATTATCAGTATGTAAAATCCCTGACCATCGACTGCGATAAAGATACCCTGCTTGCCAGGGTTTCCCAGGTAGGCGCTGCCTGTCATACTGGAAATACAAGCTGCTTTTTTCAGGAATTGGTGAAAAAGGAGTTTACAACGAAAAATCCCATGCGGGTGTTTGAAGATGTTTATGATGTAATCAAAGACCGTAAGGAAAATCCAAAGGAAGGCTCCTATACCAATTACTTGTTTGAAAAAGGGATTGACAAAATTCTCAAAAAAATAGGGGAAGAAGCCACAGAGATTGTGATTGCATCTAAGAATTCAGATAAAGAGGAGATTAAATATGAAGTCTCTGATTTTCTGTATCATGTCATGGTGCTTATGGTGGAAAAGGGAGTAACCTGGGAAGATATTGTAGAGGAATTAAATCAACGGTAATTTTTCTGTGGGGCTGCTGCATGAAGAACATAAAGTACAAGGTTTCACACACCATATCTTGTATTTTTGGTTTTTTGTGCAGCAGCCCTTCCAGGTGTGAGACAACCAGGGAGCCGAGTGGCGTATGGTTTTGTTATTTCTAGAAAAATTTGTTCTGCTATTTTGAAAAACTTATCCCAATCATGTATTTTCCTAAGAACAGAATACTAAAATGTAATAAGAAAAAGCTTTAGGAGAAGCCATGACAAAGATGGAAGAGACCGTTGCAGAGCGAAGGGCGTATGTAGACCAAATCCGTGCGTCATTTTATCCAGAGGAATCTGGTAGTGCCCAGACTGGAAAATCAGCGTTTTGGAAAAATTCTTCCTTTTCTGAGAATCAGGAAGGGGAAGGAGAAGCTAAATATTCCAGCCTTGGAATACGTACCCTGATTGCATGTTTGATTTTTGCAGCTTTTGTGTATTGCGACCAAAAACAGATTACATTCCATCAATATAAAACCAAGGATGTTTGGAAGCAGATCGAATGGAATCCATTGCCTTTGGAAGAATTGCAGGAAACCATAAAAATTTCATTGAGACAATAGCTTGTTTGAGGGGAAAATCTGTTGTGTTCCAAAGGGCAGTGTGTTAATATGAGAAGCGGAAGTCAAAGGGCATGATGTTAGGAGGAAGAGGAACTACCAAAGTCAAAGGTTAAGGTGCTATTTATGAAAAGGAATTACCAAAAAGAATTAGACAAAATAATTGAAAACCAAAAAAAACAGCAATGGGTTCCAAAATTATTTTTACATAGCTGCTGTGCCCCTTGCAGCAGTTATGTACTGGAATACTTATCCCAATACTTTCAGATTACAGTATTTTATTATAATCCCAATATATACCCAAAGGAAGAGTATTTTAAGCGAGTGGAAGAACAGAAAAATTTTATTAGGCGTTTCCAGCAGGACATGTTTCAGATAAGGGAACAAAGAAGCTGCCATGAAATTAATTTTTTGGAAGGGATTTATGAGAAAGATAAGTTTTACCAGATGGCTTTGGGACTAGAAAAGCTGCCAGAGGGAGGGGAACGTTGTTTTCAATGTTATGAACTGCGTTTGCGGGAGACAGCAGCCAATGCCAAGAAATTTGGAATGGATTTTTTTACCACAACCTTATCCATCAGTCCATTGAAGAATGCGGAGAAACTCAACGAAATCGGAGAAAGGATAGCAGAGGAATATGGCATACCTTACCTTACCTCGGATTTTAAGAAGCGAGAAGGATACAAACGTTCCGTAGAGCTTTCCAAGGAGTATGGAATGTATCGGCAGGACTATTGCGGATGTGTATTTTCGATGAAAGAGCGTGAGAGTTAAGAACGAAGAGAGAAAGAGGGAAATTATTATGGCACAATTATGGGGCGGACGCTTTACCAAAGAAACAGACCAGTTGGTCTATAACTTTAATGCGTCCATATCGTTTGACCAAAAATTTTATAAGCAGGATATGGAAGGCAGCATTGCCCATGTAAAAATGTTGGGAAAACAGGGGATTTTGTCAGAGGAAGAGACACAGGAAATTGTAAAATCCATCAAAGACATTTTGCAGGAGGTGGAGAAGGGAACCCTTGAAATTTCCCAGAAATATGAGGACATTCATAGCTTTGTAGAGGCAACGCTGATTGACCGTCTGGGAGACACTGGGAAGAAGCTGCATACAGGAAGGAGCAGAAATGATCAGGTGGCTCTGGATATGCGTCTTTATACCAGGCAAGAGGTACTAGAGACAGATGAATTGCTAAAAGAGTTGTTAAATGTAATTTTAACAATCATGGAAAATAATCTAGATACTTATATGCCAGGGTTTACTCATTTGCAGAAGGCACAGCCGGTGACATTGGCTCACCACATGGGCGCATATTTTGAAATGTTCAAAAGGGACCGTCAAAGAATGGAAGATATTTACCATAGGATGAATTATTGTCCCCTTGGCTGCGGAGCCCTGGCCGGGACTACATATCCTTTGGACCGATATGATACAGCAAAACGGATGGGCTTTGCGGGGCCTGCCTTAAATAGCATGGATGGAGTATCTGACCGAGATTATCTGATTGAATTTTTGTCTGCATTGTCCATCATTATGATGCATTTGAGCCGGTTTTCCGAGGAGGTCATTATCTGGAACAGCAATGAATATCAATTTGTGGAGATTGATGATGCATACAGCACAGGAAGCAGCATTATGCCTCAGAAAAAGAACCCAGATATTGCAGAGCTTGTGCGGGGAAAAACAGGACGCGTCTATGGCGCCTTGATTTCTTTGCTTACCACAATGAAAGGAATTCCGTTGGCCTATAATAAGGACATGCAGGAGGATAAGGAATTAACCTTTGATGCGATAGATACGGTAAAAGGATGTCTGGCATTGTTTACAGGAATGCTTTCTACCATGAAATTTAAAAAGGAGCGGATGGAGGCCAGTGCCAAGCATGGCTTCACCAATGCTACAGATGCAGCGGATTATCTTGTAAATCATGGGGTGCCTTTTCGAGATGCCCATGGAATTGTGGGGAGGCTTGTTCTTTTTTGTATTGAGAAAAAAGCTGCCATTGATGATTTGTCATTAGAAGAATTGCAAAAGATTAGTCCGGTTTTTGAAGCAGATATTTTTGAAGCAGTTTCCATGAAGACTTGTGTGGAAAAGAGGCTTACCATTGGGGCTCCTGGTCAGGAGGCTATGAAGAAAGTGATTGAACTGGAAAAAGAATATCTGGGTCAGGATTGGAAAACGAAACTGCAGGACTGGGAACAGGAATTGTTGAAATAGGCAGTCGGTTTGTTGAAGTTTGAGAACTGTCCGATTTTATCATATCCTAGAAGTTTTGTATAAAATGATAGGGGATATTTTGTTAAATTTGTATATTATACGGATTGCTTTTTTGGTTCTGATATATTAGGATATTTAGAAAAGACAAATGTTTGCGTGATGCGGACAGAAAATCCCAAAGAGAAATGGGAACAGTAAGGAGAATCTAAAATGAGTGAAAAATTAAAGGTAGGAATTCTTGGTGGAACCGGAATGGTAGGACAGCGTTTTATTGCTTTCTTGGAGAATCACCCCTGGTTTGAGGTGACAACCATTGCAGCAAGCCCTCGTTCTGCTGGTAAGCGATATGAGGATGCAGTGGGCGGCCGTTGGAAAATGGATACGCCTATGCCAGATGGGGTAAAAGATATTATTGTCATGAATGTGAATGAAGTGGAAGCAGTTGCGTCTAAAGTTGATTTTGTGTTCAGTGCAGTGGATATGTCAAAAGAAGAAATCAAAGCAATTGAGGAAGCTTATGCAAAAACAGAGACTCCAGTGGTTTCCAATAACAGCGCCCACAGATGGACGCCGGATGTACCTATGGTAGTGCCAGAACTCAATCCAGAGCATATGAAGGTGATTGATTTCCAAAAGAAACGTCTGGGAACGGAACGAGGATTTGTGGCGGTAAAGCCTAACTGCTCCATCCAGTCTTATGCGCCTGTATTGACCGCATGGAAGGAATTTGAGCCCTATGAGGTGGTGGCAACTACGTATCAGGCAATTTCCGGAGCAGGAAAAACCTTCCAGGACTGGCCGGAAATGGAAGGAAATATTATTCCCTATATTGCAGGAGAGGAAGAAAAATCGGAAAAAGAGCCTCTTCGTATCTGGGGAGCCATCAAAGACGGCGTAATTGTTCCAGCGGATGGCCCAGTAATTACCTGTCAGTGTATTCGTGTTCCGGTATTAAATGGACATACTGCGGCAGTATTTGTGAAATTTAAAAAGAAGCCGACCAAGGAACAGTTGATTGAAAAATTAAGAAATTTCAGCGGTGCGCCCCAGGAATTAGAATTGCCAAGCGCTCCCAAGCATTTTATTCAGTACTTGGAGGAAGACAACCGGCCCCAGGTAACAGAAGATGTGAATTATGAAAATGGTATGGGAATCAGCGTGGGCCGATTGCGTGAGGATACGGTATACGACTGGAAATTTGTTGGATTGTCCCACAATACGGTAAGAGGCGCAGCAGGAGGAGCAGTTCTGTGTGCGGAATTATTAAAAGCGCAGGGATATATTTCTGCAAAATAATAGAGTGAAAAGAGGAATGTGTCATTGCCCTGGTTTTCTGCAAAGAAGACCAGGGCAGTTGTTATAGTAACAGTTCAGCCCTTTTGGCTCTGAAATAGAGCTTTATTCCAAGGATTTTCATACTGACAGTATAAAAATATGGAAATACCCATCCATATTTTTATTCTTACATCGAAAAATCCTTTGAATAAAGCAATGTAGAAAGTCAAAAGGGCTGAACTGTTACTTGTTATACTGTGAAAACATTAACGATTCTTGCATTCTTGATTCTTTCCAGTTAAAATAGATAAAGAGAAGCAGAAAAAATGATAAATTTTTGTCAATCTCTACAAAAAATAATCAGGGAGAAAAAATATGAGTAGGTTATCAGTAATTTCTACAGACAAAGTAAATTCCACAACAGAAACACTGATGAAGGAATTTACGCAGCGGATTATTGCAAATCCTCCTGGAGTCTGTCCCGTTGACATGCAGCTTGCCTTTTTGAAGGTCTGCCACGCACAGACATGTGGTAAATGTGTGCCATGCCGTATTGGGCTTGGAATTTTAGAAGAGCTTCTGGAGAGTGTTTTGGATAATACGGCAACAATGGAAACACTTGGTTTAATTGAGCATACGGCAACGAATATTAAGAATTCTGCTGATTGTGCAATTGGATTTGAATCTGCCCGTATGGTATTGGCAGGGTTAGAGGGCTTCAAGGAGGATTATATTTCTCATGTCAAGGAGCATCAATGTACGGGAACCTTTGAACAGCCAATTCCATGTGTGACCCTTTGTCCGGCAAATGTGGATATTCCAGGATATGTTGCTCTGGCTGGAGGAGGACGGTGCGAGGATGCGGTACGGCTGATTCGCAAAGACAATCCGTTCCCAACGGCGTGTGCACTGATTTGTGAGCATCCCTGTGAGATCAGATGCCGCAGAAATATGATTGATGATTCCATCAATATCCGAGGCATTAAACATTATGTTATGGATAAGGCCAATGCAAGTGAGGTTCCAGTCCCCTCCTGTGCAGAGCCTACTGGCAGAAAAGTTGCAATTATAGGCGGAGGCCCCTCTGGCTTGACAGCAGCATATTTCCTACAGTTGATGGGACATCAGACAACGGTATTTGAAGAAAAGGCGCAGCTTGGCGGTATGCTGCGTTATGGTATTCCAAATTATCGTTTTCCCCGGGAGAGATTGCAAGAAGATATTGACGCGATTCTTTCTACTGGCGTAGAAGTGAAATTACATGCATCCGTTGGAACGGATGAATTGAAAGAGATCAATGATACATATGATGCAGTTTATATTGCCATTGGCGCCCATGCGGAGAAACGGTTAGATTTGGAAGGAGAGGACAGCGGAAATGTAATTTCAGCTGTGGATATGCTACGTGAAATTGGGGATGACAAGTATCCAGATTTTACTGGAAAGAGAATCATTGTTGTAGGCGGCGGCAATGTGGCCATGGATTGTGCAAGAACAGCAATTCGTTCCAATGCAAAGACAGTCAGCATTGTGTACCGCAGACGGAAAGAAGATATGACGGCGTTGCCAGCAGAGGTGGAGGGAGCCATTGCAGAAGGGATTGAGCTTCTGACCTTAAAGGCGCCTTTGCGGATTGAGAAGGATGAGGCAGGGAATGCAACTGCATTGTGGGTACAGCCACAGATTATTGGACAGGTAAGAGGCGGACGGCCTTCCCCAAGAAAGGCGGATAAAGCAGAGGAACGACTGGAATGTGATATCATTCTGATGGCTGTGGGACAGGAGATTATTTCGGAACCCTTTGCCCAGGCAGGAATTTCCGTGAAGCGTGGAAAGCTACAGGCAGATGCATCTGGTGCATTAAACCGTGTAGGTATGTATGCAGGTGGAGATTGCGTATCCGGTCCAGCAACTGTAATCAAAGCAATTGCGGCTGGAAAGGTAGCAGCAGCAAATATTGATGAATTCTTTGGATATCATCATGAGATTTCTGTGGATGTGGAGATACCAGAACCATTGTTGAATGATAAGATTCCATGCGGCCGTGTAAATCTGGGAGAAAAAGAATCCTGGGCCCGCAAGGATAATTTCGAAGGCATTGAATATACCATGAGTGATGAAGAAGCGTATCAGGAAGCAAGCCGCTGCTTGCGATGCGACCGTCATGGATGTAGCGTATTGAGAGGAGGCAGACAGGAAAAATGGTAAATTTGACAATCGATCACAAAGAAGTGCAAGTGCCAGAAGGCGCTACAATTTTGCAGGCCGCTGCCACTGCTGGAGTTGAAATTCCAACTCTCTGTTTCCTAAAAGAATTAAATGAGATCGGAGCCTGCCGTATCTGTTGTGTGGAAATTGAAGGGAAGGAGGCGCTTGTGGCATCCTGCAATACTAAGGTAGAGGAAGGCATGGTTGTGTATACCAGCAGCTTGAAAGCACATTATGCCCGCAGGATGAATTTACAGATTATCCTTTCCCAGCATGATTTTCGCTGTGCAGCCTGCCAGCGGAACGGAAGCTGCGCCTTACAGAAAATTTGTGCAGATATGAATATCAATGACGTACCTTTTGAGCAGGATTATGAGATGAGGAGCTGGGATTTAAGATTTCCTTTGATTCGAAATGCCAGCAAATGTATCAAATGTATGCGATGCGTACAGATCTGTGATAAGATACAATCTTTGGGGATTTGGGATATTGTGAATACAGGAAAGCGTACCAGCGTAGGTGTGTCAAAAATGCGTAAAATTGCAGAGGCAGATTGCGCATTATGTGGACAGTGTATTACCCATTGTCCTACTGGCGCGCTTCGGGAGCGTGATGACGTCCGTAAAGTAATGGATGCGGTGAATGATCCAGAGAAAATTGTTGTAGTGCAGATTGCTCCGGCTGTACGTGCTGCATGGGGAGAGGGTCTTGGGCTTCCAGAAAAAATGGCAACAGAAAAGCGTATGGCAGCAGCAGCCCGTGCATTGGGGATGGATTATGTCTTTGATACTAACTTTAGCGCAGATTTGACCATTATGGAGGAAGCGACAGAGTTTTTGGAGCGCATGACTCACCAGGAAGAATATCAGTGGCCCATGTTTACCTCCTGTTGTCCAGGATGGGTGCGGTTTATAAAGTCACAATATCCAGACATGACAAAGCAATTGTCCACTGCCAAATCACCCCAGCAGATGTTTGGCGCTGTTGCAAAAACTTATTTTGCAGAAAAAGTATTGGATGTAGATCCTGATAGAATTTTCTGTGTATCCATTATGCCTTGTACTGCGAAGAAAGCAGAGTGTGAATTACCCAATATCAACGATGCAGGTGCAGGAAAGGATGTTGATGTGGTTCTTACCACAAGAGAATTTGACCGGATGCTGCGGTCTGAACTGATTTGCCCAGAGAATTTAGAGGAAGAAGAATTTGATTCACCCTTGGGTACTGGCTCTGGCGCAGCCGTTATTTTTGGCGCTACAGGAGGCGTTATGGAGGCGGCTCTTCGGACGGCTTATTATACATTGAAGAAAGAAAATCCCAAACCAGACACATTTAAAATGGTACGAGGGCTTGACGGCGTTAAGGAACTGAAAACAGAAATAGCAGGAATTCCAATCCGAGGCGCTGTAGTACATGGTCTGGGAAATACAAGAAAATTGATGGAACGGATTATTTCCGGGGAAGCAGAGTACGATTTTGTGGAAGTTATGGCCTGTCCAGGAGGATGTGCAGGGGGCGGCGGACAGCCAATCACAGAAGGACGTGAAATGGCGGGCGAACGAGGAAACAAGCTTTATCAGTTAGATAAAAAGAATCCTCTTCGATTCTCCCATGAGAATCCTTCAGTACGGGCCTTGTACAGCCAATATTTGGAAAAACCCCTTTCCCATAAATCTCATGAGCTGTTACATACAGATCATCTCGGCTGGAATATGCCATCCAAAAAGGTATAAACAGAAAGATAAGTAAAAAGAAGAGGGCTGACAGAAAATGGTATTTCCTACTATATATAGATGCAATACACAGATATTTAAACTATATATAGTAGAATCTGCAGTGTTTTTTGCCAGTCCTTTTTGAAAGCGGCTAGGAAAAAGTGTTGTAAAAGAAGTTAAATCGTGATATGATACAAAAGTAGGAATCCACAGAGGATGAGAACAAAATAGACACGGGAGGCCGGAGAACGGATACGGTTATGACAGGAAGAAAAGCAGAATTGCAGTATTTAGAGCAAATGTACCATCGGGAGGGGAATCAGCTTCTGGTATTGTATGGAAGAAAAGAAAATGGTGGCGGAGAACTAGTACAGGATTTTTGCAGAGACAAAAAATATTTTTATTATTATGCGCCGGAGATCTCTCCCTATGCCCAAAAACAACGGATGCAAAGAGAAATTGCAGAACGGTATCATGTCACAATTTCTGAAGAATCTTATGATGTTTTTTTTAAACGGGTGAAAAGTGGAGATGGAAGTAAGCTGGTACTGGTTATTGATGAGTTTCAGCGCATTTTGAAAAAAGATAGTCAACTTATGGACAGTGTGTTAAAATTAAAAGGGAAGAAATTATACCCAGGTCCGGTGATGATTCTTTTATGCAGTTCTTCCATTTCCTGGGTAGAACAGGAAATGCCGCAGATGTTGGGAAATACGGTAAAAAAAATAGATGGCATAACCAAAATTAATGAACTGAGGTTTTTGGATTTGGTGCGGAGTTTTCCCAAATATAGTGTCAGGGAAAGTATAAAGGCATACGGCGTGATTGGCGGGGTGCCGGAATATATGGAGGAATGGGAGGATGGACGGGATACCCGTGAGAATATTTGTAACCTGATACTTTCAAAAAATGGTTTTTTGCATGGGAAGGTAGAAGAAATCATTCGCAGCCAGTTGCGGGAGCTTTCGGTATATAATACTCTTTTGGAGGTTCTGGCGTCTGGAAAACACAAGTTGAACGATATTTATCAGGCAACCGGATTTTCCAGGGCAAAAATCAGCGTTTATTTAAAAAATCTTATGGAGTTTGATGTGGTGGAGAAGGTGTACTCTTTTGAAACCGGAGGATGGCAGAATGCCCAGAAGGGTTTGTATCAGATAAGGGATACATTTATTAATTTTTGGTTTAAGTTTGTGTATCCCTATTTGTCAGATTTGCATCAAATGGAACCGGAGGAGTTTTATGAGATTCACATTGAAAAAGAGATGGAGGACTATTTAAAACGTTATTTTGTCAATGTGTGTATGGAATATCTGAAATTACAGGACATGGTAGGAAAATTACCTCTGCAAATACATAAGATGGGTACCTGGATTGGAAAAAAAGGGCGTATTGATATCATTGCTCAAAATAGCGTTAGGGAGAATATCATATGTCTTTGCAACTGGTCAGAGCCTGAAATGACTTTTGAGATGTGCCAGCAGCTTTTTCAAAGCATGGAGCAAGCAAAGATTACAGCGAATTATTATTATTTGTTTTCCGCGAAGTCTTTTGAAGAAAAATTAGTAAAAGCGGTAGAGAAGGATCAACGTATCCTGTTAGTGGATATGAGTAAATAGAGAGAAAGCAGGATATAGATTTATGGCGAAAGCTTTATACATAGCAGAAAAGCCCAGTGTAGCACGGGAATTTGCCAAAGCATTAAAATTAGAATTAAAAAATCATGATGGCTATATGGAGTCAGAGGAGGCGGTTGTTACCTGGTGTGTAGGACATCTGGTAACAATGAGCTATCCAGAAACATATGATGAGAAATATAAGAAATGGAGCCTTGCTACTCTTCCTTTTCTTCCCGAGAATTTTAAGTATGAAGTAATTCCGGGAGTGAAAAAGCAGTATAAGATTGTAGCAGGGCTCTTGAACCGGACAGATGTGGATACTATTTATGTATGTACAGACTCGGGGAGAGAAGGAGAATATATTTACCGTTTGGTGGAACGGCAGGCAAAGGTAAAGGGGAAGGACCGCCGAAGGGTGTGGATTGATTCTCAGACAGAGGAAGAAATCTTAAGAGGGATCCGAGAGGCGAAGGATTTATCAGAATATGACAACCTTTGTGAATCTGCTTATTTACGGGCAAAAGAAGATTATTTAATGGGAATAAATTTTTCTCGTCTGCTTACCTTAAAGTATGGGAATGCTATTTCAAACTTTTTGCATACCAAATATACGGTAGTCAGCGTAGGACGGGTGATGACCTGTGTACAGGGAATGGTAGTGCGCAGAGAACGGGAAATACGAGAATTTGTGAAAACTCCATTTTATCGGGTGGTAAGTATGGTAGATATTCAGGGAAATTCCATCGAAGGGGAATGGAGGGCAGCAGAGGGTTCGGCCTATTATCAGTCTCCCAAGCTCTACAAAGAAAATGGATTTAAAGAACGAAAGGATGCAGAAAAATTAATAAAAGATTTAACTTCTGATATCCAAAAAGAAAAGGCAACTGTATTTTCCATTGAGAAGAAAAAGGAAAATAAGAATCCGCCTTTGCTGTACAATTTGGCGGAGCTGCAAAATGATTGTTCTAAATTTTTTAAGATTAGTCCAGACCAGACGCTTAAGGTGGTTCAGGAATTGTATGAAAAAAAGCTGGTTACTTATCCCAGAACCGATGCCAGGGTTCTTTCTTCGGCAGTAGCAAAGGAGATTTCTAAGAATATCAGCGGTTTAAAAAACATTCCTTCTGTAAAAGAATTTGCAGAGGAAGTGTTGGACGTTGGAAGCTATAAAAAGATTGCAAAAACCAGATATGTGAATGATAAGCAAATTACGGACCATTATGCCATTATTCCAACGGGACAGGGATTTTCATCGGTGCGGAGTCTGGGTGGAACGGCACTAAATGTTTATGAAGTTATTGTGCGGCGGTTCCTTGGGATTTTCTTTCCTCCTGCTGTTTATCAAAAAATCAATCTGGTAACGGCTATGGAACCAATTTCCAAAGACCAGACCCATCTGGAAGTTTCCAAAGGAGAGCAAAGGCAGGAGATTTCTGTCAGAAAAGAAAAATTCTTTTTTGCATTTAAGGTACTAGCAGATCCAGGTTATTTGAAGGTGATGGAGTATTCCTTCCAGAAAAAAAAGGCCAGAGAGAAAGCAGAAGAGAAAGATATGCCAAAAGGTCAGGCTGGTATGGGTGAAACTTCCTGTGACAGAACTTTTATGGAGCTTCTTTCCACCTTAAAAAAAGGAATGGAACTTCCAGTAGAAGCCTTGAATATCAAGGAAGGGGAAACCTCTCCGCCCAAACGTTATAATTCTGGTTCCATGATTCTTGCGATGGAAAATGCTGGGCAATTGATTGAGGATGAAGAACTTCGGGCCCAGATCAAAGGAAGTGGGATTGGCACCAGCGCAACCCGGGCAGAAATTTTAAAAAAACTGGTCAATAACAAATATCTTACTTTAAATAAGAAAACACAGGTCATTACACCTACTTTGTTAGGAGAAATGATATATGACGTGGTAAATGCTTCGATTCGTTCTTTGTTAAATCCTGAATTAACTGCAAGCTGGGAAAAGGGTCTGACTTATGTGGCAGAGGGCAGTATCACGCCAAAGGAGTATATGGATAAATTGGAGCATTTTGTAAGAAGCCGTACCACCGGTGTGTTGGGATTGAATAATCAGTATGTATTACGTGGGCATTTTCAGAATGCCTCTTCCTTCTATCAATCCTCCAGACAAGAGAAAGCATCCAAAAATAAAACAGGATCAAAAAAATTGTAAAAATTCTATTATTAATCGAAGAAAAGAGGAAAATCAAATGGAGACATGTAAAATCAGTAACTTGTATAATTTGTCAGAAACCATTGCGGCAGAGCTTTTTTGCGGGTTGAGCTATCCCTGGGAGGCATTACCAAAGATCAGTGGATTTATTTGCGAGTTTGGAAAAACACTGGACAAAGAAAAATATGAATGTCAGGGAGAAAATATTTGGATTGCCAAAACAGCAAAAGTTGCTCCCACAGCTTGTCTCAACGGGCCGTTGATTATTGATGAGGAAGCAGAAATCCGTCATTGTGCATTTATCCGTGGGAATGCCATTGTGGGAAAAGGAGCTGTGGTAGGTAATTCTACGGAGCTAAAAAATGTGGTACTGTTTAATAAGGTTCAGGCGCCTCATTATAATTATGTGGGAGATGCCATTTTAGGTTACAAAGCTCATATGGGGGCTGGTTCCATTACTTCCAATGTAAAATCAGATAAGACCCTGGTGGTGGTAAAAGATAAGGGAGAAGAGATTGCCACCGGGTTAAAGAAATTTGGGGCTATGTTAGGAGATGAAGTGGAAGTTGGCTGTAATAGCGTTTTGAATCCAGGAACTGTGGTGGGAAGAAACAGCAACATTTATCCCCTTTCTATGGTCCGAGGCGTTGTACCGGCCAATTCTATTTACAAAAAGAAAAATGATATTGTAGAAAAGCATAGCTAGTTGACAAAAAAAGTCATATGCTCTATTGTATTAAATGAGTAATACAATAGAGCATATGATTTTTTACTGGATTAAAAGTGTTTTCCAGAATTCGCTCATTGGTAAGGATGAAAAACATTGTCTGAGATGAAAAGGAGAGTGGGTTATGTTAGAAATTCAAGATTTAACAAAAAAATATGGCAAATATCTGGCTGTGGATCATGTCAGCTTTACGGTACCTAGCGGACAGGTGGGGATTTTATTGGGACCAAATGGGGCTGGAAAGTCTACAATTATTAAAAGTATTGCAGGACTTTTGCGTTATCAGGGTGGCGTAGGTATTAATCAGATGCCAGCAAGGACGTTGGAAGCCAAGCGGATTTTTGGTTATGTGCCAGAAATTCCAGCAATGTTTGATGCCCTGACAGTGCGGGAGCATATAGAATATGTCCGGCGTGCCTATCATTCCCCCATTACTGAAGAGGAAATTGAACAGCTTTTGATTCGGTTTGAGTTGGATGACAAACAGGAAAAGTTAGGAAATCAATTGTCAAAAGGTATGATGCAAAAAGTAAGCATTTGCTGTGCCCTTGCTATTTTGCCAAAGGTTATTTTACTGGATGAGCCTATGGTGGGGCTGGACCCAGCAGCTATTAAGGAATTGAAAGAGGTGGTGCTGGAGCTTAAGAATCAGGGCGTTACGGTTTTAATCAGTACCCATATGCTGGAAATGGTAAAAGAATTGTGGGATGTTATGTTTATTATGGAACGAGGGAAAATCGTAGGTACCTTTACCAAGGAAGAGGAGAAAGATGCCGACATCGAAGAACTCTTCTTCCAGATTACGGGAGGTGGTGAATCATAATGAAAGGTTTTGTATATCTATATCAGAGAACGATAATAAACCGTATAAAAAAAGCATTAAAGCGTCCGGTTACTTATCTGATGGGAATTTTTGTTTTGCAGTATATTGTAATGATATACAAAAGCTTTGACATGATGATACAGGAAGGAGATTTTAACTCTCCCAATAATATGGTTACAATTTTGTCCATGATTATTTACTGGCTGATACCAGGAAACCTTATTAGTTATGCCAAAAGAAAGGGACTTCTGTTTCGGCCAAGTGAAGTACATTTTGTATTTTCTTCACCAGTAAGCCCGAAAATGGTATTGATGTTTGCCGGGGTAAAATCTTTTGCTGTAAATATTTTACTTGGATTGGTGATTGTAGTAGTCGGTGTAATGTGGTTTGAAGTAAGTTTACTGCAGGTACTTGTATATTTTTTGTTTTTCGTGGTATTTGAAAGTATTTTAGAGGCTTCCGCTATTATTTTTTGTTATGGCAATGAGAAGCTTCCAGAGAAATTTTTCAAAGGTCTGGTAATTTCCCTGTATTTGTTTCTTGGGACTGTGGTAGGGATTGCAGTATATCTTATGATTACTAAGACGCCATCCTTTGGGCTTTTGCAGAATTTTTTTGCTATCCCAATGATACAAATGGTTCCAGTAGTGGGATGGAATGTAGCCGTAACCAGATTGATCTTTCTTGGACCTGATACCATAAATGTGATAGGTACGGTTCTCTTTTTAATCTCTACGGTGTTGATGTTTTTTGCTGCTTGGCGGATCGAATGCACAGGAGCCTATTATGAAGATGCTATGAAATTTGCAGATGAATATCAAGAGCGGCGGGCGAAGCAGAAGAAGGGTGTTGCTTCTGTGCCATGGCTGGAAAAACATCGGAAATTTAGGCAGGCGTCTGTAAAATATAAAGGTTTTTATGGGAAGGCAATTTATTTCAGGCAGATGTTGGAGTATAAAAAGAACCCAACGTTTATTTTTGGATGGAATACATTATTGTGTCTGGGAATTGGAATACTGATTGGGGCAGTTGGGTACTTTAATCACGCAGTAAGTGAATTAGGTCCTGCCAGAGTTTTCATTATTCCAGGTGTGGCAAGCTATATGGTCTTTATTCTCAGCGGATATGCCACCAAATGGTCGAAGGAGTTAGAGAATCCCTATACCTACCTGATACCGGATACTCCTTTGAAAAAAATGTGGTATGCTACGAAAATTGAACATATTCGGTCCATTGTGGATGGGATTTTGATTACCCTGCCAGGAGCGGTTGTGTTTGAAATAGGTCCAGTCCTCACTGTTCTTACTGTGCTTTTATATGTCTGCCTGCAGGCAAACCGTCTTTATTATGGAATGCTGGCGGACGCACTGATTGGAAATCTCTTGGGAAATACTGGGCGCACGCTTATAAAAACGCTGTTCCAGGGGATTGCCATTTTAATTGGGATCATTGCCGCTATTGTAGCTGGAATAGTTGTTTCTGTGGAGGCAGGATTTTTTGTAATGATACTTGCAATGGGACTTTTGACATTTGCCGGAGCTGTGGCAGCCTCCGTTTCTTTTACAAGAATGGAAGCGCTGGATTAAAAGGAGCTTAAGTCTATGTTTCGAGGGAACGGAAAATCTTCTGTATGTACATAAAAATTCTCTGGAAAACACTGGACTATTTGCTAAAAATATGGTTAAATATGATGTAAGAATGTTAAATGCATAACAATGTTTTAACATGGTTAATAAAATGTATACATTGAAAGGAGTCTTAAAATGATTTACACGAAGGAAGTCGAAAACATGTGTCCAGTAGCCAAGGGCGCAAAACATGAACCAGCTCCAATTCCAGAAGAAGGAAAATGGGTGCATTCCAAGAAAATTGAAGATATTTCTGGTTTTACACATGGTATAGGTTGGTGTGCTCCTCAGCAGGGTGCATGTAAGCTCTCATTGAATGTAAAAAATGGAGTGATTGAGGAAGCTTTGGTGGAGACCATTGGATGTTCTGGTATGACCCATTCTGCAGCTATGGCAGCAGAGATTTTGCAGGGTAAGACAATTCTGGAAGCATTGAATACAGACCTTGTATGTGATGCAATTAATACAGCTATGAGAGAACTGTTTTTACAGATTGTATACGGACGTACCCAGAGTGCATTTTCTGATGATGGACTGGCAATCGGCGCTGGTCTGGAAGATTTAGGAAAGGGACTTCGTTCTCAGGTTGGTACCATGTATGCAACAAAGGAAAAGGGTGTTCGTTATCTGGAAATGGCAGAAGGTTATGTAACCGGTATTGCTCTGGATGCTGACAATGAAGTAATCGGATATCAGTTCGTAAGCCTTGGTAAAATGACCGACTTTATCAAAAAAGGTGATGATCCTAACACTGCCTGGGAGAAAGCAAAAGGACAGTATGGCCGTGTAACAGACGCAGCTAAGATTATTGATCCACGTGCAGAGTAGTGAAAAGCAGATTGCGCAAGATGGAAATTTAAGTACCATTGTTCAAAAAGATAGGAGGACATTTCAAATGGCTTTATTTGAATCATATGAAAGAAGAATTGACCAGATCAATTCTGTTTTAAATAATTATGGAATCAGCTCCGTGGAAGAGGCTGAAAAAATCACAAAAGACGCTGGGCTTGACGTTTACGAGCAGGTAAAGAAAATCCAGCCGATCTGTTTTGAGAATGCATGCTGGGCATATACCGTAGGTGCAGCAATCGCAATCAAAAAAGGTGCAAAGAGAGCAGCAGATGCAGCAGCAGCAATCGGCGAGGGCCTTCAGGCATTTTGTATTCCAGGATCTGTTGCAGACCACAGAAAAGTAGGTCTTGGACATGGAAACCTTGGTAAAATGTTATTGGAAGAAGAAACAGAATGCTTCTGCTTTTTAGCAGGACATGAATCTTTTGCAGCTGCAGAAGGCGCAATCGGTATCGCTGAGAAGGCAAACAAAGTTCGGCAGAAACCTCTGCGTGTTATCTTAAATGGTCTTGGAAAAGACGCTGCTCAGATTATTTCACGTATCAATGGATTTACTTTTGTTGAGACAGAATATGACTACAAAGAAGCAAAGCTTAACGTTGTATATGAAAAACCATATTCTGACGGACTTCGTGCAACTGTAAAATGTTATGGTGCAGACGATGTACAGGAAGGCGTTGCAATTATGCATCATGAGAATGTTGGTGTATCTATCACAGGTAACTCCACCAATCCTACACGTTTCCAGCATCCAGTAGCAGGTACATATAAAAAAGAATGCAACGAACAGGGCAAGCAGTACTTCTCTGTGGCATCTGGCGGTGGTACTGGCCGTACCCTTCATCCAGATAATATGGCAGCAGGCCCAGCTTCGTACGGTATGACAGACACGATGGGACGTATGCATTCAGATGCACAGTTCGCAGGTTCTTCTTCTGTACCAGCTCATGTGGAAATGATGGGATTAATCGGAATGGGTAATAACCCAATGGTTGGAGCTACGGTTGCAGTTGCAGTTTCCATCGAGGAAGCAGCTAAAGCCGGAAAGTTCTAAGAAAATCGCTAAAAACGGGCATTGCTGATGCCCAGGGATGGCGTGGGACGGGCTAAGTTTTGCTCCGCAAGACACGCGCATGACACACACAAGACTCAGGGACAAGACACACAAGACACAAGACCCATAAGGCGGGCGGTTCTGCCGTCAGGCGATAGTTCCGCTGCTTGATATGGGTGAGCTGCTTTAGGTGAGAGTTTCCTTCCAATACAGGTTATAACAGATGTGGTTTTACATTTCTGTTTGCCTGTTCTGGGAGGGGGCTCTTTTTTGCTTTATGAGTTGTAAGGATGCTTTCTTTAAAATATATGGGGTTGTTTTAAGGCAGCCCCACCGATCGTATCCTGCACTACAGATTCCTTCCAAACTGGCAGCAGCGTTATTTTTGAAGGAGGTCTTGGTTATGGCAATGAGAAGAGCGAATGGCTCAGGGAATGTTGTTAAGATGAAAGGAAACAGGCGCAAGCCCTGGCGGGCGCACGTGACTGTGGGGTGGACGGAAGATGGGAAGCAGATTTTGAAAAATATCGGTTATTTCGAGTCGCGGAAGGAAGCGGACAAGGCTTTGGTTGATTACTTAAGCTGTCCCTATGACCTGACGGCGCCCCAGATGACAGAGCGTGAAAATCCCTGATAGTGTGACATATATCGGATATGGTGCATTTTGGGGCTGCAAGAATTTAAAGGAGGTCACAATTCCTGCTAGCATGATATCTACGTCAGATGCTCCTGCTGGAAGCATTTAAAGAAATATATTTCAGTATTGCAGCAGTTTAGAAAGTATAAACGTAGCGGAAACAAATCCTGTATTTGACAGCAGAGATAATTGCAATGCAGTGATTCAAAAAAAGATGATGGAAATATTCTTGTCATGGGATGTAAAAATACTAAGATTCCAGATAGTGTGACTCAGATAGGAGAGCAGGCATTTGCAGGCTGCAGTGATTTGTCGGATATAACAATTCCAAATGGTGTGACGAATATCGCAGCGTGGGCATTTTGGGATTGCAGTAAATTGAAGAGAATTACTATTCTGCCTAACGTAACAAACATAGGATCGTGGGCAGTTGGTTGGGGTACATCAGAGGGGAATGGCAACGGCTCTGGTGTGGCTTACTCTGATTTTATTGTTTGTGGCATGAGCGGTTCAGAAGCGGAATGGTAAGCAGATGAGAATGGGTTACAATTTGAATCGGCGTCCGCGAATGATTTGTGTGGGGCAACAGTGGTATTGGAGCACGATTGCTATGCTTATGATGGGGCGGAAAAAAGCCCTCTGTCACGGTAAAAATAGGAGAAAATACACTGGTTTTGGGCACAGATTATACAGTTGAATACAGAGATAATGTGAGTGTAGGAACCGCCAAGGCGATTATTTCAGGCATCGGAAATTATACTGGCAACGTGGAAAGGGCATTTACCATTCAGGGTGATATTGCAAAGGCATCCGTAACATTGGAAAAAACTAGTTATACTTATGACGGAACAGCGAAGACCCCATCGGTAACCGTGAAGCTTGATGGAAAAACATTAGCCCTAAATACAGATTACACAGTTTCCTATAATAATAACATTAAAGTAGGGACAGCCAAGGCAACCGTGACAGAAAAAGGCAACTACACGAGAAGCAAGAAGGTAAACTTCACAATAGTGAAAGCAGAGGAGAAGCCAGAGCCAGCTTCCAAGATTACTTGAAAGAAAACCGTGTACAGGGTGTCATACGGTGCAAAGCCATTCAAAATCAATGCAACATCAAAGAGTAAGATGACCTTTACAAGTTCAAAGCTAAAGATTGCTGTAGTAGATAAGAATACAGGCAGGGTGACAATCAAAAACACTGGAGTTGCCACCATAACCATCAAGGCAGGAAAGGTATCTAAGAAGGTAAAGTGCATGGAGCAAGGCAAAAATGAGCGGCAAGATTAAGAAGTAAATCCTGATGTACCAGTTTAGTAACTATTGTCCGCTTGTTTGACAGGGGGACACGGAAGATTCGGCTGACGAATGAAGGTCTACTGCTCCGGCGCCGGGCAGAGGAAATTCTACAGTTGGTTGATAAAACAGAAAAAGAATTGGTAGAGCAGGAAGAACAGGTAGAGGGAAAGATTTCTATTGGATGCGGGGAAATTGCGTCTGTGCAGACGCTCCCGGATCTGATTCGGAATTTCCATCAAAAATATCCCCTTGTTACTTTTGATCTGTTTACAGCAACTGCGGATTTGGTAAAAGAACAGATGGATAAGGGACTGCTTGATTTAGGATTGCTCCTAGAGCCGATTGAGATGGGAAAATATGAGTTTATCCGCCTGAATATGAAAGAGAGATGGGTAGTTTTGATGTTGCCGGATGATCCGCTTGCAAGGAAAAAGTATGTCAAGGCAGACGAACTGGCAGAACTGCCGTTGATTCTTCCGCAAAGAATGCAGGTGCAGAGTGAATTGGCAAGCTGGTTTGGGGACTATTATAAAAATCTGAATATCTTGTTTACCAGTAATCTGAGTACCAATGGTGCAGTTATGGTAAGCAGGGGGCTGGCATATTCTTTGGTCATTGAAGGTGCGGTTCCTTTTTGGGACTCATCAAAGATTGTCTGCCGGCCGCTCTATCCAGAGCTTATGGCAACGTGTGTTTTGGCATGGAAACGGGAACAGCCATTTAGTCTGGCGGCTACAAAATTTATAGAATACGCAAAATGCTTTTTAAGCATGAGTGAGACATAAAAACTCAGTATTTGATATATATCAGACATATGATTATAATGTAAGTGCAGGGATGAGGCAGGCAGATTTGGAACCGCACTTACATTTTTGTTTTAGGAGGGGATGCTTTTTCATGGAACCAGATATCTATGCTCTTTCCAAAGCCGGCTTTAGTAAAGAGAGGATTGAGGAAATAACCAGGTGCGATGATAAGGAGATACAGATACGGATGCTCAGGATACGGTATTTGATTGGCTTGGGGACATTGGGATATCCGGCTCACAGGAGCAGGATACGGCAAAAGGTGAAATCGCTATTCCAATCACAATTGGCGATATTTAAGCGCCGGAGTAATACATTAGACGGTGTTCTGTATGATACGCCACTGGCAGAGGAAATAAAAGCATATTTTCCGCTTACGATTTCCATGTCAGGATATGGCGGAAGGGAGTATTACGGCGGTGTGGATTTTTACCTGGAGAATTTGGAAGACGGTCAGAAGAGTTTTGAGAACCTTGACAGCCGGAAGGAGATTACTTTTTCGCTGGCACAGTAAAAAGCAGCGCTCACATATTTAGAAAGTGGGATTATGCTAAAAAAACAGGAGATAAAGATATGAGCCAATGAAAAGAAAGCGATAATATTCGGTGTCCGTTGGAGTATGGACTTAAAATACTCGGCAGCAGATGGAATGCTAGAATTATTTGTGTTTTGTCAGCAAAAGAAGTTCTTCGGTATAATGAACTTAGAAAGCAAATAGGAAACATTACAGATGCTGTACTCACAGCTTCATTGAAAAGCCTGATTGAAAGTGAGATCGTGGTGAGAAAATCTTATGATGAGGTTCCTCTCCGTGTAGAGTATTCGTTATCAGAAAAGGGAAATTCTGTTGTTCCAATCATACATAGTATTTGTAAATGGTCAGGGATTTTTATAAAGAAGATAAAGAAAATATTAGCGTACATTGCCAGAGATGTGATTACAATGAATACGGTATGGATTTAAGCATGGTGAATGTTTATGAAACAGTATGTAGCTTGTATATGGATTACATATTTTAGAGAAAGAGAAATAGGCTGTAACTATGGTAAAGCATAGTTTATTCATATCTTTGCTATTAGGGAAATGTGGTAAAATTAAGCATGAAATATGATGAAAAAGAGCATTTCCTAATGCTGGATTGGAGGGTATATGACACTACAACAATTAAAATATATGATAATCGTTGCGGAAAGAGGTTCTATTACAGAAGCGGCAAAAGAACTGTATATTTCTCAGCCAAGTCTTTCCGGCGCAATCAAGGAAGTGGAAAAGGAATCTGGAATAACAATTTTCAGCCGCTGCCGGGCAGGAGTAGCGCTGACAAAGGAGGGAATGGAGTTTTTAGGATATGCAAGGCAGGTAGTTCAGCAGATGGAACTTCTGGAATCAAAATATATTGATAAGAAACCTGCAAAACAAAGGTTTTGTGTTTCAACGCAGCATTATACTTTCACAACAAATGCGTTTGTGGAATTGATACAACATTTTGGGCAGGAACGGTTTGAGTTTATCCTGAATGAAACCCAGACGCATCAGATTGTGGAAGATGTACGAAACAGGTTTAGTGATTTGGGAATCCTGTATCTTTGCAACAGCAATGAAAATGTGCTGAGAAAGCTGTTTGAAGAATACAATCTGAATTTTTTTGAATTGTTTACTGCAACGCCTCATATTTTTATAGGTAAAGACCACCCGTTGGCAAAATGCGCATCTGTCAGACTGGATGATCTGAAACCATATCCCCGGCTTAGTTTTGTGCAGGGAACTTATGAATCATCCAATTATTCGGAGGAGCTTTTCAGCAATGAACCCGCTGAAAGGAGTATTAAGGTCAGTGACCGTGCAGCGATTGTAAATTTGATGATTGGATTGGATGGATATACAATTTCAAGTGGTATTTTCCCTAAATATCTGCAAGGGGATTCTATCGTTTCTATCCCTCTGGAGGAAGATGAGGTGATGCATATTGGATATATACTGAACAAGGATAAAGAATTGTCGGAATTAGGAGAGATTTATGTTGAGGCTTTGAAACAGTACCGGACATAAATAAAACATAGGCATATCCTATGTAACAGCATATAAAACAGATATTACCTATTACATAACGTTCCGTGCTAAGATATAGAAACGGAAAGGAGGCAAAAAATGCCAGGTTATGTATTAGGTAATTTTTTTATCTATTCTGTTATCAATGCTTTTACGCCGGGACCGGGAAATATACTGGCGTTAAATACGGTAACAAATTATGGATATAAAAAAGGGAGACCGCTTTATTGGGGGATATTTGCAGGATATTATGTTGTACAGGTAATTTGTGCTGTTTTCGTGTTTGGGGTAAGCGCCTTTTTACCGGATTTGCTTGGAATTATGAAATACATAGGCGCTGCCTATATTTTATGGCTGGCAGTCCATATTGCGTTAAGCAAACCAACTACAGGCACTGTGGAAAAGTCAGCATCATTTCTAAAAGGATTTTTACTTCAGTTTGTCAATGTAAAAATCTATTTATTCGGAATTACGGCATTGACAGGATATGTCACGGAATATAGCGCCGCTCTATGGGTTTTGCTTCTATTTGAGATTATCATAGCCACGATTGGAACGATTGCAACGCTTACTTGGATTGGCATGGGGGTATTGATACAGAGGGCATATCAAAAATATTACAGGGTAATTAACATTATTCTTGCATTAACATTGTCAGAGTGTGTGTATAGCATGTTGAAATAGTGAAAGGGGTGTTGCAAACATGCAGATAAAAAGAAACATTCTTTTAAATCCCGGTCCTGCAACAACGACAGATACTGTGAAAATGGCGCAGGTTGTACCGGATATTTGTCCCCGTGAAAAGGAATTTGCATCAATGATGAAGCAGATGCGTGAAGATTTGGTTCGGATCGTACACGGTGATTTGTGAGTATTATAATCTTTCGCTTATCAGTTTTGAATGTTGGATAGATAAATGGATGGATTTGAATAAGGTGGAGCAGATATAAAAGGGAAATCGGGATATAGCACTTGTCTATACAACACATAAGGAAACCGGAACAGGTATTTTAAATCCAGTAAGGGAGATTGGTTCGCTCGCGCACAAATATGGCGCAGTTTTTATTGTAGATACAATTTCTACCTATGCGATGAGACCGATTGATATTGAGAAAGACAACATTGACTTTTGTATGGCATCTGCACAAAAAGGACTTATGGCGATGACCGGACTTTCATTCGTGATTGGAAATATAGAACTGATCAGAAAGTCGGCAGCATATCCAAAGCGCTCGTATTATTGCAATCTGTTTATGCAGTATCATTTTTTTGAAACAACAGGGCAGATGCATTTTACGCCTCCTGTCCAGACGATTTATGCTGCCCGTCAGGCACTTGATGAATATTTCAGGGAAGGCGAAGATGCAAAATGGAATAGACATTTGGAGGTGTTTGAGGCGATTCATGCAGGGCTTGATAAACTTGGTTTCAAGGATATTATCAAAAGAGATATACAGGCAGGTCTTGGCGTTACAGTGAAATACCCGGATGATGAAAACTGGAGTTTTGAAAAGGTACATGATTATTGCTATGAGCGTGGGTTTACGATATATCCCGGAAAGACATCAGCGCAGAATACATTTCGACTTTGTGCGCTCGGAGCTATCACAAAGGAGGATATTGAGGACTTTTTCGTTGTTTTGTATGAGGCGCTCAAAGCCAACAATATTCAGATACCGATTCATTATGATGTATAGCAGCCTGTTTCATATCAAAAAACAGAGATAGAAATTTTAGGAGGAATTGATTTGAAAGACGAAACGAAATGTTTACATGCAGGCTACCAGCCTAAGAACGCAGAACCGAGAGTTATGCCGATTGTGCAAAGCACCACATATGTTTATGACTCTACGGAAGAAGTTGCAGCAGTGTTTGATGATCCAATGAAGTCATTGATCTATTCCAGATTTGGAAATCCGACAGTAATGGCGGTTGAAGATAAGATTGCAGAGCTGGAAGGCGGCATTGGCGCAATGTGTACTACATCAGGTCAGGCGGCTGTACTGTTGTCACTGCTCAATATTTGTAATGCGGGAGACAGTTTTATCAGCACAATGGAAATTTACGGAGGTTCTGTCAACCTGTTTTCACATACTCTTAGACGGTTGGGGATTGAGTGTATTTATATTGATAAAAACGCAACAGATGAAGAAATAGATGCAGCGTTTCAATCAAATACAAAGGCGGTATTCGGAGAAACGATTGCGAACCCTGCTCTGACAGTTTTTGATATAGAACGATTTGCGGCTATTGCACATAAACATGGTGTTCCGCTGATTGTAGATAATACGTTTGCGACGCCTATCTTGTGCAAACCTTTTGAATTTGGGGCAGATATAATCGTTCATTCCACATCAAAGTATATGGACGGTCATGCCGTACAGGTTGGGGGAGTGATTGTAGACAGTGGGAATTTTGACTGGTCAAATGGCAAGTTCCCGGATTTGACAGAGCCGGATGAATCCTATCATGGGATTTCCTATACAGAAACATATGGGAAGAAGGCATATATTGTAAAGGCGAGGATGCAGCTCATGCGTGATTTTGGCGTTTATCCTGCCGCACATTCCGCATTTTTACTGAATCTTGGTCTTGAAACATTGGCAGTCAGAATGAAGCAGTATTGTGAAAACGCTATGACAGTAGCGGAATATTTAGAGCAGTCAGACAAAGTGGAAAAGGTAAATTATCCGGGATTAAAGGGCGATGAAAATTATGGATTGGCTAGGAAGTATCTGAGCGGATGCAGCGGCGTTATTTCTTTTGTCATTAAAGGGGGCAAAGAAACAGCGATAAAATTTATGAATAAGTTGCAGCTTGCATCAAATGAGGTTCATGTTTCAGATATACGAACCTGTGTATTACATCCTGCAAGTGAGACGCATCGGCAGTTGACAGATGAACAGTTGGTTGCTGCGGGGATTGAGCAGGGATTGGTTCGCCTCTCCGTTGGTTTGGAAAATGTAGAGGACATTATTGCAGATCTGGAACAGGCATTTTCTGAACTGTGAATTTGAGATACTAAAATTTGTTTATTTGAAAGGAAAAGTAGAATGATGAAGAAAATTCTTTTAGCGACTCCTACCATGCATACGGAGGAGCAGCAGTATATTCAGAAAGCATTTGAAACAAACTGGATTTCGCCGTTAGGACCGAATGTAGATGAATTTGAGAATAAAGTGGCTGCTTATGTGGGTGCATCTTCTTCCGCTGCACTTTCGTCTGGAACAGCGGCGTTGCATTTGTCGGTTGTTTTAGCGGGGGTAAAGGAAAATGATATTGTATTTGTTCCTTCCCTAACTTTTGCAGCAAGTGTTAATCCAATTAGATACGAATATGCAACTCCTGTTTTTATTGATTCGGAACGTGATACTTGGAATATGGATGCAGCGGCATTAAGGAAAGCGTTTGAAAAATATCCCCACCCGAAAGCTGTCATGGCAGTGCATTTGTACGGCACATCAGCAAATATGGACGAAATCTGCGCACTTTGTAAGGAACATAATGTTCCTTTGATTGAAGATGCGGCGGAATCGTTGGGTACGACATATAAGGGGAAAATGACAGGTACTTTCGGGGATTATGGGATTTACTCCTTTAATGGAAACAAGATTATTACAACTTCAGGCGGAGGCATACTGGTTGCCAAACAGGAAAAAGATGTGGATAAAGCCCGGTTTTTATCAAGACAGGCTCGTGATCCTGCCAGATATTATCAGCATTCTACGATTGGTTATAATTATAGGATGTCAAATGTTGTTGCCGGGATCGGATGCGGTCAAATGCAGCATATCGAGGAGCATATACAGAAGAAACAAGAAATTTATAAAGCGTATAAAGAAGCCTTTTCGGATATAGAAGAGATAGAAATGAATCCATTAAATAGGGAAGGTATTGATAATAACTGGCTTTCCTGTATGACGATTTCCTCTGACAGTGATGTGACACCTACGCAGGTTATGGATGCCTTAGAAGCTGAGAATATTGAAACAAGACCAATATGGAAACCGATGCATTTGCAGCCTGTGTTTGAAGAATATGATTTTATTCAGGTAGAGGATGGGATAAGCGTAAGTGAAGATATTTTTAACAGAGGGCTTTGCCTGCCAAGTGATATTAAAAATACAAAAGAGGATATGGAACGCATTATAAAAATCGTGCGGAAACAGTTCCGGCAGCAGTAAAATTGTCGTTGTAGACAGGATAGAAGTTTAGGAGGTTTTCTATGAGAAATGTATATAATTTTTCTGCAGGTCCGGCAGTTTTACCAAAGTCCGTCTTACAGGAGGCAGCAGATGAAATGCTAGACTATAAGGGCAGCGGTATGTCTGTTATGGAAATCAGCCACCGTTCTTTTTTGTTCCAGTCCATTATTGATGAAACAGAGCAGGATTTACGCATCCTTATGAATATTCCGGACGATTATGTGGTTTTGTTTCTGCAAGGTGGAACTTCTCTGCAATTCTCCATGATTCCAATGAATTTCATGCGGAACGGAAAAGCAGATTATATTTTGACAGGATACTGGGCAAAGAAGGCATATGAGGAAGCGAAAAGATACGGAAAGATCAATATTGCAGCATCTTCGGAAGGCGATAATTTTTCATATATCCCGGATTGCAGTGATTTGGAAATTGATCAGGACTCGGATTATGTATATATGTGTGAAAACAATACAATCTATGGAACCAAATTTCATTGCTGCCCGAACAGTCACGGAAAGGTACTTGTGAACGATATATCTTCCAGTTTTTTATCGGAGCCGATGAATGTTTCAGATTATGGTATGCTTTTTGGCGGCGTACAAAAAAATCTGGCACCTGCCGGACTGGTTATCGCTATTATGCACAAAGACTTGATTTCCGATACGGTTCTATCCAATACGCCAACTATGCTGCAATACAAAATCCATGCAGATAAAAAATCACTATACAATACGCCGCCGACCTATAATATCTATATGGTTGGTAAAGTAATTAAATGGATTCAGTCATTGGGCGGTTTGGAGAAGATGAAGGGACTCAATGAAAGAAAGGCGGCAGTCCTGTATGATTATCTGGATTCCAGCTCATTGTTTTATGGTTTGGCAAATGCAGGCAGCAGGTCGCTTATGAATGTGACTTTCCGTACAAAGTCGGATGCGGTTGATGCGGAATTTATAAAGCAGGCTGAAAAACATGGAATTGTCAGCATAAAGGGACATCGTGCGATTGGCGGAATGAGAGCAAGTTTATATAATGCGATGCCGATAGAGGGTGTACAGCATTTGGTTGACTTTATGCGTGAGTTTGAAAATAGTGGTGATTATTATGCAAAATAGTGATGTTTTTGAGAAAGACCGGAAGTATATTGCACATACCTATCATCGCTTTCCGGCAGCGATAAAGAACGGGCATGGAGCGCAGGCAGAAGATTATGAGGGGAAAAAGTATATAGATTTTGGCAGTGGAATTGGAACAAATTCATTGGGGTTTTGTAATAGTAAATGGGTTCAGGCTGTTGTTTCTCAGGTTAGCCAATTACAGCATACTTCTAATTTGTTCTATACTTTGCCGGACAGTCTTTTAGCGGAACGTTTATGCGAAGTAACCGAATATTCTAAAGTTTTCTTTGGAAATTCCGGTGCTGAAGCGAATGAGGGGGCAATAAAAGTTGCAAGGAAGTATGGCATGAAGGTCAAGGGGGAGCATTGTAACCGTATTATTACACTGGAAAATTCCTTTCATGGAAGGACGGTTACAACGCTTTCCGCCACAGGTCAGGATATATTCCACCAGCATTTTTTCCCTTTTACAGAAGGTTTTCTCTATGTCCCAGCAAACAACAGTCATGTGCTTCATGAAACGGTAGATGATACGGTGTGTGCGGTTATGCTTGAGCTTGTGCAGGGGGAGAGCGGAGTAAATGTGCTGAAAAAAGAGTATGTAAAAGAGGTTGAACAGATATGCAAAGAAAAAGAGATTTTGCTTATCGTAGATGAGGTGCAGACAGGAGTGGGGCGGACAGGAACATTTCTATGCTGCGAACAATATGGGATACACCCTAATGTGGTTACACTGGCGAAAGGATTGGGAGCAGGACTTCCAATCGGTGCCGTCCTCATGGATAAGCTGACTGAAAGTATATTACAGACAGGCGATCATGGTTCAACTTTTGGAGGGAATCCGGTGGTTTGTGCTGGTGCGCTTGAAGTGCTAAATCAGATTGCCGATGCGGACTTTCTGGCTGATGTCAATTCCAAATCCGAATATATGCGTGAAAAATTATCAGCTTTGCCTAATATTATTGATGTATCAGGAATGGGATTGATGCTTGGTCTGTCCTTAAAGAAAGATTTAGAAGCAGGAAGAATTGCAGAAAAGTGTGTGGAAAAGGGACTTTTGATTTTGACTGCGAAAGAAAAACTTCGGATTATGCCGCCGCTGAATATTTCCCTGGAAGAAATAGATAAGGGACTTAATATTTTAAAAGAGTGTTTATCAGGTGTGTTATCGTAGGTAGAAAATTGGGAACGTACAGGGAAAGGAGTTTAATATGGCTGATATTTTATACCGTTATAATAAGCAGGTCTATTTTAACATTACACTACTTTACAACTTTATAAATGATGCCCCTGTTTCTTAATTAGCTGTTTTAAGGCATTTATTAGGGCATTTGATTTTATACTGGTTTCGACTTTTTCTACGAAAATGGCATAAAATACCTGCTGGCGAATCTGTTCGCTTAGAGCAAACCGAAACTCCTGAACGCTTTCTGTCTGATATTTAAAAAACGCCTCATCCTGGTATGGCAGCAGCTTCATCGCACAGTATGAAATGTTAATCAGATTGACCAGCATTTCAATCCCTCTGCG
>KE159582.1:661852-746499 GCA_000403255.2 Lachnospiraceae bacterium 3-1
TAAAATGCATTCAGGGATTTTTTCGTAATCCCCGCCAAAAAATGTCTGTACAATGAACGGATGGAGGCCGCTGACTCCATAGCAAGTATAGATAATGCCAGCAGAAACAGGGCTTCAATAGTTGGTGCGGAAAAAGTTTTAAAATAAATATAAAAATAACGGTACAGTCTACCAATTAGATTATTTTCGTTGTATAATAAGTCTGACGTACAAGATCACTCTCTTTCGTATAGTTTGATGTGCAAACTTATTATACATGAGAAAGTGTCTTGTGCGTTATTTTATTTTTCAAAAAGTTGTAAAGTGGTGTAAAAATTAATAGTATGCATTTATTATCATGATTTCAAATTGAAGTGAGCCATTTTTGTGACCTCAACCCAGAGAAGCAGCGGTAATGTTCCACTTACTGTATTTGTAGGTCTGATATAATGCAGTAAAGCACACAAGTGATAAAAAATTTATGCGTATTTTAGTGCAGAGGTGAAATCATGCTAACACAAAATGATATAAGAATACTAAGCAAAACATTTTCTGATTATGGCTATGTCATGACAACGGCACAGCTTACCAATGAAAAATTGTTTTATAGAGATATTCAACGTATGCTGGAACAAGGATTGATTGAAAGAATAAAAAGGGGCTGTTACCATTGGGTGGATGACTATGGTACGAGTGAGGTGGTTATTGTCAACCGTCCGTTCCCTGATGCAGTTCTTTGTATGGAAACAGCTCTTTTCTATTATAGATACAGTGACAGGAATCCCGCTGAATGGAATATTACCATTAACAAAAATACGTCCAGAAAGCGTACAAATATAGATTATCCTTTCATTAAGGCTTATCGGGTTGAGCCAGAGTTGTTTTTATTGGAAAGACAAAAGGGGAAATTGACTTCCAAGAAGTTCATATTTACGACCGTGACCGTACTATTAAAGAGAAACACCTTATGACAAGAAAGGTTTTAGAGGCTGAGTCGTGATTTGAATGGAAAGCAGTGGGCACCTTACTCTCTGATTTTGAAGGAGTAAGGTGGGATAGAAGGATGTATTCGAAAACAGACCACTAATCTGTTTTCCTCTGACAATTATACAAAAACATCATCAGAGAAGCCGCAATTACCAGCGTATATCCGAGAAAGCTGTATTTGTCAGGGAGTTCATGGAATAGGACAAATCCCAGAACAGCCGCAAAGATAATCTGAGAATAATCAAAAATAGATATCTTTTTGGCAGGGGCATAGGTGTAGGCAGCAGTAATGGCAAACTGTCCACCAGCGGCAAATAGACCCGTCATCAGTAAGGTTAAGATTTGGTTCGGCGTCATGGGTGCAAAATTTATAATAATCCATGGTGTAAGGAATAGGCAGGAAAACAGTGAGAAGTAAAAAACGATCACAGAGCCTTTGATGTTCATTGTTCCCAATTTACGCACCATGGTATAGGCAATGCCTGCGCCAAGACCTCCACATACGCCGATTAATGCAGGAAGCAGAGCAGTGTTGTGAAATCCAGGCTTGACGATAAACAGGCAGCCGCAGAAGGCAGAAAAGATGCAAGCAGCCTGAAAAGGCAGTATTTTTTCTTTCAATAAGAAATAAGAAAAAATAACAGCAAAAAAAGGCGAAAGTTTGTTTAAAATAGAAGCATCCGCCACAAGGAGATGATCCACAGCATAGAAATTACAGAGAATCCCTACGGTTCCAAAGACACACCGCAGGATAAGGGTTAGCCGGGCTTCCTTTGGAATGCGCAGAGAAACCGATTGTGTCGAATGATTATTTTTAAGGATAATGATTCCAGCAAAAAAAGCAGCTACCAGATTGCGGAAGAAACTTTTTTGCATAGATGGAAGGTCTCCTGACAGGCGGATGCAGACATTCATGCATGCAAAGCAAAATGCGGACATGATGATCATCAAAACGCCTCGGATATAGTTGTCTTTTGGTTGGTTATGCATTTTTCTTAATCTCCTTGCTTTTTTCTTACTGGATGCGGAATCGGCTAAGCAGATTGTTTAGAGAATATGCCTGCTCGGATAATTCTTTGGATACTTTGGCGCTTTCTTTTGCAGAAGCAGTATTTGCTTGAACAACCTGTGAAATTTCTTTGATTCCATTTTCAGCCTGAAGGATCATTTCAGACTGGTGAATGCTGGCAGTAGAAATTTGATCCATCAATGTTTTAATGGACTGAATACAGTCATTAATGATTTTCATTGCAGAAACAGCAAGGTCTGTAGATTCTGTTCCCGTCTTCACATCCTTAATGGAGTTGTTAATGAGATTCGTAGTGTTTTGGGCAGCTTCGGCGGACCTGGCTGCAAGGCTTCTGACTTCTTCTGCTACAATGGAAAAACCAGCTCCTGCTGCACCAGCCCGGGAAGCTTCCACAGAGGCATTTAAGGCTAAAATATTTGTTTGGAACGCAATGTCCTCAATGGTTTTAATTACGGTAACAATTTGTGTAGAAGATTGGTCAATATTTCTTGTGGCAGATATCAGCTGTTCCATTCGTTTATCAGCTTCTTCTGTATATCCGGTAGCTTTATCTACCAATTCGCTGGCGTTTCCACAGTGTACGGTACTACTTTGAATCTGGGAGGTAATGGATGACACATTTGAAACCAGTCCTTCCACAGAATCGGCCTGTTCTATTGTACCCTGAGATAATTCCTGTGCGCCTGTGGCCACCTGTTCTGCGCTTGTATTTACTTGTTTTGCCACATCGGAAATATCACGAATTACATGCACCAGATTGGCATGAATCGATTTGAGACTTTCCAATAAAACCTTAAAATCACCGATATAATAAGCTTCATTTTCTGTTACATCTACAGTGAGATTTCCATCTGCCATTTCGCCTAGAATCCGTCCAACATCATCAATTGTTTTTCGCAGACAGCCGCAAACCCGATGGGTTGTTTGGGCAATCATACCAATTTCATCAGACCTTCCATAAAAAGCCTCCAATTCTTCAACAGCGGAAAGATTCAAATCTCCAAGACAGCTTATGGCTCGTTCCACGGTCATAAGTTCTTTTCCCTCGCGATATAAAATCAAAAGAGTAATGATAGTAATAGAAGAGGCCATAGCTGCACATAATACGCCAACTAAAAGCCGTACATTGTCTACGGAACCATAAACCTTTGCAGTGCTGTTTCGAACCATGAAGACCCATCCACGGTTTTGTAGATATTTGTAAACCACCAACTGATCTATTTTGTTTTCATCTTTGTAAGAATATGTATTTACCTTGTCATCGTTGTTTTTTTGGATGCGCTGGATAATCTTCTGATAACCAGTGTCTGTGGTTTCGGTATTTAACAACTCTTCATCCTCATGATAGAGATAGACCCCGTTCTCAACGTTTAAGAATACATATTCACTATCAGGTAGTCCTTTAATGTCTAAATTTAACAAAGCGTCCGTCAACTGGTTGGCATATACGCCAGCGCCTACATATCCAATACACGTTCCATTCTCAAAAATTGGATAGTACATGGAAAGAATCATACTGCCAGTTCCAGGTGATTTCATAATTCCAAGATTCGTAAGCTCCTGATTTGATAAAATTGTATTTTGAAATGTTTCCAGTGAATCTCCTGTTCTCGTTGTGATTCCTACAGCATCTGGTGAGGTGTGTGTTAAAACAAAAGTTTCTGGTGTCGCAATGTATAAACCTTCAAATACATCTTTGAAGGCAGCAAAATCTTCTGTATATTTTTGTGCACGTTGTAAAAGTTCTGGATTGTCTGGGTCGAGCAAAAGGTCGCGAACTTGACTGCCCAAAGCGAAAGCTTTCATATATTCTTCAGCAGAAGATACATAATCATTGATAATGGCGGCTCTGGATTCTACAGCGTCCGTCATCTGGTTAGTAATGTCACTTTTTACAATTGAAGCCGTGTTTGAAGATACAATCGTAAAAAGCAGTAGCATTCCGACTAAGTTTACTGCTGTGGTAATGATGCCAATGCGTGTCGCGAGTTTTTTGTTTACAAGAAATTTCATTAGGTTATCCTCCACATAAAATAGATTTTTTGAAATCAATTGCTTTTATCTGGCGAATAATTTTGTGTGCCGGGATTTGACTCGTATTCAGATAAATGCAATACGATTTCCTTTTAGTTGTAAATTTAGTAAGATAAAAAATTAGAAAGCGTTTCTTATTTATTCCCGCGAGCAATGAGCCAAGCAGTCGTGCTTGCGCGGATATTTGGCGAATGCCGCGAAGGTCAAATACCCCGCCCCTTGGGGCGGGGTATTTGACTTTATCGAAAAGACTTTGTCGCGCTAAAGTGTCTTTTGATAGAATAAAAATAATATGCGCAGGGTCTGCCCCAGCGGACTTGTTCGCTTTGTTTGAAAATTACCTCTTCTAATATACTACTTTTTTCGTTTTCTGTCTAGATGATACCTATAGGCAATGGTACTATTTGTGGCAATATTTTTCCAGATAAGTATAGTGAAATCACAAAAGGGATGAATGGATAAATTGTAATTTGTTTCAAGGAATATATTTTAAAAATTTCATGTGGATCAGTGATAAAACCACGGAAACAATATTGATATTTATATGAATATACACTATAGTGGAATCAGTATTTTGAGTAGGGACAGATTTGAAAAGGCTGGAGATATCTTGGAACCATTGCCAGCGTCCCCTGATAAGGAGTGTGATAGCGGATATGAATAAAAAGATTTTGATTGTAGATGATGAAAAGGAGATTGCGGACTTAATAGAGCTTTATCTGAAAAATGACGGTTACAATGTGTACAAATTTTACAATGGCATGGATGCCTTAAAATGTGTGGAATCAGAAAAAATGGATTTGGCAATTTTAGACGTTATGCTTCCAGATGTGGATGGTTTTCATATCTGTCAAAAGATTAGGGAACAGTATTTTTATCCAATCATTATGCTGACAGCAAGGGTCGAGGATGTTGACAAGATTAAGGGACTGATGATCGGAGCAGATGATTATATTACAAAACCATTCAATCCATTGGAGGTTGCAGCAAGGGTAAAGACACAGCTTCGCCGCTATGTCTGTTATAATAACGCTGGTGACATAGAAAGGGAAAATCTACCAATGATGGAATATGACGTTCATGGGCTTATCATCAATAAGAATACCCATAAATGCACACTGTATGGAAAAGAAATCACATTAACGAAGATAGAATTTTCCATTCTTTGGTATTTGTGTGAAAACAGGGGGAAGGTGATTTCTTCCGAAGAACTGTTTGAAAAAGTTTGGGGTGAAAAGTTTCTTGATCATAATAATACAGTGATGTCCCACATTGGGAGACTTCGGGAAAAGCTTAAGGAGCCGGCCAGAAACCCGAAATTTATTAAGACAGTATGGGGAGTAGGTTATACCGTTGAAAAATAAGTGGGAGATTTCATATAGGATTAGAGTATATCGTGGGCCAGGTGCATAGCTGTAAAGGAATTGAAAAGGAAAATTAGTTTGGAGGGGAAATTATGGATCATAGAAAATTGCAATATAGCGGTCTTTCCTTTAAAACCAAAGGAAATATTAATCCAATGGGTATGCCATACATTTATTACGCTTCTCATCCACAAGATTTCAATATTTTTTTTGACACAATTGTGGATGATATTTTTAAAATTCAATCTCATGTAGTAATATGGTATCTTACAGAACCATTCGAAGAGATTGATCAAAAAATATTATTAGAAGACTTGAAACAAATGCAGTTGTTGGTGATTCCGGTTACAAAGCGTTTTCTGGAAGAGGATAATAGAGCTCGTAATGTAGAACTTAATTTTGCATTAGAACATCATATACCTGTTTTGCCGATATTACAAGAAGTTGGTTTGGCCACTTTGTTTAGTAAAAAATGTGGAAAAATGCATTGTATCTGCAAAGAGACATATGGAAAAATTATTTACGAAAAAATAATGTCTATTTTTTTGTCTTCAACTTTGTTGAGTGAGAAAATGATAGAAGAGATTAGAGCAGAATTTAAAGTGCAATGCTTTTTGAGTTATAGGAAAATAGACAGAAAATATGTTAATCAAATTATGAAAGTATTACATAAAAATGAGATTATGTGGGATGTGGCCATTTGGTATGATGATTATTTAATACCAGGGGAAAATTTTGATGATTTTATAAAAAAAGAAATTGAAAAGAGTGATATTTTTGTTTTGTTAGTAACTCCAAACTTAACGATTGCAGAAAATTATGTAATGAAGATAGAATATCCATTAGCAATAGAACAAAAGAAGGAGATTATACCTATCTTAGTTGAAGAAACTTCATATGATACATTAAAAGAAAAATATGAAAATATTCCTCAGACAATTTGTTTGGTAGATGAAAATAAAGTGTTTGAGATTTTAAAATCTATTCTTGAAAATAGAAACTTATTGAAAAATACTAATTCGTCAGAGCATTTATATAAAATAGGATTAGCTTATCTATATGGTATTGATGTTGAAATAGATTATGAAAAGGCATTGAATCTTATAACACGGGCTGCAAAACAAAAATTTCCTGCTGCTTATAAAAAATTGATCTCTATGTATAAAAATGGAGAGGGTGTTGAAAAAAATTATCAAGAGGTTACATTTTGGCAGTCTCAATTGATTGAATACATAAGTAAGAAGGGATTGAACAATGGAGATTATAGAGTTCGATTTGGAGAATTCTATGCTGTCCGTGATTTGGGAGATACATATTTTCAAATATTTCAGTACGAAAAAGCCCTAAAAGCTTATAAAAAATCATTTGAAATCATAAATCAAATGCTTGATTTATGGGAAGGAATATTAGATTATAGAAATCATGAAGAATGGGAATGTAAAAGTGATATATATTTAAAAATAGCTGATGCATATATGGGACTAAAAAATTATGAGAAAGCAAGGAGATATTATATTTATTCCATGGAGATAGATATTCAACTGGATAATAATGAAGAGATATCATCACGAGCTACTATGAGAAATTTAGCAATGTCGATGGCAAAATATGGAAGATTTAACTTAGAAATGAAAGAAACAAAACAAGCGAAAGAAGCTTTTTTGACTGCGGTGAGATTATTGACTCAATTAATTGATGGAATTGGGTGGGGACATCCAATACACAATGATGTTGTTTATTTAGGAAGCAATAGTTTGGATGAAAGTATAGATATCCATATGAATCTGAAATTTTTGTATGAGGATTTAGCAGAAATAGCTATTTTAGAAATAAATTTTGATAATCTTATTTCTTCATTTTATGATGCGCAAAAACATGCTTATTGGGTATACAAGAATATAAATGATGAATATTTTTCGCAAGAATTGTATGCAATTAATGTATGTATTGCATATATTAGCGAAATGTGTGTGAAAAGCGAAGAGTGGATAAAAAAAGGAATTGCTGTGAAAAAAATGAACGAAATATATGATCTGATTCATACCGTAAAATATTTATGTGCTCAGATGCATGGGAAGGAATTATTGGAGGCATTAGAAAGTAGTTTACAGATTTATGATATAGAAGAATTGGAGAGGAGTATGGAATTATCTAAGATAACAATAGCGGATATAGAAAAATATGCAAAAACTCTATGGAAAGATAAAAGAATAGATGCCGAAAATATAAACAATGATAAAGGATAAGGAGAAACTTTAATATGAATCATTTAGGAAATGAAAATAGTAATAATTCCATTATAGATATATATATAAGTGAAATGATTTCACAGGTTGAAAATGAAAATACGAAAAAATATATTAATAATAGAATTATGCCACAAGTGAAATGGTATAGTTCAAAAAGTACACAAAATAAACATAGATATTACTTTTGGATGACGATATCTTTAATTTTAGGAATTATGGTATCAGTGATATCTGTGTTTGCAAATGGTTCTATATGGACTAAAATGATAATAGCAATATTGGGAGCGGCGGTGACGGCAACTAATGCATACATATCATTACATAATTTCAAAGATTTATGGATTGTGTATCGTAAAACTCATGGGGTTTTAACACGAACATTGTATCACTATTTTAATAACGCAGGCATTTATTCACAATATTCTACTCAAAACCAAAAAGATGTATTGTTAGTGAATATTTGTGAAGAAGAGATTTCTAAAGAAAGTGATGGTTGGTATACCATTTTGCAAAAATAATTGTTTTTGCTTGGTTCCAAATATAAAAAAGTAAATATATCTTTGCATGTAAAAATATAGATGCTGGCACAGAAAAATATCTCCCTGGATCTGGAGAAACAATTTCGTTTACTGGCAGTCAGTACGACTGCCAGTAAAAAACTTGCACATTTTCCTTAATATCTTTTAACCATTACAGTAAGTAATTATTTTCTCGGTTTGCAATCTGAAAACCGACTAATTTATAGGTTGCATATCCTCCTACAACCAATGGTTCTGACTTGCAAATTTCTTCCGCTTCTTCGCGGCTTTCTGTTTTTAGGATATACATACCAGCCATTCCACGATAGCCTTGAAATACACCGCAGATTTCCAGCTTTCCTTCATCGTCCAGTTTCCTTATGTTCTCAACGTGCTCTATCACTACTTGTTTTGTCATCTTATTATAGGTCTTGCTTTTTTCAATCATCATCATGTACATCAATTTTTCCATACGATGTTCTCCTTTATCTTTTTTTGTTTTATGTTATATTGTATTTGGAATATAGATAGTCTATCATAGAATCGAGACAAAAACTATCATTATTTAAAGATGAATTGCCAAAGAGGTTGTCATATTCCAATATTCAACCTCTTCTTACGAAAGAAGCTAAGGATTTCGTTATATGGTACAAAGGTTGGTTCATACATTGAGGATGAAGGAGGTGCCTGTTACATGAAACACAGAGAATTTGTTTATGTTGGCCAGCCTATTCCAGAATTGAATGAACAGGAATATGAAGCGTTCCTTATTAATATCCAGACAGCAATCCTTTTATCATTAGAAAAACGAAATCTTCTGACTGCATCCCAACGAAAATGCTGTTTGCTTGAACTGGAAAAACGACGTAGATTAAGTCAGAAAGAGGAGCGTGGCAATGAATCGATATGAGCGCTTAAACCAGGAACGAAAAATAGTAGAGAAGAAAAAGCGTGTGGCAGCATATTGCCGTGTATCTACAGACAATGAAGACCAGGCGAATTCATTTGAAGGTCAGCGGCGTTATTTTAAGGAGTATATTGAGCGTAATCCCAATTGGGAGCTTTACGAGATATTTGCAGATCAAGGCATTTCTGGCACGAATACAAAAAGGCGGAAAGAATTTAACCGCATGATTGCGTGTGCCAAGAATGGAGATTTTGAGTTGATTCTTACAAAAGAGATTTCGCGGTTTGCCAGGAATACTCTGGACAGTATTTACTACACCCGTGACCTGAAAAAGTATGGGGTAGGGGTTATCTTTCTAAATGATAATATCAATACCTTAGACAAAGATGCGGAGCTTCGTCTCGCCATTATGTCCTCGATTGCACAGGAGGAAAGCCGTAAGACCTCCGAGCGTGTGAAATGGGGACAGAAACGTCAGATGGAGCAGGGAGTTGTGTTTGGGCGGAGTATGCTTGGCTACGATGTGAAAGATGGTAACATGTATATCAATGAGGAAGGTGCAGAAATTGTCCGACTTATCTTTCATAAATTTGTGAATGAGAAGAAAGGCACTCATGTCATTGCCCGTGAGCTTAAAGAAGCGGGGATACAACCCATGAGGAGTAAGGAATGGCAGAATACCGTAATTCTCCGTATCATCCGTAATGAAAAGTATTGTGGGGATTTGGTGCAGAAGAAAACTTATACGCCCGATTTCCTTTCCCACGAAAAAAAATACAATCGGGGACAGGAGGAATTTATTATTATCAAGGATCATCACGAAATAAAACTCGCTTAATTGATACAAAGGGCAAAAACAGAATATCGGGGAAACCGCAGAAATAAAGGCATTTGGCGATATTAGATACCGTCAGATGCCTTTTTATTGTTCATGAGTGTTGTGGCATAGGCAGGAGAATTGTTTGTGTATGAACCCTCCCCACAGAAATTTGAACCCTCTGTTTCTAAAAATTTGAACCCCCCAAAGGCAAAATCAAAATGTTTATCAAATTGGGGCATTGTATTCCACGAAGCCGTTTACACCGGCACATAGAAGCTGGTTTGATATTTTTATCATTTCTTCCAGGGGGATTTTTTTCCCATCCGCTACCCACTGGCTATACATTTCCACAGTAGAGGTCTGGATGAAATGCAGCAGGATATTTTGTTTTGGCAGCTCCAGAAGCTGGAGCCATGTGGAGTTTTTCCAGGTGGAATTCATCACATTGCTGATCATCCTGCTCCGGATATATCCATAATTTCCGCTGCAGGTGATTTTTTCGTAGACTGACCCTTTTTCTGCGGAATAGAGAAAAAATTCACGGTTGATCTTATCAAGGTCCTCCGGAATCCGGTAGTTTTTGATTCGTTCCAGATATTCTTCTATCATGACTCCCTGCAGCTCTGCCAGCAGGTCGTCAAGGACGGAATAATACCGGTAAAAAGTTTTTTTATTGATCCGCGCCCTTTCGCAGAGTTCTTTGACCGTGATTTTTTCATAATCCATTTCACAGATCATATCTTCAAAAGTTTTCTGTATTGCATCTATTGTTTTCTGTACCCTTAAATCTTCTGTGCCGTTGATCAGCATTTTCACTACCTCCTTGGAATTTGTGCAACCTTTTTGCGGGAAGTGTGGCATAACTCACTTTATCAGAAAAAGTGTCCATTGTTTTTACTTCCTGATGCAGATATAATTAACTGTACAGAGATAAGCAACTTGAGTTGCACAACATAAGAATATCACAGATAAATAAAAAAGTCAAGGAGGTCTATCGTATGGCAGAAAAAACAGTAACCGCAGAATTAAGCAGAAATGCCAGAGATGAAACCGCAGCGGAAAATGAGATGGGGACGCTTCCCATAGGAAAACTTTTAAGGAAGATGTCCCTGCCGCTGATCATCTCCATGCTTGTGCAGGTTTTGTATGGGCTTGTGGACAGTATGTATGTGGCAAGGCTTGGCGATTCTGCATTAACGGCAATCTCCCTTTGTATGCCCGTCCAGTATCTGGCTGTCGGCATTGGGATCGGGCTTGGCGTGGGCGTTAATTCCGTATTGTCAAAAAAACTTGGAGAAGGGGATAAACAGGGGGTAAACCGTGCGGCGGGAAACGGTATGTTGCTGATATGGCTTGTATCCATTGCCTTTGTATTTATAGGACTGTTTGCCATGGAGCCGTTTTACCGTATGCAGACGGATATTGAAGAAGTGCTGGAGATGAGCATTTCCTACAGCGAGATCATCAGTGTGCTGGCCTTTGCAGCCCTGCACCAGGTCATGATGGAGAGGCTTTTGTCGGCGACCGGAAAGGCGAATCTCACCATGGTTTCCATGCTGGTGGGGGCGGTGGTAAATATTGTGCTTGACCCTGTCATGATCTTTGGATGGTTTGGGCTTCCTGCCATGGGAATCGCAGGAGCGGCATATGCTACTGTGATCGCGCAGGCCGTAGCGGCGGCGGTGGGTTTCTGGATGAATTTACATTTCAACAAAGAAGTCCGTTTCGAGGGAAAAGGATTCCTGCCGGATGGAAGCATGATTGCGGAGATCATAAAAGTCGGGGTTCCCGTGGCACTGTCACAGTGCCTGATCTCCGTCCTCGCATTTGGCATGAACAATATCCTTCTGTCACTGTCCGCAGTAGCCCCCGGAATTTATGTGATCTATATCCGGCTCCAGAGCTTTGTCATTATGCCGGCCGGAGGGATGAGCACGGCTGGCATATCCATCATAGCCTATAATTTCGGGGCGGGGAACAAAGAGCGGATTATGGAAACCCTGAAAAAGAGTATCCTGGTAAATCTGGTCATTGCGTTTTTCGGAACCCTTGTCTTTCTGGCAGTGCCGCAGCTTCTGCTTGCCATGTTTGATGCATCGGAGGCGGTTCTTGAAATAGGAATTCCGGCGCTCAGGATCATTGCGGCGTCGCTCCTTCTTACAACGACAACGCAGATACTTACCGGTTTTCTGCAGGCATTGGGGCGGGGGACGGACAGCTTTATCATTGCGGTGTCACAGGCGGTATTTCTGCTGCTTTCCGCATGGCTGTTATCTTTATCGGGCAGTGCGGTCCTGGTGTGGCTGGCATTCCCAATTATGGAAATACTCCGGTTTTTTATCGGGGCGTTCATGGTCAGGAAAACATACAAAAAGCAGATTGCAGTAATTTAGTTGAGCAAAAATAAATTTTTAGGAGGATTTCATGATGAAAAATGAAGTGTTGATTGCAAAAATGGAACTGAGGGAACTGGTGGATACTTTCTCCAATCTGGCGGACATAAAGGATGCAGAAAGCCAGGGGGAATTGTTCCTGCCGGACGGCGTGCTGGAATTCCAAATAGGGACAGACGGTGAAGTCCAGAAAATTGAAGGCAGGGAGGCTCTCGTGCAGGCATTTGCGGCCACGATAAATCCCTGCAAGGCTGTCTATCACATCAGCGGGCAGCAGATGGTGGCAGTAAATGAGGATGTGACAGAGGCACAGGGAACGGCATACTGCCAGGCTGTCCTTGTAAATGAGGAGGATGGGAAAGATATCATAACGACAAACTATGTCCGTTATACAGATGCATACGTGAAAGCGGATGGAAAGTGGTATATCAAACGCAGAAGGACAACATTCCTTATTACTGATAAACATGGGATGAATGAACAAATTTAAGGAGGTATTGGGGATGATGAAAAAAATCAGTATTTTCTTCCTGGCGCTTATTCTTATATTCAGTATGGCCGGATGCGGTGCGGAAAGTGATCCACAGACGTCAGGACCGGCAGACCATGTGGAATCGGAAACAGATACAGAACCGGCAGATATCACGGGAGCGGATGAAACAGAACTTCCTTCTGATGCAGACACGGAGGATGTAACAAATGATAAGGAACCGATGGGGGAGGCCGGGGCATTTGACCTTGAAAAAGGTACCGTCCTTTTGAACAGCGGATATGAAATGCCGATCCTTGGTATTGGCTGTTTCAGGCTTTCACAGGAAGAAGCGGAAAACTCTGTCTACTGGGCGCTCCGTGACGGATACCGCCTGATTGACACGGCCCGGATCTATGGGAATGAAGCCGGTGTTGGGCGTGGGATACAAAAGGCAATTGATGAGGGCTTTGTAACCAGGGAAGAAATCTTTGTGACGACCAAGATGTGGACAGATGATTACGATGACGGGGCAGCGGCAGTTGATGCATCCCTTGACAGGCTTGGACTTGATTATATTGACCTTATGATCCTCCACCATTCACAGCCGGAAAATGACGTGGAGGCATATCAGGCAATGGAACAGGCTGTTGCAGATGGAAAACTGAAATCCATCGGGCTGTCCAATTACTATGAGCCGGAGGACTTTGACCGTCTGGTGAATGCGACGACAATCGTCCCGGCACTGATCCAGAACGAAACGCATCCATACCATCAGAGTATGGAGATGAAGGAGCATATTGCCCAGTACGGGACGGTCATGGAATCCTGGTTCCCATTGGGCGGAAGGGGAAATACGCAGACACTTTTTCATGATGAAACCATCAGCAGCATAGCGGAAGCGCACGGCAAGACTTCTGCACAGGTTATCCTGCGCTGGCATCTGCAGGCGGGCAATATCGCAATCCCCGGCTCAAGCAATGAGGCGCATATCCAGGAAAACTTTGAGATTTTTGATTTTGAACTGTCAGAGGAAGAAATGCAGAGGATGACGGATATTGACAAGGACCAGAGGTTTGCAGGTTATTGATAGAGGAGGCGGCATGAAGACAAGAATATTAAGGGATATTGAAGTATCCGAGGTCGGCATGGGATGCATGGCGTTTTCCCACGGCTATGGGCAGATACCGCCGGAGGAATACAGCGTGGAAGCAATCCGGAATGCCTGCCGGAACGGATGCACGTTTTTTGATACCGCAGAAATCTACAGCCCGAACCTTTCCGGCATTGGGCATAATGAGCGCATTGTGGGAAAAGCACTGCATGGGGTAAGGGAACAGGTGGTGATTGCCACGAAGCTGTTCTTAAATGGATTTGAAGCTATCGGAAGGGGCTCTGTTTACCATGCAGTCCGCAGACATTTGGAAGAGTCGCTTACACGGCTTGGAACGGACAGGGTGGATTTATATTATCTCCACAGAATGGGCGGTGTGTCCGTGGAAAAGATTGCGGAAGCTATGGGCAGGCTTATGGAGGATGGACTGATCCGTGGCTGGGGATTGTCGCAGGTAGATGTACCTGTTATTAAAAAGGCGAACAGGGTGACGCCGCTCTCGGCAGTCCAGAATATTTATTCCATGGTAGAGCGGGATGCGGAAAAGGGCGTGATCCCTTACTGTCTGGAGAACAACATCGGCTTTGTCCCGTTTTCACCGATTGCCAGCGGGCTTCTTTCCGGGAAGATCACGGTGGATACACAATTTGAGAGGCATGATGATGTCAGGAACTGGGTCCCGCAGCTTTCCAAAGCAAACATAGCGGGCAACCAGCCGATCATTGACCTTTTGAAAAAATATGCGGAGATGAAAAATGCGACCAGCGCACAGATTTCCCTGGCGTGGATGCTGCACAAATATCCAAATGTAGTCCCAATACCAGGTTCAAAAAATAAGGAGCGCATTGTTGAGAATCTGGATGCGTCTAAAGTGGAACTGACAGACGAAGAGTTCCGCTCTCTGGAGGAAGCGCTGGATGGGTGCAGGGTATATGGCCACCGGGGATTTCGCAGGTAGCGGCAGGGTGGCCGCTTTACAGGAAAACCGCCGCAGTCAGCGGAGGGGAAATTTTTGACAGATAAGAAAATAAGAGATGGAGGTATTGCCATGAAAAAAGTGTTGATCGCTTTTTTTTCCCATGAGGGAGAAGCCTATGTGGGAGGGAAAATTGTAAAATTGAAGATTGGAAATACAAGGGTTGCGGCACAGATGGTCCATGGATTGACAGGCGGGGATGTCTTCCGCATCGAAACGGAGAAACCATATCCGGATGACCATATGGAAACCGTAGAGCTGGCAAAATCCGAGCAGAATGCAAAAGCGCGCCCGGTATTGAAAGCGGATGCCTTGAAAATGGATGCCTATGATACTGTGATCCTGGGTTACCCAAACTGGTGGGGAACCTGCCCAATGGCTGTGTTCACGTTTTTGGAGGGGCATGATTTCTTTGGAAAGACAATCCTTCCTCTCTGTACCCACGAAGGCAGCGGCATGGGACGCAGCGAGGCAGATATCCAGGCAGCCTGTCCCGGCGCAAAGGTAGAAAAAGGGCTGGCGGTCACAGGAGGCAGGGTGGCACAGGCGGAGAATGATATTAGGAAATGGCTGGAAAGGTATGGATTTTAATAAATAGCAGATTAGGAATGGAGGAAATCAAAATGAATCAGACTTATGTAACTTTAAATGATGGAAACAAAATCCCTCAATTTGGCCTTGGCGTATATATGATTCCGGGAGATGAAAACACAAAGGAAGCGTGTATGGAGGCTTTTCGCGCAGGCTACCGCCATATTGATACTGCCCACGCTTACCAGAATGAGCGTGGAGTTGGGGCCGCCATAAAAGAAAGCGGTATTCCACGTGAGGAAATCTGGATCACCACAAAGCTCTGGCCCAGCGAGTATGGGGAGGGAAAGACGGCAGCAGCGATTGACAAAATGCTTTCCCGGCTGGATACGGGGTATATTGACCTGCTTTTGCTTCATCAGCAGTTTGGGGATTATATCGGGGCGTGGAAAGATATGGAAAAAGCTGTTGCTGCAGGCAAGGTGCGATCCATCGGTATCAGCAATTTTGAATCGGAGCGTCTGGAAGAACTGCTTGCTGCTGCAACAATTAAGCCTTCGGTGCTTCAGGTAGAGTGCCATCCGTATTATCAGCAGAATGAATTGAAAAAGCGCATTGCATCCTGTGGCACGGTGATTGAAAGCTGGTATCCTATCGGGCATGGGGACAAGGGGCTTCTGAATGAGCCGGTGTTTACCGAACTTGCGGAAAAGTATGGGAAGAACAATGTACAGATCATCCTGCGCTGGCATATCCAGGAGGGAACAATTGTATTCCCGAAGTCTACCAATCCGAAACATATAAAGGACAATATCGACATTTTTGACTTTGAACTGACCGCGGGTGAAATGGAACGGATACGGGCTTTGGATAAAGGTGTGCGTTTCTTTAACATGAGTCTTGCGGAGCAGGAAGCACATTTGAGTGCATTTAAGCCTGCGGACTAAAAAATAGTTTGAATATAGACCTTGATTAGATTGAAAGGAAAATGCGAACGATGAAAATAAAAAGCAGAAATGAGTTTGATAAAGAAAATATATTTGGTCTTGGCTTGCCAAATGATGGATTTGCACAGTATTTTTCCGGACAGTCCTACCTGAATCCGCTGAATAAGCTGGGGGAAACCAGTGTTTTTGTGGCGAATGTCACATTTGAGCCGGGATGCCGCAACAACTGGCATATCCACAAGGCAGCATCCGGCGGCGGACAGATTTTAATCTGTACTGCCGGTGAGGGATGGTATCAGGAGGAAGGCAAAGAGGCAGTAAGCCTTGTGCCGGGTACCGTTATTACTATCCAGCCAAATGTAAAACACTGGCACGGGGCAAAGGCAGACAGTTGGTTTTCACATATTGCAGTGGAAGTTCCAGGGGAAAACACGGCAAATGAATGGTGTGAGCCGGTAGAAGATGCCGTATATGGCGGCTTATCGGAAATGGAGCATATGAAAGAGTGAGGGATGTAAATGGATAAAGAAGTAATGATCTTAACCGGAGCAGGCCAGATTGGCATGGCAATTGCCCGGAGAATGGGAGCCGGAAAGAAAATCATTGTTGGTGATAATAAGCTGGATCATGCACAGGAAGTTGCGAAAATCATGAACAATGCCGGTTTTGATGTGCTGCCAGTAGAAATGGATCTATCTTCAAGGAGGTCTGTTCAGGATATGGTCGCAGAGGCTGTGAAGGCTGGAAGCATCACTATGATGGTCAATGCAGCCGGTGTTTCACCAAGCCAGGCATCCGTGGAGATGATTTTGAAAGTTGACCTTTACGGCACAGCGGTATTGTTGGAGGAAGTGGGAAAGGTCATTGCATCCGGTGGCGCAGGCGTGACAATTTCCAGTCAGTCAGGGCATAGGATGCCGCAGCTTTCCCCTGAAGGGGATGAGCAGCTTGCGTGTACGCCGGCAGAGGAACTTCTTTCTCTGGAAATATTACAGCCGGGAAATATCCGCGATACGCTTCATGCCTACCAGATGGCAAAGCGTTGTAATGAGAAACGGGTAATGGCTGAATCCGTAAAGTGGGGAGCAAGAGGAGCAAGGCTTAATTCCATATCTCCCGGTATTATTGTAACACCACTGGCGATGGATGAATTTAACGGCCCTCGTGGCGATTTCTATAAAAATATGTTTGCCAAATGTCCGGCGGGCCGTCCGGGTACTGCGGATGAAGTGGCAAATGTGGCAGAACTGTTAATGGGTGATAAAGGTGCATTTATCACCGGCGCGGATTTTCTTGTTGATGGCGGCGCAACTGCAAGCTACTTTTATGGGCCGCTGAAACCGCAGGAAAAAGTCTAAGGAGGATGTTATTATGGAACTGGAACGTGTTAATATGCGAGACGAAAGCTATCAGGCGTCTGTTCAGGAAATCCACAGGTGTGGAAAGCTGTGCTTTCATATCAATCAGACGGAACCCCATTCTGAGGAAGGAAGAAAGCTGACTGACGAGCTTTTTGAGTCACCGCTGCCGGAGGGAAGCGTGATTTTCCCACCCATGCAGATTGATTTGGGGAAGAATATCAAAATCGGGAAAAATGTAATTATCAATCACAATCTGACCTGTATGTCGAGGGGGAGCATTGAGATCGAGGATGATGTGATGATTGGCCCCGAAGTGGCGCTGCTCACGGCGAACCATGATTTTGCAGACCATTGGGTGCTGCTCTGCGGGAAAATTCATATTAAAAGGAATGCGTGGATTGGTGCGAGGGCGGTTATCCTGCCCGGTGTTACGGTCGGTGAAAATGCGGTAGTTGCTGCCGGGGCTGTAGTTACAAAGGATGTTCAGGCAAACACAGTGGTAGGCGGGAATCCGGCACGGGTAATCCGTAGACTGGAAGTGTGAGGAGGTGTTTGGAATGAAAAAAATATTTTCACTTGTGATAATTGGGATTATGGTATTTTCACTTACAGCCTGCGGAAACCGGAATGAAGATAATACCACCCGGCAGGAAGCGTCAGACAGACAGGAAATATCAGAAAAAGAAACTGATCCGGCTGCGGCAGAAGGGACAGAATCTTCCGATAGTACAGAGAAGGAAGAAATGGACACCGATTCCGACAGCAAAGCGGAAGGAAACTCTATTTTGGTGGCGTATTTTTCCCTTGCAGGGGAGCAGTATGGGGTGGGCGTCATTGAGGAAGGCAATACCGCTGTTATTGCGAAAATGATTGCAGAGCAGACAGGGGCAGATGTATTTGAGATTGAAGCCGTAAATGCTTACCCTGAAACATACGATGGACTGCTGGATGTTTCCCGGCAGGAAATGTCAGATAATGCCCGTCCTGAAATCGCTGGCATGGTGGATAATATGGAGGATTACGATATTGTCTTTGTAGGTTATCCGAATTGGTGGGGCGATATGCCGATGATCGTCTACAATTTTTTGGAAAGCTATGATTTTTCCGACAAAACGGTAATTCCATTCTGTACGCATGGAGGCAGCGGATTGTCTGGCACGGAAAGCACGATTGCGGACATTACGGGAGCCGAAATGATGGATGGCTTTGACATTGCCGGCGAGGCGGCGCAGAACCAGCGGGACAAAGCGGGCGAAGCAGTGACGGAATGGCTGCGGGAAGGTGGTTTTATTGAGTAAAAATAAGCAGGCAAAGAAATGCGGCATTTGTGTACTGATAATGTCTGCGATACTTTTGACATTTTCCGCCTGCGGCACTTCGGAAAAGAGGGATCAGAAGGAGCCGGTATCTGATACGGCAGGGTTTTCTGATGTGGAAAGCATTCATCAGGAAACTGCTGATACGGAATCGGAACAATTACAGTCCGATACAACAGAGATTAAGCTGACCTTTGGGAATGAAATTGTTTTTGCAATGATGGATAACAGTGAAACGACAAAAGCATTTTTAGAATTGCTTCCTCTGACGCTTTCCATGAACCGTTATGGAGATCGGGAATATTATGCTCCTGTCTCGGAACTGCCGGAAAACGGAGAGGATATTCCTGACTTTGAAAATGGAGACATTACTTATTTTGTGTCAGGAAAATCCCTTGCCATTTTTTTCGGAAATGAAGGGAATTCCAGTCAGGGCGGCTTGATCCGTATGGGGAAGATTACTTCGGATTTAAGTGTATTTGAGACAATGGAGGACAATGTGGCCGTGACGGTTGAAATCGCAGACAGGCAGGAAGGAGAAGTTATGCAGGAATATGATTTTTCTGTTTTTGAAAATGTGGAACTGATGGGGGTGGATCTGTCTGCCATGAGCGGGGAGCAGATAGAAGTCCTCTATCAGCAGGCGAGGTACTGCCAGGCAATGACGGATGCGGATATTGTTACCATGCGGGAGCTTGTGCCGGAGGATATGACCTTTACGCATATGAGCGGCAGGCAGCAGACGCGGGAAGAATATTTTGCGGATGTGGAGGATGGCAGTCTCCGGTATTTTACGATTGGTATTGACTCCCCGGTGGTGGAGGTAGATGGAGATACTGCCTCTGTCACTTATACTTCGGTATTGAACGCCAATGCTTACGGTGCAAGAGGAACTTACCGCATGAGTGGAACGCACTGGTTCGAAAAACGGCAGGATAAATGGCTTCTGAGTAATGCACCTGACCAATAGGAGGTGCAGTATGGGCTTACCGAAAATAACGGATAAGAAAGAAGTATATTTGAAGAAAAGAAAACAGGCTGTGCGTATGCTGGCGGATGTGGGTATGGCAGTATTGCTTCCACTGCTTATGGCTTATTCCTTAATTGGGGAGGCTGTGCATGAATGGATGGGTATTTTTATGTTCCTGCTTTTTATCCTGCACCATGTATTGAATTTTTCGTGGTACAGAAATCTGTTTCGCGGGCATTATTCCGCTTCCCGCATATTGAGGACGATAGCTGACCTGTTTTTGATTCCGGTTATGCTGGCCTTGCCGGTCAGTGGGATCATGATGTCCCGTCATATATTTTCGGGTTTGGGTGGCAGTTTATCTTTTGCACGGGCATCGCATCTTTTTGCTTCCTATTGGGGGTTTGTACTTATGTCTCTGCATATTGGGCTTCATTGGAGGATGGCTGTCGGTATGGCAGGAAACTTATGGGGCAGGAGGAAAATGGGCAGGGGTGGTATTCTTCTGCTCCGTGTTGTGTTTATATTCATAGCACTGTATGGAGTTTATGCATTTGTCCGCAGGCAGATAGGTTCTTATATGTTCCTTCAAAATCAGTTTGTCTTTTTTGATTTTGGAGAACCGCGTATTTTCTTTTTTATGGATTATCTTGCGGTGATGTGTTTGTTTGCGGTGTGCGGGTATTATGCCGTGGGTGGGGCAGCACTGTTGGAGAAAAGGAGAAAAAGGACATGAAAAGAAAAATTGTTTTAAGCATGGCTATGCTGGCGGTACTTTTATTTACAGGGTGTGCTGGCGGAAGTGATGCAGATGCCCATATGGAAGGAACACAGCAGATGGAACCGGCAGCCGTGGGAACGACGGACAAGGATTCTGATGATACAGAATCCGCACAAAATGAGCCGGAAACGGATGGAGCAGACCGGGCGGTTTTGCTTTATCAGGGACAGGCAAGCATCCGTATTGTTACGGCGGAAGGAAAGGTTATTTACGTTGATCCTTATGCGGGGGATGATTATGAACTTTCTGCGGATTTGATTCTGGTAACACACCCGCATTATGACCACAACATGATTGATAAAGTGCAGAACCGGAATCCAGGCTGTGAGATTATCACGCAGGCCGAGGCAATCCAGAATGGGGAACACCAGTTATTTGAGAGGGGTTATGTAACGGTGGAAGCAGTGGAGGCAGGCTATAATTCCCTGCATGACGTGGGTGGCTGCGTGGGCTACATACTGACCTTTTCCGATGGGAAATCCGTCTATGTGACAGGCGATACATCAACCACAGAACAGATGCCGCTGCTGGCTGAGAAGAATATTGATTATGCCTTTTTCTGCTGTGACGGCATTTATAACATGGGACTTGACGAAGCAGCGGAATGCGCGGAAATGGTGGGCGCAAAGCATAATATTCCCTACCATGTGACAGCCAGGGAGGGCGTGGTCTTTGACAGGGAACTGGCGGAGCAGTTTGAAGCGCCAAACCGCCTGATCATAGAAGCCGGGGAAGAAATTGTAATTGAATAAAACTTATGGAACGAATGGAGGAATCGCAATGAAAAAATTTGGCTTTGGCTTAATGAGGCTGCCTGTGGTAAATGGAAATTACAGCGAGGTGGATATTCCGAAAATGACGGAAATGGTGGACGCCTTTCTGGAGGCGGGCGGTACATACTTTGACACTGCTTATCCGTACCATGGAGGCAACAGCGAGAAAGCTTTCCAGGAAACCGTAGTAAAACGGTATCCGAGGGAACGTTTTACCATTACGGATAAAATGCCGGTTTACCTGATTCAGAAACCGGATCAGATGCAGGGGATTTTTGAAGAGCAGCTTATGCGCTGCGGCGTAGAATTTTTTGACTATTACTGGCTTCATGCACTGGCCGGTACTAACTATGAGAATGTACAAAAAGCAGGGGCATTTGATTTTCTGGTAAAGAAAAAAGAAGAAGGGAGAATCCGTCACATTGGCTTTTCTTTCCATGACTCGCCGGAACTTCTGGAACGCATATTGAAGGATCATCCGGAGACAGAATATGTGCAGCTCCAGTTGAATTATCTGGATTGGGACGATGCCGCACTCCGGGCGAAGGAATGCTATGAGATTGCCGCACGGCATGGCAAGCCAGTGATTGTGATGGAACCGATCAAAGGGGGCGCACTTGCGAATATCCCGGAGAAAGCGGACGAGATATTGAAAGCACAGACGCCAGGACTTTCTACAGCATCGTGGGCAATCCGTTTTGCAGCTACCCATGAAAATGTGATGATGGTGCTTTCGGGCATGAGCAATATGGAACAGGTTGAGGATAACTTAAGCTACATGAAGGATTTTAAACCTTTGAGCGAAGCGGAAATGAAAGCATTGAAACAGGCTGCGGATATTATCCGTTCCGGGATTGCGATTTCCTGTACGGCATGCAGATATTGCGTCAGTGAAAGTGAATGTCCGAAGAATATTGCGATTCCGGATTATTTTGCATTATACAACGATAATAAAAATTTTAAGGGCATGGTATCATCCATCTATTATAACAATCTGGCATTAACACACGGAAAAGCGTCGGAGTGCATCGGTTGTGGAAAATGCGAAAAACATTGTCCGCAGCATTTGCCGATCCGGAAATATTTAAAGGATGTAGCAGAAGTGTTTGGCTGATAATAGTTAAATAAACAGGATATTAAAAATGTAATTATGCTTTGGTATGTTCTGAATGGAGGAGGTGGTAACATCAGCCGTGTATTAATTATTGAGTCCAATGAGGGAAGTCATTCTATCATTGATGAAATAATAAAGACTTTGAAAAAGCATCCTGAATTTGAACTTTTGTGGTTGAAGCACGAGCCGGTGTTATCACTTCCTGGTTTAGAAATTGATCCGGCTCATCGAAAGGTATATTGTGATAAGCTGGAAATTAATCTGACGGCAAAGGAATATAATCTTCTGTGCTTGTTTGTGGCAAATAAAGGGCGTGTTCTTACCTATGACCAAATATATCGGAAGGTGTGGGAAGAGGAGGCTTTTGGAAATGCGAACAATGCCATAGCCTGCCACGTACATAACTTGCGTGAGAAGATAGGCAGACTATTGCCGGAGGGATGTTTTGTTATCCGATGTGTACGGGAAGTTGGTTATTGTTTTGAAACAGACTCTGAATGTATTGCAGCTACATAACGGCGGCTTGGGAAACTGAGCCGTCTTATTTTTTTGGTTTGCGCGCCATGGGCGCGCTCTAACGGGTGAAAGTCCCGAACACGCCTGGGCAACGAGGAAGTGTATAGCTGAACAGCAAGGGTGTCCATCGTGAGGTGGAATCTGAAGGAAGCTGTAGGCAAACCCTTGGTCCGACGGACAGAAATCACATATAAGGCTCGGAAATACGGATAAGTCTGCCAAAAGAGATGAAGTCCAAAAGTTGCCGGAAGTACGAGTAGATGTGGCGGATAGGTGAGGGGAAAGAGTGCGCACCTTAAGCGTGGAGGTCTCACAGGCGGTCTCATCAGCCGTAGTAACAACGAACTGTGAGGAGTCAGCAGAAGCCATAGTAGTGAAGAAGTTCCTGTAATGGGAATGGAGCGAAGGGCTGAACAATCAATCAGTTGAAGTACGTTCCACTTCGTAGCCAGAGCATACGCCTGTCGATGACTTCAAAGGCGGCAAAGGCAAAAGGGGCAGAAAGGAAACAACGCATGGACACAAGTAGTCTCATGGAGCAGGTATTGAGCAAGGATAACCTTAATGCCGCGTACCTGCAAGTCGTAAGGAACAAAGGCGCGGCAGGCGTGGACGGGATGACTGTCGAAGAGCTTGGCGCATACCTTTCGGAAAACGGCGAAAGCATCAGGGAGAAGCTGCGGACGAGGAAATATAAGCCGCAGCCAGTCCGCAGGGTGGAGATACCCAAACCAGAGGGCGGGACAAGAAAACTCGGAGTACCAACGGTGGTAGACAGATTTGTGCAGCAGGCAGTAGCACAGGTGCTCACTCCGATATTTGAAGAGCAGTTCCACGACCACAGCTATGGGTTCAGGCCGAACCGATGCGCACAACAGGCAGTCTTGAAAGCATTAGAGATGATGAATGACGGACACAGCTGGGTTGTAGACATTGACCTTGCAAAGTTCTTTGACACAGTAGACCATGACAAGCTGATGACTATCTTCGGGCGTACAATCAAGGATGGGGATGTCATATCGGTAGTAAGGAAGTTCCTGGTCAGTGGAGTGATGATAGACGACGAGTATGAAGATACCATAGTGGGCACGCCGCAGGGCGGAAATATTTCGCCGCTGTTAGCGAACGTCATGCTGAACGAAGTGGACAAAGAACTGGAAGCAAGAGGGCTGGATTTCGTCCGCTACGCAGACGACCTGATTATCATGGTCGGAAGCAGACAGGCGGCAGACCGGGTAATGAAGAGCATCACCCGATTTATCGAAGAAAGGCTGGGCCTGAAAGTAAATGGGGAGAAAAGTAAGGTGGATAAGCCCAAGGGAATCAAGTATCTGGGATTTGGATTCTACTATGACTCATTTGCCAAAGGGTATAAAGCCAGACCCCACCCGAAAGCGGCGGCAAAGTTCAGGGAGCAGATGAAGAAACTCACATGCAGGAGTTGGGGAGTGAGCAATGGATACAAAGTCAAGAAGCTCAACCAACTTATCCGAGGATGGATAAACTATTTCAAAATCGGCAGCATGAAAGGGTTATGCGAACGGCTAGACAGTCAAATCCGCTACCGGCTTCGTATGTGCATATGGAAGCATTGGAAAACACCGCAGAATAGAGCAAAGAACCTGATAAAATTAGGTATCAGCCGCAAATATGCGTGGTCAACGGCATATACAGGGGCAAGAATAGCCTATGTATGCCAAAGAGGAGCAATGAATGTGGCTGTTACGAAAGAGAGACTAACCCGGTTTGGATTAGTTTCCATGTCGGACTACTACGCTGAAAGGCGAGTAACTTGTTAAGTTGATTGAACCGCCGTGTACCGAACGGTACGCACGGTGGTGTGAGAGGTCGGAAATTTCTAGAAATTTCCTCCTACTCGATTCCGTTTTTCTAACTGCTATTCCGGGTGTTTTCTACATAATTCTGTATGATTAAATTTTATCTGTTTTTTTTCCGTGCTGCCGTGTCGTAACTTGCGATATTCTACAGCGTTTCTACAGATTCACTAAAGCAGTTCTACAAAATCATTTTTTATAATTCCCCCGTTGCCAAGCTGTCAGGGGAAAGCGGAACTGTATGCTGTGTATCCCCGGAAAGGGGATGCCATGAATCTACCACGGGCAGGGACAGGCTTCATGCCTTACATACCAAAACAATATATGCCTTCTGTACATACCGCAGTCCTTAAGGGGATTGCGGTATTTTTTCATTCGACATATTCCCTGTCAATCCCCATAAGTCCCCCAATATGCACCACCTTTTTTAAAACGAGCGCACCTGCCTTACGGCGGGTGCGTTTTTTCGTTGTCGGAAAAAGGCTCTTTCTGACATTTTATCAATCCCGTGCGCCGCCTTCCAGTCTTGAATTTTCCGTTTTCAAAAATTTCAAGACTGGAGGAATTTAAAGTGAAAATTAAATATGAATTTACGGACGGGACAGTGTCGGAGGTCGAGGTGGAGGAATCCATCGGTGCCGTCATCATTGAGGACAGGCGGCTGGAGGACAACCTTGCCAGGAAGGAACGCTATCACTGCTGCTCGCTGGATGCCGTGGAGTTTGAGGGTATGGAGTACGGCACGGAAGAAACGCCGGAAACGATGCTTGCCGCCATGGAAGAGGACAGGCGTGTATATGAGGCTTTCCATATGCTCTCTAAGGTGCAGCAGAGGAGGCTGTTAAAGCTGGCGGGCGGTATGTCGATCCGGGAAATCGCGCGGCAGGAAGGTACGAATTTCAGGACCGTGCATGAGTCGGTTGAGGCTGGAAGAAAAAAATTTAAAAAGTTTTTCTGAAAAACACCCCATCAAAACAGCCACCAAATCTCCGTATAGTGAAGGGCATAAAATCCCGCCCTTTAGAAATCGGAGGTGGAAAGGTGAGGCACACATTGAGGATCAGTGTTTCAAAAGAACCGGCAGTAGAAGGGATCGTGAGCTGCCGCAATGTCTCCGTGAGGGAGCGTTTTTTGCGCTTCCTCTTTGGGGAGAAGCAGCGGCTGACCATCATCGTTCCGGGCGGTTCCGTCCGGGAGCTTGCAGTCAGTGAAGTCATGGAAGGAGGAAGCGTACATGGGAAAAGTGAAGTTACTGCTTGACGTCATCGGGGATTTACGTTCCCTTGCCGACAGCCTGCAGGCCGTTGCGGATGCAGTGGCAGACAGCGGTACGGCAGAGGCGGAGATGACGACCACAAAGGAGCCGGAGGAAACCGGGAAAGCGGTCAGAACCGGGAAGGCCGTCAGGAACACGACGAAGAAAGATACAAAGACGGCAAAGCAGGGGCCGGAGGAGAAAGTGCTGACGCTGGAGGAAGTCCGTGCGGTGCTGGCGGAGAAGTCCCGCTCCGGACATACGGAGGAAGTGAGGGATCTGCTTGCAAAGCACGGAGCGGATAAGCTGTCGGAGATCGACCCGGCGGAATACCCTGCGCTGCTTGCGGAAGCGGAGGTGCTGTGATGGGGAGACACGCTTTACTGTCCGCATCCTCCAGCCACCGGTGGCTTGCCTGCCCGCCGTCGGCAAGGCTCTGTGAGAACTATGAGGATACTGGCAGCGAATATGCACAGCAGGGCACCGATGCCCACAGCCTGTGCGAACACAAGCTGAAGCTGTCCCTGGGCATGGAGACTAAAGACCCTACGGAGGGGCTTGAATTTTACGATGAGGAGATGGAGGAATGCGCCTGCGGCTATGCGGAGTATGTCCTTTCCCTTGTGGAGGAGGCAAAGAAAACCTGCAAGGACCCGGTGGTGCTGATTGAGCAGCGTTTGGACTTTTCCCGGTTCGTTGAGGAAGGCTTTGGCACTGGCGACTGCGTGATTATCGCAGACGGGACGCTGTATATCATCGACTACAAGCATGGCAAGGGCGTGGAGGTTTCCGCCGAGGGGAACCCACAGATGATGCTGTATGCCCTGGGCGCACTGGAGCTGTTTGACGGCATCTATGACATTGAGTCTGTCCGCATGGCAATCTACCAGCCGCGCCGGGAGAATGTCAGCGTGTATGCCATGGCAAAGGATGACCTGCTCCAATGGGCGGCGGGCGAGCTGGCAGAAAAGGCGAAGCTGGCCTATGCCGGGGAGGGTGAGTTCTGTGCAGGGGAACACTGCCGGTTCTGCAAGGCAAAGGCGGTCTGCAGGAAACGGGCGGAGTACAATCTGGAGCTTGCCAAATATGACTTTGAGATGCCCGCCACGCTGGAGGATGACGAGATCGCGGCGATCCTCGTGAAAGCGGATGAGCTGGCGTCATGGGCGGCGGACGTGAAGGAGTTCGCATTGCAGCAGGCGCTCAGCGGCGTGAAGTATGCCGGGTTCAAGGTTGTGGAAGGACGCTCCAACCGGAAGTACACGGATGAGGATGCCGTGGCGGATACCGTGAAGAAGGCGGGCTTCGACCCGTATGAGCCGAAGCTCTTAGGCATCACGGCCATGGAGAAACTGCTCGGCAAAAAGAAGTTTGCGGAGATTTTAAAGGGCCTTGTGGAGAAGCCGCAGGGCAAGCCTGCGTTAGTCCCGGAGAGCGACAAGCGGCCGGAGATGAACACGGCGCAGGAAGATTTCAAGGAAGATTAGTCAGGAGGAAAATCATATGTCAAACACAGCCAACAATCCAACGAAAGTGATCACCGGCCCCAACACCCGGTGGAGCTACTGCAACGCATGGGAAGCAAAGGCGATTAACGGGGGAACGCCGAAGTTCTCCGTGTCACTCATCATCCCAAAGTCGGATAAAAAGACCATTGCAAAGATTGAGGAAGCCATCAAGGCGGCGTACCGCGAGGGCGAGGCGAAGCTGAAGGGGAACGGCAGGAGCGTCCCTGCGCTTTCCGTACTGAAGACCCCGCTGCGTGACGGGGATGTGGAGCGCCCGGACGATGAAGCCTATGCGGATTCCTATTTTGTCAATGCCAACAGCTCCACGGCTCCGGGGATTGTGGATGCAGACCGCCAGCCGATTTTGGATCATTCCGAGGTGTACAGCGGCGTGTACGGCAGGGCGAGCATCAATTTCTATGCTTTCAACAGCAATGGCAATAAGGGAATCGCCTGCGGCCTGAACAATTTACAGAAAATCCGTGACGGGGAGCCGCTTGGCGGGAGGTCCCGTGCGGAGGACGATTTTGCGGATGAGGACGAGGAAGATTTCCTGTCTTAACCAGATAAACGGGAACACAGAGCCGCCGGGTGGCGGGGAACGGGCGTCTGCCTTTTCCCTGCCGCCCTTAAGGCGGTGAAAGGAGCTGGTGGGATTGAAGTGTATCAGTATCGATATTGAGTCGTATTCGGATGTGGATTTATCCAAATGCGGCGTTTACAAATATTCTTCCTCGCCGAATTTTGAGATTCTGCTGTTTGGGTTCAGTGTGGACGGCGGGGATGTGCGGGTGGTCGATGTTGCCTGCGGGGAGGAAATCCCTGCGGAAATACTGGCGGCGCTTTCCGATGAGTCCGTCACCAAGTGGGCATTCAATGCTATGTTCGAGAGGGTGTGCTTATCAAATTATCTTGGGGAATGGCTGGAGCCGGAATCATGGAAATGCTCCATGGTCTGGTCTGCCACGCTTGGCTTGCCTCTGTCCTTGGAAAGCGTGGGTGCGGTGCTTGGGCTGGAAAAAAAGAAGCTGTCGGAGGGCAAAGACCTGATCCGCTATTTCTGTGTCCCCTGCAAGCCGACCAAAACAAACGGCGGCCGGACGCGGAATCTGCCGGAACACGACAGGGAGAAATGGGAGCGGTTCAAGGCATACAACCTCCGTGACGTGGAGGCGGAGATGCAGATACAGCAGAGGCTGTCCAAATTCCCTGTCCCGGATTTTGTATGGGAGGAGTATTGGCAGGACCAGGAGATTAACGACCGGGGCATCGGTGTGGATATGGAAATGGTCAGGAACGCCATCGCCATGGATGGGCGCTCCAAGTCGGAGCTGTCGGCTGCCATGCAGGAACTGACGGAACTGGAGAACCCAAACTCCGTGCAGCAGATGAAGCAGTGGCTTTCGGAGAATGGGATGGAAACGGATTCATTGGATAAAAAAGCGGTGGCGGGGCTTCTGCAGGATGCACCGGAGCAATTAAGAACTGTGCTGACCCTGCGGCAGCAGCTTGCCAAATCCTCTGTAAAGAAATACCAGGCAATGGAGAATGCGGTGTGTGCGGACAGCCGTGCGCACGGGATGTTTCAATTCTACGGAGCCAACAGGACGGGGAGGTTCTCCGGCCGGATTATTCAGTTGCAGAATCTGCCCCAGAACCATATCCCTGATTTGGCGCAGGCGCGGGAACTTGTGAAAGCCGGGGATTTCGATGCCCTTGCCATGCTCTATGAGGATATCCCGGATACGCTATCGCAGCTCATCCGCACGGCTTTTGTGCCGCAGGATGGAAGGAAGTTCATTGTGGCGGATTTTTCCGCTATCGAGGCAAGGGTGATTGCCTGGATTGCCGGGGAGCGGTGGCGTCTTAGGGTGTTCGAGGGAGGCGGTGACATTTACTGCGCCTCGGCAAGCCAGATGTTCCATGTGCCGGTGGAAAAGCACGGCGTGAACGGGCATCTGCGGCAGAAAGGCAAGATAGCGGAACTGGCCCTCGGCTATGGCGGATCAGTCGGTGCATTGAAATCCATGGGCGCGCTGGAGATGGGGCTTGCGGAGGAAGAGCTGCAGCCGCTTGTGTCAGCATGGCGGTATTCCAATCCGAGCATCACGGAGTTCTGGTGGGCGGTTGACCGCGCCGTGAAGGAGTGCATCAAAAAGCGGATGCCAACGGAAACACACGGCATCCGCTTCAGCTATGAAAGCGGGATGCTGTTCATCACGCTTTTCTCCGGACGGCGGCTTGCGTATGTAAAGCCGAGGATTGGCGAGAACCAGTTTGGCGGAGAGTCCGTCACCTACATGGGTGTGGGCGGCACAAAGAAATGGGAGCGGCTGGAAAGCTACGGCCCCAAGTTCGTGGAGAATATCGTCCAGGCGGTCAGCCGGGATATTTTATGCTATGCCATGCGGACTTTACGGAACTGCTCAATCGTGGCACACGTCCATGATGAAATCATCATCGAGGCAGACAGGAGGATGTCCCTTCCTGCCGTATGTGAACAGATGGGCAGGACGCCGCCCTGGGCGAAAGGTTTACTGCTCCGGGCGGATGGTTACGAGTGTTCGTTTTACCAAAAGGATTAGGCAGGGGTGCATGATGGAACGGCTGCGGATTGAATACGGGACGGGATACATGGAGCTTATTGTGGAGGCATTCTTCCCCTGCAAAATGCCGGCGATGAGGAAAGCCGCAAGGCTCATCAATTCATACTGCTCCGATGAAGCAAGGGAGGAGCTGCTTTCGGAACTGCGGGAGTTGGCGGACGGGTATAAAGCCCTTTGCGATATGTACAGAGAAACAGAAGAGGCGCTTCCTGCGGATTCCCCGGAGCGGAGGCACTGGAGGGCGCGGTTCAACAAAACGGAAGTCCTCCGCAGAAGGATGGAGGGGAATATCAGATTGATTTCAGGAGGCGGAAAGGGATGAGCAGAGCGGCAATGCAGGGGTGCAGGGCGCACGGCGACTGTTTCGCAAACAGAGGCGGCATCTGCACCTGCTTAAAGGACAATGACTTTGGCGGGAGGGACTGCCCGTTTTACAAGCCTGCGGACACAGTCCGGAAAGAACAGCGCAGGCAGAATGGAGGTATGGTTGATGGGAATCAGCAGATATAACAGCGAGGGATACAGCGACCCGACGAGCCATGCGGCGTTATCGGGGATCAGGAAGGAGGAAAGGGCTGCGAAGCGGACATACCGGCCGCTTGTCTATATATGCTCCCCGTTTGCCGGGGACAGGTCAGGCAACACGCAGAAGGCGAGGCGGTACAGCAGGTTTGCAGTGAAGAACGGCGCGATTCCGATCGCCCCGCACCTTTTGTTTCCGCAGTTTCTGGATGACGGGAAACCTGCGGAGCGGGCAATCGGTATGTTCATGGGAATGGTGCTGCTTGGCAAGTGTGAGCAGTTGTGGGTGTTCGGCGGAACCATATCCACAGGGATGGCGGCGGAGATTGAGAAGGCGGAAAAGCGGGATATGCCAATCCGCTATTTCACAGAAAACTGCGAGGAGGTCTGCAAATTATGAGAATGACATTTTACACGGCGAACTGCAGGGGGAACGCAAAGAACAGCCTTTATCCCAACAGGCGCGTCATTGACAATGAGGATGACTGCATGGAGGTGGCAGCGTTCGACCATGTGTGCGCGGAATTTAAGAGCTGCCGCAGGAGCGGGGATAACTTCCTCTCCTGCGATGTGGACGTGATGGACTGCGACAACGGCCATTCCGACAATCCGGAGGACTGGATTCATCCGGAAGATTTGGATGAAAAAATCGGGAAGGATGTGGCGTTTGTTGTGGTGCCGAGCCGGAACAATATGAAGCCGAAGGAGGGGAAGTCCGCAAGGCCGAGGTTCCATGTGTACTTCCCGCATGATCCAATCACAGATGGGGAGGCGTGTGCGGCTCTGAAGAAAGCCATACAGCAGAAATTCCCTTTCTTCGATGCCAAGGCGCTGGATTCTGCCCGTTTCATTTTCGGGCATCCTGCGGACTCCATCTTTTGGCACGAGGGCGAGATCACTATTGACTGCATCGTGAAGTACCAGGGCGGCAGGGAGATACCGCAGGGGCAGCGCAACGCCACCATGTCCCATTTTGCCGGGCGCGTGGTGAAGCGGTACGGCGCGACGGAGCGGGCGCATGAGATCTTCATGGAGGAGGCAGATAAATGTAATCCGCCGCTGGAAGATGCGGAGCTTGCAATGATCTGGCAGAGCGCCTGCCGGTTTGCGGAGAAAGTGCAGGGGCAGGAGGGATATGTGGCACCGGATGCGTACAATGACGAGTTCGGGCGGGAGTCTTTAAAACCGGGCGATTACTCCGACATCGGGCAGGCGAAGGTGCTGACCAGGGAATACGGCGTGGAGCTGCGCTATACGGCGGCTACGGATTACCTGCGTTTCTGCGGGCAGTATTGGGTGGAGTCCAAGCAGCAGGCAGTGGGCGCGGCGGAGGAGTTCCTTGACCTTCAGCTTGCGGATGCTAAGGATGAAATCACACGGACGAAACAGGCGCTTATGGATACCGGCATTTCAGAGGATGCCATCACCTCCGGCGGCAAGACGCTGGAAAAGAAAATAAGCGGCGGGCAGATGGACGCCTACCTTGCGTATATGTCCGCCCAGGCATATAAGGCGTTTGTGATGAAGCGGCGGGACATGAAGTATGTGGTTTCCGCCCTGCAGGCGGCGAAGCCGATGCTGGAGATCAGCGTGTCTGACCTGGATAAAGACGGGTTCCTTCTGAACACGCCGGACGGCACTTATTACCTCCCGGACGGGCTGGATGGGAAGCGTGACCACAGCCCGGAGGACTATATCACTAAGATAACGGCGGCAGCTCCCGGCGATAAAGGGGAGAAACTGTGGCTGGATTCTTTAGACACTATTTTCTGCGGTGATTCGGAGCTGATTGATTATGTGCAGCAGATCGTGGGCATGGCGGCGGTGGGGCGCGTCTACATGGAATCGCTGGTCATTGCCTACGGGGAGGGGAGGAACGGTAAATCCACTTTTTGGAACACCGTAGCCCGTGTGCTTGGCACCTACAGCGGGAATATGTCCGCCGACACCCTCACGGTCGGGTGCAAGCGGAATGTGAAACCAGAACTTGCCGAGGCAAAGGGCAAACGGCTAATTATTGCTGCGGAGCTGGAGGAAGGGATGCGCCTGAATACCTCCGTGGTGAAGCAGATGTGTTCCACGGATGAGATTTTTGCGGAGAAAAAGTATAAGGACCCGTTTTCCTTCACGCCGAGCCACACCCTCGTGCTGTATACCAACCACCTGCCAAGAGTAGGAGCGAATGACCCTGGAACGTGGCGGCGTTTAATTGTGATTCCGTTCCATGCCAGGATAGAGGGTGCAGGGGATGTGAAGAACTATGCCGATTTCCTCGTTTCGGAGGCAGCGCCGGCTGTTATGAAGTGGATCATTGAGGGAGCGGAAAAGGCTATCAGCCGGAATTTCCACATCCCTTCCCCAGCCTGCGTGGAGGAAGCCATCAAATCATACCGGGAGGACAATGACTGGCTTGGGCATTTCCTGCATGAGTGCTGCGAGGCCGATAAAACGTACCGGGAGAAGTCTGGCGTTCTGTACCAGGAATACCGCAGCTATTGTATGCGGACGGGCGAGTACACCAGAAGTACGGCTGATTTTTATAACGCGCTGGAGTCTGCCGGCTTTTCCCGGAGGAAGGCGAAGGCCGGCATTATCGTGTATGGGCTGCGGATAAAGGAGGAAGATTTTGAGGACTGAGAAAGCCCATGTTTTGGGGAAAGGTGCAGGTCGGTGCAGGTCTTGGTATAAACCCCCTTTAGGGCAGTTTTTTCAGCAAAAAATCACTTATAGAGGAGTTTTAGGTACGACTTGCACCGACCTGCACCCTAAAGGCTGGAATGCTTGAAAAATAAGGGATTGGAGGCATTTGCATGAGAGAGAAGACCATAGAGCAGAAATTCAGGGCGGCAGTCAAGGCCGCCGGGGGCCTGGCACTTAAGTTCGCATCGCCCGGTTTTGATGGGGTGCCTGACAGACTGGCACTTCTCCCGGATGGGAAAATGGCGTTCGTGGAGGTAAAGGCTCCTGGGAAAAAGCCCCGCCCCCTGCAGCTTTCCCGGCACAGGCTGCTTCGGCAGTTGGGATTTAAAGTGTATGTGCTGGATGATGAATCACAGATCGGAGGGATGATTGATGAGATACGAGCCACATGAATACCAGAAATTTACAGCAGAATACATTGAGGCGCATCCAGTATCCGCAATCTTCCTGGACTGCGGATTAGGGAAAACGAGCATCACGCTGACGGCAGTCAACGACCTGATGTTTGACAGCTTTGAAATCCACAGGGTGCTTGTGGTAGCGCCAATCCGTGTAGCTTCTTACAGTTGGCCGGCGGAAATTGAAAAATGGGACCACCTTGAGGGACTGAAATACAGCGTGGCGGTCGGAACGGCGGCAGAGAGGCTTGCGGCATTAAAAAAGCCGGCAGACATTTATCTCATCAACCGTGAGAACGTGCAGTGGCTGATTTCCGAGAGCGGCATACCGTTTGACTTCGACATGGTGGTGATCGATGAGCTGTCGTCCTTCAAGAACCACCAGACGAAGCGGTTCAAGGCATTGATGAAAGTCCGGCCGAAAGTAAAGCGCATCGTGGGGCTGACCGGCACGCCGAGCAGCAACGGCCTGATGGACTTATGGGCGGAGTTCCGGCTGCTGGACATGGGCGAGCGGCTTGGCAGGTTCATCGGGCAGTACCGCACTTCTTACTTCCGGCCGGATAAGCAGAACGGGCAGGTGGTGTTTTCTTACAAGCCGCTGCCTGGGGCGGAGAAACAGATATACGGCAAAATATCCGACATCACCATTTCCATGAAGTCCACCGACCACCTGCAGATGCCGGAACTGATAAATTCCAGATACACGGTGTATCTTTCTGAGAAAGAGGATTCGCACTATGCGGATTTGAAGAAAGACCTCGTCCTTCAGCTTCCGGACGGCGACATCACAGCCGCCAATGCCGCATCCCTTTCCGGGAAGCTGTCGCAGATGGCGAACGGCGCAGTCTACACGGATGCCGGGGAGACGGTCGCCATCCATGAGCGGAAGCTGGACGCACTGGAGGACATCATCGAGGCGGCAAACGGCAAGCCAGTGCTTGTGGCATACTGGTTCCGGCATGACCTGGAGCGCATCACGGAACGGCTGCACAAGCTGAAAATTCCGTGTTCCCGGCTGGATACCGACGGCAGCATCCGGAAATGGAACGCCGGGGAGATCCCGGTGGCGCTGATCCACCCGGCATCCGCTGGACACGGCTTGAACCTCCAGGGCGGAGGGAACACCCTAGTGTGGTTCGGCCTTACCTGGTCACTGGAATTATACCAGCAGACGGTGGCGAGGCTGTGGCGGCAGGGGCAACAATCAGAAACCGTGGTGGTGCAGCACATCATCACGAAAGGCACCATAGACGAGCGGATCATGAAGGCGCTTTCCGAAAAGGATACCACGCAGGCCGCACTGATTGATGCAGTGAAAGCCGACTTGAAGATATAGGCGGAAATGCCGCCTCCAGTCAAAACTGCAAATCTGGGCCAATCAATGAAAATCAACGACAATCTTTGAAAATCCGGGGGAAGCAAATATATTTTGATTGGAGGCATGGCTTATGAGCATTATCTGGAAGTACCTTGACAAGCGGTCGGCGGCCGTGGACGCACTGAAGGATTACAGCAGCATGAAATTCATCATTGACCACACGGATGATGAGATAAAGGCGGCATATGAGAAAATGGGCGGCGTCAGCAGCCCGCAGTCTGACGGGATGCCCCATACGCACAATCCCCATGCTGTGGAGGACAGGATGATAAAGGGCATCGAGGAGATTGATGTGCTGAAGGAGCGTTACCGTCAGGCAGTGGAATATATGGCGTGGTTCCTCCCGGCATGGGAGGAACTTTCGGAGGATGAGCGGTATGTGCTGGAAGCCTTTTATGGTGACGGCAACGAATATGGCAGCAGCATTATCTATAAAATCGCAGACCATTTCCACATTGAGCAGAGTTCCGCCTATAACAAAAAGAACCGTGCGCTGCACCACCTCACCATCCTGCTTTTTGGGAAAAGCTGAAATTCATGAAAATAGGAGTGGATATATTTCCCCATTGACGGTAATATGCACCATACCAAAACGAGAGGAGGTGCAGGATGGCAGAAGAGGATGAAGTTTCAAGGATCATGGCGGTGGCGGAGAAATACAGCGATTACTGGAATGAGTGGCATTCGGACATCGCCATTGGCAGGAAAGGACCGAACTTTTTCTATGTGTACAACGACCAGTACCGTTACTTTGAGGTGTTTGAGGAATTCAGCACGGCGGAGGAACTGGAGAAGCTGATCATCGGAACCATGGCGGAGAACATGGAGACCTTCAATGCCGTGGCGCTGGAGAACACGCAGAAGATGTTTGAAAACCTGGACATCAACGAGAACGTCGGCAGTTACGACCCGGACTTCCACATCTACAAGCTGCTTCGGCAGATGGAGATCATGACGGGGCAGTTGGAACACTGGTCGGAACTTGTGGCAGGCACATACCGGTCATTTGCAAATGTCTGTAAAGACATGAAATTTGGCGGGAAAAAACCGGGCGGGGACACACATGAGTAATTCCGTGTAAAATGTTTGCCATATGGCGTGGTATACTGACATTATCGAAAACTGCATAAAGACAGACGGCCTTCGTGGGAAACTTCTCCTGCGGGGGCTTTCTTTATGCCATGAGGAGGTGAGAGCAATGCCAAGGAAACCGAAGAGGCCGTGTTCCTTCCCCGGATGCCCGAAGCTGACAGAGGGGCGCTTTTGTGAGGAGCATGAAAAGCAGGAGAACCGCCGCTACGAGAAGTACGACCGTGACCCGGCTGTACGCCGTAGGTACGGCAGAGCGTGGAAACGAATCCGTGACCGCTACGCCGCCAAGCACCCGTTCTGTGAGGAGTGTTATAAGAAAGGGCTGCTGCATCCTGTGGAGGAGGTACACCACAAACTGCCGCTGGCAGAGGGCGGCACCCATGATGAGTCAAACCTTGTGTCGCTGTGCCAGCCGTGCCATGCCAGGATTCATGCGGAGCGTGGCGACAGGTGGCATAAGCATTAATTTATTTTATGGGAATCAGTGCTGTGTTGATTTATGCTGTGGAGGTTTCTGCTGACCCGGAGGGGCGGTCGGAATCTCTACAGCAGATATTCTGTGGAACGGGCGTGGGGTCACACGCACAAAAACCGGAAATCAAACGGGGGATTGCCCCGCCCTGATTTTCCGCATTCCATAGGCTTTTTAAGGTGCTGTGGCGTTTGATTTCCGCAGCTTTTTTCAAACGAAATCAAAGAAACGGGGTGAAAACAGTGGCAAAAGACGGCAGCAACCGTGGCGGCGCAAGGCCGGGGGCAGGGCGCAAGCCCAAGGCGCTCACGGAGAAGATCAGCGAGGGGAAAACGGCTGCGGTTATGATGGAGCCTGCCGAACTGGAGGGCGTGGATGTGCCGCCCGTGAAGGACTTCCTCAAATCCCCGCAGAAGAGCGGGCGGGAGCTGGTGGCGGAGGAAGTGTACCAGGAAACCTATGCCTGGCTGAAAGCGAGGGGATGTGAAAAGCTGGTCACCGTGCAGATGGTGGAGCAGTACGCCATGAGCGTGTCCCGGTGGATTCAGTGCGAGGAGATCGTGTCCTCCACGGGCTTCCTTGCGAAACACCCGACCACGGGGGCTGCCATCGCATCCCCCTATGTCACCATGAGCCAGTCCTACATGAAGCAGACCAATTACTGCTGGATGCAGATATACCAGATCGTGAAGGAGAACTGCTCGGTGGAATTCCAGGGCAACACGCCCCAGGATGATGTGATGGAGCGGCTGCTCCGCGCAAGGAAAGGAGTGTAGATAAAAAATGGGTAAGACGACAACCGAGATGCAGCTCATCCCTTTGGGGAAGCTGGTGCCGTATGTGAACAACGCACGGACGCACTCGCCGGAGCAGCTTGCGAAGCTCCGCTCATCCCTGCGGGAGTTCGGCTTCATCAACCCGGTCATCATCGACCGGGATTTCAATGTCATTGCGGGGCATGGCAGGATCATGGCGGCGAAGGAGGAAGGGATTGCAGAGATCCCGTGTGTATTTGTGGATTATCTGACGGAGGCGCAGAAGAAAGCCTACATCCTTGCGGATAACCGCATGGCTCTGGATGCCGGGTGGGATGAGGAACTGCTCCGTATTGAGATTGAATCCCTGCAGGGCGCGGATTTTGATGTGTCGCTGACAGGCTTCGGTGAGGATGAGATTGCAGACCTCTTTGCCGGGGATAGTGAAAAAGATGTGAAAGATGATGATTTTGACCTTTCCGCCGCACTGGAGAAAGCGGCGTTCGTGGAGTGGGGCGACATCTGGACGGTGGGCAGGCACAGGCTGATGTGCGGCGACGCCACCAGCACGGAGGACGTGGCGGCGCTCATGGATGGGAAGAAGGCAAACCTCATCGTGACGGACCCGCCGTATAACGTCGCATTCAAGAGCGGCAGCGGGCTTTCCATCCAGAATGACAGCATGGAGAACGGGGAGTTCTACACTTTTCTGTACAATTCCTTCCAGAACATTGCGGAGCATCTGGAGAAGGGCGGCGCGGCATATGTGTTCCATGCGGACACGGAGGGGCTGAATTTCCGCAAGGCATTTGTGGATGCGGGGTTCCACCTGGCGGGCGTGTGCATCTGGGTGAAGAATTCCCTCGTGCTTGGGCGCTCGGACTACCAGTGGCAGCATGAGCCTGTGCTGTACGGTTTTCTGAAGAACGGGAAGCACCCGTGGTATTCCGACCGGAAGCAGACCACCATCTGGAACTACGACAAGCCGAAGCGGAACAAAAACCACCCGACCTCAAAGCCGCTTGACCTGCTCGGATACCCGATCTGCAATTCCTCTCAGGAGAATGCCATCGTGCTGGACACCTTCGGCGGCAGCGGCTCCACGATGATGGCGTGTGAGCAGACAAACCGTATCTGCTGCATGATGGAGTTGGATGAGAAGTACGCGTCCGTCATCCTGCGGAGGTATGTGGAGGACACCGGGGATTCGGAAAATGTGTTTGTGGAGCGGGGCGGGGAGAAAATCCCGTACTCCGCACTGGTAAAGGAGGTGGAGACAGAATGAATGCGGACGCTATAGATATCCATAGAAGCAGATCCGGCACTGGCAGCGGAGACACACCGAATCCGCAGACTGCGGATTCACGGCTGACCCTCGGAAGCCTCTTTGACGGCTCCGGGGGATTCCCGCTCGGCGGTCTGCTTGCGGGTATCACTCCTTTATGGGCATCAGAAATTGAGCCGTTCCCCATCCGTGTGACAACAAAGCGGCTGCCCTCCGTGGAACACCTGGGCGATATCAACAGCATCCGCGGGGATGGAATAGAGCCGGTGGACATCATCACCTTCGGCTCGCCCTGCACGGATATGTCGGTGGCGGGAAAGCGGGCGGGGCTTGGCGGGCAGCAGTCCTGCCTGTTCTATCAGGCAATACGAATCGTAAAGGAAATGAGGTGTGCAACAGATGGAAAATATCCAAGGTTTATCGTGTGGGAGAATGTCCCCGGAGCCTTCTCGTCCAACAAAGGGGAGGACTTCAAGGCCGTCCTCGAAGCGGTCTGCTCCGTCAAAGACGAAAGTATTTCTGTACCTGGACCTCCAAAAGGGAAGTGGGCAAACGCAGGAACTGTCGTGGGGGACGGATTTTCCCTCGCATGGCGGGTGCTTGACGCCCAATTTTGGGGAATCCCCCAGCGGAGAAAACGCATCTACCTTGTCGCAGATTTTACAGGCGGGAGTGCCGGAAAGGTATTATTTGAGTCCGAAGGCGTGTCTGGGTATTCTGCGGAGGGCTTCCGTGCGTGGCAAGGAGCTGCCGGAGGTGCTGCGGATCGCGCTGGAGCGGCAGGCGGCATCTGCCGGGGCATAGTATGTCTTAATGACCAGGGTGGGCAGAGGATGGATGTGACGGATGACATGACCTGCACTTTGCGGGCAGAGGCGCACCATCCGCCGTGTGTGCTGGAATCAGCAGGTTTCTGCACGGAGCATTCCGCACAGGCGCGGGGGATTGGGTACGGGGAGGAAACCTCGCCCACGCTCCGTGCCGGGACGGTCCCTGCGGCGGTGGCACTGGAGAACCACCCTGCGGACAGCCGTGTGAAGCTGTCGGGGGACGGCAAGGTACAGACGCTGACATCCCGGATGGGGACCGGCGGCGGGAATGTACCGATGGTCATGAGCCAGGAGGATGCCGCCATGGAAGCGGAACTTTATGAGAACCATTCACAGGATACGAGATACACGGGGCCTTTGGAAACAGCGCCCACGGTCAGCTCCACCTACGGCATGGGCGGGAACAACCAGCCGTTCGTGGTGGAAACGCCCAAGACGTTGAAAATCCGCTCCGGCTGTGAGGGCGGCGGGAAAGGGGCGATCATACAGGACGACAAATCCGCAACGCTCTCCTGCAACAATGACCAGACGGTGTTCGTGCCGTTCTGCAAGGGATACCGCGCCCACTGCAAAGGGGATGCACCAACATGGAAGGACGGGAAGGTGGCAAACACGCTGAACACCTTTGATGTGGGGGAAAGCCACTGCAACGAGCTGGTGGTGCAGGCATACGGCATCTGCTCCAAGGACAGCAATGCCATGAAATCGGATAACCCGCACAGCGGATTCTATGAGGCGGATACTTCCCGGACACTGGATGGGAACGGCGGGAACCCCTCCTGCAACCAGGGCGGCATTGCCGTGGTAGAGCCAGGCGCGATGTCGGCGTTCCACATCAACCAGAGGGACGAGGTCATCGACCTGCAGGGGAAGTCCGGGGCGCTGATGGCGACACGGAATATGCAGATGCAGACCTTTGTCCTGCAGGGCTCCATGATCGGGCGGGATGACAGGAACGGGCCGCAGGGCAGCGGCATCAATGAGGATGTTTCCTTTACGCTGGATGCCACGGACCGGCACGCAGTCGCGCAGCCAACCTACTGCACCAGTAAGAATTCCCATTTTACACGGGCAGAGAAAGAGCTGGCGAATACGCTGGTGGCTACGGATTATAAGGACCCTCCTGTCATCAACGATGTGCAGACTGCATCCGGAAAGGAAGTGTTCGGCACACTTTCCGCAAGCATGGGCTCCAAGCAGTGGCTCGGCAACCAGGAGGCATTCAGCGGGGACTACCATATCATGGAGCCGGAATATATCGTCCGCAGGCTGACGCCGACGGAATGTGCGAGGCTGCAGGGCTTCCCGGACTGGTGGTGCAGCGGCCTTGGGACGGAAGAGCCAACGGAGGATGACCTTGCCTTCTGGCGGGAGGTCTTTGAAACCCATAGGAAGATTGCAGGGACTTCCACCAAGCCGAAGACCGATAAGCAGATCATCAAGTGGCTGAAAGACCCGCATTCGGATTCCGCTGAATATAAGATGTGGGGAAACGGCGTGGCGCTGCCGAATGTCTATTTCGTGCTTTCGGGCATTGTGTATTACGCACAGTTCCCGGACTTTTTATTGTGATATTTTTTCTCACATACCGCTTGCTATTTCTGCCGTTCAGAGTGATTAATGTAGTACCGAAAAACGAAGGAGGTACAAAAAAATGAGGTTTGAATTCAACAGGACAGGGGCAGAAAGAAAAGCACTGGTGCAGGCGATGGGGGAGATTTTAGAGGTAAAGCCGAAGTACCTCGGAATGCCGACAGCGGCTTACCAGGTGGATTACTTCCGCATCGACAAGACCGGCGCGGTGGAGTTTGACGACCGGGCAGATAGTGAGGAAATAGAAAACCTGCTGGAGCGGCTTGCTGAACGGGGGATTGTCGCAGCCCCGGCAGAAACGGCACAAGAGGCCGGCACGGAGGAAGAAAATGCGGATGCGGAAAATAATGCGGAGGAGCAGGAAACGGAGGCACAGGGGGCAGATCTGGGGCTTACGGTGGCAATGCCGAGGGATTCCTTCACGGATGCCGCGCTGGAGAACCTGCAGAAGCTGGTGGATGCCAAAGGGAGCCTGATTAAAAAGGCGCTGGCGGTTGACAGCCTCCCGATTGAAACGGACGGGGAGAAGGTTTCCTTCCCATGGTTTGCGGAGGGGCAGGACAGCGAATCGGTGAAAGCCTACACCCATTTCATTGCCGCCATCTGCGACATGGCAAGAAACCAGAAGCGCGTCACTGCAAAGGAAAAGCCTGCGGACAACGAAAAGTACGCATTCCGGTGTTTCCTGCTCCGGCTCGGATTCATCGGGGCGGAATATAAAGGGGAGCGGAAAATCCTGCTGAAGAACCTCTCCGGCAGCTCGGCTTTCAAGAACGGCGAGCCTAAAAACGGAACGCTCCGGCCGGAGCCGGTCAATCCTTCCATGCGGGTGGATGCCGGAGAGCATCCAGAACTGACAGAGGAACTGCTTGATGAGATGCTGGTACAGCAGGTCAATAACGGATTCGGAGGTGCGGCAGATGGGATTTCCGAGTAGGGAGGTTGTGGAGCGCATCCGCAGGGAGTACCCTGCGGGGACGCGGGTGGAGCTTCTGCGGATGGACGATGTGCAGGCTCCGCCTATCGGGACAAAGGGAACCGTGACGGGCGTGGATGACACGGCGAGCGTCATGGTCGCATGGGACAATGGCAGCCATCTCCATGCAATTTACGGCGAGGATAAAATACGCAGGATACCACTGGAAAGGAAGGATAACGGGATGAACGCAAAACAGGCTTTTGAGAAACTTGGATACACGCAGGTGCGGGCGGATGACGACTACATCATTTATGAAAAAGAGATTGACGGCGGGGCAGACAAAAAGGTGGTAGATTTCTGCACCCAGTTGGAAAATGTCAGGGTCAGCTTTGAAAGTGAGATGGATACGCCAAGCATTGATATGGGGCTTTTCAAGGCAATTTCGGTACAGCTTGCGGAACTTGGCTGGGCGCAGTAAACCCGGCTCTGCCAAGCCGGATAACCTGCCATAAAATACACAAATTCCGGCCTGAATCATTGTGTAATATATGCTCCGAATTGACTTGCTATTATCCCCTTTTAGAGCGAATATGTGTACTACCGAAAGGGAAAACACACAAAGAAAACGGAGGAAAACAGCATGAACGCAAAGTTAGCAAGGCAGGTCGAGGAGATGAAAAAGCAGACCATCGGGGTTGAGGTGGAGATGAACAGCATCGCAAGGAGCAGGGCGGCGAAGGTCGCAGCGGACTTCTTCGGAACAGGGCGCTACGAGGATACGGCAAGACGGAACGGCTACTACACCTGGAGCGCATGGGACGCGCAGGGCAGGGAATGGAAATTCCAGAGGGACGTGAGCATCGCAGGACCGGACAGCGAAAAGTGCGAACTGGTGACGCCGATCCTCACCTACGCAGACATCGAAACCCTGCAGGAGCTCATCCGGCAGCTGCGGCACGCCGGAGCGAAAAGCGACGCAGGAAGGGGCTGCGGGGTCCATTATGCATCGCTCAGAATTATAAAAAAGATTTTGAAAAAACCGCCGTTTTATCAAGCCTGTTTTGTCAAAATCTTTCCATAATAATCATTCGCAGTATTTATTAAGCCAGTCAAGAAGCGATGGGTTATTCCGGTATTCGATCGGTGCTGTGTCAGGGGATTTTATCTGTTCACTTGCCGCTTTGAGTGCATCCTGACGCTGCCTGCTGTCAATCCGCGCATATACCTCAGTTGTTTTTATGTGTTCATGCCCAAGCTGGTCACGGATGTAAATAAGGTTCTGCCCGGCCTGCAGCATCAACATGGCTTTTGTATGCCTCAGGCAGTGCGGTGTGAGTTTTGCAGGGAAATCCATGGGGCACTCCTCATGGATTTCGGATGTATATTTTTGCAGGATATATGTTATCCCTGCCCTTGTGAACTGGTTCCCGCTCCTGTTAAGGAAAAGGAAGCGCCCTGCCTGTGCCGGATTCCGGAGCCCTTCATTATTGAAATAAAGGCTGAGCAGCTTCGCCGTATTGCTGCTGACGGGGACATACCGGTTTTTGTTCCCTTTTCCATGCACGAGGATCTGAGCCGGGGTTCCGAGACGGACGTCAGATACACGGATGCCGACCAGTTCGCTGACCCTCACACCCGTATCTGAAAGGATGGTCAGTATGAGCAGGTCTTTGAACCCATATTTGTTGCTGCTGTCAGGCCTGGCAAGGAGCATCTCAAGCTGCCCTGCGGTAAGGTACTGCATGGCGGGCTTTTCCTGTTTCTTGGATGGGATCGCAAGTATCTGCTGCATGTTATACAGGTCCTGCGGTGAATCGGCTTGGACATACCTGCAGAACGACTTTATTGCGGCAAGCCTCTGGTTCCTGGTTGATGCGGAGCATCCCTTTTCTTCAAGCGATGACAGGAATGCTTTGATATTGTCAGATGTAAATTCATCCATCGTCACTTTATTGATTGGCTTTTTCAAACTGTCATGGAAAAACGGTATCAGGAGCTGGAATGTATGGTTGTATGAAATGAATGTGTTCTCAGACAGCCCGCGTTCCCCGCCAAGGTAGGTTGTCAGGAAACGGGAAATATAATACTGCAGGTTTTTATCCTTCATAGCTTTCCACCTCCGGGATGATCTTATCCATGATGCCGTCCATAGCCTTTATGACGGATGGGTATGCCTCCGCTGTCAGCCTCAGGTACCGTTCCGTTGCCGACAGCCGCCGGTGTCCAAGATAAGTACACAGGAGCGGGAGGAAGGCATTGGGGTCTGTCCCGGCCTCCACCGCCGCCTGCAGGGAATGGACCGCGAAGGTATGGCGGACATCGTGCAGGCGCGGGCCTTTCCCGCGTCCCCTGTGCGGTATGCCGGCTTTCCAAAGCGTCTGCCTGAACCAGTCGTAGGCTGTGTTTGTACTGAACTGTTTCCCGCCGTCATGCTGGAAAACAGGCTCCCCTTCCGGATAGCCGTGTGCGGACAGGTAATCTGCCACCCGTCCCGAGAGGCTCTGCGACATCGGCACCAGCCGGGAATTATCATTCTTTGCTTCACGGACCAGCAGCATCTCCTGGCGGATGGAAATGTCCCCGGCTGTAAGCGATAATGCTTCGTTGATCCGCAGCCCCGTCCCGTAAAGGAGCCGGAACAGCAGGGGTGCGCAGCGGACATAGGACGCGCCCTGGCTTTTCCAGTTGTCAGCTGCATCAAATATGAGGCGCATTTCATCATGCGTGAAAATATACGGGGTGAAACCGCTCCCGTTCAGTTTTTCCCTTGCATTGGGAGGGACCGGCAGCACATCGTCCCCCTGCGACAGCAGATAGGAGTAAAACTGGCGGTATACGCTGTTCCTGGTTGAAAACGTCTTGTCCGATTCCGAACTGCGTTTCCCAAGCCATCCGTACACTGTTTTTTCCGGATGGTCTGCGGGGGTGACGCCGTGCGTCCGGAAATAGCGGTCCAGCCTCTGCAGCTCCTTTACCTCGCCGTTATATTTGCAGCCTTCAAGCCGTTTGGACTCGACAAACCCATAGAGGAGGGAAGCGTACCCGCTTGAGAAAGCGGGCGTGTTGTACGGCACCATCAGTCCACCTCCAATGCGCAGTTCCGGAGCTGGCCGGTTCCGATTTTTGTATAGATCATCGTAGTGTCAGTGGAGCTGTGCCCGAGGACTTCTGAAATCGTCGGCATCGGCACGCCCTGGTTCAGCATGTTCCCGGCAATGCTGTGCCGCAGCGAATGCAGCCCCCTTTTCCTGTGGTGGAAATCGGTAAAGCCTGAAATCTTCATATATTTATTGATGATATAGTGAAGGTTGTCATCCTGCCCGAAAGCCTCGTATGGGGCGTTGTGCCGGACAAAAATGTTCCGGCAGGAGGTTTCCGGGCGTCCGTTTTTGAAGTAGTCAACGAGCGCCGCCGCAACATCATCCAGCAGCGGGAAGGTCATTGCAGTGCCGGTCTTTCCCTGGCAGAAGGAAAAGGATGACGCATTCCAGTCAATGTCGGACAGCCGCAGGTCCCGGATGTCCCCGACGCGCATGCCGTACCTTATGGCAAACAGAAGGATTGCGTAATCCCGTTTCCCGGCAGGGTTTTCCCGGTCAACATTGGAAAGCAGCGTTGTTATCTCAGCTGCCGTGTAAAAGGATGGTATGCGCCCTTTATGGTTTCCCTGTACATTTGGCACAAAGACAGAATTATCAACAACAGTATATCCGTGCTTATACAGGAAGTCGAAGAACTTCCTTAAAACATAGGCGTCATAGGTCTGTGTTGTGCGGCAGACATGGGAGCGGGTCTTGCGATATGCGAGGATCGTATCCCTGTCAAGTTTTGTAAAATCGGTGCAGCCGCGCCTTTCGAGGAACCCAAGGAAGGATTCCATGCGGAACCTTATCTGTCTGTGCGATGTCCTTGCCATTGTTTCCGTGACGGAATCCATGAATTCCCCGATTGCCGGCTGGAAAGCCTGGCTGAAAGAATGGTCTTTGCCCAGCCTCCGCCTGTAAATGGTGCCGCTTGCCTGGTACTCCAGGAGTACCGTGATGGCACGGTGGCAGTGGCGGGAATCCCTCGGGCAGGCTTTGGATGGTTCACTTAGCGTGATGCCGTAAGTCTGGTAAAAATACCGTTCCCCGCATTCCCTGCTGAATTCGTGAATCCCTTCCTGTTCCATGAATTCAGATAAACGGTTCCAAAACCGATGGTATGCCGCTATTGTATGCCCGTCATACTGCAGCGTATGGAGCAGTTGGTCGACTGCCCCTGTCAGGTTCTCAAATGATGCATTCATACTGATGAGTTCTCCTACAAATATATTCAGGCTTCTGCCTGTGAGATATATTGTAGGATGTTATGGAAAGTTTACAAGTCTGATAATGTGGCGGGAATCCTTGTAAAATCAAAGGTTATGCATAAATCTTTCTTATAACTCTGGACGATGCATAATGGACCTTATGAATAGCTTTCCATAAGGTACACATCCACATCGGGGCAAAAGGCCACACGCCGCAGAGCCTCAGAAACCTCGCCAACATCATGGCGGGCCACGAGAGCCTTATCGCGGACGCATTAAACCTTGACCGGTGGAGGATGAACCGCTACTGCCGCACGGTTGACCCGCGGTTCTTAGAGGCGGTCAACAGGAAGAAACCTTCCACGATGGCGGCCCTTGCGGACATCTGGTACACGAGTCACGGCGCAAGCTACGGCAGGGACCAGCACTACAACGACAGCCGCTACCATATGCTGAACTACCACGCAACCTTCACCAAGGGCACGGTGGAATTTAGGCTCTTCCAGTTCGACGAGCCGGGCGACGGGCGCAGGGGCGGCCTCCACGCAGGGCAGCTTAAAAGCTACATCCAGCTCTGCCTCGCGCTCAGCCAGATGGCGAAGGAAGTCAAGAGCGCAAGCTCGAAGCCGCAGCAGAACGAGAACCCGAAATACGCCATGCGGACATGGCTCCTCCGGCTCGGCTTCATCGGGGACGAATTCAAGACCGCAAGGGACATCCTGACAAGGAGGCTTGCAGGGGACGCATCCTTCCGGAACGGAAGGGCCGCTTGAAGGGAACGCGGGAGGTAGCCTCCTGCCACCTTTCCTGCCACGGAAACGGCAGTTGGACCGCTACGGCGGTCTTAAGGTGGTAGAAGGGTGCCCCTTCGGAAAGGATGGATTTCAAAATGGAAAAAAGATACTACATTGCTTACGGCTCAAACCTGAATGTCGGGCAGATGCGGATGCGCTGCCCTGGGGCGAGGATCATCGGGACTTCGGTGGTGGAAGGCTACCGGCTGCTGTTTAAAGGGAGCAGGACCGGCTCCTACCTCACCATTGAGCCGCAGGAGGGCGCAAGCGTACCCGTGGCGGCATGGGCGGTGACGGAGGAGGATGAGGCTGCCCTGGACCGCTACGAGGGCTTCCCGTCCTTTTACTACAAAAAGGAGATGGAGCTGCCCATCAAGGGCATCAGGACCGGCAAGGTCCGCAGGCGGAAGGTTTTTGTCTACATCATGCATGAGGACCGTCCGCTTGGGCTGCCGAGCGAATTCTACATGGCGACCTGCATGGAGGGATACCGGAGGTTCGGATTTGATGAGGCATTCCTGGAACAGGCGTATGCCGACAGCAGGGAGGAATTTCCGGGCGGGTGGAAGACCGGGGACGCTTGCTTCATGGTGACCAACCGGAAGAACGGATGCACTGGCACATACACGGTGCAGGGATTTGACGGGAGATATTTCTGCCTGCAGAACCGCAGAGGGAGCCGCTGCCGCGCATCCGAAAGGCGGATGTTCCGCAGCAGGGAGGCGGCGCTCGCCCCACGGGAGGAAAATACGGAATCAGGAGGAAACTGCGATGAAAGAAACAGATAATATTGCGAGGATTTCGGTCTGCCCAAGGTGCGGGCAGACCTACCACGGGAGGCCGGCAGTTTCGCGGGCGGACGGCAGAACGCCGCTCTGCCCGGACTGCGGCACCAGGGAGGCGCTGGAGAGCATCGGGGTGGACGGGAAGGAGCAGGAACAGATCCTGGAAGCCATCCACAGGTGCTACGGCAGGGGATGAAAATTACAAAGGCAAAGGAAGGAGCGTAAAGCTATGGAAAAAAGGACAGAGGTCATCCAGGAGTGGATTGACGCAAGAAGGGAACGGGGCGAGGCTGCAACAAAGTGTATGTTTTACATCACCGTCCCAAAAGATACCGACCTTTACAAGGATGAAACCATCAAGAAAATCGAGGGCATCCTCGACCGGAACCATGTCAGCCACGGCCATGTGGATACGGTCTGCGGCGCATGGAACCTGAACCGGGACTGGATTGAGACCGGCGGGATCGACTGCATTGTGGAATTCTGCGGGGTGTACCCGGTCAATTGGGACATGGACGATGTGGTGGAGCTTGAACGGATGGAAACCGAAGGGGAGATCATCATGCTGGTTGACTGGATAGAGGATGGGAAGCACATCCCCAACCATTGAAAACTACACAATTCCCGCTGTGGATGTTTGTGCAGTTTATGCTCCGAATTAACTTGATAAAATGTGGTTTTAGAGCGAATATGTGTACTACCGAAAGGAATAACAAAGCCGCAGGCTTAGAAAACGGAGGAAAACAGAATGCTGAACAGGAAATTTGAAGGAGCCACACTTTACGAGATCGACTACACACCGAAGGGGACAAAGACCATGAAGACCGTTTCGGTCTGGGCGAAGAACCGGCTGGATGCATCAAACTACATGATACTGAACCACATTTGGGGAAAGCAGCATGAGATCAGGGTTGCGACCGCCAACCTGCTGAAATAAGGAGGGGAACGGATATGCGGAGAGAAGGAAGCATTAAGGTAAACAGCAGCATTTTTCATTACTGGGTGAAATATTACGATGAACCGAGTGAGGAGTACGGCATTGACGGCGGACGGATTTCCAAGGCGATGCTGAAGCGGGATGGTGAGATTGTTTATAACTATGACAGGGGGCTGGATATTGCGCCTGCAGATGGGGATACGGATATTGCGCTGGCAATCCTCTTGAAAGATTACAACTAAGGAGTTTGAAACTGGAAATTCCAAGAGCAGGGCCGGACGGCTCTGTGTCTTGTACTGATAGATTAGGGCTTGCCGCTGGCAGGCCATTTTTGATGCCATCTTCTGGAGGTGATGCCTATGGCAATGCGGAAACTGAAAAAGTATAAGCCGACAAAGTTCAAGGCAAAGGACAGCCGCTATGATAAGGATGCCGCCGATTTTGCCGTGATGTTCATAGAAAGCCTGTGCCACACCAAAGGGACATGGGCGGGGAAGCCTTTTGAACTGATCGACTGGCAGGAGCAGATCATCCGTGATATTTTCGGCACGTTAAAGCCGAACGGATACCGCCAGTTCAACACAGCATACGTTGAGATTCCGAAGAAGCAGGGCAAGTCAGAGCTGGCGGCGGCCGTGGCGCTGCTTTTGACCTGCGGGGACGGGGAGGAACGCGCCGAGGTGTACGGCTGTGCCGCTGACCGTCAGCAGGCCACTATCGTCTTTGACGTGGCGGCGGACATGGTGCGGATGTGTCCGGCACTGAATAAGAGGGTGAAGATACTCGCCTCGCAGAAGCGGATCATATACACGCCGACCAATTCCTTCTACCAGGTGCTTTCGGCGGAGGCGTATTCCAAGCACGGCTTCAACATCCACGGCGTGGTGTTTGACGAGCTGCACACGCAGCCGAACCGGAAATTGTTTGATGTCATGACCAAGGGTTCCGGGGACGCCAGGATGCAGCCGCTGTATTTCCTCATCACCACGGCGGGGACGGACACCCATTCCATCTGCTATGAGACGCACCAGAAGGCGACGGATATTTTAGAGGGCGGAAGATTGACCCTACATTTTACCCGGTGATTTATGGTGCGGATGAAGCGGATGACTGGACGGACCCGAAGGTGTGGAAAAAGGCGAACCCCTCACTGAACATCACGGTGGGCATTGATAAGGTGGAGGCTGCCTGCGAGTCGGCAAAGCAGAATCCGGGGGAAGAGAACAGTTTCCGGCAGCTCCGCCTGAACCAGTGGGTGAAACAGGCGGTGCGGTGGATGCCCATGGACAAATGGGATGCCTGTGCCTTCACGGTTTCGGAGGATGGGCTGGAGGGGCGTGTCTGCTACGGCGGGCTGGACTTATCCTCCACCACGGATATCACGGCATTCGTGCTGGTGTTCCCGCCGCTGGATGAGGAGGACAAATACTGCATCCTGCCGTACTTCTGGGTGCCGGAGGAGACGCTGGAGCTGCGGGTGCGGCGCGACCATGTCCCCTATGATGTGTGGGAGCGGCAGGGGAAGCTGATGACCACGGAGGGGAACGTGGTGCATTACGGCTTTATTGAGAAATACATTGAGAGGCTCGGTGAGCGGTTCAACATCCGGGAGATCGCCTTTGACCGGTGGGGCGCTGTGCAGATGGTGCAGAACCTTGAGGGGATGGGATTCACGGTGGTCCCGTTCGGGCAGGGCTTCAAGGATATGTCCCCGCCCACCAAGGAGCTGATGAAGCTGGTGCTGGAGCAGATGATTGCCCACGGCGGGCATCCGGTCCTGCGGTGGATGATGGATAACATCTTCATCCGCACCGACCCTGCAGGAAATATAAAGGCAGATAAGGAGAAGTCCACGGAGAAGATTGACGGGGCAGTGGCCGCCATCATGGGGCTTGACCGTGCCATCCGCTGCGGGAATGAAACTTCGGAGAGCGTCTATGATTCCCGCGGCTTGTTGGTATTTTAACATTTTACAGGGTTGTGTGCGGAATCTTTGGTGGTTCCTTGTATGGCTATTTTTCCCGCATTCCTTTATGCTGTCTGGCGAAGGAGGTGGAAGGATGGACGATAAGGATTTCCTTGAGCTCATCATTTCGGAACGGATGGGGATGCACCATGATAACTTTAAGAAAGAGCATCCCCCTACGGAGGAGCAGGCTGCGGAAGCAGAAAAGGCAGGCAAGGCACACGAGCTGCTGTTCCAGCAGTTAAGTGCGGAGCAGCGGGAAATGATGGAGCTGTGCGAGGATGTGACAAATTCGGAAGCCACACGGGAAACCGAATATTACTACCGTGCAGGGTTCCGGGACGGGGTGAGCCTTGACAGGCTGATAAAGCAGATCAGGGAAAATAATAAATAAAAACATAAGACAGGGATTAAGACGGGCATCGCTTTGGCGGTGCCTTTCTGCTGTCCGTTTTCAGAAAGGAGAGTGGTTCCTATGGGATTATTCAGCGGATTGTTCAGGGCGAGGGATGCGCCCCAGAACAGGACTTCCGGCAGCGCCTACAGTTTTTTCATGGGCGGCAGCACGAGTGGGAAAAGGGTAAACGAGCGTTCCTCCATGCAGATGACGGCGGTGTACTCCTGCGTCCGGATTCTTTCCGAGGCAGTGGCGGGGCTTCCGCTGCATTTTTACAGATATATGGAGGACGGAGGGAAGGAGAAAGCGGCGGAACACCCGCTGTATTTTTTACTCCATGACGAGCCGAACCCGGAGATGACTTCCTTCGTGTTCCGGGAAACGCTGATGACGCACCTGCTCCTCTGGGGCAACGCCTACGCACAGATCATCCGAAACGGCAAAGGGGAGGTCATCGGGCTGTACCCTCTGATGCCGGACCGTATGGGTGTGGAGCGTGACAGCAAAGGGCAGCTTTACTACGAATACACAGTGAGCATGGATGACGCGCCGACCGTAAAAGGCAGCACGGTCATCCTGCCGCCCGCGGAGGTGCTGCACATCCCCGGCCTCGGCTTTGACGGGCTGGTTGGCTATTCCCCCATTGCCATGGCAAAGAACGCCATCGGCATGGCGATAGCCTGCGAGGAATACGGGGCGAAGTTCTTCGCCAACGGCGCACAGCCGAGCGGCGTGCTGGAGCATCCGGGGACGCTGAAAGACCCCTCAAGGGTGCGGGAGAGCTGGCAGTCCACCTTCGGAGGAAGCCACAACGCCAACAAGGTGGCCGTTTTGGAGGAGGGGATGAAATACACGCCTATCTCCATTTCTCCGGAACAGGCGCAGTTTTTGGAAACACGGAAGTTCCAGATCAATGAGATTGCGCGGATTTTCCGTGTGCCTCCGCACATGGTGGGCGACCTGGAAAAGAGCAGCTTCTCCAACATCGAGCAGCAGAGCCTTGAGTTTGTGAAATACACCCTCGACCCATGGGTGTCCCGGTGGGAGCAGTCCATGGCGCGGTCCCTGCTGACGCCGGAGGAAAAGAAGCAGTATTTTGTGAAATTCAACGTGGACGGCCTGCTCCGGGGCGACTACCAGAGCCGCATGAACGGGTACGCCGTAGGGCGGCAGAACGGGTGGATGTCCGCAAATGACATCCGGGAGCTGGAGAACCTTGACCGTATCCCGGAGGAATTGGGAGGCGACTTATATCTTATCAACGGAAACATGATGCCGCTTTCGATGTCAGGGGCGGCGTACCAAGAAGGGAAGGAGGAATCCAATGAAAACGAAGAAGTTCTGGAAGTGGAGGGACCAGGCGGAGGCGGGGACGGCTCCGGAGGAGAGGACTCTGTTTCTGAACGGCACCATCGCAGAGGAAAGCTGGTTTGACGATGACGTCACGCCGCAGCTTTTCAAGGATGAGCTGAATGCCGGGAACGGGGACATCACTGTGTGGATCAACTCGCCGGGCGGCGACTGCGTGGCGGCGGCACAGATCTACAATATGCTCTCCAACTACAAGGGAAAAGTCACAGTAAAGATTGACGGCATTGCTGCGTCGGCGGCATCCGTCATTGCCATGGCGGGCGACACCGTCCTGGTGTCCCCGGTATCCATGCTGATGATACACAATCCCGCCACCATCGCCTGGGGCGACCATGCCGAGATGCAGAAGGCCATTGATATGCTTTCCGAGGTAAAGGAGTCCATCATCAACGCCTATGTGTTAAAGACGGGGCTTTCCCGGTCGAAGCTGTCGCACCTGATGGATGCGGAAACATGGATGGATGCAAACAAGGCGGTGGAGCTTGGCTTTGCGGATGAAATTATGACGCGGGCAAAGGCGGAGCCGGAAAAGGAGCTGGAGGAAGGAGACGCTTCCGAAGAGGATGAGGAAGAAGAGAAGAAATTCCCTCCCGCTCCAAGCTCCATGCTGTTCTCCCGCAGGGCGGCAAACAACGCCCTTTTGAATAAACTGGCCGCCAAGTATGGGCAGGCAGAACAGAAAAGCAGCATTCAGGCGCAGGCAGAAATTCCTGCACCGGAGACAGAAACCGGCCGTTCCGTGGACGCACTCATGGAGCGGCTTAATTTATTAAAGCGATAAGAAGGAGGATTTCATTATGACGATTCTGGAACTGCGTGAGAAACGCGCAAAGGCATGGGAGGCGGCAAAGGCATTTTTGGATTCCCACAGGAAGGAGAACGGAGTCCTTTCCGCGGAGGATGACGCCGCATACACGAAGATGGAGCAGGAGATCACCGACCTTGGGAAAGAGATTGCAAGGCTGGAGCGGCAGGAGGCATTGGATGCGGAGCTGAACCGCCCGGTGAATAAGCCCCTAACGGGGAAACCGGGCTGCGGGGCGGACACGGACGGTGCGGAGGATAAGACGGGGCGCGCCTCTGACGATTACCGGAAGAACTTCTGGAACGCCATGCGCTCCAAGGTGCCGATGCCGAATGTGACCAACGCCCTGCAGATTGGGACGGACTCCGAGGGCGGCTACCTGGTGCCGGATGAATATGAAAGGACACTGGTGGAGGCGCTGGAGGAGGAGAACATCTTCCGGCAGATGGCGAAAGTGATCAAGACCTCCAGCGGCGACCGCAAGATTCCCGTTGTCGCGTCCAAGGGCACGGCGTCCTGGATTGACGAGGAGGGCGCATACCCGGAGAGCGACGACTCCTTCGGGCAGGTTTCCATCGGCGCTTACAAGCTCGGCACCATGATCAAGGTTTCCGAGGAACTGTTAAACGACAGTGTGTTTGACCTGCAGTCCTATATCTCCCGCGAGTTTGCCCGCAGGATTGGGGCGAAGGAAGAGGAGGCGTTCTTCACGGGGGACGGCAAGGGCAAGCCGTTAGGGGTGCTTGCGGCCACGGGCGGCGCGGAAACGGGAGTGACCGCGGCATCCGCCACGGCAGTGACGGCGGATGAACTGATGGATTTATATTATTCCCTGAAATCCCCGTACCGCAAGAAATCCGTGTGGGTGCTGAACGACTCCACCATCAAGGCAATCCGCAAGCTGAAGGACAATAACGGGCAGTACCTGTGGCAGCCGTCCCTGACAGCCGGGGCACCGGACATGATCTTAGGCCGCCCCATCAAGACTTCTGCATATATGCCGGCCATGGCCGCAGGTGCAAAGACCATCGCTTTCGGTGATTTCAGCTACTATTGGATTGCCGACAGGCAGGGGCGCAGCTTCAAGCGCCTGAACGAGCTGTTCGCAGCCACCGGGCAGGTGGGCTTCCTTGCCTCGCAGCGTGTGGACGGGAAGATGATCCTTGCGGAAGCAGTGAAGGTGCTGGAGCAGAAAGGGGCTTCGGCTTAAGGATTTCCAGAGGGAGGTGGCGGCATGGCAGTGACGCTGGAAGAAATGAAGAACTATCTCCGTGTGGATTATGACGATGATGATTCCCTCATTGGATATCTTTTGCAGTCGGCTGAAAAAATCTGCATGGACATCATCCGCACGGATGACAGGAATGTGCTGGAAAAGGATGGGAATGCAAAGACGGCTGTCCTGTATGCTGCGGCTTACCTCTACGAACACCGGGAGGAAGCCGACCACCACGCCATGATGATGACACTGCGGGCGCTCCTTTCCGGCAGCCGGAAGGAGGCGTTCTGATGGAGGTTTCACTTTTAAATGTGAAGATTACTTTCCAGAAAAATGCCGTGGCGGTGGATGGCATCGGCAACCACAGAAACACATGGACAGATTATTATTCCTGCCATGCCACGGCAGGCGGCGAGGCGGGGAAGCAGACCAGTGAAACGGATGTGGCCGGGACTGTGGCGGATGAATCGGATGTTTCGTTTACTGTCCGCTGGTGCAGGAAGGCATCCGTGATTGATTCCACAGGATTCCGGGTGGTATTTGGCGGGGAACTGTACGACATCCTCGCCATCGACCACATGAACTATAAAAAGAAATGTTTGAAATTCAAATGCAGGAAAGCGAGGCGGTGACGATGGCAAACGGCGTATCGATTGACCGGATGGCAGAGGAGATCATGAAGGGGCTGACAGAATATGCGGACCTTGCCACGGAGGATGTGAAAAAGGCGGTGAAGAAAGCCGGGACTGCGGTGCGCAGGGACATTGAAGCCAACGCGCCGAAAGACACCGGGAAGTATGCAAAGTCATGGGCGGTGAAGACCACAAAGGAAACGTCCAATTCGCTGGAAGTGACGGTGCATTCCAGGAACCGCTACCAACTGACGCACCTTCTGGAACACGGCCACGCCAAGCGGGGCGGCGGGCGCGTCCCGGCAAAGCCGCATATCGCGGCGGCGGAAGAAGCCGGCATAGAGCAGCTTGAAAAAGAGATACAGAAAGCATTGGAGGGATAAATTGTGAAAACATTACTGGCGCTTTTGAAAGAAACCGGCATCCCCTTCGCCTATGACCATTTTGCGGAGGGCGAATCGCCGGAGCCGCCGTTTGTCTGCTACCTCCTGCCTCAGAGCGACAATTTCGCCGCTGACGGCATGGTGTACTTCAAGGCAAGCGGCGTGAAGATAGAGCTGTACACCGACATAAAAGACCCGCCGGTGGAGAAGAAACTGGAGGATGTGCTGGATAAGCGGCGCATCTTCTACAACAAGTCGGAGGTCTGGATTGCCAGCGAGAAGCTGTACGAGGTCCTCTACCAGTTTGACATGGAGGTGGTTTACGATGCCGAAGAAGAATAAAGTGAAATTCAACATCTGCAACGTGCATTACGCGCTGCTGACGCTGGGGGCGGACGGGGTGGTGTCCTTTGGCACGCCTGTTGCGATGCCCGGCGCCGTTTCCCTTTCCCTGGACCCCAACGGCGAGCCGAGCAATTTTTATGCGGACGGCTACGCTTATTATACCGTCAGCAACAACATGGGCTACGAGGGGGATTTGGAGCTTGCGATGGTGCCGGAGAGCTTCCGCACCGATGTGCTGAAGGAGGCGCTGGATGAGAACAAAGTGCTTTTAGAGAACGCCAACGCGGAGACGGAGAACTTCGCCCTGCTGTTCGAGTTTGACGGCGATGTGCGGAAAATCCGCCATGTGCTGTACAACTGCTCGGCGGCGCGGCCGACCATTGAGTCCCAGACCAATGAGGAGGAGATCGAGGTGCAGACCGAAACGCTGTCCATCACGGCGGCTCCGCTGGCGAGCGGCTATGTGAAGGCAAAGACGGGGGACAGCACTACGGATGAAGTATACCAGAACTGGTATAAGAGTGTGTACCTGCCGGATGCGGCAGCGGGAGGGACAGAAAACGGCGGCACGGACATGGAAGGGGAGGGTTAATGTATGAGCATGAAACAGAATATCGAGATTGACGGGAAGCAGGTGCCTTTCAAGGCATCCGCAGCCATCCCGCGCATTTACCGTATGAAGTTCCACCGGGATATCTATAAGGATTTAAGGAGCCTTGAGAAATCCATCGGTGACGGGGATGAGGAAAGCTCCAATCTGGATTTATTTTCACTGGAGATGTTTGAGAACATTGCCTATGTGATGGCAAAACACGCAGACCCCAATATCCCGGACAGCCCGGAGGAATGGCTGGATGAATTCAATACATTTTCTATCTACCAGGTGCTTCCGAAGCTGATACAGCTATGGGGGCTGAACGTGCAGACGGATGTCCAGTCTAAAAAAAACTTCGCCCGACTGACCGGGAAATGACAACGCCGCTGTTCCTGCTCCGGTGTGTGCAGCTTGGGCTATCCATCCGTGACCTTGACCTGCTTACGATTGGTATGGTCAATGATATGTTCGCAGAGAGCAGGAATGACGAATACAAGGGCTATAAGGAAATCGCTACCCAGGAGGATTTCGACCGCTTTTAGGCGGCGTCCCCCTGGGGTTATTTCTGCATTTTAACAGGAAGGAGTGTCCGCCGTGGCGAACAGAATCAAGGGTATCACTGTTGAGATTGGCGGGGATACCACCAAGCTACAGACTGCCTTAAAAGGCGTAAACGGGGAAATCAAGAACACGCAGTCTGCACTCAGGGACGTGGAAAAACTGCTGAAATTAGACCCCGGAAATACGGAGCTGCTGGCACAGAAGCACAGGCTTTTAGGCGAGGCTGTGGCAGGGACGAAGGAAAAGCTGGAAACCTTAAAGACCGCTGCGGAACAGGCAAACACGGCTCTTGCCAATGGGGAAATATCGCAGGATCAGTACGATGCCCTTCAAAGGGAAATCATCGAAACGGAAAACAATCTGCGTGATCTGGAGCGGCAGGCAGGGCAGTCCGCTGTGGCATTACAGAAAATCGCCGCCACGGGTGAAAAGCTGAAGACCGTCGGGGATAACATTTCCTCTGCCGGTCAGAAGCTGCTCCCTGTTACGGCGGGCGTTACGGCTTTGGGGACGGCGGCAGTCAGCACGGCGGCAAACTTTGAAAGCTCTATGTCGCAGGTGCAGGCGACAATGGGAATCACAAAGGATGCCATGTCTACAGTCAACGGCGAGAGCGTCAATACGATGGATACGCTTTCCGCACTGGCAAAGAAGATGGGCAGCGAGACGGCCTTCTCCGCTTCGGAATGCGCGGAGGCTTTAAACTACCTTGCCCTTGCCGGGTACGACACACAGCAGATGTGCGACACGCTCCCTACCGTCTTAAACCTTGCGGCGGCCGGCGGCATTGACCTTGCGGCAGCGTCGGACATGGTGACGGACGCCATGTCCGCCCTGGGCATGGGCGTGGATGAGGCGGGGACGATGGTGGACCAGATGGCGAAGACCGCCTCATCCACCAACACATCCGTGGCGCAGCTTGGCGAGGGCATCCTTACCATCGGTGCGACCGCAAAGACCGTGAAAGGCGGTACAGCGGAGCTGAACACGGCTCTTGGCATCCTCGCCAACAACGGCATCAAGGGCGCGGAGGGCGGCACACATCTGCGTAACGTCATCCTTTCCCTGCAGAACCCGACCGACAAGGCGGCTGCCTGCATGGAGCAGCTTGGCTTGGATGTTTACGATTCCGAGGGGAATATGCGCTCCCTCAATGACATCCTCGGAGATCTGAACACGAGCATGGACGGCATGACGGCGGCGGAGAAATCCAACATCATCGGGCAGATCTTCAACAAGACCGACCTGTCCTCCGTGAATGCCCTGCTTGCCAATACCGGCGATACCTGGGATGCCCTGCAGCAGTCCATCATCGACAGCGGCGGTGCGGCGCAGCAGATGGCGGACACGCAGCTTGACAACCTGCAGGGGCAGATCACCATTTTAAAGTCAGCCCTGGAGGGGCTGGCTATTTCTTTTGGGGAGCTTCTGCTGCCCGCTATCAAAATGATTGTCGGATGGGTGCAGAAGTTCGTGGACTGGCTGAACGGCATGGACGAGGGGACGAAGAAAGTCATCACTACAGTCGCATTACTGGCGGCTGCTCTGGGACCCGTGCTGATTGTCGTCGGGAAAGTGGTGTCCGCAGTCGGCACGATTATGACCATAGTGCCGAAGGTGGCGGGAGTGATTAACACAGTCAAGACCGCTTTTGCGGCATTGAACACGACGATGCTTGCCAATCCGATATTCCTTATCATTGCGGCGATCACGGCGTTGGTGGCGGCTTTTATCTATTTGTGGAATACGAATGAGGATTTCCGGCAGTTCTGGATCAACCTCTGGGAGAATGTGAAAGAGGTCGCCATTGCCGTATGGGAGGCAATCAAAAACTTCTTCACGGCGGCATGGGAGGCAATATCCTCCACAGCGCAGGCGGTGTGGAACGGAATCAAGGATTTCTTTTCTGGGCTGTGGGAAGGGATAAAAACCATCTTCAGCACAGTGGTGGAAGTGATTAAAACCATCATCACCACCTATTTCAATATTTACAAGACCATCATCACGACGGTCTTAAATGCGATAAAGACCGTATTCACAACTATCTGGAACGGGATAAAGACCGTGGTCACCACGGTGGTGACGGCAATCCAGACCTTTATCACCATGGCATGGAACGCCATCAAAAATACAGTCACTACGGTGCTGAATGCGATAAAGACGGTCATCACCACGGTATGGAATGCAATAAAGACTGCGGTCACGACAGTGGTAAACGGCATCAAGTCCACCATTTCCACGGTGTGGAACAGCATCAAATCCGTGGTTACGAGTGTCGTGAACAGCATTAAAAGTACGGTCACCACAGTGTTCAATAACATCTGGAGCGGCATTAAGGGGACCATGGGAAAAATTGTGTCCTCCATCAAGGAAGGATTCAACCAGGCGATTTCCTTCATCACGAGCCTCCCGTCCAAAGCCCTGCAGTGGGGCAAGGACATGATCATGGGCATCGTGAACGGCATCAAAAGCTGTATCGGGGCTGTGGGTGATGCCGTGAGCAGCGTGGCGAATAAAATAAAGTCCTTCCTGCATTTTTCCGTGCCGGATGAAGGGCCGCTGACCGATTACGAGAGCTGGATGCCGGACTTCATGAAGGGGCTGGCAAAGGGCATCGAGGACAGCAAGAGCATGGTGGCAAAGGCTGTGGGCGGAGTGGCGGCAGATATGGTCCTGAATCCTTCTGCAGCCGTGCAGGAGATTTCCGTATCCGGAAACGGCGGGGACGGTGTGTCGCAGGGCGGCTCCATAAACGGCCCGCTGATTGAAGTGAAGGAAATGAACGTGAGGAGCGAGGAGGACATCCGTAAAATCTCACAGCAGCTTTACCGGCAGCTCCAGCAGGGGCGGCGGGCAAACGGATATTCATAGGAAAGGGGTGGGCAGATGGGTTTTTCTTTTGACGGCATTCAATCAAAAAGCATGGGGATTGCAAGCCGCATGACCACGGAGAACCGGGTGCCGGAATTAAAGAACCGCACCATTTCCATGGCGGGCAGGGACGGCCTGGTTGACCTGGGTGCGTCCCTTTCCGAACGGGTGATAGAAATATCCTGCTTCATCCCTCCAAAGCGGACGGCAGCGGAGCTGCTCCAGTGCAAGGATGAAATCGTAAGCTGGCTGAGTCCGGATAAAGGCGTGTGTGCGCTTATGCTTGACACGGAGCCGGGTCGGGTGTATTACGCAAGGCTTCAGGCGGGCGTAACTTTTGAGCGGGTGGTGAGGCTTGCGGCGACATTTGACCTCACTTTTTTCTGCCCGGACCCTTTCGGCTACGCTGCGGAGGATGAGGTTTTTAAAATTACGACAGCGGGAAACCACACGGTGAGGCGAAGGCTTGGGAATTTATACTCCAACCCCGTCTACCGGCTGAAAGGCATCCTGGCATCCGGGGCAGGCAGATATATCAGCATCACCACGAATGGCGTGGAATTGAAAATATCAAATGCGGTTTTATCTGCATCGGAAACACTGGTGGTTGACACGGCGAAAATGACGGCATGGGTGGAAGATGCGGAGGGGAACACGCTCCGCAATGCCTTGCCGTATATCAGCGAACTGAACTTCCCCACGCTTGACGCGGGGCTGAACACGGTGGAGGTGGCGGCATCAAACGCCACATTTACGGAACTTGAAATACAGGCAAAGAGCCGGTGGAGGTGATTTTTATGGGCTTACAGGCAGTCCTGAACAGGCAGACGGATTTTACGGGGGAAATTCCTGCGGAATATGCGAATGACGGACTATGGCGTTTTAATGAGAATGCCCCGGATGCCGACACGATGCTTTCTGATTCTTCCGGCAGGGGCAGGAAGATGTTTGTTTCCGGCTGGAGCGGTACGAGCGCCGGCTTCCGCAACGGGCAGAAGGGGCGGCATTTCCGCATGAACATCACAAACCCCGCTTCGGAGAAAACCTATCTGAAGGTGACGAATGACGGTTCCATCTTCCAGGACCTTGGGGAGCGGATCACCGTGGGCGGCTGGATGAACCCAACCACTTATTCTGTGGGCAATACTTATACACCTATTTTCAATACCAGGCAGGGGCCGGGGCAGCCGATTTTCTACCTCTCCCTTATCCGGGGCAAGCCGAGGATCATGCTCTATAATTCCTCCGGCACCCTGATACTGGATGAGTCGGTGACGCCGCCTTTTTCCTTTGTGAACAACGGGTGGTATTTTATTGCCTGCGTGATAGAGCCTGACAATAAAAAGGCGCAGTATGTCATAGGCGACCGGGAAAGCGGGGCGGTGTGGACTTCTGCGGCCCTGTCCTTTACGGGGGAGCTGAACCGCTCCTGCACAGCAGACCTCATCATGGGGATGCATGCCGGCTCCTACTGGTACGCCGGCGGATTTGACGACTGGTTTTTAGACTGTGATTCACAGCTTACAGCGGATAGCCTTGCGGATTATTTCCGTGCCACAATTTTTGCCAACGGCGGCGATACTGCAGGGGAAGTGGATGCCCTTTCTATTCCAGATGGCGTGACGCTGCGGAAGGGAAGTAATGGTGCGTACCCGGAAAGCGGCGTTCTGTATACCCGTGCTGTGGAATACGGGCTGTCCGGCACCGGAAAAATATCTGTCTCAGGCGAGTGCGTCCCAGGAGTGACTGACATTCCCCTTGTGGAAACATCCACGAGCAGCGACCTCATTAGCTGGAGCGATTGGGCGGCGGTGGGGGCGGATGGGAAGATGCCGTCCCCTGCCCGTGCCTACATCCGTTTCCGGGTGACGCTCACGACAGCGGACGCGGCGAGGACGCCGAAGCTGACGGACATCCAGATTTATGACATTCCGAAGTCCCCTTACGAGAAGATCGGCTATGCCCGCCCGGTTGTCCTGGACTCAAACGGGGCATGGGAGGCGGTGCTGGAAAACGCCTACGGCATCATCGTGACGGGAGAGGTCAACGGCGAGGATACGCTTTCCTTCTCCATCCCCTTTGCCGATGCCAAGCGGAAGTATATCGACAATGAGAAGAAGATCCAGATCGTGGATGACGTATATATCATCCGCACGGTCACGGACAGCAAGGATGCTTCCGGCAACGCCGTGACAGAGGTGTACGCCGAGGCGGAATTTTACAACCTTGCCTATTCCGTCCGGAAGGAGGAGAAAGCCTTTGACGCGGAAACGGCGGATGCGGCCATGGCCTACGCCCTTTCCGGCACGGAATGGAAGGTCGGGATGGTCACGGTCACCACGAAACGCACATGGACATCCACGGAAAAGAATGCACTGTCTATTTTAAGGGCGGTGACAGACCTGCATGGCGGCGACCTGGTCTTTGACTGCCCGAACCGGCTGGTACATCTGCTGACCTTAAACGGGAAGGACAGCGGCGCACTGTTCATGTACGGGAAAAACATGAAAGACATCGAGCGGACGGTGGACACCACGGGCCTTGTCACGAGGCTGTATGCCGTTGGTGCAGACGGCATGACCTTTGCCAGTATCAACGGCGGGATGCCCTATGTGGAGGATTTCACTTATTCCAAAGAAATCCGTGTATCTTCCCTGGACTGCTCCGCATTCACCAATCCTTACCAGATGCTTGAATTTACCCGCATGAGGCTGGCGGATTACTGTAAGCCGACGGTTTCCTATGTGCTGAACGCCATGGATTTATCCGTTTTGGCGGGATACGAGCATGAGGCATGGGAGCTTGGGGATTATGTCCGGGTGGAGGATAAGGACCTGGGGCTTTCGGTCACCACGAGGATTGTGCGGAGGGAATACAACCTGCAGGAGCCGTGGAACACGGTGCTGGAGCTTTCCACGGTGCTTAAGAACCTGGGCAGCTCCACGAGCAAGTGGGACAATGCCGCCGATTCCTTAGAGGGCGTCAGCGTGGTGTCCAGCGAGGACATCGCGGAGCTGGTTCCGTTCAATCTGCTCCGCAATTCCCGTGCCGATGACGGGCTTGACTATTGGGTGTCCTCTGGCTTCGAGGCGGACGGGGAAAACGGGGCGAGCGGCACAGCCTCTTTCAAGGCAGAAGGCGTGGCGGGGATGACCAAGAGCCTGTCGCAGACGGTGTACCCCGCCAGCCGTGACAGCTATACCATCTCGGCGCAGATTGCGTCTGAAAATTTAAAGAAACTGAGCGGGAATTCGCAGGTCGGCATTGAGATTGTGCTGGAATATGAGGACGGCAGCACGGAATCAAGGTTTATTGATTTATATTGATGGGAGGGATTTGTGTGGCATATTTTTCACGGACGACAGCAAAGATTGTGCCGGAAAACTTCTCATCCGAAAGGCTGAAATCCGTCACCGTCCGCATCTGCATCACAGACTGCACGGGCGAGTTCTACATCACGGACATCCTCCTGCAGGGCGGGCCGGTGGCAATGGGATGGGTGGGGCATCCCTCGGAACTGAGGTGGACGCTGGATGGCTGAGTTTGTCCGGCTTGCGGAAGTGGTCAATAAGAAAAAGGATATGCGCATCGTGAGCGTGACGGTGATCCCCACCATTGCCGACTGCTCCGGGCGTATCTGGTTTACCGACCTCCAACTGCAGGAAGGCTCCGCGTTAAGCGGCTATGCTCCGCACACCGAAACCTGTCTGAAAAAATCGGGAAATGCTCCCGTATGGTTCAACGGCGTGGTGCGCTCGGAGGAGACGGTGGTTCTTTTCAACATGGGGAAAACATCCGCCCCGTTAGACATCCACATCTATCCGAAGTCAGACATGGCGGCGGGGACGGTGCGGCTTGCCCAGGGCGTGGGCGGCCAGAGGGCGGTGTTCCCGGAGGCTGTGAAAGCGGAGGATGACATCGCGCTGCTTGCTGAAAGCAGGGAGTGTACACGGAACGGCGCAGCATTTAAGAAAGACGGTTTTTATCAGTACAGCGCCGCATGGGATTCCAAGCACAAGGTAACGCTGGAGGGTGGGAAAACGGCGAGGCTGTTATTTACCATGCAGGAAATGGAGGAAGGGGGCGGCACATTCTGATGGATACACTCAAGGGAAAACAGGTCATGGTATGGACGTTCATGGGCAACACGAGGATGTACCAGGCGCTCCGGGACTACGGCGACCGCATCAGCCAGATCGGGCTGTTCTCCTTCAAGGTCCGGGCGACCGGGGAAATCTACGAGAGCGGCGTTTCCATTGCGGAAGGCTCCACCATGCGGACGTATATCCAAAAATGGCCGCACATCAGGTGGCTGCTGACCGTGGCGAATGACGGTACGAACAGCATCTTCAAGGCGCTGCGGGAGAACACGGGCGGGGCGCAGGATAAGTTCCTTTCGGAGCTTGTGCGGATCATGGAGAAATATCCGTGGTGTGACGGCGTGGACATCGATTTGGAGAAAGGAGACGATTATTCCACGGCGGCGAAGTCAACCGCCATGTTCCGCAATATTTACAACACTGTGAAGAATTATAACTCCACAAAATTGATGAACATCTGCCTGCCGGGTATGGACAGCATTAACGGCTCTGTCGGCGGGGAGAACTGGTGCGTCTACGGCGACCTCAACAATTACTGCGACACGGCTTCCATCATGAGCTACGGCATGGCGTGGGCGGGCAGCGCGCCGGGACCGGTGTCTCCCCGCTCGTGGCTGGAGGGCATTTATAATTACGCCGTGAAAGTCATGGACCCGGATAAAGTGTTCCTGGGGATGCCTGCCTACGGGTGGAACTGGCGGATACACGACACGCCAAAGAACATGGGCGTGACCTACCGGGGGACTTCCAACACCTACTATGCGGCGCAGCTATGGATGAAGGGCGGCTACAATTTCACGGACGACAAGCCGCCGCAGCCGTTCATCCCCATCGTGGCCTATTGGGACGATTACGACAAGGTGCCGTGGGCGCTCCCCCATGTGTACGACTACATGGAGGGGCGGGATGCGGTTTCCCATGATTACCCGCTGCTTTCCGGCACCTACAACCGCAGGCATTACCTTACCGCCTACGGAAAGGAGCAGAAGACGCAGTTTGAAAACATCATTGTTGACCGTAACGGCGGAAACCCTGACAGCTATTCCGGCATTGTGTCCGTTTCGGAGGGCATGGTGACCATGGGGGATAACGGCTCTGCTACTTACAGATTTTCCGTACCATCGGCGGGGACTTATGATGTGGCGGTGCGGCTTTGTTTCCCGTTCTGGGATAAAAATGGGATATATATTTCCATAGACGGGGGCAGGAAGCATTTCACGGAAAGCCGCCTGTGGTGGCCGTACTGGAGGACTACCTTCTGGTCGGCACTGGCAGAGAGGATTTCCCTCTCCGCGGGGACGCATACCATCACGGTTTCGGTGGATGTGAAGGGCGTGCAGTTTTATGGTTTCCGTGTGTGCCAGTCCTTTTCTGAAGAACCGAGCGCCGGCTCCGCCACCTACACGCTTGCGCCGCGGAAGTTTAAGGATGTGGACGGGAACATGGCACAGCCGGACAGGGGCTTCAAGCTGACGCTGGAGATGCTCCGCAGGAAGCCGGATTCGGCGCTCATCTGGTATGAGGACTTCCGTGACGAGAACCCCCTGCCGGAAACCTACTGGACGACGCTTTCCGGCAAGTGGCAGGTGTGGCGGGAGGGCTATGAGAACCGGCCGTATTCACAGCTTGAGGGGAGCGGGCAGCTTGCATGGAAGTACAGCGGATTCAAGGAGCTGCACCTGCGGGCAAGGCTGGCGTTCCCGGCAGACGGAAGCGGAAAGGCGGGTGTATTCTGCGGGGATGTGTTCTGCTGCTTAAATATCGATACGCAGAGGGTGGAGCTTTACAAGGGCTCCACGCTGCTTGGCAGCTACAGCCAGGCCATCAGCCGGACACCGAATGCTGACCTGCGGGGGAATCCCGCCATGTACACGGTGGAGATGCGCATCCGGGGGAACCGGGTGCGTGTCTATTCCGGCGCATCCTATGTCCTGCGGTTCACGGCGGCAATCAGCGGTTTTTCCGGCGGCTACGCAGGGTACCGCTCGGATAAGCGGACCGTCTGCGAACTGATGAGGCTTGGGGACGCATGGACCTATGAGCCGTATGAGCGGTTTGATGTGCGGATGCCGGACGGCGGTTTTAAGTCCTTCGGCCGGATCAGCAGGAGCAGTGCCGCATGGGATGAGGAATTCCAGGTGTTCACGCTGACTTCCGATGTGGAGGAAGGCTCTACCCGCAGCGAGGACATTTCGATGGATTATGATTTTTTCCACTCGGATTTGATGGAACTGTCCTGCGGGAACGATTATACGGCGGAAGTCATACCAAGGGACATCAATATCTGGATTTCCCGCCTGTTCCTTGGGGATGCGGACGGCTTCTCCATCCTCTATTACCAGGACGTGGACTCTCTCATCTATTGGGCGAACCAGGCGGCATACCGCTGGAAGCTGCGGGGGATGTGTATGTGGTCGCTTGGGCAGGAGGACATGAGGCTATGGGAATGGCTGCCGAAGCAGATATAAAATACACAATTTTCTCCACGGATGTTTGTGCAGCTTATGCCCGGAATTAACTTGATAAAATGTGAATTCAGAGCGAATATGTGTACTACCGAAAGGAAAAAAACAAAAAACGGAGGAAAACACAATGACAAGATTTGAAAGGGAAATAAGCGGCAGCCTTGGGGAGTTCTGGAAGAAAAACGCAGAGGAGGAAGTAAGGAAAGCGGTGGCACAGGCAGACACGCAGGCGACAGTCGATGCGGACGGCGCAATCAGATGGGAAAGCAACGGGCGGTACCTGATGGATGACTTCTGCGAAAAGCTGGAATACGCAGGCTACGCTTTTGACAGGGAGGCTACGGCAAGGAAACGGGATTCACAGAACGAGGAGAGCCTTGCACAGTACCGCAGGAACGACAGGGGGCTTTCCGGGGAGGCGCTTGCGGAGGCAAGGGCGGCATTCGGGGAAGGGGCAACGGTGGTAAATGTGCTGACCGGCAGGAAAACAAGGCTTTAATGCAGACAGAATATTTTTAAGGAAACTGGCGGATGTCCACAGCGGGCAGCCGCTTTTTTCATACACAAAAATCTTTTAAAGGAGGGTTTCACTATGAAGGAATTCTGGAACACGATTCAACTCATTTTCACTGCCACCGGAGGGTGGCTCGGATGGTTCCTCGGCGGCTGTGACGGCCTGCTGTATGCTCTCATCGCATTTGTGGTGGTGGACTACATCACGGGCGTGATGTGTGCCGCAGCGGATAAGAAGCTGTCGAGCGAGGTGGGCTTCAAGGGCATCGCAAAGAAGGTGCTGATCTTCCTGCTGGTGGGGATCGCCAACATCCTCGATGTGCAGGTCATTGGCACGGGAAGCGTACTGCGGACGGCAATTATCTTTTTCTATATCTCCAACGAGGGTGTGAGCCTTTTAGAGAATGCCGGACACCTGGGGCTGCCCATCCCGGAAAAGCTGAAGGAGATTTTAGAGCAGCTCCATGACAGGGCAGAGAACGGGAAGGGGGAGGAGTAAATGAAACTTGTGGAAAGCATCCTGACAAGGAACCCCTGCTACACGGCAGGGCGGAAGATCACGGTAAAGGGGCTGATGCTCCATTCCGTAGGCTGCCCGCAGCCGAAGGCATCTGCATTTATCAATAGTTGGAACAGCCCGTCACATGATAGTTCGTGCGTCCACGGCTTCATTGACGGCAACGATGGGACGGTGTACCAGACATTGCCGTGGAACCATAGGGGATGGCACTGCGGAAGCGGAAGCAAAGGGAGCGGGAACAATACCCATATCGGGGTGGAGATGTGCGAGCCTGCGTGTATCAAGTACACGGCAGGCTCTGACTTTATCTGCTCCAACCTGGCAGAAGCACGGGCGGTGGCAAAACGCACCTATGAGGCGGCGGTGGGGCTGTTCGCCATGCTCTGTAAAAAATACAGCCTGAATCCATTGGAGGATGGCGTGGTCATCAGCCACAGGGAAGGCCACAGCCGGGGGATTGCCAGTAACCACGGCGACCCGGAACATCTGTGGACGCAGCTTGGGATGGGGTACACGATGGACGGATTCCGCAGGGCGGTCAAGGCGGCAATGGGCGGCGCATCCTCCGGAACGGATGGATACACGAAAATCATGGGGAATGCCGTGGCAGCGGCGGAGCAGATGAAAGCGTATCTGAAAGCGAAGAATCCAAAGGTCACGCAGTCCGTCCTTGAGACGGTTTCGCTATATCTTTCGGAAGGAAAAGCAGAGGGAGTACGGGGCGATATCGCTTTTGCGCAGTCCTGCCTTGAGACGGGGAACTTCACTTTTTCCGGCTCTGCGGTCACGCTTTCACAGAACAATTTCTGCGGTATGGGCGTGACTTCCAATGGTATGAAGGGGAATTCCTTTGACACGCCGCAGCTCGGCATACGGGCGCAGGTACAGCATCTGAAAGCATACGCCTCCACGGATGCGCTGAAGAACGCCTGTATCGACCCGCGTTTCAAGTATGTCACGAGGGGCTGTGCGGAGTATGTGGAGTGGCTTGGGCAGAAGGAGAACCCGGCCGGGAAAGGATGGGCGGCGGGAGCCGGATACGGGGAGAAAATCCTCTCCATCCTGAAAGGCATCTCCGGCACGGCAGGCAGCACATCCAAGCCTGCTCCTGCAGAGACCGAAGCCTGGTACCGCGTCCGGAAATCGTGGGCAGACGCATCCTCGCAGAAAGGGGCGTTCAAGTCGCTGGAGAATGCGAAGAAATGTGCGGATGAGAATCCGGGGCATAGTGTGTTTGATGTAAATGGTGTAAACATCTACACACCGAAAACAACAGCTTTTTCCCCGTATCTGGTGCGGGTATCCATCCCCGACCTAAACATCCGGAAAGGACCGGGGACTGATTACGGCAAGACCGGGAAATATACGGGAATCGGTACATTCACGATTGTGGAGGAAGCAGACGGAAAAGGAGCGTCCAAATGGGGACTTTTGAAATCCTACCAGAGCAAACGCAATGGATGGGTGAGTTTGGACTACGCAAAAAGAGTATAACTGAATATTTAAACACAGCAAACAAGCCCGCAGCATTTCAAACGATGCTGCGGGCTTGTTTTTTCGTTATGGCTTTTAATCAGTTTTCTTTTGTGCGCCCGGCAGGTGCAGCGGCTTTGTCATCAGTTCCACGCAGTCTGAAAAGCCGAGCAGATAGGCAAGTGCGCCATACCGTGCGCCGAGTGCGTTCTGTTCGCAGGAGTGCAGGTCAATCAGCTCCCGTGCCTCTTTTGGCAGGTCCATAGCCTCCAGCCGGTCTAAATATCCCCCGGACTTCCGGGCAATTTCCTGGTATTCCTCATCCTTTTCCAGAATGCGGTCCAGTACGCCGTTTACCCGCATATCCATCAGCAGGTACAGTACGGAATCCTTATCCATGGCAGAATCCCTCCTTTCCTCAGTGGTGCATATTAACTCTGAATCCGTGGATTATCAACTCAAAAGTAGATGGGAATAGTGACAAGCCGGTATTTCATAAAATGCCATGGACGGCTTTCTGTATTTTTTTCAAAAAACACCCCATCAAAAAGCCCTCCAAATCTCCGTATAGTGAGGAGGTGCTTTCCATGACGGACAGACAGAAACAGCAGGTCATACGCCTTCGGAAAGAAGGCTTCGGATATACGGCGGTCGCAAACAAAGTCGGGATTTCAAAAGACACGGTCAAGAGCTTCTGCAGGAGGAACGGGCTGGCAGGGGAAATGGCGGCGGTTCAGGAGGATAGTGTTCCGGGATGCCGGGAGTGCGGGAAGCCCCTGCAACAGACGGAAGGGATGAAACCCCGCGTGTTCTGCTGTGATGAATGCAGGGTGAAGTGGTGGCATGAACATCCGGAAAAGATAAAGCAGCGGGCGGTCTATTCCTTCACCTGTGCCGGGTGCGGGAAGCCGTTCACGGCCTACGGCAATTCCAGGCGCAAATACTGTTCCCACGAATGCTACATCAGGAACCGTTTCAAAGGCGGTGATGCCGGTGAGTGAGAAGGAATTCCGTGCGGAGCTGCGTTACCGGATGTCGCTTTCCGTGGCAAAAACCATGCTTGAAAAGGGCATTATTTCCGAGGGTGAATATTCGGAAATTGATACAATACTGCTTGAAAAATACCGGCCAACTCTGGGTACATTATTAGCCGGAAAACCCTTGATATAATTGCGGTTTGGAGTGATGTATAGTAGCGGAAAGGAGTTGGTTTCATGAAGAAAATCAGCAAAATTGAGCCGATACTCCCTGCCCTTCCGGAGCGGAAAAAAGTGGCCGCTTACGCAAGGGTGTCGCAGGACAGCGAGAGGCTCATGCATTCCTTATCCGCGCAGGTAAGTTTTTACAGCGCCTACATACAGAAAAACCCTGAATGGGAATATGCGGGCGTGTACGCTGACGGGGCGGTCAGCGGAACCGGTACGGAGCAGAGGGATGAATTCAACCGCCTTATTGCGGACTGCGAGGCGGGAAAAATCAACATCGTGCTGACCAAGAGCATATCAAGGTTCGCAAGGAACACGGTCGACCTGCTGGACACGGTGCGCCATCTGAAGGAGATCGGCGTGGAGGTGCGGTTCGAGAAGGAACACATCCATTCGCTTTCAGAGGACGGGGAGCTGATGCTTACCCTTCTTGCCTCCTTCGCCCAGGAGGAGAGCCGCAGCATTTCCGAGAATGTGAAATGGGCAATCCGCAAGGGCTTTGAAAAAGGGAAGCAGAACGGGAACAGGAGGATTTACGGCTACGAATGGGACGGGGAGAAATACGTCATCGTCCCAGAGGAAGCGGAAAATGTCCGGCTGATGTTTGAAAACTATGTAAACGGCATCCCACTGGAGGACACGGTGCGGCAGCTTAAGGAAATGGGAGTCAGGACGCTCAGGGGGTATGAATTCACCAGCGTCCAGATCACCTACATCCTGCAGAACGAACGCTACTGTGGCGACAAGCTGCTCCAGAAACGTTTTGTGGAGGATCATATCAGCCACAAGGAGAAAATGAACGAAGGCGAGCTTCCCATGTATTACATCGAGGACTGCCACGAGGCAATCGTGGACAGAAGCACCTTCCGGTGGGTGCAGGAAGAGATCAGGCGCCGGCGTGCCGAAGGGCATACGGCACAGCCGGGGATAAAGACCTACTGTTTTACAAACAAAATTTTCTGCGGGGAATGCGGCCGCACTTATGTGAGGGCAATGCATCATTATAAGGTTATGCCTCCCTGTGTTTACTGGACCTGCAAGACCAAGAAGGCAAAGGGGGAATCCTGCAAAAGCAAAAACCTCCCGGAAGAGGCACTGAAAAAAGCCATTGCAAAAGCGATGGGGCTGCCGGAATTTGACGAGGCGGCTTTCATGGAGCAGGTGGAAAAGATCGTATCCGTGGAGCCGCGGGACATCATCCTCCACTTCCGTGACGGGAGAACGGTGCGAGAGCCAGTCATCATGAAGGGGTATAAAAAGGAACATTATCCGCCGGAGGTGCTGGCATACCGTGCCGAGCAGAGGCGGCTGAAACAATTAAGGGAGGAGGCAGAGGCATATGGCAAAGATAACAGCGATACCGGCAACGATTGACCGCTATTCGGCGGCTCCCATAAGCGGGCTGAAAAAGCGGAGGGTGGCGGCATACGCCCGCGTTTCCACCGACCATGAGGAGCAGCTCACCAGCTACGAGGCGCAGGTGGATTATTACACGAATTACATCAATGGGCGGGACGATTGGGAATTTGTATCCGTGTACGCAGATGAGGGCATAACCGGCTGCAATACCAAAAAGCGCGATGGCTTCAATAAAATGGTGGCGGATGCGCTGGCCGGCTCCATCGACCTTATCATCACCAAGAGCGTGAGCCGCTTTGCGAGGAACACGGTGGACAGCCTGACCACCATCCGGAAGCTGAAGGAACACAAGGTGGAGTGCTATTTTGAAAAGGAAAATATCTGGACATTTGACGGCAAGGGCGAGCTGCTCCTTACCATCATGTCTTCACTGGCGCAGGAGGAGAGCCGGAGCATTTCCGAGAACTGCACATGGGGGCAGCGGAAACGGTTTTCAGATGGCAAATTCAGCGTGGCGTTTTCCAATTTCCTCGGCTACGACCGGGGCGAGAACGGGGAACTGGTGCTGAACGAAGAACAGGCGGCCATTGTCCGGAGAATCTACGGGCTGTTCCTGCAGGGCAGGAGCCCTTATGCAATCGCAAAGCTGCTGACATCGGAAGGGATACCGACGCCGTCCGGTAAGGAAAAATGGTGCGGAGCCACGGTAAAGAGCATCCTCCAAAACGAGAAGTACAAAGGGGACGCGCTCCTGCAGAAAAGATACACAGTGGATTTCCTGACCAAAAAGAAAAAAGTCAACCAGGGGGAAGTGCCGCAGTTTTATGTGGAAGGGAGCCACGCCGCCATCATAGAGCCTTCCGTGTTCGATGCGGTGCAGAAGCAGATGGCGGTCCGGCATCCGGGGAAGAACCGGCACAGCAGCGTGAGCATTTTTTCAAGTAAAATAAAATGCGGGGACTGCGGGGGCTGGTACGGTTCCAAAGTGTGGCATTCCAATGATAAATACCGGAAGGTGATATGGCAGTGCAACCATAAATTTGACGGCGGGGAGAAATGCGCCACGCCGCATTTGGAAGAGGCGGAGATTAAGGAACTGTTTTTGAAGGCGGCCAACATCCTCTGTACTGAAAAGGATGAGGTCATTGCAGATTTTGAAGCCATAAAAGACACAGTTTTTGCCACAGCAGGCTTGGAAAGGGAAAAGGCCGACCTGCAGGAAGAGATGAATGTGGTGGCGGGGCTGATACAGCAGTGCATAAATGAGAATGCCCGCGTGGCGCTTGACCAGGCGGAATACCAGGAAAGGTACAATGCGTTGGCAGACCGGTTTGATAAAGCGAAGGAAAGGCTGGAGGCTGTCAGCATGGAGATCACGGAGAAACAGGCCAGACGGGAAATGGCGGAGCGGTGCCTTACGGAGATTGCAAAACAGGAAGGCGTGGTTTCAGAATTTGATGAAGACCTCTGGTATGCACTGGTTGATTTTGTTACAGTCTGCGGAAAGGATGATGTGCGGTTCACGTTTAAAGACGGGACGGAGATCAAAGTGTAAAATCCTGCGGTGATGGGAATGCCGCAGGATTTTTCATACCCTTTTTGGATTTGAACCCTCCCCCTATGAGGCAAAATCAAAAAGTATAGCAAAATCAAAATGTATAAGGCAAAATCGAATTGTATCAAAGACGGTAGTCCCATAGAACCAATTATCTCCCGTGAAATGTTTGAGGAAGCAAACCATATGTTAAACCAGCGTTCTTTGTCTCAAAAGGGAAAGGAAAAGTACAGTAACCGTTATCCTCTTTCTGGTAAGATCAAATGTGGCTGCTGTGGTTCCAGTTATGTAGCACGGTATAAAATCCGAAAAAATGGAAGTTGTTATAAGGCGTGGCGGTGTAATGAAGCCGCCAAGCATGGAAAACCTCACACTGATAAAGCTGGAAATAAGGTGGGGTGCACAGGAATGAGTCTACGGAATGAAGACGCAATTCATATTATGTATCTTGTCACAGGGAGCTTAAAATATAATAAGAAGAAAATGACGGGTGATTTACTTTCAATAATCAAGTCTGTAATTGCCTCTGATCTGTCGTATAGCAGGAAGGCATGTCCGAAGGGTGTTTCGATGGATAATGTAGGTACAGACAGTGAGGAATTGAAATCACAGATTAGGGCTATCGGGGAAAAACGCACAAAGCTCATTGACCTTTATACTTCTGGTGACATTACCAGAGAGGAATTTACAGCAGCAAGAGCAAAATGTGAGAATGAGATTACAAAACTGCAGTCTGTGATAGAAAGTATGCCTAGATATCCAGGAAAATGTTCTAGTGGAATGTTTGCTCAGAACGAGAAACAAAGGGAAAGATCTGCAAAGCAAAAAGAGCTTGTGGATGAAATTGCAGAGGTGATCCAAGAGCTTGTAAATGGCGTGGAATATGAAGATGATTTTTATAAAGAAATCTTAAATAAAATGGTGGTAAATGACAAAGATCATATTGATGTGCATTTGCAGTTTCTTCCATTCAAATGGAGCTATACCATTGCAAAATAAGAATAAAGTTATTTGATTCAGAATTGATACAATTCAAAAGGAAAAAGAAGATACTGATATTGGTATTTCTGCAACCGATAGGCATTGAAAAACCGCCGTTATGACGTTACCCATAGCGGCGGCATACTTACTCATTTCTATTATCCTTCGTTTGAAACAATTTCTCATTCATTTTCCTTACATTATATCTGCCTATACCAAATTGTATGATCCATATAACTACAAAAATTAAAGCAAAAATCCCAAAATAGATTAAAAATCCAATTATACTATGTTCCATCCAATATGCAAAATAAGCGATTGGTAACATTATTACGGAAATAATTGAAAAGTAAATCCCTGTCTGCTTTACCATGCTCCAACTATCCATTTCCCATATTACTGAACTTGCCGCAAATCCCACACCTAATATTCCACAAAGAATTGTTTGCAAAATGACAGCATTGATTTCATTTCCCATAATTGATATGAGTTCGGGTACACAAGGCGAGTAAAATCCATTTGCCCAACCAAGAGAAATCAAGATTGTAATTAAATAGCCTATTGTAATTCCAAGTGGAAACCCTAAAAGACTACGCTTAATAATTTTCTTTTTCATAACATTCACCTCATATTCCTAATATCTTTTTTAGTTTTGGAACATAGCGTCTGGATACATATGTTGTTATTCCATTTGATAATTTAACGCAAATTGTACCTGTAAAACTCAAGTCAAAATTATTGACTTTTTTTAAGTTAATAATTTCCGAATTTGATATACGAATGAATTGATTCGAGGGTAATCGATTTTCTATCTCATATAACCTAAGTCGAAGAATATATTCCCCTTTGTTAGTAACTGCAAAAACTTTTCCAGAATTTGCATAAATACGAATCAAATCTGTCTGTTCCAATATTTCAATTTTTTCATCTTTATACCCAGAAATTATTTGCGAGGCATTTTCTGAAAGTTTTTTTACAATGTCACTCACATCTTCTGTCATTGAAGCAGTCAGTATGGTTACTTTGGGGTCAATATATGAACTGTCAATTTTAATTTCGACCTGCATGATAATCCCCACCTTTCTTTTTCTTTACAATATCACTATAAGCAAAGCAGATAATAGTTTCAATGGATTTGCGATAGTTGGTTGATTTCAAAATACAACTGGTCAAAATCCTTTGCAAAATGTACAATGCCAGTCTTAAAATATGTATCCTTCTATATCGCTGTTAAGAGCAAGTTATTTTCATACACAATATAATTTAATTTTTTAAATATACACCACTTTACAACTATTATAAATAGCGCTCCTTTTGCTGAACAAGGTATTTTAAGGCTCTCATAAGGGCAGATGATTTTATTATACTTTCGCTCTTTTTCACGAAAGTGGCAAAAAATACCTCCTGCCTGATCCTCTCGCTGAGCACAAACCTGAAATCCTGTACGCTTTTCCTACGGTACTTTGAAAATGCTTCATCCTGATATGGCAGCAGTTTCATCGCGCAATAAGCTATGTTGATCAGATTCACCAGCATTTCAATCCCTTTCCGGCTGCGCACCATATAGCTGCATAGTGACCAGAAGGTTTTCTGTTCGTAATGGCTGACTTCTATCTTCCATCTGAATGAGTACAGGAACAAGGGGATGTAATCCATCCATGCGCTCCCCGTCTGGTTCAGGGGAGTCTTTTCCTGCCATGCGCAAAAAATTTGCAGCTGTGTGGGGAAAACCGTACTGAAGAACAGGCGCCTGGAACCGCCTTCCTTCTCTGTGGCTGTCACATAGGCAAAAACTTCCCTTGTGCCGAAAATATTTGTAAGGACACGGCGCGTCCCAATATAGTAACCGCCTATTTTTTCGTCTGAAAGTGTAAAATCCTTTTCCGCCGAAAGGCGTTTCCCATGTTTTGCAGGCCTGCCCCTTTTTCCGGTCGGCTGTGGGGCAAGGTCATAAAGGACAGAGTCATACCTTGCATTTCCGATTAGGCCAAGGTTTGGGCATTCATCCACGACAGAAACCAGGTCACCTTTTGTGTACCAGCTGTCGCATAGGATAATGACATTCGCCTTCCCCTGTAATTCAGGCATGGCCTGCCGCACCATGCAAGCAGCCAGCTTCAGCTTTGACTCTTCTTTCTGCCGCATGCGGTAGGAAAGCGGCAGTGCCTGGTAAACAATCTTGTCTTTATCCCACATTGGCACACAGAGCATGACACTTACAAAGCAGTGCCCATTCAGGCAGCCGCTGCCGTTGTGCGCGGAATGGTCAAAGAGTTTTGAGACATCCTCAAATTTCTTTCCATATTTGGGAACAATGGTATCATCAATGCATAAAAAAACGGGCTGTCTCTCTAAGGATTTCGGGATTAGTTTCAATGCCATAGATGCTGTTGCATTCATAAACCTGGAATAATCCACTTTAGCATAGGAGCAGGCATAGTAAAAGGCATTCAGGGATTTATCTGTTAGCTTTGACAGGAAATGTCTGTAAAGGAAACGGATGGAATCCGCTGACTCCAGTGTCAGTATGGACAGCACAAGCAGGACTAATGTCTCGGCTGTAGGAATGGAACAAGTCTCAAAATAAATGTAAAAATAATGATAAAGTCTACCAATTATAGTTTTTTCGTTGTATAATAAGTCTGTCGTACAGGATCACTTTCTTTCGTATTTTTTGTTTGCAAACTTATTATACATCAGAAAGTCCTGTATGACATTTTTTTATGGAAAAGTTGTAAAGTGGTGTACAATTTTTAACGATAGAAATTTTAGAATTCTATCAGGAAAATGTCCACAGGTACAAGGAAACATCGCAACACCGAAATTGATACAATGGGAAACCGCTAAAATGCGTGGAAATAAGCCTTTCCGCGGATTTGGCGGTTTTGTTTTTTCGCTTTTTGAGCCTTTTTTCTGTTTCGGAAGCTGTTTCGCCCTCAAAATTTGCACCTCCTTTTAACGATAGCGGGCAATCGTTAAAAGGTTTGAACAGGGGAATTTATGTTTACAAAGAAAGAGGCTATATGGGACAGAAGATTTAATTTTGTTAATGTGGGAAATATCTGAGGGAAAATAAGAAGAATGTGTGGAGGATACTTTTTTGTAAATATGGGAAGTTACTTCCCATCTTCCTATTGACAATTAAGTGTATGATGTTTATAATGTGTATATTAAAACAGCACACTAAAGGAAGGAGAGATGGGATTTTTGAAAATACTCATATCAAATACCTCTGACAGCCCCTTGTACCAACAGATCAAAGACCAGATCAAAGACGCTGTGCTAAAAGAAGAGTTAGTTGAGGGGGATGCGCTTCCCTCTATACGCGCCTTTGCGAATGATCTGAAAGTCAGTGTCTTAACAATCCGGCGGGTTTATGAAGAATTGGAACAGGAGGGATTTGTTACAAGCCAGGTAGGGATAGGGACTTTTATATCTGCGGGCAACCTTGAACTGCTCCGGGATTCCAAACGGCGGCTTGTAGAACAAAAAATGCTGGACATGATACAGACAGCAAAATCACTGAAAATAAGTAAAGAAGAACTCAATGCCATGATGGATATTCTTTACGAGGAGGATTAAAATGAATGATATTTTGAACGTAGAGAACCTGAACAAATCGTATGGGGATTTCTCTTTAACAGATGTGGCTTTTTCTTTACCGGAGGGCTGTATAACAGGTTTCATCGGGATTAACGGTGCGGGCAAAACCACCACATTGCGGACGCTTTTAGGACTGGCGAAAAAGAAGTCTGGCAATATTCAATTTTTTGGCCTTGAAATGGAAAAGAACGAGAAGAAGATCAAAAACCGTATCGGCATTGTTTTAGATGACGGCTGTTTTTATGACGAGCTTTCTTTATCTGAAATGAAAAGCATTATTGCATCAGCATATACCGAATGGTCTGAACAGGATTTCAATCGGTATATGGATATGTTTTCCCTTGATCCAAAGCAAAAAATCAGTACGCTTTCCAAAGGCATGAAGATGAAATATGCGCTTGCCTTAGCCCTTTCCCATCATGCGGAGCTTTTAATCATGGACGAACCGACCAGCGGGCTTGACCCCTTAATCAGGAGCCAGCTCTTAAAAGTTCTGACGGATTACATGGAAAACGGCGGCAAAGGGGTTTTCTTTTCAACACATATCACCTCTGACCTTGATAAAGTCGCTGATATGCTCATCATGATCCATGACGGGCGCATTATCTTCCAGGAGGAAAAAGACTTTCTGCTTGACACATACCGGATTGTCAAAGGTGATGTGAAAGCACTGACGGATGATAGGCGTAAGCTCTTTCTAAGCCTGTCAGAAACCGCCTTTGGATTTACGGGGGTTACAAAGCAAATAACAGAGGTACAGTCCTTTTTCCCGGACGCTATGGTCGAGCGTCCTACGATAGAGGACATCATGCTCGCCAATATAGGAGGATATAAGAAATGATGCTGTTCCATTTGATAAAAAAAGACGTTCTCATTGTAAAAAAGTATGTGCTGATCATGCTGGCTGCCGCTGTCCTGATTCCGCCTTTTATGCTCTGGCGCGCACCGCAGTACACCGGGATTTTAGGATTCATGCTGTCCGTCATTTTTTGCGTGTTCATGCTGCTGCAATATGTATCCCTGAAAGAATATCAATTCCCGAAAGCCGCAACATTGCTGTGCGCCACACCATATTCGCGCAGAATGATTGTTTTGTCCAAATATATTTTCTGCATGGTAATTTATTTGGCCTGCTGCCTTATATATGGTATTGAAACTTTAGTTATTCCTGGATTAGGCTCATGTGACATAAAACTGTTTGTACTCATGCTTTTTATAACTTCTGTTTTCATCGGCGTGTATCTGCCAGTGCAGTACAAGTTAGGGTACGAGAAAACAAAATTTGCTTTCGTGGTTGTCATAATGGCATCCCCTTTTATTCTTCCGTATCTTATGAAAATGGAAAACGTAAATTTGGATTTTCTTTCCCTGCTTTCTCCTGTTCTTGTTTATGGGGGGATTATCCTGTCGAGCCTGGGAATCTTGATCGTTTCAATTTTCCTGTCAATGAGATTCTACAGCAGTGTAGATTTGGCATAAAAGAAAGGAACGCGGAATATGGACAACGATATGATTTTTCTTTATATCATTGCTGCGGCAGCATTGTGTTTTGCGCTTATAAGCTGTATTCAATTTCTCATGAAGAGAAACAAGACGGCGCAGACAACAGGGACAATTATTTCAATTAAAATGCCGAATCCCGAAACGGCAAAAGCCCGTAATTCAAAATGGGCGATAGTTTCATATATGGCAGACGGAAAAACTTACCAGTCACAAAACCGTATACAAGTGCCTATGGCTTTGCAGGTTGGAGCGACTGTCAAAGTACGCTATGACAGATCCAATCCCGAAAAACTGTATAGCTTTTCCATGTTGCGGATTGCCGTATCGATTTTAATTGCCGCTGTTTGTTTTTTGGCGGCTGTATTCAAATTAATATAAGATGAGGAGGGTTAAGATTATGCCGCATTTTCCGGGCTGGTTCGTTGCCGTTTGTGTTCTGCTTCCCATTGCCAATGCAATATATAAGGCGTGGAAAAACAACAAAAAGAAATAGCCGCAGGGGGCATTACGGACTGGGAGATTCACGATAAAGAATAAGTGCAAAGATGCAAAAGACAAACCGTCGCTATGGCAAACCGCCATATGCGGCGGTCTGCCGTTTCCGCAGGCAGGGTTCTTTTTCCTATTCAGAAAACCGCTTGGAAAGCGGGGGAATCAGAGGTAATACGCTTACACGGCGGTTTGGGTTTCCCCTATATCGGACGAATGGCGATATGCCGTATTCGGGTGGTTGTGTATGGGCCTTCCATACAAAAGCGTCAACCTCTCTTAATAATTAACGATAATTGACCGATGTATAAAATGGAAATAAAAATCGAAAGGAAGGAAATGGTATGGCAAAGGAAGAGATTACACCGAGTGAATGGCAGATCATGGAAGTCCTGTGGGCGTGCGGGGAGCCTTTGACATCCTCCGAGGTCTACAAGAGGATGCAGGGGAATGTGGATATGTCGATGAGGATGGTGCGGGTGCTGATGAACCGCCTGAACCAGAAGGACATCCTCGGCTACACGGTGGATGAGCATGATTCGAGGGTTTACCACTACTATGTGCAGAGGTCAAGGGAGGAATGCGTGAAGGAGAAAAGCAGGAAGTTTGTGGACAGCTATTTTTCCGGCAATGGGACAAATGCGATGGCGGCACTTTTGCAGAGCTTCGCACTGACGGATGAGCAGATAAAAGAGCTGGAGGAGATTCTGGAGAAAAGCAGGGAGCGGGGGACAGAATCCACGGATAAGGAGGGTGAACCCCATGCCTGACTGGTCACGGATTGGCAGCCTGCTGGATTTCTGCACGGCATATTACACTACCCAGCTTGTACGGTGTGCGGCATTTTCCTTCGTGCTGATCGGGCTTGTGATGCTGCTCCGGAAGGTGTTTTTTTCAAGACGGACATTCATAAGGGGGCTGCTATGGTCATCCTTCCTGCTCATCCCGTTCCTTGGAAAGCTGAAGCTGTTTTATGAAAATGAGGCTGTGGCGATAATAACAGGACGGATAACGCATGGAACCATGACCTGCCTGTGGGCAGACCGCATTTATATGGCGGGCATCATTATAGCTGCTGTCTGTATATTCGGAAAGCGGCTGCGCCTCCGGAAGGCGGTTGCCGGGATGGAAAAGGTTTCTCTGGATAATATGCAGGTCAGAATTACAGACATGAATGTGACGCCGTTTACCGTGGGGCTGTTTGTACCGAAGATCGTCATCCCAAAGGTAATGCTGGAGAGCTATAGCAGGGAGGAATTAAGGTCTGTCATTCAGCATGAGCGGACGCATATCCGGTTAGGGCATTTGTGGTTCGGGCTTGCATGGGACGTCCTGCGGTGCCTCTTATGGGTGAACCCGTTCCTGACAGTCTGCCAGAAACAGTTCCGGGCGGATATGGAGGATATCTGCGACAGGGTGTGCATACAGGGCAGCGGGAGGGCGGCGCATGAATATGGCATGGTGCTGCTGAAAACTCTGAAACTCCTGAGTTCAAAATCGGAGGGTACGCCGCCCGCCGTCACCTATGCGGGGGAAAGGGAATTTGCAGACATGAAAAGGCGGATGGGCGAGATTGCAGGTTTCCGTCCATACCGAAAAAAGTTGTGCATGGGCATGGCAGTTGCAGCCGTTCTGGTGATTGTGGCCATGCTGCTGGCGGTACATACACATTCCTATGCCCGCTGCAATGAAAACAGGGACATTCTGGTCGGTAAATATGATGGGGGAAATGCAGTTGTTTCATGCGACACCGAAGAGCTAAGCAGGATGATCTCATATGATGACGAGTATGTCTATGTAGAAAGGGAGGCTTTTGAGAAGTTCTTAATTGAAAACAATGCAGAAGGGGAAATTTGGATTGTTTTCGGCGGGTTTTATAAGCTGCCAGGTTTAACTGGTGTAGCAGAAAGCTGTATTTACGAAAACAATTCAGAGGATGAGGTAGTGCGGATTCCCTATGAAAGCATCACGGACGACTGGTATATTGGATTACTTAAAATGCTATAAGCATTTCGTGTAAAAGAAATGGATTTCAAATAATTATATTATCAAGGAGGAAAAAATTATGGCAATGGAGATTACAAAAAATTACAGCAGCTATGCGGCACAGAGCATGGCGGGAAGCAATGCGGCAAGCAGCACGAAAAAGAAGGAAACAGAAAACACATCAGAAACAACAGGAAGCAGCAAGTCAAGAAGCACATCAGATTATGTGAACGAACTGGCAAAACTTGTTCCAAGTGTGGAACTTAAGGTTGGAAATTCTTTTTCAACGGCTAAAAGCGGTAAAACATTGACGATCAATCCGCAGCTTTTGGAAAAGATGCAGAATGACCCGGAGAAGGAAAAAGAAATGAAAGAGCTGATCAGAGGTGTTGAATCGGCGGTGAATATGCTGGACAGCGTAATGAATGCCAGTGGATGGAGTGTGGTATTTAAACATGATTATATAGATGAAAACGGAAAATACCGCCAGATTGCCCTTGTCAGAAATGACTTTATGCTGAACATGAGCGACAAGCTCCGGGAAGAGAGGAAGAAAAACTCTGAGAAACTGATTGAAAAAACGAAAGAAAAGGCAGCAGAAAAGAAAGAGAAATTAGAGGAAGCTTTAGAAGAAAAGAAAACAGGGCAGGCAGAGGATGGAACAGCAGCTCCAAACAAGGCAGAGCAGCTTTTGGAAGAAAAAATGGCTGATTCCAAAGACGGAACGGTTTATCTGAATGACACAGATATCCGGACAATCATTGAAGCTGCCCAGGAAGATGATGCAGGCAAAACTACTTTGAAAGATCAGCCGCAGGTTGGTGCGAATCTGGATTTGAAGATATAAGTCCAGCTAATAAATGTCAATAGGTAAATGAAAAATATTTTTCTTCTAAAAAAGGGCAGACTTTCCCCTTGGTGAAAATATCATTTTTTAAAAAGATATTGATTCGTTGGATTTGCAGTGTTTTATGCAGCTATGTCGCATTTAGCAGCATTGTATTGTTTGATATGTTCCTGCGGAGTAATGATTTCAAAAGGCTTGTTATCTCTGAGCATTGCAAATATTATGTTGCATACCTTGTGTGAAACAGCACCCATTGCCACAAGCTTGGGTTTTGCTCCACATTTTTTGAGATAGTAATCCCGGAGTACTGGATTTTTAGCTTCACCTGTACGGGATACACTGATGCTTTGTAAAGTTAGTGTATGAACAACGCGCCTGGCTATGGCAGAGCCTCTTTTGGACATTTGGATTTTGGTACCTTCAAATTTGCCGGATTGTTTTACTGACGGATCAAGACCAAAGTAAGCAAAAAGTTGTTTTGGTTTTGAAAATGCAGAAAAATCACCAATCTCTCCCATGAGGGATATGGCAGATAAGAAACCGGCACCTTTGAATGTTTCGATCAAGTGAATCTGTTTCACAAAATCGGTATCTTCATTAGCATTTACGAGTTCGTGCATTGCTTCTAGAATGCTGCCGATTTCTTCATCATATTTGCGGATGAAGCTGATATAGAGCCGAATCCGCTTGATGTTGCTGTCAATGATGTAACCGAACTCATTTGCTTCATGAGCAGCCTGGATAATGGCATTATACTTGTTTTGAGCATATGTAAGCCCAAAACGGGCAGTTGACTTGATGATACCAATAATCTCTTGTTTGTCTGCTTCAATAAAAGCAGATGGAGAGGAATAAGTTTCCAATAAGGTAAGGGATGTATTAATTGTAACCTTGGAGAAAATGCCAAGATATTGTGGAAATGCCATGCGAAGTTCACCTTGGAGTTTGTTCACGTAAGCGCTGCGGTTATCCATTAAGTCATAGTATTCACGACATAGATTACGACAGTTCAAAGCAAGGTCAGAAGGCATGAGAGAAACCTTTAAATCAGGTTTCAAACCAACCAAAGCCGCTTTTTTAGAATCAAAACGGTCATTATGTACTTTTCGTATGTTGATATTTGTGCTATTCTTAGTGATGATAGGATTGATAACTGAGCAGTTAAAACCCTTATCACGAAGATAGCAGAAGAGTGGGTAATGATAAATTCCCGTGGATTCAAGGAAAATGCGACTTTCCAAAGAATACAGCTCTTCTGCTTCTTTTATTTTAGAAACAGCGGTTGTAAGGGAACTCATTTTGTTGTGTAGGATTTTATAAGGTTTTCCTACAAACTGTTGGTTTGGAAGTGCGATAGACATCCATGAGAAGTCAGCACCGACATCAATACCAACAGAGATGAATAGATCCTCAGGATTAAAAATAACTTTGTTTGGCATGGGTGAAAGCTCCTTTCTGATAGGAATCCATTTCCAATCTGGCAGGTACACAACCTAGCGTGTTATACGGGTATCGCCTTCCGGTTCCCAACCAGCTAAAACATAAAACCCTGTCGAATGGACTAATTGACTCACTTGTAGGTATAGGCTGATGAAAATCAGCTTCCCAAGGAGGTGAACATTCTTTATCCTATCCTAAGGGATAATACCTTATGTTTCATCTGGTGTCTATCAGGAACCGTCAGACATGATAATTATTTTTGGATAACATCTGATGAAGGAAGAACACCTTCTTCTGTTATCTGATTTATAGAAACTTATTAAACAAGTAGTCTTGATTGACTACACCATTATTAT
>KE159583.1 GCA_000403255.2 Lachnospiraceae bacterium 3-1
CGATTTCTCCGCTTTCAGGCGGTCAGCCTCGGCCTGCCATTTCTTCGGGGTGACTTCTTCGCCGTTGGCTTTCAGCTTTTCCAGATACCGGACGGTGGCCTCATATAACGCCAGTTCCGCACTGTGCTTCTGCTCAAACTGCTCCTTTTTCCTCCCCGGCTTCATCTTGTCGAACTGGCGGCGGGTTCCTTTGTTCCTCTCGTATTTCTCCCACATGGAAAGATGTTCGTTCAGCACTTTGATACGCCGCTCGGCGTTGACAATCTTCCCACGCAGGGAATAGTAATCTTTGTTCATGGCGGCCACCTTTTCATAAAGCTGCTCTATGGAAGTGATGTGGTTGCCGTTCAGGAAATTGAACAGGGCAGCGCTTTCTTTCAGGTTCCTTATCTTCCCATACCGGGAGCCGGGTTTCCCCTCTGACAGCTGTGCCTCGTAAAGCTGCGCCATGATACTGTCTTTTCTTTCCGGTTTCCCCGCCTGCTCCTTTGTCCATTTGTAGAGCCGGGCAATCCGTGCCTTGATTTCCTTCAGCAGTTTATTGTCGGCGGCAATCTGGCGGTTGATGTTCCCCTTCTCCGTTGCAATGCCTTTCCGTTCCATCTGGCTAGCGGCAACGCCCAGATGGATGGAGGGTATCTTGTCAATGCCTTGACGCTCGTAGGATCGGTGGTCAATCCGTTCCGGCCTGCCAGCAGCCTCCAACGCTCTGTTGGCGTAGGATGCCCAGGCAGCCCTCCACTTCTCTACATTTCCCTTGTCGTTCCAGTCGGTGGTGTCCTCCCGGTGGTTCTTCCAGCCGCCTTTGCCGTTGGGGATTCTCTGGCCGTTTTCGTCCAGTTCGTAGACCTTCCGGCATTTTGCTCCCCACTGCCCGTCCTCCTTTAGCGGCCTGATAGTGAGCATGACATGGAAGTGGGGGTTGCCATTCTTCTTGTCATGGATAGAGAAATCCGCACACATACCGGCAGCGACAAAAGTATCTCTGATGAAAGAGCGGGCAAGCTGTAATTGTTCCTCCCGGTTCAGTTCCACCGGAAGGGAAATCTCTAACTCACGGGCAAGCTGTGCGTCACGGGTCTTTTCAACCATCTCCACACTGTTCCAGAGAGTGTTTCGGTCTTGAAATTCCGGCGGGGCATGGGACGGCAATATGATTTCAGAGTGGACTACGCCACGTTTCCGGGTGTAATCATGGGTAAGCCCGTCCCATTCGTTGGTCATTTTACTTCCGCTCCGGTATGCGGCAGCGCCTACGGCAGACTTGGCCTTGCTGCGCTTGATGATTTGGACGGGCATATGGAAGATGGCTATGGCGGTTCGCCTCCTTTCGGCTGGGATAAATTGGCTTCGCTGGAAAGGTCAGACGCAGAGCGGGTGTCCTTTCCGGCGGAGCGCACAAGGGGTTTGGGGAGTGTAGCTCCCCATTGCGTCCAGAGGACGCCACGCCCCCGGCACACCCAAAAGGCGTCCAGAGGAGGGCGCACGCACCGGAACGGTGTATAAGTGCGCCGTTGGATTTTTAAGATTGTTGCGCACCTTAGCTTCTAGGCTCGTTTTTCAGCAGCCACATGACTTCCGGCAGGCGGGAAATAGCAGATAAAAACGCCTTGACTTCCTCGCCGGTCATGGCGGCAGCGGCAGGGAAGATACTTTCCAGAACCGCCCCATGCTCAATCAGGCGGCGTGTCCTGGCTTTCCGTTCTGCGTCCGTTTTTCGGTTCAAGAGAATCTTCTGTCTATTCTCCAACTGGCGGATTTCTGTCTTTACTTTTTCCTGCTGGTTTTTCAACTTGTCTATATCTGACATTTGCGATCACCTCCTTTCGGGCGGCAAAAAAGACAGCCGTTTCCGGTTGCCTCATGTGATAAAATGTTCTGTTTTTACAATTCACAAGCAAACTAATTTCTTTCCCTACACACGGTCAATATTCTCTGATAATCGTTTTTATCTTTTCGATTTTGAATAAAAGAGGGAGTATACACGCACCATATGATTAAGGCTTACCGACAGTTAAAATACAAGGGAAGGGAGCTGACAGCATGATTAAATATGACCGGCTCTGGTCTACCCTTAAAGAGCGGGAGATTAGCCAGTACAGACTAATCAAGGATTTCGGCATAGATAAAGCACAGCTTCATCGGCTGCGGAAAAACATGGTTGTCAAAACCATGATTCTCAACAACCTGTGCCGGATTCTAAACTGCCGTATTGAGGACATCATGGAGTATGTACCAGACGAAGATACGGACTAAAGGGGCAATGCAGATTTGGATTTGCAGAGCCTCTTTTTTTATTGCCTTCACCGTTCCTGCGCCGGCGGTTTCTTATCCAGGTAGAGTTTCCCGGCCATGACAGCGGCATGGTTCCTGATTTTGATTTCTCCCCGCTTCTCACTGGCTCTGGCGTTTTTGTAGCCCTCATCAGAGAGGAAAAATCGGTATCGCTCTCCGGGGAATCCCACTGGGCTGTCACTGTTCAGAATATCCACCGTTACCATGTGCCTTGTTTCCGGCAGGAACCGCTCCATGCCTGCCAGGTCATGCCCCTGCAGAACCGGCTCCCCCTTCCTGGCTTTGGCTGCGGCAAGCCTCTGGCGGATAGAATTATCCCGTTTTTCGATAAAGGCTGTCCGGTTATCCGCAATAAACCGGCTGCACTCCGGCTCCGCCAGTTTTTCCAGTTTCCGTATGGTATTCTCGACAATCACTTTTGAGAGTAGATCGTCCTTCCTTTCCAGAACCGGCACAATCTCTTTCAGCCCGGCAAGGGTTTCTTCCTTCGTTGGTGCGGCATACTGGCAGAGCATTTCCAGTTCGCTTTTGGTAAAATTCATTTGCCTTATTCCCTCCACTTCTTTTTCTCAAAATAGTTCCGCATTCGCTTTAATCCGCTCTTAACGGTCTGCTGTACCACGGATACACTCACGCCTTCCTCTACGGCAATCTCAATCAGTTTTTTGCCAAGTATGTAGCGGGCATGGATACGTCTTGCCTGTATGTCCGTCAGACTATTCATAGCTTCGGACAGATGTTCCAGTGTGGCAAGGAAAAGCTGTTCTTCCTCCTGTTCCAGCAGAATCTCCTCCGGGGATTTGGCGGTAAAATCAAAGGCACAGTTTTCAATCCCGTCCTCACAGTCAAGGGAATAGTACGCCTTGTGATACCAGATTTTGCGGGAACGATTGTTTTCTTCCCTCCGCATAAGCAGCAAAGCCTCGGCCACCTCGTCCGATACCTCAATCATTGTGTCCGTGGCAAAAAGCGGATAATAATATTTTTTTCAGGTTGATTGTCTGCATAGGCCGCACCTCATTCCGTCTGCTGGCGGCTGTAAAACTCACGCATATATTTCAGCCCACGGTGTACGGAACGGTTTACCACACTCTTGTCAACGCCTTCCTCTCTTGCGATCCGGGTGAAATCTAACCCTCTGATGTAGTAGCCTTTAACACGTCTTGCCTGCATGGGAGTGATAACGGAAAACGCCTCGTCCAGCATGGCAAGCAGCTTTTCATGGGCGGCCTGTTCCTCTTTCATCAGGATAATTTCTTCCGCTGACGGGCTGTGTTCCAGTGCGTACTTCTCCGTCCAGTCAAAAGCGTCCAGGGAGTAAAATGCCTTGTGGTAACGTGTCCGGCGGTCATAGTTGTACATCTCCCGGACAGACTGCACCATGACCTCGGCCACTTCGTCCGATACCTCCACAAACACATCCCCGGTGTAGTAGGGATAACAGTACCTTAGATTGATTGTTTTCATGACTGACCTCCTAAAATACAGAGAGGACAGGCAGCGGTTTCCTGCTTGTCCTCCCCGAAAATATGATAGGGAAAAAGTTCCCTTCACTGGTTAGCCCGAAATCGGCCAATCGTAGGGTCTGTATCAGAAAAATTTTTTGATTTTCTTCCGTACCGCCTCAATGCTGTCCTGTATGGCAGCTTTGGAGCAGCGGCAAAGCCCAGCAATCTCGGCATAACTCAAACCGTCCAATGCGTAGAGCAGGAACCGGCGGCGCTGCGCCTCGGTACAGAGCGCAAGGGCGGCCTTAATCTCCAGCATGGTTTCTTTCCTGCATACCCACTGTTCCGGTGTCTGGTAGTAGCAGGAGCGCCCTTCGGTGAGGATTATGTACTCATCAAACTCCCGGCTGTCCCAGTGCCTCCGCTTTTCATGGGCAAGGTTTTCTTCCTTGTGGCCGGCTTTGTCCAGATACTCGTATACTTCGACTGTGACCTCCACGGACAGGGCTTGTCCGTCTATATTGATGGTGACTTCCATCTTCCTTTCCTCCGTTCAGATTTTTTGCAAAGATTCCTGAACGGAGTGAGGCGGGGAACGGCAGTGGGGAGCATGTGCGCCTCCCAAGAAAACAAAAGCGCCCGGATGGTTAAATTCCATTCGGACGCATAAGATACGGTATTCAGTTAGAATATGACAAATTTCGCATTTGTGTGTAGACAGTTCCCTTTGTGGGAAATGGATTTTTTTAATCGCTTATTTTTTAGCCGATTTTGTAAAAACAGGTTATGATTCATGACGGCTCCTTTCACCAGCCGCCATTTTGGGAAATACTAGGGCAACAATCTTTTTGTAAATAAAGAAACAGCGGCTTTGCCTTTCTCAAAACCGCTGTCTTATGGGCACATACAAATATGTCTGCTGTATAACGGCTTTTTTCTTTCGCCATTATTCGGCAGATGATTTTTCTTAATTCAAATTCTACTCATTTGTAGTTCATTATCAAAAACAAGGGTAACACCTTCTTTCAATTTACATTTTTTTAAATCCTGATTGGGAAAACTCTTTATTTTCCCACTTGTAATCAGTTGTAGATATTCCTTTTCTGACAGAAGTAATTTGCTTCTCACAACAGAAGATACCTTAACAGAAAGAGAATATTTACTTTTGATTTCAAGTTGTACGGTTTCATTCAGAGAAAAGCAATCACCAATAACAGAATATTGGGGCAAACCGACTTCCACACCATTCTCTTGTAAAAACTGGCTATCCATTGCATATTTCTCTACAAGTTCGTTATCATTTTTATAAAATCCGTCCAATAGCTGCGGCTTTATTGCTTGTGGAGAAATACGGGAATAAACAGTAGCGTTCCATGTGGTATTGCAATCACAGCATTTGTAAATTAACCAAATATCCAGGTATCTGCGCTGGGCATTTACCCGGAATTGCCGTGAACAAGCAAACCAATTTTTCCTTCCACATTTCTTGCAATATTTTAATACAGGCAACAAGGAAAGGCTTTGTACTTCCCATATAATTTTTTTCACTCCGTAATTCCTCCTGATTCTTAAATCTAAAAACTAAAAGGCGGATTGTCACAACATTTTTTCATAAAAGCCATACCTCCTTATGTTTCTTGCAAATAAATTGTATCATCATACAATACAGAACCAAACCTAATACTCTTTTTATAAATAAACATAAGAAATGGGCTGATGTATTTTGAAATAATACCAGCCCATTTCTGTCAATTATATTCTTTTTTTAACTGCCCGATAATTCTCTGAATACTTTTCAAAGATAGAAAATATTTTTCGGCAAGGAATTCCATTCGTTTCCCTGCAAGGTAGTCATCATAAATACGTTGGTTTCTATCTTGTAATTCCTGACGTGTTGAGGTTGTTTCTCCCCAGCTTTTTTTGTTATCAGAAATTCTGGGGATATACAAAAATTCTCCATCAATGTATTCCTGAACTTTCAGAAGTAAATCATGCGGCAGAACGTGTGTTGCTTTTTTGTAACCCATTTTGCACTCCTAATGTGATTTGTCTACCAGGAACTGCAAGGTCTATCCGCAACACCTATTCACTTTTTAATCGTTGCGATAGCCTTGCTTACGCAACAATAACGATAGGATTAAGCATAAATCCCCAATCCTCCTTTCCTTTTACTCCACACTAAAAAATTTTATTGCAGAGTGCGACAAGGTGAAACCTCAAATTCATTTATGAAAAGAAAATGAGGAATATTTTATTATTATACCTTGCCTTTAGTTATAAATCAATTCTGCGCAAATGATTTCTTCCGCCTGCGCCTTACAGTTATTTGCCAGCCCCACCCATTTCATCTGGTCGTCCGCTTTCAGTTCCTCGGTCACACCGGCGGCCTTCATCAACTGTGGCATAAGAATATCCATTCGCTCATTGGCGACCTCGTCAATTTCCAACAAATGGGGATAGAGCTTTTCCGTTAGGAGCAGGCTGGTATACAGCCCTTTCCGGTGTTCTTTCAGATAACGGAGCCTCATGCGCCCATACCTGCCGATTGGCGTGTCCGGCTGCTCCTTCAATACCAGATTCGGGATATAGTAATCGCCAACTTTTATATAAGTCAGTCCATTCATGTGTATACCTCCTTGTCCTTTCTGTGATATGCCAGCCGCCTACATAGCGGCTCTGTCCGGTACTGGTGCTTTTTGGGGTTCTTTTTTTGGCAGGCTGCTGGCCGGGATAAACACGCCTTTTTCCATATCCTCGGCACGGATAGCGGCTTTCTTTGCCTCGATTTCAGCCTTTTTCTTTGCCCTGATTTTATTCTCGTACCGTTTTTGTGTCCCGTTGGCTTTGCGCCGGAGATACGCCTGGTGTAGCTTGTCCTTGCGTTCCTCCTTTTTCCGCAGGGCTTCCAGTTCCTCCGGCGTGAGGTTCACTTCCCCGAAATGGGGCGGTATGTACCTCCCGACAAAATTGAAGTAAATCTCAACCTCCTGCGTGGTTTCAGCACTGCCTTTTCGGTCACGCTCATGGACAAGGATTTTCTCCACAAACTCATTCAGCATGGTGGTAGTCAGGTTATTAAAATTCTCGTACTTGTCAACAAGGGCGATAAATTTCTCCGCTGATTTCCGGCTCTGCTCATATCCGGCGATTGCCTTTTCCAGTTCGGCAATCTCACCGGAAAGGGATTCCTGCTCCTTTGCGTACTGTGCGTCCAGGGCGGCATATCTTGCGTCCGGCAGCTTGCCCAGCACATTGTCCTCATAAATCTTGCATATCAGTTTTTCCAGTTCCCCGGCTCGTTTCTGTGCTGCCGCTAGCCGTTTCCGCTTTCTGTTGATGTCGCTGGCCTGCTGCTCGGCCTGGGTTTCCTGAACCGCTTTGATAAATTCTGCCCGGTCATTCCTGGAATACTCCGCAATCGCCCGGAGCATATCGGAAACCAGTGTCAGGACGGCGCTTTCGTTGATTCGGTGCTGTGTGGCACAGAGAACGCCAACCGGAACCTTGCTATATTGGGAGCAGGTATACTGTGAGATACGCTTGCCGTTGTTGGTGCGGTGGACGTACATCTTGCCGCCGCAGTCGGCGCAGTAGAGCAGGCCGGTGAGCGGTGCGGCTTCTCCCCAGCCGTCCGGGTAACGCTTCACGTTGGAGCGGATTCTCTGCACATTCTCAAAGGTTTCCGGGTCGATAATGGCGGCGTGGGTATCCTCAAAGATTACCCATTCATTTTCGTCAACGTAGTGGCTTTTCTTGTCCTTGAAATGCTTGCGGGTCTTAAAGTTGATGGTGTGGCCTAAATACTCACGCTTTTTCAGGATATTGACGATAGTGGAAGAGCCCCAGCCATAAGGGTCTTTAAACGTCTTGGATTGATTCACGCCCTCTCCGTAATGGGACAGGTGCAGGGATGGTATCTCAATCTTTTCCTGTGACAGCCGATTCGCAATCTGGTAAGGGCCATATCCCTCCAAAGTCATAGCGAATATCCGGCGCACCACATCAGCGGCTTCTTCGTCCACAATCCAGTGTTCCCGTTTTTCGTCCCACAAGTAGCCGTAAATGACCGTACCGGTCAGGTGCTTGCCGCTCATGCCTTTTGCCTTGAATACGGACTTAATCTTGCGGCTGGTATCTCTGGCATAAAATTCATACATGATGTTCAGGAACGGGGTAAAATCATTCTCTCCGTTGGCGCTGTCCACTCCGTCATTGATGGCGATCAGCCGGACACCTCTCTGCCGCAGGATTTCCATGACCTGGCCGACTTTGAGATAATCACGCCCCAGGCGGCTCATGTCTTTGATGATAATTGCCTCCACGTTCCCGGCCTCCACTTCCTCCATCATGGCGGTGAATCCGGGTCGGTCGAACCGGGTTCCGGAGATTCCATCGTCCGTGAAATGGGTCGGGTTGGGGAAACCGTTGCGGCGGGCGTAATCTTCCAGCATGGATTTCTGGTTGCTGATGGAGTTGGATTCCCCATTCAATTCATCGTCACGGCTCAACCTCTCGTATAATGGAGTGATTTTGGTTTTTGTCATAGCGTCTGCCTCCTTACATGAAATATGCTCTAAATGGGTTCTTCACTAACCATGAGAAAATCTCGTGATTAAGAAGTCATTTAGAGCATATATCACCCGCCGCAAGTTTGTACTTCTTATATTGGCGGACAGCGAAATGATTTGGGTCTTTTTCCTCCAGTTCGTCAAACAGCAGGTCAACGGCGTTTTTAAAATTCTCGTCATCTTCCCTCGCTTCGCTTGCGTCAATCATATCAATCAGCATGGCGAAATTCTGTTCTTCTTCCGGGGCTTCATACCAGATATAAGCGATAAGCACCGTGTAATACAGCTTTTCCGCTTTCACCCAAAAATCCTCGCCGGATTGCTGCCCCTCCCCTTTGGTGTTGACAATAATCGTGTTTACAAGTTTCAAAATGTCCTTTTCACTCCGTAAATAGGCGAAAGGATTGTAGTGCATGGACTTTGCGAAGTTTATGGTATTGAGGACTTTTATCTTATATTTTCCCCGTTTCAGCATCTTTCCGACCTCGCATAAAACGGTGCCTTTTGGTAATGTCAAGTAGGGAATAAGAAAAAGTGTATCTTCTTTTCAGTTGGTTACACTGTCCTTATCATTCTCAATAAGCCGCACTACCTTGTCCGTAAAGGTTTCCCGGCTGGTTTCGCTGAAATGGATATGAATGTCAAAGGTGGTGTTCCCTATCCGCTTCACAAGGTCGGGCTTCACGTCCAGAGGGGCGGCGGTGCTGGTCTTGCTGGTGTCATTGTTCATAGGCTCTCCTTTCCGTTCATCAGTCCTTTTAACCGTTCCATTTTCCCCTGTGCTGTGGATTTTCTGATATTTTCCCCGGTGAAGAATACCGGGCAGCACATTTCAAGCAGACGGTCATAAATCCGGGCATGGGCGGTGTCCTCCGGGTGCTGTAATTCCTCCAGCGTCAAATTCGTTGTGACAATTAGCGGCTTCCGGCTTCGGTATCGGCTGTCAACCACGTTGTAAACCTGTTCAAGCCCGTATTCCGTGCCGCGCTCCATGCCGAAATCGTCAAGGATAAGCAGAGGGAAGCGGCAAAGGCGGTCTATGTATTCGTTCCTGCCCTTGTAGCTGGCGGCAAGGTCATTGAGGATAAGGGCAAAATTTGTCATGCAAACGGAAATCTCACGCTCCATAAGGGCGTTGGCGATACACCCGGCGAAATAGCTCTTGCCTGTGCCTACCTTGCCCCATAGCAGATAGCCGATATTTTCCGCTTTCATTTCCTCCCAGTTCGCCGTATAGAATAAAGCCTTATCCATTTGGGGGCATTTGCCGTTGTCATTTTCGAAAGTCCACTGGCGCATGGCGGCGTTGGAAAATCCCCGGCGTTTTAATTCCTCCACGGTGTCGCGGTGCTTGCGTTCCCGGTCGATAGCTTCCTGCTTTTCCCGGCGTTTGCGCTGGCAGTCACATTCTTTGGGGTGGCGGTCACGTCCGAAAAGCCCTTTTCCCTCGGTGAAGTAGGCTTCTTTGGGCTGGCGGCAGCTCCCGCAGTATAAAAGACCGTCCTCGCCCGTGTAGTCCTCCGGCTCTGGTTCTGTTTCTCTGGCAAGCCGGAAAATAGCGTTGTCATAATCGCTCATAAAATCGTCCTCCTTGTTCATGGTCTTTTCCACGCCCTGTTTACAGGGCGTTGTATCTCTGCTGTCAAAGGCTCTCGCCCTCCTTGTAGGAATAATCGGGGATTCCCTTTTTCAGGTTCTCCTTTTTCTCCCTGTCCGCCCACCTGTAAAGCGTGGCGGCATGGCTCACATAATCATTCCCGCTGGAAGCAATATACCGGCTCATTTCCTCGATAAGCCGTTCAAGGCAGTCCGGGTATTCCTGCTTCAGCTCCGCATATTCGCTTTCAGTGAGGAAAACATTCTGGTATTTGCCATAGGGCGCGGGCGGCTCTCCACTCGCTCCCATTCGTTGGCTCTCTTTTAGTTTGTTTATATTTAGTTGGTTAGGGTAAAGTTTTCTTTGTATCATAGGTAAAGTTTTCTTTGTGTCTGATGTACAGTTTTCTTTAGGACTGACATCAAGATTTCTTTGTGTCATATCTAAAGAAACCTTTACTACTTCCGGCACTTTCACATAAAGGCGGTTCGGCGCGGAAAATCCCCGGCGTTCCCTCTCTAAAAGCCCGGCAATATCCAGTTCTTTTAGGGAGTTCTGTATTGTCATGGTGCTTTTATCCAGTATTTCCGCTATCTCTGCTATGGGGTAGACAATATACGTCCTGCCCTCATTGTCCTGCCAGCCATTCTTCTGTGAGAGGGTGGAACGGTCAAGGAGCAGTGCATAGAGCAGCTTTGCAGTCTGTGACAAGTCCATTTTCAGCAGAAATCGGGGATAGGGGAAAAAGGGCGGCATTGTGGTGTTGGCTGTAATGTATTCGGTTATGGTTTTCACCTCCTGTCTGTGGCTTCTGTTACGCATTTAAAACGGCTTTTCCGTGGTTAAAGGATAAATGTACCGCATACCCATTGAGCAGTAGCCGGGAAGCCTTGATTTACGGGGGTTCTGTATTTTCTAAAGCGTGACATTTCCCCCTCTGTTTCCGCTTGCGCTGTGCGGCTCTGGTTCTTTTCATGCGTCCAGCGCAATCGGGGCAGTATTTCCCCCGGTTGGATTTTGGGAGAAACTGACCGCCGCACTCGGTACAGCGTTTCAGTTCTGCCCGGTGGAGTAGGGCGGCTTCCAGTTTCCAGTCAAGGGGAAGCACGGCGGCAATGAACCAGCGGCAGAGAAGCGAATAGCTGATACTCTGGACGCATACACAAGGCTCGCCGTTATCCAGCACAATACAGTTGCCGTTATCGTAGTTACAGCACTCATGCACAAGGCGGCGGGCGGTTCTGTACTGTGGGTAGTCCATGTAGGGGCGTTTACCGTTCATTTTCCTGCCCCTTTCCCCGTTCCGGCTCACGGTGTAAGATTTGGTCGATATTGCTTTTTACAGTCTGCAATTCCTTTGTGCGTTCCCTCTTTTCCCGGTACTCGTTGTAAAGGCTGTTCTTCTCCCTCATAAGCTGCTCAATCTCCGCTTGTAAGGTCTTGGACGCTGGCAGCTTTTGGATTCCCTGTGCCTTAAAAAACCGGGTGGCAGCTTCGGCTATGATAAAATCGCTTTCGTGCTGCTCCCGGTAGTTCCTGCGGGCTTTTTCTGTTTTCTGTGCTTTCAGTCCGTCACGGGCGGGTTTGGTCTTGATGTACGCCAATAGCTGTTTCTGTAAGTCCTTTTTCTCCCGCAAAGTGCTTTCCACGGCTTTCAGTTCCGCATGGACGTTTGACAGCTCCGCGCTGGCGGCGGCAAGGGCGGCTTCCAGTTCTTCCGGGGAAGAAAAGCCGGATTCCTCGTAAATGCTCACGGTAGCCGCCATTTGCTTCAAGTTGTGCAAGGTCGCCCACTTTTCATAGCCCCGCCCCTTGCCCTCGGCTTTCTTGGCGGCTATGTCTACCATGCGCTGTACTCCGTCATTTTTCGGGGCGTTTATGGTGGCTTTGTTGCGCTGTAAACGGTCTTTTATGCTGTGGAGGTATTCCTGTTTAGGTAGGTGCGTTTCGGCGGCTCTGGCGGCGTTCTGTGCGTTTATGGTGAGTGTTTCCAGCACGGCGGCACGGTCAAAATCATCACCTAATTTCCGGGCAGTAATGGGCTTCGTCCTGTCCGGCGTGAGATAGGATAGCCGCCCCCGGCTCTCCTTGACGGTCACGCCTTGCTGTAACAGCTTCCCGGAAAAGTCCTCAAAGGAAACAGCAGAGGACAGGGCGGCTCGGATTGTGCGCCGTAACTTCTCCTTGTCCGTTTCAAATTTCGTAAGTTTGGGCGGCTCTCCTGTGGCGGCAAGGGAAGCGTTCTCTTTATCCAGTGCGGCTTGTCCTTTCCGTTTCGCCCAATACTCACGCTCGGTAATGCGGTTCTTGCTCCCGTTCAGCAGGTCAATCTGATAGAGGTTTTCCCGGTGGCACATCTCCATGACTTCCGCTTTGAAATATTCCATAGCTGCGTCCGTACAGCGGTGCTTACAGCCCTCCCTTGTGTCCGCTGGTCTTTCCATGTAGGGAAGCAGCGGCACTTCCGCAATCCGTAAAGAATTGATTACGATATGCACATGGATATTTCCGCTGTGGTTATGCCCGTCCGGGTGGGTGCATACCAACGCTTGATGTCCGGGGAAATGCTCTTTACAGAACTGCTCGCCCAACGCTTGCGCCCGGTCTACGGTCAAGCCGTTGTCTGGTGCGTCACGGGGGTCAAAACTGATAATGTAATGGTGGCTCTTTACGTCCTCCCGCTTTTGGTTCTTTCCGTATTTCAGATTGGAGCGCATACACGCTATGGCGAAATCTTCATCACCGCAATTAAGGGAAGATATGCGGTAATCGTCACGGAGAACAAGCCGCCCGTTTCCGTCCAGTGTGGGCTTCATGGTAAACTCGTCATGCTCAAAAGTTAGGTACTGCTCGGCAGCTCCATAATCGGCATTTTTAGAGCTGATATGTTTGAATGTTGCCAACGGCTTCACCTACTTTCTGCAAGACTTCAAACTTCAAGGCGGCAAGCTCCGCTGTGGCGGCTCGTACCTCTTGGGAGAGGGCGTTATAGGGTACGCCGTACCCGTTCAGACAGCGGGCAATCTGGTTCAAGTTGCCGCCGATTTTTCCGTATTCGGCTGTGAGTTTTCCAACGGCAGAGAGTAATTCATCATTGACCGGGGAAACGGTAATGACCGGGCGTATGCTTGATTTGATAAGGGCTTGCCGGATAAATTCGGCTTGGCTCATTTTGCAGAGGGTGACACGCTCGGCAAACTCGGCGTATTCTTCCTCGGTCAAGCGTGTTTTGATTACCCGGTGGCGGTGGGGCGTGTTGTATCTTTTCATGGCTGTGAACCTCCTTTCGTGGGTGGATTTTTTCAAGCGGCGCAAGCCGCAAAAAGGCGGGCTTGGGGTGGCAACCCCAACAAGATTCCCATAGGACAAAATGAGCCGATAGGCGAAATTTGGTACTGTGGTAGAATCTTGCTCTAAGAAAGTGACGGATTCCGCTGTGCTGGCTTTTGCCGTTTTCCCCCGGCTTGCATGGCGTGGATTCTGCCAATTTTGTGGCGGTATTTTCCCATACAGTAAAGCCGGAAATAAGCAAAATGGGCGTAAAAAAACAGGAAACCTTTTTCCTTGATTTCCTGTTTCGTATCTTAGCCAATAGCGGCGGTTATCCTGTTGTTATTCCCCAGAAGTAAACTTGTAGCCTATGCCTAAAACGGTCTTTATGTAGGTTGGGCGGCTGTCCGGCTCTATCTTTTTCCGTAGATTGCATATCACATTTGCCACGTTTGACTGGCAGCTTTCACTCTCCATGCTCCACACGGCTTCAAAGATTTGCGCCTTTGTGAACACCCTCCCCGGACTGGCGGCAAGATAGCAGAGTGCGCCGTATTCTAAACGGGTGAGGTAAATGTCCGTGCCGTCTTTTAATACCCGGCGTTGGTGTAATCTGATTTCCAATCCCGGAAAAGTAAGCGCCGGGGAGTGTGGCGGCTGTATGGCTTCCAGTGGTATCATATCGGCAAGGGCGGCTATGGCTTTCTCAACCGCTTTTTCTTCGGTGTCGCTGAATGTAAGCATGACTATTTTCCCGACAAATACCACCTCCTGTTATGCAGCCCTTTTCAGTCAAAGCGGAACTGGAACAGGGCAGTAATGAGCCGCCGTTTTATGCTGTCCTCGGTGTCTGTGTTGACGTGCCCGTTTTCAAGGGCGGCAAAGCGGATTCGTTTGCTGTAATGCCGTAAAACCTCGTCCACGGCTTCCGGCTCGCCGTTTGTCGCCCGGACAATGGTTTCATATGGCACAAGGTTAGTATTCCCCATGCGAAAATCCCTCCATTTCTTTCTGCAACATCTGTAATGCGCTGTGTATGTAATGCCATGCCGTACTCTTACAATGCCCGTATAAATCCGCGATTTCCTGCTGTGTGTAATTTCCGAAAAAGTAAAGGTAGATGATTTCCCTCTTTTTCTCCGGCAGGGATAACAGGGCGGCGGCAAGCTCCCCATTGGTGAGGATAATTGTCTGACCGCAGATTGTAACGGGGTATTGTTCGTAAGGTGATTTGAGAAATTCGTCTGATGTGCTTAGAGGGTAGAACTTTTCTTCTGTGAGGTATTCAAAGGATATTTCTTTTTGCCGCCTGTTCCTGTCGCGCCATGCGTTGATAGCGGCATAGCGTATGACGACTTTGCAGAAACCGTTGAAAGAATACATGATGTGTTCCTTGTATGCTTCTGTGCAATCCATAGAAATTCCCCCCTCAGCCTGTCCGAAAACTAGATTTTTAGGCATAAATTTAGCCCCTTTCCTTCTTCTGTGACATTGAAAACTGAATAAAATACACAGTATAAAGAAAGAGGCTTATGCCTGTTCCATCAATTCCATCATTTTTTGAAATCCAAGAAGATTTTTCGCCCGTTCAAGATTATACCCCAGACAGAAGAGCGCAAACTCTCCAGCCACTTTTCGCATCCCCCTCAGTAGGAAATAAGTGGCTCCCATCGCTCGTTTTATTGTCCCAAACGGATGCTCCGATAAACACATTCTTTGGCGCATCTTTTCCTTGTTTGGTTTCAGAAAAAACTTTACAACCTTTCTTTTTTCATAATGCCATTTTTCATTGGCTTTCGTTTCTTCTGGCTTCTTTCCTTCTGCCTTTAGCCAGTCCTTACAGGGTTTTATCAGCTGGTCTTTGCTAAAGTCAGTCTCTTTCCATTCACCTTTTCCCTTATAACACTTATTACGCCTTGGACAGTGCCTGCAGGCATTTTTATTAGAATAGCGGATGTTCCCGTTTTTCTTTATACTTTTCTGTCTCAGGATTTCTCCTGCCGGACAGTATACCATGTTTCTCTCAGGATCTCTAACAAAATAACCTTCTTTTGCCTTTTCCAGCATTTCCTCAGGGCTTCCATACACGCTGCTGTTTTCCTGTTTTTCATCCACCACTTTACGCCGGACTGTTTCCACCCTCATATCCTGTATCACTTCTGCATAAGCTTCCGGAATCCTGCCTGCGTGCAGTGCTTTTTTCAGTTCTTCAGGAGCCGTGCCGGCAGTATCAGCTTCTGCTTCTTCATAAGGTATTTCTATTTCGTAACCATCTTTTCCATCATCCGCTATGACATGTGGGATAATACCCTTTTCCAGACACTCTGCCATATCTTCCGTAGCTTCATAACCTTTATCAGCCACTGCTTCTATGATTTTTTCCGGATCGGAATCCTTTATTCCCTGCATGGCACTTCCCAGTAATCCATGGTCAGTTACCTGATTGGTCATCTGAAAGTCACGAATCAGATGCGTTTCAGAATCTACCGCCGTCTGTGGGTTATATGCTACTGCAAAACCATTTTTATTTTTCATGAGCCTTGCGTCTGCGTCTGTAATGGAAAGCTGGGATGCCCCCGTTTCTTCCATCAGTTTCTGATAACCTTCATATCTGGCAAGTCTCTCCCGTGCCTCTTTTAACTTAGTCTCAAGACTTTCTCTTGTCAGTTCCCCAGGAATTCCATCTGCTTCTTCCTGCTCATCCATTTCATTCAGAATCCGCAGATATTCATCTGTATGGCCATTCAGCCATTTGATCCTGTCATCCAGCTTATTTTTGGTGAAGTTGTTATCCTTTGCATTATTCGCCTGAATCTTTGTCCCGTCAACAGAAGCAAATCCCCATTCCACTGCACTGGAAATCCGCCGGTTGAATTCATGAAAAATTTCTTTCAGGCTGTCTATGTTGTCTTTCCTGAAATCTGCAATGGTACGAAAATCAGGTTCCACACCGCCGGTCATCCATTTCACTTCAAGATTTACTTTACAGCTTTCTGCCAGTTTTCGTGAGGAGCGGATACCCTTTCTGCTTCCATAAATATAAACCTTATAAAGGCTTTTAGGATCGTAAGATGGACGGCCTTCTGCTGCTACAGGTTTTACACCGTACTTTTCTATATCAAGATGATTTACAAACGCATCAATGATCCTTGCAATACTTTCTTTATCTACAAATGCATCCCATGAACAATACATCAGCTGATCCCTGTTAAAACCTGAAACATACGGCATTTCAATTCACCCCGGAATAAATTTTTCTCAGCTTCCATTATACTATATTTGAGCCATAGATGCATGATTTTCTGTGTACTTTATTCAGTTTTCAATGTACAATTTTAATTTATATTGAACACTCACAAGAGCGTATCAATCTTTATTTCTTTAGGTTAAATTATCCGAGTTTTCGGACAGTCTCCCCTTTCTCCCACATGGGGTGATGCATGGTTATTGGTTACTTTTTATAATTCAGAGGGGCGGCGTTTTAGATTGCGTCCCTATGATTATCTTCCAGTATACTTTTAGTATTTTATTTTCAAGAAAATAGCCGACAAGCTGTGATTCACCTCACAAGTCTGTCGGCTCTGCGTCTGTGCGTCTGGCTCTTTTATGATGTATTTGTTCTGCCTGATTAACAGGCATTTATAGCGCATCTTTTGGACAATTTTTCACGCACTCAAAGCAAAGAATACATTCTGTGCCATTCTTTCGTTTTCTAGAATTATTTGTAACATCAACTTCCATTGGACACACTTTTTTACATTTACCACAAGAAATACATTTACTTTTATCACATTTGATTCGGAGTAGCGAAAAATAACTCATAGGTTTCAGAAATATTGTGATAGGACATATGTATTTGCAAAATGCACGATTATCTTTAAAGGCAAAAGCCAATATTATCCCAACTGCATAGTATATGATATTTCCAATGATAAACGCCCAAAACATAATTCTCTCAATGTTACCAATATGAGCAAGAAATAGTACCGAAACAAATATAAGAGAAATCGCAAATGTAATATACCTTATCCACCCAATCTTTTTTCTTGACGTTTTAGGAATCTTATATGGGAGAAAATCAAGCACCATTGCCGTCCAGCAAGCATACCCACACCAACCTCTTCCGAAAAACAACGGTCCAAAAATTTTTGCTACCGCATAATGAATTGTTGCAGCTTCAAACACACCTGTAAAGAGATAATACCAAAATCCCTCAATCTGCATATTTTCGCCGCAAATAAAGCCTAAATAAACCAACATATAAAGCCCGACTAAAAGCTGTGCAATTCTGCGTGCATATTTGTATTTTTTTACATAAAGAAACATGCCTAAAGAAATTGATATTCCGATATAGCTAAAATTAAATAAATAGAATATATTGTCCAATGTTAACCATAATGTTACTGCAACAGTTTCAAATATTACCAACATACTAAGTGGTAGAAAATACTTTTTCACTTTGTTCCTCCAATCCGTAAACGCTGATTTGCCTTTTTACTAATCTGTTTCACTCTTTTACTTTATTTCCACTAATTACTGTCACTTGTAAATCTTTTGCGTCAATCAAACTTTCTTGTTTACATTTCGGGCAGTAGAGAGGATAGTTTTTCAACTGTGTATCTGCTCGTATTTGTAATCTTGTTTTATTTCCACAAATCGGACATAGTATCCATTTACTCTTCATTATTACTCCCTTCATTTTTCAAAGAATTATTTTCCTTTTGAGCTTTCTTTATATCTCCACCCGCTTGTAGCAAAAAAGCACAACACGCATTATGGACTTTTTCTTTTGCTGTTTGCCTGTCTACTTTTATAGTACCCGAAACTATCGCTACAAGAAGCCCGTGCGAATATACTATGGTATTTGTGAGATAATCTAATGTTTTATATGTAGGTATAGAATAAAAACTTGCTATTTTAGCAATTAAATTTTGATTATTTATTGCAGAAAGAATCATTTCAAACGTACCCATGCAATAATTGCTTCCCTCATTTAGAAAAAGATATTTAAATAAATTTGGCATATCAAAAGCAATATCGACATAAGCATTGCCTATTTCTGAAAATCCGCTAACAGCATTTTCAGATAAAGGCTTCAATTTCTTATTTGCAAAAGATACAGCATATTCGGCAAGAGCTTTGCGAAGCCCCTCCATATTATCAAAATGCCATACTAGGGGCTGTGTAGAGCAGCCAATTTCTTTGGATAGAGTTTTAATATTGACAGCAGAATACCCATCACGGATAAGCATTTTCAATGCTGTTTCCAAAATAACCTCTTTTGAAATCTGTGTTTTCCTTGCCATTTCAACACCTCATAATTTTATAATCGAATTTATATAATTCTATTTATATTATAATTAAGAACGGATTTTTGTCAATCCCCTCGGATAAAATTTCATCTAATTTTCTTTCTTCCGAAAAACGGTATAGCGGTAAATTGTTTTATTTTGTCTAATGAAGAAATTTTATAAACATGAAAGGAAAAAGGAGAGAGTGAGCGGGATTCCGTAGTAGTCGGCATTGCTGGTAATGTGTATAACTGGCTGTCTTATGGAACTGTGGGTAACTCTGTTTGCAGGACGTGGGAAAGCTGCTCTTTAGCTTTTCCATGTCCTGTGAATAGAGTTATCCATGATTCCATAGCCTGTTATGCACATTTCCACAATGCGCCCTTGCTTTTTTGCCCTTGATGTTCAGACGGGGCGGCTATGCGGTTCTCTCTGATTCCTGTTTTTTCCTGTGGTATGCTTCCCTCCTTGCGGCAAGGTAATTCTCATAGCGTTCCACCGCTTCGGGGTTTCCAGTGGCGGCTTCCTCATACATTTTCTGCCGGGATTTCTTGGTGGCTTCGGATTGATATGCCCGCTTCTTTGCCAGTTCTGCCGCCGCTGCCGGGTCGGTTTCGGCTTGCTGTACCAGTTTTTCCCTTGCGGTTTTCTTCCGGCTCTTATGAGCTTCCAGCCGTTCTGTTTCTTCCGGCGTTAGGGCTTCTCCCTCTTTTTGAGCGGCGGCAAGCTCTTTGAGCGTCCTTGTCTTTGGCTGTCCGGCTTTCTGCCTTTTGCGCCATGCCTTATGCTGTTCGGCTTTTTTCCGGCGGTGTTCCGCAAGCCGTTCCGTTTCTTCCGGCGTAAGTTCTGCCCCGGTCTTTTCGATCTCCATAAGCTCCTTTATGGATTTCTTCTTAGGCGGCTTGGGCGGCTCTGTGGCTTTGCGCTTCTCCCGCCATTCCTTTTGCCACTCTCGGTTATGTGCAAGTCGTTTTTTCTCCGCTTCCTGTTCTTCCGGCGTAAGAAGCCCCGCTTTCTTCCTTGCGGTAAATGCCCGTTTCTCTGCCTTGCGTTTCTCATACCGTGCCTTTTCAAGCTCCTTTGACCGGGCTTCCTTTGCCGCCTGTTCCTCCTGCTGGCGGCGTTGTTCCTCTACCTCTGCCGGGGTGACGATATGGGCGGGTACTTCAAATGCGCCGATAAAGTTTAAATAAATGTCTATCCGCTGGCGGCGGTCATTCCCTCGCCCCTCGCCCTCATGCACAATCACTTTCTCGATAAACTCGTTGAGCATGGGCGTTGTGAGTTCAGAAAAATCAGTATAGCGTTTCACAAGCTGGATAAACTGGTCTGTTTTCAGCTTGTCGGCGTTCCAGCTTTCAATCTGCCTTTTCCATTCCGCTATGGACGTTTCCAGCCCGGTCTGTTCCTCGTCATATTCGGCAAGAAGCCGGGTAAAATGCTTGTCGGGTATCTTGCCTGTGGCGTTGCCCTCATACAGCTTTTTCACAAGCCCGTCCAGCTCTTTGTGCCGCTTCTGTGCCTTACTGATTTTCTGCTTACATTCCTTGACGGTCTTTTCTTGGTTCTGGTCGGACGCTTCCCGGACACGCTCGGTAAACTCTTTTTCATTGTGCCGCACATACCAGCTTACCCGCTGGATAACGGCAAGGATAGCGGCTTCAATCTTCGCCGTGGGGATATGGTGCATGGTGCAGTCATGGATTAAATGGCGGTAGCCGGAGCAGATGAAAGCGTCCTCAATCCATTTCCCTTGCACAAGGGTATAGCGGTGTGTGAGTTTAGAGCCGCAGTCGGCGCAGTAGAGAAGCCCGGTCAAGCGGTTAGGGGCGTTCTGCCGCTTGGGGGCGCGGCGCACGGTTTCCCGTATCTTCTGTACGGTCTGCCACGTTTCCCCGTCCACAATGGCGGGGATTGCGCCCTCAAAAATATACTGTTCTTCCGGCGCGGTCTTGCGGCTGCTTTTGGTCTTGTAGTTTTCGCATACGGTTTTCCCTAATACCTTGCGCCCTGTATATTCCGGGCGTTTCAGTATGTAGCCGATAGTGGTCGCTGACCATGCGTAGGGGTCGGTGTATTTTGCCGCACGGACTGGCTCGCCTGTCCGTTTCCAATGCTCGGACGGGATAGGGATTTTCTCGGTGCGGAGTGCCTTTGCTATGCTGGCTACGGTTTCCCCGGCAAGGACGCTCTGGAAGATGCGGCGCACAATGGCGGCAGCTTCTTCATCAATCACCCATTCGCCTTTTTCCTCTTTGGAAGCGCGGTAGCCATAGCAGACACTGCCAGAGCAGCGCAAGCCCTTTTCCATTCTGGACTTAAAAACAGCTTTGATTTTGCGGCTGGTGTCGGCAACGTACCACTCGTTAATCACGTCACGGAAGATAGACATAATATCAAAGCCGTTGGCGGTGTCAAGGTTGTCATTTGCGGCGATAAAACGCACATGGTACTCGTCAAAGGTGCGCTTCAAAAGCCCCACCTCAACCACGTCACGCCCGATTCGGCTTTGGTCTTTGATGATAACCGTTGCCACGTTCCCCGCCCGGATTTCGTCTAACATAGCGTCAAGCCCCGGACGCTTGAACGTAGTTCCACGGATTCCGTCATCTGTAAAGTGCCGGATATTGGTAAAGCCGTTTTTCCTTGCGTAATCCTCTAAAATCCGCTTCTGATTCTCAATGCTGACGGATTCCCCGGCTCGTTCATCGTCATGGGAGAGCCTTTCGTATAGGGCGGTGAGTTTGTCTTTCTCTGTCTGCTTCTTCATGGTGTGTAACCTCCTTTCTTTGAGGGTGCGCGCTTCCCTATAACCTTATTATACTTATCTGTTCGGGTCAGTTACCACGAATGAGCTGTGCATCTGCATCAGGTTCGGTTTCACAAAAAATCTGGTCTTGCCGGAGCCAGAGCCGCCTATCACAAG
>KE159584.1 GCA_000403255.2 Lachnospiraceae bacterium 3-1
CCCCCGATGAGGAGACGGCGATCCGGCAGGCAAATGAAAAGGCCCGGAGGCAGTGGGAGGAGCCGAACCAGTATGAGCCTGGGGCGGAGGCACCGTCGGACAGGGAGCTTGGACAGGAATGCCCGGTCTGCACCGGGGCGGCGGAAGTCACCGACGAGGAATATGCGGAGTGGAAAAGAGAGATGGAAGAGTCGGTGGAGCTTCCGTTCCAATAGCATCCAGGCGGGTTTTCCGCAGGGCAGCCGGACCGGAAGGCTCTTTTGCCCGTGGCAGATATACACAGTTTCCCCAGCAGATATTTGTGTACTTTATGCTCCGGATTTGCTTGCAATTATCGGCATTTAGAGCGAATATGTGTACTACCGAAAGGGAAAACAAAAAAAGAAAACGGAGGACACAGACCATGAAGATCAACGATGCAATGAGGATTTACAGACTGCCGAACCCCACCACGCCGGAAGATTTGGAGTGCAGATGGAGCAAGCTGCTGACCTTTGGCGACAGGGTGGTCATCGCCGGGTACTTTTTCAACGGCCCGAACAAGCCCTGCTACTTCGGGGCGGCTTACGAATTCCTGGGTGACGACCACACCTGCGAAGGAGCCATCGGACTCCGGGCGGCAAGCGGAGCCGAGTTCGAGGATGACGGCCACGCAATCGCCTGGGCGATGCAGCAGTAAACGAAAAACAGAGCATTACAAGAACGGAGCCGGAAGGCTCTGTATCTTGTACCGATAGATTGGGGCTTGCCATAGGCAGGCCAATTTTTAGTATGACGGGCATGCCGTCAGTCTGTGGTGAAAGTCCACAAGGGGCGTAGTTGCCGACGAACCCCATAGCGACTCCCAAGGTTTGCGCCGTGAGGTGTAGGCGAGAAGAAGGGATAGCGAAATCGTAGCCTGACGAACAGAAACCTGATATTAAGGCGTTTGCGGTGGATAAGCCGGCTAAAAGCGGTGAAGTCCAAAAGGCAACCGTAACCCGTAGGCGTAAATCAGGCAGGTAGACGAGGAAAGACTGGCAGGCTTATCCCGTGAGGTCTCACGGACACGACTATTGGACGAATTATCCCGGTCGTGGTTGAAAAAGATTTGTCGTGAGAAGTCAGCAGAAGCCGTAGTAGGCATGGTTCTGAAATGGGCTGTGCCAAAGGGCTGAACAACGTAACCGTGTAATCGAATGTACGCCCCATGGAATACCTGACAGCGGGGATGGCGAAACGTAAATGAGCAGGAAGCGCACCACTTAGGGCGAATCCATGGGAACGGAAAGGAGGGGACACACAAGGCAATGTCGGAACTGATGGAGAAGATACTGTCCAATGACAACATGAACGCGGCCTATAAACGAGTCTGCGCCAACAAAGGTGCAGGGGGCGTAGATGGTGTGAGTGTCGAAGAACTCGGAGATTATATCAAAGGGAACTGGGAGGGTATCAGGGAGCAAATCAGGCGGAGGGAGTATAAGCCCCTGCCGGTCAGGAGGGTAGAGATACCCAAGCCAGACGGAGGAGTGAGAAACCTCGGAATCCCGACCGCAATGGACAGGGTAATCCAGCAAGGCATCGTGCAGGTGATAAGTCCGATGTGCGAGCCGATGTTCTCGGAATGGAGTTATGGCTTCAGACCGAACCGCAGCTGTGAAATGGCAATCAGGCAACTGCTAACCTATCTAAACGAGGGCTATGAGTGGATAGTTGATATCGACTTGGAGAAGTTCTTTGACAACGTGCCGCAGGACAGGCTAATGAGCCTTGTCCACGACATAATCAAAGACGGCGACACGGAATCGCTCATCCGCAAATACCTCAAAGCAGGGGTAATGACGCCGCAAGGCTACGAAGAAACGAAACTTGGCACGCCGCAGGGCGGCAACCTGTCACCGCTGTTATCAAACATCATGCTGAACGAACTGGACAGAGAACTGGAAGCAAGAGGGCTTCGATTTACAAGATACGCTGATGATAGTGTGATAGCGGTAAGAAGCGAAGCAAGTGCGAAGCGTGTCATGCGGACGGTGACGGATTGGATTCAGAGAAAGCTAGGGCTAAAAGTCAACATGACCAAGACCCACATCACAAGGCCGCAGAAGCTGAAATACCTTGGCTTTGGCTTCTACAGGGACAGCAAAGCAAAAGAGTGGAAGAGCAGACCGCATCAGGAATCTGTAGCGAAATTCAAGCGTAGGCTGAAAGAACTGACCTGTAGGAAACTGCCAGGGACAGTCACGTGGAAGATTGCGAAAATCAACCAGGTGACAAGAGGGTGGGTTAACTATTACGCCCTCAGCTCCATGAAAACGGCAATGGCAGAGATTGACGCACATTTGAGGACAAGGCTCCGGGTCATTATCTGGAAGCAATGGAAAGTGCCGAAGAAACGGCAGTGGGGGCTACAGAAGTTAGGCATAGAGCCATACTGGGCGAAGCGAACGTCACAATGGGGAGACCATTATCAGTTCGTAGCCACAAAATCATGTCTCAAGCAGGCAGTATCCAAAGAGGTGCTTGCAAAAGCGGGACTTGTAAGCTGTCTTGATTACTATAATGAGCGTCATGCTTTGAAGTTATGTTGAACCGCCGTATGCCGAACGGCATGTACGGTGGTGTGAGAGGGGAGAGAAAATCTCCCCTACTCGATTGCCATCTTCTGGAGGTGATGCCGATGGCGATGCGGAAGCTGAAAAAATACAGGCCAACAAAATTTAAGGCGAAGGACAGCCGCTATGATAAGGACGCCGCCGATTTTGCCGTGATGTTCATCGAGAGCCTCTGCCACACCAAGGGGACATGGGCAGGGAAGCCCTTTGAGCTGATTGACTGGCAGGAGCAGATCATCCGTGACATTTTCGGCACTCTGAAACCGAACGGCTACCGCCAGTTCAACACAGCATATGTTGAGATCCCGAAGAAGCAGGGCAAGTCGGAGCTTGCCGCCGCTGTGGCGCTGCTCCTTACCTGCGGGGACGGGGAGGAACGCGCCGAGGTGTACGGGTGCGCCGCCGACCGGCAGCAGGCCACCATCGTCTTTGACGTGGCGGCAGATATGGTGCGGATGTGCCCTGCGCTTTCCAAGCGGGTGAAGATACTCGCCTCGCAGAAGCGGATCATCTACACGCCCACCAATTCCTTCTACCAGGTGCTTTCGGCGGAGGCGTATTCCAAGCACGGCTTCAACATCCACGGCGTGGTGTTTGACGAGCTGCACACGCAGCCGAACAGGAAATTATTTGACGTCATGACCAAGGGCTCCGGGGACGCCAGGATGCAGCCGCTGTATTTCCTCATCACCACGGCGGGGACGGACACCCATTCCATCTGCTACGAGACGCACCAGAAGGCAAAGGATATTTTAGAGGGGCGGAAGATTGACCCGACCTTTTACCCTGTCATCTACGGCGCGGATGAGGCGGACGACTGGACGGACCCCAAGGTGTGGAAGAAAGCCAATCCCTCTTTAAACATCACGGTGGGGATTGACAAGGTGGAGGCCGCCTGCGAGTCAGCAAAGCAGAACCCCGGCGAGGAGAACAGCTTCCGGCAGCTCCGGCTGAACCAGTGGGTGAAACAGGCGGTGCGGTGGATGCCCATGGATAAATGGGATGCCTGCGCCTTCCCCGTTTCCGAGGACGGCCTGGAGGGGCGCGTCTGCTACGGCGGGCTGGACTTGTCCTCCACCACGGACATCACGGCGTTCGTGCTGGTGTTCCCGCCGTTAGATGAGGAGGACAAATACTGCATCCTGCCGTACTTCTGGGTGCCGGAGGAGACGCTGGAGCTGCGCGTGCGGCGCGACCATGTCCCCTACGATGTGTGGGAGCGGCAGGGGAAGCTGATGACCACGGAGGGGAACGTGGTGCATTACGGATTCATTGAGAAATTTATCGAGAGGCTTGGCGAACGGTTCAACATCCGGGAGATCGCCTTCGACCGGTGGGGCGCGGTGCAGATGGTGCAGAACCTGGAGGGCATGGGCTTCACGGTGGTCCCGTTCGGGCAGGGCTTCAAGGATATGTCGCCGCCAACGAAGGAGCTGATGAAGCTGGTGCTGGAGCAGATGGTTGCCCACGGCGGGCATCCGGTCCTGCGGTGGATGATGGACAATATCTTCATCCGCACAGACCCGGCAGGGAACATCAAGGCAGACAAGGAAAAGTCCACGGAGAAGATTGACGGGGCGGTGGCCGCGATCATGGGGCTTGACCGGGCAATCCGTTGCGGGAACATATCCTCGGAGAGCGTCTACGATACCCGCGGCCTCCTCATCCTGTAGGGGTAAAATGCACAAACACCGCCGTAAATGTTTGTCTAAGATACTGCCGGAATCCGCTTGCTATTCTGTGGCTTCAGAGCGAATATGTCACTTACCGGGAGGGCATCCCGGAAAACAGGGAACGGAGGTTTTTTGTATGAGGGCATACGGTGAAATGGAGCAGCATGGAAAATACACGCTGGAGGACTTCGGCGGCTGGTAAAGGAACCATACCAAAGCGGCGTCCATCCGCAGGTGGAAGCGGCCGCTGAAAAAGAGGGCGAGGCAGGTGTGCCGTGCCGTGCTGAGACGGCTTGTCTGAGTGGCTTTCCGGGGCGTAATTTACACAAAAACCGCCCCAGATGTTTGTGTAGTTTATTCCCGTAATTGGCTTGCTATTACTGGCATTCAGAGCGAATATGTGTACTACCGAAAGGGAAATCAAAAAAAACGGAGGTAACGCACATGAAGGTACATGAATTTATCGCAAAACACAAGATTAAGGAATCCAGGATGCGGATCTACGACGCGGAGCTTGGGGATGAGGTTTACGGGATTTACGAGATGGGCCTCTACCGCGACTGCGAGGTGGTCAGGGCATACCCGCACAACGGCGACACGGTTTTGGAGGTCGCATCGGTAAACGGCTAAGACAGGACGGCACAGGGGGCGCTGCTTCGGCGGCGCCTTCCTGCTGTCCGTTTTTGGAAAGGAGCGTGGTATTTATGGGATTATTCAGCGGCTTGTTCCGGGCGAGGGACGCTCCCCAGAACAGGACATCGGGGAGCGCCTACAGCTTTTTCCTTGGGAACAGCACAAGCGGGAAAAGGGTGAACGAGCGCACCTCCATGCAGATGACGGCGGTGTACTCCTGCGTCCGGATTCTTTCCGAGGCGGTGGCGGGGCTGCCGCTCCACTTTTATAGATACACGGACAATGGCGGGAAGGAGAAAGCGGCGGACCATCCGCTGTATTTTCTGCTCCATGACGAACCGAACCCGGAGATGACTTCCTTCGTGTTCCGGGAGACGCTGATGACGCACCTGCTCCTGTGGGGGAACGCCTACGCGCAGATCATCCGCAACGGCAAGGGGGAGGTCATCGGGCTTTACCCTTTGATGCCGGACAGGATGGGCGTGGAGCGGGATTCCAAAGGGCAGCTCTATTACGAGTACACGGTGAGCATGGAGGACGCGCCCACGGTGAAGGGAAGCACGGTCATCTTGCCGCCCACGGAGGTGCTGCATATCCCCGGCCTTGGCTTTGACGGGCTGGTGGGCTATTCCCCCATTGCCATGGCAAAGAACGCCATCGGCATGGCGATAGCCTGCGAGGAGTACGGGGCGAAGTTCTTCGCCAACGGCGCGCAGCCGAGCGGCGTGCTGGAGCATCCGGGGACGATAAAAGACCCGACCAGGGTGCGGGAGAGCTGGCAGTCCACCTTCGGCGGCAGCCACAACGCCAACAAGGTGGCTGTTTTGGAGGAGGGGATGAAATACACGCCCATCTCCATTTCCCCGGAACAGGCGCAGTTCCTTGAGACGCGGAAGTTCCAGATCAATGAGATCGCACGGATTTTCCGTGTGCCTCCGCACATGGTGGGCGACCTGGAAAAGAGCAGCTTCTCCAACATCGAGCAGCAGAGCCTTGAGTTCGTGAAATACACCCTCGACCCGTGGGTGTCGAGGTGGGAGCAGTCCATGGCGCGGTCGCTGCTGACGGCGGAGGAGAAAAAGAAATATTTTGTGAAGTTCAACGTGGACGGCCTGCTCCGGGGCGACTACCAGAGCCGCATGAACGGCTACGCCGTGGGGCGGCAGAACGGGTGGATGTCAGCAAACGACATCCGGGAGCTTGAGAACCTTGACCGCATCCCGGAGGAAGCAGGCGGCGACCTGTACCTCATCAACGGGAACATGATGCCGCTTTCCATGTCCGGGGCGGCATATCAAAAAGGGAAGGAGGAACCCAATGAAGACGAAGAAGTTCTGGAACTGGAAGAAAGCGAAGAACCAGGAAACGGGGGTGGAGGAGCGCATCCTGGAACTGAGCGGCACCATCGCGGAAGATAGCTGGTTCGACGATGACGTCACGCCGCAGCTTTTTAAGGATGAGCTGAATGCCGGAAGCGGGGACATCACTGTGTGGATCAATTCACCGGGCGGCGACTGCGTGGCGGCGGCACAGATTTATAACATGCTTGCGGGCTACAAGGGGAAAGTTACCGTGAAGATAGACGGCATCGCTGCATCGGCGGCATCCGTCATTGCTATGGCAGGCGACACCGTCCTGGTATCCCCGGTTTCCATGCTGATGATCCATAATCCTGCCACTATTGCATGGGGTGACCATGCGGAGATGCAGAAGGCCATGGATATGCTATCCGAAGTGAAGGAATCCATCATCAACGCCTATGTGTTAAAGACGGGGCTTTCCCGGCCGAAGCTGTCGCACCTGATGGATGCGGAAACGTGGATGGACGCGAACAAGGCGGTGGAGCTTGGCTTTGCGGATGAGATCATGACGCGGGCAAAGGCGGAGCCGGAAAAGGAGCCGGAGGAAGGCGAGGGGGATACGGACGGGGAGGAAGAAGAAAAGAAATTCCCTCCCGCGCCTAGTTCCATGCTGTTCTCCCGCAGGGCGGCGGACAATGCCCTGCTGAACAAGGTCATTGCAAAATACGGGGAGGAAAAGCCCAGGGCGGGCATCGGGGAGCAGGCGAAGATCCCTGCTCCGGGAGAGAAAGGCACACCAAAAACAGAAACCGGCCGTTCCGTGGACGCACTCATGGAGCGGCTTAATTTATTAAAGCGATGAGAAGGAGGATTCCATTATGACGATTCTTGAACTGCGTGAGAAACGCGCGAAGGCATGGGAGGCGGCGAAGGCATTCCTGGATTCCCACAGGAAGGAGAACGGCACCCTTTCCGCAGAGGATGACGCCGCATACACAAGGATGGAGCAGGAGATTACCGACCTTGGGAAGGAGATCGCAAGGCTGGAGCGGCAGGAGGCGCTTGACGCGGAGCTGAACCGCCCGGTCAACAAGCCCCTTACGGGGAAGCCGGGCGGAAAGGCGGATGCGGACGGCGGGGAGGATAAGACCGGGCGTGCCTCCGACGATTACCGGAAGAATTTCTGGAACGCCATGCGCTCCAAGGCGCCGATGCCTGCGGTCACCAATGCCCTGCAGATTGGCACGGACTCCGAGGGCGGCTACCTGGTGCCGGATGAATATGAAAGGACGCTGGTGGAGGCTTTGGAGGAGGAGAACATCTTCCGCCAGATGGCGAAGGTCATCAAGACCTCCAGCGGCGACCGCAAGATCCCGGTGGTGGCATCCAAGGGTACGGCATCCTGGATTGACGAGGAGGGCGCATTCCCGGAGAGCGACGACTCCTTCGGGCAGGTCTCCATCGGCGCCTACAAGCTGGGGACAATGATCAAGGTCTCCGAGGAGCTTTTAAACGACAGCGTCTTTGACCTGCAGTCCTATATCTCCCGCGAGTTTGCCCGCCGCATCGGGGCGAAGGAAGAGGAGGCGTTCTTCACGGGGGACGGCAAGGGCAAGCCGCTGGGTGTCCTGGCGGCAACTGGCGGCGCGGAAACGGGCGTGACCGCAGCATCCGCCACCGCCGTGACGGCGGATGAACTGATGGATCTGTATTATTCGCTGAAATCCCCGTACCGTAAAAAGTCCATGTGGGTGTTGAACGATTCCACCATCAAGGCCATCCGCAAGCTGAAGGACAATAACGGGCAGTACCTGTGGCAACCTTCCCTGGCAGCCGGGACGCCGGACATGATCTTAGGCCGCCCCATCAAGACCTCGGCGTATATGCCGGCCATGGCTGCGGGCGCAAAGACCATCGCTTTCGGTGATTTTTCCTATTACTGGATCGCTGACCGGCAGGGGCGTTCCTTCAAGCGCCTGAACGAGCTGTTCGCGGCAAGCGGGCAGGTGGGCTTCCTTGCTTCGCAGCGTGTGGACGGGAAGATGATCCTTGCGGAAGCGGTGAAGGTGCTGGTGCAGAAGGCAGCATCCGCAGGCTAATGGAAGGGGGCGGCGGGCATGGTGGTGACGCTGGAAGAGATGAAGAACTACCTCCGTGTGGACTATGACGAGGACGACGCCCTGATCGAAAATATCATCTGGGCATCGGAACGCCTCTGCATGGACGTGGCGCGGATGGATTCAATGGAGGAGTTTTCTGCTGTGGAAAATGCCAGGATTGCCGTGCTGTATGCGGTGGCCTACCTCTACGAACACCGGGAGGAGGCCGACCACCGCGCCCTCACGCTCACCCTGCGGGCTTTGCTCTTTGGGGCAAGGAAGGAGGCGTTCTGATGGACGTGGCGGCGATGAACGTGCGGATCATGTTCCAGAAAAATGAAACGGTGTCCGATGCCATCGGGAACCATGAAAATGTGTGGGCGGACTACTATTCCTGCCATGCCACTGTCAGCGATTCCCAGGGGAAGTCCTCTGCGGAATCGGAGGCGGCGGGGCAGACCGTGGCACACCCGGACATCAGCTTTACGGTGCGCTTCTGCCAGAAGGCAAAGGCTGTGGACACCACGGGCTTCCGGATTTTATGGGACGGCGGCATTTATGACATTCTGAAGGTAGACCATCTGAACAATAAAAAACGGGCATTGAAATTCAAATGTGAGAAAGCAGGGCGGTAATGATGTCAGACAGGGTAAGGATCGACCAGCTTGCGGCCGCAGTGATGGAGGGGCTGACGGAGTACGCGGACCTTGCGGCGGATGATCTGAAAAAGGCGGTGAAGAAAGCGGGGAATTCCGTGAAAAAGGATATCCAGGAGGGAGCGCCGAAGGACACGGGCGCCTATGCGAAAAGCTGGTCTGTGAAGAACGTGAAGGAGACTTCCAACTCCATCGAGCTGGTGGTGCATTCCAGGAACCGCTACCAGCTCTCGCACCTCTTGGAATTCGGTCACGCCAAACGGGGCGGCGGGCGCGTCCCCGGAAAGGCGCACATCGCGCCTGCGGAGGAGCGGGCGGAACGGACGCTGGAGCAGGAAATTGAAAAGGCTCTGAGTCCAGCTAATAAATGTCAATAGGTAAATGAAAAATATTTTTCTTCTAAAAAAGGGCAGACTTTCCCCTTGGTGAAAATATCATTTTTTAAAAAGATATTGATTCGTTGGATTTGCAGTGTTTTATGCAGCTATGTCGCATTTAGCAGCATTGTATTGTTTGATATGTTCCTGCGGAGTAATGATTTCAAAAGGCTTGTTATCTCTGAGCATTGCAAATATTATGTTGCATACCTTGTGTGAAACAGCACCCATTGCCACAAGCTTGGGTTTTGCTCCACATTTTTTGAGATAGTAATCCCGGAGTACTGGATTTTTAGCTTCACCTGTACGGGATACACTGATGCTTTGTAAAGTTAGTGTATGAACAACGCGCCTGGCTATGGCAGAGCCTCTTTTGGACATTTGGATTTTGGTACCTTCAAATTTGCCGGATTGTTTTACTGACGGATCAAGACCAAAGTAAGCAAAAAGTTGTTTTGGTTTTGAAAATGCAGAAAAATCACCAATCTCTCCCATGAGGGATATGGCAGATAAGAAACCGGCACCTTTGAATGTTTCGATCAAGTGAATCTGTTTCACAAAATCGGTATCTTCATTAGCATTTACGAGTTCGTGCATTGCTTCTAGAATGCTGCCGATTTCTTCATCATATTTGCGGATGAAGCTGATATAGAGCCGAATCCGCTTGATGTTGCTGTCAATGATGTAACCGAACTCATTTGCTTCATGAGCAGCCTGGATAATGGCATTATACTTGTTTTGAGCATATGTAAGCCCAAAACGGGCAGTTGACTTGATGATACCAATAATCTCTTGTTTGTCTGCTTCAATAAAAGCAGATGGAGAGGAATAAGTTTCCAATAAGGTAAGGGATGTATTAATTGTAACCTTGGAGAAAATGCCAAGATATTGTGGAAATGCCATGCGAAGTTCACCTTGGAGTTTGTTCACGTAAGCGCTGCGGTTATCCATTAAGTCATAGTATTCACGACATAGATTACGACAGTTCAAAGCAAGGTCAGAAGGCATGAGAGAAACCTTTAAATCAGGTTTCAAACCAACCAAAGCCGCTTTTTTAGAATCAAAACGGTCATTATGTACTTTTCGTATGTTGATATTTGTGCTATTCTTAGTGATGATAGGATTGATAACTGAGCAGTTAAAACCCTTATCACGAAGATAGCAGAAGAGTGGGTAATGATAAATTCCCGTGGATTCCAGGAAAATGCGACTTTCCAAAGAATACAGCTCTTCTGCTTCTTTTATTTTAGAAACAGCGGTTGTAAGGGAACTCATTTTGTTGTGTAGGATTTTATAAGGTTTTCCTACAAACTGTTGGTTTGGAAGTGCGATAGACATCCATGAGAAGTCAGCACCGACATCAATACCAACAGAGATGAATAGATCCTCAGGATTAAAAATAACTTTGTTTGGCATGGGTGAAAGCTCCTTTCTGATAGGAATCCATTTCCAATCTGGCAGGTACACAACCTAGCGTGTTATACGGGTATCGCCTTCCGGTTCCCAACCAGCTAAAACATAAAACCCTGTCGAATGGACTAATTGACTCACTTGTAGGTATAGGCTGATGAAAATCAGCTTCCCAAGGAGGTGAACATTCTTTATCCTATCCTAAGGGATAATACCTTATGTTTCATCTGGTGTCTATCAGGAACCGTCAGACATGATAATTATTTTTGGATAACATCTGATGAAGGAAGAACACCTTCTTCTGTTATCTGATTTATAGAAACTTATTAAACAAGTAGTCTTGATTGACTACACCATTATTATACTAGGGGGTGATGCATTTTGGAAAAACTTGTAAGTATGATTGCGGAGATGGGGCTGCCTTTTGCCTACGACCATTTCGTAGAAGGGGAGTCGCCGGAGCCGCCGTTCCTCTGCTACCTCATTCCGGGGAGCGACAATTTCGCAGCGGACGGGAAGGTGTACCACAGGGGCGCAAGCGTCCATGTGGAGATTTACACCGATAAGAAAGACCTGGCGGTGGAGAAAAAAGTGGAGGATGTGCTGGACGCGCATGAGGTCTTCTACAACAAATCGGAAACATGGATTGGTAGCGAGCGGCTTTATGAAGTTCTGTATATTTTTGGATGGGAGGCATGACGGATGCAGAATAAAAAGAACAAAGTGAAATACAACCTGAAAAACACGCACTATGCGATGCTCACGGTTTCGGAAGACGGGGCGGTGTCCTACGGGACGCCTATCCCGATGCCCGGCTCGGTGTCCATCTCGCTGGACGCCAACGGCGAGCCGGAGAACTTCTATGCGGACGGGACGGCGTACTATGTCATCAACAACAACATGGGCTACGACGGCGACCTGGAGCTTGCCATGATCCCGGAGTCCTTCCGCAAAGATGCCTTACGGGAGGAACTGGACAGCAGGGGCGTGCTGATTGAGAACGCCTCGGCGGAGCTTGCGGCTTTTGCGCTGCTCTTTGAGTTTGACGGCGACCAGAGGCACATCCGCCATGTCCTCTACAACTGTTCCGCTTCAAGACCGGGCATCGAGGGCAAGACCAACGAGGAGAGCCGGGAGGTGCAGACGGAGACGCTGACCGTCAAGGCCACGCCCCTGGCGGACGGGATGGTGAAGGCGAAGACCGGGGATTCCACAGACGAAACTGTTTATAAGGACTGGTACAAGGCGGTGTATATGCCCGCGGCGGCAGATGATGGCGGCGGGGAGCAGGGCAATGAGGAGGGCGACGCATGAGCATGACAAGGAAGATTGAGATTGACGGGAAGGAAGTGCCGTTCCGGGCATCGGCGGCCGTTCCGCGTATTTACCGGATTAAGTTCCACCGGGATATTTACAAGGACCTGAGCGCCCTGGAGAAGAGCATCGGGAAAAGCGATGAGGAGAATTCCAATTTAGACTTGTTTTCACTGGAGCTGTTCGAGAACATCGCCTTCATCATGGCGAAGCACGCCGACCCTTCCATCCCGGACACGCCGGAGGAATGGCTGGACGGCTTCAGCACGTTCTCCATCTACCAGGTGCTGCCGCAGCTCATCGAGCTGTGGGGGCTGAACGTGAAGACCGACGTGGAGGCTAAAAAAAACTTCGCGCAACTGACCGCCCGATGACCACGCCGCTGTTCCTGCTGCGGTGTGTGCAGCTCGGCATCTCCATCCGGGACCTGGACCTTCTGACCATCGGCATGGTCAACGATATGTACGCGGAGAGCAGCAATGACAGCGCCGACTATTCCATCATCGCGGGGCAGGACGAGTTCGATTTATTTTAACCACAGATTTGGTTTTATTTACTGATAACGCCTGGGAATCCGGGCTTTTTTTGTGCCGTTAAGGAGGTGGCGTCGTGGCGGCAAACAGGATAAAAGGGATTACGGTAGAGATCGGCGGCGACACCACGAAGCTCCAGACGGCACTAAAAGGCGTGAACACGGAAATCCGGAACACGCAGTCGCAGCTTAAGGACGTGGAGAAGCTGCTGAAGCTCGACCCCGGCAACACGGAGCTGATGGCGCAGAAGCACCGGTTACTCGGCCAGGCAGTTTCGGAAACGAAAGAGAAACTGGAAACGCTGAAAACGGCGGCGGAGCAGGCAAACACGACCCTTGCCAATGGGGAAATCTCGCAGAGCCAGTACGACGCCCTCCAGCGGGAGATCATCGAGACGGAGAACAACCTGCGCGACCTGGAGCGGCAGGCGGGGCAGTCCGCCGTGGCTTTGCAGAAGATCGCCGCCACGGGGGAGAAGTTAAAGACCGTGGGTTCCGCCATCGAGGGCGTGGGGCAGAAGCTGATGCCCGTCACTGCGGCGGTGGGCGGGCTTGGCGCGGCTGCCGTGAAGGTGGCTTCCGACTTCGACTCGGCCATGAGCCAGGTGGCGGCGGTTTCCGGGGCGACAGGCAAAGACCTGGAAGCCCTGCGGGATAAGGCCCGCGAGATGGGCAGCAAGACCAAGTTCTCCGCATCCGAGGCGGCGGAGGCGATGAATTACATGGCCATGGCAGGCTGGAAGACGAACGATATGCTCTCCGGCATCGAGGGAATCATGAACCTTGCAGCCGCTTCCGGGGAGGATCTTGCCACTACTTCCGACATCGTGACGGACGCGCTGACCGCCCTGGGGCTGTCGGCGGAGGATTCCGGGCATTTCGCTGACATCCTTGCGGCGGCAAGCTCGAACGCCAACACGAACGTCAGCATGATGGGCGAGACGTTCAAATACTGTGCGCCTGTTGCCGGGGCATTGGGATTCACGGCGGAGGACACTGCCGAGGCCATCGGCCTGATGGCGAACGCGGGCATCAAGTCCTCCCAGGCAGGCACGGCCATGCGCTCCATGATGACCAACCTCACCGGGGAAGTGAAGTTCGTCGGGGACGCTTTCGGGGAGCTGACCATCCAGACCACGGACACGGACGGCAGTATGAGGAGCCTTGGGGACATCCTGGCAGACTGCCGTGCGGCATTCGCACAGATGTCCGAGTCGGAGAAGGCCGCCAATGCGGAGGCGCTGGTCGGGAAGAACGCCATGAGCGGCTTCCTTGCGGTGATGAACGCCGCGCCGGGGGACATTGAGAAATTAAACAGTGCCATCAACAACTGCGACGGCACGGCGGAGAAGATGGCGGCCACCATGCAGGATAACCTTGCGGGGCAGCTTACCATCTTAAAGAGCCAGCTTGAGGAGCTTGCCATCTCCATCGGGGAAATCCTGATGCCTTACATCAGGCAGATTGTGGGCTGGATTCAGGGGCTTGTGGACTGGCTGAACAGCCTGGACGAAGGCACGAAGAAGATCATCGTCACGGTGGCCCTTGTGGCTGCGGCGCTCGGCCCCGTCCTGATTGTCATTGGGAAAGTGGTCGGAGCCATCGGCACGATCATGACCGTGGTGCCGCAGATAGCCGGGGCGATTTCAAGCGTGATCGGGTTTGTGTCCGGGACGGTGATCCCGGCGATCTCCGCCGTGGTGGCGGCTATCGGGTGGGTGCCTCTGGCAATCGCCGCTGTTGTCGCCATCCTCGTGGTGCTGTACAACAAATGCGAATGGTTCCGCGATGCGGTGAACGCCATCTGGACGCAGATTAAGGAATTTTTTGTTTCCGCATGGGAGGTCATCTGTTCTTTCTTTACGGAAACGATACCCAATGCCTGGAATTCCCTTGTGTCATTCTTCCAGGGCATCCCGTCGTGGTGGAGCGGGCTGTGGCAGTCCGTGGGAGATTTTTTCAGCAACATCTGGACAAATATGATGAACAATCCTGTGCTGACGGGGATTGTGGACATGATACGCTCCCTTTGGGAGAACCTCTCCACGACGCTGCAGGGCATCTGGAACGGGATAAAGACGGCGGCTTCCGGCGCATGGGAGCTGATAAAGAACGTGGTGCTTGGGCCGGTGCTTCTTCTTATCGACCTGGTGACCGGGAATTTTACGAAGCTGAAAGAGGACGCCGCAAACATCTGGAACAACATCAAGAATGCGGCATCTACCATCTGGAACGGCATCAAACAGGTGGTCGGCTCGCTGGCGCAGGGGCTTGCGAACCACGTCTCCATCCTGCTTACCGGGCTGAAAAATACAATTGCAAATATCTGGACGGCAATCAAAAATACAGCCTCGTCCGCCTGGAACGGGCTGAAAAACCTGGTATCGTCTATTGCTTCCAATCTGAAGCAGGCGGCGGTGAACGCTTTCAAGGCCATGGTGTCCGGCATCGGCTCCGCGCTTTCCTCCCTGGGGAGCGTGGTGCAGTCCGGGTTCCAGTCCGCCATCAGCTTCATCACCTCGCTGCCGGGGAAAGCCCTGCAGTGGGGCAAAGATTTTATAAACGGCATTGCGGACGGCATCCGAAGCGCCATCGGGAACGTGATAAACGCAGTTTCAGACGTGGCGGATAAGATACGTTCCTTCCTGCACTTCTCCGTGCCGGACGAGGGGCCTCTGACGGATTACGAGAGCTGGATGCCGGATTTTATGTCCGGGCTGGCAAAGGGCATCGAAAAGAGCCGGGGCATGGTGAAGAAGGCCGTGTCCGGGGTGGCGTCCGACCTGATGCTCCAGCCGCAGGCGGCTGTCCAGGGGATGCAGGGCGGCAGGGATTCCTCCGGGGATCCTTCCGTGGGCGAGCTGCTCGGAGGACTCCGGGAGATGCTCGCCGGCCTGCAGGAGATGGCGGGCGGCGGGACCATCTGCATCCCCGTGTATGTGGGCGGAACGCTGCTGGACGAAGTGGTGGTGGATGCGCAGGCAAGGCAGAACTTAAGGTCGGGAGGGAGGTAGGCGGCATGGCGTATATACAGTATCTGACAATTGACGGGACGCCGCTCCCCCTGCCGGACTCCTACGAGGTGCAGATGGCGGACGTGGAGGCGGACTCCGGGGGCGAGACGGAGGCCGGGACCACGCAGCGGGACGTGGTGAGGATGGGGGTGGTATCCATCCCCGCCGCTTTCTCCGTCTCCCCGAAGTGGCTTAAGGCTCTGACGGGATTCAAGCAGAAGGAGAAGCTCACCGTGGATTATTTTGACACGGAGACGCTGGAAACAAAACAGACGGAAATGTATATCAGCGGCTATAAGGCGAGCCTCGTGAAAGACACGTCCTATAAGGGGCTTTGGAAGGTCTCATTCACGCTGAAAGAATTATAAGGACACAGAAAGCATAATGGGAGGAGGTGAATCCGGATGTACCCGGTGAGCGATGCGTTCCTGCGGGCGGTGCAGGAAAATACACGGAACTACCGCTGGACGGGGCAGATCACGACAAAGGGCGGCGCTGTATACCCTTTTGTTTACGAAGATATCGTGAAAGGGAGCGGGTACATCACGGCGCAGTGCTGCGGCAGCGCGGAGATCGAGCTGGGGACGGTGTACGCCGCCGAGATGGGCGTCACGCTCTTTTCGCAGATTGACCGCTATACGCTGGAAGGGGCGGAGGTGCGGCTTTCCTACCACCTGCGGCTTGCGGACGGGAGTTTTGAGGAAGTGCCGATGGGAATCTTCGAGGTCAGCGAGGCGAACCGGACGGCGCACTGCCTGGAGCTGAAAGCCTACGACTATATGCTCCGCTTCGAGAAGAGTTTCAACGGCTTTGAGACGGTGGGCAGCGCCTGGGCTTTCCTGGATTTATGCTGTAAGGCGTGCGACGTGGGACTGGCGCACACACAGGCGGAGATCGAAGCCATGCCCAACGGCACGGAGCTGCTCTCCATCTACCCGGAGAATGACATCGAAACGTACCGTGACGTGCTGTACTTTGTCGGGCAGGTGCTTGGCGGCTTTTTCTGCATCAACCGGGAGGGGAAGCTGGAGCTGCGGAAGTACGGGGCGGAGCCGGTGATGGAGGTAAAGAGCAGGCACCGGTTCACCAGCAGCTTTTCCGACTTCATCACCCGGTACACTGCGGTCAGCTCCACGAACCTGCGGACGCAGATGGCGGAGTATTACGCCCTGGAGCCGGACGATGGGCTGACCATGAACCTGGCGGTGAACCCGCTCCTGCAGTTTGGCCTGGAGGAGACACGGGAGCAGCTCTGCCGGAACATTTTAAATGACTTGGCGGTGGTTAATTATGTGCCTTTCGATTCCAGCACCATCGGCAATCCGGCGCTGGATTTGGGGGATGTGCTGACCTTCACGGGCGGGCAGGCGGACGGGAGCCAGATCGCGTGCATCACTTCCTTTAACTGTAAGATCGGGGGAAAACACACGCTGAAATGCGTGGGGAAGAACCCAAGGCTGGCGCAGGCGAAATCGAAAAATGACAAGAACATCTCCGGCCTCCTGAACCAGATCGAGGCGGGGAAGATGGGGCTGTTCACCTACACGAACGCGAAGGCGTACAGCCTTTCCAAAGCCAGGTGCGCGGTAATCAGCATGGAGTTCGCGTCCTCCCAGGAAACGGATGCGCAGTTCATCGGCCAGGTGATGCTTGAAATCTCCGCCGCCCAGGTGGAGCGGCAGGCGGCCGCAGAGGGGACAATTACCGTGCCGCTCCCCGCGGAATCCGGCGGGGCGGGGGATGGAGAGGATGGAGGGGATTCGGGCGGCCAAGCGGATGTGGAAGTGGAGGTCTCGCTGCCCGTGAAATGGAAGGAGGACGGGAGGGTTTCCGTCCTTGCCGCCTATGAGTTTGATGACAACGAAATCATCTCCATTTACCCGGAAGAGACTTTCGGGAGCGGCAGGCACATCCTCTCCCTCTATTACCCGCTGGCGGGGCTTGTGCCGGAACGGATGCACACGTTCCGCGTGTACCTCTCGGCGGAGGGCGGGGAGGCGGCGGTCCCCGCGGGCGGGTGCATCGCTTCCATCAGCGGCCAGGCGATGGCGGGCGCGACGAAGAACTGGGACGGGACGCTGGAGTTTGAGGACTATTTCCCTTCCGCAGGGGTACGGCGGAAGGCATGGCTGCGGCCGGCTGCGGAGCAGCTTGCCGTTTCATGGCCGCAGGAAAAAGCCGTCCGGCACACGGAGGCATTCCCAAAAGTGGTTACAGGATTTACCGGCCTTGTGCTGCCGGAGTAAGGAGGGCATCATGAAACTGAAAGGGACTATGACGATTGAACTGACGGATGCGGGCAGCGGGGAGACAGAGGTCATCCAGGAGGGGAACATGGTCACGGACGCCGTGGACAACATCCTTGGGAGCAACCTGCTGGGGGTGTATTTCGACTCCGGCACAAGCTCGAAGAACATCACGGTGAACAGCCAGCTCCTGCCCATCTGCCCGAACACGCTGGGCGGCATCCTGCTGTTTGCGGATACGCTGGAGGAGCGGAAGGATAACCTCTACCCCATGTCCGCGAACTACCCCGTGGCCTACGCCTCCAACGACGTGAACCTTGGGACGGACACGGCGGGGGCAGCATGAACCAGACGGAGAGCGGCCCCATCGACAGGGGCTATAAATTCGTGTGGGACTTCACCACGAGCCAGGGCAACGGCACGATAGCCGCGGCCGCCCTCACAAGCTCCTGGGGCGGCAAGAACGTGTATGGGAGCGAAACAGAGGACGGCACTGCGTTCGTGGTCATGAAGGCGGTCTCCATTGCCGGATGCACGAACCGGAAGCGGTGGCTCTTAAGCAACGCCATAGAATGCGATTTTGAGAAGGAGGAGGTCTGGTCCATCAACTGCAGCAACACAAACATCATCACCATCAGCAGGTCCAGGCTCCCCATGGTGAGCCTGTGCGTCAACGAGAAGCTGAACGACAGCTCCGTGCAGGAGCTGGAAAGCTGGGAGATCGAGCCGTCCGTGTTCGGCTTTAAGAAGAACGTGTATTATTACGGCTTTTTCCTGAACGGATGGGACGGGTACTGGTACGGGTTCTGCAACAGCCCGAATTCCTCCGGGAACGCCTCGGTGAAATGGATAAAGATAGACCGCACGGACTTCAGCTACACGGAAGGCACATGGACGCTCACCAACGTCCAGCTCCCGACCATGGGGTACCGCGACACCAACTACGAGCTGTACAAGACCTGGACCCGCGCCTGCATCCGGGGCGGGTACCTCTACACGTTCAACTACGGCTACACCGGGTTCTACAAGATATGCCTTACGAACCCGTCCGACGTCACGTTTATCCCGGCGGGGTTCACGGCAAGGGGGAACGCCCTGGGAGGGAGCCTTGCGGGGAACGCCATGGAGCTGATGGGGGACATCATCGTGGGGTATGACTTCCTGCTGTTCGCGGACGACACGGTCAGGCAGAACAAGGGGAACAAAAAGACGGAGGACGTGCAGACGCCTTTGTTCTGTTATAAAAACTTCTGCATCTCCTGGGCGTATGACGCGAGGTATATGTTCCTGCGCACGCCATACCTGGGCACCATAAACAACCTGTCCTCGGCGGTGGTGAAGACGGCGGACAAGACGATGAAGATCACCTACACGCTGACGGACGAGGGGCAGTGACGGCTTTACGGCAGGGGGAGGCGTTTCCCCTGCCGTGGTAAAAGGGATGTGTGTATGCCGGGGGAATCCCGGCGGGGATTTACTGCTGTGCGGCGTACCTGTCAGACGGCTCTGCGGCCATGGAGAGGGATGCGGCTTCTTTTTCCGCGCGGCGCTTCATCTTTTCAAGTTCCGCAATCCTGCGGGAAATCTCCGCCTGCGTCTCCCGCTGTTCTTTTGCCGCCAGTTCTTCGGCGGTGAGGGTGCGGATGCGGATGGAGCCCTCTTCGTATTCAACGATGAGCGGGGTGCCGATGGAAAAGCCGAGGGCTTCCAGCCACTTCCCCTCCATCTGTATCTTCGGCACCGTGCAGCACGGGCCGGAGCCGGTGCGCAGGATGCCGCCGCTCTGGGAATAGCGGCTGCTGTATAAGACTTTGATATTTTTTGTTTTCATAGGGTGTCCTCCTTGCATTTTTATTTCCCGTGCCGCCTCCCGTTTTCCGGGCAGGCGGGGCTTTGGGTAGTGTTATTAATCACTCTGAAGCCGTGAAATAGCAAGGAAAACAGGGGCATAAATGTGACAAAGATTCCCACAGATACTTGTGTAAACGACACAAATAAATATCCTTTTGGATACGGGGCTGTCCGCCATTGGCGGGCGGCCTTTTATCATACAAAAAATCATTTAAAGGAGGTTTCAACATGAAGGAATTCTGGAACACGATCCAACTCATCTTTACGGCCATCGGGGGATGGCTCGGCTGGTTCTTAGGCGGCTGTGACGGCCTGCTGTACGCGCTTGTC
>KE159585.1 GCA_000403255.2 Lachnospiraceae bacterium 3-1
ATGCCAGTTATAGTGAAGAACACTATAACAACGACATGCTACACTCCCCAGAGGGTTTCCCCTCACGGATAAGTCGTGGAATGATAGACAGTGAATTTTCACCTTCCTTTCTTTAATATCTTTGTCTACCGCTTGCTAAAGGCGGTTTATGGCATACACCCTAACGGGCGCACGATGGTTTCCTTTCCTAAAACATCTTCCAGCTCTTTCAGAGTGGTCTTTTCCTTCCCTCCGAGGAACAAAGTGGTGTCACAATTCCCCTCAATCGTGTCAGCGTTGTCCTTATAAATTGCCTTTAGCTGAGATTTGGACTGCAAAATAATGGAAGCCGATATTTCACGGCTCCGGATTGTGGCGATCAGCTTCTCAAACTGCGGAATCTGACCGATATTCGCAAACTCGTCCAACAGCATCCTCACATGAACCGGGAGCCTGCCATTATAGACATCATCTGCCTTGTCACAAAGTAAATTAAAGAGCTGTGAATACATGATTGACACCACGAAATTAAAGGTGGCGTTCGTATCTGAAATAATGACGAACAATGCTGTTTTCTGTTCCCCAAGCGTGTCAAGTTCCAGATCGTCATACTCCATAAGGTCACGCAGCTCCTTGATGTCAAATGGCTCTAATCTTGCGCCGCAGCTAATCAGGATAGATTTAGCTGTCTTGCCTGTTGCTACTTGTCAAGGACGTATTCATCATTTTTCATCACTTTTTCTTGATTTTCCTTGTTTTCCATGCTCTAAGTCATGGAGAATGACACGCTTTAACTTGTCCTCTACGCTTTGGGTACTGGTATCAGAAAAATGTACCTCGACTAAATAGGTCGTCTTATCAATTTTCTTTTGCAGACAGGGTGTTAATCGCCCTGTGGTGTTGGTCTGAATGTTGTCACTCATGTTTCTCCTTTTTGGCGCAAAAAAAGACGCATGGTTTACAATTTACTGTTCCATGCGCCTTTACGCTGTTATTTTGATATTAAATTGTTCTGTTAATTACGCCAACTGCATAATCTCGGCTTCAATTTCTTTTGCGTCTTCCAATGTTAATTTTGGGAAAAAACTTGGTATTTCTTCTACCGAAATTCTCCCATTTTTTAGCATTATCCTTGCATTTTCCCTTGCTTCGTCTGCACGTTCACTCTTGATAAACGATTTCATTATCTGTTCTTCATCAAATAAACTCATCATAATCGTCACAACCTCCTTTTCCCTATCAAACAAATACTCCCTTAAAACATTCCTGTCTTTACATATGCGAATCGTTTCCGTAACTACCTTTTGTGTCATTCCATGCTGTTTTGTCTGCTCGTTAAAAACTTTGCAGAAAATAATGTACTGATTGATAATGTCATCTGTATCGCTTTCATAGATAACCTTTGCTTTTACCTCAATATCTATATCCGCGCCCTCAAAAAATTCTTTAGACAAAGATATTTTATCGGGTTTTCGTCCTTTGTTTCCTGTAAAAATCACATAGAGTTCAGGCTTCGGCATTTTCACTTTCTTGCTTTTGTAATAGTTTTGGCTGGTACGTTGAAAATATTCGTGATAACTTTGCGCCAAATACAGCAAAACTCTTACTAAAATATTCATTGTCCATGTAGACTGTGCTTCTATAAGAATCATCAGCTTATTGTTGACAATAAAGCCTAAGTCATTATACAGATTGTCGGTCAGCACATTTTCTATTGTTACATCAGTTAGGGAATCCTCTGTCGCTGTGGTGTCCTCTGGGTGGAGCGTCTTATACAGTTTTAGCAGATAACTCTTGTTCTGAAAAAGGTCAAGGAATACGCTGTTTTTTGCGGTACGCTTTGCCATGACTTCCTCTATCTGTTTTGTATCGTCCTGCACTTTAACACCTCGATTTCTTAAAATCCGTGGCACAAGATACAATATAATCTACTCCTGCCACACTTCAATTATACAAAAAAAGTCCTGTATTTACAATGAAATTCATATAAATTTTTCATATACTAAATTTCCTTGTCAACCGCCTGCAAATTTATCATAGCAATTATTTGGTTCTGCATATCCTCAACAGTTTCTATCCTAATTCTGCCTATATTTTTTCTTGTCATTTCAAAATCTATATCGGGAAACAATCTTTCACAAAAACTATTTGTTTCGGGAGATGCCCCCATTAAAGCTGTTACAAGCGAATTAGTGTCAAACTGTTCCAACACTTCTTTCAGTTCCTTTTCAGAAATTGTTGAAATCTGCTCAAAATCAGTTATCCGCTGTGACTGTACCTTTGGTTCTAATATGTCATTTATTGTGATGTCATATAATTTAGAAATTTTCAATAAAATTTCTAAGTCGGGAATAGTCGTTCCCGTTTCCCATTTTGATACTGCCTGCCTTGATATACCTAATTCTTTTGCTAAATCATCTTGTGTGTAGTTGTTGCTTTTACGCAAAAACTGTAAATATTTCGATATAATATTCATATTCATAAAAATCACCCTCCTTGTTGCCATTATAAAGTATATGGCAATAAGAATAAAGAGTTTGGTAAGTGCTAAAAAGCAAATACCAGTTGCATATTATTTTACAATTCTTCCTCCCTCCGCTTAGTTTTGTTTTGTTGCTTATTATGCTGTCGGCTCTCGTTCTGAAGCTCCCTCTCAAGGTTCTTTTTGTTGTAGCTGATTACCTCGGCATACGCTAATTCTGTAGCGGTCTTGGTCTGCTCTTTGCCGATACTGTCATATTCAGACTGCAAAGACTGTATCTCGGCTTTCCACTGTTTCGGCATTATCTTCTCGCCATTCTGTAAAAGGCTCTGCATACGCTCCTTTAATTCGGGGTACTTCGATAAGCTGTCCTTATGCTCCTTATCATACCGCATTTTTGCAAGTCCTTTGAGTGACTGGCTCTCCTTATAGGCGGCTTGGATCGGCGCAAAGAGGGCATACATTTTTGACAGTTCTTTTAATCGGTTTAGTTTCTGCCCCTTTGACAAATGCACTGTTTCAAGCTGACTGTATTTCTGTTCCCTATCCGCTGTGAATTTCGCAAGGCTCTCAAAGCTGTCTATCTTCCTTGTCGTGATGAATTTCTCCGCATTGTCGGCTGACTGCAAGGCTGTTCTGTCGGATATTTTTCTTAGGTGTTTTCCGCTGACAATCGGCAAGTCAAGTCTGCCTTTGCGCTCCCTTACTTGTGCAATCATCTCCTTGACTTCATTCTTCATGCTGACCGCTGTACTCTTAATCTTTGCGTACTGTGCGCTGTGAAATTCCTGCTTGGTAAGCATGAGCATTTCTTTTGCCTGCTCCAACAGCATATTATTCCTGATGATTTCCCGATTGATGTTGCCCCTCTCGGTCTGTATGCCCTTGCGTTCTAAAGCGTTGGCAACCGCCCCGATATGGATAGTTGGCTCTCTGTCAATCCCCTGTTCCTTAAAAGAGCGGTGTTCCCAATGTAGCGCAATCCCCAACTGCTCATTGGTGGCATTGATTGTGTCGGCTAAATCTTTTCGCCACATTTTAGCGTTTTCCCTGTTGTTCCAGTCGGTGCTGTCGGCGGTGTGGCATTTCCACTGTTTCCTGTTCCGCTTGTCAACTTTCTGCTGACCTGTCTTTTTATCAATTACTGGTATCTTTTCGCCGTTCTCGTCAAGGTCATAGACTTTCTTCTGTTTCGCTCCCCATTCCCCGTTTTCGGTGAGGGGGCGCATTGTGAGTAAAACATGGATATGGAGATTGCGCTGTCCTTTGTCGTTCTCGCTGTCATGTATCGCCCAATCCGCACACATTCCCTTATCAACAAAATTCCGCTGAACGTAATCCCTCACAACTTCCTCCGCAAGTTCGTAACTCCATTCGTTGGGAAGTGACGCTTTTAACATTCTCGCAAGCTGTGATTTCTGCCCTTTCTCTGACAGTTCAACAGCATTCCATAAAGTGGCTCTGTCTGCATATTCTTTGGGCGCATTGGGTGGGAGAGTGATTTCGCTATGCACTAAATCCTCATGGTATTTCGGGCGGTAGGTCTGCCCGTCAAACTCGCTGACAAGAACACTCCTGCTGATATAGGACGCTTTCTCAACTGCCGACTGCCCCTTGCTCCGCTTTACTATGGAAAAACGTGTGCTTGCCTGTTTCGCTACATTAGCCATACGCAACACCTACATTCTGCCGACAAGGTATAGGGGCGCACCCATAGACTTTGTGGGCAGATAAAAGCCGCACTTTGGCTTTTGTCTGAACGCAAAGTTCACTAAAGGGTAGCAAGCGCAGCTTGCGAAGGGGAATTGTCGTTTCCCCTTTTGGCTGCCGCAAGGCAGACAACGCCCTCCGCAGGAGTCCATGCAAGTGAAACTTGCTCCCCGAAGGGCGCACATACCACCTCTGGTGGTATATCTGTGCGCACCCCGTAAACGGGGTGAATACGTTACCTCGGCTTTTCAGTGTCCTCGCCTTTGTCATTCTGTACCGCCCTCGCTTTCGTTTTCCGCATTGGGGAGAGTGGATTGTGGGGGAGTGGTTTCTCGGCTTTCTGCTTTGATTTTGGATATAATCTGCTGACATTCCTTTGTCTGCAAGGCAACCGATAAGATACGTTTTAACTCGCCCTCGTCATAGCTGTAACAGTCGGGAAAATACTTCACGATAATGCCGCCCATGATATACTTGTGGTGGTTCTCGGCTTTGCGTTTCTTCTCGTTCTGCTTTTTCTTTTCGTTGGCTACACGCTGTTGCGCCTGTTTCAATGCCTGCAATGCCTTTTCTAAGTTTTTGCTTGTGTCATTCTTGCTCTCAATCATTTCTGATACCTCATTCTTTCTGTGCTGTGTTGATAGTTTCTGAAAATAAAAAAGGTAGCGGATTGTCTGTTAAGATAATCGCTACCTAAAGGTAAACAATATTCAGTTTTTATATTTCTGCTCTGTCAAATAATTTTATCATTTTAATGCTTGTAAATAGGGCAGAAGTTATCTTTATTTTTGTGGATAATATAAATGCCGTATATTCCTAATAACAAATACATTATTAAACAGAAAACTAATCCTATTGTTGGATATTGATTGCTTTTAGAAAAACAAAATGGTATACCGCACAAATCCACTACAAAATGTAAAATAATTGGTATCCATAAATTTCGGGTTTTGACATAGACTGCCCCAAAGTAAACTCCTAATGCAGTAGCCCAAACAGCTTTGCAAATAATTGTTAAAATTGGTTGCCCAAGTGCACCAAAAATATGCCCAAAACCAAATAGTGCAGATGAAATAATAACTGCATATAATGTAGCATTATCTCGTTTGCCAAACCATTTTTCAATGATATTCTGCAACAATCCTCTCAGATAAATTTCCTCCATTATTGCAACACCTATATAATACACAACACCCTCTACAATAACTCTATATATTGTTGGTTTATTATTAAACGGTGAAAGTCCTATACAGAAAGCAACTGCCACTATAAGTGTAGCAACAAGGGATGGAATACCATATCTTTTCAAACCAATCAGTATATTTTGAAATTGCAATCCAAAATTCCACTCTTTTATAATGGTTTTCCTGCATACATAACATAAAGCAAAAGCAAATATAAAATTTATCATCAAAGAAAAATAAATTGGTTCTATATCTCTTATTTGTATATTACAGAATAAAGCCGCAGGTAATGCGGTCATTTCCATAAAGGTCATTATTATTGTCAGTATAATAACTCCGATTGATGTGCGTTTGTCTATCATGATTAATCTCCTTAGCCGTTAATTTATTGAATTATTCAACGCTGTTATTTTACCACAACAGCACACACAATTCCATTAAATTTTGCTTAATCGCTCTTTGCCTTATTCTTTGTAATCATCATCTGCCTTGCCCGTTCCCTCTGCTCGGTACTGACTGCCCTCGGTTTGCGGTAACTGACGTATGATTTCGGAAAGGAATATGTCTTAGATACCTCGTCTTGCCCTGTCAATTTATATGTGTCGGGAAAATTCGCAACAAGCGTGTCAAGTTTCCGCATAACCGCCTTATCCCTTGTGTAGAGGGTGGCGGTCAGTTCTCCTGCATTGTAATTGACAACCGTTTCCTGCTCGTATCGTGAAAGTTTCATAGTGCCATATCCCCCTTTCCTTTGCTGTGGGTTCTGTGCTGTTTTCCCTCGGCAACTGTCGGCTGTTTCGCCTGTTCCTTTGCTTTGGCTAACCTTGTCTTTATGGAGTGGTCACGCTCGGTCAGTTTCCGTCTTTTGGTGGTGGCGGTCAGTTCCGCACACGTTTTTTCTGACAGGGCATTTAATTTCTTCAAAGTATCGCTTACTATCTGCTTTGTGTCACTGTTCTTTATCTGCGGAAGAATAGCGGACAGACTGGCGCACGTTTCCGCTTTGCTCTGTTCCCCAAACTGATAGATTAAGTTGATTTCATCAGCGTTAAAAGGTATCTGTATATTTGTGCCCTCACATAAACGCTCCACGCCCACGCACTTAGGGAAATTTCTTGTCAGTTCGTAATTATCCCTTGCTGTGATTGTACCATGACTGTCGGTCTGCCTTACCTCGACTTCACACTGGCTTTTCTGCTCTAACACAAGCCACTGGTATTTGTCGCTTTCTTTGGTGAATACGGTCTGATGCACATTAGGAACTGTGCAAAAATAAATTTACTGTTTTGGCAATATATGGTATAATGGTCATACGGAGGTATGACCATGGAAGAACGAATTCGTATTATGCTGCCATTACTTGATGAGAGGCAGCGGCGCATATTTCTTGCTGCGGAAGCAAAAACATACGGAAGGGGCGGAATCTCCACCGTGAGCAGGCTAAGCGGTGTTGCCCCTTACACCATAAGGCAGGGGCTTAAAGAGATTGACAGCGGCGAGCCGATTGAGCGGAAGGAAAAAATGCGGCTCCAGGGGGCTGGCCGGAAAAAACTCCAGGACAACATCCCAGATATCGAAAGGCATATACAGGAAATTGTGGACGGCAGTACCTATGGAGACCCCCAAAAAGTACTGTCTTATACGACCCTCAGCCTGCGGAAGATCCAGGATATCCTTGCCGAAAAATTTCATATAGACATCAGCTTCCGCTCTGTCAGCAGCATTCTGGAAAAACTGGGGTACAGCAAACAGGCAAACCAGAAAATGCTCCAGGTTGGCGAACCCCATCCTGACAGGAATGAGCAGTTTGAATTCATAAACAGCAAAGCTGCCGATTTTCTTGAAAAGGGGCTGCCAGTGATTTCTGTCGATGCAAAGAAAAAGGAGAATATCGGCAATTTCAAGAACAACGGAGAGGAATACAGAAAAACAAAGGATCCACGTAAGGTTCTGGACCATGACTTCCCAATCCCGGAACTCGGCAAGGTTGCCCCCTACGGCGTATACGTATTGAATGACAACACAGGATTTGTCAACCTTGGCACTGACCATGATACTGCAGAATTTGCTGCGGAAAGCATACTCCGCTGGTGGACATGTATAGGGAGCCGGACTTTTCCGGAAGCAGACAGGATCTACATCAACTGTGACAATGGGGGAAGCAATGGCAGCCGTCTGCATCTTTGGAAATATGAGCTGCAGCAGCTTGCAGATTATACCGGCCTTGAGATCCATGTATCACATTTTCCGCCTGGCACATCAAAGTGGAATAAGATAGAGCACCGGCTTTTCTGCTATATAACGAAAACCTGGCAGGGTCAGCCGCTGGTTGATATAGAAACTGTCGTGAATCTGATATCAGGAACTACTACTGCCAAAGGCCTGAAAGTAAAATGTCAGGTCGATACAAACAAATACGAACTGAAACGTAAGGTCACAGATGAAGAATTTACAAAAATACAATTGTTTCCCTGTGAGATTTTGGGAAACTGGAACTATGTAATCAAACCCAGAAGGTAATTGTCAATGGATGAAAGTGTAAATTTATTTTTGCACAATTCCTTAGAGTGTGTCTTGCTACGGATATATTTGTCTGTGGTGCTGTAATAGTCTAAAATCTGCTGTTCCTGCTCTTTGTTCATGGTCTTTGCCCTCCTGTGATATGGATGGATTGATATGATTGATTGGTTTCGGTGCTGATATATGATTTTTTTCTGTTAATTTTCGGGAGTTTGGATTGCGGAATATTGTTGTTGGGTATTTCTCTGCTTGTGGGAATAGGAGTTCATTTCATACGGTAATTACCGCATGAAAAAAGACTATAACCGTCTTTGTCATAGCCTTTTCTCTCAAAATAATTACATTACCGCTTGTTTTCCTGCTCTCGGTATGTTTGGCACTCCTGCATGGAAGTATATGCCTTTCTCCCTGTCCTCGGCTCTTATCTGCTTCTTTTGCTCGTCAATCTGCGCCTTTTTCTTGGCTTTGGTACGTTCCTCATATTCTTTCTGTTTCCCGTTAGCTTTCCGTTTCAGATAATTTTGATGTAACTTATCCTTTCTCGCTTCTTTCTTCCGCATTTCTTCCAGTTCTTCGGGCGTAGGCTCTTTCTCCGCCATAGTCGGTGGTATGTATTCCCCTATAAAGTTAAAATAAATCTCTATCTTCTGTGTGGTGTCTGCGCTCCCTTTGCGGTCACGCTCATGGACAATAATTCTCTCCACAAACTCATTCAGCATTACCGTTGTCATTTCCTCTGCGTTGCTGTACCTCTCAACCAATTTGAGAAAACGTGCGGCAGATTTGCGGTCATTTTCATACTGTGCCTGTTCCGTTTTGTAACCGTCCAGTTCGCCTTGCAACTGTTCCTGCTCGCCCTTATATTGGTTGTAAAGCATGGTATAACGCTTGTCTGATAGTTTTCCCAATGCGTTATCCTCATAAATCTTGGCAATCAGCATTTCCAGTTCCCCGATACGCTTTTCACATACTGTCATGCGTTTTCTCTGCTCGGTAAAGTCTACCGTCTGCCTGTCCTCGATATGCGACTGTATTTCTTCCGCAAAACGCTCTTTATCAAGACTGGCATACTGTATAACCTCTTTTATGGTCTTTGCCACTATCTCCATGACGTGATCCGCTTTGATGCGGTGCGCTGACCTACACAATGTTCCAACTGGCTGTTTCGCATAATTTCCGCACACATACATGGGAACACGTTTTCCATTGTTTACCCTGTGGACATACATTTTACCGCCGCAATCAGCGCAATACATTAAACCTGTTAGTGGGTGCGCTTCGCCCCAACCGTCGGGATACCGCCTTACCTGTCCTCTGATGCGCTGTACGTTGTCAAAGGTTTCTTGGTCGATAATCGGCGCATGGGTGTCCTCAAAGATTAACCATTGGTCTTTATCGACATAATGGCTCTTTTTGTCCTTGAAATGCTTGCGTGTCTTGAAATTTACCGTATGCCCTAAGTATTCATGTTTCTGTAAAATATGCGCTATGGTGGAACTCGTCCATTTGTAGGGATATTTAATCTCCCTGTTCTGCCACAATCCCACGCCCAACTGCGCTTGGTGGCAGGCAGGAATGGGGATATGCTCGGCTGTGAATTGTGTTGCAATCTGATACGGACCGTAACCCTCCAAAGTCATTCGGAATATCCGTCTGACAATGGGCGCTGCCACTTCATCAATTACCCATTGGTTTTTATCTTCGCTGTCTTTCAGATAACCGTATGGCGGACTGCTCGCAACGTGCTTTCCGCTTTCGCCTTTTGCCTTAAAGGTAGACTTGATTTTCTTGCTGATATCCTTTGCATAGTATTCGTTGATTACGTCACGGAACGGAAGGAAATCATCATCAAATCCCGAACCTGTGTCAACGCCCTCGTTGACCGCAATCAGCCTTACATTTGCTCTGCGCAACTGCTCCCGTAACATTCCCATCTGCACATAGTTTCTTCCCAGTCGGCTCATGTCTTTCACAATGATAGTGCCGATATTGCCTTTTTCTACCTCCGCAAGCATGGCTTGCAATCCCTCACACTCAAAGGTAGTACCAGAGATTCCGTCATCTATGTAAACGCTGTCTTTGATACAATTTGATTTTGCCTTTGTACTTTTTGATTTTGCCCTATACCTTTTGATTTTGCCTGCACTTTTTGATTTTGCCCCTATACCTTTTGATTTTGCTTATACTTTTTGATTTTGCCCCGTAGGAAAATCAAATTGTATAAAATTGTAGAAAGCCTGCGGCATCCCGTCAGCCGCAGGCTCCTTTTACGCTTTTATCTCCATCCCGTTCTTGAAAGTGAAGCGGATGTCCTCTCTGCTGTACACCGTGGCGTACTCCACAAGACTGTACCAGTCATCCTCTTTAAATTTCGTGAGCGGGCCGTCCATCTGCTCCAGGCAGGAAACGAACCGCCCGATTTTCTCCCGCTTTGCCTGCCGCTCAGTGATGGCGCTGCCGACTTCCGAAAGCCGCCCCTTCGCCCTGTTGAACCGCCCCGCCAGCCCGTCATACTTTTTCTGATACTCCGTCTGGTCAAGGGCGACGCGGGCATTCTCCGCCACGCACTGTTCGATCAGCTCCGCCACCACGTTCATCTCCTCCTGCAGCCGCAGGCGCTCCGCCTCCAACCCCGCGGTGCCAAAAAGCGTGTCTTTTATGGAGTCGTAATCCTCCCGCACACCGTCCTTTTCTGCAAAGATGGCATTGGCCGCTTTCAGGAAAAGCTGTTTGATGGTTTCCTCGTCAAGGTGGGGCGTGCCGCATTTCTCCCCGCCGTCAAATTTGTGGTTGCACTGCCAGATGGTCTTCCGGTACTTGCTGTTGGAATGCCACACTTTCGAGCCGTACCAGCCCCCGCAGTCCGCGCATTTTATCCGGCCGGAGAATACGCCCGTGCTGCTCGCCCGGTTCTTCCCGGAATGCCTGGCCGCCATCTGGTGCTGCGCCTCCTCGAACACGGACGGGCTGATGATGGCCTGGTGGTTGTTCTCCACATAATACTGCGGCACTTCGCCCTCGTTCACTTTCTTCTGTTTGGTGAGGAAGTCCACCGTGTACACCTTCTGCAGGAGCGCGTCGCCTTTGTACTTTTCATTCGTGAGGATGCTCTTGACCGTGCTGGATGACCAGACCTCCTTTCCTCCGGGCGAAGGGATGCCTTCCGCCATCAGCAGCTTTGCGATTGCGTGGGGCGAGCGCCCCTGCAGGAAAAGGCCGTAAATCCTGCGGACGGTCTCCGCCTGTTCCTCATTGATGACAAGGTTCCCGTCCTCTCCCCGGTCGTATCCTAAGAACCGCTTGAACGGCACCGTCACTTTGCCGTCCGCGAACCGCTTCCTCTGCCCCCAGGTGCAGTTCTCCGAGATGCTCCTGCTCTCCTCCTGCGCCAGCGAGGACATGATGGTCAGCAGCAGCTCGCCCTTGCCGTCGAACGTCCAGATGTTCTCTTTCTCGAAGTAGCACTCCACCCTGTTCTCCTTCAGCTTCCGGATGGTCGTGAGGCTGTCCACCGTGTTCCTTGCGAAGCGGGAGACGCTCTTGGTGATGATGAGGTCGATGGCGCCGGAAAGCGCGTCCTCCACCATTTTGTTGAATCCGTCGCGCTTTTTCGTGTTGCAGCCGGTTATCCCTTCGTCCGCGTACACGGACACAAACTCCCAGTCCTCGCGCCCGTTGATGTAGTTCGTGTAATAGTCCACCTGCGCCTCGTAGCTGCTCTGCTGCTCCTCATGGTCGGTGGAGACGCGGGCATAGGCGGCCACCCTGCGTTTTTTATAGCTGCCTATCGGCGCCGCCGTGTGCCTGTTCACCGTTGCCGGTATCGTGATCACGCTCTTTGCCACCGCTTGGCCCTCCCTTCTTTGAAATGGAATTCCAGGCTCCCGTCCGGGAATGCCGTGATTTCCTCTATCCGCTCCTCAAACTCCGCCTCGCTGAATTCCTCCAGCCCCATCATGTGCGCGGAAACCTGCCTCAGCTTGTAATCGGTGCAGTTCGGGTTATGGCACTCCACATTTTTCCTTTTCTTGCCGATGCAGTACCAGTACACCCATTTTCCCGCGCTGTTCACCCGGTGGTATGTATTCCCGCAGGCGGCGCATTTCACCTTCCCCTGGAAGCAGTCCGTGGCTGTGGCGATGTGCCTTGGCGGGTCCAGATGCAGGTTCTTCCAGACTTTCGCCTCCCCGCCGGCAAGCCGGAATTCGATGTCCCCATTCGGCAGGACAGCCATCCCCAGGACTGCCTTTTCAAACTCCGCCCCATCAAATTTCTGCATCCCAAGCGCCTGCGCCGAAATCCTCTTTAATTCTTCTTCGCTGAAATTCACGCTTGTGCAGCTCATGCCTGTTTCCTTTTTGGAGCGGCATATCCAATGCACGTAAGTCTTCCCTTTGTGGGTGCCTTTCTTCCGTGTAAAGCAGTTCCCGCAGATGCCACATTTTATTTTCCCCGTAAAAAGGTAGGTGGGATTCACAAGCCCCGCCCGCCGCTCCATCTCCGCCTGGACCTTTGCGTAAGTTTCCCGGTCAATGATGGCTTCATGGCAGTCCGCCATGTAATACTGCGGCAGCTCCCCGCAGTTCTTCACTTTCGTTTTTGTGATCGGGTCCGCCATATAGCATTTCTGCCGCCTGATGTCCCCGGCATAGACCTCGTTGAAAATGAGCTGCCGCACCGAGGCTTCCTGGAAGCCGTTGCCGAGCGTGGTGCGTATCCCCGCCCTGTTCATGCTCCCCGCAATCTCCCGCAGGGGGACCCCGTCAATGTACATCTGGAACATCCAGCGGACTGCTTCCGCCTCTTCCGGGATGATGACATATTTTTTCTCCTCCTCATCATACCGGTATCCGAGGATGTGCTTGTTCGCCGTCCCGATCTCGCCGGACTGGAACCGCTTCCTGACTCCCCATTTCACGTTTTCCGAAATGCTCCGGCTCTCCTCCTGTGCAAAGGACGCCAGGAGCGAGAGCATAAGTTCCCCGTCCTCTGAAAGCGAATTGATATGTTCCTTTTCGAACCGCACCTCGATGCCGAGGGACTTCAAATGCCTGACCGTCTCCAGAAGGTCGACCGTGTTCCTTGCGAAGCGGCTGATGGATTTTGTCAGGATAATGTCAATCTTCCCATCCTCACAGTCGGCGAGCATCCTTAAAAATTCGCCGCGCCTGGCCGTCCCTGTCCCGGATATCCCGCAGTCTGCGTACACCCCTGCATATTCCCATTCCGGGTTGCCCTGGATGAATGCGCTGTAGTAGCTGACCTGTGCGGAAACGGAATTCATGAGCCGCTCCGTGTCCCTTGAAACACGGGCATAGGCGGCCACCTTTTTCCGCCCTGCCAGCGTGGGTAAGACCGACTCTATTCTGCTGATTTTCTTCAATGAAACCACTCCTTTCCGCTACCATTCATCACTCTGAAACGCAGTTATTGCAAGGGTTTTCCCGCTAATAATGTACCCAGAACTGGCCGGTGTTTTTTAAGCAGTATTGTATCAATTTCCCGGTATTCCTCCTCGGTGATGGCGCCTTCTTCGAGCATCGCCCGTGCCACGGCAAGCGACATCCGGTAGCGCAGCTCCGCACGGAACTCCTTCTCACTCATCCCCGCCGCCCCCTTTGAAACGGGTCCTGATATAGCACTCATGGGAGCAGTATTTCCGCCCGGCGTTGCCGTAGGCCGTGAACGGCTGCCCGCACCCGGCGCAGGTGAAGGAATAGACCGCCCTCTGCCTTATCTGATCCGGATGGCCGTGCCACCATTTCTCCCGGCACTCCCTGGAGCAGAACACCCTTTTTTTCATGCCTTCCGGCTGCCTCAGGACCTTCCCGCATTCCCGGCAGAAGCCGTCCTCCGGGCAGCCGGCCGCCCCTTCCTTCCCTGCTGCCGTTTCCCCTGCCAGCCCGTTCCTCCTGCAGAAGCTCCGCACCGTGTCCCTCGGCAGCCCCATCTTCCTTGCTATCACTGTATATCCATCGCCCGCCGCCCGCAGGCCCGTAATCTCGCTTTTCTGTTCCTCCGTCATGAAAAACACACCTCCTGCCATATGCCACCGCAGGGGCGGGAACCGGACGGCCGCGCTGGTATTTTTTCTGCGGCCTCCCGCCGTGCGGAAAAATAGCTTTCACATACAGGCCACGGAAACAGTGGAACTGAACCCCCTGAAATCAAAAAATGGCCCACGACATTTTATGTGCCGTGGGCTTGTCACTATTCACGCCGGCCTTTACGCCATGGCGCGCCTCCCGTTTAGCTGCCACACATCGTGGCTCTTGATCTGCCGGACGGCGGAGGATACCGTGTTGGCATGGCCGTGCTTATGGTAGTAGGCCGTCCCCTTCGTGTGCTTGTGGTAGATGCGGACCGGATACCGATCATAGGAAAGTTTCTGGACAATCCAGCAGTGTTTGGTGCATCTGGACTGGACCTCAAAGAAGTCATCCGTCTGGCGGATGAGCCGGAAGTACGGGGAAGTGAGAAGTGTGCGTTCTCTTGCAGTGAACATCAGCATCCCTCCTTCCGCCGCCCCCTGCGTGGCAGGCGGGCTGTTTCCATAAACTGTTTTTTCATAGGCGTGTGCCTCCTTTATTTTTCTGCCGCCGTTTCCGGCAGCGCCCCTTTGGGGTAGTGCCATGTTAAATCAGAACCGGGGGATTATCCACTCATTTCTGCGCCATAAGATGCACAAACTTTCCATCCGTTTCCTGTGTAGTTTACACCCACTAAAAAACGGGCCCGCGGCACATAGGAAAATGCCGCGGGCCCTGCTGTCTGTATTTATATCCGGCTGGCGTAATCAAGCGAAATCCACCCTGCGTTGGATTTTAGTTTCCCCCACCTGGAGGCGCCTTTCCCCTCCGCTTCCTCAACAATGGTAAATACACCCACGCCGGTCACCTTCCCTGTTTTTGGCTTATCCGTGCCGGGCCCCTGCCTGATGTTCAGGTCGGGGATGGACA
>KE159586.1 GCA_000403255.2 Lachnospiraceae bacterium 3-1
ATAGTGTTCTTCACTATAACTGGCATGGAATGGCGCAATCTTCTAACCGTCATTTTATGCGGGGATGAAAATCCGTGTATGAGGATGAAAGCTAAACTGCTTGATTGGTAGCCGGAGCCTGGGAGTATCTGGCCTACGTGCGAAAGAAGATGGAACGCATGGTGCTTTGGCGGCTGTCGCTCGATTGTCGGCAGGCGTGTGATATCCGAAGCAAGGCAAGCCTTAGATTAGGTTGAACGGCGAACGCCACATATCTACAAAGATTACCGACAACACGGAACGCTATGTATGGCATACGCTACCGGGGATGACCTAAACCCGCCCATTTGCGGGCATGGTCACACAGCTCCCATAGTAGCCCGTGGACTCTGGATTTACAGGGATAGCCGTAAAAACGGAAGCGGGAGAGCCGCCCACATGACGAAGGGGAGCAGTATGTCTTTAATACAAACAAGAAAGGAAGGTGCGTGAGGCATCATGAGAAATCCAACTGATGTATTAAATAGCCTAAACAAACAGTCTAAAGATTTATCATATAAGTTCCAAAGGCTTTACCGGAACTTATACAACCCGGAGTTCTACCTGTTGGCATATAGGAATATCTACGCCAATGAGGGGAGCATGACGCCGGGTGTGGATGGAGAAACACTGGACGGTATGAGCAGTCCGAGGATAGAGCGTATCATCAGCGCATTAAAAGACCGCTCCTACCGCCCGAAACCTGCACGACGTACATATATTGCGAAGAAAAACAGCAGTAAAAAGCGTCCGCTTGGGATTCCTTCCGGGGATGACAAGCTGATGCAGGAAGTAGTCCGAATGATACTGGAAAGCATTTATGAACCAACCTTCTCCGATTATTCCCACGGATTCCGCCCAAAGAGGAGCTGCCATACAGCCCTCGAACAGATACAGCGGACATTCGCCGGGGCAAACTGGTTTGCGGAGGGGGATATTCAGGCATGTTTTGACAGCTTTGACCACCACGTGCTGATTGATATCCTGCGCAGACGCATTGATGACGAAGCATTTATCACATTGATGTGGAAGTTTTTAAAAGCCGGATATATGGAACAATGGCAGTACAACAGGACATACTGCGGCACACCGCAAGGTTCTGGCATCAGTCCTGTTCTGGCAAATATTTATCTGCATGAACTGGATATGTACGTGGAGGAATATAAGGCAGGCTTTATAAAAGGAAACAGGATAAACCGCAAAGTGAATCCGGAATACGCCAGACGGAACCGTGAGGTGCAGAGGTTTATGCGCCAGAACAGGGAAGTATGGGACAGCCTTAGTGAAGCCGAAAAGAAAGAACGTGCCGGGGAATTACGCAGACTGCGGGAGAAACAGAGGGAAATCCCGTCTAAGCAGTTTCGGGATGAAACTTACAAAAACCTGCAATACATCCGTTATGCGGATGATTTTATCATAAGCATTATCGGGAGCAAAAAGGATGCAGAAGCCTTAAAAGCAGATTTAGCCGTGTTCCTCAAAGAAAAACTGAACCTTACACTGTCAGTGGAGAAAACCAAAATCACCCACGCAACTGACCAGGCGAGGTTTCTTGGCTACGATATTTCAATTTCAAAAAGCCAGGAAGTCACAAAACGTCAGGGCAGGAAAGTGAAGGGATACAGCGGCGCAGTAAAACTATATATGCCGCATGAGAAATGGGAATCGAAACTATTGGAGTATGGTGCAATCCGTATCAAGAAAGACAAAGTTACACACAAAGAGCATTGGAAAGCCATTCATAGACCACAGCTCATTAACCGCAAAGACATTGAAATTCTGTCAAAGTACAACTCTGAAATCAGAGGTTTGTACAACTATTACTCACTGGCATGTAATGTATGCGCAATGAGTAAGTTTGCGAGTCTGATGCATTACAGTATGCTGAAAACATTCGCAAATAAATACCGCACAAAGACCAGAAAGATTAAGAAGAAATATTTTAGAGATGGACGGTTTACAGTCATTTACAAGACAAAAAGCGGTATGAAAGAGAGCGTATTTTACAGGGGGCCTTTTATCCGCAAGGATAAGCCCAATGTGCCACAGGCAGATATTCTTCCGGCCTACAAACGGTATGACAGAGCAAACCGCATAGCGGCAAAACTGCGCTCGAAAACTTGTGAACTCTGCGGACAGTACACAAATGACGTGGAGATTCATCAGGTAAAACGGCTGAAAAGCCTTAGCGGTGAATATGAGTGGGAAAAAGTTATGCTAAAGAATCGCAGGAAAACGCTGGCAGTATGCCCGGCGTGCCACCATGAGATACACGGAAAAGACTGATTTTGTTAGTTGACGGCATATGGAGAGCCGTGTGCATCGAGAGGTGCCCGCACGGTTCGGGAGGGAGCGTCCACGAGGCGCTTACCTCATGATCTTTACAACACTTCCGATACAAGGGGTACATCACAGTCCTACGGTCTGAATTATCAAAAGACCGGGAAGGCGCTGATGAGCCAGGATGAGATTGCGGTCATGGACGGCGGGAAATGTATCATGCAGCTTAGAGGCGTCAGACCATTCTTCTCGGATAAATTCGATATAACGAAGCATGGCAGGTACAAGGAGCTGTCCGATTATGACCAGAAAAACACTTTTGACATCGAGGACTATGTGAAGCATCTGCGCCACATGAAAGTCACGCCGGATACAAAAGTGGATGATGCCTTTGACTGCGGGGAAGTCAGCGGGCAGGAAGAAGATTCCCCAAATACAACTGAATAGCGACTTCTGGACATCATGTCCAGAAGTGCAGAAATGAAAACTGAATATGGAACTTATAAACCCTGGCATAAAGCCAGAATCAGGAGTTTTGTATGTACTTCGGGATGGACAGAAACAGGACACCCGGCACAGCCTATCGCCAAACAGAATGTACCGGATGCCAGCAGGGTTCTCCCAAAGGATTTCCCTGCCCTTATTTTACCACAAAGGGCAGGGAATTTACATATCAAAGCTCTTTCTTTATCAAAAAATCAAATTTAAGGAAAGAAAGAGGTAGAAACATGGCATTTTTTACAACAGCGGTAACAGGATTAAAGACAGTCGTAACAGCAATCGGAGCAGGCGTTGGAGTATGGGGCGTCATCAATCTTCTTGAGGGATATGGAAATGATAATCCGGGCGCAAATGCTCATGTACGGTAAAGAAGCAAGCAACTGAAAACAACAGATAGACCGCCAGCAGCCCACTATTCCGTATTTTTTCTTAAATCTTCTTAAAAGCACTTGCTTGTGACGCAACGTAATGAGATATACTATTCGAGGAGGTGTGACATGGATAAACATAAAGCGATACCACAAGGTTATATGACCGTTGGTGAAATTGCAAGAAAAATGGACGTTACTGTACGGGCATTACAACATTACGACAGAGAGGGCTTGCTTTCCCCCTCTGCCATGAGTGAAGGGGGGCGTAGGTTATATACAGATAAAGACATAGTAAAACTTCATCAGATTTTATCGCTCAAACATTTGGGATTTTCTTTGGACGACATAAAAAATCGACTGATTCTGCTTGATACACCAGATGAAATTGCTGATGTTCTAATGGAGCAGGCAGTCACTGTCAAACGGAAAATAGAAAGTCTGTCTGAATCGTTGAGAGAATTGGAGGTGCTGCGGGAAGAAGTCCTTCAAATGCAATCAGTTGATTTCAAAAAATATGCGGATATTATTGTTAATCTGCAAATGAAAAACGATTTCTATTGGCTGATTAAACATTTTGACGACCAAACGCTTGACCATATCCGCAACCATTTTGACAAAGATAGCGGAACGGCATTTGTGAACACTTTCATGCAGCTTCAAAACGAAGCAATAAGACTTCAAAATGCGAATATTCCTGCGGATAGTGATGAGACACAGAATTTTGCAAAAGCCTATTGGGATATGATTATGGATTTCACTGGCGGAGATATGAGTATGCTTCCCAGACTGATTGAATTAGGGCAGTTTCAGAATGCAGACCATAAATGGAAAGTAGCCCAGGATATTGCGAACGGATATGTTGAACAAGCATTAGGTGTTTATTTTTCCCGTTTAGGCATTGACCCATTTAAGGAGGAAACAGAATGAATGAAGCTATAAAAATCAGCAATTTATCAAAGAGTTATGGAACTCACATTGTGCTGAAAGGTTTAGATTTTAATATACAACAAGGAGAAATTTTTGCTCTGCTCGGCGTGAATGGAGCTGGAAAAACCACGTCGCTTGAATGTATCGAGGGTTTAAGAAAATATGACAGCGGAAACATTACTATAAATGGAATCATGGGCATTCAATTACAATCGGCTTCTTTGCCGAAATACATTAAAGCACTGGAAGCTGTAAAGCTGTTTGCTAAATGGAATAAGACCTCTCTTGACAGAGCAACGCTTGACGCTCTTGGTATTTATGAACTTTCAAAAAAGCCTTATTATCAATTATCAACCGGGCAAAAGCGGCGGCTCCATCTGGCGCTTGCATTAACACGAAATCCCGACATTTTGTTTCTTGATGAACCAACAGCAGGACTTGACGTTGAGGGGCAAATATCTTTACATGAACAAATCCGTCAGTTAAAAGCAATCGGAAAGACAATCATATTAGCAAGCCATGATATGGCAGAAGTTGAGAATTTGTGTGACCGGATTGCTATTCTTTCCGGCGGCAAAATTGCCTTTATCGGGACTGTCGGGCAACTGGGCGATACAATCGGGAAGCATTATAATATCACAATCCAAACGGAAAACAGGACTGAAAACTATGAATCGGAAAATATCGGAAATTCCCTACTTTCGCTGCTCATGCAGTACAAGGAAAAAGGAGAAACTATCACAGATATTAAGATAGACCGTGGTTCACTGGAACAGCACTTTATAAAAATTGCAAAGGGGGAGTAACAATGGGAGCTTTTTTATACGGAGTTTCTTTACAATGGAAGTTAGACATAAGGAGTAAGACATTACTTATAACCTGCTATATCGTACCTCTTTTGTTCTTTGTAATTATGGGCGGTATATTTACATCAGTCATGCCGGAAGCGAGATATACGCTTATTCAGTCCATGACTGTATTTGGTGTGACAATGGGGGCGTTGATTGGTCTGCCGCCCTCTCTTGTTGAAATTTACAGCAGTGATATTAAAAAAGTCTATAAAGCAAATGGTGTTCCGTTAATATTAGGTCTTGCTTTAACAAACATTTCAGCGTATATTCATTTGTTCCTCATGAGCATTATTTTATATATTGCTGCGCCACTGGCTTTTAACGCTGAAATACCAAAAAATCCGGGTATGTACTTCATCAGCCTCGCTGTTTTTATTGCAGTATCATTAAGTATTGCCAGCATAATTGGTTTGGCAGTAAAAGACCAGGCAAAAACTTCTATGTTTTCTATTATTGTTTTTTTGCCGTCAACCATGCTTTCTGGAATTATGTTTCCTATTGAACTACTTCCAAAAACGTTTGAAACAATAGGAAAACTATTTCCGGCTACATGGGGATATAAACTACTGGCGGAAAATGCTTTTAAATTTGAAAGCCTTTTGCCACTGCTCTTGATTTTTATTTTAGCTACTGTTATGTGTAGTATTCTGTTACGAAAAATTGATAAATAGCAAAGACAGACGAGCCAGTCAACGGTCAAGATGAACGGGCTTCGCCCGCCGTTGACAGCCCCGTCTGTCTTTGCTGCTGGGTAGTCAAGGAGCGACAGCAAAAAATGCTGCCGCCCCTTACTATCATCAAAATCTTAACTGCCACTTAGATAACTTCTCGGAATCTCAATGAATGAGATTCCAACCGAAGATTGACAACTGAATATGGTGCAGGAAAAGAAATTAGAGAAAAAAGGACATAAACATTGGACATAGCGGATACTATGCCTTGAAAAATCTTATGGAATCGCTTAATATATCATTATTAGGCGGCTAAACCTAAGAATGATTTTTGAAATGCCTTGACAGAGGGCATTTCCCAGGCATCAAGGTGTTGGAGCATCATGATGCCGTAGAGGCGGCAGTACCACATCTTCGTAGAGCGGTGCCTGCCGTCTTCTAATTTATAGTCCTCTTTCTCGCGCTTGTTGGAGCGCTCCACGGAAGTCCTTCTGTCATATTCCTTTTCCCATGCTTTAGAGTCCCTTGGCGGTATGTTAAATAACCTTGGATTGTCATCGGTAAAGATGTGTACGGTTCTACCATATTTCGCCGGTGAACAAGGGTGTTCACAGAAGCAGCCACGTTTCCGGTTTGATTTAGGACAGCGGTATTTTGCCCGGTGTTTGGCAGCTTCATATCCATCTTTATGCATACGTAAGCCCAACTTACAGACAGGGAGACCACCGTCATCGATTGTAAAATCGTCCTTATAGGTGAAATGCCCGGTATGTCCGGGATTGAGGTCGATAAACGGTGTGATATGTTCCCGCCTGCAGTATTCATAAACAGCGTAAGCGTCGTGTGCAGAATCCAGAAGGAGCTTTTCAATCTGGAATTCCGGAAGATACGCTTTCATGGTGAAAAAGGAATGCAGGAAGGAAAGCATGTCATGCCGGGAGGCCCGTTCTAAAAGCGGAAACACAGGGAGGTCGCTGAAGGAATCGGAAGCCACATACATGTAGAGGTGGTAGCCGAAGAAATAACATTCCCGGTGGGAGTCCCATCCCCAGTTACAGTCGGGCTGGGAATAATGGCGTTTACAGTCACAAGAAGAACGGCCTTTTTCCTTACAATGGCAAATGCGCTTTTTCCGCTGCTGTGCGGCAGTACGGACAGGGGTGCCGTCACCGGCAAGAGCCAGGTGCCGGGGAATAATCAGCCCCCTGTGGATGGATTGGCCCAGGAACTGCTGCTGATAAAGCCGGAAAATAAGGAAGAAGGGATTTTGCGGTTTTAACTGCCGGCGTTCCAGCAGGGGAAGAAGCTTGGAGGCCATGCTGGAAGAGTCGCAGGGAGTCTTATCGCCTTTCTTTTTGCCTTTGGGAGTTTTCTTTATCTTAGGGAACCGGTCTTTCGGGGAAAGGTTGTTGGAGTCATGCTGCCAGATGCGGGAAAAGAAATCATAAAAAGTACCAACACCAGGGGTATTCTCGAAAGAGAAACCGCTGAGGATGGCATAAAGCGGAGTTTCCTTAAGCATGCGGCACCAGACAGTGATGGAAGTAACTTTCAGTTTCAAAGCAAGCAGATAGGAGCGCAGCATGCAGGAAGGGAGCCTTGGTTCCGGGCCAAAAACAGAGTAACATTCCTGCATGATAGAATCCGTCTTGGAAAGATCAAGATACCAGAACTGCACGATATAATCCCAAGTGCTTTTGGGAAGCACAAAGGGGTCCGGGTAAAATTTATGGAACTGGGATACGAAAGTATACTGAAAGGCGGCATGACCGCCAGAGTTATAAGGTAACATCAAAAATGGCCTCCAATCAAAAAAATGTACTTTTTGATCAAGGGCGCGAAGCGCCGCATTTTTTGATTGGTTTGTCAAGTGGTTTTGAGAAAAAAGTGGGTGATTTTTGAAAAATAGGTTCTGAAAGCCCCATAAAATAAGGGCTGAAGATTCCGAGAAGTTATGAAAAGGGGAAGGAGGTAACGATGTAGGCAAAAAAAATTCATAAATATTTTGTTGCAAAAGCGGCGATAAAACCGTACAATATAAGCAGGGAAGTATGTATGCTGTAAAATGAGCCATACTGATAAAGTCCAGCTAATAAATGTCAATAGCAAAATGAGAAAAATCGAAATTATTTTTAAAGCAAAAAAGGCGCACTTACCCCTTGGTGAAAATATCATTTTTTCAAAAGATATCGATTCGTTGGATTTACAGTATTTTATGCGGCTATGTCGCATTTAGCAGCATTGTGTTTTTTGATATGCTCCTGCGGAGTAATGATTTCAAAAGGCTTATTGTCCCTGAGTATTGCAAATATCATGTTGCATACTTTGTGTGAAACAGCCCCCATTGCCACGAGTTTGGGTTTTGATTCACATTTTTTGAGGTAGTAATCACGCAGAACCGGATTTTTGGCTTCTCCCGTGCGGGATGTGCCGATGCTTTGTAAAGCCAGTGTATGAACCACCCGCCTGGCTATGGCGGAGCCCCTTTTAGACATTTGGGTTTTTGTGCCTTCAAATTTGCCGGATTGTTTTACTGCCGGATCAAGACCAAAGTAAGCAAAAAGCTGTTTTGGCTTGGAGAATGCAGAAAAATCTCCAATCTCTCCCATGAGGGATACGGCGGATAAGAAACCAGCGCCTTTGAACGTTTCGATCAAATGGATCTGCCTGACAAAGTCGGTGGCTTCATTGGCATCAACAAGCTCATGCATGGAACCCAGGATGCCTTTGATTTCTTCGTCATATTTACGGATGAAACCAATATAAAGGCGGATGCGTTTGATGTTGCTGTCAATGATGTAACCGAATTCATTCGCTTCATTAGCAGCCTGAATAATGGCATTATACTTGTTTAAAGCATATGTAAGTCCAAAGAGGGCAGTAGATTTAATGGCATCAATAATCTCTTGCCGGTCTGCTTCAATAAATGCAGCTGGGGAGGTATACGTCTCCAACAGTGTAAGTGATGTATTAACCGTAACCTTGGAAAAAATGCCAAGGTATTGGGGAAATGCCATGCGCAGTTCGCCTTGGAGTTTGTTCACATAAGCGCTGCGGTTATCCATTAAATCGTAATATTCACGGCAGAGATTCCGGCAATTAAGGGCAAGGTCGGATGGCATGAGGGAAACTTTTAAATCAGGTTTCAAACCAACTAATGCAGCCTTTTTTGAATCAAAACGGTCATTATGCACTTTCCGTATGTTGATATTTGTGCTATTCTTAGTGATGATAGGATTGATAACAGACACGTTAAAACCCTTATCACGAAGATAGCAGAAGAGTGGGTAATGATAGATTCCCGTGGATTCAAGGAAAATGCGACTTTCCAAAGAATACAGCTCTTCTGCTTCTTTTATTTTAGAAACAGCGGCTGTAAGGGAATCCATGCTGTTATGCAGGATTTTATAAGGCTTTCCTACAAACTGCTGGTTCGGGAGTGCGATAGACATCCAGGAGAAGTCAGCACCGACGTCAATACCAACAGAGATGAATAGTTCATCAACATTAAAAATAACTTTGTTAGACGTGAGCGAAAGCTCCTTTCTGATAGGAATCCATTTCCAATCTGGCAGGTACACAACCTAGCGTGTTATGCGGGTATAGCCTCCCGGCTCCCAACCAGCTAAAACATAAAACCCTGTCGAATGGACGAATTGACTTCACTGTAGGTATCAGCTGAACAATCAGCTTCCCAAGGAGGTGGACATTCTTTGTCCTATCCTAAGAGATAATACCTTATGTTTTATCTGGTGTCTATCAGGAGCCGTCAGACATGATAATTAATATGGACAACATCTGATGAAGGAAGAACGCCTTCTTCTGTTGTCTAATTTTAGAAATTTATTAACCAAGTAGTCTTGATTGACTACACCATTATTATACTAGGAGGTGTTTCTTATGGCAACTTCAAGCATCACAAAGAATTTTGTTATATCAGGCCAGAAGCAGGTGGAGATGTTTGCTGATGCGATTGAGGCATCGGCTAATAATCCTACGCCTCCTATCAATGTCAGCGCTACTTTTTTAACTGACCCAAAAGATATAGCGAAATTTATGGAGAAAAGGAAGAAAGCGAATGCAGGAAACAAGTAAATATACAGTTTTCAACATTCGTGAGTATTTGGGCGATGGAAGTCATGGACTCGGAGAGGACACGCTGCTTCAGGTTCTTTCCGAGTTTTCATGTAAGATAAACCCGGATGTTGAAAGATTCATAAAGAAGCAATCCGTTGAGTTCGCAAAAAAACAGCAGTCGGTTACATATCTGGTATTTTCAACGGAAGATGCGGAGCTGGTTGGATATTTTGCGCTCACGATTAAGCCGATCACTGTAAATGCGGAACCATTCAGTAATACCATAAAAAGAAAGCTGTCAAGAGTAAGCACGTTGAATGAACAGGATCAGACCTATAATCTTGCGGCGTACCTGATTGCCCAGCTTGGGAAAAATTATAATAACGGCGCAAATGAACGCATTTCAGGTAAAGAATTGCTGGGGCTTGCGATACGGCAGATACAGCAGTTACAGTATTTAGCGGGCGGCATGGTTATCTTTTTAGAGGCGGCGGACGAGGAAAGGCTTTTGTCTTTTTATCGTGAGAATGGTTTCCAACAGTTCGATACAAGGCTGACAGATTCCTCCAGAGGGGAGCCGCATGAGCTGATACAATTATTAAAGCTGCTGTAACGAAAAATTTTATAGTAAGAGTAACTTTAGGCGCATGGTAGAAAAAATCAATACTATGCGTTTTTTTGTTTTGGAGATACCGTCTTGAAAATATTCAGGGCGGTATTTTTATTCGGAAAAAAGAAAGGAAAATAACATATGGCAGACGCAAAAACAGAAAAGCAGAAAGTAAAGGAAATCACGGACAAGCTGGAGGAAGGGTTAAAAGAACTTTTTGAGAGCGGGAAGTACAAAAACTACCTCTCCACCATGTCTAAATTCCATAATTACAGTGTCAACAACACGCTCCTGATAGCCTTACAGCGCCCTGACGCCAGTCTGGTCGCAGGCTACCAGGCATGGCAGAAAAATTTCAACCGCCATGTAAACAAGGGGGAGAAGGGAATCCGTATCCTTGCCCCTGCCCCTTACAAGATCAAAGAGGAACGGGATAAGTTAGATCCTGTGACCGGGGAGGTCATGCTGGATAAGGACGGTATGCCGCAGACGGAGGAAGTAGAGGTTAAAATCCCCGCTTTCCGTGCGGTATCCGTCTTTGATGTCAAGCAAACATCAGGAGAGCCAATCCCGGAACTGGAGGCAAAAGAGCTTCTGTCCACGGTGGAGGGGTATGAGGACTTTGTTAAGGCAGTCACCTATGTTGCCCCGGTTCCGATCAGCTTTGAGGATATACCCGGAGATTCCAAAGGTTTCTTCAGCCCCACAGAAAAACGGATTGCGGTGCAGGAGGGCATGAGCGAGAGCCAGACTTTAAAGACGATGGTGCATGAAACCGCCCATTCCATGCTGCATGATAAGGAAATCAATAAGGATATTCTTGCGCCCGCAAAGGACAGGAACACCAAAGAGGTGGAAGCGTTATATCCATGTTTTTATAATGTTGATCTTTTAAACTATTTCCCATAAATCCTCACTTTCTTGTACAAAAGATGAGCATTATCAGATACGCTATTCTTAGGTTTTCCCCTCAGATGGGAATCCGGAAAGGAGCGCATTTGATATGCAAATAAACTATTTAGATGCTGTTTCATCCGTTCTCAATATGATGAAGCAGCCTGACAGTGCATGTAAAAATATAGACATGCATAGAACCTGTTACACTACATTTTTCAAGTACCTGATGGATAATGACATTCCTTTTTCTATGGATGCCGCGCTGGACTGGCTTGAGATTAAGAAACTGGAAATTTCCTACGAGGCGTGTTCCCAATATAGAAACGCCCTGTTCCGCCTTGAGCATTACCTGCTCTTTGGAGATATCGAAAGTCCTTTCTGCCGCTCAGAAGACAGTTTTTTCTGCCGTGGCGGGATGTCGGAATCCTTTTTCCGCCTGACATATGAGTTGGAGAAATACTATGCGTCCAACCAGAATCCCAGCTATTACCATACGTATTCCGTTGCCACAAAAGAGTTTTTCAAGCTTGCGACTTCCCTTGGAATTACAGAGCCGGAAGCAGTCACCATAGATACTCTTATCGAATACTGGAATACTTACTGCAAATCCTGTGGCTCTCCCGACAGATGCCAGAACGCCGTATGCGCCATGACGGCGCTTATGAAATACCTTCACCGCCGGGGTGATGTGCCGGAGTGCTATCAGCTGGTTCTTTTTGGCGGTAACGCTGAAATACTGCCGGGTATGAGGCTTCCAAAAACAGGCGTCGCATTTCATCCCAGTGTACCCCTTGAACATAAAGCGGAAGAATATCTTGACGCTCTGAATGATTGGAAATACATGGAGTCATCAAAAGCTGTTTACCGCAATGATTTCACCTGGTATTTTATGTTTTTGGAACTTAACCGTCTGGAACATTCACCAGAAACTGTAACCCTATGGACAGATATGCTTCCGGATTGTCCGGATCAGGCCAAAGCCGGCAATTCCATATCGGCCCGCCGTTCACACACGATCAGAATGTTTGGGAAGTGTCTCCAGGGCACAATGGAATCTAACATAACTGCAGGCCAAAAGCGTGCGTCCGACCAACTCCCGTCATGGAGCAAAACCATTCTTGATGGTTTTATAGAGAGCCGCAGGCGGGATGGGATGGCCAATAATACACTTACCATGTGCAGATCTGCCGGATGCAGTTTTTTCAAATATCTTGAAGACAACGGGATAGATCATCCAATGTCCATAACGCCGGATGTGGTGAAAGCATTCCATAACCAGGATGTCCACTCGACCCCGGAGAGTAAAAATGCATATGGGTCTAAACTCCGCCAGCTTCTGCGGTACATGGCCGGCCAGGATCTGGTTTTGCCGACACTTGTTTTTGCGGTATCCGCAGGCTGCGCTCCCCATCGCAGCATCGTTGATGTCCTGAGCGATGATATGGTTAAGAAAATATATGAATACCGTGAGAAAGCCTCCACCCCCATAGAACTCAGGGACACAGCCATGGTTATGCTCGGACTCCGGATGGGTATCAGGGGCGCAGACATCCTAAAGCTCCAGGCAAATGATTTCGACTGGAAAAATAAAACGGTCTCCTTCATCCAGCAGAAAACAAGAAAAGCAATCACGCTTCCAGTACCGACAGACGTAGGCAATTCAGTGTATAAATACATCATGGATGGGCGTCCGGAATCGGCTGCCGCAGGTAACGGATATATATTTATCCGCCATCAGGCGCCATATATCCCGCTTAAAGTTACAACGGCATGCCGCGGGGCTTTAAAAAGAATACTTGCCGAATATGGTTTTGAACTGTCTGCCGGCCAGGGCTTCCATATGACACGGAAGACATTTGCCACAAGAATGCTCCGGGCAGGCAACAGGCTTGATGATATTTCTAATGCCCTTGGGCATGCACGTCAGGAAACTGCTGAGGTATACCTCGAACGTGACGAAGATAAAATGAGGCTCTGCCCTCTGGAATTTGGAGGTGTCTTATCATGACATACATTTTTGAGAGCGGCCTGGCACATCATATCGAAGGGCTTATACAACAAAAACGGGCTGATGGATATGCCTATCATGCCGAAGAAAAGCTGTTAAAACGCTTTGATACTTTTTGCGTACAGAATTATCCGGAACTGACAACAGTTAGGAATTGTGCAAAAATAAATTTACACTTTCATCCATTGACAATTACCTTCTGGGTTTGATTACATAGTTCCAGTTTCCCAAAATCTCACAGGGAAACAATTGTATTTTTGTAAATTCTTCATCTGTGACCTTACGTTTCAGTTCGTATTTGTTTGTATCGACCTGACATTTTACTTTCAGGCCTTTGGCAGTAGTAGTTCCTGATATCAGATTCACGACAGTTTCTATATCAACCAGCGGCTGACCCTGCCAGGTTTTCGTTATATAGCAGAAAAGCCGGTGCTCTATCTTATTCCACTTTGATGTGCCAGGCGGAAAATGTGATACATGGATCTCAAGGCCGGTATAATCTGCAAGCTGCTGCAGCTCATATTTCCAAAGATGCAGACGGCTGCCATTGCTTCCCCCATTGTCACAGTTGATGTAGATCCTGTCTGCTTCCGGAAAAGTCCGGCTCCCTATA
>KE159587.1 GCA_000403255.2 Lachnospiraceae bacterium 3-1
TTAGTCGCTATAATCTCACAGAAATTATACAGAGTCATTCTTGACCATATTTCCTGCACAATATATTCTGGTTTCTTTGCATGAAACCGTGTTAATCCTAATGCATATTTTAACTCGCGAAAAGAGGTTTCTATTCCCCAGCGTTTCGCATATAACTGTTTGATTTCACCAGAACTAAATTTTTCTTGTGGCAGATTTGTAATAATACATTCATAAGAGTCTTGCGAGATTGGAAAACGCGCTACTCTCATTTTTATTTCGTAAAACTTATTAAAATGCAGGTCAAGATAATCAAAAGGTGTTTTTTTCATAATAATTCTGTATTTTTGGGGATTTGCTTTTACTTCATTTGTCTGCTTTTTTGTGAGTGTAAGATTAACCCATTCGTCAAATTCATCACTCTCTGGCAACATTGTTAGTTTCGAAGCTATTCCATTACTTGTTACATCCTTGACGCGTATTAAGCAATACATTCCTTTATGTTCCGCATGCGCAAATATATTGTAGTTCTCATAACCCCTGTCTGCGATAAAAACAGCAGGCTGGCCACGGTATCTGTCAATCAATTCACACATAGCACTATTTTCATTTTTTAATCGGGCAGGTTGGATAATTGCATCTGTGTATCTTCTGCTGCATAAATCATAAAAAGCGTTTAAATGCAGCTGGTTGAAGCCTTTGCTGTCAGGAAGCGGTTGAAAATAGGTTGTTTCATCTTTAGGATTGCAGGCAATGCATAAATCCGAACCATCACAGGCAATTAATCTAAGTCCTTTATATGCAGCATTATCATTAAAAGATTTCGTGAATTCTTGAAATAAGAACTCAAACGCTTCTGGCAATATCTGTGCCCTGCGCTGGTTAAATGCTGAATCCGATGGCGTGGAACTGTCAAAATCAAAATATTCCAACAATTCATCTCTTAATGCTTTGCCCTCCATTGTAAGCATAAACTTCATTATCTCTTCAAATGACCATTTCTTTTTACGTGAAAAATCCGTTTCTGGATTCTTTGTAAACAACCAACGGTAAGAATCCATCTCTGTAATAATGGATAATAGTTTTTGCTTTACCTCTGTAGAATAATTCATTGTGTAATCCTCCTTGCAACCAAGATGTTTTCTTGATTACAAGGGCCGCTCTGACTATCTTTCTTTTTAGATAGTCAGAGCGGCCACACATTTGGTTTATCCTGTCAAGTGCTTTATGAAATTATACAAAAAAAGAACAGGGTACATATTTCTACATACACTGTTCTTTGCATCGTCCTTATCTAAATGACATTGTCTATGGGGTATCCTGATTTTTTGAAGGTGACCGTCCAGTTTGAAATGCTGGGCGGTTATTTTCAGCATATTTATGGCGAAACGGTATCATTCCATTTCAGGCAAGGCAGGCTATGTACATATCTGGATTTTCAGGGAAAATCCTTGAGCATCCGCTTTTTGTATGCTATATTATAAGCAGAACCAGAATTTGAATGGAAATGGGGTTAGGAGATGGCGGAGAATAAGCCAAAGCGAAAAATCCGTGACAGCGTGTTTACAAATTTATTCCAGGATAAAAAGTATCTGCTTCAGCTATACCAGGCACTTCACCCGGAGGATAAGGATACAACGGAAGAGGAGATAGCGGATGTTACCATCAGGCATGTGTTGACAGAAGGGGACTTTAATGATTTGGGTTTTTCAGTCGGGAACCGCCTGATGGTGTTGGTGGAAAGCCAGTCAACATTCACATATAATATTATCATCCGTGCGTTGATGTATCTGGTGCAGACTTACCATGAATATTTCAAGCGTACAAACCAGAACCTTTATGGCAGCAGGAGGGTGGCAGTGCCGAAGCCAGAGATGTATATGGTATTCACTGGCGAAAGGAAAAATATTCCAGATATAATATCCCTCCGGGAAGCTTTTTTTGGCGGGGAGAAGATAGCCCTTGACGTGGAAGTGAAGGTCTTGTACCAGGAAAATGAGAAAGACATTATCGGGCAGTATATTATTTTCTGCAAGGTATACAGTGAACAAAGAAAGATTCATGGCAATACAGAACTGGCAGTGACGGAGACCATCCGTATCTGCAAAGACAGGAATGTGTTGCGCGAATATCTGATTAGTAAGGAACAGGAGGTTGTGGATATTATGATGACATTGTTTGATGATGAGCAAATTTTAAGAGCTTATGCAAAGGATATTGCAGATGAAACAGAGAGAAAGACAGCAGAAAGGATGATAAAACTTGGTAAAATGTCATTAGATGAAATTTCTGTTTGTGTTCCAGCTTTATCTCTCGATGAGTTAAGGGAGATAGAGGCAGAAGTGATGCAGTTGTCGTAAGCAAACAGTTTTAGATGAGTGGAAAGGCGTATGGGGTATCAGACCATGCGCTTTTCTGCTAATCTAACTGGGGTATCTAAGAAAGGTCTTTCTATAGTTTTCGTATCCACACATTTTTGTTGAAATGGTATCGTTCAGTTTCAGGCAGGGTAAATAAAGCGAATGTCTGTATTGAAAATAACTGGGGTATCCTCCAAAGGCAAGGTTTATTATCCATAAAGTGTCCAAGCCAGTTTCCTGCCTGCAATAACCGGGGTATCCAGGGGACTCCTGAAGGAATCTGTTTTTTTACAGACAGGTTCTTTTTTTGTGCGGTTTTATGGCATCTGAGACCCGGAAATGCAGAGGGTTGACTTTATGCCGGGGCAGAGCTAACATCACACAGACGTAAGAAAACATGTCTGACTGTGCTATATGCCGCAGCAGGAGGGAGTTTCCACCAACACGGAACGTTTTCCTGAGACCATGTATTTACAGTATCAATTTTAGGGGGATACTGCGATGATTGGAGATAGGAAAAAACGTGAGATGGAGCATGTGGGGAAAGAACTGGATTCCAGGCTGTTAGTGTCTGAGTTGCTGGATGTTTTGTTAAAACAGGGCATTATCAATTTCCCGACATATGAAAAAGCAAGAAAGGAAGTGGGGCACAGAGATGAACGCACAATACCTGAACAAACATGACGCAAGGAATGTATCGGCAAAGAGGAACGTTAAGGAAGGGAAACGTAGGGTGGCGATTGACGTGCGCGTCAGCACCCAGCATGAAATGCAGATGAACGCGCTTGACAACCAGAAGCAATGGGTGGTCAAGCTAGCGGAAGAGCATGAAGATTGGATTTTTGACCCGGAGAAAGACCTGTATGTCGAAGAAGGGATCTCCGGCACTTCGCTCAAGAAAAGACCGCAGTTTACAGAAATGATAAGGAAAGCGAAAACCGGGGAGTATGACCTTATCGTTGTGAGGGAAGTCAGCAGGTTTATGAGGAACGCGAAGCTGACGCTTGGATTAGTGGACGAGCTGCTGAATTATGGGGTTGAGGTGTATTTTGTGAATGACGGCATATGGAGCCGCAATGAAGGCGATTATTTCAAGCTGACAATCATGGCGCAGTATGCGGAGCAGGAGTCAAGGAAAATATCTGAGCGTGTGTTCTCAGGTCAGGCTGTGGCAAGGGAGAACGGGGTATTGATGGGCAACGGGAATATCCTGGGGTATGATATCGTCAGAGGGAAGAAGTCACGCCAGACGACCTACGTGATTAACCCAGAACAGGCGGAGACTGTCAATGACATTCTGATTTTGTAATTTTTTGGCGTTTAAATTTTGCATTTTTTAGGCAAAAAATTAACTGCCAGATTCAAACAATGTATTTACAACAGTGTTTGTATTAGACATCATCTCCTTCCGTTCTTTTAGTCGATAGCTTTCACCCTTTATACTAATCACCTGACAATGGTGAAGTATCCTGTCTAAGATTGCAGAGGCTATTGTTATATCAGAAAACACCTCATTCCATGAGGAAAAAGCCTTGTTTGATGTAAAGACAGTCGAATTTTTTTCATATCTTTTAGCTATTAACTGAAAAAACAGATTTGCTCCCTGTATATCCATTGGCAGATACCCAATTTCATCAATAATCAAAACCTTATACTTGGCATAGTTGTTCAATCTTTCCTGAAGCCGGTTTTCATAATGGGCCTTATTTAACTGCGCTATGAGATTATGACAGTTGATATAATATGTTGAATATCTATGCTGGGCAGCTATCATTCCTATTGCAACAGCTAAGTGTGTCTTGCCAACTCCAGGCGTTCCTAAGAACACTACATTTTCTTTATTTTCAACAAAACGCATTGTGGCTAGTTCCATGATTTGGTCCCTGTTTATGCTTGGCTGGAAATCAAAATCAAACTGTTCCAAAGTTTTTCTGTAAGGAAAACCTGACATTTTAATCTGATTTTCAACTGCCCTGTTTTTCTTTGTCTTTGCTTCCTCGGCCAGTAAATAATCCAAAATTTCAACAATGTTTTTCTTATCGCGGATAGCTTTTTCAAGATAATTATCAAGAATCAGGGAAGTGTTTTTCATATTTAATATTTCAAGGTTCTTCTTTATTCTTTCATATACAGTTTCACTCATAGTGTTGCACCTCCCATCAGCTCATCATATTTTTTCAGGGAATGATCAGGTATACTTAAATCCATCAAATCAGGATTATTAAGCAGCGTGTTTTCAACATCAAAACCTGATTTAACAATCATGGATTTATAGTGTTCTTTGTTGACATTGAAGGTGTTTTTGCTATAAGATAACTTATGTAAAGCTATTTGTTTACCCTCGAAGTATGCTGCTAACATATGGTCGAGGACAATGACTGTCACATCCCTGCCAACGCATTCTGCTGGAACAGAATATTTGTTGCCGGCATAGCTGATGAGGCAGTCTTTTTCAACTCTTCTTAAATTTATCTTATCCATAATGTATTCCCTTTTTAATGGCTGAAGATTTTCCACTGGCAGCCTATCAATAGGACGTTCATTTGTAGTGCCATGGACTTTGGCATTTATTTTATTACACCATGCATGTGCCTGACTGTTTAAATGTTCCAATGAGTTATATTTAACTCCCACCATAAAGTTTTCTCTTACATATCTTACGGTTCGTTCAACTTTACCTTTTGTCTGACCTCTGTATGGGCGACACAATATAGGTTTATAACCGTAAAATCCGGCAAAATCTTCAAACTGTTTATTTAATTCACTTTCAGATTGTTTCATCATCCTTTTTACAACAACCTGCTTCATGTTGTCATACAGAATTTCTTCAGGATATCCACCAAAGTATCTGAATGCATTAATGTGGCATTTAATAAGTGTTGTTGCACTCATGTCCGTGACAAACTCTATATATCTCATCCGAGAGTATCCAAGTATCATAAGAAAGCAGTATAATTTCTTATATTCTCCATTCTCCAGCACCTTGTAATTTTCAAAGAATCCCCAGTCAACCTGCCCCTGCAAACCAGGCATGGTTTCAAATCTTACTGTAGCCTTCTCATTTAAGTCCGCTTTTCTTGTTGCAACATACTGCCGTACAATTGTATATTTACAGTCACATCCCTGTTCCATTAGTTTTTCATGAATGCGTACTGCGCTGTAGGGAGCTTCTTCCATCCACATATCTATTAAATGCTTGTATGGATCAAGCTTTGAAGGTTTGGGAGCAGTAAGCGTATATACTGGTTTGGTATCTGATTCAGCATATTTCTTAGCTGTTCTTGGATCAATGTGATGTTTTCTGGCTATTTCAGTATAACTAAGTCCTTTCTTTCGTTCATTTCTAATTTCCATCCATAAGTTTCCTTTCATCTTTATTTACTCCTATAATGTTTTTATAAGAGTGTATCATATTTTACAATACATCCAAAAACCTACAAAATTTAAACGCCTTTTTCTTACATTTTAACACCGTCATTGACAGATGTTTTCTGCCGGGATATCAACAGCGGTTAAGAATTACAAGACAGCCGGTTCTGAGATGGCAAGTTCCATTTCTGCGTTGGGGGCAACCGCAACCAATAACAAGGTGCCATTGGAAGAACAGCTTGCAATATTGGGGCAGCTTCAGACAACGATGAGTGGTTCGGAAGCAGCAACAAAATATAAATCGTTCCTTAACCAGGCAGCATCGGCAGGAAAGAAATTAGGGCTGTCTTTCGTGGATGCCAACAATCAGCTGCTATCTACACCGGAGATATTGGATAAACTCAAAGGCAAGTATGGGGATACCATTGATGCGGTTGAGAAGCAGCAGATAAAGGAAGCATTTGGAACAGATGAAGCTGTGGCAATGATTGACCTTCTGTATTCAGATATAGACGGTCTGTCGGGTGGCATTGATTCGATGGCGGAAAGCATGAAGAAAGGCACTGCTGTCACGACAGAAATGGCAGAGGCAATCAACAATACACCGGCACAGAAATTTCAGGTACTGAAACAGCAGATACATAACAATGTGGAGGAACTTGGAAACGGACTGCTCCCGGTTGTCAATGAAACAATGGACAAAGTAAGCGGAGTCATACAGAAAGGCTCGGAGTGGATCAGCAACAACCAGAAAACCGTACAGAGCATTATGAACATTGCATTGAAACTTGGCATTATCCTGACAGTGTTAGGATCGGTAATTGGCGTTGTCGGCACAGTAGGGAAAGCAGCACTGGCAGCAAAGAACGCAATAACAGCGGTCAAGGGTGCATGGACAGTATTAAGCGGAGCTTTTGCAGCCTCCCCTGTCGGGTGGGTAGTCATAGGAATAGTGGCTCTGGTCGCAGCGTTTGTACTGCTATGGAATAAGTCAGAAGCCTTCCGGAATTTTTGGATAGGATTGTTTGAAAAGGTCAAAGGTGTGGTTCAGAATGCGTGGAGCACACTGCAGCCTGCACTCCAGAACTTGGGACAGAAACTCATAGGGCTGTATGAAGCAGCGAAGCCGATTTTGAAAGTGATAGGCACGATTGCTGGGGTGATAGGCACTTACTTTGTCGGCACATTTGTCGGGGCGATACAGGGTGTTCTTGCAGCATTGACACCACTGACCAATGCACTCTCCAGTCTGGTTTCGTTTGTTACAAATATAATCAATGCCATTGTAGCCTTGTTTAAAGGCGATTTCGGTGGGGCGTGTGACTTCCTGATTGCTGCGGTCGACAATGTAAAAGACTTCTTTATCAACGGATTTGATGCAATTTTATCATTTATTGGTGGATTTGTAGACGGATTTTTGAACGTGGTAGGAGGTGCGTTGGATGCTGTCGGCATAGACGCTTCAGGGACAATTTCAAAAATCAAGAGTACCGTTTCAAATGGACTGAATGCGGTCAAGGGATTTTTCGGAAACATTATGGGAGCTGCTGCAGACACAGCAAAGCAGAAACTGAGTAATATCAAGAGTGCCTATGAAGCCAATGGCGGACGAATTAAAGGCGTGGTGGCAGCGTCACAGGAGGCAGTCAAGGGTTACTTTACAGCGGGGCTTTCCTTTATTGACAATTTGACAGGAGGAAAACTTACAGCCATAAAGAACAAATTCACAGACGGTCTGAATGGGGCAAAAAATGCTGCGACCAGTGTGCTGGACAATATAAAATCCGGTTTCCAAAGCAAGTTAGATGCAGCGCACGCCATTGTTACCGGAGTTGTGGACAAGATAAAGGGTGTGTTCAATTTCAACTGGAAACTCCCGGAATTGAAGCTTCCCCACATCAGCGTGACAGGCGGAGAGGCTCCGTTCGGTATTGCCGGAAAGGGTTCACTTCCCAAGTTTGATATCCAGTGGTATGCAGAGGGTGGCGTGATGACAGCCCCGACAATCTTTGGAGCAGCCGGAGGCAAGCTGTTAGGCGGAGGCGAAGCCGGAGATGAGGCAATTCTTCCATTGTCTGCATTGTGGGATAAGTTAAAAGTATTCATCCATAATGAAATGGATCAGGATGAGGATAAGAGCCAGGGCAGCGTTGGCTCGGTCATATCTGCACTGACAAGGAAAGAAACAAGGACGCTTGAGAGCAAAGAAAAAGTAACAGAAAGAGACATACAGGAGTTGAAGTCCGGTAACGGAAAAGGGAATACAATCATCCAGAAACTGGAGATAAGGGTTGATGTCGAAAAGATAAAAGACCTTCCGATGCTGTTCAAACTGATTGATGAGATTAAGGATGCACAGAATTCCACAGATGAACCGGTAACAGCCTAGAGGGAGGGAAGCATATGCTTTTAGTTCAGGAACATTTGATAAAACTCGGAGGGGTGAAACTTTCCGGTCAGATGAAGAGCATTGACATTTCTGAAGTTGCAACGATTGAGAACATAGAGGATGACAAAGGAAAAACAAAAGCCAATCAGCCAACAGGCTATGAAGCAGCGAAAATTTCTATTGAGTTCATTTTGGAAGATTCAAAGAAAATGACACAGATCGAACAGATATCCGCTATGCAGAGGCTTTTCAAACCATACAAGCAAAAGAAGGCAAAACTCCTGAAGGTGGTAAATGAGGATTGCGCAGCACGAGGCATCTCAAAAGTGTATTTTGAGAAGCTCGGCACAAAAAATGAAGTAGCCGAAAGTGAAAGGACTGCTACGTTGGAGCTGCTTGCTCCAACGATAGCAGGAATTAAGCTGAAGCCATCCAAACAGGCAAAAGCAATAAAGAAACAGATGAAAAAAACTTTTGGAAAGTCTAAAAAAAAGAAAAGCAAAAGTCCGTCTGCTAAAAAGCGTTCCACAGCTGCAGCAAAGAAAAAGGCGAAAAAGCTAATTAAGTAGGAGGTGCGGAGATGGGATATAAAAGGTTAATCAGCCCGGAGTTCCGTATCAGCACAAAAAAGTATGAGATAACCAGTGGCATGGAAGTGGAATGTTTTAGCAGCCGGGAGTCCCGGTCAGATTGGTGTAAGGTGGAACTTACATCTCAGCTTCAGGGTATTATATCGTATGAAGATATGGAAAAAGCCATAGTGGAACTTGGATATGGGGATGACTATGACATTCTCCTGCAGGGATACTGCAGAAGGACTGAGGGCGATTACTGGAAGGAAATTATGATCCGGGACGCCATGATAAAGGTTGAGAGGACTGAAATCAAAGGAACTTTTATTGACTGCACTCCGCAGGACATTATCCGGTATGTGTTGACACAGGCAGGAATTAAAGAATACCGGCTGAATGGAATGGAGTATGGGAAAAAAGATACGTTTATCGTAAATAAGCAGAATGGGATTAAGACAATAGCACAGGTTGGAAGTGCATGGGGGATAGATAATGATTTCTTTTTCCAGAATGAAATCTTTTATTGGGGATGCAAACCAGAGCAGGAAACCATTTATGTTCTGGAGGAGAGTGAAAATATACTTTCCCTGAAAAAGTACGGAGAACTGTATGAGATAGAAATACTGGGAGTCCCCTGGATACATCACAGCCAAGAGATAGAAGTGTTACATTCCAAGTATTCAGGGACAGTAAAGGTTGAAAAGACAATCATCAAGAGCGATGCGAGGGGATATACAAGAATGTATATTTATTTCAAAGGAGGCGGATAAGGTGTCAGATATGCTTCAGACATTTGTAAAAAAGGAAATGGAAAAGCAGATTCGGGAGAAATATCCCCATGTGCAGCATCCTTCAGGGATGTATGCAAAAGTTGTCAGGTCTAAAGAAGTCAATGGGAGGTATTTGTGCACGCTTAAAATTCTTGACATAGCCATGAACACTGACAATGATTTTCCAGAGATACCAAATGTAAAAACGGAAATCGAACTGAAACAGGGGGATATTGCTGTAATTCTTCTTTTGTATGGCGGAAGCATTGTTTTTGTGTTAGGAAGGTATGAATCATGACGATAGTAGGAGAAGACAATACAGACATTAAGCTGGATGCTAACGGTCAGCCGGTTTCTGATAAAAATGGAGACTTTGCAACTGTGTCTGGTGATGAGTGTTGGGAGCAAGACTTGAGACTGGAAGCACATACAGAGGAAGGCGAGCTGTTTTATGAAGATGAAGATGGCGATGAGGCATATGGTTTTGGATTGCTAGATTTTGTCCATGCAGAGAATGATGAGTTTACGCAGACGGAGATTATGCAGCGTGTCAGGGGCAAACTTGCTAAGAGGACATACCTTGACTTGGCAAAGACCACGCAGGAGGTAACATTTCGTGATGGCATATATTATGACAGTGTATCCATCGCAAAGAATGATTCCAATGATGAATATAATATGGAATTGTCGACGGAGGAAGTAGAGGTTGAGAGTGAATGATAAGTGAAGAAATACTCGACAAGGTCTGCCCTGTTCCTGATGAAGAAGAGGAAATGGAGAAAATCAGGAGAGAACTGGAAAAAGAAGGCTTTATCATAAACAATTTTAACAAAGGCGGTATTTTTTATCTGATTATCAGAATATTTGTCACAATTTACATAGAGATAAAATCACTTGCCCGGACTGTCATCAATAATCTGTTTATTAAACATGCGGATGAGGACTGGCTCGAGATAAAGGCTCCAGACTTTGGCAAGGCAAGAAAGGAGGCTGTCAAAGCTCAGGGATATGTAACTGTTTACCGGAATGAATACCAGAACGCTTTGCAGATAACAAAAGGGCATATGTTCAAAACCCTTCCAGATGTAAATGGAAAGGAACTAAAATATTATGTGCTTGATACAACGGTTATTGGTGCAGGGGAAGAAAGTGGCAGGGTATTGGTGGAAGCGGAGGAAAGCGGTACCAGTTATAATTTATCTTCCGGGAAGATAACCATATCCATGATACATCTTGATGGCGTGGAGGCAGTATCCAATGAAGAGGGGTGGCTGCATCTGGAAGGTTCTGATATAGAAGATATTGAGGATTTTCGGGAACGAATCGGTGAGTCGTGGTCAGAGCTTGCAGAACTGACCACAGAGGATAAGCTGAAGAATGTAGCAAGGAAAGTCAGCGGTGTTTTGAGCGTGGAGGTGGATGCACAGCATCCAAGAGGGCAGGGGACAACGGATATCATTATCACAGGGACAGGTGGTGAGGCTACAGAAGAATTGTTGCAAAGGGTAGAAACAGCCACAAGTTACCTGAAGGGAAACTATGATGATTTCCTTTATAAATCGTCAACGGTTATTCATCAGGACATCAGCCTTACATTATATATCGCCAAAGAAGCCTCTGTTGAGGGCGTAAAAGCAACAGCGGAACACATTATCGAAGATGTGCTGCAGCTTGGAAAACGTGAGGAATTGAACTGCCTGTATATGGATGATGTGCGGTATGCTGTCGGACGGCGAATTGAGGGAGACGCAAATGACGAATTATTTTTCCAACCTTTATCCAATTGACTGCGCAGTGCTGTCTGTGAATGCACAATCCTACCGAAAATATGGCACGCTGCCAGAGCATGAATTCCTTCCTGAAATATAAAAGGCCATGGATCCCATCAAGAGACCCACAGCCCTATGAAGCATTCAGTTCTTCAGCTGTCCGGCAGCCAGGGCGGGCAGATGGATCAGGCCGGTGGCGACAGTCACCGCATCCACCTTCCGCATCAGGGAGCCGATCCTTTCTTCATTCCAAAAGATATCGGAGAAATCGGAGAGCTCGCACCCTACATCAAGGTTAGGGATGCACAGGTAGTTCCCATATTTATGCCGTCCGGCGAGGATGTGGAAGTAAGTCCCCCGCCCATTGATCTCAGCTTCATACCATCCGTTCTCCGTGCTCAGCAGGATGATCTGCCC
>KE159588.1 GCA_000403255.2 Lachnospiraceae bacterium 3-1
TGATACTTGCCGATAAGCAGGAATAAAACGGGAAGCCGATTGTCTGTAAAAATCCATTCCTATCCTATCCATTCCATACAAAAATCGAAAGGAGCGATTGACGCATGGCAAAGACCAAAGCCGAAAAAATCACGAGCATTGAGGAAGAAATCCGACAGCTTGAAAACAGGCGCAGACAGCTTGTGCAGGAGCAAAAGGCGCAGGAGCGCAGGGACAGAACGAAACGCCTATGCCGCCGCATGGGGCTTTTTGAAAGCCTTGTCCCCGACACGATACCGCTGACAGAGGAACAATTCAAGTCCTTTCTTGAAAAGACTGTAATGACCGACCACGCCCGCCTCATACTGGACGGACTGACCGCCCAGAACGCCCCCACAGCCCCCGCACAGGGCGCAGAAACGGCGGCACAGGGTAACACGCCACCCACCGCCCAAACCGCCCATACAGCCCGCGAGGGCGGCGCAGGCGGGAGTATGAACGGGGGCGGCTTGCAAGGGTAACGGGCTTATGCCCCTACCCTTGCTTAAAAGCAAGGGCGCACTTATATACCACAATGAATTGTGGTATGTGCGGTCTTGCAGACGGCGTTTTGTGCCTGCCGGCACAAAAGAAAACGGCGGGAGTTGCCCGCAGAAAGGAGCGCGGCGCGTGGCAATCTATCATTGCAGTATCAAAGTCATATCCCGCGGCAAGGGCAAGTCCGCTGTTGCCGCCGCCGCTTACCGGGCGGGGGAGAAAATCAAAAACCAGTTTGACGGAATGACCCACGACTACACCCACAAGGGCGGCGTAGTCCACACCGAGATTTTACTCCCCGACCATGCCCCCGCCGCTTTTTCAGACAGGGCGGTTTTGTGGAACGAAGTGGAAAAAATCGAGAAAGCGAAAAACGCCCAGCTTGCGCGGGAGATTGAAATTGCCCTGCCCCGCGAACTGACGAGGGAGCAAAGCATTTCCCTTGTCCGCGAGTATGTGAAACGGCATTTTGTGGCGGCGGGAATGTGCGCCGATTTTGCCATACATGATACGGGCGGCGGCAATCCCCACGCCCATATCATGCTGACTATGCGCCCTTTTGACGAGCGCGGTGCATGGGGAGCGAAGCAGAAAAAGGAGTACATTCTTGACAGGGACGGGAATAAAATCTATGACCCGAAAAAGCGGCAGTACAAATGCAAGTCCATTCCCGCTACTGACTGGAACGAGCAGACCAAAGCGGAGGAATGGAGGGCGGCATGGGCGAGGCTTTGCAATCAGGCGTTGGAGCAGAACGGACACGCGGAGCGCGTAGACCACCGCAGTTATGAACGGCAGGGAATAGACCAAATCCCCACCGTCCATTTAGGCGTTGCCGCGTCTGCTATGGAAAAGCGCGGCATCCGCACCGGGCGCGGCGACCTCAACCGCGAAATCGAAGTGACAAATAAGCGTTTGCGGCAGTTAAAGGCGCGTATTTCCAAACTGCAAGACTGGTTGAAAGAGGAACAGGAGAACACCGAGCCGCCCACCCTTGCCGACTATATCCAAGGCATACTGTCACGCAAGGCACAGGCGGGGAAAGCGGGATATTCACAATCGCTGTATAACCTCAAAGACGCGGCAAAAATGCTGAATTTCCTGCAAACCAATAACATCATGGATATGGCGGGGCTTGATGAAAAATTCAAGTCCATGATAGGGGAACAACTGGATATTCAAGGGAAACTGAAACCCGTTGAACGGCGGCTTGCCACTCTGAAAAAGCACTTAGAGCAAGCCGACATTTATTTCAAGTGTAAGGGAAAGAAGCCGCTGACCGAAGCCGAGCAAATCCTATTCACAACGGCGAAAAATTATCTCAAAGGCGTGATGAACGGCAAGACCACAATCCCGACAAAGACATGGAAAGAAGAATACACCAAGCTGACCGCCGAGAGAAAAACGCTTAATCAGCGGTATCTTGTATTGAAAGAGGAAGTGAAAGAAGCGGAGAAAATCAGAAAGAGCGTTTACAGTATCTTACGGCAGGAGCAGCGGGAACAGCAACCCCGCAGAAAACAGGATATGGAGCGATAAAATAAAGGGCGGCGGGATAGTCAACGCTTCTGCCCCGCCGCCCTGTTTTGGATTTTTATTAGACCGATAAACTGGAATTTACGTTGCTGTTACTTTTTCAAAAAATCACTAAATTCTTTCAATTCTTTTTTTGTATCTTCGGAAAGCCTGTTATATTCTGTATCATGAATCGCCCCCTCTAACGTATATAAATGTACCAGACAAACATTTGGATATTTCTGCTTTAACCTAAGAAATGCGTCTTTTGCACCTACCTCAATTAGTTTCTCGGAAGATTCAATACCAACAGATATTAGCTTTTTTTCCATTTCGTTACCAATATTCATCATAGATGTTAATTCTGACATATTTATTTTCAACTCTCCTTGTTCTACTCATTTTTTAAACTGGAAGTTTCTTCTCTATTAGCGGTTATATTTTGCTCCTGCATAAATCAGCAACGCCAATCCCACAACAAATCCCAATGAAAAAGCGATAAAACTTAATGCCGAATCTGTTATACCGATTATTATAGCAGTCGCCAAAAGACCAATTCCAATAAAAATAACACCCCAACCTGATATTTTACAAAAAACCTTTTTATCACTTGGAGACACTTTGTCATAATGATAACTATGAAGCAAAGTGATTTTTTCCTTTTTCCACATCAAGCAACCAAGATATATAAAAACAAGTGCAAGTACACCTATTCCAATCGCAACACCTATCGTTTCTGTCATAACAAGCCCCTCCAAATCCCGATTTATCGGTTTGTACTAGGAGAAATTATACCATACCCAATTACGAAAAGCAATCCCCCGTTCTACGTCCGTTCCGACTATCCAGACCGTCAAGGGACGAGTAGTATTTTTTCGCAAAGAGCGCGAAAAAATCTCCACTCTTAAACCCTTGACCGTCTGGATTTTTGCCGTTGTCATTTCGCCGCCGAAAACGGGGAACAGGATAAAAAAATCCTGCCCCCGTTTTCGTCTGCTCCATTCTAACGGCAAAACCGTCTGCACTACTGCGGCGGCAGTCGTTAGGTTTTGCGGTGGCTCTGCCCCCGCGCCCCCGACCTCTCCCAAAGAACAGAATGGAGTGTTACGAAATAGAGCTTGAAAAGGCTTGATTTTTAAGGCGTTGCAGACGCGAAAATCCACAGGGTAAGGGTTTTATACTACCTACCCACGAAAACGGCTTCTAACCGTTCACAGGCGCGTTTTGCGCCCCTTTTCCTGCCCGTTTCCCGCCGCGCTGAAAAGTTTTGCGTCAATAACTCAAAAAAGCACTTGACAAAACGCTTCATGGGGAACAGCGAAAGATATAGAGCCTTACATGGATTCCGTGTTTGAAAACAATATCCTGTTGACACAGACGGAGAGGCTGATGATGTCAGGCAGACCAAAACAGCCGAAGTATGCAAGGAATAAAAATATCCTTGTGATAGGCGGCTCTGGCTCCGGCAAGACCAGATTTTTTGTGAAACCGAACCTGATGCAGATGCACAGCTCATTCGTGGTAACTGACCCGAA
>KE159589.1 GCA_000403255.2 Lachnospiraceae bacterium 3-1
GCCGGGGCGTGCGGTAAAGAGCCCTATGCCTCTTGTGTCCTTTAAGTAGTCCAGGCGGGACGTCATCTCCGAGATGTCCTTTGAGAGGAACCGGTCCTTTTCCCTGGCGTTCTGCTTGTCGAAAGGGTTGAAGGAAAGCCCATAGTAGGAACGGAACATCAGCTCTCACCCCCAATCCTTGAATAATCGATGGACGGCGTGTTATTGCGTTTCGTCCTGCAGTTCTCGTTTTTATCCGTAGGCCGTATGGGATAATGTTCCCCCTCATAAAGGATGAAGGCACTGGACATGTCGTCTGGCAGGAAGCGGATTTCCACTTTTGAAGAAATGAACTGCATGGGAACGTCATAGGACACCTTGTCGATGGAGACGGTAGAGTCCTTGTTCACCTTCCTGGTGATGCGGTTCAGGAAACATTCCTCCAGCCACTCCCTGGACTTGGGGCTCCGGATGGAGGAGCGTGTCTGCTGGTAGCGTTCCATGGGCGTGGTGCCGATGCCGGAATGGACAGATGTATTGTAGGTGCGCATATAGTCCTTAAGCAGCCCGTTGAACTGCGCCAGCGAGGCAACGGAATCCAGGTCCAGTGTATAGAGCCATGTCTCCTTGAGCGTCCTGAACTGGCGTTCTATCTTGGCCTTGGAAGCACCGTCACGGATCTTTGTGTGTAAAAGTACGGTGCCGATGGAGCCGCAGATGAGGGAGAGCTGCTCATTCGAGTAGCTGCAGCCATTATCGACATAGAGCTTAGCCGGGATCCCATGGGCTGCCACGGCTTCCTTCAACACCTTCTGGAAGTTGTAGGCGTTGTCGTTATAGAAGAGCCCGCCGCCCACCAGGAAGCGGGAGTGGTCATCAATGACCATGATGCAGTAGACTCTCCTGCGCTGGCCGTCCTCCGTGATATAAGGCAGGTAACAGGTATCGGCCTGCCACATCTTTCCAAAGGCGTCTTCTTCAAATGCTTTCCGGTCCCGCATGCCGGGGTTGCGTGCCGATTTCAGGTCATGCCTCTTCACGAAGCGCTGGACGGCGCAGACGCTGACCGTGGCAGGGATGAAGGCTTCTTCCACGAGGTGCCGGTGGATCTGGGTAGAGTTCAGCCGTGGGAATGTTTCCTTGAGGCGGTAGATCTCTTCGATGGCCGTGTCCGGGAGCACCCGGGTGGAGCCCTTGTCGGAACGTTCCTGTGGCATGAGCGCGTCGATGCCGCCGTTCCGGTAGAGGGACACCCATTTGCTGAGGGTCTTGGGGCTGTACTGGAACGCGGAGCCGTCAGGCAGGGTGAGGGGCTTTTCCGTGACTCTCTGGTAATAGGCGTTCCTGGACGCATCGGGATAAAGGCCATGGATGACCGGCGCTATGAGAGCGAGGCGGAACTGCGCCATGGCGGCTGCGTCCGAAAGTTTTTTTGGATTGTTGTCCATAGAAATGTCCTCCTTAAGTGGTTTTCCCTCATTATGGGGCAGAAACGGGAGGAAAGCCATGCTCATGGCGTGTGGTTGCAGGAAAACAGTTCATGGGCCGAACACCTGCTGGCAGTAAGGAGCCGGATTTTTATGAGACTGGAGGAAGGACT
>KE159590.1 GCA_000403255.2 Lachnospiraceae bacterium 3-1
TTTGTTCTAAAGTGTTGCATTTGAAAGGAGACCCCCTATGAGCGCCACACAACCCATTCGAAATATTCAAGAAATTGAAGAATTGAAAAATTATTATTATCAAGAGAAACCAAACCTAAGAAATTACACATTGATTTGCCTTGGCATGAATTCTGCCCTTAGAATCAGCGATTTGCTGATATTGAAATGGAAAGACGTTTATCATTTTCCCAAAAAACATTTTTTTGCCCATATTACGATTACAGAACAAAAGACAGGAAAAGAAAACAAAATTATCTTAAATCAAAGCGCCCTTAACGCTTTGAGCCTTTACAAGAAAAGCATTTCACCGCCAAATCCTGAAGGTTATCTCTTCCCTGGAAGGAACAAAATGCTTCCTTTAAGCCGTTCCCAGGCATTCCGCATTATAAAAACGGCGGGAAAAAACCTGCACTTTGAGACAGAGATAAGCTGTCATTCCCTACGGAAAACCTTTGGCTACCATGCATGGAAATCCGGCGCGCAGCCAGCAGCTTTAATGAATATCTATAACCATTCTTCTTTTCAAATTACCAAGCGTTATTTAGGGATTGACCAGGATGATAAAGACCAGATTTTTCTAGAGGTGAATTTGTGATGAAAAAAATAAATATTTTTTATTTTTCCTGTTAAGTATTTTCTATTTCGTTCGATATATAAAATGTAAGAAAGATGCAACATTTTAGAACAAAATGTTGCATCTTTCTTACATTTTATATATCGAACGAAATAGAAAATACTTAACAGGAAAAATAAAAAATATTTATTTTTTTCATCACAAATTCACCTCTAGAAAAATCTGGTCTTTATCATCCTGGTCAATCCCTAAATAACGCTTGGTAATTTGAAAAGAAGAATGGTTATAGATATTCATTAAAGCTGCTGGCTGCGCGCCGGATTTCCATGCATGGTAGCCAAAGGTTTTCCGTAGGGAATGACAGCTTATCTCTGTCTCAAAGTGCAGGTTTTTTCCCGCCGTTTTTATAATGCGGAATGCCTGGGAACGGCTTAAAGGAAGCATTTTGTTCCTTCCAGGGAAGAGATAACCTTCAGGATTTGGCGGTGAAATGCTTTTCTTGTAAAGGCTCAAAGCGTTAAGGGCGCTTTGATTTAAGATAATTTTGTTTTCTTTTCCTGTCTTTTGTTCTGTAATCGTAATATGGGCAAAAAAATGTTTTTTGGGAAAATGATAAACGTCTTTCCATTTCAATATCAGCAAATCGCTGATTCTAAGGGCAGAATTCATGCCAAGGCAAATCAATGTGTAATTTCTTAGGTTTGGTTTCTCTTGATAATAATAATTTTTCAATTCTTCAATTTCTTGAATATTTCGAATGGGTTGTGTGGCGCTCATAGGGGGTCTCCTTTCAAATGCAACACTTTAGAACAAA
>KE159591.1:0-21812 GCA_000403255.2 Lachnospiraceae bacterium 3-1
GGGGGATTTTTTAAACACACGGGCAAGGGTGGCACGTTCCTCTTCCGGGAGTCCCATATAATCAATGCCGAACACCCGGCAGATAGTAAACGCCCGTTTTTCGTCCGCCGTGCCTTTGTGCATGAGGGCGTCCAGCAGTATCACCGGGATGTTCCGGGCAAAGTCCGCTGCTGGGGTTTCCAGTTCGGCGGTGGTCTTGTCGGATTCGTGCCGGGTGCGGAGGTCTTTTACAATCCGGTCAAGGTCATCATGGATGACATGGCTGAAAAACAGTTCCTCGCTGATCTGCCCCAGTTCCAACGTGCGCATATAGAGGTCGTTTTCCGGGGGCTGCCGCTGTTCCATAATGGACTGCCTTGCCTGTTCCAGAACTAAGTTCATGTCACGGATGCGCATATCCGCAATCCGGTCAATGCAGACTTCCATATCCGTCAGCAGGCGCAAAAATCCCGGATGGCAGACAAACTCGCAGAGAAGCCGGTTGTTGAGTGCGCCGCTTTTTAACAAATCAACCGTGGAATCATTCAAGTGCAGCTCATGCAGGGCGGTGTTCGGGTGGTTCTTGTTTTCGGTCAGCCCCATGAGGTAATCCATGGAAAGGCCGTAGTATTCCGCCAGCTTTGCGAGGTTGAACGGGCTTATATCCGTGCATTTGTCGGATTCATATTTTCCCAGCGTGGCTCTTGCTATGCCTGTTGCCTTTTCCAGTTCCGCAAGCGTCATATGGCGGTTGGTTCTCTCGTCTTTCAATTTCTCCTGAAGCGTCAGTTTTATATACATTGCGCCCCTCCTCTCAAAACAGGGTTCGTGACCATTATAGCACAGGGCATTTCCGAAAGCGTGGAAATTTTGCGCTTTTGGGAAATTTTCCAGCCTTTCGGACATACGGGGGAAGCCGGTTTATTTTGATAAGATTTCAGTGTCACAGGGACATTGAAAACAGAATGACCGGCTGCAAGTGATACCGTTCCCGGAGAAGTAGTGCCATGACAGGAGCATACCAAAGGAACGGAAAACGCTGGGGTGATTCCGGGCAGGAACGGATTGCAGGCAAAACGGCAGGAAAACAAAATATCAATTATGGAGGAAGGAACATGAAGTTAAACATTGAGGAAAAGAAGATTTTATATGCCTTTGGGTGCAGGAGCCATGAGAATACAGTCCGCAGGCTGAAATGGGTCACTGCCCTGACGGTGGATGAAAAGGTGAAACGCCGGGTGCTGTGCCTGGCAAGGAAGCTGGATGATGGTGGAGCCGGTGAATGGTATCCCTGCTTTTACCATCATCTTCGTTTGGAAATGGAGGGATATTTTGAAGCAAAGAAGCATATCCGCATGGTGGAAAAAAGCACAGACTGGGAGGAATTTTATGGGAAAGCCGTCTAAGTATGAAAAGGAAACTATCGTAAATTTCAACGAGGGTGAGAAGGAAGCAAGCGTCTATACCTTCAATGCGGACTTGAAACGGCGGCTGGCGGAGTTCAGCAAAAAATATCCGCTCCTGTGCCGTTTGGAAAAGTCCACGCAGGAAGGGAGCGTGACCTATGTTCTGGATAAGTCCCGGCTGTCTATCCGGCTGGTTCCGCCTTACAGTGAGGAACGGCGGGCGGCGGCGAGGGCATACGCCAAAGAACACGGCTTCAAGCCCATGCCGGGCGGGAAGGATATTGCCTGATTTGGGGGCGTTTTACGGTCAAAACAACGGGTGCGGAGCCGGTATTTTCCCCATGGTTCACGGTGGAGGTATCAGACATCAGGGAAGCCCCGGACGGCGGAAATGCCTGTTTTGGGCGTGTTTTTCCGGCTGTCATGGGGCATGGCTTGGGTTTCTGTGGGAAATCAGAACGAGCGCGGCGCGTTCTGATTTTCTGATACGGAAAAAGGGAGCCGTCTTTGACGTGGGCGGGCGCAGCGCACTCACGTTGGCGGCAACCTTTTATGCGGGGAACAGGGGCGCAGCAGCCCTGTTGGGGTCAAGGGGCAACGCCCATTGGCGGGTTAAGGGCGGCAGTCCTTATCGGGTCAAGGGTGAAACGCCTTGCCCAGCTAGAGTTGATGCCTGCGTCAACTCGTACTGGGTATTACCTGACGCAAGTTCCGCAGGTTCGGCAGCTCCGCAGCCCTCCCGCCAGCCCGGAAATCGGTAAAAAGGAAAGGGGGATTTTGGATTGAAACTGACACGGCACAACGGGCGCTCCGGCAAAAACGGCACGTACAACCCACGCCACAATGACCGCCGCTTTGACGTGGAAAACAGCGGGCATATTGATTCGGAGCGGGCAAAGAAAAATGTATACTGGGACTGCTACCGGGGCTATACCACCGCCGGGAGCCGGGAGGATTCTTCCCAGCCGGATTTCAGCTTTGAGCAGATAGAACTGGCTTATTACACTGAGAATTATTCGGATTTCATTGAAGCCCAGAACGCAAGGAACGAGAAGAACCGGCACACGGAACGCAACCGCACGGTGGGGGATTTGTTAAAGAACAATAAGACCTGCCCGGAGGAAAGCATTTACCAGATTGGGACGGTGGAGGAATCCGTCCCGCCGGAAACCTTGTTCCAGATTGTGAATGAGTTTTATGCAGAGTTTGACCAGCGTTTTGGTTCCCACGTGCATCTTCTGGACTGGGCGCTCCATCTGGACGAGGGGACACCGCATATCCATGAGCGCCATGTATTCGATTGCAAAAACCGGTATGGGGAGTTATGCCCCCAGCAGGAAAAGGCGTTGGAAGAACTGGGAGTGCCGCTCCCTGAACCGGATAAGAAAAAGGGAAGGGACAACAACCGCAAGCAGACTTTTGATGCGGAGTGCCGGAAGATGCTTTTCCGTATCTGCGCCGCACATAACCTTCACTTGCAGGCAGAGCCGTCCTACGGCGGGCGGGATTATCTGGAAAAGCAGGACTTCATCATTGAAAAACAGAAGAAAATACTCTCCGCACAGGGGGAAGCCTTGACGAAAAACACCGTAGCCATAGCGGAGCAGGAAAAGAAGTTTGATAAAGCCGCAAAAGCCGTTTCAGAAAAAGAAAAGGAACTGGAAAAGCAGGAGGGGCTGATTGCGGAAAAAGGGCGGGAACTTTCGGAAAAGCAGGCGGCACTTGCCACTGTCACCATGAAGATTGCGGACATGGAATCGCTGGTGGAGGAAGTGGCGGACACGGCTTATGAGAAAGCCTGCGAGGTTGTGGCGGATACCGTCCGGGCGGAAACGCAGAAGGAGGACATCCGGGCGGTGGAGGATTACAAAAAGTGGCTGGCTTCGCCGGAACGGAAAGCCCCGCAGGAGAAAAGGGATTTCGCCGTGAAGTGCCTGTGTACGGTTCAGGAGCAGATAAAAAATGCGGCGCAGAAAGTGTTAAGGAAAGTCCAGTCGGCACTCCAAAAGCCGGAGGTGAGCCGTGCAAACAAGGAGCAGATTAAAGAGAAGGCAAGGGAATCCATGAAGGACAGGCTCGCAAGGGGGAAAATAGAAGCTGACCGGGTGAACCGGGAGCGCATGGAGCGCAGGAACATAAGGGCAGCAACAAAAAAAGATATGGAGATTTGAAGCATTTGCTTTCCGCTGTGGAAATGGCAGATGCTTTTTTATTTCCGGGAAGGGACGGTATGAATGTATTTGAAGCAGTAAAGGAAAATGTAACGGCAAGGCAGGCGGCGGAAATGTACGGCATCCGGGTGAACCGGAACGGCATGGCGTGCTGCCCTTTCCATGATGACAGGAATCCCAGCTTGAAGGTGGATAAGCGGTTCCATTGCTTCGGCTGCCAGGCGGACGGGGACGTGATTGACTTTGTGGCAAGGCTTTATGGGCTGCCCGGTCTGGAAGCGGCGAAAAAGCTGGCTGCGGATTTTGGAATCCCTTATGAGAGCCGGGGGCGGGCTTCCCCGAAGCCAGCCAGACGGAGCGTGTCGGCGGAACTGCGGTTCTTGCAGGCACAGCAGAAATGCTTCCGGGTGCTTAGTGATTATCTCCGCCTGTTGGAGCATTGGGGAACGGCCTATGCGCCCAAATCGCCGGAGGACGGCTGGAACCCGCTGTTCGTGGAAGCCATGCAGAAGCGGGAGTATGTGGGTTATCTTTTAGACACACTGCTGACCGGGACAGTGGAGGAAAAAGCCGCCGTCATCACGGGGCATGGGAAGGAGGTGGAACGGATTGAGCGGAAGGTATCAGAGTTTGCCGCCAGAGGCCAGACAAGCCGTGGAGATAGCCGCAGACAGCTTGGACGGTGAAAAGACGGTGGGGGAAGTCCGGCAGATGCTGGAAACCACGCAGAAGGGGCAGACCGCCAACACGCCGGGGAATTACAGGGCGGTGTTCCTGCATGACCCGCTGCTTAGAGGGGCGTTCAGCAGCAACCTCCTGACTGACCGGGTTGACATTGTGAAGCCCCTTGGCTGGTATCGGGACGGGAACCGCTTGACGGACGTGGATATCCAATATCTGGTTCTGTACTTGGAGGAACACTACGGGCTGACATCAGAGAAGCGGATTGAGGGGGCTATCAAGGTAGCCGCCAATGAATACCGGTATCACCCTGTCCGTGATTACCTGAACAGCCTGCAATGGGACGGGACGGAGCGGGTGCGCTATGCCCTGCGCCATTTCCTCGGTGCGGAGGTGAGCGATTACAATTACGAAGTCCTCCTGCTGTTCATGCTGGGGGCGGTGGCACGGGTATTCAAGCCGGGGACAAAGTTTGAGGTCATGCTCTGTCTGGTGGGCGGTCAGGGAGCCGGGAAGTCCACCTTCTTCCGGTTCCTTGCTGTCCGTGATGAGTGGTTTTCCGATGACCTGCGCAAGTTAGACGATGATAACGTATACCGGAAGCTGCAAGGGCATTGGATTATTGAAATGTCGGAGATGATTGCCACGGCGAACGCAAAGAGCATTGAGGATATTAAGTCCTTTTTGAGCCGCCAGAAGGAAACCTACAAAGCCCCTTATGAAGTCCACCCAAAAGATCATAAGCGGCAGTGCGTGTTTGCCGGGACTTCCAACACGCTGGACTTCCTGCCCCTTGACCGAACCGGGAACCGGCGTTTCCTGCCGGTGCAGGTGCAGGCGGAAGCGGCGGAGGTTCACATTCTGGAAGATGAAGCCGCTTCCAGAGCCTATATCGGGCAGATGTGGGCGGAGGTCATGGAGGTTTACCGGAAGGGGGATGCAAAGCTGAAATTAAGCCCGGCAATGGAACGGTATCTGAAAGAACACCAACGGTCATTCATGCCAGAGGACACCCTCGCCACCCAAATTCTGAACTTTTTGGACGGGTACGGTGGGAAGATGGTATGCTCCCTGCAAATCTACCATGAAGGGCTGGGACACCCGGCTCATGAGGAACCGAAGCAGTATGATATTCGTGATATTAATTCCATTATGAAGAACTATGCGGCGGGCTGGAAAGCCTTTGAAAATCCACGGCATTTCCCGCCGCCCTATAACCGGCAGAAGGGCTGGGAACGGGCTGAGCCGCCTGACAACGGAGGTCATGGAGAATCGGGTTTCCAGCCTTTGCCCGAAGGGGAAGCCGTCCAGCTTGGGCTGCCAAAGGAATGGCTGGAAGGGGGAAAGCCATAGCCGGTTGTCAGCTGGTTGCCCCTCCCGTTGTCAAGCCCGTTGCCGGGAAGGGAGCCTAAAAATACCGTATTTTAGGGCTTTTTCTTCCCCTGACAACGAAAGCAACGGAGAAACAGGAAGAAAATCAATCAGGACAGGAAACGGGAAGCCGGGTTTTGTGTGCGGAGTTTTTTAACGTCCGTTGTCAGCACCCGTTGTCAGGCTCCCACTTGTCCGGCAGCACACGACACACGCCCGGACAGAGTTGTCAGGGTATCTTTATGGAGGTAAATGCCTATGGCAAAACAAGCAGACCGCCCGGCGCAGAGCCGGAACAAAAAGAAAAAGGTACAGTTTATCGTGTCCCGTGAGTTTGCGGGCAGCCAGACCATGCAGGAAGCCTTTGAGCAGCTTATCGAGCGGCAGACCTGTGAGCGGTTCGAGGAATGGCAGAAACGGCAGGCCAGCTAAAGGGCGGGAACCGGAGAAAAACCGGAAATCTTGCAGAAAACAGTTGAACAAATGGCGGGGGCATGGTATTATCATGGTATCGTGTCCCTGTTCATAGAAGGAGAACCCTATGAGCAGGAAAAATAACCTATCGAATCAGAAAATAACCGCCCTCTATTGCAGGATTTCCCTTGATGACGGCAGCCAGAATGAGAGCATGAGTATCTCGAACCAGAAACTTTTGCTCAAAGATTACGCTGAAAAGAACGGTATGCCTCGGTACGAATATTACGTGGACGACGGGTATACGGGAAGGAATTTCAACCGCCCTTCGTTTAAGCGTCTGATTGCCGACATTGAAGCTGGGAAGGTAGGCTGCGTGATAACCAAAGACCTTTCAAGGCTTGGGAGGAACTATATTGAAGCGGGCAGTTATATCGAAATCTTTTTCCCAAAACACAATGTAAGGTATATAGCGGTCACGGACGGCGTGGACAGCCTGACAAGGCAGGAAATGGACATTACGCCGTTCAAAAATATCCTGAATGATATGTACAGCCGGGATATTTCAAAGAAAGTGCTTGCCGGGCGCATGACACGCTCCCGTCAGGGGAAATTCTGCGGCGGGCAGCCGCCCCTTGGCCTGATGCGTGACCCGGAGGAAAAGGGACACCTTATCCTTGACCCGGACACTGCGCCGACTATCCGTAAAATCTATGACCTTGCCTTAAACGGCTGGGGGTGTATGCGGATTGCCAAACAGCTTATGGAGGATAAAATCCCCATTACACGGGTAAAGGGCAATACGGAATGTGACGTGAATTATTACTCATGGGGGAGCGCACGGATTAGCCATATCCTGCGGAACCCATTTTATAAGGGGGCGCATTTAGTCTGCCGGACGCACCAGAAAGGAATCCGCTCCAACACCTATGACATCATTCCCCGTGAGGAATGGGAAGTGCTTGAGGGCTGCCATGAAGCTATCGTAAGCCCGGAGGACTGGGAGAAGGTGCAGGAACTCATTGACCGCCGCCCGCCTATCATGGAGGGGAACGCCTGCCCCTTCTACAACCTGTTCCACGGCATTATCTACTGCGCAACCTGCGGGAAGTCCATGCAGGTACGCTATGAGAAGGTGGGCAGAACTGGGAAGAACCGCTTTACCGGCGAGGAACGGGAGCCGATAGACAAGGCGTATTATATCTGCCAGACGTATAACCGGCTGGGGAAGGATGCCTGCACCAGCCATAAGGTGGAAGCGAGGGATTTGTACAACCTTGTGCTGAAGGATATTCAGGAACTTGCGGCAATGGCGTTGAAAGACGTGGAATCGTTCTACCAGCGGATTAGCAGCCGCATGGAGCGGCGGTATCTGGCGGACGCTTCGGAGATGGAGAAGGAACGGGAGCGGCTGGAAGCAAGGAACCGGGAGATTGACGATATGTTCCTGAACCTGTATACCGACAAGGCAAAAGGAATCCTGTCCGAGCAGCGGTTTGTGAAGCTGACAGCGGCAATGGAGCGGGAACAGGAGGAAAACCAGAAGCAGCTTAAAGAACTGGCACTCTCCCTGCGCCGTTCCAATGAGCAGGAAAGCGATGTCCGCACCTTTATCCGTGAAATCCGGCAGTATGCCACGATACAGGAATTGGACGAGGGTATCTTAAACCGCCTTATCAGCCGGATTCTGGTGGGTGAGGTGAAAAAGGTTGACGGGGAGAAGTTTCAGGAAATCAAAATCATTTATAACTTTGTCGGGGAGATACCGGCGGTAACAGAATAACGGCAATGCCCTTCTCTCTTTTTGGGGGAAGGGTTTTCTTTTTGCCCGTACACGAAAAAGAAGCCGGGTTCCCTATTCTCCGGCTTCCAGAAAAAACTGAGATTTATTTGATAGGTGTCCCAATGCGTTTATCCAATCTCCATTGTGGTGCCATTCCATCATCGGCATAATATTCGTCCATTGCTGTAATTTTATCGTTTTTTGTTTGAATAAACGAAGTCACATGAAAAGAAATACTTCTATCTTTGGGATAGATACGAACAACTGTAATAATTAAATCATTCACAATTTCTACTCTTTCAACGAGTCCGTCCCATTCTCCGGGGTACTCACAATTCGCAACAATATATTCATCCACCGTAAAATGCTCGTTGGTGCAATGCCAATTTACATAGGCTTCTGCATGAAAGTATTTTCTAATTTCTCTTTCATCTTGGGCAAGAACGGCTTTCCAAAATTGTTCTATATTCATAATTTTCTCCTTTAAATTGCGATTTCCCAGTATGTCAAACTGGAAATGGTTGAGAAAGACACTATATTGAAATCCAAAATCTTTGAATAATGCCACTTTTACTTAATCCCACTGTATCAACAATTTCATTTTCCATCACTCCACCGTTTTTAATAATCGTCCTTTGCGAAGCTACATTTCGCTTATCGCAGGTTACTAAAACCTTGCTTTCTCCAAACGCACGGCAAAAAGGTAAAACTAATCCCAGCATTTCAGACGCATAACCTTTTCGTCTTTCTGACGGACGAACACTATATCCAATATTACCCCCAAAATTTTTGAGAAAATCCGATAATGGGTGTCGAAAATCAATCATACCAACAACAAAATCGTCTTTTCGCCTTACCGCTAAAAACACTTCTGATGGAACATATCCGCTTTTATATTTTTCTCTTAATCTTCTCTCAAAGTCAATCCACTCATCAAATGATTGGACATCTTCAAGACCTGCACAACCATCAAAACTATCTCCACATTGTAACATTTCTTCTTTATATGACATGACTTGTTTTGCATATAGTTTAGATGGCCTAACCAACATCAATTCACGCATCACATTCATCCTCACAAATTTGAATTTGTTATTGCGTTCAGTTTAGCACATTTATAGAACATCTACAAGATTCCGTGTATGAAAAATCAAAAAGAATGAAATCTTCACTTGACAATGTGGCAAAGAGCTTATGAGCCAAGATGAAATAGCCGTCATGGACGGCGGCAAATGTATCTTGCAGGTAAGGGGCGCACGTCCCTTTTTCAGTGACAAGTTCGATATAACCAAGCACCCAAGATATAAATTCCTCTCCGACTTTGACAAGAAGAATGAATTTGACATTGAGAAGTATCTAAAACGCCGCCCGGCAGTTATCAAGCCGGAAGAACCCTTTGACCTCTACGAGATTGACGGGGCAGATTTGCAGGAGGAAACAGACCATGAGCAGACGTAACGCAAAGACAAAAGAAAATGACATTGAAAGATTTCTGATGAATGTTGCGGAAACCGCAGAAAACGCATTGCGGGAATACTGGGAGGAACGGGACGCAGAAAACCGTATGTATGCAACGGAGTATGTCACACGCCGGGGGCTTATCCCGCAACAGTGACGGCAGGAAAGCCGCCCTTTTGCATAGCAGCCGGGAGGATATGGGGGCAGGGGAAAAGGCGCAGGGAAAAGGGCTTTGCGTCATGGAAATGTGCATAACAGCCTATTCCGTCATGGAAAACGCCATTCACAGCACATGGAAAAGCAAAGTGCAGCTTTCCCACGTCCTGCAAACAGCGTTTCCCACAACTCCATGAGCAAGGCAGTTATACACATTTCCACAACGCCGGGCGGCTGCTGAAACTCCCCCTCTCCCCCATTCATTTATTTATAAAAACGGAGGTACATATCATCAAAAACGTAAACACCGGGTACATGGTTCGTGCGCCCACCAGAGGGGCGCACCACCCCTTTACAACTGAATACCGCCACGCCGCAGCACCTACGCAGCGTGGGGACAGCCGCCAAGACTGGCGGCTTTTTTCATACCCAGAAACCATTTTCCAAGCCGCAGGAAACGGCAGAAAGCGAGGGCTATATGGCATTTTTTAACAGCGCAGTAAACGTATTGCAGACACTTGTTATCGCATTGGGCGCAGGTCTGGGCGTATGGGGCGTTATCAATCTCTTAGAGGGTTACGGCAACGACAATCCGGGGGCGAATGCTCATGTGCGGTAAAGAAACAAGCAACCGAAAACAAGAGATAGACCGCCAGCACCACACTATTCCGAACCAAAGAAACCAAAGACCAAAAGACAAGCACCGTGGAAATGTGTATAACTTGCTATTCCGCCATGGAAAAGTCCGTTCACAGAACATGGAAAAGCTAAAGTGCAGCTTTCCCACATTCTGCAAACAGACTTTCCCACAACTCCATAAGACAGCAAGTTATGCACATTACGCACAGTGCCGACTACTACGGAATCCCTCCCTGTCTTTCATATCTTTTTAAAAATTCTTAAATTTTCATTAGAGTATTGCATTGTCACCTACAAAGTGTTAAGATATATACATACCCACAAGATGTTAAGATAAAAGGAGGACAAAATGGCACAGCAAATTTCTGAATCCGAATTGGTACTAATGAAAATCATCTGGAAGAATGGAGGGGCAGCTTTATACTCCCTCATCATGGAGGAATTGGAAAAAGACAAGAACGAATGGAAGAACAACACCGTACTCACGCTGCTTTCCCGATTAGGCGAAAAAAAGTTCTTGAAAGTCAAAAAAATCGGCAGGAAGAATGAGTATGTGGCTACGGTAACAGAAACAGAATACCAGACCATGCAGACCCACAGCTTTCTTGATAAAGTCTACGGCGGGAATGTGAAAAACTTAGTGTCAACCTTGTTGCGACAGGATATTCTTTCGACAGACGAATTGAAAGAGATTGAAACATTTTGGAGAAAAGAAAATGAATGAGTTTATAAAAATATTATTGTCGTTGTCTATTTCCGGCGCACTGTTACTGCTTCTCATTTTGGGATTGAAGCCACTGTATAAAAACAAATTCAACAAGCGTTGGCAGTATTATATCTGGATAGTGGTTGCTTTGCGGTTTCTGCTTCCCTTTACTCACGACACTACGATTGTTGGAAGCCTGTTTGAAAAGTTCGATACGGCAGCAATAACGAATGAAATCCCTACAAGCCCCAATGTACCCGTTCCCTCAGGCACGGGTAACAACAAAGCAGAGCCGATACAGACAAACCGGGAAATAACCACCGCTGCCATGCGTGAGCCATTTAACAAATATGTCTGCCTGTTTTTTATCTGGTCAGCATTGGCACTGGTTTTATTTGTCCGTAAGATAACAGTTTATCAAGGTTTTATCCAATACATCAAAGCAGGAAATAAAGAAGTATCGGATATAAAAATCTTGAATCTGCTATCTGATTGTGAAGAAAAACTGAATATCAAGACAAGGGTAGAACTATCATGTAATCCGCTGATTGCTTCCCCTATGCTGATTGGTTTCTTTCGACCAAGAATCATTTTGCCTATTGGCGAATTGGAAGATAAAGAGTTGTCTTATATCTTTGTGCATGAGTTAATTCACTACAAGCAGAGGGATATGTTTTATAAATGGCTGATACAGATTGTTGTGTGCGTCCATTGGTTCAATCCTTTTGTATATCTGCTGGAAAAGGAAGTGAATAAATCCTGCGAATTGTCATGTGATGAAAAAGTTATATCTGTACTTGATGATACCGCAAGACGTGAGTATGGAGATACACTAATTTCCTTTTTGAAGTCAAACAATCTCTACAAAAGTTCTTTAGCTTCCGTCACTTTGACAGAGGGAGCAGAACAGTTAAAAGAAAGGTTAGGTGCCATTATGAATTTCAAGAGTAAGACGAAAACAATTCGGGTTTTGACTGTTATATTAACTCTTTTTATTTTATCTGGTGCGGTTTTTATCGGCGGTTATCCCGTTTCTGCTGCTACCGATTCTAAAGAAACAAGTAAATCGTCAATACCAGAAAAAAAAGGCAATGGGAAAAGCACATATATTTATGATGAAAATTTAGGGTATGGCTGGTATTTAGACGATGAAAATTTAGATAATAATGATTTGGAAAATGCTAATTCCTACCAATATTCTTATACGCAAAATGGATATTATTGCAATTCTTATATTATTGAAATGGGTTGGAACTTATACGCTAAAAATCAAGATTATTATGGTGCAACAGAAATTGTCTTTGAGGATGAATCAAAAATGACAGTATATTTTTCTGATTCGGTAAAAGATTATCTGAATGACAGAGAAGCTATTTCGGCAATAGAAGAATTGATTTATTCTCTGAAAAACACAGATATTAGTCCGGCAATAGAAATGCCTTTGATTATAAGTATAACGCCTGTTGTAGCTGATGATATACCAGTTTTGACGGAACAATATTTTCAAAAGGAGGACTTAATTAGATTTTCCGCACTCTTTTCAGTATTAGACGAAACAGCCCAAAAAGATTACTACAAGAAAGCATATGACGCTGATAAAATTGCACTGTTTTCAACCATTATACCAGATATGGACACAAATTTGGTTTTACAGTATGTAGATAAATCAGAACAGGATAACAAAACAAACTTCTTTGCCGTGCTTTCAAATTATGTGCCATTAAGTGACTTGAAACGCTATGTCGAAAAATACTATGAAAATAATAATATTGCCCGCTTTACAATTTTGTTTGATTGCATGACAAGGGAAGAAAAGCAGGAATGGCTGAAAAGAGCGCAGACAGATAGGAAAACTAACTTTGTCGCTGTCTTATCTAATGAATTGCTTGATTAAATGCTCATGTACGGTAAAGAAGCAAGCAACCGAAAACAAGAGATAGACCGCCAGCACCACACTATTCCGAACCAAAGACCAAAAGACAAGCATTGTGGAAATGTGCATAACAGGCTATGGAATCATGGATAACTCTATTCACAGCACATGGAAAAGCTAAAGTGCAGCTTTCCCACGTCCTGCAAACAGAGTTCCCCACAATTCCATGAGATAGCCAGTTATACACATTTTTCCACAATGCCGACTACTACGGAATTCCCATCATTTCTTATATCTTTAACGACATAAAAATGTTTTTTTGTTGTCGAATTATGAAATAATGCGTATAAAAGCAAAGCGAGGAGGTTTTGCTAATGAAAATGCGTACAGAATATACCTGTCCTTTAGAACTTGTGCATGACATGATAAAGGGGAAGTGGAAGCCGATTATATTATGGCGGCTACGTTTAGGGGCTACTTCCCTTGCAAAGCTGGAAAGAGATATAGACGGAATTACGCAAAAAATGCTGTTAGAGCATTTGAAAGAACTGATTGACTACGGCTTTGTTGAAAAGAAATCTTTTGAGGGCTATCCCCTTCATGTTGAGTATTCATTGACAGAAGATATGGGGGCGCAGATATTGGAAGCATTGAGAATCATGCAGCACATAGGGATTGACTACCTAAAAAGGAATGGAATGGAACATATCTTAGAGGAAAAGGGTGTTATCCCGGATTGACACCCACAAAAAAGTGGGTAATTTACTATTCAAAACCGGCTGCTTATAATATTTCCATAAAATTGATTGGAGGTATTGAACATGAATGTAACAAGCAGCGGAATTATTAACGGCATTATACAGCCCCAGTATGGAGGACGTGGAACGCAATTTAACGAGAACCACATTCCTACCTTTTCATTACCGTTTAAAGCAGAAAACGTACCCGAAAAAACAGTATCACTTGCGATTGTACTGGAAGATAAGGACGCTTACCCGGTAACAGGCGGTTTTGCATGGATACATTGGCTTGCGGCAAACATAACCCGTTTTGATATAAGGGATAATGAAAGTCAGACCGCAACGGATTTTGTGCAGGGGAGAAATAGTTGGACGAGCATACAGGGCGGTGAGCAGTCTGTTGAATTATCTTCTTACTATGGCGGTATGACTCCGCCCGATCAGCCACATATCTATGAGCTTCATGTATTTGCAATAGATAAAATGCTGGATATAGGACAAGGCTTTTTGCTAAATGAACTTTATCGGGCAATGGAGGGGCATATCTTAGCGCAGTATACGCTCAAAGGCATTTATGAAAACTAACTTTTGGAGAGTTGGAGGGCGCACAGGGAAAACTGTAATAGCTGTTTTTACTTGCTTTTTAATTGACACTGTAAGAGAAAACGGCATCCCGTTTTATGCTGCCATTGCTGCTATATTATGTATACAGCATAATTTCAAAGACAGTCTGAATACTGCTTTGACCCGTGAAATTGCAACGGTAATTGGCGGAATTTTTGGAGCGATAATTTTATCTTTTGAAAAGAATGTTTATCGTATTCCTAATGAGTTGTTAAGATATTTGTTTCTCTCAATTTCGCTTATTCCAATCATCAATTTTTCTGTATGGATAAAGCAGGAAAAAGGAACATTCCTTATGTGTGTTGTTTTTCTTTGTATCACAGCCACGCATGGAAATGATGAAAGTCCTTTAGCTTTTGCCATTGACCGAATTATTGATACTACAATCGGTATTTTTATTGCTTTATTTATAAATCAATTTCCAAAAAGCAAAATGTAGCTGTAAACCAAGCACCGCCCCATGTGGGAGAAAGGGGGAATCATTTATGCCTTGCACAGAAGCATACAGAGAACACATCATGTATACGTTCAATGGCTATTGCAAGACCGTCATACGCTTTGCGGCTATTAACGCATGGCGTGACAGGAGCAGACGGCGGCAAAAAGAAATATCCCTTGAATACCTCACAGAAGAAAAGTTTTACCCTTTAGGCACAACAGACGAATATTTTGAAGCACCTTATGAAGAACACCCCGTTACGATATGCGGTCAGACAGTTATCCTCACCAATGGGGAGCTTGCCGCCGCCCTGTTATCTCTGCCGGAGAAGAACCGGGAAATCATTTTCCTTTACTTTTTCGGGCATTACACACAGCAGGAAATCGGGGAAATGTACGGACGCTGCCGGAGTACAACCGGGTATCAAATTCGCAGGACTTTACAGCTCCTGCACAAAGAAATGGAGGTGCTTTCACATGGGGAATCCGAACCTTTTACCCTATGAAACGATTGTCCGGGCGACCAGCGGAGAGCCGGAAGCCGTGGACGAGGTTTTACGGCATTATAGCAAGCGAATCCGAATCGCCGCCATTGAAAACGGGCATATCGACAGGGATACCGAGGACAGTATAAAATCCCGGCTTGTTGCCGCCCTGTTTAAGTTCCGTTTTGATGAACAGGAAGTATAAGAAATCGCTTTCACTTTTTGCTTAATGGATATATAATAAAGTCAATGGCAAATTATGACTTTTTAAGAGGTGTGCAGATGAAAGACTATATAACAAATCGGGTACATGAATTGTACTGGGAAGAAGATATAAATTGTGCAAAGACAACGCTTATCTGTCTAAGCGAATTATTTGAAATTGCTATTGAACCGCAGGTAATTTGTTCTGCCGTTGGATTACATGGTGCAGGCGGGTACAGAGCGCAATGTGGTCTAGTCGAAGGTACGCTTATGTTTGTAGGGATTTATTTTCATATATTGGGAAAAACAGAATCCGAAATCGTATCTGCGTGTTATGATTTTGCATCTGCTTTTGATAAAGCATTTGGTTCGCTAAGATGTTTAGAATTACGTCCAGCAGGTTTTTCAGAAAGCAATCCACCGCATATGTGTGAAAATTTAACTTGCAGAGCAATCGAATTTGCATATCAGCATATTTTAGAATTATCGAAACTTTAAACAGTACCAGTTTGTAGAACAGTGGATATAAAACTAAATAACCGCCGCTATATAACGGCACACCAAGACAGGAAATCAAGAAAAGGTTTCCTGTTTTTTTGCGCCTATTTTTGGCATTTTCAAAAATCGCCAGTATTATGCCGTGCAAAGGGGGATAAAAAGAATTTCCCTCTCCCGTTTGGCAAATCCGCAAGCTGTCCGTGGAGGACGGGCGAGAAGAAATTTTACAAATTCCCGCCTATTCGAGCTTGCGTGGTGTTGTAAGTAATGAGGGGGATTTTCTGCAAATCAACGTCCATTTTGCTTTTTGCTGGTTTGTAGGTATTAGCGGGAGAAATATCGCCGCTGCTTTGGCAAAATCCCCGCTTGCGGCACTAAAGGTATTGACGGAAGCCCACACAGAGGAAACCGCTACTTTTTAAGAGCAAGATTCTACCACAGTACCAAATTTCGCTAATCGCTCATTTTGTCCTATGGGAATCTTGTTGGGGTTGCCACCCCAAGCCCGCCTTTTGCGGCTTGCGCCGCTTGAAAAAATCCACCCACGAAAGGAGGTTCACAGCCATGAAAAGATACAACACGCCCCACCGCCACCGGGTAATCAAGACACGCTTGACCGAGGAAGAATACGCCGAGTTTTCCGAGCGTGTCGCCCTCTGCAAAATGAGCCAAGCCGAGTTTATCCGGCAAGCCCTTACCAAGTCAAGAATACAGCCTGTTATTACCGTTTCCCCGGTCAATGATGAATTGTTATCTGCCGTTGGGAAACTCACAGCCGAGTACGGGAAAATCGGCGGCAACTTGAATCAGATTGCCCGCTGTCTGAACGAGTACGGCGCACCTTATAACGCCCTCTCCCAAGAGGTACGAGCCGCCACAGCGGAGCTTGCCGCCTTGAAGTTTGAAGTCTTGCAGAAAGTAGGTGAAGCCGTTGGCAACGTTCAAACATATCAGCTCTAAAAACGCCGACTATGGAGCTGCCGAGCAGTACCTAACCTTTGAGCATGACGAGTTTACCATGAAGCCCACACTGGACGAAAACGGGCGGCTTATCCCCCGTGACGATTACCGCATTTCCTCTCTGAATTGCGGCGGCGAGGATTTCGCCATAGCGTGTATGCGCTCCAATCTCAAATACGGCAAGAACCAGAAACGGGAGGACGTAAAGAGCCACCACTATATTATCAGCTTTGACCCACGTGACGCACCCGACAACGGCTTGACCGTAGACCGGGCGCAAGCATTGGGCGAGGAATTTTGCAAGACGCATTTTCCCGGACACCAAGCGTTGGTATGCACCCACCCGGACGGGCATAACCACAGCGGCAACATTCATGTGCATATTGTAATCAATTCTTTGCGGATTGAGGAAGTACCCTTGCTGCCCTACATGGAAAGACCAGCCGACACAAGGGAGGGCTGCAAGCACCGCTGTACGGACGCTGCTATGGAGTATTTCAAAGCGGAAGTCATGGAGATGTGTCACCGGGAAAACCTCTATCAGATTGACTTGCTGAACGGGAGCAAGAACCGCATTACCGAGCGTGAGTATTGGGCGAAACGGAAAGGACAAGCCGCACTGGATAAGGAGAACGCTTCCCAAGCCGCCACGGGAGAGCCGCCCAAGCAGACCAAGTTTGAAACCGATAAGGAGAAGCTACGGCGCACAATCCGCACCGCCCTGTCCTCTGCCGTTTCCTTTGAGGATTTTTCCGGGAAGCTGCTGCAACAGGGCGTGACCGTCAAGGAGAGCCGGGGGAGATTATCGTATCTCACGCCGGACAGGACGAAGCCCATCACCGCCCGGAAACTGGGTGATGATTTTGACCGAGCCGCCGTACTGGAAGCACTCACCATAAACGCACAGAACGCCGCCAGAGCCGCCGAAACGCCCCTACCCCAACAGGAATACCCCCGCAGCATAAAAGACCGCTTACAGCGCAACAAAGCCGTTGTAAACGCCCCGAAACAGGACAGCGTACAGCGCATGGTAGACATAGCCGCCAAGAAAGCCGAGGGCAAGGGGAAAGGCTACGAGAAATGGGCGACCTTGCACAATCTGAAGCAAATGGCGGCGACCATGAGCATTTACGAGGAATCCGGCTTTTCTTCCCCGGAAGAACTGGAAGCCGCCCTTGCCGCCGCCAGTGCCGGGCTGCATGAAGTAACCGGGAAACTGAAAGCCGTAGAAAGCACTTTGCGGGAGAAAAAAGACCTGCAAAAACAGCTATTAGCCTACATCAAGACCAAGCCAGCCCGTGACGGATTGCGGGCGCAGAAAACAGAGAAAGCCCGGAGAGCCTACCGGGAGCAGCACGAAAGCGAGTTTATCATTTCCGAATCTGCCGTCCGGTATTTCAAGGCACAGGGAATCCAAAAGCTACCAGCGTCCAAAGCCCTACAAGCAGAGATTGAGCAGCTTACCAAAGCGAAAAACGCCCTTTACAACGAGTACCGGGAGAAGAAAGAGAACGTCCGGGAATTGCAGACCGTGAAAAGCAATCTTGACAAAATCTTGCGCCGTGAGCCGGAACGGAGAAAGGGGCGGGAAAATGAACGGTAAACGCCCCTACATGGACTACCCACAGTACAGAGCCGCCCGCCGCCTTGTGCATGAGTGCTGCAACTACGATAACGGCAACTGTATCTTGCTGGATAACGGCGAGCCTTGTGTATGCGTCCAGAGTATCAGCTATTCCCTTTTATGTCGCTGGTTCATTGCCGCCGTGCTGCCGCTGGACGGGAAACTGGAAGCCGCCTTACTCCACCGGGCAGACAGGAAACGCTGTACCGAGTGCGGCGGGTATTTTCTCCCCAAGTCAAACCGGGGGAAATACTGCCCGGATTGCGCCGCAAGAGTGCGCCGCCGGAAAGAAGCCGACAGACAGCGGAAAAGATACCACCTTTCTACGCATTTAGGCTATGAAAGAAGCCCGTAAATCAAGGCTTTTTTGACCGCCCTCAAAGGGTAGCCGATACATTTATCCTTTACCCCCGAAAATGCCGTTTTAACTGCGTAACAGGAAGCCACAGACAGGAGGTGAGAACCATAACCGATTACATCACAGCAGACACCATATTGCCCCGTTTTCTGCCCTACCCCTATTTTCTGCTGAAAATGGACTTGTCGCATACTGCAAGGCTGCTCTATGGGCTGCTTCTTGACCGTTCCACCCTCTCACAGAAGAACGGCTGGCAGGACAGCGAGGACAGGACATATATTGTCTATCCCGTTTCGGAGATAACGGAAATGCTGGATAAAGGCAGCACCGCCATAAAAAGCGCACTGAACGAGCTGGACGCTGCCGGGCTTTTGGTGAGGGAACGCCGGGGCTTCTCCGCACCCAACCGCCTTTATGTGAAAATACCGCAAATGCCAGTGGTACAGTTTTCCGACCATATGACAGCCATACAGCCGGAAAACCGACCCTCTGATAGCCGGAAAAGCGACCCTCATAAGGACGGAAAACCGACCTTTGCGTTGGACGGAAAACCGACCCCTAACCAACTTACTATAAACCAACTAAAAGAGAACCAACTAAAAGGAGTGAGTGGGGAGCAGCCCGCACCCTTTGGCAGATATAAAAACCTTTTCCTTTCCGAATCCGAGTATGCGGAGCTGAAAGGGGAATACCCGGACAGGCTGGAACGGTTCATTGAGGAATTGAGCGAGTTCATAGCCGCCTACGGGAAAGTGTACGCCAACCATGCCGCTGCTGTCCGTATGTGGGCAAGACGTGACAGGAAAGGCACAGGAAAGAAAGGAATCCCCGATTATTCCTACAAAGAGGGCGAGAGCCTTTGACCGCATAGACACAACGCCCCGTAAACAGGGCGTAAAAGACCATGAACAAGGAGGACGATTTTATGTGTGATTACGATAACGCTATTTTCCGGCTTGCCACGGCACAGGAAGCAGAGCCGGAGGACTACACCGGGGAGGACGGGCTTTTATATTGCGGGAGCTGCCGCCAGCCCAAAGAAGCCTACTTCCCGGAGGGCAAAACCTTTTTCGGACGTGACCGCCACCCGAAAGAATGTGACTGCCAGAGAAAACGCCGGGAAACGCTGGAAGCCAGACACCGGGAATACAAGCACCGGGAGGAAGTGGAACGGCTGAACAGAAAGGGATTTACAGACCCGGCTATGCGGGAATGGACGTTTGAAAACGACAACGGGAAATGCCCCCAAATGGCGAAAGCCCGTGCCTATGTGGAACAATGGGAGCAGATAAAGGACGGGAATCACGGAATGATTTTGTGGGGAGAAGTCGGCACAGGCAAGAGCTATTTTGCCGGGTGTATCGCCAACGCCCTCATGGAGAAAGAGGTTTCCGTGTGCATGACGAACTTTGCCCTTATCCTCAATGACCTTGCCGCCAGCTACAAGGACAGGAATGAATACATAGCCCGCCTTTGCAGCTTCCCTCTGCTTATCCTTGACGATTTCGGCATGGAGCGTGGCACGGAATACGGCTTAGAGCAAGTCTATAACGTGATTGACAGCCGATACCGCAGCCAAAAGCCGCTGATTGTCACCACAAATTTGACGCTGGAAGAATTGCAGAACCCGGAGGACACAGCCCACGCCCGCATATATGACCGCCTTATTGAAATGTGTACCCCCGTCTGCATTACCGGGGAGAATTTCAGAAAAGCCAAAGCACAGGCGAAAATGGAGTGCCTTAAAATGCTGCTGAACAGAAAGGAGAGCCTATGACCGACACCCCCAACAGAAGCACCGCCACTACTGCCCGCCGCCCGGATTGCGTGACCGAGGTACGCCGGGGGAACACCGTCCTTGTGGTTTCCGGCTACTTCAAACAGGACACCACCGCCACCGCCGCCGACAAGATGATGAAAGTGCTGGAAGCGGAAAGCGCAGCCGGACACAAGCCGCCTTTTACCGCATAAACCGTGCATGACTGCTGATTGTGCTTAAGCTGTTTATCCCAAAACAAGCTCATAAAGATGAAATGGCATGGGAATACCTATATCGACATAAGTAATATCCACAGTATCCACATATTTAAAACCGTATGACTGATACATTTTGACAGGTATATCATTCCCTTTCAGACAGTCTAACCGTATTGCCTTCCAACCTCTGCTTCTTGCTGTCTGGATTGCATGTTCGACAAGCTGCTTTGAATATCCACGCCCGCCATAATCCGGCAAAACACGAAGTGCGTGCATAATGACTACTTCATTTTTTGCGGCGTTGATTTGCCAGCGAACTGTATTATATGCACTGTCGCAATCATGGTTTAGAATATATGCTGCAACGATTTTATTATCTTCTATGCCGATAAATTGACATCTGCCTTTGATAGATTCCTCTACCATTGCTTGCGAGGGAAAACCACCTTTATCCCCGTTTGGAAGGAAACTTTTTTCGCCAAGGACATCACACATTACACTGTAAAAAGACATTAGCTCTGTCAAATTGTCATTTGTAGCCTGTACAATTTTCATTCATTACACCACCTTAGTATACAGATTTTGATGAAAATAGTTTACCACAGAAAAAATAAAATTTCCATCATCAACTTGAACGATAAGCCTTGATATAAAAGTAAAAATATTATCTTCTATAAAGAAGCGGAAAGGACTGTACAGCCAGCCCCGCCCTATGGTATAATAGACCTACGGAATAGTGGGGCTGGCTGTCGGAAACGGAGGAATCCATGACAAGACAGACCACCCAAAAACTGATTACCGCCCTATATCCGAGATTGTCGCACGAGGACACGCTTCAAGGCGAATCCAACTCCATAAGCAACCAGAAACGAATCCTTGAAGCCTACGCAAAACAGAACGGCTTTTCCAACCTCAAATGGTACACGGACGACGGATTCTCTGGGGCAAATTTCCAAAGACCCGGCTTCCAGTCCATGCTTGCCGACATTGAAGCGGGGCTTGTGGGAACGGTTATCGTAAAGGATATGTCAAGGTTAGGGCGAAACTATCTTCAAGTGGGAATGTACACCGAAATGATTTTCCCACAGAACGGCGTCCGCTTCATTGCTATCAATGACGGCGTTGACAGCGCACAGGGCGACAACGATTTTGCGCCCTTGCGTAATATTTTTAACGAATGGCTGGTGAGAGATACGAGCAAGAAAATCCGGGCGGTAAAACGCTCAAAAGGCATGAGTGGGAAGCCCGTCACAAGCAAGCCCGTGTA
>KE159591.1:21822-427330 GCA_000403255.2 Lachnospiraceae bacterium 3-1
TGTTTATCCCAAAACAAGCTCATAAAGATGAAATGGCATGGGAATACCTATATCGACATAAGTAATATCCACAGTATCCACATATTTAAAACCGTATGACTGATACATTTTGACAGGTATATCATTCCCTTTCAGACAGTCTAACCGTATTGCCTTCCAACCTCTGCTTCTTGCTGTCTGGATTGCATGTTCGACAAGCTGCTTTGAATATCCACGCCCGCCATAATCCGGCAAAACACGAAGTGCGTGCATAATGACTACTTCATTTTTTGCGGCGTTGATTTGCCAGCGAACTGTATTATATGCACTGTCGCAATCATGGTTTAGAATATATGCTGCAACGATTTTATTATCTTCTATGCCGATAAATTGACATCTGCCTTTGATAGATTCCTCTACCATTGCTTGCGAGGGAAAACCACCTTTATCCCCGTTTGGAAGGAAACTTTTTTCGCCAAGGACATCACACATTACACTGTAAAAAGACATTAGCTCTGTCAAATTGTCATTTGTAGCCTGTACAATTTTCATTCATTACACCACCTTAGTATACAGATTTTGATGAAAATAGTTTACCACAGAAAAAATAAAATTTCCATCATCAACTTGAACGATAAGCCTTGATATAAAAGTAAAAATATTATCTTCTATAAAGAAGCGGAAAGGACTGTACAGCCAGCCCCGCCCTATGGTATAATAGACCTACGGAATAGTGGGGCTGGCTGTCGGAAACGGAGGAATCCATGACAAGACAGACCACCCAAAAACTGATTACCGCCCTATATCCGAGATTGTCGCACGAGGACACGCTTCAAGGCGAATCCAACTCCATAAGCAACCAGAAACGAATCCTTGAAGCCTACGCAAAACAGAACGGCTTTTCCAACCTCAAATGGTACACGGACGACGGATTCTCTGGGGCAAATTTCCAAAGACCCGGCTTCCAGTCCATGCTTGCCGACATTGAAGCGGGGCTTGTGGGAACGGTTATCGTAAAGGATATGTCAAGGTTAGGGCGAAACTATCTTCAAGTGGGAATGTACACCGAAATGATTTTCCCACAGAACGGCGTCCGCTTCATTGCTATCAATGACGGCGTTGACAGCGCACAGGGCGACAACGATTTTGCGCCCTTGCGTAATATTTTTAACGAATGGCTGGTGAGAGATACGAGCAAGAAAATCCGGGCGGTAAAACGCTCAAAAGGCATGAGTGGGAAGCCCGTCACAAGCAAGCCCGTGTATGGCTACCTCATGGACAAGGACGAAAATTTCATCATTGACGAGGAAGCCGCCCCCGTGGTGAAGCAGATTTACAGCCTATGCCTTGCCGGGAACGGTCCGACCAAGATAGCCCGTATGCTTGCGGAGCAGGAAATCCCCACGCCGGGAACTCTGGAATACCGCCGGACGGGAAGCACCCGCCGCTACCACCCCGGCTATGAGTGCAAGTGGGCGGCGAACACCGTGGTACATATCCTTGAAAACCGGGAATACACGGGCTGCCTTGTGAACTTCAAGACCACCACACAATCCTACAAGTGCAGCAAGATTATCTACAACAGCGAGGACAAACAGGCAATCTTTGAGAACCACCACGAGCAGATAATCGACAGGGACACATGGGAGCGTGTGCAGGAGCTGCGCAAGCAGCGCAAACGCCCTAACCGCTATGATGAAGTGGGCTTGTTCTCTGGCATACTCTTTTGTGCCGACTGTGGCAGCGTCATGTACCAGCAGAGGTATCAGACCGAAAAACGGCGGCAGGACTGCTATATCTGCGGCAGCTACAAGAAGCGCACGGCAGACTGTACGGCGCACTTTATCCGCACCGACCTTTTAACCGCCGGAGTGACCGAGAACCTACGGAAAGTCACCAGCTACGCCGCCAGGCACGAAGCCCGGTTTATGAAGCTGTTGACCGACCAGACCGAGGACGGGAGCAAACGCCGCAACGCCGCCAAGAAGAAAGAACTGGAAGCGGCAGAAAAAAGGATTGCGGAACTCTCCGCTATCTTCAAGCGGCTGTATGAGGACAGCGTGACCGGGCGCATATCGGACGAGCGTTTCACGGAACTTTCGGCAGACTACGAAGCCGAGCAAAAGGAACTGAAAGAGCGTGCCGCCGTTCTGCAGGGCGAGCTTTCAAAGACACTGGAAGCCACGGCGAACGCCGAGAAGTTTATGAAAGTAGTCCGCAAGTACACCAGCTTTGAGGAACTCACCCCTACCCTGTTACGGGAGTTTGTGGAGAAAATCGTAATCCACGAATCGGAAGCCCTTGACGGGAAACGCCGGGGGAAGCTCCGCAGACAGGAAATCGAAATCTATTACTCTTTTGTCGGCAAGGTAGAGTTGCCCGACTAAAGCCCGACCCGTCCGGCAGTCAGCCGGACAGGGAACGGCAAAATTTTTTACACTTCTTTTACTTCTTTATCTCACATGAGCAAAAAGTCAAGGCATGAAACAGGTCATGGCTAATTAGAGGTAATCAAAAGAGGAAAGGAAAAGCACAATCCAGACGGAACCGGCGATACCGTCAAGAAATATTTGTGAGTTAGCAAGAATCCTGATATAATGGGTGTAAACGCCCATCCGGGGCAGAAAGGCAGGGAGAAAAATGCACATCAGTTATAAACCGCTCTGGCACACACTGATAGAGCGCAACATGAGGAAAGAGGATTTAAGGCTTGCCGCTGGCCTGACCACAAATATGATAGCCAACATGGGCAAAGAAGGGAAACATATCAGCATGGACACACTTGCCCGCATTTGTGAAACACTGGATTGTGGCATTATGGACGTGATTGAGTTGGCCAGTGACGAGCCTTCCACCACAGGAGGGAACGACAATGGAAAAACTGAAAGAAAGAATCACAGAGAACGGCATTGATTATATTCTGGTAGGCGACTACTATATCCCGGACTTGAAGCTGCCGGAGGAGAACCGCCCCATCGGACGCTATGGGCGGCTGCACCGGGAATATCTCAAGCAGGAGCAGCCGGCACGATACAGCTCCCTTATCCTAACCGGGAAATTATGGACATACCTTGCCGACCTGAATGAACAGGCGGAGGAACGGCTGTACTTAATCATCGGGCAGATGAAAGCAGCCGAGGGAGTGACGGAGGAACTGAAAGCCCAAAACCAACTTGAATGGGTAGGCCGGATGAACAATATCTGCAACCGGGCGGAGGAAATCATAAAGAACGAACTAATTTATATTTGACATAGATGTAGAGTGACCAGCTGGATGAATGGCTAGTCACTCTGGCTTTTCAATTCTTTTTGCAATTATTGCAAAGAAAACTTAGCAATAATTATTGACAAGTATACTTGGTAATGATATATTTATAATGACAACAATACTTGGCAACAAAAAGGAGGATATATCAATGGACAAAAATGAAATTTTATCAAAAAGTAGAAAAGAAAATGTTTATGGAGATGAACGTGAAAAAGAGGTGCGTGTGAAAAGGGATGCTTTTTCACAATGGGGTCTTATTGTTCTTGGCATAATTATAATGGTCATTAAACTATTGCGAACGGAATCACCGGCAGATATAATATCTATTTTATTCTGTACATCAGGGTTAGGTTTCACATATGAAGGAATAAAATTAAGAAAGAAATATACTGTAGTTTGTGGCATTGTTTTATTGTTGGCATCAATCTATTTCTTTTATAAATTCTGTGCGAGGCTATTTTAATGAATGATAACTTAATTTTAAAAAATAATTTAAAGAAAATAAGGGCTGAACAGAAACTTTCTCAATCAGCATTAGCTGAAATGGTAGGAGTATCACGAAACACAATCAGTTCTATTGAAACAGGACAATTTAATCCAACCGCTAAATTGGCACTAATTTTGTGTATTGCTTTAGATAAGAAGTTCGAAGATTTATTTTATTTTGACTAATAAATAATTAGTCTGTTGGACAGCCACCTAATTAAAATGGAATATGATTTGCGAAACAAGCCGTTGCAGGAACAGTAATTCCAACAACGGCTGTTTTCATTTCCTCTTACGCCGGAAATTCAGCGGGCTGTTCTTGATTGCCGGTGATTTTGCAAGCACTTTTTTCAAGACCTTCTGCTCATCATCCGTCAGTTTGTCATAGTCGATACCGAGCATACTTAAAATGACCTTCCACATTTTTGCCAGATAATCGCCGGGGCTTGACAAGGCTCTCTGGATTTCCAGAGCCATTTTTTTCGCGGCCGAGGAATCCGGTGTGCTGTCAATGTCATGCTCATGGGCATTGCGGATGTCACGGAGGATGGAATCCCAAGTTTTGTGTGTAATGTGGCAGAAAAAATCTTCTTCCCCGATCTGTCCTGCCCGTAGTGTTTCCGAATATAAATCCCCTTCCGCATGGCGGTGTTGATTGATAAGGGCAAGCCGTTGTTCTTCCAAGGACTCGTTTATGTCACGGAAACGGGCGGTTGCGTGGCCGTCTATGTAAATCTCCGTGTCGGTCATAAGCCGGACAAACTTATCATTGGTAGCAATCTCACAGAGAAGCCGGTTGTTGATGTTTCCGCTTTTTAATAATTCCACCATATCATCACTCAAATGTAGTTCCGCTAATGGTACATTGGAGAGTTTTCTATTTTCTGTCCGACAGAGAAGGTAATCAACAGACACCCCATAAAAATCTGCCAGTGTTACAAGGTTGCCGTGGCTGATTTCCTTGTAATCATTTGCTTCATAGCTACCCAGTGCAGATTTTGAAATGCCGGTCAGTTCTTCAAGTTTTTCCAGATTTATGTCTTTTTCCTTGCGTAAATCTTTTAGACGTTCCTGTATAGTAAGCCGTGATTTCATAAGCGCAACACTCCTTCCCTGCGGCCAGCCTGCCGCAATAAAGTCATTATACCACATCCATTCCGCAATCGTGGAAATTTTTGGATTTTGGGCTTTATTCCTGATTTGTGGACATACGGCACAGGGTACAAAAATGTCCTATGATATAGGCAGTTCATCGATGGATTATTCCAATCGAATGACCGGCCTGTATGGGATATGCTCCTCGGCGATGTAACGCAACGACTTCCGGCAGGGAAACGGAGAAACCCTGACTGGAACGAGCGTACCAAGCGGAGCGAAACGCCGCCAAAGACGGGGGCAGGAACGACAGCAGAGGGAACCGGCAAAACTGAACACCGAACGATACCGAAACACAACAATTTCACAGGGCATAGTCTGCCCTGCCCGTAATACCAAGGGGGATTTTGGGGCGGCTCTATGGCCGTATTTTCCCTGAAAATCGCCCCGAAACGATACACAAAAAACCACTACCCGCCCATTCCGGCTGTTACTGCTGAATCGGGCGGTTTTTCTATGAAGGAGGCACTATGCCGAGAATGTCAAAAAAGCGGAAGAAAGAGCTTGCTTTCTTCCTGAACGACCGGGGGCGCAGAAGCTACAATGAACTCTGCCGGAAATGCCAGCATGAGTGCAAGCAGAGTTTCCGGGCTGTCATTATCGACTGCCCCCGCTATTTATCTAAACGAGCCAAAAGGAGGACACCACCCAATGAATTGTGAGTTTATGATAGCCAGCACGCCCCTGCCGCCCTGTATGCCGCTCCCAAAGGCAATGCTCCGGCTGCAGGTCAGCAACACAGCAAAGGTTATGTACGCCCGCCTGCTGGATGAAATCCTGACAAGGGGAACCGAGGACAGCAACGGGATTCTGTTTATCCGCTTCCCTGTCATGGAGATAGCGGCGGCGCTCTCCCGAAGCCCCCAGACCTGCAAGCGTTCCCTAAACGAACTGGAACAGGCCGGGATGATTATGCGTGTCCGTCAGGGAATCGGGGAGGTCAGCCACATCTATATCCTGCTCCCCAAGGAGGACACCGCCCATGAATGAGAAGCTGGAAAAACTGAATCAGGAGATTGAAAAGACCGAAGCAAGGCTGCGGCGGGCGCAGCATAAGGAGAAAATGCTGGAACACCAGATAAAGACCCTGAACCGGAAGGAACGGACGCACCGGCTCTGCACCAGAGGGGCTATGCTGGAAAGCCATCTTCCCCACCCGGAATCCGTGACGGACGAGCAGGTCAGCACCATCTTGGAGGTACTGTTCCACCAAGGCGACACGAAGCGTCTTGTGGCACAGGTTCTTACCGAAAACCGGAAGGAGGACGCAGAATGAAATTTTCAAAAAGCGAGCTGGATATTATCTGCCAGTATGCCGCACCGACCAAGGCGGAAACCCTTGCGGGCATGAAAGAAATCGTGCCGGTGATAAAGGACTTACTGACAAAGGCAATCGTGGAGAACGCCATCCGAAAACTGGAAAAGATACCGGAGCCGGAGTGCAGCCAGTTTGTCGCCGCCACAAAAGCCCGGTTCCTGGCAGAGCGTGACAATTCCATCCGCCAGCGGCTTGCGGCGGCAAAGGCACAGGAGCCGATTTTGCAGGGGCATGACCTGTCAGGGATAGAACGGTTCCACCCGGAAACCCGGCACATGATTACGCTGGAAGTACAGAAGCAATGCTTTGTCGGTTTCAAGGGGGAGCGGTTCCGTTTCTTCCTTTCCGATGAAGGTTACCGGAACGCAAAACACAGCGAACAGGAAGGGGAAATCAAGATAAAGAGCCATGCCGCCGTTGTCGCCGGGAAACTCTATCCTGACAAGAAGCCCCGACAGCAGGAACGATAAAAAAGACTGTTCCAGAATCAAAGTGCGCCGGGCGCGTCTTGATTTTTGAAGGGAAGTTTTAACGTGGACGAGCCGGGCGCGTTCACGTTGACAGATTCCGAAGTGACAAGCTGGAAAATCCCCCTCTGGAAGAGGGCGCAATTATACACCACTTAGGGAAGTGGTGCATTGCGCCCTGCCGGGAGCGTCCTGCGGACAGCAGATGATTTCCACAGATTTTCAATCTGCTCCAATCATCACAGGGGAAGCTACCCTTCCCCTGCGCTGGCTTTGCCAGCTACCCCTTTGTGGCTTTGCCACCCGGAAATCTTTCAGAAAGCGTATTCCATTTAGCAAGTTAAAGCTGTATAATAGTGCCAGCGATAAATCAGGATTTGAGAGGAGGAGTTTTTTATCATCAAACAGATTAAGCCATTTATTATCCCTGTACTTTTTTTGACATTGATAGACCAAACTATAAAAATAATTATATTAAAGTTATTTATGCAAGACGAGTTTGATATAATATTTCATTTGTTGCGATTTAACCCAGAACAAAATACAAATTTGTCATGGTTTGGAAATTTTGCTGATGTTTTTTCAAGTTCATTTCTTATGGTTGTTTTTAACATTCTTGCCATTTATATTATTCTATCAGGATATTTATTGTATAGAGCAAAAACGAAGAAAACTAAATTTTCAGTGAAAATAATTTTAGTTTTTGGGTTGGCAGGTTGTTTGTGTAGCTTAATAGATAAAATTTTTTGGGGAGGAAGTTTAGACTTTTTGCAGATACCAAACTTCTTTATTTTTGATATTAAGGACTGTTACCTTACAGTCGCAGGAATTATATTTGTTATCATCGGTATTTTACATAGTAAAGAAATAACCGTTAAAGAGTATTTGTACTTTTGTAGGAATAAATTCAAATTGTAAAATTTAAGCTTATCAAACTGATAACTCATCAAAAACTAAATACCTGCCGCCCACCAGCGGCAACGCAAGCAGGAAACTGAAAAAAGGTATCCTGCTTTTTCTATGCCCGGAATCCGGGAGGAAGGAGGGCGCACACTTGCCATGCCCGCACTGTAAAATCACCATCATTAAGCGGAGCAACAATGAATCCGCTGTTTCTGCCGCCGCCTACCAGAGCGGCGAAAAGCTGTTCTCTGAATACGACCAAGAGCAGAAATACTATCCCTACAAGAACGAAGTCACCCACAAAGAAATCATGCTCCCACCCCATGTGCCGCCGGAGTTTGCAGACCGCAATACCTTATGGAACTCTGCCGAAGCACAGGAGAAACAATGGAACTCCCAGCTTGCCCGGAGGTTCGTGCTTGCCATCCCAAGGGAAATCCCGCCGGGACAGTACGCCGACCTTATCCGTGACTACTGCCGGGAGTTTTTCGTTTCCAAAGGCATGATTGCTGACTTTGCCATCCACGACAAGGGGGATGGCAACCCTCACGCCCATATCCTGCTTACCATGCGGGCGATGGACGAAAAAGGGAAATGGCTTCCCAAGTGCCGCAAGGTATACGACCTCGACGGAAACGGCGAAAGAATCCGGCTCCCGTCCGGCAGATGGAAAAGCCACAAGGAGAACACCGTGGACTGGAACGACCAGAAGTACGCTGAAATCTGGCGGCAGGGATGGGCGGACACGGCTAACCGCTATCTGGAAGCAAACGACCGCCCGGAACGCCTTGACCTGCGCTCCTATGCCCGGCAAGGGATTGACCAAATCCCTACCGTCCACATGGGGCCTGCCGCCTGCCAGATGGAGAAGAAAGGAATCCAGACCAGCATCGGCAACCTGAACCGGGACATCAGAGCCGCCAACTCCCTCATGCAGTCCATCCGCCAGATGGTGCGCCACTTAAAAGGCTGGATTGCCGACTTAAAGGAGAAAAAAGCCGCTCTGATGGAAGCGTTGGAACAGACGAAGGAGCCGACCATATCGGAGCTGCTCTCACAGTATTTAGAACTGCGGAGCGGACAGCGTGCCGACTGGACTTCCAGAGGGAAGCTCAAGGGCACAGTTGCCGACTTCAACAAGGTACAGGCGGCTATGGATTTTCTGCGGAAAAAAGAAATCTCCACCGTAGAGAGCCTTGACACCCGGCTGGATGAAATCAGCCAGACCGCCGTTTCTGTCATGGCGAGCGTGAAAAAAAGCGAGAAGCGCATCAAAGCCATCAACACCATGCTGTCCTACATTGACAAATACGAAGCGGGCAAGCCAGTCCATAAGGAGTATGCCGCTATCGGCTGGAAGAAGAAAAAAGAGCAGTTTGCGGAGAGCCACCGGGAGGAACTGGACGCTTACTATGCCGCTATCCGGTATTTGAAAGCCAACCTGAAAGGCAATACCTACTCCCGCAAAGATTTGGAAGCGGAACGGGAACAGCTTGCTTCTGCCCTGCCGGAACAGGGGGAGGAGCTGGAAGCGGTGCAGGCAGATGTAAAAGTTCTGCGGGATGTGCGCCGCTGGCTCAATCAGGTATTGCCGTCCGAGCAGTACCGCCAGACCGCCGAGCCGGGGAAGAAACCGTCCGTACAGGGGAACCTGAAAGGGCGGCAGGAACGCATCCGGCAGGAGAAGGCAGAGAAACGCCAGCCGCCCCGGACACAGAAACAACAGAATATGGAACTTTAAACAGGCACTTGTTTTGTGATTGGAAACCGCAGACAAGTGCCTTTTATTTTGAACTGGAAAGATTTACAGACAACGTGAGCGACATTGTGTCGCCCACGTTGGGATTATCAGGAGGAACGCCTATTGAACGTATTTGAAGCCGTGAAGCAGTCCGTCACCACAAGGCAGGCTGCGGAGCGTTATGGAATTAAAGTGAACAGAAATGGGATGTGCGTCTGCCCGTTCCACAACGACAGGAACCCAAGCATGAAGGTTGACCGCCGCTTTTACTGTTTCGGCTGCGGAGCCACCGGGGACGTGATTGACTTTGTTTCCCGGCTCCACGGTATCGGCAGTAAAGAAGCCGCCCTCATGCTGGCGCAGGACTTCTCCATCCCTTATGAGGACGGGAGGAACGCCGGGAAGCCGCCCATCCGTCCACGCCTGCGGAGGGAAACCGAGGAACAGAAATTTAAGCGCATGGAGCGGCACTGTTTCCGGGTGCTGTCCGACTATTACCATCTCCTGCGCCGCTGGAAGGAGGAATATGCCCCACGGCAGCCCGATGAAGCATGGAATTCCCGGTTTGTGGAAGCCCTGCAGAACATGAGCCGGGTGGAATACCTGATGGACGTGCTTCTCTCCGGGGACATTCAGGAGCGGGCAGCCCTTATTACAGGACACGGAAAGGAAGTGAGGAACCTTGAAAGACGAATGGCAGAATTTACCGCCCCAGATACGGCAGGAAATAGCGAACATGGCAGACAGCGCCGAGCCGCCCCGGAGCGTTGAGGAAGTCAAGGCCATGCTGGAAACCACCGAGAAAGGCGGCTTCCGCAACAGCATCCGCAACTGCCTGACCGTGTTCCAGTGCGACCCGCTCCTGTCCGGGGCGGTTGCCTATAACCTGCTGACCGACCGCACCGATATTTTAAAGCCCATCGGTTACAAAAGACCCCAAAACAGCCCCATGACCGACACGGACATGAAATATATCCGGCTGTATCTGGAAGAAACTTACGGCCTGACAAGCGAAAAGAAGATACAGGACGCCGCCGACCTTGCCGCCAATGAGAACAGTTACCACCCTGTCCGGGAGTATCTGAACAGCCTGACATGGGACGGAACCGGGCGGGTGCGCTTCTGTCTGCGGCATTTTTTAGGGGCAGACACAGACCAGTACACCTATGAAGCCCTGCGCCTGTTTTTGTTGGGAGCCATCCACCGGGCATTTTTCCCCGGCTGTAAATTTGAGGTCATGCTCTGTCTGGTGGGCGGGCAGGGAGCCGGGAAGTCCACCTTCTTCCGTCTGCTGGCAGTCAAAGACGAGTGGTTTTCGGACGATTTGCGGAAGCTTGACGATGACAATGTATACCGGAAGCTGCAAGGTCACTGGATAATCGAAATGTCGGAGATGATTGCCACCGCAAATGCAAAGAGCATAGAGGAAATCAAGTCCTTTTTGAGCCGTCAGAAGGAAGTCTACAAGATACCCTACGAAACCCACCCGGCAGACCGCCCAAGGCAGTGTGTGTTCGGCGGCACATCCAACGCCCTTGACTTCCTGCCCCTTGACCGCTCCGGCAACCGCCGCTTTATCCCCATACAAGTATGCCCGGAACAGGCGGAAACGCACATTTTAGAGGACGAACCCGCTTCCAGAGCCTATATCAGCCAGGTGTGGGCAGAAGCGATGGAGATTTACAAAAGCGGCAGATGGAAGCTGACATTCAGCCCGGAAATGGTGCGCCACCTAAAGGAACGCCAGCGGGACTTCATGCCGGAGGACACCAAGGCCGGGATGATTCAGGCTTTCCTTGACAGCTACCCCGGCGATACCGTCTGCTCCAAACAGCTTTACAAAGAAGCCCTGAACCACTCCTTTGACGAGCCGAAACAATGGGAAATCCGGGAAATCAACGAGATAATGAACCAGTGCGTCACCGGCTGGAATTATTTCTCCAACCCCCGGATGTTCGCCGGGTACGGCAGGCAGAAGGGATGGGAACGGGAGCAACCGGCAACGGACATCAGCAACGGGCGTGGAAAAACCCCGGAGGGATTTACGCCAGTGCCGGAGCAAATGGAGCTTCCCTTCTGAAAAAAACCGGCAAATAACAGCCCAATGCTATCCCGTTGCACACTTCGTTGCTATCCCGTTGCCGGGCCGGTTGCCGGGCAAAATCCCGTAACTGCGGGCTTTTCTCCCCTTTAACAACCAAAGCAACAGAAAAATAAAAGAAAAAGTATAAAATAACCCAACCGCCAGACAAGGATTAGTTCCAAGGTTTTTTGAAGCCCGTTGCCGGACTTCGTTGCCGACCGTCCCTGTCTGGCCTTTTCATGTATGGAGGACAACTGCCTATGGCGAAAAATAAAACAGAGATTCATGTCACCACAGTATTTGACGGTGAGCTGGACGCTACGGACGTTTTCGTGAGCCTCATCGCACAGAAACACAGCAGAAAAACAGATAAAGAATATCTTGCCAAACCACAAGAAATAGGGTATAATAAAGATGAGGTTCCAAGTGACCGTGTTCCGTCTGGATTGTGCGGGTAAACGGTTATGATGAACGCAATGGAATATACAGGGATGGACACACTTCTTGCCGGGAGCTTCCGGGCAGCTATCTATTGCAGGCTGTCCAAGGACGACGACCTTGACGGGACGAGCGCCAGTATCGAGAACCAGCGGGATATGCTGGAAAAGTTCTGCCAGAAGCAGGGATGGGAGGTTACGGCAGTCTATCAGGACGACGGCTTCACCGGCCTGAACATGGAACGCCCCGACCTGAAACGGATGTTGAAAGCCATTGAGCGGAAACAGATAAACCTTGTGATTACAAAGGATTTATCGAGGTTAGGACGGAACTACTTGCAGACCGGGCAGCTTATCGAGGACTTCTTCCCAAGAAACGGTGTGCGCTACATCGCCATGAATGACGGTATCGACACCATGCGGGACAACAACGACATTGCGCCCTTTAAAAATATCCTGAATGAGATGTACAGCAAGGATATTTCCAAGAAAGTCCATTCTTCCTATGTGCTGAAGGCGCAGAAAGGCCAGTTCACCGGCTGTATCGCCCCGTTTGGCTACAAGAAAGACCCGGAGGACAAGAACCACCTTCTCATTGACGGGGAAACCGCCCCGGTTGTCCGGCTGATTTTCGGATATGCGCTGGACGGCCACGGCCCCAACTACATCCGGCGCAGGCTGGAGGAAGAAAAGCACCCCTGCCCGACATGGTGGAACCGGAAGCGGGGACACCGGAACATCCGCACCAAATGGGAAAAGAAAGACCCGGAAAACGGGCGGTACGTCTGGGACTTCTCCGTGATTAAGGAAATCCTGATGAACCCCGTCTACACCGGCGCAATCGCTTCCCAAAAGACCGAGTACCGCTTTAAAATCGGCACGATCCGGGATAAGAAGCCGGAGGACTGGATTGTGGTGGAGGGGACGCATGAGCCGCTGGTGGACAAAAAGGACTTTGCGATTGTGCAGGAAAAACTGAAATCCCGCCAGCGACCGGGCAAATCCGGGGAAATCAACCTCTTTGCAGGGCTGATAAAATGTGGGGAGTGCGGAAAGGCTCTCACCATCCGCACCACGCATGAGAAGTTCCCGAAGCGGATTTTCTCCTGTAAGACCTACAATGCCTATGGGAAGCAGCACTGCACACAGCACCGGGTTGAATTTGACACGCTCTATTCTCTTGTGCTGAACAAAATCCGGGAGTGCGCCACCGCTGCCCTGACCGACAGCGAAGCGGTGGCCGGACGGCTGACCGACACCTGCCAGGCCGAGCAGAAAGACCAGCGGGAAGCGATGGAGCGCACCCTTGCCAAAGACGAAGAACGGATTGAAGTGCTGGAAAAGATGGTATTGCGGCTCTATGAGGACATGGTAGCCGGACGAATCACAGAAGAAAACTTCAATCTCCTGCTGGAAAAGACACAGAAGGAACAGGCGGAATTAAAGGCTAAAGTTGAGAAAGGCAGGAAACACCTTGCCAATGAAATCCGGCTTGCCGTGGACGCAAGGCAGTGGGTGGAATCCATACAGGAATACCGGGACATCACCGAACTGGACGCTTCCATCCTGAACCGCCTGATTAAAGAAATCGTTGTCCATGAAACCATAGACAGCGACAAAACAAGACACATTTCTATCGAAATTCATTTTAATCTCAAACCCATACCGGAAGTGGAGCAGGTCACAGGCTGACCGCTCCCCTGCTCCGGGGGATTCTTTAAAAACTCCATATATATTTCTTGACGTGCCGCCGCCCGCCAGAAAGCTGTATTGTTCCTACTAATTGGGGATAACACAGCTTATGGCAGGCGGTGGCGTTGCGCTTATCGGCACAACCTTAATCCCGCTGCTTTCCGGCTTGTTCGGTTAATCCGGGGAGGTAGCCGCTTATGGAGAGCATATTTGAAGCCATTAACGAATGGCTAAAGGAGCTTTTAATCGGGGCGATTAACGGAAACCTGTCAAATATGTTCGGGGACGTGAACGAGAAAGTAGGCACGATAGCGGCGCAGGCAGGGCAGACCCCGCAGGGGTGGAATGGCGGCGTGTTTTCCATGATACAGAACCTTTCACAGACCGTCATTCTCCCCATTGCGGGGCTTGTCATTACTTATGTGCTATGCGTGGAACTAATCAGCATGGTTACGGACAAGAACAGCCTGCATGACATTGACACTTTCATGTTCTTCAAATATGTGTTCAAAGCGTGGGTAGCCGTCTACCTTGTTACCCACGTCTTTGACATTACTATGGCGGTCTTTGACGTGGGGCAGCATTTAGTCAACAGTGCGGCGGGCGTGATAAGCTCCGACACCGCTATTGACGTGGAAAGCACCCTTGCCGCCATGACCGCCAACATGGAAACAATGGAAGTCCCCGAACTGCTTTTGCTTGTAATGGAAACCGCCCTTGTTAGTATGTGCATGAAGATTATGTCCGTACTGATTACGGTTATCCTCTACGGAAGAATGATTGAGATATATCTGACCTGCTCCGTTGCGCCTATCCCCTTTGCCACCATGACTAACAGGGAATGGGGAAGCATTGGGAACAACTATCTCAAAGGCTTGTTCGCATTGGGCGTACAGGGCTTTTTCATCATGGTATGCGTAGGGATTTACGCCGTGCTTGTGAATGAAATGGTAATCGCTTCAAACCTGCACAGTGCCATTTTCAGCATAGCCGCCTACACCGTGATACTCTGCTTTTCCCTCTTTAAAACGGGAAGCCTTGCAAAAAGCATTTTCCACGCACATTAGATTTCAGACAACGCCCCATGCGGGCAGAAAGGAGGTTATCAATGGCGTATGTCACAGTACCCAAAGACCTTACAAAAGTAAAGACCAAAGTTGCGCTGAACCTTACCAAGCGGCAGCTTGTGTGTTTCAGCATGGCGGCAGCCGTGGGCGTTCCCCTGTTCTTTCTCATAAAGGGCAGCGTCCCGCAGACCGCAGCGACCTTTCTCATGGTTCTTGCCATGCTCCCGTTTTTCCTGTTCGCCATGTACGAGAAGCACGGGCAGCCGCTTGAAAAAGTGTTAGGCAACATTATCAGAGTGTTTTTCCTCACGCCAAAGGAACGACCCTACCAGACGGAAAACTATTACGCCGTCTTAGCGAAGCAACGGAAACTTAACAAGGAGGTAACAGCCATTGCGAAAAAAAGCTATCAAAGACAGACCGCAAAATCAGCAGGAAAAAGAAAAAATCCGGCTCACACGGGCAGAAAAAAAGCAGATAGCCGCCCTTATGCGGCAGGCAAAGGGGGACGGGAAAAGGCACACCGCACAGCAGACAATCCCCTACTTGCAGATGTACCCGGACGGGATATGCCGGGTAAAGGACAATCTTTTCTCAAAAAGCGTTGAGTTTTCCGACATCAACTATCAGCTTGCACAGCCGGACGACAAGACCGCCACCTTTGAAGCCCTTTGCGACTTCTACAACTCCCTTGACAGCTCCGTAGGGTTGCAGCTTACCTTTGTGAACCGTGTCGCCGGGTAGGGGGACTTCTCAAAGAGTATCGCCATACCGCCGCAGCAGGACGGTTTTGATGATGTGCGGGAGGAATACGCCGCCATGCTCCAAAACCAGCTTGCAAAGGGCAATAACGGGCTTGTGAAGCATAAATACCTCACATTCACACTGGAAGCCGACAGCCTTAAAAATGCAAAGTCCCGGCTGAACCGACTGGAAACGGATATATTGAACCACCTCAAAATCTTAGGGGCGGCGAACCGACCCCTTGACGGGAAAGAACGGCTTGAAGTGCTGCACGGCATTTTCCACCCGGACGGGGACAGAAAATTTTTATTCAACTGGAAATGGCTTGTACCGTCCGGGCTTTCCACGAAAGATTTCATTGCGCCGCCCTCATTCGCTTTCAAGAACGGGCGGCTTTTCAGCATGGGCGACAAGACCGGGGCGGTATCGTTCTTACAGATACTTGCGCCGGAACTCAATGACCGCCTGCTTGCCGACCTTTTGAACGTAGACGGGCATTTATTGGTAAACCTGCATATCCGCAGTATCGACCAGAGCGAAGCCATAAAGACCATAAAACGCAAGATAACAGATTTAGACGCTATGAAGATAGCCGAGCAGAAAAAGGCGGTACGCAGCGGGTACGATATGGATATAATACCGTCCGACCTTGCCACCTACGGCGGGGACGCAAAAGACCTCTTGCGGGACTTGCAGAGCCGCAACGAGCGAATGTTTCTCCTTACCCTGCTTGTGGTAAACCTTGCGGACAATAAGCAGCAGCTTGACAACCAGATATTCCAGACGGCGGGCGTGGCGCAGAAAGCCAACTGCTCCCTTGTGCGCCTTGACTATCAGCAGGAAGCCGGGCTTGTGTCGTCCCTGCCTTTGGGACTGAACGAAATCCCCATACAGCGGGGGCTTACCACATCAAGCACGGCTATTTTCGTGCCGTTTACCACGCAGGAGCTTTTCCAGAACGGGGAAGCCCTCTACTACGGCTTGAACGCACTTTCTAACAACATGATACTTGCGGACAGGAAGAAGCTCAAAAATCCCAATGGTTTAATTCTGGGGACACCGGGCAGCGGCAAGAGCTTTTGCGCAAAGCGTGAAATCACAAACGTATTCCTTGTTGCGGACAAAAAGGACTGTATCTTGATATGCGACCCCGAAGCCGAGTACGCACCCCTTGTCAACCGTTTAGGCGGGCAGGTAGTCAAAATCTCCCCCACAAGCAAAGACTTTGTGAACCCTATGGACTTGAACCTCAATTATTCCGAGGACGAAAGCCCCCTGTCACTGAAAAGCGATTTTATCCTCTCCCTTTGTGAGCTTGTCGTTGGCGGCAAAAGCGGCTTAGAGCCAATCGAAAAGACCGTGATTGACCGTGCCGTGCGGGAGGTTTACCGTGAGTACCTTGCCGACCCCGACCCGGCGAAAATGCCGATACTGGAAGATTTATACAACGCACTAAAGAAACAGCCGGAAGCGGAAGCCGCACGGGTAGCCGCAGCCCTTGAACTGTATGTGCATGGAAGCCTTAACGTGTTCAACCACCGCACCAACATAGACATACATAACCGCCTTGTCTGCTTTGACATTAAGGAGTTGGGGAAGCAGCTCAAAAAGTTAGGTATGCTCATCATACAAGACCAAGTTTGGGGGCGTGTGACCGAGAACCGGGAACGCCACGCTAACACATGGTACTATTCAGACGAATTTCACTTGCTGCTGAAAGAGGAACAGACGGCGGCTTACAGCGTGGAAATCTGGAAGCGTTTCAGAAAATGGGGCGGCATACCCACGGGCATAACACAGAACGTCAAAGATTTGCTTGCAAGCCGGGAAATCGAAAACATTTTTGAAAACAGCGATTTTATTTATATGCTGAACCAAGCGGGCGGCGACAGGCAGATTTTGGCGAAGCAGTTAGGCATTTCCAATAAGCAGCTTTCCTATGTGACCCACTCCGAAGCCGGGCAGGGGCTTATCTTCTACGGCAACGTGATACTCCCCTTTGTAGACCGCTTCCCGGCAGACACCGAGCTTTACCGCATAATGACAACCCGCCCGGAGGAACTTGCACAGCCATAGCCCGCAGGAACACGGGGACAGAAAGGAGGAATAAAGCATAAAACCATTGACACATTTAAGCCTGTTTACAGGGATAGGCGGCATTGACCTTGCCGCCGAAGCCGCAGGCTTTACAACCGTCTGCCAGTGCGAATGGGCAGACTACCCCACCGCCGTGCTTGAAAAGCACTGGCCGGACGTGCCGCGTTTCAAAGACATTCAATCACTGACAAAGGAGGCTTTCTATGAAAAAACAGGACAGAAAGAACTCACGCTCCTATCCGGGGGCTTCCCCTGCCAGCCCTTTTCCTCAATCGGTCCAAGAAAAGGGTTTGCAGACACCCGCTACCTCTGGCCGGAAATGTGCCGCGTCATTAACGAACTGCGGCCCCGTTTCGTGCTTGGCGAAAATGTTGCTAACTTCATCAATATGGGGCTCCACAAGACGCTCTTTGACTTGGAACAGGCGGGATATGCCGTTTGGACGTTCGTACTTCCTGCTTGTGCCGTCGGCGCGTGGCATGAACGCAAACGGACTTTCATCATCGGCGTTGATGTTTCCAACTCCCCTTGCGTCCGACACGGGAAGCAGAATGAAAACCGAAAGGATAAGCATATCGCCAACGGGTGCGTTCCGCAGGAGGAATTACAGCGGGACATACTGGGCGGCGGCATTGTCGGAAGTAATCTATTTTCTGGAGAAAGAAACAGACCCGTCCCACCGCTTCAACCCGGAGTGGGTGGAATGGCTGATGGGCTTCCCACCCAAATGGACGGACGTTTCCTCTGGTGCATAGAGCCGCCCGGCATTCCCCGGATATGCCCGGACGTAAAGGACAGAGCCAAACGCCTTAAATGCTTAGGCAATGCCGTTGTTCCGGCACAGGTATACCCAGTCTTAAAATACATTGCGGATATGGAAACCGGAAAATGTTCAGATTGGTGTGTCTGGGACAACGATTGTGACCCTGCGGGGACGCAGGACAGAAAGGAGGATTGAAGCATGGGCGCAAAAACCGCAAAACAGCAGGACTCATTGACGGAACTCCTTGACCTGCTGACACAGAACGGGAAGAAGCAGGAAGCCGCCGAGCTTTCCGCTTTATTCTCACAATTCGCAGCTATGGAAACACAGTACGGGAAAGTGCTTTCCGAGCTTGCCACCGTCCGTGAACAGCTTGCCACGCTCCATGACGGGGGAAACAGAACTGCCGCCATGCAGGAAACCAAGCAGACGCAGGCGCACATCACGCAGGCAAAAGAAACCCTCTCCACCTTAAAGGGGAACATGACCGACAAAATCAGAAAGACCCTTGCCGCCGTCAAGCAGCACGGCATTTCAGCACTGAACAAGGCGGCTGACTTCTTAGGCGTGAAAAAAGCACTTGCGGAGATGAAAGGAAACGTACAGGACGCAATCGCTTCCACCCAAAGCAGCATTGACCGTATCAACGCCATAGGCAGCGAACTCCACGCCCTCAATGAACACGCCAAGAACTTAGGGCGGGCGTTGACGGGAAAGGAGCGCAAAGAGCTGACGCAGTGCAATGAGGACAAGGGCGTGCTTGCCGCCGTTGCCAAGCCCCTAAAACGCCATAAAGCCACGTTAGAGGGCATGGAAAAGAACATTGACCGAGCAATGGCACGGGTGGAACGCTTAGAGCAGGCAGCCGCAAAAGGCAGGGAGAAAGAAAAGCCCTCTATCCGGGAGGAAATCAAAGCAGCCGCCAAGCCGGAGCAGCCCAAGAAAAAAGCCCCGCAGAAAGCGCAGGAAGCGAGTTTATAAAGGGGGATAACCATTCATGCAGAAATTTAAGGCAAAGGCAAAGACCACGCAGAAAATGACCCGTGACGGCGTTGTGGAAACCAACCAAGCCACCGGGGAGCAGACCCGCAAGAGCCAAAGGGAAACAGACGATTTTTCCGGGGACGCAGCGGAAAACATGACCGGGAAAGCCCTAAACCGTGCCGCCACCGAAAGGCAGCGTCACAAGGCGAAGAAACGCCGGAGAAAGGCAAAAAAGGACGCAAAGCAGGCGGCAAAGGCGGCAGCACAGCCGCAGGCTTCCCGCCTGCAATTCAAGGAGGAAGAACGCACCGACCCGGAGCTTGCAAAGTATGTGAAGAAATCTGAAAAAGCCGCTGACCGACTTGAAGCGGCAAGGGAAAAGATACCCAAGCAGAAACGCATTAAGGCGGCAAGGAAATTTGACGAGGAAACCGGGCGGGCAAAGACCCGCCTGTACTTTGAAAAGACCGACAAGCCCCCAAACGGGAAGCTGCACCACAACCCGGCTGACCGCCCCGTGCGGGAAATCAAGAATTATGTGCATGGGAAAGTGGGCGAGGTTGAGAAAGACAATTCCGGCGTTGAGGGGGCGCACAAATCGGAGAAACTTGCGGAAAGGGCGGGCGGCTACGCAAGCCGGAAGCTGAAAGAGGGCTACCGAAGCCACAAGCTGAAACCCTACCGGGCAGCCGCCAAAGCGGAAGCAGCGTCACAGAAAGCAGATACAAACTATCTCTACCACAAGACGCTGAAAGAGAACCCGGAGCTTGCAGGCAATCCCCTCTCCCGTTTCCACCAGAAACAGCAGATAAAGCGGCAGTACGCAAAGGATTTACGGGCGGCGCAGAAAGCCGGGAAAACAGCCGGAAAGACCGCAGGTGCAGCAAAGAACACCCGCAAAACGGCGCAGAAAGCTGGGGAAGCCACGAAAAAGACAACGGACTTTATCGCCCGCCACTGGAAAGGCATACTGACCGTGGGCGTGTTCCTGCTCTTAATTGTGATGATATTTACCGGGCTATCTTCCTGCGCCGCAATCATACAGGGCGGCGTTTCCTCAATCGTTGGCACTTCCTACACCGCCGAGGACGAAGCAATCCGGCAGGTGGAAGCCGACTACAAGGAACTGGAAAGGGGCTTGCGGGAGGAAATCGCTGACATCGAAACGGACTACCCGGACTATGACGAATACCAGTACCATTTAGACGAAATCGGACACAACCCCTTTGCGCTTGCGTCCTACCTTACCGCCAAGCTCTACGACTACACACGGGAGGAAGCGCAGGCAGAAATACAGGCATTGTTTGAAAAGCAGTACACCCTTACCCTGCGGGAAGAAATACAGACACGCTACCGCACGGAAACCACCACCGACCCGAAAACCGGGGAAACCACCACCGAGGAAATCCCCTACGATTATTACATTCTCCATGTGACGCTGACAAACAAAAACATTGAAACCCTTGCCGGGGAACTCCTTACCCCGGAACAGAAAGAAATGTTTGACGTTTACATGGAAACCAAAGGCAACAAGCCGGACGTGTTCGGGGACGACTACGCAACAGGAACGCCGGGCAGCGGGGAATACACAGACTACGAGATACCCCCGGAAGCCCTCTCTGATGAACGCTTTGCCGCCATGATTGCGGAAGCGGAAAAATACTTAGGCTACCCCTATGTATGGGGCGGCAGCTCCCCGTCAACGTCCTTTGACTGTTCGGGCTTTGTGTGTTGGGTAATCAACCATTCCGGCGTTGGGAGTGTCGGCAGGACAACGGCGCAGGGCATTTTCAACTACACCACACCCATAGCACCAAGCGAAGCCAAGCCGGGGGACATTATCTTTTTCACGGGGACTTATGACAGCGGTTCGGCGGTTAGCCATGTGGGGATTTATGTAGGAAACGGCATGATGATACATTGCGGCAACCCTATCTCCTACGCTTCCGTCAACACCCCCTACTGGCAGTCACATTTCTACGCCTACGGGCGGCTTCCATGACAAAAAATCTGAACAGGAGGAATTATTTTTTATGATGAAACTGGAACGTATCATTGCGGAGATTGAGAAAACAAAAGAAACAATCTCCAAACAGCAGGCAAAACTTAGGGAACTGGAAGCGCAGAAAACCGAAGTTGAAAACCTGCAAATCGTACAAATGGTAAGGGCGTTACGCATGACCCCGGCAGAGCTTTCCACCTTTTTACACGGCAAGCCGGACAACGCCGCAGCCACGACCACAGCAGCCGCAAACAGCAGCCTTTTTTCAAGACAGGAGGACACCAAGAATGAGTAAAAAAATCTTACATACCTTTATCGCACTTGCCGCCGCCCTTATCCTTACGGGCGGCTTTTCCATGACCGCCTACGCAGGCGGCGGGGAAGAATACGAAACGGAAGAACCCACGCCCGCACCAGAGCCGGAGGAAACAGCGACCCCAAGCGACCCGCTGACCCCGGAGGGGAACGCAACCCTTGTTGATGATATTTGGGGAGAGAACAAGCAGCTCATCACAGTAACCACCAAGAACGGGAATTATTTCTATATCCTCATAGACCGTGCCGCCGAGGGCGAGAACACCGTGCATTTCCTCAACATGGTAGACGAAGCCGACCTTATGGCACTGATTGAGGACGGGGAAAAAGAGGAAACAACGGTAATGCCCCAGACCTGCACCTGCACGGAGAAATGCGAAGCTGGGGCGGTCAATGAAAGCTGCCCTGTCTGCCTTAACAACCGTAATTCCTGCACAGGGATTGAGAAAGAAACCGAGCCGGAAGCCGAAGCCGAGCCGGAGAAGCCAAAAGATAACAAAGGCACAAAAAGCCTGCTCCTGCTCTTTCTTGTGACGCTCCTTGCAGGCGGCGGGGCGTTCTATTATTTCAAGTACATCAAGCCAAAGGACACCGCAAAGGGCAACCAGGACTTCTCCGATTTTGACTTTGACGAGGACGAAGATACCGACTATGAGGACGAAACCGATTATGACAGCTACGGGGACGATACGGACGACACCGGGGACGGCGCAGGCGATACCGAAACAGACTACGGGGACGAACCCGAAGAAACGGGGTTTTTAGATGATACGAAGGGCGGCTTATGACGTGGTTTACAGACAGCCCTTTTGAAAAAATGATGACACAGAAACCGAGACACGGGCGGCATGGGGACGACACGCCGCCCGTCCCCCGTTCCCCGGCTTGTACTGGTTGCCCTCATAACAAGGGGCTATCCCCTTGTATCGGGTACTGTATCAAGAAATTGCAATCGCATAAAAAATAAACTTTTTCTCATATTTTTTTATTGAAAAATTGAGTTTATTCCACAATGATGATATAATGTTTTTACTAAAAAAGTTAATCATAAGGAGTTAAATAAAAATGGTTACAAAAGACGGACTATATTCTTATCGAACTGCTTTGAAGTCTATGGAAATTGCAGGAAACAATATGTTTAAACATATGAAAAGAGGTGTAACCCTCTTTCAAGCAGAAACAGAAGATTTTTTAAATGTATACTACAATTATTTTCCCAATGAATGTAGAATTATAAGAACTTATGCACTAAGAATTATACAAAAACATGGCTTTTCGTCTGATGAATTAGGTTTGCTTATATATCTTGTAAATATTATTGATGAAGATTTTTACAAAATAGTTAAGCCGCCCAAAATTTTTATCAGCCATTGTGAAAAGGATATTGCAGTTATTGAAAATTTTGTTGATTTACTTAGCCATATAGGCTTAACTTCTGATACACTTTTTTGCAGTTCAATTCCGGGATATAATATCAAACAAGGCAGCGGCGATATCTTTGAATATTTACGAGATGAATTTAGCAATAACCTATTTGTAATCTTCATGTTATCTGAAAATTATTACAATAGTAAAGCCTGTTTAAATGAAATGGGGGCTACATGGGTATTGCAAAAAGAATACCAAAGCATTTTGCTACCGGGATTTGACTTTTCCCAAGTACAAGGTGCAATAAATCCTAGAGAAATCAGTTTCAAATTAGATGATAAAAAATATAGAAATTCAGCTTTAGGAGAATTAAAAAATAATATTATACATCTATTGGACTTACCAGGTATTGATTCATCAAAATGGGATTACCAAAGAGAACGCTTTTTTTCTAAAACTGATTCCATTCAAATTTAACAAAACAAATAATAGATATTTTAAGCAGTAAATTCTTGTCGAGTTTACTGCTTTTTTTATGCCAAAAAGGAGGAAATTTTTATGCAGTTGGTAATCGCAGAAAAGCCGAGCGTGGCAATGTCAATCGCTTCCGTTATCGGCGCAGGCGAAAGAAAAGACGGCTACATGGAGGGCGCAGGTTTTCTTGTTAGCTGGTGTGTGGGACACCTTGCGGGACTGGCAGACGCTACCCATTATGGTGACTATAAAAAATGGCGTTATGAAGATTTACCAATCCTGCCCCAGACGTGGGAAACCGTCATATCCCCGGATAAGGAAGAACAGTTTGAAACCTTAAAAAACCTCATGCACAGAAAAGATGTGGAAACCCTTATATGCGCCACGGACGCAGGGCGTGAGGGGGAACTGATTTTCCGTTTTGTCTATGAAAAAGCCGGGTGTAAAAAACCGTTCTACCGCTTGTGGATAAGCAGCATGGAGGAAAGCGCAATCAAGAAAGGATTTGACGATTTGCGGGACGGACACGACTACGACCCGTTATATCATTCCGCACTATGCCGGGCAAAGGCTGACTGGCTAATCGGTATCAATGCGACACGCCTTTTCTCCGTCCTCTACAACCACACCTTGAACGTGGGGCGGGTACAGACACCGACCCTCTCCCTGCTTGTGGAACGGGACAACGCAATCCAGAATTTCCAGAAGAAAAAATATTATGTGGTTCATATCGGGAACGGCACTTTTGAAGCGGCAAGCCCGCCCTACACAGAGAAAGACGAAGCCGAAAAACTCCGCAAAGATTGTGACGGAAAAACGGCGGTATGCACTTCCCTTGTCCGGGAGGAAAAGACCGAGAACCCGCCCCGCCTTTACGACTTAACGACCTTGCAGCGGGAAACAAACAGGTTTTTCGGCTACACCGCCAAACAGACCCTTGACTACACCCAATCACTCTATGAAAAGAAACTATGCACCTATCCCCGGACGGACAGCCAATATCTCACAGACGATATGCTCCCCACCGCTGAAACTATCGTGTCCGGGCTTTTCGGCACACTGGACTTTGCAAAAGATGCCCGCCTCTCCCCGGACTACTCCCGCATACTGAACAGCAAAAAAGTAACCGACCACCACGCAATCATTCCCACCGCCGAAGCAGTAAAAACAGATAAGAGCAGCCTGCCCGAAAGTGAGAGAAATATCCTGCTCCTGCTCTCCATGAAACTGTTATCCGCAACGGCGCAGCCCCACCGATACGAAGCCGTGACCGCTTCCCTCTCCTGCGGCGGCGTGACCTTTACGGCAAAGGGAAAAACCGTCAAATGCGAGGGCTTTAAGGAACTGGAACGCCGCTTCCGTGCCACCTTGAAAGCGAAGCCGGAGGACGGGAACGCCACAAAAGAAAACCCGCTGCCGGAGCTGACCGAGGGACAGAAAATCACGGCAAAGGCAGCCATGACCGAACATGACACAACGCCCCCGAAAGCCTATACGGAAGATACCCTGTTGTCCGCAATGGAACGGGCGGGAAGCGGGGACATATCAGAGGACGCAGAGCGCAAAGGCTTAGGCACTCCCGCCACCCGTGCGGCGGTACTGGAAAAACTTGTGCAGGCGGGCTTTGTGGAGAGGAAGAAAAAGCAGCTTATCCCCACCAAAGACGGCAAGAACCTTGTCGCCGTCCTGCCCGACACCCTCACAAGCCCGAAGCTGACCGCCGAATGGGAAAACGCACTGACGGAGATTGCCAAAGGGAACGCCGACCCGGACAGCTTCATGCGTGGCATTGAAGCAATGGCGGCGGGGCTTGTGAAAGAATATGCCGCCGTCCCGGAGGAAAAGAAAAAGCTGTTTGCCCCGGAGCGAAAGGAAATCGGCAAATGCCCCCGCTGCGGCTCTCCTGTCTATGAGGGGAAGAAAAATTTTTATTGCAACAACCGGGACTGCCAATTTTCCATGTGGAAGAATGACCGATTTTTCACGGGCAAGAAAAAGGAGCTGACAGCCACCGTTGCCGCCGCTTTACTTAGCAAAGGCAGGGCAGCCATGAAAGGCTTGTATTCCGAGAAAACGGGCAAGACCTATGACGCTGACGTGCTGCTTGCGGACACGGGAGAAAAGTATGTCAATTACAAGATTGAGCTAAAAAAGACCAAGAAGCCAAAACCCAAGAAGTAACCCACAGAAGAATAGCAAGCATAGGGATTGAGTACCCAATCCCGTAAAATCCCACTTTCCCGCCCTGCGGGACTTGTGGGATTTTTGCTTGTTGGGAAGTGTCCCAAACCCTCTAAAAATCAAAAACCGAGAAAGGAGCTATGCCAATGAAAGATGATTTTACCGTGCTGATACAGAACCGCACAGAGTTTGAAAAGGGCAACCCGACGACCGTGTTCCTCTCCCTGCCCGCCACAAAAGAAGAACTCCACAAAGCCATGAAAGCATTAAACATTACCGCCGACAACCCGCAGGATTTTTTCTTGAACGGCTATTCCACCGCCGACAACAGACGGATTGAGATACCCTTTGACTGGATAAGGGACGGCGACATTGACAGGATAAATTTCCTTGCCGCAAGACTGGAAGAAATGACAACAGAGCAGCTTGAAAAACTGGACGCTGTTATGCACAGCGGCTTCAAGCCGGAAAGCCTTGACAAGCTGATAGACCACACCTATAACACAGATTTTTATTCCTACATTCCGGGAATTTTAAGCTATAAGGAATTGGGCGATTATTTACTCAATGACAGCGGCAAAGTGCAAATGCCGGAGGAATGGAAAGCCGGGATTGACAAGGAAAGTTTCGGCTTTAACGCCGCACTCCATGAGGACGGGAAGCTGACCGACTACGGTTATATCGCAAGAAGCGGGACGGACTGGAAAGAGGTTTACGCCGGGCAGGAAACGCCGGAGAAATACCGCATAATGAGTTATCCCGAAGCAGGGCGCACCGACCCGGCACAGGAGGAAAAGGAAGCCGCCCCGGAAGCAGGCGCAGCCCCGCAGGACATAGCCGCCGCCAACCCCTCACGCCCCATTGAATTAACGGCGCAGAAGCCCGCCGAGAAGATGAAAGAGATTACGGACAGACTGGAACAGGGCATACAGGATTTATTTGAGAGCGACCGTTTCAAAGAGTATTTGCAGGTAATGTCAAAGTTCCACAATTACAGCTTTAACAATACCCTCTTAATCGCCATGCAGAAGCCGGACGCAACCTTGATAGCAGGCTACAACTCATGGAAAAACTTATTCGGGCGGCAGGTGTCACGGGGCGCAAAGGGTATCAAACTGATTGCCCCGTCCCCCTACAAAGTGAAAAAGGAAGTTGACAAAATCGACCCCAAGACCCAAAAGCCCGTGACCGACAAGAACGGGAAGCCCGTCAAAGAGGAAACGGAAGTAACCGTCCCGGCGTTCAAAGTTGTTTCCGTCTTTGACGTGTCCCAGACCGAGGGAAAGGAGCTTCCCTCTATCGGCGTTGACGAGCTAACCGGGGACGTGGCACAGTACGCCGATTTCTTCAAGGCAACCGAGCAGGCAAGCCCCGCCCCTGTTGGCTTTGAAAAGATAAAAAGCGGCGCAAAGGGCTACTATTCACAGACCGAAAAGCGCATTGCCATTAACGAGGGCATGAGCGAGTTGCAGAACCTTAAAACGCTGATACATGAGATTGCACACGCCAAGCTGCATGACATAGACTTGAACGCCCCCGCAGAGAAGCAGGCAGACCGACCAGACCGCCGCACCCGTGAGGTACAGGCGGAAAGCATTGCCTACGCCGTATGCCAACACTACGGGCTTGACACTTCCGACTACTCCTTTTCTTATGTGGCACAATGGAGCAGCGGGCGGGAATTATCCGAACTGAAAGCGTCCCTTGAAACGATACGCAGTACCGCTTCCGAGCTGATTAAGGACATAGATAAAAACTTTGCGGAGCTGACAAAGGATAAGGAGCAGACGCAGGCACAGGAAGCGCAGGCAGAAGAACCCACGGCAGAGCCGCCGCAGGAGGAAAAGGCAGGCGCAGACAAACCCGCAACCGACACCCCGAAAGCGGAAAAGGCAGCCCCGGAAGAACCCGCCAAAACCGAAGCACAGTCGGAGCAGTCGGAAGATACTTTCCCCACGCCCGAACCCAACGCAGAGCCTATTGTAACAATCCTTTGGAGCGAACACAGTCGCTTCCATGACGGCGAAACCATGAGCCTTTCCGAAGCAAACGCCCTTATCGGAAGCCTTGACGAAGCCACCGTTTCCGAGGACGGCTACTATAAGACCAAGTTCCGCATTGACTTTGTAATGGACGGACAGCCCGACTATTACGTTGGGCGGCAGGACTTAGGGGACGGGGACGGCACACTCATAGACCATATCGAAAGCTACCATGCCTATTATGAGAATAACGAGCAATGGGATAACCACGTTTTGAAATACGGCGGCACGGAAGCACTGGAAGCGGACAAGGCACAGCGGGAAATGCTCTTGCATGAGTTTGTCCCCTATCTGAAACTGCACAATAACCTCTCCCAAATGGAGCAGATTGCAGCAAAGGCACTGGACGAAAACAGCGGCATGACCGCCACCGAAACCGCCTACCACACCGCCATGAAAGAGTATGTTTCCAAATGCCGGGCAATGGTAAACAGCGGAGATTACAGCCTGCCACCCGTCCCGCAGCTTAAAGACTTTGACACGGAGCTTGCCGCATATAAAGAACACGTCAAGGAAGAAATCGCACAGGAAGCCGCAGCCGCAGGAATGACCGTGGAGGAATACGCCGCCAATGGCTACGAAGCACCGCAGGCAGAAAACACCTTTACCATTTACCAGTTAAAAGATGATGTACCCGTAGATTTTCATTTCCGACCACTGGAAGAAATACAGGGAAAAGGGCTTGCGGTAGACCCCGCCAACTATGAAAAAATCTACACCGCACCACTCACGCCGGGGACGACCTTAGAGGGGATTTTTGAGAAATTCAACATTGACCGCCCAGAGGACTTCAAGGGACATTCCCTCTCTGTTTCTGACGTGGTAGTGCTTCATCAGAACGGCAAAGACACCGCCCACTATACGGACAGTATCGGTTTTGTGGATATATCGCAAAATTTTCTGTTAGAGAACCCATTAAAAACAGCCGAACTTTCCACGGAACAAAACGCAAACATGATTGACGGTATCATCAACAACACCCCCGCCGCTGACGGACTGGAAGCAGCCGCCGGGGAGCAGATTTCTCTTGAACAGTACGCCGAAACGCTAAAACAGGACGAAGCCCAAAAGCCCGCAGAGCCGGACACCGCCCGTATCACAGCCGCTTCAAAAAGCCGCTATGACGGCATGGTTGCCCTCTTTACTATGGACGACAAAATCCATATCGGGAAAAGCGAAAACTACGACAACAAGGGGCATTATGACAACGCCGACAATTCCCTGCTCTACGTTTCCGACTGCCAAGCCGCCTTTACATTCCTTACAAGCGAGGGCTGCATACATTCACAGGACGAAGCATTGAAACAGGGCATTTACACAAAAGAGGACTACGAGGAATTTTCACGCATAACGGACTTTTTGGCGCAGGCAGGATTTACCCCGGAAAAAGAGTTCTGTTTTGACGGGAAGCCTTTTTCCCTGCAAGCAGATACGCCGGAGCAGGCAGCCCCGGAAGCCAAGACCATTTATTACACAATCAATGAGGGAGCTGCCCGCCGTGCCAATGACGCAAACAGCTTTTACGACTACAAGCCCGGCAGCGCAACCGCAGAATACAGGCAAATGGTAGACAGAGCCGTGGAGATTGGGGAACACCAGAAAAAGCGGGTAGACCCCATGTACCATGAAAAGATTGACAGCCTTGTTGACACCTACGCTCGGAAACTTGCCGAGAACATGAACAGCAGTTTTTCCATTGAAGCCCGTGTACCCTCTATCCTCATTGCGGGCGGCTCTAATTTCCCGGTACGCAAAAAGGAAAAGCAGAACGCCGCCCGTGACAGGAACATGGAGGACTGGAACGAGATACAGGGCTTGCTTGACAAGATACGCAGCACAGGCATGGGCGGTATCAGCGCAGACGACCCGCAGGCAATACAGAAATTGGAAGCCAAACTGGAAAAGCTGCAATCGGCGCAGGAAACCATGAAAGCGGTCAACGCCTACTACCGAAAGCACAAGACCCTTGACGGCTGCCCTGCCCTTTCCACTGAACGTATCGAAGCCATGAAAGAGGAAATGTCCTCACAGTGGCACATACAGGATAAACCCTACCCCTCATGGGCTTTATCCAACAACAACGCAGAGATACGCCGGATAAAAGGGCGCATTGCGGAGCTGACAAAAAAACAGGAAACCGCCTACGCCGGGTGGGAGTTTGACGGCGGCACAGTGGAAATGAACCGAGAGGACAACCGCCTGCAAATCTTCTTTGAGGAAAAGCCGGACGAAAAAACCCGTGAAACCTTAAAAGAAAGCGGCTTCCGTTGGTCGCCTAAAGCCGGGGCGTGGCAAAGGCAGCTCAACGACAACGCCATTTACGCCGCTGACCGCTTATCCTGCATAAAGCCTTTATCCGGGAAAAGCCCCGTGGAGATACAGAAAGAAGCCCGCACAGCCGCCAAGACCGAGAAAAAGCCCTCTATCCGGGCGCAGCTTGCACAGGACAAGGAAGCGTTGAAAGCCGCCCCGAAAAAGGCAGCGGAAAAGACGAAAAAGCAGGATTTAGAAAGGAGCTGAACCATGCAGAAATTTGAAAACGTGGATATATTAAAATCCCTCAAAGCAGTCATGCAGACCCACACGGAACACTTTCAGTCTGATTTTGAAATAGATGTAAAGATTTTGAAGCAGGCGGCGAAAAGCCCGAACCCGGAGGACAAAAAATATTTATGGATATGCCGCCCTGCCGGAACATGGTGCTTGCGGGAGCGTGACACGTTCATCAAGGACACACGGGAGCATAACACGTTCTGTTTCTACGCCGAGCAGACACTGGACAAAATACTTGCCTATGCCGTAGAGCTGACCGGGATTGAAAAAGGCAGGGTAACAGGCAGCCTTTACGAACTGGACTACCAGAAGCACTATAAACACGTCAAGGACGCTTCCGTACCTGCCGGAGATACCAAGCTGATTTACGAGAACGGGGAACGGACGCAGGAAGCCGGGAAGCGCATTACCGGGGACGCTGACCCGGACTTAGGGAAATTCCTTACCTTTGAGGAACAGCCCAAAGACCCCGCCGCCCTGCAAAGCGTTCTCCGTGACGAAAAGGATAGCCGGGAACGTTCCGCTTGTGGTAACATTAAGGAACATATCGAAAAACTGTCCGGCAAGGGCAGGGGGAAAAAGCCGTCTTTGCGAAAGCAGCTTGCACAGGACAAAGAAACCGTAAAAGCCGCCCCGAAAAAGCTGGCGGCAAAGACCACAAACAAAGGATTGGAGGTATAAGCGTATGGGACAATTCAACTTTGAGGAAACAAACCTTATCTGCTGTTACAGGAAGAAAACAAGGGCTGATACGGTGGCGGCAATAACCGCCGCCCTGCCCCACATGGAAACGGAGATACAGGAGCTTGCGGAACGCACAGCGGAAAAGCTGAAGAAGCTGACCGAGGACGAATTTGCCGGGCTTGTGTTTTTGCCTGCTGAAGATATGGAATAATGGAACGCCGGGGAATGGCAGCCTATACAGTGCTATTCCCCGGTATCTTTTTTACGCCCTTGTGGACACATAGAAGCCGCTTTAAGTACATATCTGCATTATTCCCTGTCCTTACACTTAAAAGCCCTTAGAAAGCCTTACAACGCTTTTTCCTGCCTAAGTGATTATGATATGAGAAAAGCAGGAGATAAGCCCATATCGGCTTTATCCCCCGCTTCTTTCCATACCAAATTTATATCCGACACCTAACAAAGTTTTTATATATGCCGGGTTCTTGCTGTCTAGCTCAATCTTTTTCCGTAGGTTGCATATCACATTTACAACGCTTGAATGGCAACTATCGCTGTTCATATCCCAGACAGCCTCAAAAATCTGTTCCTGCGTGAACACCCTGCCCGGAGAGGACGCAAGATAAGCAAGCGTCCCATATTCAAGACGGGTAAGGGAAATGTCCTCCCCGTCCCTAAGTACCCTGCGTTGGTACAGCTTGATTTCAAGACCGGGAAAAGAGAGGATAGGGCTTGTGACCGACTGCACAGGTTCAAAACCGATTTCATCTGACAGGACGGACAGCACCCTTTCTATTCCCTTTTCTTCATCATCATTGAAAGTTAGTATTAGTATTTTAGCTATGGTATCAGTCCTCCTTTGTCCCTAACGCCTACTTATCTATTCAACTATTTCATAGCAGACAAGCCTATTTATCTGTATGCCTAGCTTATTTGACTGTTTCTTATCATTCTTTTTGCAGCTCAACATCTGTATTCGCACTTTCCGCAGACTTGACCTTAACACTACCTTTTTCTTCTTCCGAACCAACATTTGTTTCGTTCTCTTTTTCATCTTCTTTCTTATCCAGTGTCTTATCTGCTTTATCCTGTTCAGCCTTTTGATAATCCGATATGGTGTCTTGTGTTTCTTTTACCTTGTTTCCTATATTTTGGGTAATGTTGTCAATCTTTTCCTGCAAGTCTGCTTTTTCCTCCTCCGTTTGAGCAGTACGCAATTTCCCCTGCAAGTCTGTCCGCACTTTCTTCATGCCTGCAATTTGCTCTTTTGTCGTTGAAAGGGAAATAATCACTCCCGTATCTGCTGCGCCTGTTTTCTGGTTTCCGCCAATCATATCATCAAAGGAAGATTGTTTCTGCTGTTTCTCTCTGCGCTGTTCAGTCTGGTGTTGTCTTAACTGCATATTCAAGTCACTAATCTGCTGCTGTAATTCCTGCCGCTTCGTCATTTTTTCTTCCTGCGTCATATCTTTGTTGGAAGAAAGCTCCTGCAACTGCTTTTGTGCATTGGCAATCTGGTTCTGGATATTCCGGCTGTAAGAATCTGTTGCTTGATTTATTCCCATTTGCCGCACTTGTGCATTTGCTCCATTGATACTGCTAATTTCCATTTTCCTTTTCCTCCTTGACCTTAAATAAAATTGGAAATGCTTTTCCCGTTAAACCTTTAAGTCCAAATTTGCACCGACCCCCGCCTGCTGTTTTGAATTTGCTCTGCCTGCATTATCTTCTTTGGCTGCTTCAATAATTGTCCGAATATCTGTATCATTCAGATAAATCATGCCGTCTTTGGAAGCTGCCAATTTTTCATTTAGAAGCTGTTCCGCTTTGTTTGGAGTTGATTTTTCTTCAATCTTTCCATCTGCGCTATTTTCTTTTACTTCTTTCTTTTCTTCTAATGTTTCAGACAATTCTTTTTCCTTTTCAGCCGCCTTTTCTTTTGTCTTTTCAAGCAGTTTCTCAGAATTTTTCTTCCTTTCTTCCCGGAGCTTATCGCTCAATTTTAACATACCATCGTTTCTGCCCTGCATTCTGCAATGATAATTTCCATTCTCATCAATATAACTATGCTGATACACTATCGTCCAGCCACTGGCTTTTGCCATGCTTTCTGCCAATTTAGACATAGACTCAACGCCTTTTATCAGGTCTTTCATATCCTTCTCTTTTTCGGGGTCATTCTGCATTTTTTCCAAAAGTTTTGGATTAACAGTCAATGACTTGCCGTTTTTGGCTGATGAACAGGCATTTCCAACCTTAAAATCTACACTTGGAACAAGTTTTGCTAGTCCATTTGCATAATCAGTTGTCTTTTTTCCCTTATTACTTTCCACTGTTTCCGTTGTTTTTTCTGTTTCCTTTTTCTTTGCGCTGTTCGCTGTACTGCTTTCTGCTACGCTCTGTGCTGCGTAGCTGCTGTAATTGTTTGTAATCTCCATTGCCATGATTTTGTCCTCCTTGATAAAAACTTTATTTGAAATCCATTTCTATGTTGCACTTATAGTATTTTAAGCAATTTTACCCGCCAATCGCTCATGGGATTTTCATAAGGGATTTTGACTACCTGCTCCTTTGAACCAAATTCATAAAAACAGTGACACCCAATCCCTCCAACGCCGGGAAGTTTATAAAAACCTCCAAAAACAATAATAATCTCCCCCCTTGCATTATTTTCCTGCAAATAACTTTCAAATGTTTTCCTGTCTACATAAACGAAATTGTCATCATAAGAAATCATTTGTTGCAATTCATCATTGGTATCTTTGAAAGTAACATTTTTACCGTCAAATCCATATGTATAGATAGCGTTATTTGCAATATTTCTGTCATAAGAAATATTATTTATCCATATACCCGTTGCTGCTATACACAATACCGCAGCAATCAATGTACTAACTGCCACAATCCGTCTATATGGTTTATACCGGGCAATCCTTGTTACTCTCTGCCGGATATTTTGATATTCTTTATCTCCTGTAAAGGTAGCATACATATTGAAATCTTCACTTTCTGCCTGCAATATCCTCATGCTTTTTAATAATAGCTGCCCGTATGTATATGCTTTTCTTTGGCTTCTTTGGATTGTTACAAAGTCGCAGATTTCCTCCATATCCTCCCGAAAATATCTTGTGCCTATGGTAAGAAATGGATTGAGCCATAATATAACCCGCAATATATCCCACAAAAAATAAAACAGCAAATGCCCTAACTGAATATGCGTCTTTTCATGGAGCAGAATTGTATGTAAATCCTTTTGGTCATATTCTTTCAGTATAACTTCCGGCATGATTATCTTTGGTCTGAATATTCCTATGGTGGACGGTGTAACAGGCATTTTGGTAACATAGATAAAAGTACCCTCAACTTCTCTTTTTTCCATACCTGCAACCAGTTTTTTCAACTTTCTTTTTTTATAAAATAACCGGGCGGCATATAAAAATACGCCGCATAAGTAAACCCAATTTATCCATACATGGATTTGGCAAATTCTAGCCCACCAAGAAAACAATATTGCACCGATTGTATCTTCATAAAAAAATTTTATCTTCCCTACAAATAAGACTGGAAGAAACAAACTCCATAATGCACCTTTTAGGAATACCTTGTTTTTCAACAGAGTTTTCCGCAGGAGAAACACAAATGCAAATATCACGAAAGAAATCTGAACACACTTTAAAATCTGAATGACATAATAAATAGCCGCAAGGTTCAAAAAACTTATCCCACTATTCCAAATTTCCTGTACCGTCATTCTTTATCATTATCCTTGTCTTTGCATTTATCCAAGATTTCTTCCAATTCTTGAAGCTGTTCTTCCGTTAGCTTTGCACTCTGCAAAAGAGCCGCCATTGCGTTCTTCCGGCTGCCCTCAAAATAACTCTCTACAAACTTCCGGCTTTTCTCCCTTTGGCATTCCTCTTTTGACTTTTCAACGGTATAGTGGTAAACCCTTAAATCATGTTCATCTATGGTATAGCTTAAAACGCCTTTCTGCCATAAACGGTTCAGCAGGACACGCACCATTCTAGGCGACATATCAGACCTGCCCTGCATTTTCTTGATAACTTCCTTTGCGGTCATGGTAGGCGTATCATTCGCCCAGAACACTTCCATAATCAGCCATTCGCTCTGACTGGGAGTAGTTTCTCTTTCCATGCTGTTTAGCCTCCTTTTTATTATTCTTATATCTATATCGGACAAAATTCGATTTTTGTTAATGTTTGTTCCAAATATTTGTTAATGTTTGTTGATTTTTTATCTTTGCGTTTCCCTGTCCCGCTGTTGCTGCTTCGCCTGCCGCAAAATACTGTCTACGTTCTGCTTGATTGTGTCGTACTGTTTTACTTTCTTTTTCAGTTTCCCGTACTCTTGATATAACTTGTCTTTTTTCTCCGCAAGCTCCTTGTACTCCGTATGCAGTTTCTTGAAATCGGGCAGCTTCCCGCCGTTCCTTGCCGCCTGCAACGTCTTAGCGGCGGCTTCGTGAATGATAATGCTGCTCTCATTGCCCCGTAGGAACTTTTCTTTGTCCCTTGCCTTTTTGTACTGCATATAGACCGCCTTTGTCTGTTGGTATGCGGATATGTTTTTCATCAAGAGGGATATGTCGGACAACCTCTTTTCCAAGCCTTTCAGCGCAGCGGCGGTATTTTCGCTTTCTGTATGCACTTCATCAAGAACCGCCTGCAACTGCTCATACTCTGAAATGTCATGCTCCGTTAGGAAATTCAAAGTCTTTGCCGCCTGCTTCAAGTTGTGTATCTTCGCCCACTGTTCATAGCCTTTGCTTTCCGCTGCCTTGATACTGTTCTGAATGTCTATGAGCATAGAAACGCCCGCTTTTTCCTGCCTTAACGCTTTCGGCTTCGCCCGGTATGTCCCGGCAATCCTCTCCGTTATGGCTTCCACGGTGTACGCTTCCCCAAGCGTCTTAGAACGGGTAAAGCGTTCCTGCCCCGGCGCACGGAATGAAACGAACTTGCCCCGCTTTACCTCATAGTCCGCCGCTTCCATGAGCCGCAGGAAATCATCAAAATCTTTCGCTTTGGGAATGGTTGCGTCAATCAAGGTTTTCAGCTTTGCTTTCCAACTTGTCCCTTTCCGTTCAGCGTCCCATTCCGCATACTTCTTTCCCTTGTCCTGCCCCGGCGTGACGACTGACAATCCGTGTTCCTTACACAGCCTGTCACTCTCCCCCCGTATCTGGTAATAGCTTTTCTTGTTGGAAATATATTTGCGGTGTGTCGTGAAGTCAACCGCACAAAATATGATGTGGTTATGGATATGCCCCTTGTCTATGTGGGTAGTCAATACATACTCATATTTACCGCCAAGAACCTTGTCCGCAAGCTCCTTTCCTATGCGGTGGGCTTCCTCATAGCTGACTTCCCCCGGCGCAAAGGACTGAATTAAATGGTGTCCGAGATTGTCCCCCTTGTCCCGTGCCTTTGAGAGCGTAAAACCGAACTCAATATCTGCCGTCTGATAAGAGCAGCCATAAGAGGAAATCAAAATCTGATTATCCGTCTTGTCGGGATTGCAGATATAATCTATCGCCTTATTCAGCGTAGTTTTGATAGGGTGTATCTTTGTAACTGCCATATCTTTTCCAATGCCCCCTTTATTTCCTCTAAGTCCTCTTTGTAGGCGTTCCCGGTGGAGTTGACCCGCCGTGCTATCTGGTTGACGTTTACGCCGACTTTCTGTATCTCTGCCGTCTGCTCCTTGACCGCCGTATAGTCCAACTGGATAATATATCCGTCAATCGCCATTTTCCGCAGGTACGCCCCCAAGTTGTCTGTTTGCAGCAGCTTCATTTTTTCCTCAATCAATATGCGCTCCTGCTCCGTCACATAAAATTTTAACTGGATAGCCCGTTTTCTCTCTGCCATAGCTCCGCTTCCTTTCCGTTTTTTCAGAGGGTAAAACCCTCTACAATCAAGAGGGTTTGGGACACTTCCCAACAAGCAAAATTCCAACAAGTCCCGCAGGGCGGCAAGTGGGAATTTTACGGGATTGGGTACTCAATCCCTATGCTTGCTATTCTTCCCCCTATAACTTACTACGAGAAAAAATCAAAAAATGGCAACCTTTTAGAAAAGTTTTTAAAAATAATCAAAAGAAAAGAGGGAAGCCGATTTTTTTATGGCTTTCCCTCTTGACTGACCCATAAGCGGGAACGGGCGGCGGGGGCAAGGGCGGGCGTTTTTGCCCGTGCATTTTACCCTTACGGCTGCCGCCTGTTCCTGCTACCCGTTGTCGTCTGATAACTTCGTGATTGTTATTCTGTTTTCCTCACAATCCACCTGCAACCTGTCCCCCACACAGAAGCCGAGTGCCTTTAGCCATTGCCCCTCAAATTTTATCTGCGGGATAGTCTGGTAGGATTTGTTTGTCGCCCCGTACACTTTTAGTTTCCTACTGTTTTCTTCCATATACCCCCTATGCTTCCGCTTCCCGGCACTCAATTTCAAATACGTTGCCGCCGACCATGATTAACTTAAATGTGTTTGCCGTGTCGTCTGGCTTGATGTCTGCCAAAATGTCACTATCCAAATCATTCAGTATGTCAAAGAGCCAATCCTTAAAATCGTCAATCCCCATTTCCTTTATCTCCTTTCGTGAATTGTATAGTGTCATTATGCGAACACTATCATAGAGATAATTTTACATGGATAATTGACTTTATACAAGTACCAATCTGAAAAAAGGCAGGCGAAAAAATGATAAAATATGACCGTCTTTGGGAAACCATGAAAGAAAAGGGCGTGACGCAATATGACCTCTACACATACCACAATGTAAACCGTTCCCAACTGGATAGATTGCGGAAGAATAAAAACGTACAGACCAACACCATAGACAGACTATGTAACATTCTGCATTGCAATGTTGAGGATATAATGGAGCATACCGAAGATGATAACCTTTTCTGAAACAATCGACAAAAAACACACGGGCAGCCGGGACAGTTCCGGCTGCTTTTCCTTTCCCGCAATCCCTTTATTTCTGCCGCCGCAGGGCTTCCCCACGGCGGCGTTTTTCTTTTTCCCCTCTTGCGTAAAATGTCTTTCTTTGCAGAAAGTCTTAATACAATCGTGATACAAAACTGATAGAAACGTGATATTGAGCCCGTAACATTTTTTACAGGAAAGGGACAAGCCACAGAAAGAATTTTCCCGCCCACAGTCACAAACGCCACGGCGGGAGAAACCGCAACCCACCCAAGAAAAGAGAACCCAATGCACACCCGACTGAACACAGACCACAGCCGGGCATTTTTATGTTTTTTGAAAATTTTTTAAAATTTTTTTCAAAAACATTGCCAAAATTTTCATTTTTCCCGTAGTAAGTAATAGAGGGGTAAAAATTCCCGGCTCTGGCAAGAGCAAAAGGGAGGTGGAAGCGTGAAGCCCCATTCACAGAACGAACACAAGCAGCGCACCTTTGAATACTTCTGCAAGCAGATATTAAAGAACGAGAGGAACGACTATCACAGGGAACTGAACCAGCAGGGGGAGCGTGAAGTTTTATTTTGCGAACTGCCGCCGCACACCGTAGAACGGTTTGCCATGTGGGATAAATATTTCCAAGATACATACCTTTTTGAGATTATGGGCTTTGAAGTCGCCGTTGCTGATGAACTGTTAGCCGAAGCACTGAAAGCCTTGCCACAGGACAGGCTTCAAATTATCCTGCTATCTTATTTTGCGGATATGACCGACAAGGAGATAGCGGGGCATTTGAACCTTATCCGCAGGACGGTAGCACACCGCAGGAAGAACGCCCTGCGGAAACTGAAAAAAATCATGGAGGGCTATGCTGATGAATAAGAGCAGGAAAAAAACGCCGGGCGGCTTGCTGCCTTACCCCGTCATTGTGTCGGCTGTTTCCGGCAACGTGGACGCTATCAACGTGGTACTGGAACACTTTGCAGGCTTCATTTCCGCACTGTCAACCAGAACCATGTATGACGAGCAGGGAAAGCCCGTTGTCTACATTGACGAAGAATTACGCCGCCGACTGGAAACCAAGCTGATAGCAAAAATCCCAACCTTTAAGGTGGCATAACGACAGATACCCTTTCCCACTGGAAACAAGAAAGCACGGGCGGGCTGACCGCCCGCCGCTTCTTGCCATTCCGCAAAAGTACATCAATATGGTGTGCCTTTGCGGGCTGACAAGCCGCAAGAACCTTGACAAAGAAAGCGCACGGCGCAGCATAGGGCAAACGGACACGTTCAATGTGCGGCGAGCCTGCGGGCTGATACGCCAAGACCCCCCGGCAAGGGGCGAGCGATACATTATCAGCGAACCGCAGCGGCAATGTGGAAACTGCCGCCGCCATGACCCGCACATTGGCATAATGATACACCCGTATGACACGGCTACTCATAGGAATGAGAGGGGTTAAAGTCCCGTGGAGCTGCCAAGCCGTCCGTTTCGCCCATTCTTACACACCGATACAGTGAGGAAAACAGTAATAGGACAATCCTGTTTCCCCATAGAATAAAATAATGGACAATGCAAGGAGTGAATTTATGGGAAAAACCATACACACTACTACCGAGCATAAAATCGGTGCCGTTACATATTTTGTAGTTTCCGCACAAAGCGAAAAAGCAACGGAAACTTTAGATAAAAAAGTTGAGAAACTGATTAAGAAAGATATGCGGGAAACCGCCGTAAGACGGCGTTTCTGCTGATAATACATATTGGCTTTGACGGCGGAATGTGGTATAATACCTGTAAGTACATTATACCTTTTGTCTGACTGTCGGAAAGGAGCAGACCATGTTACAGCCAGACAAAATTACTGCCCTCTATTGCAGGCTTAGCCAAGAGGACTTACAGGCCGGGGAGTCCGGCAGCATACAGAACCAGAAAATGATTTTGCAGAAGTACGCAGAAGAACATCATTTCCTTAACACAAAATTTTTTGTTGATGACGGCGTATCGGGCGTGAGCTTTGAACGTGAGGGCTTACAGGCAATGCTGCATGAGGTAGAAGCCGGACACGTCGGGACAGTCATAACAAAAGACCTCTCCCGTCTTGGGCGCAACTACTTAAAAACCGGGGAGCTGATAGAAATTATTTTCCCCGAATATGAGGTAAGGTATATTGCTATCAATGATGGTGTTGACACCGCAAGGGACGACAACGAATTTACACCGTTAAGGAACTGGTTCAATGAGTTTTACGCAAGGGACACAAGCAAGAAAATCCGTGCAGTCAAACAGGCAAAGGCACAGAAAGGGGAACGTGTCAACGGGGAATGTCCGTATGGCTATCTGATAGACCCAGACGATAAAAACCATCTGATACCCGACCCCGAAACCGCCCATATTGTGAAACAGATTTTTGCCCTTTACGTCAAAGGCGAGCGTCTATGTGACATTCAGAAATGGCTTGCCGATAATAAGGTGCTGACAGTCGGTGCGTTACGTTTCCAGCGTACCGGGCAGACACGGTATCACAACGCTTCGCTGATACCTTATTCATGGCCGGACAAGACAATTTATGATATGCTTGCAAGGAAAGAATATTTAGGGCATACCATTACAGGGAAATCCTACAAGGTATCTTACAAATCAAAAAAGACAAAGAAGAACCCGGAAGAAAAGCGTTATTTTTTCCCAAACACGCATGAAGCGCTGATTGATGAAGAAACTTTTGAACTTGCACAGAAAAGGCTTGCCACAAGACACCGCCCCACAAAATCAGAGGAAATAGACCTCTTTTCCGGGCTTCTGTTCTGCGGCGACTGCGGGTACAAGATGTATCTGCAGCAGGGCGTAAGCATACCCGAACGCAAACACGCCTACACCTGCGGCAACTACCGCAACCGCCCAAGAAAAATGACACAATGCTCTACACACTATATCCGCAAATCTGTTATCACGGAGCTTGTGCTTGCGGATATGCAGAGGGTGCTTTCCTTTGTGAAACAGCATGAAAAGGAGTTTATCAAAACTGCTACGGAGTTAGGCAGCCAAGAAGCCTTAAAGACGGCAGCACAGGAACAGAAAGAACTTTCTACGGCACAGACACGGCTAAGGGAAATTGACACTGTTTTCCGCAAACTGTATGAAGATAACGCTTTAGGAAAACTTTCTGATGAACAGTTTGTTTTTATGACTTCCGGCTATGAGGAAGAAAAAAAGACGCTGAAAGAAAAAATTGCCGTTTTAGACAAGCAGATACAGGCAGCCAAAGAGCATAACTCTGATGTAAAGAAATTCGTCCAGTTGGTAAAGAGGTACACACAGATAAAGGAACTGACCTATGAGAATGTGCATGAATTTATTGACCGTATTCTGATTTATGAACTGGACAGGGAAACCAACACCCGCAAGATTGAGATATTTTATAACTTTGTTGGTAAAGTAGAGAACACGCAAGAACCTATCAAAAACACATCTTATTTCCGTCAAATCGGTACAGACGTAGACAGTATCGTAGTCTAAGATAAAGCAAGGGCTAGATGTTGACACCGCATATCAAAATGGTATCGTTATCTAACCCTAGCAAAATTTCCTCCTGAGTATCCGTCATCCACATATATATCAAAGATCTGAATATCCGGCTGGCTTTTTACAAAGCTCCGAAGTAACTCTCTCTGATTTGCAATGCTGTTGCTCTCTGACTTCGCACCGCCCTCTTCCATATCATCTTTCGATAACCGAAGATACAATGCAGCATCGTACATATCTGGCATATTCATTTGCATCTGTTCCATTTTACATCGCTCCCAACTTACTTATTCCATTGAATTTGAAGTCAGAAACCATGTATCACGTTCATTTTCCCTGACTTCACATTAACATAACATCTGTAGCTTCTCAAGATATTTTTTCAAGACTTGCATCTAATACATCAACTCCGTTCTTTTTCTTAGATAATCACTGATCGCATCTGTAGCATCCATTTCTCCTGTCATTTCCACGACTACCACATACCCTTCATTCATGTGAGCATACGGCTGATCGCCAGATTTATCCAGAAAAGTTTCCACTTTTTCAGAAATAGCTTTATCCATATCAGGAATTAAATCTTCAATATCCTTTAACTGCTCCAGATTAACACTGGAATCTATTACTGACTGATTCACCATGCTGCTCACCTCTTTTCCAACATATTCTTTGTATAAGTCGTCCTATACCTACAATTTTCTCAATCACATCACCTTACCTTTCGCATTTTGTTCTCAAATTTTATCTATTACTATGGCATTGCATATTCTGTTCGGCGTGTTGGCTTCCATTCGTATAATCTGTTGTCAGCGTTACATCCAACCTCTATCAGAATATTTCTGAATGCTGGCAGCTTCTTCGCAAACTTACCAGCCGTTTCCGGAGTATCTTCGACGCTCGCCAGTAAAATCATTTACAGGGTTATGGCATCTGTGGAATCAGATTATACAGCTCATGCAGTTTTCAAGGTACAAAAGAGAGTTTTTTGAATATCCTTTCACTTATTACAGCCTGGAAACACCAAAATGTTGTTCGCTTCAAAAAAATCCTCTCACTAATAAGGCGTTACAGAGGCACTTTTGACATCCTTTTTTGAAAAATTCATAAAAAGTTTACATTTGCTTCTTTTATTTCGCTTTAATGCGAACCTTATTGTACTGCCATTTTAATTCGCTTTAACGCGAATGTCAAGCATTTTGTTCGCTTTCATGCGAATTTTTCTGTTTACATTCACTGTTTTTGGTAGTAAAATGGATTTATCAAAAAGAAAGTGGGAAATCTGATATGACAATCGGTGATAAAATAAAAAAAATCCGGACATTCCGGAATATGACACAGGCAGAACTTGGTGCTGCTCTCGGTTGGGGTGATAAAGGAGCAAACCGTCTTGCCCAATATGAAACGAATTACCGGGTTCCCCGCAAAGATTTGGTAACTGAAATGGCTAAGATTCTGGACGTGAATCCGCTGGCACTGCACGAACCTACTACTATGGATGCTTCGGAACTTATGGAAATTCTGTTCTGGATTGATGAATTTAACCCGGCAGCGATCAACCTCTTCCAGTTAGAAACCTATCCAATCGAAAAGTGCAATTCTAATGAGGATACCGCTGTCCGTTATCACGATTCTGATAACTGGCCTGCTCATCCACCTGTTGGTATATGGTTCAACTATGGGGTTCTGAACGATTTTATGAAAGAATGGATTATCAGAAAAGAAGAATTGAAATCTGGTACAATTACCAGAGATGAATATTTTGAATGGAAAATCAACTGGCCACAGACCTGTGATGGTTGTGGAAAATATGAACCTAAGAAAAAATGGCGAATATAGCAAATACAATGCTCCCCAAAACTGGAAAATATTCCAATAATGGGGAGTTACTATTCTTTTTTAATCTAATGCTCTTCTGCTATATGTATTTTTCATCACTCAACTACTTTATAGCCAGCATTTGTAATTACACAAATCGCTTCGCTTTTTCTTTCAATATATTTTTCTTTCAAACAAGCATTAAGCACCTCTTCCCAAACAGCATATTCCCGTCTATCTGGATATTCTTTAACAACTACTTCACTGCCAATCTGAATATATGGTAACCGCTTAATTTTTAGATACGATAGAAAAAATCCCCGACTACTTTTCAGTAGCCGGAGCACCTTGACAATTCACATATGATCAATTTGATTCGTTTGCACGACGTTCGATTTCAGCTTTGACGATTTCGTTCCATAGAGCCAGAAGTTCTTAATTTATCATCGCTCATCCTATCATTATCGTGCTGATTTGCACAAAAAAATAACCTTGTTATGCCGGTTGACAGGTTGGATTACGCTGATTTTTTGAAAACTTTATATGGTATATTTTAATGAATTGTAGGATTACTTTATTGACATTTCTGACACTATCATATACACTGTACATATCGTATAAGTACGCATATATCAGAAGGTGGTGAGAGGAAATTAGAATGGAAATTATCATAAGTAATAGTAGTGATAAGCCTATTTATGAACAAATTGCTATGCAGATCAAGAGTTTAATCATGAATGGTACCCTATCTGCCGGAGAAGCCCTGCCTTCCATGCGTGCACTGGCAAAAGACCTGCATATAAGTGTTATTACTGTTCAACGAGCTTACGAAGATTTAACTCGAGATGGGTTTATCGAAACCGTATCGGGAAAAGGTAGTTTTGTTGCATCACCAAATAAAGAATTTATTCAAGAAGAACAACTACGAATAGCGGAAGAACTTTTAGAAAAGGTTGCTATAATCGGTCGTACCCATGGTATCAGCTATGAGCAAATGGCTAATATTCTAAAACTATTTTTTGAAGAATGAGAGGTGGAATTATGGAACAGAACAGTATTGTTGTAAAAAATGTGACTAAAAAATTTGATGATTTTATGTTAGATCATATTTCATTTACAGTTCCTACAGGACGTATTGTGGGTTTCATAGGAGAAAATGGTGCTGGAAAAAGTACAACTATCAATTTAATTTTAGACCAGTTGAAGTTGGATGCGGGTGAAATAAGAATATTGGGTAAACAAAATCATTCTTATTTGCATAAAGAAAACATTGGTGTTGTTTTTGACGAATGTAAATTCCATTCCGTCTTAAATGCAAAAGATATTGCCCAAATCCTTTCGGGATCTTATAAAACATGGGATATGAATTTGTTTGAAGAATATATGAAACGCCTTGATGTTCCATTAAATAAATCAATAGGGCAACTTTCAAAAGGTATGAAGATGAAATTGTCAATTATTTGTGCACTATCGCATAGACCCCAGATTTTGATTTTAGACGAAGCAACAACAGGGTTAGATCCTGTTGTACGAGATGAAATTTTGGACATTTTTTTAGAATTTATTCAAGATGAAGAACACTCTATTTTGTTCTCTACACATATAACCTCTGACATACAAAAGGTTGCTGACTATGTAATTCTGATTCATAATGGAAAAATTATTTTTGAGGAAAAGAAAGATGACCTCATTTATAATTATGGAATTATACGCTGTAAAAAATCAGAATTTAATACTGTTTCACCAGATGACTATGTATGTTGTCGAGAAACAAATCTTAGCGTGGAATGCTTAATACATGACAAAGTAGCTGCAAAAAAAAGATACCAAAATCTAATTATTGATAATGCTTCTATTGAGGACATTATGCTGTTCTATATCAAAGGAGGTGTCAAATGAAAGGATTGGTTTTTAAGGATTTATTGCTTATGAAGAAAATGAATAAAAAAGTCATTTTTGTAATGTATTTTTTTGTAATAGCAATTTCATTCTTCGGAGAGAATGAAGTTTACTCAATTATGTCATCGGCTTTTTTTTCACTTTTTATCGGTATGCACTTAATGATGACCATGACCTATGATGGATTGACTTCATGGAAACAATATGAATTAACCTTGCCGCTGAGTAAGTACCAAATCATTTTCAGTAAGTATTTGACTAGCTTGCTTCTTGTTCCGATTAGTATAATGGGTACAGTTATCATTTATATCATTCGTTATGTGGTTTATCATAATTTTACACTTAGCCAGTTTGGTTTTTCTATCGCCATTGCAATAGCATTACCTGTTTTATGGTGTTCTATATGTTTAGCAATAGCACAGTGGTTTGGCTATATGAGTGTTCAGTATGTGAGAATGATTTGCACACTTCTCGTTATCTTTTTCGTAAGTAAAATATCAAAAGATATGAAATACGTTACTCAAAATTTGGTTAAAAATCCTATGTTGATTGCTATTTTTGTTTTGGGTATAGTAGTTGCATCGTATTTTGTTAGTGTTATAGGATATTCAAGGAAAAAATAAAAAGTAGAGGCGCAAATAAAAGTAAGTGTCGAGTGGGTGCATTTCCCTGTCTACGGAAATAAAACACGCGACAAAATCTGAGAAAATGAGCCAGTAAAAAAATTTTCCACTCTTTTGTCGAAGTGCAAAAACGAATGCCTAATCGACATTGAACAATTCCATATAACTGCTATTAAAACGCCAGACGCACAGCCGCAGAGCCGATAATACACAGTTCTTGAATTGTGGTTATCGGCTTTTGTATTTTCCTAATCATAGTGATTATCAGCATACAGGCTTTTCTCTTCAAACTTCTTCTGAAAATATATTTTAAGCAACATGATTCCCACATTGATAAATCCAAATGTCAAAATCAAATTCACTGGCAGATATTCTCTAATTACATCTCCAAGTACTGCTATCCCCGAAAGACTTCCGATTAAAAACATCTGTGAAATTTTATCCCACATTTTTTTGTATTTCTTTATTATTTCCATAATTAGGGTTTGCTGAACAATCAAAGCCTTCGCTCTATGCAGGAAGTATAAGCAAGCCTATTCCCTTTCTCCTATCAGTTAAAGGTGCAGTTCCTAATATTTCTAAAATTGCACAGCATAAAACATTACATGTCCTCATGTAATGTTCCATGTTCAGGACAAATATGTCCATTGATATCATATTCTCCGTTGTCTCTTTCAGTTTAGCCATGATAAGACCCAGACCAAGTTTTCTTTTTGCATTGCCGAATTTCCCCTCTACGGCATTTCTTTCCCCGCTCTCTTTTAACTCCTGCCGCATTTCTTCCATATGGTTTTTGCCGGGTTTGCCCAATTTCGGACCTGACAGCCTGATGCTGTGTTTTTTGCACAGTCCCCTGTTTTTCCTGCTTCTGTATATCTTATCTGCTAGTATCCGTTCGGGATAGTAGCAGAACCTCTCATGGTATTTTTCCACCACTGCCTCGAATTCATCATGGTCGCCTTCATTATAAGCATCAAAACTGATCCTGTCCAAAAATGTATATCCCTCCACCACGGATATGGATATCTTTGCGCCAAATTCTGTCGGGGCTTTCGATTTCCCTCTCACGATAGGACGCACCCACGGCTGGGACAGGCTCACGATCCTGTCATCCACACTGTGGACCTTATTCTCAAGCATGTATCTTTGCTGCCTCTCGAATCTTTGTATTGTCAGCAGCCGTTCTGCTTCTATCCCGTGCAGCATGCCGGCTCCGTAGAGTTCCACATATTTCCCGATATATCCAAGGTTGCGGCGGATGCAGTTCAGCTGGCACCTCAATTCTGCCCGTATCTTTTTTGCGGACTTTCTTCTCCGTTTGTTTAAGTTCAGGAATCTCCGCCTTGCCGTTTTCCGATATGTGCGCGGCTTGTTCCCGTTCCCATCGGCCGCCCCGCATTCCTCCCAATAATGATCCAGTATGGTCTCCGTCCATTTCCTTGCCTTGTCGCACAATTCCAAATCCGTGGGATACGCAATATCTGCCGGGGCACAGCTTGCATCTATGATTAGGGTGCCTTTGTTTGAGGTCTCGCTGCCATCAGGATTCCCTCCATCTGACGGCATGCCTGCACCGCCGCCCGGCGGCGTTCTGTCATCGTCATCATCCGAAGGCTCTTCCTCCACCAGAAACATTTTTTCAGATATCTCGTCCATCATTTCTTTCGTGAACCTTTTCCTAAAAGTTACCAGGAGGCTGGGGTCAAACGGTTTTTCTGTTGTGAATTCTTTGAAGCCGATGAAATACTGCATATATGGGTTCTCGCTGATCTGTTCCACCAGCTCCCTGTCCGTCAGGGAGAGTTTTCTCTGGATGTACAGCGATCCAAAGGCAAGATCGGAAGGCAGCGCCTCGTTCCCTGTCTCCTGGTTGTCAAAATTCTTTTCATAGACCTCGTCGATGACCTTCCAGTCGATGGAATTTCTCAAAATTACCCAGCGGTTATTTTTATCTAAATGCCCTCCAAACGGGAGGATGAAGTCATAAATGTCTAACTGGCTATAATCCGGCTTCCGATACATAAAACTTCCTCCAAAATGCAAAGTTTTTGAATTGATCTTGTATAAAACCCTGCATTTATTGTACCATGTTTTAAAACTTTTTTGCAGCTAAAAAGATATATTTTACGCTCTGATTCCTCAATTATTTTTCATTATAAAGGCTGTGCAAACCCAATATTTATAGGATATAAGAAGCATCTAAATGCCTATAAAAATAATCGGGACAAAGCACTAAAATTTTATAAAAATTAGCAATTGTTCAGCATGTCCTAATTACAAACAGGATTACCGTAATGTATCCCATTCCCCAAAAATATTCCGTATCCCTCATTTTTTCGGTTCTGGCTTTTACTTCTTTTTTCGCTTTACGGATTTCCAGCTCTGCCCGTTTCTTTTCGTTACGGGCCTTTGTTTCTGCCTGTTCCATCTTTTTCTCTGCTTCTTTCTGTTTCTTCTGTGCTTCATCTACTGCTTCAACAGATGATTTATTCACCTGTATCTGCAGTTTAGAGTTCTGGTTCCGAACGTCTCTTATTTCTTCTTCGAGCTGCTCTTGCTCGCTCCTGCTCTTCAAACCATTCCTGTTCCTCAGATCGTCGTTGCTCTGCTGAAGCGATTGATTCAGCTTCTGCGTTTCGGACAATTCGATTGTCAGACGCTGAATTTCTACGGTTGATTTCCGAACTTCTTCTCGCAATCTCTGCCTGTCGGATAAGATCGTCTGTTTCTCTTCTTCCAGTGTCTGTATCTGCTTTTTCTGTGTTCGCATGAACTCTTTCGCTCTCTCGAAACTCTGTACGAGAATATCCCTCTCCACTTTGAGCTTGATCGGTGATTCCTCTAGCATCTGCAATGGCTGCGTCAAGCTCTCTGTAATAGTTTCTGAGTTCTTCGTCTGCTCTGCTGTCTCTGTCGAATGCAACTCTGGATTTTTCCCTATTTCCATTAAATTCATTCTCCAATCCCTCCTTACTGATATCCAGATGAAATGTTTTTGACAGATTGCTGTCTCGCACTTTCTTTCCATCCTGATTCTGAAATGTGATGTGCTTCCGTTTATCTGTCCAGTTTACGTTCCATCCAAACTGTTTCATTTTTTCTATAAACTTTTCTTTGCTGATACAATTTTCCAATGCCTTTAATACCGCCATTGCACAGTCCGCTACAAAACTTTCCTTTACCTGTTGACGGAACAGGTTATATTTATCTTTGCTCCATGCAATGACTTCCCCTTTTTCAATCTGGCTTCCATCAAAGCGCTTTCCTTTCTCGGCAACTGTCAGTCCACATTCCTGGCACATCTGGTTGGTAAGCTGTTTCATACGTTCCAGATCTTTTCTGGTATTATGCAGCTTTCTCCCATCTTCATAACTCACTGAATTAGTAACCAGATGGCAGTGGATATGATCTTTATCCTTATGCACAGCCACTAAGGTCTGGAATCCACTGAACCAATTTTCTGCAAACTCTTTTCCAAATTCTAATGCCTGCTCCAGAGTAATCTGCTCGTCCTTATGCCAGGAAATAACGTTGTGAGCATACATTCTCCCAGAATCTTTATCCCACACTTTCTTTTCCTCTAAAAATGTTCTGTATACCAGATCATAATTGATCTCGTCATGACAGTACGGGCCTGTTACACAGGTAAATAATTCGTTAGTCTTGTCCTGTCGCAAAACATATTCGATGCAGTTTCTCATTGCTCCATGTGTATTTGTCCGCTTATTAATCGTCTTATTAATAGCCATATCTTTTCACTCTCCTTCCGGTACTTAAGAATATTTTTATTGAGGAAATACAGCGTACTGTCATTTGGAACTTCTCCATCTGTATGCAGCTTTCTTGCAATCTGATTGATATTTGTAGTAGCTCCACGAAGCTGACTGAGAATATCTGCAAACATCTGGTTCAATCTTTTCAGTTCTTCCACTTCCTCTGTAGAAGCTATCTTCAAATCTGCGATTGCTTTTATTACAACTTCCTGCTGTGTTCTTCCGGATTCTTTCACTTTGTTTTGAAGCAGATTATATTCCTCGTTATTCATCCGTATGGTTACTGTATGATTTCGTTTTCTCATAGGCTTTTGTCTCCTTCCTTGCTTCATTTTCATTCTTTATCAACAGACACAGCGTTTCGGCTAAAATTTACAGGGATTCCATAAGGGGCAACGCCCCTTTGGTGGGTGCAGGGTGAAACCCTAGTCAATCAGTAAGTGTTCCGTAGGAATGTCCGGTGGACATTTCGCAGGGATACTTACGCCATTGACGTGCCGGGGTTCCAAGGGGCAGAGCCCTCTGGCAAGTTTAGGAACAGCCCAAAGGCTGGCTCCGGTGCAGAGTGGCTTGCCACTTTGCGAAACTTGCCTGTCATCTCCCCACCACTGAACCGACACCCACCAAGCCATATTTTCCACCCTACGTTATCAGATCAAAATGGAGATGACGATGGTTTTGTGGTGCAGGGACAGACTGTGGAAGAAAGAGAAAAGCTCCCATTTCGATAGATTTTCTCTTTCTGAAACAGGCTGTTCATGCATCACTCCGATGCAAAGAATCGGACAATCATGTGCCGTATCCGGCACTCTATTCTTTTCTTCGCCTTGCTTGTTCAATCCACCCATCTGCCAACGCTTTTCTGTTATATTATCCTGTTATTTCTGTCTTTCTTTTTCTGGATCTCTTTCCATTTCTGCTAAAAGACATAAAAATAGCAGTCATAAACATTTCTTCAATTCATAATGTCTGAAATGCCACCACTGCCATTGCCTTTTTCTGCTATTCTGTTTTTGTAAAGCTATTCCTTACTGTCAGTCTGTTTTCCTGTTACTGCTATTTCATAACCATCTAAAAACTGTCCGCAAAATCCAGTGCTGCATCCATATCAGCTTCTTTCTTCCAATCCAGATTATCTTCTGTAATCTCACCATCTATTTTCTCCACTGTCAGTGTCCCATTTGTCAGGTTGCTTCCACCCACCGATTCTTTTACAAACGGTGCAAGTATTTCCAGCAGGTTCTTCGCCATAGCCATCGGGACGGATTCTTTTACTCCATCCCGGATAGCTGTTTCCACTCTTTCCAAAAACGCATCTTCCTTTTCTCTGGTTTCCAGATACGGATCTGCTTCATTCCTGTACTCTCTGGAAAAATAATCGTTTAAAGCAACTACAACTGCTCTGGTGTACGATTTATATTTTTCCCTGTCCATCGTCTGCAAATATTCCCATGCCTGCCTGTCCTGTTCATCACAAAGATTCAAACGGATATTTGTGTTGATGATTTTCCGTTCTTTTCTCATACAAGCATCCCTACGTTTCTCTGGATTTTCCTTACGGTCATTGCTTCATAGCCTTTCGCTGTGGCACAGATGTCCCGTACAATTGTCACCCGGCTCTTGTCATATTCTCCAAAATTCTGGATCATACAACCGCCACCGCCGACCACATACAGACGCATCAGTTCTGGATTATATTCCCGTTCTCTCAGCTTATGGAAAATTTCTTTCGTATAATCTCCGGCAGCTTTACGAATGACTGTCAGATATTTCTCACCAATATCTGCTGTCCCGGTACGGATCACCTGCTCAATCACCAGATCGTCCACCACTGTTCCCAGTTCTTTCAGCAGGGATTCCCTTACAGCAAGCACACACTGATGCGTTCCATATTTCTCTGTAAAGCATTTCTTCTCTAATGGACGGGAATTGTTGATATACATGATGTTCATAGTTCCGTTTCCAATATCCACAAGCATGTTGATTCCTTTGAAATCCTGTAAGCGGTAAAAGGCTGCTGCAAATCCCTGTGGGTAAATATCAGCGCCTGCAAACTCTACATGATACTCTTTATTGCGGAATATAAAATCCACGCTTTCATTCTGAAGAAGATATTTCTGGAAATCTTCTTTCTGTGTAGCTACCCAGGTAAGGGGAAGTCCGGCTGCAATGTGTACCTTTGCCCGATTCATTCCTTTCCCATCAAGTTCTCTTGCGATAGCCGCCAGTGTCAGCACATAATAGTCCTCGTCCTGCGTTTTCTCTGCACAGAACTCTTTGTGTTCCTCTCCGATCTGGTAATACATACCATTGTAAACAAGAAGATTATTCTGGAAGATTGGCTCCTTGTCATATCTGGCTACACCGGATGGAAAGCATCTGGTGGCAGTTTTCATGTTTCCATACCCATGATCAATCCCGATCACCATAACTGTTTCATTATTGTTGTTTTTCATCATTCGCATAATCATACCTCACACTTTCTTAATTTTTATTTTTTTACTTATTCCCAAATTCGGGAAAAACCTATATTTGTATCAGCTAAAACGTTGATACAAGAAAAAGGGCAGTCAATGTAAAAAAAGCAAAATTTTATGTACTCTGGCAGCTATCTTTGTTATTTCTCCTGCTCCGGTAACATTTCTTTTTGCTTATTTTGCCCTAAATGCCCTTAATTCCCTGATTCATATTTAATTGTAACTGTTTATAATCTATATCTGTTTCTTCAAAAGGTATTCTTTTTTCTGGATCTACAGGACAAAAATCTTCTTCCTTAACTGCAATATCCTGATAATAAAACTCACCATTGTACTGCTTCAGAAGGAAACCTTTATCTGTCATATTCCTGAAAAAGTTGGATTTACCATGCCCCTGTCTGCCATTCTCTTTGCAGTATTCCTCATATATATGGAACACTTCACTTCGTTTCAGACGTTTTCCTTTGGCACGCACCAATGACTCATCAATAAAAGCACAGATACTATCTGACGTCCGTTGCACTTCTCTTACACATTCTTTGCTGTGTTCGCTCTCCGTGAACTTTCCCTGTTCGTACAGATTTTTCAATGCAATCATCGCCATATGAATTGCATAATCGGATTCTGCCTGTACCTTTTCCTTTAAGTGCAGATCTTTTTCACCACTTTTTACTACCCGGTTCATATCAAGAATCAGTAGTCTACGGTAAAAAGCATCTGACTTATCCTCAAGATTCTGCGGCATTTCATTGGTAGAAAAAAGCAGCTTCGCATAAGAGTGGAAATGAATTGCATCCTGTCCTTTTTTCTCATAAATCAGTGTGTCCTCACCGACTGCTTTCTTTAATACATCTGTGTTCTCCATTGCTTTGCAGGGAATATCCGCACAGGCATTTAACAGCTTTCCATACATTCCAGTCGCATAGAATCGTTTATTTAAATCCTGTAAAGAAATACTGGACATATTGGTGATTCCAACTACATACTGGATCAATGATACTGCCACAGACTTTCCAGTTCCACCATTTCCTTTCAGTGTAAGGAATTTCTGAAACTGCGTATCCTGTGTCATGCAGTATCCAAAATACTCCCAGAATGTCTGCTGTTCTTCTTTATTTGGAAGAGACGATGCAAGATACTTTTTGATATTTTCTCCACCTTGTAACACCTGCTCACAATCCTCTGGATAATAGGGAAATGGAATCTGATTGATTGTCAGATAATCCGGATTGTGTTCCAGCATTTCACCCGTAACCGGATCATAATATCCATTTTTGAAGTTGATCCACCGCACAGGTTGTTTATTTAGTTCATATGCCTCTCGGTGAACTTTTGGCTGTGCGATCAGCAGATTATAGATTCTTTTGATCACTCCACTCTGTATCTGGTCACGATAGATCAGCTTCTGGATACGGTATTTCATTCTTACCCCATCATGGTCTTCCAGGAAAACACCATGCTCATAATAATACGGTGTGATTCCCACCACAAAAAACTGAACATTCTCCACCAGGTAATCTACAATCTCCATATCCCGGACACCTTTCACATTTCCTTTTGCATCAAATAAGTGAAAACGGCTCAGTTCCGGTTCTTCTTTCAGATCTCGCTCAAACCGAAGAATATACTTTTCCAGTAATTTCTCAACTTCTTTCTGATTATCCAGTTTGCCAAGGTACTCCTTCTCTTTGAACAACTGCCAGCCCGCTTTTCCATCAAGACCAGCGTCTTTGAAAAATGTCTGTAACTTATCATTCATCCACTTCACCGTACAGGCAGTCACATAATGATAGGCACTCTGACAGCTTCCAGTAAACTGAATAGATCTCATTTCCTCTATAAAAGAATCTGCACTGAAATAATATCCATCATCTTCCTGCACCAGACAAAGTGCCTGATAACCTGACATCACAATATTCAATGCGATATCCTGATTGTCCACCAGAAAAATATAGGTCTGTGCTGTCCCTTCCGGATTGGTTTCCATATAATGCTTCAAAAACTTCTTGTTCAAACTTATCACTTCCTTTCAGGCAAAGAAAAAGACGCAAGCCATATCTTATGACTCACGCCTTACTTCGCTCACAATATTCTATTTTTATCAGTTACCTGCCAGATTAGTTACTGGCAATCCTTATACACAAATCAATTCTTTCAGGATAATCTCTTCTGTAATCGCTCTGTGCTGATTGGCAGCTCTTACCCATGCCATCTGATCTTTCTCCTTATCCGGCAGTGGTTCTTTTTCTTCCAACTGTTTCAGAATCACTTCCTCCCGTTCCCTAGCTGCCTTGTCCACTTCCAGAAGATGCTTTCCAATCGTATCCTGCAGAAGCATCACCTGATAGGTTGAATTTCGATGGTTTTTCAGATAATCTCTGCGAAGAAAACCATACTTGCCAAGTTGCTCCATCTGCTCACCGGATTTATAGGTGAGATTCGGGATCAGGTATCCATTTACATTCGTGTACGTTAATTTCATATTCATAAGACCTCTCTTTCGTTTAAACTTTTATCTGTAACAGAACCAGATGTTCATGTTACGTCATTGCTACAAATCTTTCTTTCCATATCATTTTGAATCCAACCCGGGCAGATTTTCTTCAAAATCATGGTGAAAGTGCTTCGTTTCTGTGTTGGGAAAATGAACGGAAACACTTGATTTTACTGACTTTCTTCAATGTAACCTTATTATAACGTCCTCCCCATACCCAATCTGCAGATTAGGATACTCCTGAAAAGCTGGCAAAGCCTGATCCCCTTTCTGGAGATACATCTTCACCCTCTCCCCATATAAAATGTATCATTCCTAATGGTAATCCACCATATCCAGATAAAATTTCTAAGCCTGTACATTCAAGGCTGCTTTCTATTTCCCCACGGCCAGGGAATTTTCGGAAATGATTTGATCCCACAAAATCAAATCTCTTTTAAGTAATTGCCTCTTTTCTTACAAAATGTAGTTTCCTACTATCGATGCATTGCAAAGAAATGCATTTTGAATATAATTATCTATCAACTCTTCTGCAAATGCTACAAATTCGCTTCCCACACTATTTTATTATATACTTCGCACCTCTTCCCCTGCCTTCAACTTTTATAACACCCTTTTGCCCCAATTGTTTCCTTGAATTCTATTGTCCTTGTTTCACGCATAGCATTCGTCTCCTTTTCAATTTTATTGGTTATATTACTCCATCTTCTGTGCCGTAAATATCTCCCGTATCTCCAGATTTGAAATATCCTTTAAGAACAAAGCAAGCACTGGAACTTTCCCCATATATTCCCTACACAACTTACAGTTCACGAATCAGCCCTGTTTTATTCTCCTCTTTCTAAAGTCTCGTTCACACGCAACAATTCCAACATCAATTTGACACTTCCTGCATGATATCCACTACATGCATAGATCCCCTGTAATCCTGGATTTACAATCAATAGCAAGGGCAATTTATCTGGGTCTGTGTACATTTTTCGTGCTGCTGGTTCCACCAATTCCTCCAAAGAGCCAGTCACTATGGTTATCTCTGGAAATGCTTGAATGGCTTTCTCCCAGGCTTCTGTCTTTGTGACGTCTTGATTCCTTATGATAAAACATATGCCAACTCCCATTCTTCGGAGACTTTCCTGATGCATGGTTATTTCATTCAGTACATGCTCAGTAGGCTCCTCCCCTGGCTCAAGGAATGCAAGAATATGTACGCTGCCCTTCGTCAATGAAGAAATTTTCCTTTTTTCCCCATCCTTTATCACTTCAAAATCTTCCAACATGTGTGATACCAGCAATTCTTCTGGACGGCCGGAACGCATACGAAGAAACTGGCTAAGAGGATGTCCTTGCTCCATGAGTATTCTGCATTCTGATGCAAGCTGATCCCCGCTTGGCAGCCGATTTGCTGTCAATATCCTGTAGTATCCTGGCTCCAATTGTAATTTCAGTTCCAGCTCTTCCCATTCCAATTCCGGATAATCTAAGGTAACAAAACGGCCCTGCCAAAATTTTCCAATGGTCCAATTCTGTCCATAGCTCCATTCCTCTCCCTTTTCTCGTTGCAAGGTCAAAGTTACCGGCTCCTGTTCCTTCTCTCCTCCTGATATTCTTACAAAAATGCCATTTTTATATACCTCCACCTCTTGCGTAGCCTGATTCATCCGTGCCGGAATCCCCAGGGTACGGCATATGGCTGCACATAGAATTCTCTGGCTCATAGGATTCCCGAACTGAAGAGCCCATGTGCCCAATGGGGTAGAGAAAATGGTACTGTAATCCTGTTTTGCATCGTAGCTTATCTTTGCCTTAAGATAGGTCCAGATTGTTTTTGGGTTCTCCCGAAACTGTTCTTTTTCCTTATCATCAAAAGAATCCTCCATCCATTTTCGGTAGCTTGTCATCTCTTCAAAATATATGCGGGGACAAAGGATATACCTTATATAAATTTCAAGCTCCCCCTTTTCTTCCCATTCTGCACGGTATTTAGAAGCATACTGTAAGTGCTCCTCCAACACATCCGCTCTGGCGTCCCTATAATCTTTTGCACTTAAGCAATCCAAAAGTTCTTTTCTGTCTGAGTTATTCTTCCCTTGTAAAAACTGATACAATTGACGGAAATTACCTCCTGCCAGGCGCAGTATCCTTTCCTCCTGTGGATATTTTTCTGCCAGAGCTTTCTCATAATATCCATCCAGCCGCTTTGCCCGCAGTCTTGCCGCCTCCTTCATCCGCTTCCGGTTCTTTTCCTTCTGCTCTTTGGTCAAGGATACGGTATGGATCATACTTTCCTTTGGAGCCTTTAAGTCAAAATCAATCCAGGCTCCAACCTCCTTCTCTTCTCTTTCTTTGAGAATCAGAGCTACCTCTTTTTTCTCTTTTGTGTCGACAATCATTTCACCGAATCTCTCTTCTCTGATTGCCCAGAAATGAACCGTTCCCATTCCCATGCACAAGCTGGCCTTGCCTTCTAAATCTGTATCAAGCGTCGCAATGCTTCGATACGCTGCACCATTGAGAACTTCTACAAAAACCTTAGCCTTTGCAGCCGGAGTTTCGTCTTCCTCTTGCACCTTTATTTGAAAATCCCTTGCTTGTGCATACCTTGCTGTTACATTTTTATAATATGGCAGCTCTCCCTGGGAAAAGGATGGCTCACTGCAAATAGAATTCTTCTCCTGCCAGGCGCATTCGCTCCTATAATCGGAAAAATCCCTTCCATAAACTATCATTGACCGTGAGGAAGCATTTACAAACCAGCCTTTATTTAGCGCCTCCTCTGGTTCACAAGCGCCCAAAAAATGCCATTTCCCTTTTACATAGACTTCCACCCATGCATGATTATCATCACAATGCGCCCACCATGGCGCATAGATCTGTCTGGCCGGAATTCCTACGCTTCGAAATGCTGTCACTGCAAAGGTAGATTCTTCCCCACACCTTCCTTTTCCGCAGTGATACATCGTCAATGGCGAGATGGTTCTGATATCCGTAGACTCATATGTGGCATTTTCTGCACACCAATAATTGATTTCCAACACAGCTTCCTCTAATGTTTTCCCCTGAATCCGTTCTATGATCTGATGATAAAAGAAAGAACGGCAATCTTCAATATTTTCCGAATTAATGCGATAATATAGTACATGATGCAAAAATATTTCCTCTGGCAGATTCTGGCACCACTCCATGGTCTGATACAACATAAGACCATGCCGCACAAATCCTAAAAATACTTCAAAATCATATTCTCCCAAATCCCGCAAAGGCATTGTCCCATAGAAAAACTTCATCAAAATCTGTTCTTCTAATGTACAGTTGTCCATTTTTTGCTGGATTTGTTTTTTTAACGTTTCTATAAAGCACATCCGACTGTCGTATTTTCCCTGGGCATATTCTTGTAATTCTTTTGAAAACATTTCTATTGTATCCCCTTTATATTTTTCTCTTCTTCCATATTTTTGTCCATTGCCTGTCTCGCTTTTTGGATTTCTCCTTTATCTGCACGCAAAATATCAAATTCAGGAAATCCCGAAAGTCCCATATTTACATTCTTGTTTCGATAAACCATACCACTGTCTACCACACACTTTCCTGACATATGAAAGCTGTATGCATGGATTTCCTCTGATAACTGCCGAATGACTTGTTCATTTACTCCGCCGCCAACCAGGATTTCCACCCGTCCTTTTGCCTGCACGATTAACTTTTCCAGAACTTCTTTTCCCTGGGTACATACAGGCGCCTGACCTGAGGTAAGAATCGTATCAACACCCAGAGCAACTGCTTCTTCCAAAGTCTGATATGGATTCTCACACACATCAAAGGCCCGGTGCAAGGTGAAATGCATCTGCCCTACACATGCTTTCAGTCTTTCCATCCTGCCTGCATCCAAGCTCCCGTCTGCATTCAGACATCCAATTACCACTCCATCCGCACCTAGTTCCTGAAACATTTGAATATCTTCTTCTATCATTTGAAATTCTGCATCTGTATACAAAAAATCTCCAAATCTTGGACGTACCAACACATTTAATGGTATATCACATGACTTACGAATCTGCCGGAACTGGCTTACTCCTGGCGTTGTTCCTCCGATGATTAGATTTGCGCAGACTTCCAGACGGTCCGCACCAGCTTCTTTTGCGATTCTTGCAGATTCTACAGAATCTACGCATATTTCCAACTTTCCTTTCATAATTCCACCTCTATGTCAATCCTATTCCACTTGGTTGTCTCAACAATCTGTGCCAGAAATATAAATCTTCCTTCCACACAATGTATTCTTTCTTCATCCTTCGGTCCTATCATAACATAACCTGTAAAAAATATCTATTTCTCTTTCCTACTGCCATTGCATTTTCCGCAGATTTCATGTATAATCCAACTAATCCAGAAAACAACGTTGCTCTTTTGCCACCGGGTAAAGAGATAAAACGTCAGGCTTCCTATCGTTAGGTCTTAGAAGATAGAAAGTTCTGACGTTTTATTTGTGGAGAAATTCCTTTACAACTACCTAAAAATCATTTTTGTATGAGAGGAGGCAACAAATGAAAGAAAAAAACCTTTTTAAAGAATTTTTTCAGTATATCACTTTAAATATCTGCGGCATGATTGGACTATCCTGCTATATACTTGCTGACACATTTTTTATTTCCAAAAAATTAGGCGCAAACGGTTTAGCTGCCCTTAACCTTGCAATTCCCATTTACAGCTTTATCCATGGCTTCGGCCTTATGCTGGGAATGGGCGGCGCAACAAAATATTCTATTTTCAGAGGGCAGAAGAATTTCCCCCATGCAGATGATGTATATTCAGCCGCTCTCTTTGCCACGGCTGTATCTTCTGTCTTTTTTCTGGCAGCAGGAGCCTTATTCTCTGGAAATCTTGCGGTACTGCTGGGAGCTGATGGAGAAATTTTTGATATGACCAAAATATATTTACAGGTCATTTTACTGTTTGCCCCCATTTTTATGACCAATAACCTTTTGCTTTGTTTTGTCAGAAATGACGGAAATCCGAAATTATCCATGACTGCAATGCTGGTTGGCAGTTTTTCCAATATTGTATTAGATTACGTGTTTTTATTCCCATTACACATGGGGATATTCGGTGCAGTTCTGGCAACTGGATGCGCGCCCGTTATCAGCTTAACCATTTTATCCAGGCACTGGACGGCAAAACAGAATCAATTTCATTTTAAGAAAGCAAAACCGTCACCTGCACTGACCAGAACTATTATTTCTTTAGGAATTCCCTCGCTGATTACCGAGGTCGCTTCTGGAATTGTTATGATAGTTTTTAATACTGTAATCTTAACATTACAGGGAAACACTGGTGTTGCAGCTTATGGCGTAGTGGCAAACCTGTCCCTTGTCATCACCTCCGTTTATACGGGAATCGCACAAGGAGCACAGCCAATATTAAGCAGGCTTTACGGTTACAACGATCCACAGAGCATACGCCAGGTTTTCAAATACGCTGCAGCAACTGCTCTGGTGATTTCCTTCTGTGTTTATTTCTTTTTTCTGGCAGCAGCGCAACCAGTTGTTGGAATTTTTAACAGCGAACAAAACAGAGAGCTCCAGCAAATTGCTGAAACTGGTTTGAAATTATATTTTATGGCCATTCCCTTTGTGGGTTTCAATATTATTTTGTCTACCTATTTTACATCCACAGAGCAGGCATTTCCAGCACAGATTGTTTCACTGTCAAGAGGATTTTTTGTCATTCTTCCAATGGCTTTCCTAATGTCCTCTTTTTTTCAAATGACAGGAGTATGGCTGTCCTACCCACTCACCGAAAGCATAGTGGCTGTCGCTGGAATCAGACTGTATATCAAAAAAAGCAAAACATCAACAGGAGGTAAAAAACATGTTTCGAGAAATGCGCAGAAAAAAACAGACGTTATCTGAAGAAGAAACCAGGAAGATTTTATCAAGAGGTACATCTGGTGTGTTATCCTTATTAGGTGATGAAGGTTATCCTTATGCTGTCCCAATCAGTTATGTATGCTATGGCTCTAAATTATATTTCCACAGTGCCAAAAGTGGGCATAAGATTGACGCCATCAAAAACTTCAGTAAAGCATCCTTTTGCGTGATTGACAAAGACACTGTCATTCCAGAAAAATATACCACTTCTTACCGAAGCGCAATTGCTTTTGGAAAAATCCGCATCCTAACAGATGAAAGAGAAATGAGAGCTGCCATCAAAGCTTTGGCAGAAAAATATTATCCAGAGGGCAGTGAGGATGAACACAATAGGGAAATTGACAAAGACTGGGAATCCTTGTGCATGATAGAACTATCCATTGAGCATTTATCTGGAAAAGAAGGGATAGAATTAACGAAATCCAAACAATAAGTCTTGGAGCTTGCATGGAAAGCTCGTATCATTCGCATCATTTTACCGAGGATACTATTCCCTTTCAGGATATTTAACCGCCGGAGTAATAACCCAGCCAGCCGTCTGGCGGACTGGGTTAAATAGCAATTTCTATAAATACTCTTTTGCTTCTTCTATGGAAAGGCCATACTTTTTCATGATTACTGCCTTTATGTCGGCATCTCTGGTTCCATAATCTCCATCAAGGTTTCAAACATATCTGCATCTCCTATTTACATAATACGTCTCTGGACTCCTATATGCAGAACACTTCTCCGTAAACTGCGCTCCCGCCGCCTGATACCTATCGCCATGATAATTTCTTGCTCCTGTGGGACAAACACTGATACAAGCGCCGCAGGAAATGCAGCGTTCACTATCTGTCTCCCGGGGATGTTCTGAGTTGATAGCTTTTTTCGGACATGCATTGACACATGTCATACAGCCGTTACAGCTATCGTCCCCGCTTGGGTGAAATGGCACGCCCTGAAATGCCTGCACATCATATCCTGCTTTGCCAGGCACTTCAATCTCACTGTATTGCTGCATATCCATCTCTTCTAAAATACAGCTACATTCCGATGCAAATGCTGCCATCGCCTCCTGGTCCTTTTCATCTGGCCGTCCGGCTGCAACCTGGGGAAAAATAGAATGCTCCGCTAAGAAAGCCCCAGCCGCAATCACCCAAAATCCCTGAGCTGTTAGTAGTTCTTTCATCTGCAATAAAGCATCGTCATAATGACGATTCCCATAAACTGCTGCAATAATTGCCGGCGTATGGTTCCCTTTTAGATTCGCTGCCATTTCAGCGCACATTTTTGGGATAAATCCACCATATACAGGCATGGAAAACAACAAAACATCCTCCCTTGGAATCTTCAATTCTGTTTCACAAGGCTGCTTTCGCCAATCATAAGATTTCCACTCCATATGCAGACCTGTCCCAATACATTCTGCACAAATCTTCGTAGTTCCTTTCCCGCTGAAGTAAATATTATATAGTACTGCCATATCAATTTCCTTTCTGGACACGATTACCCTGGCAGGTAAAAACATTGATATTCAACCGCCAGAGTAACATCTATTTCTTACACATACTTATTGTAAAACGCATCCAGTTTCCTATCAAGTGATTTTTTAACATTTTCTATTTTGTCCAAAACAAACTGCCGCTGCAATCGACACATCTACTGGATGATAGGGAATCAGCGTTGCCTGAAGAGCGTGATAAATGTCCGATTTGCCCGGCCATACGGTGCCCATCAGCTGGTTGTGCTCATCCAGCTGATGGAACCATGATCCCTTTTCATGATCCAGAACGATTTCATCCAGATATTGCAAAAACATTGCATAGTCGTCTGCATATTCCGATTTACTTGTAATTCTGTACAATACAGCAGAAGTGTTAATGGCCTCTGCCAGCGTCCAGTGCATGCGGTCATGCACCACTGGTCTTCCACTCCAATCAGTGGTGTAGACGATACCCGGTGCGCCATCCGCATTCCATGCGTCTTGGATGGCCCGTCGATATAACCGTTCGGCGCTTTCTATATATTTTCCAGCGTTTTCTGCGCCATATGCTGCACATGCCCACTGACAAATGAGCCTTGCCCATTCAATCCCATGTCCTGGAGTTGCGCCGTAAGGTTTGAAGGGATCGTCCGGTTTATCTTGGTTGCATTCCAAATCTGCCTTCCAGTCCCTAGTGAAATGTTCTGGTATTCTGTCCTGATTGGCCAAGGCCCAGCCGATTACATGGTCAATAATTCTGCCAGCCCTTGCCCGATATTCCTGATTTCCTGTGGCATCCGCCACCGCAAGAAATGCTTCTACCGTATGCATATTGGCATTAATACCCCGGTAATCATCCAGCAGGGTAAATTCCGTATTCCAGGTGTCGAAGGTCAGACTGTTTTTATCATCCCAGAAATACTGTTCAAAAGTTTTAAGAGCTTCATCCAGCAATTCTTTTGCCCCGTCCCGCCCAGCCAGCAGAGCGGAAGATGAGGCAAGAATGACAAAGGCATGGGCATAACATTGTTTTCCAGGCACAATGTCGCCGCAAGAAGTGACTCCTGCGTACCAGCCCCCGTTTTTCTCATCCCTCAAGACACCTCTAAGCCCCTTGAGGGCCGCATCTGTTAGCTTTTCGCTGCCTTCATGTCCCAGCAATGTTCCGATACTATAGACATGGGCCATACGGCAGGTAATCCATGTTTCCCGGTTTCGTTCTTTCCATGGCGCGCCGTCATCTCCAAGATAATATGACGCTCCTTCAGGAGATGGGAACTGATGTCCGAATTGCAGTAAATTATCTCTGATTTCCTTCATAAATGCCTTGTTTTCTGATGTATCGATGATATACTTTTTCTTCATTTTCAGCCTCCAATTAATACAATTGTCTTGATTTCATATGGCATGATATCTGTAAATACCGTATTTCCTTCTGTCTTAAGCTTCGTCTCTGTGTTCTCCAGCATATCGCTTTCCCATGCCTCTTTAAAATCTTCCTGTACCGTTAAGGTTATTTTCCCTCTTCTGTTCTGGCATTCATAAAGACGAATCACGGTATGCTCCGAACGTTCTGCCTGCTTTACCACTTCGATCACTGCATTCTGCTCCTGCACAGTCACATAAGAATACCTCTGGGACAAACAGCCTCCGACGTTCTTTTTCACAACAGCCGTCAGCGGATTGTTAAACAGATATGCTTTTTCTACCGTATGCCCCGCTCTGAAATCATCTTCATGGGGACAAATGGAATACCAAAACGTGTGATGCTCTTTGTCCGCCTCCGGATTCGGATATAAAGCTGACTTTAACATCGTCAGGCCGATAACGCCGTCTTTTACGCTGCAGCCATATTTACAGTCATTTAGCATGCTGACGCCATAGCCGGCTTCGCTTACATCCAACCATTTGTGGGCACAGACTTCAAATTTTGCAAAATCCCACATGGTATTGCTGTGTGTGGCGCGCTTTACATTTCCATATTGAATTTCAAAAACAGCTTCATTTGTGTGAATGTCCACCGGGAAGTAATCCCGAACAAGGATTTGCGCTTCTTTCCAGTCAATTTCATTGCGGATATCAATCCGGTACAAATCCTGATAAAAATACAAATACTGTACGATTTTGGAATCCAGATAGGCGCGTTCAATCCGAATGCATGCCCGGATTGGTCCATCCTCCAAGATTTCTATATTGGAAACCTCGTTTACTTCCCAGGATTTTTCCGTATAATAATTGTTAATGTCCCAAGCATCAAAATTGTGGGGCTTATCTTCATAAGTGACAATCTGGTTTGCCACCTTCCCTTGCGGTATAATTTCCCGGCCCGCAGACTTATCGTAAATGCTGGTAAATTGCCCAGCCTCGTTGATGACCACATGAAAATAGGGAGTGTCCACTTCTTGCTGTGAACGAATCATTTGGTTTTCTGGGACTTCTTTTTTCACGGTCTGATAGGTGCAGTATCCCCTCACTGGTATTTCATCCAAAACAGCGATATATCCTTCGGATGTTTTTTGTAGGGGATACTCTTTGCAGCCGTCGCACAGAGCAAGGGAGCCGGTATCATTTGCAATGCAGGAACATGGAATGAGGACGGGCGCCGGCCCTTTCGCATCATTGGGGTTAAAGAGCACAATATCATTTTCCTGGGCGTCCACATGCTCGGCCACTGCCTCAAGTATCTCTCTGGTCATCTGTTCTGTAAAAGATAATACATGTTCATATTCCTTTTGGGAATCCTCATAGACTTCCAGAATGGATGATCCTGGCAGAATGTCATGGAATTGGTTTCTGAGCACGATTTCCCATATTTCATTCAGCTCTTTTTGTGGATAGGGGCGTTTCAGCAGTTTCTTTCCCAGCACACTGTAAAACTCCAGATTCTCACAGGCAAATTCTGACCTACGATTAAACTTTTTATTCCGGGCCATGGAAGTGTAAGTGCCCCGGTGATATTCCAGATAAAGTTCCCCTACCCACTTGGGCAGATAAGGATTATCCGTTACGGCCTTTTCCAGATTCTGAAAAAATTCAAGGGCATGGGACTGTTTTGCCCTTGGGCTTCCCGGAATCCCCTGTTCCAGCCGCCTACAGTTTTCCAGCATCTCTACTGTAGGACCACCGCCCCCGTCGCCGTATCCGAAGCTCATCAACGTATCGGTGTGAAGGTCTTTCTGACTGTAACGCTGCCAGTTTCCTTTGATTTGAGAAGGGTTCAGCATTGCGTTATATGTGGTAAAATGCTCTGTCTCCGCGCTTCCCTCAATTGCGCCTTTCCCATAATCCCGGGAAGGAGAAAAGTGCGTCAGCACTTTTGTGCCGTCTATGCCTTCCCACAGGAACGTGTCATAGGGCATTTTGTTAAACTCATTCCAACTGATTTTTGTGGTCATAAAATAATGAATGCCGCACTTTTTCATAATCTGAGGCAACGCTGCCGAATATCCGAATACATCTGGGAGCCACAAGATTTCATTTTTTGTCTGGAATTCCTCTTCAAAAAAACGCAAGCCATATAGGAATTGCCGAACCAATGATTCGCCGGAGGGGATGTTGCAGTCTGCCTCCACCCACATGCCTCCTTCAGTTTCCCAGCGTCCCTCTGCAATACGCTCTTTGATCTGAGCGTAAATTTCCGGTGCGTTCTTTTTCACATAAGCATAGAGCTGAGGCTGGCTGGACATGAACTTATATTCTGGATATCTTCTCATAAGCTCCAGTACGGTGGAAAAGCTTCTCACTACTTTATCCTGGGTAGTTTTAAGGGTCCAAAGCCATGCGCAGTCTATATGGGTATGTCCCACACAACAGACGGTTTCCTTTGAATGCCCGCACATTTTTTTATAGAATTCTTCTGTAATATATTCCTGGGCCTTTGCAAGGCTATCATAGAATTCTGGGGAATATTTTTTCCGCAGGTCAAGCAGATTCAGGGATTGATTGAGACATTGAATCATTTCTATATATTCAGCGCTGTCCCTAGGCAGGAGTTTTGCCACCTCGAAAGGTACGGAAATGTCATAGTAATAATGCTCCACTTCTCGTTCCAGGACCTTGTACTCTGAATCCATGAGCAGGGAAAAATTATGGTCTCCCGTATAAGCTGACAGTATAATCCTGTATTCTTCTCCAGTATGGGCGCATTCGGTTAACAATATTTCCCGATGATTAACATCCAAGCCCTGTACAATACGTTCGTTTACATATGCCAAAAACTGGGGATTGAGAGCATCCCATCCCCCCTCCTGGCCAGTTCTCAGTTCATACACAAGAGGTTTTCCCTCACATTCCGAAGGAACGGTAATCACCGTTTCAAAGTAATAATTTTCCCTGTGCCCTCCCCACAGCTGCCGGTTTGTCATAACTTCCCAATGTTCGGTGTTGATGGATTCCAGATGTTCAAATTGTGTCTTCGTTTTTATCATTCGGTATTGTTTGATTGGATAGATCCGGCTGTAAATTAATTCTTTGAGATCCTGGATCAATTTTCCTTCTCTTTCTCTTAATAGAACCATTCAGAATTCTCCTTATTTTACTAATTGTGTGAAACATAACGGAAAGCTTCCGTATTAGGTCCAACGGGAGCTGTCCGTTATGCTGTATCCGCAATAATCCAGAACAAGCTCTGTGAAAATCGCATTCGCCCATGAAAACCATGGCCTGGTAAAGTTTGATGGGTCGTTGACGTCAATTCCCTCGTGCATCCAGCCTGTGCCGCCGTCTGTGGATACCATAGTTTCAATGATCTTTCTCTTTTCGTCACGGGAGGGGGAAGTTAGTCCCTGCATACCCATGGAAATATGCCATACATAATTTGAGGCCGTGTGGAAGCTCCCAATTCCCTTTGCGTATTTTCCACTATAATAATAGGGATTTTGTTCGCTTAGAATGATCTCCCTGGTATTTTTGTAATATTCATTTTCCTCACTGCAATAACCAAAATAGGGCATGGATAAAAGGCTGGGAAGGTTGGCGTCGTCCATGATCATATATTGTCCATATCCGTCTACCTCATAGGCGTAAAAAGGCTTGAAAAAACGTTTTCCATCAGGCCTTACAATCGCTGCTTTTTCAATGGCGGCCCGGAGTTCCTGGGAAAATGCCCTGGTCTCTGCAGCAAAATCCTCTTCCCGGTAGATTTGAGAGGCAATTTCAGACAAATAGCCCAAGATGACAGACGCAAACATATTTGACGGAATCAAATAGCCGTAAACACAGGCATCGTCGCTGGGGCGAAAGCCGGACCAAATCAGCCCTGCTTTCGGATTCACCAAAGCTCCCTTTCCGTTTCTTGACAAAGTATCCGCAAATCCGCAGTTGAATCGTTCAAAGGAATACGTTGATTTCTGCTCATGATTCTGCTCAATCCGGAAAACTGAAACAATCAATTTCGCCGCTTTGAGAAAATCAGCATCGAAAGCTTTCGTGATTCCACAGTATTTCCAGTACAGATAGGCCAGTTCTATGGGAAAACAGAGGGAATCAATCTCAAATTTGCGCTCCCATAATTCCGGTTTCATGTCTGTTTTATCATGCTCCCAGCAGTTTCCGTTGGCACACTCATTGAATGCATTGGCATAAGGATCAATCAGAATAGAGTTTATCTGCCTGCGGATCACGCCTTCTATCATCCTAGCTATGTCTTTGGAATCTTTTGCCACAAATAAATAGGGCTTCACCTGGCAAGCAGAATCACGAAGCCACATTGCCGGAATATCTCCAGTTATAATAAAGGTTGTACCATCTTCTTTTTGCTGAACCGTAGTGTCGAGGGTGCTTAAAAAGCACCGCTCAAACACATCGCCGATGTTCAGTTTCTCAACGTTCAACTGTCTTCGGATTTTTTCCACAAATTCTTTTACAGCTAATAAGTCGCTAAGCTGCTGCATATCATAAAATCTCCTTTCGCTAGCCTTTGTCCGCTCCTGACATACCAAAACCTCTGGACATCCACTTCTGAGTGATAACATAAAGGATGACCGACGGCATTGCATAAGCAATGGAATATGCCGCTAATGTGCCGTACGCTACTGTATGCTGTCCAAAAAACTGGTACAGCATGATAGACGCCGGATATTTCTCACCGGTGGAAAGTAGGATAAAGGGCACAAAAAAATTACCCCATGCGCCGGAAAAGGTATAAATTGCAATCGTAAAAATTCCAGGAAGCATCAAGGGCATAACAACCCGGATGATTCCGTTTAACTTGCCGCTTCCGTCTATCCATGCCGCTTCCTCCAGCGAGAGGGGAACCGCATCCATAAAATTCTTCATCATCCAGATTGCGTAAGGCATGGAAGAAGCCGTCATGAACAAAATAATGCCGAGACGGTTATCATACAAATCCACTGCTACGAAAATCCGAAATACCGGAACCATAATCGTTGTGATCGGAAGGGATGTCATAAAGAGCATGCCAAGCATAAACAATTTCTTATGTCTCATTTCAAATCTAGACAGCGGATAAGCCGCCAGCATAGAAAAAATAACAACAAATACAGAGGTGCCAAGGGCCATCAGAAGCCCGTTTCCAAAGGAGCGCAAATTCGCAGCGTTTGTGAGCACTTCCGCATAATTATCCAGCGTCAGGTTGGGCATACTAACTGCCAGGGTAGCGTTTTTGTCAAAGGAAGCTAACACGACCCAGGTCAGAGGAATTACAAACACGACAGCCAGGATTGCCAATACAATATATGCAATAATTTGATCTCTTTTCTTGTTCATCATTTTCCTCCGTCCTTGCTTTGTATCTTAACATAGAAGATGCTGAATATCACTCCGATCAAAAGTATCAACATGGAAATCGCAGTTCCATAGCCCAGCTCGTAATTTTTGAAAGCACGGATATACATAAAGACCGGAAGCGTCTGCACTGTCGTGCTGGTCATTGTATATACCATACCAAAAGTTCCCAGTGTTGACAGAGTAATCAGCATGGTATTGGTCATAATGGTATCTTTGATAATGGGAATCGTAATATAAAATAGATTTTGAAGCTTATTTGCTCCGTCAATCATTGCGGATTCTTCCACCTCTCCTGATACATTATCCAACGCTGACTGGTAAACCATCATGGAAAATGCGGTTCCATGCCAAATATTTGCCAGAACCACCGAAATCAACGGATACCGGAACAACCAGGAAACCATTGGAAGTCCGCCGGAAGTAAGAAGCAGATTAAAGGTTCCTTTGTCTGTAAAAAAGGTATATGCACAGATTGCCGCCACTGTCTCCGGCATTACCCATGCGGCCAATACAACAGCTCCTACGATTCGGCGGAATATTCTGTTCTTTTCTCTCATCAGATAAGCAATGACAAATCCTAAAACGGTCTGTCCTGCCACAGAGCCGATTAAGAAAATAATAGTTGTTAAAATACTCGTCTTAACGGCAGAGTCTGACAGCATCCTTGTATAATTCGCAATTCCTACAAACTCCTGGGAGCTGGCTGCAGAACCAGTCAACGCCAGGTTTGTAAAGGAATAGTAGATGGTCAGAACGATGGGCCAGACGAAAAACAACAGCATAAGCAGGATTGCTGGAACTAAATAGATATATTTGCTCAAAAAACTTTTTTTCTTATATACTTCCATTCTTACCTCCTTGTTCTAGTCAGAACATCAAAAACCCGGGACAAATGTTTTCTGGAGTTTTAAAACTGCTCAATGAAAAAGGAAAAGCTGTCCGGCAATCCTTCTAAAATCAGACCGTACGGACGGCTTTCCCACTCATTCAAGCATTTCATACAAGAGCATCGTGTCCTGTATTTCCCCTTGCTGCACTTCGACAATTTATTGGATCAGCTCTTCACCGATTGCCGTTGCAGCGCCTTTTTTGAAGTCTGATAACGCTGTTTCGGTGTCTGTATTGTTTCTTATTACAGTGTCAACCATTTCATAGAGATAGGAAGAAACCTTAGAGTAATTCTCATCATGAGGACGGAAGAATGCGTTTTCGGACATTGCGGTTGCCTCGTCAATGTACATTCTGCTGCTATATGCATCAAAGTTCATCATATCGTTTCTTGTGGCAAGATTTCCGGTTCCCTCAATATACGTTATGTAGTTGTCTGATTTCATCAATTCGGTAATGAATTCAAAGGAAAGGTCTTTCTGGTCAGAGTTATTGGCAATTGCCCAGCTCCAACCGCCAGACATTGTCACATAGCCGCCTTTTTCCTGGGTGGGCATCTGAGCAAATCCAAGAGCATCAGACAGGGTCTCGTCTGTGTAGCCCTGCATTGGATAACCAGAATCCTGAAGATAATCATTATAACCCCAGCTTCCGTTTAAGTACATACCCAGTTTTGCGGTGGACATATACTGGTTTGCGTAGGTATAATCACTGGGGTCAAGTATCTCTGAAAGAGTTCCCAGGTATCCTTCGTCCAGACATGTCTTAATGAAGCCCAGAGAGTCTTTTACGCCGTCGCTGCTTAGATTGTAAACTCCGGTAGCATCGTCGCATAAGGAATCTCCGGTTCCTGCCAGAAGCATCTGGAAAGTGTTCATGCTAGTTGCCTCGGCCTCGCCGCTGTTGCATGCAAACCAGATGGGAACTACGTCGTCTTCACATTTCTCTTTGATTGCAGCACAGGCGTCCAGAATATCCTGCCAGCTTTCCGGCTGCCATTCTCTGCCCAGGCCAGCAGCTTCAAATACATCTTTGTTATACCACAGCCCCCGTACATCCGTGCTGATTGGAACGGCATAGGTGTTTCCGTCAGTGCCCGATGTAGCCTGTTTCAATGCCTCAATGATTGCAGAGTTCCAGTCCTCCCATCCTGCTACCTTATCTGTGATATCTGCCACATAACCTGCCGCTACATCTGTGTTTAACTGAAAGGTATCCTCAAGGAATAGATCCGGGCATGTGGAATCATCCTGCACCAAGGTCTGTATTTTGGTAACATAATCGCTGTCCGTTGCTACAAGCGCCTGGATATCAAGCTTTACTTCATCCTTCTTCTCCCAGTTCTCGTAGGTCTGATTGATCCATTGATAAACAGGGCTGTTATCCCCATTATCGTTGGAATCGTTGTAAACAATGGTAAGTGTCTGCCCGTCGCCTGAAACGGTCTCTCCTCCTTTAGAATCTGCTTTTTCACCTGCAGACTTTTCTTCATTCCCTGCGGAATCAGAGTTAGAAGGAGCGTTTGAATTTCCGCCACAGCCTGCCAGCAATGCAGCTGCCATTACAGATGCCATTAACACAGAAACAATTTTTCTTTTCATAGTTTTTCCTCTTTTCTTATTTTTTTATTTCAAACGGCACAGGCAACATATCCTTTTTAAATTTCTTTTTTGCAAATCATGTGTCCTTTGGCCGTTATAGAAATCTTTCTGGCTGTATCAAATATTATACCTGATTAAAATAATATATCATTATATCTTTTTGGCGAAATGCTCTGTGATGTTATGGCAAATATATCATTATTGGTCAAAATTGTCAATAAAAAAAGCCAACTCACAGGCACTTTCGTAATTATGCCTATAAATCAGCTTCTTTTTTTATATCATTTACACATATCATTTACATATCAACTTATATGTAATTTGTTCTATTTGTACTATTTTGTACCCTGAGATTTATGTATTATGACATCATAAGGAATATTGATAATATCTTCCACGGATTTTCCTTCGATGACGGCGCACAATTCCTGCACAGCTTGGGTTCCCATGGAATTCTCATTTTGCTTTACATAGATAAAATCATATTCGTCCATATAAGCTTCCGACAAACAATCAAAAACAGCAATTTCCCTTTTCAGATTCATTGACTTAAGCGCTCTCCCAAAAAGAACGCCCATCTGGAATTCTACAATAAGAAAAGCAGTGCATTCTATGTTTTTTTTGATTACCTTCATAATCTCTGAAGGATCAAAGTGAATGTTTTCCAGTACCATATCTTCTGCCGCTGGATCGTAGCACTGTATCGTGTCAATTACCCCTTTCACATCTTCATGCTCCATGATACCGTCCGCAAAACCATTGTGGCGTTCGCTAATCGTAGAGGTATTGCTGAAAGAATGGGATACAAAGCATATTTTCTTATGTCCTCGTGAAATCAATATCTGCGTCAGTTTTTTTGAGGCGGAATAATTGTCTGTTTTTACACAGGGAATTGGTATTCCCTTCATCTGCCTGTCGATCAAAACCATTGGAAATTTATCCATCACAAGCTGAAGAATCATACTGTTGTAGACTTCTCCCTGGGCGCACATTAAAATCAATCCTTTCACTCCAAGCAAAAGAGCTCTTCGAATCGCTTCATTTTCTTCTTCAATATTGCCATAGGAGCATCGAAACAACATATCATATCCTTTTCTCCGGCATTCTAATTCTATGCTGCGTAACAGCCCGCTTCCAAAATCGCTTCCAAACGCATCAAAAACTATGCCAATCAGCGGCCTTTTGGGGATTGTTCCCTCTTCTGAGAAGACGTCCCGGGCAAAAGCGTCGCTTTGGGTTCCGGCCACAAAGGAGCCTTTTCCCCTGCTTCGGGTAATATACTGATTTTCCGCCAGCATATCAAGCGCCCGTTTGCTTGTAATGCGGCTTACGCCGTATTCTTCCGATAATTCTTTCTCCGACGGAAGTTTATCCCCCTGGGCAAATATACCGCACTGGATCTTATTCAGCAAATCCGAATATATTTGCTCGTACATAATTGTCTTTCCCATAACTTTCCCTCAATTCCTGGTATATAGTTTAAGAAAGAATCCTGCTTTGCAGGATTCTCCGCCTGCGGCGGGTCGCTTTGCGACAAATTTCCACTCCGCCGCAGTGCGATAGGAGCCTTTTTATTCTATAGGAAAGATACTTTCACGCGTTAGCGTGACAAGGTATTTCCTATAGAATAAAAAATTGCTATTAATTGGTTTAGCAATAACAGTTTAGCACAAAAACGGATATACAACAAGAATATAAGGTTTGAAAAATACTCTAGGGATTACAGACGCTTTTGATCAAAACAAACCACTGACGCTGCCATACACAAGACAATGGATACTCCGGCTGCTGTCATAGCAGCATAATAGCTTTCCGGGCTTTCTGCTCCTTGCAAAAGCGCCAAACCCTCTATGAGCTTTGCTGGCAGAAAGGTTTGAAATCTAGGAAACATATGCAAAAGATAAATCCCCATAACCACGCCGCCAGTCTCCAGCATCACTTGTGCACTGTTTTGTGCCACCGTGGAAAAAAATACGAGAAAAGCAATGACCCAAACACCGAATAACCAATTGCAGACTGCCGCAAAAAGCAGATTTTTCGCAATGCTGTTATCCCAGAAATAAGCATTATAGACATAAGTAATCCCAAAGCCGATGAGATACAGCGCCGTCCATCCGCCAGACAAAAGCAATGATTTTGACGCCAGGATTTTTCTACGGGATAATCCCTTCGTTACCACAGGAATCAAGGTTCCTCTCTGATATTCCCCTGTAAAAGTTCCACTGCAAAGCAGAACAAATACAAGAAGCGTCATGGGAATATTTTTATAAAACTGCACCCAGGAAGTCATGGCATCCACTGTAACCGTTGTAGTTACAAGCCCTGTATCCGCCAGAGATTCCGATAAAGTTTCCATGAGCCAGGGTGTAAGCTTGGCTGCAGCCGGATTCATAATACCGAATAAGGCAAAAATCAACAGCAGCACCAGCATACGCCCTGTGCGCTTCCACTCCATCCACTCCTTTTTCAGAAATGCTTTCATTTGTCCGCCACCTCCAGAAACAAATTTTTCAGGAATCCTCTCATTTGCCTACCACCTCCAGAAACAAATCCTCCAAATCCATCTCTCGCTGCTCCATACGTAAAAGGGCAAGCCTATGATCAGCAACAAATTTAAGGATTTCCCATTGACGCTCAGGTTCTTCCAACAAAAGTCGTTTTTTTTCCAAAGGTTTCAAAAAAGGAAATTCCAACAAGAGCATTCTGGCATCTTCTGGCCTTTCTGTTTCCAGCTCTGTTCCAGCCGTTTTTTTGCTTTTGCACACTTCCTCCACAGACCCTTGTAAGACAATTTCACCCTTATGGAGAAAGGCAACCTGATCACAGATATGCTCCACATCGGAAAGAATATGGGTGGAAAACAACACGGTAGTCTGCTGCTTTGCCGCAGCCAAAATATCCAAAAGCTCCCTTCTCCCTGTGGGGTCCAGCGCAGAAGCCGGCTCATCGCAAATCAAAAGTTTTGGGCGTCCGAACAACGCCTGTGCAATTCCCAGCCGCTGCTTCATCCCACGGGAAAATCCTTTGATACGGCCTTTCTCCTTGTCCAATCCTACCAGACACAGCAATTCCGCACTGCGGTTCTCCATCTCCCCTTTTGTCATGCCAGCAATTTCTCCACAAAAGCGCAAATATTCCACTGCCGTCATATAAGAATAGAATTCTGGCACATCTGGCAGATACCCCACAAAACGGTTGGTAGGGGTATTGCCATAACAGACTGGCATTCCATTGAGTGTGATCTCTCCACGATCCGCCAGCAGCAATCCAAGAATCAATTTCATCGTTGTGGTTTTCCCTGCGCCATTTTGTCCCACAAACCCAAATACCGTATGTTCTGGAATAGTAAAACTCACATCCCGCAATACCTCTTTTTCTCCAAACCCCTTTGCCACATGAGAAAGAGTTAAAAGTTCCATATTAAATTTCCTCCCTTCCCAAAAGGAAATATAAAATAGGACCCACAAACTGCATTCCCACAATAACAACAGCAATCCACAAGCCTCGGCTGCCACGTTTATAATTCTTGTGAGTCAAAATATGAAACAACGTATAGAGGAACAACACAACCTGCACCACAATCAGCGGAATCAAAAAAGGTAGTAATTCTCTAAGATCAGGCATCACTTTTCTCCTCCTTCCAGAACTCTTTTTACAATGCTTTGAAATTCTTTGTTCTCTTTGAAACCTTCAAAAGCAGGATGAGCAAAGATTTCCTGGACACTTTGCAGCATAAATCCCTTGTCCCGGGGAGCCATGCTTCCAAGAGGAAGAGCCTCAATCCATACATCCAGCAAATCAAAATATGCGTCGCCATGAAGCGCCATCTGCTCTGATCCCCAAAGCTCGTGGATACATTTTTCAAATTGACGGAGAGACGCAAGCGCCTCCTCATTGTTTCCATTTCCGGCAAAAACAATGGCTGCCTGACAATAAAACTGCGCTGCAACATTGGGATGAAGCTGCTCTAAATGGTACAAATCCATTAATCCTTTGACTCTCTGTATGGTTTTTTCACACCGCTCCATATCATTTTCATACAAAGATAAAGATAACACAGCATTTCCCACCAGATTTAACAGACTGGTATATTCTTTCACCTGAACATAATTTTTTGCCTCCTGTATTTTCCCAGCCATTCGGTATGCCTGAACCAATACTCCTCCATCCTGCCCTGCTAGCCGACTTGGGTCTAAAGCCGGTTCCAATGCCTCAATCACTTCATCCGCCCTGCCAAGCTGAAGATTCAGCCCTGCCTTCAATGACAAGGCATCGCTGCACACCAGAGTATCCTTGCAGTGATCCAGAATACGGTCACACCATTGGATGGCCTCTTGCAGCATCTTTTTTCCTTCTTCCTGACTCTTAGCCAGCATAAAATGATTCCAACACAAAATACTAAGCTGTAGTAAAAATGGATAACAGGAATAATACCGATGGGCCATAGCACGAACCTTCTGCGCCGCTTCATCAAATGGAAGATTTACAAAATCCTTTGATAGTTCTCCATAACAACGACGAATCTGCTCCCTGGAAAGCTGAGCTTCATACCCAATCAGCTCGTCTATGGTCACACCGAAAAAGACCGCAAGCCTTGGCAGCAGTAAAATATCTGGCATACTCTGGGCATTTTCCCATTTGGAAACAGAAGCCTTGGTTACCCCAAGGAAATCTGCCAGTTCTTCCTGGGTAAGTTTCCTTTCCCGACGCAGCCGGGTAATATTCTCTGATAAATTCAGTTCATTCATATGATTTCTCCTTCTGATATGGTGCCTTTATTATAATAAACAAAACCCTTATTTTTCAATCGAATGCACCGATACTTTAGAAGATAAAATCAACCATCAGGAAACTTCACCAGAAAAAATCAAGGCAAAAAGAAACATACTTTATGTTACGCTTCTCCACCTGTTTTTGGCAATTCTTCTAGAGAATGAAAGGTATATCCCATCTCCTCCCATTTTGTCAGCAGCTCATCCATAATTTCTCCATTTGTCTTTGAAGTATTATGTAACAAAACAACAGCTCCCGGATGTACTCGTTTCAGCAATTTATCAAAAGCCTCCTCATGGGTAGGCTGACTGTCCTGGTTCCAGTCCACATAGGCAAGGCTCCAAAAAACCGTTTGGTAACCCAAATCCTTTGCAAGCTGCAAGCTGGATTTGCTGTACTTTCCCTGGGGCGGACGATAATATTTCTCCATAGGCGTCCCTATGGTCTGTTCATACAGCGTTTCCAGCTCTCCCAGCTCCTTGGTAAATTCCTCTTTCCCCATCTTGGACATATCTGGATGATGATAACTATGATTTCCAACAATATGCCCTTCTTCTAACATGCGCTTCACCAAATCAGGACTGGTTTCCAAATAATTTCCAACCACAAAAAAAGCTGCCTTTGCCTGATGTTTTTTTAATGCATCTAAAATTGCTGGTGTGTTTCCATTTTCAAATCCACAGTCAAAGGTAAGATACAAAATCTTTTCCTGGGTATCCTTTGCATAATAAGCATTGTACTCTTCCATTTCCTGAATGGTTGCATTGGCAACCGGAAGCTTCCCTTCCTCCTGAAAGCTCAATCCCCAGTTTTCCTCTGCATCGGTCTGGATGGCTGAACTTATGGTAGGAGCAATCTGAGCTGCAAACCGACCTAGAAGAAAAGAACCTGCAAATAAAACAATAACTGCCAAGCATGATGTTATTTTTATTTTCCGTAACACATTAACTCCTTTTCCACTCTTATCCATAGGTAAGGGCAAAACTTAAACATCCTGTTGATTTCATGGACAGTCTGTCTCCTTTGCCATTCCTATCTGATAAAGAGCAAATTTCTTTTTTACATTATATTTGCCCAAAAGTCTTTTCATGCCGGAAAGGAGATATTCCTGAAACTTTTTATAACATGATAAATACTATCGCTTTATCTGTTGCAACTTCAATTTTGCCACTGAGAATTTCCCAGAATTCCACCGTATTTTCCATACCAGCAATAGGAGTAACATCTTGTAAGCAACAAGGAAACTTGTCAGCCCTTTTACCGGATGGCGCTTGCAAAGCAAGTGTGGGCAGAATGATCCGCAGATATGTCGATGTAGTGATGATTGATGATACACCATATTTTTTAATATGAATGGGGAGAATCCATCGTTTACTGCGCATAAAAAATGCTTCCACAATATTTTTACACTTATACAGAATCTTCTGAATTTTGTCCCCACGGAATAGATTTCATTCTTTTCAATTAATTCCATTTGTCAATCATATGTTTACTCACAAAATTAACCCGCCATATGATGTATTGTCACCGTCTGATAAGGAATTTCTATGTCATTCTTTTTAAATTCTTTTACCAGGGAAGCACGAATATCACTGCATGCCTTAAAATTATCATTCAAATCTCTCGTCCAAATGGTAGTCTTTAACGTAACGCCATCCGCTACAAAGCTGCTTACTGTAACACTGCTCTTATCCGTGTCTATGGTAAGCTCATGGGTTGCACATATTTCCTTCATCACAGATATGGCCTTCTCAATATCCGTATCATAGGAGACCACTACCTCAATAAAATTCCCAACATTCTCTGTATAATTTGTGTTTATAATAACGGCTGAATCCATAATGGAATTGGGAACAATGCAGCATTCCCCGTTAAACTGACGGATTACGGTATGCCGTATGGTTACATCGCTTACCACTCCTTCAGCTATCACGGTTCCACCCTGAATAACCCTTATTTTTTCATCTACATTATAAGGCTTGGACGCCGATACCGAAATTCCGCTTATAACATTCGCCAATGCCTGCTGTGCAGCAAAGGTTGCAATTGCCACAATCAATGTACCACTTTGCAGCAAAGCCTTACTGATATCTTTTGTAATGTCAAACTGCTGAACCAAACTGTAAATAATCACAATATCAATAAATACATTGATGGCGCTTTTTAAAAAACGAAGATGAATTGCATTTGTTTTTTTGGAAGCAAGCCGGTAACACAAATTTACCATCTGATTTAATGCCAATCCAACCCCCACAAATAACGCTATTTTAAATAACCAATCCATATTTTCCTCCAATCATCTCTTTTTTGATTGCATGGATAAATTTACTTATCCCCATTGTAATTAACATATACTGTATGGTCAAGACAAAGTTTAATTGCCGCCAAGTATTTGGTCATGTTATAATATTCCATATGCAGCATATGAGTTTCTCAATGACCTAGCACAAATTCAACAAGAAAGGAACCCTGACTTATGAAGGAAAAATATTTTAAGCACAACAGAAACATCCAAAGAAAATATTGGAGCAAAACCAGCACATGTTGCTTTCTGCTGATTCTGGCTTTGCTCCTTGGCGGTTGTTCCTCTCCTACTTCCACGAAAAAAAATACTCCTTCTGCCAAAACACCAACGCCAGCCGTCACCGAAACACCAACGCCAACTGTTACCGAAACGCCGGAATCAAAAGAACAGTCCTTGGAAGACACCGAGGAAACATTTGATTTCAACCAGTCCCTAACATTAAAAGCTCCTAATCCAGCGGCTGGGGAAACCCCAAGAGTCTTATTTGTAGGCAACAGCCATACCTATACGAACGATTTACCAATCATTTTTTCTGAAATTGCAGCGGCAATGGGACATCAAAGCGATGTACAGGAGTTAACAGAAGGCTCTTACACTTTGACGCTATTTGCAGATCATACCGATGAGCTTGGCTCCATGCTAAATCAAAAGCTCACCGAAGAAACCTGGGATTTTGTAATCTTACAGGAAAATACAAATGATGCATTTTCCTTCCCAGAGGAAAATATGCTTCCTGCTGCGGCTTCTTTGGATGAAAAAATCCGGGCAGCAGGAGGACAGACTGCTCTTCTTATGACCTGGACCCCAAAAGAAGGGGCAAGCATTTTAGGACCAGAATATGTCCAGTCTGTTCTGGCCCAGAATACCATTAGCGTCTCCAAGGAACTGGATAGCCTTCTCATTCCAGGAGGAGTAGCTTTTATGCGTTGTCTGGAACAATATCCTCAAATTGAATTATGGGACGAAGACGGTATGCATCCCTCCCTGGAAGGCTCTTATCTTGCAGCCTGCCTTGCCTATGCAGTAATCTTCCAAGAATCTCCTGTGGGATGTACCTACAACCCAGGGCTCGAGGAAGAAACTACCGCCCAACTCCAGGAACTGGCCGCTGGATTTCTTGTTCTATAGGAAAGACCTTGTCACGCTAACTCCGTTTACATGAGAAAAATCACTTTTCCCTCCTGTTTTATCCACAAGATAGATTTCCCCAATCTTCATGTGCCTATCTAGCGCCTTGCACATATCATATATGGTTAAAAGCGCTAGATTAACCCCGGTCAATGCTTCCATTTCCACACCTGTTTTTCCTGTGACTTTTACGGTACAAAAACAGCAAATTTCTCTTTTTTGTGGGTCACCCTCAAATTCAATATGACAGTTTGTAATGGGAAGTATATGGCACATGGGAATCAGCTCTGAAGTTCTCTTCGCCCCCATAATCCCAGCAGTAGCCGCTACGCCCAGAACATCACCCTTCTTTACCGTTCCTTGTTCAATTGCATCATAAACTTCCTGGTTTACCATAATTTTTCCAGTTGCTACCGCTTGTACAAACCAACTGACCGCCATTTTGCTACTCTTTTCTTCTGGCAGCAGATAGTAATTATATTCAAAAGGCATCTCTGCCATGCTTTTCACTTTTACCTTCAGGCAATTTTTCTTCTTTTCTCCCCAGACGGGCACAAAATCATGGGCACGATACCCAACACTGGTAATATCCTTGGGAATTTCCTGTTCCAGACAAAGACAGATGCCCCAGTCAGCCACCTCCATCCGGTGTGCATCTAACCGCCTGATATCTGCAATATTTTTACAACCTGTCAGTTTTGCCGCTTCCCGGTAAAGAGGTTTAGCAAAAATATCACGGGTCTTACCATACACCACACACCGCCCCTGATCCATCACCAGCAATTCCTGGCAAAACCGATAAATTTCATCTCTGCTGTGGGACACCAAAATTACCATGCCAGAGTAATCCCATAGCAGCTCCTCCAACTCCTTTTCCATTTGGTCTTTCAAAAACACATCCAGCGCAGAAAAAGGTTCATCCAGCAAAATGACATCCGGCTCACCTGCCATAATTCTTGCCAGGGCTGTCCGTTGCTGCTGGCCCCCTGACAATTCTCCTGGAAGTCTGTCTGCCAGGGATGTAAGCTGAAATTTTTCCATCATCTCCTCAATACGCCTTCGCTTTTCCGGTTTCCTGCCCTGTAGCCCGGCTCCAATATTTTCCGCCACCGTCATAGTAGGAAAAAGGGCATAATTCTGAAACAGATACCCAACCTTACGTTTCTGAGGCTTTGTATTTATTTTTCGTTCTGAATCAAACCACAAGGTTTCCCCCATCTTAATAAATCCCTTTTCTGGCTTTCCAATTCCTGCCAGCAATTTCAATGTCATGCTTTTTCCGCAGCCGGATGCCCCAGAATTCCAATTCGATTGGAGTGTCCTTCAAATTCCACATCCAGACTGAACTCTCCTAGTGTTTTCTTGATTTGAACTACCGATTCCATTTCTACATTCTCCTTGTGTTCCTACCAGCGTGTTACGTTGCGGTTCTTTTTTCCTGTAATTAAGTTCATCCATGCAATAATCACAAAGGCCAGCAGTACCATAACGCCTACCCACACCCCTGCCGTTACGTAATCTCCATCCTGGATTACCATAGCAATTTTTTGAGAGACAGTCGCTGTTTTTCCAGGAATATTCCCCGCCAGCATGGAGGTTGCTCCATACTCCCCCAGCGCTCTTGCAAAAGTCAGAATCGTACCAGAAGCAATACCAGGACCAGCAGTGGGAAGAATTACCTGAAAGAAAATTTTCATCTCTGACATCCCCAAGGTTCTTCCAGCATAAATCAAATTAACATCCACCTGCTCAAAGGCTGCTCTGGCATTCCGATACATGAGGGGAAATGCAATCACTGTTGCCGCAATCACACATCCTGCCCAGGACTGTACCACCTTGATGCCAAATACATCATACAAAAAATTTCCAAATGGCCGCCGTTTACTGAACACAAGCAGCAGAAAAAATCCTGCCACGGTGGGCGGAAGCACCAACGGAAGAGTCAAAAGTCCATCGATCACTGATTTCTTTTCCAAAGATAGCTTCATTCCTTTATATGCTGCATAGATCCCCAGAAAAAAAGAAAAACAAGTTGCCACTATCCCTGTTTTCAAAGAGATTAACAGAGGACTCCAATCCAGATTTTCCAAAATATTTTTGAATTCTTCCATTCTCTTCCTCCAAACCAAAACTTTTCATTCTTTCCCCTTTCACATCTGAGATACCCGCAATTGCCTGACCTTTCAAAAACTTTTCAGATTTGTTTCTGCCACATCTGGATCAAAATAATATTTTTCAAAGATTTCCTTTGTTGTATCCGACGAAAGAAATGTTATAAAATCCCTGGCTACTGCTGCCTGCTTCTCATCCGCCTCTGGATTCACCACCTGGGCGGCTGGATAGCGCACCTCTCCACTTAAGTCATAGCTTACCTTCTCCAAAATATCCAGGCGGTCTTCATACCCATAAATATCAGAATAGTAAACTGTTCCCACTTCACAGGAGCCTTCCGCCACTGCCAACGTCACCTTGCTCACGTTATCCTGTTCACTAATTTCCACACCGCCAAGGGCTTGGGAGATCTGTATTGTTTCGGCCTGGGAGGGTTCCTCTGTTTTTTCAAGAATTCCAAGATTCATCAATGCCTGGCGGGTATACCAGCCCACTGGAACACTTCCCCCTGCCAGAGCAATACTAGATGCATCCCCAAAATTTTTCAGTCCTTTTACCTCTGTGCCACTATCTTTTGCCGCTATCACCACCACCTGATTATGAACTACATTGCTCCTGGTTCCTTCCACAATTCTTCCCTCTGCTTCCAATTGATCCATCTGTTTCTCCGCTGCGGAAAAGAAAACATCACATGCATAGCCCTCCCGAATCTGTGTCACTAATGTACCTGAACTATCCATATTACAAACTATACTCACCTGTGGATGCAATTGTTGATAGGCCAATGCAAGCTCTTCGATCGCCTTGCTTAAACTGGCAGCAGCAAAAACCTGAATTTCTATTTTCCCTTCTTTTGTTTCCCATTGTTCATCTTTGGAATCCTGGTCTCCCGATTCTCCTATGTCCCCTTCCTGTCCTGTGTCTGCTTCCTGTGAATTCTTTTTATTTCCACAAGCTGTAATGGCCAGAATAACCGCTGCCGCCAATAAGACTTTCCATATGTTTTGTTTCATTTTCATACGCCTCCACACTCTTGGTCCGTTCCACGCAACAGGCCAAGTCCGTGTTTCAAGTGGGGAAGAACATATTCCAGGCTTTCTTTGACTGCCTTTGGGCTTCCTGGAAGATTCACAATCAAGGTGCTTTTGCGTATTCCAGATACTGCGCGGCTGAGCATCGCCCGGCCGGTAATCGTAAGGGAATACTGACGGATGGCATCTGCAATCCCCATAGCCATCCGGTCGCAAACTGCCATGGTTGCCTCTGGCGTCACATCCCGCTTGGCAAATCCGGTTCCTCCCGTTCCCCTGACGCCCCCTTGTCACTCAAGGTGATTACTGCTGCTGTAAAGGGACGGTCTTTTGCAAGGGGAAGCATGTGAATTTCATCTCCTGGTTTGATGCTGCCGCCTGTGAGAACCTCCGTAAACACCCCCTCCCTGGGCATAATGCAGTCACCCATCACTTGATAAATTTCACAATGGCTATGGCACTCCTTCCCAATCTGGGTAAGTTTGAGCACTGCATTCCCAATCTGAAAGCAGGTTCCCACAGGGATTTGGGAGAGGTCAAATCCCTCCACCACCAGGTTTTCTCCAAAAGCTCCAAATTCTACTTCTGCACCCTGCTGCCGGAAATCCTCTATCTTTTCAAAAGAAAGCATACTCACCTGCCGATGCCAGTTCCCTCCATGGGCATCCCCTACAATCCCCCAATTTTCCTGCAAAAATGCCTGGGCACTTCTTTTTTCTGGGTTCCCTTTTTTTCACTGATGCAAATTGCTTTTATTTTTCCCATTTTCATCCTCCTATCTGCACCATCTGTTTTGCTTCCGTGATCTCCTCCACCCGTTCAAAATGGTGTTCCTGGGGCTTCTTGCTGACTGCCTGGAAAATCCGCTGTCTCAGCAATTCCTTTCGAATGGCTGTTTCATTTTCCCATGACAGATTCTTTAATTCCACAGTCCCACACTCCTGCAATCGCCATTTGCGAATAACACCTTCACTTCCCCGAAGGATTTCCATCAAATCCACTTCCTCTCCATAACACAGACAAGGCTTTAATTTGCCCTGGGATGTCAAACGAAGTCGATTGCAGCTTTGGCAGAATTTGCCATGGATGGCGCTAATGAAGCCTATGCTCCCCTTTGCCTTGGGAATCCGGTAATAAACAGCCGGTCCGTTGCCATGGATGCTTTCGTCTCTTTGCAAATCCGGGTAAATTTTCTTAAATCTACCCAATAATTCCCGGTGATCCACAGGCTCATATTTTTTTCCATAACCAATGGGCATCATTTCAATGTAGCGCACGTCCACCGGAAGAATCTTTGTCAATTCTGCCACTTCCAGCCATTCTTTCTCATTGACATTTTTTTGAAGAGCCACATTTAACTTGACAAAAAGCCCTGCTTCCACTGCATGTCTGATGCCTGCCAATACTTGATACAGCTTATCTTTTCCTGTAATCTGCTGAAAAATTTGTGGATCTAAGGTATCCAGACTGACATTGACCGCATCCAATCCATTTTCCAGCAGACGAGGCAAATACCGCTCTAGCTCCACCCCATTGGTAGTCATGGTCACCTGCTCAATTCCTGGAATCTTTTTAATCTGCCAATCAATTCTGGACAGCCCAGACGAACCAGAGGTTCTCCCCCTGTAATTTTCAATTTGCAAATTCCAAGCTCTGCAGCAGCCTGACAGACCAGTTCTATTTCCTCAAAGGTCAAAATATGCTCCATAGGAACCAGAGAAATTCCTTCCGGCATACAATACTGACATCTTAAATTGCAGCGGTCCATAATGGAAATCCTCATATACTCAATCTCTCTACCATATTTGTCTTTCATTTTTATCTCCCGCTAACTTCAAATAGGCTCTAATAGTACGTCAATTACGCCTCCACAGACCATGCCTTCCTCCTGGGCATCCTCGCCGGTTAGATCTACATGATGCCGAACGCTTTTTTTCCCATTAGATCGGATCATGAAAAGAGCTTTTCTCACGATTTCTGCTTCTACGCATCCACCGCCAATGGTTCCGATACAGCTTCCGTCGGACATTACCAGCATAATTGAAACATGTAACGCTCCTCCTACCTTTTAATAAATTTTTATCACGGTAATTTTTTATCCCAATCTTGAAATTATTGTGACTGCATGAGATAATGAATCACCAACTATTATTCTGACAGATAATTGCAAAACTTCTAAGTTGCGTTAATTATCTAAGTTATTCTGAAACAGAAAGGAAACATCATGTCTAATACTATACTTGAACAATATAAAATCCTTGTAGATTTTCTGGGAAAAGCCCTAGGACCAGATTACGAAATTGTCCTTCACGACATTACCTCAGAACCTGGCCAGATTATTGCGATTGCCAACAGCCATATCAGCGACCGCACAATCGGCAATCCCACCACAAATGCAGCCTTACAAATGCTGGCAGCCAACTCTTACAAAACCAATGATTTTCTCTTTAACTATCCCGTAGCCGCAGATGAAAATCATATCCTACGAGCCTCCACATTATTTATCAAAGACGAAGAAGGCAATCCCATCGGACTTTTAGGCATCAATTTTGATGATAGCCGCTATCGGAACCTCTGTGACAAACTGCTTCTTTCCCTTCATCCAGATGAATTTTCCCAGGCAAAAAACAGTCTTTCCCTAGAATCTCCTGCACCTGCCGAAGTTTCTCCCAAACAGCCTGACTCTCTTAAGGAGGATTTTCCCATGGATATTTCCGCCCTAATGCAAAAGGCATTTGATAGCGCAACCTCCTCTCTGGATACTCCCATTGACCGCTTAAATCAACAAGAAAAGCGAGACATTGTACAAAAGCTTCAGGAGCGGGGCGTCTTCAAGTTAAAAGGAGGTATCGCCTTTGCTGCCAAAAATCTTTCCTGTTCCCCTGCCACAGTATACCGTTATCTGGGGGATTTAGAAAATTAAATGCGGGGCGCAGCAGTTTGGTATTTTCCCAGATATGCCTGACGAATGATACCATTTTCTGCTGCTAGCATCCCCCTTAGGTATACCTGCTCTGCCCTTCCCTTAAGACATGTTCCTTCCAATGGACAATAGCCTGCCGCTGACTGTAAGGTATCGGCGATCAGCATCCATTCCCGGTCTGGATTCCACACCACAAGATCTGCATCACACCATAATGATACATCAATGCAGGCCGTTCCTCCGCCCCAGGCATTCCGCAGGGAGTTTTGGCAAAGTCATCTTCTCCAAACTCCTTCTGCTGCCTGGTAAAGCTGCAATGATCTGTGGCGATGGTCTGAATCTCTCCCTGTGCTAAGGCTTTCCACAAAGTCTCCTGATCTTTTTTCCCTCGCAGGGGAGGGGCAATCATATACATTCTTCCCTCACCCCCTGGCAGCTTGTAACGGCTCTCATCCAATAAAAGATACTGGGGACAGGTTTCCACAAATACTTCATTCCCTTTTTCCCTGGCATGCTTTACTTCTTCGCAGCCTTCTTTGGAGCTTAAATGGACGATGATCACAGGTGTGTCCACACAGGCAGCAATTTTCAAAATCCGGCTTACCGCCTCCGCTTCTGCAAGGGAAGGACGAGTGGCAGGATAATCTGATACTTCTCTTCGGTTCCCTTTGCTTTTCATAAGCTCCTTTAAACGAGCATCAATGATTCCTTTATTCTCACAATGAATCCCTGCAATCCCCTTAAGCTCCTTTAAGCGGGTAAGAATCTCATAAATTGTCTGGTCATCCACTACCATGCCCTCATAGGTGGTATACAATTTAAAGGAGCAAATCCCTCCTTCTACCACCTGCTCCAATTCCTGGCTAACCCTCTCATTCCAGTCAGACAGGGCCAGATGAAAGGCATAGTCACAGCTTGCTTTTCCCTCTGCCTTTTTGTGCCAGCGCTCCAAAGCATATTCCAGGCTTTCCCCCCTGTTCTGGGTTGCAAAATCAATGATGCAGGTGGTTCCTCCTGAAATTTCTGCTTTCGTTCCACTGTCAAATCCATCGGCTGTCACTGTACCTGACACCTCAAGATCCATATGGGTATGGGCGTCTATAAAGCCTGGAAACAGATATTTTCCTGACACGTTGATTGATTCTGCATCCTCTGCTTTAAGATTCTCACCCACGGCAAGAATTTTTTCCCCTTCTGTCAATACGTCTGCCCTTTGGATTCCTGCTCCAGAAACTACCATACCACCATAAAACAACTTTTTTTCATAGAGGAAACCTCCTGCCCATTTTTTCTAATTTGATCGTTGCAAAACCTCTAAGCTCTTCTAATTTCACATAGAATCATTCGATTTTTATTCCAACAAATATGTATAATTTTTACATACTGTCTCTATCAATTTTTCTAGTCCTGGAAACAGCCTGCTTTCCTGTCCTGGCTCCCAGGTAAATTCTTCCCCAAGATATCTTACCTTGCACTGTACCTTTTCTTTGTCCAGTACTGTAAATTCCTGATTCTTGCTGTCTGCCATATCCTTTTCGTTTGCAAACAAGGTAAATTTATCCAGATAAGGCGCGCTGGCATAAGGACTAAGGTTCCCTGTTCCATACGAACGGGAGCTAACAGCTCTTTGAATTCCACGCCATCTTCCAACGCAAGGTTAAGCTCATGCTCATCCGCAGGCATATACCGCTTGGTTCTTCGATATACCAGATATACATGCTCTACTCCTTTACAGCGTTTTGCCGCCCTTGCTGTATCCATGGCAGTATTGCCGCCGCCAATCACAACCACATGTTTTCCTGGTTCCATGTTTCCTTTGGTCTGATTGAATTTTTCCAAAAAATCCAAAGCGTTTACTGTCTGCTTTCCTTCCAGCTCCAATTGGCTTCTCTTAGAAGCGCCCACTGCCAGAATTACATGGTCATACATGGACCGAAGGGTTTCCACCGATGGAGCCTTTGTCTGATATTTCAGATTCACTCCAAGGTGTTCCAGCAAAGAAACATCCTTTGCGATTACTTCATCATCAATTCTAAAATCAGGAATTACTGCGCTTACAATGCCGCCAAGCTTCTCCCGTTTCTCATAGACAGTCACCTCCACGCCCATCTTAGCCAGATAATAGGCTGCTGCCATACCAGATGGGCCTCCGCCCACAACAGCAGCTTTTTTGCCGGAAGCATCCTGTGCTTTCAGCGTTTTGACTACTTTGTCATAGCCTTCCTCTGCACACAAAAGCTTGGTATCCCGAATCTGTACCGGAGTTTCATAGAAATTACGGGTACAATGGCTTTGGCATCCATGGGCGCAAATGGTTCCTGTGATAAAAGGCAGCGGATTTTTATTCAAAATCACCTGAAAAGCCTTCTCATAATTTCCTTCTCCTGCCAGCTTCATGTAAGTTGTAATTTCCTGATGAATAGGACAAGCATCCTCACAGGGAGCCGTAAAGCATCCCATCAACGGCGCTTTTTCTGAGGATTTTCTGGACACGGGAAGCTTCGCCGATTTTACATGGTAGGGATTGGTCACAGCAGCCTTTGCAGTCTTACTCAAGTCCTCTGCGTCAATCCCAGTAAAAGCCTTCCATCCCTTCTCATCCAAAATCTCTGCTACCTGTTTCATTCTCTGATAACCTCCTGGCTTTAACAGGGAAGTTGCTATGGTTACTGGCCAAACGCCTGCGCCCACAATTTTTTCTATATTAAATGCATCAGCGCCACCAGAATAGGAAATCCGCAGTTTTCCCTCAAATTCTCTGGAAAGCTTTGCTGCCAACGCAATGGACAACGGATATAAGGATTTCCCTGACATATACATTTCCTCACTGGGAAGCTCTCCTGCTTTTACATCTACTGGAAACGTATTGGTAATTTTTACACCGAATTCCAGTCCTTTTTCCTCAGACAGCTTCATCAGCCGCTGCAGCATAGGCGCCGCATCCTGATACTGTAGGTCGTCTTCAAAGTGGAATCTGCCAAAAGCCACATAATCATACCCCATATGATCCAAGGTTTCCCGGGCAAACTCATATCCCAAAAGAGTAGGATTGCACTTAATAAAGGTATGCATCTTCTTTTCGGTCAGCAGATAATTTGCAATGCTCTCAATCTCCTGGGGCGGACATCCGTGAAGTGTGGATATGGTGGCAGAATTGCAAATTTTGGAGGAAATACCCTCGATGTCTTCTTTGGTAACATGCTTAAATTCTCCAACATGTGCAAGCAGAACCTCCCGGCACTCCCTGAACGTCTCTGTCTGACTGGCATCCTTCATATTTTCTATGAAAGCATTTATCTTTTCTGACTGTATGCCTGCCAGATCATATCCCACACTAATGTTGAACTGGAATCCATCCATGCAAAGAAATCTGGCGGCACATTCACCAAGACAAACAGCATGGCAGAAGCCTTCAAAGACGCTGATATTGTATATCCAAAGAGCTGGGCTCCTTTCGCTGCCATGGAAAAACGTACGGAATTGTATGGAAACGGAGATACCGAAGGCATCAAAGCCTTGGAAAAGGAATTGCTGGCACAGAATGCACAGCATAAAGACTGGGCATGTACCGAAGAGCTTATGGCTTCCACCAAAGATGGAAAAGCCCTCTATATGCATTGTCTGCCTGCAGATATTTCCGGCGTAAGCTGTGAAGAAGGAGAAGTAGACGCTTCTGTATTTGACCGTTACCGCAATCCATTATATAAAGAAGCCAGCTTCAAGCCCTACATTATCGCCGCTATGATTTTCCTTGCAAAATTTGCAGACCTGACAGATATTTTAAAGAAATTAGAAGAACAGAAAACACCTAGGACCTTTGAATAATATCCAGTGAAAGGACTGTCGTAAAATATGTCAAAAAAGAAAAGAGTTGTAATTGCCCTTGGGGGAAATGCCTTGGGCAATACACTTCCAGAACAAATGAAAGCTGTAAAAATTACAGCAAAAGCAATCGTGGATCTGGTGGAAGAAGGCTGTGAGGTGGTAGTTGCCCATGGAAACGGTCCTCAGGTTGGCATGGTAAACAATGCCATGATCGCATTGACCCATGAAGATGAAAGCCAGCCCAACACCCCTTTGTCTGTTTGTGTCGCCATGAGCCAGGCTTATATTGGATACGACCTGCAAAATGCTCTTCGGGAAGAATTGCTAAACCGGGGCATCGCAAATATCCCAGTTGCCACCATGATTACACAGGTACGGGTAGATCCAAAAGATCCAGCTTTCCAGTCTCCTTCCAAGCCCATCGGCAAATTTGTATCTTCCCAACAGGCAAAAATGATGGAGGAAAAATTCAACTATGTGATGAAAGAGGATTCTGGGCGAGGATACCGACGGGTGGTTGCTTCTCCGAAGCCAGTAGAAATTATTGAAATTGATACCATCCGCACCATGGTAAATTCCGGCAACCTGGTAATTGCCTGCGGTGGCGGCGGAATTCCCGTCATCCGCCTGGAAAATCATTTAAAAGGCGCCAGCGCTGTGATTGATAAAGATTTTGCAAGCTGCTTACTGGCAAAAGAACTGGATGCAGACTTTTTAATTATTCTCACTGCTGTGGAACAGGTGGCTTTAAACTTTGGAACACCAGACGAAACATGGCTGCAACAGGTATCTGTAACAGAAGCAAAGGAGTATATCAGCCAGGGTCACTTTGCCCCCGGCTCCATGCTTCCAAAAGTGCAGGCTGCCGTAGATTTTGCTGGTTCCAAACCAGGGCGCACCGCCTTAATCACTCTACTTGAAAAATCAAGGGATGCCATTCAAGGGAAAACCGGAACTACATTCTCCCTGTAAGGCATTTCCCGCAAATTTCATTTTCTCTGGCACTGGAACTACAAAACACTTGTTCCGGTACCAGGAAAAATCATTCCCATCATCTGACAGAAAATAAGGTTTTCCTTTTATGCTCTCATCGCTCCATCCACAGACAGAACTTCTCCTGTTACATAGCTTGCCATATCACTTGCCAAGAACAAGAATGCATTCGCCACATCTTCTGGCTCTCCCACTCTGCGAAGAGGAATTGCTGCCGTCATAGGTTCAATCATTTCCTTGGGAAGAGCTGCTACCATATCTGTTCTTGTAATGCCAGGCGCAACTGCATTCACACGGATATTACTTGGTCCCAATTCTCTTGCCAAAGAAAGGGTCAGGCCGTTGACTGCAAATTTACTTGCTGGATATGCAACGCCTCCTGGCTGTCCGCTGATACTTACCATGGAGCTGGTATTGATAATGCATCCGCCGCCTTGCTCCTTCATAATCTTTACCGCTGGCTGAACTGCATAAAAAATAGAATTTACATTTAGATTCAGCACCTTTTCAAACTGCCCAGATTCATACTTATCAACCTTTGTGCTATCTGAAATTCCAGCGTTATTCACCAAAATATCAAGCCTTCCAAATTTTTCTTTCACTGCTTCAATGGCTTTCTCCACTTTCTTTGCATCGGAAAGATCTGGATAAGCGCCCTCTACCTCCCAATCTCCATTCTCATCCTTCAAGGATGCCAGAGCCTTGTCCACTGTTTCTTTCCTAGAGCCAAACAGAACGACTTTGGCGCCGTTTTCCAGATATTTTTTTACGATCGCATACCCAATCCCTCGTGTACCTCCTGTAACTACTGCTACTTTGCCTTTTAACATGTTAATCTCCTCCTAAATCATAGTTCTAATATTCAATCTGTCCATTTATTATCTCACATTTTTTCGTAAAATGATATATTTTTTATTTTGACACCCTAATCTTTTGAAATAAGAAAAATGGTACGATCCAGGTTACTGGCCACGGAGTGAACAGGAACCTATCCCGAGATTACTTTGCAACGTTTCTTATAGCAAGCAATTCCATACCGGTAAATGGTTTTCATCCCATCATCCCGCAAAATATCTTCGTAATTTCTTTCTTTTATTTGTTTCATTGCTTTTTGGCATCCATCCTCAAATGCCGCATTTTCCGCGTATTTTAACTCAATAATTATACCAATTTCTTCTTCTTCAATTTCAATACTGATATCACTGTAACCTTCTCCTGACTCGGCATTGGACCTGACTTTCCAGCCTGTCATAGTTCCGAATAATCCAAGTAAAATTCCATGATAAAAGTTCTCTTTCATTTCTTTTCTAGAACTGGTATCACGGATGCTGATGGTTTTCCGTAAATATGCGGTAAATCCTTCCTCAATCATGGAAACATTATTTTCCTGAAATGCTTTGCAAAAATTTTCTATTTTTACTATGTCTTTCCGCGTTTCTGCTTCAAACCATTGCCGGATTTGTTCTGTAAATATCCACCGAATCTCCTTGTTGGGAATGGACAGCCCTGTGATGTGTTCCTCATCTTTCCCCTGCTGTGTTAGATATCCTGTGGTAAAAAGAATACTCCATAAATTCTCCATATCAGAGTCCAAATCTCGATAGGTTAACTCCTGGCGAATTCTCTTTTTTACAATTCCACCGTTTATCAATAATTCTATTTCATCTCTGGTGGTTCTGTCAGCCTTATCTATAAATTTTCGGATAATATTATTGCTGCTGGTATTCACCCAATAATTCTGGGGATTTGCAGATGAATTCATCTTTAATGCATGACAATAGCTAATCACATCCCATGGACAGTAAATTTCCAGATTTCCAAAGCGATAGCCATCATACCATTCTTTGATGGCATTATATTTTTCTGTAAACCCATAGTAATCCAACAGCTTTTCCACCTCGCTGTCTGAAAAACCGAAATATTCATTATATTGTACATCTTTTACTGTGTATGCATTAAAATTATTCAAACCGGAAAAAATACTTTCTTTGGAAATTCTAAGACATCCAGTAAGCACTGCAAAATATAGACTATTGTTACTTTTCAATGCCTGACCAAACAAAGTCCTCATCAAATTCACCATCTTGTCATAATAACCAAAATGGTATGCCTGATCCAAAGAAACGTCGTATTCATCAATCAATATGATTGTCTTTTGTCCACAATGCTTGTGGAGAAAATGCGACAGCATCAGCAAGCTATTTTCCAAAAGCTCCTCTGACATGGCAAATTCTCCCTTGTCATTCAGCTCCAAAAGCTTACCAAACTGTTGACGTTCTGTTTCCGTCAGCTTGCTGCTTTGGGCAAGGAAGGTCAATCGAACTGCTTCGCTGCCGATGATAGAACGTAGCTTTGCCTTTGCCTTATCGAAGGTTGTTCCCTCCGCATTTTTCAAACTAATTGCGAGAACTGGGAATTTCCCCATATGTTCCTGACAAATCTCTTTTTCCTTTGCAATTTCCAGTCCTTGAAAAAGAGCTCTGTTAGTCCCCATTTCAAAAAAATATTTCAGCATGCTCATATTCAAGGTTTTTCCAAACCGTCTTGGACGTGTAAACAAATTGACTTTTCCAAAGTTCTCCAAAAGAGTTCGGATAAGGCCTGTTTTATCAATATAATAGTATCCCATTGTGCGCATTTCTTCAAAATCTTCAATGCCCATAGGTAGTTTTTCTTTTTCTGTCATAGGCCCCTTTCCTTTTCATTTTTGTAGTTCCATCCTATCATAAATCACATGCCTTTACAAGTTTCCTCTAAATTTCGTTTGCTGCATGATATCCGCTGCGAATTGCTGCTGCAATGTCGGCAGTTCTTTCACCAGCGCAGTCTCCGATCAACGTAAGTGGTACGGTAATCTCCTTTCCATCCCACACATTCTTCTTAGAGCCCAAAGCATTGACAATGGTATCTGCATGAATGGTACATTCCGTTCCTTCCTGGGTATTCTCAGCATAAATCACATTATCACGGATTTCTTTTACTTTTGTATTCACATGCTGTTCTACCCCATGGGCTTCAAAATCTTTCAAAATCAACGGCAGTACTGTTGCAGATTCCCCAGATGCAATTTTATCAAGCATTTCTATAATAACCACCTTGTGTCCTCTGGAAGCTAAGTATTCTGCTGTCTCCGTTCCAACCAAGCCGCCTCCTAAGACTGCGCAAACGCCAGAAGCCTCTGCCCCCGCTAAAATCTCCCAAGCAGAGCAAACATTGCTGTTTTCTGCCTTCATTGGAAGGGGCATATTATGCGCTCCAACTGCAACAATCACTGTATCAAAATCATTTAACTCCTGGGCTGTCGGCTGAGTATGAAGCTTTAATTCTATTGAAAGTGTCGGCAGGATTTTCTCATAATAAGTAATAGCTCGCAGAATTTCACTTTTTCTAGGCGGCACGGCTGCCAAGTGGATTTGTCCGCCGATTTTATCTCCTTTTTCAAAAAGTGTTACCTGATGTCCTCGTTTTGCTGCAACTCTTGCTGCTTCTAAGCCTGCAATTCCTGCTCCCACAACGGCAACTTTTTTGGGATCGGCTGCTTCTTTTAAGAAGATGGTTGCCTCGTCCCCGTTTTCTGCATTGAGAATACAAGAGATATATCTACGGTTCTGAATCGCATCTACACAGCCTTTATTGCAATTTAAACATTCCCGAATACATTCTCCAGCAGCAGTTTTCACCGCAATATCCGGATCTGTCAGCAGCGACCTTCCGTATCCAATCACATCGGCCTCTCCCTGTTCCAAAATCCGCTCCCCAGCCTCTGTGGTAACAACTCTTCCCACCGTAGCAACTGGAATAGAAACAACAGCTTTTACTTTCTTGGCAGTGGGAAGCGTCCAATTGTAAGAAACATCTCCCATAGGCGGTATGGTATCTCCCATATTTCCGGTATGGTTTGCTTGCGCCACCTGAATCATATCTACCCCTGCCTCTTCCAGAAGCTTTGCAAAGGCAATGGCTTCTTTCGTTGTTTTTTCTGCGAGGGCGGTCTGCTTTTGACACTCTTCCTCATTTCCGGCAGCCTGTGCATCTGCAGCGGCTTTCCGAACCATGTTTGCACCCATAATCAACCGTCCTACTCCCTGAACATCATATTCTGGATGAAAAATCTGCAAGGCTAGCTTACTGCCATGGACATGCAGAGCGTCAGCCAGTTTTTGGAATGCTGGAATCTGGCTGTCTTCATAAAGCATAGGGGTTGGGGAAGCGGTACGGACAGGTGCAACATCACCGATTACGATATATGCCGTTCCACCTTTGGCCAAACGTTCATAAAAACTTAAACTCCGGGGACCGATGGAACCGTCCCGTTCCTCATAACCGGTGGTCAGAGGAGGAAACATAATTCTGTTTTTCAATGTCATGCCGCCTACCTGAATTGGCTCTAATAATTTTTTTCCCATAGTATTTGTTCTCCTTTTGTATTGTAATATTTTAGGCAATTGTAAAACTCATATAAATTTATAAGGTCTTTGCAAAATCATAGGCGGCTGCAATGGCGTCTTTTAAATTTCCTACTTTCTCACAGTCTCCCAGAACATGGGCATAACTGCAATCCACTGGAACCGGGGCATATCCTACCGCAAATATCAGTGTGTCAGCATCGTCAATTACATGGTCTTTTCCTTCTTTTTCATAAGTAATCGTAGTTTCGTCTACCTTTTTGATTGTACTGTTTAACTGAAGCTTAACGCCCTTTCGAAGCAACCGTTGTATCAGCACACTCTTGGCTGCTCCACCTTCTCCAGCCATCCATGTATCTGTCATTTCGATAACTGTCACATCCCGGTTTGCTGGAAATCTGTCGTCCACCAGAGGAGCTAGGTAATCTGCAGTTTCACAGCCTACGGATCCCCCACCAAGAATAACCACCTTCCGGCCTGGAAATCCTTTGCCAGACAAAACCTCATCTGCCGTCATCGTCTGCTTAAATCCTTGGAAAGCTTCAATTTCTTTTGGTTTTGCTCCTGGTTTTTCTCACAGAGAACCACCTCATGTCCCCGCATTTTAGCAGTATAAGCTGCTTCCATCCCTGCTGGTCCACCGCCAATAACCAGTACTTTTTTCTGTTCTTCTGCTGGTGCAATGACATCCGATTCCACAGAAGGGTTGACGGTACAGGCAATTGAGATCCAGTTTGGAACAGAATTATACGAAAAAAGTCTGTTTACTACTTTTCTAGTATTGTTTCTACGTACTTGTATCCAAAGCGACCAGGTACACCAGTTCCATCAGAAAAATATGCTGATGATTGATGATGTCTTTGAATATATCAGCCAACATTTGACACAAGATCTTTCTCTGAAAAGACTGGAAGAGGAATTTTTTATTTCTGGAGAACATATTTCCAGAGAATTTAAAAAGAGTACAGGACTTACCCTGCATTCTTACATTACAAGGGCCCGAATTGATTTGAGCAAGAAGTATCTCCTACAGGGATTATCGGTCCGTGACGTCTGCCAGCTCTGTGGATTCAGCAGCTATAATCACTTTTTTAAAATGTTTCGAAAGGAATGCGGTATGACACCCATGGAATATTACCGAAAAACACGCAGAGTATAACATTGCAGACTTTACTTTTCTTTAAAATTCGCTATAATAATAATAGCAATTATATTAGGCAATTGCTTATCAGGATTACATTATAGTAAGGAGATTATGCTATGTATGAGATGAAACCAGAATATTATACTGGAATTAGCACTATTGACCAGGAACATACCAGATTATTTGAACTGGCTGAGGAGACCTACCAACTGCTGAATGATGATTTTCTTCAGGACAAAACCAATACCCTGATACATTTAATTTCTGAACTAATCAACTATACCAGGACACATTTTGCCCACGAAGAGGAATATCAAAGAAGCATAAACTATGCAGGGATCGAGGAACACATTGCCCTGCACCGTAAGTTTGAAGATAAGCTGCTGGAGTTTGACTTCGATTCTTTGGGAGATGATTTTACCGCCCAGAACGAAACTGCTGAAGAACTGTTGGGATTTCTGACCAAATGGCTGGTCACCCATATTATGAATGCTGACATGCTTTATGTAAAAAAATAATCTCTCACCAAAATTCCCCGAAAAACCAAAGGGTTTTCGGGGAATCATTTCGTGTGAATGATACTAGTATTCTTCCGGCATAATCACTGCCGCAATCAGGTACACAAAAACTCCAGTTGTGGTACATCCCAATAGTACAAACAAGAGACGAATAATTGTTGGGTCAATGTTGAAATAGTCTCCAACACCTCCGCATACACCGCAAATCACTCTATTCTTCCTTGACTTAAATAATCTCTTTGGTTCCATATTCACTCCTTCTTTCTACAAAAATAATATTATGCTCAACAGCAGTCTCTGCTGTCACTCATTCTCAAAATATACTCCTACATTCCCGATCCCACATTCAATCTGCATTTCCTTACTACCTGGGTTCTCTATACTCTTGCTAGATCCAAGTCCACTATAATTACTATCACCAATTTCCACACGTCCAACTCCGCATTCAATATCATAACTGTAATCTGTCTCTTTTCCAGCAACTGTGACTTCAATTCTGCCGACTCCGCCTTCGATGTCAAACTTTTCTGCCTGAATCAGTTCCGCCGTAAAGTCACCTACCCCTCCCTTTATCTTAAGCTCCTCTGCTTCCAACTCTTCCAGGTCCATTTTTCCGGCATCCACTTCCATGGACATCTCTTTTTGGGCAGTGAGTTTTTCAGAACTCTCACACTTCCCTGCTCCTACATTAATACTAATTTTTCGTGCTGTCAATGGTATTTCCACATTTATATATCCACTTTCCTGTTCCAGACTGATTTCTTCCAGCTTCTGATCCTTCATCAGTTCCATGGGAAGCTCCAAGGTAACTCTGGCACTGTCATTTCTCCAGTTATATCCATTGCTATTACTTTCAATTTCCAGGGTATCGCCAGACAGATCGGCTTTTATCCTGTGTTTATGATTTCTATTACGATATTCTATTTTCAAATGAACGTTTTCAGGATCCTCCCTGTCACTTTCTATAATATTCACACCGCTGCTGCCAAGCTCCATCTCAATTTTCTTAATATCCTTCCAGGAAAAGGTGAAATCCTCATCTTCTTTGCTATCCCAGCCCACACTCTCATCGTCCCATTCAAAATCATTATTTCCATAGCGGATAAAAGGTATTCCCTCAATCGGCCCAATAGAAAATTCCCCAGCATCCACCTCCTCCAGAAAATCTGAAAATGTGAATCCAATGCCCATTCCTACCGCGCACAATACACTTCCCAATATCACAAGAACCAGCACAAGAACCAACGCTATTTTTGTAAAATTCTTCATACCATTCTCTCCCTTCCAGCAAATATACTATTCCATAATCTTCCAATCAAACGGCATATCCAGGGAATTAATTTCCCACATACCCAGATAGAAAGTACGGTAGCCAGAACTGCTAACGCCAATATCAAGAGCCCTGTTCCCGTCAATGCGAATCCAATCGCCAGGCTTCCGGTTACAATCTGACCAATTCCTGCGCCAAACAACGCAATGCCTGCAACATAAAGAGAGCCTGCAATACATACAACAGCAATGGCAAGGCCTAAAAGCCCACCGCCTACTCCGCCTACAAGTCCAAGCCAAATTGGACTGGTAATAATTGCAATGGCTACAATCAAAAGAATCTCCACACCAGTCCGTCCACCATAAGTAGACCGCCCATCTCCGCTGTTAGCAGATTCATTGCTATAACCAGACTGCTGCTTCTTATCCTCATAGTCATACGTTCTCTCCGCTTTGGAATATCCCTGACCAAACGACTGCCCCTGGCTCTGGGATTGCTGATGACTTGTGGTTTTTCTGATATCTACTGGATTCTTCTGGGCAAACCTGCTGTCCTCAAATCCTCGCTCTGTGTACTCACCTCCTACGCCTGGCTGCTCCATTCCAAGATCTGCCTTAATGGTAGCAGCAACCTTCTCTGGTGATTCCAGCTCCTTTAAAATCCGTTCTTCATTTTCTATTCCTGCATCTTCAAAATAGCTTCGATAGTAGGATAATGCCTCCTGCTTCTCTTCTTCTGATACATCCAACAGCAGTTGCTCCAACTGACTCATAAATTTTTCTCTGCTCATTCTGACTCTCCTCCCGAAAATAACATTGTAATTTTAGAAGAATAATTAACCCATTCTGTACGGTATAGGTTTAACTGTGCGTTGCCCCTTTCCGTTATCTTATAGTACCTTCGATTCCTGCCCCCGCATTCTACATCATAGACCTCCAGGCAGTCATCCTTCTGTAGACGCCGCAGCACCGGATAAAGGGTAGATTCCGATACATCAATGGCCTGTCGTACATCCTGGGTGATTTTATAACCATATGTGCCCTCCTCTTCCTTACATACAACCGCAAGAACGATTGCGTCTAAAAGAGCTGCACCTGTGTTAAATACCATGCCATCACTCCTTACTATTTTTTAAACATTATTATTTGATATTTAATACTATATACTATATAATATTATTTGTCAACAATTATTATATAAAATAAAAGCAAGAACGGACAAGGCTGGATGCAATTCTTTTCATCCAGCCTTGTCCGCCTGCTTTTTCTAAACTCTATCTGTATCAACCTCCATATTCCTTATTGTACTCCGCAAGTTCCACTTCAATGCCTTTCCCACTTAAAAATTCTGTAAAACTCTTCCCATCGAATTTAAGATGTTCCACCGCATTTTTGCAGACCAATAGTTTTCCATTTGGCTCAAGGGTCAACGCAAAGTTTTCAAAACACTCCACATTTTCCCCCTTACATTCCTTACAAGGATACACAAAAAAATTCAAATTACTTTTCAGCTCTTCATAGCTGGGAGACACACATGTAGTATCTTTTTCCAATTTCCACCAGATACTTTTTGTCCATTTCAAATCGAAATCCCAAGGATATAATTGGAGGCTCCGCTTTTATTCCCAAAGACGCTATCGCCTCCTTCCACCAAGCCACTCCAACTCTTCCAGTGGCAATAACAATTTTTTCAGCATAGACGGTTTCTTCTTCGTCTTCCCTCTGCACAGTCAAATAAAAACCTTTTTTTATCTTTTCTATTTTCTTTACTGTCGTTTGTAATGAAATGCATTGGTGCGCCTTTAGATAAACAAAATTATCCTGCAATACTTTTTTTACCTGCTTACTGCTTAGAGCAGAAATTTCATAATCCTTCACATCCATAGAAGTAATCTGGCTGCCTTTTGTCATTTCAAACATCAACTGCTCATTTCCAAAAAAAACTTCTCTGCAAACTCCTGACAGGAATCATATGCCTCTTTTCCCAAAAGCTGATACAGCCGTTTCCCACTGGGATACACAGACAGCTTCACAGAATCCCCGTAATGAATACATCCACCAAAGCCTGAAATCACATTACAGGAACCGCCACATTTCCCACATTCTTTACCATAATCCACAGGGCAATAACGTTCCTTATAAGAATGCCCTTTTTCGTATATCATAAAATTACATTTTCCTTTGCTTAAAAGCCTCCTGCCGCATGCAATTCCCGCGGCTCCTGCGCCTACGATCACAACATCCAACCTTTTCATTTTTATCTCCATTCCATCCCCAGAGTGTATACATACAGCAGCAAAATCATATTCCAAATAACTCTTCTAGTATATTTTCCCGGCTTTCCTTCTCCAATAGTTCCGTCTCGAATATCAATTCTTCTTTTCCAATTTCCTGAATCTCACAATAGGATTTTCCTACTGAAAAAAAACGAATCCTCTTTCCAGATGCCATTCCAACACGTATTTCAGCCAAAACGCCATCTGCAATAGGGCCAAAAGACCATATCTCATCACTGATAAAAATCAGGTTAGCATTTGCACGAATCACTAAATCGCGTTCTACCATGTCATTCATAAAATAAGACCAGTTATTGAAGGGGTTCAAAGGAATCGCATCATGTTCCAGGACATATTTTGTAATCATCTGCTTTGCAAAATAATAATATTTTGATTGTGCAGTATAAACAATCGTCTTTTTCTCATCGTTTCCCATAGGACCACCTCTAGATTTTTTAATTATCTTAGAAGCCTTTTTCCTGCTTCGTCTTTAAGTTTAATATAGCACAACCCACCATCCATAACAAGAAAAATATACCATATGTTTCCCAAACATATGGATTGTATTTGTTCTAATTTTCTTTACTTTTTTCTCCATTTCCCGTCAAATTCTCTCCCGTCAGAAACTTTACAAAATCTGCTGCCGCTTCGTGATTGGAAGAATACTGAAATACAATCAAATATGCTGCTTCCTGACCCTGATACCCATATCTCTCTAAAATCTCACTCTTTTCCACCCGAACCGCGTCTTTTTCACAGATATCCTCATGAGAAGCCACAAATTCTTCCCCTAAAAGCTGCTCTACCGGAACCAGGAAATCTTCCTCCTGGGAATATTTCTCATAAACACTTTTTGGACAAATAAAAAGATCTGTGGCGCTGGACCCTACCAGGGTAAGCATTTTGGTTGCGGTAGCATAATCCATTTCGCCCGAGCCATCCTGGTCTTGGAAGGCAATAGAAGTGTCCAGGATATATTTATGACGTCGGTTCTCATCCCCTCGGTAAGCCTGAAATTCCTCCATCATTCCTTCTTCCAGATTCCTTCCATTCACAATTGCTGCATACAGCACAGTCTCATCAAAAAAGCTATCAATCCACTTGACAACTCCCACTATCAATAAAATTGCACCCAGTACCAGCCCAATCTGAAGCTTATAATAAGTCAAAATATATTCCAGCTTTTCTTTTCCATTCATGGACGCTAATTTTTCACGCTCTAACTCCCGTCTTTCCTTCTTTGTCATATCCGACTCATGTTTCTTTTGAAATTTTGTATCCATATCTCCTCCTGCTACCTATGCCATTCTGAGGTAATTACACAGCTTCTAACCTAAATGTTTTTGGCTATTTTGAGGCCTTTATCTTTTCCGCCAGCTCATTCAAATATACCCATCGATCCATCTTCTCTTCTAACTCCTTTTCAATCTGATCCTTTTGCGCTGACAGCTCAGACAACCGGACAGAATTGGTGGCATGCGCCATCATATCCCCTTCCAAAGCCTCAAGCTTCTCTTCCAACGCTGCCACATCTCCCTCTATGGTTTCATACTCCCTTTGCTCGTTAAAAGTAAACTTTAATTTTTTTTCGCCATATCTAGGTTTTCCTTTTGGAGATTCCTTTCTATTTTTCTTTGCTTCTCCAAAAGAATCTGACTTCTCTTCCTTTGCACGACGTTCCTTTGCTGTCCCCAGGTAATCCAAATAACCGCCTTCATACTGCTGCAAACATCCTTCTCCTTCAAAAGCGAAAATTCTTGTTACCAAACGTTCCAAAAAATATCGGTCATGGGACACTACAATTACAATTCCATCAAAAGAATCCAGATAATCCTCCAATATGGTTAATGTTTGAATATCCAAATCGTTGGTGGGCTCATCTAAAATCAGCACATTAGGCGCACCCATCAATACCCTTAAAAGATACAGCCTTCTACGCTCACCGCCAGATAATTTTCCCACAGGCGTCCACTGCATATTACCATCAAACAAAAAACGCTCCATTAGCATGGATGCACTCATTTTTCCATCTCCGGTATCTACATATTCCCCCACTTCTCTTACATAGTCAATGGCTCTTATGGCTTCATCCATATGAGAATTGTCCTGAGAAAAATAACCGATTTTGATGGTCTCTCCTAATTCTATGCTGCCTTTATCTGGAAGCGCCTGACCCAAAATTATTTTCAACAACGTAGACTTTCCGCATCCATTGGGACCGATAATCCCAATCCGGTCTCCCCTTAAAAAAATATACGTAAAATCCTCAATCAGTTTCTGTTTTCCATAGGATTTTGAAATTTCCTTTACCTCAATGGTCTTTTTCCCCATTCTTGAAAATGCCGAAGACATCTCCACCCGCTTTTCCTCAATAGGACCATCCAAAGCCAGCATATCTTCAATCCTCTGAATATGGGCTTTCTGTTTGGTGGAACGGGCTCTTGCGCCTCTGGCCAACCAGGCAAGCTCTTTTTTGAGAATGCTCTTTTGTTTCCTCTGGCTTGCCTGTTCCATATTCTGCTTCTGCATTTTCAATGCAACGTAATCTGCGTAATTTCCAGGATAACTATAGATACTCCCATGCTCGACTTCCACAATCCGCTCTACAATCCGATCCAAAAAATATCGGTCATGGGTCACCATCACAACCGCTCCCCGGAATCTCACCAAGTACTCCTCCAGCCATCCAGACATCTCACTGTCTAAATGGTTGGTGGGTTCATCCAAAATCAAAATTTCCACAGGCTGCAACAGCACATTCACCAATGCTACCCGCTTCTTCTGCCCGCCAGACAAGTATTTTACAGGCTGGGATACATCTGAAAAACCCAATTGATGCAGCATGGATCTTGCTTTTCCTTCCATCACTCCATCCTGGGTATCCAGCCCCTTCAATGCAGATTTCAAAATACTATCAGTATGTTCCAGCAAAGGCGTTTGCTCCAAATAAGCTATTTTCACATGGTTTCCAGTGATTACCGTTCCTTCATCCGCCTCCGCTACACCTGCAATAATTTTCAGCAACGTAGATTTTCCCATGCCATTGACGCCAATTACGCCTACTTTTTCTCCCTCTTGAAGACTGAAGGCTGCATCCTTTAATAAGATACGCTCTGCTGTGTAAGCCTTCTTTAAATGTTCTGCCGTTAATATATTCACTGATTTCCTCCTTGTTGCAAGTTAAAAGTCACTGCATACCTGGAAAATATAAAATTTCAGGTAATAGGATTCTTCTGCCGCCCACAAAATGGGATGATCCGGCGCCTGAGTTTTAAACTCCACCTGCCGAAGCCGCTTATGTACATTGGCAGCCGCCTGATGGATAGTCTTTGCAAACAGATCTGCATCCATAAAATGAGAGCAGGAGCAAGTGGCAAGATATCCTCCTTCCTTTACTAATTTCATGGCGCGTAGATTGATTTCCCGGTATCCTTTCACTGCATTCTTAATGGAATTTCTGGATTTGGCAAAGGCCGGAGGATCTAAAATTACCACATCAAAGACTTCTCCCTTCCGCTCCAATTCTGGCAGCAGCTCGAACACATCTGCACAGATGAATTCTACCTGTTCTGTCAATCCATTTAACACTGCATTTTCCTTTGCCTGATTCACCGCAAGCTGGGAGGCGTCCACACCCAGCACATAATCTGCCCCTCCTATCCCGGCATTTAAAGCAAAAGAGCCTGTGTGGGTAAAACAATCCAGAACCTTTGCATCTTTGCATAGCCTCTGGATGGCCTTGCGATTATATTTCTGATCCAGAAAAAATCCTGTCTTCTGTCCCTCTTTGACATCTACAAGGTAATGAACGCTATTTTCCAAAATCTCCACCTTGGTATCAAATTCCGGTCCTAGAAATCCTTTGTACAATTCCATGCCTTCCTGTCTGCGCACCTTTGCATCACTGCGCTCATAAACACCCCGAATCTCAATTCCATCCTCCTCCATGCATTCTTTCAAATCTGAAATAATCTCTTCCTTCCACCGGTCAATGCCTAGAGCCAGAGACTGTACCACTAAGACATCGGAAAATTTATCCACCACCAATCCTGGCAGCCAATCTGCCTCGCCGAAAATCACCCGACAAGAACTGATGTCTACGGTTTTCTTCCGATATTCCCAAGCATTCCTAACACGCATTTTTATAAAATCACCATCCACTTCCTGATCCTTTTTCCGTGTCATCATACGGATACGGATTTTAGAATTGGAATTGATAAACCCTTGTCCCATGGGATAACCGTCAAAATCACGTACCAGCACAATATCCCCATCTGCAAAATTCCCCATAATAGAATCTATTTCATTATCATAAATCCACATACCACCAGATTTGATGGTTCTTCCCTCTCCTTTTTTCAGAGTAACCACTGTATTTCCCATTGAAGCTTTCCTCTCTTACTTGTATCATCTGCTGTTTCCTGATAAAATCTCACCTTTCAGTTACCTTTATTGAAAATCCTTCATAAATTCCAACAGGAATTTCTTCACCAAAAAAATACTCCTCCATTGTTTCTTTCTCAAATCTATATACTGTAACCATCTTTTTCATTGGATCCACAATCCAGTACTCTCGAACCTGTGCTGCCCGATATTTAAACAATTTTGTAAAATAATCCATTGGTTTATTCCCAGGAGAAACAATTTCAATAATCCAATCTGGCGCACCATGGCATCCTTTATCGTCTAACTTGGACAAATTACAAATAACTGAAATATCTGGTTCCACATAATTTATATCATCTTCATTTAAAAACACAGCAAAGGGAGCTGCCAAAACTTCGCATTTTCCATCCTTGCTGTCAATATAATTTGCTATTTTCTGATATAATTTGCCACTTATCCTTTGATGATGTAAATTCGGAGGAGCCATATAATATATCTTTCCATCAATCAATTCCGCTCGTTCTCCATCCGGCAATTTATAAATATCTTCTATGGTATAAGATTTTAATTTTGTTACTGCATCCACTTTAGCTCCCTCCTTCTATTTTTGTGGTTCTATTTTATTCTAAATTCAAACACAAGTCAAGGAGACAACATATCTTCGGGATTATGAAACAATTACCGGTAATTGCAAAACTCGTGTAACAGTTCGAATTTCAGGCATTGACAGCCTGTTTTTTTTTTGATAAAATCGTGGGAATAACAATAAAATAGTAAACGACAAATCCAAAGAAAGCGAGGAAAAAAATGGGCACAATTATCGGCGAAGGAATCACATTTGACGACGTATTATTAGTTCCTGCATATTCAGAAGTTACACCGAACATGGTGGACTTGTCTACAAACTTAACCAAAACCATCCGGCTAAATATTCCTATGATGAGCGCAAGCATGGATACTGTTACAGAACACAGAATGGCAATTGCCATGGCGCGTCAGGGCGGTATCGGCATCATTCACAAGAACATGTCAATTGCAGCGCAAGCGGAAGAAGTTGATAAGGTAAAACGTTCTGAAAACGGCGTTATCACCGATCCATTTTCCCTTTCTCCCGAACATACGCTACAAGATGCGGACAACTTAATGGCCAAATTTCGGATTTCCGGTGTGCCTGTCACAGAAAATGGAAAGCTGGTAGGCATCATCACCAACCGTGATTTGAAATTTGAAGAAGATTTCTCCAAAAAAATCAAAGAATCCATGACATCCGACGATCTGGTAACTGCCCGGGAAGGGATTACTCTGGAAGAAGCAAAAACAATTCTTGCAAAAGCCCGGAAAGAAAAACTTCCAATTGTAGATGAGAATTTCAATCTCAAGGGCTTGATTACCATTAAAGATATTGAAAAACAAATCAAATATCCTTTGTCTGCCAAAGATGCTCAGGGAAGGCTTCTGTGCGGAGCCGGAGTGGGTATCACCGATAACATGATGGATCGAGTAGACGCCCTTGTCAATGCCAAAGTAGACGTTATCGTCGTTGATTCTGCCCATGGACATTCCAAAAACATTCTGGACGCTGTAAAACAAATTAAATCCACTTATCCTGATTTACAGGTAATTGCCGGAAATATTGCAACTGGAGAAGCTGCCAAGGCCCTGATTGAAGCTGGTGTAGATGCAGTAAAGGTGGGCATTGGACCTGGCTCCATTTGTACCACACGTGTGGTTGCAGGTATCGGTGTTCCCCAAGTGACTGCTATTATGAATTGTTACCATGTAGCAAAAGAATATGGCATTCCTGTTATTGCAGACGGTGGTATCAAATATTCTGGCGACATGACCAAAGCAATTGCCGCTGGAGCTAATGTATGCATGATGGGAAGTATTTTTGCAGGCTGTGATGAAAGTCCTGGAACCTTTGAATTATATCAAGGCAGAAAGTATAAAGTATACCGGGGCATGGGCTCTTTGGCTGCTATGGAAAATGGTTCCAAAGACCGCTATTTCCAACAGGATGCCAAAAAACTGGTTCCTGAAGGAGTAGAAGGCCGGGTTGCTTACAAAGGAACTGTGGAAGATACGGTATTCCAATTAATCGGCGGTCTTCGCTCAGGTATGGGATATTGTGGCGCTTCTAATGTAGAGGCTTTGAAAGAAACCGGACAATTTATGAAAATATCCGCTGCTTCCCTCAAGGAAAGCCATCCCCATGATATTCATATTACCAAGGAAGCTCCCAATTATAGTATTGACGAGTAAACAATGAAATCGGGAGAAAACGGACGAAACTATTGTCAAGCATAGAAATATTACAATTTTTTTAATTTTTATGTAATATTCCTTTACTTTTCCAGTATTATGTGTTACTATAGTCCCATGCTTTAAACAGATATAGCATATATTATTTTTTGGAGGTACTTGACATGCAAGGTACAGTAAAATGGTTTAACAACCAAAAAGGATACGGTTTTATCTCTGATGAAGCTGGAAATGACGTATTTGTTCATTATTCTGGATTGAATATGGAAGGTTTCAAGTCTTTAGAAGAAGGTGCTTCTGTAGAATTTGATGTTACTGAAGGTTCCAAAGGACCTCAGGCTGTAAACGTAACTGTAGTTCGTTAATTTAATCAGTGTTTTTGCAACGTACCTTTGTCTATAATATAGAAATTTCGGTTTTTTATTATGATATAAGATATTGAGGAATTACAATTGATTAAAAAAGAACTGCTGTATCCACTCATTCCTATGGATACAGCAGTTCTTTTTCTCGCAGGTTTCCATTCATTTCACACCGCTTCTCTACAAATCCTTCCCAAACAGCACAATCAGTAAGCTTCCCAGAAAAATACATAGATCGGAAAGATTAAATATCATCTGATTCAACCGCTTCCAAGGTGTACGAAAGCTAAAATAATCCACTACATATCCTCTCTTTACCCTGTCATAAAAATTATTGGCGCCTCCGCCAATGGCAAGACTTAAGCCCAGCATTAGACCAGGATTTGCCTTCTTGCGAAGCAGAAGATACCATAGAATCCCCAAAAATATCAGTATAACCCCACAGGTTTTCTTTACAATCTCTGGGCGCTGCTCCATAAAGTTCAATGCAGCTCCTTTGTTATAGTATTTTTTTATTGTCACTCTGCCCCTGCAAAGTTCTGTCTGTTCTTTCAAATCTCTTTGTTTTTCCATATGCTCTTTTAGAAAAAAATCTCCGGCAAACACAGTTGCCGCAACCACAGCATAATTCATCTCCTGTCTCCTCTCTCTACTGAATGCGGAAATCCTCAAAAGCCTGGTACAAATCCAACCTACCCCAGCCAAATGCCTTATTGGGATAAATTCTTTTACTGTCCCTGGCCGCACCCCGAATTAACACGTTTTTAATCTCATTATTGGTTATTGTTGTATAGTTTCCTCGGACAATGCCCCATTCCAGTACCAATGCCACCGCACCTGATGTAATGGCTGCTGCAACGCTGGTGCCATCCCGGGTGGTAAATTGATTCCTCTGTCCTGCACCAAAGACGCCTACGCCTGGAGCCACCAAATCTGGTTTCACCAATCCGTTGGGGGTAAATCCTCTGCCAGAACGCAAATAAATACTATTATCCCTCACATCATAAGCTCCAACGCTGATTGGAACAATGGAAGTGGCAGGAACCGTAACGGTAGTATCCGGGTTAGACCGGACAAAAAATACCTCGCCCGATACCATTTCCTTCATAGGCAGCCACATATTGAATACACTTGCCATATCTGCTTCTGGAAACACCCGAATATTCCACAATCCCTGGGAAGGATTTTCAAAGCGCATATATATCACCTGTGCTCCATCTAAAATCCCCGTAATTCTGTAATCCACGGTTACCTTGGTATTTTCAAAAAGAAACCGATATTCCCTTCCTCCAGATAAAATATATTCGCTGGGCATCCGTTCTCCAGTGGGAGAAATAATTTCCACAATAAAACGCTGAGGCGCCCTGGCCCAAAGCTCAACATAAAATCCTTCTACCCTTTCTCCTACGCTGATTTCCACATTTTGGTATGGCTGCCCCTTCTGCATCTGCCCAAAATAGTGGTGTCTTTCATTCCCTTCATTTCCAGCAGCTGTTACAATCGCCCGGCCAACACGCAATGTCATGGTATTCAGCATAGACGCTAAATGACTCACCCCTGTATGGCTTCCCATATTTGTTCCCAATCCAAAACAGACAACCATAGGCATATGAAGCTTTTGCGCAAGCTGATTCAGGTACTGCAGCCCCGCCATAATATCATTTTCCTGAAATGCCTCCGCACTTTTGGGAATAAAGAAAAATTCCCTCAGATAATCCTTGGCAGGCTTTAGCTTTACCATCGCAATCCTGGCATAGGGAGCTGCGCCGCTAAATTCCTGCTCTGGAATCTGAGTCCCGGCTGCTACGCTGGCCATAAAAGTGCCATGTCCATCTGGGTCAGTCACTGGCACCAGCTCTCTTGGATTTGCCAACTGCAATGCTTCATTAATCTGTCTATCCAGATATTCGCTTCCATAAATGAATTTCTCTGGAGGTGTCCCGCTCCTGTCTGTCTGATCCCAAATTGCTGCAATTCTGGTACTTCCATCACTGTTACGGAATACTGGATTTTCATAGTCAATCCCCGTATCCAAAAACCCAATCAAAACGCCCTGTCCCTTTAAGGACAGGGCCGGCTGATTCTGAATCCTCAATATCCCACTTGCTTCCAAAGCGCTCTCATCCATAAGGGTATAACATTTTGGAATTGAAGTATATTCATAATTCTGAATATTCAAAAGCAAATTGCTGCTTCTGGGAAGATATGCAACCTCAAATATTTCATTTATCTTTTGCACACAATCCTTGATGACTGGCCTGTTCTGCAGCACATGTTCTAAGATAAAATCATAATAATCATTTGAATATACGGCTTCTTCACATTCCATAAGCTGCTCTTTTCTTTTTTATCATATTATGTAAAAAACCAAAAAAATATTCAAATCACAAATCTTAAGCTCTTGTTTTTTCCTCTAAGGACAGACACCCCCGCATACGGATCACTGGCCCTCCCTTATTCTCAATATAATCTCTGGTAATGGTTACCATACCGATATTATCATCCTTGGGAATCTCATACATAATATCCAGCATAAATTCCTCAATAATGGCACGCAAGGCTCTAGCTCCCACATCCTTCTTCTTCGCTTTCTCAGCAATGGCACGCAAGGCAGCTTCTTCAAATTCCAGTTTCACCTCATCCATGGCAAGCAGCTTCTTATATTGTTTTATAATCGCATTCCTGGGCTCCGTCAAAATACGCACCAGCATCTCCTCCGACAAAGCATCCAATGCAAAAATCACTGGAAGACGCCCCAGGAATTCAGGTATCATACCATACTTACGAATATCCTCCACTTCCACCCGATGCAAAAGATTCTTCTCCTTATCGTATTTATCCTTCAAATCCGCATGAAATCCCATGGAAGACTTCTTATTCAGACGTTCCTTAATAATGTCCTCTAAATCTGGAAACGCACCGCCGCAGATGAACAAAATATTCCTGGTATTCACAGTAGCAAGAGGCACCATAGCGTTCTTGCTGTTTGCTCCTACTGGGACCTCAATCTCCGCTCCTTCCAGCAGCTTTAGCATTCCCTGCTGCACACTCTCACCGCTTACATCTCTTTGGTGGGTGTTTTTCTTCTTAGCAATCTTATCTATCTCATCAATAAAAATAATTCCATGCTCCGCCCTTTCTACGTCATTATCCGCAGCGGCCAAAAGCTTGGAAACTACGCTTTCAATATCATCTCCAATATAGCCTGCTTCTGTTAGGGAGGTAGCGTCTGCAATGGCAAGGGGTACATCCAGCAATTTTGCAAGGGTCCGTACCATATACGTCTTCCCACTTCCTGTAGGGCCAACCATCAGCATATTGGATTTCTCAATTTCCACACCATCCTGAACGTCGCATCCTACCCGCTTATAATGGTTATAAACAGCCACCGACATCACCTTCTTGGCATGTTCCTGTCCCACCACATATTCATCCAGGCTTGCCTTTATCTTATGAGGGGCTGGGATAGACTTGATATTCAGCACAGGCTTTTCTTTCTTCTCTTCTTTAGATTTCTTCTTTTTCAATTTCTGGCTTCTTGGCATCATATTCACGCCCATATTCTGTAAATCGGACAAATTAATCATGCTGATATTAGGCATATTCCCAAAACTGCTCATATCTCCAATGGGAAATCCCACATGATTCATGCTGTCGAAGGTTTTTTGCATGCAATCTGCACAGATGCATATCTCATTTGGTATCTTAATCATCTTGCCTGCTTTGCTTTCCGGGCGATGGCAGATATAGCAGATATCCTCGTATTCATTTTCTCCATTCTCTCCCTGAACACTGTCCAAAGAACCCTGATCAGAAGCCTTGGCATCTACTGGTGAAATATCTGCGCCGTTACCAGATTCTGTATCCTTGGCTTCTCCCTTCGTGTCTGTAACCACCTCTCGAAAATCTGTATCATCAAACTTTTCTGTATCACTCATCTTCTATCTCCTCTTTCCTTCCGAAATTTATCATCCGAAACATGGTTTCATTATAAGCCAGAGTACCCAATAGCACAACTGTTTTTCAAAATGCTTTCGAAAAATTTAATATTCATAAAAGAAATTATAGCCGCAAAAACGCTGGGCAATAGGATCATAATATACTCCCAGCGTCTGCTGTTCCCTCTGCATCAGCAGTAAAATCATATTCTTTAATTCCACAATCTGATAAGAATAGTCCAGCTCAACATTCTCCACGTTACACTCTTCCTTCTCCATATCGTCGGATAGACTTACTTGTGCCTGCTCCTTGGCATAATACCCCAATTTTTCAAAAATTATTTGAATTTCCTCTGGTACATACACATCCTCGCTCTTTTTGCCTCTCAAAATCTCTTTCAACCAGTGAAATCCCTCCAAATAAGTATTCAAATACTCTCCCCTTTCATCGTCGTAAAAACCAATCAGCCCCTGATAACGGGAAGCAAGCATATACTCGAAGTATTCTTTCATTTCCTCTTCCATGCTTTCTAAGACTGTAACCAGCTTTTCTTTTCCCTGTTCCCATACATTCCAATCCCGTTTCTGTCCGTTTCGGTATTCCATACATGTAAAGCTTATGATATTCCACTCATTACAGGCAATCCGCACCTGAAACTGTTTTTCCTCTAATTGCAAAATATCCTGATAAAAATAAAGGAATCCATTCTGAAAATTGTCCACCATAACCATATGGTCCATAATATTTGTCTCATTCTTCGTATACCAGTTTCTCACATTGTCTATAGAAGTATCACATTCCCCGGCAATCAATTGGTACAGATACCATTCCTGTAAACTCTTTAATTCCTCTTCCATATTCTTGTCATTGACCTGCAACATCAATTCCCCAAATCTAGGATACTCTCCCAGAATTTTTTCTTCTCCTTCCTCTGGATAACAATTCCATGGAAATAATTCAATATTTTCTTCAATTTTCCCATAGAAAATATTGGAACTGGTATCTTCATACACGGATTCTTCCAACACCCGCTCCTTTTCCAGAACCTTCTGCCCGCTCTTTACAATGACAAAATATCCAGCTCCCAGAATCATTCCTGCACAGCCAACTGTTAACAGCATGGATTTTACTCTACGCATATGAGCTGCCTCCTTTCATGGAAATTAGCACCCGGGTTCCCTGCCCCGGATGACTTTCAAATTTCATATTTCCCTGATGGAGAGATACAATCTCCTTACACAACGCAAGCCCCAATCCTGCTCCTCCGTTGGCCCTGCTCCTGGCTTTATCCACCATATAAAATGCCTGGGTGATTTTCTCGATTTCCTCCTGAGGAATACCTACCCCCTCATCCGATACTTCAATACAGAACTGCCCATCTATAAAATTCCCTTCTACCTGAATTTTACTGCCCTTTTTTGACGCCTTCACCGCATTGTCCACAAGATTATACAGCAATGATTTAAACAATTCCCGATCCACCCACAAATTTCCCTGCTCTGACTGGCAGACCAGATTCACATTTCTGTTATCTGTAATCACTTTTAGTGAAGTTCCGATTTCAGAAAAAAGCTCCTTCATATCTTCCTGCTTCCAATCCAGATTCGTTTCCCCTACGGTAATTAATTCCATCAATTTTCCAGAAAGAGTCCGCATTCTGGTTGCCTCAGATTTGATAATTCCTGCATACTCAATCCTGTTTTCTTCCGTAATATCCTTTTTGATCTGCAATAAATCGGAAAATCCTAAAATCGACGTAAGGGGTGTTTTCATTTCATGGGAAAGATTGTCAATGAAATGCTTCCGGTCCTCTGCCACATGCTCCAATGCCCGCACATTGATCTCCACCGCTTCTGCCATAGCATTCATATTATGAGCAAGCTCCGAAAGCTCATCATGTCCCCGCTCTGGGATGCGTTCCTGATAATTTCCCTGGGCAATGGAACGAGTGCCTTCATCAATCTTCTTTAATGGATTTAGTAGTACCTTTACCACAACCAGTAAAATCAGCGCAATTACCACCGCGCATACCATACTGATAATTTGAATCTGCCACAACATATTCTCATGAATTTCCATCACATCTGAAATATCACTTTCTGTCACAACGTAATAGGTTTTTCCCTCCATGCTTTCTGCGGACGCTGTATATAATTGGTAGCCATCCACCTGCATATAGCTTTTCCCCGTATCCCGAACCGCCTCCATCAGTCCGGTTGGCACATAAATTTCCCGATTACTGTAAACTTGTTCATTCTGTGCATTACAAAAAAGAATTCCACTGCCACCAACATTTTTCCCAAAAGTATCCTCCATAAATTTTTGCAGTTTCTTTTCTTCCAGCACAATCGCATTTTCTTTTAGTCTTTCTGTAATCATCATACTCTTAAAGCTGGTAACCAAAAATTCATGTTCACTGTATACACTCTGTTTTTTCTGATTTAATGCAAAAGAAAAACTACTTTTTAACAACAAAATACTGGTCATGCTTACCGCCAGCATCACCAGTATCAACGTATATAAGAAAACTTTCTGCCATAATTTCATACTACTACTCCTTTGCGCTTTCCAATCGATAGCCCAACTTGGGTATGGTCACCAGTTTATCTTTCAAATTTAATTTTTTGCGGAGCTGTTGAATGTGGATATCAATGGTTCTTGTCTCTCCTTCGTACTCAAATCCCCAAACTGCCGCAAGCAAGCGGTCTCTGGAAATGGCAACGTCTTTGTGCTGGATGAAAAACACAAGGACTTCAAATTCTTTGGGCGTCAGATAAACCTCCTCCCCGTCACATTTACAGGTATGCTCTTCCACATTCACAGAGATCGTTCCATAAGAATATGTATTCTCTGTCCGCTTCACCCTGCGCAGAATAACCTCAATCCGCGCTAACAGTTCCATGGCCTCAAAAGGTTTTACAATATAATCCTCTGCCCCAAGGCGGAGCCCCCGCACTTTATCGGTCAATTCCTGCTTTGCCGTAATGAAAATCACAGGTGTTTCTGTGTTGGTGCGCTTTTGCATAATCTCAAAGCCGCTCATATCTGGCAGCATTACATCCAGAAGGATCAAATCATAATTTCCATGCTCTATCTTCTCAAAAGCTTCCGCTCCGTTATTACACACAATTCCTTCATAACCGCCGATTGCCACTGTTGCCTCCATTAGCTTTGCAATATTGGCGTCATCTTCCACAATCAAAATTTTTATCATTCTACATCCTGTCCTTTTCTTCCGCCGTTACCTTTACACACTCCTACGCATATCATACCAACGAATATTATATCGGAAACTTGGGAAAAAGTATTCAGGAAATTGTAAGAAAAATGTAAAAATCAAATATCCCGCAGCAAGTTGACTGGGTATGTCTAATTGCTCACGGGAGTCAAATACCCCGCAGCAAGCTACGGGTTATTTGACCCTCGCGGCATTCGCCAAATATCCGCGCAAGCGCGGCTGCTTGGCTCATTGCTCGCGGGAATAAACAGCGGGTAAGGATATTATTCTTCTATTGGCAGTGCAAACCGCTTTTCCAGCCAATTCCCTGCTAACTCAGTCCATTTTGCGGCGTCTGAATTAATTTGTCCCTGCGTCCTTGCTGAAGACTGGTCAGCCAATGCCAGCCCATGAGAACCCTTTTCAAAGATATGAAGCTCAAAGGGAATATTTTTTTCTGCAAGAGCATAAGACATACGAAGAGAATGCTGCACTGGCACCAAAGAATCCTCTGCAGTAGCCCACAGAAAAGTAGGGGGCATATCACCCGTCACATGTCTTGCAGGACTCACCTGATTTAATTCTTCTGAAAAAGCTGAGTATAGTATAAAAAATCACTCCTGCCAGACCTCCGATACTGTCAATGCACACATCTGTAACCCTGCCTGCCCGACCTGGCACAAAGAGCTGATGAAATTCATCGGTAGCCGCATAGCACACGGTACATCCCAATGCCAGAAGAATCGTTTTCTTTTTGCTGAATGAATAACATTCCAAATGAAAAAGAAGGAGAAGGGCCAGAAATGCATACTCGCTCATATGGGCGCCTTTGCGAATCACAAGCTGCATCCCCTCTGCCTGCTGGAGCAATTCTTCCTCTGTTCTCTCCTGCCCAAACAAATCATTCTGCCACTTTGCAATCCGGTAAGAGACCGACTGGCTGGTTTTGGAAGATTCCGTTGCAGTTTGGGCGGAAAAAAGAAATATAATTATCATCCATGCAATGACCAATCCTCCTGTCACATACTTTTTCATACCAAGCTCACTCCCCTTGGAAATCCTTGAGATAAACTTCCATGGAACGGCTCATCTCCCTGGAAAAATCCGATTCATATTTTCTTTTCCAGAATGCTTCCATCCATTCTTCATAGCTTTTCCCATCTGTCATTCCAGAGAACATCCCACGGATTTCCTCTCCGGTTTTATCCTTGTAAGTATTTTCACAAACAATATCCGAAAGTGCAAACCGCTTTGGCTTCTCCCGTTCCTTCTGCTGCTGGGTAGGATGTCCAAAAACCAACATACAGGCTGGGTATACATATTTGGGCAGCCCCAAAAGCTCTTTCATTTCTTCTGCCTGCTCCATCACATCACCAATATAGCAAGAGCCAATTCCAAGACTCTCAGCCGCTGTCACCGCATTTTGGGCCGCAATCATTGCATCTTCCACCGCCAGCAGTAAATCCCCCGCTCTTGGCGCTCTGGGAGACAATCCAGCTTCTTTATAGAAGGAAAGCCATTTCCTACAGTCTGCACAAAAAATCAACACCAGCTTCGCTTTGGCAATCATTGGCTGATGATCACAAAGCTCCGCCAGCTTTTCCTTTTTTCCCTGGTCCGTGATATCCAGAATCGTATACAAGAGCTGGCAGCCCCCAGAGGGCGCCTGCAAAGCAGCATTTAAAATACTTTCCCGATCTTCCTCTAAAATTGCTTCCTCTGTAAACACACGGACGGATTTCCTCATGTGAAGCGCTTTTATGATTTCATTCATCCTTTCCTTTTCCTCCATAATTTGATACTCCCATTATATCTTTGAATAAATTCTATTGCAAGGCAAATATTATTTGAGTTTCCCCATTTTACAATTCATAGTACCAAAAGGTTTCCATTGCTTCATTAATTTCGTCTAATGAGAATTTATGGGAAACCAATTCATTGACAGGCAATCCTATTGCCACAGCCTCCTTTAACATTTCCATTGCATGCAACCAGTCTTTTGCCTGGTAGGTCCAGGAACCAATGACTTTGATTTCTTTATTACAAATATCTAGGTGTGGATTATAAGTCGTATCGCCATTATTTACAAAAAATCCTAATTCACACATAGAACCGCCCCGACGCACATAATGCCATATAGTAGAAGCAGCTTTGGGAGATCCAGTACACTGAAATGCCATTTCTGCTCCCTTATGTTCCGTAATTTCTTTTATAATAGTTTCCGCATCTTCTTTCATGAAATTAACGGTCCATTTTGCACCTAATTTTTGAGCCATTTCAAGACCTTTTTCATCCCCATCTACCGCAATAATATTTCGACAGCCCATCGTACGTATCGTTGTCAATAAAAGCAAGCCAATCGGACCACAACCTTGCACCAAAACATAAGAATTGTGCTTAAAATTAAAAATTTCCTTTGCTTGCTCTACCGCATGGACAACAACTGCTGCTGGTTCAATTAGCAATCGACTATCTAAATCTTCCATCCAATTTCTACAATAGTTCCAGTTCCCTCATGACCAAGCTGAATTGGAATATAGCCAAAAGGATCTCCTTTGTATTCATGGACGTCTGTTCCGCAGATTCCACATCCCTCAACTTTCACAAGAACCTCATCATCATTGATTTTCGGAATTGGAAGCTCTTTGATATCTATTTTCTTCTCCCCTGTCAATACTGCTACTTTTGCTGTTTCTGGAATCTTACCCATAAAAATACCTTCCTTTCTTTTCCTCATAAAAATGCTCTACTAACTTGTACTTTTATTGTAGATTCCAGGATATTCAGATGCAAGTTACACTTCCTGTCAAATGTAAAATACATTACAACCATACAAAACTGTAATATATTTTACACTTTTACCTGATTGTAATGTATCCATGATTTTTATAAATCCTTTAATAATTCATACAGCTTCGGCGGCAATGCATCCAATAGCCGGTCTGAAATTTCCTCTGGAGTCAAAATCATATTATTTTTCGTCCATTCTGCAGTCATGAAAATGGAACCATGGCAGTACATACGCAATAAAAAATCAATCTCAGGCGTCAAAAAATCCACGTTCTTTTTATGTATCACTTCCCGATAAAATTGATAAATACATTCATAGTCATAATCAATCAGACAGTTCTGTGCAGAAGAAGAAAACGCAGAAGAAAAAAATACCCGTTCTTCCATCATTAGTTGAAATTTTTTGACCAGACCCTCCCGCAGCGATAAGCTTACACCCATCTGACGAAAGGATTTCTGGGCCAGGATATCAAAATACCAGTTTACTAAATCATATTTATCTTTGAAATAACGGTAAAAGGTTGGCCTTGTCACTTGGCAGACATTTACAATTTCGGTGACGGTAATCCGATCTAAAGGTTCGGACTCCATTAAAATTTTCAATGCTTCTATAAATTTTCTTTTGATTCTTTCGGACGAGCTGATTATCATACTGTTCTTTCCCTGCCCTTTCATCCTCTTTTCAATTTTCAAAGAAACCTGAAACATTTTTCAAAAAGTGGCTTAAATGCAGTATTTTAGGCACTTCTGGCAAGAAAAGAGTAAGGTTTTACTACTAATTTACTACTTTTCCCCTATTAAATGGATTGCCCGATATTATGTCGGGTAGTCTGTTTTTTTATACCCTTTTCTATGTTGTGAAATAAATATGTCGGGCGCATTTGCAAAAAAAGGAGTACAGGCAGATGTATAAATGGTTTACAGGAATAAAGACAATAGAGGAATTGCGGCAACGGTACAGAGAGTTATTAAAGAAATATCATCCCGATAATGAGGGCGGCAGTATTGAGATTACACAGGAGATTAACGCCGAGTACGACCGCCTATTTGACGTTCTAAGCAAGGAACAGCATAAAGACGAGGAAACTCCTAAGTATGACTATCAAGCCGAGAACGACGCTTTTAAGGCTGTTTTAAACACGATTATATCATACAACATGGAAATTGAACTGATAGGCAACTGGATATGGTGCTTTGACGGTTTCGCTTACAAAGACAGGCTGAAAGAGTTAGGCTTTAAGTTTGCGCCGAAGAAAAAGGCGTGGACGTGGCATTTTGGCGATTATGTGAGATATAGCAAAGGGGAAATTACGCTTGATGAAATCCGGCAGAAGTACGGTTCTAAGAAAGTTGGCAGTAAGTCCAAACAATACGCAATCAGCTAGAATCAGAATCATTTTTCCAGACAAGAGAAAGGGATACCCACGCAACCGGGTATCCCTTTTTTAAAAGAGATATTTATCATAGAAAAACAAGAAAGGTATAAAATGTGATTTAGCAAATGATTTAGATTAGAATGAAAAGCCGCAATCTGTTTTTGTGCCGCCAATGTCAATAATGTCTGGGATATAGCCTGTATCGGATTTACCCTGTAAGCGTTCGTTTCGCATATTGAACATTTCCATCTGCCAATCGGAAACGCTGTTCCGGCGTTCTTTCTGGAACTTCTTATATAAGTCCTCTACGAGTTTTTGAAAGGGTTTGCCGGTACGCTTGCTTTCACGCTCCAAAAATTCAAGGAATTTAGCGTTAAGGCTCTTCTCGTCTGAAAGAATCTGGTTACAGATTTCAGCAAGTGAATAGACTTCTTCTTTCGTTTTTTCAATGCTTGCCTTTTCAGCAATCAAGGCTTGTGTCTGCGCCTGTACGGTTGCCCTGTCGTTATCAAGGGCGGTCTGCTGTACGGATAAGATTTCGCGCTCTTTTTCAATTTCCTGCTGTCCGGCTTTTGCCTTGCTCATAATTTCATTTGTAAGCAACTCCAATTTGTCAAGTTCTGATTTTCTGATATTCATTTCAATTTCTCCTATCTTTAATTTTATTTCTTTTTCGGTCAGTTTTTTCAACTGTTCCGGCGTTAAGCCCTGCTGATGAAATACACCGTCTTTGTCTGTATATCCGGCAAGGACTTCATCAATCGGCTTGTTGTCAAGTTCTATTTCATATCCTTTATCAATTAAGGATTTACGGATTGTTTTATGGATTCCGGCTAATTGCTTCGGATTTTTGAAGAACTTAGTTTGCGAGATAACGCATTTCTTTTTTTCGGTTATGCCAGTAGATTCATAACAGGGCACAAAGGCAATGTGCATATGTACGCTTGTTTCGTCTTTATGGATTGAAAATCCTCGGATGTTGTCTTTGTCGAACTGTTGTTCTAAAATTTCGATAACATCCCACATCCAAGTATCTTCATGCCCTGCGATTGATTCATTATCAAGCTGAACGACCAGAGGACGTACAAGGACTGTATCATTTTTGCCCCCGGTATAGATTCTTGCTCCGTTTGCTTTAGCGTAATCAATTCTTTTGTTAATTGCGTTCAGCATATCGCCGGAGTTTTGTGTTTCCTGCCAGATACCGTTATCTTTGAAATAGGATTCATTCAATAAGGTAAAATCAGGGTTTATGTCCGGGTTGCTATGCCCGACCTCACATCCATTCTTACGGTCAGTAGAGCGGTCAATGTGCCTGATATACCCGGTAATGCCGCCATATCCTGTTTTACTGGTTTTCGTACAAGTGTACGCACCAGAGCATTTTACTTTGATACTTGCGTCAAATGATAAGTAGCCAATGATAACCACCACCTATGCTTTAGATTGTTTCCGTTGGAATTGTTTTTTGCGGAATGTTGATTGCAAAATAGAATTTCCAGAATGAAAGATATATCATATCTTATATATAGAGTATATCAGATTGTTAAATATTTGTCAATCTTTTTTATCAATTATTTTTGCATTTTCTATATTATTTCTTATGCTGTTTTCTTATGTATCATCTTCCCCGGAAGTCTTATTTCACCGGCGGGCTTCCCCCTCTCCGAAAGTTTTATCTCTAACCCGGTCAAGTTATCTCTCCGGCTAGGTTGTAGCAAAATATAAGCTAATATCCCAGAGGGCATTAGCTGATTTTGCAAGGGGAGCGTTGCACGCCCCTTTGAACCCCCGGCTTTTGAATCCCCAGCACGGTATCTCTTTTCGCTTTCGGGTTATAAAGCCATGTTCCTGCTATGCCCATGCTATGCCCACGGTATGCCCATGCTATGCCCATATCATGTACTATTTTGTGGACATGGCTCTATTGCCTTGCAGAATCAAAAATACAGGCATTGTGTTAAGCACAGGGGGAGAGCGTACAGAACAGGTACAGGGAGAGGGTACAGAGGGGGATAGCAACAATAACATATACAAAGTAAATACTATTCGCTGTCCGTTTGTCTGTCTTTTTTTGTAAAAAACTATTTTACTTATATTGCTTATCTCTTATCTTCCTTATATAAATAAAACTTTTTTATGAAAAAAAGTCAGACAACCAGACAAACAGCATTTATACTGTATCTCACATATAACCTATCCTGTAAAATAAACCAGACCGTCAGACACGCCGCTAACGCCTGTTCTGTACCCCTAACCCATTACTTTGTATCTACCACTATGATGTAATAAAAAAGAACCGGGAGCAAAAGCAAAAAAGAAAGGAACTAATCACTATGAATGAAAAATACTTAGAATCCGCAATGCTTTTCGCAAGGCTTTATGGTATTGCCGAAACCCTCAATCCGTGGTCTTATATCGACAATGAGAAATTTACCTGTATGATTAAAGAATGGACGGATGAATTTATAAATGTGGAGAATGGGGATGTTCTGAAATTCTTTGAATGGAAAATCTCACAAAAAAGACAGGATATGCTGAATATATCAAGAATCAACCGCCCTGCCCTTAATTATCTTCTGTCCTGTATTCTAATATGTCTGATACATGACACTCCAAAATCTCGCAAAGTGTATCTAACGTCTTTGTCGTAATCGCTTTTCCGTGTTTCATCCTATGTAATGTGTTTGCCGGAACACCATGCTTAAAAATCAAGGCATACTCTGTAATGCCTTTTGCTAAAAGTGTGTCATAAAATGGCTGATATGAAATCATAGGGAAATCTCCTCTCGATTTTTAAAAAATCATATCATGCCAGAGTTTGTCCATATGCCTAAAATATTAGGTAGTTACGCCTAATATATTGACTATGCGGAGGGTTTGGAGTATAATTCTGTTTAAGCAGAATTGTGTCGAAAAATGACGGATTATCACAAGAAAGATATTTTTGAATATATCGAATCTAAAGAAAGGAAGTAAAATATTATGAAGAACATCATCAAAAAATCAATCATTACTATCACAGCATTCGCAATCATGCTTACATTGGCTATGCCTATGAGTGCAGAGGCAGCAAGAAAGAAAGCTCCGAAACTGAACAAAACTAAGGTTACGTTGACTATCACGAAGAAAAAGACAAAGCCTGCTGTTCAGCTCAAAGTAAAGAATGCCGCTGGAAGAAAAGTGAAATGGACTTCTTCTAACAAAAAAGTCGCTACGGTAAGCAAGAAAGGGAAAATCGTTGCGAAGAAGAAAGGCGTGGCGATGATTACCGTAAAGGTGAAAGGCAGTAAGACGTTGCGTTGTAAGGTAACGGTGAAAGATAACAGGAAAGCTGTTACGAAGAAACCGATTACGAATCCGGAACCAAGTCCAAGTCCGAATCCTACTCCGAATGGTGAATGTGAGCATGATTGGGTTGAGAAAGAAAAAGTTGTTGAAACGAAATACGCTTGTACTTGTGGAAAACTGTTTGACACAGAAGAGCAATGGACCATTCACAACGACGAAGTTGTAGAAAATGGTGAAACAATCCACTCATTCAGTCCATATGAAATCACTGAAACTTATTACGAATGCTCGAAATGTCATAAGACAAAATAAGTAATAACCTCCTGCTGAGAAGTGGGAGGTTGTTTTTTTCTCACATATACAAGTACATTGATAGATACCCACAAACTATGTTATAATACATATACAAATAACTTTTACCAAGATTATCACCCTACAAAAACAAAATACATTCGAGTGCAAAACTAACAACGTATGCCAGAAAGTAAAGAGGTCTCGCATTATGGAACATCCATTAACACCAACTGCAAAATCAATCTTCTGTACAGACTTTGAAAATTATAAAAGCAACGTATGCCACCTACTACACAACCTCGGCGACATAAACTTTTTACAAACAATTTTAGAAGATGACACCATCAGTCAACTTGCCAAAAATAACTTGACAGGATACGCCCTGTATTTAGTTGCTATGGTAGATTACATCAGTAAAGAAAATAGCGTACCTTTATGTACGAAATATGACTGGTTACGTAAGTTGAAACTACCAGAACTGGCAATTCCTGTAAGTATACAACTATATATAGACATCTGCGGAAAAGATGAAACATACCAAAAAATATATAATCAAGCCATCCCAGAATTCTTAAAATACAATATATTAGAAGGAGATATAAGAAATGTCTGCTGAAACAACCATGATACAACCTCACATTATATCAGATGAAACTATTTGGAACCAAAGTGATTTCAAAGCATTATACTTCCAAAACCTATTAAAAAATACAAACTATGTTCTTTGTTCTGTATCAGCAGCCGAATACCTCGGACTATGCAACTGTACCACAGAAACAGAAACATATGTACTATCCAAAGAAGAATGTATTGCCAACAACATACAAATCGTCACCACTGATGGTACACTCCATACAAGCGTAAACCAAACCATCAACGATTTATTAGCTGACAAAACAATAGATGAACAAGTAATTTTTGAATCATTAGCAGACCAATATTTCAAAAATAACTATGCTGACCTAACAATCACACCAGACAATCAAGATGCTTTCAACTATTACAAACCAATGGCAGAAATGTATTATCATTCAGAGATTTAATTTAAGGAGATAACTATATGCAAAATGACAATAATCTAAACACGCTATATCAAATTATTAGCAACATGCAAAAACTTAATATACCTATCGCGGTAAAAGGCGGACTATTATTAAAAGCATCGTTACAAGAACATAAATCTGATATAGATAGAAAAACAACAGACATTGACGGCAACTGGCTCAAACAAACACCAGACATCGAAGAAATGCGTAAGAATCTTGAAAAAGCTGTACAAATGTCATATCCTGACTATCAAGTAATAATAAAAAGACCATATGGTGAAAAACAATCAGCAGGATTTCATATCATAAAAAATAATATTACATTAGCACACATTGACATTGACGTAAATAAAATAACACCAACAAAATTGTACATGATTAACGATATAAAATTTCATGGAATACCAATGGAACAAGTTTTATGTGATAAAATTGCCGTCTTATCATCTCCACAAATCATGAGAAGAACAAAAGACTTATTAGATATGTATGCCATCACGCAGGTTATACCATATGACAAACAAACCGTAATTGAACTATTATCCAAACGCAAGTTAGGAAACTTCTCTACATTATATACACAAAAAGAAAATATCGAACACGCATACGAAAAACTCAGAGGTGTCACAAATAAACCAGAATTCCAACAAGTATACGAATCAGTAATCCATTACTGTAAAGATATTAACAACTCATTAACCTCGCTAAAAATAAAAGAACAAATCACAAAGTCATCAAAAGAAATAAGCTACGCTAATGACGATGACCTCAAACTTGCATTAGAAGAAAAAGCAAGACAACAAGAAAGAGCAAAGCACAAAGAATCACACACAGCCTCATATAAAGAATTTTGCAAAAACGTAAAGAATGCAGGTACAAAACAAAATCCAAATAAAGACCATCCAAACACCGGATTAGGATTAGGAGAATAACATTTATGAAGAACATCATCAAAAAATCAATCATTACTATCACAGCATTTGCAATCATGCTTACACTGGCTATGCCTATGAGTGCGGAGGCGGCAAGCAAGAAAGCTCCGAAACTGAACAAAACTAAGGTTACCTTGACTATCACGAAGAAAAAGACAAAACCTGCGGTTCAGTTGAAAGTAAAGAATGCCGCTGGAAGAAAAGTGAAATGGACTTCTTCTAACAAGAAAGTCGCTACGGTAAGCAAGAAAGGGAAAATCGTTGCGAAGAAGAAAGGCGTGGCGATGATTACCGTAAAGGTGAAAGGCAGTAAGACGTTGCGTTGTAAGGTAACGGTGAAAGATAACAGGAAAGCTGTTACGAAGAAACCGATTACGAATCCGGAACCAAGTCCAAGTCCGAATCCTGCTCCGAATGGTGAGTGTGAGCATGATTGGGTTGAGAAAGAAAAGGTTGTTGGGACAAAACTCTGTTGTACTCACGGACTCGTATTCTACAGCGAAGCCGAATGGGTAGCACACTGTGACAAACTCATGGAACAGGGACTTGACGGATGTGGTGTAAGCCCAGAACCAATCTACGAAACCTATTACGAATGCTCGAAATGTCATAAGACAAAATAAGTAATAACCTCCTGCTGAGAAGTGGGAGGTTGTTTTTTGTGATTTGAATAAAGATAATGCAACAGGATTCTAAAAAGGGATAACGCTTAGCAAAAAGAGCGTTATCCCTATGTTTTTTATGTGGGAACGAAATAAAGTACGACCGAAGTAATGCTCCGTAAATTCCATTGCAATAAAACAAAAAAAGAGGATCGCAACGGAATTTAGGGAGTGTTATTCTGGTTTTGTATTTTCGCTCTTTTTAAGAAACTATCTATTTTCTCATAGTCTATTGAATAGAAAGAATCCAAGTCCTGATACATCTTCTTATACTTCTGATATGTGGCATACTGTTTTTGCACTTTCTCAAAATCTTCTTTCTTCATACCCAGTCCTTCATTATATTCTTCGGGGAACGTGTCAAAAACATTTATGTCAAGTCCGTCCAGAGAACCGTCTGACAGAATCGACAGGCATTCTTCTATTAAATAGTGGTCTATCTGCAAGCCTAATGCTTTTTCAAGAACCTGTTGGATTATCCGTATAATGACAGGCGTTGTATCTATATGGGAACGGTAATAATTTTGTGCATAATCATATACTGACAGTGGGTTTTTGGCATAATATTCATAAGTGGGTATCGGGATGTTTTTGTCGTAGGCTTGCATATCCCTACAGAGCCGCTTATAGGCAGCTTTTTTTATATGCTCCGAATCGTGTGCTTTGCAATGTAGCTCATGTATGCGGCTAACAGATTCATTCCACGCCTTAGTAATCTCTTCTGCATTTAACAATGTGCCGGAAACGTATTCATCTATATTTTTTTCTATCTTATTTAATGTGCGTTTGTCTGGACATTCTCTTATCATTTTTTCCTTTATATAGTAACAAATGAAATACGTCTGTTCAGATTCATTCAAATCCTCCCATTCCTGTTCTTCTTTGCCATGTTCTTTTAGATACTCGTTCCAGCGGCGTTTAATTATTTTGCCGATTCTCTTTTTTTCATCGTTGGTTATTCTAGTCATTTCGTAAATACACCAAATCTTAGGAAAATTTACCGTGGGCTTGTTTGAAGTCTCACTCATAGCTTCATCCTCCTTGTCCCCCTCTTTTTTAAAATGTCCCCCATACAAATTTCATTTTTACCCATTTTAATACATTTATCAAAAAATGTAAAGTGTCGGACGGCGAATTGAGGGAGACGCAAATGACGAATTATTTTTCCAACCTTTATCCAATTGACTGCGCAGTGCTGTCTGTGAATGCACAATCCTACCGAAAATATGGCACGCTGCCAGAGCATGAATTCCTTCCTGAAATATAAAAGGCCATGGATCCCATCAAGAGACCCACAGCCCTATGAAGCATTCAGTTCTTCAGCTGTCCGGCAGCCAGGGCGGGCAGATGGATCAGACCGGTGGCGACAGTCACCGCATCCACCTTCCGCATCAGGGAGCCGATCCTTTCTTCATTCCAAAAGATATCGGAGAAATCGGAGAGCTCGCACCCTACATCAAGGTTAGGGATGCACAGGTAGTTCCCATATTTATGCCGTCCGGCGAGGATGTGGAAGTAAGTCCCCCGCCCATTGATCTCAGCTTCATACCATCCGTTCTCCGTGCTCAGCAGGATGATCTGCCCCGTCCAGGTCTCCCTGCGGGAGCCGTTTTTCAGGATACAGGTATAATTCATGTTCCATGCCTCCTATCCGAGATTCTGGCTGCTGACGGAGGCCAGGATGACATCCGTATCAATGACTTTCTTCTCCATCTGCGCCCCCAGTGTCAGTGCGTCGGTCATCAGGTTGTCCACCAGGCGGGGGCTCCCCTGGGAGTGGCTGTGGACGGCGGAAAGCGCGGCCTGGTCGATGATGGAGGCGGCCCCTCCGGCGCAGGCGATCTTGTGGAGGACGTACTGCGCCACTTCGGAGTCTGAGAGCCCGGAAAAGTTGTAGTGCACTGTGATCCTCTGGCGCAGAGCCTCATGGACGGGCTTTTTCAGGGTGCTGTTCAGGTGGGGCTCCCCGCAGAGGATGAGCGTGAAGCAGTTCAGGGAGTCATACCCGTAGTTCATGAGCATCTTGATATCCTCCAGGATGCCGGTGGAGAGGTACTGTGCCTCATCGACTGCCAGGAGGAGGGGCTGCTTCTTGTCCCTGTAAAGATAAAGGATCTGCTCCTGCACGGCACGGAACATGCCGGGCTTGCCGCCCCTTGGATCTACCCCCAGGACAGAGCAGAGCTGGCGGTAGAACTCCATGACGCTGACGGTGGAGAGGCAGATGTACTCCATGTGGTAGAGGTTTGGGTTGAGGCTCTTTGCAAAGCAGCGCAGGGCGAAGGACTTGCCCATGCCGGGGCGTGCGGTAAAGAGCCCTATGCCTCTTGTGTCCTTTAAGTAGTCCAGGCGGGACGTCATCTCCGAGATGTCCTTTGAGAGGAACCGGTCCTTTTCCCTGGCGTTCTGCTTGTCGAAAGGGTTGAAGGAAAGCCCATAGTAGGAACGGAACATCAGCTCTCACCCCCAATCCTTGAATAATCGATGGACGGCGTGTTATTGCGTTTCGTCCTGCAGTTCTCGTTTTTATCCGTAGGCCGTATGGGATAATGTTCCCCCTCATAAAGGATGAAGGCACTGGACATGTCGTCTGGCAGGAAGCGGATTTCCACTTTTGAAGAAATGAACTGCATGGGAACGTCATAGGACACCTTGTCGATGGAGACGGTAGAGTCCTTGTTCACCTTCCTGGTGATGCGGTTCAGGAAACATTCCTCCAGCCACTCCCTGGACTTGGGGCTCCGGATGGAGGAGCGTGTCTGCTGGTAGCGTTCCATGGGCGTGGTGCCGATGCCGGAATGGACAGATGTATTGTAGGTGCGCATATAGTCCTTAAGCAGCCCGTTGAACTGCGCCAGCGAGGCAACGGAATCCAGGTCCAGTGTATAGAGCCATGTCTCCTTGAGCGTCCTGAACTGGCGTTCTATCTTGGCCTTGGAAGCACCGTCACGGATCTTTGTGTGTAAAAGTACGGTGCCGATGGAGCCGCAGATGAGGGAGAGCTGCTCATTCGAGTAGCTGCAGCCATTATCGACATAGAGCTTAGCCGGGATCCCATGGGCTGCCACGGCTTCCTTCAACACCTTCTGGAAGTTGTAGGCGTTGTCGTTATAGAAGAGCCCGCCGCCCACCAGGAAGCGGGAGTGGTCATCAATGACCATGATGCAGTAGACTCTCCTGCGCTGGCCGTCCTCCGTGATATAAGGCAGGTAACAGGTATCGGCCTGCCACATCTTTCCAAAGGCGTCTTCTTCAAATGCTTTCCGGTCCCGCATGCCGGGGTTGCGTGCCGATTTCAGGTCATGCCTCTTCACGAAGCGCTGGACGGCGCAGACGCTGACCGTGGCAGGGATGAAGGCTTCTTCCACGAGGTGCCGGTGGATCTGGGTAGAGTTCAGCCGTGGGAATGTTTCCTTGAGGCGGTAGATCTCTTCGATGGCCGTGTCCGGGAGCACCCGGGTGGAGCCCTTGTCGGAACGTTCCTGTGGCATGAGCGCGTCGATGCCGCCGTTCCGGTAGAGGGACACCCATTTGCTGAGGGTCTTGGGGCTGTACTGGAACGCGGAGCCGTCAGGCAGGGTGAGGGGCTTTTCCGTGACTCTCTGGTAATAGGCGTTCCTGGACGCATCGGGATAAAGGCCATGGATGACCGGGGCTATGAGAGCGAGGCGGAACTGCGCCATGGCGGCTGCGTCCGAAAGTTTTTTTGGATTGTTGTCCATAGAAATGTCCTCCTTAAGTGGTTTTCCCTCATTATGGGGCAGAAACGGGAGGAAAGCCATGCTCATGGCGTGTGGTTGCAGGAAAACAGTTCATGGGCCGAACACCTGCTGGCAGTAAGGAGCCGGATTTTTATGAGACTGGAGGAAGGACTTTGTAAAACGGCGGACAAAGGCGGAGGCGAAATCCGAATAGGCCGTCTGGGTGAGAAGGACCTTCAGGAAGGAAAGGCCGGAAGCCTCCATGGAAGAAAGCGCGCCGAGCCACTCCTCCTTCTGCGTCAGGAAGAGATCCAGCCAGCGGCGCAGCTGGGAAAGGGTGATGGAGAAGCGCTCACAGAGTCTCTCCACGGTAGACAGACGCAGAAAATACTCCGCGAGGACGCGGAGGATGAAGAACAGGCCATAGCCGGAGTAAGGGACGATGAAGTCCGGGAGGATGGCATGGGTATGGCCGCAGGTACAGATGAGGCGCATGATACAGAGGCTGTGGCGGACAGGGACACCACTTATAAAGTCGACCAGGGAACGGCCATAATAGGCATGGATGCGGCAGGAACCCCTGGCCCCACAGCAGGGACAGGTCTGAAATTCCGGGTGAAATCTCTTCATAAAGGAATCAAAGAGGGCTTTTGATGAACTTTTTATGCGGATTAGCTTGCAAAACAGGGAGTTTTCTCTTATCATAGTATATGTCGGTGGTGCCGGAGCCTCACAAGTGGGACATGATCCCGTATACGGCAGGCACACTGGTATGTGAGAGAAAGAACGAACTGTTGGAGGGGCTGTTCTTTCTCTTTTTTTTGTTCCATAAAAACTATATCGGAATGACATGGGATGGTCAAGAGGGAAACGTGCCGCATCCTACAGCACGCTCTTGTAGATAGTATTTGACACTTGAGAATTTAATTTGACGTTTTTGTGCGGGAGACAGGAACTTTAGTTTGCTGGGCTACAGTAAAGTTTGAAATCGCCCCCATTATGGGTGTAAATTTTATGTCATAAATAATGCATTATTTAGAAAAAACAAGAAATGAGGTAAAAAATATGAACTTTCAAAACTATCAATTAGTAAATGCAATTTATACAGAGCGTAAGCGTACATATCACATTTTAACAGCGATTATGCATATGGCTCAATCAGAAGTATTTATCAGCAAGAAGTTTAAACAGTTTATCCTTGACGCACAGCAGGAATCCGAAAATGAGTATTTGAGGATTTCACATGATATGTTTGAACAAGGGTTCAGAGAGGAGAATGAATAATGTCTACACCGTCACAAATCTATGAACGTGTGCCGCAGGAAGTTTTGGCACAATATCCAAATCTTACAAATGAATATTCGTTTGCCGATACAGTAATGGCAAAAATTTTAAGTGAATTTACTTTACAAAATTCTGTCCGTGTAAAAGGACAAAAGCTGAAATGCCCACAGGATTTGCCGTCGTTGTCCATTGCCGTGTTGATTGCGGCTAGGTCGGACGTGGCTCTGGTATCATCCGGGGATAAGAGCCAGACAGACAAGAAACAGAATCTTACGTCGGAGCAAAGGCACAGTCTCCCTATTGGAATCTACCAGACAACAGGCGACAATAAAGGCGTTTACGAAATCACCAACGACCCCTATGGGGCGTTCGGTGAGTTGGTCGAAAGATACAAGCCAGACGCTACAAGGAGGGAAAAGCTGGAGGTATTCACTCTGGTTAAGAGTAGGCTCAAAGTCGTGGAAAAATGTGTTATCCCTTATTATGTAGCGGTCAACAACGGTATCTGGGATATGAAAGACAAAATTCTTCATCCATTCAGTCAGGATTTGGTCTTTACGTCAAAAATCCATACAAACCTCAATTTAGCCGCAACTAACCCGGTTATCACAATCCCGGAGGACAACAGCACATGGGATGTTGACACTTTCCTTGATGAATTAGGTTCGCCGGAATTTGTAAAAAGCATTTTGGAGGTCATTCAGGCGGCTTGCCTGCCGCTTGCTCCGAGAAATAAAATGGTGCTGTTTATGAATACAGCCGGGAACAATGGCAAGGGTACAATCTGCCAGTTAATCCGCAATATTTTGGGAAAGGATTCTGTTGTCAGTATTCCGATTGCAAATTTTTCAAAACAATTTGAACTTGCAAATTTACCACACGCCTGTTCCGTCATCTGCGATGAAAATGATGTTTCGAGTTTTTCACAAGGTCTTGGAAACCTGAAATCAGTGATTACGGGCGACACGGTCTCAATCGAACGAAAGTATAAAGAATCCTTTGATTATTCTTTCCACGGTCTTGTGCTGCAATGTGTCAATGACTTTCCGAAAGGCGACGATAAAAGCGGCAGTTTCCGGCGGAGATTACATATCATTCCGTTTGCGAATTGTTTTACAGGCAAGGAAAAGAGATACATCAAAGAAAGATTGATTTATAGAACAGATGTTCTTGAATATATCTTGAAAATGGTGCTTGTGGATATGGAATACAGGGAACAGTTCACGGAAACAGCGGCAACGAAAAAAGCATTAGAATCATATGTCAAGACAACAAACAGCGTGGTTTCGTTCCTGAAAGAAATTCTTCCAGAATGTAAGTGGGATTTACTCCCGGCGACAGATTTTCTTTATGCGGCATATAAAAACTGGTATCGTGAATTTGTTCCCTCTGGAAAATTAATCGGAAGAAATGATTTTATCGACAGCGTGAGGGAATTTGTCGCTACGGATGAAAATATGAAACTCGAATGGGAATGGACGGATTCAACACGTTCAAAAGGCTATATCGACTGCGACAAGAAAGAACCATTGCTTGACAGATACGACCTTACCGCATTTATGGATGACAGGTCTTGCGTGGGATATGGCAACAGGGGATATGTCAACAGAGAGTTTGTCTATGAACCCAGACTGAAAGAGAAATACTCTGGACTGAAAAGGCGTTCTGCCACAGGGAACAATACAGGCGCAAACGGAGGTGACAGCTAATGGCTAAGAGTATTGAGGACTTATCAACTAAATTTCTTCTTACTTTTGAAGAATCATCAATTTATTTCGGGATTGGAAAGAACAAACTTAGAAACATGGCGAACTATAGCAATACGCCGCCAGACTGGGTTGTACATAATGGCAATAAAACATTAATTAAGCGGGTGCTTTTGGAGAAGTACCTCTTAAACGCAGAAACGATTTAATTAAGACGGTAAGAGCCTTGTCGCTTTGGCAAGGCTCTTACTGGATAAAGAAAGGATGACATTATGGGTGATACAACATCAGACAAACGAAAAGACGGCAAAAAGAGAAACTTAAAGACCGGGGAAAGCATGAGAAAGGACGGACGGTACGCCTATAAATACAAAGGCGCAGACGGAAAACCCAAATTTGCTTATTCATGGCGGCTGACTAAAACCGACCCATTGCCAGAAGGGAAAAGAGACTGCAAGCCTTTAAGGGAGATTGAAAAAGAAATCCAACGTGACCTTATGGACGGAATCAACCACACAGGCGCAAAAATGACAGTATGTGAGTTATACGCAAAGCATACGGAATTAAAGTCTAACGTAAGGGAATCCACAAAAAAGGGAAGAAAGCAGTTGATGACAATTCTGGAAAATGATAAAATTGGAAATATGCAGGTTGAGAAAGTCAAGCCGACAGACGCTAAAGAATTTGTAAAGCGGATGAGGGAACAGGGATATGCCTTTAACACCATTAACAATTACAAGCGTTTCCTCAAAGCCATTTTTTACACAGCGATTCAGGATGATTTAATCAGGAAGAATCCTTTTAATTTCAGCACAGATGATGTAATCGAGAATGACACAGCGGAAAAGATTGTATTGGCAGACACACAGGCAGATTTATTATTGCAGTTCTTACAAACAGATTGTACCTATCAGAAACATTATCATGCGGTTACGGTTCTGCTGAATACAGGGTTAAGAATCTCTGAATTATGCGGCTTGACAGTCAAAGACATTGACTTTGAAAACGGTTATATCAATGTAGACCACCAACTCATTTTTGACAGGGGCAACTACCGTACAGAAAAGCCTAAGACGGACAGCGGCATTCGTAAAATCCCAATGACCGAGCCTGTATCAAAAGCCTTGAAAGATGAAATCAACAACAGGGAAAACGTACAGCCAGTAACAGTTGACGGATATACAGATTTCGTATTCCTGAACAAAAAAGGCTTGCCTATGTATGGAGCGGCTTATTCTGTAGATTTTGGGAATATGATTAAGAAGTACAACAAACATCATAAAAAGAAACTTCCTAAAATCTCGCCGCATACATTAAGGCATACATTCTGCACTAATATGGCTAATAAGAATATGCCGCCGAAAGCCTTACAATATATCATGGGGCATAAAGACATCACTACTACATTGGGTTATTATGCACACGGTTCGGCGGAATCTGCTAAGACCGCGCTTAAATCATTGACAGCATAGCCAATGACCGTACTACTTTTTTTACTACTTTAGAACAGTATTTTATGGATTGATATAAACAGATATGTGAAGTCAGCATACATAACAAAACTCTCACAAGCCGCATAGAATAAGGGTTTGTGAGAGTTTGGAATTTTATAACATGATATGGGAAAACTTATTTCTTGTTTATGTAAAAATATAGCATATCTAGCGATTAGGCATCCTCTGCATTGTAGCGGTATTCCGCAAAAGCTGGATTCATATAGCTTTTGGTATACTCCACAATATTATACTCCTTGTCTGCCCCCTGATACTCAAGCATATATACCGTTGTCCCCCGCTCCACCTTAAGATGGTCAGCCACCTTTGCACTGGCGTCACAGATGGTCAGCCGAATGGTAAAATGGACTGGAAGATGCCCTTTTGCATCCATGTAATCATAAAGAGACACCTTCCCAAAATCCATCTTTTCCACATCCTCAAAATAATGCTTCGGTAAATATGTATATTCCACAGCAAACAGTGCCCCATCTCCCAGACGAACACGGTGCAGCCCCCAAACTGTTTTGTCCCTTTCCATTCCCAACTGGTAATTCAAATATCTGCTGCCGCTAATCTCCCCGCTTCCCAGCACCTGGTTTGTCAGCTCCACCCCAATTGTTTTGAGCATCGCTGTAATACCCACATTACTTCCCTGGAGCGCATCATCATAATCAATTTTCTTGTTATCCCGCTTTGCCACATAAGTACCCGAACCAGGCTTACGCACCAAATAGCCGTCCTCCACCAGCTTGCCTATGGCACGTTTTACGGTCATGCGGTTCACACCATAGGTCTCTGCCATTTTTCTTTCACTGGGAATCATTTCACCTGGAAGAAAAGTCCGCTCCTCAATTTTCTTAATGATAATATCCTGAATCTGGATATACAAAGGCATTCTATAATCCATGTGCCACCTCTTCCATTTTCCGTTGGATTTTGTCATTCCCCTGTTCAAAAATTACCCAGTCTTTTTTCATCACTGTATGTAAAAACTGTAAAATATTCCCTTGGGCATCATAAGTAATCCCTTCCTTCATAATCAGCGTTGTCCGCTGATCCACCTGCAGCGTCTTAGCCTCAAATTCATTGGCATATACAATCTCTACCACTTGCTCTTCCCGTTTTGGAACCCTGCCATATTCCTGAGATAAAATTTGAAACAGGGAACGTTCCTCCAAGTCATATTTCATCAATTTTCCTGCCATGGCTTCTGGTATATAAGCATACTCAATAGCTATTGGGAACATTTCATCCTCACGTTTCACCTTACGAATTCTGGTAATCTTATTTAAAACCGTACCAATCGGAAGTTTTATCTTTTTGGAAAGATCTTTGTCTACCTCTATCAGCTCAAAAGCCAGAAGTTTATTCTCACTATCCATACCAAGGCTCTGGGCCTTCTCATGGAAAGACTGTATCTGGCACAAGTCTGTACGTATCCTCCCATGCCCCATATAGTGACCGCTTCTGGTACGTTTTTCAATAATTCCCTCTTCCTCCAAAATCTGATATGCGGAACGCACCGTAACCCGCTGCACCCCATATTCTTCTGCAAGCTCCCGTTCTGAAGGAAGTTTATCCCCTTCTTTCAGATTTTCCTGCATAAAATAAAACTTCAATTCATTGGCAAGAAATTCATCTTTATTTAACAGCTTCATATCTTCTGTCCTCCCTACTGACATCAATATAACAGTTCTGGTACTCCTTTTCAACCCATTTTACAGAAAAATATACCAGTTGTCTGCTACAGCAGGATTACGAAAACCCCCTGGCTGCCGCCAGAGGGTTTTCTCATGCAGGTGGAATTTTTCTCTATGAAAAACCTCATCATATTCAGCTAAAATATCCTGATGATACAACGGAATAATCTTTCCTTCAAAAACAGCATCCAAGACCTTAACTGTAGCTGAATCCTTATTTTTAGAAGGCAAAGCCGATAACAATACATTTGTATCAATTAATGCATAATATTCCATAGATATTTACCCTTTTCTTTCCGATCTTACTTTCATAATTTCAGCATTTATTTCATCAAGTGACATTTCTGGAACATCATCTGTCTGCTTTCGTAATTCATAAAAAGCGTTTTTTGCTTCTGTTTTTGTTATTGTCTGTTCAGGCAATTTTGCTTCAAACGAAAGTCCTTTTTCCATTTTACTTCTAGCCATAAACATACGGAATGCTGTAGGTAAATCCATTCCAAGCCTCTCATATATTTCAGTTACTTCCTGTTTTAGCGCTTTGTCTGCCCTAAATTGAATTAAAACCTGTTCTGCCAAAATCTTCTCCTTGTAAACGTATTGCAGTTGTTTTGCATGCGTTTATAAGGATATTATATTCCTTATAATGAAAATTGGGAATCATTTTTAGATAGAAACAGAAAAATCACCGCTTTTACCATCTTAATATGCAAACTGACGGTAATACCTTCTAAATTCCAGGCTGTGTCCCGTATTCAGCTCGTAATGAATTGCCAGGCGTTCTGTCAAAATTGCAGTAATAATCATCGGTGAACAGATGACACGGAATTCATCATCAATCCCTTCCAAAGGAAAATCCTTCGTATCGATAATGATATGCTTCTTGGTATGCTTCTTTACAAAACGCTCCACTCTCTCATCCAGGGGCCGATACTCGTCTTCACCCATAATTACAAATAAAGGAACTCTGTCATCTACCAGCTCCAGAGGACCGTGGAAGAAATCTGCAGAGGTCACTGCTTTGGTTCTTACCCACTGCATTTCCTCTAAAATGCACATGGTAAACAGATACGTCTCACCCCACAGAACACCGGAACCTGTAAACATGGTGTATGGCTCATGGGCATATGTTTTTGCAATTTCTACTGCCTGAGGCTCAAACTGCTCCCTGACCTGTACAAGCGCTTTGAAAATATTTTTCATCTGATCCGCCCATCTGTCATACTGTGGGAATTCTCCTCTGTTCTTTAAAATACGAAGCATCACAAAATAATAAATCAAATATGAATGCTCACAGTCTCCGCACGCGTTATAAATGGGATCGGTCAAAAGCTCTGCCAAAGGTGTTGTCTCATCCTTGGTAAACCCATAAACATTCCATCCATTACTCTTACATAGCTTTACGGCATCCAGGATTTCCTTTGTATCCCCAGAGACAGACGAGGTAAAGAACAATGTCTGATCGGAAAGATGTTTTTTGTCTTTGATCATAAGTTCTGCTGCATTCTCCAGATAAATCGGAAAATCGGTATATTTTTTGGCTACCTCAAGAACCGGATACCACTCTGCCCAGGTTCCTCCAATCCCAATCATGCATATACTGTCATATGCCTTTGCGGTCAGTTGATCAATTAACTGTTCAATCTCACCTCTCAATGCGTAGGTTTTTTCTCCATCCTTTAAATATTTCTCCAGTTTAAAATTTCTCATTGCCATTTTTATTTCCTCCTAAATGATGTAATAATTTGAAATATCTTAATTTTATAATCCTAAGAATCCGAATCCTGCTCCGGCAATGCCGAATCCCAACAAAAGCAGCATAATAATCAACGGATTCATTTTCTTTTTCAGCATCCAGTAAACCACCCCAAACAAAGCCAAAACTGGAAGTCCCGGAAAAATACCAGTCAGCACATCCTGCAGGGTAGAAGCCTCCTCACCGCTTCCAATCTGGGTCACGAAATTGATGGCGGTCATCTCCATGGTCATGGCTCCAACAACCATCATACCTACAATGGAAGCTGCTTCCATCACACTGTTCATCAGCCCAGATGACGTAAGCTTTGCAATGGATTCACTCCCCAGCTTATATCCCAGAAATGTTCCCAGGTAACGAATGATATAATGGGGAATATTAAATGCCAAAAGGAACAGAATAGGTCCAAGAAGATTCCCCTTCATGGCAAGAGCACATCCAATGCCTGTTGCAATCACTCTTAAGGTTCCCCAGAAAAATGCATCTCCAATTCCAGATAGAGGGCCCATCAACGCGGCCTTTACATCACTGATTGCCTCTGGATCAAAATCCTCCTGGGTGGCATTTGCCTCTTCCATAGCTGCACTGATTCCCAATGGAAATGTACTGATATATGGAGTGATATTATAAACTGTCAAATGCCTTTTCATGGCCTTGGATAAATCCTCTTTTTCTGGATACAGCTTTTGCAAAATCGGAAGCATGGCGAAGGCAAAGCCCACATTTCCCATACGTTCATAATTCCAGAAATGCTCATAGGGTATGGAACGCCAGAATACCTTCTTCAAGTCCTGCTTGGTCAGCCTATTGCTATAATCGCTATGTATACTAAAACTCATCAAAATCACCTCCTGCACTCTCTTCCTCTATTGCTGCCGCAGTTTTTGGCCCAATCATTCCAAACATAACCATAATCAATACCAGGCAGATGGAGAAGATTGCTACGCCTGTGGTAGTGATTCCCAAATATACAACAAGAAAGAATCCTATAAAGAAAAACAGCGCAACCTTTTTGTTCATCATTGTCTGTGCCAGCATTGCAAAACCAAGGGCTGGGAGCAATGCCGCCGTGATATCCATACCAGTCTGTACAAACTCTGGAATCACACCCAGTACCTTCGTAACCGCATCTGTACCGAAATAAAATGCAATTGGGATACAGATAATTCCCCAGATATTTTGAAGATACCCCGCTATCAGCATATCTCGGGTAAATGCCCTTACATTACCAACCTCGGCATCCCTGTCACACTTATGGATAAACAGCAGCATCAAGGGCTGTCCAAACCCTGTATTCACTGCAAGCATAACTGTGGCAATGGAGATTCCAAGGGTCAATGCCGCTTCCGGTCCTGCCCCTGCCTGAATTGCCAAAGATACCCCAAGGACAGTGCCTGAAATCAAATCCGGCGGATTATATGCTCCTACTGAAATAGCTCCAATCATTGCCAGCTCCAGTGTCGCCCCCATCATAATCCCTGCCTGCATATCTCCAAGAACTAGCCCCACCAATGGCCCCAACACAATTGGCCGCTGCAAATAACTGGTTCCAGTCAGCCACTCTGAATAACCAAGCAAACCAATCAGGAATATCAGTATTGTTTTTACTATCATTCCATGTTCCTCCTTCTGTGTTAAAACAGTCCTTCACATTTTATCTTTTTTTCCGTGGGAACCATCTGGATAAAAAGATTTTTTCCACTTTCCATCATTTCCCGTACCAACTGCTCCTCCTGAGGAAGCAGATGTGCGCTTTTGCCATACTGTTTCGTCCCTTCCCGATACGGGGTATTACCAATATTCAGTTCTTTTTCTCCGGTAGCCTCCATAATAACCTTTGCGATTTCTAAATTTTCGCAGATGATAAACAGCTTATACTTATCCGTCACCCCACTCTTTAAGGCTTCCACAGCCTCTTTGGTATTTTTGACCACTACCTTTACGCCAGCAGGCTTTGCAAGTTTTAACGCATTCATCCGCAGAGGGTCATCCTTTACTGTATCGCTGACCAGTAAAAGGCAATCCGCACCCAGTACAGAGGTCCAGGAAACTGCTACCTGTCCATGCAAAAGCCGATAGTCCACACGCGTTGCTTCAATCATAGTCTCATCCTCCTTTTAAAATTCATCGTCTTCCAGCTCTTCTGCTTCTATATTTTCACAGTAAACCATACCTTCTCGCGCCTCCGCTAATGCCTTCTCAATCGCAGTCTTTGTGTCCTCCTCCTGGTCTGACATCAGCATCCCAATCACCAGCGCCAGTGACATTCCTGTCACCACATGCACTCTTTGCTCCCTGGTCAGCGTTAGTGCATTGTTATTCACACTTCCGCCCAGCAAATCCGTCATAATAACAACCTCATCTTCTGGATATTCAGCCAAAATCCTTTGGAATTCCGGCATAGGATCTTGACATTCTTCTGTGTAGGCATTGATACAAATAAGGTTTTCCTGCGGTCCCACAATCAATTCCACTGTGGAACGAATTCCCTCTGCCATTCTCCCATGAGCTGCTACTACATATTTACGCATTCTCTTCACCTTTTTTTCCTTTTCTTTCATAATCCTTTTATAATCCTTTGTTTTACAATGAATCCTCTCTTCAAATTTCTCAAACAGCGGATGACATTGAAACTGGTTCTTTTCTTCTGTTACCACTGCTGCAATATATTGAAACAGCACTCCGGTAAACAAGGGTGTAATCTCATTTCTCACCTGATTTTCCACACTGCATACCCGTTCTTTGTTTTCCACCCTTTTGTTGGTAACCACATAACTCTTTTGGGTTATCCGTCCAGTTGCTGCAAAAATTTCCTGCATCCGGTTGTGGTTTTTATTGGTGTCCACAAAAAATACTGCATATTCTGGGGTAAGCTGCATATTTGGCCCATGAATGTATTCTTCACTTTCATAATACAAAGCTGGAATTTTCAATGTTTCTCCAAATTTTAGCGCGGCTTCCCTTGCAATTCCCATCCCTGCCCCATCACTAACAATAATCACCTGGTTCATTTCCAAAAAATCCTGGTAATGCTCTCTGGTAAATTCCTCTGCCTTTTGATACATCCTGCTATTTGCCTGGCAGCTCACTTGGATTTCAGCAAGCAGGTCTTGATATGTTCCATCCTCCAGCCTTCCGTTTTGTTTTCATGATTCTCTCTATTTCATTTTCGGTTCGCTTCTTAATCCATTTTTTAATTTTATTATACCAAAGCTTTTTCATTTTGCAATACCAATTTTTGGGTTTAAGATACCACATCATTTTTTATTGGTAATATTGCACAAACCCATTGTAGTTTCTGGATTTTCTTGTACTTTTTCTATTCTTTTTCTCGACTTTTGGTTCTATAATATTTTAAATTGGTATGTTTTTAAAACCAATTTTGTTAAAAATGACACCAGTTTTTATATGCAAAGCGCACGAGCGCGCATATTATTTTTTATTCTATAGAAAGATACTTTCACGCGTTAGCGTGACAAGGCCTTTCCTATAGAATAAAAAAACAGATATACCTGCTCAAAAGATATATCTGTTCCGAATAACCTATAAAATTGTTCAACTATTTATTTCTCTATATGGCCGTCCATACACACGCCTTCTGCCTGTCAGCAGCTCGCCGCCGTATACTAAGGTATACATCACAATAGCCATCATGCATCCGGTAATCACATCAAACACGGAATGCTGTTTTAAAAACATTGTAGACGCAACAATAGAAATCATCAACACAAATGAAATTCTTCGCACCCACTTTTTCTCCTTCAATCCCTCGCTGTGCATCACAGAAAGGTGCACTCCAATGGAATTGTACACATGGATGCTGGGAAACAGGTTCGTAGGCGTATCTATCATATATAGCCCCTGTACCAATGTGACAAAAATATTATCCTTCTCAAATACCCTTGGCCTTAGGTAATGTCCATTGGGATACACCGTAGATACCACCAGAAAAACAGTCATGCCTACAAACAGGAAAATACAAAGCTTATAATAATCCTGCACATTCGTAAAAAAGAAAAATGTAATGGCAATCGCCACATACCCAAACCACAGGAAATAGGGAATCACAAACCCTTCGATAAACGGAATATAATCATCAATGGGCATATGTATCACATGAAAACGCCTGGTTACTGTTTTCTCCAAATATGCGAACCATGTAAAATAGATCAAAAAATATGATAAAATCCACCCATGACGATAACGATAGAAAAAATCCTTTAATGTCTCTTTCATAAAATCCACCCTTTAATCTGAATTATCTCACTGGATTATAGCACAGGAAATACTGAGAAACAATGAATTTTTTCTTAATTAAGAAATTCTTATAAAATAAAATGATAAATATTGTAAAATATCGAAGGGGCCGTTACAAAATATAAAAATTCTACAACATATGGTTGTAGTAAAACCAATACTTGTACCATATGCTGTAGAAAATTCTTATTTTGTAACAGTCCCTTTATTAATTACAGTTATTTTATATTGCTGGCAGCATATGCTCTACAAGCTTAGCAGAATGGGCTGCCGCCGCCTTTTCAAAAGAAGGATAATCCATCTTAGCGCTGTCATCAGCCTTGTCTGAAATTGCCCGGATAATTACAAAAGGCACATGATTCAAATATGCCGCATGGGCAATGGACGCGCCTTCCATCTCAACACAAAAACCCTGGAAGCTGCTGACAATTTCCTCCTTTACCTGCTTGTCGCTAACAAACTGATCTCCGCTTACAATTCTTCCCTTGTATGCAGCAATCTCAGGATTCACTTCCTTACAGGATGATACGGCAAGCTGGGTTAAACGCTCATCTGCCGGAAATGCCAAACATCCCATCTGTGGTACTTCTCCTAATGGGTAACCAAATACCCTTACATCTACGTCATGGTGGAGCACATCGGTAGATACCACAATGTCTCCAATATTGATTTCATTTTTCAAAGAACCTGCCACGCCTGTATTGATGATGTGCGTCACTTTAAAACAATCACATAAAATCTGTGCACAAATAGCAGCATTTACTTTTCCAATTCCGCTTCGCACAATCACAACTTCTGTATTGTTTAATTTTCCTTCTAAAAATTCCATGGATGCTTTCTCTACTCTGCGGCGAATTACCATCTTTCCTTTTAATTCTTCCACTTCTAACTCCATGGCCCCGATAATTCCTATTTTTTTCATATCATTCTCCTGTTTTTCAGAAATCTCAAATCTTTCCAGGCTTTCCTACTCTGGGTATATCAAATGCTTTTCATCCATCTTGTACAAGGTATGCTCCAGGTAACGATTGGCCAGATATTTGGCCATATGAAGATTCATATCTAAATAATTTCCACAATCCTTCGGGCTTGCTCCTGGCACTTCCCCATCATAATCCCGGATAAACTCAAACAGATCTGTGATCAGTTTTACAATATCCTTAGACTCATAATCCCCTGCCAACAACAGATAGAACCCTGTACGACATCCCATAGGCCCGAAATAAATGGTTTTCTCTCCATAGGCTGGATCATTCCGCAGATAAGTAGCTGCCAAATGCTCTATGGTATGTATTTCTGCTGTGTTCATCACTGGTTCATCATTGGGTGACGTCATACGCAAATCAAAGGTTGTAATCACCTCATTGCCCACATAATCTTTTCTGGAAACATAAATTCCTGGCTCTAATTTAATATGATCAATGGTAAAGCTGGAAATCTTTTCCATAGTTTTGCACCAAGCATGTTTTTCTGCTGCAAACACATCCTCTACCACTTTCTGAAGCTGGTACAGGCTTGTAATGCCAGGTACTTCCTCCTGAATGCTTCCATATCCATTTTCCGCATGAATAAAAGGCACACCTGCTTTTACCGCTGCATAATAATCTCCCTGAACATCTCCCACATAGACAGCCTGTTCTAATTGATTTCTCTCCATTACCAGACGAATATTACGCCCCTTTTCCCGGCCTGTCCTGCCAAAAGATTCAAAATCATCAAAATATTTCTCCAGTTTATGATATTCCAAAAATGCTTCAATATATCCTGCCTGACAGTTGCTTACAATACTCAGATGATAACCGCTCTCTCTAAGCTGGGTTAATACTTCCTCTAAACCATCCATCAGAACTCCGCCATGATTACGAATGTATTCATTTTCCCTCTCACAGCAGCAAGAAAGCAATTCTCTACGTGTCTTCATCTTAAATTCAGAAAAAAGAATATCGGAAATTTCATACATACTCTTTCCCATCACACCCTGGATCATGTCTGCAGTAATAACTTTTTCTATATCAAATTGCTTTTCCAATGTCTCCTGCCAAGACGCTGCCACTCCTTCAGATGAATCCCATAATGTTCCATCCAGATCAAATATAATCCCTCTTTTCATGATTCCTCCTTTTCCATCATCCACCGCTGTTGCATCTTTTCACATTTTATCACGTTTTTTTGTCAAAGTCTATCATTCTTATGCTTCCTCCTGGACCTCTTCTATCTGCTGCACAGATAATGCCAGCTCTTCCAACTGCTTTTCATCCACTGTACCTGGCGCCTCTGTCAGCAAACAGGAAGCATCCTTCACCTTCGGGAATGCAATCACATCACGGATAGAATCACACTGCATCATCAGCATCACCATACGGTCCACTCCATAAGCAAGACCTGCGTGAGGGGGCACCCCATATTTAAAAGCATTCAGTAAAAATCCAAACTGCTCATATGCACGTTCTTTGGTAAAGCCCAGTACCTCCAACATTTTCTCCTGGATATCATCCTGATGGATACGGACGGAACCACCACCAAGCTCTGTGCCATTTAATACAATATCATATGCTTTTGCCCGCACTGCTCCTGGATCAGAGTCAATCTTATCCCAGTCCTCTTCCATAGGCATAGTAAATGGATGATGCATTGCCATAAAACGATTCTCCTCTTTGGACCACTCCAACAGTGGGAATTCTGTCACCCATAAGAATTGATATTTATTCTTATCCAGCAATCCCAGCTCTTTGGCCAATTCCAAACGAAGGGCGCCCAATACATCCCAGACGATTTTATTTTCGTCGGCAGCAAAAAGCAGCAAATCTCCAGGTTCCCCTTGCATATGCTCTACCAAAGACTTTAATTCTTCCTCCGTCATAAATTTTGCAAAAGAAGATTTATATGTTCCATCTTCATTTACTGCCAAATAAGCCAATCCCTTGGCGCCATAACCCTTGGCAAACTCCACCAGCTTGTCAATTTTTTTCCTTGGCATAGCTCCCTGGCCTTTGGCGTTGATTCCCCGAACAGAACCGCCGTTCTCCAAGGCTCCAGTAAATACACCAAAACCACATTCCTTCACCACCTGGGATACATTTACCAGTTCCATACCAAAACGGGTATCCGGCTTATCGCTTCCATAGCGGTCCATCGCTTCCTGCCAAGTCATCCGTGGTATGGGAAGCTCTATATCCACACCAATGGCCTCCCGAAATACATACTGCAAAAGACGCTCATTGACATCAATCACATCATCTACATCTACAAAAGATAGTTCCATATCTGCCTGGGTAAATTCCGGCTGGCGGTCTGCACGTAAATCCTCATCCCGAAAACATCTTGCAATCTGGAAATACCTGTCATACCCGGAACACATCAGAAGCTGTTTAAATAACTGAGGTGATTGGGGCAATGCATAAAAGGTTCCTGGATGTACACGGCTGGGCACCAAATAGTCCCTGGCTCCTTCCGGTGTAGACTTAGTCAGAATAGGCGTTTCGATTTCCAAAAATCCTTCCTGCTCCATGAAATTGCGCAGCAACATGGAAACCTTACTTTTCATCATCAGATTACGCTGAACATCCGGCCTTCTCAAATCTAAAAACCGATAACGCAGCCGCATATCCTCTTTTGTCTGGGAATTCTCCTCAATGGGAAATGGCGGGGTTTCAGATTCTGAGAGAATGCGGATATCCTCTGCAATCACCTCAATATCACCCGTTTTTAAGTTCTCGTTTACTGCTGCTGTGCGCTTCTCTACGGTTCCTGTTACTGCAATTACAAATTCACTTCGCAATGCTTCCGCCTTGGCAAATCCTTCTTTTCCCACTTTAGGCTCATCAAAGACAATCTGAAGCAGGCCGGAACGATCCCGCAAATCTATAAAAATTAAGCTTCCCAAATTCCTTCGTTTCTGTACCCAGCCCATTACGGTAACCTGCTGTCCAATCTCACTGTTTGAAACCTCCGTACATCTGTGGCTCCTATGAAGCCCTTTCATTGATTCTGCCATGTTCTTTCCTCCTAAAAATTCTTAATCCCGATTAAAAAATTCCTTTATTTCTTCATATCCTTCTGCTGCCAGCTTTTCCTTCTGAAACTTTTTATTTTTATTCATGCGGGCAACGAGAACCTGTTTTCCTGCTTTCCGTTCTTCCTGGGCCCTGGCAATCACCTGCACCAATTTTTCCTCTGGATACTTCTTCTCAACTAAATAAGCTATTTTTTCTGACTGTCCTGGCACCTGGAAACCATGTTCCAACAACAGCAAAATAATCCGTTCAAATCCAATGGAAAATCCGCAAGCGGGAACATCATTCCCTGTAAACTTGCCAATCATCTTGTCATAACGTCCGCCTCCGCCGCAGCTTCCGCCGAATTCTGGCATAGCAATTTCAAAAATCGTTCCGGTATAATAAGACATTCCTCGTACCAGGGTAGGGTCAAAAACCAGATCAAATTCTGCCTCCTTGGTCTCATTTACACATACTGCAATTTCTTCCAGACTGGCAGCCACATCTTCTTCCAAATATTCTCCCAACTGCTTTGCCAAATAAGATACTCCTGCTGCTACCTCTTCTTTTCCTTGCAGGTTCTGAAATAATTCCAAATACTTATCTATAGATGTTTTCTCAAATCCGCTTTTTTCTAATTCCTCTGCCACACCTTCTAAGCCAATCTTGTCCATTTTATCTAGAATAATGAAAACCGTATCATAAGAATTTTCTGGAAATCCACTATAAGCTGCCATAGCTTTCAAAATACGCCTTTCATTGATACGAATCTGAAAATTTTTAAATCCCAGTTTTCCAAGTGTGGTAGTGGTGGCAAGAATCAATTCAATTTCCGCCAGATTACTGGGTTCCCCCAAAATATCAATATCACACTGCATAAACTGGCGGTATCTTCCCCTCTGGGGACGGTCTGCCCTCCATACATTTCCCATTTGCAATGCCTTGAAGGGAGAAGGTAGTTGATTGGAATTGTTGGAATAAAATCTTGCCAAAGGCACGGTCAAATCATAACGCATTCCGAAATCCACCACATCATTTTCATCCTTGGCGGTCTCTAAATTCAGCTTTTCTCCACGCTTCAATACCTTAAAAATGAGTTTTTCATTTTCTCCGCCCTGTTTGTTGCTGAGATTTGCAATATTCTCCATACACGGTGTTTCAATGGGGGTAAATCCAAAGCTTCGATAAGTTTCTTTGATTACATTCATCACATAATCCCGAATCTGCATTTCTTCTGGTAAAATATCTTTCATGCCATTTACAGGCTTCTTTGCCAATGCCATTTTTCTTCCTCCTTCACGCCATTTTAAGACGCCCTGCTTTACTCCCAGGCGCATTCCTTTTATAGCTAAAAACCATTATACTTTTCGTCATATTCCATGTCAATGACTTTTCATAGGCACTGATAGGATGAAACACAATTACCGACAGAACCATGGACACATTACGCTCCATGGTTCTGTCGGTAAAACTTTATCAATCCTCTAATACCCTAATTCTTAAATAGCCTTTTTATAATTGGAACTTACTTGCCTGGTCATTCTGCCGCCGGCTCAATTCCACAAGTCCCTGGGTATCCTCTGTACACTCATCAATGGTTTGAGACAAAAGCATCATGCTTGCACTTGTCTCTTCTGTAGACGCTGCATTCTGTTCCACTACACTGGCCAAGCTATTTGCAGAATCTGTAACAATTTGCTTCAAGGAATTCAAAATCTCTGTCTGTCCGCCAATATCCTTGGTAACCCCTTCCACCAGAGCAACCTCTTGCTTCAAATTCATAAACGCAACTCTGGTTTCTTCCAGACATTTCTGCTGCTTTTGTACATTGTCCATTACCTCCTGCATCTTGCTGACAGAAACCTCTACATTGCCTACCAATTCTTTTACGATTCCTTCAATCTCTTGTGCATTGCCAGAAGATTCCTCAGAAAGATTTCTTATTTCTTCTGCTACAACAGCAAATCCTCTTCCTGCATCACCTGCTCTGGCTGCTTCTATGCTGGCATTCAAAGAAAGTAAATTTGTCTGAGATGCCAACCCTTTAATGATTTCTATGGTCTTGTTAATGTCAGCAGCAGAGCTGTTATTCTGATTTGTCTGTTCTGACACCACATCAATGGCCTCAATGGTCACCTTGGTAATGCGTTCCAGCTCCTGAATACTATCCGAAGCGCCCGATGAATACTTCGCCATGGCAGAAACAGCCTCTTCCAATTTTTGTACGCCGCTCTTTTCAATTTCAATGACGCCGCCTAGTTCTACGATTTTTTCATTCATCGTTTCTGTTTCATTGGCGCTGTTGGAAGCTCCCTGGGCCAAATCATCAATGGCTTGATTGGTATTCTGGATACTCTCTGAAATATATCCAAATTTCTCACTGAACTTTTCACTGCTCTGACTTAAAGTTTCACCTGTTTGGAGCACACTGCCAATCATGCCTGCCAATGACTGCCGCACATACTCAAGGGAACGTGCCATCTCTCCAATCTCATCTCCCCGCTTCTGCAATCCAGGGCTGATCGTAAAACTCAAATTCCCACCTGCCACTTGACGAAGATGACCTTCCACTAATTTGATCCCCTTGGTAATCCGTGTTCCACTCAAAACAGAGATAATCAATGCTGCAATCAACATAATAACTGCTGCAACACCATAAATCGTCAGCATATGTGTAAACTCTTTTTGAATACCGTCTTTCCTTCCATCAATCATTTCATTCATTTCATCTACATAATTTCCCGTAGCCACAGCCCATCCCCAAGGCTCAAACATCTGGGCATATGCGATTTTCGGCGCAACTGTTACCCCATCTGATTTTGTAAAATAGAATTCGTTAAATCCGCCTCCATTTTGCGCAACGCTCACAACGTTCTGGGTAACCTTTACGCCATTCTGATCTGTCAAATCATACCGATTCGTCCCTTCCTGATCCGTCAGAATCGGATGCATCACTAACGTATAATCTTCTCCATCTATCCAAATATAGCCTGAGGCATCATCCCGATAACGCATAGCACGAATTGTATCTGCCGCCCTCTTCTTTGCCTCTTCTTCTGTCAGCTCCCCACTCTGGCTTTGGTCATAATAGCTTTGTGCCACAGCCAATGCCCCTTGTACCTGAGACTGGATTTCCATACAATAGCCATCCATCATCGTCTCTTCATATAACTCCGCTGATTCTTCCATAGACTGCCTCAAATAATAAACTCCTAAGCAAGCCAGCCCAATGGTAGGAATAGAAACCATAATACAAATAATGGAAACTAACATTACTGTCAGGCTTCGATACCTTTTTGTCTTCTGTACCCCATTCGCCATTTTTTCTTTCATAAAAATCTCACCTTTCGTTTGCCCTACAAGTTCACACTTTCATTATACACTTTTAACAATAAAAGTCAACGAATAAGATTTTTTTTAGAAAAATTGACCGATTCCTGGGGAATAGGACCATTGTATCACGAAAATGAATCTGATTCTTTTTCGTCCAATTCCTCATCCGCCACCCGTTCAATATGCATTGCCAGGTATCCGATTTCCACTTCACTCAGCTCACACCGCAGATTACGTTCTACCTGCTTGCACACCCGCTCTGCAATCCGGAAAGCATTGGGAAACTTAATTCCCATATAGTCATTCATATTAACTTTGAGCTTTTCCCCTTTCATAACACGAGCCGCCATGTAGCGGATATGGTTCATCAAACGATTATATGCCAGAGACATTACATCAATGGGTCTTCCAATTTCCTGTTCAATCTGAGATATACTCTCCCGGACAGCCTGAGCTACCTGCATGGCCTGGGAGACTTTTTCATCCTCAATGGCAGAATGAATATGGAGTGCAATGTACCCAATTTCATCAGCATCAATTTCAATCCCCATCTGATTTTTTAAAATGGGAATCATCTGTTCTGCCACCTTATACTCCATGTGAAACAACACGCGGATATCTTCAGTCAGTGGATTGCTAATTTGCTCATTGGCTTTGATACGGCGAATGGCGTATTCTATATGGTCAGCCATGGGGAAAAGTATGTTCCTATCAATTTTTCCAAACTCCTTTTCTGCTGCATCCAAGATCTGACCAGCAATTTCCAAGCAGACGGGAGAAATGGACTGAATCAGTTCCCCTGCATTCCCTCGTTCTGTATACTTCTGGAGAGAATACACGGTAACCTCTTCGCCCACTTCAATTCTTTCTGTGATCTTTTTACCAAATCCAATTCCTTTTCCCATCAGCAGATATTCCTGATTATCTTCTGATTGAATCCCAATCACCGTATTATGGTTCAATACTTTTTTTACTCTATACATACTTTCCCCCGCCTGCATTTCTTTCTGATCTATTCGTAGAAATCTACTGCAAATAAGCCTTCCCCGGCTTCTATATTTCCTTCTTTCAGTAATCGGATCTTCTGGTTATCCTCCAATTCTGTACACAGAATCGGTGACGCCAGAGAAGGTGCATTTGCTCCTAGATATTCTAAATCCAGTTTCAACATGGGTTCTCCTTTTTTCACCTTCTGACCATTTTCCACAAGAACTTCAAATCCCTGTCCATTTAGGGCAACGGTATCAATTCCCATGTGAATCAAGAGACTCAAGCCTGTATCTGTCAAAAATCCAACTGCATGCTTCGTTTCAAATACAAAGCATACCTCGCCATCCTCCGGCGCTTTTACGATACCATCTTTTGGCGTTACCACTGCACCGTCTCCCATCATTCTACCTGCAAACGCTTCATCCGGCGCTTCTGACAAATCTGCGGCAATACCTGTGACAGGACTAGAAATAACCACTGTCTTGACCACTTTTGTTCCAGTCTGTTCCTTTTGTTCCACTGTTTTGGTTTCCTTGACACCGTCGGAATGATATTCTTCATTGGGGGCAGTCTCCAAATAGTCTTCCAGGTTGGATTTAATCACCGTCACCCTTGGTCCATAAATAATCTGAACGCCATTTCCCTTATGAACCACACCAGAAGCTCCTGTAGATTTTAGCATATCATCCCTTACCAGATCTGCCTTAAATACCGTGCAACGAAGTCTGGTGGCACAGCAGTCCACATCAGAAATATTTTTCTTTCCGCCAAGTCCATGACAAATGGTTTCTGATAAAGCATCCTCAGAGGAAGCGCCTGATTCTTCATTTTTTCTAGCCTCTACATCGCTTCTGCGGTATAGCTTCACTTCCTCACTGTCATCACGTCCAGGTGTTTTCAAATCCATTTTCTTTATCAGCAAGGTAAATAGGAAATAATAAATAACAAAATAAAATGCTCCTACAATCACTACCCAAATCCAATTTGTCTTTCCATTTCCCTGAAGAATTCCAAACAAAAACAAATCTATAATACCGCCAGAGAATGTCATTCCAACACCCACTTCAAACACATGCATCAGCATGTAGGCGCAGCCTGCCAATACACAGTGGATTCCATACAAGAGAGGCGCTACAAACAGGAAGGTAAATTCCAAAGGCTCTGTAATACCTGTCAGCATGGAAGTGAGAGCCGCTGACAGTAAAAGTCCTGCTGCTGCCTGCTTTTTCTCAGATTTTGATGTTTTATACATAGCCAATGCTGCCCCTGGAAGCCCAAAAATCATCAATGGGAATTTTCCAGACATAAACCTGGTTGCAGATACTGCAAAATGCTCTACGGTAGGATCTGACAACTGAGCAAAGAAAATATTCTGAGCCCCTTCAATCACCTGACCTGCTACTTCCAAGGTTCCACCTACACCTGTCTGCCAGAATGGAAGATAAAATACATGGTGCAATCCAAAGGGAATCAGCAGACGTTCCATAAAACCATACACCCAGGTTCCTGCATAACCTGAATTGAGAACCACATCCCCGACTCCGTAAATGCCTTTCTGCAGCACCGGCCATACAAAAAACATCAAAATTCCTACCAGCGTATATACCAGTGCACTGATAATCGGCACAAACCTGGTTCCGCCAAAAAATGATAACACCTGGGGAAGTTCAATTTTATAAAATTTGTTATGGAGAGCCGCAACCCCCAAGCCTACAATAATACCTCCAAACACACCCATCTGCAAAGAGGTAATGCCGCACACAGAGGCAGTTGCCCCACTCAGCATGCTTTCTGCTCCACCATTCACTTTTACTAAAGTTCCGATGGATGCATGCATAATGAAAAAGGCTACTACTGCCGACAAAGCTGCTACCTCTTTTTCCTTCTTCGCCATACCGATGGCAACACCCATGGCAAATATAATGGGCAGATTCGCAAATACAATATCTCCAGCCTCACTCATAATCTGGAAAATCGTGTTGAATACCGTTCCTGGACCCATCACACCCAAAAGTCCATAAGTATTTAACATTGTTTCATTGGAAAACGAACCACCAATTCCCAATAATAACCCTGCGACTGGAAGAATCGCAATGGGGAGCATGAAGGATCTTCCTACACGCTGCAATACGCCAAAAATTTTGTCTTTCATCTCTTTTCTCCTCCTTATATTTTAAATATTTGGAGTATGTGTGCTATTTATGCACGTGAAAAGCTACCGTTTGCAGCCGCATTCTCACTTTGCTGCGCCGAGCACAATTGCGAAGCAATATTTTACCTCTTGTGCGAGTGCGATAAAATAAATAAAAAGGCACTAACACACATAAACATCCAAAATATTTATGCATAGTTAATGCCTTATCTTAATCTTAAATAAGTAACATACTATATCATATGTACTAAATTACCATTGCATTTCTTATTTGTCAAGAGTTTTTTGTTGCCCCTTCGTCTGCAGCGTAACCATTCTTCTACAAGACCTCGTTCATGCTTCCTGTGCGGTATCCCACCAAATCCATGGCCACATAGGTAAATCCATATTCCCGGAATTTCTCTATAATTTGATTTCTGATTTCCGCCTGTATCAGCCTGGAAAAATCCTCTGGCAAAACTTCAATTCTGGCCATCCTTGCGTGGATACGAACCCGAAACTGTGAAAACCCCAGCTCCAGCAAAAGTTGTTCTCCTTGTTCCACCATAGCAAGTTTTTCCTTCGTAATGGTTTCTCCATAAGGAAACCGGGAAGACAGGCAGGCAAACGAAGGTTTTTCCCAGGTATCCAGACCTAATTTTCTCGACAGCAACCGGATTTCCCCTTTGGTAAGTCTGGCTTCCCGCAGAGGACTTTTGATCTTAAGCTCCGCTACCGCCTGCATTCCAGGTCTGTAATCCCCTTCGTCATCCACATTTGAGCCCTCTACTACATAATTCCTGTGGTTTTCCCCGGCAATCTCCTTTACTTTTTCCAAAAAGGCCCTCTTACACAGATAGCAGCGGTTGGGAGGGTTCTGGCAGAACCCCTCCAGCTCCAATTCCTTCGATTCAAAAATAATCTGATGAATTCCCTCTTTTTGGCAAAATACCCTTGCCTCCTCCAGCTCTCTTTTGGGAAAAGAATCGGACTGAGCAGTTACCGCAATCACTTTGTCTCCCAACACTCTATGAGCCGTTTTCAACAAAAATGTAGAATCCACACCACTGGAAAAAGCAACTGCAATGCTTCCAAGCTTCCCAAGATATTCCTCTAAAAATTCCATTTTCTTTTCTGTTTCTGGTAAAATCTGCAATTTATTCTCTGTCATGTTTTTCTCCGTGTATCACAAAAATTCAAAAGGAAGGTTCACCTATCAAGCAGATGTAACCTTCCTTTTATGGCTAAGATTTATAATTTTATGATTTTTTATTTACTGGTATCCGTCTCCCGAACAATTTTTCTCACCCGCAATACCATAGCTGGTGACACAGACAATTCATCCACACCCATTTTCAGGAAGGTTTCTGTCAGGCTTAAATCTGCTCCCAATTCTCCGCAAATACCTGCCCAAATACCTGCAGCATGAGCATTCTTTACTACTGTTTCAATCATCCGAAGAATTGCTTTGTGATGGGGATTATAAAAATCACCTAACTTGGCATTCTGACGGTCAATGGCAAGAGTATACTGGGTCAAATCGTTGGTTCCGATACTGAAGAAATCTACCTCTTTTGCCAGATCATCGCTGACCATAACAGCCGCTGGGGTCTCAATCATAATTCCAAGCTCTACATTCTTAAATGGAACTCCAAGCTCTGTCAGCTCTTGTTTCACTTCTTCCACAATCTTTTTAATTCTCCTTACTTCTTCAACTGAAGTAATCATGGGGAACATAATGGCTATCTGACCGAAATTTGACGCCCGGTACAGTGCGCGAAGCTGGGTCTTAAAAATCTCTGGCTGGGTCAGACAGATTCGGATGGCACGATAACCCATTGCTGGATTTTCCTCGTGGTCCAGTTTAAAATAATCCACCGTCTTATCTGCACCAATATCCAATGTACGGATAATGACTTTCTTGCCTGCCATATTTTCTGCTACCGCTTTGTATGCCTTAAACTGCTCTTCCTCTGTTGGAAAATCATCGCTCTCCAAATATAAGAATTCACTTCGGAACAATCCAATTCCCTTTGCATCATTGCGCAGCACATTTGCCACATCCCCTGGATTGCCGATATTGGCATAAAGTTTTAAATGCTTACCATCTAAGGTAACATCTTCTTTTCCCTTTAATTCCTGTAACAGCTCTTTCTCTGCCAGACATTCCTCCAGCTTTGCTTCCATTACTTTTCTGGTTTCCTCATCTGGATCTATGTAAATTGCCCCGGTAAATCCATCTACAATCACCGTTTTCCCATTGTACTCTGGGTCCAGATTAATATCCGCTTGAATAACCGCCGGAATATCCATCGTTCTAGCCAAAATCGCTGTATGAGAATTGGCAGATCCTTGTTGCGTTACAATCGCAAGTAATTTATCCTTTTCAAACTGAACGGTTTCACTGGGCGCCAAATCCTCTGCCACAATTACAACTGGTTCTTCAAAATCACCCACACCACCTTGGGTATTGCTTAAAATACTAATTAACCGCTCAGAAATATCCCGAACATCCGCTGCACGTCCCTGCATATAGGCATCATCCATCGCAGCAAACATCTCTGCAAAATTGTCTCCGGTCTGAGCTACCGCATATTCTGCATTGATTTTCTGTTCATCAATCATGTGGTGAATGGAATCCAGATAATCCAAATCCTCCAACATCATCTGGTGCACCTCAAAAATCATGGCATTGGCTTCTCCCACATCCTTTAAGGCTTTTTCATACAATCCCTGAAGCTGTTTTAATGCTTCCTCTTTGGCTTTCTCAAAACGCTCGGTTTCCTTCCCTGCATCTTCAATATGCCTACGCTCTACTTTATTTTCATTTTTCTGAAAAATAAAAAGCTTTCCTATGGCCACACCACCAAATACGCTGCTTCCGCTAAATTTTATCATTTGGCTGCTCCTTTCCACCTTACAAATTTACATAATTGCAAATTCAGGCAGTTGTAAAAGCATAGCATTCAGGAATTCCATGTATAGCCCGATGGAATTCACTATGTTTTACAATTGCCTGATTAATGTTACAGATTTTCTTTAAAAAATGCTTCTAATGTGCTGCAAGCTTCTTCTTCATCATCACCTTCGATTTTCAAGGTTACCGTGTTGTCTTTTTTCACGCCAAGGCTCATAATTCCGAAAATCCGCTTTGCATCAACTTCTTTTCCATCTTTCGCAATGGTAATTTTGCTGGCAAACTTTCCGGCTTCCTTTACGAAAAGGCCCGCTGGTCTTGCGTGGATTCCTTCTGGATCTGTAATGGTGTACTCAAATGTTTTCATAGTCTATTCTCCTTTTTATATTTTATTTCAATCCAGATACCAGAACCTTGCTGCATATCCTTTGGCATCTGAATCTTTTTATCCCCTTCTCTTATTGTATGTATACTATATATTATACTTCTTTTGCATCTTTTTTCAATACCCCTAATAAAATTGCTCCTATAATTGTTCCAATTACCAAGGCTACCAGATACATTACGGTATTTCCAACTACTGGAAATACGAAAATTCCACCGTGGGGCGCCATCAAAGTACAGTTAAATACCATAGAAACAGCTCCTGCTACACCAGAGCCCACCATCATGGCTGGAATTACATGCAAGGGATCGGACGCCGCAAAGGGAATGGCTCCTTCTGAAATAAAAGATAATCCCATAATAAAGTTGGTAGGACCGGACTTACGTTCTTCCTCTGTAAACTTCTTTTTAAATAACAATGTAGCCAGGGCGATAGCACAAGGCGGCACCATTCCGCCAATCATAACTGCTGCCATAATATTATAGTTTCCTGCTGCAATAGACGCCGTTCCAAAAACATAGGCCGCTTTGTTGATGGGCCCGCCCAAATCTGCTGCCATCATTGCTCCTAAGATAATCCCCAATAGTACAGAGCTAGTACCATTCATACTGGATAGCCCATTATTCAACAAAGTATTCAAAGCGCCCACTGGAGGCTCAATCAGGTAATTCATGATAATTCCCATGAAAAATACCCCAAGAAGCGGATAAAGCAATATGGTTTTGATGCCATCCAAGCTCTCTGGCAGCTTTTCCAATGCTTTTTTCAGGCCGATTACAAGATATCCTGCTAAAAATCCTGCTACCAAAGCGCCTAAAAAACCGCTTTTTCCACTGGCTGCAATGGAACCGCCTACAAATCCTACCACCAATCCAGGACGGTCTGCAATACTCATAGCTATAAATCCGGCCAAAATAGGGAGCATAAATCCAAATGCAGTGCCGCCGATTCCTTTGAACAATGCTGCCGCAGAAGTAATCGTACCAAAATTTGCCCGTTCTTCTGGCGCTAAGGCAGATAAATCCACGCTCATTCCATCAATAAGGAAAGCAATTGCAATCAAAATACCTCCGCCTACCACGAAGGGAAGCATATGAGAAACGCCATTCATCAAATCTTTATAAACCTTGTGTCCAATGCCTTCTTTTCCGCCGCCAGAAGCTGCTGCCACCGGCTTGCTTCCAGAGCGGTAAATTTCTACATTTCCACTTTCTGCCAAACGAAGCAATTCTTCCGCTTTGTTAATGCCATCAGATACCTGACGTATAATCACTTTTTTACCATCGAAACGATCCATAGGAACATTGGTATCCACGCATACGATGATACAATCTGCCGCTGCAATTTCCGCATCTGTCAGCACATTTTTCGCACCGCCAGAGCCTCTTGTTTCCACTTTGATCGAAAAGCCAAGCTCTTTCGCCTTTTTCTCCAGCGCCTCCGCTGCCATATAAGTATGGGCAATTCCTGTGGGACAGGCGGTGACTCCTAAGAGCTTTAAACCCTTTTTCTCCGAAGCCTCCGGCTGCGTGGCTGCTTCCTCCTTGGCAGTCTCTGCTGCCAGCTTCTCCTGCTCTGCCGCATCCACATAGCTTAAAAATTCTTCTGTAGTTTTTGCATTTCTCAATTTACCTGTAAAGTCCTCATCCATCAAAAGCACAGACAAACGGCTTAACACATCCAAATGAACATTATCCTTCGTATTGGGAGCTGCAATCAAAAAAATCAAATCGGTGGGTTCTCCGTCCAATGCTTCGTAATCCACACCATCCTTTAATACCATAGCTGCAAGCCCTGGCGCCTTTACCGCTTCACATTTTCCATGGGGAATGGCAATTCCTTCCCCGATTCCTGTAGTGCCCTCTTCTTCCCTTTTTAATACCTGTGCCTTGTAAGCCTCCTTGTCAGCGATTTTTCCAGTAGCTGCCATCAGGTCTACCATCTTATCAATCGCTTCCCGTTTAGAGCTTGCCTGGCCATTCAGTTCGATTCCTTCTTTTACAAGTAAATCTGTGATTTTCATCAGAATTCTCCTTCCTCTTTCTTCTGCCTCACCAAATGCTAAATTCCCTACTTTGACCTTGCACTGTTATTCTATCCTCATTTCCACCCCATCTGGGCTAAGATTGCATCCACCTCTGCCTGGGTTGCCAGACGTTCTGAAAACGCACTGGCGCTTCCGGTACAGATTCCCATATGAAATGCTTCTTCATAGCTTTTACTCTTCAAATATCCGGTCAAAAATCCTGCCACCATTGAGTCTCCTGCGCCTACGGAATTTACCACCTTTCCTTTAGGCGCTGGGCTCTGCCAAACACTTCCGTCTGCTGCCACCAGGATTGCGCCGTCTCCTGCCATGGAAATCAACACATTTTCTGCACCCATTTCCTGCATTTTCTTTGCATGGGTTACAATGGTTTCCTTGCTATCCATAGGAACATGGAAAATTTCTTCTAACTCATGGTTGTTGGGTTTTATCAAAAATGGATGATACTTTAACACATTTACCAGAAGATCGCCGGTTGCATCCACCACAGAACGAATTTCTTTGCCCTGAACTCTTGCCAAAATCTGTTCATAACTGGAATCCGGCATACTGTTTGGAATACTTCCTGCCAAGACCAGAGCATCCCCTGGCTCCATAGCATCTAATTTCTGGTAAAGCTCCTCCAATGCCTCCTTAGAAATCTTAGGTCCCTGACCATTAATTTCACTTTCTTCTTTGGAACGCAGCTTCATATTAATTCTGGACATTCCCTCTGGAATTCGGATAAAATCTGTGAGACATCCCCATTCCTTTAAACCTCTTTCAATCTCTGTCCCTGTAAATCCCGCGGTAAACCCAAGAGCTGTATTCTCCATTCCCAGGTTCTTTAACACCAAAGAAACATTTACACCTTTTCCGCCGGGATACACCAGTTCCTTTGTCGTCCTGTTTACCCGTCCTAATGTAAAATCATCCACGCTTACAATGTAATCCAAACTTGGATTAAAGGTTACTGTGTAAATCATTTTGTTCTCCTTCCTTTTACTGTAATAATATTTGCCAAATCCCGAAAGCTTTCATGTTTTACTTCTGTGGTAACCAATTCAGCATCCTCTATCCCTGCAAAGGTTATCGGTGAAATCTGATTGAATTTGGAGGTATCCGCCAGTATGTACGGTCTGCGGCACTGTGTGACTGCCTTTCCCTTTACCATAGCCTCCGCAATGTCTGGGGTGGAAAACCCTGCCGTCCGGCTAATACCGTTGGTTCCAATAAAACCTATGGAAAAATTAAATTTTTCCAATTCGGCTACCGTCTCAATCCCCACAATGGCTTCTGTGGACAATTTAAATTGACCACCCAATATATGGGCTTCAAATCCCCCTTCTGCCAACCGTTTGGCATGCCCCATGGCATTGGTCACATAGACTGCATCCCTCTGTGTAAGAAAATCAATGACACAATCGATGGTGGTTCCTGCATCCAGATATACCAAATCTCCTGGTTTTACCAAAGCTGCCGCATATTTTCCAATCTCTTCTTTTTCTTCTCGGTTGAGATTCCTGCGGTATCCCACCTCCACATCCCTTCCGCTGGCATAAAGTGTATTGACAGCAGTGGCTCCTCCATGCACCCTGTTTAACTTTCCTTCTTCATCCAACAGATATAAATCCCTGCGTATGGTGGATTCTGAAGCCTGTAGGTGTTCTGTCAGCTCCTGTACGGTAACGCTTCCATTTTGGTCTACCAGTTTCAGAATTTCTTCCAATCGTCTTTCCAGCAACATGTTCTTTTCCTCATTTGATTGAATTTGAATGTTTTTTGTTGTTTTTGATTGTAAATGTATAATACCACCATTTTCAATCATTTTCAATCAAACTAATTCACAAAAATAGAAAAATAATTTTGTGAATAATGTATAGAAGGTATCCTCCACTTATTCCATGTAAATATTGACCAAACACATACAAAATGGTACGATTGCTATGGAAAAATTATCCTATGACATCCAAAATATAAATTTTACAATTACTGATGCAATACAGAACAAAAGAAAGGAAAATTTTATGAAGAAAAGAAGAATGGTAACTCGCATCTATGCATTCATACTGGCGGCAAGCCTTATTGCTGCTGATACCTTGCCCGCTTTTGCGGCAGAAAGATCAAGGAAGCTGGTATCAGACGATATGGCAGTTTTGGAAGAAAATTTTTCTGATAAGTCAATTCCTTACCTCGAAGATGCACAAAGAGAACCCATGACAGAGACAATGGAAGAAACTAAATCAGAACCCATGGCAGACACCACAGAAGGAGCTGAGTCAAAGCCCGAAACTGAAACAACAGAGGAAACTAAGCCCGAGCCTGGAACAGAAGAAGCGCCAGATGATGGACTGATCCGTGTGAATGATACACTTTACAGTGGATATTACATGGATCAGGCCGGTATTTTCTACCTCGTAACTGAAGGTGTGGCAAAGCCATTCTATGGCATGGCAAATACAGGAACCTCATACTACAATTGTGATATCTCTGGAGCAATGACACTCATGACGCTGCCTACGCAAACGATATTTGTAGAAGGAAAATCCTATTCCGGTTATTATATGGATACCGCTGGCATGTTCTACATAGTAACCGCTGGAACACCAGAACCAGTGAATCGAACCGTGAAGGATGGAACACCATATTACGGCTATGATGAAACTGGAGCACTGATTCCCCTGACACTGTCTAAGCAGACTGTATTCGTAAACGGGAAAGTGTATTCTGGCTATTATTTAAGCAAACAAAATAAAATGTATTATATAAAAAAGGGTACATCCACACGAAAAACCGGAATCCTAAAAAAAGGAACCAATTATTACAACTATCCATTAAAAAAGACAAAGAATCTATCCAAAGATACCTTGTATGTCAATGGAACAGTGTATTCCGGTTATTATATGAACAAGAAAAATCATATGTATCACGTGAAAAAGGGTACTCTCACACTCAAAACCGGAATCCTAAAAAAAGGAATCAAATATTACAGTTATCCATCCAAAAAAACAAAGAAACTGTCTAAGGAAACCTTGTATGTCAATGGAAAAATATATTCTGGTTATTATATGAACAAGAAAAATCATATGTATCATGTGAAAAAGGGTACTCTCACACTCAAAACTGGAATCTTAAAAAAAGGAGTCAAATATTACAGCTATCCATTAAAAAAGACAAAGAAACTGTCTAAAGAAACCTTATATATAAACGGAAAATTGTATACTGGTTATTATCTGAATCAGAAGAATAAAATGTATCGTGTAAAAAAGGGTATCCCTGTCTTAGCAATTGGAATGATGGGCAAAGGCACGAAATATTACAACTATAAGTTAAAAAAGACACAAACCCTGTCACAAGAAACCTTATATGTAGATGGAATCGTATACAATGGTTATTACCTGGGCAGTGATAACAAGATGTACCTCCTGTCAAACGGAACCTATACCCCAGTCAATACAGCGCTTGGCGCAGGAACTGCATACTACAGCTGTGTGGAAAACAGGATGGTTGCGCTCCCCGCTGCAAAAGCGTATGTGTATGGAAAAGCAGTGGAAAGCTTAACCCCAGCAGGAGTGGTAACCTTCCAGAAAGCACAGGCAGTGGTCCAGACCATTACCGCACCCACGGACAGCCCTGCAGATAAGCTTTACAAATGCTATCTTTGGATGGAAAAATTTCCATATATGCAATACCGTACCATGGCCGAAGGGCTCAACATCTCCCCCGATGATTGGGATGTTATTTTTGCAGATGATATCTTCGATGCAAACGCCGGGTGCTGTGTGTCATTGTCATGTGCATTTGCATATATGGCAAAAGCCTGCGGCTTTGAGAGCGTGACAATCTGTTCCGACACCAAACACGCCTGGGTGGACATTGACGGAAGGCTCTATGACCCTCTGTTTGCAAAAGACAGGAATTTTAGCAAAAATTATAACGCAGCCTACACCGATTACCGTGTTCATGCTGCAATCACAAGAGAGCTGTAACGATACCGCCATATATAAAAAGAAGAACCTTATAAAGCCAGGGCGCCAAGCCCCTGCTTTTATAAGGTTCTTCTTTTTCTTATTCCAAATCCAAAATTTAGAGTTCGTCCACAACCCAATAAAAATACTGGCTTTGCGGACTTTATTTATTCTGATTTATGGATTCTCTATTACTAAAATGATGTGATAATTTTTCCTGCCATTTTGAACGGGAAATCTTTCTTACATAGTATGCCATATTATTCCTCATTCAACTCATCAATTACGTCATTTATATAGTCTCTAAACCATCCAACATTTGTTTTATCACGCAAAGTAATCAATGTTGGCAAATTTCCAACAATAAACAACAAATGTTTTAGCAAATATTGATTATCATACATATTTTGAAGATATATATTCTGAAGCACTGTATCAGCAATCACACCATATTTAGCCGATAATTGGTCAAAATAGCGTTCTGCGAAAGATTCATATCCTATATCAAAAGACGTTTCTGTTAAAAGTCTAGACAAAATTGGGATTTCATTTTTCATGATATTATCCTGCATATCTTTAAACTGTTCCGTAAGATTGTCATCATATACATTGCTAAATCTTTTTGTTTCTCTTTTATGTATATCCACATTCGTATCAGAATATGTTATATCCTCAAAAATATTTTGATCTAATTGCAACATTTTATAATCAAGAGAGCTCGGCGCAGTATTATCATACTTCATTTCTATTTCAATCCCTTCTCTATTTCAACAGCTATATCTGCATATGCACGATACATTTTTAAGATATTACTACTATTAAAACGTGTTGCTTGATTTTCTCCGATGGAATTAATATCATATGAATATTTGGTAAACCCGTCTCGAATAGTAACATATTTGTCAATTATAATATTACTTTCCTCATCTTCTATCTCTTTTCGTGCAAGATTTCTCACTGACATCTCTGTTTTATTTGCACCATCAAAATAACTTGACGCAATTGGCATTTCCAGTGTTATATCTTGTTGAAAAATGTCGCAATTTACAGCCACTCTATTAGCTGTAATCGACATATTTTCAATAAATGTGTCAAGCAACTCCAAAAATTCATTTGAAAATTCTTCTTTTAACGCTCCAATTCCAACAACACTATTAGTATTTTTAACAAAATTTATACGATCAGACGTTATTTCTACTACTGCCCCTGTTTCATTCAAAAAAATCGGCATAACAAGAACTCTAGATTGGCCATTTGGTTGTAGCTGTAATTCATTTGTCGTAGCTGGTTTATATCCTTTTCTTCCAAAGAATTCAATCAATTTCATATAGGCATCTAAATTACTAGTACTAAATTACTCATAATTTCCAAACAAAGAAAATCGAATCATACTTTGCATACTATTATTTTCCCCCTTTCAACAGTACATTTTTACCATGATTTTATTGTCGCAAATGCATCATCCCTAGTCAATCCCATTCAATTCCTGATACAGCCGTTTAGCATAACTGTCTGTCATACCACAAATATGATCCGTCACCAAAAGCAGCCGCAGATATAGTTTCTCGCATTCCTTTTCCTCCTCTGTCTGAGAAGATTCCTCCACTTCTTTTGCAAAATGGCGGTAAATGGCAATATAATTATCCGACACAAGGGCCATCATTTTCTTTTGTACTTCCGTAAGCTCCTCTCCAGTTTCAAAATACAACGCTGCCTGAATAAATCGCTCCAGCAGAAAATCAAACACTGACTGAGCCGCTATTTCCAATTTGAGAATTGGTTTCATCTGAAATGCATACCGATATGCAATATCCCCTAATGCCTCCATCATGGCTTCTCCATCTGTGCCTGTCAGCAGGTCTTCCCCACATTCCCCATAGGTTCCTGTCATCAAGGATTGGTAATTTTTAATAAAACTATCCGTAGCGGCATTAATCATCCATCCTTGAATATAGACCACCCAGTTTTGCACTCCGTTCATTCCTGGCTGCTGCAATTCCCGCACCTTTGCCCTGTCATACTTTCTCTTTAAACTTTTCACCATGATATCAAACGCATCTTTTTGTTTTCCTGTCAGTTTTTCTCCCACTTGCTCCAGTTCCGCAGCCAACTGTTCATAGGTCAGACAGCCCTTTTTTACTGCATCCTCAATATCAGCCGTTTTATAGGCAATATCGTCCGCTGCCTCCAGTATAAAAGCAAGAGGATGACGGTTCCCATAGGTTCCAAGACTTTCCTGCAAATCTGCAAATAATTTCCGTTCCGCATAATAATATCCCATCTTCTTATGTTTGATATGAGAATCACAATTTCTCTCCAAGGAAGAACCAGGATATTTAATTATCGTTCCCAGCAATGCTTTTGTCAGGTTCATCCCGTTTTCGTCCACCAGATAGTGAAGCTTTGATACCAAACGAAGAGCCTGGGTGTTTCCTTCAAAATAATAGAAATCCTTCTGCATCTGCTCTGTCAAAATCTCACTCACTGGCTGTATCCTTCCGTCTTTCCTATGATAAGAAATCCTGGAAAGATTCTTTTTAAACCAATCCCGGATTGCAGTTTCTCCAAAATGGCCAAAGGGCGGATTGCCCATATCATGTAAAAGCCCGGCACATTGGAGAATGTCGCAAAAATAGCCCTGATATTCCGGTAAAAAATCAGGGTCTATCTGTTCCATCCATAGCCGCTTGCTGATATTCTGTCCTAACGATTTTGCAAAAGAGGATACCTCTAGAGAATGGGTCAGACGAGTACGAATAAAATCACTGTGGTCTAAAGGAAATACCTGAGTTTTATCTTGCAGTCTTCGGAAAGACGCGCTTCCAATAATCCTGTGATAATCTTTTTCATATTCCGTTCGAAAATCACTGGATGCAGGATTTTTATAATTTCTCACTCTGTCTGAACAGAGCAGCTTCTTCCATTCCACAATAGTACCTCCCTGATATCTTTTGTATCTTACCGCCAACTACCTGTACGCAGCCATCTTATCGCTCCACATAGGAACTAAACCTGCGCACTCCCCATCTGCTCATGCTCTGCCTTTATCTCCTGAAACAATTTCAGCACATTCCATTCCTGATTGGAAGCTGTCAACACTGCTTTATAAGGAATCGGACCGACGCCTGATTTGCGGATTGCCTTTAACACCATGTCCACTTGTCCACCTGACAGCCCTGCCATCAGTATCATCTCCCCTTCCAGCTCTTCCCCTTGATAGCTTTCCTCCAGAGGAGAGATTTCTTTCTTTCCTGCCAGATAACCCACTGGTTGTAAATAATCTTCCTTGACAACCTCACGAATCTTCATGCGAAGGGGAAGCAATGCCCTGGTCAGCCTGTTTTTTCTGTCTTTGTCTGAAAAATGAAATAATAAAATAGTTTCTCTCATCATAATCTCCATTCCGCCGCCTTTTCCTAGCGGCACAAATCGTAAGGAACTCGTTTACTCACAATCATTCCTCCCACTCCAAAGTCATTCCATTGGCTTTGAGCCAGTTCCGGCGTTTTTGATAATCCGGCAGGATGCTTTCTACTGCCTGCCAAAATTGCCTGGAATGATTCAGATACAAGAGATGACACAATTCATGTACCACCACATAATCCAGAATTCCCGCCGGAGCCATCAAGAGCCGCCAGTTAAAATTCAAATTTCCCTTACTGCTGCAGCTTCCCCAACGAGTCTTCTGGTTACGAATTGTAATACGGTTGACTGAATCAATCTCTTTTCCTATGGTTTTTGCCAAAGAAATTACCATAGGATAATAGAAACTAACCCGCTCTGGAAATATCTGTTTTGCACACTTAAGATACCATTGCTCCAATCTCTTTTTCACATAATGGGGCTCTGGGTGAGCAGCTTCCATTACCAGAATTTTTTTCTTCTGATCTAACTCAATTCTCTCTATGTCCCTGGACTCCTTCTCTCCTGCCTGAAAACCAACGGAACGTTCAAATACCAGGCGATATGCTTCTCCAAATATTAGAAAACCATCCCCTTCCTGAAAGGAATGCACTGGCTTCTTCTGCTGTAATGTATGAAACTCAGAACGCTTTTCTTCAATCCAATCTGCCTTCTGTCTGATAAATTGGTCAATCTGATATTTCGGCAGCCAGTGAGGCGCCTTCACCTGTATGGTTCCATCTTTTTCAATAACAATGGAAAGACTTTTCCGTTTGCTCCGTGTTAATTGATATGTCTCCATTTTTTCATTTTCAGAATTTTCACCATAATTTTTATATGCAGACATACTCCTCACTTTCCTTTTACGGCTAAGCAATTGTTACAACTACCTGCTCTTTTATAGTTTGAATTTTGTCATTTCCTGTCCCATCTCTGCTGATACTGCTGACAAATGATCAATGCGCTGTGCAGCATCCCGGATTCCGTCTACCTGTACCTCCAGGGAATCTGCAACCTCCTCTGTCAGCTGTGTGGTTTTCACAGAAATATCCCGAATTCTCTCTACTGCAATCATCACAGAACGATCGCATTCGTGTATCTCTCCGATTAATCTCTCCATGCTTCTGACAGACTCTTTTGTCTTCTCTGCCAATACGCGAAAATCTTCAAATGTCTCCTGCACCTTGCCAACTGCCTGGGTCTGCCCATCCATCCCAGCACGAACCGCTTCTATATTTGCAACTGCATCTGAAATATCTTTGCACAGTTCAACGATAATGTTTTCAATATCAGCCGTAGCCAAGGATGAATCCGCCGCAAGCCTTCCTATGGATTCTGCCACCACCGAAAATCCTCTTCCATGTTCTCCTGCACGAGCAGCCTCAATAGATGCATTTAGAGCCAGTAGACCTGTTTGTGAAGAGATTTCATTAATGGTATTTAAAATTCCAGAAATCTTCTGTGATTGAATTTCCAATGCAGCAATCTTTCTGTAGGCTTCCTCCATTCCCTTGGATGCTGCTTCGTTCTGCTGCTTTAATTCCCCAACCCCCTGCATTCCATTTTTTCCAGAAACAATGGTATTTTCTGCATCCATTAAGAGAAGCTCGCTTTTTTCCAATAGCAGTCCAAATTTATCCTCCAGCTCTTCCTCCTGCATAACAACCTGTTTCACATCTGTCTCCTGAGCCTTTGAGCCATCCGATATTTCCCGAACTGACTGGCTGGCTGCATCCATCTCCCGCTCAATTCGCCTTAATTCACCAGAACTTTCTACAACTTCCTCTGTAATTGTAGTGATTTTGGTGAGAATTCCAGATATTTTCCCAGTCATTTTATTAAAGCTCTTTGCAAGAACACCTATTTCATTCTTACTGTCCTCTGCTGCCTGCACAGTAAAATCACCATCAGAGGCTTCTCCAATAAGCTCTGTCATAGATACAATCGGCTGGGTAAGCCTCCGTGCCAGCAAAGCAGTCACCAGAAGGGCCAGAATAATGGCACATAACGCTGCAATCCCTGCCACAGCCACAATCCGGTATATGGGCGCCATTGCTGCTCTCTCCTTGTGCATTGTTATGACTGACCAGGAATCTGACTCTCCTTTCAGAGGTATGGATGCATAGCTTACAAGATACATTTCCCCTTCATTCTTTATTTTTCCACTTCCAGTATTTCCAGCCATCACATCCAAAATGACTTTCTGATAATCCTCCGAAATAGATATCTTTTGCTCCTCTGTAACAATATTTCCATCTGTATCTACAAGGGGCAGTCCTGATGCATCCTTGCTGGATACTGTTTTCGTCAGCTCTTTATAATTATAAAGCTCTTCAATCTGAACGCTGTCAGGATGGGCAACTACAACCCCTTCTCCATCAATGACAAAGGAATACTCCCCATTCTCCACATCTGAAAATTCTTCAATCAGGCTTTGCAGGTAATCTAATTTCAAATCCGCTGCAAAAATCCCCGTGATAGCGTCCTCCTGATACATGGGAAAAAAGATGGAAGCGCAGGGCATGCCAGTATTTACGGAATAATATGATTTGGAGATAAAGGCTTTCTGCTCTTCCATAGTTTGGACAAACCACCATCTTGTGGAGCGTTCCGACAATTCACCGGAAGAACGCCCTGTCTGCATTCCGTCCTTCCCCTGGATATAAAGCAGCTCCAGATAAGGGTTGCGACTCACACAATCCTCTAAAATCGGCGTCTGCACCTCAGTCTCCATGGTTAAAATACTGGGATTTCTAGATAATTCCTCAGTGATTCCATATACGCCGTCTAAAAACGTCGCAATCTCACCTGCTACAAGCTGGGATTTGTCCTGGCTCCTGCCATACACTTCCTTTTCATAAGACCACATATAAATAACTGTAACAATTCCTGTCAAACCTACTGCTAATGCGCATACAACTGCAATCATTGGCAAAAGTATCTGCTTAAAAATACCCGTCTTTTTCATTTGCATCCTATGTCCTTTCTCATAACCCCTACTAAGTCAAAATACCATTTATAGAAACTACATTCCTACTATCCATGATTGCTTATCGTGTGGTCTCTTTCCAATCTTAAAACCTTAAACTTATCTCCTTTTCGATATCCATAGCACCTTAACACCCTGCTAAACCGAAATTTCATAATAGTTTTCCCCCTATATTTTACACCCCGAAACCAATTATCTTTAGAAGAAGGGCTGTATTTTTTATACTCCAATCCATCGTCCAATCCAATGCTTTCCCAAGACTCATGATTCACAAATTTATCCAATGTAGAGAGTAATTCTTCAAATTCTTTTTTTTCTAAGATAGAAGCTCCATATGCATCTTCCATTCTACTACAGTCAATTCTCGTTCCTTCATATCTGACTAATAATATATGCCTACGTTCAATATTTATAGCATTACCATATTTTTCCAATAAGTATCTCGGCGTATGTACAGAATCAACATAATATGTTTTTTTATTGTTTTTTATCTCTAATCTGCAATCACTAAACCTATCCGATGCAAAAGATAATAACGGATTCTCCGTTATCGCCGCCTCTGCCAACGAAGTAGCTGTAACATCTTCTCCCTCCCATATAAATTTCTGAGACATATCATGATTGGGATTTTGGTCCCAATGAGGGTCTTCATAAACCTCCCGATCCAAAAATAATTTAAAACGCAATAACTCATCAGACACACCGTTTATTTTCAAATCACATAAACGATCATTTTCCGTAATTTTGCACTCATGAAAATTCTGTATTTTACATATTGCTATTTCATCACAATCCTGCAGAATTTCCATACATTTTATCACTGGCCTTAACGACTCCAAAAAAGCATCCCCACTTTGAAATTGTCCATGTAAGGACCTTTCATTTAATAAAAATTCCATTCTACCACCCTAATATAACATCTAAATCCTCATTTGTCTGATCAAATAAACCCTTCGTATGTACAAGAGCCTTTCCCTCATCATTAACAGGTATCTTTATTGGCATATTGCATCCATTTTCCGCTTGTTTAAAAAAATAGATGCTTACGTTTTCACTATCTATTTCATCTAAGCGAATACTCTTTCTTATTCCATTGTATATGTGATCACTATGGGTTTCTACAATAACCTGCACACCATATTGGGCAAGAAAGGCAAGGAATTTGACCAGCTTAGCCTGACCAGATGGATGTAGATGAATCTCTGGATTTTCAATAATCAACAAATCCCCGATACTACACGATAAAGCTGCAACAACAATTTCTGTTATATATGTTACCCCTGTCCCAACATTTTTAGGACGCATTCCAAATGGCATATTTTCATTGGTATACAAAACCTGAATAAACTCTGTTTTGTCAATTTCCCTGGCTTTTACCCGGTATCCCATTATACGGTTCAACCAATCATCCACCTGACCGCCAAATGTCAGCTTTGATTCCTCATCATAAATAAAATCTTTCTCTATATCTAACAGTTCCTCGTCATGTGCATTCAGATAGTGAAATACATATTCACAATTTTTACCTATTAAGATTTCATCCCCCAAATACTTTTCATAGGTATCCTCCACTCCTATTCGCTCAGCAGAGCAGTAAATCACTCTTATCTTATCATCTTTATTGCCAGATTCTGTTATTTGATTTTTGGATATTATTTTCGTTCTCTCCTTCACCTTCCCACAATGCTCATATTTCATCGAAAGTTTTATCTCCCTGCTTCCAATGATGGCATTCTGTAATTCACTGGGCTTTCCTATATTCATATATTCCCCACGAAAGGGATTTTTCCCATTTTGCAGCATCGCAAAAATGGCTTGTATTACCGTTGTTTTTCCCCTGGAGTTCTGCCCAGCCAGCAACGTAAAATTTTTTAAATCCAATTTTGCATCATCAAAGGACTTAAATCCTGTAATTTGAACCTTCTTTATCATAAATTTCCCCTTCTAAAATCATCTAATATTCTGTTAATGCTTTGATAACCCATATCACAATCTCTTACTATATTCCTTATTCTCCGATTCCCAAAGATGTCGTCCATATTGTGGTTGCTCCCAACCCTCATCCATGCACCCATAAAACACAAATATTTCATTTTTACTTCTAGTGACATGCGTGGTGGCAACCATTCCCTGCTCTCTTTTCGGTTGAACCGCCAATATAAATATTCAAATTGATCACATAATTCTCTCAGGAAACCATAATCCTTATATTTTAATTCATATATTGTTTCTTCCAGCAATTGGAATCTATCTGCATCCCTATACTCATTATCATCAAACTCCCGGTGCATAACAAAATCTACCATTATAAAATAAATAAAATTATATTGAATGATTAGCCGCATTTTAGGGGAATCATTTATTCTTGATACCAGCTCTTCAAAGACCTGCAACTTCGCCCCCCGGTAAAGGACATTTCGTATGCTTTGTTCCTGTGTCGCCGACCATTCTTCCACAAAAGCACCTACTTGCATATGCATATATCTGGGATTCATATAATCAATGACATGTAAAAAAATGGGTGAATAAAAAATATCTTTCAAAAAATCTCGCTCTGACCCATATCCCATTTCTTGAATTTTCAAATATTCTTCATAATTATCATAGCCATAATCTAAATATTTCATCAAAAATCTAAGTCTGTCGCTCTTATCTAATACAAGCATTTCTCCTGTCTGCAGTTCAGAAACATATACCGGCGGAAAGGGGATCCCTCTTGCTAATGCTTTTAATACTTCCCATGTAATTTTGTTTTCACGATTCTTTGTTGTCAAACCTTTTTTATAAAAGATTAACATTCCACGTTTATATCGCTCAAAAATTTCATCTACTACATATGTCCTTGTATCAATGATGATTCTCTGATTTTTATGCATTGACTTTTCACCTTTTATATACTCAACAATGATTTCTGATTTTTTATCTTTTCATAATCTCTTTCATACCGATCACTATAACAATCCATATGTTTTTCTTGTTTCTGCCGCATTAAACATTGCCGCAGATGCATCCAGCATTTCTTCTATATAATCACCGTCAGACATTGTGGCAAAAAAGAAAACATCCTCCCTTTTATAATTATTTTTGCGGAATATTTCATCGGGAATCCGTCTGATGTTCTTTTCCAGCACTGCAAGAAAGCCCATGGCAAACTCCCATTTTCCCTCTGATTTGCTACACAAATCCATTTCCTCACATGAATCCACAATCTCAACCAGAGGCTGATAAAGAAAATCCGGCTCGCTTCCCTGCTCCCAGTCGTAATACGCTTCTATGTTGTTACCGTAATCCCAAGCCAAATAACATCCATAAAAATCATCTGTAGTCATAAAACTAATGGCACAAAATTTTTCCTCTTTTCCTGCCCGCAGTATTTCATCAATAGAAGCTGACAATTTTTCAGAACATGCTTGATCAAATTTTTCAAATATCGTTACATCCATTTTAGCTTTCGTTCCTTTCCACCTTACCAATCACGCTGGCCGATAGCATTCTCCACGTCAATACCGATGTCAAACCAACTTAAAATATACTCCACGGTTTCCCCAATGCTTTCCCTGCCTCGGTTTCTATTTCGCTGCCATTTTCCTCAAATTCTTCCTGTAAATCATTAATTGCCAATGTCATTTCATCAAATTTCTTCATATCTCTTCATCCTCTCCATATAATTCTTTTCTCATGTTTTCGCAAAGGGCGGCCATTTTCATCATGTCCTCTTTTAGCGCCATTTCACTTAAATCGTAAGTAAAGGGTTCCGCCCACTTTGCACTCCAACAGCAGTGCGACAAGGTCGGTCACAAGGTCAATGGCATAAGAAATATCCGTCTCCCAACCTTCCGAATCTGTATAAGTCAAGGGAATTTCTGGCTGCCGAAACTCCCCCTGCAATTTATCCACGCCGAAACCAGAAAATATGCCACCCAAAGGAATTCTCCCCTCTTTCGTTTCCGAATGATAAGTCTAGCAATATTATAACGTGAAACAGCGACAAATACAATCATTTAGAAATAATCCGAACATAAGATTCCAGAAATGCATTTTCAAACATGTCCCTGCTTTTTGACCATACACCTTTTTCCCTTTTTTTCATATATTGTAAGGATAATGCAAATTGGAGGAAGCATATGGCAATATCATCCATTGCAATTTTGGGCGGCGACCTGCGGCAATGTCACACCGCAGAATACTTAAATGCCTGCGGCTGCCAAGTGACCTGCTATCACACACCGGACTTTTCCTACAGCTCTGACATCATTCAGGAGGACTCTTTATCTGAGGCATTAATGGGCGCAGATGTGGTGTTGGCTCCCACGCCTCTCTCCAAAGATGGCGCCCATCTGTTCCAAGCGAACAGTGAAAAACCCCTCTGCCTTTTATCCCAATTATGGGATACTATAAGTACGGATCAAATATTCGCTGTCTACAGCCTTTCTTCGGACATTGAAAATCTAGTAAAAGAAAAGGGCTTTTCGGTATTGCAATTTTCCCGACTTCCCATTTTTTCCAGGGAAAATGCATTGCTTACTGCAGAAGGACTATTATCCGAAGTCATCCGATACACCCCGATTTCCCTATCTTCGTCCAGAGTTCTACTGTTGGGATATGGCTGCTGCGGTTCTGCCATCTGCACTCTGCTTCATCCTTTGTGCCGCAGTATTTACGTGTTAGAGGAGGAAGTCCAAAAACAGGAACAGGCAGAAAAAAAGGGAATCTGTCCGATCCAAAAAGAAGACTTTTCCACGGTGCTGCCCCACTGCAACATAGTCATCAACACGATTCCCCTTCCTGTTCTGGAATCTGACCAAATACAGGAGCTTTCTGGTTCCTGCTATATTTTTGATATTGCATCCCCTCCCTTTGGCTTTTCGGAGGACATTACGGAGAAATACCTGCTTCCTTATTTCCGGCTTCCGGGCCTTCCAGGACGGTTTTCCCCTGTGACCTCCGGCCAAATCATTGGAAAAATAGTAGAAAGGATCACAGATTATGTCTTATGATTTTCACGATAAATCCATTGGCATCGGTTTTACCGGTTCCTTTTGTACCTATGAAAAAATTTTTACTGCACTGGAGGAATTAAAAAAGACAGGAGCAAGCCTCCTTCCAGTATTCTCTTTAAATGCATCCAGCCTGGACTCCAGATTCGGCACAAGCGCCTCTTTTCTAGAACGGGCACGAGTACTCACCGGAAAGGAACCTATTACCACCATTCCAGGCGCAGAGCCTATTGGTCCCAAAGGATTGATGGATATTTTGGTGATTGCTCCCTGCACCGGAAACACTTTATCCAAACTGGCAAACGGAATTTCCGATACCCCAGTACTGATGGCTGCAAAATCCCACCTGCGTAACAACAGGCCCTTGGTGCTCTCTCTTTCCACCAATGACGCCCTTGGCATGAATTTGAAAAATATTGGAATTCTCCTAAATACCAAAAACATCTATTTTGTTCCTTTTGGACAGGACGACTATCAGGCAAAACCAAATTCCATGACTGCTTTTACAGAACTTTTGACAGACACCATTGACTGTGCGCTTGCAGGCAAGCAAATTCAACCTGTCATCCGCAGTCCTCATATTCCAATTGCACCCAAAGCGTCCGCAGAACAAAGTAGGCAAGCCCACTAGGGCTCCCCTACCCCTTACTCATAAGGGCTTGACACTTTGCTGCACCGAGTGCGGTCACGCAGTGACATCTTCTATTCGCACGAGTGTGCATATTATTTTTTATTCTATCGAAAGACTCTTTCACGCTTTCGCGTGACAAGGTCTTTCCTATAGAATAAAAAATAGGGGCTTTCGGTTTCTACCGAATTGAGCCCCTGATTTATAATAACCCTTGTATGAAAAGCAATTTTTCAGTATACTAAACTTATATTGAGAAGAAAGACTTGATTCCTCAGCCATTGACAGAGAAGAACCGTATAGAGCAAACGGACTCTATTATCTTTAAAAGGATAGATAACATGAAAAAAACCATAAATAATGAACAATTACTTACGAACATATTACAACAAGAGCAAGCCCCTGGACAAGCACAGAAATTATCTGTGGTCTGGCGTCTAAGCATCCCAGCAATCCTGGCACAGCTTACTTCTATCATGATGCAGTATATTGACACCGCAATGGTGGGAAACTTAGGCGCAGGCGCTTCGGCAGCCATTGGCTTGGTATCCAGCAGCACATGGCTGTTAAACGGCTTGTGTAACGCAGTATCCACTGGCTTTTCCGTTCAAGCTGCCCAAAAAATCGGAGCCAGACAGGAGCAGGAAGCCAGGCAAATCTTAAAGCATGCTCTTGTAGCAGCCCTTTGCTTTTCAATCATATTGATGATAACAGGTATTGGAATCAGCAGATATCTTCCCATCTGGCTGGGAGCAGGAAAAGACATTCAAAAAAATTCTTCCATCTATTTTTTGATTTACTCTTGTTCCCTTCCTGCCTTTCAACTGCACAGTCTGGCCGGTTCCATGTTACAATGCAGTGGAAATATGCGGACCCCTGCTATTTTGGATGCAGCTATGTGCGGCCTTGACGTACTTTTTAATTTGGTCTTCATTCAATTTTTTGGAGTGGCCGGAGCTGCATTGGGCACTGCCTTTGCAACTATCCTAATCTGCGCGGTAAAGCTATGGGCAGTATGTTTTCGCTCCCCAAGCCTTAGCATTCGCCGAAAGGAAACTTGTCGTTATAACAAAACCATCCTTTCCCATATGATACGAATTGGACTGCCCATGGGCTTTGAACACGTTGCAGTTTGCGGAGCAATGATTGTTTCCACCCGCATTATCGCTCCTCTTGGCACGATTGCTATTGCAGCAAATTCTATTGCAGTAACAGCCGAAAGCATTTGTTATATGCCCGGCTATGGAATTGCTGCCGCTGCAACTACTCTGACTGGACAGAGCATCGGAGCAGGAAGAAAAACATTAGCAAAAAGTTTTTCTAATCTATCCATTCTGTTAGGTTGCCTGATTATGACAGTTGCCGGTATTGTAATGTATTTTTTATGTCCTGCTATTTTCCAAATGTTGACTCCAGATCTGCATGTACAAGATCTGGCTGCTAAAGTACTGCGGATTGAACTATTTGCAGAACCGCTCTTTGCAGCCTCCATTGTGGCATCGGGAGCCCTTTGCGGTGCAGGAGATTCTTTGATTCCATGTCTTTTAAACCTGGCCAGCATCTGGGGCGTCCGGCTGACCCTCTCCGTTCTTTTGGTAAATCAATGGGGACTTCCAGGAGTATGGTTCGCCATGTGCGTGGAGCTATGTGTCCGAGGTTTACTGCTACTGTACCGACAGCAGAGATTCCAATGGTAAAATCAGCCCATTGCTTCTATTGCATTTTATTGATATAACAGCACCTTACAGCGTTTTTTATAACAGGCAACCCCATATTTAAGAATTTCTCCCATCCCCTCATCGTACAGAAATTCCTCATACCGCTTCTGCTCTATCTGCTTCAAAGCCGCCTTGCATCCTGCTTCCAGATTTCCGTCTCCAGCATATTTTACCTCAATCACAATCCCCATTCCCTCATCTTCCACTTCTATGAGAATATCACTGTAGCCTTCCCCGGATTCCCTGTTAGAAAATACACCCCAATCATCTTTAAATCCAAGAATCCCCAGCAAGATACCATGATAAAAATTTTCCTGCTTCTGTCCCTTTACAAAAGTGTCTCGGATACTGATGGTTTTCCTCAGATAATCTCCCAAACATTTTTCCACACTCATAGCATCCCCATGCTGTAAGGCATCACAGAAACGATTCAGCATTTCTCCACTTTCCTGAACAATTTCCTGAAATATCTCCATAATCTGTTTCGTAAAAATGCTTCGAATTTCTAAATTGGGAATTGCAAGATTAAAACAGTTTCCCTCCGGTTTTCCCCGCTGCGTCAAGTAACCAGTCGTAAACAGGAGACTCCATAGATTGTCAATGGTATGATACATCTCCTGGTAAGTAAGCTCTTGACGGACTTCTTTTCTAATCACCCCTCCAGCAATCAAGTCTTCAATTTCTCGTTTTGTCTTACTATTGCCTGCTTTTTGAAGAAACCGTTTCACCGCTTCATTGCTGCTGGTGTTCGACCAGAAATTTTCAGGCTGTGCATCTTGATCTGCTCGCAAAAGATCACAATAATTTATCACATCCCAGGGACAGTATATCTCTACATTTCCAAACTGGTATCCGTCATACCATTCCTTTACCATTTCATATTGATCAGACAGGTCATAATAGCTTAATAATTCCTTGACTTCCTTATCTGTAAAGCCAAAATATTCATCAAAGCGTACATCTGTGATTGACAAAACTTTCAAATTATTCAGTCCAGTAAAAATACTTTCCTTAGAAATACGCATACACCCGGTTAGCACTGCAAATTGCAAGCAGTCATTGGTTTTTAAAACCTGCTCGAATAAGTTTCGAATCAACACAACCATCTGGTCAAAATAGCCATATTCAAATGCTTTCGCAAGAGGCGCATCATACTCATCAATTAAAAGAATCACCTGCCTGCCATAGTGCTTTTGGAGAAGTTGTGACAGAAACTTAAGACCATAACACAAAGTTCCCTCCTCCATATCACCCTGCAGCAACCCAGAAAATGCCTCCTTATCATACTGAGTTAGCTTCTCACTGTCAAACAAATACTGCAGCTTCCTGGCTTCTTCCCGAATGAGCTGAACTGCCAAATCAAATGCAGTTTCATAAGTTTTTGCATAGATTCCTTTCAATGAAACAGAAAGTACTGGAAATTTCCCCATATACTTTTCACACAACTCTGTTTCCCTGGAAATATCCAGCCCCTCAAAAATCTCCTGATTTCCATTCAGCTCGAAAAAACTTTTCAGCATACTCATATTCAGGGACTTTCCAAACCTTCTGGGACGGGTAAAAAGATTTACTTCCCCCTGCCTTTGATCTTCCCTTTTAACAACCGCTATTTTTCCAGTATGTCTTTGATGGTATATTCCATCATTTCATAATGAAGTATGGAATTTTCTGCGATTTCCGGTGGAAGCAAAGCCCGCGCCACACATTTTAATTCTTCCTGGGGTTGATCCACTTGCTGTAGATAAGCGTAATCACCATCAATTCGCGCTACTACATATTCCATAGGCCCAAAATTCATAAATTCTCTCCTTTCTCCCTGGATAATGCTATAATATCGCTTACCTCTTCCACAGAAATCTTTGTAAAATCACTCAATTCCTGTAACGTAGGAATCGTGCCATTCTCCTCCGCCAACACCTTCCTTGCTTCGTGCACCAGGTTGACCTTAGCCAGAATTGTATGGTCACCACTATTCCTTCCTTCAGTTTCCTGGCGATATTGTTCCATGGCTTCCCGAACAAATGATTCTATCTTCCGTTCCATAGCGTTGACATCTGTGGCCATCTCTTCATACCGCTCTCTTGCTCCTAGTAATTCTTCCATACCCAGCAAAAGTCCCATATTTCCTTCCTGTACCAAATCCTCCACCAATACCTGACTGGTAACATAGGATTTTGCAATGTCAGCAATCCTTTTCAGCCATTGGGTAGAAATAACCGAAACTGTTGCTTTTTCCCCCGCCAGCAGTCCCTGGTATAATTCCATCTTCGCCTCCTGGGACATTTCTGGTAAATTTTTAATTTCATTAAGGTACGTCTGAAAATGCTGGGAATGGGACGCCTTCTTCCCACCGTCTATGGCTTTCCCCGATGATTTTTTTCTCTGCTCTTTTGTATCCTCTTTCTTTGGCTTCTCCTTGGGCTTCTGCAAATACTCATAAATCATCTCCTGCTGTTGGGATGACAATTCCATATCCTGAAAAAATTCCTGTATTTCCTCTCTTGTCATTGGCTCTGGGCTGGCCTTTGCAATTTCTTGCACAGAACGCAGCGTTTCCATAAATAATATTTTATCTACCATAGGTCCCTCCAATCTATCGTTCCTATTGTACCATGGGCTATGGTTTTTGTCAGCTATTTCTTCCCTCCCCTTTGGTGTGCTTTTTGAACATTCTAATTCAAATTTTAAAGATTTACAGGCGGCTTACAGCTCCCATCCTTACAGATATACAAGGTTGCCCGGTTATTGATTCTCCCATATTCCTGACTTTCCTCCCAGAAAATCATAATATCTGAATCCTTACCATATATTTTCCGTAGCTTTTCCAAATCTTTTTCTTCTTTCAACACCCCAACAATATGTGCTGGTGGGTTCTGATACAAAAGAGCCGCTAACAAGGAAAAGCTTTGCCCAGCAGGATGACGCTCTGCAAAGACAGAAAGATACTTTAATTGCTTTTTTGCCTGTTCCCTCCAGGCTTCCTCACCGGTAATCTGCCATAATTTCACCAGATTATAAGCCATCACAGAATTTCCACTGGGAATGGCGCCGTCATAAGTTTCCTTGGTGGCAGCAATCAGTCTCTCATTTTCTTTCCCATAAAGAAAAAATCCGCCCTTTCTTTGGTCTTCAAAAAGCTCCTGAGCTTTTCTGCAATAATGCTTGGCTCGTTCCAGGTACTTCCGTTCCAATACAGCACGGTAAAGTTCTATTAATCCAAAGGTATAAAAGGCATAATCCTCCAGAAATCCCTGTCCTTGGCAGATCCCATGGCGACAGCTTACAGGCAGAAAATCCCTCTCCCCATGCTGCGCCTCCAAAAATTCACAGGCCCTTTTTGCCTGACGCAGATAACTTTCCTGTCCAAATACCTGGTACATCCTGGCAAAAGCCCCGATCATAAGCCCATTCCAAGAGACAAGGATTTTATCATCTAAAAATAGCCGATAACGCTGCTTACGATATGCATAGACTTTAGGCAGAAGTCTCTCTGGTTCTGTATGAGAATACTCCTCGTCCTGACCCACTCCATACACCTTATCATTGAGGCGGTTTGGAATGCTTTTCCCTTCAAAATTTCCTTCTCTTGTAATATTAAAATATTCATTAAATTTCTTTCCAGCAGAAACTCCCAAAAGAGAGGTGAGCTCCTCATAAGCAAATACATAATACTTCCCTTCCACCCCCTGACTGTCTGCATCCTGGGCAGAATAAAATCCTCCATTGGAATCTGTCATTTCTCGTTGAATATACTGCCCCGTTTTTCTCACCACTTCCCGGTAAATCTCTTTTCCAGTTATGGAATAAGCCTGGGTATACGCCATGAGAAGGAGGGCATTATCGTATAACATTTTTTCAAAATGAGGCACCAGGAAATATGGATCGGTGGAATATCTGGAAAACCCACCGCCGATATGGTCAAATATCCCTCCACGATACATCTGCAGCAAAGTCTTTTCTGCCATTTCAAGAGCACGCCGATCCCGGTTCACCTGATAATACTCCATCAAAAACATTAGATTGTGAGCCATAGGAAATTTCGGTGCATTTCCAAACCCACCATAAGCTTCGTCAAAGTTTTGTTTCAACCACCGCACAGCCTGCAAAGCCAAATGCTGCCAGGACAATCCAACGGATTTTGTCTCCTGCTCTTCCTGAAGCTGCCCTGTGAGTTCTTCTGCTGATTGCTGTAAGCTGCCTCGATCCCTCTTCCAGCGTTTGTCCAAGGCCCGCAATAAATCCAGAAAACCAATCCTGCCATAAGCACTATCCTTTGGAAAATAAGTCCCCGCATAAAAAGGCTTTTGCTCTGGAGTCAAGAAAATACTAGCTGGCCACCCACCGCTTCCCGTAAACAGCACACATGCCTCCATATAAATACTGTCAATGTCTGGCCGTTCCTCCCGGTCTACTTTAATAGAAATAAAATTCCGATTTAGCTCTCTTGCCACCTCATCATCTTCGAAGCTTTCGTGGGCCATTACATGACACCAGTGGCAGGTACTATAACCAATACTAAGAAAAACAGGTTTGTCTTCCTTTTTTGCTTTTTCAAACGCCTCTTTGCACCAGGGATACCAGTTGACTGGATGCTCTGCATGCTGCAATAAATATGGACTTGTTTGATTTTTTAAATGATTGTTCAGTTTTATCACCTCATATTTAAAATGATTCTGCTATAATATCTGCTTTTTTGGTGATTCCAAAACTGTAAAATTATGGTTTTTTCTATCCTCTATTTTTTATTCTATCAAAAGACACTTTCACGCTTTCGCGTGACAAGCTCTTTCCTATTAGATGAAAAAACGGGAAGCCATATCCACACTGGCTTCCCATTGATTTTAACTGTCCTTCTCTATCTCTTCCCATTGGATTTTGCGGTCTTTAAAATAATATTCTCTGTCATGCTCAGTACCCTTCCACTTCCTGATATCTTTTTTCTAAATCATTCTCTGGCTGTATCCACTGTCCTCGATCTAGCTCTCCAGTTACATCCAAATAAAAGCTTACCAGTGTCTGGTTCATATAGGGAGAAATCCAAAGCATTCCCAGTCCACAAGAAAGTATTCCCAAAATTCCCCAGCCAATGTAACTTAAATAAATATAAAATAAACGTCCCTTATTTCCATTCATCCAGCGTGCACTTTCCCGAAATGCTGTTACAGCGCCCATCTGAAGATTATCAATCAACAGGAAAAATACAAGACTAAAACGGAACGTAAACATCACCATAAGTACTGTCCCTGCCAGATAAAGCACTGCTCCTATCACACAAGCGGGTACAAGCTCAGCAGCCACCCCTACGCTCAAACATACCGTTCCTGGTAAGATGCATAGCAATTCCACACCTATCATAATCAGAATCCCTACAATATAACGATCCGGCCTTCGAACAAATTCTCCAAACAGCATGCCGATTCCTGTTTCCTGATTTCTTGCAAATCCTATCTGCATTCTGCTAATGCCACACTGCATAATGACAGAAACGATGCCGACAATCAATGCCGCAACCAAATATGCGCCTAACTGCACATATCCTCCTCCACTGATAAAAAACAGAAAGTAAAAGGGGATTAATACCGCAAACATAATCAAACTAAGCAACAATACTGCCCCTATCATCAATCCCCAGTGTCCAACTAAATTCTCCCTTGCCAGTCGTTTTAATTCTGCTGATGTGCGATTCATATTATTTTACGCTCCATTTCCATCTGATACATTCTAAATTATACCATACCAGTTCTCTATCAATAGTATATATCTTCCCTGAAATCCTGGTCGAAATCCAGCACTTTCCCCGTCACGGCATGGATTTCAATATCATATTCATACTCATCCTTTACCAATTCCACATCATAAACGGGAACTCCATCATCTCTGTCAAATTCTACTTTTATTACAGTCGCACCAGGCACCTTGGAAAGAGCAATCTTTTTCGCCTCTTCTACGCCTATATAATTATTGTTACCTGCCTTGGAAGTAATACGCTTTTCCCATCCATAGCTTAGCAGTTCACGAGTTTTGGCATGATAGTCCAATTCATACTTTGTGGTGCCCTTCTTCATCTTCACCTTGTATTGCTGCACTCCGTCCTCATATTTCAAACGAATGCTAGTGATGGTTGCCCCACGTACCTTCTTCTTTGCCAGGCTTTTGCATTTACTCATACTCATTATCTTTTTTTTGCTGGTCCGGTTGATTCTATTCTGTTCCCATTCATACTGAACCAAGCTTCCATTAGAAGCAAGGTAGGTAAGGTCATATTCTTTTGTTCCCTTAATCATTTTCACTTCATAAAGCAAATTCCCTTTTTCATAATCCCTGTCTATTTCAAAAATTTGCGCACCCGGCACTTTCTTCTTTGCCAGCTTCACCACCTGACTATCCTTTGTGATTTTCTTTGCATATGCAACGTCTCCTTTGTGAGGCGCTGCAAGCATACCTAAAAGCACAAAACAAAACACTGTAAGAATCATACCAAACATTTTAAATTTCTTCATAAACATAAAACCTCCTTTGCTATTCTTCCTTTTCTTATGCTGCGTAATCAACATTGTTTCCTTTTGCATCCTCTTCCCCAAGAATCTTCCGGCTCTTTTCATAAGGATCTGCTGGATACTTAATACTGGTAGAGGTTGTTCCTCCTGATACATAAGTCCTGCCGCATTCGGGACAAACAGACGTATGAATACTTACAGAAGCTCTGACCACCTTTCCATCCTCCTGGGCCGCCTTTGTATATGCATTGGAAACATGTTCTCCTTCATGAGCACGTACTGCGCTGCCTGCTGCCTCAGGAGAAATATGAGCTGCTGCCTTAAAGGAAACATTCTCATTGGAACCATCCTGATATTTTCGATTTTCACAAGTCTGACACCGTTCTCCTGTTTTTTTCACAGAATCGTCTTTACTTTCCCTATCCCAAAATACGCCATCTGCACCATAAGTCCTGCCAGCTTTAACTCCCTCAGGACTACCGGTGCTATTCTCCTGTCCATACCTCCCATTATAGTTACTGTAATTACTATAATTATTATAACTATAACCGCCTAATCCTCCAATTGCCCCTGTCATGCAAACACCTCTCTTCTTTTTTTCTAGACAATCCAATGCCCCACTGCAAGCTACCGGACATGATTTCAATTTTATCCATATCTTTCATATTGTTCATAAAATTAATCCGATAAAATGATATACTAATTATATCACAACTCTTACCTTTTGACAAATAGGAAAAAAGGCATTATACTGCAAACATAACACACTAATAGAAACAATACCTGAGGATATCTTTATGAGACAACAAAAAAAAGAAGAAACTGCCCTGTTCTACACTGGCTGGGCATTGATTGCCATCGTATGTTTTCTGGGGATTCTTTACCAGCTGTTCCCCATTCCCTTTTCCAAGCTCCTGCTGCCCTGCCTGGTGCAGCGTACCCTTGGTATTTACTGTCCTGGCTGCGGCGGGACCAGAGCGGTAGCAGCCTTTCTTCGGGGGGATTTCCTTACCTCGTTTATCTGTCACCCCTTAGTTCTGTATACCGCCGCAACTGGCGGTTGGTTTCTCTTTAGCCAGACCATAGAACGTATTTCCAGGCATCGCCTGAGGATTGGTATGAAATACCGGGACGGCTATGTGTGGGCCGCCCTTATCATTGTCATTGGAAATTTTATCATCAAGAATCTGCTGTTGATCCTATGGCATATAGATTTACTGAAAAATTTTACGCTATACCTGTAAATTCAAGCCCATCAGTCCTCTATAAACTGATCATGTACTGCCCGCATAGCCTTATCCACATCTTCTTCATTGATCAATACGGTAATGCGGATTTCTGAGGTAGCAATCATACGGATATTGATTCCTGCATTGTACAATGCTTCAAACATCCTGGATGCTACCCCAGGATTAGACTGCATTCCTGCGCCTACAATGGATACTTTTGCCACTGTATCATTCACTTCAATTTCCCTGGCTGTAATTCTGCTTTTATGTTCTTTTAAAATTGCCACTGCTTCTTTAGCATCTTCTCTAGCCACAGTAAAGGAAATATCTTTCGTGCCATTTCCTCCAATGGATTGCAGAATAATATCTACATTGATATTATTTCTTGCCAGCAAATCAAATATTTTAAAAGCAATTCCCGGAGTATCCTTTACCCCAAATACCGCAATCCTGGCTGTATTTTTATCCACAGCAACTCCGCTGACAAGCATACTCTCCATGTCTGTCTCCTCCTTTACAATCGTCCCTTCCGCACTATTCAAGCTGGAACGGACTACCAACTGTACCCCATACTTCTTTGCCATTTCTACCGAACGGTTATGCAGCACTTTCGCACCTAGGGTTGCCAACTCCAGCATTTCATCATAGGTAATTTCAGGTATTTTCTTTGCATTGGGCACAACCCTGGGATCTGCAGTGTATACACCTTCCACATCTGTATAAATTTCGCAGGCATCCGCATGGAGTACCGCTGCCAAAGCCACTGCCGTGGTGTCAGAGCCGCCTCGTCCTAAGGTTGTAACATCCTCATATTTATTTACTCCCTGAAACCCTGTGACAATAACTATTTTGCGGTTATCCAGCTCGTGGCGGATACGCTGGGTATCAATTTTCTTAAAACGCGCATTCCCATATCTGGATGACGTCTGCATCATAACTTGAAAAGCATTTAAAGAAACAGAAGGCACCCCTAAAGCTCCCATTGCCATAGCCATCAACGCTGTGGAAGTCTGTTCTCCAGTAGCCAGCAGCATATCTAACTCACGTTTTGGGGGATTTGGATTGATATTCTTCGCCAGTTCCAAAAGACTATCCGTTGTTTTTCCCATAGCGGACAATACGACCACTACATCATTACCCTTCCTATAATCCTCCATACAACGCCTGGCCACATTATAAATCCGTTCTTTATCTGCAACGGAGCTTCCTCCAAATTTTTTTACTATTAACATATTGTTCTCCTGAACCACGGTCTATTTTTGAATCAGATAATCTATCATTTCACAGCCTTTTGAAATATGATGGCTGCTTTTTGCCGCTTCTCTTTCATTGTATTTCCACATATTTTTCTGTGGCGCGCTACTGTCATACAGCAAGTAGGGCACATCATCTCCCGTATGGGTACGAATGCAAATGGGCGTCGGATGATCCGGCATCACCAACATACGAAATTCTTCCCCTGCCTGCTCCAATCCTTCCTTGATGGGCGCAATTACCTGTTCATCCAGAAATTGAATTGCCTGCACCTTTTTCTCTACACTGCCCTGATGCCCCATCTCATCCGGCGCTTCCACATGCACATAAACAAAATCATACTGCTCTTTTGTCAACACATCTACGGCTGCCTGGGCCTTGCCTCTATAATTGGTGTGAAGGCCCCCATTTGCTCCCTCAACACAAATATTCTTCATGGATGCTCCCACCGCAATGCCCTTTAACAAATCCACGGCTGACACCATTGCGCCTTGTAAGCCTGTTTTTTCCTGAAAAGAAGAAAGGGACGGCCTTGTACCTGCACCCCAAAACCAGCAGGAATTGGCAGGATTTTTCCCCTGTTCCTTGCGCTTTTGGTTAATGGGATGGTTTACCAGAATCTCATAACTTTTTCTCATCATGTTTTGCAGCATCTCATCCTGAGGAAGGTATTGCCCAATGGTCTGCCCCAGCACATCATGAGGCTGGGATAATTTTAACACTTCCCCCTGCTGCCAAATCAGCAAATGGCGATAACTGGTTCCTACATAAAATTTATAACAATCCGTTTCCAGCTCCTGTTTTACTGCTTCCAGTAAAACAGCCGCTTCTTCAGTAGATATTTCCCCAGAGCTATGATCTAAAATCTTTTTATCCTCAAAATTCTCTTCTTCCTCTGTCAATGTCACCAAATTGCAACGCAAAGACACATCGGTAGGCCTCATATCCACACCGATACTTAACGCTTCCAGAGGAGAACGCCCGGAATAATACTGTTTCGGATCGTATCCCAGCACAGATAAATTCGCGGTATCGCTGCCTGGCGCCATCCCATCTGGAATAGTATGCGCTGTTCCGATTTCCCCTGCAGCGGCAAGGTAGTCCATACAAGGTGTTTTGGCATATTCCAGGGGCGTCATTCCCCCCAGCTCTTCCAGGGGAAGGTCTGCCATTCCATCCCCTAGTACAATAACATATTTCATATTCATCCTTCCTGTTCTCTCCTACACTACGCGAATTCTCTGCAAAATGTTCTTCAATTTTGAAGCTTTTTGTTCATATTCTTCTTCTGTTATGATTTCTGTCAAAAATCCTATTTCACCAGAAATGTCTTCTGCTTCTACAAATTCCACATTACCGAATAATTTCTGAATATTTTCCTTTTCCTCACTGATCCGCACAAAAAATCTGCTCTTTGCTTTCTTCCAGTCAACCAAATCCATTTTTCGTGAACTCCAGGAAATTAGAATGTTCTTGTGAAGATGCTTTGCGATATCTACAATATCTGCCACCACTGCACTGGCGGTAGGAAGCTTTCCTGCACCACTGCCATAAAACATAGCGTCTCCTAGTACATTTCCATGAACAAAAATAGCGTTAAACACATCATTTACATTATACAAAGGATGCTCCTTGGACAACAAAAAGGGAGCAACCATGGCACAATATCCCTCTTCTGTCTTCTTGCTGGTGGCCAAAAGCTTAATCACTCTGCCCATAGCTTGGGCATAACGGATATCCGTTGCAGTAATCTTTGAAATGCCCTCTGTGTATATTTCTTCAAAATCTACCTGCTGCCCACATACCAGTGAGGTTAAAATCGCAATTTTCCGGCAGGCGTCATACCCTTCCACATCTGCGGTAGGATCTGCTTCTGCATAACCTCTGGATTGAGCATCTTTTAACACATCATCAAATTCCAGCCCTTCAAATGTCATCTTACTTAACATGTAATTGGTAGTTCCATTTAAAATTCCTGTGATTTCCTGAATCTCATCTGCGGTCAGGGAAGAATTCAACGGCCGGATAATTGGAATTCCGCCTCCTACACTTGCCTCGAACATAAAATTGATACTCTGCTCTTTGGCAATGGCAATCAGCTCTGCTCCATGCTTCGCCACCAATGCCTTGTTGGAGGTGGTAACACTCTTTCCTGCCAGCAATGCCCGTTTTACAAAAGTATAAGCCGGCTCCACGCCGCCCATAGCTTCCACTACCACCTGGATTTCCGGGTCATTTGCAATCACATCATAGTCATGCACTATCTTTTTCTCCATAGGATCTCCAGGAAAATCCCGTAAATCAAGAATATATTTTACCTCAATCTCATCACCTGCACGCCCTGCAATACTTTCCCGATTGGTGTTTAATACTTCCACCACGCCGGAACCTATGGTTCCATACCCTAAAATTGCAATCTTTATCATAATTTCCTCCATTCCGCATACTTGTTTTCATTCTCTAGCTAATATTTTCACATAATGAACGCCATCCTGCTGTTCAATATTTTCTACCATCTGGGACACATTTTTCGTGTCTGGGAGCACATCCACGCTTATGGTTAAAGACGCCACTCCATTGACTGGAATACTCTGGTGAATGGTCAGAATGTTGGCGTGGAAATCCGCCACAATTCCAAGTACCAGCGACAACAATCCTGGCTCATCATCCAATTGGATGACCATTGTAATTGTCTTCCCCTTAGCATTGTCATGAAAGGGAAAAATATCATCTTTATACTTATAAAAAGAACTCCGGCTGATTCCCACCAGTTCTGTGGCTTCCTGTACGGATTCTGCCCGCTCCGATTCCAACAGCCGCTTGGCCTCCACAACCTTCAACAGCACTTCTGGAACCGCTTTTTTCTTCAATACAAAATATTTTGTCTTTTCTTCCATGCTATCCTCCGGTTTTGTATGTCTGTGAAATACATCTGTATTCTAAGGAAAGATATTAGCACATTTATTTTTGAAATGCAACCTGTTTTTCAAATTTCCCAATGCCGTGGACCGCTAAAATGTTACTGTTCACTCCGTGACCAGTAACGCTAAAATTTCCTGCTTCCGCCACTGGAGCTGCGCCCTCCGGCCCCCTTGTGCACTGTGCTTCTTCCAGCTCCCCCTCCGCTGCTGCCAGAGTTTTCCTTCGGGATATGCCTATGGGTAACAAATTGATTGACCAAGCGGTCTTCTTGCTGCCTCAGCCTTACGCTTCCATTCTTTTCCATGGGATACCGATACCCGCCAAATTTCAGACGATACGTTCCAATCACAGAAGCGGCAGTGATTCCCCCTGCCACAATTGCAAGTAAAGCCGCAATGACTATTTCCATCCGGGTAATGCCCCGATGCCCTTCTTGATAATTGGTAGTCTTTCCAGTATCTTCATCATAGAGATAATTATCTCTGGGATTTTCTTCGTCATATGCGGCTTCTACCTCCCACAACATGGCTTTTAATGTAGCTCCATACTGTTCCTGAACAATTTCATCATAACCGGCATCCAGAATCTTTTCCTTCCTGTCATCGGTAATGTAGTACATAGCTTCTCCAAAAGCCCGGACTACAATCTCCTGGTTATCCATATCAATTGCACAGATGATACCGTCATCCTTTTTTGTAACCTCATCAAACCATGTCTCTGCATAGGTTTCCCCGTCCATGCCCTCTGCATCTTTTGTAGTCACAGCCATGATATCCCATCCTGTGACTGTTTCCAATTCTTCTATCTGGCGGCTGATTTCTTTTCCTTCTTCTTCAGTCAAAAGCCCTGCCTGGTCCGTCAACTGCGTGTTGGCCGCCTGTAACTGTACCGGAAAGAGAAGCACAAAAACTGCCAGAAATAAAACTGTGGACAGCATTCGTGTTCTTCTAACTGGACAAGTTCTCATCTCATGTATGCTCATAAGAAAAACCCTCCCATCAATCCAAGCAGGAATACAGCAAAGGCAACGATACCGCTTAGTATCCACACTTTTTTGTAATCGATGGGGAGCTCCCCATATACATTGCCATTTTGTCCATTCATGGAATAGAAATAAATTTTTCCATCCCTGCCCTTATAAGTTACCGTCCACACTGGCAGAAGCATATAATCCCAATTTTCTTTCTGGCAGTCCAAACGACAGCTTCGGACAGACAAAGACGTGTATCCATGGACGGTATCACGCAGAATCTTTTCTCCGTATTCCCTGGCCTCTTCTCCTACTCCTATCTTCAAGTCTTCCTTCTCAATATCCCTCTTTTCTGCCAGAAATCCAGACAAATATCCCATATGGAATTCCTGGGCCTTGCTCATATCATAGGGCAGTATTCCTGAGGAAAGTTTGCTGTTTGCTTTTTTTAAGGCGTTTCTAGAAATATCCTCCAAATGAATATCCCCTGTCCGCTCAATCTGGTATACTTTTGTCTCCGTATACTCTGTATCGCCGCTACGCCATATTCTGACATTTCTTCCCTCTGCCTTTAGCTCTCCTTCCATATCCATGTCCACCATCCAATAAGGAAAATAGACACCAGAAATTTTTTCAATCTGGCTTTTCTGAAAAAATGCTTTTGGAACAAATTTTTTGCTATGTACATACTCCAAAAATTTCTCTGTTGCCTGTTTCTTATCAATGGCAAAGGGAATGATTTTGTGAGGCAGATATTCTCCAGACACTCTTCCTGAAAGCACTACAGGATTGTGGCAATAATAGCAAAAGGATGCTGCTGTGGTATCATCTGTCACAATTTCTGCTCCACAGCTTGGGCATCGATAGACATTTCCTTCCGGCTGCATCTGGTCAAATTCTTCCTGTGAAAACGCAGAAGTACAGTATTCACATCTGTACTTCTGCGTTCTTGGATTGAATACCAGTTCGCCGTCACAATTTGGGCATTTATAACTGACAACTGCCATTTCTTTCTCCTTATAACTCTGGAATCTTTTTGCTCATAATGATACATTATCTTGCTGGTTTTCCGCATTCCGAGCAGAATTTTCCACTGTTTATAGCTCCACACTCACAAGTCCATGTACCAAGACGCTCTGGCTTTTGCGCTCCACATTCGGAACAGAATTTCCCATGATTTACATGTCCACAGCTACAGGTCCACTTTTGCTGCATATTCTGGTTCTGCATCTGCATTTGCTGCATATTTGCCGCGGAAGCTGCACCCATAGCGTTTCCGCCTGCCTGCATTCCAATACCCATACCCATAAAGCCTGCCATTGCGCCATTGGCATTGGAACCTGCCGCTTCCAGCCCCCGGGCCATATGTCCCTGAAGATACCCTTCCCGTACGGTAGGGTCACTGAGCATAGCTCCTTCGTTGCGCATGTTAATGAGCTCTGTTGATTTGTCATCATAGGAAACACTGGCAATTCCCACTGCCTGAATCTCCATGCCCCGCATCCGGTTCCAATCTTCATCTAGGGTATCTGCCATATATTTCCCCAGTTCCCGTCCTTTAGAGGCCACATGGGAAATGCGGATTCCATCAGCGGACATCTGATTGATTGCAGACTGCAACGCCTCCAAAAATTCGGAAAGATACTGCTCATTGATATCCTCTATCTCCACCTGCGCTGCATTTCTTGGAATAGCTTCCGCATAAAATCGTATCGGGTCTGTAATTTTAATGGAATAAGTTCCATGGGCGCGCAGAAACAGCTCCGCATTATAAAAATTATCAAAATAATTGACCGGATTTCTGGTGCCAAACTTAATTCCCTTGATTTCCTGCAAATTAATATAAAAAACTTTCTGCATGGTTGGGGTCTGTCCGCCAAACTTGATTCGGTTGAAAGACTCTTTCACCGTATCCTTTAACTGCCCGTTGAACAGGGAAGGCAATGCAGAATTATCTACCTTATAATATCCCGGCTCTGCCGTATAATCTATAATTTTCCCGCCATCCACCAGCATCATAAATTGATTGTCATATACATGAATCACGGAACCATTGCTTACCGTATCGCTGCTTCCCTTAACATTCTGCCCCTTCCGGGTCTTGATTCCTCTGGTAAATACGGTTCTATCTCCCATATCTCCTGGTTCGTATACCTCCAGCCATTGATCGGCCAATCCCCCGGACACAGCCTGCAACGCTGCTCTGATAATTCCCATTCTATTTCCTCCTGTATTTTACTGCGCCCTCCCCAGGCTCTTCCATTTCAGATAGGCATTGATAAACAAATCCAGCTTCCCATCCATCACACTGTCCACATTTCCTGTCTCTGCGCTGGTACGGTGATCCTTCACCATGGTGTAAGGCTGCATAACATAAGAACGAATCTGATTTCCCCAACCGATTTCCGTTACTTCTCCCCGGATATCCGCCGCTTTTTTCTCATTTTCTTCCTGTTTCAAAAGATACAGCTTTGCTTTTAACATCTGCATGGCCTTATCCTTATTCATATGCTGGGAGCGTTCATTCTGGCACTGAACCACAATTCCTGTAGGAAGATGGGTAATACGGATAGCAGAAGATGTTTTATTGATATGCTGCCCGCCAGCTCCGCTGGAACGGTAAGTATCAATCCTTAATTCATCATCTTTGACCTCAATATCAAGATCTTTCTCAATATCCGGCATCACGTCACAAGACGCAAACGAAGTCTGCCGCTTCCCTGCTGCATTAAAAGGTGAAATACGCACCAGACGGTGTACGCCCTTTTCTGATTTCAAGTAGCCGTAAGCATTTTCCCCTCGTACCTCAAATGTGATGGATTTGATGCCTGCTTCTTCTCCATCTAGAGAATCCAATACATCCACCTCAAATCCTTTATCTTCTGCCCACCGCTTATACATCCGGTAAAGCATGGAATTCCAGTCACAGGATTCCGTTCCCCCTGCCCCTGCATGAAGGGATACAATGGCATTTTCCATATCGTATTCTCCAGAAAGAAGTGTTTTAATTCGAATATTTTCAAAGGTTTCTTCAAATTCCTGTAAGGATTCTTCAATTTCTGGTATCAGGGATGGATCATTTTCCTCATAACCCATCTCCAACAATGTTTCGATATCTTCATACTGACTAGAAAGCTGAGCATAAGTCTCTACATCATCTTTGAGACTTTTCAGCTCTTTCATTTTTATCTGGGAAAGCTCCGTGTTATCCCAAAAATCCGGCGCTTCCATTTCCCGCTCTAATTCCTGGATTTTCTTTTCTTTATTTGCCAGGTCAAAGTGAATCCCTCACTTCCACTAACGGTTCTTTATATGTGTTCAAAGTCGTTTTGAACTGGTCTAATTCTACCATTCGTGTCACCTTCTTTCTAAAATATAACATATCTCCAAGGCATATTATACGGTTTTCCTTGGATATCGTCAATGGGAAGCGGCAATATCCCAAAAAAACTATTCTATTTTTCTCCCACATTCAAAACACATAAACTGTCCCTCCGGCTCTCAATCTCTCTTTAAAGTTTTACAATTACTTACCGCAAATCAAAAAACGGAAGTGGTGTTGCCGTTTCAAGGCAATCTTACACCACTTCCATACATTCCTTATTTTGCATAGTCCCTCTGTCAATCAGGACAAAAACCGCTTTCCGTTTTGGTCCAAGCGGATAAAAAACAAACAGCCTTTATACTTTTAAAGAACTTCTCTGCCGAGAAGACAGGGGTTGGGAAAGAAATTCTTCATACTGCTGCAAGGCCTTCTGATAAGTAGAACTGGGAACTACCCATTTGTTCCCTGATTCTTGAATCTTTCCATTTTCCACTATACACTTTGTCTCGTTAAGAGTAAATTCCCTGCTGGTATCTATGCCCAACTCCTGAAGAAAACTCAGCAGCATAGGTGTATGTTCTGGAAAAATGGCAAGCGCAGAGCACTGCTGGTCTGCAAAATGAATCAAGGCATTCAGTCCATATTCCAAATGCAGAACCCTCTCATCATCCTCTTTGCTCCCGGTTCCATAGCCAATGGTTTCTATACAGTCCTCCCCTACTCTCAGCTTATAGCCGTTCCCCAGGTCAAACACATCCCCGACTGCAAGATTCATACTATTGGTTGTCGGATCATATGCCTTTGTCTGATGCGTCTTGTATGGACTTTTTGTATCTTCCCATCCGGGAGGCAGTAAATGAGTTGCCGCCACATAATTGGTAAGGACTTTTTTCCCGTTTATACTATAAGAAGACTCTCCGCCATTGACAATCTCACAGGTAATTTCGTATTCATCTTTCCCTGATTGAAACCAATTCTTTCCCCATGCGCCATTTAAATCAATTAACCTTTCTATGTTATATTTTTTCTGCGCATCGTATCCATTGAGGCTTTCCGAAGAATCTCCTGACAATGTCCCGTTAAAATAGTCCACAAATTCATCTGCAGAGCCGTCTTTGGACGACAGCTTTCCTGTCTGTGAATTATAAATGTAGGTCTGGACAGACCCGATTCCAGTAATATCCATATGCATTCTCCTTTCTGAGCAGCATTTTACCATAAAAATTCTTCTTATGCCGTTTGTTGTAAAAATTGGGCTATGTAATTGTCAAAATTAACCTTTTTGCCTTAATTTTATAACGAAAATATCAAAAACTCCTTTCTCAACAGCCCTTTTTTAATCTATTTCTGGCAAATATAAAATAACTTTTACACAGAAATATTTCTGTTCAGGATAAATTTCCATAATACCATTATATTTTTCCACAATTTTTCTCACGCTCTTTAAACCAAATCCATGACCATCAAGATTTCTCTTTGTGGAAACAATCATCCCTTTTTCGAAAGAATCCTGTGAAATCCAAGTACCAGAAAAACTGTTTTCTATCTCGATTCTTAAAATCCCTTGTTTTGTTCCGATTTCGACTTTCAGCATTTTTTCTTCCGTTTTTTCTGCAGCCTCTATTGCATTTTCCAACAAATTTCCCAAAATAACATTAATATCGAAGGCATGAGCAATTTTTTCTGGTATCTGTATCTTAGCATTAACGGAGATAAGAGATTTTTTGGCTTTTTGAAGCATATAATTTAAAATACTGTCTATTTCCATATTTCCTGATGAAATGAGTTCATTTGGGTTTTGTATAAAAGTTTCCATACTCTCAATATATTCCAGTATTTCGGATGTTTTCTCTTTCATCGCTAACAGTTTAAGCTCATTTAAATGATGTTTCATATCATGTTTTAAAAGATTTATATTTTCCTCGTTACGAAGTATGATTTCCATTTGATTTGTATATACCTGCACTTCTCGTTTGAGGGCCTGGTTTTCATAACGCTGAGTCAGCGATTTTAAGAGCATATTATACAAATAAAAAAGCAGAAAGTTGATGATAAGGAACCCCATGCTTACAATCAAAAGAACCGTCTGAGAACTGCCTTTCACATACATTAGCAGACCAAAGGTAACCATACTGGATATTGGTACCAACATCATTGCCAGAGGTAAATTTTGTGCAACATCCCCACCTTTTCGGTAAATCACAATTTTTTCCGTCAACAGTTCACATATAAAAAAGAGAAATACTGTAATTATGAAATAAAATTGATTGATTTCCTGTCCATCCCTGTATTCTACAAAAGGCAGTGTAGCTATGCTGTCACATACTATATCAATTAAATAAATAGAACAGCCTATAAAAAGACTTGCCTTCAAAGATTTGTGATACATAAATACAAGAAAAATAATGCCAACTAAATTTACCGACAGGTTCACCCAAGCAGAATGAAATATCAAATAGCTTCCTGTGTTTACCAAAAAAAAGATAGCAAAAGCAAATCCCCTTACAAGGCTTTTTCTATCTTTCTCCATCGAATCCTCTTCCACAAACATTTTTATGTATTTATAGATAAGATACAGACGAAACAGATTGCCTGCTATACAAACGACAAGATTTACCATAACATAAGCCCCTTTTTATCCTTCCCTCAGAATCCTTTCCCTGATTTGTTTCCTGTTTGCCTTGCTTATTGGCAACACAGTTCCATCCGTTAATTCTACTTTATCATAAGAATAGTGGATTACATACTCTGGATTTACAATATAGGAGTTGTGTATGCTTAAAAAACGATCCGAAATCCCTTGGAACACGTCTCGCAACTTTCCATAAAACACCTTCTCCCCATAAGTTGTATATATCTTTATTTTTCTCCCTTCACTTGAAAAATAAAGAATATTGCCAAAAGGAATATAGTAAAAATCATGACCTATTTGAAATTCAAATTTTTCAAGATTTTTTTTCAAAATTTTAATCGCAAGGTTCAATGTCCCATCGATATCTTGCTGCGTAATTGGTTTTACCAAAAAATCCATAGGCTGCGTTTTAAACAATTCTTTTGCATAGGATGATTTTCCAGAAATATAAATAATCTGCATCCCTCTATCTTCCAGACGATTGCGTATAAAATCAGCTGCTTGAATGCCTGTCATTTCAAATAATTCAATATCTAAAAATAAAATATCTATTTGCTGTTTTTCCTTGAGATAATCACATAGTCCTTCCCCTGTATGCCATATTTTTATTTCCGCTTGAATTTTCCTCTTTTCAGTGTAATGTAAAATCATATTTTCCAGAGAAGAACAAATATTTTTTCCATCATCACATATTCCAATATTATACATGGTAATCTCCACACTTGAATGTTTTAGATAAATTTTTTACACATAACAAAAAACTATAAACTTTTATCCTTTAATCAATTGTCCTCGTTCTCTTTTCAACTTACGCACCTGCTCCTTTTCCTCCTTAGGCACCTTCAATGATTCCGTAATCTTCTGGATTGCCTTATTATGAGTAAAATCATTCAAAGAATTTTCTCTCAGAACCGGAAACGTCTCTTTCGGGAACTCCCGGTAGCAAATGGAAATCAACCAGGCCTGTGCCATATTCACATAATAATCCTCCTGCTTCACCTGCTGCACGGCTTCAAGTACTTGAAAGAGATACGTTTCATTCACATAATAATCCAAAAGCTGCACCAGCCCAAACCGAATGTGAAATTCCTGAGTACTTTTTAAATATGGTTGTAAAAATTCCCACATTTCTTGTGGCTGTCTTTGGGCCAGCTTTATGGTAGAACATGCACTATCACACACCGACCAGTTATCTATTTTGGGAATAAACCGTTCCAGATATTCCTTTTTTTCCTGTAAATCCCCCTTTGCATATCCTAAAACCATTCCTTGAAGCATAATTTCTTCATAGCTATCGTCTACTGCATAGCAAAGATACTTTTTCCAGTCTCCTTTTGCAAGCTGCTTTGCCAGTTTGCGAAGCATAGGCAGACGCACCCCCAGAATTGGCTCAACTCCTGGCAACAGCTTTGCTATAAACTGTTGGAATTCCGGCTCTTTTTGCTGCTCCAATTGCTTTCTGATTTCCCTGTTGTATGCTTCCGGCGTCTGGGAATCAAAACCTGTCATTTGTATATTTTCCTCCTTATGTTTCCTGATTATTTTGATTGTACCTTATTCTACAAATTTTTGCAAAAACATAGGATTGATTATTTCTAAAATTATGATACGATTAATGACAAATCCTGCCGTTATTTGGCAATGAAAAGCACATGGGAGCTACCTGTATAGTGATTCCAAATCCATCATAAAGCAAATCCGTAAAAAGAAAGGCCACAGCTATGAAATATTTTGATGATTATCCCTCTCCACTCGGCAACATGCTGATCATAGAAGAAAATAACTCTCTCACACACCTGAACCTGTCAGACAGTAAGATATTATTGGATGGTTTTTCCAAAGATTCCATAACACAGAAAGAAACACCTCTTATTTCTTCCGTCAAAACACAACTGGAAGAATATTTTCAGGGCAAGCGAAAAATTTTTGACCTTCCCTTATCACCCTTTGGCACCCCATTCCAGCAAAAAGTCTGGAATGCCTTATGTACCATCCCCTATGGCGAAACACGCAGTTACAAGGAAATTGCCACACAGATTGGCAACCCAAAGGGCTGTCGGGCAGTTGGCATGGCGAACAACCGCAATCCTATTATGATTATCATCCCCTGCCACCGGGTCATCGGAAGTAACGGCTCCCTGGTAGGATACGCCGGTGGCCTTAGGACCAAAGAATGGCTATTGGCACATGAAATAAGCCTATTCTAATGTACCGGAGAAAAAATATTTGAATTGTTAGGTTCCCACGCTTCCACTTATGTGTTATCATATCAGTATATTTCCTTTTCAGTGTCTTGGTTGGTAGTTTCTGGACAATTCTATTGCGCCAGAAAGGGTTGATTTATACCTATGACAGAAACAGTATGCGGAATTTATGAAGAATGTCTACAGATTAAAAAAGAACGTATCTATGTAAAATATGAAGAAATCTCTAAATGGGGATGGAATGGACATAATTTTTAGAACAAAATGTATTTGGTAAATTACCTTACAGAAAGAAAAATGATTTTAAATATTATTAAACTGGCAATTTATTTCACATGTATTTATACTTCTTTATCAGCAGGATGTGAGTACCGTTCATTCCATGGCGGTCACAAATATATAAAAGCATTTCGGGCAAGGACGCCATACCAACGGCTCTTTACCCTAATGCAGTGCGAAAAAGATATTTTTAAAAGAGATATGGGAAAACTGACTTATCTTGGATATGTAAGTGTTTTAATCACTACCTTTACTGGCATTTTGGTCATTCTGCTAATCCTATATTGGCATATGACAGGAACATCCGGCCTGGCAGATGTGACAATCCAAATATGGGCATGTCTTGGTATAGGGCTGGGACTTTTCTCTCTTTTGATTCAGGGAATTGACAGCCTGTGTAATAGATTTTTCTAATCAGATGTACCTGGCAAATCAGCAAAAATTTCATCAAAAGCAGCATGGTAAATCCCATTATTTGTAATTGAATCGCCACATCTTCTTGAGATAATTTGTTCTGAAGGCGTAAAGATTTCAGATTAGAGCCTATGGAAATATCTTGATTGATAACAGAAGACATATTTCTTCCCTTTCCAAAACTTTTTTGGAATAAATTCATTCCACTATTGATTTTAACAAAAATTAATAAGTTGGTGTAATCAACTTATTACACTCTAAATACAAAGAACACCTGTACCATCCTGCTTTAACTGAATTTTATGATGAAACACCACTTTGCTTCCCCCATCCAATTCTAGTTCACATATTCCGTTTTTCTTTTGGAGTTCCATACCCAAAAATGCAGCAACCGCACGGGCATTATAAATTCCCATCGTAAACTGCCATTTTGATTTTCCCAAAGAATCCGTGTTAATGGTTTTCTTAAATTCAATGATATGCAAATCCCAAACTGATGTATCTTTTTTCCATCTATAAATAAAAACATCTGCACAAGATGTCGCACCTTTTTGATTTTCATCCAAATATGGCAGCACATTACGTTCTGGAGAAAGCAGAATCAACGTATCTCCTGTTGCAATGAATTTAAGTCTTACCTCGCCGCTTCTGCTCTTTTCTCCCAGTTCTTTTTCCTCTTTTTCTGCTAATACTACATACTTTTCTTTCCGAAACATCTGTAGTTTTTCCTCTACTTGTAGTGGAAGCATCCTATTCCCCCTCAAAATCCTGGACCTCAGACGTCTGTGCCAGTATCTTCATTAGTGCATTCGTAAACGTTTCTACCTTAAATTCCCCATCTGTTGGAGGTATCCTATCAACAACGGAATGGGTACCCCTGTCCGTAAGCTGATAGACGGCCACGTCCTGTATGCTGATGACATCTTCCTTATCAATGCCGAGATTTTCCATCAATTTTTCTGGTACATCCATCTCATGCAACCTACACATATTATTAATGTGCTGAACGATAATATCGCTATGGGTAGTTGCAATCATGGAAATTCCGCTGTTTACCAGCCGTATCAGCAACCTTCCCATTTCCTGCTGCAATTGGGGATGAAGACACATTTCTGGTTCCTCATAACAGATAACTCTAAGTCTCTGTTTATATTTTAATAAAAGCAGCAAAGGCGTCAATTCCGTTATCACTGCCGAACTTGTACGTAAAGGCAGGCTGACCCTGCTTCCTTCCGGCACATACCGGATTTCATTGCCTGTTTCCTTGTTATACTGCACTACCCCATGTGTCATATTCTCTTCTATCCATGTGACGATTTCCCCATATTGGGTCTTATGCTCCAAAGACAATTCTTCCAGTGCATCTAAAAAACGGATAATAGGTTTGGTAAAAGGCTCCATTTCCTCTTCTTTCCTGCCATAAATTTCAGATACATCAAAAGTTTTTTGCCTTCCTACTTTATTTATAATATTTTTTGCCAGTATAAAACCCGTTCTCGCTGCCGGAAAATAAACTACATTTGACTTGTCACGATACCTGCTTTCCCCTTTTAATAGCCATAATAAAATATTTTTACAAATAATAGCGCTTGCAAATTCAATTTCATCTTCCATCATTGTTTTTGGAAAAGAAAGTCGGGTTTTTCCTGCATTATATGAAACATTTATACGATTTTTCTCTTGCCAGATTTTTATCGACAAATCAAATTTTTCTGGTATTTCTACGGAAAGTCTTTGAATGGATACCTGTTTTGCATTAAATATTCCTGACACAAATCTGTCTTTGTTCCTATCCAGAGTATGATTTAAAACCTTTAATAATTTCTCTGAAGATATTCTTATTTCTTGATTTGGGCCTTCTTCCAAGCCCAACACCAAACTAGATATTCTTTCACATATTTCACGGTACAGTTTCTGTTCCTCCAAATCTTCAAAAAGCACAGACCACTCATCCTCAGAATAAATTCTCCAGAGCAGTGACAGAAGATAACTTTTTCCACTATTGTTATCCCCTACAAACAAAGTAAAAGGAGCAGCTTGTATCACTGCCCGCTCAATTTTTCCGAATTTTTCTATAATCAAACGATGTTCCATTCTATCCTCCTGGCTGGCCAAAGCTGCTTTCCCCTACCATTGCTTTTTCACAATCATAGGGGAAATTCGCCAGGCTGCTACATCAAATTTAGTTTCCAAAATAAGCATCCAATCCATTGGCCATTCCCTCTGCAAGCTGGTTCTGATACCCATCCTGCGCCATCTTCTGGTCTTCCTCTGGATTAGTCATAAAGCCCATTTCTACAATAGTTACTGGCACTGTACACCAGTTGATGCCGCTCATGGTATCCGTTTCCCAGATATATTTCTTATTGGCTCCGGTGGCATTCACCATAGCATCCAGCACACATTCAGAAAGTCTTCTGCACTGATTGTACAGACTGCCCATATAAGGATTGGCCGAAGTAGGGCAAATCGTGAGAATTCCATTTTCACTGCTTTGATCAGAACCATTGGCATGTACCCGGATAAAAGCGTCTGCCCCTGCATCGTTGGCAAATGCTGCCCGCTCACTATTGCTGATATTGACATCATGATCTGTGCGGACCATCATCACCTGATACCCTCTGGCTTCTAATTCCGCCTGCAATTTTAAAGATACCATAAGGGTCAGTTCATATTCATTTAATCCCGTAACACAACCGGAAGTTCCACTGGAAACCTTTGCCTTGGTTTCAGAAGCCCCAGGCCCAATGGGTTCCTGCTCACTGTTTCCTTTCCCCTGATGTCCCGCATCAATCACCACCAGATATCCATTATCTGGCATTTCTGACTTCAACTGTAAAAATTCTGAAGCAATATAATATTCCTTCCCTTCTACCTCCACAGCGCTCCAGGTTCCATCATCCTTCGTTCGAACAAACTCACTTCTTCGTGATACGGTTTGATACACTTCACTATCTGTAGAGGGAGCTGTCCTCACATTTACGGAAGAGGTAGTCACTACCTCTTCCCTGGCATATACAGTTGTTTGTTCATTTAATGTGGGCACAGCCGGACTTTCTGGCTCTATCGTTTCCTGGGAATCCGAAACTTCTTTTTCTTCTGAATTCTCGTCCTCAGAAGAACTATCTGTATTTTCCTTCTTAGATTCTTCTTCGGCGCCCTCAGGTTCCAGAAGAGAATCCTCCTGCTCCTTATTTGAAAGGCTAGAATCCTGTTTCTCTGTCTTTTGGTTCTCATTGGCATTCTGACCAGAATTCCCGCAACCGCTGAGCATCACAGCCATTACCAGCAAAAATACTATCCATTTCCTGCATTTTTTCATCGATATCCTCTTTTCCTCTTATAAGGTCACATATGCTTCCCATAAGCTATCTTACCGATTGCAGCTTACAATTCCTTCTTTTGCATCCAAGGTCACATATGCCCCTGTTTTCAAAATAGAGGTGGCATATTCTGCCCTGGTAATCACTGGAATATCCAGGCTAAGTCCTACAATCACTGCATGAGAATCGGCTCCGCCTCCTTCCACAATCAAGCCAGAAGCGCCACGAATCTGTTCCATCATTTCATTGGTAGTCTCTTTTGCCACAATAATATCCCCTGTTTTGAAATTCTTCTGTAAATCAGTAACATTTTTGCAGACACAAAGGTTCGCAGAAACAGATTTATCATTAATTCCTTGTCCAGTAATCAGTATATGACCTGCCACATGCACCTTTAAAATATTGGTGGTTCCAGACACACCCAAGGGTACGCCTCCGGTAATAACCGTAATATCCCCCATGGAAATCAGCCCTGCCTTCTCTACCACATCCACGGCATGATCAAATAGCTCATCTGCATCATCCTTTGGCTCCATAATCAACGGCGTTACACCCCAGGAAAGATTCAACTGACGACACACCTTGGGATACATGCTCCCACCAATAATGGTACAATCCGGCCTATACTTAGAAATCATACGCGCTGTCCTTCCCGACTGAGTAACCGTGATAATGGCTGCTGCCTTCAAATCATTTGCGGTCGTACAGGTAGCATGAGAAATAGCGTTGGTAATATCTGGATTGCTCAAGTTCTCCCTTGCCTTAAACCGGGCGGTATAGTTAATATCCTGCTCGGTACGAATGGCTATTTTTACCATAGTTTTCAATGCTTCCACTGGATACAAACCTGCTGCAGTCTCTCCGGAAAGCATAATGGCGCTGGTTCCATCGTAAATAGCGTTTGCCACATCCGTAGCCTCTGCACGGGTAGGCCGTGGATTCTTCATCATGGAATCCAGCATCTGGGTAGCAGTAATAACCTGTTTGCCCGCTTCAATAACCTTCTTAATCATCATTTTCTGAATCACTGGCACATCCTCTAGGGGAATTTCCACTCCCATATCACCTCTGGCAACCATAATTCCATCGGATACCCGAATAATTTCATCAATATTTTCCACACCCTGCATATTTTCAATTTTGGAAATAATATTGATATTATTGCAGTTTTTCTCTTCAAAAATCTTACGTATTTGCAGAACATCATCGGCAGTACGCACAAAAGATGCCGCTACAAAATCAAAATCATTTTCAATACCAAATACAATATCCTCATAATCCTTATCGCTGATATAAGGCATTGACAATTCTACATTTGGAACATTCACGCCTTTTTTGTTAGAAATCATGCCGCCATTTACTACATGACACACAATATCTTGTTCTGTTACCTCATCTACTCCAAGTTCAATCAATCCATCATCGATAAGAATTCTGCAGCCTGGTTCAACATCCTTTACCAAATCTTTGTAGGTAATAGAAACACGGGTCTCATCTCCTAGAATTTCCTCTGTAGTCAGTGTAAATTTCTGTCCTGCTTCTAGCTGTACTTTGCCATTCTTCATGTCACGCAGACGAATTTCCGGACCTTTGGTATCCAACAGGGTAGCCACTGGCAAATTCAGTTCCTCCCGCAGCTTCTGAACTTTCTTTAGGCGTTCTCCTTGTTCCTCATGGGTGCCATGGGAAAAATTAAAACGCGCCACGTTCATCCCTTCTATCATTAGTTGTTTCAATACATCGTCCTTGTCAGTTGACGGTCCCAACGTGCAGATAATTTTTGTTTTTCTTAAATTTTTCATCTCAAACCTCCATTATATTTACTTGTGCACTATAGTTCCAGTGAACTTTTTTATTTCATCCCCAGAGGCTCCTAATCTGGTAATCCATACACTGCGCACAGCAGAATTACCAATAAATTCAATGGCAGCTTCAATTTTGGGAAGCATCGTGCCTGCCTCAAATTGTCCTTCTTGTATATATTGTCTTGCCTGGTCTATTGTCATTTCATCGATTGGGATTTCTTGCTCTGTTCCAAAATTCAGGCAGACCTTCTCTACTCCAGTTAAAATTACAAAACGGTCTGCATCGATCAGCTCTGCCAGCTTCCCAGCCGCAGAATCTTTTTCAATCACCGCGCTTGCGCCCTTTAATTGATTTCCTTGGGCAAGCACCGGAATTCCTCCGCCGCCACAGGCAATTACAATTTGGTCTGCTTCTAAAAGAGCGCGGATCGCATCAATCTCCACAATATCCACAGGCTTAGGCGCTGCTACGATTCTCTGGTAGCCATTGGAAGTCTTAATGACATGGTTCCCTTTCTTTTCCTCTGCCTCAGCCTCTTCTGCCTCCATAACGCGTCCAATTTCTTTGGTCGGATGATAAAAGGCATCATCATAGGGATCCACGCATACTTGTGTCAGAATCGTAGAAACCGGCTTATAAATTCCCCGATTCAAAAGCTCTGTGCGGATAGCGTTCTGTAAATCATAGCCAATATACCCCTGGCTCATAGCAGAGCAGACTGACATAGGGGTTGCTGTGTACTCTGGATAAATCCTGCAGAATTCTGCCATCGCCGTATGAATCATCCCCACCTGAGGCCCATTACTGTGAGAAATCACCACTTGGTAATCGTCTTTGATAAAGTCCACTACTGCCTTCGCCGCTTTCTTTGTAGCTCTTTTCTGCTCTGGCAGCGTGGTCCCTAGCGCATCGTGGCCCAGAGCAATTACAATCTTTTTCTTTCTCATTTGAAAACCTCCGTAAGCCGAAACGCCAATCCGGATATTTCCAGATTGGCATTTTCATTTTTCTTCTATTCAGTTTATCATACTTTTTCGTATTTTTAAAGAAAAATCATATGACTACTCATTCTTTTTTCCAAGGGTTGCAGTAACCTTTCTCTCCTGCCATTCTCCATTTTGATTGCTCTTAAGGGTAATCTCCACCTGAGTTCCAGCTGCATAATACCGCATAGTTTCTTTTAACGTTTTCATCGACTGAATTTTTCTTCCGTCAAACTCGGTAAGAACATCTCCCTTTTTAATTCCCGCCTGCTCTGCTGCACTGTTCTCCTGTACCAATGTGATATATAACCCTTCTGGCATGCCAAAATCTGCCGCAATATCTTCTGTTACGTCCTGCCCGGACACGCCAAGGTATGAAGAATTGGATTCATCCACCACCTCTCTGGTAATCAAATCATTGATAATTGGCTCTGCGGTAGAAATTGGAATGGCAAATCCCATACCTTCCACGGTAGTATCATTATACTTGACAGAGTTAATTCCAATTATTTCTCCGTTCATATTTACCAAAGCGCCGCCGCTGTTCCCAGGATTGATTGCTGCACTGGTCTGAAGCAGGGAATTGGTAATCGAAGCTCCATTATCATCTTGTACCGTTACTTCCCGGTCCATAGCGCTGATAACCCCTGTGGTAACTGACTGTCCATAGCCCAGTGCATTTCCAATTGCTACTGCTCCCTGTCCAACTCTGATATCATCTGAGTTACCCAGTGTAGCTATTTTTATTTTTTCCATTGTTTCCGCTGGAATATCCTTAACTGCTACGGAAATTACTGCCAAATCTGTGCTTGGATCTGTGCCTTTGATCTCTGCAGTTACAGACTGGTCATCCACAAAATTTACCGTAAGCTGAGTGGCATTGGCAACCACATGGTTGTTGGTTGCAATATAGATTTCCTTGTCTGTCTGACTGATAATAATACCGCTTCCTGCACTTTCTGTATCCTGCATATAAGAACGACCGAAGAAATCCATTCCAAGCTCCTGCTGTCCCATATTTGTAATAGACACAATAGATGGAATCACATTATCTACGATATCTGCCACATCATTTATGGTTGTTGCAGTGCTTACACTGGTTCCTGGTATTCCACTGCTATTTGATGTGGTTCCATCTGCTTTATTGCTCCCACCTGTGGTAGTTTCCAGTTGTGTAGAACTCTTTGTACGTTCAAAAATAAGTCCGGTTCCATAAAATACCGTTCCAGAAACCAATCCAAACACCACAGCAAGGGCCGCACATTTTCCTAATGCCATGCCAAACCCATGATGCTTCTTCTCACCTTGCACCTTCTGCTTCTTCTTTTTCTGCTTTTTTCCTTCCGGCACAGGATTCCACTGTCCGTTGTATGCTCCGGCGCCATTCTGGAAGGGCTCGCCATTGTATGAACTTTGTCCTGTATGATAAAACTGCTGATCATTTCTGGTATGTCCCTGCTCCTGCTCATATCCAGAGCCTGCAATATAAGTTCTCTCATTGTTATCTGACACTCTTTCCGAAGTCCCTTGGTTTTGCTCCTCCTGTTTCTCATAATAATTAGGATTCCGCTCCTGATTCTCCTGATTAATATAACTGTATGAATATAAAGAATCTGAATTGTTCGAATTACGATTTTCCTCATTGTTATTACCATTATAATTTTCCATCACAGTTTCTCCTTTCCCTTCCCTGTTTTTCTTAACTTTGTTTCTACTAAGCAGTTTACGGAAGATTTGTGACAGAAATGTGACAACAATTTTAAAAAAGCGTGATAAGTTCCTGGCTATAAGTGCGATAAGAACTTTTTTATTCTATAAGAAAGATTCTTTCACACGTTAGCGTGACAAGGTCATTCCTAATAGAATCAAAAAACCGACGGCATTCCCTCCATCGGTTTTTTGATTTATCGTATGCTCCATTCTATTTCATAGATTACTCTACCGTTACAGACTTCGCCAGATTCCTTGGCTTATCCACATCACATCCCTTGCCTACGGACACATAATAGCTAAATAACTGCAAAGGAATAATCGCCAAAGAATTGGTAAAATATTTATTGGTCTGGGGAATATAAATCACATAATCTGCCGCCTTCTCAATCTCTCGGTTTCCCGCATTGGTCACTGCAAGTACAAAAGCCCCGCGACTGCTCAATTCCACAATATTGCTAACCGTCTTCTTATAAAGATCTTCCTGAGTTACCACTGCCGCCACCAAGGTTCCCTCTTCAATCAATGAAATCGTTCCATGCTTCAACTCCCCTGCCGCATAAGCTTCGGAATGAATATAAGAGATCTCCTTTAATTTTAAGGAGCCCTCCAGAGAAATGGCATAATCAATTCCTCTTCCCACAAAAAAAACATCCTTAGCCGCAATATAACGATTGGCAAAATGCTGAATTTTTTCCTTATTGCTTAAAAGCATCTCAATCTGCTCTGGCAGACGCTGCAAATCTTTTAAAAACCCTGCTGTTTCCTCTGGGGTAATCTCTCCCCGCACCTGTGCAAACTTAATGGCAAGGAGATATTCTGCAATTAATTGTGCACTGTACGCTTTGGTAGTAGCCACTGCAATCTCCGGCCCAGCCCAGGTATATATCACCTTATCTGCTTCCCTTGCGATAGAGCTTCCCACTACATTTACAATTCCCAAGGTCTTTATACCCTTTTTCTTTGCCTCTCGCAAAGCAGCTAGGGAATCTGCGGTTTCTCCCGACTGACTGATCACAATCACAATCTCATCGCTTAGAAGAATTGGGTTGCGGTAACGAAACTCCGAAGCCAAATCTACCTCCACAGGAATTCTCGCCATACCCTCAAACACATATTTTGCAGTTACTCCAGCATGGTAAGCCGAACCGCAGGCTACAATGTGTATCTTACGGATTTCCCGAATCTCTTCATCACTCATTCCCAGCTCTTCAATAAATATACCGCCATCCTTAATCCTGGGGCTTAAGGTATCACGTACTGTCTGAGGCTGCTCATACATTTCTTTTAACATGAAATGCTCATAGCCGCCTTTTTCCGCCGCATTAATATCCCAGTCTATGGTTGTGGATTCCTTTTGGATTTCTTCGCCATCCACGTTATAAAACACAATTTGATCTCCAGATAAAACAGAAATTTCCTCATTCTGGATGAAATATACATTTCTGGTATACTTTAACACCGCTGGCACGTCTGATGCAATCAAATTTCCATCGCTGCCATGCCCCACAATCAACGGGCTGTCCTTGCGCACCGCATAAATATGTTCTGGGTGCTCCTTAAAAATAATTCCAAGAGCATAGGAGCCCTCTACCCTGTGCATGATTTTCGTAATAGCCTCAATGGGATCTCCCTTGTAGTAATAATCCAAAAGATGTGCCACTACCTCTGTATCTGTATCCGACCGAAACTGATACTCCTTTTTTTCCAAACGCTTGCGCAGCTTTAAATAATTTTCAATAATTCCATTGTGTACAACTGCAATGGTCTCTGACTGATTATAATGAGGATGCGCGTTATCATTGGAAGGCGCTCCATGGGTCGCCCAACGAGTATGGCCGATTCCTAAAGCTCCTGGCATCGTAGCCCCGTCGTGGGTAATTTCGCTTAAGACCTTCAAACGTCCCATTGCTTTTTTTATCTTAATATTTTCTCCATCATATACAGCAATTCCTGCAGAATCGTATCCTCTGTATTCCAGTTTTGATAACCCATCCAATAAGATGGGAGCCGCCTGCGACATTCCAATATATCCTACAATTCCACACATGTGAAATCCTCCTATTATTCCTTTTTCTTTGCATATACACCCGTCTGGTATGCAATTTCATCACTAATGCTCTGCACACTGTCCGTCACCTGATAGCTGGTTGTTCCGAACAAAAAATCATGAAGCTGCTTCACATTTGAGGCCAGATCTGCCGGAACGACACAATCCTGGCTGCCCTTCTGATATGAAATACTTACCACTTCATTTTCTATATCAAAAGGAAATCCAGCATTCTCTCCCAACTTATAATTAAATGCATCTGTGGCAAGGTTCAAAATCTCTGTTTTGCTTAAACTGGTCTTAATCTTCGGAAATACTGCGTCAATCAGTTCATTGACAGTTGCCACATCTGACGCCAACGCCTGTTCAGCCATTTTTTCCACGACCAGACGCTGCCGCTCTGTCCGCTTAAAATCATCCCCTATTGTATAACGAATTCTACCAAAAGAAACTGCCTGCACACCATTCAAATTATAAGTACCAGCCCCAGGAAGGGAACTATAACTCTTTCCCGTAACCTTTGAGGTTTCAATACAATAATTATTCAAATGCCCTGCCTCTTCCTCTGTTATTTCAATCTCAACGCCACCCAAAATATCCACAGCCTCTGCCACTGCAGAAAAATCAAATGAGATATATTCCTGAATATCCAAATCCAAGTTCGTATTGAGCATACGCACTGCCTGCTGGGGACCTCCCACAGCATAAGCGGCATTCGCCTTACTGTAAGCATCTGGCTGATCTAAATCCGCCATTTTCAAAAACGTATCCCGGTATACAGAAACTAGTTTTACCTCTTTCGTTTCCTTGTCAATCCGCGCTATCATAATAACGTCTGAATTCCCTCTTTCATAAGAACCCTCGTCCCGGTTATCCAGCCCGAACAAAGCAATGGTGGTATATTCCCCCAAAACATCCTGTGTCTGTTTGGGCAATTCCACTCTTACATCCTTTCCCTTAAAAGAAACGTCCGTATCCAACTTATCCATTTTTCCATTTACCCAGACCCATACTAACACTCCAAGCAAAATAAGAATCTCAACTGCGACAATCACCAGTTTACGCTTCCTGCGTTTGCTCTTTCTACTCTTTTTCCCATCATGCTGGTGTCCCTGTACTTTATTTTCTTTTGCCATCTCCTCACCCTATCTGTCCTTGGTTTTTATTTTCTTACTCATTCTATTTTTTATACCCAGTCAAATATCCGTGCGAGCGCGGCTGCTTGGCTCATTGCGCGCGGAAATTAACACATATGGTTTATATTATAATATTTCAATCCATTTATCAACTATTATTTTTCTTGAATATTCCAAAAAACCAATTCTTTTTCTGTTGAATTTGTATAATTCTGACAAAAAAATAGCCAAAAAAACAGATTCGGTTTCGTAACATTTTAACAATTCCATAATGTTTCATACTGGAATTATTCTCTCCATGTCTACGGTATAATAACAGCGCTTTTGGCAAAAAGCAAGATTTTCCAGCTATATAATCCCCTAAAATTCCAATCCACTGGTCATGCATTTCAATCTTATTTGGAATGGGAAGGACCACCTTTAAAAGCTCTCGGCGAAAGGCCATACAGCACCCGATATAGCTGTTTTTTATCATATTCTTGAAAACACCTGCACCAGAGCTGCGAAATGCAAAAAAAGACTCTATTACCGTCTTTTTTGCTTCTTCTCCTTCAAACACTTTGGCATCATGGATGACTACCGTGGCATTTTTTTCTAAAAATGCTTTCAGAACCTGTTCCACCTTATCCGGCATCCAAATATCATCCTGATCTGCCAAAAAAATATACTCTCCCTTTGTATGTTTTAGAACATGTTCCACATTCTTTTTAATTCCCCGGCCTGGCCCCTTTAGACAACGTATCCTGGTATCACTGTTTCGGTATTCCCGTATAATTTCCATGGTGCGGTCTGTGGAGCCGTCATCGGAAATCACCAATTCATCCTCTTCCTTAAGCTGCTGTAAGATAGATTCGATCTGCTCTTTTAAATATCTTTCACCATTATAGGAAACCATCGCCACAGAAATGCGGGTGGACGCCTCCTCCTGGTCTGCTACCATAATTTCCACCCCCATTTGCAAAAATACTTTATCATAGACGTTATATGCATTTTCAACAGCCTTTTGTCCTTATGGGAACCCCTTTCCCACTTATGAATAACCGTAGTGTCTGGGCAATACCATAGACTGCTTTTTTGATTCACCTGCCTGCATAGATCTGCATCCTCCATATACATAAAATAACGTCTGTCGAACCCACCTAACTGTCGGAATAACTCTGTTTGAATCACCAAAAAGCTTCCCTGGGCAAAAGGCACCAAAAAAGGCTTCTGATAATCCATATCCTCCATTGTATGGTAAGACTGACGCTTTTTAAAATGAGAAGACAAAAACATTCGGATTCCCATATCCATGACAGTCAGCTCCCGGCGGTACACCTTTTGCATCTTTCCATGCTCATCTGTCATTCTGGGAACTGCCATCCCGATTCCTTCCCCCTGCATAAATTTCAACAAAACCGAAAAGCTGTCCTCTGTCAAAAGTATATCCGGGTTTACAATGGCATGAAATTTGGAATCCAATCTGGGAATCACGTAATTATGCCCGCCTCCAAATCCCAGATTTTCTCCCGGATTCAAATAAACCACATCCGGATATTCTTCTTCCAATGTCTGCAGTCTATTTTTCTTACTGCTGTTGTCAACAATATATAGCTTCTTAGAAATAGCGACAGCGGTATATTCCATAATGGAGCATACCGCATTTCTTACATCCTCTTCATCATTATAAGCCACTATCGTAATTGAAATATCTGTCATGACGATCCCTTACCTGTCAGCACTACCACAATGGTACGAAACAAAATCCGTATATCCACTCCCAACGACCAATTGGAAATATATTGGGTATCTAATGCTACAACCTCTTCAAAATTTTTAATATCGCTCCTTCCGCTGACCTGCCACATACCAGTCAACCCTGGCCGAATTCCCAGCCTTGCCTTATGGTGAAGCTCATATTGTTCAAATTCCTCTTCTGTGGGGGGCCTTGTCCCAACCAGGCTCATATCCCCTTTCAGCACATTCCAGAACTGAGGTAACTCATCAATGGAATACTTGCGCATAAACCTCCCGATCCCAAATATCCGGGGATCATTTTCCATCTTAAACATCAGCCCGTCCATTTCGTTTTGTCCCATCAGCTCCTGCTTCATCTGATCGGCGCCTACCACCATGGTGCGGAACTTATAAAATTTAAAGCGTCTGCCATTTCTTCCGATTCTGGTCTGTTCATAAAAAATAGGTCCTGGAGACTGTATTTTAATAATCGGCGCAAAAATGAAAAAAGCAATCCCTGTCAGCAGCAATCCCACCAAACTCCCGAAAATATCCATGCAGCGCTTAATAAACACCTGCCTTGTGGTGGCAATTTTCATACTTGTAGTCAGCACCATATATTTCCCACAGCGCTCTACTAATTTATTGGGCATCAAACGTGATTCCCGCACCAAGTTAAAATGCACCGTCAGCCCCAGCTCCAGCAGTTCATTTGCCAATGCCTCACTGCTCTCCCTGGTATTACCATTGATAAAGATCTCATCCACCACACTCAGGCGCACATACTCCAAAAAAGTATCTGCACAGGCAACCACCGGAACTCCGCAAATTTCATCCCCAATCCGGTTCTCATCTACAATCACCACGCCAACAACTTCAAATTCCTTGTATCGGTCATGCTGAAAATCTGCAACACATTCCTCCGCATACCGTTTCTCGGTCACCACAATGAGCTTGGAAAATTTTTTCCCTCTTATCATGCGCTGGCGAATATAAATTTTCCACACACATCTGGAAATATACTCTACGATCATTGCAATTCCCCAGAACACAAAAATAATCTGTCTGGAATAAATCTCTGCCTGCTTCGTGGCCCATACATAGACAGCAATAATCCCAAATACCATACTGCAGTGCATCAGTACAACCTTTAATTCCTGTACCCTATTTCTCCTCAGAATTCCCGTATAAGCTTCAAAAAAGAATACAATACAAATATCTACAAGGAGCACTACCACAGCCAGGCGGTTATAATAATCCATCAGCATGGGCAGCCTTCTGATGTCTTTAAGCCTGATAAAACAGGAAGCATAAAAAGCCAGTTCCAGGCATATAATGTCTAAAACCAAAAAATCCAAATGCTTTACCCAGCTTTTTTTCTCTTTTTTATACATAATCTTTCGTCCCCATACTAAACCTAAATTATACAGAATTATCATACACAATTTCCCAACAGGGAAACAAGAAAAATTATCTTAAATTTTCATTAATTTCATAAAATTTATGCGATACTAATTCTTGGTTTTATTCCGTATGTACAGCCAGCTGTCCGAATAATCCTTCCTCTGTTGCTCATCCATTTCACTATATTGTGAAAAAGTCAGTTTAGAGGGAAGCATCCTTGTGCCTCCACATTTATGGCAGTAAATTTCCTTCCTTCTGGATACTGTTGTAATGCTGCCGCATTCAGGGCAGATAAATACTTTCATCATACGTTCCTTCTCACATTCAACTTTGTATTTTTGATTCACTCTATTGTAGCATTGAATTTGAAAAAGGGCAAGTTCTAACTAGAACATGCCCCATTGTTATAACAGTAACTATTACTCCGGCGGTTAAATGTCGACGAAATTTAAGCAAGTAAAAACGTCGATATTTAACCGCCGGAGTAATACCATAATCCTTATGGCTTCAACGCATAATTACATTTTTTTAAAGAAAAATTCGGATTATAATAAGGATCTCCCTGTTTCAGCAAATCAATCCACCGGGTACGGATAAATTCAATTTCCTCCCAAAACCTACGCATCTTTTCCTCCGTATCTTCCAACCCCCGGGTCTTAGACTCATAATGATAAGCCTCCACAAATGGATGATACACCACCAAATATCCTGCCTTTCCCACTCGCAAGCAAAAATCCAGGTCATTAAATGCTACCGTGAGCTTTTCTTCCAATCCGTGAATTTCCTCGAACACCTTCCGCGACACCATCATACAGGCTGCCGTTACCGCACTGTAATTCAACTGTATTGCTGCCTTATGGTAATATCCTTCCTGTCCTCTTCTCAATCCTGGAAACATATTTGCCGCAATCCCATCAATCCCTACCACAATTCCGGCATGCTGGATGGTATTATCAGGATAATACAGCCGTGCACCTACCACTCCCACCTCTGGTCTTTGGCAATTGCCCAGCATTTCCTCTATCCAGTCTTTTGTAATAATCTCAATATCATTGTTCAACAAGATAAAATAACTTCCATTGGCAAAGGAAGCTCCAAAATTATTAATCGCAGAATAATTAAATCCCTTCTCCCAAACAACCACCTGAACCCTCTGGCCCCCAGGAAGAACACCTGTTCCGTATGGCTCTTCTGACTCTCCTAACAGCTCCTTGTAATATGCAAAGGTTTCCTCTTCCACACTATTATTTTCGATAATGATAATCTCATAATTGTGGTATGTGGATTTCTGAACAGAATCCAGACATCGGCGCAGCACAGACCATTGATCCTTGTTTGGAATCAAAATAGACACCAGGGGCTCGCCTTCCACTGCATATCTCACCCGATAAAATCCAAAATGCGGAAGCTGGCTAACCTCTCCTTTTCTCCCTGTTCGTACCAAATGCTCCTGCAAGGCTCTTTGTCCTGCCTCATAAGCGTATGTCTTGCTCAAGGGATTATCTGCTGTAGAATTACTGTGCACACGCCAATGATAGAGCACTCTGGGCACATGTCCAATCCCCTTCGCACTTTCTGTACAGCGCAGGATAAAATCATAATCCTGGGCCCCGTCAAATTCCTTGCGAAATCCTCCCACCTGTTTTAAAACATTGTCTTTCACACAAAGAAAATGGGTAATATAATTATTGGAGCACAACAAATCTGGACTGAAATCTGGCTTAAAATGAGGCTTTTTATGTTTTAGCCCCTGTTTTGTCTCCTCCACCTGATCCTCATCCGAGTAAATAACTTCCAGCTCTAATTTCCGGTTCATCAAAGCAACCATTTCATACAACGCCTCTGGCGCCAGCAAATCATCATGATCCAGAAATCCCACCCATTCTCCCTGGGCTGCCTGTAAGCCAGCATTGGTATTTCCTGAAATTCCCATATTTTTTTCCAGATGATGGTAAAGAATTCTCGTTTCCTGACGCTTCTTACAATAACTGTGGACAATTCGCTCCACGGTATCTGAAGGCGTGGCATCCATCAAGCATAGCTGCCAGTTCCCATAGGATTGCTCACAGACAGACTCCATCATTTCTAACAAATATTTCTCTGGAGTCTGATAACAGGGAACTATGATACTAATCATGGGCTGATATGCAAATTTCTTCCACCCCTTTCTCTGATGAAGCAATTCTTCCTCCTTCGCCCTGTAACGCTCAAACCAGGGGCCATAAGGCACCTGGTCTGGTTCCATCTTATCCCGCAGCCGGTTGAAAAAAGCTTTCGGACCATAATGTTTCAAATATCTGATTCCTTTTTTTATCTTATAAGGGGTAATCTTCATATTTTTTCCTTCCTGCCATGCCTCATAAGCCATTGGCTATTTTGCCCGGACACCCTTTTTGGCAGAGTATGCGGAATATTTTGTCTTACCCAGATTGACAGAATAGGCTCTTACTTTATAATAATAATTCTTTCCCTTTTTTATATTTTTATCCGTCCAGGCAACTGTGGCATTTTTCTTGATTGTTTTTACTACTTGGTATTTGCCGTTCTTGGAGGTGGCACGATAAATTTTATAGCCTGCAGCATTGTTATCTTTTTTCCACTTCAGCTTCACCTTACCGCCAGAAGCGGTAAGGGAAGTCACTATGGGCTTGCTTAAGGCTGTTTTTACTGTCAGAACAGAAGAATAACCAGAAGACTTTGTCCCGCTGGAAGCCTTCACATAAGAACGAATCTTATAATAATAAGTTTTCCCAGTATTTATGTTGGTATCTGACCAGCTTACTGTTTTATTTTTTGTTATAGTCTTAACTCTTTTATAAGTTCCTTTTTTTGAGGTTGCCCGGTATATATAATAGCCATCTGCTTTGGAATCCCGCTTCCAGGTTACTCGTACCTTTGTTCCCCCTGAAACCTTCGCCGTTTTCAGTTGGGGCTTTGTCATTTTAAGCTCTGCCTTCTTCACCTGGGTATAAGAAGAATAATAATTTTTCCCATTTACCGTTACATATCCACGAATCCGGTAAGTATAAGTATTGGTCGGCTTCACCGTCGTATCCTTGAAGCTGACAGTTGCATTATTTTTTATGGTCTTGATGCAACTATATTTTCCTGTTCCTGTTTTTCGGTAAATTTTATAACCCGTCACAGACTTCTTTTTCCATGCCAGACTAATCGTTCTGTAATTCGTAATTTTAAATGTGCTCCAGGAGGTTGCTGGCACTGTAAAATCAATATCTTTTACATCTGAATAAGAAGAATATTTATTACTGCCGCTCAGCTTCATATAAGCACGCACTTTGTAATGATATTGTTTTCCTGGAACCACCGTTGTATCTTGATAAGAAAGCGTTCCTCCGTTTGTTATGGTCTTAATCCGTTTGTATGATCCACTTCCCTCTGCCCGGTAAATCTGATATCCCTGGGCTGCAGCCACTTCATTCCAAGACAATTTTACAGAAACATAACCATTTTTTGATGCTTTTAATGTGGGTTTACTCAACCCTTCCTCTGGTTTTGGACAGGGAGAAGCTGGCATATTGTTGTACACTGGAACTTTGAACACAAACTTGTTATCCAAGGCCCCCATTTCCATATAACCTTTCCTTACACTGATTCCCTCACTGTATGCTCCCAGAAGATTCTGCATATATTGATGCCAATACAGGCCGTCATAAGAGGCATCCACGTCAAATTTCTGTAAATAGAAGGTATCCTGCCCTCTGGCAATAAAGCTGGAGGCTACAGACTGCGCTCCTCCCTGCAACGACTTATAGCGGGTATTCCATCCATTATTCTTGGCTTCTGTGAGTCCGGTAATGATTACTTCCGCTCCAATTCCTGTGGCATGCCGGTTAAAATAATTATAATATCCTTCATATCCAGGATATGTACCAGAAATCAAAGAGGAATTTCCTGCTACCCCCTGTTCCAGGCGAACACGGCTTGCAAGAAAATAGGGACTTACTTTAAGCTCCTTCCCAATCTTTACAAATGCCTGGGCATATGTCATTCCTCCGCCAGAACCGTCTTCCAATTTTTTATTGGACATAAAGGTGCCGCTCAAAATCTTTTCCACCCCAGCTTCTGTCTGGTAAGAACTATAAGTAAGCTGTTCAAATTGAAAAACCCATTCTTCTGTTAAAAAATTCCGGGGGTCCAAAAAATACTTGATAATAGCCTCGGACGCCTGAACCCAGTTGGTGCCATTCTTAATGATCCATTCCCCGGTAGACGCATTATAATCTTTGGGGTCTGTAGATTTCCAGGTATCTGGCTGATAATTTTCCACCAGATTATTTGCGTCTGTCATTTCACCTGCCAACACATCCGCCCATTCTAAGCCAGTGTTCATAGGTACAAAAGTCCAATTGGGATGCGCGCTTATTAACTTCTGAATTAACGCCTGATAGTCCTTGGGAAAAGCTGAAAGCTGGGTAGCCCCCCGGCTGCTTCCTTGACTGAATCTCTGTACCATCATAGCTCCCAGATACTGCTCTTTCCACAAGTCGAACCTTTCATCCTGAGTTACCACATATTCACTTTGGATATAGCCCTTGTATTCCACATCATTGACTGCAAATCCAATCTGAAACCAAAGCCCCTCTTCCTTAAAAATTGCACTTTCCAATTTCACCTGATAACCACTGGAGAGAACCTTTACAATTGCTGATTCTACATCAGCTTCCTGATATACCAAAAATTCCACGTCATTGGCCAGGACTCCATACATCTCATATTCTTTTAAAAGTTCTGAAAATGCCTCCTGAGCCTTGGAAAAATCCGGGTTGTCATCATCTTCCGCCAGACTTTTCAACGCCTGTGGCTGATCTGTTTCAGCTTCTTTGGCATGGTCTGGTCTCTCCTCTGCAATCGGTTCTTTCCTTGCATTATCATCTGTTACGTCGTGGAAAAGCTGTCCCTCGTCTGTTTCATGTAAGATTCTCTGCTGCCCTGCATAAGCCAGGCTTCCCGTTCCACAAACATCTGTGGAAAGTATGGCCGCCGCCACAAGCCAAGCTGTAAGCCTCCTTCCTCTTTTTAAACTCATAATTTTTCTTCCTTTCTCTTATTCTTTTATCCTTCTACCTGAACAGATACTGCTTCTGTCTCATCCCCGTTTCCTGCTTCTTCTCCATTTTTTCCAATTGCCGCTACTTTATAATAATAAAGATTGTCTGCCAAAACAGTATGATCCGTATAGGTAACATTTCCACTGCCATCTAAAATAGCAATGCTCTCATATTTCTTATCGGCTTCCTTGCTTCGAAAAACTTCATATCCTACTGCTTTCTTCGTCTTTTCCCAGGACAGCTTCACTTGATTTGGCTGAAGCAAGACAGCGGCAAAATCTTGGGGAGCTTCCAGCGCCCATTTCTCCAAAGCGCTTGTGTAACTGCCATATCCGTTATTCTTTCCTGTATACAAAGCTCTAATTTTATAATAATACTTTTTTCCAATGACTGTCTGTGTATCTTTGTATGAGAGTTCAGCTCCTGTCAGCTTTGCCACCTCTGTAAATTTCCCATCCTTTGAATCACTACGTATAATCTGATAGCCGTTAGCCCCTGATACTTTCTTCCAGCGCAATGTCAATCCATCTTCTCCTGTTTGTATGGACTCTACGGTAACCTTTTTCAAGCTCCTTGCTGACACTGGCTTAGAATTGCCGCTGTAATTTTTTACACCACTCTTTTCCACAACGCTCTCTACCACGTAGTAATATTTTTTTCCACTGGTAACAGTCTTATCGATATACTTAACCGTGCTGTTCTCTTTTATGTTCACAATGGTTTGATACGTCCCATCCTTCGATGTGCTTCGTTTCACCCGATATCCTGTGGCCTTTGCATCCTTCTTCCATTTTACTTCCATACTCTTGCTGGTTTTTGACCTTGCATATACCATAGAGGTTCCTGTAATGGTGGCGCCAGATGCTACTCTACTGTCAGTGCTATACCCTGTCTTCTTATTGATTCGATTCAAAACCTGTATTTTATAATAATACTTTTTACCGGTTTTTAATTTTTTATCTACATAACTGGTGGCGCTTCCTGACTTGATAGTAGCAACCGTCTGAAACCCTTTTGTCTTAGATGTACTGCGCTTAATCCGGTATCCATATGCATTGGAAACCTTTTTCCATTTAATTTGCAAAGAGGTCTTTGTCTTAGAGCTTACACTGACAATACTAGTCTTTTTCACAGACCAGCCGGAATACACATTGGAATAACTGCTGTAACCATTCTTCTCTCCGCCTCTGGTACGTATTTTGTAATAATATGTAGTCTGAGGCGTCACCTTCTTGTCTGTATAAGAAATCTGTCCTGCTTTCAAGGTTGCAATCTTCTGATAACCGCTGCTTTTTTTGTCACTGCGGTATACCTCATATTTGCTGGCGTCTGCCAGTCCATTCCAGGTAATCTGAATCTGGCTGCTGTTTTTGGAAACCACCTTCACAATCTGCGGCCGGGCAAGGGCTTTCCCCACATGTGCTGCAGAATACCCAGACATTTTTCCATCTCCATAAACCGTACACACTTTATAGTAATAGGTTCCACCTGCTGAAACGTTGCTATCATCGAATTGAATTCCACTGCCCGCCGCAACCTGTACATATTCTCCATTCTCTGAATCGCTGCGGTATACCCGGTAGAAGGAGGCATTTGGCACTTCCTTCCAAGAAACCCTTAGTTTTGTACTGCCTCTGGACTGTACAGAGGAAATGACTGGCGCCTGTCCTGTTTGTGGCGTCTCTGTTCCTCCGTTTCCGTCAGTACCAGTATTTGTTCCGTCTCCTGTTCCTGTTAAAGTTAATTTATAATAATCTACGATTCCCTTGGCATCTGCAATCCCAAGATTTTTCAATTTTGCTTCTGAATTCAGAAAGCCATTCACATCTCCAGCATTACTCAAAAATGCATGTTCAATCAAAACAGCCGGAAAACCTGCCAGTTTACTTCTCCGTATAATTGCAAGATAATCTGCCAGAGATCCATCTGGATATTGAGTATTGGTTTCAGAATTACGAATAAAAATACCAGTTCCCCAGGTTGACAGTCCTAACGCCTTAAGCTTTTGATAAATTTCCGTGGCCAGCCCTTTTCCTTCTGCACCGATATCTGGTTTATAATTACTATTTGGATAATAAACGCCTACTCCTTTGGGTGTGCTGCTTACACTGGCGTTCAAATGAAAGCTTACATAAACATCTGCCTTTTTCGCTGCTGCAAACTCTACTCTTTTAGCATTGCAGGTTCCAGAATCTATCATGCTTCCCCCATTGGGGCAGCTCTGGGATTCCCTAGTCATATAAATAGTGATTCCGCTGTACTTCTCCAATTCTGCTTTACAGTACTGGGCAATCTTTAATACCAAATCCTGCTCTTTGTATCCGTGATAAGAAGCTCCTGAATGTGTACTGTCATGTCCTGGGTCCAGCACAATCACCATCTTTTTGGCGCCCCGAATCATTCCTTGGGATGAAAAAGTCCGTCTGCCTCCCTCCTGCTCCAGAATGTCCTCCAGCGTATTTTCAGAAATAGTCTTTCCCTTCCCATCCAAAGTCACTACATTTGCTTCCACCTCATCCAACAGTTCCTGATCCACCAGCACATCATCTGGTTTTGCAATAACCTCTCGATTTACGCCATAAACCACCTTCGTATCTGTTGTGGCAAGGACCGTTTGATAATTTGTTCCATTCTGTGTCCAGGTGACACTGGTCAATTCATAAACCCCAGCTTGCTCCCCACTGTCATATTTCATTGAAAACCGCGCCATATTATCTGCAATTCCAGCCGCTTTCACTGTAAACTCCTGCCCTGTAGTGGTATTTTTATACGCCAACTGAGCATGTTCCACTGTCTTGCCTTCTTCGCCCAGACTTACAACCACATTCTGTACCCCTGGTGTTGTAATGGAATCACTTTCCTGCATAATAAAATTCAGTGTTCCCTGCTTCGGCTCCTCCGCCTGTTTCATCCCTCCTATTTTACTCTCTTCCTCTGTCAATTTAGATTGTATCTCATCTTCTCTGTATGCCTGCACCTGCATACCCATAGTTCCAGCTATCATACATACTGTTAAAATAGCTGCTGCTATCCGTTTCGATGCTCTCATTTTGTACACTCCATTCTTATGTATTTCACCTGCCTGGTCTCATCCTCACCAGTTGCTTTTTATCCTACCACAATTTTTTTCCTGGTACAACCATCTGCCAAAAACTTACAAAGATTTTGTTCCGACGAAAAGAAAAGCGCCTGTGAATCCAATGATTTTTCACAGACGCTTTTCCTCATTCATTTTTTGAAACCTTTTACTTTTTATATTTTATCTTCCATCGATCTGTTGCATTCCCAGCCAGACCGGAATACATTTTCTTTCCAACTTTATTATAAGCTTCTACATAGAAATAATATGTTTTGTTATTTTTAAAAGAAGACTTTCCTATTTTTTTCACTGTTGCGCTTGTCTTTTTGGTAGTTACGCATTTTTTAAAGCCTGATTTCTCTTTGGTAGACACGTATACTTCATACCGGTCTGCACCCTTGATGGTACTCCATTTCAGATTAATTCCTGATTTTGTAGATTTTAACTTAATTATCTCAGGCTGCGGACAGAAATAAGTCCAGTCGGACCATCCTCCTGCCAGCTTCTTTCCATCACTATTGGTACAGTATGCGCGAACCCTCATCTTATAGAAATAATATTTCTTAAAACTATTGTGTTTGATAAATGCGCTGTCAGAGGCTTGTGTTGCTGATTTTACCTTTTTGTCTTTTTTCTGATATGCAGTCCAAATTTCCCATTCATATCCATCTGCTGAATTCATAAAAACTGCGCCTGCTTTGATTTCACTCAAATTATGCCAGAAATACTCGCAAAATGGTTTCTTGGCCTTCCCCGGAATCACAGGCGTATTATAAGATATATCATAACCGCCTCCTACGGCATAAAAGCCAGATGCACTCTTTCTCGCTGGACGAACTTCAACCGTATACTCGCCATTCTGTATTAACTTGTTCAATACAACCTGATTCTTTTCAACATTTATACTTGTGTAATCCCCGCCTTTGCTATTCTTATACTGGACCTGATAGCTATTGGCGCCCATCACCGGACTCCAAGTCAGACTAACGCTCGTCTTGGTAGAAGTCGTATGCTTTAAATTCTCCACTTTTCCGTTGGGAGCTGTGACTACTTCAATTGGAGTAGAAGGCGTACCATAAACCCTCTTAAAATTAGTTTCACTATTGCTATAATAAGAAACTACTCTCAAATAATAGGAGCTGCCTGCATTGGGAAGACCATAAACATAATCTTCTCCAGAGGTACAGGTTGTCCATTCCTTATAGGTTCCATTCAGGCTTGAACTTAACTGTATTTCATATTTTGCCTCGTTATCCAAAAGCGCTTGGAATGCAATATCTACGGAGCTAGTTCCTGCATCCGTCTGCCTCAGCCCGGTAACCTGTCCTGGCGCAGCCTCCGCTTTGATTCCAATGCCAAAAAATAGTGCAAATACCAAAGCAATTGTTCCCATTCTGACTGTTTTCCACATTTTTTTCATGTTCTTCCCTTCCTTCCTTTTTATTTTTTATTGATGAACTTAAATTGCGGCCCTTTTAATATCCTGTATTTGCCTGGATCGTTGCGCTTATACTCTGCACGGTTTCGGAAGGCGTATAATTCTCACTGTCATACAAAAATTGGTGAAGCTGCGCTACGTTATTTGCCAAATCTACCGGAACCACTGCATCTCCAGCGCTTCCCACGTTCCCTGGTGTTGCCTTGTCAAAAGGAAATCCGGTATTCTCTCCCATATGATATTTTCCTGCATTTCCTGCCAGTCCTAACAATTCCGTTATACTTAAGCTGGTGGATATCTGGGGCAGCATTTTGTCTAGCAAACTATTTAAAGTAAATACATCACATTGTTTTGCTTTCTCAAACATTTTTGTTATTACTGTTCTCTGCCGTTCGGTTCTTTGGTAGTCCAAACCAATATAACGGATTCTTGCATAAGAAGTAGCCTGAACCCCGTCTACATGTACATTGGTCCCCGGAGACACCGGCCCACTGTTATGCCCAGTCACTTCATTGGTCTCTACCACATAGCCATTCAGCCATTCCGCTTCCTCTGGGGTAATGTCCAACTCAATGCCGCCCAAAAGGTCAATGGCATCCACCAATGCACTAAAATCCACGCTGACATAATCTGTAATATTCAAGTCCAGATTCTTATTCAGCATCTCAATGGCCTGCTTCGGCCCGCCATTGGCATAAGCTGCATTAGCCTTACGGAATTGATCGTCGCTGATATCCAAATAGGTGTCACGATATACCGAAGCCATCCGAATCTCACCAGTCTTTCGGTTAATGCTTACTACAATAATCGTATCGCTGTTGCCCCGTTCAAAACTCCCAGTGGAGCGGTTATCTAGTCCAAACAAGGCAATGCTCTCGTAACCTTCCAATGTCTTCTGGGTATCCAAAGACAAGTCATTGATCTTTACATCTTTATCGCGAATGGAAATTCTTCCCATTTTACCGTACTTGCTCCATCCAAATGCAAACACCAGCCCCACCAAGGCTACCAATACAGCTAAAATTACCAAAATTATCTTCCGCTGCTGGCGCTTTTTCCGGTTGGTTTTTTTCTTTTTCTTTCTTGTATATTCTGTCTGGTTCCGTGTATCTCTTGCCATTCCTAAGTCCTCCTTAACCATTTCTTCCGCTGTCTATACACTTGCTGATATTTTATCCAATTTCAGATTAGTTTCATACTAGTTAAGTGAGTATAACACAAAATAATATATTTTTCTATATATATTTTCCATTTCTTCTATTGCTTTCCTTCATGATGTCATGTAAACTATCCATGATAATGGTAATACTATAATGCAAAAATGATTGAGGAATTCACATATGAAACTTAACACACATAAATTTTTTTCTTTTTACAAACTGCATTTCCTGCTGACTGCCCTGTTCCTTTACCTGCTCTTTGCAGCAAACTGGATTCCGGAAGAAAGGATTCTGGAACATTCCAACCTTTCCCTGCAATTTCTATCTGAGAATCCAAAGAACGATTATTATCCATCTGATCTTCCCCCAATGGACAATGAATCCGGCCTGCTTTCCAGCCTGACTCCCAATCCTGAGTATTCCACACTCTGGAATACCCTCTTGGGAGCAGACCAAGGCTATCGTTGGAATGGCATGCAAACACTTTTGCGTCCTCTTTTGGTTTTTTTCCATATTGGACAAATACGTTATCTGTGTGCAGTTGCCTTTTTTCTGCTCTTATTTGGCGCCGCATGGAAAATCGGCACGAAATTATCCCCTGGTTTCGGCTTTTTTTTCCTGTTTTCTTTTTTGTGGGCAGATATTCTTCCTATATCCTATCATCTTCAGCACGTTGGATGCTTTTTCATCGTTTTTTTTGCCATCCTGCTTCTGCTGGTGAAAAACCCCGTATTTTGGAAAGAAAATGCCCATGGCCTGACATTGATTTTTTATGGCATCGGCGCAGTTACCGCTTTCATAGACTCCATGACAATCCCAGTTATTACTTTGGCAATTCCCCTGACAATCGTATTCCTATCCATCCAAAAATACAGACAAGGCTCTGGCTCCTTTAAATCCGTCGCCCTTTGCACTTTTTCCTGGGGATTGGGTTATCTGTTTTTGGTGTTCACGAAATGGCTGCTCACTGTCCTTCTCACAGGGAAAAACCTTTTCCCTGAATATGCAAGCCGGATATCAGAAGAATGTTTCTCCTCCATCCACTCTCTAGCCCAATTAAAACAGCTATACTATGAAAACTTAAATAGCTTCCTCTCCCCTGCAGGATTTGGGATGAAAAATCTTTTGTTCTTAACTCTAATCTTTGTGGGAATATATATGATTTTATTTTTTACAGGGCATAAATCCCCTGGTGGGTACGCCGCTTTCCTTCCTCTTATATATATCGGATTTTTACCTTTTTTGTTTTACCTTTTAACGCCTGCCCATGCACTTTTACACACTGGAACCACATTTCGTGGGTTGATTGGAACATTGTATCCTTTTATCCTGTTTTTCTTCTGTATCCTGGATACACAGCGTATCAAACAAAGCTTTCATGCTGGATGGAAACTGTTTTGGAGGAATTGACATGAATAATTACTTAATATGTTTGCAAATTATTATTTTATACCTGATTTTCAGCTATATGTTGGGAGATCTGTTCCTGCGCCTATCCTCCTGCAAAGAGCAGTCCGTCTCCTACCGTATCCTAATCGGATTCTTTTGTTATTTTTTCCTGTTCCAACTGGTTGCCATTCCTCTGAAAATAACCTTACAGCCTCTGTCCTTACTGACAAAACTCTGGCTCTTTGTCCTCATTTTTATAACAGCCCTCTTCCTAATTTTGCGTTTAAAATTTTTCAAAGACAGAATGGCTGACTGCAAAACATTTCTGTCAAAACATAAGTGGATACTCTTGGTCCTGTTTCTCCTTGTTTTGTTCCAGCTTATTTTGATCAATTATAATGGTGAAACCTATGCCCTTTGGGATCAATCCTATTATATTGGGGATATTAGCTCATCCGTATACACAAACTCGATCAGCCAGTACAACCCTTATACTGGGGCATTGCTGAAAAAACTTGATACGGAATATTTGCTGGAGACTTATCAAAACCACAGCGCTGTCCTCTGCCAGCTTCTGGGGCTTCCTCCTCTCATAGAAACCAGAACCGCCGAAGCATCCCTGATGGTAATACTAGCCAACCTGATTTACTACCAATTTGGATTGCAGCTCTTTGCCAATTCCAGGAAAAAAGCTGCTTCTTTGGTATTTTTCCTATTCTGGCTGAATCTATTCAGTTTTAATCTTTTTACCAGCGCTGAATTTTTATTTTTCCGGGCGTATGAAGGAAAAACCATTCTCGCCTGCATCATCCTCCCGATGGTGTTTCTTTTGTTTTTGAAAATTGCCAGAGAACATAGGGAACGCAGCCACTGGATCGAATTATTCCTGGTGGTCTCTTCCAGCTTCGGCCTGAATATGTCATGTATCTATATGCTTCCCTTTGAATTAAGCATCTGCCTGATTCCCCTGGGCTTGACAAAGAGGAGCGCTTCCATCTGGATACGTTATGGAATTTGCCTGATCCCCTGTATCCTGTACGGCGCGGCGTACCTGTTTACGAAACATTCTTTCTTCATTTACACATAGGAGGGTACATGATGCAAAATTTTTATAGATTAGGAATGGATTTTCTGAACAAATCTTTTGATGACGCTTTTTCCAATATAGGAATTTTCTTCCTTGCTTATGTCCTGGCTTTGGCTGTATTTTATTTGAAAAAAAAGCATGATTTGAAATCTGTATTTGTATACCCAGCCCTTTTTGCCATGTTCACTGTATTCAATCCATACCTGATGATACCAGTTGCAGAAAGAATCGGACTAGCCTCCCGCATCCGCCGGATTTACTGGCTTCTTCCTGTGAATCTTGTGCTTGCATTTACAATGGTATGGCTGATTCACCTTCTTTCCAAACGCTGGAAACGCGCCATAGGTATCATCGCCTTTGCTGTCCTGATTGCTGTTGCAGGAGAAGGCCAGTTCCTTCATATGGTTCCTGCGGAAAATATTTACAAGATTAAAAACGAGTCCATCCAAATTGCCGATATCATTGAACGGGACGCCAAAACCGATGAGCCAAAATCCTGCCTTTTTGCTGATATACAGCTTCTGGAGCTAAGGCAGTATGACCCTTCTATTTTAAATACCATCCGCCGGCAGGAGATGCTGCGATGGTCCATCGATCCTACAGACCCTGATATGGTCCAGCAAACCTTGGATAACAAAAACAGCCGCCGCATTCTTACCCTTCTGCTTTATTACGGTATCCAGCTTGAGCCAGCTGTCCTTGAAAAAAATATAACAAAGCATCAAATTCAATATATAATTCCCAACAAGAATAAGGGGTTGGGGGAATATTTTCGGAATGCAGGCTATGAGACGATAGGAGAAACGGAGCATTTTGAAGTGTTCCGGGTGAGGTGATTATGAAAATTCAAGAATTACGAACATTACTAAGCGCATCTGACAGAGCGCATCTAGAGAAAGCCTTTGCGGAATGCTATAAGCAGCTTCGCAAAGCACAGAAAGAAGAAATTGATTCTGTGCTGATTGGGATTTTAGAAGGAAAATCAATGGAAAAGAAAAAAACAGGCGATTCCATCGATTTCGAAGAATTGGAACAACAGATTACTGCTTTTATGAAAAATGCATATGATCAAAATTATTTTGTCCCCAACCGTATCATTCCCAAAAGCCAACGTCCGAAATGGCGATTTATGGTAAAAAATTTCATCAAAGAACTGGAGAAAATTCCTCCTGAAAACGACAATTACCAAAAAGCTGTGAAATTACTAACAGATTTATATCAACTGATTTGCGAAGCCTGTAATTATTACCTGTTTTCCACTGACGATCCCTTCCGCTCAATTGGCTGGGAACAGCCGGCCTTCTTTGAACTGCTGGTAAAAAAAACATTTGCAGCCGGATATTCCAGGGAAAATATCTCACTTCTCTTACTCTATGCAACTACCGGCGGATTAAGCAGAGAAGCTCTGCATGTCTATCAGGAAATAATCCTTCTTAACAGCTTAAAAACAAGCGATGTCAGTTATATGGCTATGGAAGAAGCAAAAAAACTTATAGACGAAAGAACAAAAAAACTTTCCAGCCTGCAAAAATACGACTCCCAACGGTACTATCTGGAAAGTGAAATTGACGAGCTCTGCAGCATGATATTACTGACTGCAATAAAGCTTGCCGAACCCGAACAAGGAATAGACTATTATTTCAAACACTCCACAAGGACCGATAAAGAAATCACGCTTTACCGTGCACTGGATCTGATCAGCCGGATAGATGACAACGATTTGTGGATGAAAGTATATGAGTATGGAATTCAGAAAAAGATAAAACCGCGGGATGATTTAATAAGGACATATGAAAAACTTAAAAAGGAAATTCCTTAAAGGATAACGGAGCAGCGCTTTATAATATATTATAAAATGTTGACGTACAGAAAACTGTACGATATAATATAAGTACAGTTTTCTGTACTTATATTGAGAGGAGTGATATTATGTTAGCAGTGAATTATACAAATCTTCGTGATAATATGAAAATGTATATGGATAAGGTAACCGATGACTATGAGACTATAATTGTTACAAGAAAAGACAATAAGAATGTGGTTATGATATCGGAAGAATCCTATAACAACCTTATGGAAAATATTTATGTTATGGGCAATAAAGAGAATTATGACTGGCTAATGAAAGGTAAAGCACAATTGGAAAATGGCCAATGCGCTGTCCATGAGCTGATTGAGGCAGAAGATCATGAATAAAATTTTTGCAGATACCGGCTGGCAAGATTACCTTCATCGGCAGACAGAAGATCGGAAAACTCTTAAAAAGATCAATCAGTTAATAAGTGATATTTCTCGAAACGGTAATGAGGGTATCGGAAAGCCAGAACCGTTAAGTGGGAATTTATCTGGATATTGGAGTAGGAGAATCAACGATAAAGATAGATTGATTTACAGAATAGACAAAGATAATATCTATATACTGGCATGTCGGTATCATTATGGTGACAAGTAAAATATCTTTTCCTTACGCAGATACAATGCATCTGCGTAAGGATCCATCCGGTAAGTGTCGCGGATCATGTCAATTTGTATATGTTACGATAATACTGTCCTGTAAATCCTTATCCCCTTCAGCAGTAACCGAAATGGTAGTGGAAGCCCCCGCTACATTTGGGGCAGAAAGTGTGATAGTAACCATGCCAGAGGAATCTGTGATCCCACTTTGTGTTCCCATATTTTGATGATATCCAGAAACCCCATATGTTATGCTGCGGCCAGGAAGAGGATTGCCGTAATTATCCCTTAGCTTCACATGAATATAAGCCGTCTCAGATTTCTTAAAGCTGGCCTCTTTTCCTTCCACTATCTCAAGCTTTTCACCCCTTGGCTCCCAAATCATTTGATATTTAATCCCTGTGTTTTCAGCGGTACTTTCGGATATACTATCGCCAATGTTGGTATGGGTCACTTCATTTCCATCTTCATCATAGAATGTAAATTTTACACTGCCAGAATCGCTTGGCAGCTTAATTTTCCCGATCAAGCTTGTCATGCCAGTTTGAGTGGAAGATAAAACTGCCTCTTTCCCTTGCTGGCTGCAGCTTCCTACTCCCTCTCTGCTATAACCTATCGAAATCCCTGAAACATTGACAAATTCATTTGCTTTTGTTGGACGTTCCACTGCTGCTGGATTTGTATAACTAAATTTACGGGACTGTGCAACCGGAAGAAAACCAACCTTCCATGTTTTGCCCACTATACTGCTGCTGTTGGCAGGGACTGAAACTACCTCATAGGCAAAATTCGTTGTGCGCCTGGGCATATCTGTTTGAACTGCTGAATTCACATACGTAAGACCCATATCTACCCAATAGATATTTGCTTTCTTAATTTCTTCTTTTCCCTCGCTTCCAATGGTCAGTTTGACATCATAGTCCCCACATACTGCCGTAATGCCTTCTACATATCCTGCATTTGCCCCTCGTAATTTTAGGATTGCCTGACCCGTCGTATCTGTTGTGCCATTTGTAATCTCACTGACAGTTACATAATTTGTTGCTGTATCATTCCCTGCACCGGTTAACTGCTGCCCCTGTGTGGTTATATTGGTAAGCCCGGAACCGTTATTATATTGAAAGGTAATAATTCCGTTCCCTGCTACAGGATTTCCAACTTTATCTATCACCTGAGCCGTGATTGTAACTGATTGTCCCTCCAATGCATAATAATCAGATACTACCTCGGAAGGAATCTTATTGGGAACAGGAACCCATTGAATGGAACTGTACAAGGTTCCGCCGTTCTGCGAATTCAGTTCTTTCTCTGTAAGCCCCTTCACGGCAATCACTGCCTTAATGGTTGTCAGCCCTGTCTCTGTAGAATCCACAATGGCTTTGTTCCCATCCTGACGAAACCTTCCCACCTGATGGGTCACATCATCCTTGCCGAGATAAACTGCTTTTACTGCTCTTCGCACAGGCGCAAGAGTATTCCTGTTATCATAAGTATCCCCTGTCTTAGCATTCGCAGAAGGATATACAAAATATTCCTTCACTCCGTCCCCATTTGGCCCGGTTGCCTCTATAATTGCATTCCCTGTCTGAGGGAACAGAGGAACCTTATACTGATAATTATAATTATCTGCTATCATACTGCCTGGTACATAATCTTCCACATTCGGCAAATCATTTACCACTGAAAATTCCGGGTTTACACTCTTCCAGTTCACGGCATTTTCCAATTCTACAGCCTCTGCTCTCTCATATCCCTCGCTTGTCCATGCACCAGTAACTTCTCTGATTACATAGCCTTCACATCCTTCTTCTACCTGCCCCTGAGATACCAAAGATACTACCAGATAGCCTCTCTCATCTGTCTGTTTCCCAAATGAAAACCCTGCCGCTGCTCCATTATTGGTCGCAGTAAGCTCCTGATGCTCCATCAATTTTCCTGTCTCGGCACTGTAAAGATCCATATAAATAGCCGTATATTTTGATAGGGCAATCTTATCAAACTTTACAGAAAGACTATTTAAGCCTGCTGGAACCTCCTCTACTGTTGTAGTGGTAGTTTCATTGGTGTCGTCATTATAAATGGAATAACTGCCTGAAATCCCACTGCCATCTTCATTTGGAAACGAAACATGCCATTCCCCACTGTTTGCTGTCTCTCTGGTTGCAGGCAGCAGCAGATAGGGCTGCGCCTCCAAAACCACACTGTGATCCTCATTTGCAGAAGAAACCTGCTGGCTGGTAACATACTCAACCTTTTTGCTTCCATTGGTTGAAGCCGTTTCATAAACTCCAGAATCCGCAAAGGATGCATTTCTGGAAGGAATGATATCTGAAACCACTTCGATTCGTTCCAAATGTACTGTTGCAAATCTGACGCTAAGCTCTGCTTCCTTATTGGATGCAGAATCCTTGGCAGTGACAATGAAGCTCTGCCATTTTCCACACACTGCATTCCAATCGTTATTTTTGACGCCAATGTAAAAGTTTGCATACCCATCGCTATCTGTTTCCTTGTTTGCCTGGCGCACTTCAAAACAATCCGCCGCATTTCCAAATACTGATTTCAATTGAAGATTAATATTTGCATTGCCAACTGGCTGTTTATTCCGCATTAGGCGCACACGCAATGACATATCCCTGCCAAACAATACGGTATTATCGTATACGTTTCCTACATTGTCTGTATAAGGATTCATTACCTTCATGGATATTCCATCTGCAACGAAATTAGGATCTACTTCAACGGTACATATGCCAAATTGATTGCTTCCAGCCACCTGAGCCTTAATCTCCGTTGTTCCCTTGGATACTCCTGTAACCTTGCCATTTGCATCCACCCTTGCGATTGCCATATTATCGCTGCTCCAGTTCACCAGCTTCTTAGAAGCCTCTGCTGGCAGTACCTCTGCTGTCAGGTTTGTTGTTCCAGTAACTGGCAGCACAACCGTGTCTGGCACTATTTTAACGGATTCCACAGGTACTTCCACAACCTTTACATTCACTGTTGTACTGACATTTCCAGCCGCCGTCACAGTAATGGCTGCTGCACCCTCTGAAATTCCAAGAATTGCGCCCCGCTCATTTACCTGGGCAACAGTCGTATTGCTGGAACGGTAGGAAAGAGCCTTGTTTGTTGCATTTGCTGGAATTATCTGGGTGATAATGGAACTAGAATGTCCAACATAAACTGTATTTCCACCTTCAACAGAAGCATTCAAGCCTTGTACTTTAATATTGGCGCTGTTATTATCTCCAGCGCCTGTCCCTGTGACCTTCACCAAACAGCTAACCTTTTTGTTTCCAACACTTGCCGTCACCCTTGCCGTTCCAGCTTTTATGCCTTTTACGACTCCTTTGGATGATACAGTTGCTACTTTTCGGTTTGAGGAACTCCATTTCACCTTTTTCTTTGGAGATACCTTTGCTGTCAAGGTAAGCCTTTTCCCAACCTTCAGGGATGCTTTCTTTTTATTCAATACAAGTGAAACATACTTTACTTTCACTTTTACATATGTAGATTTCTTTTTGTTGTTCTTTCCGGTCACCGTTACCTTAATCTGAGCCGTTCCAGATTTCTTTGCCGTAATCACACCTTTACTATTGACAGTCGCAACATTTCTCTTTCTGGATGTGAAAGTAACCTTCTTCTTAGCGCTTTTCGGCGATACACTAACTTTCAGCGTCTTTGATTCTCCGCTATACATCGTCACTGTTTTTTTCGTGACCTTCTTTGAGCCGATTTTCAGTGAAACACTCTTTACCTGTTTTGACGCTGCCTGCACCATTTGTGGATGAAATGCCATATCTGTAAATAAAAATATCAGCGCTAATAGCAAAGCCGCACAGCGTCTTCCTGGTTTCCAATCTTTCATTTCTTATTTCCCCTCCTTAGGTATTCATTAATCAATAACTACTTGATTTTTATCTTTCTCACCTTACTCCATGAACCATAATATTTGCTTTTTCCGACCTTTACATAGGCACAAATTTTAACCTGATAGGTTTTCCCACTGTGAGCCTCTGTATATGCAATCCCTTTCTGGAGCCGCGAATATTCTTTCGTTTTTATTTTTAATTTGTTTTTACTTTTATAGGATACCTCCACTCTATAGCCTGTCACCGTATTATTATCTTTCCACATAACCAGTAACATACCCTTTTCCGGTGAGTTTAGCTTCGCAATTTGCGCTTTCTTTGGCACAACCTTTATTTTTATTTTTTTACTTGCCCCATGATACTTTGCCGTCTTCGACGCGCGAATAGTAATCACTGCCGTTCCATATTTTTTTACAGTTACTTTGCCTTTCGATGATACGGAAGCTACTTTTCGGTTGCTGCTGGAATAGGTCAGTTTTCCATTTCCGTTTGTCTTTGCCTTCAGATAAAACGGTTTGCTTCCATATGCTTTCACATAATGGGAGGAAGCCATAATTTTCTGTGTCTTTCGAGTTTTACTGTTATTGTTCTTGTCATTTCCGTTGCCGCCCCCATTATTACTGCTTCCATTGCCGTTATTACTATTGCCGCCTTCATTGCCGCTGGTATTGTTATTTCCGCTATTATTATTACCTTCAGAAACACTGCTTCCTTCTACCGTCAATTTAGCCCTGCCGCTTGTGACATAATAGATTCCATTGCTTACCACACAGTAATAATATCTTCCATTAAGGCTTACTGTTATCTGGCCGCCTGGTATTGTATAGTTAGATCCTACAGCCCCGTTAATCTTAATTCCCTGACCGCCTTGGGACAACGCATAATACCATTGATACGTATAATTTGAGGGCTTTCCTCCACTGACTGTTACACGAAATGATACTGCTTCTCCTGCCTTCACACTCTGAGCTATAGGCCCTGTTACTGCTGGCTCACTGTTTACCGTCAGCCTGGCACGGCTGCTTTCCATATACTCATCACTGTAGCTGTCATATACCACACAGTAATAATAAAGGTTATCTAATTGTGGGGTTACCTTATCCTTCCCAATCACTAGGCTGGACCTTATCTCTCCAGCAAGCCTGGTGCCTGTTCCATTTTGGGAGCTTGCATAATACCACTGATAACTGTAACAATCGGGATGCTCTCCTTGTGCAATTACGTGAAATGTTACACTCTCCCCTGCCTTTACCGATTGATCTTTTGGTCCGTCCACTACAGGCCTTAAATCCAGCTTCCAAACTGCAAACAATGTTTTTCCTCTGCTCTCTGTATACAACTCTCCTGGCTGATAAGATGCTTCTGTGGCAGCGCTGCTTTCTGCCCATCCTTTAAATATATATCCTTCCCTTACCGGCCTTTCGGTTGTGAGCTCCAATGGACTTTCTGCATATTTTGTCTGGGAATCTGGCGCATTCGTCCCGCCGTTTGCATCGTATGATATGGTGTATTCCCCAAGCAAATCCAAACAGAAAACCTTCCCAGAACCTGGTTCATATTTTTCCTTCACCTGTCCATTGGCAAGGGTTATATCAAAATACACTTTTATAGAACCTTTTTCATTTTTTAGAGATACCGGAATGTATACACAATTTTCCTCTGTATCATAATAGTAATCCTCATTCACAGATGTGCAGATCACCTTTTCAATCATCTCGATATTGCCGGCTTCATTTTGCACATATATCTTCACAGTACTGTCAGCAATTGCTGCATGGTCTATTTCATATTTTAAATAAAATTCTCTATTTCTTTCTATTTTTACACTGGACAAATTTCCCAGGGTGTTTGCCGTCTGATATTGTCCGCTTAATTTGTAGACCAACTGACATTGAGAAGATGCAGCTTTGACATGAAAGCCCATCCCCATTCCTGTCAAAATAGCTGCTACAAAAATCATTCGAAACTGCCATCTTATTTTATCAAACTGGATTTTCATTTATATCCCCTCCAAATTTAACATTAATTTCTCTATTTTAATCATTTAATGGTTCCGTGGGAACTTCAATCATATCTGAGCCATCTTCATTTATATTCTCTGTCGGCAGTGGTGGCGTTGGTTCCGGCGTTTGCGTCGGCGGTGGTGGTGTCGGCGTAGCAATTGGGGATGGCGTTGGTTCCGGCGTTTGCGTCGGTTTTACCGTAGGGGTTCGCGTTGGCTTCTCATTCTTTGGCCTAAATCCATTGCTGATTACAATTTTAACTTCTGTCCCTGGCGGAACACTTTCCCCCGGGCTTACGGTCTGCTCCATCACATATCCCTCTAGCACTGTATCGCTATAATCTTCCCCTACTGTAACCGTAAGACCCAATTTTTCCAGCTCATTTTTCGCCTCATTTTTAGACTTGCCAACCACGTTCGTCACCTGAATTGGTTCAGGTCCTTTACTTACAACCAGCACAACCTTTGTCTTCTCATCTACATTTGCCCCTTCTTCTGGTGTTTGAGAAAAGATTATCCCAGCTTCTATCTTATTTGAATGGACTTGTTTTTCTATATGATAAGGAATCTTTAGAAATCTAAGAATCCTCTCCGCAGTCTCTTGAGACTTTCCCTTGACTTTGGGTACTTTTCTCAAATTCACATTAAAAATAAACTTTCTTTCCTCGTTTTCTACAATCGCCTTTTTTAAAGCATTCGGATTATTTATTATGAGTTCATCATCCCAGCGAACGGACAGAATAACATCTGTTCCTCCCTCTACAAATTTTTCTGGCTTAGGATTACAGTCCGTTACCTTTAAAGCATGATTCATTAAGTCTTCTCTTGTTTTCAAACGTTCCTTTGTTTTTTCATCAGCTTCAAGATTATCATCCGTACACTTCAGACCTGCATCCCTTATCCGAGAAGACGCTTGTTCATAAGATTCATTTCCCAAATTGATGTTAGGTACATATGTATAATGCGCTTTGGTTAAAATAATGCAAATACTCACTATTATGGCCACAACTGTTGGAACTATTACTAAGATAATTTTCAATTTTTTACTTGGGGGATTTGTAAAATATGCAAATAAACCGCTAACAACAATCCCTAGTCCAAAAGTAATTAACTCATTCCAATCATAAAGTATCTGTAGGATACAAGAATATATAAACTCCAAAATATTTTCTCCCCCTCTCTCGTTAACAACAAAAATGCGCCTAAATCCGATATCATATGATTAACAATAAACACAAAATATCAAAATAAAGACGCTATTTATTATGATAGCAAAGAAATGATAAAAATAAGCATATTTTTGATCTTTCCCCACGAAAAAACATACAATCATTTTCTTTTATTCCAAGTATCCAACAAAATATTGCAAATTAAGAAGAGATAATCGTATGTTATATTTATTCTACAACAAAATTTTCAATTTGAATAGACTTTTTTTACATTTTTTGGCATTTTTATATTTCAGTTTCTTTTTCTTTTTTCAGCTAATGAGTAAACACTATCTACCATTTACGTTAAAAAAGGGTTTTACAAAGGGACACTTCACATAAGGAAGTGTCCCTTGTGGCATTTTGGGAAATTTGTAAAGACGGTTGGCTATGATGAATTTGTAGGAATAATTAAATATACTGGAGGAAACTACAATGAAATCATTATTTGAACAATTTGGTGGTACATACCGAAAGGAAAACAACTATGTTATTCCAAATCTTGAAATGCCAGATATAGCAAATTTTGAAATCGGTTTTTACGGTCAACGGCATCTATATTTTTTACAGAATTATCGTAGAGTAACCTACATTAATTTACTTACGAGTGGGAATCTCAATGAATATCTTGTAGAGATTGACAAGCAGGCACAAAAACGTTTTTTTCGGATTGTAGAGCAGATGAAACAAAAACAAGAAATGACAGAACAATTAAAGGCAATTAACCCTTTAAAATGGACACAATTAATGAATTGTATCAGACAACAGGCAAATGAAATTATTTTTGCAGAACTTATTTTTAATTGATTTTGAAAGCGGCATTGGCGTACAGCTAATGTCGCTGTTTCATCTGAGAAAGTGGAAAAATTCATTTGTATATGGTAAAATGGAAAACACATATACAGTCAAAGGATAGGATATACTGATTGGAGGAAGATAAAAGTGGCAGGCGGAGAGGTTGGCTTTATTGTGGATGATGAATATAAAGCATGGATAGAAAATATAAAGAACAGGATAAAGCATAGTCAGATAAAGGCTTCTGTTAAGGTGAATCATGAGATGCTTGATTTATATTGGGATATAGGCAGAGATATTGTTGCCAAGCAGAAAAATGCAAAATGGGGAGAGGCATTTCTTGCAACAATGAGTAAAGATTTACGAAAGACTTTTCCTAATATGTCGGGTTTTTCAGTGCAAAACTTAAAAAGCATACGTTATTGGTACAAATTTTATAACTCCGACGAAAATGGCTTACAGGCTGTAAGCCAAATGGAATTAATTGAAAAAATAATTAAATCTATTCCGTGGGGGCATAATCAGAGGATTATGTATAAGTGTAAAAATATTGCAGAAGCATTATTTTATGCGCAGAAAACGATGGATAACGGTTGGAGCAGAACTGTTTTAGAACATCAAATAGATAGCGGTCTGTATGACAGACAAGGCAAAGCTATTACCAATTTTCAATTAAAATTGCCAGAGCCGCAATCTGATTTAGCTGAACAAACATTGAAAAATCCATACAATTTTGACTTTCTGACCTTGAGAGAAAAATATGACGAAAAAGAATTGGAAGATGCCCTTATCAATCAAATTACTCAATTTCTATTAGAATTGGGCACAGGTTTTTCGTATCTTGGCAGGCAAATACATTTGCATGTCGGCGAAAGTGAATTCTATATGGATTTGCTTTTTTACCATGTCCGCCTTCATTGCTATGTTGTAGTGGAACTGAAAACGGAAAAATTCAAGCCAGAATTTGCAGGAAAATTAAATTTTTATGTCACGGCTGTCAATAAACAGATGAAAACTGAAAAGGATAATCCGACAATTGGTATACTAATATGTAAGGATAAAGATGATGTCGTTGCTGAGTATGCGCTCGATGATATTTCACAACCAATTGGGATTGCAGAATATGAATTGACAAAGGTACTTCGTGAGGAATTTAAGAGCAGTCTACCGACAGTAGAGGAAATAGAAAGTGAACTCTCCGAATAAATTGGCTTACGGCTTGTAAGCCGATTTGTAGTTTAAAAAATTAAGAGGATTTATTTGAGAGTATCTCTTGAAATATCGAAAGGAATTTATAAATATGGTGTGTGCGTATTGCGGAAAAGAAGCAAAGGGAACTAAAGAACATATTGTTTCAAGTGCAATATTAGATTTGTTTCCAGAATGTTATATAACCTTTGATGAAACGAGAAATAGGATTCATGAATCAGACCCTATGGTAAAAGATGTTTGTGCTGAGTGTAACAATAAACGGATTTCATATATTGATAGTTATGCCAAAGATTTCATAGCGAGATACTTTATTCAAACTTATAGTGAAAATGACGAGGTTGAAATAGAATATGATTATGTTATGATTCAAAAAATGCTATTGAAATATGCCTACAATGATATGCGGTCGCATAAAGAAGATTGCTCATTTTTTGATGAAGAAATAAAACAATTTCTTATGAATTCCAATGATACTTTTCCTAAAACAAACATTACCATATTGTGTGGGATTGTTGTTAATGTTTCTCCTATTCCCGATGCAATGTTTGGAAATCTTAAATTACGTTGGGGTAAAAATCCATTTTTTTACTCAAACAGTACGATAAGAAACGTAAACTATGAGACAGGACAGATTACTTTAAATGATGATATAGAAAAACAAAGTTTCCCAGATTTAGAAATTTCATATGTATTTAGATTTAATAGTGTACAGTTTTTATTGCTTTGTTGGGACAAAAAGTCAAATAAAATTGGACAAAATCGTACCGTTTTGCAATACCAATATCCATATTATTTGATGAATGAGAATGAAACAAAAGCAGTGTTGCCTATATGTACAGACGAATTAAATTACCATAGATTTGACCATATACATGTTCGATGGGATGGATTATTTGAAGTTGGTTTAATGAGAAAATATGCAAACGGTGGTAACTATGAGTATAAAGAATTGTATGAAAGAGCATGGAAAGAGGAAGAAAAAAAGATAAAAGACGAACATCCTCGCTAAAAAATTTATAAATATTTAGGCTTGTGTAAAAGATGTTATGTAAGCGATTAATAACACACCGTTCCACAAATCGTTCCACTTCTGAGATAATACAGTAAATAAACAGTAAATGGCTGCTGTTTCTATTCGCATATCCAGATGCTGTCGCATCACTACTCTTTTCTGAAAAAGGTAGCCGGTTACTGTGCAATAACTACTTCACGAGGAACAATAAATGAGGAGCAAAAATAAAACCGAGGCTGAATGGATGACTCTGATCCAGACATGCCGCAGCAGCGGTCTGACAGACAGATCCTGGTGTGAACAGAACGGCATTTCAATCAATACATTTTACAATACGATTTCAAAACTCAGGAAAAAATCATGTGTCATTCCGAAGTCACTTGAGAGTCGTGTGAATGAATTACCGGAAATTGTTCCGGTATCTGTGAGCAGTGAAGACGACACACTGGTATCGGATATGTCCGGGCAGCGGAACACTGATACACTGGAAACGGATACCATTGCTGCAATTACGGTTACAGTGAATGGCTGTTCTGTTGAAATCAAAAACAATGCCTGCAGAGACCTGATTTACAATACATTATCAGCTCTGCAGCAATTATGATCGGGGATTTGTCCAGAGTACAGAAAATCTATCTGGTAACAGGGCGGACTGACATGAGAAAGTCATTCGACGGCCTCATGGCAGTCATCCGGGATAACTTCCAGCTGGATCCCTTTACCAATGCAGTGTTTTTGTTCTGTGGACGAAAAAACAATACCATGAAAGCCCTCTATTTCGACCGTGATGGATTTGTACTCTTACAGAAACGGTTAGACAATGGAAAGTTTCAGTGGCCGCGTAATTCATCTGAAGTCCGTCCTTTAACAAGACAGGAATTCCGATGGCTGATGGAAGGGCTTTCCATTGACCAGCCCAGGGCAATCCAGCCGGCGAAAGGCAGGGACTTCTGATTTGTGCAATATGCAGAATTTAAAAAAATATTTCTGCTGCAGAAAGCTGCTGTAACCCGGAGATATCCACAGATGTGAAATCATGGGGAAAGTTGTTCAGGGAAACTTGTCCCGTCATACACAAGGCTGTGGATAACTTTCTGGAGTTCCTGTAAAAACAGCTGGTTTATGAGTGAAAAAAAGATACTTTGGATTCGTCATAATGCCAGTGTCCTTTTTGCCGGCATTTGCGGTAATTCCGCCATTTTAGTACAATACATGTATCTTAAAAGAAGGAGGAATTCATGGTGGATCCAAAGGGGCAGAACATACTTTTCCGAAACCAGCTTGCACAGAAAGAACAGCTGATGCAGATGCAGAATGAGCGTCTGGCAGAGCAGACAGAAACAATCAAAGATCTGCGGGCAACCGTTGACCGTATGACAGAAGAGATTGCAGGACTCCGGGAGACCGTGAATGAATTCCAGCGGATGCTCTTTGGCAAAAGCAGCGAAAAAACAAAGAACAATGCAGAAACAGAAGATGCAGCACCGGAAGACATGGAGAAAGTGCCGACTACGGTAAAGAGTCATACAAGAACAACACGGAAAGCAAAAGCCACCCGTGAAGACCAGTACGGAAATCTGCCAGTCCATAAAGAGGCGATCCCACTGCCGGAAGAAGAGAAACAGTGTCCTTACTGTAATTCACAGATGGAACCCATAGGGGAAACATTTGTCCGGGAGGAGCTTCGGATTACCCCGGCAAAGGTGGAACGCATCCATTATTATCAGGAAAAATGGATCTGCCCGGACTGCAGACAGGACGGGGATGGAACATTTGCAGAATCCAAAGCACCTGCCGCGCTGATTCCACACAGTCCGGCATCACCATCCATTGTCGCTTATGCTGCAATGGAAAAGATCAGTCTGGCAATGCCGTACTACCGTCAGGAATACCTGATGAATCAGCTGGGATTTACACTTCCGAGGGAAACGATGGCAAACTGGATCATTTACGCTGCAGAGAATTATTTCTATCCGGTCTATGAGCGGATGCGCGAAGAGCTCCTGACACGTGACCTTGTGCATGCAGATGAGACGCCATGCCGGGTGCTGCGTGAAAAAGGACGTGCCGCTGAACAGATATCATATATGTGGTTATACACAACCGGCAATGATGGTCTGGCAGCGGTCGTGCTCTACGATTACCAGCCAAGCCGGAAAGGAGCATGCGCCCAGGACTTTCTGGAAGGATTTCATGGTCTGGTACAGTGTGACGGATATCAGGGTTACAATAAACTGGAAGACGTCATACTGGTATGCTGCCTTGCACATGCAAGGCGTAAGTTCTTCGAAGCGGTTCCTGCAGGCAGGCGTAAAAAGCTTAAGCTGCTGGATATCAATTCAGATGCAGCAATCGAAGATACCGCACTTCCGGATGGGGAAGAAGCAGGGCAGCTGCTTCCTGCGGAGATCGGACTTATGTATTGCAACAAGCTCTTCTATCTGGAACGGACGCTGAAGGATCTGAAACCGGAAGAACGGAAACAACAAAGGCTGGAACTGGAACAGCCCGTATGGGAGCAGTTCTGGAACTGGCTGGACACACTGCATCCAAGTGGCGGAAGCAAGCTTGGGAAAGCGGTGGCCTATGCCCAAAACCACCATGACACCCTGATGAACTATCTGCTGGATGGCAGATGTGAGATCTCGAATAACCGTGCGGAACGAAAGGTCAAGAGCTATGCAATCGGACGGAAAGCATTCTTATTCCACACATCAGAGGCAGGTGCAGGGGCAAGCGCAGTAATGTACAGCATTGTCGAAACTGCAAAAGCGAACAATCTGAATATCTTCCAGTATCTCTATACGGTACTCCTGTATATGCCGGATTACATGAATTCGTCCGCAGGTATAGAACAGCTGATGCCATGGAGCGATTTTATTAAGGAGCAATGTTCAGGACTCATTGATGTGGAGTCAAATGTTCCAGAAAAAAGAATTCCCCTGCCACTTGCGGAGCAGAGGGATTGAGGGTAAACGGCAGCCGTTTACTGCTTAAAACTAATTTTTGAAAAAAGGTAGGCGGTGAGTTATTCATCGCTTACAAATAATCTAAGAATTACTATACTAATACTACAACTCCTAAAATATAATTTTTATACTCCCTTGCAAGATTCAATTCATTTGAAATTTCATCATAAATTGACTTACCCCTTTGCTCCACAAAAAGAAAATTGCCAATTGCCGTTCCCTGTTTCAGAGATTCTGCATCATAAAAAATATTTCCACCTTCTTCTATTTGAAGATTCTGTGCAGATAACTCTTTTTTTAACATATCCCAAACTTCTATATCTATACTTTCATATTCACTTCCTGTTATATACACACAATCAATTCCCTGCTTTTTACAAGAAAGAACTATGTTCGCAGATAGTACCTTTATTTGCTGCTCCATGGTTAATTTCTTTTTCTTTCTGTTCTTTATTGCTAGTAATTTTTTATCAATGCTCGACAAAAATTTTCTTTTTTGCGACGGGATACTTATTTCCCCCAAAAGTCGAACATTATATAGCACAGGAACCTCTTCCGAATTCTGAAGCTTAGCTGTGAAAAGCATTTTACAGACAATCCAAATAATGATCAGAAAAATTCCCACAAACGCTCCTAGTAAAAAGTATTTTTTACTTAAAGATGGGCGCACTACAGATGTGGTACTCCCTTTTATATCATCCTGCAATTTATCATTTAATAATTCTAGTTGTTGTTCCGACATATTTGCTTTTAAAGCATTTAATTGCACATTCAAATAAACAATATTATTGGAAATCGTATGCTTCCTATCTACTAATCCTGTGTCAACAACTACATTTTTCGATTCTCCCAATAACTGCAATTCATGAGAACCAATTTTCTGTAATTCAGACTCCTTCTTTTTTAATGTAGATTTAACAAACTCTGCTATTTCTTCTAATTTTTTTTCTTCTGGATATGCTATTTTTATTGAAACAGAATTTCCGATCATTCCTATCGCCCAAAGTTCGCTTATATCTTCCTGGCTAATAGGCAATTGTAACGTTTTTATTACACTCTGACTCATTTCGCCACTTATAATATAATTATAATACATTGTTACTACATCACTTGTATAATCGTTTTGTGTATCTTGTGTATAATTAAACATATAATCTGACTTGACATAATATTGTAACTCAATCACATGCTTTTCGTATGGATCTATTTGCATTAATACTGAAGTATCCAAATACTCCTGATATTCTTCTAACCTTTTTATTATTTCCCTTACATTTGAAATTTGATTTTTCTCTTCATTCGTCAATCCAGCCATCATATTTTGCTCTATACTAATATTTTGTGATGTCTGATAAGTTCTCCAGTCTTTAAAGTATTTTATTTCCATAAACAAAACTGCAAAAATGACTCCAAAACATATGATCTGACGCCAGCTAAATAATATATTCCAAAACAATTCCATCAAATCCAATTCACGTTCCATTCCCTTTTGTTTTTCCATTAAAATTTCCTCCACACAATTCTAAATTACTTGTAAACAGTCAAAATTTGTTTCAAAGAATTTGCTACAAAATTAACATCCTCCTTTTTCATGTAAGGATGAATCGGCAAACTTAATACCCTATTACATAACTGCACTGTTACTGGACAATCTGCCTTACTACTTTCCGTTCCCATAAATGCTTCCTGCCTATGCATCGGTTTCATATAATAGACCATGGTAGGAATACTTTTTTCACTCATTTTTTGTTGAACTTCAGCTCTATTTACATTTTCAGGTAACTGTATCGTGTACTGTGCCCAGCTGGACACATATTCTCCATTAATTATGGGAAGTCCCATTCCCAAGCCACTTAATAGTTCTGTATACATATTTGCTATTTTATTAATATCTCTTAATTCATATTCTTTAAAGGCATTAAGTTTTGGCAATAAAATTGCTGCCTGAATCGTATCTAATCTACTATTCATCCCTATTCGAATATTATTATATTTATCTTCCCCACTCTTTCCATGCACGCCATAGCTCCTAATCAATGAAGCCCATTCATCATTATCTGTAAAAATTGCCCCACCATCTCCATAACATCCTAATGGTTTTGCCGGAAAAAAGCTTGTAGTTGATATATCTCCAAAACTACATGCCAATTGCCCATGCAAAGATCCTCCAAATCCTTGCGCCCCATCTTCCAACAACAAAAGCTTGTATTTTTCACAAATAGGTTGAATTGCATCATAATTTGCGGGCAAACCGAACAAATCTACCGTTATAACAGCTTTTGCTTTATACTTCCCTTCATTTATGACTTTAATAATAGCTTTTTCTAGCTTCTTCGGATCCATATTATATGTATCCTCTTCAACATCAACAAAAATCGGTATCGCACCTTCGTATGCTGGACATTCTCCACTAGAAAAAAATGTAAAATCTGGAACAAAAACTACATCCCCAGGACCTATTTCCCAAGCCATTAAAGCCAAAGTAATTGCATCCGTTCCATTACCACATGTAATGCAATGCTTAACTCCAACATACTCTGCTAGTTTCTCTTCCAATTCTCCAACTTGAAAACCAGAAATAAATTGTGATGAACTAATAACGTTTGAAATCTGATGTTCAATCTCTTGCTTTAAGGCTTGATATTGCTTTTTTAGATCCCTGAATTCCATATTGTACCTCTTTTCTTTTCAAGATTCTTTAACTATTTTTTCATTCCTGTAAAATATTTTTATAAACACACATTAAAAGAATTGACATAATCGTAAAAACAATACAATTAGAAAGTGCACCAGCAATAATCCCCAAACGTGGAATTAATATAATATCCAATATAATTTGAACAATAATTCCTATTCCGGAAATTATCATATTGTACTTAACTTTACCCATTGCTGCTAATATATTTGCTGTCGTATATCTTAGCCCTGAATTTATAAAGGCGGCTAACAACAGCACTCGCATCAATCCTACAATATTTAAATATTGTTCTCCATACATAAACTCTATCAAAGGCGTAGCGAAAGCCCCTATTCCTAAAGATACGGCTCCAACAGTTCCTACGCTCAATAAATAAACTTTTTTAAAATTACTCTTTACCCAATTTGAATTTTGTTCATTTTTTGTAAAATACGGTGCCACAAAAACACCTATTGCTGTGGCAAAAATCGAAATATTTCCTGGCAATACACAAGCGACTTTATATTCAGCCAGGCCACTAGGATCATTCAGTAAAAGCCCAAGTAAAAAAGTATCATTCAGCATGAAAAGCGCCCAAAACCCATTTGTAATCATATATTGGAATGAATAAATATTCACTAACTTTCTGCTTTTTCGAGGAAGCCTATCTACTTTTCCTTCGCAAAAATATTTCCTTTTAATAAAAATATAACCTAATGTCCCAAATAAAAAATTAATTATTACACGAGACCATAAAACCCCATTCACACCATCGCATACCGCTCCCAAAATACGTCCTAAAATTAACGTAATTGACACAAGAAAAGATACGTATGCATATAATTTATTTTCAAAAAAAGATCTTAATGTATATAAATCATCATTTACCAAATCTTGAAAAGGAAGAAGCAAAGCTACTATAGGGAGCAAATATTTTGCATCTGCATAATTATCAGGATATTTTATAAATTGACTTACGAAACATATAATTATCATTATAATTATATTTCTTATCACACTATGTTTCATAATATATCCAAAATATTGCTTTTTCTCATACTGATTCTCTACAATAACAAGATATCGCAAAATTGCATTAGACAAACCTAATGCGGCAAAGATTAATGCATAACTATATATATTCTCAACATAACTCATCAATCCATATTCTGTTTTTGTCAACAAACGAACAACAACAATTGAACCAAAAAAAGCAACAAATTTTGTTGCAAAAGTTCCTATTGTGACGTGCAAAGCCCCTGTAGAATACAATTTCTTTAAATTCTGTTTCAATACTTCCACCATCTTATAATACCCTTTTACCTGAAAAATTACAACAATTTATAATCTTATCTACCAAATACCCTGGCCGGATTTCCTACAACTGTATTATTCAAGTTGACATCTCTCGTAACAACTGCCCCCATACCTATAATGCAATTCTTCCCCAGCTTTATTCGATTCCTAATACTTGAATTAATCCCAAGGTAAGAATTGTCCTCCATTTCTACAAAACCTGCAACGATAGCACCAGCAGTAATTTCAGTATTTTTATGCAAATGCGCTTCATGGCCTATATGCACCAGACCATCCAGCTTTACAAAATCTTCTAATATAGTATCACCGCATGCTCCAATCGCTACATCATTACATGCCCCAATTTCCACACCATTCCCAATAATTACCCGCCCCAATGCCGGAATTCTATATTTATTTCCTTTCTCATCTTCTGCCATTGTGAAACTATAATTTCCGATCACCGCATTTTCATTACATAAAAAATCTTTTCCGATTATCGCATGCTTAATGACTGCTCCAGATAATATCGTAGCATTATCCCCAATAATTACATTGTGACCGATAACTACTCCCGGTTCTATACATGAATTGTCTCCGATTACAACATTATTTCCAATATAATACCCTTCATCTGTTAAGGTATATTTCCAGCTTTTTTCTTCATATTGCGTTTGTTCCGCTAATTTTGCAGCAAACCTTGCATATTCTAACTGAGGGTTCTCACAAAATACACAACCATTCCGCTCTTTTATGCCGTCTGGAACAAAAATGCCGTTTTCAAGAAAACAAAGACATTCTTGATGTCCCTCTAAATTAAAGATTAGATGCTCCACCTTCTTCGTGATATACATAATGGTATTATTCCGCGGCATCCCCGCATATGATGCACCTGAAACAATAAAATCAAATTCTGGGAAATCGCACTTTACATTATATTCCATTTACTTTTCCTCCGCATATAATACTTTTGCATTTCCAGTAACAGCTGTCTTTCCGTTTGAACTCTTTACAATAGTGTTCAACGTGATTCTATCCCCATCAATTTCTGACACCGTAACTTCTGCTACTATAGTATCTCCAATATAAACAGGATTCTTGAATTTAAGATTTTGTTCAAGATAAATAGCGCCTGGGCCGGGCAAATACATGCCAATTACTGTGGATATGAAGGATGCTGTCAACATACCATGACAAACAGGCTTCCCGAACCTGCTATGCTGAGCCTGGATTTTATTCACATGCACTGGATTAAAATCTCCGCAAATCCCTGCAAAATTATATACATCTGTTTCTGTTAATGTTTTTGAAAAAGTAGCTTTTTCCCCTAAATATATTTCTTTTCTCATTATGCCGCCTCCTTAAAAGAAAGGCGCATAATGCTTATTTGCTTATACCCCCCTAAAAATTCACTTAACTTATTATTCTCCATTTTATATCTCCTTTGACAATCTGGACAAACATATTTTTTTGACAGAACCTGTCCACAATCACATACCCACCCAATTTGCTTTGCAGGAACCCCTGCCATCAGAGCATGCGCTGGAACATTCCTAACCACAACTGCTCCCGCCGCTATTGTTGCAAACTCACCAATTGTATTACCACAAACAATAGTAGAATTCGCCCCTAATGTGGCATCATGCTTCACCAATATTTTTTTATAACCATTATGCCCTTTTGGATATTTCGCTCGTGGCGTTAAATCATTTGTAAATATCATCGAAAGTTCGCAAAAAACATAATCCTCCAATTCCACACCTTCATATATTGAAACATTGTTTTGTACTTTGACACCATTTCCAATTTTTACATTATTAGAAACATTTACATTTTGTCCAAACGAACAATTTTCACCAATTTCAGCTCCACTTTGAATATGGCAAAAGTGCCATATTTTTGTTTTTGAACCGATTTTTACATCATCATCTACAAAACTCGTTTCATGTATAAAGCAGTCATGAACTCCTAATTTATCCGATTTAGTTTCACTCTTTTTCATCAAAACAAATATCTCCAAATTCTTCTATGGCATATAAAACCTATTTCTACCTATCCCTTAACTCACGTGCAGGAACGCCCACAACGATTTTTCCTTTTCTTACATTTTCAAGAACAACTGCTCCCATACCCACAAAACTATCCTCATCTACCGTAATCTGATTCTTCACCAAACACCCTGGCGCAATGTATGTCCCTTTTCCTAACTCTGCACTTCCACCTAACATAGATAATGCTATTACTAATGAATTTTCCCCTATATGCACATTATGTGCAATATGACATAAATTATCAATTTTAACATGATCATCTATACAAGTATCACCCATTGTTCCACGGTCAATACAAGTGTTAGCTCCTATATCTACTGAATTTCCAATCCTAACGCCGCCAAAATGGGGCACTCTCTTATAGATTCCTTCTACATCCTGATAATAACCAAATCCATCTGTACCAATTACTACCCCTGAAGAAATCACACAATCGTCTCCTATTACCGCAGGACATTCAATTTGTACATGATTCTTAATTACAACATTATCACCAATAACAACATCTTTTCCAATATAACAATAATGACCTATTGTAACATTTTTCCCTATTTTTTGTGTCTCAATAATAGTATTTGCAGATATCCCTGCTTCCCTTTCTTCGTAAAAAAATTCATTTAAAATCTCAAAAAAAACCATTTTAGGCTCTTTCACCATTATTACCATATCTGCTTCTATGTCAATATCATAAGGAGCAATACAAAGAGAAATATGCTGTAAACTATTGCACTGTACAGAACTTGACTTTATCCATGTAATACACCCTTCTTTATAACAATTAATTGGTGCAAAGCCACAAATTTTTTTTTCAAACTTTCCTCTTACAGCAAATGAAATTTCTTTATCCTCTAAAAAACTAATAATTTGTTGAATTTCAACCTCTCGCATATTTTCACCTTTCCTATTTAGATTCTACAGAGTCATTCTATATTTCAGCCAATGTGAGTACTTTTCCCAGATCACGTATATTTTCATTCAATGAATTCCAACGCTCAACTTTTGCCTCTTTTATAAATCTTTCCAATGAAAACCTTAAACTTGTTTCTTCTACGTCATACCAAATAGGATGTGTTAAAATATGGAGTCTATGATACGTTCCATTTTCTATAATTTCAAATAAATCTTCTTCTCCCCCCCCCAATTTTTTCTTGAATCAGAAATATATTTAAATCCCTTAAAAAATTCTGTACTATAGCTATTAATGGTCTCACCATTCCTAATCTTATAATTCTCATCCAAAGTTTTTTTTGAGGGACGGTGCATTGATACTGTATCAATGGTTCTGCCTAAATATTTTTCTAAAACCTCTAACTCCTCTTCAATTTTTTCAACAACATCGCAATTTTCTCCATACCTCACTTCATCAAAATGGAGCCCAATATGATGTCCCAAATCTAATATTACATTTAATCTTTCTTCATTCTTTTTAGAAAAAACATTATAAAAATCACTTGTTAACAACACATAATACGTAGATGAAACGCCCAATAATTTCTCTAATTTTGCTATTTCCACTGCCTTTTTCAAATCTACATCAATATCATGGCGCAAAATCACCGCTTTCTTATACTTCTCGTATCCCTTATAATAAACAAATTCATAACCACTCTCATATATCTTTTTTATCATTGTTTCATACGATTTCAGTGTAAATTCCATTTTCAAAACAAATCTTTCCTCTCTCGCAATTATCAATCTAACCTTTAAAGCAACCTAACATATCCACGCTCGCAAAATCATTCAAAGGTAACTTAACAGGTTGTCCTGTCTTCATGCTTTTATATATAGCTAAAATTAATTCTAATGCGTTTCTTCCTGCCTCAGCATCAACATATGGCTTCCTATTATTATCAATTGCATCTATAACATCAGCATACAAACTTGTATGACCATTTCCATAAACATTACTCGTTTGCTCTTCCAGCCCTTTATTTACAATATCCTCTTCTGTTTCATCTGCAAAATCCCATACATCAAGATTATTTGTAGATTTCCCTCCAATTTTCACTGTTCCATTCTCACCAAACAGATATAACGTTTCCTCTAAATTTTGTGGATAAACATTTGTCGTCCCTTCTATGGTTGCAACTGCGCCATTCCTAAAAGTAACAACCGCCATTCCTAAATCCTCAGCTTCAAGATAATGATGCTGCTGTTGACGTATTACGCCATATACCGTATCAACTTCATTCCCCAACATCCATCGAAGTAAATCTATGCCATGAATACATTGATTCATGAGGCACCCGCCATCCTCAGCCCATGTACCTCTCCATGGAGCTTGTTCATAATATCCCTGATTCCGATTCCATCGGACATGAATACTCCCATGCGATAGTTTTCCAAACCGCCCATTCTCAAGCGCCTTCCGTGTTTTCTGAACGGCAATGTTAAAACGATTTTGGTGACATGCGCAAACCTTAACGCCTTTTTCCTTACTACGCTTCACAATCTCATTTGCATCAAGCATACTCATTGCCATAGGCTTTTCTATAATTACATTAATTCCATTATCAATACAATACAATGCAATTTCAGCATGTACCCCGCTTGACGTAGCAATCGCTATTAATTCAATTTCAGGGTGTTCCTGAATCATAATCTTATAATTTTTATATTTTGCAATAGATTTATCATTTTGTAAACCATGTTTTGACAATAATGTATCAATATTATCCAGTTCTATATCACATGCAGCAACAAATTCCAACTTATTATTTAAAACAGCTTTTACATGATTCGTCGCAATCCGTCCGCAACCTATTATGGCATATTTCATGCAGCATTCCTCCATTTTCACCTACAGTACTTCTATATTACTTCTATCTTTTATGTCAATCATTACGTTTTTCGTATCAAAAATAGCTTTAGCATTTTCCTGCACCATCTTATAATTAACATTATGATGCGCTGCAGTAACCATGATCAAATCATATTCCGCAACCGCCTCTGGTGTCAATTCTGCAATACTTTTCCCGCTTTCGCCGTACATATTTTTAAACTCAGATACCCAAGGATCATAATATTGCACGTCTGCTCCAACTTTTTTTAGTTCTTTTAATACTCTAATTGCTGGACTTTCACGATAATCATCTATATCATTTTTATATGCCACGCCTAACATCAAAATTTTCGAACCATTAATGGCCTTTTTCTGCCTATTTAAAATATGCATTGCCCTTTCTACACAATATTTCGGCTGTCCGTCATTAATTACCATGCTGTTTTCGATTAATGTCGTATGAAATCCGTATTCCCTTGCTTTCCATGTAAGATAATATGGGTCAAGAGGAATACAATGCCCTCCTAATCCCGGCCCTGGATAAAAAGCCTGAAATCCATAAGGTTTCGTTTTAGCTGCCTCAATTACTTCCCAAATGGAAATACCCATTTCATAACATAATCGTCCCAATTCATTAACAAGGCCAATATTGATATTACGATATGTGTTCTCCAAAATTTTTTCCATTTCCGCAACTGACGGACTTGATACAGTATGAACATCTCCTTCTAACACAACGCGATACATTGCTGAAATCACTGCAGCTGCATCCTCGCCGATTGCTCCCACCACTTTCGGCGTATTTTTCGTCTTATATATCAAATTGCCCGGATCAACCCTTTCAGGACTAAATCCAAGATAAAAATCTTTCCCACATTTTAATCCGCTTCCTTCTTCCAAAATAGGTTTCATCAATTCCTCTGTAGTTCCAGGATAAGTAGTTGACTCTAGGACGACCATGGCGCCCTTTTTCAAATATCTGGATACAGCAATTGTTGAATCTCTAACATAACTTATATCTGGTTCCTGATGTTCATCCAAAGGTGTTGGCACACATATCGCGACAAAATCAACATCTTTTATGAAACTAAAATCAGAAGTGGCGCTTAAAGTGCCTCTCTTTACCAATTCCGCTAGATCAGAGTCTACGACATCTCCTATATAATTATGTCCCTCATTTATCATATCGACTTTAGATGATTGAATATCAAATCCAATCGTTTTAAAACCAGCCTTTGCCTTTTCAACTGCCAACGGCAAGCCAACATACCCCAACCCTACAACACCAGCTACAATCTCTCGACTTTCAATTTTTTTTAACAATCCCTCTCTCATTATATATTTCCTTTCTACTCTTCAATTCCCGCATCTATTAAAAACTCTTTAAATGAACCATATATAGGTTCTGTTTGATAAAAAGCTTTTTCTACATCATCCGGCTCGTCGCCTGTGCAGGAAAAATTGTCAACTTCATATTCTATTAATTTTGCTTTGTTTCTTGGAGTAAATAACCATTTAAATCCAGACAAATCCTTCGGTAATGGACTTCTGCCAAAAACTTCTTTGTACCTAATTGCACACTCCTTCGCTTCTAACACCGTTTGCTGCTTTCTTTTTTCATATTGTTGTTCCAAAGTCCTTACAATTCTGGCAGGATTTCCAGCAATCACTACATTATCAGGAAAAACACCAGACACCACACTACCTGCGCCTACAATACAATTATCGCCTATAGATGCTCCCATCAAAATAACTGTGTTCATCCCCAGAAAACAATTCTTACCAATTCTTGTGACTTTACCCTCGCCAAGCCATTCCCCATAAACTCTTCTAAGAACTGACAGACTATAATCATGTGTTAAAATAACACATCCTCTTGTTATTTTTGTATATTCCCCAATACTCAGCAACCATGGCCGCGTATTATCAATCATTACATTTTCTGTATCGTACACTTGAACCTTATAACCAATTTTGCCCCCTCCCTTGCGCAAATTATCAAGATACTCTTCTGAAGAAATTTTTCTAAAAACTTTTCTAAAAACTTTTCTAAAATTAAACATTTTTTAACTCCTCATCACAAATAGTTATTCTGAAATTATGTTTGTTATAATTAGTTATATGCATATACGACGCTACCAATATCCCAAAGGATGGCGCAATTAAATAGGAACTTGAAATAAACAATTGTCCAAACGCATAAGAAACTGAAATAATATATAAATTTTTAAGAGCCTTGTCGTCTACTCGTTTTACAACCATATAACATTTTATCGTAAAATATAACATAAAAAACAGAAAAATTATACCTAATCCTCCGAAGTCATATACTATTTCATATACAATATTATGTGCATACGTCCCAGGAGAAAACGGCTTCTTAAATGCATTGCATAAGTAGAGCCTATCTGCATAAAATCCCTTAATAGAAAAAATATTGTCAAACATTGTATCTTTGATATGATAGTAAAAGCTGTCTCTGCCAGACATGTTAAATAATTGACCGTTTTTCAAAAGATCTAATGTCCTGCTATTTCCCATCCATTCTGACAAAAAATCAATAATTACATTTTTAAATAAAAAGGCAAAACCACCTACACTCACTCCTAACATTGTTGCTAATTTAACATTTGTTTTCTTTCCATAAAGAAAAACTATTAATATTGCTGAAATCACTATACATAAAAAACTTCCTCTTGAACCTGCCCATAAATTTGATACACAATACAAAGCAAAATAAAAATAATATACCCTTTTACCATATACTACAGCAAATAACAAGCTTAAGATAGCAGATAGAACAGCATGATAAGAAAAATCCATGGAATAACCACCATATATTTTATTATAGCATATATTTAATAAAGAATATACTGCCATAAAATATATATATATCCTTAACTCTCTCTCTAATCTTCCAAAATCTTCAATTTTACTAAAGATTATAATTATTGAAAGAAACGATAACACCAATAAACCGCCTAAATCACTTATATAGCCTTGCATCTCTTTGCCATATCTAAATAAGGATATTCCAAATAAAGATAACCATATTATACATATGACGACTACATTACGGCTAGTTGGAGATTCCAATAATTCATATCCAATAAATGCTAATAATATTAACAATACCATACGGCTAAACATGGTAAACCAACTCAAATTATAAACACCTAATATTTGAGCTGATAATGAAACAATTTTTTGTAACATTCCCCATGATAATAAGAACGCAAACATTTTATATTTTACTGTATCTTTTTTTATTTTTCTTAATTTCTCTATTTTCATAAATATACCTTACTATTTATCTTGCAGCGTCTATAATAGAAATTACATTATTTAGAGCATTGTTTGAATCCAAATATTTTCTCGAGCTTTCCCTTATGTTATTTATCATTTCCCTATTATCTTCAGAACTGTTTCCACCATACATCGAATCATAATAATCAACTATTTTCTCAACGCTCAGGGCTGCAGGTGAATTCTCAAATTCTAATACATATGGTCTTAACTCTTCATACTCCTGGATATCTAACCGAATCCCTGTGACAATCGGTAATCCAACAGCCAAATACTCTCTTGTCTTTAAACTACACGAAAGATAAACATCCTTTCTATAACCTGCAAGGGCATCCACAGACAAATTACACTTATTATATACACTCATTATTTCGCTATTATCTAAAAATCCATAAAACCTAGCGTTATTATCCAATCCGTATTCCATTATCTTTTTTTTGTAATCGTCTACTACTTGCCCATCTCCTACAAAATGCAAAACAACCTTACGTTGCCCACCGTTTTTGTAATATTCATACAACCCCTCTATCAATCGTTCGTACCCATGCCAAAACTGAAATCGTGCAACAATTGCTATATCAATAATTTCAGTACTTTCACAATTACCTCTTGCTGGAAGCGTTTCAAAATCATATCCGTTTATAATCTTAACCGTATTTACTCCAAAAACTTTTGCCTCATCCACTAATAATGGAATATAATCAATATATCTGCCTATCTTTTTCCGTGCAAATTTATCTTTCATTAAATATGGAATATCTTTTCTATTAACTACATATTCTTTATCATAAGGATAGGTTGGAATCTCCATAAAAATCAAAACAGATGGATTTTCCTTTTTTACTGCCCTTAAAAATTTCAAAAAAGCTCCTGACATAAATCCTGGTTTACGTAAATATATAAAATCATATTTTTCGATATTAGGAATTCTAACCCATTTTGGTACAAGATTGGTAAACGGTAATCTGGCCCATAACTGATATCCTCTTATTAAGTTTCCCCCCATAAGATATTGTTCCATTATATATCCATGTTTTTTAAAACTTTCTATCTGACCTTTTATTTTCTTATTTACCCCTTTATCATCTAATTCATCGTACAAAATATACAATCCTTTTTTCATATTGTTCCTTCCTATCATTTATCCTTGTGCTTCTCACAATATTATACAAAATAAATCTTTTAGCCTGGCCTGCTCTGTCTGTGATGTGTATTTCTGATAATCACCTGAGAGAAGTTTATTAATATACATAAACAATGCTTTTATTCTCTTTTGCTCTATGATAGAAACCCTATATTGATAAAATGAAAGTGCCCTGTTTAAACACTCATATTGATTTTTATTATCAACAATTGTTAACAATTCTTCGTACTTATCTCTTGATCTCACTCTGGTTACCTTTACATGATGTTTTACAGCTTGTATTGATTCATATTTTTTCTTTCGCTTTACCCCAACAACATTGTTAACATGCTGTCTATATGATACTAACGTTTGATTTAAAACACGTATATTTCCTGCAAAAAGTGATAACCACCCAATATATTCATCATGTAACATATTTTTTGAAAGATCCATTCTATCCAACAAGACAACCTTTTTAAATGCCATACACATCCCTGTAAATATATTTCTTTTTAACATTTCATGGAATATATCCATTTTTTCCGAAAACTTTATTGTATCCCATAATGTTATTTCCTGTTTCCGCAAATTATCATCAGTAATATCAGCATTCGAAAAAACCAAAGTACATTTCTCGTCTTTTTCAAATTCTGCAATAAATTTTTCTACTTTATCAGAATGCCAATAATCATCTTGATCGCATAAAAAAATTATCTCGCCTTTAGCCGCTTTTATTCCATCTGAAAAACTCTCAATTACACCTTGATTATATTCATGACGAATTACCCTGAACGGGACATCTACCTTTTCAAAACAACTATAAATTTTAGATATTGTGGAATCACTAGAACAATCATCACATATTATTATCTCATCTGGCAATCTTGTCTGCCGAAGTAAACTCTCTATCTGTTCCTCGACATATTTTTCTCCATTATATGTTGCCATAACAATACTTGTCGTCATTATATCTCGCTCACCTTTTATCAATTATATAGAATACTTTTGCGATTCAATTCTTATAAAATCTTTTATATATATATCTAAAGGAATTTTTAAACCAACGTTGCTTTTTTCCATACTTTACTTTACCAGTAATTTGACTTTCGTGATGAATAGCATGTATATTCTTATTATAAGATACTTCTTTTTTATTCTCCCTTATAATTTCAGCAATTAAATATTCTTCTGCATACATAAATATACTATCACGATTTTTTATTATAGCCTCTACACAATCCCTTTTCAAAAAAAAACAGCTTCCATGAGCAGCATATATCTCTTCATCACTACGTTCATTTTCACTACATAATATTTTTCTTTTCATTAATGATAAATTGATATACGTAGAAAAAAAGATTTTATTACTAAATACTGCATTATAAAATAAAATTTTAGATTTAGATGCCCTATGCGTCATAAATGGATTTTGTAATATCCCTTCATCCGCCGTGGAAATATTAGGCGCTATGCACCAACTCTCATCCTTGCTATCGTCTGTAACAGCATGTTCAAAAAAATCCTCTTCACTAAATGTCACATCTGTATTGGTAATCATTGCCCAAACATAAGGGTGCGTTTTAGAATATTTTTTCAATCCATATAGACATCCATGCAAATATCCTAAATTTTTTTTGGGCTCATAAACCTTATATGCGATCCCAGTACGATCCAATTCCTCTTTTAATTTATTTTTCTCTTCACACTTATTACAAGTAACTAAATAAATCAACTTATCAGCAATACTCTGTTTAGATAAGCCGATTGCAAAATTCTTAATCTCATCAATATTATCATAACAAACAACTGATATTGGTAAAACGGTAATTTCCATAAGTCTCTTCCTCTTATTTGTTTAAATTGAAAGTTTCTATGATTGCTTTATATGATTGTTGCCTATCAAATAAATTTTCTGCAACCATCCGATGGTTTTTACCCATCTCTTTTCGCAATTTTTCATTATTCATTAAGCGCTTAATCGCCCTCATTACATCATTGCTATCACCACAGGTACAGTTTATTCCACAACCATTTCTATCCAACAATTTTCTATATTCCTCACATTCCTGCGTACTCACAACTGGCAATCCCGCCATCGCATAATCCATATGCTTATTGATAATACTCTGTGCAGCGCCCTTTTGTATTGGATTTACTGCAATATCACAATGGCATAATAACCATACCATCTCCGGATAAGCTAACATGCCGACAAAATTCACCGGTAATCCAATCGCTTCCTGCTCAAATTGCTTTCGTTTAGGCCCATCGCCAATAATGAAAAATTGCACCCTCTTTATATCATCATCAGATAATTTTCTTAATGCAGATAACACAGTTGTAATATCATAACTATGGCCTAACGTTCCGATGTACACTAAACGTATTTCCCCCCCCCTTATTTGCAACGATACTTTCTACTATTTTTTGATAATTCGAATTTCGATCAAACCTATCTTTTCCTAATTTTCTAGAATTTTTCCCCATTTTTATCCTTAATTCTTCATCATCTGCCAATAACTGCAATGCCTTTGCAATATCATCTATATCTTCGCACAAACAATTTATTCCTGCACGATATTTTTCTAAAAGCTTACGGTATTCCTGAGATTCTTGTGTATTTATAACTGGCAGCCCAGCCATTGCATAATCCCCGACCTTATTTATTATACTTCCTGCTGAACCTTTACGAATAGGATTTACAGCAATATCGCATTCATTCAACTGCTCTACCATTTGGGGATAAGGCAAATTTCCAGTAAAAATATAATTTATTCCTGCTAATTGCGCTTGCCTCTCAAAAAAAACTTTCCGTCCCCCTTGTCCCATAACAATGAATTTCAATCTCTTTTTACTTTTTGCTATTTTAATTGCTTCAATTATACTACTAATATCATAACTATCACTTAAAGAACCAACATACGCAACCTTTATTTCATCTTCTTTTTCCTGTTGTCTGCCTGTCCGTGACGCATACTTATCAAAAACTTCTTTATCCGTTCCCAAATAAACTATTTTTGCCTCTTTGCACTTTTTATTTACACGCAACGCCCTATTTGCATATGTTTGGGAAACCGCTACAATTCCATCTGCTGATGAGTAAATAAAATCAGCTTGTCTTTGCATAGGAAAAAAAATCAGGTTGCTTATTATTGGTATATGAAATACCATTTTAAAAGCTTCCGGCCACAAATCTTGAACATCTACAATAAACCGAATATTATTTTTCCGACAAAATTTGGCTGCAACACTAGCTACTGACAAGGAAGGAACTGCGGCATATATAATATCTGGCTTCTTTCTGCAATTCAAATACCTTTCTACATTTTTTGCTAAACTATGATGGCTGATAAACCTTTTAAGACAAACATTTTTGGGATATCCAGGCTCATAAAGTGCAGTAACCTTACATCCCTCAAAATAGTCTGGAATAGATTTTGCCTGCCGTTTTAAGCTATGAGGAAAAGTTGTTGTAATTATTTCAACATTATTTTGTTCTGAAAGCATCTTAGCTAGATAAATAAATCGTCCATTCGTAGTTTCTAAATGTTCTAAATCACCTAAATATTGTGCTATAATAACTATATCCATTTTTCTCTCCTGAAACATTATATAAAAAATTTTTATGAAGTCTCTTTAAGTACGATATAATGGAAAAACAAATTTACGAAATCCAGCACTCATAGATTTCCTCGGAATTCCTCCATAGTCGCCGATGTCTCACTATTGATCCCCTCACGAGCCAACACAGTTTTTAGTGTCTGCAATAATATTTTTAAATCTCCAATAAAACTTATATTTTCCACATATCTAACATCCCATTCAAATTTTTCTTCCCAACTGATAGCATTACGCCCATGCACTTGTGCAAGTCCAGTAATCCCCGGACGCACCCTATGGCGCCTTCTCTGCCTTTTATTATAAAGCGGAAGGTATTTGACTAACAAGGGTCTGGGGCCTACAATACTCATATCCCCTTTTAATATATTAATCAATTCTGGCAATTCATCCAGACTTGTGCTTCTCAATTTTCTTCCAAAAGAAGTTAATCTTTCTTCATCGGACAATAAATTTCCCTTTGCATCTTTCGCATCTGTCATTGTCCGAAATTTATACATTTCAAATATTTTTTCGTCCTTTCCTGGACGTTTTTGTTTAAAAATAACTGGCTTCCCCAACTTCTTTCTCACCAAAATACTTATAATCAAAAAAATAGGACTCAAAATTACAATTGCCACAAAAGACAACATAAAGTCTATCCAACGCTTTAAACATTTTCTATACATACCTTTTCCTTCATTATACTATTTTCTTTGCTGGAATTCCTACATATGTACCACTTTCTGCTATATCCCTTACTACTACTGCTCCAGCCCCCACTGTCACACTATCACAAATACGTATATTGTTACTGACCACTGCACCAATTCCAATCCAAGAATTATTTCCAATCTCTACATTACCTGCAAGATGACTCCCCACAGATATATGAACATAGTTTCCTATCTTACACTCGTGATCAACAGAAGCAGAAGTATTCACAATCACGCTAGTTCCTATTGCCACGTCAGCTTGAATAACTGCCCCGGCCATAATCACAGAACCTTTTCCCACTTTAATTATATTATCTGGCAATACTGCCTTTGGATGAACCAGCGTCACAAGACTTACACCCGCTTTTTCATATCTTTCCTGAATTCGCTTCCTAATAACTGGATTTCCTACAGCAATTATTACATCAAACTCTTCTTTATGGCTTACTGCAAATTCACTATTTCCAATCACTTTCTCATCTGTCTGCATCCATTTTTCGTCATCATCCAGAAAATAAATTTCCTCATAAATTCCAATTTCCTGAGCAATATCGAAAATAACTCTTCCATGCCCACTGGCACCTACTATAAGGAGCTTTTTATACCCCCCCCCGAAAAACTTTACAGGTTTTGCTGGCATACCCATAGCGGTACAATCTGCTGGCAAATCACGCACTACAACTGCTCCAGCTCCTACAATCGTGTTTTCTCCAATCACTTTTCCTTGAATGATTTTACTTCCTGTACCTAATTCCACACCTTTTCTCACTTGTGTACACCCAGAAATATTCACTCCTGGGTAAACTGTGACAAAAGATTCCAAAACCACATCATGTCCTATGGTACAGGAAAGATTTAAAATTACGAAATCCCTTATGACGATATTAACAGTAAGAATATTTCCTGAACAAATAATATTTCCCTCACCCATGGACAAAAACTGGGATGCTTGCACATCTGGATCTATCAGATTAGGAAACTGAAACTTGCCAATGTGCTTTATTTCCGTAATGATCTTTTCTCTTATTCTCGCCGATCCAATGGCACATACCACCGCCATAGAATCATCATATTCCCGAAGCTTCTCCATTCCTCCTAAAACTTTATATCCATTAATTTCTGTCCCTGACTCTACACCATCATCCAAATATCCCTCTATCTGCCAAATCAACTCTTTTTGGTTAATGCGCTCTATGAGCCATTGCACTTCTCTGCCAAACCCACCAGCGCCAAATATCAGAATCTTCTTCATTTTATCTCCACAACTTTCTCACCACATCACACACACGTTCCAAATCCTCATCTGACATTTTACTGTCACTTGGCATACAGACACCACGTTCAAAAATCTCTCCACTGATGCTGTTATCTGCTCCTGTTTCTTCATCCACCACATGTAATTTTTCCACGAATGAAACGAAATCACAATCTGAAAATACTGGCTGTAAATGCATTGGTTTCCAAATGGGCCGACTCTCCACATCATCTTCTTCCAACGCAATCATAATATCCAATGGCTTCACTTTACACTCTGCATCCAACTGGATAGAAGTAAGCCAGCAGTTACTTCTGGTATCTTCCATCATAGGCATAAAATGAATGCCATCCAAATCACCCAGATTTTCCTTATAATATTCATAAATATAACGTTTTTTCTCTACACGTTTGTCTAATACCTTCAACTGTCCTCTGCCGATTCCAGCCACAATATTGCTCATACGATAATTATATCCAATTTCCGTATGTTGATACCATCGAGCAGGTTCTCTTGCCTGAGTTGCCCAATAAAGTACTTTTTTTGCCTTTTCTTCTGCATCTTCAGTATTTATAAGTAGCATTCCTCCGCCAGAACTTGTTATAATTTTATTCCCATTAAAACTAATAATTCCATAATCGCCAAAAGTTCCTGTGAATTTTCCATGATAAATGGTTCCAAGACTCTCCGCCGCATCCTCAATCAATGGAACCTGATATTTTTTACAAATTTCAACAATCTCATCAATGTGAGCACAAATCCCATAAAGATGTACTACCATCACTGCCTTTGGCATTTTTCCCTGTTTTTGATATTTTTCAAATGCAAGTTCCAAAGCCTTTGGATCCATATTCCAGGTTTCCTTATTACTATCTATAAAAACCGGCGTTGCTTTCTCATAAACGATAGGATTCGCAGTAGCAGAAAAAGTCAGGGATTGACAAAATACAATATCCCCCTGACTCACTCCAATTGCCTTTAGCGCCATATGTATGGCAGCTGTCCCAGCAGAAAGAGCCACTGCCCTTTTTGCACCAAGCTTTGCTGTCATTTCTTTCTCAAATTCCGTTACATTTTTTCCAAGAGGCGCAATCCAATTGGTGTCAAACGCCTCCTTTATATATTCCTGTTCATACCCTTCTTCACTCATATGGGGTGAAGAAAGAAAAATATGCTGTTTCATTTCTTCCTCCTGTAATACAAGCTATAGACTTATACATTGCTTTTCATTCTACTACAACCTTCCAATAATTGCAAATATTATTTTTCTGAAACCTGATACTTCCTATTTTCACAGTTTTCATCAATACACAATAAACTTCTGTACTTTACTCAGTCTAAACCTTGAATTATCATTCTTTTTCATCAAAAAAGTAAAAATATTCATCAACCGCATAATATTTACATTATCCCCAATATACAATCGATATACCGCTGCCTCTATCATACCATATCCATCTTCGCTGATTTTCTCGTACTCCAAATCTTCCATTCCATCCATCAGCTCTTCCAATTCTTTTTCGTCTTGCAGATTATAAAATGACAACACCTTATCCGCTCTCATCCCATCGCCCCTTTTCTTCCATTCTCTTTCGTCTTTCTAATCTATATATTACTACAGTTTGTTGTGAATATCCCAGGTATGCGCAATAACTATTGGGGATGATAGGTAGGTACAATCTCCTTCACCCACTTACGGATATCTGTTGGTTCCTCCACTACATAATCTTTTAGATTCTCAAGCTGCATCATAAAATGCTCCTCATCCAGCTTAATGGGCTTTCCTATGTGTATGAGCTTATTCGCTGTATCCTGGAGTCCCTCCTCATGCATCAGCATCTCTTCATACAGTTTTTCCCCTGGACGCAGCCCTGTATAAATAATCTGAATATCTTCTCCCGGTTTATGACCGGATAAAAGAATCAGGTTCCGGGCCAAATCTGCAATTTTTACTGGCTCTCCCATATCCAGGACAAAAATCTCTCCGCCTTTGGCATAAGCCCCCGCCTGAAGTACCAATGACACGGCCTCTGGAATCGTCATAAAATACCGGATAATATCAGGATGGGTTACCGTCACAGGACCGCCCTGCTCAATCTGCTTTTTAAACAAAGGAATTACACTTCCATTACTTCCCAGCACATTTCCAAAGCGCACTGCAACAAATTCCGTCCGTGAACGGTTGTTATAGGTTTGTATAATCATTTCACAGATCCGTTTGGTGGCCCCCATAATATTCGTAGGATTCACCGCTTTATCCGTAGAAATCATAACAAAACGCTTTACTTTCCATTTATCTGCCGCCTGTACCACCTTCCAGGTACCAAGCACATTGTTCTTTACTGCCTCATTGGGGCTATCCTCCATCAACGGCACATGTTTATGTGCGGCTGCATGATATACAATATCCGGCCGATACGTCTCAAAAATCATATCCATACGCTTGGTATTTCGCACAGAAGCAATTAAAACCACCAGATTTAACTCTGGAAATCGATTCCTTAATTCATTCTGAATATCATAAGTAGTGTTTTCATAAATATCCACCAGCACCAGCATTTTCGGATTGTGGCCAGCCACCTGACGGCAAATTTCACTGCCAATCGATCCTCCGCCGCCAGTTACTAAGACAACCTTCCCAGCCACATATTCCATAATGGCAGACAAATCTACCTTTACAGGCTCCCGGCCCAGCAAGTCGTTCACATCTACTTCTTTTAACTTGCTGACCCCGACTTCTCCATTCACAAGCTGGTAAACACCCGGAAGACGTTTCAAGTCGCAGCCTGTCTCCTTGCAGACATCTAAAATTGCTTTAATATCCTTAGCTGGAGCAGAGGGCATAGCAATAATAATCTCATCAATCCGGTAGCGCTTTACCAATTCTGGTATATTCTGACGATTCCCCATAACCTTTACACCATGAAGATAACTGCCCTCTTTTGATTTATCGTCATCTACAATACATACCACCTGTTTGCTCACATGGTTGCTATTTCGAATTTCTTTGACCAGCAAGTTTCCAGCCGCCCCAGCGCCTACAATCATTACCCTGGAAGTATCTGTTCCACTTCCCTGCCGACGAATCAATGTTCGAATCCCCCGGTAGGAAAAGCGGCTTAAGAATACCAAAATCCACAAAGACACTCCATAAAGGATATAATAACTTCTGGGCATCTGCACAGCAAAAAGAACCATCATTGTCATCTGGGCCAAAGCGGACAATGCACAGGCAAAGGTAATATTGATAAGCTCTGGTGCGCCAGCAAAGGTCCACAAGCTGCTGTATAACCGAAAACAATAAAAAATAATTGCCGTTGCTACCATTATCACCCATATATACTGTAAACTTTTCATTACATATACTTTTGGGATTGCACCATAATTTCCCTCAAACCGAATAAACAGCGCCAAAAGACTGGCCGCCACAATCGCAATCATATCATAAACAATCAAAAATATTCTTTTTATGATAAGCTGATAATCTTTCATTTTCTGTTCCATCTCTTCACCTTTTTATAAATTTTATCTTATGCAGACTACGCTTTTTACATTTTACTGCATTTTACCCTAAAATGCAAACTATAAAATGCCAAAACAACTGTAAAAAGCAAGTTCTGCTCTATATCTGCTTTCAGAGAAACCATTGATACATAGTATCCCACGTGTTCCATTCAATATCCTTCTTACCGTCTTTTACTATTTGGAAATTTTCCTCACTTCCTACAGGAAAAGAAGCAGTAATTTTAAACTGGAAGCCATATACAATATACAGCTTCCAGTCAATCGTTATCGCTTATAAATATCTATTTATTAATCTTCACACTTAATTCTTTGCTCCAATCCGTGTAAACCATAACTTTTTTATCTTTTTGATATCCACGAACTTTATAGAAATATGTTTTCCCTTTCTTCAGTCCGGTGACTGTGTAGGTTTTTCCACCGATATCAGCTACTTTTTTGAAGGATTTCCCTTTCTTTTGTGATTGATAGATCAAATAATTATTAATATCCTTTTGCTTTTTCCAGGATAAGGTCACTTTCTTTCCTTTTATATTTTTGACAGACTGTAAAGTCACTGGGGTGGTAGAAATTTTTTTCTGGGCTGTTTTTACTGTATTATTCTGGCAACCAGAAATTTTATTATCCTCAACTGTCACACTATACTTGTTGGAACTTACATAAATAGGATAAGTCGCTTTCTTTACCGTATTTCCTGTGATTTTTGCTTTTCCCTCATCCACATAAATTCCATAATTTGTCTTATTTCCTGTCAACTTATTATTTTTTACCGTATATGTGAAATTCTTCCCTTTCATCAAACGAATGGGATTATATTGATTTCCTGAAGAATTCGTTGTGGTCATGGTATTGGAGCTAATTTCCATATTACTCTTGGCTCCTGCCACACGCACGCCATAAGCTGCCTTTCCTGTCATGGTATTCTTGGAAATCTTTTTCACTGTGCTGTCATCCGATATTTTTACCACACATCCATCTTTAGGGTTGGAGATGGAAATTGTATTTGATAATATGTTTTTGGCTGTTGATTTGTCTGTAACATAGATACCATGCTTTTTTGCCCCTGAAATCTTATTTTCCGATATCTGGGAAAATTTACTTAAATCCAAATAAATACCACACTCCTTGGGATTTTTAATGGTATTTTTACGAATCTTTCCTTTTACAACTCCACCGTTCCCACCTGCGATTCCATTGGTTCCTGCATTATTGATAACATTATTGTATATATCCTTTTCCACAGTAGACTCATAAATCTCAATTCCTACTTCCTTTGTATTCGAAACTGTATTGCTATATATGCTCCGTACAAAAGACATCAAATGAAGGTAGATGCCATGCTCACCTGTTTTATCTACCGTATTATTGCAAATATCTCCTCTCACTCTTGCATGAGTATCAACGTAAATTCCAGAAAGGCATCCTTGTTTGCCTCCCTTTTTAATTTCCTCTTTCCAGCCCTTACTTGGTTTGTAAGTTCCACTGTTGGTTACAACATTATTTTCAATATTGCCTTTGACATGAGCAGTATCCTGATACACTGTGCTCTTACTTGCTGCCGGGCCCGAATAAATAGCAATTGCTGCATATGTCACATTATTTATTTTATTTCCGCTGATTTTTGTACAGTATGTATCTGCCTTCATCATACTGTCTACAATAATTCCATAATCTCCTTCATTTCCATTATGGTTTCCACCGATTTTTTCCAATCGGTTATTACTGATTGCCCCACAATGAGATGCATGATAAATTCCAATTCCATCCCCAGTACAATTGGTAATCTCATTATTTTCTATATTTCCAGCTACCACACTTCCTGTTTTGGAATTTCCACCCTTTCTCTCTGTCAATCCTGTAATAAGTATTCCAGTTCCTTTTCCATCCTGAACTTTATTATTAGCTATTTTACCTTTTACCGTACACTTTGTATAAAGCTGAATCCCACTGTCTACAAAATTTTTCACAGTATTCCCAGATATATCCCCTGTGACAGAAGCTTGGTTAGACAAATAAATTCCATGTTCCCCTATTTCATTTACAGTATTACTTGAAATTGCAGATGCTTTCGCGCCATCGGTAAGATAAATTCCCAAAAAACATTTATTTACTGTATTTTGCCCTATCTTTCCTGCCGCTGCGCCTCCTTTTAAATAAATTCCATTTACTTTCTTATCCGCTTTTGAAGATATACCAATCACAAAATTATTGGTCACCTCTGACAAAACTGTTTTTTCGCCGTCTAAGCTTATCCCTGCATCTGTGAAGTTCTGCATTCTACAGTTCTTAATGGAAGACACTGGTGTTTGTTTTAACGAAATTCCGCCGATTCCGCCATGGCAGCTGACAGAGTCTATACTTTTAAATTCTGAATCTTTTGCATAAATTCCATTTTCTGTGTAGTTTTTAAAAACAGTATCTCTTAAAGATATTGATGAAGCCTGATTCGTATAAAGCCCACCGCCGTCTATGGTTCCCCCAGCAATGGAAACACGATTCACACCAGGTTTTATATATAAGGCATACTTACTGTTTTTACCCGTATATTTTATTGTACCATTCTGTAAATTTAAGGTAACATCTGAATTAATTGTAATATCATCCGATACATGCAATACAGCTCCATTTGCCATATTTAATGTAACATAACTAGGAATAGCTAATGCAGATGTAAACTTATAATCACCCGTTTTTATAGTAATTGTACGGGGATTGGAAACAGTAGCGGATTGTGCCGCTTTTAAGGCGGCTTTCAACTCTTCTGCACTTCCAACTGTTATCGTTTCTCCTGCTGCTAACTCTGTTTTTTCAACATTTACTGTTTCCTCAGAAATAACGGCCTCACTGCTTAGGCTCCTTGGCCTCTGAATGTCTCCTTCTCCACTTTCTTCCAATAACTGCTCTGAGTCCTTACTCTCTTCCAATAACTGCTCTGAATTCTCACTCTCTTCCAATTGCCTTTCCTCTGGAATCTCCTCAAAAAATTCCTCCTCCATAGATTTCTCCACAGACTGCATTCTAACCCCTGAAACTTCTTGTGCATTTACGATCATGTGGCTGCTGGTTAAAACAATTGCCAGACATATGGCTACTATCCTTCGTTTCATATCTTCTCCTCCAATACTTTTGTCAAATTGCCGCTTTTATTATACATTTTCCTGTTTACTCCGTCAAGATTTTGACCTTATTCGCTCTTTCTCTCTGGATCCTGTCCAATCTTTTTATTCCTTTTTCTTTGGACGCCCAATAAGAACAGGGGCTTTTTTATTTACAAATTCCACCACACCATATTCAAAAATCAGAAGATGACAAAGCGTCATAAGACATTCGATATAATATTTGAGGCACACTTCTGATGATAAGGAAACTACATTGGCCCATCCCTTCACTATGATAGACTTAAATCCCAAGGCCCCATGAGTTGCCATCAGAATCAATGAGTTGCGCCCACACCATGTAAGAATGGGAAATTTATAATACTTTTCTAAATACTCCAAAATCAACATAAAGCCCACAGATCCACACAAAGCACAAATTATATACAATGTGGGATAAATACCAAAACGCATATTATTGTAATCTACGACTCCGGTATTAAATGGAAAAATCAAAATATTAGTAAAAAATAATACCACACCTAACACGAAACGATACCGTTTATCTGAAAATTTTTGCAATAGCAAGTACAACAAATATCCTGCACCAAGAAAAAGAAATCCTGTAATTCCTTTTGTCAGAGTGAGAACAGGTATACGGATTATTTTATAAACATTGCCGGACACCATTCCCTCAAGCGTATGAAATGCACCATCCGTTCCAAAAAATACAATAAGCGCCAGGCTCACACAAAATATTCTTCCGATGAGATGGAGACGCATAACTAGGAAAAAGATAACCTCTGCAAAAAGCAGTGTGGTCAAAAACCATAACGCCTGAATTCCACCGAAAGACATAGTTTTGTATAAATCAACCGCCAAATCTTTGATCTGATCAACGGTCTCCTTCTCTTTTAGAATCCGGGTGCCAATCCGATACAAGATGACAATAAAGCTAAATGAAAAATATGGGAGCAGCAACATTCGCCCTCTTTTTAACGTAAACTCTTTAAAAGAAGTATCAAAAAGTCTTCCCATGCGGCAAATCAAAAAACCTGAAACAAGAAAGAAAATGGGTATCTTAAATGTACTGAGCCATCTGTCAATTGGGTTTCCTAAAGCAGTAATATGTCCAAACATAACCCCCAGAATTCCAATCCCCTTGGCGGCATCCAAAAATATTAAACGTTTTTTGTCCTTATCCATCTGCACCATCATAAAGTCCTCCGTTATTTTTTCGTTTCTGCCTTTCCTTTTATTGTATTTGAATAAGCGCTGTAATACACTTTCTTTGCTTCTTTCCTATAGGTTTTCACTCTGTAATAATATGTTTTTCCCTTTTTAACAGACCTGTCATAATAATATACTCTTTTGTTTGTACCAATGGTCGCTATTTTTTTATATTTGCCGCCTTTACTGGAAGCGCGGTAAACTGTATATCCGTTAGCCTTAGAATTTTTCTTCCATGTAATCTTCACATACTTCTTACTGGTTGCTGTCACCTTGATCTTTACGGTTCCCGGAATCGTCATATCCACTTTTTCACTTAATTCCGTTTCCGTCAGTATATGTCCTGACACTGCACTGACTTTATAATAATACTTTTTATTGATTTTCGCCGTACTATCTGTATAAGCAGTCCCTTTGGAAGCTCCAATATATTCATATTGACGTGTATTGCTGTTAAAACGATAAATTCGATATTGCGTAGCCTCAGCAACCTTATTCCAAGACAACCTTATCTTTCCACCATTGGAAGAAACCCCCGTAATTTTAGCTGTTAGTTTTTCTGGTTTTTGCCCTGACACATATAACGTATAACTGGCTGATGCACTACTGCTACTGTTGTATCTTACTTTTATCACCGCTTTTCCCATTTTACAAGCTGTGACTGTTCCATCCGCTGAAACCTTTGCAACCTTGGTATTACTACTGGTCCATTTGTAGGAATCCCCTTCTTTCCCATTTCTAACCCTGGGTGTCAGCCGAATCCGATCTCCCAGATTTACCTGATAAAAATTTTTTCCAAAACTCAACTGTGGAATAACTGTGTTTTCTATTGTTACATTACATACTGCCATTAATCCTGTAGTTGTTTTTGCAATGACAGCTGTAGCCCCTTCCCCTACGCCGGTTACGTACCCAGTGTTAGAATTTACCGTTGCAATTTCTGGATTGAGACTTTTCCAATACAGTACTCCTCCTGCAGTTGGGGCATCCACTGCTGCCCATAATTGCGCGCCTTTTCCAATAGACAATTGCAGTTCACTTTTACTTATGGTAATCTTGTCACGAATAAGAGAATTTAACATGGAAAGCTGAACATCATACAAATTACAACCGGACAGGTCTGTTGACTTTACTGTCGGTTTTTCTCCATATATTTCATGATAGAAACATGCCGCCACGAAATAATATCCCGCATAACTGGGATGCTTTAAATCTGTATCTATCATATTAATGGCTGGATGCACGCAACTGCTATGGAACACCTTCATGCCTGCCGGGAGCATTTTCACCCCCAGGTGATTTTGTAATCTGGTGTACGCATATAATGTCCTTTCTTGAAATTCCTCTATGGAAAGCATCCGTTTTGTTCCATCCACGTTTGTACTGGTACCATTAGAATAACCTGCCGTCTCATACAAAAGAACTTGTGCCTTAGGCTGGTACGCCCTGATATACGTCATAAGCTGCCTAGCTGAAGGAAGCATTTCGTTTTCATACTGCTCAATTCCTGCCTTGGTGTAATCCTGAAAAATAATATAATCATATGTCTCCCTTTTGAATGCAGACATCATTCTATCAAAATAAGTCTTATATGCCTCCGTCCAGAACGCGTAATAAGACAAATATGCTCCATTATTTGCAACTACTCTTACCTTTAAATTCTTGTGATTGGCTTTTGCTAGTTCCTGCAGAATCATGCCTACGTCTCCGTTATTCCGTTTCGTAAAACTATTTCCAATCATTAGAACCTTCACTTCCGGCTCTACAGGTTCTAGCCCTTCTGTTTCATCCTTTCCAGCATCATCCTTTGTCACATCATCCTTTGCTGCTTCTGCAGTTTGCGTGGCGTTGTCCGACAGCATGCCAGCATATGCAGCCAAATTTGAACCTCTCCAAATAACAAAAAATAAAAAACAGGCAAACAGAAACCTTAAAGATTTTTTTATATTAACCGGATCTTCCATTTTTTTTATAATTGTCTGCATATGCTCACTCCTGCTATTAAAATGCAATATTGACTTCCGACTCATGAGTCGGGTCACCACTCATTCGAAAAGTAACTGTGCATACTCCATGTTCTTCAGGGGAAATCTCAAAATACCGTTCTTTTGCAAAATCCTGCACTAAATATTTCTCTCCATCTTTTGGCGTAATCTGAATACGATATTCCATTCCCTCATATCGGTTGGAAACCACCTTTACCCTTCTAACCTTTTCCTTTGTTGATGAATCTTTGATCTCCTTATAGCTCAGCCCGTATACCTTTGGCGGCAAATTGGACAATTTTTCTGCACATGACTGATAGAACATCTCTTCTTGTGTCACCTTACCAGTTACTAAATCTACCACAAGATTACTGAAAATTTCTGCACCCTCGGCATTCAAATGATTATTGTCCTGGAACAAAGTATTTGTATCTGGAAAATATTCCTCTCTACAAAGATTAAAATCGTAATATTCAATTCCGGTACCTTCAATCAATTCTTTTACCTTCTCAATATAGTCGTCATAATTGCCGCGCCCTGCTGTAAAATACGTAGAAACTGGTGTCGCCACCAACCTTAACTTCACATCATTTTTTTTGCAATAATCTATAATCTGAAACAAAATCTCTGACCAAAGATCCGGCATCGTATCAACGTTAATCGAACTGTAGCCAGCCGTATCAAAAGGATTTTCTTCTACTGTCTCATCACCAGCAATAAAACCTTTGCCCTGATAATCATCCATATATTCATAATTTTTATATGCATCTGTACTCTTCTTTTGCAATACATTCCCGATATACTCTCTGTCTAATAGCTTGTCCCAATTTCTTCTGGCAAGCAAAAAACTATTTGCATAGCATTCAGGCGCCGTACTCTTTGTCAAGAGATTCACTTTCCTCATAGAGGGCCGTAAATAATCCGAAACAATGTAAACATCCGTCAAATCCTCGCTCCGGTTCACTTTACTGCTGCGGGCAATGGTAAAGCTCATCTCCAGATAAACCTCCTTGAGATCATACCGTTCCACTGCTTCCTGAATCAATGCGTAGGAAACATCCAATGGCTGACGGGAACTTCCAATACAAAAGGAATTTACTCCAAGCCTCTCATCAAAAACAGAAGTCATAAAAGCACGATAGCTATGAGACGCTCCTACGAACAAAACATCTATATTATCCTGATTATAAAACTCATGCATGGTAAGCCTTGTATAAGAGGATGTATCATCAATTAAAATATAGCGTAGCCCCTGGTTGATTCCCAACACCATCGCTATCACAATAAAGAGAGCAAAAATACGTTTAAAAATATGGGCCGTTTTCATCATCCATGCCGGCCGATCCTGATCAATCTGCATATACTACTACTTCCTTCTTTTTCGCTAATAGTACTCCATCTGCTATGGGATATCCCAGTGCCACCATAGACCACACTCTATGGTTCTCAGGAATATCAAATCCATCCAAAACCGTTTTTACGGGTTCTGCATTCCGTAAAGTTGACAAAGCATTCAGCCATACAGAACCAATACCGTAGGACTGTGCTGCCAAAAACATATTTTCTGCTGCACAAGATGCATCTTGACATCCATTGACATTTCTCTCATCATTAGAAATTAATACAAGACAAGCTGGATTTTCGAATCCATAGCAGTACACCTTATGTTCCTTTGCTGTTACAACTGCTGCTTCTTTTAGCCGCTGAATATTTTCTTTTTTCCGAATGACAGTAAACCGCCATGTCTGCATATTATGCCCAGATGGAGCATAATAACCAGCCTGTAAAATCATCTCCAGGATATTATCTGGAATGGCCTTATCCTGAAATTTCCGAATACTCCTTCGTGTTAAAATAGCCTGCATTACAGGATTCATCAATGTTTGATCCCCGTTTGACTCCCACATAGCTCGCAAAGCTTTCCGGTCTATCTTTAACATTCTGTTTCGTGGCAATTCAGAAATACAAATGTAAATGACCGGAATCTTATACCGTTCCATCCGAGTGGAAAGCCACTTACGTATATCATCTTCTGAATATTGATTATTTCTGACAACAACATATAACGCTGGCACAAACCCTAGAATTCCTTCTGGATCTGGGACCCCTATGCATGCACATTCCACAATGTTAGGGTATTCTGAAGCAATATTTTCAACCTCTATCGGAGATACCTTCTCCCCACCTACATTGATAATATCATCGGCTCTTCCCAGCATATAAACAAGCTCATCTTCTATATAAATCATATCACCAGTAAGTAGCCAGCCGCCCTGGAGGGTTTTTGCAGTCTCCTCCGGCTGATTCCAATATCCTGCCATCTGCATATCGCCTTTTAAGGCCATTCTGCCTGGATGTTCTCTATCGCTTACAATCTCTTCTCCTGCCTCATTCAACACCTTAACTTCCACATTCGGCAGTGGTTTTCCTAATGCCCCCACTTTCACAGGATCAGACGCCACTGCCGTGACATCCAAAAACAAAGCTCCTCCTGTCTCAGATGACCCCCATGTATTATAAATCTGTGTATTTGGCAAAATACTTGTCAAATTTTTTCTCTGTTCTATTGATAAAGACCCTGCGCCTGCTTCAATCAAATGGAAGCGCCCCATAACCTCCGCAAATTTATCCTGCATCTGTCTGGAGATTGTTTCCACAGAAGCCGGCACTACTGACAAGGCCGTACAATCATATAAATCCAGATTATTCTCAATTTCCTTTGCAAAGGTAAATCCATTTTGAAGTATCAAAGTAGCTCCTCGGTAAAGCACCGCTCGAAGTACTCTTAATGCAAAAGAATGATTTAATGGCAAAGGCAGCAAAAGGCGTTCTTCTTCTTTCAATCCTATCCCCGCAAGAGTATTAGATAAAATCTGATACACAGCTTTAAAAGTCAAAATAACGCCCTTTGCACGTCCTGTAGTACCGCTTGTAAATAACAATTCTGCAATTGTATCTTCCTTGGGCAATTCATATACGACTTCTGGAAGCTGCTCCTGTTCTTCATCTTCAGAGCATATTTGCCGCAGAGAATAGGTTTTGCATTCATTTGCATATTCTTTTAATGGTTTATCTGTCAGGAAAACAGCAGCATTTGTATCTTTATAAATAAATGCAGCATTTTCAGGCGTTGCATTCTTGTCAATAAATACTGCTACCGCCCCACAGAAATGAATCCCAAGATAAGCAGACACCATTTCTGTTTTGGATACTGCTGAAAATAAAACACAGTCCCCTTTTTTCACTCCCAGCCATGACAGTCTTCGGGCGATCAATTCCATCCGTTTTGCCAGCTCTCCATAAGTCAATTGTTCTTTCTTAAATGCCACAGCCAATTTGTCTGGCTGTTTTGAAGCCAATTCCAGTATACGATTTACAAGGGTATCATACATATCCTTAGCCCTCCTTACTCTGAAGTTTTGTCACCATTTTGGCCAGACCAGCAATTGAATTAAAATTCTCTTCAATAATTTCTTCATAAGGAATTGTAATTCCAAACTCCATCGTCAAAGTTGCAATAATGCCTGTAATTGTGAGAGAATCCAAGATTCCATCATCTACCAGTGCATTGCTGGATGTAAAATCCACATCTGGGTACTCTTCTGTTAAAAGCTCTAAAATTTTTTCTTCCATTTTTTCCTCCTAATAGCGTTCATATGCAAATGAACTGGCATCATATCCAGTGCCATATATGCCCAACATAAATATTGATACGAATGCAACTGCATAAAAGCTCCATCTTGCCAGTGCATTCCAACCTGAAATTCTTTCCCTGATACTAGATTTTTCCTGTTGTATCCCTACAATCCATAAAATCCCTATGGATAGAACCAGAAGTTTCATGTCAATCTCTGCAAGACCTAAGGTGTAAATCGTTCCATCAAAAAGCTCCCACAGACGAAAAGAATGTGTCATTCCCAGCAAGATTTTCCAGGAATTCCTTAGAGAACCAGGGGCTGTAATCAATCGTCCCACACAGAAAATAGCGGTGGTCCGAACCATCTGAAACAATTGCCAGGAAGAAGCCTCTGTGTTGATATGCAAGAATTTATTAAATTTTTTAATCTCCGGGGCAAATACGGTTGTGGTTATAATAATGGCTCCCCAATAAATTCCCCAAAGAACATAATTCTTCCCCGTTCCATGCCACAAACCTGTCAACAGCCAAACCACTGCAAGGGGAATCACATTCATCATCGCCTTACCGGTCCGCTTTCCAAAATGATTTCTGACCCATGTACTAAATTTAATTAATCTTGGAGAGATAACAATTGGCATATATACATAATCCTTAAACCATGCACCAAGTGTAATGTGCCATCTTCTCCAGAATTCAGCCGCACTTTTTGAAAAAAATGGCCGTTTAAAGTTATTTTCCAGCTGAATGCCTAAAATCTGAGATATCCCAATTACAATATCCATATATCCGGAAAAATCACAATATAACTGTACCGTAGACAATATAACTGCCATTGTCAGGATTGCTCCACTTTCCAGATAGTTATCAAGTCCTCCAAATACTGTATCCACAAAAATAGCAGCCCGGTCGGCAATTACAAGTTTTTTAAAATATCCCCACATTGCCAACTGCACTCCGGCACACAAATTATCATAATCAAACTCATGCCCTTCCAGTAACTGCCCGGCAATACTCTTATGCTTGGATATGGGGCCTTGGATAATTTTGGGAAAATAAAGTGTAAAAAGAAGTAATTTCAAATAATTTGTTTCCGCTTTTTCTTTCTTCCAATATACATCTGCCAAGTAACCAATCAAGGAAAATGTATAATACGATATCCCAAGAGGTACCACCAGCCAACGGTATTGCCATCCATAATGAGACGATACTTTTGTTAAAGTCAAAAAACCAAGTAAAAGAACTACCGCAGCTGACAAAAGTAATCTCTTCTTTTTTATATCCTGGGATGCTTTTTCCATCCAGATTGCCGCAAAATAGGTGATAGCAACTGTTGCGCAGGCAATGCAAAAAATATCCAGGCCCCCAGCGAGATAAAAATAGCAACTGCCCACCAGAAGAACTATCCACCGAACCTTCTTTGGCACTATAAAATATATTATAATTAAGGCCGTCATAAAAAGAAAAAAATAAATAGATGTTAAACTCATAACTTTATCCCACTGCTTTCTGCTTGTCTCAAAGCTACTAAAATGGGCGTTTCTGGCACCCAACGTATATTATACTACATTCATTATATTGGAAAGTCAAGTTTTTTCCCCTTGGCACTGTTGCGCTTTATTGATGTTTTTTCCTAATTCAAAATAAAACAAAAACCAAATAGGCTGTAAAAACATTCTCTCTAAATTCATAAACATGGACAATACAACAAAAGAAAAAACCACTGAAAGACTCAAAAAATTTTTTCTTTTCCATACAGCGGAAACTCCGCCTGCAATTAACATAAGATACGGTATGATAGTGAATACTCCATATGAGTAAGCAATTTGCAACACCCCATTACTAGCGTCCATCCATCTTCGAAAAATGGTAAGAGTAGTATCATGTCCTTTCAGATTTAGGTGCCTGATATAATTTCCCCATACTGCCTGCCTATCCTTTCTGACAGCTTCCTGCCGTTCCAGTAGGCTTCGTATTCCAATCCCATTCTCATTTCCTGGTACTGCCTCCTGCATTATCTCATACCTTTCATTTGTATATACAATATCTGTTCCCAGTTTCGAGGGAAGAAAACGATCCAAATAATGTACACTTCCCACCACTACCGCCGACATAATCAATGAAACTACAATCAAAGCCATAGAATCTTTGATTACTATCCAACTTTTTCGTTGTTTCCACACAAATAAAAGAAAAACGAAAAAGCAGGTCAGCAGACACAAAAATGATCTGGCACAATAAATATAATACAAGCTGAGAGAAAGTCCAACTCCATTAGCCAAAATCTTTGTTATATGGCAGATTCCTTCCCGCAGTTCTTCATTCCATTTTACCAAAAATGCAATCCAAACGCCTGTCATATAAAGAGCCATACTTTCACTGTCAGAAAAACATCCATTGTACAAAATTCCTGGCGTATTCTCCCGAAAGATCAAACAATAAGAAACAATAATCGGGAAAATTCCAGTCAATCCCTGGACCATATCCTTAAGAAAAAAATCATATTTTTCTGTATTCTGCCATAAAAAAAACACAAAACCAAAAATAATCCACAGAAAAAAACCTGCATAAGGAATATCCTTTTTTACTAATATATCTGAAACAATTAAAAACGTACAAAAAGCAAGCCAGCCTGCGGCCATTGGATTTCTCCAGTCTTTTTTTTCCAATGGTTTTTCCCAGGACAAACATGCAATGATTATCAACCCAAGCATCATTCCAAGAATACAATATCTGATCATCACTATATTTCTATTGTTGTATGATATGTTCAATGGAATCATCAATAAGAATAAGATTTCAAACAAACCAGTTCTTACGATTCTCCTTGTTCTCCCAGAAAATCTTTGATATAAATATGAACCTGCTCCATCCCCTACTGGGATGTAAAATCTCTGAGTCATTTTGATTGCCAGATACCAATCATAATTTTTAAACAGATAAAGTATTCCGCTTATTACCAAGTATCCACAGAATATCCATACAATTTTCCACAAAAATCTCTTAATGCCAAAAAGAGCTTTTTTCTGGCATAATCTGGCAGCATGAATAGAAAACGTAGCTCCCTGCTGTCCAGAAATCTCTATCATAAAGAAAGAAACCTTACTATTTACGTTAACATTAATATAATTCCATCCCTCTGTAACCACAGTCTCTACTGCCCGGACTACCGTTCCTTGTTCATTAAAAAAAGAAATTCTCCAGTACAAGTTTTCCGGTTCTATTTCCTCTAATTGAAAAGCTATTTGTTTCCATTTTTTTACATTGGACTCCACATCAAACCAAATCTGCCCAGGGTTCCCACTGACCTGGAAACCCTCTCCAACATACTGGCATGTATCCGTTCCATTTCTCAATTCATCAGAACTGAAATCATAAATGACTCCATCAGACCAGAAATTTTTCTGGTTGATTCTTCCATTTCCATGCCAGAGAAAAGCCAACATGGAAGATAATATAAAGCCCGTCATTATCCAGACATATACGTTCCATTTTTTTCCGCTATCAGTCATTTTGGCATCCCTGCTTCCCATCTTGTATCATCAAAAATCCAACTGCAAAATAGAATGAGCTCCAAATCTGCCATACCATTGGCAGATCATCTACAGATTCGATCATAGCCGAAATCACATACGTAAGCAAAATTCCCATCACCAGAAAAGACGTTTCATTTTTCCTTTCACATTCCCAATAGAGAAATGCCCTTCGGAATACTTCTATTAATAAAACAAATATTAAAATTCCTGCAAAAATCCCATATGTGTGCATCATTTTAAGAAATACATTATGGGCATAAGCGGAAACTCCGCCTACCAGCGCATCCCCTTCATGTCCCCAGAGATTCATCTGCATCAGGTATCCCTGCCATATGGTCAAACGCCCAGAAGTCATTTCATCCAAGGTACTGGCAGCGCCTTTCTTAGAAAATAGCGCTCCGCCTTTCACTGCAAATACCGCAGCAATAATAAGAAAAACAACCATCAATATGGCGAATACTCTAGAAGGAGATATCTTGATATTTTTTATTCTTCTTCCCAAAGCAAACAAACATGCCCAAACAAATAATACAATGCAAGATAAAATTGCCGTTCTGCATTGGGTTAACAAAATTAATCTGCAAGCAAACAAAAGCCCTGCCAGATAAAAAGTAATTTTCCAATACCGCTGTTTTTTTGAAAAAATCTGAAAGATACGATAAAGCATAACCAAAACAAACAACACCAACATAATAGAAAAGGGATTGGGATTTTTCCACATTCCAGGGTAAAGAAATTCAGTGATATATAAGAATTCTTTTTTATTCCACCATGGTTCTATGAAAAGACAATATCCTATGGTCAAAAGGTATAAAATCTCTACCGCCCTTGCAAAATCATTCCATATCTTTTCTGGTTCCTCTATTCGCTCCCATGCCCGATAGAAAATACCAAAACTTGCCAGCATCCATAGTCCCAAAAATCCTGTCTTCTTCTGTATCACAAGATCTGATAAGATCTGTAGCAAACATAAGGAAAACCAGGCTATTTTTACTCCATTTAACTTATATTCGCATTTACGTTCTGGCAAGGTCCATACCGTCAGCATATAAAAAAACGCTAACATGAAAATTACAGTATAGCCATAATATTTTCTAGCTCCTGCCATATGAGCCAAATAACCCACCCCTAGAATAAATGCTATCAGAATACTCCTAATCGTTGTTGTATATTGAGCACTGATCCTGGGCTTTTTAATATGCTCCAAAATAATATCTATCATTGATTCAAAAAATGACCATATTTTTTCCCCAATGCTTCTTACCCTAAGACAAAGCTTTTTTATCTGTTTTTGCACCAAAAAAGAGAATATAGATAACAGAAAAAAACAGCCAACGGAAAGCAGAATATATTGTTTCATATGATATTCTGCTCCATTTTCTGCACAATAAAACTGTGATAAATTTCCATTCGTCATGTACATAGCTGCAATTGCAAGACTCACGAAGCATTCCTGCAACATCCAATATAAAAGTAAACGTTTTTTTTCCATCCCGTACTCTTTCGTCAATGTCACTGTTACTAAACCAATTTTAACTCTGCAAGCTTCTCGTAAATTCTTTCTACATTTTTTCCATCATGAAATTCATTGATACTGTTATAATTTTCTTCATGCTCTTTTGTTCTGGCAACATCCAGCACAATTTTCTGGTTCTGGATTATCTGGCCAAGTATATCTTCAAACTCTTGTAAATCAAAAGCTCTCAGTCCAATATACTCCTCATCCCTTGGAATTAAATTGCCGCACACCTCTTCATACTCTTCAATATCCTCTTGATAAAACAGCACTGCCGCTCCCTGGTAAAAGCTATTGTAAGCCACTGAAGAATAATCTGTAATCATCAATTTTGTTATTTCCAGCACCTGACTGATGGGACGATTCCACATACGCTCTTTTAAGGAAGTGGTTTCCAACAGATACTGTATCCTTGGATGGGCTACAATCAAAATCTTTTCCTCGGGAACATAATTTTTCAAGATATCATATAACTCTATAATCGCATGATAATACCTTGACTTTTCAAAATTATCCAGACGCTCCTCATATGGTTTAAAGGTCAGCATAATGGTAACAAAATCTTCAGACTCAGCTGTAATATGCTTATAGGGAATGGTGCTGAAAATGGGCAATCCAGTAATCAATACCCGCTCTTCTGGAATTCTAAGCATATCTACAACAACATCCCTTTCTTTTTCACTTCCCACAAAAATATACTCTGGCTCTGCCTCTCTTCCTGCCACAAATGCAGACGTAGGACCATGGCATTTCATGTATGTGACTCCATGCTGCAAAAACACAAACTTTAATTCTATCATTCTAAAACGAATATATTTATTTCCGCTTCGCAAAATGTTAAGATGTGCTGGCGCTTCTGTGGTAATCACATTGTTTGCTCGATAAACCAGCCAATAATATTTCGGCGAATATTTCAGGACTACATTTTTATCCTGGCAAATTCTTTCATAATCCTCTGATTTTGGATCTATAATAAAATAATTGTCAGATGTTTGATTTTCCGATGCAAGAGAGAAAACCTCATACGTTCCCTCTTCCGCTTTCATCGTTTCTTTTTCAAAATACAGATTCACCTGTTTCTTGGAAAAATTACTTACTATTTTTCCACAATAATACAAGAAACGGGAAACTATTTTACTTTCCCAAAAACGATATTTTCCTGTGGTTTCATACTCATCCGCCATCCTTGTCACAAGGACAATATTTCCTCTTGCATTCCTTCTAACAAAAATCATAAAACCATCACGAATTATTTTTGCAATGGGGGCAAAATATTTTTTGGATACTTTGACTCTCCATTTTCTCTTTGGCAACCCATAAGGTATTTTAATTCCGTTGACTTCAATCTCCGCGCTGATATTTTTATCAATTGTGGAAACAGAATCCACAATTTCATCCATCCCCATTTTTATCTTTTGGATGGCGCCGCGCATGATCATTTTTATGATATTAGTTTTTTGATCTGTAATGGGAAATTCACACTTACTGCAGACATTATCAGCGCAAACATTCTGTGTCCCTATTTGTAAATTGGAATATGCATTTATAAAATACCCAACCATACAAATCGAAAGTCTTCTTTTATTCATCCGCAAACTTAATATTTTAATTTTAAATGGCAACAGCCTTTTTAAAATAATCTCTGGCGCACCTTTTGTATATTTGATTTTTTTATTAACCGAATACACTAAAATATATTCTCTCTCATCTTTAGGAAAAATATCCGCTTCTGGGTCAATTTCTGCCTGCTTTTCTTCCTGCTCATCCCCGGACTGTACTTCTCCTGTCTCCAAATCTTCCTCATATGGTTCAAAATAAAGGACACGGCTGCTATCTTCATCTTTCGTTGCCTTCACATAAGAGCCATAAACCTTGTTTTGTATCAATTCTGAAAGGTCAATCTCTTCCATGTCCAATTCATTTTTTCTTTTCCTGTGATTGTATATGGTTAATCTCCCATTCTCTTCCTTAATCTCTATTTGGCTCATTTTCGCTCCTTGCTTTTTTATTATGTTTTCTATTCCATAAATTTCTCGTATGCTGGCAGCACTTCTTCCACACTTCCCTGCATTTTTATTTTTCCATCATGCAGCCATAAAATACTATCACACAAACTTTTCAATGTCTCTGAACTATGAGAGACGATAATAACAGTCCTATCATCCTTTTGGATTAACTGTTTCATTTTTTTATAACTTTTCTTTTTAAATTTAGCATCTCCAACACTTAGCACTTCATCAATCAACATAATATCTGTTTCTAAAATTGCCGTTATCGAAAATGATAATTTAGAATACATCCCTGAGGAATAGGTTCTCACTGGTCTGTCGATAAAATCTCCAAGTTCTGAAAATTTAATAATTTCTGCCATTTTTGAATTAATAAATTCTTCACTAAAACCAAGAAGAAGCCCTGAAAGATAAATATTCTCCCGGCCTGTCAGCTTTTTTTGAAAACCAACACCAATGGACAATAAGGAAATTGTATGATCATGAATATCTATGGTCCCTTCATCCGGTGAAAAAATTCCGGCAAGAGCACGAAGCAATGTAGATTTTCCACTTCCGTTTTTTCCCACAATTCCTAATATTTGCCCCTTTTTTACTTTAAAAGAAATTCCCTTTACTGCCTCAAAAATTTCCACTTTACTTTTTTTTAACTGGAACAAACTCTTTCGTATGGAAACTTTATTTAAACATCTATATTGTATTTTCAAATTATCCACTTCAATTGCGTATTCTGAACTCATCATGACACCTTCACATAACTATTTTCATTTTTATAAATCACAGAAACTCCAAGGATAGAAATAAGAATTCCAACAGCAAACCATAACAATAATACTTTTCGATGGGGAGGATTACAATATAGCATACATTCCCGCATATCATCTATCATAAGCGCAACTGGGTTACATTTTAATAAAATTGTGATATAAGGCTCTGGTAATTTTCCTTTTATGGAATAAAAAATACCAGACATATAAAATACCAACCGCAGCAGCACATTCACAACATTTGCCAAATCTTCCACATACACTCCAAAATGAAGCATAATTGTGCTAAAAGCAAAAGTAATCACTAAAAGTGTCAACAACAACGGGATAATATACAATATGTTAAAAGATAGCTGTACACGATAGATCAACATCATTATGATGACCAATGAAAAAGAAACCAGCATCTTAAACCCATTTGACATTATCTTTACGAAAATCAATATATATTTCGGTAAATAAACTTTTGCCACAATATGATTGTTTTGGGAAACAATTTTTACACTTTGCTTTACGGTCTTTTCAAAAAACTGCCAACAAGATAAACCTATAAAAACAAAGATAGGAAAGTATTGTATTTTCTGTCTGAACACAATCGATGAAATAAACGTATATACCAGCATAAAAAGCAATGGGTCCAAAATCCACCAAAGCCAACTTAAATGAGAATTCGCAACCTCCGATTTCAGCTCTGATTTTGCTGATACATATGCATAGTTGAAATACTTATTCACATCACGCCAAAATTTTTTAAACATTTTCTACTCCATATGTTATCTTTTTATTAGTAAATTTCCGTTATGTCAACCTGCCGTTTGGCGGGCCGCATGGCCATCCATACTATGGAAGTCGTAGACTTTCATAGTAAATTTCCGTTATGTCAACCTGCCGTTTGGCGGGCCGCATGGCTAGCTTATAATAATTTATCCATAATAGCTCTGCAAATACGCTCACTATTATTATCGTCTACATATTTAAAATAAGAATGATACTGCTTTTTTTGTTCTTCATTCAAAGAAAAATCCCTCTCTACGCATTCCCTGACATGTTCTATCAATTCCGTTTCATTTTTGGCAGTAGGTCCAAAAAGTTCCCGCTCCATATCAAGATAGCTTCCATGTACATTTAAATAATCTTTAAGGTCAAATTGATAAAACACAACTGGTTTCTTCTGATAAAACATGTCCCAGGATACACTGGAATAATCTGTAACCAACATCCGGGACTTCATCATAATCTCATTTAATGGTTCTTCTCCAAATGCAATAATTCTTATTCGGTCAGATTCTGCCAAAAATTCACGGATGTAGTCTTTAAATTTAGTATGCAGATAAAAATCCACCTTCAAATCATATTGACGCAGTATCTCATAAAAATGATTATTTCGCAATAAGGAATCATAATTTTTGTAGTAATCGCTTTTCTTAAATTGTTCTTCTGTACAATCTTCCAACCAGCTTCTCCAGGTTGGCATGAGTAATATCCTTCGTTCCCCCTGAGATTGATCTTTCAAAACATCCCATCTCGCAAAACCAGTAACTGGGATTTGGCTTTCTGAATAACCAAAATGTTTTAATACAATCTCCTTTTCAAACTCGGAGGTTGTGATAAACAAATCACATTGCCCGCCCTTTCCCTTTCCATAAAAAGAGTCCACTTTCTTCATTGCAGTTACACCATGCTGAAGAAACACAAGTGGTTTTCTTTTTATAAAGGGAACTAATGCACTCCCCTTTCTCCGCCAAGGATATACATGAGCCTTTGCATCTGTACTAATGAGCAATTTAGCAGCCAATGCGTACGTAATATGTCGTATACTCATAAAAAGCAAAACATTCTTTTTATACTGCATCAGCTTGTCCCTGTCTGGTGAATCCTTTGTTATCACATAATATATCTTACATTTCATCACCTGTTCCATATTATGCTCCATACAGTACTGAAAGAAATAATAACCGTTATCCTGAGCCATTTGTGAATATTTTTCATACACCAGGCAAATTCTTTTTCTTCGTAAATATAAAAAAGTGATACCAAAACGCAAGGCCGCCAGACGTTCTTTTAATTTTATTCTGTAATCGTCATACTCGCCTCTTTTCCGATATTGAAGGGCAATATTGCGTGCTCCATTCACATAGGGATAAAGAAACATTCCATCTGCAAATTGGAAAGAATTTTCAAAAAAAATCGAACAGTATTTCGCAAAATTAAGGTAGCTGCGGTTTACCAGCTGCATATCTGCCTGCTGTTTTCCATCTGTCACTACTACAGAAAAAATCCAATTCAATGGCTTCCACGGGATTTCCTCCACTGAAATCTTACTTTCAAATATCAAACCTTTTTTATTCTTTTGGATTAGTTTCATCTCAAAAATATATTCTGTTCTATCTACCTCCCTTTTTGTATCATAAGATAATTTCAAACCAGAATATTTTAGGTTATCATCTTCCACATTGGGCACACGAATTCTATAAACCAGAACATTGCCTTTGACTTTTGCAAATAATACTTTTCCCTCCACCTGTTTTTCTTCTATCTGTTTTAAAAAAACATTCATCCTGCATTTCCTCATATGCGACATGGTAAATCCTTAATCGCCTGATAATTCCTTTCGCAATTGTTTCTGTCAAAAGTTTGATAAAAATTTTCCGTCCGTTCTTGGTAAATCTCTTCTATTGCAAAATCTCTTTCCATTGTTCTCTGCAATTCATATAATAAATTATTCAAATCCTTACAGACCTTACCAAAACCATCTTCCTCATAACTGAAATATCCTTTGGGATAATGTCCTTTGCGGTACATTTCATAATCAAACTGATAATACACCAAAGGCTTTTTCATATATGCAAAATCCATCGCTATACTTGAATAATCGGTAATCAAAAAGCTGGAATCCTTAAGCAACTCCTGAACATCGTACTCTGGCCATTTGGCAACTGTAATTTGAGGATGATTCATTGAAAAATATTCCGAATATCTCTGCATTTCCCTATGGGGATAAAAAACCAGCTTTGTATTATATTTTTCCAATAAATGATATAACTCCTTGCTTTTTAAAAAGCCGCTCCAATGTCTATAATATTCAGTATTGGTAAAATCATCTACATTTTCATATTGATAAGATTTGGAGGTGGTAATTCCAATCCAGTTTCTCCAGGTGGGCATCACCAGAATCTGCCTTCTTCCATCGCTTGTATCAAACAGATTATCAAACCGACAAAACCCTAATTTTTGCACCCACCCATCAGGATAGCCAAACCTGCTCTTTACATATTGATATTCTTTTTCTACTGCACAGACAAATAAACGCATTTTTGTACGTTTATAATATAGAAATTCCATATCATCCTTCGTAATGCCATGCTGTAGAAAAATCCTGATATTCTTATATATCCCATATACTTCTAAAAAATAGCAGACTGCTGCATTGGGTTTTCCACTCTTTTGAGAACTAATATTTTTTTCAGCAGAAAGATAGTACAGCCAATGAATGTAACTTCCAAACTGTATTACTTTTCCCAAATCTTTTACTCTGCTATAATCTGGCGAATCCTTATTAATCGCATACACAACTGCTTGTTCAGGATGGTTTTCCACGATATATCGAAATAACCAATATCCATTATCTCTTGCTTCGTTTTCTGCATCACAAATCAGCCACAATCCTCTATGGAACCTACGAAATATCAACGAAACCGGCAGTGCAAGCAGAAATAAAATGATATGCCATAAATCTCTCCACCTGACCCTTTGAATCTTCTGCCATAAACTTTGTTCCATTTTTCTCCTTTCCACATTATACATGCCCAATTTCAAATATGCAATACTTTTATTCTAATGGGCAAATGTGATAAAAATTTGAGGTTATATCCTCCTTTTCAGCGCATGAAAAACATAATGGCAAAAAAAATATCCACTTTTCCATATAGAAAGATGCTCACAATTCCGATACATCTTCCATGTCCCATACACTGCATCCAACTTATTTGCGGATCTGCTTCCCCCATGCCTGCGGTATACAGATAACGGCTCATCTATCCCATACGCCAAATATCCATGACGAAGTATTTTCCACCATGTGGCAGTGTCTTCTCCTCGAGCATTCAGAGGCATGTACAGTATATCATCTGGAATCTGTTCCCGGTCAAACATAACCGTTATCGTCGAAATGATTGTATGTTTCAAGGCATATTTATAATCTACACTGGCTGGAACATGTACCACTTTTCCATTCCGCATCCCATCTTCCCCGGCAAATTCATAACCGGTAAATGAAAATGCACACCCTTTCTCTTTCATAAATAAGAGCTGCTTTTCCAGCTTATTTTTATCCCACAAATCATCTGCATCCATATATGCCAAATATCTTCCACGGGCCTTAACAATCCCCTGATTCCTAGTATATGCAGGTCCCATATTTTCCTTATTTTGATACAAATGCATCCGTTTGTCCTGATAATTCTTAATGAGCAAAACACTTCTGTCCTTGGAACCGTCATCTACAAAAATCAATTCCCAATTCTGATACGTTTGATTTAAAATACACTGTATTGTCTCTTCGATATATTTTTCTGAATTGTATACTGGAATTATAATACTAATTAAATCCTTATTTTCATCCATAACCAATCCTCAATTTCTATCATTATCCAGAACTCCCACTGTCTCCCTACTTCTTAACAGCTGTCACCTGACCCTTGTCAATCCCTTCCGTATTTTCTTTCTGAAAAATAATCTTAAAGGTCATCAGCATCAGCTTCATATCCTGCCAAAAGGAATAAGTCTCAATATAAGTCAGATCCAGCTTTAGCTTATCATATGGAGTGGTGTTATACTTTCCATAGACTTGGGCATATCCAGTCAAACCCGCTTTTACTTTCAATCGAAAGCTAAATTCTGGTATGATAGCTTCATACTCTTTGGCAATGCTCTCCCGTTCTGGTCTTGGCCCCACAAAGGACATTTCCCCTTTTAGAATATTAAATATTTGTGGAAGCTCATCAAAATGGGTTCGCCGTATCACCCTGCCTACCGGAGTAATACGATCGTCATCCTTCTTTGCCAGCTGAGCTCCATTCCGCTCGGAATCCATCCGCATACTGCGGAACTTAATGATACGGAATCTCTCACCATCCCTGGTAAGACGCTCCTGGGTATAAAATACCGGTCCCCGGTCATATAATTTAATACTTGCCCCAATCACCAATAAAACCGGAGAAGAAATTACAATTGCCAGTAAAGAAAATACAAGATCTGCTGCTCTCTTTGCAAACCGCTGCTCAATGGTTAATCCCCTGTTTCTAGATAACATCAAAGGAGAATCAAACAGATGAATCCGCTCTGTACCTGTTAAAATAATATCTGAAATTTTTGGCGTAATATACGTCCTCTTATTTTGGTCAAAGCAAAACTTTAAAATAGGATTGCGCATACTGGTAGGCAAATCGCAAAGCACCACCGCCTCATACTCCAAAATTCTGGTATACAGCTCTTCATACCCCAAATATACACTGGCTGTAGCGCAGACATTGTATTTATCTTTCCGGGAATTGATTTTGTCGATCAAATCATCTGGCGAATGCTTTCCGTAGATTACAATCATTTTTCTCGGGGGATACAACCTGGTGTAAGCAAAACGCACCATATACACCCCAGGCAGTATCACCAGATACTCCGCTCCTGTTAAAACTATCATAGGATGAATCGGCATATAGTCATTGGCAACCAGACATACCTGAAGATATCCAATCACATTGGCACAAAAAATGGAAAGAATCTGTGACAGGCAAATATCTGAAATTCGCAGATAACCAATTTTATAACCTCCAAAGGTTCTGGTAAAAAAGTACATAAACAATGCATAAATTCCTATCACAGCCCAGTTTCCTCTGTTCCATGGGCGGTTTGCCTTCTCAATCATTGGATAATAAATTTCATACCAGGTATAGGCAAACATCAGCGTTTCCATCGCCAGCATAATATAATTTGCTGTCAAATTCAATAAATGCTTATACTGTTCTCTTTTTCTCATACTCTATCCTTCGTTCCAGCCGCAGTCCCTTCGGTACCCTATCTTCCAATTAGTCTGCGTACCCTCTTTTTCATCTGTCCCTTGGGATTCACCTTATCCATTAGCATTCCTGCTGTCTTTTCCTCCAAAATACTGATTTGGTAAGAAATATCTATTTGACACTTCCCCTTGGGGATTTCTTCTATTATAATCTTTGGGTCAGAATTGTCAAACAAAAAACAATTTTTCTCCATCATAAACCCAGTGGTGGTGTATTTCACAGGTATCATCTCGCCACCATCCTTGCCTCGCCAACGAAGCTTCACATCCTGCAAAATGCAAGCAGCGAGCGCCGGGTCAATCCAGATTTTTTGCGCTTTCTCTGGAACGGGAACCCTGCAGGATACCTTCCCACCATATCCCTGGTCGATAAAAAAGGAATGTTCCTCGGAAAATCCATGACCATCATCCACATAGATCTGCATTCTTCTTTTATCTGCTTCTGCTAAAATTTCTCCCAAAGGAAACGCCTTTTTCCCAATCATAGGATAAAGTTCCCTGACTGGTATATAGGTTCCTGTAATGTAATTCTGGAAATTCCGCTCCATAACCCGATAAATCTTCTTTTTTTCCTTGGTTATTCCAAATATTTTATAAAAATTATAATCTTCTTTTAATTTCTTTCTATTTCCAGACGCCTCCAGATAATAGTGAAGCGCCCGATAAATAATATAATCTACAGGAACTGGAAAAGCAAATGTCCACTCATAATCCAGCACATGCCAATTCCCATCTTCCGTAAGCAATATATTTGAAAAGATAAGGTCAATATCTGATACCGGAAATGACAGCTCCTGTTCCAGACCAGATACTTCTCCAAACACCTGCCGAAACTCTGGTGTCATAGAAAACTTCTGCACAGAAGAAGATTCTTTGATTCTATTTATTGCCTGTTCCAACAGTTCTGCCGCCTCTTCTTCCTCTTCCTGTTCCAGCAGCCTGTCCAATTTTTCTTCCAGCGTCATACCCTCCAGATATGCAAAGGAAACCTTTTCCCCTATAAGCTTACACTGATTTACCAAAAGCAGCCCTTTTTCCTGCCAAAGTTCTTCCAGCCTATCCTTGGCCTCTACCATATTTGCCATATGCTTTCGCCCTTCTGGATACTCTGGCTTCTTATATAAGAGTTTCCCCATTTCTCCTTTTCCAATACAGGATTGAGAGGAGACCTCATCCCTTTCAATGCCAGTTCGGAGTGAAAATCTAGGGGCACGCCCAGCAGAATATTTCATATAAATCACTGGATTTGTTATTTTCTTGACCTTATCATCTTCCGACTCCTTATCCTTGACAATCTCAACAAAAAAAGAATTGCTGTACAAAGGAAAGAGACCATTTTCTAAAATCTGGTCAAAGACCTTCCCTTCATCCATCAACATCAAACGCCTTCGGTCAAAATTACACAGATTCCGGTTCAATTCTCCAGGTTTTGGCAAATATTCATCTGAATAAATCATAAAAGGAAACTTATAATCTGGATAAGGGTAATAAAACTTATAGTTATAACACCCGCACTCTTTTAGGATATGTTCCAATTCCGGCTTGGTAAAGGTTCTCACTCCTGCCTTTTTTCGATATCCTTCCAACCCTTCAAAAAAATTCCCCGTATGGTCTTCAGTACAACCTGCCCAATACTTTAATCCAAATTTATTTTCTATTGCAATCAGCAATTTTCCGCCTGGTTTGAGATGATTTAAAATGGTTGTAAGAAATTCATGGTAAGGCTTTTTACCTCCAATATACGCCTGTCCATATTCAAAGACTCCAATCAATGTTGCATAATCAAAATCCTTCTCCAGCCCCTTTTCAATATCCTGGAAATTGCCCACAAAAATTTCAATATTGCCCTTTTTCTGATTACGCACGCCATTGATCCTGCTGCGTTTCATGGAGAGATCCACGCAGGTGACCGTACCTGCCTTAGAAGCGGCCACACCAGTAACGGCGCCGCAACCAGAACCAATTTCCAGAACCTTAGTCCCCCTCTCAAAAGGATACCAGCTTAAAATATTTTCCCGCTCATGGGCAAGATGGTACATTACTGCCCAGTCCCGTTCCTTTGCAATGAGCTGATTATACTCTTCTTCTGGATATTTTTCCACCAGCTCCAAAATCCTGTCCTCGATTGCCCCATCACTATATAAATCTTTTCCTTCATAATACCTATCATTCAGGATAACATTTCCGATTTTTTCCATAATAGCCTATTCATCCTTTCCTCCTGCCAAAATCCCCAGCCGCAGCATTTTTAGTCACTATCTCACAAAGGATCTGTCATTCCCCCAGCACAACACTGGATTCCATATCAAAATAACCTACGGTATTCTTATCTGAAATCACAGTCAGACTACATACATCATACAAACGGTGATGTACCTGGAATGCCTCTTTCTCATATCCGGTACACCCAAAGGATAACAAATATTCTCCTCCTTGCAGCGTCATCCGCTGTGTAAAACTTACTTCTTGGATATCCCCTGCCTGCTTGGGCTCTGGAATCTGCTTTTCCAGCATCGTATTCGTTCCAGTAAGTTCAATTCCCATCAAATTTTTTAACGTAAAGGCAAAAATAGGCTCTGCCACATCTTCCTGAAACAAGACTTTCATCTTAATCGTACAAGATTCTCCCTTTTGGATAACATTCGTTATCTTACCTGTCTGATCCAGCACAGCAAAATCTATAATTTCTGCCTTCTTATCCCCATATTCCAAAGTCTCTGGATTGATGGAGAGAGCATCCCTCCATTTTCCTCCGGTTTCTTGTGGATTCCAAAGAGAAGTATTCTCCTGCCGCTTGGCCTCCTCCTGCTCCACCAAAGCCATTTTGTAGCGATCCACCGCCTCCTTTGGGGTTCCTTCCATCACTTTCACTCCATTATTTAAAAGGACCGCCCGGTCACAGTACTTGGTGATACTGCTCAATTCATGGCTTACAAAGAGAATTGTCTTGCCTAATTCCTTGAATTCTTCAAATTTTCGATAACATTTAGACTGAAAAAAAACATCTCCTACCGATAAGGCTTCATCCACAATGAGGATCTCCGGCTCAATATTAATTGCCACTGCAAAGGCAAGACGCACAAACATTCCGCTGGAATAAGTTTTTACTGGCTGGTGGACAAATGCGCCGATATCTGCAAATTCCAGGATTGCATCCATCTTTTTCCCAATCTCTTCTCTGGAAAATCCCATCATAGTCCCCTGCAAATATACATTTTCAATTCCTGTATACTCCATATTAAACCCAGCCCCAAGCTCTAACAATGCGGAAATTCTTCCATCTACCTCTACTTCCCCCTTGGTCTGGCTGATCACACCTGTAATAATTTTTAAAAGAGTAGATTTTCCAGATCCATTTGTTCCTATTATTCCTACGGTCTCCCCTTTTTTTATATCCAGGGTAATATCAAAAAGGGCCGCATGTTCTCGGTAATTCTGCTTCCTGGAAAGCCCCAGAGCATCCTTAAGACGGGCAGTAGAAGTATCATAAAGCTTATATATTTTACTGACATGGGTCACTTTAATTGCTGTCTTTGGCATAATTACTTTCCTCATTTCACTCCATTGGTTATTTATAGCACGTCCGCAAAATGTATCTTTAATCGTTGAAACACGCCCACTCCCAAAAAGCAGACCAATAAGGTAAATACCCAAAAATAAATGGTAAGTCCTGGATGCTCCCAGAACCACACCTTATCAATAAATGCTTCCCGATATCCTGTGACAATATAATACAGAGGATTACATTTTAATAAGACAAGAGCAAATCCTGGTATATTTGCCTTCATATCGTCAAGGTTCCACATAATCGGGGTTGCCCAAACACCAATTTGCAAAGCTATATTTACGATCTGTCGGACGTCTGGAAAAAATACAGACACCGCGCTGGTCAGATAGCTCATTCCCAAGGCCAGCAGCAAAACGCCCATACTGTAATATACAGCCTGTATCACATAAAAATCTGGTGGATATCCATACAGTAAAAATAAACATACGGTAACCACTACAAAAAACACATGCACAAAAATAGAAGAAAATACCTTGACCACTGGCAGGATATCAATATTGAACACTACCTTCTTCACCAGATAATTATACTCCACCAGCACAGAGGTTCCTGCACTGATACAGTCAGAAAAGAAAAACCAAGGCACAATCCCTGCTACCAGCCACAGTACGTAAGGCAAGGGTAATTCTCCTCGTATCGAAGCACGCATTCCAATTGCCTTGTCGAACACAAACCAATAAATCAACACCGTGATCACTGGCTGTACGAAGGCCCATATGGTTCCTAAATAGGAACCAGCAAACTTTGTCTTAAAATCATTTTTAGCCAGACTTTGAATCAACTGGCGATTTTTGATTATCTCTGTAATGATATTTCCTGATGTCTGATTCATATACTATTAATATTCCTTTTCTTTCTACTATTATGTTCCTATAAGTATATCATCTTTCCCCAAAATAAGCAAATTTTCCCATATTTATAAAAAATTAGGAAATTCTTAACAATTCCATGTGAAAACTCCCATTGTTTTTTTCCAGCAATTGTGATACCTTTATTATTAATTCAACATTTATTTTTTTATTATTGTATGGGAGGTCTTAACTTTGAGAAAAACATTAAAAAAAATCACTTCAATGATTCTGACATGTGCCATTCTTTTTTCTGGAATGTTTATTGTCCCCCAGGCAGGGAGCACAGCACAAGCCGCAGCCAAATATTATTTACCCAGCTCCTACCGAAATATGGTATTTTACAGTGCTCCCGATGATTTACCGGCCACCTATGTGACTTTGAAGGTTTGCCAGAAAGGTTCTTTCAAAAAGCCGAAGGCTTCTTCCATCCGCTCCTTAACCACCAGCGACTCATCTGTGGCAAAGCCCTACATTGACAGATTCGGCAATATTCGAATTTATTTTTTCAAAAAACCTGGAGCTGCCACAATTTCCTTTCGGATTGGAAAGCAGGTCTTAAGGTCCAAAATCACTGTAAAAGAATACAGCAATCCATTGAGCAAGTTTAAAATTGGCAAGAAAAATTTTCTTTCCCGGTTTTCCTCTTCTACGGAATACAATTACTTTTATGAAAATCCAATAAACAACCAAACTGTTTCTATCAAAACCGCCAAGGGATGGAAAATTTCTTCTATGAAAATGAAATATGGCTCTGGAACCTATGAAATCAGTTCCTGCAGCAAATCTTCTTTTTCAAAACGGGTAACCTTTGTCAGTGATGCCGACTATATTACTCTGACCATGTATCATGCAAAAACAAAATCATATGTTACATTGACCTTAAACTGTATAAAAGAGTAAAGCTGCCATTGGCAGCTTTACTCTTTTTATAGAAAACAGATCCGTTACTTTTTCACTGTAATAATCTTTCTTCCACTCCATGCACCATATACCTTCTTCCCTTTGGAATCCTTCTTATATGCTCTGACCTGTACATAATATTTCTGATTCTTTTTCAGCTTCGTCAAGGTCTTTGCAGTAGACGAAGTAGAAGCGCTCTTTGCAGATTTCATTTTTGAATTTGTTGCATAACGGACTTGATAACCTTTTGCACCGCTAACCTTATTGATGGCAACTTTTATCTTCTTCCCTGAAACATTCGTAAGCTTTTTGATAGAGCCTTTTCCTACGCTGACTTTTTTCCACTTTGCATAAAGAGTCATATTCTTGGTAACTGCTTTATCAAAATTCCATTTTTTCGTATATTTGCTGTCCGTATACCAGCCTTCAAAAGTATATTTGCTTCGTTTGGGATTGCTGGGCTTCTTAACGGTCTTACCCCAGACTACCTTTTTGGATGATATCGTCCCATATCCCCTGGTATCAAATTTCACTGTATAGGTCTTTTTCTTCAGGGTATTGGAGGTAATATTACTATCCCACATAGTGTCACACACAGCAACTGCTTTTACTGTAGTATTATTTTCCACCTCAAATGCACCCATATAGCGATAGCTTCTGGAGGATGCAGAGGAAGGCTCCACGCCGTCTACCGTATAATAAATATCAGCCCCTGGCGTAGATGTACTTAATGTAACTATGAATCCCTCTGTGGTATTGGTTTTTGAAATCGTTGGAGCTGCAGCCTTTTTGGAAGGTGTTCCAATGGTCCCAATGGAGGTTGCCGTTGCACCGGAATCCTGAGTAGCATCTGGCGTCAATCCCTGATAAAAAGGTTCTGGCTGATGATATCCTCCCTGATCCAGCTTTCCCATAATCATGGCCGTACTGCGATTAAAATGCAGATAGATCATTTCCCCATATGCGCCGTCTACATCATCCCAGGTACAATCAATATGATACCAGGAATCATTTAAAGAAATCATATTCCACGCATGGGCAGAACTGGTAAGACTTATGGTATCTACACCTGCGCCATTCATTAAAACCGTAAAGGCTTTGGTATATCCGGCACATACCGTATAATTCTCACAGAATACGCTGTATGCACTTTGATGATACAGGGTATGGGGATTTGTCTGATAAGCATGGTCATACAGCACCTTCTGGCAAATGAGATCGTGGGCAATCTTTGCCTTCTCCACATCTGTCTTCCCTGCTTTTACCTGGGACACCATAGCATCAATCTGCGCCTTCACCTTTGCAGTCTCTGCTGCCCTGGTATTTCCATTGGCAAAGCCATCGTAAATGATAGGGAACATTGCACCGCCACCGCTCAAATAACCATTTCCCAGGAAATAATACTGGGGATTGGAATAGTTAAACATTAAAAATATGTCCCCTGCCCGCTCTCCGGTCAAACCAAAATATGTATAGCTGACTCCTTTCCCTGTGATAGAATAAACTTTACCTTGTACCAATTGTTTTTCTGCATTTTGGAGCCCGCTCAAATACCCTCGGAGTAATTGATCCAGCATATCCCAGAAATTTTTCTCATTTTGTTTCAATCGGTTATAAATATAGTTGGTGGAATAAATATCCCAGGAAGAATCATATTTCTGTGATCCCAAAACCGTGGAACGAGGCATCAGTGTTCCATCTGCATCTTCCTCAACATCCATCACACCCAATAATTCCGCAGTTTCTTCTGATATCTCAACCACCTCTGGGCGTTCCATCCCACCCATTGGCGGCGTCCACTCCTCCATCGACTGCTGGTTCGGCGTCCCTGCTTCCTCAGAAGCCAGATCCGCTGGCTCCTCTGATTCTAATTCCACCTGGCTGTCTTCTTGGGTATTTTCCAGGCTCCGCCTTCTCACCTCTTCTGGAAGGTCCGTCTTTGGCAGTTCTATTTTCTCACCAGATTCTTCCCGCCTGGACCCCTCTTCCATTTCAATTCCATGTTCTTCCTCAACTATCCCTTCCACATTCGCTGACGCTGCAAATACCTCTGTAGGAACCATAGAAAATGTCATGATTCCTGCCAGGAAAAATGCTAAAATTCTCTTCTTCATTTACTTATCCTGCCTTTCTTTGCGGCTATTCCCAGGTATTTAACTCTCCTCTTCACCGATTCGTTTTACTGCTTCTCACTTTCCTTGACTGGCACGATTCTTTACATATTCCTCCAGTCCACCCCAAACTTTATCCTTATCCGATAATGTTAAATCTTCCTCTGACATTCCCTCTGGCATAGGCCATTGAACCCCAATCTTACTATCCTTCCACAACAGCCCGCCTTCATCATTGGGATGATAAAAATCTGTCACCTTATAGCAGAATTCTGCATACTCTGAAAGAACCACAAACCCATGGGCAAATCCCTTAGGAATAAAAAACTGCTTTCTATTCTCTGCAGACAAGATTACTCCAAACCATTTTCCAAAAGTTTCAGAACCTTCCCGCAAATCCACTGCAACATCAAACACTTCCCCGTTCACCACGCGCACCAGCTTATCCTGGGGATAATTAATCTGAAAATGCAGTCCCCGCAGTACTCCCTTCTTGGAGGCAGACTGGTTATCCTGTACAAAAGTACAATCAATCCCTGCCTCTGCAAAATCATTGTAATTATATGTTTCCATAAAATAGCCCCGCTCATCTCCAAATACCGCTGGCTCAATTACTTTTAACCCTGCAATCCCATTGCAATGATCTGTTACTTTAATCTTTCCCATTGTTTTTCTCCTTTTGACAGCTCCACTTTCTGCTGCCTTAACTCATTCCCAAATATTTATCGTTTTCAAAGGCCTAAAGCCCCTCTGCGATTTCCATCAAATACTGCCCGTACTCTGTTTTCAGTAATGGCTCTGCCAGCTTCTTTAACTGCTCCACATCAATGAATCCCCGCTTATAAGCAATTTCTTCGATACAGGAAATATACAACCCCTGACGTTTCTGGAATGCAGATACAAAATCTGCGGCTGCCAGCAGCATATCATGATTCCCTGTATCCAGCCAGGCAAATCCCCGGCCTAAGGTTTCCACTTTCAGATTTCCTCTCTGCAAGTATTCATTATTCACGCTGGTAATCTCAATTTCCCCTCGGGCAGAGGGCTTCACATTCCTCGCAATTTCCACCACATCGTTATCGTAAAAATATAATCCTGGCACTGCATAATTAGATTTTGGATGCTCTGGCTTTTCTTCAATTGAAATAGCAGTTCCGTCTTCTGCAAATTCCACCACGCCATATTCCCGTGGATTTCTTACATAATATCCAAAAATTGTGGCTCCTGGCTGACTCTCGGTACGCTCTGCGGCCTCCTTCAACACTTTGGAAAAGCTTTGTCCATAAAAGATATTATCTCCCAACACCAAAGCCACTGCATCTTTTCCAATAAATTCCGCTCCAATCACAAAAGCATCTGCAAGTCCCCGAGGCTCCTCCTGCACTGCATAAGCAAACCTCATCCCAAGCTGGCTGCCATCTCCCAGCAGATTTTCAAACACTGGCAAGTCTCTGGGTGTGGAAATAATCAATACCTCACGAATCCCTGCAAGCATCAACGTAGACAAGGGATAGTAAATCATTGGCTTGTCATACACAGGCATAATCTGCTTGGAAATTGCCTTTGTCAATGGGTACAACCTGGTTCCGGAACCTCCGGCTAAAATAATTCCTTTCATAGAGCTCCTCCAAATACGTTATTTTTAGCTTATTCTAGCATTTTTTTCCTATGTATGCAAGGCGTATCACGTTTTTCGATACATGCCTGTAATTCTGGAGGATTTATAACCTGGAACAATTTTTTTCCAGGATTTCGCTCCCAGCATCCCCAGGTATTTCTTGGTATATTTCGTAGATTTGGAAGTATCCATGTATTTAAACACATTGAATGCCTCTTTTCCAGAAATTCCCATGCTCAATCCCTGAGCAACCTCTACCGGATGATCCGCATAGCTTCTTATAATAAAAGCGTCTATCATAGGATTGCAGGCTGCAATGTAATAACTGTAGGCAAGAGCCGCTGCCTGATTTGCCTGCCCCCAGGTGGAAGAATATCCCTGCTCTGACAAAATAATCCGCACAGAGGAGCCATAGGTCTTTTTGATGTAATTGGTCAACACCTTTATGTTTTTCATTGTAATGTAAGGTGTACTCACATTATTGGTAATTCCAAATCCATCCCAAAAATTGGTATAAGTCAATGGGCTGGAATATGCATGGTAGGCCAGATTCCATTTCAATCCCTTTTGAATATTTTTTAACTGCTTGACAAAAGCAGCAATGGAATATTTCACGCTGTATCCCCCGGATACTGCAGTATTCCAGTAATTATCCATACAGATAAATAAACGTGCATTGGAGTACTGACTGCGAACCCCGTAATATAATGCCCGAAATGCATAGGCATATGCTTTGAAATAAGCCTTCTCCGACATGCTTCCTTTGTAATGCCAGCCTGCTGGGTTATTGATCTCATTTCCAAGAATCCAGTTGGATACATAGCATTCCTTCCTACCAAATATCATGCCAAGATAAGAAAAAATAGCTTCCATTTTCTCTCTAGAGGAATTACTGGTCACATTCCAACTATAGTATGGCGCAGCGCCTGCCACCCTTGCCTTAGGAGCAATTAAATCCGTTTGCCCAGGGGTCCAATCCAGCATTACCTGTGCAGTCACCACAATATTCCTCTTATTACATTCCATAACAATCTGCCGGTAAATATCCATTCCATTAAAATAATAGGTCTTTCCATTATATTTGTAAGGCACTGTACCATTGTTGCATACCATGGAAACGGTAAAATTCATAAAATTTTGTTTTGCATCACAGGAAAGAACTTCATCCAATGTACTGGAAAACTGAATTCCCTTTTTGGTCTTCCCAGGCTTATATTTTGACTTATTTGATGCTGCTTTCTCCGGATTGTTCACATAAGAAGTCCCGCTGAGCAGATGATATTTCCCACTTTTTTTCACAGCTATCCCAAACATGGAAGTGACATATCCCTGGTTTTCCGAAGTTTTCAAGTTAAACGTAATTTTTGTCTTCTTGTAAACCTTGGCAGCTGCTTTGTATACATTCTGGCTCATGGGATTCATATATACCAGATAATAGTAATCATCGGAGCTTGCAATCCGCTTTTTAATGGTAGCCTTCACTGTCACCTTCCCAGTTCCAGTGGCTTTACAGCTGGTGATTTTTGCAGAGCCCTTTGTGGCTTTTGTGGTGCATTTTTTCCACTTTGCATATAACTTTAAATTTCCGGTATTTCCTTTTTTTATCTCTCCAATCCTCTTTTTCAAGCTGGATGTTTTGTACCACCCATCAAAATCATATCCCTTCCGAGTAGGTCTTGGAAGGGTAAAAGCATTATTTGCCGTATATGTTTTCTTGGGGGATTTTGGCATCTTTCCCCCTCTGGGATAGTATGTAATCGTATATTTTACTGCCTTCCATTTGGCGTATAACGTTACTGTATCATCCTTTTTTGTTGTAAGATTGCTTACCTTCGCGCCATTGGAATAGCTCTTTCCTTTCCCATCCTTGCTTGTATTCCATCCTGCAAAGGTAAATCCCTTCTTTTTAAATTTATTTTTACTCAAACTGCTGGCAGTTCCATAGAAATGGCTGCTGACTGCCATAGTTCCGCTGGTTGCACCATTCCCATCATACTTTACTTTGTATGGATTGCCCGACCACACTGCATAGAGAACTACTGTTCCACCGTCTTCATCTGTAAGGGATTTGACTTTTTCCTTATCTGCATAATTAATTCCCTTTCCATCCGGCCTTGTGTTCCATCCAACATAAGTGTAACCTGTTCTCTTAAATTTATTCTTTGGCAATGTTTTGTTTTTCCCATACTCCACCGCTACATCACTCATTTCCCCGGTTCCGCCGTTGGCATGAAAACGAATGGTATAAGCTCCCCGTTTCCAGGTTGCCTGAAAGGTGATTTCCGCCCCATCCTGATTGGAAAGATTTAAAACGGAAGCCCCTTGTAAATAAGTGTAAGACACACCTTCAATTTTACAGGTCCATCCGGTAAACACATATCCTTTTCGAGTAAATGTATTGGTTGCTAAAGCTTTTTCTTCGTCATACCGGAACACCTGGGGGGACATTTGTCCGGTTCCTCCTCCTGCCGTAAACTTTATGGTATAAGTGATGGGCGCCCATACTGCTGTCCATGTCAAATCAGATTGCACAGGCTGGGGATTGTTCAGATCATACTGCTGTCCTGCTTCATCCACCCAGCACTGAAATTTATATCCTGTCTTTGCGGGGATTGGAATCTGTTGGAACTGAATGGTTTCCCCTTTTTTTACTTTCATCTCTACAGATGTTCCTGAGATTCCTGTTACTGTACCGCCGGCAAAATCAAACTTAACGGTACATTCCTCTTTTTCTGCATCACCACCGCTTACATCGCTTGGTTCATCTGGCTGGGTTTCATTTTCTCCTTCCAGCTCCACTCCACCTGGCTCCGCTTTCTGAACACTTCCCATTGCATATAAAGGCTCCACTTCTGTACAAAACAGAAGAATTACCGCTAAACACAAGGATATCATTCTTTTTTTCATCGTTCATCCCTCTTCTTTCTTCTTTGGCATCCACTGTCCTAATTTTTTTAAATAAGGAAATATATATTCCATTGTAATCGGCTCCTTTAAGAAAAGCAGCACAATTCCATAAATACCAAAAAACAATGCCGCCGTAGCCGCCAAAATTACAAAACAGCTCTTTTCCAATGAAAACATTCCACTCACCACAGGTGCAAGAGCATATCTGACCACCCAGGCAGCGAGAGATGCTGGCAAAAGTCCTGCTATGTAATAAAATAATTTAAAATCTTTTTTGACTTCTGCCAGAAATGTTCGCAGTACCTGCATCTGTACCAACACAACTACCCATTCTGCCGCCAGGGTTCCGATGGACGCACCGGAAGCTCCAAGCTTTGGAATCAACAGTATATTCAAAAGTAAATCTGTGATGGCTCCTGCAATCATAGACGTGAGCACTTCCTGCTCCCGGTCCGTAGGAACAAGAATCTGCATCCCTAAGATATTTGACAGCCCAATGAAAATCACCGTAGGCATAATCAAACGCATGGGCCAGGCTGCTGGCTGGTAAGCTGTCCCAGACAGCAAACCAATGCTTTCCTCTGCGAACATGGTAAAATACACGGTTAATGGCAAAGACATCAGTGCAACAAACCCAAGAGCTTTTGACGCCATCCGCTTAAACTCCTGCTGCATTCCCTTTTCTATATAATAGGAAAGCCTTGGCAGCAAAACCGTACCGATTGAGGTCACAAGGCTTGTCACAATCGTCTTAATTTTTACTGCTGCATTATAATAACCAGCCTGTTCATCACCGCTGATAAATTTCAACATAACAATATCCAGGTTCGTATAGATACTAGTGGCAACGGTCATAGCACAAAAAATCCCAATGGGTTTTAAGTGTTTGCGAAAATTATAATTTCCAACAGGCTTCAAACTAATATATTTTCCTAGCCGTAGAAAATTAAATAGGTAAGATCCCACATTGGATATTACAGTAATCCCACCATAGATAATATAATCCCCGGTATCATGTACAAAAAGGAACATCAATATGACGCCAATTACCTTAAATATCAAAGAAATCACGGTAATATAAGCATACTCCTCTAACGCGGAATATAACCAGTTTACCCCTATCATATTCAAAAGAATCGTTGTACTTATAACCAAAAGAAGGGTCCGGTCCTCTGCAAATTTAGGAACAAGATACAGCGAAGCTCCAAAAGCCCCATAAACCAGAACGGTCATAATAATATTTATAAATAAAATTTCCTGTACCGTTCTAGAGAGCTTCTCTTTGTCATCCCGAACCTGAGCGCAGGCCCGAATACCATAAGTAGGTATCCCTAACATGGAGACCATGGAAAAATAGGTAATCACCGCTGTGGCTGATGCAATTTTTCCATTTCCCACTGGAAGCAGCACCCGGGAGACATAAGGAAACGTAATCAATGGAAATATAAATGCAGATGCCGTCAAAATGAAATTCATAATGAAATTAAAGGTTACAGAATGTTCTTTTTTCATTTTTATTGCCAATACCCTTCCTACAAAAGCATATCCTATGGTGTCTAATTCTTTCCGCAAAGGCTGCAGTCAAAACGGTCCACCGCAAAATTCCTGTTATAATATGGGTCCCCCATCTCAAAAATATGCTTCCATCTCTTTTCAAAATACATGGTTTCATTGTTGAATCTTTCTATTTTATCCTGTGTAGTATCGCTTCCTCTTGATTTTGATTCATAATGGAATAATTCTGCAAATGGGTTATACACAATCAGCTTCCCAAGCTTACGAATTCTCAAACACAGGTCAATATCATTAAATGCCACCGCAAGGTTCACATCAAACCCTTCCACTTCCTCAAATTCCTTTTTTCCTATCATAACACAGGCAGCAGTAACCGCGCTATAGTCCTGCTGGGTAATTACCCTGGCAAAATATCCCACCTGGCTATGGGGAGTATTGGAGAAAATATGCCCTGCAATGCCCCCAAGTCCAATGATCACTCCAGCATGCTGAATCGTGCCGTCTTCAAAATAAAGCCTTGCCCCAACTGCGCCTACATCCTCCCGCATGCAAAAACCTAAAAGCTCCTGTATACAATCCTCATTGATGATTTCTGTGTCATTATTCAAAAACAGGAAATAATCTCCCTTGGCTTGTGCTGCACCATAATTGTTGATGGCAGAATAATTAAATTTATCCTTCCAATAGAGTACCTGCACTTTGGCATTTTGTTTTTCAATGGAATCATAATACGCAAAAGTCTCTTCCTCTTCGCTGTTATTTTCCACAATCAAAATCTCATAATTCTGGTAGGTGCAGTGAGCAATGGAATCCAGACACTTTTTCAGGTCATCGACATGATCTTTATTGGGAATGATAATAGATACCAAGGGTTCTTCCTCCAGTGTATAATGGGTACGGTACACACCGAGACATTCCGTTTGGCTGACTTTGGTATTCTTCCACCCAATCCGGTTATAATGTGCCTGAATTGCACGAGCTCCTGCTTCAAAGGCATACATCTTGCTCTCAGGATTCTCTGCTGTAGAATCCTCATGAGCCCGCCAATGATACAATATCTTTGGAATATGATAAATGTGTTCTGCCACCTCGGAACACCTCAGCACAAAGTCATAGTCCTGCGCCCCGTCAAACTCAGGATTCAGCTTACCTGCCTTTTCCAATACAGACCGCTCCACCACCACCAAATGGCAGAAATAGTTGGTAGAGTTCAACAAATCCTTATTAAAATCCGGCTTAAAATGGGGCTGGAAATACCGTTTTCCCTCTCCATCCACTTTATCCTCATCGCTGTACACCATTTCCATATCTGGATGGGTATTCAAAACCTTGACACATTCATAAAGAGCATCTGGCGTCAACAAATCATCATGATCTGCAAATCCAATAAAATCCCCAGTAGCTATGTCAATGGCCCGGTTTGTGTTTTCTGAAATGCGCAATTGTTCTTTGTTATATACCACTTTAATTCTTGAATCCGACTTTTCCAGCTTCTTTAATATTCCCAAAAGAGGGGAATCTTTTCCGCTTCCATCTGAGAAGCATAATTCCCAATTGGCATACGTCTGCCCCTTTAAGGAATCTACCAGCTCCAGCAGATACTTTTTAGGGGTCTTATATAATGGAACCACCATGCTAATTTTGGGTTCTTTGGGAAACTGGTGTTTTTTCTGTTTTTCCAAGGTTTCCTGATCTGGCAAATGCTTTTCCAGCCATTTCTGGTAATCCTCACCCCCATGCTTGGTCAACTTTTCCTTCACCCGCTTCAAAGTGATTTTCAAGCCAAACCGCTTCCAGTAAGAACCTGTCTTTTTCACATTCAAGCAAGCCTCCTCTGCAAATTCTTTCACTTTGGAAGGATGTAACGGCAATACCTCCTGAATGGTATGTTTTCCATAGCCAAAGCATATCCTTACTTTTTTCTCTTCCCCTTTCTGATAAACAAGCTGGAATCCTTTTACATTTTCCGGGACAGCCTCTGGGAAAGCTTCAATCACATCCCGCCGATAGCCATACTTAAGCTCTGATGGTACCGCCTGTCCATGCTTATCTAAAATATCCACCTTCACACCGCCAATATCAATATACCAGCCAGTAATTTCAACCCTTCCATTCACCTCTGAAATATTTTCAATGGTATAACGCAGGTCCTTGCGGTATTTTAAAAGTTTCCCCATTCCAATATGATAGACTCTTCTCCTTCTCTTTCCGTCATGCTCATAAATCTCCAGCTTCTTCTTCGATTCCAGATTTTCTGGAAGTCTGCCAGAAAATGTGTATTCTGTATTGACCAGATAGGGATACTTCGCGTACATCCTGCGGACCTCCACTCCCTCTCGCACTTTTCGGCTCAAAGGCACACGTTCCCCATCGATAAACAACGCAATCTTGTTGCTGCCCATTTTATTTTTGGAGTAAACTCCTCGAAACACAAACACATCCTTATCGTCCAGGTGGAAATGTGTTTCCATAATTTCAAATCTATTATCCTTGCTTTTCATGCTCGTTTCTCCCTATTTTAAATATTGAATACAATCTACCTATTATGGTATAATATCATATAATATCGTTGATATTATACGCGCCGAAGTGCAATACCCGTGATTTTCAAGGAGGTTTCCCATGCATACTGCACCAACTGTCAACATTTTATTAGCTACATACAACGGAAGCAAACACATTCGCAAACAATTAGACAGCCTTCTAGCACAAACGTATCCCCATATCACCATCTACATCCGTGATGACGGCTCTCAGGATAATACCGTTGAAATTGTCAAAAAATATATCGCTGACAACTCTTCCACAAAAAAAATTACCCTTCTTGACAATGACGGCGTCAACTTGGGATGTCCGGCATCCTTCTACCAAATCCTAAAAGAATGTAAAACAGCGGATTACTACGCATTCTGTGATCAGGATGATGTGTGGTATCCTGATAAAATCAAATGGGCTGTGGAGAAACTATCCAAATCCCCTCAAAAAGTGAAACCCTTGGTCTATTTTTCCGCTTATGAATATTATACGGATACCGGAAAATTCTTACGCCAGTCCCCACCTCAGAAAAAACATATCACCCTTACAGATGTTCTTTACTATACGCCTGCTTCTGGTTTTGTCCTGGTCTTTAATGAAGCAGCCCGTCAAGAACTGATTCTTTCTGTTGCTCCCGGAAAGGAGCTTCATGACCGCTGGCTTCTGAGAGGAGCCGCATGTTTTGGCTCTATTATTTATGATCCCCGTTGTTCTGCTGCCCATGTCCGTCATGCCAAAGCAGTGACTGCGGAAGATTCTGGTAATTCCAGCCTGATTCGAAGCTTTCTCAAAAATGAAATCTGTGGCACTGCCATGTGTGACAGCAAAAAATACCTGCAGCATTTTCAGAAAACCTTTCAAAAAAGACTTGGCAAATCACAGCGAAAAATTTTGGCCCTTTTTACTGCTCCAAACACCCTAACGCGCCAAATCCGAAAACTTTTTTATCCAAGACGGCTGCGTGCCCGTTTTGCTGGTGAAATCGCTATCCGCATCTTGTTTTTGATTGGGAAAATCTAAAGGGTTTTCCCTTTTTTTCGAAATGTAAATCTTCCATCCCCTTCCCAAAGGTTGGGGTTGTATGCCAGGTCCCCATGTTTCCATTCCCCTTCCCACTTCTTCTTGAGCCGGGACAGATCCTTGGGGTTCATTTCATAAGAACCCTGTTTCTTTTTGCACAGGATTTTCAGCTTACTATCTGCTACTGTTTCATAACCGCAGCCTCGCATCCTTGCAAAGAAATCTACTTCTCTTGCAGGAAAGGAAAGACTCTCTGAAATCCGCCCTGCTGCCTCCCATGCTTCCCTGGAAAACATAACAAAATCCAACGGAAGGGTACTGACATTTTCCGAAAGATCCGCTCGGTGGCAATATCCTCGGTAAATTTCCGGCAAACCTTCAAACAAAGGGTATACATTTCCTTCTTTTGATACCATCATACCACTCATTAAAATTTTCCGTTTCCTGTTAAGAATGCACCCAGAGACAGCTCCAATACGCTTTTCCTGACAAAAGCTTAAAAGCTCCTCCAGCCAATTTTCTCCCTCTGGTTCCATTCCTTCCCCCACCATTACAATATAGTCTTCCTTTGTCTCTTCTATTTCTCTATTGTTCTGGTTTGGCGCATAATAGTAAGAAGCCTTGGTCCATTTTGAAACCTTCGTCCGATCCTTTAGCCATTTTCGCTGTTTCTCACCTGCTGCAAGCACCGCCACAGACATCCTTTTGTTTCTCACATATTTGATACGATAGATTCCCAAATCTTTTGTAAGAGCTACTTTCCCCTCCACTCCCTGACCTTTCAGATAAGCATGGATTGCCTTTTTCCCATTTTCATAAGCATACCTCTTGGAACCAGGATCGTATGCCGTAGAGGATGGATGAATGCGCCAATGGTACAGCACCTTGGGAACATGGTAAAAGCTTGCGCCCTTACTTTTACACCGCAAAACAAATTCATGATCCTGCGCTCCATCATAAGCGCCATCCAATCCCCCAGCCTTCGTTAAAATTTCCCTGGAAAACACAAGAAAATGACAAATATAATTGTTTCGCCGCAGCAACTCCTCATTGTAATCTGGCTTAAAGCTGGGATCACAGTAAATACCCGAATCCCCTACCATCTTATCCTCATCAGAATACAGCATATCCGGCCGTGGATTTGCCTCATTCAAAGCTTTTACCATTTCATATAATGCATTCGGCGTTAATAAATCATCATGATCCAGCAATGCCAGATATTCCCCTGTGGCCATCTCAAATCCCCGATTGGTATTTTCAGAAATTCCTTCATTTTTTTCAAGCCTCTGGTAAGAAATGCGGTCATCCTGATAGCTTTTCAATACATTCACTACCGCGTCTGTTCTGCTGCCATCTGCCAGACATAATTCTAATTTCCCATAAGTCTGGCACAAAACAGAATCTAAAAGCTGACGCAAAAAAGTTCTGTCCGTTTCGTAGGTAGGCACTATGATACTGATCAACGGCTCATATTCCCATTTCTTCTGCCGCTGAGCCAAAAGCTCTTCCTCAGATGGAAAATAGCTGTCCAGGCATTTTCGGTATCGCCTGTTCCTGGTTTGAAAATCACACCACTCCCGGAACCTATAATAAAAATCCCGAAGCCCATATTGTTTTAACAGGGCAAAGCCCATACTTGCCTGTGTTTTAAAGTCCATAGCTGCCTCCTTTCACCGTTTTTGCTCCCTTACGTCTCCTTACCTGTTGACAAATCATTTCGATACATTTTATCACAGACAACATCCCTGCAAGATTAAACAACGGATATGCTGCACTTAGATACATATAACTAATGGAAGGACAATTTTCCAAATGGGTTACTGCCACTCCTGCAAACAATACCAGTAAGCTGAGCATAATACCAGTAATCACCAGCCATGCATTTCCTATATGGTGAGATTCTTCCCTCGGTAAGTGGGAATGCAGGTCCTTTTCTGTTATACCATCACGCTTTTTCTGGAACCATCCCCATATAGCCAAAACAGTAAACACAACATAGGATGCCAGACCGCCCCAAGCCAAACTATTTCCAATCCCTTGATATATATTGTTTATCACATTGCACCTTTTTACTGCCCGCTCTGCCTTTTCATGATTTTCCTGCATTTTATCATTATTGAAATACCCATCAATAGAACCAATGCAATTCTTCTCATCCTTCTCCTGCAATCCTGCATTGGAAAATCCAGTTCTAGAGATTTGCTTACTACCTTCATATGCAGTAATGTAAAACTCAGGAGATTCTTCCTCACCTTCATAGTCCCATTCCAGTTCAAAACGGCACTTGTCCGCTCCCTTTACATTATGGTAATTTTCTCCTACATCTTCGCTTTCATAGAATTTTATCTGCTCCAATCGATTTCCCGCTTCGTCCTCCATATAAACCTTCAGGTTCTTCAAATCATAGCCTGGATATGCAATCCACCCCACACAATAGTAGTCTGTGTCTATAGGATTGTAATAAGACTTCTCACGGGTAATTGTCTCAAATGCCCGGCTTCCCACCATACTGTTCTTCTTCAATGCACAGGTACCAGAATACATATCCTGGTGGCTTGCCACATAACTCCAGATTGTTCCAATGGTTTCCACCAGTTCCTGACCTTCTTTTGGAGTGGACAGGTGATAGGAATCTAAAAACGTTTTTTCCTTTAATTGGATCTGTCCAGCATTCACAGCAGCCATCAATTCTTCATAAACCTTCCGGTAAAATTCATTGACTGACTGGTAATCCTTATAATGCCCCGCCTCTGCAACTGCCTCAATCAAAGCCCACCCAATCCAGCCATCTTCTACATTCCCGTCTCCAGGATGGGTGTCATACTCATCATATTCATCCATTTGCGCTTCCACTTCTCCCTGAATGGTGGAAAGGGTGGGAGAAAGGCTGCACAGCCTTTGAAATGTCTTCCTGGAAAGACTGATATTCTCGGTAGAATCTTTCGCATCTATTCCAGTCATCAGAGATGTTGCAGGGCCATAGTAGGCAATCCTTGGCCCTCCATAAACCTTTGTATTCACTATATCCACAAAATGTGATGAAAATATGATACCCAAAAATGGAAGGATTAATAATACCATCCGAAAGCATATTTGAATATTTCCTCTCCAAAAATTATACTGCTCACATGATTCCGGGGATAGCACAAACATTTTTCTGTTTTTTATTATAATAACAGCCGTTGCCAAAAGTACCGCTAAGGTAAAGGGAAGTACCCAGATGGTATCGCTTTTGGTCTCCCACAAATATCCCAAACTCCCTGCTGCCAAAATAGTCCAAATACAATTTCTTAGAAATGATTTTTCTGCTATTTCAAAATACAGGTTCAGCAGGCTGCCAAACACCCAAAGGGTCAAGGCAGCAGCAAAACCATTGCGGTATACTCTCTGTCCGGTATGGATTGCCACCATAACAGGGTGAAACAATGTCACAGCATAAATGATACACAGCACCCATTTTTTTTTCACCACATGACTGATGGCATATAATAGAATAAGGCTCCCCAAAATATACAGCAGATTTGTCGCCATGATATAGGGCAGCCTCAAACGATGAATTACTGCAAGATAAATAGAAAAACCAACTTCCTTTGTAAAAATATAACAGGAAAATGGACCTGTCCATTTTCCCCCTAGTAGATTCAACGCCCAATTTGTCAATAACGCATCATCACAGCCTGCAGACACCAACGGGTAAATCACCAGACCACGAAGCATCCACAACCTTACCAAAGATAATCCCATGATTACGATTAGAAAGCTTTTTGACTTCCATAATAACCCTGTGTTCTGTTGGACGACAGACTGAATCTGATGCTTTATCCCTTGTTTCTTACTCATCCTAAATTCCTCTCTACTTATGCCTGATATGCAAAATACCAATAAAAAAGCTGCCAAATACCACTTCAATTCCCACCACAATCAATAGCATAGCAGGAATGGTGATCCGCATCATATTTTCTGGTGATAGTCCTCCAAAACCGGTATTTCCCCAGATACAGAACGCCACAATGGTAATTACAATTCCGGCCAAAAACAGCAAAAGCCCTATCACAACTCCCCGTTCTGTCGAGGTTTCTTCCAACCAGTGATCCAACTTGCTTTCTGTGGGAATGAACCCTGTCACACTGGCATAAGAACGGACAAATAAGGAAAACATTACAAGGTTAACCCCTACCATCATAGCGGCTGCAGAATACATCAAGGTATGAACCCCCAGTCCTACAGACCCGATCCGAATATTTCCAAGGCTCAGTACTACCGTAAAAATCAATCCCAGGAAAAAGAGAATCAGCCCTGGATACATAAACAGCCAGTTGGGGCTATGCATCAATAAAAATTTCAGGTGCCGCCAGCCATCGGACCAGCTTCGCAGATGCGGAGCATGGGAACGCCCATCTTTTTTCAAGGTAGTGGGCACTTCTGCAATTTTTAGATGGTTTAAGGTTGCTTTTACCACCATCTCACTGGCATATTCCATACCCGTAGTCACCAGTCCCAGTTTTAAGATAGCTTCCCGGTTATAGCCTCGCAATCCACAATGGTAATCCCCAATTTTACATGGAAAAAACAGCCTTGCAATAAAAGATAATACGGGATTACCAAGATATCTGTGAAGAGGCGGCATAGCTCCTGGTTCGATCCCGCCTTTGAAGCGGTTTCCCATCACCAAATCATATCCTTCCCGCAATTTCTCTACAAAAGGCCCAAGATGCAAAAAGTCATAGCTGTCATCTGCATCCCCCATAATCACATATTTTCCAAGAGCGCCATTACAGCCTCCAATCAGAGCTGCCCCATAACCCTTTTCTGGCACATTTACGACTCTTGCCCCATTTTCCACAGCAATCTGCCTGGAACCATCGGTACTTCCGTTGTCCGCAATCACAATCTCACCTTTGACGCCACTTTCTTTTAGATAAGTCTTAGCTTTTCCAATGCAGGTCGCCAGGGTTTCCGCCTCATTGAGACAGGGCATAAGTATCGTAAGTTCGTACTGTTCACTCATTCTATTTCTCCTTATTATTCAATGGTATTGGATTCTTCACCCTTAATATAAAAACGCATAATAAAGCTTGCAATCCATTTGGGCCAGAATTTCAGGAACATTTCATAATCCTCCTGTGCTCTGACATTTCCATTATTAATGGTTACAGAAGTCTCCGATTCCACATGAATCCTGTGAAAAGTTAGGGGTGATTTCTCATAGACAAATTCACCCTTTTCTCTGGATAAAATTTCCCATGCCTGCCAGTCAATATTACTTTTAAATCCTGGAATAAATACAGTGGCAGGCAGATCATCCTTTATGTAAGTTACAGAAGGACAGGAAATGGGATTCCCCATAGACAAAATCCTCCTGCGCACAAAACGATTTCCGTGAAAAGCTTTGATTCTTAACGGCAACAACATAAGACGCTTGATCCTCAAAAGCTTATTCCCGGAAACTACCCGCCCTTCCCGCAATTCATTGTAATCGGTAAAATAAATCAGCGGATGCTTTGCTCCATTTACTCCCTCTAACATTTTTTTCACATACTCTGGACGATACATATCATCCTGGTGCGCCAGGGTAATCAGTCTGGTTTTGCAATGATGATATGCAAAATTCCAGTCATTGGCAATTCCTGCCGCACCATGGTTGATAAACAAGGGAATCTGATACTCTTTTGCCAAATTCCTAATATGGTCATTATCGGTGGAGGTAGTTATAATAATATTAGTACTTATCGTCTGCTTCTTTAATGATTCAATACATTCTCGCAGGAAAGGACTTTCCTTATAGGCGCAAATTGCGAATGTATGGTCTTTCGCTCCAAATTCCATATTCTGTCTTCCTATTTATCCTGATACATCTCTTCATAATATTTCTGATAATCGCCGCTGGTAACATTTTTCATCCATTCCTCATGCTCAAAAAACCATGCAATCGTCTTTTTGATTCCTTCCTTAAACATAGTTTCTGGTTCCCAGCCAATTTCTGCCTTAATCTTATCTGGTGCAATGGCATATCTTCGATCGTGGCCCTTCCGGTCTTCCACATAAGTAATCAGATCTGTACTCACCAGCTCTCTTCTAGGATCTCCTTCTGGCAGCATTTCCTGCAATGTCTCAAGAATAATATGGATAATCTCAATATTCTGCTTCTCATTGTGACCACCAATATTATAAGTCTCACCTAATTTTCCATGCTCCTGCACCATATCAATTCCCTTTGCATGGTCATCCACATAGAGCCAGTCCCTGACATTTTTTCCATCGCCATATACTGGAAGCTTCTTTCCCTGTAACGCATTGTTGATAATCAGCGGAATTAGCTTTTCCGGGAATTGATAAGGACCATAGTTATTGGAACAATTGGTGATATTTGCCGGAAAATGATAGGTATCAATGTATGCCTTTACCAAAAAATCCGAACTCGCCTTACTTGCAGAATAAGGACTGTGGGGGGCATATGGAGTGGTTTCATAGAAATAACTTCCATCATCCTCTAAGGAGCCATATACCTCGTCCGTGGACACATGAAGAAACTTTTTTCCCTCCAGAAAGGTTCCATCCTCCTGTTCCCAGGCTTCCTTTGCACAATTGAGCATTACTGCCGTTCCCAATACGTTGGTCTGCACAAATATCTCAGGGCTCTTAATGCTTCTGTCCACATGGCTCTCTGCTGCAAAATGCACCACACGGTCAATATCATTTTCTGCAAAAATCTTACGGATTGCCTCTTTGTCGCAGATATCTGCCTTTACAAAAGTATAATTCTCTTTAGATTCCACATCCTTTAAATTTTCCAGATTCCCGGCATACGTCAGCTTGTCCACATTGATAATCCTGATTTCATCACCATATTTGCGGAACATATATTGAATATAATTGGACCCAATAAAGCCGGCTCCGCCTGTTACCAGATAAGTTTTCATATTAATTTCTCCTCTTTCATCATATTTGTATCACATTTGATTCTTAAAATAATATTAATGTTTTTCTATTCTTTTATAGAGTCCATATAGCTTTTTAATGCTGTCTGCCAGTCTGCCATTTCAAAATTACTGGTCAGCTTTATCATATAATTTTCCAGAACAGAATAAGCCGGTCGCTTCGCCTGATTTGGGTTATCCTTCACATATTCCTCTGTAGTCACTGGTTCTACGATTGTGTTTTTTCCTGCTAATTTAAAAATCTCTTTGGCAAATTCTGCCCAACTGCAGCTTCCCTCACAGGTGGCATGGAACAATCCATAATTCTCTGTGGGCTCCAAAAAGTGTATCATTTTTGCCAATTCCTCCGCGCTGGTAGGACTTCCTAGCTGATCCTTTACCACACGCACCTTCTCATGGTTCTCTGACAAACGCAGCATTGTCTTGACAAAATTCTTTCCTTCTCCATACAACCAAGCTGTCCGTAGAATAAAGAAACGGTCTGCAAAATCTTTGACAAAATTTTCCCCTTCCAGCTTCGTCTTTCCATAAGCGCTATTAGGACCTGTGGCGTCAAATTCCGTGTAGGGTCTTGTCCCATTTCCATCAAACACATAATCGGTAGATACATGAATGATTTTTGCTCTTCCTTCAGCGGCTGCAATACTTAAATTCCTAGGGCCAATGGCATTGATCCGATATGCGCTGTCCCACTGCTGTTCACAAAGGTCTACGGCTGTATGCGCTGCACAGTTGATAATCACATCTGGTTTTGTTTCACGCACAAAACTCATAACCTGATCAATGTCTGTGATATTCAAAGCGCTAACGCCTTCTCCTGCCTGCACATCCGTATTGATCAATTCCACGGTACTCTTGTCATATTCTTTGTTCAATGCTCTTCCTAGCTGTCCACCGCAGCCTGTAATCAATATTTTTTTCATCATTTCCTCCATATTATAACATTCTGTTTATCAGAAATAATATTCTCATGATAACCTCATCCAATACACTCTGACGAAACATTTCTCGATTTCCAAGGAGTCTTATCCTGCCAGGGAGCTTTTCTGCTGCTAATATCTTTTGCACCAAAGCATCCTTTTTTTTGTCTCCCTGATATAGCCTGGAAAAATCTGTAAGCTGCCCTTTTAGTTTTCCATGATTTTTTCTCAAATAGGCGGCTTTTGACTGCACTGCACCCCAGAAACCGCCTTTTGCTCCTACTACATTCTGCTCATGCTGCCGGTACAGAATATATGCATGGCTGTCAAATATTACACTTCCTACATAAGATGCTGCCAGATAGGTCCACCAGTCATGGAGAATTGCATGTTCTGGGAGCCTTGCCGATAAAATATCAGCAAGTTCCCTGTTCAGCACTGCCGTACACCCAGTACAGATACATTCTACCACTGCATTTCCAAATCCTGGCCTGAGCTGTGTTTGATTCTGCTTTTTCATAGGGCAAAGATTTCGATCCACCAGAATCTTATTGCTGCAGTATAAGGCAGGACCCTTTTCTTTTTTCAGCCTGTCAACCGCAGCCTCAATCTTATTCTCCAGCCATACATCATCCTGATCACAAAAAGCCACAAATTCTGCGTCACTTTTTTTTAACAATTCAAAAAAACTTTTTGCAACACCCACATTTTTTCCTGGATAATACCGAATATTATCATATTTTTCACTGTAATGTTCTAGTATTTTTTGTGTATTATCTTTCGAACCGTCATCCCGGACAAGAATCTCCAAATTCTTCCAGGTCTGCCCAAGAAGGCTCTCCATCTGTTCTTCCAAAAACTGCTCTCCTTGATACGTGGACAACAGAACCTGTACCTTTTCCATACCTTTTTACTATTCTCCCAGGCCGCTCTCTACCGCATTTACAACTGCGGCAAGGGCTTCTTCCTCATCCTCGCCTTCACACACAAACTCTATGGAATCACCAGATTTAATACATGCTCCCAGCACGCTTAACACACTTTTTGCATTGGCTGTTCCGCCTTTAAAATTAAACGTAATCAATGATTTAAATTTCACTGCTTCTTTACATAAAATTCCTGCTGGCCGTAAATGTAAACCGGTAGGATTTTTAATTTTCACTTTCTGACTAACCATTTTCCTTCCTCCAATACAGTTTTCACCATTGGGATGTGTCCCTCCTTATGGTAAACTACAACATATTCTTCCTAATTAAGTCTGCCAGTTCTTTTGCATCGCGGTTGATCTCCCCTTGATCCTTTCCCTCTATCATAACACGAACCATTGGTTCTGTTCCTGAGGGACGAATCAGAACTCTTCCTTCCCCTGCAAATTTCTGTTCCAGCTTCTGAACTGCCTGGGCAATCTCAGGATATTCCATAAAGTGTTCTTTTTTATGGTTCGGCACCTTAGCATTCACGAGAGCCTGTGGTAACACTTCCATAATCTGTGACAACTGGGAAAGGGGTTCTTTTGTTTCAACCATAACCTCCAACAAATGCAATGCACTTAGCAGACCATCTCCAGTGGTATTTTCATCCAAGAAAATAATATGCCCTGACTGCTCTCCACCAATATTATACCCATTTTCTCTCATATTTTCCAAAACATAGCGATCTCCCACTTTTGTCTGTTCAATATGAATTCCTCGTTCTTTTCCCATCAACGTAAATCCCAGGTTGCTCATCACAGTTCCTACTATTGTGTTCTTTTTCAGCTTCCCGTGATCCTTCATGTAGTTTCCGATAATCGCCATAATTTGATCACCGTCAACCACTTCCCCTTTTTCATCCACAGCAAGCAAACGGTCTGCATCTCCATCAAATGCAAGACCCAAATTCGCTTTTTCATACACAACCCTTGCCCGCAACTCATCCATATGAGTGGAACCACAATTGGCATTGATATTTGTGCCGTCTGGATTTGTGTGAATTGCCACAAGATTAGCTCCAAGTCCTTTTAAGGTCTCTACTGCTGTGTAGTGAGAAGCTCCCTCTGCACAGTCAATAACAATTTTCATACTACTCAAATCCACCGGAACCGTCTTTTTCATAAAAAAGACATACTCTTCCCTGGCATCAAACCGATAACTGATATTTCCAATACCAGATCCAAGAGGCATGGCAACATCTTTCATACCATTTTTAATCAAAGCCTCTATTTCATCCTCCAACTCATCCGAAAGCTTATACCCTTCCCCATTGAAAAATTTAATTCCATTAAACTCCATAGGATTGTGAGATGCAGAAATCACAACTCCTGCCTCTACTTTATGCTTTCTAACTAGATATGCGATAGCTGGGGTAGGAACCACCCCCATATACACTGCATTTGCTCCTACGGAACAAATGCCTGCCATCAATGCATTTGCCAGCATACCACCCGAAATCCTGGTATCACACCCTACAATAATGGTAGGCTGATATGATTTCTCTTTGGTCAGCACATAAGCTCCTGCCTGCCCTAATTGCATCGCTAATTCAATCGTAAGCTCTGTGCCTGCTACGCCTCTTACTCCATCTGTTCCAAACATTCTTGCCATAATTTCCTCCATTCTGCGGTCAGCTCTCTCATACAATCTCTTTTTACTGGGGTTTCCATCCTCACCGCTCTGTGCTGTCCCCACGATTTTCACCCTGTTCTTCTTCATCTATCGAGGGGGTACCTGGACCATCCTCATCGTCTTGGCGCTCATCCTCTTCTGGCTCTGCATTTTTATCTTCAATCGTAATCTGAACATTTACAGTATTGATAACTTCAAATTTATCATTTGGAAGGGTTACGTTAAGCTGCAGTGTATGAACTCCTGGAGCCAGCTCTGACACATCCAATGCCCCATTGATATCTTCTATCTGCAAAATATCCATATCTTCTTTCAGCGCTCTAACCGAAATCTTCACAAAGCTTCCACTGTAAGTAAGCTCATAATCACCATTCAAACCAGTAACATTGATACGTTCCACAGGTAAATTGAATTCTTTCGTTTCCTTTTCTTCAATCAATACTTGTACTGCGATCCGGTTTGCCGTTTCGTCCACCAAAGAAAGTCCCACTTCCGCCACGTATGGATTCAAATCAATACCGACCTCCATATCTTCTCTGGCGCCGTCTATATTGATTACATCCTCAGGGATATTGATTGCATTGATGCTATTAAGTAACGACGCTTCCCCTTTGACCAAAACAGTTTCAGGCGCATATTCCAGTCCACGGTATTCGTATCCCTCTGCTGGGGTTCCACTCACCTGGCAACGAATCGGTACACTTTTCGTTCCAAGTATCTTGGCCTTGATGGTTACAAAGCCTTGATTCATCTCTAGCAAATCAGATGAAATAACCCTTTCATCTTCATCATACAGGGTTGGCATAACATTATCTGTCACATCGCTGGAAACTCCATCCACATTAATAGTTGCTGATACACGACTGATACGGGAAACGATGGATTCTGGCCCTGAAACAGTCAAAAGATTTGGCACAACCTCCACTGCTCCGATGGCGCAGCCCTCTGCTGGAGTTCCCATCACTTCCGGCGTAATTACAAATTTCTTTTCTGATAAGTCCTCAAGGGTTATCTGCAGATTTACCGTGCGCTGTACAATGGTAATCCACTTTTCATTCTTTTTCGCACTGATTTCAATAGGAACCAGCTTCACATCTCCATCCTGATTTAAATCCAACTGGCTCAAATCTGCCGTTACTTTAAAATCATCACTACTCATCTTTTCCACATAGCTTCTGGGTCCCGAAATGGAAAACATTGCGATATCTGTATTCCCGACAACACCCGGCACCTTGCCCATTTCTGTAATGACATCTTTATTGAGAATTTCAACGGAAACAGAAAAGGATTTGTTTGCATCCGGATCCGCCATCTTCACCACAACCATCCATAGCACAACGGATAAAAGGAGAGAAAGAACCTTTAGACCTGGGTTATTTACCAGATATTTCATCGTTTTTCTGAACATTCTTCATCCTCCTTTTCCATATTCGGAACCTTGCCACATCCATAGAGCCTTTTCGGATGAAATTCAATTTTCCTTTCAAATATTCGGCATCCACATTGCGATATAATTCTCCACCTATAGCAATCGATACATTCCCTGTTTCCTCTGATACCACAATGGTCAATGCATCACAAACCTCACTGATTCCTACCGCTGCACGGTGCCTGGTTCCAAGCTCTTTACTAAGCCCCATATTATCGGAAAGAGGCAAATAACAGGTGGCCGATACAATCCGATTTCCCCGTATAATAATAGCGCCATCATGCAATGGCGTATTATGCTCAAATATATTAATCAAAAGCTGACTGGATACTAGTGAATCCAATTCTATGCCTGTTCTCTCATACTCTTTCAGACTTACATCCTGCTCGATGACAATCAATGCCCCCGTTTTAACCTTCGCCATTTCATAGGTTGCCTTCACAAGCTCGTTGGTTACCCGTTCACTAAACCGTTCCTGATTCTTTTGTGCGTCAATGGGCAGCAATGAGGTAAGAAAATTCTTCCTTCCAAGCACCTCCAATGCACGACGCAACTCTGGCTGAAATACAATAATAATTGCAATCACAGCCACATTAATCGTTTTCTTTGCAATCCACAAAATCGTATTCATCTGGAAGATTACAGCAAGCAGCACAAACACAAGCACCACAATAATCCCTTTCAACAGGTTCCATGCTCTCGTCTGTTTTACCCAAATCAAAATATTGTAAATCAGGAATGAAAGAATAATAATCTCTGCAATATCCGTCTTGGTAATGGTATAACTATTGACCCAAGATAGATATTTTGAAGCAAACGAATCCAATATTGCAAATACATTCTGTATCATTTTTTCATCCCCTTTCTATCCACTATTGCCATTTTTTTCGTTGTTATGTCTTTTTTACTTTCCATGCTTTCCTTTATTCCAACAAATCTTCATCAATATCCAGCTCTTGGTCCAATTTCCGACGTCCTCCCGCTCCCCGGCTCTTTGGGGTAATTCGTTTGACCCTTTTCTCCTTCCTAGCAACAAACACCTTAGGAACAGCCTTTACAAAATAGTAATATTCATCATCTTCAAATTGTACCCGCTCCACTCGGGAATAATCCAGATTATAGAAAAAAAATTCTAGAATCAAAGAAATCACCACAGATAACAGTGTTCCCACCAATACCCATACGATTTTCTCTGTCATATCAAGCAGAATATAACCTACCAGAAAAATCACAAGCTGTACCATATTTCCTACAAACAATGCAATCCTCCAGGCATAATTTATGGACTGACGGCGAATCAGGTATACCACCATTGCAGTAATAAAAAATGCTGCCAGCATCAGATACATTTCTTTATTCTCTGTAAATATTTTCAAAGCCGCTGTAAATTTTGCAAGCTCTTCTGTTTCCTCCGTAGCTGTAAAATTTGCAAGATTCTCCTGGACTCCCCTAATATAAAAATAAGTAACAGCCCCACACAATACAGAAAAATATGCAGAAGGCTCTTTCAACATTCCTGTTGACACAGGCATTACCTGAGGTACTTGAAAAAAACAGAGCACAGATGTTAAAATTGTACTATATCCATTCTTTGGGGCAAATTTCCCATACAAAAACAGCAATAAGAGAAACAGACATAACCCAATGGCACAGGCTTCCAGGGACAGTGCAAACAAATGCAGCAGCAGCATGGCACATGCCAGTACAACCATTGCATTGACAGGCAGAAATGCACATACCAACGACAACATAAGCACTACTGCCGGATGTCTCAGCCGCTCCATATACCCTACCTGCTCATTAATCATGGAAAAAACCAGTATTCCCAATAGGAACTTTATGCCTGCTGTCACATATAATTCATATTTTCCATAAAAAATCCGCAGTTTTTCCCTTGCTTCCAATAAACCTGTCATTTCCAATCTTCCCTTTCCTGAAGTCTCTCCACTTTTTTCAAGGTAACATAAAATTCCTTCACGCTGGCAGTAGCCCTTTTATACCGTTTGGTATACACAAAAAAAGCAATCCCCTGATAAATACAAATAAATATCACATATTTTATCCCAATGGACATTGCAAGTTCCAGCAAATCCTTACCTGCAAGGAATTCTGCCAAATCATCCATTCTATGTATTACCCAGCATAAAAATAAAATACCAAAAGATATGGTGGAAGTAATAAATGTTTTAATCATTTCATAACTTACATAATCTCTTCGGTAATATTGCTTGATGGGCATATACTCTTTTCCTTCTCCGGCTTCGTAAGAAGCCATTTTCGTCATAAGGCGGATTCTTTCTTCGCTTAACATAGATTTACTGTCCTTTTTCCGTAATTATTCAGTTTTATTATAGCACATAATTCCCAACAGTGAAAGACTTTCATAGGAAAACCGACAGGATATGTCCCTGAACCGTACCCCTTCGATACATCCTGTCCATGGGCAGCATATTCTGCCGGCAGTTTTAATTATCCAAAAATCTCATCTTGTCTTTCCCGTTTGTATTCTTCTTCGGTGTCAGGGTTGCAGTTGGACGTTTGTATGCACTGGAAAACTCATTCTGGAGACTAGTTCTACATTTGTCACAGAACCTTCCGGTCAAAACCTTCCCCCCACAGGCTTCACATTCCAGCGTAATCTGGGATTCCTCTGTAAAAGTCAAGCGTTCCTCTCTTACCCATTGCTTAATCTGTTTTACTGAAACATCATTTTTCTCCGCAATTACATTCAATGGCGCTTTCGGATTCTCCCTTAGAAATTCTTTTACACTCTGGAACTTATCTTCCAAATCTGCCATACATGCTGGACACATCTGCTGCCCCTGCAAATAATTAAAAAGTCTTCCACAGCCTCTGCAATTTCTTACTTCCATATCTTTTCCTCCTAATATCCTCTGCCGATACTGACGCTCAGGCAATATATCTTCTCTACTCCTGCCCGTTTCAATTCTTTTGCAGCCTCATTCATCGTGCTCCCGGTCGTATAAATATCATCTATCAGTAAGATATGGTCTAATTGTACCTTATTTGTTCTGGTTTTAAAAGCCCTTTTCAAGTTATTTTTTCGTTCTTCATCATTTAATTCTTTTTGTGCCTTTGTATCCTTGATACGAAGGAGTACATCACAAAAAACAGGAAGGTTCATTTTCTTTCCTATTTTTCTGGCCACCAGCGCCGCCTGATTAAACCCCCGCTGCCTCAGGCGCTTTTTGGAAAGAGGTATAGGAACTACTGCTTGAATGTTACACTTGTTGATCCATTCCCCATATTCACGGATTAGCTCTGAACTGTAATACTCTGCATATTCCTGACGGTTATGGTATTTAAAACGATACAGGGAATCTCTCACAATTCCTTTATAGACCCACAATGCTTTGCCCTGGGTATATTCGAAGGTCTTCCTACCACAATCATAGCAGTATTCCTGCCGCTCATCTTCCAGAGGTTTCCCACATCTGCTGCATGCAGGTTCCCTCACATATTCTAGCTTATGCTTGCATTCCCCACATATAAGCTCTCCCTTGGCAAACAATGAATGAAATAAAACCTCGTCACAAAAGGGACACCTTGGGGGAAATAGCAGATGCAAAAAATCTTCTTTTTCTATTTTCAATTTTATCACTTACGAAATTTCTCTCAGCTTTTTTATCATAACATACTTCTGTTTCTGTTGCTATAAATTTTTTCTTAAGAATTCATAAAAAGAAAAACACCCTAACATTTAGGATGTCCTTCTTTATAATATATTTTTATATTATGACAGCATCATACGGTCATTGGAAAATTCCCCACCGCTTGCTTCTTCAAATTTCGCCAACAAATCTGATACTTTAAGGCTTTTCTTTTCTTTTCCTGACACATCGTAGATCACCCTTCCTTCATGCATCATAATCAGGCGGTTGCCTAGCCGGATCGCATCCTTCATGTTATGGGTAATCATCAATGTTGTCAAATGGTCCTTTTCCACAATCTCTTCTGTCAAATCCAAAACTTTTTTTGCGGTTTTGGGGTCTAAGGCCGCTGTATGTTCATCCAGCAAAAGAAGCTTAGGCTGCTCTAAGGACGCCATCAAAAGTGTCAATGCCTGCCTTTGTCCACCAGACAATAATCCCACCTTAGCAGTCATTCTGGTTTCCAGGCCAAGATCCAATGCCTTTAGTTGTTCCTGGTAAGCCTCTCTTTCTTTTCCAGTAATGCCCCAGCCTAAAAAACGCCTTTTCCCTCTGCGAGCGGCAATGGCAAGGTTTTCTTCAATGTTCATATCTGCTGCTGTACCAGTCATAGGATCTTGAAATACTCTCCCTAGGTATTTTGCCCGCTTATGCTCTGGAAGTTTTGTTACATCAATATCATCAATCAAAATTTTTCCCTGATCTACTGGGTATACGCCAGCTATCATATTCAATATGGTAGATTTCCCAGCGCCATTTCCACCGATTACCGTAACAAAATCCCCTTCATTCAATACAAGATCAATACCATTCAATGCCCTTTTTTCATTGATCGTTCCTGGATTAAATGTCTTGTACACTTTTTCAACCTTAAGCATCTGCATTTCCTCCTTTTCTGCTTGTCTGAGCAAAATACCTGCTCTTCAAATGAGGAATTGCAAGGAACAATGCCACAATCAAAGCGGAAAACAGTTTCAGATCATTGGTGGATAATCCAAGCTGCAGCACAATGGCAATTACAATATAATAAAGAATTGCTCCTATAACTGCTGCTAACATACGCAGTGCAAAATTATGGAAAATTTTCCCGAATACCACCTCTCCAATAATTACAGCTGCCAAACCAATGACAATGGCTCCTCTTCCCATATTTACATCAGCGCTCCCCTGATATTGAGCATATAATGCCCCGGAAGCGGCTGCCAAACCGTTGGAAATTACCAGTCCCAGCACCTTCTGATGGTTGGTATTGATTCCCTGGGCTCTGGCCATGTTGGGGTTACATCCCGTAGCCCGAACTGCCGCACCAAGCTCTGTGCCAAAAAACCAGTATAAAATCAATGTGATAACCAGACAGAAAACACCTGCTGTAATGCATGCTTCTTGTATGTACCGCAGACTTACCAGCAATTGATACTGGTCCACACTAACTGCCTGGTTGGATTTTCCAAGGATATGCATATTTACCGAATACAATCCCAACTGTGTCAAAATACCAGAAAGAATCGGCGGTATGCCAAATACCGTGTGAAACAAGCCAGTTGCTAACCCCGCTAGCATTCCTGACAGAACTGCCATAAGCAAAGCCAAATAAGGGTTCATTCCTCCTACGATGCACACAACCGCCACTGCCCCACCAGTAGCAAGGCTTCCATCCACCGTTAAGTCTGCATAATCTAATACTTTGTATGTGATATATACGCCAATTGCCAAAATTCCCCAGATAAGCCCCTGGGCTACCGAACCGGGAAGTGCATTGATTAATGCCGCCATTTTATTCTTCTCCAATCACTTTCATATCAGAAGGCATTTCCATACCAAGAGCCTCTGCGATCTCTGCATTGTATTTTTCTACCACTTCATCTGCATACTGAATCGGCATTTCTGCAGGTTTTTTCCCATCTACTAGAATCTCGTATGCCATAAGCCCTGCATTGTAACCAATATTATAGTAAGAAATACTTAAGGTTGCAAGGCCGCCGCCTGCGCACATATTTTCTTCTCCACAGATAATTGGGATTCCTGCTGGACTGGCAACGTTTTTGACTCCTTCCATGTTGTTTGCAATTGTATTATCCGTAGGAATATAAATAACATCGCATTCTCCCACTGCCTTGGTAATTACCTGCTGGATATCATTGGAATCAGCTACCGTATATCTGTCATGAGAAATTCCCTTGGCATCCAATGCCTCCTCTGCCTTCTCCGCCTGGAATACGGAGTTTGCTTCTGCAGAACAATACATAATTCCTACTTTATCTGCATCTGGAATAAGCTTTACCAAAAGCTCAATCTGCTGGTCAATAGGCGCCAAATCAGAAGTTCCTGTTACATTTCTTCCTGGAGCCTCATTGCTCTCCACCACACCAGCTTCTACAAAATCGGTAACAGAGGTTCCCACAATGGGAATATCTGCAGTAGCAGCCGCACATGCCTGAAGAGCTGTCGTAGCATTTGCCATAATCAAATCTACATCGTCATTGACAAACTTTGTTGCGATAGATGCACAATTGGGCTGTTCCCCCTGAGCATTCTGATAATCAAATACAACATTGTCTTTTCCAAGCTTTTCTTCCAATGCCGCTTTAAACCCTTCGGTAGCAGCGTCCAATGCCTGATGTTCCAATTGCTGGCAAATACCAATATTATAAATCTTGTCTCCGCTATTTTCTGCTTCTTGTGAGGAGTTGTCCTCTTTCTCCTCTTCCTTGGTATCATCCTTTGATTCTGTCTGGGTTTGGCTCTCTTCTTTCTTGTCATTGTCAGAATTCCCACCTACGGTACCGCAGCCTGACAATACAACAGTTGCCATCGCCATAGATAATACAAGCGCCATTATTTTTCTTTTCATGAGTCTTTCCTCCCTATACTTTAGCGCGTAAACGCGTTGATTCTCTATAGTATATCACCGAATAAAAAAAAAGGCAAGAGCCTTTTGCCCTTGCCAATTACTTATTCTTTTAATCGGTCTTTCAAGCCTGTGTATCGTTTCTGTTCACTGACATTTCCAATCATTGACTGAAAAGTTACATCATTTCCCACCAACGTGACACATTTTTTTGCCCGTGTGACTGCGGTATACAAAAGATTCCGGTTCATAAGCATCTTCGGCCCTGTCAAAAGCGGAATCACCACAGCAGGATATTCACTTCCCTGGGATTTATGAATCGTAATGGCGTAAGCCAGCTCTAACTCATCTAACTGTTTAAAGGAATACTCTACCGTCCTGCCCTCGTCAAATTCCACTGTCACAATCTCCTGATAAGCGCTAATGCCTCGGATGATGCCAGTGTCACCATTAAAGATACCCATCCCCTTATCAATGGCCAGCCCATATTTGCTGCGTATCTCCCATTCCAACTGATAATTGTTCTTAATCTGCATGACTTTATCCCCTTCCCGGAAGATAATGTCTCCATGCTCTTTTTCCTCTTTGCCTTTCTCTGGTGGATTCAAATACTGCTGTAAAATCCCATTCAGCCGTTCTACTCCTAAAAGCCCTTTACGCATAGGGGTTAAAACCTGAATATCAAAAGGCTCTGCATCTACAAACTTAGGCAGCTTCTGCTGAATCAACTGAATCACCACACTAATAATCACATTAGCTTCAAACCGCTTTAAAAAAAAGAAATCCATGCTCTTATTATCCAGGGATACCTCTTCCCCACGATTAATTTTATGGGCGTTGACAATAATATCACTCTGAGCTGCCTGCCGGAAAATCTTATTCAAACGCACCACATGAAACCGCTCAGATTCTATCATATCTTTTAATACACTTCCAGCTCCCACACTAGGAAGCTGGTTCACATCTCCAACCAGTATCAGCCGGGTTCCTGGCGCAACAGCCTTCAACAATGCATACATCAGGGAAATATCCACCATAGACATCTCATCAATAATAATTACGTCTGTTTCCAAAGGATTCTGTTCATTCCGTTCAAATCCTGCGTTCCCTTCTACACCGCCGTTTAACTCCAGCATCCGGTGAATCGTGCGTGCCTCAAACCCTGTGGTTTCACTCATTCGCTTTGCTGCCCGTCCCGTGGGGGCTCCCAGAAAAATATCCATTCCCTCCAATTCAAAATAGCGAATAATCGTGTTAATGGTAGTTGTCTTCCCAGTCCCTGGTCCACCAGTAATAACCATCAGGCCATTTGTGACTGCTTCCTTTACTGCCTCTGCCTGAAGCTCGTCCAACACCATGCCTGTATCCTGTTCGATTCGCTTCACCCGCTTTTGAATTTCAATTTCTGCTACATCATAAGAAATGTCCAGTTCCCGCAGCATAGCTGCTGTATTCAACTCCATATAATAATAAGCGGACCCATAAATATATTGGCATTGTTCTGCTTCTTTTATCACCAGCTTCTTATCTATGGCAAGGTCCATATAATGTTTTTCAATATGCTCTGGCTCCACGCCCAACAGCTCACTTGTCTTTTGGGTCAGCAATTCGGCTGGCAAGCAGGTATGACCCTCCAGGGATGCTTGTACCAAAGTATACAAAATCCCGCTTCGAATGCGAAAATCAGAATCGGTGTGGATTCCAATTCTGGATGCAATCTCATCCGCAATTCGAAAACCCACACCTTGTATATCATCTGCCAGGCGATATGGATTTTCTTTCAAAACTCCATACAGCTCCTGACCATACGCTTTATAAATTTTTGCTGCCAATGTCTGAGAAATACCATATTGCTGTAAAAAAATCATTGCCTGGCGCAGCTCTCTCTTTCCCTCCGCCTGCTCTGCAATCTCCATTGCTTTTCGCTGGCTGATTCCCTTGATCTCCACCAAACGTTCTGGTTCTTCTTCTATAATACGAATGGTATCTTCCTGAAATCTTCTAACAATCCGGGCTGCAAGGGCCGCCCCGATTCCCTTAATTGCCCCGGAAGCAAGATACCTTTCCACAGAGATAACATCTTCTAAGGGCTTCACTTGAAAAGAAACCATCTTAAATTGTTTTCCATAGGAAGGATGAGTGGTATACTCTCCCTGTAACTCCAAGGTTTCCCCTTCACTGACTCCATGGAATATTCCCACACAGGTAACCTCTTCCTCCCCACTGACTAGGTTCAAAACTGTATAACCATTTTCCGTATTCTGAAAAACAATATGCTCTACATACCCTGTCACTGTCTCCACAATTCTACTCCATATTATAATTGTGCTTCATCTGCTCGTAAAGTATCTGGGCAATCCCAAGCCCTCCCCCTTCAGTTGCCTGTTCCGCAAAACTCTGGGTCATCTGCTCTTTATAATAATCCTGAAGCTGTCTGGTAGACGCCGAAACATTATCCTCTGACTCAGGAACCATTTTCTGCATTGCCTTAAACATTTGCTCTACAAAATAAGCTTCGAAATCCTTGCATACATCCATCAATTCATCTTTTGTCGCTGTGGACAAATCAGACTTCAATGTCTCTTCCAGTTTGCTCGTGGAATTGGATGCTGTATCTGTACTATAATTACTGTAAGAATTAATTGTATTTAAATCAAGACTCATAGGTATCCTTCTTTCCAAAATTGCAAATTTACGGTTACTGAACATAAGCAAATCAACATGCTACACCTTTTTGGGCGTACAACATTATCTCTTCAGCTGATTTGCCTGGCCTAACATATCGTCTGCTGCTTGAATTGCCTTGGAGTTCATTTCATATGCTCTCTGAGCTACAATTAAATTTACCATCTCATCTGCCACCTGGACATTGGAACCTTCTACATATTTCTGACGCACTTCGCTTCGTACAATGTTAGCTGTATTTGCTTCATTCAGCGCTTCACCAGATGCATCTGTCACTGCCAAAAGGCTGTTGGATAATTTCTCCAGGCCGGCTGGATTGCTAAATTGGAATAACCCAATATTTCCTACATTTACAAAGTTCCCAGCGCCATCCAGATAACCGAATGCTCCTTCTGTGGATACCTGCACCTTGCTGCTGCTTACATCCCCTGGCATAGTAATGGGATTGCCATCTGTTCCCAGTACGGGATAGCCATCTGCTGTCACCAGCGTAAGGTTTCCATCATTCCCCACGCTCAATTTAAAATCTCCATTCCTGGTATAATATGTATTACCATCGGCGCCCCTTACCGAGAAGAAACCATCTCCGGCAATTGCCATAGCTGTAAAACTTTCACTGGCAAGCATAGCGCCCTGGGTGAAATTAGAGGTAATCGCCGCAACTCTCGTTCCCAATCCTACCTGTGCAGGAATCGGCTTCTCTTCCCCATTGGCGGTGGTTGTTCTGGTCTGTAATGTTTGGTATAATAATGTTTTAAATTCTGTCTTCTCAGTCTTGTACCCAGTAGTGTTTACATTAGACAGATTATGTGCAATCGTATCTACTGCTGTCTGTTGGGAAATCATGCCGGACGCTGCCGACCACAATGATCTCATCATAGCTTATGTCGCCCCTTTCTATACCTTGCCAATATTATTTACAGCTTTTTCAAGTGTCTCATCAATAGACTGTATAATCTTCTGATTCGTCTCATACGCTCTGGAAATAGTAATCATCTCCACCATCTCAGATATTACATTGACATTGGACATTTCCAATGTCCCTTGTATCACTTGGGCATCAGAGGCTTGCACCTGTCCACCCTCTGTTAATTCATACATATTTTCGCCGTATTTCTCCAAAAAATTATAATCTGCAAAATCTACAACCCCAATTTGTCCCACCAACGCTCCATTCTGGTACAAATTGCCATCCTCTTCTACTTTCAGTTCCACATTCGGATCAATTCTTATGTATCCGGCCTGCCCTGGATTACCTGCCTGGGCTGCGGCCTGGTTCAGCACAAAGTCTCCATCCTTGGTCATCAGGTAACCTTCCCTGCTGACAGTAAAAGCGCCATCCCTGGTATATTTTACGGAAGTCTCTCCTGCTTTGTTGGTAAAGGAAATGGCATAAAATCCATCTCCATTAATCGCCATATCATAAATGTTATCTGTTACCCGGAAACTTCCCTGGCCAAAATCTGTATAACATTCTCCGATTTTAACCCCCAGACTTACATCTCCTAACCCCCGGGGAAGGCTCATCGCTGAGGTGTCCTTAATCTTAATTGCCAGAGTCTCATCGAAGGATTGTGAGGTTGATCCTTCTTTTTTGAATCCATTTGTTGCAGAATTCGCCAGGTTATTGGTAAGCACATCTAACCTGTTCTGCTGGTTTATCATACCTGTATACGCAGTATATAACCCTTTTACCATAATTCCTGCTCCTTTGTTAAAACAATAATGCCTATGGGTGTTTAGTCATCCATTTTTCCTGACTTCCCAGACAAAAACTCTACATATTTTCCGGTTCCGATTGCTACGCAAGTCATCGGTTCCTCTGCTGTCATGGTATTGATCCCTGTCCTGTCCTCAATCAGTTCTTCCAGCCCTCGAAGCAATGCGCCGCCGCCAGTTAAAATAATTCCCCGGTCAGCCACATCTGCTGCCAGTTCTGGCGGAGTCTTTTCTAATACACTGTGTACCGCTTCCACAATCTGAAGGGTGGATTCCCTCAAAGCCTCTTCGGTCTCTTCTGATGATACAGACACTGTTTTTGGAAGACCTGTTACAAGGTTACGTCCCCGCACATCCATGGTATCATTCTGGGCCAATGGGAAGCAGGTGCCAATTTTTATCTTAATATCCTCAGCAGTTCTCTCACCTATTAACAGATTATGCTTCTTCCTCATATAACGTACAATGGCTTCGTCAAAATCATCCCCTGCAATTTTAATGGAAGTACTCACCACAGTCCCTCCCAGGGAAATTACAGCAATATCCGCTGTACCGCCACCAATGTCCACAATCATATTGCCGCATGGCTTGGAAATGTCCACGCCTGCCCCAATAGCAGCCGCTATAGGCTCCTCAATAATAGAAACCTCCCTTGCTCCTGCCTGATAGGTAGCATCCTCTACCGCTTTCTTTTCCACTTCTGTAACACCGCTGGGTACACATACACTGATTCTTGGCTTACGGAAACTTTTTTTACCCATAGCTTTTTGAATAAAGTATCTTAACATTTTTTCGGTCACTGTGTAGTCAGAAATAACCCCTTGACGCAAAGGTCTTACTGCAACAATATTTCCTGGCGTCCTACCCAGCATTAATCGGGCCTCTTCTCCGATTGCTTTTATTTTATTCGTATCTCTGTCAAATGCAACCACTGAAGGCTCCTTTAACACAACACCTTTTCCTTTTATATATACAAGGATACTTGCTGTTCCTAAGTCAATTCCAATATCTGTTGACATCACTTGTTCCCCTTTCGTCTCTCTATCCTGATTCAAAAATACCTACGGCATTCCTGCTGTCTGTAAACATGGGATTTCTTTCCCACTTGATATCATTAAACATAATAACTCTATTTTTCCATATACATTTACATTATATACAATCAGAAAGAATTTTCAAAGTCTTTTTTTGTAAAATATAAAAAAACGTCTATTATTAACCTTTTCCATAAAATTTCTTATTAAAGTTTATGGATTTTTTATAATTTTCCTAAACTTTTCCTGGTTTTTTCACATATCTTTCACATTCTTAGGCTATACTAGTATTCGTACTAGCTAACAAGCTAATATAATTTTTCATAACTCATGCTTCCTGGATTCTTTGAATCCAGGAAGTACTCCCCGAAAGTTACGGCTGTCCAATTGGACAGCCTTTTTATCGCGCTGCAACGGGTATAAAATCTGCCGCAAAAAGACCCGACGCAATGGGAGCCCCAGCGGACTTGTCCGCTTTGTTCTTCTATCGAAAGTCCTTGTCACGCAAAAGCATTGGAAAGATATTTTTTGATATATTTTCCGGTGTAGGATTCCGCTACCTCTGCTACTTCTTCCGGTGTTCCTTTTGCAATCACCATTCCGCCTCCATCTCCACCTTCCGGGCCCATGTCAATAATATAATCTGCCGTCTTGATCACATCCAAATTATGCTCAATCACTACCACTGTATTGCCGCCCTCAGCCAGACGCTGCAAAATTTCTGTAAGCTTATGCACATCGGCAAAATGAAGTCCTGTGGTGGGCTCATCCAAAATATAAATCGTTTTTCCTGTACTGCGCCTGCTCAACTCCGTGGCCAGCTTAATTCGTTGAGCTTCTCCGCCAGATAGGGTTGTGGAGGGCTGTCCTAATTTGAGATAAGAAAGCCCCACATCATATAATGTTTCAATTTTACGCCGGATAGAGGGTACATTTTCAAAAAAGGTCAGGGCTTCTTCCACTGTCATATCCAATACGTCATAAATACTTTTCCCTTTATATTTTACTTCCAATGTTTCCCGATTGTAACGTTTCCCCCCGCATACTTCGCAAGGCACGTAAACATCTGGCAGAAAATGCATCTCTATTTTCAGGATACCATCACCAGCGCATGCCTCGCAGCGTCCACCTTTCACATTAAAGCTGAATCTTCCCTTGGCATACCCTTTGGCTTTGGCGTCTGGCGTGGCTGCAAACAAATCTCGAATCTGATCAAAAACTCCAGTATATGTTGCAGGATTGGACCTGGGTGTTCTTCCAATAGGAGATTGATCAATATCAATTACCTTGTCCAACTGCTCCATCCCTTCGATGGATTTGTGTTTACCTGGAATCACTCTTGCCCGATTCAAATCTCTTGCCAGACGTTTGTAAAGGATCTCATTGGTCAGGGAAGATTTTCCAGAACCAGACACCCCTGTAACGCAAGTCATAACCCCCAAAGGAATTTCCACATTAATATTTTGCAGATTGTTCTCCTTTGCCCCCTTGATTTTTAAGAAACCTGTGGGCTTTCTTCTTGTTTCTGGAACGGGAATCTTGATTCTGCCGCTTAAATAAGCTCCAGTAATAGAATTTTTATTCTTCATTATATCTTTAGCGGTTCCCTGGGCAACCAGTTGTCCTCCATGTTCTCCGGCTCCCGGCCCAATATCTACGATATGATCTGCTGCAAACATGGTATCTTCATCATGCTCCACCACAATCAGCGTATTTCCTAAATCTTTTAGATTCCTCAATGTATGCAGCAGTTTATCATTGTCCCGCTGATGCAGCCCAATGCTTGGCTCATCCAGAATATACGCTACCCCCACCAGACCAGAACCAATCTGTGTAGCCAAGCGGATACGTTGCGCTTCTCCGCCGGAAAGGGTACCAGTGGCCCTAGACAAAGTCAGATAGTCCAATCCCACATCCATCAGAAATCCAACTCTTGCCCGGATCTCTTTTAGTACCTGGGCGCCAATCAGCTTCTGCTGTTCACTCAGCTCCATTTCCTTCAAAAATGCCTGTAATTTCCATATGGACATAGAAGTAACCTCATGAATATTTTTGCCAGAAATCGTCACTGCCAAAGCTTCCCTCTTTAACCTCTGGCCTCCGCAGGCTTTGCAGGGAGTAACCCGCATAAACTGCTCATATTCCTGCTTCATGGTATCAGAGCCTGTTTCCCGGTATCTTCGTTCCACATTCCTTACCAGCCCTTCAAAAGTCACATCATAAGTTCCTTCCCCACGCTGGCCTTTATAATGAACTTTTATTTTTTTCCCTCCCGTCCCATTAATGATAAGATTCTGAACCTTTTTGGACAGTTTTTCATAGGGCGTATCCAAGTCAAACTTATACTCCTCTGCTAATGCCGTCAGTATGGCGTTGGTAAAGCTTCCTTTGTCTGTACTGGACTGCCATCCCATCACCTGAATGGCTCCTTCTGCAAGACTTAAAGATGGATCAGGAATCATTAAGTCTATATCGAACTCCATCTTATATCCCAAACCGAAGCAGTCTGGACAGGCTCCAAAAGGATTATTAAAGGAAAAACTACGAGGCTCAATTTCTTCAATGCTGACTCCACAGTCTGGGCAGGAAAAGCTCTGAGAAAAATTCACAGGTTCTCCTCCAATCACATCTACCGTCATCAAGCCTTCGGCAAGCTCCAGTACATTTTCCACAGAATCCGTTAAGCGTTTCTCTATTCCTGGTTTTACCACCAGACGATCCACCACAATTTCAATATTGTGCTTGATATTTTTATCCATGGGAATTTCTTCTGTCAAATCATAAATATTCCCATCTACCTGTACTCGCACATAACCGCTGCGCTTTGCCTGCTCAAATAATTTCTGATGGGTCCCCTTGCGTCCTCGTACCACTGGAGCCAGCAATTGGATTTTCGTTCCCTCTTCCATAGATAAAATTTGATCCACCATCTGATCCACGGACTGCTTTTTAATTTCTTTTCCACAGACGGGGCAATGGGGAATTCCAATTCTTGCGTACAACAAACGGAAATAATCATAAATTTCCGTTACCGTCCCTACCGTAGATCTGGGATTACGGTTCGTAGATTTTTGATCAATGGAAATCGCCGGAGAAAGCCCCTCAATCCGCTCTACATCTGGTTTCTCCATCTGACCTAAAAATTGTCTTGCATAGGAGGACAACGATTCCATATATCTTCGCTGTCCCTCTGCATATATGGTATCAAAGGCCAAAGAAGATTTCCCAGAACCACTCAATCCAGTCAGAACAATAAATTCGTTTCTGGGAATATCCACATCCAGATTTTTCAGATTATGCTCATTTGCTCCCCTGATTTTAATATACTGCTTTTCTGCTTTTGCCATATTTGGTAAACTCCTTTTTCTATGTGGATTAGGGTGTAAAAAGCGCCTTTTGATACCCTAATCCTATGTGTCATCTGCTGCTGACAAATTCTTTTTTAATTCTATCATCTTATCACGCAGCTCTGCTGCTGCTTCGAAATTCAGTTCTGCCGCTGCTGACTGCATCTTTTTCTGAATTTCCCCAATCAGTTTTTCCAATTCCTTCTTGCTCATAGATTCTGGATCTTTCTGGAATTGGTACTCTTCTTTTGCCACCTTCTTGGATATACTGATTAATTCTCGAACAGACTTTCGAATCGTAGCCGGAGTGATGCCATGTTCCTTGTTATAAGCCTCCTGTATCCCTCTTCTTCGGTTTGTCTCATCTATGGCTACCCGCATGGAATCGGTAATGCTGTCCGCATACATAATCACATGCCCTTCGGAATTCCGGGCTGCACGTCCTATGGTCTGAATCAAAGAAGTTTCAGAACGCAAAAATCCCTCTTTATCTGCATCCAAAATAGCTACCAATGTAATCTCCGGGATATCCAATCCTTCCCGTAAGAGGTTGATACCTACCAGTACGTCAAATACATCCAGCCGCAAATCTCTGATAATCTCTGCACGTTCTAAAGTATCAATATCAGAATGGAGATATTTCACACGAATTCCTACCTCTCGCATGTAATCGGTCAGGTCCTCCGCCATTCTCTTTGTTAATGTGGTAATCAATACTTTATTTTTTTTGGCAATCTCGCGATTGACTTCACCAATCAAATCATCAATCTGTCCTTCCACTGGCCGTACATCCACTTCGGGATCCAATAATCCGGTAGGACGGATAATCTGTTCTGTCCGTAACAGCTCATGTTCCTTCTCATAGACATTGGGCGTGGCTGACACGAACAGCATCTGATCTATCTTACTTTCAAATTCTTCAAAATTCAAGGGCCTGTTATCTTTTGCCGAAGGCAGGCGGAAGCCATAATCCACCAATGTGGTCTTCCGGGACTGATCTCCTGCATACATCCCTCGCACCTGTGGAATTGTGATATGAGACTCATCCACAATAATCAAAAATTCCTCTGGGAAATAATCCATCAATGTGTTGGGAGGGACACCCTCCTGTGCTCCTGCCAAATGTCTGGAATAATTCTCAATGCCACTGCAAAAGCCCGTTTCCCTGAGCATTTCAATATCAAAATTCGTGCGTTCCGCAATTCTCTGGGCTTCTAACAATTTATCTTCTCCCTTAAAATAACGTACCCGCTCTTCCAGTTCTTTTTCAATATCAACGATTGCCCGATTGATCTGCTCCTGGGGCACCACATAGTGAGAGGCAGGGAAAATACTAATATGCTCCAGGCGGCTCTTCACCTCCCCTGTCACTACATCAATTTCCGTAATACGGTCAATCTCATCCCCAAAAAACTCTACCCGAATGGCGGTTTCTCCACTGTAAGCTGGGAAAATCTCCAACACATCTCCCCTCACCCTGAAAGTTCCTCGATGAAAATCCATATCATTACGGGTATATTGGGTATCAATTAATTTCCGAATAACCTCATCCCTGTCCTTACTCATACCCGGACGCAAAGACACCATCATCTTCTCAAAATTTTCCGGCTCGCCCAGACCATAGATACAGGACACGCTGGATATGATAATTACATCCTTGCGTTCAATCAAAGATGCAGTTGCGGAAAGTCTGAGCTTGTCTATCTCCTCATTCACAGAAGAATCTTTGGCGATATAGGTGTCGGAGGATGGAACGTATGCTTCAGGCTGGTAATAGTCGTAGTAGGAGACAAAGTATTCCACTGCATTCTCAGGGAACATCTCCTTGAATTCTCCGTAAAGCTGCGCCGCAAGCGTTTTATTATGTGCTATAACGAGAGTGGGCTTCTGCAATTCCTGAATGACATTCGCCATCGTAAATGTCTTGCCGGAACCCGTAACCCCTAGTAAAGTCTGGAATTGATTGCCCTCCTTGAAGCCTTTGACCAGCTCTGCGATGGCCTGGGGCTGGTCGCCTGTGGGCTTGTAGGGGGCTTGTAATTTAAACTCTGGCATATGAAAACCTCCAATTTGTGACCGAAAAAAGTTTGCTTATTCGCCCGAAATTCGTGTAATTTGATTTTCGATTCGTGTAATTTTGGCTTGCAAAGCTGGCGAATAAGCGTTAAAATAGCAATTACACGAATGCAGGTCACAAAACCGTATTTTTAAAACGTAACAACACTGAATAACACCAGCCAGTACAGATAGTATTATCCAGTCATTTGGTTTTTCATTATAACACATAAGTCAAAAAAAGTACAGACCAAAATCGAACTTTTGTTCTGTACTTTTTTATATCTTTTTATGTCATTCAGTTATGCCAGTATCTTAGTTTCATGCAAGAAATTCACTGATTTGTTCTATATAACACCACTTTACAAGTTTTTTGTAAAAAAGAATAACGTACAGGATACTTTGTTGTATAATGAACTTGCTAAAACACATTACAAAGGAAAGTGATCCCATACGTCAAATTTATTATACAATAAAAAGAACCTGATTGGTAGACTTTATCAATATTTTCATAATTATTTTGAAACCTGTCCTCTGCCTACAGCAGAATCTTTATTCCTGCTGGTTTTATCCATGCTGGCAATGGAATCTGCCCATTCCATCCGTTTTTTGTACAGGCATTTTTTATCTGGCATTGCAGAAAAATCGCTGAATGCATTCCATTATGCCTGTTCTTATGCCAAAGTGGATTATTCCAGATTCATGAATGTTACGGCCTCCATGGCGTTGAAACTGATTCCTAGGATGTTGGAATCACAGCCAGTTTTTTTGTGTATTGATGATACCATGGTTCCAAAGTTTGGCAAAAAGTTTGAAAATGCGTCAAAACTATTTGACCATGCTGCACATAATGGCTCCAACTATTTGAATGGGCATTGCTTTGTAAGCCTGATGCTTTGTATCCCTGTCTGGAATGACCGCAAAGTGGTTTACCAGGCTGTGCCCTTAGGGTGCCGCATGTGGAAGAAAAAGAAGTCCAAACTGGAACTAGCCGCATCCATGGTCCGACAGGTTATGCCTGAATTTTGCACAAAGAAAAATGTGGTTATCCTATGTGACAGCTGGTATGCCAAGAAAGACCTTGTCTGCGTTGTAAATGACTATTCCAACCTGGATATTATCTGTAATGCCAGATGTGATTCTGTTATTTATGACCTCGCACCAAAACCTACCGGAAAAAGGGGAAGGCCTGCAAAACATGGCCGTCGTCTTTCTGTCTGGGATGATTTTGTCCTTTCCGATGAAAAAATCGGAGAGTATTACACGGGCGTCCGCCGTGTCCTCACAAATATCTTCGGTGCAAGGGAAGTCTTGGCATACGTAACGTCAGCTGGAAAAGACAGCGGTTCCAGGCGCCTGTTCTTTAGCACTGTCTTCCCGGAGCAGCTGCATGTGTTCTGCGCATGGCAGGAAAAAGCACCGCTGAACCAGACCGGGAGCGGCTGGATGCAGTATATCCCACTATTTCTTTATGCATTCAGGTGGAATATTGAAGTGGGCTACTATGAACAGAAGACATTCTGGTCATTATGCAGTTATATGGTACGCAGCTGTAAGGGGATTGAAATGCTGGTAAATATGATCAACATAGCATACTGTGCAATGAAACTATTGCCATACCAGGATGAGGCATTTGCAGAATACCGTACAAAAAGCGTACAGGAATTTCGTTTTGCCCTTAGTGGGCAGATTAGGAAGCAGGTATTTTATGCCACTTTCGTGGATAATATCGAAAACAGCATAAAATCAAATGCCGTTATGAATGCCTTAAAACAACTAATCGTGCAACAGGGATTCCATTTATAAAACTTGTAAAGTGGTGTTTAATAAAGAAAAACATAAACTATATTCATATAATGTTAATTTGTTCATTACTTGAATACAAATCAAAAAAATATTACATATCACCCTGTCTCCCAAAAACAAAAACATGGCATATAGAAATCAAACCTGATTAAATAGTTTATCAAACAATATTTTATTCCTCTTCTGTGAATCTTGTATCAATTTATTATAAGGTATAATTTCTAAATATGCTTTATAAGAATCTATATATTTGTAATACCCCATATTATCGGGAGTTGGTTTCAAATCCTCTAATTTAGCAAGTTTTTTTATACTCAAATCGACATCACATAAAATATAACAGAAAAAACGAATATTTTCTGTGCCACTTAAAAATTCGCCATCTTTGGTTTTTACTTTTCCTTCAACAATATCATCCATATATTCCTTTACTTGCCTAACTGGATTTTCTGCATCAGTGTAATGCTCTCTGCCTGGTCGTTTAAATTCAATTATTGTTATATTTCTATATGGCTGATCCTGTTCATCAGTAAAAGCAAAAGGAGAATCAAAAATTACTATATCTGGTTCTTTTCCGCTATCATTATCAATTTCGCTCATACTTTTTAATTTCATGTCAGATGCCAAATAATGATGATACGCTAGCTTTTCATCTATAATCCATAAGTTATGTTGCAAATAATCTATATCATCCGATGTTTTTGTCATTGGAAATATCAGTTGATGAATATTTTTTTCATAAGTATATTTTTGCTGCTCCTGATCTTTATACTTTATATTCTGAGCCAAAATATCTAAAATTGCTTTCCTATGCATTACATACTCAGCCAAATTGCTCTTTCCCATATCAGATACTTTTTCTGCATAGGTATTGCGCTTTTGTATATAACTCTGATAATCTCTAACCCCCTCTTTTAACTCTTGCTCAAGTTCTTTTCCTTCTCGTTTTAATTCCAATTTGAATTTCTGTTCCTGTTTGAATAGTTCCATTTCAAGTTTTTCTTCATCTGTTATCCACGGTATTTCATCTAATAATTCTGGTCTATTCTTTAACAATAGTCTATACTTAGGATTTTTGTTATAAACATAATCTTTAACTATTTCAGCTTTCTTTTTATTGCTTTCAGTAATATCCTTCTTTAAATAATCCAAAACCATAGATTCCATACATTCAACTATTTCATTACTTCCTATCGATTCCACTAAATTAGGCTGTTCTGGCAATTCAATTTTTGTCCGTTCTCTATTTACATGATTATCCAACAATTCTGACATTACATATCCACTATAAGTAAATTCACCTTTATCATCTTCCAACTTTGTATTCACATTGCCAAATATTTTCGACAAAGAAATAGGTTGAACCACCCAATGATTTGCACATAAATTCACCGTATGTTTTTCTTTAGTTTTCATGTAATTTTTAGAATGGACAATTTTAAATGGAATTCCTTTAATGTCCACATCCACAATCTTCGTATTATCTCCTATGTTTTCTCTATATAGTTCATCAACATCTACTGTGTCGAACTCATCATGCACAATTATTTTAGGTGCTTTCCCTAGTACATAATAGGTAAAACAATGATTTAATATATTTCTAGCAATTGTATCTATCTTTTTAGGACAATTCCCTTTATACTGTCCTCGTAATCCCATAAGCCGTATTTGTGTAACTCTTGGAACATCAGCATCCACTTCCGCCATACTCATGTCATGCACTGCATTATTTGTATCAAACAAAAATTTTCTGCGCTTTTTCTTATCCATTTCGTCAAAAACACTTTCTACACTAACTTCGCAAAATGCTTTTAACCACATCATCCTTCCCACGCCTTTACAACCCTTTTGAATTTTAAACTCACTGGCGTATGTATCAAAAGAATTATAGTTATCATCATTAAATCCTATCCCATTATCAATAATAAGGAATTGTGCAAAAATAAATTTACATTTTCATCCATTGACAATTACCTTCTGGGTTTGATTACATAGTTCCAGTTTCCCAAAATCTCACAGGGAAACAATTGTATTTTTGTAAATTCTTCATCTGTGACCTTACGTTTCAGTTCGTATTTGTTTGTATCGACCTGACATTTTACTTTCAGGCCTTTGGCAGTAGTAGTTCCTGATATCAGATTCACGACAGTTTCTATATCAACCAGCGGCTGACCCTGCCAGTTTTTCGTTATATAGCAGAAAAGCCGGTGCTCTATCTTATTCCACTTTGATGTGCCAGGCGGAAAATGTGATACATGGATCTCAAGGCCGGTATAATCTGCAAGCTGCTGCAGCTCATATTTCCAAAGATGCAGACGGCTGCCATTGCTTCCCCCATTGTCACAGTTGATGTAGATCCTGTCTGCTTCCGGAAAAGTCCGGCTCCCTATACATGTCCACCAGCGGAGTATGCTTTCCGCAGCAAATTCTGCAGTATCATGGTCAGTGCCAAGGTTGACAAATCCTGTGTTGTCATTCAATACGTATACGCCGTAGGGGGCAACCTTGCCGAGTTCCGGGATTGGGAAGTCATGGTCCAGAACCTTACGTGGATCCTTTGTTTTTCTGTATTCCTCTCCGTTGTTCTTGAAATTGCCGATATTCTCCTTTTTCTTTGCATCGACAGAAATCACTGGCAGCCCCTTTTCAAGAAAATCGGCAGCTTTGCTGTTTATGAATTCAAACTGCTCATTCCTGTCAGGATGGGGTTCGCCAACCTGGAGCATTTTCTGGTTTGCCTGTTTGCTGTACCCCAGTTTTTCCAGAATGCTGCTGACAGAGCGGAAGCTGATGTCTATATGAAATTTTTCGGCAAGGATATCCTGGATCTTCCGCAGGCTGAGGGTCGTATAAGACAGTACTTTTTGGGGGTCTCCATAGGTACTGCCGTCCACAATTTCCTGTATATGCCTTTCGATATCTGGGATGTTGTCCTGGAGTTTTTTCCGGCCAGCCCCCTGGAGCCGCATTTTTTCCTTCCGCTCAATCGGCTCGCCGCTGTCAATCTCTTTAAGCCCCTGCCTTATGGTGTAAGGGGCAACACCGCTTAGCCTGCTCACGGTGGAGATTCCGCCCCTTCCGTATGTTTTTGCTTCCGCAGCAAGAAATATGCGCCGCTGCCTCTCATCAAGTAATGGCAGCATAATACGAATTCGTTCTTCCATGGTCATACCTCCGTATGGCCATTATACCATATATTGCCAAAACAGTAAATTTATTTTTGCACAGTTCCTAACAATGTTCTCCACATCCGTTTCCCATTGTTCAAAAAGATTCATTTGCTTCTCACGTTCAATTATAATTTCTATTTTCCCATTTGTAATATGTGCATCCTCTATACTTTGAATAGAATTTATAACAGCCTCATATAAAGGTAGTAAAGGTGTAGTTTTTGGTAATGTATGTAAACTTACTAAACCTTTAAAATTCATTTTCATGAGCTATCCTTCCTATCTCAATATGATTAAAAAATCAAATATTTATCAAGTTATTAACCAGAATCTTTAGCAATCCCCTTTAAGATATTTTTCTATTTCCCGATCAAACTCCGAAATATACTCTTTATCCTGTTTTACTCGAAATATCTCATATTCCTTCTCTGCTTTTTTCATAGCGGTTTCATGTGATATTTTCCCTTTTCCATCCAACACTTCCCGCCGATTATTTATTAAAAACTGATTTGTCTGCTCCACCCAATCTTGCATACTCATTAAAATCTCATCTTCTGCCATCAGTTCAGCATAATCAATAAACATAGTTACCAGTCTATTTAAACGGGACAATTCCTTTTCATTTAAATAATTTTTGGCAATACCTATATCCCGCTTTAGCACTTTTCCATCTGGTGCATCTTTCCATGTTGTCAACCCCATAGCTGGCTTTTCTGAGTCTGCACGCTCATATATTAATTCAGCCGCTGTCTTTCCAGTAACTGCAAAATGAAGTTTATTCTGAACAAAGGCATAAAAATTCTTTGTAATTTCGCTGTTTTTATCATAATCATAGCTACATTGTTCAAATATATCCGTGATTTTCTGATAGGCTCTACGCTCACTTGCCCTAATTTCCCGGATGCGTTCTAATAATTCATCAAAATAATCTTTTCCAAAGGGTTTGCCATTTTTTAACATATCATCATTTAACACAAACCCCTTAATAATATACTCTTTTAATGTTTTCGTTGCCCACTGTCGAAACCTGGTGGCCTTTTTTGAATTTACACGATATCCTACAGCAATAATCGCATCTAAATTAAAGCATTTTACTTTTCGGCTAACATTTCTTCCGCCTTCATTTTGAACTACCGAGAAAAACTCGGCAGTTGCCTCTGCGTCCAACTCTTCTTCTTTATAAATATTTTTCAAATGCAATGAAATATTATCTGCTGTGCAATCAAATAATTCTGCCATTGCTCTTTGCGTCATCCAAAATGTCTCTTCTTTAAAAATGACATTCACATAAACATTTGTATCCTCTAACTGATATAATATAATCTCATGCTCCTGCATAGATACCCACCTCTTCAAATTATAACATATTCTTCCATAAAAATAATCGCTCTTATACATATAGTGTTATATAGTCCATTACACGAATCCAGGTCACAAACTCCACCCATCCGCCTAGTGTTATTTCGTCCATAATTCCCCCATTTCATCCACAAAATACGGTACAATCAACACCAAACAGCACGAAATAATGCGGTTTTCACCCTGTCCCAAAATTAGGAGACAAAATACTCCACTGCGTTCTCAGGGAACATCTCCTTGAATTCTCCGTATAACTGCGCCGCAAGCGTCTTGTTGTGGGCGATGACCAGCGTCGGCTTCTGCAATTCCTGAATGACATTCGCCATCGTAAATGTCTTGCCGGAACCCGTAACCCCTAGTAAAGTCTGGAATTGATTGCCCTCCTTGAAGCCTTTGACCAGCTCGGCGATGGCCTGGGGCTGGTCGCCTGTGGGCTTGTAGGGGGCTTGTAATTTAAAAACATGCCCGTCTTTGGGGCTGCTTTTATGAGCAAGTAGCTGACTGTTGTCAGCGGATTGGGAATTTCCTCTCTTATCTGGCATATAAAAAATAGCACAAGGCATCACGGTATGTAATAAAAGTCACAAATTCTTAAAATTTGTGTTTTTATAGTATATCACTATATATAAAAAAAGTACAGACAAAACTAAACATTTGTTCTGTACTTTTTATCTTTCTTTTATTATGCCAGAATTTCTTCCAGACAATCCATATAATTATCTTCTGAAAAGTCTGCGCTTTAGTATCACATCATTTATAAATAGCTCAAGCTCACTTAAGCAATCCTCTATAATTTCAGATGTATCGCCATATACATCTATGGTTTCTTGCCTAACCGTCTCTGTTTACATTTCAAGGTTTCAATGAAACAAGCCTTTGTCCGTTTTCCAGAATGCCGATGGCTTTTTTAATGTTTCCGAAGCATCCTGTATACCCCATAATTCCTTTTTAAGCCTGGCTATTCCCTTTTCCCCATCGTTTACATAATTGCCGGGTCCCCTTACAGGCACTTCACCGTTATATTCCCTGACAGTTTTGCCCCATGTACCCAGGGTGGTTTTACTGAAAGCAAGGTTTTTGGCACATTTTTTAACCCTAGTTTCTTATGTTCCATATAATATTTCACTGCATCCTCTTTAAATTATTTATCGTATTGTTTACTCATGAAAAATCCCTATCCTTTCTATACCCTATTGTAATTTATTTTATAAAATTTTCCACTTTTAACTTGTACTATTTATATTCTAACACCAATAAACTGCAGGCAAAAATCTTGGTTTCACACGCCCCCTCTTTTACTTTACAGGACTTTCCAGATGCTTATCAGCCGGGCATATTCCAGGCAGCTATTGTTCATTTCCTGTGTATAAATAGTTGATATATTTTACAGCATTGCCGGTTCGGGGAGAATTGCCGACCACGCCAAGATATATGTCATCGTGAAACCCTGCCTGCTTCAATAACCCCTTTTGTGAAACAATAAGGCCCATTGGGTATTCTTTTGTTACCGCCTGATAAGGCAGGGAGCTGTCTGCGAGTAAATCTTCGGAATTGTCTTCCAAAATGGATGTGTTGGTAACGAGGTATGGTTTTAGTGCGTCAAAGGTATCTGGAGATAAATCCCGAAGTAAATGCTCCAGATTGCACAGGTATCCGTTTTGCGAGAATGCGTCAAAGGACTCCTTGTCCATCAAAACTACATCGAGCTGTTCGCTGTCGATAGCAGCAAGGATTTTTATGCGGGAGGCATAAGTGTATTCATGATGCGGATTGTTTGGGTCACTAGTCAGGTATAGCCCGGTGTATAACTGCACCTTTTTTTGGGAAATATTTTCATCCATAAACTCCAGAAAATCTTCGCTTAGCTGAAGATTTAACGGTTCGCTGGAAGATATATTAATAAGACCGACATAGAGCACAGGATCTTTCCTGGTAAAGCGCCCATAAGCGGTATAGCCGATGATATATAGGAAAATGAAACAGACTATCATTGGGAATTTGTAATAATCCCAGATGTACTGTAGCTTCTGTTTTCCGTGGAGCCGCTTCCATTGTTCCTTTTTTGCGGTTATAGTTTCATTGGGTTTCATAAGCAAATTTCCGTGGGCTTAAAAAGTTCCCAGCATCCTTTCGTTTGGAAGTTACTGCGGTTCAGAAGCAGATTCTTGGTTAGATTCTGTTTTTTCCTGACAAAGCAGCAGGATATTGGACAGCAGGCATGAGCAGAGCAATGCGCACAGGCCTTCCCCAAAAATGATAGCCGGGGTAAAAAAGCGAACTACAACCAGCAGCATTGCAAAATAAATGGCAGCCATTGATATGGTGCAGAACAAAAACCGGATGCCCATAAACAGCGCATTTTTAAACATTGCGCTAATTGTATTTTCAAATCTTGCCATAAGAGGGAAAATATACATGAGGACAATGGCATAGGCAGCCGCGGCAATAATAAGGAACGCAGTACAAAGGGTCCAGAAAGCATTTTCGTACCGCATGTGGTATACGACATACCCGTCCACGCCAAGGATAATTCCCATACATAGAAGAATCATCCAGACGATGGTGCTCTGCTTTAGGTTTACCCGGAAAGAATGGAAGAAAGCTTTCGTGATGTTGCCTTCATCATTCTTGGCTATCTTCAATGTGACATAAAAAAGCGCGGTGGTTGACGCCCCGATTGTTACAATGGGGATGCAGCAAATAAACCATAGGATATTCAGATAAACACTGTAAACGACTTTGTTGATAAGCTGCATAAGCGGTCCGTCCAGATTGAATAAATTTCTCATAGTGGTTCCTCCTTGTTTGTGTAAGCTGCCTCCCCTGGGCGCCTATGTGGTATATGGCAGGTACGGCATGGTTTACTGCTTCTGATTAATTTTCTGTAGATTCCCTGTAAATCAGGTTAGTTTCCGTGTGCACGGTACAATAATTCAAAGAAGGCTCATTGATACGGGACATCAGCAGGTTTATGGCATAGTATCCCATGATTTGGCTATGTATATGGATAGAAGTAAGCGCAGGCGTAACAATTTTTGCATCCGGCGAATCATCAAATCCGCACAAATAGACATCCTGCGGAACGGAATACCCCAGTTTCTTCAGTACCTGCATAGCATCAATCGCCACAAAGTCATTGGCGCACAGGAATACGTCTGGCATATGCTTTAATTTTTGCAGACATTCTGTCAGATAATCCTGATAAGCTGCGGAGTCCGGGTCACGGCCTTCCGGCGGATTCCCTGTGATGCAGTACGCATCGGGGCAGGGGAGCCCTGACAGGTACAAGGCCTGCCGATAAGCAGTAGAGCGTTCAAAAAAGGACTGGCAATGCAGATGTTTGCCGATGAATCCGATATTTGTCTTTCCGCGCCGTATCATTTCCTGAATGAACAGATAGATGTTGGACTGATTATCCATGAGTAGGATATCTGCTTCTAAAGGCTCTTTGAAACAAGGCGCTGGAGCGTCTATCAGTAAAACGGGGAGACCCAGATTGCAAATCATTTTGTCGTAGTTATAATCAAACATCTCAATGCAGATAATACCGGCGGTCCGCTCTATGGAAAAGGACGCAGGAAGCGTCAGGGAATTGATTTCTTCCGAAAGAATCCGATGCATGGTAAGCGTGTATCCCAGCCCTGAAAGCTCTTTCTGGAATTTATCCAGCATAACTGTTGCAAAATGGGAATTTCCCAGTAAATTCGTGATAAATAAGGCAATCTCGGCATTTTCTTTCGGCGCTGAAAGGGTAAGTACCGGCATGCCTGAATCCACTACTTTTACATATGAAAATTGCTTATACCCCATCTCTGCTGCTTTCTTCAATACTTTTTCCCGGGTTGCATCTGCCAGTATTCCGGTATTGTTGATGGCCTTGGAAACAGTATTGCGGGAAATGCCCAGTTCTTCTGCGATATCCTGAATAGTAACTCGTGTCTTCATATATGCCTCCTTTATGCCTCCTTGTCGTTAATTCTATAATAAAAGTAACGTACCTAAATGCTGTTATGGTTTATTTTACATTCTGTGATTCTAATTACTATTATAATGTGCAAATGATTATGTGTCAAATGTAAAAATTAAAAAAATGAAATAATTTATGGGTTAAGTTTTGCTTAAGGGCATTTTTCCAAGGCGTTTTGTACAGAAAAGTAAAAAAACCCAAAAAATAATTGGGCAAATGAACCATCAAGTGTTGACTAAATGTAAAATTAATGGTATAAATGTAATATACAAATCTCAACACAAAATTTTACAAATGCACAAATTTTAGCGTATGGAAGGGGGATAGTAAGGAATAGGAGTAGGCAAATGCAAAAATGGAGGGATTTGGAAGAAAGGAGGAAATTATGAGAACAACTACAAAAACTGTTTCAAATGGAAAACAGGGCAACACAGGCGCCGGATTGCATAACACGCTGTTATACATCAAGCAGCACTGGCAGCTTTATCTGATTTTCTTAATGCCGGCATTATTGCTGACACTGATTTTTAAGTATGCGCCTATGAGCGGTATCCTGATCGCATTTCAGGATTATAATCCCTTTAAAGGGGTCTTTGGCAGCGAGTGGGTAGGGCTAAAGCATTTCACAAGGTTTTTGTCTTCGCCTGATTTTATGGGTTATTTGGCAAATACATTAAAGCTGAGTGTATACAGCCTGTTGTGGGGATTCCCAGTTCCGATTATTTTGGCTCTTTTGCTGAACAGGATCCAGAGCACGGGTATTAAGAAAAAAATACAGCTGATACTTTATCTGCCGAACTTTGTATCGGTCATCGTACTTTGTGGTATCGTGCGTATCTTCCTCTCTGTGACCGGCCCGGTAAACCTTTTGTTGGGAAGTGACATCAACTTTATGACAATGCCGGAGGCATTCCGCTCTATCTATATTATCAGCGGTATCTGGCAAGGGGCAGGGTGGGCTTCTATTATGTACACCACTTCTTTATCCAATGCCAGCCAAGAGCTGAGGGAAGCCGCAGTCATGGACGGAGCAAATATCCTGCAGCAAATCCGGGTAGTAGAGTGGCCTGCAATCAAGGATATGGTAGTGCTCCAGTTTATCCTGCAGGCAGGCAATATCATGAGTATCGGATTTGAGAAGGCATATGCGCTACAGACAGACCTGAACCTTCCGTCTTCTGAAATCATTGCTACCTATGTATACCGAAAGGGCTTGATTGATGGGGATTACAGCTTTTCAACGGCGGTGGGCCTTTTCAATACGGTGATTAACGTGATTCTCCTGCTTGTTGTGAATAAGATTGTAGCAAAGATGAATGACGGACAGGGATTATAAGGAGGTGCATACGGGATGAAGAAGAAAAGCGTATTTTCAAGATATTCAACGCAGGATAAGCTCCTGCTGATAATTGGGTATGTGCTGCTTGGGTTATTTGTAATTGCAATTGTCGTACCGCTAATCTACATTGTCGTGGCGTCCTTCATGGATCCTATTACGCTGCAGAACAAAGGGATTACATTTGATTTTAACAAATGGACGACGACAGCTTATGAACGTGTTATGACAAATGCCCAGATTTGGATTGGATTTAAAAATGCGATTATCTATTCTATATTGTTTACCGTCGTGTCCGTAGCAGTTACCTTGCTGGCGGCTTATCCGTTGTCTAGGGCAGATTTTAAGGGAAAAGGATTTTTCAATATTATCTTCATGATTACGATGTTCTTTGGCGGCGGCCTGATTCCTACATATTTGGTCGTAAGTAACTTGGGGCTTGTGGATAGTATGTGGGCGGTAATACTTCCCGGGGCGTTCAGTGTCTGGAATATGACGATTGCAAGGACGTATTACAGGGGAATTCCCCAGGAGCTTCGTGAGGCGGCAGATGTAGACGGCGCAAGCGAGCTGACATTCTTTTTTAAGATTCTGCTTCCGGTATGTACGCCTGTGATTGCAGTGCTTACCTTATGGCAGTTCGTTGGCATGTGGAACAGCTACTTTGACGCAATGATTTACTTGAATGATTCTGCAAGGCAGCCGCTGCAGCTTGTGCTCCGTTCTATCCTGATTCAGAACCAGCCGGAATCCGGCATGATTGCAGATATGCAGAGTACGGCGGCACGTGCGCAGTTAGCAGAACTCCTGAAATATGCAACCATTATTATCTCCAGTTTACCGCTTCTGATTATGTATCCGTTCTTCCAAAAATATTTTGACAGCGGTATCATGGCTGGCGCCGTAAAAGGCTAAGCAGGAACGTAAGAAGGAGGCACAGTATGAGATTTAGATATGGAAAGCGAATCATAGCGGCGGCATTAGTGGCCTGTATGGCAGGTTCCCTTGCCGGCTGCGGTGGAAAGAAGGAAATCAATGACGGCACATTCCGTCCGGTAGACGAGGCGGAGCTTCAGTTCCCGCTGAAGGAGAAAAAAACGCTGACTGGCATGATTAGTTATCCTGCCAATACAGAGTCTGACCCGAATAACAGGACAATCTTTAAGCGGCTTGAGGAACAGACAAATGTTGAGATTGACTGGACGGCTATTCAGGCGGACCAATGGGCGGATAAGATCTCCCTGAACATGTCTGACCCGAATAAATTGACGGATTTTATTTTTACTGCTGGATTTACAGACAGTAATCTGCTAAGATATGGTGAGTACGGCGCAATCATCCCGCTGGAGGAGTATATTGACGCCTATATGCCGAACTTGAAAGCTATTTTTGACAAATATCCAGAATACCGGGTTATGAGTACGGATGTAAATGGGCATATTTGGTCGCTGCCCTGGATTGAACAGCTTGGTTCTGGAAAAAAGGCAATCCAGACGATTGATAACATGAGCTTTATCAACAAGAAGTGGCTGGATTTCCTGAATCTGGAAATACCGGAAACGGTTGATGAATTTGAAGAAGTTCTGATTCAGTTCCGGGACCATGCATCTGAGCTTCAGGAAGAGTTTGGGATTGACGGGAGCATTATCCCAATGTCCTGTATTGTAAACGACGGCGGCCAAGATCCTGCAATCCTGATAAATGGCTTTGGGGAAGGGTATGGCGATGCAGATAAGGGCAGGCATATTGCAGTTACTGACGACCAGAAGGTAATCTGCAGCGCAACGCAGGAAGGGTATAAGGCAGGAATTGAGTGGCTGAATAAGCTGTACGAGGAGAAGCTGATTGACCCGGAAGCATTTACGCAGGAGTGGTCTACCTATGTATCCAAGGGGAAATCCGGACGTTACGGGGTCTGCTTTAGCTGGGATGTAGGGAATATTGACAACTTAAAAGACTGGGTTCCCCTTCCAGTACTGACGGCAGATACAAGGAACCTGACCCCGCAGAACGGTTCTTATACCAGCGGATATGACCGCGGGCGCTGCGTCGTTACTTCAGTCGCTGAGAACCCGGCGCTGGTATGCGCATGGCTTGACCAGATGTACGCGCCGATGCAGTCCCCTCAGAATAACTGGGGAACCTATGGGGAAGATGATGATTTTGATATCTTTGAGATGGGCAAGAATGACAAGGGTGAGGATATGCTAAAGCATGCGCCTTTGGGAGATGCTTCCCCAGTAGAAGTAAGGGAGGCAGAAGCGGTAGGCGGCCCCCTTGCTGTGCTGGATGAATATTATGGCGTATATGTAACTTGCCCAGATGATGCGCAGTACCGCCTTGACTGGATAGAAGAATACTATACGCCGGATATGCACACCGAAAATGTATATCCCAATATTTTCATGAGCCGTGATGATACGGAGAAGCTTTCGAACCTGCAGGCAGATATTTCAAAAGCCATCAATGCGAAGAAAGCAGACTGGATTATGAATGGGTTTACAGATGCAGATTGGGAAGATTATCTGGAGGATCTAGAGGCATATGGCTTAAGTGAATATCTGGAACTGTTCCAAGTCTATCTGGATAAGTACAACGCAGAAACGGCGGAAAATTAAACGGTTCAGTAACATGCCAGGCCGTATTTTCAGTAATATGGATGAAAATACGGCCTGTGTATATTTATTTTGGAAAGGAAGATATGAATTATGACAAGTCAGACATTACGTGAAGCGCGAAAATACGAAGAGGCTTTCGGAAAATTAATAAAAGAAGATGAACGTCCGGATTTCCATCTATCTCCACGTACAGGTTGGATGAATGACCCAAATGGGTTTTCCTATTATAAAGGGCAGTACCATATGTTTTATCAGTATTATCCCTACGAATCCAAATGGGGGCCGATGCATTGGGGCCATGCGGTGAGCGATGATTTGCTGCACTGGGAATACCGCCCGGCGGCATTGGCGCCAGACGAGGCTTATGACAGGGACGGATGCTTTTCCGGGAGCGCCGTAGAACTTCCGGATGGAAGGCATCTGCTGATGTATACAGGCGTGGTGAAGGAGCATCTGGGAAATGACGATTATCAGGAAGTGCAGACACAGTGCGTTGCGGTAGGCGATGGGACAGATTATGAAAAATATGGGCAGAACCCTGTGCTGGATGAAAAAGATTTGCCAGAAGGCGCAAGCAGAGTTGACTTCCGCGACCCGAAAATGTGGAAAAAATCAGACGGAACTTATGCCTGTGTGGTAGGGAACCGTCCTGCGGATGGAAGCGGGCAGATCCTTTTGTATACCAGCGCAGATGGCTTTCACTGGGAGTTCCAGAGTGTCTTAGCGTCCAACAACAACCGGTTCGGGAAGATGTGGGAATGTCCAGATATCTTTGAATTGGATGGAACATGGGCGCTGCTTACCAGCCCGCAGGATATGCTCCCGGAAGGGTTTGAATACCATAATGGAAATGGGACGCTCTGCCTGCTGGGCGATTTTGATGAAGAAGCGGGCGCCTTTCATGAAACACATAATCAGTCCATTGACTATGGCATTGATTTTTACGCGCCTCAGACCGTGCTGACGCCGGATGGGCGGAGGGTCATGATTGGATGGATGCAGAACTGGGATTCCTGCAGTATCCGTTCACCGGAAGCGCCGTGGCTTGGGCAGATGAGCCTGCCAAGGGAATTGTCCATCAAGGACGGAAGGCTCTATCAGAAGCCAATCCGGGAATTGGATAAGATGCGGCGCAATAAAGTGGCTTATATGGGCGTGGAAGTTTCAGGCATTGTTAAGCTTGACGGAATCAAAGGGAGAAGAGTTGATATGGAGCTTACGCTCCGGCCCGGCGATACGCAAAACCTATACCATAAGTTTGCTGTCCGGTTTGCCCAGAATGACAAATATTATACTGCTTTGAGTTTCCGTCCCAAGGAGTCTATCCTGAAGGTAGACAGGAAGTTTTCCGGTTCCAGAAGGGCAATCATCCACCAGCGCCGCAGCCTGGTAAATTCTGTGGATGGGGAACTGAAGCTGAGGATGATCTTAGACCGCTATAGCGTGGAAATTTTTGTAAATGACGGTGAACAGGTGATGACAGCGACTATGTACACGGAGCAGGAGGCAGAGGGCATTTCGTTTTTTGCAGATGGGATTGTGAATATTGATGTAGTAAAATACGATTTGGCAATAGATTAGCAGGATGTGTTTTTATGAAAGCTTTCTTATTTGTTACAAAAATACGGATACAGTCGGCTCTGGCTTACCGGTTCAATGTTATCTCCACCATACTAATCCAGTGTTTGCTCATGTTTGCTATGGCATGTTTTTGGAATGCTGCTTATGGCGGGACGGAATCTGTGTCGGGAGTCAGGGAGCAGGACATGCTCACCTATACCATGATATCCGTCATTATGGGGAACCTGCTGACCATGGGCGTGGAAGGGCGGATTGAGAGCAGCGTTAAGTCTGGCAGCGTGGCGCTTGATATGTTAAAGCCTGTGAATATCTATGGCATCTATCTGGCAGAGGATTTGGGTGATATGGCTGTCGCGCTTTTTCAGATTGCAGTTCCGCTGCTTATGATTGGCACTGCGATGTTTGGATTCCCGGCGCCGGCATCTGCTGGCTGCTTTTTATTCTTTCTCGTAAGCTTTTCTATCGGTTATTTGATTAACTGGATATTAGCTGCGCTCTTAGGGATGTGCGCCTTCAAGGTAATCAGCATGGGGCCTGTAAGGAATGTGAAGGGGTTTATTATGAAGCTGCTCTCTGGCAGCGTCATCCCTCTTTGGTTCTTTCCGGAAAGATTCCGGACGGTTCTGGAGTTTTTGCCTTTTGTAAATATCTACCAGCTTCCTCTTGGGATTTACATTGGACAGTATACATTGGAGGAGATGGTACGTCGCACAGCTCTTCAAATGTTCTGGTGTGCGGCACTGTGGCTGATATTTCAATCTGTGCAAAAAAAAGCTGCTGCGGCTGTCTTGATACAAGGAGGTTGATTTATGATAAAAATAATCAAATATCATGTTTCGGTGGCGGCTGCGCTGATAAGGGAATCCATCCTGTCGCGGATGGAATATCCATTTATGCTGATCGGGCACGTACTTGCCAACTGTATCCAATGGGTGGTAGGATTTGCGACTATCAAGTTCGTGGTGGATTCCTTCGGAAGCATAGGAGGATGGGGATATGAGAGCTTGGCATTTCTGTATGGAATGTCCGTCTTAAGCCACGGGCTTGCAGTGGTACTCTTCATCCAGACATGGTACATGGCGCACTGCGTAGTTGAGGGGGAATATGACATGTTTTTATTGCGGCCTATGGGAGTGCTTTTCCAGTTTTTGTTTGAGGATTTTAACTTAATCGGCATTACCGACATGATTCCCGGGCTGATGGTATTCTTTTATGGCTGTTCGAAGGTACATATGACGGTAAGCTTCACGAATGTCTGTATGATTCTGTTTACCCTGATTGGGGGAACGCTGATTCGGGGCGCAGTCTGGATATTTTGCGGTTCGTTGTCTTTCTGGACGAAGAGTACGGCGAATTTTACCGACATGGTCGGGGCTCTCTTTGAGCGGGTGTCTATGTACCCTCTTACAATATATCCGAAATGGGCGCAAATATTGTTTACCTTCTTCCTGCCTTTGGCATGGATTACCTTTTATCCCGTAAAGGGAATTTTGGGAATGGAGGGAAGCGTCATCCCGGCGCCTATGGCAGCTATCAGCCTGGCAGTGGGCGTGGTTATGTTTGCGCTAAGCTGCGGCCTATTCCGCATTGGGATGTACAGATATGAAAGTGCAGGAAGCTAATGCTGCCATAATCACTCTGGGATAAACCATGGTTGCCGATGCCACATTGCTTTGCTCCAGGCGGCATAAGATGGCGCTATAATATTTTGTAGAAAACAGGAGGATATTCCATGGACATTATCAAAGTCAGCCATTTAGTGAAAGAATATAAAAAAATAAAAAAAGAGATGGGGCTGAAAGGGGCGGTGAAAAATCTTTTCGTACAGGATGCGGAATATGTCAGGGCAGTGGATGATATCTCCTTTGAGATTGAAAAAGGGGATATTGTAGCCTATATCGGCCCCAATGGCGCTGGAAAGAGCACCACGGTGAAAATGCTCTCCGGCATTATGCGGCCTACCAGTGGTGAGATACTGATTAATGGTATTTCGCCGCAGAAGGAACGCAAGCGGGTGGTAAAGAATCTTGGCGTTGTATTTGGGCAGCGCAGCCAACTGAATTGGAATCTGCGCTTAGGTGAAACGTTTGAACTGCTGAAGCGTATTTATCAAATTGATGGTGCGCTCTATGAAAAGAACATAAAGATGTTAGATGAAATTTTCCAGTTCCGTGATTTCATAGATACCCCGGTGCGCCAGCTTTCCTTAGGGCAGCGGATGCGGGGCGATTTGGCTGCTGCTATGCTCCATTCCCCTGAAATTCTCTTTCTTGACGAGCCCACCATAGGCCTTGACGTGGAAGCAAAATATTCCGTCCGGAAATTTATTAAGGAAATCAATGCACGCAGTAAGACGACAATCATTCTTACAACTCATGATTTGGGTGATGTCCAAGAACTTTGCAGGCGGCTTATCATTATCAATGATGGAAAGATTATAGAGGACGGCTCGCTGGATGAGCTGGTGGACAGGATTGCCCCATACCGGCAACTAGTGATTGATTTTTACCATCCCATTACTGTTGCGCATCCAAAGGCAGAGTTGGTTTCTGTGGAGGAAGCCAGGGCCGTCTATAAATTTAGGAAGGACGAAATCACGGCTGCCCAGTTGATTGAGGATATTTCCCATACTGCGCCTATCAAAGAAGTGGGGCTTCGGGAGGCGAAGATTGATGACATTATAAGGACGGCCTACCGGGGCAGCGCTCAAGATGGTACTCTTCATACAGACATGGTACATGGCGCACTGCGTAATTGAGGGTAATATGACATATTTTTATTGCGGCCTATGGGAGTGCTTTTCCAGTTTTTGTTTGAGGATTTTAACTTAATCGGCATTACCGACATAATTCCCGGGCTGATGGTATTCTTTTATGGCTGTTCAAAGGTACATATAACGGTAAGCTTCACGAATGTCTGTATGATTCTGTTTACCTTGATTGGGGGAACGCTGATTGGAGATGCAATCTGGATATTTCGTTTTCCGGTAAATACAGGTATCCTGACAAGTTCAGTCTATTGGCTATAGCTGTTACGTTATAGCCTTCAGGGAGCTATTCTGCCAGTGTCAGATGATTAAGTCCATCAAGGTCTGAAACTTTGGTGAAATGTATATTCCATAAGGCTAATTTAATTTCCGAAGTAAGGCTAAGTTTTTCAATATATTGCTCCATGTCCTGCTCCCTTCGTATTTATTAAATTACATTTGTTACAGTATAGCGCTTTTTCCTTACAGCATAAAGAAATGCAGCTAGAATAATTTGAAATAACACATAAGATCGGATAGGAGAGATTTTAACCTCCCCTCCACACCACGTAGCGTACCGTTCGGTACTACGCAGTTCGATAGTCTACCCGGACTTTCAGATAGTGGGCTGACATAGATGGACATCCAAGTCTGTCCACTTCATGCAGTCGTCGGCGTATCGTACGAATTTATGCCCTTTCCGTTCCAGTTCCCTGTCCACCACTGTTGGTACTCCTAATTTCCTGAATTTCCCTTTCTCCTCCTTGGGTGTCTCTACCCTGCGGACTGGGTTCGGTTTGTATTTTCCGCCCCGTATCTGCTCGACCAGTTCGGTTTGGTGTTCTTTCAGGTAAGGCAGAAGTTCATCCACCTGCATCCCATCTATTCCTCCAGCCCCTTTATTCGCCTTTACTTTCTTATAAGCGGTATTCAGATTGTCGCTCTAAGGATTGTGTCGAGCAAGCTGTCCGCCCAAAAATCCGTGTTGGCGCCATTGTCCCCGGTCATCCATTCATGGGCGTACACTCCTGTTCCCCTTCCCTGTTCCGCAGGTACCTCTCGCTGGTAGTCTTCTATATGAAGTTGTCTGTACTTAATTCCATGTTTGGTTTCCATCTGGGATTCGCACCTCCTATTGTTCCCCCTTCCCCCATGTCTTATGCCACAGGGTATTGTAATATAGTTTCTTCTGACTTCTCACGATAAACCTTTTTCAACCGTGACCGTGAATGTTTTATCACCTCTCCACGTCCGTGAGACCTCCTCGGGTACTCACACGTTCTTTCACACTTATACCTGCCCCCGTCTACGGCTGGCGTTCCGTGCAGTTATTGGACTTTAGTTTGTTAAGCAACCTCATTCACGCTTCACAGTCTATCTGGACAACTTTTACAGGCCAGTGCTTTGCCTCCGACTTCCTTCAAATTATAATAATTTATATTATAGCATTTTCCATCAGATGCAAAAATCACAAATTAGCAAATGTTATTGTTTCTTTTTCTAATTCGGCAGCAACCTTATGATTTACGTCCATACGGTTCGTGATTTCTGCCATATCTGTTACCAAATGCTGTGTACTTCCTGCAACGCCGGAAATACCCAAAGCCCCGCTATTAATTGCTTTTGTAATCATTTCTATAGATGCCACAATTTCTGCCATGGAGGACTTTAGACGGTCGGTATTGTCATTAAATGCAGCCATAGACCGGCGAATAAAGGCGGCATCGTTTTGGTATTGCTGTCCACACTCAACAAAAGAAAGAAATTCTTTTAAAATAGATTCCTCAATATAATTCACAAGATTTTGGGAACTTTCAGAGAGATTGTATACAGCACGGGTTACAGTAGTATTAACTTCTTGAATACGATTTGCAGTTTCACTACTGGAGGCTGCAAGCTGACGAATCTCTTCTGCAACTACGGCAAAGCCTTTTCCTGCTTCTCCAGCTCTCGCCGCTTCAACAGAAGCATTTAAGGCAATCAAGTTCGTTTGCGAAGAGATTGCTAAGATATCATGGGTAAGGCTGTTTACCTGATCCACGCTGCGGCTTCCTCCAATGGCTTCATTTAGGACATCTAAAATTTCTTTTATTTTGGTATTGGTATTATTCAGGCTTTCTTGGGCGGATTGCCCCATTTCCTCAGCCCGAGTGTTCATTTCGTTGCAATAGGCAGTGATTGTTCCGCATTCTTCAGCCATATTTTCTGCATCCTGCCGTACATCCTTGGCATTTTGATTGATATGGGAAGCATTGCTTGCCACTTCCTGAATTGTTGCCGACAGTTCTTGGGCAAGAGCAGATAAATCCATTGCGCTTTCACTGGAAGTATGTGTCCGTGACAAAACCTCTTCCACCACGCTGCTGATACGCCCAGAACATCCTCGCAGGGTTTCCAAAATATTTTTAATCGGTTTGACGACGGATCTTAGGATAAGGGAAATTGTAATGAATACAAGTACAATACAGGCAAGGGTAGACACACTATTTGTAATCATAGAGCTAAGATAAACAGAAGAAAGCTGTTCTCTTGCCTGAGTTGTCCGACTGCTGATGGAACTGTCCAAAACAGCGATACTGTTTTCAACTGCGGTGTTGAAGGTTGCCACGTCCCCATTGGCACAGGCATAAGCATCCTGTGTTTTTCCAGATGCACTAGCGCATACAAGAAAAACAAGTGAATGCTTTAATGAATCATAGTCAGAAAGCAAAGCATCATAAGTTTCTCTGTCATCATCGGTAATATAGATTTCATATTTTGCCAACATATCGTCCAAAATTTTTTCTTCTTCTTTTATATCGTTGACAAGGGTAATCATTGTACCATAATCTGTCGCTACAATATGGGATAACGCCAATTTATGTATATTCATAACGGACTGGTGGAGCTTTGCCAACTGGGTTCTTCCTTCCATATAATTATCCGCAATATTGGCGGCATTGTCATTGACGTTTTTAATATTAGAAACTGCAAGGAGATTTGATATAAGCGCTACAATTCCAAGCAGGGCAATGGGCAATATTAAGCGATATTTGATGTTCCATTTTTTCTTCATAATCCCTATATCCTCCAAACAAAATAGATGTATTCTCTATGGTGCAGTAATCCCTTCCACCATGGTATCAAGCTGTTCCTGCAATTCTTTTCCTCCAGGATTTCCTGCAGCCATGTTCGTGGCAAATAATGATACCGGATCCCAAAAGCCTCCGCCGATACGCTGTAGACAAGAGAATTCCGACTGTTCAATCAAAGCGGTAATGGCAGGGGAATCCTCCACGCTTATGGATGCTGCCGCGTTTTTGTTTGCAGGCCCCTGACCACGCATTTCAAAACGAAGCTGCTGATTTTTTTCATTGGAAATCCATTCTGCCAATCGGGATGCCCATTCATGCTGTTTCGAATAAGCATTAACTCCGATTAACTTATAGCCAGAAAAAGAAGCCATTTGAATTTGCTGGTTTGCGCAGGTATAGGTAGGAAGCTTGGCAGCGCCATAATTTTCCCCCAGAGCATCTTTCATTGCAACTGCATTCCATACACCACTGACCCCAGCAATGACAGAGCCATCCTGAATTCCTGTAAGAAAACCAGACTCTTCTGTGCTTAAAAAGCCGGGCTGCTGGCAATAGAAAGCATGGCGTTAGCAACATCTACCCCTTTGATCTCTCCGTCTGTTCCGTTCCAAGTACAATAATTGGTAATTCCATCATCGTTTAGCCCGACTTCCAAGCCAGTATTGCCAAAGAAAGCGTATACATACCACCCAGAAGACCAGTCCATGGTAACTTTCTTTTGATTTTCTGCTGCAATCTGCAGGATACGGTCAAAGGTTTTTATATCCTCCTGATTGAAATACTGCTTATTATAATAAAGGAAATACCCGTTGTCTGCTGTTAAAGGATACGCATACAAAACATCTGCAACGGAAGCAGCTTCTATGGCGCCAGGCAAATTTTCTGATTTGAGTTGGTCCGCATTTTCTATCGGATCTAAAGCCCCTGCTGCTACAAGGGCATTTAACTGATCATCGGCGAAGGCAAAGACGTCGGCTCCAACCTCCAAATCTGCCATTAAAGCATCCTTGCAGCCAGCTTCGCTTTGGGCGGCAAATGTAATATTGAAATTTGCCTGTCCTTTGTATTCTTCCTGAAAGCCTTCGATAATTTGCTGTAACAGCGCCTCGTCTTCCTCGGCGCCCCAAACAACCAGCTCCACATCCTTGTCCTCTTCTGATGCTTTTGCCTCATCTTCGTTTTTATTACCCCTTTGCGATGCAGTGTCGGTGTGTTCCATCTTGTCTTTTTCTTTTGCTCCAGCACACCCAAACAACACGGCAGCCATAACAATCGTTACCAAAAACATGCCTATTCTTTTGCTCATAATGTTTAAACCTCGCATTCTGTTATTTTTTATTAGCATTATTATAAGCGAAATGTTCATAAGACAATATTAGAATTTATTTCTGATGATATTATATCGGCTTACCAATTTTTATTCAATATTTTTCCAGTTTTTTTGTTTGAATTTTGTAACAATTCAGAACCAAATTGTCTCTCTATCAAAATGATCGATTTTCAAACATAATTTTAGCCAGAACGGAACTCTTTATGGGTTCTCATTCTGGCTTTCTCTTTAAAACTTCCCAATATTCCTTAAAATCACTGCACAGTTGGGCGGCAAAGTAATCTTAATACGTCCATTATGCACTTCATAAATCTCCGGTTCCAGAGAATAAGACTCTGGCGTGGTAAACATAATCCGCTCCATTCTGGTTTCGCGATCCATGCCTGCCGGCCACACTCTCCATTCCATCCCTCGCTCCACATAATCATTATTAATAATAATAACAAATTGTTGTAAGTGATTAAAGCGTCCATAACACATCACCTGATAATCCCCACCCAAAAATTTCAGGGAACCAGTACGCAATGCCTCATACCGCCTGTGAATCCGTATAATATCCCGATGGAAGCTCAATAATTCCTGATCTTCTTTTCCCCAGGGAAATGTCCGGCGGTTATCTGGATCGGTAAATCCTACAACACCTACCTCATCTCCATAATAAATCGTAGGCGCTCCTGGCCATGTCATCTGCACTACCACAGCCTCTTTCATAACACCCTTATTGACATCCTCCCCAGCCGCTGCATTCCCCAATTGTTCCACCCGGCCCACCTTGTGGTTGGTACGGGTCAAAAATCTGGAATGATCATGGTTAGACAGCTCATTCATTGCACATTGCAAGGAAGGGGTTAAAAAACGCGTCATATAATACTTCATTGCGCCTTCAAAATTCTGGAAATTTCCCAGCATATCCTGTCTGTAACCGTCGCTGTGCTTTTCCATTCCTGTTAAAAACCAGGTCAGCGGTTCCATAAATGCATCGTAATTCATTACTGTATCCCACTGGTCTCCATGCAGCCACTCCACAGGATCTCCGTAATGTTCTGCCAGCACAATCGCATCAGGATTAGCTTCTTTCACCGCTTGTCGAAAATCTCGCCAAAATTGATGGTTAAATTCCACAGAATGTCCCAAATCAGCCGCTACATCCAGACGCCAGCCATCTGCATTGTAAGGAGGTGATACCCATTTTCTGCCAATATCCAGAATATAGTCATAAAGTTCTTTTGATCCTTCATAATTCAGCTTGGGCAGTGTATCATGTCCCCACCATCCGTCATATGACTTATTATAGGGCCAGCAATTTTGATCATGAAACTCAAAAAAACTACGATAAGGGCTGTCAGCCGATATATAGGCTCCAGTGGCATATCCCACTTCTTTTTCATAAATCAGCTCTCGGTCTAACCATTTGTTAAAGGAACCGCAATGATTAAATACACCGTCCAAAATCACCCGCATTCCACGCCTATGTGCTTCTTCCACCAGTCGGGCGAACAATTCATTGCTTGCCTCCAGGTTTGTCATATCTGAAACGCGCTTAATGTATCTGGTAGCCTTTGTATTATCTGTTTCCCCTTCCTTCAGTTCCTCTCCGCCATCTTCTATAATTACCCCATAATGAGGATCAATATAGTCATAATCTTGTATATCGTATTTGTGATTGGAGGGAGATACAAACAAAGGATTAAAATATAATACCTCAACCCCAAGGTCTTGCAAATAATCCATCTTCTTTAAGACACCTGCCAAATCCCCGCCATAAAATTCCCCTACGCCGAAATTTGCAGGACACTGCTCCCAATTATCTACATGCTGGCTATAAACCTTAATGTAATAATACTCATTGTTTTTCACATCATTCGATGGATCTCCATTGTAAAACCGATCCACCAATATCTGGTACATAACTGCCCCTTTCGCCCAGTCCGGTGTAGAAAATCCTGGCACAATGGCAAAGGAATACTCTGGCCGCACCTGAGGCGTAACCCCCATACGGTCATAATAGCAATGCAGCATGCCGCTTGCAATCTCAAAGTAATAACGATATTCTGCTGTTTTCAATTGCACCTTCACCCGATAAAAATCAAACGGTCCCCGGGTCTTATGTTTCTCCATAGGAATTTTCCCTTGTCCGTTACACAACCATACAATATCTACATTGTTCTTGGCTGTGCGGAACGTAAGAGTAACCTCTTCATTCTCACCAGGCTCTGGCGGATTCCTATAATCCTTTGTCCCATCCGAAAATAGTGCATGCTTGTGCAGCAAAGGACGCATCTGCATCATATACTGCTGTCTCTGGTTTAATTCATAAATAGAATATTTGCTCATTCCTTATAACCTCTTTATCAGCTTAATCCGTCGATTGAAAACTAATACTTTATTCCTATTTTATCCTATACATTCTCAGAAAGCAACCATATAATGTAAAAAGGCAGCTTGGAAAGCTGCCTTTTTAGGAGAAGGTATTTTTACTATGGGGTATAGCAAAAACTATATAATGTATTGGGGGGTTTTTACGTTAATTATAATACCATAGATTTCCCAATAAGTGTGCACAAACTTCAAAAAAAAATGCAGCCTTTTTCTATACGATTTATACAGTACCTTTTTCCTGTTTCCTGGAAACTCAATAGTGATTTTGCACAATTTATCCCTCAAATAGCGCTTCAAACTCGTCTCGGCTAATTTTCTCCTTCTCTAGCAATAAATCTGCGCATTTATGAAGAATCTTTTCATGATCCATCAGAATGGTTTTGGATTTTTGATAACACTCATCAATAATACGCTTAATTTCCTGATCAATAATTCCCGCAATGTTCTCTCCATAGGCTCTGGTATGGGCTAAATCCCTTCCAATGAATACTTCGTCGTCCTCATTATCATAATTGATAAGCCCCACATGCTCTGACATGCCGTATTTAGTTACCATAGCTTTGGCAACACTGGTGGCCTGCTTAATATCCTGGGAAGCTCCTGTGGTAATATCATCAAAAATCAATTCCTCTGCCACTCTGCCGCCCAAATCTACAATGATTTCCTGCAGCATCCGTCCCTTGGTATTAAACATTTCCTCCCGCTCTGGCAAAGGCATCGTGTAGCCTGCCGCACCTACACCGGTAGGTATAATGGACACGGAATAAACTGGTCCTACGTCAGGAAGCACATGGAAAAGAATGGCGTGCCCAGCCTCATGGTAAGCGGTAATCCGTTTTTCTTTTTCTGTAATAATCCGGCTCCTCTTTTCAGAACCAATTCCCACCTTCACAAAAGATTTACGGATATCACCCTGGATAATATAAGCTCTGTCTTCCTTGGCTGCATAGATTGCTGCTTCATTTAACAGATTTTCCAGATCTGCTCCAGTAAACCCAGCCGTTGTCTGGGCAATTTGTTTTAAATCCACATCATCCCCCAAGGGTTTATTCTGGGCATGGACTTTTAAAATTTCTTCCCGGCCTCCAATATCTGGTCTTCCCACATGCACCTTCCGGTCAAACCGGCCCGGCCGCATAATCGCTGGGTCTAAGATATCCACACGGTTAGTAGCTGCCATCACAATAATGCCTTCATTGACGCCGAATCCATCCATCTCTACCAAAAGCTGATTCAAGGTCTGCTCCCTCTCATCATGACCGCCGCCCATTCCAGTACCACGCCGTCTTGCCACTGCATCAATCTCATCAATAAATACAATACATGGTGCATTTTTCTTGGCTTCCTCAAACAAATCTCTCACACGGGAAGCGCCCACGCCTACAAACATTTCCACAAAATCAGAACCAGAAATACTAAAGAAGGGTACGCCTGCTTCCCCTGCTACTGCTTTGGCAAGAAGGGTTTTTCCCGTTCCAGGAGGTCCTACTAAAAGTACGCCCTTCGGAATCCTTGCTCCCAACTTCGTATACTTTCTAGGCGCCCGTAGAAAATCCACCAGCTCTTCCAATTCTTCTTTTTCTTCTTTTAAACCTGCAACACTTCCAAAATTTACTTTTTTATTCTCATCGGTGGTCATTTTCGCCCGGCTCTTTCCAAAATTCATCATTTTGTTTCCACCGCCGGATGCTGCTGACGCATGATTTGTCATCATAATATAGAACACAAACAGCACAGCAAACAAAATCAATGTAGGTAAAATGGAAATCAGCCAGTTTTCTTCCGGCATCTCACGCACCACATAATCTCCAAAATCATAAGATTGCATGGTTTCCTGCAAGGTATTGATATCGGATACATACAATTCTTTGACACCATTTTTCCCTGCATCCCCTTTCAGGGTCACGTCTGCCTGGCCGCTTGGAACCTCCCGGTTCTGGGAAATTACCACTGATACCACATTCTCACTTTTCAAATCCTGTTCAAACTGCGCATACGTATATAATGAATTCTGTCCAAATCTGGAAGAATTGTCCCGCAGTATCCAGAGCAGTGCCAGGGCTGCAATCACAACAAGATATAGCCCAAATGCTCGGTTGCGTTTCTGTGCATTCATACTTTTTTTATGCCTCCTCTCTCATTGTCCGCAAATCTTTTTAACTATCTAATTCTACGATTCCCACATAAGGAAGATTCCGATAATGCTGCATATAATCAAGACCGTAACCTACCACGAATTGATCCGGTATCTCAAATCCGGTGTAATCCACATGTACATCTGTCACCCGGCGGTCCGGTTTATCCAATAATGTACATAAGCGCAGGCTTTTCGGTTTCCTGCTTTTCAAATTCTCCAATAAATAGCTTAATGTCCGGCCAGAATCCACAATATCCTCTACCACCAGAACATTTTTTCCTTCTATTGCCTCATCCAAATCCTTGATTACCTTCACGACGCCACTAGATTTGGTGTCGTCTCCATAACTGGATACAGACATAAAATCAAGGGAGACTGGCACTGTCAGCCTCTTTGCAAGTTGACAGGTGAAAAACACGCCGCCCTTAAGCACACTGACCAAATGAACTTCCTCCCCTTTATAATATTCACTAATTTCTTTTCCCATTTCACAAATTCTTTTCTCTACCTCTTCTTCTGAAATTAATACACGAATTTTTTCACTCATGAATCCTTCCTCCATAAACTTGTATCTCAAGAATCCTTCTGGTATCTTCTGTAACCTTCACATCTTCGCTGATTCGATGGCCAAGGACCCACAGAATATGGGTCTCATCCGCAAGCAGCAGTGTCTGGTCCCTCTCCTGCCTTGGCACTTTCTCATCTATAAAATAACTTTTTAACTTCTTGCGTTTCCCACCCGGGCCAATCACCAGAAAATCCCCTTCTTGGCGTGCCCGCAATTGCATGGTGCCCTTTATTCTATCATAATCTAACCATTTCGTATACATTTTTTTGGGAATTTCTTCATTTTGAAAGGGATTTTCTAATAATCTAGTACGAATTTCATATTCATAAGAAGGAATCTTCAAGGTTCCTTCAATGGGCAATTCAAAGACCTCTCTCTCCCAGCTCTTTTTTCCTCCTTTTTCAATTGTTCCATTCCATTTCCCCTGAACAAGAGATGTACCAGTTCTTTCACCTCTGTCAAAATCTTTGGGAGCCTTAAGTTTTCTCAGCAGAACTCCTTCGTAAATCCTTTCTGCACTTATCCCATAAGGCAGATCCAACCGCTTCCCAGGCTGCTTTTCAAACAATTCCCGTAGTTTCTCTACATGGAGCCCTGAGATATTCCGGTTATTTTGGGCCACCTCCTCCAACGCCTGGTGAAGCAATGACGTCTGAAGCAATGGCCTTTCCTCCAAAATATCTCTCAAAACAACAAGTCCCTGCTCCTGATAGCAAAAATATTGTTCCGCAGCCTTTCTGGACAGCTCTTCCACCAGCTCTGCTGTCTGTGCAACCAAGGCTGCTGCCTGATTCATATGCAGAACCGCCTGACTGTTTACTTCTTTTAAGGCTGGAAACACCTGATGGCGCATTTTATTTCTGGCATAATCCATTGTTTCATTGGTCTTATCCTGGCAAAATTCCTGATTCATATTTTTCAAATAGGATTCAATTTCTTTTCTCTCTACACACAGCAAGGGACGAATAATTCTATCCCGCACTGGCAGGATTCCACTCATGCCCTTAAGACCAGTTCCCCGCACCAGATGAAACAGCATGGTTTCTGCGCAATCGTTTTGGTTATGAGCTACTGCAATTTTGTCTGCACCAAATTCTTCTGCCGCCTGTGTAAAAAAACCATAGCGAAGCGCCCTTGCCCCTTCTTCCACCGTCATTTTATGCTCTCTGGCATATTCTTGTGCACGGCAATGGAAAATCCTGCATGGCACTTGATGCTCTTTACAAAAATTTTCTACAAAACAGGCGTCTGTTATGCTGTCTGCACCACGGATTCCATGCTCCACATGAACAGCGCACAGCCGGATTTTCCCCGCCTGCCGCAGTTGCAGCAATAAAAGCAGCAGACATAAAGAATCCGCCCCGCCAGATACTGCCGCAAGAATACAATCTCCCTGCTTTACCATATGATATTTTTCCATAAAATCTTCAATTTTCTTTTGCATTTATCTCTCCAAATTCTGAGGCTATTTCTCCCAAATTCCTGCCGTCAACACCGTCATATCGTCCGGTACTTTTCCTGCGGTAAATAGTAAAATCCGCTCTAAGATCTGTTTTGCCATTTGTCCTGGATTATTTGTGTCAATGGTTTCTAAAATTTCCTCCATGGTCTCTTCTGGTGAAGGTACATGCAAATCATCCAGCACTCCATCGGTAACCTGAATGATAAAATCTCCATCCTGAAGCTGTCTTTTGGTCTTGTCAATTTCCAACTGATGAAACATCCCTGCCGGAAGACTGCCAGAAGAAATACATTCTACTTCAGCGCCACGCTTTAAAAATGTGGCTGCTGCACCAATTTTATAAAATTCACACATTCCCGTATACAAATCCATCGCTGCCATATCCACAGTGGAGAAAATTCCTTCCTCCCCTTGAATGACCATGGCTGAATTCATCATACGAATCGCCGTTTCTTTTCGAAACCCAGCTTCCAGAAACTTCTCTATTAACTCTATCACCATTTCACTTTCCTTACAAGCAGAGATTCCCGAGCCCATCCCATCAGACAAAGCCATAACACATTCTCCCCCATCCAGTTCCAGAAAAGAAAAACTATCCCCGGACACCTGGGCTCCGTCCTTTGTCAGCCTTGCAACTCCCTGCAACACGTGAAACAGCGTATCCTCCTCAAAAGTCAAAAAGGTTTCTTCCTTTCCCACCATAGAACGGACATACTTCCCTGGAACCATATCCCGCCGCAAGCCTTGGCTTGCCTCCTTTGCCAATTCCTTTACCGACACACAATTTCCCCATTTGGAAGCCGCCGACATTTGCAGTGACAGCTTTCCATTCCGTCTCTCATAAAGATGCATTTCTCTTATCACCACACCACATTCCTTCATTCTGTACTTTACAGAAGCCAAAAGCTTACTCTCCCGGGCGCTGACATCCTTGTACTCACGGGCACAATCCTCCATAATATATGCCATGGCATCCAATTGCTCCGCAATAATTCCGCGGTTTTCCAATAATCGGTTATACCAGGCCAGATTCAATTTTGCCTTTTCAAAGACTCCAACTGCTGTCTCCACGATGCTGTCAGAATAGGGACAATAGCCGGAAAGCTGCTCATGCACCTCTTCCTCTGCTCTGCCCCGTTTCTCGATAGAATGGAGCAAACGGTAAAAAAGATCGTACATGGGACTGGTTTCCTCCTGCCAGCATAAGGCGCACTGTTCACAAGACATACAAACCTTTCCTGCAATTTCCTGCTGCATTTTCCCCATTTCCTCTGGTTCAAAATTACTTTTGAAATTTTCCATCTGGGAAAAAATCTGGGAAAGTCCATTAAAAGATTTTGCATAGGTCTGTAATTTTTCTCCGTGCTCCGGCATGGCCAGACCTACACTCTCCGCTTTTTCGGCCCCTTGAAATCTTCCCTCCAAAAATCTATGGAGAATCGGCGCCAGTATCACAACCACCCCAAAGACCAGCGCTGCTTCTAAGATTCCCATCCAAACCACAGCACGATTCCGCACCTGCAGCAATTCCCCTGCTATCGTAAGCAGACATACGCCAATACCAGCTGCTCCTGCTCCTGTGTAGGTGCGGCATCCTTTATTGGCCCATTCCACCAGTTTGATGGATACTGCAGTTACTAAAAGTACCATTGTATACTTTGCCATTGCCTGTACCGGAACAAAAAGCGCCATACCAAAAATGCTGAAAACAAGAAGCAGCGTCCGATTCACCTCTTCCATATAGCAGGCTGCAAAAAATCCTGGTATCAATGGATAACATCCTGCAAATGCTCCCCTTGACACGGCCATTGCCGCTCCATATAATGCAACTTCTTTCCATTTTGTCCAATTCATTTTTTTTCCATTCATTTTTCATCCTCCTTTTCTTCCTGGCTGTCCGCTATCTCCATATCGAACGTGCAGGAGTTATTATAAAAAGGAGTGAATGAAATGTTTGTCAAACCAGAGACAGGTTTTCAAAAACTTTTAGACAAAAAGCCCCTTAGAACCACTTCTTATGGCGATTCTAAGGGGTTTAAGTTTTTTAAGAAATTCAAGGGGCTGATTTCTTTTCTTTAAAGATAATTTCATTGGGATATACAAGACCCAGCTTGGTCTTGGCTACCTGCTCAATGTATTCTTTGGTGGTTATGTATTTTTCATATTCTTTCAGTTCTTCCTGGCGGGTCTGCTCCGATTCCAATTGTGCCTGCAATTCCTCTTCCTGTTCCTGATAAGAACGGTTCCTGCCATACACCGAAATAATCTGAACAGACAACACGCCGACAAACATTAGTACAATCAAGGTAATGCACACCATGCTGGACTTATTCTGTTTCTTTCTCCTCCGCATCCGGGTTCTCTCTGCACTTGACTTCCGTGCTCTTTCACGTTTTCCCATTCCATTGCCTTTCATACTTTGTTGTAATTGGAACTTTCTTATAATTTACATATCCCCATTCTAACTGCTTTCCATATTTTTTTCAATTGTTTTTTGAAAAACCGTAAGACTTTTTTCAGCATCTTTTTCAGACGTCCCATCGGTTTCTTTAACAAACGGGCTGTCCAAACCAAAGGTCTGCTGGTCAGAAATAGTATCTTTTCCAGGAAAAATACGCTTCCCTTCACCACCCATGCACTGAGCGCCAAATTGTAGATTAACATTCCAAGGCATACCCCGCCTATGGCAAATCCCCGGATATATCCGCTGTTTTCCCGGTACAGCATAGCAAACAAAGCCACTGCGCTTAACGCCCAAAACAGTAAATCTTCTACCCCTGTTACCCAGGATTTATGGGAAATTAATCTTCGCATAATCCGAAGCAGGTCATATACAAACAGCAATATCATTCCCGTCAGAAATGAGGCCAGAAGTACATCCGCTTCTTTTAAAATCTCATTGCTTATCTGCATTACTTAAACAATCTTCCCAAAAAAGATTCCCCCTGCTTCGAAGAGGATTTTACATCAGAATAGGTAAAACTGTCGATTTTTCCTTCGATGTCTATCTCTCCTTTTTCTAATGTCAGGCGGTTTACGTGAAGATCATTTCCTTTTATCATCAGCATACCCATCTCTGTCTCCAACAGAATTTCTCCCACATCAAAGGAAAGCACATCGATCACACCATTCAACACCCCGTTTTTCCGGTTGGATATTACAATCTTATGGCTGCCTCCCGCCGCTCTTTCTTCCATACAAAAACCTCCTTCCATATTCCCAGACTTATGGATGTCCTCTTTAAATATATGAAGGAGGTATTGTTTTATGCCCAATTCACAAATATTTGAATAATTCTTTTGCTTCTTCTTTTTTGCTGGTATCCTGCACTGCTAAAACTTCTACCTTGACATTTTTAGTCCCAAACCCGATTTCAATCACATCTCCGGTTTTCACATCCAAAGAAGCCTTCGCCACTTTTCCATTCACAGATACCCGGCCTGCATCACAAGCCTCATTTGCCACAGTTCTCCGCTTAATCAAACGGGAAACCTTTAGGTATTTATCAAGCCTCATTTTTCCTTCCCTTTCAAAAAGAGGACTCTCATGTAATAGAGAGTCCTCTGAAATGTCACAAACCTGATTATGCGTTAATCATATCCTTTAAAGCCTTGCCTGCCTTAAACTTCGGCGCCTTGGAAGCCGGAATCTTCATCTCTTTTCCACTCTGAGGATTTCTTCCAGTTCTAGCTGCCCGCTCGGAAACTTCAAAAGTACCAAAACCAACTAACTGAATCTTCTCTCCCTTTTTCAATTCTTCTGCAACTACATCGGTAAACGCTTTCAATGCCTTTTCTGCATCTTTTTTTGATAATTCTGCCTTCTCAGACATTGCTGTGATTAATTCTGCTTTGTTCATGACAAAATTCCTCCTCTGGATTCTCTTTAAAATTATTGTGGTGTTATACCTATGAGTGAAATGATTCACCAGCATATTTCATTCCTACAAGAATAACGAATGATTTGGCAAACAAATTCACTCTTTCGTATATTTCTATCAAAGTAACCCAACCAATAAAATCAAACATTTATTCTATGTTCAAACTCACGCTCTGGGCAAATCCTGCCTGCTGTGGGAATAAAATTACTCTTCTAGATTACCTACACTACATATTTATACTTGTTTTTATATGGTTTGTCAAGAAAATTTCCACATTTCTAAAGATTTCAGATACTTTACCGTTACGTTCCACGTGAGAACCACACAATCAGCAGCTATTTTAGAGCATTTTATCAATCATCGCCAGCACTTCTTTGCCTAATTTCTCAGATTTCTCATCTGCATCTGCCAATGAAGTTCCTTTGACACCATAGTAAAATTTCACCTTTGGCTCAGTTCCAGAAGGTCTCACACATACCCATGCATCGTCTGTCAGGTCGTAATACAACACATTGGAAGAAGGAAGTCCCGTAGGAACTATCTTGCCGCTTGCCATATCCTGAATGGTGTCTTTCTTATAATCTCTTGCGGAAACCACGGAATATCCACCGATCTCCTTCGGCGTATTCTCACGCAAAGTATTCATGATTTCCTGGATTTTTTCCAATCCCTCAATTCCTTTTAAGGTAATTGCCTTTACATCATCCTTATAGTAGCCATATCTCTCATACATAGCAATCATGGCATCCCATAAGCTCATATTCTTCGTTTTGTAATAAGCAGCCGCCTCACATAAGGTCATAGAAGCTACTACTGCATCCTTATCCCTTGCATAGGTTCCAGTCAAACAACCGTAGCTTTCCTCCATACCGAACAGATAAGTACCTTTCCCGGTATTTTCAAATTCCAAAATCTTCTGGCCAATGAACTTAAATCCAGTTAAGACTTCTATCAATGCAATACCATAATATTTTGCAATTGCATCTGCCATATTGGTGGAAACAATGGATTTCACAAACGCGCCATCTGCTGGAAGTCCTTCTTTTTCCTTTCTCTGGCTGATCACATAGTCTCCAATCAAGCAGCCAGACATATTTCCGGTCAGGCTGTGGTATTCTCCTGTCTTAGAATCCTTTACATATACCCCAAGACGGTCTGCATCTGGGTCAGTAGCAAGAATCAAATCTGCATCTACTTCCTTGCCCAGCTTCAATCCCAACTGGAATGCTTCCTCAGATTCCGGATTGGGATAGCTTACTGTTGGGAATTCTCCATCTGGCAGCTCCTGCTCTGGTACCACATACACATGTTCAAAACCTAATTCCTTCAATACCCTGCGTACTGGAATATTACCTGTTCCATGCAGTGGAGAGTACACAATTTTCATATCCTTTGCCACAGCATCAATGCAATCCTGATGCAGAACCAGGCTCTCTAACTCTTGGATGTAAGAATCATCAATATCCTTGCCGATGGTTACATAAAGACCTGCGTCCTTTGCTTCAGACTTGTCCATGGTTTTCACAGTCGCATAATCGGTTACTTTCTTTACCTCATCCATGATTCCCTTATCATGAGGCGGTGTAATCTGTGCGCCATCTTCCCAATATACCTTATATCCATTGTATTCTGGCGGATTGTGGCTTGCCGTAATATTAATTCCTGCAATGCATCCTAACTTGCGCACAGCATAAGACAATTCCGGGGTAGGTCTTAAGGACTCAAATACATATGCCTTGATTCCATTTGCAGCCAGACAAAGCGCTGCTTCATCCGCAAATTCCGGTGACATCCTTCGGGAATCGTAAGCAATTGCCACGCCCTTTGCCTGTCCATTTACTGCTGCAATATAATTTGCAAGCCCCTGAGTTGCTTTACGTACCGTATAGATATTCATACGGTTTGTTCCAGCTCCAATGACACCGCGGAGTCCTGCTGTACCAAATTCCAGATCCATGTAGAAACGTTCTTCTATCTCTTTCTCATCCTCTGCAATTCCTTTTAATTCTGCTTTGGTAGCCTCGTCAAAATACGGGTTTTCCAACCACTCCTGATACATTGTTTTGTAATCCATATTGTTCCTCCTAGTTTTGCTTCTTTTACATTCCGTACTTTCGGCATGAAATCATGCGGTAAAACTCATGATACCTCTATCATACTTCATGAAACAATTTTTCTCAACTGTTTTTTCCAGTATTTGTAATACAAATGTAACAGTTCAGCCCTTTCAGTTCTGAAATAGAGCTTTGTTCCAAGGATTTTCATACTGACAGTATAAAAATATGGATGGGTATTTCCATATTTGAGACAAATTTTCCTGCTTTCCCTTCCAAGAAAGGAAACATTCGGTGGATTTCGTGTATTTCCTGCTTTCAGGGATGGAAGAAATGTATTCCCTCCAATTTCACTGTGAGAGGTTTTCTGCCGCTGGCAAGGAAAACATACGAAGGACTTCCGAATGTCAGAAAAACAGCCCCGCCCCTTAATATCCTCCCATCGGCTGGAAAACCGAGTTTGAATTGGAGGGAATTAATAGCATCCTTTCATCCCTGGAACCGGAAATACTAGAAATCCAGCCGCGTTTCCTTGTGGAAGTGAAAGCAGGAAAATTTGTAAAAAACAATAGAAGCTCCCATCCATATTTTTATTCTTACATCGAAGAATCCTTTCAATAAAGCAATGTAGAAAGCTGAAAAGGGCTGAACTGTTACTGTGTTTCCTTAGTTTTGGGCTGCATTGCCGCTGGTAACATCCTTGTTATTATTGTTGGAGTTATTATTGTTATTGGAGCTATTATTGTTATTATTATTCGAGTTATTATTATTTGAGTTATTATTGTTATTGTTGGAGTTATTATTGTTGTTGGAGTTATTGTTATTGGAACTATTATTGTTCTTGTTCGTATTGTTGTTTGTATTATTATTCTTGTTCGTATTGTTGTTTGTATTATTATTCTTGTTTGTATTATTTGTATTTGCAGTGGATATTGTTTCCTCTGACGTTTTATCTGTCAATTTGATGGTCAACTCTGCTGTTTTGGAATTTACAATGAGTATCCTGCTCCACTCTTCATACCCGTCTGCTTTTGCAGTCAGGCGGTGGGTTCCATAACGCACCTCTACCACTTTACTAATATCAATCTGCTTTCCGTCCAGATATACGGTTCCGCCTTCCGGCTCCATCTTAAACCGAATCTGACAGGATTTCGGCCCTTCTCCCTTCAATTCATCCAAATCGATGACTGTCTCACAATTTGCTTCCACTGTAATTTCCCGGCTTCCGCCATATCCGTCATTAGCCACTGCAAACAAATAAGTTCCTTCTGCCACCTCAATCCGCATCTGTGGCACCACCTTCATGGACAACAGATTGCCAATGGTAACATAACCGCCCTGAAAAGTCTCCGTGTTCTTTAGCACTACTGTTCCATGACCTGCCTGCACCTGAATCGTATAAATCTGTTTGTCTATTCCCCGCAGACAGATAGTATCCTGTTCACTGATTTCTGACAGGGAAATTTTGCTGCCTCCATAGAATGCCGAAATCTTATCATCAAAATAGTAATTGCTGCCGCCTACAGTTATCATCTGCTTTTCCGTATCCAAAGTGAAATTATGGACATCTCCATAGGAAAATACCTGCTCAGAAATTTGAACATTGGTCAATGTCTCCCCCCTCCGTTCAATAGACACAAGCTCCCCAATGGAAACCTGGCTGGCTGTGAGGTTATCCCCATATTTTCCTTTGAAATAAGTTGCTCCGGTATAATTGAAGGGTTTTTCCCTAGTGGATTCCCAGTCCTGCAATGTAACTGTGCTGCGTTCTGTGTCAATTGCCGTCACCACATAAAGCTTCCCCTCTTCCTTTAGCAGCTCCACCTCTTCGATAATTTCGTTTCCATTTCCTGCATAAGCTTCACTTCCATCTGTTATTTTACCCTTTTTCTCTCCGCAGCCAGACAGCAGACAAACAGATGACAGCGCCAGCACGAGAAACATAAGATACCGTTTTTTCTTTTGCATTTTTTCCTCCTTATAAAATTGAAACGTATTCGTTGTGAGTCTAATGACCGCTTCCGATCAAATGCAGAAAGCTCTCCCTTGCTTCATTTTGAGAAATGAATTTCTCCAATTTTTCCAAATTCCTTCCGCACACCCACGCCTTGCTAGCATTAAAGTAATGATTTGCAATTTTCCAAAACTTCTCAGGATAAGCCAGGCGGATGTAAAGCTGCCGCATTTCCTGTTCACTTAACGGACGGACATTGTGATAGGCGCTTAACATATCCATCCCAAGTCCCATATTCCAGTTATGCTTTTCTAAAATCTTACGCATAAAATTCCCAAGGTCCGACACCTGAATATCATAAGAGGCTTTTTCAAAGTTCAATACAGCGATTCCATGCCTGGAGAACAGCACATTGTGCTGGTTATAATCCCCATGACAAATACCATAAATCCCATTTTTTGTGTTTTCACAGGAAGCTTCCTCCAGTTCCTTCTTTTGCAATTCCACCACTGCAAGAGCCTCCCCATAAAACATCTCAAAGCTTTTTAAAAATCCCATTTCAAAGTCATTTTTTTTCTTTCTAGAAAAAATAAAATTACGCACTTTTTTTAATTCTCTGGTATGCCGCTCATTTTCTTCCAACAGCTTCTGATTGCCTACCTGAAGGTAATCTGGTATCTCCAGTGGAATTTCCCTTAAGATATTATGTATATCGGCTAACTGCCCGATTGCCTTTAAAATATCATCCCGGCTCTTTGTATCGCATTCCCTGCCATCATACCAATCCCGTACCATATAAATTCCACCATCTACATCCTTGGCAATGGTTTTGTCTTCCTTTGTCTTCACGATACAGTCTACCCGTTCTTGTCCATGTTTCTTCAAAAACTGCAGCAAGCCAAACAAAAAATCTGCCCTTCCCTCCGAGCCTTTATATTCTTTCAAAATTTTCAATCCTTTATCTGTATCACAAATCAAAGCGCCTCTCCCTTTGGTTGTCTGTTTCACTTCAAAAGGATACTGTTCTAAAATCAGATTTTCTCGATTATACACATAAACCCCTCCACCATGATATTCACAAGAACTTCCTGTGTCTTTCTATCATATGTGAGGGGATTACATTCTATTCGGATTTTCTTTCGATTTTTAATAATTTTAGCAAGTCTTCCCTGGTATTATCCTCTGGGAAATCCAACACATGACCTAACAACCGTTGCAATGTCTCTCCCAACTCTTTGCCAGGCTTCATACCCAGTTGCATTAAATCCCTGCCATCGACCGCAAGGTCTTTTAATGTCAGGCATTGCTTTTTTTCTATGATTTCCTGGTAAATCCGTTCATATTCCGCAAGATACTCCAATTTTTCTTCTCGGTGATATAGGCTTTTCGCCATAGTGTCTGCGCGTTCTACTTCAAAAAGAGCGGGATACTGCTCCTTTCCCACACGATGAATGGCACGCCGAATGCTCTTTTCCTCCAGAGTCGGCCTATGGTCGTGCCACCTTATAAAAGCTGCCACTTTTCCCACCGTATCATTATCAAATTTTAATCTCCGCAATATGTCTTTTGCCATCTGAGATCCCTTTTGGGGATGTTTATAAAAATGGTCAATTCCCTGGCCATCTCTACTCCAGCAGGCAGGCTTTGCCACATCATGTAATAGCATCGTAAGACGTAGAACTTTATCATTTCTGATATTCTTAAGCGCCGCTATGGTATGCTCTCCCACATTGTAACAATGATGGGGATTGTTCTGGGGTGTTGCCATCATTTCATCGAATTCAGGAAAAAACACCCGGGTCATACCTGTCTCATATAAAGTATACATTTCCTCCGGATGATCAGAAACCAGTAATTTTACCAATTCTGTCTGTATTCGCTCTGCACTGATTCTAGAAAGGTTTTCTGCAAGAACAGGAATCGCTTCCTTCGTACTGTCCTCGATAGAAAATCCAAGCTGAGCTGCAAACCGTACCGCCCGCATCATCCGCAATGCGTCCTCCCCAAAACGGTCGAAAGGATTCCCTACGCAGCGAATCCTTCCTTTTTTCAAATCACCAATACCGTCAAATGCATCCACCAGACCATCCTGCTCATTGTATGCCATGGCATTGATGGTAAAATCTCTACGCTTTAAATCCTCCAACAGATCAGAAGTAAAAACCACTTCCTTGGGATGTCTCTGATCTTCATATTCTCCATCAATCCGATAGGTGGTTACTTCAAACCCTTCCCGATTTAGGAGCACAGTAACTGTCCCATGCTTGATTCCTGTATCAATGGTTATCGGGAACAGCTCTTTCACTTGGCCAGGAGACGCAGAGGTTGTGATATCCCAGTCCTCTGGTATGCGTCCTAACACAGAATCCCTGACACAGCCCCCTACTGCATATGCCTCATATCCGGCTTCTGTAAGGGTATCTATGATGCTTTTTACTTTTTCAGGTAATTGTATGATCATGTTTTACTCCTATTGACACAGCTCGGCCACTACCTGATTAATCACTTTCCCATCTGCTTTTCCTTTTAATTCCGCCATAACAGCCTTCATAATCTGTCCCTTATTCTTTGTTGCAACGATATCGGCAAACTTCTCTGTAATATAAGCCTGTACCTCTTCTTGTGACATCAAAGCTGGGGCATACTCCTGAATCACATCATATCGCAGCTGATATTCTTCCAAAAGGTCTGTCCGCTCCGTGGGGCAGGTATCCAACTGTTCCTTCGCGGTCTTGAGTTCCTTTAAAATCACCCGGTCTACCAACGCTTCTGGAATATTATCTCGACATCCTTCATCAATCGCTACTTTTTTTACTGCAGAAACTAATGCGGAAATGGCATCCTTTCTGCCCTTGTTCTTGGCTTTCATTGCTGCAACCATATCATTTTGTAAGGTCTTTATCTCCATAATCAAAATCCTCCTGTTTCTATAACACCCGCCGAACCGTTATAATCGGCCGGTAGGTCGCGTTGTCATAGGCTACAATTCCATAAGCAGTCCCTTTTGCATGTACAATCTGCCCATTTCCCATGTAAATAGCCACATGGCCAGCATAACAAATCAAATCCCCTGCCTTGGCATTGGCATAACTTACCTCCTGTCCCACAGAACGTTGCGAATAGGAGTAGCTTGGAATACTAATTCCAAAATGCGCATATACGTAGCTTGTAAATCCACTGCAGTCAGCCCCCGTATTGGGGTCTTTTCCACCCCATACATAGGGGTTGCCCACAAAATTCATTGCATAATCTACCACTGCGCTTCCACTAACCCCTGTACTGTAGCTTGGATTCTTATTTCCTCCTCCGCTGGAGCTTCCATTGTCAGAAGAACCACCACTGCTGCTTCCTCCACTGCTGCTGTTGGAATTAGAATTGGAATTGCTATTGGCTCTGACTGCAGCCGCTGCCGCTGCCACTGCTGCTGCCTCCCGTTCCCGTTCTTCTTGTTCCCGGCGTTCCCTCTCAATACGTTCATTTTCCTGTGCAATAATGGTATTCTGAGCATTGATCGTATCTTGATATTTGGATGCCAGCGCCTGGGCTTCCTTCAATTTGCTCTGGAAATTTCCCACTTCATCTTTTTTCTGGGCAATCATGGTCTCATAATTTCCCCTGGCCACTTCATATTCCTCATGTTTGGCCTCTAAAACCTGTATCTCTTCTTCCTGCTGCTTTTCCAAAGCCGCTACTTGAGCCTTGGTATTTTGATAATCCGTCAAAAGGTTCCTGTCATATTCATAAACCTCATTGACATATTCCACCCGATTCAACAAATCCGCTATGCTTCCAGATTCCAAAAGGGTGGTGAGCATTGTGGTATCGCCTTTTTCGTACATAAAGCGAATCCGTATCTTCATGGCCTCGTACTGGTTCTTCTCATCTTCCTTGGCCTGCTCCAAATCAGCTTTTGTCTGTTCTAAATCGTCTTGCTTTACTGCCAGTTCTTCTTCCAGGGTAGACAGCTCTATCATAACGTTGACCAGCTCTGCATCCAATGCATTGATTTCGCCCCGTAATTGCTCCTGCTGTTCTTGGATTCTATTTATCTCTCCCTGTTTTGTCTTTAAGCTTTCTTCTGCTTCTTTTTTCTTCTGCTCTGCATCAGATTTCTTATCCGCCATGGCTACAGTAAATTGCGACATTCCCATGACTACCACCAGTAATGCTGCTATCAGTTTCTTTGATCTCATGCATATCTCCTCTCTGGATTGGTTTTCTTTTTTGATGACAATATTTTCATCGTCTTGATTTTTGGTACAAGGTGATTATAACATCATCTTCACGTGATAGCAACTGGAGAATATTTGTACGATGACTTTGCTTGATTGATATTTCTTATTCTTTCTACATGTTATATCTCTATTCTATGTCAGGAATAAGAGAATTTCAAGCAAAACAGCCATTTTCACCAATCGAAAATGGCTGTAAATTCTAACCCACTGTTTTGATAATCAGTATCTTATCTCCACCTTTGATTTGTTCTGAAGAAAGCTGATTCGTTTTTACAATTTCTGAAATCGTGGTATAATTTTCCTTGGCAATATTCCAAAGTTTATCGCCTTCCTTGGCAATGTAACCGATAATACCTGGACTTTCCTGCAATTCTTCTAGATTGAAGGGCTCCTGTTCCACCTCTGTAATTTTTTCTATCTTCTGCTGTTCAAAAACAATGCAGTTTAAATTCAAAACAGCCTTTACCTCCACCTGACTGCTATCTGTCATCACAGTAGTCAACTGGTCAATCCCAGCTTGCAGATGATACCGACAGGACTCATTAATCCCTGGCGCTTCAATTAAATAGTGGAAAGGCAGAATGCCCTTCATGGAGGCTACTGGCATCCGGTCATCGGCTGTCACATACAGAATATCCACCTGTAAAATCCCTTCTACCTGAATGCCGCCTTCTACAATTTCTGTCTGTTCCACCAAAGCATTTCCTTCACTGGCGCAGATTTGCAAAATCGGTTCCTGATTTTGATCCAAACTCATTTTCTCTACAATTTTGCATTTAGAACCATTGCGAAGAAGCAGTTTTTCAAAAATCGCTTCCTGATACACTGGGGTCAGCTTCTCATTTACCGCATACAAATCCGCCACAATCCGATCTTGTTCCTCGGTAAACGCCTGTATTTCCAAGTCCAGAACCAATTCCAGGTGAAGCATCCGTTCTTCCCCATCATAGTCTGGTTTCGCTTCTAGCTCTATTCCTGCAATATCATAAGAGACATCACAGACCATGTCATCCTTACAGCCATTGCAATCCACTGCCCCTGCAAAGGGCAAAGCTGTTTCCATCCATTGCAGATGCTCATCTTCCTCTTCACTTTCATACAGTACAAAAGCAAGCGCCTCTCCTTTTATGGAAAGCTGGCCGTCCATCAGACGGGTTTCCACACTTCGAAGCTGTACGCTTTTCCACAAAATCTGTCGGATATTCGGCTTATTGGATGGCAGAAGAATTTCCTCCTTAAACCGCCAAGTATCCTTTTTCGCCAGGAAAAGCTCCATTGCAGACAGGGTATTTTCCAACACCTGTATGCCGCCTTCCCGCTCTGCGCCTGTTAAAATATCCTCATCATAAATTTCATCAATGACTGCTTTTAATACTACCAACGCCTTTACACTGAGTTTTCTGGAATTAATAATCCCAATGGATAAATCTTCCACTTCCCACTTCATCTTTGCCGTATCATATTCGTTGGCTCCATCAATGGCAAGGCTTTCCTGAAATGGAATTTCCCCGCTCATACTACTGATTTTTCCTTCTTCCTGGTCACTACGGTACAACAGAGAAAATTTCAGCACACCCTTTAACCATACATGGTCCTGGGTAATTGTTGTTTCATCCAGCCGAATTTCCCCTTTATCCAGAATAATCCGTATCAGATCTGGTTTCGTGTCTGGCACATTAAAATCATCATCCAATGTAATCTGTGTCACAGCTTTTCCTTTTTCCCGATTCATATGTATATATTTTTTCGATAATTCCAAAATAAAAACGCTCCAATCCTGAATATTTGTACATTCTATTCCGAATCGAAGCATTTTATTCATTTTCCTTTGATTAACACAATTTCATTCTTATGTCTCTCGTTAATACGTCTGTATAACTGAAAGAAAGTAATTGCGGTGGATTTTTCTCATTGTCATCATCAACCAAAATGGTAAAAACCGACGGGTATGCCCCCTTGATAACTCCTTCCTGAATGTCAACCCTGTTGCGGCCCCTGTCCAACTGTATCATGACCTTGTTTCCCAATTGCCCTAATACCGATGCACGGACTTTATTAATATCTGCCTGCTGTACTGCCATTCTTTCCACCTCTATTCTATTTTTTACTCCGCAGTAGCTTCTTGCCTCTTGCTTTGGCCTGGCTCAAATCTAATCTGCGAGATAGTTTCAAACTGATGTTTCCCAATTTGATAACACTTGTTTAGTATACCACCATGATAAAATATTGTCAAAGGGAAATATGGCATAAATTTCGACAGGAAATTTTCAAAGACGTTTTCACAGTAACGCTAATATTTGTTCGCGTCAAACTCTAAAAAAACATTATTTCTTCCGATTTTTTCCTGAATATATTTTTCATTTCGCAAGACATAAATATTGTCATTATCTAGCGCAATAAAATCTCTATCTGTTGTCAAAAATGAATTAATCCCATACTGCCTTGCAATGTATACGTGTTTTGCATCATTTACTCCAAGAAGGTTCCCAGATGCTTGTTGAATTCTAAGCACCTCTTCAACCATCTCTTCATTTGCCTCATATTCAAGAAAAATACTGCTTGTCCGAATATTATGTAATAACTGATTCTGTGAAACCCTTATGTTATCAAGAATTTCAGGATGATCACGTCTGATTAATTCCCTCAATTTCTTTTGATTTACATTGCCATGACGCCGCGCCCTGGGTATATATTCGTCTGCATAAATATCATAATGGGCTTTTTCATTTACATGAACTGCTTCAGACAACACCATTTCTGAATGATATAATGTGGTATTATTATTCAAACAGTCCCCCATAAATTCTCTGACCGGATTATAAGACTTTCCATTATAAGCTGTTATCCATGCACTTGTGTCCACATACAACTCGGATGGAAAAGTATCAGAATCCTCATAAATGTTACCGCTTTTTTGCAAAGTGAATATTGACGCCTGATTCAACGGTAATCCCCCCTCAACTCCTTAAGATTTTCCATCCTTCTTTCATTTATTGCAGGCTTCTCCTCTACAGTAGCAAACATTTCTAAAAAAGCTGCTTTTCGGTCTGCCTGTGGATAACTATAAATTCCCGTCGGAATATATTCAGTTTTCTCTTTTGGCAAACTAAGCCTTTTCATAATATTATCTCCTTATCACGCTATAGCATCCGCTTCGCTCTTTTTCCATCTCATCCTGCACATCATGCAACATATCCTCAATAGTCCCTCTTTCAGAGCGGTTCAAAATCCACTGATAATAATATTTGTTCTTGCCAGATACCAATGGCTCCACTTTAAACTCGCCAAATACCCTTTCACCTTTCACCAAAAATCTATATCCCACACCATAGATTTCATCATCTAAATGTGTATAGTTTTCCTCAAAAAGCCGTTTACTTTCTCCATGAGAATCCTCTGTATCTGATGTACCCTCAATGTTAATCAAATATTGATTCTCATCATCAATCAGTAATGCATCCAAAATAGACAAAAACTGAAGTTGAAGAGACTTTACGTCAAAAACTTTCTTCAGATGAGAAGCAAAGGTAATTTGCTGAGCCTCAATAAAAAGGTTCTTTTCTCCATCAACTAATGATATCACTGCTGTATGATAATCGGACATGAGCGGTTTTGCGTTTTCAAATTGATTATTTTTCAAACTTTTAACGATTGCCAATACCTTTCTTTCAGACAACTGGCCCATTACATAAGGTATTGTTATTCTTAAATCGTGCCATTCTATGCCTTCATTCATTCCTGTCCCCTCCCAATCTTTTCAAACATAATTTTCTTTTATTATATGGCATTTCTTTAATATTTACAATCATTTTATTCATATTTTCTGGAAAACACCGCTTTTACACCGAACAAATGTATGGTATAATATTTGAAATAAGAGGTGATTCTATGGAACAAAAATTAATTTTTCATATCGACGTGAATTCCGCCTACCTTTCCTGGACAGCAGTGGAACAGCGAAAGAATGGAGCAACCCTTGACCTGCGGGAAATTCCTGCCATCATTGGCGGTGACATGGCCAGCCGCCACGGTGTTGTTCTGGCCAAATCCATTCCTGCCAAAGCATACCATATTACCACTGGAGAACCAGTGGCCCACGCATTGCAAAAGTGTCCGAATCTTTTGTTGGTTCCTCCTGACCACAAGCTATACGATTCCTACAGCCGCCGGCTCATGGAGCTTCTGATTACCTTCTGCCCCAAAATTGAACAGGTCAGTATTGACGAATGCTATATGGATTTCACCGGATATGACCGTTCATACAAAAGTCCCACTGCCGCTGCTTTTACCATTAAGGACAAGGTACGGGACACCTTCGGCTTTACCGTCAACATTGGTATCTCATCCAATAAACTTTTAGCAAAAATGGCTTCTGACTTTCAAAAGCCTGATCGGGTGCACACTTTATTCCCTGAAGAAATTCCTGAGAAAATGTGGCCTCTCCCTGTTCGGGATTTATTTATGGTAGGAAAAGCCTCTGCCGCTGCCCTGGAAAAAATGGAAATTCTTACCATCGGCGACCTGGCGCACACGGAAGTCACTATTTTGGAAAGCCATCTAAAAAGCCATGGTCGTTTAATCTGGGAATTTGCCAATGGCATAGACGATTCCCCTGTGCAGACAGAGGAAAGTGACTTAAAATGCGTTGGCAACTCCACCACTCTTTCCAAAGACGCCACTACTGCGCCAGAGGCCAAAAAAACCCTGTATACGCTCTGCAAACAGGTTTCCTCCCGGCTCAAACGCTATGGACAGCTTGCAGGCATGGTCAGCACAGAAATCCGCTACGCTACGTTCACCAATGTGTCACACCAAATGCAGCTTCCTGCTGTCACAGACAATATCGATATCCTATACCATCATGCATGTCTGCTGTTTGATGAGCTTTGGAATGGCGAACCAATCCGCTTATTAGGCGTACGCACCTCCAAACTTGCCACAGAACCGGAGCCCGTACAGATGACATTATTCGACCTTCCCAAAACTCAAAAAGAACTCAAAGCAGACCAGGCAATGGAAGCATTACAGGCAAAATTCGGCAAAAATATTATAAAAAAGGGATTCTAGTTTCCCTTTGGAAACATCAAGGACTCACACGCTCTAGATTGCAAACTGGCTGTTATAAAGTTCCGAATAGAACCCTTTTTTCTCCAACAATTCCTCATGACTGCCCTGCTCCAAAATATGCCCATCCTTCATCACAAGGATAATATCTGCCTCTTGTATGGTAGACAGACGGTGAGCCACAATAAAGCTGGTACGTCCCTCCATCATTTTTGCAAATGCATTCTGAATCTTCATTTCTGTCCTGGTGTCGATGGAGGAGGTAGCTTCGTCCAAAATCAACATCGGCGGCAGGCAAAGCATCACCCTTGCAATACATAGGAGCTGTTTCTGCCCAGCCGACAGACTTCCTCCCTCCTCACCGATCACTGTATCATAGCCCTGGGGCAAACGTTTGATAAAGCTGTGGGCATGAGCAGCCTTTGCTGCCCCGATTATTTCCTCTTCTGTGGCGTCCGGTTTTCCCATCATCAAATTCTCACGAATCGTCCCTGCTTTCAACCATGTTTCTTGCAGTACCATCCCATAACTTCCTCGCAGGCTCTTTCTGGTCATCTGGCGGATATCCATATGTTCCACCTGAATGCTTCCCTGGTCTACATCATAAAAGCGCATCAACAAATTGATCATAGTAGTTTTTCCACATCCCGTAGGACCTACAATCGCCACCCGTTGTCCTGGCTTTACCTTTAAGTTAAAATCTTCAATCAGCTTCTGTTCTGGTGCATAGGAAAAATATACGTGCTCCAAATTCACATTTCCTTTCACATCCACTAAACTTTTCACATCCTTGGGCTCTGGAATCTGGGGTTCCTCCTCAATTAAAGAGAAAATCCGTTCTGCGCATGCCAGTGCATTCTGTAATTCCGTTACCACACCAGAAATTTCATTAAATGGCTTGGTATATTGATTGGCATAACTAAGAAAACAGGAGAGCTGTCCTACTGTCAATCGCCCTTGCATTGCAAAAAATGCTCCTACCAGCCCTACTCCAGTATATACCAAACTGTTGACAAAACGGGTGCATGGATTCGTCAGGGAAGAAAAAAAAGTCGCCTGCAAAGATGCTTTTTCCAGCCTTCCATTGATTTCGTCAAAGGCTTCCAGCACATCCTTTTCCTTGGAAAACGCCTGCACCACCTTTTGATTTTCTATCATTTCATTAATTAATGCGGTTTGTTCCCCCCTTGTGGTTGATTGGAGCATAAACATGGAAAAGGTCCGTTTGGCAATAAAACTAGCTACAAATAAAGAAACTGGTGTAATCAACACTACCACCAATGTAATCTTCACATTGATACTCAACATAAACAACAACGTACCCAAAATAGTTACCACTCCGGTAAATAACTGGGAAAATCCCATCAAAAGGCCGTCTGCAAATTGATCTACATCTGCAATCACCCGACTTACCAGCTCTCCATGGGAATGTCCGTCAATAAATTTCAGAGGAAGAATCTCTATTTTTGCAAAAGCCTCCCTGCGGATATCCTGAATCACCTCATAGGTAATTTTGTTATTACACACGTTCATCAGCCATTGTGCCAGAGCCGTCAGCCCAGTAATGATTCCTATTTTTACCAAAAGCTGAAAAATAACTGGAAAATCCACCTGATCAGGAGCTAAAATATGATCAACCACTTGCCCTGTCACTACTGGAACATACAGGGTAGATACTACAGTTGCCACTGCAAAAATCAGGGACAACAACAAAAATATTTTATATTTCTCAATATATTTCAAAACTTTTTTCATTGTCTTTGTCTGCTGTTTGTTTTTTACCTGTTTTTTCATGGACGCCTCCTACTGCTTTTTATACTGAGATTCATAGATTTCCCGGTAAACTCCACAATCCTTTAACAACTGTTCATGGGTTCCCATTCCTGCAATCTCTCCATCCTCCAACACAATAATTTTATCGGCATGTTGAATGGAGGAGGTACGCTGAGATACAATAAATACCGTAGGATTCCCCTCCATCTTTCGAATGGCCTTGCGCAGCTTTGCATCCGTTGCATAATCCAAAGCAGATGCGCTGTCATCCAGAATCAAAATCTCAGGTTTTCTCACCAAGGCCCTGGCAATGGTAAGCCTTTGTTTTTGCCCGCCGGAAAAATTCTTTCCCCCTTGTTCTACAAAAGCCTCCAGCTTCCCTTCTTTTCCTTCTACCACTTCTTTTGCTTGAGCAACCTCTAATGCTTCATACAACTCTTGGTCTGAGGCATCCTCTTTTCCCCAGCGGAGATTTTCTCTTATTGTCCCTTGAAAAAGTACTGCCCGCTGCATAACAATTCCTACTTTTTGCCGCAGCTCTTCCAATGAATATTCTTTTACGTTTCTTCCATTAATTAATACCTCTCCCCTGGTTGCATCATAAAACCTGGGAATCAAATGCACCAAAGATGTTTTCCCAGATCCAGTACCGCCAATCACTCCTATCGTTTCTCCCTGATTTACAGAAAAATCAATGTCCGACAAGCTCTCGGCTCCAGCTCCTTCATAGGCAAGGCCAACACGGGAAAACTGTACCACAGGTATTTCGAATCCTGCATCTTTTCCTTTTTTATTCAAAGCTAACTCATCCTGGCTTTTGGCCTTTCCTGTTTGCGCCACAGTCTGAGACTCTTCCTTCCACAAAGTATTATTCTTGGGCATACTGCTTGGAATCTCTAGGATAGACTCTACACGATTTCCACATGCCACCGCCTTTGTCAGCAGTACAATCAAATTGGCAAGCTTCACCAGTTCAACCAAGATTTGAGACATATAATTCAGCAATGCAACCACTTCACCCTGGGTAAGTATCCCTACGTCAACCTGCACTGCTCCTGCATACAGCAGCACAATGGTAGCTCCATTGATAATTGCATAGGTGACGGGATTCATAAAAGCGCTGATTTTCCCTACATGATTCTGCATAAAGGTAAGACGTTCCAGTCCTTCCTCGAACCTGGCTTTTTCCTCCTCCTCTTTATGAAAAGCGCGGATGACCCTTGCTCCTGTAAGATTTTCCCTGGTAATGCCTAGCACTTTATCCAGACGTTCCTGTACCTTCCGGTACAAAGGAATACTGACTGCCATCACTCCAAACACCACAAGAGACAAAAGAGGAATTGTCACAACAAAAATCATTGCCGCTTTCACATCAATGGTAAAGGCCATCACCATTGCTCCAAATACAATGAACGGAGAACGCAAAAACAAACGCAGCGCCATATTCACTCCAGACTGCAGCTGATTGATATCACTGGTCATTCTGGTAATCAATGTTGCCGTTCCTGCCTGGTCAATTTCTGAAAAAGAAAATGTCTGAATATGGGCAAAAAGCTGATGACGCACCTTGCTACCGAACCCTACTGCCGCTTTCGCTGCAAAATACTGAGCGGTAACGGAACACAACAGCCCAATCAATCCCAATGCCACCATAACCAGACACATCCTTAAAATATAGCCACTGTCCCTGTTTGCAATTCCTACGTCTATAATAGCAGTTACCACCAACGGCACAATCAGTTCAAATGAGGCTTCCAGCATCTTAAACAGGGGCGCTAATATGCTTTCTTTTTTGTAATCCTTCAAATATACAAGTAATTTCTTCATGTTCTTCCCTCTTCTATATTTTTTATTGTCTCATGCTTTCAGAATGCGCAGAACATTATTATTTTACCATAATCTTCTATGATTGACAATTTAACAATTCATAAACAGAAAAACCCCAAAAAGGATTTCTGCCTTTTTGGGGTTTTGGTATCAATTATTTTGCTTTCACACTTTTCACATCGGATGGGTTGGTAACGATATCACCTTTCAAACCATTTGCACCGCTTCCAATAGCCACTACTTTGTAGTAATATTTTTTTCCTTTCTTTACCGTCTTATCAATATACGTAGTTGTCTTTGTGGCGCCAATCTGCTGGAAGCCAGAAGACTTCTTCATAGAACGGTAAATCACATACTTCTTCGCTTTGGACACCTTAGTCAGCTTCAAAGTAACTTTCCCTTTTGTAGCCTTAATGCTCTTAATAGAAGCAACTGCCTTATAACAAATGCTTGCTGGCTTGGTATAACCAGCGGAAACTCTCCTGCCATCTGCACTGTATGCAGTTACATAATAGTAATAAGTTACACCGGTCTGCAAACGTGCACGGTCTACTGCTTTTGTTCCAACTACACTGCCTTCCTCAAACTTATATTCTCTATATGGAACTGTATGGTAACTTACACTTTCGTCTGTATTGCTTTCCTTTGAAATTAACGCCCAATTAGAATCCGTTGGTCTGTCATATACTTTTTTATCCTGGTTATAATATGCCACTGGGCTGGTAGAACGATTTACCACATAGTACGCTGCATCTGGCACTTTACTCCATTGGATCTGTACCGCCGTAGTTTTCTTTCCCTTTGCATCTTTTTCTGTAATTTCTTTTGCCTTAATCCCTTTTGCCGCTGCCAGTTCCCCATTGGTTATCTGGCCTTGAGCATAGCTAGACCATTGCTTACTGCCATATGCGCGCACGCGGACTTCAACTCTTCCCCCTTTTGCTACGCTCTTAATGGTGTAGCTGCTGCCCTTTGTGGATTTGGTTGTCCAGGTATTTTTCTCAGATCTGCCTTCTCCATCATATTTCTTATATTTGATTTCATACTTGGAGGCAAATGCATCTTTTTCCCAGGTTGCTTTTACATTATTCTTATTGACCACCAGCTTCAAGTTCCTTGGCGTTGTCATTTGAAGGGTTACATCCGTGATTGCAAATACCTGTCTCGTCTTCTTTCCAAATTTATAGGTAGCAACCACCCTGTAATTGTAATAAGTCCCCTTCTTTAACTTCTTATCTGTATAAGTTACTGTCTTTGCCTTGGTAATGGTCTTCACCTTTTCCCATTTTTGATTGTATAATGCATAGTCACCATTTCCATATCCATTTTTGCTTGGGGAATACTTGGCGCTTTTTGAAGAAGTATGACTCCTGTAAATATCATACTGGGTAGCGCCTGCCACCTTGGTCCATGTGAGTTTTACAGAATTCTTACTCTTCTTTTCTGCTTTCAGTTCAATATATGTATCATTGCCTGTCTCTGCTGAGAAATAAACATATGCGCTATAAGCGGATTTTTTCGTATCTGGATGATAATAATAACCTCTTACCTGATAGTCATATACTGTATTTTCACTTAATCCTTCATCCACATAGTGGTTTGAGTTAATGGTTGCAATCTTTTGGAATTTTCCTTTCTTGTTCTTGCGGAAAATCTCATATCCTGTTACATTAGAGCCCTTATCAAAGTTCATGGTAATGCTCTTTTTTCCAGAGGTTGTAGACGGCTCGGTAATGTTGATTGCTGCTGTAGCGGAAACCTTTCCAGAAACAGAAATATCATTATAGAATCCAAATCTTACCGTATTATTCGCTCCTGCAACCCTCGCTACATTTGCAACATAAGGAGTAACAGTAGAACGGTCCGTTTCATGGTTGGCATCATCAATGGTTGCAACCACGAAATAATATTTTTCACCCACTTCAAGGTTTAACTCCCTAAGCAATGCGCTGCTTGAAATACGGTCAATGCCAGTGCCTATATAGTTGGATTTCACTTTCTTATTGATAATCTTCATCTTATCTTTCAGCGAAGACACTGCATAATAATTACCATGGTAATCATCGTCATCATAGTCATAATAATCTGCCGTTGCGCCTAACTGGTAAGTTTTTCCTGTGCTGTCTTTTCCCTTAATATCCAGATATTTATATGCATATTCCATAGACTGAAACATTTTCTGATCCTTGGATGCAAAAACGTAAACCTTTGCATCTTCATCGATGGAATTCCAAGCCAGATCAAAGGAACCATCGTTTTTCTTTTCTACCTTCAGCCCCTTGATCGCAGGCGTATTGGATCTCTTGTCCAAAGAAGCTGTAACCACGTTGGAATATTGACTGTAATTTCTTACATTCTGATCCTGATTCAAATATACATAAGCCTGAATCCTGTAATAGCGATACCTGTTCTCCACCCCATTGGTGGCTCCATAACTCTCTGCACTCACAGAGTAATGGGTATCCTCTCCGCTTACATTATCGTTAATCTCATCCCACTCTACGGAAGAAAAGTCTGTAACAGGTGTTGGAGAAGATGTATATTCAATCCTATACCCAGATGCATTTTTTACTGCATTCCAGGAAAGCTCTCCCTTTCCAGCTTTCTTTAACTGCCATTTCAGCCCGCTGACGGTTGGTACAGAAGGCACAGACCATGCATAAGTAAAAGGTTCTGACCAGGCGCCAGTCTTAACGATTGTATAAGTTGTGCCAGTTTTGGATTCGTAAGGCTTTCCGGTCTCTTCATTCACCTTGTTTTCATAGACCTCTGTTTCTGTATAATATACCGCACGCACCTCATACTTTACCTTTGCAGTAGAAGGATAGGAAGATACCGTAGTGTAGCCAGTATCTTTTGTAAATGTCTGGAAACCGCTCCCATTGGCAGCCACGTAATCCAGATTTACATCTTTATCTTCTACTCTTACCTGATAACCAACCTGTAAATATTTTCCCTTACTGTCCACCTCTGTCTGATTGGTTACAGCATTCCACTGAATACACTGGTATTTATTGGCAAAAGAGATTTCATTGTTTTTTCGCGCATATACGCTCTTGACAGCATACTTATCGGTTGTTTCCACCCAGGCAGTCTTTACGCCTATGCTGGTATACATTTTCCCCTTAGCTTCAAAATATCCGTACTCTCCGCTGACAGTATCCAGCTGCCTGCCATATACCTTGTTTACCGCTTGCGCTAAATCGCTTGTACTTCCATTGTAATAATACTCTGTACTAAATTCTCCTGAAACAGTCCCTAAAGGTTCTACTTCGTTGTTCTCACATACGTAATATGCAAGGATTTTCCACTTTGTATAACCATCTTCATCTTTTCCATCTTCTATCTCTGTAGATGATTTATCGGAATAATATTTCCCACTTACCAGATAAAGACCTGTTGCCGGGTCTGCCTGCAGCGTCTCTGACACAAGCACCGCCTTATTGGACAATGCTACAATAGACGGGGCAACCTGAGTTGCCTCCCCATAATAATCATTTCCGCTTTTATAAAGCTCATCTCCATACTTCAATGCTTCCACTGTGCCAGAAACATACACTGTATCATCTGTCCGATTTACATAAGCAAATCGTTTCTCTAAAGCCCCACTTCCCATGGAATGGTCATACAAGCTTCCTCGCAGGCCGATTACCTTCGACACGCCGTTTATCGCGCCCTGTTCTGAGGTCTCTACCGATACATTCGCTGCTGAAGCAGGAATTACGGTTGTTACCACCATCGCTGCTGCCAATATCGCTGCTGCAACCCGTGCTGTCGTTCCACCTTTCCTCATAAATAACTCCTTTCATGAATACATAGAATATTTCATCATCTGCGAATGCTTCATAAAGAAGTCTTATATGAAAATCAATTATGACAGATTCATAGAAAATTCAACTTTACTTCACATTTCTTTCACAAATGACCTTTTTCTATTCTAGTCCCTTTTCCAGAAAAAGTCAATTGTTTTCTAATTATTTTTTATTTTTCCGAAAAATATGTGTATACATTTACCCCCCCCCCTATATTTTCTGACTATTTAGTTTATTTCTTGTATTTTAGGGACATTATTTCACTTTATCTCATAGAATCGGAATGTTACTCCTGGTAATTGATTCGCTCCACCAAAGATTCCTTCCGCAGATTCCGACTCAGACAATAGGAGAGCAGCATCTGCATCAGAACAATCACTCCTGTCATTATCATGATTTCTGACAAGGGTACCTGATACTGATTCAGTCCATAGATTCCATGTTCCTTGGCATACCGAAAGATTACAAAGCCCAGTGGACACCCCACAACCAGTGACACTGCAACTGTCCCAACAGAAAACAAAATTCCTTCTAGTTGGAGCATCCGATTGAGCTGATGATTGGTCATTCCCACAGCCTGTAGAATTCCAAGCTCTCTCTTTCTAGTCACAACCCCTATAATAATCGTACTCGCCATATTTAAAAAAGCAATCAGGCCAATGATTCCAATAAATGCATAGATACCCATCTGGATAATCCTTGTGGCAAATCTTACATTTTCCATAGCCTCCTCATAGGTTACCAGCTCCACATGCTGCCAGCCTGCAATCTGTTCCCGAATCACCGATTCCACATGTTCCCTCTCGGCTGGCTCACAATCTATCCACACAGATTCCGTCAGGTCTCCTCTTATGTTTAATTTCTTCCAGGTCTCTTCTGTGATAGCCCAGGTTGCAGGAGCATGACCGAAAGCGCCCATAATTTTCGTCTCCAAAGGAATGCTCCTTTCGGTATCCTGAATTTCCATTCCAATTTTATTCCCCAAGGTATATCCATCCTCTTCAAAAAAATGAGAATATCCATAGATAATTCCGTCTGCTTCTGCTACCTGGTCATAATCCACCGTTCCCAGTACGCTTGACATACTATAACGTTCAAAATCCTGCCGATTTAGTACACATACAGAGCGAACTCTTTCATTCTTACCAGAACCAGTATTTTCTTTTACAGAAAATACATTTCTTGTATGAACCTTTATAACGCCTGGTATGGTTTTTAACTTCTCCTGAAATTCCTTTCCCAAAGGATTACTTTTCTGAATTTCATCCAGATTATTTTCTGGATATGCCTGATCTGTCAAAGAATAATCAAGGGCTAACAGAAACTGTCCATATTCCACCTGCTCACGGGCTGCAAACTCATTGTCTATATTTCCTGCCAGATTTGCCAGTACTACAAACAACACACAGGAAAGCCCCATGGTCATTACGGTGGTAACCGTACGTTTTCTGTTTGCCCACAGGTTGGAGCATGTGAGACCAAAAACTGTCACTTTACCCTTCCTCTCCCGAACTGCATGATTTATTTTTGTATTCTCCTGATAACGGACTGCCTCCACTGGAGAAATTGCGGCCACCACCCTCATGGGCTTTCTCAGAGATAACCATACCGTAAAAAAAGCACAGACTGCAGACACCAAAAGTACGGGCACAGAAACCACAGACACGGAAATCATTTCTACCTGTGTCATCCTCTCCGCATCACCCAGCATCAGCCATTCAAACAGCATAGCTGCTACCAGGGTCCCAACTGCCAGTCCCAGAGGAATTGCAACAGCAGCAAGTACCATCCCTTCACGGAAAATAAGTTTCTTTAGTTGCTTTTTGGTGGCTCCCAACGCTTTTATTTTTCCATATTCCTGAATCTTCTGTACAATTCCCACCTGAAAAATATTGTAAATAACTGCCACAGAGACGAGAATGACAATCAACCCAATTCCAATGCAGGTGATCAATGTTTCTGTTCCTGGATCATAAGCCCATATCAGATACATAGAATTCACGGATATATTTTTTTCTTTGATTCCGCAAAGAGCGCCCAGCTCCTTTATTACCTCTTCTCCAATATCTGCGTTAATTTGCACAGACGGATTTAACTGAAAATTTACATGATAGCTTTGCATTTCCTCTGGAAACAGGCTTTCATAAAAATCCTGGGACACATACCCTTGAAATGATTTCTGAAAATCGCTGGATTTGCTGGATGCCAGTATCCCACTGATCACAAATTCTTTTTCTGAAAATTTACTTGCCTGGTCGCTGCGGATGGACAAAACAACCGTTTCTCCAACCTTAGGATGCTCCACCCCTGCTTTCGCAAAAAATTCCACAGGGGCTGCCAGATCATTTCCTGTTCCAGGCAATGTCCCCTCTGCAACGGAATCGGTCAGATTTGTGTTTTCGGCTCCTTGGGAATCGATCCAGGATAAGCTAAGCTTTGCTTCTTGGTTTTGTATCTCTGCCACAAATGCAGACCTTCCTATCTGTTCAAATTCACTGTGCCGCTTTATGGTTTCATACTGCTCTTTGGTAACATTCTGGAACACTCCACAATAATTGCCATGCATTTTTCCTACATTGATGCGGCTAAACTGCACCATCCCGTACCCAAACTCTGCAATTACTGTTAGAAGCAGAGCGCTTAAGAAAACAGATATCATAATCAAAATACTTCTCGTACGGTTTCTCTTCCCATTGCTGACTGCTAAATTTGTTATCGTATCCTTCATCCCTGCTCTACCACCTTTCCATCTTCAATGACCAGTATCCGGTTTGCAATCTGAGCAATGTCCTCATCATGGGTAATCATTACCACTGTTTGCCCATATTTTTGCGATGAAGTTTTCAATAATGTTACCACTTCATCACTAGTCCTGGAATCCAGATTTCCCGTTGGTTCATCCGCCAGAATAATATCCGGCCTGGAGGCCAATGCTCTTGCAATAGCTACACGCTGCTGCTGTCCGCCGGAAAGGGTGTTTGGTAAATTGTATATTTTATCTGTAATTCCCAATGTATTTATAATATCCCTCACAAATACTTCATCTGCCTCTTTTCCATCCAGCCCAAGAGGCAGCGCAATATTTTCCCACACATTGATACTGGATACCAGATTAAAAGCCTGGAACACAAATCCGATTTTCCTTCTGCGAAATATGGCAAGCTCCTCCTCTTTCATGGAGAAAATATCCTTTTCTTTCACCCATACCTTTCCGTTGGTGGGATAATCCAAGCCTCCCAGCAGATGCAAAAGGGTGCTCTTTCCAGAACCAGACTTTCCTACGATGGCGGTAAATTCTCCTTTCTTGATGGCAAGATTTGCGCTTCGCACTGCCCGCACCTGATTTTCTCCTTTTCCATAGTATTTACATAAATTTTCTGTTTTTAAAATTGTTTCCATTCAAAGATCCTCCCTGTAAAATAATAATTCGATTTGGTCTGTCGTTTCTGTTTATCATACCCCTCTTTTCTTTCACTTTACTTTCAAAAAAGAAAAAGAAGCCTTACAGTTTTGTAAGACTCCTACTCCCATAGGGAAGCTGCACCACAAAAGTACTCCCCTGCTCCCCACCATGACATCGGGAAGAAACTGTTACGCTTCCTCCATGTTCTCCCAGAATTTCACGGGTCAGATACAATCCCACCCCAGAGCCTTGGGTCTGGGCCACCTCCTTAGAGGTCCCCCGGTAGAAGCGTTTAAATATCTTGTGGTACTCTCCTTTTGGAATTCCTATGCCCTGATCCTGAATTTCAATCCGCAAAAAACCAATGCACTTTATCATCCGAATGGAAACTACGGTATAGCTTTGGCTATACTTTATGGCATTTTCCAGTATATTGATCAATGCTTCACAGACCCATTTCACATCATGCAAAATTTCCAGACTGCCAAAATCCTCCTCTTCCTGGAATTCTATGGAAATATGCTTCTCTTCAGCCTTTAAATATACCCGGTTTATGGCAGCTATCAATGTTTCCAAGATATCCGCAGGCTCTTTTTTTATCTGTATCATTCCTGTTTCCATTCGTGAAATATTTACCAGCGCACTCGTCATGGCCTCTAAGCCCTGTAACTGACGCCGACATTGTTCTCGAAATTCTGCCTGTTCCTCCTCACTCAAATCTTCCTGCATAAGAATTTCTAAACAGGTCTTCAGTCCTGCTACCGGAGTTTTTAGTTGATGGGAAATGTCTGTAACCAATGACTTCGTTGTTTCCTTTTCCGCCGCCAGCCTTTCCCCATCTAAGACCAGCATTTCACCAAGTAATTCCAACTGCTCATAAATGCGGTTCATCCTTATATCATTACCCTGGTACTCTTCTCTTGCATCTAATTCATACATTCGTTTTCGAAACTGGCCTAAGATTTTTTCCAGATTTTTCAGCTCCTGCCTTTTCTTTTCCACTAATCTTTTGCTGGAACTAATGACAGCCGTAAGATACAGCATAAACATGACAAAAGATAAGCACAAAATAATGCCTATCTCTTTCCTTAACTCTAAATTGTACCTATTGGACCCAGACTTTAAATATCCATAGGATTCCAATACTTTTTGCCCATCTTTTTTGTCAAAGTTTTCCTTCCCTTTCAGGAGTCTGACTGCTAGATCCAGATTTTCTTCACCCTGTTCCTGGGTGAAAGCAGAAAGGATTTGTATTTTTTCCTTATAACTGCGCACCTGCATGTGGATGAGAAGGCCGTCTGCCAGAGCAAAAACCAAAAAGCCTGCCATCATAAAATAGAGAATTGTTCTGTTTTTCTTCATCGTTCCTCTTTCTGTTGGATCATGATATCTGATTGCATTTTTTGTATCTCTCACAGACTCCGACACTCCTTATTCCACAGATACCCGATACCTCTCACATTTTTAATATATTCCGGTTTCGAGCTGTCAGGCTCTATTTTCTCCCGAAGCCGCCGAATATTCACTGCAATGGTATTCTCATCTACAAAATCCCCTTCCAGATCAAAAAGCTGCTCCAACAACTGCTTTTTGGACAATATTTGCTTGGGATGCTCCATAAAAATCTGCAGCATTTTCCATTCATTTTTCGTCAAAGATACCTCCTCCCCTGCCACAAGCGCCCGCATCTCTTTCACATAAAAACAGAGATTCCCAGACTCCAGCCGCTTCTGACCAGAGTTTTTCTGTTTTCGAAAATACGCAGACACCTTAAGCATGAGAACCGACAGGCTGAAAGGCTTCGTAATATAATCATCCCCACCAGCTTCATATCCCATGACCTGATCCATTTCCTGATCCAATGCAGTGAGAAAAATAATATGCATGCTGCTCTCCCCACGAATCCTACGCACCAAATCCATTCCATTTCCATCTGGCAAAGTCACATCACAAATCATCAATTGAAATTCCTTCTGGTGAAAAATCTCCTCCGCCTCCGCCACAGTACGGCAGGCATCCACAGAATATCCCTCTTTTTCCAATTGAAAAGCAACGCCCCTACGAATACTCTCGTCATCCTCCAGCAATAATACCCGTTCCATATCCATCATCCTTCTTTTATCAGTCTTTCCAGCCGTTTGATTAAAATAGCAGCCAGAATTCCAATCAAGGTCCCTGCAATGGTTCCTGATATCATCAGCATGGGTAAATAATAAAAAAGCCTTTCATTTTCCACCACAAGAGCAGCAACCAGAATCTGGCCTGTATTGTGGAATACACCACCAAGAACGCTAACTCCTGTCACTGAAAAAATCTTTATTTTCTGAGCTAATATCATCACCAACAGACTGAGAATCCCTCCCGCCAAACTGTATAGCATACTGGAAGGATTTCCAAAGGTAAAGCCTGTCAGTATAATTCGTATCAGTGACAAAGTGCAGGCTTCCTTGCTTCCCATGGTATACAAGGCAACGATTGCCACCAAATTTGCCAGTCCCAATTTAATGCCCGGAATGCCAAAATTAATCGGAACTAACGATTCCAGGTAAGAAAACACAAAAGCCAGGGCTACCATCATTCCCATATATGCTGCTTTCTTTGCCATAATTTCCTCCTTAATGGGTGGCGCCATCAATCTTTGCTTCCTCACCATTTTCAATCTCTACCACAACCTTATGAGGCAAACATACCAGACTTTCCCCCTGGTTCTTCACTGGCCGATGGTCCACGCAAACCTTATCCGGGCAGGAAGCCTCTGTGATATCTGCCTGTCCATCTTTGATTTCCAGCAAATTATAATTCCCATCCTCCAAAGATACTCGAACAGAAGTATCCTGGTTCAAGGGATATCGCTCTTGCTCTTCTCCGTCCACATATACAACGGCCTCAGCCTCCTTGGTATTTTTCTCAGAATACCAGGAAATCCCTCCAAAAGCGGCCAGAGCCAGAATCAAAATCACACCAATCAAAATCACATCATTTTTCTTCATTGAATTCAAATCCACTGGTCCAGTGAATTCCTCCATCTTCCATAATCCACAAGGCTTCCACTTCTGGCAGAGATTCCACAAGCTCCATCCCTTCCTCAAATTCCATATTGAACAGAGAGGTAGAAAGAGCGTCTGCTATGCCAGAATCTTCTGTAAGAACCGATACAGAAGGAAAATGCTCTGGGGGCATTCCAGTATCAGGGTGAATAATGTGGCAGTAACGTTTGCCATCCACCTCATAAAAGCGTTGATAATCTCCACTGGTTACTATGGATTTCCCAGAAATTTCTACGGTTCCCACATAACCTTTCCCACTTTCCAAATCGGGATTTTCAATCCCCACCCGCCACGGAGCGCCATCTGGCTTGTCTCCCACGGCGCACACATTACCGCCTACGCTAAACAGCATATGTTCCATGCCGGATTCCCTGGCATACTCCGAAAGACGCTGTACTGCATATCCTTTCCCAATACTTCCCACATCCAATGACATTTCTTCATCTTCCAGAAATACAGTGGAATTTTCCTCATCAATCACCAGCTTGGAAATATCCGTATGTTGACGGCGTTCATCCAACAGCTCTTGGGGCGGCAGCTGGGCATGTTCTGGCTGGGCTATCCCCTGTTCCCGGTATTCGTGCCAAACAGACAGTACGCTTCCATATACAATATTCAATCTTCCTTGTGTCTTTTCATACATGTCCCTTCCAAACTTTAGCAAGTTTATTAATTCCTCATTTACTTTTATTGGTTCTTTTCCAGCGGCATCGTTGATGGTCTTAATATTATGGATTCCTTCATAGGTGTGGTAAATATCAAAAAGTTCATGATATTCACGCAATTTTTCTTGCAGCCTTTTTGCCTGCATTTCAAAATCCTCCTGGCTCTTGGCATATCCAGTAATCACTGTTACTGTATCAAAACTGTCAAAAAAACTTGCTTCGTACCGTTTCTGCTCTCCACTCTTCTGTACCATGGCAATTCCCACAAGCAAAGCTGTCACCAACAGCAGAATTCCCACACGATATATTCTCTTCATACTTGTCACCTTTTTAGCAATATGCTCCCTTCCAGCCTGACAATCTTTCTGCCTGGCCAAAAGGGAGCGTTTTCTCTTTTCTATCTCTTATTCTTTTGTATTTTCCTCTGTATCCTGCTGGGTGTCTGCATCCTCTTGTGTATCTTCCTTAGGCTCTGCGTCTTTCTCTTCCTGATTCTGTGTATCCTCTGATTCACTCTCTGGAGCCTCCTCCTGCTTCATCACAAACAGATCATCAAATTTTACCTTTGCCCATTCCTTATCATTCAGTTCGAACTTCACGCCCTCTTTATATTTATCGCACACTTCCGTGTAATGGTCGTTCTTTCGCTCTGTAACAATCTCGTCTTTTCTTCTCTCAGTTTCTTCCTCATCAAAGGTACTGTCCATACGAACCACATAGAAGGCATCTTCACCTGTGATAACGCCGCTGAGCTCTCCCTCCTTCAATTTGTCTGCTGCCTCTATCAATGCCGCATCCAAGGATTCCTCATCTTTTCCATAAGAGGCTTCGGAAACAGTATAGCCTGCGGTCTCCGCTGCTGCTTTCATATCTTCTTTGGCAGAAGCTGCAAATGTCTCCACTTCCTTCTTTAAGGCTTCTTTTTCCTCTTCAGTATATTCTTTGGACTTGCCCTCTTCGTCTGTGGTGGAAGTATTCCCTACTTTTACATAGCTGATGGTCTTTTGAGCCGCTTCCTCATCTGAGACTTTCGTATCCACCTCTTCATTCATTGCTTTTCGCATTTTATTCTGGATGGTGTTCAACCGAAGCATTTCTTCCACGTATTCCTGAGAAGCGCCCATTTGCTTAATGGCCTTCTCGCTGTTATCCGCCATAAACTTCTCTGCCGCTTCCTTGATCTTTGCCTGTTCCTCTTTTGTGATTTCCACCTTGTAATCTTCCATGTGAGCTTCGAGCAGATACAAAATCTCAATATTCTCTACCACATTCTTCTTCACAGAAGTTTCCGTATCTGTTCCTTCCCCAAACAAATCCTGAGACCAAAATCCTGTTCCGAACATACCTGAAAACTGCCCGTCATAAATAGCCTGCTGATACCTGGCCATAAAATTCATAAATCCAAGAGATATCTCTTCCCCATCTAAAGTTGCTCCTGCTTTCTTTCTATCTATCGAACTACCGCATCCTGACAAAACAGAGATTCCCATTACTGCCGCCAGTAACAAAGGGATTATTTTCTTTCCTTTCATAACATCCTCCTGTGTATTCTTTTTCTCTAGAGCGGGAATGAGTACTCAAACACGTTCTAATATCTGCCTGTCATCCAACAAGAACAGGCGCACTGTTGATATTATAATTCTTTTTTCCATTGGTAGCAACTGTTTTCACAATATTTTCATAGCTGAACCGTTACATCCCCGAAACCTTTTCTACCAACAGGCTCCAAGTGTCCTCTAGCACCTGCGCTACAATCTCCAAGGCCCCCGCCTTCTTCTGGCGTGTGCTGTGGTTCTTTCTATACTCAAAATAGGGCGCTTTTGCATCTCTTACAAACTGCAAAGCCCCCTGATACTTCTCTGTAACCTGGGCAATATTAGCAGGATTGATGTCTGATTGAAAATAAAATATAAATTTAATTTTTTCTCCATATTCCTTAATTTCTGTATAGTAACAATTATGAGCCTTTGCCTTTAACAATGCAATGGAAAGTAGATTTTCTACTGACTTGGGCGGTTCTCCGAAACGGTCAATCAACTCTTCCAACATTTCCTCCCGCTCCTCCTGATTCTCAATCACTGCAATCCGCTTATAAATATCCAGCTTTTGAAATTCATTGGGAATATAGGAAGGGGGAATAAATGCATCCACATCCAATTCCATAGTGGTATCAAATTGCTTCTCTGGGGCTTCCCCTTTCAGAGACTTCACAGCTTCATTCAACATCTTACAATACAAATCATACCCCACTGCTTCCATATGTCCATGCTGCTGTGCCCCCAGTAAATTCCCTGCTCCGCGGATTTCCAAATCCCGCATTGCTATCTTAAATCCACTGCCTAGCTCTGTAAATTCCTTTATGGCTGACAAGCGTTTCTCTGCAATTTCCTTTAGCATCTTGTTCTGTCGGTACATAAGAAACGCATATGCTGTCCGATTCGAACGTCCTACCCTTCCCCTGAGCTGATAAAGCTGGGACAATCCCATATTGTCCGCATCATGAATGATCATGGTATTTACATTAGAGATATCAAGTCCTGTTTCAATAATTGTAGTAGATACCAGCACATCAATCTCCCCGTTGATGAACTGATACATAATGTTCTCCAATTCTCTCTCACACATCTGCCCATGGGCAAATGCAACATTTGCCTCCGGCACAAGCTCTGCAATCTTAGAAGCCACCTCCACAATCTGATTGACCCGATTGAACACATAGTATACCTGACCTTCCCTGGCCAATTCCCGACTGATGGCCTCTCTTACAATCTCTTCATTGTATTCCATTACATAAGTCTGAATCGGCAGCCGATCCATGGGAGGCTCCTCTAAAACACTCATATCGCGAATTCCAATCAAACTCATGTGCAAAGTTCTGGGAATCGGGGTAGCCGTCAATGTGAGCACATCCACATTTTTCTTCATTTGTTTTATTTTCTCTTTATGCGCCACCCCAAACCTCTGTTCCTCATCAATAATCAAAAGGCCCAAATCTTTAAACTCTACGTCCTTGGAGAGCACCCGATGGGTGCCAATCACAATGTCCACTGCTCCCCGTTTTAAATCTTCTACGGTTTTCTTTATCTGCCCATTGGTACAGAACCGACACATCAAATCCACGCGTACCGGAAAATCCTTCATCCGCTGCACAAAGTTATTATAGTGCTGCTGAGCTAAAATGGTAGTGGGCACCAAATATACCACCTGTTTACTATCCTGAATAGCCTTAAAAGCCGCCCGGATTGCAATTTCCGTCTTACCATAGCCCACATCTCCACAAACCAGACGATCCATGATTTTCTTACTTTCCATATCCCGCTTCGTAGCCTCAATCGCAAGCTCCTGGTCCTGTGTTTCCTCAAAAGGAAACAATTCCTCAAATTCCTTCTGCCATACGGTGTCTTCTCCATAAGCAAATCCCTGGGTCTGTTGGCGGGCAGCATACAGTTCCACCAGCTCTTTTGCTATTTCTTTCACCGCACCTTTGACCCGGTTCCTGGTCTTATTCCACTCTGGCCCGTCCAACCGATTGATTTTCGGCCTCTTTGCCTCTGCACCAGCATATTTTTGGATGGCTTCTAATTGAGTTGCTAACACATACAGATTGCTTCCTTTATCGTATTCGATTTTCACATAATCCTTGGCAGTCTTTTGAATTTCTACCTTTTCAATCCCCCGGTAAATTCCAACCCCGTAGCGTTCATGCACCACATAATCTCCAATGCTTAGATCTGTGAAGCTTTGGATTTTTTCCCCCTCATAAATCTTGCGCTTCTTTTTCCGCTTGGGCTCGCCGCCAAAAATATCACTTTCTGAAATCACCACAAACTTGATATCTGGATACTCGAATCCTTTTTTCAGTTTGCCGTATGCCACCATCACTTCTCCTGGCTGCACTAGATGATTATAATCTTCACTGTAAAAACAATTCAGTCCTTCCTGCTGTAAATCCTCAGCCAAATGCCCTGCGCGGGTTCTAGAACCGGACAATAGAATCACCTGATACTTATTTTTCCGGTACTGCTGCAAATCTTTAATTAAAAGCTCAAAGCTTCGATTGTAGGAATTAACTGCCCGGGTAAAAACCCTGTAATGCTGGGTGATTTCCAGTTCACTAACCTTCATGTCAAGGGTTGTAAGGGCTACACATTTTCTTCGTTGGATTCCAGCAAAAATTTCCTTTCCTGTATAAATAGCTTTCATCTGCCCAGGCAGGATATATCCCTTTTCCAAACGATGGGTCATGCTCTCAGAAAATTCCTGCTCTACCACCCTGCCTTTCTCCGCCAGGCGGGTAGGCTCATCCAGAAACAATATGGTGTGCTCCCAGTCAAAATAATCTAAGAAGGAAACAGTTTTCTCCAAAAAATACATCAAATAGCTGTCAACATTCCCTCCTTGCCCCAGTTCAGTGATTTCCTCAATAAACCCATCCACTGCCGTCTTTAATCGGTGTGCTTCTTCCGTTTTCATTTCTTTACGGAATCTTTCATACAGCTCCTTTTTCTCTTTCTCCAGCTGCAGCAGACCAGATTTTACCATTTCCGGAAACAAAACCACCTCGCCGGCTGGATAAATACACACCTGTTCCAGATTTTCAATGGAACGCTGGCTTTCCACATCAAATCGGCGCATAGAGTCAATCTCATCTCCCCACAGCTCAATCCGGCAAGGGCTTTCCTCTGTCAAAGGAAAAATATCTAGAATTCCACCCCGGACTGCAAACTGCCCAGCAGCCTCTACTTGATAATTCCGCTCATATCCCATCTGCACCAGCTTAGCTTTGGCCTCTTCGATATTCAAGGTTTCTCCCAGAGAATATTCTAAAACAGCTCTTTTGATATGTTCTAAAGGCACAATTCGGTCCATTAACGCATCAAAAGTAGTGATTACGGTAACCTGATCCTGTTCCAATATAGCTTTTACTGCTGCAAGCCGTTCCCCAGTCAGCAAATTTCCTCGAATATCTGATTGATAAAACAGCACATCCTTCGCTGGATAATATACGGCCTGTCTGTCAAAAAAGCGATAATTTTCATACAATTCCTTTGCCTTCTGCTCCTGAAAAGTCACAATCAGGCAATTCTCCTTTTCACCAATCAAACTGTACATGAAATGAGGCTTCTGGGTATCAATGCACCCGGAAACCTGCACAGCTTCTTTCGTATTCTTCAATTCTGCCTTTAAATCTGCATATTCCTTTAGCTCCAGCAAAGGCTCCGTAAAACTTTTCATAATTGCCTCCATAGTCTAGGCCGCTGCCTCAGTCCTTAATTAAATACGTTCATCGCCCGGTCTGTTTCCCCCTGCACCATCAAGGCTGCTGCCTCGCAAGCGTTTTGGAAGGCTTCCTCCACAAGCGCCCTGTCTTCCTTTGAAAACCTTCCCAACACATAATCTGCCAAATCCCATCCTTGAGGCTTTTCCCCTACTCCAATCTTAATCCGCAAAAATTCCTGGGTGCCTGTATGCTTGATAATGCTTTTTATTCCATTATGTCCACCAGCGCTGCCTTTTTTCCGAATTCTTAGTCTTCCAGGAGGAAGGCTGATATCATCATATATCACAATCAGATTTGTCCAAGGCTCTAATTTATAAAAATTCAAAATTGCTCCAAGGCTTTCCCCGCTTAAGTTCATAAAGGTCTGAGGCTTTACTAAAAGCGCCTTCCGGCCCTCAATCATACCTGTTCCGCACAAAGCTTTATGCTTTTTCTCGCTTACTCTTATATTATATTTCTCTGCCAGCAAGTCAATGACATCAAACCCAACATTGTGGCGGGTTTTCTCATACTGCTTGGTGGGATTCCCCAACCCTGCAATAATAAACATGATGTTTTCCTCTTCTTTCTTATATTTTCGCAACACGTCAAACAATGATCTCATGCAGCAATCACTCCGAAATACAAAAGCACCATTGCACCAAGTGCAATCCGGTACCACCCAAATACCTTGAAATCATGCTTTTTAATATACCCCATCAGAAAACGTATGACTACAATGGATACAAGAAAGGATACAACCATTCCCGTAAGCAGTATTCCAATCTCTATACCTGTAAACGTAAATCCAAATTTTAGCAGCTTCAAAAAACTTGCTCCGAACATAACTGGAATTGCAAGATAAAAGGTGAATTCTGCCGCTACCGTACGGGATACGCCAATCATCAGCGCGCCGATAATCGTTGCGCCAGATCGGGAAGTCCCCGGAAATACTGCTGCCACCAACTGGAACAGGCCAATCAAGAGAACTACCTTATAATCCAGCTCATCCGTGGTGCGGATCATCGGCCTTACCCCCCGGTTGCGGTTTTCCACAAGAATAAAGATAATTCCCACTGCAATCAGCATAACAGCAACCACCCAGAAATTATACAAATGTTCTTCCAGCCAGTCATCAAACAACACGCCCACGATAGCTGCTGGGATACATGCTACCAAAATTTTTCCCCAGAGACTCATAATATTCCAGTCTATCCTAATCTGCCTTCTCCGATTCCTCTGAAGGGGAAAAATCCGATTCCAGAACAATAAAACCACCGCCAAAATTGCTCCTAACTGAACCACCACCAAAAACATGTTCCAAAATTCCTCAGACACCTTCATGGGCATGATTTCCTCTAATAAAATCATATGGCCAGTGCTGCTCACCGGAAGCCACTCTGTGATTCCTTCTACAATTCCATACACTACTGCTTTTAAAATTTCTAACATAATACTAATCCTTTCCTGAAACATGTTTGAAAAATGCTTTTCCGAAAATTTCGTAACAGTACACGCACTCAACTGTTCTATATTTTTCAAACAAACTCAAACAAACTCCGTTACAGTATATCACACTATTTGACAGTTTAGGAACAAATGTGGTTAATTTTAAGAAAAAATTAGTAACAGTTCAGCCCTTTCAGCTCTAAAATAGAGCTTTATTCAAAGGATTTTCATACTGACAGTATAAAAATATGGATGGGTATTTCCATATTTGAGACAAATTTTCCTGCTTTCCCTTCCAAGAAAGGAAAGCAGGAAAATTTGTAAAAAACAATAGAAGCTCCCATCCATATTTTTATTCTTGCATCGAAGAATCCTTTGACACCCTAATCAAAAAATAACGGAAAGAAAAACGTGGGCAATCAGCCCCAGCCAGGCACGTTTTCTAAGTAACCTGTATCGTATGAACTATAGCTTGGGAAATATAGCCAGCCTGTTTTTCCAGAAGACATTTTAACTTTTACATATAACCCCCCTGTGTCGCTATTTTGTGCCGGTTTTAACTCCAGTGCATGGAAGGATGAGCCAGAATAGCAAATCACGGAACTGCTGCTGGTGGATGCTTTTTCATAGAGAGCCATGCTGCGCTTTAACCGGTACAGATAGCTTTTGGTTTGACCAAGCGCCCGGTAGGAAGATGATTTCTGAGCTGTCAATTTTCCATTTTTTATGACAACAGGCACTTTCACATAATAAGAGCCAAAATAAAAATTACTATACGGGGTATCCGCCTTAATATAAAGTTTATTCTGTCCAGTATTGGAATACAGGGTGAAACGATAAAGATTTAACTGTTTGGAATTAGATCTTAACTTTCTTCCATTTTGTGTAGCGCCTTCCAGTACGCTCTTTTTATTGTTTCCTTTATAGCGAACCGCAAAAAAATCTCCGGTGGTGCCGCTATCGCTGAGCCCATGTACAAGCAGCTCCTTGTATTTATCCTTCTTGTTCAAATCCACAAGGTAAAATTTTGCTCCAAGAGAATCTCTTTTTCTGGAAAAGATTCTTTTCCCATTGACATATAACTGAATGGTTGCATCCGAATAACCTGACACGGTACATTTGACTTTTATCTTTTCTTTCTTCTTATCCCCATTCAAATCATAGCGGTATGTTCTGTTTTCCTTCAAATACACAATTTTACTATTTGCCGCTTGTACCATGGGAACTGGAAAAACTAATGCGCACATAAGGGAAACTGCCAATAGTAATGATACTTTTCTTTTCATAACCTTTGCCTCCTCCTTCGCTAAATGAAATTATAAAGTTTAAAGTTAATTACTATTGTATCCCATGGTCAATCGGTTGTCAAATGTTGGTATGGCAGCACGAACAAATGGCTTTCCATTTTCCCTGCAGCTCTACCTGACCGAACCCATCTGGCAGAATCAGATGGTCTCCCTTCTTCACAAGCTGTCCATTCAGCAATCCATCCCCCTCTAAAACACTCATTAAAAGGAAAGGATACTTCTGTTCAAAGGATGCTTTTCCCTCCAAATCCAATTCAAATACCTGATAGAATTCACAGGAATACAAAGGATAAAGCATACTTTTATCCACGTTTTCCGTATGAATCACACTGTTTTCCACAGACTTTGCCGGAACATTGATCACATCAATGCTTTTTTCCACATGGAGCTCCCTAGGTTTTCCGTCTGTCAGCCGATCATAATCGTAAACCTGGTAAGTGATGTCACTGTTCTGCTGGGTTTCCAGAATCATCATTCCCCCTTTAATCGCATGGACAGTTCCTGGGTCAATCTGTATAAAATCGCCTTTTTTCACAGGGACTTCCCGAATAAATTCACTCCAGCGCCCACCCTCAATCATTTCTGCCAATTGTTCCTTGTCTTTTGCATTATGGCCAATCACTAGGGATGCGTCTTTGGGGCAGTCCACAATGTACCAACACTCTGTTTTTCCCAAAGAACCGTTTTCATGAACACTGACATATGCATCATCGGGGTGCACCTGTATACTTAAATCATCTTTGGCATCAATCATTTTAATCAGCAGTGGAAACCTGTCTCTCTCCAGATTTCCAAATAGTTCTGGCTCCTCATTCCACAATTGCGACAATTTTCTGCCAGCAAAAGCTCCTTCTCGAAGGATACAGTCCCCATTGGGATGGGCCGAAACGCCCCAGCATTCCCCAATATCATCCCCGGTTACTGGGTAATGGAAATCTCCTTTCAGTCTGCTTCCACCCCAGATATTATGGGTAAACACCGGATTCAGGAATAAAATTTCATGATTTTCCTTATTATTCTCTATTCCTGACAAACTGCCTCCATTTGTCTCCATCACATTCTGATACCAGTATGCGGAATCCTTAGGGATACGCTTTCCAGTGGCAAAATCCACATACACCAATCCAAACCGTTCATTGTAGCCTTTTTCCCATTCAAAATTATCCAGAAATGTCCAGAGAAAATATCCTCGAACGTCCACCCCCTCTTCAAATACACGAGACAGCCTGCTCAAATATGCATCCAAAAAATCAATCCTGTTTGGATCATGGACTTTCCCATCTGTGGATATCATATCATGGCAAGACATACCATTCTCTGTAATATAAATGGGTGTTTGGTAACGCTCATAAAGAAATTTTACCCCCAGTACAAACACTCTGGCGTTACTGGCCACTGGACTGCGGTCTTGCTATGTCCAGGAACACGAGATACGTATTCCGGCTCCCCTTCTGCCCCGGCGCGAACCAGATAACCGTTGTAAATATTTTGTCCCATAAAATCCAAAGGCTGAGCAATCAGTTTCATGTCCTCCTCCGTAATTTCAGGCAAATATTCTTTGTACTTCTCCATTCCTTCCTTTGGATATGTTCCAAGAAATACTGGGTCAGAAAACCAGCTTACATTCCAGGTCCAATTATGAATATCATTTTCCAACCCAAAATAAACTTTTTTCGCCGCTGCAACATCCTCTGGCGCATCGCTGGCAGGGTAAGCCACACCACAGGCAGGTGCATATCCTACTTTTATGCTTCCCTTTGCATATTTGCGCAAGGCAAGCGCTGCTTTCCCATGGGCCATCAGCATATGGTGCACCATCTGAAACGTATCCCGAATGGGGAGTGTAAGCCCCGGCACATGAACTCCGGTTAGATTTCCCAGGCCGATGAAGCATTGGGGTTCATTAAAGGTAATAAAATATTCGCACAAATCAGAAAAATTCTCTGCAACCACCTTAGCATAATTTTCAAACCATTCTACCGATTCCCGGTTCACCCATCCTCCTTTGTCCTGAAGGGCCTGGGGAAATTCCCAGTGAAACATGGTAATATAAGGCTTAATCCCGTTTTTTTTCATCTCTGATATCATATCACGATATAAGCTTATGGCTTTGGGATTAACCTCCCCTGTACCATTGGGTATGATCCGGCTCCAGCTTAAAGAAAAACGGTAATGCTTCACCCCTAGGAGCCGCATCAATGCAAAGTCTTCTTTGTAACGATGAATATGGTCACAACTTACCATGGCATCCTGCCCCTCAAACACTTTTCTTTCTTTGGCAAAGGTATCCCAAATGCAGGTTCCTGCGCCATCCTCCTTATCCCTGCCTTCGATTTGATATGCGCTGCTGGCAACGCCCCAGACAAAATCTTTTGGAAACATTCTGATTCCTCCTTCTTTTTATTAAAATTTTTTATTTAATTATTAGCATTACTTATATATGACCCGAACAAAGTGGGCAAGCCCACTTCAGCTCCCCTACCCCTCACTCATGAGGGGCTTGGACACTTTGCTGCGCCGAGCACAATTGCGAAGCAATATTTTACCTCTTGTGCGAGTGCGCATATTATTTTTTATCTTATAGGAAAGAGACTTTCACGCTTTCGCGTGGCAAGGTCTTTCCTATAAGATAAAAAAGGGCGCAAAAATAGCCGCAAACGCAATTCAAGCGCCAGTATGTATCATTTACTGGCATAAGATTTGTCTGCACTTGAATGCCGTCTGCGGCAAACTCTTATGTTTTTAAATCATGTGGGCAAACCCACTTTAAGTCCCTCTCTCATCCTGGTGTCGCAGGAAGCGTAGTAAATGTAAATATCCCCATTTTCTCTTGCAATTGCTCCATTGGTGAATACAACATTGGATACATCCCCGACTCTCTCATTCCCAAGAGGAACCAGAAATACGCCGGACGGTTCTGCAATCACTTTCGAGGGATTCTTAAGCTCTGTTCCATATACATACAGAACATAGCGCAGTCCTGCCGCTGTATTCCGAACACCGTGAGAAATATGAATCCAGCACTTTTTCCCTTTGATTGGAGGTGCGCCAGCTCCATTTTTTGACTCAGTAAGGGTATGGTAAATCCTCTTACTAATAATCTTTTCCTCATCAATCACCGCATGTTCAATGTCCTCACACAGCCCAAATCCGATTCCTCCGCCGCTTCCAGTCTCAATGAAACCGTCCATAGGCCTTGTATAAAAGGCATACTTTCCATCCACAAATTCCGGATGAAGCGTCACGTTCCTCTGCTGGGGCGACTGAAGGGTTTTTAGATTATCCATTCGTTCCCATGTCTTTAAATCCTTCGTCCGTACAATCCCGGCCTCCGCAACCGCTGCAGACAAATCTGAATTCTCCCTGTCCTTGCTCTCAGAACAGAATATTCCATAAATCCATCCGTCCTCATGCTGCGTCAGACGCATATCGTATACATTGGTTTCTTCCGGGCAGGTATCCGTCAAAACCACCGGATAATCCCAGAACCGGAACCCGTCTATCCCTGTCTCACTTTCTGCCACTGCAAAAAATGATTTTCTGTCGTTTCCTTCCACACGCACCACGAGATAGTATTTTCCGTCCAGATAAACGGCGCCGGAATTCATAACTGCATTAATTCCCAGACGTTCCATAAAATATGGATTTGTCTCTTCATCCAGATCATATCTCCAGTAGACCGGCGCAAATTCCCTGGTCAGCACCGGATATTCATATCTGTCATAAATTCCATTATAAAAACTGCTCTTCTGATTCTTTCTTGAAATCAGCTTATCTAACTTTTCCTGTTCTATGTAATACTGTTTATAATCCAGGGACCAGTAAACACCACCATATTCCCTATCCAAGCAATGCTCCTTCAAAAAGAGGAAAGCATGGCCGCATCCAAAAGCAGCGTTTCTTCGCCCAGCGTCAGATAAGCATTGGAAAAAAACCATAGAATCCTGCTGTTTAAAATGCAAGCCCTTTACGGCCTCTTTATCCAATTCCAAATCATACCCTATGTAACCATAGAATCCCCCATGCCTGTCATCCCTAAGCTCATGCCAAAATGGAATGAGCGCGCCTGTCAAATGCTGTTTTATCTCTGTAGCAAACATGTTTCCTCCTTCTTCCACTCAAATTCAGCGCCTATCGGATTCCTATTTCTTTATCTGTCTCTGTCACCACACTGTGTTCCTTAATAAATGCCACCACTTCATCCACCTTTGTAAAGGCAAGGCCCACATAGGTATCTGCGGCTCCATAGTAAATTGCAATTTTTCCGCTCTCCGAATCATGGATCGTCGCACAGGGAAATGTCACATTGGGCACAAACCCACGTTCCTCATACCACTCTTCCGGTGTCAGCAGGAACCTGTCACAGCGGTATTTTACAACAGACGGCTCATCAATATCCAGAATTGCGCCTCCTATACTGTACACATAACCGTTGCAGGTTCCGGTTACGCCATGATAGAACAAAAGCCATCCTTCGCTGGTCTCAATGGGCGCCGCGCCGCCGCCAATCTTCACATTCTGCCACCATTCATTTCCTTTTCCCATCACATGCCGATGCCTGCCCCAATATTCCATATCCATACTTTCCGAAACGAAGATATCGCCAAAAGGCGTATGGCCGCTGTCGCTTGGACGGGACAGCATCAGGAATTTTCCATTCACTTTCCTTGGGAATAACACTGCATTCCTGTTAAAAGGAAGAAACGGATTCTCAATCCTGGTAAACCTCTCAAAGTCCTGTGTCTTTGCCACTCCTATGGAAGCGCCGTAGAGATCCTGACACCAGATTATATAGTAAGTATCTTCTACCTTCACAAGCCTTGGGTCACATGCATACTGAGGCATGTAACCATTTCCCTCTTCATCCTTGAAAGGCATCTTATCTTTTTCAAAATCCCAGTGAACAGCATCCTTGCTTTTTCCCAGATAAATATATGTGTAGCCCAGCAAACTAAAGTTCCTGTCTCCCGCACAAAAACGTCAAATTAAATTCTCAAGTGTCAAATACTATCTACAAGAGCGTGCTGTAGGATGCGGCACGTTTCCCTCTTGACCATCCCATGTCATTCCGATATAGTTTTTATGGAACAAAAAAAAGAGAAAGAACAGCCCCTCCAACAGTTCGTTCTTTCTCTCACATACCAGTGTGCCTGCCGTATACGGGATCATGTCCCACTTGTGAGGCTCCGGCACCACCGACATATACTATGATAAGAGAAAACTCCCTGTTTTGCAAGCTAATCCGCATAAAAAGTTCATCAAAAGCCCTCTTTGATTCCTTTATGAAGAGATTCCACCCGGAATTTCAGACCTGTCCCTGCTGTGGGGCCAGGGGTTCCTGCCGCATCCATGCCTATTATGGCCGTTCCCTGGTCGACTTTATAAGTGGTGTCCCTGTCCGCCACAGCCTCTGTATCATGCGCCTCATCTGTACCTGCGGCCATACCCATGCCATCCTCCCGGACTTCATCGTCCCTTACTCCGGCTATGGCCTGTTCTTCATCCTCCGCGTCCTCGCGGAGTATTTTCTGCGTCTGTCTACCGTGGAGAGACTCTGTGAGCGCTTCTCCATCA
>KE159591.1:431215-636074 GCA_000403255.2 Lachnospiraceae bacterium 3-1
CTGATCCATCTGCCCGCCCTGGCTGCCGGACAGCTGAAGAACTGAATGCTTCATAGGGCTGTGGGTCTCTTGATGGGATCCATGGCCTTTTATATTTCAGGAAGGAATTCATGCTCTGGCAGCGTGCCATATTTTCGGTAGGATTGTGCATTCACAGACAGCACTGCGCAGTCAATTGGATAAAGGTTGGAAAAATAATTCGTCATTTGCGTCTCCCTCAATTCGCCGTCCGACAATATATGGAATTCCATTAGTCTGTTCCCCACGGAATACCCCAATAAATTCACCTTTGTAGGGCATCACTGCACTATTAAAAATCCGTGCAACCCCTTCCGCAGGATTGCGCCCAATAATCGGATTGTCGCTGTAACGCCATAACGGCATCCAGGGCTTGCTGTTTTCCGGTCTTTCCTGCCAGGGCACATTGGGTACCGCTGCCCCGATAATTTTAACTTCGCTCATTTAACTATTCCTCCATATCCACATATAGATTCTTATCCTTTTACAGCTCCCGCAGCCAGTCCGCCGTAAATCTGCTTCTGGCAGAGTATAAAGACAATCAATGCCGGCACCATTGTGATAATCACGCCTGCGCAGATGTAATTATACTGATTTCCCAGAGGGCCTGTAAATTTAAACAACGACGTTGCAACCGTTACCAAACGGTTCTTATCCTGTAAATAAAGATTTGCTGTAAAGTACTCGTTATATACACTGACGCCCTTTAAAATCATAACCGTTACAATCGCCGGCTTTAAAAGGGGAAATAAAATCCTGAAAAATACGCCAAAATAAGTACATCCATCCATAATTGCCGATTCATCCAGAGAATCCGGTATGTTTTCAAAAAACTGAATAAAAATGTAAATAGAAATAATGTCCGTGCCGCACATCATAATAATGTAGCCTGGCAAAAAGTTAATCCATCCAAGGCTGTACATAATCTGATATACAGATACCTGCATAGCAATGCCGGGAAGCAGGGAAGCAAACAGGAACAGATTTCGGATAAAACCATTGCCTTTGAATTTGAAACGGCTCAGCACATAGGCAAGCATGGAACCAGTCAGAATAGAACCAGCCAGTACAAATACCAGAATAATAATGGAATTGCGGAATGCAACACCCATATTTGCCTGGGACCATGCCTGTATGAAATTCTCAAAATAAAGCCAGCTTTTGGGAAAAGTCATAACATTGGTAGAAGCATATTCCTCCGGCGTCTTAAAGGCTGTGATCACACAGACCACAATGGGAAGTACAGAGATAAATCCTCCCAAAATCAAAGTGATATATTTCAAAACAGATATCAGAGTCCTTTTCATTTTTGCCTTTGACATTACCGTGCACCTCCTTTTGCTTCCAAACGTTTTTTACGCCTTCTGACTTCACGGAGCGGTTCCGCATCCCCTACGCCGAAGTAGTATTTTTCCACCCACTTCTGGATCAGCGTTGCAATCATAATCAGCACAAGCAGAACAATCGCCATTGCAGAGGCCAATCCTACCTTTTGGCTTTCATGGGCCAGTTTGTTCATAATAACAAAATATGTTCCTGTTCCAAAATCGCCGCCAGTGATAACGTAGGGCGGTTCGAATACGCTCAAGGAACCAGTAATAGAAAGAATCATGTTCAACACGATAATCGTCTTGATGCTGGGCAGGATAATATAGATAAACTTCTGGAAGCTGTTGGCTCCGTCAATATCTCCAGCCTCATACAAAGAAGCGTCTACAGACATAATTGCCCCGATGAACATAACCATGCCCTGCCCCATATATCTCCACACAGAAGTGGCGGCAACCGAAATATTATTGATGCTGGTATCCTTCAGCCAGTATGGAAGCTGCTCCAGATTAAATCCGCACCACTGAAGAACGGTATCTAAAACGAATCCTCTGGTATAAAAGAATTTGAAAATAAAACCCACCGCAATACCGCATACCAGATATGGGAAAAACATCAGACCTTTAAACACTCCGCTGCCCTTGATCTTAAAGCTCAGCACAGACGCAAAATACAGAGCAAGCTGAACAAAAGAAGCCACAATATAGTACAGACTCAGCTTTAACGCCTGAAAACAATCCTCTCTTGTAAACACTTCCATATAATTTTTCAGCCCCACAAACTCCTTTTCACCGATATACTTCATATCATAAAAGCTGAATCCGATCGTTTTAAAGAAGGGGATATAGGTAAAGACCAGAAGCAGTGTTACCGGCACAAACATAAAGGTAAAAATACACAGCTTTCTGTTTACTTTTCCTGATGTCACCCATGCCTTGAAGCTCTTCTTTTCATTCATAAATCCACGCACTCCTTTCCTTTTCCGGGTTATTTACTACAAGCTCTATACCATCCAACGCCTTTAAAGCTTCCGGATATTCATCACCAATTACAATGGAAAGTCCGCCTTCTCCCTGAGCAAATCCTGATTTCTCCACCAGCCATTTAATGTAACACATTGCCGCAATCTGATTGTCTTTAGAGCTGTTGCAGTTGATGCCGTAATTATAATCAGGCCCTGCCGATACATACTGTTTTCCGTCCACAGTAATTGGAAAAGCCATATAGCCGATATCATCTGCATTGTCGCCTGCCTGCTGCATCTGTATCACAGACCAAGAACCAAGGGCCATGCAGCCGATCTCGCCTTTATTCAGCATGCCTTTGCTGCCTTCCCAGTCAGTAGTAGTGGGATCTTCCTCGGTCAGCCCTCTTTTTACCGCTTCATACAAGGTATTGTATACAGCATACGGACCAGTTCCGTCTCCTCTGTCTGAGAAGGGATTCCGTCCTTTGGTAAGTCCATTGTTAGAAAAATCTGCATCCCCTGTAGCGCCGCCGTCAATGTATGCGTCCCATGCCGTCATTGTCCAGCCTGCCGCAAAATTGGTATACAGCGGAATAGCGTCTGTCTTATCTTTAATCTGCTGCAGCGCATTCAGAAACTCATCCGGCGTCTTTGGAAGATCCTTAATTCCTGCTTGTTCAAACACTGCCCTGTTGTATACAATTCCCTGAACATTGGCCATGGAAGGAATTCCATATACATTATCCTGATATGCGTAATTATTCAGCATATTTTCTTCATAGCTTTCGGCAAGGGTCTTTTTGTCGCCCAATTTTGCAAAATAATTTCCTAATTCATCCTTATCAACAGTCATTGGAACCATGCAGATATCACCCCAGTCGCCAGTGGTAAGGCGTGTCTGCATGTCATCTGCATAACTTGTGATTCCTTCATATTCGATATTGATTTTCGGGTATAATTTCTGGAACTCTTCTATGTAGCCTTTGAATGTGGTGCCAACGGCGTCCGTTTTGTGAGTTACGAACTTCAGGTTTGCCTCAATGTCTGTGTAATCCTCCCCCAGCTTAATCTGGTCAATAGTCACATCCATTGCCTGCCCATCCTCTTTTTTCTCCTGCTCTTTGTTTCCGCATGCGGATAATGGCATTACCATAATCGCTGCAAGTGAAGCCGCAAGTACTCTCTTCAAGGTTTTCTTTTTCATAGTTTCTCTCCTTTTTCTTTTTTATTTTAAGGTTATGAACCCTTAATGAACATATATTTTTTCATCCCACTCTACTTTACTATTATGTTAATTTTTTTATTTTTTAACTTTTAATTTGACTATATAAATTAAATTATTTTGTCAATACTTTCCCTTTTTATTGTGATTTTTTCGTTATTTTTGCCAATTACATGCTTATATTTTTGTCTATAATTAATAGTATATTTCCTCTTTTTCTTGCTTTTTTAAATTAATTTAAGTTTATAAATAAATCTATATATATTATTTATAAACTTAACCAAAACAAAGCACGCCAGGTCATTCACAGTAAAATGACCTGGCGTGCTTTGACGCAACAAGGTTTTTCCTATATTATTTTCTCTTTTCTTGACTTTACCGTTCTTTTTTCAACAATTCTCCCTGCTACAATCTGAACGCCTTCCACATATTTTTTATGTTTTATTTTCTTTATTAATGATTTCACACATATCTCCGCCATTCGGTCCATATCAACACTGTATGAGGTGATTCGATCTTCCTCCCTCCCCACGCCTCCTGGCAAAAAATCATCAAAACCCACAACCGACACATCTTCCGGCACCGAATAGCCCAGTTCTTCCAAATCCTGAATTAAAGTATAGGCCGCCAGATCACAATTGCACACATAGGCGTCCATTTCAATTCGTCTGGTCAGAATCTTATCATAAATTTTTCCATATTTGCTGCGATCTGAAATTTCCCATTGATTTTCAAAAATTATATTATTTTGCCTTAAGGCTTTTCTGTAACCCCAGAATCGATCTGCAATGCTGTTTGTAGCATCTACATTCCCTACAAATCCTATTTTTTTGTGCCCATGCCTGATCAGATAATTGGTAAGAAGGTACGTTCCATAATACCCATCCGAAATAACTGTATCAAATGCAATAGACGGCATATAGGTATCAAGAAAAAAACCGGCAATTCTACCTGGCTAACTATCTTTTCAATATATTTTTCATCTAACTGCCCTAAAAGAATTAACCCATCAACCTTTCCATCCTGCAATACCTTAGGAATGTTGCTCTCTTCTTCATCTTCCTTTGAAAGCAGCTCCAAAATTCCATAATACCTATTATCATATAATGCCCGGACTACTTTCTCATACAATTGTCCATAAAAGGAAAGGGAATATCCATAATAATGTTCTGGAACAATTACACCAATATTACCTGTTTCGCCAACTGTAACCTTCCCTGACTGATTGGGTATATACCCCATCTGCTGTGCAACCTGCTTAATTCTCATCCGAAGCTCATCACTTACCCCTGGTTTTCCTGACAACGCTTTGGAAACTGCAACATTTCTTACTCCAACCTGTGCCGCTATATCTGCTAATGTTACATCCTTAGCCATATATATCCTCCGTTTAACAAACACTATTACATTAATTTAATCTTTTACAATTAATTTTAATATACCCAAAATTTATAGTGTTGTCAAGCATACCGGAATTTTGAAAAAAGCAGGGAAAATTTTTATAATTTTTTCACACTATCTTTATATACTGGATGACCCTCTACCACAAATACCCCCTTTCGGTAATTCTCCCCTGCAATTTTCCTGACAATGCTGTGGATTACCCTGCGCGCCATCTCCTTGATATCCACCTCAAATGTGGTAATCTCCACCTGACAGATACCTGGATAAAGATAATTATCATACCCCACCACCGAAATATCCTCTGGCACCAGGTAGCCTGCTGCATTCAGTTTGCGAATCACCTCGCTGGCAGTTAAGTCACAGTTGCAGGCAAATGCTGTTGGCATATCCTTTGGCAGCTCCAGGTAATTTTCCACGTCAATATGACAGCTTCCCTCTTCCCGGTCCTTCAAAACCCAATCCTTACGCACCTCTTGCCCATGTTCCATCAAAGCTTTCGCATACCCAAAATATCGGTCTGTAATACTTCCAGAAGCCAACAACGTTCCCACAAAAGCAATTTTTTCATGTCCCATTTCAAACAGATAGTTCACCAGTCGGTACATTCCATAAAAGCTGTCCGATATCACTGCATCACAGTCTTTTGTTTCATCATAAAAATCCATATATACCTGCGGTAGCCTTGCCTCCTGCTCTAGAAAATCTAAATATTTTTTACTCAGACGCCCAATGATAATCAGACCGTCCACCTTGCCCTCCCGCACCAGCTTCGGAAGCTCCAGCCCCTGCTCCTCCTGGGATTCCACCACCTCCAGCATGGTAAAGACTCCCCGGGAAGCAGCCTTTGTTGTTACCATCTGGTACATCTGCCAGTAAAAGGAATCATATTTTTCCAAAAAGCTTTCTCCGATCAGCACTCCAATATTATAACTTTTTTCTCCCCCCATCCTCCGTTGGACAGAGGGGGATACATACCCCATTTCTTTTGCAAGCTGTTTGATTTTCCCTCGCATTTCTTCACTAACGCCCTTTTGATTGGAAAGAGCCTTTGATACTGTAACCGTGCTGACATTTAATCTCTCTGCAATATCTGCCAACTTTACCGCTTTTGCCATAGTTCCACCCTCCCAACAGATAATTGAAATATTCTGATCCTACTATTTAATCTAAAAATGCAAAGGGAGATTCCTTCTTCATATGCAAAAACTGCATCAGGAGGTACGCGCAACGCAAAGACACACGCTCTGTCTCCAGAATCCTCTCTACCTCCTGCCTGTCCGCCAGGATCACTTCAATTTCTTCACTGTCCTCCTGATAACTTCTATCAATTTTTCCAGATGCATATCCAAATACTGCTCCACTGGTTTCATCTGTGAACCCAGGACCCAAGAAAAACGGCCGCCGATAAATACTTTTTCCTCCGTGATACACAGTAAAATCCAACCCCGTCTCCTCCTTCATCTCCCGGACTGCAGCTTCCTCTGGGGTTTCACCATCATCCACCAGCCCAGCAGGAAGCTCATAGAGATAATCTCCGATTGGATAACGGTACTGACGTATCATTACAATTTTCTCCGGATTATCCCTCCATATTGGATAAATTACAATACCCTCTGGCTTTAATTCCTTCGTCTTAATCTTTAGGCTTCCTTCCTGGTTCCGGCTGACAAAATAATAATGAAAAGGTTCTCCGCTTCTGGTTAATGCATCTATATGATACAAATTTAAAAACGGGTTATCTGTCAATTTCTGTATATCAGTGAATTTCTTTTTCTCTCCCAAAAATTTTCACCTGCTTTCCATTCTTACAGCATCCATTACAATATTATGCAAGCATAAGATTTGCTGATTTACACCAAATCTTTTTTTAACCCTTCCAGCTTCTCGTTGGCATCTTCCAGAGACGATCCCTTTACCCCAAAGTAAAATTTAATCTTTGGCTCTGTGCCAGAAGGCCGCACGCAGCACCATGCGTTGTCGCTTAACTCATAGTATAACACATTAGATTGGGGAAGTCCCGTAGCAGTTACTTCTCCAGTTTTCAAATCTTTCCTGGTATCCGCTTGATAATCCCGCACTGCAAGCACATCAAACCCACCCAGGGATGCTTTCGGCTCACGACGCATTTTACTCATCATTTCCTGAATCTGGGCAGCGCCGTCAATTCCTTTCAGTGTCACAGTAAAAAGCCCCTCTTTATAGTAACCATATTTTTCATACATGTCTATCATAGCATCCCACAAAGTTTTTCCCTTCGTCTTGTAATAAGCAGCTGCCTCGCAAAGCATCATTACTGCCACGCAAGCGTCTTTGTCCCGGGCATAAACACCTGCCAGACATCCATAGCTTTCTTCTAATCCAAATACATAGTGATAACTGTTCTTCTCCTCAAACCACTTAATCTGCTCCCCAATGTATTTGAATCCCGTCAGCACCTCAATGAGCTTCACGCCGTACTCTGCGGCAATGGCCTTCGCCATATCAGTAGTTACAATAGTCTCAACCAATGCAGGATTTTCCGGCATGGTTCCGGCCACAGTCCGTTCCCGTAAAATATATTCTGCAATAAGCATTCCAGACATATTTCCCGTAAAGCTTACATATTCTCCACTCCTCGCATCCTTACAATATACGCCCAAACGGTCTGCATCAGGGTCTGTCGCCAGCACAATATCTGCATCCACTTCTTTTGCAAGATTAAGAGCCAATTCCCAGGTTTCCTCCGCCTCAGGGTTAGGATAGCTAACGGTAGGGAAATTCCCGTCTGGAAGTTCCTGCTCTTTCACCACATACACATGTTCAAATCCAAGCTCTTTTAATACCCGACGTACAGGCAGGTTCCCAGTACCATGCAAAGGTGTATAAACAATCTTAAACTCTTTTGCAGCATCCTTGATAATTTCTGGATAAATGCTCTGCTTTTTCAGTTCCTCCATATAAGCATCATCCATCTCTGGGCCAATCACCTGATACAACCCTGCTTTTTCCGCCTCTTCCTTTCCCATGGTTTTTACCTGAGAAAATTCTGTCACCTTCGCTACTTCCGCTAATATATTTTTATCGTGAGGCGGCGTAATCTGAGCGCCATCCTCCCAATATACTTTATATCCATTGTATTCCCGTGGGTTATGGCTAGCAGTTACGACAATACCAGAAATACATCCCAACTGCCTGACTGCAAAAGACAATTCCGGGGTTGGCCGGAGACTGGGAAATACCCAGGTTTTAATTCCATTGGCATTCAGGCACAACGCAGCCTCATCTGCAAATTCTGGCGACATCCTTCTGGAATCATAAGCGATTGCCACGCCTTTTTCCTGTTCCCCCTGGCTAATGATATAATTCGCAAGTCCCTGGGTGGCCTGGCGCACTGTGTAGATATTCATGCGGTTAGTCCCTGCTCCAATCACCCCCCGAAGTCCACCGGTTCCAAACTCAAGCTGACGATAAAAGCGATCTTCAATCTCCTTCTCATCTGTCAAAGCTAGAAGCTCTTTCCTGGTATTCTCATCAAAATACGGGTCTTCACACCATTGTTTATACACTTCTCTGTAACTCATATGTTTCCTCACTTTCCTGGACTGGTTTTACATTTTCACAGAAAGTTTATTCCTTCCACCTTTATGAAAATGCATTTTCAACCTTTACAAAAACTTAAAATTTATTTTTATTAACTTAAATATTAACTTATTATATATCATTTTTTAGTTTTCTGCAAATGTTTTTTATCAATCTAATCTACAAAAAACCAGCCAATCTTAGAATAGTGTATAGAATGTTATTTTCAGTCAGTTCCTTAGCGTATTTAAAATAAACAAATGCAGTGGATAACCAAAATAGTAAAAGCATTGCTCCAGTCTGCATGTTTTTCTATTTGTTTCTTTCTTTTAAAGTCATGGACTTTCACGCATGCATTCGCGTGGCAAGGTCATTCCTATAGAAGAATAAAGCCAGTGCAAAGGCTTTTTCCCTCTGCACTGGCTCTGCCATTTCTTATTCTCTTTTCTAACATATCCCATTGCATCAGTTCTCCTGTCATTCCTCTGCTGTCTCAGTTTCCATCCGATACTTATCCAGAATAATACTCTGAATTACCTCCCGTGTCTGTGAATTAATTGGGTGGGCAATGTCCCTATATTCACCATCTGCCGCTTTCCTGCTTGGCATTGCAATGAATAATCCTTTTTCGCCCTCAATCACTTTGATATCATGGACTACAAATTCTTCATCAATGGTAATGGACACCACTGCCCGCATCTTTCCTTCTTTTTCCACTTTACGGATTCTCACGTCTGTGATCTGCATACATTCACCGCCCCTTCGTAATATGTTCTTCAACCACGCAACCACTTTTACATAATCGCAAAAGTGGTCACATTCGTCAAGCTAAATCACATACCTTTCATTATGTTCATATACAACCTTGATCCCATCACCACCGCTAAAATAAGTATTAGCACGTAAGGTATCACGGCTTTCAACAATACAATTCTCAATATGTGTGTTATCTCCAATATATACGTCATTTAAAATGATGGAATTCTTAATCACGCAATTTTTACCTACAAAAGCTTTCTTAAACAAAATAGAATTCTCTACCTTGCTGTTAATAATACATCCGCTGGATATCAGGCTGTTACGGACTTCAGAGCCTATATTGTATTTTGCTGGCGGAAGGTCATCCACCTTAGAATAAATCTTTGGCTCATCCTTGAAGTATCTTCGTATTTCTGGCTTTAAGAAATCCATGTTCGTTCTGTAGTAAGATTCCACGGTAGCAATATTGCTCCAATATTCTTCCATCTTATAACCATAAATGCGCTTCATGTTCTTATACCGGATTAAAATATCTGTCACAAAATCATGACGATTCTCCTGAGCGCACCGCTCTAACATCTCAATGAGCTGTCTTCTACGGATGACGTAAATCCCGGCTGAAATCGTATTGGACTGGGCAACCATGGGCTTCTCCTCGAATTCCACAATCCTGGAATCCTCGTTCATCCTCACCACTCCGAAGCGACTGACATCCTCTCCCATTGGCATGTCCTTACATACAATCGTTATATCTGCTTTCTTCTCAATATGATACTCCAGAATCTGATTGTAATCTATCTTGTAGACGCAATCACCAGCCGCAATAATCACATATGGTTCATGGCTTCTTTTCAAAAAATCAATATTCCGATACATTGCATCTGCTGTTCCCCGATACCACCATGCATTATCAGAGGTAACCGTAGGATTAAATACATACAGACCGCCCTGCTTCCGGCCAAAATCCCACCATTTGGAAGAGCTTAAATGTTCATTCAGGCTTCTTGCATTATATTGGGTCAGGACCGCTACTTTTTGTATATGGGAATTACTCATATTGCTAAGGGCAAAATCAATACATCGGTAACTTCCACCCACCGGCATTGCCGCAATCGCTCTCTTATTGGAAAGCTCCTGCATCTTACTGTTATTTCCACCTGCTAATATTATACCTAATGCCTTCATACTATGTCACCTGCCTTAATTATTGATTCCCCACTTGCCAAAATGCCGTCTGGATAATCCCCTGTCTCCGTCTCACCAAATATGGCTGTATTCTTTCCAACCTTCATTCCAGATGGAATTACGGAATTCTCACCAATTGTCACAAGACCAAAGGCGTAAACACTTTCATTGAGCTTATTGGGAACTTCCTCTCCGATTCCCAGCTCTACATTATCTCCTATTTTTACATTTTCAGCAATGATTGACTTTGCGATATTAACATTGTCGCCAATCTTTGTATTCTGCATGATAATGGAATCACGCACCACGGTATCCTTGCCAATGATAACTCCTGGCCCAATAACAGAACCATATACCTTACCATAAATCTCAGATCCCTCTCCAATAATACAACGCTCTGTCACGGCATCTGCCGAAATATACTGGGGCTCAATCGTATCACTGTTGGTATAAATCTTCCAATACTCTTCATACAGGTTAAACTCTGGAATCAAATCAATCAATTCCATATTTGCTTCCCAATAAGATCCTAAGGTTCCAACATCCTTCCAGTATCCATTGTATTCATATGCAAAGAGCCGTCTGCCATTTTCCCTACAGTAAGGTATGATATGTTTTCCAAAATCGCAATTACTCTGCTCCGACATGGTCACAAGGGCTTCCCGCAATACACTCCAGTTAAAAATATAGATACCCATAGATGCTAAATTGCTCGTTGGATTCTGGGGCTTTTCCTCAAATTCCTGAATCTGTTTGTTCCCATCTGTAATGACCAGACCAAAACGGCTGGCTTCTTCCCATGGCACCGGCATAGCGGCAATGGTAACATCCGCATTATTCTCCTTATGGAAATCAAGCATTACTTCATAATTCATCTTATAAATGTGATCTCCTGAGAGAATCAATACATATTCTGGATGATAGCTTTCAATATAATTCAAGTTCTGATATATTGCATTGGCAGTGCCTGTATACCACTCACTGTTGTCACTCTTCTCATAAGGAGGCAGTACCGTTACTCCGCCATGATTACGATCCAGATCCCATGGAATCCCAATTCCAATGTGAGCATTCAACCGCAAAGGCTGGTATTGGGTTAATACTCCTACGGTATCTATGCCGGAATTTACACAATTGCTTAGCGGAAAATCAATGATACGATACTTGCCGCCAAATGCAACTGCCGGTTTCGCTACCTTAGAAGTCAATACCCCCAGGCGGCTTCCCTGCCCCCCTGCCAAAAGCATGGCAATCATTTCTTTACGAATCATGTCTCTCACCTCTCGTCAATTAATTTCTTGTTTCTTGTAGACCAATTATACCACAAAAGAATCTTTTCGTACACATATTTCACAATTTTTTTCGCAAAAGATAAATAATTTTGTCATTTCACACAATTTTACCCACTTTCCTTCCCCAACCTATGTGAACAGTAACATCTATCACCATTTCTCCCTGTTCTTTTTTATTTTCAATTTGCAAAATACACAACAGTAGTATAAAATAAGAAGAAAGATACTATAAAAAAGCAGGCAGGTAGAAAATATGTATAAAATTAACTTTAAAAAACCAATTCATCTTCATTTCATTGGAATCGGCGGTATCAGTATGAGCGGCCTCGCCGAAATCCTGCTAAAAGAAAATTTCTGCATTTCCGGTTCCGACGTCAATCATTCCGAGCTGACAGAAAAATTAGCAGCTTTGGGCGCTGAAATCTTTCTCGGACAGCGCGCCTCCAATATCAGGGAAGGAATTGACGCTGTTGTATATACTGCAGCTATTCACCCGGATAATCCAGAATTAAAGGCTGCTATGGACAAACAACTTCCTACCCTCACAAGAGCAGAGCTTTTAGGGCAGATTATGGATAATTATCCAGAGTCCATAGCCGTATCCGGCACCCATGGAAAAACCACCACCACTTCCATGATCACCCAAATACTCTTAAATGCATCCGCCGATCCAACGGTTTCTGTAGGAGGAATCTTGGATTCTATCGGTGGAAATATCCGTGTGGGAAGCTCTGAGCTTTTTATCACAGAAGCATGTGAATATACAGACAGCTTCCTGAACTTTTACCCGAAATATGCCCTCATATTAAATATAGAAGAAGATCATCTGGATTATTTCCAAGATCTTGCCCATATCCGACGCTCGTTTCATGAGTTTGCCAGCAACGTTTCCTCCGACGGCACGTTGATTGTCAATGGAGAAATCAAAAATTTTCAGGAAATCACAGAGGGGCTTTCCTGCAATATTTTAACCTTTGGCCTAGCTTCCTCTGATTCATATTATGCAGACAACATTACTTTTAACACACAAGGATGTGCAAACTTCACCCTTATGCATGAAGGAAACGAAGTGGGTCCAATTTCTTTAAATGTTCCCGGCTTACACAATGTCAGTAATGCATTGGCGGCCTGTGCCTTAACACTGGAGATGAACATTTCCTTTGCACATATTCAATCTGCCCTTGCACAATTCCGTAACCCCGAGCGGCGTTTTGAAAAAAAAGGCAATCTAGGCGGCATTCTTATTTTTGACGATTATGCCCACCACCCAGTAGAAATTACTGCAACCTTAACGACCGCAAAGCAATACGAGAATCACCGTATCGTATGCGTATTTCAACCTCATACCTACACCCGGACCAAAGCCTTTATGGATGAATTTACTACCGCCCTCTCTTTGGCAGACATTGTTGTATTAGCTGATATTTATCCAGCACGTGAAACAGACACCCTTGGCATCAGCTCCGAAGATATACTGAAAAAGTTACAAAAATCCGGAACAGAATGCTACTATTTTAAGTCTTTTGACGAAATTGAAAACTTTTTATTAAATAAATGTATAAACGGCGATTTGTTGATAACTATGGGGGCCGGAGACATAGTGCAAGTAGGCGAACACCTTCTTGGGAAGTAGTTATCCACATTATCCACATTCAAATGGGGAAAACTTTTCCATTTCGAATGTGGATTTTTAAGTTTACATAATACATTTTTACCCCTTTTGAGAAATTCCACGTTTTTTCTGATTTTATCAGAAATAGAAATACTTCCATAGGTTCACCCGGACTTTTTATCCACATTATCCACCTTTTCCACATTTCCCTAATCCCTTGATTTTAGGGGGTTTGCAGGAAAAATTTTGCTTCTCATTTTGATTTTTATGTGCTATACTTGATTCCACATTAAGTAACTTCTATCTTACGTAAACTGCTTTAAGGCAGAGGATTGAACTACATATACGAAAAAGCAAAAGACAAAAGTTTACATTATGTTGCATGATACATTTCAGCCACAAGAAGGATATGAAACTGGAGGACATTATGGAAAACATCACATTACACAAAGACAACGGCAATTCCACAACGGAAATTCCCAATCGCTTTATTGACGAATACATGACAAATGCCAATGGAGAATTTGTAAAAATATATTTATATCTTCTCCGCTGTATGAATTCACCTGGCTGCAGTTTTTCCATTTCCAGAACTGCGGACAAGTTTGACCACACAGAAAAGGATATTCGTCGGGCCTTAGCCTATTGGGAGAAAATGAACCTGCTGCGGTTAGAATATCATGAGGATAAATCTATTTCTGGTATTTATTTTTTAGACGCTGATGCATCATCCGCAAAAGATGATACTGTTCCTCTAAAAAAGGCAGAATTTATGGTTCCTCCCCTTTCTTCACAGAAAGAAAACCGCAAAACATTTTCAGAGACGGCTGCCAGTGCTTCCCATTCCATGACAGCGCCAAAAGAAAAAACTGCCTATACCTCCAACCAATTGGCAGCTTTAAAAGAAAAGGAAGAGGTTCGGGAGCTGCTATTTGTAGCAGAAAGCTATCTTGCCAGACCCTTATCCTCTACCGATATCCAGTCATTGCTTTACTGGTATGATGGCCTTAAGCTTTCCGTTGACCTGATTGTTTATCTGATGGAATACTGCATCGCCGGAGGACATTCCAGTCTTCATTACATGGAAAAAGTTGCCTTGAATTGGAAAGAAGCAAGAATTGAAACGGTAGAACAGGCCAAACGCAGCATTAATACCCATAGCCAGCTTCACTATGCTGTCATGAAGGCTTTGGGAATTCATGGACGCAGCCTGATTCCCGCAGAATCCGCTTACATAGAAAAATGGAGTAAAGAACTTGGATTTGGACAGGATATCATTACAGAGGCTTGCAGCCGTACAATTTTAACCATTCACCAGCCCAATTTTGAATATACAGACCGGATTCTACTCAACTGGAAAAAGCAGAATATACGGACTACGACTGATATTCGAAAAGCAGATGAATCCTTTCAAGCCGCAAAAACCGCTGAAAAAACTGCAAAAACCACTGTTGCAAGAACTGCTGCAAACCGTTTTAACAGTTTTCCCCAGCGCACATACAACCTTGACCAGTTAGAGGCAGAATTATTAAATACGGTGCTCTAGAGAGGCATTTGCCAAACAAAAAGCTCCACAGCCGATAATTGTATGCAATGTAAAAGGAGGCATTCATGGCTTTAAGCAACACACAGTATAACACCTTAATCCGCCGTTATGAGGCAAGGCAGCTTGAAAACCAACATATCGTGATGGAACGGATTAATACCCTTTACCCCAAGTTTCCCAGACTGACTGAAATAGATGAAACCATTTCTTCTCAGGCAGTGGCCCAGGCCAAAAAATTTATCGAAGGGGATGAGAGCGCCCTTGCCCAATTAAAGCAAGAATTATCTGCCCTTGCCGCTGAGAAAAAAGAAATTCTACGGAGTCATGGGTATCCTGAGGATTACTTTGATCCTCCTTATCAGTGCAAGGACTGTAAAGACACTGGATACATCGGCAGAGAAAAATGCCATTGCTTTCAGCAGGCCGCCATTGACCTGATTTATACCCAGTCCAACCTCCGGCAAATATTGGAGCAAGAGAATTTTCAGAATTTCTCTTATGATTATTATTCTGATTCCCTAAAGCATCCTTCTACTGGGCTGACCAGCCTTGCTACCGTAAAGCAAGCAGTTTCCCTTTGTCAGGATTTTATACAGGGATTCGACACAGAGTTTAAAAATCTGTTTTTTTATGGAGATACTGGCATCGGCAAGACTTACCTGTCCAACTGTGTAGCAAAGGAGCTGTTGACCCTGGGACATTCGGTTATCTATTTTACTGCATCTTCCCTATTTCATATTTTTGAAAAAAGTTTTTTCGGGAAAGAAACTAACTTTAACGAAGATTACCAAAATATTTTTGACTGTGACTTATTAATTATAGATGACCTGGGCACGGAGCTTTCCAATGCCTTTACTACCTCCCAGCTATTTTTATGTATCAATGAACGTATCCTGCGAAGGAAATCCACAATTATTTCCACGAACTTAAGTCTGGGACAGTTGGTGGACACTTATTCCGAACGGATATTTTCCAGAATTTCCAGCAATTATACCCTCATAAACCTGTTTGGAAATGATATTCGACTTCAAAAGAAACTGGGGCAGAGCAGACGTGCACATACATAACCGTCTTCCCTGTTTCAGGGAATATGCGTCAGATTCTAATAGATCCACAAACACACAAAAACACTTTAACTTATTTTTATGGAGGACATTTGAATGCAGCGTAACGAAAGAAATTATGAAACAATTCCTGCTGGCTCTTTAGGCGTAATCGCTTTAGACAGTTGCCGGCCGTTGGGCGAAATGGTGGACAAATACCTGGTACGCTTCCGTGCGGAACGGCAGCATGAGCATGAAAACGATATTGCTTTTCGGGGCTATCAGAGAAACACCTACCTGATGGACTGTCACACCCCCCGCTTTGGAACAGGGGAGGCAAAAGGCAGTATTAAACACTCTGTGCGAGGCTATGATTTATTTCTTATGGTAGATATTACCAATTACAGTCTCACCTATACGGTATGCGGCCATGAAAATCATATGTCACCGGATGACCACTACCAGGATTTGAAGCGTATTATCGCCGCTGTAGGCGGAAAAGCCCGAAGAATTACGGTTATCATGCCCTTCCTTTACGAAAGTCGTCAACACAAACGCACTGGCCGGGAATCCTTGGACTGTGCCATTGCACTACAGGAACTGGTCAGCGTAGGCGTGGACAATATCATTACCTTTGACGCCCACGATCCTCGGGTGCAGAATGCAATTCCATTACACGGATTTGAAACTGTGCAGCCTGCTTATCAATTTATCAAAAGTATTTTAAGGGAAGTCCATGACCTGCAAATTGACAGTGAGCATATGATGGTCATCAGCCCAGACGAAGGCGGAACAAACCGTGCCATCTACCTGGCAAATGTTCTTGGCCTTGACATGGGAATGTTCTACAAACGCAGAGATTACAGTAAAATCGTAGACGGACGCAACCCCATTGTGGCACACGAATTCCTCGGCTCTTCCGTAGAGAGAAAAGATGTTTTCATTATTGACGATATGATTTCTTCTGGTGACAGCATGATTGATGTGGCTACAGAGTTAAAGAAACGGAAGGCAAAACGAATTTTTGTCATTGCTACCTTCGGACTGTTTACCAATGGCCTGGAAAAATTTGACAAGGCTGTGGAAGAGGGCATTATTTACAAAGTTGTTACCACCAACCTTACTTATCAAACACCAGAGCTTTTGGACAAGCCCTACTATGTGAACTGTGACATGAGTAAGTACATTGCGTATATTATTGATACCCTAAACCATGATACTTCCATCAGCGACCTTCTGGACCCTTACGAGCGAATCGAAGGGCTGGTAAAACGCTATAAGGCAGGGGAAAAGGTAAAATAACCTAACTCCAACTCCTACATGATTTTGTTAAAATAGGGCTGTTACAAAAAAGAAAATTCTGCAACATATGGTACAAGCATTAGGTTTACTGTAACCATATGTTGCAGAATTTTTATATCTTGTAATCCACCTAACATATTATAAACAAATAGATCAAAGTACAAAACTCATGTTGCGTAAAAGAATTTTATTACCGATGCTCCCCTACAATCCGATAATATGCCTTTGCCGTAATTCCAAAGACAATTCCGTAAATCACTCCAAAGACGCCCACGGTAATCACTGTACAGATTGCAAAGAGGCTAGGATTTCTCATGTTGAACAGCAAGAGCAGACGGTTTATCATAGGAAATGCCATGGCAAGATGGATACACGCCATCACCAGCGGAAGAAAGAACACTTTCAGAACCTGGCTTCGTATGGAGGCTTTCACTTCCTTAGGGCTCATCCCTACCTTCTGCATAATCTCAAACCTTCCCTTATCCTCATACCCTTCTGAGACCTGCTTATAGTAGATAATCAATACCGTTGCCATCAAAAATACAAATCCTAAGAACACTCCCAAAAACAGAAACCCACCGCAGAACACCAAAAAGTTCTCTCTTTGTTTGGCCCTTGCGTCTATTCTTACGACAACAGTTTCTCCCTCTCCTTTTCCCTGGTTATAGGCTTCTACCAAGTCATTCAGCCGTTCCACACATTCCTTCCTCTGTTCCTCTGAGCCGGAAATATCTGCATAAATACTATAATTTGCGGTACTCGCCCTATCCTGATAGGCTTCCTTTTGTATTTCATTGATTTCCTGTAGTACCTTATCATCTTTTACCACAATAAAATATCCATCATAAATTACATTACTGTCCATACCTTCCAAATCCAGATCTTCTACGTACTCTTTGATTTGAAACGTTCTGCCATTGAAGTTGTAAGCAGTATCCCCCTTCTCTCCTTGTCTGACGCTGACAAGCGCCTCATCCTCTGCCAATTCTTTTGGAGTTTCCGACACACGGTTATACTCTTCCAATGTAATAAATTCAAAGATACACAATTCTCCCTCTGGAAAAACATTTTCTTTTTGGGGAATTATCATGATATTTTCCCCAGATTTATAGGCAGCTATATTCAGCGTTGTATATTCTACAGATTCTTCTAGCGCAAGAGAGCATTCCTCCAATGCCTGTTGGAACATTCCCTTCACATCCGTTTTCTGGTCCTTTGTCATATCGTCATATCCTGTAATGGAAATATCCCTGGGATACCTACTGTTCATAATGTCGTCTACACCCGCATACAAGGATACTGTACCAGACACCATAACCAGCACCATTGTACTTAAAATGCAGATATTAGCAAGCCCCACTGCATTCTGCTTCATCCGGTAAATCATTCCAGATACGGAAATAAAATGCTTGGTTTGATAATAATATTTTTTATTTCGCCGCATCATTTTTAACACTGCAATACTGCCTGCGGTAAAAAGACAATAGGTTCCAACAACTACGAGAAGAACCGCCAAAAAAAACATTAGCAATGCCTCAACGGGGCTTTCTATTACTATAGCAATTCCATATCCGCTTCCCAGGGTCAACACACCAAAAATTGCCATAATCCATCGGGTTTTTGGCTCTTTTTCCCCCTGACTTGCGCTGTGTAGAAGTTCAATAGCGTTTGCTCTTTGAACCTGAAACATATTGTACAACAATGTCACTGTAAAAATAGCAAAAAAGCAAACTGCCATATTCACAATCCCGGAAACAGAAACGGTGAATCCAAAAGGCACTTCCAGTCCAGTAATGCGAAGCAGCGCCAAAACCACCAGCTTATAAAGGATAATCCCTGTTCCCAGACCTCCCACAATGCTTATGAACGCCACCATGCAGGTTTCCCAGAACATCATTTTCCCTATGTGGCGTTTCTCCATTCCAAGAATATGAAACAGGCCAAATTCCTTTTTCCTGCGCTTCATCAAAAAGCTGTTGGTATAAAACAAAAAGATAACTGCAAAGATCATGATAATCACACATCCAAGCCCCATAATCATCTGTAATTCCCCGGTGCCTGGCATTTTCTCTATCCCTTGATCTCCAGTAAGCGCTATCATAATATAATACATGGCTCCAATACCAACGGCTGCCAGGATATACGGAAGATAAAGCCTTCCGTTTTTCTTTAAATTGCTAAATGCAAGCCTTCCATAGAAAAATTTACTCATGCTGACCACCGCCTGTCGTAATTACTGTAAGGGTATCAGAAATTTTCTGGTACATTTCCTCATCGGTACCGCTTCCCTTATAAATCTGATGGAACACCTGCCCATCCTTAATAAACAGTACCCGCTTGGCACGGCTAGCTGCTTTCGTAGAATGAGTTACCATTAAAATGGTCTGTCCTGCCCCATTTATTTCCTGAAACTGGGACAAAAGGCTTTCTGCCGCTTTCGAATCCAGCGCTCCGGTAGGCTCGTCTGCCAGAATAAGCTGAGGATTGGTAATCAAAGCACGTGCCACTGCTGCACGCTGTTTCTGTCCACCAGATACCTCATAGGGATACTTTCCTAAAATGGGCTTGATGCCAAGGCTCTCAGCGATAGGCATTAACCGCACCCGCATTTCATTGTAATTCTTCCCTGCAAGGACCAAGGGGAGAAAAATATTATCCTGGATGTTAAAATTATCCAAAAGGTTAAAGTCCTGGAACACAAAGCCAAGATTTTCCCTTCGAAATGCTGACACCTGGGAATCCCGCAAGGTAGAAAGATTCTTTCCATTCAGCAGCACAAGTCCGGAAGTTGCTTTATCCAGCGCTGCTAAAATATTTAAAAGAGTAGTTTTCCCAGAACCGGATTCACCCATGATTGCCACATATTCTCCCTTTTCCACAGAAAAACTCACATCGGTGAGCGCCTGCACCTGATTTCCACCAAATCTTGTCGTATACACTTTTTTTACATTATTCACTTCTAAGATTGCCATCATCGTCCTCCTTAATTTCTGTTGTTCTAATGACAGTATACCGATGATGGGAACCGTCTGCCTTAACTTTGACTTACATTTTCCCAGGATTTCTTACGCTTTTGTAAGAATCAGAAAGTTTTAGCCAATCTGCCTTTTATAAGATAAGGATAAGATTAGTGTAAGCACAAAACACAGCCCTTCACTCAATACTGCAGCCCACCAGATTCCTTCCCCCTGAAAAAGAGCTGTAAGTATCCACAGGCTGATTGCAACAAACAGCACTCCACGCCCCAGCGAGATAGACATAGACGCTTTGGGATGTTCCACAGCAGTAAAAAATCCTCCTAGAATAATGTTACATCCACACAGCAAGAAAGAATACGAAACGATAGAAAAAATCCTTACAGATTCAACACGCAGGTTCCCAAATTCCGGTGATACAAATAGGTTCACAAGGGGTTTTGCCAACATTCTGGATACTGCAAAGGCAGCAATGGAAAATATCGTTCCAAAATAAAGTGCATACTTAAGCAGCCGATGATACTGACCCACTGATTTTCTCCCATAATGATAACTTACCAACGGCTGAATCCCCTGGGTAATGCCAACCATAGACATCACAACAATGGCGCTTACATATGTTACAATGGTATAACTTACCACTGCCTCTTCATTCAGAAAGGTAAGGATTGCATGATTATACAAAAAAATTACAATACCAGGGGAGAGCTCCGTGATTCCAGAAGACAATCCAGTCTTTACGGTTCGACACAGTAACGGAAAAGAAGGAATAAATTTTACGAATTCCATATGGGTTTTCCGGCTGCAAAAATGTGTCAGATATAAAACAACTACACTAAATTGGGAAATGCCTGTTGCAAAAGCTGCACCCCAGACGCCTTTGTGAAGCTGAATGACAAATAAATAATCCAATATGCAGTTCAGCACAGCCCCTGCTACCACAAACATAGTTGCTTTCATGGGATACCCATCTGTTTTCACCAGCACTTCTAAGGAGTAAGAGCAGACAAAAAAAATACTAAAGCAGGCGATTGTATTCAAATACGTCTGGACATAGGTAATGGTAAGGTCCGTGGCTCCTAAAAACAAAGCAATTTCCCGAGATTTCCACAATGTAATTCCCATAATCAAAATTGAAACAATACTTACCATTACAATATTCTGGGTAAATACCTCCTGGGCTTTCTTTTCCTTCTTTTGCCCCAGTAAAATGGCAATCATCGTTGATGAGCCTACTGCAAATAATAAAGCAACCGAAAACAGCAGGGTCAAAAAAGGCATCGCAATATTTACCCCGGACAATGCCAGCTCTGATACTCCTCTGGCCACAAACAGCCCATCCACCATGGTGTAAAGGGCATACACCCATTGCGCCATCAATGATGGAATGATAAACCGGAAAAAATCATGCTTGAGTGATTTTCCCTCTAATTTCATAATTGAACCTCCTGGATGAAATCCTTTTGTGGGTAAGAAACTAAAATTTTTTTACCGAAATTGCTAAAAATATGAATCAAAACAGCAGTCTTACCTTTGTTCCCTTGCCTGTCTCCGATTCCAGCATAATCTTATGACCTAATTTATTCAAAATTTTCTGAACCAAATACAACCCTATACCAGAAGCCTTTTTGTCGCTTCTGCCATTATAGCCAGTATACCCTTTATCAAACACTCGCGGAAGATCTTCCGGGAGGATGCCGATTCCAGTGTCCTTAATCACAAGACATCCATTTTCCATATAAATAAAAATATTTCCAGAAGAAGTATACTTGATGGCATTACTCAAAATTTGCTCCAGAACAAACACCAGCCATTTTTCATCTGTCACCGTTTTTACCTGCAAGGGCGTATAATGAAGCGTCAGATTTTTGCGAATAAACATAGGCGCATACTTTCGCACCGCTTGACGGATGATAGGATCTAACTCATACTCCTGTAGGACGAAATCATGAATACTGCTGTTCAAACGCAGATACTGCAATACCATGTCCACATATTGCTCGATCTTAAACAACTCTGCCTCAATTTCCCGTTTCTGTGCATAATATTGTTCTATGGAAAGAAATTCTGTCTCTGTCCCCCACTCATTCCCTGCCGCTCCCTCTTCGGAATATGGCTCTTGTGCACTAGGAAGCCCCTGTGTATCCATCTCCTGCTGCAAAAGTAAATGCATGGCTGCAATAGGGGTCTTAATCTGATGTGTCCATAAAGTAAAATAATCGGTCACTTCCGCTTTTTCCTGAATAATCTCTCCTACCTGGCGGATGCGTTCTATCTGGGCATTTTCCAGAAACATTTGATATATTTTCTCAATTTCATCCTCAGGCTCAGGGAGCTTTTCCGTCCCATTCTTCACTGCTTCTAGCTGCCATTCCAGCTCTTCCACCTTTTTGTGGTAACGAACGCTGTCTACCATCAGAACAATCACTGCAATTACCAAGCACAGACCAATGGCATAAACTGCAGGCTCCATGGGAAGCTGATACAAGTAGATAACCACTGCAAAGACGGTGCCAAAAATCAGATACATAAAAATTCCTACCTTGTGACGCCTCATATAAGCATTAATCCACCGCATAGCCAATGCCTTTTCTCGTCTTTATCATATCAGCCACCCCTACTTCCTCTAACTTCTTGCGAAGCCGTGCTACATTTACCGTCAACGTATTGTCATCAATGAAGCTATCCGACTCCCACAACCGTTCCATCAGCTTATCTCTCGTCACAATTTTTCCCTTCTGCTCTAACAACGCCTTTAAGATTCCCATCTCATTTTTCGTCAGCTCTGTGCGCGCCCCCTCATAGCTTACAATTCCACGGCTGCTGTCAAAAATCATCCCCTTATGCTCCAGCAAATGATTCTCTCCAGCAAAATCATAAGTTCTTCGAAGCATTGCCTGTATCTTTGCCTGCAGCACATTCAAGTCAAATGGCTTGGCTACAAAATCGTCCCCTCCCATGTTTACTGCCATCACAATATTCATATTATCTGAAGCAGAAGAAATAAAAATCACAGGTACTTTAGAAATCTTGCGAATCTCATCACACCAATGAAATCCATTATAAAACGGAAGAGAAATATCCATCAGCACAAGCTGCGGACTTTCTTTTACAAAAATCTGTGGCACATCCCGAAAATCTTCTACACACACCACCTCATATCCCCAGCTTTCCATATGATTCTTTATGGCCCTGGCTATTACCTCATCGTCCTCTACTACCAACAATTTGTACACACACACGCCTCCCTGTATCCATCTCATCCCTTGGATTTATCAATCTTATTTCGGATTTCCTGCATCTGATAATCCAGCTCCTCTATGGAGTCTGCACAGACTTTCAACTGTCTTACAATCTCATCCGCATCCGCCACATCTTTCTTATACTTCAACTTATGTTCCAGACTAGCCCAAAAATCCATGGCAATGGTACGAAACTGCAATTCAACCTTCATATATTCTTTTTTATCCGACAGAAAAATAGGCACACTCAAAATCAAATGAAGGCTTCGATACCCATTTGGTTTGGGTGATTTGATATAGTCCTTTTCCCTTACCAGAAAAATATCATCCTGACTGGTGAAAAGCCTGGCCAGACGGTAAATGTCATCTGGAAAAGAACAGATGACCCGAACTCCTGCCACATCTGTCAGATTTTCCCGGATACTTTCTACCGTAACGGGAAATCCTTTTCGGGCTAGCTTCTCAAAAATACTGGATGGAGATTTTAATCTGCTTTTAATGGACTCAAATGGATTCCTGTTATATTCCTGGGAAAACTCTTCATTCAATACCTTAAGCTTCGTCTCCACTTCCATGATAGCTGCACGATATTCCATCATCAGCCGGTTAAAAGGCTTTGCCTTACGTAATTGTTCCTCCTGCATCTGAATGATATGGGACTGCCGTTTCAGGACTTCCTCCTGTTCCTTCACCTTCTGCTCCAACTGATTTTTATAAGAAAATAATTCCACTGCATTTCGAATTCGGTTGCTGACAACAGAACCCTCAAAGGGCTTATGTATAAAATCAGAAACGCCCAGCTCAAAGCACTGATTTTCCGCTTCCACCGTAAATTCACCACTTATCACAAGAACTGGAATCCGTTTTATCCATCCCATTTTTTTCATCTCTGCAATCACTGCATACCCATCCATTTTCGGCATCTGCAAATCCAGAAGAACAACCGCTGTCTCATTTTGGTATTCCTTCAATTTCTGCAAAGCCTGTTGTCCATCCTCTGCCAGCTCTACTACATAATCATCCTCTAATATATTCTTAAGCAACTCACGATTGACTTCAACATCATCTACTACAATTATCCTCTGCATCCTATTGCTCTCCGTTTGGAACTCATAATATGACAAATCCACTTGTCATTTTCATAACAAGTGGATTCCATATTCCCATATATCTTATCTTTCTACAGTGCAACACCGCCTGCAATCTTTTCATTGATTACATAATATGCCATACCCTCTTCTGGCTTTATATATAAACGAATCGATTTGATGGAAGACTCCCTGTGGCCTTCTGCAATGTAAGCCTGTTTTGCTTTTTCCAAAATTTCTTTCGTAAAAATCTCCTCACCTTGAAACTGAAGGTAAATTTCTTCCACTTTTTCTGTTTTCTTAATTTCTGTCTTCTTAGCTGGAGATTTCTTTGCAGTCTTTTTAGCGGTAGTTTCTTTCTTAGCTGCTTCTTTTTTTGTCTCTTCTGCTTTTACCGCTGCTTTCTTCGGTTCCTCTGTCTTCTTTGTTGTGCTCTTTGTTTCTGTCTTAGCTGCTGTTTCTTTTACTGCAGCTTCCTGTTTTCCTTCCGCTGTTTTTGCTGCTGTTTTTACTGGGGTTACCTTCTCATCTTTCTTTTCCATTCTTTATTTCCTCCCTGATTATTACTGACAGACTAAAAATTTCTCCATTGCCAACAGTGCTTCCTCTTCATCGCTTCCATCGGCCACTATATTTACAGTCATTCCTTTTGACGGATTAAATGCCATGATTCCCATAATACTCTTTGCATTGATTCTTGCCTCGCTGTTTTCCAATCTGATTTCACTGTCAAACTGACAAGCTACTTGCACAAGCTCTGCAATTGGATTACTGTACTCTTTTGCTACATTAGATACAATAATTTTTTTCTCGCTCATCTTATCTCTCTTTCTCTGTAATGCTATCACATAACTATCACATAACCTGCTCACCTTCACGTTCTATATACCGTAATAAATATAACCCAACCAAACTTCTTTTTCAAGGGGGTTTCTGAAAAACTGGTAATTTCCACTGAAATAATGTCTTATACGCAAGAAAAACTGAACATTTTTTCAAATATTTTTTTGCGCACAATTACAATTATCACCCTAAAGTACTATCCATATTTCTATTTTCTGTAAAAATGTTCAACACCCATAAAATGAATAGCCATGGACCCCACATGGCAGGTTACGTAACCGAAACGCTTCCTATTATCCCTTCGTTTCATAAGCAATTATAATTATCTCACCAAAGTACCAATCTCATTCCTGTCTGTAATATGCTTTATCTACCTGGATTACCACAAAATGGTCATCGCCTAATTTCCGTTTTACATGGTCTTGTATTTGTTGTATCAATTCCTCATCACTCATTCTATATTCATAAGGAATTACAATGTCAAAGATTAGATTCGTATGAGTGGGTCCTATCACTACCCTAAAATCATGCATGGAAATTACAGGATCAATCTTCTTCACAATTTCTTCCAGATTCTTTTTCAAACTCAAAATATGTTTATCCTCTGTAACAACCGGGTCCATATGAATCACTGCGTCACAATTGAGCTTTCGGCGCAGCTCCATTTCTGTGTTATCAATCACATCATGCAGCTCTAATATATTCCCTTCTGCCGGAACCTCCGCATGGAGAGAAATCATCATCCTTCCTGGACCATAATCGTGAACCAGAAGATCATGTATGCCACATATCTCTTCCTGGGACAAAACGATTTCCTCAATCTGATGCACCAGCGTTGCCTCCGGCGCCTGGCCAAGAAGTGGATCTAAGGTTTCCTTTGCTGCGCTGATGCCTGCATAAAAAATAAAAATACCAACCAAAACACCGCAGTAGCCATCCACCTTTAAGCCGGTTATCTCCCCCACAATAGAGGACAAAAGAACTGTGGTTGTGGCGCAGACATCACTCAAACTATCTGTTGCTGTGGCACGCATAGCCGCAGAATCCACCCTTTTTCCAATTCTGTAATTATAATAAGCCATATAAATTTTAACAAGAATTGAAATTACCAAAATAACTCCACTCAACATCCCAAATTGCACTGGCTGGGGATGCAAAATCTTACTTACCGAAGTTTTCACCAATTCAACAGCCATCAGAAGAATGGCTCCTGACACAATCAATCCAGCAATATATTCCATCCTCCCATGTCCGAAGGGATGGCCTATATCTGGCTTTGCTCCTGCCATTTTAAATCCTACCAGCGTCACACAGGAAGACCCTGCATCTGACAGGTTATTCACTGCATCTGCAGTAATAGAGATGGAATGGCTTATGGTTCCTGCCAAAAATTTTCCTAGAAACAAAAAAATGTTCAAAACAATCCCAACGATTCCGCAGAGCATTCCATATTGCTGTCGGACTTTCGGATTTTTTACATTTTCTTTTTCTTTTATCAACAAATTTATCAATATCGTTACCATATCTACCCTCTGGAGTTTTTCCATATGATTGCTATCCCAAAATCAAGTTTTCCTATTATTATATGATTATTTTTTCTGTGATAGACTTTAAATATGTATCTGCGCAAAGCTCCCGCAATAGTATACCATTTGTATGACTATATGCCAAAAAGAATCTAATGGTATTTAGCTGTTGGAAGTTTTTTCCCTATATAACCGATATAAATATTTTTTTCCCTGGGAACTGCATAGAAAAATATTCGTCCGGCATATCCGCCAGTATACCTGGTATGCCAGGAAAACAATTGGGTTCTCCCATCTGGAAGCTGAAAAGTATGCTCCTGTGAATACTGTTTCAATGTAGCTTCTGATTCAGGCGTTGCCTTCGTCAAAACATTTTTATCAAAATTTCCTTTCATTGACTCCCCAGCTCTCTGTAATTCTAACAGACGCTTATAAACCTGAGCTGCCCTGGCAATTAGTTCACCCATTTTCCGCTGTCCTCTCGGATGCAGATGCGCTTCTGGATTTTCTAAGATCAGCAATTCCCCCTTTTTTGCTTTCAGCAAAGCCAATACCACCGGAAGGACGTAAGAGATTCCAAATCCTACATTCTGTGCCGTATAATAATCAGCTCCCATACTGCCCGCCTGGTGTACCATAAGTCCAATCCTATTACTATGTCCATATTCCTCCATACGCAAAGATACTCCTGGCGTAATCTCTCCCATCCAGCATTCTACCTGACGCAAAAGGCGGATATTCTCTTCCTCATCATATCGCACACATTCATTTTCCACTTCATCCAAACTATGCGCTTGAAGATAATGAACTGCATATTCTCCATGGTTTCCCACCTGATTATTATCCCATACCTCATGGTATGACTTTTCATAACTACTCTGTGGTCCCAGACGATCGGCTGCTATGTAATGGAATCCGCTGTAAAACAAATTTATATTCTTCCAATCTTTCCTGACGATGTTCTCAATCCTGAGAAAATCTGCAGCAGCATTATAAGCATATGCTGCATGGAGAAAACCTTCCTCATCCCTGACCGTAATATGTATGGTATTTTCTTCCGAATCTGTATACAATACATCTTTTCCAATTCCAAGATTTGTATATTTTCCATTCAAGTAGATTCCCTTCTCCAATGCATTCTGCTCATAAGACTGACGTAATAAAAGAAACATCTGAATTAACGTAGATTTTCCCATACTATTAACGCCTGAAAATAAGTTCAAATTGGAAAATTCCATGTCAACATGTTCAAAACATTTAAAATTATCTGCTTTCATTTGTTGTATCATATAAAACCCCCTTTAGCATATCACTAATATATGTAAACCGCATAGAAAACGATTTTTTATCACTGGCTTTAATCGCCTGTAAAAATCCAGGATGATTGCAAAGTTCCAAAAATTCATAGTACACTTTACCTTTTCGTTGCTCCAATAAAGCAACCTTAGCATTATCTAACGTGTACAAGCTTCTGCACCAAGCCTCAAAAATTGCTTTGTTAATGGGACGGCGGATTTTGTCCTCCCCTAATTTTCTAAATGCATACTTTCCCATAATATTTTTAGCTGCAACCATAACCCTTTTAAACTGTTTTTCCAATTCAGCTTCATCCGCACACTCCGATGAATTCAAATATTCCATTGCCCCATTCAAATAGTTGTCCGAAATCCCTTCGTATTTTTCAATTCCATAATAGCAAACAGCTACAAATCGAAGAACAAATTCCTGATCCATCATCCGGTCATCCCGTATACTATATGTAGTCGCTGTCTGAAATTCTGGAAATTTTGCAAATTTTTTGCACAGACTGGTGGCTCTTCCTTGATATAACGCATGGCGGATTTCCTGAGGCTTTAATTCCAAGCCTCCTGTATTGATTCTTTTAAAAATATTATACTTTACATTTGCCGGCGTACCGCCTTTTACAATATAAGCGACAATATTCGTCTCTTTGATACGTCTGACAAAAGTTCTAGGAAGCTCTTTATATTTCATTCCTTCCAGATCATGGAAAAATTCTAGTCCGCAAAGTTCAAGGGTTCCATCCACCACAAATTCCTTTAAGGCCGTAATACGCTGCAAACCGTCTATGATTAGCCAATTGTCTTTTTTTCCTCCATCAAAATAAAATGCCGGAATGGGAATCCGAAGAAGCAGGGATTCTATTAACTGGCTTTTCTGAACTGGTGTCCACAATCCGCTTTTCCTTTGGAAGTCTGTATTCATATTAATTTCATTATACTCCAACCGCTCAATGATACTGGACAATTCCATGGTCTTCATATCAATATCAATTTTACTTGGATCAAATGGACGGATTTCGGGCACCGGAAGAGGCGCATCCTCCTTTTCTATCTCCGATCCATCGTCTACGATTTCAATTCCGTTCTGCTCCAGATATAATATAATTTCCTTATATACTGCTTCTGTTTGCTTTTTTGACGGAAAGCCTACAAAATAATTAGAAATAATCATAGAGCTAAGCTTATTCGCCTGCTTTTTCCCCATTTCTATCAATAAATCTAAATCCTTTTTCTCTTTTTCATCAAACATGTATAATCCCCCGAATTCATGAATATAATACTATCATTTGAAAATATCTTTTCAGACAATTATACTTCATCTAAGAATTTTTGTAAAATGAAACCTGAATACGCAGTTAAAATATCTTTGACAGAGCATACACATGATAATCCCCAGGAACCCTACTATTGGAGTCTCCTCAAATATGAAACATCCTGGCATCAGATTGGGTTCGGCTGGGAAACATCCCCTCAGAATGGTCTAAAGGCAGCCCTAGACTGCTATCAGGAAATAACAACCGATACCAGCATAAAATTTTCATAGTATTTTTCCAAAATCCATGTTATAATTATTCCCGTCTTTGTAATATTCCAGAATTCCATATGATTACAAATAATCCGATGGCATTCTGAAATTATTCACGATTCATAGCATACTTTAAGAAGGAGAGTAAATTTATGTTGGAAAAATTTTTCAAACTTGAAAACAACAACACCACTGTAAAGACGGAAATTATTGCTGGATTTACAACTTTTATGACAATGGCATATATTCTTGCCGTAAATCCAAATATCCTGTCTGCGGCTGGTATGGACCCGAATGCCGTACTGATTGCCACAGCGCTGGCTTCTTTTGTAGGTACGCTGCTTATGGCGCTTATGGCAAATTACCCATTTGCATTGGCTCCCGGCATGGGGCTTAATGCTTACTTTGCTTACACAGTAGTCATCGGCAGAGGATATTCCTGGCAGATTGCTTTGTTGGCTGTATTTATAGAGGGTATTATTTTCATTATCCTGTCTCTTACCAATGTCCGTGAAGCAATTTTCAATGCCATCCCTGCTACCTTAAAGGCTGCTGTCAGCGTAGGAATTGGTCTGTTTATTGCCTTTATCGGATTGCAGGATGCAAAATTAATTGTACACAGTGACGCCACACTGGTTACCTACCAGGTTTTTAAGGGAGAAACCTTCCGTTCTATCGGCGTAGGCGCTATCCTGGCATTAATCGGCGTACTGTTTACTGCAATTTTACTGGTCAAGCACGTGAAAGGCGGAATTCTGATTGGTATCCTTGGCACCTGGATTCTCGGAATTCTCTGTGAGCTTATAGGTATTTACGTACCTTCCCCGGATGCAGGCATGTATTCTGTCATTCCCTCTGGGTTTGTAAGCTTTGATTTTTCTTCTTTCAAGGAAACCTTTGGCGCAGTATTTACCGCTGATTTCAGCAATCTTAAAATTTTGGACTTAGCCGTTGTCATGTTCTCTTTCCTATTTGTAGACTTGTTTGACACCTTGGGGACCCTGATTGGCGTTTCCTCAAAAGCGGACATGCTGGATGAAGAAGGAAAGCTGCCAAGAATCAAACCTGCACTGCTTTCAGATGCGATTGCTACCTGTGTAGGAGCTGTTTTCGGAACTTCTACAACTACAACTTATGTGGAAAGCGCTTCAGGCGTAACCGCTGGAGGACGTACCGGATTAACCGCCCTGACCACAGCGTTGTTATTCCTGCTATCCGTTATTTTCTCCCCATTGTTCTTAAGCATCCCATCCTTTGCGATTGCTCCTGCTTTGATTATCGTAGGATTCTACATGATGGGCTCTGTAGTAAAAATTGACTTTGAGGACATGGGCGATGCAATTCCAGCATTTTTGTGCATTGTTGCTATGCCCCTTGCTTACAGCATTTCAGAAGGAATTGCCGTTGGTGTAATTTCCTGGACATTGATTAACCTTTTCACTGGCAAAGCAGGTGAAAAGAAAATCAGTATTTTAATGTATGTATTAACAATCTTATTCATTTTAAAATATATCGTTCTTTAAATGATAGACCTCATATGCGGGATATGCCCTGTCAAAATGGTAGCCTAATTTTTCTGCCAATTTCACTGACCACAGATTCTGGGCATCCCAGCTTGGGTATAACTCCCGTTTCATACATTCCAGAATCAGCCTGGCTCCGCACACGGATGCCAGGCCTTTTCTTCTATAATCCTCCCTGGTTCCAATTTCTATCTCAATCCCTTCCCGGTATACCGTATAGGACGATGCCCCAGACAGCAGCTCCCCCTGAAAAACCACTGCTGCCCCTAAACCGCGTCTACGGTAATCCTCATAATCTGCAAACTGGGAGGTAAAATCCACAGACCATGGAAATTTCCTGGTCTTTGCAAAAATGTCTTCATCTATTTGTTTTACTTCAAATCCTTCTGGAAGGCTTTCTACGATTTGCTGCAAATGCTTTTTATCAAAAATACCCGGCTCCTTCTTTATGGCGTATCGTTCTACCCGTTTGCAATTTTCTCCATACGCTTGTTCAATTTCTTGTGCCCATGCTTCCCCGGTTTCATCCATGGGCGGTACCATAATCACAAACTCTCTCACCTGGTTTTTTATTTCTTCCGTCACTAGCTTTTGATTGGCTTTTCCTGCAAAAAAGCAAAAATCTGCCAATAGAATTCTAGCAGATACGGGATGACTAATACTGTCCGCCCATGCTTCCCCCATGCACCCCTGTAGGCAGGACCAGATTAATGACTCGTCCCACCCAGCAAACAATGGGGCAATCTTTTCCATATTTTCTTTCTCTATTTTATAAATACTCATATTGGCGCTCCTTTTCTCCTTATGTTGATTTCGGTGGCTTCCTATGTAAAAGATACTTTAACACCTCATCCGAAAAAATTTCTTTCTCTCCCAAATATATCACATGCTTTCCCCCCATCTGTTCTTTTTGCAGCTCCCACCTTGCAAGTGCAAGATCCGCTTCCTTCAGCATGGGAATATCAAATCTGCTGTCTCCTGCTGCCACGGTGATTTCCCTGGCTATCCTGTGTCGGAACCGTTTCACCGCCTCTCCCTTATTAAGCTTCCTAGGGACTGCATAAACTTTCACTCCATTGGAAAACAGCTCTACCTGACTTCCTTCCAAATGCTTATGTAGTCTTTCCATTGTCTGCTTGGGCTTTGCACTTTTGGTAAAAACAAAAAGATTCTCAATATTCCTCACTTCAAAATTAACATTTTCATCGGTTTTCAAAAGTTTTTCTACCTGAAATAAATCTGCCTGGCAGCTGGCTACCAGACGCCTTGACTCCCGATACCAGTTGCTATCACTTTCTCCATGATGTAAAAGGATTCCTCCATTACATACCAATGCATATTCCGGCGGCTTATTCCCCAATTGAATCCGCTGATATTGTTCTATGCTTCTGGTGGTTGTGGGAACAAACAGCGTTTGTTGCTGTATCTTTTTAAGCAATTCCCAGGAAAGATCCGTCATATAAGAAATCTCTCTTCCCTGATAAATTTCCACACATTTTTTATGTAAACCAATTTCATGCTTATAAGAATAAATCAATGTGTTGTCTAAATCTGAATGAAATACCATAATATTTCCCTTCATTTTTCCTGAATCCAAAATCTTTCCATTACAAAAAAGGTGTGCAGCCGCTATATGTGCAAATACCTCTGGCATACCGCGAACCACACACCTTTTCAAATTCTTTACCTCTCTACCACTAATTTCCGCACCAAATCTACTGGAATCATAGTTGCTGCAAGCAAAATGGATGCAACCCAGCCTGTAATTCCAAAGGGTACGCAGCTAAACATATTTCCAATCCAGGTAAACGCTGTTACTGGCACCAGCGCTGCATTTACAATCAACGCCTGTACCAGAATGATTGTAAAGAACACTTTCAGAAATCCAGTGTTTTCATTCAATCCCTGGAAAATACCGAATTTGTCATCCCGGACATTGAAGCCGTTAAACAACGCGCTTACAATAAATAATACAAAATAACCTGTCAGGTGCTGCTCTTTCGTATCAAAAAGATTCTGGAAGAATGGAAGCTTCAAATACAGAAAACTAATGAACACCAGCCATGCTCCCATAGTCAAAATCTGTGCCATCATTTTCTTACTTACAATACTTTCATCCCTTCTTCTGGGCTTTTCGTCCATGTATTTCGTTAAGGCCGGCTCATTTCCAAGCATAATAGCGCCCAAACCATCCATCACCAGATTGACAAACAACAGATGCGTTACCTTCAAAGGCTCCTCCACACCAAAAAATGGAGCGATTGCGCTTACCACCACTGCTGCAACGTTAATTACTAACTGGAACTTACAAAATTTCAGAATATTATGATAAATGGTTCTTCCATACCAGATGGCATCCTTAATGGATTTAAAGTTATCATCTAAAATTACAATTTTACCTGCTTCCTTGGCTGCCTCTGTTCCACTTCCCATTGCAAATCCCACATCTGCCCGCTTCAATGCAGGAGAATCGTTGACGCCGTCCCCTGTCATACCTACTACAAGATTCATTTCCTGGCACAAGCGCACCATTCTGGATTTGTCGGTAGGAAGCGCTCTTGCAATCACCCTGATATTAGGGATGATTTTCTTCACCTCTTCGTCTGACATTTCATTTAACTGTGCTGAAGAAAGGGCCCGGTCGGACTGATTTTTCAAAAGCCCCGCGTCTTTTGCAATGGCTACTGCAGTTTCCAAGCGGTCTCCGGTAATCATAACTACCTGAATTCCTGCATGCTGTACCAGCTCAATGGCTTCTCTGGCCTCCGGCCTTACATCATCACGGATTCCTACTAACCCGATAATTACAATATCTTCATTAATTTTACTTTCCACCAGTTCTTTTTCCGAATAGCCAAAAGCGAGCACACGCATTGCCTTCTCTGCCAGCTCATCAATCTTACGGTTCAAAGCAGCCTGATCAATCTTACGGATTTCCCCATTTCCATCCAGATATTTTACCGCAGAAGCCAATAACCGCTCCGGGGCTCCTTTGTAGAAGGTCTTTCCCTCACTGTCAATCCTAGCCTGACTGAATTTATTGGTGGAGTTAAAGCCCTGTGATTTTGTTACCACACAGTTTTTATCAGCTTCCAATGCTCGGAAGGTTTCCTCCCCGATAAATTTCATCATTGCCTGGTCTGTAGCATTTCCGCCGATTACCCTATGCTCTCCATCAAACATAGACTGTGTATTTTTTCCGATTGCCAAATCTAACAGCCGTTTTACCTTCCCATGACTGCCCAACTCTGAAACTGGAATGGAGTTTCCATCTGCGGTAAAGAAATCTACCACCTCCAGTCTGCCCTTGGTAATGGTTCCCGTCTTGTCGCTAAATAAAATATTAAGCGATCCTGCCGTCTCAATTCCTTCTGCCTTGCGCACCAATACGTTGTGGTCTAACATCTTACTGGTATTTTGCATCAACACCAGGGAAATCATTAAGGGAAGTCCCTCCGGCACTGCACATACAATAATTACTACCGCAAGAGAAACAGCATTTACAATATCCTTAATAACCGTTTCAAATCCTGCCGAAAAATATTCCGATACTCCACCAGCGGAAACGATAAAATATGCAAAATATAAAACTGCTATTACAATAGCTCCAATATAACCAAAAGTGGAAATCTGCTTCGCCAGCTTTGCAAGTTTTACTTTCAGCGGAGAATCCGGCTCATCCTCCTGCATTTCCTCCGCCATCTTGCCCATCATGGTTTTCAAACCTACTTTCCGCACATCCAGTACGCCTTCTCCATCAAAAACCACTGCTCCGCGGAACAAGGAGTAGGAGTCCACAAAGGTATCCCCTGTAATATCCTCGGCCAGAGAGGTCTCCATGGAAGTCTCTTTCTTCTTACACTCTTCCGCCTCCCCATTCAATGCAGAGTTATCCACGCTAAGGGCACCAGAAATAAGGATTCCGTCTGCTGGAATTTTATCTCCTGATTGAAGGAGCACCTTATCCCCCACCACAACATCATCTACATCAATTACAGTAACCACGTTGTTCCGGTGAACCTTACATTGGTCTTTTTTCGTGCTGTCCTTTAACTCCCGATACTTGGTATCACTGGCAACCCCTGTTTTTGCAGAAACAAAAGCCACAATCAAAACTGCAACGATGGTGCCAAGGGGTTCATAAATCTCTGCATATCCAAAGAAAAACATCACAATCATAAGAGCCGCTATCGCCAGCAAGATCTTAATCATAGGATCGCCAAAGGTTTCCTTAAATTCTTCCCAAAACGTAGTAGGCTCCGAATCTGGAATCTCATTAGATCCATATTTCCCTCTGGAAACTTCTACTTCTTTGTCTGTAAGTCCCTGAAATTTCATTCTATATCTCCTTATACATATCTGTTCGCCAATTCGCCTATGCTCCGATCACTGGTTCCCTGGCCAATGGCATTAAACTTCCATTCTCCATTGTGACGGTACACTTCTCCAAAAATCATGGCTGTCATTCCAGAATAGTCTTCTGTCAAATTATACTTGCATATCTCATTGTTATTTCTGCCATCCACCAGACGGATAAATGCATTTTGAATCATGCCAAAATTCTGCCTTCTCTCCACTGCCTGATAAATGTTTACTACAATTACAATCCTGTCGTACTGGGCTGGCACCTGCGCCAAATCTACCCCTATCTGCTCATCATCTCCGTCCCCAGCTCCTGTCAGGTTATCTCCCATATGCAAAACCGCGCCAGAATCATGACGCAAATTACCGAAAAATACCAAATCCTCTTTTCTTCTTATTTTGCCGTCGCTTAACAGCAATGCAGAAGCATCACAGTCTATTTCCTGTGGCTTCGGTGCAAAGAGGCCGCGTTTTTTCCGCTGCACTTCATCCCAGCCTAATCCTATCATAATTTTAGAAAGGCCTGCACTTTCTTTGGACAGATTGACCTTCTGCCCTTTTTGTAAACTGATTGACATTTTCTTCCTCCTTCATAAACCATCCGAATTCCCTCGGGAAACCGTCAGGATTCCGTCTCATGGCAGTTACTCAACCTCCACGCCATAGTTGGCGCATAGAGCAGCAAGTCCTCCCTGATAGCCGCTTCCAATGGCATTGAACTTCCACTCAGCTCCATTTTTATAAAGTTCGCCAAACACTGCTGCCGTCTCAATGGAAAAATCTTCCCCCAAATCATACCGAAGCAGCTCTTCCCCAGTATCCTCTTTGTAAATACGAATAAAGGAATTGTTCACCTGTCCAAAATTCTGCCGCCGCTGTTCTGCCTCATAAATCGTCACTGTAAATGCAATCTTTGTAATATTGGCTGGAACCATGGACAAATCCACCTTAATCTGTTCATCATCCCCTTCTCCAGCCCCAGTGCGGTTATCTCCCATATGCTGTGCACAGCCGGATGGATGCTGCAAGTTCCCATAAAACACAAAATCTTCTGATTTTGATACCTTTCCAGTGTCCGTCAATAAAAATGCTGCTGTATCTAAATCAAAATCTCCGCCCGTATCAAATGCATTCACATCCCATCCTAATCCTACTACAATCTTTGACAATCCTGGATTGTCCTTGGTAAGGCTTACTTTCTGGCCTTTTTGTAAATTGATTGGCATATTCTCTCTTCTCCTCGCTTTTTCTTTTTTATTAAGCAACCTCAATTCCATAATGGCCGCACAATGCTGCAAGGCCTCCCTGGAACCCACTTCCAATGGCATTAAACTTCCACTCCCCACTATGGCGGTACAGTTCTCCTACCACCACCGCAGTCTCAATAGAGAAATCTTCTCCCAAGTCATACCGTATCAGCTCCTGTCCGGTACTTTCATCTACAATTCGGATGAAGGCATTCGATACCTGCCCAAAATTCTGCCGCCGAACATCAGAATCATATATGGTTACTGTAAATGCAACTCTTTCCACATTGGAGGGAATCAAACTCAGGTCAATCTTAATCTGCTCATCATCCCCGTCTCCTTCCCCCGTCAGGTTATCTCCCATATGTTTCACCGCCCCACTTGCGTGTTCCAGATTCCCATAAAAAATAAACTCCTTTTCTGTCGGGCATCTTCCATTGGAGCCCAACAGAAATGCCGCCGCATCTAAGTCAAAATCAGCGCCGGAATCAAATGCATTCACATCCCATCCTAATCCTACCATAATATGCTTCAAACTGGGATTCCCTTTCGTTAAATCAACCTTCTGTCCTTTTGTCAAATTAATAGGCATATTACAAATCCTCCTTTATCCCTTAATATTTTTTCTCAGGCATATGGTACATCCTGTTAAACTCTGTCTTAATATTTTCAAGCCTTGCCTGATCCTGTACGCGCTGCTGCCTTGCATTTTGTTGAATCTGCCTGGTCTCATCAATACCATTTACAATGGTTCTCCAGGTTGTCTCCAAGGTCTCAATCTTAATAGAGCTTCCAGAAGCCAGCCGCGCGGTCATCTTAGACTGTTCCACCGTATTTCTGGCATTTTTCAACAACATTTCATTGGTCTTTTCATCCAATGCAGACATGGCTTCCGCCTGAATTTTCTGCCTCTTTAGCATAATCGCCTGTGCCAGCGCCTGCTTAAATACTGGAAGAGTAATAATAAAGGCAGAATTGATTTTCCTCACCAGGTTCATATTGCTAAATTCCATGGTTTTAATCATGGGAATGGACTGCATTGCCACGCTTTCCGCCGTCCTTAGATCCTGAGTTCTCTGCTCTAGCATCATCAATGCCTGCTGCAAGCTCTGAATCTCAAACTGGATGGAATTGTCCCCACTCATCTCCATATCCGCCTGCCTCTTTGCAATGTAATCCTCCAATTCCCGGCATCCCTGCTCTCCAGCCAGAATATATCTTACCAATTCATGATAATAATTCACATTTGCCTCAAACATCTGCTCCAGCTTACGGTTGGACTGTTTGATTTCCGATTCATATTGCTTAAGCTGCACATAAATCTTATCTACTTCTTCTCCCATAGTATGATACTTGGCAAGAATTTTATCCAACTGCTTCCTGAGATTCCCGAACATTTTTCCAAACAGTCCAGGATTTTCTTTTAACTCCTCAATGTCAAATTTAGACATGACCTTCGCCAAGGTATTCAACATTTCACTGGAATCATCCAACTGGGACATATTCATACTGTTTAATACCACATCTGAAGCCTTGGAAATCTCCTCTGCCGCCTCCGATCCAAAAGACACAATCGTCTCAAGGTTGTGAACCTCTATGGCGCTTACAAGAGCATCCACCTCAGCGGAATTGGTCAATGTGTCATTCATCTGCTGCCTGTCTGCAACAATATCATACTGCTCTACCACCTCAATCTCATTCTTAGTTCCTGGCGCCGCCTGTTGCGGCTGTACCGCTGTTTTGCTAAAATCAAGTCCCATATGCATCAACTACCTCTCTTAAATATTTTATCACGCCATGACTGACGTGAATCTTTCTTCAAAACCCTGCCAAAATCCGGTACTTGTAAATCATACATATACTCACCGATCTGGTGCTCTTCCATTGGCTTCCCATTGAAAAATTTTTCTATGTTCTGATATCCAGTGGGAATAAAAAACAACACGTCAAACCCAGCCAGATTTAAAAAGGATGTCAGGATAGAATCCTCCAAGGTCATCCACTCCTCTGTGGTATTGATGTAGATAAACTTAGGATTTTTCTTGGTAAAATCAAACCTTTGCATCATCCGCAATATCTCATTTTTCAAGTTGAGCACAACCGCTGCCACAGTATACTCCATTCCATTCTCAAAGGTTCCTTTGATAATTCTTTGATCAATCAGTAATTGCAGCTTATCTAAGATATGCTCCTGTATCTCTTCCCGCAGAAAGCCATATTGGTAACTGGAATGATTTTTGATTTTCCCCCGTTGCAGTTTCCCATTTTTCAAAAACTCTGTCACATAGGGCTTTACCGGGTTACGTTCCGTGGAGCTTAGATAAGGAATCTGCCTTACCACCACTGTATCATCCGCAATCAACCTCTTTATCTCACTCCAATACTCCAAAATCCCAGTTTTTACCCCGGAGATTTTTGCAAAAATGACTGGAACATTCACAACCTCTTCTATTGTGCTAAAATTAGGTCTGTATTTTAATTCCTGATCCCACAGAATTGCAATTTCTTCATACATGGTCTGCAAGGTAACTGAATTTGCTTTTTGATACTGATGGTTCCGGTAAATTCCTGAATCCTGATACATAATCGTATCTAATTCCCGTTCTGCATGATAAGCCGCCGTTCCCATCCGTAATCCTGAATTATCTTTTGGAAAATTTTCCACTGCCATAGATTCTGGAAAATTCATTTCATAAAGCATCTTATCTTCCAAACAACATTTTGTATTGAGATTTGGATTTAAAATTAGCACATCCACCGGAAGTTTGGCCAAACACCGAAGAAACATGGATTCATTTTCACTCTTGCATCCCCCCAGATAGATAAAGCACCCAATATCAGGCATATTCCAATTACAAAACAGCCCTGGCTGATACCGTTTCAGCCAGCAAATGAGATATACTGCCTTGTTGGTAAGTTTATTCAGATTCATTCCGAAAAGTTCTGCTTCCTCTAACATCACATCAAGAAATGCCTTGCGCATGATTCTTTGTAATTCCAAATTTCCAGAATAGCTAAGATTACTTGCCGCCAAGTCTGCCAACATCTGTCCCTTCTCAGAATAATTCTTCCTAGCCACTCCATTGATTTCTTCCATCGTTGGCCTTGGGATTGACTGTTCTGCAATCACAACTTTCCTTCCGGTGTTTTTCAATTCCAGTTGAAATTGATAGAGCTCATTCAAGTATGTCAATTTATCTTCCACGCCATTGATTCTGTAAAAGCAATTGTAAAAAAGATTGGGATCTTTTCCCCTGGCATTTGTTCCTGTCTTGATATCCGAAAGTCCCTTGCCCTCAATCCATGCATTGGTACAATTCAAAACTCTGGGCAGTTTGCCATAGAGACGCTCCTGGTCCTGCTCTTTTTTTGCTTCCTCCCGAAGTCTCCTAAGATTAAAGGTCTCTGGAAAAGGAACCAGGCTCTTCTCCTTCCATTCAAAAGAGAGCTCTGACTCTTTGTCCAGCTTTAAATAACTTGCATCGCCATGATACTGAAGAAGTACTATATCACACCCTGCCCGGGACAGGACAGCCATAAGCTTTAATTCATAATTTCCAATCTCGCCCTCGTACAATATTTTCGGAATGTGCTGCTGCCCCAGTTGATTCACCACCCGTTCAAATTTATAATAAAGCCAACACATAAACTTGATATAGGTATTTTTCAGTATATTCTTATTCTTACCTGTTCTACGCATTTTGTCCAAGGTATCATAAATCGCCAGCGACACCTGTTCCCTCTGGTAATCCCTCATTCTGGGCAGCCATTTTTTTAAACCAGCAGAAATAAATCCCACGCTCATGGAGAAATCCATTCCCATGATTTCTTCATAATACGTCAGATGTTTTTCTTCGGGATTGGGAATCCTGCCTTCGATCACAACACCGGATGTCCTTGCCGCGTCATAATATTTTCGGATAAAATCATGTATTCCTTGATTGTATCCTGTAATCCGATAAAAAAATACCCCTTGCTCTTTCCGGCTCCCCGGTTCCAGAAAATAATCATTGAGACTTTGAAGTCTTTTCTTTTCAAACATATACTTTTACAATCACCTTTAATATCTGTTCATCTTGTTCTTATTCATCACATATCCCAGAGCAGCCCCCACAACACCGCCCAAAATATGGGTCAGGTTCGATATATTATCTTTCACAAAGATTCCATCGTATACCTGCTGCCCGATATAGATTACCGCCACCAGAATAAAAGTCAGCGGAATCTCCCCTTCTTTCATGCATGTGAAAGAGGATAAGAGAATCAATGCAAAAACTACCCCGCTGGCCCCCAGAAGCCCTACGCCTGGAAAAAATATAAAGTGAACCAACCCCGTAGTCAATGCAGTTGCCAGTATCACAAACAGCATATTGGAAGATCCATATTTTTCTTCCAGCAAAGGACCCACAACCAAAATCAACGTAATATTTCCAAAAAAATGCTCCCATCCCGCATGTCCAAGCACATGCCCAAAAAACCTTATATACGTCATAGGACTTAACAATGAGGAACGGTATACGGTAAAAAATGCCTGGTTGGTAAGACCACGGGTAACAAAATTCAATATCATTACGAGGAAACACAGAATGGTAAAACTTAAGATTACCGGTGAATTAAAGGAAACTTTCAGCTTTCTGTTTTCAGACATAGACATTCTCTCCATTTCACATTATTTTTTAATTATATCGTTTCTTAGATATTATTTCAATGTGTTTCTGGAATTCTCTGATAATTTATTCTTTTCTATATTTTTCAATGATGCACTCATGTGCATCTTTTTTCTTATTGTAGCTCACTGCCACAAGAAGAATATCCCCTGTATAACTTTCGATCCAGTCAGTATAATTCTTCTCCTTAATCTGCCTGATTGCTCCTTCAACCGACTTATTCCACTTCAGTTCAATCACCATTGCCGGACAATCTACATTTTTCAATGGTAGATAAACTACATCTGCAAATCCTCTTCCGCTTGGCAACTCTCTAATCGGCTTCGCATAATAAGCCCGGGCAGAAAAATATGCAACATAAAGTGCACAGGCTAATGAATTTTCATCATTGTATTGAAGAATGGAAGATATATCTTTACGTGCGTTTGCCACTCCCTCCGCCACTGCGTACGCATCCATTTCCCAAGTGCTTTTTAACAGCTCTTCCGAACGATTCAGGGCTTCCATAAGATTCCCCCAGCCACCAACTTTTATGGCTCGTATAAATTCCTGGGCAATCTCCTGGTTTGGGATGAAAACTTTGTCTATCCGTTCATCATAAGTCAAATAACCAAGATGAACCAAAAGGGTCAGCACATCATCCTTCATATGAAATGTAGTCATATCGTTCTGAAACGTAGTTGGGTCAACCTGGCACTGCCCTCCAGCCGCTTTCTATCCTTGTCCTGTTCCTCTTTCGATATATCCGGCTTCCCACAGGCTACCGCAAGCCCTGCAAATAAATCTGTGAATTCACTGCTTCCTGAAATAACAGGTTCCCTGGATTTACATAAATTCCCATATGTTCACCCTTCTTCGCTTTCATTCTTAGGCAATTGCGCAATTTCTAAATTTTATGAATTTCATGCACAGTAAGAACAGTTCTACTTCTATTATAACCTCATTTCTTTTTTCCCACAACCTACATTTTATCTTGACAGTGCCTTTCATCCGCATTACTTTAATATAGAAACATTCATGGTTTTCTCCTGTTAAGAGTTGCGTTGTGGCAGATGATTTTATTATATTTTCGCTCTTTTTCACGAAAGTGGCAAAAATACCTCCTGCCGGATCCTTTCGCTGAGTGCAAACCTGAAATCCTGTACGCTTTCCCTACGGTACTTTGAAAATGCTTCATCCTGGTATGGCAACAGCTTCATCGCGCAGTAAGCTATGTTGATCAGATTAACCAGCATTTCGATCCCTTTCCGGCTGCGTACCATATAGCTGCATAGTAACCAGAAGGTTTTCTGCTCGTAATAGCCGACTTCAATATTCCATCTGAATGGGTACAGGAATAAAGGGATATCATCCATCCAGGCACTCCCCATCTGGTTTAAGGGCGTTTTCTCCTGCCATGCACAAAATATCTGTAGCTGTGCTGGGAAAACCGTACTGAAGAACAGGCGCCTGCCATGTTTTGCAGGCCTGCCCCTTTTTCCGGTCGGCTGCGGGGCAGGGTCATAAAGGACAGAGTCATACCTTGCATTCCCAATCAGGCCAAGGTTTTGGTATTCATCCACGAAAGAAACCAGATCCCCTTTTGTGTACCAGTTGTCACACAGGAGGATGACATTTTTCTTTTCCGCCAACTCAGGCATGACCTGCCGTACCATGGAAGCGGCAAGTCCCAGCTTGGACTCTTTTTTCTGCCACATCCGGTAGGAAAGCGGCATTTTGATGTCCAACAGGGAGAGAAGACTTTGAATGTCCGTATAGAGAATACAGTTGAAGGGGAAATCACGATGAAGAATGGAAGTCCGGCGACTACCAAACAGGACAGAAGAAATCATGGGCTTGGTCTTATGAATGTTAAAGCCATCGTGGAGAAATACAGTAGAAATTATATCTGCAAGGTGGAGGTAGGACGTTACGCAACGGATCTTTTTCTTGTATCATAGGAAAAAGATCCTAAGGAATCCCTGGGCAAGCCCGGTATCCCTTAGGACCTTTTTGTTGTTAAAATGTGGCGGGTATAGAGTAAAGCTTTGTCGTTGTCTTGCCGTTTTTTTCGGTTGATGATATCCAGACAATGTTCCCATTAGATAATATGGGCTGAGAATCGCCGTCAAATACCATATTGGAATATTTTTTGGAGTAAATCTTCTTGCCGGTATCGCTGTATACTGCATAATTTAGGGTCATTTTCCCTTTCTGGGTAGTGGTATAAAGGATGGCAAAACGGTTATCCGATAATTTTACCATACGCGTTTCCCCTACAGTAACAGAGGTAGTTTTGGGATTATACGTTGTCAGCCACTTGAATGTTACCATCCCGGATTTACGGTCGGTAAGGGCAAGGAATGCATTATATTTCATATCATAACCAAAACCGGAAATTTTTTTAATTTTATGATTGTGAGGTTGTGAAGTTCCGCATACAAGCACATTCGTGCTTCCGATTTCCATGCCTCCGACCTTGCATCCGGTAAAGTTATTGCCGCTTTCTCCTTTAAACTTTAACAATAATTTAGAACTTACTTTCTGCTGATCTGATCCATAGTCAGATACGGTTGTAAGCTGGATGCCTCGGGGAAAAGCGTCTCCGTGATCCAGAATATAAAGCGTGCTGTCTTTGAATTTAACAAACTGGTTAAAAGAATGGCTAACATAACTTTCGTTTGCTTCCGTTGCCGTCATCTTCTTAGTATTGATTTTAAAGGAGATATTGGACTGGTGGCGCCCGTCGAAGACTTCAAACATCAATCTTGAGGTCATCAGGTATAGGGTATTCCCTTGCATATCCATGCGGCAGTTTCCAGCATCAAAGGGTGTATATATTCCCTGAAAAGTATTATAAACCCCGCCTTTGATATTTGCTGTCTTTAATTTTTTCCATTTGTTGTTGTACTGAATTACCTTAATTACAGTTTTCTTCGTGCTTTCTTTCGGATTTTGGTATCCTACCACCACATAAAAATTGCCGTCTGTTCCTTGGTAAAACCCGCCCCAGACGTCATATTTGAGTTTAATCGTCTTTGTCTTTTGCACCTTGAAGGAAGAACTCAGGGTATAGATTTTTAAATTGCCGTTGTTCTGGACGCAGACTGCGTGCAGCTTGCCGCCTGACTGGTAGTAGTATGTCTGGTCAGGGTGCGACCAGGCTATGTATTCGTAATATTGTCCGTAGCCGTAAGAAGCTTTCTGCTTTATTTTACTGCATGTTACTTTTTTGACCTTGCTTTTTACAGGAATCATCTCGGACACGGATGGGGAGTAATCACTTTTGCCTATTGCATTTATTGTAACCAATTTGTAGTAATATGGGATGCCCTTGCTGACTTTCTGTTTATAGGAAGTTATATTGCCGCTTTTTGCAGTATAAATACACTTATATGTTCCATTTCTCTGGGTGGAACGATAAAGCATGTATCCCGTTGCTCCCTCGAAAGCGTTCCAGTTGACCTGCAGGCTACTGCTGCCGGATTTTTTCACGGAGGTAATGGTGGAACCCGCCATTTTTCGGGCTGTAAAAGGCTCTGGGGCTGGCGTCCAATCCTCTCCTGTTATGGTGCGCACATCATCTTTTACATAACCGACAATTCGGTAATAATATTCCACGTTCCATTTTACGGGTAAGGTAACGCTGTTTGTGCCTGCGCTTGCTGTGTGAATTGTTTTGAATTTGCCATCGCTTCCTGCACGCTGTACATAGTAGCCACTGCTGCCGGGAATTTTTTTCCATTTCAAGGTAATGTGGTTGAAATCCGTCTGTTTGAGAGACAAAAGCGAAGCTCCCGCCGGCACTACATAAATGCGTTGTTTGTAAGATGTCGTTCCAATTGAAACAATAATATCTGCGTAGCCGGCTTTGAAACACTCAAATTTGACTAATTCCCAATAATAGGCGCCGGCATCTAAAGTTGTTTTTTGACCTGACGTGATTTTCAGTACATTTGTGTTGGAACTGGAGACAGATACGGTAATGGGGCTGCTGGATGTATTTTGTCCGGCGTAGGCCGTGGAGCTGGTATTGTCTACATAGTCAGGACCGTAATATGCTGTGTGATATGGTTCTTCTGAAACAAATTCAAACGTGAGCTCCTCTGTCTGCTCAGCCATTCTTTTTGAAGCCTGCCCTGGCGAGACGAAAGGTTCATTGTCAGTAACATATGCTGCACCTGCTGGCTGTATGGCGCTTATCAATAGAAACGCTGTTAATAATAGGGCTGTTATTTTTCTCGTCAATTTCTCTCCTCCTAGTATAATAATGGTGTAGTCAATCAAGACTACTTGTTTAATAAGTTTCTATAAATCAGATAACAGAAGAAGGTGTTCTTCCTTCATCAGATGTTATCCAAAAATAATTATCATGTCTGACGGTTCCTGATAGACACCAGATGAAACATAAGGTATTATCCCTTAGGATAGGATAAAGAATGTTCACCTCCTTGGGAAGCTGATTTTCATCAGCCTATACCTACAAGTGAGTCAATTAGTCCATTCGACAGGGTTTTATGTTTTAGCTGGTTGGGAACCGGAAGGCGATACCCGTATAACACGCTAGGTTGTGTACCTGCCAGATTGGAAATGGATTCCTATCAGAAAGGAGCTTTCACCCATGCCAAACAAAGTTATTTTTAATCCTGAGGATCTATTCATCTCTGTTGGTATTGATGTCGGTGCTGACTTCTCATGGATGTCTATCGCACTTCCAAACCAACAGTTTGTAGGAAAACCTTATAAAATCCTACACAACAAAATGAGTTCCCTTACAACCGCTGTTTCTAAAATAAAAGAAGCAGAAGAGCTGTATTCTTTGGAAAGTCGCATTTTCCTGGAATCCACGGGAATTTATCATTACCCACTCTTCTGCTATCTTCGTGATAAGGGTTTTAACTGCTCAGTTATCAATCCTATCATCACTAAGAATAGCACAAATATCAACATACGAAAAGTACATAATGACCGTTTTGATTCTAAAAAAGCGGCTTTGGTTGGTTTGAAACCTGATTTAAAGGTTTCTCTCATGCCTTCTGACCTTGCTTTGAACTGTCGTAATCTATGTCGTGAATACTATGACTTAATGGATAACCGCAGCGCTTACGTGAACAAACTCCAAGGTGAACTTCGCATGGCATTTCCACAATATCTTGGCATTTTCTCCAAGGTTACAATTAATACATCCCTTACCTTATTGGAAACTTATTCCTCTCCATCTGCTTTTATTGAAGCAGACAAACAAGAGATTATTGGTATCATCAAGTCAACTGCCCGTTTTGGGCTTACATATGCTCAAAACAAGTATAATGCCATTATCCAGGCTGCTCATGAAGCAAATGAGTTCGGTTACATCATTGACAGCAACATCAAGCGGATTCGGCTCTATATCAGCTTCATCCGCAAATATGATGAAGAAATCGGCAGCATTCTAGAAGCAATGCACGAACTCGTAAATGCTAATGAAGATACCGATTTTGTGAAACAGATTCACTTGATCGAAACATTCAAAGGTGCCGGTTTCTTATCTGCCATATCCCTCATGGGAGAGATTGGTGATTTTTCTGCATTTTCAAAACCAAAACAACTTTTTGCTTACTTTGGTCTTGATCCGTCAGTAAAACAATCCGGCAAATTTGAAGGTACCAAAATCCAAATGTCCAAAAGAGGCTCTGCCATAGCCAGGCGCGTTGTTCATACACTAACTTTACAAAGCATCAGTGTATCCCGTACAGGTGAAGCTAAAAATCCAGTACTCCGGGATTACTATCTCAAAAAATGTGGAGCAAAACCCAAGCTTGTGGCAATGGGTGCTGTTTCACACAAGGTATGCAACATAATATTTGCAATGCTCAGAGATAACAAGCCTTTTGAAATCATTACTCCGCAGGAACATATCAAACAATACAATGCTGCTAAATGCGACATAGCTGCATAAAACACTGCAAATCCAACGAATCAATATCTTTTTAAAAAATGATATTTTCACCAAGGGGAAAGTCTGCCCTTTTTTAGAAGAAAAATATTTTTCATTTACCTATTGACATTTATTAGCTGGACTAGTTATGTTATATATCTGTTTTCTATAAATTATAACAGATTGGCTGTTTAAGTCAAATGGATAATATTTAACCGCCAGAGTAATACATAATTTCCATTGCCTATCTGCTCATTGGCGATATTGTCTTAGAGGAAAAATATTTGGTACAGTAGTTGGAATCCTTTTGTTCATTTTCATTGCTGATTCCATCCGCAGAATAAAAGGAAATGAAGATTCAGACATATTTTAGCATTACAACAAACGTTTCATATTTGAATATGGAGTCAAAAACAGGCTGTTCTTTGAATTAGAGACAGCCTGTTTCTTTATGGAAGTAATAGAAAAATTCTGCTATCTTTCTGGCATCTGAAAATCCACAAGCGCCTTGTTCAGATAATCATTAAAAGGCTTCATCCTCGATGGGATATTCCAGATACCATCTCTTAAATTTAAGATATTCCGCCTGGGGATGCTCTTTCTCATATCCCACTGGAACCTTCTTTAACGCTGTCCCCTGTACAGTGAAATATTTTTCAAATTCTGGGTCATGTATGATTCTTTCCCATTCCTCGCCATTTTCCACAATATAATCCCGAACCATCCTTGTGGCGTCTTTAAACATATCTGCAAACAAGCTCTGTTAAGTTAACCTCTTTCCTGTAACACTAACTGTCATTTTCACATTTTACGCTTTAAGTTAATGACATTGTGTGTGAACAGTAACAACATTCATACATAACCTAAAATAATTAGGTCATTTTATAAGAAATGTCAATATTATTTTCAGAAAACGTAATGTATAATAATTATATATTCACTAAGTAGCAAAATTTATGAGGGGTGATACCAATGTGGAATGGATGATACTTTATATTTTGAACCAAAATAATTTACGTATATTGAAGAAAGAGAGGAAAATGCATGAAAAAAATTACAAGTATATTATTAATAATGATTTTGTTTGCATCCTATAATATAAATGCAATTGCTGCCAATTCAAATGTGAATGTTGATGAAAAAAAAATATATGTATTGAATTCATTTACTGGGCAACAATTGGACGAAATTTCAGATATAGAATTTACAGAAAATCGAATCCATTTTTCCTACTCTGGGGAAAATTTTTCCTTTGCTCTACACAAACTAAATATTGATACAAATGATGGTAAAAACATTTCCAAAGGAAAATATTATACTGGAACATATAATAATATGGTTTGTAATGTAGTGGAATATAATGACGCTTATTGTATACAAGTTTTTGATAAATCGAAAAGTATTGAAGGAAGAAAATTGGATTCTGAAAATAATTTTACAATTGTTGCCGGGAATAGCATGGATGAAAAGGTTAATGCAATTTCATCTGAGATTGATTCTGTAAATGAAAGAATGGAGAGCAGGCAAAGAGCAGCGAGTGGAAAATTACATGTTTATGTTAGTGGGATTACAATACCTTTTTTAATTTCAGGAGGTTCAGCAGAGGGATGGTGTACAGCAACTATACGAGAAAATAATAATTATCAAGTTTCTTCCATGAAATATGTAATTGCATATAATTGGCCATCAGATGGAATTTCTTTATGGTATGATTATATGAATAGTAATTCAGCATACCAAAGTCCAGCTTGGCCGTCCTCGGCATTGACAAATGTAAGTGGTACTTGGACTATTAATGCAGGTGCAGGAGCATTCATGGCAGAGGCGACTGTGAGTGCACTGGTGAAAGGTGCACCATTGATGTGGACATTATATGATGTGTCTTATATGAATGGTACACATCAGTAAAAAAGGACGTATTATTATGAAATACAAACGCGGAATATTTTGTGGGTTGATTGTTGCGGCAGGTTCTTTCCAAGGAATCTATAATGCCTATCAAACCAGGAATCCATGGATGGGATTATTGTATATATTTGCATTGTTTTTGGGAACGATTCAACTGATAGCATCCTTATTTGAAATTCCAAAGCCTTATCGGAGAGCTGCCTTACTTGTATGTTTTGGAATAGAAGGCATATACTACATAATTTCCATTGCTTATCTGCTCATTGGCGATATTGCTTTAGAGGAAAAACTATTTGGTACAGCCCTTGGAATCCTTTTGCTCATTTTCATTGGTGATTCCATCCGCAGAATAAAAGGAAATGAACATACAGACATATTTTAGCATTACAACAAACGTTTCATATTTGAATATTTAGGTCAAAACAGGCTGTTCTTTGAATTAGAGACAGCCTGTTTCTTTATGGAAGTAATAGAAAAATTCTGCTATCTTGCTGGCATCTGAAAATCCGCAAGCGCCTTGTTTAGATAATCATTAAAAGGCTTCATGATTCGAAAAACCTCTATTGCCTTTGCAGCATATGATTCTGCATTGTTCAATACTTCATCCTCGATGGGATATTCCAGATACCAGCTCTTAAATTTAAGATATTCCGCCTGGGGATGCTCTTTCTCATATCCCACTGGAACCTTCTTTAACGCTGTCCCCTGTACAGTGAAATATTTTTCAAATTCTGGGTCATGTATAATTCTTTCCCATTCCTCGCCATTTTCCACAATATAATCCCGAACCATCCTTGTGGCGTCTTTAAACATATCTGCAAACAAGCCTCCCCCAAAAAAGGACTGATGATCCGGCTTTATCATAATATAATACCCCACAGGAACCGGCAGCTTACCCTTAGAAGAAATGTGGGCACGAAATGCTGGAAGATATGGGGATTTGTCATGGCTAAAACGAGTATCCCTTACCAGCTTAAAGGTAAGATCCCCCGGATTGTTATGCAAAATGCTGCTGTCAAATTTTCCAATTTCCAATATCAATGTTTGTAATAATTCTTCAAATTCGGCATTTGCCTTTTTATAATCCTCTTTATTCGCATGATACCATTCACGGTTATTGTTCCTGCTCAATGCTGATAAATAATCCATCATAAACTGTGTATTCATAATCTGTCATCTCCTTTACAATCCTTGAATAATGGAAAGCTGTGTGGAATCTAAAAATTCTTGTATCAGATGCTTCGTCCGTTCGGGCGATTGGTAAGGCTTACAAAATGAAAAATCCTGAGATAAATCATCAATATCTTCCATGGCATTTTTCACATCCATAATCGTCTCAGGGGAAATTTCCGTGGCTGTCATATAATCCAGCTGCAATGGATTCAGCCTACGGCTTTGTATTGCATAATTGACCCTGTCCTTGCATTTGCATTTTCCACTGCCATATTCTCCGCAATACTGTCTAAGAAAATCCGCCATTTTCTTGCGTATTCGGGAAAGTCTCTGACGATAGGCTTCTGGCGTAAGTCCCAAAAGATCCCCTGCAATGCGGCTGTCAACCCGAAACATCGTACCCAATATGAAAATACATCTGCTTTCCGTATCAAGGCATTGCAGCATCACATTCGTACAGGACATTTTTAGTTCCTCTGCCAGAATATCCTTTTCCACATTCTGCGTTAAATCTGGCACATCCTGTATTTTTCCATTTTCAATATCATCTCCATAATACTCAAAGCTCAAGGGATAATGGGCAAACATATGCTTTTTGTAATTTTTTAGATGATTCACCGCAATGCTAAATACCCAGGTTGTAAATGAGCTATCCCCGCGAAAGGATGATAGATGGGTAATCATTTTCAACAGGATATCCTGTGTGGCGTCTTCCGCATCTGCAAATGCGCCAAGCATCCGCAGGGATAAATTAAATACTATGTCCTGCACACCTGTGACAAGAGTTTCAAGTGCCTTTTTATCCCCTGCTGTGGCTTTGTTGACCAAAGCCCGTAATTCTTCATTGGTTTTTTTCTTCATAGATTTTTACCTCCTATTTAATTAGACAACACTCTCTTGCCTGTGTGACAGAAAATAATGGAATCATCCTTGCACACTTTTTTACAGTGCGTTAAGACAGCTTAATTTACAAATCCTCGGACAAAATTTGCTATGTATTCATATCCTACCGCCAAATTGATATTCTGCCCATTGTCAAAGCCCGCGGTGCTGATTCCGATGACCTCTCCATACATATTCAGCACTGCTCCGCCGGAGCTTCCGCTAGAAATCGGCGCAGTGAATTGAATCATACCAACATCCTCTATCACGCGAAATCCTGAGATAATCCCGTCAGACACAGAATTAAACAATCCCAAAGGACTTCCAATGGCTACCACCCGCTGTCCCCGCACAAGCTTTTTTTCTCCGTTATAAATTGGAAGAGGCTGCAAATCTCTGTCAATCCGTATCACAGCAAGATCCAACACGGAATTGTATTTAATCATCTCATCCGTCCGATATACCCTTTCATCCTCTTCCATCCGCACCGAATAGCTCCTTCCCCGACAGGCCACATGACTATTGGTCAAAATATAACCTGCCCTTCCAATCATAATCCCAGAACCCCCTCCAATGATCTCACCCCTGTCATCATGAATCATAATCTGCACCACTGAAGACGCCAGCATCGCCAGTTCTTCATAGGTCAGCTCTCTTCTGGGATTTGGCCTATTTCTTCTTTCAACTACTTCTTTATCACCCTGAAAGTTCCCTTTTCCTGACAATACTTTGCTATTTTGAGAATGCAGCATTTCTTCCGTCCTTCTATCACGCTCTGGCACCCTTGTATTTACCAAAATACGTGATGGCGTATCCCTTCCGCCGGCCTCCAGATTTTTGTTGCCAAGATACATTCCAGGCATATATTCAGGAACCTTATATTCTCCTGGACTTGCCGTTACTGACTTCTTGGATAATCCTAGTCGGTCCAACTCTGGTAAAATATCCTGCTTTGTCTGTAGAAGAAGCACATCAAAGCCAAGCAATGTCAGCAGATAGCAAAACAAGTATTCCTGCTGCCTACAAATATCCACACACACAACCTTCCTGGAATGGTCTGGTTGCCATACCTGTAAAGCAGCCGATACCGTTTGATCCAGCCAGAACAAAACCTTTACCATAAAATTCTTCTCTATGGACGGGTTCATTCCAGGCTTCGTCTTCCCTAATATTCCCAAAATTTCCTGGCAGCCTGAGCCAAGAACCTGTCCCAATTGCTGATTCTCCCCAGTTGCTTTGGTAAAAGCATACTTTTTCCCATTGCTCATCCAATTTTCATAACAACCTGAATAAAAATCTACATCCTCTATAGCCGCCAGCCGAGGCAGACTGTTGCATCTGTAATAAAATCCCCTCCCATTTTTCATCTGCATTGTCAGGCTCCGGTCCATAACCTCTATTCCCTTTAAGATCTCTTGATTGATTCCCACAATCCTTAAGAAATACACATCCTTGCAGCCATTGCAATAGCCGCCCTTTACATTCATAAATCCTTCCACGGAAGATATATCTACCACATGATACCTTGTCTTAAAATTTCCTTTCTCCATAGGAAATCACCCTGTCCCTTCGTAATCTAAAATATATTGCTATTCTATCATATTTTTATATGAAATAAAATGGCAGGATACACTCTATGCTATCCTGCAAAATATAAGGTACATGATATGAAATTTATGATATATATTGTTGAAATTTACTGAGATAGAAAAGATTTATTCTTGTTTGAAAAAATTTGACAACTAACAATAAAAAAGAAATTTCTATGACAAATTACCATTAACACTGCAAGTCAAGGTTACAGTTTTTGTTATAGAATCAATCGGAGTGGAATTACGGTATAGTGTTCCAGTTGAGGTAGCACTTGCATTATTTCCGTTTTTAGAGGCTGATGAATTAGTAATTCTCCAAGAAGAGGAATAAACATTTGTTGAAACTGTTGATTTGATGCATGTAGCACGCGACCCAGTTCCATATGTAAAAGTTCCAGTTACCGTAACAGACCATAGTTTATTGCCAGACCTTGAATAGTAAGTAGTTGTTTTGTTGCCAGAGCGTACATTTGAAAACAATGTAGCTATTTCAGAATTATTGGTAACAGTAGTAGTAAAATAACTTCCATCTTCAAGATATTCCATGGAATTATATGCAACACAATCAGAAGCACATACAGTTGTTGTGAATATAAAAAAAATAGAAAGACTTAAGCATAAATATAGTAATTTTCTCACAGTAGAACTCTCCTGATCATTTATTTTTAATTAATATATTCAATTGTAGTTTTTTCCATTGCAGGAAGATTTTCCTGAAAAGTCTTATAGGAAATATAGTTAGTTATATTCCAGACGGTTAAAACAACAATAATTCCTAAGACAATAAATGAACATGAAAAACGAATATATTTTGTACGAGATAGCTGCCGGATCAAATAATCTGGATCTACATTATCCAAATAATCTTGAATGATATCCGTAGGAGAACCAAATTTTTCCTGCAAATCTAAAAATGCTATATGTTCTTTGTATTCACAAAATTCTGCAATATTTTGTTTTAAGTCCGTATAAAAACGTTTCTCATATGGCCCGTAAATAGGAAACATGTCTCGTACCATCTTTTCGAATTTAGTTATGTCATTCACACCTATTCCTCTCCTTCCTCGCCGTTGTAAGAAAGCAAAAGTCGGATTCCCTCATTAACCCTAACATAATTATCCAGAAGTTCAGATAAATATTTTTCTCCTTTTTCTGTTGTCTTTTTATCATCATATTTATGGGATGCCTCCTTTGGGGCGGCGGAGGGTTTCAAGTGCCATATGTCTCATCCTTGCGGGAACTTGGACAGGAATATGGCCCTGTACAGGATATCAGCATTTGCAGATATCTTCTTACACTGTTGGGGTTGGTGTTATATTCAATTATTTGTATGATTCCACTGATTCTTATTTCATCACTCAGTTCGATTTTTCTGAAAAATAAATATATCATTCAATTTCTACCTGTCCTGATTTTGATAGGCGGATATATATTCGCTTTTTTGTTTGGAAACATAAACGAAACACTAAGCTATATTATGCGACAGTTTATTTTTGAACATGCCCTGATCAATCTGAGCTCACTTTTTTCCCCTAATATTGTTCCGGTAAATGGATCAGTTATGGAATCGGTAATTTACGTGGTTCTTTATCCACTTATGTTAATCATTGTGTTTTCTGTACTTTATAAGATAAATGTGGAACGGCTTGGAAAGGACTACCTGTTATGAATGTTGTCTTAAAAAATCATTACCGAATCATGATTTGGGGAGGAATTTATGCCTCTTTTATCTGCATAGCATATCGCGTGTCGGTTCAAATGCAGGGAAAAGATTTCATAGGATTTTTGTATGGAAATTTGTTCAAACTACAGAAATATTTTTGGGATGTATCTTTTTTCTTTCATACCTATTTATTTCTTTTAAAGAAACCATTTTCCTCCCCAATGTTTGTTGCAAGATGTAAGCAAAATTATTTTTCCTATGTCATCGGATATGGCGTGCAAATTTGTGGATTCTATGTTGCTTTTACAATGCTCCTTTTTTATGGAATTCCTATTTTTTCTGGCTTTCCAGTCACAATAAATGGAAATATAATCATCCAATTTTTTCATCTATTTTCATTTTTGTTCACGCTGTACCTCTATTACTTATTTCTGCTGATAAAAACCAATCGGCAAATGCAGAGTTTGTTGCTAGTGCTTGGAACAAATTTGTTTGTACTTATGTTTTGTCATGCACTTGAATCCATGAACCATGCCTTTGCGTTTCAGATGGAACATTTTCTGATAAAGGCATATCCCGGACTGGCGGTCTGTATGCTGTTTCTTACCAGGCTTATCGTAAAGAGGAAGGAATGGTTGAATGATGAAAAATAAAAAATTATTGTTTTCATTGATGCTGCTGTTTCATGTTATTGTTTTCAATTCCACCGACGATCCTCTTTTAAATATCGAATTTTTAATGGAGGGAATCATCATTGAGCCCTACGATAAAACACCACAATTTATCCTGTATCACTATGTATTGAATTCAGGATTTATGATTTTGCTTATTGCAACAGTCCTTCAAGCTGTTTCACAGGCATTTGAAATGAGAGATTACATCATCACACGCTGTACAAATTTAAAATTTAAGTTTGTATTACTGAAAACCGCCTTGAAAAATATTTTTATAATATTAGCGATGAAACAAATCATCTATTGCCTGTTTTTTCTATATGGGAAATCATTCACCATGTTTTATTTCTACGATATGGCTTCCACCTTTTTTACACTGTTGATGTATGCCCAATGGTTTATTTTATTTCAATTGCATGGCATCAAGGATAAGATTCCCCTGTTTCTCATTGTTGGAATAAATATGATTGGTCAAATGTTATCCTATGATCACCATGCTTTTTCCATGCTGGTGACTGCTTCCCTGGAGTGGCAGACATATTTTGGAAGAAATATCATTGGAAAAATCATCGTGATTCTGCTATTTAGCAATATGATATATTTACATAAAAATCTTGATAAAACGTTAGGAGTAAAAGACTGATGATAAGATTGAATAACGTAACGAAAAAATTAAAAGGAAAGGTTGTCATTGATAATGCTTCACTGACATTTGAGAAAGGAAAACTTTATTTACTCCGTGGTCACAATGGCTCTGGAAAAACAATGCTTTTAAGATTGTTGTGTGATTTACTCACACCCACCAGTGGAACGATTGAAAAACCAGAGTACACTTATGGAGTTATGATTGAAACTCCTAATTTCGTACTCCATGAGACCGCAAGACAAAACCTGAAATTTCTCGCTTCTATCCAGAAAAAAATTGGTATAAAAGAGATAGAAAAAAACTTAGAAGAAGTCAATTTATTAGGTGAGATTGACACCAAAATAAAAAATTATTCGCTGGGAATGAAGCAGCGGTTGGGATTTTGCCAGGCAGTGATGGAAAACCCCGATGTTTTGCTCTTAGATGAGCCTTTCAATGCCTTAGATGATGAACACTTTGATTTCATATTGAAACGAATATTAGAAATGAAAAAGGATAAAATAATTGTCATTGCTGCGCACGGATTTGATATGGAAAAATACCCTGTTTTTGATCAGGTGATTACACTGAATAATGGGAAAGTAACTCAAATTGTATAAACCTTAAGAACCCCGATTCCTGTGGGTTCTTTCTTTTGCACTGTTCCAAAATCAAAACTCCTTTTTCTCCTGCCAAAAATCAGCTCATTTATCTTATATCTACAACTGCATAATCCCCTATTTCGATTTTATCACCAATTTGAAAAACCAAAGGCTTCTGAAAAACCGGCCCATCTATGGTAAGGGTGTGGTATTCTCCATTCTCACCACAGATATCAATGCCTGCTGCCTTCATAACTAAGATAGCCTCTTCGTCAAGAAATTTTCCTAGAAGCTCCATTGGCAGAACCCTCCGGTTGACACTCTTAATAAGACATTTATAGCCAAGCCGAATGAATTCATAAACGATCTCCTCACGCCCCTGCTGCCACAACGGGAAGCAAGGGTACAATCCAACAGCCTTGCAGCGTTCTTCCTCCCACTGTCGATTTTCTTCTATATCAATGTCGCCAAAACAGACTCCTTCGGCACCCATAGTTTTTGCTTTCAAAAGCCCTTTTTCAAAAGCAGATTGGTAGGTTGCACCTTGTGCCGGACAGGTTATCATAGGAATATTCAGGGCTTTAGCATAACGTTCCAGCATGATACTGTCCGCGCCATGAAAATAAGAACGGTCAGCATCCTCCCTTACCATAACAACCAAGCACACAGGTTCATGCCCCTGTTCCAGCATCTTGTGAAGGGCCAAGGTACTGTCCTTTCCACAACTGTATGACATAGCAAATTTCATAAGGCGCCTCCTTCAGTTAAAAATTCTTTTATATTATAAGAGGCTACGGCAAGAATCCCAGATTTCATACACAATGCACTTCCTAATTCATCTGTAACAATCATATATTCTAATTCAGACAGTTTTCCCATCTCATTCACTTTGCCTTTCCACAATGCTCCCTCTTCCGTAGATGAGTAGAATATCCCTTTTGCTTCTGGATCAAAGATAACATCAAAATTAAAGACCTGCTGATGCATTTCATCAATTTTTAACCAGACTTTGTCCGCTAATTCAAACTGAAATGTCTCTGAATTTAGTTTATAACTCCACAAATTGTTATCACTATCTCCCACAGCGCAATTTGCAACTAACAAAATACCATTTTGATATGCTATATTATTAATCCCCCGCTGCGCATCTGGATTATAAACAGCCGCAGACAAAATTTTGCCGTCTGGAATACGTACAACTGTCAAATTCCCATCTTCAGAACCAGCAGCCACACATCCGCCGCCTAAATCTGCAAGTCCGCGGATATTATGCAAATCCCAGGGATTTACCGGATGCTCTGAACGGATGTCTATACCGTTTACAAAGGTTAAATCTGCATTATTTCCGCTTAATAGCCAAACACTAATGTATCCATTTGAATGGCCAATAACTACATACGTTTTCCCATTGGCAGTTATCAGAATACCCCTGTTTGCCACCCCATATTCTCCGCTGTATTTGACAACTTTAGGGGTTCCCAGATTAGCCCAATCTTGTAAATCTTCTAGTTGCCAAACCGCAATACTGTCCTCGCTGTTTGATGAGACAAATCCCTTCTGACTTGAAATGTATAGTGAAGTGAGCATTTGTATTCCTTCCTGCGCTGGTCCATTAACAGCTTTCACTATAACCGGTCCATAATATGCAGATTCCTTCACTTTAAAAATACTTAAGCTTCCGTCCCACCTTCCTACCGCATAATGTTCCGCATCAATAAATGCAGCTTCTTGCGCCATTGCGTATATTTCCGTTACTTCTGTTAACCCTGTAATGCTGTCAGGCAGATTTTCCTTTAAAAGATATAACCTTGATCTCAGTACCATAGGCATTGTTCTCGTCTGCATAACTACCCCTCCTAAAAACAAATCGCTTCCTCAGCTTAACAAAGCCTGAGGACACTGGCTGCTAACTTTGTTTAAGTATATCAGACTTCTGAATTACTTACAAGTATCAGGATAACTTTGCAGTCATGCTTCACCCTAAAAATTTTTCCTCACTCACCGATTTTATCTTTCTTTGTCAATCCCCGAAAAAGCAACATAGCGCAAACTGCTGAAATTGTTCCACTGGATACCGATTCTAAGTTGAGTCCATTCATATTACAAAACACATTGACTGCAATTAAAACTATCAGTACTACCGCTGCTATGGCAGCTCCTTTTAATAAATCATTCATTTCTTTTTTCTCCTTTCCAATTATTCAGCCACACCGTCCATTTTTTACAGGCGGTGTGACTGCGATGGGTCTTAAATCAACATTTTGACGTACATTTAAGCGTTGGACAAATTCCTGTTGATAGCGCAACCGTTATTGCAAGGGTTGCTTCCGCTAATGCTCCACCATCCGGTGTCTCAACATCAGCTAATTCCTGTAATTCTTTTTCGTCTACGGTTCCTTCTGGCGCATTCTTTTTTCCCTTTTTTAATTCTTCCATTTTTTTCCCCCTTTTCTTTTGTTATTTATTAGTTACAGCATGGCTGACATTCTTTTGTCAATGTGCAAAATCTTCCTTTATTTCCAAGGCTGGCGCTAAGTTCTTCATACCAGCCTGCACCGGCTAAAGTTTCCATGTCCTGCTCTGTCAATTCTACTGCTACACTCCCACTTGGGTTTTTCATTAATGTGCTTACCTTTTCTCTTAAAACTGGATCCTTAATTTCTGATAAATCTCTCATCTCTTTTTTCTCCTTTTCTTCTTTCGATTTATAAATGAACAAATCCGAAAATTGTACATTATGCCATTGATACTAACAAATTATCTAATGCTAATGGGATCGCGACCACATTGCTTCAAATTTGTTCATTTATGTTTTACTTGTTTTGTGTTCCTTACAAATACGATTATACCTAAGTTTCACTGATTCATACGATTTTATAGTTAAACATCGATTTTCCGTCATTTTCGTTTTTCCTATCCTTTTGATATGCATTTAAGAATCTTAAACGTAAATTTTAATTTTGATATAACTTTTCAATCACATCATCATATTCTTGGTAAGACAGATACCCATGTGCAAACCATTTTCTCACTTCTGCAATATCATCTTGATACGCTTCCAGCTCCATGTATTTCTGATTATACATACGAAAAACTTTCCTTTGCAGTTCACTAGGATGCGGAATATACCCCTCCAGGGCATACCGGTTTACTCCTTGTGCGCATTGCAATAGCTTTGGACGGATACTCTCTAAAACTTGATTCTCTTTCATATAACTGTCATAATAAGTTGCCGCCTCAATAATTCCAACATTGATGATCCCTAAGTAATCCATAAATTTCTTGAGATACTCTGATACATAATTCAAACCATTTCCCCCTGAAGTCGCTATCACAATTCCAAGCTTCCCCGTTAATTCCATGGTATGGGTCCAATAAGAAAGACGGTCCACGAGCTTTTTCATATTTCCAGACACTGCATGAAAATAAACCGGGCTACCCATTATAATACAATCCGCTGCCAGCATCTTTTTCCGAATCTCATTCATATCATCCTTACCATCCATCCCACAGATTCCACGTATAAAACATTGCGTACACCCAATACATTCTTCCATATGCGTATTATACCCTGTATACTCATCTACGACAACTCTTGCTTGTGTTCGTTCTGCAATTGTTTTCACAAGTTCCATCGCAATTATCTGCGTGGTTGAATGCAGATTGCGGCTTCCAGAATACACAAAAATTCTTATTTCTTTTTTCAATTATTTTAACCCTTTCATCATGCGGGAGGAAAGCAGGCATTCATCTCCATTGACCATGTAAATCACCCGATTCTGGAAATCAATTTCTTTGATATTATCCTTATTCACCAAAAAGGATCGGTGACAACGATAAAATCTCCCATCAACCTCTTTTTCAATCTCTTTAATTTTTCCTAAAAATTCCATTTGTCGATGTTTGCAATGTAAAATGATCTTATGGACATTAGGAGATGTTTCGAAAAAAAGAATCTCATCATAATCCACAGTAAATACCTTTTCATTTACTTTCACAGAAAAATTTGCCTGCACTTTATTATTCACAGACGCAAATCTTTGATTCGCTTTCAGAATACACTCATATACTCTTTTTCCCAATTCTTCGGGGTTATCCTTCAAAATGAAATCCAATGCCTCTAATTTGTAAATAAAGGTCATGTAACTCATTTCTGAATGAGTGGTAACAAATATAATAAATCCTCTGGGATCATATTTTCTAATTTCCTGTGCCAAGGTCAGTCCTGTCATATCTGCCTTCAAATCAATATCCAGAAAATATATTCCAACATCTTCTGTTTCTTTCACTTTTTCCAGGATTCTATGTGGATCTTCAGACACACAGCTAAGTTCCATGTCCAAATCTTCCATAAGAACAATATTTTCAATCACCTGCTGTATTTTATCTCTTTGCGCCTCTATATCTTCACATACATATATTTTTAACATACCGCATTTCCCCCTTCCAATTGTATCAAGGATTTTTTTATTATTATTGCCAAATGCCTGAACGTTGTCAATAAAAAGCTTCCAAAATAGCGATCATCCACATGCCTTTCGAGCAACCACCAAAACGAGAGAAGCCAAATGTCTCCTCCCGTTCCAAGCAGCTATTAAAAACTCCCTTTAGTCTTTGATAAGTTCTAAGAAAGTATCTTCCAAAGTCTCGCATGCCTCATAAAGTCCTGTCATTACCACATTGTGTGACGCCAGTAATTTTGCAACATCATTCTTTTCATTTGCGCCAATCTTAATTCGCACCTCCTGCTCATTCTGTGAAGCCACATGATATCCATTCTCTTTAAGAATTTCTTGTGTGGCTTCTGTATCCAGACTTTCGATTACAAAAGTAATCTGTTTCTTCTTTCTATCATTGTGCAAATCCATGAATTGAATGATTTCACCTTTTTTAATCAGAATCGCTCGATCGCACAACTTTTCCAATTCACCCAATAAGTGACTTGAAATCAATACAGTAATGTTTTTTTCATTGGCAATTTTCCTGATGTATTCACGCACCTCATAGATGCCTTCAGGATCCAGTCCATTGGTTGGTTCATCCAACACCAAAACATCTGGGTCTTTGAGCAAAGCCTGGGCAATCCCTAACCTTTGCCTCATCCCAAGAGAATATGCTTTGACATTTTTATTTGCAGAATCTATAAGACCTAACAGTTCTAATAATTCTACTACCCTCTTTTCTCCTACGCCATTTAATTTGGCAAAGTACATCAAATTTTGATATCCTGTGTTATATGGATAAAAATTGGGAGTTTCAATCATACTGCCAATATCTCTAACGCCCCTTAAGTCTACTTCTCCAGTATATTTTCTGGTTAGCCCTACTAAGACTTTCATGATACTGGTTTTTCCAGCTCCATTTGGTCCGATTAATCCAACAATCTCTCCTCTTCCAAGTTCAAAGGATACTTGCTTTAAAATTTGAAAATCTTTTACTTTCCTGCTAACATTATTAACTCTTAATACACAATTCATATTTTCACCTCTCACTCCTATTAGTCAAGCTCCAAAATAGATGGAACATCCTGTGATAATGCAACAAGCAAGGAATAGCCAATCCCGCTCATGCCTAACATGAGGCCATATGGCAGCAATGGCCTTTCCTTTATGTAATCTGGAAATTTCAAAGCAAGCTTCTGGTAAGTACACTCACATTCCCTTTTTAATCCTTCATCCTCCAATATCCCTCCAATGCGCCCAATTAGCTCAATATTTCCAATGTCTCCATGGCAATAACAAATATTGTTTCCAAGTGCATGGCGTTTCATATTTTTTAAATTTTGTAACAACTCTTCTTTTTCTTTCTCAACGCCACCTCTGCTCTTCCACTGTTTTATCTGACTATACAAAATTCCTGGTGCGCCATGGCACCATCCGTAGGAATAATCATTCCTTCCCAAAACCGTTTTCCAGTTATGTTTTTCCTTGACATACATTTTTTTCACAAAAGCATGGGAACGATCCAATACCTCTTTTAGCTCATCTGAAGGATACCTTTCATACACACTTGTCAATGCTTCTTCTATCCCACAACTACCATGGGCATATCCTGAATAAACATGATCATTCAAACCACTATACCATGCAATACTCCCATCCTTCCACACTTTCTTTTGGGCAATCAAATGACTTGTCAGCAACTGTATCATTTCCTTTGCCAAGTCTTTGACTCTCCCTTGAAAACGCTTCTGCAAACTAATACATACCTTAATGGCTCCCGCCGAACCGCTGATAATGTCATAGTTTCTATCCCGGTGATAGATTTTTTTCATTCGTAATAAGCCTTCCTCCACAAGCCCCAGCATGTTCTCATCTTTTGCTTCCAGATAAAACTTGCTAAACACATAGATATAGCCGCTTAACCCATTGAACGGACCAATTAAATAAGAAGAATACTCATCGATTTTTTGCATTCTGTGAATCACGCCATGCACACATGCATACGCCGCATCTAAGTATGTCTTTTTTCCAGAAGCTTTCCATAAATATAGGAAAAACAATCCAATGCCAGACGTCCCGCTATATAAATCACCTTCTACTGGCAATAACTCATAATTAATGTGGTCGTCCCCTACAGGCATAAAATTTATCCAGGATAACTGCCATTCTCCATGAACCCGTGCTTCCTTCGCTTCCCTTAACAATTTTTTCCCAATTGCCTCCGCCATCTGTAAATATGGAATACTGACTTCAGGGCTTTTGCTCCACTTGGAATTTGTCAACCAAATACGCCTATAGTCTTCCACATTCTTGGATAAAAAAGCATGATCAATGATATCCTTTTGCTTTTGTAAATCATCCATACTAAAATGATTTATTTTTTCCTCTACCAACTCATATGGTGTTTTCTGAAAAAAAAGAGGAAGCGCTTCTTGGGCAGAATTCCTCATAACGCCAGTATGGATATTCACCTCAAAAAAAGGGACATCTCCAATCATCATATCTTTGATTTCAGATACAACAATCTGATTTTCCTGCTTTTTTACTTTGTATGCCATTCGATGCAGCAAAACATATCTATGGGCTTTCACTCTCATAAAATCTGGATGACTGCTGGTAAACATTAATTTTGTATACAAATAGGTAGGTCTGTAAATAACCCTTGTATTTACACCACCGAACCATTCTTTTATGGACGCCGCCAGATCTTTTTTATTCTTCATAATGAAACGATAAGCATCCTCAAATCCCTGCATAATAAAATCGCGGTAATCTGAGGCATTGGCAGCCACACCGTGATACTTCGCAACATTCTTCTGTGGCTGAATCATATAATCAGATTTTTCCAAACATATCTCATCTGTCTCTTTGTTTTGTATCATTAAAATCTTAAATGGCGAAACCTGCTGCTTTTCTCCGCCAAATCCACTAATATCCACAGAACTGCTTCCCTTATCATATGGGTTGGTCAAATGCATTGGCAGCAGCCCGATGGAATAAACAGAATCATTAATACTGTCCAATGCTGCCTCATATGCTGTTTTTTCATTTTCAATATTCTTATGCTCTAATTTGGAGTGAAATAATGCTTCTAGATCTATCATAACCGGATATTCCCCATGGGCAATCAAATTCTCATGATGGATATCTTTCCCATTCAGGGAATATAACATTGCCATTAGCACGCCTGAGCGATAATAGTATCGCTCAAGCTGCTGTTCCTCTTCACATTCCTTCTGGGATATATACTCAATAAATCCATATTCTCCAAAATCAAGCAATTTCGCTTCATACAACGCCTTCTCTTTCAGAGATATTCCTGCATTCATTGCTTTGGAATAACGTAAAAATCCAATTTCCACACCCATGTTTCTTGGTTTATAGATTAACTTCTTACCATTCGTGAATGTAATAGAAGCAACCGTCCTTCCCCCTCGATGGGAATCTCCCAGCCCAAGCTGAATATTTTCAATAAGAACATTCCGCTCTTCCCCAAAAAACTTTTTCATGAGTTCTGGATAATTCATCTGAATACGTTCTATCATTTCCACAATTGCAAAAACAGTATGTTTGAGAACTTCCATTTGCATATCCAACAATTCCTGATATTCTGAATAAAATTTTTTTATATAAGATTTTGACCTCCATCTTCGATCCGTATAATCGATATAACGTTTTCTTTTATCATCCCCTTTTAGTCGTTTTTCCGTCTTTTCCACATGGATTTCAGTGATAAAAGTTCTAATTGAGATTTCCCTTAGCCTTAAACATATTTCCTCCATGAGAGATTTTAAAATGCTTTCCTCATTTCCATATATCCGGCTGCTCTTTACGGCCTCTAGCAATCGTTTGATTTGGTCTTTTTTATATAAGAGAAGGGGGTAAAACATATTATCCATATGATTACCTTCAATAAATCTATCCCATTTTTCTGAAGAACAAATGAATTCTTCCTGTTGGGACAACCAAACCATAAACTCCCGATGATTTCCCTTATGTTCATTCCAAAACTTAGCGATTTCCTTCTCGTTAAATGACCCGCATACATTTAACATGTCCCTAAGTTCCTCTTCTTTTTTTACCTCTGGAAATAGTGATTTCCAATAGTTCCAGACATCTGCTTCTGAAACTTTGTCATATAATAGCATTGCAATCCTCCAATCACCTAGGAATGGTCATTTTTCTTTTGTGTCTCCTCATGCATTCTTTCTTGAGCAAGACGTTTTAGGCATCCTGGCTTTTCTACTTCATGCATACCAAATGATAATGAACGAGATGCGGCTCCATACCGTTCTGCATATTTAATTAACTTATCTCCAAGCTTTTTTACTATCTTTTTTCTCACGATATACACCTCTCCTGTTTTTCTTTTTCTTCTGGAATATAACAATTTTATTATATAATAAAAATCACTATTTTATCTTTTTTGTCGTAAATGTGCGTTTTTGAATCGTAAATGATATTTTTCTTGCCATTTTACTCACAAAAGATTATAATGAAGTTATATGACTTTAAGGAGTTCTTTTATGATTACAATATATTTGATTGCTTCAATATTTATTGCGTTTATGTTAACTTGTGATATTTTTATATTGACCCATCCACATCTTTCCATAAAGAAATACCCTATTTTCTTTTTATCCTTTTCAGTACTTTTTTTTATACAAGCGTATCTAAACTTTTCCCCTCTGTTATTTATTATACTAGTGGCGAACTCTATCCTGTTAGTGAAATTCACTAAGCAATTATATTCGTTTTTTTATATTCCAATTGGTTATATTTTAAACTGCGTTTTAATCAATTTAATGGGATTTGCAGCACATATACTATGGGGTCTCTCCATTGAAGAATTAAATGCTGATAAATTTTCTCTTATAACACTTGACACCTGTACAATAGCAGCGTCTTGTCCCGTCCTTTATTTAATCAGACGATTGCTTGAGCGATACCTTATCCATACGTTTGAAAAAATGAACAAAAAATTGCTTGCTTTAATCTCTTCAACCCTTTTGCTTTGTGCCTTTATGAGTTTCACGATGGCTTCTTTTTTTGATACACTGGAAATTACACGCAGAGAGTTCTTTTTAATGGTTGCTTCCCTTATCCTTTATTTTCTGTTTACCATAAGTATGATCCTTATTGTACTGCACACAGCCAAAAAGAATTACGAAGCCCAGAAAAAAGTGGAGTATCTGGAAAACTTAAATGAGTATACCAAGAACCTGGAAATGGTATACAATAACCTGCGTTCCTTCAAGCATGATTATGTCAATATTATGGCTTCCCTAGCTGCATATATTGATGAGAAAAAATATGAGGAGCTGGGAACCTTTTTCTATGAACATATTTTACCAATGCAAAAAAACCTGACACAGAAAAATGGAGCATTGAACAACTTATTACATGTGAAAATCTTGGAGCTGAAAAGTATTTTATATACCAAATTGCTCTTAGCTGTCAACCAGGATATCGAAGTGAATATCGATATCCCAGATGAAATTGATTCTGTTCACATGGATCCCGTTGATTTGACCAGAATGCTTGGCATATTCCTGGATAACGCCATAGATGCATGTCTGGAAACCGAACATCCAGTCATTAATTTTCATCTGGGTAAAATGAATGAAGATATCGTATTTATAATATCAAATACATATCTTGACAAAGGGCTTTCCGTCGCACAGATGCATAAAAAGGAAGCAACCACAAAGGGGGACGGCCATGGCATCGGCCTATACAATGTGTCTGAAATATTGAACCGCTATGATAATATTTATCATGAGACCTTAACGGAAGATGGCTTGTTCATACAACAAGTCCAGATATCATAAGGGCTGTCGCACTAAACACAACATATACAAGATATAGTATAGAAGAAAGTTCTAAACTAACTATATCTTGTATCATTTTTCTTAATGCGACAGCCCCTTTACAAATTACTCGTTTTATTAAAAATTGGGAAAATTGTAATCGTACCTAAGCTTGCCCCTGCTGCAAGTCCCTTTGCCCAATCATTTGCAAGAAATATAGATACAGCAATATAGATACAGACAATTACCATACTCTCCCATTTTCTTACTTTTAAGTATTTCGGATTTACAGGATTATTTACTGTCCCCTGGGGCGCGAATAACCCTACCAAAACAAGATCAACCATCAGCAAAAGAATACATGCCGGAAGAGGCATATTTACATGATGGACGAATACCCCTCCTCCAATTGCAATCGAGCTTGTAGCCAGAAAACACGCCAATCTTGTCTTCATATGGAATCCCCCTGCAAATAAACGCAATACCATGCATCCAATAAAACAAATGAATGATTCTTTCAAATAACCAACGATCACACATAGAACAAAAACAACAGACAGAATCATAATCTGATCCAATATCACTTCCAGCATATATTCCATCTTGATGCATTCTTCTTCCGTTCGGGCATATATCCCGTTCATTTTTTCAACAATCTTATGACAAATCTTCTTTATCATCGTCTCTTCACTCCATCCCTATGCACTTTTTTTCCGGGCATGGTAGAGTTTTGCATAAGCTCCGTCATGCTTCATTAATTCCTCATGTCTCCCCACCTCCTGGATCTTGCCATGATCCAGGACAATAATCTTATCTGCGTCTATAATCGTAGATAACCTATGGGCAATGACAATTCGGGTACAGTCTTTCTCACCCAGATAATCACTGATTTTCCTCTCATTTTCATAATCAAGGGCGCTGGTTGCCTCATCCAATATAACCAAATCATTCTTATGAATAATCGCTCTTGCCAAAGCAATTCTCTGACGTTGGCCACCGGATAAATTCATTCCCATATCAGAAATCATGGTGTAGTATTTCATAGGCATTTGCTCAATTTCTCTCTGAATTTGAGCCACCTCAGCAGCCTTCTTCACTTCGTCTAATCCAAGCTCTTCCTGGTTCATTCTGATATTTTCATAAATGCTTTGATTAAATAATGTCATATCCTGGGGTACCACGCCAATTTGTTTGCGAAGCTCACTTTTATTAATCTGGCTGATGCTTACCCCGTCATATAATATATCACCATTTGTTGGCTCATATAACCCTAAAATGAGTTTTGCAAGGGTACTTTTTCCAGAACCTGACGCCCCAACAATTGCTACTTTTTCTCCTTTTTTGATATGAAGATCAATATCTGTTAATACATTTTCAGATGTTCTCGTATAAGCGAAGGAAACATGATCAATATCTACATCTCCTGATACCTTGACGGTCACTGGTTTCTGCGGATTTTTCTCATTCTCAGAATCTATAATATCGTGAAGTCTTTCCATATAGGCGCTTGCTACTACAAAATCATTCCAGAAATTGTAAAGTGAAATTCCTGTTGTAAAAAAGCTTCCTGCCAGGGAATAAATTGCCATACTTTCTCCCAGCGTCATTTTCCCTTGCATGGCTCCATAAATACCTAATCCAAGTAAAAAAATCGGTGCAATGTTTTGCACAAAGGATAATACCGATGTATAAATATTGATCACACAACTTTTTTTCCCATAAGAATTCAAACATCTTTCATATGCTTTTTTCCAATTTTTCCAGGTTTCATCTTCCATCCCCGATGTTTTAATTGCAAACATAGAGTAAATAGTTTCTACTTGAACAGTCTGCAGCATTGTGTTTTTCATCATATCATCCTGGTTCACTTCAGAAATCAATGTTTTCATAGAAATAATAAACACACCTGTAATTATGAAGAGCACGGTTGCCACCAACGTAATGGATGCAGATTTCATAAACATATATACAAATATGAAAACCAGCGCCCCTGCCTGCATAACCGTTTGAACAAGTTGTTCTGACAGCAGATCTCTAATACTTGTAATACTACTCATTCGGAAGAGAATATCTCCAGGCGTTCTTCCTTCAAAATATTTATAAGGAAGCATTAGGATTTTCGAGAAAACTGACTTAGATAAATGAAAATCCGTTTCTATTTGCAGTATAATCAATTTTTTTCCTCGAAAGAAATTGATGATCCCCAAAAGCATTGCCAGCCCAATCACAACAAATCCATAATTATGAATCGACTCTGAATCAATAATCTTTTGAATCATAATAGGAACACTCATCTGTAAAGCATATGAAACAATAGACATCCATACAATCACAAGCATTGCTTTTTTTCTCTTTTTCATATGCTCAAGCACAATATTCCAATTGTTGGATTTTTCCTTGATTGGTTTATAGTTTTCAGTAGGCTGAACCACCATAACAACATTACAATAACTTTGCTCCATGGTTTCTCTGTCAACTTTCCTTCTGCCAAAAGCCGGATCCACAATATAGTTAATATCATTTTTTATCTTTTCCAGTACAACAAAATGTTCGTTATTCCAAAAGATAATGGCAGGAAGCGGCAGTTTGTCAAGGGCAGAAATATCTGCTTTATAAATCCTTGTTTCCATACCTCTTTTTCTTAAATAATCTGCAATATACGACAGCTTTAATCCATCCCGGCCAGCCTCTAATGTTTCTCGTATTTTGGTAACCCTATCCTGACCCTTATAATATCTTAATATCATTGTAGCGCAGCAAAGCCCGCATTCTGTTTGCTGCATCTGCTCCACATATGGTACCTTTCTTTTATGTATCATATTTCTCATATTCCCTCGCTCTCAACTTGTTGCCTACATCACTTCCAGCCCCAGTACGGATGGAAGCTCTTTCCATTTCATTCGTAATAAACCATATCCTATGCCTGGCAAGCCAACCATAAATGACATAAGTCCTTTTAATTGAGGAATTCCATACTCTACGCCATCCTGTTTGATTTTTTCTTCTTCCTCAAAATACCATTTTTCCACTAACTGTTGTAAATCATTATTCTTCGTATTTCTTGCAATCACATGTAATATCTCAAGATTCCCGACTCTTCCATGACATAAACTATCATTGAAACCATCTTGCTTTTTTACTTGCATACTTTGAATCATTTCATCCAAAGAATTTTGATATTTTGAGTAAAATCTATTTTGTTTCATATAATAACTTCTTCCCAGCAAAATTCCCGGTGCACCGTGACACCAAAACAAACAACAATTTTGTTTTTCCTCTCGCAAATCCAACCAATTATTTTTCTCTTTTGAATAATAAAAATTTTCTTTTTGTTCCAGTAATTTTGCAAATTCAAGATATTCCATGTTTCCTGTAACAGCATATGCCTTCATAAAAGCAAACTGAAACCCGGCGTATCCATGGGAAAATCCCGTCCAAAATTGATTATCTGAAATACCCTTTCTTAAAAAACAACAATACTGATTGATCAGTTCCTGTATTTTTTCATCCTTCTCATATTCGTAAATATTTGCCAAAACTGCAACTGCTCCAGAAGCGCCTGCAATCACATCATAAACTTTCTCGTTACTACAGTCATATATTGCAATACGTTCCATTCCTTTCTGATACCGCTCATAATATTTCTGATTACCAGTCATTCGATACAAGTTGTAATAGAGATAAATATATCCATAAAATCCGCTAAAAACACCCGTAGATAAACTAGCCTTTTCCATTGGACTAATCTCATCCATTCCAGCCAAAGCTGCCTCTGCAAAATCCTTATCTTCCTTTCCCTGAGTAAACTGCGCATAGGCAAATAAAAATAAAATCATACCGATTCCATCATACAAAGAATAGGAAATACTTCCTAAGACAGGTCGTTTTCCACCTATATTTACATCAATAAATGTGCATGCTGTTCTATCTTCCTTCCATATGGCATAGCTTCTAATTGTATTTACAATACCTTCCAAAACAGTGGCGTTGCCCTTTTTTGTTTTTATTTTTTCTGAAAATGAGCCGTTTTCTTTCATAATATCATTTTTTGCCAACATAGTGGCGTTTCGTATGAAAGCAAGCTGTCTTTCCCGATCTTCCTCACTTAATTCTAAAACATTTTTGGTGACTTTCTCACGCAAAGTTTCTGCAAAAAAATCCTCTTCGATCAGTTTCGTTTTCGTGTATAAACCCTTCCCATCAAATTGTGCACAAAAGTAAGGAACGTCGTGTTCTAGCATCTGTTCTACTTCCACCTTACCCTGTTGATTATTTCTTACATTAATTTTATGAAGAAGACTTTCAGCCTTCTTTTTGGAACCACAGTAATTTGGATGCAGGGAAGCTGCCAAAAATCTTTCGTAGACAAAAGTTCCCCTCAGAACCTGTCTATAAATACTATTTTCAAAATAACTTAACATATGGGATATCACATATTCTCGATTCTCTAATAAAACATCATAAGTCTCTGTAAATCCAGCTTCAATGTCTGCCACATAATCAATGTAGTCTACTATTTCCCCATTAACTCTGACAATATTGTCCATTTCATCCGTTACAAAATACACCTCATCAAAATGAATCTTGGTAGTTCCTTTTTCAACCAGTTGAAGACATTTTAACTTGTTAGATTTCTGGCCCCCCACAGCGCCTAAGCCGCTAATATCTATGTCCAAAATAGAATCCTTAAAAACAGAAGGCAGCAAACTTGTTGCAAACACAGAATGGGAAAAAACATCTCCCATACGAAAAGTCAAATCACTTGATTTTTCCTTCCTTTTTCGCGCCGTTAATAAAGTTTCTAAATCAATAAACATTGGATATTCCCCACAAGGGATAATATTCTCTCCATGAAGATCCGACGTATCAAAAATATAGAATAACGCCATTGCTCTCCCCACTCTGTGATAATAATGTTTCACTTCCTCTTTAGAATGACATTCATGCCCTTTCACAAACTCCTGAAAGCCATAATCTCCCTTTGTTACAACCCTTGGATTAATGAGTTCATAGCCGTCCAATTGTTCATTTAGCCATTGGCAGTATTTTGTAAAAGCTATTTCAGGACACATATTTCTTGGTTTATAAACCAGCTTCTGCCCCTCTGCAAAAGATAATACAGAAACTGTTTTCCCATGATTGTGCGTATCCCCTTGGCCAAATTCAATTCCCTCTAGAGAATTCACATCAATTTGAAATACCCCTTTGATCTCATTCTTACATTCCTGTAGCCGTGTATAGATTTCCCACACATTATCCTCAATGGTTATCATTTTCATGTCCATTTTTATTTTTAAAATTGGGTATTTTCTATAAATCTCCTCTGGATTTTTGTCCATGTGATCACAAAAAACATCATATTCTAATTTTTTCTGATTCAATTCGAAAATCATGGTTCTGGAAGAATATTCAATCAGACAACCTTTTGCGTAATGCAAAATATCCCTTCTAATAGATTCTGAAACAGGCTGCCCGATTTTTCTTTCAACTTCATCTATTTTTTCTTCCAATCTTTGCAAAAATGGATGACAAAACTCATCAAACACGCCTTCATTTCCCAACTGTTCTATTATCTTCTCTTTCTTTTTTTCTGAGTTCGTTATCATTTCATACTCCCTTTCCCAAAGGATTTACGCTTTTTAAAAGTCTAAATGCAGCATTTTTATAATAGATCTTGTCTCTTTTAATTTTACATCATACTCTGTGTCCCAAACTTGCTTTGATGTATAGAAACCTGTAGCTGCTATCTTATCAATTTCCTCGAAGGACATCTCACGGATTCCCTCAACTTTATCCAAATCAATGTTTTTTTTCTTACGCATATGCTTTCCCCTTTTCATTTTTGTTTCGATATAGATCTGCATAAGCCCTATTTTGACTTAACAACAATTCATGTGTCCCTTCTTCAACAATTTCACCATCATCTAACACTATAATTCTATCCGCATCTTGAATTGTTGAAAGACGGTGAGCCACAATTACTTGTGTACAACCATTTCGTGCAAAATAATCTGAAACTTTTCTCTCATTAATATTATCCAAAGAGCTAGTCGCCTCATCCAAAATCATGAATTTGTTTCTTGATACAATGGCCCTTGCCAATGCAATCCTTTGTCTTTGTCCACCAGAAAGGTTCATACCCATATTGGAAACAACCGTATGGTACTTCATTGGCATTTGCTCAATTTCATCATGGATCTGTGATATTTTTGCGGCTTCCATCACTTCTTCCAGAGAAATATCTTCATTATTCATTCGAATATTTTCCAGAATGGATTTATTGAATAAGTAAATATCCTGTGGTACGATACTAATATTTTTACGAAAATTTACTTTTTTAATATCATTTAAGTTCAATCCATTTACCAGAATATCCCCTTCGCTGGGCCTGTATAAACCAAGCATCAATTTAATCAAGCTGCTCTTCCCAGAACCGGATTTCCCAACAATCGCAATTTTTTCGCCTGGCTTGATTTTCAGATTAATATTCTTTAATATAGCTGGCGTACTCTTTGAATAGGCCATAGAAACATTTTTAAACTCTAAGGTATTCACTTCATGGATGGTCAACTGATTTTCTTCCTCTTTTTCTTCTTCTGCATGTAAGATATCATTCACACGATCCAAATACGAAGTAGCGATTACAGAATCATTCCACATATGAAATAACGCCACCGCTGATCCAAAAAATGTATTTGCCAAAGAATAACATGCAATTGCCTGACCCATGGTCATTACATTGTCCCCTGATAAGGATAATCCAGCCCATAGAACCAAAAACGGCCCTAGCATTTGAAATAGTGATAAAACTGTTGTATAAATATTGAAAAACTTGTTCTTTATCTGATAAGCCTTCATTCCTCTACAATATTTGTTCAGCCAATTTGAGAAAAACTGCTGTTCAATGCCAGCTGTTTTAATATTAAAAATGGATTGCACTGTTTCCACTTGTAAAGATTGCAGTTTTGTGTTTTCAATAATCTGAATCTGACTCGCTTCAATGATTTTCTTACGCATCAAAACTATGAACAAACCATTTAGTAAGAAGGCGCCTAACGCTGTTAAAGTCAAAAGTATAGAATGTAAAGACATGTATACTAAAATAACCAAAATGAATCCAAGTTGAATCAGGCCATTCATTACACTATCCGCTAACAAATCCCGAATCACAGGTAAACAATTCAACCGGAAAAGCAAATCTCCATTGGACCTTCTTTCAAAAAACTGATACGGAAGCTTTAACATCTTCTGAAAGGTACTCTCTGTCAAATGTCTATCAATGATTAATTGCAATCGAATCTGACTTTGCTTTCGTATAAAGGTAGTAAGGGAAAAAACAACACCTACCCCTAAAATAATTGCCAAATATACTTCCAATCCAGAAATTTTTGAAGCAGTCACACCATTATCAAAAATTTTCTGAACAATGACGGATAATAAAAGCTGCAGTCCATGGGAAAGAAAGGTAATCAAAAATGTGATATAAAACAGTTTTCTTTTTAATACGGTTTCCTTTAACACCCTATCCCATATATGCCTTTTTTCTCTCTTTGCTTGAAATTCCTCTGTTGGAACAATAATCATTACAACATTAGAGTATCCTTCCGCAAAATCCTCATAAGACAGGGCTGCTCTTCCAGTTGCAGGATCTACAATTGTAATTTTATGATCTGTGACCTTTTCAAGAATCACATAATGCTGATTATTCCAAAATATAATTGCAGGCAGCGGCAATTCTTTCAATCCGCTCATTCCGCAAGAAAACACTTTAGAAAACAATTTCCTATTCTTTGCATAGGTATACATCTGAGATAATTTTAAACCATCACGTCCTACATCCAACTCTTCTCGTATTTCAGCCAATGTTTCCTGGCTTTTATAATACTGCAAGATCATGGCCAAACAGCATAACCCGCACTCTGTCTGCTGCATTTGTTCAATGTAGGGCACTTTAGACAAATGTGAACTCGCCAAAACTTTTCCTCCTTATAAATCCTTTTTTTCAAAAATGGTTATGCCAACAATAGAAAATGCTATCCCTGTAACAATAAATACTATGATATTTTTGACACTCCAGTCTTGATACATCAGGAATTGGTCTGATATGCAAAACAACACATAATCCATTGCTTTTTGCAAGCCCGTTATTTTCTGAGCCATCATTTGCAACATACTTGGCATAATCCAAAACAATACAATCAAATAAATAAAAGGTGTAATGGTTGTATGATGAAAGCATGTAATCATCACTGCTGTTGCTCCTATGGCAAAACCATAAATCATATAAATCATGATTTCTTTTCCAATAGTCCCAACTAACATAGGCACTGTCCATGGCTGTTTGCAAATAATCAATGCAACGTCATATAAAATTCCGCCACATAAGCCAATAACCATATTTGCAAGGGCTACACTCAAAATTTTTGCCGCAAGAATTTGGCCTCTGCTGCTTCTTGATGTAAAAACAAATGTTACTGTTCTTAAATCAAATTCTTCCCCCAAACTCTTTGCTGCCAAAAACATAATTAAAATACTGGCAAAATTCCCAAAAAATGCAATTACATTGTGTACCCCAAAACTTGTAGGAAACACATACGCGCCATACGTGATTCCTCCACCCATGACCAGTATCATAATTAGTCCCAACAAAAACTCTCTCTTTTTCAATAATTTTCTGACTTCCAACATTGCAATGTTTATTGTCCTATTCATATCTGTAACTCTCCTTTCTCTTTCATCACATTATAAACATTTTTGACTCATATTCTCATTTTTTTCTTAAGTGGGGATAAATCTGTCGTAAACGTAAAAGTATATAGAGCAATTGTCCTCATAGACCATCGGAAATCGATTCTAACATATCTGTACTATTCCTGATGCCTGGTATCTCAATTGACGGATTATCTTTCACTTGATATAATGATTGCAATTCAGTCAAGTCAAATCCTTTGATGGAATATCAATTGTAATAAATCGCGAGGCAGAGAAAATGATTCGAAAAGATAATCTTGAGTCTATGATACAAGCAATCGGCTATCAAAAAAGTGAGAAAGCAAACATATATGAAAAGAAATACGTACAATATGATTGTACTATTATCGTGGATTTTAATGGTTCCGGTTCTATTATTTATCCTGAAGAGAAGGGAATGCGTATTACAAGGAAAACCACATGTAATTTTTCAGAACCTGAAAATTTTGTAGTATTAGAATGTATTACAAGATTAATGGATAAAGGATACCGCCCAGAACACATTGAATTGGAAAAAGAATGGCCTCTTGGTCATAAAAAGAAAAGTGGTTTTGCAGATATTCTTGTAAAAGATGAAGAGGGAAAAACACTATTTATTGTAGAATGTAAAACCAGTGGCAATGAATATAAAAAGGAATATAACAGTACCCTCAATGATGGCGGACAATTGTTTTCATATTGGCGGCAAGAAGGTAATTGTAAATGGCTTTCTTTGTATGCTTCTGATTTTGATGGAACCAAAGTATTCTATACAACGGAAACCATTGACTGTAGCGATGACGCCAATATCCTTGTATCCGCTAAAAAAGACAGTACCATCCAGTTATATAAAAATGCCCACACTGCTGAGGAATTATATGCTGTGTGGAATGAAACCTATGATAAGCGTTTGTGCGGAGATGTTATTTTCCGAGAAGATTCACAAGCATATCAGATTGGCGTTAAGCCTCTTCGAAAGGCGGACCTTAAGGACTTTAGTGAAAACGATATTCAAATGTTGGGAGATTTATTTGAACAGTTACTGAACAAAGGATTCAAACAAAATGAAGGACAGTTTTTTACTCCTATCCCCATTACACGATTTATCTGGGACAGTTTACCAGTAACACGCATAATCAAAAAGGCTGACGGCATAGAATTTCCCAAAATAATAGATTACGCTTGCGGCGCTGGGCATTTCCTTACACAAGGTTTTGAAGCGGTAAACGCAGCTATTTTATCCCTAGACCCGTCCTACCCTATTGACTATTCTTGGACAGAGCATAACATATTTGGTGTAGAAAAGGATTATCGTCTGGCTCGTGTTTCAAAAATATCACTCTTTATGCATGGCGCTGGGGATGGAAATATTGTCTTTGGAGACGGTCTTGAAAATTATCCAGACAAGGATATTTTACCTGAGTCCTTTGACATCTTAGTTGCTAATCCACCATACTCCGTAAAAGCATTTAAGCCTCATTTAAAATTAAAAAATAACAACCTTAAAATACTAGATAAAATTTCAAATGATGGTTCTGAAATCGAAACCTTGTTTGTAGAAAGAATATCCCAACTTGTAAAACATGAAAAAAATTACTATGAATGGCAAGAGGATGAATATTTTAAAATGTACTATGATGCATTTGTTTCCTCTGCTGAATATGGAAATAAATCTAAGCAAAAAAATTTTAGAAAGCTTTCAAAAACAGAGCAATTAGCATGGTACAATGAGCATTTCTATAACTATGCACATACCATTGAAAAAGAAAAACTTACGTATTTTGCTCTTATCTATCAACAAACAACACTTATTATTACTGCACCTGATGATAACAAAGCACAAGAAAAGTTTTTAGGTTACAAATGGAGTAACCGCAAGGGACAGGAAGGAATTCAGATCATTACACCAGGTGGTATGTTATATTCTGAAGATGATAGAAATACTGATCAGAAAGTTTGCGGATTAATCCGAAGTTCTTTTTCTGATAAAAAGCATTTACCCCCTGAGCTTGATGCATATGCGTACTATCTGAATCTGAAAGATATGATAGACTTTAGTTCCCTTTCTTTTGGTACTTTTATGACTATTATTCGTTCAAAGTATCACCGCTATCTTTGGGCATACCTACAAAGTGATGATTTCAGAAATCAAATTACCAACGGAAAGACCATGTCTATCAACCAAATAACTACTAAAATGCTTGATAAAATCATGGTTCCTTTGCCAGATAAAGTAACCATCGATACATTCACAAAATTCGTAATGGATATAGAAAAGAAAATAGATAGCTCTCAAACTATCATTGTTTCATTAAAAGAACAACAACAGGTGGTAATGAATAAGCATTTTTGTTAATATTTATTTACCAATGCTATCCCCATAGCTTCACTCCAGACAAATCTAGAAAAGCTGTCGGGATGTGCTAAAGTATAAAATCTATCATAATAGGAGCGTTTTCAAATGAATCTTTCTCTTCCTGCTTACAGCGTTGGTCCATTGCTCTATTGTCCTGCCAACAATGAAAGTATTGTAAATTCACTAGTCAACGAAAAATTTGGCAAACAATTTTCTCTGGCATTATGTTTAGAGGACACCATACAGGATGATTGTGTCGCCGACGCAGAACAGAAGCTGATTACCTCTCTTAAGTCCTTACATATGCACCAATCTGACAAATCATTTTTTCTGCCAAAAATATTTATCCGGGTCAGAAATCCAGGTCAGATTCACCGCCTGCTGGACGAACTGGGAGATTCCCGAACCCTTATCACAGGCTTTAATCTCCCGAAATTTTCTCTGGCGAATGCAGACGACTATATTCAGGTGATTCAGACCATCAATCTACACGGAGATAGACCTTACTATATAATGCCCATTCTGGAAAGTCCTGACATGCTTCATCTGAAACACAGGTCAAACATTTTATATGCCCTCAAGGACAAATTAGACCATGTTTCCTCGTATGTCCTCAATATTCGGGTAGGTGGTAATGACCTATGCCATATATTTGGCTTCCGCAGACATAGCAATGAATCCATTTACAAAATCCGGCCTGTTGCCAACCTTTTTTCTGACATTGTTACCGTATTCGGCATGGATTATGTAATCTCTGGTCCTGTCTGGGAATATTACAATGGAAACAATTGGGACATTGGATTAAGAAAAGAATTAAATGATGACAGATTATGCGGTTTTATTGGAAAAACGGTGATTCATCCAAAACAAATCCCACTGGTAAATGAATCCTACCAGGTACCACTGAAAGATTATAACGACGCAAAATCTATTTTAAGCTGGGATACTACTTCCCCCTCACTGGTTTCTGGAAGTATTGTGAAAGAACGGATGAATGAATACAAGACCCATTACAACTGGGCCCTGCGTACGCTTCTGCTGGCAGAAGCATATGGTTTGAAATAGTTCATATTACAGAGAATGCCGCGAGCACGTCTGCTTGGCTCATTGCTCGCGGGACTAAAGTATTATGCATCCGCCAGTTTTTTGATAATTCCACAGGATTTATAATGCTTGAGTGGATAGTATGCCACGGGGATAGCTTTTTCCTCTGCCAAACGGAGAATATGGGCCAATGCTCTGTCATCCTTACAATCCTGACGAATCAGCACCTTCCACGGGATACGCCGCAGCAAGACCCTGGTTGTCTCTCCAATTCCAGGCTTTACCAAGTTGATATCTGATATGCCAAATTCCTGGGCAATCTTTTTTACCTCGTCCAGTCCCGTTCCCTCAGCGATTCCTTCCTCTCCTTTTTTTCCTGGCTCTTGAAAGGATGGTTCCATCACCTGAAAATTCCTGGAAAATTCAAAATTTTTTTCAATTGCATCAATGAACGCATAGGATAAATCCGCATCTTTCATTTCCCCATAATAAACTGCACCATGAAAATCGTCTCTGCCAATAATATCTGACCGCAAAAATGTCCGGCTTACCAGCCCAGATACCGTACAATTCAAACAAGAGCTTGGAATTAGAATGTCCTCATGAGTTCCACATAATTCCGTCATTTTTGCCGGATCTGCCACTACTGCAAGGTCAGCAGATACTCCTGGGTAAGATGCTACAGCCTTTTTCAGTTCTCCAAGAATTGCTCCCTTTCCAATCCATCCATCTACAAAAAGCAGCACTTGCGCCTGATATTTTCCCAGAAGAAATTTCATTGCATTATCATCGATTCCCCTGCCCCGAATAATAGAAATGGAATAATGCTTCACAGCCAGATGGTATTTTCGGGCAATATACCGTTTCAGCAAAATCCCAATGGGCGTTCCTGCCCTTGCCAATGATACAAGCACCACATGCTCGCCTTTTTTCTGTATAATTTTGTCCGCAAGCGCTCCCACCGCCAACGCCATTGGCTTTCCATAATTTTCTAGAGCTTCCTGATACACTTCCATATATTTTTCACTTGGCACATATTCTATGGGAAGCATTTCACAATAATGACGTCCTGTCTGTATTTCTTTCTCCCGTTCCTCGCTAGGCTTTGGCTCTACCAATCCTGTAATATCTTTTAAGAGGAACACCACATCGCTTTCCCTATAAGAGCTTCTCATTCTCACACCACCTAACCAGATAAATTTCTTCATTGCCCCATGCTGCAAGGGCACGTCCTAAGGAGGCCACTCCCCATTCTTTCCCTGGCTTTGCGTCTGTAAGAATCAAGACCAAATCATAATGTGCTAAGTCATACAGATAAGTGGTGCGGTCATCCTCATACAGACTTATCAGTTCATATCTCTCATGAAGTGGATACTTAGGATTTTGGCTAACCACAATGGGGCTTCTAGTGGTTGCATGACATTTCACCCTATTTCCCAATCCTTCCACCCTCCAGGCGGTATACAACGCAGGATACATAAATTCCTCCGTACCCAAAATAAGGATATTCTTGTCTGTACCAAAAGGAATTCTTGCATCAATTTCCTGCCATAGCTTCTCACAGGCAGCCTGGTAATCTGTCCCTTGATGGAGGCGTCTGGCATTGATAAAGCCTGATGCTGAGATCTCTTTGATTTCTGGTATAGATTTTTGGGGGTTGATATCTGCAAACTCCACAGAACCACAAACTGGATATGATTGAAATTTACTGTGATACCTGCCATCATTGGAGCATTTCTCTGCAATCTCTGGATATCTGCTATGGTCTGTTTTTATTAGATAAATCATGTCGATCTGCTCTTTTTGGTATCTCTCCCTGGCTTCTTCATCCATCCCATTCAACAGAGAAGCCACAGAAAAAAGAAGCTTCTTTTGATAGGTCTGCCGAATCAAATGAACAATCTTTCCAATGGTATTTCCGGTGGTTACCTCATCTTCCACAAAGATAATTCTGTCTATCCTTCCGATCACAGCATCCAAATCATTTTTTATCACTTTCTGCTCCGTTGCATGGCTGTGGGATTCTGAAAAATAAAAATACTCCACATCCTCTATCTTTTCTCTGGTGGTCTGCATATAGTCTGTGCCAAGGTGTATCGCCAACGTCTCACCGATTGCAGTTGCAGTCTCCGCAAAGCCAATCAGAAGCAATTGTTCCTTCTGATACCGTTTGGAAACCTCCTCTGCCAGCTCTGAAAACATTTTCAATGGTCGCTCAGGGCTTACAGGAACATGTTTCCCCTGGCATTTGTTTACAACCAGATAGTTCCGTTTTGTATTATTTTCTCTTTTTGCAATGCCGATGATTTCCTCTATTCTCTCCATCAAAAAACTCCTTTTTTAATACTTGATAAAATCAAGTTTAAAAATGTCAACTTTTTGCTGAACAACATGCAGCATGACTTAATAACGATAAATTTTTTGTCTCTGTTTGAATTTGAAATGCAGTATCCGTTATGATAATCTCTATATCACCATAGCATTTTCTATCAAATTCATCTATATTACAGTGGCACAAGCTCGTAAACTCTGTGCAGTAAATTTTTATCTTCTTCTCTCGCAAAAGCTCAATCGTCTGCCCTCCGGGATGCTTATATTTTCGATGATTTCCAGATGATATAATTACTGCCTGAGGATCCACGGTCTCTAATATCCCTTGTAAACCCATACCATTTTTTTCATCATAAAAAGCTCCATGGTGTGGCATCTTTAATATATTACATCTCAATTCAGGCATCCGTTCCAATAACTTTTCCCATCCATCCTCTTGTAAATCTCCAGTAAAAAGAACATTACAAACCTTATTCTCTAATAAACATACGATTGATGTATTATTGGTATCAGCTTTTAAATATGCCTCTGTATACTCGGCCTTATTGGGATATATCAAAAATAATTTTGACTTATCATTTGAAATCAATTCTTTTTTTGAATTGAAGTATCAATATCCCCAGTCAATAATTCAACTTTTTTCTTTCGATGTATTTCTAAAAACTTTTTAAAAAAAAGCCTCATTACTTGGGTTAGCTGCCTTTTATCCAGATTGAAGCATATACTCTTCACATTACCTGTTACCATAAATTTTTCTAAGAAATCATTTACACCTCTGCAATGATCTATATCTGAATGAGATATGATTATTAAATCAATCACATTTATTTCATGACTTTTTAACTCTATTAATAGCTTATCTGAATCTACAATATCTACAATAATTACATTCTCATTCCCCGATTGACCATTTTTCAAATATATAACCGAACTATCCCCATGACCAACATCCAGAAATTTCACTTTTTGACACATTTCACCCATTATTTCTTCCCTCCCCTTTATTTAAAAAATCCATTGCTCAATTGTGCAATAAGCTCATCATCATCAAGATATGAATACACTAATGGCTTAATATCAAAAAGTTTCCCTGCATGATATTTCGCTGAAAATTCTGCTCCTTTCCGCAGGAACCATCCTGGCATTGTTTTTTCAATTTTTATCTCTTGTTCTCCAAGTTCCACCAAAAAAACATGACAAATCATTCCTCCAATATCAATTTCTTCTACCTGCCCAGAAACATTTTGATACTCAACAAATTTTGCATTCGACGATGGAATAGAATCTTCCTCCCTTGTATACACATAAAATAATTTTCTCACTTTTTCACGTTCATTTTGGGTTAATTCAAAAGCATCAAAAATGATATCATCCATCTTTTCTTGGATTTCCTCTATCTTTTTCTCATCATTTAAGGCACACGCCTCTTTTATATTCAGAAAATATTGTTCAATCTTCTCAATTTGCTCATCACAAAATCTGGGTACTGGTATACTTTTCACTGCATCCGTTGTAAGAGTTCTTTTCACACATTCTCTACGTACAAATGCATTCATCAATTTACTGTTTATCAATGTACAAAGAACATAATTTGATATTTTCGGCTCTTTCGAAATCAAAACATAAAAAGAATATCCTGGGTAATATCCGTCTTCTTCCACAAATGCACTAATACAGTTTATTTCTCCTGGCGTCGAAGACATTTTTACTAACACTTTATTGGTAGCTGAATAAAGCCTCTCATAATCTTTACGCAGCCTAATTCGGTCATTATCTTGTTTTATTTTCTTTTCCTCATCTTCTGACATATGATAATTGAAAAACTTTACATTCTCCAGCATCCTTTTGGAAATTACATACCTCCTAAAATGTTTAGCATTGGCAATATATGGAACCCATCCGTCCATCGAACTTTCTGAGGATGCATAGTCTGAAGGAAGTTTTATCCCCATGATTTTGTCTGTAATATTCCCTACTGTTTGTGTTACTTTCATAACCTTTTGAAGAACATCTTCCACCGGAGAAACACTAATTTCAAATTTTCTTTTCTTTTTCCAAACCTTTTGCATATTAACAAAAAATTCAAAATCCCACTTCCACCGTTTAAAATAATTTCCAATTGAATTCTTATTTTTTACCAAAACTTTAATTTTTGTTAGATTTTCCTCTCTTGCCTTGCTTTTTTGCGCTATAATAACAATTGTAGAACAGTTATTTTCAAATATTTTTCCTGGCAGCATCCAAAGTTCTATTATATCAAATTCATTCAGCAATTTCTCTCTTTGTAATACAGAACTACCATTTTGTAAAAAACTTTCCGGCAAAATAATTCCTATATACCCTTTATCATGTAACCAATCAAGATATCTATCCAAAAAAGCTGTTGCCCTCTGAATTCTTTTCCCTTTTTCCTTGATTTCTTTATATAGCGGATTTCCTAATATAATATATGGAACCTGCACCTTACTTTCACACAATTGCAATAAATCGCCTGAATAAATATTCCACTTATTCCCATATGGCAAGCTATATAAAAGCAGAGATAACCTTGCAACCTCTGATGCAAATTTATCGATATCATAACCTTCTATCATCTTTGACAGATACTCATATTTATCCAATCCTGTCTTGTCATAACCCACTAAATCTTCTAATCTTTTACATGCACTTAAAAGCAAGCTCCCAGAACCACATGTTCCATCCAGTACATATCTCTCATCAACAGGGATACTCTCAAAGGGAATACTTAAAACAATTTCTTGACTTAGTATCCTTGGAGTATAATATATTCCAAATTCCTTTCTAATATTTTCCGCCTTTGTTTCGCTAAGTTGTAACAAAGTAGATTCATAAAAATATCCTAATAGTTCATGATCAACACTCTGATAATTTATACTCGGATTCAATTCTTCATATATTTCAGCAAGCAGCTCTTTTCCGTACTTAAACATCAACTTATCACTAAAATATTCTTTATACGTTTGTGATAAGTTAATCAGTAACCCAAAGATATCTGGTATTTTTTCATCAGACTTTATCTTACTGTTCATAATTAATGCGGCAATCACATGTATCGTAATACTCGTAATATTATTTAAATCCTCACTATTATTTCTTTTTCTCTTTTTTAAATATCTTTTTGCCGCAATTAAACCCTTTTCAAATTCCTCACTTAATATTTTACAAGTTGCCTGTCTCGAAAAATCAATCAATCCCGATGTTTCGAAAATATCCAATTGCTTATATCCCATTTTGGCATCTATCAAATTCTCTGGCATAAATTCAAATCTATTTTTTGTAAAATATAAATGAATAATATCTTCTTCATTCTCCTTTAAAAGCGTTGCTTTTTGAGGCATTATATTCCAAACACGTACATGCCTGTTTTTAAAAATAATAACAATAGGCGTTGCTAAATATTTAGCTCCCTGCAAATATTCAGTTTCTTCCTCATCATTTATCACCTCTTGAACAGCTATACAAGAAGTTGAAACATCTTTTAGCTCTCTATCGCTAAACGCAACATATTCAAATTTAATAGCGGAGGTACCATCAATTTGCACAGAATAATTTTCAGAAAGCTGCTCATCGCTATATCCCAATATTCCAAGCATATCTTTTTTACAAACACTTTTCATTATTGTACCCTCCTTAAAATTTGAATTGAAAACACATTTTACCATGTATTTTATTATAACATACCCCTATCATCAAATCTATTCTTTTTACGGGGCATTTGCACCCGCAGCGTTACCCTCTCAGCATTCGCCAAATATCCGCGTAAACGCGGCTGCCTGGCTCATTGCTCGTGGGAATAAAACTGTACTAAAATGAGAGGGAACCACCAAGTCCCCTCCCTTTTTAGAATATTTTTCTATCCATTGGAAAATACAAACCACTTAATCCTCTCTCTATAGTTCCAGTACTTAGCCGTTTGCATTTTTCTTTCAGATTATTTTACAAAACTTTTTACCTTTTCATAAACACCCTTGCCATCCAGACCGTACTTTTCCAGCAGTTCTACTGCTGGACCAGATTCCCCGAACACATCATAGATACCAATTTTACATACAGGTGTAGGCGCATGTTCGCAAAGACAATCACACACTGCGCTGCCAAGACCTCCAATCACAGAATGTTCTTCTACCGTAACCACTTTTCCCGTTTTCTTTGCAGAATTTACAATCATTTCTGTATCCAAAGGCTTAATGGTATGAATATTGATAACTTCTGCACAAATGCCATCTGCCGCAAGTTTTTCCGCTGCTTCCAGGGCAGAAGCTACGCACAGCCCCGTTGCTGCAATGGTAACGTCTGTTCCTTCTCTTAACATTACGCCCTTTCCAACTTCAAAATGATAATCCGGCCTGTCATTGACGATTGGAACCGCAAGCCTTCCAAATCTCAAATACACTGGACCATCTATCTCATATGCTGCCCGCACCGCTGCCCGGGCTTCGATATAATCTGACGGATTGATAATGGTCATCCCAGGAATGATCCGCATCAATGCAATGTCTTCACAGCACTGATGGGACGCACCATCCTCCCCCACAGAAATTCCGGCATGAGATGCACCGATTTTTACATTCAAATGAGGATACCCAATAGAATTTCTTACCTGTTCAAAAGCTCTTCCTGTTGCAAACATAGCAAAGGAGCTTGCAAAAGGCACCTTTCCAGTAGCCGCAAGTCCTGCTGCAATTCCCATCATGTTGCACTCTGCAATTCCACAGTCAATATGACGTTCTGGAAATTCTTTTTGAAACATGCTTGTCTTAGTCGCAGCGGCAAGGTCCGCATCCAGCACCACCAGATTATCATGCTCTTTTCCAAGCTCTACCAACATTTCTCCATAGCCTTCTCTGGTTGCGATTTTCTTTACTTCTGGCATAATGCTTCACCTGCTTTCTCCAATTCTTCCATGGCAATTTTGTACTGTTCATCATTTGGGGCCTTACCATGCCATTCGGCCTGATTTTCCATATAAGAAACGCCTTTCCCTTTGACCGTTTTCAACACCAAGGCTGTTGGCATGCCTTTGATTTCCCTAGCTTCTTTAAATGCCCCGCGCAGAGCGTCAAAATCATTGCCGTCTTCCACATTGATCACATGGAAGTTAAATGCTCGAAACTTCTCATCAATAGGATATGGGGAACAAACGTCATCAATGTTCCCGTCAATCTGCAACCCGTTATTGTCAATAATCACGATAAGGTTGTCCAAGTTCCGGTGGCCTGCAAACATAGCTGCCTCCCAAACCTGTCCTTCTTGTATCTCACCGTCACCCAAAAGAGTATATACCCGATAACTGTCATTGCTCAGCTTTGCAGACATTGCCATACCCACTGCTGCCGAAATTCCCTGCCCCAGGGAACCGCTTGACATATCAACACCTGGCGTATGCTGTAGGCAGGGATGTCCCTGTAAATGGGAGCCAATCTTGCGCAGCGTCTTCAAATCCTCCACTGGAAAAAAACCACGATTGGCAAGGGCAGCATACAGCCCCGGAGCCGTATGCCCCTTGGATAAGACGAAGCGGTCTCGGTCTGCTTTCCCCGGATCTTTGGGGTCAATATTCATTTCTTCAAAATACAGATACGTAAATACATCCGCCGCGGACAGCGAGCCGCCGGGATGCCCTGCTTTGGCTGCATGCACAGAAGTAATGATTCCCTTACGGACTTCATTGGCCACTTTTTGAAGTTCTAAATTTTCCATGTAACTATCTCCTTTTTCTATTATATGAATATGTCACGCCAGTTCCTTTACAAACAAAGTAAACCAGATTACATCAGCTCCCTGCTCCCAGGAAGATCTCAGACATTTTGCATGTGGACATGCTTCGGACTCCTCATTCACCAAAAACTGCTTTGTAATCCTTCTGGAATTTCTCGATTCCCTGATCTGTCAGGGGATGTTTTGTCATCTGCTCAATCACACTATAAGGTACTGTTGCAATATCTGCTCCTGCAAGGGCACAGTCATTTACATGAATGGCATTGCGGATGCTGGCTGCAATAATCTCTGTCTCTAACCCATAATTTTCAAAAATGGTTACAATATCCTCAATTAAATTGATTCCTGGCTGGCTGATATCATCCAAGCGTCCCAGGAATGGAGACACATAAGTTGCGCCCGCCCTTGCTGCCAAAAGCGCCTGGTTCGCAGTAAAAATCAACGTTACGTTTGTCTTAATGCCTTCTGCGGAAAGAACTTTTACCGCCTTTAATCCCTCGATAGTCATTGGAATTTTGACAATCATATTGGGATGAATAGCTGCAATTTCACGTCCCTCTTTTATCATACCCTCTGCATCTACTGTGGTTGCCTTTACTTCACCACTGATTGGGCCATCTACAAGAGCAGTAATCTCTTTGATTACCTCATTGAAATCTCTACCTTCCTTTGCAATCAGAGATGGGTTGGTAGTTACTCCGCAGATCACTCCCATGTCATTGGCTTTACGGATATCTTCTACATTGGCCGTGTCAATAAATAATTTCATGGCTTCCTCCTCTTGTTTACATGTTCACAGCATTTCTCATTTTATACGATCTAAATTATAAAATATAGACTGCCTTTTCAGTTTCCTTTTATACATCCATGAATTCCCATGATTGTATAGCTCCTACCTCCGCTTTTCATATGCAGTATTGCGAAGCATCAAATGTCTCTCAGATGCTTCACGGTTTTATTTTACAGGAAATTTACGATTTCGACAAGCAAAAGAAAAAATTTTATTTTTCTAGCCTCTCCTCTTGGAAATTTGAGACCAGCTCTCTCTACTTCACCTGCCATTTCCCCAGAAGCATTCATATAACAAAGAACAACCGAATTAGCCATACGGTCTGTCCTACCCTCTACGATTCCTAAACCGAAAAATCCCTCACCAAAATATCGCTCTTTTCCAAAAATTCTTCAATTGTACGATATCCTAACCGGGCTAATAATTCTGGCACAAAAGGATTTTCCAACGGCGTCTTATACTCCGCCTCCTCCCCATACTGTTCCACATATTTTCTCCCTTCCGCTTTTCCTATGATAATTTTAGGTCCGCCCACACAGCCTCCAGGACATCCCATGCCCTCAAAAAAATTTGCCTTTGTTTCCCCTTTTCTTAACCGTTCAATCATTTCTCGGCAAGCCGGAACACCATCTGCTTGTTCTGCTTGTACCTTTATTTTCCGATCTGGATGTAATTGCTTTACCGTAGTTGTTACCGCCTCACTAACCCCTCCTGTTCTGGCATAAATCCGCCCAGCTCTGGAAGAATGCTCTTTTTCATCCTCTCCTAATACCTCTGGATGAATATCTGCTGCTTCAAACATATCCTGCACTTCCTGAAAGGTCAGCACATAATCTACGGCATCTGCAATATCCGCCTCCCTCGCCTCTTTCTTTTTTGCCATACAGGGCCCTACAAATACTGTAACTGCATCTGGATGCAGCCGTTTGACTACTCTGCCTGCTGCAATCATTGGAGATACTGCACCTGGCACATGGGGCATTAATTCCTGATAAACCTTTCGAATCATAGCAATCCACACCGGACAGCAACAACTGGTAAGCTGAAAATCCTGCTCTTCCTTAATATTCGCATCGAATTCCAACGCTTCCTTTAAGGTTAAAATATCTGCAAACACCGCGACCTCGATTAGTCCATGAAAGCCTATGGCCTTAAATGCTGCCCGCAGCTTACCCGTAGTAACCTCTTTGCCGAACTGTCCCAAAAAAGCAGGAGCGACAAGAGCATATACCTCACGTTCCTTTCCCCTGACCGCCCGAAGAACTGGAACCACATCCTTGTTAGCAGCTAACTTTTCTAATTTGCAAGCTTCCACACAAGCTCCACAGCCCGTACATTTTTCTTTATTAATATGAACCTTTCCCGTTTTATCCTGCTCAAAGGCATCAAAAATGCAGCTCCGCTCGCAGGCCCGATCAAACGCACACTGTTTACATTCCTCCGCAAAAACTACAGGTGCATGACGTTCTGGATGAAGCAGGCAATCCATATGGTAAGGATTATAGTCTTCCTCCAATACGCGTCCTCGTCCAGCTTCCTGTTCTAAAATATCAAGATACAATTGGTGAAATGTTTTCATTTTTTCCCTCACTTCTGTTTTTTTATAGTATTAACCAAAATGATAGGAAAAATTTTTTGGAATAAATTTTTATGGATATTACTCTCTAGAGGATGGAAGATTCATTTTTTATGCATTGTGATATTTTTTTCGTTTTGTCACAAAGAACCCTGCGGTAACTGTAATAGCTGCTGAAACTACGCCGTTGCCCAATACAGTAAAAAATGCAGAACCAAAGACATTGATGCCCATTGTCAGAAAAGCAATGGCATATCCCAAATAGCTTCCACCAGCTTTCCTTCTCCCAAAGTCTTTGATACCACTGCGCTTCCGCCAGTTCCGATCATAATTCCGATTGTTCCAAACGCCATGCATACTGGCATCACTAGATTTACCACTGCAAAGGACGTTTTTCCTACATAATTAGACACAAAAAAATCCATCCACAATACCATACAGGGAAGTGCAAATCATCATCAGTATGGAGGATATCACAAAACGCAGCAGCCTCCCGTAAGAAAAATGGTCTGATAATTGAATTCTCATGACGTTCTCCTTTTCTCTTTACTCTTCCGCTCTCTTTTTGAATTTTCTAACATATCCATCAGAAGCTGTTTCCCTTCCTTGGTCAAAATCCCCGATTCAATCTCCTTCTCTGCAATTTCTTCCATATATGCCTTGCGTCAATGCATATTTTTTCCTCCAATCCAAGAACTTCTACTAATATTTTTTTATCCACAATATCCAATGCATCCTCAATGTTTCCTTTGCTTCTTATAATGGCATCAATCTGCTCCAACAATTCTCTTACTTCTTCCATTGAAACCTCATCCAGCTTAGGCAAATAAATATTGCCTACTTCTCCTGGGAGAATTTCCAGCACTCCTCCTCCATAACTTCTTCCACAAAGTTCGGTAAAAGCAAAGGAAATACTGTTATAATAAGACAAAATTACTCGTTCTGGTTCAATCTTCTCATTAAATTTAATTCTATGCATTGTATCTGTGGACACGGCATTGCATCGATTTAACACGAACTTAGGATACAAATTACTCCTTCGCAAAAAGAATGCATCTGGCACCCATACGGATGGAATGCGATACCACCGTTCTCGAATGGAACATTTATATCCTTTATTTTCACCTTTTTTTTCACCTTCCCTGATATATTGCTTATGCTTTTTGGGATAGTGCTTATACTCAATCTCAGGAAAATCAATCAAATAAGCTGCTTTGTTATTCCTTACATTATGCAGCCAATCCTCCCGCTTAAAATATATACTGTTTGCATGGGAGCTCCGTCCAATCAATGGCCTTACAATCTCCTGCATCTGATATTTTTCGACTGTTTTTTGTTCCACAGAAAAATATTTGTTATTGCCTGTTGTTATGCCAACATTAATTAATGCAAGATCTGATAACTTTTGAAAACGCATATCTTCTCTGATTTGTTTCACTAATGCATTCTCTTCTGCATTGGTAAAATACTTTGTCCATTTTTCATGAACATGCTGCAATTTTTGAAAACTATTCTCTTCAACATGAAAGGACTTTAAATCCTCTAAATTATTCAGTTCTACAATTCTGATTCCTTTTTCCTCACCAGCCTTTTCTCCAATCAAAACAACAATTTCCTGCTCAATATCAGGAAAAACCAGCTCTTCAAATGTAATCAGGGTGATTTTGGAAAGGTGATTGGACAAAAAAAGCCGCAAATCTTCTGCATACGCAACCTGCATAATCTCAGCCGGAATTACAAAGGCAATTTTCCCATTCTTGCTCAGCAGATTCACACATGAAACAAGAAAACCAACCCATGTATTGACAAGCTTATTTGCTTTCATTCCTTGAGATGTCAATATCTCAGCCATTAATTCCCGTTGATTCTCTTCCAAATATTGATATCTGATATATGGCGGATTTCCTAAAATTAAATCATACGAAACCGAACCCTGATTTCCTTTATAAAAATCAAAAAAATCCTGATTTACCACTTTCACATTCTTATAAGGCTTCATCCTTTCTTTGACTTTTTCTGCCTCTGTTTTGTCAATCTCCACTGCATCAATACTTTTGTATGAATCAATCATATCCGCTGCAATCAATGCTTCTAAAAACACGCCATCCCCACAGCTTGGTTCCAAAACACGGCCACAACCTGTTCCCCTTACAGTCAAGGTAACCATCATCTCTGCCAAAGGCAATGGCGTATAATAGGCGCCCCTAAGCTTCTGTGTGGAACTATCTTCTTTCAACCTCATACAATCACCTAAAAATCCTGCTGGTAAACTTTAGTTATCATTTTTTCTCTCTTCTTTACCAACCTGCTCTTTTCCTTTTCCAATACATTTCGTGTCCCTTTATCGGTCTTTCGTAATAATTCCTCATTCAGTCTGCTAATCTGTTTTGTATCATCTACAACCTGATCATACAATTTCTTTTGCCTGCTATCCGAAAAGTCCAACTGAATAAAAGGAACCATTGGCAAAGTATAGGTTCCCCTTGCAATAAACCCTCCCTCAAAATCACTGCCAATCAATTGTAAATACAAGTCCGTCCATGGGTGGGACAACCATGCATGGAGATATTCCAGTTGGTACTGGCTATCTTCTTTTAAAGATATTCCCACATAACCTGCGGTTCCCCCAGAAGCAATTAAATAATGCTTTTGATCCAGAAGATATAGTGGATTATCTTTTTTGCGATTCACCCCAACAATTATTTTATCTTTGTTATTCAGACTAGTAATGGCCTGACTTCTCCCATAGCGATACCATTCATCCTCTTTAATCACTGCCGGCTGTACATCCCTGCTCCCACCCAATGACTTTGGCAGCAGCCTGTCTTTGTGTTCTGATAAATACGCCCAGGCAGATGGATATTCTTTTTCCATGATTTCTCTTGTAATAAAATTGCCGTTTGAATCATATGGAAAAATATTATAATTTATTTTCACTTGATTGATATCGCTGAAAGTATCCAGCATCCCCTGTTCCCCTTTGGAAGGTTTAAAATATAATCTCAAAATTCCTCTCTCAATGATAGATTCCTTGTCTTTTATTCGGAACCTCACATAGCTCTCATCTTCCGATACGATTGTTTTTCCCGGAATGTGATATATTTTTTCCGCACTGGTCTGAATTCCATTATATATTTCTGCGATATCAGACAATGGAACTATTTTATCTCCTACATTTTTCATCATTTCTATATACCCATGATCATGGGATAAAAGCCATGGCGAACCATCATTATGAATTGCGGTTTCCTTCCATGGCATAGAATTCAGATTTTTCTTAGAAATAAAACTGTATTCTTCCGCCCTCTCATTCCACAGATACGCCATCTTATCAATGGTCCTATATGCCAAATGCTCTACATCCGCTGCGCCTATGGTAACAATGGAACTATATATTGTTTTGTCTTTAAATAACTGTGCAGCTCCAAAATCATCCAACTTAACAATCTTACTCTTTATCATAATCCGAAGCTTCTCTGCGGATTCCGTATGCAAAAATTTATTTGGCACAATGTAACAAAGCAGGCCGTTCTCATTTATCAAATCCAACCCTTTCTCAATAAACAAATAGTACTTATCGTATTGCTTATGGGAACTTTTATATCTCTTATAAACTGCGGTCTCTTCCTTTGTATGAAGTTTTTTAATATCTTCCGTCTTAACATAAGGCGGATTGCCAATGATTACGTCAAACTTATTGCCTCCATTTATTTCCTGCCAATGAAAGGGAGCAATATGGATGAGGGTTTCCGCTGAAATTCCCTGTCCCTCCATATCTTCACTTGTTACCAGGGAATTGCCATACTTGATATTATCCCCTAACTCCAACAAGATGGGTTTACTGCTCTTAACCGATGGTTCGGTCTCATCCTCAATCAATTTTAGTAACAAAGAGAATTTGCTAACTTCTACAGCATGAACATCAATATCTACCCCATAAATACATTTTGACAATATTTCTTTCTTATCTTCCAACGGCAATTTTTCAACGCCATGCTCCACGGTCAGCAAATGTTCTTTTTCATTTTCCTGATACCATTCCGTACAATAGTCAACCAAATATTGATATGCTTCCTGTAAAAACACACCGGAGCCACATGCTATGTCAGCAATTTTTAAAAGTAAAATTTCACTTGGAGACTTCCCATTACATAATGGCTCTAAGGTATTCTTTACCATATACCGGACGATTTCTACCGGTGTGCTGACTACCGATTTGTAGATATATTCCTTTTTATGCGCCAGGGTAATTTTCCCCTCTTCTAAGACAAGGCTTTCTGCCAAAAAGGATTCATATATTTTTCCTAAAATACTAGGTTCTATCATTGTGAACATATAGGGTGTTTTGGGATAATACAATGACTCTATCATTTCAAAGATAAGGTTACAGCTCAAATCAAAAATTGGACTGTCATTTTTGAACAAACCTGAATTATACCTCTTATCCGCTTCCTGAAAAACAATCGTTAATTCCCTCTGCAATAGCTCCCGTTCTTGCACTGTTTCATACAATTTCATATACAAGGGTAACTTTCTGTCTTCACAAATTCGCAAGAAAATTATTTGATTAATAAAATCCTGAACGGTATCATTCAGTACTTTCAGATTCCTGTACTCTTCTTTATTTTCATACAAATAGCTTCCAATTTCAAGCCGCCATTTATTAATTTGTTTTAAAAATGTTTCGTCAATTTCCGTACTAAATCTTTTGCCATTCTGGAAATTTGTCTTTACAAATTCATCGTATTGTCCCGAATATACTCGCTCCCTGGAAATCAGCTCTGCGATTTCTTCATACTTTTCTACATATTCTTCATAGTTATATTTTCGATATAAAGAGGTCTTTGCATCTTCCCCCTCCTTGGGCTGATTCGATGTATCATAAATCAGAAGATTTTCAAAATTTGTCAGTACTGTCAATGGATGATTTGCATTCCATCCATATTTTCTAGCCTGCATTGCTGGTTCAGGCTCAACCGTGATATCTACACTTGGTTTCTTTGCCTCCACAAAAAACTTGGACACACCATTCAAGGTCAATGTATAATCGGGTCTCTCCAAACGACTGGAGAACCTTTCCACTACAACCTCTTTATATTGTGGTAATTTTCCTTTTGCATTATGTACATCCCATCCGAAGCATTCCAACAGAGGACTAATATATTCATCTCGGCATTCTGTTTCGTTATATGCATTTCTTGAATCATGATAATAACTCATGCTTTTTTTATACTGCAGTACTAATTGCTTTAACCTATCCATGCCCATCTGATGATTTCCTCCTGGTTCTGCTATCCCTTATAACACTATCAAAAGTATATAATATAGATGCTCTGTTTTCCATTATTCTCTTAAAAAAGTCTAAGGACCTTCCGAATTTTTTATTTACAAATAACTGTTTATCTTTTTCCAAATTTATGCTCTATGATATAATCATATATCTTTTATTCTTCCATATAATCAAATATGGGTAAAGTATTGCATAGTTTCCTTAGCTCCTTAACTGATAATTGATATCGTACAAGTCTATTTTTTCTGACATGATAAGCATCTAATTTCTCAGATAATTGTGGGTGATACTCATCATCTGACATAATTACCATGTATAAAAATGTTCTTACCGCAATTTTAACAAATACACCAATAGGTCGTCCGTTGTCGGGATACAAAGTACCCTGTGGTGGAGTTAATTCAAAGCAATAATTGATACTTTTTTAGAGATAACTGGTCTTTTTTCAATATCTAAAATAATTCCCTCTTTAGTAACACACCTTAATATTATCTCATATTTGGCATTAGGTGTCGTTTCGAAATAACTTTTCAATGTCTCAACATCAAAATTTGCCTGACACCATTTTTTTGACTTTCTATCTCTTCCAATCGGAATCTCGGCAAGTAAAGCTAAAGAATCATTCGTAATTTCCCATGCACCACTTTCATCCTCATATTCTATCATTTCTCTCTTCGCATATAAATGTTCATCTCCTTTGCTTTTCTTTTTGTTTGTACATCTACCCTTTGTTCTTTCCATAACTCTCTTTTTATTCTCTTTGGCTTTTTCAAGAACCTTTTTATCATTGATATCAAAAAGATAACTTTCCAAGCTCTTTATCCACCTATTCCACTCTGCTTCAATACTTTTAATCTGATCGTTTGTCACCTTCTCCAGAACATATGCTTCTCTATTCTTTCTTAAACCTTTTTGCGTTAGATTTCCTGATCCAGTTACAAGATAACCCCCTTCCCTCGTTTTAAACCAACTAAATTTAGGGTGATAAATTGAAGCCTTTGTTGTATGAACAAAAGCTTTGACAGATAAGTTCGAATGTACATTTTTATATTCTGTTATTGCATTTATTGTATTTGTATTGGTTATCTCATCCATTCCAATAACCAGGAAATATTTCCCAGTTTCAATAAATTTTTCAAAAATAGAATCCTTCATCAACAAATCAATTCCATTAGCAGAAACAAAGGCATATGTCCCTGCTCCATACTCTGCATTCTCACACGCTTCTAGTAAAGCTTCATTTAAAAGAAATGAATTTTCATATTCTGGATCTTGTATATATAACATAGTTTTCCCCCTTATGCCTGCTTAATCATTTTTCCCATTTCATACTCCAAAAAATACGTTCCCCCGCCATTCCAATTTACAGCTTTTGAAATTCCTCCTTGTTCTCCTGCAATAACTTTATTGAGTCTAGGAACAACAATATCATTAATATGACTTCCAATTTCAATTCCAATATACCTGCGGTTCATTTTATGTGCTGCCGCCGCAGTGGTTCCTGATCCTAAATAAGCATCCAACACAAGATCACCTTCATTCGTTGCAATATCTAAAATTCGTTTTATAAGCTCTTCTGGCTTTGCTGTATCAAATAACTCTTCCGACAAATCCATCTGTATTAAATGCTTTTTGGCGCTCTTAGTAGTCCCCACATCTTTTGCCAGCCATAGTGTTTCAGGTGTAATCCCTAAATTAGCCTCTGCCAAAAATTTCTTTCGGCGAGGCACACCATTTCCATCCACTCCAAACCAAATATTTCCCTGTGCAATTTCTTTGTTCATTCTCTCCTGATTATATGCCCAACAACGCCCCTTTGGAAGTCTATTAACATGCCCATTTGGTGCTATAATATCATAAAACTGACTAGCCACGGCATGACCCGATTGCACATTGAGCGATATAGATTGCCATGGCCCTCTAGGGTCATTATCTGGATTCTTGTATCTTTTTAAAACCTCTTTTGACGCTTCAAGTTGATTTCTTGCCAACTTAAATAATAATGGATTTTTCGCATAAACCAATATATATTCATGATTGTTTGAAAAAGTTCGTCTATTTTCTCTTGTTGTTCGCTGCTGCCAAATAATAGTAGTTATAAATTTACTTCTTCCAAATAAGTTATCCATTAACACTTTTAAATAATGAACTTCCTTGTCATCAATAGACACCCATATACTTCCATTTTCTGCCAAAAGACGATATAGTTTTGGTAAAATATTTTTCATATTTTCCAGCCAATTAGAACTACTGTCCTTATCTGTATAGTGCGCATAATTTTCTCCATTGTTGTATGGCGGATCAATATATATGCACTTTATTTTTCCTTCGTATTGAGAGCGTAATCTTTCAAGAACCAGTGTGTTGTCCCCTCTAATTATCAAATTTCCTGCATTTTCACCATAATACACTTAAATCCCCCTTTCTTTAACAACATACTATTAAAATTTCTGCTGGGCAATTTATTTTAAAATTCTTTTCTTTCAAATTAAATTTATTATGAACAATATTGTCTACCGTAATTATTTTTATATCAGAATAATATTTTTTAGCTATTTTGCAAATATCATCTATCGGCATCATTCTTGGAGTACTTTGAGATTCTCTCTCAAATGGTGAATAAGATAAAATCAATTTAAGCTTTTTTTTGCTTAACTCTTGAAACATGATTTCAAATGCTTCGTGAGCTTTACTCTTGATACTAAATGAAGATTGATGCCTTCCTGTTCTGTAAATTCCTTTACTTATTTTTTCTAGCCCATTGACTTTAACAGTTGATATCTCTGGAAAATCACCTAAAGCAATTGTTTCGAGAACATGATAATATCTACTATAATGATACCTTGTATATGGTGGATCAGCATATACAACTTTTACATTTTTATTCAATTTTTTTATTCCTTCATCATAATTATCCCTATAAGTTTCAGAATTTTGATATCCACATTCTTTATAATAACTAATCCAATAGATAAAACTATCCCAAAATGATAATTTTCTATCCTTATTTACCATTTTACCAATACTTTTTTTTATTTCACCTTGGGAATTTCTCGGACAAATTGGCTGTGCAAACTGTTTTCCAACAGTATTAGCAAGATCACTTGCAGCACTAATCACAGCCGCCAAATATTTGTCCTTTTGTTCGCCTGTTGCATTTTTTTATCCAACAAATTACCATATCAATAGAAATAGTTTGTTCAAATGAAAAATATACTCCACCATACAAATATGAAATAATGCCTTCTGTTCCAAACATGCCGGATGTTCTATATTTTACACTACACTCTTTCAAGGTATCTTCCAATTCATCATATGAACTCTCACATTCTCCATTATCATATGACACCAACGACGCGTTTTCCAGAAAATCACATAACACCTCATTTTTCTTATCATTCACTGCTAGATTGATACATTTCCTTTCATATTTTGAAAGTGCACCAAAAATATCTTTTAGTTCGTTATATTCTGGCATTACCAAACATTCATCCAAAATACGGTTTCCTTCTTTTAGATTCTCAATTTTATTTAATAAAGCAGAACATATTACTCTGGAATACTCCTGTACATCAATTGAGATAACTTCACGCTCCCTAGCTAAATAATTTGAAACAGTTCCAGAACCTGCAAACAAGTCACAAATGGGACCTTTATCTGGATCTAGTTCATCAATCTGTTTCTTTATTTCATCTAATATTCTTAATTTACTTCCTAAATAATTTATAGGTCTAATCATATCTTCCATCTTTACCACCACTTAATCCCGGAACATTTGTTCTATTTTATCCTATATATTCTTCTTTGTCTAGTACTTTTTACATTTTACCAGATTGCCCCGCTTTTATCCACTTTCTTTCACTGGAATAATGATATTTTCTCATCTGCTACCTACTATTGAATTTTTGTGTCATTTTCTACTGTCTCATAGGAATTCCAGAATAGAAAAAAGCGAACAAGTCCGCTGAGTCAGACCCTGTATATACTATTTTTTATTCTATATGAAAGATACCTTCACACAATAAGCGTAGCAAGGTATTTTCGATAAAATAAAAATCGGGGCTATCTATTCCGACAGCCCCTTTTCCATATTTTCTGTTTACAAATAACTGCTTATCTCTTACATAGTTCCAAATGCCTAAAATACAGCATTTTCAAACACTTTGTTAGTTACGTGTCACTTACCCATAAACATTCATATTCACTCACTTTGTTTTATTCAAGCCATTCAAAATATTATTTATATCCGTCAAAACAATCCTGATTCCTCTTTTATTTAGCCTGACCACCTTTCTCACAATACCGTTTATTTCTGCTGACAATTTATCATTTATCTTAACAGGCACAGTATTGTTTTCAATCATATACTGACAGTCAATATATTCTTCACTCACTGGACAAACATTCTGTATTAAAAAAGCTCTGTACTTTCCATTTACATATCCAAATCGTAAACCATCATATTCCTTATATCTCTTTTTCTTCTCCTCATATAATGCCTTATATTTCTCCGTTTTAGATGATATGGGCACCATCCAAAAATATCCATCCATCTCAAAACAGTAGAAACAGGGTCTCCCATGCACTCCTGCCGCATCACTATCCTTATTTCCCATTAATCCACATTTGGGAAACCTCTTATAATACTCATCTTTGATAAAATAAAAATTACCCGTATTCAAAATATCTCCTATGTACAAAAATGCTCCGCTAAACAGCGGAGCACAAATATTTGTATCCCAGCCATTTATTAGTCGCTCGCTGGGTAGCGAAAAATATTTGTATCTGCACCTTTTCTATAAATGCCGATATGCAGTCCCGGCAGAATAATAAGAGGTTCATCCGAACTTCTTATTTATATTATACTCATTTTCTGATAAATATCTACTGGCATTTTATACAAAACCCAGACAAAATCCCCAAAACGCATAAGTTCTGGGGATTGAAATCCATAATTGATATTCTGTTTGCTTACCTCTTAGAGAACTGTGGTGCACGACGTGCTGCCTTCAAACCATACTTCTTTCTTTCCTTCATTCTCGGATCACGCGTCAAATAACCTGCTGACTTAAGAGTAGGTCTGTAATCACTATCTGCCTGTAATAATGCTCTGGCAATCCCATGTCTGATTGCACCTGCCTGGCCTGTATAACCGCCACCTCTAACATTTACCTGAACATCAAATTTATCAACAGTATCTGTTGCTACTAACGGCTGGCGAACGATAACCTTCAATGTCTCCAGTCCCAAATAATCATCAATATCTCTTTTATTAATGGTAACCTTGCCAGTTCCCGGTACTAAATACACTCTGGCAATTGATTTTTTTCTTCTACCTGTTCCATAATATCTTGCATCTGCCATCTTTTTTCCGCCTCCTGATTAAAATGTTAAAACTTCTGGTTTCTGAGCTGCATGTTTGTGTTCTGGTCCTGCATATACAAATAATTTCTTGTACATCTGTCTTCCCAATGGTCCTTTGGGGAGCATTCCTCGAACAGCAAGCTCAAGAACTCTTTCCGGTTTCTTTGCTAACATCTCTTTTAATGTGGTTTCTTTCATTCCTCCCACATATCCGGAGTGATGGTAATATATTTTCTGTTTCAATTTCTTGCCACTTACTTTAATCTTCTCTGCATTCACAACGATGACATAATCACCTGTATCCATATAAGGTGTAAAAATTGGTTTATGCTTTCCTCTTAACACCCTTGCGATTTCTGATGCCAGACGTCCCAATGTCTTTCCTTCCGCATCAACTACATACCATTTTCTTTCCACTGCTGCTGCACTGGGTACAAAAGTTTTCATCAAATGTTACCTCCTTGAATTTTACAATGTTACTCTGATATCCAGATGCCGTCCACTACTATTGGAAAACCCTTGTCCCACAATAGAAATCCGCATGCATCCTGCCTTATAGCAAACAACACATGAGTGACTTTCGCCGAAATAAGAATTCATCTGTTCTATCATTTTCACACCATTTACATTTTTCTTTGTACATCAAAGCAAAAACGCTTCGCCGGAGAAAGGCTTGCATTTCTCACTCGCCATACCTGGATATTATATTACATCGCTTCCCCAGTGTCAATTACTTTCTACTGAAGCTTTAAAATTTCCCAACCTTGAACCGCTGAATCATCCCTCGCAGGGTTTCTGCCTGGGCCGTCATTTCCTCGCTGGACGCTGCGCATGCCTCGGAAGTATCCGTATTGCTCTGCACCACATGGTTAATCTGTTCCACGCCCTGATTAATCTGTTCCACTGCTTCTGCCTGCGCTTCTGAAGCCTCCGCAATGCGGTTTATTTTACCAATCACAGTCTGCGCGCCCTTGACTACTTTCTGCAACTGGCCCGCAGTTTCATTGGCAATTACCATTCCTTTCTCAACGGCGCGGACAGATTCTTCAATCAGCGTGGTGGATTCCGTTGCCGCTTCTGCGCTCTGAGATGCTAACAAGGACACCTGATCTGCAACTACTGCAAACCCTCTTCCAGCATCCCCTGCCCGGGCCGCTTCAATGGATGCATTCAGCGCCAAAAGGTTGGTCTGGGCGGCAATTTCATTAATGGTAGCAATAATTTTGCTGATTTCGTTGGAGGACTGGCTAATACGGTTCATAGATTCCACCATTTCCTGCATCTTCCCATTGCTCTGCCCCAACTCTTTCCCAAGCTGCTGCACCTCTTTGCTAATCCCGACAGCCTCTGTTGCATTCTGTTCAATCTGCCCTAAAACATTTTCAATGGCAGCGGAAAGCTCACTGGTTGCCCCGGCCTGTTCTGTTGCCCCCTCTGCAAGATCCAGAGAATTTGTTGCAATCTGCTCTGATGCTTTCGTTACCTGATTCGCCACCGTCTGGACATTTTTGACCATATCGGACATATTCTTTTCAAAATGCATAAAGGACTCTTCAATGCCCATAAAATCCCCGTGGTATTCCACCCCAGCCTGTACGTCAAAATTTCCTTCTGCAAACTCATGCATGGCGTGGTCGATATCCTCCACATAGGAGCTAAGGCCCTCTATGGAACTGCGAAGAGCGTTGGCCAGCTTCCCGATTTCATCCTCACTTTGGTATGTAACATGGGTATGGAGGTTCCCCTTTGACAGTTCTACGGCTGCCTGTTCAATTTCACCCAATGGCTTTAAAATACTTCCCACAATTCGGTTGCCAACCTTTACGGAGGTCACCAAGGCAAGCCCGAGGGAAAGAGCCATCACAATAATGACAATGACCAGCGTCCTCTGGTTCACCTGAAGAGACTCTTTTTTCATTTCATTCGTGGCCTGGTTGATATCTTTTGCAATTCCCACTGCCGCCTCCAGCGCCGGAGAACATTCGGTGATAATCAGTGAAATTCCCTCTTCCCGGTTCCCGGCTTCCAGTTCCTCTACAATCCGGTATCCAAGCTTCATCCAGTTTTCCAAGGCCGTCTGGTATTCCTGGTTCAATGCATCCTCAACGACGCCTGCCATCTTCAAATCCTCCAGCGCCCCTTCAATGGCCATCATGCTCTCTTCAATCTCTTCTTTATATCCAGCCAGCTTGTCCTTGTCATCATTCAAAGCCAGCTCGCGTATCTTCCTTGCCGCAATGTTGGACTCAATCCGGCATGTCCTTACCGCAGTATCCGCAGCCTGGGCGCCATTGATATAAGAATTCATTTTACCCTGAACAAAGAACAGTCCTGCTGCTGAAAATATGGTAATGACTATCATCAACCCAATCACCAGCATATATCCAAACTGAAGCTTCTCTTTCATATTCATTTGGTCCATTTTCTTTAACATGTTAGCGATTCCCTCCTCCGTATTCAATGCCAATCATTGTAAGCCCGTGTGCCGGCGCTGTGGGGCCTGCCGCGCCACGGTCTTTTTTTTCCAAAATTACCGGCATAAACTCTGGCAGTATCTCACCTACGCCTACGGAAATCAAAGTTCCAGCAATAATCCTTACCATATTATATAGAAATCCTGTCCCGGTTACCCGGATGGTAATGATATCTTTGAAGAACTTCTCCACAGTGCAGGATAGAATTGTCCTTACCGTATCTTCCACACTGATTCTTACAGAACAAAAACTCTTAAAATCATGTTCCCCCTCCAGAAAAGAAGCCGCCTGCTGCATACGCTCCAGATTCAGGGGCCGATAATAAAAGTAGGTATCCCGGCGCAAGGTAGGAATGGGAATTTTTCGGTTTAAAATCCGGTATTCATAGGTTTTTTCACTGTAACAGCGGCGAGGATGGAAATCATCCAGTACCTGACAGGAGCTTTGCACTACAATGTCCTCTGGCAGCCGCTGGTTTAATGCATAGCAAATTTTTTCCGGCGGAATTCTGGTCTCTGTGTCAAAAACCGCCACATTTCCCAAAGAATGAACCCCAGCGTCTGTCCGACTGGCCCCAACCACCTGGATTTCCTCTCCCAGAAGCTCTGAGAGGGTTTGGTTTAGTACTGCTTCAATCGTAATCCCATTGGGCTGCAGCTGCCAGCCACAGTATCTTGTTCCCTCATAAGCAACCACTAATTTTACTCTTTTCAAAGCCTTTTCCCATGCCTTTCCGCTGCATACGGTAAGATTGCCCATACCTTATAACAATACAAACATTATCTGTTTATTATACACCCGACCACTTTTTTTGTAAAATTATAAACTTAGTATGCATTGTCACCTCTATATTTGCACCCACACACGCAGCATGATAATCCCTATAAAATACACCGCAATGAAAGAATAGGCTGCTGCATCCCTTCTTGCATATTTCAAAGGTTTCATTTTTGTCCTGCCTTCTCCGCCGTTGTAGCACCTTGCTTCCATTGCCATAGCAAGATCATTGGCCCGGCGAAATGCAGATATAAATAACGGCACTAACAAAGGCACCATAGATTTTGCCCTTTTTATCAGATTGCCACTTTCAAAATCCGCTCCTCGTGCAAGCTGAGCTTTCATGATTTTATCTGTTTCCTCCACTAAAATAGGAATAAACCGCAATGCAATCGACATAATCATAGAAACCTCATGCACTGGAATCCCAATTTTATTTAAGGGCCGCAAAGATTTCTCCATACCGTCTGTCAAGTGATTGGGCGTGGTTGTCAATGTGAGTACCGAACTGCCTAAAATCAGATATGTCAGCCGAACCATCATAAAAGCTGCGCTTTTTAATCCCTCCTGGGTAATCCTAAATTTCCAGAATGATACCAGCGGTTTCCCTGGCGTTAAAAACAAATTAAAGATTGCAGTAATGGCAAGGATCACTACAATAGCTTTTAGACCCTTCACCATATAGCGGAAAGGCACTTTTGAAAACCAAATCAGAACTGCAAGTCCTATTGTTACTGCTGCAAATCCTGCAATCCCACGAAAAATAAACAAAGACAGCACATACACAAAAGCGCCCATCAATTTTACCCTGGGATCCAGCTTATGAATGATAGAATTTGAGGGATAATATTGTCCGATTGTAATATCTCTTATCATAACATCTCCTGTTTTGTTCCCTGCTTCTGATTCTTACCCCGTCCTTCAAATACCTGCAAAATAGATGCTTTGGCTTCTTCCAATGTGGTAACCTCTGCCTCTATGGGAATTCCATTCTTCTTTAACTCATGGATGAGATAAGTAACCTGTGGAGCTGCAAGCCCTACTGCCTCCAATTCCTGATAACGTCCAAACACTTCCCTGGGCGTACCATCCATCATAACGCTGCCTTGATTCATAACAATAATCCGCCCCACATAATTTGCCACATCCTCCATACTGTGGGAGACCAGAAGAATCGTCATATTTAACTCCTGATGCATAGCAGCCACCTGTGCTAAAATCTCATCCCGGCCCTTCGGGTCCAGTCCAGCAGTAGGTTCGTCTAAAATAAGAACCTCTGGCTTCATGGCAAGGACACCTGCAATGGCTACCCGGCGTTTCTGCCCGCCAGAAAGCTCAAAGGGAGACTGATACCAATACTCTACTGGAAGCCCTATGCTGCGCAAAGCGCTGAATGCCCGAAGCTCCACTTCTTTTTTCGAAAGTCCCAAATTTTTCGGTCCAAAACATACATCTTCAAAAATTGTACTTTCAAACAATTGATGTTCTGGATATTGGAACACCAACCCTACCTTGCTGCGCAATTCTTTTTTGTTATAATCCTCTTCATAGATATCCCGTCCATTGTAATAGATTCCTCCTGAAGTAGCTTGCATTAATCCGTTCAAATGTTGAATCAATGTGGATTTTCCAGAGCCTGTATGTCCAATGATACCTATAAATTCTCCATCTTCGATCCGCAAATTAATATTTCTCAAGGCATGGCTTTCATAGGCAGTGCCTTCACTATAGATATAATTCACTTTATCTAATATAATCGACATAACGCTTCCACCAGTTCCTCCCTTGTAAGAATTCCCTCTGGCACATCCAGTCCCGCTTTTTGCAGCTCATATGCAAGGAGGGTAATCTGAGGTACATCCAAACGATAGGATTTTAGGACATCCACTTGAGAAAACACCTGCCTTGGCGTTCCCTGCATCACCACTTTCCCATGATCCATCACATAGACCTTATCCGCCCGGATCACCTCTTCCATATAGTGAGTAATGAAAATAACAGTAACACCTTTTTCCCGATTCAGCGCTTCCACTGCATCCAGCACTTCTTTTCTTCCATTGGGGTCAAGCATCGCCGTAGGCTCGTCCAACACAATACACTTTGGCTCCATAGCCATTACTCCTGCAATGGCAACCCTCTGTTTCTGCCCACCAGAAAGTTTGTTGGGAGAATGACCACGATATTGCAGCATCCTCACCGATTTCAGACTTTTTTCCACCCGTTTCCAAATTTCATCTGTTGGAACGCCTATATTTTCCGGACCAAATGCCACATCCTCTTCCACCACGCTGGCAATAATCTGATTATCTGGATTCTGGAACACCATCCCTGCATTTCGCCTGATCTCCCAAAGAGATTTTTCATCCATGGCATCCTTTCCATCAATCCAAAGGGTTCCTTCACTCCCACGCAGCAACACATTTAAGTGCTTGGCAAGAGTGGATTTTCCAGAACCATTGTGTCCCAAAATCGCTACAAATTCTCCTGGCTTTACATGTAAATCCACGCCGTCCAAAGCAGTAACTATTCCTTCCACATTTCCTTCTTCGTCACGTCTGAAATATTCATGCACTAATTTCCTGGCTTCAATAATATTCATGAATTTCATCCTCCCAGTTTAAGGTTAACCAATGGAACTGCTTCTTGGGCTTCAATCCTCCCAACTCAACTGATGGAGCTGCCCTTCTAATTTCATATCAGCAAACTGGTTTTGACGCAGCGCCTCATATAAAACAATTGCCGCCGCATTTGAAAGATTCAAAGAACGTTTCTCTTCCACCATGGGAATCCTGATACATGCTTCTGGATATTCCTTTAAAATTTCCTCAGGAATTCCTGCACTTTCCTTTCCAAACATCAAATAGCAATCTGGTTCATACAAAACCTCCGTATACAGCCGGCGCCCCTTTGTGGTAGCCATATAAATCTTCGCTCCCGGATTTTTCTCAAGAAAATCCTGCCAATTGATATACCGGGTGACATCTACATCCTTCCAGTAATCCATACCAGCACGTTTTACCGCCTTGTCCGTCAACTGAAATTTCAAGGGCTCAATCAAATGAAGCCTCGTTCCTGTAGCCACGCAAGTACGCCCAATATTTCCTGTATTGTCTGGGATTTCTGGCTCATAGAGCACAATATTTAAGTTTGCCATTTAACACCTCATTTTCTGGATAAAAGATTCCATCCGATCCAACGCCTCTTTCAAGCTCTCGAGAGAATATGCATAAGAAATCCGCAAAAATCCTTCCCCACAATCTCCAAAAGCCGTACCAGGCACCACAACCACCTTTTCTTCCTGAAGCATCCTGGTGGCAAATTCCTCAGAGGTCATGCCAAATTCCTGGATACAGGGAAACGCATAGAAGGCTCCATAAGGCTCGAAGCATTTCAACTGCATCTCCCGGAACCGATGCATCAGATACCTCCGTCTTCCATTATACTCTTCCCGCATTCCTGCCACATCTACATCTCCATTACGCACCGCTTCCACGGCCGCATATTGACTGGTGGTAGGTGCACACATAATTGCATACTGATGAATCTTTAACATCTGTTCCAAAATGACTTTTGGCGCACAGGCATATCCCAAACGCCATCCTGTCATGGCATATGCCTTGGAAAATCCATTAATTAAAACCGTACGTTCCCGCATCCCTGGCAGAGAAGCAATGGTCACATGATCCTGACCTTCTAAGTATGTAAGCTCCGCATAAATTTCGTCGCTTAGCACAAACAAATCATGTTTTCTTATCACTTCTGCAATTGCTTCTAAATCTTTTCTCTCCATCACCGCTCCCGTAGGATTATTTGGAAACGGCAGCACCAAAAGCTTAGTTTTGGGAGTGATGGCCTCCTCTAATTCCTGTGCCGTAAGCCGGAATTCATTTTCTTCTTTTAAATTGATAATTACTGGAATTCCATTGGCCAACACTGCACAAGGCATATAGGAAACATAGCTCGGCTGGGGAATCAGCACTTCATCCCCTGGGTCTAACATGGCGCGCATTGCCACATCAATGGCTTCACTGCCTCCCACCGTAATCATCATCTCTGTGTCATAATCATAGGATACCTGAAACCTACGTTCCAGATATTTTGAAATCTCTATTTTTAATTCCTTTAGTCCTGCATTGGAAGTATAGGCAGTTCTGCCTTTTTCCAGCGAATAAATTCCCTCATCCCGAATATGCCAGGGGGTATCAAAATCTGGTTCCCCTACTCCAAGGGAAATCACATCCTTCATCTCTGCTGCAATATCAAAAAATTTTCGGATTCCAGAAAAAGGAATCTGGGTAATGCATTGCGATAATGGGTTCCTCATTAGCTCACCAACATCCTTTCATCTCCTTGTGGTTTTGCAATTACTGTTCCGTGATCCTTGTACTTTTTCAAAATAAAATTTGTCTTTGTACTCAATACCGATTCCAACGGAGAGAGCTTATCCGATACAAACTGGGCTACTTCCCGCAATGTTTTTCCTTCCAATGTTACCAGAAGATCATATCCGCCTGAAATCAAGTATACTGCATTTACCTCAGGGTAATTGTAAATCCTCTCTGCAATACTGTCAAACCCTCTTCCTCTCTGGGGCGTCACACGTACTTCAATCAATGCATTTACTTTCTCAATGCTGGTCTTTTCCCAATCAATCAAAGTGTGATATCCACAAATGATTCGCTCCTCTTCCATAGCTGCCAGCTCCTGAGCCACCACTGTTTCTTCTACTCCTAGCATAATCGCTAATTCTTTCAAATCCACTCTGCTGTTTTTTTCTATAAAGGTTAAAATCTTCTCTCTCATTTCCTTCCTACCTTTCCTTCCTACGCCAGGTTCTATACATTTTCTTTTCGTATCACATTATGTAAAACAGAAGCTTTCTATACCACTTTATAAAGTTCATCGGTTTTTGGCGGTTCCAAAAATCTTCTCTCTTCCTCATTGAGCAGTACGCGTTCATTGCCATCCACTGCCTTCCCGATTACCACTGCATGAATGCCATCTTTTTCAAGCTCCCGCACCAGCATATTTCCATCTGACGATGTCATCAGCATACATCCACTAGAAACCAGTTCATAAGGATTAATTCCAAAAAATTCACACACTTCTATGGTTTCCTGTTTTACAGGTATTTTTTTCAAATCTATTTCCAGCCCAACGCCTGAACTCTCTGCCAGTTCCCAAAGGGCTCCAAAGATTCCGCCTTCTGTTACGTCGTGCATGGCATTCACACCAAGCTTAACAGCTTTAACAGACTCTGGCAATACAGACAAATATTGATCAAATCCCTGGGCCGTCTTAATCAGAGATAATGGAAAGCGACAAGACAGCTCTTCTTCCTTTTCCTTTGCAATAATTGAGGTGCCTTCAAGACCAATCCACTTAGACACCAGAATATCATCTCCCGGCTTCGCTCCGGCTGTGGACACTAATTTTCCTTCTTTGGCCTTTCCTATCCCACAAACATTCACCAATGGCTGATTCACTGCTCTGGTAACCTCTGTATGTCCACCCATGATTTGTACATTTGCCTCTCTGCAGACAACCTCCATTTGTCCCATAATTTTCTTCAAGTCATCTTCGGCGGCGCCTTCTGGCAAAAGTATCGTAAGCATCACCCCAACTGGTTCTGCCCCGGCGGAAGCCAAGTCATTTATGGTAATATGAATGGCAAGATTTCCAATATCCGTAGTAGCGCCTGTCACAGGATCTGTGGAGACTACAAATATCTCATCCTCTGCAAGCTTTACCGCTGCACAGTCTTCTCCTACTCCTGCTCCCAGTAAAATCTCTTTTCTCTTTGTATGTATCTGCCTTAATACAGAACGCTTCAACACGCTTTCTGGAACCTTTCCTATTTTCATTCCTTCTATCCTCCTGTATAGAACAAAGTGGGCAAGCCCACTGGGGCTCCCCTCCCCCTCACTCATGAGGGGCTTGGACACTTTGCTGCGCCGAGTGCGATAAGAGCTTTATTATTCTATCGAAAAAATACTTTCACGCGTTATTGTGACAAAGTCTTTCCAATAGAATAATAAAGCTGTCTCACTACTGAAACAGCCTTATTACCCACACTTTATATCTACGAGATATTTGACTACTATGCCTTTTTATTCCGTTGCTCCCTCTGTTGAAATGGAATATTTATTCTTCCTCACCCTCGTCGGGAGCCTCTTCGCCTTCGTCGTCATTATTCTCCTTCTTGCTTTCTCCGTTTTCCTTTTCCTTCTCTTCTTCCTTCTCTTTTTCTTGCTGCTCTTTTTCTTGTTGTTCTTGCTGCTCTTGCTGTCGTTGCTGTTCCGCTGCCGCCGCTGCTGCCGCTGCCTCCGCTGCTGCTTGCTCTTGAGCTGCCTGAACTGCTGCATCATTCCACTGAGCCATTGCCGCATTGATGGCTCCTTCATCTTGGGATGCAACTGCTGCATTGATAGCATTTACTGCATCTGGATTACCGGAAGCCGTTCCCACTGCAACAATCCTTGGAGAAGCCTTATAAGTACTTTTGTTAAATATCTCCCTGCTTTGTTCTACGCCATTTACCGTGACTACTTTCCATAATTGAGCCGTATATCCCGTGTGAGAGGACTGAACCTGGCTTATGGAACCAATGGGACTTCCTGGCGCTGCCTGGTACTGTGTTCCGGGCTCCGTAGTACTCAATGTTTCACTAACGAAGCTTACTTCCCGGTTGGCATCTCTGGTTTCCTCACCAAAAATATTAAAATAAATGGATCTTCCAGATGTATACCCTTCAATATAAATAGGCGCCTTCGTATTATTCACAAATTTTAAATCTTTATATGTTCCAGCAATTGCCGCATCTGCCGAAGGATCTACGTAACCTACAATCATGGAATGATTAAAGCGTTCTGTAACCTCCAGCTCTGCACGAATTACCGCATTGTACAAGGTAGTGGATACCTGACAGATTCCTCCGCCATAAGTGTCTACCGTAGTTCCATTTTCGTAAGAACCAGCAAGCTCATATCCGTTTTCTGGATTAAAAGGACTCACCGCTTCATACACAGAAAAGCTATCCCCTGGATAAATCACTGAACCGTTAATTTTGTTGGCTCCATTTTCCACGTTCTTAGAACGACCTGCTCCAGAAGATGAATAAGAGGTATTAAATCCGCCCAGCAAATCTTTTACCTTCCCAAGCTCTTCCTCAGTTCCCTTAGGATCTACCACATCTGCAACAATCTCTACGCTGTCGGAACCACCTTTCCATTCCAGGGAAAAATATTTCTCTAAAATTTCTGCGGATTCCTCAATATTCACCGTCACACCCTGACTGCCTGGAATCACATTAAACTGGTTATTCTCTCTGGTAAGCCCTGCATTCACCGCTTCAGTATTTAAAACCTCTGAATTATTCTCCAGCATTTTTGTTACCTTACTTTTGTCTACCTGAAATGCCAGCTCATAGATTTTATCCTGGTTCTCCAAGTCCTTCATTGCCTTATAACGGGTAATCAGGTTGCCGCTTTTTCCAAGTCCTACAGCCTCTGTAACAATCTCTTCATTCCCCCAGGAAAGTCCCATTTGCGCCACAGGAACCTGCACCGTATTTTTCCCAGCCTGCAAGGTTATAATCTCACTTTGCAGCCCTTCTACGTATTCTTCCACAGCAGCTTTCGCTTCTTCCTGAGTCATTCCGCCCACCGAAATATCACCAAAATATACACGCTGGGGAATTGTGTCTGTTTCTTTTGTTTCTGCCTTTACAGGAATGGTAATCACCGCAACAAATGCCAAAGCCAAAACCGCTCCCGCAACAGAAACATATGTTTTCCATTTTCTCTTCATCATCTATTCTCCTACCAATTTTGCCTCGTTTACTTCCTACTCACTCATTTTATCATAAAAAAGCAGTTTTTCAAGATACGAAACCACGAATTTCATTGACATAATATCATAGTTTCTGTATATTATGAACAGATACCGGCGGGTCTAAACAAAGGCAGAGAGAAATACGGATACTACCATGGATGCCACCAGAATTAATGCAATTATGGCAGCGAATGTTTTCTTCGTCTTTGGATTATGAAAATTGATCATCAGGCTCACCTCCATTTTGTAATAACGATATAGTTGTAATGATAAATTAAAGAAAGGAATCTGAATGTTATGAAAATCCCTGTACTATTTGGATGGGTTATGATTTTTGTCGTTGTCGTTTCTTACAAACGCCATAAGGCTGACCGCAGCCGTGAAAAGACGGAGCGGGACTTCTGGGACCGGGAAAATACTGCCAACGCCACTAGAAAACAAGATATTTCCAATCTGGATTATGTGGACTTTACCTCTGTCACACTGCCCTTTGCCCTATTTTCTGATGACCTTTTACATCAGTGTGAAGAGCAGGCGCTAAAATTAAAAAATGAAAAAATCCTGAACCTGACAGGTATCAGCAACACAGATTTAAAATTAGCCTATGGCGCTGCCAACTTACCCCTTTTAACTCAATATGACCAAAACTTTACCCTGCTGGTACGAACATTAAATACTTGGGGGAAACGGCTTTTTGAACTTTCTCACCCAAAAGAAGCCATGCAGGTACTGGCATTTTCTGTGTCCATTGGAAGTGATATCAAAGCCACTTACCAGCTTCTTGCTGAATTGTATCAGCAAGCAGGAGACACGGAGGCTTTCAAACAGCTTTCCCTTTCTGCCTCCCAGCTAAATTCCTTAATGAAAGGGCCGATTTTGGCTATGCTGGAACAAATGACTTCTGAATAAAAATAATTACATTTTTGGAGACTTCCCATAAGCTGCCCGGATACGGTCTGTGATCCTGGCGGCTTCATTTTTGGTCAGGCTGTCTATCTCAACATCCAAATCTATTTTATGCCAGTCTGCCAGTTCTTTCAAGCGTTTTTTTTGCCTTGTGGATGCAGGCCCCTGCTTTTTCACCTTATATTGCAAAGGCTTTGGCAGAAATGCCTCTGGTTCCTTTTCTTCAAAATGCTCCTGCAAATATTGCAACAGGACAGTGGTAGCTTTCGCATCCTCTAACGCCCGATGGCTCTGTTCCCGGGGAATCTCAAGCCAAATACACAGATAATCCAATGTTTTCTTCTCTGCCTTTGGCAAGAATTTCCGCGCCAGCTTCAACGTGTCAATCCCATCCTTTTCGAAGGAGCCCCCATGGTTTACTGCACATTGCTTCAAAAAGCTGTAATCAAAAATAATATTATGCCCCACCAGAGGAAAACCTTCTGCAAACTTCTGGAAATCTTTTACCGCAGTCCATACTTCACAACCACCCTCTGTCATTTCATCGGTTATTCCCGTCAATTCCATTACCTCTTTGGAAAGTTTCATATGAGGATTTATCATTCGATGAAAGGCACTCGCACATTTCCCCTGTTCCACCTTCACTGCACCAATTTCCAATATGCGATCCGTTCTTGCATGAAGTCCGGTCATTTCCAAATCCACCACCACATAATTTTTAAGTATCATCCTGGACATTCTCTACCTTTCTCACCTTTGCCTGCCCGGTCAGAGGATTACGTTCTTCATACGAAAACAAATAAAATTCTCTGACTGCTCTTTTCTCTGGATAATTGTTCAATTTTTTCTGTTGTATCATTTCTTCCATATCATACCAAAAGGGCTCTAGATGAGACAGCTTTCCTTTCCTGCAATATGTTCTGGTTTTTTCTTTATATTCTGCCAAATCCGGCGCCCAGGGAGGACGAGTCTTCATATTTTCCCGATAGTATAAATCAAAAGTCAAGGTCTCCTGGTAAAGCTCCAGATGGGCCAAATCTCTTTTTTTCACAAATTCCAACAAAATTTCACATCGCCGAATCCGAGAATGGCTCATGGCCAGCCATCCTTCCTTCTCATAAAATTCTCCCAGCTCCAAAAACAATTCGAAGGGATTGTCCGTCGTAAGCTCCAATAATTTTATGGTCATTTCGACTTGTCCACTATTATAATACACTTCCAGCATTTCCTCCACCAGCTTCATAGAAAGAATCTCTTCATATGTCAGCCAGCTTGTAGACATGACTTCATATGGGGGATATTCTTGATATAAAAGACCATATTCCTTTCGATGCTCATACAAAAAGGAACCCTTTAGCACTTTTAGAAATCCAAGCTGCAATTGCTGAGGCTTCCACCCATATACCTGCCGAAAAGATTCTGCAAAAGAAGCAAAATTTTCTTTGGGAAGCCCTGCAATCAAATCCAGATGCAAATGAACATTTTCCCCCTGTTGCAGCTCCTTTACTGTTTCTTCCACCCTTTTGATATCCATGGTCCGGTGAATCTCTTGTATCGTGGGCGCATAGGTGGACTGGACGCCAATTTCCAACTGAATTAATCCTGGCCGCATGGACGCAATCAAAGAAATTTCTTCTTCTGTCAACAAATCCGCTGATATTTCAAAATGAAAATTGGTAACTCCATTGTCATGCTCTTTGATGTACCGCCAGATTTCCATTGCATGAACGTGGCTGCAATTAAAGGTACGGTCAACAAATTTCACCTGGGGCGCCTGATGTTCCAGAAAAAACTGCAATTCCTTTTTTACCATAGAACAGGAACGAAACCGCAATCCTTTTTCAATGGAGGAAAGACAATAGCTACAGGAAAACGGACATCCCCGGCTTGTCTCATAATAAATAATTCTGTTTTTAAAATCTTCCAAATGCTCATAACAAAAAGGCAGAGCATCCATGGACAAAGGTTCCCTTCTTCCAGTTCGTATCCATCCTCCCCCTTCCTTTTGAACTACCAGACCTGGGATTTCTTTTTGTTCCGATACATTTTCGTTCTCCAGATAATGTCTGCACAATTCCCGGAAGGTTTCTTCTCCTTCCCCCAATATCACGCCAGACACACCAGGATTATTTTTGAGAAAAATTTCCGGTTCATAAGATACCTCTGGCCCTCCAGCCCAGATAGAGACCCCAGGAAGCAGCTTATGAAGCTCTGTTATCAATTCCTGTACATATCGAAAATTCCAGATATAGCAGGAAAAAAATATAACATCTGGCTTCTGTTTGTAAATCTGCTGCAAAATATATTCCAACCGATGATTGATCGTATATTCTGAAAGGGCAATATGTTCCTGATATTCCTTTGCATAAGCCTTCAGACTATAAACCGCAAGATTAGAATGAATGTATTTTGCATTGATGGCAACTAATAATAAATTCATATTCTCCCTTTCATAAATGCAGAAAAACAGGCTGCCGCAATCTATGCGGCAGCCCATATCACTTTATTTTATACCTGTACAAATGCAGGGGTATCTGCTGGTGCAGCCAAATATTTCTTCAACTCATCATCAAGCTTTAGCAATGATACAGAATATCCAGCCATATCAATAGAAGTCATATAATTACCAACGAATGTCTTAGCAACCGTAATCTTCTTCTCAGCCAATACCTGAGATACTCTCAAATTTGCCAGATATAATTCCTGTAATGGTGTTCCACCAAGTCCATTTACCATAACTGCTACTTCATCACCTTCGTGATAAATATCTTCTGCAAAAATCTTTTCTAACAATGTATCTGTGGTTTCACTAACGGTGCGAATCTCTTCTCTGTGTGTTCCAGGCTCACCATGGATTCCCATTCCGATTTCCACTTCATTGTCGCCCAGCTCAAAGCTTGGCTTTCCTGCTGCTGGAACGGTACAGGGTGCAATTGCCATACCCATCGTACGTACATTTGCGATTACCTTTTCTGCCGCTGCCTTAACTGTCTGCAAATCTCCGCCTTCTTCTGCGCATGCGCCAGCAATCTTATGTACAAAAATAGTACCTGCAATTCCTCTTCTTCCTGTTGTCCATGTACTATTCTCTACTGCAACATCATCATTTACCACTACTTTTTCTACCTGGATGCCTTCATCTGCTGCCATATCTGCTGCCATTTCAAAATTCATTACATCGCCGGTATAATTCTTAATTACCAGTAACACGCCCTTGCCGCCATCGCATGCCTTAATTGCCTCATATACCTGATCCGGTGTTGGTGAGGTAAACATAGCGCCTGCAACTGCTGCATCCAGCATTCCTTTTCCAACATAGCCGCCGTGTGCTGGTTCATGTCCGCTTCCTCCGCCGCTAACCAGGGCAACCTTTCCCTGAGAGCCGCCTGCCCTTACCACTACATCACATCCCTCTACTCTCTTTACATATTCTGGATGTGCAGCTACAATCCCCTGTAGCATTTCTTCTACTACGTCATCTGGTTTGTTAATCATTTTTTTCAAAGCAATTTCCTCCTTCTCCTTATGGCTTTGTTATATACTATGAGGTGAAATCCATGCCATTTTTATGTTGGCACAATCATAGTATCTCACCTCATAAGGTTTCTTATCTCTTTGAAAGGGTTTTTGCCTGCTCAGCAGCCTCCACTACTTCTGCAAGGGTTCCACCAATGGAAGCCTGTACTGCTGCCCCAATTGCACCTTCCAAAATCGGTGCATCGGCAATCACCACCTCAATCTCCTCTTCCAGCAAATCAATTGCTGTCTCAGAGCTTAATACCCCGCTTCCTAAATCCGCCAGAACTACCACTCCATCCCCATCGTTTGCATCCTGGATTCCCTGAAGGATACGCATAGCATCTGTTCCAATCTCTCCGTCCTCCATGCCGCCTACCGGTATCATCCGGTGGTCCTTTCCAGTCATCTGAACTGCAAGTTCAAAAATTCCCTCTGCCACTTTCTTACTGTGGGACACAATCACTATTCCTACCATAACTTCCTCACTTTATATTTTCTAAATAGAATGTTTGAATTGCTTCTAATGTAATCAGAGAAGAAGTTGCCCCTGGATCCTGATGGCCAATACTTCTGTCTCCAAGATAGCTTGCACGTCCCTTGGTTGCACGGATAGTCTTGGTATATTCCACGCCTTCCTTTGCTGCCTTGCACATATGCGCCAAACAATCTTCTGGGGTTTCTCCTGCCTCTAAGCCCTTAGTGAGAGCTTCCATTGCAGGCTCCAATGCATCCAGCATGGTCTTTTCTCCCCGTTCAGCCTTTCCTCGCATCTTAATGCCGCCAATGACTGCTTCCATCATATTCTTTGCATCTTCTAATGTAATTTCTTTCTTCCCAGCAATCGCGGTAGCTGCTTTCATATATGCTGTTCCATAAAGAGGCCCAGATGCGCCTCCTACCTTTGACAGCAGCACCATACCTGTCTTCTTTAATACTGCGCTGATATCTTCTTCCTCTTGGGGAAGCTGCTGTAACACTTCTGTAAATCCTCTTGCCATGTTAATTCCATGGTCAGCGTCACCAATGGCAGAATCTAAGTCCGTCAGGAAATCCTTGTTTGCAATAATATCCTCTCCGATTTTCTGCATACATTGATATATCTTGGTTGCCATAAAAACCCTCCTGTCTCTTGTTTATTCTATATTATTTATAGCAAATAATAATTAATGGTATTCCTTCCTCAGAAGGACATTGGGTATATGAAGCTGCTCCCGATATTTCACCACAGTTCGCCGGGAAATACCTACTCCCATTTTTTCTAGCTCCTTTATTTGAAAAGAAATATTTCAACTCAAAAATCCCCCATCGGCATTCCAAATACTTTTCTTTCAGCGCCCTGCTCACGGTAGATTCATGCAAGTCAACATCCGTGGCAATATCTGCAAGCTTCATAGGGCTTAAATACATTTTTCCTTTTTCAAAAAACTCCTGCTGCCGCTTCACAATAGCACAGGCTACGCTGCGTAAAGTTTCCTCCCGCCGGCCAATATTTTTCAACAGCATTTTTGCATTCCGATATTGTTCCTGCATATATTCATAATCATGTCCAGCCTTTTCCTGGGTTAAAAGGGGCAGGTATTCCTGATTGATTTTAGGTATGGGAGCTCTTCCTCTATTCAAAAACGCATGATATCTTCCATCCACCCGCCGCACTGTTATATCTGGATAAATAAATTCCCCCTGGATTCCCGTTCCGTATCCCCGGCCTGGGACAGGATCTAATTCCTTCACCTTCGAAATCAACGCCAGTACCTTTGTACGGCTCCATCCAGTGCTTTTACAAATTTTAGGTATCTTATTATGTATAATTTCCTCTATGTAATGTTCTACTAATTGATACAGCTCCTCATCCTCGCCCTTTTTCTTAATCTGCAAAAGCAGACATTCTCGCAAATCCCTGGCAAATACACCACAGGGTTCTAGCCCTTGCAAAAAACGGATTTCTTCTTCCACTTCCTCTGTCGTCAGCCCAAGGGCCTTAGAAATCTCCAGGTTGGGCATCTTCAAATACCCATATTCTTTCATACATTCTATGAGATATTTTGCAATCTTCTGCCTCATCTTGCTTACATTTCCAACACAAAGCTGCATTCTAAGGGAATCCTTCAAGCTTGTTCCACAGCTCTTCTCATCCACCAGGGAATTAATATAGGATTGATAATCTCCCCGTTCTCCAGATATCTTCCGCATTCCGCTGTATTCAGACATCTCTTCTTCTGGATATTCTTTTTTTCTGTTCCCTGTTCTGGTTCCTCACAGGTCAACATAGGATTGGACAATATTTCATCCGCAATGTACTGTTCCAGCTCCTGGGCGCTCATCTGCAGCATGGAGAGGGATTGCTCCATCTGAGGAGTAAGGGCAAGCTTCTGGGTCTGCTTCATTGCGATATCCAGTTCCATTTACATCATCACCTCTAATCTGTATTATAGCACACCTTACCAGGAATTCGCAATGCAACAAAAAATGGGAACCGTCTATTTTTAAACTTTTTCTACTGTTACCTTTACTGTCATAAATTTTTCTTTTCTTTTGACAGTTTTACTCATCTGTGTTATTTTCTATGTATATATTAACTTTCTTACGCTTAGATAGAAAAAGGAAAAGAAGGAATCTTCATGAATCAGAACGAATTTGAAAAACTAGCAGAATTATTTAAAATATTTGGAACACCTACCCGGCTTCAAATTATGTATGCCCTGGTAGATAAAGAAAAATGCGTCTACGATATTGCGAAGGAGCTTGGAATGTCACAAAGCGCTATCTCCCATCAGCTCAGCATTCTAAAACAGAACCGCCTCGTGAAAAACCGCAGGGACGGAAAAACCATCTATTATTCCCTGTTGGATTCTCACGTGCTCACTATCATTGATCAGGGATTGGAGCATATCCGTGAACAATAAGCCTTGGCGGAATTCTGTTTTCCTTTTCATGATATGAAATTGCAGATATGACCTACAATCACATCTATTCCCCCTGCAACCAGCAAAAAACCACCTGCAAGGTAAGCTTTTATTTTATGTTCAAACCCCAAGCGGTAACCAGTATACACACCCAATACAGTTACCAAAACTGTCATCACAGTAAGAAGCAGTACAACCATCCACATACTAGTTTCCAGGAAGCCAAAGGCAAAGCCCGTCAGAAATGTAAAATTACTTGTTCTTGCATAGAGCTTGATAAATTCCCCCATGTCAAATTTTTCCTCACGATGCTCCACAATTCTTTCATTGCGCCATGCCTTCAAAAAGAGGCGGCCCCCCTGGGACAAGAAAATAACTGCCGCAGCCACCTGTCCCAGAAACATCTCATTTACCTCTGTCACACCTTCACAGAGGAGCACAGATATAAAGTTTCCAATCCCCAAGGCAATCACCTGGCCCGCCACCAGAATACTACAGCATACCATGAGCTGTCTCTTTTCCACTTTGGCAACCAGCGAGCCCTGGCACTCCATCACTGCGAAAATATCCAAAGATATTCCCAATATAATAACAAACTCTTCCATAACATTCATATCTTTACTCCTGTATCCCTTTGACCAGGCTCTCTTTATTCTTGTGTTTCCTCTGCTTTAATTGCTTCGGTACGAAGGATGAATTTTACAGAACCTTTCATTCCATCTGCAACCTTTGTAAATGTCTGGTACTCTTTCCCTGCTTCTACCACTGCTTCTAATTTACTTAAAAGATCTTTGACATCCCCATTGTAAGCATCCAAAAGCTTCTGAATTCCCTCTTCATCAAATTCAACCATTCCATCCATCAGCTTTTCGGAACCATCTGCCAGCTTATCCACACCATCCCCAATCTGTGTGGTTGCCATTGACAGCTTTCCGGCTCCATCCACCAATGCCCCATTATTGGAGACAAGGGCTGCTGCTCCATTGGTAAGCTGTGCAATTCCTGTTGTCAAAGCCGGAAGGCTATCATTCATGGTCTGTGTTCCATTGCTCAATGCCTGCATGCCGCTTACTAAGCTGTAGCCGCTTGCCTCATCCTCGGTGTTAATGGCCTGAGAAATTTGTGATTTTGTAGCGGAAATTGCTGTCAGTGTTGCCGATTCTGCTGCTGTCCTGGCTGCTGTCTTAGCGGTATCTGCTACTGCAATGCCTACGGTATCCTTCGCCCCATCCGCAATACCTGTTACAATCTGGGAAGCGGTGGAATTCATACCTTCCTTTAAGGTTTCATTTCCCATAGCTTCTGCTACGGCTGAGGATGCCAATTGTGCAACAGTGGCTTGAATCTGTGCCTGGCCTTCCCCAGACTGGATACCTGCATTTACCTGGGCTTCCAGCTCAGCCATTGCCTGATTCGCAACTGCTTCTTTACTGCTATTTACCTTCTCCATAGCGCCTGCATAAATCTGTTCATTTGTTCCTACTGTTGCAGATGCCTGATCGCAAATACCTTTCAACTGCTGCAATGCCTCCTCCTGACTCATCTGTCCTGTGCTCATTGCCGCCATTAATTCTGGCAAATGCTCTGACAGTGCAGCATATATTCCATTTGCCGTATACTCTGCCGCCGTCTGCTGTGTTCCAGTTACCACAGACGCCGCCACTCCCTCAATTGCCTGTTGAATTGCGACTGGTGTATTGGCTACCATTGCCTGACTCTTTGCCATTTCTGGTACTGCCTGTTGAAACGCCTGATTCAATACTGTATTTAGCACTGTCTCTGTGTAAGTATTTAGTCCCGCAGCCACCTGTGCCTTTGCCCCATCATTATTTGCCAGACTATTATAGAATACTGAAGCCGCCTGTGCTTTTATTGCCTCCGTCCCGTTTTCTTCCTGACGAAATGTTGCGTCAATGGCATCATCCGCCTGCTTAATGAAGGCTTCTCTCTCTTCCTTCGTCATTTCGGCTTTCAAGGTTTTATCCAGTTCTGCAACACCGTTGTTTAACGTTGCTGCACTATTATTCAAGGTTCCTACACCCTCTGTCAAGGTTCCAGAAGAGCTTGCAAGGGTATGGATGCCATCATTCAACTGGGAAGCGCCATTTGTATAGCTTGTGATTCCACCTTTCAAGGTATTTACCCCTGAGGCAAATTCTTTCATACTATCCTTTAAAGTTCCTAACCCCTTCGACAGCTCCTTGCTTCCATCCTGCAACTGTTTGGAGGCATCGGTGAGAGTGTCCAAATCCTTCTCCAAATCACTCAAATCAAATTTGTCTGCTAGATTTGCCTGGCTTACCAAATCATTCATAATGACAGACATAGACATATCCAGGGAGAAATTCTCCACATCTGCACTTACCTCTACATATTCTGGAATTTCAAGTTCCCCGTCCAAATCTCCTTCTTCCAGGCCCAAGCTTTCTTTCAGGCCAGGCATCGCCATGCCCACAACAACTTTTTTACTTCCATCTGAAATCACCTTTCCATTGGTGACTTCTACATTGGTATAATCTTCTGGCAGAATCATTCCTGTCATCACTGTAAAAGGCACATATACTTCATGCTCTTCTCCATCAATTACCTGGGTAGTTTTTTCATTGTTGGTATAATCAAAACGGATGGTAGCTTTTCCGCTTTTACCTGCCATTTCCTCTGGAGGCATTTCCTTGCCATCCATAAAATATGTTACCTTTTCTGTCACTGGAAGGGCCTTATTTGTAGTTCCCTGGTAATAAATGTCTTTGCCCTCTGCCTGCCAGGTAATCTTATCTCCGCTCTGGGTAAACGTTTCCTCTCCTTTTACATTCTGAATATCCTTTAAGTCAGAAGCGTCTTCTATCGTAGTGGATCCATCCTTATTTTTCAGCCATTCACTTACAATTACACTTTGGGATGTGCCATCAGGACTTGCTACCACATACACTGTCTCTTCCTTGCCGGCATCCTCATTTTCCTCTTCTACAGACAAGGCCCTTTCCAATGTCTTTTCTGTCTCTTCTACCGTTTCATCCTGAGCCTCTTTTACAACCTCCTGCTTCTCTGCCTGTACTGGATAAGCGCTAATTCCTGCACTGGTTCCAATCACTGCCACGGTTACAACTCCTGCTGCTACACGAATCACATATCTATTACGAAAGATTTTCTTTAACTCTACATTTTTCATTTTAATTTACCTCCTGCATTTTTACCTTTACACTGTTTTTACTGTTGCTTTTGGTCCTTTGTTACGACTGCCAAATCCAAGACTTGATTTGCAGATCATTCTATCAAATACCATAAACATTGCTGGCAGAATGAAGATTACCACAAACATACTAATCAACGCTCCTCTTGCCATCAAAATACATAAAGAACTAATCATATCGATATTGGAGTACATACCAACGCCAAAGGTTGCCGCAAAAAAGCTTAATGCACTGACAAATACGGACTGTATGGATGTGGAAAGAGCAATGGTAACCGAAGTCTTTTTGTCCTCACCTCGGTTCCGTTCTTTCTTGTAACGGTTCGTGATCAGAATTGCATAATCAACCGTTGCCCCTAACTGAATGGTTCCAATTACGATAGACGCAATAAACGGCAAGGTAGTTCCTGTGTATGCTGGAATACCCATATTGATAAAAATAGCAAATTCAATTACAGATACCAGAATGATTGGCAGTGAAATAGATTTGAATACCAACAAGATAATAATAAAAATAGCTCCAATCGACACAACGCTTACCGTCTGAAAATCTGTATTGGTAATGGAAATCAAATCTCTGGTACAAGGCGCTTCACCAATAAGCATCCCCTGTTTATCGTATTTTTTAATGACCTGGTTCAATTCATCAATCTGTGTATTTACTTCATCCGATGCTATGGCATATTCAGAGCTTACCAGCATCAACTGATATTTTTCATTCATCAGGGCTTCCTTCATATGATCCGGTATCATTTCTTTTGGAACAGCCGGACCAACCATGGAATCTATCCCCATAACCATCTTTACACCGTCTATCCCTTCCATTTCTGCTATCATGGCCGCTGCATCCTTACTGGGAAGGCTGCTGTCTGCCAGCACCATATGCGTGGAATTCATTTCGTATTTATCTTCCAGCTTATCTTTTGCCTGAATACTTTTCAAATCCTTTGGCAGCGTACCCGCCAAGTCATAATACACTTCTGTATGGGTATATCCATAAATGGCCGGCCCTAAAATCAGCAAAAATACTACAATAAAAATCGGGAACCGCTTTGTTACAAAATTTCCAATTCCACCTAAATCAGGGATAATTGGTTTATGCTTTGTCTTTTCAATCGCTTTATCAAAAATCAAAATCATAGATGGCAGAATCGTTACACAGCCAATTACGCCAAACACTACTCCTTTCGCCATTACCACTCCAAGGTCCATGCCAAGGGTAAAGCTCATAAAGCACAGCGCCACAAAGCCCGCAACTGTTGTAATGGAGCTTGCCACTACAGAAGTCAATGTATTAGATACTGCATGTGCCATAGCCCGATTTTTGTCACCTGGATATTTTTCACGGTATTCCTCATAGCTGTGCCACAAGAAAATGGAGTAGTCCATCGTCACACCCAATTGGAGCACTGCACTCAATGCCTTGGTCACATAAGAAATTTCTCCCAAAAATATATTGCTTCCCAGATTATAGAGGATTGCCATTCCTATACTTAAAAGGAAAAATACTGGCGCCAGAAAAGAATCCATGGTTAATGCCAATACCAGGGAGGATAGCAGCACTGCAATCAGTACATAAATAGGTGTCTCTTTATTGGATAGATTCTTAATATCTGTTACCACTGCTGACATACCGCTGACAAAACATCCTTGATCTGTCAGCCCCCGGATTTCATCTACCGCATCCATCGTCTCGTCTGCCGACATAGATGTGTCAAATAATACGGCCATCAGCGTTGTTCCTTCTGAATTAAACTTATCCACAACATCTTCTGGCAGGAACTCCATAGGGATGGATAAATCTGCAATGGAATCATACCAAATAACAGCTTTTACATGATCCACTTCTTCCATCTGCCCTTTCAGCTCCACAACCTCTTTGTTTTCCATTCCTTCTATTACACACATGGAAAACGCTCCTGTTCCAAAATCATTTACCAAAATGTCCTGCCCCACCATCGTTTCAATATCCTTTGGCAGATAAGTCAGGATATCGTAATTAACCCTGGTGTTTATCATACCCAATGCCGATGGAATCAACAGCAGTAAACTGATTATGAAAATCGGTACTCTTAACTTTACGACTCCTTTTCCAAATTTAATCATCTCTATCTCTCGCTCCTCTTTCAATAATTTTTAATTCATTAAGAAGTATAAAAAAAGAGATGGAATAAATAAATATTCAATCTCTTTTCTCTGTATATTTCTAATATACATTTCCGTGGATTTGTAATTTTAGGAAAACACTTTTATCATATTGTATATGATAAAAATTTAGAAAAAGGAAAATGTCGGTCTTTCACCACTGGAGTAATGGAATTACAGCTCCTCAATCACCTGGTTCATAGACCGTGTCATCATATAATTGTAAAGCTCTGTCATCTCCTCTGGTTCCACTGCCATCCCGCTCTGAATCCAACTAATCACCACAAAGCACATAACCTGAGAATAAAATTGTGCAAGATGCTCTGGGGTCAGCCAGGAATGGGTTTTTTGACGTTTGGGCTTTTTGGTTTGAATGGCCTCCATCAAAATATCTTCGATACACTTTTTAGCAATACTCTCAAAAGAATTCTGGCCTTCCAGCCGAACTGCCTTTTCGTAAAATTCTCTTTCTTTTTTCAGAGAGGTAAAAATCAAAATCAATGCTTCGTCAATCATTCCTGCATCAATCAGCGGTTTCGTAGGCTCTAAAATCTGGACCCGCATCACCCACTCCAGCAGCTCATATTTATCCTGAAAATGATTGTAAAACGTAGGGCGTATTACACCAGCCTTATCTGTAATGGCTTTAATTGTAATTTTCTCAATGGGCTGCTGGCAGGCCAGCTCCTTAAAGCTTTCCGCCAGCAGAATATCTATCGTCTCTTTTTGTCCTGTCACACTCTCACTTCCTGTTACACAAATAATTCCTGAACCATCAAATCCTTAGCCTCTTCTTGATTCAGATCAATGATTTCCCCATCTGGCAATGTCCTAACCTTGGGCCGCAGCATGGATTCTTGATAATTTTCTATTACTATAGCATTTCTTCCATCCGAAAGGGTTACCTCACACCCTACTGGATAAATTGCAATCTTTTTATCCAACAGCTCTACCAAATCTGGATCAAACTCTACACCTGCATTGGCTAACATGTAATCCATTGCGCCCGACGGGGAAACCGGGTCGTGATAAGGCAGTTTAGACGTCAATGCATCAAATACATCTGCAACCTTGATAATCCTGGCATAATAAGAAATGTCATATCCAGATCTGCGCATAGGATAACCACATCCATTATACCATTCATGATGCTCCAGCACTCCTTTTTCCACTTCTGGCGCAAAATCATAATGCTCTGTTAAAAAATCGTAGCCCAGCTTGGGATGCTGTTCTACAAGAATCCTTTCCTCCTCCGATAGGGTGCGTTTTGCATTAAGCACATTTGCTTCCACATAACGCCTTCCCACATCATGCAGCAATGCGCAAGTAGTAAGCATATTCAATTCTTCCAAATCCAGATTGCCAGATGCAATTCCAAGCATCGTAGCCAACACCGCTACATTCACAGAATGAAAAAATGTATAATCATCTAAGCTTCTCGTATCTATCATATTATACAGCTTATCTTTTCCTGCAGATATTTCCCTGGTAATTCTTCGGGTAATCTCTAAAATATAATCCTGTTCAATCTCCTGGCATCTTTCCTCATCCAATAGATCATATACCAACCGCAAGGCTTCCTGCTTCAAGGTCTCGCTAATCAAAGGAATTACCCTCACCCCTTCACTATAGCTATCCTCCACATAAACTCCTGGCAGCCCCATATGTAACAGCTCTTGGGCGTCTTCTTGCTGTAGTATATTCCCTTTCCCAAACAATACTTTTCCTTCTCCATCATAAATATCCTGCCCCAGTACCATTCCCACTTCTACTTTTATGATAGGTACATAACGCATCTGTGAAATACCTCCCTTCGCACATTCTCCAGACTTTCTACGCCTGTTTCATGGACACAGCTCTTTCTTTGCATATTCTATGGCATCCTGCAAAGTTCTTTCTCTCCGCTTATTAATTCTATATCAAAATCTTTCACATTCCAAGCCTTTTCCAACAAGTTTCCATGAAAATTAATCTTGTTTCCATCCCGCCGCAGTGCGATAAGAGCTTTTTTATTCTATAGGAAAGATACTTTCACACGTTAGCGTGACAAGGTCTTTCCTATAGAACGAAAAAAAGAACCGCAACCCCTTGGTTTAAAAAAACCTGGAAGCTTACGGCTCTTATCCATTAGAGCGATAGACGGGGCTCGAACCCGCGGTCTCGACCTTGGCAAGGTCGCGCGTTACCAACTACGCCACTATCGCAGAAGCGGGTGATGGGAATCGAACCCACGTATCTAGCTTGGAAGGCTAGTGTTCTACCATTGAACTACACCCGCACAATATATTATTTTCAGTCTCAATGCCCAGTTCCGGAATCGAACCAGAGACACGAGGATTTTCAGTCCTCTGCTCTACCAACTGAGCTAACTGGGCTTGCTGTCTCTCAACAACGATATCATTCTACACTCTAAACACTAAATTGTCAATACCTTTTCTATAAATTTTTTCCAACTTGGTAACCGTTCAGCCCTTTCAGCTTTCCACATTGCTTTATTGAAAGGATTCTTCGATGTAAGAATAAAAATATGGATGGGTATTTCCATATTTTTATACTGTCAGTATGAAAATCCTTTGAATAAAGCTCTATTTCAGAGCTGAAAGGGCTGAACTGTTACCCAACTTGAATTTGACATAGAAACGAAATTGACAACCACATTCAAAAACAATTATTTCGTTACCTGTTTTTCTTTTAATCCTGCCTTTTTAAATATCTTCTTATACTTTTTCAACTGCTTAGACGGTACTTTCACCTTCAGGCTGGATTTGGTACTCTTGAATGCCTGTTTTCCTACAGAATTAACCTTTGCTGACCTAACCGTTACTTTGGCAAGTTTCTTGCACCCGCTAAATGTACTCTTTCCGATGGTAGTCAGCTTTGATTTGGATGTCTTACCAATGGTAACTGCTGTAATCTTATTACAGCCAGAAAATGCACCTGCCCCGATAGTCTTTACGCTATCTGGCAGTGTAAGGGTTTTCCTTAGTGAAATGCATCCCCTGAATGCACCTGTTCCGATGGTGGTTACATTCCTACCAAAGGTAATTGTGGCGAGCTTTGTACAGCCAGAGAACGCACTTGTTCCAATTTTCTTTACATTCGTTCCAATAACCAGGTTCGTCAGCTTCTTATTATTCTGCATCGCCTTTGAACCAATGGAGGTTACTTTATAAGTCACCCCATCCGTACCTTTCACTGTATTGACTGTAATCTTCTTTGCTGTTGATTTTGCGCTTTTCAATTCTACCTCTTTGCCAACTTTTGTTACTTTATAAGTAATTTTGCTGACGGTAAAGGTTTTGCCTTTTGCAAATGGTGTAGGTTTGATTCCCTGACCATCATCTTTATCTGAATCGTCGCTTCCTGAACTGTTATCATTTCCTCCTGTATTGCTGCCGCTTCCTGAACCGCTGCCGTTTCCCCCTGCATTATTATTGCCTCCTGAACCGCTGCTGTTTCCTCCTGTATTGTCGCCCTCTTCTGAGCCGCCATTTCCATTCTCTGTAATTGTAAAAGTCTTTGTCTGACTTCCTCTATACCAGGCTTTACCTGTGACTGTTACGGTAGCTGTTCCTGGACGTATATTATCCTTGTAAGAAACTGTATAGTCCGTATTTAAAACCAATTTTTTGTCATTCAACTCAACGGTTACTGCTGGAGTTTTTTCTGTTCCATCATAATTATATTCACTCTTTTCCAATGTCACCTTTGCTGTGGCAATATCAGTGGTATAATTATAGTGTTTCACCGCATTTGAGATAATGTTTTTCATATCAGGTGAAATCGATATGCTATTCCACTGGGCTTCAGTGCCAGCAAAATAGATATTTTTTAAAGCAGTCCCTTGGAATGCACTTCTTCCTATATCTGTCACACTGTCTGGAATAATAACCGTAGTGAATCCTAAACAAGATGCAAATGTATTCTCTGGAATGCTTTCTACCCCCTTTGGAATTTCTACCCCAGAAAGCATTCTACAATTCATAAACATACCCGCACCCATTTGGTTTGCATATTTGGGCAATGTTACACCCATCAAATAAAAGCATTTTGAAAATAGATTATCACCCAATGCCACCTGCTTGTCGCTGGGAGCAAACGTCGCACTTATCAAGTCTTCACATTCAAAAAATGCGGCAGCGCCTACCTTCTCAATGCTGGCAGGCAAGGCTATTGTTTTCAAGCTATTACAAGCGCGAAAAGCATTTTGTTCAATCGTCTTCACCCCATCCGAAACTGTCACAGAACTAAGATTTGCGCACTTTCGGAACGCACTGTCTCCGATGGTGTTTACATTAGAAGGAATGGTCACAGAAATAATGGAAGAGCCATTGAATGCATTGTTGCCAATTGCGGTTACACTAGTAGGAATCTCTACACTCAGAACGCTGCTATTCAAAAAAACTCCATCCCCAATATTAGTCACTCCAGGCTCGATTACCACTTTACGGATTTTACTACTGTTCTCTTTCCATGGGTGTTCCTCGGCGCTGTTAAAATCTGGCATCGCTCCATTACCAGAAATAGTCAGCTCCCCCGCCTTTGTCAGCTTCCAGGAAAGCTGTCCAAGGCTTCCCTCTCCAATTATCTTATCCGCCTCTGGATCATCCGGCGAAACATAATCTAGCGGATAACGAGTAATATAATGGCTAATGTTCCCTTCCACCTCAGCTTTCGATATCACTCGCCCCCAGTGAACTTTGCCATTGTTATTTCCTTCTGCCACAACCACACCTTCTGGATTGAATTCAAGTACAATCACAGTGTGAGTGTCATTATTCATCCGCAAGATATCTCCTGGCCTTATTTGGTCAAATGTAAATTCATTTGGTGTATACATCCTGGCCGGAAGACTGCCAAATGCTGTATCGCTAAGTATAAATGCAAAGGCTACGCAGCCCACAGCGCTGATCTTCGTCCCACCAAGGGGACCGCCCTTCCAGTGATAATATCCCTTTGTATCGGAATAAGGCTCATAGTCGGTCCAAAGTGTTCCCTCCTTATACTCATTTTGATCCTTTAGAGCAATCATCGACTGGTAAACCTGCGTTGGAGTAGGAATTTCCACACCATCTGCTGCAAGCCTAATTTGAGATTCCTCCGTAAAAGCATCCCCTTCTGGCACAGATTCTTCCTGCCACGCATATACCGCTGATGAGGAAGAAAGGAATAGGCACAATGATAAAATAACTGAGAATATTCGTTTTTTCAATTTTGTAACCTCCTAACATTAATTCTGAAAAAACACTTAGCTGACAATACGCCACTTTACAAAATCTTATAAAATAAATATATTAGTATTTTTTGGTTTTGTCAACAAATAGAACGCTGCCCTTCGCGGACTTTCTATTGTTATAAATATAATGTACAACTGGAGGTTTTCTTCTCAAATCAATCCCCTTCTGCAACATGAATTTGCATTAAAGCTACTTGGTGTTGGTAATCCAAATTCCACTATACTTTTTTCGGCTTCTACATCATTAGGATATTTACTCAATGAATGACTTAATAGTGAAAAATGATTCTCCAAATTCTGTATAGCAAAATATTACTCTGGCGGTTAAATATCACAACATTTTGCTTGCCCAAATCACCGTTTTTTTAATTTGGTGGAGATAAGTTTGTTATGTAAAAAACAAATAGAGTCATTTAATTCTTGGCTGGGTTTTTGTTTTACTCTAAGCGCTTTTCTCAATAACAGTTCTATCTCGTTTTTATTGTTATTGCCTTTTGAATGATTCTTCATGAGTTTTCATCTCCCTTTATCTTGTTAAAAATTCCCTCTGCCATTCTCTGTGCCAAGATTTCCTGATAGTCGTCACTTAACAGCTTTTGGCTCTCAGAATAATTTGAAAGAAATCCCATTTCCACCAAAACAGCAGGTATTTGAGTATTCCGCAAAACATAATAGTTTTCGGTTTTTGCATCCCTCGTTTTCACGTCATTGCTTAGCGAAACTGCATGGATTATGCTTTCTGCATATGCTTTGCTTTCCGTTGCGTCTGGACTATTGTAATAACATTCCAAACCTGCGATCTGCGCATCGTCTTCATAATAGTTGCAATGAAGGCTGATAAAAAAATCTGCATTGGAGTCGTTTGCAACAGAAGTCCGCTGTGCAAGGCTCATCTTCTCATCGGAGTTTCTGGTCAGAATAACTTCAATATTGTTATCCTCCAGAATCGTTTTTAACTTCAATGCAACCGAAAGGTTAATATCCTTTTCTATAATCTTTCCACTGACAGTCCCACCGTCACTTCCGCCATGTCCTGCATCTATGATGACGCAAAACTTTGAAGCGTAGTCAGCTGTTGAAGTAATAGGAGCAGCGCCATTGCCGCATTTGTTCCTCATTCCTTTTTCCAAAATATATTGTTTCATAGGAAAGTCAAAAACTGGTCAAGAATCAGGCGTTATTCAACGACTTTTTGATAAAACGATGTTCTCCCCGCTTTCTTTTGCTAATATATAAATGCTGCCAGCATCACAAGTAACCGACATTGCGGGCGTATCGCTAATCAATCTTTTGTTGTTCCCATCCTTGTTGCAGGAATATACACGATTTCCGTCTGTTCTGGATATATAATAAATCGACTGCTCATCCATGCAGAAATCATACGCAACTACTTTTTCATAAGTAAAAGTTTCGCCGCTTAGAACATGATACCTTGTTAAAACCGATTGCTCGTTTTTGTAAAAAATGTTTTCTCCATCGAATGAGATATTTCCACTTGTGGGGATGTCAAATTTTGTAATGCCTTTCGTGAAACGGTTTACTTCTGTTATACCATCATTGCCAATAAAAAATATGCTGTCATTATTTATGAAAAAATCATGATGGAACTCTAAAAACTTCCATTTATCACCCGTCTCATAATCAATGCCAAAGAGGGAACGACCAGAATTTGTAATCTGTTCAAAAACGATTTTTTCCTCAAAGGTATCTAAATTAAGTTCTATCACCGACACCTTTGTTATACTGCTGTTATAGTTTCCGATACGGTTCACATAGCTTTCCGTAACCGTTGTCGTATAATATAGATATGGTGAACATACACAAAACGCACATACCTTTTCTTCATCAGAAAACGCCCCAAACATAGGTGAGCGTACTAAATGAAGCATTTCTCCCGTGGAAGCATTTTTAAGATAATAGTCAAAAGTTTCTGCGTCCTGTGTTATTTCATAGCCCATACAATCATATTCCGCCGATGAATTATAAATAAAATTCTGGCTTTTTCTGTTATCTGAACATCCTGTCATTGTCAATACGAAACTAAGTATGATAGCAAGAGTCGGTACATTTCGCATTTTCCTTGTTTTCATTTGCCATTTGTTAGAATTGCTCCGTAAAATCCACGCGGCAGCCAAAATACATAAGAATACGGATACTGAAAACAAAATCAGCAGTGTAATAGTATGAATCTCTGCAAAAACAATTTTCTCATCACCTGTAAAAGCATCACTTGAAACAATATCTCCTGCAAAAAAGTCTGTTCCGAGCAGAAATGGCAAAGGCAACGGCAGACGGTAAATAATTGTTTTGGATAGACCTACATAGGGAATAATGACCGATACTGCACCTGCAAGCAGGGTCACCGCATACTTTTTCGCCAAAACAGAAATAAACATAAGAAGTATTGTTAAAAACACGCTGCCAAAAAGACGGAGCAATCCTATATATACATATCCCTCGAATAAAGTTATGCTTTTGTTGCTGCCTGCAAAGTAACTAAGGCTTTGGATGGGATAATTCCCATTAGGCAGTCCATATTTGAGGCTGTAAAATCCGTATTCAATGAGCGATATGCTTACGCACATCAAGAGGACGCCCGAAATAACAATGAGCAGCTTATGCAAAGAGCTTTTCCGCCCCTCTTTTGAGGTCAAAATCAAAGCGTCCATCTGGCAGCTATACTCGGAACAGAATACGGGCGTAACAATCAGCAAAATGCCAAGGAACAGGACAAAATTAAGCGTACCTCCGCCAAGAAGCCCCGTCCATCCGTTTGTTTGAAGAAAATAACGGTTTTTGGCATTTTCGCAGGTGTAGAGATATTGCTGATATATGACCTCAAATCCATTTTGATGTTCCAGAACATTTTCGATTTTTTGGCTCTCTCTTTTATATTCACTTTCACTGATTTTGCCATCATAGTAGCTTTCCAAAAGATAGCTTTTCTTCCCCTTGGCTTCTGCAATTCTCTCTTCCTCCTGTTCCAGATAAAGAGAAGATTCATCGGTACAGTATCCATTAACCTTTTCAAGATACCATTCATATTCACTTTTGTACTGTTCCATTGCACTATTATAAGGATTGTCTGATACAACAAGCCATACAGTTCCAAACAACAGGACAATGACAATATAGCAAAGCCCTTTTTGGTGGAGCATTATCTTTTTTATTTCGTACATGAATCCAGACATTTTATCCTCCTGTCCCGGCAATGGCAGTTCTTCTTAGAAAGTATAACCATTACCCTTATTACAGCCATTCCCACTATTATGGCAAAAATAATAGCTGCCAAAAAACTTTGTATTGGATAGCCCGCAAAACCGATAAATTCCGTCTTACCGAACAGAATGCGGTTCGTGAGCAGCGAGTATGGGTTTATTATCTTTAGCCAAATATTGCTTGAATAACTCTGTGACGCACCTGCAATAATCAAACATAAGGCTACTCCAAAGTCAGCGACAAATGGGATAAGAGCGTTACGCCAAAACATGGAAATCAATAGGAATAGCATACTCATAGTCCATATGCCGATTGCTTTTGTAATTGCGGATAGAACTACATATTGCCACAAATTGCAGTTTACCGCAGCCGTACTGAAATTGCTGATGGCATACAAAGGAAGATTATATCCTTCCATTGTTCCAAATGAAAAGGAAAAGCCAAGATAATCCAGCACGGAAAACCATATTACAACACTTATTACAAACAAAGTAACTGCAACAATTTTAGCGAATACGGTTTTTTTACCGCCATTAGGGTTCGTCAGTAACAGCATATCCATCTGCGTTTCCTTTTCATAGACGAAAGCGCTGATAATCCCGTATAAACAAAGGAACAAAACCAATATATTTGAAAAATCATAGTTTAAATAATAGTTATACATTTCCTGATAGGCAAAAGCTGGTATATTCCGTCCAGAATAAAGATTGTAAATTACACTGTTTTTACGCACTTCAAAGTTAAGTCCTTGTTCCTTGTAAAATGCAGCATTTTCTTTTGCCTTCTTTGCCACTTCCGAAGCATAGGTCCGATAATTATAGAAATATTCCATAGGCTGTACATAGTATTTTTCTAAGATGTTTTCGTCACTATATATATTTCCCGTCATCGTATTCGGGTCATCTGTGTCTGTGCTTGCCGTCATATCAGCCGTAGCATCTGCTAACGGCTGATATAGGTCAAGAAGACGATTGATTTTATCGGTAGTTATCTCTCCACGATATTTTTCATAGAGCTGCCAATACACGCTGTTCCAACTGCGGCTGTCATTCCCGTCTGCCAAGTAGGAATAGGAATGAAATTCATTATTTATTTTGAACAGGTTTATTACGCTGAACAGAATAAGTACAACAAGTATTGACCGCTTGCAAAACAATTTGTAAAATTCATATCTGATTAAGCGTGTCATTTTTTCTCTCCAATGTCTTTCGACTCTCGCGGCATTCGTCAAATGCTCGTGCGAGCACGGCGCTTGACTCATTGCCCGCGGAAATAATATAAAAATACATCTTCCAAGTTAGGGGAAGCTTTTACTGCGTTTGTTTCGGGCGTGCTATCGCTTACAATTCTTACTGAAAAATTTTCGCCCTGCTGCTTCATATTACTGACATAATATTTGTTGCTAAGGCAAGCAGCCTCTTTGGCGTTTGTTGTCACTTCCCACACTTTACCATAGATACTCTGTTCTAATTCGTCGGTAGTTCCTTGGGTAATCAAAGCGCCTTCTTTTAGAATAATAATCTCTTTTGCAATACACTCGACATCAGAAACGATATGGGTAGCCAGCAAAATCGTCCGTCCCTGTGCAAACTGTGAAATCAAATTGCGAAAGCGGATGCGTTCACTTGGGTCAAGTCCTGCTGTAGGCTCGTCTAAAATAAGGATTTTAGGGTCACCTAACATTGCTTGGACAATGCCGACTCTCTGCCGCATACCACCAGAAAGTGCGCCAATCTTTTTATCTTTCGCATCGAAAAGGTTGACAATGCCAAGAAGCTCCAAAGCCCGTTCTTTTCCTTGTTCCGCAGGGATTCCTTTTAACGCACACATATATAACAGGAAATCCATTACCGTAAAATCCCGATAGAAGATAGGGTATTGCGGCATATATCCGATTTTTGATAAAAAGTCTTTGCCCATTTTTTTTGCATCTTGACCGTCTATCAAAACAGTTCCATTATCGCTGCCCAAAATGCCGACAAATATATTTATCAGCGTTGTTTTTCCTGCGCCGTTAGCCCCTAAAAGTCCATAGACGCCCTCCGAGAGTTCAGTGGTAAAATTCTTTAGGGCATATTTACCTTTATACTGTTTTGAAATATTCTGAAATGATACTTTCATAGATAATTACCCCTTAAAGCCAAATGTTGTTATCAAGGTGCTTACCTCGCCAATACCTCGCCCAAGCACAACGATACAGGCGCCGGATTCATCCAAAATCAAAATCTGCGGGACACGCTGGAAATAAGTACTGTTGTTGTCCTTGACCGTTTCGGTATGGAGAACCTTTCCCGATGCTGTATCATAAATATTAATTGTTACGCTGGCTTCTCCCAAAATGGAAGTAGCAACATATTTCCCTTGCTCAGAGCAGAAAACCCCGTCTTTTCCTTCGCTGCTGCCTGAGAATGTAATCTTTTTTTCTGTATTAGATGCAGTATCAAGCATTAGCAGCGTTCCATTATTTTTGTTAAAGCTCTGGGGCATGACAAGTAAGTTCCCGCCCTTTTGCACTTCTTCAACATCCACTTCATAATCGGCTTTTTGGGTGATACTAAGACTTGCATTGTCTGTAGATACTGTTCCATAAACAGAGACTCCATCCCCGCCATTAGAGCTTATTCCCATGCCTACATAAGTTAAAGTTTTATCTCCCGTAAATGCAAGACTATCCATCGTTACAATTTCCATATTATTTGCCCTGCCATTTTCGGAATAGTTCAGAATGGCATGTACCTTTTGGGAAGAAATATCATAGAGGTAAAGTCCTTGCAATCCGCCGAAAGCGATTTGTTTTCCGTCCTGTGAAATGGCGACACTCGCCATTTGGAGGACAGAATCATCATTTACCAGTTCACGAAAGGAAATTGTATTCTTAACAACAAAATCCTTATTCAATAGGTATCCTTTTACTCCATTACTGCTTTGTGCCGTTGCAAATGAACCCGCGCTGCCGCTGTTATTTTCTTCGCCGACAATGAAATATCCGTCCGAATAAGGCTGCACACATAACTCATTGAAAAAAATATCCGCACTTGCTATAGTCTCGCTTTTCCCAGTATCATAAAGATAGAGCTTATCTGCTGCAACAATAATCCGATTGCCATCAGCGTAATAACAGCCGCTGACCTTTCCAGAAAAAGCCGAGCCATTCACTGTACCAACATCCATAGTATTTTTATCTGTATCACTATTCTGTGGGTTGGACTTATTATTGCCGCTGCTTTCGCTTCCTGTTTTTTCCGATGTGTTATCTTCTTCGGATTGTGGCGCATCTATGGAGATTCCGTTTTCAGAACTATTCACATTTTCCTGACTGTTACCACAAGCTGACAGATTAAGAACAAAAGCAAGTATAAGCATAATGCACATAAATTTCATTTTCATTTTTCAGTCCTCCTTATAAAGCAAAATTGAGCCTGTCTTATTTGTAGAACAATCATTGCTTGCAGTAACAGCTACCGCATAGAAAGTATTGAAGTCATCTAATTTAGAGGTGTCTATGATGGCTTCAATTATCCACACATTTCCTTTGTTTAATGTTGCATCGTATGAAATCACTGTATCAAACGATATAGGCTTATGATTTAAGAAAAAAGATATGCCATACCTTGTACCCGGCGTTCCGCAAATCGTGTAACGCACTGTAAGCGTGTCTTTATTGGTAAGATTGATATTGTCATACACTAATTCGCCATCATAGGAAATAGTCGAATAAACGCCGCTATCCAATGTATCCATAGTAATTCCATCCCAACCATTTTTCACAAGCTCATTCTCAATAAAAGAGGAAGTGATTTTTTCTTCTGCAACGCTGACATCACGAAAAATATTTTCCTTTTCTCCATAAAAGATATCGCTGTCTGGAGCATCCTCATTAAAATGCAGTTTCAGCGCTCTTTCAAGGTGTTGGTGATACCAGCCGTAACTTGATGTTTCTTTCATATCGGGTTGGAAAGCGGGATTGGTAATGCTCATGATTGTAATATTTAGGGTATCACCTTTTTTTCCCGTGTTCGGTGTAAACACAAAGGAAAATTTTTCTTCGTGTTTTTCTGATGTTTGGAAACAATGGAGATACTCATATTCCGCCCTCGTATCATTCACCTTGTATGCCTGTGGCTTTCCGTCCAAAAAGAGCAGGAAGCCTATGTTATCCAATTTTCCCTCTGATACAAACTGATAGTCCAAGGTAAATTCTCCGCCGTGATACTCATACGGTAAAACACTCTGGTCATCAGCTCTGGTGGGACTCGCTTCCTCGTGGCTGAGAAAACCTAAAGAGCCATCTTCCTCTGATTTTGTGAATGGATTCTCTTCCGTGTTTTGCGGGGGAGCTTTTCCGTCCTCTATGTTATAATTTCCGCAAGCTGTCGTAGTGAATAGCAAGCCGCAAATCATAACTAATGATAATATTCCTTTTCGCATTGTTTATCCTCCTGTCATGTTTGATGTATTTCAATTATAAAAGCCAAATGTCAAAATGCGGTCAAGGAATAGGAAATTACAGAACAAAGTGGACAAGCCCACTTCTGCTCCCCTACCCCTCACTCATGAGGGGCTTGGGCACTTTGCTGCGCCGAGCACAATTGCGAAGCAATATTTTACCTCTTGCGCGAGTGCGCATATTGTTTTTATCTTATAGGAAATCCATATACTTTAGCACTTCACAGTAACACGGTATTTCCTATAAGATAAGAAAAACCAACAAACTGTGATTTCTCACAAGCCTGCTGGTTCTGCGTCTTATGTGTTTTACTTTTTATGTATTTATGTTGCTCGATAAATGGGAATTTTTTAATATTTTCAGTGCTTTTTTGAAGAAACGGCGGCGCAAACTACAAGCAAAATTAAGTCAATCCAGTATCCAATACAAATGTACCCAACAATCGGATGGATCAATTTTATTTCATTCGTCAAAACAACAGCAAGCAGAAGACCTATCAAAAGAAGGACAATACCGATACCTGCCGAAAAGCGAACAATCTTGTCCATCTGTGCAAAAGAACCGATACACAGTATGATAGCGGGAATCCATACAGCCAGATGAAATACAACACCAAGATAATTAAATGCTCCTACCCCCTCTTGAAAAAGTATTTTAAAAGTTTCAGTAAAAAACCATGAATCCTGATTGACTATCAGCCCATTAGGAAAAATATTATACATTGGTACAACAAAACTGCATAACAATAGAACAACTGAAACTGTTTTCAGAATTTTATTTTTTTGTTCCATCTACGTTTCCTCCGTAAAATAAATAATCTCAGTACACCTTATTAAGGATTAAGGCAAAGGTATCATATTTTGATTTTCCAGTATGTCAAATGGGAAGTTGTCATCTCACAAATTCTTTGAAAGATACAAGACCAAATCGTCATCATTTTTGCATTCCTCATATGGTTTATCTCATCCATCAATTCCGATTGTGATTTGATGATTTTTAAGGGAAACATTAGCTGTTATATTTTATTAATAAATTCTCCGCTAACCCTTGAAAACACTAAGTTTGTCGCAGGTGAGCTTTCCCTTATAGTTTCCCTCATGTTATATCTTCCCAAAAGGCATTACGAACCCTGATAAGGGAAAAAATGAGGGAAACAAAATCACATAAAACATTATAACACATAATATACGGGAATTGGTAAACTGATTGAAATGCTTTCAAAAAATCAATGAAAAGAGGACAGATAAAATGAATATGATTTACGCAACATACAATATCCACCATAACAGCATTGACGTATACACCCACGCAGGTTATTTCTTACGGATAGACTGCAATAAAGCAGAAGAAGGATTGAAAACTACTCCCTGCTCTGAATGTGCCTTAAATGCTTTGGCAATAGATGAGCCACTTGAATATGCAAGACTGTATCTTGAGGGAAATATGCAAATGTGGGTGGATGCGGAAGACAGCCTTGAACTGTGGTAATTTTAATTCCCCCGAATTCGGGGGAATTAAATCACTTCAAAATCTTTGTAGTCTGTTCTTCCAAAATAGACATCTGATGTATGGCAATCTTGTTAAGCTTTATTAAGCGTTCTTTCTGGTTCAGCCCATCTTCAATCAACACTGCGTTAATGTTTTCCATATTTGACAGGCATATCAATTCATTTATGCTCGCATAATCCCTGATATTGCCCTTTTTATCAGGATTCTTATCCCGCCATTGCTTCGCTGTCATGCCAAATAATGCCATATTCAGCACATCAGCCTCTGATGCGTATATGACTGAAGTCTGCTGTGGTGTGAGTTCCGGCGGAATGAGATTGACTTTGATTGCATCCGTATGTATCCGGTAATTTATTTTTGCCAATTCCCTCTTCGCGCTCCATCCAAGTAAAGCCTGTTCTTCTTTCTTTAGCCGTTCAAATTCTTTGATAAGATATAATTTGAATTGCGGAGATACCCAGCTTGCAAACTCAAATGCAATATCTTTATATGCGTATGTCCCTCCATACCGTCCAGCCTTTGCCACAATACCCTTTGAATTTGTGCGGGATACCCATTGCTTAACCGACATAATAAAACGGTTTAATCCTGCCTCCAGCATGATTTCTTCATAGGCGGCAGCATTGAAGTCTGCATTATACATTTCTTCCCATATGCCAAGAAATTCTATTGTATTCTTGTTGCGCAGCCATTTTTCTATCAGAGCAGGTCCGTTGTCAATTTTCCTTACCATATCCGTTAAAGAAATATAATCGTCTTCTTCAATCTGTAAGACTTGTATCTCTGTTCCGTCAACATTTAGTTTTCCCATAAGAAGATTCCTTTCATTTAATAATCATATTCCATTCACCGTTTTCAATTACATATTGAAATTCCGTTAAATTATCATCTTCCATCACTTGAAGAAGTGGCGGTAGGTCATTTACAGTATTCATCTTTGACAGGTCTGCCTTTTTTACCCAAATCATTTCTCCCTCCTCTGATGATGTTACTTCTCCGAGAAATTCGTCTGTATGAAATAAAAATACAATGTACCGCCCATTCTCAATGGGAAATTGCTTGATTCCACATAATCTTGGATTCTGAATATCAAGTCCCGTTTCCTCTTTCATTTCCCGAATAACAGCATCTATGATAGATTCATTTTTCTCAATATGTCCTCCGGGCAGAGTCAAACCTTTCCAATCCTCTTTTAATCTGTTCTGCAGAAGGTATTTATCATTTTGATGAATCAGGCATAAAACCGTTAATTCGACATTTTCTGTTCTCTGCACACGCTATCCCTCCATGTACCGCTCTATTTCATTCCAAGTCTTTACCGTCAAGATATTTGTATCTTCTGTGTAGGGCAGATCGATCGCCCCTATATACCATACCGGAAACAGGCCGGCATTCAAGGCGCCTTTTACATCGCATTCATACTGATCCCCGATATACCAAACTTCATCCGGCTCTAATCCGGCTTTTTCCAAAGCCAGATCGAATATCCTTTTGTTTGGCTTGCGGAAGATATAATTGCTTGAGGTAATGATAAATTCAAAAGCATTTTCCGGAAGCAGCCTGTTGATACGTTCTGCAACCACAGAAAAATCATAACAAATATTGCTGATTACGCCTGTGCGGATACCTTTGTTTTTCAAATATCCCAAAAATTCTTTGATACCCTCTGTCGGCATTCCCGGAGCAGCGGCATTCCAGAATACGGTATCAATTTCAGAGTTGCTTAATGCAATCTCTATTCCCTGCGATTCATAAAGGTAAGGCGTAAACATGGTATTGGGTATTTCTATTTGAAATAAGTGTCTTTTTTCAGGATCAAATCTCCCGAATTCCTGATTGATTTCATTTGCTTTAGCCTGCACCTGCTCTGCCGAAAAATGATACTTATTTCTTTTAGCATACTGTAAGACAGCCTCTGTTCCCTTTAAGCCGTCAAATTTTTCTGCAATAAGTGTCTGGCCATAATCAAACAATACCATTTTAGGTATTTTCATGTAATTTACCTCCATATTCAAAATATCCTTCTTGTATCAGTAATTCCAATACAAGCGCCTCTCGTTCCAACATTACCTGAGTGAAATCATCCAGTATCGTTTTCCTGTTTACATCTATCGCAAGCTGCGGCTTCAGGAATTCAAGCGTAAAGCCTTCGTCCGCTTCATACTTGTCCAAATTTTGTTGTTCTGTATCCTTTTTCACGCTACACAGGAAATAATAATTATCCTGTATAAAAATATCCTCTTTTGTACCTTTCTGAATACGATGAACCTGCCCATATTCCTGAATGGAATCCCTGATAACACATAACCCCGTTTCCTCTAATACTTCTCTTATCAATGCATCTTCCATACATTCATCAGCTTCTATGCCTCCACCCGGAAATTTATAATAATTATATTTCTTACTATATACCATTGCTATTTTTCCATCCTTAATGATGACAGCCCTTGCAGAAGGTCTGCTATAAACGCTTCCGTCAGGAACATAATCTTTTTTGTCCATTTCAAATAAAATACGCATTTTATAATCTTCTACTTTCATAAGTTTATCCTTCTTGAATCCACTCTGTAAAAAACAACTTGGCTTATTCGTTATTCTTAAAAAAATCATATATACTATTTAATCCCATAAGTGTGTTTTTGTCATTTATTGCAGGTCTTGTATTAGTGTTATGGCTATATACAACTTCATGAATGTTACTGCAGTTCATATGATGTAAAAGCGTACATGCCGTACTGTATGCTTTGTCTATATGACCGTCACCACCCCCAACTAATATAACTGCTCCTTTCTTAGATTTTGCAATAGGTTCTTCATTCCTGAAAAATCTAGCGCAAAAATATGTTTGAAGTCTGCTCCCAACATCTAATAATTTTCCAGTCAACTCCGAAAAATAGAGCGGTGAAGCAATTAAAATGTTATCGCATTCCTGTATGTATTTATATATTTCCTGCATTTCATCATTTATTGAGCAGCCATTATTTTTCCAGCAGTTCCGACAATCAAGGCAAGCCGAAATATTACATCTATATGCATCAACAATTTTATATTCATCTATCTTTTTTTCGGTAAATTTCTTAATAAGACTGTTTGTATCACCATTTATTCTTGGAGAACCATTCAATATCAAAGTTTTCATAACAACCCCATTTCGGTTCTTGTAATAATCAGTTACAAATCTATTATATCATATTTTGGGGTGTTCATCATCAAAAGGTTATTATATTTAACAAAGACCAAAGGACTATCTCGCCCCTCGGTCTTTTCCCTTAAGAATCCCTTGTTGTTGGTAATCTGCGGTTTTCTTTGGCGGATTCCTCAACCGCTCAAGCACACTTTCCTTACTTTTCTTTTGATTATCATCCCCATAAGTTTTTTCCCATTTAGTCACTTGTTCCTTACATGCGATATAGGCGTTGTAGGATTTGCGATAAATCTGGTAAAATTCCTGCACATTTTGATAACCGTATCTTTTGATGATACCCGACAAACCAACTTTCAAAAGGTCTATTTCCTCGTTTTTACGGTCAATCCTACTTTGCAGTTCCCCTTTTTTCGTCAGTTTCGCAAATCCTTTCAGACTGTCACGTTCCAGTTCCAACTCATTGCGTTCCCTCTCTGCGTCAAAGATAATCCTGTTTTGGCGGTTCAGTTCCTTATAAATCTTCAGCAGTTTTGGATATGCGGCGGCTTCAGTGGACACGACAGGCTTTGGCGGTATCTGCGGTGTTTCCTGTTCTGTTACCTGTTTTTGTGACTGTAACTCCTGTTTTTGTGCTGACGGATTAGCAATCAATTTTTTAAGGAGATTATGCTCCTGCTTTGGCTTTTTATCCGTTTGTGGTATTTTTTCTAGCGTTCTTTCCTCGCTTGGTTCTGTAACCATCTGTACCACTTCTTTCTCAAAAAACTTTGCCGACAGTTTCCTCGCCTTATCCAATACTTTAGAAATCAGCAACGCCAGCGCCGTAACAGCAGTCATTATAATACTTCCCAGACGTTCCGGCTGACTGCCGAATATATCAACGGATTCTCTGATGCGGTCTGTGATATATTTTTTCTTTATCTGTTGTATCTCCGTTTCAGAAACACCGCTGACAATTGCCCTGTCTACCTCACAATTCCAGCGCATACGCATTTCATTATCGGTCTGTATCTGTTCCGCTTTCGGGTTATTTTTCCCTATCTTCTTGGTAGCAAGATACAATCTGCTGTTGTCGAACACATGGAGTTTTTCTTTGTCATCTTTTACAAGAAGGTTGATAAGGTCAGTATAGAAATGCTTTACCTCGTCAACAAAATTCTCCTGCTTGAACAGCTTGTCCTTGGCAGTAAAGAGATTGCGCTCATATACTTCGCCTTTCTTCACGATTTTACAGCCTTTGCGGACATTTCCGTTTTCGTCAAATATCTCTTTTTTGGTGCGGACGTGTTTTCCCTGTTCGTTATAGAACATATTGCGTGTGGCAGTTTTTTCTATGGGTTCGGGCAACAGTTCCCGTTCCGAAAAAATAAGATGGATATGGTAATTTGTCTTTCGTTTGTTATGGTGCAACGCCGATACGCACTCCACACCATATTTTTCTTTGAAACGGTCTGTAAAAAGCTGTAACAGCTTGTCTGGCTCATAGAGGTTTGGGAATGATTCGGGCAGGGCAATGATAAATTCCCTTGCCTCAATGCACTTCCCCTCCGTATTGCTTTTTTCAAATTCCTGCTGATTGCATTTCGCAAGCTCCGTCCAGTAGTGACAGTCTGTCGTTTCATAGACCGCATACAGGTTTTCCTGCTTTGCGTGGCTGGATATATAGGTAATCCTGCCCCTGACATTGGGCAACTTGCTCATGCGGATAAATGAATGTCTCTGTATTGTGCTTTGTCCTCCCTCCTGCAAATGGCAGTATTAGATTGGAGCAAGCGGAAGTATGGCGGGACAGATTGTGAGTGGGCGGCATAGTCGGTTAATTCCAATGCGTCAGCATTTGTAATTCACGTTTGCGTGAATTTGCTCCCCGCAGGGGCGAAATCCCCATTGCATAAACGAAGTTTGTGCAATGGGTGTATTTCGCTCTCAAACGCCGAGGGCTTTAAGAGAAAGGAACTCCCCTATAGGCACTCGAATTATACCTACAAAACTGCCGCCATGATAGTGAAAAATGATGCACTTTGCCATTTGTGATGGCAAAAAACGCTATCACTTCGCCTAAAATGATGCCGCTATGATAGCAAAAAGTGATGGCACTTATGACGGTAAAAACTGCCATCATGCCATCAAAAAGTGCTGCCGCACATGATAGTAAAAAGTACTACCTGAAATTTCTTTCAACTGAAAATGGAGAAAATCAGTTGAACTTTTACAGTCACTTTATGCTACATTGAAAGCGTCGCCAAAACATCAGTTGACTTTTTCAACCGAAAATACAGAAATCAATCGATTTTTTAAGTCAGCTTTTGCCATATGGACTTATTTTTTCAACCCACTTTCTGCCCATTCCCGCAAATTTGCGCTTGTACCAGAAGAAAGCACATGATATAATCTATTTGCGTGTAGGTATATCATGGCTTCAGTCTGATACATACCTGAGGCGGTTTCGTAAGAAGCCGCCTTTTATACTGCTGATTTTCGTGTTACCGCTTTTACATCGCCCTTATCCCGCAGGTTCTTTCCCTCGTTCACTTCCATGAACTTTTCCAAAATATCGCTTTTGATAAGTACCTTTCGCCCGATTTTTAAGACCGGCAGCTTTCCCCATTCCACAAGGTTTCTCATGGTGTTCCTGCCGATTCCCGTATACTCGGACGCTTCCTTGATTGTCATTGCAATCTTCGTTTCTGTCATCAACTTACCTCCTTTTGAATTGCATTACGCAATTTTGCGTGTACTGATACTATACTTCTTTTATATTCCCTTGTCAAGCATTATGATAATATAAAAATTATTTTTAAGTTGCATATTGCATTATTGTTTTTTGTGTGCTATAGTATAAACATACCGACAAAGGAGGCGTATCAATATGAAAGATAAAGAATTACGCAAGCTGATCGGTAGCAGGGCAAAACAGCGTAGAGTCGAGTTAGGATTGAACCAGCCTTATGTCGCAGAGAAGATGGGGGTAGCCACTTCCACAATCGTGCGCTATGAGGCGGGAACAATCGACAATACAAAGAAGCTGGTCTTGGAAGGTCTGTCGGAAGCCCTCCATGTGTCTGTGGAGTGGCTGAAAGGGGAAACGGAGGAATACGAAACAGACATTACGGATAAAAGGGAATTATTCATTCGTGATGTGATGTCCTCCATTCTCGCAAAGCTACCGTTTAATATGGAACAGGCGGAGTCAGACTTTACAAAGGATTTACTGCTGCTGATGTTAAGGGAGTATGAATTGTTCGTGGATTCTTTCCAGTTTGCCTGTAAGAATTTTAAGGACAATGCGGAAAATGCCACACTTGCCCAGACAATGGGGTTTGAATCAAATAAGGAATATAACGAGATCATGTTCCTTCGGGAAATCACCCACACTGTAAACATGTTTAATGATATGGGCGATATTGTGAGGCTCTATTCCAAAAATCCCGAAACAGCCACTACAAGGCTTGCAAATCTTCTTTCTATGGTATCAGAGGAAGAATCCGAATCGGTATAGTAAAGCAATCGGAGTCATGATATACTTACACGCAGAAAGCATTTCATCAGTTCCGATTGCCCGTTATCGAAAGGAGAACGGATTATGGCAAAAGGTTCTGTAAGGAAAAAAGGAAAGAAATGGTACTACCGCTTCTATGTGGAGGACGCAAGCGGCAACTTGGTACAGAAAGAGTTTACGGGTACGGAAAGCAAGAGCGAGACGGAAAAGCTGTTACGGCAGGCAATGGAGGATTACGAAGAAAAGAAATTCATTGCAAAAGCTGACAACATCACGCTTGGGGAACTGCTCGATATTTGGGCGGAGGAAGAATTAAAGGTCGGCACTCTTAGCAACGGTACGGTGGAAAATTATCTCGGTGCGATACGTTGCATTAAGAAACATCCTGTTGCTGACCGCAGATTAAAAACCGTAACAGCGGAGCATTTGCAGACATTCCTTGACCTGCTTACTTTCGGAGGAACATATCCCGACGGGAAAGTGAAAAAAGGATTGAGCAAAGACTATATCCATTCATTCTCAGCAGTTTTACAGCAGTCGTTCCGTTTTGCGGTATTCCCAAAGCAACTGATTACGTTCAATCCAATGCAGTACATCAAGCTGAAACGAAAGGCAGAGGAAGTGGATTTGTTTTCAGAGGAAGATATGGGACAATCGGGCACACAGCCGATTTCCCATGATGACTATGAAAAACTTATCGCTTATCTTGAAAAGAAAAATATCTCTGCGGTTCTGCCGATACAGATAGCCTACTATGCAGGTCTTAGGATCGGCGAGGTATGTGGGCTGACCTGGCAGGACATCAACCTTGAGGAACAGTATTTAACGGTAAAGCGGAGTGTCCGCTATGACGGCGCAAAGCACAAAACGATTATCGGACCGACTAAACGTAAGAAAGTGCGGACGGTTGATTTTGGGTACACGCTTACCGCCATACTGAAAAAGGCAAGGAAAGAGCAGCTTAGAAATCAGATGCAGTACGGGGAACTGTACCACCGCAATTACTACAAGGAAGTGCAGGACAAAAACAGGGTTTACTATGAGTATTACAGCATGAAGAACACGCAGGACATTCCGGCAGGTTACAACGTAATATCCTTTGTCTGCATAAGACCAGACGGATGCCTTGAAACGCCAAGCACACTTAGTATCGTATGCAGGACGCTTGCAAAGAAGTTAGACGGATTTGAGGGATTCCATTTCCACCAGTTACGCCACACTTACACAAGCAATCTTCTGTCAAACGGTGCAGCCCCAAAAGACGTGCAGGAACTCTTAGGACACTCTGACGTGAGTACCACGATGAATGTATATGCCCACGCCACAAGGGAAGCAAAACGGACTTCCGCAAGGCTTTTGGATAAGGTGGCAGGCAACGATTAGATACATTCAAAAAACTTTCCCTTGTAAACTGCCCATAAGGGCAAAAACAAGGGAAAATACATAGCAATTCACTGTATGAGGCTCTAAAAGCCTTGAAAAATAGGGAAAGTTCTATAAATTCATCTGCAAGTTCCGATTTTGATTGGCGTATGCTGTTAAAAACTCTGTCATACGTTCTGAATACTCTGTTTATGTCGAAAATACAGTGCCGAGAGCCATAATAGCCGCATTGGTGAAAGCATGCAAAATGATACTGCTCCACAGGTTTTTATTGGATTTATAGTAGATAAAGCCATAAGCGCAGCCAGTAAGAACATGTTCCGTCATAACCATTTTGAGTGAATTCATAATGTTCCCTGCCGTATCGTCCCATAGATAATATGCAAACGGAAAATGGTACAACCCAAACAGAATGCCAGTAAGCAGTATAGCCAGATATGGCTTTTTTAGTGAATCCATCATAGTTCTTTGCAGAATGCCCCTGAAGAAAAATTCTTCCGTAAATGCTGCTGTAAGTATCATCAGGCAAAAAAATACTGGAAGTTTTACTAATATGTGGAGAATATTCGTTATATTAAAACAAAATCCCCCTAAACCAAAGACAAGGATAATAACACCTTGGTATGCAGCACAAATCAATAGTATCCTTAATACGGTTTTTCTGTCAAAATATCTTAAGCCTGATTCTTTCAAGGTTTGTATTATTTTCTCTTTTCTGAAAACAGCGATAATCAGGAGGGGAAAGAGAACCAGAAACAACCAGTTTGATAATTCACTTATAAATCCCGCATTTGCGGCGCGGGAAACGCTTTCATCAGCGTTTCCCTAAATGGAACATATTACTTGGTGTCAGCTTCCTCATTGAGGGGCTTATAGTTGCTGTCCATGTAGTTCTTTTTCCCGAAAGGAACGTAATTTTCATCCAATAAAATCAAATTTCCGTTTCCCAAATCAGGGAACTGACGCGCAACCTCCTTGAGCGCTTCCCATTCATCTTTTGTATTTTCTTTGTTGTCTTCCTCCACCTGTCTTAGAGCTTCTTGAATAGACTGCTGATCTGCCGTTCCCCAATAGAGAGGATGGGGCTGGAAGGAAGAATGGTAATTGCCGCCCTCATAGCAGAAAAAACAGGAGCAGGGGATTTTTTCAAATAGAATTTTTTGCGCCCCGTCAAGCTCCTTTACCTCCAGGCAGTAGCACCCATTTACGGTTGCCGCGCCATCCCGTGCGGTCATGTTTGCGATTGCCATGATGGTGAGGGGTTCCGTTTTCACGATCATGCCGGGAACCAAAAGCCCTTCCTCGTACATTTCCCGTAAATATTCGTCAGAAAATTTTCCGACAGCCCGCCATAGGAAAAACAATGCAAGAAGGAAACAGATAACAGCAGGAATCCAGCTTTTAAACAAAGAAATTCCTGCCATGCACAGGAAGCATACGCAGATTATTGCGGAATTTCTCCGCTTTTTGACGACGGCTTTTATTATTTCATCTTTCTGCCGTATCCGGCTCACATCTGCATGGATGCCGGATTTTACACTTGCCTCAAATTGTGAATAATCGACCATTTTTTCCTCCGTTTCTTACGTTTCTGTAGATTGCTAATATTTTTTATAGATATATTCAGTAAAAATCCGATAAAAACAATATACAATCCAGACCACCCAGGTTATTTCCCACTTGTGTGATATTACAGAAATCATCAAATAAAGAACAGCAACAGTAATAGCAATCATCCAATTCGTTATTTTTTTCTTCTTGGTTATTTCATTTGCTGATACTTTTACAACATCTGACAACAGACTTTCATATTCGTTATCAACGTTGTTTTCTGTTCTTTCACCCTTGAATAATTCTGCTATGGAAATCCCCAGGGATGCAGCTAATGGTTCAATAAGAGATACATCTGGAAATCCGATACCCCGTTCCCATTTTGAAATAGCTGCACTTGATACTCCCAATCCATTCGCTAAATCCTGCTGCGTGCGATTTTGTTCTTTTCTGATAGCAGCAATTAGGCTGCCTGTTTTTTGAGCGTTCAATATTTACACCTCCTTTCCGATTTCATAATATCACAAGAAACACCATATTCAAGAAACGCTCCGTTGAAATGTGAAACGCTGCATTGGATTTATGCAAAAATAACTTCCCCTTCTACAATCCCCCTTGCACAAGCACGTATGTTATTTATTCTTCCTGTCCGTTCTGTATTCAAACAAAACAAACTTGAAAGAAACTAAACGCGACAGCAATAAATTTTCTGTTTTTTGAATCATAATTATCTTAAATACTAAATATTTTTGCCCATTATTATCTATTGGCCAAACAATTTTATTTTACCCAGTACAACTTCCCATTTGTCGCTATGAGATTTCCTTTTCATTATTTCTTGGTGGGCGAACATGACATAACATTTCTTTTTCACAAGCACCAAATTGTAGGAAATTAAATTTTGCCTCTTTTAGAGTTATTCCATGATTAGAGTCACTTGGTTCGCTATCAGAAGTAATGAACGGGTCATTCTCCCAAAAGCAGACGGGGCAAATATACCCACAATCTTCGTTCGCTGGAACATTATAGGTAAAATATCCGCAACAAGGACATTGATATTTTTTCATTCTATATTTCAATCCTCCAAAATATTTCGATTCGTCTAATACTGAATTTCCCTACAAATTGGAATAGTTACTTTTGCTTTAACATCAAGAAGTAGGCTAATGCACAATATGTATCTTCGCTTTCTATCTGAACATGATAGCCGTATTCTGATAAATGCCGATTGAGAATATCCATCTTTTCTTGCAGATTATCCATATCGTCAATGTCTACATAATCTTCTAATCTTTCTTCGTTTTTTAAGAAATCCTCAAATTCTTTCTGGGTTTAAACAAATAACATTGCTTGTAGTACCTTTGACTGCGTTTTATAAAGCTCAAGATAATTTTCCCCTAAAAAAAGGGTATGAATATTTTCTCGTTCACTTACACTCATGGCTTTCCTCCATATTCCGATTTATCACTTTAAATACTTTAAAACTCTTTCATTAAAGTCTTTTGCTTCTTCATAAACTGCGTGTCCATAATCTTCATATAAATATAATTCACTATTACTAATTCTATCTGCTATTTCTTTTGAAGAATTTACTCCTACAATACTATCTTGTTTTCCTCCAATTATTAAAGTATGACATTTAATTTTATTTAAATCATCATATACATTATGTGTTAAACACGAATTAGCTTGAATAATAAATCTTTTATAATCTTTTGGCCTGCTAACTCTCCATAGAATATTATAATATTTTCTATATTTCTTTAAATGCTTTTCGCTATAAGATTTTTCGGCTGTATCTATGAATATATTTTTAAAATCTTCCTTCTTTGCTAACTGAATCCAGTTTCCAACAACATTATTTATGATTTCATTAGACTTTGAAGATGTTACTGCTAAAACTAATTTATTTACTTTTTCTGGATTGTTAATTGCTATACATTGTGCTATCATTCCACCTTGAGAAACTCCCATTATATCAGCATTTGATATGTTTAATAAATTCATTGCTTCAACTATATCTTGTGCCATATTTCTTGTTGCAAATCCTTTTGCTAAATTATTTCTTCTGCTAAACACATACACTGTATATTCTTTTGCAAATTGTCTATACATAAATGCAAGTGAAATAGCCATACCTTTAACAGTTCTTAATCCATCTCCTAGTCCTGGTATTATAATTAAATTTTTATTTCCTACACCAAAACTTACATAATCCATATTACTTTGTTCTATTTTTATATTATTGTTTTTTGCATTATAAAACATTACTTCAACTCACTTTCAAATTCCTCATTTATATATTTTGATTTGATTCTTTGCCAATCACTTTTTATTCCAATAAAAATATCACCCCACTTTGTTGACTGCAAGTTTAATTGTTACAGAAGCTCCACTCGGTGTAACATTTGAAAGTTCTAAACATCCGCCGTGTTTCTGGCTAAGGACACGGCTTGTAGCTAATCCCAATCCCATATGTTCACCCCTTTTATCCTCAGAATAAAGAAAGGTATTCTTTTTGCGGAGCATTGCCTTTGAAAATCCTTTGCCGTCGTCTGTAATGGTTATAGTAAGTACATCATCAATAAATGTGTATAGGAAACTCACTTTGCTATTAGCATACCGAATGGCATTGGAAAAAATATTCTCAACAATACGGTAAAATATTTGCTCATCTAATTTTACTTGACATTCGGATACGGTAGAATGATATTCAATCTCCAGGCTATGTTGTCCTGCAATAAGTGAAAAACTTTCTGTAGCATTTTTTAAAAAATCTGGTAACTGAACGACAGAATACTTTGTTTCGGTTTCTTCAATGGTATTCAAATCACGAATATAGTCTGTATAACGCTCAAGCCGTTTTGAGGTTATCGCAAGGTTGGATAGTGTATGCTGCAATTTCTCATCATTCAGACTTCCATTTGTAAAGCATTGCTGCATATATTCGACATAGCCCTCTATAATCGCAATCGGATTTCTGAGGTCATGTGCCACTGATGCCTGTAAAATTCTCCGCTGCTCAATCATATTCCATAGCTGTCGGTTGTTATCATACAAAACTTGCCGCATTTCTTCAAAAGCTGTGCAGAGCCTGCCTAATTCATCGTTACTGTTATAAGCAACTGTAAAATCAAGGTCTTGCCCCTTTATATGCTTTGTTGCATCTGCAAGAATCTGAATTGGCGGCGATAGCTTTTTCCTATAAAACCACCATGCACATAACATGATTCCTATAACTGAATAGATAAAAGGAAGCCCTACCATAGAAATGCTTATTGCTCTATATCGTAACTGTTGTTTCGGGCGAAGTGTGGAGAAGCTGGATTCTATTCTCTCTATTGTAAATTCTGTATCCCCTAACCTTTCTTCTTCCGATTTAGCGGGGGTAAGTATAGACACTTTAGAAGGTTCATCAAGTATCAATCTTTGCTTTGCCTCAGATACCGTCCCATCTGCCATAATAGTCTGTGTATGAAGCCAAATCTCCTGTGAGTCGGGGAGGATATTCTTCTGCACACGGTAACAGATATAAATTGTCAAAGCAGAGGATGTAAAAACAATTATCATTGTAATGGCAACCGTCCAGATAAATGCACTTTTAATAGATTTTACTTTCTTCATTTTTTCCATCTATATCCCATCCCCCAAACTGTTTCTATATATTCCTTGCCCGTAGCTTCAGTCAGTTTATTTCTGATTTTTCGGATATGCTCTTTAATAACATTGCTGTCGCCCTCAGCATTAAAGCCCCATACGGCTTCGTATATCCGTTCTTTATCAAATATCTGGTTAGCGTTACTCATCAGAAACTCGACAATATCAAATTCACGATTTGATAAGTTCAGCGACCTTTCTCCATAAAAAATTTTGCGTTCAGCAAGATTTACAATTAAGCCTTGTGAAGATACGATTTTAGGAGTACACTTGCTTCTCTCGTCCCTCCGCAGGTGGGCCACCACCCTTGCGGTCAATTCTTGTAAACTAAAAGGCTTGGTTATGTAGTCATCGCCGCCGACCTGCAAACCGTTTACCTTGTCCTGTTCTGTAATCCGAGCAGTCAAAAACAAAATAGGGCAGGTAACATTATTACGGATAATCTTGCATAGCTCCAATCCGTCCATTTCGGGCATGTTGATGTCAAGCATAATTAAATCTGGATATGTATTCAGCATTGATATTGCCTGCTCTGCATCTTCCGCTACAAAAGTCTCATATCCACAATCCTGCAAGTGGCTTGATAATAATTCAGTCAGCATTTTTTCATCATCAACAATGAGTATTTTATACGCCATAATAAAAACCTCCTAATCTAAAATATTATACAGCTTAAAAGTCAAAAAGTGGTCAAGTTCCTACTTTTTTTCGAATATCAACAGGCTTTTGCCCAGCTTTCAGAATGAGCCATATCCGATAGATGTTTATTGCGCCCTCAATCTGATTTTTTTAGATATCCGCCATACCCACCGAAGTGATACGTTCTATTTTTTCGCTTTCCTGTGCTGCCATATATTCAAATATATCTGACTGCCCAACGTACCATAATATTATATCCATCAAAAAGAACTATAACAAGTCTGCAACCGTAAGGAATTGTGCAAAAATAAATTTACACTTTCATCCATTGACAATTACCTTCTGGGTTTGATTACATAGTTCCAGTTTCCCAAAATCTCACAGGGAAACAATTGTATTTTTGTAAATTCTTCATCTGTGACCTTACGTTTCAGTTCGTATTTGTTTGTATCGACCTGACATTTTACTTTCAGGCCTTTGGCAGTAGTAGTTCCTGATATCAGATTCACGACAGTTTCTATATCAACCAGCGGCTGACCCTGCCAGTTTTTCGTTATATAGCAGAAAAGCCGGTGCTCTATCTTATTCCACTTTGATGTGCCAGGCGGAAAATGTGATACATGGATCTCAAGGCCGGTATAATCTGCAAGCTGCTGCAGCTCATATTTCCAAAGATGCAGACGGCTGCCATTGCTTCCCCCATTGTCACAGTTGATGTAGATCCTGTCTGCTTCCGGAAAAGTCCGGCTCCCTATACATGTCCACCAGCGGAGTATGCTTTCCGCAGCAAATTCTGCAGTATCATGGTCAGTGCCAAGGTTGACAAATCCTGTGTTGTCATTCAATACGTATACGCCGTAGGGGGCAACCTTGCCGAGTTCCGGGATTGGGAAGTCATGGTCCAGAACCTTACGTGGATCCTTTGTTTTTCTGTATTCCTCTCCGTTGTTCTTGAAATTGCCGATATTCTCCTTTTTCTTTGCATCGACAGAAATCACTGGCAGCCCCTTTTCAAGAAAATCGGCAGCTTTGCTGTTTATGAATTCAAACTGCTCATTCCTGTCAGGATGGGGTTCGCCAACCTGGAGCATTTTCTGGTTTGCCTGTTTGCTGTACCCCAGTTTTTCCAGAATGCTGCTGACAGAGCGGAAGCTGATGTCTATATGAAATTTTTCGGCAAGGATATCCTGGATCTTCCGCAGGCTGAGGGTCGTATAAGACAGTACTTTTTGGGGGTCTCCATAGGTACTGCCGTCCACAATTTCCTGTATATGCCTTTCGATATCTGGGATGTTGTCCTGGAGTTTTTTCCGGCCAGCCCCCTGGAGCCGCATTTTTTCCTTCCGCTCAATCGGCTCGCCGCTGTCAATCTCTTTAAGCCCCTGCCTTATGGTGTAAGGGGCAACACCGCTTAGCCTGCTCACGGTGGAGATTCCGCCCCTTCCGTATGTTTTTGCTTCCGCAGCAAGAAATATGCGCCGCTGCCTCTCATCAAGTAATGGCAGCATAATACGAATTCGTTCTTCCATGGTCATACCTCCGTATGGCCATTATACCATATATTGCCAAAACAGTAAATTTATTTTTGCACAGTTCCTAAATTTTCACTACAACATGATATCCCATGAACTTTGACAAGAAAAATAATCTTACGCAGTCAATTGGATGCTTTTTCTGGCTCGGCGTTCTCCACGACCTCGGCAATCTCCGCAAAGGCTTCCGTCTGCTCGTCTATCTGCTGGTAATAGCTGTAAATCTTATAGCCGCAAAAAACCGCTGCTCCTAAAAGGCGACAGCGGCGGCGGTACAGAGAATGGTTTTATAATTCTTAAAATTCATAGGCTATTCCTTTCATTTTAAAATTTTAACGTGTATGCTCCGTCTGCTTCTTGGGCGTGGGTAAATCCCTGCAATATTCGGGATACCTTGCCTTGACGCCCTCCATGAAATATGGGGCGAACTCGCAGCAGAACAATTGTATAATGTGGACTTCAATGCTGCCGCCTATGAAGAAATCATGTTGGAGGCAGGATTAAACCGTTTTATTATGTCGGTTAAGCAATGGGTATCCCGCACAAATTCAAAGGGGATTGTGGCAAAAGCGGGACGGTATGGCGGTACATACGCATATAAAGATATTGCGTTTGAGTTTGCAAGCTGGGTATCTCCGCAATTCAAATTATACCTTATCAAGGAATTTGAGCGGCTAAAGAAAGAAGAACAGGCTTTACTTGGATGGAGTGCTAAGAGGGAACTGGCAAAAATTAACTACCAGATACATACAGATGCCATTAAGGTTAATCTTATTCCGCCGGAACTTACGCCGCAGCAAACCTCTATTATTTACACATCTGAAGCTGATGTGCTGAATATGGCATTATTTGGTATGACAGCTAAACAATGGCGGGATAAGAATCCAGATAAAAAAGGCAATATCAGGGATTATGCGAGTATAAATGAATTGATATGCCTGTCAAATATGGAAAACATCAATGCAGTCCTGATTGAAGATTCCGCATCCACCCACATCTGCATATTTCCTTCAAGATACAATCTTGCGTATTCAAGCGGTTCGTCTATTGCTAGAGCATTTAAGGCACATTCAGAGCAGGGAGTAGTTTTCAATTCTTCTTCTGCCTTGTTGCAATCTATCCGCAAGAAATAACCTGCATAAGTGTATACGTCAATGCTGTTATGATAGATATTGTATGTACCATAAATTATATATGTCTTTTTGACTATCTTTTTATATCTTTTCAAATGTCCGCAAAGCCTTATTTTATCGGCTCTACGGGCATTTTGCTTTTGTGGTAAACCTCACATATCTAGGTCTATCTTCTTATATTTTCGCTATCAAACGTGGTTAAAATCGTGGTAAATACTTCTATGCAATTAGACGCTGAACCTCTGATTTTGCGGTATCTATGGACGCATGAGCGTACCAGTTCATTGTGATACTGATATTTGAATGTCCCATGATATACTGTAAATCTTTCGGGTTCATGTTCTTGCTTGCCAGTCTTGTGCAGAACGTATGGCGTAGTGTGTGCGGTGTGATATGTGGCAAGGGATTGTCCTTGTGTTGCTTGTTGTATTTCTTTACCATACGGACAAATAAGACGTTGTAATCAATCGCAACTTTCGGCTTGCCTTTCTGATTGACAAATAGGAAGTTGCCCCGTCCGTCTATCACAAATGGTTCTGTCTTTGGGCGTTTCTTCATCATTCGTTGAAATGCTTGTATCGTTTCTTTGCTTAATGGCACTTGCCTTGTTCCGCTTTTTGTCTTAGGCGTTTCAATATAATAGCCTTGTTCCTTGCTCTTTAGTAACTGGTGGTCGATAACTACAACCTCATGGATAAAATCAATGTCCATGATTGTCAGTCAGCACAGTTCCGAGATACGAAGTCCAGTCTTTAACAGTATCAGCACATCATCATAATACTTGTGATACACATTGTCCGTCTTGATGAATGACAGTAGGGCTTGTTCTTGTTCCTCTGTCAATGCGACTTTCTCTTTTGTATCATTTTCTAAGACTTCACTTAACTTGAAATCAAAAGGATTTTTCCTTACATAATCGTCTTGTATGGCGATATAGAATGACGCTTTTAACGAGCGTTTATGGTTGTTAATGGTGTTGTAGGAAAAGCCTTTGTCTTTCATGCGTAACGCCCATTCTTTAGCGTCAGAGGGTTTTATCGTATCAATGCTCCTAGCACCTAACTTGTCCTCTTTCAATAACCGCATGAGTTGTTCCCGTTGTTTCTGTGTGCTTTTCTTCACGTTTGCCCTTTGTGCGTTCTGTTTGGTGTAGAGTTGGCAAAGCGTCATTTTCTTGCCTGTGCTGTCGATACAGTCCTCAATATCCCGTCTTATCTGCTGTTCCAGTTCACGAAGTGAGGGTTTTTCCCTTTTTCCCTTTGGTGTCGGGTCTGTGGGTGTCAATCTCCAAGCATACACATATTTTGTGTTTCCAAATGCGTCCACATATTTATATAAGTATTTCCCGTCTGTTCGTTGGCTCTCTCCAGTATGCAGGATACGTCCTTTGCTATCCCGTCTTTTTTCTTTCATGGTGTCTGCTCCTTTCCTTGTTGGAAAGAGCCTTGATATGACTTGTGTTCATCATAACACATACAAGGCTCATTTGCATTAGATTGCGTCCAATTTATCAATAACCTGTTCAAACTGTCGGCGTTTAATCTGTATGCGGTTGCCATTCATAATGAGCCAGCCAGCGTCCTTGTTTTCCTCTGCCAATCGTCTTAACTTGTTTTCTCCGATACGGAAATACTTTGACGCTTCTTCAATGGTAAGGGTGTATTTTTCCCATACGGGAATATCGTTGTTATTCATCAGATACCCCCTTTCCCATGTTTCGTGTCATACTGGATATAGGGGATAAGGTCGGTGCGGTTTATCCTCTGTAAATGGGCGGTTAATTTACTGGAAAGGGAATTACTGTATCTTGCCTTATCAAGCATAGTTCCCACTTTTTCCAGTCCACCTAATGCGTCATGTTCTTCCAAGAAGTAAAAACTTTTGACAGCGGAAATCACGCCACCCTCTGTGAGCCATTGCTGTGTTTCTTCAAGGGAATTTTGCTGTTTTGGTACTTGCAGTTTCAAGACTTCCACAGCCCCTAAAAAACGTTCCCAAAACCGACACGTTTTCCATCTGCTCTTATTACTTTCGTTTCTGTTTGGCACGACAAAGCGTAGGTTGTTTGCCAATAACCCGAAAGCCAGTTCCCCAAGTTCCAGTGGTCTGTCTTTGAATGTCATGGCAAAAGCATGAGCCTTATCATCACGCAGTTGCATTTCTGTCCGTTTCCAACTGCCGACTTCATCAAGCGTCTTATTATGTTTTGAACAGACTTCCTTATCCTTATCATAAAAGCGGTATGACAATCCCGATTTACCAGCACCGATATAAACAGTCTTTGCGGTGTCGAAATCGTCAAACTTGCTTTCGTCAAAGTGGTAGCCCTCACTATTCGAGATAAATTCCTCTTTTTCGCATTTCTTCTTTATCTGCTCTATGGTAAAAAATGGCTTTTCCTTCTTATCATCAATGGCAATATCCAGTCTAGTGAAATGGAAGTTATCCAGTCCGTATCTTCGCTTACAACGTCGGAACATATCTCCAAAGGTATAATTCCTACTGTCGAGAATACGGAAAATATCATCACAACCTCTGCCGGTCATAACAAGATAACAGCCTAACCCTTGTGGGTTGTCCTCTGTCTTTCTTGCGTCCCCCGATACATAAATATCTCCAATCTGCCAGCGTGCTTGATAAGTTTTGTATTTAACGCTTGCCGGATAGACGTTGAAAATATCAGTCGGTAAACCTAAAATGTGCATGATGACATCTTCGGCGGTTGCAGTATCGAATACAATACTGATGTAATCAATCTTAACGGATAAATTTTTGTGTGTAGTTATAGTGCATTGCTCCTTTCGTACTTCCCGTTTTTTTGCGGGGTAAAAATCGTGTTTTTTCCTTTATTTATCACAGTTTCTAGGTACTATGACATGTATGCGCAGGGCGGTGTTACATATACGCCCTCTGCGAACGCCGAAAGGCGTTCCCTTTCCAAAAGGAACTGTCTGTCCGCTCCACGTCTGGGGGACGTTTCCCGTCCAGCCAGCCCCTTTTGGAAACCATGATTTTCGGTCTGATAGTCCATGCCTGTTCATGCTGTCAAAGCGAAAACAACTCATCTATATGCTTACTCAAGTGTGTGATTGACCCTAGCGTGCTTAATCACTTCATCTGATACGATAATAACGCCAACAGGATTACTTGTCAAGAAGTTTTTCTTGACTTTTCAAAATAAAATAAGTATGATAGGCTTATAAACAGAAAGAAAAGCAACGAAAGGAGCGGTTATACTAAGTTATGGAGGGTTATATAAAGAAAATGATTTTCTTAGGAGAGAACATACAGACCATAAGAAAACACAGGAAAATGAAACAGCAGGAGCTTGCGGACAAAATCGGTATCAATATGCAGAGCCTTTCCAAGATTGAAAGAGGGGTAAACTATCCTACCTTTGATACGCTGGAAAAGATAATGGACGTGCTGGGAGTAACGCCCAATGAATTATTGTCGGGAAAATGGAAGTATGTTAATCAAGCCGAAAAGGAAGTCTGCCAGTTTTTAAGGACGGAAGAACGCCTAAATGCAGAGTTGAAACATGGACACTATGATAACTTCTTTGACAGCGAAGAAGAATGGCTGGAGTATGAGCTGGAACAGTTGCGGAAATACATCACAGACTATATCAACGGAACGGAGATACAAGCGTCCGACCTTTACCCTATCAAGGAATTTATCCAGCACTTGAAATTTCAGAAAATATTAAACCGCTATGATGATTTATACAGCATGGATATGTTTGGGGAAAGCACAGACGGACACAAGTACGGTACGCCTTATCAGGTTGTAAAAATGATAAACCCCAATTCAAAAGAAGATATGGAACTGTTACGGGAAGTATTAAGGAATAATCATTTTGATAATGAGGACGAGTAGCCTTTTTTCTTTTCTGTGTTGGGTAATCAAGAGGAAGAAAGAAGTGTGCATTTTCAAGGCAGAAAAATATCAAAGGGTATGCTGATTTTTGTTGTGGCGGATATATGGAACTGTTATAATATGGATATGAAGAAAGCGAATTGGAATTTGTGGAGGAAAGATAAAATGGATAGACCTATTACAACATTGTTTATGCTAATGTCTGTTGATGGGAAAATAAGTACTGGTGCAACAGATGATTTGGATGTAGATAAGGATTTTCCTAAAATTAAAGGCGTTAATGAGGGATTACACCAATATTACGAAATAGAGCAGACAACAGATTTGTGGTCTTTCAACTCGGGTAGAGTGCAAGAAAAAATGGGAGTAAATAAAAAGAAAATACCAAGGAAAACACCGGTTTCCTTTGTTGTAATTGATAATAAACATTTGAATGAAAATGGTATTCGCTATTTTTGTGCTTTATCAAAAGAGTTTGTGCTGATTACGACGAATACAAGACATCCTGCCTTTAACGTAGAGGATGAAAATCTTCATATCATATACCAAAATGAATTATCCTTAAAAGATGCACTTATAAAACTTAAATCGGAATATGGTTGTGAGAGAATAACAATCCAGACTGGAGGAACATTGAATAACTTATTTCTTCGTGAAAAGCTGTTTGATTATGTAGATATTATTATTGCACCTGTTTTGATTGGCGGCAAGGATACTTCTACTCTAATTGATGGAAAGTCTTTGACAGAAGAATGCGAATTATCAAAATTGGGTGTTGTGAAGTTGCAAGAATGTGTAGTTTTGGAGAACTCGTATCTTAGATTACGCTATGAGGTGATTCATTGACAAATCCCAGTTTATATAACTGGGATAGATTTGCAGTTGTGGAGGTGGTTGATTATGGAATATACTAAAAAGAAAAATTGGATAATAGCAATCGCTGTTGCTATCGTTTATTTAACAATAAGTATTCTCTTTGATTTGTGGTTTTTTTCTTGGATTATATGGGTTGCCTATGCAATTTATAGATTTATCGTGAAATAGATAAATCCAAGCTGTTCAGAAGTACAAATCTCAGTTTGACAATTTCATATCCGTACATAAAAAGACACCGCTTAAGTTAAGGATGTCTTTTTAGCGCTATTTTATTGTCATATCAAGGCTCAATCAATCGTGGTAAATTCGTGGTAAAATGAATGATTTTCTATACTTCAAAATACTTGAAAACATAGTATTTATGTGGATAATCTAAAAATAGATATAAAATTTTGCATAAATAATATTCATTTTTATCTGTCCTCATTTCGTTGATTTTTTAAAGCATTTCAATCAGTTTACCAATTCCCGTATGTTTTGTGTTATAATGTTTTATATGATTTTGTTTCCCTCATTTTTTCCCTTATCAGGGTTCATAATGCCCTATAGGAAGATATAACATGAGGGAAACTATAAGGGAAAGCTCACCTGCGATAAACTTAGTGTTTTCAAGGGTTAGCGGAGATTTTAATAACAGTTTATAACACCTAATATTTCCATTAAAAATTTTCAAATTACAATCGGAGTTTTCCGACAAAACAATAAGTCGAAAAGGATATGAAAAAAATGAAACCGAAATCTAAAAAGAAAAAGATTCTCTCTATTGTATTAGCTATCGTGGCTGTACTAATAATTGCTGGCGATTGGGTATTGTCTGTAATGGTGTATAACGAGAATTTTAACCAGCGATTTGAGAGCTATGAGCCGCTTATGCTCTATGTTGATGACTTTGACGGATTGCACCGCACGAAATATGAGTTTAGTTCCAACGAGGGGCAGAAACTGGCGGGATATATGTATAGTTCGGGAGAAAACCAGCGTGGTATCGTTGTAATGGCACATGGCTTTGGTGGAGGTGGACATAATTCTTATATGGATTGTGTGAATTATTTTGCCTGTCATGGATATTATGTTTTCTCCTATGACGCTACGGGAAATGATGAAAGCGAGGGTGAGGGAGTCGGAGGACTTCCACAGGGAGTAATTGACCTTGACTATGCAATTACATTTGTGGAAGAAAGCGGGAAATTCCCAAGTCTGCCAATCGTTTTATTCGGGCATAGCTGGGGCGGCTACAGTGTTTGCAGTGTGCTTACATACCACCCCGAAGTAAAAGCCGTTATAGCGTGTTCGGGTTTTAACGCTTCACCGAATCTGTTTGAAGCTGAGGGGAAAAAACAGATAGGAAATGGTATTTATTTGATGTTACCATTTGTGAAACTGCATGAGAAGATTCAATATGGCGGGTATGCCTCAAATACTGCGTTGGATGGCTTCTCAAAAAGCAATGCCGCTGTTATGATTGTACATAGCTTTGATGATGAAGTTGTTCCAGCCGAATACGGTTACGAAATTTATTACGAAAAATACAAGGACGATTCCCGATTTAGCTTTATTCCTCTTGAGAATAAAGGACATAACTATTTCAATAACGACACATATCGCAATGAGTTTAATGCGAAATTTGATGAATGGCTCAAAACGCTTGACTATGACTATAACACAGAGGAAAACAGGGAACGGTTTTCGGAGGATAAAGCTAATTATATATATCAAAACCTTGACAGGGAAAAATGGTGTAATTCATTGGATTTGGAGTTGTTCGAGGATTTTTTAGACTTTTACGATGAACATATCCATTAACCAAAAGCTAAAAATTGCCGCTGGATAGGACGACACACTAAGACAGGAAATCAAGAAAAGGTTTCCTGTTTTTTTGCGCCCATTTTGGGCATTTTCAAAAATCGTCGGTATTATGCCATGCATAGGGGATAGAAAAAAATTCCCCCTCCCGTTTGGCAAATCCGCAAGCTGTCCGTGGAGGGAGGGCAAAGAGAAAATCTGTCCTGTTTGTTTGGCAGTTTTCAATTTTCGGTGGTGTGGGAAATGAAAGGAAAATGAAGAAATTTCCGAAAATCTCCGTCAATTTTGCTTTGCGTGGTGTTGTAGGTATTAGGGGGAGAAATGTTTCCGCAGCTTTGGCAGAATCCCCGCCCCGTCCGTCGAGGGTATCAGCAAATTCCATGAGAAATTTTCGCCGGAACGCAACAAACCAGCCCCAGAAAGCTAGATAGTAAGTGAAGATACCACACAGCGCAGTTTCTTAGAGCAAGATTCTACCACAATACCAAATTTCGCCTATCGGCTCATTTTGTCCTGCAGGAACCAAGTCAAGGATATGCCCGGTTATCACCGTTTCCCCGGTCAATGATGAATTGCTGTCTGCCGTTGGGAAGCTAACCGCCGAATACGGGAAAATCGGCGGCAACTTGAATCAGATTGCCCGCTGTCTGAACGAATACGGCGCACCCTATAACGCACTCTCCCAAGAAGTGCGAGCCGCCAAAGCGGAGCTTGCCGCCTTGAAGTTTGAAGTCTTGCAGAAAGTAGGTGAAGCCGCCCACAACATTCAAACATATCAGCTCTAAAAATGCCGACTATGGGGCGGCTGAACAGTACCTAACCTTTGAGCATGACGAGTTTACCATGAAGCCCACACTGGACGGAAACGGTCAGATTGTTCCGAGGACAGGCTATCTCATTTCCTCTCTGAATTGTGACGGGGAGGATTTCGCCATAGCGTATATGCGCTCCACTCTGAAATACGGCAAGAACCAAAAGCGGGAGGACGTAAAGAGCCACCATTATATCATCAGATTGACCTGCTGAAAAGAAAAACCGCAAAGGCTCTGCGTCTATGTGTCTGGCTCTGTGATGACTGTTATCTGCAAATTTGTTACTTCAATCAATGTTTCCTGCTTACATTTTGGCCAATCGAGAGGATAATTTTTCAATACCGTATCTTCTCGGATTTTATCACGGGTTTTGCTGCCGCAAACAGGACAACGTATCCATTCTGTTCCATAAATGACACTCATATTTTACCCGCTTTCCAATCCCAAATACTTAATTGCCTACTGTCGTCCTTTTCTTCAAAGAAATGCAAATAGTTAAATATTTGCTCGTTGTCATGCAAAATTCCATTTTCTTCGCATTTTCGGTGAAAAAGCCGCATTAAATTTTTGCTGTTGTCGCTTTCTATCATATACTGATTTCCGTATGTACGGATATATTTTTCTTTCAGTTCAGGAAATAATCGGTCTAACTGTTCATAAAAATACTCTCGATTTCCTTCTCGGAGAGTTAGCCCCATTCCAAAGCAAATAACGCCATAAACCTTTGCCTCAATACACATATCCAAAATACCTGAAATATTATCTTCAGTATCGTTAATAAACGGCAAAATTGGCGTCAGCCATACAACTGTCGGTATCCCTGCGTTCCTTATCTTTTTCAATACTTCAAAACGCTCCCTTGTCGTACTTACATTCGGCTCAATCTTTTTGCACAAATCTTCGTTGCAAGTAGTCAAAGTCATTTGCACAACGCACTTGGACTCTTCATTTATTTTCTGTAAAAGGTCTAAATCTCTCAAAATGCGGTTTGATTTTGTTATGACCGTAAATCCAAAACCATGCTCATATATTGAGTGCAGAGCCTTTCTGACATTCCCTATTTCCATTTCCAGCGGAATATAGGGGTCTGTCATAGAACCTGTGCCTATCATACACTTTTTTCGCTTATGAATTAGAGTATATTCCAACAAGTTAATCGCATTTTCCTTGACTTCAATATCCTCAAAAGCGTGTTCCATGTGATAGCATTTGCTTCTGGAGTCACAATAAATGCACCCGTGTGAGCAGCCCCGATATAAATTCATTCCATTTTTAGCAGATAATATCCCTTTAGCTTTCACGAAGTGCATCGTATGTCCTCCCTGCATTTAGGCGCAATTTTTCCTATGTGCTTTCAGTTTTTTCATTGCCCAATCATAATGGCTTGCTGTAACGCTGACAAAATAAGAACCCAGAGTGCTTCCGCCTACCCATTTATAAACGCCTTTCGAAAATAATTCCTCGTTTGAAAAAATTTCTGCCAGTTTTATTACTTCGTTATGGGATTTCTGGAATATATTCTTTGCGTCCTCTAATGATGTAGACTGATGCTTTTTCCAAAATTCCACATTTAGATCTCCATAGGTTTTCCAATTATACGGTTCTGGAAGAAACGGTTTATTATCACCGTTCTGATTGGAATACACCCAGTTTAACAAAAGCTGATGCCACTCATAGAGATGGATGAAAATATCACGAAGATTTTTATCTCTTTTCCAGTGAGCTTCCTTCTTTTTTTCATCACCCGAAAAATCAAAAGGCGTTGATAATTCTTTTTCTGTCAATCCAGAAACAAGAGTGTTTAACTTTTCATAATTAGCGGCTGCGGCTGTTAGGAAATCTGTTTTTGTTGTTGGTCTGCCCATATTTATTTTCCTTTCGTTTTTATCATACTATGTTGCTGTTTCTCTGTATCTGTAACTTTATATCTCAAGATAGTTTTCAAATTGGCTTTATCTGTACGATTAGCATTATTCAAATATATTTCACGGTGTTCTTTTCCCATACGCTTATATCCGTGTTCCATACAATATCCGTCCATAATCTCAAATGACGCAGGCTCATCATCAAACGCTCCTTTATGCAATATTTGGATGCATCTGCCATCGCAGATTGTTTCAAAAGAAATATCTGTTAGATACAGAATATTTTTCCTCGCCTTTACTGTCTCTAACGCATTATCAAACATTTCTCTGGAAATAAAATCCGGTTGTCGTATCATGATGCGGTACTGCAATTCTTCTTTTACCAAATATTCTTTTTCAGAATCCATGCTCCATATTCCCTCTAAAGGATATACGGTATAATCTGTTATTTCGTTGTTCTTTGGGACAGCTGCTTTATATGCCATCTTAATTTTATAAGCTACCGAAAACAGGGCGGCAACCTTATCTGAAAAGATTTCGTCATTAGGATTTCCTCTGCCAGAAAGAATGATATATTTTTGAGCGGGAATATCGAGCACGCAAGGTTTTGTTTTTGCACCATATATTCCTTTTTCATGTTTTTTCCATTCATGTTTCATTTTCAGTCCTCACTTTCTAGAATAGAGTTTATAGGGAAATTATATCACGCTTATGCTGACACCCTATGTCAAGTTTTATACCCTCAGGGCATCCCATTATGGCCATCCGGCCGTTTCACAAGGTATATTTTTCATAGATTTTCTGTGCCTGTTCTGCCACGACGTCTTTCAGATATGCAGGCTCTATAATATCTACCTGTGTTCCAAATGACAATAAATACCCGATTAACCATTCATCTTCTGGCATTTGGGCGGATACTATTAAATCCCCATTTTCTTTTTTGCTTACCATCGTTTTGTCAAACTCATCATAAACACGGTATGACATATTTTTCGGGAAACGCAATATAATTGTTTTGTAGGATTGCCCCAATGTTTCATCTAATTCTGGAAAGGGGCTTTTGCAAAAAACTTCCGTGAGAACTTCAAAATTTATGATACGGGTCAGCTTAAAAATACGATAATCCTGTTTTTCCGTACAATATGCTTTTAAGTACCATGACATAGACTTATATGACATTTTTAGCGGCCTAACAATTCTTTCGCTAATTGTTCCGTAGGAATTTGCATAAGTTATTTTTACGCAATTTTGATGAATTATCGCTGATTTTAGCAATTCAAATTTCTCGTTGTCAGTTCCCTTGTTGCCCCATCTGGAAAAATCTACTTCAAGCCAGTTTTCCGAACTAATATGAAAGATTGCAGAAAGCTTTTGCAGTGTTTGATTGCTGCCCATATTGTTTGTAGAATTGACACTTTGCAGGGCTGTTAGAATTTCCTGCTTTTCTTCTTCAGACAGCACCGCTTTATCTAAAACAAAGTCATTCATTAAATGAATGCCGCCGTTTCGCCCTGCTTCTGCATAAACAGGAATACCTGCACCACTCAAAGCGTCAATATCTCTGTAAATTGTCCTTACAGATACTTCAAATTTTTCTGCTAATTCTGGAGCAGTAGCTTGTCCTTTATCAAGTAAATGATACACAATCTTAAATAATCTGCTTTCCTGCATTGCCAACTCCTCCTTTGATAATAGAATACCGCCAAAAACCTGACACCGTATGTCATCATTTATTATAATTATTTCTTTACTCGTTATCAACTGACTAATCATAAATGAATTTTATTCTGCTTAAAGCAGGGATAATAAGTAACGTTTTTTTACTGGATTCCCTATATCTCTGATATTTTTCAAAGTAAAATAGAGAGCAAGGTGTTAAATCCCTGCCCTCCGTTTACGCGCTCCTTTGCTTTATTGTGGGCATTGCTTTTTTCTTTCCTGCGTTCAGACTGCACAACCGCCCTTCCGATTTCCATAAGGACAGGCTTGCATAAACCCGCAGCCGCATTCCCCATGACAGACAATGACCTCGGCGTATTAAACTCCCTGCCATACGGCGGAGGCATCTATCCTCCAATTCTCCCAAATCCATATACACAATATAAACCCCTCCGTCCTCCAAATTGACACAAATCGGATTCGCCCCATAGTCATTAGCAAAGGGAAAATAAGTGGCCATCAATGGGAATTTCCCTTTGAACAATAAATATTTTTCTTCCGCTGTTCCTATGGGAATGTCACAATAACGATATTTTAACGGAAGAAAAACTTGAATCTCTGTTTCCATATCTTCCTCTTCACAATAGAAAAACGGCTTTGCAGGTATTCCACCATTATAGGACAGGTAGTGTTCTACAAAATCCCCTGGAAATGCAAGTCCCAGATTTACTTCGATTTCCTTTATATCTTCTCTGGTAAGCGCTTTACTCATTTTTTCAAACATATACAGCTCCTCCGTAAATCCTGATTTTCTCTCTGTTTATCTTTCCGATAAACTGGGAATATATTTATAACTCATTCATCATCGCTATAATATTTAACCGCCGGAGTAATACTTATCCCATTTGAAATGCTTTATGCCAATTTTTGTTTCAACAGCGCCATCCCACTGGACACAAAATCCAACAGACTTTAACTCTTCAGCAATGATCTGCCCTACTTCCCGGGCAGTTGGTTTTTCAAAGTAATTGCCAAAGGAAAGATACAATAGCGTGCTGTCCCCATGTAAAATATGCCCTAAATCCTGTTCTGTATAGAAACAGCAACCTACGACCTTTTGCCCCTTTTCATGAGACTTAGCAGCAACTTCATTGCAGTCTTCAAATCCATCCGACTGAGTATATCCAGAATAGTGTAATGCTACAATTCCCTGCTTTTTAATAAATTCGGATGCAACTTTTTCCCAATCATACCCATTTCCTAACATATTATTCTTTGCAAAACAATCGCCATTTAACAAATCGGCATCCAAGCTTAATGTATATCTTCCCGGCTCTGACAGCCATCTAAACGGGACAATCATTTCCTTTAGCTTTTTATCCACATCTCTTGGTTTTGGAAATTCTGATTTCCGCTCATCAACTATCCGCTCATAATCCAGATCTGCCCCTCGTTCTTCAAGCGCTGAACGAATCTCAACTTCCAAATCTGTACGAGAATGCATAATCCAGTAAGGTATCCCAGCTTCTTCCAATTCGATACATTGTTTTTTTGTAATATTGATTGTTTCTTTTCCTTTCCACATATGCCCTACAGGAGACAGAAACGAAATATTTTCATAATCTGAATCTCTCCACATATCATAATATGGATTGCTGAATACAGCCCGCCAACGCCCATTTTTAGAAAATGGGTGTCCTATATGTTCAGGCGCAAACATCCTTCCCGACTGTATTATAATGTGAGGATTTTCGGGTATCCGCCCGGTATAAGAAAATACCTCTATCAAATCTACATTTCCCACCTGTATTTCAATCAACCTTCCAAAAGCATAAATATCATTTAAAGGAAATTTATATTTGCTGTAATCAAGCGTATAATCATCATCATTAGATGGCAAAAAAAGAGGAATCGTAAAAATATCACCCGGATGAACCGCTGCTGCCTTTTTCCCACAACCAAACCTCCTATCCCATATTCTGATTTTTCGCTCTGTTTATCTGCTCAATAAACTAGAAGCTACAAATCAGCCATCCATTGAAAAATACCTTAAATCCTGAAATTCGTCATCCATAAATTCAAAAGTAAATATATGTATACCATCAAATGACTGTTCTAAATAATTTACCTGCCCATTGTCATAATTAATAACAGGCTTTCCCAACTTCTCTTTCATTTTATCCGTTCCGAAATCTCCAAAAGCCGCTGTGATATAGGGCATCATAAATTCTATAATGGAATCTAATTGTGTATTATATTTTTCAGATATTGCTTTTACCTGTTCCATGTAATCTCCCCCAGGTTCTTCATCCCAAGCAAAAATCAGTCCATGGTACTCAAATACAAACTGCTCCAACTCTTCATCAAACCGCATTGTTGTTTCCTCCGTCAACCTTGAATTTTCCAGCCCGATAATCCGAAAGCTAACTATTGCATATCTGACATCCAAAACAGGTTAAAAAAGTATTGTGCTTTTCGCATCTTGGAAAACCGCAATAGACAGGATCATCCTCTTCTGACTCCGACAGCCAGTGATTCAGTGAATCTTCCCTAATATTATCCACTGTCATTCTTTTTATCAGATTTTCAAATGTATCCAAGTAATAGGAAATTAGTTCCTCATTTGGACTGTAATCAAGCCTTTCCCAGCCGGTTTTATTTCTTGCCCCGTTTATTAACCGGATCATAAATTTCTTATCTTCCTCAAAAGTTTCTTTCTCCCACGGCATTTCAACAATATCAAATCCAACACAGCCCCTGCCAGTTATTTGGTCTTTTTCACATAAATAAACCATCAGGCGTTTTTCGCTTTCGGTCCGGGCAATTACAGAGCCGCTTAAAGCGAGAATATTGATAAATACGTCTGTTCCGCCATTTGACATTGCAAGCGAATCATCACCTGGCACAGCTTTGCCGTCAAATGATATAATATTTGACATTCTGTCTCCTCCTGTCGGCCAGATCTGCTGTCACGGCAAGGTCTGGGGATTTTCTGGATTCTCACATGTTTCTAAATATTCAGACAACAGGGAAGATGGCGGATTTAACCGCAGCGCCCTGTTATATTCCGCGCCATCATCGTCAGGCGGATCCTGTTCTGCATTGATCACTACACATTCCCGTTCTTTTCCGGTTCCAAACAGGCCGGAAGCGTCAAGCCTCTTCATGGCTTCTTCCATACAATCAATCCGGGCTTCCCATTCGCCCCCATAAAGCTCGTCATCTGATAATCCGCCTGCTCTTTTATCCAGCAATTCATCTACTTTTCCAAAAAATTCCTCATATCCATAAACAGCATAGGGAGAATCTGCGCTGTCCCATTTCCACCAGCTTTTTTCATCATCGGTTATTTGCTGCTCAATCATTGATTTTTCCAAAGCCTCATAAGACCATGCCGAAATATATGGATGCAGCCCTTCATCAAACACAAATACATAGAAATAAAAATGTTCCTTCGTGTTTTCTTTCAAAGATGCGAATGCAGCTCCGGCAGCTTCTGCAAGAGCTTCAATCAATTCCTCGTTGCTTTTTTTAATATTCATGCCTTTTCCAACCTTTCACTTTGTTCTGCAAAGTTCATTTTAGGATCTGTCCCCTTCAAATTCAACATTTGATTTTCTAAACACGCTCTATCAAATTTTCAAAATGGTATGATACTTTTCATAGTATCCTTCAATCCTGCTTTTAGCAATTCCCGCCTTATATCCTTTTTCTATTTCTTCAGAATAAAAGCCTGTATCAAAAGGCAAAAAATTCCCTTTCTCAGCCTGAACAATCTCAAAGGTATCCTCATCTATATATTTGATATTCTGCATCCGCTCCATAACTTTTCGTATCCTGCTTGGAATCGGTTTAAGCAGCCCTTCACCTTTTAATTTTGGAATCTGCAATTTTTCATAAAACTCCCGTATATCTTTTACTGTAAACTGCTCTATCCCATAATAATGAAAAATCAGAACCAGTTCCTCCATCTGCAGACTAAAAGGTTCACAATAAAATCCTACTTCAAACGACTTACAATAATAAACAACTTCTTTTATATTTAATTTTGTCCAGTTCATGCTTCATCTCCGTTCCCATTTTCCTGTTCCGGAAATGTGGTTTCTTTCCCAAACGCCTGCGGCCATGTGCGTTCCAGACGTCCATATTCCCCTTTCTGTACGTCGGTTATTTCCCCTTAATCTCAATCCTATCCAAAATTCCCTGTACGCTTATATTCTGGTGCGTCAGATACATTCTCGCCACATCCTCCACAAATGCTCTGTCTGCGCCCGTCGCCCGCCTGGCGTCCTCTAACGAATAACCCTTATCCATATATTTCATAATTTTTTTCACAAGCCGGAAGACATCCTTAGAATGCCCGGATTCTTTTTTCGCCGTTCCCCACTCCCTGCTTAACTCCGCCGCTTTCGCATGGCCGTAGTACACCTTGATGGGATTTCGCGCCAGCAGCTTTTCCCAGCTCTCCCCAATCTGCGTCCCCCTGTGAAGTTCCAATTCATACAGAGGATTGAGGTCGCCTACAAAAAACGCCCCTTCATCCAGGCATAAAGAAATGCTGTCTTCGCTATGCCCCGGCGTATGCACCACTTCCCCTGCAATCCCGCATTCCTCCACAAGCGCGCGGCTCTCCCCGCAGGAAATGACGCGGACGTCCTCATCCGCAATCGGCAGATAAAGGCGGTTCCCCTCCTTTGCAAATATCCCGTCCGCATCATGGATATGCGCTCGCTGCACATCAGCCACAACGATTTTCACACCGCAGCGGGCAATCTCCTGCGCGATTCCCATGTGGTCCGGGTGGAAATGGGAAATAAATAAATACCGTATTTCCTGCACTGTCGCCCCTGCCCCGCCAAGCGCCCTGCAAAACTGCGGAAAAGAACCCGCCCATCCCGTATCGAAAAGGATGCTGCCCTTCGTTCCCCGGATAAGATATGTATTTATATTGGAATATTTTAATTCGATTACCATCCTGCCACCCCATTTTACAAAAAAGTTCATCTGCTTCGACATGATAACACCGCTGAGCCTACGCTATCGAAAAAAGTGTCATGCGAAAGCCTTCCTTGGAAAGCCGCATCCCTGCACAGATGAACCATGACTATTTTAACATCTTTTGCTCCTATACGCCACCTTTATTTCCGCGAGCAATGAGGAAAATAGCCATTCTTGCATGAATATTTGACGAATGCCGTGAGAGCCAAATGCCCCGTTAGCTTGCTATGGGGTATTTGGCCTTTTCCGGGATGCCTGTTTCCCCTGCGGAAATTCCAGTTTCAACTGATACTGGAACCCCTGGACCTCCTTCCCGTCTTTCGTATAGGAATACTCCTTCACCCCTTCTGGGATAAGGTACGCGTCATAGCTTCCCTTCTTGCCGTTTAAGCCTTTTACAAGCGTCTTTTTCCCGTCCAGCGGGCTCTTGACCCCGTAAACGGGGTGAATATGTTACCTCGGCTTTTCAGTTCCGTTGCCCTCGTCATTCCGTATCGCCCTCGCTTTCATTTTCAGCATTGGGGAGAATGGATTGTGGGGAAGTGGTTTCACGGCTTTCCGCTTTGATTTTAGATATAATCTGCTGACACTCCTTTGTCTGCAAGGCAACCGATAAGATACGGTTTAACTCGTCCTCGTCATAACGGTAGCAGTCGGGAAAATACTTCATGATAATACCGCCCATGATGTACTTATGGTGGTTCTCGGCTTTGCGTTTCTTCTCGTTCTGCTTTTTCTTTTCGTTGGCTACACGCTGTTTTGCCTGTTCCAGTTCCTGCAATGCTTTTTCTAAATTTCTGCTTGCGTCATTTTTGCTCTCAATCATTTTGATACCTCATTCTTTCTGTGGTTGTGTTAATAGTTTCTGAAAATAAAAAAGGTAGCTGATTGTCTGTTAAGATAATCGCTACCTAAAAGTAAACAATATTCAGTTTTTACATCATTTTTTTGTTCTGATTTTCCCCAACAAATTCTTTAGGTTAGAATCGCTGATGGGGCAAACGAAAAAGCAGCCTTGATTTTGCGATAAACTGCCCTTTCGTTTGCGCCATTTGCGATTTAACCTAATTGAACAAAGTGAGCGTCCCTTTAGCTGGTGCCTATGGACTTTCAATCTTTTTCCTTCTGGAAGATATCATATCATAATCCTGCAGAAATGGAACCCATTTTCTGTGGTATTTGAAATTTCTGTATGGCAAACAAGCCTCCCAGAAGGAAGCCTTCGAAGCCATATGATGCCCGACGGATCAGTTCCGCAGCGGAATGACTTTGTGGTGTGATACAATACGTCCCCCGCAGCGCCTGCATTTACAGATATCCACGCCCCAGAGTTGCTTTATGATTTCAGGCCCGGTCTTGTCTTTCAGCTGTGAAAGGTAGGCCCTGCAGCCCAGCAGGTTCTGGCACAGGGTGATGAGCTTCTTCTATGTGTAATGGTTCCGGTATTTTTCGGATGTCCCGCCAAACACAAGGCGGCCGTCCTGCCAGAGCCTCTTCAATTCCGCCATGTACTTGCCGCGGAACTTCCGGGACACGACATGGATGGGGAGGAAAAACCGTCCCTTTTCCCTTTCCAGTGGTTCTGCGCATTAAGCCCTCCGCCCAGCACGATGGCATGGATATGGGGGTGGAAGTTCATTTCAGACCCCCAGGTATGGAAGATGCAGAGGTAACCAATCTTTGCACCCAGGTATTTTGGGTCTGCACAAAACTCGTCAAGGGTGCCGGAAGCAGCATGATAGAGCGCATCATACAAGAGCTTCTGGTTGCTGTAGATTATGGGGTTTAGTTCAGCCGGGACAGTAAATACGACATAGAAGTAAGGGGCTTCCAGGACATCTTCCCGACGAAGAACCATCCATTTCTCCTTTGGGAGCGCCTGGCACATGGGGCAGCACCGGTTGCGGCAGGAATTATAGTGGATCTGGATACAGCCGCAGTCCTCGCAGACATCGACATTTGCCCCATAAGCCCCGGTTTTACAGTTCATGATGCATGTGGCGGCTTTTGTCTGTTCCGGGGAGGGCGTATGCCTTTCCAGATATCCCGAATAAAAACGGTTGAAAATATCCTGCACAGTCGGCTTATCCATTGGCTCCCTCCCTGTCAAAAGGGCTGTGGATGCCCATAATGGATTTATTGCTTACATGCAGGTAGACTTCGGTAGATTTCGGATCCCTGTGTCCGAGCAGGGTCTGGAGCGTACGGGCGTCAACCCCTGCCTCCATAAGATGGGTCGCAAAGCTGTGGCGGAGGCTGTGGGGAGTGGCGCCTGCCGGAAGCCCCGCTTTCCTGACACAGCGGCGCATGACCTGTATTTCAGATCATCGGTCGAATCAAGGAGCCCGTCAATATCCTGCCTGGACAGGACGGTGGGGAGCTTATGGTCGATGCGCATGCGGGGCACCCTGACATCATCCCAGAGGATATGCAGGAGCTTTGCCCACATAGTTCAGAAAATAGGATACATAGTTTTTATAACAGAGAACGGAACGGTTTTTAAGGTTCCTGATTTTTGCTTCTTCTTCGAGAAGCAGCATATATTTTTCGTACATATCGGTTCCTCCATAAAATCAGACAGTCAGCAGTTACGGAATATCTTTTTATGGAGGGGCATTTGCAAAATAAAAGTGCTTGCCAATACAGCAGGAGGGTGTTATTCTTATCATAAGCAGTGGTCAGAGATAAGCCCGTATTCGAAGTATGTTTTTGGTCGCACTTAAACAATACTATCTTGGGACGTTCCTGTCCACTGTTTTTAGGAAAAGAAAAGCTGCGCCATAGCCTTGGCAGGCCATCGCGCAGCGATTTTGTTCAATTCCAGCTTGTCAGCAACCCCAAAAAAGGCAGCCGCCCCGTCAAAGCGTCTGCCTTTTCCTGTCCCAGTCCTTCTACTCGTCCCTGAAAACCTCTGCCATCATCTTTGCCCCAGCTTAAAACCGTCAATGAACATTTCCGAGAACTCAAACGGGATTACGACAAGCTGTTCGTCCATGATTTTAATGAACCGCTCATCAAGGGGCGGCTCCAGCTTAGCCAGTAACTCAATAAAGTCCTCGTAATGGTGGTAATGCCCCTGATGGATTTTCCGGTATTCCTCACCTCTGGGGGCATACTGTTCTGCCGGGAAGATTTCACCATTATAAAGCTGTTCCAGTACATTCTTCACTTCCATAACCTCCTCGTTGTTTTCCGTCCATATATTGCTGCAATTCATACAGGCAGGGGACGTACAGCCTGCCGTTTTCCACGCATCGGAAAATATCGCATTTCTTGTCCGTGGACGCAGCGTAAAAATCATCGTAAGAGTAGGGGAATTTCTGGCTTCCCCTGCCGTAATAGTCAGCGGCAAAAAAGCCGAGTTCCCTGTCTGTTTTTAATCTGTGGGTAATCTTGAAAAAATCATCTTCCCGCTTTGTGAACTGCCGCTCTGGGATAAAATGATACCCTCCGTATTCAAAAGACTTATCCTGCATCTTTCACCTCACGATTCTTTCGCATATTTACGGTATGCCTTTTCCCCTGCGGCTCTGATTTTCTGCATCCGCACACTGCCTAAAAGCTCTGGGTATTTCTCCTGCAATTTGCGGCGTATCCTGCCCACGCTCTCAAAGCTCGGCAAGCTAAGCTCCTTATGCCATGTCATTATCTGTGCAAGCGGCATATTCCCCGCATCTTTCAAATAAAGGTTGCAGAGGGCAAGGTACAGCACCATGTCGTCATTTCTGGCGTCTTCATTCTTTTACAGGACAGCCTTAACTTTTCCCTCAATGGTTTTCAGATTGTCCATAATTACCTCCATACATGGAAAGAGGGCGGTCACCTAAAACCGCCCCAATCCACATCAATCTGCCTTAATTTATTTTTCCTGCGGATATGCAGCCACGCAGCCGCACCGCCAATAAACGCCACAAGCACAATAACGATAATGGTTTTTTCTCTCATTCTGCTTAGTCCTCCTTTTTCTTTCTTCCGCATTTGTAACCTGCAAATCCGAAGATTCCTGCACCAAGCGTAAATGCCGCCGCAAGGCTCACCCACAAGCCTAAACTGAAATCATCTCCTGTTTTCGGTGTGTCACGCAGCTCGTTGTGCATGGTGACTGTCACTGTTTCGTCTGTCTTGATTGTCACTTTCTGGTCGGCAGGCAGGATATAGCCAGAAGATGCCTTGTCGCTGACCTCGGACACGGTGTACTCGCCGATTCGCAAGCCGTCAATGACGATTTCTCCGTTCTTGTCGGTAGTAAAGGTCTGGTCGTAATCTTTACCAATGACACGGAAAGAGAAGCCCTCCACTTTTCCGTCAGAAGATGTCTTGACGATTTTTAATGAGCCTTTCTGTGCTTCATTTAAAAATCCTTTTCCTGCTTCATTCTCCACGTTGTAGGTCTTTCCGTTTTCCTCAATGGATACGGGATAAACATTCTCATCAAGCACAAAGCCTGTCGGGGCGGTTTTCTCACGGACAAGGTACTTGCCGTATCTGAGGTCGTCCATCTGGTACACGCCTTTTTCCACCTCGCCCATCTCGCCGAGCAGCTCGTCTTTCTTATCCAGTTTGCCGTCACCGTTCATATCCAAGTAAACCTCGAATACCGCACCCGTGAGCTTGTTGTCTGGATAATCTTTATCTACTTTCGTCAGAGCGATATTGCCTGTGATAAAGTGGTGTTAGTATATCTCTGTCTGATCTGTCATAATGACCCATCGAAAGCCGAATTTATCTATAAAACTGACACTGCAGGAACTGTATGTAGTGCTGTGTACCGGATAAATGATCTTGCTTCCGTCCTGCATAATCTCAAAGACCCGCATAACATCCTCTTTTGTTTCCAGTGTGATAGTCAGTGAAAGGGCAGTGCTTGGTTTAAAAGGGATATCCAGATTATCCGCCATCATGATCCGTTGATTTCCGATAAGGAGTTCCGCATGATAGATATATTCTTTCTGTTCTTCTGACAGTTCTTTATGAAAATCGTCCCATTTTGCATCGCTGTACCGAAGCAGGCAGTTGATTTCTGCGTCGAATGCTTTTTGGTAAAGATATATTGCTTCTTCACATTTCCCATCAAAATTGAAATTCGGTGCAATAATTGCCATATTCGTATTCCTCCAATATGACTTTGCTGACAGATTCTATTTACAGTTATTTTATCAAAGAGAAATTAAAAATGCCATGTAAAAACCGCCCCTCATTCTGCAAAAACGGGGCGGCTTGTTATGCTTTGCTCTATGATAAGATTTTTTGCCAATAGGATTCTAATATTTTATTATCGGAATTGAAGATTTCGTGTTTACTCCCTTTTACCCGGATAAGCTTTGCGTCTATATTTTTCCTCCTGCATAATTTCTTCACAAATCGTTCCTGTTCCCTTTTGGAAACATACGTTTCGTATTCTGCCTGGAAGATCCGGGTAGGACAGGAAATCTGGCGCCACGCTTTCTTTTGGAGAGCATGGTTTAACCGATACGTCTGCCAAAACCATCCATAGGAGGCGGCGTTCATCTGGAATAAGGGCTCTTTGCAGCGTTTATCCTGATAATATAGGAATCGACATTCGGAAGCAGAAGCACTGTCGGCATATTGTTCCATTCCGTCATAGGGATGGTTTCCCGGCAGATAGTGTTCTTCCCCGCCTGCTATGCAGAAAGTCTTTGCAACGAGATATGCCAGCGGCCAGGGAAGGGGGGCGCTGTTTGGGCGTATCATTGGGGAGGAGAGGATCAGCCTCGAATAGATCTGGGGCTCTTGTGCCGCTGCACAGGCCGCAATCCCGCCGCCCATAGAATGGCCATACAGGCATATGGGAAGCTCCGGGAATTCCTGTGCCGCAAGGCGGCTTACAAACAGCAAGTCATCTACATATCTTTGATAATCATCAATATGTACCAGAGAGAGATCCCCGGTATCACTGCATAGCCTGTAGCTGCGGCCGTGTCCGCAGTGTTCCGGCATGAAGACATGGTATCCCCCGCGAAGAAAATAATAGATATTTTCCAGATGCTTGTCGGCTGTTTCCGTATAACCGTGGGACAGGATGACAATGCCCTGAGGCTGGTCTGCAAGGCAGCGCAGATAGAAGATCTTTTTTCCTTGTTCCCGCTCACAGTATTTTTCCGTTTTCCTCTCTGCAAGATAAGGCAGAACGGCCGACTCCATTATTTCCGCATATCCTTCTGCCGGTATGATCAGATTGTGAATGGTTCTTCTGTCCATGTAAGGGTTCTCCTTTCATTTCCTTGACGGGACATGGCGGTCCATACAGGTTACAACAGTCATGATCATGTATGGCAAGCTTCTACCGTATATCCCGGCTGATTTTGTGTTCGTCATAAAACAGGAAGATAATCCCGCCTAAAAAGCAGAAGCATGCCGCCGTAAACGCTGCAATGCGGTAACCCGTTCCCGAGGAATCCCCAACTGTGGAAACCGCTGTAAACAGGAGCATGGAGAGGCTCTGGCCCAGCTTAAAGGCAAAAGTCCTTGCAGCATAGAACATCCCTTCACGGTTGCTTGCGGTGCGCTTCGCATCGCTCTGGGCAATATCGGCAACCACTGCCTGAGGAAGGATCCCAAAGACCGCCATAGGTAAGGAAGCCGTAACCATAAGAATCAGCCCCTGTACATTTGCAGAGATTACAGAGATCCTTCCAAGAAAGCCGGTATAGAGATATGAGAACGAAAAAATCACGAAGGCCGTTAATATCAGCTTTTTCTTGCCAAGTTTCGGCGCCAGCTTATTGATCGGAATATAAAATACCAGTGACAAAGCGGTCATACCAACAAAATAAAGTGTGGTCATCGTTTCCGGAAGTTTCAGCAGGCTGGTGACGAAGAACGGAAGACCTGTCTGGAACATCGTAATGGCAATCCAGTACAGGATGTCCGACCCGACGAATTTCAGGAATTCCCGATTCCGGAATGTGGAAGCGAGGGAGGAAAACGCGGTATCCTGCGAGGGAACAGTATCCACATATTCTTTTTCACGGATTGACCAGACCGGCACCTGCATACAGAAAAATGCGATGACAGCCATAACCGTGAACGTCGCGCGGATTGCGCCTACACGACCCAATACCGGGATGAAAGCTCCCCAGATTACCGGCGCCAGATAGGCAACTGCGGTTCCGGCAATAAAAGTAAAAGAAATGATTGTGGAAATATTCAGGCGTTCCTGCTGGTTGTGCCCTAATTCCGGAATCAGGGCATTATAGGGCGTACAGTAAGCCGTGATTGACAAATAGTATACCATTACCATCACGAACAGGAAAACGGCATTGATCCAACTGTTCTGATTGACCGGAGACCAGAATATAAGCACGGTAGACAGAGAAAGGGGCAGGGCGGCCCATTTTAAAAACGGGATACGCCGGCCATTTTCAGAGGTACAGCGGTCCGACAGGGATGCAATTAAGGGATCTGTGAACGCGTCAAAAAGCCGTCCGAAGGCGGTAATGCCGCCGATGACCGTAAAGATTCCGAGAATAACCAGTCCCTGGGGAATAAACAGTGTCTGCCCCTGTGCGACAGAGGCTTCATCCGGCTGATAAAAGTATACGAGCCAGTTAGAAATCAGACCTGACAATAAGGACCATCCGAACTGTCCGGCCGCAAATAGCCATATTTTACCTGTAGATAGTGATTTCATATGCATCCTCCTTGCTGTTTCTTTTCTGTTATGCTCTTTTTGATTCTTTGCTGTTAAGCCCGTTAAGGAGGAGATCGCCTGCAATCTCTACCTGTAAGGCCAGACCGACTCGTTCGTCTGATGAAAGAATGTGTCCATTGCAGGCCAGTTTCTGCATCAGACTCAGAAGTGTGTGTGTTACGGAAAAGTATACTTCATCTATGGTGTATGAAAAGGCCAGACTTTTGTCCTTAAGGCCTTTTTCCAGAGCATTTGTCATATAAGGTTTCAGATTCAGGATATATTCTTCATATTCTTCCAGCCGTTCCTTTGAAATATGATATCTTTGGACAAAGATATCGAATTCCTGGAGAAATTTTAGAAACAAGAATTCTTCCCGAAAAATCTTTGTAAAGATCTGGAAAATATATTTTATCTGCCGAATGCCGTTCAACTTCTGATATGCTTCCTGGGACAGGGAATCCAGATATTTTCCGGCGACCATCTGCCAGTAGGCAATTCCTGCCGAGATCGCAAGCTCTGCTTTGGTTTCAAAATAGCGGTAGATTGTGGCAGGGCCGACACCGACTGCTTTGGCAATCTCCTCCACGGATGTATCTTCAATCCCTTTTTCGCAGAATAGCTTCAGGGCAGTATGGAGTATCCGCTGTGTACGTTGCTCCATCTGCTGTTTCCGAATCTTGGATTCGCCCATAAGGAACATCTCCTGTCTTTCTTATTTTATGATAGTAATACTATCACTTTTTGAGAATGATGTCAATATTTACGTCCTTTATGGTGCACATTTAGAATACGGGAAGTGCTTTTCACTTAAAATAGCGGTTGCAGGTATTCAACCCCTCGCCGTCAGGCGACTTTTAAATACTACAGATATAAGATATAAGGCATAACGGAACGAAAGGAAGATTTCAGGTTGTTCGTGTGAACTGGTCATCAAGGAGGAAAGTATGAAGGGGAAAAGCAGGCACAAACATAAGGGTTCTTCATTGCGAATATTCAGCATTTATTATTTCCTTCTTAGATTTTACTATCCAGAGCCCCTTCTTCTGCAAGACGTAATTCATGGAATAGTATATCTTATGTTCCTATATTTATGGATCCATCTTGAGATTCATCGCTTACAGAAGTTTCTCTACGGTTGACTTTTTTGGCGAAAAAGTGGAATGCTGCTCGATGGATAGGAAATCCTTTATTTATTATAATGAAGAAAAGATGTAATACAAGTGGTATAGGGCTTGTAATTTTCTGTAATGAAAACCCCGCCGCAACAACCCGGTTTTGTATAAATTGGATAATCAAAAGACAATACGAAAATATCATGGTGTATCGTGCACATAGTAACGCCAAGTTCCCACGCAAGCTCCCTTGACGTTATATGTCTTTTGACGGATAAAATGCTGATAATTTCCATCCTCCGGTGTGCCGTATCCATGCCGCACCTCCTCTCACTTCTCGGCTTGAAAACTGCCGGATTTTTTTATGTATTCCTTTCACAGTACGGTCCGAATTCACGTATGATTGACAGTACGGTTTCCCTGTCTTTTCCCGTACAGTTTACAGCGAGTTTTTCCAAGCATTCCAGTTGTTCATGGGAAAGTGAGTTCTGGTGTTTCCCTGCCCCGTCCATGAGGAAATAGCCGCCGTTATATCCCTGTTTTGCTATCACGGGAAGTTCTTCGCCTATGACTTCAAAATCCCTGCGTATGGCATTCTTCCCGACACTGTACATAGCCATGAGTTTTGGCACAATCAGCCTTTTCCCCGACAGCAGCATACGCTCAATTTCCCGCCGCCGCTGGAATGCGTGGTCTAACATTTTTCCACCCCCTTTCTCCGCTGTTTGTGATGTTAATTGTAGATAAAGGAAGTTCCCGTATACGGGTATGTTCCTCAAAAAAATTCCTGCCTTTTCTTTCAGACAGCTAAAACCAAAAACTTTCCCTTTGAAGTAATAGCAAGCACTGCCGGGATTTCTGATTTTTTCACTCATTTTTTGCACGAACATCCCCCACGGCAGGATTGAATATTGTGTAAAATCTTCTCAAAACCCCATCCGAAGAAAGGAGATAAAAAATGGCAAACAGGGAACGCAAAAATGAGCTGAAAATATACCTGAGTGACAAGGAGCAATACATACTGGAGCAGAAAGTAAAAATCTCCGGCATGAAAAGCAAATCCACTTTCCTCCGCCGGCTGATTTTGTACGGCTTTGTCTATGACATTGACTATTCAGACCTGCGGGATTACAACTACACGCTTGGAAAAATCAGCGGCAATCTGAACCAGATAGCAAAGCGCATGAACGCAACGGGCAACGTATATAAAGCCGATGTTGAGGAAGTGAAAAAACTGATGAAACAGGTATGGGATACACAGAAAGCCATGCTTGCAAGGCAACCCACCATGAAACAGTAAATTATTTCCAAATTCCTTCCGAAAACAAAACATCCCCGTTAAATTTCTCCCACAAATCTGCAAAAGCAAAACCGCAACAGAACCCAAAATCAGACAAATTTCGCACCATTAAAAAAGGTGTACCGCAGGTAAGTTTCATTCTTCCTTGCGATACACCTTGATGTGTAAAGTTATCAATGATTCTTTTGTTTCTTTTAATTCTTTGCATCAATATTTTAAGTTTTCTTTTTCGCATGATTTATCTCCTATAACAACTCGTTTTTCACTAAATTTATCAAAAAGAAATTTATAAATTAGTTCAAAAAAACGGCAGCTTTGATTTTCACAAAGCCACCGTTCCATAGGCATCCACAAGCAACTCTACTCTGCAACAGCTTTTTCTTTTACCGCCATGTGGCGATGATGTCGTGCGGCAAACATTCTTCAAAATATCAATTGTTAATTACCTTGATTTTATAAACTGTTGGATAGTAAAAAGGTGTTTCTTCAACAAAGGAATCTTTCAAAATAACTTCAACGGTATTTCCCGGCTGTAAATCTTCAATTTCTATCTCTTTTCCGTCCATCCCAACTAACTCTGTTTCTTCGCTTATATGAAGAGAATTGAGGGGATTAGAATAGATTTCTGTTGTACGTTCAACGATTAAACGAATTTCTCCATCCGGCTGTATAATGGTTTCTTGAATGACAGCTTCAAAAGATTTTTTTGACCATTTTGGCGATTGGGTAACAACCACCAAAACAGCAACAACTATGACTAAAATAGCCATAACTGCAATCATCAGTTTTTTCTTTTTCATCCTTAACCTCCTTTACGCTGAAACTTGATGTTTTTTGAAACCAAGTCTGGAAAGCGGTATGAACACCGCCGTTAATATCGTGTACACGATTGCTCTTACGGCAAGTGCATCCATAACGAAACCGCCAAATTGATAGGAAATATATTTACTGATTTCGGGCATAGTTGCACGATAGGGCAGTAAGAACAATATTAAGTTATATAATCCGGTTGTTCCATTGGGCGTTAAGAACATGGGGATAAAAAGTACAGGTACAAGCACAATCAATACTACATATGGACTTTTCATATTTGCAGAGAGAACCAGTGTCAGCCCGATCATTGCAAACAAAATCAGGTAGATTACTCCCAAATTAATAAGAACAGCCTGCATAAATGTAAACGGATAAGGTATTGTCGTCCCTGCAATCTGCAAGGGAAGATTCCACCCATCCATGCCAAAGGCTGCAAGCGGCAATCCACAGGCAATTAAGACATGAAGCGTAAACGCAATCAGACCAAAAAGGAATGAGGATATGATTTTTGCTGTTATCAGCTTTGTTTTTCCATATTTGCCCGCCAAAATAACTGCATCCGTCCCCGTCTGGTACTCCCCGGAAAAAACAGGGGCAATCACAATACAGACACAAAGCAACGCAAACATGAAAAGTTCAAAGCTGCTAATAATGATTTCCCATCCTCCGTAATAGCCATATTGTAAGGGTGTATCTACTTTACTGTTCATATTGCTCCAATATGTCTTTTGGGCATCAGATAATTTGCGGGACGGCATATTTAACAATGCTTCAATTTTTTCTTCCCTTGTCTGATAAAAACCTGCTCCGTTTGTCATATCCAAATCCGGCAATTTTTCCAAACCCGTGTTTTCACCCGGCGCATCATAATTTGCGGCTATTGTATTCAAGAGCTTCTCACGCGGAGCAACAAAGTTCCAATAGGCATCACCGATTAAAAACTTTTCATTCCCGTTGTATCCTACATTATCCGGATTTTCAAAAAGATTTTGGTATTCACGAATCATTTCTGCAATATATTCTTCTGTCAAAGGTACTGCCAAATCTGAATATTGCCCTTTAGCATAAGCAATACCCTCACTTCCTTTTATAACCCCCTCCTGATTATATGTTTGATATTGCAAGATTGGCAGACCAAAAAGAAATGCTGTCAACAAAATGCTTACCGCCATTACAATAAGCGTTGATTTTTTACGCAAGATTTTTAAAAACTCATACTTAATCAATGTTTTCATCTTCTTCGCCCCTTTCAAACTGTGTATCTTCGCCAAAATGATACAAAAACAAATCCTCCAAACTTGGTTCAACAGTATATGCGTCTGCCGTGGGTGCAGCTTCAGCAACAATCCGCAAACGCACCATATTGTTTTCGTGGTGCAGATTAACAACAGAAAATGTTCTGCTGTATTCTGCTGCTTTTCGATTATCGGCTAAAAACTCCCAAACTTTCCCACGAATACTGTCTGTTACCGTATCCATAGGCTCCTGCAGCAAAAACTGTCCCTTTTTCATCATCAGAATAGTATCCGCAATGTAGGAAACGTCCGAAACGATATGTGTAGACAAAATGACTATTTTCTCTTTTGCAAAATCTGAAATAAGGTTACGAAAACGTACCCGTTCTTTTGGATCAAGTCCTGCGGTAGGTTCATCCAATATCAGGATAGACGGGTTATTTAGTTCAGCCTGTGCAATTCCTAAACGCTGCTTCATACCGCCGGAATATGACTTGACTTTTTTATCCGCTGCTTCTGTCAGGTTTACCATGTGTAAAAGTTCCTCTGTGCGGGATTTTACTTTTCTTTTATCAATTCCTTTTACAGCCGCCATGTACCGCATAAACTCCCTTGCGGTAAAGTCAGGGTAAAAGCCAAAATCCTGCGGCATATAACCCAACTGGGCGTAATAGCGTTCTCCCAAATCCTCTATCGTTTTTCCATTCAGCCGGATATAGCCGGAAGTCGGCTTTAGAACGCCGCAAATCATCCGCATTAAAGTTGACTTGCCTGCCCCGTTCGCCCCTAATAAGCCATACACCCCCGGAGAGAGGGTAGCAGTCACATCATTAACAGCACGTTTCTCCCCATACTGCTTGCATAAGTGTTGTAATTGCAGTTCCATAGGAACCCTCCTAATCATTTTATTTAGACTCAAAAAAAATGGTCTATGCTGTAAAGCATAAACCATCTATCTTAGGCGTGGCTTTTCTGTATCTTAAGTTGACCTTAAGTTTGGGAATCAAGAGTAATGATAAATTCTGTTCCGATGTCTGGACTGCTCTTGACGCTGATATTTCCACCATGAAGCACTACAATCTGTTTTGCAATAGCAAGACCAAGACCACTTCCCTCCGGCTTCTCTCTGGTATTTGTTCCTCTGTAATATCGGTTGAATAATTTGGCTTGCTCTGCTTCATCCATCCCACTCCCATTATCACAAATGGAAATGAAAACAACACTTGCCGCACTTTTACCAATAGATATTTTTATCTTTGTGTCGGGCGGATTGTGTATCAGAGCGTTAATGATAATATTTTGAATTGCACGCCGGAGCAAATCAGGGTCAAGGAAAACGATAAGTTCTTGTCCGTCACTCTCAAACTCTATAATGCGCTTAGAAAATGCAGGGTCATTTATAATATCAATTACCACTTCTTTGACATACCTTGTGATAAGTACCTCCTGCGGATTATAGGGCACTACGCCGGAATCAATCTGGTATGTCAGTTTCAGGTCATTTAACAATTTTTCCACATGGGAAACATTCTTTAAAATTATCTTCCCATATTCCTGTGCTGTTTCCACTCCGGCTATTTGGTTATCAGCAAGCAGTTCTGCATAACCTTTTACCGGGGAAAGTGGTGTTTTCAAATCATGGGTAATATTTGCAATCCATTCTGTGCGTGCGTTCTCCGTTTCTTCTTTTATCTTGTCGCTTTGTCTGATTTCCATATCCATTTTATTCAGTGCTGCGAAAATGTCACGAAACATGCCCTTTTCTTTTAATGGAATGTAGGCACGTTGTGATACGTTTCGGATACCCCCTGTTATGTTTGATAATTTTCTTGAAATCCAACAAACATATCCGAAAACCAAAACGGCAAAGATGAATAAGGCTGAAAGAACGATTTTTTTCACAACAGGCAGTAACCGGGTAAATCTTTCACCATTATAATACAGCATATATTTTCCTATTGCATAGGGAAAACCTATGATATAGCTGCAAGTTTCTGTTGAATCTTCTAAACAGCTTACAAAAACAGTATTTTCATTCTCATAAGCACTTGTACCAAAAGCAAGCAGCGTAGAAGCGGGATAGCTTGTGGGATAACTTTCCGGCTTGTTATAAGAAAAAATCTCCTGCCCGGATTCATCAATTACTTGAATCCATAATCCGTATTCATCCATACGGTCAAGCCCTATTTTTTCTACTTCCAAGTTTTCATCTTCGTAATCCATCCAAACAGAAAAATTATCTGTAAACATCTGCGCCCATGAAGCGATACTTAGCCCCTCCGGCTCCGGAATGGAAAATATATAATAAAACAAACCGATTGTAATAGATGCCATCATCAGAACAAAAATGGAAAAGACAGCAAATGAACATAAGAACGGATTGAATTTCTGTTTACTTTTCATAAGGGTTCACCAGTTTATAGCCTAAACCTTTCATTGTTATGATATATTCGGGGATAGCAGGATTATCCTCTATCTTTTCACGCAGGTGCCGGATATGCACCATGATTGTATTGTCACATCCAAAACTGTCTTCACCCCAAATAGTTTCATACAGACGTTCCCTACTGATAACACGTCCTATATTTTCTGCCATATAATTCAAAATTTCAAACTCACGGGCAGTCAATTCAATTTCTTTTTCGCCTTTCGTCACCCGGCAGCCTTGCGTATCAATCATCAACTGTCCTATTCTCATAGACTGATTTTTCATTGGAGTATTCTTATATTCTGCTCGCCGCAACTGTGCCTTTACCCTGTATGCTACTTCTTTGGGACTAAAAGGTTTTGTTACATAATCGTCACCGCCTACTGCCAAGCCAAGCAGTTTATCCAATTCATCATTTTTTGACGATAGGAACAGAATAGGACAATGGGAAAACTGTCTGATCCGCTTACACACTTCATACCCATCAATTCCTGGAAGCATAATATCTAAAATAATAATATCCGGCTGGTTCTGTTCGCAGATGTTTACAGCGGTAATCCCATTATCAATTTTGATGATATGATAGAATCCCTCTATGTTAAGTGCTTTTTCAAGTAAATTTAAAATATCTGGCTCATCATCAACAATCATTATCCTATATTCATTCATGAAATGTTTTCCTCCTGCAATTTACTGCCTTTCTTATTTCTTAATCGACCATCAGCAGGCTTTTCAGCATCTTTTGGTATTAGCCACATACGGCTGAACTTTGCCACACCGGGAATGCGGTTTTCTTCGCATAGTTTCTGTACTCGTCTTTCCGAAATGCCCCATTTCTTTGCCGCTTCTGGGGCAGAAATAAACTCTAACATTCTCATTCATCCTTTCTCAAACTCTAATCGTCTATAATTATATGCGTCCAACCGAATAATTTCAAGCTTTTAAAACCAGCATCATGGGAAAATTCAAAAGTTTAAATTTTTCCACAATGCCGACTACGGCGGAATCTAGCTCATTCATTCTATCTTTTTATCTAAAAACGCAAATAAGAAAAGCCCTGCATTATACAGAGCCTTTCTACGCTTTGATTGTTCACTAACTACTGTTCCATTTTTCACCGAAACAATATTACAGATATATCTCTGCCGCTTTAGAAAAATTAGCTTTTCTTACGATAAGTTCCGACTGTTTTTCTTTTGACAGGCTTTCAAATATACCTTTGTAGCCTTTCTCCAACAGTGGAGTACCTTTTGCCAGTAAATACAGCTTTGTATTCAGCCATTCCTCCCACAAGTCTTCAAATAATGCCACGCTGTCCGTAAAGGTTATTGCATCCTCAAAGCCATGTGGCGGCTTGTAATATTTCAACTCGACAAAACCGTACCTGCCCACGTCAAGCACCACGATATTCTCCAATTCGTACAGCTCTGCAAACGTATCAACCACCTTTTGACATTTTGCACGTTCTTCCTCTGTGATATAAACTTGTTTTTTCATACCGCTTTACCTCGTTTCTTATAAAATTTTACCACATTCATTTTATAAGAACCACTCGCACACCAGCTTCTTATTCCATTTGTTTTAGCAAAACCCACTTTACTAACAATTCACTTCGGAAAACATGGTATCAAGGTTATTAAGTACCCACCCTTGCAGCATCTCCTTTATGAAATCAGTGATTTTGTCTATGATGCCGCCCATTTATCTTATGAAAACAGGCTGGAGAGCTGTGGGATCACCGTCTGCGCCACAATGATAATGCCTCCTCCACTCATAAGCTGTGTTATCCCCAATTAGTAGGAACAATACAGCTTTCTGGCGAGCGGCGGCACGTCAAGAAATATATATGGAGTTTTTAAAGAATCCCCCCGGAGCAGGGGAGCGGTCAGCCTGTGACCTGCTCCACTTCCGGTATGGGTTTGAGATTAAAATGAATTTCGATAGAAATGTGTCTTGTTTTGTCGCTGTCTATGGTTTCATGGACAACGATTAAGGGATGGAGAAGTCCTGCGCCAGCATAAGGGCGGCTTCCCGGCTCCCGATCCCGTGGAGCCGGGAAACAAAATCAATCACGTCCCCGGTGGCTCCGCAGCCGAAGCAGTAAAAGCGGCGGTCAACCTTCATGCTTGGGTTTTTGTCGTTGTGGAACGGGCAGACGCACATCCCGTTCCGGTTTACTTTGATTCCATAACGCTCTGCAGCCTGCCTTGTGGTGACGGACTGCTTCACGGCTTCAAATACGTTCAATAGGCGTTCCTCCTGATAATCCCAACGTGGGCGACACAATGTCGCTCACGTTGCCAATAAATTCTGTTCAAAAGAAAAAGGCACTTGCCTGCGGTTTGAAATCACAAAACAAGTGCCTGTTTAAAGTTCCATATTCTGTTTTTTCTCTGTCCGGGTCGGCTGGCTTTTTGCTGCCTGCTCCTGCCGGATGCGTTCCTGCCGCCCTTTCAGGCTCTCCTGTACGGACGGTTTCTTCCCCGGCTCGGCGGTCTGGCTGATTTCGTCCATCTGGGTGTCAAGGCTCTCCACGGTGGAGATTCCCCTTTTCCGCAGGAAGTCCATCGCCGCCTGCACTTTATTGTAGTCGGCAACGGTTCCTTTCAGCTTCCCTCTGGAAGTCCAGCCGACACGTTCCCCGCCCCGTAGTTCCAGATACTGGAAAAGCAGCTCTGGGAGTGTCGGTTCCTTCGTCTGCTCCAATGCTTCCATCAGGGCGGCTTTTTTCTCCCTTAAATCGGCAATCCAGCCTTTTAAGTGGCGCACCATCTGGCGGATGGACTGCATGAGGGAGTTGGCGGCTTTGATGTCCCAGTTCAGGTTGCCGATGCTGGTCTGGATTCCCTTCTTCTCCATCTGGCAGGCGGCTGGCCCCATGTGGACGGTGGGGATTTTATCAATCCCCTGTCGGGCATAGGAGCACAGGTCAAGCCGTTCCGGGAGGCCGCCTACTTCCAGATAACGGTTTGCCGTGTCCGCCCATCCCTTCCGCCAGATTTCGGCGTATTTCTGGTCGTTCCAGTCCACGGTGTTCTCCTTATGGCTTTTCCATCTGCCGGACGCAAGCCGGATGCGCTCCCCGTTCTTATCAAGGTCGTACACTTTGCGGCTCTTGGGGAGCCATTTGCCTTTTTCGTCCATCGCCCGCATGGTGAGCAGGATATGGGCGTGGGGGTTGCCGTCCCCCTTGTCGTGGACAGCAAAGTCGGCTATCATGCCTTTGGAAACAAAAAACTCCCGGCAGTAGTCACGGATAAGGTCAGCGTATTGTTCCGGCGGGATTTCCCTTGGGATGGCAAGCACGAACCTCCGGGCAAGCTGGGAGTTCCATTGTTTTTCCTGCGCTTCGGCAGAGTTCCATAAGGTGTTGCGGTCTGCAAACTCTGGCGGCGCATGGGGTGGGAGCAGGATTTCTTTGTGGGTGACTTCGTTCTTGTAGGGATAGTATTTCTGCTCCTGGTCGTATTCAGAGAACAGCTTTTCGCCGCTCTGATAGGCGGCGGCAGAAACAGCGGATTCATTGTTGCTCCGCTTAATGATGGTGATTTTACAATGCGGGCATGGCAAGAGTGCGTCCTCCTTTCTCCCGGATTCCGGGCATAGAAAAAGCAGGATACCTTTTCAGATTTCCTGCTTGGGTGTGCCGCTGGTGGGCAGTGGAATATTCAGTTTTTTGATGGGTTATCAGTTTGATAAACTGGAATTTATTTATTCTGCCAAACGAGAGAATAAATTGGGAAGTCTGTCAGGCAAATAGTTAATATTTTTTTCCACACTCTTTCCTAAGTCAATTTTAACAATAAAACCGCCATATTCATCTCGCTTTAATAAAACACATCTTCCTGATGGGTCAAAAACATATGCTAATGGAATTTTACCAGCAAAATGAGAACACCCAATAACATATACTTCATTTTCAATGGCTCGTGCCTTTGCTAATGAAGTCCATTGTTCAAACTGTAAACTATGATACATTCCTGTTCCGATTATATTAATCAATAAAACCGGATTATCCAAACACATAATCCTCGCTACCTCTGGGAAATGTATTTCATAGCAGATTGGTATTCCAACCTTTCCAAATTTAGTATTTACGCAAGCAATTTTTTCCCCATTTCGTTTTCCTTTTTGCTTTTCTCCTCTAGTCAAAATACACTTAGTATATTTATCAACGATTTTACCATTATCTATGACCAGTGCCTTTTGCTGTCCATTACTGTCTAAATCCTTGAAACCAGTAATAACGTATTTTTCTTTTTCTTTTATAATATCAATTGCTTCCTGCAAAACATTATTATCTAAAAAACCTTCTGGGAAAATATAAAGGTCTGCATTATTTTGCGATAAAAAACTATTTAATTCTTGTACACTGTTATTTTCTTGTGGAACAGCTAACAAAACATTCAAATTCATTTCCTCCCTGTGTTCAAAAAATCCCGATTGTTGCTGGAACTATTATATAGCTTTAACTTGCTAAATGGAATAGACTCTCCGAAAATTTTCAGGCGATAAGTTCTACAAAGGGGTAGCTGGCGTAAGCCAGCGCAGGGGAAGTGTAGCTTCCCCTGTGATGATTGGAGCAGATTGAAAATCTACGGAAATCATCCGCTGTCCGCAGGGCGCAATGCACCACTTCCCAAAGTGGTGTATAATTGCGCCCTCTTTCAGAGGGGGATTTTCCGGGTTTCCGTTTTTCTGCTGTTTTTACCGTTCCTGCTGTTTGGGCTTTTTGTCAGGATAGAGCTTCCTGGTGACAACAGCGGCATGGCTTTTTATCTTGATTTCCCCCTCCTGCTCGCTGCGCTTTGCATTCCGGTAGCCCTCATCGGAGAGATAGAAACAGAACCGCTCCCCCTTAAAGCCGACAAAGCAATCCTTCTGTACTTCCAGTGTAATCATGTGGCGGGTTTCCGGTCGGAACCGTTCCTTTCCTGACAGGTCATGCCCCTGCATGATTGGCTCCTGTGCCTTTGCCGCCGCAAGACGCTGGCGGATGGAATTGTCACACTCTGCAAGGAACCGGGCTTTTGTGGCTGCAACAAACTGGCTGCACTCCGGCTCCGGTATCTTTTCCAGTTTTCGGATGGCGTTCTCCACGATTGCCCTTGTCAGTAAGTCCTTTATTACCGGCACGGTTTCTTTCATGCCCGCAAGGGTTTCCGCCTTGGTCGGTGCGGCATACTGGCAGATAATATCCAGCTCGCTTTTTGAAAATTTCATTCCGTGTCCTCCTTCCGGTTTTCTGCAAGAACCTGTGCCACAAGACGCTTCGTGTCGCCCCGGTGGAACAGTACCTTCAAGATGGTGCTGACCTGCTCGTCCGTCACGGATTCCGGGTGGGGGAGATGGCTTTCCAGCATTGCCCCTCTGGTGCAGAGCCGGTGTGTCCGTTCCTTCCGGTTCAATGTCTTTATCTGGTGTTCCAGCATTTTTTCCTTATGCTGCGCCCGCCGCAGTTTCGCTTCGGTCTTTGCAATCTCCTGATTCAGTTTTTCCAGCTTCTCATTCATGGGCGGCGTCCTCCTTTGGGAGCAGGATGTAGATGTGGCTGACCTCCCCGATTCCCTGACGGACACGCATAATCATCCCGACCTGTTCCAGTTCGTTTAAGGAACGCTTGCAGGTCTGGGGGCTTCGGGAGAGCGCCGCCGCTATCTCCATGACGGGGAAGCGGATAAACAGAATCCCGTTGCTGTCCTCGGTTCCCCTTGTCAGGATTTCATCCAGCAGGCGGGCATACATGACCTTTGCCGTATTGCTGACTGGAAGCCGGAGCATTGCCTTTGGGAGCGGCATACAGGGCGGCAGGGGCGTACTGGCTATCATAAATTCACAATTCATTGGGTGGTATCCTCCTTTTGGCTCGTTTGGATAGATAGCGGGGGCAGTCAATCATGACAGCCCGGAAACTCTGCTTACACTCATGCTGGCATTTCCGGCAGACTTCATTGTAGCTTCTGCGCCCCCGGTCGTTTAAGAAGAAAGCAAGCTCTTTCTTCAACTTCTTTGACATTCTCGGCATAGCGCCTCCTTCATAGAAAAACCGCCCGATTCAGCAGTAACAGCCGGAATGGGCGGATAGTGGTTTTTTGTGTAGCGTTTCGGGGCGATTTTCAGGGGAAATACGGCCATGGAGCCGCCCCAAAATCCCCCTTGGTATTACGGGCAGGGCAGACTATGCCCTGTGAAATTGTTATGTTTCGGTATCGTTTCGGTGTTCATTTTTGCCGGTTCCCTCTGCTGTCGTTCCTGCCCCCGTCTTTGGCGGCGTTTCGCTCCCCTTGGTACGCTCGTTCCGGTCAGGGTTCCTCCGTTTCCCTGCCGGAAGTCGTTGCGCTACATCGCCGGGGAGCATATCCCATACAGGCCGGTCATTCGATTGGAATAATCCATCGATGAACTGCCTATATCATAGGACATTTTTGAGCCTTGTGCCGTATGTCCATAAAAAAGGAATTGAGGGCAAATATCGGAAATTTCCACGATTGTGGAAAGTATGGTATAATCCAGTCAGGCGGCAGGGAAGCAGCCGCCAGAAAGCGACTACCATACAGGAACGCCTTTGGATTTACGCAAGGAAAAAGGATTAAATCTGGAAGAACTGGCACAACTGACAAAGATTTCAAAATCTGCCCTTGCCAGCTATGAATCTAAGGACAATAAAGAAATCAATCATGGCAACCTTATCACGCTGGCAGATTTTTATGGGGTGTCCATTGATTATCTGTTATGCCGGACAGAAAACAGGGAGCAGGTCAACACACCTTTGACAGAATTGCATTTGAATGACGAAATGGTTGCGCTTCTGAAAAGCGGCCGGATTAACAACCGCCTGCTATGTGAACTTGCCACCCACAAGGATTTTATAAAGTTTCTGGCTGACATTGAGGTTTATGTGGATGGGATTGCTTCCATGCAGATTCAAAACCTCAACTCCCTTGTCGATACCGTCCGGCATGAAATTATAGAACGCTACCGCCCCGGAGAAGATGACCCGTATCTCCGGATTTTACAGGCTGCACACATTGAGGATGACGAATATTTCAGCCACATGATACAGGATGATATAAGCGCAATCGTCCGGGATATTCGTGCCGCACACAAATCTGACAGTGAGAGTGCGCCGCCGACTACCATTGCCGAAGAACTAAAGCAGGATTTAGAGGATGTTGCAACTTTCAAGGGAAGCCCTCTTGAAAAACAGGCTGCGCTTTACTGTAAGCGGCTGGGTATCAATTATAACAAGCTGTCTGATGTGGAGTTCCGGCAACTTGTACATATCCTTGAAAAGTCCAAATACTTCAAAAGCTATGTTGGCCAGAGAAAGAAACGGAAATAAAAAAACCGCTGTTGCATGGTTGTGTATGTTTCCATGTAGCAGCGGTTTCGTGCTGGCGGTATTTAGTTGGGAATGTGGCTTGATATACTGGTAGTTGCCAATATTTTAGTCTTTCTTCATATCCAGCCTTTTTGCACTTTCTTCAGCCATGTCTGCTTCAACATCAAAGCCATTTTTACGAAGTTTCTCAGCAATTTCCTGATACAGCTTATATGCATCCTTGTCCTTCCCTATTTTTTCATATAACATCGCCTTGCAATATAACTCATCATAAAAAGGTGTTCCTATTGCACCGGCTCTGTCAAAATATTGGATTGCCTCATCGTATTTTTCAAGCTTCCCGCAAACTTCTCCGCCATGGATATATAACTCCCAGGCATCCGGAAATTTTTCTACGGCCTTTAAAAAACATTCGTAAGCTTCCTCTATTTTACCCGCATAAATATATGACACAATCAGTAAATCCATTTCTTTGGGATTCTCCGGCTCTGCTTCTGCCCTTGCTTTTTGCTGGCGGACAGCTTCCTCCCCTTTCCCCACTGCAAAAAGGAAAGAAATACGGCAGGCGCAGGCTCTGTAGAATAAATTTTCATCAAAGTCGGAGCCTTCTTTCAAAATAGTATCATACCACTCCATCGCCGTATTTTTACAATATTCAAACATCCACTGATGAATGATTGCATAATTCCATTTATCTTCCACGGAAAGTACACCGCCATGCATAAGCTTTTTATACTCCAAAAGACAATGTATAAAATCTTCCGGTTTCCGTGTCTTTTCATAAACAGCGGCCAGACGTTGTGCATAGTTATTGTATGCAACTGCACTCTTTTTGTAAAAATCATCTACCGTTACCCCATAGAGCCTTGCTAAAACAGGAAGAGTCAAAACATCCGGCAAAGTTGTCCCGCATTCCCATCTCGAAACAGTCTGTACATTTACGTTCAGATGGTTGGCTACCTGTTCCTGTGTATGATTTTTCGACAAACGAAATTTTTTTAAGTTTTCACAAAAAATAGTTTGATCCATATCTCATCACCTCGAAATTTATTTTTTAGAAGCTTCTGGATTAGATTATAGTAAAAAATAAAAAAGAAGGTAATGTCTTATTTTGTGAATAGTATCGCAAAATTTGTATAGCCATAAACAAACTGACGTAGGTTGTGATATGATTCACAATTCTTTTACCAGACATAGAGTCAGCTCATCATCATTCCTGCAGACAGCATCTGTTTCATATATTTTTTCCTTGTAATACACACCCTTTCCGTCAGGAATATAGCCTCTTTTTATATAGAACCTCTGGGCAGGTCCGTAGTCGCTGTTTAGGCAGACGTCCAGATATATTTTATTGCAATGCTGCCTGGCGATGTTTTCTGCTGTATCCAATAACATAGCAGCTATTTTCTTCCGCCGATATTTTTCGAATACAAACAAATCTACGATACCCGGAATATTATGTCCGGCCAGCCCGCCCCATCTGCATTTGTAGTACAAAAAGACATATCCTGCCACGGCGCCGTTGTACAGTGCAAGCAACGCGGTACACTCTCTCTTTTTCTGATTATCCAACTGCCGTTTTAAATAGTCGATGTTCTTCTGGCTCTCGTCGCCATCCGCCCTGCAAATGAGCGGAATATCATCATAATCCATGATGCGGATATCTATGCATAAACGGTTGATCCTTTCCCATTCTTCTCTTAAAACAGAATAACACAGTGTATCGCTTTTATCGCGGGCGTGCTTTCTCAATCTGCCTTCATAGGTAAAGGAACATTTTTCCAAAACTTTTATACTTTCCTTATTATGTGACCGCACCCATGCGGCGATGGCTGATAAGTTCATCTCTTTGAATCCGTAATCAAGCATCCTTTGCACAGCCTGCATTGCGTAGCCGTTATTCCGATACCTGGCAGCGACAGCATACTCTATTTCCATATAGCCGTCATATCGGTTCATATCTCCTAGGCTTATAAACCCTATAAAGTTATCGTTTCTTTTATCGGCAATCACTTTAAATCCCTTGTCATTCTTCCAACATTGGATTGTATTCCGGCTGTCAGTAATCGAATTGTAGAAATCAATCCCACTTTTTCTCAAAGTCTCGTCAAGACACATTTCATATAAAGCCTTTGCATCGCTATCCTGCCAATTTCTTAATATCAAATCTTTTGTTTCCATGGATTATTCCCTCCGCAAATTGCATTCTGCAATATATCTTTCCCACACCCCTGGCAATTTTGATTTTATAAACGAAGCATAGGAACAATCCGGGGTTTCTATCATATGCTTTTCCTTTAAGTATTCGATGCAGCATGCGTACCACCAATCCAGCTGTTTTTCCGATTTATCTTCAAAACGCCCTACTTTCATTTTGCCCTGCTTCACATATTCCATAAACAGCGCATATGCATTCTCTACCCGGAGGAACTCTGACACTTCAACAGGTTCTGTCGCCCGTCTTGCATAGGGGATATTTTTAAATGGAATGACCTGGTTTTCTTCTGCAAGAACTTTGTAGATATATCCACTGACGCCTTCCGATACTTCTCTCAGCACATTCGGGTACAGTTCGTGATAGACAGGTATATCACTGTCTCCTTCAAATCCATAAGGGAACCAATAATAGGGTCTTTCTACAGCGTTGCATAAATAGAATGCGGCAACCACATCCATTGTAGTCATATACACATATGGCCGATCATGGTCAGCCTGATTCGGTTTTAATACTTTAATATTTCCGGTGTTGCTTCCATGATATAGTATCATAACGGCTCTCCCCTAAACTGGAATTTATTTATGTCGTGGATATTCAGGCATCAAATCAATCTTGTTGTCCGCCCTTCTTTATCCAATAAAATTTCAATATTTTCCACATCTCCGCCTAAATGCATCATAAATTCTCTACAAATACCACAAGATGGAATTATATTTCCATCTTTATATACTGAAACCACTTTTGTAATCTCACTTTCGCCATATGTAAGCATTGTTGATAAAGCATTTCTTTCCGCACACATCCCTATAGAGCCATCCGTGTCAATGCATATACCCTTATAAATATTACCTTTTTTCGTGAGTACGGCAGATGCCACACTCCCTACCCACATTTTATTTGAAACATCATGGGGATTCAAAACGCTCATTGCTTCTTCATATAACCTTTTCCATTCTTTGTTCACTGTTTTGCTCTCCTTAATATATTAAAATTTAGCATTCAGAATCATTTTTCAATGTATCCAAACGAATTCCTGCTTCATCAATGTCATTCAATATATCCTCTATCCTATTTTCCAAATCATCAACTCTACTTTCTGCATCTTCAATATCTGATATCACGCCTCCAACAGGGCAGTTCTTCAATGTGATATTGCAATTATCACCAAGTTTGATATCTCCCAAGGAACACTTAGTAAATGCTATCTCTTTACATTGATCAATACATAAATGTTCAAATAGTTTTTCGAGTTTTTCTATTCTTTCCTCCAGACTTTTAATATATTCCTCTCTATCAATATTCATAATATCTTTTCTCCTTTCAGAATTTATCAGCACTACAAGTACCTATTTTCAATGGCTCTATTATACCGCAATCACTTTCCATCGGGAATAAATTTTACAAAAAATTCATTTTACCGTGATAAACATTATTCCCCTGAATCTGCTCTTGTTCCGTCTTTCGTGATGGTAAGCTGCCCCTGCTGGCATTTCACGGCGTACAGACTCTCGGAACTTTGCAATATCAACGCAACTTATCTCCGGCAGATTGAGGGCGGGACAAAGGTTCCCAGCCTGCCCGTATTTATCAATATCTGCAACGCACTGAAAATCTCCCCTGATTATCTGCTGCGGGATGCGCTGGAAGATAATGAGGTCAGCAAAATACGGGAGCTGGCGGAACTGTGGGAAAGCACATCGCCCAGCCAGCAGGAAATCGCCGTTGCCACGATTCGGGCGGTATTGGAGCGCAAGAAAGGTTAGAAAGGCCAGCCGGGTAGTCGGCTAGCCTTTCCATGTCCAATCAGATATAAATCAGTTCGCTGTTTATGATTTCCCCCGCCCGGTTGCGGATATTGTTCATCCGGCCTACCCATTCAAGCTGGTTTTGGGCTTTCAGTTCCTCCGTCACTCCCTCGGCGGCTTTCATCTGCTCAATGATTAAGTCCAGCCGTTCCTCCGCCTGCTCGTTCAGGTCGACAAGGTATGTCCATAATTTCCCGGTCAGGATAAGAAAGCTGTACTATGCTGGGTGTTCCTGTTTGAGATATTCCCGGCGCAGCCGCCCATAGCGTCCGATGGGGCGGCTTTCCTCCGGCAGCTTCAAGTCCGGGATGTAGTAGTCGCCTACCAGAATATAATCAATGCCGTTCTCTGTGATTCTTTCTTTCAGTTTTTCCATTGTCGTTCCCTCCTGTGGCGGAAGGCTCGTCACTGGCCAGCTCAATCACGTCCATAATGCCACAATCCAGCGTTTCACAAATACGGGCAAGTGTGTCCATGCTGATATGTTTCCCTTCTTTGCCCATGTTGGCAATCATATTTGTGGTCAGGCCAGCGGCAAGCCTTAAATCCTCTTTCCTCATGTTGCGCTCTATCAATGTGTGCCAGAGCGGTTTGTAGCTGATGTGCATTTTTCTCCCTGCCTTTCTGCCCCGGATGGGCGTTTACACCCATTATATCAGGATTCTTGCCAACTCACAAATATTTCTTGACGGTATCGCCGGTTCCGTCTGGATTGTGCTTTTCCTTTCCTCTTTTGATTACCTCTAATTAGCCGTGACCTGCTTGATGCCCTGTGATTTTGCTCATGTGAGATAAAGAAGTAAAAGAAGTGTAAAAAATTTTGCCGTTCCCTGTCCGGCTGACTGCCGGACGGGTCGGGCTTTAGTCGGGCAACTCTACCTTGCCGACAAAAGAGTAATAGATTTCGATTTCCTGTCTGCGGAGCTTCCCCCGGCGTTTCCCGTCAAGGGCTTCCGATTCGTGGATTACGATTTTCTCCACAAACTCCCGTAACAGGGTAGGGGTGAGTTCCTCAAAGCTGGTGTACTTGCGTACCACTTTCATAAACTTTTCAGCGTTTGCCGTGGCTTCCAGCGTCTTAGAAAGCTCGCTCTGCAAGGCGGCGGCTTTCTCTTTCAGTTCCTTTTGCTCGGCTTCGTAGTCTGCCGAAAGCTCCGTGAAACGCTCGTCCGATATGCGCCCGGTCACGCTGTCCTCATACAGCCGCTTGAAGATAGCGGAGAGTTCCGCAATCCGTTTTTCTGCCGCTTCCAGCTCTTTCTTTTTTGCGGCGTTCCGGCGTTTGCTCCCGTCCTCGGTCTGGTCGGTCAACAGCTTCATAAACCGGGCTTCATGCTTGGCGGCGTAGCTGGTGACTTTCCGTAAATTCTCGGTCACTCCGGCGGTCAACAGGTCGGTGCGGATAAAATGCGCCGTACAGTCTGCCGTGCGCTTCTTGTAGCTGCCGCATATGTAGCAGTCCTGTTTCCGTTTTTCGGTCTGATACCTCTGCTGGTACATGACGCTTCCGCAATCGGCACAAAAGAGTATGCCGGAGAACAAGCCCACTTCATCATAGCGGTTAGGGCGTTTGCGCTGCTTGCGTAGCTCCTGCACACGCTCCCACGTGTCCTTGTCGATTATCTGCTCGTGGTGGTTCTCGAAGATTGCCTGTTTGTCCTCGCTGTTGTAGATAATCTTGCTGCACTTGTAGGATTGTGTGGTGGTCTTGAAGTTCACAAGGCAGCCCGTGTATTCCCGGTTTTCAAGGATATGCACCACGGTATTCGCCGCCCACTTGCACTCGTAGCCGGGGTGGTAGCGGCGTGTGCTTCCCGTCCGGCGGTATTCCAGCGTTCCCGGCGTGGGGATTTCCTGCTCGGTAAGCATACGGGCTATCTTGGTCGGTCCATTCCCCGCAAGGCATAAGCTGTAAATCTGCCTTACTACCGGGGCGGCTTCTTCGTCAATGATGAAATTTTCGTCCTCGTCCATGAGGTAGCCGTACACGGGCTTGCTTGTGACGGGCTTCCCACTCATGCCTTTTGAGCGTTTTACCGCCCGGATTTTCTTGCTCGTATCCCTCACCAGCCATTCGTTAAAAATGTTACGCAAGGGCGCAAAATCATTCTCGCCCTGTGCGCTGTCTACGCCGTCATTGATTGCAATGAAGCGGACGCCGTTCTGTGGGAAAATCATTTCTGTGTACATTCCCACTTGTAAATAATTTCGCCCTAACCTTGACATATCCTTTACGATAACCGTTCCCACAAGCCCCGCTTCAATGTCGGCAAGCATGGACTGGAAGCCGGGTCTTTGGAAATTTGCCCCGGAGAATCCGTCGTCTATGTAAACGCTGTCTTTGATACAATTTGATTTTTCCTTAAACCCCATGATTTTTTACCGATACCCCGCGATTTTTTATCATACTCCATGATTTTTCCTATACCCCGTGATTTTTCCCCATACTCCACGATTTTTCCTATACTCCGTGATTTTTCCCATAAAAAATCAAAAGCTTTGGAAATATCCTGGCATCCGTGGTATAATTGCTTCATTGAACACTTAAGGAGGCACACGGAATGGACGTATACCATGATAACAATATATGGGGGAAAGGCTCGCCTGAAACCAAGCTGACAGCCCTCCCTGTCAATCACTCTTTTCTTTGGGGAGAACAGGAAATACTTATCCCAGCAGTCTATGTAGGCAAAGCAGGCGCCGCCCTCGATGTATGCGCAAAAATCCCGATAGAAGATATGGCGGCATTTCTGAAAAAATGGGATTATGAGCGGCGGATGTCCCTAAAAACCCCAGAAGAATTTGAACAGATAGATGCGGACAACCCTGGAAGCAGGGAATTTGCCGTAGAAATATGCCTTGATGGTACGCCACTGGTGCGCCACATGAGCAGCAGCCTGAGATGGTATCCGGAAAATGTAATTCAGATGGGGAATGTACCTGCCAGCGAAGACGGTTTTGAAAATAACAAAACTGCGGAGGAATGGATGGATGCTTATGCCTGCGACAGGGAATGCTGCTGGTATTTTGAACGGCTTTGCTATGACTGGGACGGAGAACCGATACTGTCCCCTCAGAAAATATCACTTGCTTTCCAAGCAAACTTAATCTCCATCACTGCGGGGCATTTTTCCTCTGGCGTTTCCTGCGATAGCAAAACGGTAAAGACAGCCCATCCCATAACCGGTCAGGAATACACTCTGACACTACATGGCTGCGAACAGATCAGGAACAGCTTCGCAGAAATTGGAGCGAAAGGTGTGGTTTACCCAGAATACTGCCAGATACTCTCTTACAGCATTGCACCAGAAATAGACCGCAGCCTTTTTTGCATCCGCGACTGCGCAGAAGGCGACCGCCCAAGAATGGGTGATGCCCAAGGGCAGCCGGGCGGGCCAGACGGCCCCACAGCAGTTTTTATGGCCGGGAAAAATGCCGCTCCTGACAAACGGATGGCAGCTTCCTCCCTGCATTTTGAGCCTGTGTCAGAAGTGCAGTGGCGGATGGTATTCCAGATAAAGCCAAAGAATGATGCAGAAATCAGCTTTCCCATCAAAGCATGATCCCACACAAATAGCAGCATAAACATTAACCACACATAATCCCCCGGAGCCGTTTTCTTCCCTGCTCCGGGGGACTATATTCTCATGCCTTTATCTCCATCCCGTTCTTGAAAGTGAAGCGGATGTCCTCCCTGCTGTACACCGTGGCGTACTCCACAAGGCTGTACCAGTCGTCCTCGTTAAATTCCGTGAGCGGGCCGTCCCGCTTTTCCAGGGCGGAAACAAACCTCCCGATCTTCTCCCGCTTCGCCTGCCGCTCCGTGATGGCCTGGCTGACTTCCGAAAGCCGCCCCTTCGCCCTGTTGAACCGCCCCGCCAGCCCGTCATACTTTTTCTGGTACTCCGTCTGGTCAAGGGCGACGCGGGCATTCTCCGCCACGCACTGTTCAATCAGCTCCGCCACCACGTTCATCTCCTCCTGCAGCCGCAGGCGCTCCGCCTCCAACCCCGCGGTGCCAAAAAGCGTGTCTTTTATGGAGTCGTAATCCTCCCGCACACCGTCCTTTTCTGCAAAGATGGCATTGGCCGCTTTCAGGAAAAGCTGTTTGATGGTTTCCTCGTCAAGGTGGGGCGTGCCGCATTTCTCCCCGCCGTCAAATTTGTGGTTGCACTGCCAGATGGTCTTCCGGTACTTGCTGTTGGAATGCCACACTTTCGAGCCGTACCAGCCCCCGCAGTCCGCGCATTTTATCCGGCCGGAGAATACGCCCGTGCTGCTCGCCCGGTTCTTCCCGGAATGCCTGGCCGCCATCTGGTGCTGCGCCTCCTCGAACACGGACGGGCTGATGATGGCCTGGTGGTTGTTCTCCACATAATACTGCGGCACTTCGCCCTCGTTCACTTTCTTCTGTTTGGTGAGGAAGTCCACCGTGTACACTTTCTGCAGGAGCGCGTCGCCTTTGTACTTTTCATTCGTGAGGATGCTCTTGACCGTGCTGGATGACCAGACCTCCTTTCCTCCGGGCGAAGGGATGCCTTCCGCCATCAGCAGCTTTGCGATTGCGTGGGGCGAGCGCCCCTGCAGGAAAAGGCCGTAAATCCTGCGGACGGTCTCCGCCTGTTCCTCATTGATGACAAGGTTCCCGTCCTCTCCCCGGTCGTATCCTAAGAACCGCTTGAACGGCACCGTCACTTTGCCGTCCGCGAACCGCTTCCTCTGCCCCCAGGTGCAGTTCTCCGAGATGCTCCTGCTCTCCTCCTGCGCCAGCGAGGACATGATGGTCAGCAGCATCTCGCCCTTGCCGTCGAACGTCCAGATGTTCTCTTTCTCGAAGTAGCACTCCACCCTGTTCTCCTTCAGCTTCCGGATGGTCGTGAGGCTGTCCACCGTGTTCCTTGCGAAGCGGGAGACGCTCTTGGTGATGATGAGGTCGATGGCGCCGGAAAGCGCGTCCTCCACCATTTTGTTGAATCCGTCGCGCTTTTTCGTGTTGCAGCCGGTTATCCCTTCGTCCGCGTACACGGACACAAACTCCCAGTCCTCGCGCCCGTTGATGTAGTTCGTGTAATAGTCCACCTGCGCCTCGTAGCTGCTCTGCTGCTCCTCATGGTCGGTGGATACGCGGGCATAGGCGGCCACCCTGCGTTTTTTATAGCTGCCTATCGGCGCCGCCGTGTGCCTGTTCACCGTTGCCGGTATCGTGATCACGCTCTTTGCCACCGCTTGGCCCTCCCTTCTTTGAAATGGAATTCCAGGCTCCCGTCCGGGAATGCCGTGATTTCCTCTATCCGCTCCTCAAACTCCGCCTCGCTGAATTCCTCCAGCCCCATCATGTGCGCGGAAACCTGCCTCAGCTTGTAATCGGTGCAGTTCGGGTTATGGCACTCCACATTTTTCCTTTTCTTGCCGATGCAGTACCAGTACACCCATTTTCCCGCGCTGTTCACCCGGTGGTATGTATTCCCGCAGGCGGCGCATTTCACCTTCCCCTGGAAGCAGTCCGTGGCTGTGGCGATGTGCCTTGGCGGGTCCAGATGCAGGTTCTTCCAGACTTTCGCCTCCCCGCCGGCAAGCCGGAATTCGATGTCCCCATTCGGCAGGACAGCCATCCCCAGGACTGCCTTTTCAAACTCCGCCCCATCAAATTTCTGCATCCCAAGCGCCTGCGCCGAAATCCTCTTTAATTCTTCTTCGCTGAAATTCACGCTTGTGCAGCTCATGCCTGTTTCCTTTTTGGAGCGGCATATCCAATGCACGTAAGTCTTCCCTTTGTGGGTGCCTTTCTTCCGTGTAAAGCAGTTCCCGCAGATGCCACATTTTATTTTCCCCGTAAAAAGGTAGGTGGGATTCACAAGCCCCGCCCGCCGCTCCATCTCCGCCTGGACCTTTGCGTAAGTTTCCCGGTCAATGATGGCTTCATGGCAGTCCGCCATGTAATACTGCGGCAGCTCCCCGCAGTTCTTCACTTTCGTTTTTGTGATCGGGTCCGCCATATAGCATTTCTGCCGCCTGATGTCCCCGGCATAGACCTCGTTGAAAATGAGCTGCCGCACCGAGGCTTCCTGGAAGCCGTTGCCGAGCGTGGTGCGTATCCCCGCCCTGTTCATGCTCCCCGCAATCTCCCGCAGGGGGACCCCGTCAATGTACATCTGGAACATCCAGCGGACTGCTTCCGCCTCTTCCGGGATGATGACATATTTTTTCTCCTCCTCATCATACCGGTATCCGAGGATGTGCTTGTTCGCCGTCCCGATCTCGCCGGACTGGAACCGCTTCCTGACTCCCCATTTCACGTTTTCCGAAATGCTCCGGCTCTCCTCCTGTGCAAAGGACGCCAGGAGCGAGAGCATAAGTTCCCCGTCCTCTGAAAGCGAATTGATATGTTCCTTTTCGAACCGCACCTCGATGCCGAGGGACTTCAAATGCCTGACCGTCTCCAGAAGGTCGACCGTGTTCCTTGCGAAGCGGCTGATGGATTTTGTCAGGATAATGTCAATCTTCCCATCCTCACAGTCGGCGAGCATCCTTAAAAATTCGCCGCGCCTGGCCGTCCCTGTCCCGGATATCCCGCAGTCTGCGTACACCCCTGCATATTCCCATTCCGGGTTGCCCTGGATGAATGCGCTGTAGTAGCTGACCTGTGCGGAAACGGAATTCATGAGCCGCTCCGTGTCCCTTGAAACACGGGCATAGGCGGCCACCTTTTTCCGCCCTGCCAGCGTGGGTAAGACCGACTCTATTCTGCTGATTTTCTTCAATGAAACCACTCCTTTCCGCTACCATTCATCACTCTGAAACGCAGTTATTGCAAGGGTTTTCCCGCTAATAATGTACCCAGAACTGGCCGGTGTTTTTTAAGCAGTATTGTATCAATTTCCCGGTATTCCTCCTCGGTGATGGCGCCTTCTTCGAGCATCGCCCGTGCCACGGCAAGCGACATCCGGTAGCGCAGCTCCGCACGGAACTCCTTCTCACTCATCCCCGCCGCCCCCTTTGAAACGGGTCCTGATATAGCACTCATGGGAGCAGTATTTCCGCCCGGCGTTGCCGTAGGCCGTGAACGGCTGCCCGCACCCGGCGCAGGTGAAGGAATAGACCGCCCTCTGCCTTATCTGATCCGGATGGCCGTGCCACCATTTCTCCCGGCACTCCCTGGAGCAGAACACCCTTTTTTTCATGCCTTCCGGCTGCCTCAGGACCTTCCCGCATTCCCGGCAGAAGCCGTCCTCCGGGCAGCCGGCCGCCCCTTCCTTCCCTGCTGCCGTTTCCCCTGCCAGCCCGTTCCTCCTGCAGAAGCTCCGCACCGTGTCCCTCGGCAGCCCCATCTTCCTTGCTATCACTGTATATCCATCGCCCGCCGCCCGCAGGCCCGTAATCTCGCTTTTCTGTTCCTCCGTCATGAAAAACACACCTCCTGCCATATGCCACCGCAGGGGCGGGAACCGGACGGCCGCGCTGGTATTTTTTCTGCGGCCTCCCGCCGTGCGGAAAAATAGCTTTCACATACAGGCCACGGAAACAGTGGAACTGAACCCCCTGAAATCAAAAAATGGCCCACGACATTTTATGTGCCGTGGGCTTGTCACTATTCACGCCGGCCTTTACGCCATGGCGCGCCTCCCGTTTAGCTGCCACACATCGTGGCTCTTGATCTGCCGGACGGCGGAGGATACCGTGTTGGCATGGCCGTGCTTATGGTAGTAGGCCGTCCCCTTCGTGTGCTTGTGGTAGATGCGGACCGGATACCGATCATAGGAAAGTTTCTGGACAATCCAGCAGTGTTTGGTGCATCTGGACTGGACCTCAAAGAAGTCATCCGTCTGGCGGATGAGCCGGAAGTACGGGGAAGTGAGAAGTGTGCGTTCTCTTGCAGTGAACATCAGCATCCCTCCTTCCGCCGCCCCCTGCGTGGCAGGCGGGCTGTTTCCATAAACTGTTTTTTCATAGGCGTGTGCCTCCTTTATTTTTCTGCCGCCGTTTCCGGCAGCGCCCCTTTGGGGTAGTGCCATGTTAAATCAGAACCGGGGGATTATCCACTCATTTCTGCGCCATAAGATGCACAAACTTTCCATCCGTTTCCTGTGTAGTTTACACCCACTAAAAAACGGGCCCGCGGCACATAGGAAAATGCCGCGGGCCCTGCTGTCTGTATTTATATCCGGCTGGCGTAATCAAGCGAAATCCACCCTGCGTTGGATTTTAGTTTCCCCCACCTGGAGGCGCCTTTCCCCTCCGCTTCCTCAACAATGGTAAATACACCCACGCCGGTCACCTTCCCTGTTTTTGGCTTATCCGTGCCGGGCCCCTGCCTGATGTTCAGGTCGGGGATGGACA
>KE159592.1:0-256289 GCA_000403255.2 Lachnospiraceae bacterium 3-1
TACAGCACGCTCTTGTAGATAGTATTTGACACTTGAGAATTTAATTTGACGTTTTTGTGCGGGAGACAGGAACTTTAGTTTGCTGGGCTACAGTATGCACTCAAGAAAGGCATAGCTGACTGTAAAAGGGTGGAGTTTTCAAAACCGGCTGCAGATATTGAAGAGGAAAAGGATGTTGTTGTGATGCTCGGAAGTTTGGAGGTGGAAGTATTGAATGTAGGGGGTGCGTAAGATGTTTGATAAATTTTGTGACTATATGTATTATCTGCTGACTTCCCCTTTCAAAAGAGTAAAGAAGTCGATAAACCAGTGGTACATTTTGTTCCGGGTATTGGGCAGACGCTTCGATGATGCACTGGAAAGCCTGTACAATGCAGAAGAGCAGACTATGCTTGCAACGTGTGAGCCGGAAATGCTCCCGGTTCATGCAGAGGACAGGAAGATGGCACGATATCCCGGAGAGGAAGATGAAAACTTCAGGGCAAGGATAGCAAATTATCCAGAGGTGTTAAGGCTTGGGGGTACAGATGCTGGGATCATAATTGCTGTAAAAACTCTTGGTTTTGATGATGTTAGGAATTGTGCAAAAATAAATTTACACTTTCATCCATTGACAATTACCTTCTGGGTTTGATTACATAGTTCCAGTTTCCCAAAATCTCACAGGGAAACAATTGTATTTTTGTAAATTCTTCATCTGTGACCTTACGTTTCAGTTCGTATTTGTTTGTATCGACCTGACATTTTACTTTCAGGCCTTTGGCAGTAGTAGTTCCTGATATCAGATTCACGACAGTTTCTATATCAACCAGCGGCTGACCCTGCCAGGTTTTCGTTATATAGCAGAAAAGCCGGTGCTCTATCTTATTCCACTTTGATGTGCCAGGCGGAAAATGTGATACATGGATCTCAAGGCCGGTATAATCTGCAAGCTGCTGCAGCTCATATTTCCAAAGATGCAGACGGCTGCCATTGCTTCCCCCATTGTCACAGTTGATGTAGATCCTGTCTGCTTCCGGAAAAGTCCGGCTCCCTATACATGTCCACCAGCGGAGTATGCTTTCCGCAGCAAATTCTGCAGTATCATGGTCAGTGCCAAGGTTGACAAATCCTGTGTTGTCATTCAATACGTATACGCCGTAGGGGGCAACCTTGCCGAGTTCCGGGATTGGGAAGTCATGGTCCAGAACCTTACGTGGATCCTTTGTTTTTCTGTATTCCTCTCCGTTGTTCTTGAAATTGCCGATATTCTCCTTTTTCTTTGCATCGACAGAAATCACTGGCAGCCCCTTTTCAAGAAAATCGGCAGCTTTGCTGTTTATGAATTCAAACTGCTCATTCCTGTCAGGATGGGGTTCGCCAACCTGGAGCATTTTCTGGTTTGCCTGTTTGCTGTACCCCAGTTTTTCCAGAATGCTGCTGACAGAGCGGAAGCTGATGTCTATATGAAATTTTTCGGCAAGGATATCCTGGATCTTCCGCAGGCTGAGGGTCGTATAAGACAGTACTTTTTGGGGGTCTCCATAGGTACTGCCGTCCACAATTTCCTGTATATGCCTTTCGATATCTGGGATGTTGTCCTGGAGTTTTTTCCGGCCAGCCCCCTGGAGCCGCATTTTTTCCTTCCGCTCAATCGGCTCGCCGCTGTCAATCTCTTTAAGCCCCTGCCTTATGGTGTAAGGGGCAACACCGCTTAGCCTGCTCACGGTGGAGATTCCGCCCCTTCCGTATGTTTTTGCTTCCGCAGCAAGAAATATGCGCCGCTGCCTCTCATCAAGTAATGGCAGCATAATACGAATTCGTTCTTCCATGGTCATACCTCCGTATGGCCATTATACCATATATTGCCAAAACAGTAAATTTATTTTTGCACAGTTCCTTAATATTGTCAAAGCAAAGTATTTAAAATCAGATGGGGAAAGATGGGCAGAATTTTATGTAATAATCAATATTGATCCAGATGTAAGGTTACCAATTGGTTATGAAACATTAAAAAAAGAGGTAAGAAAAACAAAACAGGTCACCGCATTGGATAATTATTTATTTTTAGTATGCGTTAAAACGATAGATAGCTGTAATGTTAAAGAAAGATGTGTTATAAAAACTGCTGATAAAATAAATTTTACTCTAAAAAATATAATTATTATGCGGGACAAAATAAAAAACCAAATGGAAACGAAGTCTTATCTTGAAATAAAGAATGATTTGTGGATATTTGATGGAACCTATGCATTTGACGGAAGCAAAAAATTTGATGCTTACAGAACAAGGGAGGAATTATAGTGGGAAATAGCGTTATTACAGTAATTGCAAGAAAGAAAATGGCATTAGCGAGAAAAGGTGAAATAAGACTTCCATGTATAGCAGGCATTGCTCTGGGTGATGGAGGAGAGGTGGATGGTGAAATAAGAACTCCATTACCAGAAAATATAACTTTGTTTAATGAAATCATTAGAAAACCGTATGCAGTATGTAATAAAATCTCGGAAATAAGTTACCGTTACCGTATTGATTTGGCAAGAGAGGAGTTAGCTGGTAAAACCATTAATGAAATGGCTTTATATGATGAAGAAGGAGATTTACTTGCAATTCGTACTTTTGTAGGGAAACCGAAGGAAGATGATATGGAAATGGGGTTTGAGTTTGATGATATATTTTAGGAGAAATGATTATGAGATATTTTGAGGAGAATGAAAGTGCTTATAATAGCAAAATCAAAAAAATAGAAAGAGGGGATCTGGTAGAGGCAGAGTTTGTGAATAATCTTATCCAGGAATTGATCAACAATAATGCTTTTGTGAAAAAAATGTTGGAGCAACTAGGAGTTGACATTCAGGAGCAACGGTTGCAACAGTATGAGCAGCTTACAGGATATACAGATGTAAAGATAGGACAGCTTATCAATGGTGCTCCAGAAACACTGGACACTATCAAAGAGGTTGCAGATGCAATATTAGAAAATGAGACGGTCGTGGAAGCATTGGATGAGGCGATTGGGAAGAAACTCAATAAAGATGGGGATTTGACAGATACCACAATTACATATACTACGGAAGACGAGGAAGAGCCGACAGGATGGAAGAAATTAGGGAAATTGGTCAGCGGAAAACTGAAAAATGTAGTAAACCATGTGTCCATCATGTCAAACAATTTAAGGTTTTTGTGCAAATTGTGCGGAACGACAGACATATCAGGGTTAGCGGATGGCACGCTAACGGGTGCGGTTAGTATGCTAAACACCGGAATACAGAATGTTGACGGCATAAAATATATAAATTTTGGGGAATACAAACATGGTTCTATAACTTTTTGATGATTTAGTGAAAGAAATTTTCGTAAAAACTCCTGCAACTATAGATGACACATATATCGGTAGTTTTATATTGGGAAGTGCTTACAAAATCATTATACAATCTCATTCATCAGGATTACATGCATCTGCAATCGTATTTTCTTATGCCTTAAAAGGATTGTTTTACTATACAAAAATAAATGGGATCGTTAGAAAATATACAACAAATTGGCTAGAAACAAGCATTTAAAGTATGCGATACTATATTTGTTACTGCTTGGATATATACGTAAATACCTGCCTACAGATCCAATCACTAGTGATTTTAACGCCATCGTTAAATAGTGTAAAACTACCATCTGGATTTATGCTTGCCATAACGGTAATTCCGTTAATCTGTGTGGGGAAGGTTTCAATCATATTTACAATAGGTCTATATGCTTCCGGTATTGTAAGCAACTTATACGCAGTTCCTGGGGTTGGCTCCATATCACCGGAAAAATTTACCAAAACTGTCACTATCCTGCCAACCTTGTAAATGCAGAAGTCCCAATGATTAATTTTAGTAATAACATCATTGGTCTGCGGTTGTGTGATAAAATGGCTGGCAACATTCTGTATTCCGGTGTTTAGTGAAGAAAGGGGATGATATTACCTGAAAATTAAGATATTCTTTTGAATAATAATGCCCCACATTATTTAAGGAGGAATATTTATTGTGAATAGTTTTATAAGTTGGATAGGTGGTAAGAAATTACTTAGAAAGAGAATAGTAGCTGAATTTCCTGAAAAAGAATCGTTTAACCGTTATATTGAAGTATTTGGAGGAGCAGGCTGGATACTATTTGCATCTGACAAACATGCGGAAATTGAAGTTTATAATGATGTAAATGGAAATCTTGTCAACTTGTTCCGATGTGTCAAGTATCATTCTGAGGCTCTTCAAAAAGAATTGGAATTTTTATTAATGTCAAGGGAACAATTTTTTGATGCAAAAGAACAAATGGAAATCCGAGGATTAACAGATATTCAAAGAGCTGCGAGGTTTTATATTGTAATTAAGGAAAGTTTTGGTTCTGATTTACGTTCTTTTAGTGTGCGGCCTAAGAATATAGATAATGCTATTAATTATATTCAGACAGTGTCCGAAAGGCTGAATACAGTTGTAATTGAAAACCAAGATTTTGAGTGCATTCTCAAAACATATGACAAAGAGGATGCGTTATTTTATCTTGATCCACCCTACTTCGAAACAGAAAAGTATTATCCAGACAGGTTCATCCTGGAAGATCATGTGCGATTAAAGGCTGCATTGAAAAGATTAGAAGGTAAATTTCTCCTTTCTTACAATGATTGTGAATATATTAGAGAAGTTTATAAAGATTATGAAATCATCGAAATGGAGCGTATGAATAACTTAGTTCAAGGAGAAAAAAGACCCCGTTTTAAGGAGGTGCTAATTAAAAATTATTAATATTGAAAAATGATATAAAATAACCGAAAAACAATATAAATGATTGAAAATCATTGTAATAATCCGAATTGTGATATTATTTCTCGCAAGGGGCATTATTATGATAAGAATACATTTATCTAAGCTTCTTGGGGAACGACGTATGACACAGAAAAGATTGTCAGAGTTAACAGGAATACGGCGTAATGCCATAAACGAATGGTATCATGAGATAACTGTTAGTTTGAAAGTAGAACATATAGACAGAATATGTGAAGTTTTGGATTGCTCTGTTGAAGAATTGATAGAGTATATTCCTAATAAGATACCAAAAACTGGCAAGCACCTGATAATTGAAGAGCACGGAAACCGGAAGCAAGGAGAAGGAATGTGATTGAAATCGCATTCCTTCTCCTTGCTTTAAAATCGGAAAATATTTCCCGAAAATTTTTGACAAGAAAAATAAGAAATTGTGACAGAAATTTTGGGTAGCTACAGTAGTTCCAATATACAGCGGGAACACTTTTCCAAAAAGGGAGATTTGGAAAGCGATTGGGAGATTATGGGCTGAAATAATTTGCTGTTAGCTATTCAGATTTCTATGAAAAGAAACAAATAATGTGTTTGCCAATTTCGTTAAGGCAAGACAAAAATCATGTGTAGTAGAGGTGGGAATAATGGCGAAAATTCATAGAAGCAGGATGATGAAAGAAATACATGTAGAGGTAACTATTATAAATGCTCGGGGCAACGGAGTAATACCTGGAAAAAATAAAAAAGGAGCTCATAAAGATGATGTGCCTTTACCCAATAAGTTACGTGATTACCGAAGCGGACTTTCAGGAATAGCTTCAACAGGGTCATAGTCAATTTCTTCAAAATCTTCTAAAGACTTTACAGCTGAAAAAGATAAGGAAGCCGGAGAATCATCATCTGCATCCAATATGTCAATCGAACATATTTCATTTTGTCGGATTTCATTAAATTGCACCACTTTACAAGTTTTTTATAAAAAAATGAGAAGGAAATAGCTCCGGGGTTTCCTATCTGGCAGACAGAATACTCCTTCTTTATTTTTTCATCCATCCTGTGTATTCTGGTGATAATCTGCAATGATGTTTTCCATTGTGATGGCTTGCAAACTGTTACATAAATCATTCTTAATTTTTTGATAAGAGCAGTCCAATACTTTATGGATGTTTTTCCCAACAGGGCAGAAAGGGGAAGGCATCGCATGGACGCCAATCAGTTTTTTCATAAAATCCGGCTCTATCGCTTTATAGATCTGGTATAAGGTTATTTCCTGCAATGGGGCAGCCAGGGCGGCACCGCCAGTCCCAGATTTTATTGATATCACACCGACTTTTTTCAGGGAACTAAGGATGTTCCGTATTGTGACAGGATTGCTGCCTGTAGATAGTGACAATAGCTCACTGGTCACTTTTTTTACATTTCCATATTCATAAATGAAAACAAGGCAATGGACCGCAATAGAACATTTTGTGCTAATATGCATGGAGTACCCTCCTTTTTTTGCTTTCTATAGTGTAGCATACAAAAGGCATCCTGTAAATGTTGACATTACACCTCCACATGATTATAATTGATGTAGTTCTAAAAATTACAGGAGGTATATCATGAGAGTCATTCAAATCGTTTTTAGTCCAACCGGAGGAACCAGGGAGATTGCAGAAACTATTACATCGCAGTGGGATATTCCTGTTAATGAAATTGATCTGACCAATGCACAGAACGATTTCTCTGTGGTTGATTTTATCCAGGATGACGTTGCGGTCATTTCTGTTCCATCTTACGGAGGGCGGGTACCTATCCTCGCAGCCGAGAGGATCAAAAGAATTCATGGAAATGGAACACGTTGCATCATTGTTTGCGTATATGGCAATCGTGCATATGAAGATACACTCGTAGAACTGAATGATATTGCGGAATACAGCGGATTCCATGTGGTTGCTGCTGTTGGCGCAGTTGCGGAGCATTCTATCATGCATCAGTATGCCACTGGCAGGCCCGACCAGAAGGATAGACGTGAATTGCAAAGTTTTGGAGAAAAAATCTTTGATAAGATTAAGAATGCCAATTGTACATCTACACTGCAAATACCAGGAAACCGGCCCTACAAAAAAACAGGAGGAGTCGGTCTGGTTCCTAAGGCAGATAAGCGTTGTACAGGCTGTGGGCTTTGTGCTAAAAACTGCCCAGCACAGGCAATCAGCAGGGTGAATCTGAAAACGGCGGACAGTAAGAAGTGCATTTCTTGTATGCGATGCGTTGCAGAATGTCCTGAATCAGCCCGTAAAGTAAATGGAGCAATGGTTTCAATTGCGGCATTAGCAATAAAAAAAGTCTGTTCAGAGAGAAAGGGCAACGAGCTTTATATTTAATTCTAATCCTTCGACTTTTTTATAGAACAAAATTAGGGAGATGTAACAGTAATATAAGCCCATTAAAAACTGCGGTGTTGCCTGCCGCAGTTTTACGGTGGACAGCCTTACCACCATCCACAGGCTGAAGGACAACGGCACGGATTGTTATTTTGAAAAAGAAAACATCTGGACATTCGATTCCAAGGGAGAACTGCTGATTACCATCATGTCCTCGCTGGCGCAGGAGGAGAGCCGGAGCATTTCGGAAAACTGCACATAAGGCATGAGGAAGCGGTTCGCAGACGGCAAGGTCACGGTGCCGTTCGGAAGGTTCCTCGGCTATGACCAGGGCGAAGACGGGAAAATACAAAGGCGACGCGCTCCTGCAGAAAGTCTACACCACGGATTTTCTTTCCAAAAAGAAGAATGGGGCGAAGTGCCGCAGTATTATGTGGAGGGAAACCACGAAGCTATCATACCGCCTGCCATTTTCGATAATGTACAGGTGCTGATGCAGTCGCAGGGCAGAGGCAGCAGCCGGAATAGCTGCGTGAATATTCTCTCCAGTCGGGTACGGTGCGGGGACTGTGGGAGCTGGAGGTGGAGGCGCGGCATCTTAACGGGGAGATGAACGTGGCGGCGGAACTGATACAGAAATGCATCGGGGAAAACGCCTGCGTTGCGCAGAACCAGGGCAAATACGCAAAACGTTATGACATCCTGGTGGAACAGTTTGAAACGGCGAAAGCACGGTTGTAGGAAGTGCAGGCAACCATCAAGGCGAAACAAGCGCAGCGGAAAATGATGGAAAACTTTATGGATGAACTGCGGGGCTTGCCGAAGCAGGTGGATTATTTTGACGCGGCAGCTTGGTACGTCATGGTGGATTTCGTGACGGTCTATCAAAAATGGGATAGAGATTAAAGCGTAATCCCCTGCAACATACTGCCGCAGGGGATTTAAACTCAAGCTGGAATTTATCTTTTTATATAGATCAAATCCGTCATACCATTATACGATTGTGTTTTGAGCAGCTTTAACTTGAAATTGTCCCACAATTCCTTGACAACGATATTCCTTTTCTGTATATACCGCACATATATTTGGCGCAAGGTCTTTCCTGGCATGAAAATCATTTTCAATCACACCAAGACCGCCTACAATGCGCCCGCTGTCTAAACAAAGATACCAACCATATTCTGTTTCATTATTGATATAGGCTTTCATACATTCAAGATAAGCTTCTTGTGGTACTTCCCATTTATCATGAAACCATGCTGCTGCTTCTTCTTTTAATTTGGGGTTTTGTCTTAAAGTAACATATGTATATTCTTTCATCTTCACCATACCATTCCAAGGCATAAACGAGTTGCGAAATTTTTGTCAAATTCTTTCACTCTTACCTCTACAACTTCCCATTTTGTTAAAACATGATACTATAAAATAAAGGATAAATCTATTGAATTTTGGCTTGTTTTTGTATTTGAACCCCCTCCGAGGGAAAAATGAAAAAGTTTAAAGAGGCTGTTTTTCCTTACTTAGAAACTTAAATTTGCTAAGTGGTTTATTGATAAATCAGTTTTGTTTTTTTGGTAAGAACAACAGCAATAGCAAATGTAATCATTTCGGCAACAAACGGAGCTGCCCAAATTGCCTTGACTCCCCAAATAACAGGGATACAGAATATAGCAATCGCTTTTACTACAATTCCCCTGCAGATGGCAATGATATCCGACTGCTTTGTTCTCTTTGTAGAATAAAGCAGTGAGGTGTAGATCAGATTTAAAGCCATGGGAATAAAGGACAGGGCAAAAACCGGCAATGCTTTGGACGCTGCCTTTATAAGCACTATCTCCTGGCTGAAAATGCGGATGGTTGGTTCGTTGAAGAGAACCAGACCAGCAGAAACCAGAACCGACAACACGAGGTTTACTGTTATACCAAAGCGGAAATAGTCGTTGATTTCTTTTGTATCCTGTTTTCCATAACTGTTGCCCCAAAGGGGCTGTAATCCCTGCGCCACACCGGAAAGAACTGCATTGGCCAGAGAATAGATAAAACTTAGGACACTGTAGGTGGATACCCCAATATCGCCTACAAGACCGGCAAGGACAAGGTTATAACACAGAGCTGTGACCGGGGTAGTAAGCTGTGTGACTGCTTCGGGAGCGCCGCGCTTGCAGATTTTTCTGACCAGCACAGGCTGTATCGTAAAACGCCGAATCCTGAGATTTCCATGTTTACGGATGAAATGGGACAGCAGAACCAGAAGTGAGACAATCTGTCCCAGTCCGGAGGCAACAGCAGCCCCAATCACGCCCATCTGAAGCGGGAAAATAAAAAGCCAGTCAAGAAAGATATTGGATACTGCCCCTGCACACATACCCACAAAGGATAGGGTGGGGGAACCGTCATTCCGAACAAATACGGAAAGGCAGTTACTCATCAGCATGGGAAGCGAAAATGCGGAATAGTAAAAAAGATAGTCCGCTGACATCCTGTGCATTTCATCCCCTAAATCACGGGCCCCACTTATATCTACAATCTGCTGTGAAAAAACAGTTCCCATGATTGTCAGGGCAACTGCCGTCAGAATCGTCAGCGTCAGGGCAGACATGAAAGCTTGATTTGCCCCATCTTTGTCATCGCGTCCCATTCTGATGGCAATAATAGTGGCGCCTCCCATGGGAAACATTGCAACAATGGCTACAGCGAATGTAATGAATGGAACACCGATATTGACAGCGCCTAAAGCAGCTGAACCAACTCCTTGACCTACGAAAATACCATCCATGACATTATACAAATAAGTGACAAACAAGCTTCCTACAGCCGGAAAGATATAGTTGCATAATTGCTTTACTCTGGGATTCATAGCATAAAACCTCCTTTTAAATTGAACATAGTGGGCAAGCCCACTTCAGCTCCCCTACCCCTCACTCATGAGGGGCTTGGGCACTTTGCTGCGCCGAGTGCGGTCACGCAGTGACATCTTCTATTCGCACGAGTGTGCATATTATTTTTATCTTATAGGAAAGTCATGGATTTTAACACTTTACAGTGACACGGTCTTTCCTATAGAGTCAAGACCACCGGCTTAGCCGGTGGCTTGCTCTGCCTCTATAAGGGGCTGTTACCTGCTTGAGCCTTAAGGCTCGTCGAAAAAGTCCGCCTTACGCACTGCATTTACCTGCTTGCCCTAAAGGGCTTATTTTTTCTTGCTTACGTTTACTGGCTCACCCGTAAACGGGTCAATATACTCTTTCAATGACATTTGATCATATACCAAATCTTCTTGTAACTGATTACGAATATACTCTTCGATTTTCTTTGCATTCTTACCGACCATATCCACATAATAGCCCCTGCGCCAGAAATGTCGGTTGCCATACTTATATTTCAAATTGGCATGTCGCTCGAAAATCATCAATGCACTCTTCCCTTTCAAGTATCCCACAAAACTTGATACACTCAAACTTGGCGGTATCCTCACAAACATATGAATATGGTCAGGACACCACTCTGCTTCAATAATTTCTACGCCCTTTCTTGTACACAATGTTTTTAATATCTCACAAATATCCTCACGTATTTTCCCATAAATTACCTGCCTGCGATATTTGGGGGCAAATACAATGTGATATTTGCATTCCCATCTCGTATGTGCTAATGTATTCTTATCCATTTGGATAACCTCCTTTGCTCTGCAGTACGGTTGGCGAACCATACTTAATTATAGCAAAGGAGGTTTTTTCTTAAAGCTAAAGCTAATTTACTCACACCTGCATAGCAGGTGGTTTTTTCTTTCGCTTGCTCGTTTTCCTGTTGAAAAACTCCCTTACGCTCAATTGTTAAAGCTAACCAATAAAAAAGTGGGATAAAATCCATTGGATCTTATCCCACTTTAACAATCATATTGATTGCAAGTCCTCTGACAAGCACATAGATATATTTAACATCTTTTCGTGAAAAAGTCAATGCATATTTTTAAGGTATTGAAAAGTTTAACAAAAATCAATTATTGCGTTTTAATCATCAATAATGCTAAATATTCACTTCACTTTCCTGAAAAAGTGTGTTTTAATAGACCTAAAGAAAGCAGAAGGCTTTCAGTTATGAAAGGAGCGATGTACTATGTTATTGCCAAGTATTTTCGGAGAAAGTTTGCTGGATGAGTTTTTTGACCATCCGCACCAGAGATCCCATTACCAATCCCATGTGTCCGAGATGATGAGGACTGATATTAAAGATTTGGGGAATGCTTATGAAATGACCATGAATCTTCCTGGCATTAAGAAAGAGAATGTAAAGGCAGAGCTGAAAGATGGATATCTGACAATCAACGCTTCATCCGCTTCCCAGAATGAAGAGAAGGACAGCAACGGAGTATACATCAGGCGGGAGCGCTATGCTGGTACCTGCAGCAGGAGTTTCTATGTAGGGGAAGATGTGAAGCAGGAAGATATTAAGGCACGTTTTGAGGATGGCACTTTGAAACTACAGGTTCCGAAGAACATGAAGGAAGCAGTCCCTGAAAAATCCAATTATATCGCAATCGAAGGGTGATAGGGCTGTACGGCAGATAAACAGACATTTTGTATATCAAGTAAAAAGCGGTATGGATGCTTTCCAGTATCTATATCGCTTTTTGTGTGCGCCTAGTAGGGGTGCAATCTAATCGGTGAAAGTCCGTAACACGCCAAAAGAACGGCCTGCATCGCATGGAAAAAGGCTCTCCATCCAGGATGATTTATAATTTTAAATTATTTGGACATACAATTGGAAATATCAAAGTTGATGTTACAAAAAACTGTCATATCAGAGAAACATATAATTTATTTGACGATTCTGGATTATACAACGATTAGATAATAATAGGCATTATTATGGTATGAAATGAGAGCAAAATGGTCTGTATATAGTATGGCAGTGGATGATTTGAGACCATATGGACTATGCGGACAGGCAGATAGAGTAACCCAAATTCGTGTAAGGGAAAAGTGACAGGTGAAAAGATCATTTTGGTTGTAATAATTAGGGTTTGGCATTATAATTAGGAAATAAAGAAAGGATGTGATGGCTGTGACGCTTCAGCAAAAAGCTATTGATGTTATAGGTCGTTGACCTGAGGATAAGATCATTCAGGTTATTTAATTTGCTGAATTTTTGTCTTTTGATAAGAAACCACAGATGGAAAAAGTATACTCTAAAGAAATAAGTAAGGATGGCTACATCAGAAAGCCCGGTATTCTGAAAAGAAAAATGGTAATGGCGGATGATTTTGACGAAACGCCAGAATGCTTCAAGGGATATATGTGATGTATCTAATGGACACATACGCACTGCGTTGGTTTCTTGATGATAACGGGCAATTATCAGAGAAGGCAAAGGATATCATAAGAAAAAGTGATGACTTGTATTTTAGCACGGAGAATTTTGACATCCTTGGAAGCACAGTGGAATCTGCAATCCAGGCAACGAAAAAGGCACTGTACGGTTTGGAGCATCCCGTAGTATATACGCCCAGGAATATAGAAGTTCAGCAGGCCCGCATCAAAGAAGGGGAATTTTACAGAGCGTTTTTGGAGAAGCTGGAACAGTGATAGGACGTAAATTGACAATATGTCTCAGCCTGATAAGTTAAGGCAGGCATCCTCGGTGTTCTGATAGATTAGAGAATAAATAAAATATCTTTTGGGGGATGTGTAACATGAAAAAGAACATTATTTTATGGCTGGCGGTTTCAGCGGTTGTTATGCTGGCCTTCCCGTGGCTTGCGGTTACTTTCGTAAAAGGCGATGCAGGAATGGCGGTATGTTTTCTTCTGTTTTTTGCAGTCAATCCATTATATTTTGTGCTAATCGGAGCATTTGCGGGAAAAGACTTTCGGCGTTTATGGAGCCTTCCGGTTATTTCGGCTGTGCTGTTCCTCATAGGTACATGGATATTTTTTGAGATGGGGGAAACAGCATTTATCCTGTATATGGCAGTTTATCTTGCCTTGGGAATAGCGGCCATGCTGATTTCTATGCTTATCAGAAAGAAAACGCAGGAGTAACTTGACAAGGCAGGGCAGGCATCCCCGGCGTTCCAGCAGATTAGGAGGTGGTAGGTATCCGGAGGATGAGATGTTCGAACAGTTTATGTAAGAAACGTATCTGCGACATTTGGGAAAACCGTTTCGGGGTGATTGTGATAGAGCTGAAATGCCGCACTGCGGCGAGGTGGTACGGGTGGATCTCTGCTTTCATCTCATTAAGTAGGGCGGTACGGAAAGGGTTGCAGAGATAAGTGTAGTTGAAATGGTTGACATTGGGCCAGAAACCGTTATCGGTGTATCGGCCTTGAGAAATGAGACAATGGATATGGGGATTCCATTTTAAATCCCTTCCAAAGGGAACTGAACCAAAAACGATGTGGGGGATGGGGAAGAACGCACCCTCAATATTACTCCGGCGGTTAAATATCGACGTGTGGATCAATTCACCGGGCGGCAATATTTTCGCTGCGGCACAGATTTATAACATGATTTCCTGGACGCCTTTTACGTTTTTGCCTGTGTTTATCGCTGTGGCAGGTGCAAAACATTTTAAGTGTAACGTATATATTGCTTTGTGGTGCTGTATGGCTTTGGCAAATCCTACTTGGGGTAATATCGCCGCAACAATCAGTGAAGGGACAGCGCTGGATTTTCTGTTTGTACCACTTACATCAGTAACATATACATCCAGTGTGATACCACCTATTATTTTGGTGGCAATACTTAGTAAGCTGGAACATTGGGTAGAACCCCGGCTGCCAGAAGTTGTGCGTCCAATTGGCACACCGTTTATCTGTGCGGCAATTATGGTGCCAATGACAATCCTAGTAATTGGCCCGGTTTCTACGGTGCTGTCAAATGGTCTGGATTCTGCTTATAATATGTTGTATAAATTCATCCCGTGGCTGGCTTCCGGTCTGTTTGGCGCGATATGGGAGGTATTGGTTATCTTTGGAATACATTGGAGTTTTACGCCAATTTCATTGACAAATTATCAGAATATGGGATTTGATACTCTGCAGGCATTTAAAGGCATTGCAGTGTGTGCTCAAGTTGCCGCATGCTTTGGCGTATTTTGGAAGAGTAGAAATGCCAAAGTGAAAAATATGGCAGCATCCTCAGCAGCTACAGGACTGTTTGGTATTACGGAACCGGCAATTTATGGTATAACCCTTCGTTTTAAAAAACCTTTTATATGCGGCTGCATCGGCAGTGCGATTGGTTGTGCGATTACAGCCTTCTTTGGTTCAAGGTATTTTGTATATGCCGGATTACCGGGGCTTTTGTCTATTCCCAATTCGATTTATACAGACAGTGCAGCAGCGAATTGTGAGGCATTGGGATATGCAGGCAATTATTCTAATTCAGTTATTGGTATTCTGATAGGTACCGCTGTGGCTGTTTTAGTAACATTTATATTAGTTCAGATTGTTGGGTTTGATGATCCGGTTGAGATTCCTGAGGATATACCGGAGGCGGATGCGGGGGAAGCGGTCTCCGAAATTTCAGAAGGCAGTTCGTTTACGGTTTGTGCACCAATGAATGGAGAAGTAAAGCCGCTTTCTGAAGTTCCAGACGCTACTTTCTCCGAAGGTATTTTAGGACAGGGAGCAGCCATTATTCCTTCAGAGGGCAGATTGTATGCACCTTTTGAGGGTACGGTATCTTCTGTATTTGATACAAAGCATGCTGTCTGCCTGTGTGGTCCGAATGGCTCTGAAATGTTGATTCATGTCGGTTTAGAGACAGTGACTTTGAATGGCAAATATTTTGATGCGAAAGTAAAGGATGGAGATAAAATAAAAACCGGCGATTTATTGTTGGAATTTGATTTGGATGCAATTAGCAGAGATTTCAAAACGATTACGCCTATCCTGATTACGAATGCTGATGATTATGGGGAAATTAATTTCATAAAGCAATCAGGTTCTGTAAAAGCAGGAGAGGCATTGTACGAGGTTCAATAAGTGTTTTCTTACAAATATAGCATATTTCCCTGGATTGTGTGCTGGGAAAGAAAGGGAGGACATTATGGGTTTACCAAAAAAATTTCTTTGGGGTGGCGCTGTTGCTGCGCACCAGTTGGAAGGCGGCTGGGATGTAGATGGCCGCGGTATTTCTGTCAGTGATGTTTTGACAGCGGGGGCGCATGGTGTTCCGCGCCGGATTACGGACGGAGTGCTCGAGGGGGAAAGCTATCCAAATCATGAAGGGATTGACTTTTTCCATACCTATAAGGATGATATTGCATTGTTTGGCGAGTTGGGCTTTAAGTGTTTCCGTACTTCCATATCATGGAGCCGTATTTTCCCAAATGGAGATGAGGAAGAGCCTAATGAGGCAGGACTGAAATTTTATGATGATATGTTTGACACTTTGTTAAGTTATGGGATTGAACCGGTTATTACATTGAGCCATTTTGAAATGCCATATTATCTTGCAAAACATTATGGCGGCTGGATGAACCGCAAGTGCATTGATTTTTTTGTACACTATGCACTTACAGTTATGGAACGGTATAAAGATAAGGTAAAATACTGGATGACTTTTAATGAAATCAATAATCAGGTAAAGACTAATCCGGATATTTATGGCTGGACGAATTCTGGTGTAAAATATTCTGAATTTGAAAATCAGAAAAAGGCATTGCATCAGGTTGCACATCATGAACTGCTGGCTTCTGCGATTGTAGTTAAAAAAGGGCATGAGATTAATTCTGACTTTCAGATTGGGTGTATGTGTTCATTTATTCCATATTATCCCTATTCCATGAATCCAGAGGATGTCATGACTGCTCATGAGTCCATGCATGAACGTTTTTATTTTATGGATGTCCATGTACGGGGGCATTATGGCTCTTATGCAAAGAAAATCTGGGAGAGGGAAAATAATGCGCCAGTAATGGAGAAGGGGGATGAGAAGATTCTGGAGGAAGGAACAGTAGATTATATCGGTTTCAGTTATTATATGTCTCATGCAGTAAAAGCAGATGCAGTTCTCGAAGGGGATGAAAATACAGATGGAAGAAATGTCCATACAGTGCGCAATACTTATCTGGAGGCTTCGGACTGGGGATGGCAGATTGATCCGGTTGGGCTTAGATATGCACTGAATCTTATGTATGAGCGTTATGAGAAACCACTGTTTATTGTCGAGAATGGACTTGGTGCACTGGATGTTTTGAGTGAGGATGGTACTTGTGATGACAGCTATCGGATTGAATATCTGAAAGCACATATTGAAGAGATGATAAAAGCGGTAGAATATGATGGGGTTGAATTGATGGGATATACTCCATGGGGCTGTATTGATGTTGTTTCTTTCACCACGGGGGAACTGCGTAAACGGTATGGATTTATCTATGTAGATAAAAATGATGATGGTTCAGGCAGTGGAAAACGTTATAAGAAGAAATCATTTGAATGGTATAAGAAGGTGATTGCAACGAATGGTGAATCGTTATAGATTTTTCCATTTATTATGTGGTTTGGTGTTGGCTACGGGAGGTGGTATGAGATATGAAACTGCAATTAAAAGAAAGAGTTGCACATGAATTATTTCAGGGAAAGGGGGATGCTCTTATCTGTGACATTGCATCAAGTGATATGATGCACTCAAAAAACAGATGTTTTATCACGATCCGATTGAGGCAGGGAGCTTCTTTAGGAGTACACCGTCATGAAAAGAAAAGCGAAATTTACTTTATTATGCAGGGACGTGGACTTTATACAGATAATGGGGAAGAATATGAGATTAAAGCTGGTGAGGCGGTAATCTGTCTGGACGGAGATGAACATGGTATATTAAATCAAGAAAAGGAAGAGTTAATTTTCATAGCGTTAGTGATAAATTCTTAACCAGTCAGGAGGGATGAAGGTGAAAGCAGCAGTTTATAAAGGAAACGGAGAACTTTCTGTAGAAGAATGGAATGGCAGGATGCCGGAAGAAAAAGAAGTTCAGATTAAAGTTTCTTATTGTGGGATATGTGGTTCTGATATTCATATCTTATAGGGGGCAGAAGACCATAGGATGCATCTTCCATCAGTCATAGAGGCGCTTGTCATGATTCCGGATACAGTAAGTATGCTTCATGGTGCATTAGCAGAGCCGTTAGCAATATGTTGTCATGTGGTAAAGAAAGGAAACGTAAAAAAGGGTGATTTTGTTGTTGTGATTGGAGGTGGTCCCATTGGCATTATGACAGCATTGGCTGCCAAAGCTGCCGGGGCAGATGTAGTTTTGTCTGAGGTAAACGAAAAGCGTTTGAAAAAAGCGGCTGAGATGGGTATACATACAGTAAATCCGGTAAAAGAGAATTTATTGGATGCTGTCAGAAACCAAACATTGGGCAGAGGTGCAGATGTAGTGTTTGAAACATCGGATTCACAGCCAGGAGTTGACAGTATGGTTCAACTGCCAAGAGTACATGGTACTGTTGTGTTGGTTGCTATCTACGGAAAACCGATGACAGTTGATTTAAAACAGCTTTACTATTATGAGAAAAATGTAGTAACAGCAAGGATGCAGGAAAAAGCAGATATGGAAAAGGCCCTTGAACTTTTGGATGGGAATGAAATAGACGCAGATAAGATTATTACTTCCGTTTTGCCACTGGCAGATATCCAAAAAGGATTTGACAAATGTATGGATCGGAATGGCAGCGAGGTAAAGGTTATGATACAGTGTGACGATGATTAGTCTGAAAAGGGTTTTGCCACTATTATCTGGCAGTAGTAGAAATAAGGGGCAGCAATTTTAGACAGAAAGGAAAGGACAGAATGGAAATAATTGTTTTGTATCTTGGGAAAATATTCTGCAAGCGTGACAATCTGGTGCGCTGCGAGGATACAGGTACAATGATTCAGTCACCGATTAGCCTAGATTAATCCGGTATCCGCAAATTGGCAATATACTTTATGATACGGGAAACAGTCCGGATTATAAACAGGACTAAAAAATGTTGTAGTATCAGAACATGAATTAAAGGATGCATATTTTCGTGTTATGACCGGACAGGGAGGGGGCATATGTCAAGGAGCTTTTTGATATAGATGGCATCCGTTATGTACCTTATCAGGAAGAATTGCGCCTGGCAGAGGATGTTCTGCTTTTTGTCCAGAAATCACATACTGCAGGAAATGCCGTCGTCTGCTGATTACCTTATATCTGTATTCAGAATGTACCAGTAAGATGGAAGGGGGCGATAGCATTGGATGAAAAACAGACTTTTTTGGAATGTGAAAGAAACAGGGTGTTTTATCTGTTGATGATGAGTGGAGGAATGCTGGGAGCTTTTACATATTGTGTCAGGGGTGGTGTTTTCTGCAATGCACAGACAGGTAATATTGTACTTCTTGGGATGGCGGTTGGACATGGAAACTGGAAGGGAGCAGCATATTTTCTTATTCCAATTACGGCATATGGGTTTGGAGCTGCTGTGTCAGAGGTATTGCCAGGAACTGTGAAAAGGGCACATTTGGTTCGATGGGATACATTGTTAGTTGGAATTGAAATGCTGGTAACGTTGTTTCTCGGGTTTTTGCCGGAGAGTGTCCCGTTTCAGTTTTCGCAGGTGGCAATAAATTTTATTTGTTCTATGCAGTATAATACATTCCGTCAGGCAGAGGGAGTACCAATGGCGACAACGTTTTGCACGAATCATGTGCGTCAGGTAGGAATTAACTTGGCAAGGTGGCTGCAAAAGGGTGATGCAGTATACGTTAAAAAATCTTTGCGGCATGGTGAAATGCTTATAATGTTTCTGATAGGAGCCATTATGGGAACAATTTTGTGTGGTATGTTTGTGGGCAGAGCAATTTGGGGAGCGTCAATCCTGTTGTTTATAGTGTTTATTGACTTGCTTCATGCAGATTTAACAAAAGAAAAGGGAATGCTTGGACGTGTGCCGACAGGACATTAAATAAAGCATAGTAATATTTTAAAAATTAGGTAATTGCGAAACAAAAGCTTGAAAGGGCAAAAAGCTGTACTCTGATAAGGATAGGTCAGCAAAAGCAGTGAATGGTTTCAGACTCTGGATATATTCATGATGATGGATTTTATCTGTAAGAACAACCGTAATAAGCTGTGTAATTCCAGACAGAATTAAATCTGCATGTAAGGTTCTTTCGTTTTGTGTCCTGCGGTTGGCAGGACCGAACGTTCCACGGTAAGATTTTTTCATTATCTTGTCCCATTTCCATTTCATTTTTGGACAGACAAATTTCAGGGATGGGATGCCGGAGTAATATTTGAACACATAACAGAAATGCCCATTGGCATAAAGCTGTTTTAGTTCGGGGTTTGAAGAGGCGTGATATGGCATATTTGGGATTGTTTTCTCGGACAAAGGCTTCCATGCCGGATGAATCCAAAATTGCCATATCAGTTTTGGCGGTATCAATTGCCTGGCATATCGGTTCCGTGACATCAACAAGGTTATCAAAAACCGATTGTAAGTTTGGAAAAAAGTCCTGTTTAAAACGGGTGATTCTTTATTTTGTAATGAAAAAGCGATAAGGAGACTTTCGGGTATCCATATCGCTTTTTGTGTTTAACTGTAAGATGTATTCGTTACAATGGAAATAAAATTTTTCAAAAGAGGGCTCTGAGAACTTTTCTTAAAGAAGATACCATAGGATAAAGGAACGCTGTCTTTTAAGGGAATTCCGCGTATATCCGTGTTTACAAAATTCATAAGCGGAAGAACAGAGCAGCCATACCCTGCCCTTACAAGTGTAAGGAGTACCTGCAGGTTTTCACACATATAAGTGGACTCTGGCAGGATATGCTGTGAAATCTGATTTTGCATTTCCGCAACCCTGGCGGGGATTGCATAGGAATTGCAGACGACAATATTTTCCAGGTACAGTTCTTCCTTTGCAAGCTCTGGGCGTTCGGCATAAGGGTGTGAGGCTGGAACAATACAGCGCAGTGGTATCTGGAACAGTTCTTTGTAAACTGTGTCATTTTTTATTGGAATATCCTCCTGAAAACCAAACAGCAGATCCAGTTCATCTTGATAGAAAAGATTTAAAATAGATCTGTGAGGGATCACTTTTAAAAATGGATAAAGTTCGGGAATCTGCTGTTTGCAGGATTTGAGTACCTTGCAGAGCAGGTCCAGGTTAGCTTCATTCTGACATCCAATGGTTAGGACCTGTATATTTGTACTTTGGTGGCGCTGTATTTTTTGCTCAGCAACTTTTAACCTGCCCATAACATTTTTCGCATCTTCCAAAAAACTGATTCCAGCGGGAGTAAGGGTAACTGTCCGGGTAGTACGGTGCAAAAGTTTTGTTCCCAATTCATCTTCCAGCGAATGAATCTGCCGGGAGACCGCTGATTGTGTAATCTTTAAAATTTCAGCAGCTCTTGCAAAGTTCAGGTTTTCGGCAACCTGGATAAAGCTCTTTAACTGGTCTGTATTCATGGGTTTCACCTCGATTATTGCGTTTTCGTCATTGATAATACCATATTTCCACTTCACTTTCAAGAGCGGTTGTGGTTTAATAGGTATTGCAAGGGTTAGCACTCAAATAAAAGGAGTGCTAACAAAAAGAAGAAAGGCAGGTAACAGGCATGAAATTAAAACCATTGGGCGACAGAGTTATTTTAAAGTATCAGGAAGCGGAAGAAAAAACACAGTCAGGCATTATCCTGCCGGGGAGTGCAAAAGAAAAACCGCAGGAAGCAGTTGTTATGGCAGTCGGAGACGGTACAGGCTGTGATGGGAAGAACGCACAGATGCAGGTTAAGGAAGGCGACAGAGTGATTTTTTCCAAATATGCGGGAACGGAAATAAAGGTTGATGAAGTAGAATACACCATCGTTTCTGAGAAGGACATCATTGCGCTTATAGAGTAAACGGCAAAAACAGACAGAGATTTTAAAGAAAGAAGGAATTGAATCATGGCAAAAGAAATCAGTTTTGACATTGCTGCAAGAAAGAAAATGGAAGCGGGCGTAAATAAGCTGGCAGATACCGTAAAGATTACGCTTGGACCGAAAGGAAGAAATGTGGTGCTGGATAAGTCCTACGATGCTCCGCTGATTACAAATGACGGCGTGACAATTGCAAAGGAAATCGAACTGGAGGACCGTTACGAAAACATGGGAGCGCAGCTTGTGAAGGAGGTTGCCACCAAAACGAATGACACAGCCGGGGACGGCACTACCACAGCGACAGTGCTGACCCAGGCCCTGGTCCGGGAGGGGCTGAAAAATATTGCGGCCGGAGCGAACCCCATCATTCTCCGCAAAGGCATGAAAAAAGCAAAAGAGGCGGCTGTTCGTGCCATTGAAGATATGAGCAGACCGGTTACCAGAAGGGAGCAGATTGCAAAGGTAGCAGCCATTTCCGCAGGGAATGAAGAGGTCGGAGAGATGATTGCAGATGCCATTGAAAAGGTCAGCGAAAACGGGGTTATTACCATTGAAGAATCCAAGACCATGAAAACGGAAATAGACGTGGTCGAAGGAATGCAGTTTGACAAGGGATATGTATCCTCATATATGTGCGACGACAAAGAAAAGATGACTTTGAATATGGAAAATCCATATATTCTGATCACGGATAAGAAAATTTCCAATATCCAGGATATTCTTCCAGTTTTGGAACAAACGGCACAGCCAGACTTCATACTATTTCAAACAGAGAGAACGGTACTTATTCGGTGCAACCCCTTTATATTCCCGAAACTTTCGTATAAAGTAACTAAAATTATCAAATCCAACAGAAAGTGCGATATCAGAAATCGGCGCTTCTGATTCTGACAGCATTTCACAGGCTTTTTCTATTCTATATTCATTGATAAAACTGATCGGTGTCTTTCCAATTTCCTGTTTAAAGTAGTGGCAGAAATAATTAGGACTCATAAAGCATATTTCAGACAATGTCTGCAAAGAGATTGATTCCGGGTAATTGATGTGAATATATTCAATCACTTGTTTTAATTTGTTTAAGGAGTCCTTTCCTTTGGGCGATAACGTATTCTTATAAAAATAATCTGCCTGAAAAAATAATTCAATCGTGTGTAATATGTGGAGTTTAATACTTAAAAGGGCGCAGGTGGGCAATGTGTGGTAAAGTTTTATAATCTCCTGCATATGGAGCAGGACTTGTTTATGGTCTTCGGGTGAAAGCGTGGAGCAGAAGGTTGGAAACAGCAGTGTTCCGTTGGTAATCGGCCGGATAAAATTATGCTGGCAGGCATCATACAATGAAAAGTCTAAAAAGCTGGGATTAAATACAACGGCATGGTGCAGGGACTCGCCCACGGATTTAATTTCATGCAGTTCTCCAGAATTGATAAAACAGAATTCCCCTGAGTTCAAGACAAGGGATTTCCCGTGGATAGTCAAATTAAGAATTCCATATTCTGCATATACCCATTCCAGTTCTTCGTGCCAGTGCTGTGATACAAAATAAAATCCGTCTTTGTCATGGTGAGAATATACCTGTAAAGGAAAAACAGAAGTACCATGGGTTTTATCTTCATGATAAGCTCGTGACATGTCTATCAACTCCTAAATCGTAAATTTGTGTTATTATTGAGTAAAATTATGCAAGCAATCAGGGCTTCTTATCCAGTATACTAAAATCACCAAAGAAAAACAAGCGAGGTGAAAAGAATGGTGAAAGAAAAGTGGTGGAAAAGCAGTGTTGTATATCAGATATATCCACGAAGCTTCTGTGACAGCAATGGCGATGGAGTCGGCGATATTAACGGTATCCGCTCCAAATTGTGGTATCTGAAGGAACTGGGGATCGACGTGATATGGCTGAGTCCGGTCTATGCCTCTCCCAATGCGGATAATGGCTATGATATATCCGATTATTATGGAATATCGCCGGAGTACGGCTCGATGGAGGATATGAAGACTCTAATCCAGGAATGTGAAAATTGTGGTATTAGAATACTCATGGATCTTGTTGTGAACCATACTTCTGATGAGCATCCGTGGTTTGTGGAAGCGAAAAAATCGAAGGACAATCCATACAGGGACTATTATATCTGGAGAGAAGGGGAAAAAGGCAGTCCGCCTAACGAACTGGAATCCTGCTTTGGCGGTAATGCATGGGAATACTCGGAAGAAACGGGGGAGTATTATCTGCACTTCTATCATAAAAAGCAGCCAGATCTCAACTGGGAAAATGAAGCGATGCGGAAAGAAATATGGAAAATGATGAATTTCTGGATTGATATGGGCGTTGGCGGTTTTCGGATGGATGTGATTGATGTCATTGGAAAAATCCCGGATCAGGAGATAAAAGAAAACGGGCCAAAGCTGCATGAATACCTCCAGGAAATGAACAGAGAAACATTCGGGGGAAAAAACCTGATGACTGTAGGAGAATGCTGGGGAGCAGATATTGAGAATGGAAGTTTATATTCTGATCCGAAGCGGAAGGAACTGGATATGATTTTTCAGTTTGAGCAGATGCTGCTGGATCAAGTTCCAGGAGAACGGAAATGGGATTTAAAGCCCCTCGAATTGAAACAGTTAAAACAGGCGTTTGCGAAATGGCAGAAGGCATTGGAGGGGAAAGGATGGAACAGTCTTTTCTGGAACAGTCATGACCTTCCAAGAATCGTTTCCAGATGGGGAAACGATAAAGAGTACCGGGTGGAGTCGGCAAAGATGCTGGCAACTATACTTCATGGTATGAAGGGGACGCCCTATATTTATCAGGGGGAAGAAATAGGGATGACCAACTATCCGTTTTCAGGTATTGAGGATTTTTTTGATGTAGAGTCTGTCAACATGTACCGGGAACGGAAGCAGATGGGATATCCCGAAGAAGAAATCATGAAATCCCTCTGCGCTAAGTCAAGGGATAATGCAAGAACTCCCATGCAGTGGAACAACGGCCCAGGTGCAGGATTTACGGAAGGGACACCATGGTGCAGGGTAAATCCCAATTATACAAAAATTAATGCAGAAGAGGCATTAAAGGATCAGAATTCCATTTTCTATTATTATAAAAAGCTAATCAGATTCCGAAAAGAAGAGCCTATATTGATTTATGGGACTTTTGAACTGCTCTGCCCGGAGGATGAATATGTTTTTGCGTATACAAGGGAATGGAAGGGGAAAAAGTGGCTGGTGGTAGGTAATTTCTATGAGAAATCGGCACGTTTTGATTACCTTGGAAAAGGCAGGGCGCTCCTGTCCAATTATGAACAGGAATCTGAAACCCGGTTTGAACAGATGAAATTGCGTCCTTATGAAGCAGCTATCTATGAAATAATATAATCAAAAGGAGGAAGAAAGAATCATGACAAAGGAAGAACGCTATCAGGCGTCTGCCAAAGAGCTTTTGAGGCTGGTCGGCGGAAAAGAAAACATTATCAGCGCCGCTCACTGTGCAACCAGGCTCAGACTTGTTTTGAAAGATGAGTCAAAGGCAGATGTGGACGGAATCCTGAAGGTAGATCTGGTGAAAGGCCAGTTTGCCAATGGAGGCCAGTTCCAGATAATTATCGGCAGCGGCACCGTAAACGAGGTTTACAAACGTTTCATAGAAATAGGGGGGATTGCCGAGGCAACCAAGAGTGAAGTAAAGCAAGCGGCTGCCCAGAAGATGAATCCACTGCAGCGTCTTGTAAAAACTCTGTCTGACGTATTTGTACCGCTGATTCCGGCATTGGTTGCCAGTGGTCTGATGATGGGTTTAAATAATGTGCTTACGGCAAATGGGCTGTTTATTCCGGGACAGTCTTTAGTAGAAGCCTATCCGGCACTTTCTGACATTGCTGCTATGATCAATACATTTGCAAGCGCTGCATATGCCTTTCTGCCTATCCTGATTGGATTTTCTGCCACAAAAATGTTTGGGGGCAATCCGTATCTGGGAGCGGTTATCGGCATGATTATGGTTTCGGGTGATCTGCTGAATGCCTATGCCTACGGTACTGCCGTAACAGAAGGGACAATTCCGGTATGGAACATTTTGGGGCTTACGATTGAAAAAGTAGGATATCAGGGAACGGTTCTCCCGGTGCTGGCTGCTTCGTATATCCTTTCGTTTGTGGAGAAGAAACTGCATAAATATATTCCGGAGATTCTGGACAATCTTCTGACTCCGCTGCTTACCGTTATGATCACTGGTTTTGTTACTTTTACGGTGGTAGGCGGGATTATGAGGACTGCCGGCGATATGCTGACAAACAGCTTTGTGTGGATGCATGATACATTAGGGATTGTGGGCGGTATGGTCCTGGGCTTCTTATATTCGCCTCTTACCATGACCGGTATGCACCACAGCCTGCTTCCGGTGGATATCCAAATGGTGGCGGCGGGAGGTTCTTTCCTGCTTGCGATTGCGTCCTGTAATAATGTGGCGCAGGGCGGCGCAACTCTTTGCGCCATGCTTCGGACAAAGGATAAGAAGCTAAAGAGTGTTGCGGCGACTTCGGGTGTGTCTGCTATGCTGGGTATCACAGAGCCTGCTATGTTTGGCGTAAACCTGAAACTGAAATATCCGTTCTATGGCGCTATGATCGGTGCAGCTCTTGGAGGCGGGTATGTAACTCTGACAAATGTTTTGAACACGGCTCCGGGAACCGCGGGAATTGTCGGGTTTGTCTGTGTTCCTGCGTCCAGTATGCTGAACTTTTTGATTGGTACGGCTATTTCTATTGCGGCAGGATTTATTTTTACATATATTATGTCAAATATGAAAAAGTTTAATAAAGAATTGGAAAAAAAAGAAACTGCAGCAGAAGAAACAGAGGATATGTCTGCAGACATTTTCCCGGAGGCAGAGAAAGGTGTAATCTGCAGTCCGCTGACAGGAAAAGCGATTCCGATGAGCGAGGTACCAGACGATACATTTGCCGCAGAAGTATTGGGGAAGGGAATGGCAGTCATTCCTTCGGAGGGGAAAGTGGTAGCGCCTTCCCATGGTGAGGTTTCTACACTGTTTGATACGAAACATGCCATTGGCATTACAACGAAAGACGGAGTAGAATTACTGATTCATGTGGGCGTCAATACGGTAGAACTTAACGGAAAGTATTATGAGGCTCATGTGGCACAGGGCGATCAGGTAAAGCCCGGACAGTTGCTTCTTACATTTGACATCCAGAAAATTCAGAAAGCAGGTTATTCAGTGGCGACTCCGGTAATTATTGCCAATACAGATGATTATAAAAATGTGGAGGGGCTGAAGAATGGTGAGATTCACTGCATGGAGCCGCTTATTAAACTGGAGGAGTCATGATGGCAGATAAAAAAATTGTATTTTTAGATATCGACGGGACATTTACTGTCCCGTTGGAAAAACCGACAGAGCTTGCGTCAAGGGCAGTACGGGAGGCAAGAAAAAATGGGCACAGGATTCTGCTCAGCACAGGGCGTAATATGCCGATCGTAAGCGAGGATGTTCTGGAAGTAGGATTTGACGGTGTGGTTGCCAGTGCGGGAAGGCATATAGAAATTGATGGGAAAGTAATCCGCGACAGTGTACTTCCAGAAGAAACCATCCAGAAGTGCCTGGAAATTTTTCATCGATTTGGGATCTATTGCCGCATAGAAAGTCCGGAGGGGATTTATATTGACGACAGCCTTCAGGAAATCCTCACAGGCGCAATGGCAGAACTGTCCAATTCGGAGTTAATTCGAATGAAGAAGGAACTGGATTCTGGTGTGGGGGTAAAACCATATACGGAATATCCCCACAAGGGAGCATATAAGCTGGGATTTATCTGTACGGATCTGGCCGACATTGAGAAAACAAAACCGTACCTGGATCAGGAGTTTCATTATGTAGTGCATCCCTATGCAGAAGATGCAGACTGCTATAATGGCGAGATTATACAGAAGGATATGGATAAGGGCGAGGCCATGGAACGTGTCTGTGAATACTATGGTGCAGACATGGCAGATACGGTTGCCTTTGGCGACAGTATGAATGATCAGCAGATGCTGGAATATGCGGGGATTGCCGTTGCAATGGGGAATTCCTGCCAGGAATTGAAAGACATTGCAGATATTGTCTGCGAGAGCGTTGAGGAAGATGGGGTTTATTTTGAATTTAAGAGAATGAATTTGATGGAAACCAGGTTCATAAGATGACAAACAGCCCAGAGTTTCAGCAGGGAATAAAGTGTTTTGTATCGTGATGATGAGGGCTGTTATGTGTATTTGCACAATGCTTCTGTGAAAGAGAAAGCAACCTATCCCAAGAACTATAAGGGGCTTTCCGCAGGATAGGCATGGCGTTTTGGGGAAATTTCCAGTATGCTCAGCCGGGGCTTTCGTGCGCGGCGTATCGCGTATGGGAAGGTCTGCCTGAAAGCATCATCCACGCTCCCGGGATGGGAATAGAAATAAGCCTACCTTGTACTTTGCCGAGAACAGGTAGGCTTATTGCCAACTACGGAGGTAAACCACTGCAAGAAGACCGTATATAAGGTGGCATACGGCGCAAAGCCATTCAAAATCAATGCAACATCAAAGAGTAAGATGACCTTTACAAGTTCAAAGTCAAAGATTGCTGCAGTAGATAAGAATATAGGCAGGGTGACAATTAAAAATACTGGAGTTGCCACTATAACCATCAAGGCAGGAAAGGTATCTAAGAAGGTAACCATTAAGGTAAGTCCCAAAAAGCCATCCATAAAATCAGTTAAAACCGCGAAAGGCAAAAAATTAACCGTGAAGTGGGAAAAGGATAAGATGGCTTTGGGGTATTATGTGCAGTTAGGCACAGATAAGAAATTTAAGAAGAATGTGAAGTCTAAGAGCCTGTCAAAGACCTCTTACATGTTCACAAAGCTGAAAACAGGCAAGAGATATTATGTAAGGATACGCAGTTATAAGAAATCTGGCAACGAAACCTCGTACGGTGCATGGAGCAAGGCAAAAGTGAGCGGCAAGATTAAGAAGTAAATCCCGATGTACCAGTTAGTATTACGTTTGGCACTGCAATTATCTCCTTCTCATAAATAGTATTATTAGGCGTTTGCGAAACGCCAGAACCCGCATAAATACGGGATTCTTTTTGTTACAAAATAAAATAACTCCTCACTGGTTTGTGGTATAATTGAGATGCCGAATAACAATCAACCATCCACCGGAAAGGAGTCGTATCTATATGATAACACATAAACAGCTCTCTTTGGCAGATATTTTTACCGATTGCCAAAATAAATTTGATTATGATAAATATCAGTTCCTTGAACTTCTCGAAAATACCATTAACCTTGATGAAATTGTCCCGGCGTCTTTTGTTTCTCATTTCCATGCCGCCACCGACAGGCCCCGTAAGCATCTTCTCTATCCGATGCTCAAGGCTCTGTTATTACAGCTTATTTTCTCGATCCCAACAACGTCCCTTCTGGATGACGAATTTATGACAATTGTGTTTGACAGAAACACAGAGGCAACGGAGCTTCTCTTAAACATTATTCTTGGCAGGAACGATATGGAAGTCACAGAAGTGGTGGCACAGAGGGAATATAAGAATCCGGTCACGGGAGGACGCTCTATTAAGCTCGATATTTATGCCAAGGGTTCTGACGGAAAAGTGTATGATATTGAAGTACAAAATGAGAATGCTGGGGCAGACGTTCGCAGAGCCAGATTTCACAGCAGCATGTTAGATACGAAGATGTTGAAAGAAAAGCAGAAATTTAGGGAAATTCATGAATCCTATGTGATATTCATTACAAAGAATGACTATATGAAAATGGGATTGCCACTATACCATGTGGAAAGGACGATACAAGAATCAGGGGCGTTATTTGGGGATGGCGCGCATATTATTTATGTGAATGGCAGCTATAAAAATGATAGTGACCCCGTAGGGAAACTGATACATGATTTCCGCTGTACAAGTGCAGTCGATATGTTTTATCAGGAGCTTGCAAAGTCGGTAAGACATTTCAAAGAGACGGAAGGAGGCCGAAGTCAAATGAGTAAGACAATGGAGGAAAGAATCAACAGGGAAAAAGACAAGGAAAGAATTGATTGTTCATATGAATATATAAAAAATCTGGTAGTGTCAAGTAATCTATGAAAAAATAAGCTGAAAAAAATAGGCTCAAATGAACCTTGAAAATTGCAGATATTGATTCCGAAAAGCTCTCCGAGGGCTTAGGGCGTTGCCCCTTTTCTGCTAAACAGGATCATCCGTGAGCCTTATGTCAACAGACTTTCGCGGCATATCCTCACAGACGGCGCAGACGCCTGCTGCGGTATTCCACGGTTCTATTGACAACAGCTCCGCTCCGTCTGTGCAGTATCGTTTTTCTGCATATTCAGGATGGTCTGTTGACCGAGGAAAATGAGAAGCTGCCATTTGCCGGGCATGTTGTCAGCGCCTTGCAGCATCTCCACTTCATTGAGGACTTTGCATTTATTGTGTTTATGAGGGCGCAGGAAGTTATAGTAAGCGACCCAGAGGGCAAGATGGTAATTAGCGCCGTCGATGTTGTCAAAGCCGTTTGTGTGACGGTGAGAGGCCTTATAGGTGCGGTTGAGGCGTTCAGTCATCTGTTTGAACGGACGGTGTTCTGTAGAAACGGCATCGTCGTTGGTAAGCCCAATCACCTGGGTGATTTTAAAGGTAAAGTCTCTGCCCAGCTTTTTTACGAACTCCATTGCGGCAAGAGGATACCGCATTGTATCCGTCCGCAATGAACTTGATATAGTGGAGTTTATATTTGTTTCTGCCGTAATCCTCCCGGAGATCTTCCCGATCCACTTTCCCCAGGTTGTAGAGATAATAAGGGCATTTGGGATTGACGCACTTATGGATGATAAAGTGTTTGCGTTCTTTCTTAGGAACCAGGGTATTGCCGCAGTGGGTGCAGCGTAGTTTCACAGAGGAGAAGCGGCTTTCATCCGGTGAGAACCTTGTGCTGCAGATTTTGCAGAGAAGCTGCCCTTGCGGCGGGCGCTTTGTGACAGATTTCATACCCGCCGCAGTGCGGTAAGAGCTTTTTATTCTATAGGAAAGACCAATTTTTGTCTACAAAGCACAATATGTGCGGATTGAAGGTATTTCATGGAATGGGTCTACAGATTAAACCAAAGTATGAATTATATTGAGGAACATTTGACAGACGAAATTGATTATGATCAGCTTGGGCGGATTGCCTGCTGTTCCACCTATCATTATCAGAGGATGTTTACTTACATGGCGGGTATTACTCTGGCAGAGTATATCCGAAGAAGAAAAATGTCTTTAGCAGCGGTAGACTTGCAGGGTGGAGATGAACGGATTATTGATATTGCAGAGAAGTATGGCTACCATTCCCCCACTGCATTTAACAGGGCATTTCAATCTTTTCATGGGATAGCCCCGTCGTCCGTGAGAGACCAGGGCGTGTCTGTAAAATCTTTTTCCCCCATTGTATTTAAAATTGCTGTAAAAGGAGCGACTGAAATGAATTATAGAATTGAAACGAAAGAAGCATTTCGCATTATTGGCGTATCTGCACCTCTTGATAAGAAAATCGAAAATAACTTTATGGTTGTGCCCAAGATGTGGCAGGAGGCATCCACAAATGGAACCATACAGAAATTGGCAGGAATGATGGATACACCGCCAATGGGACTTTTGGGTGTCAGCGCCTGTAATGATAAAGAACAATGGAAATATTTTATTGCTGTTTCCAGTACAAGCACAAGTGGTGAGTTTGAAGAATATACTGTGCCTGCGTCTACCTGGGCAATCTTTTCTGGAACAGGGACAAACCAGTCCATACAGGAATTGGAACAGCGGATTATAACAGAGTGGCTACCAACCTCTGGATATGAATATGCCAACGCCCCTGATATTGAGGTTTACTTAAATCCAGATCCACAGAACGCACAATATGAGGTATGGATACCTGTAGTAAAGAAAAAGGTATAACGGAGGGACAAATGGACGAGAAATATAATATGTTTATGGAAACAGTTGACGAGGGTTTTCGTAGTTTTGTAAATCAAATCAACGGGTATCTGATGGAGAATGGCTGTAAGTGCGACATAAAATTACAAAAAAGCGGCTATGTTGTGTCCTATGTGTTAAATAGCAGAAAGAGGATTTTGGCAACATATGTCTCCCGAAAAACGGGGATGAAGCTTCGCATTTATCCCGAACATATACAAGAATACCAGAAATGTCGTTACATGGCGTTTCAGCTTACATTGAGTGAGGACAATAATCCCTATATAAAGCAGTTTTTGGAGAAAGAATTGCAGGTTTCATTTCATAAAGATGTTGTGCAAAATATATAAAAATATATTGACAAACAGAAAAAATAGTACAATATACACAATATAAGTGGGGTAACTATTAATACAAGATAAGTAAAGATGGGTAGGAGGGGAGTCTATTGCGCAAGGTGTTTTGTGCTAATTGTACATAAGAGATTAAGATAATTTTAAGGAGGTAACTAATATGAGGAAAAAAGGATTTTTTGGGGGAACGGCTTTTGTTTTGGCGCTTATGCTGTTTTCGATAACGGCTTTTGCGGCTCCAGCTAACCGCTGTGTTACCACAATGGAAAGAGGAAACCGTGCAGCAATGGGAATCACGGAATGCCATAGCGCTACGGCTTGTTCTGTAACTGTTACAGGAAATTTTTCAGATGTAGGAAGTGCTTCCTACACTGCCCATGGGGTAGCAGCAACTAGTGCAAGGGTGACGGCTACATCTCCAAGGGAGTTTGCATCTGCAAATTCAAACCATAGAATTGAATATTATTCAGCTGGTATTTTGAATGTATATAAGACAGCATCTGGCGCAGGAAGGAATTGAACCTATAAGTAACTGTGTGGGAAGATAGGGGATTAGTGTGTCCCCTTTTTCTATTGAGGAGGGATAAGCATGAAGAAGATAGGTTCTGCAGCAGTTGTTTTGGTGTTTTTGTGTTTGCTTTTGGGGATAGGCTACTATTCAGGCAGTGAGAGACGTTTCGGAGAAAGTGCAGAGATGGAAGGTGATTTTGTTGCATTTTTGTCAGCGCCCATTACGGTGTCGCCGGAGGGGTATTATATTTTACAGCGTGGGTTTGTATATTATGTGTCCCATGACTTTCAGAAGAGTACAATTGTATGCGATAAGCTGGAATGTATCCACAATGACGAAGGTGTGGAGAACCTTATGGACTATTATGAATGCAATGCTTATGCAGGGGTAGGTGGGAAACATATTTATTATTATAAAGATGCATTGTATGTCACAGGGGACAGTATCAAAACTTCCGGAATGTTTCTTTGTAAGCTTTCTTTAGATGGAACAGAACGAACTGTTCTATATGACAAGGGAACGGAAATTACTGGGTTCGCTATTTATGAAGGAATGGCATATGTTGGAGACAAGGCATGGAAGGCAGACAGTGTAGTGCATACCATCAAGAGGTTTCCGTTAGACCATCCAGAGAAAGAAGAGGTACTTTACGAGACAGCGGAATACCCGAAGCACACCATCAACCAGATGAAGTGCATGGAGGGGTTCTGTTATTTTTACCTTTTTGACCCTGAGGATATCGGAAGAGAAAGCGTTTATCTGAAAATTGATTTGGAATCAGGAGAAACGGAAAGGCTGCATGAGCCCAAGACCTGCAGGCTTGAACTGGGGAGGGACGTATCGTTTCTGATGGAGCAGAAGGATATATCCTATGAGCCCTATGACAAAGAAAAGAAATACTACCGTGCCAAAAAGGGAGAGGACTGGGAGCCTTTAACCGAGAAAGATTTTATCAGTGTGGGGAAAAGGGATAATCTGAGAGGATTGGATAAGAAATATGTGTATTTTATGACGGACGGTTGGTTAGAGGTTCCAGAGCCGGTGCCAGAAGATGACTATTGGGTGCGTGTCTATGAGCATGACGGAACCCTGGCAGCGGAGATTCCAACCGGGGGATTCGGCATTTTATATTATATATTTCCAGGTACAGAGAAGTATATGTTTCTTGCGACGTTTCCAGAGGATTTTAATCCAAACAGCCCTATGACATTTTACTATGTGGACAAGTCCCAGTTCCATGGGGGGATTGTGGAGCCAAAGCGTATTGAAATGGGAAAATAGGAATGCTATTTGTGCAAAATATCTAAAAATATATTGACAAACAGAAAATAATAGTATAATATACATAATATAAGTGGGGTAACTATTAATACAAGATAAGTAAAAATGGGGAGGAGGGGAGTTCATTGTGCAAGGTGTCTTGTGCTAATTGTACATAAGAGATTAAGATAATTTTAAGGAGGTAACTAATATGAGGAAAAAAGGATTTTTTGGGGGAACAGCTTTTGTTTTGGCGCTTATGTTGTTTTCGATGACAGCTTTTGCGGCGCCTGAGAACCGCTGTACTACCACAATAGGAAGCGCAAATCATGCAGCAACGGGAAAGACGGAGTGCCGTATTGCTACGGGTTGTTCGGTATATATTACAGGGAATTGTACAGATGGAACAGAAGTAACATCCTCTGGTCATGGCGTAGTTGCAACCCTTGCAGTAGTAAGGGCTGAGTCTCCAAGGGAGTTTTCTGCGGCATTTTCAAGCCATTTTATTGAATATTATTTACAAGGTGTTTATAGAACGTATAAGACATCGTCTTCAGCAGGGCGGAACTAGTCCTGTAAGTGACTGCACAAAAAGGGGACCAATGCGTCCCCTTTTTTCAAAGGAGGGATAAGTATGAAGAAGCTAGTTTCCGCGGCAATTGTTTTGGGATTTCTGTGTTCTCTTTTTTGGGCAAGCTTCCATTCGAACGGCAGGGAAGGCTTTGAGGAGAGCTCAGAGATAACGGGTGATTTTACTTCTTTTTCATCAGCGCCCATTACGATATCGCCGGAAGGGTACTATTTTGTAAAGGAAGGATTTGTGTATTACGTGTCCCACGATTTTCAGAAGAGCACAGTTCTATGCGATAAGCTGGAGTGTATTCACAATGATGATGGCGTGGACAACCTTTTTGATTATTATGAGTGCAATGCTTATGTGGGGTCGGGAAGTTTTCATATTTATTACTATAAGGACGCATTGTATGTCAGAGGGTCAAGCATGAATACCCCTCTAGATGCCGTTTATAAGCTTTCTTTGGATGGGACGGGGCGGACCGTCCTGTATGACAAGGGAACGGCGCTCACTGGGTTTGTCATCTATGAAGGAATGGCATACTTTGCAGACACAGCATGGAAGGCAGACAGTGTGGCGCATACCATCAAGAGGTTCCCGCTAGACCATCCAGAGAAAGAGGAGGTATTTTACGAGACAGCGGAATACCCGGAGCACACCATCAACCAGATGAAGTGCATGGATGGGTTCTGTTATTTTTATTTCTTTTGCTCTGGGGATGTTGGCAGGGAAAGCTCCTATCTAAAGATTGACTTGGAATCAGGGGAAGCGGAGAAGCTGCATGAGCCCAAGACCTGCAGGCTTGAACTGGGGAAGGACGTATCGTTTCTGATGGAGCAGAAGGTCATATCTGATGAACCTTATGACAAGGAAAAGAAATACTACCGTGCCAAAAAGGGAGAGGACTGGGAGCCTTTGACCGAGGAAGATTTTATCAGTGTGGGGAAAAGGGATAATCTGAGAGGATTGGATAAGAAATATGTGTATTTTATGACGGATAATTGGCTGGAGGTTCCAGAGCCGGTGCCGGAGGATGACTATCGGGTGCGTGTCTATGAGCATGACGGAACCCTGGCAGCGGAGATCCCGACCGGAGAATTTGGAATTCTTTATTATATATTTCCAGGCACGGAGGATTATATGTTCCTTGAGACGTTTCAGGATGGCAATCCTCTTAAACCGGAATTTTACTATGTGGACAAGTCCCAGTTTCAGGGGGGAATTGTGGAGCCGAAGCGTATTGAAATGGGAAAGTAGGTGTTGCATATGTTGGAGATTAAATTCTTGAATAAATCATATGGGAAGAAACAAGTGCTTTTCGGCTTGAATTATACATTTTCGGATGGAGTGTATGGATTGCTTGGTCCAAATGGAGCAGGGAAGTCAACCCTTATCCAGATCATGACCGGGAATCTCACTTGCGATTCTGGGAGCGTGTCCTATTGTGGGAAAGATATTCGGAAACATAGCAGGGAATATCGACAGGTTCTGGGATATGTTCCCCAGTTGCAGGGGATGTATGAAATGTTCACTGCGTTCCAGTTCCTTTCTTATATGGCTGCATTGAAAGGTATTCCAAAGCAGAAGATTCCACTAGAGGCAGAAGCTGCTTTGGAAATAGTAGGGCTTTTGGATGTGGCAGGGAAGAAGCTGTCTACCTATTCCGGAGGGATGAAGCAGCGGATTCTCATAGCCCAGGCATTGCTTGGGCAGCCCAAGGTATTGATTTTGGATGAGCCAACGGCGGGGCTTGATCCCAAAGAACGCATTAAGATACGCAATTTTATCAGCCGCATAGCAGAAGAGCGTACGGTGATCATTGCAACCCATGTGGTATCAGATGTGGATTCCATTGCAAAGGAAATTCTGCTTCTTGGAGAAGGGAGAATCCGCAGACATGGGAGTATCCAGGAACTGTGCAGTCAGCTTTCCGGCCAGGTATATGAGGCGCGAATTAAGAGTGAGGCATTGGAAAAGCTGGAGGAACGGGTGGTTATCAGCAATATACAGGAGCTGCCGGATAGCGCCATACAGGTACGCTTTATTGCCAAGGATGAGAATTTCCGGGGGCTGGTAACAGAGGGCGCAGAGGTTTCTGCGAATTTACAAGAGGTTTACTTGTCTGTATTTTCAGAGCAGGATGGAAGGGGTGGGGAGAATGCTGGTGCGGTATGAGCTGAGTAAGCTTATGAGCGGAAAGGTAAAATGGCTGTTGCTGCTGTTTTTGGCAATTAATGGGGCGGCTTATTATATCTATTTGATTCCTGCCATTCCTTCCCCAGAATACAGGAAAGTTTATGAGGAGGTACATCGAAGGGCAGAACAGGCAGGAGAACGCCAGGCAGGGCTTGCAGTAATCCAGGAGGAACGTCTCGTATTGGAACGGAAAGCGGAGGCAGCAGCGGAGGCAGGAGAAGAATTTTGGCTGAATGAAGAAGAACGATTGCGCTATGAAGCGCTGCAGATCGTGGAAGAGGAATATCGGGACGCAGACAATTTCGATACTTTTATTGAGCAGATAGATGCAAGGGCCGAAAAGCTGCTGGAATTTCCTATTTTTTCAAAGGAAGGAAGTTATTCTTATCGTAACATTATAAAGACGCAGAAAGATTTTTCCGGGTTAAAGGGTCTTGCTGTTACGCCCCAAAGCAGTGCGGGGCTGGTGAAAATGCAGGAGTTTATTTTGGCGGATGTGTTTGTGCTGGCCGGTGTTTGTCTGCTGTCATTTCAGCTATTTGGCAAGGATGGGCGCAGTGGGATGCAGAAGCTTCTGCAATCGTCTTTGCGGGGCAGGGCGTATCTGAAATTCGTGCAGCTTGCCACAGTGTCCCTGAGCACTGCTTTGTATGCATGTGCCATCTATGGGTGGAATATTCTTTTGACGGGGGAAACGGTTGGACTGCCGCCTCTTGGGGCGGAGATCCATGGAATTGCCGACTGTCGGAATGTGTCATTCCCCTGTACAGTCGGTCTGTATCTTGTGCTTTTTATGCTTTGGAAAATGGCTGCTTCTGTTACCATTGCGCTAGTGTTTCAGGCAGTGATTTACAGGTTCAATGGAGGCAGAGCGGCATGGCTTGTGCTGGGAGGGGCTTTAGGACTAAGCTTTTCCCTGTGGTTTTATCTGCCTGAGAATCCGGTGGCAAAGATCTTCCGGTACTTAAATTTGATTGGAATATTTGATACAGCGGAGTTCTTAGGGGATTATCAGAATTTGAATCTATTGTCTTATCCGGTAGGACTTACCCTTTCGGGATGTGTTTTGATGTTAGCGGTGGGCATTGGGAGCTGCGTGTCTGTTGCCGCATTTGGACCTTCTTCTTTGAAAATTTTTGGTTATGTTAGCAGCAGAGAATCATACAGGAGACGTGGAACAAGTATTTTTCGCAAGGAATGTGACAAGTATTTACGAGTGCAGAAAACTTGGGTGGTGTTTTTGATATTTACAGCAGTTATGCTGTATCGGGATGTGGGAGAATGGCAGGATGCAGGCCTTGTGATGCCATGGGAATATTATTATGAACAGTTTTCGAAAGATTTTATTGGGAAAAGTGGCATGGAGCTGGAACAGGCGCTGGAAAGACTGGAGGAACAGTCCTTGATATTTATGGACGGCGGTCAATATGCCGCATTAGATAGAATACGGATTCAGGCACAGTATATTTTAGAAAGTGGAAAGGAAGGAACAGTATATATCAATGAACGTGTTTGGGACGGATTCTTCTTTGACAAGGACAAGGAGCTGACGCATTTTTTGATTTTTCTTTTAGCAGCAGTATTTTCCTTGGGAGGCTTATTTCAACATGAATCAGCCAGCAGGATGGGAGTGTTGATCCATTCCACAGCCAACAGCCGAAAGGTATACTGGTACAAATTTTTGATTGCATGTCTGACAGGAGCTGCGCTGCAAGCTGTGATTTGGCTGCCCTCCTGCTTTATATTTTTTTGGAGGAATCCAGAGGCTTTGAACATGGGAATGCCAGCATGGTCTCTGTCAGGGTTCCGGGAATTTCCAACTGACTGGACGGTTGGAACCCTTGTGGGGCTTACTGTGCTGCAGAGGATTGCAGCCGGAATTGCAGTAGCAGTGATATTCTTTCTTTTTGCGCAGATCTTCCTTTCTACAGTGCAGTTTTTTTCGGGGACGGTTTTGCTGTTTATCCTGCCCAATGTGATATTGATGATTGCAAATATGGAATATATGAACCCTCTGATTTCTCTGCTGCGTTATCATTTAGAGCCGTTATTGAAATACATTTACGCGTTTTCTTCTTGGCCGTCTGTGTATCATGAGATTTCAGAAGTGGCTTGTGTGCTGGCAGTGGCTGCGGTAGGAGCCGCGCTTTGGGCTGGGGATAGGAAATGGAAGTAAAGATAGTGTCGTTACTGGTCACGGAGTGAACAGTAATACAGTGTTAAAAAGTCTTTTTGAAAGATAAAAGAAAAACTTGTACAAGACGCATTTTTTTGGTATAATATACATTATGGGTTTTGTAAAAAGAAGATGGAGGTACAAATATGAAGCGCAATGTTATTGTGGGACAATCAGGAGGCCCTACTGCAGCGATTAATTCCAGCCTTGCAGGGGTATACAGAACAGCAAAAGACCGTGGAGCAAAGAAGGTATATGGAATGCTGCATGGCATACAGGGACTCCTTCAGGAAAGGTACATTGACCTTTCGGAGCATATTACGAATGAGCTGGATGCGGAGCTTTTAAAGCGTACACCAGCGGCTTATCTGGGTTCTTGCCGTTATAAACTGCCAGAAATCCATGAAGATATGGGAGTTTACGAGAAGATTTTTGAAATTTTAGATAAGCTTGATATTGAAGCATTTATTTATATTGGTGGAAATGATTCTATGGATACCATCAAGAAGTTATCTGATTATGCTATTATTACTGGACAGACAGTACGCTTTATTGGCTGCCCGAAGACCATTGACAATGATTTGGCATTGACAGACCATACGCCAGGATATGGAAGCGCTGCAAAATACATCGGCACTTCTGTGAAAGAGATTATCTGCGATAGCTTTTGTCTGGAGTACAACAAGGGATTGGTTACAATTATTGAGATTATGGGACGTAATGCTGGCTGGCTGACAGGAGCGGCAGCTTTGGCAAAGGGTGAGGACAGCACAGGTCCTGATTTGATTTATCTTCCAGAATTACAGTTTGATCTGGAGAAATTTATTGCGAAGATTCGCAAGCTGTTGGAGAAGAAATCTTCTGTTGTGGTAGCAGTTTCAGAAGGAATTCGGACAGCAGATGGAAAATATGTCTGTGAACTTGGAAATAGTGTAGATTTTGTGGATGCGTTTGGTCACAAACAGCTCTCAGGAACAGCGGCATATCTGGCAAGCTTTGTTGCAGGAGAGATCGGATGTAAGACACGTGCGATTGAATTGAGCACTTTGCAGCGTTCAGCTTCTCATTCCGCATCACGAGTGGATATTCTGGAGGCTTATCAGGTAGGCGGCGCTGCTGTTAAGGCAGCAGATGAAGGTGATACTGGAAAGATGGTAGTGCTGGAAAGAATATCTGATGATCCTTATCAGAGTACAACAGCGGTTAAGGATGTACATAAGATTGCAAATGATGAGAAGCTAGTGCCTAGAGATTGGGTGACAAAGGATGGCACTTATGTGACAGACGAGTTTGTAACATATGTGAAACCGTTGATTCAAGGTGATGTATCACCAGTTATGGTAGACGGAATTCCACGCCATCTGTATAAACCGGGATTTCAGGAAAAATTGTAAGTTTTAAGGGCAGGAAGCTGGGCGCCAGCCTCCTGCTTTTTCATTCTAAAGGGAGAAAGCCAAGACCAATGTATAATGAAATTGATTTAGACAAAATAGATGTAAGCCATGAGCCGCCCACGCAGGAGCCGGCCCGTCAATATTACTTTATGGCAAAATGTCGGGAATGGGTTCGGGAGTTTGAACAAAAAAACGGACGTCGCCCATGCTTTTTTGTTCAAACCTTCGGGTGCCAGATGAATGCAAGGGATTCAGAAAAGCTGGTGGGAATTCTGGAGACTGTTGGCTATTGTCAAGCAGAGAAGGAAGAGGCAGATTTTGTAATTTATAATACTTGTACGGTTCGGGAAAATGCCAATAATAAGGTCTGGGGACGCCTGGGCTACTTAAATGCATATAAGAAGCATCATCCCCATATGAAAATTGCCCTTTGCGGCTGTATGATGCAGGAGGCAGAGGTTGTAGAGAAAATAAAAAAAAGCTATCCTTTCGTAGATTTGGTTTTTGGCACCCACAATATTTATAAGTTTGCTGAACTGCTGGAGACCTCTTTCGTACAGGAGGGAAGGGTTATCGATATCTGGAAGGATACAGATAAGATTGTGGAAGAATTGCCGATAGAACGAAAATATTCCTTTAAATCTGGCGTCAATATTATGTTCGGATGTAACAATTTCTGCAGCTACTGTATTGTGCCCTATGTGCGTGGGAGGGAACGGAGCCGTAAGCCAGAAGATATTCTTGCTGAAATTGAACGTTTAGCGGCAGATGGCGTAGTGGAGATCATGTTGCTGGGACAGAATGTTAATTCTTATGGAAAAAACTTAAAGGAGCCTATAACTTTTGCTGAATTACTAAAACAAATAGAAGATATAGAAGGGATTGAGCGAATTCGTTTTATGACCTCTCATCCCAAAGACCTTTCTGACGAGTTGATAGAAGTAATGGGAAAATCAAAGAAAATATGCCGTCATCTGCATCTTCCGCTCCAATCGGGCAGCAGTCGTATTTTGAAAGCCATGAATCGTCATTACGATAAGGAGCAGTACTTATCCTTAGTGGAAAAAATCAGAAGGGCAGTGCCGGATATTGCCTTGACCACAGACATTATTGTAGGATTTCCTGGGGAAACAGAAGAGGACTTTCTGGAGACAATGGATGTGGTGGAACAGGTAGGGTATGAAAGCGCTTTTACGTTTATTTATTCGAAACGTACAGGGACTCCGGCAGCTTTCATGGAAGAACAGATATCGGAAGATGTAGTAAAGGATCGTTTTGACCGATTGCTAAAGAGTGTACAGTCCATTGCAGCGAAAAAAGCAGAGCTATATACGGGAAAAACAGAGCCTGTTTTAGTGGAGGAAGTGAATGAACAGGATCAAATGCTGGTAAGCGGACGTTTAAGCAGCAATTTTATGGTACATTTTCCTGGAACAGAAGAAATGATTGGAAAAATTGTAAATGTAACATTAAAAGAATGCAAGGGATTTTACTTTTATGGAGAATTGGTGGAATAAGCTGGGATTGCTGACAGGGAAAAGGAGATATCATGTATTCTTATCTGAAAGGTGAACTGGTTGAGATTTTGGATGATACCATTGTAGTAGAAGTAAATAATGTAGGTTATAATGTTCATATTCCAGCCAGTATGATCGATAATTTTACTGGAACAGGTCAAAAAATAAAGATTTATACTTATCTTCATGTGAAAGAAGAATTGATGGAGCTTTATGGATTTCTGACCAGGGATGACTTGAATATTTTCAAGCTTCTGCTAGGAGTCAGCGGCATAGGTCCCAAAGGCGCGCTGGCAATTTTAACGGTAATGACGCCGGATGATCTGCGTTTTGCAGTATTGGGAGAGGATGCAAAGGCAATTGCAAAAGCCCCTGGAATTGGTACCAAGACAGCCCAGAGGTTAATCTTAGAGTTAAAGGACAAGTTAAAGCTAGAGGATGTCTTTGAGAACAAAATTGTGGATATGGCAAATGAACAGGAAAATTCTCTTTCAGGTGTAAAAAGTGAGGCAGTGCAGGCATTATCGGCTTTGGGATATTCTTCTTCGGAAGCCATCAAAGCGGTGAGTGGAGTAGAGCTTGTCCCAGATATTACTGTTGAGGAAGTATTAAAGGCAGCCTTAAAGCAAATGGCATTTATATAAACAGAAAGGAATATCCTTCATGGAAAAACGTGTAATTTCCACCCAGATTCAGGAAGAAGATCTAAAAATAGAAACTAGCTTACGTCCCCAGAAGCTGGAAGAATATATTGGACAGGAGAAGGCAAAAAAAACGCTGAAGGTTTATATTGAGGCAGCAAAGCAACGACAAGAAGCTTTGGATCATGTGCTTTTTTATGGGCCTCCCGGTTTGGGTAAGACTACACTGGCAGGGATTATCGCCAATGAGATGGGGGTGCATATGAAAATCACCTCCGGGCCTGCAATTGGGAAGCCTGGAGAGATGGCAGCGATTTTAAGCGGGCTACAGGAAGGGGATATCCTTTTCGTAGATGAAATTCACCGTCTGAACCGCCAGGTGGAAGAGGTGCTTTATCCTGCCATGGAAGATTATGTGATTGATATTATGATTGGAAAAGGGGCCACTGCCCGCTCGATTCGTTTGGATTTGCCCCATTTTACCCTGGTAGGGGCAACTACACGGGCGGGACTTTTGTCAGCGCCCTTACGTGATCGTTTTGGAGTAGTGCATCATTTGGAGTTTTATAATCCAGAGGAGTTAAAAACCATTATTCTTCATTCAGCAAAAAAACTTGAGGTGGAAATTGATCAAGATGGAGCATTTGAGCTGGCAAGGCGTTCCAGGGGAACTCCCAGGCTGGCCAACCGTCTGCTGAAACGGGTACGGGACTTTGCACAAGTAAAATACGAGGGGAAGATTACCTTAGAGGTAGCTGTTTTTGCGTTGGATTTGCTGGAAGTAGATAAGTATGGGCTGGATCAGAATGATCGAAATATTTTATTGACCATGATCGAAAAATTTCAGGGAGGGCCGGTAGGACTTGATACGCTTGCAGCTTCTCTGGGGGAGGACGCGGGGACGATTGAAGACGTATATGAACCTTATTTGGTGAAAAATGGGTTTATCAGCCGTACGCCCAAAGGAAGAGTGGCCACTGACTTTTCTTACAAACATTTCGGAATTGCAAAATAGTATTTGTTTTTCTGTAGAAATCAGTTATAATTAAGAAAGTGGTGGAGCAGATTAGTGTCAGGAGAGGATGAATATATGTCAGCAAAAACTAGCGCTGAGGTGCTAATTGGAGGAAAGATTTATACTTTAAGCGGTTATGAAAGTGAAGATTATCTACAGAGAGTGGCAAAGTACATTAATGGGAAGATAAATGAATTCGATGAGATGGAGCAATTTCGTCGTTTTCCTGCAGAGATGAAGTCTACACTGGTACAATTAAATATAGCAGATGACTATTTTAAGGCAAGAGAACAGGCAGAGAAACTTGATCAGGATGTCAAAGAGAAGGAAAAGGAAATTTATGAATTAAAACATGAATTAATTTCTCTTAGGATTAAGGCGGAAAGCAGTGAAAAGGCAGCTACGGAATTTGAAAAAGAAAACCGGAAGCTTTTATTACATAAATCGAAACTGGAAAATGCACTGGAGGATGCACTATTAGGAAAGGTCAAAGGGCAGGTGCAGCCGGAGAAACAGACGTTAGATGTGGGGAATCATTTAGAAAGAGAAAAGAGTCAGATAGGAACTGTAACTCAGGATTCCAATGTCAGGAATCAGTTAGAAAAAGAACAAGGGCAAACGGACCCGGCACAGCCGAAAGAACAGATGCCCTTTGAGGAGTCGCATACAGATGCAAAAAGGGAAGAATATTCCGTTTGAGATAAGTGGTGGCGTAAGACAAGGCAGTTTGTTTGGAATGGGGCTATCGCAAAATTGGGCGCTTCCACAAGATATCGTTCTATCTATGTGATAGTTAGAACGGTTATGATGGAAAACCGTTATTTTGTGGCAGCCCTATATTCATGATAATTATTTGACTGTATAGGAGAGATGTTATGCATCATAGAAGGGAAAGAAAAACAGAACTATTGTCGCCAGCAGGCTCCCTTGATACTTTAAAAGCAGTTGCAGATGCTGGAGCAGATGCAGTATATGCAGCAGGAAATCGGTTTGGGGCAAGAGCTTATGCAGATAATTTTACAGAAGAGGAATTGTTAGAGGCTTTGGATTACCTTCACCTGAGAGGAAAACAGCTTTACCTTACAGTAAATACTTTATTGAAAGAACAGGAAATCAAAGAATTATATCATTATCTGAATCCTCTTTATGAAGCGGGACTGGATGCTGTAATTGTACAGGACCCAGGCGTCCTTCGCTTGGTTCGAAGCTATTTTCCAGGACTGCCCATCCATGGGAGCACTCAGATGACTATTACGGGCGCTTATGGGGCAAAATTGCTTTTGGAGGCAGGATGCAGCCGCATTGTTACTGCCAGGGAGTTAAGTTTGGAAGAAATTTTCCATATTTATCAAGAAACCGGAGCAGAGATTGAGAGTTTTGTCCATGGGGCTCTTTGTTATAGCTATTCCGGTCAGTGTTTGATGAGCAGCATGATTGGAGGAAGAAGCGGGAATCGAGGCAGATGTGCGCAGCCTTGTCGTTTGCCATATGAATTACTTACAGAAAAACAGGAAACGTTTTCCAAAGGAAAAGGAGAATATCTTTTAAGCTTGAAAGATTTATGTGGAATTGAATTGCTGCCCCAATTAATTCAGAGCGGCGTCTATTCCTTTAAAATCGAAGGGCGGATGAAACAAACAGAGTATGCTGCAGGAGTTACAAGGATTTACCGGAAATATCTTGATCAATATGAGTCAAATCCGGCACAGACTTACGAAGTTACAAAGGAAGATCAAGAGCTTTTGTTAGCCCTTGGAAACCGATGCGGATTTACAGATGGATATTATACCAGAAAAAATGGGAAAGATATGGTTACCTTTATCAAACCTTCTCATGAAAAAGAAAAGAAAGGTTTGACACAACATCAGACAGAGAAGGAAAAAAAGTTAGAAGGTAAAGAAAAAATAAAAGGTATCTTAAGACTTTTTCAAGGAAGACCTGCCCATCTTATGTTACAGTATAAAGGGGTTCAGGTTGATGTAATTGGAGATCTGGCAGGGCCTGCATTAAAGCAGCCTTTGACAGAGAAAATAGTGTTAGAAAAAATGCAAAAGACAGGGAATACGCCTTTTGTATTTGAAGAATTAAAATTAGAAATGGATGAAAATGTATTTCTTACCGTAGGAGCTTTAAACCATTTACGTAGAACTGGGTTGAAATCTTTACAGGAAGAAATTTTGAAAAAGTATCATAGGAAGAGCGAGAGCCTTTCTTTTGCAGCTATGGAGGAACCCCATTGTGGGTTGCCAGAGGAATGTGAAGCCAAGAGCAATGAAGCATGTAGATGTCAAGGGGCAGAGCTTCGTGTTTTGACAGAAACATTCCAACAGTTTCAGATTACGTTAAAGCAGCCTGAGGTTGTTCGCATTTATCTTGAAGCATCCATATACTCCAGAAGGAAATTAGCAGAACAGCTTAAGGTTCAGGTTCATCAGGCACATGAAGCTGGAAAAAAATGTTATTTGGCATTCCCTTATATTTTCCGTATGGACACGGCTCTTTGGTTTCGAAAGAATTGGAAGGAAATAGAACAGGCGCAAGCAGATGGATATCTGATAAGAAATTATGAGGAGATTCAATTTTTAAAAGATATGGGTGTCGATTTTGAGGTTGTGCAGGGAGACTATAATTTGTATGGATATTCCAATGAAGCACGCAAGGCATTGGAGGAATGGTCGGTTTTCAATATTACCCTTCCAGTGGAATTGAATTTTAAGGAATTAAAGGAAATCAATTGCAAAAGAGGAGAGATGATTCTGTATGGATATCAGCCTCTCATGATTAGCAGTCAATGTCTTTTTAAAAATGTATCTGGTTGTAATCCTGGCAAACATAATTTTTTTCTGAAAGATCGTTATGGGAAACAATTTCCGGTGAAAAAGCAATGTGAAGACTGTTATAATATCATTTATAATATGAGTCCCACATCTTTGCTGCATCATATGGGGAAAATATATGAGCTGCATCCGGCAGGAATCCGCTTGTCTTTTACCAAGGAAAATCCAGAAGAGACCGAGCGGGTGTTTGCATGCTGGAGGCAAGCCTTTGAGGATTCTACAGACAGCCAGAAAAAATATTTTTCGGAGTATACCAACGGCCATTTTAGACGAGGAGTCGAATAATTTATGTTACATTTAATTACAGAACTATCCAAGTATACAATGATTATATTGTTTGCTCTTTATACTTGGCAGTGTTTTTCTGCCTTGAATAAAAAGGTGGATTTGGAAGAACAGGCATGGAAATTTAAAAAACAGGTCATGTATATGTATTTATTTCATCTAAATGCCTATGGGGTTCTTTACTTGTCTACAAAGAATCAGGATTTGTTGAAATTTTATCTGGAACAGGTGGTTTTCTTTCTTACTGTACAGGTCTGCTATAGAATTTTTTACAAACGGGTATCGAAGCTGATCGTGAATAATATGTGCATGCTTATGTGCATTGGTTTTGTGGTGCTGACACGTCTTTCATACAAGCATGCAGTAAAGCAATTTGTAATTGCCGTTATTTCCATGGCAATTACCATGTTGATTCCATTCTTTATCAGCCGCTGGAAATTTGTCCGAAGTCTTACATGGATGTATGCATTAGCAGGAATTACTATGTTGGGAGTGGTGGCGGTTTTGGGGGCAGTGTCCCATGGCGCGAAACTTTCATTTTCTGTAGCAGGTGTTACGATCCAGCCTTCAGAGTTTATTAAAATTATATTTGTTTTTTTTGTTGCATCCATGTTTTATGAGTCTACAGAATTTATACAGGTAGTAAAGGCAACTGTGGTTGCAGCAATGCATGTGGTGATTTTGGTGTTATCTCGGGATTTGGGAGCTGCACTTATATTTTTTATTGCCTATCTGGTAATGTTGTATGTAGCTACCAGAAAATTATACTATTTTGCAGGGGGGCTGCTATGCGGCGCAGCCGCGTCTGTAGTGGCATATTATCTGTTCAATCACGTTCGTGTGCGTGTGGTAGCATGGCAGGATCCTCTTGCAGTCTTTGAACGGGAAGGAAACCAGATATCTAATTCACTGTTTGCGATTGGAACAGGCGGATGGTTTGGTATGGGATTGAATCAGGGAATGCCATATAAAATACCAGAAGTAAAACAGGATTTTATTTTTTCAGCAGTTGCAGAGGAGTTAGGTGGAATTTTTGCGATTTGTTTGATTTTAGTCTGTGTAAGCTGCTTTTTGATGTTTTTAAATATTGCCATGCAAATAAAAGATTTTTTTTATAAATTAGTGGCATTGGGGTTGGGGACCATTTATGGGTTCCAGATTTTCCTTTCGATTGGCGGAGATATTAAATTTATTCCTTCTACGGGAGTGACACTTCCCCTTGTTAGCTATGGCGGGAGTTCTCTTCTGAGCACATTGATTATTTTTGCGATTATTCAAGGATTGTATTTGATGCGTGAACGTGGAGAAGAAGAGATGGAAATTATAGAAAAGCCTAAGAAAAAGAAAAAAAAGCAGACAGGCCGTCGTCTGGATGAGGTGGAAGAGGAAATTTTCCAAGAGTCCAAAGAAATAGGCGCCTGGGTGTCTAAAAATCTTGATGGGGAGGAGCCGGAAAGTTCCAGAAAGTCCGGGAAAAAGAAGAGGAAAGGAAGGATATCGTCTCATGAAGAAACCATCCACGGAACCAAGGTCCAGGATTTCGACTAATACAAAGAAGAAAAAAAATAGAGAATTTGTTGTGATTACGTATCTATTTGTGGGAATGTTTATGTTGATGATGGGATATTTTGCTTATTTTCAGATTTTCCGCAGTGAGGATTTTATTAATAGTCCATATAATACCCGGCAAAATACATTTGCAGAGCATGTGGTTCGTGGTGAAATCCGTTCCGCAGATGGTAAGACGCTGGCGCAGACCATCGTAGGCGAAGATGGAAGTGAGACAAGATATTACCCCTACGGCAGTATGTTTGCCCATGCGGTAGGATATGACAGTAATGGAAAGTCAGGAATAGAGTCTTTTGGGAATTTTAGTTTGCTTCGTTCCCACGCTTTCTTTTTGGAACAAGTGTTTCATGGTATCCAGGATCAGAAAAATCAGGGAGACAATATTGTGACCACTTTGAATTATGATTTGCAGGAAACAGCATATCAGGCATTGGGAGAAAACCGTGGGGCGGTAGTTGTACTGGAGCCAGATACTGGGAAAATTCTTGCTATGGTTTCAAAACCGGATTTTGACCCAAATACCATAGAAGCCCAGTGGGACAGTATTATTTCCAATACAGATAGTGAAAATTCGATTTTGGTCAATCGGGCCACCCAGGGATTGTACCCGCCTGGGTCTACCTTTAAAATTTTAACAACATTGGAATATATCCGGGAAAATTCCAATTATCAGAATTATTCCTATGAATGTACGGGAAGCATTGCAATGGAGAATACAGAGATTCACTGTTATAACCATGCAGTGCATGGAATGGAAAATTTGGAAACTTCTTTTGCAAAATCTTGTAATACTTCTTATGCGAATATTGGTTTGGGGCTGGACAAAAAAGCCTTTTGGCAGCTATGTGACAGTGTGCTGTTTGGCAAAGATTTGCCCATTTCCTATCCATTTAATAAGAGCAGCTTTGTTTTAAAAGAAAATTCGAATACAGATGAGGTGACCCAGACAGCTATTGGGCAGGGAGAAACATTGGTGACACCCATGCATATGGCCATGCTAACTTCGGCAATTGCAAACAAAGGCATATTGATGCGGCCCTATGTGATTGATCATACTGAAAATTACAAAGGCGTTACTGTGAAAAATTACCGTGCTTCTCAGTATGGTTCCCTTTTTACCCAGGAGGAAGCTGCAAAGCTAGGGGAATTTATGTCTTTGGTGGTAAGTGAAGGGACTGGCTCAAAATTAAGTGGTCAGAGTTATCAGGCGGCAGGAAAGACAGGATCTGCGGAATTTAGCAGCAATAAGTCTGAAAGTCATGCATGGTTCACTGGATACGCATCTACAGAGGAAAAGGGGACCATTGCAGTTACTGTGATTGTAGAAAAGGGCGGTTCAGGAAGTGAGGCTGCAGTTCCCATTGCAAAGCAGGTGTTTGATCGTTTCTTTACCATGTAAGCCTTCATTTTTTATTGGAAAGAAAGCCGAGAGCTGGACTATAATATGAAATTTAATCAATAGCAGAAACTTTGAGTTTCCCCATTTTACAATTCATAGTACCAAAAGGTTTCCATCACGAAGTGATGGAAACACTTTGCACAGAAAAGCACTCTGGAAAGCTAGCTTTTCAGAGGCTTTTTGTGCAAGATGTCTATGCTGCCAAAGGCAGCAAGACCTTTTGGTTCTATAGTATCGGCTATTATAAAAAATGGGGAAACTCAAATAGCAGAAACTTCTTGCAAGAAAATGGAAAAAGGGGTATACTAGTTTCAAAGTTCTATAAACCACATCAGGAGGTATTGCAATGATTGAAGCAACGAGTTGTGGTGGTGTGGTAATATTTCGTGGAAAGATTTTGCTTTTATATAAGAATTACAAGAACAAATATGAGGGCTGGGTACTTCCAAAAGGAACTGTGGAGCCAGGTGAAGAATACAGAGACACAGCGGCAAGAGAGGTGCTGGAAGAGACGGGAGTAGATGCCTCGATTATTAAGTATGTAGGGAAGAGCCAGTATACTTTTACTGTACCAGATGATACAGTGGAAAAGGATGTGCACTGGTATCTTATGATGGCAGACAGTTATTACAGCAAACCACAACGGGAAGAATATTTTGTTGATTCAGGGTACTATAAATTTCATGAGGCTTACCATCTGCTTCGTTTTGCTAATGAGAAGCAAATATTGGAGAAAGCGTATAATGAATATCTTGATTTAAAGAAAAGTAATCTTTGGGGCAACAGAAAATATTTCTAAAGTCTGCTCTTAACAGAGCAGCAGTTACACACAGAAAAAGGCGCTCTTCCCATGAGCACCTTTTTATCATATTAGAAAAGCATTTGAATTTTCGTATGATAACCCTATACACGTTCAAATTTTGTATGGACAGGTGAGAGTTTCAGGAGAACTTTATGGATTGGTATAAGGAATTTTATGCAGGAGAGGATATTGTAGGAAAAAAGCATAAGATAAAATGGAAAATTCTCCATCATGCAGGGCAGATTGGTATTTATGTGATTACTTTGAGCAGTAATCCAGAGAATTTGTTGGACATTATCCCTTCTTGGGAATTGATGCAGAAATATTATCCCAAATCAGACCTTCTGGTTATAGGGGTAGATAAGGGGTATGAAAATGCCATGGAATTGGCAGGGATGATTGTTATGGATGTATATGAGAAGACCGGAACATTTCAAATCAGAGATTATTTTCTTGAAAAACACAAAGAGAATCAGAAGAAAGGGCGCAAATGGAAATTCTGTTTGTAATTTTAAAAATAATTGGTATTTTTCTGGCAGTTCTATTATTGTTTTTTGTTGCGTTGATTCTGGTTCCGGTCCGGTATCGCGTCACTTTGAAAGTGCAGGATGAAGTGGAAGGTAAGGCCGTAGTTCACTGGCTGCTTCATTTGGTGGATGTGAGGATATACTATAAGGAAAAAGATATTTCTTTTAAGCTGCGTATATTTGGGATTTCTTTACCCTTGGGAGAGAAAGGGAAAAAGGAGCGCAGGGGTACAGGAAGAATAAAGAAGAGAAAAAAGGTTCAAAATATTTCAGATGAAACAGTTGAAACAGAAGATTTTGAAGAGACAGGTCAAGAGGAGCACGCAGGCCAAGAAGAAGGTTTTTCAGAAGAACGTATTTCTTTCAAAGAAGATTTCTTAAAAGAAGATTTTATTGAAAAAGAAACGTTACCTGAACAGGAAAGAAAAAAATCAGGAAAAAAGAAAAGAAAAAAACAAAAGAAAAAGAAAGGTTTTGAAGGAAAAGTCAAAACAGGATTTTATAATTTTAAACAAAAAGGACAGGCAGTTCACAATGGATTTAGCCAACAAGCAGAAGATGGTGAAAGTGGGACGACTACTGTGAAAGGTCAAATAGAAAAAATAAAAAAGATCATTTATGAGGAAAGTAACCAGTTGGCATTTTTTCATGTTTTGCGAGAAGTTCAATATTTATTCCGCCATTACATTCCTGGGACAATTTCAGGAAATGTGACTTTTTCCATGGGGAATCCAGAGTGGACAGGAAAAGCGCTGGGTGCGGCAAGTTTTCTTCCTTTCTGGGCAAGGTCAAGAATGGTTATTATGCCTGATTTCCTTTCAGAATCTTTTTATGCAAAGGGGATTATTTTTGTTGCTGGGCATATTCGGTTTTTACATGTTCCAGTGATAGGAATTCGCTTGATTACAGACAAAAATATACGAAAATTAATAACAAATATAAGAAAATAGCAGGAGGTCATATCATGCAGGAAAATAATTTTAACACAACCGTGCAATCCTTATTTAAAGGAATGGATAGCTTTATTACTACAAAGACAGTGGTTGGAGATGCAGTGCATATTGGAGATACGATAATCCTTCCATTGATTGAAGTTTCATTCGGTGTGGGTGCAGGTGCATTTTGTCATGAGAAAAAGAATAACGCTGCTGGAGGATTGGGCGGCAGGATTACGCCAAGTGCAGTACTGGTGATTCAGAATGGAAGTACGAAATTGGTAAATGTTAAGAATCAGGATGGTATTACCAAGATTTTGGACATGGTTCCAGAGCTGGTCAATAAATTCACAGACAGGAATTCGGCAAAAAAACAATCAAAAGAGGATGAAAAGGCCAGGGAAGCAGCAGCGCAGGATTTGGCTGAAAAATTAAATCTTTCCAAAGAAGAAACAGAGCAGTAATTTTGCCGGCTGTAGAAATAGAAAAATCACAAATAAAAGGAATTTTTTAAATGAGAGAGCATATATTAGTAGTAATATATGCTCTTTTCTGGTGATGGCATGAAACGACTCATCGGTTTTATACTGTTTTGGATAGCAGTGGGAATGGCGATTATGATTTTTCTGCCTAATGAGGCCCTTGGAATATTGATCATCTTTGTCTTGCTGTTACTGGGTTATAATTTGTTTTGCTGTTAAAATTCTTCCTGGAGTCAAATACCCCGCAGGGCACTTACCCTCGCGGCATTCGCCAAATATCCGCGCGAGCGCGGCTGCTTGGCTCATTGCTCGCGGGAATAAAATGGGTGTGAAGTTTCCAGGCAATATCGTTGTTAAGACAAAAAAATAGAAGCAGTACATTTCGAATCAATGACTGCTTCTGGTGTTCTCATAAAACTAAGCTCTTTCCACTTTTCCGCTTCTTAAGCAAGAAGTACAAACATACATCTTCTTAGAGGCTCCATTCACTTTACACCTTACAGATTTAATATTAGATTTCCACATCCTTCTGGTTTTTTTATGAGAATGGCTGACATTATTTCCGAAATGCGCGCCTTTTCCACAAATACTACATTTTGCCATAATTGCACCTCCTTGCACCGTATTAAGCTCGTATACACGAACTCACAACAAGGCTATTTTAACAGATAGGTGTACAGAATGCAAGTAGAAAATGAATTTTTTATAAAAAGACAAAATATATGTTTCATTTTTCCCAAAAAACGGTTATAATATAAACCATCAGAAACCGCAGCGTGGTTTCTGATGGTTTAATGAGGAAAAATACAGAGTATTTTTTCGAATAATACAGAGGAACCAGCGAGGAGGTTTCTGATGGTTTATTTGAAGAAATACGTATTTTTTCGAGTTATCATATCATTTTGGAGGTTATGTTTATGAAAGGACAAGTGGACACACAATATGGAAAAGTGTTAATTGATACAGATGTAATTGCAATTTACGCAGGTTCTGTGGCAGTGGAATGTTTTGGAATTGTTGGAATGGCTGCTGTGAACGTGAAAGACGGTCTGGTAAGGCTTTTAAAGCGCGATTACCTGAATCATGGAATAAATGTTACTTTGAAAAACAATAAGATTACATTGGATTTTCATGTTATTGTTTCTTATGGGGTTAGTATTTCTACTGTTTCTGATAATCTGATCAGCACGGTAAAATATCAGGTAGAAGAATTTACTGGTATGGAAATTGAGAAGGTCAATATCTTTGTTGAAGGTGTCAGAGTGATTGATTAAGGAGGAAAGAAAAGTGGCGATAACTACAATAGATGCACCGATGCTTGCGAAAATGTTTTTAGCAGGAGCGAAGAATCTGGAAGCGAAAAAAGAATGGATTAATGAATTGAACGTATTTCCTGTACCAGATGGTGATACAGGAACAAATATGACAATGACAATTATGTCGGCAGCAGCAGAGGTAAGCAGTTTGGGAGAATCACCAGATATGGCTTCTCTAGCAAAAGCAATTTCTTCCGGTTCCTTGCGGGGAGCAAGGGGTAACTCAGGAGTTATTTTATCTCAGTTGTTCCGCGGGTTTACCAAAGGAATCAGTAAATATGAAGTCATTGATACTGTAATTCTGTGTGATGCCCTTCAAAAAGCAGTAGAAACAGCTTATAAGGCAGTTATGAAGCCAAAAGAGGGGACGATTCTCACCGTAGCCAAAGGCGGCGCAGATAAGGCGCTGGAGCTGATCGGGGAAACAGATGATCTTACGGTATTTATGGATGAGGTAATTAAACATGCAGACTATGTTTTGAGTCAAACGCCCGAAATGCTCCCAGTTCTGAAACAAGCAGGCGTAGTAGATTCTGGCGGACAGGGGCTAATTACCGTACTAAAGGGAGCCTATGACGCCCTTATGGGAAAAGAAGTGGATTATACCATTGAAGCTTCTGGAGCAGGAAGTAGTGTGGTAAAAATTTCACAGCAGGCAGAGCAGGATATTAAATTTGGGTATTGTACAGAATTTATCATTGTTTTGCAGAGACCATTGGAAGAAAAAGAAGAGATGGATTTCAAAGCATATCTGGAATCTATCGGAGATTCTATTGTGGTGGTTGCAGATGATGAGATTACAAAGGTCCATGTACATACCAATGATCCTGGACTTGCAATTCAGCGGGCATTGGAATATGGGTCCTTAAGTAAAATGAAGATTGACAATATGCGGGAAGAGCATCAGGAAAAATTAATCAAAGATGCGGAGAAAGCTGCCGAAGAACAGAAAAAAGCAGATGAGAAGAAACGTTCTGAAAAAGATGCATTGGCAGAAGCACAGAAAGCGCCCAAAAAGGATATGGGATTTATTTCTGTTTCTATCGGGGAAGGAATCAATGAGATTTTTAAAGGATTGGGCGTAGACTATATTATTGCTGGCGGTCAGACCATGAACCCAAGCACGGAAGATATGCTGAATGCCATTGAGGATGTAAATGCAGATAATATTTTTATCCTTCCGAATAATAAAAATATTATCCTTGCTGCAAATCAAGCGGCTTCGTTAATTGAGGAGAAGAATATTTTTGTTATTCCAACAAAAACAGTGCCTCAGGGTATTACCGCTTTGATTAATTTTATGGCTGACAGTAGCCCAGAGGAAAATGCTGCACGAATGACAGAGGAATTGTCCAGTGTTAAGACTGGTCAGGTCACTTATGCAGTACGTGATACCCTAATTGACGATAAATCCATCAAGCAGGGAGATTACATGGGAATGGGAGACAGTTCTATTCTTTCGGTAGGCAAGGATATGGATCAGGTAATTAAGGAAATGGTTGCCCAGTTGGTAGATGAGGAGTCAGCAATCATCAGTATCTACTATGGACAGGAGATTGAAGAACCGACTGCAGAAAAATTGGGATCTGAATTAGAAGAAGCTTATCCAGACTGTGAAGTGGAAGTTCATTTTGGAGGACAGCCTATCTATTATTACGTAATTTCTGTGGAATAAGAAAGGAGCAATCCCTATGGATAAATCATCCAGTATCGGAGCACTGAAGGGGATTGGCGCAAAAACAGAACAGTTATTTCATAATTTGGGAGTATACACCATTGGTGATATACTCCTTCATTATCCTAGAGATTATGAAAAACTGCCGCCAATCATTCCCTTAACCCAGTTGGAAGAGCTTATGGATGGAACAGTAGATGCATTTGAGGATGAGGCTGAGTTGGATCAGCCCAAAAGACTGGAAGAGGTCACAGCAGCAATTGCAGCACGAGTGGACAAGCAGCCTTTTGTACGTGCAGGCAGGAAGATGCAGGTTACCTCTTTGACCTTGCAGGAGCAACAGACGAAGCTAGAATTGGTATGGTTTCGTATGCCTTATTTAAAAAACACTTTAAAGCCAGGAGAATGGTTTATATTTTTGGGAAAAGTAGCTAGAAAGGGAAAACTGTTCCATATGGAACAGCCTCAAATTTTTCAACCGGAAAAATATGAATCTATGGAGGAGTGCTTATGGCCTTGTTATGCGTTGACTGCAGGGCTTGGGAAAAATAAGCTTTCCCAGACGATAAAAAAGGTGTTGGAAGAATTAGATTTATCGGTGGATTATTTGCCGGAGGACATTAGAGTACGCTGTGGACTGGCAGAATACAATTTTGCACTGGAGAATATTCATTTCCCAGAAAATGAAAAAGCTTTGGAACAGGCAAGAAAACGGTTGATTTTTGATGAGTTTTTCCAGTTTATTCTATCAGCAGGTATACAAAAGGAACAGATGGAAGAAGTGTTGAATGGATTTTCTTTTCTTCCGTTGGAAAACCAAGAGCAAGGGAATAGCGAAAATATTTCCTTAAGTTCAAAGGAAAACCAGGTACTTTGGGCAGACAGAGTAATAGAGGGATTGCCTTATCGATTGACAGAGGCTCAAAAACGCACTTTACAAGAAATTCGAAAAGATTTGCGGGGAAGGAAAGTGATGCAGCGTTTGGTTCAGGGAGATGTAGGTTCCGGCAAAACGATCATTGCATTTTTATCCATGCTGGATGTTTCCCAGTCTGGATATCAGTCAGCTTTGATGGCGCCTACCGAAGTCTTGGCAGTGCAGCATTACCAGACGTTTACAGAACTTTGTGAAAAAAACGATTTACGGATTCCGTTAATTCTTTTGACAGGCTCACTAACCCAGAAAGAAAAACGGCGGGCTTATGAACGGATGCAGCTTTATCCCAATGCCATGATCATTGGAACCCATGCGCTAATTCAGGAGCGTGCATTGTATGACAGCCTAGCATTGGTGATTACCGATGAACAGCACAGATTCGGGGTAAAGCAGAGGGAAACATTGTTTCTTAAAGGTTCCCAGCCTCATGTTTTGGTGATGAGTGCAACGCCCATTCCTCGGACTCTTGCCATCATTCTTTATGGCGACTTGGATATTTCCGTTATTGATGAAGTTCCAGCAAAGAGACTTCCGGTGAAAAGCTGTGTTGTGGGGAAAGGCTCTCGAAAAACCTCCTATGATTTTCTAAAAAAAGAACTTGCATTGGGACATCAGGTTTATGTGATCTGTCCTCTGGTGGAAGAGAGTGAGGGGCTGGAGGCAGAGAATGTCACAGATTATGCCCAGACTCTAAGGGAGCAGCTTTCTTCGGATACTGTAGTGGAGTTTTTGCATGGAAAGATGAAATCTGGGAGAAAGAACCTGATTATGGAACAGTTTGCCCATAACGAAATACAGGTGCTGGTATCTACCACCGTCATTGAGGTTGGGGTAAACGTACCAAATGCTACGGTTATGATGATAGAGGACGCTCAGCGGTTTGGACTTGCTCAGCTTCATCAGCTTCGTGGACGGGTGGGCAGAGGAGATGCCCAATCCTATTGTATTATGATTAATACGACAGATTCCAACAAGGCGAAAAAGCGGTTGGAGATATTAAACAAATCCAATGATGGATTTTTCATAGCCGGGGAAGATTTAAAACTGAGGGGACCGGGAGATTTTTTCGGTATTCGTCAAAGTGGTCTGTTGGAATTTCGGCTAGGTGACATTTACCAGAATGCAGATTTACTAAAGCAAGCGTCTGAAGAAGCAAACTTGCTTTTGTCAGAGGATAGACAGCTTGCATTGCCAGAGCATGTAAAACTACGGGAACAGATACAGTTTTATCTCAGCCATCAGGGAGAAACGGTAAACTTATAAGAACAAAACGGACAAGGTCTTTCCTATAGAATAAAAGAGGAGAAGCATTGCATAGATGCTTCTCCTCTTTTGCCTGAGGCTTCAGGCGAATTTTTTCGATGTCTGAGAATTGCTTTCTTTCGTATTCTGTAAAATCCTGCTGTTATTTACCAGACATCTGTCTTTCTTGGGCTTCGATCATTTTCTTCACCATATAACCGCCGACAGAACCATTCTGTTTAGAGGTTAAGTCTCCGTTGTAACCTTCTTTTAATGGTACTCCAATTTCGTTTGCAACTTCGAATTTAAACTTATCCAATGCACTTTTTGCTTCCGGTACTACCGCTTTGTTAGATGAATTAGACATATCGTTACCTCCTGTTGTCTTTTGTTATTGACATTTATGGCAATGTCGTATACTGTATGTTGTCATACAGTTTTGTTTGTAACTCATTTGTTACAAGCATAGTATATGCATCAGAAACAGGATTAGTCATGCAGTTCTTACCGCTTTTTACAAAAAATTCCAAGCATCACATTTTAAAATTGTTATGGCTTGTTGGGATAAATCTTGTAGCATGGAAGAGTAAATCAGCAGTCTTATTCTGCAGCAAGCTTTAGATTGGTGATATCAGGGGAAGCAACCAAAGAGTAATTGGTGTAATAAACGACAAATCCAGGTTTGCTTCCATTTGGTTTTTTTACATTTTTCTTTTCTAAATAATCAATTTCTACTTTATCATTTTCTCTTCCTTTGGAATAGTAGGCAGCTAAGCGGCCAGCTTCCTCAAAAGTACGGTCAGGCAGTTCATCTCCATTGGTTTTTACAATTACATGGGAACCAGGCATCCCTTTTGCATGAAACCACCAGTCATTCCCTACGGCAAATTTGAAGGTAAGCTCTTCATTCTGAAAATTATTCTTTCCGACATAAATGTGGTATCCGTCAGAAGAAATATAATGGAAGGGCTTGCTTTTTATTTTTGCCTTTTTGTTGAGTTGTCTTTTCTTGATATATCCAAACTGAATTAATTCTTCTTTAATTTGGGCAAGGTCATCCTCTGAGGTGGCAATGTCCAGAGAAGTAGAGACAGATTCCAGGTGAAGGATTTCTTCTTTTGTCTCTTTGGTTAATTCTGTCAATGCTTCAAAGGTACGTTTTAATTTGTTGTACTTATCAAAATATTTTTGTGCATTTTCCTGAGGAGTCAACTGAGGGTCCAAGGGAATGGAAATCATTTCATTGGTGTAGTAATTGAGTGCTTCCAGTTTTTTTGCATTTTCTTCCAGTCCATACCCGTAAGTGTGTATCAATTCACCATACACTTTGTATTTTTCCCTTTTTTCGGTATCCTTTAACTGCTTGAGCTGTAAATCATATTTTTTGCGGCTGCGGTCTAAAACGGTGGTGACAACCTTACGTAAGTCTACAGATTTCTGCCGGATTCTGGTATAGATGTTTTTGGATGCATAAAAGGTTTCCAATACTTCTGAAATGGAATCGTATACCGTAACTGTGAAATCAGCATATTGTTTCAGCTCCATTCCAGAAAAATCAAGGGGTTCTTTACCGTTTTTTATAATATTTGGAATAAATTTTCCATCTTTGATGTCATCTGTCAGCCAGGAAAAATGGTGGAAAAGATGGAGCTTTTCTTCTTCGGACAGAGCCTGTACTGGTCGGTCCCCATCCACATTGGCTCGAAAACAGATTTCTGAGGCAATCACAGGACTGATACCTGTGTAAGCAGTGTAAATTGCTTTCTGTGCAGGAAGAGGTTTGTCATAAACTTTTCTCCAGAAGGATTCTTGGTCTGTTTCCAGAGGATTTGATTTTTCCTGTGTTTTTGGGATGAAATATGTTCTTCCAGGAAGGACTTCACGGATGGAGCTGACCTGGGCGGAAATATGCTTGATACTGTCAATAATCATATCCTCTTCGTTACAGAAAATAATATTACTATGCTTCCCCATAATTTCTACAATAAGTTTTTTATGACAGATATCACCTAATTCATTGAGATGTTCGATTTCAAAGTTGATGATACGCTCCATCTTGGGCTGGTAAATCCGAGTGATTTTCCCATTTGCAATGTGCTTTCGCAGCAGCATACAAAAATTCGGGGCAGTTAGGGGGCTTGGTTTATTGGTTTTTGTAAGGTAAATCAGGGGAAGAGAGGCGCTTGCAGATAATACCAGGCGTACTTGCTTGCTGTTTCCCTTGAGGGTAAGGAGTAGTTCATCATTTTCGGGTTGGGCAATTTTACTGATTCTGCTATTTATGATTGTTTCATTTAATTCTTTTACTAAATTTGCGATTACGATTCCATCAAAAGCCATGGTTGTTCTCCTTTTATCTATTGTCTATGTATAGTATATACCAAATGGAAGAAAAAGAAAATGAAAGATTTTCATCTAATCTGGCATTGTAAATTATGATGTAACAGACTATAATAGAGGCAAAAAGGTGGGCGGAAAACCTGCTTTGAGCCATTTATGCAATAACAAAAGAATTGTGGAGGATATCATATGGATTGGAAAGAAGCAAAAGTATTGATAGAGGAAATCAAACGAAGAACAGAGAGGAAAGCATATTCTCTGGTGATTGACAAAGGAAGGCAGCCAGAACTTATTGACAGCAAATTTGGCGGACTGCCTTATTGGGATATGGAGAAAGAATATCCTGTGGATAGCAAAGGAAAGAAGCTCATGCTGTTAGCCCAGTTTAACTTGGAACGCATGTTCCAAGAGGTAGAATATGACAAGCTGCTGCCAGAAACAGGGATGCTTCAGTTTTTTATTGCAATGGATGAGATGTATGGCATGGATTTTGATGAGCAGGATATACAGAAGGATTTTCGGGTGGTTTATCATGAAACTGTCAATGAACAGGTGACAAAAGAGCAAGTGAAAAGCCTTGGAATTCCAGCATGTACAGATGATGATTTAGAAGAATATATCCCTATTTGGAAAGAAGCAGCCTTAAAGATTGTCCGAAAGCCTGTGTTTATGGGGGAAGGAGATTATCGGTTTGATTTGGTTTTTAGGGAAATCCAGAAAGAGAAATTTGGAAAACAGCATGAGGCACAGTCCATGTATCAGCTTTTAGACGAAGAGGCTTATGATCGTATGGTAGAAGAGCTTTCCAACGAAAATCATTGGCTGTTGGGATATCCCTATTTTACACAGACAGATCCCAGAGAATATGAAGAGAGATATCAATATTATGACACATTGTTGTTCCAGATGGATTCTGATTATGGGGAGGATGAGGATTATATTTTGTGGGGCGATGCTGGAGTGGCAAATTTCTTTATCAATCAGAAGGATTTGGAAAAGAGAGATTTCAGCAAAGTATTGTACAATTGGGATTGTTGTTAAGTGATGCAAAATGGAGGGAAGCATGAAAAAATATCTGCCTGTATTGGGCATTCTGCTAGTATTTTTGCTGCTATTTCTTTTGGTTGCGGAGTTTGTAGAGGATGAAACACAGCCGAAAACAGATGACACAGGGAATACTCAGATAGGGGAAAAAGGATTGTATGTAGGCCCTGCAAACTGGTTAAGGGATAATCTGTCAGAGGAAGAAAAACAATCATTGATACAGACATTTACCATTCAGGAACAGGATATATATACTTTTTTGCAGGGGCCAAAGTCCTGGGCGGAAGGACTTTCCTGGTCAGGAGAATGGAGTCAGTTTCAAGTAGATGGGAATCCCTTTGGCGGATTTGGCTGTGGCTTGTGCTGTCTAGCAAATATTTACAATACATTGTCGCCATACGAGGTTTCGCCCTGGGATTTATGCGAATATGCTATTGAGGTGTCAGAATATGCCCCAGACGGAAGATATGGGGCGATTGACTGGGAGCCTATGAGGGATACGTTAAAGAACTGTGGTATTCGCAGTAAATTGTATCGAAAACCCAAAAGCTACCAAAAATTTCAGGAACAGATGAGGAATGCCAGGTCAGCAATTGTTTTGATTTGCAGTGGAGATGATGATACCTATTGGCAGGATACCCCTGGTCATTATGTGAATATTTGGCTGTATCAGGAAGAGGATGATACTGTATTTTTGGCGGAACCAGGCAGTCCAGAAAATAATCGTTCCAGAGTGCCTCTGCGGTATATTTATGACGCTTTAAAATCTGTCAGCAGGTTCCAGTATCTTTTGGTGAAAGGGTATTTGGAAGAGGACAACCAGTGGAAGGCTGACGGAATCGATGAGATATGGAATAACCCAAAAAGCCTTTAAAGATTTCTGTGGCAGAGTCATATTAAGGAACAAAAAATGGTGATAAATTGATTGGTGATAGAGTTTTCTCAACAATAAGTTATGAGAAATGCATATAGATATAACCTAGAAGAATGGATATTAAAAATAATTTGTATGGATAATGGGAAAAAACAAGGTTGAGAACCTATTGACAAACGAATTTAATATGCTAAACTTAACTAGTACTCGCGCAGAAGAAAATAGTAATAGTATCTGTAATGTAAAACAGGCGCGGCAGTGAAGGGAAAAGGCAGGTTTTGTAAATGGAAAGACAGGCATTATCAATTTTGGTTGAGAATACGCCGAATGTGCTCAGCCATGTGTCCGGCTTATTCAGCCGGAGAGGATATAATATAGACAGCATATCTGCTGGGGTGACGGCAGATCCCAGATTTACAAGAATTACAATTGTATCCAGCGGCGATGAACTGATACTAGAGCAGATTGAGAAACAGCTTGCTAAATTAGAAGATGTGGTGGATATTAAGAAACTGGAAAATGGCAGTTCTGTATGTAGGGAATTGATTTTAATTAAAATTAGGGTAAAGAGTACGGAGCGTCAGGCAGTTATTTCATTGGCAGAAATTTTCAAGACAAAGATTGTGGATGTCACCAATGATTCTATGATGATTGAGCTGATTGGGAGCCAGAGTAAATTAGATGCTTTCCTGGAATTATTAGAAGGCTATGAGATACTTGAGCTGGCCAGGACAGGAATTACAGGTTTGACCAGAGGCTCTTTGGATGTTAAGATGTTTGATTGATGAACAGCAAAATGATAAATGAGAATTAGAACAACAGCATTTGAAACAGACAGATATTATCCGCATCTGCAAAATAGAGAGCAGATACGATATTATAAATATTTAGGAGGATGAGAAAATGGCAAAAATATTTTATCAGGAAGACTGTAATCTTTCTTTATTAGAAGGAAAGACAATTGCAATTATTGGGTATGGAAGCCAGGGACATGCCCATGCATTAAATTTAAAAGAATCTGGGTGCAATGTAATTATCGGATTGTATGAAGGAAGTAAATCCTGGGCTAAGGCAGAAGCACAAGGATTTGAGGTGTTTACTGCAAATGAGGCGGCAAAGAAAGCAGATATTATTATGATTTTGATTAATGATGAACTGCAGGCTGATATGTATAAGAGAGATATTGAGCCAAACTTAGAAGCTGGAAACATGTTGATGTTTGCCCATGGATTTAATATTCACTTTGGCGCAATTGTTCCACCGAAGGATGTGGATGTTACTATGGTGGCACCGAAAGGACCTGGTCATACTGTAAGAAGTGAGTATCAGGAGGGCAAAGGAGTGCCATGTCTGGTTGCAGTAGAACAGGATGCTAGCGGAAAGGCACAAGATATTGCTTTGGCATATGCGTTGGGAATTGGCGGTGCAAGAGCAGGAGTTCTTGAGACAACTTTCCGTACAGAGACAGAAACGGATCTTTTTGGTGAGCAGGCAGTGCTGTGTGGTGGTGTATGTGCTTTGATGCAGGCAGGCTTTGAAACATTAGTAGAAGCAGGATATGATGCAAGAAACGCATATTTTGAATGTATTCATGAGATGAAACTGATTGTAGATTTGATTTACCAGTCTGGTTTTGAAGGAATGAGATATTCAATTTCCAATACAGCAGAATATGGTGATTATATTACAGGACCAAAGATTATTACAGAAGATACCAAGAAAGCAATGAAGAAAATTTTATCTGATATTCAGGATGGAACTTTTGCAAAAGATTTCTTATTGGATATGTCTCCAGCAGGAAGGCAAGTTCATTTTAGAGCAATGCGTAAACAAGCAGCAGAACATCCTGCTGAAGAAATTGGAAAAGAAGTACGTAAGCTCTATAGTTGGAACAATGAAGATGATAAGCTGATTAATAATTAAATAAAAATATCATTTCACAGGAAGAAAACACCTCTGTTCGCGTAATGGGCAGAGGTGTTTTTGACATCGGCGAACTAGATAAAATAAGGGCTACAGCGTTTGAGGAAGGAAATTTCAAAAAATTTTCTACATATTTGTGCATAGCATGTTTTTTTGTTTTATGTTATAGTCAAGGCAACTGAAAGAGAGAAGGGAGAATAAGATGACAAATAGTGAATTATTATCTGCATTATCTGGGATGATGGATGATAAATTACAGCCGTTAAAAGATGATGTGCAGATACTGAAAGAAGAAGCAAAAGAGATCAGGGAAGATACGGAAGAATTGAAAAAAGATGTGAAGGTACTGAAAGAAGAAGTAAAAGAGATCAGAGAAGATACGGAAGCATTGAAAAAAGATGTGAAGATACTGAAAGAAGAAGTAAAAGAGATCAGGGAAGATACGGAAGTATTGAAGAAAGATGTAGAACATATAGATGATGCCGTACAGATTTTAAAAGATGGTATTTTGGTTTTGAATTTGAAAATGGAAAACGATATTTCACCACGTTTACACACAATTGAGGAATGTTATACTTCTACCTTTTATCGTTACAGGGATGGAATTGTTCAGTTAGATAAAATGCAAACTGATGTAGATGTATTAAAAAGCGTAGTGAGAGATCATAGTCAAAAAATGCAAAAGATTTAATTCCGTAAGCAACTCTAAAATATACGGTTCAACATTCAATTACGTATATTCAAAATCAATGGATTTCTTTGTTATTACGAAGGAATTGTTAAAATTATAAGTGATATTCTTCATAAAAATCAATAAAATGTTTCAGTGATTTGGAGATTTTGGCATCTTTCTTATAGGCAAAACCTACGAATCGTTTAGGAATTGGAAGATTCAGTGGGATTTCTACTAGAGATCCGATTTTTAATTCATTTTGGACAAAATCACGAATGGCACAACCTATGCCCAGGCCGATTTTGGACATTTCAATCAAAAGATCCATGTTGGAGACTTCAATGATATCTTGGATGATTGTTTGGCTATTTTGGAAATAGTTGTCGATGTATTGGCGTGTCATATTTTCTTTGTCCAAAAGCAGTAGAGTGGAATTTTGCAATATATATTGCTTTTCTACACCACGGATCTTTAAATTACGTAGGTAATCCTTGGAAGCAACAAAAATGTCTTCAATTTCCCGAAGGGGGTAAAAATCAATATTTTTAAAAAGCTCTGGTTTGCCAATGAGTCCAATATCCAGTTTCCCATCTTCCAAAAGCTTTAAAGTTTGGTGGGTGGAATGACAGGCAATTGAGATATTTATGTGAGGATATTTTTTAATGAAATCCCGTAGATAAGGAAGCAGAATATATTTGCATAAAGTGGAGCTGACGCCAATGGTCAGATTTCCTATCCCCAATGCAATGGAACGGCGTAGTTTTTCCTCTCCTGAGGTAAGGGTTTCAAAAGCAGATTTTACATGGGCGTATAGAAGTTCTCCTTCTGAAGTGAGGGTAACTCCTCGGGAGCTACGGTCAAATAGCTTTACACCTATATTTTCTTCTAGTTTTTGAATGGACTTGCTGATGGCAGGCTGACTAATATACAGTTCTTTTGCAGCTTTTGAAATATTTCCGGTATTGGCAACCGCATAAAAAATCCGGTAAGAGGAAAGATTTTGTTCCATGATATCACCACCTATAACTATAAATTATAATAATTATATTTATTATGTATTTCTATTATACTATGTAATATGGTAAAATAGCAAGCAGAAAGAAAAGAATAGGAGGATTGTAATAATGGGAATGACGATGACGCAGAAAATTCTGGCGGCAGCAGCAGGACTTCCAGAAGTAAAAGCAGGGCAGTTAATAGAAGCAGAGTTGGACTTGGTACTTGGAAATGATATTACTGCACCAGTAGCAATACATGAGATGGATAAATTTGCAGTGGATGGAGTTTTTCACAAAGATAAAATTGCTTTAGTTATGGATCATTTTGTACCAAACAAAGATATCAAATCGGCGCAGCATTGTAAATGTGTTCGGGAATTTGCCTGCAAACATGAAATTAGCAATTATTTTGATGTGGGAGAGATGGGAATTGAACATGCTCTTCTTCCGGAAAAAGGACTTACCGTAGCAGGCGATGTAATAATTGGGGCAGATTCTCATACTTGCACCTACGGAGCATTGGGAGCTTTTTCTACTGGTGTAGGAAGTACAGATATGGCAGCTGGAATGGCTACAGGAAAAGCGTGGTTTAAAGTTCCGTCCGCAATTAAGTTTAACCTTATTGGGAAATTGCCAAAATGGGTAAGTGGAAAGGATATTATTTTGCATATCATTGGCATGATTGGAGTAGATGGAGCTTTGTATAAATCTATGGAATTTACTGGGGAGGGAATTAGCAGCCTTTCTATGGATGACCGATTTACAATTGCTAATATGGCCATTGAGGCAGGTGGAAAGAATGGAATTTTTCCTGTAGATGAGAAAGCCATTAATTATATGAAAGAGCATTCTAGCCGGGAATTCAAAGTATATGAAGCCGATGAAGATGCTCAATATGATGCGGAGTATACCATTGATTTGAGTACTCTTAAACCTACAATAGCATTTCCGCATTTACCAGAAAATACAAAGACGATTGATCAGGTGGAGGAAATTTTTATTGACCAGGTAGTAATTGGATCTTGCACGAATGGACGTTTAGATGACTTACGTACAGCGGCAGAGGTGCTAAAAGGAAAGAAAATAGCAAAGGGAATACGATGCATTGTGATTCCTGCTACGCAAAAGATTTATTTGGAAGCAATGGAGGAAGGACTTCTTAAAATATTTATACAAGCTGGTGCAATTGTGAGTACACCCACTTGCGGTCCCTGTCTGGGAGGCTATATGGGAATACTGGCAGAAGGGGAACGCTGTGTGTCGACTACGAATCGGAATTTTGTAGGGCGTATGGGACATGTAGAATCAGAAATATACCTTGCAAGCCCAGCAGTAGCGGCAGCTAGTGCTGTTACTGGTAAAATTTCAGCGCCAGAACAGGAGGAAAATAGATCATGAAAGCCAATGGAACAGTGTTTAAATATGGAGATAACGTAGATACAGATGTGATTATTCCAGCAAGATACCTGAATTCTTCTGACCCAAAAGAATTGGCATCTCATTGTATGGAAGATATTGACAAGGATTTTGTAAACCGAGTAAAAACTGGAGATTTGATTGTAGCAGATAAGAACTTTGGATGTGGTTCCTCCAGGGAACATGCTCCGATTGCTATTAAAGCAGCAGGAGTAAGTTGTGTAATTGCAGAGACTTTTGCAAGAATTTTCTATCGGAATGCTATCAATATTGGACTTCCCATTATTGAATGCCCAGAGGCCGCTGAGGGCATTGAAGATGGGGATGAGGTAGAAGTTGATTTTGACAGCGGAATTATCACTAACAAAACAAAGGGAACCACTTTCCAAGGACAGGCATTCCCAGAATTTATGCAGAAAATCATCAAAGCGGAAGGTTTGATTAATTATATTAACCAGAAAGATTCTGCAGATAATTAATATATTTTTCTGAAATTTTTATTTGGCTGTAGATTTCGGCATATTGACGGGGTGAATAGTGCTCCAGGTAATTTGCCTGGAAATTTTTAGAGATGCCATGCTTTTTTGCCAAATCTACAGCTTTATTGTAGGCTATTGCAGCTTTTTCTTCATTTTGGTAGGTTCCTACTATGTAATTTCCATTGACATGAATCTGTACTTTATAAGCTTCTCCTCGCGAGGAGGAAATTTTTGTCACACCATAGTATTTGTTGACGATTACAATATTAGAATAACGGTAATCGGTGGGGTCTTCGTTGACGAAATAATAATCTCGTCCAGCAACGGCATAATTTTTAATGCCATAACGGGAAAGAATATTAATCTGCATCCCATAATCGCTGACAAAGAGATGTCCTTGCCTGCGCATGATTTTGTGGCTGGAATAATAAAATAAATCGTCAATGTCGAATTTTAATTCGTCTGATTTTGAAATATAGTAAATGAAATAATTATTCCTCAAATAGATTGGATTTTTAAAATAAATAAGATTATCCCGAAAATTCAACAAAGAAATCACTTTACCAAAACTTAAAATAGTAGGGAGTGAGAAAGCGTCTTCAAAAGAGATGGAAGTATTTCCAAGTAACTGGACAGCTTCCTGGTAAGCAAGATTTGCGTTCTCCTCGGTATCAAAGCTGCCAAGAGATATATGTTTGCTTCGATAAGTGATGCTAGCACGATAATATGCAGTTCCATTTTTTTTGTAAGCAATATAGACACCTGGCAGCATGAGATCCTCCATAAATCATATTTCCATGTATTTTTTCGGTAAAAAAATACAAAATAAGTATATCACAAAAATGCAGAAACGCAAGTTTTTGGGATAGTGGAAATGAAATGGTAAATTATGGAAAAGTCAAATGGAAAAGAGGAACGATTATGTTGACAATTCAAAACTTACTAAAGAAGGTATATTGTTGTATTCGAAATATATCTAAAAAATCCTATCGGAATTGCGCAGTCCTTGTTTCTGGTTTTTCGGTATTTGCAATGGTTTCCCTGAATACCAACGGATTTGGCGGTGCAGGAAAAAACAAAAGTGTGGTGGAGTGCAGCAGTATGAGAAACGTGGAGGAAATTCAATCGGAAAATCCAGAGTCAGAGAATGCCGCTGTCAGTGACTTTGCAGCTTCCTGCAAACAGGTAATAGAATCAGAACAGAATAAAATTAAAGAGGCGGAAAAAGCCCAGATAGAGAAACGAGAGGTGGTTGCCGTGTGTGCCAGCATAGAGCCGATACACAATGAAGTCCAAAAACTTCCGGTAAACCCATATGGGGGAATTATCATTTCCCAGGAAGATTATGAAGCGCTTCTTCGAATTGTACAGGCAGAAGCAGGAGGAGAGGATGAACAGGGAAGAATTCTAGTAGCAGAGGTCATTTTAAATAGGGTATTGGCAGAGGAATTTGCGTCTACAGTATATGATGTGATTTTTGAGAAAAGCGGTGGAAGCTCACAGTTTGCTCCCACTGCTGATGGACGGTATTATTCCGTTGAGGTAACACAGAGTACCATTGAGGCAGTGGAAAAGGCAATTCATGAAGAAGATTTATCCCAGGGGGCATTATTTTTCTCCGCTAGAAGAAAAGCCAATCCAAATGATATGGCATGGTTTGATAATAATTTAACCTGGTTGTTTCAGTATGGAGGACATGAATTTTATACGCTTCCTTGAATATTAAAATTGTAAGGTGTGACAATTGACAGAAAAGAGGAAAACTTTTATAATGGGGGTGTCTTTAGAATTTGGACACCCCTATATCAGTATAAAGAAAAATAAAGGATGGAATATAGTATGCTATATGTAAGTACAAGAAATGAGGAAGAGAAGGCAACTGCTTCTCAAGCGATTTTAAAAGGGCTGGCAGCAGACGGAGGATTGTTTGTGCCAGAAAAAATACCCACATTGGATCTTTCAGTGGAGAAATTGACATCCATGACATACCAGGAGACAGCCTATGAGGTTATGAAATTGTTTTTAACTGATTTTACAGAGGAAGAGTTAAAGGGCTGTATTCAGAATGCGTATGATGAGAAATTTGATTCGAAAGAAATTGCGCCTTTGAAGAAGGCAGGAGATGTTTGTTTTTTGGAACTATTCCATGGGGCTACCATTGCGTTTAAAGATATGGCCCTTTCAATTTTACCACATCTTATGATTACTGCTGCAAAGAAAAATCAGATAGAAAATGAGATTGTTATTTTAACTGCAACTTCAGGAGATACTGGGAAAGCAGCGTTGGCAGGATTTGCTGATGTAAAAGGGACAAAAATCATTGTTTTTTATCCTAAGGATGGAGTGAGTCCTATTCAACAGAAGCAAATGGTAACTCAGAAGGGAGACAATACATTTGTAGTAGGGATTAATGGGAATTTTGACCAAGCCCAGACTGGCGTAAAACAGATGTTTTCAGACAAAGAATTGGGCAAAGCGATGGAAACAGCAGGATATCAATTCTCATCGGCCAATTCTATCAATATTGGACGGCTGGTTCCTCAGATTGTATATTATGTTTATGCTTATGCAAAAATGGTACAGTTGGGAGAGATTAAGAACAAAGAAGTAATAAATGTGGTGGTTCCTACCGGAAATTTTGGTAATATACTAGCTGCATTTTATGCAAAAAATATGGGGCTTCCCATTGGCAAGCTTATTTGTGCTTCCAATGAAAATAAAGTATTATATGATTTCTTTACCACAGGTACATATGACAGAAACCGAGAATTTGTGTTGACTTCTTCTCCATCTATGGATATTTTGATCTCCAGTAATTTAGAACGGTTGATTTACCGAATTGCAGGAAACAATTCTGAGAAAAATCAGTCATTGATGAAAGATCTGCAGGAGAATGGATCATATGAGATTACAGCAGAAATGAAAGAGCAGCTTTTGGATTTTTATGGAAATTATGCCAGTGAAGAAGAAACGGCTTCTATTATTAGAGAAGTTTACAGGGAACATAATTATATTGTGGATACCCATACCGGAGTTGCAGCTGCCGTATATAAAAAATATCAGGAAGAAACAGGGGATACAGCAAAAACAGTCATTGCATCTACGGCAAGCCCTTACAAATTCACAAGAAGTGTGATGTCAGCCATTGATGAAAAATATAATGATAAGCCAGACTTTGCTTTGATAGATGAGCTTGCAGTTTTGTCAGGGGTAAAAGTGCCACAAGCGATTGAAGATATCCGCACAGCGCCAGTGCTTCATAAGACAATATGTGAAATAGAAGAAATGCAGACTACAGTAAAGAAATTTTTGAATATATAGGATTAAGGTATCAAAAGTATCTTTGGCGCTACACGTCCTTTTGGCACCTTAATCTATATAGGCTGAAATTAGAAACAGGTTCCTCATTATGAGGAACCTGTTTTGTTATTCTATAGGAAAGACCTTGTCGCGCTGACGCGTGAAGGCATCTTTCCTATAGAATAACAAAAGTTCTTATTGCACTGCGGCGAGCATGAAACCTGTCGCAGGCAAAGAATCCTGCAAAGCAGGATTCTTTCTTAAGATGTGACAGAAAATATAAAGTTCACCGTTCCAAAAGAATAAATGACAGGAAGCAGATAAGAAGGCGCTTCTGTCGACAAAATAGAATTCTCATGATCTTCTGGGGGTTGTAAGTGCAGTTCTAATGTGTAGTCATTGGACATATTTACAGAAAATAATCCATTATGTAAGTTTAAAAAGTCTTCCATGGAAGCACTGACATATTCATCAAATGTTTCAAATTCATCATCTACATATCTGCTTGCAAAAGCAATAGCAGTTTCAGAATCCATATCAAGCGCTGACAAAAAAGCAAAGTCTCCCTCTACTTTCTGGGACACACAAAAGTTTGTAGGAACTTCTGGTAAAGTCATAATATTCAATGGTGTAAAATCCTCTCCAATAAAACGTACCAGATTGTTAAAAAGGAGCGTAAGGTAAGAAGTAATATTTTGAGTATCAGGCAAATCTTCTGGAAGATATAGATTGGTAAGAAGTTTGTCTACCATATCTTTTTGTTCTTCCATCATATCTAATTCGTAGATTTCATATTCGGATTTATATTCTGTAATCAGATTTTCTAATTCAATATGTGTTACTATTTTTTTATCTACTAAAATTTGCCCAAGTAACATGTAATTAGGAAGCTGAATGGTTAGCAGTTTGTCCACTTGTTCGGGAGTGAGATAGCCAAGTTCCACGGCAAGCTCTCCAAAACGTTTGTCATAATGTGTTTGTGTAATATAGACATCTGCAACTTCGCTTGCTGACATATATCCAGAATGAATTGCCAGAGTACCGAATTTTTTGTGGGTAGAGGACTGAACTTTTAATGCCTCAATGAGCTGTTCAGGAGTGATTACTCCTTTATTAAGCAAAAAATTACCAAAAAACTGCGTATGCATAACTCTTATCTCCCTTCAAAACGTCCTTTTATAATTTCTGCAATTGCAGAAGAAGAGAAAGGCTTCTGTACAAAATCACGTGCTCCTTCTAAAATGGCATTCTTTAATTGTGTCTGAGTGCCAACGGATGAAACAACAACGATATATGCTTTGGGATCAAAACCGCGGATATCACGGATTGCCTCTACACCATCTTTTATAGGCATAACTATGTCCAAAAAAGAAAGGTCTGGCTGATGTTCCTTATACAGGTCAAATGCTTCCTGGCCATTAGAAGCCTCTATAAAATTATCGTAGCCACATTTTTTGATGATGTCTTTTAACTGTTTTCTTGCCAGAACAGAATCATCACAGATTAATATTTTTCTGTTTTCCATTCGAATCGCTCCTTGCTGGTTGATTTATATATTTTAATTCTACACTAAGTGGTTGGAAGTTTCAATCATTTCTTTTTAGGAAATAATAATTGGATTATTTCTTGCATTGTATATTATAGCTGATAATCAATGAATGTAACTATTATACATGAAAAAGCTGCAAAAAGAAAGGAAAAATATAATGTTATATTTCAATAGTTATAGTTTTTGTATTCTTGCATAGTTAATATATCATAGCATATTTTTTGAGTTTGTTTCAAGAAAATATTATAATTTTACAAAAAATTTATATTTTTGTATAAAAATTTATTTATTTTTGACCTTTTTTCATGGATTTTTCTTCGAAAATAGTTTAGAATATGGATGTCTGAAAAAAGCTAGAAAGGAGAAAAGAATGGAGTATCAGGAGTTGATTGCCCAAGCAGTAAAAACCAAAGAATTTGCCTATGTTCCCTATTCAAATTTCCGTGTAGGAGCTGCGCTCTTAACAACAAGCGGTAGAATTTACACGGGCTGCAACATTGAGAATGCAGGTTTTTCAGCCACCAATTGTGCAGAGCGGACAGCAGTATTTAAGGCGGTGTCAGAAGGGGAAAGAGAATTTGAGGCAATTGTAATAAATGGAGATAATCATGACTATTTACCACCCTGTGGTGTATGCAGACAAGTACTGGCAGAGTTTTGCGATCCTGATACATTTCAGGTGATTTTTGCGAAAAATCAGCAGGATTACCGGATTATGACATTGGGTGAGTTGCTTCCAGAGGCATTTCGACCGGAAAATTTGAAGTCAAAAAAGCAGACAGAAACATCATAAATGCAAGATATAGTAAAAAATTTTACTTGATATTTTTACAAGAAAGGCTTTGTATTTTTCTGCAAAGTTTACAATGGTGCAGTCAATGACGGAATTGTTACAATTTTTTCCACAGAAAGACAAAAAAAGATTGACAAAGAAATAACAAAAGGATATGCTATATGATAGAGAACTTTAAAATTTAAGGTCTAAGGAGGAAAGTAAACAATGGCAACAAAGGCATATTATCCAAGAACAGAGATCGGACCAAATAAGGTTGGTTTTTCAAAGACCCGTTCTATTATTGAAGCTGCTTTCTATGGCAACAATGTAGTGAAGGTGAATACTTTGAAAGAGGCATATGAATTGGCTAAGAATTCTCCAGGAACTGTCGTAACAGACATGCCTGTATACAGAGGAGAGGAATTCGGCTTGGAGCCAGATGCAAAAGTATTACTGTTCAATGACGGATCTATTACAGGACGTTATGCACCTGCAAGAAGAATTACTGGGAAACCTGGCGTGAATACGACAGAGCTGGATAAGATTTTGATGGATGCAGTTTATGATTCCAGATGGAAGACTATGTACCATGCAGAAGTATTTATTGGCCTTGATCCAGAATTTATGGTGAAAGCGCACCTGTTAATTCCAGAAGGAGAAGAAAACCTCCTTTATTCCTGGATGCTGAATTTCCAGTATATGTCTGATAATTATGTGAAGATGTATAAATCTTCTAAGTTATATGACAATGAGCCAGATATTTATATTTTCTCAGATCCTCAGTGGGTTGGAACAGATAAGACAGATATTTCTGATCCCAATTGTCTGTGCTATTTCAATACAGATACAAACTGCGCAGGTATTTTGGGTATGAGATATTTTGGTGAGCACAAAAAAGGAACATTGACCTTGGCATGGGCTTTGGCAAATAGAAATGGTTATGCTTCCTGTCATGGTGGACAGAAAGAATACACCTTAGAAGATGGTTCTAAATATGTTGCTGCTGTATTCGGGTTATCTGGATCTGGAAAATCAACATTGACACATGCAAAACATAACAACAAATATCCATCCATCAAGGTACTTCATGATGATGCATTTATTATCAATGCAGAAACATGTTCTTCAGTAGCATTAGAGCCTACTTACTTTGATAAAACAGCAGATTATCCTACTGCATGTGAAGATAACAAATTCTTGTTAACAGCTCAGAATTGCTCTGCGACTTTAGATGAAGAAGGAAAAGTAGTTCTGGTAACAGAAGATATACGTAATGGTAATGGACGTGCAATTAAGTCTAAATTGTGGTCTCCAAACCGTGTAGATAAAATTGAAGCTCCAGTAAATGCTATTTTCTGGATTATGAAAGACCCAACCATTCCACCAGTAGTAAAATTAAAGGGTGCTTCCCTGGCTTCTGTTATGGGTGCAACACTTGCAACAAAACGTTCTACTGCAGAAAGACTTGCAGCAGGCGTAGACCCCAATGCATTGGTGGTAGAGCCTTATGCAAACCCATTTAGAACTTATCCTCTGGTAAATGACTATGAGAAGTTCAAAGCTCTGGTAGAGAATAAGAATGTAGACTGCTACATTATCAATACTGGTGAATTTATGGGCAAGAAGGTTCAGCCCAAAGATACTTTGGGAGTTTTGGAGGCTATTGTTGAGAAGAAAGCAGATTTCAAACCATGGGGACCATTCTCCGATATTGAAATCTTTGAATGGGAAGGATTTGTTCCAAATCTGTCTGATAAAGAGTATATTGAGCAGTTGAAGGCACGTATGCAGGATAGATTGAATTATGTGACAAATCTTGATGAGGCAGAAGGCGGCTTTAATAAGTTGCCAGAGGATGCTGCTGCTGCAATCAAGAAAGTGGTAGACGAAGCAAATACATTATAATGAATTTATGGCTCCCACAGGATACTAAGTGTCCTGTGGGAGAATGTGTATTAAATGAAATGTATGTAAATTGTAAAGGATTTTTGTATAAAAGGTAATTTTAAGTAGTGAAATAGCTAAGAAATAAGTGGAGAATCAAAATGAGAAGGAATAAATTTTTAATTTCTGCTATCCTTTGTTTTCTGCTTGTGTTTTCTTTTTTTGCAATGGATAAAAAGGAAGCGCATGCAGCAGGAAATTATTGGCTGCAGGTAAATAAAGGAACAAATGTGGTCACCGTTTTCCGAAACGATGGAACACCAGAACGAGCGTTTGTATGTTCTGTGGGAAGCGCTACTCCAATTGGAACTTTTTATACACCGAATAAATATCGGTGGCATGAGTTAGATGGACCATCCTATGGACAATATTGTACCCGTATTGTAGCTGGCTATTTGTTCCATTCAGTGTGGTATTACCGCAATGGGGATTATGCGTCTCAATCTTATGTACAGTATAATAAATTAGGGACAACAGCGTCCCATGGATGTGTTCGGTTGACAGTTGCAGATGCGAAGTGGATCTATGATAATTGTCCTTTGGGCACAAAGGTAACTGTTTTGTATGGTTCGTCTGCAAATGACCCTCTTGGGAAACCAGCAGCAATTAAAGTGCCAAATGTCAGGGAAGGATGGGATCCGACGGATCCAGCTCCAGGCAATCCATATAGTGCAGCAATGCCTTCTATCAATGTAAGCGGTGCAAATACGACGGTATCTTTTGGAAGTAATTTTAATCCTCTGGCAGGAATTGTAGCAAGAGATTCTCTGGGAAATGACATCAGCGGAAGTTTGGCATATGCTGGAAGTGTAAATACAAGGCAATTAGGAGATTATAGAATTACATATCGCGTAACAGACGCTTTGGGAAGAACGGCATATGCAGATGTAGTGTATTCTGTTAAGGATATGTCAAAAGCCACTATTTCCGGAGTGAAAAAAAGTTTGAAAAAGGAATATAATTCCACGCTTAATTTAAAGAAGAATGTAAAAGCTAAAGCTATAACAGGTTTAAACCTGACAAATAAAATAAGCATCAAGGTTATTACTCCTGGAAGTAAAAAAGAAAAAACTTATAAGAAGAGTACACTGAAATTTAACAAGCTTGGAACTTATAGAATTAACTATTATGTGACAAACCCGGCAAATGGTCTGGTGACGAAAGTAACCTGTAAAGTAAAAGTCAGCGATACCAAAAAGCCGAAATTTAGTGGAATTAGAAGTACAAGAACGAAGGAATATAATTCTACGATGAATCTGCAGTCTGGTGTGAAGGCGAAACTGGTATCTGGTAAAAATATGACATCCAAGATTGTGATTAAAGCCAAAGCCCCAGGACAGAAAAGCTATAAGAAGCTCAGCAGCAAACAGTATAAGAAGTATAAGTTTAGCAAAACTGGAACGTATCAGATTGAATATTCTGTGACGAATCCATACAATAAGAAAGCTGTTGCAAAGAAAGTAATGAAGGTTACAGTAAAGGATACCAAAAAGCCTGTGCTTAATGTGACTAAGGGTGAGGTTGCTAAAAATCCGAATGTGGAATTTGGAACAAAGCTCAAATTAAAATCCAGTGTTACTGCAAAATTGGTATCTGGTAAAAATGTTACAAGTAAGATTGTTGTAACTGTAACGACACCACAGAATAGTTCTGCTAAATTTACTGGAACAGAATATACCTTTAACCAGGTGGGAACATATAAAATCTCCTATACCGTGGCAAATCCGGGCAATAAGAAAGCAGTTGCCAAAAAGGAGATGACTGTCACAGTAAAAGATACGAAGGAGCCTGTCATTACAGGAGTAAGCTCGGATGAAAATGTTGAGTTTGGAACAAAGCGAAATCTCAGAAATGGTGTTATTGCAAAATTGGTATCTGGTGAAGATATTACTTCTCGTATGGAAATAACTGTGAAAGCGCCAAATGGAACTTCAAACAAGCTTACTCAAACAGAATATGTTTTTGAGCAAGTAGGGACATATACCATTGTATATACTGTGGCAAATCCCACGAATGTACAAGCAGTTGCACAGGTAACGAAACGAATTGTAGTAACAGATAATCGTGAGCCAGTCATTACGATAGTCAATGATAAGCCAACAGAAGTGACAGCAGGAACTTCCTATGATGTGCTGGAGGGTGTTACTGCAGTTGTGGGCCAGACATCCGTAACTATAAATGTAACAGTTACAGATAGCAATGGCCAGAATGTTGCGGTTGAAAATGGAATGGTGACCTTTGCGGAAGAAGGAACTTATAAGATTACTTATGTGGCAGTGAATCCAAATAATGCTTTGAAGACATGCAGTAAGGAAGTTATGGTTATTGTGAAGCCGCAACAGGATGTTACAGGGGATGCTGCTACACAGCCAGAATCAGGATACACTAACCCTCGACCAGAAGAGATAAATCAACCAGAAGATGAAGCTATTAGTCAGGATGAAGCCAATGTTCCGAGTGAAGTTGACAATCAGGATGAAGTTGACAATCAGGATGAAGCCAATAGTCAGGATGAAGGAAAACAGTCAGAAATCAAAGATATAGAGGAACCAGAAACACTGGAGAAAAGCCTTGAATCTGAGAAAGAACTTGAAGTTGAGGAAGTGTAAGAATTAACATTAATTTTTAGTTGATAATCTGGGAATAATAAGGTATAATCAGTTATGGGTTAAAGTATTCCTGGGGTGTTCGATACCCTGCTATTTTGAACCTACATTTACTTTTATGGGATTCCTATATTGCCAATTGGATGCCAGGCCGTCGTAAGCAGCGGAAGGCAGAAGAGAGGTTGCGGTTACCCACCTGGCTTAGGCTAGGAGTCAAAATTGCAGGAAACGGCATTTTGGGGTACTTTCCAGAAAAAACTCAAAGTACAAAAGATTTTTACAAAAGCGGATTGCGCATAAGTTTCAAAAGAGAGTAATAAAGTACGAAGGATATAAAGTACAAAAGATACCCTTACAAAAGATGTAATACAAAAGATGTAATACAAAAGATGTAATACAAAAGATGTAATACAAAAGAGGAAAGGCTGCTTTGAAGAAAGGCAGCCTTTTCGATTGATATGCTTGGGCAAATAAGGGCGTTGTTGAATTTGAAAAGGGACAGGAAGTGTTGCATGGAAAAGAAATATTCGGTGAAAAGGAAGAATCTTATAGCTGTAGCTATCACAATGACAGCATTGATTCTGGTGGTTTTGTTTATTAGTTTTATGACAGAAGAAAAAGTGATTCGAGAGTACAGTGATGAGTATGTGGCGATAGCAGAGCTGCCATCACAGCTGGACTTTACATATTTTGAGGAATTAGAATGGAAAGAGAAATTAAAGGAAATTAATACGGGAAGGAATTTGAATGGAAAACTTACCTATGGAAAATTGAAAAAATTATTGCAACAGCTTTCTGTTCAAGAATACATAACATATAAAGAAAAATTACCTTGGATCTATGTGCCACGTTCAGAATGGAATGGGGTGTATGAGCAGATTTTGGATTTGTTGGACACAGAAGAAAAGGTGTCTGTGGAGAATTTGATGTTTCTTACAAAAGAATCTGAGGCTTCAGAAGATGGAGAGACCTTGCGACGGTTGACCCAGAAAGGATATTACAGTGTGGCCGAAGGAATTGATTATTTTCACACTTATGACATGTATCAAGTATATGTAAAAAATAACCGGATCATTGGAATAAACAGTGAATATAAAGGTTCTTTGACTTTGGAAAATGTGTTTGTACATTCCACAAACCAGGAGCAAGCGGAAATCTTATATGAACGGCAGAAAATAACTTTGGATATGGATGGGTTAAAAGAAAATATTACAGATACTATCTGCGATATTGAATGGACAGACCGGAAGGTTTCTGCTATTTATAAAAAGGAAGATATGATTTCAGGAAAGGTATTAAGCTTTAACGATGAACAGATTGAGATTTCTGGTTATGGAACCCTTCCATATAGCGGACCTTTGAAAATATATAAGACTTATGGGACAGTGGAGGAACTGGGGAAATCAAAACTTGTGATTGGCAATCTTCAAGCAGACTTTGTAGTGGCAGAGAAGCAGGTTTGCGGAGTTATTTTGAAGGAACCCGCTTCCATTGAAATTATCCGAGTGCTTTTACTGAATGAAGAAGGTGGCAGTTACCATAAGAATCCTGTTTTTACAGCAGATGCAGACGGTTCTGTGACTGTTGGGGATAAAACAGAGCAAGTGAAGGCAAATCAGCCTATTATGGTATCAGAGCTTTTGAAAGAAGATTCCGATTATGTTAAGGTTACCTTGGAAAATGAGGATGGGAGGATTTATTTTTCTGATGGGAATGGCGCACATACTTCTTTAGGATATCGAGGAACTTTTGAAGTTCGTAAATATGAAGAGGGGTATGGAGTGGTAAATGAAGTGTCTTTGGAGCAGTATTTATATGGGGTTGTTCCAAGTGAAATGCCAGCTTCTTATGAACGGGAAGCCTTATGTGTTCAAGCAGTTTGCGCCAGAAGTTATGCATGTATACAACTTATGAAAGGCGATTATGCTGCATTAGGGGCCCATGTAGATGACAGTACCAGTTATCAGGTGTATAATAAGCAGGAGGAGAGCATTGAGACGAATCTTGCAGTGGATGATACGGTAGGAGAAGTGATAAAGTATCAGGGAGAGGTGGCAGAAGCATACTTTTTTTCCACTTCTTGCGGTTATACGGGGGATATGGGCTTGTGGAACCTTCCAGAAGGGGAAGAATATGGGTATTTGCAAGGGATTTCTCTGGTATCCGAGGATGCAGGAACAGATATTTCAAATGAGGAAAATTTTGCTGCGTATATAGAAGATACTCAGGTGACAGCTTTTGATAGCGACAGCCCATATTTCCGATGGCAGGCAGAGGTTGCAGTTACTAAGGAGTCAGAAACTATAAGGAATACAATTGCAGAACGGGCAAAAGCGAATCCAGGAAATGTCCAGATTTTAAAAGAAGATGGTTCAGAAGGCACAGATGCAGAACTTGCAGGATTTGGCTCGGTAAAAGAAATGTCTGTAGGAGAGCGAGGAACTGGAGGCGGTATCCGCACTTTGTGTATTTCTTTTGAAAAGGGTACTGTGAATTTGTTTACAGAATATAATGTGCGCTATGTACTTGGGGCGGCTGCTGAAAATTTGAAAAATAAAAATGGGGAGTCCATAGATATGCGTCTTTTACCTAGCGCTTACTTTACCCTTGTATCTGGCGAAGAGGCATATGTTCTCCATGGCGGCGGTTATGGCCATGGAATTGGTATGAGTCAGAATGGGGCAAATGGAATGGCAAAAACAGGAATGAATTATGTTGACATTTTAATGAAATTTTATCAGAATATTACAATAGAAAATATATATAATGAGGAATAATTATGTTTTGGAAAATCATAGCTAGGACAAAAGCTTTTCTGGAAGAATGCAGAAAGGATAATGTCAGCGCATACGCGGCACAGTCGGCATTTTTTATTATCATGTCTTTGATACCCTTTGCCATGTTGTTTATTTCGTTGATCCAATACACTCCAGTGACAAAAAGTATGATTATGGAACTTATAAACCGGCTGATGCCAGAATATATTTCACCATTTTTGATTGGAATTATCAATGAAGTGTATCATAATTCTGTGGGGATTGTCTCAGTGTCTGCAATTATGGCTGTTTGGTCTGCAGCAAAGGGAATCCAGTGTTTAACCAACGGGCTGAACAGCGTATATGATATTGAGGAGACCAGGAACTGGATATTCCTGCGTTTTCGAGCGATTCTTTATACATTGATGCTGGTAGTTGCAATTGTAGTTTCCCTTACGTTGATGGTATTTGGGAACAGCCTGCAGCATTTAATTGCCAAATATATCCCCATTGTGGCAAATATTACCCAAGGAATTTTAAAACGCCGTTCCTTGATATTGTTGGTCATGATGATGGTATTTTTTCTAATGCTTTTTAAGATGCTTCCCAATCGAAAAGCGGAATTAAAGCATCAGCTTCTTGGCAGCGCATTGAGTGCAGTAGGTTGGTCTCTTTTGTCTTTTGGGATATCAGTTTACGTAGACTATTTTAATGGCTTTTCTATGTATGGCAGTTTGACTACGATTATATTAGTTATGATGTGGCTATATTTTGGAATCTATATTTTATTGGTGTGTGCAGAAATTAATAAAATGTATGAGGAATACCTGGATGGAAAAGTCTGAAAAAGTAGGGATGACATTTTAAAATGAATGTGATAAACTGTAACTAGTATAATCCACACAAAATTGCTTTATATTTTGTGTGGGCTATACCAGATTTTGGAAATGAGTGACAATTTGGGAGGAAGTCGTATGGCGTCAAAACCAAAGAATGCAGCGAAAGGAAAAAACACGAGAGGAAAAAATGCTTCTGGAAAAGGCAGCACAACATCAGGGAGCAGCCAGGAGATATCTTTTGGAAGTGAAGTAGTTCTTTTGATCATACTGGCGGTCTGCATTATTTTGTTTATTAGTAATTTTGGAATTGGAGGTTTTGTAGGAGCAAAAGTAAGTGGGTTCTGTTTCGGATTATTTGGAATGATGGCGTATCTGTTTCCGGTTTGCTTTTTTGTAGGAGCAGCTTTTTTTGTGTCTAATCGAGAGAATAGCGTAGCTATGATAAAATTAGTAGCTGGTGTGGTATTTGTGACATTCTTGTGTTTGTTTATGGAATTAGTAGCAGGGGATTCTTCTGATTATGAAATACAGAAATCATTTCAATATGCCGTAGAGCATAAAAGCGGAGGAGGAGCGTTAGGCGGAATATTAGCGTTTGTCCTCTGTCCTGCCATCGGAAAAATTGGAACATATGTCTTAGATATTATTGCATTGATTATTTCCTTGGTGCTCTTAACAGAGCGTTCTTTTTTGAATGGCGTGAAAAAAGGCAGCAGGAAAATGTATGATACCGCACGGGAGGATGCGGTAAGGCGAAGAGAAGTGAAAGAGTTAAGGCGGGAGGAACAGGTTCAAAGGAGAATAGACCGAAAGGCGGAGGGTGTGGCATTTGATACGAGAATTCTGCCAGCCTCCGCAAAGCGTTCGGATAATATCAGTGAGTTGAAATTGCCCAAGGAGACGGAAGCTCTTTCTAGAGAATTACTGGAGAAGCTGTCTGTAGGAAAAGAGGAAATTCAAAAAAGTGCGTCTGGAGATATTGCGGGCTGGAACTTTCGTGAAAGCTCTTCTCCTGTTTCTATTGTGGAAATGCCAACTCAAGCAGAGCGAAAATCCTCCCGGAAGGCAGTGCCGGATATGAATGAGGTGGAACCCCCATTGCAAGGGGTATTTTCTGAACCAATCCAAGAGGAAAAATTATCCCAAGGGATATTTTCTGAGCCAGTAGTGGTAGAAAAAGTGCGGAAAAGTCCAAGGAAAAGCAAAGGGCGAACCGATAAAATACCATTTCCTATGGAAAACCAAGAACATCTGTGGCAGCCAGAGACAGAGATACTTCTTACCAGGGAGGAACCTATGGTAATCCGTTCGGAACCTTCAGGTATGTTTGAGGGAATCAAAGAAGATACATTAGTAGAAGCAGTAATTCCAAATGATAGGATGGAAGGATTAGAGTCTGCAATTATTTCTGAAGCCATGGAGGAGAAAGGGTTGGAGCTGGCAGATGCAGTGCCAGAGGAGAATGCGTTGGAGCTAACGGGTGCAGTACCAGAGGAGAATGCGTTGGAGCTGGCGGATGCAGTGCCAAAGGAGACGTTTATAAAAGCAGATTTGGAAAAACAGGTGGAATTGTCGTCTGTGGAAACTGCTTTTCCATCCCAAGGGGAAGCAGTATCTTCAACGGCGAATACTGCTTCTATTTCTGGGATAAAGTCAGAAACAGCTCACACAGCTTCCAATACACAGGAACCATCGGCATTAGCTTCTGCTCCGTTGCCAGAACCAACACCAGAGCCAAAGAAGCCATATATATTTCCACCGGTTTCCTTGTTGAAAAAGGGTATCAATACCCAGGGAGATTCCAGAAAGCATTTGCAGGAAACTGCTTTAAAATTACAGCAGACGTTGAAAAATTTTGGAGTGAACGTTACCATTACAGACGTAAGCTGTGGGCCAAGTGTTACTCGTTATGAAATGCAGCCAGAAATGGGTGTAAAGGTTAGCAAAATTGTGAATCTGGCAGATGATATAAAGTTAAACCTGGCAGCGGCAGATATCCGTATTGAAGCCCCGATTCCGGGAAAGGCAGCAGTGGGAATTGAGGTTCCAAACAAAGAAAATGTGATGGTTCGGTTCCGGGAGATGATAGAAACGGAAGAGTTCCAGGGACATAAATCTAGTATTTGTTTTACAGCAGGAAAGGACATTGGAGGACAGCCAATAGTAGCTGATATCGCAAAGATGCCTCATCTTTTGATTGCTGGGGCTACTGGTTCTGGAAAATCTGTATGCATCAATACAATTATCATGAGTATTCTCTATAAAGCAGATCCAGAAGATGTGAAGCTGATTCTCATTGACCCGAAGGTTGTGGAATTAAGCGTTTACAATGGAATTCCTCACTTATTAATTCCAGTAGTGACAGATCCGAAAAAGGCGGCAGGGGCCCTCCATTGGGCAGTAGCAGAGATGATGGACCGTTATCAGAAATTTGCGGATTGTCAGGTAAGGGATTTGAAAGGATATAATCAAAAGATAGCGGCTATTGAACAGGTGGAGGATGGAACGAAGCCGACAAAAATACCTCAGATTGTTGTAGTTGTGGACGAGTTGGCAGATCTTATGATGGTGGCTCCAGGAGATGTGGAAGATGCAATCTGTCGTCTTGCCCAACTTGCAAGAGCAGCAGGCATTCATTTGATTATTGCTACGCAACGACCCTCTGTGGATGTTATAACTGGATTAATTAAGGCGAATATGCCTTCCCGTATTGCTTTTTCTGTGTCTTCAGGTGTGGATTCCAGAACGATTCTTGATATGAATGGAGCAGAGAAGCTTTTGGGAAATGGAGATATGCTTTTTTATCCACAAGGGTATCAGAAGCCGCTGCGTGTACAGGGACCTTTTGTTTCTGACCCAGAAGTAGAAGCAGTGGTGGATTTCCTGAAAAAGCAGAGTACCGTGGTATATAGCTCTGAGATTGAACAGAAGATGGCAACTGCGTCTACTGGTCATGGTGGAGGCTTAGGCGGCGGAAATGATAGGGATGCATATTTTGTAGAAGCAGGAAAATTTGTAATAGAAAAAGAAAAAGGATCTATTGGTATGCTGCAGCGTATGTTTAAGGTTGGCTTTAACCGAGCAGCAAGAATAATGGATCAGTTAGAGGAGGCTGGAGTGGTAGGACCAGAAGAGGGAACAAAGCCCCGGAAGATATTGATGTCCTTGGCTGAGTTCGAAGAATATGTGGAGGAATATGTGTAGGTATGAAATGAGTAATTATAGCTATGATAATCTTTAGGATTGTGATACTATATAAATAGAAACAAAAATAACACTGTGGTACATGGGAGGTAAAAATGAAAACAGATATTCAAATTGCTCAGGAAGCAAAAATGCTTCATATTAAAGATGTAGCAGCACAGTTAGGAATAGAAGAAGATGATTTGGAGTTATATGGGAAATATAAGGCAAAGTTATCCAATGAATTAATGGATCGGGTAAAAGATAACAAGGATGGCAAACTGATCCTTGTGACGGCAATCAACCCAACTCCAGCAGGAGAGGGAAAGACGACTACGAGTGTTGGATTGGGACAAGCATTTGGAAAGCTTGGAAAGAAAGCTGTTCTCGCTCTGCGAGAGCCCTCGTTAGGTCCATGTTTTGGAATCAAGGGTGGTGCAGCCGGAGGAGGCTATGCACAGGTGGTTCCTATGGAAGATTTGAATTTACATTTTACGGGAGATTTCCACGCAATTACTTCTGCAAATAATTTGCTTGCCGCTTTGTTGGATAACCATATTCAGCAGAGAAATGTATTGGGAATCGATCCAAGACAAGTTGTCTGGAAGCGGTGTATGGATATGAATGACCGAGTGCTCCGAAATATTGTGGTTGGGCTTGGTAATAAGATGGATGGCATGGTAAGGGAAGACCATTTTGTGATTACTGTAGCATCTGAGATTATGGCAGTGTTATGTCTGGCAGAGGATATGGCTGATTTGAAAAAGCGTCTAGGTCAAATGATCGTGGCTTATAATTTTGAAGGAAAGCCTGTGACGGCAGATGACCTGCAGGCGACTGGAGCAATGGCAGCTCTTTTGAAAGATGCGCTGAAACCAAATTTAATTCAGACGTTAGAGCATACACCAGCCATTGTCCATGGAGGTCCCTTTGCCAATATTGCTCATGGTTGTAATAGTGTCCGTGCTACAAAGACAGCATTGAAGCTGGCAGATTATGTGGTAACAGAAGCAGGATTTGGCGCAGATTTAGGCGCTGAGAAATTTATGGATATTAAATGCCGGATGGCAGATCTTCGTCCAGATGCAGTTGTTCTTGTAGCAACTGTCCGGGCCTTAAAGTATAATGGCGGAGTGCCAAAGGCAGAGCTTTCCAAGGAAAATCTTGAGGCGTTAAAGAAGGGGATTGTAAATCTTGAGAAGCATATTGAGAACTTACAGAAATATCAGGTTCCAGTTGTAGTAACGTTGAATTCTTTTGTAAGTGATTCGAAAGAGGAAACAGAATTTGTAGAGCAGTTTTGTAAGGAACGGGGATGTGAGTTTGCCCTGTCAGAAGTGTGGGAGAAAGGCGGAGAAGGTGGTATTGCCTTGGCAGAAAAGGTTTTGGAAACCATAGAAACTAAGGAAAGCCAGTTCAAACCGCTATATGAAGATAAGCTTTCACTTACAGAGAAAATTGAAGCAGTTGCAAAAGAAATTTATGGTGCAGATGGGGTGACTTATGCTCCAGCAGCAGCGAAAGAATTAAAGAGAATTGAAGAGCTGGGAATGGGCAGCTTTCCAGTGTGCATGGCAAAGACACAATATTCTTTATCGGATGATCAGACCAAATTAGGCCGGCCCACTGGATTTACTGTAAATGTACGAGAAGTATATGTATCTGCAGGAGCTGGTTTTGTAGTTGCAATTACGGGAGCAATTATGACAATGCCAGGGCTGGGTAAGACACCAGCGGCATATCAGATTGACGTGGATGATGAAGGGATCATTACCGGATTGTTTTAGTTTTCAATTCCAAGAAGAGAAAGGAAAAATCATGGCAGTAATCATAGATGGAAAAAAGATATCCCAGCAGATCAAAGATGAATTAAAAGAAAAAGTAGAAAGATTACAGGCACAGGGAAAGAAGGGAGCCCTTGCAGTGATTCAAGTAGGAGCAGATCCAGCCTCCAGTGTCTATGTGCGGAACAAGAAAAATGCTTGTGCCTATATTGGCATTGAGTCTTTGGCGTACGAATTGCCGGAAGAGACAACAGAGGATGAGTTATTACAGTTGGTGAATGAATTGAACGACAAAGAGGAAGTGAAGGGGATTTTGGTACAGCTTCCCCTTCCAGCCCATATCTGTGAGGATAAAGTGATTCAGGCCATCAGTCCCAGGAAGGATGTGGATGGATTTCATCCCCAAAGCGTAGGGGCTATGGTGATTGGAGAGAAAGGGTTTGTGTCTTGTACACCGGCAGGGATTATTCAGCTTTTAAAGCGGTCAGGGATAGAACTGGCAGGAAAACACTGCGTAGTAATTGGAAGAAGTAACATTGTTGGAAAGCCTATGGCCCTTTTGATGCTGCGCGAAAATGCAACTGTGACGATCACTCATTCCAAGACAAAAAATCTTCCAGAAATCTGTCGGCAGGCGGATATTCTGATTGTAGCCATGGGAAAACCACAGTTTATTGGCGCTGAATATATCAAGGAAGGCGCAGTAGTGATTGATGTGGGAATCCATCGGGATGAGAATCATAAATTATGTGGAGATGTAAAATTTGAGGAAGTGGAGAGGATTGCCTCTGCCATTACGCCAGTTCCAGGCGGTGTAGGCCCCATGACAATTGCAATGCTGATGAATAACTGTGTACAGGCCATGGAAGAGGAAGAGGCATGAAGTGTGCAAATTGCGGGGCAGAACTGAAAGTTGGATGCGTATATTGTTCCGTTTGTGGGACAGAAGCCCAGATTGTGTCAGATTATAATGTTTTAGAAGATGATTTTTTAAAGGAATTGTTAAAGGATAAGAAACAGTCTATCCAGAAAACAAAACAGGCAATATCTACTGGTAAGAAAAAAGAGAAACAAGGACACTCGGGAAAGGGTAAAATCCGAAAAAAAAGAAAAAAGCCAGTATGGGCATTTGTGATGGTAGCGATACTGATTGTTTTATTGGTGGGAATTGCCCTTATTGTGAATTATGCCCAGAATCATTCTTATGAATATCAGATGAAGAAAGCAGAGGAGTGTCAAGAGAAAAAAGAGTACCAAAAGGCAGAGGAGTATTTGAAGCGGGCGTTGGAGCTTGACAATAGCAGTGAGGATGCTAAGCTGCGACTGGCAGAGGTACATTTGTTACAAGAGGAAGATGATGATGCGTTAGAATTGCTAGAGGAAATCATTGAAAAAAATAAAAATAACAGGAAAGCATATGAATATTTTATCCAGATTTATGTAGATAGGAAAGAGTATGAATTTATTGAACGGTTCAGCAGGGAAATTACAGAAAGTGATATTCTAGAGTTATTTGAAGAGTATCAAGCCAAACCTCCAGTGTTTGAAACCAGGGGAGGGACTTATGAGGAAGAAATATCGGTGGAGCTTTCCAGTGAAGAGAATTGTAGGATTTACTATACGATCGATGGTTCCGATCCTAAAAATGGAAAAGAATATCAGGATCCGATTCTGTTAGAACCAGGAAAAAGCATTAAAATCCGTGCGGTTTCTTGTAATAAATTTGGAGTGTATGGAGAAGAATCCGAGGAGCGTTTCTTTATAAAACTGAAAAAACCTGACATGCCAGGGGTGGTACCTAGTGGCGGAAGTTTTTACAGTCCACAAACGATCACTGTAAATGTACCAGAGGGATGCCAAGTATATTATACCTGGGATGGTACAGCCCCAACCCAGGAATCCGCTCAGTATACAGAGCCAATTGGCATGCCGGAAGGAAATAATATTCTTTCTTTGATTTTAGTAGATCATTATGGGATGGTTTCTGAGATCTTAAAGTGCAATTATATTTATATTCCCTGATTACTATGAAAACTTTCACAGTAAGGATGGCCATGCGGCTTATGGTAGGGGCCATACAGATGGGAGTTTATGATATGTTTTGAAGTTTTGCAGCCACTTTCTCATGGACAGGAAAGTGGCTGCGTTTAAAAACAATAAGGATGTGACATATGAGAGAGTTAAGTGAAATTCGAGAGAAAATAGATGCCATTGACAGTCAGATTGTGGCTTTATATGAAGCACGGATGCAATTGACTGCTGAAGTTGCAGAATATAAGCTGTCAGTAGGAAAACCTGTGCTAGATAAAGTACGGGAAAAGGAAAAGCTGGCAAAAGTGAAGGATATGGTGCAGGAAGAAGAAAATCGATATGGAGTCGGAGAATTGTTTGAGCAGGTTATGGCTCTTAGCCGGAAACGTCAATATCAAATGATGATTCAGCATGGACAGGGGCGTGATATGGGATTTTCACAAGTGGACAAGCTGCCATTTACCACTCACAAGGTAGTGTATCAGGGAACAGAGGGTGCCTATAGTCAACTGGCAATGAAAGCCTATTTTGGTGAAGAAGTGGACAGCTATCATGTAGAAACCTGGCGGGATGCTATGGAAGCGATACACAGTGGAAAAGCGGATTATGCAGTTTTGCCTATTGAGAATTCCTCTGCGGGTATTGTAGGAGAAAATTTTGACTTATTGGTAGAATATGACAATTGTATTGTGGCAGAACAAACGATTAAAGTAGAACATGCTCTCCTTGGACTTCCAGGAAGCAAGCTTTCTGATATTACGCATGTATATTCGCATCCTCAGGCATTAATGCAGAGTGTTGATTTTTTGGATGAACATAAAGACTGGAAAAGGGTGAAAGCAAAAAATACTGCTGTTGCAGCAAAAAAAGTATTGGAAGATGGACAGAAGAACCAGGCGGCCATTGCAAGCACCGTAACAGCGGATATTTATGGGTTGGAAATTCTAAAAAATAACATTAATTATAGCGATGAGAATAGTACCCGTTTTATCATTGTTTCTGGGAGAAAAATCTGTTTAGAAAAAGCAGAAAAAGTGAGTCTTTGCTTTGAAGTATCCCATGAAAGCGGTTCCTTATATCACATGCTTTCACACTTTATCTTTAACAACCTGAACATGGTAAAGATTGAGTCCAGGCCCATTAAAGATAAGAGCTTTGAATATCGTTTTTTTGTAGATATGGAAGGAAATCTAGGAGATGGGGCAGTACAAAATGCCTTGAAGGGATTAAAGGAAGGAGCCCTTTACCTGAAAGTGCTGGGTAATTATTAAAGAATATAAAATATGGAATCGGGGTTTTAGAAATGGAGAGTGGAAAAAAACTTATTTTATATCGGGATTTTGCATTAGGAAAGGCTTTTTATGATTTTACCTGGATGATGGACGATAATACCAGCGTGGATTCTAACAAGGAGGAGATACAGTCCTTGTGCTATGAAGGGATTCATGAATTGATTGAACTGTCTGCCAGTCATGGATTTGAAGGGAATCTTTGGCAGAATTACTTAACCTTTCTGTTAGTGAATCATGAAAATGCTTATAGCACATCCTGTGAGATTAAGGGAGCTGTTCAAGGGAGTATTAATGAACTGGCGCTTCATGATTTTTCTGTGTTGAAAGAATTGTTTGATTTTGATTTTGGGGAGCTTCAAGAAAAACTGGAAGTACCAGAACTTGCCATCCTAAAGGATTACAAAAGGACCGACCGAGGTGGAAAAGTATTCAATCATCGGATTCGGGACAGGATCTGTGCACTGAGTGTCCGACTGAGACAGACAGAAACCGTAGAGGAATTTAAGGATGAGGTCACGGAGTTCTACCGGGAATTTGGAGTAGGAAAATTAGGATTACATAAAGCATTTCGTGTAGAGCATGAAAGGGATCAGGTTAAGATTGTGCCGATTACCAATATTGCTCATGTGCATTTGGATGATTTAGTGGGATATGAGGATGCAAAACAGAAATTGATCGATAATACGGAAGCTTTTGTATCGGGAAAACAGGCCAACAACTGTCTTCTGTTTGGAGATGCTGGAACAGGAAAATCTACGAGTATTAAGGCGATTATCAATCAATATTATGAAAAAGGACTTCGGATGATTGAAATTTATAAGCATCAGTTTCAGGATTTAAATGATGTGATTGGTCAGATTAAGAATCGAAATTATAAATTTATCATATATATGGATGATTTGTCTTTTGAAGAGTTTGAAATCGAATATAAATATTTAAAAGCAGTGATAGAAGGAGGATTGGAGAAAAAGCCAGATAATGTATTGATTTATGCTACTTCCAACCGGAGGCATTTGGTAAGGGAAAAATTCAGCGATAAGGCAGAGCGTGATGATGAACTTCACACCAATGATACGGTACAGGAAAAGATTTCTTTGGTATCACGGTTTGGCGTTACAATTTATTTTGGAAAGCCGGATAAGAAAGAATTTCAGGAAATTGTAAGGAATTTGGCAAAGAGGCAGAAGATTCAGATGGAAGAGGAGGAACTGCTGGCAGAAGCAAATAAGTGGGAATTAAGTCATGGGGGGCTTTCGGGAAGGACTGCTCAGCAGTTTATCAATTATCTGTTGGGGAAACAGTAGTCGAGGGCCTGGGAGAATGAGCCTAGCAGAAAGGAACAGATATGAAGATTACAACATTTGCAGCAATTTATATTGGCTCTTATGAAGTGAGCCTAAAGGTATTTGAGATATCCGCGAACCGGAAAATACGAGCAATAGATTATGTGCGCAGTCATGTGGAATTGGGACGGGATGCCTTTGGAAAAGGGGTAATCGGATATGAATTGGTAGAAGAGCTCTGTCAGATTTTAAAGGAGTTCCGTTCCATTATGGATGGATATAAAGTGGATGGTTACAAGGCTTATGCAGGAAATGTATTTCGCAATGTGGGGAACGAGCTTTTTGTGTTAGACCAAATACGGCTCCGTACAAAAATTGAAGTGACTGTACTGAGTAATTCTGAGCATCGGCTGATGGATTATAAATCATTGGCAGTGTTACCCAAATTTGAAAAAATGATTCAAAAAGGAGCTGCAGTGGTAAATGTAGGCGGAGGAAGCATGCAAATTACTTTATTTCGGAAAGGAACGGCCATTACTACTCAGCATATTGAACTTGGAATTATGCGTATTCGAGAAAAGCTGTCTCAAATTATAAATATGGTTTCCCACTATGAGACGCAGATCCAAGAGTTGATTGACAAGGAATTGGAAATTTTTAAGAGGATTTATTTGCAGGACAGGGACATTAAATATATCATTGTCATGGGAGATTACATAGAGGATATGACAAAGGGATTTTCCAAGAAGGATGAAGATGGAACCATAGAGACAGAACGGTTTATTAAGCTTCTGAATAAGTGGTATAAGAAATCTACCGAAGAGATTTCCCTGGAATTGAATTTAACGAATGATCACGATCCATTGATTTTACCTTCAGTGGTATTGTATAAGCGGCTGAGTGAGGAACTGAATGCAAAATATATCTGGGTGCCAGGTGTAAATATCTGTGATGGGATTGTCTGTGATTATGCAGAAAGCAACCATATGATTTATTTTGAGCATGACTTTGAGGAAGATGTACTTGCGGCTGCCAAAAATCTGGCAGAACGTTACCAGGGGTATTCCAGCCATACAGAAGCTGTTTTAAATATGTCAGTTGTCATTTTTGATGCGATGAAAAAGGTTCACGGGATGGGGAAACGGGAACGCTTGTTATTGCAGGTGGCGGCAATTCTTCATGATTGCGGCCGATACATCAGCCTGGTGAATCAATCGGAGTGTTCCTACCAGATTATCCTGGCTACTGAGATCATTGGAATGACCCATATGGAACGGGAAATTGTGGCAAGCGCTGTAAAATATAATTCCCAACCTTTACAGCCTTATAGCAGCGTCAGTGATAAAATGGATCAGGCAGGATATATGACAGTATCAAAACTCACAGCTATTTTAAAAATTGCCAATGCTATGGACAGAAGCCATAAACAGAAATTTAAGAATATAAAGGCAGCATTACAGGAACGGGAGCTTGTAATTACAGTGGAAGCTCCAGAAAGCATTGTGTTGGAGAAAGGGCTTTTCTCCGCTTATGCCAATTCCTTTGAAGAAATTTTCAGCGTAAAACCAAGGATAAGAGAAAAGAAAGTATTTTAAGGGAGGTTATGATATGGAGAAAGAAAAGGATTATCTTAAACCGGAATATTATGAGAACCGAGAATTAAGCTGGTTAAAGTTTGATCATAGGGTATTAAACGAAGCAAGGGATAAAAATATTCCCCTGCTGGAACGGTTGAAGTTTGTGAGCATTACTTCTTCCAACCTGGACGAATTTTTCATGGTTCGGGTAGCCTCCTTAAAAGATATGGTTCATGCAGGATACAAGAAAAAGGATATTGCCGGAATGACGGCAAAGGAGCAGTTAGAGGCAATTAATAAGGATACGAGAGCTTTGGTAGAAATGCAGTACAGTACTTATAACCGTTCTTTGGTGCCATTGCTTCATAATCACGGTATAGACATTATTTCTGCCTATGAAGATTTGAGCGAGGTCCAGAGGGAATACGTGGACCGTTATTTTGAGGAGACCATTTATCCAGTATTGACTCCCATGGCGGTGGATGCTTCCCGGCCATTTCCTCTGATTCGGAATAAATCCTTGAATATTGCAGCTCTTTTGATGAAAAAAGGGGATAAGAAAGAGGAATTGGAATTTGCCACAGTACAGGTCCCCTCTGTACTGTCAAGGATTGTGCGGATTCCCTCCAAGGAAGAAGGAACTAAGACATTTATTTTATTAGAACAGATTATTGAACGTAACATTCATCGGTTGTTTTTAAATTATCATGTGGTGTGTGCGTATCCTTACCGGATTATGCGGAATGCAGACCTTACCATTGAAGAAGATGAAGCAGAAGATTTGTTAAAGGAAATTCAAAAACAGTTAAAGAAACGTCAATGGGGTGAAGTAATTCGGCTGGAAGTAGAAGATAAAGTAGATAAAAGGCTGTTAGGAATCTTAAAAGAGGATTTACATATAGCTCAGGAGGATATCTTTAAGATTAATGGACCCTTAGACCTTACGTTTCTTATGAAGATGTATGGAATCGAAGGAGAAGAAGAATTGCGTTATCCATCTTATCAACCCAAGCGCATACCTCAGATTGTGCCAGGAGAGGATATTTTTGAAGCGATTCGAAAAGATGATATTTTGCTGCATCATCCTTACCAAACCTTTGACCCAGTAGTGGATTTTATCCGGCAGGCTGCTGTAGACCCGGATGTTTTGGCTATTAAACAGACCTTATACCGTGTCAGTGGTAATTCTCCTATTATTGCTTCTTTGGCACAGGCGGCAGAAAATGGAAAACAGGTTTCTGTACTGGTGGAATTAAAGGCACGGTTTGATGAGGAAAATAATATTGTTTGGGCAAAGAAGCTGGAAAAGGCAGGCTGCCATGTAATTTATGGATTGGTGGGCTTAAAAACCCACAGTAAAATTGCATTGGTGGTGCGCAAAGAGGAAGATGGAATCCGAAGATATGTTCATCTTGGGACTGGAAATTATAATGATTCTACGGCAAAGCTGTATACGGATTTGGGGATGTTTACCTGTTCAGAAGCAATTGGAGAGGATGCTACAGCAGTCTTTAACATGTTGTCTGGTTATTCTGAGCCGCCATCCTGGAATAAATTGGTGGTGGCGCCCATTTGGCTGCGTAAACGGTTCCTAAAGCTGATTAAGCGGGAAATCAAGCACGCACAGGCAGGACGGGAGGCATTTATCAAAGCAAAAATGAATTCTCTTTGTGACAGGGATATTATTGCAGCGTTGTATGAGGCTTCTACAGCAGGGGTAAAAATTGAATTGGTTGTTCGGGGAATTTGCTGTCTGAAGGTTGGAATTCCTGGTGTTAGTGAAAATATCATGGTACACTCTATTGTAGGAAATTTCTTAGAACACAGCCGGATTTTCTGGTTCCATAACGCAGGACAGGAAGAAATCTATATGGGAAGCGCAGACTGGATGCCCAGGAATCTGGACCGCCGGGTAGAGATTATGTTCCCAGTGGAAAATAAGACGCTGATGGATCAAGTGCGCCATATTTTGGAAACCCAGCTTTCAGATAATACAAAAGCCCATGTTTTACAGCCAGACGGCGAATATGAGAAGATAGATAAAAGAGGCAAGAAACTGGTCAATTCGCAGGAACAATTTTGTGAAGAAGCAAAAAAGGCCCTTCCCAAAACTGTGAATGTGTATCAAGATAGAGTATTTATTCCAGCAGAACCGATGGAATAAAGTAAAAAAGAGAGTGGAGGGATTTTTATGAAGCAAAAAATTTTGTTTACGGATTTGGACGAGACATTGTTGAATCATGACAAGAGCATTTCAAAAGAAAATCGGGAAGCGATTGCAAAAATGCTGGATGCCGGACATGATTTTGTTCTGATGACTGGCCGCCCTATCGAGACCGGACGAATTGCAGTGAAAGAGCTAGGTTTATCTATTCCAAGATGCTACATGGTTGCCTACAATGGAGCGGTGGTTTATGATTGTGTGGCAGATCGGGTATTGGCAGAGCGTACCCTCCCTATGGAGGTTGCAAAGGATATTATCATAGCAGCTCACAAGGATGGAATTTATGTGCAAACCTATCAGCAGGACACTATTTTGGCTGAACATCATGGAAGGGAGTTAAACTTTTACTTAAAAAATGCCAGGATGAAATATCGGGTGGTGGATGATATTTACAGTAGTTTGGAGCAGGAACCTCATAAGGTTTTGTTGATCGATTTGGATGATCAGGAGAGACTTTTGCAATTCCGCAGGGAGCATCCGGAGCTTTTGGAGCGGAGCAACTGCTTTTTCTCTTACAATGAATTTATGGAGTATTGCCCGAAAGAGACAGACAAGGGAAGCGGCTTAAAATACATGAGTAAATTTTTAAACGTCCCTCTGGAAAACACGGTAGCAGTTGGGGATGAGCGCAATGATATCCCCATGATTCAAGCGGCCCATGTGGGAGTTGCAGTTAAAAATGCACATGCAGAGCTGAAGGAAGCGGCGGATTATGTAACGGAGCATGACAATGAGCACGGAGCAATCGCGGAGATTATTGAGAAGTTTATTTTAAATGAGGATGCATAGAATTGTGTGATGGTGTGGAAGGATAATGGAGATAAGCAAAGCTAAGTCAGGTAGAGAGAAGGGTAGTATGGAACAGATATTTATCACAAGCTTTACAATTGAGAAAGTCAGGCATTTGAAGGATATCTCCGTTCCTTTGTCAGAAAAGCAGTTCAGGCATTTAATTTTGACAGGAAAAAATGGAAGTGGGAAAACAAGCCTTGTAGAGGCATTTGCAAGGTCTAAGAACGTGGAAAAAGCAAATCAAATTGAGTCATGGTTTGAGGCGCTGGAACAGCTTTTGAAAAGGATTTTTGATGATCAGACAGTAGCCTTGGAATTTGATGAGGATACCTTTGAATTCCATATTTTACAAGAAGGGAAGGAGCCTTTTGATTTCAATACCTTGTCCAGTGGTTATCAGGCAGTATTGGATATTGTATTGGATGTGATGATGCGGATGGTGAAGCAGACAGGTCGTTCCTTTGATTTTGCCCTTCCTGGAATTGTCTTAATTGATGAGATTGAGACACATCTGCATTTGGAATTACAGAAAAATATTATGCCGTTGCTGACGACCATTTTTCCCAATATTCAATTTATTGTGACCTCACATTCACCTTTTATCCTGAATAGCCTAAAGAATGTTGTAATTTATGATTTGGAAAATGATGTTCTGGTGAAGGATGGACTGGAGAATGTTCCATATGATGGGATTGTGGAAGGATATTTTGGCACAGACAGGTTATCAGACGCTTTGAAAGAAAAATTTGAGCAGTATAGAAACCTTGTAAAGAAAGAAAATCTGTCTTTGGATGATATGGAAGAACTGGCGGAGTTGGAACTATACTTGGATGAGATACCGAATTATCTTGCTCTTGGTATTACAACAGAGTACCAGAGGCTAAAATTGGATTTTTTGAACCGGGAGGATATAGATGGTTAAGGTAGAACGTTCTCTTCCAGCTCCTGAATCACTGGCAAAAGAAGCAAAAAAGGAAAACGGAATCTATACAGGAGCGGATGTGGTGGAACGCTTACGGAAAGATTTTCACAATAAATGTTATATCTGTGAAGTAAAAGAATTGCAAGACCCAAATGTGGAACATTTGTTGCCCCATAAAAATGGAAAATATCCAGAACTCCAAGAATATGTGCAGCTAGAGATTTCTTAAAAAATGATGATGGAGTGTGTTTGAAAATATGTCCCAGCAAGCAATGAGCCAAGTGGTCACGCCTGTGGGATAGTGGCAAAAGCAATTTTCAAACACACTTCAATTATTTTACGGATAATTTAATTTTTTCTAAAATTTCATAGGGAATATTAAGATTTCCTCTTCCAGTACCCAAGTGGATATGAGGTTTATTTTCTCCATGGAAATCAGAGCCTCCACTGACAAGCAGATCAAATTCTTTGGCAAATTTCAGAAAATTTCGTTCATCCCCAGGCTCGTTCATGGAGTAGATTGCTTCTAAGCCTGTTAATCCTGCTTCCTTTAAGTCCCGGAGAAAGAAGCGGAGTCGGTCATGGTTCATATGATATAAAACTGGATGGGCCAAAAAAGCAATGCCTCCTCCAGCTTGAATCAGGCGGATGGCTTCAAAAGGCGTAATCTTTTTCCGAGGCACATAACAACGGCAGTCATCTCCCAGATACTTTCGGAATACGGTTTCACGGTCTTTTACCATTCCATGCTCTACCAGATATCGGGCAAAATTAGCCCGTGTGATTACACTGTCAGGGTTGTCCTGGTAAAGGGCTTCCATAGTAATGTCAAATCCTTCCTGTCGAAGAAGAGCTGCCATTTTTTCATTCCGGTTATGCCTACAGTCCACAAATTCCTGTAATTTGTTTAAGAAGTCCGGCTGTTCGGTATTGATATAATATCCCAGAACATGAATCTCCATATCGTTGTAGCCTGTGGAGAGTTCAACGCCAGGAACCAGTTCTAAGCCCAGCTTTTTTGCAGTTGGTTCTGCTTTTTTTATTCCTCTTATGGTATCGTGGTCAGTAAGAGCGATAGCCGTAAGTCCGGCTTTCTTCGCCTGTTCCATTAGCTCTTCTGGGGTAAAAGTTCCATCTGATTCTGTGGAATGAGTATGCAAATCAATGATTTTTTCCATTAAATGCTTCATAATATTTTTCCTTACTATAAAAATTTGATGTATGAAAACATAATAACAGAAATTTGAAACTTTGAAAAGAAAAAATATTTAAAAAATAATAGCAAATAAGAAAAAAGAGCTTGACGTTGGAATAAAAACATGGTAATCTAACATAGTTATAAGAAAAGAAAGCAGAGTATCCACTCTCACCGTAGCACAATTGGGTGACTAATGGTTCATATTTGAAGAAATTCATTTTCCAAATGGAATATGGAAATTGTATTTTATACAGTTTATACAGGTTTCGGGGAGAAATGGTTTGATTCAATATAACAATAATAAGTGGATAGTCTATCTATTCACTTTTTTTGTGAAATTAATTTTTGGAGGTGCACGACCATTAGCGAGTTAATGATTAATGAACAAATCAAAGACAGGGAAGTTCGTCTAATCGGAGAAGACGGAGAACAGCTTGGCATTATGCCAGTAAGAGAGGCAATGAAGATTGCCCAGGAAGCAGAGCTTGATCTGGTGAAGATTGCTCCTACTGCCAAGCCGCCTGTGTGTAAGATTATTGATTATGGAAAATACAAGTATGAACTTGTAAGAAAAGAAAAAGAAGCCAAGAAAAAACAAAAAACTGTTGAAATTAAAGAAATCCGTTTGTCACCAAATATTGAAACAAATGATTTGAACACCAAAATTAATGCAGCAAAGAAATTTATTTCAAAGGGCAATAAAGTAAAAATTACTTTGCGTTTTCGTGGAAGGGAAATGGCCCATATGCAGAGCAGTAAGCATATTCTGGATGATTTTGCAGAGCAGTTAGCGGATATTGCTACCGTAGAGAAGGCTCCTAAGCTGGAAGGCCGGAGCATTAGTATTGTGCTGACAGAAAAGAAATAATTAACTGGATGTTAAGGAGGAACGAAAAATGCCAAAAATGAAAACAAGCAGATCAGCAGCAAAACGTTTTAAGAAAACAGGTACTGGAAAGTTAAGAAGAAATAAAGCTTATAAAAGCCATATTTTAACAAAAAAATCTCCTAAGAGAAAGAGAAACCTTAGGAAGCCTGCAATTACTGATGCTACAAATGTTAAGAATATGAAGAAAATTTTACCATATTTGTAAAAATGAGTTGAGGAGGAAAAAATCATGGCAAGAATTAAAGGCGGATTAAACGCCAGAAAAAAACATAATAGAGTATTGAAACTGGCAAAAGGATATAGAGGAGCACGTTCCAAACAGTACCGTGTAGCGAAACAGTCTGTTATGCGTGCATTGGCAAGCGCTTATGTTGGAAGAAAAGAAAGAAAGAGACAATTCCGTCGTTTGTGGATTGCGAGAATCAATGCGGCAGCAAGAATTAATGGGATTTCTTATAGTCAGTTTATGTATGGATTGAAGCTGGCAGGTGTGGAAGTAAACCGGAAGATGTTAGCAGAGCTGGCAGTTAATGATGCAGAAGGCTTTGCAACTTTGGCGGAGCTGGCAAAAAGCAAGGTAGCTTAGATGGACAGCCATTTTGCTTTTATCGTAGATACAAGCGGAATCATGCTTTACAAGTACCATAAGCTATGCTATAATAGCAAACGGTGAGCAGATGGATTTTTGTGAATGCTCATTGTTTTATGAGGTAGCCCGTATTCAGTAACAGGATAACTCCGACCGTTGCTTAATATCTCATAGTTTGGGCGATAATAATCATTGAGGAGGTTATCATAGTATGATAGCAAAAGAAAAGAAACAGGCAATTATTGCAGAATACGCAAGAACACCGGGAGATACCGGTTCACCGGAAGTTCAGGTTGCAATCTTAACAGCAAGAATTCAGGAATTAACAGAACATTTGAAGGAGAATCCGAAGGACCATCATTCCAGACGTGGACTCTTAAAAATGGTTGGACAGAGACGTGGAATGCTTAATTACCTGAAGAAAGTAGATATCGAAAGATATCGTAGCTTAATTGAACGTTTAGGAATCAGAAAGTAGTTCCTTTCTCTGAAATAGAGCGGTTTTCCGCTCTATTTCTAATGTTAAGATGAACTTTTATGATATCCCTTTCATACGGGATATCAGTTTAGTTGTCTGTTTGGCAGGCCCCATGGCCGTTTTTAGTGTGAAAGTTTTAGCTTTCCCAGTAATCAGCAGAAGCAAGTCCCGAGACCACTGAGCTGTATATAATTTTTGTATATAGCTCAGTAGTTTCGGTATCTTCTGCAAGTATGAGTGAAAGGAAAAATAATATGTTTAAACAATTTACCATGGAATTAGCAGGAAAAACATTGTGTGTAGATATCGGAAGAGTTGCGGCACAAGCGAATGGAGCGGCATTGATGCATTATGGTGATACGGTTGTATTGTGTACTGCAACAGCATCCGAGAAACCAAGAGAGGGTATTGATTTTTTCCCGTTAAGTGTAGAATATGAAGAAAAATTGTATTCCGTTGGGAAGATTCCTGGAGGATTCAATAAACGGGAGGGAAAAGCCTCTGAAAATGCGATTTTGACTTCTCGGGTCATCGATCGCCCCATGCGTCCTTTGTTTCCAAAAGATTACAGGAATGATGTAACCTTGAATAATTTGGTTATGAGCGTGGACCCTCAGTGCAGGCCGGAGCTTGTGGCAATGCTTGGCTCTGCAATTGCAACCAGCGTTTCCGATATTCCATTTGCAGGTCCTTGTGCAACCACGCAGATAGGGATGATAGATGGAGAATTTGTGATTAATCCTTCCCAGGAACAGTGGAAAAATGGTGACTTGAATCTGACAGTGGCGTCTACCAGCGAAAAAGTTATCATGATTGAGGCTGGAGCCAATGAGATTCCAGAGGATAGAATGCTTGAGGCAATTTACAAAGCCCATGAAATTAATCAGACAATCATTGCATTTATTCATGAAATTGTAGCAGAGGTTGGAAAAACCAAGCATGAGTATACAAGCTGTGCTGTGCCAGAAGAGCTGTTTTTGGCCATTAAGGAATTGGTACCACCAGAAAAAATGGAAGAGGCTGTTTTTACAGATGTAAAGCAGGTTCGTGAAGAAAATATCCGTAAGATCACGGAGCAGTTAGAGGAAGCTTTTGCAGAAAAGGAAGAGTGGCTGGAGGTATTAGGAGAGGCAATTTACCAATATCAGAAAAAGACTGTCCGTAAAATGATTTTAAAGGATCATAAGAGGCCGGATGGACGTGCCATTGACCAGATTCGTCCGTTAGCTGCTGAGATAGATTTGATTCCAAGAGTTCATGGATCAGCGATGTTTACCCGGGGACAGACTCAGATCTGTGATGTAGTAACCTTAGCGCCATTGTCAGAGGTTCAGCGTATTGATGGATTGGATGAAAATGAAGTAAATAAGCGTTATATGCATCATTATAACTTCCCTTCCTATTCAGTAGGAGAAACGAAGCCTAGCAGAGGACCAGGACGAAGGGAGATTGGTCATGGCGCCTTGGCAGAACGTGCATTGATACCAGTATTGCCTACAGAGGAAGAATTCCCCTATGCGATTCGTGCAGTATCGGAGACCTTTGAATCCAATGGTTCTACCTCTATGGCATCTACTTGCGCATCCTGTATGGCATTGATGGCGGCAGGCGTTCCAATTAAGAAAATGGTAGCTGGTATTTCCTGTGGTTTGGTAACAGGTGACACCGATGATGATTATATTGTGTTGACGGATATTCAAGGATTAGAGGACTTTTTCGGTGACATGGACTTTAAGGTAACTGGAACCCATGAAGGGATTACTGCAATTCAGATGGATATTAAGATTCATGGATTAACCAGACCCATTGTGGAAGAAGCAATCCGAAGGACAAGAGAAGCAAGACTTTACATTATGGATGAAGTAATGTCTAAGGCTATTTCTGAGCCTCGTAAAGAAGTAGGAGAATATGCACCTAAGATCGTTCAGATTCAGATTGATCCAGCAAAAATTGGTGATGTGGTGGGTCAGAGAGGTAAGACAATCAATGCTATTATAGAACAGACTGGAGTAAAAATAGATATCAGTGATGAAGGCGCTGTATCCGTCTGTGGAACTGACCGGACGATGATGGATAAAGCTGTAAAAATGATAGAAATTATTACGACAGACTTTGAAGCTGGACAGATTTTTGTAGGAAAAGTGATCAGTATCAAAGAATTTGGTGCATTTTTGGAGTTTGCGCCAGGAAAAGAAGGAATGGTTCACATTTCCAAGATTTCCAAAGAGAGGATTAATCGGGTAGAGGATGTACTCACATTGGGAGATATGGTGAATGTAGTCTGCCTTGGAAAAGATAAGATGGGAAGAATCAGTTTTTCAATGAAGGATGTTCCGAAAAAGTCAAATACCCCGCAGTAAGCTACGGGGCATGATCTAGCTTGCGGGGTATTTGACCTTCGCGGCATTCGCCAAATATCCGTGCGAGCGCGGCTGCTTGGCTCATTGCTCGCGAGAATAAAAATAGGAATTAGATAAGGTACAGCCATTTTTCACAGTAACGGGAAGAATGGCTGTATTTTCTTCTACCCTGCATTTTGGAATGGAAGAACAAGCCAGGCTATCCCCCGTAGCTTCCTGTGAGGATATTTCACTTTCTATGACTGCAGGTATAAAATTAGTAAAATAGGAGTGTATAGACAATAATGAAAAATATTTTGATTATTGATGATGATTTATATATTGGCAATATGCTGGAAGAAGTGTTGGAAAAGGAAGGATATCGTGTTTTGCGGGCCTACTCTGGAACAGAGGCATTATTTGTATTGTCAGAGGGAAAGCCAGACCTTGTATTACTTGATTTAATGTTACCAGGATTAAAAGGGGAGGAGGTTTTGCCAAAGATAAAGGAAATTCCGGTTATTGTAGTAAGTGCAAAAACGAATCTTGATGATAAGGTAAAATTGCTGCTGGAGGGTGCCGCTGATTATGTGACAAAGCCGTTTCATAAAAAGGAGCTGCTGGCCCGGATTGCTGTTCAGCTCCGTAATGGGAAAACCCTTTTATCCGCTTCTATTTTCAGATTTGATGAGATAATGCTTGATATGGATAGTCATATGGTAACCGTTGAAGGAAATGAGGTGAAGCTCACACCGACAGAATATGCGATTTTAAAGCTGCTTATGGGTAATCCCACACAGGTGATTCCCAAATCACAGATGATAGACCGCATCAGTGAGGATACTTTGGACTGTACAGAAAGTTCTCTCAAAATGCATATCAGCAATTTGCGGAAGAAGCTTCGTGAGGTAAATGGCAAGGACTATATAGAAGCAGTTTGGGGAATTGGATTCAAATTGCGTGGGGATAACGGATAGAGCTCCTTTTGGCTGAGATTAGATGGCTATATAATTGCAGCAAAATCTTTACCATATCTTTATTAATTTCTTTACCGATTTCTTTACTCCTGTTTGGTAAAATGTTAGAAAAAGTTTAATCTGGCATGAGGAAAGGAGATTAATATCTATGGATTATGTTCTGAGAACAAATGCTTTAAGCAAATATTATAAGGGCTTCCAGGCATTGCATGGCCTGTCCATGAATATCCCAAAAGGAGCAATTTATGGTTTTGTTGGGAAAAACGGCGCTGGTAAGACCACATTAATCCGGCTGATTTGTGGGCTTCAGGAGCCTACATCTGGGGAATATATTCTCTATGGAAGAAAAAATACAGAGAAAGAAATTGTGATGTCACGCAGAAGAATGGGTGCAGTTGTGGAAACTCCATCTGTTTATCTTGATATGACGGCAGAAGATAACCTAAAGCAGCAATATCGTATCTTGGGGCTTCCATCTTTTCGCGGACTTTTGGATATTCTGAAACTGGTAGGACTGGAAGACACAGGAACAAAGAAGGCCAAAAATTTTTCTTTAGGTATGCGTCAGAGGCTGGGGATTGCCATAGCCCTTGTGGGAGAGCCAGATTTTTTGGTTCTAGATGAACCTGTCAATGGACTGGACCCTCAGGGGATCATTGAAATGCGGGAATTGATTTTAAAGCTCAATCGAAAGAAGCAGATTACGGTTTTGGTTTCTAGTCATATTCTGGATGAATTGGCAAAATTTGCAACACATTATGGTTTTATTGATCATGGCAGGATTGTCCGCGAGGTGAGTGCAGACGAATTGGAAGCTGCCTGCAGGAAATGTATTCGCGTAGAGGTGAGTGATACGAAGATTCTTGCCCATGTACTGGATGAAATGGGAATTGCGTATAAGATTTTTTCCCATAGGAATGCTGATCTGTATGCGAAAATAAGTGTTTCGAAGCTTGCACTGGCTCTTGCAAAATACGACTGTGAAGTAATTTCTATGCAGGAATGTGGGGAAAGTCTGGAAAGCTACTATGTCAATTTGATTGGAGGTATGGACAATGAATAGATTATTGATTGCGGAATTTGTCAGACTTTGTAAGAGCTTTGTTTTCAAACTGGGTTTCTTTTTTTCGGCGGGGCTTGGAATTTTTATTGTTATCATGCGGTGGATCGATGTGAAAAAGCATCCAAAGGCGTATGCACAACTAGGTGCAGAGTATTCCAGTGCAGATGGATTGATTTTTGTAGGAGGAATATATGTTGTTTTTGTTGTTGCAGTAGTTATTGGGATATTTATCGGGACGGAATATGGAGATGGAACGATTCGAAACAAGCTGGTAGTTGGACATAAGCGAAAAAGTATCTATGCTTCAAAGCTGGTGGTCTGTGGGGCTGCTTCACTGCTCATGCATGGATCATATATTGGAGCTTCTCTGGCTGCAGGGAGCTTGCTGCTTGAAGGCACAACCATGGAGGGAAAAGAAATTCTTTTATTTATAGCCGCTGGGTCGGCAGCAATGCTGGCTATGACGGCAATCCTGCTTTTGATTTCCATGTCCATGCAAAGTAAGGCCGCTGGCTCTGTGGTCTGCCTGCTTGTGACAATGGTTATGCTGTTTGCATCACTTACAATCTGGCAGAGGATGCAAGCGCCAAAGTATTCGGATGGGTATTCTTATATGGATGAAATTACGGGGGAAATCATAACAGGGGAAAAAGTGGAAAATCCAAAATATTTAACAGGAGTAAAGAGGGATGTTTATGAATTTTTAAACAATTTTCTTCCAATCTCCCAATTGTACCAAGTGGTTATGGGAGAGAGTGGTAATGTTGGAACAATGACGCTCTATGATTGCCTAATTATTTTTGTTACCATGGGTGGAGGAATTTTGATGTTTCAGAAAAAAGATTTGAAGTAAGGAGACGTTATGGAATATTGGTTTATGGCCTTTCTTGGTATGATGGCGATTGTTATCTTGGCTTTATTTGTAAAAATCCGCATACTGCAAAAAGCGGCAAGGGAGATAGAAGACGCTTTTGCCGATCGGCTCATGAATGATACCAATACCGTAATTGATGTTTCCTGTCATGACCAATATATGCGTAGCTTGGCAGATACCATCAATGTTCAGTTACGAAAGCTTCGCAGACAGCGGCATCAGTATTTGCAGGGAGATTTGGAGCTTAAAAATGCCGTTATGAATATTTCTCATGATTTGCGGACGCCGCTGACTGCTATTTGCGGCTATTTGGATTTGTTGGAGGAGGAAGAAAAGACAAAAGCAGCAGGACGGTATCTTGAAGTAATCAGAAACCGAACGGAAATGATGACGAAATTAACAGAAGAATTTTTTCAATATTCGATGATTCTCGTGGAAAAAGATAACCTTCGTATAGAGCCTGTGGTAATCAATCATGTATTAGAAGAAAGTATTGCAGCATTTTATGCTTCTCTCAGGGAGCGAGGGATTACGCCAAGGATACAAATTCCAGAAAAAAAGGTAATCAGAATGTTAGACCGTGAGGCATTGGCGCGTATCTTTTCCAATATTTTACAGAATGTTGTCAAATACAGTGATGGTGATTTGAATATTATTTTATCTGAGACAGGTGAAATGATAGTTACAAATACCGCCTCTGGATTGAGCAAGGTACAGGTTGGCCAGTTGTTTGACCGCTTTTATACGGTTGAAACGGCCAGGGCGTCCACCGGTTTGGGGCTGTCAATTGCAAGAACCCTTGTTTTACAGATGAATGGGAGCATATCAGCAAAATATGAAAAGAATCAGTTGAGCATTTGTATTTTTTTCAAGTAAATGATTTGTAACAGTTCAGCCCTTCTGGTTTTCCTAACAGCGTCAGCAAGCCCCTTCGATATCCTCCCATCGGCTGGAAAACCGAGTTTGAATTGGAGGGAATTAATAGCATCCTTTCATCCCTGGAACTGGAAATACTAGAAATCCAGCCGCGTTTCCTTGTGGAAGTGAAAGCAGGAAAATTTGTCTCAAATATGGAAATACCCATCCATATTTTTATACTGTCAGTATGAAAATCCTTTGAATAAAGCTCTATTTCAGAGCTGAAAGGGCTGAACTGTTACAATGATTTAGAATATATGAAAAAGAGATATGGATTATCTTGTTAATATGTGGTAAGATAGAGCGGAATACGAAAAGAGAGGAAAGAGAAACCATAAGAATGAGCGTAAATATGAAAACTACAAGGTACAGCATAAGTGTGGGAGGTCATCATGGCAAGAGAAGATTACAATAAGGCATTTAAATTGGGAAAGAAGGATTACCAGACACGGATGCTTCATGGACAGCGGCCGATTCTGCAGGTGTTGGATGATATTCTGCCAGAACGGGGATCTTACTCTGAGGTGCCTCTTGGCCTGGTACAGATTCCCATAGAACAGATTGTGGGAACCAAGACATTTGGCAGGAGCAGCTCTTTTGCAGGGAATTTTATGCCAATATTACGGGAAGACACAGAGTTTGCATCAAAGTGGACAAAATTGTTAGATTCCCATTTGGAAGAAGGAATCCGTGATCCCATCAAGGCTTATGAATATATGAATAAATTTTATGTGGTGGAAGGGAACAAACGGGTCAGTGTTATGAAATATTTGGAGGCAGTTTCCATTGCTGGATATGTGACTCGTATTGTACCAAGAAAAACCGAAGAAAAAGAAAATAAGATTTATTATGAATTCTTGGATTTTTATCAATTAGCACCCATTAATTATATTTGGTTTACTCAGGAGGGCAGGTTTGCAAAATTACAGGAAGCAGTAGGAAAAGAGCCTGGAGAAGTGTGGACAGAAGAAGAGCGGATGAAATTCAGTTCGATCTATACCAGGTTTAGCGCAGAGTATCGGGCAAAAGGGGGCGGAAAGCTGAATATTTCTACTGGAGATGCATTTCTTGCTTTCATTACACTGTATGGATATGAAGATATCAATGAAAAGACAACCAGTGAGCTGCAGAAATTGATTACAAAGAGCTGGGAAGAATTTGCATTACTGGGGGAAGAATCAGAAATTGAACTGAAAATGAAGCCAAATCAGAAGAAGAAATCCGTGCTCGATTTGATACACTTGCCATCCTTGGCGCCGCAGAAACTGAAAATTGCCTTTATTTATGAAAAAACACCAGGAACTTCTGCCTGGACGTATGCCCATGAATTAGGCAGGCTCCATTTGGAACAGACCTTCCCAGGGGAGGTACATACCATCTGTTATGAAAATGGAACCCAGGAAAATATAGATAAGCTCCTTGGAGATGCCATCGATGCAGGATGTGATTTGATTTTTACCACCACACCGCCTTTTGCCCCAGCAAGCGTAAAAGCAGCCATTGATCATCCAAAGATACGAATTTTAAATTGTTCCTTGAATACATCCCATCGTTATATTCGGACGTATTATTCCCGAATGTATGAGGCAAAGTTTCTAATGGGAGCCATTGCAGGGGCGATGGCAGAGAATAATCGGCTGACTTATCTTGCAGATTATCCTATTTACGGTTCCATTGCCAATATTAATGCTTTTGCATTGGGAGCAAAGATGATTAATCCAAGGGCGAAGGTTTTCCTGGAATGGACAGCGAAAAAGGAAATGGACATTGAAGAAAACATCAAGAAAAATGGTTCTTCCGTTGTCTCTGGAAGAGATATGGTGATACCAGAAGAGGCTTCCCGGTTTTTCGGTCTTTATCATATGGATGATGGTCATCCCAGGAATTTTGCTATGCCGTTGTGGCATTGGGGAAGCTTTTATGAACAGCTAATTTGGGCGATTCTGGATGGAACATGGAAGTACGATGATGATCCTTCTACCAAAAAGGCAATCAATTACTGGTGGGGAATGTCAGAGGGCGTAATTGACGTGGTATTTTCAAAATATCTGCCCATTGGCTTGAAACGTTTGGCGGGATTATTGAAATCTTCCATTAGTGCCGAGCTGTTCAATCCATTTTCTGGCATTTTGTATTCTCAGACAGGAATTGTAGTGGACGATCCAGAACGTGTTTTGTCTCCAGAGGAGATTATGACCATGGATTGGCTGGCTGAAAATATCATTGGAGCTATTCCGAAAAAGGAAGAATTAAAAGATCAAGCAAAACCCGTCATAGAGCAACAGGGGATAAAGAAACAGGAAGGTTAGTTTATACGATGAAGATACTGGCGATTGCAGATGAAGAATCAAAAGGTTTATGGGAATATTTTGACAAGAGTAAGATTAAGGATGTTGATTTGATCATCTCCTGTGGAGATTTAGATCCTGCTTATCTATCCTTTTTAGTGACTCTTTCTTCAGTGCCAGTACTGTATATACATGGGAACCATGATGGGAAATACGAAAAATTTCCACCGGATGGATGTATCTGCATTGAAGATCAGATTTATGTTCACAAGGGAGTAAGAATTTTGGGATTGGGAGGTTCCATGCGTTACAGTGCAGGGAAGCATCAATATACTGAGCGGCAGATGAAGCAGCGGGTGGCAAGGCTTTGGTTCAGGATTTTTCGGAAAGGAGGGTTTGACATATTGGTAACCCATGCTCCAGCCTATCAGTTAAATGACGGGCGGGATTTGCCCCATCAGGGATTCCAGGCATTTCGCACGTTACTTGAGAAGTATAAGCCTAAGTTTTTCCTCCATGGACATGTACATTTATCTTATGGCGTCAACCAGAAACGATACGATAAGTATCAGGATACCCATATCATCAATGCATATGAAAAATGTGTGTTTGAATTTGAAGATGAGAATCCGAAAGAATCTTTATCCGTATGGTAGCCGTATGTTGATGCGTTGCTGGAGCCAAATATCTGCGCAAGGGCGGCTGCTTGGCTCAGCGCTTGCGGAAATAAAATATATTTATCAAAGAAGGGATTGTTGTAAAATTTTCTATTTTACGGCAATCCCTTCTATTGTTTTTCAAAAAAGTGAAAATCTTTCTTGCAATATACCCCCATAGGGTATATAATACCATCAGGAAGGAGGGAGGATAGTGGCAGAGGAAGGATGTAATTGCTGTCGAACCAAAGAACGCTCTGAGAAAGAATATAAGGATTTGATTAATCGGTTAAATCGGATCGAAGGCCAGATACGGGGAATCAAAGGAATGGTAGAAAAAGATGCTTATTGTCCAGATATATTGATTCAAGTGGCTGCTGCCAACGCAGCTTTAAATAGCTTCAATAAAGTTTTGCTGGCCAACCATATTAAAACTTGTGTGACCAACGATATCCGGGAAGGAAAAGAAGAAACGGTAGATGAACTGTTGGCAACTTTGCAAAAATTAATGAAATAGAACGTCAAATATTGAAATTGGAGGTGATAATATGGAACAGTATACGGTAACCGGAATGAGTTGCGCCGCTTGCAGCGCCCGGGTGGAAAAAGCAGTGTCCCAGGTAGAGGGAGTTACTTCCTGCTCGGTCAGCCTGTTGACAAACTCTATGGGAGTGGAAGGGACAGCAACGGAACAGGCAATCCGAAAAGCAGTGGAAGAAGCTGGATATGGAGCAGCCAAAAAAGGAGCCGCAAAATCAAGTGGTCTGGCAGTCCCAGCCGATGATTTGCTCAAGGATATGGAAACACCTGTTTTAAAACAGAGGCTTTTTTCTTCTCTTGGGTTTTTGGCAGCGCTAATGTATCTTTCCATGGGGCATATGATGTGGGGATGGCCTGTCCCGTCCTTTTTGGATGGGAACCATGTGGCAATGGGACTGCTGCAGCTTTTGTTGACAATAATTATTATGGTTGTTAATCAGAAATTTTTTATCAGCGGATGTAAAAGCCTGCTCCACAAATCTCCAAATATGGATACTCTGGTGGCTCTTGGTTCCGGGGCGGCCTTTGTGTATAGTACGTATGCACTTTTTGCTATGACAGATGCCCAGATGCGGGGAGATATGGCGGAAGTTATGGCATATATGCATGAATTCTATTTTGAATCTGCAGCTATGATATTGACTTTGATTACAGTAGGAAAAATGTTAGAGGCCAGGTCAAAGGGGAGAACCACCGACGCGTTGAAGAGCCTGATGAAGCTGGCTCCCAAGACAGCGATTGTGTGGAAAGACGGAACAGAGATGGAAGTTTCCATTGAACAGGTGAAAAAAGGCGACATTTTTTTGGTGCGTCCTGGGGAAAATATTCCAGTAGACGGAATTGTCCTGGAAGGGAACAGTGCAGTCAATGAAGCTGCTTTGACAGGCGAGAGTATTCCTTGTGATAAAACAGTGGGAGATGCGGTGTCAGCAGCTACTTCTAATCAGTCTGGATTCCTAAAATGTGAGGCGTCAAGAGTAGGGGAAGATACCACATTATCCCAGATTATCCAGATGGTCAGCGATGCCGCAGCCACCAAAGCGCCCATTGCGAAGGTAGCGGATAAGGTGTCATATGTATTTGTTCCAACTGTAATTGGAATTGCATTGGTGACTTTGCTAGTCTGGCTGTTGTCTGGTGCAACCATTGGGTTTGCTTTGGCAAGAAGTATTTCTGTTCTTGTAATCAGTTGTCCTTGCGCATTAGGGCTTGCAACACCAGTAGCCATTATGGTGGGGAACGGAATGGGCGCAAAAAACGGAATTATGTTTAAGACAGCGGTATCATTGGAAGAAACGGGGAAGATGGAGATTATAGCCCTGGATAAAACGGGAACAATTACAAATGGAGAGCCCCGGGTAACAGACCTCATACCTGCTGAGGGCGTTTCAGAAAAAGAACTGCTGCAAGTTGCCGTTGCCTTAGAACAAAAGAGCGAGCACCCTCTGGCAAAAGCTGTTCTTAAATATGCCAAGGATCAAAAAATAGATATCCCAGAAGTTTCTCAATTCCAGGCGTTACCAGGAAATGGGCTGTCTGGTATGTGGAATCAGTCTTTTCTTTGTGGAGGAAATTATACCTTCATCAGCAGTCAGGCCCAGATTCCCGAAAATTTAAAAATTCAATCGGAGCATTTGGCGGAAACAGGAAAGACTCCGTTGTTTTTTTCCCGGGAAGGGAAAAGCATCGGTATGATTGGGGTGGCAGATGTAATGAAGGAAGACAGTGCCCAGGCAATCCGTGAGCTGAAGGCCATGGGACTTCATGTGGTAATGCTTACTGGAGATAATGTACGTACAGCAAATGCCATTGGAAAACAAGCTGGTGTAGATGAGGTGATTGCTGGTGTGCTGCCAGACGGCAAAGAAAGCGTGATACGCCTGTTGCAGGAAAAAGGAAAGGTTGCCATGGTTGGGGATGGTATTAACGACGCTCCTGCACTAACCAGAGCAGATATGGGAATTGCAATTGGTGCAGGAACGGATATTGCCATAGATGCGGCGGATATCGTATTGATGAAAAGCCGCCTCAGCGATGTTGCAGCAGCCATCCGGTTGAGCCGAGGAACGCTGAGAAATATCCATGAAAACTTGTTTTGGGCCTTTATCTATAATATTATAGGAATACCTCTTGCAGCCGGAATCTGGATTCCTTTGTTGGGGTGGCAGCTAAATCCAATGTTTGGGGCAGCGGCAATGAGCCTTTCAAGCTTCTGTGTGGTAACAAACGCACTGCGGCTGAATATGCTTCGTATTCATGACCCTGGAAAAGATAAACCACTAAAAAAGCGCAGAATCCCTAACCTGGAATCCATTCATGATTCAGACAGACAAGAGGAAAACATTCAAATTAAGGAGGAGATAAAAATGGAAAAAACAATGAAAATCGAAGGTATGATGTGTGGACACTGTGAGGCTACTGTAAAAAAAAGCTTAGAAGCATTGGCAGAAGTGTCAGAAGCGGTTGTCAGTCATGAAGCAGGAACAGCAGTAGTGAAGCTGTCAGGTGAAATTTCCGATGAAACGTTGAAAAGAACAGTGGAGGAGAAAGATTACAAGGTTCTTTCCATCCAGTAATGGGAAATTTGTAAAAAGTTTTTGTGAAAATAGCATAAAAATACCTTGGCGCTGCCTTGTACTTTTTGACAAAAAAATATTTTTTCCTGGAAAATCCTTGGAAAATCCTTATGATTATAGTACAATAGTACCATAAAACAATTAAGGGGTGAAAAGGATGAAATCATTAGTCAATGAAAAAGTTTCTCATAACAAGTTTGGCACAGGAAAAATTGTGGAAGAAACAGCCCTGAAAATATGGGTACAGTTTTCAGAAGCAGAACAGCCCAAAATTTTTGCTTTTCCCATTGCTTTTGAAAAATTCCTTATATTGGAAGATGCGGTTTTGCAGGAGGAATGCAAGAAGCTGGCAAAGGAGAAGCGCAAAGAGCTTGATGAGGCAGAAGCGAGAAGAGTTGCAGGCATAAAACGTATTGTAGATGAGGAACGGAGAGAACGTTTGGCAGCGGCAAGGCTGAAACGGAAAAAGAAGCCGAAAGGGATGTTGTCACGCCCATGATTTTGATCGTGGGCGTGACAGCCTTTTTTCCTTTGATTTTGGAGAAAAAACAATTATTTACAAACATAAATATGAAAAAAGCAGAAAAATTAGAAAATTCAGAAAAATATGCGAAAAAATACCACTATTTTTTCGCATATTGCATGATGTAATTTTAAAAAAATGTGTTACAATAAGGAGTAGTAACGTAAAAAAAACTGGGGAGGTCGTATATGGAAGAGAATACAGCCAGTGGATTACGTGAGCAGCAGTTGAGACGTAAGCGAATTAGGAAGATCAAATCGACGATTGTTGCAGGAGTGGCTGCATGGATTTTAATAACAAGCGTATTAACGGTTACTCTTTTGGTGAAATTGCTTCGCATGGAAAATCGGCTGAATGAGCTTGCACAGTCAATTATTTCGGTAGAGCAGGTAGTAGAAGATGTGAATGAGAAGAGTGCGCCGTCTCCAGAAGAGAGTGCCGATACATCGGATATGCTGGGAAATGCACAGGGCCTGTTGGATGATAATGCCTATAAAGAAGGCCAAAAGCAAAAGGTATATCTCACTTTTGATGATGGGCCAAGTGAAAATACAGCAAAGATCCTTGATATTTTAAAAGAAAAGAATATTAAGGCAACTTTTTTTGTGATTGGACAAGAAGATGAAAAATCAAAAGAATTGTACCAGCGGATTGTAGCAGAGGGACATACGCTTGGAATGCATTCTTTTTCACATAAATATAATGTAATTTATGAATCGCTGGAAGCCTTTTCAGAAGATGTGGCACATTTACAGTCTTATCTGGCTGAGGTGACAGGAATTACACCTGAGATCATGAGATTTCCAGGTGGAAGCAGCAATCAGGTGAGTAATACAGATATGACAGAATTTATTCGTTTCTTGAATGAAAAAGGGATTACTTACTATGATTGGAACGTGGCAAGTGGAGACGCTACAAGCCAGGTTTATACGCCAGATGAATTGGTTGAGAATGTTATGAATGATGTTGGAAGATATGAGACATCCATTGTATTGATGCATGATGCGGCCAATAAGTCTAGTACTGTAGAAGCGCTAATTCCAATGATTGAGAAGTTACAGGAGATGGGAGTGGAGTTACTTCCAATTGATGAAAATACAACACTAATTCAGCAAATACCTGCAGACAGCGTAAAATAATCGTTTGATATGATTATTATGGAGAGGATTTACACAAAATAGGATTGGTTGTATGATAGCCCAAACAAAGACAAAAATAATGGAGGTACATATATGAGCTTTTTTAAAGATTTTAAAGAGGATTTATCTCAGGCAGTGAATGAACTGCTTCCAGGAGAAGAGATGACCAAAACATCTTCAGGTCAGTCAGATCTGGTTATAAACACTCTGGAGCAGGAAGTGGACGTGCAGTCTGAGTTGAAAAAGTTGGAAGGATTGTTTGAAAAAGTAGATGAAACTGCAACCAGAAGACCCGAAAGACCAGTTGCTCCTGCCAAAAGGGAGCCCGTAGCTGTTCCAGAGAGAACAATACCGGATGCAGTTCAAACAGAACAAAAAGAAGTAAAAGTAGTGGAAACAGTGGTGAAAGAGCCAGAACATAAGGAGGAAACGATTGTGAGTACAGAAGCTGTTATGAATGAGAAAGTTGCAAATGAGGAAACAAATATTCCAGTAGAGGAGATGGCTGCGGATAAGAATCCAGCTGCTGGTTTACCAAAGGAAATTTCAGATGAAGTTACTATAATTACAGAAGGAACGACACTGAAAGGTGATTTGGAATCCATTGGTTCTTTTGAATTAAGAGGAAGAATTGACGGAAATGTACGTTGTAATGGAAAAGTAACTGTTACAGGAAGTATTAAGGGAAATGCAGAAGCATCAGAATTTTTTGCAGATGCTGCACAGGTAGAGGGAGAAATTTCTACCAGCGGAACTGTTAAAATTGGCCTTGGCTCTGTAGTGGTTGGAAATATCACAGCAACTAGTGCGGTTATCGCAGGGGCAATCAAAGGTGATATTGATGTGCAGGGACCAGTTGTAGTGGATACTTCAGCGGTAGTAATGGGAAATATCAAATCACGTTCTGTACAGATTAATAATGGCGCAGTCATTGAAGGCTTTTGTTCTCAATGCTATGCAGATGTGGATATGGAAACTTTTTTTGATAAAAAGTAAGAAAGGCAGCCGATGAAAAGAATATTATTGAAATTAAGCGGAGAAGCGCTGGCAGGTGAAAAGCATACTGGATTTGATGAAAATACAGTTACTGTAGTGGCAAAGCAGGTGAAACAGCTTGTAGATGATGGCGTGGAAGTTGGAATTGTAATTGGTGGAGGCAATTTCTGGCGCGGAAGAACAAGTGAGACAATTGATCGCACAAAGGCAGATCAGATTGGAATGCTTGCTACAATTATGAATTGTATTTATGTGTCTGAGATTTTCCGTTCTGTTGGAATGAGAACTCAGGTGTTGACGCCCTTTACCTGTGGAGCGTTTACGAAACTGTTTTCCAAAGACAGAGCCAACAAATATTTTTCCAAAGGGATAGTTTGTTTTTTTGCAGGGGGAACCGGGCATCCGTATTTTTCTACAGATACGGCAACTGTGTTACGTGCGGTTGAGATTGAAGCAGAAGGGATTTTTCTGGCAAAGGCAATTGATGGCGTGTATGACAGTGATCCAAAGGTTAACCCTGGAGCAGTCAAGTATGATGAGATTTCGATACAGGAAGTAATTGACCAAAAGCTTGCAGTGATTGACTTGACAGCTTCCATTATGTGTATGGAAAATAAAATGCCGATGTATGTGTTTGGCTTAAATGAAGAAAATAGTATTGTTAAGGCAGTGGGCGGAGCATTTTCCGGAACAAAGGTTACGGTCTAGCGTAGAAATTGGGAGGGTTTTAGTATGGATGAGAGATTACAAAAATATGATAATAAAATGCAGAAATCATACGATAATCTGCTGGAGGAGTTTGGTTCCATCCGTGCAGGGCGTGCTAATCCCCATGTATTGGATAAATTGAAAGTTGATTATTACGGAACACCCACTGGGCTTCAGCAGGTGGCAAATATTTCTGTTCCTGAGCCAAGAATGCTTTTGATTCAGCCATGGGAGCCAAATATGGTACGTGTGATAGAAAAAGCAATTCTTACTTCTGATTTGGGTATCAATCCCACCAATGATGGAAAGGTGATTCGTTTGACCTTTCCGGAATTAACAGAGGAACGTAGAAAAGACCTTGCGAAGGAGATTAAGAAAAAAGGAGAAGCAGCGAAGGTTGCTGTCCGCAATATTCGCAGGGATGCCAATGATTCTTTCAAAAAATTAGGAAAGTCCAATGACATCTCGGAAGATGAAATCAAAGAATTAGAGGAGCAGGTGCAAAAATTAACAGATAAGTATATTGCCAAGGTAGATAAGGCAGTAGAAGAAAAATCAAAAGAGATTCTTACAGTATAATACCACCTTACGCTGTGCGGACAAGTGGTTGTACTTAGTGTCTAAAAGGGGCATGGCGGCAGCGTCTGTCCCTTTTCCTTATATTGACATACCGAAATTTTGGGAGGTTTTTTATGGAAATTCCACAACATGTAGCAATTATTTTAGATGGAAATGGGAGATGGGCGAAACAGCATGGCATGCCGAGGAATTATGGACATACCCAAGGAGCAAAAAATGTAGAGACTATTTGCCGGGAAGCATGGAATATGGGAATTAAATATCTGACTGTGTATGCATTTTCCACGGAAAACTGGAGTAGACCAAAAGATGAAGTGAATGCTCTGATGAAGCTGCTGCGGAATTATATGAAAAATTGTATCAAAACTGCAGAAAAGAATCATATGAGGGTTCGGGTCATTGGAGATACCAGTAAATTGGATACTGATATTCAGGAAAGTATCCGCAGGCTGGAAGACTTCTCCAAGGACCAGGATGGATTGAATTTCCAGATTGCCATTAATTATGGCAGTCGGGATGAAATGCTGCGAGGAATGAAGAAGATGCTTGTGGACTACAAAGAAGATAGATTTACCTTGGAAGAATTGGATGAACAGCGGTTTGAAAGCTATCTGGATACAAAAGATATTCCAGCGCCAGATTTATTGATTCGTACCAGTGGAGAACAAAGAATCTCCAATTACCTTCTTTGGCAGCTTGCATACAGTGAACTTTATTTTACGGATGTGGCCTGGCCTGATTTTACAAAAAAGGAATTAGAAAAAGCTATTCAGGACTATAATAAAAGAGATAGACGTTTTGGCGGTATAGGAAATTTGCCAGAGCACACATCCAAAGCTGGGAAAGAGTAGACGTAGAGGAGGGTGTAAAGTGTTTCAGACGCGGTTATTAAGTGGAATTGTACTGGTAATTGCAGCTCTTATCCTGATTATCACAGGAGGGGAAGCGCTATTGTTTGGCCTTATGACAGTTTCTATGATTGGGCTGTATGAGCTGTATCGGGTATTTCATATGGAACGGTCTTTTCTTGGAATGATTGGCTATACTGGGACTGTCGTCTTTTATATAAACCTTGGATTTCCGTTTATCCCAGATTTTGAAATTTTTGTGCTTGGCCTTTTAATTCTTTTGATGGCAGTCTATGTGCTGTCTTTTCCAAAATACCAGGTGGATCAGATCTTTGCAGCATTTATTGGTGTATTTTATGTGGCAGTGATGCTTTCTTGTGTGTATCAGACCAGGGAGCTTCCAGCAGGAAAGTATATTGTTTGGTTGATTTTTCTATGTTCCTGGGGATGTGATACCTGTGCCTATTGTGTTGGCGTGCTGATTGGGAAACATAAAATGGCGCCTAAGCTAAGTCCGAAAAAATCAGTAGAAGGGGCTGTAGGAGGAATTATTGGCACAATTCTTCTAACCATTTTGTACGGTTTTGTTTTTCAAACCCAGATGCAGCTTTCTCTGGCACATATTTTTATTCTGGCAGGGATTACTGCAATTGGCGGGTTTATCTCTATGATTGGGGATTTAGCCGCATCCGCCATAAAGCGGAATTGTGACATCAAGGATTATGGAAAATTGATTCCCGGCCATGGAGGAATTTTGGACCGTTTTGACAGTGTGATCTTTACAGCGCCGATTATTTATTATCTGGCACGTTTTCTCATATCATAAAATTACAATGATGTGAGGGTGCAGAATAGAGGTTTTTATGAAAAAAATTGCAATACTTGGATCTACGGGGTCCATTGGCACCCAGACTCTTGAAATTGTCCGGGAGCAAAAAGACATAGTCGTTACTGCACTGGCAGCAGGGCGGAATACAACCCTGCTAGAAGCGCAGATTCGGGAGTTTTCTCCCAAAATAGCGGCACTTTGGGAGGAAGAGGCAGCAGCTTCTCTAAGAGAAAGTGTCAAAGATCTGCCAGTGCAAATTGTATCTGGCATGGAAGGGCTTTTGGAGATTGCCACAATGCCAGATACAGAAATCCTGGTTACAGCTATTGTGGGAATGCTTGGGATACGTCCTACCATCGCAGCTATTGAAGCAGGGAAAACCATTGCTCTTGCTAATAAGGAAACATTGGTAACCGCTGGACACATCATTATGCCCCTGGCGAAGCAAAATCATGTGCCCATACTTCCTGTGGATAGTGAACATAGTGCAATTTTTCAATCCTTGCATGGAGAACGGGAAAATAAAATACAAAAAATTCTTCTTACGGCTTCGGGTGGTCCGTTTCGAGGGAAAAAAGAAGCAGAATTGGCTCAAATGCAGGTGGAGGACGCCCTAAAGCATCCCAACTGGTCTATGGGAAAAAAGATTACCATTGATTCTGCAACTATGGTAAATAAGGGACTGGAAGTAATGGAAGCCAAATGGCTGTTTGATGTGGAGTTAGACCAGATTCAAGTAGTGGTGCATCCACAAAGCATAGTCCATTCTATGGTGGAATATGAAGACGGCGCTGTGATTGCCCAGCTTGGTACGCCAGATATGCGCCTGCCCATCCAGTATGCATTGTATTATCCCAAACGTAGAAATTTGTCAGGAAAACGGCTTGATTTTTATCAGCTTTCGAATTTAACCTTTGAAAAGCCGGATTTAGAGACTTTCTGGGGATTGGGCCTGGCATTTGAAGCAATGAAACGAGGCGGAAATATTCCTACTGCATATAATGCAGCAAATGAGAAGGCGGTAGCATTGTTTTTAGAGAAGAAAATTTCATTTCTGGAAATTCCTAAGATCATTCATACATGTATGGAGCAATGTGAATTTGTGGCGCATCCAAACGTAACGGAAATCCTTGAGACGGAAGCAGAAGCTTACGCATTGATAGAGAGCAGGTGGTAAATTGAATATTATAATTGCAATTATTATTTTTAGTATTATTATTTTATTTCACGAACTGGGCCATTTCCTTTTGGCAAAATTTAACGGTATTAAGGTTAATGAATTTTGTCTTGGCATGGGGCCTACATTGATTGGTTTTACAAAAGGTGAGACAAAGTATTCCATTAAGCTGCTGCCTTTTGGCGGCGCCTGCATGATGGAAGGGGAAGACGGCGAAAGCCAGGATGAACGTTCTTTTAACAGTAAATCAGTTTGGGCGCGGATTAGTGTAGTGGTGGCAGGACCTGTGTTTAATTTTATTATGGCATGGATATTTGCGGTGATTGTGGTAGGAATTACGGGATATGACAGACCAGTATTGTCTGGGGTAATGGAGGGATTTCCAGCAGAGGAAGCAGGTCTAAAGGCTGGGGATGAGATTATCTCCATGAATGGTTACCGTACTCATTTTTACCGTGAAGTAAGTCAGTATTCCCTATTTCATCCAGGGGAAGACGTAGCGCTTGTGTATGAACGGGATGGAAAACGTTATGAGTCAACCCTTTCTCCTATTTTGGATGAAGCATCTGGCAGGTATTTGGTTGGCCTTAGCGGCAGGCCCTTCGACCGGGAAAGAGGAAATGCCTGGGATGTGCTGAAAAACAGCGTCTATGAAGTGCGGTACTGGATTAATAATACCATTGAGAGCCTTCGACTGCTGGTAACCGGAAAAGTAGGTGTCAAAGATATGTCTGGACCAGTAGGAATTGTGAAGATTATGGGGGATACCTATGACAGCAGCCAATCCCAGGGGGGAACAGTAAGCGCCATTTTAAGTATGGTAAATTTCTCTATTTTCTTGTCGGCAAACTTAGGAATTATGAATCTTCTGCCTATTCCAGCATTGGATGGCGGACGGCTTGTATTCCTGATTATTGAAGCGATTCGAAGAAAAAGGATTTCCCCAGAAAAAGAAGGCATGGTACATTTTGTGGGATTGATGGCATTGATGGCATTGATGGTTTTGGTAATGTTTAATGACATACGCAACATTCTTTAAAAGAGGAAAGTGTGAGTTTCATGGAAGAAAAAATCATTCGAAAAAAAACAAGGGAAGTGCAGATTGGGAACCGGGTAATCGGTGGGAACCATCCGGTTTTAATCCAATCTATGACAAATACCAGGACAGAGGATATCAAAGGAACGATTGCACAGATTCAACAACTGACCTTGGCAGGCTGTGAGATCATAAGATGTGCGGTACCAACAATGGAAGCTGCCGAAGCCTTAGAAGAAATTAAGAAGGGGATTACGATTCCATTGGTGGCTGATATTCATTTTGATTATCGTCTTGCCATTGCAGCTTTGGAGCATGGGGCAGATAAGATTCGTATCAATCCGGGAAATATCGGGACAAAAGAGCGTATTCAGGCAGTGATAGATACGGCAAAGGAGCGTAACATTCCCATCCGTGTGGGCGTCAACAGTGGTTCCCTGGAAAAGGAGCTGGTAGAAAAATACCATGGCGTAACAGCAGAGGGACTGGTGGAAAGCGCGATGGATAAGGTAAGGATCATTGAGGAGATTGGATATGATAACCTGGTCATTAGCATCAAATCCTCAGATGTGCTGATGTGTGTAAAGGCCCATGAGATGATTGCAGATAGAACAGATTATCCGCTGCACGTGGGAATTACTGAAGCAGGTACAATAACCAGCGGGAATATCAAGTCTGCCATGGGACTTGGTATGATTTTAGGCCAGGGAATCGGGGATACGATTCGGGTATCCCTAACGGGAGATCCATTGGAAGAAATTAAATCTGCAAAGATTATTTTAAGAACGCTGGGTTTGAAAAAAGGAGGGATTGAAGTGGTGTCATGTCCCACCTGCGGAAGAACTCAGATTGATTTAATCGGCTTGGCGAACCAGGTAGAAAACATGGTAAGTGATATTCCCTTAGACTTGAAAGTTGCAGTAATGGGATGTGTGGTAAACGGGCCAGGGGAGGCAAAGGAAGCTGACATTGGCATTGCTGGAGGAATTGGCGAGGGTCTGATTATTAAGCATGGGGAAGTTTATAAAAAGGTAAAGGAAGAGGACCTGCTTTCAACCCTTAGGGATGAGTTATTGCATTGGAGTGAATAAAAAATATGAATAAGCTGTTTTTTGATGTTTTTCCAGATCTGAAAGTGCCTTCCGGGATGGAAAACCTCATGACAGAGGTGGAGGTAACAAAAGTATCTGCCAATCGAAGGCGGGACCATATCAGGGTCTATCTTTTGAGCAGCAGGTTGATTCATAAAGCGAATATTTACCGTTTGGAATCGGACATTCGAAAGCAGCTTTTTCCAAACCATAATATTTCGATAAAGATTATTGAAAAATTTCAGCTTTCAGGCCAATATAACCCTAGAAAACTGATGGATGTTTACAAGGACAGCATTATGGATGAATTTCGCACGTATAGTTTGCTGGAGTATAACGTGCTTCGCATGGCGCAGATGGAATTTCCTCAGGAAGATCAAATGCATCTTACCTTTGAAGATTCTGTGATTGCAAGGCAAAAGTCAGAAGAAATGGTGCAGATTTTGGAAAAAATTATCTGTGAACGCTGTGGCCTTGATGTAAAGATTCAAGTAGATTATCAGGAACCCAAGGAAAAGAAGCATAAAAGAAACAGTGATATCCAAATTCAAAATGAAATACGCCAGATTATCCGCCAGGCCGGTCACCATCCAGAAACATCACAGGAGAGTTCCCAAGGTATCCCGTTCCAGGATTTGAGCGGTGTGCCAGTACAGAACCCAGAAGATATTCCATTTAAAAATCCCCAAGCTGTTGCTGTTTCAGAGCAAAAAGTAGCACAATCGATGGGAAATGCAAAAGGAACTAAGACTTCCTTTGAAGGAAAAGGGGAGGCTCAAAGGAAAGAAAATTCTTATGGGAATCGAAAAGGAGCTTCCTTCGGTGGAGGCTTTAAGAAATCAGACAATCCAGACGTGATATTTGGACGAGATATTGAGGAAGAACCCATTGCCATAGAACAAATTGTAGGCGAGATGGGAGAAGTAGTGGTTCGTGGAAAAATATTAAGCCTGGATACCAGAGAAATCCGAAATGATAAGACCATTATACTGTTTTCTGTTACGGATTTTACCGATACGATTATGGTAAAAATGTTTACCAAAAATGAAGCTGTTTCTGAGATTACTTCCCAGGTGAAAAAGGGCGCTTTTCTAAAAATCAAGGGAATTACAACCATTGATCGGTTTGATGGGGAGCTTACAATTGGTTCTGTTGTTGGTATTAAGAAAATTTCAGATTTTACTTCCACCCGTATGGATAACAGTCCCCAAAAACGTGTAGAATTGCATTGCCATACGAAAATGAGTGATATGGATGGAGTTTCTGAGGTAAAAGATATTATTAAGCGCGCGATGAAATGGGGGCATAAGGCTATTGCCATTACGGATCATGGGGATGTGCAGTCTTTTCCAGATGCCAATCATGCAGTCTCGCCAGAGGATGATTTTAAGGTTCTCTATGGAGTGGAGGCGTATTTGGTGGATGACTTAAAGCATATCATTGAAAATCCAAGGGGACAGGATTTAGATGATACGTATGTGGTATTTGATTTAGAAACAACAGGTTTTTCTCCCATTCACAACCAAATCATTGAAATTGGCGCGGTAAAGGTGACAGAGGGGAGGATTACAGAGCGATTTTCTACTTTTGTAAATCCAAAGGTTCCGATTCCCTTTAAAATCGAAGAATTGACCAGTATACGGGATGATATGGTATTGGATGCACCCACCATTGAGGAGGCGCTGCCTAAGTTTTTAAAATTCTGTGAGGGTGCTATTATGGTAGCCCATAACGCAGGATTTGACATGAGCTTTATCAGCAAAAACTGTGAACGTCAGGGATTTTCCTGTGAATATACCGTGATTGATACGGTAGCTTTGGCACGAGTTTTGCTCCCTCAATTAAACCGTTTTAAACTGGATACAGTGGCAAAAGCATTGAAGATTTCCTTAGAAAATCATCATCGGGCGGTGGATGACGCAGTCTGCACCGCAGAAATATTTGTAAAATTCATTGAAATGTTAAAGGACAGAGGGATTTTTGACCTGGAACAGGTGAATGATCTTGGGAACACTTCTATAGAGAATATTAAGAAGCTCCCGAGTCATCATGCCATTATCTTAGCCACCAATGACACTGGAAGAATTAATCTTTATCGGTTGGTATCAGAATCTCATTTGACCTATTTTCACAGACGGCCGAGAATTCCCAAAAGTGAGTTTCTAAAGTATCGGGAAGGGCTTCTTATTGGCTCTGCCTGTGAAGCAGGAGAGTTGTATCAGGCAATTTTACGGGGAAATTCTGAGGAGGAAATTGCAAGGCTTGTGCGTTTTTATGATTACCTGGAAATTCAGCCCATTGGGAATAATGAATTTATGCTGCGGGGAGAGGAACCTGCTCTTTCTTCCCAAGAGGAATTAAGGGATATCAACCGAAAAATCGTCAGGCTTGGAGAGGAATTCCATAAGTTAGTGGTGGCTACCTGTGACGTACATTTCCTGGACCCGGAGGACGAAGTATACCGCCGGATTATTATGGCAGGAAAAGGGTTTAAGGATGCAGATAACCAGGCGCCTCTTTTTTTGCGTACCACGGAGGAAATGCTGGAAGAGTTTGCCTATCTGGGCAGTGAAAAAGCAGAGGAAGTGGTGATTACCAATCCAGGAAAGATTGCAGATATGTGTGAAAAAATTTCCCCAGTGCGCCCAGACAAATGTCCCCCTGTCATTGAAAATTCTGACCAGATGTTACGAGACATTTGCTATAACAAAGCTCATGAGATTTATGGGGATAAGCTCCCGTCTGTTGTACACGAACGGCTGGAACGGGAGTTAAATTCTATTATATCTAATGGATATGCAGTGATGTATATTATTGCACAGAAGTTGGTATGGAAGTCCAATGAAGATGGTTATCTGGTAGGTTCTCGTGGTTCTGTAGGATCTTCTTTTGTGGCTACTATGGCAGGAATTACTGAGGTAAATCCTCTGGCTCCCCATTATTATTGCAAAAAATGTCATTATTGTGACTTTGAGTCAAAGGAAGTGAAATCCTATGGGGATGCTGGAAGGGCTGGGTGCGATATGCCAGATAAAACCTGTCCCGTATGTGGAGAGCCTTTGAAAAAAGAAGGGTTTGACATTCCCTTTGAGACATTTTTAGGGTTTAAGGGGAATAAAGAGCCAGATATCGATTTGAATTTTTCTGGTGAATATCAGAGTAAAGCCCATGCCTATTGTGAAGTGATTTTTGGAGCTGGGCAAACCTACCGTGCTGGGACTATCGGCACGCTGGCAGATAAAACAGCATTCGGCTACATCCGAAATTATTATGAAGAACGGGGGGTACGGAAGCGAAATTGTGAAATTGACCGTATTGTTCAGGGGTGTGTGGGAGTCCGCCGCACCACTGGGCAGCATCCAGGAGGAATTATTGTGCTGCCTATTGGAGAAGAAATCCATTCCTTTACGCCCATTCAACATCCGGCAAATGATATGTCCACGGATATTGTTACCACACATTTTGATTATCATTCCATCGACCATAACCTTTTAAAGCTTGATATACTAGGACACGACGATCCTACCATGATTCGTATGCTGGAGGACTTAACAGGTATTGATGCCAAGAAGATTCCTCTGGATGATAAAAACGTAATGTCTCTATTTCAAAGTACCAAGGCTCTTGGAATTCTGCCAGAAGATATTGGCGGCTGCAAGCTGGGGTCTCTTGGGATTCCAGAGTTTGGAACAGAATTTGTTATTCAGATGCTTATCGATACGAATCCCCAATCCTTTTCTGATTTGGTGCGTATTTCTGGTTTGTCCCATGGGACGGATGTGTGGCTTGGAAATGCTCAGACCTTGATTCAGGAAGGAAAAGCAACGATTTCCACAGCGATTTGTACCCGTGATGATATCATGACCTACTTAATTGGCATGGGGATAGAAAGTGAATTAAGTTTTACAATTATGGAAAGTGTGCGGAAGGGGAAAGGGTTAAAGCCAGAATGGGAGGAAGTGATGACGGAACATAATGTACCAGACTGGTATATTTGGTCATGTAAAAAGATTAAATATATGTTCCCCAAAGCTCATGCGGCAGCTTATGTTATGATGGCATGGCGGATTGCCTACTGCAAAATTTTTTATCCCCTGGCTTATTATGCAGCTTTTTTCAGTATTCGTGCTACATCCTTTAGCTATGAATTAATGTGTCAGGGAAAAGAGAAGCTGGAATATTTTATGGCAGACTATGAACGAAGGAAGGATACTTTGACGAAAAAAGAGCAGGATACGGTAAAGGACATGAAAATTGTGCAGGAAATGTATGCAAGAGGATTTGAATTCGTTCCGTTAGATTTGTTTCATGCCCAGGCTCATGCATTTCAGATTATGGATGGGAAGCTGATGCCCTCGTTAGACAGCATTGAAGGATTGGGGGATAAAGCGGCGGAGGCAGTGGTGGAAGCGGCAAAAGATGGGAAATTCCTGTCAAAAGATGATTTCCGCCAGCGGACCAAGGTGTCCAAATCAGTCATTGATTTGATGGGAGATTTGGGAATTCTGGGAAATTTACCAGAATCTAATCAACTATCATTGTTTGATCATTTATCTTAAGGAGGAAGAGATTATGACATATGAAGAATTTTTTTCTAATGTAAAAGAGGCATTTCAGGATGCAGATGTGAGCCACATCACTGAGCATCTTGCCTATCAGTTTAACATTACAGGGGAAGCAGAAGGCGTTTTCTATGTAGAGGTAAAAGAAGGAAAATTGTATGTAGAGCCCTATGATTATCATGACAGGGATGCTATGTTTACCTGCTCTGCCAAAAATTTAATGAAGATTGCAAAAGGGAAATTAGACCCAATTCTTGCGGTGACATTGCAAAAATTAAAGGTAGAGGGAAATATTGAAAAAGCATTGAAGCTGAAAAGCCTGATTGGTGAAAAGAAGAAGTAAAAATTTTCTAAAAAGAAATCCCAGTATAAGCTTTGTAGGATACTTTCGTGTTATCCATAGCTGATACTGGGGTTTCTTTGTTATTTATGTTCTGCTCCATAAGGTTGCGCTTTGTGGAGCATTTCATTGGTTTATTCTTGGAATTCGATATAATTTTCCGCCATTTTTGCAATTCGGGCAAGGGCATAAACTTCAATTCCCTGGGCTGCTAATTTGTCATGACCAGGCTGGAATGATTTTTCAATCAATACTCCAAGACCTGCAATCGTGGCATGAGACATGCGGATCAGGCGGATTGCAGCGGTGGCAGCTTCGCCATTGGCCAGGAAATCATCTACAAGAAGGACATGGTCGTCTGCGGTAATATATTTTTTGGACAGGGTTAGCTCATAATTTGTTTCCTTTGTAAAAGAAGTAACGACTGTTTGATATAAATCCTGATTTAAGATTTTTGAAGGCTGTTTTTTCAGAATTACGATTGGAACATTTAGTGCAAGGGCTGTCATCAGTGCTGGGGCAATTCCGGAGCTTTCAATAGTGGCAACCTTTGTAATTCCTTTTTCTTTGAAGTGTTCTGCAATTTCTTTTCCCATTTCCTGCATAAGCCCAGGGTCTATTTGGTGATTGATAAAACTGTCTACTTTTAAAATATGCTTATTTACGGCGATACCGTCCTGTTTGATTTTTTCTTCTAATAATTTCATAATGGATTCACCTCTGCCTGTACGATTTTGATTTTGTTGAATAATGTCTGTATCATTGTTATTATTATAAATGAAATAAAATCATATTACAACATGAATTAAAAAGAACCTATGGAGGAGAATATGAAAATTACAATATTAACGGTAGGAAAAATAAAGGAGAAGTTTTACCGTCAAGCCATTGAAGAATTTGAAAAACGTCTAAGTCGGTATTGTAAGCTGGAAATTATTGAGGTTGCAGATGAAAAGACGCCAGACCATGGGAGTCAGGCCGAGGAATTTCAGATAAAAGAAAAGGAAGGGAAACGGCTTATGAAATATTTTCGGGAAGATGCGTGGATTTGTGCGTTGTCCATAGAGGGTAAGATGTTGGATTCACTGGAGCTTTCTGAAAAGCTGGAAAAGCTGGGAGTTTCTGGGATTAGTCATATGATTTTTCTGATTGGCGGTTCCCTGGGATTGTCAGAAGCGGTGTTAAAACAGGCAGATTTTACCCTTAGTTTTTCAAAAATGACATTTCCACATCAATTAATGCGGGTGATTTTACTGGAGCAAATCTATCGGAGTTATCGGATTATGTCAAAGGAGCCATACCATAAGTGAGGGAGAAAGGGAACGGATATTCTGCAAAATAAAAGAGAGTAAGAGTTATATATTAACCCCATAGAAGTCTGCGGCTTCTATGGGGTTAATAGTATGGTTTTACAGTTAAGATTGCTTCAGTGTACAAAGGATTACAATAAAAATGGACTGCCAACCTACAACTTCTACCGCTCTTCCAAAGAGCGGTATTTCATTTTTCTGAAATGTAATGATTACATGCTCCAGCTTCGAGCCAAGTTGGCCCGAAGGTTGATAAGCTGAATATGACACTGGCGTATTTGAATTACCAACCAAATATTTTTTCCCAGCTGGTAAAAATGATTAAAAAGGGAGTATGGATGTTACGATTTGGCCGTATAGAAGCCGTTTAGTTTCAAGCATTATCTGCGCTGTTTCCAAAGGCTGAGTACTTTTATGCCTTTGCCTCTTGTTTTATGGAGTATTTCGTAACACTAAGGTATTAAAATTTAAACTGAGCTGGCATAACATATTTTCAAAATGGAAAAATATATCTTCATCATGAGCATATTCCATGATATAATTATCCAAACAGACTATCGGAACGAGGGAAATGTATGGACGATTTAGCATTAAACTATCAAAGTGATTTTAATGCCATTCTGCAAATGATAGCAGATGGCCGCCGGAAAGCTTCCTATCAAGTGAATGCCACAATGATTGACCTTTATTGGGGAATTGGAGAATTTGTTTCCAATAAGGCCGTGCAGGATGGCTGGGGACGTTCTACCGTAAAAGCACTTTCTGAATACATTCTGACGCAGGAACCAGGGATTAGAGGCTATTCCCCACAGAATATCTGGCGCATGAAGCAGTTCTTTGAAACTTATTGTGACAAGCCAGAGTTAGGGACTCTGCTAAGAGAAAACACATGGTCAAATAATTTGCATATCATGTCAAAGACAAAATCGGATGCAGAGAGATTATTCTATTTGAAGCTGGCCTCTCGGGAAAAGTATAAAGCAAAAGAACTGGAACGGCAGATTGACAGCGGATATTATGAGCGTTTAATGCTATCAGCCGGTAAAGCGCCTTCCGCCATATCCCATGCTGCACATGCGAACATAATCAGGGACATGTATATGTTGGAGTTTTTAGACTTGCCCGAGCCTTATAGGGAATATGATTTGAAAAAGGCCATTTTGAAGAACATGAAAAAGTTTTTACTGGAAATTGGCAGGGATTTTATTTTTATGGGAGAAGAATATCATCTTCAAGTAGGAAAGAACGACTATTATACGGATTTAATCTTTTTTCATAGGGAGCTACAATGCCTTGTTGCAATTGAGTTGAAAATTGATGATTTCAAACCGGAATACTTGGGAAAAATGCAGTTTTATCTTGAAGCGTTAGACCGGGATGTAAAGAAGCCCCACGAAAATCCCAGCGTTGGCATTATTCTTTGCAAGAGTAAGGACGAGGACGTTGTTGAATATGCCCTGAGCCGGAACATGAGTCCAACCATGATTTCCGAATATAGGACGAAACTAATCAGCAAGGAAATCTTACAAAAGAAACTTGAGGAATTAACGGAAATGGTGGATGAGGATAAAAACTCTCAACGACGTTGAGAGTTTTTCAAAAAATCAATTTATTATGTTAGTACAATAATAGCAGGGGATTATAATGATCCTTTGCTATTTTTATAACCTCAAGCTAATATAAGGAGCAAAGCGACGCTGACATTTCGGGCCAAGTTGGCCCGAAGCCGGGTTTGGGGGTGCTGTGCGCCGGTGGCGCACGTCCAGCACCGACCGGAGCGGCAGCGGAGACCTCCCCAACAAGCAGATTTTTGCGTTCTGGCAGGAAGGCCGGAACGGCAAAAATAGCAACTGTGGCTACAGTTGCCCTGCTTGCCATTTAGCGGAACCTGCGATAAACGCCGCAAAAACGGAGGCCCCTACTCGGAAACCTCCGTTTCTCTAGCTTTCTTCAAGCCTTCGGCTGTGGCTTTCATAACTACGAGTTCCTTCTCGTTCATGGAGTTCAGCATTACATCAATAGACTTTCGGCAACTGTCCTCGCCCCTATGCCCTTCCGTGTAGAAAAACTGGTCTACGGATATATCGAATATTGTGACAAGTTGGAAGAATAAATTAAAACTGGGGTGCTGCCCCTTATTTTCAATGCTCATAATCGTGCGATCAGTCTTTCCGACTAACTCCGCAAGGTAGGCATGCGTCCAGCCCCGTTCCTCTCGGGCCTGCTTGATAGCCAGCCCTAAACCGTGAAAATCAAATCGTCTTTCATCTTGGTTCATTCTCATATCACCCTATATCATTGTACATTTCGGGTTGACTTATGAAAATGTAATGAAATTTGATATTATGTAGTGTTTTATTTCTTATTCACATAGTTGCACTTTTATCTAAATCCGTATAAAATTATATAGAATAGTAGATTGGAGGATAAAAATGGCGATATGGAATCCTTGGCGTGGCTGTCATCGTTACAGTACAGGCTGCAAATTTTGCTACATACATAAGGGAGATTATAAAAAGGGGATTGACACAAACATTATTAAGCAAACCGAAAAATTTTATGACCCTATTGAAAAAAACAAAAATGGAACTTACAAAATAAAATCGGGGCAAATGGTTTATGTATGTTTTTCATCAGACTTCTTGATAGAGGACGCAGATAAATGGCGTACTGAATGCTGGGAAATGATACGGGAACGCTCCGACTTACATTTTCTCTTTCTGACAAAAAGAATTGAAAGATTTTTGGATTGTGTTCCGCATGATTGGGAAAGTGGGTACGAAAATGTTACGGTTGGCTGTACGGTTGAAAATCAAGAAAATGCCGATTACCGATTAGACATTTTTTCCAGCCTTCCTATTAGGCATAAAAATATTATTTGCCAGCCATTGATTGAGAACGTCAATCTCTCTGCATATTTGCACGATATAGAATTAGTTGTTGTCGGCGGAGAATCTGATAAAAACGCAAGGCCGCTTGACTATGACTGGGTATTACAGATCCGGGAGCAATGTATTTTCCATAATGTACACTTTGAGTTTAGGCAATGCGGTACACACTTTATCAAAGATGATAAATTATATACATTAAAAGTCCGTGATTTATGCAATCAAGCAAAAAAAGCAAATATAAACTTCTGACACTCTCTTTTTTGTGCATGAAAAGAGAGGAAATAATCAATCCAAAGAAATATAATTGTCACCGGAAAGGAGTAAAAAAATGGAATGGATAGAAAAACTGAATAAAACAATTTCTTATATTGAGGAACACCTTGCAGAAGAAATAAGTTATGATGAACTTGCGCGCATAGCATGTTGCTCTACATACCACTTTCAAAGAATGTTTGCATATATGGCAGGTATTCCGCTTTCGGAATATATCCGTCGCAGGCGAATGTCTTTAGCCGCTATTGACCTGCAAAGCGGAACTGAAAAAATTATTGATATTGGTATGAAATATGGGTATTCTTCCCCGACTGCATTTAATAGGGCATTTCAAAATGTGCATGGCATAGCGCCATCAATGGCAAAGAAAGGAGGCGTTCCTATGAAGTCTTATCCCCCTATCAGCTTTAAAATAACTGTAAAAGGAGTAGAGGAATTGAATTATCGCATTGAAGAAAAAGCAGCCTTTCGCATTGTGGGAGTATCTCATCCGCTGGATAAGGAAATAGAAAACAATTTCGCAGCCGTACCGCAAATGTGGCAAAATGCAGCTGTAAACGGCACATTAGAAAAAATTGCACTGCTTATGAATAATCAGCCTATGGGTGTCTTGGGTGTAAGCGTGTGCAATGACGAAGAGGACTGGCAATATTTTATAGCGGTATCTTCCTCCGCTGAAATCGACAATTCCTTAGATGAATATGTTGTTCCTGCTTGTACATGGGCTATTTTTAGCGGAACTGGTACAGGGATATCCATTCAAGAATTGGAACAACGCATCATAACAGAATGGCTTCCAACCTCTGGATTTGAATTTGCCAATGCTCCTGATATAGAGGTTTATCTAAACCCTGACCCTAATAATATGCAATATGAAGTTTGGCTGCCAATCAGAAAAATATGAGGTTACAACATGATAGACAAAAATTATGATGAATTTTTAGAGACTACCGGTGCAAGCAGAAATCTTGTAGAAGATATAAATAATTTTCTTCTGGATAGCAACTGCAAACGTGAAATCAAAACAGCTAAAAGCGGTTTTACTGTTTCCTATCTTTTTCGGGATACAAAAAAGACATTAGCTACTTTCGTTTGCAGAAAAACGGGAATAAAGATTAGAATTTTCCCACAGCATCTTAATGAGTACATGGGGTTTTTAGATACGCTTCCGGCAAAGATGAAAAAAGAAATTGCAAAAGCGTCTGTCTGCAAACGCCTTGTGAATCCTAATGACTGCAATCCTAAATGTGTTATGGGATATGACTTCATTATGGATAAGGAACGCTATCAAAAATGTAGATATATGGCGTTCATGCCTTCTATAAGCGAAGAAAGCACACCTTATATCAAAAGATTTTTACAAAATGAACTGTTGCAGTAAAACGATAAAACCGCCCAACGGAAAATAAAAAAAACCGTTGTTCGGCGGCAAAGTTTTCATGCGCCCGACAGAATAAAGATAGCCTAATGGCGGTTTTGAATAAAATCAAAGCCGCCGTTTTTCTTTGCGAAAAATCGAATATATGGAGGATGTGTTAAAGTCACCCTTTTTCAAGGATATGGCGGTATCAAATGCTTAAAAGCATTGAGAGGTATCACTGTGTCCTTATTTATTATCCAACTATCTGAACCATTAAAAAAAGCCCGCTCCCTTGGAAGGGTAATTCCGGCAATCAATGTGAAATAATTCAATCCAAAAACGATAGTTATATTTCATGCGTCCGAATAGCGCCATGCTGTTTGGGCGCATGTCTGTTTCTATGGGACAGCCTCGGGCCAACTTGGCCCGAAGCCCGGCCCCGGTGCCGTTCCCCGCCACCTCCGTTTCGGCAGCCCATTCACCAAACACCGAAACGGAGGTAAACATGGCTATCATCAATCTTCGGGATTTTTACCCGTACTATACAATGGATTCTTTTATCGAAGTGCCTGACGAGGTAGCGGAGGCAATGGCGGAGTTTGACCGCAAGGAGGCGGCCTACCGTCTGCGTACATACCGCCACAAGGCCTCTTATTCCCTTGACCGGGAGGACGGCATTGAGCACTCGGCCTTGTTCATTGCTCTTTCTCCATGTGAAATTTACGAGCGCAAAGTCACCATGCAGGAACTCCATGCGGCCATTTCCAGTCTGCCCGACAAACAGGCCAAACGTATCTACGCCCATTTCGTCCTCGGCATGAGCAAGACCGACATTGCCAGGGCCGAAGGCGTGGACGAAAAGGTGGTGCGTCTGGCAATCGAGCGCGGGCTTCGGAACATGGAAAAATTTTTAAAAAATAATTTCTAAGGTGTACCGAAAAAGCCTGAAAAATGAAATGGTATATGAAAGGCGGAGGCGCCCTGGGACAAGCTGGCCCGAAGCGCGGACGGACCTTTCCGGCAGATTGAAAACTGAATAAAAAGATACCCGGATACGAAGGGTAGATGTGCCAGGCGACAGGCCCGCCGTGACTTCCGTTTCCGTTGTGGTTTTCACTTTGGGGGGCGGGAATAGCGATAAAGCCCATGCCGCAGGCGGGGCCGTGGCTGGCTCCGCCGGATAAGGCGCAGAACCCGGATACTTGCGTTCAGTCACAGTCCGAGCGTTGAAGCGGCCCTGCAAGCCGTGAGCCGTCGCAGGCAATGAGGACGCCTTGCCATAAGAATGGGGAGAGCTGAGACACTATGGGGTGGACAAGCCTACACCCGTCCGGGGAATCTGTTTTACAAAACCAATCAGGGAGCCGCCCGCTCTCACTGTCTTGTGACAGGCCAACTAAAACGGTGCGGCTCCCTGAACTTTTATGAAAGGAAGTGCAGGTTATGGCAAAATCTTTGCAGGAAATCCAGGACATGCTGATAGACAGATGGAGCAACAACGCCTGCCGTGGATATATTATCAAGGCGATGGAAAGCTGCGGCTATAAGTCAAAGGACATCCGGGAGGTTCTTATAGAACTGTACGAAGTGTTTGACTTCTGCTCCGTGGAGGAAGCGGCGGCCTATTATGAACACTGGCAGCCCTGACCCCGGGCCAAGCTGGCCCGAAGCGTGGAGAAAGACGAAGGGGCAGCGCTCTTTGCCGGGCGCTGCCTTTTCGTGTTTCCCCACAGGACAAGAGGGAAACGGAAGGCTTCAACCCCGATTCGGAAAGGAGGCCCAGATGGTACAATCTGTAACCTACCAGAGAGAAACAAGGACCGTCCCCTTCCAGGGAAAGACTATTGTGCTGGAAAGCCTTACCCCGGTGCTTTCCCCAAAAGAGAAGGAGAGGCGGAAAAAAGAGATTGAGCGCTGTCTGTATAACGTGTTCAGCAAGTACCGCCAGAGCCGGCGCTGACCCCGACAACATTGCCCTCTGGGGCTATCAATGGTATAATATACTTGTAAGGTTGGTAGCTCCATTCCCACAGGAAAGGAGCCTACAATGAACATTAGAGAAGATTATATTTATGCCAGACAGTCTGTTGACCGCAAGGACAGTATCAGTATTGAGAGCCAGATTGACTTCTGCAAGTATGAGCTGAAAGGCGGCAGCTGCAAGATTTTCAAGGACAAGGGATATTCGGGGAAGAACACCGACCGGCCCGAGTTCCAGAAACTGCTTGACGAGATCCGCAAGGGGAAGGTGCGGCGGGTCATTGTCTACAAGCTGGACCGGATCAGCCGCTCCATTCTGGATTTTGCGAACATGATGGAGCTGTTCCAGGAATACGACGTGGAGTTTGTTTCCTCCACGGAAAAGTTCGACACCTCCACCCCAATGGGGCGGGCCATGCTGAACATCTGCATTGTGTTCGCCCAGCTGGAACGGGAGACCATCCAGAAGCGCGTCACGGACGCCTACTATTCCCGGTGCCTGAAAGGCTTCCACATGAGCGGCCAGGCCCCCTACGGCTTCCGGCTGGAGCCGACCACGGTTGAGGGTATCCGCACAAAAATGATGGTGCCCGACCCGGCGGCCGCCGACCATGTACGCCTGATGTTTGAGATGTATGCAGAGCCCGGGACCTCCTTCGGGGACATCAGCCGGTACTTTGAGGAAAACGACATCAAGGTTCATGGGAAATCGCTGTTCCGTCCCTTCCTCTCCCAGCTGCTCCGCAACCTGGTATATGCACAGGCAGACCTGGAATTATATGAGTTTTTCAAGAGCCAGGGGGCGGCAGTCGTCAATGACGCCGCCGACTTCGCCGGGACAAACGGCTGCTATCTCTACCAGGGGCGGGACGTGAAGGAGGACAAGGACAGAAGCCTGAAAGACCAGATACTTGTTATCGCTCCCCATGAAGGGATTGTTTCCTCTGACACCTGGCTGAAATGCCGGAAAAAGCTCATGGCGAACACCACCTTCCAGAACGGGAGGAAGGCCCGGAATACCTGGCTGGCCGGAAAGGTCAAATGTGGAAAATGCGGTTACGCTTTGAAAGTCACCCGCAACCCTTCCGGTTATGAATACCTTCGGTGCAATAAACGGTCCGACCACAAGGGCTGTCCGGGATGCGGCACTCTCCGCAAGGCAGAATTTGAACAGTTCATTTTCACGGCTATGGGAGAGAAATTCCGGGATTTCAAACACCTCCGGGGCGGTGAGGAAAAGGCCAACCCGAAATTGACCGCCTATCAAGTGGAGCTGGCACAAGTAGAGGCGGAAATTGAAAAGTTACTTGACACGCTGACCGGGGCAAACGCTACCCTGCTTGCCTACGCCAACAAGAAAATCGAGGAACTGGACACACGCCGCCAGAAAATCACAAAGGCGATTGCCGATTTATCCATGGAGACCATTTCCCAGCAACAGATTGATCTGCTGTCCGGCTATTTGGACGACTGGGAGAATATCAGCTTTGAGGATAAGAGGAAAGCCACGGACGGCTTGATTTCATCAATCAACGCAACCAGCGAGTATGTAAAAATAGAGTGGAAAATCTGACTTTTCCACTCTTCATATCTGAAACATTTCTTTATATCGTTTGTAGCCCCTTGTACACTGATGTTTCACTCCACAGATTTATATTATTATTCTGAAATCTAAAAGAAAAGAGGTGATATATAATGCACGCAGGAATCTTTTTAAGCGCATGTGTCATAACAGTAGGCGTACTGGCAGCACTGGAAACACTGGCGGCGTAATTGTATGAGAACTAATGAAATGGGCAGGTAGCAGAAATGTTATCTGTCTTATTTTTGTGTAAAAAGGAGTATAAAATGGAGCAACATACAAGCAACACGATGACGGTAGAACGGAAAGGCATCTTTGACAAAAACCGTAAAGAGTGGCAGAAATTCAATTTCAAAGTTGGGAACATTTTCTGCATTATGTGCAGAAAAAAGAAAGGATTGTACAAATTCCGGAATGGAGCAACTCTTCTGAATTATTTGACGTAGACTATCTGAAAGCGGATGAGTGGGAACGTCTTCAAAAGATGCTGTCTTCTGATGATTACGAAGACTTGACAGGAACGAAGCGCACCATAGAGGTGCGGTCTTTCCGTATGCCGGAAGAAAATAGTCGGATGATTTTCTATGCGGCAGGGGAGGATATCGGAGACGGACGTTATCTGTGCATGGGATATGGGATTGTAAGTGAAAAAGCAAACGTAGAGGATAAAAACAATCATTTTACGTCAATGCCGGACAAACAGAGCAGGGAGAAGCCGTTTTATTATATCGGAACAGAGCAGGATTACTGGGATAATTACCCAATTCTCCAAATGGATTTACCAGAAGAGATACTGGAATATCTTGCTTCTCAGATTGTCATACTGGATAGCGATTATGGGGCGGACAGGGATGTGTAGGGCGGCATGGGCGGTTTTTGTGCGGTTATTCCGAAACTGAATGAAGCCACAAAGAAAGCCTACCGACAGATATTGGAGAAGCATTTTATCCAGGAATCTATGTATGAATATCTTGATACGGTCACTGCAGATGGTACAGACTGGGTAGAAGCCCTGTATCTTACCAACAATGACTATGGAATCATATTGATCTACCGGAAAGGAGTCGAAGCATGATTTTAGGATTTTTAGCAGCTGTAGGGAGTACCATAGCATCCACCGTAATTATTGAATCCGTAACGGCAGGGGTTGGACTGGGAATTTCCATCTATACAGCGTCAAAATGTGCGAAGCAGAGCGGCAGGACACGGAGAAAGTAATGGCAGAGATACATGTGGGGATTGTTTGTCAATCCCCACATAATTCTGTGATTTTTTTTGATATATTTCTGCAAAAAAGGTTTCGTTGGTAAGTGCGGGAAAAAGGGACTTGATCTAAATTTTCTTTTAATTCCATTAGTTTTCTGAGAGATTTTATGCTATCATCTATATTTTTGCCAGATAATTTTTTTACTGATTTAACATTATCACATGATTTAAAATCAAAAAGTATAAATTTATAAGTTGGGAGAGAATCCAAAGCATGGAATGATGCAATCCTAAAAGTGGCTAAACTGTTATTCTCAATGTATATAGTATGAGTTGAGTTTTTTTCATCACCGAGTAACTGATCTACAATCTTGTAAAGAGTAGGAGAGTTATACCGTCTTATCTTTTTGTGTACAAAATATAATTTAGACATTTTTCACATTTTTCGACCTGTATAAATAATATCTGTGTCAAAAAGTTGAAATAAGGCAGCATAAATGCAGCGGTTATAATTACGTTTTCCACGATAGGGGTCTCTTTTCAATTTACAAACCCTAATGTATAGATAAAATATAAGACCGATATCGGTCTTATATTTTAAGCGGCATGAAGAAGCGATTTGGCAGACAGGGCAATCTTTCTGGAACTGGAAAGGATAAAGCCGGAAGAGATGCTTGGCGATGAAGAACTGAAGAAAAAGTGGGAAAAAGACAGACCATTCTTTTTCGGTGCGCTGTACCAGACCGTCAAGGGGGTATTGGGAGATGGGAATCCGTCTGCGAATCCGTCGCCGGTAAGAATGGTTGATTTTTATGAAATGGCAGTCAAAGCGGGAAGACAACTTGGATATTCGGAAGAAAAGATATATGAAACATTTCGTCTGAACAGGAAAAAAATCAATGAAGCTGTTGTTTCCGGAAATGCACTGCTTACGGTAATAGAAAATTTCATGGAAAGAGAAGGGAACAGAGAAGGCATAAAAAGCAGAGTATCTGATTTTTATCGGGACTTAAAGATTTATGTGATGGAAGACTGCGGGATAAACGGAAGGAGTTTTCCGGGTGCACCGGAAGTTATGACAAGGAAGATGTCGGAGGACAGGAGCAATCTGGAAGATGCTGGAATTTATTATGAAATAAAAAAGGGAAAAAACGCAAGGTATATTGAAATTTGGAGGCAGTAAAACAGATATCGCGCCGGTGCAGACGAGAGTTAAATCACTTAAGAGGAAACAGGGATATGAAGTTTATAAAGTCTTTTCTGATGCCGGAATCAGTGGAAAGGATATCGTACACAGACCGGCCATACAGGAATTATTAAGGGATGCCACAGAAAAGAAGTTCGACATGGTGATGTCTTGGAAGATCAACCAGTTAAGCAGGAAACTGGAGGATGCCATCAAGATTGTAAACACACTGGATCGTTATGGGATTTCCTACCAGTCCTATTCGGAACGTTTTGAATCCGATACACCGGCAGGCAAGATGCAGTTCCAGATGATGGCACTGGTGGGGGAGTTTGAGCGCAATACCATTGCACAGAATGTAAAAATGGGAATGAAGGCGAAAGCCCGTGCAGGAGAATGGTGCGGCGGCACTGCTCCTCTTGGCTATCACTGGGTTCCCATAGAAGGCGCTGAAAATTCATCCAGAAAAAAATCAAGATTGGAGATTGATGAGAAGGAAGCGGAAACTGTACGGCTGATTTATGAACTGTATGCTTCCGGCAAAGGCTACAAAGCAATCGTAAACCAGATCAATCAGATGGGCTGTAAGACTAAAAAAGGGAATACTTTTTCTGTGGCACAGCTTCGAACCATACTTACCAATCCTGTGTATATTGGAAAAGTGCATTTCAATGTGCGGAGAGACTGGAATGAGAAACGTCGTAATAATATCAATCCCATTATTGTAGATGGAATTCATAAAGCTATTATAACAGAGGAGCAATGGAATCAGGTACAATTTTTAATAAGCCAAAAAGCAGGAAAGCCTTCTCGTATTTATGACGGGGAATATCCGCTGACAGGGATACTGAGATGCCCGGAATGCGGTGCAGGCATGGTTATTTCCAGGGTCATTAACAAAAGAGCGGACGGGAGCAGAACCTTCAGGAAAAGGAACGGGAAAGGCTGACAAAACGCATGACAAAGAACCATGAAGCTTATGAGGATGGGTTGATTACCAGGGAAGAATTTCTGAACCGTAAAAATGAATTGAACCAGCAGATGGAACAAGTCATGGAGCGCACCACCGAAAATCGTCTCATTGTATTGGAGGAAGAAAGAAGAGAAGTACCCAAAGAAGCTGTCCAGGCTATCCTGCAGAATTTCAGCATGGCTTTATCCAGTGACATAGACCATACCATCCGCAAAAGGCTTCTGCATCTGCTGATTAAGGAAATTACCGTAGACAGGGACAGGAACATAGATTCTATCAAAATAAGGCTATCAGATGATTTGATCAGGTTCTTACAGAACAGCGGCGGCACACCTCCAGACGGTGCGCCGTCTGTTTTTATGTTCCGGGAATTTGGAACCAAATCACTGGAACTTGTGATATAGAAAATTCTTAATACAAAAATAAGGAAGAGGACAAAAGGAATGAAAAATAATCTGAATCAATACATAGCAACGGAATATGAAAAACTAAATTCAGAGGTGGAGCAAAGAGAGTTTGTGGAAAAGATACGGTTTCTGATGATGGCAAAGGATAAAGACTTTTCTGATTACTATTCCAATCGTAATTTGACAAAAACAGAGTTCTATTCGGTCATGGATACACTCTATGACTTGAATAATCTCTGGATGCTGTCAGGATTTATCCGCCAGAACCGGCAGGTCTTGTTCCAGGAAATCCAAGTCGACATGAACGGACAGAAAAGACCAGATTTTACAGAGACCTGCAGATTGGGGAAGGACACCATGCTGGCAAGAATGTTTCAGGTTATGGAAAGATTTCACTTAAACGGCTGTTGTGTGGCAGAGGATACAAGTTTGGATTATACTGTGGCTACCCGGAGGATGAAAGCGTACTCATTCACAACCAGAAGCGGAAGAACTGTGCCGCAGATTATCTTGCAAGGAAACTGGGTAGAACAGTGGGGATTTGAGATTGGGTGCAGCGTGTCTGTGGAGTGTTATCAGAATAAGCTTGTTATTCTGAAAGATTAAGAAAGAAAAATGCTGAGAGAGAGGTTTTCAGCTTATTGTAATTTGCCAGAATGCTGTGTATAATAGGAATAGATAACAAGACTTTTGGAATGTACAGAGTTTTTCCGGCAGTGATTTATTTGAAAGAAAGCAGGTAAATAAATGGGAAACGTGGAAATAAAGCAGAAAAATTGGGAAGAATTAGGCATATCCAATGATTTTCTGTTTGGAAAGGTTATGCAGAACCCGGAGTTGTGCCGGGAACTGTTACAGCGGATTCTTCCGAACTTGAAGATTGACCGTATTGAATATTCCCAACTGCAGAAGAGTATCAATGTAGATATGGATGCCCATAGTGTCAGACTGGATGTGTATGTAAAGGACGAGAGGGAGACTGTTTACGATATAGAAATGCAGGTCAGTGATACAAAGGAACTGCCTAAGAGAAGCCGATATTATCAGGGGATGATAGACATTCAGCTTATTGATGCAGGACAGCATTATAAAAAGCTGAACAGAAGTTACATCATTTTTATATGTCCGTTTGATTTATACGGGAAAGGGCGGCATATCTATACCTTTGAAAATATCTGTAAGGAAGACAACAGTATTTTCATGGGAGACGAAGCGGTAAAGATATTTCTGAATGCAGAAGGGACAATGGATGATGTCAGCGGTGAATTAAGGGCTTTTTTGGATTATGTGGCAGGAAGGAAGTCGGAGGATTCCTATGTGGAGAAACTGGAAGAAGCTGTAGAGGAAGCAAAGAAAAATAGGGAATGGAGGCATGAGTATATGACGTTATTGATGAGAGACCAGGAGAACGTGGAAATTGGAGAAAAACGTGGAGAAGAAAGATTGGCTAAACTGATATTGTTATTAAATGAGGACAGTAGATCGTCAGATGTTATCAGGGTATTACAGGACGAAGAATACCGCCAGAAACTTTATGTAGAATATCATATAATTTGAAAGCAGGAACATGACAGGGCAGAGCATTTACAAGTGTTCTGCCTTGTTTGACAGAATAATATAAGGCTATTTTTCGCACTTAGATATGTTATGGAGAGCCGAAGCCAAGGGTGTTCACCGTGAGATGGAATTGAAGAAAGGATCAGGCAAATATCTTGACAAACATATTAACAATATGATAATTTAGATACATACCAGTAGTATGTTAAGGGAGTGGGGAAACATGGCAAGAAATAGGCATCCAGAAGAAACTGTTAATTTAATATTAGATGTTGCTTTCCGCTTATTTATGGAAAATGGGTATGAACATACTTCCATTCAGGATATTATAAATAATTTGGGCGGTCTTAGCAAAGGTGCCATCTATCATCATTTTAAGTCAAAGGAGGATATTTTAGTTGCTGTTACAGTTCGGATGACAGCTGAATCTAATCAAATGCTTGCAGTCATTCGTGATCGTTCTGACCTTAATGGCAAGGAAAAGTTGAAAACAATTTTTATGGAATCAATCAGCCGGCCAGTACAGAACGATATTTTTACAGTAGCTCCAGATTTTCATAATAACCCAAAACTTCTTTTCAGTCTTTTGCATGATACCATAGATAACGCAGTTCCAAACTATATTTTGCCGATTATCAGACAGGGTATTTCAGACGGCTCTATCAAAACGGATTACCCAGAGCAATTGGCAGAACTGATTTTGCTTGCAGCAAATGTCTGGATGAATCCAATGATATTTGATAGTACGGAGGAAGAATCCTACCGTAAGTTTATGGTATTCAGACAGATGCTGCAAGGCTTTGGGCTGGATATTGTAGACAACGAAATGTTAGAGAGATTGCAGGAGCTGGCATCTATCTATCAAAAGAACAAGCTAGCTTAAAGGTTCGTTGCTTAAGAGGAGATTGTGAAATGAATTTAGATTGCAGAGGAAGAGTAAAAAAAGCAGAGAAAGCATATACTTTTAAATATTGGAAATAAAAGATTTGTTTGAGAAGAAAATTGGCTGTTCTATTTATAATCTACTTTCAGGCGTCATAGAGAATACCTTTTCCTTAGAGCCGAACAGTGTCAGGATCATGAATGGAAATACATGTTTCCAGAGGAAGTATACGCACATTGTTTTTGATATTTAGCACCATTATTTGTGCTGATGATACAGATCACTCCAGCGGTTAAAACTTGTCCACTTTCAACCGCCGGAGTAATCGAATATTTTTCAAAGGTTTTATCCTGTTATTGGGTCAACTGCTTTAGAAAAATCATTGCATCAAGCATGAGAGTAACTGATCATTCATTTCCTGGCTCATAAAGCAGAACCGAATATATTTGTTATCCAGAAATGGGAAAGTGGAACAGTCACGGATCATCATTTTTTCTCGGATTGCCCGGTCAAACAATTCATTTGAGGTTAGGCCCTCAGACATAAGACGCACCAGCATAAAGTTTCCACTAGGGGGATAGACTTTAAAACGGTTGTCCTTGGAAAAAATCTGATAAATTCTGGCCCGTTCTTCTGAAATCAGTTTTCTTGTTTTTTGAATGTACTCTTTGTCCTGGAACATGATTTCTCCTGCAATAACAGCCAGAGAGTTAATGGTCCAAGGATTCTTCCTGGTATTCATCAATTTGATAAAATCCCTGTTTCCAGTGATGGCATAGCCCAGTCGAAGTCCAGGAGCTGCAAAAAACTTGGAAGTCCCACGAAGAATAACAATGTTATTGTAAAACGCAGTCAAAGGAACTGAAGTGATTTCCTCATAATTATCTGCAAATTCTACATAAGTTTCATCCACCATCACAAAAATATCATTTTGTTTGCAAACATCCAGGATATGACGCATGGTTTTTCTTGTAATGGCGCTGGAGGTTGGGTTATTTGGATTACAGATCACAACAAGGTCAATGCTTTCGTTTAACTGTGCCGTAAAATGCTCTGCATTCAATGCAAAGTCCTGCTCCTCCTTTAAAGGATAGTACAGGCATGTGCCGCCGCCTAAAGAAATTTCCCGTTCGTATTCCGAGTACGTAGGTCCGATAATCAATGCTTTTTTCGGATGTTGAATCTGTATCAAAAGAGAAATCAATTCGGTAGAACCGTTTCCCATAATAATATTTTCATAATCTGTATTCACATAATCTGCAATGCATTTGCGCAGGGAGAGGTATTCTCTGTCTGGATAGGAGCAGATGGCGTCAATGTGACGGGCCAGCGTTTCTCGCAGCAAAGGGGAAATGCCAAGGGGATTTACATTGGCGCTGAAGCTTGTAATCTCATCTTTTTTGATGCCATAAATCTGTTCAATTTTTTCTAAATCACTTCCGTGAAAATGGTCTTTATGCTGTAACATAATTTTCCTCCAAAAATATTTACACAAATGTTTGAATGGTTTATAATTAATAAGACTGACTTCATTATAACGGATTATGATAAAAAAGCAACCATAAAGCAGGTGACGATTTGCAAAAGAAATTAGAAGAACTGACAGCAGGAGTGTGCAGCAACAATTCCTCTATCCTTCAATTTTCCGTGGAACAATTGGAATTTGAGGTAGTAGAGGGGACAGATTATACAGGGGAATTCCTGATAGAGAGCGCCAGCGATATGCCAGTCAAAGGCATTGTCTATTCCTCCAGCCCCAGAATGGAGTGTCCAAACTCAAAATTTCAGGGGAATAAAATTACGCAAGTATTCAAATTTCATAGTGAAGGGCTGGCAGAAGGAGATGTTCAAAAAGGCAGTTTTCATATTGTCAGCAGCCAGGGAGAATATGACCTTCCTTTTTCCGTGGCTGTTTCCAGCAATTATCCCAATAGTTCTGTTGGAAAAATAAAAAGTATTTTTGATTTTGCTAATTTGGCAAGGAATTCTTACGAAGAAGCTGTAAAAATCTTTGGACAGCCGGAATTTATCCATGTTTTTAAGCCTCAGGAGACAGAGGAGTTTTTGATCTACCAAATGCTCAGGCGTAAGCCGTGCACAATGGCTCAAGTAGAAGAGTTTTTGATTGCTGCAAGGAAAAAGAAGCGTGTAACCTTTCGGATTGAGGAAGCGCAGAGAGAATTTTCGGGAATTACGGAAGTAAACAGACAGCATATCACATTAAAAAAAGAAGAATGGGGATTTCTTTCGATTGAAATTATCAATGACGCCAAGTGGCTCAGCCCGATAAAGAATACCCTGGCTTCCAATGAATTTGTGGGAGGTCATGCATTAGTAGAATATCTGATTCTGCCAGAATTTTTACACCCAGGAAAGAATTTGGGCAGGATTACGTTAAGGACTTCCTTTCGGACACTTCAGGTAGATATCTGTGTGTTCCAAGGAACACAAAAAGAGCGGACGGATCTTACAATTCGCAAAAAGCAAGTAGAATTGATGAATGCTTATATACGTTTTGGGCTTCGAAAGATGGTAACGGGGGCTTGGGCAAAGTTATCCATTCGAAAGCTGGAAGAGCTGATTGCTTTAGAACCAGATAATCTCTGGTATCTTTTGGCAAAAGCACAGGTTTTTTTAGTGAATAAGCAGCAGCAAGAAGGAGAATGGGCGTTAGACGCCTTTCCCAAACATAAGGTAGATAAGGAATCACCTTTATATGGTTATTACTTGTACTTATGTGCTCTTCGAGAACCAGAGCCTGTCTATGTCAATAAGCTGACAGGGAAGATCCGAAAAATTTTCCATAAGAACCAGGAAAACAATCTGCTTTTATGGATTCTGTTGTTTTTGGATGAAGAGCTCAATTACAGCAAAGGAAGAAAGCTGGAAATCATCATCCGGCAGATCGGTGCATCTGGGGGAAGCTCTGTGCTTTATCTGGAGGCTTATCGGATTCTGGTAAAAGAGCCGTTTTTATTAGATCAGCCAGACGAATTTTGCCGGAAAGTATTGCTTTGGGCAGCAAAGCATCAGGGAATTACCCGGGGGATTGCGGAACAAGTCTGTCAGCTTGTGCCGGAAATTCCAGAGTATCATCCCATTTGGTATCGGATTCTCTGTGAATGTTATGAAGTGTTTCCTGAGAAGGAAATGCTGCAGGCAGTTTGCAGCTATTGTATGAAATGGAATTGTTATGGGGAATCTTACTGGAAATGGTATCATAAGGGCGTTAGGGAAAAGCTTCGCATTGCGGGGATTTATGAAGCATGGATGATGTCTGCTGGGAAGAAGCAGTTAGAGCGGATTCCCAAATCAGTGATCCTTTATTTTCAATACAATAACAACCTTCCCTATCCTTCTCAAGCAAAACTGTATCGCTCTATGATGGAGCACAAATCCTCCTGGAAGAATCATGTTCAGCCTTACCAAAAAAACATGGAGGAATTTGTCATAAAACAGCTAAAAGCAGAGAGAATAGACGAGGATTCTGCAGTGGTATACCGGGAAATTCTAAAACCAGATATGATTGCAGATGAATTGTTGGATCATTTGGCAAAAATACTTTTTACCCACAAAGTCACCTGTAAGGATTCTGGTGCGTTGCGGCTTGTGGTGCGCCAATATTCATTGAAAAAAGAGCAGATCATTTCCTTAAACCATGGAATTGGGTTTGTCAATCTTTACAGCAGCTGTTATCAGATTTTATTGGAAGATTCCAGAGGGAACCGTTTTCTGCCAGAAGAGGAGCTGTCGGTGGTTCCCATGTTAGACAGTGCACAATTTTTGGAAAAAGGAATTGCTTCTGCCAAGGAAAAGATGCCCTATTTGTTAAAATATTTTGACCGGAAAAAAATCTGGCAGACTTACGAGGCAAAAGATCTTCCTTATCTTCAGATGCTGATAGAATCTGAAAACATCAGCGAGACATACCGGGAGGATTTGCGCCCACAGATTATTTCATACTATTATTACAATTATACAGGGGACGCTTTGGATGAGTTTTTGTTGTCTGTATCCTTTGACGGCATGAAAAAGCGTGCAAGGGAGCGGATTATGGAGCTTCTTGTGGCAAGGCGCCATTATAAACGTGCTTATGAATTGCTGCTGTCCTATGGCAGTGAGAGCATTTCGGCTCCGAAGCTTGTCTATGTTATTTGCCATCAGATGGAAGAGATGGATGCAGATGGGGAACCAGATGAATTTTTATTGCGGTTGTGCCGGAGTGTATTTTTACGCGGCAAATACAATGAGCGTATCTTAAGCTACATGTGCCGCCATTTCTATGGGAAGATGGAAGAGATGGCAAAGCTATGGCAGGCGGCATGTGATTTTGAACTGGATACCTATGCTTTGGAGGAACGGTGTCTGTTACAGTTTTTGTATACAGGAGATTTTTCTCCATGCATTGAAAAAATTTTTGAAAGCTACGGGGAAAATTTGGGCAGGGAAGTTATTGTACTTTCTTATCTCACCTTTATGTCTGATCAGTTTTTACGGAAGGATACCGTTGTATCCGATTATGTATTTCAGAAAATTTTCAGAATGCAAAAAGGCAAGCAGGAGCTGAATCAAACCTGCAGGCTGGGCTTTTTAAAATGGTGCTCCTGTGGAAAAGAATTGTCAAAGGAAGAGAAGGACTGGGCAGAAATAATATTGGCAGAATATATTTCCAATGGAACGTATTTCTCATTTTATAAAACGCTTCCAGAAAGTTTTGCTGGAAAATATCTTTACCATGATAAGACGTTCCTGGAATACCATACAGAGCCTGGGCAGAAGGTAGTTCTGATTTTCCTGCCAGTGGGAGGCTCGGATTATCTGGAAATAGATATGAAGGAAGTGTATGAAGGAATTTATGTAAAAGAATTTCTGGTTTTTTATGGAGAAAAAATTCCCTATTACATCAAAGAGAAAAAGGATGGGGAATGGTCTGTCGTGGACGGCGGGCAGATACAAAACCAGGAGCTTTGCATTTATGCAGAAGGCAGCCGTTATGATTTGATCAATGACATGATGGTAAGCTGGCAGATGAAGGATGAGCAAACCTTAATGGAACGGATGGAAACCTATGGTATTCTGGATGGGATGGTAAGAGAAGAATTTAATCTTTTATAAAATGTAATCATAAGGCAGGTGAAGAAAATGAGGCCGACGGCAGGTGAATGGTATATTGGAATTGAACTGGGAAACAGATGGACGCAAGTAAGCTGTTATCATCAAAATCTGGCAGAACCGGAGACAATAAGTACCGTAACGGGAACGGAACTGTATCAGATTCCTACAGCAATCTGTAAACGGAAATCTACAGGAAAATGGTGTTTCGGGGAAGAAGCCAGCAGAATGGCAGAATCGGGAGAAGGCGTCTATGTGGAAGATCTGTTGGACAGGGCCTTAAAAAAAGAGAAGGTTTTCCTGGATCGGGAATATCAGGCAAGAGATTTGCTGCTTGTATTTTTAAAAAAGGTTTTAAGGATTGCCCTTCCATCCAAAGGAGTTGAGGTAGTTACCAAATGTGTATTTTCTCTAAGAGAAGTAACCAATGAACTGGTGGCGCTGCTACGGGATCTGTCGATGAAATTAGGAATCCAAAGAGAACAGTTGGTTATCCAGGATCACAGGGAAAGCTTTTATGCGTATGCCGTGTGTCAGGAGCCGGCATTGTGGCAATATGATGTGCTGCTGTTTTCCTGCAACGGAGAAGAAATCTGGCTGAAGCATCTTTTGTGTAATAAAAGAACGAAGCCGAAAATTGCAGAAGTAGAAGAAGTATGCCTTGGAAAATTACCAGAGAATGTAAGGGAGTGGGATATTTCCTTTTCCCGTATGGTTCAGGATGCTATGTCAGGCAGGATTGTATCTGCAATTTATCTAATTGGAGGTGGATTTGAGGGGAATTGGATGAAGGAATCCCTGCAAATCATTTGTCGTGGAAGACGGGCATTCCAGGGAAAGAATCTTTATACCAAAGGGGCTTGTTACGCTGGAATGCTTGCAACGCACCAGGAACAGGCAGAAACCGTATATTTTTGTGAATATAAAATACAAGAACATATTTTACTAAAAGTAACGAAGGGAGATAAGACGTATTTTTATCCGTTGCTGGAGGCAGGGTGCAACCAGCATCAGATTGGAAAGCAGCTTCGAATTCTTCTGGAAGGCGAACCAGCATTGGAGCTTTGGGTACAAAGACCGGGAAGCCAGGAGGCCAGAATTGAAAGTTTGGAGCTGACAGAGCTTCCCATGGAGGATGCAGGACGCTGCCGTCTGGCTCTTTCCCTCTATACAGGGGAGGAAGGAAAGATTCTGCTGAACATGCGGGACATTGGATGGGGACAGCTTTCCCCAGGAAGCGGCAAAGAATGGGAATATGAAATAGGATAAAGAGAATCAATCAAAAGAGAGGAAGCAGGCCATGAGTAAAGTATGGTTATGTGAACAAAAGATAGCAGAACACCCACTCTTTCTGGAGGAAGCAGGCGCAGATTTGTATTCCTTTGAAGAATTGTGTTATTATCTGTATCAGAATACTGGGACGTTGGAGGAAAGCTTTTTTAATGAAAAATTATGTCAGTGGTTAGAAGAGGAAATTGGACAGTTGGAGCTTTCAGCGTGCTTAAGACGAGGGATTGCGCAGGAAAGAAGCGGCTGCTGGTGTATGGAACAGATTTTACTGGCTGGCGGCTTTTATCATTCAAAGGAACTGGAGGGTGCTTTAAAAACTGCAAAACACATGGAAAACAAGGGACCTTTGGATCGGGAGAAGTTGCGGGGGGATCGTTTGTTAAAGGCAGAAAAATACAAAGACGCTGTCATTGAGTACCGAAAAGCCATTGCCCAGGCAAAACAGGAATCCGAGAATGAAAAAATAATTGGAGCTATCTGGCATAATATGGGTACTTCGTATGCCAGGCAGATGCTTTTTGAACAGGCGGCTGAATGTTATGAGACTGCCTACGCCATCGGACAGAGAGAGGAAAGCAAGGCAGCCTATCTTTTGGCTCTTGCCAGTAAGAATGGCCAAAAATTTCATACAGCACCAGACGGATTGGTAAAAATCCGGCGGGAGCTGGAAAGGCTCAAACAGTCAAACCGCAGTAGTTATGAAAAACTATTAGAAACTACTTTACAAAATCTTAGGACAGGATATAGGAAAAGTGAGTAAAAATGGGATTATTCAAAAAAAAGAAAAAACCGAAATATATCGAAGAAATTTTAGAATTTGGTGAAGAGATCGATCGAAAATCCAGGCGGCGGGAAAATAAGGCGAAGCAGAATCAGAAAGTAAAGCAGAATGCCAATGGGAAAGAGAATGGAACGACAAATCAGGGACAAAATCAAAAGAAAAGCCTTGCCACAGAATACTGTGAACAAATTATGGCTGCTGCAAGGAATCTGGAGGAGACAAAGCGGGAATATAAAATAGTAACAGACTATCTTACGGATATCCAGACCCTTGAGAATTTACCTGAAGATGAATGGAAAAAGATTCTTGAGACTGCTCAGAATATCCAGAACCTGAATGAGGCCAGGGATGCGTATCTGAATAAATCGAAAACCATTTCAGATGCTCAATTTGCTCAGATGGAACAGTTAGAGGATGAAATGCCAGAAATTATTAAGCGTCTCCAAAGCAATGAAGCCTACCAGACCACCGTGAAACGGGATATGCAGTATCTGGAAGGAGAACGGGAAGAATGGCGTTATTACCAGGATTCTCTGGAACAGGAAGAGGATATCCTACGCAAATTATTTTATGGTCTGGCTGGCACATATGTTCTGGCAGTTGGTGTGATTGTCATATTAGGAATGGTGATGAAATTTGACATTATGATGCCTTTTGTGATAGCTACGTTAATTGCCGGAGCAGTTGGTGGGATCATGGCTTTGCGCCTGCAAAATGACAGGATGGGCCTTAAAAAAGCCCAGGCAAATATCAATCGGGCGATTGTATTATTAAATAAAGTCAAGTTTAAATATGTCAATGTAACCAATGCAGTGGATTATGCTTGTGAAAAGTATCATGTTAAGAATGGATATGAGTTAAGCTATATCTGGGATCAATATTTAGAAGCAGTAAAAGAGCGGGATAAATATCAACGCACCAACGATGAGCTGGAATATTTTAATGACAAATTGATCCGGCAGCTTCAAAAATATCGATTCTATGATGCTAGAATTTGGATTCATCAGGTAAAAGCTCTGCTGGATAAAAAGGAAATGGTGGAAGTGAAGCATGACCTTTTAATGCGGCGTAAGAAGCTCCGCAGTGGAATGGAGAGCCAGGCTACTGATATCAGAGGCGCAAGAAATGAAATTGAAAAGCTAATCAAGAACCGCCCAGGAGGTAATCAGGAAATCAAAGAGATTTTAGACTCTGTAGATCAAATATGTGGAATTGGATAGAACCGTCGTCACGAAAGAGGAAAGACTTCATTGAGGGGAGAAGGGGCAGAATGGAAATTAGATATTCATTGGAACAACATTTACATGACATGGCAAGTCTTGACAAGAGGATACAATCACTTGAGAGCATATATATCATTCAGAAGGAAAAGATGGAACATTTTCTATCTACGATAAAGACCACATTTCCAACATACAGTACTCATGATGTATATCATTCCTATCATATTATAATTGCAATTGAAGAAATATTAGGCAAAAAGCGAATGGAGAAATTATCAGGCGCAGACGCGTTTCTTCTGCTAATCTGTGCGTACATGCATGATCTGGGTATGCTCTATACGGATGAGGAAGTCAGGTCCTTATGGAAAAGTAAAGAGTTCCAATCCTTTCTTTCCAATTGTGTAGCAGAAGGCAGCTCTCTCAAAGAAGCAGCAGAAATGGTTCGTGGAATGGAAAAGAAAGACGCCTCAATTACATGGCCATTGGAAATTAAGAAATCCATTGGCCTGCTTTTGATGGCATTTTTCAGATCCAGACACGGGGAACGTATCGAAAAGGTTACAGACAAACGCTATGGAAGAATTGCTGAATGTATGGAATTTGACCATTCCTTTCTCCCGGAAAGGATTTCCAGGCTGATTTACCGAATCTGTATGTCGCACAACTGGAAGGCAGAGAGAATTCTTTCTGATTTGCCATACGAAGACACGTTTAACGGGGAGAAAATGCACCCAAGATTTGTTGCCTTTTTCTTACGTCTTGGGGATTTATGCGATTTGGATAACGACCGTTTTGACCGGATTAGCATTGCAGCCTTTGGAACCTTGGGGGATGATAATCTGCCCCATTATTTCAAACACAAAAGTGTAAACACCTTAAGCATATCCAAGGATATCATTCATATTGTGGCAGACGTCAGGGAAGATGAGATTGCCTATGAGTGCAAATATGACTGGTTGAAGGATGAGAAGGAAGCTGTTCAGGAGAAAAGGATTGGAAATGTATTTCGGGCTACGGTGAAAGAACATATTTTATGGCGTTCCTGGATGGAGGATGAACTAAAATTTGCAAGATTAAATTGCAAACAAATTTTTCCTAAGGAACTTTCCATGGATTTACCAGATTTTGCATACAATATATTGATCAATGGAAAAGAGAGTGCATCCGCTAAGGAAAATATGAGATTCCATTTTTCCATGGAAAAAGCATTTTCGTTGATTGAAAATATAAGCATTTACCAGGATGAAAAATTTATCTTTATCCGAGAATTGGTGCAGAATGCCATTGATGCTACAAAGCTGCAGTTATGGCGGGATTTGCAGAGCATGGGGGTAGACCATCCAGAAGCTTTGTCGCCGTTCGAGATTGAACGGAAGCATCCAGATATTTATGACCGATATCCCATTGAAATCATCGTGGATTATGATGCAGAAAGAAAAACTGCCCAGATGACAGTAAGGGACTGCGGTATTGGCATCAGTATGGAGGAATTTAAAAATAACATTCTTGTGACAGGAAACAGTTGGAAAAAACGCACCGCCTATCAAGAGGAATTACAAGCTATGCCAGAATGGATCCGGCCAACAGGGGCTTTTGGAATCGGATTGCATACTGTTTTTTATCGGGCAGATCAGCTTGAAATTCATACCAAATCTGAGTCTGAAAATCATGCCAATAAAATTGTTTTGTATTCTGGAAAAAAAGATGGATTTGCCTTCTGTCAGACCGATACGGTTCGAAAGAAACGGGGAAGCGAATTTGTTTTTGAATTTGAGCTGGATGAAGCTCAGGAAGAATCTTTGCTGGATATAGATGAAGAAGTGGCAATCTTCAGCGATTATAATGAGAGATTTGTATCCCTGATTGTTGAGGAAGTAAAAAATTGGTGTAAAAATCCTTTGTTTCCAGTCTATGTCAATGGAGAATGTATTGCATCCTGTCTGACAAAAGCAGAGCATACCAGACTCTTAAGCGATAGTCAGAGAATAAATTTTGTTTTAGATAAATGGATTGAGCACAAGGGATATGAATATGCTTTTTCAGAGGATTACAGGGAAATTGTAATCTGGGATAAACGAAATGGACTTCTTTTAAATATGTCTGTGGTTATGGGAAATTGGGAATCAGATATTCCCTTTGAAGATGGTTTTGATATGAATACTTCATTTATGGGAATTCGGATTGGGAATGGGTTTTATGAGGGAACTAAGAGCGTGCCATTTCTGCATTTAAACGATATGGATATCTTAACTGGAGATGCAGACACGGTAATTGACGCTTCCAGAACCAAATTAAATGAAAAAGAAATTAAAAGGCTCCAACCCATTGTCTATGAAGCAGCATGTTTTGCAAGGAGCCGCTATCTGGAGCTTCTGGAATATATTATTGCCCATGAAAAAAGAATGGAAATGATGACAGACCTTGCAAATATGTTAGAGGCATATGCGAGAAAAGATTTGGGGAAAGAGCAGATTCTTCCAAGTCTGTATCGATTAGAGCGTAAGTATTTTGCTGCCGAATATAAAAATGGTTTGGAGCGGAGAATTCTTGTCTATAAATTAGCGTATATGCTGGTGGATATGCAGCTTTTGAAGGATTTTGATTCATTGAAAGATGGTTGTATGAAGAATAAGGATCATCTCGAATGGGTGGGAAATGTGGAATTCCTGGGGTTATTGGATGTTGTGTTAAAGCATCAGAAATCCTGTGGGCGCAAAGGGTTTGACGAAGAATTTTTCAAATATTATTTCAAACGTCAAATAGACGAGATCATACGTCTCTATATGAAAAAATGGGGATATTTGGTTGCAATCTGTTACCATAAGCGGAATATAAACATAGAACATTTGAGGAAATGTTTAGAGAAGACAATCACCAATCAAATGCCTTTCCTAAAAGCATGGAAAAGAAATTGTGGTTGTGAAATGCATACGATACATATCGTAAATTGGTACTGCGGTAAATCGACTGGGGACTTTCCCAGAGGAGTAGAAAATGACCTAACAGGGAATTTACTTGAACCAACCATGTCTTCATGTTTTGGAGAATGGAGACATTTTGGCTCTTATGCAGAGGATTTGGCTCTTCCCATTACTGTGTATGGATGGTATCGGGACATTATTTTTATGATGCTGGATGGGGAACAGGAACTTGACAAGAAAACCGTTGATTTGTGGAAACGTACCTTAGACGGCGCCCTGTATGGTAAAGTATCCGGCCTTCCGGGGAAGCTGAACAGTAACCTCGAATTCTTGGATAAACCGGAGTTTGTGTGGAAGAGCCATTCCTTTCAGACTGACTGTGAACTTGCGTCATTTCTTCAATATATGATGATTACCCAGATAGATGTTGCTTCTGGGAGTTGGAGCGTAACCTATCATTTGGGAGAAAAACAGACAGACCGGGAAGGGAATATTCGGGGATATGAAGTGAACCAAGAAACCAAGGATTACTTTTACCAGGAATATTATTATCAACTGGAAGAATGCGATTATGATGACAGGACGTATGAGAGGATGTGCGGATTTGCCGACTATCCGAGGATTTTGCTTGTGAAGGAAGATTTCGGCTATAATGAGATTCTTGGCAGAGATGAACATTGGCAAAGGTATATCCCATTATGGGAGCGCAACGGAAACATAAAGGCTTTTCTCGAGGAACATTCTGACATGGATTATTATGATTGGACGAATTTGGTGAAAGAAAGCGAACAGTTTGAACGGGTGACCCGCTACATCTGTTGGAAAAAACATCATTCCTACGATATGGACAAGCTGGAAGAAATCAAAGAAGAATATGAAGCATTTCTCATAGACATGTTTGGCGCATGGTATGAAAAAATCAATGGCTCCAGAGCGTTGGGATAAAGGGGCGATGGAAAACGGTTGCATTTCTTGTATAAAATAGCAAAAATAGCAGATACTACCACAAAAAGGAGTTTGGCATGGAAAAGAAATGTAGTATTCGTCTATTGTTGTTGGGAGTGATTGTCAGCGCAGCCCTAAGCCTGAGCGCCGGATTTTTTGCAGGGTCCCAGAAAAGTTGGAAGACTTATGAGGAGCGCATTGTCTTGCTTCAGCAGCAGAACGCAGACCTCCTTGCACAGCAGGAGGCGGCAGAGACAGAAAAAAAATTTGCGGAAAGCCTGAAAGTGGTAGAGCCTTATGAATATATCTTATTGGAAGAGAATGGTTATGTGGTTGTCTATCACGCAGACAGGGAAACATTATTTGCCGCTACTGATATCCTGGTGGAACATCTACCAGAAGATTTGCAGGAGGAAATCAATGTGGGGAAACAAATAGAAAATGAAGAACAGCTCTATAATTTTCTGGAAAATTACACAAGTTAGCACACTTGAAACTTCGGTTTTTGCGTGATATAATATGAAAGAATATTTAGGAAGTGATTTTACAGGATTGATCTATGAAGCAAATATTTGATGTAATTATTGTAGGAGCTGGGGCGTCCGGTCTTACCGCTGGCATACAGGCGGCAAGGCAGGGAGCAAAAGTTCTGATTTTAGAACATATGGAAAAGGCCGGGAAGAAGCTCCTGGCAACAGGAAATGGAAAATGTAATTTTACCAATCAAAAGCAGGGCATTGCATATTACAGAGGCAAGAACCCTGCCTTTGTATTGCCTGCCTTTCAACAGTTTGGGCTGGCAGAGACCTTACAGTTTTTTCGGGAGCTTGGCGTATACGCCAAAGTAAAACGGGACGGCTATTATTATCCCACAAGCGGACAGGCTTCCTCCCTGTTGGAAACACTTTTGATGGAATGCCGGAGATTGAAGGTAAGGATTTTATATGAAATTGGAATCCGTTCCATGGAACAGGAACAGGGGATTTTCCTGTTTCATACCAAGCAGGGGGTATTTCGAAGCAGGGCCTGTATCCTTGCCACAGGAGGAAAAGCTGCCAAAAAGACAGGAAGTGACGGAAGCGGAATCCCATATATTGTAGGATTTGGACATAAATTGACAGATATTGTGCCTGCACTGGTTCAATTGCAGGGAAAACCGTCATTTTTGAAAGAAGTTGCAGGAATTCGTGCAGAAGGCGTTGTAGAACTTTACATAGAAAAGGAAAAGATTGCAGAAGATCTTGGAGAGTTGCAATTGACAGCCTTTGGTGTATCTGGCATTCCTGTATTTCAGGTTAGCCGTTATGCCGCGTATGGGCTTCTTTTGAAAAAAACGGTGTCTGTAAGGCTGAATTTTTTACCAGACTTATCCAGGCGTCAGGTAATGGAGCTTTTGGAGGAGCGGTTTTTCATTTATGGAGAGGGAAAAAACGCAAGTGAGGCTTTACTTGGGCTTTTGCCGGATAAATTAAATGGCGTGCTTCTAAAAGAAAGTAAAATTTTGCCGGAAAAAAGAGCCAAATCCTGCCATAGAAAAGAGCTGCATTGTCTTGCTTCCCAAATCCAAAGCCTTCAGATTGAGATTATTGGAACGAAGGGCTTTGATGGGGCACAGGTAACAGCAGGAGGTGTGGATACGGATGAGGTTTACCCGGAAACTATGGAATCCAGACTGGTACAAGGTCTCTTTTTTTCTGGGGAAGTGTTGGATATCGACGGCATGTGCGGAGGATATAACCTTCAGTGGGCATGGACCAGCGGATCTGTTGCTGGGAAAGCAGCCGCAGCTTATGCATGTTCCAGGAAAAAATAATACAACCAATCCAAATCTTATGAAAGCAGGGCATTTGCATCATAAGATTTCTGATGAGAAGGAAAGATAAGAAAGAGGCAGGAAATGATAAGAATACAGCAGTTAAAACTTCCGGTTTCCCATACCCACGAGCAATTAATGGAAAAAATTGCAAAAACCCTGGGGGTAAGGCCTGAAAAAATCCAAAAATATAAGATTCGCAGGGAATCCATAGACGCCCGAAAAAAAAGTGACATCCATTATGTTTATACCTTGGATGTTGAGGTAAAAAACGAATCTTCCATTTTACACAAGAAGAAACATCCACAGATATCCCTGGCAAAGGATATTCCTTACCAGTTTCCTTTGGACGGCACAGAATCCCTCCATCATCCCCCTGTCATTGTGGGCAGCGGTCCGGCGGGCTTGTTCTGTGCTTATCTGCTGGCCAAGCATGGGTATTGTCCCCTTGTGATAGAACGGGGAAGAAAAATAGAAGAGCGCACCCGGGATGTGGAACAGTTTTGGCAGACGAACCAGTTACAGCCAGAGTCCAATGTCCAGTTTGGCGAAGGCGGCGCAGGGGCTTTTTCCGATGGAAAGTTAAATACCTTGGTAAAGGACGTGAAGGGAAGGAACCAGGCTGTTTTGGATATTTTTATCCGTCACGGCGCGCCAGAGGAAATTGGATATCAAAGCAAGCCTCATATTGGAACAGATCTATTGCGAAATGTGGTTGCAAATATGCGCCGGCAAATAGAAGATTGGGGCGGAACCTTTTTGTTTGAGACCTGTATGACAGGGCTTGAGTTTTGGCAGGAACAGTTGACCGGATTACATTGCATACAACAGGGAAAATCTTTGTATCTTCAAACGGAACTGGCGGTTCTTGCCCTTGGACACAGCGCCAGAGACACCTTTGAAATGCTTTCTCACTCTGGCGTTTGGATGGAAGCCAAATCCTTTGCTGTAGGACTTCGGGCAGAGCATCCCCAACGTTTCATCAATGAGAGCCAGTATGGAGAAAAGCTGGCAGAAAAACTTCCGCCAGCGCCATACAAGGTTACCACAAACCTTAAAAACGGCAGGGGCGTGTACTCATTTTGTATGTGTCCAGGGGGGTATGTAGTGAATGCATCCTCAGAGCAGGGCCGGATTGCTGTTAATGGTATGAGCTACAGCAGGCGGGAGGGTCAAAATGCCAACAGTGCCATTATCGTAACAGTAACCCCAGAAGATTTTGAAAGGGAAGGCCCCCTGGGTGGTCTGGAATTTCAACGGAAGTTGGAAGAAAAAGCATATCAACTGGGGAATGGGAAAATTCCACAGCAGTTGTTTGGCGATTTTGAAGCTGGGGTTATGTCATCTTCTTATGGCGGGTTTTCTTCTGCCATCAAGGGTCACCATGGATTTGGGCCCTTACATTCACTGATGCCAAAAGAACTCATGGATTCTTTTTGTCAGGGAATGCATCAGTTTTCCAGATATATTCCTGGTTTTGATCGGGCGGATACGATTTTATCCGGAGTGGAAAGCCGAACCTCCTCTCCGGTGAGGATCAACAGAAATGAACAATTTGAAAGCAATAAGAAAGGGGTATATCCCTGTGGGGAAGGCGCAGGATATGCAGGCGGCATTATGTCAGCCGCTATGGATGGAATGAAAATTGCAGAGGCAATTGCCAAAAAGTATAGAATGCTGAAATAGGCAGGAGAAAAGGAACGTATGAGGAAGTTCATAATTTTACGAAGGAGGGAAGTATTACCGTGTCAGAATATACACCAATGATGCAGCAATATATAGATACCAAAAAGGAGTATAAGGATTGTATTTTATTTTACCGCCTGGGTGATTTTTATGAGATGTTTTTTGAGGACGCTAAGGTTGCTTCCAAAGAGCTGGAAATTACCCTGACGGGAAAAAACTGCGGACAAGACGAAAAGGCTCCCATGTGCGGCGTACCCTATCATTCTGTGGAATCTTATCTGAATAAATTGGTATCCAAAGGCTATAAAGTGGCTATTTGTGAACAGGTGGAAGATCCCAAAATGTCAAGAGGTCTGGTAAGGCGCGAGGTGGTTCGAATTGTTACACCAGGAACGAATCTGGACACTCAGGCATTGGACGAGACCAAAAATAATTATATTATGTGCATTGTATATTTGGAGGATCGCTATGGCGTTTCCATTGCAGACGTTACCACTGGTGATTATTATGTGACTGAGGTAGATCAGGAGGAAAAATTAAAAGATGAAATACATAAGTTTGCCCCTTCTGAAATTATCTGCAATGAAGCATTTTATATGACAGGGATGGATTTTGAGGACTTAAGGCAGCGGCTTGGCATTGCGGTCTATGCGCTGGATTCCTGGTATTTTGATGATGAAACGGCAAAAAAAACACTGCTTGAGCATTTTAAAATATCGGATCTTCATGGACTTGGCATAAAAGATTATGAATGTGGAACAATTGCAGCAGGCGCATTGCTGAAATATTTATATGAGACACAGAAAAACAACCTTGCCAATATGACTTCCCTGCAGCTTTATATCACGGGGAAATATATGATTATTGACAGTTCTACCAGGCGTAATCTGGAGCTGGTAGAAACATTGCGTGAAAAGCAAAAGAGAGGTTCTCTCCTGTGGGTATTGGATAAAACCAAAACTGCTATGGGCGCCAGGATGCTTCGAAGCTTTATCGAGCAGCCATTAATTGATAAAAAGGAGATTGAAAAACGGCTGGATGCAGTGGAAGCATTTAACCAAAATGCCATGTTCCGGGAAGAGATTCGGGAATACCTAAATCCCATCTATGACCTGGAACGGTTAATCAGCCGGGTAACTTATCAGACAGCAAACCCCAGGGATTTGACAGCATTCAAAAGCTCTCTGGAAATGCTTCCCCACATCTATAATCTTCTGGGAGAATTTGAAACGCCCATGTTAAAAGAAATACAATCCGAGCTGGATGTTCTGGAAGACATTTACCATCTCATTGATTCTTCCATCAAAGAGGATCCTCCCATCTCCATCCGGGATGGGGGCATGATCAAAGAAGGCTTCGATGAAGAGATTGACAAGCTGCGCCACGCCAAAACAGAAGGGAAAACCTGGTTGATGGAGCTGGAAACGAAAGAGCGAGAGAAAACAGGCATCAAAAATTTGCGTATCAAGTACAACAAGGTATTTGGCTATTATCTGGAAGTAACCAATTCCTATCAGAATCTTGTTCCCGATTACTATACCAGAAAACAAACCCTTGCCAATGCGGAACGCTATATTACGGCAGAATTAAAAGAATTGGAAGACATTATTTTAGGCGCAGAAGATAAGCTTGTTTCCTTAGAATACGAAACATTCCGGGATATTCGGGATAAGATTGCCGGAGAGGTTTTGCGTATCCAGAAAACGGCGAAGGCCATCGCAAAAACAGATGTATTATCTTCCCTTGCCCTGGTCGCAGAGCGGAATAATTACTGTCGCCCTTCCATCAATGAGAATGGCGTGATCAACATTAAAAATGGCCGCCATCCGGTGGTAGAGCAGATGATCAATAATGATATGTTTATTTCCAATGATACTTATCTGGATAACCATAAAAAACGCATTTCCATTATCACAGGGCCCAATATGGCAGGAAAATCCACATATATGCGTCAGACCGCATTGATTGTGCTGATGGCGCAAATTGGAAGCTATGTCCCAGCAGAACACGCAAAAATCGGAATTGTGGATCGGATTTTTACCCGTGTAGGGGCCTCAGACGATTTGGCAAGCGGCCAGAGCACTTTTATGGTGGAGATGACAGAGGTTGCTAATATTTTAAGAAATGCCACCAGCGACAGTCTGTTGGTTTTAGATGAAATCGGAAGGGGAACGAGTACCTTTGATGGATTGAGCATTGCCTGGGCAGTGGTAGAGCATATCAGTAATCCCAGACTGTTAGGGGCTAAGACACTATTTGCCACCCATTATCATGAGCTGACCGAATTGGAGGGGAAACTGAATAACGTAAACAATTATTGCATTGCGGTAAAGGAAAAAGGCGATGATGTAGTATTTCTAAGGAAAATTGTACCTGGAGGCGCAGACAAGAGCTATGGCATTCAGGTGGCAAAGCTGGCAGGGGTGCCGGAAAGCGTAATTGAGCGTGCGAAAGTCATTTCTGAAGAGCTAAGCGCCCACGATATTGCAGAATTGACAGGCAGCCTAATGATAGAAAATAATAAACCACGCAAAAAGAAAGAAAAATTGGATGAAGTGGATTTGACACAGATGTCCCTCTTTGATACAGTAAAGGATGATGATATTATTCAAGAATTAAAAGAAATGGATTTGGGAAATTTAACTCCCATTGACGCATTGAATAAATTGTATCAGCTGCAAAGCAAGATTAAAAACCGATGGAAGTTTACATAAAATATTTATGTAAACCAAAAGCAGAAACGATATTTTGCAATAAGGAGCGCCTATGCCGAACATAGAAATTTTAGACCAACAGACCATTGATAAAATTGCAGCAGGGGAAGTAATTGAACGTCCGTCTTCTGTGGTAAAGGAGCTAGTGGAAAATGCCATAGATGCCAGAGCAAGCGCCATTACCGTAGAAATCAAAGAGGGCGGAATCTCTTTTATCCGCATTACCGACAATGGATGCGGCATTGAAGCAGATCAGGTCAGCCTTGCTTTCCTGCGTCATTCCACCAGCAAAATCAGAAATGTGGAAGATTTGCTGACGGTCTCTTCTCTTGGATTTCGTGGAGAAGCATTGTCCAGCATTGCAGCAGTCTCCCAAGTAGAACTGATTACCAAAACCTCTTCGGCATTGAGCGGCACACGCTATGTAATAGAAGGAGGAACAGAAAAGTCCTCTGAGGAAATCGGTGCGCCGGAAGGCACTACATTTTTAGTGCGGAACCTTTTTTACAACACCCCTGCCCGAAGGAAATTCTTAAAAACACCTCAGACAGAAGCAGGATATATCGGAGATTTGTTAGAGCGTCTGGCATTGTCCCATCCGGAAATCTCTTTTAAACTGATTGTAAATAATCAGCCCAAGCTCCATACTTCTGGGAATTCCAACCTAAAAGAGGTGATTTACCATATCTATGGCCGTGATATTGCCGCAAACCTGATTGAAGTTCAGGGAGAAAATGAATGGTTTTCTATCCGTGGTTTTATCGGAAAACCCTTGATTTCCAGGGGAAACCGGAATTTTGAAAATTATTTTATCAATGGAAGGTATATTAAGAGCAGCCTGATTGCCAAAAGCATTGAGGAGGCATATCAATCCTTTGTGATGCAGCATAAGTACCCTTTTACCGTCTTACACATTTCCATCAATGGAACTTATTTGGATGTAAATGTCCATCCCACAAAAATGGAGCTGCGGTTTCAAAATGGAGAAGAAGTATATCAATTTTTAAGCAATTTGCTTCGGGAATCCATCAACCAGAATGAATTGGTATATCAGGTGAGTTTGGAAAAGGAACGGGAAGAAAAAGCAAGACAAGAGCGTGAAAAAAAGGCACATCTTACCTCCAGCCATAAGGCGCCGGAGCCTTTTGAAGTAAAACGGCTAGAGGCGGTAAAACAGGCGATTCGAAAGGACAGTCCTTATGAGCCCAAATATGAAAAGACCAAGGATTTTGTGCAGAAACCGTCAGAAATTGTAGAAGAGGAGGTTACATTTGCATCCCAAATAAAATTAGCAGATGTGGCAACCACTAAAATAGAAAACAAAGAGACTGAAACAGGAGAGGTACCGGAAATAGAACAGTCTCGCAAGCTCCTAGATGAGGCTTCTAGAAAAGACCACAGAATCATTGGGCAGCTTTTTGACACATACTGGCTGGTAGAGTTTGAAGACCATTTATATATCATTGATCAGCACGCAGCCCATGAAAAAGTCTTGTATGAGCGGATGTTATCTTCCTTGGGGACAAAGGAGTGTACTTCCCAGGTGATTTATCCCCCCATATTGCTTACCTTAAATATGCAGGAAGAATCGCTGCTGAAAAAGTATATGGATTATTTTCAGAAGTTTGGCTATGAAATGGAACATTTTGGCGGAAAAGAATATGCGGTTACCTCCATTCCCTCCAATCTTTTTGGGGTGAACGGCCAGGAGCTTGTCATTGAAATCCTGGACAGCTTGGCCGATTTTCACGGAAAGGAAACTCCCCAGATGATTACGGAGAAAATAGCATCTATGTCCTGCAAAGGGGCGGTGAAAGGGAACCAAGCTCTTTCCAGAGTGGAAATAGAAGCATTAATCGGAGAGCTTCTGACACTGGAAAACCCATATCATTGTCCCCATGGGCGGCCAACGATTATTTCTATGTCAAAGCATGAATTAGAAAAGAAATTTAAGCGGATTTTATAAGGCAGGTATTGGAATGAAACAACCATTGATTATTTTAACAGGCCCTACAGCAGTGGGAAAAACGGAACTTTCTATCGCATTGGCGCAGATGATAAACGGGGCAGTGATTTCAGCAGATTCCATGCAGGTATATCGGCATATGGATATTGGTTCCGCCAAAATAAAAAAAGAAGAAATGCAAGGAATTCCTCATTATCTAATAGATATCCTGGAGCCGGATGAGGAGTTTCATGTGGTGCGGTTTCAGGAATATGCAAAACGTTATATAGAAAATATTTATGCAGAAGGGAAAATTCCTATTGTTGTGGGCGGCACTGGGTTTTATATCCAGGCGCTTTTATATGGCATTGATTTTACAGAGCAGAAGGAAGACAAGGAATACCGCTGCCAGTTGGAAGGGATTGCCAAGGAACAAGGGGCTAAGGCACTCCATGACATGTTAGCGCAGGTTGACCAAGAATCCGCGGAAAGCATCCATGCAAACAATGTAAAACGTGTCATACGCGCCCTGGAGTTTTATCACCTGTCAGGACAGAAAATATCCGAGCATAACGAAAGGGAACGAATGCGGGAATCTCCCTATCGTTTTGCTTATTTTGTGTTAAATGACCACAGGGACCGCCTTTATGAGAGGATCAATCAAAGGGTGGAACACATGTTAGAGGAAGGTTTAGTAGAAGAAGTCCGAAAGCTGAAAGAAATGGGATACGAAAAAGGTATGGTATCCATGCAAGGACTTGGCTATAAAGAAATTTTAGATTACCTGGATGGGGCCTGTACGCTGGAAGAGGCTATTTACCGTATCAAACGAGATACCAGACATTTTGCCAAACGTCAGCTCACTTGGTTTCGACGGGAACGGAAGGTTATCTGGATTTCAAAACCAGATTTTTCCTATGACAATGAAAAAATGTTAGCATTTATAAAAAAAGAACTGGAAAGGAAAAAAATTTATTCATGAAAGAAATATATCAGCAACTTGGCATTGATGAAAGAGTCTTCGCCTACGGGCAGCAATTTGAAGAAAAATTGAAAGAAAGATTCCAGCAAATAGACCAGACGGCGGAATATAATCAGCTAAAAGTAATAAAAGCAATGCAAATGCACAAAGTCAGTGCAGAATGTTTTATGGGAAGCAACGGATATGGGTATAATGATTTGGGAAGAGATACCTTAGAAGAAGTTTATGCAGAATGTTTTCGGGGAGAAGCTGCATTGGTGCGTCCTCAAATCACTTGCGGCACCCACGCCCTGGCCCTGGCATTGCTGTCAAATCTACGACCGGGGGACGAGCTTTTATCTCCGGTAGGCAAACCCTATGATACCTTGGAAGAAGTAATCGGAATCCGTCCTTCAGATGGATCTCTTGCAGAATACGGGATCTCCTATCGTCAAGTGGATCTCCTTGCAGACGGAGGTTTTGATTATGAAAATATCAAAAAGGCAATTCATGAAAAAACAAAATTGGTGACCATTCAACGCTCCAAGGGATATCAAACCAGACCGACATTTTCTGTCGCACAGATCGGTGAATTGATTTCTTTTATAAAAAATATCAAGCCGGATATTATCTGTATGGTGGACAATTGTTATGGAGAATTTGTAGAAAAAAAGGAACCTCTGGAAGTGGGAGCCGATATGATGGTTGGTTCTCTCATTAAAAATCCTGGCGGCGGACTTGCGCCGATTGGAGGCTACATTGTAGGAAAAAAAGAATGTGTAGATCATGCCGCTTACCGCCTCACCTCTCCAGGTCTTGGCAAGGAGGTAGGGGCTTCTCTTGGGGTTATCCAGTCCTTTTATCAAGGATTATTTTTGGCCCCCACAGTGACAGCAGCGGCCTTAAAGAGCGCAATTTTTGCAGCAAATATTTATGAAAGTCTTGGATTTCCTGTGATACCAAACAGTTGGGAAAGTCGTCATGATATTATTCAGGCGGTGACTTTGAAATCGAAAGAAGCATTGATTGCTTTTTGCAAGGGGATTCAGGCGGCAGCCCCAGTGGACAGTCATGTAGTCCCAGAGCCTTGGGCAATGCCAGGATATGATGATGAAGTGATTATGGCAGCCGGAGCCTTTGTACAGGGGTCTTCCATTGAATTAAGTGCAGACGGTCCTTTGCGGGAGCCCTTTGCCGTTTATTTTCAGGGCGGACTGACCTGGTACCATGGAAAGCTGGGGATTTTGATGTCACTGCAGAAGCTCTATGAAGCTGGATTGGTAAATTTATGATAATATTTATGAATTTTTAACAATAAATTAGTATACACAACCGCTCAGATATGCTAGAATAAAATGTAAAACTTTTTCCTTTGCTTTGAGAGAGTGAAAGGAAGTTATGAATACACATATTACTATGAAAGAAATGCCGGAATCAGAACAGCCTTTAGAAAAATGTTTCCGCTACGGAGCAAAAGCCCTGTCGGATGCAGAGCTGTTGGCAGTGATTTTGAAAAACGGCACAAGGGACATGACAGCATTGCAGCTCGCCCAGTTATTTTTGTCCAAGAAGGACAAAAATCTTATGAACCTCACTAGCATGCGATTGGAAGAAATGCAGAAAATTCCCGGTATTGGGCAGGTAAAGGCAGTCCAGCTAAAGTGCATTGCAGAATTGGCAGGACGCATCGCAAAGACCAGCAGGCTGAAAAATGTAAGGTTGAATGAGCCAGCAAGCATTGCCGCTTATTACATGGAAACCCTTCGGCATGAGACAAAAGAAAAACTGTTATTATCCATGTTTGATGCAAAAAGCTGCCTGTTAGGAGATGCTCTCATCTCCATAGGCACTGCAACAAACGCATTGGTATCACCAAGGGAGATTTTCTTGAAAGCATTGGAACATGGGGCGGTTTACATTGTGCTTCTCCATAATCATCCAAGCGGTGATCCAGAGCCAAGTGATTCTGACTTTCGTGTTACCAAGCGCGTGGCAGACAGTGGCGCTCTTCTTGGAATTACCCTTGCAGACCATATTATTATTGGGGATAACAGATATATAAGCTTTAGAGAAAAAGGCCTTTTAGGTTGAGGAAAGGAACGTAAATTATGTCAACAAATGTTTATGGAATTGATTTGGGTACCTGTAATTTAAAAATATTTTGTAAGGCAACTGGAAAAGTAATCAATGAGAAAAATGCCATTGCGACTGTAAATAAGAATCAGTTATATGCATTTGGAAACGATGCATATGCCATGTATGAGAAAGCGCCAGATTCCATTAAAGTATCTTTTCCGGTGGTGAATGGAGTAATTGCTGATTATAACAATATGCAGAATATGATTGGTGAAGTGTTAGAAAAGCATGTAAAAAATCATATCAAAGGCGCAGAATTCATCGTTGCCGTACCCACGGACATTACAGAGGTAGAGAAAAAGGCTTTCTTTGACTTGTTTTACAAGAGCCGGTTCAAAGCAAAGAGCGTACTGCTTTGTGAAAAACCAATTTCGGATGCCGTAGGACTTGATTTGGATGTAGGGTCCCCTACAGGATTTATGATTGTAAATATTGGCGCAGATACCACAGAGATTTCAGTGATTTCTTTGGGTGGGCTGGTATTAAGCGATTTGCTCCATTTTGGAGGAAAACGGATTGATGAATCCATCATCAGCCATATGAAGCGCAATTTTGGGCTGGTAATCGGCCAGAAAACTGCCATGTACTTAAAAGAAACTTTAGGCTGCGCTCTCCCAGAAGAAGAGGAACAGACCACTGTTATCGTAGGTCGTGACGTGGTAAGCGGATTACCCATTGAAATGGAAATTTCTTCCACTGTAATTTATGAAGCCATTAAGGACAACCTAAATTCCATCTGCAATTCCATTAAAATGATTCTGGAAAAGACGCCGCCAGAGCTGGCAAGGGATATTATTCATTCTGGTATCTATATTACCGGCGGTTCTTCCAAAATCAAACGGCTGGATGAATTATTCACCCAAATTACCAATATTAAAGTCAATACCTGTGAGCTGCCCGAAGAAAGTGCAGTGAGAGGATTGAACAAAATTGTTTCTGATGAAAAACTCAGAAAGTTGGCTTTTAGCATGAAAACCAGAATTTATAAATAAAGGTGTAATCATTTATGAAACGTAAATCAACAAAACATTCCATACCAACCAAATATACTCTTTTGATATTGACAGGTTTCTGCATGATTGTCATGTTTGTAAGCTTTACACTGAATTTATCTGGAGGCCCATTGAATACCATTGCTGGATATGTATTTGTACCTATGCAAAAAGGAATTAATACGGTTGGAACCTGGTTTTTGTCCAGAGCAGATGATTTGAAATCCTTACGGGATGTGATGGAAGAAAACCAAGAGCTGCAAGCAGAGGTGGATCGGCTTACCCAGGAATTAAGTATCATTAAGCTGGAACAGTATGAACTGGATAATCTACGGGAATTAATGGAGCTTGACCAAAAGTATCCAAGTTATGAAAAGATAGCGGCAAGGGTGGTCTCAAGTGACAGCGGAAACTGGTTTAATACGTTCCTGATTGATAAGGGTACCAAAGACGGAATTGAAAAAGATATGAATGTGATTGCAGGAAGCGGACTGGTAGGAATTGTAATTGATACTGGACCCAATTATGCAAAGGTCCGTACCATTATTGACGACGCCAGCAATGTCAGCGGCATGTCCTTATCAACGGCAGACCGTTGTATTATCAGTGGAAACTTAGCCACCATGAATGAGCAGCAGGTCATTGAATTTACAGACCTAAAATGTGAGGATGATGCAATCAATATCGGAGAACAAATGGTAACGTCCCATATTAGTGATAAATACCTGGAAGGTATTCTGATTGGGTATGTCAGCACCATTGAACGTGATTCCAATAACCTGACTTATTCTGGTACAATTACGCCAGCAGTGGATTTCCAACATTTGCAGGAGGTGCTGGTGATACTGGATAAGAAGAATATTGGGAAAGAGCAGGAGGAGCAAGAATGAAACTGAGACGCAAGTTGTCTGTATTTTTGATTATAGCCATATGTTTTCTATTGCAGACTACATTGTTCCAGGCTTTGTCTTTTGCTTCCATTTCTCCCAACCTTTTGGTAGTAGTCACATCTTCCTTCGGTTTTATGCGGGGCCGAAAAGAGGGAATGTGGATTGGCTTTTTTAGTGGATTGCTGTTGGATATTTTTTTTGGCAGCGTCATTGGGTTTTATGCCTTGATTTATGCTTATATCGGATATGTGAACGGTTTTTTCCGTAAAATGTTTTTCCCAGATGATATTAAGCTTCCACTGATTTTGATTGCAACGAGTGATTTTTCCTGTAACATTATGGTATATTTGTTTCTATTTTTCTTAAGAGGAAAATTCCGATTCAATTATTACCTGTTGCACATTATGTTGCCAGAACTGGTGTATACCATACTTGTAACCATTCTCCTCTATTTTATAATTTTGAGGATTAATCAGAAACTGGAAGTGATTGAGCGAAGGAGCGCTGGTAAATTTGTTTGAGTTTGTCAAAAATTTTATAAAAAAACTGATAGGTTCCAGATTGTTTGTTCTTAGCGTGGCAATGCTTATTCTCTTTGGAATATTGATGCAGCGTATTTTTTTGTTACAGATTATCAATGGAAAAGAGTATATGGATAATTATACCCTTCGTATCCAAAAAGAACGCGTAACTTCCGGAACAAGAGGCAGCATTTATGACCGCAACGGCAAACTTTTGGCCTACAGTGAACTTTCTTATTCCGTTACCATAGAAGACAATGGCATTTACAGCAGTACGTCAGAAAAAAACAGATTGATGAACGAGGAACTGAACACCGTCATTCATATGATTGAGGAAAAAGGAGATTCCATTACAAATACCTTCGGAATTCAAAAAAATGACACAGGAGCCTATGAGTTTAACCTATCTGGAAAAGCGCTGAAACGTTTTCTTGCAGACGTTTATGGTCGTACAAAAGTAGATGAATTAAAATATAATAAAAAATTGGGATATAATGAAGGTTCTGCAACGCCAGAGCAGGTAATCACATATTTGCAGGACAATTTTGATATTTATGTAGAAGGTCAGAAATACGAAGACGTAAAAGAAAAGGACATCGTACGCTATACCCAAGAGGAAGCTTACAAAATTATGATTTTGCGGTATGCAATTTCTCAGAACAGTTACCAAAGATACGTATTAACCACGATTGCACAGAATGTAAGTGATGAAACAGTTGCAGTAATAAAAGAAAATTCTGAAATATTGCAGGGCGTAGATATTATGGAAGACAGTGTTCGCAAATATGTGGACAGCATTTATTTTTCCCATATCATTGGTTATACTGGTAAAATTTCCCAAACAGAATACGATGAACTTTCCAAAAAAAATGACCAGTATACTCTGAATGATGTCATTGGAAAATCTGGCATTGAACAAGTGATGGATCAGGAATTACAGGGAACAAAAGGAAGAGAAAAATTCTATGCGGACAGTGTTGGAAGAATCACTGAGATGATTGAGCAGGTGGACGCAGCTTCTGGCAATGACATTTATTTGTCCTTTGACGCAGATTTACAGAAAGCAGTTTACAAAATGCTAGAGCAGGAGCTGGCAGGCATTGTATATGCCAATATTGAAAATATTAAGGAATATGACACCAGCTCTGGTTCTGCCTCAGATATTAAAATACCAATTGATGATGTTTATTTTGCACTGTTAAACAACAATATTATCGATATCAATCATTTAAGCGCTGAGGATGCAAAGCCTGTGGAGCAGCAGGTATATCACGCTTTTTTGGGGAAACAGGATGCGGTTATCCGTGAACTGCAGCAGCAGTTTTCTTCTGCTACCCCTATTCCTTATGGAGAATTGGACAAGGAGCAGCAAATGTATATGAGCTATATTCTTTCTATGCTGCAGAAGAATGAGATTTTCCTTACCGATAAAGTGGATACCGAAGATGAGATATACAAGGAATGGAAGAATGATACCACAAGCTTGTGCGAATACCTTCGACGGGCAATCTCTATGGACTGGATTGACATCACTAAGTTTGATACAGAATCCAAATATTCCGATTCCACTGAAATATATGATGCGCTTATCGCTTATATCATAGGAGGATTGCAAACAGACCGGGAATTTCACAAAAAAATATACAAGTATATGATAAATCAGGAATTAATTTCTGGCACGCAGATTTGTCTTATGCTGTTTGAACAGGGGATATTGCAGGAGAATGAAGGAGATTTAACGGCTCTTCAAAACGGCAGTCTAAGTGCATTTAATTTTATACGGGATAAAATCAAGAATTTGGAGATTACTCCAGCCCAGCTCGCTTTAGATCCCTGTACGGCAAGCTGTGTCATGATTAATCCCAAATCGGGAGAACTGCTTGCCTGTGTCACTTATCCAGGATACGATACCAATCGGCTGGCAAATTCCGTAGATTCTGAATATTTTTCCAGTCTTCAGAATGATTTGTCCATCCCTCAGTACAATAATGCCACCCAACAGCAGACAGCCCCTGGTTCTACCTTCAAGCCAGTGACAGCAGCGGCGGCTCTTACCGAAGGTGTGGTTAGCGTCGGTGAACAGATTGCAACCAAAGGAGAATATACCGAAATAAACCCATCCCCGAAATGCTGGATTTATCCGGGAAGCACCCATGGCAATATCAATATTTCAGAAGCGATACGGGATTCCTGTAACTATTTCTTTTATGAGCTGGGGTATCGTATGAGTTCTTCTAATGGCGTCTATAATGAAAATAAGGGAATATCTACCATCCGAACGTATGCTTCTTTGTTTGGATTAGATGAAAAAACAGGCATTGAGATACCTGAAAATGAACCGCATATTGCGGATGAATATCCAATCACTTCATCCATTGGGCAGAGTAATCACAACTTTACCACGACGCAACTGGCAAGATATTTGGCAGCGGTGGCCAGCAGCGGAAATATTTATAAGCTTACGCTTTTGGATAAAGAGACCACATCCGATGGCACTCTGGTCAAGGAATTCAAGCCAGAAATTACAAGAAAGATTACAGAGGTATCCAGCGCTTCCTGGGATGCAATTCAAAACGGTATGCGTATGGTGGCAGAAAATAACAGTTCTTTTAAGGACTTCCCCATTGCCGTTGCCGGAAAAACTGGTACTGCACAGCAGATTCCTACCAGGGCAAATCATGCTTTGTTTATTGGCTATGCGCCCTTTGATAATCCTGAAATTGCTATTGCTACGCGGATTGCTTATGGGTATACATCTGCCAATGCGGTGGAAGTATCCAGTAATATTTTAAAATATTATTTTAAACTTGCAGATAAAGATACTTTATTAGATGGACAAGCTGAGGAAATTGGAAGTTCTGCCAATGGATTTACAGATTAAAGTTTGGAGGGATAAATTTGGCAAAACCTGTAATGTTAAAAAGCAATAAATATGGAATCAATCTGATCTTAGATCATTCTATGGATTTTGAAGAATTGTTGAAGTGTATTCTGGAACGTTTTAAGGAATCAGAAGGTTTTTTTAAAAATGCAAAAATGGCGATTTCTTTTGAAGGACGGAAATTGACCCAGGAAGAGGAATTTCGAATTGTAGATACCATTACAAGCAATACGTCTGTAAATATTATCTGTATTCTGGACAATGATGCCTTAAGGGAAGAGTTGACCCGACAGAAAATTGAGCGTTTTGAAGAAGAACAGGCTGGCAAAACTGGAGAGTTTTACCGGGGAACACTTCGTTCTGGACAGGTACTAGATTGTGAAAGCAGTATTATTGTTCTTGGAGATGTGAATCCTGGAGCAAAAATTATTTCCAAAGGAAGTATTGTCGTACTAGGAGCGCTAAAGGGAACTGCCTATGCGGGGGCGAATGGCAATGAACAATCCTTTGTTGCGGCCTTGAGCATGGACCCAATTCAAATAAAAATTGGGGAAATCATTGCAAGAAGTGCGGATAAAGCTCCAGCGCCAAAAAGACGCATTCGGAAGGAAAAGATTACGGTAGAACCCCAGGTAGCAATCGTAAAAGACGGAAATATTTATATTGAGCCAATCACAAAGGGTCTTTTGAATAATATATAAAAAGCAGGAGGATGTAGTAGGATGAGTGAAGTAATTGTTATAACATCAGGAAAAGGTGGCGTAGGAAAAACTACAACCACAGCAAATGTAGGAACAGGGCTTGCCCAATTGGATAAAAAGGTTGTGTTAATCGACACAGATATTGGACTCCGCAACCTGGATGTGGTGATGGGGCTTGAGAACCGCATCGTATATAATCTGGTGGATGTCATAGAAGGAAATTGCCGCATGAAGCAGGCTCTTATTAAGGACAAACGATATCCCAATCTTTCCCTTCTTCCTTCTGCACAAACCAGGGACAAGTCAGCTGTGTCACCAGAACAAATGGTAAAGCTAATCGAAGAATTGAAGGAAGATTTTGACTATATCCTTTTGGATTGTCCAGCTGGAATTGAACAAGGATTCAAGAATGCTATTGCAGGAGCAGATCGTGCACTGGTGGTAACTACACCAGAGGTTTCTGCCATTCGTGATGCAGACCGTATCATTGGACTTCTTTGTGCAAATGAGGTGAAGCGTACCGAATTGATCGTAAACCGCTTACGCATGGATATGGTAAAACGTGGAGATATGATGAATATTAATGATGTGACAGATATTTTGGCTATTGATTTAATTGGAGCAGTACCAGATGATGAGCAAATTGTTATTTCCACCAATCAGGGAGAGCCTTTAGTAGGTACAGACTGTCTGGCTGGAAAAGCCTTTGCCAATATCTGCCATAGAATATTAGGAGAAGAAGTGCCATTTCTGGATTTGGAAATTAAATCCAGCGTATGGGGGAAACTGAAAGAAATCTTTAAGAAAAATTAGGAGGAAATCATTATGGGTTTAATGGATTTTTTTAAAAAGAAAACCTCCGGAGATATTGCAAAAGACCGTTTAAAATTAGTACTGGTTTCCGACCGGGCAAACTGTTCTCCGGATGTAATGGAAATGATCAAAAACGACATCATCCAGGTGATTTCAAAATACATGGAAATAGATGCAGAGGGCCTGGATATCCAGATTACCCAGACCGAATCGGATGGAAATAATGGGAATGTGCCTGCGCTTTATGCGAATATTCCCATTAAGGATATGAAGCATCCAAATTCCTCCAGGTAGAAGATAATGTAAGGATTGAGATTATGTTGAAACAATATCAGATTAAAAACTATAATTTTCGTTTAATTTTCTATGTAGTGGCGCTTACCATGATTGGAATCAGCGTGATAGGGAGCGCACAGAAGGCTGTGCAAAGCAAACAGATCGTAGGACTTCTTCTGGGACTATTTGTAATGGTGGTTGTTTCCATGATTGATTATTCCTTTATTTTACGTTTCAATTGGCTGATTTATCTCTTTAACCTGGGATTGCTTTCCTTAATTACCTTCCATGTTTTTGGCTCCCAGGGTGGCGGAGCTGTCCGCTGGATTGAGGTAGGGGGCTTTCGTTTTCAGCCTTCAGAATTATCTAAAGTATTATTAATTTTGTTCTTTTCCTGGTTTTTTGGGAAATATTATGAGAAAATTAACACATTGCCGATGATTTTAATTTCTGCTATCTTGATTTTTGTACCTTGGTATATGATTGAGGAACAGCCGGATTTGTCAACGAGTATTGTTGTTGCAGTAATTTTCATTGCACTCTTGTTTTTAAGTGGATTAAGTTATAAAATAATAGCAGGTGTACTGGCAGTGTTAATTCCTGCTGGAACATTATTCATATATTTGATATTACAGCCAAATCAGAAAATTTTAGATGATTATCAATGGCGTCGTATTATGGCATGGCTGCAGCCTGAAAAATATGCGACAGATGCATATCAGCAACAGAATTCCATTATGGCAATCGGCTCTGGACAATTATGGGGGAAAGGGCTGAATAATGAGACGGCATTTTCTGTAAAAAATGGAAATTATATACCAGAGCCTCAAACAGATTTTATTTTTGCAGTTGCGGGAGAAGAGCTGGGATTTGTTGGAGGCGCAGTGATTTTGATGTTGCTGCTGTTGATTGTATTCGAATGTATTTGGATTGGGAGAAAGGCAAAAGATTTACCTGGACGGCTGATTTGCGGCGGTGTAGCTGTCTGGATAGGATTCCAAACATTCGTGAATATTTGCGTGGTAACTGGATTAATGCCAAATACTGGCTTGCCATTACCATTTGTAAGCTATGGGTTGACATCGTTAGTAAGCCTTTTTATCGGAATAGGACTTGTATTAAATGTAGGGCTTCAGCCTCTCAAATATAGAACGGAGGGTTTTTAAAATGAATATTGGTTTGATTGCGCACGATTCGAAAAAAAAATTAATGCAGAATTTTTGCATTGCCTACCGGGGAATTCTATGCAAAAATGAATTATTCGCAACGGGTACCACTGGACGGTTGATTGAAGAGGTAACCAATTTGTCTATTCACAAATATTTAGCAGGGCATTTGGGAGGCGCACAACAGCTTGGCGCCCAGATTGAACATAACCAGATTGACTTAGTTATTTTTTTGCGGGATCCATTGACACCCAAATCACATGAACCGGATGTGAATAATGTGGTTCATTTATGCGATACCCATAATATTCCATTGGCAACAAATCTTGCCACAGCGGAGTTATTGATCAAATCATTGGATAGAGGAGATTTAGAGTGGCGTGAAATGTATAAATAGAAAGAAAGTAGCCCGGATTGCAGGAATATTTTTGTCGTTTACGTTACTTTGTGGGTGTGGGGAACCTGTGAAGATCGAAAACGCCTATGATATTACAGAAAGCACGAGAGCTTATGGATTGACATCAGAAAGCAGCGGCGTATCACATTCTTTTTTTGCAAAAGACCTTTGTATTGCCAGCAATGAAAATGTATTAAGTGAAAATGTAACAGATTCTCTTTCTCAGGCGGCTGGGCTTTTTGATTTGAAAAAAAGTACCATGTTATTTGGAAAGAATGTCCATGAACGGCTGTATCCGGCAAGCACAACCAAAATTCTTACGGCTTATGTGGCATTGAAGCATGGAACTTTGACAGATTCTGCTACAGTTACTGAAGCAGAATTGCAGTTAGAACCAGGCTCATCCACCTGCGGACTTGCCGCGGGAGATACTTTGACCTTAGAGGAGTTATTATATGGTCTGATTTTGTGCAGCGGCAATGATGCGGCAAATGTAATTGCTGATGTAGTGTCTGGAAGTAGCGAAGAGTTTGTAAAATTGATGAATCAGGAAGCAAAATCCATCGGGGCCACCAATTCAAATTTTATGAATCCTCATGGATTACAGGATGAAAAGCATTATACCACTGTGTATGATTTGTATTTAATTTTTCAAGCAGCTATGCAGAATGAGGAATTTGAAAAGATTTTAAGCACCCAAGAACATACCTGCCAATATACTTCTGCTTCTGGAGAAGCCTCTGTAAAAGAATGGAAGACCACCAATAAATTTTTGAATGGGGAAAAAGAACCACCAGAAGGAATACAAATTATTGGCGGAAAAACGGGAACTACCAGCAATGCCGGATCTTGTCTGGCTTTGTATAGTAAAAAGGGGGAAGCTCCTTATATTTCTATTGTTTTTAAGGCAGATAACGCAGATAATCTTTACACGGAAATGGCTGAATTGCTAAAAGAAATTCCAAATAGCGGTTGAATTTTTCGTGAATATATACTATAATTACCATATGAAAATTACTGTTGTCATGCAAAATAGAGGATATTCGTGTGAATTTGCAGAAATTTGTTATCTATTTTGTATACATACGGTTGAGACTAGGAGGAGATTGTCATGGTACAAATTATAGCTGGAGAAAAGGGAAAAGGTAAGACAAAACATCTGTTAGATAAGGTAAACGACTCAATCAAATCTGCTACCGGTAATATCGTATATTTGGATAAGAGCCAAAAGCATATGTATGAGTTAAGTAATAAAGTTCGTTTAATTAATGTTTCGGACTATATGATTTCAAATGGTGACGAATTTTTAGGATTTCTTTGTGGAATTATTTCTCAGGATCACGATTTGGAAGAGATGTATTTAGACAGTTTCCTTACAATAGCAATGTTGGAAGATAGCGATATCGAACATGCCATTGCAAAATTAGAATCTATCAGTGATAAATTCCATGTAAATTTTGTTGTGAGCATTTCAAAAAATGAGAAAGATTTACCTGAGTGTACAAAAGGGAAAGTCATTGTATCCTTATAATGACAGAAGAGGGGTTATCGTTTCAGTTCGATAACCCCCATTCTTATTCTTTTCGAAAGACCTTGTTACGCGAAAGCGTGAAAGTATCCTTTGATAGAAAAAATAATATTTTTCTCATTCGGAAAGGCTATGCTTCATTCATCGACCGAATACGTCCAAACACACTACAGAGATATAAACCGCCAATTCCTACAATTCCATAGATAATCCGGGTAAGCCAGCTCATATCACCAAATAGAAATGATACCAGGTCAAAACGAAACAATCCAATCAATCCCCAATTGACAGCGCCTACAATTACAAGGGCTAACAATGTGTAATCCAAACCTTTGGTACTCATATGCATTCCTCCTTTTACATGAATTTAGTATTTCCAATTAAAAAAAATATATATTGGAAGTTTATGGAAGTATTGAGTTTATACTTTTAAAATGGTAAAATATTCTGGTTATTGATGCATCCGGCTCATTTTTTGTATCTGCCCGTTGATGTTTTATCAATCGATAGGCTTCATTATTCTTTTAAATATAGGACTTAGAAATGTATGGCAAAAAAGAAAAATAAAAAAGTTGTAAAATTTCATAGAATGTCCCACCTAAATGTAGGGATTGTTGTGTTCCTTATTATTTTTGTTTATATGGTTTACAATATGTTTCAGTATTTTACGGAAAAGCAGACCGCAATCTATGAGGTCACACAGGGAACCATCACACAGGAGAATACTTTCACAGGCGTCATCCTGCGGGAAGAGAAGGTATTCAATGTTGAAAGCTCTGGCTATATCAATTATTATAACCGAGACGCTGAGAAGGTTAGCGTAAACTCCTACATCTATTCCATAGATGAAACAGGAGATTTTTACCAGGAAATTGCAAAACAGAACGATGGGCAGCTCTTTACCGAAAAAGGATCTTATGATGAATTAGAAAAAACAGCGGCTAATTATGTACTTGGCTATTCCGATGAGAATTTCTATCAGGTATATGCCTTTCAATATGATATGGAAGCAGAATTGATGGAAGCTATCAGCTCTCATGCGTTGGCAAGCCTTGGGAATTACTCTGGAAATTCCTCGGGACTTCATGTATATACAGCATCAGAGCCTGGAATTGTCGTATACAATACAGACGGCTTGGAGCATGTCACAACAGAAAATTTTACACAAGATATTTTTGATTCATCTGCACATGCCAAAAGCAACCTGATATCCCGGGAACAGGTATCCACAGGGGAACCAGCTTATAAGCTGGTCACCAGCGAAACTTGGAATTTGATTATTCCTGTTTCTGAAAATCTGGCAAAAGACCTGGGAAAGGAATCCAGGATTCAAATTGAATTTAAAAAAGATGGTACAACTGCATGGGGAGATTCTCGTATTTTAAACCAGGAGGATGCATGGTATTTGATACTAACTTTTCAGAATTCAGTGATTCGGTTTGCCACAGACCGATATCTGGATGTCAAATTATTGCTGTCAGATACCAATGGGCTGAAAATACCCAACACAGCTTTAACAGAGAAAAAATTCTTTCTGATTCCAAAGGAATTCCTTACAAAAGGTGGGAATAATAATACGAATGGCGTTATGCGCCAATATGAAGATGAGAAAGGTAAAACGATTATGGAGTTTGCTTCTGCCACTGTTGCAGAAGAGACTGAAGATATGTATTATATTACTGGAGAACAGTTAGAGAAGGGCGACAAAATTATAAAACCAGATTCCAATGAACCATATATCTTGGGTGAAACAGCCACACTCCAAGGAGTATATAACATTAATAAAGGTTATGCTATATTCCGAAAAGTGGAAATTCTTTTCCAGAATCAGGAATACTCTATTATTGATGTAGGTACAAATTATGGAATTTCCCTTTATGACCATATTGCACTGGACGCTTCTTCTATAACAGAAAATGAAATTATTCATTAAAGCATTTTTCAAATTCACCCTGGAGGACAAAGCTATGGTAAAAGAAAATTTAATACAGGTACAGAATAATATAAAAGCAGCATGTGAAAAAGTGGGAAGAAACCAGGAAGAAGTAACATTGATCGCTGTCAGCAAAACCAAGCCCATTCCCTTGCTGGAAGAGGCATACAATGCAGGAAGCCGGAATTTTGGGGAAAATAAGGTACAAGAAATTATGGATAAATATCCTGTGCTTCCAACAGATATAAAGTGGCACATGATTGGACATTTGCAAAGGAATAAGGTGAAGTACATTATTGATAAGGTTACCTTAATCCATTCGGTAGATTCTTTGCGGCTGGCAGAAGAAATCAGTAACCAGGCCAGCAAGAAGCAAGTAGAAGTAGATATTCTGGTAGAAATTAATATTGCCCAGGAAGAAAGTAAATTTGGAATCTCCCGTATAGAGGCTTTCCAATTGATAGAAGAGATTGCAAAACTTCCCAATATTCATATCAAAGGACTTATGACAATTGCCCCATTTGTGGAAAATCCAGAAGATAACCGGAAATATTTTCGTCAAATCAAGGAATTATCTGTTGACATAATGCAGAAAAACATTGATAATGTAAGTATGTCTGTGCTTTCCATGGGAATGACCGGTGATTACATGGTAGCGGTAGAAGAAGGCGCTACCATGGTTCGTGTAGGAACAGGCATTTTTGGAGAAAGAAACTATAATTAGTACAAAATTGATATTGTTATAAGGGAGACTATTATGGGAATGCTTGATAAATTTTTAGACGTAATGAGATTGAATTCGGATGATGATGATTTCTACGATGACGATTATTACGATGATGATTACGAAGAGGAAAAGCCAAAGAGAAGAAGCTCTACCAAAGAGAAGAATTCTGAAGCTGAAGAAGAATCCTATGAAGAAAAACGTCCCCGTCCAGTGAAATCACAAAAGGTTACACCTATGCGCCCTTCCAAAAGACAGAATGTATCTGGTATGGAGGTTTGTGTCATTAAGCCAACCACCGTAGATGATGCAAGGGAGATTACAGAGACTTTGCTTTTGGACAGGACAGTCGTGTTGAATGTGGAAGGCTTGGATGTGGATATTGCACAGCGGATTATTGATTTTACTTCAGGCTCTTGCTTTGCAATCAGCGGAAACCTTCAAAAGATTTCTAATTACATATTTATTATTACACCGCCAAGTGTGGATATTTCTGGGGATTTTGCCACAAATATTATGGATTCCTTTGATGTTCCTCCCATTAAGGAATTTTGAGGAAGATAGCTATGGAAAAGGATGAAGTATTACTGGCAAAACGTTTTATGGATTTATCCCGACAGGCACAGCAAAAAAATATTGTTTTATTTAGTGATTTTCTAAACTTAAATGAATTAAATATCTTTCGTCAGCAAGGTTCAGAGTTATACTCTGATTTTCAACTTTCTGGCGGCTATGAATTAAGTGAGCGTCAGATGATTGCATTTTTACCTGATGCTCTTTGTTATGACTGGAATTTTCCAATTTCCTGTTTGAAAATCACCCCAGTTAATATTAAGTTTGCAGAAAAATTAAATCATCGGGATGTACTTGGAAGTCTGATGAATCTTGGAATTGAACGTTCCATGTTGGGAGATATTCTAGTGGATGAAACATTAATTTATGTATTCTGTCACAAAAAAATTTCAGAATACCTGATGGAAGCTCTCACACGGATTCGTCACACTACTGTTTTGATAGAGCTAGCGGCAGCAGAAGAGGTAAAGATAGAACCTCAAAAAGAATCTGGAGAAGGCATTATAAGCTCCAATCGGCTGGACAGTGTGATTGCCTGCATCTGTAAAGTTTCCCGTTCTCAAGCAAGTCAGTGGATTCGCAGCGGACGTGTATTCATCAATAATAAAGAAATACTCCAAACTACTTATGAATGTAAACCCCTGGAATTGATTTCTGTGCGCTCCTTTGGGCGGTTCCGTTTTCTGGGAGATAACGGCGAAACACGAAAGGGGCGACTGAAAATACAGTTCGAAAAGTATCTGTAATTTCAAAGAATATATTAGATTTGCAAAAGCGTATTTGACCCTCGCGGCATTCGCCAAATATCCAATAGGGCGCGGCTGCTTGGCTCATTGCTCGCGGGAATAAATAATAGAAAGGATTGATATGGCTTACATATCAGGGATTATTATGGGAAAGACAATTACAGTATCTTATCATAAAACACCATGTTACAACATTGAGCTGCAGAAAGATTTTCGTTTGCTTCCAGAAAAGTTAAAAGAGCTTGGGTATGGCAAGAATCGGGCTTGTATTGTCACAGAAACAGTTGTAGAAAAATTTTATCTGGAAGAAGTGAAATCATTACTTTCCCCTATGTTTGCTTTGTGTACCTCCTTTGTGTTTGAGGAAGGGGAGAGTAATAAGAACACGGATACAGTTGGAAAGCTATATAACCATCTAATTCAAAATTCCTTTGATCGGAAAGATGTATTAATTGCGTTAGGTGGGGGAGTCACTGGGGATTTGACTGGATTTGCAGCGGCTACTTACCTGCGGGGCATTGATTTTGTACAGGTTCCTACCTCCTTGTTGGCGCAAACGGATAGCAGCATTGGTGGAAAAACAGGGGTGGATTTTTTACAGTACAAAAATATGGTGGGGGCTTTTTATATGCCAAAACTTGTCTATATGAATATTTCCACCTTAAAGACATTACCCAAGCGTCAATTTTCTTCAGGGACGGCTGAGTTAATTAAGCATGGCTTTATCAAAGACAACTCGTATACAAATCTCATTCGAAGCCATAGGGAAGCCATGATATCTCAGAATTATGAAACAATGGAAGAAATCATTTACCGAAGCTGCCTCATCAAACGGGATGTGGTAGAGCGAGACCCCAAAGAGCAGGGAGAGCGCGCTTTATTAAATTTTGGTCATACCATTGGCCATGCGATTGAAAAATTATCTGATTTTACCCTTTATCATGGGGAATGTGTATCTCTTGGTATGGTAAGCGCAGGATATATTTCCCTTCAAAAAGGAAATATCACTCAGGAACAGTTAGAAGAACTCAAACATATTTTATCAGGGTTCGGCCTGCCAATTACTTTGGAGAATTTTCCTCATTCTCCAGAAGATATCCTTGCAACAACCAAGTTGGATAAAAAAATGGAATCAGGAAAAATTAAGTTTGTTTTATTAAAAACCCTTGGAGATGCATATATTACAAAAGAATTAGAAGATTCTGATCTTTTAGAAGGAATTCGTTATATTATGGGAGCAATCGTATGAATACAAAAAAAAGAAATAGCTGTATCCTTTATGCTGTTGGTGTATTACTTCTTTTGCTAGTGGACCAGTTTACAAAGTATCTGGCCTCCACTTATTTAAAAAATGGAAGTGATGTGATTCTCATCAAGGATATTTTTCAATTGCACTATCTGGAGAACCGTGGAGCAGCCTTTGGAATGCTGCAAGGACAGAAGCTGTGGTTTGTAATCAGTACAGTGATTATGCTGACACTTATGGTTCTAGTATATTTTCGTACGCCTGTGGAGAAAAAGTACGGTTGGATACGTTTTATCCTGGCGCTTTTAACTGCAGGGGCAATTGGCAACTTAATCGATCGTTTGCGCCTGAATTATGTGGTGGACTTTTTTTATTTTGAATTAATCAATTTTCCTGTTTTTAATGTAGCAGACATTTATGTAACGGTCGGCATGGCTCTGTTAATTATTCTTGTTTTCTTTTATTATAAAGATGAAGAATTAGAAATCCTCTGGCCATGGAAAAAGAAGGAGCAGGAGAAATGAGAGAGCAAGAGGATGTACGGGAATTTCAGGTAGTGGGACAAGCAGGAGAGCGGTTGGATAAATTTCTTTCAGAAGCATGTGCAGACTGTTCCCGGTCTTTTCTTCAAAAGCTTGTGAAAGAAGGACGGGTATTGGTAAATCAACAGGCACAAAAAGCAAATTACAAAGTAAATGAAAAAGATTTGATCCAGGTATACATCCCTCCAGCACAGGAAATCGAAATTCTTCCAGAAAATATACCATTGGATATTCTTTATGAAGATTCCGAGCTTTTGATTGTAAATAAACCAAAAGGGATGGTGGTGCATCCTTCCGCTGGACATTATTCTGGCACGTTGGTAAATGCAGTGATGTATCACTGTAAGGATAGTCTCTCTGGCATCAATGGGATCATCCGTCCAGGCATCGTTCACCGGATTGACATGGATACTACAGGAACGCTAATTGTTTGTAAAAATGATAACGCCCATATCAAAATCGCGCAACAGATTAAAGTTCATTCGGTTACCAGGCGATACCTTGGCATTGTCAAGGGAATTGTTCAACAAGACAACGGCACAATTGAAGGAACCATTGGCAGACATCCCACTGACCGGAAAAAGATGGCAATCAATGTGCCAAACGGGAAACCTGCAGTGACCCATTATAAAACTCTACAGCGTTTTTCCAAACACAGTTATATGGAATTTGAACTGGAAACAGGGCGGACACATCAAATTCGTGTCCATATGGCAAGCATTCGCCATCCTTTGCTTGGAGATGAAGTGTATGGAACTGGAAAAAGTCCATGGAAGCTTCAAGGACAGACGCTTCATGCAGCAACCATCGGTTTTCTCCATCCGGTTACAGAAGAATATTTGGAAGTGACAGCGCCTTTACCAGAATATTTTGAAGAGCTTCTGAAGAAAAACCTGTAACATGATTTCAGTAACTGATTTCTACTTCATTGTAGTAAATTGTTAGAAATTTTATATACATTTCAGAAAAATTATGCTATAATATCAATATAATTTGTAATCAAGACAGAATTTTTGAGACACCAGCTTTTGATAACCGTGTAGATCGGACAGAAGGGTGTTTTAAAGTGGGAAGGTGGTATTTGTATGGAACAATTTGTAATCACAATAGGACGGGAATATGGCAGCGGCGGTTTAGATATTGGCAGAATGCTTTCAGAAAAATTAAATGTGAAATGCTATGATAAGGAACTGCTTTCCATGGCTGCCAAAGAAAGTGGGTTGTGCCAAGAAATTTTTGAAAATCACGATGAGAAACCTACCAGCAGTTTTCTTTATTCACTGGTTATGGATACTTATTCCGTCAGCGGTTATACCTCAGCCCCTTTTCTGGATATGCCATTAAACCATAAAGTATTTCTGGCACAATTTGAGACCATTAAAAATCTTGCGAAAAAGGAATCCTGCATTATCGTTGGCCGTTGTGCCGATTATGCACTTTCAGAACATCCCAACTGTATCAACGTATTTATCCATGCTGATATGGAGTTTCGTATCAATCATATTATGGAAACATATGATCTATCCAAAGACAAAGCAGTAGATATGATCCATAAAACAGATAAAAAGCGTGCAAGTTATTACAATTATTACTCCAGTAAAAAGTGGGGAGATTCCAGAAGCTATCATTTGACTCTGGACAGCAGCCAACTTGGACTACAAGGATGCGGTGAGATGATCCTGAATTATATGGATATCTTGAAAAGAAATCAAATATCCCACAGATAAACTAGGGTGTATTTGACCCTGGCGGCATTCACCAAATATCCGCCAAGGTGCGGCTGCTTGGTGAATTGCTCGTGGGAATAAACGGAAATCATTTAATTATCCTCATGAAAAATGCTTCCGGAAAATTTACCTGCCAGTTTTCTTCGCTCATCATCAATGGCAGCATAGTGCTGGCGGGTAGTTTCCACACTTTTATGCCCCAATGCATCGGCAACCAGATAGATATCGCCGGTTTCTTTGTAAAGGTTGGTTCCATAAGTGCTCCGTAACTTGTGAGGTGTAATTTTTTTACTGATATTTGCTGCGCCTGTATATTTCTTAACCAGTTTTTCTACGGAGCGTGTCGTAAGCCGACTGTATTTTAAGGAGAGGAAGAGTGCATTCTCATGTTCTGGAAGGGCTTTTTCTGCCAGCAGAGGGCGTTCCATTTCCAAATAATCCAGCAATGCATTGCATACCTCTTCCCCAAAATAAACCATAGATTCATTTCCACCTTTTCGAACAATCCGCATGCCTTGGTTCTTGAAGCTCACATCATTCACATCTAAACCCACACATTCTGACACACGGATTCCCGTTCCTAATAATAAAGTCAAAATGGCAATGTCCCTGTATTTCGTTTTCTGATAAGAAGCAAGCTGCTTTGCCGTAAGAGAGCTTCCATTTTCTACAGTAGCAATCAATTCTGCAACTTCATCTTTATCCAGACGGATAATATTTTCCTTATGCTTTTTCGGTGTTTCTATCATGGAAGGAGCGTTAGTCTTGATAAATTCCTTTTTAAAATAATAATTGTACATGGTACGGATGGCTGATAATTTTCGGGATTTCCCTTTTTCTCCATTGGTGACCGCTTGCCCATCTTTTTTTTCATAATAAGACAAATAAGCCAGGTATTCTTCAATGTCTACCGGCGTCAATTCATCCAAAACAGAAATGGGAATATCATGCATAGGCATTTTTCCATATCTTGGATTATTGGCCTGGATAAATTCAAAAAACAGGCGAATGTCATATCCATAAGATAATCTGGTTCGGGATGCTGTATTTCTTGTATCCAAATATCGAAAAAATTCTGTACAGAACTTTGGAAGCTCTTTTAGTAATTCTTGCAGTTTCCGTTTATTTTCTAAATTGATTTTTTCTACGTAATCCATTGTTTCCTCCTTATCAGTTCGTAAAATCAACATTTCGCGAACTGATAGATTGTTTTCCCCGAGAGCTTTATCCACTCTTTCTATGTGAGTTTCGTTTTAACAAATTTCGTTAGAATCTAAAATAACGGTAAAGGGTCCGTCATTCAATAAGGATATTTTCATATTTGCGCCAAAAGAACCTGTTTCCACAATGGGAATCTGTTTTTTGCATTCTGAAATAATATATTCATATAATTCCTCTGCAAGGGTTGGATTGCCAGCTTTTGTAAAGGAAGGTCTGTTTCCTTTTTTGCAATCGGCATACAAGGTAAATTGCGAAATTAAAAGCAATTCCCCAGAAACATCCTTAAGGGCCAGATTTGTTTTTCCATTTTCATCCTCAAAAATGCGCATATTGATTAATTTATAGATCATTTTATCAGCAATTTCATTGGTATCCTCCTGGCTGATGCCAATGAAAACAAGAAATCCTTTTTTGATTTTTCCAATGATAGTTTGTTCGACCTCAACCTCTGCGTGGGTGACACGCTGAATGACAAATCTCATAAGTATGCTCCTCTTCTATTCTTGGTTGTTCCTTTATGACAGTAAAAATTCACTTAGTACATAATTACTTACGGCGATTCCTGCTTCTGTTAGCAGAAGCATTTCTTTCTCTTGGGTCAATAAGCCCTGCCTCTGAAGCTTTTGCAATTGTTCTCCATAAATCTCTTCCATTGATACCCCGAATTCATTTTGAAATTTTTTTTTGGAAATTCCTTCCATCATGCGCAGCCCCAGGAACATAAATTCTTCCATTTGCTGCTGCTGATCTAATACCCAAATGAACGGATCTGACATTTGTGAAGCTTCCCTGCATACACAATCAGTGTTTTTCAATGATAGGTTTGAACTTTTCTTTAATACATGACTGAAATCTATATAATTTCCCTTTAGATATTCTTTCATATTAGAAGGATTGGAAAACCGGATTCCATTCCAAAAAGAAGAGCTGCCTAACCCCAACCCTAAATAAGGAGTCCTCTGCCAGTACCCTATATTGTGACGGCATTCCTTTCCAGATCTGGCATAATTGGAAATTTCATAACGGTGATATCCTTTTTCCTCTAGCATATATTTGGTTTGTAGATACATTTCCCGTTCGGTTTCTTCTTCTGGCAAATCCTTCGGCTGCTCTCCTTGTTCCCTGCGCAATTCATCCTTATCATATTTCTCATAAAATGGAGTTCCTTCTTCTATCATCAGTCCATAGGCTGAAATATGTTCTGGATATAAAGTTAATACTTGATTTAATGTGTATTCCCAGTCCTTTATTTTCTGATTTGGAAGTCCGAAAATTAAATCTAAATTTATATTTTCAAATCCTACTTTTCTGGACAATTCATAATTTTCCAAAAACTCTTCGAAGCTATGAATCCGTCCTAGTATCCCCAATTCTCTGTTACATGCGGACTGTAATCCTATGCTGAGCCGATTAATACTGGAATCTTTGTAACAAAGAAGTTTTTCTTTGTCCAAGGTGCCTGGATTGCATTCTACCGTAATTTCTGCATCCGAATCCAATACAAAATTGTTTTTCAGGGTATCCATAAGCTCTTCCATTTGCTCTCCTGTCAGCAACGAAGGGGTTCCTCCTCCGAAAAAAATTGTGGAAATTTGATACTCCCTGAAATATGGTTGTCTTTCCCTGATTTCTTCCATTAATACATGTATGTAATGCCTACGAAGTGTTTCATCCGCAGGCATTGACAAAAAATCGCAATAGTTACATTTCTTTACACAAAAAGGAATGTGGATGTAGAGTTCCAATTTCTTTTTGTTGTCCATTTTCTGAAGATCAGTTGTATGTTCCATAAACCAATGTTTGTCCTTTTAGAGTTAATTATCGTCCAGTTTCAGCACGCTCATAAATGCTTTTTGTGGAATCTCTACATTTCCAATCTGGCGCATCCGCTTCTTTCCTTCCTTCTGCTTCTCCAACAGCTTTCGTTTTCTGCTGATATCGCCACCATAGCATTTGGCAAGTACGTCCTTGCGCATTGCTTTTACAGTTTCCCTTGCAATAATTTTACTTCCAATTGCTGCCTGAATTGGAATTTCAAACAAATGCCGTGGGATTTCATTTTTCAGCTTTTCACACATTTTTCTGCCCCGTTCATAAGCGGTTCCACTGTGGACAATAAAGGATAATGCGTCCACCTCTTCTTTGTTGATCAGAATATCTAATTTTACCAATTCGGAACAGGCATAGCCCTTTAATTCATAGTCAAAGGAAGCATACCCTCTGGAACGGGATTTCAATGCATCAAAAAAGTCATAAATAATTTCATTTAAAGGAAGTTCGTATTTTAATAATGCTCTGGTCTCTTCCATATACTCCATACTGATGTAAATGCCCCTGCGTTCCTGACACAAATCCATAATCGCCCCAATATATTCACTGGTTACCATAATCTCTGCGCTTACCATTGGTTCTTCCATGTATTCAATTTCAGCAGGGTCCGGCAAATTGGAAGGATTGGTCAGTTCAAGGGTTTCTCCATTGGTTTTATGCACTTTATAGATAACCCCTGGCGCTGTAGTTACCAGATCCAGATTGTATTCCCGCTCCAAACGCTCCTGGATGATTTCAAGGTGCAAAAGCCCCAGAAATCCGCATCGGAACCCAAATCCTAACGCAATGGAAGTTTCCGGTTCAAACTGCAATGCAGCATCATTTAGCTGCAGCTTCTCCAATGCGTCTCGCAAATCTGGATACTTTGCTCCATCCGCAGGGTACATACCGCAAAATACCATTGAGTTTACTTTCTTATACCCTGGCAAAGGTTCCTGGCAAGGTCGGTTTTGATCAGTTATGGTATCTCCCACCTGGGTGTCTCTTACATTTTTCAGGCTGGCGGTAATATATCCTACCATTCCTGCACTTAATTCTTCACAGGGAATAAACTGGCCTGCGCCGAAATATCCCACTTCCACCACATCCGCGGTTGCTCCTGTTGCCATCATTCGAACGGTAGTTCCCGTCTTCACCCGGCCTTCCTTCACCCGGCAGAAAACAATCACCCCCTTATAAGAATCATACAAGGAGTCAAAAATCAATGCCTGCAAGGGATTGTCCACACTTCCAGTAGGCGCTGGGATTTTCTCTACAATCTGTTCCAATACATCTTCTATATTCCTTCCGGTTTTTGCTGAAATCTGAGGCGCTTCCTGTGCTTCCAGACCAATCACATCCTCAATTTCTTCTATGACACGCTCTGGATCTGCACTTGGCAAATCTATTTTATTGATGACCGGAAGTACATCCAGATCGTGATCCAGTGCAAGATAAACATTTGCCAATGTCTGGGCCTCTATGCCTTGGGCGGCATCTACTACCAGAATAGCCCCGTCACAAGCGGCAAGGCTTCTGGATACTTCATAATTAAAATCTACATGGCCTGGCGTATCAATCAAATTAAAAATATATTCTTCTCCATTTTTTGCTTTATATACAATACGGACAGTCTGTGCTTTGATGGTAATTCCCCGTTCACGCTCCAAATCCATATTGTCAAGAACCTGTGCCTGCATTTCCCGGCTGGTCAAAAGTCCTGTTTTCTCAATAATCCGGTCTGCCAATGTTGATTTCCCATGGTCTATGTGTGCAATAATGCAAAAATTCCTGATTTTACTCTGGTCGATTGCTGCCATAATCGTCAAAAATCCTCCTGTGCTCCAAATAATTCCTGTTTCCCTTAACAGTATATACTTTTCAATACCCTTGCGCAATCTTTTTTTTCTTCTATAGGAAAGACCTTGTCACGGGAAAGCGTAAAAATATCTTTCGATAGATAATTATTTTTAGGAGAGAAACTACGTTAGAATAACTTTTTCTTTTTAAAAAACCAGATGCATACCAGAATGACCAGTACACTGAGTACTACTACAAAAAGATACCCGTATGGCCAATCCAATTCGGGCATCCAGGCAAAATTCATGCCATACCATCCAGCAATCAGGGAAAGTGGCATAAAAATGGTGGTTACTGTGGTAAATACCTTCATAATTCTATTTTGTTCATAAGACAAGGCTGCGTCTAATGCCTCCCGGATATGGACCAATTCCTCATATAAAAACTGAATCTCTTCAGTAAGTCGTCGCATTTTATTTTCGTAGACACGAAAATAGCAGGCAGATTCCTCCGTTAGAATCTGCCCTTGGTCTTCTTTCTTTTTTTGTTCTAGTCCATTGATTCCTTCTATAATATTTAAAAATTGCCCATAATCATTTTTCCATACGGTCAGGGTTCGTTTGCATTCGAAAATGTTCCAGTTTCGATTTCGGTTGATTTTCCCACTTACGATTTCCTGTTCCATGTCAATCAGGTAGCGTTCCATCTTCTCTGCTTTCTGCTGCCCACGTTTCCAGAAATTTTCGAATAATCGTTCCATCTTCTCTTCCGTACTAGTATGTTCCATGTGTTTTTCTTTTTGTTCCAAAGCTGCTTCCTGCTGAAACATTCTGTTTTCATCATTTAGAACAATCAGGATAAATTCTTGTTTTCCTAGTAAGAACGCTGCCCTGCTGATTTTATTTTCTCCATTTTGCTCTTCGTGGAAGCTAAAAGCTCCATAAAGGCAATCCTCCGCCATCCTTACTCCAGACCAGTAAACCGGCTCTAATTTGTACATGGATTGAAGCAACAGTTCTTCCTGGCTGTTTCGTTCCTTGTTCAACAGTTGTTCCCAGCCTGTGACCTGTATATATTCCATTTTGCCTTCCTTCATTGGTATTCACCTCAATCCTATGCTATTGTGTCAATACTTTATGTAAAATGTCTGCCAGGGGCTCCATGGCATTCATAGCTTCCTCCAAGGTGTTTGTCTGTGCCCCTACTTCAACCAGCAGACTTTTTGGGCAATAATGGAGATTATAGCGATAGCCTTTCAGATAATTGGGACGTGTAAAGCCTGGATAATATTCTTCAGCCGCCAGCTTCATCTGAAAAGAGAATGCCAGGTTATCTGCAAGGTAGGGATTGGCAAGATAGGGAATCTCCCCATTTGCCGTAGTCCTGCTCAATCCATTAAAAAACATAATTTGCGCTGTCTGCTTTCCATTCACCTCTGAAACCAAATGGGTGGTGTCTGCAACTCCGTCTCTGTGCAGGTCTATCACAACTTCAATGCTTGGGTTTTCTGCTAATATCTGCTCTAACGCTGGACCGGAGTAAGAATAGGCATTATCCCTGTCCTCTACATCATACTCTCCCGTATGATGCATCACCTGTAACCCATAGTTCTCTTTAAGAAGAGTAGTCAGATATTCCCCGACCTGAACGACGCTGGTACTAGCATCCCCAGGGACAGAATCGGCATACCCCTCCTGGGAATGGGTATGGTAAATCAATATCTGGACATCCTCATTCCCATCTTTCAGTTTCATACTTTTTCCAAGGAGGGCCTCTGCATTCAACTGGCTGCTATCTACGGTAGTAGTCCGGTCAACCTGGTAAAAATTCTGTAAGAGGTAGTCAAAATCATTCAGCTTTTCTCTGGAAATGTCAACAGCTTTTCCACTTGCCTGTGCGCTTTTAAGTTCTTCTTTTTCCTTTTTCTTACTTTTCTTCTTTTTTTTCTGTTTCTCTTCTGCTTTGGCATCCTTTTCCAGATCTGCTTCCTGCTTTTTTGTATTTTCTGTCAAAAGCCCATTTGCTAAATCACTTTCAATCTGTGTATCATATTCTGTCAAAGTTTCGCTGAATCCGCATATTGGATAAAATGCTTCTAATTTTCCCAATATGTAGCTTACAGGAGAAAGCAAATGTTCTTTTTCCTCTGTCACCATAATCAACATACAGTTTTTCCAGGCATTTACCGATGTTTCTTCCATAAAATAAGTTCCAATCTGCTTCATGGCTGGAGCATTCCCTGTTTCTGACATATTTTGATAACATACCAATACAAATAGCAGGCTTACAATACACAAAAAAAGATGTATTTGTTTTCCAGATCTTTTTCTTTGGGTAATCGCTTTCGCATTTACAGAAAAGCGGCTGCGCCTCATTCTTTTTTTTCTCATTCCCATTTTCCTATCAAACTGTTTCATTATTGCGCTTTCACAATAATTAAATATATGCCTGTACGAAAACATTTATGCAAAGGCAATGTTCAATCCTTCAGAAAGGGTATAGCTTAGGCGTTTGACCGATTCGTCAATATCTTTTGGTGTGACGAACATGGTGTTTAGCTGGGGAGATAAAAGCTCTCGGATTAGCTCATATTTTTCCATGTCATTCAATGCATTCAAGCCAGTACTTAAGGCTTGCAGATGACAATTCTCCTCCATAGCCTGAATTAAGGTATGCATGGTGTCATTTACAATAGTTGCTGCATCTACAACCGTAGGCACGCCAATTGCAATGACGGGAATCCCTATGGTCTGTTTGGACAATCCATGACGATGGTTTCCTACCCCAGAACCTGGATTGATTCCCGTATCTGTAATCTGTATCGTACGGCTCAGCCTTCGGGTACTTCTGGCCGCCAGCGCATCTATGGCAATCATCACATCGGGCTTCGTCTCATCCACCACTCCGCGTATGATTTCCTGGCTTTCCATTCCTGTTTGGGCCATGACGCCTGGGACAATTCCACTGACTTCATTTACCTCTTCTTCCCCAAAGGCATATTTTCCAAATTCTTTTAACACATGGCGAGTCATCAGCATATTATCTACGACTCTTGGTCCCAATGCATCTGGTGTTACTTCCCGGTTTCCAAGACCTGCCACAAGCACCGATAAGGTATTTTCCTTTTTCGGCAAAAGCTTTTTTATAATTTTTGCCAGTTCCAATGAAATTTCCCGATGATAATCTTCATCTTGGCAGTCCATATTGACTGCCTCCAGTGTAATATAAGTTCCTTTGGGTTTTCCCATGGCTTTTGCGCCATTTTCGGTCTCAATGACCATTGTGGTAATTTTAATCTCTGATTTTTCCCGGTATTCCTCTTCTACCCGCACCCCTTTGATTTCTACATTGTCCTCTTCGAATTTCTCGCGTGTTTCCAAAGCCAAATCGGTACGCACCTGAAACTGATTCATAATGATCCCTCCAAGACGATATCTCCATTGCAGCCTTATGGATTGCAGGCTGAACAGTTTGTTACTGTTACTCCGTGAACAGTAACAACTGTTACTATTTTTTACAAAAAAAGCGGGAATATGTATTGACATGCAGGAAATTTAGTACTAGAATATATAAGAATGTTTACATTAGAACGTCCGTGTCCGGATTTAATGAAACAACTGTATTTTACAGTGCAATCCTTTTCCGCGAACAGTCAATTGGATTGTCGAAATAAACAAAATGGAGGTGTACGGATTGGCTAACATCAAATCAGCGAAGAAGAGAATTTTAGTAACTGAGATCAGAACAGCTCGCAATAAGTCTATTAGATCTGCAGTTAAGACTGCGATTAAGAAAGTGGACGCCGCTGTTGCAGCAAATGATAAAGTTGCAGCACAGGAAGCATTGCCGAAGGCTGTCTCTACCATCAGCAAAGCTGCTTCCAAAGGTGTATATCACAAAAACACAGCAGCCAGAAAGGTTTCCCGCTTAACAAAAGCTGTAAACACACTTGCTTAATTATTTTTATAAAACAGCCATTTTTGCAAATATAAAAATGACTGCATTTCAATTATTGATAATAAAAAGAAGCCGATACCGTCAGTCGGCTTCTTTTTTTACCCTAAAGGAAAGACTGTGCTGCTGTAAAACGTTAAAGTCTTTCCTTCTTGTTTTATGCTTGTGATTTACTTACAATGAGCAATTCTACTGCCATCTGGTCATTCATATTTCCTGTCTTCACGTCCTCTTCCGCTTGCACGCAATCGGAAACTGCGCCTTTGAGCTGCTCTAACGTAAACCTGCCGGCCTGGGCAAGATTCTTGCGCACTGTAAACTCAGGAATTCCAGCTTTGGAAGCAATAAATTTCTGGTCATATCCCTGTTTTCGAAGCTCTTTTACTTGGAGCAGAATTTGAAACTGTCTTGCAATAAGAAAAAGAATGCGCATAGGAGGCTCCTTTAGCGCTACTAAATCATAATAAAGTTCTAATGCTTGTTTTTGCCTTCCTTCTGCAATATGATTTATCATTTCAAAAATTCTTCCTGTAGTCTGGCCAGTACAAACTGCTTCCACATCCTCTGCTGTAATAATTTCTTTTCCCAGGGTATAGCAAAATAACTTTTCCAGCTCCCGGTCAATATTTTCCATGTCATTTCCAGCCTTTTCCAGAAAAAGATGCATGACTTGCTCTGTAATTTTTTTGTTTTCCCGTTTTAAACGGGCCAGAATCCATTGGGTCAGCAAAGTGTCTTTTTGTCTTGCAAATTCTACCACTCTTCCAGCACTCTTTACAGCCTTATACATTTTACTGCGTTTATCTACTTCTTCTTCCACAAATACAAACACCGTTGTTGTTGTGATATGCTTCATATAATCCGCTAATTCTTCACAGGATCGCTTAAAAACGCCACTGTCCTCGATTAGAATCAGTCTGCGGTCTGCAAAAAAAGGAAGCGTCTCTGCCAAATCGATGATCTCTCCAGGATTGATATTCTTTCCTTCGTAGCAGGCAGTATTCATGGTATCTTCCGGAGCTGACAAGGCACGCTGCAATTTCTGCTTATACTGACGCTTTAAATAGGTTTCCTCGCCATACAAAAGGTATACGGACTGAAAACTGCCTTTTTTGATGTCTTCGTCAATGCTTTTCATAAACGCTTGTCTCTTTATTTATAGGTTCGGAGAATTTGATAAATTTCATCCATGTTTTTGCTTCCAAGAAGGGTTTCTTTTTCATTGATTACGGTCATAGGAATCCGCTCAATTTTATATTTTTCTACCAGCTCAGGATATAATCTGGCGTCAATCATCTGTGCCTCAATCGCTTCACATTCAGCAGCCATTTTCTGACAGGTAATCACTTGCTGGGCACAGTGATGGCAGGACAGGGAAACAAATACTTTAATTTGATTTTTATGGGTCAGCTTATCTAGTTTTTTCTTGATCCTTTTTTCCATTTCCTGGCCGGGGCCTGATGCATTATAGATGGCAAAAATCAGAGAATTCATTTCTTTTCCCCCAGTTACGCCGTGGAAGGAAATTCCGGTATACTGTTCCTGTCTGTATAACCCTGTGGCTGGAAGCAAAGAGGTGTCAAGCTCTGGAAACTGTTCCTGTGCCTGTACATGGTCATAAAGCTGACAGGAAAGTTTGTCAGAGAGGCTTGCAACATGGCCCACCAATTCCGCCATTTCTACCGATGTGGAATCCTCTGGATCAATTACGCACACAAGTGTCAGATTATTTTCCAATTTGGCAAATACACCCTTAATCTGTTCCTCCAGTTCCGGCGTCATCAGACTGCTTTTTGAAGAAATTTTATCGATATCCATCCCCTGGCCTCCTATAACATTCCAACTAAATCCAGACTTGGACTTAAGGTTTCCTCACCAGGCTGCCATTTTGCCGGACACACCTGATCCCCATGCTCTTCTACAAATTTCGCTGCCTGGACTTTCCTTAAAAGTTCTTCGGCATTCCGGCCAATTCCCATATCATGGATTTCATAAGCCTTTACAACGCCTTCTGGATTCAGAATAAAAGCGCCGCGCAATGCCTGTCCTTCTTTTTCCACCAGTACGCCAAACTGACGTGCCAGCTCTCCTGCTGGGTCAGCTAACATCACATATTGGATTTTACGGATGGTCTCAGAAGCATCGGCCCATGCTTTGTGAACGAAATGAGTATCTTCAGATACCGAGTAAATTTCGCATCCCTCTTTTTTAAATTCTTCATAATGGTCTGCAAGGTCTCCCAATTCCGTAGGACACACAAACGTAAAATCTGCTGGATAAAAAAACAGTACAGACCAGTGCCCCATAAGATCCTGTTGTGTTACATCAATAAACTCCCCTTTTGAAAATGCAGATACCTGAAACTCTTCTACTTTTTTATTAATCATATGTTCCATACCTATAATATTCCTCCTTCTTATCATTTTGGTTAAATTATATAGTTGTTCCCAGCAAAATGCAACTTTTATTTTTGGGATTATCTTTTCTTGTACACTTTATATTGTGTGTCAAAAACCTTTGTTTTCCACTTGCAACTATAAGAGTATCGGGATATAATACAATTATTATATAAACTCTGAGACTGTTTTAGCCTATGATAGGAGGAAAATTATGGACAAGAAAAATTTAGATATTACAAACATGAACGGAATGACCAATGAGGACGATACAACTTGCGGATTAAACGATATGAACTGTTTAGGAAGTAAAAATGACGACGATTCCACTTGCAGCATTACAAATATGAATTGTACTTCTGAAGAAGATGATACAACCTGCAGCATCACGGATATGAACTGTACAGGAGAAAAATAAGGATATTTTATACAGGATATTGCCAAAGATTTGCAATATCCTGTATTTTTGTGGCTCCGGTTTTGTTGGAATTAGCGAATCCCCTCTTCCTGTTACTTACCCTTATCATACAGTGACCAGGCCAGTTCCATCGTATACACAATAGTTGAGATGACTCAAACCAATGATCAATTATATGTCACTTCTCTTAATGACATTGCACATTTATGAAACTGCTTCTTTTCTACATATCAATGTATAGGACAAAGATTCACTTATTCAATGTCTTCATCTAATCTCTCTATTATTTCTTTTTTTTGCATGCGATTAAAACAAAGTACTGGAACACCTATTGCAATTAAAATTAATATTGGTGTTATTATGAGTAATGGAGTAATTGTAAAATTATAAGTTGCTGTCCATTTGGCTGATAAATATGCCTTTACTCCAGTATTAATTACCAAAAAACTCAGGAAATATGAAAGTAATAAAGAAATTAGCGCTACTCCAATTCCTTCAAAGATCAATAATAGCCGAAGTTGCTTTTTCGTCATTCCAATACTCTGCATCATAGCAAATTCCTTTTTTCGCATATTTACAGATGTCACAACCGCATTTACCATATTAATAATTCCTATGAGAAAAATCATTCCGGCTACTATATTTGCAATCATCATAGATGCACTTGTTTCTTTCTTATATTCCTGTGCGATACTCTTTTCTGAAATCATTGGAATATTATTTCTTTCCACATACTCTTCCAAATAATCTTGTATATACTCTTTTTGAGAACTATCGACATTAAAAAATGCCCTTCGAACTGTATTATCTGGATACAATTCATTAAATTCACTATTTGGCATAAAGAACTGTAAACTAAATTCATATCCCGGATTTACTTTACCTTCTGTGACTGGATATGGAGCTGAAATAATTGCCATAACTTCATACTCTTTCCCTCCAATTTTTACCATATCTCCTACCGAATAAGTTGGATGCTCATATGCTGTCTCAATGCCCTCCATTCCTTGCGCAAGTACATAGTCCCCTGAAAGGAATTTTTCCTTATCTACCTTCCCCTCCAACACAAGATTCTTTTCTGCTAACCTATCATTTACAAGTCCATCCACACCAAAGACAGTTGCTGCACATTCATGCGTTTCTTTCATTTTATAATATCCTTCTGTCCAACCAATTGACTGTTCCATATATTTCAATATTTCACCGTCATTTTGTTCATAATATCGAATAAGATTATCATATGTACGATCTGGTAACATAACTGAAATATTTTGAGAATATAATCTTCCCATTTCGTACACCCCTTCTAGCCCCATTATATTTTTCAATATATCTGGCGAAAGTGTTGTTCCTTTACAATCATATTCTTCCCATGAGTCTACTAAAGTACGCTCAGATAAAGTAAAATCACTAAGAGCTATTTCATCCATATAAAGCTCTAAATCGAAACTTTTGTGTATAACATAAATACTTCCCATAGAGACTATGCCAAGGACCAGTAAAAATATCATTAAGATACTTTTTCGTTTATTTCTTCCTATATTATAAACAGCCATTTGAAATAATACTGGCAATCCAGGTATTCTTCTCTCAGACTTTCCTTTAAAATATATATTATCTTCTTCACTTAGTAAATCAGAAGGATTAATCTTACCTGCAGTATGTGCTGGCTTAATTACCGCCATTACTACAATAAAGAATATCAATGCTAACGCTAACAAAAAGTCCTGCCATTCCATATATAATTGGGGCTGAACCTGTAGATTTTGAAACACAATAGGCAACAAAAATTTTGCCACAACAACTCCGACAATTAACCCAATTATTATCCCAGGTATGCACAATATCAAATTCTGCCACATTACCGACTTGCGAATTTGTTTTGGAGTTGCACCAAGAGTTTTTATTCTTGCATATAGTTTCATGTCTGTTACATATGATATATGAATAATACTATGCATAATTAATACTCCACTTATAAGTATTGCTATTACACCAATCACATATGCTAAAGTATCCATCTTAATGCTTTGGCTGACTCCTTCGTTATATACCTCATTAATTTTGTAAGACATTTCTTCCATTTGAAGTGTTTGCAACATTTCCCTTGAAGACTCCTCAATATTTTTACTTTCAAACATTATTTCTACAGTTTGGGCGAGTTGCTGATAATCATTCACTATATCTTCTGATACCCAAATTTTATGTTTAGAGGTTACTTTACTATTTTCCCATACTCCAACAATTTGAAAAGATTTTTTGACCTCTTCTTCGTTTTCTATCCACTTCAGCTCAATGCTTTGTCCGATTCCATTTTCTATTCCAAAATCCTTCAAAACCATTGTATCTACGGCAATCTCATCTCTTGTTTCTGGCATCCGTCCTTGCTCAGGCTTGGCAAAAGTATATTCTGCATAGTTTTCATCCGCATATCTTATTTCTACAGTCTTTCCATGAAATTCTTGGTTTACGGCATTTCCTACTAATACACTTTTTCCCATTTCCTTCACTTCAGAATATGTTTTAAGTTTCTCTATATTCGAATCTGATAAATTGTCCATCCTAAGATGTCCCTTGCTTCCAAATTGCTGTAAATAAAACGACTGGATATTATAATAAGCACTGGTTCCCAATACATTTAAAGCAACAATTCCTCCTACCAATAATGTCACTATAACTACAATTAGAATATTTCTTGACGGATGTTCCTTAATATTTCTTCTACTCAATCTTCTAATTGCAGTATCGCTTCTTCCTTTACTCATAATCCAGTCTCCTTAATTAATCTTCTCCAATTTGCCATCTCGTAAATAAATTACTCGATCAGCCGCTTCTGCCAATTCTCTATCATGTGTTACCATAATTACTGTTTGATTAAACTCTTTACAAGTCATCTTCAACAGTCCCGCAACTTCCAACCCTGCACGAGTATCTAAATTGCCAGTGGGTTCATCCGCTAAGATAACCATTGGCTTTGTAGAAAGCGATCTCCCGATGGATACCTTTTGCCGTTCTCCACTTGACAAATCTTTAGGAAACATTGTAAGTTTATCTTCTATCCCTAAAAGTCGAGTTATCTGCTTAATATATTCTCGATCTGCTACACGTCCATCCAGTTCTAATGGAAGTATAATATTTTCATAAACATTTAAAACTGGGATTAAATTATACTGACGGAAAATCAAACCTACATTTCGCCTACGGAAAATAGACAAACTCTCATCATCAAAAATAGATAAGTCTGTACCATTAATTTGTACTTTCCCCTTATCAGGAGTACGTAATCCACCTATTAACTGAAGAAATGTAGATTTTCCACTGCCTGACGGTCCTACAATAGCATGAAAGCCACGGTTAATATCTAGACTAATACCATCTATAGCTCTGATTTCATTTTGACCTCTTCCAAATGTTTTTACTAGATTTTCTGTATGTATAGTTCCCATTCGTCCGCTTCCTTCCATTCTTTTCCTAACTCAGCACTGTCACCGTAGGCATCATAACCCGCCTAAAACATTCTGTACTACATCTTTGAGCATTCATTCCGGCACATGAAGCATATCCATCAATTTCCTCTGCCATAAAAAATTCATCATTATCCAACTCTTCATCTATGTCAACTATAACCTCTGCTACTTCTTTCTTCTTTTTCTTCCAAATCATCTTTTTCTTCTCCCAGTTCTTCTTTATTTATATATACTTTTTATATAGCCGCCCTCATGGGTCAATTTCATTCTCTCAATTGTATTCACAATGGGAAATACTGTTACAATTTCAACTTGTTCCCTTAGCAAAATCGCTATCAGCAAATCTAAAAACTCTTTATTCTCGTGAATAAATTGATTACTTAATGCACCAATATAAAATACATCTGTTCCTTGAATTGTTTGCATAATTTCTACTTCTGATTTTTGATAAATATCTTTAAAACACAATTTTGCATCATTTACTTCTTTATATATTGCATAAATCTGCATATTATTTAAATCCATATCATCCGCAAAAAATAACATCTTCTTATCATCCAAAGAATGTTGTTCTTTTATATCATACTTGTCAAAATATATTCGGGATATATTCTCTGACTTACTAAATTGAATTAAAAAGTCCATAAACGCTAAAGTACTCTCTTTGCATATCTCTCTTCCCTCTATAAATTTGCAGAAGATTCCTACAAGTAATGGACAAAGATAACTATTCCCTCGTCGAATAATACACTTCGCTAAATCTGGCACATATACCATATTATCAGAGAATTCTACAATTCTGTCTTCATAACTTACTTTACAAAATGCTTCTGAATCTTCTGGAGTAGTTACTCCTAGTACATTAGAGAAATTTGCCGGATATGACTTTTTTCCTGCAATATTGTGATCGGCAGCAAAAATAATAATTCCTTTCTTGACTGCTTCATCACAAACCTTTTTCAATTCTTCCAATCTGCTTGCTGTTGATGAACAACTTCCTAAACTTAAATTAATGATATCTACCCTTTTATCTATACAATATTTTATAGAATTGATAATTGCAGATAACATACACTTATTATTTTCCTGCAATGTCCTGATCGAAAGTATCTTAATATCTGGAGATTCTTTCAGTATGATCTTGATCACTTCTGTACCATGAGGATTCAGTTTTCCCACATAACAGGTTTTGAACTCACGTTCTTCATAGTATAAATTCTGTATTTCTGCCTCTTTTAAGTATTCATCATCTTTATCTACCCCTGAATCTATGACCGCTACTAATAATTTCCTTTTCATAATCAAAGCCTTTCTTTCTGCAACTTTTCTATTTTTTAAGCAATACCGCACAGTCCAATTCTGCTTTTGTTGTTATCTTCTCCATAGCCAGAGCAATTCCTGTATTAATTGCCGTTTCGCACGCCACTCTGCTTTCGGGATCCTGTTTCAAACATTCATCCAAAATTGCATCTGAAATCTGATCACAAACTTTATCTTCATGACCTGCAGTTACTGATCCTGATGTAAATAATCTCCTCATATGATTCACTCCTCTTTAGATGAATTATTTTTGATATTGTTATCATAGCGAAATCCCTTTTATCATTCAATATGAGTTGCTTAATCATACTGTGTCACTGTTTAATCGTAACCGCCAAATATTAATGCGGTCAGATACAAAATTACCCCAGCCCTTTGTGAGTTGGAGTAATTCACTATAATTCACATGCGATTTTCGATAGATTGAAGTTTTTCACTCCAAGGTGCCAGCTCTACGAGCCGTTCATCAGTCATCTCTTTTGTCAGTCAATACTCCTGTAAAAATTTTACTTAAGAGAACTTTTCATGCACTTGTTTTCATGCGCTTGTTTTCATGCACTTCTTTCCATGCCCACCACAAAATATCTGGACGAAAGATACGGTCATACAACGCATAAAATCTACTCTGCTTATCCATTTTGGCTGTCAAGTATAGATTTCGTTGAAGTTGTTATTATTTTTCAATTGAGTACTGTTGTCCAATATTGAGCATGTACTATCCTTCCCGTTAACCTTGATTAAAGCATATCCCCTTTTATTCCATAGTATTTCTTAACAATAGTTCATAAATACTATGGTCTCCTCTGACTTCTCATAGCACTTCCCAAGAAACTTCGTATGTGTGCCTATACCCTCAGTTACATACCTGTGGTTATATGATGATATGAGACTTCTTCTATTCCGTTATCAACTATCATAACATTCCACTTCCTTACGAACTGCTATTTTGCATCTGTTTCTCACAGGAATACCTCAATTCAACACAATCTGTCATTTAAAAGCATTGAAGTCTCGCTATAAAGCTCACTGGAGATTACCTTGATCAGACTTTCACCGACTAGCTGATAACTGCTTGCAGAACACACGACTTTAACCCTTGAGATACGTGCGCCGCTAACGCATTACAATAAAACAAGAGCAAACCTGTATGATAGAAACAGGTTTGCTCTTGTTTTATATAGGTACACACTATCTGCAAATTTATGGTGAATGACATAGCCATTTCGCCAAGGACGATGTAAGAAAATCGGACTGACGGAGTACATATTTCGTACAAGTGGTACATTTCACCAATATCATTTTTGCGAAATTTGCATACTCTATAAGAAACTGCTAATCTAGTAGATTATCTATTTACTTTTGCAACAAATCTTTCATTAACATCAAATCCTCTTTTTTGAATTCATGATCTCTTCCTTCAACTTTCCATCAACTACTGGCTGATACATGCGTCCTTGACAACATTGCGAAATGCTTGTCAAAGCCATCATAAAAATCAAATTAGATAATATCTCCACACATATATTCATAAATTTATTCTTCATCCTTACCTCCGTAAAAAACTTGCAAGCTCCCTCACAACAGCAGTTACTGCTACATTCTTATTCTTGCCATGTCCTATTTTTTGTAATACTTTCTTCTTATCCTCTTGTTTGCTTTGTCCGCATATGCAACTACCTCCGTCAAGTTGCCGTTCTACCTCGCTTTCAAATCCTTTGATTTATACTCGAGCTACCTCCTGCAGATTCTTTTGATACTTCAATCAGCAATTTCCACAAATGGCTGTTTTCGACTTTCGTCATTGGCAGTATGTTATCCCTGTTACCATTGTGTTTATCAAACTCCAATGTACAAGTAAATTCACGTTGTTACAGATGCGGAGAGACTTCATATTCTCCTTTTGAATCATCTGAAATTGGAATAATAATACTGATCATAAATTCATTATCTTGAGCAACAATAGATAAATGTCCATTATAAACTTGTATAACTCTTTTTACATTAACAAGTCCATATCCATGAAATGCTTTATTATTTTTAGTAGTTTTTATTGTATTATCAAAATACCTCATACTATTCTTAATTACTATAGACTGAAAATCTCCTTTATATTGACTTTTAAAAATAATGTACCTCTCTTCAATATCCACCTTTTCACAAGCTTCAATAGCATTATCTAATAAATTACCAAATAGAGTAGTTATCTCTAGTGGTTGCATAAAAGAACCCTTTGAAAAGTCTACATTACATTCTATCGTGATCCCTAATTCTTCTGCTTTACTAATTTTATCTGCTAAAATTATATTTAAAAAAATATTTCCAGTTTCATAATATGAACCGTATTTTTTAAGTTTTTCACTAATTGTTTTATCAATTGCTGAACTTTCAGTTACTAAAAAGAAATTTTTCAAATCATGATAAATCTCTTTTATTTTTTCCTCTTCTTCCAAACGTTTTAGATAATATTCATTTTTCATTTCAAGTTGACTTAAGGCTATTTCCTCCTCTCGCTTTTTTCTCTGTGTTAAAACATAGTGGTTAGTAAAAATTACATTGCTTATAAATGCCATCAGTATACATACAATACATATTATAATCATAATTTTATACCTTGTTTTTCCTACTTGTGGCATAATAAGATACAAACATTCTAAAACTACTACAAAAGAAAAAGAAAGGATAATAATAGGCAAGCCGTCTTTAAATTTTTCTATTCCTTTAATGTTACTAATTATTTTTTCAACTACAAAAGAAAAGAAAAGTAGCAATGCTTTTGCCATCAATATTACACTTAAAGTAAATTCAAATGCATTATTTAATGATGTTGTAGATGCATATACAGTTCTTCCCACCAAATCCCAACTTTGAATCGCTATTATTTCACTTATATCTAATAGAAAAAGATAAATCACTCCATATATAAATAAGTTTTTAACATTACACTTGTAATATAATTCCCCAATTAAAACAACTACTATTTCAAATATGAGAAACTTAACCCATACATCCAAGTTTAAATATGTACAAAATGATGCTTGACTAACAATAATAATATAAAAACAAACTTTTTTTATTCTTGATTTTTCTTCTTCATTTGAAAGTAACAGAAAAAAACACCATGTCTCAAAGCAAGTAATAAGACTATCGAATAATATTTCATACAGCTTGACTATCATATATTATTCCCCCAATATCTTGCCAATCTTTCCATAAAATCTTTCTTCTTTGATTTCCCAATTGGAATCATCACACCCGATGAAAGCTTGATATCCATCTTCTCAATATTTTCTACATAAAATAAATTAACAAGATACGAGGAATGGCATCTGGAAAATCCATATTGTTTAATCTTAGATTCCATCTCTTTGAGTTTCCAATAGCAAAGGATATCTCCCTCCGCAGCATGTATCATCAAATTTCGATTATAGGTTTCGATATAACTAATTGATTTCAACAGAATCTTATAATTTCCTTTGTCATTATGAATCGTTATGAAAGGTTCTTCCCGCTGTTTCAGTTCCTCTATCCAATGATCCATCTCCATCATCAATCTTTTCTTCTTAATCGGCTTAATAATATAATTCGCTGCATGAACTTTATAGCCATCCAATGCATGCTGTATCAGGGAGGTCAAAAAGATAATGATAACCTTTTTATCCTTTCTCCTTATTTTTTCTGCCGCTTGAATACCATCAATACCTGGCATTTTAATGTCCAAAAATAAAATATCATAGTTACAGCTATAATTTTCCACCAATTCTTCTCCGCTATAAAAGGTAAATATGCGAAGATCTCTTTCTTTTTCTTTTGCATACTCTTCTAAACTTACTTTCATAGTTTCAACCATTGCCTCAGAATCATCACAAATTGCTACTGTAATCATATTCTTTACCTCTACCGCTATATTTTCTTTTTGATACTATTAACATATTTTTTATATATCCACATATTACCAGTAACGCCACTTCACAAACCGCTGCCATTCCATATGCTATTTCATCTCTTAATGCAGGAATCATGCTATATGCCACTACAAGACTAGCAATGTAGAATATGCTTCTTGTTCTGGCCCTTTTTCTATAAACAGCTCTTTCTCCCATTTCCAACGGTTTTCGCAAGTCCTCCACAGGCACTAAAATAAAAATAAATACTCCTGATGCTAATGACCCGTAAAGCAATATCATTTCCATACTCATATTTTCCAACATTTTTATTATATAAATAATTTCCATATAAAAAAGATTGAACATGATAATACAATTTCTATGTGTCGCAGCATGATATCCCCCTGCATACACCCGTATTGACGTATAAACACATAAATACAATATTGTCTCCCATATACATCCTGCATAAGTGCCTATTCCTAAAATAAGCATCGTACAAAATATTTCTGAAATCAAAAGTTCCGAGCCGTATATGTAAACATCCTTTACCCCTTCATCAATTACCTTCCTCTGAATCAGATAGTCTGTTATTTTTCCAGCCATTTTCCTTATCACTTTTCTGTACCCCTTTATTTAATCTGCCCTTATTTTAGCAAATAAAACATTTCGTACAATCCTTATCACCTAATCCACCTCCCACATCGCCTAAATGACTATCTCATATAATCATAATGTAGCTCTTACATCATCCGTTCATTCATACGATACATCCGTCTGCAATGTTCAATATCCTATTGATAATCTTTACCTCACGTCACAAAAGAGTATACCATAAAATCAATCCATAGTCGAGTATCTCAAAATCTAACGGATCAGTTCAAATACAACATTAAAATAGGGATACCTCTGTTCTCAGATATATCCCCACTTTATCAGCATTTACTTTATTCCTTTTTCCAATCCAAAACAACACTCTCCTGGCGTCCATCCGGGAAAACATATGTAAATCTACTTTCCTCATCATGACAAATATAAAAAAAAGATCTCTCAGTGCCTAAATGATATCTATATTTTTCTTTTGATCCCTCTGCGAACAATGTGAAATATTCAAAACACCCGTTCTGTTCAATCTGAAGATTTTTCATTTGAGTTTCCAATATCTGATAAATATGTTCCTCTTTTAGTTCACTTTCCCTAATCTGTTTAAAACGGAAAAGCTTTTTATCTCGATTGCTGTTTAACATCCTCTCTAAATATTTTGTATATTCCGAAGGCATAATGCTCGTCGCTGCAATCTCTATCTGTTTGCTTGGGGACTCTTTAATTTTCTGTAGAAGTAACCGGAGAATTTCTGGCGAGATTATAATAAAGTCAGTTGTTCCTACAATGCTTAATTTATACTCTTTCAAATTTTCACACCTTACACTTTAAATTTGCAATTCTTTTTCTATACAGTTCTTATTCCTGCTAAAATTTCTTCAATGTATGTTGCTAAAAACTGTAAATTTTCTTTCTTACTTTTTTTACTATCATAATAAAACATACAATATTGCAACAACGCTCTTCTTGACAAGCACTTACTGTCAACATTTTCCGGTACTCCACCATTTTCAGCAACCTCTGCTGCACAAGGTCCTGAACAAAAATATTTTGCCCAGCAGTTTTCACACATTTTAATCTTGTCCACACAGAACTTCTCTTCTAACTCTGGACTCTCTGTTTTATTTCGCAAATCCTCACAAAGTTCTTTCATGGTCTGTTTCCTGACATTTCCCATAGAGAACTGCTTATCCTTAAAATTCGCACACATAAACGTATTTCCGTCCGGGTGAATTGCCAGCACATTTCCGAAAGCTCCACAACTTCGTTGCGGTTGAATGTCTCCTGAATAATTACTGGTAAGTCCTTCATCAAAATACTCTTTCTTCAGCAAATAGCGGATAATTTTTAACTGGATTTTTAATGTATTATGCTCTTTCAATAATTTATCACTGACATTATTTTGTTTCGCACGTCCTACTAATGTAATAATTCTTGTTGTAAAAACAGCATGATATTTATGGCAAACCTCAATAGCTTCTTCTAAATGTTTCTCGCTATTTTGATCCACGACAAAGGACAATGATAATAATACACCAGTCTCATTTGCTGTCGTAAATATTTCCTCCATTCTCGACAGTAATTTTTTATCATCAAAAATATTTTCTATGCTGATTTCCAGCACTCCAATTTTATCTGCCAAGCCTCTCACCAACTCTGGGTTTAATAATAAACCATTGGTCTGAAGTACGATACGCTGCTTATCGAATGCCATTGCCAATACATCCAAAACCTCTCCTATATCCCTTCGCATTAATGGCTCTCCGCCAGTAATAACAATTTTTCGTGGATTTATTTCTTGCAATTTAGGAATCAACATATCTTTGATTTCATTAGCAGTCAAATCATTCTTAGTGCTTACATATGGGCTAGAATTCATCGTGCAGAACTCACACTGTAGATTGCAACGTCCTGTCACAGCAAAATAAACGCTCTTACGCATGAAATCTTTTTCTTCATTCAAAAGACCATATTTATTCTCAACATATTTTTCAAGCGCCTCCCTATTCTTCTCAGAATAACAGAATCGATCATAAGTGTCTTTCTTCATTCTTACCCAATGTCCATTCTTTACATTTAAAAGAATCACTTTCCCATTTCCCTCTTTTACAATCAAGTCATCTAATGTAAGCATCTCACATACCTCCCTTACATAATCAAATGTTTTATAATCTCTTCATGTTCTTTATATACTTGATACATTAATTTTCGCATCCTACAAAAGATAGGTGCTGGTTTATTTTTATCTCCCGTAACAGCCAAATTTTGCATAATGCAAGAACGCTCTACACAATAGGATGCAATACTACAATTCTGACAGGTTATATTCTCAATTCCATCAAATTCTCTTAATTCTTGTATTTTTTTCTTCTGAAGCCCGGCATCTAAACTACCTAATTTTACAGATTTATCTAAATTCCCCGGACATGCAAAAATGGAACCATCCGTTCGGATATATGCGGAAATAATTCCCGCACCACAACAATAGAATTTATCTTTTGCAGTATTTCTCGAAGGTTCTCTGAATTTTACAACTTTTTCTGCAAACTCCCAATAAAATCCTTTTTGTTGTTTTGCACATTCAAGAAAATACTCAAAGGATTTTTTTATTTGCTCTGCCAGAATATCCATTTCCGCTTCAGTCCATGATAAACTCAAATCAATGGCTGTATCAATCATTTTAAATCCTAAATTCTGGGTCAAATAAATCAATGTGTCATAATAACTTTCATAATTATTCTGTGTAATTACATTTGTTACCTGAACATGTCTCCCAGTTCTTTCTTCAAACTGATGTACATAATGCAAATTTTCAAGAATTTTATCATGCACACTATAACCACTCCATGAAATTCGGTTTCGATCATTTACTTCTTTATCTCCGTCTATACTTACTTTTAGAGTAAATGAATTTTCAATCAAAAAATCAATAATATCTTGCGTGAAAATGGTAGCATTTGTAGTAACAGAAAAAAGTAATTCATAGCTGTACTCCGCATTTTTTTCTTTTATATAATTGACCATATTTTTTATCATTTCGAAATCTAAGAAAGCCTCTCCACCTACAAAATCAATCCAAAGCTTACAATCTTTGTGTTGTCTTGTTTTTATAAAAGCCATATCTACTGCTTTCTGTGCGGTTTGAATATCCATCTTTGCACCACTTTTTTCTCCTAAATAGCAGTACTTACATTTCAAATTACATTTCTGATTAATCTCTAATGTCAAACTGTACATTGTATCGCTCCTCTGTCCTTTTTCTATCTTGAAAATACCACTTTATAAATCATTTTCATATATCATATTGTTATAGATTGATTTTATTTAATTCCAACAATATGCTTTACTTCCTTTAATGAGATATGGTATCCAATATACTGATATACTCCCACAAACAGGCAAAGCAATAAATCTAACATTGCTGCTTTTACTTCATATGCATGAAATACTCCATCATTTTGTAAATATGTCGTACACTGATACGAATAAATAATGCCAATACCAATAAGCGTTGGGAATGCGTAAATCTTTTTCAATTGTCCTTTTACACATCGTAAAATATAACTATTGTCTGCGCCTAACTTCCGAATATCATCATACACCTGCTTATTACTTAAGCCAATTGTTTGACTCCTTGTATAACCGATAATGCCAACTGATGCAAGCATCACAATTGCCACAAAAGTAAATAGTAAAAACTGAATTGCATATTGTAGTAACATATTTTTCTGGAATAATATTTTGAAATACGGTTCATACTTCCAATTCAAGTCTAATTCTGGATGTTTTGGCTCTAACTCAATATGCTCACCATCATAATACTCTTCACCTGCTGATAATGCTTTTTTCTCCAAATAAGCATCATAGAACAATAACACTTTCATATCATCACTGGCTATATTACAATATTGCTCATATAGCTGCTTGGAAAAATCGTAAGATTTCTCTAAGTCATCCACATTAAAAAGTATTTGTCGAATCACATGTTCTGTTGAAATTCCCTCTGCTAATGCAGAATAATCCTCTTCACTGATTACAAATCTGGCAAAATTATCCCATCCATTTTCCACAATGAGTTCATTAAACACTACTGTCCCTGAATAGACTAGTTCTTTTTGCACCCCTGTATTTTCATTCATGACAAAATCAAGATCATCAAATGCAAAGAATATGGTTTCATCCATTTCCGTTGAACGAATCATCTGATAAGTCCCTTCTTTAATATCAATATCCGTTCCCATTGCTTCATTCAGCTCTCTATCACTGATAAACTGACGATAATACGCCTGCTGTTCATATTTTTCTACAATCTTCCCATTGTTGTCCACATTATCACGATTAATTGCGCTAGACAATAACTCAATAAATGGAAGCTCAAGATAATTTTGAACAGTTATTCCAAACTCTTCGGCTAATGATATAATCTCGGCTTCATCCAATCCAACCACATTCTCTGGTATACGATATGAAACATCCGCGGAATTTTTCTCCGCCAAGTTTTGGCCTTCCATTATATTTGTTGGCAAATAAAATGCTGCAAACAAAGCCCCCATCACCAAAAGAACAATAAGCCCCATATTTCTGACCATGGAAATTCCTTGAAATTTTAACATTCCATACGAAATAATATTCCTATAATATTTTTGTGGATTCCTACCTCGCCGATGAACTACAATAGAATAAACTAAAATCCTATAAATTCCAATAATACACAATCCATAAAACAAGTTAAACAAACCACTCAGATATTGTTTAAACATATTAGCCCACAATGTCGGAAGCACATATGCCATAAAAATACCAAATACAAGCAAGCTAACTCCCGACACAAAATATTTCCCTGTAACCTTTTTTTTGATTGGTTCACATTTTCTCTGTTCATTGATAATATCCATTATGTTAGATCGTCGCATAAAAGAAAAAGTCATTATCAAAATGCAGAAAAATATACAAATAGAAAAGATAATTGCATATAGCATTCCTATCATCGATACCATAAAAGTTAACCCATCAGGTGCAACTCCAATCATTTCCATTACTTTTCCAATACACAAAGCCAACAGGTTTCCAATAACTATACCTGTAATAGCTGCACTGCCTCCTATCGAAAACACTTCTCTTAATAAAGCACTAGACAGCCGTTTTTTTTCTGTTCCCAACGCCAGAAATACACCAATTTCTTTGCTTTTATACCGAAGAAATAGCCCCATTGCATAAAGAACAAAAATAAAACATCCTATCACTGCAATACCAAAAATCAAATATATCTGTTTTCTGGAATCTCCGCCCTCTGGCAATGCTGTCTGTATAAAATCACTAAACAACACTCCGAAAAAAGAGGCAACTAACAAATTTGCAAATGCAATACACATCCAAAGTTGTTTATACTGTTTTCTATTTACTTTTCGTAATTTTTTTAATAGATTAGTCAACGTCATTTCCATCACCACCATTCAAGTCTTTAAAGATATTTAACAACTGATCCAAAAATACTTTCCGGTTTCCTCTGTTTTTCATTTCTTTATGAATCTGGCCATCTTTCATTACAATCACCCGGTCACAATAACTAGCAGAAATACTGTCATGTGTAACCATAAAAATAGTAGCTTGTAACTGTTTCTTTGCTTCAATAAATGCTTGAATCACAGCTTCGCTCGAACGGCTGTCTAAGTTTCCGGTTGGTTCATCTGCAAGAATAATAAGCGGGTCATTCATCAAAGAACGCGCTACTGCCGTTCGCTGACGCTGCCCTCCTGAAATTTCTGCCGGATATTTCTTTGCAATTCTTTCTATATCAAACATCTGAAGCAATTTTTTTGCTTTTGCTTCCATTGGTTTATATGGTGATTCCTGAATTACCTTTGGCACACACACATTTTCAAACACAGTTAGTCCATCCAAAAGCATAAAATCTTGAAATACAAAACCCAGTCTTTTATTTCTAACCTCTGCAATTTCTTTTTCTGCAAGATTGGTTAAGTTAATTCCATCCAAAGTGATCTTACCACTATCATAAGGAATGAATGACGAAATGCAATTTAAAAGTGTAGATTTTCCACTTCCGGATGGACCCATAATAGCCACGAATTCTCCTTTTTGGATTTCAAAAGATACATTTTTTAAGGTATGATAAACCTCATTCCCGTTTTTGTAACTCTGACATAAATTTTTTACGCTTAACATTTTAAATCCCTTTCTTTCCATTAATACGCACTTGCAAGATTATCTGTTGCAACTGGATATACCTTTTTGTTTTTTACTCCAAAAATATAATCAAATTGCTCACATTCCTCAATATTATGAGTAATACAAACAATAATCTTATCCCTTTTTTCCTTTTGCAAAATATCAAACAGTTTTTTCCGTCTCTCCAAATCAATGGATGCCGTACTTTCATCAAAAATCAATACATCAGATTCTCTTAATAATGCCCTTAATACATCTAATCGCTTCTTTTGACCACCTGAAAGATTACTTGTGCCTGAATTCAATTGTGTCTCCCACTGTTCAGGTAGTTTCATTACATCATCATATATATCTAACAACCTGCTCAACTCAATCACTCTGGATTTAGAAACACTTTTTCCCATTTCCAAATTCTCCATTATAGTTCCTTGATAAAACAACGAGTCTTGTGCTACAAACCCTATCCTTTTTCTTAAACTGGTTAGTAAAATGTTCTGAATCGGTCTTCCGTCAATATAAATCTCTCCAGCTGCCGGCATATATAACCCAAGAAGCATCTTTACCAACGTAGATTTTCCACATCCACTTCCGCCAATAAAACCATAGATATTTCCTCTTTTTAATTCTACATTCACATCATGTAAAATCTCATCAGATTTCAAATATCTGAATGCTGTATTTAAAAACTCTATTTTTTCAATTGACTTCTCAATTGCACTTCCTTCTTCCTTTTCTTCTTCGTACTCTAATACCTGCAAAAGACGTTTCATTGCAATCAATGTACTTTGATAACTGTTATTAAATTCAGTAAAAAAAATAAGTGGCGCAACCAACATGCACTGATAATTAATAAGCGCTGTTACTGTTCCTATCGTTAGGCCTCTTTCAAATATTTCAATTCCTCCAATCATCCATATTGCAAGTGTTAGAAGATAATTCAACAAACTTCCAGAATTAATATTGATAGAATAAGTTAATTCCAACGCAATTTGTGATTTGTACTGCTTCATATATACATGTTCAAATTTCTTGCAAGCAGCTTCGTATGACGCATAAAGTTTTGTGATTAAAACGTTTTTATAATTTTCACTCAGTACACCAATTGCCTCTTCATTTTTTTCCATACTTCGTTCTGCAAATCGTTTTACACGTCCACCCCAAAATTTATTGTTGATCATATATACTGCTAATAAAACAACTGTAATTATCATAATCCTCCATTCCAATTTGACGATCATTACGGTTGCCATTAGAAACGTAATAATATTGCTTACTGTCTTAACTAACATAAATCCGCAATTTTCTTTAATAGTCTCTACTTCGCGACTGTATTTCGATACAATTTCATTCAAACTATGATCATCATAATAAGAATATTTCATTACTGATAACTTCCTGTTCAAGTCCATCCTAATGTCCATAGATATATTTTCAGCAATTCTCGCAAGGAAAAAATCTTTTAATACATTTAAGATAACAGCAGCAATGTAACACCCAAACATAATGCCAATAACTATCCAAAATCTTTTTATATTTTGTTTTGGAAATACTACATCTAATAAATCTTGATAAGTCAAAGGGATACACATTGTAATTAGACTCTGTAAAACAACTGTCACTAATACAAATACAAAATAAATCTTTTGTTCAAAGATATATTTCTTCATAAAATACCTATATACCTTATCCATGATTTCCTTTCAGATCCTTTTCTTTTATATACTCACCTGCTCTACTTCACAGATGATAGTTTTCATAATTTTACTCAATTCTATTTTCTGGTCCCTCGCAATCTGTAAATATCGCATCAGACGCATATCTTTTCTTGCATACATTTGCTTATATACATTCAAATTATGTTTATATAAAATACGTTCTCTTTTACATGTTTGTTCACTATGAACATTCAATTTACCAGTCTTTACATAATTACAAAATCCACATTTTGCGCCACTGCAAGTAAAAGCAATATCACATTCATGACAAAATGCTTTAGGTGCCACATGCCCCCTTGCAGACTCTAAAAATTTCTTACGATTTAATCCTGTTCTTACAGTTCCAAGATTCCATACCTCGTCATTTACTACATATCCACAAGGAAATAGTTCTCCACTACTATTAATTGTCAGATGTCCTGCTGATCCACCTGAACAATATTGAGGTATAGAAGCTGCAACAAATGTTCCAATCTTGTAGTCATGAAGATTTAAAGTGGCATCTTTTTCCCTACAAATTACATCTAAATAAAATTGATCCATTTTATACATCTGTTCATCCAATATTTTCAATCCTTGCTTGGTCCATTCGCCCATATTATCAATGCCAAGATGAAATTTATGAATACCCATATGATAAAAATATTGAAGATTTTCATACAAAAATTCTACGTTATTTTCTGTTACTGTCATTCTTACAGAAAATGACAATTGCATTTTTTGCATTAAACGCATATTTTCTATAATATTGTCATACACGTCCACTCCATTTTTGCTTTTACGATTCAAATTATGCGTTCTCTTATCCCCATCAATACTAATAGAGACATCCACATTATATTTTTTGAAAAGCTCAATCACGTCTGCATCTAATAAAACACCATTAGTTGTTATATGAAATTCAAAATTTTTCTTGCTTTCTGGATATTTTTGATTTATAATATCCATACATTCATAAATTAATTTTTTGTTAAGAAGAGGTTCGCCACCCAGAAAAGTGAGATCGAGTTTTTCACCTTCTGGATTGTGTTGAACTATAAAATCAATTGCAGTTTTCAAATCATCACTGCTTAGTATTTTTTTTCGTTTATCATCACCTTCATAACAGTAACTGCATTTCAAATTGCAGTTTTCTGTTAAATATAAAGTACATTCCAAATATACCCACTCCTTTAAGTATTGGTCATATACGAATTGCTTAAAGAAGTGTATATGACCAATTGAAAATTTAATATGTAGTTTTCCGTCAATGGCTGACAAAGATTTAATGTCTGGATTTTGAATTCATGACATAATGCAACATTTCTAACCGACCAAAGTTTTTTTCTGTTGCCCCTGTTGTCTGCCATTTTCTTTTACCAAAATCCATCCGATTTTCTCCTGTCTTTTAATTAATGTGGGAAATTGCCGGACCGCCAAATACGCAGTCATTTAAGCATTTCTGTTTGTGAGTTGTGCAATAACCATAGCCTTCTACACTCTCATCATCTTCCTTTTCATTTCCTGATTCTGGTCTTTCACCATTTCCTTTTTTGAATTCTTTTGTTTCGCTCATATCTTTTCCTCCTGTCTTTTAATTAATGTGGGAAATTGCCGGACCGCCAAATGCGCAGTCATTTAAGCATTTCTGTTTGTGAGTTGTGCAATAACCATAGCCTTCTACACTCTCATCATCTTCCTTTTCATTTCCTGATTCTGGTCTTTCACCATTTCCTTTTTTGAATTCTTTTGTTTCGCTCATATCTTTTCCTCCTCTCTGCCTTTGGCTTTCGTTAATATTAAAATATCACTTACTTACTTTCTTGTATACACCAATTGCCTAATCTACTCTCTACATTGCCTAAAACACTCTCAAAAAACACTTAAAATATTTTTTAATTATACTGCTTGTGTCACTCTACATTTTAATATCTGTCTCGTATCAGAAGAAGAACTGCAAGTAGACAATATAATTTTCTCCGGTCAGTCATTCTTCTCCTTTCTTCTGACTCATGTATTTTTGTGGCTCCGGTTTTGTTGGGATTAGCGAATCATACAGTGAATTTTGGAAAATTGAACTGAAATTTCTCCATGGTCCATGGTACAGAGAACATGACTTGCGGTATCCCTAAGCCGTTCCATTGCCTCAGCTCCTGGATGTCCATAGGAATTCCCTTTTCCACAGGATATCACCGCCAATTTCGGAGACAGCATCTCAAGAAATTGCTGACTATTGGAACGATTGGACCCATGGTGCGCACCTTTGTAAAAATCAATCTTCTTAATTTTATTACTCCTCATCCATGTTTCAATTTCACGCTCTTTTACCATCTGCGCTTCTTCCTTTTCTCCAATATCCCCTGTAAATATCCCAGTAAATCCACGATATTCCAAAGATATCACCAGCGAATTTCCATTTCGTTCTAAATTCTTCTCCTCTGTCATTTCTTGGCTTTTTGGATGAAAGACAGTGAATATAAGATCATCATTACCTTGCAAATCACCTTTTCTCATTCCAAATTTCATACCAGGTTTTGCAAAAATCACCCTGCACCCTGCTTTTTTTACCAGATACAATAACTTTTCGGATGCTTCATCCCTTACCATTCCCTCTCCCACAATCACATATTCGATGGGATATCCTGCTTCCAACAGCTCCAGAAACCCACTGATATGGTCCTGATCTGCATGGGATAGTATCCATCCTTTGATGGATGCAATTCCTTTTGACTTTAGGAAAGGAAGAATCCGGTAAATTCCCACCTGTTTCACATCGCTGCTGCCTCCATCTACAAAAAAATGTTCCCCTTCTTCTGTCTGAATCAAAATTCCATCTCCCTGTCCCACATCCAACACATCAATTTCAAAGCGGGGACTTTCTCTAAGAAATAGGAGCATACCAAGGGCAAGAAAAATACCTGTGAGCCATTTCTTCCCTGCCCCTTTCCAAAGTAGGTATAGGATGAAAATCAGAACACCATAATACAGAAAAATAAGAACTATTTCCGGTTTTCCAGCTATCCATACTGCCCCTGGCAGACAAAGAGCCTTCTGGCAAATCCATTCATTTGCTGCAAGCAGCCATCCTGCCGGAGTAAGAATAAATTTTCCTGCCGGAAGAAAAATGCTGCCTGAAAAAGCGCCCAATACAGATAAAAACAGCAACGGTCCCATCAAGGGAAGCATACACCCATTAATTAGAATGCCATAACAAGGTATTTCATAATAGAAATACAAGGATAAGGGCAAGGTTGCAAGCTGAATGCAGCCACTGACAAACATAGTCTCCCAGCATTTTTTCAACCATTTTCTCCAGAACAAGCATTTTACTTTCTTTTTTTCATTTTCATTTGTATCCTTCCATGATTTTTTTAGAATTGCTGCAATGACTGTAACACCCAAAACAGCGCTGTAAGAAAAGAGAAATCCCGTATGATCCAAAAGAAAAGGATTTTTCCATATTTGAACCATAAAGCTGAGTCCAAGGGCCGTAGACGAATCATAACTGCATCCAAGAATACGGGCGGTTATTCCCATAGAAAACATAAGAATGGCACGTACCGTAGAAATTTCCATGCCAGATAGCAGGCCAAAGCTAAAGACCATCCCGATAGATATTAACCCACATATGCGCTTTGGACAAAAGAACCTTTGCAACAAGCGATAGCTTCCCATTCCAAGCAGGGAGATATGTAAGCCAGAAATTGCCAGAATATGAGCAATTCCCGCTGCCTGGTATAAATTTTTTATTTCTTTATCCAAAAGAGTTTTATCTCCTAACGTCATATCTGCCAGTAACCCAGCATCTTTTTGAGACATGCACTGAAGGTATACGTTTCTGAATTTTCGGCGCACTTTTTCAAGAAACACCGAGTAAAAGCCTTTCTTTTCTAAAATTAGTGTTTCCTTTTGGGCATACAGACGAAATTCTATTTTTTTACTTTGGTAATATTTCTTTTCATTGAAATTCCCTTCGTTGCGGGATATTTGAAATGGTGCATATGCCCCGGTAATTTTCAGAATATTTCCCGGCTGTATATGCTTATTTGAACTATAGACAAGAATTCCATGACACGGATAAATCATACCGTCTGCAAGTACATGGGTATCTGTTAGAATATAGCGATACTGTGTGGCCGTCTCTTCTTTTTTCTGAACTTTTCCTTTTACTGTAATTTGTTTGCCCTCTTCCAGTACTTCTTCCAGTTGATTCCGAATCTCCAATTGATTGTGGAGCTGGCAAAAACCCAAGCAAAAGAAAAGGATACAGAAAAGATTTCGAATGAAAACAATCTTCCAAATATTTTTTTGACTTGTAAAAATGGTGATGGAAACGGAAAGTAAGAATAAGAAAAAACCTGCCAAGAGCAAAGCATTTCCATACGTTCCCCAAAGAATACCCATAAGAAGAGAAATTGCCAGACAGCAGACGAAACGATTAGCCATCTGGTCCCTCCTCTTCAATTACAACCTTTTCATTTCCTTTTTCAATTTGTTCTTCTTGAGACTGGGCGCCTTCGTCCATATAATCCAGGTTTCTCTCATACATAGTACTCAATTCCATTGTTTCACGGTACTTTATGGTATTATCCCCGTTCACAGAGATTTGTACTTTTGTAACATTAGGAAGCTCTGCCAAAGAATTTACAATGGAATAGATCACCACAGGTTCCGCAATTTCATAATTCTGGTTGAGAAAACCTTCGTTCAGATTTACAAACCCTACCCCGTCTAAGACCGATACATTGACCAGCTTTGTTCCATCTGGAATAGCCGAACGCACGCCATCGCCCTTGGGACCCTTCAAAAGCTGCTCCATCACCAGCTTCTCCATGGAAATATTGCTGCTGTAATGAACTTCCTGTACTTCTGGTATCAATCCAGTCCCTTCTGGATTAGAAAAATAAAGGGTAATGCTGGCTGTTTGAATGGTATTAATTTGTTCCCCAGGATTTTCAATAAAGCTCTCTGCTGTCATCAAGCCGATTAAACTTCCGCTTTCATCCATTAACGGAGAATCTTCCACATAAAATGAAATGCATTCCACGCCTTCTACCTGTGCCAGCGTCCTTACAATAGCCGCACGGCACAATACCTCACTTACATTATCCATTTCCAGATATGCGCTGTTAAAATACATATAGAGCTGGGCATTATCCAATTTCCAGGATTTTAATTTTACCCCTTCCGGGACTGCCTGATGGTAATCTTTGGAGTCTTGTTTCTGAAAAAGTTTTTCCAAAAACTCCTGTATCATTCCTCTATTATCTTTTGTCTCTGGTTCATATCCGATTGCAACTGTCTTTGTATTTTCTTTATTTACATAAAAAATTTTATATTCCGCTGAATCCTTCCGCCCTCTTTCACAGCCTGCAAGCCCTGCAATGAAAAGAAGCAGAATCAACAGATACAGACTTCGTTTCTCTCTTCTCATTCCATCCTCCTACACAATATACATCAAGGGAATACGAACCGTAAAAGTGGTTCCCTCCCCCTCTTTGCTGTGGGCTTTGATGGCGCCCCGATGCATCAAAATGGCGTTTCTTGTAATGGCCAAACCAAGACCTGTTCCGCCAATTTCCCTGGAATGGGATTTGTCTGCCCGATAAAATCGTTCATAAATATGTTCCAGTGATTCCTCTGGTATTCCAATGCCAGAATCCTCCACCCGCACAAAAAAATATTTGTGATCTGCATTCAGGGAAACGTGAACCCACCCCTCTGGTTTGTTATACTTAATGGCGTTTTCCACCAGATTGTTAAGAGCAAGGGATAGCTTTACCTCATCCACCTCTGCACTTACTGGACGAAAGCTTTCCAGTACCAATTCGATATTTTTTTTCTCGGCAATTGGGCGCAAACGTTTCATAAGCATTTCTAAAAGTTCATTGATATTCACCACAGAGACATTTAGGCTTCCTGCTGCTTTATCCATTTTTACCAGGGAAAGCAAATCGTTAATAATTTTATTTTCCCTCTCGATTTCCTCTGCAATATCTCCCATAAATTCCCGATATAACTCCACAGGCGCATCTCCCTGGCTTAACAGCGAATCTGCAAGTACCTTCATAGAAGTAAGGGGTGTTTTCAATTCATGGGATACGTTAGATACGAATTCCTGTCTGGAATCGTCAATGACACGCATTCTGCCTCGCATTTCGTTAAAGGCAGTAGAGATAGCCTCCGTTTCCGCATAATCAGAAATCATCAGATTTTCTTCATCCTCTGTCTGTACCTTTTCCAAATATTTTGCTAATTTTCCAAGAGGACGTACCAGTCGATTGGACCAAAACAGCGCAACCCCAAGAATTATGACTAAATTTGCCAATTCAATAATTAAAGCATTGTCCTTAAGATATTCAAAATTCAGCATGATACTGTCTGTGGATACACTGACTAACATAACTCCCTGACTTGTCTCTGAGTCTGCCTTCTTTAAAGGGATTGCCAACTCAATATACCGGTTCCTGGAATCATATTTTGTAATTTCTTCCCCCTGGAAGCTTTTTACCACTTCTTCTGAAATGATTGTTTTACCGGTATCCAGCCCATATGTGTCCTTTACAATTTGAAAATTGCCATTGATAATAAGTATCCTTCCATCGTAAATATTGGACAACATATCTAACTGGGCATTGATCATTTCCAAAGAAGTGTCCTTAATATAGTCGTATGTAACCACCTGATTACTTAATATTTTTGCTTGGCCCAATACATCAATACTCCGGTTGGACACGGCTCGGTTTTCATAACTGGCAAGTACCCCTGCCCGCAAAGCTACATTGGGAAGAATCCCTATCAATGCCATCAATAGAAACAGCCGGAATTTCAGGCTGTGTAAAAATTTCAATTTCTTCATCATGCTCTTCTTTGCCTATCCCTGATAATAATATCCTACGCCCCACTTTGTATGCACATACTTGGGATCACTGGGATTACTCTCTATTTTTTCCCGAAGACGGCGCACGTGCACATCAACCGTACGTACATCTCCAGGATAATCATTTCCCCACACCAGGTTTAACAATTTTTCCCGGCTGTACACTTTATTGGGATTCAACACTAAAAGCGCCAGCAAATCAAATTCTCTGGCAGTAACATTAATTTCTTTTCCAAGGATAAACAAACGGCGGCTCTCTGCATCCAGTCTTAAATCGCCATGCTCCACCATTTTGGAATCTTCTTTTTTCACTCGGGCAGGAGAGGTTCTTCGCATAATCGCTTTGAGCCTTGCCTTGACCTCCAAAATATTAAAGGGTTTTGTTATGTAATCATCCGCTCCATATTCCAGGCCCAGAATCTTATCCATATCATCCCCCTTGGCAGTTAGCATAACAATGGGTACGGAAGAAAATTCCCGGATGTGCTGGCACACCTCAAAACCATTCATTTTGGGAAGCATAATATCCAACAGTATCATGTCATAGGTATTCTCCGTTGCAAGCTTCAACGCCTCTTCTCCGTCATACGCGCAGTCTACCTCCATGTCATCCTGCTCTAAACTGAAACGGATTCCCTTTACAATTAACTTTTCATCATCCACTACAAGAACTTTCTTCGCCATAATTTACACCTCAACCTACTCGAACGCTGTCCTTAATTTTTGAAAATACACCGTCTTTGATTCCTTCTATCTTTTTTAAATCCTCTATCTGTTGAAAGCCGCCGTTCTTCTCCCGCCATTCAAGAATACTCTTTGCCCTGGCTGCGCCAATTCCCGGCAGTGTCATCAGTTCTTTCTCCGTGGCAGTATTCAAATCAATTCTGCCATCCTTCTGTTGGTATTCTGCTGCCTGCGATTCCTGCTCTCCAATGCTTGGTACATAGACCATTTGCCCATCCCTTAAAATTTCTGCCTGATTCAGGAGCTTTGCATCTGCAAGCTCAATTAATCCTCCTGCAAGCTCCACTGCCTGAAACATGCGGCTGCCTTCCTTCAATTCATAGACACCAGGATTCTTCACTGCACCGCTTACCTGTACATAAATCACATTTTCTACTGTGGAATGTTCTTCTGGTTCTCCAATTTCTGACTCCCTTCCAGGAATCTCATTACTGGTTTCTTCCAAAAGAATCGTTTGTTCTTTGTTGGTCTGACATCCCCCGATTACAGCAAACATCAGCAGCATCATAATATAGATGATTTTCTTTTTCATACTTTTCTCCATTCTCTGCACCAGATACAAATTCTTACGTTTCGTTCAAATTTTTACATCCCAAAAGGATAATGATGTAAGAATGGAAAATCTTATTCACGAATCTTTTCTATTGTAACGAACTTTGTGAATTATTACAAGAGTATTTCAAAAATATTGAAAAAGTTTTCATATACTTGTCAGGATTCCCACTTAAACAGGATAATCCCACCAATACAAATGGCCATTCCAATCACTCTGCGCCACATAAAGGGTTGTTTATCCACACCGAACAATCCAAACAGTTCAATCACATATGCTATAATCAATTGAGAAACAACAATTAACATGACTGCTTGGGCCGGTCCTAAAGCATCCATACTTTTGATTACCGTATAAGTGATAAACGCACCGATCACTCCCCCTAACAGCATATATTTTGGCTGTATCTGTAAAATCCCTGTAAAACTTGTCCGATCTGTGAAAAACCAGCCAACCAGACAAATCACCAATGCAGAAAATTGTACCCAGCTATTACTGACCCACATGCTGGTTCCTTTTGTTACCTCTGTATTAAACACTCCTTGAACACTCATCAATGCACCTGATATCAGGGCAATAAAAATTCCAATCATGGTCCTTCCTCCTGACTGCTTTGTTTCTATGTAGGATATACCATAATTGGAATTTTTATACCATAGATTGTCTTCCATTATCATGTAAACAATCTATGTATGGAAACCGCTGCGCACTTGGGCGCAATCACATCATCAAACCGGACAGAATGATTATTTTATGAGCGATTTTTCTTCCTAAAATAATCATCTACTTCCTTTTTTATCTTATCGGGAGCCATGGTTTTCAGAAGATATCCAGATGGCTTTAATGAGATTACCTTCTGGACACTTTCTTTATCCATTCTGCTGGTCAAGAAAATAACTGGAATATTTTCAAATTCCTTTTCTGAACGGATCATGCCAAGTACCTGTCGTCCGTCACAAACAGGCATTTCATAATCCAAAAGTATCAAATCTGGACGATCTAATGTAATACTCCGAATCGCTGATAAACCAGAATCTGCCATTGAAATCTCGTAATCCTTCTGCAACAGCTCTTTCATCGCATGCCGCATAAGCTCTGAATCATCTACTAAGAGGATTTTTTGCTTCTGTCCCTGATTTTTGCTTGCCTGGTTCCTCTTTAGATAATTCTTAACCTCTGTCATTGCGTTCTCTGCCTTGATGGAAGTTCCATCTTCATTGGAAAGCAAATGTGGCGCAATGGCGCAAAAAGCAAAATATCCTGCTCCTGTGTCAAACAGTAAGCTATATTGTGGATGATTTCCTTCGAATTTTTTCTGGAACTGCTCATAGCTTAACAGGTTCTCCTCCTTCACCTCATATTCATCCAAATTCACAAACTGTTCCCGAATACGCTCCAGAAACTGTCTTGCTGTATAACGGGAAGCATTCATCACCATAACGCTTATTTCTTCTGATTGGTTGTCTATCATGCTCCCAATGGTATTGAGTAATAATTTCTCTTCAAAAATCAGAATAATTTCCCACTTTTTATCGTCTTTTCCACCATAAACCAAACGATAATAAATTCCTTTTCCAAACTTCTCTCCGCCGTAGCATTCACTGATCACTCGTGCTTTCAGCTCGAACATATCATCCAGAAGATAAAGTATGGTCTCTTTCATGGCTGATTGTTCTTCTTCAGGCATAAGCTTCCCCCACCGACTGATCCCTCTTCCTGTAATAGCCCGATCTTCAGTAAGGGTATGGCCAATCAACCATCCTGCACAAACTCCTAGGAAATGATTGACTGCTTCTTCCGAATAGTCTGCCTGGTTTAATTCTTTCTCAAGAGCTGGAAGGGTTTTTTTTCGAAAATTATCATGTACACGTCTGTGTGTTTCAAAGCCTGCATAACTAATAGAGGCCATATAAACTTCTTCTTCAGCAAAATGCTTCATGGCATGTTCTTTGAAATATTTCACGCCCTCCTGGTAAATCCATTTGCTTCTTTCATCCTGCTGCTTATTGGTAAGCAATCTATTTAAAATACTGAAAAGCTTGCGATGCTCTTTGTCAATTACATCTACACCTATATTAAAGCGATCCTGCCACACTAATTGTTTTCCCATGATTCTCCTCCTTTTCCAGTTATTATTTTTCCTGTCTCCTCCACTCTTTAAATTTCAACCATACATTTTATTATACAAAATCTTTTTTTTTCTGTCACTACTTTTCTGTTTTTTTTGGGAAAATTCACCTATTTTTGATATTTATGTCAGGAAAGGAACTTTATTCCCGCCAGCAATGAGCCAAGTAGCCCCGCTCGCGGGGATATTTGACTAATACTGATGAAAAATTTTTTTCAAAATTTCTATCATCTCATCTACATGTTCTTTTTCAATGATTAAAGGAGGAACAAACCGAAGAACATTATTTCCTGCTGTAATTAATATCAGCCCCTGCTCCAAAGATTTTTTACTGATTTCTCCTGCCGATACGTCAGAATTTAGTTCCAATCCCTGCATCAATCCAAGTCCACGTCTTTTGGCAATGGCTGGTATCTCTTCCTTTAATTGTTCTAACTGTTCCTCCAAATAGCCGGAAATCTCCTGTACATGATCTGTAATCTTTTGTTCTTTCAAAATGTCCAGTACCTTGCTCACTGCTGCGCCCACCAAAGGATTCCCTCCATAAGTGGTCCCATGGTCTCCAGGCTTTAGTGAGGATTCTGCCACCTGCTTCGTCATCAAAAAAGCTCCTACAGGAACGCCACATCCCAATGCCTTTGCACATGCCATGATATCTGGTTTTACTCCATATCCCTGCCATGCAAACATGTGGCCGCACCTGCCCATGCCGCATTGAATTTCATCTAATATCAAAAGTATATCATGCTCTTGACAAAGCTCTTTTACCCCAGTTAAAAATTCTTTGGTGGCGGGATAGATACCGCCTTCTCCCTGTACTGTTTCCATGATAACTGCACAAGTTTTCTCATTGACCAGATTTTTTACACTGTCCAGATCGTTATATTCTGCAAATTTCACAATTCCAGGCAACGGCTCAAAGGCTTCTCTGTAATGGGCATTTCCCGTCACAGATAATGCGCCAAGGCTTCTTCCGTGAAAAGAATGATTCATGGCAATGATTTCATGATCCGTTTTCCCATCCTTTTCATATGCATATTTCTTAGCCGCTTTGATGGCTCCTTCTATGGCCTCTGTTCCACTGTTGGTAAAAAATACCCGCTCCAAGCCGGAAACCTCACAAAGCTTCTTAGCTGCTTCTATGGTAGGCTGATTGTAGTATAGATTGGATGTATGCAGCAATTTATCCACTTGCATTTTTAAGGCATCCTTATATTCTTTATTTCCGTAGCCCAATGCCTGTACTGCAATTCCCGCTGCAAAATCCAAATATTTTTTTCCTTCGGTATCATAGAGGTAAACACCTTCCCCATGATCCAGTACAATCGGATAACGATTGTAGGTATGTAAAATAGTCTGTTCCGCTTGTTCCATCCATGTATTTGTTTCCATATCTTGCTCCTCACTTACTTATTTTATAGGGTGGTTTTATTTATTCCCCATGAAAATAATAACGCTCTTCGCCATCACCTAAAATAGCAGTTCCAATTCCACGATTGGTAAAGATCTCTAACAGCAGGCAATGGGGAATCCGGCCATCCAAAATATGCACCCTTGACACACCATTTTCAATGGCGTCAATACAATTATTTAGCTTGGGAAGCATTCCTCCACCGATATTTCCATCACCTATCAGCTCCTGTGCCTCTGAAACAGACAGCTCTGAAATCAATGTAGCTTTATCCTTCGGATCTTTGTATACCCCTTCGATGTCTGTAAGAAATGCCAGTTTTTCCGCATTCACAGCCCTTGCAATGGCACAAGCCGCATCATCTGCATTGATATTGTAGGTATCAAATTCATCTCCTAAGCCAATGGGACACACAATAGGCAGAAAATCCTTCTCCAACAAGTCAAATAAAATCTTTGGATTTACTTCCTTGACGTCACCTACAAAACCAATATCCTGGCCGTTGGAATATTTTTTATCTACTTTTAAAAGGCTTCCGTCCTTTCCGCTAATTCCTATGGCATTGACACCCAGCTCCTGTACCATCTGCACCAGAGATTTGTTCACCTTATTTAATACCATTTCAGCAATTTCCATGGTGGCTGCGTCGGTTTTGCGAAGGCCGTTTACAAACTCTGGTTCCATTCCAGATTTTTCTACCCATTTACTGATTTCCTTGCCGCCGCCATGGACAATGATAGGTTTAAAGCCTACCAGTTTCAACAGTGTTACATCTTGTATCACACTTCTTTTCAATTCTTCGTCCACCATGGCGCTGCCGCCGTATTTTACCACAATAATTTTGCGGTTAAACCGCTGGATATAAGGCAGCGCTTCAATGAGCACTTCTGCTTTTTGCAAGATTTCCTGCATATTTTTCTCTTCCATATTTAATCCTCCTGTGTATTGAACTATGGATTGTTCATTGCAGCATCTTCGTGACATTGGCGGATATCTTCTGCCAGTGTTTTCCAGGAATCGTATTCTAATTTTTCCATCAGGCTGTCCCAGCCGCCTTTGGCTTTTAGGGGTATGTTTTGCCTGTCCATTTTTTTGCCCAGCCATCTTGCGTAGTCATACACGTCCTCTGGGAATTGGCGTTCAAATTTATCGCTGAAATATTCTATGCACCATAGGAATCCTCCGTTGAAGGAGCGCTTTGTTCTATCCTTCATCTGAAATTCAAAGGCAAGGCTTCCATGGGAATCTGCTTTCAGAAGAAGGCAGTCCACATCCTGCCACTGGTATTCCTTTTGGTAAAAAAAGCAGTGGTATTCCACCCCTTCCAGTGTAAACCGCTGGAACCAGCACATGCTTCCAAGGATACACGCTATGGTGAGAAGGAAGGAAAGGAATCCGGCTATAATTTTTTTCTTTTTGGAAAAATGAGCTTTGATTCCCTCGCCGTTTTCTTCCTCTAAATAACCTTTTAATCCATCTCGGCTAAAGAGCCAGAGAACTATGGCAAAGAGAATCAGGGACAGCAAAATGGGAATTCCTGTCCCTGTAATCAGATAAATGCTGTCTAATCCATAATACCATTGATACCCCTCTTCTACCAGGGGCAGAACCCCGAAAAAGATAAGAAAAATCCAGAATACCGCTGCCAGTATGCGGATTACTTTTCGGAATATTCTCATTGGATTTTCCTCCTGTCAGGAACGGTAGTCCGCATTGATTTTCACATAATCATAGGTCAAATCGCAGCCCCAGGCTGTTGCTTCTTTCTCACCCATTTTCATATCGACCAGAACCGTCACTTCCTCATCAGATAGAATTTTGGTGGCTTCCGCTTCGTTGTAGTCCGTTGCCACACCATTTTTATAAATCTGAATCTGCCCGGATTTACTCTGGAAAAATAACTCAATGGCCTCCGGGTCAAAATTTACGCCTGCATATCCCAATGCACATAAGATTCTTCCCCAGTTGGCGTCATGACCGTAAATGGCTGCTTTGGTTAATGAAGAGCAAATGACAGATTTTGCTAAAATTTTCGCATGTTCTTTGGTATCTGCATGGATCACCTTTGTCTCAAAAAGTGCGGTAGCTCCTTCTCCATCCCCAGCCATTTTTTTTGAAAGGGTAGTGTTGACATAATTCAAAGCTTTGACAAATTTCTGATAATTTTCATCCTTCTTTGTAATCTTTTGATTCCCAGCCATACCGTTTGCTAAGAGCAGCACAGTGTCATTGGTAGAGGTATCTCCATCTACGGAAATCATATTGTAAGTATCCGGTATGTCAGATTTCAATGCTTCCTGTAAAAGCTCTTTGGAAATAGCCAAATCAGTGGTTACAAAGCTTAACATTGTACACATATTTGGATGAATCATCCCAGAGCCTTTGCACATACCGCCAATTGTCACGGTTTTGCCATCCACTTCAAACGTAACCGCTGCTTCTTTTGATTTGGTATCGGTAGTCAGAATGGCACATGCTGCCTGGTGACCGCTTTCTTTGGAATGCGCTAGCTCCTTTGCCATGGTTTCCACTCCCCATGTGAGCTTTTCCATGGGAAGCTGCATGCCAATGACGCCAGTAGATGCTGTCAATACTTGTTTTACAGGAATCTGTAAATGCTTTTCTACGGCTTCTGCTGTCTTTTGACAATATTCCATGCCTTCTGCTCCAGTACATGCATTGGCAATTCCTGCATTAATGACCACTGCCCTGGCACAATCTTCTTCTGCAACGATTTTTTTGTCCCATTTTACTGGGGCTGCCTGCACCACATTCGTGGTAAATGTTCCTGCTGTTACTGCTGGAACTTCACTGACAATCATGGCCATATCCATTCTATCCTTGTATTTTATGCCTGCTGCTGTGGCTGCTGCCAAAAATCCTTTTGCAGCGGTAACACCGCCTGTGATTATTTCCATACCTTTCATCCTCCCTGACTTACCATCGCATATTATTGGAATGTTGTAATATTTTCATCATTCAATACAAAATCATAATAATTCAAATCCTCCCGGAAGGTCCATCCCACACTTTTCCAAAAAGAATTCCCAACTTCATTTTTCTTAAATGCAATCAGGCATACCTTGTTAATCTGTTCTTCCTGTAATGCTTTCATAGCCTGAACCGCCATATTTTTTCCAATTCCCTGTTTGCGATACCCCTCTCGTACACAAACATGGTAAAAGCAGCCACGCCTGCCATCATGACCGCAGAGTATTGCCCCTACCATTTGTCCGTCTGCCTCTGCTACCATACTAGTTGAGGGATTCCGGCGGATGAACCGGACTACCCCCTCTTTGGAATCATCCACACTTCGGATGCCAAATCCTTTGATGGTCTTCCAAAGTCCATATACCTTTGGATAATCTTCTTCCACCATTGGACGGATGATAATTTCCTCTTTTTTTTCCATTTTTATTCCTGCTCTTCCTATGTGTTCATTCTGTTGTGTCATATTTATGGAAACATAGGAACAAGTGTAAGCCCTTCCTGCTCTGAAAAACCAAAGAGCAGATTCATATTCTGAACGGCCTGTCCTGCTGCACCCTTTACCAGATTATCAATGGCTCCCATTAAAATAATTCTGCCAGTGCGCGCATCGATTTGAAAACCAATGTCCACAAAATTACTTCCTTCCACCCATTTGGTCTCTGGGCATACGCCTTGCTCCAAAACCCGTATAAAATATTCCTCTTTGTAATATTTATCATAAGCCCCTTTTATCTGCTCATACGTTGGCAGTAAAAAGCTTCCGTCCGCTTGTTTGATTTTTTTTAAGGCAGCATATTCTGTTGCCAGAATCCCCCGGTTCATAGGAACCAAATGAGGCGTGAAATTGATGGTCACAGGTTCCTCTGCTGCATAGCTAAGCTGTTCTTCGATTTCTGGCGTGTGGCGATGAGTGGATACGCCATATGCTTTGATATTTTCATTGACTTCACAAAACAAATTCGGCAGCTTTGCCCCCCGGCCTGCACCGGAGGTTCCAGACTTTGCGTCCACAATCAGTGTGCCTGGCTCAATCAATCCTTCTTTGATCAGTGGATATGCGGTTAGAATAGAACAGGTGGTATAGCAACCTGGATTTGCCACCAGTCTGGCCTTCTTTACTTTTTCCCGATTTATCTCACACAGGCCATATACAGCTTCCTGGATAAATTGAGGACTTTTATGTTCTATTTTGTACCATTTTTCGTAAACTGCCACATCCTTCAAACGGTAGTCTGCACTTAAGTCCACTACCTTTGTATGTTCTAAAATTTCCTCCGTCAATACACCTGCCAAAAATCCCTGTGGCGTTGCAGTAAAAATCACGTCTACCTGTTTTGCCAATTCTTCTATGTTATCATCCAGACAGGTATCTTCCACAAGCTGAAACATATTTCCATATACCTTTGCATATTTCTCATCTATATAGCTTTTGGAGCCATACCATTTGATTTCCACTTCTTTATGTCCAAGGAGAATTCGCACCAGCTCCGCTCCTGCATATCCTGTCGCTCCAATAATTCCTGCTTTAATCATAATTTTCCTCACTTTCTCCTGCCCCCAGAAACCAGGACAATCCTCTACCTATAGTAATATATCTTACCTGTTTCGTAAAGTCTTTTTTGATTGAATAATTATACATTACTTATTATTTTTATGCAAGTATAGAATCATATATAAAAGGTTTTCTGGTATTTCTTTGGCGTTTTGTATGCATATATGCATTTTTATTACTTTATTATGTATATTTTTTCACTTGTCTTTTCAGAAACATTATTATATAATAATACGAAGCTATAACTACCATCATAAACGAATAAACAAATGGAGGAAACGTAATGAAAGAAAAAGTAATTTTAGCGTATTCTGGCGGTCTGGATACCACTGCTATTATCCCATGGCTAAAGGAAAATTATGATTATGAAGTAGTCTGCTGCTGTATCGACTGCGGACAGGAAGAGGAATTAGACGGTCTGGAGGAACGTGCCAAATTGTCCGGTGCTTCCAAATTATATATTGAAGATATCACCGACGAATTTGCAGAGGAATATATTATTCCCTGTGTTCAGGCTGGTGCAGTGTATGAGAACAAATATTTGCTGGGAACCTCAATGGCACGTCCTGGTATTGCAAAACGCCTGGTAGAAATTGCCCGGAAAGAAGGCGCTACTGCCATTTGTCATGGCGCTACTGGAAAGGGAAACGATCAGATCCGTTTCGAGCTTGGAATTAAGGCGCTGGCTCCTGATTTAAAGATTATTGCTGCATGGAGAAGTGATAAATGGAACATGCAGTCCCGGGAAGAGGAAATTGCATACTGCAAGGAACATGGGATTGACCTTCCATTTTCTGCAGATAGCAGTTACAGTCGGGACCGGAACCTGTGGCATATTAGTCATGAAGGACTTGAATTGGAAGATCCTTCCTGTGAACCCAACTATGACCATCTTCTGGTCCTTGGCGTATCACCAGAAAAGGCTCCAGATGAGGGTGAATATGTTCGTATGACTTTTGAAGCAGGAGTCCCAAAAACCATCAATGGAAAAGAAATGAAAGTTGCTGATATTATTCGGGAATTGAACCGTTTGGGCGGAAAACATGGCATTGGTATTATCGATATTGTAGAAAATCGTGTGGTAGGCATGAAATCCCGTGGTGTTTATGAAACTCCTGGCGGAACCATCTTAATGGAAGCACAACAGCAGTTAGAAGAACTGGTTTTAGACCGTGCTACAATGGAAGTAAAAAAGGACATGGGAAATCGTATGGCGCAGATTGTATATGAAGGAAAATGGTTTACCCCATTGCGGGAAGCAGTACAGGCTTTCATCACTTCTACGCAGAAATATGTAACTGGAGAAGTAAAATTCAAGCTTTATAAAGGAAATATTATCAAAGCTGGAACCACCTCTCCCTACTCTCTCTATAGTGAATCTCTGGCTAGCTTTACCACTGGTGATTTGTATGATCACCATGATGCAGAAGGATTTATCACATTGTTTGGTCTGCCATTGAAAGTACGTGCAATGAAAATGGCTGAGTTGGAAAAATAAAAAGATATCACAATAGAAGCAGGGGCTATCTGATCGAAAAAGATAGCCCCTGTCCTGCTTTATGACCTTTCTATTGTCCTGAATAAAAATGTTTCACACCTTTTGTCGCATCCTCTGCATAAACCATGGTACAGCTTTTTACTTCTCCTGCCTCGTTATACAAAAAAGCAATGGCAAGATGTGGCTCTTCTGGTACTACAAAATTATTCGCTTCCAGCTCTTCATCAGAAATGGTTACATATTTCCCTTTTTTTAACTGATAGGTTCCCTTTACCTCAGTCCCGTCTTCCAGTGTATCTTTCATCTCATAGGTACCATGAAATAAGCCGTTTTTCACCTTAAACTCCTGATCGGTATCTATGGTATCGCCTAAGGCAATGACCTGATGACCCTTTCCATTGGGCGCATCTTCACTCCAGTCTCCATCATACACTTCCTTGTAAAGGTTTCCGTCTTCAGTATGACTGCTGACATAATACCAGATTCCCTTTCCTTCCCGTTTTCCTTCCACATAATCTCCATAATACCATTGATCACATTCGCAGTCGTCAAAGGTATAAAATCCAACTCCAATTCCACTGGCACCACCTTCTGGAAAATAAATATAGCTTCCGGTATCCTTTGCCTTTTCCAGCAAAAGCTGCCTTTCTTCCCCTTCTTGAAGAGCATCCAATGCAGCCGCATCATCTGTTTCAATGGCTGTCATGGCTGCTTCCATAATGGCATGGTATTGTTTGATTTCTTCTGCTTTTTTGTCTAATTCTTCTGCCGCTTTCTGTAATTCCTCATCTTCTGGTAATTGCTCTAGAGCTTTTTTCATGGCTTCCTGCGCTTTGATATAATCCTCATTCTCCATGTAGGCATCTGCCTCTTTTTGGTATGCTTCTGCAGCTTGTTTCTGCTCTTTTGTAGGACCACCGCAGCCGATCAGACACATTGCAAAGAATGCGGTTGTCATCCATGCTGCCATCAATTTCGTGTGTCTTGTCATGTTTTTCCTCCAATCATTTTCACGCTGCATCATTGATTCCCAAGAGACTTTCTCTTACCTCTTTAACTGGGAAACAATCTCCTCTTTTAAATCCAGGGCCATATCTTTCAAGCGTCGGCTTGCAGACGACGAAGTAAGTACGCTTCCCAAGCACTTGGAAGCCATATCATACTTTTTAAAGTGGAATGACATATAGGCTAAGAGATAATCTAAAGTACCTTCATCCATTCCATAAATGGGAAACATTTCCTGAGAAATTGCTTTGATAAATCCTTCGTATGCCTGTAAATAAAATTCCTCCCCTTCTTTCAGGCATGCAGCTATTTTTTCCTTTTCCTGAGGGGTAGATTGACTCATGGTTTCTCCTTTTCCTCGGTATAACCATGCAATTTTTAAGCAGGTATAAGCTTTCTCACTCTCTTTCCCCCGTTTTACTGCTGCATTCAGCAAAGATAATTTATAACGCTGAATGGCTGCGTCATAGGAATAAACCCCTGTATCCGGCTCGTAAACTTTACGGAACCTGGAAGAAATTTGTTCTCGAATCATTTTGGCCTGGGTTGGGGTAATCCTGTCGAAATCTCTGGACATTGCGGTGTAGCCGCACGCCGGACAGGAAATAATATCATATTTCAATGTATCAATATATTGAAACCTTGGACGAAGATCCCGGTCTGGCTGCAATCTCCTGGCTTTGCCACTTTTTACCAGTTTTGCCTTAAACACATGTTCGCATACCTTACACCGGATGGTTTTTAGCAAAAGAAAGTCTGTTTCTTTCGGAAGGAGCCTTTCTTTTGCTTTTTCTTCCTTTTCTTCCTCCTTCTTTATATTCTCCCTCTTTCCTTCTTCGTATAATTGCATAGATTCCTGGGCCTCCAACCCGAATTTTTCTAACCCTGAAAACAAATTCATATTGATCTACTCCTCTGATATACTGCTTACTTCCCTGTTGGCAGTTTATAGGAACTCTTTAATGATACAATCCGGTTGAATACCAGTGCATCAGGCTTGGAATCTTTCGCGTCTGTACAGAAAAATCCTTGGCGTACAAACTGATAACTATCATATGGTTTTGTTTCTGCCAGAGCAGGCTCTACATAACATTTCTTTAAAACGATGAGTGACTCTGGATTCAGATTGAGACTGCCATCCTCCTTGTTGTACACTCCTTTTTCTTCATCCACCAAATTCTCATATAACCGTATTTCACATTCTTTTGCAAAAGGTACTGGTACCCAATGGATGGTTCCTTTTACTTTCCGTCCCGTAAATCCGCTTCCTGCTTTTGTCTGCGGGTCGTAAGTACAATGTACCTCTATGACATTTCCATTTTCATCTTTTACAAAGCTTTCACATTTTACAAAATATGCATGCATCAGACGCACTTCATTTCCAGGAAACAGCCGGAAATATTTTTTGGGAGGCTCTTCCATAAAATCTTCCCGTTCGATATAAAGCTCCCGGCAAAATGGTATCTGACGTGTGCCCAACGCTTCATTTTCCAAATTATTGGCAGCATCCAAATACTCTACCTGTCCTTCTGGATAATTGTCTATCACCAGTTTAATTGGATTTAAAACGGCCATCATTCTGGAACGTTTCAATTTCAAATCTTCCCGGATACAATATTCCAGCATAGCATAATCCACAGAGCTGTTTGCCTTGGATACTCCACACAATTCCACAAACTTTTGAATGGATTCCGGGGTAAATCCTCTTCTTCGCAACGCTGCAATGGATACCAGCCTTGGATCATCCCATCCATCCACAATCTTGTCTTCTACTAATTTCTTAATATAACGCTTGCCTGTTACCACATTGGTTAAATATAATTTTGCAAATTCTATCTGTCTTGGGGGATTCTCATATTCTAATTCACTCACAACCCAGTCATACAAAGGTCTATGATCTTCAAATTCCAAGGTACAAATGGAATGGCTGATGCCTTCTATGGCATCCTCAATGGGATGTGCAAAATCATACATTGGATAAATACACCATTTGTCTCCGGTGTTATGGTGATTCATATGAGCTACCCGGTAAAGAATGGGATCTCTCATATTGATATTAGGTGACGCCATATCAATCCTCGCCCGAAGCACCAGCTCTCCGTCCTGATATTTGCCGTTTTTCATATCCTCAAACAATTGAAGATTCTCTTCTATGCTTCTTGTGGCATTGGGGTCCTCTTTCCCTGGCTCTGTCAATGTTCCCCGGTATTCTCTGATTTGCTCTGGATTCAAATCGGACACATAGGCTTTCCCTTTTTGAATCAGCTTCACTGCTGCTTCATACATTTGTTCAAAATAATCCGAAGCAAAAAAGAGACGGTCCTCCCAGTCTGCACCCAGCCACTTGATATCTTCTTTGATGGATTCTACAAACTCTGTTTTTTCTTTTGTGGGGTTGGTATCATCAAATCGCATATGGAATTTCCCATGATACTTCTTGGCCAAACCATAGTTGAGCAAAATTGATTTTGCATGTCCGATATGAAGATAACCATTCGGTTCTGGTGGAAAACGCGTCCTTATCGTTTTATAATGTCCTTCCTTTAAATCTTGTTCAATCTCCTGTTCAATAAAATTTCTGGAAATCACTTCATTTTCCATCTATGTTCCTCCTTTTGTTGGGCAAACTCTGTGCAGCCCTGACTGCAAATTTTAGATATTTTTACAGTAACAAAGCATACCAGAAGCTGCAGCGCAACTTCAGATATGCTACATTACAAGTATTATAAATTCTTATCCATTATTTGTCAATGAATACGTCAATTTGAGTTTCCTCATTTTACAATTCATAGTACCAAAGTGTTTCCATCACTTTGTGATGGAAACACTTTGCACATAAAAGTGCTCTGGAAAGCTAGCTTTTCAGACGCTTTTTGTGCAAGATGTCTATGCTGCCAAAGGCAGCAAGACCTTTTGGTTCTATCATATCAGATATTATTAAGAAATGGGGAAACTCAAAATACGTCAACTATGTTTGATATGCTGATGGGTAAACAAATGGTCTTGACAATATTCATAATTGCCGTCACATTTGGAACAGAACCTGAATTCCAGCTCAGCTCCATCCCGTTCTGTTCTGCCGCAAATCGCACACTTATGCCTGGTAATGTTTTGCGCCTGACGCATCTGTTGTTGATAAACCTGTCTTCGATGAATTTCCTTGGGCGCCATCCGCTTATAATTCCTTGTGCTGAAAAAGAAAATCAGAAAATTCATCAGGGAAGCAAAAATAGCCGTCCGACCTGCTGCATTGCTTGCTGCAAACATAAAAATCATCCAAATGGCATCTACAATCCCCATCCATTTTGCTTTGATGGGAATAATAAAATACAGACGAAACTCTACATTCGGATAGATCACTGCAAATGCCATAAACAAGGACATTGTAATATACTCGGTACTAAAATAGTATCCAATGCCAGAAACAGCCATTCTCTTTACCAAATAATAAAATCCGTATAAGATGAATGCTCCAAAAATGGAGCATAACATACCTCCAATGAGATATACATTGTAGCGGAAGGTTCCAATTGCCTGTTCAATAGAATTCCCAATAAAATAGTAACAGGATAAAAAAAAGATTAAAAACAGGATGTTTACTGACGGTGGAACCAATAACCAAGAAACAATTCTCCACACCTGTCCCTGCAAAATCAATGCAGGCTCTAGTAATAGCAATATCTGGACTTCTGGCATGGTATATTGGATAATAAACCCTAAGATCCAGGTTCCAATTAACCAGAAAGTCAAATTTTGAATGGCGTACTTTCCAAATTTACGTTCCATTTTATTTAGAAAACCCATAATATCCTCCTCCACAGACATGCTGACTTCAAGTATTTATTATAGATTTTCCTGACAAGTTTGTCAACGAAAGCGGCATAGTTTCATAAAAAGTTTATATTTCCTCCGGCATTGTAGTATCCTGCATCAATTCCCCTTGCATTCTATTTTCTGGAGTTCTGGGCTGGATACTAATCGGAATACACAGTTCATCCCCAATCTGCAAATTGTATACATTTACAAAAGGATTTGCAAACATCAATTGTCCTACGCTTACATGGTATTGTTTGCCCAAACGATACAACGTATCGCCTTTTTCGATTACATGTACCATTCCACGGCAAGGCCCTTCGTTATAAATAGGCCCGATTGGGATTGGAATAATCTTTGCCATAAACTTTCCTCCATTTTGGTTTCATCCTCTCCATTTATTATATTCTAAAAGAAAAAAACGGTTCTTTTCCCTTTTGATTCCATTGGAATTTTTCGTTTCCTTTGTTCTGTATTGGCATTTTAGACATATATTTTGAAGAAAGAAGTTACGTTTCTACAAATTTGTGTTTAAATCTAAACATTCTATAAAAATCAAAAAAGTAATTGTTTTTTGCAAATTCCTGTCGTATAATAAGCGGTGTTCGAATTCAGGACGTTTACATTATAAATAAGAAGAAACAGAAAAATTTACCATTTTAATTTGGGTTCCTGATGTATCCGTTTTTGCATCAGCAGAAATTTACAGAAAACCTGGAGGAAATGATATGACACAACCTACTTTACATAAGTTGGGCATTGACATTGGTTCAACTACCGTAAAAATTACAATATTAAACTCTGATAACCAAATTCTATTCGCCGATTATCAAAGGCATTTCGCAAATATCCGTGAAACCCTTTCTGATCTTTTGGCACGAGCACAGGATGAGCTTGGCAATGTTTTCTTATCTCCCGTTATCACTGGCTCCGGCGGATTGGCCCTTGCAAAGCATCTGGAGATTCCATTTGTGCAGGAGGTAATTGCCGTTGCCTGCGCATTACAGGATTATGCCCCTCAGACCGATGTGGCCATTGAGCTTGGCGGAGAGGATGCCAAAATCATCTATTTTGAAGGCGGAAATGTGGAACAGCGTATGAATGGAATCTGTGCTGGTGGAACAGGATCTTTCATTGACCAGATGGCCTCCTTGCTTCAGACAGATGCCACTGGTCTAGATACCTATGCCAAAAATTATAAGGCGCTTTATCCCATTGCCGCTCGTTGCGGCGTTTTTGCAAAATCAGATATTCAGCCTCTGATTAATGAAGGAGCTTCCAAAGAAGATTTGTCCGCTTCTATTTTTCAGGCAGTGGTAAACCAGACAATTTCCGGACTGGCATGCGGAAAACCCATTCGGGGACATGTGGCATTTTTAGGTGGGCCTCTCCATTTCCTGCCAGAACTAAAAGAGGCTTTTATCCGCACCCTAAAATTGGACGAAAACCATATCATAGCCCCAGAACATTCCCATTTGTTTGCGGCTATGGGTTCTGCCTTGAACTGTAAGCCCGAAGTATCCATGGAGCTTTCGGACATTTTAAAGAAGCTCTCCTCTGATATTCATATCGAATTTGAAGTGGAACGTATGGAACCCCTCTTTGCTACCCTGGAGGACTATGACAAGTTCCAAAAGCGCCACCAAAAGCATCAGGTAGCGACTGGGGATTTGTCCCATTATCACGGAAATTGTTATCTTGGTATTGATGCTGGCTCCACCACCACAAAAGTAGCGCTGGTGGGGGAAGACGGCTCCCTTTTATACTCTTTTTATAGTAGTAACAACGGAAATCCCCTTGCCACGGCCACTTCTGCCATACAAGAAATTTATTCCTTACTCCCAGAAGAAGCCACCATTGTTCATTCTTGTTCGACCGGATATGGAGAAGCTTTGCTAAAATCTGCTTTTATGCTGGATGAGGGAGAAGTGGAGACAGTCGCCCACTATTATGCAGCAGCCTTTTTCAATCCAAAGGTGGACTGCATTCTAGATATTGGCGGCCAGGACATGAAATGCATTAAAATCAAAAATCAGACCGTAGACAGTGTACAGTTGAATGAAGCCTGCTCTTCCGGCTGTGGTTCTTTCATTGAAACTTTTGCAAAATCCCTGAATTATTCTGTGGAGGATTTTGCACAGGCTGCTCTTTTTGCCCGAAACCCCATTGATTTAGGAACCCGCTGTACAGTATTTATGAATTCCAAAGTAAAGCAGGCGCAAAAAGAAGGAGCGGAGGTTTCCGATATTTCAGCCGGACTTGCTTATTCTGTCATTAAAAATGCATTGTTTAAAGTTATCAAAGTGTCCGATGCAAAAGATTTGGGGAAAAATATTGTTGTTCAAGGCGGAACCTTTTATAATGATGCGGTGCTGCGCAGCTTTGAGAAAATATCTGGCTGTGAAGCCATCCGGCCAGACATTGCCGGGATTATGGGAGCTTTCGGAGCAGCCTTAATCGCTCGGGAACGTTACGAGGAAACACCTTCTACTACCATGCTCTCCCTAGAAGAAATCAATGCCCTTAAGGTTGATACGAAATTGACAAGATGCCAGGGATGCACCAATCACTGTCTTTTAACCATCAACCGTTTTTCTGGCAACCGCCAGTTTATTACCGGAAACCGCTGTGAAAAGGGGCTTGGAAAAGAAAAGAACAAAGCGCAGATTCCCAATCTGTTCGAATATAAAAATAAACGGATCTTTGATTATGAACCTCTTTCCAAAGAAGAGGCTGTCCGTGGAACAGTAGGAATTCCCAGGGTTTTGAACTTTTACGAAAACTACCCCTTTTGGGCGGTATTTTTCCATACTTTGGGATTTCGTGTTCTACTGTCACCCCCATCCACCCGGAAAATTTATGAAATGGGCATTGAGTCCATTCCCAGTGAATCGGAATGCTACCCGGCAAAGCTGGCGCATGGACATGTATCCTGGCTGATACGGAATCAGGCTGATTTTATTTTCTATCCCTGTATTCCCTATGAGCGGAATGAATTTCCAGATTCCAATAATCATTACAATTGTCCCATTGTCACCTCCTATGCAGAAAACATTAAAAACAATGTGGATGAAATTACTTCGGGAAAGGTACGGTTCTTAAACCCCTTTATGTCTTTTGCCTCAAAAGAGGCTTTATGTGAACAACTAAAGCTGGTATTCCAACAGGAATTTTCCATTTCCCCAGAAGAAACACAGGCTGCCGTAGAAGCTGGCTGGCAGGAGCTTACGAATATGCGAAAGGATATCCGCCGCAAGGGGGAAGAAACGCTGGCATATATGGAAGAAACTGGATGCCGGGGCATTGTCCTTGCTGGACGTCCCTATCATATCGACCCAGAAATCAACCATGGCATTCCCGAATTGATTAATTCTTATGGAATTGCAGTATTGACGGAAGACTCTGTTTCCCATCTCCATGAGGTAGAACGGCCCCTGCTTGTGATGGATCAGTGGATGTATCATTCCAGACTTTATGCTGCCGCAAATTTTGTGAAGTTCAGGGAAGATTTGGATTTGATTCAACTGAATTCTTTTGGATGCGGCTTGGATGCCGTCACTACCGATCAGGTGAATGATATTTTAAGTAAATCTGAGAAAATTTATACCTGCTTAAAGATTGATGAGGTAAACAATTTAGGCGCTGCCCGTATCCGCATCCGTTCTCTTCTTTCTGCTCTGAGAGTGAGAGAAAAACAAAAAACATGCCGCACCGTGAAGCCTTCCACCTACAAGCGAGTGGTATTTACAGAGGAAATGCGAAAGGATTATACCATCCTCTGTCCCCAGATGTCACCGATTCATTTTGAACTGCTAGAGCCCGCCTTCCAGTCTGCTGGATATCATATTGTAGTTTTGGATAATGATGGAAAGACTGCAATTGATACGGGATTAAAATATGTAAATAACGATGCCTGTTACCCATCACTGATTGTGGTAGGTCAAATCATGGACGCCATTTTATCTGGCAAATATGATTTGAAAAAAACTGCTGTAGTTATTACCCAGACAGGAGGCGGTTGCCGAGCTTCCAATTATATTGGTTTCATCCGTCGGGCGCTGGAAAAGGCCGGATACCCCAATATTCCAGTAATTTCGGTAAATTTAAGTGGATTCGAGGCGAACCCAGGATTCAAATTCACTCTTCCACTGCTGCAAAGGGGTCTGTATGCTTTAATTTTTGGCGACATCTTTATGCGCTGTCTGTATCATACCAGACCATATGAAACCGTCCCAGGCGCAGCAAATGAGCTGCATGAAAAGTGGAAAAAGAAATGTATTGACTTTCTTTCTAAGAATAAAATGTGCTCTCACTGGAAATTCAAGCAGTATTGCAAAGAGATTATTCAGGACTTCGATAAGCTTTCGGTAACCGAAACATGCAAACCAAAGGTAGGAATTGTAGGTGAAATTCTGGTGAAATTTTTGCCTGCTGCAAACAATCATCTGGTAGAATTACTGGAGGCAGAAGGCGCTGAAGCTGTTGTTCCTGACTTAACAGACTTTTTACTTTACTGCTTTTATAACCAAAACTTCCGGGCTGAAAAATTAGGACTGAAAAAATCCTCTGCGCGGAATGCCAACTTAGGAATTCAGCTTTTGGAATGGCTGCGGAGCACTGCTCGAAAGGAATTTGAAAAAAGCCGTCATTTTGAACCTCCTGCACGGATTGGAACATTAGCAAAATACGCTTCTCCTATTGTTTCCATGGGAAATCAAACAGGAGAAGGATGGTTTTTGACTGGAGAAATGCTGGAGCTGATTCATTCAGGCACCAATAACATTGTATGTATACAGCCTTTTGGCTGTTTACCCAACCATGTAGTTGGAAAAGGCGTAATTAAAGAAATACGCCACCGCTACCCTCTTTCTAACATTGTAGCCATTGATTATGATCCTGGAGCATCTGAGGTGAATCAGCTCAACCGCATTAAGCTCATGCTGTCCACTGCTCAGAAAAATCTTGCCAAGCAACAGGAGGAAGCCTTCTAACTGCTGCTTTCCGTTGAGATTGCAATTGATTTCCAGCAACAGATAAATGATAGGAGCCTGTATATGACTGTCAGACAAGCAAAAATTTGTGATTTGGAATCTATTCTTCCCATCTATGCTTACGCAAGGGAGAAAATGGCGGAAAATGGAAATCCCAGACAATGGGGAACCGATAAGCCCACAATAGAAACCATCCAACAGGATATTCAACAGGGCAATCTGTTCCTAATCGATGCCAAGGGACAGCTCGTAGGTGTATTTGCCTTTCTTATGGGGGAAGAACCCACATACCGCAGAATCGAAGGAAAATGGGAAAATGACCTGCCCTATGGAGTAATACACCGAATTGCTGGAAATGGCAAGCAAAAAGGCATCTTAAAGCAGTGTCTGATTTTCTGCCAAGGATTTACAAATAATATCAGAATTGATACCCATAAGGATAACCTTATCATGCGGCATTTGTTAGAAAAGTACAATTTCAAAGAATGCGGTACAATTTACGTGGAGGATGGAACTCCGCGTATTGCCTTCCAGCGTAATTAAACTAAAAGATTAGATTGTTGAAGTAATCCTCCTTCCTGCATCGTTATAATAAACAAATGGCTCTGTGAAACATGCTTTGCGGTTCTAATACCCACAGTTCCAAACATGCAGTTGTAAAGGAGGATACTTTTATGAAACAAAGAAAACTGTTGACCGTGATTCTAGGAATTGCTATTTTTGCCAGCATTTTATGTTCAGGCATTATTATCACAACTGGCATTCAAGCAGAAAATGCCTCGATTTCCAATGCTTCAGTCCAAAAAAGAAGCTTTCCAAAGCCCCACACATTGAAAAAAACAAAAATCGAAGAATTTTCTGAAGCTTCCATACAGTTGGAGGATGGCAACATCTCTATTCTGCCATCGGATGGATTTTATCTGGAATACCGTCTGGATGGTATTTGTGAAGAACCTGACTATGAAATATCCGATGGAAAATTTTATTTTCAGGAAGGTCCTGCACTGAAGCAATATGGAATCTCTTTCCATTTATTTGGAAACCCGTCCAATCAAGAGCCTTTTTACTTAAATCTCTATGTCCCCAAAGACCAATACTTTGAATTTCTTTTTTTGTCATCTCAAAGCGGAAATATGGAACTAGAACAAGTAAATGCCCAAGAAGCAGAATTTTACCTAAGTTATGGAAACCTGAATTTGCAGGAATTTACAGGGGATACCCTGAATATTTCTGCTGAATCTGGTAATATAACATCCGAACACATAACCTGTGAGGATTTGTCCATCTTCTCATCTTATGGAAACCTTACCGCAGATGTTATTTCTGTTTCTCATGTTGCTAATCTAAACTTAGAATCTGGAAATTTGACTCTGTCTCAGTTAGAATCAGACACACTATCAGTTGACATGGAATATGGAACATGCACCATTGACAGTATTGCCAATAAAACAGGGAAAATCTACATGGATTCTGGAAACCTGAACTTGAAAGCTGCCACACTGGAAACGATGAATATTAAATCTGAATATGGAAATGTCACCCTGCAATTGGCAGACGAATTTTCAGACCATAACTATGACCTTCAAACAGAATATGGAACCCTGAAAGTTGATGGGAAAACTATAAAAGTCAAAGAAGATGGAACGGTTTCTTATCAAAAGCAACAGGATGCAAACACAGGAAATATTCAAATTTACTGCGAAAGTGGAGCTGTTACAGTCAAATAATTCCATATACCTTTGACAACTATCTGAATTCTATATCTCTCAAGGATGTATTGCGAACAAATTTTCGGAATATCTGTTTGCATTTTTTTTGAAGATATGGTATGATAGGTATATTAAAATTCGGGTTGTCTTTAGGAGGTATGACCATGGCATATGGAAAAATAAGTGATAAGCAAAAAGAAATTTTAGAATATATTAAAAGTGAAATCTTGAATCGCGGTTACCCACCTGCTGTACGGGATATTTGTGAAGCCGTTCATTTAAAGTCCACTTCTTCTGTCCATTCTCATTTGGAAACATTGGAGAAGAATGGTTATATCCGCAGGGACCCTACAAAGCCCAGAGCGATTGAGATTATTGATGATACATTTAATCTGGTTCGGCGTGAGGTGGTAAATGTTCCTCTGCTTGGCCGTGTTGCCGCTGGACAGCCGTTGCTGGCTGTGGAAAATATAGAGACTTATTTTCCCATCCCTTCTGAATATGTGCCCAATGAGGAGACCTTTATGCTTCGGGTAACAGGGGAAAGCATGGTGAATGCTGGAATTTTTGACGGAGATAATATCCTGGTGCAGCGTCAATCTACTGCTGGAAATGGAGATATGGTCGTGGCTCTGATCGATGATTCAGCAACAGTAAAGACCTTCTATAAAGAGGATGGACACTATCGTCTTCAGCCAGAGAATGATAGTATGGAACCAATTATTGTAGAAGAGTGCACGATTCTTGGGAAAGTCTTTGGAGTCTTTCGCTTTTTTGAATAACTCATCTTTCTATCCAATCAAATGACAAAGTTATAAGCATTCTTATTACATATCTGTGTAATAAATATATGATAAAGACAGAGAGGGTATTGCTCCCTCTCTGTCGTAATATCTAATCCTGTGTCTCTTTTATATTTTATCACTTCTTCTATCCGAATTATAATTCATCCACTTGAACTTTTTTGCCATCTGTCCAAATTCGTTCCAGATCATAAAATAGACGATCCTCTTTTGAGAAGACATGAACAATAATATCTCTGTAGTCCATAAGAATCCAACTGGAATTACGGTTTCCTTCAATTTGCTTTACTGTATGGCCTTGTTTGCCCAGTTCTTCTTCTACTGCATCTACCATCGCCTGAATCTGGTTTGTATTCGCTCCTGTTGCAATGACAAAATAATCTGCAAGAGGTGAAATTTCACTGATATCAATCACACGAATTTCCTCTGCCTTTTTATCGTTCAATGCATGGCAGGCAATTTTCGCCATTTCCCGGGAAATATCCATCTTATGCCCTCCTTTATTCTATTCCATAGTTGTTTGTTTCTCATAATACTCGTATGTCTCAACGGTGCGTGGGTCAATTTCACCGCCCTTTTTTTCCAAATAATTTAACGTATCTGATAATATCTTTCGCATCGCTTGATCCAAGTCTTCAAAAGCTAACCTTCGTACTTCTTCTAAGTTCGGCGCTTTCGCTCTGTTTGGTTCAATATAATCTGCAATATAGATTATTTTATCTAAGGTATTCATTCCTGTCTCACCAGTTGTATGCACTTGTATTGCATGAAGAATGTCTTTGTCTTCCACTCCATAAACTTTCCTGGCAAAATAAGCTCCCAGTTTTGCATGAAGCAAAAAAGGTCTTCGTTCCTCAGAAGGAGAAATATAAATTTTATTTTTCTTACATATTTTGAGTTTGTCATGGTTGGAAATACACTTCGCACAGTCATGTAAAAGACCCGCATACATGGCCTTCTCCATATCCGCCTGATGCGCCATTGCCATAGCCGCTGCAGTATACATCACACCTAAGGTATGAACATATCGTTCCTTATCCAATTCCTTTTTCAATTTTTTTTCTATTTCTGCCCGTTTCATCTTCCGATCCCTCCCCTTCATATAGATGGTAAGTCCTGATGTATTCTTCTACTTTTCTTGGAACAAGATACCGAATGGTTCGTCCACTTTGCAGGCGATTTCGGATATCCTGTGAGGAAACTTCTAAATTTGGCGTATTTAACGGGAAAAATTTTTCTTGATATTTTTGATTTAAAAACGCAATCCGCTGAAAAAACTTTTCCTGCTTCTGATGATTTCGATATGCAGCGAGAACGCTGCAATGTTTCAAAATAGCTTCTGGTTCTTTCCAGGATTCAAAATCAAATAGGGAATCAGCTCCTAAAATAAAAAACAATTCTGTGTTTTTATAATATTCCCCTATCTTTTCCAATGTGAGATATGTGTAGCTTATATCTGGAGAATCCACCTCTATCCTGTCCAAAAGGAAGCTTGAATTATCTTCAATTGCCAAAGAAACCATCTGGCAGCGGTGAAATGGGGACGTAACATCCTGTTCTTGTTTATGCGGAGAATGCCCAGTGGGGATAAAGAGGACCTTTTCAAGACCAAATTGTTCCCTGGCATTCTCTGCTATCATTAAATGTCCATAATGAATAGGGTCAAAAGTTCCCCCCATGATTCCAATTCTTTGCATAGCTCTCTCATCCATACGACATCCCTACTATTTTGGCAACTGAATTTTGGAATTATTCTTTGCTGGACGATATAGAATAATTTTCTTTCCAATGACTTGAACCACTTGAGATTTTGTACGCTCTGCCATGGTATCTGCAACTTCCTTTGGATCATCAAAACAGTTTTTTAAAACAGAAAGCTTAATTAACTCCCTTTTTTCCAGCGCTTCTCCTACTGCATTAATTAATTCTGGAGTAAGGCTTGCTTTTCCTACCTGAAAAATAGGGTCAATATTATTGGCAAGACCTTTGAGATAAGCACGTTGTTTACTTGTTAAATTCATATGATATCCTTTCTAAATTTATTCCCGCGAGCAATGAGCCAAGCAGCCGCGCTCGCGCGGATATTTGGCGAATGCCGCGAGGCCAAATACCCTGCTCCTTGCGGGATATTTGGCTTAAGGCGCTTTTTACACCCTATTTATAATAATCAAATTCCAATCCATACATCCGCACCGTATCGCCCTCTGAAATTCCAGCATTCTCCAGTTCTTCCAAAATACCCTGTTCCCGAAGGAACCTTTGGAAAAACAAAAAGCCTTTTTCTGAGTCAATATTGGTATATCCAAGCATTTTCTCAATTCTAGGGCCTTCCACCACATAAACATGATCTTCTTCGTTAAATTCTACCGTATAGGGCTCTCCTTGGAATGCAATGGTTTCTGGGAAAAATTCTTGTTCAAAAATTACAGGAGCATCCTCTACCGTTGATAAAAGTTCATTTACATGGTACAGTAATTCTTTCAGTCCTTGTCCACTTACAGCGGATATGGGAAATACTTTGATTCCCTGGGACTCAAATTCTGCTTTTAAGGCTGGCAGGGCGCTTTCCGATTCCTCATAAATTGCATCAATTTTATTTGCAGCAATCACCTGAGGCTTCTCCAGCAATTGAGGATTATAATTCTTAAGCTCTTGGTTGATGGCATAAATATCTGCAATGGGATCTCTCCCTTCCACTGAAGCTGCATCTACCATGTGAATCATGACTTTTGTACGTTCAATGTGTTTTAGGAAAGCATGTCCCAATCCAACCCCCTGGGAAGCTCCCTCAATCAATCCTGGAATATCAGCAATCACAAAGCCGCTGGTTCCATCTAAATCTACAACCCCAAGGTTTGGGTTCAAGGTGGTAAAATGATAATTTGCAATTTTGGGCTGTGCATTTGTGACCCTGGACAATAATGTTGATTTCCCTACATTTGGGAATCCCACCAGACCTACATCTGCAATGACTTTTAGTTCCAGACGGACTTCTAACTCAATTCCCGGCTGTCCTGGCTGTGCATATTTGGGCGCCTGCATGGTTGCAGTTGCATAATTCTGGTTACCGAGACCACCTTTACCGCCTTTGAGAATGATCTGCCGGGTATTCTCTCCTGACATATCTGCAATTACCTGATCGCTTTCTGCTTCACGTATAATTGTTCCAGCAGGAACCTTTACAACCAAATCTTCTCCATTCTTTCCATGGCAGTTGCGTTTCTTTCCGTCTTCCCCATTTTGGGCTGCATATTTTCTCTTATGCCTGAAATTATTCAGGGTATTCATGCCCTCATCTACCTGAAATATAATGTTACCGCCATGACCGCCGTCGCCGCCATCTGGTCCGCCGCTAGGCACATATTTCTCACGTCGGAAAGAAACATGCCCATCGCCGCCTTTTCCTGATTTTATGATAATTCTTGCACTGTCTGCAAACATGTTTCCTCCTAAATTGAAAGCAAATCCTACGCTTTCATTTTCTATCAGATGAAAAGAATAGACCCGGCTATACAGTCGAGTCTATCAATTCCACAAAACGCAAATCCAATTGTGCCTTAAGACAGCAATTATTCATTGCTTGCTACTGGATATACGGAAGCCTGCTTCTTATCTCTTCCTTTTCTTTCAAATCTTAAAATACCATCAACTTTAGCGAATAATGTATCATCTCCGCCTCTTCCAACATTCACACCTGGATGAATCTTGGTTCCACGCTGCCGATATAAGATATTTCCAGCCTTTACAAACTGTCCATCAGCTCTTTTCGCACCTAATCTCTTTGCTTCGGAATCTCTTCCGTTCTTGGTAGATCCAACTCCCTTTTTATGAGCAAAAAATTGAAGGTTCATATTCAACATGTTCTACACCTCCTTAAATGTAAGCATAATATAATCATTCCCGTAACTGTTCTGTATTCCTTGCAAACCTAAAACCAGTGAACGAATCAGCAGCAGCGATTCCTTAGAATATCCTTCCCTTAACGAAAAATCTATCTGGCCGCTGTCCTGATCTGTTTCCATGTCAAATGCATCCGAAACAAGGGTTTCTATGGAATTGATGGTATTGATCACCAATGCAGAAACCGCAGCACATACGATATCTTCTCCTGCTGGGGCATATCCTGCATGTCCCAGACATTGAAATGCTGTATATTCCTGTTCACGGTTTTCATAAATCGTTATATCAATCATAACAATTCCTATCGATTAGCCATTAATCTTTTCAATCTTTACCTTGGTGAATGACTGTCTGTGACCATTCTTCTTATGGTAACCGGTTTTTCTCTTATACTTGTAAACGATGATCTTTTTGCCTCTTCCGTTTTCTACAACAGAAGCTTCTACCGTTGCATTGGCTGCGTCTGCTCCAACCTTTAAGGAACCGTCGCTTACTGCTAACACATCATCAAAAGTAACCTTCTCACCAGCTTCCAAACCAAGTTTTTCAATGGTAATGATATCGCCTTCGGATACTTTGTACTGCTTACCACCAGTTGCTATAATTGCGTACATATCGCACCTCCTATTATCATTACTCGCCAGTTGCGGCGCTGCCATGGGCAGACTTACAAGCCTCACTGTGCGGCATACTCATAGAGAATACCACAAAATCACTGACAAGTCAATTCTTTTTTACGAATTCTACCTGTTCTGCCAAAGATTTCTTCACTTTTTTTCGGGTAAGCTCTACCAAATTTAACTTTGTCATATCCACCAACTGAACGGGAACGGGGTCCTTAGAAACAGCGCTGCGTAATTTTTGCATTAACAATTCTTGGAACTGTGCAGATTTCATATCTATAAAATCTACAATAATAATTCCAGACAGATTTCGAAGACGAAGCTGATGCGCAATTTCTTCTGCTGCTTCTAGATTAATGTTTAAGTAATGCTCCTGTACCTGCTTTTTGGAAATGCTTTTTCCTGAATTCACATCAATTACGGTCAATGCCTCGGTGGGCTGAATCACCAAATATCCTCCTGATTTGAGCCATACCCTTTCTTGCAGAGCTTCCTTTAGCCTGTGTTCTAACTGGTAAAGCTTACTTAAACTTAACATAGCGTCTTCATAAAAGGTAAGTTTGTCCAAATCCTCTGGTTGAAATTTCTCCAGATATTCGTGGATTTTATCAAAAAGTTCTACATCATCGGTAAGGATAGCGGTAAGCTGAGATTGATTCACATTCTGAAGAATATGAAGATACTCTGGTGTGCTTTCCTTCAGACAGGAAAATACCGTACGATACGGCGCTGTTTCTCTTAAATGAAAATATTCCTGTTTTAACATCTCAAATTCTTCCAGGATTTCTTTTTTGGAAACATCCCCAGCATTGGTACGTACAATCAGACCAAAATCTTGCGTATTTTCAAAACATAGCTCTTGCTTTAATTCTTCTCTTTTTTGTTCTTGCAGCTTTTTGGAAAATCCAATTTTAGAGCCCCCGCTGGTGAGCGCCAGATATTTTCCAGTTAAGGTTAAATTCGTAGTAACCTTTGGCGGCTTAGATTTACTACTTTCTTTTGCCACCTGAACAACCACTTCATCCCCTTGTACCAGTCGGGGGCTGTTTATCTTTTTCACAAACAGGGGCCGCTTCATCTCATCCAGGGGATAATAGCAAGGCCTTCCAGGAGCAATCTCAATAAAGGCCGCATTTATGTTTTTTACAATATTTTTCACTCTTCCAACATAAATATTTCCAAGAATGCTTTGCTGGCCGAATGGCTCTAACGTAATTTCAAGTAATCTATGCTCCGAATAAAGGGCTGTGGCAATATAAATGGTATCATTGCGGTTTAATTTGGTAATCAGCAGTTTGTTTCCCACAAAATCTCCTCCCCCAACGCTCCCAAAGGCAAAAATTCTGGAAATTCTTTTCCTTCATCTGCAAAGGTTTTTCTAAGGTGTTTGAGATGTTTTTTGTAATCTTCCCGCTCTTTCTCCCCTTTTACTGGAATCTCATCTGATTTTGCATAAACTTCCAGACGATGTATCTGAAACCGGAAAGGATTCTCCTCAAGATGAAAGAATCGGCAGAATGCTTCCAGTACAAGCTCTGGCTTTATATTATTACTGCTTCCAGTACAAACTTTTAAAAATAAACCATACTTTGCCGACTGGTTTGCATCCTTTTGGGGGATATCCCCTAATGTTACAGCCTTCATCTCATAGATGAACTGCTTTAAGTTCATTTCTATTTCACTCTTTTTCGTTTGTTTCGTAATGATGATTTCTTGCTGGTCTTCATAAAAAGCATGAATTTTTTCCTGAAGCTCTTCCAGTGAGGAAAAGAATGGCTCATACCCTGATTTTTCATAGATTAGATAATCAGCAGCTGCAACCAGCGACATAGAAGTTTTGGCTGTATCTGGAAGCGCTTTATACTCCAGAATGGAGATTCCTTCCACCATTGCCTGGTTCAAGGCGTCTATGGACTCCTGGCTGGATTTGGAAGAATTGACCTCAATATCAAAATATTCACCGTCACTGGTCACGCCTACCCCTAAAGGTGCGGCAAAGGACATAATCTGATGGGGGCTGTAGCCTCCCGAATAGGCGATATCAATTCCCGCCCGACGAATTGCCTTTTGAAAATACCGCATCATATCCAAGTGTCCAATAAATTTCATGACGCCATATTTTTGAAATTTAATTCTGATGTTCAAGACAGACACCTCCTTGAAATGCGGCAGCTCCACAGCCATTGCATTGTTGCTTGCAGTTTAAAGTAACTTCACCCTTTTTCGCCCGCTCCCATTCGCGTACCAAAAATTTTTTCGTCACCCCGCAGTCGATAAAATCCCATGGGAAAATCTCATCTATCCTTCGGATACGCTGATTGTAAAATTCAATGGAAACACCGCATTCCTGAAAGGCTTCCATCCATTTTTGATTGTCAAAAAATTCACTCCAGGCATCAAAGATACAACCTTTTTCATATGCTTTTTGTAATACCTGCCCTACCCTTCGATCGCCTCTGGCAAACACTCCTTCTAGAACGGTAACGTCAGCCTCATGCCAGTTATACTTTAAGCTCTTGCGGTTTAACTGCCCTTTCATCTCTTCGTTGACAATTCTTGCTCTTGCCAGATATTCCTCTTTTTCATACATGGGAGCCCACTGGAAGGGGGTAAAAGGTTTGGGTACAAAAAAGGAGGCGCTGATGGTTATCTGGCATTTACCATTTCGTTTCTCTTTTGGAATCTCATAATATTTGCGAGCAATTCTATCGGCCAGCCGAGGAATGTCCCTCATATCCTCCTCTGTTTCTGTGGGAAGTCCAAGCATAAAGTATAGCTTTACCTTCTGCCATCCTCCTTCGAAAGCCAATCCTGCCCCATCCAAAATAATTGCTTCAGTCAGTCCTTTGTTGATCACATCCCTCAGACGCTGGGAGCCTGCTTCTGGTGCGAATGTCAGGCTGCTTTTACGGATATCCTGTACCTTGCTCATGACCTCTAGGGAAAAAGCATCAATCCGCAGGGAAGGCAGGGAAATATTCACCCCTTGCTCCTTGGAGGCAATCAAATAATTGATGAGTTCCGAAAGCTGGCTGTAATCACTGGAGCTTAAAGAGCTTAAGGATATTTCTTCATGTCCAGTATTTTGAAGCATCTCATGGGCACATTCCTTTAACATATTCACGTTCCGCTCTCTGGTAGGACGGTAAATCATGCCTGCCTGACAAAAACGGCATCCCCGAATACATCCTCTTTGGATTTCTAAGACAACTCTATCCTGGGTTGCTTTGATAAAAGGAACTAATGGTTTTCTAGGATATGCAGCATTACTTAAATCCATTTCAATTTCTTTTTTTACAACTGCTGGAACATCTTCGTATTTGGGATGAAAGCTGGCGATGGTTCCATCCTCATGGTACACCACTTCATAGAGAGAGGGCGCATAAATTCCTGGGAGTTTACAGGCTTCGCGCAAAAATTCCTGTCTTGTCCCTCCTCTTTCCTTCCAAGACTTGTATAAATCAAATAATTCATCATATCGGGTCTCTCCTTCACCGATATAGAACAAATCAAAAAAGTCTGCCAAAGGTTCTGGATTATAGGTACAGGGGCCTCCCCCAATCACAATGGGGTGTTGTTCCGTCCGCTTTGACGATAACAATGGAATCTGACTCAAATCCAAAATTTGCAGAATATTCGTGTAGCACATTTCATACTGTATTGTAATGCCCAGAAAATCCACATCTTTTACTGGAGACTGGGTTTCTAGCGTAAACAGCGGTATTTTTTGTTCTTTCATGATTTTATGCAAATCACTCCAGGGAGAATATACTCGTTCACAGTAAATATCATCCCTTTGATTGAACATATCATATAGGATCTGTATGCCTAAATGTGACATGCCAATCTCATACACGTCTGGAAAGCACAGGGCAAAACGGATTGCCACCTCTTCTAGGTCTTTTTTTACCATATTGACTTCATTACCAATGTATCTGGCTGGTTTGTCAATATGCAATAATATTTCATCGCTTAAAGCTAATTGTCTCATTATTTTCCATCCCTTTTTTGAATTCTCCACTGCGCTCATTATAACAATACCTGTTCTGTTTCGCAATAAAATTTTCATGCTAAAGTAGCTTTAATTTTTCAAAGGCCGCATATAAGCCATCTTCTGTTACCGATGGACAAACCATATCAGCAATTTTTAAAAGAGAAGGACTTCCATTGGCCATACAAACCCCCATTTCCACAGCCAAAAGCATCTCCAAGTCATTCATGCTGTCTCCAAAAGCAATGGTATCCTCTTTGGAAATTCCCAAGAATTCACATAATCTTTTTACCGCGCTTCCCTTATCAAAAGCCTTACTTGATAATTCCCCATTTACGATTCCGCAGGTATCCGCATCCTGTATGCAAAAATCAAATTCTTCCTGTAGGATCTGCATGGGTTTCTCCAGGCGTTTGGCTCCACGACTCATAAATGCCATACCATAAATGGGCTCGCCATCGTATTCTGACATAGGACGAATATCCAGTTCATTTTCAATTTGAATCCGCCACCGCAGCAGCTCACTGTTGGCTTTGGATTGCATATTCTCTGCTAGAAATTCCTTAAAGCCCTCGTCAGTATAACTATGATTTTTGCCGCCTATGGTACGATAAATCCCACTTTCCTTAAAAACATCCAGCACTCTCGTCTGTTGTTCTGGAGTCATTGGACAGTCGTAAACCACCTGGCCCTTATACTCTATGTAGCCACCAGCGCTGGCAACTAGCCCATCAAAGCCAAACTGCAGCACAGGAAAAAGCATCCCATAATTCCTCCCGGAACACAATACTACTTTATGCCCCTTTTCCCTGGCTCTTTGAACTGCATCAACCGCAGATTGGGGCGGAACATTTTTCCCTGGTTCAGTGAGTGTACCATCAATATCCAAAAATATTAATTTCTGATCCATAATAATCTCCTTATTCGTGTTATGAACTCGTTTTCATTTTGTTTATTATATTGTTGGGAAATCCTTCTGTCAATCCATGATCCTTCTTTTTCTGTTTTTCACAAAATGATTCTCACCTTTTTGTGAAAAATGCTATTTTTATAATTTTTTTCTCTGTAATATTGACTTTCCATCTATTTACGTGTTATTCTCCTTCCACAATGAACACGTGTACATTATGTAATTTTTTCTTTGGTCTAACGAAAGAATTATTAAGAAGGAGGAAACTATGAACTACGATTATGCAAAGATAGCAAAAGAAGTAATTCAAGCCGTTGGCGGATCAGAAAACATCAAATCTGCCGCCCATTGCGCCACACGCCTGCGCCTCATTGTGGCAGACCGTTCTTTGGCAGACGATGAAAAGGTTGGTGAAATTGACGCTGTAAAAGGAACCTTTTTCACTGCTGGACAGTATCAGATTATTTTCGGAACCGGCCATGTGAATCGTGTCTACGAACAGATCACTCAGCTAGGCATTGCAGAAACAACTGCAAGTGAAGCAAAAGAAGCAAAAATGGATGGAAAAAACCAATTGCAAAAAGCCATCCGTACCTTTGGGGATGTTTTTGTCCCTGTAATACCTGCCTTGGTAGCCACTGGTTTATTCCTTGGCTTAAAAGGCGCCTTACTTAATGACAACTTCCTGAATTTATTTGGTATGACCAACGCGGACATTCCGCAAACGTTTCAGGTTTTGGTGGATGTGCTTTCCGGCACTACTTTTGCATTTCTACCTGCGATTGTGTGCTGGTCCACATTTCGTGTATTTGGCGGCTCCCCGGTTCTAGGACTTATCCTGGGGCTGATGCTGGTAAACGGCGCTTTGCCAAACGCTTACTCTGTGGCAGACCCTGCCAGCGGCGTGACGCCCCTTATGCTTTTTGGCTTTATTCCTATCGTTGGTTATCAAGGCAGCATCTTACCAGCCTTTGTTGCTGGCGTAATTGGCAGCAAGCTAGAAAAGAAGCTGCGCAAAACGGTTCCTGCTGTTTTTGACTTTATGATTACACCTTTTCTGGTACTGTTTGTTATGCTGATTCTTTCGCTGCTGGTAATTGGACCACTTCTGCACGCGCTGGAAAATGTCTTGTTAGTCATCGTGGAATATGCACTAAAGCTTCCTTTGGGCATCGGCGGGTTAATCGTTGGTTTCTTCTGGTCTATTATCACTCTTACAGGCGTCCACCACATATTCAATATGCTGGAAATCAGCCTGTTGGCAAGCACTGGTTTTAACCCCTTCAATGCTATTTTGTGTATGTGCGGTTTTTCCTCTGCTGGCGTATGTCTTGCTATCTCCATTAAGGCCAGAAAGAAAGAAATCCGTGCCATTGGTCCCAGCGCTACCGTATCTGCCCTTTTGGGCATTGGTGAGCCTGCATTGTTCGGTGTTATCCTTCGTTATGGTATGAAACCATTTCTTCTTAGCTGCTCCATTAACGGCGTTGCTGGCATGATTGCTATGCTGCTGGGAATGAAAGGTACTGGAAATGGTATTACCACGATTCCAGGTATGCTGCTGTACATATATAGTCCATCCCAGCTAGCTATGTATGTGATACTTGCCCTTGCTACCTTTGTAACTGCTTTTTCCTTGTGCTGGTTTTTTGCAGTACCTCCAGAAGTTATGGAAGATGCTTCTGCTGTTAAAAAAGATGCTTTAGAGCCTGCTCCTGCCGTTCCCAAAACTGCTTCGGAGCCTGCTCCTGCACCTTTCCCAGACGTTCTAGGATCAGCAGCTTTGGGAACTTTCGTTCCTATGGAGGAAATTCCAGACCCGACATTTGCTCAGGGTATCCTTGGAACATGCTGCGGCATTGAACCGGAAACTGGTAAAGTTTATTCTCCTATGGACGGCACAATTGTCCAACTGGCAGATACACTACATGCTGTTGGCATTGAGGCTGGAGGTGTGGAGCTACTTCTTCATGTGGGAATCGATACCGTAGCAATGAACGGCGATGGCTTTCAGAGCCACATCACAGAGGGACAGACCGTGAAAAAAGGCGATCTTTTGCTGACTATGGATTTGGAAAAAATCAAAGCAGCCGGCCACCCTGCAACTATCATGGTAATCGTTACAAATTCTGATGACCTGGCGTCTGTAGAGGCTTCAGCTTCCAGTAAACTTAAGCCTGGCGACCCTCTGATGCTCCTAAAAGCATAATCCTGCCTTTCCATCTCTCTACAGGCAGCATGCGCACGAATCTTTCGTACGTATTACTCCGGCGGTAAATATCGCAGTAGAAAAATGTTGTGATATTTAACCGCCGGAGTAATATATGATTTCATGTCAATACAAAAGAGGCTGTGGCAAAATAACGGTTTTCCACAATATACAGTTTTCTATTTCAAACATAGAAAGGATATCTTGTGAAAACACCCAATTTTGCCACAGCCCCTTTCATTCTTGACAATCATGCATGTCTGGAATAAAATACTTTTATGTGAAATGATAAATGAATCGAAATTTTATGGCGCATATCCGTTTGGCTTCGTTGGAACCATTCATAATTCCGTGATTGAAGAAAGGAGGGATTGCCGTGGTCAGTATGCAGGATATTGCCGACAAAGCAGGAGTTTCCAGAGTCACTGTTTCCAGAGTTCTTTCTAACCACCCTTCTGTCAAAGCAGAAACACGGCAAAAGGTACTTCATTGGGTGAAGGAACTGGATTATGAGCCCAATCTCATTGCCCAAAGCCTGGCAGGAAACCGGACAAACATCATTGGCCTGTTGGTTCCGGAAATTGCCTACCCTTTTTTCAGTGAAATTATAGAATCTATCGAGAATCAGGCATTTTATGAGGGATACAGTATTATTATCTGCAATACACACCGCAGTCTGGAGAAGGAGAAAAATATTCTGGCTCAGTTGCGTCAACGAAAAGTGGATGGCGTAATCGCTGTTCCAGTTTCCACAAAGCATAGTCTGTCTGCTTACCAGCGTTTACTTGTTCCAGCAGTAATGATCACCAAGCGGATGGAAGGATTTAGCAGCGTATATATCTCTCACTACAGTGGTGGACAGCAGATTGCCCGGCACTTTCTAAACATGGGATTTCAAAAAATAGGGTATATCGGTCCCACCAGAGAATCTACTTCTGCATTAAAATACGCTGGTTTTCAGCAATTTTTGTCTGAAAATCAGATAAACCTAACAGATGTGATTGAATGCCCGGCACCGAAAAATCTAAATGCCAGCATGGTTTATAAGCTCGTCAAGCAATACGCTGCAAATTCAGGACTGAACTGTGAAGCATATCTGGCCAATGATGACATCACCGCCTGTGAAGCTATCACTGCTTTCCGAGAATTGGGGTATTCCATTCCACAGGACATTGCCATTGCCGGCTTTGATAATTCTCTGCTGGCCAAGGAAATCAGTCCAAAGCTCACAGCTTTGGCACAGCCTTTGGATGAGATTGGAAAAAAATCTGTGGAAATCTTGCTGGATCAAATTAATAATGGCGCAGATCCATGTATGTATGAATTAGAGTCCCGAATTATCGCAAGAGAATCTACCATCCGATTTGTGTCTGGCAATAAGAAAGAATTGTAATATCAAAACCATCGGCTGGAGCTGGTGGTTTTTTCTTCCATAGGAAAAATATTTAACCGCCGGAGTAATCATATGACACTCGTTCAAATGGAATATGTCACTGTATGACCGCATCTGGTTGGTGTATACTTATTTTTTTCTTATGTTACTTTAATAATTTAATCTAGTAAATTATTGCAGAAAAAAGGGGCGAAATGGCTTCTTCTATGAAGAGATTACCATTTCGCCCTTTACTACTTATTGATTATCAAATAATTTCATGAATCCAAAAGTATCCCGATAAAATTCAATATGATAATTCCCAAAAAACTGATAATCAGGATCAAACACCCCTTTAAAAAATCTTTCATAATTCCCAATCTCAATCACTTTGTCTTAATAGGTTCTGGTATTGCTAACGCAAGTTACTTGTTCTCCACCTACAGTCGCAATTAGATATACACGGTAACTTCCCTTTTGATATAATGTAGTAGATCTGGTTTCATTTACTATCCCTGTAGTAGATGATAGCAACCAAGAAACCTTTGTGACCCAAGAACCGCCTTCTAACTTTTGCAACCGCATTGTAACATTAACATTAGATACTTTCTTCGCCGTCACTTCTGCAAGACAATATGCTGTATTTCCTTCAATTCTCAAACCTGCTGCTATATTTGCGATGTTAATATAGTGGGGGACTGCTGTCCCACCTGAACTTACTGCTGCTTCAGCACTTGCTACACTCTCCCCCTCTGCCGCATAACTGACTGTGGACATGCTTACCAACAAGCACATCACTGCCAACATCATTGCAATTTTTCGTCTCATAAACCATTCTCCTTCCGTTTTTCTTTTGTATTCGTGTATTTTGGGTAAAATACCCATACGTTATAACAATTGAGGGAGAAAAAACATGACACTTTTTTTCATTTTTTTACATTTTTTTTGCAAAAGTAATACCCCTATAACATTGCTCCATCCAAATGTTAAAAGGGGTATTATTCTTAATTATTCATTTTTTTTAACGATACATATGTTGGCTAATCACTCAGTTCCAGACCACCTGCCAATTCCAATAATTCTTTCTCAGAAAATTTTCCTTCTAGTACTAGTTTATAGATGCCATTAGATAACACCAATGAGCCAATCCCGTTATCCTCTGCATAATAACCACTGAATCCATTGACTTTCACATTTTCTATGGCTTCTGCATCAGATGTTAGATTCTCTGCCATATCATCTTCCTGCCATGTTTGCTTTAGAGATAATATATCCTTCTTTCCATTGTGATAACTAATCTGGTATCTTTGAAAACCTTCATTAAATTTTTCCATCCACAAAGAATATCCTTCTGGAATCTGTGTTAAGCGATACTTTCTAAAATTTTCTTTGGTATGTTCTAACGCTTCATCTACTGTATTATTCTGAATTAACATATGATCTTCATTCTGTTCCACTCGGAAATTCTGCATCCAACGGATAATTGGCTCTGCGGCAACCACAGTTCCCCCGATCAACATAAGAATCAGTAATGCAATTGCTGCCATTCGTCTTCTGGAACGAATGGGACGAAATAGTTCCATGGGGGAATCCCCCATTTTATCATTCTTCTTCCCAATTCCCACTCTTTGGAATAGGGGATGCATTTTCCAATAAAACCGCAAAGAGAATCGATGCTCTGGAATCTCCACCAGGCGCTTCTCGTATTCTTCCCTTGCAAGCTGGTCAAATGCTCTTTCCAACAATTTGTCCATATCCATTGTCATTTTTCGCCCCCTCCTTACGATAATAAATACTAAACAGCACTCCAACTACCATATTTATCTGTGATTTTTTCAATGACTTCTTCAACGTTACTGTTAGATATTCTAATTTACTGGTTGATTATCAAGCTCCAATTTACCTGCCAATTCTACTAATTCTTCTTTGGAAAAATTACCATCTAACACCAATCGATATATACCATTAGACAAAATTAATGAACCAATTCCATTATCCTCTGCATAATAACCAGTAAATCCACCGACCTTTACATCCTTGATAGATTCTGTGTCAAATGTTAGATTCTCTGCCATATCATCTTCCTGCCATGTTTGCTTTAAGGATAGTATATCCTTTTCTGTGTTATGATAACTAGTTTGGTATCTTTGAAAACCTTCATTAAATTTTTCCATCCACAAAGAATATCCTTCTGGAACCTCTGTTAAGCGATATTTTCTAAAATTTTCTTTGGTATGTTCTAAAGTTCCATCTACCATATCATTTTGAATTACCACATGATCCTCATTCTGTTCCACTCGGAAATTCTGCATCCAGCGGATGATTGGCTCTGCGGCAACCACAGTTCCCCCGATTAACATAAGAATCAGTAATGCGATTGCTGCTATTCGTCTTCTGGAACGGATGGGACGAAATAGTTCCATGGGGGAGTCCCCCGCTTTGTCATTCTTCTTCCCAATTTCCACTCTTTGGAAGAGTGGATACATTTTCCAATAAAACCGCAAAGAGAATCGATGCTCTGGAATTTCCACTAGACGCTTCTCGTATTCTTCCTTTGCAAGCTGGTCAAATGCTCTCTCCAACAATTTGTCCATATTTGTTGTCATTTTCTTTCCCCTCTTTTTCACTCGAACCTGAAATGTTCATTCTCGAATTACTGTTTCTAGGTTATTCTACCATATATTAAAGTAACAATCAAAATATTTGTTATATGACACTTTCCATCTCCTTTGTGTACATGATTTTTATGTATACTTCCATACAACTATTACTCTGGCAGTTAAAGATTGCAGGAGATTGCGCAGAATAAATCTTCATATGCAAGAAGGAAGCAGAACACTTCACATGCTCTGCCTCGTGATGTTTTTATTTTTTACTTAAGATATTGATTCATTTTCTTTAAAGATACTTTTCTGCTGTTTCTTCCGTAAGCCCATACTTTTTGATCAGAGCAGCTTTAATTTCTGAATCTTTATGCCCAAATTCACGGAGCACTTCTACTGTTCCTTGGATTCCCTGTTTCTGACCCTGTTCCCAGCCCTGCTTTTGCCCCTGTTCCCAGCCTTGCTTCTGGCCTTCATCCCAGCTCTTTTGTTCCCGTATCTGTATCTGTGGTTCCATTAGCTCCATCAATGTTTCATACATGCT
>KE159592.1:256929-257663 GCA_000403255.2 Lachnospiraceae bacterium 3-1
CAGCTCTTTTGTTCCCGTATCTGTATCTGTGGTTCCATTAGCTCCATCAATGTTTCATACATGCTCTCATCCTCCATCATTTCTTTGATCAGATGTTTGTTGGCGTCTATGCTGACTTTTAAAATAGAATCCGCCATCTCTTTGTCATATTCCCCTGTCAGGCCCCTCACTCGCTCCAGCAGCTTCCTCATGTCCTCTTTCTCCAGTTTTTCTGATAGAGATGCTAACCAAACATGCTCCTCCTTGTCGAGTTCTTTTGTGACAACAATCTGGGTGGGGAATATTCCTCCTGCTTCAATGCCGTATATCCCTTTTCTGGTGTTGGTAATGGGATATCCTTTTTCTGCAAGACGCTGCAAGAGCTTTTTCGGCTTCCCTTCCCTGACAATGGCTGTTGTAATGTCCGTTTCCTCTATTTCACCCGTTCCCGTTCCAGCGGCCTTGTATATGCATGCATATCCCTGCACTTTGTAAAAGGTGTTCATGTTTACTTCGTCTCCAGGAGATTTGTACTCCATGATATTATGCCCTCGAAAGAATCCTCCTATTTCATTTTTCAATTCAATGGCTGGATTCTTTTTTATAATCAGCAGATCCGTTTCCAATGGCTTCGTGTTCAGGTTATATTCCTTTTCAAAGATCAGGTCTCTTTGATTTTCCTTAAATTCCAGGTTCATGGCAGCCACAAATCCTGGATGCCATTGTATTTTCCTATCTTCCATAAACACTCCTTT
>KE159592.1:257673-378714 GCA_000403255.2 Lachnospiraceae bacterium 3-1
ATCAGGTCTCTTTGATTTTCCTTAAATTCCAGGTTCATGGCAGCCACAAATCCTGGATGCCATTGTATTTTCCTATCTTCCATAAACACTCCTTTATTTAATTGAATTATATCACATTTGGATGCTTTTACAATAATATATCATACTGGTTTTTTCTGGTTTTGTCATTTAACCTATCGTTGAATGCAGACAAGGCAGAACACCTAATATGTTCTGCCTTGTGATGTTTTTATTTTTTACTTAATAATGTTCCAAAATTCCAAGCAGCTTCTGCTATCAAAATCATAAAACTAACTTAGAAAAGGATTCCCAAAACAAAGGAATATAGCATCTATCAATACGATAACACAAAGAAAACACAGTAAAATCCTATATTCAGTCCAACGGGAAGCCAGTATATAGTAAATCTTATAACTCCCTATATGCTGTAACAAAAGCAAATTCTGAGCTTCAAGGTTACAACAGGGAAGAAAAACTAAGTTAACCTCACCCAACACATATATTTTACTATGATAGTTTTTCTTTTGTTTCTTTTAGTGTCTGTACAATATGGCTTCTTTTACCAAATAAAACAGACAGATAAAATCACGGTAGAAACTGAAATCTGCTTTTCTTTCTACTAGAAAGAAAACATTGCTCGTTGTATAAAACCTTTAAGACACGCCCAAATAATCATTGTTATATAAAACATCCTCGCTGAGAATCCATTCTGTAAAGCCGTCTACTGACAAATATCCTTGTTCTGTCCAATGGAATGTCAAGGTATAGTTTTTTCCATCATAAACTGCTGAATCAGAAGAACGATAAACCGCTGTATGATGTTTAAATACCGTATTAAATGATCCTTCCATATTGCTTCTTTCGTCTCTTTCTGCAATTTCTCCAACTTTTTTATCTCCATCGCTTGAATGCCAAAATTATTTTATTACTCCGTCAGTTAAATATCGCAGCAGATTGCGCAGAATAAAACTTCATATGCAAGGCGGAAGCTTGACCTGTAGCGAGTACTACAGCGATTGATCACTAATATATGCTGATTTTAACATAACAGAAAATAAAACTCAATAAATGTTTTCTTGAGCTTTCTTGATTTTTTGCAGATTTATCCACAGAATAGAGCCAATAAACTTGTGATTGCTCAATTGTTCATCGGCTCTGCATCTGTGCGTCGGACTCTGTGACAATATATTATCCTACCCGACAAATAGGGTTTTCATATCAATAGGATAAAATCATTCGTCTTTATCTTAGTTTTATCTCATAGTTTTTAAAAAACCACTTGACCAAAAGAATAGCGGCAATAGCTATCGATGGCAAACCCAACAGATTGTTAAAGTTTATTTCTGGAAAGAAATAATTCAAAACCATATTAAGCACAAAAAATGAACTGAAAGTTACAATCAAAATTTTCAATATAGAATTGTATTCTCCTTGTGCTTTTTCTTTTTTCGCCTGTAATTCCATAAGGTTTTCTTCTGCTCTTTTCTGATAATCCTCCATAATAATCCTTTCCCCGCTAAGCAGTTCATTTACAGTTATGTCCAGTATGTTGCACAAATCAAGCATCAGCGAAACATCTGGCATACTTTTTCCTGTTTCCCATTTTGAGACTGCTCTATTGGTAATATTTAGTTTTTCAGCCAACTGCATTTGCGTAAGCCCTTTTTCTTTTCGACAGGCTGATATAAATTTTCCTATCATTGCTTGTTCCATGTTCCACCTCCCAGAAGTTATTTTACAAACTAAAAACGGATTATGAAACGAACTAACAGTTGATTGTATCTAATTCAACCATCAATTGATTCGTCCATTATCCGCTATTTCTTCTTGTTTATCTGTGGATTGGATTTTTATCGCAACAACTCACCCACAGACCTTGAAGCAGCACCAACCATCTCCAATGCAGCATTTTTGCGGATAATCCCGCAAAAGAACAGTACATCCGAATTGTTTTCGGCTTGGGATTTACCCATGCATTTAAAAACACAGCAAAGTTAAATAATTCGGGCTGCTTGCTGACAAGCATTATTGCAATCTGACCTCCAAGCGAATGACCGATTACGCCGATTCGCTTTTTATGTAGGGATTTAATGAGCGTAAAGAGTTCACATACGGTCTTTTCTGGCTCATAAATCTTAGCAACTGCCTTTTCCTTGCTTCCATATTCATCATAATACAGCATAATCTTTCCTTTCTTGGTGGACGGTTTCGATAATAAAGTTTTCTATTTTATTATTTACTTGCTCTGGATTATCTCCATTGGAAAAATGCTTTACCTGTTTTATAAAATGCAAAGGATAACCTCTCGCACAAGCCCTTATGTGATTAGCCTTTTGTACCCATTCGAGCTGATTTTCAGCCTTTCGTTGTTCTCCTTGTTCCTGTTTCATGCCCTCTATAAGCCGCTCAAAGCGTTCCTGCGCCTGTTTATCAATGTCGTCGGACAAGACTTTGCTGAAATTCTTTAAGATTTCCCTCACCGTCTACACGTTAACGTGATAAGATCTTTCCTATAGAACAAAAAATAAAACCGCAGAATCCGTAGAAAGTCCTATTTCCACGGATTTTAGCGGTTTTCCATCATAACAATAATTGCTGTAATTTTTCTAAAAAAGAAAATGTAATATCTTTTTAATTTTGACTCTTTGCATAAACTTCTTCCAGACAAATATAAATCTGGCAAGAATCATAATTTTCTACTGGCACTGGAAGAAGAATTCCGCCGTTCATCAAAGCAGATCCGGTATATGTTCCTACCCTCTCATTATTCTTCCACATAATATAATTACCCTCTGGCAAAAGTCCTCGGAATTTCACAGACTGGGCGGATGGGTTGCCATGCAAATCAGTATAGACCACCCCTAGATATGCCTCTTTTCCCTCTTTATCTGCATATTCCCAAGCGGTAAAATCATGGTTTTCCAATGGTGAAGTGATTCTGTAATAATTCCCAAACTGAAACAGAAGATAACGGTCCTTAAAAGTACGAATCTGTTCCTTCGCTTGTTCCTTCTCTTCTTTTGTCAGTTTGCTCAAATCCAGCTCATAGCCAAAGGTTCCCTGCATCGCGCAAATTCCCCTGGTGTGGAAGGGTGTCACCCGCCCGTTCTGGTGATTGGGACAGACAGACACATGGGCTGATACCGATGACATAGGATACCCAAAGGAAGTTCCATACTGAATGTTCAGACGCTCAATGGCATCCGTATTATCACTACACCAAATTTGCGGTGCATAATACAGCATTCCTGCATCAAACCTGCCGCCGCCACCGCTGCAGCCTTCCAACAGCAAGTCAGGATATCTCTCCAACATCTCTTCCATGACTTCATACAGCCCCAACACATACCGATGACGCAATTCTCCCTGCCGTTCTCTGGGTAAAAGAGCACTATAGGCTGCTGCCACCGAACGGTTCATATCCCATTTCACATATTGGATATTGGCAGAATCTAATATAGAAAACAGACGTTCCTTAATGTAATCCCGCACATCCTTCCGGCTCATGTCTAACACAAGCTGAGATCTTCCCCGAATCGGTTTCCTTCCAGGTACTACCATCGCCCACTCAGGATGATTTTTATAAAGGATACTATCCTCTGAAATCATTTCTGGCTCAAACCAAAGGCCAAACATCAGCCCCATATGATTCACTTTATCCACCAATTCTTTTAAAGAACAGCCCAGCTTGTCCTCGTTGACAAACCAATCGCCAAGTCCAGAATAATCGTCATTTCGCTTTCCAAACCAGCCGTCATCTAATACCAGCATATCCAATTCCAATTCTGCCGCTTCCTTTGCAATTTCCAAAAGCTTTTCTGCATTGAAATCAAAATAAGTAGCCTCCCAATTGTTGACCAAAATCGGCCGCCTTTTATCCTTCCAGCTACTACGGATTAGATTCCTTTGGAAACCATTGTGATAACAATGGGATAAATGAGATAACCCCTGGCTGCTAAAGGCCATGGCTACTTCTGGCGCTATAAATTGTTCTCCTGGCTGCAGGCTCCAAGTAAATACAGAATCATCAATTCCCATAACCAGCCTGGTCTGATGAAATTGATCCACTTCAGCCTGTATATGGAATCCTCCACTATATAAAAGAGAAAATCCATAGCATTCTCCCATTTCCTCACTGGTAGTTTTTTCTGCAAGAATCACAAAAGGATTGTGCTGATGGCTGGAAGTTCCACGAGTACTTCTCAGCTCTGTCACTCCATGGAACAAGGGTACCCGTTCCATTTCCCTCTCTCCTGCATGGCGTCCATAGAAATGAATGAAATCCATGCCATCATGATTCATATCAAGACAGGAAGACAAAACTTTAGACAAACGTACTTCCCGGTCTGTTCTGTTTTCTACGATTGCAGCTCTGGTAATAATATCATATTCTTCAAATACCCCATAAAACAAATGGAGATATAATTCTTCCTGGCTATCCCTTAAAACAACCTCCAATGTGTCAACGGCTTCTTCCTCAGAAGCAAACATTGTCGGAAGTCCTTCTAGCCCATATTTGCCATGATATGTTTTATAGCTGTCAAAAAAGAGCAGACAATCTCTGACTCCTGTTCCCAAATCTGCATGCATGCAGCTAATCCTGTAATCTCCGCTGCCCCGTACCGGGAATTCCTGAGGTAAAAAATCAAGAGAATAAGTCCTATCCTCTCTGGCTTCATAAATATTTCCGGAAAATCCCCGGTCAGCCATAGATATCATATAGGAATAATCTGTCTCGTCTGTTTTTTTTCCATAATAAGTGTGCAGAAGAACTCCTTTACTGTCTGCTTTCATCTGATATGTACTGTTTTTCGTCTGAAGAGTAAAAACATTGTCCCTAATAATAATCGCCATATACAAACTACCTTTCTCATTTTCTAAAAGGGCTGCCACAACATAGCCCTTACTACAACATATAGATTTTATACCAACCAAAGATATTCATACCATTGCATTCTTTCATTCCCTGATTTTCAAAATATTTTACATTTTCAAAAAGCTCAACAATGGCCTATCCAAGAAATACCACACTGGGACATACCCTTTGTACAATTTCAAACATCATAGCAATCCGTTTATGTACATTGGGATGATTCATACAAGAAGTTCCCAGCTCCTTCCACATGTATAGTATCGCATCTAAACGGAAAATGTCAACTCCTTTATTTTCCAAGTTCAGCATCACTTGTACGATTTTATTAAATACCTATGGGGGTTTTATAATTCAAATCCCACTGGAATTCATAAAAGCGGGTCATTACATTTTCCTTTATCCTCACATTTTGGTAAAACCAACTGATAGCCCGCACTATGCACTCATTCATGCAAGCATGATGCGCACATAGCACAGGCTATGGCTAGTCTATAATTCCTATTTTACTGCTCCATTTACAACACCGCTGATAATCTGTTTCTGACATACAATATAGAAAATCAGAATCGGTAACAGAGCCAACAAGTAAGAGGCAAATGCCAAGTTATAATTCGTTCCAAACTGTGACTGGAAATTCAACTGTGCCAACGGAAGTGTATTCACATTGCTGCCTGACATAATAACTAATGGAGTCATAACGTCATTCCATGTGCTCATAGCAGTAAGTACTGCAACAGTTGCATGCATTGTCTTCATATTCGGGAAAATAATTTTCCAGTAAGTCTGCCATATGCTTGCACCATCTACACAAGCTGCTTCTTCCAGCGCCATCGGAATATTTTTTAAATATCCAGAATACAACATAATGTTCATAGGCATAAAGAACACCACGTACAGTAAAATAACGCCAAATCGATTTGCAATTCCCAACTGGGATGTTTGTTTTACCAATGGCATCATCAACACTGCAAAAGGTACGAACATACCACTTACAATATAGAAATAAGACACCTTAAATACTTTCAGTTTCGCCATTTTTCTTCCAATTACATAGCCTGCAAGAGAATGCAGTAAAATACAGATAATTACGGTTGCTCCAGTAAGCAGCAAGCTGTTCCCCAGAGAACGCCAGAAATCTGTTACCCGCATTGCTTCTGCAAAGTTGCTAAAGCTCCAGCTAGATGGAAATCCCAATGCTCCTGCTACGTCATTGGTCATTTCAGAAGGTTTCTTAAACGCAATGATTACTGTCATATAAAGAGGGAATAATATGGTAAGACAGCCAATTACTAAAAGTACATTGATCACATTATTCACGGCTTTGCCGCCAACTGCTCCTTCGCTTCCTTTAGTTCCTTTTTTTCCCATTATAACTGCTCCTCCTTACCTCCTAAGAATTTCATCTGCAGGAACGAAATTACTACGATCACTACAAAGAATACAAATGCATTTGCACTCTGGAATCCGAACTGTCCGCCGCTCATACCGTTGTTGTAAATCAGGTAAGAAATAGACTCTGTACTCTGAGACGGACCACCCTTTGTCAAAGACATGATCTGGTCGAATACCATCAATGCATTTTTCATACAAAGCACCAGGTTAATACTAAAGAATGGCAGAATCAGTGGGAAGGTAAGGCTCCAGAATTTTTTCCATCCACTTACTCCATCAATCATTCCTGCTTCATAAACCTCTGCAGGAACGGTCTGTAACCCTGAGATATAAATAATGGTATTCATTGCAATTCCCTGCCATGCACCTACGATCACAATAGCAATCCATGCTGTTTTGGTACTTGCAAGCATACTGTTTTGGAGAAATCCGATTCCGGTTGCTTCTCCCACTGCCGGAAGGATGTATGTAAATACAAAGCTAAAAATATAACCTATAACTAATCCTCCCAATATATTCGGTACAAAATAAATTCCTCGTAACGCACTTTTTCCCCGTATTTCACGATTTAATCCCAATGCCAGGATTAAACTAATAATATTAACCGCAATGGTCATAACTACTGCATATTTAAACGTAAACAGATAAGATTTTCCTACACGCAGGTCGCCGAACAAATCTTTAAAATTCCGAAGACCGACCATATCAAAGTCGCCGTATCCCTTGTAGTTCGTTAATCCATAATAGAAACCTTTCAACAACGGAAGGGTATTGAATAAGAAGAACAGGATAAGCACAGGAATCAGCATTCCAAGAAAAACCTTATCATTTTTGGTCCATAATTTATCTCTCTTTCCTTCGTTTCCCATGATCTATTCCCCCTTTTCCTGATATTCTCGCACTTTACTGATAATGTCCTTGTTATATCTAACCCATTCATTATCAAATCTGGTAAGGAAAGTGTCAAGGGCGTTGCTGCTGTCATCAAACAGATAGGTCTGAATCATGGCATCCACTGCCATTTCACTTGGATAATGGTGGTCTTGATAATCCGCAATGATTCCATTATCTATGTACTCTTTCATTCCAGCCAATTCTGGAGCAAGCTCAAAATCACCTTTCTTACATGGCACTGCACTTTGGTCATCCAGATAATTCTGAATATTTTCGTCTTCCAACAGAAATCTTAATACTTCATATGCCTCTTCTTTGTGTTCACAATCTTCCATAATGCAGAACATCAAATCGTTACCGGAGTTCAAGATGTTTTCTTCCGCATTGCTGCTTGCTGGGAATACAAAAGAGTCAATGTTCATTTCCGGATTTACCGATTTAATCTGGGGAATTGCATAACTACCGATGGTGTACATAGCTGCCTGACCTCTTGCAAAAGCAGTACATGCGTCATTGTAGCTGTATGCCACCGGATCTGACTGCCCATATTTCAGAAGTTCTTTTGTTTTTACTGCAATCTCTTCATATGCTTCTGAAAATTTTGCATTTCCGCTGTTTACCTGATATGCAATATCTGTTTCACATAAGTTTACTGCAATCGCATTCCACGGCGCAAGGCAGGTCCAAGTATCCTTATAACCAAAATACAACGGCTGAATTCCCTCTGCTGCTATGGTTTCGCAAAGCTGGTTGAATTCTTCCCATGTGGTAGGAATCGCCCATCCATGTTCCTCAAACATATCCTTGTTATAAAGAATGCCTGCTGCATTTGCCATATAAGGCACTGCATAAACACCATCCTGAGGAATATATTCCAGATCTTTGTTGGTAGACAGGTAATTCTCCTTGATATCTGCCAATCCATCAAAATCGGAAATATCCATCAGCATCTTGGCATCCAGAAAATTAGAATAGTTGATGTCGCCACCGATTCCAATGATGTCAGGGTTGTTTTCCCGGATAAACCGAGTCTTTAAAATTACCATTGCATCATTCGGTGAATCAATCACCAACTTGATGTTGTCATGGGTAGCATTGAACTTTTCCTCTAAGGCTTCAAATACATCCACAGCCTCAGGTTTGTAATGAACCAGTTCAATCACAACCTTTCCATCTGCATCATCCTCTTTGCCGCAGCCACTAAGCAAAAGCCCTGAGACAATTGTCATAGCAAGGAATAATGCCATTACTTTTTTCTTTTTCTTTGCCATTTTTAACCTCCTCGTCTTTTTAAACAAATTTTCTGTTGGAACCTTGCTCTTTGCATTGCTAATTTTATTTAGTTATGTTTTGTTTTGCAATATATTATGTGCAAAACCAATTTTTTATACAAATTTTAGAAATAGTTTATGTATATTTTATACAAAAAATGAGCAGTTTACTATTTCCTATGTAAACTGCTCGTTCTCACTTAATTGATATTTCTTATGCTTTCCCTTACAATCAGCTCTACTGGTAATTTAAATGATTTCGCAATAATCTCTTCTCCTCTGATTCTTTGCATCAAAAGCTTCACTGCTTCTTCTCCTTTTTCATTCACAGACTGGCGTACAGTTGTGAGCATAGGACGGCTCAGCCTTGCATAAATATTATCATCAAAGCCCGCTACAGAAATATCCTCTGGTACTTTTAATCCTTCCCCAAAGAAAATGCTGATCGCTTCATTTGCCAATAGGTCTGAGACCACAAAAACAGCCGTATACCCTTCTCGCTTTGCTTTCAGGGCAAAATTACGCAGCGCTTCCCGTCTCAGGTTTCTGCTGCTTGGCAAATAATAATAATCTTTGTTACTGTAGGTTATACCATAACCCTCCAGTGCATCACAATAGCCTCGAAACCTCTCATAAGTACTGGATACCGGACTTTTCTTGTCGCAAAAAAAAGCTATTTTCCGGTGTCCCTGTTTCAGCATAAATTCTGTAATCTGTTTTCCACCTTCATAATCTGCAATTCCCACATTATCATAATCACCTTCGCCACAGTCGATATATACCAAAGGTTTTCCTACCTTCTCTGCAAACTTTTGGCACTCCCAGGGATCAAACCCTATTACAATGCCGCCTTGAATATTGCGTGCCTGCAATTTATGAAAAATATCCTCTTCATCCTGGGGAATCCCACAAACTGGATATCTGCCAAACTCTTGTAATTTTATACAAATGGCATTCAAAAGTTCTCCACAAAAAGGGTCTGTAAAAACACTTTCCTTATAGCGCAGGCAGAAATCCACCGATATTAACTTTAATGCCTTTCCGTATTCTTCCTGATGAACAGCTTTCTCAAATCCATATTGTACTAGCGCCTCTTCAATTCTCTGCCTTGTGGCAGGGGACATCTTCTCTGTATGTCCATTTACAACATTCGATACGGTTGTAGGGCTAAGACCTAATATCGATGCAATTTCTTTGATTGTAATCATAAACGCTCCCTGACCTCATCGTTTCTGTTTCATTCATTGTCTTTTAAGATTATCGCACCTATATCATTGACCATTTTCTTCTATAAGCTTATGTACGGCATCCATCTCTGGCATAGAACGGATGGCTCCTTTTTTGGTGGTAACCAAATAAGCTGCCGCATTTGCAAAGGTAAGCATCTGCTCTAAATCTTCTTTTGTTAGGTTGTCAATGTCCCGATCCAGCAGACCATGGAGAATGCTGCCACAGAATGTATCTCCCGCCCCTGTCGTCTCAATGGTTCCACCTAATTTGAAGCTTGGCCGATACACCACCGAGTCTTTATAAAATGCATAGCTTCCATCGGCTCCTGCTGTCACCTGGAACAGCTTCACCGGGAATTTCTCTCTCAAAATATTTGCACCCTTCTCAATATCCTTTTCCCCAGTTAAAAATTCTACTTCTTCTTCTGAGATCTTACATACATCACATTTACTCAGTCCATATTCCATTTTCTCTTTTGCATCCTTTAGATCCTTCCAAAGAGGAATCCGCAGGTTCGGGTCAAAAGAAATAAGAATCCCATTGTCCTTGGCAATATTCACAGCCTTTTCTGTTGCCTTGCAGACACCTTCATGGGTCATAGACAGTGTTCCGAAATGGAAAATCCGGCTGTTTTTAATCTGCTCTTCATCCACCTCTTCCTCTGTCAGCATCATATCTGCTCCAGGATTACGGTAAAATGCGAAATCCCGGTCACCGTTTTCAAAGGTTTTCACAAAAGCCAGCGTAGTTTTCACTTCATCATCAAAACACAATCCATCTGTGCCTATTTCCAAATCCACCAGGGTATCCCGCAGCAGATATCCGAACTGGTCTTTTCCAACCTTTCCAATAAAGTTGGTAGTTCTTCCACATTTATTCAGCAATGCCAGTACGTTGCAGGGCGCACCGCCCGGATTTGCTTCCAACAGGGAATTCCCTTGCTCTGACTCTCCGGTATACGTAAAGTCAATTAATAGTTCTCCTAATGCAGTTACATCATACTTCGCCATTTTTATATCCTCCTATTTTTATTTTCTCTACTGAATATTGTAGCTTTCCGTATATGCCTTCTTCTCAATATTAAATTTTAACATATTACATACGTTCTGGCGCTTCAAATCCCAGAATATCAATGCAGATTTCCAAAGCTTTCTTGGTCAGCTCCAACAATTTGATATAGCCTGCCTGAATCCTCTCATCTGGCTCACCCATAATTTTGGTTTCATGATAAAAATGATTAAAAGCATTTGCCAAATCATAAATATAGGCACAAACCTTATGGGGTGCAGATTCTTCAAAGGCATTCTCCATCATCCCATTGAATTTGCTGATTTCCAACATCAACGCTTTCTCACTATCAGAATGCGCTGATAAAATCTGTGCCTGGTTTGGCATAGATTTTTCTACATGATATCTCTTTAAGATCGATTTAATCCGCACAATGGTATATAAGATATAAGGCCCGGTATTTCCCTCAAAGGAAGTAAACCTGTCAATATCAAAAATATAATCCTTGGATGCCTGGTTAGACAAATCCCCATACTTGATTGCGGAAAGCGCCACAACCTTGGCTGTATTGCGTCCTTCTTCCTCTTCTACCGTATGGTTGTCCGCAATCTTTTTGTACATTTCTTCATTGATCCCAGACACCAAATACTCCAGACGCATCACACCGCCTTCTCTGGTCTTAAAGGGCTTGCCATCCTTCCCGTTCATAGTGCCAAACCCTAAAAACTTCAGTTTTGTTTCCGGTCCTACCAGCCCGGTCTTTCTTGCACAACGAAAAACTTGTGTAAAATATAGCTCTTGTCGTTTATCCACCACATAAATGATTTCATCTGGGTGATAATCCTGCATACGCCATACAATCGTAGCCAAATCGGTGGTGTTATACAAGGAAGCTCCGTCTGATTTTAATATCATGCAAGGGGGAATCTCTTTGGTATCCGCATCCTCCTTTACATCTACCACCAATGCTCCTTCACTGATATAGGCAAACCCATCTTTTTTCATTTTCTCCACCATATCTGGAATATAAGGCTGGGCGTCCGATTCCCCTTTCCACAATTCAAAAGATACATTCAGATTTTCATAATTACGTTTTAAGTCACTGACAGACACATGTAAGATATGATTCAGCAACGCCTGATAGCCTCTTCTGCCATGCTGCAGCTCATAAGTGGCTTCCATGGCTGCCTCTTTGTATGCCTCATCCTCTTTGGACTTTCCACTGGCAGCAGGATAGATTTCTTCCAGTTCAGAAATTGTAAAAGGCGGTTCCTTCGGATACTCTAAAGAATATGACTCGTCAAAATATACCAGCTCTGGCTTACGTGCTTTTAACTCGGTAATGATTAATCCCATCTGCAAGCCCCAATCTCCCAGATGCACATCACCAATCATATTGTGGCCCATAAATCTTCCAATCCGCTTTACACTTTCTCCAATAATAGCAGAACGCAGATGACCTACATGTAAAGGCTTTGCCACATTTGGTCCGCCGTAATCAATCAAAATAGTTTTTGGATGTTCACATTTCCTACATCCCAACCGCTCCTCATCTTCCGCCATTTGCCGTAGATAACCTGCCAGATACTCAGGATCTAGCTTTAAATTTAAGAATCCTGGTTTCACAGACTCCGCGGACTGGAACATCTCATTGCCCTGCAATTGTTCTGCCACTTTATCAGCAATCAAAAATGGCGCACATTTGTATTCCTTTGCTGCCGCCATAGCTCCATTACATTGATATTCACAGAGATCCGGGCGGTTAGATAAGGTTACTTTCCCATATTTTTCATCATAACCGCTGGCCTTCATAGCCTCCATCACCTGTCTACTAATCTCGTCCAATATCTTTTCCATAAAAATCTCTCCTGTAACTTTTACTTGCCTTTCCATACACCCGCTTTTACACGAATGGAAAAGCGATTATATTCCGTAGAATATGTAACTAATTTCCTATATCATAACAAAAAGCAGGCAAAATGTCACCTACTTTTTTGTTACTTCTTCCTATTTTATATAGAATCATACACTTTTTGATGTTTCACTAAGCAAAGAAATTTTCTGCCAGTGTAAAAGCGCCTACTTCCTCCACACTTCCTGTCATATAAATAGTTTCATCTTCTCCGACCTCTATCACTAGTTCACCGCCCTGCATATGCACAGTAACCTTTTCATCGACCAGCCCCATCCGCTTTGCCGCTGCCGCCGCCGCACAAGCTCCTGTCCCAGATGCTAAGGTATATCCTGCACCTCGTTCATAAATCTCAATTACAATATTTTCCCGGTCAACCACCTTGCAAAGCTGCATATTCATACGATTCGGAAAATAATCTGCCCCTTCCACGTAAGGGCCCAATGCTTTGGCTTTCTGAGGCGTAACCTCCTCCATCATAATCACACAATTGGGATTTCCCACAGACAAACAGGTGGTATTATAATCATTACCGTGAAATTTCAAATGAGCATTTACAATTTCTCCCTCTATTCCTGATAAAGGCAGCTCTTTGCCTGCATACACTGGCTTTCCCATATTGACCCGCATCGTACTTCCATCGTCTTTTGTAAAGGTGATTTCCACATCCCCAGCCAAGACACTGATACAAAATTCCTTTTCTTTTACATATCCCTCATCCAACAAATATTTTGCAAAAATCTGTACGCCATTCCCACTTTTTTCCGCCTCGGACCCATCTGGATTGAAAATTTGTACCTTTATCTTTCCATCTTCCAGCATCGGACCATAAAGTATCCCATCTGCACCCACTCCAAAATTTCTTTGGCAAAGCATCTGAATATTCCTTGCCTGTAAGATTAAATCATTTTTATTTGGATCTAATACTAGATAATCATTTCCCAACCCATGATACTTTTTCATTGTAATGTGAGCCATATCGTTCCATCCTTTCCAAATTTTTTCCCATCAAAGTCTAAAAGTTCATATCTCTATTGTATTCTTTTTTTTTGCATATAACAGCTAATAAATTGCTTGAAACAATGCAAAAAATGCTGTATACTTTACCGTGAGGAGGGTCCATACTATGAATCATACAGCTCAATTACAAGAAAAAAAAGAAAAACAGACTGGATACCTTCATCAGAATTTTCGTCTGTTTCATTTAAAAGATAAAAAAAATCAGGAATTTGAATTCCATTACCACGATTTTAATAAAATTATTATATTTTTGTCAGGAAACGTCACCTATCTGGTAGAAGGAAAAGCATATGATTTAAAACCCTGGGATATCCTTCTCATCAATAATCACGACATTCATAAGCCTGTCATCGATCCCACTGTGGATTACGAGCGTATTGTCTTATGGTTGCAGCAGGATTTTATCCGATCACAGAAAGACCGTTCCTGCGATCTGTCCCGATGCTTTACCACTGCAAATGAAAAAAGATTCAATCTGATACGTTTGAATCCTCAGTTACAGACAGATATCCAAACCTTACTCAAACAATTGGAGTCTTCCCTTGTCAGCCAGGAATTTGGACATGAAGCTTTGAGTCAGGCATATTTTCTACAACTTATGGTATATTTAAACCGAGTATTTCTGCCTGAAACATATCGGCTTAACTGTTGCGATTCCCGCTATGATAAACAAATTTCAGATATCTTAACCTATATCAATAGACATCTAAATGAGGATTTGTCCAATGAAGCATTATCCAAACAATTTTACGTAAGCAAGTATTACCTAATGCACAAATTTAAAGAACATACTGGTTACACCCTTCATGCCTATGTCCAGCAAAAACGTTTGTTACATGCCAAGGATCTCATGCAGGACGGCGTTCCTGTCCTAAAAGCTGCTTCTCTGTGTGGTTTTTCCGACTACTCTACGTTCCTGCGGGCCTTCCGAAAATTCTATGGAATTCCGCCTAAAACTTTCACCATGTCTTCCAGTGGGACCATATCCCCAGAAGACTACGAATAACATGATTCAAATTCATTTTGTAACCAAGTTTCACTTAGCAGCCAATTTCCGGGAGATTGAGGGACTTGGCTGCTTTTTTCTCTTATAGGAAAGACTTTATCACGCAAAAGCATGAAAGTATTTTCCTATAAGAGAAAAACACTATACACAGTTCCACTCCAACCATTCCATTACATTTCCGATTCTTCTACCAGAGCATCTGCATCCAGATTCATCTCTTCTTGGACATTTTCTTCTGCATCTGCTTCTGGGCTCAGCTCTTCTTGGATATTTTCTTCCACATCTGTTTCCATCTGCGATTCATTGTTTTGTGCACCTGTTTCCTCAACCGCCACAGAAGCTTTTTCATTGCCCTCTTCTGCCTTGGGTCTATCTGCTGAATTCTTTTCTTGTAAAGATACCGCCACAGACTTATTTTCCTGGTCAGCGCCCAAGAAACTGGTAGCAATAATCTCTTGCAGCCTTCTATTTTTTTCACTTAATATCGCCTCTACTCTTTCTTGAGTCACATCATTCATTGGTTTTTTTCCTGTGGCATCCAGACCTGTCTCTAACTGCCTCTTTAACATTTCTTGATCAGCCAGAATACACTCTATCTCCAGAGCCTGTTCTTTATTTGACTCTTCCTTAAATTGCCTCACAAGCCGTACCGCTGCTTCTCTTTCCCTTCTTTGCTGCTCTTCCAGCTCTTCCTGCTTCTTGCGGTCTAGCTCTTCCTGGCTAATATAAATGATATTCCTGCGTTTTACAATGCTTCTTGCAATTCTCTCTCTCTCATTTCTTTTATCAATCGCATCTTTCATCGTCATCCGTCTCCCAATAAATTTGTTTCCGTCAGAGTCTGTAACACCTATGCTCTGAAATTTATAAACATTATAGCACGAAAATTTCATGAATAAAAGTGGCAAATTACGTGCATTCTTTTAATACATCAAACTTTCCGGAGGTAATTCCATGGCTGCATATAAAGTAGAAATCTGTGGAGTCAACACAGCAAAACTCCCTGTATTAAAAGAGGAAGAAAAAAGTGACTTATTTTCCCGCATCAAGGCGGGGGATCAAACAGCACGCGAAGCTTACATTAAAGGTAATCTGCGCCTGGTTTTAAGTGTCATCAAACGTTTTTCCAACAGCAATGAAAATGTAGATGATTTATTCCAGATTGGTTGCATTGGCCTAATCAAATCCATCGACAACTTTAACCCAGATATCGGCGTGAAATTTTCCACCTATGCAGTTCCCATGATTATCGGTGAAATCAGGCGGTATCTGCGGGACAACAACTCTATCCGCGTAAGCCGTTCCCTGCGGGATACCGCCTATAAAGCCATACACGCAAAAGAAATTCTATCCAAAGAACTTTCTCGCGAACCTACCATAGATGATATCGCCAAAGAAATTGACATTCCCAAAGAAGATATTGTATTTGCTTTAGATGCTATCCAGTGTCCTGTCAGTCTTTACGACCCAGTCTATACGGATGGAGGCGATACCCTCTATGTCATGGACCAAATCAGTGACAAAAAGAACAAAGAGGACACCTGGGTGGAAGAGCTTTCCCTAAGTGATGCTATGAAACGGTTAAATGAGCGGGAAAATTATATCATCAAGCTCCGTTTCTTTGAGGGTAAAACCCAAATGGAAGTAGCAGAAGAAATCCATATCTCTCAGGCACAAGTCAGCAGGCTGGAAAAATCTGCACTAAAAAGCATGAAAAATTATCTGTCCCTTACTCCCACTTATCACAGAGAGAATTAATCTGATCCGCAAATTTCCCAAGCTCTTTGTTTGGCCGTCCTTCTGTTTTGCGGATGACAGATAATAAACGCTCGCCCGCTGCCAAAAGTCTCGCAAACACATTGGAAGCAGCATGGGAATCCTTGGCTTTTTTGACTTTCTTTTCCCTGCTGCCTTGTACTAGACAGACATTTGTTTCCAAATCATAGACGTCCCCACTATAAGGAGCGGTAGCTGCAAGCCCTGTTTCCTTTGTTACCAGGGATGCAAACGCATCACAAACGCTATCTTCCCCGTGAACCACAAAAACACGCTTTGGCACATTCCCAAATGCCTTTACCCATTCCAGCAAATGCTGCTGGTCTGCGTGGCCACTGATTCCTGCCAGATTTTTGATTTTCGCATGAACCTCAATGGTCTCCCCAAACAGCTTTACTTCTTTCGCTCCATTTAACAGCACATTGCCAAGAGTGCCTGGCACCTGATAGCCTACAAAAAGAATTGTAGAATCCGACCGCCAGAGATTATGTTTCAGATGGTGGCGGATACGCCCAGCTTCACACATACCAGAAGCAGAAATAATGACGATGGGTTTCTGAATAAAATTAATCATTTTGGACTCATCACTGGAGACTGCAACCTTAAGACCCGGAAAACCGATGGGGTTCTTCCCTTTTCGCACCAGCTCTAAAGCCTCCTCATCAAAGCATTCCTTAACATTTTTATGGAAAATATTGGTAGCCTCTACCGCCAACGGACTATCAATATATACTTCAAAATCTGCAAATTCCGGCAACAGATTTTCCACTTTAATTTTCCGCAAAAAATAGAGCATCTCCTGTGTCCTACCTACGGAAAAAGCAGGGATAACCAAATTTCCCCCTCGGGTAAACGTATCCTTACACACAGCAGCAAGTTCTTTCGCATAATCTGGCGGATCCTGGTGCAGCCGATCCCCATAGGTAGATTCCATAATCACATAATCTGCATCCCTTATGTACTGGGGATTGCGAATAAGCGGCTTATTTCCGTGGCCAATATCCCCGGAAAATACAAGCTTTACCTGCTTTCCTTCCTCTGTTCCCCAAATTTCGATACTGGAAGAGCCTAAAAGATGTCCTGCATCTACAAAGCGAATGGTAACTTCTGGACACAAAGTAACAATTTCATTATATTCACATGGAATAAAATGTTCCAGCGCTCCGATGGCATCATCCATGGTATACATTGGCTCCACCAGTGGCCTTCCAGCACGTTTGGCCTTCCGGTTTTTCCACTCTGCTTCAAACATCTGAATATGAGCGGAATCCTTCAACATAATATTGCACAATTCCACTGTGGCTCTGGTTCCATAAACTTTCCCTCGAAACCCATGGCTATACAAAAGTGGAAGCAAACCAGAATGATCAATATGGGCATGAGTAATTAATACATAATCAATGTCTGCCGTATTGACTGGAATTTCCTGGTTCTCATACAAATCTGCTCCTTGCTCCATTCCGCAATCTACCAAAAGATGTACATCCCCAAATTGTACATAATGGCAGCTTCCAGTCACTTCATGGGCGGCCCCTAAAAATTCAAGCTTCAATTCACCATCTCCTTTGTGAAAATTTATTCTCGTGAGCAATGAGTCAAGCATCCCCGCTTGCGTAGATATTTAACGAATGCCACGAGGGTCAAATAGTTATAGCTTTCCTCACAATAAATTATATCACACCTATTCAAACTTTACGATTTCTTTTTTCAGTCTTTTCATAATCTTTTTCTCCAAACGTGAAATATAAGATTGGGAAATTCCCAAAAGATCCGCCACTTCTTTCTGAGTCATTTCCTCCCCCTGAGGACTGTTCAATCCAAAACGCAGTTCCACAATGGTGCGCTCCCGATCCGAAAGTTTTTCCACCGCTTTTCTCAAAAGATTTTTCTCTACCTCCGTCTCTATATCCCGATAAATAATATCCTCATCCGTCCCCAGAATATCAGACAAAAGGAGTTCATTTCCATCCCAGTCCACATTTAACGGTTCGTCAATGGAAACTTCCATCCTGGTTTTATTGTTTCGACGTAGGTACATGAGGATTTCATTTTCAATACACCGGGAAGCATATGTGGCAAGTTTTATATTTTTGGTAGGATTGAAAGTATTAATTGCCTTAATAAGCCCTATGGTTCCAATGGAAATCAAATCCTCCACACCAATTCCTGTATTGTCAAATTTCTTTGCTATATACACCACCAGCCGCAGATTATGCTCAATTAATATACTTCTGGCGCGTTCTGATTCTTCCCCATCCAACATCTGAATACAGCGATTTTCCTCCCTTGCCTCTAGCGGTGCAGGCAAAATTTCTGCACCTCCGATATAGTGAATATCCCCCTTTTTCAAAAACAAGCAGCTCCACAAATTCGGTATCAATTTCATTTGAAAATGCTGGGGTACTGTGATTTTTATGTACATACTGATCCTCCTTCAACTTTCCATGCTTTTTGCATTTAATATCACATCACATTCATCATCTTGAAATAATTTTTCATCTGCAATGCCAAAAACAGGTTTTTTCAGATACAATGGATGCTCTTCCTTCATAATGTACATTCCTTCTAAGGTAACAGCCTCAAGCAGTCCTGATTCCCGCCCTAATGAGTGAAATGGAATCATTCTAAGAGGAATCTGCTCTTTTTGTATCTGTTCCCAGAGAACCTTTTTCTTTATAATATGTACTGGCCGGTTTACCAATGGATCTACCAGCAAATTTCCTGTATCATAAAATCCCTTTACAGAAATATTCCCTTCCCTGGTAACCAGAAGAAGGTCATATTTTGTTTCTTTTTCTCTTTTCAAATTTTTTAGGAATCTTCCCGCTATCATCAAAAATAATACAGAACCCAACAGCCAAAGGATAAAATGGCTGGTTTCTGTTCCATTTGCCATTCCCCACTCCAAAACGCCGCCTAGTAGGATAAACGCCAGATACGTAACTGACCACTGACTTAAAAATTCCTTTTTACTTTTGCTATGATAACACAGATATACCATCAGAGGGTTCACCAGAAAATGCACGCATATCTGATACCAGTTATAATCCTTCAATTGGAAAAAGAGGAGCATAGAAGCAGAGGTTCCTACAAAGCTTCCCAATAAAATCCTTCCTGGCCGAATACGCTGCTTCATCAGCTTTCCTGCAATGAAAAGAGCCATACTATCCATCATAAAATTCATCAGAAACCAAACATCTGCATATAATTCATATTCCACCTACACCCTCCTTACCTAATATTCATACAACCTGATGACAGCCATCTGATAAGGATAGTATAAAATGAACCTAGGGATTTTTTTGTCAAACCATTGTCCCCATTTCCTAAAATTCTTTTACAAAAAATGACAGAAAAAGAAAAACCCTATCACAGTACAACTTGTGAACTGCGATAGGATTTTTCTAGCCCGTCTGTCTATGTATCTTGTTTATTTTTTTGTGGTCTTTAAAAATTCTGGAATCTTAATATCCCGCTCTGGAATACTGCTCTCCGGTCTTCTAGGTCTCTGAATTCCAAGGGTAGACGCTGTTACTCCTAGATTACTGTTTGCTGTTGTAGGAGAAGACGGCTGAACTGTTCCATAGGAATTCGCCGGACGTGTTACAGTGCCAATATTACTTGTAGGTCTTGTGGCGGCTGTTCTTGCTGTACCCGGCATCCTTTGCACAGTATTCTGTCCATATTTCATTCCAGGCATTACCTTTGGCGACGCTGCTGCCTCTCCCAATCCGGTAGCAATTACTGTGATAATTGCCTGATCCGACATATCCTCATCAAACTTCGCTCCAAAAATAATATTGGCGCTATCTCCTGCCAAATCCTGTACATAACTAGCAGCATCATTGGCATCCATCAGAGAAATATCACCAGAAATATTAATAATTACATGGGAAGCTCCTGTAATGGTTGTCTCCAACAAAGGACTGGCAACTGCAAGCTTCACAGCCTCTATCGCCTTATCATCCCCAGTAGCCATGCCAATACCGATATGAGCTAATCCCTTATCCTTCATAACTGTCTGAACATCTGCAAAATCCAGATTAATCAACGCTGGCACATTTATCAAATCTGTAATTCCTTGTACCGCCTGCTGAAGTACTTCATCTGCTTTCTTTAAAGCGTCCGGCATAGTGGTCCGCCTGTCCACAATCTCAAGAAGCTTATCATTGGGAATTACAATTAAGGTATCGACATTCTCTTTCAGCCGTTCAATTCCTCCCATGGCATTGATCATACGTGCTTTGGCCTCAAACTTAAATGGCTTTGTCACAACACCTACCGTCAATATTCCCATTTCCTTTGCAATCCTTGCAACTACTGGCGCTGCGCCTGTTCCTGTTCCACCGCCCATGCCACAAGTTACAAATACCATATCCGCTCCTTTAATCTCAGCGGTTAATTCTTCTACATTCTCTTCGGCAGCTTTCTCGCCGATCTCCGGCTGTGCTCCTGCTCCTAGCCCTTTTGTCAGTTTCTCACCGATCTGAACCAGCGTAGGCGCCTTACAAAGCGTCAGTGCCTGCTTGTCCGTATTAATACCGACAAACTCAACACCACCGATATTTTCTTCAATCATTCTATTAACAGCGTTATTTCCAGCCCCTCCTACACCAATTACGATGATCTTTGCACTGGACTCTGCCTCTGGCGTCATTATTTCAAGCAAGGTTCTTCCTCCTTTTGTCTTCTATATAAAGATTTTCTTTTTCACTCAATAAGCCCACTTTAAACTCTTATACAATATACTATAATTTTTTATGGAATTAATCAAGTAAGAATTTATAAATTATTTCATTTTTTCACTCATTTCCATATGTTCCTGACAAAATCATCTTCTTTTTTGACAAAATTTACCTACCCAGCCCTCTCAAACGTAATATCTGTCGTGTTTTCTGTCCAGCTTTCCAAATGGAGCGTACCTTTTTCCCCGTCTAGTTGTGGAAGCACATGGGAAAGCCTTACAATTTTTTCATTCAAGTTCTCTGCTGATCCCACAAGAACTTTGATACCACCATATTGCAACGTATAGCTCCCCTCCTCCCCATATTTGATATTTTCCGGCACTTGCTCATATTTCTTTAACATTTGTGTCAAAGATAGTAAATTTTTCAGAATATTTTTTCCTTTTATCGGAAGTTTCTCATATAATACAATTTGTTCAACCTCCAGCCCGCTTACAACCGGTACCCCTTCAATGACCTCTGAGGACAGCTCCACCACAAACCCATCTTTATCAAAGTAAGCATTCTGGCCCAAAGCATCAATATAGACACGGCCCAACAGCGCTTTCTCATAAACTTCAATTCTCAAGGTATGAGGTGATTCCAAAAAAACTTCCATAGTGTCCACAAAAGGCATTTCCTCTGGCTCTACAAATTTGTATTTAAAATACACATACAAGCTATTCCAGCAATATTCGTCATCCAACAGCCAGTCTTCCATGGCCTCATCAGGATAATGCTCATTTCCCGTAACCTTTACTTTTTCCACAACAAACACTTTAATAACCACCAAAGCTGCAATGGCCAAAAACAAAGCACTTATCAGAAACGTAAGCCCAATGGCTTTCCATCGTTTCTTACGTTTCCTTTCTTCTCTTCTTCCCATATCCTACTCCTGTTCAAAATGGATTCCTCTGGATACACTAAGCACCAGCCCGATTTCTGTTAGCAGAAACAATACGCTTGTTCCGCCGTAACTGATAAAAGGCAGGGAAATACCTGTATTCGGTATCGTATTGGTTACTACCGCGATATTTAAAATAACCTGTATCGAAATATGTGCAAGAGCTCCTGTTACAATCAACGCCCCATATAAATCCTGGGCATTACTGGCAATCACCATAAACCGCCAGATTACAATGACAAAAAGCAAAATCACGCTGATTGCCCCAAACAGCCCCAGCTCCTCACAAATGATAGAAAAAATCATATCATTCTGGGCCTCCGGCACAAACCCTAATTTCTGCATGCTGCCCCCCAGCCCTTTTCCAAACAATCCACCGGAACCTATGGCATAAAGCCCTTGGAGTGTTTGATATCCTTTGGCATATTTTTCTGGATTTCTCCAAATCAGCAGACGTTCCGCCCGGTAAGATTCCATCATAATAAATATTGCGCCAAAAGCAATCACTGCACCTCCCGCAACCAAAAACTGCATATATTTTGGACTTGCAACGAACACCATAGAAATGGCAATTCCCAATATAATAATTGCAGTACTCAAGTTTTCTGTTGCCACAATCCCTACCATAGGCAGGACAATTGCAATGATTTTTACCAATGAAGAAAATTTTCCCATCTGTTTTGGCATTTTACTGATAATCGTTGCCAAAAACACAATAATTGCCAGCTTTGCCGCCTCAGAAGGCTGGAAACTGGTAAAGCCTAAATCCAGCCAGCGTTTTGCGCCATGGGATTCTGATCCTTTAAAAAGCACCAGGGTACATAGCCCGAACGCACCTATGTATGCAATAAGCCAAAAATTTTTCCAGACACGATAATCAATCCTGGAAACGACTATCATAACTGTTATCCCCAAAACATCCGCCAAAAGCTGCTTTTTCAAATAGAAAGCCCCATCCTTGAATTTTAACTGCCCATTGTAGGCGCTTGTACTGTACAGCATAACCAGTCCAAAACAAATCAGGAAAAAAACAATCAGCAGCAGCGTATAGTCAAAATAGCGGATATTTTTTTGTCTTCTGTCAGTCTTTCGTTCTCTACCCATATCAGCACTCCTGACTTACGATTTCACAGTTATTCTTTTAATCCCCTCGCCAGTTCTTTAAACATTTCTCCACGTTGTTCATAATTTCGGAACATCCCCCAGCTTGCACAGGCTGGAGAAAGCAATACTGCATCCCCGCTTACCGCGTAATCAAAACAGACCGTTACCGCTTCTTTTAGACTTTCCGCCAAAATAATATCATCTTTTGGATATCCAAGGCGGATCGCCGTATCCCTTATTTTCTCTCTGGTAGCTCCAAGCAAAACAAATTTCTTCACTTTTCCATCAAATGCGCGAATCCATTCATCATACTCTGAATCCTTATCATATCCGCCCCCAATCAACAAGGTAGGCCATTCCATGGCACGGACTGCCTGAATCGCAGCATCCGGATTCGTACCCTTAGAATCATTATAAAAACGAACGCCTCGTTTGGTAACCACATATTCTATTCTATGCTCCACTGCTGGAAACGTAACCAAAACTTCTTTTATTTTTTCCAGAGAAACCCCTGCCATCTTTGCCATGGCTACTGCAGCCATCACATTTTCGTAATTATGTTTTCCAAGAAGCTTTAGTTCTCTGACATTACATACGGTATCCCTTTTCCCATCCCATGCAAATATGATTTCTTCTCCATCCAGATAAATACCATGCTCCAGTATCCTCTGGCTGCTGAAAAATACTACCTTCGCTTTGACCTGATTGGAAAATTCCCGTAGTATAGTATCCTCATAATTTAAAACACAAACCTGCTGCTCTCTTTGGTTTGCAGCAATCCTTTTCTTGGCCTGCTGATAATTCTCCATGGTGTGATGACGATTCAAATGGTCTGGCGTAATATTTAAAATCGCTGAGACCTGGGGACAAAATTCATGTACCGTTTCCAACTGGAAGCTGCTGATTTCTGCCACCGTTACAGAGTCTTTTGTTGTATCGCATACTAAGCTGGTATATGGAATTCCAATATTTCCAACCACCTTTACCTCCAAGCCTGCATGCATCATAATCTTTCCCAAAAGAGAAGTGGTAGTGGTTTTTCCATTGGTTCCGGTTACTGCTAACACCTGTCCTTTTTCAAAAGCATAAGCAAGCTCTATTTCCCCCCAGATTTTCATCCCAGCCTGACGCATTGCATCTGCCATGGGAGTATCCGTGGGCACACCTGGACTAAATACTGCGATATCACAATCACTCAACACACGTCCTGGTAATTCACCCGCTAGAATTTCCACCTGCTCCAACAAAACAGATTTCTTTCTAATCTCTTCTATTTTTAATTCTTTGTTGTCATCATATAAAATAACTGGAAATTTGCGGCTTACCAAAAGCTTCGTTGCTGCAATTCCACTGATGCCAGTTCCTACTACCAAAAATTTCTTTTCATTCAGGTTCAATGTTATCCCTCCTACAGCGCAAGCAGCCCAATCAAGCACAAGATAGCAGTAATAATGGAGAATACTGCAACTACTCTGGTCTCGGACCATCCGCCTAATTCAAAATGATGATGTATGGGCGCCATACGAAAAATGCGTTTTCCTCCTGTCTTTTTAAAATAAGTTACCTGTATCATAACGGACAGAAGCTCTACCCAATAAATCAGCGCCACAATCAAGATAAATATGGGCATATGCAGTACATAAGCAGTGGAAGCCACAAACCCTCCCAAGGCCAAGGAACCTGTATCACCCATAAACACACTGGCTGGATACACATTAAATAATAAAAATCCTAACAATGCACCTACTACCGCACAGGTAACCGGCTCAATTCCGCTCCCTGTTCCCACAGCAACTACAGAAAAAAAAGTTGCAATCAAAACCGTTACGCTGGAGGCTAATCCATCCAGTCCATCGGTAAAATTGGCTCCATTGACGGTTCCCAAAATAGCCAAAAACATAACAGGAGCTGCCAGCCAGCCCAAATCCAGATAAATTCCCTGTTCAAATCCCCCCGTAAAAGGAATCAGCATCCTGGAAGCTCCTTCTGTATACTGGTTCATATAGAAAATAAACACAATCGTTACTAAAATTTGTCCTGTCATTTTCTGCCAGGGTAAAAGTCCGTCAGACCTCCGTAATACCACTTTTAAATAATCATCCAAAAAGCCGATAATACCAAATCCCACTGTTACAAACACAATTGGAAGAATTCCTGGATAATCTTTCATATAAATCAAGGAAGTGGCAATAATGCCTGCCAATATCATCAGTCCACCCATGGTAGGCGTACCAGCCTTTTTCAAATGAGATTTCAACTCTTCCCGCTCTGTCTGCCCTATTTTCAGTTTTCTTAAGACCGGAATCACCACTGGACCTAAGACGGCTGTGATTGCAAAAGCTATCAATACCGGAATTATCACTTTCTGTGCCATTTTCTTTACACCTCTTTATTCTTACGATGTTTCAGCCACCGTACCTTTCTTTCTCGTTTTCTCTTTCAGATCAATGTTTCCTAGGACTCTTCTTTCTTTTCTTTCTCAGGTACTGCCTGTTTTTCAATTCCAAGATAGGGCAGAATATTTGAAAAAATTTCTTTTACCACAGGAGCTGCTATGGTACCGCCATAATAAATCCCCTTCGGATTGTTAATAATCACCAATGCCAAGACTTGCGGGTCCTCTGCCGGAGCAAAGCCCAAAAAGGAAGAAATATACTTATTGGCGCTTCTGGGAAGGGTCTGGGAAGTGGCTGTCTTTCCTCCTATGGAAAATCCTTCGATATATGCCCGGTTTCCGCTTCCTTCGGATACTACCTTTTCCAACACGCTCCGCAATATTCCTGACGTTTCATCACTGACAATCCCCTCTTCCACGTTATACTGAAGTGTCTCTACCAATTCACCTTGATCATTCTTCACGGATACTCCAAAATGTGGCGTAATCCTGTTTCCTCCATTGATTAAAGAAGAAACTGTTGTTGCAAGCTGGATCGGCGTAATCTGAAAAGACTGTCCGAAAGAAACTGTGGCCAACTCTACCGGCCCTACATTTTTCTTATTATGCATAATAGTGGAAGCCTCTCCTGGTAAATCAATCCCTGTTCGTTTTAACAGCCCAAACTGTTCAAAATATTTATACATGTTATCTACGCCCAAACGCAGCCCTAACTCAATAAACACAGGATTGCAGGAATTCATAATCCCCTGGGTAAAATCCTCCGAACCATGGCCTGTTCTTTTATGACAATGAATTCTCCGATCCTCCACCATTTTATAACCTGGACAGAAGAAATGATCATCTAAGGATACTACCCCTTCTTCAAAGGAAGCCGCCGTGGTAATGGTCTTAAATACAGAACCTGGCTCATAAGTATCATTGATACAGGGATTCCGCCACATCTGATTCAGAAGATCCTGCTTATTTTTTTCTTTTGTCTCCTCTGCTTCTTTCTGTTCTTTTAAAGTTTCTCCCGCTGCTGCCATCGTTTCTGTCTCTTCCTCCTTTTGGGATACTTCTTCTGCTTCTATCAATGTAAAGGGGTCGTTCAAGTCAAACTCAGGCACATTGACCATTGCTAAAATTTCCCCATTATCGGGCTTCATTACAACCACAGAAACTCCATCCGCAGATTTTGCTTCCATTACTTTTTTTGCAGCCTGTTCACTATACATCTGAATGTTATAATCCAGACTTATATGCAAATTATTTCCATCCACCGGCTCTTGCCGCCGTTCTCCTGCATTTTCAATTTCCACTCCTCTTGCATCTGTAAGAGTCAAAATCTTACCATTGCTTCCTTTTAGATAATCTTCATAGATAACCTCTAAACCGATAATTCCTTGATTATCTCCGCCAGTAAACCCAAGTACCCGGGAAGCCAAGGTTCCATAGGGATAGTAACGTTTATAATCTTCATCCACTTTTACCCCTGCAAGTCCGTAATTACGGATGCGGTCTCCCACTTCTTTATCTACATTGGATTTTATCCTTTCAATGGAGCTTACCTTTTCCACCCGTTTTCGTACTGCCGCTTCTTCCATCCCCAATTCTTTTGTCAGAACTCGGATCACTTCTTCTGGTTCTTTTATCTGACTATTGATTACAGAAATCGTGCATACCGTTCGGTTGGTTGCCAGCACCGTACCAGTGGAATCAATGATTTTTCCTCTGGCCGCTTTGATATCCCGCTCCCGTTCATGTAGATTTTCTGCTTTTTCCCCATAATATTCTGAACAAAAGATCATCAGATATATCAATCTTCCTGCGAGAAACACTAAAATCAGCATCACTACGGTAAAAACAATCAATAATTTCTTTCGATTAAAGGTTTTATTACGAAACATCTCATAACCTCACTACAATAATTATTACAATCTATTACAAACTGTATGAGGTTATGTACTTTTTATTTGGAATCGAAAACCCTTTTCCCTTTCCCTATGCTGCCCGAATCATTTATTCTTCTGAAACAATTCCGCCGTTTGGCATCACATTTGGAATCCCCTCAGCAGGATACTCCTGATCACCCTCGGGATTGTCCCCGATTTCTCCTGGCGTTCCTCCTTCCGGCTGTTCTCCAGTTCCTTCTGGCGTCCCACCTTCGGGCTGTTCTCCAGTTCCTTCTGGCGTTTCCCCCTCGGGCTGTTCTCCAGTTCCTTCTGGCGTTTCCCCCTCGGGCTGTTCTCCAGTTCCTTCTGGCGTTCCTCCTTCCGGTGTTTCCCCTTCTGGAGCTTCTCCAGTTCCTTCTGCATCTCCTTCTTGTGGATTTTCAGGATTATCCTCACCTTCCACGGCTTCATCTTGAAAAATATTCATATACGGAAGAATCTCCGTAAATATTTCTTTTGCAAGCTCTGTTGCAAGACCGCTTCCCTGCTGTAGCAAAGGCACATTCGCTTCGTCAATTACCACATAAACCAACACTTGAGGATCTTCTACTGGAGCAAACCCAATAAACGACACCACATATTTCTTTTCATCTCTGTTGCCTTTCTGAGCCGTTCCTGTTTTTCCACCCATGGAATATCCTTCCACCTTTGCACTTTTTCCAGTGCCATCTGACACAGTACGATAAAGATACTGCTTAATGGTATCACTGGTCTGATTGGAAATTGTCTGCTTTAAAACCACAGGCTCCATGGACTGCACTGTATTTCCATTATCATCTACAATTTTCTGCACTAGATGAGGCTGATAATAGTATCCTCCATTAATGAGTGAAGCAAAGGCTGAGGCAAGCTGTACCATTGTCACATTAAAATTCTGTCCAAAAGAATTCGTTGCCAAAGAAGTGCTGTTTGTATTTTCCACCGTATAGATTAAGGTATCTGTCCTGGCTTCTCCTGGAAGATCAATATTGGTACGGAGACCAAAGTTAAAAATATTCTGATATTTATAAAAATCTTCCTCTCCAACATCCACCACCATCTGCATCATAGCATCATTACAGGAATTCATCAAAGACTCTTCCGCTGTGAGAGAGCCATGCCCAGAACGCTGTACACAGTGAATATCATGCCCACCAATCTGCTCTATCCCATCGCATTCATACCATTCCCTGATTTTCCCTGCCTCCAAGGTAGTGGCCACAGTAAATGGCTTTGCAGTAGAACCTGGCTCGAAGGTATAAGTAATGCAATAATTCTGCCAGATCTCATTCAGCTTTTCCAATGTCTCTTTCTCACTAAAGCCTGCTATCTCCTCCTTTGAATAATACAAAGATAAATCTCTTGGATCATTCAAATCATACACAAGGCTGTCCGACATAGCCAGAATCGCCCCACTTTGCGGGTCCATAACAACTACGCCTGTCTGTTTGCTTCCCGGCCCCTCTTCCACTTCATTCCGGTGCTTTTCCTGAAATTCTACAATCTTTTGTTCCACCACTTTCTGAATATTGGCATTGATGGTAGAAACCAGGGTTTTTCCATTGATTGGTTCCTTGATGGTCTTTTCAAAATTATCGTCCGAATTCAAAAATCCATACTGGCGTCCGTTGATTCCATTTAAGGTATCATTATAATAATCTTCCAGGCCTCCGATTCCTTCGTTCCCAGAAGTAGTAAAGCCAAGTACTTTACATGCCAATGTATGATAAGGATATTCCCTCTGATATTCTTTTTCAAACCAGACTCCCTGTATATTGGGATTTACTTTCTTCCCCTTATTTTTCCCTTTCTTATATACCTTTTCCTCTAACTTTTGAAATTCCTGAATTTCCTCATAATGAAGTTTCTTCCGTAAAACAAAATAACGACTGTCTGCTTTCTCTGTCAGAGCAGCCATTACCTCTTCTTCCGTAACATCTGGAAAACACTGCAATAATGCTGCAACTGTAGGTTCCACATATTTTTTTACCTTTTCTTTAGTGGCGCTATCATAGAACTCCTCATTAATCAGTTTACAGTCTAGGATCACATTATATACATCTACACTGGTAGCCAATATGGTGCCGTTACAATCCAGAATATCTCCCCTTTGGTAAGGAATACTCTGGCTCGCATATCCTTGCTGTCCTAATACTTGTTTTTCATATTCTTCGCCTTTGACCTGCTCAATGTAAACCAGCCTTCCGATCAATCCACCTAATGTGATTATCACCACAGTAAACATAACCAGAAGTTTTTTCTTCATTTTTCTGGAAAACTTTGTGGGCTCTTTCCTTTTTCGCCGGGGCCTTCTCTTTTTCTCTGCCAATCGTTCTTCCCCTTCCTTATTTTGCTGGAATATCCTGATATTGATTCATATAATCGCTATTATCTATTTCAAAATAGATAATTTGTTCTTTCCCAGGATAAACCATTCCAAGCCCTTCAGTTGCTTTTTGTTTGACCTCATCCAAATTTACAGATGTATCAATGCGCTTTTGCTCCGCATCATTGCTGATTTTTAAGTCCATTACTTCACTCTTTAAAGAAGCCACATGCTTAATCCTTGTGGTTAACTCCGCCTGCAACTTCAAATAAACACCTGAAACCCCTACCAGTACCATCATAGCAACAGCAAGAAACAACACATAGCCTGGATTCATCTGGAGCGCTTTCTCCTGATTCCTTCGGGCTGCTGCTCTAAGAGCACGTTTCCTTTCCCGCTGTTCTCTATCTAGTTTCTGCTTTTCGATCAGTTCCTGGTGTATTTCTTCACTACGACGACTTGGACTTGGATTCGGCTGCAATTTTCTTACGGTATTTCCGTCGATATAACTTACAGTTTTTTCCTTATGTGATGCATTTCCCTGCTGCCTCACTGCTTTCACTCCTATCTTCCCTCTATTCTCTACCCATCTTTTCAAAGACCCTAAGCTTTGCGCTCTTTGCACGTGAATTGTATATCATCTCTTCTTCAGATGGTAACACAGGCTTCCTATTGATCGCCTTCCCAATGGGAATCTTCCCGCATACACATACCGGAAAATCTTTTGGACAAGTACATGGATTCTCATTTTTTTTGAATATGTTCTTTACAATCCTGTCTTCTAAGGAATGAAAGGTAATGACGCAAATCCTTCCCCCTGGCTTCAATAGATCGATCATATCCTCCAAAGAATCCTGTAGCGCCTCTAATTCTCCATTCAATTCAATTCTAATTGCCTGAAACGTCCGCTTTGCCGGATGTCCCCCGCTCATCCGTACCTTCGCCGGAATTGCCGCTCTAATAATCTCTGTTAGCTCTCCTGCTGTCTCAATGTCCTTCTTTTTCCTTGCCGCTACAATATGTTTCGCTATATTCTTGGCGAATTTGTCTTCCCCATACTCACGAATGACCCGGTACAATTCCATTTCACTGTACGTATTCACCAAATCCTTCGCGGTAAATTCTTGTCTGTTATCCATTCGCATATCTAAAGGAGCCTCTCCATTTCGATAAGTAAATCCTCTCCCTGGATCATCTAGCTGGTAGGATGAAACTCCAAGATCAAGCACAATGCCATCTACCTGAAAAATTTCATATTCTTCTAAAACTTCCCGCATCTGGCAGTAGTTACTCCTGACAATCCGTACCTTATCTTCAAATTCAGCCAGCCTTCTTGCCGCCGCCTTAATTGCATCTTCATCTTGATCAATTCCGATCAGTCTTCCTTTGGGTGATAAACGACTGCAGACTTCATAGGCATGTCCTCCTCCGCCCAAAGTTCCATCCACGTAGATCCCATCTGGATTGATCTTTAAGTGTTCCATTGTCTCTTTTAAAAGTACAGATTTGTGCTTAAATTCCATGCATTTCCTTTCTGGCTCTTTTCCCTTTTCTTCGGGCATCTTCTCATTCTATTTTTTAATCCTAAATCGTAAGTCCAAGGCTTGCCATATGTTCAGCTATTTCTTCTACATCATCATATTCACTGGTTTCCAGCCATCTGTCTTTGCTCCAGATTTCAATATGATTCAACACACCTGCCAAAACAACCTCTTTCTCAATACCAGCAAATTCTCTTAAAACCGCTGGTAAAAGTACACGCCCCTGCTTGTCTACCTCGCAAGGCGCTGCGCCTGCAAAGAAAAACCTTGCAAATTTCCGGGCTTCTTTGGAAAATTGTGACACTTCTCTAAATTTAGCCTCAATGACTTTCCACTCTTCACCGGAATACACAAATAAGCATCCATCCAACCCCTTTGTTACCACAAATTCATCACCTAATAATTCTCTGAATTTGGATGGGATTATCAGTCTGCCCTTTGTATCAACTGTGTGATTGTATTCACCCATGAACATAGACATCACCTTCTACGAGGCAGATTCAGCGGCTTGTTCCAGATGTGGGATAACATTAATGGAAGGCAAATACTTCTATTCTCCCCTACAGCCTTTCCAACTGCCTACCACTTTCTACCCTTTTATGCCACTTTCGTACCACTATTCTCCACTTTTCTTCCATTCTATCCCATCATAGAAAAAAATGCAATAGAAAATTTCAGAATCAAAAAGAGACTATCGCATAAAAGGTCAAAACACAGGATATAGCGCTTTGAAAAAACAAAATTTTCTATATCCTGTAGTTTTTCTCTTTTATACGACAGTCTCTTTCTACTCTATTCGCTCCTACGATATGCTTTCATTAAAGTGAATCATATTAGTCATCTGCCATCTGAATCATCTTCTCCAAATCTGAAATCAATTCTCCAGAATATTCCTTTGCCTCCCTGCAGATAAGCTCTGCTCTCTTATAATCTTCATCAAACAACGCCTGAATTGCATCTCTTCCAAATTCATGAAATTTCTTATGCTTTTCTCCAAGGTTATCCCATATTTGGCGAATTTCTGGAATATCCGGTGTAATGGAATAGTAAAAATGCCCGAACCCACACTTAGAGGAATCAAGCTGCAATGGTACAATGACACGCTCCTGTACCATTTTTTCTAGATTGCCAATCCAATTCCGGTGTGCAACAATGGCGTTCTGCACATATTTGCAAAATTCCCTGTTCTCCAAATGAAAAAACGAATCTTTAGACATTTTGCCCATCTGTTTCACCGCGGCATCCAGTGTTCCCTCAATTTCTACTACTGGTCTTGTAGCTTCCATCAGCTCATTTCCAATCTCACGCATAAAATCTGTACTATTCTTCAATTGATTCTCCATCTCTGCCATCGTACTGCTGATCTCTTCACTGACGGCTGCAAGAGATGTAACAGATTCACTCACTTTGGATACGTGCTTCTGGTTCTCATCATTCAATTCCCATACATTTCCTATCTTTTGGGTCATAGTTCCAAGAGCGTCTATGGTACTGGTAGTGCTTCCAGCGCTTTTTTGTGAAGCGCTTTTGATACTCTCTACAAATTCTCCCATATCTCCTGTCAATTTTTGTGTCTGTTCGGCCAGACCACGAATCTCATCTGCCACCACTGCAAATCCTCTTCCCGCCTGCCCAGCTCTTGCCGCCTCTATGGAAGCATTCAGCGAAAGAAGGTTCGTCTGCATAGAAATAGAATCAATCCCTGCAATTACCTCATTCATATTATTGATGACATTCAACAATTCATCCATGTCCCTGCGCATTTCTTTCGACACTTCAATTGCCTGGCTGGAAAGATCCCGGATAGATGTAAGCTCTTCCTGTCCCTCTCCGATTTTTTGATGTACTTCTTCGGTTTCTTCTGATACTCTGATAATTGTGTTCGTCAATTGTTCCAGAGAATTGCTTCCCTCCACCTCTGAATGGTCGCCATTGGTTCCAAAAATAACTTCTGCAGCCTTGGCCACATTATGTGATATTTCAATAATCTTATCTGTCTCGTGCTGCATCGTCAAATCCAGGGAACTAATCTGCATCACTGCCTTGAAATTCTTTTCAAGAATTTCTGCAAACTGTTCTCTGCCATCTACCAGTCGATGATACATATCCCTTAATTCTGGTTCACCGGAATAATCAACATTTTTCAGTTCTGAAACTGATTGTATTAGTTTTCTTGTTCTTCCACTTCCCATGTTCATGCCCTCATTTTCTAAATAGTATGGATACACTATATTGTTTCTCATATTTGAACATATGTCAATATTTTTTTTACTTTTTCTGACATATCTTAAAAAATTATGCAACTTGACAATACATACTATGGTGATAAAAAGTAAAGCAGAACCTAAATTTCTGGTTCTGCCTTGCTTTCCTTCATATCTTATCATCCCTAATTCAACCGCAGTCGAACTTCCTTCTCGTACTGAATGTAGGCTTCAATCAGTTTGTCCAATTGAATACTCATCTGATAGCATTCTGGTGCACAAACATCTTTTCCTACCGCTACATCCAATTTCTTTCGTACAGCCTCAATTTCTCTTTTCAATTCTGACAAATAGCTCATTTCGACTCCTTTTCCCCCTCTGCCAATATTGTATGCCCTCTATGGGAAAAAAGCAAACGAAAATCGTCATTTTTTTACAGGACATTTCGACATGAAATACTTTTATTCGACATGTCCTTGATTTTTTAAGCTGCCACAGCGGTGATCTGAGAGTCTGTTTCCCCTTTAATTAACCGGATTACTGCCACCACTACCTGATGGCACAATGTCACAATATGACGACAATCCTCTTCGACAGAATTCTTCAATTTAACATATGTTTCGTGTGCTTTCTGGATAAAACTACAAATATCCTCCGCACTGTTAAGTCCTCTGATGGAAGAACGAATCCTTTCACTGTTTCTTTCTGCCTCACCGCTTTGAATATATTCTTTTAACTCTTTTTTCAAATGCTCTTCATACACGCAATGATCTTTCAAATTTCCTGGATAATGGGGATTGTGGGGAAAGGTAAAATAATCTGCAATATAATGGATCACTTCTCCCAGATTACGATAAAAGACCCTCATATTAATCTGTGACTTCTGTTGCTTTTCCACAAGCTCTTCCAGCTCCTGTTGCACCTTCGGAAAAGTCCCTTCCATCTCATGCTTCACTGTAATAAATGACGGTTTGCAATCAGGCAAAATACTACCCAGATAAAAAGCCTTCCTATGTTTTACCAATTCCTGCTCCGCGATACTGTCCACGATATATTTTGCTAATGATATATGAGATTTTTTCCTCATGTCAGCCTCCATATATGATATTTTCCTATCGATTGTCCCTATTCTCTGCATTCACAAAAACAGGAAGAAGAACATTGAACATCAAAGCCGTGAGGCTTTCATGCTCCAAAATCATTCTACTTCCTGTTTTATAATATTACAAGTATTTTTTTCAAAATTTTATACTTTTTTTGTCATTTTTTGTAAAATTATGAAAGATTTGTTTTTCTCTTTACTTGCAATGACAGTCAAAACTTGCGCACTCTGTCTCTCCACAACTGCAAGCATTGCTTCCTGCAATCCCGATTTCCTCTGCGCTGCATCTGCAGTTTTCATTGAAGCCACAATTTGTTGCCTGACATCTTACACTAACATTTTTGCTAGGATGACCTACCACAGCATTTGTCATGCGGTCGCTTCTTTCCCGAAAGCTCTCACAGCAGGTTTCATTGGGCTTGGAGGCGTCGTTGCCGCCAATGGTGATATCACCCTTGGAGCAGAGATGTTCTTCATTATACATGCAGTTTTTTACAGAACATTTTAGCTGAGTCATTTTAAATCTCCTTTCTTATCGCAATATATCGTACACGACATTAGTATTCGGAAATTTAAAATATTTTATACGCTTTGTCCTGTATTTTATTGTTTTTTCTGCTCCTCTGCCACCTCTTCCTTACGGATCTCTTTGGTACGGATTTCTTTGCAAATCTGATTAATAAAATCACCGATTGGCTTAACTCCTTCATCTCCAGCAAACCTGCTTCGCACAGACACCGTCTTATCTGCTTCTTCCTGTTGGCCTACCACCAGCATATAAGGAACCTTTTCCAACCTGCTTTCCCTGATTTTATAACCAATTTTTTCTGAACGATTATCTACGGTACATAAAATGCCATTTGCTTTCAGCTCTTTTTCTACTTCTGCGGCATAGGCTTCATATTTATCAGAAATCGGCAACACCCTTACCTGCTCTGGGCACAGCCAAGTAGGAAATTTTCCTGCATATTTTTCAATCAGCCATGCAAGGGTTCTCTCATAGCAGCCCATTGAGGTTCTGTGGATAATGTAAGGACGGACTTTTTCACCATTTTGGTCAATGTAATACATGTCAAACTGCTCTGCCAGCAATGCATCCCACTGAATGGTAATCATGGTATCTTCCTTGCCATAAACATTTTTGGCATTAATATCAATCTTTGGCCCATAAAACGCAGCTTCTCCCACATCCTCTGTATATTCTATGTCAAGCTCATTCATAATATCACGCATATGCTGTTGTGTTTCTTCCCATACCTCTGGTTCCCCAATATATTTTTCTCTATTTTGAGGATCCCATTTAGAAAGATGATAAGTAACGTCTTCTTCCACTCCCAGAACAGACAAACAGTGTTTCGCCAGTGCAATGCAGCCTTTAAATTCCTCCACCATCTGATCTGGCCTTACAATCAGATGTCCTTCGCTAATAGTGAATTGGCGTACACGGGTCAGTCCATGCATCTCCCCGGAATCTTCGTTACGGAATAAAGTGGAGGTTTCCCCATAACGCAAGGGCAAATCACGATAGGAATGCTGTTCTGCCTTATAGACATAGTACTGGAATGGGCAGGTCATCGGACGCAATGCCAAGACTTCCTTGTCAATTTTCTCATCTCCCAGCACAAACATTCCATCGGTATAATGATCCCAGTGGCCTGAAATTTTGTACAAGTCTGATTTTGCCATCAATGGCGTTTTTGTTCGGATATAGCCCCATTCATTGTCCTCCAAATCCTCAATCCAACGCTGCATGGTCTGAATTATCTTGGCTCCTTTTGGCATGAGCAAGGGCAGTCCTTGTCCAATCACATCCACAGTGGTAAACAGCTTCATTTCCCTTCCCAGCTTATTGTGATCCCGTTTCTTAATATCTTCTAAATGTTCCAGATATGCCTTCAATTCATCTTTTGTAGCAAAGGCTGTTCCATAGATTCTTTGAAGCTGCGCCTTATTGGAATCTCCTCTCCAGTATGCCATGGAGGAAGAAATTAGCTTAAACGCCTTAATGGGTTTTGTACTCATAAGGTGAGGCCCCGCGCACAAATCGGTAAAGCCTTCTCCTTGCTTATAAAAGGAAATCTCTGCATCCTCTGGTAAATCCTCAATCAGCTCTACCTTATAAGGTTCCTCTTTTTCTTTCATAAACTGAATGGCTTCTGCCCTTGGAAGGGTAAATTTCTCCAGTCGGTTCCCTTCCTTAATGATTTTTTTCATTTCTTTTTCCAGACTGTCTAAATCTTCCCTGGAAAATGGTTCCGCTTCAAAGTCATAATAGAACCCTTCGTCTATGGAAGGCCCAATTGCCAGCTTTGCATTGGGAAACAGACGCTTCACTGCTTCCGCCAGCACATGGGAACAGGTGTGGCGGACCGTACGGATTCCTTCGGTATCTTTCTGAGTTAAAATATTCAATTCACAGTCTTTCTCAATCATTGTCCTTAAGTCAACTGTCTCTCCATCCACCTCTCCTGCACAGGCCATTCTTGCTAATCCTTCACTGATATCCAACGCAATATCGTATACGCTTTTTGCTTCACTATATTCCTTTACAGAACCATCTTTTAATACAATTTTCATGTTACAAGCTCCTTTTCCATTTGGTAGTTTTCAGATAATCTTATGGTTAATGGAAGGAAAGGGGAGCATCCTCTTCCTTATCCCAATCCTCCAGCTTCTCCATATGGTCCCAATCTTCATAAAATTCATCGGTATATTCATTCCCATTATTCTTATTTTTACTGCCATTATGGGAACCTATCATCGTGTATTTTGTACGTCTTGGGGCAAATACATATCCTATGACGATACCGCCCAAAAGACTGGTGGTAATGGCCAGTAAATATTCCTTCTTTGTCATTGTTACAACATCTGTTAAAGTTTCCATCCATTCTTTGATTTTACACATAGCGCTCCTCCTTTTTTGGTAATTGGTAAAAAGAATCCCATGCAATACAAAAAGTACTGCATGGGACGTAAATACGCGGTTCCACCCTGCTTGCCCTATTTTGGGCCTCTCATTCTGACGATAACGGAGTCACCGGGCCTTCGCCGCTCCAGGGTGGTCTTCGGCTGCTTCCTGCCAAACCGCTTCCAGCCCCAAACACTTCTTCTGTTCTTCGACGGTTCTCTCTGCTTTCTTCCCTTCGCTGCCTGAGCAATAAGGGGAATCTGACATTTCACAGCTTACTCTTCCTATCAACGCTTTCTTCTATTTTTGTTCTCTCTTACTATAATCCATTTTCACCAGTCTGTAAAGAATTATTTATTTCTTCCACAACATTTCTTATATTTTTTTCCACTGCCGCATGGACAGGGATCATTGGGATATATTTTATTCTCTTTGATAATTGTGCCAGATTTCTTCTGTTCCAAATACAGTCTGTGTCTAGTCTCCTCGTCAAAAATATCTTCCCACTGAGGAAGCTCATAAAGCCAGTCCGCCTTAGCGTCCACCATATTTTTATAAAGCTTTTCCTTATCAAAAACAAGACTTACCCTGGTATCCTCTTCCATCTCTTCAATTGGATTCGGTGTAACCAGGCTGTCATTGATACCATCTAAGAATCCTGTCATATCCATAATGGACAATTCATATTTTTCTGCCAGCTCCTTCACAGTTCCCTCCACTGCCTGGTCTGGATCTTCTAGCAATTTCTCATATACTCCCTTTTCCAAAAGAAAATATCTCTGCCAAAATCTCTGAAGTTCCCCTTTATTGGTCTCCTGATTATATGCAACATCTTTCCATTGCTCTAATAATGCCATATTAAATACCATCCTTTACTGCTATTCTCAGTTCTGTACATATATTTTTACATGCTTTTCATAGTATAACTCATTTCTTATGGTTTTTCAAAGGATTTTTTGTGAAATTTTCGCATGTGACCTAACTGTTTTGTCCTTTCAGCTTCCCGCATTGCTTCATTCCAGGGATTCTTAGAGATAAGAATAAAAATATTCATAGGAGCTTCGATTTTTTAATTTTTCATTTTATGAAACTTTTTGTGCTTCTTCTTCATCTAACATACAAGATAGGTAATTGAGAAACTTTTAAAAATATTAGGTACAATTTTGCAAATGTAAAGTAAGTATTTTCCGATACAGAAACTAAGAAAATTGTGTGAATTGTACATGAAATTATATTGAGTTTATGGTTTCCCAATTGCTTAAATATACAAAACCTGAAAGGAGAATACCACATGAACACGCCAAAAGTGCAACAAATGCAGCAATTGGTAGAACAGGAACTATTGGCTTCCTACGATGCTTTGTATCGTCTGGCTTTCACTTATGTCAAAAACGAATCTGATGCTATGGATATTGTACAGGAAAGTGCTTACAAAGCTATTCGCTCTGCCGCTTCTGTCCGAAATAAAGCTTTCATCAAAACCTGGCTTTGGCGCATCGTCATCAACACTTCCATGGAATTTCTACGGGAGAAACAACGTGAAATTTCCTGTGACGTTATGCAGGAATATGGTAAAGAAGATATATATCTTGACTTTGATACCATTGAAGCTCTGGATATTCTGAACGAGAAAGAACGTGCAGCAGTTGTACTGCGTTATTTCGAGGAGCGAAAACTGCAGGAAATTGCTGATACGCTGGATGAAACCTTAAGCGCCACCAAAAGCCTTTTATACCGCAGTTTAAAAAAAATGAAGATTAAATTAACGGAAGGAGAATTCTGCCATGAATCGTAATTTAGAACAAATCAAACAAGATTATCAAAACATCAAAGTACCAGATACCTTAAAAAGCCAGGTAGAAACCGCCATTGCCCAGGCCAAAAAAGACATAGCGGCAAATGCAGTTTCCGAAAAATCAAATCCTGGAAATATAAGAAAAAGCCGCCAAAATACAACAGATAAAACACCTGCATCCATTTTCCGCTTCCCCTTTGTCAAAGCGGCCGCAGGCGTTGCTGCCGCTGCTTTCCTTCTGGTTATCCTTGCCAATTCCGGGCCATCTGTTTCTCACGCCATGGAACAAATTCCTATCCTTGGCGTTATTGCAAAAATAGTTACATTCCGGGAATACAATCATCAGGAAAAAAACATGGAGGCCAACATCAAAGTTCCCGAAATTGAGATAAAAGATGAAGAAGGAAAAATATTGGAAGACGCCACGGAAAAATTAAACAGCAATATTCAGTCCTATACCGATGAAATCATCGCTGCTTATGAAGCGGATCGAAAAGCCTCTGGCGGAGAGGACACCCAAGCGGTAGATTTGGACTATGAAGTGGTTACAGACAACGATACCTTATTTTCCCTCCGTTTTCACCAGACGGTCACCCAAGCTGGAGCCGCCCAGATGGAAAAAATCTATCATATCGATAAACAAACTGGTAAAATGATTGCCCTAAAAGACTTGTTTCAGGACAATGCAGACTATCAAACGCCCATTTATGAAAACATCAGACAACAGATGAAAGAACAAATGGCACAAGACGAATCAAAAATTTACTGGGTGGATAGCGATATGCCGGAATCAGAATTTTTAGAATTGCCAGACACCGTAAATTTCTATGTGAATGAATCTGGCAAGCTGGTCATTGTTTTTGACGAATATCAGGTGGCTCCTGGTTACATGGGCGTCGTCACCTTTGAAATCCCCACCGAGATCGTAAAAGACATTGTAAAAGACGGGTACTTATTATAAAATGTTTGTTGAATTTTCTTTGTGCAAATAGTAATAACAAGAACAGCTTCTTCCCCTTCTGCACTCTTCGCAAGGAATGTAAGTTAAAACCTTGCGAAGGGAAGAAAGCTAATATTCTTTTTTTCAACTGAAATACAAATTTTTTCTAACTGTATTGATGAAAGAATTTCTACTTCTGCTTAAATAATGTTACATTTTTCTAACGTTCTAAGAAATGTCCTTTCTTTGCATTTTATCTTTTTCCAATCCCATTCTTTCTTACCGAACACCCTGCAAACCACTTTCCTAATATATTGAGATTCAAAATAATTTTCGCTATTATTCACAATATATGATTCTTTTTTCTGTCCACTATCAAACAATCCCAAAAAAACATATGTCTTTTTTTCTGTAATACACTTACATGTATCCTCCAAATTTTGTGATAAATAAATTTTATTCGTATTTTTGTTTTTTACCTCACTTAATATCGCCTGAAATTCACCATCTCGTATAGGAACTAAGTGAAGATGCATATGGTAAATACCGCATCCTCCATTATTTCCATTATCATTTAGCACACCATGTTCAAAACACAACGCATTCTTTTGATACAAATTTTCATATAAATTTCCAATCCTAAAAACTAAGCTTTCCAATTCCGCTAATATATCTTTCTTTAACATTCCCATTGCATTAATATGTTCTTTCGATACAATCAGCAAATGTCCTTCCCGTAATTGTCCCATACAAGGAAAAATGGAAAAATGTTCCGTCTCGCATAACACTCTATTTCTATCTCCATATATTTTATTATAAACAGTTTCTATCCCTTCTCTTTCATCACAATAATCACAACTCATAATCAATCCTCCCTTTCCTCATATACTTTTTGTAATCTTGCCTCGTCCGTACAAACAAGGCACTTAATGTTGTTAATATTATGCCTTTTTAATTCCCTTTTTGGGTGATACTTCTTATGTTTGTATTTAAACAGACAATATAATCCTTCTACTTCATATGTACCTTCTGGCAATTTCTCAATACTTTCATATACCCTCTTGCCAGTTACTAAAACATCATGAACAATAATCACTCTATTCTTGGTATTTAACTTTCTTTTATAATTGCCATCCCAAAACTCATTTTTGCATATTCGTTCCTTTTCCTGAATAGCAATAATTGGCTTACGTAAAATTTTCCCTACTTCCAACCCCAATAATAAGTTACTGCCCTGAGGAATAATAATATAGTCCAAACAATCAACTGCATTTCCCATACACATAACAATATAATCTGCCATAATATAAGCCACATTGTTACATAACTTAGGATCATAAAGCGCCGCATACAGATTTATAAAATAGCCCACCTCCTAGTATAATAATGGTGTAGTCAATCAAGACTACTTGGTTAATAAATTTCTATAAATCAGATAACAGAAGAAGGTGTTCTTCCTTCATCAGATGTTATCCGAAAATAATTATCATGTCTGACGGTTCCTGATAGACACCAGATGAAACATAAGGTATTATCCCTTAGGATAGGATAAAGAATGTCCACCTCCTTGGGAAGCTGATTCTCATCAGCCTATACCTACAATTAAGTCAATTAGTCCATTCGACAGGGTTTTATGTTTTAGCTGGTTGGGAGCCGGAAGGCAATACCCGTATAACACGCTAGGTTGTGTACCTGCCAGATTGGAAATGGATTCCTATCAGAAAGGAGCTTCTGCTCATGTCAAACAAAGTTGTTTTTAATTTAGATGGATTATTCATCTCTGTTGGTATTGATGTCGGCGCTGACTTCTCCTGGATGTCTATCGCACTCCCGAACCAGCAGTTTGTAGGAAAGCCTTATAAAATCCTGCATAACCGCATGGATTCCCTTACAGCCGCTGTTTCGAAAATAAAAGAAGCAGAAGAGCTGTATTCTTTGGAAAGCCGCATTTTCCTTGAATCCACGGGAATCTATCATTACCCACTCTTCTGCTATCTTCGTGATAAGGGTTTTAACGTGTCTGTTATCAATCCTATCATCACTAAGAATAGCACAAATATCAACATACGGAAAGTGCATAATGACCGTTTTGATTCAAAAAAGGCTGCTTTAGTTGGATTGAAACCTGATTTAAAGGTTTCTCTCATGCCATCTGACCTTGCCCTCAACTGCCGCAACCTTTGTCGGGAATACTACGACTTAATGGATAACCGCAGTGCTTATGTGAATAAGCTTCAGGGCGAATTGCGAATGGCTTTTCCTCAGTATCTTGGCATTTTTTCAAAGGTTACGGTTAATACATCACTTACACTGTTGGAGACGTATACCTCCCCAGCTGCATTTATTGAAGCAGACCGACAAGAGATTATTGATGCCATTAAATCTACTGCACGCTTTGGGCTTACCTATGCCCAGAACAAGTATCATGCCATTATCCAGGCTGCTAATGAAGCGAATGAATTCGGTTACATCATTGACAGCAACATCAAACGCATCCGCCTTTATATTGGTTTCATCCGTAAATATGACGAAGAAATCAAAGGCATCCTGGGTTCCATGCATGAGCTTGTTGATGCCAATGAAGCCACCGACTTTGTCAGGCAGATCCATTTGATCGAAACGTTCAAAGGCGCTGGTTTCTTATCCGCCGTATCCCTCATGGGAGAGATTGGAGATTTTTCTGCATTCTCCAAGCCAAAACAGCTTTTTGCTTACTTTGGTCTTGATCCGGCAGTAAAACAATCCGGCAAATTTGAAGGCACAAAAACCCAAATGTCTAAAAGGGGCTCCGCCATAGCCAGGCGGGTGGTCCATACACTGGCTTTACAAAGCATCGGCACATCCCGCACGGGAGAAGCCAAAAATCCGGTTCTGCGTGATTACTACCTCAAAAAATGTGAATCAAAACCCAAACTCGTGGCAATGGGGGCTGTTTCACACAAAGTATGCAACATGATATTTGCAATACTCAGGGACAATAAGCCTTTTGAAATCATTACTCCGCAGGAGCATATCAAAAAACACAATGCTGCTAAATGCGACATAGCCGCATAAAATACTGTAAATCCAACGAATCGATATCTTTTGAAAAAATGATATTTTCACCAAGGGGTAAGTGCGCCTTTTTTGCTTTAAAAATAATTTCGATTTTTCTCATTTTGCTATTGACATTTATTAGCTGGACTTATATATCCTATCGCTAAACGAATAAATCGTTTGATTTACAATAAACTGTTTATCATATAGCATCATCTCAGTTTTATTTCTAAGTTCCTCTACATTCTCCGTTGACATTGCCCTGGCTTTTATCAATTCGTATCTGATATGCCGAAATTGTTCTTCATCAATCCCTGCCGCTTGAAGTAGATACCCCACCCGCTCTTTCTCATATTCCTGAATGAACTCAATATCTCTTTCATAATATATTTTCATCATTTTTTCTGCCTGCTTTTCATAATTCTTCTCTTTTAAGTAAGCAAAAGACGGAGGCACAAGAATCTGTACACCACTCGAATATGCAAAATCATATATCCCGATAATACCAAACAAAATGAAAGCCACGGCGCCTATAAATGTAAAAATCTCATTTATACCAGCTTTCAAACATGCTTCTTTTAAGTCATAAAAAAAATTCCCCTTGAATAAACCCTGATCAACGCATATCACTGCTCGAAACGTATAACCCAATAGTACTATCAAAATTATTAAATGTGCTATATCTAACACCCATTCATGCCAACTTCTCTTCCATTTCTCTTTCATAGTATTATATCTACCCCTTACCCTTATTTATTCACCCATAGTATAAAAATCCCTTACCTTTCCCTTCTGTCCACAGGACATCTTCCCTTCTGGACACTCTCCAGTGACATAACAGGAAGGCCCATAGAGGGAAAACAAGACGGGATGCTTCTTTCGCAAAATCCACAATAATTCTCTTGCATGATCCGCAATCTCCCATTGCGCTCGTTGGCAGGTCCGCAAACGAAGAAAGGTAAACAACTCGTTTGCGTTCATCGTAGTCAAAACCGGAACCTTCAAGCCGCTCAGCAGCAAATATATCATATCCTGGTCTTGCATTCCCATTTCTTTCAGTTGCTCTGCCACCCTTTTTGTTTCGAAAAAAACATTCTCGTATTTTACTTTTAATCCTGCCTTCTCAATGGTTTTTGGCACAATATAGGAATCAAAACTGCAGATTTCAATATATTTTGGAACAACGATAGACTGCATGCGATGTCTGGCCAGATGAGTAACTCCCGCCAGGGAAATCCCCCGGAAGAAAGCCGTAACGTTTACCTGCTCCAACTCCCTTTTCCTTCCGTGAGATAAAACTTCCCTTATCACTTCTTTTTGCAGCCTGGGTTCCTTGACCTCTATCTCCTGCCAGTGTTCCATTCCTGCTTCTAACATCGCAGCCCTGCATATGATTTCTTCCGGGGTATCCGTAGAGGTATTCCATAAATCCACCAGGTTTTCGTTGGCGTCCTTATGCTTGAATTCACTAGGAATGCCAGCCAAAGAATCATCTATCCAAGAAGAACCTTCCTTTTCTTTTGAAAACAAACTCTTTATCCTGCCTGATTTTTCCTGTTCCACGCTGCATCCAAACTTTAAAAACGGCATTCTTTCCTCACATTGCTTTCGCAACGATTCTCCAAGAGCTGCAATCTCCGGGTATTCCTTTCCCCTTCCCCATACCATCTCATTGACGATTTTGAGAAACTCCCTTGCATTCACCGTACAGTAAAAGTTACTGCGGAAGGAATAAGGCAGGACAAACCTGGCATCCTCCTTAGGTATCCCTTGCTCCAGTAAATTATGATACTCTGCAAACAAAAAATCCATATGTTTCTCATAGAGCTTTCTCATCTTCCCAGACTTCTCTTTCTCTCCTCCAAACTCTGGCATCACATAACCCATGTTTCCAAAATCCACGTATCTTCTGGACTTTACGGTAAAGGACGCCAACCGGAATTCGATGATAAACTGCTCCACAAATACCGACACATGTTCAAATGCCAAATTTAAAAAAACATGCTCCAGCACAGAGGTATGCCCGGAAGACATTATTTTTTGAATCAAAGCGATATTTTCGGTTATGTCTTTTTCACAGGATTTTTCATAGATTTCAATTGCGCTGCCTTTGGTGGTGGAAATCCTTCCAGCAGCCGCCACAATGCTGTCTGAATTATCATTATAAAACAATATTTTAGCTGAACTTTTTACCATTTGTTTTCTCCTCTATCGTTTTTTCTGTGACTACTCCATCCATGGAAATATCATGTACTTCCGTTTGCAGTTCTTCCACAATCTGGACGGCATACGCTACTCCTATTTTCAAAAATTGGGGATGTCTGGCAAAATAACGGTCATAAAATCCTCCGCCATATCCAATCCGATTTCCTCTGAAATCAAAGCCAAGGCCAGGCACAAGCGCCAGTGTATTCTGTTCTGACAACAGCTTTCCTCCCACAGGCTCCATAATATGAAAGCTTCCCTCCTGGAAATCTTTCAGAGAGGTAATCTCATAAAATTCCATCTCCTTCCCCTCCACTCTGGGAAATGCCACCTTTTTTCCCAGCGCCAGAGCTTCCTTTGCCAAAGGAAGAAGATTTACTTCTTTCCCCAATGGATAGTAAAAGCAAACGGCCTCTACTTGTAAAAACCTGGATTGCTGGCTTATTTTACGGCAGATCTCTTCCGATCGCCTTTGCACCTGTTCACAAGTAAGGTTCTCCCTTTTTGCTTTGAGCCTATCTCTAATTTGCTTCTTTGTTTCCATATTTTTCACCCAGATTTTCCGTGGTTCCATCTGGATTTACCACATCAATGCTATCCAGCTGAGCCCGCAGGTTTCTCCTGATATTGGCAATATACTCTTTTCGCAAAAGCTCTTGTTCTTTCTTCTCTGCTTCTGTCAATCCCTCTGCCTTTGATTTCCTTGCAAGCACATTAATCCTGTCTATTTTACTCTGTTCCATCATTTCCTCCATATCAAACTATTCCAAACTCTTCTCAATAAAATTTGCAATATAAAAATCCTCATTCCGATGTTCTTTAAACAACGTCCCTTTAAATTCTCCTTCAAAAATCTGATGAAGAATTCCCACATCTTCTCCATTGGCAATTATCATATCTGCCCCGGAACATGTGGCAATTTTGGCCGCCGTCAGCTTTGTCTCCATTCCTCCAGTGCCTACATCGCTTCCTGTAGTTCCTTTTGCCATGGAAAGAATTCCTTCATCCAATTGTTCTACCACCCGAATTAATTCTGCATCAGGATTTTGATGTGGATCATCCGTAAACAATCCATCAATATCGGATAAAAGAATCAGTAAATCCGCTCCTACCAAAGAAGCTACCAGCGCAGAAAGGGTATCATTATCTCCAAACTGCATTTCATAAGTAGAAATCGTATCATTTTCATTGACTACCGGAATAACGCCGAGACGAAACAACTCTTCAAAGGTATTCTGCGCATTTTTCCGAGAAACATTATCCTGCATGGTCCCCTTTGTCATAAGAATCTGCCCTACAGTCTGATGATATTCAGAAAATAATTTCTGATATGTCATCATCAGCCTTGCCTGTCCTACTGCTGCACATGCCTGCTTGGTAGAAATGTGATCTGGCCGCTCTGTTAAGCCAATGACTTTACGCCCCACTGCTATGGCTCCAGAACTCACCAGGCACACATCAATTCCGCGGTTTCGAATGTCACAAAGCTCCCGCACCAAACGTTCCACTTTTCCAAGATTCAGTCTCCCTGTGGTTGTATGGTGCAAGGATGCCGAACCGATTTTCACCACCACTCTTTTTTTCTTTCCAAAACATTCTTTTGCTTCCATAATTCTCTCCATTCATCTCCTGCCTTTATGGCTGCTTCCATTCATCCATTGTTTTTGCATTTGGGTAAATCTGATCCATCCGTTCATCTGGAAACTCTGTATCCAGCCAGACCTCTATCTCATTTTTTGCCGGAATTCCCTGTGCCCGTTCTCCATAACGTGCCAAAGCTACCGTAGAAATGCTAATATCCCATGCCATAAACAGCAGGAATACCCACGTAAATATTTCTCCTGATTTTTTCGGTATTTTCTCTATCCAGCCGGACATCACAGGGTACAACCGCTTCATCCATACCCAGGCTGCAATTCCCCAGAAAAAACAGTATAAAAGATTAATCCGTCCACCCAGATTAAAGGGAATCTCACTGTAATCCCAAAACACCGTTCCAAATGCTAATTCCGTAAATACGCTGCAAATATATTCATAGGCTCCACCTAACAGAGTTCCTGCCAGAAATATGTGGCTATCCTCCTGATTCCGATAACGATAAAGTACAATCGTAGCGCCAGCAACACCAATTCCCCATACCAGGCTGAAGGTTCCATAGACCAAACTGCTTCTGCTCATCCACCAGCCTACGGTAAATCGGCAAAAGACCATTTCCACCAAAGCCCCTAAAAAAGATCCCAGAACAAAAATCCAAACAATTTTATGGAAACTGCATCCATAGGCGAATACTGTTTTCTGACATATTAATTCTTGTTTTTCTTCCTGTGTTTCCACTTTTTTCTTTTCTAAGCTAGGAAACGCCCGGTTCATACGACGCTCTACCAGACCTACAATCACCGCCTGAAAAGAATGAGAAGCCTGGTTCAGTCCTTCCGCAATCTCACACATCATCTGATTCTGATTTTTGATTTTCAGCAATGCTCCTATAGTCATAAAAGCATCCACTGCCAAAATAAGACAAAGGACTGTCAAAACAACAATACTGGGCAGATACGGTATCTTTTCTAACAATCCCATTAACACAGGATTCATAAATTTTATCACAAGAATCCCCAGGACACCCCATACAAAAGCTGCTGCAAGGCAAATATAACCGCCAGCCTGAAACCGTTTGCCAGAATAATCCCAAAGCCTTACGTGAAATGCCTTTTCCAGCAATAATCCCGTCAATAATTCCGTAACAGTTCCCACAATCATGCATCCCAAAAACAGATAGAACCATTCTTCTCTCAAAGAATCCATAAAAATCAGCATGAATACAGTGGAAATTCCATACACCGGACACAGCATCCCATTTAACAATCCTCTGTTTACAAATTCCCTTCGGCCAACTGCCGCATAAACCACCTCCAGGCACCAGCCCAGAAAACTATATAGAAAAAACAACCATACCAATTGGAATCCTGTATATATCATAAACTTTTCCTCTTCTTGTCTTTTGAATCACTTCTGATTCTTCTGTTACGCAGATGCATCCACGATATTCTGGAGCCAAATTCCTTTCTTTACCAGTACATAACCTAAAATACATTTTAATGTCTCAACCAACTGACAGCTTAAGTACACCAGCACAATGGGAAGCCCTGTAAAATTTGCCAGTACAAAGGCAAGGGGAATATCTACGACCCACACATACACACTGTCAAATAGTACCGTAATCCAAGTCTTTCCGCCAGAGCGAAGGGTAAAATAGCACCCATGCATAAATGCATATAAGGGCATACACCCAGCAGCAATCATAATAAACTTTGTAGCAAGAGACTGTACTTCCCCTGAAGTATTATAAATCAAGGGGAAGAATGGTGAAATCAACGCCAGCAGACTTCCAAACACCAGACAGGTGGAAACGGTAAAAAACAAAAGCTTCCGGTCTGTATCCTTTGCCTCTTCCATTTTCCCTGCTCCAAGCAGCTGCCCTACAATAATGGAGATGGCGCCTCCTATGGAAAGAAATACCACATTAAAGAGATTTGACACTGTACTGGAAATATTAAGCCCTGCCACTACAGACAATCCTCGAATCGAATAACACTGCATCAAAAAGGCTTGTCCCGTTGACCATGCAATTTCATTCAGCATAATAGGAATTCCCTTCTGTATAATATTAGCTGTCAAATTCTTTGGTATCTTAAGGCTTCGAAAGGCTCCTTGGATAAAAGGATGCTCCTTCTTATGCCTGAAAGTCCAGCATACCAGCACAACACATTCCACCACCCTTGCAATATCCGTTGCAATAGCAGCTCCCACTGCCCCCAGAGCTGGAAATCCAAATTTACCAAAAATTAATATGAAATTTCCTATTAGGTTTACAAAAACTGCAATAATTCCCGCCTTCATGGGAAGCAATGTTTCTCCTGTCTCACGCAAGGTACTTGCATAGGTCTGAGAAATGGCATAGGGTATCATACCTAAAATCATCACTGACAGATATTCCCTTCCATATCCTAATGTTTTTACAATATCTCCACTCTGTGCACCTTCATGGAGATACAGCATAATCAACTCATTCCCCGCTGTCAGGAATAATCCAATGGCAATCACTGCCATCAAAATACAGACAATGAACTTAAAGCGGAAGGTATTGCGCACACCCTCATGACTTCCTTTTCCATAATACTGAGCAGTAAAAATCCCAGCGCTGGAAACACCGCCAAAAATACATATGTTGAATACTGTCATAAACTGATTGACAATGGCAACACCGCTCATCTGTTCAGTCCCTACCTGCCCCACCATAATATTGTCTAAAAGACTCACAAAGTTGGTAATGCCGTTTTGGATAATAACAGGCACCACAATCATTAGAACCATCTGGTAAAATGCCCGATCTCCTATGTACTTCTTTCTAAAATTTTCTTTCATACCGCTTCTTCCCACATTTCCTTTCTTGACATCTGTCTTAACAGTATGATTGTAAGTCTAACACAAACAGCCGTTTGTGACAACATAATTATGAAAAAATGGTATAGCTGCCACTGAGCCATACCATTTTTAGTATCATCAACTTCCTAATCCTTCAACAGACCTCTATCTCTTTGATTTCATGCTCATTTCCCTGCACCAGATAAGTACAAGCGCTGCTGCAATAGGGACAGATTTTTCCATGTTGTACTGTGCTGTAGGTTTCCCCACAGTCTTCACAAAAGGTAATCGCAGGAATTGTCTCAATCTCCAGTTCACAGCCTTCCATCAGCACACTTTTGGAACATTTCCAATTCCAGCAGTCCACCAGATACGAAGGAATGATTGTGGAGACCTCTCCAATCTGAAGAACCACCTTGCCTACCTTGGATACCTGATTTTCAACTGCGATATTCTCTACCGTTTTTACAATATGAAATACGATTCCCAATTCATGCATTCTTATCCCTCACTACTTTTCCGTTTTCTTTCTTGGCCTTGCAGCTCTCTTTGTATTTCCTGCTGCCTTTCTTGTGGAGCCTGCCGGATGCTTTCCTGCCCCTTTCCCAGATTTTTTTCTTCTAGTCTCCACCGCTTTTTGAATCGTTCCCGCTGCCTTTTTCGCAGCATTTCCTGACTTTTTCACAGTCTCTGCTACTCTCCTTGTCACAATGGGAGTTTTGGTAAATGCTGTCTTCGCTGCCCTGCCTGCCATATAAGCGCCGATTTCCTTAAATTTATCCTCTGACTTAACCATCTTCGAGCATTCTGGATGATCACGATGAAGATGAATCGCGTCAAATTCACATTTCGTTGTACAAACACCGCAACCAATACACTTATTTTCATCGACCACCGAAGCCCCACAGCTTAAACAGCGGCTTGCTTCCAAATGAACCTGTTCTTCCGTCAGAGTCTTATGGGCATCCTGGAAGGAATGCTTATAGTCAATGGATTCCTCCATACCAGCTTCCTGACGTCCAATGGTATCATACCCATCCACCTTAATATCTTCCTTATCTAATTCATGGAAATCACGACGGTTACGTCCAATGGTCATACTAGTTCCTGGATGTACATAGCGGTGCAAGGACACTGCCGCATTTTTACCAGCCTCAATTGCATCAATGACAAATTTCGGTCCTGTATAAACATCTCCGCCCACAAAAATATCTGGCTCCGCGGTCTGATATGTAAGAGCATCTGCCGCCGGATAATTCCCATGCCAGAACTCAACTTTCGTTCCGTCTAATAAATTTCCCCATTCAATGGACTGCCCGATTGCAAAAATCACATGGTCACATTCCACTGTCTTCAAATTATCCTCCTCATACTGGGGATGAAATTTCCCTTCTTCATCAAATACAGCAATACATTTCTGAAATACAACCCCCTGTATTTTTCCATCACTATTTTTTAGAATTTCTTTTGGTCCCCATCCATTTTCAATCACAATGTTCTCTTCTAATGTTTCCTGTATCTCCTCCTCTGAAGCTGGCATGGTCTCCCTAGATTCCAGACAAAACATGGTTATCTCTTTTCCGCCAAAACGATAAGCGGTTCTTGCACAGTCGATGGCCACATTTCCGCCGCCGATAACCACTACCTTTCCTTCCATTTTCTGATCCTGGTTCTCAATGGCGTGATGAAGGAAATTTACTGCTATATCAATTCCCTGGGCATCGTTTCCTGGAATTTCTGGAATTTTCCCACCCTGGCATCCAATTGCAAGATAAAATGCCCGATAACCTTCTGCCCGAAGTTCCTCGATCGTAATATCCTTCCCTACTTCCACTTTGCACTTTATCTCAACACCTAACTGGCGCAGAACATCAATCTCTGCATCTATCACATCTTTTTCCAGCTTATAAGAAGGAATCCCATAGGTCATCATTCCTCCTGGACATGCATGCTTCTCAAATACTGTAGGCTTATATCCCTTTGTTGCCAGATAATAGGCACAAGACAAACCTGCCGGGCCAGCACCGATAATGGCAATTTTCTCTTCCCACTGAGTCAGACGGTTGGAGGCAATTACCACTGGAGGAATATATCTGGTTTCTTCATGAAGATCCTGCTCTGCAATAAACTTTTTAATATCATCAATGGCTACTGCCTGATCAATGGTTCCACGGGTACATGCAATCTCGCAGCGTCTGTTACAAACACGGCCGCAGATGGCTGGGAAGGGGTTATCCTGCTTAATCAAGGCAAGGGCTTCCTTGTATTTTCCCTCCTTCGCTTTGCGAATATACCCCTGTACCGCAATATGCGCTGGACACGCTGCCTTACAAGGCGCCGTTCCCGTTTCATAGCAATTAATCCGGTTATTGTCACGGTACTCTTCATCATATTTCTCTTTGCCCCATACAAATTTATCAGGAAGCTCATGCTTAGGATAGGAAACCTGGGTGCCGTCTTTTTTGCACAATTTTTGTCCAAGCTTTACCGCTCCGGCTGGGCAATACTCCACACATTTTCCACAGGCAACGCATTTTTCCTTTTCTACCTTTGCCGTAAATGCACTGCGGCTCATATTAGGAGTATTAAACAACTGAGAAGTCCGCAATGCATTACAGATATTTACATTACAATTGCAGATACCAAAAATCTTATTTTCTCCATCAATATTGGTAATCTGGTGCACAAATCCATTGTCTTCCGCCTTACGGAAAATCTCCATGGCCTCTTCATAAGTGATATCATGGCCTTTCCCTGTCTCACGGCAATAATCTGCAAAATCTCCTACGGCGACACACCAATTCATCTCATCATCGCCACAGCCTTCCCCTAATATCTGGCGGCTAATCCGGCAGGAACACTGACCAACACCGATATGTCCTTCATACTTTTTCAACCAATAGGAAATATGCTCCAAGTCAATGGTTCCATTTTCCATAGAAATTGCTTTTTCCACCGGAATTACATGCATACCGATTCCTGCGCCTCCTGGTGGAACCATATGGGTAATTCCATCCAATGGAATAAATGTCATACGCTCAAAAAAACTTGCCAGCGCCGGATGCTCCCGCAGCCTTTTATTTCCTTCTGGCCCTTCTTCCATATTAAAAAGCTCAGCAGAACCTGGAACAAACATAGGCAGGCAGTATCTACGGTCCGAAGGTCCTGGTATCGAACCATAATGGTCATAATTATTCCCATAATCATACTCCAGAAGACCAATATAACTCATTTCATCCAATACTCTCTGAAAATGCTCTTTTTCCTCTTCCTTTACATCATTCATCTTCCAGAGCTCTTCTATTTTATAGTGATGGCGCACCTTCATGGTCAATGCAATATCTGCCATCTCCTCCGTTACAATCTCCGCCAATCCCCAATACTCTGGATCTGCTACTGTAAGCCCTTTGATTTTGTGTTTGGCTACATCTGTAATCTTCCTTCCAAGTTTTAAGATTTTCTCACTTGGCACCTTGTCCCCCATATGTGGTGGGAGAACTGCTTTACTCATTTCCGGCATACTCTCGCTTCCTTTCTTATAAAAAATTCTTTTTTCTTCTTTTCGAAACTGACCAATCTGGGTAATGAGACTGCATACCCTGTTATGGCCTTCTACTGCCTTGTACAAAGCTTCCTCTGAAATATCAATGCCATAAACCTCATGCAATGGCTTTAAAATCTTGCTTTTACATTCAGAAACATACAGGAACAATCCATCATCATCTGTTGTCATAGGAATCCCCATATACTGATAAAAGAAGTTCTCCTTGGGCATGGTCTTTAAAAGCTCCATATTCTCCACCGCACGATTCAGAATAGAACAGGCGTCCGGCGCTATTAAACCAGTCTAAAAACTGATAATCCCCTGCAATCGCCCGCTCCAATAAAGCTCTGCTGTACTCATATAAAAAACTTGTCAGATAATAAGCTCCCATTTCCATAGTTCTACCACTGGATGCTCTAAGGCGAACTGTAAAAGTGCCTGGTAAATCCAAAAGGACTTCTGGAATCAGACTGCATACATTTCATTTTCATACCTGTCCCCCAACATGGTAATTCCTATTCCTATTGTCTTACAAATTTTCTCTGTTGTAAATTGACATAATTCCCAAAGTTACAACAAACAAGCAGTGAATTTGTTTGAGTTTCCCCATTTTTTATAATAACCGATATGATAGAACCAAAAGGTCTTGCTGCCTTTGGCAGCATATACATCTTGCACATAAAAGCGTCTGAAAAGCTAGCTTTCCAGACGCTTTTATGTGCAAAGTGTTTCCATCACTTTGTGATGGAAACCTTTTGGTTCTATGAATTGTAAAATGGTAAACTCAAATGAATTTGTTATTGCAAAAACAAATTCACTGCTTTACTGCTTGTGTTATTAGGTTACTACGGTTATGCCAGTACAGGCATTCTCTTTGCAATGATAGCCTTGACTTCTTCCACGCTTTTTTTGTTGCCAATGTTATCTAATCAATCGTAAAATTATTCTCATACATATTTATGATGACATCTACGCCATTCTATCTGGTTTATTTCCGCGAGCAATGAGCCAAGCAGCCGCGCTCGCGCGGATATTTGACTACAATAATTTTAAAATGTTTTTCGAATTTACTCCACATCCAGCATGTCAAGGTCCCCCGCCAGTTCTGTCAACTCTGCCTCCAGACAAAACAAATCTACTGCTGTAGCAAAAAAATCCAGTATCACATTTATGGCAACTGCAATCACAATGGCCTGGGCAGGGATTTCAAGCTGTAAAAGCAGAATCGTATAGCAGGCAAGAGCGCCTCCGGGAATGGGCGGGGTAGTCACGGCCAGTACTACCGCAATAATCAGCGCTGTAATTAGCCATACCGGAGATATCTTCACACCATAAATCTCCGCCATACAGATTCCCATTACAAAATATAAAATAGAAAATCCTGGCATGAATACCACCTGACCAAGAGGAACACCGATATTTACAATTTTTTTATCAATCCCCAGCTTTTCCTCGCACACTTTCCTGTTCTCCAAAAATGCGGCAGCAGAAGAAGCTGTTGTCAGACCAATCAAAAAAACTGGAAAAACTTTTTTCAGGAAGACTGCCAAAAATGAAAACGGGGACAAAAGCGCTGATATTTTCCATGATTAGTAATACAATGACATTTGCCTGTTCTAAAAATAGCGAAACAATCCCAACCTTGTTCCCAAGAATCAGCATTGCCATCCCTGCAAGGACTGCAAGAAAAATAATCTGTAAAGGATTCCCCTCCAAAAAAGGAGTAAAAAAATTGTCTGGTACAATTCCAAGAATCATTTCCTCTGAAAGAAAATTAACAGTTTTTTCCGGCAGAAAACTGCTTACCATACCGCAAAAAAGAGCCAGCGCCACTGCTGCCAGCAGTGATACTGCAGGAGATATTTTTTTCTTTTTTAATGTAAAGGTAAGGTAATTCACTCCGTTTTTGAACTGCATAGACGGTTTATCCCCTTTCTGCACTGAAATTGAAAAGTCCCCTTTGTGCCAAAAGCATTCTGATAGTTCAGCAGTATCTCTTCCACAGCCAGTCGTGTGCGGAGAATGTCTCTTTTTTCCCCATTGGCGCGTTCACAAAATGTCTCTACTTGATGACACGCCACATCTATATCATGATTTGTCAGGTTGTAATCCTGCATTTTAAACTCCTAAAAGATTAAATCCGTTCATGCGGTACTGTTTAATCTTGTCTTTCATTTCTTCTGTTCTTCTCTTATTGATATCCTGCTTTTCATAAATATCGTCCAGCAGTAGATCAATATTTTTCTGCATCAGCATATTGGTATGTACCATATTCTGCATGATATCAATTGCATTTCCGGGATTTCTTCTGATAAACTCTTCCAGAGAATCCTTTGTAATGCGCATCAGACACACATCCCCATAGGCAACAACCGTATAAATACTTGGCTGGCTGGAAAACACATTGGTTTCGCCGAAACACTTGGACTTGGAATAAATCCCAATCAAGTGTTCCTCCTTTTCCCCATACCTGATATAAACTGCTACAGAACCGGATATAATTTTGTACATTTCCTCATATGTTCCGCCTTCTTTCAAAATAATATCGTCCGCATGAAATTTCAGCATTGATGCATTTTCCATTTTTTTCTCCCTTTCTTCTGCTGACAGTTTGGGTTCTTTCAGCTATTTCATACATTTTTCTTCTCTTAGTTTTCTCACATCCAGCATATCAAGACCAGCAGCCAGTTCCACAAGTTCCGCCTGCAGACAGAACAAGTTCACCGCTGTAGTAATAAATTCCAGTATTACATTGAGGGCAATTGTGACCGTTACAGCCTCCATGGGAATCTTAAGCTGGACAAACAAAATCGTATAACAGGTCAGCGCACCGCCGGGAATAGGAGGCGCCGCCACCGCAAGCACAATAGCAATGAGACCGGCCGTAGCCAGCCACGCCGGAGAAACCGTCACGCCATAGATTTCAGCCATACAAAATCCCACCGTTAGAAACATAACGGAAACCCCCGGCATAAAAATAACCTGCCCTAAAGGAATACCAAAATTAACGATCCTTCTGTCAATCCCAAGGTCTTTTTCACAGCATTCCATATTCACCCCAAATGCGGCTGAAGAAGATGCCGTGGTTAATGCAATCAGAAAAGTGGGCATCATCTTTTTCAGCAATGCCAAAAGCTGCACCTTCCTCCTTGTGCATACTAGCACAAGATACACTGCCAGAAGAATGGCATCTCCCATAAGCATTACCAGAACCACCTTATATACAGGAAGGAATACCAAAAAGCTGTTACCCAGTATCATACTTAAAATACTGCCAAACACAAACACGGGAACAAAAGAACTGACTGTCTCCATAATAAGCTGTATAATATAATTGGACTGTTCCACAAAGGCCGCGGCAATCGTAGCTTTGTTTCCCAGAATCAGCATTGCGATTCCGATTAAAACTGCCACAAAAATAATCTGCATAGGATTCCCTTCTGTAAAGGGCGTAAAAAAGTTGCCCGGTACAATATCCAGAACCATTTGAAACAATTCAGAAAAATCAAACTTCCCACCGTCTCCGGTTTTAAGAGAAAAAAACGACATGGTCACCACACATACGGGCAGTGTCAGAAGAATCGTCATCAGCATAAAGCGTCCAATCATCCTCTTTCCGATTCTGCCCATAGCCGCCATATCCCCAATACTGTATATTCCCCATACAATTGAAAGAAATACCATAGGACCTGCAATGGCTGATAAAAGTCCCATAAAACGATTAAATACCGGGCTGATAATCTCATTTGCAAGAAAAGTCCTGACACTCTCTGGCAGGAAACTACACACACCGCCGCACAAAAAAGCCAGTATTACGGACAGCGCCAGTGAAGCCATCTGAGAACGTTTCTTCTTTTTGGGAGTAAATAAAATAAGATTCTCTCCATTTTTGTACTGCCACGCGGGTGCAACCCCCATATTGGCAAGCAGTCCCCGCAGTACCTGGCTCTGTTCTTCCTCCCCTGTATCAAAGGGATCAAACCTTTCCCCTGGCAGGAAAAGTTCCAGACGGATACTATTAAGACGTTTGATATATTTTTGTGCAAATGCTGCCTCCACACCGAAAGCTTCCTGGTACTTTAGCAGCGTTTCCTCCACTGCAAGCCGGATTTGGATAATATTTCTGGCATCAACCCCCCATTCTCCAAGCGTCTTTTCTGCAAGACTGCTTGTCTGCGCAATGTTTTCATTATTTAATTTCATCTTTTCCATATTTTTTCTCTTATTTTTTATCTAAATACTTATAATAAATTGATTCATTCCATCCACAAACTTATGCTCCATCTCTTTGGACATTCCTTTTATCATCCTGCCAGACAAATCTTCTTCGTCCCCAAAAGGATGAAAGGAAGGTCCATAATAGGAAAACCGCATCTGCGCCAGATTTTCCCTTTCGCTGTATTCCACATCCAGAGAAAGCTCCCTTTCCCCCGCTTCTCCTGCCGCAGGCAGAAGTTTTTGCATCAGCGCTTCCTCCACAACAAGCTGCATGGCGTAAATCTGTCTCTGTGAAAACTGCTGCTTACGTCCGAACTCCTCAAGACGTGTCATAAAGGCCGGAAAATCAAAGTCACGTGAAATTTTTTCCACATGGAGCACCTTAAGCTGCCGGATAAATATCCGGGTTCTCTCCCTCTTTGGATGCTCAAAAATTTGTTCCGGCGTTCCGTCCTCATAGATTTCGCCCTGATCCATATAAAATATCCTGGTGGATACATCCCGGGCAAACTTCATTTCATGGGTCACGATCATCATGGTCATTCCCTGCTCTGCCAGCCCACGGATAACAGAAAGAACTTCCCCCACCATAGTGGGATCCAGGGCGGAAGTCGGTTCGTCAAAAAGAATAATTTCTGGCTCCATGGCCACCGTCCTTGCAATAGCCGCACGCTGCTTCTGTCCCCCTGAAAGTTCATCTGGATAAGAAAAAGCCTTGTCTGCAAGCCCTATGTTACGCAGCAGTTCCATCCCTCTATCATAAGCCTCCTGTCGGCTTCTTCCAAGAAGATCCACCTGCCCCATCATGATATTTTCTATAATGGTCTTGTGTGCAAACAGGTTGAAGGACTGAAATACCATTCCCATCTTCTGCCTCACCAGATTTACCTTACATTTCTTGTCCGTTGTTACCACACCGTCTACCACAATCTCGCCTTTTGTAGGTGTCTCCAGAAGATTAATACATCGAAGCAGGGTTGACTTTCCTGTGCCTGACGGACCTATAATGGAAATCACCTCTCCTTTTTTAATCTCCACGCTTACATCCTTCAAAGGGGTTACGTTTAAATATTCCTTACACAGATGCCGAATCGATATTATGCTCGTGTTCATACTTCCCCCGGCGCAAAGGCCCCGGGTTTCATGCTTTTCTGTCATCACATGCACACCCCCTTTAAGCTGCGTTTCTTTCGCTTCGGTGCAACTTTCCTCTCTGCAAATGAGAGAGCTGCCGTCATCATATTGGCAACAATAAAATAAATTACTGCTGTCATTATCAGTGGAAAGAACGCCTCCATGGTACGTGAGCGTATAATGTCGGATACCTTTGTCAGATCCTGTACAGCAATATATCCTACTACTGAAGTCATTTTTACCATGGAAATAAATTCGCCTTTCAACACAGGAATAAAATTTCTGGCCGCCTGAGGCAATACAATCTTAAAAAATGTCTGACCTTTCGTATAGCCCATAGCAAGGGCTGCCTCGCTTTGCCCCTTATCCACAGTTTCTATTCCTGTCCGCATCATCTCTGATGAATAGGCCGCAAAATTAATGGAAAATCCAATAACTGCAACCAGAATTTCAGAAATATCCACCGAACCAAAAATTCCATAATACAAAATCATCAGAAAGACTACGATAGGGGTTCCCTGAATCACGCGAACAAAGACCGCCCCCATCCACTGAGTTGGCTTACAACTGATCCGGCGCAGCATACATATCCCAAAGCCAAGGCACAGACCAAAAAATCCTGAAAAGACAGAAATCAGTATGGTGACGCCAAGCCCCCGCAAAATCAGCCGCCAGCGCCCCTCCACTACAAAAGTGCTTTGGAAGCTGTCCTCAAGATTTGCCCAGAAACCTTTTTCCTGCAATTCTCCATCCAAATCACGCACCAAAAGTACCATAGCTGAGTCATAATGAGTATCTGCAAAGTCTACCCGCTTCGCTCTTTCTTCCGTGATGGAAAGGCTTCCACTGACCACATCCGCCTTGCCGCTTTCAAGGGCTGTTATCAGCGAAGCAAATTCACATGTTGTCATCTCCACCTTCATATCCAGTTCACGTGCAATCAGAAGCAGCAGATCTATCTCAAGCCCTAAAGGTTCGCCGCTGCTTCCAAGATAAGTCATAGGCTCATGGGCGCCATCATAGAAGTACCGGATGGTTCCCTTATCCCCCGGCCAGTCCTGCTCCATTAATGCCTTTATGCTCTCATCCGCCCCAAGCCATTTTTCCTTTAAGGATGCGATTGTTCCGTCCTCTTTAAACTTTGCAATAACTTCATTAAACTGCTCTCGCAGAGGACTTCCCTTGGGAAGAGCATATCCATATTTATCCCGCACGACAGGTTCTTCAAAAATTTTCAGACCTTCATTTTTTGCTGCTGCAAGCTGTGCCAGCGGTTCATCCAACGCCCCCGCATCCACACGATCTGCCATAAGAGCCGCAACAATATCGGGAACAGAATTGTAGTAAGAAAAGTCTTTTGCATCCGCAATTACTTCCTGTAAAAGTTTATCGTAAACCCCTCCGCTTAATGCTGCAAACCTTGCTCCGGCAAAATCCGAAAGTGTCTCGTATTTTTTCTCCGTGCTGTCTTTCTGTTTTGACCTTACCATAACGGCAGTCACCGAAGGATAAACACAATCGGAAAATTCAATATTCTTACGCCTTTCCTCGGTGGCATTTAAATTCGCCATAATACAATCAATGTCGCCGGCCTGGGCCGCGGCAATAATTCCGTCATAGTCGTAAATTTTAATTTCCACTTCCGCATTTAGCCACGCTCCAAAACGGTAAATCAGCTCCACATCATATCCGGTAAGAGTCGTCCCCTCATAGTAGCTGAAAGGCTGAACCATCCCTGTGGTTCCCACCTTAAGCTTACAGTCCGGCATCTGTGGCGCCTGTATTTTTGGCATGGTTCCCTCCGCCCTGCTTACCCAGCGGTCATACATATCATCCAGCGTTCCCTCGGCTCTTGCTTCCGACAGAAACTGGTTCACTTTATCCTTTAAATTGTCAACCTGGCTTTTGGGTGAAATTCCCACAGCCACATCCATGCTTTCTCCCAGGTTTTCCTCTAAAATCTCCACATTCTCAAGTCCACTGGCAATAGCAAATTCCATCATTACCCGGTCATAAACAAACCCGTCCAGTTTTCCCTGGGAAATGGCGAGATACCCCGAAGAGTTGCCGGAAAATGTTTTACGCTTCGCCTCTGGCAGATATTTTTCCGCCATATACATGCCTGCCCCGCCTTCTGGAACACCAATCGTATAGGCCGGATTGTTGAGCTGTTCGATCAAAGTGATTTTTTCATTTTCTTTCCTTCCACATCCCCCAAGGCAAAGTATCCCTGAAAGAACAAGTGTTAAAAGCGCCATTCTTTTTTGTGAAACCATTTTTCCTCACCTTTCATCTGACAGAATCCCTCTGTCCCGGCACAGAGCTTCTATACTCCTGTCATATGTAGCTTCCGCCTGGGCGGAAAAAAAGCACCCGGGCACTCCCTCGTTATTATCCCGGTGATGAGCCACACAGGCACAGCACTTCCCATGTCTCGGACAGTCATAAGTGCATGGGCATGGTCTTTTGTTGTCACAATCTGCCATATTCATTCTCCTTTCGACTATCATTTAAAAAAATATTATTGGATTTTCTCCATTCACTACTTACGCTATTATAGCAGATAAGAAATTTGCTTAGGTGGGTATGGGATGATTTGTATTTTTTCTGGTATAATTTGTTATAAGGGGCTGTCGCACTAATATAGTTACTTGTTCAAAAGGTCTTGCCGCTTATATATTAAGAAGAATCTTTCATATATTTTTTTCATCCCAGTATTCATAGGAGATATCATCCATACTGTAGCAGGGCAAAGTAATGGTTCGCAGAACAAAAGTATCTAAAAACACTTTTCTAAAATCTGTCATCGAAACCCATCTCCTTTATATATTCGTCTATCTCTTCTGCAGTTTTTCCAATCGGAATAACGAAAACATCTGAATCTATGAAACATCTTCTTTTTTCTGACCTTGCTTCATCTATAGGAGGGAACGATAATGGAAAAACTGACTTGATTAGATAAGAAGGAGGAACTAATTTTATGTTACCGACAAGAGAACGGGCTGAAGAACTTTTAATAGAAGCAGAAAAATGTAATCCAGGAACATGGGGATTTCCTTATTGTATGAGATACAAAAAAATGCTGGAAACCACTTAAATCTAAGGTTTCCAGCATTTTATCGGGTTGGGCTGTTATAAACAGTCAACAGCTCGTAGGGGAATCGAACCCCTGTTTCCGCCGTGAGAGGGCGGCGTCTTGACCGCTTGACCAACGAGCCATGTTTTGTACTTCAAAACTCAACAAGTTCATTATACATACTAACTTCTAAAAAGTCAAGCATTATTTTGAAAAAAATGAAATATTTTGTAACAGCAAAATATGTTCTTTTAACATGGACACTGCCATTCCCCGCACCAGCTTATTCTCCAACTGCCCTTCTTCCTCCTCAGACAATAAAACTGCCGCCTTGACATACTCTTTGGTATGACCCATAAAATATCTTTTCCCTCCAAAAGAAACTTCTTCTTCCATAAGAACTTCCAATTCCTGTCCTATGTGCTGATTTAGATACTCCTGATTCATAAAATGCAGATCCCTAAAAAGAATGTCGCTTCTTTTACTCTTAATCTCCTCTGGCACCTGATGCTCCATTTTGGCCGCCCGTGTGCCTTTTCGCAAAGAATATTTGAAAATATGTATTTCAAAAAAGCGAATCCTTTTCAAAAATGCTCTGGTAATCTCAAATTCTTCTTCTGTTTCTCCTGGAAATCCCACAATCACATCTGTGGTAATCGCCGGATGAGAAAAATATTTACGCAAAAGCATGCATCCTCTCTCATATTCTTCACAGGTATACTTGCGATTCATTCTCTGTAGAGTCTCATCACAGCCGCTTTGCAGCGACAAATGGAAATGAGGACAAATTTTTGGAAGCTTTGACAACTCTCTGGCAAACTCTTCCGTCACAATCCCAGGCTCTAAAGAACCAAGGCGAATCCGGTCAATTCCTTTGAGGGCATGGACACGCCAAATAAGATCCAATAAGTGTACCGTTCCAGATTCATCTGCCAAGTCCACCCCATAGGAGCTTAAATGGATGCCTGTCAATACAATTTCACGGTATCCCTCTTTTGCAAGAATTTCTACTTCCCGAACAACATCATCCATGCTCCGGCTTCTGACTCTCCCCCTGGCATAAGGAATGATACAGTAGCTGCAAAACTGGTTACAACCATCCTGCACTTTCACAAAAGCCCGGGTATGTTCTCCCGTGCTGGTGACACTCATTGTTTCATACTCTCTATCTTGTGCAATCTCCCCTACGGATACAAAGGAATGCTTTTCTTTCGGCTTTCCCATATTCTGGGCTGAATCATGAAAATACTCTTCCAACAATTTTACCAGTTGATGCTTCTTATTATTTCCAATTAAAATATCAATGGCCGAATCTGCCTGGGCCTGCTCCTTTGAAGTCTGCACGTAACATCCGGCTGCCACCACCACACTGTCTGGATTTTTCTTTTTTGCCCGGTGAAGCATCTGCCTGGATTTGCGGTCCGCAATATTGGTAACAGAACAAGTATTTATCACATAAACGTCCGCCGTCTCCTCAAAAGGCACAATCTCATATCCTGCCTGCTCTAGCATCTGCCGCATACCTTCTGTCTCATATGCATTGACTTTACATCCAAGGTTATGTAATGCCGCTTTTTTCATCCTTTTTCATCCTTTCCCTTCCTGTTTCCATAGCAAACTGCCGAAAACCTACTGGTTTTTATTTCCTAAATTGGTTATGACACCATTGACTTTTCCGTCAAAAAACGATACTATAAAGGAAATATTTGTTACATATTTCAAGTAAAATAAATTTGGAACATATGAATTATAATAAGGAGGCAACAAACATGAAAACAGTACAAATTTCTTTAAATTCTATTGACAAGGTAAAATCTTTCGTAAATGCAATCACCCAATTTGATTATGATTTTGATTTGATTTCTGGAAGATATGTCATTGATGCAAAATCCATTATGGGAATTTTCAGCCTTGACCTTTCCAAACCCATTGACCTGGCTATCCATGTAGAAAGTGATGTGGATGAAATCCTGGAAGCCTTAAAACCATATTTAGTATAGTCTATCATTGGTCCCCCATGGAAGCTCATGGGGGTTTTTTATTCTGCCATATCTGCTTCTACAATTATAGTTTCTGCTGTCTCAATGGCTGTCTTCACCATTTCATCAATTTTCTCTTTTAGATGTGTTTCTGATCGGCGAATCACCTTCAAGCTAGGCTTTGTCACTGGATGTTTTGCTACAAATATGGTACAGCAGTCTTCATAAGGCAAAATAGACGTCTCATATGTGCCAATTTTTTCTGAAACCCCAATAATTTCCTGTTTATCAAATCCAATCAATGGACGGTACACTGGCAGCTCGCACACCTCATCGGTAGCTGCTAAAGACTGCATCGTCTGACTTGCCACCTGTCCAATGCTCTCTCCCGTAATCAATCCCAAAGAATTGGTTTCCCTGGCAAAATGCTCTGCAATCCGCATCATATAACGCCGCATAATAATCGTCAATTCCTCATGGGGACATTTTTCATAAATGTACATCTGAATATCAGTAAAGTTTACCACTTTCAAATAAATAGGCCCAGAATACTTTGCAACAATTTTTGCCAAGTCCACTACCTTTTGTTTGGCGCGCTCACTGGTATAGGGAGGTGCATGGAAATAAACTGCATCAATCTTTACCCCTCGCTTAGCAATCATATATCCAGCCACTGGACTATCAATTCCACCAGATAGCAACAGCATTCCTTTTCCATTGGTGCCCACAGGCATACCGCCAGGTCCAGGAATAATTTCCGAATAAATATTAATTTTTCTGCGGATTTCAACATTTACCATAATCTCAGGCTGGTGTACGTCCACCTTCATTTCGGGGATAGCTTTTAAAATGCGTTCCCCCAATGCCGCATTCACCTCCATGGAACTGAGGGGATAGCTCTTTCTTGCCCGCCTTGTATTCACTTTAAAGGTTTTATTCTTATCTGCATAATGGTTATCCAGATAAGCAATCACATCCTCCGCCAATTGATCAAAACCTTCCTCTTCCACAAGCGCCACAGGGCAAATACCCACAATTCCAAATACATGCTGAAGGCTTTCCAACGCTTCCTGATAATCGTACTCGCCCAAGGCTTCAATGTAAATACGCCCTTGTTCTTTGGTAATCAAAAATTCTCCTTCTACTGGCTTCAATGCATATTTTATCTGGTGAATCAGAGCGTCTTCAAATAAATGACGGTTTTTTCCCTTGATTCCGATTTCTCCGTATTTTATTAAAAATGCTTTAAACATAGTTCCTCCTATTGCAAAATTGGGCTTTTGAAGACAATGCGCAATTTAGTATACGTCAAAAGTAAATTTTCTTAGTGTCTGGTAAATTTCTGGAGCATGGGAACAAGTTCCTTTAAGGCATCCAGACAGTAATTTACCTCTTCCAAAGTGTTTTGGGGACAAAAGCTGATGCGTATGGTGGATTCCAATGCACCCCTTTTCACTTGTATTGCCTGTAATGTACTGCTGGGGGCTGGCTTATTGGAAGCGCAGGCGCTTCCAGCAGATACATAAATTTGCTTTTCTTCCAATGCATGAAGTAACACTTCGCTTCGTACGCCATCTATGGTAAGACTTATGATATGAGGCGCGCTATCTCGGTCTGTACGCCCATTGATCTGTGCCCATGTCTCTTTGGAAATTCCAGCAACAAAGGCATCCTTCAATTGATAAAGATGCTCCTGCTTCTGATGAAAATCTTCATACGCCTCCTTTGCCGCCTGTCCCATTCCTGCAATCCCAGGTACATTCTCCGTACCAGAACGCATATTTTTCTGCTGTCCTCCACCATAAAGGATGGGTTTTAATTTCGTCTTTTCCTTTACATACAAAAAACCACTTCCTTTGGGCCCATGGATTTTATGGCCGCTAACGGAAAGCAGATCAATTCCCATTCTCCCCGGATGAATGATATATTTTCCATATGCCTGAATCGCATCCACATGGAACAAAGTCCTAGGATTTTGTTCTTTTATGATTTTTGCTGCCTCTTCAATTGGCTCTACGGCACCGATTTCATTATTCACATACATGATGGATACTAAGATGGTCTCTTGGTTCACCGCCTCCCTTAACTGCTCCAAAGAAATCCTTCCCTGGGCGTCCACATCCAGCCAAGTGACTGAAAATCCCTGTTCTTCTAAATACCTCATAGGCGCCGTCACTGCTGGATGCTCAATCTTTGTGGTAATCAAATGCATCCCTGCCCGGCGGTTTGCCATAGCTGCCCCAAGAATCGCAAGGTTATTCGACTCCGTTCCCCCAGAAGTAAAAATCAGCTCCGTATCGTGAATCTTTAACGTCTTGCAGATATTTTTTCTTGCCTCTTTGATATAATTTTCCCCTTCCATTCCCTTTCGATGTAAAGAGGAGGGGTTTCCATAATCCTCAGATAAAGCCCGTACCATCACAGCCTTTGCGCTGTCCAAGCATCGTGTGGTTGCTGCATTGTCAAAATATGCTTCCATTTCAATCCTCCAACTCATATAACAACATAGCAAGCGCTGCCGGGCCTGCTGTCTCTGTACGAAGAATCCGGCTGCCCAAAGATATAATTTCCATCTCATCTCTTACCATTTCAATTTCCTTTGAAGAAAAGCCGCCTTCTGGACCAATGAAAATTCCAATGGAATCTCCTTTTTTGATTTTCCCAAATACTTCTCTGGTATGGGCCATCCCCCGCTCCTGTTCATAAGGAAACAAACGCACATCCATGGTTTTTGCATATGTGACAGCTTCCCCAAAAGTACATACGGGCCTCAGTTCTGGAATCAGACTGCGCTTGGACTGTTTTGCGGCGCTTTCTGCAATGGCCTGCCAACGAGCGCGCTTACTTTCCGCCTTTTTGGTATCTAATTTCACCACGCAATTTTGCATTGCCACTGGTACAATCTCACTGACTCCAAGCTCCACCCCTTTTTGAATCACCAATTCCATTTTGTCCCCTTTGGGCAATCCTTGAAACAAAGTAATTTTTACAGATGGTTCTGTTCCCTCACATTCCTTTTTGAACCGAAGCATAACCTTCTCCTCTTGAAAGGAAGTGATTTCACAAAGAAAATCTTGTCCCTGCTGGTCGCTGATCCGCACCTCTTGTCCCACTCTCATCCGAAGGACATTTTTGATATGATTCACATCACTGCCTGTAATCATAACCTCTTCTGCTTTTATCTGTTCTGGTTCTACAAAAAATTGAAACATATCACTCTTTCCTTGCGGTAATGCTGACCCACTCTCCCTTATATTCTGTTTCCAGTATGGTCAGACCTGCTGCCTCTATCGCTGCTCTTACCGCCGCCTCCTTAAAATCAATAATGCCGCTTGTAATGTAAATGCCGCCCTGCTTCAAACAGCCTGCAGCCACTGGTGACAGAGGAATAATCACATCTGCAAGAATATTCGCCACTACAATATCATACCCCTGTCCCACTTGCTCCTGCAAATTCAAATCATCAATTAAATTTCCATGATAAAATCTGCTCTTCTTTTGTGGCAAATGATTCACTTCCACATTTTCTCCAGAAGCCTCAATACATAGTGGATCAATATCCGTCCCAGTCACATCCCCTGCTCCCAATTTGAGGCAAACCACAGAAAGAATTCCACTGCCGCATCCCACGTCCAGCACGTGATCTTCTGGTTTCATATATTTCTGGATTTGCTGAATGCACAGCCAGGTGGTTTCATGTTTCCCCGTTCCAAAGGAAGTTCCTGGATCTATCTCAATGACACATCGGTAACCCTCCGTGTCTTTTACCTCCTCCCAGGTGGGCTTAATTAAAATATCTCCAATGGCAAAGGGCTTAAAAAACTGTTTCCAGTTATTCATCCAGTCCTTATCCTCTGTTTCATCTTGAGAAATGGTCCCATCTCCGACTTCTACAAAAAGCCGCAGGTTCTCCAGTTCTTCCTTCACCTGCTCCAACAATGGGCCATGCTCCTCCTCTGCATCCAGGAAAAAACTGATCGCCGCAATTCCTTCATCTGGCAAAAGCTCTGGAAGAATGTCAATATACATTTTTTCCTTATCTTCCGCCGATAAGGGTACATTGTCCTCAATCTGTACCCCCTCGACACCAAGGTCTGCTAACATACTGCTAATAAAATCCTCCGCCTGGGTGGTGGTTTTTATGGTATACTTTTTCCACTTCATTACTTCTTACTCCTTAACAAATCCTCTGCCATCTGTGCACTAAATGTTTCCGCTTGGTCTGCGCTCATGTGTCCCTCATAATCTGAAAAAGCATTCAGACTATCATCAAAATCCTTGATTTCCTGACCTGGGCGGTTATAATTTTTGTATTCCACCCCCAGCTTCTTGCAGTATTCTGTAAAAAACTCATCCGCCTCCCCAAAATTATCTCCATACTTTTCCAATGCTTCCCTGGGAACTGGTGTGGTTACAACCAAGAATTCTATCCCTTTCTTCTTGCAAAAAGAAGCAATTTTTTCAAAATACTGGAAAGAATCCTCATTTATTTCCTTTTCCTCCCATAAAGTCAATTCCTCCGGCTTCGCTCCTGGCGCTGGATGATTACGCATAAAACCATTTTCAAAACTTTGTCCTGGATTCTGAAAAGGCGCCGCTCCATAGTTTTTATACTCTTCTCCCTGCTTTACCGCTAGAATCTCTTTTGCATTCCGAAATTGATTTCGATAATAAAACCATGGAAACAGAGAAGCCCGAAAATCCAACTCCATTTCTTTCCCAAAGAAATATTCTATTTTTGTACTGGAAAAGGGCATTTCATAAAAAATACGGTTAAAATCACCCCTTTGCCCTTCTGGGGTACAGAAATATCCTGGGTCTAATTCATACACCACTGTTTCTGGCACACTTTTTTTACATGTATACTTTAGCAAATAGTAAGCGTCCCTAGGATATTCTCCACCCAGACATAAATTCATGGTTTTCTTCCCCGTTTTTTCTTCTATGACTTGTGGGCTGATTCCATTCAGCCCATGGGAGGTGCCAAGAAACAACGTATCATACTCCTGGGTCTTAATCTGGTGCATCATAATCCGCACGTAACTATATGGAATTAGCCCATAATTTAATCCAAAATTAACTACTGCAGCAATCAAGATTCCTAGTATCACCAGCAGTGCTTTTTTAAAACTGTGCATAGATAAAACCTCCTGCCTCGCCGGAAGGCTGTCCCAATGCTGGAAGCAGCAATATCAGCAAAAGATAAACTGCCCCTTTCACCAGCCAATGCTGTCTGACAAAAATCTCCGCCAAATTCTTTCCCTGCTCTTCCAAAACACTTACCACAAATAAAAGCAGGCATCCAGCCAAAATCACCCCAATGGCAACTAAGGTATAGGTTGTCCCGCTAGCCTCTCCAATTTCAATCCCTGGTTCCAAAATCTGTCCCAGGTTAAAATGAGTGAGGGTATTTCTCATCATTAGAAAAGCTGTTTTCACATCCTCTGCCCGGTCAAAAAACCAACTGATATTCACCAGCAAAAAGGTACGGAACATTTGGAACAGATGAAATGCTGTACTATTGTCAGTAATATGAAGGGCCGTTTTCCATTTCCGGTAAGAAGGCGCCATCAATCCGCTGAATGCGATAATCAACCCATTATAAAGACCGTAGATGATAAATTTCCATGCTGCCCCATGCCAAACTCCCACTACCAGAAATACGATCAGATTTGCAAGACAAATTGGCAATGTCCTTCCCGTCTGTTTGCCACATGTTTTCTTTGCAAACTTAGAAAAGCTCTTCATCCATCCAGAAAGTGACACTGGATAAAACACATAATCCTTCATCCAGGTTCCCAAAGTGATATGCCAGCGATGCCAAAAATCTGTAATGGAAACGGCAAAATAAGGCCGCTTAAAGTTTTCATCCAAATGAATACCAAAAAGCTCTGCAATCCCAATGACCACATCCATACCGCCGGAAAAATCACAATAAAGCTGTATACTATAGGCTAACACACCTACAATCCCTAGTCCATTGTAAAGATCGGGATGTTCAAAAATCGCATCCACAAATATCACTGCATTATCTGCAATGACCATTTTTTTGAAATATCCCCACAAAATTCGAAGAAATCCCTGCTGAATGGGATTCCAGGAAAAGGTATGGGAAGCATAAAGCTGTTGGCTCAGGCTGTGATACCTTCCAATGGGCCCCTGCAAAATCTGTGGAAAAAAAGATACAAACAAAGCAAAACGGAACAAATGATGTTCCGCTTTTACCCTGCCCCAATATACATCCAAAATGTATCCCATGGACTGAAAGGTATAAAAGGAAATCCCAAGAGGCAACAAAAGCTGCAACCGATCAAATTCTGCTCCAAACAAACTGTTTGCTGTATCAATAGCAAAATTTGTATATTTCAATACTCCAAGGACACCAAAATTTAACACGAGTGCAGCCGTCAATATCTGCCGCTTTGTTCGCTTTGCGTTTCTTTTGTCTTTTATTGTCTCTGAGATTTTCTCCATCCAGACCCCTGCTCCCCAGGAGGTAAGGGTGGTAAACACCAAAAAGCAGGTGACGCGAATTCCTCCACTGGTATAATAAATATAGCTAAAAGCCAACAGCCATATCCATTGGTATTTTTGGGGAATCCAATAATATCCTGCCACTGCAAGTATCACAAAGAGTAAAAATTCCATCGAAATCAAAGACATCGTACATCCACCTTACTCTTCTTGTAATCTCTCTACCATTGCCCACAATGCTTTGGCAGAATTAAAATTATCTGGTATAATATCCGCTGGTGTAATCGTAATGCCAAATTCATCCTGAAGCTCGCTGACAATGGATAAAATAGCAAAAGAGTCTAAAATCCCATCATCAATCAATGTTTCACAGGTATCATATTCTGCATCTGGTTGAATTTCCTCCAAAATCTCAATTAACTTCTCCATAACTCTCATCCTTTCTTCTCTCACTCCCCATCTGGGAGCATTCCTTTTTCTATGTTGTTTCTACTATTGAACACATCTGTAGCCTGTGTATCCCTGACCAGCTCCATTCCCTTTTCTTTGGAATGAAATAAAATTTTTGGCAAATCCCTGCTCAGAAAAAGATTGATGCCTTCTGTCATGGAATACGCACCCACACCTTCAAAGACCAGTACATCTCCTATACTTGCTCCCACCAAGGGAAACTGCTTGACGATCAAATCCGCCGTGGTGCATAAAGAACCGCAGATGTTCCATTTTTCTTCTTTTGCGTCTTCTCTTTTTTCTGAGAAAATATGCTGCACATAGGGAAGCTTCATTGCCATGGTCTGTCCAAAATAATTCAAGTGATGGATTCCTCCATCTACAATTCCATAAATCTGGCCTTCATTTTCCTTCCGGTCCACGATAGATGTTAAAAAGCTACCGCAAGCAGCCGTCAAAAACCTTCCCATTTCCAATGTGACTTTCCCAGAAAATTTCATATTTTCTATCAGCCCTATGAATTCCTCCAACAAGCCATGGATATCTTCCTTAGGATCCGACTGAAAATAAGGCACAAAAAAGCCTGGCCCATATTCTATTTCCTGAATATGAATGTGAAATTCCTCCTGAACTTCCCTGCAAAACCCATCTAGTCTCATCAATTCCTGCCCAATTCCAGACATTTTCTTTTTTTGCGTGCCAGAATAATATTGTATGCCAATGAGGGAGAGCTCTGGAGATTCCTCCTGTCTTTGAAACATTTCTTTTGCCATCTGGTAATCCACACCAAACTGATTGCCACTGGTAATACGCACCAACCCTTTCAAGACTGTCCCCGTTTCTCTGGCACACTCTAAAAGCAGCTTTCTCTGGCTTTCCGATTCAATGGTAAAAATTCCCTTTCCCTGATAAGTAGTTACCATCCGCAAAATATCTTTGCGCTCCTTATTGACGCCAGAAATCACCAATCGCTCCATAGGAAGATTTTCCCGTTCACAAATGCGAAATTCTCCTGGAGAACACACTTCAAACCGTTCCACCAAAGGCGCAAGCGCACCCACCAAAAAAGGATTTGCTTTCATGGCATAGCACAGATGTATTCCTGCCTGGCCCAAATGGGCTGAGATTTGTTCTACCCGTCTGGCTAATGCATCCAGGTCAAACACATAGGCAGGCGTCTCATATTTTTCCAAGATTGCTTTTAATTCCTGCTGCTTCATTGTGATTCCTCCTGCAAAGACTGTTTCAATGCTGCCCGGTCTATTTTCCCATTTTTGGTAAGAGGAAGACTATCTCTTCTGCAAAATACATTTGGTATCATAAAAGGAGGAATCATTTTTCGCAATTCTTTTACAATTGCCCGTTTCTCTCCTGTTCCCTGGTAAAATGCTATAATCTTCTTGGAATCTTCATCAAATATGCAGCATACACGGCTAATTTCCCCTGTCTTTTCCATGGCCTTTTCGATTTCTCCAAGCTCAATCCGATGCCCCATATGTTTAATCTGAAAATCCTTCCGGGTAGCATAATAAAGCTCCTTATCTTCATCATAATATCCCAGATCTCCGGTTCGGTAAATGGTTTCTTGATATCGGCAATTCAAAGGATTCTGCACAAATGCTTTCCTGGTTTGTTCCTCATTATTATAATACCCCAAAGAGAGGGCTGTACCGCTGACACAAATTTCTCCCCGCACATTGGGCCGCTCCACCAGCTTGTCATCTTCATCCAGCAAAAAAACCTTCTCATTCTGAAAGGGCTTTCCAATGGGGAGTACGTCTCCCGGGGCAAACTCCCGGTCTACGATATAATACGTACAATTACATGTAATCTCAGTAGGCCCATACAAATTCACATACATGGCATCCGGTAAATAGCTTCTCCAAATATTCAGATGGTGAATTGGCATAACCTCTCCACTGAATAACACCTTATTCACCGTATCTGGCACACGGTAAGAAAATCCATCCAACTGACTTACAATGCAAAGGGCAGAAACTGCCCAAATTAAAGTTGTAACTTCTCTCTCAGACAAAAAATCCAAAAGCTGTGTCGGAATAGAAAACATACGTTTTGGAATAATCTGAACGGTTGCACCTGTTTTTAAAGCACTGTAGATATCCTTCACAGAAACATCAAAATCAAAGGGCGCCTGATTGCCAATCACATCCTTTTTGGTAATCCCGAAATTATCGGTAAAATAATCCATGAAATCCAAAACAGAACGATGACTGACCACCACTCCTTTGGGAACCCCAGTGGAACCAGAAGTAAAAATCCCATATAAAGGCATCAAATCCGTTCCATTCCTTCGAATCTCCTGTAAAGCTGCAAGGTCCGTCTCTCCTTGCTTTAGGCTGTCATATTCCAGAATCTGCAAATCAGAATTCCCTGCTTGCTTTATCTTTTCTTGTTCCTTTTCCCCGTTTTCATCGGTAATGATTAACGGCTGCTCCAGGGTATCTAAAATCTGCCTGATTCGCTGAATTGGCTGTTTCTTATCCAGCATAACATAAAAGCAGCCTGCATACACAATCCCCAGAAAAGCTGCAACGGTATCCACGTTTTTCTCCATCCATACTGCAATGGGACTTCCAGGCATTGTCCTGCCTGCAAGAGCGCTTCCAATTCTCTGTGCCCGTTCTTTAAGCTCCTGCCAGCTACAAGAGCTTTCCTCATCTGCAAACGCTGTTTTATCTGGATATTTTGCTGCTGATTGTTCTAAATACTCTAATACATTTGTCATTTTGCTACCGCCTGTGCTGAAAACTGTTTTTTCAAAATCTCATACGCTTTATTTATCATTTGAAGCGTTCTTGTATCACCGGAAAGATTATCAGGATGATAGATTTTAAGCAAATCCTTGTAACGCTTTTTTAAGGTAAGCTCATTATTTACACCAGAAAAAAACATCTCCCCTTCTCCTGTACTGCCAGAAAAGGTATAGGAATTGCAATACTCCCTCCGTCGGTCATAGCGTTCTTTTTCCGCTTCCATATCCTGTTTTTCCTTTGCAAGCTTCAAAAGCTCACCTTCTAATACCTTCCATTTTAGCTGAAATAGACGCTTCTCTTCTCCCAAATGTCTTTCTTCCATCCTTTTGCGAAAATAGAATTCCTTCTTCTCCCGCTCAAAGTCCCGTCTCTCTTCTTCTAACCTTCTTTGCTTTTCCATTAATGTATTTGTTTGCAATTCTTCTGCAGCCTGCTCCTGAATCAACTCACTTGTTTCTTCGGCCTGCCTCATTTTGCTGCCCCCTTTTTCTCTCTGTGCTGTATCCGAAATTCATTCACAATTTTTATGACATATTACGTCTTTTTGCATTATACAATATCCCATTTTAAATATCAATGGACATTTCCCACCAAAACAGGACATTTCCAATCAGAAAAAAGGACATTTCCACTGTTTACTGCCTATGGAAACATCCTTTTTAAAAAATCTTAAGAATTTTAATACATTTTTAGAAGTTTTGCATACACTGGCTAAACTTCTGTTTTGCCTCATCCACTTTCTGCATTTGTGCAGATGGAGTTGGGTAGTATCCTCTGTCATGCATCATTGTGAATACTTCCTTCTGGATATTGTGTTCTTTTTCCAGACAGTCTAAAATAGCATTCCGCACATTATTGTGCACACACTCATTGGAAAATGTGTTGTATAATGTGGTAGCTGTTTTTTCTGCGGTCAATGCGTCCGCGAACATCTCTTTTTCTGAATAAAATGACTGCTGCATAATCTCCTCCTGATTTCACTTTTTAACTTATCTGGGTGGTCTGTTAGCTTAACTGGGAATAAAGGGAACGGAAGTGTTCTTTGTGCTCATTGGAAATCTCTGTAAACTTTGCCTTTACCTCGGCATCGTTACAGTTATCCGCCAACACCTGGAACTTCTTAATTAAAAGTTCCTCTCCGGAAAGCAAATCATTTAAAGCGGACAATTCTTTTTCTGATATCTGGTTCATAGGAATCTCCTTTCGCTTATCTGTATCAGGTAATTTTAAAATCACATGGAGAATTACCTGTCAAGATTATCTTTCCGATTTTCCCATAAAAATATGCATGTCATTTTTTTCAATTTTCCTTACTCAAAAAAGGTATTTTCTACAACGCAAGGAGCATAAAAGCTGTTACTGCCAAGGCGAATGCCGTACTCACCCAAAAGGCTGCTCCTGGCCGGTAACTTCCTGTTTCTTCCATTTTCTTTTTCACCCGGCGCTGTTCATAAAAGAATTCTGGTATGGTAACCAGCAAAAACAACAACATGAAGCCCAGATATTCCACCGCTCTTCCTGAATTATTCTCTATGGAGCATATGGTAAACTTGCCAATTGTTGCCCCACAAAAAATAAATACCCACACCACAAGCCAAACAATAGAAGCCATCCCTGCTTTTGCAGTCTTGCGGTCATGCTCTTTCACCAAGGTCCGGTCCAGACTGCGGTAATTATATAGTAAAATTGCAGTCGTAAAATCTATGATATATGCAAAAATAAGAATTCCAAACAGAATATCTTTTGCATTTCTTGCCAAAAATGAACTGCATCCAAGCAACAATACTGTGCCAAAAGAACTTACGGCAATATGAATATCCATCTGAATGAGCGCTTTTTTGACCTCATTGATGCGATACTCCACGTTACTGTCGTATCCTGCAAGAGCTGAAAAGTTCCCAGTTTTCACTGTGTTCCCAAAAATCAAGTGCAAAAACAACTGACAAAATACCCATAGAATTACCATACTAGCAACGGTTTCCACATGTAAATGACTGGTTATGCCTCCTATCACCAAATAAAGAGCAATCACTCCCCCTGTGGCTGCTGCAAGATAACCTGGCGTTTTCGGCATAGTGATTTCCACTTCCTTGATTCCCTCCATAAATTCATCCAAGGTCCTCTCAAAAAACGAAGCAATTTTTTGCAAGGTATACACATCTGGCAATGTTTTATCCCGTTCCCAGTTGGAAATTGCCTGTCTGGTAACGGAAAGCTTCTCTGCCAATTCCGACTGAGTAATTTTTCTCTGCTCTCGAAAAAATTTTATTTTGTTTCCCAGGCTTTTTGGCATTTCCTGTTCCAAAGTTTTCTCCGCTCCCTCCTGCATGTTTTCTATCACACTATTTTCTTTCTGCTCATACATAGGCATTTCCATCCTTTCCTAGATAAATCTAGCCCCACTATATGTGAAACCATATCACATATGACACTATTTTTTCATTTATCCTACCACTTTTTTCTTCCTCAGGCTAGCAATCATCCGTTGCATTCCATTAATTCTGCTCATTTCTTTCATTTTTTATTGACTTTGCAGAAAACGAAGCCTATAATAGGACTATTGCGAAAAAATATACAAACGGAAGAGGTGTAGCATGAACAGTCAAAATACAAAAAACATAACGGAAAACAAAATGGGCACGATGCCCGTAAATAAACTGGTATGGAACATGTCATTTCCAATGATGATTTCCATGCTGGTACAAGCGCTCTATAATATTGTAGACAGTATCTTTGTGGCAAGGCTGTCGGAAGATGCACTGACAGCGGTATCTCTGGCATTTCCCCTTCAGACCCTTATTATTGCAGTAGGGGCAGGTACTGGGGTAGGTATCAATGCAATTCTTTCCAAATCCCTTGGGGAAAAGAATTTTAAGAAAGCAAATGAAACAGCGCTGAATGGCGGATTTCTTTATCTCGTAAGCTATCTGCTCTTTTTCATTTTAGGCTTTATCGTAGTAAAACCATTCTATGTCAGCCAGTTGAAAGGAAGTTCACCCCAAATTTTTGATATGGGTGTGGAGTATCTAAGCATTGTCATGATTTTTTCTCTAGGAATCTTCGGACAATTCTTTTTTGAGCGTCTCTTAACTTCCACTGGAAAAACAGTATTCAGCATGATATCTCAGCTTTCTGGCGCCATCACAAACATTATCTTAGACCCGATTCTTATTTTTGGATTATTGGGACTTCCAAAAATGGGTGTGGCAGGCGCTGCTGTCGCCACAGTCATTGGCCAGTGTGTCGCAGCAATTGTTGCCTTTGCCTGCAACATGAAATTTAATCATGAAATAAACTTATCCTTAAAGGGCTTTCACTTAAAGGGTTCTCTGATTGGAAGTATTTATATGGTAGGTATCCCCTCTATTATCATGCAGTCTATTGGTTCTATTATGACCTATTGCATGAATAAAATCCTGATTGATTTTTCCTCCACGGCAACGGCAGTTTTTGGCGTTTACTTCAAACTCCAGAGCTTCTTCTTTATGCCAGTCTTTGGATTAAACAACGGAATTACGCCGATTATTGCTTATAGCTATGGCGCACAGCAGAAAAAACGTATGATAAAAACCATTAAAATCAGCATGGGAATCGCTTTCGGTCTTCTACTGTTTGGATTTGCCGGATTTGAACTCGTTCCCAAAGTCCTGCTCCAAATGTTTGATGCTTCTGAAGAAATGCTTGTGATTGGCAGCCGTGCTCTCAGAATCATTGGCTTTCATTTTCTCATTGCATGGTTCTGTATTATTGCAGGAACTATTTTTCAAGCCTTGGGAAAAGCCGTGTACAGTATGATCGTTTCTATTATGAGACAGTTAGTTGTGTTGATTCCAGCAGCATATATTCTTGCAAAAATCGGTGGTCTGGATGCAGTCTGGTGGGCATTTCCCATTGCGGAAACCATGTCCCTGGCAGTATCAGCATTTTGCCTGAGAAATATCTACAAAAACATCATCAAGCCCCTGCCAGAAGGAAAAGAATAAAGTGGACAAGCCCCTCACTCATGAGGGGCTTGTCTACACTCCGTTCATCCATGGAATTACTTAAGCTCTTCCATATCTAAAATTCAAACTTATCTGCAAAATATGCATCTAATTCCTCAATCTTCACTCTTTCCTGCTCCATACTGTCACGGAACCGAACGGTTACTGCACCATCATTTTCCGATTCAAAATCGTATGTAACGCAGAAAGGCGTTCCGATTTCATCCTGTCTTCTGTATCGCTTACCGATATTTCCTCTGTCATCAAATTCACAATTATATTTTTTCGACAACTGTGTGAAGACTTTCTCTGCACCTTCATTTAATTTCTTAGAAAGAGGAAGCACACCGATTTTTACTGGCGCCAACGCTGGATGGAAATGAAGTACCGTTCTCATATCCGTTTTTTCTTCTGTGCCAATATTCTCCTCATCATAAGCAGAACACAGGAACGCAAGGACCACCCGGTCTGCCCCAAGAGAAGGCTCAATCACATATGGAATATATTTTTCCTTTTTCTCATCGTCAAAGTAACTCATATCCTGACCGGAAGTCTCCTGATGACGTGTCAAATCATAATCTGTTCGGTCTGCAATTCCCCAAAGCTCTCCCCATCCGAAAGGAAACAGGAATTCAAAATCTGTGGTTGCTTTACTGTAGAAGGATAACTCTTCTGGGTCGTGATCCCTTAAACGAAGCTCCTCCTCCTTCATTCCCAGATTCAGCAGCCAGTCGCGACAGAAACCTCTCCAATACTGGAACCACTCCAGGTCTGTTCCTGGTACGCAGAAGAATTCCAATTCCATCTGTTCAAACTCTCTGGTACGGAATGTAAAGTTTCCTGGCGTAATCTCATTTCGGAAAGATTTTCCAATCTGGCAAATACCGAAAGGAACCTTTTTCCTTGAAGTCCTTTGTACATTTTTAAAGTTTACAAAGATACCCTGGGCTGTTTCCGGCCTTAAATAAACAGTGTTCTTGGCATCCTCCGTTACTCCCTGGAAGGTCTTAAACATTAAGTTGAACTGGCGGATATCTGTAAAATTATGTTTCCCACAGGTAGGACATGGAATCTTATGTTCTTCTATAAAATTCACCATCTGCTCCTGGCTCCAGCCATCTACTGTGCCCTCCAGCTCGATTCCCTTCTCTTCTGCAAAATCCTCAATTAACTTATCTGCCCGGAAACGTTCATGACATTCCCTACAGTCCATCAGCGGATCCGAAAAGCCGCCCAAATGTCCGGAAGCCACCCACGTCTGGGGATTCATTAAAATGGCACAGTCCACACCTACGTTATAAGGGTTTTCTGTTACAAATTTTTTCCACCATGCCTGTTTCACATTATTTTTCAGTTCCACGCCAAGATTTCCATAATCCCAGGTATTCGCAAGACCGCCGTAAATCTCAGATCCAGGATATACAAAGCCTCTTGCTTTGGCAAGCGCCACGATTTTTTCCATGGTTTTTTCCATATTGTTACCTCTTTCTTTTCTATTTGATCTTTCACTGGTAGATCACATATACCAATGATAATTCTTCTCCATCTGCCACCTCTTCTGGAAGCTGGATTGATACGGTATCTTTTGCTTTCATTGTGGTGTATTGAGAAGAGACATATTGAATGGTTCCGTCCACCTTCACATCCACCTTTTCACTCAAAATAATAACCTTTGCATCAGTATCTGTAATTTCATCCTTACCGATTGTTCCAGCAGCTTTTCCATCTTTGATTTCTGTAAATTCTGTATCAAAATCATACCCTTCAGCCAATGCCTGAGGAACCGTTCCTGAAAATAAAGTCACCTCATTAAAATTCTGGTATTCCTCACAGCTCTTGTACTTAATCATCAGCTTTGCAACGCCTTCTTCTACAGAAAACTCATCAATGCTTACACTGTCTTTTCCGTATTCTCCCTGATAATCCTCTACTCTCTCATCAATATACGTCTTTAGTTCTTCCTCATCATAATAATCTTTGTCGAAATCTGCGATAGCCGCACTGACTACTGTGCCTTTTTTCTGTACGTATACGGTATCACGATCTGCATCCAAAGATTTCCCACAACCTGTCGACAACCCAGCAAACATCAAACATGCCAGGACAATGGAAAATATTTTTTTCATGCTAAACCTCCTCAAAGTCTTATACGTGAATCGCAAATATTATACTCTTTTCTGTCTGTGATTGCAACCACTGATTTCCTTTCATGGGAAAAAGTGTGCATTCTCTTCCAAGATTTGAAGGGCATGAAATTTTCTATCCACATAAATCTCCATATATTCGTCTAAAATTTTTTCTAAATTTTCAAGGGCCTGTTGGGAAAGGGTAAAGGTATAGAGCTTCTCAATCGAAGATGTAATGATAAACTGCATGGCATATAAGGCAGAAGGATCTAGTTGCCTGGCATTCACCTGTGGGCCGCAATTTTTACAAAGAACTCCTCCTGCTTTCCCATGGAACCAATGTAGTGAGTCTTCCTTCCCACATCCCAGACAGGAAAATACATTGGGATACTCTCCATTAATCACCAATGCCTTCAATTCAAAAATCCGGCGCACCAGACGATTCTCTAAGCTTTCTTTTTCTAATGCCCGTAAAGACTGGTACAACAGCTTCAACATATGTACTTCATCGGTATTTTCCCTTGCATAATAATCTGCAATTTCCAAAAAATAAAATCCATAGCAGGCATCATCCAAATTCCCTGCCAGCTCACGAAAATAATTGCTGATTTCTGCCTTCACAATGGTAAAAGAACTCCGCCCTTCGTAAACCTCGAATTTTCCAAAGGAAAAAGGGCTGCCAGCCGCCATTAATTGGTTGCCTGGACGTCTTGCCCCTCGTGCAAAGGCCGAAATTTTCCCTCTTTCCCTGGTCAGAAGCGTTATTCTTTTGTCATATTCTCCCACTGGGACTGCTGATAAAACCATGCCCATCAGCGTTATGTTCTGCCCCATTTGTTCTCACGCTCCCGCTTCGGTATTCTCTGTCTGCCATCAAAGAAAGAGTTGCATCCCCACAAACTCCTTCTGTGGTCTGATGGCATTTGTAGCTTAAATAATCTTGAACACTTCCTGTACTTGCAAATTTCGTCCATTTCTGTTCTACCATATGGATGTTCCCCCTTGTTCTTCTGTAGTTAGCCAAAGGCTGAATGTAACACTTTATATTTAGGGTATCCGATCCACCAACAGATATACTATATAAATTCTGGCAGAAATGGAGATTGCAAGGACTCGTTAGCGCTCTTCTTCCCGATATCCAAAATTTTTTATGAGAAAATCGCTGTCCCGCCAATCTTTTTTTACCTTTACCCAAAGCTTTAGATTCACTTGATGCTCCAACATTTTCTCAATTTCAAAGCGGGCATTGCTGCCGATTTTTTTCAGCATGGCGCCGCCCTTTCCAATAATGATGCCTTTGTGAGAATCCCGTTCACAGATAATGGTTGCTTCAATATCCACAATACTCCCAGACTTGCGCTCCTTCATCCGCTCAATGGTAACTGCAATCCCATGGGGGATTTCCTCCTCCAATGCATGAAGGGATTTTTCTCGAATAATCTCCGCCACAATCTGCCGTTCTGGTTGATCTGTTATGGTATCCTCATCGTAGAACATGGGACCATATGGCAGATATTGAAAAATCAAATCTGGTAAAATTTCCGTATTTTCCCCTCGAAGTGCAGAAAGGGGAACAATCTCTGCAAAATCATATTCTTTCCGGTAAGTGTCGATATACAGAAGGATTTCGTCCTTTTTTACAGTATCTGTCTTGTTGATAATCAAAATCACCGGTGTATTTATTTTTTTTAATTTTTCTATAATGTGCCGTTCTCCAGCTCCGATAAAAGCGGTGGGCTCCACCAGCCACAAAATCACATCCACATCATGTAATGTCTGCTCCGCCACATTTACCATATATTCCCCCAGCTTATTTTTCGCCTTATGGATTCCTGGTGTATCTACAAAAATAATCTGTCCCTTGGTCTCATCTGTATAAACCGTCTGAATACGGTTGCGGGTGGTCTGAGGCTTCTTGGAAGTAATCGCAATTTTCTGCCCAATCAGCCGGTTCATCAATGTGGATTTTCCCACATTCGGCCGTCCGATCAAAGTTACAAATCCTGATTTAATATTTTGGTTCATATCCTCTCCTTCTAATACTTTTATAATTTATAAAAGATTTTTTAATTCCATAAACAACTCTTTTTCTTCTTTTAATTTTTCTTCATTTCCAATAACGCAAAGAACATCATCTGCTAAAACTGCTTTCACAATACCGGAAAGATTTCGGATATCCTGGGGTGTGGCATTTAAAATTTCTTCCCGCTCTTTTTGAAGCATTTCTTCTGTAATTCCTGTCAGCCAGGCAGTGGCGCTGCGTCCTGTTTTACCTGCCGGAGTCAAAGGTGCGTCCACACCGCTGAAGGTTCCAATAATGTATTTTGTCATCTCCTTCTCATCTATCTGGAAATTCTCCAAATATGTTGGAATCCCCTCATAAACTTTATTTGTCTTTGTCAGATTGGGATCACGGTAAGAAACAAAATAGCCATCGCCTCTCCTGGTAAATCCGCTCATACATCCATAAGCCCCGCCCTTTACCCGAATATTAATCCACAAATATTCATAGCTAAGCAAAACTTTTAGAATCCGCAAGGTTCCAGTATATTCATATCCTGCTTTCTTAAAATTGCCGGCACGGGATACATATTGTACCTGGGAAGCATCCAAAAAGCCTTCATTTTTCTTCTCCAGGAACAGTGGCGTTTTTCCCTTCTCTGGAATGACGTCTGAAAGAATTTCCTTTATGGCCGGGATTTCCTGCTGAATTTGTTTCATTCCTTCTGGTTCTGCGCCAACGCTTAACATCAGATTGTCTTTTCGGAAAATCTTTTCTGCCAGTTCCTCCAGCTTGCTGCTTAAAAATTCCTTTTTCTCCTCAAACTGTTCCTCTAATTCCTTTACAAGTTGATAGAATTCAATCCCCTGTACCATATCTGTATATTTGGCGCTTTGTGAGAAATAAGACATAGCTCGCATAGAAGAAACCGAATGTCCGCTTGTACTCAAAGTCATCTGGATTCTGGATTTCAGCTCTGCAAGAATCTCATAGAGACGCTCCTGCTTACGGAAATTGCTTCCAGAAATAATTTCCCTGACAACCTCCATGGTCTTTGGAATCTCGTGATACAAAGTCTTGATCTTCACTTCATATTTCAAAAGGATATTTTCATTCTCCACTCTGGGATAAATCCCAATATTGCTGAAAATTCCCCCGGTATGCAGATTTATCTCATTGGCAAGCTCCTGGAAGCTATAAGCTCTGGTATCCACATAGCCAAGGACAGCTTTTAAAATTCCAACATAAGGGATATCCTCTACCGAAAGTTCTTTTAAATCAAACATTAAGCTAAAGTAAGCAATTCCGTTGGTATCAACATCATGGCAAAGCATCAGGGTATCCCCTGCCTTTTCCTCACGAATATACAATTTTTCTCCCGTCTTTTTAATATCACTTCTGGAAAGCGTAGGTATTTTTTCCAAATGCTCTGGCAGAGAAGGCTCCTCCTGATATTTTTTTAAATGATGGGTAAAATCCACAATTTTCTGCTGTTCCTCTTTACTTAAGGAAGCTTTGTATGCCTCCAGTTTCTTTGTCAGCTCCTCCTCCCGCTTGGTATTGAGACCATATTGAGGTTCCCCAATCACCACCGAGGCATGAGGATTATTTCGCAAGTATTTCTCTACCAATTCTTCAAAATATCCCGTTTCCACCTGCTCTTTCAAGAATTCAATCACATCCAGCTCTTCCAAATGCAAAAACGGTTGATTTTCATCATAAAGCCAACTGTCCAGACACTTAATCCCCAAAAGCAGTCCCTTGGGAAACTGCCCATAATCGGCCTCCCGATATCGAAATTCAAAGCTATTGATTCCTGCCCGAAGAGATTTTTTATTAATGCCCTTTTCCACCTGTTCCTTCAAAACATTTTGAATGATTTCTAAGAATTCTTCCTTTCTGTCCACATTACTGTTTTTTGCCATAATAGAAAACATGGGCTGCAAACTGTTGCAGTCAAAGGACGCAAGAATATCCTTGCCGATTTTGGCATCTAAAAGAGCCTGCTTTAAGGGGGCTCCAGGGGCGCTCAGCAACGCATAATCCAAAATATCAAATGCTACATACAAGGTCTTGTCCAAAATGGTTCCAACGCTTACGTTGTAGGTCAAATAGGTATTGTCCTCCAAGGGCTCCCCACTTGCAATATGATAGGGAATCTTCACTTCCCTGCATGCAGAAAAAGGCTCCTGGAACTTCACTTTAGAATCTACGGAAATCTTATCATATTTGCTGAGATATTCTTGGTCGATCCATGCTAACTTTTCTTCCATATCCATGTTTCCATAAAGATACAGATAGGAATTGCAGGGATGGTAATATTTCTGGTGAAATGCTAAAAACTGTTCGTAGGACAGCTCTGGAATATTTTCTGGATTCCCGCCAGATTCAAAAGCATAGGAAGTATCAGGATAAAGACTGCTTAAAATTTCCCGTTCCAGCACGCCATCTGGAGAAGAAAAAGCTCCCTTCATCTCATTGTAAACCACACCATTGATGGTAAGGGGAGCATCCAGATCTGCCATCTCATAATGCCATCCCTCCTGACAAAAGATTTCCTTATGATTGTAAATATCAGGATGGAATACCGCATCCAAATAAACTCCCATCAAATTCTGAAAATCCTTGTCATTGCAGCTTGCCACCGGATAAATTGTTTTATCTGGATATGTCATTGCATTTAAAAATGTATTCAGGGAACTTTTCTCTAGCTCTATGAAGGGATCTTTGACTGGATATTTTTCAGAACCGCATAATACAGAATGCTCCAGAATATGAGCTGCTCCTGCGCTGTCTAACGATGGGGTGCGAAAGCCCACATAAAACACCTTATTTTCATCCTCATTTGAAATCAGGGCAATCCTTGCACCACTCTTTTTATGCTTCAGTAAAAAACCAGTAGATTTGATATCATCCAATTCCTTTTTTTCTAATAATTCATATGCTTTACAGTTTTCCAGATTCATGTTTTTCATTCCTTTCTTAAAATTAGACTATGATTTCATATTCACTGTCAATTGATGATAGGGTATCTCAATTTGATTGGCATCAAAGATTTCCTTTATCTGTTCATTGAGCCGCCACTTTACGTTCCAGTAATCTTCCATTGCCACCCAAAGCCGGCATCCAAGCCTAACGCTGCTCTCATCCAATGCATCCACAAATACTGCCATCTCTTCTTCCTTCAAAACCGCTTCCTCTTTGGACAGTAATTCCGTTAAAAGCTCCTTTGCTTTCCGAATATCTGCTTCATAAGAAATTCCCACAAACACGTCTAACCTTCGTTTGTCCTGTTGTGTAACATTCGTTAAACTGGAATTTGCCAGTACTCCATTGGGAATCACAACCATCCGGTTGTCTGCCGTAAGCAGCTTTGTATAAAAGATCATGATTTCCGATACTTTCCCTTCGTTGCCATGGGTATCTTCGATAATATAATCCCCTACTTTAAAAGGTTTAAACAATAAAATCAGGACTCCTCCTGCAAAGTTGGACAAGCTGCCCTGAAGGGCAAGTCCCAACGTAAGACCAGCAGAACCAAGCAACGCTACCACAGAGGTAGTTTCCACTCCAAGCTGGTGAATCACTGCAATTGCCAGAATAAAGTAAAGAATAATTTTTGCACCAGAATCTAAAAACTGTTTCACACCTTCATCGGCCCCAGAACGATCCAAGGTTCTGCATAATAGTTTCCGAAGCCATGTTACAATTTTCTTGCCCACAAAATAAATCAAAACAGCAATGCATACCCTTACTGCAAAATTAGCGAAAAAAGGAACCATATCCTCCAGATACCCTTTCCACACACTAGGCTTGGCCATCTGTTCCAATTCCTGCAATTGGGGCAAATTATCTGCCATATTTTCCGTCAATAAAATTCCCTGTATCACACTATTTTCTATATGATTCAAATACATCTTCCCTCCTATTGTTTTGTTGACACCAGACTTAGAATTCACTATAATTATAGTATAATATTTACCGTATAAAGGCAAACAATATTTTACAAATGACACCCGATTCATGACCAGACAGTTAGGATCGGATATCTCAAAGGATATAAAATTATGAAATGGAGGTGTGCGTATGAGCGATTCTCAACTTATAAACATTGTGGATGTTATTTGCCATTCTTTCCGGCATCAAGATCCTCGTCTCATCAATCACGGAGAACGTGTCGCATATATTCTGATGAAAATGTTGGCAGACACAAGTTATTACACGAAGCAGGAAAAGCAAGACATTTTTATGCTGGGATTACTCCATGATATCGGTGCCTACAAAAAAGAAGAAATTGACTCCATGTTAAGTTTCGATATGAATGATGCAATGAAACATTCCATCTTTGGTTACCTTTTATTCCGAAATTTTTCTCCGCTCACTACATATGCAGATGTAATCCTGTATCATCATCATTGCAATGCACAATACTATTCTGCCCCAATCAGTAACTACCACAGAGACATGGCAAGACTGATCTATTTGGCAGACCGCATTGACATTTTCTGTGTGGTAAATGGCACAGAGGGCCTAAGCTCTTTTCTGGACAAGTATGGGGAAGCAACATTTTCTGCTGCAAATATCCGTTGGTTTCGAGAAGCCAATGAGAAATACCACATCCTTGATCAAATACAAAATAATTCTTACCAAGAAGAGCTCATCCGTTATACCAAAGAACAAATTGTTCTTTCCGAAGAAGAAATACATCAATATCTTATGACTTTTATTTTTTCTGTGGATTTTCGAAGTGAATACACTGCCCTTCATACGAGTGATGCAGTTTGCTTAAGCAAAATTTTTTCTGATACCTTGGATCTATCTTCCAGTGCCTGCAAAACCATACAATTAGCTACCCTGCTGCATAACATTGGCAAAGTTTGTATATCCTCTGACCTTGCGGACTCGAAGGATTACGACCACTATTTAAAAGAATTATATCAGAATTCTACGTTGGATATTACCAAACAAATCCTATCTGGTTCTGTGGATATACAAATTATCAAAGTGATAGAAGAATCTTTCCTGATTCTAAAATGCTGGACAGAACAAAACAATCTTTCCTTTTCTCCCTCTTTGGCAGGAGAGATTGTGGCTCTTTCCTACCTCATCAGCAACATACTGACCAATGACCAAGCCCTTTCTAGTCATTCAAAACTGATGGACTACTTAGAAGAAAAATACCAGACCTGCCACATGAATACCACAATACTATCCTCTCTCGAGGAACATTTTCATGACATCATAGAGCAGGCACAAAAGTCTTGTACCGCTGTATCACGTACATACCACCATGTGATGGACGAATTTCATTTTCTAAGTACCATACTTCTTCACTACAATTCAAAATATGAATTCTAACCATAACACAGGAGGCTGTCGGAAAATTGCCATTTCCCGACAGCCTCCTCTTTTGGAAACAGCCGCCTTTGTATTGGTGCAAAATTGGCCGTTTCACCTATTTTATCACTCTAACCTTCAATACACTGTCAATTTTCTTTAACTGTTCGATCGCTGCCTCCGTCACTGGAGAATCGATGTCCAAAAGGGAATATGCAAAATCGCCCCGGCTCTTATTGGTCATATCGGAGATATTTATATTATTTTCTCCCATGACAGCCGTATATTTTCCAATGATCCCCTTTACATTTTTGTGCAAAATCGCCACGCGCCCTGCGCCGGAGCAGACACCCATATCACATCTAGGGAAATTTACGGAATTACGGATATTTCCATTTTCCAGGTAATCCCTTACTTCTTCCACTGCCATCATTGCACAGTTATCCTCAGACTCTTCTGTTGAAGCTCCAAGATGAGGAATTACAATACAGTTTTCTTTCCCTGCAAGGACGCTGGTGGGGAAATCCGTAACATATTTCTTAATCTTTCCTTCTTCAATGGCAGCAAGGATATCTTCATCATCTGCCAAAAGCGCTCTAGCAAAATTCAGAATCACAACCCCATCCTTCATCTGTGCGAACGCCTCTTTGTTCAGCATCTTTTTGGTATCTTCCACAAGGGGAACATGAATTGTAATATAATCACATTCACGGTAAATCTCTTCCAGATTATTGATATGTTTTACACTCCGTGACAAGCTCCAGGCTGCATTGACAGAAATAAAGGGATCATATCCATAAACCTCCATTCCCAAATGGGTAGCTGCGTTTGCCACCCGCACACCGATAGCGCCCAATCCTATCACACCCAGTTTTTTTCTTGCAATCTCACACCCAGCAAATGCATTTTTTGCTTTCTCTGCATCCTTGCTGATATTTTCATTTTCTGTATTTTCCAATACCCAATTTATTCCCCCAGTGATATCTCGGGAAGCCAAAAGCATTCCTGCAAATACAAGCTCTTTCACACCATTTGCATTCGCTCCCGGGGTGTTAAATACAACAATTCCCTGCTGGGCGCATTTCTCTAAGGGAATATTATTTACCCCTGCCCCAGCCCTTGCAATTGCATAAAGATTGTCTGGCAGCTCCATCTCATGCATGGCTGCGCTTCGTACCAGCACAGCCTGGGCCTCCTTTATGTCATCTGTCTTTTGATACTCCTGACTAAACAATTCAAGCCCCACATTGGCAATGGGATTTAAACAATGATACTGAAACATTTTAATTCTCCTCTTCAAATTTTTTCATAAATGCGACTAATTTTTCCACTCCTTCTTTTGGCATTGCGTTGTAAATACTTGCACGCATACCTCCTACGGTTCTATGGCCTTTTAGATTGACAAAGCCTGCTGCTTCTGCCTCTTTCACAAACTTAGCATCTAACTCTTTATCCCCCGTTACAAAGGGTACGTTCATCAAAGAACGGTCTTCCTTTCTCACTGTGCCCCGGAACATTTTACTTTCATCCAGGAAATCATAAAGAATCTTTGCCTTTTCTTCATTGTGCTGCTTCATTGCTGCAAGACCGCCCTGCTTTTTCAACCACTGGAATACTTTTCCACAAATATAAATGCCATAAGCTGGCGGTGTATTATAAAGAGAATCTGCATCTGCATGGGTCTTATATTTTAGCATAGTAGGGGTTCCCGGCAGAGTATCCTCTGTAATCAAATCCTCCCGAATAATCACAATAACCACCCCGGCAGGGCCGATATTCTTCTGCACACCTCCATAAATAATTCCATATTTGGATACATCTACTGGTTCGGATAAAAAGCAGGAGGACACGTCTGCTACCAGGGTATGTCCTTTGGTATTGGGCAATGTCTTATATTTTGTTCCATAAATCGTATTGTTCTCACAAATATATACATAATCTGCATCTTCTGGAATATCTAAATCAGAGCAATCTGGAATATAAGAAAATGTCTCATCCTCTGAAGAAGCCACTTTCACTGCCTCGCCATAATTCTGAGCTTCCTGAAATGCTTTCTTTGCCCACTGACCAGTTACAATATAAGCAGCTTTTTTCTTCTTCATCAAATTCATTGGAATCATGGCAAACTGCTGTGAAGCGCCGCCCTGTAAAAACAACACTTTATAATTATCTGGTATATTCATCAATTCCCGCAAATCTGCTTCCGCTGCCTTTATAATCCCTTCATATACTTTGGAGCGGTGGCTCATTTCCATAACAGACATTCCACTGCCTTTATAATCCAACATTTCCTCTGCTGCTTCCTTTAATACCTCCTCCGGCAGAACGGCTGGCCCTGCGGAAAAATTATAAACTCTGCTCATTTTTTCCTCCTCTAATTCTTCTTGTCATCTTCATCAAAAGCCTCATGGATCGCTGCGCCAGGCGCTACCATAGGCCATACCTTATCATCACTGTCAATCATACAGTCAATCACTACTGGCATCTCGCTTTTCAAAGCATTGGCAAAAGCCTCGTTAAATTCCTCCCTGGTGGTTGCACGATACCCAGTTGCTCCCATAGCCTCTGCCAGTTTTACAAAATCTACACGGTCATTCAATATCGTTGCAGAGTAATGCTGTTCATAAAACAATGTCTGCCATTGACGTACCATACCTAATACATGATTGTTGACTACCACTTGAATCAGCGGCAGTTTTTGACGCACTGCGGTAGCAATCTCGTTCATATTCATACGAAAGCATCCGTCTCCAGCAATGTTGACCACCTGCTTTTTCGGATTAGCCATCTGTACGCCTATCGCCGCACCCAAACCATATCCCATGGTTCCCAAACCACCTGATGTAATCAGTGTACGCGGTTTTTTGTATTGATAGAACTGAGCTGCCCACATCTGATGCTGACCCACTTCCGTTACCATAATTGCGTCGCCCTTTGTCTGTCTGTAAATTTCTTCAATCAGATAAGGACCGCTTAATCCCGTATCCTGATATTTCAATGGATACTTTTCTTTATATTCCATTATTTTCTGAATCCATTGTGCATGGTCCTGTGGCTCAATTCTTTCGTTCAGCTCTTTGAGAATCTCCTTGATATCTCCAATGATATGCGCATCTGTCACGATATTTTTGTTAATCTCTGCTGGGTCAATATCAAACTGAAGTATCTTGGCATTGGAAGCAAATTTTTTTGCATTTCCGGTTACCCGGTCACTGAACCTTACCCCCACTGCAATTAGAAGGTCACATTCACTGACTCCGTAATTGGAAGTTTTTGTCCCATGCATGCCAAGCATTCCAGTGTAAAGGCGATGATTTCCATCAAAGGCTCCCTTTCCCATCAAAGAATCTGTGACTGGTGTGTGCACCTTTTCTACAAATTCCAAAAGCTCCTGGCTGGCCTCTGAGATCACGGCCCCGCCTCCCACAAACACATATGGCTTCTTGGACCTTTTTATCATTTGTACTGCCTGCTCCAACGCTTCTTCTGTGATTGTCTCACAACAGCATTTTTCCGGCTCAGAGGGCATGGGATAAAACTCTGTCTGATTAGATGTGACATCTTTGGGAATATCCACAAGTACTGGCCCCGGCCTGCCTTTTTTTGCAATCCGAAAGGCCCGCCGAATGGTTCCTGCCAATTTCTCTATATCCTTTACAATAAAATTATGTTTGGTAATGGGGGTTGTAATTCCCGCAATATCAATCTCCTGGAAGCTGTCTTTTCCAAGCAGAGACACTCCCACATTACAGGTAATCGCTACCATGGGAACAGAATCCATATAAGCGGTAGCAATTCCTGTTACCAGATTGGTGGCTCCAGGCCCTGATGTTGCAAGGCAAACCCCTACCCTTCCGGTAGAACGAGCATAGCCATCCGCTGCATGGCTGGCTCCCTGTTCGTGAGAAGTCAACACGTGCTTGATCTCACTGCTATGTTTATATAGTTCATCATATACATTTAAAATGGCTCCTCCCGGATAACCAAAGACAGTATTCACACCTTGTTCTTTCAAACATTCAATGACAATTTGCGCTCCTGTCAGCTGCATATTTCTTCCTCCTGTTATTTTTCGATTTTTGCTGCAATCAGATTTCCCATTTCCACGGTTCCTACCTGAATGACAGAATTCTTCTTCTCCTCTTCTTGAGGCATAATATCAATGGTGCGGTAACCTTCCTGTAAGGTCTGCTTCACTGCAAGCTCCACTGCATTTGCTTCTTTATCCAAGTCAAAAGAATAGCGTAAAAGCATTGCCGCACTTAAAATGGTTGCAATGGGATTTGCAATTCCCTTCCCAGCAATATCTGGTGCAGAACCGCCGCTTGGTTCATATAAGCCAAACTTGGTGTCATTCAAGCTTGCGGACGACAGCATACCTATAGAACCAGTTACCATGCTTGCCTCGTCTGATAATATATCACCAAACATGTTCTCTGTCAAAATCACATCAAATTGTCTGGGGTCTTTCACTAACTGCATTGCGCAATTATCCACAAGCATATGCTCCAAAGCCACCTCTGGGTAATCCTTTGCAACTTCCTCCACAATCTTTCTCCAAAGTCTGGAGGAATCCAATACATTTGCCTTATCTACGCTGGTTACTTTCTTTCTGCGCTTCATGGCAATATCAAATCCACGCTTTGCAATCCTGCGTATCTCATTTTCATTATATGTCAAAGTATCCTCTGCGGTCATTACTCCATCACGTTCTTCTGTTACTCTTGCTCCAAAATACAGTCCGCCGGTAAGCTCCCGCATAATCATCATGTCAAAACCATCACCGATAATATCCTCCCGCAAGGGACATGCCTCTTTTAACTCCTCATACAAATAGGCAGGTCTTAGATTTGCAAATAAATTCAAAGATTTGCGCAGCTTCAACAATCCTGCTTCTGGTCTTAAATCTGGTGGAAGCTGATACCATGGGGAGGTACTTGTGTTCCCTCCGATGGAACCCATCAAAACTGCATCTGCTGCTTTCGCCTGTGCAATGGCCTCGTCTGTCAAAGGAACTCCTGTAGCGTCAATGGATACGCCCCCCATCAATATCTCATCATAAGAAAAGGTATGTCCATAAACCTCTCCTACTTTATCTAATACTTTTTTTGCTTCTTTCACAATTTCCGGCCCGATTCCATCTCCGGAAATAACTCCAATTCGATAACTCATGTATATTCATCCTTCCCTGACAAAAATTTATAAGTATTACTATATTATATTTGTCTACGGATTTCAACTACAAAAGACATTTTTCTTTTTCATGGCTTTTATAACCTATAGTTATAGACATGTTTTTCTTCCATTATGTTTAGATATGCCTCGCATTGTAAGACACTTTCACGCGTTAGCGTGACAAGGGCTTTTCTTAGATAATAAAGCGGACAAGTCCGCTGGGACTCCCTAAATCCCTCATTCATGAGGGACTTGGACGGTTTACTGCGCCGAGTGCGGTCATGCAGTGACATCTTCTATTCGCACGAGTGCGCATATTATTTTATTATTCTATAGGAAGACACTTTCACGCGTTAGCGTGACAAGGGCTTCCTATAGAATAATAAAAAGACACTCCCTGGCTCCTGCCTGAGAATGTCCTGTATTTATTTACTCTCTTTTTCCACTGCATCTTCCGGCTTCTCTACCACTGCAATTGCAGCCTTCTGCATAGGAATACGGCAGTTCCTGTTATTTCCAAATTCCATAATGACAGTATCCTCCGTAATATCAATTACCATTCCATAAAAACCACTGGTAGTTAAAACGGTATCCCCTACCTTAAGTTCCGCTAACATTGCATTTTTCCTCTTTGTTTCCTTCTGCTGCGGACGTATCATCATGAAATAAAGAGCTACCAGCATGACTAAAATCCAGATAATAGAAAATCCAGCCGCTGCCTCTGTTTGTGCTAAAATAGACATTTCCTCTTCCTCCTTACTGTCCACATCCTTTGAAACATATCCGTATGTCAAAGGACGCTTCCTCTTTCCAGTCCCTGGGGACAGGTATTTTCCTTTTTCACGACACAATTTTGCGCGCTTATTTCATTGTACACAAAATGTAAGATAAGGGCAAGCTATTTTCGCAGATTTGTAAAAATTTTAGTAACAGTTCAGCCCTTTTGGCTTTCTACATTGCTTTATTCAAAGGATTCTTCGATGTAAGAATAAAAATATTGATGGGAGCTTCTATTGTTTTTTACAAATTTTCCTGCTTTTACTTCCAAGAAAGGAAACATTCGGTGAATTTCGTGTATTTCCTGCTTCTAGGGATGGAAGAAGTGTATTCCCTCCAATTTCACTGTTAGAGGTTTTCCGCCGCGTGGAAAATTATCATGGAGCGGGGCTGTTTTTCTTCACGGACAGCCCTTCTGGTTTTCCTAACAGCGTCAGCAAGCCCCTTCGATTTTGGTATGCCGCTGAAACTCAGGACTGCCCCATACCATATAATTTTTCTTCTTTATAAGCATGGAATCGGCCCAAATCCAATGCTTCCCGTATTTCCTCCATCATAGTATTATAAAAATACAGGTTATGAAGCACGCATAACCGCATCCCCAACATTTCCTTTGCTTTCAAAAGGTGTCGGATATATGCCCGACTGTAATGTCTGCATGCCGGACACTGACATCCTTCTTCGATGGGCCTTGAATCTTTCTCATACTTCTGGTTAAACAGATTCATCTTTCCATGATTGGTATATAAGTGGCCATGGCGTCCATTCCGGCTGGGATACACGCAATCAAAAAAGTCCACGCCTCGGGCTACCCCTTCCAAGATATTTGCTGGCGTTCCCACTCCCATCAAATACGTTGGCTTTTCCAAAGGCAGATGAGGTACTGTCACATCCAGAATATGGTACATCTCCTCATGGCTTTCCCCCACTGCAAGACCGCCGATGGCATAACCATCCAAATCTAATTCTGCAATCTCTTTTGCATGATCCACGCGAATGTCATCAAAAATAGCTCCCTGATTAATGCCAAACAGCATTTGCCCGGGATTGATGGTGGATTCCAATCCATTCAGTCTGGTCATTTCCTTTTTGCATCGTTTCAACCAGCGAGTGGTTCTAGCCACGGAATGCTCCACATAAGACCGTTCTGCCACACTGGAAGGGCATTCATCAAAAGCCATTGCAATGGTAGATGCCAAATTAGATTGAATCTGCATGCTTTCCTCAGGGCCCATAAAAATTTTTCTGCCATCTATATGCGAGTGAAAATATACCCCCTCTTCTTTAATTTTCCGCAGCCCTGCCAAGGAAAATACCTGAAATCCGCCAGAATCAGTAAGAATCGGCTTATCCCAGACCATAAATTTATGAAGCCCTCCCAATTCTTTGATCACATCGTCTCCTGGGCGCACATGCAGATGATACGTGTTAGATAACTGCACCTGGGTCTTAATTTCTTGTAAATCCTGGGTGGATACTGCTCCTTTGATTGCCGCCACGGTTCCTACATTCATAAATACGGGTGTTTGTACCACCCCATGAACGGTATGGAATTCCCCTCGTTTGGCCCGGCCTTCCTGTTTCAATAATTTGTACATAAACATTTCCTTTCTTTTTCAAGCGCTCTACACTAGGCGACTGCCTATCAGACATTCAATTTTTATTATACACCTGCTCTTAACTTTTACAAGAATATTTTTCTTTTCGTATCTTTTCCCAAAAATACTTTCTTTTTTTTGCAAGGTCAGCTATAATCAGATTGCATTTATATATATAAATTTAGGAGGTCGTTATGGCAGGTTCAACATTTGGCACTCATTTTAAAATCACCACCTGGGGAGAATCCCATGGAAAAGGAATCGGCGTTATCGTAGATGGATGTCCGGCAGGCCTTCCCTTGGAGCAGACAGATATACAAGCATTTTTAAACAGGCGCAAACCCGGTCAATCAAGATATTCCACTCAGAGAAAAGAAGCAGATGCAGTCGAGATTCTTTCTGGTGTTTTCGAAGGAAAAACCACTGGAACTCCCATCAGTCTCATTGTCTTTAATCAAGATCAAAACTCCAGGGATTATGGGGATATTGCCTCTTACTATCGTCCGGGACATGCGGATTATACCTTTGATATGAAGTACGGCTTTCGGGATTACCGAGGCGGCGGACGTTCCTCTGGTCGGGAAACCATCGGCAGAGTTGCAGGCGGAGCAATTGCCGCTAAAATTTTAGATCACCTTGGTATTTCCTTTTTGACCTATACCCGGTCCATCGGCCCAATCTCCATTTCCAAATCGCCAGAAGAGCTTCTTGCCCAAAATAGTTTGAAAGCTTCCTCTTCCATCCTCTCCAATCCATTGTATATGCCGGAGGAAGCTGCCTGTACAGAAGCCCAGAAATTTCTGGAAACCTGTATGGAACACAAAGATTCTGCTGGTGGAGTAATCGAATGCATCATCACTGGTGTACCTGCTGGAATCGGAGAACCTGTATTTGACAAGCTGGATGCCGCTCTTGCAAAAGCTATTTTCTCCATTGGTGCAGTAAAAGGATTTGAAATCGGAGACGGTTTTGCTGCTGCAGCCTTGTTAGGTTCCGAAAATAACGATAATTTTGAAATGAAAAACAACATACCTGTGCTTTCCACCAACCATGCTGGAGGCATTCTTGGAGGGATCAGCAATGGAATGCCCATTATCTTTCGTACAGCCATCAAACCAACTCCCTCCATTGCTTCTATCCAAAACACGGTAAACAAAAATGGCGAAAACATAGAAATCTCCATTCATGGCAGACATGACCCTGTAATTGTTCCAAGGGCTGTGGTGGTGGTGGAATCTATGGCTGCTCTGACTTTGCTGGACTTGATGATGGAACACATGGGAAGCCAATTAAACTATCTAAAGCAGCTTTATTCCCACGAACAATGAGCCAAGAAGGAATCCTGCTTCGCAGGATTCTTTGCCTGGGGCAGGTCGCTTTGGGACAGATTTCATACCCGCCGCAGTGGATAAAAAGAGCTGCTGCAAAATGACCGTTTTCTACAGTATATGGTTTTCTATCACAAGGATAGAAACTATATATTGTGGAAACACTCATTTTGCAACAGCCTTATCTTCCAAATATGCTTACCTACTATGATTAGGATGATAAAAGCGCCTTATGACAATTTATGAATGCGAATACAATTGGGCCGATCAATCGCAATTGGCCTTCCTTTCATCAAAAAGTACTTTTTCTCATAATCCACATGAAATGTCATAATCTCATTGGTATCGTGATTCAGACTTAAGAAATGTTGCCCATCGGGGAAAATCGCAATAGATTTGGGATAATCCCCACTAATTTTGGAATCACATACCATCGTCAATTCACCTGTTTCCTGATTAATGGAATAAATAATAACAGAATTGGCCCCTGCATTGGAACAGAACAAATACTTACCATCCTTGCTAATCTCCATGCCAGATGCACCACAATTCCGCTTCTCTTCCTCCTCTACGGTAGGAACTGTCTGAATCCGTTCAAATTCCGGCCCTTGAGGAGTACATGCATAACTGTATACATCCACCTCGTTACTTTCCTCACACAATACAAAGGCATATCTGCCATCCCTGGTAAACCGAATCATCCTGGGAGAAGAATCCATATGGTCACGCAGAATATCTGCAATCTTTAATTTTCCTTTTTCATAGTCAATTTGGTAAATTTTCACTTGATCCAATCCACCGTCCACAGCGCAAAGAAAACGCTGCTGGGGAGTTAGCTTGACACAATTTACATGAGGACGGTAATTCCGTTCTGCAATGCTTCTTCCCATACCTGTATGGAAAATGCCATCTGCAATCTCTCCGATGCTTCCGTCTTCCTGCAACCGCATCATGGTAACCCGGCCATCATGGTAACCCCCTACAAACAAATACCGATTTTCCCTGTCTACATCCACATAACATCCCCGCATACCGCCGATCCATTTCTCATTTATGGCTTCCAGATCACCATCTGGAAGTATCCGAAAGGAAGCCACCCCTTCATCTGCAATAGAATACAGGAATTTCCCATTTGCGGAAACCGTTAGGTGGGAAGGATTATTGATGGGAATCACTTTACGTTCTTTCATGCTTCCTTCCTTCACATTCATATCATAAATGTGAATCCCCACACTGTTTCCATGGGTATACGTCCCTACATATGCTACATATCTTTCTTCACTCATTTGCCTGCTCCTCCTTTTCCTGTCTGCGCAAAATGTCAAATTCAGCCAAAGGCTGCCCTAAATCAACATATAACACTTGTTTGGGATGGGGTGCTGACTCCATCTCATTACCATCTTGATCCCGAATTTTTCTTACTGTTACTTCTATGTTTCTTCCATCCGGCTTCATGATCTCAATGGCCTCCCCAACGGAAAATTTATTCCGCTGCTCTATTTTATAAAATCCATCTTTTTCCTCCCCGACCATTCCCAAATATGTGTAATCCTTCACATAGGTATTACTGTCATAAATCTGAGACGTTTCGTCAGGTTTTCCAAAGAAAAATCCCGTAGTAAACTGCCGATAAGTACATCCCACAATCTGTTCTAAGTACCAGGGCATGTGTTCCTGCCAAGCTTCTTGGGAAACAAAATAATCATCAATGGCTTTTCGGTAAGTTCTTGCCACTGTTGCTACATACAGCGCAGTTTTCATTCTTCCTTCTATCTTAAAGCTGTCAATCCCTGCCTGTACCAGCTCCGGGATATAGGCAATCATACACAAATCTTTTGAATTGAAAATATAGGTTCCTCTTTCATTTTCATATACAGGCAAATACTCTCCTGGTCTGGATTCCTCCACCACTGCATATTTCCAACGACAGGGATGGGTACATGCCCCCTGGTTCGCATCACGTCCAGTAAAATAATTGCTGAGCAGACACCTGCCGGAATAAGAAATACACATCGCTCCATGAATAAAGGTTTCAATCTCCAGCTCTTTTGGTATATTTTCCCGAATTTGTGAAATTTCCTGCAAAGAAAGCTCCCTTGCAGAAACCACTCGTTTTGCTCCAAGCTTATGCCAAAACCTGTATGTTTCATAATTGGTATTATTTGCCTGAGTAGAGATATGTATTTCAATCTCTGGACATATCTCCTTTGCTATTGTAAAGATTCCTGGGTCAGAAATAATTAATGCATCTGGCTTTAATCTTTTTAGTTCTGTAAAGTATTCCCTGACCCCTTTCAAATCATAATTGTGCGCCAAAATATTCGCCGTAACATATACCTTCACCTGACGTTCATGAGCAAATTGAATTCCTTCTTCCATATCTGACAAGGAAAAATTCTTTGCCTTTGCCCGCAGGCCAAATACTTCTCCGCCAATATAAACAGCGTCTGCCCCATATATCACAGCCACTTTCAGAACTTCAAGACTGCTTGCCGGTACAAGCAACTCCGGCTTTTTCATTCTTTATTCCTCTCTTTCACACTAACAGTCACCCCATCTCCAATGGGAAGAATTGAGGTTGTCAATGACTCCGTATGCGTCAATTCATAGAGATACTCACGCATTCTTTTGTGGATGGTGCGATTTCTCCTGGTAACTGCAAAACGCGATTCTATGATATCGCCATCCTGCAAAACATTATCAGAAACCAGTATTCCTCCTGGACCCAGCAAACGAATTGCCTCTGGGAGAAAATGAATATACTGTCCCTTAGCAGCATCCATAAAAATAAAATCATATGGACCATCCAATCCCTTCATCACCTGACTGGCATCCCCTTCTAATAATTCTATCACATTTTCTCTTCCTGCACGTAAAAAATTTGCTTTTGCAATGGGGATTCTTTTTTTATAATTTTCTATGGTAGTAATATGACATGGTACTGGATTGCTTGTCTCCATTAATAACGCGGAAAAACCCGTTGCAGTTCCAATTTCCAAAATAGATTTTGGACAATTCATCACCAACAGGAATTTCAAAAATTGCTGTGTTTCTTTTCGAATAACCGGCACATATGACCGTTGTGCCTCTGCCTCTATTTCTTCCAGGAAAGAGCCATTTCCAGTATTCAAAGAATTAATATAAGTAATCAGGCGTTCTTCTACTATCATTCCTCTGCTTCCTCCCCAGCTAAAACCTGTATCAGTTCTTCCGCTGTCTGGGAAGTATTCAACGTATACTTCCCAGATTTCACTTTATTGTCATGGGAAGAGAGGCGAAGCTGCAGGGCAAAAAGAATCCCGTTTTTGACAAGGCCTTTCTCTTCCAAAAGACTTCCCAGCTCCATTTCAGACATTTTATCATAAACCCGTACTGACACATCTCTCCCAGGCGCCCTCTCTATGGCAGGTTCCGTAAATATTCGGTACCCAAGATCATATGCTGCATTTCCTGCTCTTGCAATCAGAACTAAGACCAGAACAAGCAACAGGATACTTAACACGCTATTTACAACATTCAGTACGACTTTGCTGCTTTTCATAACAATCCCCTATCCTTCGGCAAAATCTGTGTCACTCAAAACCCAAATCAAACTCAATCTCTTCCATTAATCGATAATTAATACACTGCACCATACGACACACGGCTAGTTCTGCTGCTAAATATTCATTCACATATTGCTCTTCCCGCAAAGGCCCAAATTCCTTTTCCAAACGGTCTGTCTCAGTGTACAAATCCACATCTCTGCGCCTGTGCAATTCAAAATTTCTTCTACGAAATTCATGAATTGCCTTTTCCTTTTCCGGCTCCCTGTGAATCAATTCACGCACCCTTTGATACTCCCTATATTCAGGGCTCTCTTTGATTACGTGTAACAGCTCGTTTACTCTTTCTTCTATCTGTTTTATAGTATCCATACGAACCTCTTATTTTCTATGTCAAACTTCCATAATAATAGGCATAATCATAGGTCTTCTCTTTGTTTTCTTCCAAACAAATTCTCCCAATTCATCTTTAATTTCTGTCTTTATTCTGCCCCAGTCTGTAATATTTTTACTCATACAATAATCCATGGTTCCATCTAATACCTTTTTAGCTTCATCCATCAGACTTTCAGACCCTCTGACATAAACAAATCCCCGGCTGACAATATCTGGCCCAGCCAAAACCTGGCCACTTCCTGATTCCAAGGTCATAACTATAATAATAATTCCATCCTCTGCCAAATGCTGCCTATCCCTTAAGACAATATTTCCTACATCTCCTACTCCAAGCCCATCTACCAGTATGGAGCCTACTGGAACCTGACCAGTAACTTGTGCACCATTGTCATCCAACTCTAAGACATTTCCAGAAGAAAGAATGAAAATATCATCCTTGTCAAATCCCAATTCCTGTGCAATCGTGGCATGAGCACGCAGATGCTTATATTCACCGTGAACCGGAATCGCATATCTTGGCTTCACCAAAGAATAAATCAGCTTAATTTCCTCTCGGCAGGCATGACCCGACACATGGGCATCTTGGAAAATAACTTCTGCTCCCTTCATGAAAAGCTCATTAATAACATTGGAAACTGCTTTTTCATTTCCCGGTATTGGATTAGAGCTGAAAATTATGGTATCTCCTGGCTTAATGGTAACTTTTTTATGCAAATTAGCTGCCATACGGGATAACGCCGCCATAGATTCTCCCTGACTTCCAGTGGTAATCAGCACTGTCTGTTCATCTGGATAATTTTTTAGCTGTTCAATATCAATCAAGGTATTTTCCGGTATCTGTAAATATCCAAGCTCAGTAGCCGTGGTAATGATATTTACCATACTCCGGCCTTCCACCACTACTTTGCGGCCGAACTTGTAGGCAGAATTAATAATCTGCTGTACCCGGTCCACATTGGACGCAAAAGTAGCAATAATGATTCTGGTGTCGGAATGATCTGCAAAAATATTATCAAAGGTTTTCCCTACGGTACGCTCTGAATTGGTAAAGCCTGGCCGCTCTGCATTGGTGCTGTCACACATCAAAGCCAGCACGCCCTTTTTCCCGATTTCTCCAAAACGCTGTAAATCAATGGCATCCCCAAATACTGGCGTATAATCCACCTTAAAATCCCCGGTATGCACTACAATACCTGCTGGAGAATAAATTGCCAATGCAGCCGCATCCTGAATACTGTGGTTGGTTTTTATAAATTCCACCCGAAAACAGCCCAGATTAATATGTTGTCCATATTTTACCACTTTGCGTCTCACTTTTGAGAGCATATTATGCTCTTTTAGTTTATTATCTATAATTCCTATGGTTAATTTCGTTGCATAAATTGGTACATTAATATCCCGCAAAATATAAGGAATCGCACCAATGTGGTCTTCATGTCCATGAGTGATAAAAAATCCTTTTACCTTATCCATGTTATTCTTCAAATACGTAACATCTGGAATTACCAGGTCAATACCCAGCATATCATTTTCCGGAAAAGACAATCCGCAATCTACCACAATAATACTGTCTTCGTATTCAAAGGCAGTAATGTTCATTCCAATCTGCTCCAATCCGCCCAAAGGAATGATTTTCAATTTTGAGTTATGTTCTTTTTTCAACTTGCACCTCCAAATGCTGTGCAGGTTCCCTCTTCTTCTATCCGACGCTTCTGTTCCAAACATGTTTCACAATAGCCGTAGAGCTTCACTTCATGGTTAATAACCTGAAAAGAGACTGATTCCTTAATCCGTTTCTCCAATTCATCTAATAAATCATCACGAAAAGATATCACTTTTCCACATTCAAGACATATTAAATGATGATGACGGTGCGCCTTTCTTTCATTAATCTTTCCAATTTCATAACGCGCATAGCCATCTCCAAGCTGAACACTCTCCACCAAGTTCAACTCCAAGAGCAATTGTATGGTTCGATAAACAGTAGCCAGCCCAATTTCCGGGAACTCTGCCTTCACTATTTCATATATTTCTTCCGCAGTCAGATGTTTATCTCCACAGGATGACAACGCTTCTAATACCAAAACTCTCTGCTTTGTTTTCTTCAATCCGTGTTCTCTTAAAATTCTTCCAAAATCATCCTGGAGCATTGCAACACCTTTCTGAAAAATTCATTAATCAACGGGACTCCGTTCCCCTGCTACATTTACATGGTGAGATCCACTTCCTCAAGAATCTCCCCAAAAATTCTGGACATATATTCCAATTCTTCCTCAGATTCCACTAATTCATACGTAATATCATCATTTTCTTCCTGCGATACCTCCTTCAAAATATAGGCATCACAATCTCCCTCTTCCTCTTCTGTCACCAAAAGGTAGTTCGTCCCATTAATTCTGGTCTGCTCTACCACATAAAATTCGATAGACTCTCCATTCTGGGGAGCCTGAAACACTATCTTATCCATCTATACTATCCTTCCAGATTATTTTCTGCCTGAAACGCTAATGAATCCAAATAGCCCTGTAAAATTAATACAGCCGCGATTTTATCCACATATTCCTTCCGATTCTCTCTGCGCACGCCGCTTTCCCGCAGGCTTTGCTCTGCCGCAACCGTTGTCAGCCGCTCATCCCAAAGGATAACGGGAATGCCGCATCTTGTTTCCAACATCTCTTTAAATTCTAATGTCGCTTCACACCGGGTTCCCTCTGTATTATTCATATTCTTTGGAAAGCCCAGCACAATTTTTTCCACCTGATATTCTTCTGTCAAATCTCTGATTCTAGCCAGGGTCTGTCGAAGCTTCCCTGGCGACTTCCTCTGAATGGTCTCTATTCCCTGGGCAGTAACCAGCAAAGCATCGCTCACCGCAACACCTACTGTCTTAGAGCCAAAGTCAAGGCCCATGATACGCATATTCTTCCTCCTATTCCCAGGAATTGTTCCTAATATACTGGCGCAGAATCTCCTCCACCAGCTCGTCCCGCTCTACTTTCATAATCAAGCTTCTGGCATTCCGGTGGCTGGTAATATAAGTAGGATCCCCAGACATAATATACCCTACGATCTGGTTCACTGGATTATAGCCCTTCTCACGCAAAGCGCTGTATACAATTTCCAGCACATCATCCACCCTTATCTGCTGTTCTTTTTCGACTTTAAAATATTGAGTATTGTTTTTATCCTGCATTTTTTCACGCCCTTATTGAATGCTCTTTCGTTCTTAAAGTATTCTCTCCATCTATTCTAATACAAATGTTCGGAAAATTCAATCTATATTTTTTTTCAACAACTTGAACTCAGATTATAGCATATTTTTATCCGCGATGCCATGACAAAACAACCAAATAATCCCAAAAAAGAAAGCAAAAACTGTTGCAAAATACACAATCTCCACAGCATTTTGCGAATATTACTGATTTCACACCGTTATGCTGTGTCTTTTGTATTTTGCAACAGCTCTATTTCCTGCCATCGGCAAGCTTCTTAATTTTAACAAAAATTTCTAAAAATCCAATTCTCCTATGATTCGCACCGATACTCTACATGAAGCAGCTCATGCTCCCGATTTTTTAACAAATCGCTATACAACGTTTCCACCAGTGGATTCTCTTCACTCCGCTTAATCTGGAGCGCCTTATCATTCTTGTAAAGCCCTTCGGCACGCATCCGCTTCTCAGTAGAACGGGCAAATGGCTGTCCCGCACCTGCCACACATCCGCCTGGACATGCCATTACTTCTACAAAGTCAAACCGTTCCTCCCCTTTTTCTATCTTCTGCAGCAAATGATCCGCATTGTCAAGGCCGCTGACAATACCAATCCTGATCTGACGTTCTCCTAAGGCCAACTCACAGACCTTTACTCCTTCCATTCCACGAACGCCAATAAATTCAATTTCCTTCAAAGACTTAGGACTCTTATCTGCAACCACACGGCGCACTGCTGCTTCTGTAACGCCTCCGGTAGCCCCGAAAATCACTCCGGCTCCCGAATAAATGGAAAATGGCATATCATAAGCTTCTGGCTCTAAACGGTCAAAACGAATTCCAATTTCCTGTAGCATAGTGATAACCTCTGCTGAGGTGAGCACATAATCTACATCAGGAATTCCTTTTCTCTTAAATTCTTCTCTGGATGCCTCAAATTTCTTTGCAGTACATGGCATAATTGCCACAGACACAGTTTCTTTTCCTTCTTTTTTATCCTGCTTCCGATAATATTCTTTGATCACTGCACCAAACATTTCCATTGGTGATTTGGCTGTAGACACATGTTTCATCATATGGGGATACTGAGTTTCCACAAACCGAATCCATCCAGGGCAGCAAGAAGTAAACAGAGGGTATTTCCGGTCTTTTTCTTCCAATGTCTCAATCAATTCCTCCGACTCCTCCATAATGGTCAAATCTGCCCCTACGGAAGTATCAAAAATTGCATCTACACCTAATTTTCTTAAGGAAGCCACCAGCTTTCCAATGGTATTCTCCCCTGGCTCGTACCCATATGCTTCCCCAATCGCCACTCGCACTGCCGGAGCGATCTGAACCACCACCCGTTTCTTTGGATTATGAATTGCTTCCCACACATCATGGCTGTCCCGCTTGATGGTAATGGCTCCTGTAGGACATACAGCCGCACACTGCCCGCAGCTCACACAGTTGGTATCTGCAATCGCTCTGCCAAATGCTGTAGAAATTTCCATTTTAGAGCCGCGGTGTGCAAAATCAATGGCTCCTACATGCTGAATTTCGCTGCAGACACGTACACAGTCCCCACATAGAATACATTTGTTGGGATTACGTACAATTGCCTTTGAGGATGTGTCAATGGGCCGAATGGGATTGGTATTTTCAAACCTTACCCCTGGAATTCCAAATCTGGTTGCAAGCTCTTGCAACTTACATTTTCCATTTTTTTCACAAGTGGTACAATCCCTGCAATGAGCCGCCAGCAATAACTCCAGGATGCGTTTCCTATGATAGTAAAGCTTTGGCGTATTGGTACGAATTTCCATACCATCCTTGGGCGGAGTGGAGCAAGATGCAATAATACCGCCCCACTGATCTTCTACCACACACATCCGGCAAGCGCCATAAATGGACAAATCCGAATAATAGCAAAAGGTTGGTAAGATAATTCCTGCTTTCCGAATGACTGCAAGAATATTTTTTTCATCGGTGAACTCAATCCGTTCTCCATCAATTATCATATATTTTTTCATGTCAGTCACCCTCCTACACTTCTTTTACTGCATGGAAATTACAGCCTTCCTTGCAAGCCCCACACCGAATGCATTTCTCAGTATCAATGATAAATGGTTTCTTGATTTCTCCAGAAATTGCGCCAACGGGACAAACCTTCGCACATTTACTACAGCCTTTGCAAAGGTCTGGGTCAATCTGAAGTGTCACCAGCGCCTTACATTGACCAGCCGGACATTTCTTATCCACCACATGGGCAAGGTATTCCTCCCGAAAGTATTTCATGGTGCTTACCACTGGAGAAGCAGCCGTTTTTCCCAGCCCGCACAATGCGGTTGCAGAAATCGTCTCCGCCAGCTCTTCCAACAATGTAATATGTTTCATGGTTCCACGGCCTTCACAGATATCATTCAGAAGCTCAAGCATCCGCTTGGTCCCCTCACGGCATGGGATACATTTTCCGCAGGATTCATTCTGGGTAAAATTCATGAAAAATCTTGCCACTTCCACCATGCAGCTCTTGTCATTCATCACCACAAGACCACCGCTTCCAATCATTGCGCCAACTTTTTTGAGAGAATCAAAATCCAAGTGCAAATCAAGATGATCTTCTGTAGGATTAATGCAAAGACATCCGCCAGAAGGACCGCCAATCTGTACTGCCTTAAATTCACCGCCTTTCACACCGCCTCCGATGTCAAAAATAACCTTCCGCAATGTGGTTCCCATGGGGACCTCAATCAAACCAGTATTCATAACATTTCCTGTTAATGCAAAAGCCTTCGTACCATGGTTCTTATCGGGCCCGATGGTTTTATACCATTCCGCCCCCTTATCGATAATCGGCGGCACATTACAGTAGGTCTCCACATTGTTCAAAACGGTAGGCTTCTCAAACAATCCTTTTTCTACGGTACGCGGAGGTTTTACCCTGGGCATGCCCCGGTTTCCTTCAATGGAAGCCGTTAATGCAGAACCCTCTCCACAAACAAAGGCTCCTGCACCCTGGCTGATTTTTAAATCAAAGTCAAAACCAGACCCAAGAATATTTTTTCCCAGCAGTCCTTTTTCTTCTGCCTTATAGATGGCAGTCTGAAGGCGTTCCACTGCCAATGGATATTCTGCCCGCACATAAATGTACCCATAGTGGGCTCCCGTTGCAATCCCAGCAATCAGCATGCCTTCAATCACCCGATGGGGATCTCCTTCCATCATACTGCGGTCCATGAAAGCTCCCGGATCGCCTTCGTCGCCGTTACAAACCACATATTTTACTTCTTCCTTCTGTGCCAGCACCTGAGACCATTTTCTTCCGGTGGGAAATCCTCCACCACCCCGGCCTCTTAAGGATGCCTCAGACACTTCTTCTACCAATTGCTTCGGGGTCATATCAAACAATGCCTTGGCAACTGCACGGTACCCTCCTACCGCTATGTATTCTTTGATGGATTCTGCATTAATACGTCCGCAATCCTCCAAAGCTACACGGGTCTGCTGCTTATAGAAAGGAATATCTTCCTGTCTCTCATATGACTTCCCCTCCTGGTCATGGTAGACCAAACGGTCAATGATGTTATTATGAAGGATACTCTCCTCCATAATTTCCTCACAATCCTCTACTTTTACCTTGATATACAAAATGCCTTCCGGTTCAATCCGAAGGAGCGGCCCCATTTCACAGAATCCATGACAGCCAGATTTCTTCAATCCTATGCTATCGCTGTGAGGCTCTTTTTCAAGCCTTACGGCGCATCGAATTCCCCGTTCTATCATGATCTCCTGTAATCTTGCATAAATATTCAAAGAGCCGCCTGCCACACATCCCGTTCCAGCACAGATTAAAATCTGTTTTCTCTGTGTCTTTAGTGAAGCTGCATATTCCTTTCGTCTGGCTTCTAATTCTTCCCTTGTATTAATTCTCATCAGCAGCCTCCTCTCTGGTTCCTGCGCCTTCTTTTAATTTCTGAATCAACGCCCTTGCTTTTTCCTGGTTCATCGCAGGGTACACAACATCATTTACGGTACAAACCGGCGCAAGTCCACAAGCTCCCAGACAGGATACGGTTTCAACGGTAAACATCATATCCTCTGTCGTAGGTTTCGCTTCAGTTACCCCTAATAAGCTGCGGATTTCAGTTAAAATTTCTGTAGACTGACGGACATGGCAAGCCGTTCCATCACATATTTTAATCACATATTTTCCCTTTGGCTCCAGGGAAAAATTCTCATAAAAAGTTGCCACCCCATATACCTTTGCTTCACTCAAATGCAGCTTTTTTGCAATATAGCAAAGCATTTCCTCTGGCAGATAGCGGTATACCTTCTGGATATCCTGCATAATTGCAATCACCGCTGTCTGGTCGTAATTGTGAGATTCCAAAATCTCATCCAATACCTTTTGATTCTTTGATTCCAATCCTTCTCCTCCTTGCCAAATCCATGATTGAATATAAATATCTTCGCTCTGTTGATCAGTTCCACCATAGTATAACATTGTTAAATAATTAACTCAATCAGTTTATATAATTTTTTCTAGATTTTTCAGTGATTTTTATACAATTTTGCTAATTTGTGCAAAGCCCCACTTTCCATCATATAATCTTCTTTGTCTTCCATCCGCCCTGAAAATACCGGAACACTGCAAGTACAAGTCCCACTGCCCATCCTGCTGGATTGGCCCACATAATAATCATCCCCTGGGTGGCATCCGCCAGTGCATAAGTTAATCCCACACGGACTGCCAGATTACAAAGGCTGCAGGACAAAAACCATCTCATGTCGGCTGCACCCCGCAGCACACCGCCACTGACATTCATAAGCCCCATCACAAAATAGAACAAAGAAACGGCGCTTAAATACCTGGTCCCAATTGCAATGGCTTCTTTGCTGGTATCAGAATCCAAAAACAAGCCCACAAACCCATCTCCAGAAAAATGCAGGATAACTGCAATCATAAGACCAATGCTTGCCGACATCACCAGACAAATCCGGTAGCCCTTTGCAATCCTCTCCGGTTTCTTTGCCCCCATATTCTGTGCCACGTAAGTGGATGCAGCATTTCCCACAGCAACCATAGGGGTAATGGCAATTCCGTCAATCTTTGTTGCCGCAGTGTAGCCGGCTAAAAATGTTGAGCCAAACCGGTTTACTGCTGACTGTATCAGCACCATTCCCATAGATACAATGGACTGCTGAACAATAGTAGGAATTGCTACTTTTACCATATTTCTCAACATGGTTCGATCAAAGCGATGATAGGCGTTTGTTTTGATTCCTTTTAATTTCCGCATCAAGAATGCAAAGGACATCAGGGCAGAAATCCCTTGGGCAATCAAGGTAGCCCATGCCACTCCAGGCACTCCCATATGGAGCTCTGCCACAAAATACAAATCCAGCCCAATATTTAAAAGAGAAGAAAATATCAAAAACATCAATGGCTTTTTGGAATCCCCTAATGCATTAAAAATTGCGGAAAATGCATTATACAAAAACAGGAACACAAAGCCAAAAAAATAAATCTGCATATATTTTGCAGCATTTTCAAAAATATTGTCTGGTGTTCCCATCAAATGCATCAACGGCCGATTAATGGCCAATCCTAAAACACTCAAAAAAATACTAAACCCTAAGATGGATAAAAGAGCTGTAGAAATCGCCGTTTTCATTTCCTCCAGCTTTTTTGCTCCAAATAACTGGGAAATTATCACAGAACAGCCAATGCCCGTCCCCATTGCCACCATGACAAACAACATCGTAATTGCAGTTGAAGCTCCCACTGCTGCCAGTGCATCTTCTCCCACCACATTTCCCACAATCACAGAATCCATAATATTGTAAAACTGCTGAAACAGGTTGCCCGCTACCATAGGCAATGCAAAGCCAATCAATGCCTTGGTAGGATTTCCTGTTACCATACTTCCTTTTATCTGTTCTGACATAACCTTATACACTCCTATTTTTACGCTAAGTATAAATCTGACCATTCTAAATTTCCAACTGCAGACCTACATTACTGGGATATCTCCCGCACATCAATCACCACATACTCCGACCGGCAGCCCGTCTTAAATTTGATTGCCCAATCGGAAATTCCGGATGTTACAATAAAATTCGTATTTTTCTGTTGTTCCAAACCATAAGTTTTGGCATCTATCCCCAGCAATTCCCCCATACGGTTCAATGGAAATAACTGCCCGCCATGGGTATGGCCAGACAGGACTAAATCCACGCCCACCGTCGCCTGGTCTTCATACTCATAAGGTTGATGGTCAAGGACAATGCTGTATTTTGCTGTATCTAAATCAGCCGTCAGTTCTTCCATAGATGCCCTGTCATTTCCTCTCTGGTCCTCTGAACGGTCCTGCCTTCCGATAAGATAAAAACGGTCATCCAATAATACCGTTTCATCCTGTAATACTTTCACATTATTTTTCTCCAGTTCTGCAATCAAATCATCCCCACTATATCCACGGTATTGCGGCCCATAATATCCCTTGTCATGGTTTCCAAACCCATAATAAACACCATACGTTGTCTTTAATGTACCAAGAGCTTCACATGCAGCAACCATATCTTCTTTTGTGGTATCATCATCCACATTCTTTTGTCTCCTTCCTATCAGCGATATTTTTTCATGCAATATGCAAAACTAAAAAACTCAAAAATGCCAGAAACCATGGAAAGCAGCGTATTACCTATGCCTTCAATACAGGAGCGCAGCAAAGCAACAGAAATGATGGCAGATAAAATAGCAGAATTTAGGATTACATTTCTAAGCTCCTTTGGCCGTCCAGCCCCAATGCCTAACGTCTGTCCCATAATCATAGCCTCTGCCACCGTATATAACTGCTAGAATAAGTTTCCAATCATCAACGGAAGGGCAAATGAAAAAATAATTTCCTTGGGTTTCCAGATGTCATATTTTGAACTGAAGCCATAATTTTTCTCCTACCTTTCCCAGAAACATGCAAAAATCCCAAAATAAAACTTTAAAATGTTATAATTTGGCTGAATATAGCATGGATACGATTCTTTTGTCAAGGGCATTGGCCAGTTTATAAACTTTTAATAATTTGCCAAACCCTTGATTTTTCAATACTTTTGTCCTTTTGTTAGCACTCATTTAAAAAGAGTGCTAATTTTCTATTGACTTTTAAAAAAATGGGTATTACAATCTATTTCAGATTATAATTATTGAATAAAAAATAAAGGAGTGTAATCATTATGAGCAACAAGCATGGAAATCTTTCCATTAACAGCGACAATATTTTTCCTATTATAAAAAAATGGCTGTATTCCGACCACGATATCTTCTATCGTGAGCTTATCTCTAACGGATGCGACGCTATTACCAAATTAAAAAAATTAGACTTAATGGGCGAATATGAGCTCCCCCAGGATTATGAAGCAAAGATGCAGATTATTGTCAATCCAGAAGAAAAGACATTGAAATTCATTGACAACGGTCTTGGAATGACTGGGGATGAAGTAGAAGAATATATCAACCAGATTGCATTTTCTGGCGCTACGGATTTCCTGGAAAAGTATAAAGACAAAGCCAGCGAAGAACAGATCATCGGCCATTTCGGATTAGGCTTCTACTCTGCATTTATGGTGGCAGACGAGGTCCACATTGACTCTCTTTCCTGGCAGAAAGACGCAGTACCCGTCCACTGGGAATGCGACGGCGGAACAGAATTTGACATGTCTGACGGTACAAAGGATACCGTTGGTACAGAGATTACTTTGTACCTAAACGAAGACTGTCTGGAATTTGCCAATGAATACCGGGCAAGAGAAGTAATTGAAAAATACTGCTCTTTCATGCCTACTCCCATCTTCTTGAAAAAGGAAAATGCAGAAACGGAATATGAGACTATTTTAGCAGATGAAGTAACAGAAAAAGATACTGTGGTTGAGACCATCATCGAAGAGGCAAAATTCGAAGAGCAGGAAAAAGAAGACGGAACCAAAGAACAGGTAGAGATATCTCCCCGCACAGAAAAAGCCAAAATTATTAAGCGTCCCGTGGCCTTAAACGATACCAACCCACTTTGGACCAAACACCCCAATGACTGCACCGACGAGGAATACAAGACCTTTTACCGTAAGGTATTCCAGGACTACAAGGAGCCCTTATTCTGGATTCACCTGAACATGGATTATCCATTCAATTTAAAGGGTATCCTGTATTTCCCAAAAATCAATACGGAATACGATTCCATTGAGGGCACCATCAAATTATACAACAATCAGGTATTTATCGCTGATAATATCAAAGAAGTCATTCCTGAATTCCTCATGCTGTTAAAGGGTGTGATAGATTGCCCCGACCTGCCTTTGAATGTATCCCGAAGCGCATTGCAAAATGACGGCTTCGTTCAGAAAATTTCTGATTACATTACCAAAAAAGTAGCGGACAAGCTAAGCGGCATGTGTAAGACAGACAAGGAATCCTATGAAAAATACTGGGATGATATCAGCCCTTTTATCAAATTCGGCTGCTTAAAGGATGAAAAATTCTGTGACAAAATGAATGACTACATTCTCTTTAAAAACCTGGATGATAAGTATCTTACACTTCCAGAATGCTTAAAGGTAGAGGAGCCAGAAGCTGACCCTTCCAGCGACCCAGAAAAAACTGAAGCCTCTGGGGAGGCGGAAAACGCCACTGCTCCTGAAGAAGAAAAAGATACACGCAAGCCTGTTTATTATGTCACTGACGTGCAACAGCAGGGACAGTATATCAACATGTTTAAGGAACAGGGCATGGATGCTGTGATTTTAGACCACAATATTGATACCTCTTTCATCACTCAGTTAGAGCGAAGAAATGAAAAAATCAAATTTGTCCGCATTGACGCAGATTTAACAGAATCCTTAAAAGAAGATGCCTCCGAGGAAGAATTAAAAGAAGCCCAAGACACCTTAACCGAAACCTTCCGCAAAGCCCTTGGAAATGAGACATTACATGTATCCGTAGAAAAGCTGAAAAATGCTGAAATCGCTTCCGTTATCACGATTTCAGAAGAAGGCCGAAGAATGCAGGATATGATGAAAATGTATGCTATGGCAGGTATGGATCCTTCCATGTTTGGCGGCGACCAGACCCTTGTGTTAAATGTAGGAAACACACTGGTACAGTATATTCTGAACCATAAGGATTCCGAACATGTACCTATGTTCTGCGAACAGCTTTATGACCTGGCATTGTTGAGCAACCATCCATTGTCTACCGATGCCATGAGCAAATTTGTAACAAGAAGCAACCAGATCATGATGCTGCTGGCCCAATAATACGAAACGAAATTTTAATTCAAAGAAAACCACTGTAACAGCAAATAACTGATTTTGACTGTTACAGTGGTTTTTCTAAAAGAACTACATTACCAATTACAATATTTTTCATATACCTCAAAAAAGCTGTCTGTTTTTACTTCCTTATTGACTTCTACCTTGACTTTCTTCCAAACCTCTTCATTGAATTCAGAGGACAGCGTATCCAGAAATTCCATATAAACATCATCAAAAGCTTCTTTTCGGCGTTTTTCCAGTATCACCGATTTATTGTCATCTGTTTTTTCCTGGTTATAATGATTGATGCATTTTAAAAAATAGTATCCTTTTTCTGTTTTTATTCTTCTGCTGACCTGATCATTTTCCAAAGAAAAAGCTGCCTCTTCCACTTCTGGAACCACATCGTTTCTGCCAAATGTAATGTCTATTTCTGGAGCTTCGTTATAAATATTGGCAACAGAGAGAAAATCTGCCCCCTCCTTTAACTGCTTTCCTACTTCCCTGGCTTTTTCTTTCTCTGTGACAAAAATTTGCTGAGCTTCCATTACCCTTGCTTCATCATCACTGACTTCATCGTCCACTCCCTGGGTCAAATGAGTATATAACTTATTGGCAAGTCCATAACGTTGATAAAGAATCTCAATATCTCCCTGCTTCACATCCATATATTCCTTCTCTGTCTCATTCAGGGATTCATAATACTCTTCTGCAGCTTCCTTTACTTTTTCCTTCTCTTCCTTTGAGAGCTCAAGATCCTTCTCTTTTGCCAAGAAACCCATAGTCATAATCTGAGCCATTCTGGAAATGGTCAAATCCTTTACATACTTTTCTAAATCGTTGTTTCCAAACTCATGTTTCCACAAATCAATCCCATACATGGTAGCATACATGTTCTGGTAGTTTGTCATCACAACTCTTGCTTCCGGCAACGTGCAGACCTCATTTTTGATTTTAAATACATCATTATCTGTGAAACCAGCGCTTACCATTACCTGAGTATCTCCCAATGTACATCCTGCCAGGTTCAAGGCTACTATCATGCAGACTGCCAAACACCTGTATTTTATATGTTTCTTCATTCGTACTCTCACCTGTTAATTCATTTTATTTAAAATACTGCGCGCCACACAAAGCCCATTGGCGGACGCCTGCTGAAGACCCCTTGTCACTGATGCACCATCCCCGATGGCCCTAAGACCTGCAACATTTGTTTCAAATTCTTTATTTACCACCACTTTGTTGGAATAAAATTTCACCTCTACCCCATAAAGCAGTGTCTCATCACTGGCGATTCCCGGCGTCACTTTATCCAACGCCAAAATCATTTCCTCAATATCTACCATAATACGGTGGGGAAATACCAATGACAAATCCCCTGGCACTGCATCCTTCAAGGTGGGAATCAGGTTATTTCTGCAAAGCCTCTCCTCCGTCGTCCTTCTTCCCCGACGAAAATCTCCAAAGGTCTGTACCAGAATTCTGCCATCACAAAGCATATTGGACAATTGAGCAATTTGTTTGCCATATTCGATGGGCGTCTTAAAAGGTTTGGTAAAATTTTTAGAAACCAACAGTGCAAAATTCGTATTACATGTTTTCAGATCACTGGATTTATATGCATGACCGTTGACTACTGCAAGGCCGTCATCATAATACTCTGTGGCCACTTCCCCAGATGGATTGGTACAAAAAGTTCTCACTTTATCATCAAAGGTAGGCGTATGGTAGATCAGCTTAGCCTCATAAAGATTCTGATTCAAAAACTCCATGACCTCATCCCTGACCTCCACCCGAACACCAATATCCACTGTTCCGACTTTTGTGTCAATCTTCTGCTCCTTACACACGTGGCTAAACCAGTCTGCCCCTTCCCTGCCAATGGCACAGACAATCTCAGTTCCGTAAAATCTTTCGCCCTGATCAGTAACCACACCCTTGGCCCGGCCATCTTCCACGATGATATTTTCCACCATGGTCTTAAACTTCATTTCTATGCCCTGCTCTAGCAAATGCTCCTGCAGCCGCATATAAATCTTATATCCCTCTTCAGTGCCCAGATGTCGTATGGGACATTCCACCAATTTCAGGTTAGCATTGATTGCTTTTCTGCGGATTTCCCGAATTTCTTTTTCCTTTCCCACACCATACACACTGGTATCTGCACCAAATTTTAAGTAAATATCATCTGACTCCTGAATCAATTCCTCCGCTTTTTCATAGCCCAAAATTTCCGGAAGATTACCGCCCACGTCCGGGGAAAGAGATAATTTTCCATCAGAAAAGGCTCCTGCTCCTGCAAATCCGGTTGTAATCGAGCAGGGCTGGCATCCTACGCAAACCTTTGTCTTTCGCTTTGGACATTGACGCTCTTCAATTCTTCTTCCCTTCTCTAACATTAAAACTTTAAGTTCCGGCTTTTGATGGATCAATTCATAGGCGCAAAAAATACCAGATGGCCCTGCTCCTACAATAATCACGTCATAGTTACTCATACATTTTCTCCTGTTCTTTGTTTACGCCTCTACCACAAGAAATCTTCCATCTGGCAGCGAGAAAACTTCAGACGCCTCTTCCAAGTCCTCATTGCTCATCTGTGCAATATCTGCGCCCTCCTCCTCAAAATATTCCCTGACTTCCTGAATATTCTTGCATACTACGGCCATACAATCTTCCAAAAACTCCTCTGCTTCTTCAAGATTCTTGGCTACCTTTTCATCAAACAACTGCAATTGATGTTTCAAAAAATATTCCAGACAAATTTCATCATACTCACTCATATTATTCCCTCCTTTTCATTGATTCTATGATAGTATGATTCTTATAAAATTTCAATGCCTGATTTTTCCAATTTTTGATAAACTGCGCCCAAAGGAAGCCCAACCACATTGGGATAGTCTCCTACAATTTTTTCAATATAGATGGCGCCCTTTCCCTGAATTCCGTAAGCCCCTGCTTTATCCATGGGTTCTCCCGTATTGACATAAGCCTGGATTTGCTCTTCTGTCATGGGATACATGGTAACCTTTGTTTCTTCATAAAAAGATAAACTCTTTGTTTCTTTTCCATTGTCTAGTACAATCATAGTCACTCCAGTAAAGACGCTATGGGTATTTCCAGACAGCATCTTAAGCATACGGCTGGCATCCTCCCTGCCTGTTGGCTTTCCAAGAATCCGGCCTTGAAAAGCTACCACCGTATCTGCTCCCAGAACCACCACGCCTTTATCTGCCTGTTTTTGTTCCAAAGCATTTTCTTTCCCCTGGACGAAATATGTGTCTGACAAAAGAATATTTTCTGCCACCTCTCTGGCTTTCTGGCCTGACAGCTCAAGTACCGTCTCTTCTGGTTCGATACTGGTAATAATCTCCTCGCCCGTTGCTGGAATAATTTCAAACTCTGCTCCAATCTGGGCCAACAATTTCTTTCTTCTGGGAGATGCAGAAGCTAAAATTAATTGATATTTCATTGGAATCCTCAAAACCTCTCAATGGTGTGTGGTCTTTGTTTTTCCCCTGCTTGTCTCCAGCTATATTTTATCAGGGAATAGCTTGCCCAGATTGCAAGAATATATCCCACAACCAGATCCTTGGCAACACCCATCGCTAATTCCGTCTCCTTCATCAGCTCAGGAATCCAGCTAAATGCATCCCAGATAGAGGATACAAACAAGCTTCCCATTTCCTTATAAATGGTAATGGCCAATGACACAAACTCAGCTCCTGCAATCATCAAAAAAGAAAGCAATACGCAAATAACAATTCCCCCTTTTGACAATTTTTTTCCTAACAATTCATACCCCTTCATTCCGCCAAATACAATGACATACCCTGCAATTCCAGCAATAAATCCAATTTGTCCCAGAAAAACCCATAGGACGGACCCAAGCAAAACCCCCGCAACTGCTCCGATGATACCAAGAAGAACATTCTCTTTTTTCTCTGCTCTTCCACTTGACAGCTGCATTTCGCAGTCGTGACAAAGCAATGCAGGCACTCTGTCTACTGTCATCCTAGATACCGACCGCACCTTTCCGCAAGAAGCACAGCAATTATGTAACCCATATTCCTCACATTTTCTGCTCAGTTCCGATATCACAAGGGTTAAATTCTCCTTATCCTCCTGTTCCCGTGACGCCACATAGACGGAAATCAGCTCCCTTCCATTGTGTCCAGCATAAGCCACAAAGGAATGACGCTGCTGCAATGTCTGAAGATATTCCAGAAACTGGCTCTTCCCACTACTGTTTTCCCCATCTGCATAAAGCTGTATCTGGAACTGGTTCTCTGTCAGCATTGGCACAATCAGAAATTCTATACTGCCATATCTTCCATGCATCACATTTTGTGCCCTTTCAAATACAAAACCATCAGGCGCTACATATTCCATTTGTACATTCATCTCTTGTTTCCTCCTTTGAGTTAAGCTTTTTTTATTATACTGTATTTCCTGAAAAAATACAATCCAGATAATCTCAGCCATGTAAAAAGCCAGGTGCAAAACAATGAAAAGATTGTTTGCATCTGGCTTTTTACATTGACCATGCATATGTACAACTAACAGGAAATCTGCCTTCGTTTATTCGTTTTTCACCAAACGGAGCAATTCCGTTCCTGCCTGAATATTTCCGTCAGCCAACACATTCATCTTACTATAATCATCTGAATTGCAGACAACCATAGGCGTAACAAGGGGATAGCCTGCCGACTGGATTCCTTCCATATCAAATTCCAGAAGTACATCGCCCTTTTTAACCACATCGCCTTCTGCAACCTTACAATCGAAAAATTTTCCTTCCAATTGAACAGTATCCATACCTACATGAACCAAAATTTCCACATCCCCAGGGTCGGCAAGCCCTACAGCATGCCTGGTACTTGGAATTGTTCTGATTATCCCATCACAAGGAGCCAAAACCCTGCCTGAAACCGGAATGATGGCAATCCCCTGTCCCAGAACACCTTTGCTGAATACCTCGTCTTCCACCTGTTCCAAAGGAATAACTTTACCAGAAAGTGCAGAATACAAGACAATTTCCTGACCTTCCACAGATGATGCGCTTGCAGGCACATCAGAAACAGATATTTTTTTAGATGCAGCGGCAGACGCAGAGGATTCTTCCGGTGCATCCTTATATCCAATGGTATAAGTCAAAGCAAAGGATACCGCCATTGCAACAGCATTCACAAACAAATAAATAGGCAGTTGGTTATTCAGATACAGCAATGTTCCAGGAATACCAGTCAGCGCCATACCAGTAGCTTTCAATCCAAGGATAGATGCTAAAAAGCCTCCAACACCGCCGCCAATCATCGACATGATAAAAGGCTTCCCAAGCCGCAGCGTCACACCAAATACCGCTGGTTCCGTAATTCCCAGTGTTGCTGAAAAAGCGGACGGATAAGCAATCTGTTTCATCTTCGCATTCCTACTCTTTATTGCCACAGCCAGCACCGCTCCTGCCTGTGCCATATTACCACAAGTGCCGATAGGGTTAAGCATATTCCAGCCAGTCTGGGATAACATGCTAATTTCAAGAAAATTCAAAATATGATGGATACCAAAGATACCCAATAACTGTCCAAAACATCCATAAATCAAGCCGCCGATTCCCAAAGGCAGAACTAACAGCTTTTCTACTACCGCCAGCACCACTAACTCAGCCTGGTGGAAAATCGGACCAATCACAAAAAGAGCCAATAAACTGCTGGACAGCAAAATCAAAAAAGGCGTGATAATCAAATCCACAGAGTCCGGTATCTTCTTTTTCAGGAATTTTTCAATCTTACTTCCTACTATACCAGTGATAAAAGCAGGAAGAACAGAACCCTGATAGCCTACAACTGGAATGAATCCGAAAAAGTACAATGGAGATGCCGTTTGTTGGCCAACCTCATATGCATTTGGCAAAGCAGGATTTACCAGCATCAGCCCAATGACAATTCCGATAACTGGATTTCGCCAAAAATACGGAATGTGGACCAGCACACCAATGCAGGTAGGAAAGAGAATGCTGTATCCGTCAGCACCTGGGTAAAAAGAATCAAATTATTGGGAAGGCTATCAGAAGACATGCCAAACATGGATAAAAATGCCTCCTGGGTCAAAAGGCCCCGCAATCCCATAAATAGACCAGTAGCAACCAGAACCGGAATGATAGGAACAAACACATCTCCAAACATTCTGACTGCCCGTTGGAAAGCGCTGCCTTCTTTCTTAACAGGAGCAGCATTCGCTGTCACGCTGCTACCCAGAATGGACTGGACCTCATCATAAATCTTGTTGACCAGTCCCGTACCAAAAATAATCTGATACTGGCCGGAGTTAAAAAAACTTCCCTTGACTTTATCAAGGTCTTCTACCGCCTTCATGTTAATTTTTTCCTTGTCTGCCGTGATGATGCGCAGCCTTGTGGCACAGTGGGCAACCGACTGTATATTTCCTTTTCCACCTACCAATTCGATTACCTTTTCCGCAATTTCTCGGTTTTCCATAGTCTTTCTTCCTTTCCTTTTTATAGTGCAAAATATTCCAACCGTTCCTCCTGCTGCAAACCACGATACTCAATCCTGAGATTTTCTTTGCTCGTAAAATACCGCATGGAAAAAACATCCGTCCCACCATTGATAAATATCTCTGCAGAAGAATTATCGCTGAAAATTTGCAATTCTGAAAGTTCAGGCAGGTTCACCTGCCGTGTCTGGGTTTCCCCATTCGCCCAATTTCTCCGGCTCACTTCCAAAACCCGGGATTTTGGCCGATACACAATGCCGATTGTACGGCTACGCAGGAACACCTCTAACGGATGTTCAGGCTCTTTCCGCTGCAAGTGCAATTCAAAACGGCCTGTATCTGAATCAAAATTTCCCTCAGGCCCAGTATAAGATCGCGGATTATGCCGCAAACTGAATACTTCTTCAATGGGCCGTTGATACAGCCTTCCCTGTTCCCAAGTAAGAACCCGCGGAAGCGTCAGGCAGTGAATATATCCCAAATCCCTGGTTGGACAGAGATTTTCTTGCTCCTCGTCCATTCTTGACATCCATCCTGCCATAATCCGCCGCCCTCTGCTGTCCAAAAATGTCTGTGGAGAATAAAAATCAAACCCACAATCAAACCGTTTCCTCTGTCCAGTGGGACGGAAGGACATGTCATCCTCATGGAAAACACCGGGAATATAAGATGCATAACTTGAAACCTCTTCCCGCTCCCCAGACGCATCTCGAACCAATATCCGTTTTTGGGGACAACAGACCAAAATATCTGTTTCACTGCCTAACCGGAACAAATCCGGACATTCACATACCTGATCCAAGTCCTGGTCATACAACACACGCTCATACTTCCAATGAGCCAAATCACTGGAAGAATATAGCGCAACCGCACCAGTCAGGTTGCTTTTTTGCGCCCCCACCAACATCCACCAATTATTCTGCCTGCGCCATACTTTCGGGTCACGGTGATGCTCAGTAAAGCCACCAGGAGTATCAATACTTTCCTTCTGTTTCACAAATACCTGTCCATTGTCGGAAACCGCAACACACTGGCAGCTCTTCCTTATCCCATTCCGTTTGTTGCTGCCCGTATAAAAAAGATACATCCTGCCATCATACTCAATGCTGCTTCCAGAATGGATGCCATGGTAGTCTTCTTCCCGGTCAGGCAGCACTGCACTGCCTTGGCTTTCCCAATGAATCATGTCCTTAGAAGTGAACAAGCCCCATTCTTTGTAAGAGTGATCCAATCCAAAACGGTTCCACTGATGAAAAAAATAATATGTACCTTTGAACTGAATGAGGCCATTGGGATCATTCATAAGCCCCTTAGTCGGCTCAATGTGATATGACATTTTATATGGATTATTCATGCCGTCCTCCATGTATTTTTCAAAACTGTTTCTTTACTTTTTATTTCAACCGCATTGTATCATTTCAATTATAGGAACAGCTATGGAAAATCCAAATGGTAATATGGAAATTTCTAAGATTTTTTATGACCCTTACAGAATAGTGCTATAATACACCTATGAAAGAATATACAGATAAACTAACCGACCTGACCAAAAAGAGTATTTCTGATTTTGTTTTTTACAATTGTGGCATTGAACAGTGCAAGAGCGGCCAATTTTACGGACCGAAACGGCGAGACTACCACTTTATCCACTTTGTTGTAAGAGGGGAGGGAACTTTACAAATGATTGTAAGGATGCCAGGTTCTATGAACGGCAGATTGAATTTATTTTGAGCATTACTTGTCGGACGGCGAATTGAGGGAGACGCAAATGACGAATTATTTTTCCAACCTTTATCCAATTGACTGCGCAGTGCTGTCTGTGAATGCACAATCCTACCGAAAATATGGCACGCTGCCAGAGCATGAATTCCTTCCTGAAATATAAAAGGCCATGGATCCCATCAAGAGACCCACAGCCCTATGAAGCATTCAGTTCTTCAGCTGTCCGGCAGCCAGGGCGGGCAGATGGATCAGGCCGGTGGCGACAGTCACCGCATCCACCTTCCGCATCAGGGAGCCGATCCTTTCTTCATTCCAAAAGATATCGGAGAAATCGGAGAGCTCGCACCCTACATCAAGGTTAGGGATGCACAGGTAGTTCCCATATTTATGCCGTCCGGCGAGGATGTGGAAGTAAGTCCCCCGCCCATTGATCTCAGCTTCATACCATCCGTTCTCCGTGCTCAGCAGGATGATCTGCCCCGTCCAGGTC
>KE159592.1:380934-564736 GCA_000403255.2 Lachnospiraceae bacterium 3-1
CGCATGATACAGAGGCTGTGGCGGACAGGGACACCACTTATAAAGTCGACCAGGGAACGGCCATAATAGGCATGGATGCGGCAGGAACCCCTGGCCCCACAGCAGGGACAGGTCTGAAATTCCGGGTGGAATCTCTTCATAAAGGAATCAAAGAGGGCTTTTGATGAACTTTTTATGCGGATTAGCTTGCAAAACAGGGAGTTTTCTCTTATCATAGTATATGTCGGTGGTGCCGGAGCCTCACAAGTGGGACATGATCCCGTATACGGCAGGCACACTGGTATGTGAGAGAAAGAACGAACTGTTGGAGGGGCTGTTCTTTCTCTTTTTTTTGTTCCATAAAAACTATATCGGAATGACATGGGATGGTCAAGAGGGAAACGTGCCGCATCCTACAGCACGCTCTTGTAGATAGTATTTGACACTTGAGAATTTAATTTGACGTTTTTGTGCGGGAGACAGGAACTTTAGTTTGCTGGGCTACAATTACTGGTAAGCAGCTTTCTACCCATCTCCAATCTAACGGCATCCTATACAGTCTTATTGGAACACTCTTAGAGGAGCTGGGGGCAGATGACCCAGAAGATTTGGACATGTCCATTCCGTATCAGGCTCAGCAATATATGGAATTACACTACCATAACAATCTCCAAATTGCAGATATAGCCGCCGCTGTTGGTGTCCACACAAACTACCTGGCAAATATCTTCCAGGAACAGTACCACATGTCACCCAAGCAATACCTGTCCAATTTGAGAATCAGAAAGGCTCGTGAACTGCTGTTATACACTGACCATCCTATTTACATTGTAGCAAATTCAGTAGGTTTTACAGACCCACTGGCTTTTTCAAAATTTTTCCGGCGGATGATGGGGGCCTCACCTTCCAATTACCGCACCCAAAGGAGGCTCCATGAAAGAAAAAATTAATATCCGATACGATGACAAACATCAAACGTTCCATCTTTCCAACCGTAAGTTCAGCTATATCATGGAACTACGAGAAAGCACCTGGCTGCTGCACCGATATTGGGGACCTAAGCTGTCCGCTTATTATGGTTCCAACCAACCAGCAGCAGTCAAACGTACCTTTGCAGCAGCTCTTATTCCAGAAATTCCTGCATTCTCCATGGAAATGGAGCCGCAGGAATTTTCCTGCCCTCATCAAGGAGATTACCGGGAACCATCCATAACCCTGCGCCGGGAAGACGGCTGCCTTGCCGGAAGGATGCAATACAAAAGCCATGAGATTACAGACACATTACACGTTCCCATCGGCCTGCCCCATATCCGGCCACAGGAGGGCAAATCAGTCAAAACACTGTCCATCCATTTCCTGGACGTTGTCAGCAGCATTCAGCTAACCTTACATTATTCCATTTTAGAGGACAGCGCCGCTATCATCCGTTCTGCCCAAATCACCAACCTGGGAAACAGCCCCATTTGGGTGGAACGGGCGCTTAGCGCCTTGATAGACACAATATATAGTCAGGAACAACTGGTTACCTTTTATGGAACACACCAAAAAGAATTTCAGCTCAGCCGTCAGGATATCAGCCATGGCAGGTTTTCCATCGGCAGCGTCCGAGGAGCCAGCAGCCCGCAATATCCCCCTTTTGCCGCCCTCTGTACGCCAGAGACCACAGAGCACACTGGAGATGTTCGTGCCTTTCAGTTAATTTACAGTGGCAATCACCATGTTTCGGCAGAACGCGACCAATATAACCATTTGCGTATTGCCATCGGCATCCAGCCAGATGGATTTTGCTGGAAACTTCTGCCTGGCGAAAGTTTCCACGCACCGCAAGCAGTCCTGACCTATAGCAGCCAAGGATTTAACGGCATGTCTCAGGAATTTCACAAACTTTTTTCAGAACATTTATTCCCACCGCAGTGGTCAAAGCGCAAACGTCCTATCCTGCTCAACAGTTGGGAAATGTGCTATTTTGACGTTTCAGAAGAAAAAATTCTGCGTGTTATCCAGGAAGCGGCAGAACTGGGCTTTGAGCTGGTGGTCTTAGACGACGGCTGGTTTGGCCACCGTAGCAACAGCAAAAGTTCCCTGGGAGACTGGACCGTCAACCCAGAGAAATTCCCGAATGGATTGATGCCTTTGTTGAAATACGCAAAAGAAAAGGGCATACAATTCGGCATCTGGTTTGAACCCGAAATGATTTCAATAGACAGTGCATTGATGCGCACTCACCCTGACTGGTGTGCGCAAATTCCCGGTTATACTCCCCTATTAGGACGCAATCAGCTAGTACTGGATTTAACACGGCAGGAAATTCAAGACTATCTTCTGGAAATGCTGACCAATTTTCTTAAAGCCTATCCCATTTCCTATGTCAAATGGGATATGAACCGACATATCACGGATCCTGGTTCACAAGACCTGCCCCAAGACCGCACCGGGGAATTCTTCCACCGCTACATCCTTGGCCTGTACCGCATCCTGGAAGAATTGACTGCCAGATTCCCTGATGTGATGTTTGAGAACTGTTCCAGCGGCGGCGGACGGTTTGATGCTGGCATGAGTTTTTATATGCCCCAGACTTGGTGCAGCGACAATACAGATGCGCTGGACCGTCAGGCAATCCAATATGGCGCATCTTACCTGTTCCCGCCATCTGCCATCACCGCCCATGTGTCCGCTGTTCCCAATCATCAAACCGGGCGGCAAATTCCTTTTGCGGCCCGGGCTGCTGTATCATCTGCTTTCAATATGGGCTATGAACTGAACATACTGGAACTTTCTTCGGAAGACCGGGGACAAATCCTAACCCACCTGGCAGAATACAAGGCAGAACAAGAGTTTCTTTTCCATGGTGAATTCTACCGCCTGCACTCTCCTTTCACGGGAAATGATTGCGCTTGGATGGTAGCCAACATTGAGAAAACCCGGGCTATTGTTTACTTTTTCGTAAGGGAATTACCCTATCGTAAAACCAGAACTAAATGCAGAAGACACTGCCCTTTAAACAAACTTTTCCCGATATCTCTTACCTATAAGATAAAAATTACCGCATTTTCAAACCCAAACCACTTGATTCAGACAGAAAGAATACAAGAGGCGTTCCTTCACTTTTTTTCCAACTGCCCGTTCAATGGCCTCCTGATACAATTCCAGTTGGGTACGATAGAGATTGGCAAGCTGCTGACTGGAATTGACCTTATCGGTTTTATAATCTAAAAGGACAATTTCATCTTCCTCCTCAAAAAACACATCGATAATTCCTTGAATCAATATCATCTCTTCACTGGAGCTCTCCTCTAACGCTTCACTGGCAGGCTTCCCCATCACAAAAGGTTTTTCCCGATACAATTTTCCCTGTTTGGCTGCCACCTGCATCCTCTGTCCCAGCTCTGTAGACAAAAATTTTTTCAGGGAAGGCAGCGACACCAGTTCAAACAGCTCTTCTTCCATTCTATGCTGCTCCTTGAATTCCTGCAATTGCTCTTCTAAGGCTTCTGGTGGTCTTGTAAAATCCAAGCATTCCAGTACCCGGTGCATAGCCGTCCCCCGCTTTGCTCCTATATTTTCCTCCTGCACCCCTTCCATAAAAGCTGGAATATATCTCTTTGGCTCTTCTTTCAAAGGCTCTGTATCTGTCTCCTCTGCCTGTTCCTTCGCTGCCGAAGGGAACACAGGCTCTAGGGATTCCTCTATCCTTATTCGGTCCATAATTCTGTGCTTTAATTCTGACACAGACACCTTGGTTTTCATAGCAACCTCATTTTCATAGGGATATCGGTAAGAAAAGCGTTCCCGAATTTTCTCTTCCCATTCTGGCTCTGGCTCTTGCAGCCTTGCAAGCAGCTGTATCCTGGTAAGACCTTCTCTGGCGGCCTCCTGCACCTCTATATTCTCCAGTTCCTTCTGTTTCACCAAGGTAACCCTCCAACTGTTTTCGGGGGCACAAGACCTGGCCAGCAGTAAAAACTGCAAAAAGGTATTGCTGTTTAACCGGCCCAGAAACGTTAAAAATCCATCCTCCCCAACAACTGCCTGTATGGTCGACAGCTTTTCTTTGGCCTTTTTCATCACTCCTGTTAAGATTAACTTCTCCTTTGCCCGGGTCAATGCCACATAGAGCACCCGCAGCTCCTCTCCCACATTTTCCATTGTGATTTTCCGAGCTAAAAACTGTCTGGTAAGACCTGGCGTCCGCAGGCGGCGTTTGACATCAACCACATCTATGCCAATGCCAAGACGAGGATGAAGCGCCACCCGTTCCCGCACATCCTGAGTATTAAACATTTTTCCAAGTCCCGACACAAATACCACAGGAAACTCCAGTCCCTTACTTTTATGGATGCTCATAATTCGCACTGCATCCTCCATTTCCTCCCCCTCCGCCAAGGGAAAATCCACCTCATATTTCTGTAGCTGTTCCATATAGCGGATAAAATGAAACAGCCCCCGGTAACTGGTATTTTCATAGGCAATGGCCTTCTCGATCAACATTTCTAAGTTCCCATGCTTTACTTCTCCCCCAGGCAGCGCATAGACGTAAGCCTGATATCCCGTCTCCTCCAGGACCTGATAAAGCAATTCATGAATTGGGGTATAACTGGCTTTTTTTCGGAATGTTCCAAGTATCTCTAAAAATTCACACAGTCTCTTTTGCTGGGGGGCAGACAGTTGACAGCTACTTGTGTTTTCCTCTTGTATGTACTCTTCAAACAAATGCATCACGGCCTGATAAAAATTTTCCTTGGGATAAGCCGTACGAATCCTTGCCAAATCCTCTCCAGTCAATCCTACAATCGGCGAAGCAAGCACAGCCGCCATGGGAATATCCTGTCTGGGATTATCTAAAAGCCTTAGCAAATTTAATGCAGTCTGCACTTCAACCGCTGAAAAATATCCTGTTCCTGCAGCCGCACGCACCGGAATTCCCAATTCTCCCAGAACCTTCACAAAGGTATCTGCCCATCCACTCATCGACCGAAGCAAAATCACGATATCAGAATAACGCACAGGACGAAGAGCGCCTTTAAATCCTTCTCTTGGCATTTCTTCTGTCACCTGCTGGCTTAACATCAGCTTTTTTATCTCCATGCCCACGGCTTTTGCTTCCAATTCCTGGGGTTTCATGTCCCTGTTTTCTTCCTCTGGTTCCATAATAAGAAATTCCGGTTCAAACATATCCTTTTCCCCTTCTGGAAAAACAGCGCCAGGATATAACGCTGCCTTTTTATCATAGGTGATATTTCCAATATCCTCTTTCATAATCCGGTAAAAAATATCATTGACCCTTTGCAATACCTGGGGTCTGCTGCGAAAATTCATACACAAATCAATCCGCTGCTTATGGCTATCCTCTTGGGTATAGGTATTATATTTTTCCATAAACAATTCGGGCCTGGCCATGCGAAACCGGTAAATACTCTGCTTCACATCCCCAACCATAAATATATTGAAGATCCCTTCCGATTCCTTTGAAACTGCCTTTAAAATCGTCTCCTGTACATAATTGGAATCCTGGTATTCATCCACCATGATTTCGGTATAGTTTTTTCGAATCTCGGCGGCTGTTCGGGTAGGCTTTTTCGTTTCAGCATCCACCAGAATCTGCAGGGCAAAATGCTCCAGATCATTGAAATCCAAGATATTTCTTTCTCGCTTTTTCGCAGCAAATTCCCTTCGAAATGCAAGGGTAACTTCGATCAGCATATCCGCTGCCAAACGATTTTTTCTCATATCTTCAAACATATCCTCTGGGCTTTGGAAAAAAAACTGCTCCGTTACTTTTTTCATGGAACCTTTGACCTCATTGCGCAGCTTCTGTACCCGTTCTTTTTTTTCTAGATCTCCCTGAAAATTCCTTACCGATGGCAGACGCCCAAAAGAAAAACCCAGGATTTTCTCATAATATTGCTGATATGTGGCGCTTTTTCTAATTTCTTCCATTCCCCGCACTTCTTTTTCCAAAAGGTCCTGGTACAACAAAGGCCCATCCGTCTCCACACAAAGATTTCTGCAAATCTTCATCTGCAATGCCCACTGACTGGTCATGCTGCCAAGATAAGACAACAATTCCTCGGTCAGAGGAAGGGCTTCAAATTCCTCCATATTTTCTACATGATATGGCTTTTTACAGCTTTCTAACCATTCTTCCACCCAGGGATAACTCATAGCAAATTCAAATAATTTTAAAATTGTCTCTTTCAAGGGCATATCATTTTTCCCAGTGGCTATGGTTTCCGATAAAACAAGAAATTCTGGCTTTGCCGCCTGATAATACGTTTCCAACACTTGATCCAAAACATCACTTTTTAAAAGCTTTAATTCCCCTTCTTCCGCCACCCGAAACTCAGGGTCTAACTCTATCCGATGAAAAAAATTGCGTATCACAGAAAGACAAAAACTGTGTATCGTGGTAATCTGTGCATTGTGAAGCAACGTCTGCTGTTTTTGCAAATGAGTGTTTTCTGGCTGCCGTTCCAAAGCCTCCTCAATGGCAGCTCCAATACGTTCCCTCATTTCTGCTGCAGCTCCATTGGTATAAGTCACAATCAAAAGTTTATCAATATCCACTGGCGTTTCTTTGTCCATAATTTTTTGAATAATCCGCTCCACCAATACAGCCGTCTTTCCGCTTCCTGCTGCTGCTGAGACCAGGAGATTCCGATTCTTTTGCGCAATGACCTGCTGCTGTTCTTTGGTCCATTGTTTTCCCATTGTTCTATATCTCCTTTTTCATTTTTTCCAGGATTTCTCCTTCATCCTTGATATTCTCAAGCTTCCGGTATTCCCACCCAGGAGAAGAGGGATCAAACCCACATACCCCATGATAAGGACAATAATCACATCCAGTATCCTCCCCTAATTGATATGGTTCCGCCCCAATTTCCCCATCAAAAATTTTTCTCCCGATATCTCTGATTTTATGATTTACATACCGGGATAAAATCTGAAATTCCTCTCTCTTGGCCCTCTTTGCCTTTTTGCTAACACTGCCATCCTCCATCTCTGAGGCAACCCCTTTTAATTTTAATTCCTCTAAAATCTTTTCCTGTATCTGTGCATCTGTACTAGCAGATTTCCCTTCAATGATGGGATCATCCAAGTGGTAATAATACATGCCGCCAGGGATGACTTCCTTTTCTGGGTACTTTCGTTTTAGCAACTCAACCGCCGAATTCAGATATACCACAAGCTGTAATTGCAAGCCATGGTACAAGGATAACAACTGAAACTCCCGATTCCCGGATTTATAATCTATGACCTTTACATAAATTTGCTTTCCCTCTTTTCTAGTATCGATTCGGTCAATCCTTCCTCTCAGACGCATTTTTTCCTCTTCACTTAAGATAAAATTTGCAGCATCTAAATTTTCTGCAAAGGAAAAGGATATTTCATAGCCTTCTGGGGAAAAACGGCTGGTTTTCACCTGCTCTGCAATCGTTTCAATGGTACGCTTTAAAATCCGCTTCATCCGCTCCAACAAATATGTAGTTCTTGCCTCCTGAAACAGCATACTGTCAAAGCCTGCCCCTAGGGTTTCCTCAATGGCCAAATCCATCAGCGTTTCCTTTACGTCCTCTGGTACATCGAACCAATGATAGCCTGCCTGTTCCATATGGTTAGAATAACGCTCCAATGCTTCATGAAATAGATTTCCCATGTCCACTGGCGCAAATTCTCCCAGCATCCGCTCTTCCAATTTTAACCCATACTGGAGAAAATGACGAAACGCACAGGCACAAAATTGCTCCAGCCGCGTAACACTATTTTCCAATACCATACCATACAAAGCTCTGGTTACCTCCGCTCCCATGGGACTTGAATGATATTGATAAAATGCGGCTTCCAAAAATGGAAGAACCTTCTCACGCCATTTTTCCTGTGACAGATACCATCGGTATAGCCCTTTCCATGGAGAACTGATTCTGCCCCTTTTGGCTTCCCGAATGCCTTCCACAAGAAATTTTAAGCTGCTTTTTGGCGTTGTGAGAAAGGCCAAATCTTCCATCCCATTGGAACCTGCCTTTGCATCCTCCTTAAATCCCAAGGAAGCATCCGCCAGCTCTCTCCAAACATCTTCCTCCACCTGCACCGGATGAAGTTCTGGAAATATTTTGAAGATCGTTCCAACCAAATAAGACTTTCTCGTCTCCTTTCCATCCTGGCTGACCCGAAACCAGGTCATATAAAGTTTCTCTGACGGCTTTGTGAGATTCAAATAGAGATAAAATTTCTGGATAAAGCTTCTCTCTCGATCGGTAGGCGCAAGCTCCATACCATGGGAGGCAAACCATTCTCGGTCCGCCTGAGAAATAATCCCGCCATGCTCTTCATTTTTGGGAATCAGTCCATCATTTACTCCAACAAAAAACAACACTTTAATATCCGAAAGCCTTGTTCTTTCAATATCGCCAAATACCACCCTGTCATATCCTGGTGGAATAATTCCCACTGCTGCCGCCTCTAAACCTGCCGCCAGAATTTCCCGATATTCTCGCACATTCATCCGTTCTTCACCCAAAAGCTCTACCATTTTATCCAGCAAATCCATCACAATCTTGTAAATCTGGGCATACTCCTTTGCCAGAGCAGCTTCTCCCTCCTGGTCAAAATATTCCTCGTACTGTTTTAACTGCCCTTCCACATCCAACTGACATATCAGCATATATAAGACCTTGGATTCCTCTAAAACTGTATGGTAATTCCCATCCTCTTTCTGAAAAACCTCCCACAAGGGTGTAATCTGTTCTACAAGCTTTTCCCTGAGCGCATTGATATGCTCCAATTCTTCCTGGGATTTTATACATCCCCGACGCACCCATTTGGTTTGCCATTTTCGAAATCCGCGGATTCCCTCTGACAGCAGGTAATTTTCCAACAGATCCACATCCTCCATGGGCCATCCAGAAAGCCCGCACCGGAAATATCCCAATACTGCTTCATAGGAAAACTCCTGCTCCACTAAGAAAAGAGCCTGCCTTAAAAATTCTGTCATAGGATGGAACACAATATTCTTCCTGGTATCTAAAAACAAGGGAATCTCATAGGAATCAAAAATCTCATTTGCATAATTCCCATACATTTCCACATCACCACAAACAATGGCGATATCCTTATAACGGTAATTTTCCTCCCGCACTAATCTTCCTATTTCTTTTGCGATAAACTGCAGCTCTTGCCTTGGATTCTGTAGGGAAAACATTTGGATATCTTTGCTGGCTGCTCCCTCCAAGACCCCGCTGTTTGGGTAAGGCTTTGGCCGCAAACGAAACAAATTTTGTTCCAGCCATAACAGAGGCTTGGAGCCTGCAAAACGGCTTTTTTCGCTGTGACGCACCCAATAAGGCTCCTTAATCTCAATAAAATTGCACTCTGCAATCTCCAGTAACGCCCCCACAGTCTTTTTACTCATATAAAAAAGCTCCTGAATTCCTTGACAATGGTACGGATTCTCCCGCTCATCCAAGGTAACCGTCACCAATATTTCATCTGTAAGTAAAAAAAGTGTCTCTAACAAATAATACTGTACGGGAGTAAATCCGGTAAATCCATCAAGAACAATCACCGAATCTTTTAAAATCTTTGATTGTGGTGCAGCCTGGGCCAATACCTCCAGCAATTCCTCTGTGGTAATAAACTTTCCTTCCAAGTAGTCCAAAAATCCTTGATACATGGTCTGAATATCCTGAATCTTATAGCGGAATAAAGGAGACTGTTCTTCATCCTGAATAAAAAAATCCAACTGTTCTGGCTTCACCCGATATTGAGTCAATTCCGAAATCACCGATTTTACTTCCGAAATATATCCAGTCTTCTTCATGCTTGACTTTATTAACTTCAACTTCTCCTGTTGCTTTTCCGCTACCCTTCGCAGCAGAAAATTTTTTCCGGTTTCCTCTAAAATATTAAGATTTCCCATACCCAGCTCATCAAAAATTCGATAAGCAAGCCGTGGAAAGCTTACCACATCCACATTCATGATACTGTGATTTTCCTGACGCTTTACCAATTCCCGCTGTGTCTGCATGGTAAACTGCTCTGGTACCAGAACAAAAAAGGTTTTCTCCCTTTTTTCCTTTGACTCCTCCAATACTTTTCGATATACATAATCAGATTTTCCGCTGCCGGAACCTCCAAAAATCAATTGCAGTGACATCTGCCCATATCCTCCTTAAAACAACCTAAAATAGTTGTACGCAACAAATCAGGGCTTCCAGCCACATATACTGTGCTGGAAACCCTGATTACTGGCTTTTCTCTACTCTTCCGCCGGGCTGTACCGTTGAAAAAACTTATCCTTCCCACATACATGCCGTTCCATATCCTTCTCTGTTACGATATAATCTCCTTCTCTCAAAAAAACAAGACCTCGCCGATTTCGGATAAATGGACAAACCACTACGCCATCTTCCCGGGTAAACTTTATAAGATTCTCCGTAACCGTCCACACGTTAGTTACAACGGAAGTCCAGGGCATAAAACCATCTTCCATTCCCTTTCCAAGCTCATATGCAATTGCTTCCACTTCTAAAGGTTTTCTCCTGTATTTCTCCATATGTGCCACCGCCCTTTACCAGATATTATTTTGAGTATTATAACGATTCCGATTTTAATTCTTCTTACTAATAATATACCTCATTTTCATCAAAAACTCAACTTATTTTCTGGATTATCTTCCCTTTTCCTTCTATTATTGTTATATCATTCCTCCTCATCCCTTTTATTTTCCTCTATCATTTCGTGAAGCTTCTTCATCGCTTCATCAATGCCTCCCACTTCATTGATAATTCCTTCTGCCACTGCCTGGCTTCCCACCAGGATTGTTCCCAAATCCTTGGTGAGCATACTGGTATTCATCATCATTCTTTCTAATTGTTCCTGGGTAGCAAAACAATGGTCTGCCACAAACCCTGTGATCCGATCCTGCATTTGCCTAAAATAATCATAAGTCTGAGGTGCGCCAATCACCAGTCCATTCAAGCGTACGGGATGTATTACCATTGTTCCTGTGGGTACAATATAAGAATAATCGGTAGAAACTGCCAGGGGAACCCCGATGGAATGACTGCCGCCTAACACAAGAGAAACGGTGGGCTTACTTAAGGATGATATCATTTCTGCAATCGCCAGCCCGGACTCCACATCTCCTCCTACGGTATTGATAATTACCATAACTCCATCTACACTGTCATCATCCTCGATGGACGCTAGCTTTGGTAATACATGCTCATATTTTGTAGTTTTTGCATTGGGAGAAAGACTTTCATGTCCTTCCACCTCTCCGATAATAGAAAGGAGATGAATCTTATGGCGAGCTTTTCCTTGCTCCAACGTAAGCTGCCCCATCTCTTTAATTTCCTCATTTTCATTCTGATTTTTTTCCTGCTGCCTTAAATTCTCTTCCATGTTTTCCCTCCATATCTAATCTTTTGCCTTGTGTCAGCTGCCATATCTGAACATGAAAAATACAAGTTGAGATTTTTGCCGCAAACTCTTATTTTAGTATAGAAAATCATATGGGAAATTATGCAAATGCTAAATGGGAAATTATTGAAAACCGAGAATTTTGTATGAAATTGATGAAGGAAAAAGCATAAAACCTTTCACTATCCCAGAAAAGAGGCATATTCACAGTTTATTTACTCATGCGTTTGTCGTGGATATCCTGAATTTTAGAACGTATAAAAAATTTTTTTTCTGTCATACTGTTATTAGGATGGAAAAGAAAGAGGTGTTTTATTATGGAAAATAACAGCAAAAAGGACACCCATCCGGTGCCTGATTTTACAGATATGAATTCTTATGATTACTTAAAAGCAAGTTCAGCTACTGACTGTACAGGTGCAGTTCCAAGACCACCCCAGAACAGCGCCGAACTAGATTCCTATCTGGATGTTTACAACTTCCTGCCCCAGTGTGCCTATACACAGCCGAATTCTGTAGAAATTGATATGTTCAGTAATAAGTACAAGGATGGACAGGCAAAATAATAGAAAGCTCGCAAAGCGAGCTTTCTATTATTATAACATATGCCTGATACTTGACACTATATTGTATAGTCAAACTGCTGTCCCACCCAGGTTTCTTCCTTTGTGCGGACAGAATCGCCAGCTCCATTCCCAATGGCGTCCGTTATTTTCTTTAACAATTCATCCCAGGAGGAAGCCGTAACGGTTACCGTATCGGAATCTTCATCTTCTTTTCCCTTTAGACCCTCTGTACGCTTCTCCTCTGCCTTCTTTTTCTTATCCAGCTTCTCTGCCTGCTTCTTATCATCCTTTTTCTGGGCTGCCTTATCCTCAATGCGCTTTTTCTGAGCTGCAAGAGATTTATCAATAACAGCAAAGAAAGAAGCGGTTCCATTGTCATTCACCTTCATGCCAAAGGTTTTCACAGCGCTTGCGCTGCTTCCCATGTCGCTCTTCATCTGGGCAAACTGTGTAGTAGCTCCGCGAAGTACCTTTTCGTATTTCTCACGATATGCTGGATCTTCTGCCATCTTTTCTATCTTTTCATCATCAATCAAAACTACCAGGCTCTTACTGTTGCCGTACTTGCTTAAATTTGCCTGTGCTTCTTCTTTTTGATCCGCGCTGACCAGGATAAAATCCATATTAGAAAATTTCTTCTTCAACTGATCATAATATTTCTGCGCCTTTTCACTTAATTTGGGATTCCCGATTTCCTTTTGACCATTGGTCTGTTTGATTTTCCCAGTGTCCTTGGCCTTTGCAGCCGTTGTAGACTGTGCTGCTAACTGTGCCGCATATGTGCTTCCTATTCCGTTAGTGTTCATATTCATTTCCTCCTTGAAACAAACGTATCATACATCCTATTGTACTATTATCTATATCGGCAAAATCTGGGAAACAGTAACACGGTTTTTAAATATCAGGACAATTTTTGAGAAAATACGCCTCTGCTTCTGCACTCCATAATCCATGATTCTTGTTTACAAGTTCCTGTATCCTGAATCTGCTGGCCCTGCAAAGAAATTGAGGCAACCGTCTCCAGCCAGTAACCCTTCTGCTTTTATCACCATATCCTCCTGTGCCACCATAAGGAAAATATCATCAAATCCTTGCTTTCCTGGCGTAAGCTCCTTTAATTCTTCTGTAAAATCACTGTCCTTTGGAGTTAGTACATAATGGAGCTCTACCCCATGTTTTTTGGCCTCTTCTACTGGATAAAGCTCCCTGCTTCTCTCCAATTTTTCTGACGTGCTTCCTGTCACAATCAAAACAGACGGTTTGCGCTCTCCATGAATTGCATAATCAACTGCCAAGGAGCCCATTGGACCTGTTCCGCCTAAAATTGCCATAGCGCCATGCTCTTTGATCCCCATCGTATGATCATAATCGTTGCGATCCCGAAGATGGAAATTCGCCTTAAATCCTTTACCCCATAAATCCTTACTGCTTTTGTTTTCAAAAGGACACCCTCCCTTTTACATTAGATGCAGCTTCTTTGCAATCTTAATAATCAGGCCGCCCATGGGAAAACTGCGAAGCTCATTTTCACGCAGCCCTCGTAATAACAGCAGGAGAATTCCATATACACCTACTCCCACAAAAATAGAAGCTAAGGTAGAAACTGCATTGATTTTTACTGTTTTCATCAAAAAGTAATACGTACCATAAACGGTCACTCCCATCACTGCTGCGCAAATGCTTGGAATCACAAAAGTCCGTGCCACCTCCTGGCGATATCGCAAATACTTTCGAATCGCCATCCCATTCAAAATACACATCAAGAAGGAGAAAAAGGTATTTGCCCATACAACTGCATAAATATTCAAATCCATCCCATACATGAGAGCCGCTAATACACCAATATGTAACACAAGGGCAATGACTGCATTTTTCACTGGAACACTCATGCGGTTAATGCCCTGAAGAATTCCGTTGCTTAAGGTAGACAAGGAATAAAATACAATAGAGACCGCACCTATCTGCATCATATGTGCCGTAAGGGGCCGATTGTCATGGAAAAGAAGCTGTAAAATGGGAGATGCAAGCACACCCATACCTACCGCACAAGGAATAGCAATCACCATAATAAATCGTATAGAATAAGCCACTTTCCTCTTTACCTGAGGAATATCCTTTGCCGCAAAAGCAGTCGATAGGCTTGGTACACTAGAAGCAGATACCGAAGAAGCAATGGCAATGGGCACATTCACAAGCACTTTGTATTCTCCTACGTAAATTCCCCACATGGTACTGTATTCCTTTGCCTGATATCCCTGCAATGCTGCAATATGTTTAAAAGTACCCATATCCAAAAAAGAGGTAATATTATAAATTGTAGTGCTCAACAATACAGGAATAATTGTAATAATCAATACGTAAAAAATGGCGCCATAGCTTTCCACATTTTTACTTCTGTCACGCTGAGACATTTTCTTAAATACTGGACGGTAAATCACCAGCACAAACAGTGTAAACAACAGCCCAGCCAATGCGCCTGCACCAGTACCAATGGTTCCGCCGGCTGCTCCATAGGCTTCCGCATAAGTAGCAGGGTTTCCTAATACAGCGCCAATTTTTGCGCCATATTGATAGAGCATATAAGCGCTCCATACACTAATCACCGCATTGATAACCTGCTCAAGAAGCTGAGAGACAGCGCTTGGCATCATCGTGCCCATTCCCTGGAAAAATCCCCGGATTACCCCAAGGACTGCCACAACAAACAAGGTAGGCGCCAATACCCGCAAAGCAAAAACGCTCAACGGCGTCCGTACAATATATATGGTAATTACATCTGCACCAAAATAAACAATCAAGCCTGCTGCTGCTCCAGATATTGCTGCAAAAATCAGAGCGCCTTTAAAAATTCTGTATGCATTTTTCCGTTGTCCTTTGGCCACCCTGGTAGATACCAGCTTTGAGACAGCCAAAGGAAGGCTGTAGGAAGATATCAGCAATAATATACTGTATATCTCCATAGCCGTACCATAATAGTCATTTCCAATATCGCCGATAATTGATTTTAAAGGAATCCGGTACAATAATCCTATCAAACGGCTGATAATAGAGGCAACTGCCAGAATAGAACCCTGTACCAGAAAATTAGATTCCCTTTTTGCTTTTTTACCCATATAACTTCCTCAATACTGCCCTTTCCTTGGCATTTAGAATTCATGTTCAGGACAAAATCCGCCTATTCCTCCGTTGCTCTCGCCTGAGACAATTCTTCCTGGGTCGCATATACACCAAAACGGTCTTTATAATTATTCCTTACCACACATACCCATGTTTTTCCTTGGTTCAGTGTAATTTCATTTCCTGCCTCATCATAATAACGCGCCGGGGAATCTTCATTATCCTTATTCCAGGTTACACGCTCCATTTTTCCATTTGTAATATAAATGCCCTCTCCCCCGGAGGTTGTCTCAATGTCAAGATATCCGTTCTCATCCATCTTAGACCAGTTACAATACTGTATCAGAATATTCTTCACGGCTAACTGATTTTCATTGGCTCCGTCAATCTGCTTGTCCTTAAATTCATAGCGGTAATACAAGCCATCTTCGCTGTTATACACAAACCACGGCTTATTAACAAAATACCCTGGACTTACCACCAAAGCATCCTCCCCAGTAAGATTTACTGGCGCATCATCCTCTGCAAACTGATAATGCCCACTGTAATTTTCGGAAAGCTCGGTACGATATCCTTTTTTTTCGATTCCTGCCTGAATGCCCTCATCACTGATAAACGCGTTGTGAGGAGCCTTCCGGTTTGCATCCCGATAAAACATAATAGATTCAATGGAAGAATCCATTCCACTTAGATTATGCACATCTTCCCGATCCAAAACTGGCTCAGCATAAACAGCATGTCCATAGTGAGTATAAATGGCGTCAAATTCTCTTGCAAAATAAATAAAATAATGACGACAGCTCCGCACAGATCCAATTTTTTCAAGCCCTGCATAATCTTGAAAAATAGCCATCAGACGTGTATAAGAGCCTTCCACCGGAACCTCATAAATAACATCTGCAGACGAGATTCCATATTGTGGCAGTGCATCAGAGGTATTTCCAATCATAACAGCAAGAGGTCTTTTTCCTGCCAGCTCTTTGTCAATCCACTCTCCTGTCAGATAACTTCTCGCCATCCCTTCCGGGGTTTCCGGTTCAGGCTCCGGGGTCGGGGTTGCTTCCGGGGTTGGCGTTGGTGTTACCTCCTCCACTTCTACTTCCGGTTCTGGTTCTTCCTTTTTTCCGCAGCCTGCAGCTACCGTCAATACCATTGCTGCCAACAACAGTCCTACCATACGTTTTTTCATCTCAATTCCTCCAGTTTCTTCACTTTCGCCATGTCTTGCTTTGTGGCATGACAAGCTTACCATAGATTTTTATAAATTTATCTGAAAATTCCCATCTGATCCAGGATATCCCGCTGCTTTTTCTCCATAATCTCAGCTTCCTCCTTGGTCATGTGGTCATATCCAAACAAATGCAGCATACTGTGCAAAATCAAAAAAGAAAATTCTCTTTTTTCACTGTGGCCAAAATGTTCGGCCTGTTCCTTTACCTTGTCCACACACAGTACAATATCACCAAGCATTGCTTCCCCTGTATCCGGGTTAAAATTATCATCTTCCTGCCGAACCTTCGTAAAATCTCCCGGACTTTCATAAGCAATCATAGGAAAAGACAGCACATCTGTAGGACAATCCAGATTCCGCTGCTGACCATTGATCTCTTGTATTCCCTCCAGGGAAACCAATAACAGGCCGATTTCTGCTTCAAAGGGAAAATCCTCTGCTTCCACAGCTCCACAAATGACTTCCTCTGCAAGTTTTTTATAGTCAAAAGGAAAGGAAACCTCCACTTCCTCCTCGATATTGATTGTCAAGATAACGCTGCCTCCTTTATAAGATAATCCCTGATTTTCAAAAACATATTCATACTGAAACCAGATTTATCATACAGACCTGAAGCAGAATTCTCATTCAACGTCTGATATACTAAAATATCCTGATTCCAGGAACTAGATAGGGTTGTCTTATCCAACACATCAAACTTCGCCACCACACTATCTACAATATGAACGATGGCTGATTCCAAGGTAGAGGGAAGCTTTTGTTCCCCATTGTATTCCCGTAATATTCCAACAACCTCTCTGGGCAGATTATTGCTTTTTGCTAATGCCACCCCGTTTTCCACATAGGGTTCTCCGACCATTCTCCCTAACCGATAATAAAATCCTCCGGCCGCTGCCACTTCAGGATCGGCGCCAACCAGCTTTGCACAGTTTCCAGCAATCTCCGACACCTTCCTGCCATGTTCGTAGTCCATTTTAGAATAATTCCGTATTTCCTGTACCAATCCAAATTCTGACTTTAAGATCTTTTTCAGCCCTTGTTTCTTTGACTGATGCAGATATTTATTCAGCCTTCGATATAAGATACAGGAAAGCATAGAAGACACTACGCCGTTACATATTCCATAGAGTAACACATCCCACTCCAATTGACCAGTCTGAAGAAAAGAAAAAATTAAAACACTGGCAAAAATATAGAGAAACAAAAAAATAATTTCCCAACGCAAATCTTTGATTCCTTCCAAAAAAGAAACAGCCAGACAACCGCCAATTAACAAAAAACTGCCGCATAAAAGCAAATATAGATTTTCCTGTCCGCAAATAGCAAATACCGTTACATGGAAAATACCTGCCATCATGCCAAAAAAGGAATCTGTAAGAATCGTCATCCCTATGGCAAGAAGCAGCACCGGCCTCGCATATTCTGGTAAAAAGACAAAGAAAACAGCCGCCAAACATGAGCCATTATGCCACCATGTAATATTCTTATAATCCACTGCTTTTTCATAAAACCAATCTTTTTGCTCCCGATACAACTCCATTCCTGCCAGAAATATGACAGAATACAAAATCCCAAAAAACGCCAGTACCACAATCCGGTCTAATTCCTGCTTACTTGCAATCCCTGCAAAAACGCATTCTAAAATTCCGCATACTGCCATGCTAAAAAGCTTGAAATTCTTCCGTCCCTTGTCATGGTCTCTTAACCTTTCAAGCCCTTCCTGCCTTACCTCGTTCTCTTTTGCTTCCCCTGTTTCCTTTTTTCTCATGTCTTTCATACTCTTCATATGCCTTTACTATTTTTTGCACCAATGGATGCCGTACTACGTCGCCGCTGGTCAATGTACAGATTCCAATATCCTCCACATTTTTTAATACCCGCAGAGCCACATCTAAGCCAGACACAGCTCCTGGAGCCAGATCCTTTTGGGTAGCATCTCCTGTTACCACAACTCTGGAACCAAAACCGATACGTGTCAAAAACATTTTCATTTGCGCTGGCGTAGTATTTTGCGCCTCATCCAGGATAATAAAAGCATTGTCCAATGTCCTTCCTCTCATATAAGCAAGGGGCGCTACTTCTATCAATCCTTTTTCCATATTCTTCTGAAAACTATCAGCTCCCATAATCTGGTACAATGCATCATAGAGCGGCCTTAAATAAGGATCTATCTTACTTTGCAGGTCACCTGGCAAAAATCCCAGCCGTTCTCCTGCTTCAATCGCAGGACGGGTGAGTATAATCCGATTTACTTCTTCATTTTTAAAAGCAGTAATTGCCATTGCCATTGCAAGATAGGTTTTACCCGTTCCTGCTGGTCCCATACCAAATACAATCATTTTATTGCGAATCTCATCTACATACTTTTTCTGTCCCAGCGTCTTAGGCTTTACTGGCTTGCCGCTAATGGTATGGCAGATTAACTCTTTATCAATCTCCACAATGGCGGACTCATTTTCCTCAAAAGTTAGAGAAATCGCATAGTCTACATTCTGTTCTGTAATCTGGTTCCCTCGTTTGGACAACTCAAAGAGCTGCTTAAATACTCTGGAGGCTTTTTCTACATCTCTTTCCTGTCCCAACAGCTTTATTTTATTGTCCCGCACCACTGCCGTAACGCCAAAGGTACGTTCTATTTTTTTCATATGAACATCAAATTGACCAAACACATTTGTCATATGTTCCATGGAACTATTAATCTCTGTTTCCATCAGACTCATCTTCCATCTGCCCTTCCTGTGGTATGTCTGTCACTGCCGTTTCCTTCCGTTTACCAATTGGTTCAATCACCTTTATGCTGCCAGAAGCCGTACAGCTTTTTCCATCTGTTACTATCATAACATTATTTTCTATAATTTGAACCCCTTTTTGTGTTAATTCTTCACAAAATTGATTCAATTTCCCTTTTGCCACCTGTTCTGCTTCGCTTTTTGTATACTGTTTTTTCTCTGTCTGATACTCTTTACTGGTTTCTTTTGTAAAGGCCAATGGCAGGTAAAAGCTACCTCCAATTTTCAGATCATATTCATCCGTAACGGTATCATAATCTTTAAATTTGCAAAACAGATGAGGCAGCTTTATTTGTGCAGAAAAAAAGCGGATGCCCCAGGCTTCACTTTCCTCTCCGGTAAAAATCTTTTCTTCATACCACATAGAAAAATGATCCTCATAGCTATATTGCGTGATTCCTAAAATATCAGCGTCAGAAACGCAGTACTGGTAAGAGGCGATTTCTCCGCTATCATTGTATACGGCGTTTCTTCCTTCTACCAGCATGTCTCCTGGTTGTACCTCCATCCCTTTTTCTACATAGGGCGTCCCCTGCCTGGTCAGAATACTATAAATGACCGCCTCTTTCTCTGCTACCAAATCGCTGGGGGTATCGTTTGTCTCCTTTTGCGCTGCCGCCTGCTGATTGGTTGCAAGATTTTCCTGAACATCAATAATCAGCATGGTTCCTTCTAATTTGGCGGAAGCCCATATAATATCTCCATATCCTGCCCGAAGCTCTTCTTCTATTTCTTCACAGTTTATTTTGCTTTTTAGCAGGCCATGATATACCTTATTTTCTTCCAGAAATTTTATAATACTGCTGTCTGTTTCATGAAGATTCCCATTAATTTCAATTTTCCATACAAACAACGACATAGTATACAATAATCCGCAGCAAAGAGCAATCCCTGCAAAAAATAATTTTCGTTTCCGGTAACGGCGCATCACAAAGGGAAGCCCGGTACGTTCTAAGATCACAAACTTTGTCCTTGTTTTCTTTAAAATAGGCTTTAATCTTTTTAATCCCTGAACGCTGATGCAAAATACATAATTATCATCCTCATACTCTAAATTCCAAATAAGAATATTGTGATTACTGCACAGATTTAAGAAACGCTCTGGCGCATACCCGGAAAGCTTAATTTTAACATACCCCTGCAAAAATTTCAATTTATCAATTAACAATGCACTACCCCTTATGAGTCATATAAGATTCCTTGAATATAACCGGTAATTTTCATTTCCTCATTGGTGTAGTATTCCACAACCAGACGTTTTCCCTGGATGGTGACCTGGCATGTCTTGGTCTGAAGGCGTATTTTCTCTTGGGTGTATTCGATGATTCCCTTATAGTTTTCCACCAAGACCTGACCTCGGCCCATGGCGGTGATAATAACTGCCCCATACATAATATCTATGGGGAGTTCCAAGGATTCTACAATATTTGATTTTACATTTTCCTTTACCTGGCCGAACCTGGTACGTTTTTCTTTTCCCATACTGCACTATATGTAGCAGCCATATGGATTATTCCAAAAAGAAAACAGGAACCTCATTTATCCCAATCCTACCGGATAATTCCCTTAATCATTGAAACCTGTTTGGGCGCATCCTCCTGTATCTGGTAAGCTCGTACGATTTTACCATAAGCTTCCTTGGCCTGTTCCATATCATTGGCATAGATAACTGCAAGAGTTTCCCCTGGATGTACCAAATCTCCACGCTTCTTATTGAGCAGTATACCGACAGATAAATCAATGGAGCTGTCCTTTGTAGCACGTCCTCCGCCTAATATGAGGCTTGCCAAACCGATTTCCTCCGCCCAAATTCCAGCAACATAGCCTTCCTGTGTGTTCATCACCTGCAATTGAATACGGGCAGCAGGCAGAAGCTCCGGCTGATATACCAAGGTTTTTTCTCCTCCCTGTGCTTCGATAAACTCTGCAAATTTATCCAACGCCGTCTTATTGCGAATGGTCTGCTTTAACATTTCTTCTGCTTCATGTTGTGTATTGGCTTTTCCTGCCGCCAGAACTAATTCCGTTCCAAGAGCATATACCACTTCCATGAAATCAGAAGGACCAAGACCATTCAAAGAAAGAATTGCTTCTTTTACCTCCAGTGAATTGCCCACTGCATTTCCCAGAGGCTGATTCATATCTGTAATCACTGCAGAAATTTTCTTTCCTGCATTTTTCCCAATCTGAACCATCTCTTTTGCAAGGGCAAAGGCATCCGCCTCCTGCTTCATAAACGCGCCGTTTCCTGTTTTTACATCTAGTACAATGGCGTCTGCACCAGACGCCAGCTTTTTACTCATAATACTGGAAGCAATCAAAGAAAGCTGGTCTACGGTAGCTGTCACATCCCGAAGTGCATAAAGTTTTTTATCTGCTGGGGCGAGATCTGCCGTCTGCCCCATAATCGCCATTTTCACCTGATTCACATTCTGAACAAACTGTTCTTTGGACAATCCGGTGGAAAACCCTGGAAAACACTCCAGCTTATCTATGGTTCCCCCTGTATGTCCAAGCCCCCGGCCTGACATTTTTGCAACAGGAATTCCAAGAGCCGCCACCATAGGAATCAAAACCAGGGACGTTTTATCTCCCACTCCGCCAGTGCTGTGCTTGTCCACCTTCATCCCTGGAATTTGAGACAAATCAAGAACCTCTCCACTGTCACGCATCGCCAATGTCAACTCCAATGTTTCTGTTTCATTCATCCCTTGAAAACAAATGGCCATCATCATCGCAGACATTTGATAATCAGGAATTTCTCCTTTGGTATATCCTTCTATCATAAAGCGAATTTCTTCTCTTGTTAAGCTATTTCCTTTTTTCTTGCGATTGATGATATCATACATCCTCATGCAGACTTTCCTCCAATTCGTGCTTATAATAATCTGTTCCATTGCGTTGATCAAATTTTTCTGCTATCTCTTTGGTCTGCTCATAGTAAAAGTCAAACAGCTCCATAATCTTATACTGGCTGCTTTCCCGATACAAAGGAAAGGAGCTGTCATAATGAATTTTTACGGTATCTCCCTTCCGGGCTTCATTCAATTTCTTAAGAAAAATGCAAACGTTTTCTCCTATATGAAACATATTCATAGGGCATCGGATATGGAGCCATTCCTTCCAATGCTCCTTATATATTTTCAATGCTTTTCCTATGTTCGTATAAGCATAACAAACCATAAAATCATCCCAACACTGATATTCCGTCTCCCCATTCATATAGCGCTCCACCAGTCGGGAGTATCCAAGAGCCTTCTCATATTCTCCCTGCTCCAGATAATAATTCATATATGCAATTTTCATCCGCAGCCAAGCGCTCCTTTTTTCCTCACTTCCACAGGTCAGGCGGAAGCTTTCGATATCTTTGGATAATTTATTTGCTTTTTCCAGATCCCCTTTGTCTAAATAAAACTGGATTTCCATATTCCGCTCACAGGCTCTGCAATCACTGTGGCTGTCTCTGGGTAATTTTTCAAATTTATGAAAACATTCTTCTGAAAATTCTGGATCAATCTGCTCATAAAATCCATACAAGGTTGCATAATAATTTCTCAGACTAAATCCCATACTGACACAACGTTTCCGGTAGTCCTCAAAAAAATTCTTGCAATCCTCCATAGAAATCTGGTAAAAATCCACACAGTTATCCAAAATCCATTTGTAGACCCACATCACATGCTCCCCTTCAAAACGAAATACATACCGTGGATTTCCAGTTTGATTTGGATATTGATCTGCAAGAGCCAAAAGCTCTGGAAACATAATCAACAACTCCAGCCCATCCCCATAGAAGGTAGACTCCCGACAAAACTGAATACGAAACATAAACATATAAGGAATATCCTGTCGGCGGTCCGCTTCCTGAATGGCATAACGCAATACTTCCATCGCGGGCTTTCCATGTCCTGTCTCCTCTAAAAGCTCATCCATAATCCAATCTGGATCATAATTCTCCATCCAATCAGTCATCCGAAAGTCCCCTTTCCATTAATGCCAGAATATTGCGATTTAGCATACCCATTTCATTGTTATGAAGAGGAAATCCACCAATCTGCAACGCCTGTACATAAAGAATTTCAAGAAATATTTTCAACGTAGCTTCCTCTTCTATTTCTATTAATTTCTTTACAATGGGATTGTGATAATTAAAATACAAGGTTGCTGCTGCATCATTTGGAATATCTGCCGCGAACGCATCCAGCATATGAAAAAACATCGCATCTGCCTGTGCCCGGGAAGCCGCAATCTGCCGACTTAACAGCGTCTTTTCATCCATCAAATAAAATGTGGGCTGCTGGGTGGGAGAAAAATATTTTAATTCTGCACGACAGTCATGGTTTTTCAAAATGCGATTTGCCAACTTCAAGAAATCAAAGCCTTCATCCTGATCTTTTGGTGATAAATCCTGCATCAAATCTTCGATGTCCCACTCATCTACCGGACCAACTTCTTTCTCAAACACTCTGCCTAACTGAACCAATAAATCCAGTGCATGCACATAGGAAACATTTATAAGCAACTGGTCCTGTGAGAAAAACAACTGAGACAACTGTTTGTATTTCTCCCTGGTAGGAGCATATACCAAAGGCTCTACGCACATCCGCAGATCATACCCTGTCATGGTCCCTCTGGTTGTCTCAAATTCAAAATAATCAATTAACCGCTCAAACAGCTTCGGTGTTGCCAAGGCCAAAGACATCAAAGTAAGATTATGAATCTGGAAAAACCGTGTGAATCTTTCTGGTTCTCTCTCTGCCAAAGTATCTATGTACTGTATCAGGCTATCTTCTATTACCTCCCTTGCCGACTCTAACGTCTCATCTACATAAAACCCTTCTCTGGAAGCAGTGGGCCGCAAATCCGTGGCATGCACAATACATTTTGTAAAAACAGCCCAGTCTGGAATCAGATTATCTCCTTTTTCCGTCAGCATCATATGCTTTAAATAAATCCGGTGGGAAGACTTTGCAGAAGGCAAAACTGTATAATTTAAAATATAAGCAACACCAGACACATTTCCTTCTTCGGACTGGAAGGTCACACAGTCAAAAAACTGCTCTCCAAATAGCATCTGTCCAAATAGCAGTAACTCCTGTTTATTGGTGGTGCGTCCCTCCCAAGGAAGGTAGGTGGGATTGATCTGCTTTTCCTTCCCCTGATGACGAATGATAATCGGGAAAGGCAGCAGCAAACCAAAATAGGTTACAAGCTCCTCAATGGTTTCTCTGGTGAAATAATCTTCCATACCAGATTTGGCAAGCAAAATTACTTTTGTACCAGGAACCGTTAAATAGGCTTCCTCGTCCTCCTCCTTTTGCAGCGTCTTTATGGTATACGTTCCATCCGGTTTCCCTCTCCACTCTAAAACTGGCGCATTTTCCTCTCGACAGGATTTTGTAATCATGCGTATCTCATCGGAAACCATAAAACAGGAAAGCAGTCCAATCCCAAACCTTCCAATGTAATCGGTACGAAGATCTTTATTTTCTAATTCTCGTTTGGAAGATTCTCCGATAATCGCCAAAAATTGATGGATTTCCTCTTCCGTAAGCCCCTGTCCAGAGTCAGTAAAAACCAATTGCTTGTTCTCAGTTATCTCCAGAATGATAGCTCCTTCTGTTTCTTTTCCCTCAATCTTCCTTCTTCCGGTAATGGCGTCTGCCCCATTTTGCAATAGCTCCCTGATATAAACATCCGGACTGCTGTAAAGGTGATCCGACAATATCTCAATCATGCCGCCCAGATTTACTTTAAAACGAAAATCTTCCATAGCTTGTAACCTCCTGTTCCCGAAATAATGCATGTACAGCTATCTCATAATTCCTCAGCGTTTCCGCCTTTCTTATTCTCTTGGCATAAGGTTCGTAATTCGAAAACGACTGTATCATATAAGACCAGATTTCCTTCATTTTAAACAATACGTTCCTCTCCCCAGAAAGGATGTCCTGGTAATTTTGATAAAGCAGTGTATGAAGCTGGCTAAACTGTTCCGTTTTCCTCTTTGGCTCCAAAAAATTTTTCTCCACACATTCCCTGTGGAGCTCAGGATTGGCAATGCTCCCTCGCCCCAGCATAACAGAAGCAAGCTTCGGAAATCTCTTCTGCAAGTCTTCACAGTCCCCCATTGAAAAAATATTCCCATTGTAGCAAACGGTATTTCCACTCTCTCCCATTGCCTTTTCGAAAGCTAAAAGATTAGGTGGATTCTTATAATAATCTTCCCGAACCCTTGGATGAATAATTAATTCTTCCAGAGGATATCGACAAAATATAGGAAGAAGCGTTTCAAATTCCTCTGGATCTTCCACACCAATCCTTGTCTTTATAGAAATACGTATGGTAAGCTTTGAAAATATCTCATCTAAAAATCGTTCCAGTTCTACGGGACGGGCCAAAAAGCCTGCGCCTTTTCCCTTTGAAACTACTGTGCCAGAAGGACATCCCAGATTCAAGTTAATTTCTTTATATCCATAGTCCATCAATGTTTGCGCTGCCCGGATAAAGTCCTCTGCCCGATTTGTCAAAAGCTGGGGCACCAAAAAAAGCCCCTGGTTGTGCTCTGGCAAAATATCATTGATTTCCCGTCTGCTTAAACTCTTTTTTTGTTTTGGTACAAGAAAAGGGGTAAAATATTTATCCATAGGAAGAAAAATACTATGATATGCATTTCGGTAAATGTAAGTGGTAATCCCCTCCAAAGGGGCTAGATAATATTTCATGGAACTGCTCCTTGCTGCTTCCCTGCTCATGTATCCTTATCTTTTCAATTAAGTATCTTTTCAATTTCTGCAATCAGCTTGTCTTTCACCGCTGGCTTTAAGAAATATCCTGCTGGTTTTAGCTTTATTACAGCTTCAATATTTGCCCGGTCATTGACCGCAGTAAGAAAAACAACAGGAATATCTTTCATGTCATCGTCTGCACGTATCATTTCTAAAGTCATTCTCCCATCACAGACCGGCATTTCATAATCAAGCAAAATCAAATCCGGACGCTTTTTCCCAATGGAAGTCATCGCCTGTGCACCTGAAATTGCAATGGCAACCTCATACTCTCCTTCCAGCATAGCCTTCATCGTTCGAAGTGTGGAACCATTGTCATCCACCACCAAAATCCTTTTCTTTCCGCTGGATTCTTTCTTTTTTGCTGCCGCCTCCCGTTCTGCTTCTTCCTGGTTCATACCAAGCCTTCGGCAAACGGCATTCATAATAGCGGTATGCTCTATGGGCCGAATGAGATTTTCAAATTGATTTTCTTCATAATATTTCAAAAATCCACTGCATTCCTCCTTCGTACCAACCGTCAACACTGGAATCTGTGGATATTTGTCACTTAGCAGATAAAATATGGAGGTATCGATATCATATGCTCCAATCAGACTAATCAAAACCAAATCAGGATTGACGATTTTCAGCATTCCTTCCAAAACACCTGCATTTTCCGAACAAAGCTGTACATGGAAAAATTGTGATAAATATGTATTTGTTTCTTTCACCACATTGTTTAGTTTCCCAATCAGTAAAATTTTTTTCATTTTTTCCTCCAATCTACTTACTGATCTGCCTGATCAGCGCATCCGCAAGCCGTTCTGTCTCTTCAACATCTAAGTTTGTCACTGCCTCTGCAAGTTTTTTGATGTTTTGTTTTATTTCTTCTGGATATTCGTATAACCTCAATTGGCTCACAGACTGGTCTGCCTGGTCAATATCCATCTCCTGCATACTAAACCGTACCATTTCCACAAGCGCCTGTACCACTGAATCATCTGCCGTTTCTGTGCCGACTGTATCTTCGATTCCAAAAACACCCTGTAATTTCTGTTGATAACTACGCCACTCTTCTAAAAATGTTCCCGTCAAGGATAAAATCAGATCTATTTTACCATCTTTTGCAGCATATTCCAATAATTTTGCAAGACCCGCCAAAGGAACAATTCCAATGGTTGCCGCAAGGCTTTTCATGGCATGTACCTGAATCCGGTACTGTTCTAGCTGCTCTGGCTCTGCTATCTGCTCAAGGGCAAGCTCCAAGTGTTCCGCCGCAAACTCAATCTGACCATAAAACTCTTTGACCGTATATTCTAATAATTCCATATCTGGCAAATGCAGCCAGGCATAATTCCAATCCAGACCATCCACCTGGGGAAGCTTCTCCAAAGAATCTCCTGCCCCATCTGCGGCTGCCTGCTGCAAATCTTCTTGTGTCTCACTGACGGAAACCTCCTGTAGCATATCCTCTGGCAGCATTTCTTTTATCATATTTTCAAGCTTCTCTGGTACAATCGGCTTGGATAAAAATTCATCAAATCCTTCGGATAAGTACCTTTCCTTTGCTCCTGATACTGCGTTGGCTGTCAGAACAATAATGGGAGCGCTCTCACAGGGACAGTCTGGCATCTCTTTGATGCGATGGAGGGTTTCAATTCCGTCCATTTCAGGCATCATATGATCCAGGAAAATCAAATCATACTGGTTCTTTTCCACCAATTCCAAACATTCCATGCCGCTTGCCGCCTCTGTAACCTGAACCTGTGTTTCCTTTATTAGATTTCGGAATACTTTACGATTCACCCCATTATCATCTACCACAAGTATTTTTGCATCTGGCGCCAAAAGCCTCGTGCTATAGCTGTAATTTTCCGTTATCTGACGCACCCTGGATTCAAAATCTCCAATGGGTGTATGATCTACTACCTGTTGTTCCAGCTCAAAATAAAATTTGGATCCCTTTCCATAAATACTTTCCATTTGCAATTTGCTTCCTAACAATGCAAGAAGCTGGATGGTGATACTCATACCAAGACCAGTGCCTTCAATATTGCGGTTCCTGTCCTCTTCAATCCGTTCAAATTCCGCAGACAATTTGGGCAAATCCTCTTCTTTGATACCAATGCCCGTATCTTCCACCTCAAACCGCAGCCGTGCCGTATTTTTGGTCTCCTGTGCTTTCACCCGCAGCCATATAGTTCCCTCATGGGTATACTTCACCGCATTTGTAAGAATATTGGTTAATATCTGGCGAACACGCACATCATCCCCATACAGCCGGGAAGGAATGGCATGATCCACTTCCACACGAAAGTCAAGATTTTTGCTTTCTGCCCGCTGTGAAGTCATATTCGACAAATCATGTATCATACTGCTCACATCATATTCTACAGGCACAATCTCCATTTTCCCGGAATCAATTTTGGAAAAATCAAGAATATCATTAATCAAAGAGAGTAATGTCTGCCCTGCCAAATAGATATCCATGGCATAACTTCTGATATTTGCCTCCTTGGATTCCCGGAGAATCATTTCATCCATGCCAAGCACTGCATTAATGGGTGTACGAATCTCATGTGACATATGAGCTAGAAACTTTCCCTTAGACTCATTGGCCGCCAATGCTTCATGTCTTGCGGCATCTGCATCTTTTTTGGCCTGAACCAACTGGGTATTCTGTTGCTCTACTTCTTTCACTTTCTCTTTCAGAAGGCGGGCGCCTCTCTCTGCATTGGACCGATACTCCTTGGAAATCTGAAAAACATGAAGAATAGCCATCATAATGCTGAAAGCTGTCATGGTATATTGGCTGATTTTATTAAAATGGGCACTGTCAAAAAAAATGTTCATAAACACATTTGCAAATTCTCCTGTTATCAGTACAAGCATGGACAAAGCCGCCAGCAAAGTCCTATGGCTTCTGTTGTGATAATCAAACTGAATCAGACTCACAATGGCAACAATACTCACCACAGCCATTGCAACAGCAGATAGCCCTATCATATCCACCATATTTCGGATTCCAAATACCTGCAAAAGGATCTGCCCTACTGCATTGATCTGTACACACCCAAGCAGCAGCGAAAAGCGGCGTGAATATATCCCGTGAAAATTCCGTTCAAAATACAAAGCAATAAATAATGGCAGCAGCAGCACTAAATATTCCTGCATTTCATATGCTTCATGCACCTCATAAAACAGGCTCAAGATATCTGTCCCAATAAAATAATAGATGCCAGCAGCCAAATCTGCCAGACCTAAAAACAGCTCTCCTCGTGTTGGCTGATTGGTGCGCCGCCGGATCAGTGCAAGCATAAACATAATAATGGCCATAATTATAATTAGCAGACAGCTGACAATCTCAAAGATATTTTCTCCCATTCCTATCAGCACCATATTATGTATTACAATACCAGTATCCTCGAACACGATTGTTGTATTTGGATGTACCGGAATGAACACGATCCGCAGCTCCCCCGTTTGAAACTTCCTGGGAATGGCCACAAGATGCTCCTTCTCGCTGGAAAACTCTTCAACCATACCAAGCTGTCCTACCCCATACTGATAAATCATTTTCCCATCCAGCATCACGCAGACAGCAGAATTTGTAGAAGAAAATTTCAACGTTGTTCCCGCGTAATTCTCTAACAGAATATTTTGAAAAATAATGAACTCCTCTTCCTGGCTCTCCCTTGTATAGGGCAATTCCACTTTTTGGCTCTCATTGTTTTCCAATGCATCTTCTATCCATTTCCAGACTCTTTCCTCGCTTTGACTTTCTGCATCTGTTCCTTTGGCGCCTTCTAAGGCAACCATGCCCCAGCCATCACCGAAATAATATTCTATCTGTTCTGAAAAATCAGACAGCTCTTCCTCTTCCCGAAACTGAACCAGCGCAACCACCATAGCAACCAATACAAAAAGTATTGAAATCCCCACTAATTTTCTTAAATTTTTCATCCCATTGAAACCTTCTACCCTTTTTTCATGATATAAAAGCAGTATAACATTTCCTGAATCATAAAGCAATATTCCAATCACCGCACCATTTTTCTTCTTTATCATATTGTATAAAAAGTAAAAGAAAAAAGAGAGGATTACCATTATGGCTAATTATCATACAACATCTGACTGCGGCTGCAGCCAGAATATGCCACCGCATCCAATGCCTGAAAAGCCCTGCCCGGAACAAATGCCAAGAGAGCAAATGGCTCAAAAGTCTTGTCCAGCAGATATGTCAAGAAGACAGATGATGCAAAAACCTTACTCTGCTTCCATGCCAAGAAGACAGATGATGCAAAAGCCTTGCCCAGCAGATATGTCAAGGCCACAAATGATGCAAAAGCCTTGTCCGGCAGATATGCCAAGACCACAGATGATACAAAAGCCTTGTCCAGCAGATATGCCAAGACCACAAATGCCAAGCTGTCCTTCTATGCCTGAAAGATGTTCTGATAAATCAGATCCATTATCCGATCTGCCTATTGCAATGGCATACGTTCCATGGCAGTTTTTCCGGGAAACATTTGAACTGGATAAAGCATTCCAATGCGGAACGATTTTCCCAGAATTAAGTAAACCGTTTTTAGGGAAAGGAGGCTGCCCAAAATGAAAGGAAATCAAATGGAACAAATGAAATTATTCCAATGGATTAATATGGTAAGCTTTGCAGTAAACGATATCGTTCTGTATCTTGACACACATCCCATGGATCAAGAAGCCATTGCCTATTTCAACCACTTCCGGGAAGTACGCACCAATGCTTTAAAAGAATATGAAAATTGCTATGGCCCCCTTACCATTGATACTGCAAAACCGGAACAACAATGGCTGTGGTCCATGCAGCCTATGCCCTGGGAAGGAGGGACCTGTTAATGTGGAATTATGAAAAACGACTGCAATACCCAGTAAACATTACCCAGACAAATCCTCAGATTGCCCAGGTAATTATCAGCCAGTTCGGAGGCCCTGATGGGGAATTATCTGCTTCTATGCGGTATCTGTCCCAACGCTATACCATGCCTTATCGGGAAGTTGCGGGGCTGTTAACCGATATCGGTACAGAAGAACTGGCCCATATGGAAATGATCTGCACCATTGTCTACCAGTTGACCAAAGACCTTTCTCCAGAAGAAATCAAAGCTTCCGGTTTTGATAAATATTATGTAGACCACACATTGGCACTATGGCCACAGGCTGCTGGAGGAATTCCCTTCAATGCCTGTGAATTCCAATCCAAAGGCGATCCTATTACAGATTTAACCGAAGATTTGGCAGCAGAACAGAAAGCCCGCAGCACCTATGACAACATTCTGCGTCTGGTAAAGGATCAGGAAGTTGCAGACCCAATCCGGTTCCTACGCGCTCGGGAAATTGTTCACTTCCAGCGTTTCGGTGAAGGGCTGCGTATTGTTCAAGATCATCTTGACTCAAAGAATTTCTATGCAGCTAACCCAGCATTTGACTGTAGAAAATAAGAAAAAAGATATTCTATGAAATTTCCCTTATCTATACCACCTGCTTTTGCACCTTACAAAAACAGGCAAACTTAAGCGAAGGGGAAATCGACATTAGCCGATTTCCCCTTTTTTCTTCTATAGGAAAGACCTTACCACGCTAAAGCGTGAAAGTATCCTTCCTATAGAATAAAAAAGCTCTTATCGCACTGCGGCGGGCATGAAATCTGTCGCAAAGCGACCCGCCGCAGGCGGAGAATCCTGCAAAGCAGGATTCTTTCTTGTCTTATAGGAAAGACCTTGTCACGCTAATGCATGAAAGTGTCTTTCCTATAAGACAAAAAATAATATGCACACTCGCACAGGAGGTAAAATATTGCTTCGCAATTGTGCTCGGCGCAGCAAAATGTCCAAGCCCCTCATGAGTGAGGGGGAGGGGAGCCCCAATGGGCTTGCCCACTTTGTTCCTTCTTTTCCTTTTATTATTTGTTTACTTTCACTGTCACTTTTTTGTACCATCCATTCTGAGCAATGCAGTATACCGTACAGCTTCCGCGTTTTTTCCCGGTAATGATCCCTTGATTGGAAACCTTTACAACAGACGGATTAGATGAAACATAACGCACCTTTTTTCCCGTTTTATTTAATTTCCTGCCTGTCACTTCCACACGAAGACGAACCTTCTTACGAAGCTTCACATTCACACGCGTCTTCTTTACCACTATCTTTGAAGGATTACCATATTTCCCACCCATCGTTGTACTGTAGACTGGTAGGGACTGGGCCAATATAATTCTCTTCTTTCCAACTTTTTTATACGCTTTGACATAATACTTATATGACTTTCCCTTTTTTAACTTTTTATGCTTCCACGTACCTGACTTTTTGCTAACCGTCTGGAGACGTTTATATTTTCTATTGGATTCTGCTCCATATATTTCATATCCATCGGCCGACTTCACAGAATTCCAACGAATCGTATGTGAAGTTTTTGTAGAAGATACTCTGCAAAGAAGCAATTTGGGAGTTGTATCCTTCTTATCAGTTTCAGTATCTGGCTCTTCTGGCTGTTGGGAACCTGTATCTCCTGGCTTAGAATCGGTACTTCCTGGTGCCTCTGGCCGTTGGGAATCTGTATTTTCTGGTAATTCTGGCTTAGAATCACTATTTCCTGGCTGTTGAGGGCCTGTACCCCCTGGCTTAGAATCACTACTTTCTGGCTGTTGAGGGCCTGTATCTCCTGGTGATTCAAGATCGCTATCTCCTGGCTTTCCAGGCTGTTGGGAACCTGTATCTCCTGGTAGCTCTGGCTTCTCAGAATCCGTATCTCCTGGCTTAATTTCCGGTTCTGATGGCTCTATCGGCGGCGAACCAGCATCATAAATAGATTCCCTAAAATCCTCTGTCTGAAATAAATACCCCTTAAATATTTCCTGTTTCAGACGTTCTACCTCGGTTGCCTGTGCACGGATATTATTGGCTCCGCTTGGCAATACATTCACATTTACTAAATCACTTTCGACTGCCTCCTGCATCAACAGACGCAATTCCTCAAAATTATGGATGGTGACCGACTGGTCTTTCCACATAATAGTGACGGGCTTTAATTCATTGAGCTTTTCTATCCTTCTTTGGAACATCCCTTTCTTAAAATCAGCCATTGTCTCATAGCTGCCACCAAATATTTTCTTTAACACATATTGATCCGATAAAATGGCCTGCTCTGATTTCGCCGATTCTTTATACTGATTCGATATATAGGGAACCATACCGCCGTAATATCCATATTCCCCAAGCAGCTCAAAAGCCTGCCGGCGTATCATGATATCACCACTGACCCCACAATCATTCTGCACCCCAGCGTAATTAGCAGTAAAGAGCGGTACCACATAATATCCATTTCTCGCTACCGTTCCTGTTGTTTGCGTTCCATTTACTTCGTAGCGAGATGCAATAATGCTTTCACGAATCAGATCGTCAATCGTATTCAGCTTCTCCGCCTCATCCAAGGTCAATGTCCGAACTGAATCCAGATTATGCTTTGAACCTGCCTCGCCTTGATTATACCTTGTCTCTGGATCTTCGATCTGTTCAAGCTTATGAAACCATTTCATTTTTTCTTCTGCACTTTTTGAAAGCACAACATCTGCTTCTGCATAATCCAAGGTATAAATGACGTCCAAAATACCACTCATATAGCTCTGCAGATCTGTGTCATCCTCAAACCTCTCGGGCGCACCATTATGATACCGATCGCTGACTGCTAGACGGTCATAAATCAAATTCAGATTAAAAGCAGGTGGATCATTGAGTTCATAAGGCTCAAACATTCCCCTTGTATAAACCTCTGCCAACATGCCATCCCTTGCGCCATACCCATTGAGCATTAACTCCGAAACAAGCATATGTGTCAGCTCATGGGCATACGTTGCAAACCCTCGTTCTGTCAATGCTTTTGATACATAGTAACGAATACGTGTACCCTCCGCCACACCATCTGCAAACATATACGTACCATACAGATTTAAAGGCGTGAAAAATTCTTTGACACCCTGGGCTGCATTTTTTCCAAATTTATCCGACCATTGAACTGTGGTATCTGGGTCAATCCGCAAACTGTCCAAAACAGTACGATTAGATGAAAGCAACCCTTTCTTTTCCGGTTTTGCGATCCGATACCAAACATCAATAAAAGCCTTTTGTTGGTTAGCCGCCTGCTCCAACTGCTGTTGAAATTTTTCACGCAATTCACTATAGCGTGCTGGATCGGCCTCTTTCAAATTTCTGTCTATGTAACAATCCACGATCCCATATGTGATCGTAGCAGGATTGGCAATCACATAAACGCTATCCTCTGACACAGTAAGCAGCGGTAAAATATAGGCACGGGAAACTGCATCATCATACAGTCTTTTGTATATTCCAGTCCCTTTGCCATCCCAGGCAGACGATTTCTCCAGGATATACGCAGGGCTCTCCTGTACAAACCACTCGTTCATCGGTGTATCTGGTATCCATTTTTGCCTGCTTTCTTCCAAAAAGCTCTCCAACGTTCCAGCAGAAGTAACTGACCAAAACAATTTTCTATACCCAAAAACATTGGCATTATTCGAAATTTTTAATGTATCGCCTCCGGCGCCTCCAATCTGTATCAACCAATCCAAAACATCTACGGTAACCCCATAAGAACCTGGCTCATAAAGGAGAACGTCTTTCATATTATGTTCTCCCATATTAAAATCATAGAGCCGCTCCAGATAGGTAAGCCCCAGTAACACTTTTTCTTTATTCTGTAATATCTTATCTGTAAAAAAAGCTGCTCCTTTACTTTCTGCACCAACAGTACTGTCAACCACTCGCCTAATGATTTCTCCTATATCCGTCTGTACTCTCGCAAATGCCTCCTCGAAAGACATAACCTTCACATTGTCCTGATTCAATTCCCTTATGGCTTGTTCATCTGTGATATCTGCAGGACTCTTCCCCTCACGCCTAGCAATCTCTGTTTTCTTATTCAACTTTTCCGTTGCAGAATATCTAGATGGCGCCAATAATTTTCCGATAGCCTCATTGGTTTCATAGTCAATTGCCTGTAACTCTTTGATCGTATTTTTACTAACTGTTTCTCCGCAACTGGCGGCTGAAGCAGTCATCGCTGGAACAAACAGAGCCATCATAATAATGACCAAAATTGCTGCTGTGCTAACCTTTTTCATCCGTCGCCCTCCTCTGATATCATTTTTAGAAATGAACAATATTTCCCTGCTATCTCCGCTTTAATTGTGCTGCAACACTGCCCAAGGTCTCCCATGCAACATCTCTCTCCCTCTTTTGCTCCCAAGTCAGTTTTTCATATGGACACAGCATGGGATGTTGTCTGGCAGCATCATTGCGCACATGACCATAGCTCCAGTTATAAAATGTATAAAAACGCAGCCACCGCATATGATCCAATCTGCGATACATATCCTGCATATCTTCATATATATTCATTTTACAATATGCTTCATATGCCTTTTTTGCAATACCAGGAGAAATTTCTGTGATTGCTTCATCCTGTAAAAGGATTCGAATTTTCATTAGAAGATGATCCGCAGCAGCAATTTTTGACTCCCGGTGAAAATCATCAAGCTCTTCCCATTTAAGTGTAGGATAGGAAACGGATTTACAAAATATTTCATTCATCATAATAGCCGTCTTATTCAATGCTGTCCGCATAATCTGATTTGGGGTATATATCTCCTCATTGGTTCCAAAATAATCTACGCCAGGCGCCTTCCGGTTGCTATGTAAATGAATTTTACCCTGAATCTTATAATACTTCTCCAACCGCCAAAAAATATTCCATCCTTTTTGCTCATCATCTGGACAGATAATAATACGGTCCGCCTGTTCCACAAGTTCTTGATGCATTTCCCAAAAATCATCATAGAAAATCAAAGCATCCTCTGACTCTGATTCTTCACCCATAGAAAATACCTCATGGAGATGACTGTGCATGGCAAGAAATTGTTCTGCCTTTCCAAAAATATGGTAAGACACATGCTGATGAACCGAAACAATATTTGTCAAAATCGCTCGTTCCAGGATGCTCTGTCCATAATTTTCAAATCCAATCAAAACAATCTTACTTTCATGGCTGCATAAGGGCTTGGAACGCCAATACTGCCTGGCACAACAGTCATAGCTGTGGAAAAATTTAATATTTCCTGAAAGATGATCTTGTCCATTGGTTGTCCTTGCATACACTTCTACTGGCAATGCATACAGTCCAACCGCACGGCTGTTGACGCCGATATCATTCTCCTTCATAAGAAAAACCTTACATTTTGCTCCAATATTCTTCTTGCTTGCCACAATTCTGGCAGGAGAGACATTGACAAAAAGACATGGATAATCGGGATATTCCATCTGATCATCCTTTTTCTCCCCAAAAATAATCACCGTATCCTGATTTTCCTTATAAATATTTTCAGCCAAAGTACTGGCTTCCGTTCCATAATCCGCAAAATAGCACCAGTTTTTCTTTCGTTGAAAGCTAAGAAGAAAAAGCGGAAGGGCCTCACTGGTAATAAAAGAGAGAACAGCTCCGAATAATGTCATCATAATGCCTGCCGACAATAAAAGGAATACAACGCCTACCGCATGTCCCAAAGGTGTCACCGGAGTCAAATCGCCATAACCCACAGTGGTCATTGTAACCAATGAATACCAAAATGCATCGCTAAGGGAACGTATGGTTGCCCTGCTGTCTGTATATTCAGAGAAACAGAGGATTGCCAGCAGCCCGAAATAAATAACCAATAAAATTACAGTCATGCAAAGATAGATTTTATTCCTTCTCTTCATAAGGATCTGTCTCCTTTTCCCTATTCTATCTTACATAATACCAGGAATTACATTGATTATCAATGAAAAACAGCTAAGTAAGGAATTTATCAATCACCATTCCCTCTTAGCTGTTCCCCTATCCCTCCTCTGGAGGGACTATTTTCTCTTTTTCAAATATCCACAACAACATCTTTCCATGAATCACAGCCAGCAAAGAGCCTCCAGCAAGGATCATGATATAAAACACTGGCGTCCATAGAATCCCTGCTGTCAAAAATATGCCTGTAACAAATAAAAGATACATTGACTGAGGCAGATATTTAAACAGCAGCAGAATTCCGTTACGGTACGTCGTCCCTGCCGTTGTATCCATTCTTGCGGCAAGGGGAAAAACATAAAACACCAATGCCAGCCACATGCCAAGCATTACAAAGACAAATACCCGCATAATGTCAGCCAAGCTTCCCTCCATGTTCCTCCAAAACATACTGTCAAAAAAAAGCACAACTATTCCAAGCAGAAGAGGAATCCATATCTGCAAAGATACTTTCATCTTTCCTTTATACACTGTCCAAAAATCTCGGAACACATAACCTTCCTCATTTTTAAGAATCTTTACAGCCACAATATGAAGGGCGCAAAGCGCCGCCCCGCCCGTTACAAGGGGAAGAGAAAACAACACCCACAGTACATTCAATTTTATTAGATTAATCGCCTTTTCTACCATATGGAACATCATTTTTACCCTTTAATTCCCGTAGATGCAATACCCTCTACATAATACTTTTGTAAGAATATAAACATAATCAACATGGGGATTGCAGAAATAGTTAAGGATGCCATAATCGGACCATAATTAATGGGCTTGGAACCGAAAAATGTCTGGATTGCCAACTGAATGGTCCGCTTTTCTTCCCCTGTAACCACCAGCAAAGGCCACATAAAATCATTCCAATGGGCAACAAAATCCAAAATAAAAATAGTCGCATACACCGTTCCTGAAATTGGCATAACCACCTGAAAAAATGTTTTGACAGGTCCACATCCGTCAATGGAAGCCGCCTCCAGCAGCTCATCTGGAATCCCAAGGAAGAACTGACGGAACATATAAATACTGAAACACTTTGCAACAAAGGGCACAATCAAAGAGGCCCAAGAATTAATCCATCCCAAATCAGCCATTTCCCGATACATGGGAAGCATAATTGCCTCTGCTGGAAATACCATCAGGCTTATCACAAGTGTCAGTAAAAGGCTTTTTCCTTTGAATTCAAATTTTGCCAGCGCATACCCACAAATCGAATTTACCAAAAGATCCAGCACGATAATTACTAATACATAGAATAAACTGTTACAAATAAATTTCCACATATCAATCCGCTGAAATACTTCTATGTAATTGCGAAAGGACGCTCCTTTTGGAAAGAAGGTAGACAGAGAATTCAATCCCTGAAAAATCTGCGCTTCTGGCTTCAGCGAGGATGCAATCATCCAGATCAGCGGTGATACAAAGATCAGCGCCATTAAAGTATTACCCAGATAAAATCCAACATTTCCAAGTGTCTTTTTCCTCGTCATAATATCACTCCTCCCTAGCCTACTCCGCTTTAATAATCTTTTTCATTCCCAATGACAGGCTAATCACTATCAAAAAGAAAATAGCCGCCACTGCACAAGCATAACCAAAATTCCTCTTCTGAAAGCCTTGTTCATAAATGTAATACACCAATGTTCTGGTAGCATTCTGAGGACCGCCCTTTGTCATAACATAAGGCTGGGTAAACAGCTTCATTGCCTGGATCACTGTAATCATCACAACATACTGAATCACGCTCTTAAGCCCTGGCAGCGTCACATAGAAAAAGCTCTGTATTTTTCCAGCGCCATCAATGGAAGCTGCCTCATACTGCTCCCTGGAAATCCCCTGCAGGCCAGCTAAAAAAATCATCATCTGATATCCAGCCCCTTGCCATGCTGACATAAATATAATAGAATTCATTGCTGTTTTCGGGTCATTCAAAAATCCGCATGGCTCCATTCCAAGCTTCACAAGCAATGCGTTGAGCAATCCGCTGTCTGGGCTGGAATTATACATAACTGTCCAAAGGATTGCAACAACTACCATAGATGTCACCTGCGGGCTAAAATATGCCGCACGGAATATGGACACTCCCTTTCTCCGGGAAAAGATAAAAAGCGCCAAGGCCAGTGCCAGTACGGTCTGAAAGGGTACGACCAGAACCGTAAAGTAAAGGGTATTCTTTACTGCAATCCAAAAATCTTCATCCTGAAACAATTCAGCAAAGTTGTTAAATCCACAGAAAACAATCCGGTCAGGACGCATGATATTATAATCTGTAAACGCATACCGAACTGTCTGCAAAGATGGATAAATCAAAAACGCTGCCAGCAAAACAACTGCGGGACAAATAAACAGATAAGCCGCTCTTCTCTCACTTACTTTATTGATAGATTTCTTCATCTCCAATCCCCCTTCCATTAATCCTGCGCATAATATTTCTTATAATCTTTTTCCATAGCCTCGGCAGCCGCATCCAGCGCCTCCTGTGGGTCCACACCAGTAAAGATATTCAACATAGCTTCCGCATATTCCGCCGTCAACACGCTATAAGAAGGCGTCCTTGGCCTTGGATGTCCTGTCTCCATTAACTGTTCTTTGAAAATAGAACGTGGATATTCATTATATTCCGTCAGTACATCATAGCTGGAAATCCTGGTAGGGGGTTTTGAAATTGCCTGTGCATAAGTCGTCACATTATCCTTGGAAAACAAAAAGCCCATTACTTCCTTGACTGCATCCATATCCTGAACATTCTTTGTCACCGATGCTGCCCAGTCGCCCGTAGGAGAAGTTAAAATCCCATCGTTATCCGCTACAGGGAAATACGTCACTCCCCAATTCAGGTCCTTATAGTCTTTTTCTAAGGTTGCCACTTCCCAGGAACCACCCAGCATGGTTGCAGCCTTTTCATTGTGAAATTCTTTCTGTATGGGATCGATATTTGCGTAACCATCCTGTATGAGACTGTTCAAAAAATTAGCTGCCTCAACCCCTTCTGGACTGTTGAGATATCCCTTGGCCGAGCTTCCATCCTCATTCACAAAATCGGTCCCATTGGAAATCCAAAATTGTTCCAACACATAGGAAAGTCCCTCGCCCTTATCCATAATAATATTCGTTCCCACTACGCCATCCTTGGTCAGCTTTTTGGCTGCCTCATAATATTCACTCCAGGTCCATGCATCCTCTTTTTTCCCCGGCACACTTATCCCTGCCTCCTCTAACATATCCTTATTGTAATATAATGCCACAGAACTTTCCGTAGCTCCTACTGCATAAATCTTTCCATCATAAGTATTCTGCTGCTTAGAGGAATCAAAAAAATCATTCCACTCTTCCTTTGAAAAGAAATCATCCAAAGGAAGGGTCACTTCATTTGCCGCATAAATTGACACATTCGGTCCATCCACATACAGGATATCCGGCAAATCATTGGATGTAATCGCTGCATTAACTTTATCCTCATATGCATAGGAATCCGCACGTACAATAGCTTCCCGACGCAGTTCAATTTCCCCTTCATGCGCCTGGTTAAATTCATCAATTTTTTCTACCCACCATTCCTCAATGGCCGGTTCATCACTGGGACTCCATATGGTTATCACAGATTCCCCTTGTTCATTGATTCGTTCCTTGGATTTTCCGCATCCAGTAAAAACGCTTGAAGCTATTGCCGCCACCAGCAAAGCTGCCATCCACTTTTTCCTCATCATTCTGCTCCTTTCTTATTTTCTCCAGATAGATCCCATACGGAAAACTTCTATCCCTTTGATATGCTCCGGCGCTGGAGTATACAGTTGGAAACACCCCTTGTCTGAGGTATCATAAAATAGCTTTGTTCCCACCGCTTCACCATCATTCACATAAATTTCTGTTGTCCTGCGGTCCACAAATATCTCTAGTTTCTCCACCTTTTCCACATCTGCCAAAAACTTCACGTGTTCACTTTTTACTCCCTGCATCTCCAGGCGGAAACCCTTGTTGTCATTCACAAGCATCATTTTACAATCATCGTTTCCAGCCAATTGAATAGAAAATGGAGGATTATTCTCAAATTCCAGCTCTGCCTTGTATGTATTTGGAGTAATATTATTTAAACACACATTTTCTCCATGCCCCCGATATAAACACTCTGCTTTCAAAGACTCCAGCTCTTTTACAGGAGTCAAGTACAATCGGTTGTCCCTGATATGCATTTCTCTGGGAATTGTCATACTCCCACAAGCTCCATGTTCCAACTCCAGATGTTCCTCATAAAAATCAGAAACCCATCCAATACAGATTCTGCGTCCCTTATGTTCAAAGCTTTGTACTGCATAACAATTACTGCCGAAATCGAACCAGCCTCTATTCTCCTCCGTAAATGTCCCTTCCTGGAAATTTCCGATATAATATCTGCACATTTGATATCTGCCGCAGGGATCGTAATGATGCATCAAGGCGCCAAGCACCACATAGTTACCATCCAATTCCATGAAATCTGGACATTCAATACAACGAATACCCACTTCTTTTTCCACCAGCAATGGCCCCGTATAAGTCCATTGCTCCAAATCCTCCGATTCATACAGCAATACAGCGGCCCTTCCTTGTAAAGCGCTTCCAAGAACCATATACCATTTGTCATTGACCTTTACCACCTTAGGATCCCTAAAATCAAAAGACGCTCCCTGAGGCGGTTGGCCAATCACTAGCTTTTCCTCCGTAAAATGCAGCATGTCACTGCTCTTTGTCATCCATTGCTGCTGCAAGGTCTTCACACTGTCAATATTTGGGCCGTTGCTTCTGGTGAGAAAAAGCAGAACCTCCTTCTCCTGTACAACTGCAGAACCAGAGTATGCGCCTCCCGACAATTCTTCTGGATTTTCAAGAATCTCTTGCTGCGGCTCCAATGCTACAGGAAGATGGGTCCAGTGAATCAAATCCTTGCTGACTGCATGGCCCCAATACATGTGGGACCATTTCTGTTCATGAGGATTAAACTGATAGAACATATGATAATACCCCTGAAACCAGCACAGCCCATTGGGATCGTTGCTCCAGTTCTTCCAAGGAGCAAAATGATATGCTTCTCGAATGGGGGAGTCATACCATTCTGCCCCTGTCTTTTTTACAAACCTGCCATTTTCCTGTTCCAGATAGCAGACTCCTTTATCCAGAATATCCTCACAACCACTCAGATAACAAAATGAAACATGGCAATTTTCGCAAAATATCTCATACTCTGCATCCTGTTTTACAGGTATCTGAATCCATCGGTAAGACATATCCCCTGCCGGACTCTCCTGCACTTCTCCTTCCTTTGAAACCACACGGATACTGCCTCCTGCTTGCAAAGCCTTGGCAAATATCTCAAGCTTTGTGTAATTTTCTGTATTCATTTATCTCCTCCTTTCTTCATGTAGAACCGTTTCCACATCACTAATTCCATAACTAATCATTATTTTTCTATATTATTTGGATAAAATATATAATTATTATGGAACCCGTTCCATGTAACGATTGTAATATATTACATTCATTTTGTCAATGATAGATTAGACTTTTTTCCCATGCCAGACGAAAAAAAAGATTTTGTATTGTGTATTTTATACAAAATCTTTTTCTTATCTACTTTTACTAAATATAGTTTCTGATTTTCTTACAACATTACCCAAAATTTCTTTTATGCTGTTCCCCCATTCTGAATTTCCACATCCAGAATCAGTCTATGAGGCACATTTTTTCTCTGTTCTACCAAATCCAGAAGGGTATTCACCGAAACTTCCGCCAATAATTCTACATTTTGCCGAATGGACGTCAGTTGAGGATACACCATGTTCGTGGGCACTGTGGCATCAAAACCAATGATAGAAATGTCCTTTGGTATTTGCATCCCTCTTCTTAGAGCCTCATTCAAACATGCAATTGCTGCCAAATCTCCTCCAAATATTCCATCAATATCCGGGTGATTTCTAAAAATTTCCTCTGCCATCCTATAATGCGCATCCCAGTGAAATATATTCCACTCCATCACTTCCTGCAATACCACAGCCCCATTTTCTTTCATCTTCTCCTTAAAGGCATGATATCTGTCATTTGCCATAACCTTCGGTGAAACTCCTGAAATCAGATATATTTTTTTCCGATTGGCCTGCAGCATTAATTCTGCCGCCAACTCCCCACCTTTTGCATGGTCGCAGCCAATCAACGGAATTCCAGCCCCCAAATCACGGTCAATGGAAACAATTGGTTTTGTCTGTTTGGTATATTCTTCCATCTCGAGACCATGGGAAGCTGTAATAATTCCATCTACCATATTCCTCTCCAGCATATCCAGGTACTGCTGCTCTCTCCTGCTGATTCCCACTGTATTGCAAATCATCGTTTTATATCCCTGTTCATACAATTCCATCTCAATATGTTTTACCAGAGAAGCAAAAAATGGATGTTCCAAATCAGGTACTATAACACCCACAATCCCTGTTTTATTATGGTACAGGTTCCTTGCCAATTCATTGGGCGTATAATTCAGTTTTTTTGCCGCTTTTTCAATTTTCTTCCTTGTCTCAGGCGAAACATAACCGGATCCGTTCAGCGCACGTGACACGGTTCCTACTCCTACCCCTGCCTCCTGCGCCACTTGTCTAATACTTGCCATCTTATTTCCTCATATCTAAAAAAGTAAATGTACCGCTAACCAACAGCATACAAATTTTCCATTCTGATGCATCGCATTTCCCTTTTCATTTCCTATGCTTTTTCATGAAAAAAAAGGCTGTTATGCAGATAAACACCGATAACAAAGAGCCTCCTGGCGCAGCAAGTCCCATAGGAAACAATGTATCTGCAAAATACTTTGAAGTAAAGTACGCTCCTGGAATGCGCACACAGATAATGGACAACACATTATATAAAAATGAAATTCCAGACATTCCATAGGCACAAAAATACCCACTGAAGCTGAAATGGACACCAGCAAAGATACAATCCCATATATACCCTCGCAAATACTGAGCTCCCAAAAAAGTGACCGTTCCTTCTTCTGTAAAAATCCCAACCAACGGCTCCGCCATAAACTGTGTCAAAATTGACACAACCAGACCATATCCTATGGTTACCACAACAGCATACCCCAAGGTCTGTGTTGCCCGGTCATGCTTTCCTGCTCCAATATTCTGTGCCGAAAGAGCAGAAACTGTAGAAAGCATCGTGGAGGGAACCAAAAATACAACCCCAATTATTTTTTCTACAATTCCCACTGCAGCAGCATCGTTCAATCCTCTTCGGTTCGCAATCACTGTAATTACAATAAAGGCAATCTGAATGAACCCGTCTTGCAGTGCAACTGGAACACCAATTTTTAAAATCTTCCCCAGGATTTCTGGCTGAGGTTTCAAGTACTGCTTTTTCAGCCGAATCCCTGTTTTTCCTCTGGAAATTGCAACAAAGGATACAAACACACTGATGGTCTGCGACAATGTAGTACCCAATGCTGCCCCTGCCGCCCCCAAATGAAAACCACCTATAAACAAATAATCCAATAAAATATTAGCAGCACAGGCAACTCCAATAAAATACATGGGACTTTTGGAATCTCCCAATCCCCGAAAAATAGAACTGATAATATTATACGCCGTAATAAATGGAATTCCTAAGAAACAAATCGTAAGATAAATTACAGTACCAGATATTGCTTCTGCTGGAGTCGACATAATTGACACAATCTGTTTTACAAAAAGTATCAATATTACGGTAACGCTGATGGACACTCCCATAAATAAAGTAACCGTATTACAGACAGCGAAAGACGCCTGCTCTTTTTGCTTTGCCCCTACTGCTTTTCCAATCACCACAGTAGATCCCATTGCCAGTCCTACAATCATAACCGTTAGCATATGCATCACCTGGCTACCCACAGAAACTGCCGTAATGTGGGCCACTCCATTGAACTGACCCACAATAAACAGATCTGCCATTCCATACAAGGTCTGCAAAAAATATGACAATAAATATGGCAGTGAAAAGTAAAGAATATTCCGAAACACACTGCCAGACGTTAAATTTTTCTCCATAGTTATCTCTGTATGATGTTTTGTATGAAACACCATGTTTCCTTTTCATTGAATTACGGGCTTTAATGCATCCTACCTCAAATGACCTGGAATGTCAATATTAACTTTTCATGTCCTTGGATCCTTAAATATTTTTACACTTTATTGCAACAAAAAAAAAATCATGTTATCATAAAAATACCAAAGCAGAGGAAGGGAAGTGTTGCTATGGCGCCAGTATTGGCACAAGAAAAATTATACACCGTTGACGATATCTATGCTCTACCAGACGGCAAACGCGCAGAGCTGATTGACGGCCAGATATACTATATGGCTCCTCCAACCAGAAAGCATCAACGTATTGTAGGGGAAATATTTGCAATCATCCATGAATACATCAACACTAATAACGGCTCCTGTGAAGTAGATCTAGCTCCATTTGCAGTATTTTTGAATAAAAACAACACAAACTATGTTGAGCCAGACATATCTGTCATCTGTGACAAATCAAAGCTCACGGACAAAGGCTGTTTTGGTGCACCAGACTGGATCATCGAAATCGTATCACCAGGCAGCAGGCGAATGGACTATTTCACAAAGCTATTTCAATACCGCACTGCCGGTGTACGTGAATACTGGATCGTGGATCCTGACAAAGAACGCATTACTGTATATGATTTTGAATCAGAAGATACCAAGGACTATACTTTTTTTGACTCAGTAAAAGCCAACATTTATGATGATCTGGTTATCAACTTCTGCCATATTGCCAATCTGTTGGACATTTAATCACAAAACATTTTTCTCGGCTTTTTCTACATTATAGCAGATTTCCCAGACATTTCAGCAAAGTCTCTATCATAGAAAAAGACCCCAGCTTATACCGCCAGGATCTTTTTCTATATTTTTTCATTAATGTTGAAACAATGCCAGCATCAATTCAGGATTTCCAGAATTTTCTCTGTCAAAGCATCTGCAAGCTGCCGATGTCCTTCTTCGGTAAGATGCATATAATCAATCTCATTGGTTCTTGCAGTAATCACTTTATTCCCATCCAGATAATGGCATCCTGTCAATTTTGCAATTTTATAAAATTCTTCTGCCAATAACTCTGACTTTTCTGCACATTCCCGGCCCATGGTGGCTGCTACCTCTGTCTCTTCATACTTCTTTTCTATATTTTGAGGTGTCACAATCAAGATATTGGGGGTTCCCTTTGCCCAACATTCTTTTGTGGCAATTGCTTTCTCTACCAGACGTTTTAATCCAAGGGCAATGCAAGCTGCTGATGAACCAAACCTCTCCTTTGTATCATTGGTTCCCAGCATAATTACCAGCAAATCCACTGGTTCATGACTCATCAGGCAGGGAAAAATATAATCCAATCCACAAAGCCCTTCATGAATAGGGTCTGAAAAACATGTGGTGCGGCCACTTAATCCCTCCTCAATCACAAGAAAGTTTTCTCCCAATTGCTTCTGTAGCAGACAAGTCCAACGATGCTCCTCATCAAAACGCCCACCTGTTACCGCACAATATCCATGGGTGTTGGAATCTCCAAAACAAACAATGTGCTTCTTCATCCTTTACCTGCTTTCCACTGCTTTTATGAAACGCTGTGCAATTTCCAACGGACGGGTAATCGCCCCTCCAACTACAACTGCAAAAGCGCCTGCCTTAAGCATTTCCACCGCTTGCTCAGGGCTATGAACCCTTCCCTCTCCAATCACAGGAATATCTAAGGTCTCTGACAGCTTCCGAACCAATTCATAATCTGGTCCATCCATTTTCGGAGTATAGCTGGTATAACCGCTCATTGTAGTTCCGACTAAATCCACTCCCGATTTCCATGCATTCACTCCCTCTTCATAGGTTGAAATGTCTGCCATCAGGACAGCCTCTGGATATTTTTGACGGACTTCTGCAATAAATTCATGGATGGTTTTCCCATCTCCTCGTTTCTGGTTGGTACAATCAAGTGCAATAATATCGGAACCTGCTGCAACCAAGTCATCCACTTCCTTCATGGTTGGTGTAATATAACTTTCAAATCCCTCATACTGAACTTTTACAAGACCAATCACCGGAAGTCCCGTTTCTTCCTTTATTGCAATCACGTCACGGATACTGCTGGTACGGATCGCTGGCGTCCCAGCTTGTTTTGCAGCCCTTGCCATCAAATACATGATAGACTTTTCTTCCACATAAAGAGGTTCTCCTGGAACTGCCTGGCAAGATACGATGACTTTACCTTTTATTTTCTCAAATAGTTCTTCTTTTCTCATGGATGCCTCCTTTTCATGATATCATCAATCATGGAAGCACACTTTTTCACCTGTTCCATATCCTCTGGAAGCAAAGAGGTAAGAGGTTTTCTTACACCGCCGATATCAATTCCTTCCCGGACTTTCAATATCTCTTTAATGACGCCATACATATTTCCATGACAGGAACACATCCCATAAATCACTTCATTTACTTCATATTGCAGATTCTGGGCTTCTGATACCTTTCCAGCCTTCATCAGTTCATATATGTCCAAATAAAGCTCTGGCATCACACCATAGGTACCGCCAATTCCTCCGTCTGCTCCCATTGCAAGACCAGAAACAAGCTGCTCATCCGGGCCGTTAAATACAACAAAGTCTTCTCCACCCTCTGCCTTGAACATCTGAATATCCTGAGCAGGCATAGAACTGTTCTTCACTGCTGCTACTCGAGGATTCTTTATCATTTCCCGAAACAACGGCATTGTCAATGCAACACCTGCGAGCTGGGGAATATTATAGATAATAAAATCGGTATTCGGCGCTGCAGCAGAAATATCGTTCCAATACTCTGCAATGGAATATTCTGGCAAGTGAAAATAAATCGGTGGAATTGCTGCAATGGCATCTACCCCAAGGCTTTCCGCATGAGCCGCAAGCTTGCAGCTATCTGCTGTATTGTTGCAGGCAACATGTGCAATTATCGTCAGCTTTCCCTCAGATGCTTTCATTACATGCTCTAAAGTCAATTTTCTGTCTTCCACTGACTGATAAATACATTCTCCAGAAGATCCGCCTACATAAACGCCTTTTACACCTTTCTTTACCATATACTCGGTTAAAAGCTCTACCCGTTTTCCATCTACTTCCCCATGTTCATCATAACATGCATAAAATGCTGGGATAATTCCCTGATATTTTTCTATGTTTTTCATACTTTTCACGCTCCTCAAAGTGTTCCACTCAACTGTCAACCTGTTCCCAAATACACTTTTACCACTGCCTTTTTTACTGGTGAAGGCTGCCCTGCCGCAAGCTTTACCTTATGCGCATCCTCCGGCAAAGTAACCAGCGCCTTTCCAGGCGAGAGCTTCATATAATGCTCTACCACTCCTTCCACCTCTATAAGATCTGCTTCTTTATCCAAGGACTTTACCGTAACTTTCGCTCTATCGGAAACCCCCACGATCTCTTCCCCGGTAATTGTCATATGAATATCCGCATATTTCTCATGGGCTTCAAAAAAACCTTGTTCCTCTGGAATTGTCTCATAATCAAACACGTTCAAATACACATAATCTCCGGCAATCTCATAATGTCCGGCCTGAAATTCTTCCAGGGAATGGCTGCACAGATAATTGATCGCTATATCCAAATATTCTCCTATTCCAAAATACCGCTCTAAACTGCTCAACTCTGTGTAAATCATCTTCTCACCCCTTCACTGCGCCCATAGTAATTCCCTTCGTAAAGTACTTCTGGAAGATCAAGAAGATAATAATAATCGGAATTGCCGCCAGGGATGCACCTGCCATAATCAAACCAAAATCTGTCGCATTTTCCGCCTGCAGCTTTGCAATACCAAGGGAAATCGTCAAGGTTTCGGTACTGCTTAACATAATCAACTGCATAAAGTAATCATTCCATGAATTGATAAATGTGAAAATTGCCAATGCACCAATTCCTGGCTTAATTAACGGAAGTGCAATGGTATAGAAGGTTTTCCACTCTCCTGCCCCATCAATCCTAGCTGCTTCCATCATTTCTCCTGGAATTCCTTCTGCAAACTGCTTCATCAAAAATACACCGAACGGCCATCCTACGATTGGGAAAATAACTGCCCAAATGGTATTGTACAACTGCAACGAAGACATTTCTCGCAGCAATGGGATTAAAATTACCTGTTTGGGTAATGCCATTGCACAAACAATCGCCGAAAATACTATGGTACGCCCAATAAAACGTTTCTTAGCCAGCGCATATCCCGCCATAGCTGCGGTAATACAGGTAAGAATCATGGACACAACTCCCATAAAGACAGTATTAAGCAGCCAACGCAGCGCTGCTGGAACCTCAGGGCCTGCAAAACTGGTTTCTGTAAACGGTATATGTATTTCCCAAAGAGGCGCTACCTGCCTGCTGAACAGCTTCTGATAATTATCCATCACCCATTCGGAAGGCCACCATTGGGGTGTTGGTGAATTAATCGCAGCGGCTGTCTTAAAAGACCCTGTGATAATCCAGTAAAGAGGAAATGCAAATAAAAATGCAAAGATTCCAATAGCGACAACAGATATTACCTTATATATAGTAGAACGATTCACATTTGTATTACTTTTCATAAAATATTTCCTCCTTTCCTAATCCGTTTTGGCCATCTTAAACTGCACTGCAGAAAGAATTGCGATAATAATTGCAAGAATGACACCCATAGCATTTCCATATCCATAACGATACAGCTTGAATGCGTTATAATAAATGTAGTACATAATGGTATCTGTACTATGATTTGGTCCGCCGCTGGTCAACAGCTGAATCAATGCAAAACACTGGAAGCTGTTAATTGTAGTGATAACCAGTATATACAATGTAGTAGGCATAATCTGCGGCCATTTAATTTTCCAAAAACACTGCATTTTCGTTGCACCGTCCACCTGTGCCGCTTCCACCAGAGACTGGTCTACATTATTCAAAGCAGAAACATACAAAACGATTGGCTGTCCTACCGATGTAGTCAGAAGAATCAGGATAATACACCCAAGGGCAAATTTTTCATCCCCCAACCAGTTAATATTCTGCTTAATCATCCCGGTGTTGGTTCCGATATAATTAAAAATGCCGTAATAATTGTTAAACATCCATTTCCATACCACTGTAACTGCAACAGACCCTGTTACAACCGGAAGATAGAAAATGCATCGGAATGCAGAACACAAGGGTCCCTTTAGGTCATAAATTACAGAACTTACCCAAAGTGAAAAAATACAGGTAAGCGGAACGGAAACCACAACAATAATAATCGTATTTTTCAAGGCCCCAAGGAAAACCGAATCTTGAAATAATTCTGCATAATTGGCGAACCCTATAAAAATATCATCACGATTCATCGTCGAATCAAAGAAACTGGTGATGACACACTGCACCATGGGATAAATAACAAATCCCAAAAAGAAAATCAAACTAGGAACCATAAACGCATATCCTGCAATTGTTTCGCGGCGTACTAACGCCCTGCTCATGGGATTCTTTTTCTTCATAAGATTTCCCCCTTTTCCATCCTTTTTTACAATTCTTGCTCATAAAATGCCCCTTCCCGTAGATAATACTCGGGAAGGGGCGCAAGTTCCAATACCTAACGAACTACCTGCACTGCTTCCTAATTTGCCGCTGCGGTGTTTGCTGTTGCTGCAAACTCATCTAATGCAGTCTTAGCATCTGCACCTGTACCAACCTGCTGCAACATGTTCCACCATGCGGTACGTGCTTCTGCCCATCCGCTTACTACCTGATAGTAGTCGCCCATGAATGGGATGAATTTTGAGTATTCAGTCATCAGTTCGTCGCCTTCATAAATATTGCCAATATCCTTTACCGGCCAGTAGCTGGAAGCTTTTACGCTTTCTGCTACCTGTGTCTCATCATTTGCCATGAAGTCAATGAAGGTCTTTGCTGCTTCAATCTTTGCATCATCGTCGTTATCAAAGATACCGAATCCCCAGATGCCGCCACAAAGCTGTGGGTCTCCGCTTTCTGTGGGGAATGCCATAGGCAGTACATCAAATCCAAGATTCTCTGCATTATTCTTCTCCTGAGCGATATTCCAGCAGAATGCCATTGCAAGGGTGGAACCGTTGCAGAACATATTTACCTCGTCGCCGCCTTCTAAGGATGCATCAAAGTTGATGCCTTCCAAGCTCTTTAACAATTCTAATGCTTTCACGTTCTCATCATTGTTTGCGGTATACTCTGTATGTTCTGGGTTGGTAAATGTGCCGCCGTACAGGTTGTTGATCAAAGCACGTGTTCCCTGGTCGCCGCCCTGGCCTTTGCAATATACTGCGGCAACTGCTGTTGTCTGTCCAGAAGCTGCAACTGCTTCTACTGCTTTCTGGAATCCTTCTGTTGTCCAGGTTCCCTTTTCTTCATCCAAATACTGAAGTGCATCTGCCTTCTCAAACACATCTCTGTTAATTGCCATGGTATGTGCTGTCATACACAAAGGATATTCATAGAATACGCCTTCGTTATTCTGGCATGCATTTTCTACGGAATCATAAATAGCCTCTTTCGCTTCATCTGTCCACAAATCGGAAAGGTCTACCATCAATCCCTTTGCGCCCCAGTTTGCAACCAGACGTTCCGGTCCTTCCATTACAATATCCGGCGCCTGACCACCTTCAATTGCTGTGTTGATCTGGTCATCACCATTGGCGTAATCCAGATATTCAACACTTACCTCAATGTCATCATGGGCAGCATGGAAATTTGCAAGCAGTCCTTCCACGGTTGCGGAATCTCCCCAATTGCCAATCGGATAAGTCCACAATGTAATTTTTGTTTTGCCTGAAGCAGAGCTTTCTCCTTCTTCTGCATCCTCACCTGCCTCCTCAGTGTTGCTGTCCTCTTCTTGGGTTTTGTCTGACTGAGCATCTTCCTTCTTGTCAGCATTTCCTCCACCGCAGGCTGCAAGGGAAAATGCCATTACACAGCTTAACGCCATTGCCAAGATTTTACGGTACTTCATAGTTTATCCTCCTTTTTCATACATGTCTTTGTCTTGCAAATACCATGCATATATTTTGTACTTTTATTCTATATTTGCTTCCGAATTTTGTCAATAGATTTTTGAAAATATTTTTCATTTTATTTTCTTTTTGAAAATTTCTAACATTTCTAAGTTGAAAGAATCTTAACTATATGGTATAATTTATGCACAGTTGACTTTATACTAATTTATCATATCAAGGAGGTTACTATGAGAATTTACAAAGCAAAAGACTATAATGACATGAGCCGTAAGGCTGCCAACATCATCTCTTCACAGATTACCCTAAAACCAAACTGTGTACTTGGACTTGCCACAGGCTCCACTCCCATTGGCACTTATGAGCATCTTGTAGAATGGTACAAACAAGGGGATTTGGACTTTTCAGAGGTTACTACGGTCAATCTGGATGAGTACAAAGGACTTCCCAGAGACAATGACCAAAGCTACTATTACTTTATGAATGAGCACTTATTCAGCAAAGTAAACATTGACAAGAACAAAACCTTCCTGCCAGATGGAACGGAGGCTGACAGTGACGTTGCCTGCAAAAAATATAACGAAATCATTCATGCTACTGGCGGTGTAGATCTTCAGCTTTTGGGCCTTGGCCACAATGGACACATTGGATTCAACGAACCCAGCGATACCTTTGAAAAAGAAACTCACTGCATCACCTTATCCGAACGTACTATCCAGGCAAACATGCGGTTTTTCCCTTCGGAAAAAGACGTTCCCCGCCAAGCATATACCATGGGTATCCAAACGATTCTGTCTGCTGGTAAAATCCTAATTCTGGTTTCTGGAGAAGAAAAAGCTGATATTGTGAAAACCGCATTCTTCGGCCCAGTCACTCCTCAGGTTCCAGCTTCGATCCTACAGTTCCACAAGGATGTAATTCTCGTGGCAGATGAGGCTGCATTATCACAATGCTCTGACATAATATAAGAGAGGTGGGGCTGGCATGACAAAACATAAAATTATCAATGGGCAGATTTTTCAGGAGGAAGGTTTTTTCTCCCCTGGGATTGTTTATATCTGTCAGGACAGAATTGTATCCGAAGAAGAGTATCTCGCCGCACCAGGAGAGGAAGCTGTTACAGATGCTGACAACGGATATGTGATTCCTGGCTTGACTGATATTCATTTTCACGGATGCATGGGAAGCGACTGCTGTGATGGAACCCAGGATGCCTTCCGCACCATTGCCCAATATGAGCTTCGCCAAGGCGTTACCTCTATCACCCCTGCTACCATGACAATGTCCGAAGAAGTTCTCTCTGAAATCTGCCGTGCCGCCAACAATTTTTCTTGTACAGACGGTGCAGATTTCTGCGGACTGTATATGGAAGGTCCCTTTATCAGTATGGAAAAGAAGGGCGCCCAGAATGGCGCCTATATCCATCCGGCTGATACCGACATGCTTCGTCGTCTCCAGGAGATTTCCGGCGGCAAGATCCTTACAGTTGTGATAGCCCCAGAAACAGAAGGCGCTCTGGAATTTATTCAGGAAAATAGTGGTTCCATCAATATTTCCCTGGCACATACCACTGCCGATTATGACACTGCTAAGAAAGCTCTTTCCCTGGGCGCTTCGCAATTGACCCACATGTACAATGCCATGCCCTCTTTCAGCCACCGGGCTCCAGGTCCCATCGGGGCTGCTGCGGAAAATGAGCGCTGCATGGCAGAATTGATCTGTGATGGCATACATGTACACCCTTCTGTGGTACGGGCATCTTTAAAGCTTTTTGGGGATGACAGAATTATTTTTATCAGCGACAGCATGCGTGCTGCCGGCATGGAAGACGGCGAATATGACCTTGGAGGACAAACAGTAACTGTGAACGGAAATCTGGCTGTTCTAAAGGACGGGACCATTGCTGGCTCAGTAACGAATCTCATGGATTGTATGCGTACTGCCGTTCAGGAGATGGATATTCCTCTCACAAGCGCAGTGAAATGTGCTGCTGTCAACCCGGTAAAAGCCATCGGTCTCTGGAAAGATTATGGCAGCCTGACTCCAGGTAAAATTGCAAATATTGCAATTTTAAATCAATCCCTAACTTTGGAGCAGGTGATCCACAGGGGAACATCCATACTCTAATTAACTTTAATCTTATACATTACATGAAGGAGGGACTTACTATGCCCACAATGGTACTTGATATTGGCGGTACAGCGATCAAATCAGGCTTATATCAGGATGGCGCTCTGTCTGAAATCCGTGAAACAGCTACAGAAGCAATGAAAGGCGGCCCCCAGGTGGTAAACCGAATCCTGGAAATTATCAGAGACTACCGGAATATCTGTCCTTTTGACAAAATCGGCATCAGTACCGCTGGGCAGGTGGACCCTGTCCGAGGTTGTATTATTTATGCCAATGAAAATATTCCGGGCTATACCGGAACCATGTTAAAAGATATTATGGAACAAGAATTTCAAGTTCCTACTGCTGTGGAGAACGACGTGAATGCGGCCGCTATTGGAGAAGCAGTTTTTGGCGCAGGACAAAACCAAAAAGATTTTGTCTGCCTGACTTATGGCACTGGAGTGGGGGGCGCAATATTCACAAATGGGAAGCTTTATTCTGGAAGCAGCTATTCCGCTGGAGAATTCGGCTGTATTGTGATTCATCCCGAAGAACGGAACCCTGCAAAAGATTTGTTTTCTGGCTGTTATGAGCGGTACGCTTCCACTACGGCCCTTGTAAATTATGCCAAAAAACTGGATGCTTCTCTTTCCAATGGCCGTATCATCTTTAGACGGCAAGAGGAGCCTTATGTAAAGGAGATCATAGACCGCTGGATTATGGAAATTGTATACGGCCTGGTTACAATTGTGCATATGCTCAATCCTTCCTGTGCTATTTTGGGAGGCGGAGTCATGGAGCAGCCTTATGTCTTACAGCAGATACAAGAAAAACTGTATCAAAACATTATGCCTAGTTTTCGTCATGTGCAGATAAAAAAGGCAGAACTTGGCAACCGTGCTGGTATGCTGGGAGCTGCTGTTCTAGAGGAGGCGATATTTTGAATGGCAACATTTTAGAGTATATCACAGAGCAATATCATTCCCTCACACGTTCCGGCAAAAAGCTGGCAGACTATATATTTACCAATACTTCCACCACCCAGTATCTGTCCATTTCCTCTCTAGCGGAAAACAGTGGCGTTTCAGAGGCTTCTATTACACGCTTCTGTCACAATCTGGGTCTGTCAGGATATAATGACTTTAAGCTGGCGTTGGCAAAATCAGATTATGTTACCGACTTAGGTGATCCTTCCAATTCCCCGGAAACGATTACAGCCGAGGATACGATGAGCAGTGTTTTTCAGAAATTGCACGACTCTAATGTTCTTTCCTTAAATGAAACATTAGAGCTTCTGGATGAAGGAAATGTTGCCAAGGCTGTGGATTTACTTTCTGACGCAGACCGGGTCTACTGCTTTGGCCAAGGTGGAAGCATGGTAATGGCAATGGAGGCTTGGGCGCGTTTTTCCACTGCTACCTCCCGTTTTATCCATATCGCAGACTCCCATATGCAGGCGATGAATATTGCACTGGCAACCTCCAGAGATGTAATTTTATTTTTTTCCTATTCTGGATCTACCAAAGATATGGAAGACATTATGAACATTGCCAAAAACAGACATATTCCCATGATATTGGTCACCCACTTTCCCAAATCCAGGGCAGCAGAATTTGCGGATGTGATTTTACTATGCGGTTACAATGAAAGCCCGCTCCAATCTGGATCTGTGGCTGCCAAAGTAGGACAGCTTTTCTTGATCGAGTGTCTGTTTTATGAGTTTTGCAAACGCAATCCTGAACTCTATGCCGCTGCTCGTTCTGCCTCTGCAGAGGCCATTACCCAAAAACTGCTATAATTTTTTGTTCTATCGGAAAGACCTTGTCACATGAAAGTGTCTTCCGATAGAACGAAAAATTATATACAAAGGGTCTACCCCAGCGAAGCCAAGATACTCGTGAAACTAACTCACTTCTCACAAGCATCGAACCCCTGCTGAGCCGGACCGCTAATTTGTTCTCCTTGTTCCGTAAAGCAAGAGCCATGGCAAGGACATTCCCAGGTATTTTCATCTGCATTTTTTTCCAACTTGCATCCCATATGGGGACATTTTTGAGGAAATTCTTCCATTGAAACTGCTTGTTTGGATAAACCTTTCACCGCCTGAATGGCATTCTCTGTAAAATTTTTCGACAAAGCTGCTACCGGAAAACGCTGAGGTGCAAAAACTTTCTCGTCTGGGTGTTCTTTTCCTACAATCATATCACGAATGATAGAGGCAGCCGCCATAGACGAAGTCATGCCCCATTTTCCAAATCCCGTTGCAACATACCAGTTTGGTATTTCTGAAGAAAAATATCCAATGTAAGGAATTCGATCCATCGGCATACAATCCTGTGCAGACCAATGGGCAATTTCCCTGCTTTCTGGAAACCATTCTCTTCCCTTTTGACGGAGCAATTCATACCTTCCGCCAGAACCATTCTCTCCAGTACGATGGCTTGCGCCTCCTAACAGCAGTATCTGTTTCCCTTCTTCTGCAAATGTTCGAAGAGAATATCCTCCTGTCCCGATTCCAAGATACATGCCATCTATTTTTTCCCATTCAGATATATCCAAGGCAATCACATAGCTTCGTTCCTGATGCATCCGCAGAAAGTAATATCCTGGCACTACCTGCCACGGATAGTGAACAGCAAATACCACATGCTCCCCTTCCACGATGCCATGTTGGGTAAATACACAATTATCTTCTATACGTACCACTTTTGAATTCTCATAAATCGTTAGATTCTCTGCAATCCTTTGGATAAATTTCAAAGGCTGAAACTTCGCCTGCTCCTCAAAACGCACCGCTCCTGTTATGGCAAAGGGAAGCTCCGTCTCCATGGTAAATTCCGCTGGAATTCCCAAAAGCTGTGCCGCTTTTGCTTCATTTTTTAATTCTTCTATTTGCCCTTCCTCTCTGGCATAAAGATACGCGGGACACCGTTGAAACTGGCAGTCTATTTTTTCCTTTTCTATCACCCGGGCATAATCCTCTATGGCTTTTTGATTTGCATGGGCATACATGCCAGCCTTCCTTCTTCCAAATTGCTCCGTTAAATATGCATAAATCGAATGATGCTGGGAAGTAATTTTGGCTGTGGTATTGCAGGTCTGTCCTCCTGCGATACGCCCGCTTTCCAGAACCACAGTTTCCACTCCTTGCTCCTGCAATAGATATGCCGTGAGTATTCCTGCCATTCCTGCTCCAATGACGATAGCTTTTGTATGAATGTTTTTTGTCAGCATTTCCCTTGGAGAAATTGTAACCCTTTTCTGCCAGACTGATTCCATATGCTTCCTCCTGATTTTTCTATCAAAACGAAGAAAAGCCTGTTTTCTTTTTACGGAAAACGGCTTTTCTTTTTATGGTATAGTATTTCCCTGTATGGGTAAAATATTCCCTTACATTCCCAAACAAAAGCTCTTTATTTGGAAAACATAACTTTTTCATTGTCAAACATTTTTGTAAGAACCAGTACCCCAATGCCAGCATAACAAATATTTGAAACTACGGTTACTGCAATGTTCACGATATCCACGTTCAAGGAAAAAATAGCATTCATGCACTGGACACTGTTATACAGTGGGATAAGGAACCATACTGGCTCTGTTTTGCAGAGACTTTCCACCATGGAAGTTACTCCTAGAAGCATGGAAACAATCATAATAGGCGTTACCCATCCGGTGGCTTCTTTTACATTCTTTGCAAAAGCAGATACGATGGAAACCACAGCCACAATCACTAAAACCGTGGACAGAATAACCAAAAGCAATGTGAGGTAATCCTGCATACTATAAACACTTGCATTAATTGCATCCCCATCTCCCATCAGCTTTGGCAAAGACAGCATAGTTCCCAAGAAGCTGGAAAGGCCAGATAAAATAGCAATGATACTCAGGCTTATCACCTTTCCCATAGCCAGATGACTTCTTTTCAATGGTGTAACCAAAAGTGTGGCAATCGTTCCTCGCTCTTTTTCTCCTGCAATCGATTCTGGCGCAACAGCCATACAGCCGCTAAATAAAAAGGCCATCATCAGCATAGGCACCATCATGGAAAATACCTGGGCGGAAATATCTTCTTCTGAAGCCAGGTCATACTGCCCTTCCACATTTACATCAAATTTATTAGCCATGGAAGCTTCGTAGCTGTCCAAAAGCTTTGTTACTATTCCATAAGCAGACTGGGAATCTGTATTGCTGGAATTATAATAAACCTCTACAGCAGGCGCAGGCAGCCCAGAAGAGACTTTATATTCTTCTGTCAACTGGTCAAAATTTTCAGGGAAGCATACCACCAAATGGTACTCACTTTCCTGCTCCGCCAGGGCTTCCAAAGCCTTTTCCTTCTCCTGCTCTCCAGATAATTCGGTAAATTTCAACGGAATATCATCCTGTCCCCACAGCAGGCGCATATTTTCAGAAAGGGACACCACCTGAACTTTTGCCTTAAAATCCTCTGCATCCTCAAACTGGCTGGTAAATCCCTGGCCCATCAGGGAATACAAAAGATAAATCATGATACCTGGCATAAGCAATGTGGTAAGTACCATCCGCCTGTCTGTAAAAAACCGTATCAATTCCTTCTTCATCACTGTCATCATATTACTTTTCATAGGACTCACCTGCTCTTTCTGCATAAATATCAAAGAATTTCTCTTCCAGGGATTTGTCTTTTGTCAAATGCTCCAAGGTATCACAAACTACCATGCTTCCATCTATGATAATACCTACCCGGTCACAGATTTTCTCAATAAGGCTGAAAATATGGGTAGATACCACAATGGTTTTCCCTTGAGCTTTTAACTCTAAAAGAAAATCAGTCACCACTTTTGCGGTCAGTACATCCAATCCATTGGTGGGCTCATCAAAGATGATAATATCTGGATCATGGACAATGGAAATAACCAGAGAGACCTTCTGCTTCATACCAGTAGAAAGATTCGCCACCTTTACCTCTGCAAATTTTGATATCTGAAACTTATCAAAGAGCTTCTGTTTCCGTTTCTGAGCGGTTTCCTTCTCCACACCATGTAAATCTGCAAAAAAATCAAACAAATAATTTGGCGTAAAAAACTCTTCCAGCTTCAACTCACTGGTTAAAAAACCAATTTTGCTGCGAACCTCAGCCGGATTCTTTACCACACTGGTTCCATCCACCAGCACATCACCTGCATCCGGCGTAATCAGCGAAGCCATCATACGCAATGTGGTGGTCTTTCCAGCGCCGTTGGAGCCAAGGAGCCCGAACACCTCTCCTTGATAGGCAGTAAAGCTCAAATTGTTAACTGCCACCTTGATTCTTTCTTTTGTTTTTTGAATCTTCTGCTGTTTTGCGGAAATTTGAAAAGTTTTTCTCAAATCCCGTACTTGTAGTAATTCTTTCATAGTGATTCCTTCCTTATGTATTATTGTACTATTTATATAATACAATAAAATAGTTTATAGTTTCTGTCAAGGGAAAATTTTTAAAATCTAGATCCTCAGAAAAAACCTCTGGTTCTTCCTTTTAGGCGGCGTATTTTTATCGTAAGCCGCGCCACCATTCCCAACATCACAGACGTCATCAGGTAAACGACTGCTAACCCAAAAACAAGTATCAACCCTCCATCCAAATCCAGCAGTTTTTCATGCCTTACCAACAAATAATCCCCTGCATAGTTCCAGAAATTAAGGGTATTAAACATACAGACCCAAAGATCGTAAAGACCAATCAGCAAAAACATCAAACGTACCCGCTGGTACAACCTGATTTGGGATTCTGAGTCTGTATACAGCTTAAATTCCCCTTTTACTGCCTCTTTCCGGAAAAAAAGCCAAAGTCCCCAGGAACACACATACTCCGCTCCCGTTGATTCCACAAATTCAATATATTCCCTTTTCTTTTTATCCCGCATGTACAGTTTTCCAGATATTGGGGGCATATCAACCTGATAGGTATATTTTCCAAATTCGCATGGCACAAAGGTATACATCCCCAGGAAAAATCCTGTCATTGCCCACCCCTGGCTGCACATCTCATTCAGCCACGCTTCTTCTTTTTCTTTATCAAAATACAACCGAAATTTTCTCATTGCTTCCCTCCTGTCTTTTCCTTCCCTGGACGTTTTTTCCGTTATGTCATCTGGAAACACCCATCTTCTCCTGTTGGGATTTCCAATTCCACACTGTCCACGGACAACATATGCTTTCCGTTTTCCACTAGTTCTTCCAACCTCCTGACCTCCCGCTGCAATGCCGCAAGGCCCTGTTTTGTCAGAATATACTGCTTTTTCTTTCGTGACTTCTTATCTTCACTGTACAATCGAATCCATTGCCTGTCTAACAAAGTGTTGATGGCTCCGTAGAGAGTGCCAGCTCCTAATTCCAATCTCCCCTTGGTCAATTCCAACGTATTCTGAATAATTCCATATCCATGGTTTGGCGTCTGTAACGATAAGAGAATGTAATAGACCGCTTCCGTCATTGCAGCCTGCTTTTCTGCCACAAAAATCACCTCCATCTATATTTATCGGTTTCTGATATATCTGTCAAGGGTATATCAACGGTAGCACCAAACTATTATCCACCATTTTATCCGTTCACGAGTATACAAAAAAGGCGCAAAGCCCTTTTTATTTCTAAGCTTTGCACCTTTCCCATCCGTATCTCTGATTCTATTTTCACACCTTAAAAATTTATTCCCCTGTTTTCGGGCTCTTCATTTTGTTGGAATCTGCTGTTGAGGCTTCTGTTTTACCAGAATCCCTGGTAGTATGGTCCGAGTTCCTCCTGACATTGGCTGTTTCATTTTCCTTATGATTGTTCCAAACCTCCTCCTTTGTATCTCCATCTCCCTGTTTACCATTTTTCTCTTTCACCTTGCCATCCGGCCTCCCAGTATCTTCCTCACTGTCATCCTGCTTCCCATCGTCTTCTTTGGCATTGTTCTCCGGTTTCCCAGTTTCTTCATCTTTTGGCTCAGCATTTGACGATGCATTCTTATCAATTACCACAACATAATCAGATGCATGGGAGAAAGAAAGGCTTGTGGCTCCATCTTCTCCAACCTGCCCCGCATTTCGGAATATCAGTTTTCCGGAACTGTCATAATAATATAAGTTTGCAGTACTGCCGCTGTTTTCACTGCCCAGGTTCAAAGTAAGGTCTGCCCTAAACCCAAACGCCCCATTGTGGGTCAAAGAAATCTGTGTCGCCGGCTTCCCTTCTGCAATTGAATCAATCAGGCTTGAAGGCACATGATCTGTCCCTATTGTTACTTCCAGGTCAATATCCTCTAACTCTGTTGCAGCCACATCCTTTCCACTGATGGACCAGGAATAAGCGCCCATATCAAGAACAAGATCCACCTGCTTTTCTTTGATTTTTTCTAACAATTCCTTTGGCACCACTGTAGCTTTTTTCATATCAATCTGAATGGAAGCCCCACTTTCTGCCTTTTCAATCTCTTCTTTTATTCGAGCAATCTCTTCCTCAGAAAGCCTCGCTCCTGTTGGCTCCTCTATGGCGCCATCCTTTCGTTTGGCATCTTCTGCAAGAAATTCCCTGTCCTCTGTAATCACTACAGTCTGGCCTTTTTCACAGCCTTCCCAAACAATGTCTTCATAGTTCTCATTCTCTGTTGGCAATGTAAATTCTGCATTTTTATCCACAATCACATACTGGCAAGTTTCATCTGGATATTTTAAAACCACCACACAATTATAATACAATGCCTGGAACTGAATCTTTTTATATTTTTCCTGATTAATGTCTATAGTGTCTGACCACTCATACAACATAAGCCCTGCCAAATGACTCACATCTTTCACAACTGCAGTAGCTTGTCCCTGAATTGCCGCATCAGAAAGACCCTCTCCATCCAACACCAACAGCTTGCTGCCACATGTTATGATTCCGTCCTCCCCTCGGTAAGTATACGTGGTATCTACTGTGGTCTTTCCAGAATATATTGCAACGACATTCAGGCTTGTCATGGGCTGGGATAAAATTTCATCCTCTGTAGTATCCAACAATATCCATCTCTCAAATTCCATGCCATTTATATCTTCCGGCTCTTTCAGTTCTGCCAAAGCCTCCTTTATCGTTGTTCCTTCCAAATATGATTTTGTGATTACCTGAGAAATTTCTATTCCATCTTTGTCCACATATCTTGTATTCCATGCTACCTGGCATTTCTTGTACTCCGCTTCTACAGAAACTCCAGCAACATCTCCCACCTGTGTCTCTTCATTATGGTATTCGTTACTGTAACCTAGCTTAAATCTGACAAAATCATCGGCTTTCCCATCTTCTGGCAGCTCCAATGTATCCAGTACATCCTGGTATGTGGCCTCTCTGTCCACAAAGCAAGGAACGATTACCGTTTTCTGCCCACTGTCTTCTGCCATATAAGTAAGGCTTACATTTGCGCACCCCTTATCATAAGCTGCAAAAAAGTTACATGCTGTGGTTTCTGTGCCAGGAAACAGAAGTTCTGTATTCTCGTCTACTTCCCAGTCAGTCCAGTTATATGTCCAGGTTGCGGCAACTCCTTCTATTGGCTGGGGAAATACTCCTAATTCCTTTAACGTCGCCCTCCGGCCCACTTTCTCAACGGTCTGTCTGGAAATTAAGGAATCTGGCTGGTAACTTCCGTCTGCCTGTTTTGCATATCCATAGAAACTGAACATGACATCCTTCATATCTTCTCGGTACGTATTCCCTGATTTCACACGATAATACCATGGACAACTATCCCGCCAATTGGATTGGAAATCATACAGATCGGTCTTACGGCTGGACGTATCCGTAATCTCCAATTCAGTGAGCATCCATTCGCAGGGATATGTAGTATCTGTAATGTGAATTGTTCCTACATATTCCTTGGAAGCTGAATCATACCACAAATCAACATCAGAATAGGCAGAAACATTTGTTACCTGCGGATAAAAATATGCATGTCCAAGATTGGAAGGATTTTTCTCATTTACCTTCACCCTTATGGTGACAGTATCCCCTGCTTTGACCCATTCTCCATTTTTGTCAATAGTGATGCTCTCAATCACTGGATTTTCAACATCGTAACCAGCCGGATCCACGGTAAAATACCATGGGCCATCTTCTTCATAATCCCACAAATATGTTTTGTTTCCATTATTGTCCCTGATACACAAATACGCAAGCTCCCATTTATAGGGACCGGTAGTCTCTGTAATATCAATTGTCCCAACATATGCTTTCAAATCCGTACGATATCTCAACCCAACGGACATGGAATCTGCATTCTCCGAATCTTGCGCTTCAAACCGCGCTTCCGCCGTGCTATAAGGATTTTCTTCCTCTACTTCCACCGTTATGGCAACCCTCTCCCCAGCTTTGGCTAACTCCCCATGATCAATACAAATGCTTTTAATGATAGGATCGACCATGTCATAGGCATCTGCAGACACCATATAATACGGAAGCGCATCCTCTTCTCCAGCTCCCTGATAGTCAGACAGATATGCATAATTTCCATATGTATCTGCAATCTCTAAATAGGAAAGTTCCCATTTACCTGGATAATTATATTTTGTGACTGTCGTTTCTCCTACATATTCTTTGCTGTTTTCATCATAGCTCAGATAAACAGAAGCGGTTGTTACGCCACCGGAAGCCTTTGTGTGAAACCTTACACAAGCAGAAGCAGAAGGATGCTCTTCTTCAACTTTTACTCTTATGGTAATGGTTTCTCCCACATTGACTGTCTGACCGTTTTTATCAATGGCAATGCTTTCTATGACAGGTTTATCATTATCGTACTCCTGGTCCACTTCAAACATTAGCTCTTTCTCCGGTTCAATGCTTTCTGGATAAATATAATAATATCTTCCAGCTTCTGTTCGTATATGGATACTTCCCAACCTCCATACAGTAGGACACGTTTTATCCGTAACCTTAAAAACGCCTGTCAGGCTGTTAGAATCTTCGTCATATTCGCCTACTATCTGTTCTGTTCCGGAATAAGAGCTCTGATATGTACTTACGTACATATATACGCTACTTATTTTCTCATTCTCACATTGGACATCAGCAGTAAAGGTTACCTCATCTTCCGCTTTCAATGTCTCTTTGCCATCCGCAGCGCTCTTTACCATCTGGAAATTAGAAAGGGTTACATTATGGGTTTCTTCAGGGTTCTTCAGTATAAATTCATAGTAATATCCGCCCTCTCCATATACGTTCTTTTCCACATAATTGTTCCTGGCATCCTCTACACGAATACTATCCACATAGTAACTGCCTTCCCACATTTGGCTGCATGGAAGCGTTGCGGTATACAAGTTCCCTTCTTCGCTTTTTTGGAAACTCAGCGCTTTATCATAAAAATGGCTTCCAGACAGCACAATAGAAATGGACTGAACGTAACTATCTGCATCATAAACCCATATATTAAAATGCAGTTCCTCCGTCTGTGTCAACGTTTTCCCATTTTCCACAAACTCAAATTTTTCAATCACCGGCTGGTTAATGTCATAGGAATCCTCCAGTGGCATGATCGTTTCTTCATCGTTGCTTTTTGGAAGCAAATCTTCGACGCCTTTCTCTTCTGGTTCCTGGATTAATGTCTTGGATGGCTGCTGCCCTTCCTCTTGCGGAATGTTGTCTTCTTCTGGCTCTTCCTCTTCCAGAGCCTTGCCTTCTTCTGGCTCTCCCTCTTCCAGAGCCTTGCCTTCTTCTGGCTCTTTCTCTTCCAGAGCCTTGCTTTCTTCTGGCTCTTTCTGCTCTTCCTCTGGTTCCTCCGCCAGTCTTTCTCCCAGGTCTATCTCCTCTTCCTCATATGCATATCGTCTGTTTGTTCCTTCCGCTGCCATGCCCTGTACTGGAAATACTGCCGCTGCTGTCATAGATGCTGCCAACAGAATTCCCAATAATCTTCTCCCTGATTTTTTCATCCATTTTACCTCCTCAATAAAACACACTTCTTCAAATCCTTAGAAAAATGGCATTTTCTGTGTATCTTATTCCCCCTGCACTTTTTCCACCAGCACCGCCTGAATCAGCAGTCGGTTTTCATCCCGGCCGCTGTAACAGGTAGACAAAGTAAGAATCTTATCTTCTTTGGAAACATTTACTTCCTTCTGAAAAATCCCCTCACAGTTTCCCACATCATCCAGATACCTTTGTACTTCTGACAAATTGGAAAACTCATATTCATATGGAATCAATGCATCGGAAAATTCCACCGCCGCAAATATCTCATAAGTGAATGCACCTTCCGGTGTATAAATCATTACCTGGCGGTTTTTCTCAAAAAATTCTCTCTCTTCAAATTGATGCAGACTTGTAAACATCCCTCCATTCTTCATATTGTGTCCATATAAAACCGTAACAGGATCTTCAAAATCCCTATGGTTGACTCCCTGGGAATAAATCGCCCCAGGAAGTCCTTCTGCAAAATCCACCGTATGATTCAGATAGTAATTATCGTAAGGATCTTGTGAATCACTTTTTTGTAAAACTGGATAATCAATCTCAGTCCCAGGAACCGTAATCCATGCGTAAATATCTGAATTATGTTCCTGTAACTGTCCAAAATCAATGCTGATCTCACCAGATTCATCCGTAAATTTCACATCTTCAACGGAAAATTCCGTAGAAACTTCTAATGAACGTTTCATGCCTTCTGGAAAATTTCCATTCCCTGTCTGAAAACTTGCCAGGGAAACTGCTATGCCAAAGGCAACGATGAGAACAACGGACCATATTTTCTTTTTTTCTAATTTCATACTCATTCTCCAGTCTTCGGGCTCTTCATTTTACCAGAATCTGTGTTGTCCGCCTTTGATTGATTGGAATCTGCAGTGGTGGTATTTTTCTTCTTTTTGATATTGGCTGTTTCGTTGTCCTTTTCTTCCTGCTTACCTTTTTTGAAGTCTCCATCATTATCTTCTCTGGATTCATCCTCCGGATCAGATGCTTGATTGTCAATGACAATCACGTAATCCGATGCATGGGAAAAGGGAAGGCTTGTACTTCCATCTGTTCCAACCTGTCCAGAATTGATAAATACCAATTTTCCACTGCTATCATAATAGTACAAGTTTGCTGTACTGCCACTATTTTCATCACCCAGATTCAAGGTGAGATCTGCCCGGAAACCAAATTCGCCGTTATGGGTCAGAGAAATCTGTGTGGCTGGCTTCCCTCCTGAAATGGATGTTACAAGATTGGAAGGAATGGCGTCCGTGTCAATTTTTACTTCCAAATCAATATCCTTTAAATCTGTTGCTACTACATTGGTTCCATTAATCGTCCAACTATAACCATCCATCTTAAGCACAATATTAACGGATTTTCCTTGGATTGCCTCTTGTACCTCCTTGGGAATCACTGTGGCTTTGTTCATGTCTATGGTAATGGTATCACCTTCTGTTGCATTCTTAACTTTTTCTACGATTTCGGCAATCTCTTTAGCAGAAAGTCTCACACCGCCTGTTTCTTCCTCTGGGCCATCCTTATATTCTTTCACGGTAAATTCTGTATCCTTGTCTATTGTTACCGTTGCGCCTTTTTCATATCCCTCCCAGATAATGTCCCGATACTTCTCATATTCTGTAGGAAGGGCATAGCTTGCGCCTTTCTCCACAACGATATACTCACATGTATGGTCAGGGAATTTCAAGGTTACCACACAGTTACTGTATAATGCCTGGAACTGAACCGCCTGATATCTACCCTGGCTGAAGCTTATTTTGCTGGTCCATTCTGACAGCCTTAAGCCTTTGAGATGGTTTACATCCTTGAATGCCTCTGAAGCTTCTCCCTGAAGCTCCGTATCCTTTAAGTCTTCTCCATCCAGTAATATCAGCTTCTTATCCGTTGCTATGATTCCGTCTTCTCCCCGGTAAGTACAGGAAGCATCTACTGTGGTCTTGCCACGATAAACTGCAGCCACATCGATGTTTGCCATAGGCTGGGTGATAGTCTGTACTGCATCAGAACTTGTCAAAACCCAGGCTTCAAATTCCATATCTTTGGCTGATTCAGGCTGTTCCAAATCTGCCAGGGCGTCGCTTACACTCATTCCTTCCAAATAAGATTTATTAATCACCTTGGATGTTTCTTTGCCGTCCTTGCCAATATATCTTGTATTCCATGATACCTGGCAGTTCTTGTATTTTGCTTCCACAGAAAAATCAGCCATATCCCCTACCAGGGTATTCTCATCATAATATTCTCCTAATTCAAATTGGACAAATTCCTCTGTCTGGGCGTCCTCCGGCAATTTCAGTTTATTCAGCACATCCTGATACGTAGCTTCCTTGTCCACAAATACAGGGATACATACGGTCTTTCTTCCGCTCTCCTTTGACATATAGGTGAAGGACACATTGGCGCAGCCTTTGTCATAGGTTGCGGTGATACGATATACCATATCAGAAGTACTATCAAATAATAATCCTGTATCCTCCTTTATGGTAAATCCTTCATCGCCCCAATACCTATGTCCCTTCCACTCTACACCAACCCCTTCTAGGGACTGTGGGAAAGACACACCCAAATCCTTTAATGTGGCTCTTCTTCCCACTTCAACGATCTTGGTAGAAATCAAAGTGTCTAACTGATATCCTCCATCTTCCCTCTGTGCAAAGCCATAAAACTCAAATGTCACATCTTTCGCATCTTCCCGATAAGTATTTTTTGATTCTACCTTATAATACCATGGATAGGTATAGGAATAATCACTCTTGAAATCAGACAAATGTGTTGAATGTCCTACCTCGTCGGATATCCATAAATCTGTAAGCGCCCATTCACAAGGGTAGGTATCCTCCGTAATATTAATTGTCCCAACATATTCACTGGTATCCGCCTCATATGTCAAGCCAACATATGGGTCAGCAGAAACATTTGTTACCTGCGGATAAATGTATGCAGCAGCGGAGGAAGGATTTTCTTCCTTTACCTTCACTCTTATAGTAACAGTTTCGCCTGATTTCACCAATTGTCCATTCTTGTCAATGGTGACATCCTCAATGACTGGTTTCTCTGTATCAAAATTTTCTTGGACTACTGTAAATTTCAAATCTGCATCTGGTTCTATGTACTGTGGATCAAAATAATAATTATTTCCTGATTTCGCATATATTGAGATTTGTCCCAATTTCCACTCCGCAGGATAGGTGTTATCTCTAACAGTATAAGTGCCAGTCAATTTTTGGGAAGAAGCATCATAGCTCACATCCACCCATTCTGACCCAGAATAATTATCTGCGTTCGGATATAGATACATATTACAGCTTTCTATTTCTTCCTTCTCACATAATACGTCAGCAGTATAAGTTACCCTATCACCAATCCTTAACTTTCCATCTGCATTGGAAGACTTTGCCTGCATCTGAAAATTAGAGACAGATATATTCCCATCCTCAATTTTATTATTTACAGTAAATGTATACCGATATTGGCCATTCTCCCATGTCTCCCAATCAGTATAATTTCCTGTCATGTCCGTTACCCGAATGCTAGAAATATATCCACTCGTTCCTTTCAGCTCACTGCATGAAAGGCTTCCCTCATATAGATTCTTTGTCTCTTCACTTGCCTCAAGCGTCACGCTCCACCAATTACCACAATCCCCTTCCACAACAATAGAGCGAATTCCACTATCTGCATCATATGCCAACATCTTAAAATGAAGGGTATCACCTACCGTTAATGCCTGCCCATTTTCCAAAAATTCAAAGCTCTCAATCTCTGGCTGGTCAATATCATACTTATCGGTCAGCGGTGTGATATTTTCTTCCCTGTTTTCCTGAGGAAGCATGAATGTTTTCTTTTCTGCCTCCACTGTTACCTGTGGGTTATTCTCAGTCTGTGTCCCTTCCTTTTTTGGTTCTGTTTCCTCTTCCTTAGTAGTTCCCGAAATTTCCTGTCCTGGGTTCTCTGGCTTAGATTCTTCCTCCAATACCTCCGGTTTTATTTTTCCTTCCTCTTGCTGGCCTTCCTCCAAGATTTCCGACTTCATCTCTTCCCTAAAGTGTTGTCCTTCTTGGGTTTCTGCTGCTGTATCTTCCGTTAATATCCTCTTTCCTGTCTCTTGATATCCATTTTCCGCTGCTGCCACGTCCTGAATCGGAAATACTGCTGCCGCTGTCATAGATGCTGCCAACAAAATCCCTACTAATTTTCTCCCTAATTTCTTCATTAATTATACCTCCTTTGTAAAAATCATAACTCAAAATATACGAAACAAGCTACAGCCTTTCCTTTTGATGTACTCTCCCCCTTCCCTCTAAAAACAACAGTACTTTCCTCCTAAATATAGTACTTATTATACAGAACTTTCCAGAAAATGGAAGATATTTTTTTATATTTTCTTAAGATTTTTTTTGTTTTTTTATTCATTCCAAATCATCAACATAAAAATGAGATAATATTTGTATACTGTAGAAATTTTTCTTTTATTTAAAGGGAAAGGTTTCATATTTCACAACAACACTAGAAAAATACTTTTAGAATGAAAAAAGACGCAAAATCCATGGTTTTATCCATAGGCTTTGCGCCTTTCTATATTATTTTGCCAGCAACGTAACGTAGTCAAATACCCCCGCAGCAAGCTACGTGGCATGACCCGGTTTGTTCTTTCCGCCCCAAGGGGCGGGGTATCTGACCCTCGCGGCATTCGTCAAATATCCGCGCGAGCGCGGCTGCTTGGCTCATTGCTCGCGGGAATAATTATTCCCGATGCATGGAAAAACTATCCATATCATAATTTTTCAAATTCTCATGAATTCCACGGTTATCTGCCTGTGAAATCAAGGTATCACGGTCTTTCTTAGAAGATACCTGATCATGGAATGCACTTGGACCGCCTACACAGCCGCCATCACAAATCATGCCTTCCACAAAATCGTTGGGCAATTTTGCCGCTCTTAAGAGAAGCAGGGCCTTCTTACATTCAGCCGCCCCATTCGCTTTATAAACTTTTGCATCAATTTTATGCTCTGACTCCTGTAAGCTCTGCAATACCGCTGCGGTAACTCCACCAGAGTTAGCAAAGCGCTTGCCATAGACAGAAGAAATCTGGTCGTCATTCTCACATGGCTTCAACGTAATATCTTTTGCTTTCATAATCGCACGGATTTCACTATAAGTCAAAACATAATCTGCATTTCCTGGAATCTTCTGATCCACTACCTCAGATTTCTTCGCAAGACAAGGCCCGATAAATACAGTCACAGCATCTGGATCCTTTGCTTTAATCAGACGTGATACTGCACACATAGGAGAAACGGTTGTGGATACGCAGTCTGCAAGCTGCGGATAATGGAGACGTACCATATTCACAAATGCCGGGCAGCAGGAGGTCACTTTCTTCTTCCCTTCCTCATATGCCTCTGCCCACTCTTCCGCCTCATATGCAGCCGTCATGTCTCCTCCAAGACCTACATCATAGAAATCGTCAAAGCCCAGCTCCAGCATGGCTTTCTTCCAGCTTGCAGTGGTAATTTCCGCACCAAACTGGCCTTCCGTTGCCGGAGCAGCCATTGCATAAACCTTTTTGCCAGATTTCAATGCTTCTACAACATCCACGATAAACGTCTTAGAGCCGATAGCCCCAAATGGACAGCTATGAATACATTTTCCACAGCGGATACACTTGTCCTTGTCGATGATGGAAATTCCATGCTCATCGTATGTAATAGCGTCAACGGGACAACTAAATTTACAAGGTCTTTTCAGATGTGCAATTGCATTGTATGGACATGCCTGTGCACATTTTCCACATTCCTTACACTTGGACGCATCAATATGAGAGCGTCCCCTTCCCATTTCAATTGCGCCGAATTTGCAGGCATTAATACATGCCTTTCCAATACAGTTCTGACAATTCTCCGTAACGGTATAACTGGAAATGGGACAGTCCTCACAAGCCGAACTGATGACCTGAATCACATTTCCATCATCCACAGCTCCTGGCGCCTTACCTTCTGCCAGACGAACCCTTTGGCGAATAATTTCCCTTTCTTTGTAAATACAGCAACGGAACTTCGGGGTAGGACCTGGAATCAGTTCCAATGCAATGTGATCCCTTTTGGAATCCAATTCTCCAGCAAATGCCAGCTTTGCCACTTCGTAAAGTACATCATGTTTGATTCTAATCACATTTCCATCAGCATACATAGTATTTTACCTCTCTCTTTGCGCTCGTTTTTCGTTTGTTAATATTTTAACACGACACTATTCCTTCTGGCAAGAGAATTTTTCTATGTATCTTATAAAATACTATGCGCTATGACTCCGGCGGTTCAATATCGCAGAATTTAGACAAGTAAAAACTGTGATATTAAACCGCTGGAGTAATATCATAGCTACATGGTCAAAAAAGATCCGATTTGATATACCAAAACCGACACAAGCCATGCAGTCACAAGCTGAAATATCAACATTTTTAAAGTAAATTTCATAGACCCAGTTTCTTTTTTGATGGTTCCTATGGTGGCAGCACAGGGCACATACAGCAAGCAGAACACCATCATGCAGTATGCATTCAGCGGACCAAAACCAACCTCCGCCAATTGTCCGGTAAGAGAAAGCATTCCTGCTGTAGAATTCACATTGTTAATGCCAAAAAGCACACAGAAGCTGCTGACAACCACTTCTTTTGCAGAAATGCCAGAAATCAATGCCACGCCAATCTGCCACATGCCAAGCCCTGCCGGAGCTAAAATTGGCTCCATCCAATGTCCCAGCACTGCCCCAAAGCTTCTCGAAACTTCATCCACCATTCCATGAATGCCGAAATTCAACAAAAACCATATAATAATGGAGGCAATGAAAATCGTAGTCCCTGCCTTTGTCAAATAATCCTTGATTTTTTCCCATACATAAACAGCGATCGTTCTAGCATTTGGAGTTTTATACTCTGGCAGCTCAATCAACAAGGTATGGTGCTCCGTGTGGGTTTCCAACCGATGAATCACCAGCGCTACCACAATCGCCACCGCCATTCCCAGAAAATACATGGAAATTGCCGCAAACGCAGCATATTTTCCAAAAAACATTCCTGCAAACAGCACATAGATCGGAAGCCGGGCCGAGCAGGACATAAACGGAGTAATCAATATGGTCCTTCTGCGGTCAGATTCCTTTTCCAAGGCTCTGGTTGCCATAATCGCAGGCACTGTACAGCCAAATCCCAGTACCATAGGCAAAAATGCTTTTCCAGAAAGCCCCAGATATCCCATCAACCCATCCATTACATAGGCTACCCTTGCCATATAGCCGCTGTCCTCCAGCAACGCAAGGGCCAAAAATAAAATGAAAATATTGGGCAAAAACGTCAGTATTCCCCCCACACCTGCAAGAATGCCATCTACAATCAACGATATCAACCAGGATGACACATTCATCCGCTCTAATGCATACAGCATCCCATTGGAAACAGATGCAAGCATTGCCTCAAAACCGCCTTTTAATGCATCTCCTACAAAAAATGTCAGAAAAAATACAACTGCCATTACTCCAAAGAAAATCGGCATTCCCCATATGGGATGAGTTAGTATTTCATCTACCTTATCTGTAAAAGCTGCTTTTTCCGATTTATAAAATAAAGTATCTTCTATGACCGCTTCTATGTAATCATACTTCTGATTGATAATGTCCTTTTCATAACTTCTATCCAAAATTTCTGGCAAATCCAAAGCATAGAGAGAGGTAAGCTCCTCGTCCCGTTCCAATAATTTAATGGCATACCAACGGACATTTTCTGATATTTGGTATTTTGATTCCAATTCCTGCTCCAACAGGCAGATTTTTTCTTCGATATCCTCTCGGTAAGTAACAATTTCCGGCTGATGCTTTTCCTCATAATGATGCACCACCGCATGCAGCAATACATCCAGCCCACTTCTTTTTCTGGCGGAAACAGGCACAACCGGTATACCGCCCAGCATTTCGGGCAGACGGTGCAGGTCAATCTCCATACCACGTTCCTCTACAATATCCATCATATTCAATGCCAAAATAACTGGCTTTCCCAGCTCTAAAAGCTGCATGGTTAAATACAAATTCCGTTCCAGTGCAGAAGCATCCACAATGTTTATAATCACATCCACCTCATTTTCCATGATGCACCGCCTGGAAACTTTTTCTTCTATCGAATAGGAGGTAAGGCTGTATATTCCTGGCAAATCAATCAACTTTAATCTCTGGCCTTTGTATACCGTCTCTCCTTCCATTTTTTCTACTGTAACCCCAGGCCAGTTCGCCACCTTTAGATTCGCCCCAGTATATGCATTGAATAACGTGGTTTTTCCACAATTGGGATTCCCCACAAATCCGACTTTAATCATTTCCATGTGTTTCCTTCCCTTCTGCTGGATTTACCAAAATCCCTCCTGCGATGTCTCTTCCAATTGCCCAGCGTGTACCACGCACTTTAATGATAATGGTGCCATTCCGCTTCCGGTTCATCAGGCGAAGCTTGGTGCCGCTGTTGATTCCTAACGCTTCCAGTCGCCGCATAATCGGTTCATCCATAGAAATATCTGTCACAATATATGTTTCGTCAATCATTCCATCCATAATCGTCATGTACTGTCCCTCGTTTCTGTCCTATCTGTAAAATAAACTATGTTACTTTCATAACGATTATACCCTAAATGATAATGATTATCAACAATGAAAAAAATTCTGCAACATATCGCACAGTAAAATAAATACTTATGCCATAAGTTGCAGAAATTTCTTAATCTTACAACAACCCCTTATATTCTTAACGTCACTATCTCTGCTGTTCTTGTCCCACTTAATCGCTAATCAATCTTGTGACACAAATTGGCGTACGATAGAATGCATTTGAGATCTTAATGCCGGTCTTTGCTGAACTTGCATGTACCACCTGGCCATTGCCGATATACATCGCTACATGATTAATTCCACTGCCATTTCCATAAAAGAACAAATCTCCAGGCTTTGCCTCAGATGGATCTATCTTCGTCCCATATCCCGACTGGGCACTGGAAGAATGAGGCAGATAAATGCCATATTTCTCATAAATACGCATGGTAAATCCAGAACAATCCACACCATTGGTAAGGCTTGTACCACCCCACACATAACGGTTTCCTACAAACTGACACGCATATTGAATCATGTCCACACGCACATCAGAGATTCCTTCTCCATAACGAATCTCTGTCATGGTCATTGCCTTGGGAAGCTGTTCTGACAACTCCACATACTCTCTTGCTACATAACATTCATCACCATCAACGTCTACTTTCAGCCATTCTCCCTGGTCTTCTAACAACTGCAGCTCTTCTCCTTCTGCTATCATCGTCCAGATCGAACAGTCAGTGTTAGGCTCCACTCTCGCATTCAACGTCTGAGTAACAGAAGTGGCAACAATAGATTTCACTTCATCTGCTCTGTTAGCGGCATCCTGACCTGTCAGCAAAAACTCACCTTTCACATACCCAGTGACTTTCCCAGACTGGATTTGATACCATTCTCCTTCTGTCGATAATATCTCACATCCGGCATCTACCGGTAATTTTCCTACCAAATCATATTCCTCTCCGGCGCCTTCCCGGATATTCAAATGATTCTCTACCTGTGCTATTCCAAGATTGGTGTAGCCGCATATGGTCGACGGAACTTGTACAATCTCTTTCTCGCCTGCTTGTAAATCCGCTGTAAGGCTCTCATTGAGCGTAACTGTAACGCCTGCCTCCACGCCTCTTGCTGCCTCTGCCGACATCTGAGCCATGCCAAAAACTACCGCTCCTGTAATACATGCCGCAACTGCCTTCCCAAACTTGTTCCTCATTTCTGACCTCCCGAATCCCTTAACATTTTCTATTACATTTCTCCTATTTACAGGTGAATTATAACAACTGAAAATTCGATTGTCAAGATTGTTGTAACATTTATGTAATATTTGTACAAATTTACAATATTTAAGGATACTTGGAATTTTGACAATATCAGTTATATACAAAATCCTTTACCTGGCTGCACTTTTTCCCTCAGGAGCTTTATCGAGAATGGAAAAAGCGATGTTTGTTGCATGGTCTGCCACACGCTCCAGCCCAGTAATCAAATCTGTAAAAATAATCCCAGACATTGGAGAACATTTTCCTTTCGCCATACGTTTCACATGATTCTGCTGCAATTCCCGTTCCATAAAATCAATATTTTCTTCTAACTGCAAAATATCGGGCAGATTTTTTTCATCCAAGGTTACAAACATTTCCATTGCTTCTTCTACAATTACCACCGCTTTTTTATGCATTTCCTGTATTTCTTTTGATGCCTTCTTCGTAAACTCTAAATTTTCTTCCTTGCACTTTACCGCAAAATCCACAATGTTTTCTGCATGATCCCCGATTCTTTCAATATCACTGACCACATGGAACAAGCCGCCGATACGCTTCGCATCTACAACAGGAAGCTGAAGCTGATTGATCTTCACCAGATAATCCGTCAATTCATGGCTTAAGAAATCAATCTGCTTTTCCGTCTCATAGACTTTTGCAATCTTCTCTTCATCCCCGTCAAAAAACGCTTCCATAGAAAGGTTTAAATTTGTAAGGGCCATGGTTCCCATTCGTTCAATTTCCTGGGTAGTCTCAACCACTGCCGTAGAAGGAGAAAAAATATTTTGTTTTCCAATATAGAGAAATTGATATTCCTTTTTCTCCACGTCTTCTCCTGGTATCATCCTTTTTGTCAATGCCACAAACTGATTTGATACAGGAAGGAACATAATGGTCTGGAAGATTTTGAAAAAGGTATCTGCATTCGCCACGCACCGACCTACATCTGACCCTGAAATTTGTAAAATAAAGCTTTCAAAATGCTTCATTCCAAATGCCAACAGAATGCCAATAATCACCATACCGAATACATTAAACATTACATGAATCGCCGCTGCACGCTTTGCATCCTTCTTTGCATCCAGACTGGCCAAAACCGCTGGCGTACAGGAACCAATGTTACAGCCCAGCACCACATAAAAACAAATGGGAAGGGCCACCAAGCCCTGGCTTGCCATCAAAAGCAGAATGCTGACCGTTACAGAAGAGCTCTGTACAACGACTGTAATTAACACTCCAAGAAGAATCCCAAGAACCGGGTTATTGAGGCTTCCCAAAATATTCAGCACATTCTGGTATTCCCGCAGCCCCGACATGGCATCCTTCATCATACTGATTCCCATGAACAACGCTCCAAATCCCAGAATTACCTCTCCAATCTTTTTTTCCATGGGACGCTTCCCAAACATCATAAGAACGGCCCCTACAAAAAGAATAAGCGGTGCAATTCCTGTCAGATTAAACGCTACCAACTGTGATGTAATCGTAGTACCAATATTCGCTCCAAAAATAATTCCTACCGACTGTGACAGTGTCATAATTCCTGTATTTACAAAACTAACTGCCATAACTGTAGTTGCGCCTGACGACTGAATAATGGCTGTAAACAAAGCTCCAAAAAGAACTGCAATGATTTTGTTTTTCGTCATTGCCTCTAAAATGGATCTGAGTTTTGCCCCTGCCGCTTTCTGCAGGCCCTGGCTCATAAAACTCATACCGAATAAAAACAGTCCAAGACCTCCCAGCAATGTTAATATTAATTCCATGGTATTCTCCCTTTTCCACCAGCAAACTCATTTTGCTGGCTGGTTTCAAAATAGTCCCTTCCAAACTGGATATCCCGCTCCATCTGAGCCTTTAAGATTTCCAAATTGTTAAATTTACGTTCTTCCCGTACCTGGCTTAAAAACCTGATCTTTACTTCTTCACCATAAAAATCCTCTGATACATCAAAAAGATGGGTCTCTACTCCAATTGGATGTTTTCCTTCAATGGTTGGCTTACAGCCCACATTGGTAATTCCCGGATATTTTTTTCCTTGGCGCTCTGTAATCGTTATATATACACCAAACAATGGCAGGAGTTTTTCTTCTGGCGGTATTAAATTAATCGTAGGAATTCCAAGCACGGATTTACCCATCTTCTTTCCGTGAAGGACTTTGCCCTCTACAAAAAATTCATATCCCAGCAGCCTGTTTGCCCGTTCCATATTCCCAGCGGCAATTTCCTCTCTGACAAAAGTACTGCTGATATCTCTGCCCTCCTCCTGCATCTTGTCCACAACCTTTAGCTCATATCCATAGGTCTTTGCGTATGCTTCCAACATCCGGTAATCTCCCCGGCGTTTGTGGCCAAATCGAAAATCTGTCCCCACCACCATGTATTTCACATTAAGGCTGGTTACTATCTTGTCAATAAACGCTTCTGGCTCCATACACATAACTTCCTTGGTGAACGGACACTCAATCAAATAATCGACGCCGATACTCTCAAAAAGCTTTACCTTTTCCTGATTCGTCGTAAGCACCTGGGTCTGTATATTTTGCACCTGTTCTCTGGGCGGTATGTCAAAAGTAAAAATCACTGCCCTGAGATCTTTTCTTTCTCTTTTCTTTTCTGCCATGTATTCCATTAGCAGCTCATGTCCCCGGTGAAGCCCATCGAACTTACCGAAAGACAGCACCGTAGGTTCTTTCACTGTAAAGTTGATACTCTGCTTTATGTATTCCATGTTGGGTTCCTCCTCATAGCCAGCCCCAGTTTTCTAAGCAGCCGTCCCCATTCCTCCCTCAGACAGCTCCCCATCCCCTTTCGTGATATCATCACTCCATAAAAATTCGAATAGGCTTTAGTTCCTGTGGTTTCTCATCCCATTGATAGATTCCTGCAAATGACTGATTATCATCGTAAAGGCGCAAAATTTCCTGTTCATACTCTTTGCTCCATTCTGTCAACCACTCTGGCTTTAAAGAATTGCCGTTATACAAAAATTTAGAAAACTCTGTTTTTACAGAGGAATAAGGATACTGTAAAAACACACAATCGGTCCCCTTTACCAAATCCTTAAGGTCTTCCCTCACCAGCTCTCTTTGTGAAACATTTTCTCTGACTTTGCGCACCTGTGCTTCGATTTTAGCCAGTTTGACCGCATCCTTTAACTCAAATCCTGCTGCCTTCGTACGCAGCAAGGATTCCATACATCCTCCGCAGCCCAATGTTTGCCCGATATCATGGCACAAGGTTCGGATATAGGTTCCCTTGGAACAATGAAACTTAATCCGTACTCTAGGCAGAGCAATTTCTATGATTTGAATGGAAAACACCGTAATTTCTCTGGACTTACGTTCCACCTCAATCCCTGCCCTTGCCAAATCACAAAGCTTTTTCCCATTTACCTTTAATGCTGAATACATCGGCGGAACCTGCATTTGAACACCCTCAAACATTTTGAGGACTGTCTGTACCTGCTTTGGGGAACAGGTAACGTCTTTTTCTGACAGGACGGTTCCTGTCATATCCTGGGTATCTGTGGTTTTTCCCAACAACAATACGGCCTCATAGACCTTGTCTTTTTCCGTCAGCAATTCACAGACTTTGGTGGCTTTGCCAAGGCAAACCGGCAGTACTCCTTCCGCATCCGGATCTAAAGTCCCTGTATGCCCAATCTTTTTCTGCTTTAAAATTCCCCTGAGCTTTGCCACCACATCATGTGATGTATATCCTTTTTCCTTATATACATTGATAATTCCATTAATCATGGCCCAGATACTCCTGACAACTGCTTGTCAATTTCAGTGCAAAGTTTTTCGATTACTTCCTTACTGCTTCCTTCCATTGTGGCTCCGGCTGCTCTCACATGTCCGCCGCCCTGATATTTCATAGCAATTTGTGATACATCCACCCTGCCATTGGAACGCATGCTGATTTTCCAGGTTCCATCTTCATTTTCATAAAGGAAAATGGCAGCCTCCACGCCTTTTGTAACCCGAAGCTGACTGACAATCCCATCCAAATGTTTGGGAAGGGCGTGATACCGATCCATTTCTTCCTTTGTAACTGCTGCTGCAATGACCTTGCCTGATAAATACAGCTTACTGTTTAGCAACGCCTGGCCAAGAATTTTATTTTGGGCAAATGTCTTCGTATAGAAGGTATCATCCACAATTTTTGTGAAATCAATCCCCTTTTCCATCAAAATGCCTGCAGCGTTCATCGTCTGTGCCGATGTACAGGAATATTGGAATACACCTGTGTCATGAACCATGCCTACATAAATACACTCTGCAATTTCTTTTGTAATCTTCTCTTCTTCTAACAACTCAAAAATCAGTTCTGAGGTGGAGCTTTTCTCTGGAAAAATATAATTCTCATCTGCAAAGCTATGATTACTTACATGATGATCGATGCAGATCGTCCTTTTTGCTGTGTGAAAATATTTTACTGCTTCCCCCAAACGGCTGGTATCTCCGCAATCCTGCACAATACAAAGATCATAAATTTTATCATTTTCACAGGTATTGCGTATCCGATCCGCATACTTTAAAAATTTGAAAATGTTTGGAATCGGCTCCAAATACACATCTGCTTCTATCTGGGGAAACCAGGTAGTAATATAATTGTAAGTTGCCAGGCAGGAGCCTACGCAGTCGCCGTCTGGCCTTACATGCCCAGCAATGGCGACTGATTTTACCTGGGCTAACTGTGATGCTAAATCCTTCATCTATGTGTTCTCCCTATCACTGTCAAGTATCATGGCAACACCTTGTAATCCTTGCTTTTCCAATTATGATTCCTGAGGTCCGTTTACATCATCAATCAATTTTGACATATTGACCCCATATTCAATAGACTGATCCAGCACAAACCGGATCTGTGGGGTATTCCTCAAATTGATATTCTTTGCAAGTTTACTGCGGATATAGCCTTCCGCACTTTTAAGCCCTGCCAGCGTATCCGCCTGAGAATCTTCATCCCCCAATACACTGATATACGCCTTACAATTTTTCAAATCCGGCGCCACCTCCACTGCTACCACAGAGGTCATGGGATTAATCCTGGGATCTTTTATTTCCCCCCGAATGATATTACTCAGCTCCCGTAACACCTCTCCATTGATTCTTGTATTTTTAATGCTGTTTTTTCTCATATTCTGCCTTTCTATCTGGGCACCTCTACCATAGTATATGCTTCTATCACATCCATCTCCTGAATGTCATTAAATCCTTCAATCACCAAGCCGCATTCATACCCTGATCTTACTTCTTTCACGTCATCCTTAAAACGCTTCAAGGACGCCAAATCCCCTTCAAAAATCTGCTCTTCTCCTCTGGAAATACGTACCTTGCATCCCCTTTGGAAAATACCATCCAACACATAGGAGCCTGCAATATTTCCCACACCAGATGCTTTGAAAATCTGACGTACTTCTGCATGGCCAAGTACTTTTTCTTCAAAGATTGGGTCCAGCATACCCTTCATGGCAGCCTGAACATCCTCTATGGCATTGTAGATGACCTTGTATAGTCTCATATCTACGCCTTCCCGCTCTGCTGTTGCTTTGGCAGTTGCATCTGGGCGCACATTAAATCCAATAATAATGGCATTGGAAGCAGAAGCCAGACTGACATCAGATTCATTGATAGCTCCCACGCCGCCATGAATTACTTTTACCACAACCTCTTCATTGGACAATTTAATCAAGCTCTGCTTTACTGCTTCTACGGAACCTTGTACGTCCGCTTTTACAATAATTGGAAGCTCCTTAATATTTCCTGACTGAATCTGGGAGAACAAATCATCCAGCGACATTCTTGATTTGGTCTCTTCTAACATCTTCTCACGTCCTTCAGAAATAAAGGTTTCTGCAAAGCTCTTAGCTTCCTTTTCCGAATCCGTACATACAAAGATTTCCCCAGCATTGGGCACATTATTCAATCCTAATATTTCCACTGGAGTAGAAGGCCCTGCTTCTTTGACCCGACGGCCTGTATCATCAATCATCGCCCGCACTTTTCCATAACAGCTTCCGCAGGCAACTGGCTGGCCTACCCTTAAGGTACCCTTCTGCACCAAAATGGTTGCTACGGAACCTCTGCCTTTATCCAACTGCGCTTCGATGACAAGTCCTCTTGCATTTCGCTTTGGATTTGCTTTTAATTCACAAATTTCTGCTGTCAGCAATATCATTTCCAGCAAGTTATCAATTCCTTCGTGGGAATGAGCGGATACCGGTACAAAAATAGTGCTTCCGCCCCAATCCTCTGGAATCAATTCATATTCTGCTAATTCCTGCTTTACTCGTTCTATGTTTGCGCTTGGTTTATCGATTTTGTTGATAGCTACAATAATTTCTACTCCTGCCGCTTTTGCATGGCTGATCGCCTCTACCGTTTGGGGCATCACGCCATCATCCGCAGCTACCACCAAGATCGCAATATCTGTTGCATTTGCGCCACGCATACGCATTGCAGTAAATGCTTCGTGGCCTGGCGTATCTAAAAATGTAATCTTTTCCCCATTGCACTCTACCATATAAGCGCCGATATGCTGAGTAATACCACCTGCTTCACGGTCAATGACATGAGTATCACGAATCGCATCCAAAAGAGAGGTTTTTCCATGGTCTACGTGTCCCATCACACAGACAACCGGAGGACGTTTTACCTGAATTGATACGTCTTCTTCCTCTTCTTTTAAAAGCTCTGCAATTACATCTACTTTTTCTTCCTGCTCACAAATACAGTTAAATTCCAGTGCAATTTCCTCTGCTGTTGCAAAATCAATCTCACTGTTGACAGTTACAATATTCCCTTGTAAAAACAGCTTCTTAATAATGACAGAAGGCTGAATCTTCATACGGTCAGCCAATTCCCGAATCGTTAATTTATCTGGAATTGTAATGGTCTTGATGGTCTCTTCCTCTTTCTTCGGAGGCTGCTGGGGCTGCTGAGGTTTCTTGCCTCGGGTCTTTTTCTCCAGATTATCGAAACGCTCCTTCTTCTTACCCATCAGCTCTTTTTCATGCCGCTGATTATTCCCTTTCCGGTTGTCACGCTCTCTGCTCTCTTTTCCTCTGGTCTCTTCCATAGAAGCTACCGGAGTGTTCTGATTCATTTTATGGATTTCCTGTTCAAAACGATTCTTCTGACCTGGACGCCCATTTTGGAAGGAATGACTATTCCTGTCTCCCTGAGGTCTGCCGCTTCTGTCCCCTCCTTGTGAACGATTATTTCTATCTCCCTGGGGTCGGCCATTTCTATCTCCCTGGGAACGATTATTTCTGTCTCCCTGGGAACGGTTATTTCTATCTCCCTGGAACCTGCCACCTTTCTCTCCCTGGGGTCGGCCATTTCTATCTCCCTGGGGTCTGTTGCCTCGTTCTCCCTGAGGACGGTTGTTCCTATCCTCCTGAGAATGGGTATAGTTGTTCCGTTCTCCCTGGGGTCTTACTGGTCGTTCCTCCTGTGCCCGAATGTTCTTTTCTCCATTCTGAATTCGCGCTGGACGATTACCCTGAGGACGGCTGCTGCGTTCTCCCTGAGGACGATTGCCTCGCTCTCCCTGAGGCTTTGCACTTTTCTCTCCCTGAGGACGGTTACTGCGTTCTCCCTGAGGCTTTTTCCCTCTATCCCCCTGAGGCTTCGCTGGACGCTTGGGAGCAGTCTTACTATTCTGGGGATTAAATACTGCTGTAATACTGGATTTTTTCTTTGGACGTTCTCCTTCTTCTTTTCCATTCTCTAGCTTCACAGCTTCTTCCTTCTCTTTCACTGTTTCTGCTTTTCCTCCTTCTGTCTTTTCCTGCTCTGCTTTAGTTGATACTTCTTTTTTCTTCTCCAATTTCTGGTCCTCTGATTTTCCTTTCGAAAATTTTCCTTTTACCATATCAATCACATCACCTTCTATGGCGCTACTGGCTGTTTTTTTCAAAATATCCTTTTCCTTTAGAAACTCTATAATATCTTTGGATTGTATATTTAATTCATTTGCAATTTCATATATTCTGACTTTTGCCATATGTTGCTACCTCCGTTATTCCGTTTTGTCTGCTAATTCTAATTTTTCTATCAAGCTGGCTGCAAACCCTTCATCCAACACGGCCAGACTAGCACGGTATTGTTTGCCGATTGCATGCCCCAATGATTCCTTCGGAGCATAGAGATACATTGGAACCTGATAAAACACACACATATTGCGAAACATCTTCTTCGTATTTTCTGATGCTTCTACAGATACAATCACAAGAAATGCCCGTTGTGACTTTACTGCTTTCTCTGTAGAAAACTCTCCGCTTGCTATTTTTCCAGCTTTCGCCGCTAATCCAAGCATGGATAAAATCTTATCCTGCTGCAATCTTTTCCATCTCCTTTTCCAAATTCTCAACCACTTCTTTCGGGATAGCCATTTTCAGAGAACGCTCAAATCCTTTTGCCTTTACTGCTTTTCTAAAACATTCCCCATTGGGACAAATATATGCTCCCCGGCCATTCTTTTTCCCGGTTCTATCCAGTAAAATTTCATCCTCTGTTGTTCGAATGATCCGTAGCAATTCTTTCTTACTTTTCATTTCCCCACAGCCCACACACTGGCGCATGGGAATTTTTTTACTCATCCCAATTCTCCTCCTTATCATGGATTTCTTCTAAAGGATCTCCTACACTGCTGTCTGTTTCTTCATACGCCTGGTCTGCTTCTTCATATACCTGTTCTGCTTCTTCATACGCTTGGTCTGTTTCCTCATACGCTCCAGCAAAATCTTCTTCGAAGTCTTCCTCATATTCTTCATATTCATTCTCATAATCCATGAAATCTCCGGCTTCTCTTGCCTGAGTCTCACTTTTGATGTCAATCTTAAATCCAGTCAGTCTTGCAGCCAGTCTTGCATTCTGTCCCTCTTTACCGATTGCCAAGGACAACTGATAATCTGGCACCACAACCTTTGCCGTTTTTTCCTCTGCATCTGCAATGACAGAAATTACTTTTGCCGGGCTTAAAGCATTTTCAATCAACATGGCTGCATTATCGCTCCAGTTAATAATATCAATCTTCTCACCGCGAAGCTCATTGACAATAGCGTTGACCCTTGCTCCATTTAAACCAACACAAGCGCCTACAGGGTCCACATCCGGGTCATTGCTCCAAACCGCAATCTTCGTTCTGCTTCCTGCTTCTCTGGAAATGCTTTTAATTTCAACAATTCCTTCTTTTACTTCTGTGACCTCAGATTCAAACAGACGCTTTACCAATTCTGGATGTGTTCGGGAAACCAAAATTTTCGGTCCCTTGGAAGTGGATTTCACTTCCAAAATATAAAGCTTGATACGTTCGGTGGGTTGAAATACTTCGGTTTTTACCTGCTCATTTTCACTTAAAATAGCATCTACTTTTCCAAGATTAATGCTGATATTTTTACCCACATACCGTTGTACAATGCCGGTGACTACATCCTTTTCCTTTCCATAATATTGGTCAAACAGCACTTTCCGCTCTTCCTCACGAATCTTCTGCAAAATCACATTCTTGGCATTCTGTGTAGCAATACGTCCAAATTCTTTTGATTTTACCTCAATATTGACAATATCTCCTACCTCATATTTGGAATTGATCATTTTTGCATTTCCAATGCTGATTTCTAATACACTGTCTTCTACCTCATCCACTACCGTTTTTTCCGCATACACATGGAATTCACAAGTGTCGGGGTTGATATCCACTTTAATATTGTCCGATTTGCCAAAATGGTTTTTACATGCGGTAATCAGGGAATTTTTAATCGCTTCCAGCATAATATCCTTGCTGATATCCTTTTCCTTTTCCAATATATTTAACGCTTCCAATAACTCATTGTTCATTTTTTTATCCTCCTGAAAAGTGTTACTGCTATTTGACGCATTCTAAAAATCAAAAGCCAGACGGATCAATGCAATATCTGTTTTTGCAAATATCATTTCCTTGTGTTCTTCCATCTCTATGGTTACCGTAGTTTCATCATATGACTTTAAGATGCCATAAAATTCTTTTTCTTTCTCTATGGCCCGATAAGTCCTGATTTCAATTTCCTTACCTAAGCTGCGTTTATAATCCTTTTCCTTCTTCAATGGTCTTCCCAGCCCTGGGGAACTGACCTCAAAAATATAAGATTCTTCTATAAAATCCTGTTCATCTAGTAAATCACTCATTCTTCTGCTGACAATCTCACAGTCATCCACTGTGATGCCGCCTTCTTTATCAATATAAGCCCGTAAATACCAGTTTGTGCCCTCTTTCACATATTCTACATCTACCAGTTCAAATTGATATTCCTCTATAATCGGAAGCAGCAATTCTTCTGTCCGTTGCTCATAAGTCTCTTTTCTTGACACTTTTACACCCTCTTTCCACTCAATCTATATGGGTCTTAGCTCTTGCCCATTTACACAAAATTGAGAGTGGACAAAGGCCCACTCTCAAGCTTAAGATTATCATGTTATCGTACTTATGATAGTACTTATGATAGCACTTAACAACCGTAAATGCAAGGGGAAATGGAAATATTTTTCATACAATCGATGTGTGGACAGTAACAAAGTTATTTCCCAATTTTCTCTACTTTATGATATAATATCTTCTGACTATAAAAAGGAAGGAGAACATGGGCTGAATATACGAGATTGTCCAGACGGTTCATATCAGACATTGCTATATTTAACGGCTGGAGTAATCCATACAGCTCAAACAGAACAATGGAAAGAGAAAAATTAGGCTCACGGCTTGGATTTATTTTCCTGTCCGCAGGCTGCGCAATTGGAATTGGAAATGTGTGGCGGTTTCCCTATATCGCTGGAATGTATGGAGGAGGCGTATTTGTACTCTTTTACTTATTTTTCTTAATTATTATGGGCGTACCCGTGATGACTATGGAATTTGCAGTGGGACGCGCCAGCAGAAAAAGTATTATCAAAAGTTTTCAGGAACTGGAAAAACCTGGTCAGAAATGGCATTTGAACGGATACTTAGGAATGGCAGGTAATTACATCCTAATGATGTTTTATACCACAGTAACCGGATGGATGCTCTATTATTTTTATCAAATGCTCACTGGAAAATTCCAGGAAAAAAATACAGAACAGGTAGGTCAAATGTTCCAGGATATGCTTTCCAGCCCACAGATTCTATCTGGAGCAATGATCATCATTGTGGTTGCCGGAATTTTTATCTGTTCCATCGGCCTGCAAAAAGGCGTGGAAAAAGTTACCAAAATTATGATGAGTCTGCTCCTTGCTATTATTATTATTCTGGCAATACATAGCTTAACCTTGGAAAACAGCTTAGAAGGTTTAAAATTCTATCTTCTTCCTGATTTCCAAAGAATGAAAGAAGTAGGTGTCTGGGAAACCATCACCGCAGCCATGAACCAGGCATTTTTTACCTTGAGCCTTGGCATTGGCGCTATGGGAATCTTTGGCAGTTATATTGGAAAAGACCGCAGCCTTTTGGGGGAATCTGTTCATATCGCTATTCTGGACACCTTTGTCGCATTGGTTTCCGGCTTGATTATTTTCCCCACTTGCTTTTCCTTTGATATTAGTCCTGACAAGGGACCCAGTTTAATCTTTATTACCCTGCCCAACATCTTTAACGGCATGGCAGGGGGACGGATTTGGGGAACGCTGTTCTTTGTCTTTATGACCTTCGCAGCATTCTCTACCATATTGGCTGTATTTGAAAATATTATTTCCTGTGGTATGGATTTATTTCACTGGAGCAGAAAAACATCCTGCCTGGTTAATTTAGTAGTAATTATAATTTTATCCCTCCCTTGTGTGTTCGGCTATAACCTGTGGTCTGGATTCCAGCCTCTAGGAGAAGGAAGCGCTGTCTTGGATTTGGAAGATTTCATTGTAAGTAATCTTATCCTGCCCATTGGCTCCTTCTGTTACCTGATATTCTGCGTAACACGTTTTGGATGGGGATTCGAAAATTATCGGAAAGAAGCCAATACAGGAAATGGCATGAAGCTGCCTGGATGGATTCGGTATTATGTAACATTTATCCTGCCTGCATTACTTTTATTTTTGATTATCAAAGGATTGCTTGGGAATTAAATGAGATAAGATTGATTTTCTGAGATGTATGATACCATTTGTTGTCGATTTGCGCCAAATAGAAAGTCCATAGCAAGCTATGTAACCTGAATTTGGCGCAAATATCGCGCAAAATGGAGAGCAGGTGTACTTTAACTAGACTGCACTGTTGCAGCGCAAGTTAAATATCCGCGGGAGCGCGGCTGCTTGGCTCATTGCTCGCGAGAATCAAAATCCAAAATATTTCTTCCGCAGCGCCTGATTCGCCATCACACTCAAATACCTCTTCATTGTTATACGCCCTGAATTGTGCGTGACATTTCTATTTGCAAGATGCCAGCTTCCAACTCGCCGAATTATTTTTCCTGCTTCTCTATTTTCTTCCATTAGCTCTTCCAACAGCCTCACTGCTGCAAGGTACCGCCGATCTGTTCCATTCTGCAAAAATTCATAAAACATATTCTGATATGCATTCATCTTGATAAGCTGTCTGATAAAGTTCCCTCCACTCACACCAAAAATTCAATGCTTTGATTTCACAGGTTAAATATACCAAAGCACGTGCTGGCAGCTTCAATGACATCTGGACAACCTTATAAATATCCTGTTGGTTCATTTTTTCCCGCACCCTTCTCTCACTTTTCACCAGGCTCCATATGTTCTGTATCTGCGCAATATCTGCTGCTCCATTGCCATCAAAATACTGCTGTAACACTTTTTTGCACTTGTATATTGCTTCAGGATAGACCCCTGGCACAAGCTCATCACCACATAAAGTCCCTGTTCCTTGGGTGAGATAGCAAATATCCGAAAACTCTGTTCCCCCGGCTGCTTGATACAAAGAATGGGGCACCACATCCCATATATGAAAGGAGTCAGATACCTCTTCATACCCTTGTTCCTTCCGTTCTAAGCAATGTTTCTCAAAAAGCTCCCACAAACGAAATCTTTTTTTCATGGAAAAATCAGTTCCAAGAATATGATTCATCCATCCAAGATATCCAGGCTCGTTTACGATTTCCCCATTAATTTTTGCCACCCCAATTTCCTCATCTGAAACCTCATAAAGAAAATGGATGGCAGTCACCACATCACAGAATTCATTCCCACCAATTTTCCCAGAAAAGAAACGGGTATTGTCTCTCTTGTAACCTGCATTTTCCCAAGTATCATCTTCAAAGTAATTATAATGAAAATACAGATTCCCGTCTTCATCTGGCTCCACAGGCTTTAGAAGCATAATCTTCTTTCCAAATATACAAACCTTATCAAACTGCATCATTCCCCCATAGAAAAGAAGCTTCTGTAAACGCTTGGAAAACTCCTCTTTTTTATCTTCTGAAATGCACATTTTCCCGGTATAATCCCCAAAAATTCCCACCTCTTTTTCCTCCTCAAAATCCAAATAGCCTGGCCCTTCTCATCAAATTAGTCAGCAAAGACGCATATCCGCTTATTCTGATTCTGTCTTCTTCCCTACAGCAAGGCTTTGTAACCCACTCTCTTACCTGTCTGGCAGTTAGTTCTGGAAAATATTCTATGTTTTCATCCATTATTTTCCGCCATACCAGCAACCCTTTCTGAAAGGGAAGCTCTTTCGAATGCCCGATAAATTCCCGTACCAGTTTCTCGTCCACCAACCGGCATTTCCATATCTTTTGCATCTCCAGCAAAATCTCCATCAAACACAATTCTGTATCAACTGCTGCTGCCTCTGCCTCTTCGATTCCCTCAAACTCCAATTTCCATTCTTCCAAATTTTTCTTCATAACATCTGACAGATATAACTCGCAGTCATCCCAAAATTCCAGAAATTCATCTTCATTCTTCCGTAGGATTACTTGATAAAACAGGGGTTCTTTTCTCAATTGCTGATTCTTATGGGGTTCCTGACATATGAAGTGTTCTTCCTTCCGATATCTTCTCTCAGGACCCGAAAAAAATAACTTCACGCCAATGATACGTTGGATCAACAGTGCATAACCACATACATTACACACCTCATTCTTCCTCATAAGATAACACTCTTCGATCGAATATGCTTCCTGCATAGTCATCACCAGGCCAAACTCTCCGTATCCACGGTCTATCACAGAAAGCTCACAGGTATCCATATGATACGTAGATACTTGTCTTTTCTGCCCTTCAAAAATGGAATAGTCAAATCTCACAATTCCATGCGCGTCCGCCTTAGGTTTGCAAACTACCGTGACTATCCTTCCTGCAAGCTCTATCTCTTTTAACTTTCGAATTCCGCATAGCCGCAAAAGTGTTAAAACATTCTTGTTAAATTCCTCTTTCTGTTCCTCTGGGATATTAACGCTTCCTTTGATCCAATATTCATGCTTCATAATGATTGTCATTCCTTCCCTTAAAGCAACTGTATTAAGATTATTTTAAGGGTATTTCAATCATTTGTCATTTAACTTGTAGTTTAAAGTTGTTCTTATCATCTTTGTTTGTTATTTCCCCTACGGAAATAGGATGGAAATTGGAGTAGTATTGGGTTAACGAAAAGGGCGGCCACAACGCCGCCCCAACTGCTATAACACTATTTTGAGATTGTCCCATTGGAATATTCTGTGAATACATCTAAAAATAGCAAGTGGAAAATTCATTATATAGCACCGCCTTTCATCACCACGATACCACGCATGAATCCATGTTCAAAGGCTTTATGTTCCGAGTTGATACAGCCCTCGTGTATTGCGCTCTCAATATCCATATATTCCTTTTTGGTGAGTTTTAGCTTAATGAAGTCCATTGCTTTTACAAGTGTACATTATGCACTATTATTTGCGCATAATGTACACTTGTAAAAGTGCATATTCTATGCTATAATGAGTACAGTGGAAAAGGAGTTTGCATATTACCGATTCCATTAGAAAATAGAAAGGGGTATGAGAATGGCTATAAGCTATGACAAATTGTTTAAGCTGCTGGAAGAAAAAGGAATCTCAACCTATTATCTTCGGCAAAACAAAATAATGGGACAGCAGACATATTACAATTTGAAAAATGGTAAAGGGAATCTTGGAACGGAAACTTTAGAAAAGCTGTGCAAGCTGCTGGACTGCCAGCCAGGTGACTTAATGGAATATATACCCGATAAAGAAGAATAGCCGATATATTGTAGCTTATACCATCTGTGAAAGGAAGTGTTTTTTATGAGTTATAAGGAAATGGCAAAAAGCCTTATCGACCAGATACCGGATAGCAAAATGTATTATATTATCGCTTATCTGCAAGGGGCAGCAGTACCGGAGGAAATGCCAAACGCGGATACAATCGCCTCTATTGAGGAATTGGAAAACGGCGGCGGAACTCTCTTTACCGGCAGTACAGAGGCTTTATTTGCTGAATTGATGAAGGAATAGCCCATGCTTGATGTTAGATACTCCACAAGATTCAAGAAAGATTTTAAGACGTGCGTGAAACGCGGGTATAAAATCCCACTGCTCCAACAGGCTATTGATACATTGCGTATTCCCGCCCCACTCCCAGAAAAAAATAAAGACCATAATTTGACCGGGAATTATTCAGGATATAGGGAATGTCATATCGCCCCGGACTGGCTGCTCATTTATAGGCAAGTCGGAAATGAATTGAGATTAGACCGAACCGGCACACACGCCGATCTGTTCGGAATGTAAGCCCCACAGGGCGCAAGACACTTTTGATAGGCTCCGGCTGTCAGAAGTGCTTTTGCATACTTTTGGAAAAGTAACAAAACGCCAAATATTCTCGCGAGCGCGGCTGTCTGGCCCATTGCTCGCGAGAATAAATATCAAAGAACAACCGTCTTCATACTTTCCCAATATCTACATATAATATCTACGTAAAATACGTGTATTTTTTTGTGTTTTCAAAAGTTATTGAATCATATCAGTAGCTTAGATAATCATGCTTCGAAAACGGCATAAAATAGCAAAGAAAATCATCCAAATACCTCTGCCAGATAGGTTTAAAGCAATGTCATAACTCAATTTGTGTTAAGTTTTCAAAAGTAAACAAACTCATATATTAATTAATGTGGCTTTTGACACCCTACATTTATTAGATAAAATCTCTGATAGATGTTTATCGCGCTTATATATCACACTATCTACATCCTTTCATTGAACTATTGATCTTGATTACTTTTCCCATATCTTCTCCTTTGAATTTTTCAAGTATCATTTTACACGATCACTCAAAAATTCTCGTAATATCCTGATATCGGTTGACTACACGATAAATCTCTACATACTCGTTCCTAACCTTGTAAATAATCACATACTCTTCCCATATCGCATATTTATAGTCTGTGCGAAAGCTGACTCGTTTGGGGAGATCTGAACCCATTCCCGGAAACATCTGGAGATTTTCAAATTTAACATAAATTTCATTTATGGTCTTTGCAGCATATTCTTCATTATCTTCAGCAATATAATCCCGGATATTTTTCAGATCCTATGCAACAATCGAGTTAATCCACAGTTTTAACATCTTATTCCTCCACAAGTGCTTTCAGTTCATCCAGATCCAGCCAGCCTTCTCCGTCTTTCACTGCTTCTTCAGCTTCCTGCAGCTTCATCAAAAGCTTTTTCTCTTCACGATCGCGCTCGAAATCTTCAATATCCATAACTACAAATCGTCCCCTGCCATTCTTAGTAAGATATACAGGCTCTCCTTTGCGACAGTTCTTCAGGACTTCATTATAATTTCTCAAATCAGATACTGGTAAAATATTTGCCATATTCTTTCAGCTCCTTCCTTTGATTTAGAATTGTTTCTGCTATTTCTATTATATACAAAAAGCTGTAAAATTCAACGTAGATTTTTACAGCTTTTTTATTCTACAAACTGGAAGGTATCAATCACCTTTTTTACTATGATTTTTTTGTATGTATCAGCTATAAGCCCACAATTACACAAGATGTCTGATACCTCCAAATTGAGAGAAATATTTTTGGTAATGCACAAAAATAACCGTTCTCCTCTGTGCCTGGTAAGACACAGAAGAAAAACGGTTTTCTTGTTTCCATTCTTATATATTCACAAAATCAAAAATCTACATCATCCTGCCTTACTGATAATCTTCTTCGGGCATTTCTCAGCACAGGTTCCACATCCTGTACATTTCTCATAGTCAATATGAGCAATGTTATCTGTTACGGTAACTGCCCCTTCTGGACAATTCTTCTCACAAAGCTTACATCCAATACATCCTACGGAGCAGGCTGCCATCACATCCTTGCCCTTATCCTTAGAACTGCACTGCACCTTATTCTTTGCATCGTAGGGCACCAGTTCAATCAGGTTCTTCGGACAGGCTGCCACGCATTTTCCGCAGGCTTTGCAGGCGTCTTTGTCCACCAGTGCAATGCCATTGACAATATGTACTGCATCAAAAGGACATGCCTTCACACAGCTTCCATATCCAAGACAACCATAATTACAGGATTTTGGCCCGCCGCCAGGAATAAACGCCATAGCTGCACAATCCTCCACGCCAGTGTATTCATAATCCTGTTTTGCTTTCTCACAGTCTCCAGCGCATTTTACAAAAGCCGTCATCTTCACGCCGCCTTCTGCAGAAACACCCATAATTTCACCAATCTGAGCTGCCACTGGGTCGCCGCCTACTGGACACTGTCCTACTGGAGCTTCACCTTTTGCAATGGCTGCTGCAAGACCGGAGCATCCTGCATATCCACAGCCGCCACAGTTATTTCCCGGAAGAACGCCCAGGATTGCTTCTTCTCTTTCATCTACTTCTACTTTGAATTTTTCCCCAAAGATTCCAAGGAAAAAGCCAAGGAAAATACCAGTTCCACCCACTACCAGGGCGGCAATGATAATTGCTGTTACATTCATTTTATTCCCTCCTAAATCATTCCTGAGAATCCCATAAAGGCAATTGACATTAAGCTGGCTGTAATTAGCACAATGGCTGTTCCCTGAAAACGCTTGGGAATATCATTATATTCAATTTTCTCACGAATGCCTGCCATAATTACAATCGCAATAAAGAATCCAACAGAGGTTGCAAGACCGTTTACCACACCCTGCAGCAAATCATAGCCTTTGCTTACATTGTTCAGAGCAACACCCAATACAGCACAGTTTGTAGTAATCAGCGGAAGGAACACGCCCAGGGATTCATACAATGGAGGCATATTTTTCTTCAAAAACATTTCCACGAACTGCACCAATGAGGCAATGACAAGGATAAATACAATGGTCTGCAAATATTCCACATGGCAGGGACCCAAAATAAACTTATAAATCAGACCAGTAACAAAGGAAGCCAGGGTAATAACGAAAATAACCGCGCCACCCATTCCGGCTGCTGTTTCTGTCTTTTTGGATACTCCAAGAAACGGGCAGATACCCAAAAACTGGCTTAATACTACGTTATTTACAATGGCAGAGCCGATTGCTATAATCAATAATTCTTTCATCTATCCTGCCTCCTATTCTTCTGACTTTTTCTGTGATTCCGGCAATTTTCCGGTACACATTGCTGACTGAGAACAGCTTGCACAGTCTCCAGTGAGACATCCAGAAGGAGCTGCAAGGGGTTTGCCCTTCTTTTCCATTTTTTCCCGAACAACATTCATGCCTGCAACCAGAAACGCAAGTACAAGGAATGCACCTGGCGCCATAATGAACACAGTAATTCCAAGATTAGCTCCTAAAATCTGGCGGATTAATCCAATAAAGGTAAGACCAATGGTAAATCCAAGACCCATGCCAAGTCCATCAAAAATAGAAGGTGTAATTGGATTCTTGGAAGCGTAGCTTTCGGCTCTTCCTAAGATAATACAGTTTACCACGATCAAAGGAATATACACACCCAAAGATGCAGAAAGGGCTGGTGTATACGCCTGCATAATAAACTGCACGATGGTAACAAGGGAGGCTACCACTACAATATAAGCCGGCATACGCACGCCGTTTGGAATCACTTTACGAAACATAGAAATCAACAGGTTGGACATTACCAGTACCACTGTGGTGGAAAGGCCCATGCCGATTCCATTGACTGCGGAAGATGTCACCGCCAAGGTAGGACACATTCCAAGCATCAGCACAAAGGTAGGATTTTCTTTAATAATACCGTTATATAAACGTTCTACATATTTATTCATACTTAGTTACCTCCCTGCAAAGCGCTTCTAAAGTACACCAAACATGCATTTACGCCGTTTGTGACTGCTCTGGAAGAAATGGTAGCTCCCGTGACTGCCTGAATCTCATTTTCGGCTGCCGGAGCTGTCTTTACTACAGAATAAGTCTCTTCAGACTTTCCTTCAAACTGAGAATAGAATGGCTCTTCCTGCACCAGCACACCAAGACCTGGTGTTTCGCTGATAGCCGTAATGGAATAACCATTTAACGTCCCATCCTTTTGGATACCTACAGAAAAAGAAATATCTGCCTGGCTTCCTTCATGGGAAGTTACATTGATCACATATCCAAGCACATTGCCAGATCCGTCCAATGCTTTGTTCACTGCTGTAATCTCATCCTTGGAAAATTCGCTTGCCGCAATAATCTCCGCCGCCTTTGCCAAATCAAAATTCTCATCTTCTTCAAAAGAAGCTGCATCTGCGAACACTACTTTATATGCTTCATCCAGAGCAGCTTTTTCTGCTGCTGCAATAGGCTCTTTGGTAATATCATAAACCACGCCCAGCAGAAATCCCAGCACTAAGGTAAAAGCGGTTAAAACCAACGCATCATGCACAATCTTTTTATTCATGCTATTTTACCTCCTTTTTCTGGCCAAATGCCCTTGGAATGGTAAATTTCTCAATAATTGGAACCAGAAGATTACCTAAGATAATTGCAAAAGAAACCCCTTCTGCATTGGCTCCGAACAGACGGAACAATCCTGTTAGAATTCCTAAAACAATCCCAAATACAACTTTTCCCATAGGGGTAATGGGAGAAGTTACATAATCTGTTGCCATGAAAAATGCTCCCAACATCAATCCACCACCACACAGATGAGCGGTAAGATAAGTCATATCAAAACCATGTCCGCCGAACAACAGCACAAATACACCGAAGGAAACAATGTAGCTTGCTGGAATGGTCAAATCGATGACCCCCATCAGAATCAGGAAAATTGCTCCAATTAAAATCGCAATTACACTGGTCTCACCAATGGTTCCTGCTGTGGTTCCCAGAAGCATCTTCATGGTATCCACACTCTCCCCATTCTTTAAAAGCGCCAAGGGAGTAGCTCCTGTTACACCATCATAGGTAAAACTGGTCATTGTTCCTGCAAAAGACACAAGTAAAAAGCATCTTCCGCCCAAAGCCGGGTTCATAAAGTTCTGTCCAAGGCCACCAAAAAGCATTTTTACAATCACAATCGCAAATACGCTACCTAAAACTGCCTGCCAAATGGGTAAGGTATGAGGCAGGTTCAATGCCAGCAATAACCCAGTCACCACTGCACTGAAATCATTGATGGTACTTTTTTTCTGTATAAGCTTTTCAAAAATCCATTCCGAAGCCACACAGGTTGCAACACATACTAAAATTAATATCAACGCCTGTAACCCAAAGTTCCAGATACCAAATAAGCTGGCGGGCAGCAATGCGATTGCCACATAAAGCATTATTTTGGCAGATGTATCTTTGGAACGAATGTGGGATGACGATGATACATTATACAGATCACTCACAATAAGACACCTCTTTCTTCCTAATTTTATAAAGGTATCACGCGTATTTCCATGCACTTTGCACTAACGCGTGAGCTCACAATCAACTTACCTTATAAATTGGTTGCAAATTATATTTTCGTAAATAGCTATTTCTTTCTCCGCTCTGCAAGAATCTGTTTCTTCATGGTACGGATAGACTGTGCCAGCGGGATTTTTGCCGGACAGATATAACTGCAGCTTCCGCATTCGATACATTCCATGCCGTTCCACTTTTCGAATCCTGCCATATCACCATAACCTGCCATTTTTGCAAGTCTTGTAGGAATAATCTGTTCTGGGCATGCAGATACGCAACGGCCGCAATTGATACATGCTGTCGTCTCACTTGCTGCCACATCATCCTTTGCAAGACAAAGCAGGGAAGAAGACGTTTTGGTAGTTGGAATATCCAACCCAAACATGGAAAATCCCATCATAGGCCCGCCGGAAATAATTTTCTCAGGCTGTACCTTAAATCCTCCGGCTGCTTCCAGAACTTCCCCATAACTCATACCTAAACAAATATCAAAATTCCCTGGCTCTGCCACTGCATCTCCTGTTACCGTAAAAATACGGTTCATTACAGGCTTGCCCAGCTTTACCGCTTTATAAATCGAAATTAAGGTTTCTACATTGTCTACAATACAGCCTGCATCTGCTGGAAGCATCGTAGAATTAATTTCCCGGTGAGTAGTCGCATAAATTAACTGACGCTCACCTCCCTGGGGGTACTTTGTTTTTAACGGGCAAACCTCCATCCGGGGCTCATCCTTTGTCAACTCCTGCATCTTCGCTATACAATCCGGCTTATTGTCCTCAATGCCAAATAAGCCCTTGGCATGATCAAACAATTGCAGAACAATGCGCATTCCTTCCACCAGCTCTTTGGGATTCTCCAGCATACGCCGATAATCCGCTGTCAGGTAAGGCTCACATTCCGCGCAGTTTGCGATTATGTACTCAATTTTATCTGGCTCCTTAGGAGACAACTTTACATGAGTCGGGAATCCAGCTCCACCCATTCCGACAACGCCTGCTTCTTTTACCTTTCCAATAATGTCTTCTTTGGAAAGAGCAGTCACATCTTCTACTGCAGAATACTCTACTTCCTTCATCTCTCCATCATTTTCAATAATGATGGAATTCACCATATCCCCTACTGCCCCTCTGCGCGGCTGAATTGCCTTTACCTTACCAGATACGGAAGAATAAATCGGTGCAGATACAAAACCGCCAGCTTCTGCAATCTTCTGTCCCCGTAGCACGGTATCACCAACAGCTACCACTGGACTTGCTGGCGCCCCTATATGTTGAGAAACCGGAAATACCAGCTCATCCTTGGGTAATAGCTCACGTATTGGCTTATCTTTGGAAAATTCTTTTCCATCGTGCGGATGGACACCGCCCTTAAATGTCATAAGACCCATTTTTCGTGCCCCACTTTCTTTAAAAATATTTTTAAGGAATGAAGTCAAATACTCCTCAGCAAGCTTAGCTTGTTCTTTCCGCCCCAAGGGGGAGGACTGGTATTTGACCCTCGCGGCATTCGCCAAATATCCGCCCAAGGGCGGCTGCCTGGCTCATTGCACGCGGGAATAAAATATATTCATGTCATTCCTAAGTCCAGCCTTCTACATGCTTGTGCAAACTGCTGTCCATCTTAACTGAATATATTTTATGCCTTATGATAAGTCATAAGTCAATAATTTTGATTATAGCACATTTTATTATCTGTAGCACATTTTTTTTCGATAAATTTGTACTTTTTTCAACACAAAACAAAGGGTGAAATCGTATCCCATATTTCCTGTTAATTTTCTGCTAAGAAATTTTCAATGGATTGCCATAAATTGGAAATCTAAGTATAATTTTAAATAGCATCCCGAGGGGATTAGGTAATTGTGTAAATTCTACATGAATTGAGACGAAGTTCAGAGTTTTGCAATTGCCTAAAAAATGATAGGGAAAAGGAGTATTGATATGAAAAAAAGGAGAAAAACTATCAGCTTTTTGCTAACACTTTCACTTGCATTGGGCTTATGCTGGTCTGTACCCTTTGACTGGCAACAACCAGCAAAAATCCAGGCTGCAGAGCTGCCAACGCCCACAGGAGACACCTCTGGCACATGCGGAGCCCAGGGAGACAATATCAAATGGGAACTCATCTTAGATCCAGATGGAACCATCTATCCAGATGAAAATGATACTGTCTCCTCTGATTCCCCTGTTTGTTATGAACTGCATCTAACAGGAACAGGCGAGATGAATCAGCTTTTATTTTCGTCCACCAAAAGCCCCTGGTACAATTACCGGAAACATATTACTTCTCTTACAATAAGCGAAGGCATCACATCCATTTGTGACTTTGCCTTCTGGGAACATTGCAGCCTGCCTGCTGTCACACTGCCAGACAGCGTTGCTTCCATCGGCATATCTGCCTTTCTTAATGCCTATTCCCTGAAAACCATTACCTGTGGCGCAGGGCTTACACGGATTGAAGACAACGCTTTCTGGAATCTTTTTTCCTTGACTGAAATTCATTTTAATGAAGGGCTAGAAGAAATCGGCACAAACGCCTTTTATAACTGCAGCGCATTAGAAAGCATTTCCCTGCCCAGAAGCCTGGTGTCTATAAAGGCAGATGCTTTTAGCAATCTTCTCTCCCTGACTGAGATTCACTTCAATGAAGGACTAAAGGAAATTGGACCACGCGCTTTTTTAAACTGCTCGAAATTGGAACATATATCCCTGCCAGAAAGTCTGGTATCCATAAAAGCAAATGCTTTCCTTGGACTGCCTTCCCTTGCTGACGTTGAGCTTAAAGAAGGGTTGCAGGAAATTGGGCCATATGCCTTCTCTGAGTGCAGCGCACTGACAAACATTTCTCTACCGAGAAGCTTGAAATCCCTGAATGCAAAGGCTTTCTATCATACACCGTTGACTAGCATCACAATCCCTGAAAATGTGGAGGAAATTCAACCCGGCGTTTTTGGCAAAACGCCGCTTAAAACAATCCAGGTAGCTGACGGCAATCCATATTTTTTTGTCCAGGACAATATCCTGTATGAAAAGTCAGAGGACGGCGCCCCAAAACGCGCCATAGCATATGCAATCGCTGATCCTGCAGCATCCGTTACTCTCCTGCCTGGAACAGAGCTGATTGATCAACACACTTTTCATTATGCACAAAATCTGACTTCCATTCAGCTTCCAGACACTCTGACAAAAATTGGTGACTCTGCATTTGACCAAGCTGGATTAATGGAACTCAATCTTCCAGACAGCGTAAAAAATATAGGAATGTATGCTTTCCGTTATTGCGGTAATATCCAAAGCCTGAATCTTCCAGACAGTGTGGAATCTATAGAACAATCTGCATTTTCCTGCGGCTCCGCTTTAAAAACTGTTACCATCGGCAAGGGACTTCGGAATGCAGACGCTATTTTCAACGGCAACATAAACCTGGAAACTATCACAGTTTCCCCTGAGAATCCTTATCTGAAATCTTTGGAGAATGTCGTCTACAGTGAAGGCGGGACACGATTAAGCTATTATGCCCCTTTAAAACCGAATCGTTCTTATCATGTACCAGAACAGGTGAAAAGCATCGCGGAGCATTCCATCACAGATGCTGTCTCTCTGGAAAAGCTTTACCTGCCTGCAGCCTTGGAAAAACTAGACGGATACAGTATTTTCAACAATCAAAAACTAAATTCCATTTATTTTTCTGGAAACGCTTCAGATATCCAGACTGATGCTGCCAGCATCTCTGCAAATTCATCCGAACTGATCCTTTATAAAACAGCCGATTCCACCGGATGGAACCTCCCTCCCTGGACTTCCTATCGGCTTGCAGACTGGGACCCAGCCAATACCGATGAAGGTTCTGGTTCATTTGGAGCGCTGAGCTGGGAATACATTGGAAGTGACGGCAGCCTGATTTTCACCGGCTCCGGCCAAATCCCAGACTTTACTGAAGATTCTCCCGCCCCCTGGAGCAGTTATGTAGCATCCATCCAAACGATAAAGGGAGATGGAATTACTTCTATTGGGGACTATAGTTTCTCCAATGCCTCCAAATTAATCTATTTGGGAACTGGCGCCAGTCTGGAACGCATCGGCAGCCACGCATTTGCAAATTGCAGCAAATTGAAATCTTTAAACATTTCAGCCATCACAGACATTGGAAACGCTGCTTTCCGTAATAATACCAGCATCACTGGCAGCCTGATTTTGGAGAAAGTCTCCTCCATCGGCGAAGGCGCATTTCAGGGATGCACTGGAATTACATCTGCAACTTTAGGCTCCAAGCTAGGTATCCTGGAGAAAGAAGCCTTCGCAGGATGTACCAGCCTTGCTTCCTTCATCATCCCCGATTCCACTTACGAAATCAGAGATGGGGCGTTGAGAGGATGCGTCAGCTTGCGTTCCATCAACATTCCCAGCGACGTATACCATATCGGCACCCAAGCTTTTGCAGGAAACACTGCTCTGGAACGAGCATATTTTGGCGGAACCATCCCAGGCAGATGGGCTTCTGACAGCTTTGAAAACTGCAGCAGCCACCTTCATCTCTGCCATCGTGCAGCTCAGACAAGCTGGAACCGATTGAATGGAAACTGGAACGGCATCCCCCTTTTAAGGCAGGAACGGTTCTATACTGAAGGGCAGGACCACTATTCCTTTGCCAACAATGCTGATTCCTTTGGCTATCCAGATGGCTATCGCTTCCTCAAACGGAGATTTGTGGAGACCTTAGGCAATATTTCTCTCGGAACCTATTACTATGTCACAGACAACGGCTGGAAAGGCTCTTGCTACGGCATGGCAGGGACAACCCTGGAATTTTATGAAAATCCCAATTTCCATGCTACAGACTATGGCGCGCCCTACAACACCCTTTCTACCATTCAGGCTCCCAGAAGCAAGGACGCTTCCATAACAAAGCTGATTGAATCTTACCAGATTTCTCAGTATCATCCCATAATTTCGGGATCTAAGGGCAGTATCAGCAGGCACTGGAATAATTACCAGGGACTGGTACAAAAGGTGGAAGAGTTTGAGCGGTCTGGGGGACTGCGGTTGGATGCGCAAGCGGAACCCGTGGTACTGCTGCTCTACTCCATTTACGACGGACACGCCGTGATTCCAATTTCTGTTATGCAGACTAAAGAAGGAGATTTTCAAATAAAAGCTTATAACCCAGACCATCCTTCCCAATTGGAAATTCTTACCATCCGTAAGGATTTTGGCAAAATCAAAGGCTATTCTGGCATTTCTTACGTACCTTACAGTGACCTTACCGCTTCCCTGTCCGGTGTAGAAACTTACAGCCAGGAAATCCCCTCCCTCTACCTTTCCATCGACAAGGAATATGGAAAAGTCACAGACACAGAAGGCAGAGAGATCAGCGAAATGGAAGGCGCTTATGAGCAAAAGCCTTTATCCTCCCAACGCAACAACAGTTTTTGTGGCATCAAACGTTTTGTTCTGCCAGAGGGAAATTATCAGCTTACCACTGAAGTGCCGAAAGAAAAATCTGAATCTTCCAACCCGGATTCCGTTTCTTTCTATCTGGGAACCGAAAAATATTTTGCCAAAATCACTTCCTCTGATGAAAATGCCGTTTTGAATATCACGGAAACTGGCACGGAAGACGGTTCTTTGACCATGGAGCTGTTGTCAGAATCCCAAACAAAGGAAACTGCTTCCTTCACTCTGGTAAATAACCAGGGAATGGAACGAACCGTAGAAATTGGCAGCAGCAATGCCACCGTTGCCATAAAGGAAAACAATAACATTGCCATACAAGCGCCAGGACAAGATTCCGTTCTTTTAGATGGACAGAATACTATACTTCAAGATGGCCAGACAGCAAGCTCCTTTATCGCTACTGAGCAGGAAAATCCTCTAAAAGCTTCTCTCCTGGAAAAAGAAGTGTCCTGTGATAACAAAAACAAACTGAGCGGAAACCTTCAAACAGAAATCATTTCCAATGCTGCTGCTAACAAAAAAGTTACCATCACTGCAGAATTTGTGGAAAAAGACAAAACAGCGGCAATTTATACGCAAAATGATACATTGGCTCCTGGACTGAACCATGTCTTTCTGACTTTTGACCAGTTAAAGTCCACGTTCCAGCAAACCGAGGGAACCTTGGCATTGTCCCTGAAATTAACAGTAACAGACGAAGCCGGAAACGCTGCTGTTTTCACTACTGACGGCATTTCCGTCACCCTGACAAAACAACCAGATTCCAACAAAGAAGAATCGAACAACAATGGCGCTGACAATTCGGATGGCAAAAAGCCTGGAAATAACAACTCCAATAGCAATAAGCCAAGCATTGAAAAACCTGGTTCCAGCTCTTCTACTGTTCAAAAGCCTAAGGTAACAGCCATTCGAACAAATGTAAAAAGGCTCACCCTGGGATTAGGTGAATCTTATACTTTGAAAGCAAAAGCGCTTCCAGCAAATGCTTCAAATAAAAAGCTCCGCTACACTGCTTCCAACAAAAGAATTGCCGTTAGCTCAACTGGTAAGATTACAACTAAGAAAACTGGCTCTTCCAAGATTACCATTCGATCCTCCAATGGAAAAACTGCTACTGTACAGGTTACCGTTAAGAAGAAGCCTGGCAAAATTAATTTAAATGCCAAAACCAAGACCATCAAAGTAGGCTGGAAATTTCAACTAAAAGTAAAGCTTCCAAAAGGAACTGCAAGCCATAAGCTTACCTATTCTTCTAACAAAAAATCTGTGGCGACAGTTTCCTCCACTGGAAAAATTACAGCCAGGAAAAAGGGCACTGCCATTATTACGGTTAAAACTTATAACGGGAAAAAAGCAAAGATAAAGATTATCGTAAAGAAAAAATAGAAAAATAACAAACTTTTATCTGTTCTTAGGGTTGCCGCATTATTTCTCAATGAGGCAGCCCTAATTCTTTGTTCTACCAAATATGGTCAATCTGTTTCAATTTTCAGCATATCATGAAGCAAGGCGCACAACGACATAAGCTGTGAAATTCCACACCGCTTTCCTTTTTTTCACACAAAGAAATTGTCTTTTTTGTATGTTCCTCTACGATTTGATAATTCACAAACTTTATTATATAATATTCACATATACTTTTTTGCCCATTCCAGATGTCAAGACAATCTGGCATATTATCTTCAAATGATATGATAAATCCACAGAACGGAGGCTCCCAATGAAAACCTGGCAGACAGAACTTACACCTTTTTCCGATAACCCTTATGTCAAAACATTCTTCACCCCTTCCTCAGTTTTTTTTGATATTGAAACTACAGGATTTTCTGCTTCCCACAATCAAATTTACATGATTGGATATGCCTATCAAAGAAAGAGCAAGATATTCATTCATCAATTATTTGCAGAAACTCCTTCGGAAGAACCAGATATACTCGCTGCCTTCCTGGATACTTTATCCAGTTACGACACCTTGATTTCCTTTCATGGAACAGGCTTCGATGTTCCCTTCCTAAAAGACCGCTGCGCCCACTACAAAATGCCGGAACATTTTGATTCTTTCCGGCATCTTGACATTTACAAAAAACTTTCCAAATATAAAACGATTTTGAATCTTCCGAATCTGAAACAGAAAACCCTGGAAAAATTTCTGGGCATTGCAAGGGAAGATTTGTATTCCGGCAGAGATTTGATTTCCATTTACTTAGAATATGCAAAGCTCTCTTTGAAAAACAATGGAAGCAACCACAAAAATGACGCAGCCTCCTTCCTTTCTTCCGAAGAAGCCTGCGCCCTTTTAAAACTACATAATTATGAGGATATAGAAGGGATGATAAAGCTCCTTCCACTCCTTTCCTATCCACGTTTTTTCGAAGGATATTTTCAAGTTTCCTCCTGGGAAACACACAATTGGAAAACTTATGAGGGAACAGACGGACTAGAACTGATTCTCTCCTTGGAGCTAGAACTTCCCCTGCCAATGCCTTTCACCCATCCCTTCGGAAAGCTCTATGTCTCCGGCTCCTGCAATCAGGTAAAACTACGAATTGAACTCTTTGCAGGGGAATTGAAATATTTCTACCCAAACTACAAAGACTATTATTACCTGCCTGCTGAAGATGTGGCAGTCCACAAAAGCGTTGCCGCCTATGTGGACAAAAATTACCGCACCCAGGCAACTGCAGCCACCTGCTACAGTAAAAAATCCGGCTGCTTCCTGCCCCAATACCAGGAACTATTTTCCCCTGCCCTAAAGCAGAACTATCAGGATAAGATTTCTTACTTTGAACAAACAGAAGCCTTTACAAGCTCCAAGGAACATCTCAAGAAATATGCGCTGCATCTTCTGGAACAATTTTAGACGACAAAAATACCATGGTCTCATAAGGTTTAAGCCTCTTAATTTCCATTTTTTCCTCCTGAGCATAATTGCCAAGGAGATGGCGATACCCTGTGATGGAGATTGATTCTTGTAAGTCAACCTCCCTTCCAGTGAAATTATTCACAACAAGAAGCTCCTGATCTTGGAGCTTCCGTTTGTATGCGAAAATTTCTGGTTGCTCCTGATACAGAAATTCTACTGTGCCCTCCTGAATCACTGCATACTGTTTCCGTAAAGCTACAAGTTTTCTATAATAATGAAGGATAGAATCCATATCCTTTTCCTCCTCTTTTACATTGAGGTAAGAATAGTTGCCAGGTATATCGATCCACGGCTTATGTGTGGAAAATCCTGCATGTTCCCCAGAATCCCACTGCATCGGCGTTCTTCCATTATCCCTGGAACGCTGCCGTAAAATTTCCAATGCATCCTCCTTGGTTTTTCCTTTTTCCAACAAAATATGGTAATAGTTAATGCTCTCCACATCCCGATATGCACAGATATCATGATACCCAGCATTTGTCATGCCGATTTCTTCCCCTTGAAAAATGTAAGGAGTTCCACGCAGCAGATGAATACAGGTTGCCAACATTTTTGCAGAAGGTTTCCAATACTCTTTTTCATCTCCCAGCCGAGATACGATTCTGGGCTGATCATGATTGCACCAAAACAAAGCTCTCCATCCATTTCCTTTTTCCATTTTCCCCTGCCATGTTTCAAACAGCTCTTTTAATTTCCCATAATCCGGTTCTGCCAGCTCCCATTTTTCCCCATCTTTATAATCCACTTTCAGATGATGGAAATGAAAACACATGGACAGCTCCTTTTCTTTGGGATTGGAATACCGGATACAATGTTTAAGGCCCGTGGAAGACATTTCTCCCACCGTAACCAACTCATCTATCCCAGTATCCGTCGTCAGCTCTTTTAAAAAATCATGTACATGAGGTCCATCCGAATAGAATCTCCTGCCATCTCCATCCGTATCATCCGTAAAAACCTCGGGCTTGGAAATCAAGTTCACCACATCAAATCGGAATCCTTTGACTCCTTTTTCCTTCCAAAACCGAATAATATCTTTTAATTCTTCCCTTACCTTTGGATTCTCCCAGTTCAAATCCGCCTGGGTCACATCAAACAGGTGAAGATACCATTTTTCCAAAGAAGGTACATATTCCCATGCAGATCCGCCAAATTTTGACTGCCAGTTGGTAGGGGGCGTTTCTTTTGTCCCATCTTTAAAAATATAATAGTCCATATACTCCTTCTCCCCTGCCAGGGCTCTTTGAAACCATTCATGCTGGGTAGAGGTATGGTTAAATACCATATCAAGCATAATTCCTATTCCCCGTTCTGCTGCCTTTGCAATGAGCTCCTCCACATCCTCCATGGCGCCAAAAACTGGATTGATTTTTCTATAATCCTCCACATCATACCCGTTATCCTTTAGGGGAGACACGAAAAAGGGAGTACTCCAAATATAGTCGACACCAAGACTTTGTATGTAGTCTAACTTTTGAATGATTCCTTGAATATCACCAATACCGTCTCCATTACTGTCACAAAATGATTTGGGATAAATCTGATAAATTGTACTTTTCTTAAAATTTTCCATAATTCCCTCTCTCTGAGAGACTGTTGCAAAATAAGAATTTTCTACACCATATAGTACAAGTTTCTAATTCTTATATTTTACAATGGCCCCACTTTCTTTTACTTATTAGATTATTCTAATTCTGCCAAAGCTTTTGTATATTTTCTTATTCAAATACCGCCACTACCGTTTCCTTTGCTTTTCCTTCTATTCCTGTTACAAACCGGAAATTCTCTGCACTAGCTGGCTCCGTGATAATGCACACGGTTGTATCCGAATGCCCCGCCGCCTTAATCTTGTTTCTGTCAAACTGAATCAAAGGCGTTCCAGCTTTTACCCTCTGTCCCTCTGACGCCAGATATTCAAATCCATCTCCATTCATATCTACCGTATCAATTCCCACATGAAGAAGTATCTCTATGCCATTGGAAAGGGTCAAACCGCAGGCATGCTTGGAATCCTGCATCAATACACTTACCGTTGCATCCACAGGCGCATATAAGGTGTCGTTTTGGGGAATCATCGCCAGTCCTTCTCCCATAATCCCTTCGGAAAATACCCCGTCATTTACTTCTTTTAATGCAATCACCTTACCAGTAAGAAAAGCCTTTAACTCTTTCTCACGATGCTCCAACTGACTTTCCTTCTCACAGACAATTTCCTCTCCAGAAGCCATCTGGGCATCATAACATGCATCCCCCTGTAATTTTTTCTTTCCCACAAGAATTGTCAGCGCAAAAGGCACTGCAATTGCAATCACCATACAAATTGCAAAGCTCCCCATAAAAGTAGGATGAATCGAAAGAATCCCTGGCAGACCACCTACACCGATTGCATTTGCAACTATTCCCATTGCCACGCAAACGACAGATGCACAGGCAGAACCAACCATTCCACAGACAAATGGAAACACATGTTTCAAATTGACGCCAAAGATGGCTGGTTCCGTTACTCCCAGATAGCAAGAAATACAAGATGGCACATTCACTTCCTGCGCTTGTGCATTCTTTCTTTGCAAGACAATCATACCAAGAACCGCCGAACCCTGTGCAATATTTGACAGTGCAATCATGGGCCAGAGCATCGTGCCTTCATAATCTGCAATTAACTGCAAATCAATTGCATTTGACATATGGTGAAGCCCTGTGATAACCAACGGCGCATACACAAAACCAAAAACTGCCCCAAACACAATCTTGAAACTTCCTGTAATTCCTGCGTAAACCACAGAAGATATGGCAGAACCAATCTTCCAGCCAATGGGCCCCAATATAAAATGAGAAGCCATAACTGCTAGTAACAAACATATTAATCTGAAAAAATCCAAAATCCCAAAAAGGTATCTCAGTTGCTCCTGCCACAGAATAAGCATTCAAAAGCTGTCCAGACACCAACGTCAGACCTAGTACAATTCCAAGCATCTGTGTGGTGCCCATCTTTTTGGTCACTGACCAGCAAATCCCCACCGGAAGCATATGAAAAACTGCTTCCCCGATCAACCACAAAAAACTGTCAATTCCTGTCCAAAACTGGCTCATATCACATAAGGTCTTGGCGCCGTTTTCAAACAAATACAGACTGTCAATACAATTTCCAAAGCCCAAAATCAAACCACCTGTTATAATGGCCGGGATTAAAGGTGCAAAAATTTCGGCCAGTGCCGTAATCATTCTTTGCAGCAGATTTTGATTCTGTTTCGCTGCATTTTTTACCGCGTCCTTTGACACTCCTTCTATTCCTGACACAGCAATAAAATCATTGTAAAAATCTGCCACGGTATTTCCAATAATAACCTGAAACTGCCCAGTCTGTGTAAAACTACCCTTTACTACTTTCATAGCTTCAATTTTCTTCACATCAGCCTTTTGAGGTGCACGGAGCACAAACCTCATCCTTGTCATACAATGTGACACTGCTGCGATATTTTCTTTTCCACCCACCAACTGCAACAGTTCCTTTGTATCTTCTACATACTTACCCATTTCCTTCCTCCTAATCATTTTTATCTTGTTCAAACAAGTTGTTATATCTTTTATACCATACTTGTTTAAACATGTCAATATCCTTTTAAAAATTTGTTTAAACAAGTTTCTTTTTTCTTGACAATCCAACCGTCCAGGTTATAATAAACATAGATGTTTAAACAAGCAGGAAAGGATTCGAAAGGATTATGCCAAAAACAAAATATACAGAAATATATCGAGATTTAAAACACCGAATAGAGTCTGGAGAATACGAATTTCAGGAACTGCTTCCCTCTGAAAATCAATTGATCCAATCTTATGACTGTTCCCGCAACACAATACGAAGAGCTGTCAGTGCCCTTGTCACAGAAGGTTACATACAAACCATGCAGGGAAAAGGTATGCGTAATATCTTTCAGCCAACTCTGCAAGCTTCCTTTACTATTGGCGGCATTGAATCTTTTAAAGAATCTGCCATCCGAAACCATCAGATTCCCAAAACCCAAGTACTATGTTTTACTGAGATTATTGCAGACAAAAAAATTTCCAACCGGACAGGCTTTCCCCTTGGAAGCGAATTATATTATCTTCAACGTCTCCATTATCTGGACGGAAAAGCACTAATTTTAAACCATAATTATTTTTTGAAAACGATAGCGAAAAATCTTACGAAAGAAATTGCAGAAAATTCTATTTACGAATATTTAGAACAGACCCTTCATATTTCTATTGTAACCAGCAAACGAATTATGACCGTAGAAAAAATGACGGAAATCGATGAAAAATATCTGGATCTTGGAGACTATAACTGTCTTGCTGTGGTCAGCAGCCATACCTACAACAGTGACGGTGTTATGTTTGAATATACCCAGTCCCGCCACCGTCCAGACTATTTTCGTTTCCAGGATAATGCAACACGACGTACCTCAAACAAACCGGACAGATCTTAAAACAGGCGCACAGAAATTTTCTGTGCGCCTGTTCATGATTCATTCCAAATCATTACACTTTCTGAAAAAAGAAAGACTGTTTTCTCTGATAATTCAGTTCTCTGTAGTTCATAATCTGCTCGGTACTGCCAATAAAGAGTATTCCATCTTTTACCAATGCGGCATTAAACTTCTTGTAAATCTCTTCCTTGGCATCCTCTGTAAAATAAATCAGCACATTCCGGCATACAATCAAGTGGCACCCTGTAGGATAAGGGTCTTTCAGCAAATTATGTTCCTTAAACTCTACCTGGCGTTTGATTTCATCCGCAATTTTGTATGAATTACCCACCTTGGTAAAATATTTCTTCTTAAATTCTGGCGGAACTGCAGCAATACTCTTTTCGTTATAAAGCCCCATCCTTGCCTTATCCAATACCTGCTTATCAATATCTGTTGCCATAATCTTAATCTGGCTTAGCGGAATATGCTTGGATAAAGCCATTACCAACGAATACGGTTCATCTCCTGTGGAACAAGCAGCGCTCCAGATTTTTAAGTTCTTGCCAAACCGCTGAATCAATGCTGGGAATACTTCTTTGTCCAAAATTGTCCACTGCTCTGCATTCCGATAAAATTCTGATACATTAATCGTCAGGAAATTCACAAACTGTTCGAACTTCTCTGCATCCTTCTTAATCAATGCTACATAATCTTTATAGCTAGTGATATTATTCTTGGATATCAGCGTCTCAATCCTGCGCTTCATCTGTTTTTCTTTGTAAGCATTCAGATCAATCTTGGTCAATGTAAAAATATCTTTTTTGAAATCCTCATATCCTACCATGCTAATTTCCCCTATTCTTCCACAGATTCTTCTTCTACATCCTCCTGCACTTCTTCTACCGGATTCAGCAGAGCCTTGATACTGAGACTGATTTTCTTATCTTCTTCGTTGAAGTCTACAATCTTAGCTTCAACTTCCTGACCGATGCTCAATACATCTGCCGGTTTTTCTACATGCTCACGAGAAATCTGAGAAACATGCAGCAATGCATCCACACCAGGAGCAAGCTCTACAAATGCACCAAAATCTGTCATTCTGGCAACCACACCTGTTACAACATTGCCTACTGCGTATTTAGAAACGGCATCCTTCCAAGGATTCTCGTCTTCAAATTTCATACTCAATGCAATCTTGTTTTCCTTGATATCCTTAATAAATACCTTTACCACTTCACCTACTTTGAATACTTTTCGAGGATTCTCTACTCTTCCCCAAGACATTTCAGAAATGTGAAGCAATCCATCTGCTCCGCCTAAATCAATAAATGCACCAAAATCTGTTACATTCTTAACAGTTCCTTCCAGAACATCTCCCACATTGATTCTTTCAAACAGAGCCTTCTGCAATTCTGCCTTTTGTGCCAGAAGCAACTGCTTTCTGTCTCCAATAATTCTTCTTCTACGTGGATTGAATTCTGTAATTACAAATTCAATATCCTGATCCTTGTATTTGCCCAGATCCTTCTCATATGTATCGGATACCAGGCTAGCAGGAATAAAAATTCTTGCCTCATCAATCACTACGCCAAGGCCGCCATCCAATACCTGCGCTACCTTTGCAGTAAGCACCTCCTGGGTATTAAATGCCTCTTCCAGACGCTTGCTTCCCTTTTCAGCAGCAAGACGCTTGTAAGTCAGCATTACCTGACCTTCGCCATCATTTACTTTCAGTACCTTTGCCTCCATGGTATCTCCCACGGATATCACAGTAGTCAGGTCAACGTTCGGTTCGTTTGTATATTCATTCCGAGTAATAATTCCATCGGATTTGTAACCAATATTTAAGATGATCTCGTCTGGTTTCACATCAATAACGGTTCCTTCGACTACCTCTCCATTTCTTATTGTTTTAAATGATTCTTCCAACATTTGTTCAAAACTCATTTCTGACATTTTTTTGAACCTCCTCAATAATTTTGTTTGGGGTAGAAGCCCCTGCGGTAATACCTACGCTATTAATGGACCATAATTTAGAGAAATCCAAATCTTCAAGTGTCTGTATATAGCAAGTATTTTCACATTCTTTTTTACATATTTCAAATAACTTCTGCGTATTGGAACTGGTCTTTCCTCCAATCACAATCATAGCGTCCACCTGGCTGGCAATCTTCTTTGCTTCGGCCTGCCGCTTCTGGGTCGCATCGCAAATCGTATTTAAAACAATTATATCATAACCTTTTTTTTCAATAATTTCAACTAGTTCTTTAAATTTCTTGTTGTTAAATGTCGTCTGAGATACAATACATACCCTTTTTTTCCCTTGGATGGAGAATTTTTCCGCTTCTTCTTCTTTGGAAATGACTGTTGTCTCCGTTTTATTATAGCTCCATCCCTGGATTCCTTCCACTTCTGGATGGCTGCTATTGCCAATAATTACCACATGATATCCCTCCAGGCTGTATTGCTCCACAATTCGATGTATTTTTCTCACAAAAGGACAGGTGGCGTCCACAAAAGCAATTCCTTGTTCCTGCAACAGCTCATAAACCTCTCTGCTTACTCCATGAGACCGAATCACCACAGTCCCATCTTTACAGCCTTTTAAGGCTTCTGGCGTTTCCACTACCTGAACACCCTTTTTTTCCAAATCATTTACCACTTCTTCATTGTGTATAATAGGACCATAGGTATAGATTTTTCCCTTTTTCTGTTCTGCCTGCTCATAAACGGTATCTACCGCACGTTTCACTCCAAAACAGAATCCAGCGCTTTCTGCCAAAATCACTTCCATTTTTCAGGTTCCTTTCCTGTTTTTATCCTCTGATAAGGCCCAAATATCTTTTGCCCCTTTCAGGACAGTCCGAAAAGCATGGTTAATGAGAGCTGCATCTTCTCACAAGCTCTAAGATTTTTTCCACCACTTCTTCAATGGTCAAACAAGAGCTATCAATCAAAACTGCATCCTCTGCCTGCCTCAAAGGAGAAATCTCCCGATTCATATCTTGTTCATCTCGTTTTCTGATGTCCTCACAGATTTTCTCCAATTCACAGTCCTCACCCTTTGCCTGCAATTCCAAAAATCTGCGCTTTCCTCTGGTTTCCACACTGGCAGTCAGATAAATTTTTATCTGTGCTTTTGGCAGCACGCAGGTACCAATGTCCCGTCCGTCCATAATCAAGTCTGTGGTACAGGCCATCTCTCGCTGAAGCTGGGTAAGCTTCTCTCTTACCTTGCCATAAATGCTAATCCGTGACGCCATTGTTCCCACTTCCTCTGTGCGAATCCATCCATTGACGTTCTCTCCATTCAAAAACACCTGCTGTTCAGCATTTTCATTGGAGAGCGTGACGTTTATCCTGTCACAAGCCTGGATGATTGCCGTCTCATCCTCTGCTGCAATTCCTTCTCGTAAAAAAAACAATGCCATTGCCCGGTACATGGCTCCTGTATCCACATAAATATATGATAACTCCTTTGCCACTTTTTTGGCAATCGTACTTTTGCCCGCTCCCGCAGGCCCATCAATTGCTATATTAAATGCCATTTCTTTTCTCCATTCTGCTTTTTTGACTATCTTCCCAAGGCAAATCATTCCACACAATCTCTTATCTCACGCTATCTCCTGCAAGATATCCCGTAGACCAAGCAATCTGCAAATTAAACCCTCCTGTCAATGCATCCAAATCCAAAACTTCTCCTGCAAAATACAAGCCCTGCACTAATTTGGACTCCAACGTAGAAGGATTAATTTCTTTGATCGCAACGCCCCCTCTGGTAATAATTGCCTCGTTGAAATCCCGAAATCCAGTTAATGTCAGCGGAAAAGACTTGATCAATTTTGTAAAGCCTTGACGTTCTTCCTTGGTAATTTCATTTATCTTTTTCTCTGGATGGATATTACTCAAAGACACAATGACCGGAAACAATTTTCCAGGAAACAGTTTCTGCACTCCATTTTTAAATTGACGATTTTTATTCTCTTCAAAATCCCGCAAAATACGCTTGTCCAACTGTTCAAAGGTAAGCGCAGGCTTCAAATCAATTTCCACAGACAAGGGCATCCCATCCATGGCGTCATTGACCACACTGCTGGCGCTTAAAAACAAGGGACCGCTCACGCCATAATGGGTAAACAGCATTTCCCCAAATTCCTCATATAAAATCTTTTGCTCTTTTTTTATGCGCACAGTGATATTTCGCAGAGATAATCCCTGCAATTCCTTCACCCAAGGCTCTGCTGCTTCAAACGGAACCAAAGAAGGTCTCAGCTCTGTTACCTTATGCCCCATCTCTGTGGCAAACCGATAACCGTCCCCTGTGGAACCTGTAGAAACATAAGAACAACCTCCTGTGGCAACAATCACCCCATCGGCTTCCCAAACAGCTCCATGGGACAGTCTCACGCCTGTCACCCCTCTGCCCTCCTCTGTCAATATTTCCTGTACCTGAGTATGAAGGCACACGTTTACACCTGCTTTTTGCAATGCCTGCTGCAGTGTCCGTATCACATCAGAAGAATGATCCGATTCTGGAAATACCCGGCCTCCCCGTTCCGTCTTTGTGGAAAGCCCGTGGGATTCAAAAAATTCTATGACCTGGGTATTGGTAAAACTATAAAACGCACTATACAAAAATTTTCTGCCACGCATCACATATTGAAACAAATCTTCTGTATCACAGGCATTGGTCAAATTACATCTGCCTTTTCCCGTAATATATAACTTTTTTCCTAACTTTTCATTTTTTTCCAACAGCAGAACCTTATGTCCTTTGGCTGCTGCCTGAACTGCTGCCATCATTCCTGCTGCTCCGCCGCCAATTACAATTACTTTGCTCATACTTTTATCTTTCCATATTTCATTACTATTATTTCATATCCGATCTATAGTTAATCTCATCATTTCCATTGACCTGGTATTCTTCCCAAACCTGCTCTAACATTTCCAAAGTCTTAACCACTTCTCCCTGCTTCTTCATACATATTGCTAAAAGCAGCGCATTGATTACGCTAAGTGGCGCCGTCAGAGAATCTAAAATAGATGACATGTCGCTTTTTGCAATCAAATTACAGGAAGAGTACAGATTCATAGGAGAATGCACATTATCTGTGAGAGTAATCACTCTTGCACTGCGGCTATTGGCCAGTTCCATTGCCTTCAATGTACGTATGGAATATCTTGGAAAGCTAATGCCAATCATAACGTCATCCTTTCCAATACGTACCATCTGTTCCAATAATTCACTGGAACTGCTGGTATGAAGCAGACGTACATCATCAAACATCATATTTAAGTAGAAAGCCATAAATTCCGCTAAAGGCGCACAACTACGTATCCCCAACACATAAATATGCCTTGCATTCAAGATCATATCTACCGCCAGCTCAAAGGCTTGTTCATCAATATATTCCAACGTATTCTTAATCCGCTCCATATCTGACTTTAAGACGGTCTCTAAAATCTCAGACTGGCTAATTCGGCCATATACATCCTCCATCCGGTGTACTGCATGAAGTTTGTTTTGTACCAATTCTCCCATGGCACGCTGAAATTCTGGATATCCTTTGTATCCTAGCTGTGCTGCGAAACGAACCACTGTAGACTCGCTCACTCCTACTGCCTGACCTAATTTGGCTGCAGTCAAAAATGCTGCCTTGTCATAATTATCTGTAATGTAAGTAGCAAGAAGTTTTTGTCCCTTACTTAAACTTCCGTATCGCTCATTCACCCGGTTTAATAACCCGCCTGCGCTACCCATTTTTTCTTCCTCAATTTCACTTTTCTTTGAAAAATCCCTCCTGCAGGTGTGCTCTACGCCAACAGGAGGAATTTCATCATTTTTCTTTATACCATCTCAATTTGTATTATTCTATACTGGGTATGCACCGTTTTTCGTATCTGCAATCGTAGCATCTACCTTCGTCTGCTGTGCCTCCCTGTATTTGAAAAATTCTGTTGCAACCTGTGGGAATAATGCATAAGAAAGTACATCCTCATCCTGCTGCTTCCACTGCTTCATTTCTTCTTCAATCTTATGAAGTTCAGGCTCTAACAAATCTGCATAACGGCAGGTAATTGCATTCTTCTTCTCCTCGCCCAATACCTTGTCGATCACTTCTGGATTGAATGGTTTTACAGTCTGGCCATATTTTCCAAGTAAAACATCTTTGGTTTCCTTGGTAGCCACTTTATAACGCTCACCCATTAATACATTAAATACTGCCTGTGTTCCCACAATCTGTGAAGAAGGTGTAACCAAAGGAGGCTCGCCCAGATCTTTTCTCACCCTTGGAATCTCCTCTAACACTTCCATATATTTGTCTTCTGCATTCTGCTCCTTCAACTGTGATACCATGTTGCTAAGCATACCGCCTGGCACCTGATAGAGCAACGTCTGAATATCTACGCCCAATACCTTAGGATTCATCAGACCACTCTTCAATGCTTCTTCTCTCATTGGACGGAAATAATCTGCAATTTCCTTTAATAACATCTGGTCAAATTTGGGGTCCATTTCTGTTCCCTTAAATGCTTCTGCCATAACCTCTGTTGCTGGCTGGCTAGTGCCCAATGCAAAGGGAGACATTGCAGTATCAATAATATCACATCCAGCCTCTACTGCTTTCATATAAGTCATGGAAGCCACACCAGAGGTATAGTGGGTATGAAGCTCAATTGGAAGACTTGTTGCTGCCTTTAATGATTTCACCAATTCCTCTGCCTTGTAAGGAGTTAAAAGCCCTGCCATATCCTTAATACAGATAGAATTTGCACCCATCTCTTCAATCTTCTTTGCCATTTCGGTCCAGTATTCCAGGGTGTAAGCATCCCCCAATGTATAAGAAAGAGCAACCTGCGCATGACCATTTTCCTTATTGGTAGCAGTTACTGCTGTCTGTAAATTTCTCAAATCATTCAAACAGTCAAAAATACGAATGATATCAATTCCATTTGCAATGGATTTTTGTACAAAATACTCTACCACATCATCTGCATAAGGACGATAGCCAAGGATATTCTGTCCACGGAAAAGCATCTGTAATTTGGTTTTCTTAAAACCTGCTTTTAATTTTCTCAAACGTTCCCAGGGATCTTCCTTCAGAAAACGCAAGGATGCATCAAAGGTCGCTCCACCCCAGCACTCTACTGCGTGATAGCCTACCTGATCCATTTTATCGATAATTGGCAGCATCTGCTCTGTTGTCATACGTGTGGCAATCAGAGACTGATGTGCATCACGTAATACGGTTTCTGTAATCTTAACCGGTTTTTTCTTCTCAGCCATGATCTATTCCTCTCATTCTGCCGTCTTTCGGCTTCTTACATTCTGTTATCCAATGCTCCAAATCTCATGGAGCTGCAAAATGCAACTGTTCCAATCCATTCTGAATCTTTGCCTGAATCTTTGGAACTGTGCATAACTAACCTGTACAGATGACACAGGTTATTCCTATATACCAAAGATTGCCATAAATACTCCGGCTGCTACTGCTGTACCGATAACTCCGGCAACATTGGGACCCATTGCATGCATCAACAGGAAGTTGGTAGGATCTTCCTCTGCACCTACCTTCTGGGATACACGGGCTGCCATAGGCACTGCGGACACTCCAGCAGAACCAATAAGCGGATTGATCTTGCCGCCAGTAATCTTACACAAAGCTTTTCCAAAGAGAACTCCCGCTGCAGTACCAAACATAAAGGCAATCAGACCAAGAGCCACAATCTTTAATGTAGTAATATTTAAAAATGCTTCTGCGCTGGTAGTTGCCCCTACCGAAGTTCCCAGCAAAATAACTACGATATACATCATCGCATTGGACGCTGTCTCTGATAACTGACGAACCACACCGGATTCACGGAACAGGTTTCCAAGCATCAGCATACCAACCAAAGGCGCCGTGGTAGGAAGAATAATACATACCACTGAGGTCACAACGATGGGGAATAAAATCTTTTCCAATTTGGAAACGGGCCTTAAATTCTGCATCTTAATGGCACGTTCTTCCTTCGTAGTAAACAGCTTCATAATTGGCGGCTGAATAATGGGCACTAAGGCCATATAGGAATATGCTGCCACAGCAATCGGTCCCATAAGTCCTGTCTGCCCCAGCTTTCCTGCAAGGAAAATAGAAGTAGGACCATCTGCTCCACCGATAATGGATACGGCTGCTGCAGCCTTATCATTAAATCCTAATAAAATCGCCATGAAATATGCGCCAAAAATACCAAACTGGGCTGCTGCACCAAGCAAAAAGCTAATTGGATTCGCAATCAAAGGACCAAAGTCTGTCATCGCCCCTACTCCCATGAAAATCAAAGAGGGAAGAATCGACCATTCGTCCAGTGAATAGAAATAATAAAGTAAACCACCTACGCCATTGCTGGTTTCTTCCGGCGAAGCAATAATATCCGGATAAATATTTACCAGTAACATACCAAACGCAATCGGAACCAGCAGCAAAGGCTCAAATCCTTTCTTAATTGCCAGGAAAAGAAACACAAATGCCACCAGAATCATGACATAATTCCCCCAGGTCAGGTTAAAGAATGCAGTCTGGTGCAGGAGGTTTGATAAAGTTTCTCCTACGTAACTCATATTTTACCTCCAAATTAATTAGTTGTTTAAAGTTGCTAACAATGCGCCTGCTTCTACAGCCTGTCCAACAGTCACATCAATACTTGCCACTGTTCCGTCCTCCGGTGCAACTACAGGTGTCTCCATCTTCATAACTTCCAATACCAGAACCGTATCACCGCGTTTTAGTGTATCCCCTGGCTTGCTGTCAATACTGAATACTTTTCCTGCTGCGCCTGCTTCAATCTTAACATTTCCTGCGCCGCCTGCTGCTGGCGCCGGAGCTGCCGATGCCGCTGGAGCTGCCACAGGAGCTGCTTTTCTGGGAGCTGCTGCTGGCGCTGCCACGCCTGCGCCATTTTCTTCTACAGTAACATCATAAACGTTTCCATTAACAGTAATTGTATAACTTTTCATCTTCGCTTCCTCCTGAATTTACAATTAAAATCTTCTTTTGATGGAACGTACTACAAAATCGTCTGTAGAAGTTCCGGTAGATGCTGCGATTGCCGCTGCAATCACTGCTGCCAGTTCTAAATCATCCTGCTGGGTAATTGCTTCTTCCACTGCCGGCGGAACCAATGCTACAGGCTCTTTGGCTGCTGGCGCTGCCTTCTGCTGGATCCCCTTCTGTTCAAAATGAGAAAGGAACTTAAAACAACTGATAATCAAGCTGATTAAAATCAATACTGCGAACACTACACCCATTCCCATCAGGGTATTCAATGCCGCATTGGTCATTTTCTCCCCAAGAGTCTGCACCGGGTCTACAGTAATGTCCTCTAACTGCATATTATAATATGTGTATACATACGTCAAAATAACTGGACGGTTTTCAAAAATAATCTCCTGCTCGCAGGTTAAGGTTTTGCCGGATTTCGTAATGGTAAATTCGCCCAACTCCTTATATTCTCCAGCCCCTTCCTGTGCTTCGTCCCAACGGCTGATCAAATGCTCCAGTGTCTCGTCTCCTGATGCCAGATATGCTGCCTTCTCTGATTCTGACAGAGACTGCAAAGTACTCACGGCATTTTCACATGCGCCCTTCAATTGATCATAGGTCCAGCCATTATAATCAACCTTCGTCGGATCTTCTCCACATGCTGTCAATCCAAGTACAATCAGGCACATACTCAGAATCAGCAATATCTTTTTCTGCATAAACTTCACCTTCCTACTTTGCCACATGTTTTCTAACTGGTTCACCTGCACCTTTTGTATAAAGCATTTCAAATGCCGCTGCTGCATATTTCCTGGTGTCATCCGGTGCAATAATCAGGTCGACCTGTCCGCGCCTTGCAGCTGTCTCTACCGAAGACTGCAGATCTTCATACGCCTTCTTCTTCTCTGCAATTACATCTGCTGGTTTGCCATCATACATAATCTTCGCTGCCAGTCCTGCATCCATCATACCCACTTTGCTGCCTTCCCAAGCATACACAAGATCTGCGCCGATTGACTTACTGTTCATCATTACATATGCGCTGCCATAAGCATTACCGATAATAACATTTACCTTCGGAACGGTTGCTCCCGCAAAGGCTGCTGTCATCCTGGCCATAGCTTTGGCAAGATTCCGTTCGGAACACTCGGCCGCTGCAAATCCTTCCACGTTCGTAAGAGTAAGTACTGGAATATCAAACGCATCACAGAAGTTAATAAATTCTGCGGCTTTGTTACATCCTCTTACCGTCAGCGCTTGTTCAAAGCTCTCTGCCTTCTCGCCATTTTCATCATAAACTGCAGAAGCATTTGCTACCGCACCAATAGTTCTCCCATTTAATTTGATAAATCCTGTTACCATATTTCTTGCATAATTCTTCTTGGTTTCCACAAATACATTGCTGTCTGAAATATGGGTTAATAAAAGACGGGTATCTTCTTTACATCCAGAAAGATTCTCGCATACACGATTCAGATCATCTGTGCACTCCTCTTCCCTTCCGCATTCTGCATTATTGCCAGGCAGTATACATACCAATTCGCGAATCGCTGACAAAATCTCTTCTGTAGTCCCCACACCGTCAATGCTTCCATTATTGCTCTCTTGGTATTCTGCACATGCCGTATCGCATTTTGATACATGATTGCCCTTAATTGCATTGGGAGAATTCACAAATACTCTTCCCTTTTCTTTTTCTATAAAAGCGTAATCGCTCAATGCTGGAATTACAGAAAGCCCACCGCCACAATTGCCAAATACTGCGGAAATCTGAGGAACCACACCACTAGCTGCTGCCTGGGCTGCATAAATCTCACCAAACCCATTCAATGCATCTACGGATTCTTGAAGACGCATTCCTCCGCAGTCAATCAATCCAATGACTGGCGCGCCCATCTTTACTGCCATTTTATAAATTGCAGTAATTTTCTTACTGTGCATTTCACCGATGGTTCCATTTAACACGGAAGCATCCTGACTGTACACATACACCAGATTGCCATCAATTAAACCATATCCTGTGATGACCCCATCTGATGGAGTGTCAGACTGACCTAAGTCAAAATCTGTGTTTCTTGCAGTTACCAGAGAGCCGATTTCCATAAAACTCTGTTCGTCAAGGAGACCGGAAATTCTCTGTCTTGCTGAGTTGGTAGAATTACTCATTACTTAAACCTCCATAATGTATTTTAATAATTTTACAAAATTTTCTTCCAATTGTAATTGTATCCCTTTTGCCGAAAATTTTCAATAGCTATTTCTAGAAAATTGTTAAAAATTTCACCAACCCATAGGCGCCGTATCTGCCCTTTGTCACCTTTTCCTCCTTTTTCCTTATTCTTCCTGAAAATTTAGTTCTTTTTCCATAAAAAACAATTTTAAGAGATATTCCTTATACCAGGAGGGTCTAAGCTCCTTTGCAGATTCTGTAGCATATACAGGAAGCTCTGCAATCTGCCGTTCTCCCAGATAATAAGTTACTTTTCCAAGCTGCTGCCCCTTTTTCACAGGAGCCTGCACACACTCTGGAATTTCATAAATCGTTCGTACCTCCTCATCCACCCGCTTTAATACCCTGATTTTTTCTTCTTTTATTTCTAATGGAACCGTCACTTCCTGATAAAGACTTCCGTTTTTAGGCTCTGCCTGCTCCACTTTCACCGATGCAAACTCCCTGTCATATTCGTACACATCCTCATAGTGATAATTTTCCAAACCATAATTCATCAAGGTCTTTGTATCCGACCATTTATAAGTTTTGTTATTGGGCCAGCCACAGGCCAAAAGAGCCACAATGAAGGTACGGTCATCTCTTCGCAGCGCTCCCACATAACAGTAGCCTGCATTTCCGGTAAATCCTGTTTTCCCAGACAACGCCCCTTCCATCATCTGCAAAAATGCATTGTGATTATTACAATTATAATGTTTGGTTCCGGCCAGATTGGTAAATTGATAATTGGACGTTTGGGTGATTTCCAAAAAAGTCTTGTTCTGAATACAATAGCTCATGATTTTTGCCAAATCTTTGGCTGTCGTTCCATGCACTCCGGTTCCGTCGCTGGCATCCAGCCCGTTGGGGGTAATGAAATAGGTATCTTCACAACCCAATTCTCTGGCTTTTTGATTCATTTTTTCTGCAAATCCTTCCACAGTACCGCCGATATGTTCCGCAATTGCCACAGCAGAATCATTATGGGATTCCAGCATCAAAGAATACAGCAAATCTTTGAGCCGAAAGGTATCATCTGCACTCATTCCAAGGCGCACCTGGGGCATGGAAGCAGCGTAACTGCTGACTTTTACCTCATCTTCCAAATTTCCTTCTTCCAAGGTCAGAATACAGGTCATGATTTTGGTGGTGCTGGCATTGGGCATGTGTTCATACCCATTCTTTTCATAGAGCACCCTGCCGCTTTCTCCATCCATCAAAACTGCCGACTGTGCATACAGTGTAAGATTGGGCTGATTTCCCCTGTCTGAGACTGCTGTTTCCTGTTCCCCTTGCATCCCCTTGGCTTGCACGGTTTCTGTAAAAAATCCTGCCATTGGAAAATTCTGTCTGCCATTGGAAAATTCCATAAAAAAAAGCAAGGCAATACAGGCCAAAACGGTATACTTTTTTCGTTCTTTTAACCTGATTCTTCTTAAGAAAAATCCTATTTGTTTCCTGTTGTTTGATTTCTTCATATCCGCATTCTTTCATATTTCTGGCTGCATTTTTCTCTATTATATGAAAAAAAAATCAGATATAGACTTCCTTCCTGGATCTCTATATCTGATTTCAATTTAATGGAATTTTTCCGCCTGCTGGCGAATCAATTCTTCGTCTGCAAAATAATTGATTTTCATGGAATTACGCACTTCATTCAAAGTCTGGGCTGCTACCTTTTCTGCGGCTTCACTTCCCTTTTTCAAAACTTCATAGATATAGGGAATATCCTTCTGAAGTTCCTTTCTGCGGTTACGGATGGGCTCTAATGCTTCCTGCAGCACATTATTCAGGAATTTCTTCACTTTCACATCCCCCAGTCCTCCTCGCTGGTAATGGGCTTTCAGTTCATCCAGGTTGGCATAATCCGGCAAATACCGTTGAAAATGCTCATCTTTGCAAAACGCGTCAAGATAAGTGAATACAGTATTCCCTTCTAAGGAGCCAGGATCCTCAACCCGCAGATGATTTGGATCTGTAAACATGCTCATAACTTTTTTCTTAATCTCATCTGGCTCTTCGGACAAATAAATGCAATTCCCCAGAGACTTACTCATTTTTGCTTTTCCATCTGTGCCAGGAAGACGCATACATGCCTGATTCTCGGGTAATAATACCTGAGGTTCCACCAGAGTTTCCCCGTATACGGTATTGAACTTATGCACAATCTCTCTGGTCTGCTCTATCATAGGTAGCTGATCCTCCCCTACTGGGACTGTCGTAGCCTTGAATGCAGTGATATCTGCCGCCTGGCTAATGGGATATGTGAAAAATCCCACTGGAATGCTAGCTTCAAAATTGCGCATCTGAATCTCAGATTTCACGGTAGGATTCCGCTGCAGCCTGGACACTGTTACCAAATTCATGTAATAAAAAGACAATTCACACAACTGTGGAATCTGAGACTGGATAAACAATGTGGATTTCTCCGGGTCCAACCCACAGGCCATGTAATCCAATGCCACTTCCACCACATTCTGACGTACTTTTTCTGGGTTATCTGCATTATCCGTCAATGCCTGGGCATCTGCTATCATAATAAATATTTTGTCATATTCCCCGGAATTCTGCAATTCCACCCTGCGCCGGAGGGAACCTACATAATGTCCCACATGAAGCTTTCCGGTGGGCCTGTCGCCTGTTAAAATAATTTTGCTCATATTATATTTCCTCACCTATCTGTAATTAATTTTCATGCATTTCATTCTAATCATACTTTTTGATAATGTCAACACGCTGGATATGACTTACTTTATTTTTAAAGTCTTTCCACTGCTATAGCTTCCATATGATTTGGTTTTTCCTGATTTTTTATAAGCCCGCACACGGAAACTGTAGCTCTTTCCTTTTTTCAGTCCTGATTTGGTAAAAGTGACTGTTTTTCCTTTGGTTATGGTCTTAATTTTCTTATAGCTGCCTTTTCCAGTCCGCATAAAAATCTCATAACCATCGGCTCCTTTGATTCTCTTCCAAGTGATTTGGGCTTTGGCCGCGCCTTTTTTCTTGACAGAGACAAGCTTAACTTTTCCTGGCAGGGTGGAAGATCGGACAGATGTTTCTTTCTTTGCATAATACTTCTCTTTGCCTATTTCCTGATATGCTGTCACCTTTAAGATATAATCTGTTGCCGCTTTTAATTTACGGCAAACATAAAGGTTTTTATCCGTATATACGGTGGATACTACCGCATTTTTCTGATAAAGCACAAGACGGTATTTCACGCCTTTTTGCTTTTTCCAAGAAAATTTCAAGGAGCTGGCGGTAACTTCCTTTACAGTTAAACCAGACACTTGTTCTGGTCTCCCTGATTGTTGGGCGGCAATCTCTTTGGTATAGGTATCTCCACATATTTTACAAATAAAAGTTTCCTGGCCTTTTTTTGTTCTCGTAGCCTCTCTGGTAACCTTTGAAGCATATTGATGACCGGGACAAACAACCTGTACCCTCACTGGAAGATTAGAAACTGACATATAATTCTTAATATCTGCTGGAATGTATTTCACATAATAAGTATAACTTCCCTCACGCCACAAATGTGTATCTTTTGACGTCTGCCAAGCAAAACCATCTGGCAATTCTATAGTACTTATGGTCCTGCCACTGTACCCGGACAAACCTTCTGGCGCCTTATAAAGAGGCATTGCTTTTTTGATCATTACCTGAGTAGTTCCATGAAAATCCTGAAATCCTTCCCGTTCTATTTTATATCGAACCTGATAAGTACCTGCTTCCCACATCTTAGGCTGATTTTCCCGATATACCCCGTCTTCTCCAGCATATGAAACAAGATCTCCCTTTTGGGTACCTTCCACTACAATTTCCTTTAACGTTCCATCATAAACCGCAAGCACCTCCTCTGCCCGAATCCCTTCCATGGAAACGGGATTCTGATGCCCCAAACCAACTACTGTTACTTGCACTGGAAGATGGGAAACCTCTTTATAATTCCTGGTATCTCTCGGCAAATAGGAGACATAACAGGTGACTTCTCCTTCTTCCTCCCAGCTTGCCTCACAATCTGTTTCCCACAAAAATCCTTCTGGGAGCCTCACCTCACCTAGCGCCTGGCCAACGGAAATCTTCAATCCTTCTGGAACTTCATAAGGAGGCTCTGCCTTTTCAATGACTACTTGCACCCTTCCTACCAAGGGCTCATATCCACTGCGCTCCACTTGGTAAGAAACCTGATAAACCCCACTGTCCCTCATTACTGGCTGCTCACTTCCAAACTGGCCATTTTCCCCAGCATACGAAATAACGTCTCCGCTCTTTGTACCTTTCACTTGGATTTTCTGTGCCTCCCCATTGTAAACCACATTCAAATCTTCGGCTGTAATTCCTGTCATTTGCTGCAAAGCTGGCGGCTCTGGCAAAGGATGGGTACGGATACTCTGCCTTCCTGATACATTCGGCGTCCCTTGGAGCCAGTAACACAATTGATTTTCTTTTATCGTAAATCCGAAAATAAACTGATTGGCAGACAATTCTGGCTGGTATATCACTTCTGTTGTCCCATTTTCTTTTTGCAGGCAAATTGCAGTTCCTGTGTTAAAATAAATTCCGTTTTGTCCGGCATCCACATCCAGATACATATAGCTCCCACTATATTGCCCCCACAAATTATGCTCCGCATAGACCACCTCTTCCTCATTACCGAAAAGCTCATGCCTTTTTATCAAATCAGCAGTGCGGCTAACTGCATTGTATTTTGCATAATACCAGCTTTCATTCCAATAGCAAAAGGCTGACTGAATTCCTGTCCAAAACGATTGCTTATAGGTATCAGAAACCGCAGCATGGCCTGCACTCCAATTTGAATGCTTATGGCTGCTGTCAGACATGACTTTATCACTCAACAGAAAATATTTATGTCCAACACGCCCGATACAATCCCACAACGGATCATCCCAGGTAACATCTACATGATACCATGCGCCATCAATGAAAATCAGATTCCAAGCATGATTCATGCTATCGCTGGTAACAAGCTCGCAGGGTATTCCCAATTTGTCCTCCAAAATATAAGAAAATGCATGGGAATATCCGTCACAGACTGCAAATTGGCTTACCAGCGCCCCGTAAGCGGAATGGGAATAGGCAGGTAATGTGCCATTTTGTCTGCGCTGCTCATCATATTCACAATTCAATATAAGATAATCATGAATCGCTAAGGCTTGTTCCACTTCAGTCATAGAAGGGTCCACCCAGCTCAATGCCTGCGCTGCTGCCTGCTCCAGCTCCTCCTGCTGCCGCTTAATATTGGCAGGGGTATCCCGATATTTAATGCCATGATAACGGGTTACCATGCCATTCGAATTAAAGTCGTATTCTACCCTTCCTTCCACATAAAAGAGAGATGGATTGTTATTTAAAATCTGAAAATAAGCGGCACTGGCCTGTCCTCTGGTAATCTGGTAAGCTGTCACATCAATACTAGTCCGAAACTCCTGCAACGCCTGGATGATATATGCTTCAAACTCCTGATTCTCCTTTGCAGATCTCGTTCTTGTACTTGAAACCGGATAACGTTTTTCTGGTTTTTGATAATAGGATGGATCATACCGATTCTCATCCGTAATCACCACACGTTCTGTCCCCTCACTTAGAGAACTGGCAGATACCGTACTGCCAAATAAAAACCACAACAGACAAAGAATCAAAAAATACTTTTTTTTCATATATTTCCCTCCCTGTAGGATCACCTGCAATGAATCAATCATTGTATATTACTTCTATTGTATAACGCAACGGAAAAAATTTCAAATTTTTATTTTATAAATTTTCATATTTCGTTACAGTTCAGCCCTTTTGTCTCTGAAATAGAGCTTTATTCCAAGGATTTTCATACTGGCAGTATAAAAATATGGATGGGTATTTCCATATTTGAGACAAATTTTCCTGCTTTCCCTTCCAAGAAAGGAAACATTCGGTGGATTTCGTGTATTTCCTGCTTCCAGAGATGGAAGAAGTGTATTCCCTCCAATTTCACTGTTAGAGGTTTTCCGCCGCGTGGAAAATTATCAAGGGGCGGGGCTGTTTTTCTTCACGGACAGCCCCGCCCCTTAATATCCTCCCATCGGCTGGAAAACTGAGTTTGAATTGGAGGGAATTAATAGCATCCTTCCATCCCTGGAACTGGAAATACTAGAAATCCAGCCGCGTTTCCTTGTGGAAGTGAAAGCAGGAAAATTTGTAAAAAACAATAGAAGCTCCCATCCATATTTTTATTCTTACATCGAAGAATCCTTTGAATAAAGCAATGTAGAAAACCAAAAGGGCTGAACTGTTACCATATTTCAGCGTAAGTTTTTTCCCCATTGAGATAGTAGACCAAAACAATACAATATGTTATCATAGCGGTGGAGGTGATTTTACATGCGCTATCATCATTTGCGCTTCGATATCTGGCTGTGCCTTTTGTTTTCCCTGTTTGTCAGCATTTTTCCTGCCAATCTTGCAGAAGGCATACTATCGAAAAAGTATCAAGATTATGTAAAGGAACACACAGTAGAAAAAGGAGAAATCGGCGGTATGGCAGAAGATGATCTGTTTCGTGCAAAGACCATAGAGGACCTGGAAACCCACGATACCTTTACCGTGGTTTCTCCTGGCATTGAATACCGCAACCGAGGCGCAGGATATTTTGGCAGTCAATATCTGTATGCCCTTACCCTTCCTTCTGGTGAACGGGTAGCAGCCGCTATCAACCTAGAAAACGTTCAGATAGAAGGAGAATACTACACTGGGGAAGCCACCCTGCCCGTAGGCCAGATTGTATGGGAAGACCTGACTTCCAATGAAAATTTCATTCGCCAGATTACCCACAGCGAACCCTTAAGCCGCACTGATTTTTACATTGATATGATGGGCAATGGAGGAAAAGTCAGCCTGGATGATTATACCGGACCAATCTCTTTGGTGATACGAGCGCTCACCATTATCCTCTTCTTTCCTTTGTTCCATGCCATTGGTGCGAAACTTGGAATATTTCCCCCATTCTTTGCTAGCAAAAAAAAGCAACCCTCGGAATGGAAGTAAATTTCAGTAATTGATAATGGCGAAACTCATTAATTATTCGAATTTCAGAAAACAAAAAGGAGAACTATATCATGAATTACGAACCTGTGAAAAAAAAGAATGTACCATATTTATTATCCTACCTATTTGTACCTGCTGCAATAACCGCTCTCTGTTTTTGGCTGGGTTATGTATTTTTCCACGACGGCGGCGCAGGAGCAGTGATTTTGTTTCTGGTACCACCTACTTTATCAATTCTATGGTGGGTTTTGGGTGGCAAGCTGATTTTTAAAGGAAAACGTAAAAAACTGATGAAGGAATTGGAGCACAGCGGTTTTTATCCAAACCATACCTTTGACAGCGACGGTTGTACCGTAATTGTGGATATTGAACATGGAAAACTCGCTCTCATTTTTTTCTGGAATCCTTTCCAAAGCTACATCCTTCCAGCCAACCGGATCACTAAAATCTGGACCGATGATGGAAAGACAGGCATAGGCCCGCTAGCTGGCAGCAGCCGGGTCAGCTTCCTGTTTACCATAGACGGCATCCGAATTCGGGTCAATACCTTTACTTCCAACAAACGTTGGCGGATGGACAGCGAATATATCCTAACAGGCATTTCCAAAGCCGATATGATGGCAGGGGTACTGACCGATGCGAAAGAGAGGTCTCTCTGATATGGGAATTTTTCGGAAAATGCGTGCAGCCTTCCACGATGATTGGTGCAATCTCTGTCAAAGTGAGATGGATGTTATGCACAAGCAATTGTACGCCATGCCAGATGTAACAGTCGACCACTACGTTTCCCATGAGAGCGCTGATTATTACCGAAAGCACTTGGTTCCCGTAGAAAAAAAGGCACAAATTCCTGCCGGAATGTATGCCTGCGGCTTTCACATCTACCGATGTCCCAATTGCGGACACCGACGGACGAAGCTTACCACTTTCCTTCCAGTACGGGATCAGGAGAAAATAGAAGAAATCTTGTTTTTTGACCATGGAGAACTGGATGATTTTATCTATCAATCCCAAACAGGTTCTCCCGATTTGAAAGGAAATACTCAAAAACGCCGTCAAGACTGTGGGGATTATATGTACAGCGGTCCCTATGATTATGTATAAATTATTGTCCCACACATCTCATGCGTTTTTCTACATAACAAATAAATTTCTCCAGAAGGTGATTGGTATCTGCAATCTCCTCCCTGGAGAAATTCAATTCCCCCATCCATGCTTTCATAATCTCTTCATCATATTTCAAATGACATCTGTGCACCCGTACTCCTTTTTCCGTCAAATACAACCGCAGAACTCTTGCATCCTTTTCATCTTCTTTTCGGATAATCAAGCCCTTCTTTTCCAATTTCTTAATCATCACAGAAGTAGCTCCTTTTGTACGGAACATTTTATCTGTCAGTTCTTTTTGAGTCATCCCCTCATATTGAGCAACCATTTTCAATGTATGTACTTCGTTAGAATAAAGCAGCTCTTCTGTCCCATAATATTTGGGCTCCTTTTCCATTGCAGCAACGATTCTTTCTACAGAATACAAATTATCAATCAATCGAACCGCTTCTTTCATATCTGTCATGGGCTTCCCTCTTTTCTGAAATAATTTTATCTAACTCACAAATATTCTATCATTATTTTTTCTCAATGAAAACCATATTTTATTACTCCGGCGGTTAAATGTCGACGAATTTTACGCAGAATAAATTTTCATCTGCAAGGCGGAAGAATGAGTTGTAGCGAGTGCTACAACGATTGATGACAACGCTGCAGATGGAAATTTAAGCAAGTAAAAACGTCGATATTTAACCGCCGGAGTAATATAAAGAAAGAAACCCACTTTAGATAGAAATTTATTTATCTGTGGCACTGGGATTTACGGTCACCCGTTTATTGAGCAACAATGCTACCACAATGGAGAATACAAGAATTGCAATATTCCCGATAATCTGCACCATAGATGTGGAAATCAGTAATACCACCACAGACAAGGCTGCCAAACCCATGGAAAAAATACATACCCCTTTTAACTTGCCATTGCTTACATAAAAAGAGGATTTATTCCAAAGCTCTGGTAGCTTTTTAGGAAGCTGCATAGCAGAAAATGCAATTACGCCACGGATAATTGTAAATAAAATGACAGTGCTGTTTGCCACAGTATTCAGATCCAGACCAATTAAAATTGGTACTGTACCAATCAGATAAAACACCAGTAAAATATAATGAGCAGAACCATATTTTTCATTTTTCACGGCCAGCTTCTTGGGGAGCCATCCATCTTCACAAGCCCGTAATACTGGATACACAATCATACCGATATTAAAATTCAATGTGGTCAACAAGGCAAACATGGCGCCGCCCACTACAAAAAATGTATAGATTGCCTTTGGCATAAAGGCTGCCGCTGACACACTCAAAGGCTGATTTGCCACCTGCTCCACAGGGAGCACACCTGATGCAACCGTTGCCATTACTGCATAAATCAATACTACAATCCCAGTGGAAGCAATAATGACAAAGGGAATATCCTTGGTAGGATTCTTAGATGCAGAGCTATAATTCACCACATACTGAGCGCCGCCTGCTGCAAAAGTCAGATAAATAGACGCCAATACAAAGCCTCCTGGACCGCCTGCCATAAAGCCATTGGTAAAATAATCCGGTTGGATATGACCAACCCCTAATACAATATAAGAAGCAATGGCAACGGCAAGTACCGCACACAAAATATTCTGGAGCCTCGCCGCCTGTTTTACTCCCAGCAGATGCATGCCAAACAAAGCTGTCAGCACAATGGTACAAATCAATTTTGCAGGAACCCCTGGCGCCAGAGACAAAAAATAATCTGCAAAAGACAAGGTGTACATACTAATGGCCAATGCGCTGAATAACTGTATATACAAATAAATTCCTGCCATTTTCTTTCCACTTAACACTGCAATCTGAGAATACTGTCCACCTGCAAAGTTTGCGGTTCCTCCTATGTAAATCTGTGGAATTGCCCCGATAATCGTAATGATTCCAGCAATTATATAGGCAATATTTACACTTCTTCCAGTAAATCCAATTGCAATACCTGTCATGGTCATAATTCCCACACCGATAATCTGTCCTACCGCCATGGAAAATAAATCTCCTCTGCTTAACAATTTACTCTTTTGATCTTCCATACCTTTTCTCCTTTTTACGCAATCCCAATTGGGTAATTACAAAACACATATGTTATAAAAATTCGGATAAAATTCTATTCGAAACATTTACCGATACAATTCCCTTTTTATACGCTCTAATGCTTCTGTTAAAATACTTCTGGGGCATCCTATGTTCAATCGGAAATGCTCTTCGCCGCCTGGCCCAAACCATGGCCCTGGAACACAAATAACTGCAGCATCCATTACAATTCTCTGAAACAGCTCCGGATCTCCCAGATGCAGGCCGGAAAGGTCAAGCCAGCATAAAAACGTACCTTCTGGCCGTATCATTGTCACCCCAGGCATCTCTTCTTTCAGATATTCCTCTACATAATCTACATTTGCCTGCATATAAGCCACTTCCTGATCAGCCCATTCTGCCCCCTCTGGGGTATAGGCTGCAATTACACTCTCAATACCGAAGGTATTTTTCACATCCAAGGACATGGCTATCTGCGTATCCATAAAGGTTTCCCGTATTTTCTGGTTGGGAATCACCGATACACTGGATTTCAATCCTGCTATATTAAAGGTTTTTCCTGGTGCAGTCAGATGGATAAAATGCTCTGCGTACCGTTGGTCTAGGCTCAACAATGGATAATGCTTATGCCCTTGGTAAACAATATCTCCGTGAATCTCATCGGATACTAACATTACATGGTGTCTCAGACAGATCTCCGCAACCTGAATCAGTTCTTCCTTCTTCCATACCCGGCCAGTAGGATTGTGTGGACTACACAAAATCATCATGGTATTTTCCGACTTGGCGGCCAGCTCTTCCAATTCCTCCAGATTCATTTCAAAATGTCCATCCCTTATCACCAATCCATTATTTACAACCTTACGCTTATCATTTTTCACAATGGTCGCAAAAGGATCATACACTGGCTGCTGAATAATCACCCCATCCCCCTCTTTGGTAAAAGCACGGATTGCAATGTTAATTGCTGCTACTACGGTAGGAGTATATGTAATCCACTCTGGCTTTACTTCCCAATCAAAACGCAGCTTCTGCCAATAGCAGACCGCCTGGTAAAAACTTTCCATTGGCGTACAATACCCAAATATCTCTTTCTCCACCCGCTTTTTCATTGCTTCCACAATAATCGGCGCACAGGGAAATTCCGTATCTGCAAGCCACATGGGTATCATGTCGTCTGGAATCTCCCGGTGCAGATACGAACCTACTGCCTTAGCATGCCACTTCATATCGTTGGTTTGTTTTCGGTCCACAATCCGATTAAAATCATACTTCATAGTCTCCACCTTCTCCTTCTTTTTCGTTTAATCATTAAACAGTTTATCTGTTAAACTAATTATATCTAATTCAGCATTTTTGTCAATATAAAAATAGAACTCAGGGAATTTTTGTGAGTTATACACAAATTTGTTCACCTGAGTTCGGTAGTATTGTCTTGATATTTGGAAAAATCAGGAGCTTTTCTTGAAATAGATCCTTACATATCTTCCAAAGACTCCTTAATCTTTCCCATAAATCCCTTTTTCTTTCCGTGTTTTTCTGTATGGGCAGCCCCATTGTGCTTCTTCAAAGACTGTCCACTGGCTTCGTCAAATCTTCGCAAAGCCTCTTTCGCCTCTTCATTCAAACCAGTAGGTACCTGAACCACAAGAGTCACATAATGATCACCTCGAACGGAAGAATTCCGCAGAGAGGGAATGCCCTTGCCTTTTAGGCGGATTCTGGTATCTGTTTGGGTTCCTGGCTTTACATCATAAAGAATATCCCCATCAATGGTACTGATACGCACTTCACCGCCCAATGCCGCTTGAGCAAAGGAAATCGGCGCAGTGGAATATATGTTCATATCCTGCCGCTGGAAAATCGGATGCCTGCTTACATTTACCTCCACCAGCAAATCGCCTCTTGGCCCTCCATTAGCGCCCGGTTCCCCTTTGTCCCGAATGCGGACGCTCTGTCCATTGTCAATTCCTGCCGGAATGGAAACTTTAATTTTCTTACGCTTTGCAATATATCCGGTTCCCCGACAGTCCGGACATTTCTCCTTAATGATCTTACCAGTTCCATGACAATCTGGACAGGTCTGTACATTCTGCACCATTCCAAGGAACGACTGCTGCGTATAAACCACTTTTCCTTTTCCGCCGCACTTGGTACAGGTTTCTGGTGATGTTCCTGGCTTGGCCCCTGTAGTATGGCAGGTAGTACACTCATCTTTTAGAGTGATTTCGATTTCTTTCTCGCAGCCAAATGCTGCTTCTTCAAAGGTAATGCGAACTGCTGCACGTAGGTTTGCCCCCTTCATAGGACCGTTGTTGGCAGACCGACGTCTAGATCCGCCGCCAAATAAATCACCGAAAATATCGCCGAAAATATCGCCCATATCCATACCTGAGAAATCAAAACCGCCTCCGCCGCCCATACCTCCGTCAAAAGCTGCATGACCAAACTGGTCATACTGACGCTTTTTATCTGGGTCACTTAAAACAGCATAAGCCTCGGAAGCTTCTTTAAATTTTTTTTCTGCCTCAACATCACCCGGATTCATATCCGGGTGATATTTCTTGGCAAGCTGGCGGTATGCCTTCTTAATCGAAGCATCGTCCGCATTTTTGTCCACTCCAAGGACTTCATAATAATCTCTTTTTTGTTCTGCCATGATTATACTTCCTTATAATCTGCGTCTACAACATCGTCATCTGCACTGCTGTAAGATGCATTTCCCATATCAGGAGCTGGACCTGCACCTGCACCCTGAGCTGCCTGTGCATTCTCATACATCTTTGCAAATACCTTCTGTGCACTTTCCATCAGTTTTTCCTTGGCTGCTTTCATCTCACCAACCTGATCATCTGTCATTTCCTCTGCATTCTGATGTGCTTCTACCAGAGCTTTCAGTGCATTCAGGTCTGCTTCCACTGCTGCCTTATCAGCCGCATCCAGATTATCGCCAACCTCTTTCAATGCATTTTCTGTCTGGAATACGAAAGAATCTGCATCATTTCTGGTGTCAATGGCTTCTTTTCTCTTCTTATCCTGTGCTTCAAATTCTGCTGCTTCCTTTACTGCTTTCTCAATATCTGCATCGGACATATTGGAGCCTGCGGTAATGGTAATATGCTGTTCTTTTCCAGTTCCCAAATCTTTTGCAGATACGTTTACAATACCATTGGCGTCAATGTCAAAGGTAACTTCAATCTGAGGTACACCACGTCTTGCTGGTGGAATTCCATCCAAACGGAACTGACCTAAAGATTTGTTATCCCTTACAAACTGTCTCTCGCCCTGTACTACGTTAATGTCTACTGCGGTCTGGTTATCTGCAGCAGTAGAGAAAATCTGGCTCTTCTTGGTAGGAATGGTTGTATTCCGTTCAATCAATCTGGTGGCAACGCCGCCCATTGTTTCAATGGACAGAGACAATGGTGTTACATCCAACAGAAGGATTTCACCTGCGCCTGCATCTCCAGCTAATTTACCACCCTGAATGGAAGCGCCTAATGCCACACATTCATCTGGGTTCAAAGACTTGCTTGGCTCTTTTCCAGTCAGTTGTTTTACCTTATCCTGTACAGCCGGAACGCGTGTGGAACCACCAACCAGAAGCACTTGGCCCAATTCAGAAGCTGTAAGCCCTGCATCTTTCAATGCATTCTGTACCGGAATAGCTGTTCTCTCTACCAAATCATGAGTCAGTTCATCAAACTTCGCTCTGGTGAGATTCATATCAAAATGCTTCGGACCTTCTGCAGTTGCAGTAATAAACGGGAGATTAATATTTGTTGTGGTTGCAGAAGAAAGTTCCTTTTTGGCCTTTTCTGCTGCTTCTTTTAATCTCTGTAATGCCATCTTATCCCCGGAAAGGTCTATGCCCTCTGTTTTCTTAAATTCTGCCAGCATATAATCTGTAATTTTCTGGTCAAAATCATCACCGCCCAACCGGTTGTCGCCGGAAGTGGACAATACTTCAATGACACCTTCTCCGATTTCAATGATAGAAACGTCAAAGGTACCGCCGCCTAAGTCGTAAACCATAATTTTCTGTTCTTTTTCATTGTCAAGACCATAGGCAAGGGCTGCTGCTGTAGGCTCGTTGATAATACGTTTTACATCCATACCTGCAATTTTTCCTGCATCTTTGGTTGCCTGACGCTGCGCATCGTTAAAATATGCCGGAACAGTGATTACTGCATCTGTTACCTTTTCACCCAGATAGTTTTCTGCATCTGCTTTTAATTTCTGAAGAATCATAGCAGAAATTTCCTGGGGAGAATAATTCTTCTCATCAATGGTACGTTTATGATCTGTACCCATTTCCCTCTTAATCGAAGAAATGGTCTTCTCTGCGTTGGTGACTGCCTGACGTTTTGCCGGCTCTCCTACTAACCTTTCACCTGTCTTGGTAAACGCCACAACGGACGGTGTTGTCCTTGCTCCTTCTGTATTAGCGATAACTACCGGTTTACCACCTTCCATAACTGCCACACAGCTATTTGTTGTTCCTAAGTCGATACCAATAATTTTGCTCATAATAGAGACCTCCTCATAAATATAAAACTAATTACATTGTCTGCTGATTTATCATCAAAACTCTACATGGTCTAGACAGTTTTCACTACTGCACCACTGCAACCATGCTGTGTCTTACCACGCTCTCCCGATACATGTACCCTTTTTGCAGCTCCTGAGCCACAATCCCAGATTCATATTCCTCACTTTCCACCTGCATCACTGCATTATGGAATTCTGGGTTAAATTCTGTACCTACTGCTTCAATCGGCTTCACTTCCAGGTTTTCTAATTCTGTCATTAACTGTTTATATATTTTATCCATTCCCTGTACAAAAGGATCTTCCTTTGCTTCTTTTGGAACAGCAGATAATCCACGTTCAAAATTGTCCACCACCGGAAGGATTTTTTCAATGATACTTTTGGCTCCCACTTCAAACATCTGGGTCTTTTCCTTCTCGGTCCGTTTGCGGAAATTATCAAATTCTGCCATTTGGCGCTGTACCCGGTCGGTCAGCTCGGCAATTTTCTCTTCCTGTTTATTTTTCTTTTCTTTCTTCTTAAAAAATCCTTTTTTCTCTTCTCCCTGGCCTTCTTCGGAAGATTCTTCGCCTGCTTTCTCTTCTTTGGAATCTCTTTCCTCTTCCTCTGGCTGATCTGTACTCTCTGGTTCCTTCGGATGTTTGGCAGAATCTTTTGCTTCTTCTGCTTCCACATGTTCCGTTGTCATATTCTCTGTTTCTTGGCTTTCCATTGCTTCCATATCTTTCTGCTCTGCCATATCTGTTCACCTTTCTATTTTCCAATTTTCTTAGGTTTACGAAATACCGTATCAAGCTGTACCTTTAATGTTTTCAGATTATCCATGACATTTTCGTAATCCATACGCTTAGGTCCGATAATTCCAATGGTTCCTGTCATTCCATCTCCAATCCGATAAGTTGCAGTTACCACGCTGCAATCTTTCATCTTCTGAATGGGCGATTCGGAACCAATATATACCTGGATTCCCGTCTCTTCTTCAGAAGTAAGCGTTTCATTTACCAAGCTGATTAACTGCTGCTTCTCTTCAAAAGCATCTAGCAGTTCCCGTGCTTTCTGTGAATCACTTAATTCTGGATATTTTAAAATATTTGTTGTCCCACTGGTATAAACTTCAAGCTCTTCCTCTTCCTGAATAACTCCTGCTAATGCATCTAATACATCGCTTATAATGTTACTGTGAATGCCTGCCTGTTCTTTCAGCTTTGCAATCGTGCCAAGATTAATTTCCTCTGCTGACAACCCGTTTAAACTAGTGTTCAAGAGAATGTTTAACTTTAATAATGTTTCATTATCTAAGGCTTCCCCGGTGGAAATCATCTTATTCTTTACCAAGTTGCCCTCCATCACAATAACTGCCAAAAGCTGCTCTTCATCAACCTGGGATAATTGCAGGAATTTTACTTTATTCTTATAGTAAGAAGGTGAAGTTATCATGGCGGTATAATTGGTATTTTCTGCCAGCATCTTTGCCATCTGCTGCAGCACCTGCTCCATACGTTCTGTATGCTCAATCATGAATTCCTTCATCTCAGTGACTTCCTGATTCTTTTCCTTCATCAGATTATCCACATAAAACCGATATCCCTGATCCGATGGTATTCTCCCAGCAGAAGTGTGAGGTTGTAAAATATAACCGAGTTCTTCCAAATCCGACATCTCATTACGGATGGTTGCAGAACTTAAATTCAGATCTGAATATTTGGAAATGGTTCTGGAACCAACCGGTTCTCCAGTATCCAGATAATTCTGGATGATTGCATGTAAAATTTTTCTTTTTCTTTCATCCAGTTCCTGCATGTCAATCCTCCTGTTATCGTATTTCTTCCTGATACTCCAAGCTTACATGTTTCATTATGTAGCATGAATATCTTTTTCTCTTGTTAGCACTCGACGTTTTGGAGTGCTAACATCTATGTACATAAAATAGCACTAACAATTTTTATTGTCAAGAGTATTTTTAGATTTTATAATTTCTTTAGATTTTATCATTTCCTGTTTCCTTTTATTTGAAACTATTCTTTTCCTTTTCACACGGAAAGAATTCTTTTTCATAGTATATAACAAGCAACTATAAGGAGATTTTTATGGAAAAATTACTGGAAGCCAGCCATGTAGGATATTCCTATCATACCATGCAGGGCGAAACGCCTGCTTTATCCAATATAAATTTTACGGTTCATAAAGGTGATTTTCTGGCAATTGTGGGCCCCAGTGGGTGTGGCAAATCTACCCTCCTCTCCCTTCTTTCCGGTCTTTTAAAGCCAGAACACGGTTCCATTTTTTTATACAAGCCAGGGGATTGTACCAAAGCAGCAGATCCAAAGCCTGATTCTCTACAAACGCCCCAAGATAACATTCTCTCCCATCGCCAACACCTGAATCAAAAATCCTGTCATACCATTGGCTATATGTTACAACACGATCATCTATTTGAATGGCGCACCATTGAAAAAAATGTTATGCTGGGACTGGAAATTCAAAAAAAACTGACTCCTGAAACAAAAGAAATGGTTCACGATATGTTAAAAACTTACGGTCTTTACAAATTCAAAGACGCAAAACCGTCCCAACTCTCTGGTGGCATGCGCCAACGAGCGGCATTGATTCGCACTCTTGCACTGAAGCCAGAACTCCTGCTTCTTGATGAGCCTTTTTCCGCTTTGGATTATCAAACCAGACTTACTGTGGGAGATGACATTGGGGAAATTATCAAAAAAGAACAAAAAACAGCGATTCTCGTAACCCATGACTTGTCAGAAGCAGTCAGCCTTGGCACTCAGGTGCTGGTGCTAAGCAAACGTCCCGCCACAATCAAGGCTGTGATAGATATCGACTTTCCAGATGACATCAGTGCACTAAAGCGAAGAAATTCCCCAGAATTCAAAAATTATTTTAACCAAATATGGAAGGAGTTGAATGAAGATGAGTGAAATATCCCTTGCACAGCAGAATTTTCTGCTTACACAAAAAAAGCATAAACGTACTGTCACAGTCAGCCGGCTGTGTATTTTTATTTTATTTTTGGTTATATGGGAAAGCGCTGCCCAATTTGGATTTATTGATTCTTTTATTTTCAGCAGCCCTTCCAAAGTATTTTTGTGTGCTTATGGAATGATTCAGGATCATACCTTATTCATCCATATTGGAATTACCTTATTCGAAACCATAGCCAGCTTTTTGCTTGTGACATTTTTTGCACTTATTATTACAATTTTATTGTGGCTGAACAAGCGTCTTTCCGAAACCTTGGAGCCTTATCTTGTAATTTTAAACAGCCTGCCAAAATCTGCGTTGGCGCCCTTACTAATCGTGTGGCTGGGCGCAACTTATAAAACCATTATTATCACTGGTATCTCTGTAGCCATTTTTGGCTCAATTTTAAGTCTGTATACCAGCTTCCAATCTGTAGATCCAGAAAAAATAAAATTGATATACACCATAGGAGGAAAAAAATACCATGTACTCACCAAGGTAGTGCTCCCTTCTAATATTCCCTCACTGTTTTCCCTGATGAAAGTAAACATTGGTCTCTGCCTGGTAGGAGTAATCATTGGTGAATTCATTGCTTCCCGTCAGGGTCTAGGTTATCTAATCATCTATGGAAGCCAGGTTTTTAAACTATTCTACATACTTCTATTATAAAAATTTTATATCTTTACTTGTTTTTCCTCGATGGTATCTTCTTGTGTTCGTTACAATTTCAAACTTTATTTGAACTTGCATTCCAAGCTCCATTTCTATCAGCGCATAATCTTCAAATATGATTATTTTCTTAACCAAATTTATTATATCTGCACTATCTAATTCATGATTCTTTTTTATATAATTAAATTTATCCTTAATTTTATTTATTCTGAATTCCTGTCCTTTCTTATTATCAATTTGTTTTTTTAAACCGGATAATTTTTCTTCACATTCTTCTATTTCTTTCACGTAACGTATCTTTGCATTTTTATATGTATCCTCGTCAATGACACCATCAACAAATTTATCTAAAATATTGTTGTTACGTTTTTTTACTTCATCAATTTTATCATATAAATGATACATTTCACTTTCAATAACATCTTCAGAGATAATCCTTTGAATTGACTTTATTGCATATTCAAATTCTTTTTCATAATTTTTATCAAGAACCTTTTTCGATAATTCAATCATTAATTTATCCAGCATTTCATCAGAAATATGTATGTTATGACATTCATCTTTTCCAAGTTTTATATAATTGCTGCAATACCATTCTGTTATTTTTTCATTGGTTGTTTTTAACCTTCTATTCTTTAACCAGAATAACGCCTTGCATTCCCCACAAAATACTTTCCCAGAATATTTGTTTTGACCTATTTTAATACCAATTCTTTTTCCGCCATTTATATCACTCTTCATTTTTCTGCTTCTAGAATCCATATTACTATTTGCCAAGTCCCACGTCTTATCGTCAATAATGCGTGGAACCCCATCTTTTATATACACTACATCGTCTTCTTTATTGTATTGTATTTGCTTGGTTGAAAAATCATAAGATTTTCTATTCATTACTGCAGTACCCTTATATAATGGATTTCTTATTATTTTTCTAATTACTCCTTCTGCAATGGGGTTTCCATTTTTTCCAACAATGCCATTTTCTAAAAGATGTTTTGCAATAAGTCTGGAACCATAATTATCATAAGCCGCAAGGTGAAACATTTCTTTTACAATATCAGCTTCTTCTTCATTTATTACAACCTCTTTATTAACTTTATTATATCCCCATGTATTATTTGTTAAGATTACACTTCTCCCATTATTAGTCCCATTTCGCAGAGCATTTAACCTACGTGTCCTATGTGCGTTTTTTTCCTTTTTTGATAATTCTCTGCTGTAATCTTCTGCTAAAATTGCTTTTATTCCTGTAATCAATGAATCATCTGGAGTATAAAATTTATTTTCAATATAAAAAAATAATTTTTTATTATTTTTGACTAATGTATCAACAAATATATACCAATCCTTTGCACTCCTCATAAGCCGATCTTGAGATTTCACCACGATAATATCCCATTTATCCAAAAGCATATCATTCATAAGCCTATGGTACTCATCTCTTTTTTTAGTCGAAGTACCAGACTTACCCTCATCTACATACATATCCACATTTTCCCAACCATTCCTCATGATGCAATGTTCAATTTCATCTATTTGCATATTTAACGCATTTAACTGACTTTCTTCATCCGTAGAAACTCTTCCATATCCACACGCTCTATCCATTTTTATCCCCTCAAATTTATTATATATGGAAGAACAAAGTGGGCAAGCCCACTTCAGCTCCCCTCTCCCCTCACTCATGAGGGGCTTGCACATTTTGCGCGCCGAGCACGGTCGCTTTAGCGACATAATTCCCCTTGTGCGAGTGTGCATCTCTATTTTTATCTTATAGGAAAGTCATGGACTTTAACACTTTACAGTAACATGGTCTTTCCTATAGAATAAAAAAGAGTATTGTATCAACACTCTTTCCGCAATTTAATCATCAATTTATCATATTCGTCTTTTGTAATTAGCTTATCATTCAAAAGAATATTATATATTTTTTTTACTATATTATAGTCAATATTACTATTTATTATAGTTCACCTCATATTTTATATTTATATATAATATACAGAAAGCTAATTTTATTTTCCTATACTGGCGAATTCTCCCTTTCCCCTCTTTTGTTTTATTTTTCACACATAATAAATTTATAATGACATATACTATTACTATTCGTGAGGTATTTTCTATGAAACATTTAAAACACTACGCAATAATCGGAATAATCTTTGTCCTAATTGCAGGAACGCTTGCTCATTTTCTATTTGATTGGACTGGAAACAATCCTATTGTTGGAGTTTTCACGCCAATTAACGAGTCTATATGGGAGCACATGAAATTATTATTTTTCCCAATGTTATTATACTCATTTATAATGATTTTAAAATTCCATCAAAAATATTTATGTATTACTCCTTCTTTTTGTTTTGGAATTTTAGTGGGTACATTTTTCATCCCGCTTCTTTACTATTCTTATACATTTTTTCTTAGAAAGAATATTTTTATTTTGGACATCAGTACATTCATTCTAAGCGTTTTTATCGCTTTTTGGATTTCTTACAGCTATACATTATCCTGTAAGCTAGCATCATACACACCTTTACTCTGTATTATGGTATGTATTCTTTTTGTTTGCTTTTTAATATTCACATTCCATCCTCCAGACGCTATGATTTTTCAAGATCCAACAGACTTGCCAGCTCTGTATCTCACATAAAAATTTAGTCTATTTTTAACAAAACCCCTTCATATATCCCCACTGGTATGTCTTTATTGAATAGAAGTATGTAGAATAGACTATTTAAACTGGACTGGGTAATTATGTCCATTGTAATTTTATGTATTCTGGCCTGGGGCTTATACAGCTTGATCAACGGTCTGGAAAAATGCTACCTGAGGCGTCTAAGCTGAAACATTCTAATAAGGAAGGGGCTATTACAAAATAACCAACCCCTTCCTTTTCCCACAACGAACAATTTATCTTTCCATACACAAAAAATTTGCAATTTCTGTATTATTTTCATATAGGAATTTCCTCTGTATTCGGTTACAATATATTTAGTAAATGAAAAAACTACTAAAATAAGAAAGAGGTAAAGCATAATGAAAAATTGGAAATTTTTTGTATCACTTTTCAGTATGATACTAATGTTCAGTCTGCTGGCTTCAGGCTGCTCCAAGAACAATCATGCAAATGAGCCATCCGCTCCCACTGACGAAAAGGAAACGGATGAAGCATCCACCACAGGAACAGCCAGTGAACTAGGCAGTCTGCAATCTTTCTCTGCTACTACTTTGGATGGCAGCGCTTTCACAGAGGAGGATCTTGCTGCAAAGGATATCACAATTATCAACTTTTGGGCCTTAACCTGCGGTCCCTGTATTGTAGAAATGCCTGTTCTTGCCGACTTTGCCAAATCCCTGCCAGATACGGTACAAGTGATAACCGTCTGTCTGGATGGAACAGGGAATGAAGAAATCGCACAAAGCCTCTTAGAAGAAGCAGGCTATGAAGGTATTACGTTACTCTCTGGCAGCGGAGATTTCGAAAATGTCATCTATAATATCCAATACACACCTACTACTGTTCTGGTGGATAGCCAGGGCAACTTTGTGGGAAATGCCATCATTGGCGGACAAAAAGATTTGTCTGGAACATTCCTTTCAGCAGTCAATACTGCTTTGAAAAACAGTGGAAAGGCGGAAATCAGCCTTGAAGAATAAATCTATTACAATTGCAAGAATCAGCCTATTGACCGTAGCTGTGGCATTTATCACAATAGGACTACTGAAACAGGAACATTTAGAAGTGATACATAAGGCGGTGAAAATATGTCTAGAATGCATCGGAATCGGGTAACAAAAAAATTTCACAAAAACCCCCTATCTTTTCAACGGATGGTACAGGTAACTTCTGCTGTTCTGCTCAATGGCTACATAATTGGATTTCAAAAAGGAAAGATTTTCACAGGCAATACAAAAGCAGTTTGTGTCCCTGTACTCAACTGTTATTCCTGTCCAGGAGCGTTGGGCGCCTGTCCAATTGGCTCTCTCCAGGCATCCCTAGGCGGCATCAAGCATCATTTTCCCTTTTACGTACTGGGCCTTCTCATGTTGTTTGGCGTTACCCTTGGCCGGGTAGTGTGTGGTCTGTTATGTCCGTTTGGACTGATCCAAGATCTACTCTACAAAATTCCTGTTCCCAAACTTACCGTACCAAAGAAAATTGACCAACCAGCCCGGTATCTAAAATACGGAATTCTGCTGGTCATGGTAATTCTGCTCCCTGCTTTTGCCATTACAGAAACCGGCGTGACAGATCCCTATTTTTGCAAATACATCTGCCCTGCCGGAACCCTTGGCGGAGGCATTCCTCTGATGATTGCAGACCCAGCTCTACGAAAATTGGCAGGAATACTGGCAGGCTGGAAAATCCTTGTTTTGGCAATCGTTGTGATAACATCTATGTTCCTCTCACGTCCATTTTGCCGATATCTGTGTCCATTAGGCGCATTCTACTCTCTGTTTCACAGATTTAGTTTTTTTCAAATGCACCTGGATAAACATAAGTGCATCAACTGTAAGAAATGTGAACGCTCCTGTCCCATGGCTGTAGAAATCACAAAGAACTTAAGCAGCCCAGAGTGTATTCACTGTGGAAAATGTAAATCTGTCTGCCCCACAGAAGCAATTTCCTCTGGATTTTGTACCAATGCAGCTACGGATAAAGCAGAAACATAAAAGCATCCATTATTTTGAACAAAAGCGTCTGATACCCACGCCATACTATTTTTTCAAGCATTGCAAAATCGGTTCAATATACTTTTTGTCTGAAATGTCATAAGAAGAAGAGATCATTTTTACCATCACCTTCTCCTCTTCTGTTTTATCTTTTTTGGCTTTGAGGGCTTTTAAAAACATTTTCATCATCAGTTTAGAGGCAGCAGACATTTTTTCATAATTATATCCATTCCTTTCGCTTTGCTCAGGCACAAAACGTTATGAAAATTGTCCTTTTTTCCATAATAATCCTCCTTGGTAGTACAATATACTGTTTTTATTTTATATAATAGTGCATTGTACTGTATTGAAAGTCAATCGTGAAAATATACAAAAAATTTTTCTATTTTTAGTAGATTTCACAAATAGCCTTGTTTTGGTGAGTTTTTTACTGTTTTGTGCTATAATTAGATAAATATTACTCCGGCGGTTAAATATCGCAGTAGATTGCACAGAACAAATCTTCATATGCAAGGCGGAAGATTGAGCTGTAGCAAGCTACAGCGATTGATGACAACGCGGCAGATGGAGATTTGGGCAAGCAAAATGTTGTGATATTTAACCGCCGGAGTAATATCTATGAATGAAAGCAAATAAGGAGTTTTTACTAGATGCAAAGAAAAGAACAAATTCTTATGACTGCTGTTCGTTTATTCAATGATAAAGGGTACGCAAATGTGTCTTTAAGAGAAATTGCGAAAGAAGCAGGAACAACGATTGGTAATTTGACTTATCATTTTCCGAAAAAAGAAGATTTGGTTTTAAATCTTCTTGATACGCTGCAAACAAAATTTATCTTAGATGTTCCATATGATAAACATCGGGCAGAATTATTATCACATTTATTAAATTCTTTTTTAACAGCAGAAGAAAATGAAAAAGAACATCCATTTTACTATAAAAATATTTATGAGTTGACTATGGGTTCAGAGACTTTGGCAAATCGGAATAAAGAATTTCAAAAAAATTTATATGATTACTATATGCAAATATTCACAACATTAAGAGAAGACGGAGTATTAAAAAAAACAGTCAGGAATTGCGATATCGCTGCTATGGTATATATTATCGTGCTGTCAACTGCAACATGGCTGCAAGGTAATGCCCCTTACCAGAACGAATTGCTACCAAATTTTTCAGTTTCACAAACCCTAAGCCATATGGTATATGGGAACATCAGCGAAGATTACCAAGAAGAATTTAGAAAATTACGAAAAGAAAAGAAACTTGATATGGAAGAAAACGGCATACCGTAAGATGGCTTGCCGTTTTCTAAATTTCCTTACGAAAACCTTTGAAAAATATTTTTTGCATTAATGGCAATTAGAATAGATACAACACCTGAAAATAAAACAACAGCATATTCACACCCTTTGCAAATTTCAAACAGGATGCCATAGAATGCGTTGCCCAGTGGCTGTGCGCACATAGAAAAGGTAAGAACAACTGCAATCACCTTTCCAATTAAATTTTGCGGAGTTTCCGTTTGGATAAAGGACATCATCTGTACGGCAAAAAGTGTTGAAAAGACCATAATGGCAAAGCAGCATACCGTTATAACGATATAATTTATGATTGCAGACGAAAACAGTATCAATGAAGCGCTAATCGGAAACACACATACTGCACAAGCAATTACAAGATTGCCCGATTTATGAATCACCAGCTTGTTTGCAAAAATACCTGCCCCGATACCTCCTGCCAATCCACCTGCCGCCAATGCTCCCTCTGCAAAGCCATACAATCTGTTTGCATGTGATGGTTCTAAATTCAATACCTCTGTTATCAAATATGGAAGTGCAACAATAATCATTGCAGAAAGGAACAGATTAATTCCACAGACTACAAGAACGGCCTTTCCAATCACAGGCTTCTCCTTTCGGATAAAGCGGATACTTTCTGCAAAATCAGTCCTGGCTGTCTTCCACATCCCACCACTTAACTCTTGTTTCTGGAAGGGTATTTGAATGAAAATTTCCATAACCGCTGATATGATAAAGCATACCATACAAACCAGCAAGATAGACTTTAACCCATATGCACTGTATAAGACGCCTCCAAGCACAGGACCTATCAAGGACGCAAATGAACTAATTGTATTGATAATAGAATTTGCCGCCATAAAATTATCCTGATGAATCAGTGCAGGAATACTTGCCTGTACAGATGGCTGATATGCTCCCGCAATCCCATATAGCAGCATCAAGGTAACTGTCACAAGAAGAATAAGATTTACTTCATTCATCAACAGGGAAAAGGCTAAGATCACTGACGCAGTAAAAAAATCCAATATTACCATAATATTTCTTTTATTTACCCTGTCTGCAACAATACCGCCAATGGGCGACAGCAAAATAGCAGGAATAAAAGCACACGCTGTAACAGTTCCGTAAAGTGCAGATGATCCTGTCAAATTTAATAAATATAGCGGTAATGCAAACCTGATTGTTGCATTGCCAAACAAAGAGATAATCTGACCAATGACAACTAAAGTAAAATCCTTTGAAAATAGTTTTTGATTCATTCTTTCAACCTCCATTGTGTTAATCTGTATGCTTCTTCCATACAATTGACGTTCATGATATTTTTAAATACCGCACGTTGGTATGTATTATAGTAAAATATATCTGCCCATTTTACAGGACAGAACTGTGTTTTCAAATTAAATTAACGGTTTCTTCTGGATGCTTATTCCTTGCCACGATTCCTTTCTTTCCCCCTTTTCATACCAACAGTATGTATCTTAACATACTATCGGTATGCTTGTCAAGATATTGGCTTACACATTTATATTACTCCGGCGGTTAAATTTCGATGAATTTTAACCGCCGGAGTAATACTTTAATTAACTTTCAGCTTTTTTTCATAATTTCATAAACCAGCTTAACTTCATTCTGTAATTCAGAACTTCTCCTCCAAAAACTTTTCATTTACAAATTGGATTATATCGCTTCCGAACTCCATTTACCACCTCTATCCGGCTGTTGACTCATATACTTCACTATCATCATTTTCTTTTACATAGTAAATTGGTAATCATAGCAATGGCAGGGAACACGACACCTGCAACTACCCAAATCACCCAACTATATCCCCAATTATTTGTAGAAAAGCTATAACCCAAGTATAATGCAGTAGTAATTAACCAATATGCAACCGAGACAGTGGTTGTAATCGGCTGGTTTTTCTTTTTCTCTTTTGAATATTCACCCTCTTGTAAAAGTTTTTCATAGCTGGACCATACGATACCACTGGTGACAAAGAAAACTACGCCGATACCTACAATCGCAAAAGAAGCTGAAAGCATAATAATTAACAATAATTCATCTTCATCATTAAAAATTGCTCCTCCAAAAAGAGGAATTAATGCCATAATGCAAAGACTGGTTCCAATTATATTATTTCGTGTGTATGTTGCGTTATATTGTGCTTTCCGCTCCATAACCATTCCACGAACACCATATTCTGTCTCAAATACTTCTTTTTCCAAATATTCATATGCCTCTGTTTTCCTCCCACTTGAAATAAATATAGCAACCGCTATTGTGACAAAAATAAGTAAAATAATTATGCCAATTCCTCCAGCAACATTGTCCGCTAAGCCATATCCTGAGATATCGCTCATGGCTCCTAATATTAATAGACAGATCGGTGATAAAATACACAAAAAAGTTGCCAATGCAATGGATTTTGATGTGGCGGCTTTTACAGAGAGAAAGGCATTTGCTTCTTCCATAGATACACGTCTTAGCGTAGACACATCATTAGAGGGAATCATATGTTCCACCTCTTCGATTTCATCTTTCAACAAATAATCTGTGGTTACGCCAAATAAATCTGAAAGGCGAATTATTTTTTCAAGGTCTGGAACAGATTGTGCTCCTTCCCATTTTGAAACAGATTGTCTTGTAACGTCCATCTGTTCTGCTAATTCTTCTTGTGACCAACCTGCTTTTTTGCGAAGTTGCATTAGTTTGTCTGCAAAAATCATTATCATATCCTCCTTGTGTGATTGTTATACATCGATTTTATCTTTTTTTCAAGTTGCTTACCACCAATCATCACCATTCAATGTGTCAACTGTTGGTTGCACCCACAGTTTTTATAGCAATTTCACTTGTTTGTAATCTATTTTGTGTATACTTCGTAATGAGTGGCGTTATCTGTCCCTCAACTTTATGCAAAATATATGTCATAAAATTCTAATACATAACAAAATGCTTGTCTGAATAGCTCAGATGCTTTTTTGATAAGTTCTGCATGAATAATTCATATAAATTGTCCGATGCCAGAGAAAGGATTGTAAAAACATCTGTCGGTCTCCTGTCAAATGCAAGCGTTCCTGCATCAATGCGAGACAATAGTAATAACGCTTCTTTTAAATGCATGAGCCTGTTTATCTGACGTTCTATTTCCTTGATATTGGCGTGCATTTTACATGTCATAGAGGTATGCCCTTGTGGCGTTTCTGCGGCACAAGTATCCCCCAAATATTCTTTCGCCGTCTGAACAGTTAAGAAAATAGACGTAATCGGCGTTTTAAGCTGATGGGCAATATTAGAAAGATTTTCAGCAAAATTATTCCGTGCTGTTAGGGCTTCTTCCCATGTCTGGTAAAGTTCCGTTATCGTTTTATATATTTCATCTTGCAATTTTGAAAATTCATCATCCGAAGATTCTAAAACCAATCCTTGAACGCCTGTATTTATTCTTTCCAAATATCCTGTCATTGTTTGGATGCGGGCATCCAATTTCCTATGCCAATACCAGAAAGAGAAAAGGAACCGTATGCCGCCTCCCAAAAAAACGAAAATGGCAATCCAAAGGGCTGTCGTGTCCGTAATCCCTAAAATTCCTTAATCAATGTTTCTTTCATCTCTTTGAACACTTCTAAATTACCTTGTTTGATACACTCTGCTGCAATGCACGTTCCTCCAAAGGGATGCCCCTTTGTTTTCACGCAGCCACTGCAAGCATCTCTCCTATTACATTCGCCACAACATTCAGCCCCACAAATTGATAACATAAAACTCTCCTTTCCCTCTGCCAGTTTTTCTCTCCAGATTGCTGCACCCAAAGTCCTTGCCAAGCACTGTAAAATTAAAATAGCCGACGGATTCTCCTATCATTTCTTATCTATAACTAACCAGCATAAAATCAACTTCCAAACTTCATTTTAATTTATTTTACTATATTCTATAAACAATATCCATTATAACTTTTTCATTCATCAAACCCAAAAACACCTACAAATGGTATTAAAAATAAGTTAGATTTTCTTTCCGAACTGTGGTAAAATGAAATTATTATTAATACTACAGTTTATGGAGGCAGTCCTATGAATTTTGATGTAAACAAATTAAAATGGATAAGAAAACCCGCAAATTACACGATATCCGATGATAAAATTGAGATCATAACAAACCCTCACACAGATTTATGGCAGAGAACATACTATCATTTCAGAAACGACAATGCACCTGTTTTGCAGATGGAAACAGATGAAAAATTCTTTTCCTTTACAGTAAAAACAGAATTTGAAAGTAAGCATAGATTCGACCAATGCGGCATTGTGATGTACCTCGACAGTGAGAATTGGCTAAAAGGTTCCATAGAATACGAAAACGAAAAATTTCAGCACCTTGGAAGTGTTGTTACAAACAATGGCTATTCGGATTGGTCAACAACAGAAATAAGCGCTTCTGTAACATCGATGTGGTATAGATTCAGCCGCAGGGAAGATGACTATTGTATTGAGTGTTCTGAAGATGGCGCTATTTTCAAGCAGATGCGTGTATGTCATATGTGGAATGGTAACGGAACGATCCAGTTTGGAATTTATGCATGCAGTCCCGAAGAATCATCTTTTCGGGCTACGTTTACCAACATGGAAATAACGGAATGTAAATGGCTTGCCCACAACGGGCAACAGCCGGACTAAGAATGCCAAATTCTAAGTCATTTCCCATATCTGCAAGGAGGATTGTCTTATGGAAAATGAAAAAATATTTGGAATGTATTTTGCAAAAGTTTACCCCATGCTGTTAGCAAAAGCAGAAAGAAAAGGCCGCACCAAAAATGAAGTGAATGAAGTTGCCTGCTGGCTGACTGGATATAGCAGTGATGACATTCAGAGTTTTCTGCACAGTGATCTAACTTATGGCGATTTTTTCAGACAGGCTCCCGGACTAAACCCTGACCGCAAACTCATCAGAGGGACTATATGTGGCGTGCGTGTTGAAAACATTGAGGATCCTTTGATGCAGGAAATCAGATATCTTGATAAGTTAGTGGATGAACTAGCAAAGGGTAAAAATTTTGGTGATGTTGTTGAAGCTGTTTTACAGGAAAAAAACAGTGGAAAGACATCCATGTGGAAATGTCCAAAATGTGGAAGGGAATTTAAGAAAAATGGGCAGAGCCATTTCTGCGGTGAAAAGCCAAAAACCATCGATGAATATATCCTGGGACAAGATAAGGATAAACAGGAAGATCTGCAGCAGATTCGCCAAATCCTGCACAGGGCATTGCCGGAAGCGGAAGAACGTATCTCATGGAGTATGCCAACTTATTGGAAAAAGCATAATATTCTTCATTTTGCCGCTTCAAAGAAACACATTGGACTGTATCCAGGACCTGAAGCCGTGAAACATTTTGCGGAAGAACTTCAGGGTTACAAAACGGAAAAGGGAACCATCCGTATCCCTTATGGCAAAATTGACGCCGCATTGATTGAGAAGATCGCAAAGTGGTGCTGGCAAACTGGAAATCATGCGTAAACGTTTGTCACGACAATGGTATTAAAATGCTGGTTTTCACAATAGTCATTCATACATTCCAGCAAATTTCCCACTGTTGTAAAAGCTTTTTCCTAGTATCACCAACTCTCCACGGACAATCTGCGGATTTGCCAAACAGGAGAGAAGATTTCCTTTTATTCCCTTTGCACGGCATAATACTGGCGATTATTTTATTGGTGAAGGCGACGCTTAGCGTCTGCACTGTCCTCCAGTAACCTTTCCGGCTGTTGGCTATCCGATGCGCCTGCCATTCTTCTAGCTTTAACGCTCTTAGGTTGCGGCACCTCGTTTTACCTTTTTCCATTGTTTCCAATAGATTGCCCGTATCCTGCGCCGGAGCCATTCGTCTGTCTCCATCATCAGTCCTTTCATGTCTGCAAGTTTGTAGTAATTTATCCACCCTCTGACATACTTTGCAGATAAAATTACCGCATCCTCTTCTTTTTTGGGTCTAATGGGACACGTTTTAACTTTTCCTTTACATATTTCAAACTTGCCTTTTAAGAGTTATAAAAGAAGCAGAAACCCACAAAGGATATTTTCATATATGGGGAACTGAATCTTATGTAACAAATGGATATCTTGTCGGAACGACCGCCGGGAATGTATCTACTCTTTATGGCGTGGTGGAATGTGAGGACGGCTCAATACATAAGGTTGACCCGGAATGTATCACTTTTACTGACAGAGATTGCAAAGACTGATTGCAACCCCTCCCTAAAATTGCTATAATGAGGGGAATACAGAGCGGAGGGTTAGGAATGGAAAATAAAAGGGCAGAAATGCTCTTTTTTTCTGTAAAAAGGCATTTGCATATACGCATAATAGGCGTATAATTATAATTGTAGGGAGGGAACGGTATGAAAACAAAAGACCTGATTAAGCTATTAGAAAGCAATGGTTGGAAGTTCAAGAGGCACGGTGGAAATCATGATGTCTATGTAAAGGACATGTTAAGGAGGTCAGCAGAATGAAAAAAGCATATCCAGTTATTCTGTCCCAGGGAGAAAAATTTATTGTGGCATATGTGCCGGATTTTGAAATTAATACACAAGGTACAGATATCGCCGATGCAATCGAAATGGCAAGGGACGCAATAGGGGTTGTTGGAATTGATATGGAAGATGATGGGGAGTCTTTACCAGAGCCAACAGCAGTATCAGCGGTAAAGGTTGGTTCGGCGGCGGATATTGTGACGCTTGTTGATGTGGATTTCGGAGAGTATCGCAGAAAGAACGATATGAGGGCGGTCAAGAAAAACTGTACAATACCGTCATGGCTGAATTTTGAAGCCGAAAAAGCAGGGGTAAATTTTTCAGCGATATTGACGGCGGCACTCAAAAACGAGTTAAAAATTCAAAGCCGATAAATAACTAGAAAAGTAGAGCGTTGCTCCCCTACCAAAGTTTGCAAACGCTCTACAGTCACACACGCCAAAAGAAGTATGCACACTTATTGTATCTCTTTTTGGTGTGGTTGTCAAACACTGAAAGGCGGTGTGATAGTGTATTACAAATTCATCCTTACGTACCAAAAGCCTCGAACCTTTAAATCCCTTTTTGATAACAGCTTTAAGCTCCATATCAGCTTTTAAATCATCCCCAACAGGGATTTCCATGTTTTATTTTTAGCAGTAACTACGCCATCTGGATTTTTATACCCCAGGATATTCTTCTGGTAAAGTTTAACCGCTGCTTCCATGCCTTTTCCAAAACAGGGCGGCTCCCCCTTGTCAGCTTCGATTTCCCCTGTATAATACCCCAGGACTTTTAGCCTCCTTTCCAAAGGCGTGACCGCTGCATGGTATTTGTGGCTGCTTTTTGACACTGTTACCGTGTTGCAAATGGTTTGGTCCCCGGCAATGCCGTCTGCATGGGAGCCAGTGGCCTTTTGCACGTCAAGGATAAACTGCCGCTGCGTATAGGCGACGTCCTGTTCCTGTCTGGTTATTCACGGCACGGCCAAATAAATCAATGTCAAGGGTAAGACTGTCCATAAGCAATTCCGCATAGCCTTTAATTGGTGAGAGTGGTGTTTTCAAATCGTGCGTAATATTTGCAATCCACTCTCTGCGTATGCGTTCTGTATCTTGCTGAACCTTATCACTGTGACAGATTTCTGCATCCATCTTATTAAGTGCCCCATAGATTTCTCCAAAAACGCCTCTTTCCGGCAGCATAGTATAAGAACGCATCGAAACATTATGGATACCTTTTGCTATTTTACCAAGATGTCTGGTAAGCCAAAATCCATAAAAAATCACAAAAAGAATAATAGCACACAAACCAAAAAATATTCCCATACGGAACAATGGCGAAAGCCGTCCCACATTCTCACCATTATAGTAAAGCATATATTTCCCTATCGCATAAGGAAATCCGATTAAATAACTCCATGTTTCCCCTGAATCTTCATAGCTGTTTACAAAAACGGTATTCCCCTGCTGATAAGCACTTGAGCGGAGCAAAATCAGTTCAGATGCGGAATATCTCACTGGATAACTCTCAGGCTTATTATGGCAAAAAACCTCCTGCCCTGTTTCATCAATGACCTGAAGCCACAACCCGTATTCATCTAACCTCTCAAGCCCTATTTCTTCTATTTTGACATTGCCGTTATCGTTCTCCATCCATATTGAAAAATTATCTGTAAACCTGTAAACATTCACGACTGATTACCCGTCCTAAATTCTCCGCCAAATACCGTAAAATTTCAAATTCCCGTGCGGTTAATCCGATTTCCTTATTATTCTTCATTACCCTACAGCCGTCAGTATCTATCATCAGTTCATCATTTTTTGAAGAAAGAAATAAAATCGGACAATGGGAAAATTCTCGAATTTTTTTGCACACTTCATATCCGTCTATGTCGGGCAGCATAACATCTAAGATAATAATGTCTAGGTGAATTTCCTTACACGTAATTACAGCGGATATACCATTATCAATTTTAGTAATATTGTAAAAACCTTCTATGTTTAGAGCTTTTTCAAGTAAATCTAATATATCTGGCTCATCATCAACAAGCATAATTTTATACCTATTCACTGAACCGCGCCCTCCTTTTGTTTTGTAGTTTCACCCACATTGTCCTTGTATCTTCTATCATCTGGTTTTTCAGAGCCTTTCGGGATAAGCCAAGTATTCCCCATCTTTCAGCGCCGATAATACGTCCCATATTACAATATTGCAATACACGCTTATCTGAAACCTCCCATTTTGCAGCGGTTTCCTTTATAGTCATATAATCCATTTTACACCTTCATCATTACACATTATATTTCGTTTATCAGAAGAATACAAGTTGCACAAATAAATATCCTCTTACAACACCATAAAATAGGCGACAGGGTTTGATTAATATGACCTGCCGCTTGTAAGAGGATTAGTGTACCTAACCTTGCGGTACTGCTTTAGATAGTCGAAGTGCCGCTGTCCCCATATGCCTATGGGCTGTTCTTCTTCGGTGGATAATCTTAAATCTGGGATGCGATACCGTTTTTTTTGTGGTATGCGCCGCCCAACTGTTCAAATAGTGATTTTAAGGGAAAAACATAACATAAACACCCCTTATATTTCTAACTATAAAAACAGTGTAAATGAGTAGTGACAACTCTACAGACAAATTCATTGACCCTGTTTAGATTTATTGCAATTATAGTTATTTGTTCGTAAGATAAATGTAAGCATCCTCCAGCGTTGCTTCACAAGAACTGCATTCCATTTTTGGTGGCGTTTCACTGATTACTTTCATTTGTAATTCGTCCCCTACATACTGTTTCGATGAAACATGATATTTTTTTTCCAGTTCCCTTGCAGTCCCTTCATCTTTTGTTTTATAAATCCAAATATGCCCTCTTGCCTGTTCCAATAATTCTTTCATGTTTCCTGAATAAAGGAATTTCCCATTTTTCATAACTGCAAGCTGATTGCAGGTAGCTGCCAAGTCTTCCACTACATGGGTGGAAAACAAAACGGTACGCCCTTCTGAAAAATCAACCAACAGATTTCGGATACGGATACGTTCTTCAGGGTCTAATCCAGTTGTTGGTTCATCAACAATTAGAAATTCCGGCTCATTTAAAAGCGCCTGAATAAGCCCGACTCTCCGTTTCATGCCGCCCGACAACTGTTTCATCTTCTTTCTGCGATGCCCTGACAGGCTTGTCTTTTCAAGATAATATTTGATGCGTTCTTTATATGTTTGTCTGGGTATGCCGGATAAGTCCCCCATATATTCCAGACATTCTTGTACTGACAGGTTTGGATACAGGTCTATCTCCTGCGGCAGATATCCTATCTTTCTCTGTATTTTTTCAAAATTCCCCTCGCTGTAAAGCATTCCATCTAAGGTTACTGTACCACTGGTTGGTGATAACACAGTTGTTAGCACCCGCATAAGCGTTGTTTTTCCTGCCCCGTTTTCCCCCAGCAGCCCAAAGATTCCCTTTGGGATTTCCAAATCCGCATGATTGATTGCTGTTACATCATTTCGGAATGTTACTGTTAAATCCTCTATCTTAATTCCCATAGTCTTAACCTCTTTTCTTAATGATTTTAGGCAATACTGCCACTGCCATAATTCCAATACTAATACAAACAACTTTCCCATATATCCAGCTAAAATCACTGATGTTCTCTAATTTTCTGAAAGAATAGGAAAACAAGTTCCATGCTTTAAAGGTTCTGTCACCGATGCTCGAATTTGTAATCAGCCACAGCACCATGCAGCCCCCGATTCCCACCCACATATTCCGAAACAGGCAGGAAAATAGATTTGATAAAAGCCCCCAGAAGCCAAGCGTGACAGCGATAGCTGCAAGATATACAAAGAACTGGCATATTTCATTTTCTATACCACTTTGCCCCATCCCATTTATGTTTGGATTTTGGAATAGAAAAAACAATCCATATGAGGCGACTGCGACAGCCAGTAAGAACATTTCTTGTATCACAATCCGTCTGTAAATAGAATTCATTCTTTTTTTTACGGGACATAGCCGCCAGATTTCCGACCGCTTGCTGGCAATTTCCTGCGTATAGGTATCTGCACAGAATGTGAAGGCAAGGATTGCCATTGGGGCTTCTAACGCAATCCCTATTTCATCAGAATAAGTTATCCCTCTGACAAGGCTTAAGATTACGACAAAAAATACTGCATAAGCCTGCTTTTGGAAGGTCAGGGAGATTTTCATTTCACGCATCAATATACCCGCCTCCTTTTCCATATCTGCATGGAAAGAAAGATGATGCAGATTGCGGCTAAGATGAGGAAACTCTGATTCAGCAATGCCATTGGCGGAGGGGCGGTGTCAAAAAAACCTCCTGGGAACCGCACCATAATCGCTAACGGTCTGCCATAATATCCATAGATGCCTTCCGCATTCCTGCTTCCCATATTGGAATACACGATATAAAGAAACAAAAGCGGCACTGCTGGCAGCGGGCTTTTAAACAGCAATGAAATCAAGCTGTAAACGCTTACAATCATCAGCATATTGGGCAGGATATAGAAACAGCTTGCCAATAAAAAGTCCATCAAATGAACCTCAAATCCTCTGTTTCTCGTTGATACAAGGCAAATACCAAAGAATATAAGATTTAGGACTGCACATATGATCAGGCAGACTGAAAAACCGCCTCCCACTTTTCCTGACAGATATTTTCCTGCGCTGACAGGCTTTGTATGAAGAAGCTCATAGGTGTTTCTCCTCGTATCCTGCATAAATAAAACAGACAATAAAACGGTTGCGAAAAATCCCATAAACAGCCCTGCAAAATCAGCAAATTTTCTGGAAAAGTAGTACGAAAATGCCCTGTTTTCCAGTTTCTCTGAAATATAAGAATTGATTTCTTCACGGGTTCCTTTATGGTAGGCTGTATTCTCATACTCATAATATGCATTGTAAAATCCATACCCTTCCAGATGGTCGCAGGCTGTCTTAAGATTCATTCCTTTCATTTCCTCAATCACGGACCTCGCCTCCTCATTGTCCATCTCGAATTCGGAAGCTAAGACTTCCTTTATCCGTTCTTCCCACATCTCCCGCCGCAGCTCTTTCTCCGTCGACACATATCCGTCAAAAACATCTCCATCCCGATAGCTTTGCGGATAATCATTCACAATGGTTTCCCCTTCCCTGAGATAATGGATGTTCAGATAGGGGCTTACATTTTGAAATACCATAAAAACACCGATAATGATGCCAAGCCAGAGCAGAGGGTTCTTTATATAATTTTTTACCTCTCTTTTCAAAATTGACCGCATAACTTTGCCTCCTTCATTTTTTAGTGATTCTATTGTAAAAGAAAAATCACAACAGAAAGACAATAAAAAGAAAAGCGCCGGATTGCTTACGCAATCCGACGGAACATTGCTGTCACCACAGCCCCTCCCTGCTCATCATTTCCTAAAACTAATTTCCCTCCATGTTTTTCACAATACAGCCTGCTGATATACATTCCCAGTCCAGCATGTTTCAGGCTGTCTTTTACACTCTGCCCATAGAACGCTTCCGTAATTTTTTCTGCATCTTCCCGAAAACCATCGCCGTCATACATGACACAGATACTTAATTTTGCATACCCAGCCTTTACCATAATAATAATCTGACGTTTCCCATGACGCAGGGCATTCGACAGAAGATTTTCCGTTACTTCTAAAATAATTTCCTTATCCCCATAAAATTCTTCCTTTGATTCAGACACTTGTAACATACATTGTTTCCCATACTCTTTTTCCAAAATGGAAAGTTCTCCCTGAATATCCTTCTCTAATTGTCTGGCAGAAATATTCTCTGGGGTCAGCCGCCGATTTTCTAAACTGCTCAATTTCCGCATTGTTTCTACAAAGGCATCCATACGTTCAATCTGGCGTCCGCTCTCTGACAGCATTTCCATTGCCTGTTCCATATCGATATCTTCGCTTGGCAGATATTCCATCAGCATTTCATGATACCCTTTCAATCTTCTTTCGGCAAGTAAAGTTGAATATAATTTTGAGTTTTGTCCTTATCCAGTGTCATGCTTAGCAAAAGTTCTAATCTGTATTATCCTGGTATTTTTACATCACTGACCTAAAATTACCCTGTCTAAATTGCATCAGTCTTTTTCATATCCATTTCTTCGATAAAGTACTAAAAATACAAGAATGCTAATGATTAATTCTCCGATAAGCACTGCGATATCCAGAGGTTTTAACGTATATGACATTCCCTCTGCAAATCCACTTGCCATCTCTGTCAACACTCCAGTAAACAAAAACCCTGAGATATGGTGCAATTTTTCGGAAAGATTTCCAAACATTGGAATCATCATAAACACGATCACCAATGGATAAGAAATCAAATTTGCATTCATCTGATTTTTGGCGCAGAGACCAACAATCATTCCCATTACACAACTAATCAGAGAGGCTACCCCACTGACCAGTAAGAAAGCCACGACAGATACCTGACTCATAGAAATACCACTAATCGCCAATACCACAATATTGATTATATTCATCAACACAAATGGAAATAAAATACTTCCAATAAAATACTGCATTCCAGTAACTGATGACGTCATTAAGACCCGTAACGTATGTTTCTCTTTCTCTTCTGCAATGGCAGTCCCTACCATCAAGAATCCATCCATACACAAATTAAGGGAAATTCCCAAACTAAGGATCAAAGACACCAGAATGGGTGATAAATCACCTCCCGAATTGATGCTATATAAAATTTTGACTATCCATACCATCGCCACAGTTAGAAGCGGCCCGATCATAATCGCTGTATTGCGGCTGATACAAATCCATTTAATCTGTGCAACTGCTGTTAATTTATTAATATTATCCATATTAAAACTCCTCTCACATACTGGCTAATCCAAGGGATGCCCCTGTTACTTGTAAAAATACATGTTCCAATGTTGGCTCACAAGAATGAATACACTGTATTTCATCTCTCTGCATCCATTCTGAAATTTTTGCAATATTTTGAGGACTTTGCTCTAAGACGACTTCTTCCTGATTATCCAAAAGTAGATGATATTTTTTATTTTGATTATATTTCAGGCAAAGTTCTTTGGGCGATCCACACTCGACAATTTTCCCCTGATACAAAAGTGCAACTCTATCACAAAGTTTTGTGGCTTCTTCCATATTATGTGTAGTCAAAAAAATTGACATACCTTCTTCTTTCAGTCCCAACAACATTTTATGAATCGATACCGCAGTCGATGGATCTAATCCGCTTGTCGGCTCATCAAGAAATAAAATTCTTGGCTTATGAAGCACTGCCCTGGCCAAAACAAGTCTTTGCGTCTGTCCTCTGGAAAGTTTACCTGCCGGCTTTTTACGATGTTCATACAATTCCACCTGATGTAAGACTTCCTCCACTCTTACAATGGGAACTCGCCATATTTTTGCAAACATACTTAAATTCTGCCATACTGTCATTTTCTCATAAATTCCGCTTTGATCAGAAACCACGCCAATTTTTTCATAAATTGATTCGTCAATATTAACCGTATCTGTATCAAGAATTTTCGCCTCTCCAGATGTTTGCCTTAACTGTCCTGTGATTATTTTTATCGTGGTAGTTTTTCCAGCGCCCGACGGCCCTAAAAATCCAAGAATTTCGCCTTTATGAAGCGTAATATTGATATCCTTAAGCGCCAATTCCGTCTTATAGCGCTTAGAAATATGTGATAAATCCAGCAATACATTTTGTTCCATAACATAACCCTCTTTCTAAATATTTTCTTTATAATTGCCCTGTTTTTCTATCGCAGAGTAATTATGATGGAAGTATCGTATCATGTTTTATCACCTTTATGCTGAGTTCTGCCTGAATGATATACTATATTGCCTGAAATGCCCTGTTAAACGCTGTCATCTAAATTCTACTCAACAACTCCCCCTTCATATTTTTAGAAAACAGACATTTTTCTCCGTTATCCATAAGAATTTCCCGATGCTTTAAGTCTAACTCCTGAATCTTATTTACATTGACTAGATATGACCTGTGAACCCTTAAAAAATGCTCCCTAAACTGCTCTTGCAGCTCCTGCATGCTGCCAATAAAATCAATACAGTCATTCTTCGCATGAAGTTCTATTCTGTGTGTACGGACACTTGTCTCAAAGAACATAATTTCATCCACTGGAACATGCTTGACAATATCCAACACCTTTACTGTAAAGTATTCCTTTTGCTCTCCTTGCTCCTTACACATCCGCTCAGTAATGATCGCAAGGTTTTTGTGCATTCCAGCCAGCATTTTTTCAGAATTGCCCTTTACTATATAATCCAGCGCTTCCAGGTGATAACGAAATGTCTCAAATGCCAGATCTTGAAAGGAAGTCACATAGATTAGAAAACCTCTGGTATCAAACTTTCGAATCTGTTGTCCCAGCATAAATCCATCCATCGGCTCATCCTTAAGCTCCACATCCAGAAAATAAATTCCTCTCTTTGGATCCGCTGCCACCGCTTCAATAATTTCCTGGGGATGCCTGCTGCACAGAGCAATCTGCATATCATAACCTTCCATCATAATTTGTTTTTCTAAAAACTTTCTCTGTGTAGCGAGTATCATCGCATCATCTTCACAAATATAAATTGGAAGCATATTTTTTCCTCCACAATTTTTAACATTTCTTATTCCTGTATCTTTAACTCCTGAATAAAATAGCCATCCCTGATTGTTGTTAGAGAGAAGACATTTTCATAATGTTGTAAAATACTTTTATAACTTGCAAGGCCAATTCCTCTGTCCGCTCCTCTGGTAGAATAACCTTGCTGCCAAATCTTGTAAAAATCAATGTTTGAATACAATGGATTTCTTACTTGAAATGTTGTGCATTCTTCCTGGCTGCTAATCATAATATGTATCTGCGGTTTTGGCTTCTTATCTTTTTTTCCTTGTACTTCATCTATCGCATTGTCAATCAGTATCCCCAGGCATCTGCACAAGTCAGTCGTTTTCAGCCGCGTCCGATCAAATGGATGCAATACTTCTAGTTCACAGGAAATCTGCTCCTGCTGCATTTTTTCCATTTTCCCCAACAGCAGCCCTTTTACCTCAAGCATATGAATATTTCCAAGCTGTGTCAATCTGCGTATCTGTTCCCCTACCTGATAATCAAAATCACTTGTCATATCCTGGATAAAATTCTGCACTGCTTCCATATTTCCCTCTTTTGCCTGAAGGTACATGCCAGACATCATATTTTTATAATCATGACGGAATCTTCGCATTTCACTCTGCAGTTTTTCTAAACTCTCAATATAAGCATTTTGCTGCTGCATACTAATCTGCTGAGTCTGAATTTGCTTCTTTTGCATTTCCTGACGCCCTGCATAACCGAAAATAATAAAAACAATCAGTAGATATAACAGAGAAACGACTGCATTATCGTTACCAACTCGTTCTCCTATTTGCACTATATAATAAAGTATTTCAGACAAAATTGGGTATAAACTGATAAAAATAATACTTACCTTTTTCGATTCTTTCCGTTCAATCCACAGTCGGAACATTTTCCCAACTCCAGTTTTATATAGAAGCAGCACCCAAATAATCTCTATGAGTGGTGTTAATACATACAGAAAAAAATAATATATTAACCGTTCTCCCAAAATATCCAAATGAAAAGTCATATTAGGTGAAAAAAGAACTCCTATATGTACTGCAAAAGATTCCAACATTTCTAAAAAAACAGCCGAAATCCAACAAGTCAGCAGATTTTCCCGATAGAGAAAATATAAATAAGACATTGCTCCTGTCATTCCCATATAGGTAAACAAGATTTGTCCTGCATTATACCTCCATCGAAAGATACCTACTTTATAAAAAACTGTCCCTATCAATGCCCAGACACAGATAAATAATATAGTACAAGCAATTATCTTCACTTTGCGCTCTCTTATTTGATATGGTTTTCGCCCCAAAAGTAATATAGAGATCCAGAGCATAAATAGCACGCTTATTGTCAAACCAAAGGTATTACTGCAGAAAAGCTCCCAAAAACTCATAATCCTCTTATACCTCCTACAACTTCTCACAATCCAGGATTTGCATTTCTCTTACTGATGATACAAATCCACCACATAAAACGGATTTCCATTGATCAAAATCCTTCTTTCTGGCGCTGAATCCTCAGTTCCTTCCTCCTCTTTACTGTCTCCCATTCTGCTTTTTCAACCTCAGAACAAAGTGGGCAAGCCCACTTCAGCTCCCCTACCCCTCACTTATGAGGGGCTTGCACATTTTGCGCGCCGAGCACGGTCGCTTTAGCGACAGATTTCATACCTGCCGCAGTGCGATAAGGGCTTTTTGTGATATAGAAATTCGGAGGAATTTCCTATATCACAAGCAAAAAGGCTGGTACTTTCCTGGAAACATTATTGGAATCTACTGCCACCAAGGTCAAATATACCCGATTGATTGGTTTTCTTGTTCCCTGAAAGTCCTCCACATAAGTATCTACTCTTATCTCCATTGAGGTGTTGCCTACATAAGTCACCTTTGGCATCAATACAATCAAAACAGCGTAGCCCTAAGACCACATTGTCTACATAGTATCATATCATTTAGTCTTTGAAAAAACAATATCCTTACGGAATACCATCCAAACACTGTTTTTTTAGTGGACTTTACTTATCCATTCTAATATCTCAGTTTTAAATCCTACATGTATAATATTTTAATTATTATATATGTAGGATTATATGTCAACACCTTTATTGACTTTTCATTCTTTCTACATTATAATATATTACATTAGTAATATTTTAGGAGGTGTCTGTGAATGAAAGATTTGCCCCAAATCTCAGAAGCTGAATTTGAAGTTATGAAAATTATATGGAAATATGCCCCAATCAGCACAAATGAAATAACAGATCGGTTAGTAAAAACGACAACATGGAGTCCTAAAACAATACAGACATTGATAAAACGCTTAGTGACCAAAGGCGTTCTATCATACGAAAAGCAAAGCCGGATGTTTGTCTATACGCCATTGGTAGACGAAGCTGAATATATAGGGCAGGAAAGCAACACTTTTCTCAACCGTTTTTATGACGGCAATATTACTGCTATGCTCTCCGCCTATATTAACAATGACAAGCTGTCCGAAGATGAAATTGATGAACTCCGCTCTCTTCTTTCCAAAAATTAAGAAAGGGGGAAACCGCTGTGGCAGAATTTATGATTCAGTTTTTCATATGCAACATTTTTATCAGCATTATTATCGGAATACTCCTGCTTGCCAAACGTTTGTTAAAAAATAGCCTGACCAGCCGGATGCAGTATAATTTATGGTATTTATTGCTTAGCTTATTGGCCGTTCCCTTTATTCCGGTTCAGCCAATCCGCTTCCTGCAAATTTTCGCATGGTTCGGGAGCTTTAAAAATGCATCCTCATCCCCCATTAGAGATATGATCAATGAGACTGCTCCCACAAACCAGTCTGCTACTGCAAATTGGATGAACGATTTCAGTATATCCGTAAGCAGAAGAACGCCTTCCACAATCGGTTTGATACTGTTTATCTTATGGTGCATAGGTATTTTTATCATGATATTGTTGATTACAAAATCAATGCTCCGTTTTAACAACATGAAAAACTCTGCGCTGCCATTGCAGAATCCGGCTGTACGCACACTGTATTATGAATGTTTAGATGAAATGCATATAAAAAAGCCTATTCCTATTTACAGTACGGCATTTTTGAAATCGCCTATCATTACCGGATTATTGAAACCGTGTATTTATATGCCGATCCATCTGATTTCAGACTATAATGCAAACGATATAAAATATATGCTGATGCACGAGCTTGCGCATTACAAACACAAAGATGCACTGGCAAATTATTTCATGAATATTATTGGCATCTTATACTGGTTCCATCCACTTGTATGGTATTCACTGAAAGAAATGAAAAACGACAGAGAGGTCGCCTGTGACACTTCCGTATTAAAACTGCTGGATGAAGGGGACTATGAAGATTACGGAAATACATTGATTAACTTTGCAGAAAAAGTGTCGCTTACGCCATTTCCTTTTTCAACCGGAATCAGCGGAAACATGAAGCAAATGCAAAAACGGATTTTAAATATTGCAAATTATCATCCAGCTTCTTTCCGGAAAACTTTGCATAGCGCCGCCTTATATATCATCATTGCTTTTTTGCTTTTAGGAACTGCCCCGTTCCTGTCTACACAGGCTTCGGAAAATAACCACTACTACTTTAATGAAACGAACCATACTGTTACATATATTAACTTAAACGATGCTTTTGAGGGATATAATGGCAGCTTTGTGTTATACGATGCAGCCGAAGATTCATGGCAGATTTATAATAAAGAATATGCCACCGCACGTATATCCCCTGCTTCCACCTTTAAAATATACAGTGCTTTATTCAGTCTGGAATCCGGAATTATATCCCCTGAACAATCGTTGATTCCTTGGAATGGGCAGAACTATATGTATGACCTATGGAACGCTGACCAAACTTTAGAGTCTGCTATGCAAAATTCCGTCACATGGTATTTTCAGGCACTTGACCAGCAATCCAGTTTGCCCTCCATAAAGGAGTATGTTAAGGAAATAGGCTATGGCAACCAGCTTGTTGAAGGCGACATATCCTCTTACTGGATCAATTCGGCACTGAAAATATCGCCTGTTGAACAGGTCGAAATGCTGACAAAATTATATTACAACCAGTTCGGATTTACACCGGAAAACATCAAAGCCGTCAAAGATTCCATCCGTCTTTATTCTATGGATGAAGGCATTCTTTCCGGAAAGACAGGCACGGAAGAAATAGATGGGCTTAATACCTCCGGCTGGTTCATTGGATATGTGGAAAGGGACAATCACACCTACTTCTTTGCCACAAATATCCAAAGCGACAAACTCGCTTCAGGCCCCCTTGCCACAGAACTTACTTTTTCTATCCTATCTGATTTAAACTTATGGAATACCTATCAGGAATGAGGGGCGGACAGCTCCTCATTCTTTTCTGAAGGAGAGATACTTTCACGCTTTAGCGTGACAAGGTCTTTTCTATAGAATAAAAAAGAGCGGGCAATTTTTAAAGCTGCCCGCTTAAGAACAAGTGAAAATTTATTGTGCGCTGATATTTTCAACAATAGACATTCTCTGCAATCGCTTTGCTGGTTCTCGAACCGCTAAAAGAGAAGTAAACAGAACAATAGCAATTAATAGAACCCGAAGTTGGCGTACATTCCCAGGTAATGCGAATTATTCCACCCGGTTCTGTATGGTCTAAAGCATTTTTAACAAGATTTCCAATCGCTTCACTTGTCCAGCCCATATCACAAATAATTGTTTGATTTGATGTTCCTTTTACAATTATCTGCTTATTTTCATATGCTGCCCTTGTCTTTAGGGCGGTTCCGATTTTTTTGAAAACTCCCTTACCGTATCGGCATTATCCGGTTCAGTTTCTACTTTTTCACGAAGCCGCCGGATATAAACCGATAAAGTATTGTCATCAACAAGATTTCCTGTCCCATCCCATAAATCATTTAGAATAATATCCCTTGAAACAATACGGTTCGCACTTCGCACTAACAGACAAAGCAAACGGTATTCCACATATGTCAATTCTAATAATATTCCATTCAATAATACACGGCTTCCTAACAGGTCAATAGAAATATCTCCACATTTCAAAGTATTTGTGTTATCTTGTGCAGATACCCCCGCACGGCGCAATAACGCACGAATACGGGAGCATAGCTCTCCCAATTTAAAGGGTTTTGTAACATAATCATCTCCACCACAGTCTAAGCCCCGTATTACATTGAACGGTAGGGAATGCCTGCCTGAACGTCAGGGATACAAAAGGGATCATCTTACACAGCGGCCTCGGAAGCCAGTATACGAGCCAGGCGTTTAAAGATTGCCTGGGCAGGAAAGAAATAATTGAGAAAATTTTGTGTTCTTTATGAAATCTTCAAAAACATCAGCTATTCTTTTCCCATAATCAAAATGAACCAACCAACGGGTTTGACCCGATTGGGATTGAAGAACTTAGCAGCATTAACGACAGGCGGCTTGTTGTTGACCTTATTATGGTTTTCTCACTGGAAAGGACGGAAAAATTATGAATAAAAACAGAAAAATTTTTATAGTCTTGCTATTTGCTTTTGTTGTATGCTTTTCTCTTGCGGGCTGCTCTTTACAGGAAAAAATCAAGGAATATTCCAGTGATAAAGAGCAATGTTATCTGAATACAGAGAATGTAACACAATTTTCCTATAAGGGAAATGACTATACAATTTTAGAGGATACCGTTTCTAATGGTGGGCTTGGGGAATGGATTGGATATATCCGGCAGCTTGCAGCGGTAGACGAAACAGGAAAAGTATTGCTTCAAGAAAATATGGAAGCCGCTACCTTTCGGACGTTGGCAGATTTAGCAGACAAAGCCCCAGAAGCTGCTTATATTATCCCGTTCTTGAATGTGTACGAAGTCCCCAACGCTGACGATTATCTGATTGTAGATGTAAACGGAGGGTATCACAAAGCTGTTAGAAAAGAAAATGTCAAAGACACAGATACGGTCTTTGACTTTAAGGACATAGAGCAGTCTATGAGTGGCAAGTTTGAAATCAATCCCGAAAATGCAACGCAGCTTCTTTGTGACGGGCTTATTTACCAAGTAACCTCTGATACCGTATCAAATGGTGAATTGGGAAGCTGGATTGATATTCTTGCGGAAAGCGTTACATTCGATACAGAAACGAAACGCCCTTTGTCCAAAGAGGATTTGAACAAAATTGACTGGAACGGAAAAAACGCCAGACAGGGGCGGGAACAATGGTTTTACACAGATGTTTACGAGATTTACGGTACGGATAAAACAGAAGCGGTTGCGGTAAAAATAAATAACCGCTACTATATTGCAGAGCAGAAATGACCGCTTTTCTGCCCTTGCGGATTATGCTATAATACGAAAAGAGCAACGAAAGGAGGCGACACTATGGCAGCAATCCTTATGGTTGATGATGAACGACCTATTTTAGAGCTTGTGAAAAATGGGCTGCAAAAAGACGGACATTTCATTACTGCCTATACGTCTGCCGCACAGGTTCCGCTTGATAAGCTGAACAGATACGATTTAATTATACTGGACATTATGATGCCGGATATGGACGGATTTTCTTATTGCAATAAAATTCGTTCATTGGTGGACTGTCCTATTCTCTTTTTGACAGCTAAGACAATGGAAAATGACATTACATTCGGGCTTGGCTTGGGAGCAGATGACTATCTGACAAAACCATTCCGCATTGCGGAGCTACGGGCAAGGGTAAATGCCCACTTACGCCGGGAACACAGGGAACGGCATACTGCCCTTACCTTTGAACGGATAAAAATCGATTTGTCCGCAAAGGAGCTGCGGGCAGATAATACACCTGTTCCCCTAACCAAAAGTGAATATCTGATTTGTGAATACCTTGCAAGAAATAAAGGACAGGTATTTTCAAAAGAACAGATTTATGAAGCAGTTTTGGGCTTGGAGGGCGACAGCGATAATTCAACTATTTCCACTCATATCAAAAATATCCGGGCGAAATTAAGCAAATTGGATATTCAGCCGATAGCGACAGTTTGGGGGATAGGGTACAAATGGGAATAAAAAAGCCAACATCATTGAAAGCGTCTTTTTGGAAATTTTTATGTATGCTGCTGATTGGGCTAATGGTTTCGGTAGCTATTCCATTTAGTCTTATCCTTGCCGGAACCAGAATGGGCTTTATTACTTATGCGGATTATTCAGAACGCAGCGCAAAAAATCTTGTTCCCATTATTGCCGCAACGCCGGATTTAACAGATGTACAGCTTCCTATGGGGTGCAAGTACCTAATACTGGATAAAAATTATCAAATGAGGAAAACGTCTTTAGAGGGCGACGATTTAGACAGGGCTATGGAGTATGCCCTGTCTGGAAAGATAAACGAAAACCTCAACAAGCAGTATCTGTTTGTTACCCGCGAAAATGAATATGTGGTGCTTCAATATTACATTGGCTCACAGTTTATAAATGAATGGTTCTATCATCATTTTCCCTCACCGGAAATTCTGCTGTATATCCTCATGGGGATAAACTGTACCGCGGTCTGCGTGATATTAACGGCGAAGTTTGCAAAAAATATGCGGGCGCAGCTCTCCCCGCTTTTTGAAGCAACAGAAAAAGTGGCAGAACAAAATCTTGATTTTGAGGTGGGACACTCAAAAATCAAAGAATTTGAAGATGTGTTATGTTCTTTCTCTGACATGAAAAATAACTTAAAATCATCTTTAGAGAAACAATGGAGCGCGGAACAATTACAAAAGGAGCAGATCGCGGCGCTTGCTCACGATTTAAAAACGCCTTTAACTGTCATTCAAGGAAATATCGACTTGATAAGCGAAACAGAGCTTGACGACGAACAGCGGTTATATGCGGGGTATATTATAGAAAGTTCCGGGCAAATGGGCGTTTATATCAGGACGCTGATTGATATATCCCGGACAGCAGCCGGGTATCAGCTTAATTTGGAAGAATTTGACATAGCTGATTATATGGAACAGATTGAAGCGCAGGCAAATTCATTATGCCTTACAAAAGAAATTTGCTTACACATGGAAACAGGGGCAAATTTAGGAACTTTCAAAGCGGATAAATTACTACTGGAACGGGCAATTATGAATGTGATAGGCAATGCGTTAGATTACTCTCCACCAAAAGGAACTGTCTATGTAGAGGTGCAAAAGCCGGACCACTTTTTACAAATCTCTATCATAGATGAGGGAAGCGGCTTCACGCCGGAAGCCCTACATCATGCACAGGAACAATTCTTCATGGGGAATAAGAGCCGAACCTCAAATATGCACTTCGGTATGGGACTATATATTACGGGCAGCATTATCAAGCAGCATAACGGACAGCTCATATTAAAAAATTCTGATAAGACAAAGGGCGCACAGGTTATTATAAAAATTCCATATTAGAAATTTAGTGGGCGGTACAACCCCAAAATCTGAACTGGCATAATTATACTTAATGAAGTAAAAATAGCCATTAATATCATAGATACTATTAAATTTGTGTAAATGCTTCGTCCTACTTCTTTTGTATTACTCCGGCGGTTAAATATCTTTTTTCCCTATATATTGCGCTATCATAATGCCTGCCACAGATGCTACGGCAGCAATTACAACCGAGTAAATGGACGCAAACTTTCCTCCTAACCTGATACCCGCAATGCTGACGCTTCCAAGCTACCTTGTCATAATCTGGTCTACCACAGAAAAAGAAGACTGCATCAGACACTGTAATGTTACGGGAATGGAAATCTGGAGCAATTCTTTTTGAAATTCTTTTCTGCCTCCCGTCATTTTCGGTTTTCTCCTATCCACTCCACAGCAAAATCTACCAATGCTCTTTGGCTCATCATGGAAAGAATACCGTTTCCCAATGATACATGATGCACCTGACCTGTCTGCTCAAATGCCTCTCCGATTGCTGAAAAGTCCTCTCCATCTACAGCCAATGTTTCATAGCCTTTCCATACCCTCTGCCCGTCAACCCGTATGGCACTGCTTTCAATAACTGTATGCTTGCCCGGATACTCAGCCCGTACATCTGCCAAATGCAGGGAAGTATTCTTATCATAGCCAACTCCAATCAACAATACATATCCATCAAGTTCATACAACCTGCCAATAGGTGAACTGTCACCAAAAATATCCGATAAGTCATGATTTTCCGTCAAATATCCCGCATAATGCCCCCTTGCCGCTACCGACCTGGCAGGGTGGTCGCTTCTAAGTGTCCCTGGCCACTGCCGGAACATTTCCGATACAGCCCCCATTGTATTTGTCGGCGTAACCATTTTATCATAAGCAGGTATATTGTCACGTATAACATCCCACCATTCTTCCGGCTCCTGCCAGTAAACCCCTGTCTTTGGATCTAAGTTTTTCCATGACTGTGTTGGCATCATGATAGTTCCTTCTTCGCCAACGCTTTCCAGTAACGCTTCAATAACCGACTGTGCGCCGCCACATACATATCCCAGACTGCTCAGCGATGTATGTACCATAATTGCCTGCCCTTTTTTTACACCCACCTCCTTTAAAGCAGCTTTAATATCATTAGGAATTACCAGTTTTCTCTTTTCCATCTTATTATTCCTCCAATCTATGTTAAAGCAGTTGTAATAATAATAAAATGAACTGTGACAAATTACAAAGGTTAAACGCATAACCCATGCTAAAATTCAGTTGCATTTTTTGTGCAATTTTACATCATGCACTGTGCCGCGCTCTATCAGAGTTACAGGAAGCAATATGTTTTTCTCCCTGCATACTCCATCTTTTAACTGTTTTAGCATTTGAAGCGCCAAAGTCGCTCTTTCACTGTAATCCTGTTTTATCGTAGTCAGTGATGGTACAAATTTTTCACATTCCCTTACGTTATCAAACCCAATTACCGACATATCCACCGGTACGGACAACCCCACACTTTTCAAAAATTGAATAAAATCCATTGCATAATAATCGGATACTGCAAAAACTGCTGAATATTTTTTAATTTCCTCCAAATGTTCTCCATAAAAAGCAGTACGGGCTTCCTGCTCCATAGGAATAACCATAAGCTCTGCTCTTGGAAGTTCACTTTTTAAGCCCTTAAACCTTTCCAAATCCATGCAGATCTTGTTATCCGATATGCAAAGCACATCCCTGTGCCCCCTATTTTTCAGATAATGCCCAGCCTGTACTCCACCGTCAAAATGGTTGACCTCAATATTTACAAGATTTCCAGAACTTTCCATGCATCCATCGTAAACTACAAAAGGAATATGCATCTGTTCCCTCAGTTTCTTATAATCCTGTTCACAGAAACCAATCAACACCATGCCTTCCATGTTCCACATAGAAGCAAACTTAGGGATTTCACTCCATTTTCCGGTTACTTTGAGCATAAGGAATTTATCTGCCTTCTCCATCTCCTTTGCCAGTGCATTCACCGATGCAGAAATAAATTGGTCTTCCAACGTATGCCCCTCATATTTCTCATGGTCATTGATAACCACCCCGACAATTTTAGAATCATTCTGCGCCAAAAGTATCCCTGCCATATTCGGAATATACTGACGCTTTTCCAAAAGCTCCTGTACACGCTTGACGGTTTCGTCCGATATTTTCTTTGTTTTTCCGTGAATCACATTCGATACAGTAGCGGTGCTCAAGCCTAATTCCTCAGCAATATCAGCAATCCTTATCCTTCCGTTTTCCATACACATCAATCCTCTCTTTATGACTATAGGCACCATAATTTTCTGAAATATATTACTCCGGCAGTTAAATGTCGACGAATTTTACGCAGAATAAATTTCCATCTGCAAGGCGGAAGAAGGCGGCGTAGCGGGGCTACGTCAACGGATGACAACGCGGCAAATGGAAATTTAGGCAAGTAAAAACGTCGATATTTAACCGCCGGAGTAATATTATGGATATAAAGCCGTTGAAATTTATTTCTTATTCAAAATCACCAACAATACTTCCTTTTTGAAGGATATGTTTTTCTGCCTTCTTCAGAAAACTTCTTTTCATAGAATTGGCACTTATGTTCATTTCACAGTCTAAGGAATAAACCGTAAAGCGGTAAGTATGCTTTTTCCCTTTCGGCGGCTTCGGGCCTGCATACCGATGAATACCGTATCCTATGCCTTGACAGGCATTCCCTGACGCTGGCACAATCCTGCCTGCCGGAATATCCCCCTTTATCCTGTCAGCGGCGGGAATATTCCAAATAAGCCAGTGCGTAAAGTTTTTTATCGGGTGGGATATATCCTCTAATGTAATAGCAAGCGTCTTTGCATCTGACGATAAATTTTTAATAATAAATTCCGGCGATATGTCCTGCCCACGCCCCGTATATTCGATTGGAAATTCCCCTCCATTATTCATGCCGACACATTCAAATTCCAAAACTGTATGATTCATCATCCCTCCTATATTCCTCTATACCCAGCTTCCTCCAATTATCTTTCATCCACCATCCATTCTGTTGTCCAAAGCCATTTCTACTTCTCAATCTGCTGGGGATGCCTGCCCTTGTGCTGCTATTCTTGCACAGGACTTCTGCCACTCCACTTCCTGCCCATATTGCATATCCAGCCATTCTGTCTCTTCTTCCTTTGTCAGCTGCGTCCCATCTGTCTTATAATACTGTTCATTTCCATGACGCAGTTCGATTTCCGAATATAGTCTTGCATAGCTCAGCCTGCAGGCATTCACTACATCGGAATAACCATACTGTCCTTTTTCTTCCCTGACTTCCTTTAGTATTCCAGCCCTCATATCACGAAACGATGTTACTGACTGCATCACCGTATGCTTTATTTTATCCCTTATGATTTCCCTGTTTTTCGATAATTGGGAAACTTCTAAGGAATCCCTATGAAACACTTTTCGGTCTTCATTTTGGCTTCCCTGAGACTTCACGCACTCTCTATTAAGTTTAAGCCCTTCCTGCAAATGCACCGGATAATTTAAAATACTAATTGGCATACTTTCTTTTCCCTCCAAACTCTAAAATAATTTGTGGAACTGCCTTTCATCTGCCAGACATTAAATAAATGCCCATAATCATTTTCATAATAACCTTTGCCCTACAATAAATTATTTGTTTTTGCCGCAAAGTTTATATTCTCTTTCAGTACATTTGTGAATATGTCTAACGCTATTCCTTTTTTGTAGCCAAAACTCTTAAAAGCCGCCAAAAACTTTTCTCTTGTCTGTTCCATGATTGATACTGCCGAATCCCGGTATTCTGTGTCAAAAAGCTGAATCCTGTCTTGTTCTTTTCCTTCATTTTGGGAACCGTTTCTATTGAAAAACCATGAACTGTCCGGATTTTCAAAGGCTTTGTTTGTCTGCTGACAGGTAATATTACTCCGGCGGTTAAATATCGACGAATTTTACGCAGAATAAATTTTCATCTGCAAGGCGGAAGAATAAGTTGTAGCGAGTGCTACAACGATTGATGACAACGCGGCAGATGGAAATTTAAGCAAGTAAAAACGTCGATATTTAACCGCCGGAGTAATAGTATCAACGCTCAAACTTCCCTATCAATCCCAATATAACATTATCATATGGTTCATTTGCTTATGGTCAGTTCGTTCAATGACTTTTGGATTCTGTTCCTCTTGTGTTACAATCCAAATACTACCGTTACCAATTTCATCACTATCTTTAACAAAAGAGATATCACTCGGTTCCGCAACACCGCTTTTTCAACCAGTTCCTCTATTTTTAGAAATAGGGAGGTTATGGAAGTGAAGAATGTACTGGAACAGCTTTATAATGGTGAAATCTTCCCGGCAGAACAGTATGCCCCCAGAGGTGAGGAATACTGGAAAATCCATCAGGGGCATTACCACTATTACGAAGACTTTATTAAGTTACTGGCTAAGCTGGAACCGCCCCTTGATGAGCGGTTCATTAAAATCATGGACGAACAGCTTGACGTAATCCCGTTTGAGTTCTCGGAAACGTTCATTGACGGTTTTAAGCTGGGGGCAAAGATGATGGCAGAGGTTTTCAGGGACGAGTAGAAGGACTGGGACAGGCAAACTCTTTGACGGGGCGGCTGCCTTTTTTGGGGTTACTGACAAGCTGGAATTTTATCTATTTTCCATAATCATTTCTTTGCACTTCCACTCTTCACCTAGAACCCAGTATGTTTCTATTGTATCAAGAACTACATCGTTAAAACCGACTGCTTTATAACAGTAATAAGCTGGAAGATTATTTTCAAAAACGCCCAGTGATACTTTTTTTGCTCCATATATCTCAAATACAAATTTTAACCCTAACTGGAGCATAGCTTTTCCATAGCCTTTTCCTCTCCTGTGAGGATTTACAATAACAAATCCAAAACGTAATTCATCCAATGATTCATCAGGATTCCTTAGCGTAAAAAAGCCAACAATTCCTGTTTCATCAAATGCAGTAAACGGCATTAGAGATTCAACAAAACAAAATTCCTTTTGTGTTATCGGATAATTACCGAGTATGCCTGCCGTCCATTGATAAAATGATTTTTCGTCTTGACACCACGATAATATTGTATCTACATCCGAAGCTCTATATGGCTTTATTCTAATCATACATTTTTCCTCGCAAATTTGAATTTATTTGATAGATGTTCCAATGTGTTTATCCAATCTCCATTGTGGCGCAATCCCGTCATCGGCATAGTATTCGTCCATTGCTGTAATTTTATTGTTTTTTGTTTGAATAAACGAAGTCACATGAAAAGAAACACTTCTATCTTTTGGATAGATACGAACAACTGTAATAATTAAATTATTCACAATTTCTATTCTCTCAACGATTCCATCCCATTCTCCGGGGTACTCACAATTCGCAATAATATATTCATCCACTGTAAAATGCTCGTTGGTGCAATGCCAATTTATATAGGCTTCTGCATGAAAGTATTTTCTAATTTCTCTTTCATCTTGAGCAAGAACGGCTTTCCAAAATTGTTCTATATTCATAATTTTCTCCTTTAAACTCCGGTTTGCTATTGCGTTCAGTTTAGCACATTTATAGAACATCTACAAGATTCCGTGTATGAAAAAGCAAAAAGAATGAATTCATCACTTGACAATGTTGCATAGAACTGATGTCAACCGATGAATTGGCGGTGATGGACGGCGGCAAGTGCATCTTGCAGGTGCAGTGCGTAAGGCCGTTTTTCAGCGACAAATTTGACATTACCAAACATCCGCAATATAAATACCTGCTGGATTCCAGCAAGAAGAACGCTTTTGATATTGCAAAATATCTGAGCCGGAGATTGACCGTCAGACCGGACGTCGTTTTTGAAAGCTGTGAACTCGAAGCGCCGCCTGCGTCTGATGCACCCGCCGATTGACTTTTCAACCGGCGGGCTTTTTTGTCCCTATCCAATCAATCACAACAAATTTATGGAGGCAATTTATGGAATTTTTTGCAAGCGCTATTGAAACCCTGAAAGTCCTTGTAATCGCGCTGGTCGCTGAGCGCTGGCCTTGGCGTGTGGGGCGTCATCAATCTGCTTGAGGGATACGGAAATGACAATCCAGGCGCAAATGCTCATGTACGGTAAAGAAGCAAGCAACCGAAAACAAGAGATAGACCGCCAGCACCACATTATTCCGAACCAAAGAAACCAAAGACCCAAAGACAAGCATTATGGAAATGTGCATAACAGGCTATGGAATCATGGATAACTCTATTCACAGCACATGGAAAAGCTAAAGTGCAGCTTTCCCACGTCCTGCAAACAGAGTTACCCACAATTCCATGATACAGCCAGTTATACACATTTCCACGAATGCCGATGACTACGTAATCTCTCCAAATACATCTATCTTTATAATTTATTTAACAAAATGCAAGAAATATGTTATACTCATGTTTGAGTAATCACAGAGAAGAGAAAATCAAGAAAGGGGATGCGCCAGTGGTAGGGAAAGATAAGTATAAATTTGAAAGCAAAATCCATGTGTATAGAGCTACAAAAAGAATGACGCAACAGGAGCTTGCTGATTTGGTTGGCGTTTCCCGTCAGACGATTATGCAGCTTGAACGAAACCGATATAACCCGTCCATGATGTTGGCGTATAGTATTGCAAAAGTGTTTGATGTAAAAATCGAAGATTTATTTGATTTTAGGGAGGAAGAAAAATGATAGAGATAATAAATGGGATTTTCAGTAATAGAATGTTGTTTATTGTGGGAGTCACATATTGCGTACCGATTACAATTGCTTTGATTATATTGTTTTTTGTGAAATCCTCACGCGATGAAAGAGGGAGAGCAATCATTGGAAAGGCGAGTATTATTGCTATGATTGTGTTTATTCTTCTTGTTAATGGTTTTGCAAAATTATCTTCGCATATAAACATAAATTACCTTACAACCGCCAATTATGTCCAATGGCTATATGATATTGTGCTTACAGTTGAAGTTGTCGCAATCTTGATATATAAACGGCTTGAATAGCCAAACACAATGTAGCTTGTCTGAGAAAAGACAAGCTACATTTTTCTTTAAATATGTATGAAATAGTTGACATTTAGAATAAAATAAATTATACTATCATTACTGGCAGGATTTTTATTCTAAATTTGACCTGCCCATGAAAGGAGAAATCAGGAATGTATGATTTGTGGACACTTATTATTTTGGTTATGCTTATTTTAGGCGGCAGCGGTTCAGTGGCAGGTACATGGTGGTGTAAAAACAAAAAGCGGAAAAAGAACGAAGAAAAACCTCAAAGCAGTAAATAGCAAAGCCAGTCGCACCTATCTTTGCTGTTGGTGAATCAAAAGGGTGGCACTTGCTGTCACCCTCTTATATTATCCAGAAAGAGGGAATTTCCGTGAATATCACAGAAGCATACAAGGAGCATATCGAATATACATTTCACGCCTTTTGCAGAATCGTTATTCGTTATGCTGCTATGAACGCATGGCGCGACAGGAGCAAACGGCGGCAAAGGGAAATATCTTTTGAGTATCTAACCGAAGAAAAATATCACTCTTTAAGCGCATTGGACGGGCTTTTCATAAATCCCTATGAGGAATACCCCATCACGATATGCGGTCAGACAATCATGCTGAACAGCGGGGAGCTTGCCGAAGCCCTGTCCGTCCTGCCAGAGAAAAAGAGGGAAATCATTTACCTTTACTTTTTCGGGAATTACACACAGCAGGAAATCGGGAATAAGGTTTCCTGTTTTTTTACGCCCGTTTTGCCTATCCCCGGCTTTACAGCAGGAGAAAATACCGCCGCAAAATTGGCGCAATCCACGCCGCGCAAGCCGGGGAGAAACGGCAAATATCAGCACAGCGCAATCTGCCACTTGCTTAGAGTGATACCGAAGAATGCTTTATCCCGAATTCTGTATAGCTTCCTTGATTATTCAAGATACCCTGCTAAAAATTCGGGATAAGATTTTTTATTTCAATCCATACAGGCGTTTCAGGACAGCATCATCATTAACATCATAAGGTGATTCCTCTGCTGATACTTTTGGAAAATAGTCACCTGTTGCTTCTTCCATAGCTTTGCACTTCATCTCCGTATCCGCATGTGCGTAGATCAATGTCATAGAGAGATTTGCATGGCCGAGCCACTGGGATACCATTGTCAGATCCATCCCACGCTGGTATAAATACATGGCACGGCTATGACGGAAAATATGCGGGTGGATCCTCTCCGCACTTCCGGGTATGCCATATGTGCAGTTTTTGCATATCCATTCATAAAAGCCCTGATCCGGGGGAGCATGGCTGTAAGGTCTTTCTGCTCATCCATCCAACGGTTCAGGTTTGCGGAAGCGAATCTGTGACGGAGGCTGTAAATCCTTACATGCGGCAGATTCTCTTTTGGGATATCCGGGTTTGCCAGTCTCCAGCATTTCTGGAACTGGCGGTTCAGCCATGCGCCATCTAACGGGCCGTCCACAGATCCCGGGAAAAAATAAAGGTTATCTTCATAGAAAACTTTTTTCTTTTTGGTATTCGTAATGAGTATCTCACCCGTCTGGAAATTGATATTCCGCCTGTGCAGTTCCCTTCTTTCCTGTGGGTGCAGGCCGCAGGTATAGATCAGGCGGAACATCACAGGAAGCATATGCTGGGAATACGGAAACCTGTTACTCTCAGGCAATGCGTCAATGGCAGAAAACAGCCGGGACAGTTCGTCGTCTGTAAACATATATACTTCCTTTGGCTTGGGATTGCCAAAATACCTTTCAGGAAGGACATAGGCTTCACGGCCGCTAAGGTTCATGTATTGCGCAAGCAGGAAGATGGCGCGTGCCCTGCCCTGCACGCCCTTTGTATCGCCATTGTCTCCCAGCACCCATGACATGGCCAGATGCTCTGTAAATTCCTTGCAATCCGGGTGAAAAGCCAGGCAATACTGGTCAAAACTGTGCAATGCCCCTGTATAGGGCTCCTTCGCATATCCAAGGACATTTCTCGCCGCCAGCATCCCCTGGATATATTCCGAAAAGCAGCTGGTATAATTATGATTTATTGCCATATTCCTCCCCCGATACTTCAATCCCAATAAAATCCAGGGTGCATTCTTTCAAATGGCCGCTGTCCAGGGAGATATATTGCTATGAGGAATCCAGGCTCTGGTGGTCAAGGATCTGTGCCGTTGCCATAATAGGAATCTCTGCAAGCGTGAGTTCTTTCCCAAGCGTGGGCCTTAATGCATGGAAGCCCTTGCCATCATGAGCATAGCATTCTATTCCGGCTTTCTTCTGATAACCCGACCAGAGATGCGACAGCGCCATTGTCCTGTTAAATGGCAGGTATGGATGGAGAGCACGCAGAAAAAGTAAACGGTAGATAGTGAGTGCCTATACAAAACTGGAGCAAACCTGTATGATAGAAACAGATTTGCTCCAGTCTTTATTTCATTTCATTCTTACCAGGCTTCTGGCAGTTCTCCGGCAGGCTTGGTGACCAGGGGAGCAGGTCATCCAGAAAACTGCGGTCTGTATCATCCAGATGCTTTGGGATCTCGGTAAGCAGAAATTCAAAGTAATCATACGGCTTCAAGTTGTTTGCTTTCGCGGTTTCCGCAATGCTGTAGATGATGGCGCTGGACTTTGCGCCGGCAATGGTATCGATCATCACCCAGTTTTTCTTGCCGACACAGAATCCGCGGATGGACTGTTCCGCAGCGTTATTGTCCATCGGCGCTTCGCCATCGTCCAGGAACACTTTCAGGTATTTCTCCTGGTTCAGGGAATAATTGAAACCTTCCCACGTCTTGCTTTTCTGCGGCACTTTCGGGAGGTTTTCACGAACCCATGCGAAATAAGCCTCCGCCTGGCATGGGACCAGCATCCCGCAACCCGCAGGTCTTCCCGTTCGCCTTCAATGGTGTGGTAGACCTGATATCCGTCCGTGACGCATACGCCGTTGAAGTCTTTCAAAAACTCTCTGGGATGGCTGGCATTGCGCGTCTTCTGGTATTCATACAGGACAATCTGGCGTTCTGTGTGCATCCGTCCGGTGCGGTATACCCACATGTAGCTTTTTGATCCGGCAGGGCGGCCGTCTTTGTTCACCAGCACAGGTGTTTCGTCTGCCTGCAGCACATGATAACTGTACAGTTTTTCATGCAGGTAATCATAGAGAACAGCGAGGCATCTGTCTGCGCATTGGATTGTCCAGTTTGCCATGTTCTGTCTTGAGATATGCAGACCATAACGCTCAAATTCCTGCTCCTGGCGGTAAAGAGGGGCGGCATTGACATACTTTGCGTTCATCACTGCCGCCTCAAGAGACGGGGACACAAGGCTTCCCCTTAATAAAGTCTGCGGATGCGGCGCCTTGACGACCTCTTCCGTTTCCTTCCCGGCGCACACTTTTACATGGTGTTCTTCCACCCCAATCTTTGCCGGGGTAAAGCTATACCTGCGGTATACTTCATCCGGGAGCTGTTTCCAGCCGTCTTTTCCAAATTTATCTTCCAGCTCCCCATCCGTCATGGAATGTTCCGCCACAACTGCCGGAAGCCCCTCCAGGCCTTCTTCCCGTTTCCCCTGCTTTTTCTTCGGTTTTGTGTGGGAAACGCCTTCCGGCTCTTCCAGCGCGTTTTCCTCTGCAACGACAGCCTCGGATTCGTTAAAGAATACGACCTTCCCGTCCACTTCCATAAAGGAAATCTGATCTTCGATTTCATGTTTCTCTGTTGACCGGCCAAACCGATGCCGTTTTATATCCGCCGTCTGCTCCAAAACAAGCTGAAGCGTATGGTCGATATTTTCAAGCTGTTCCTGCTGCGACAGGAACAGCCTGATAAGCGTTTCCCTGTCAAGACTGTTCAGTTGTTCTTCCGTATATTTTAAGGCCATGCTGTTTTCTCCCGGTATCCTGATAGCCTTATGATGCCATGAATACGGGATTTTTGCGAACCCGGCGTTGCCGGATGTCCGTCATAATGCCTATGGTTGAACCAGCGGATGCTGCCTTTGTATGATGCTGTTTCCAGAACCCTTTTCAGGAGGGAAAAGCATGTCTGCGTTCATTCTGGACTCCTTTATGGTGCGCAGCGCGGTTTGGCAGGGATAAGGCGCGACATTTTTTCCGGCAGGAAGACCGTCTGAAAATTTCTCCGTTTTGCACAAAGTCATCCCATGCATTCCGGCGGTTCCACCGGCCTGACCAATCTCTTCGGGGTGATTGTCAGCCCTTCCATCAGCCATCGGAACTGCTGCGGCGTTAATTCACGCACCTCCTCCGGGGTGCGCGGCCACTGGAACCGGCTTTCCGAGAGCCGCTTGCATAACAGGAGCCAGCCGTCCCCTTCCCATACAAGCCCCTTGATGCGGTCTGTGCGCCTTCCGCAGAAAAGATAGAGTGTATCCGGGATATATGGCCGGTTCCCGGTCTGTGTTTCCACAAGTGCCGCCAGCCGGTCCATCCCGGCGCGCAGATCGGTGTAGCCGCAGACAATGTAGACGGCTTTAAAGCAGGTGGCGTCATTCAGCATTCCGCACCACCTTAAGGACTGCCGCAAGCAGCGGCATGGGTGTGGATTCCGTCACGTGGATGGAAAGGCCGTTTACAGAAACAGAAAGCCCCAGCCGCGCATCGGCATCGTCTTGTGTTTCCTGATGCAGGAGGCAGGGGGTTACCGGGACGATCTGCTGCGCCGGAGTCTCCGGCGGAAGGTTTTCCAGACACACCTGCCTTACACGGCGCAGCCTGTAATAGTAGTTCGCTTTCGTAATGCCGTGGCTTGCACACCAATCAACGACACTCATGCCTGCGGGCCGGTTCTGGCATTCCCTGATCTGCTCTGCCCACTCTTTTAAACGGTATTGTACAGCCACTGCTGTTGTTGCTGAGTTCATAGACTTACCTCCGTATAACGGTATCAAAAGTTAAGGCTTAACTTTTAATACTCATGATAGAAATATAGTCTATTGTCACACACTTTGCCCTCATAGTCGAGGTACGCACTATCTACCGTTTACCAGAAAAATAAATTCAGAATGCGAATCCGGCCGCCCATTCAATATGTGCTCCTTCAGCGCTTCCCCCACATCCGTCAGTTTCAGGTTGATGATGTCACTGCCACGCAAGCCATTCCTTGCACTCAGGAGGATGATCGCATAATCCCGCTTCCCCATAACCGTCGAGCGGTCAACCTGTGCAACTGTCCGCTGTATTTCGTCCTTTGTAAGCACAGGAAAATCCTCTTTTTTCGGATGACAGGCAGCGACAGGATGAATTCGCAGGGAATATCCAGGCCTTTTTCCGACTTAAGGAACTGGTGTAACTTTTTTAAGAAAAGTTGTAAACTGGTGAGTAAATACTAAACTACAAATTTTACAAACTATCATGGAAACCCCGGACTTTTGCGTGAAAGTATACTTTTGCCTGATAGTACAATTTTTCCCCTATCGCCATCCTATCAGCGGTATTAAAAAAACAAAAAAGCGGGATCCACCAACCACCGTGATGAACCCCACCAAGCCTAAAAACTCTCGATTTTAAGCCATTCTTCACTACTTTTGCCTGCGAGTACCCAAATTCCTATGGCATCAATTCAAGATTGCTGCCTGGGCGGCTGTTAAATATTGTTCAGGGGCATCAACACATTATTATGCATTATGATTCAAGCCCAAGCCAACCCTTTACAGTTTCCACAGCATAACCGACTGCCTGGGCAATTTTCTCTGTATCAAGTCCCATTTCGTGCAATTTCCCAGCCGCTTCCTTGGCCTTATTTAATTCTCCTATCTGCCTTTCCTCTTTCCTCATTTCCTGAATCGCCTGACACACGTTAACCACCTCGTCTTCATCATCATATTTTATTCCTGAATTTGTAATTGCCTCAATCACATCTGCCGCCCTGCGCTCCACTTCACGGAAACGCTTTTCATTGACTGCCAATACCCTGCTTAAATTTTCCTTGTCTTTCGAATACTTGATGAACAGCATGACTTCCCGCAGGCTGGACTGGAATTTCATAATCTCCTCGTCCGGCATCTGCGCTGGTGCGATTAACCGCACATGGTAATTGTCCATGCAGGCAAACACATTCGGATCTACACATCCATCATTTCAAACAGGCTTAACGGCCCATTCCACTCTTCCGAGCCAAAAAATATGGTCACTGTGATGGATGGTATCAGTCTGTCTTCTGCCCAAAAACCACTTAAGAATTCACCTGCGTTTGGCGTTTTCCCGCCTTCTTCAGCAGACGCTTCTCCCTCCTCTTTTTTCCGCTTCATTTCTTTCCGGTGTGACTTTGCCGCCTCCTCCACCTGCCCTGCGTATTCCAGCGCATCATAGAGATTGTTCTTCACAGGCATAGCATAATGGATTTCAGCCTGGTTCTCCGCGCCGTAAAGGACATATTCCATTTTCCCGTCTGTCATTGCAGCATACAGCTTCTGCACATCACGGAATTTCTGGACGGGAACTACAGCGCCATCCGCACCATATGGCAGCGCAATTTTAGTGGAATCACGCTCCGTAAGCTGCTCTGGCAGGATCACCTGCCTCCCACCGTAAATATAGTAATTAAAAATGTCGGCAAATACGCCTGTATCTTTTACATAATCCTTTGTAACTGTATCTGCTTTCAACGGTATCCACCGCCTTTCTTCATGAATGTATGGCAGTGAAATTGTTACATCCCCGCCCCTGCAACAATTTCATTATACTCAAAAAACTGCTTTTTTTCAAGCGTGTCAAGCCGGTTCTCCAAATAAACAGAGGGGTCACATTAGACAAAGGGAGGGATCAAAACCGTGACCACAGGGGTCACATTCAATTCGCAACCGCCACCTCCATGCTGTCCTGATGCAGTCCCAAAAGCAAACAAAGGATTCCGACAACATCCAGTGTGCCAGAACCCCTTATTTTCAGCGGTTTTCCCGATATTCTGTTCATGCCCTTTGTATCAATTAAGCGGTTTACATTTCCGTGTACCATTTGAGGTTGGAAAAGCCGTTCTGTTTTGCGTAGGCTTCCAGAATCCACTTCTTTATAGAAGATAATATTTTTACTTTTATATCAAGGCTTATCGTTCAAATTGATGGTGGAGATTTTATTTTTTCTGTGGTAAACTATTTTCATCAAAATCTGTATACTAAGGTGGTGTAATGAATGAAAATTGTACAGGCTACAAATGACAATTTGACAGAGCTAATGTCTTTTTACAGTGTAATGTGTGATGTCCTTGGTGAAAAAAGTTTCCTTCCAAACGGGGATAAAGGTGGTTTTCCCTCGCAAGCAATGGTAGAGGAATCTATCAAAGGCAGATGTCAATTTATTGGCATAGAAGATAATAAAATCGTTGCAGCATATATTCTAAACCATGATTGCGACAGTGCATATAATACAGTTCACTGGCAAATCAACGCCGCAAAAAATGAAGTAGTCATTATGCACGCACTTCGTGTTCTGCCGGATTATGGCGGTCGTGGATATTCAAGGCAGCTTGTCGAACATGCAATCCAGACAGCAAGAAGCAGAGGTTGGAAGGCAATACGGTTAGACTGTCTGAAAGGGAATGATATACCTGTCAAAATGTATCAGTCATACGGTTTTAAATATGTGGATACTGTGGATATTACTTATGTCGATATAGGTATTCCCATGCCATTTCATCTTTATGAGCTTGTTTTGGGATAAACAGTTTAAGCGCAATCAGCAGTCATGCCCGGTTTATGCGGTAAAAGGCAGCTTGTGTCCGGCTGTGCTTTCGGCTTCCAGCACTTTCATCATCTTGTCGGCGGCACTGACGGTGCTGCCACATCCATTTCCCGTTGGAAGTCTTTAGGCTGTCATGGGTTTTCGTGATGTAGGTGTTGCCCGAAATTTCACACATATAAATAGTTTACAGTGGAATATTAACATCTGTTGCAATTTTAATATTTGAATGCCAGAAAATCACATCCATACGGCTTGACCACCGACAGAGTCGGTGGTCTGGATAAGCCCCTCCAGGGCACTTTTCGGTACCGCCTATAGGCGGTGTCTAAGCAACCTCTTTTTCGATACTGCCTATAGGCAGTATCTTTTCTAACCTATGGTGCTTGGCAGCCTCTTAAAAGAGGCACTTATCCTTCTATTCTGCTGCATTCTTCTTGTTCTTCTATATATTACTCTGGCAGATAAAATTTTACCCACTTCTTTTCCAATCTTCCCATACATTACTTTCCTTCAGTATTTTGGAATAAAAACAATATGGTACGTGCAATTATACTTCGTATGTGCTAAAATTTGATTATCCATTATGGATGCCTCCTGTTTTTCATAGATTAGGTTGCCTAGACCCAAATCTATGATAACACGGAGGTTTTATTTTTGATACTTTAGGTAACGCTACTGCTTACTCCGTTCTCCCCAGCTCTGCTGGGGGCTTAATGGAATTTAAGTTATGGATTATACATCAACGGTTACCTTGTGCGTCCAGCCTATAGGACAAATTGTGTACGGTTTTTTGTTTGACAAATTTTACAGTGCCGTATATTTTATATTAATCCCGACTGGTATCCTAGTTTGCATTGTAGGATTATCTGCAATGGGCTTCTTTAAGAATATGGAAAAGGAACAGCAGGAGGTGTCAGCATGAAGCAGGAAAAGTGGCTATTGTGTCCTGTATGCAGAAACAAGACGAGATTGAAATTGCGTGAAGATACGGTACTTGAGAAATTCCCTTTATTTTGCCCAAAATGCAAACAGGAAACTCTTATAAATGTCCCACAAATGAATATGTCTGTTATCAGGGAGCCAGAGGCAAAGACGCAGAGCCGATAAACTTGTGAAATAAAATCACAGTTTTTGGCTCTGTTTTTGCTTACGCAGACAGTCAAGATTTTTCATTTTACTGCTTACTCTTACAATACATAGAAAGTCTGCGATATACCGAATACAGATAAGACATCTACCGAAATCAGGTAAATGACAGCAACTGCTAATTGCTTTTTGACACTTTTCAAGCTCTTTATTTTTCTATAAGGTCATTTTATAATACACCACTTTACAACTTTTTGAAAAATAAAATAACGCACAAGACACTTTCTCATGTATAATAAGTTTGCATACAAAACTATACGAAAGAGAGTGATCTTGTACGTCAGACTTATTATACAACGAAAATAATCTAATTGGTAGACTGTACCGTTATTTTTATATTTATTTTAAAACTTTTTCCGCACCAACTATTGAA
>KE159592.1:566956-572813 GCA_000403255.2 Lachnospiraceae bacterium 3-1
ATTCATTGTGTAATCCTCCTTGCAACCAAGATGTTTTCTTGATTACAAGGGCCGCTCTGACTATCTTTCTTTTTAGATAGTCAGAGCGGCCACACATTTGGTTTATCCTGTCAAGTGCTTTATGAAATTATACAAAAAAAGAACAGGGTACATATTTCTACATACACTGTTCTTTGCATCGTCCTTATCTAAATGACATTGGGCAGACTCTCCCGCCATTTCCCGCTTTTTCCCGCCAATATACTGGCTGACAATAACAGCTCCACCCGAAGCCAACGCCGTAAACAGGAAAATAAAAATCGTGTTAAAGGAATTGACCAAAGATACCCCCGACACCGCAGACTCCCCGGCAAAACTAATCACAAAAGTATCTGCCAGGCCAACCAATATTACCAGAAGCTGTTCCAGAAACAACGGGACAATCATCCTCTTTAAATCCTTATTGCTAAACATCATTCTTCACCTCTTTATCCATTGCCCATATTTTGCACAAGCCACATGATCCACTGTTTCCAATGAAGGGTACTTTCCAGACCTCTGTTCGTTTTTCCTATTATCATATTATAATTTCCCGTAAATGTCTAATGCTTATATCAAATTATCAGAAATGCGTAAAAAGCATATATACCCACTCCTTCCTTTCAACTAGATTTTAGATTTCATCATATATCAAATCAATTTACACATTAACAGATTTATATTATTACATTCCACCTTCATAACATAATATCCCGTCCTGCTTTTCGTTCCTATTTCAAAGAGTTATCCCGTATCGGGATAACCAGAGCAAGTTTCGCCTGAGTTACTCAAAACCCACTTCGTGGATTTTGCTTACCCGGCAAACTTGATGGGGATTCCGTCTACGCTCTGCTCCGGTCTGCGCTAAACGGATGTCCACCGGACATCCAGCGCCCCCATGCCCTCGGTTCTGGCATATTTTCCAAATATGCAGGTTGGCTCCTATTAAAAATAGTCGCAGCGTGATTGTACCAATCGCGGAGAAATCTAAACATTTCTATAAAAAATCCTTTTTTCGTTTCCCATTGGCGTTCCCTAATCGGCTTATTTTATAGGAACTCTTTTTTAGTCCCTATAATTAGGAAAGAAATATCATTCTTACAATTTTCACAGAAAGGAACTATGCAATGGCAAGACCAAAGAAAGACAAGGAATTACAACACAAACACCAAATCATGCTCCGCCTTACCGATACGGAATATAAAATCGTCTATGAAAGCGCTAAAGCTGCGCACCTTCCACTGGCTGAATATGTCCGAAAACAAATTATGAAGCAGAAGGTCACAGCGAAATATGAAATTGTGGCAGACCTGCCGGAACTGAAAAAACTGGTTGCAGAGTTTGGGAAAATTGGCAGCAATTTAAACCAGATTGCAAGGCACTTTAACAGCGGCGGCATCCATTCACAGGAAATGCGCAGGGCAATCAACCAGAGCGTGGCCAGAATCTATGAAATGAAATATGAAGTTTTGAAGATGGCGGGAGATTTCCAGGCGGTTTCTGGAGGGCATTCTCATGGCAATCCTGAAACACATAGCGAGTAAAAATGCCAGTTATGCAGAGATACAGCGTTATCTCATGTTTGAACACGATGAAGATACCAACAAACCGATATTTGATGAAAATGGTGAATTGATCCCACGTAAGGAATATATCATGGACGGCCTAAACTGTGATCCGTTCACATTCGACATGGAGTGTAGGGAACTAAATGCCCTACACCACAAAAACGAATCCTATGATGAAATCAAATCCCACCATTATATCATCAGTTTCGATCCAAAGGATGTAACAGAAAATGGATTGACCGGGGAACAGGCACAGCAGATCGGAATGGAATATGCAAAGAAAAACTTCCCCGGACATCAGGCTCTTGTCTGTACCCACATGGACGGGCATAATGGGAGCGGCAACATCCACGTGCATATCGTAATCAACAGTTTACGGAAATATGATGTGGAACGCAGGACTTTATGGAGCGGGCTTGCGATTCCCATGCCGGGTATAAGCATCATGTTACTAAAAATTACCTGATCCACTTAAAGCAGTCGCTCATGGATATATGCTGCCGGGAACATCTGCACCAGATAGATCTGCTTGCCCCGGCAGGGAAGAAAATTACAGACCGGGAATACCACGCAGGACAAAGAGGGCAAAAGAAACTGGATGAACGTAACAGACAGCTCCGTGCAGACGGGCTTACACCACGAAAAATGGTATTCCAAACACAGAAAGATTTCTTACGGTCTGCCATCGAAGATGCCGCAGCCGTTTCCTGCAGCCAGGAAGATTTTCAGAAATTACTTTTCGAAAAATATAATGTCAAGCTGAAAGTTAGTCGTGGCAGGTTCAGCTACCTTCACCCGGAACGGAACAAGCATATCACTGGAAGGATGCTCGGCACACATTATGAAGAAGATTACCTCCGGGAGCTGTTTAAGGAAAATGCAGAGCCTAAAGAAAATAAAAAGAAAACGGTTGATATGGAAAAATATAATACGGAATCGGAGAAGTCTGCACCCCATCCATCCAATCTACTGCAAGGGGAAGCTATATCAATCCTGTTTATCAAGTCAGATTTGCGTCTGGTGGTTAATCTGCAGGACTGCGTAAAGGCACAGCAAAATGCCGCATACGCTAACAAAGTGAAACTTTCCAACCTGAAAGAGATGGCTAAGACGGTCGCTTATATACAGGAGCATGGGTACGATACAAGGGATTCCCTGGAAGATTCTTTTTCAGAGATTAAGAATCATGCTTCCACTTCCAGAAAAGATTTGAAGTCTGTGGAAGACAATCTCCGGAAGGTAAATGAGCAGATCCATTACACCGGCCAATACCTTGCCAATAAACCTGTCTACCAAAAGTTTGTGAAAACAAAGAATAAAGAGCAATTCCGGCAGGAGCATCCGACGGAAATCGCACTCTATGAAGCGGCACGAAAATTTTTAAAAGAGCAGTCCGCAGACAGGAAACTCCCCTCCATGAAGCTATTGAAAGCAGAAAAGGAAAAGCTGCTCCAACAGAAAAAAGAGGCACAGAAAACCTACCATTACTACCGGGATTACCAAAAAGAGTTGAATACTGTCTGCTCCAATGTTGATAAGATTTTGGGACATCCAAACACCAGACAGCCGGAAAAAAAAGCGCTGACATTTCTTAACCGTTCTGAACAGAAAAACAGCCGCAGGATTACAAAGAATTTTGCGGCTGTCTTTTTCCCAACGAAATGAATATAATTAAAAAATATCTTCATTCACTTTAGGGATTATTCCGTCAAGGCTTTCACTTTTTTCTCTCATTTTGCCCTCCATATGAATAACCCCGGCTGTATTCATTTGCAGCCGGGGATTCAATATATTCTTTCTTTTGTGTCTGCTTGCCGGCAGATATTAGATTGTTTGAAGCAATTCTTTTTTAATTTCCTGAATGTCCCTCGCTGAAAGATCGGTAAAATATTCGGAGATTTCATCTGCCGTTATTTTCCCGGCCTTTAGCATCTTTTCCGCTGCTTTCCTTGCCGTTTCTTTCTTTTCACTTGCGATATGGGTACGCAGGATCTTCTCTTCATCAAACAAAGCCATCATAATAGATATAACCTCCTTTTCCCTGCCTGCCAAAAACTCCCGGAGCACATCACTGTCTTTACAGATACGGATGGTTTCTGTTACAGCCTCCAGGCTCCTGCCATACTGTTTCACCTGTTCATTATATACTTTTGTGAATGCAACATACTGGCTGATAATATCATTCCCTTTATCACCGTAAAGCACTTCCACCTTTACTTCAATGGCACATTCCTTCCCACCGAAAAATTCTTCGGAAAGTGAGATCGTTTCCGGCCTGCTGGCACGCTCTCCTGTAAAGATCATGTATAATTCCGGTTCTGGAACATGGACCTTCCTGCTCCCATATAAATCTGCATCCTGTTCCTCAAAATAGTCATGGTAAATCTGCACCAAATACATCAGCACACGTATAATAATATTCATCGTCCATGAAGATTGATGCTCGACCAGAAACATGATTTTATCCCCAACCCTGAAAGCCAGGTCATTAAAAATTCCGTTCGTGAGGACATTCCTTATTGTAATGTCCGAAAGCGCATCTTCCGTCGTTTCCGCATCCTCCGGATGGAGCGCATGGTATAGCTGCATCAGGTACTTCTTATCCCGGAAAAGCGTTGAAAAAACACTGTCTTTCGCCGTATATTTTGCAAACGCCTCCTTTTTCTCCGCTGTTTTCTCTTTTGGTTCTTCCTGTAATGTTTCACCCTGCATCGTATCACCTCAGTTCCGGCTTTTGCCAATCAGTCTGACAGATCAGCTATGCCCTGTCTGCTATGGTTTTATTATACATAGAAACTCTCCATTGTTCAAGACACAAAAAAAGAGAAGCATCCGGCAGCGTTCGCCAGACACTTCTCCCTTTCTTACTTCCGTCTGCACTCCATATCCTCTGCTATTGCCATCTGTTGTGCAGGCTTCCCATACCGCTTTGCAATCTCTGCCTGTTTGCGGCGGAGCTTTGCCAGGACGGACGCCCTGCCATTCTTGCCTTTGGGGGAAATATTATTGCGTCTGCCGTCAATCATGTTGTAGTTCTGTTCTTCATCCATCTCAGAACTGCGGAGATACTCCCCATTCTCCATATATTTCTGCCAGTTTTCAAGAGGCGGCTTATCCATAGTATTGCCGGATTGCGTCTGGATATGTCCATCGGGTATTTCCTGATTTTTTGGCTCTGCGGTAAGCTGCGGCGGATTGAGGCAATCCTTGATCTGCTGCTGCACCGACTGGTCAAAACCTTGGTATGCATGCTCCACAACCAACCTCCCTTCCTCATCCAGCACAACCCATGCCACTTCCTTCCCATAGGTTTCATGCTCCATCAGGAAGAACTGCCTGCCGTCTATGATAATGCTGTCAAAGGCAGCCATTTCCCCTCCTTCCCTTCGATATGGAAATCTGTCGTATCAAGGGACACAAGTGTGCCGGATGAACTTATTCGGACAAACCCTGCTATGGCGGTAAATCCATCTTTTTCAACATAGTAGGATGTCACAACACCTTCCTTATTAAAATAGAAAATTCTGCCGCATCTACGATATGGCCTACATCCGTATACAGGGCATCATAAAAGTCCGGCATATCATGTTTTTTTACCGGATTTTCGGAATCCCTCCACAAATCCATGTGTACGCCATGGCTTTTCAGGAACTGCTCCGGATTTTTATTTTCCCCCTCCTGTTCAGCAAAGTCATGTAACAGCCTTAGAAAATCTACCCGCCCGACATTATCTACAAGGTAGAATTTTTTTATATCCTCTCCAAGAGGGGCAAACTGGAATACAAAATCATCTTCTGCCAGTTCCCGTTCTGCCGCTTTTTCTTGCTGAAGTTTCTGGATGTTCTCCACCATGCCGTCAATAAATGTGCCTGCCGTTTTCCGGATAAAATCCATAGAGCTGCGCAGCTCCTTCATCTCCATGCTGCTGACCCATCCCGCCAAATATGGGAACGAGTAGTCTGACATATCAAAACCGAAGAAACTGCAGACCGTAAAGGCTACGCTTTCGGCCTCAAATGGATACATCAACATTTGAAGCGTTATATCCATGTTTTTATAATGTTGATCTTTTAAACTATTTCCCATAAATCCTCACTTTCTTGTACAAAAGATGAGCATTATCAGATACGCTATTCTTAGGTTTTCCCCTCAGATGGGAATCCGGAAAGGAGCGCATTTGATATGCAAATAAACTATTTAGATGCTGTTTCATCCGTTCTCAATATGATGAAGCAGCCTGACAGTGCATGTAAAAATATAGACATGCATAG
>KE159593.1:0-5958 GCA_000403255.2 Lachnospiraceae bacterium 3-1
GGGCAGATCATCCTGCTGAGCACGGAGAACGGATGGTATGAAGCTGAGATCAATGGGCGGGGGACTTACTTCCACATCCTCGCCGGACGGCATAAATATGGGAACTACCTGTGCATCCCTAACCTTGATGTAGGGTGCGAGCTCTCCGATTTCTCCGATATCTTTTGGAATGAAGAAAGGATCGGCTCCCTGATGCGGAAGGTGGATGCGGTGACTGTCGCCACCGGCCTGATCCATCTGCCCGCCCTGGCTGCCGGACAGCTGAAGAACTGAATGCTTCATAGGGCTGTGGGTCTCTTGATGGGATCCATGGCCTTTTATATTTCAGGAAGGAATTCATGCTCTGGCAGCGTGCCATATTTTCGGTAGGATTGTGCATTCACAGACAGCACTGCGCAGTCAATTGGATAAAGGTTGGAAAAATAATTCGTCATTTGCGTCTCCCTCAATTCGCCGTCCGACAGCACAGACAATTGCGAAAAATGCGCCAATTTCCCTTCGTCTTACAAAAGAGATTTTCCACATTGCACCTCAGGTATCTCAGGAAGATGCACAGCGGTTCTGCAACCGTTGCTGGGATTATATTGAGAAAACTGAGGATGCCACAGAAGGACCAAGAGCATTCTTAGAGAAACGCCAACCAAACTGGCAGGGAAAATAAACAGGTAGGATTGATAGAAAAATAAAAGAAAAACTGGCGGAAAAAGGCTGTTCTGTCAGAAAAATAATAAAATGATTAAGGAGGAAATTTTTATGGATTTCAGAATTACAGAGGAACAGGAATTGATGGTACAGGCAATTGAAGAGGCATTGACACGTGAGAATCTGGAAAGTTATTTTCAGGATTGTGATAAGAATCATGAGCATCCAGAAAAGTTCTGGGATATTTTGAAGGAGCTGGGCTGCTTTAGCATGTTCCTGCCAGAAGAAGCAGGCGGAGACGGAGAAGGAGCAGTTACCATGTTTTTGGTTATGGAGGCTCTTGGAAGATGCGGCGCTCCAGTATACTTGTTCTGGGATCATGTAAAGGCAGACGCTCTTTTGGAAAATGGAACCAAAGAGCAGATTGAGAAATTTATGCCGCTGTTTTTTGAAGGACATCCAGCTTATTCCCAGGGATTCTCAGAGCCCACTGCTGGTACAGATTTATCCAGCAACACAATTTTGACTACATATACCAGAAAAAATGGAAAGGTTTATATCAATGGACATAAGCATTTTATTTCTGGCGCACAGGGAAGCGATTACTGCCTGACTCTGGCAAAGAATAGTGAGAATCCAGAACAGCTTACACTCTGGTTTGTACCAACCAATGTACCAGAATGTAAGAAAGAGCCAATGGAGACCATGGGACTTTACATGGAAAATGTAAATGATATTTGGTTTGACAATGTGGAAATTGAAGAAAAGGATATGTTCAGTACCGAGGGAAATGGCTTGTTAGCTACTTCCAAGGGATTTGATTATGAACGTCTTATTGATGCATTCAACGCATATGGACAGGCGCTTTGCGCATATGAAGATGCATGTCGTTATGCCAACCAGAGAATTGCATTTGGAAAAGAAATTGGAAAGCTTCAGTTGATCCAGAATCACATTATGGAAATGGCTATGCGGATTTATTCTATGCGTGATATGCTTCTTCACTTTGCATGGAATAAGGATAACGATATGTTAAAGCGTGAAGAGGCTTCGATTGCAAAGCAGTACTGCTCTGAAGCAGCAAATGAGGTTGTGGATCATGCAATGCAGGTAATGGCAGGAATCGGATTCTGTGGAAGCCGTGTGAGCCGTATTTATCGTGATTTGCGTATTACACGTATTTCCGGTGGTACTGGGGAAATCCAGACAGTAATTGCAAGCAAACAGATTCTTAGAAGATATAAATAAGAAACAGATAAATCCAAGGCGTTCTCACTACACAGGAGGTTATTATGGAATTCAAATTAAATGATGAACAGGAATTATTGCGTGACACTATTCGTGAATTTACAGAAAATGAAATTGCACCTATTGCAGCAGAGCTTGATGAAAATGAACGTTTTCCAGAAGAATTGATTCCAATGCTGGCAGATATTGGCGTAATGGGAATTCCGATTCCAGAAGAATACGGCGGAGTAGGAATGGGTAACTTAGATTATGTGCTGGCAGTGGAAGAGATTTCAAAAGCCTGCGCAAGCACAGGAGTTACAGTTTCTGCCCACACATCCCTTTGCTGCTGGCCGATTCTTGCATTTGGAACAGAAGAGCAGAAACAGAAATATTTGCCAGATTTGGCAACAGGACAAAAGCTTGGGGCATTCGGTTTGACAGAGCCCAATGCTGGTACAGATGCAGCAATGCAGGCTACCACAGCAGAGGATCAGGGAGACCATTACCTTCTTAATGGAAGTAAGATTTTTATTACCAACGGCTCCTATGCAGATATTTATGTAATTTTTGCAATGACAGACAAAAGCGCAGGAAACAAAGGAATTAGTGCATTTATTTTAGAAAAGGGCATGGAAGGATTTACTTTTGGAAGCAAGGAACGCAAGATGGGTATCCGGGGCTCTGCTACATATGAATTGGTATTTGATAATGTTAAGGCGCCAAAGGAAAACCTCCTTGGCGAGGTTGGAAAGGGGTTTAAGATTGCAATGGCAACCTTAGATGGTGGACGTATTGGAATTGCTGCCCAGGCCCTTGGGATTGCCCAGGGTGCGTTAGATGCCGCTGCTGCCTATGTAAAAGAACGTATTCAGTTTGGCCGGCCTATCTCAGCATTCCAGAATACCCAGTTTACCCTTGCAGATATGAGAACCAGAGTAGAAGCTGCTCGTTTACTGGTATATCGCGCAGCATCCAAGAAGGATGAAGGGGAAAAATATTCTGCAGAAGCAGCTATGGCAAAATTATTTGCATCAGAAGCGGCGAGAGATGTTACCTGCAAGGCAGTTCAGCTTTTCGGAGGATATGGCTATACCCGTGAATATCCAGTAGAACGGATGATGCGTGATGCTAAAATTACAGAAATCTACGAAGGAACCAGTGAAGTGCAGAGAATGGTAATTGCTGCAGATATGGGTATTAAATAAAGGATGAAGGAGGAAGACTATGGGTGAAATTATTTTTTCAATCTGTATTGGAGGCTTTCTAGTGATATCAGGAATTGCCATGAACCTGATTCTTGGACATGAGGAAAAGAAAAATAATATCAGATAGCATGGCTTCCTGAATAGAATACTGCCTGGCGAAATGACGCATGAGTGAAGTGGTTGTGACTTGCGCCAGGCAGGGCTGGTGTGCGGCCCAAGAGCGGAGGTGAGGATGTGAACATATTTTTAATTGGAGTGATTGTCAGCATCATCGTATATCTGGTGGTGGGCCTATATGCTGGCCGCCAGGTCAAGGATGTAAATGACTACTATGTTAGTGGCAGAAACGCGCCGACACTTCTGATATCAGGAACACTGTTTGCTTCTATGCTGTCGGTGAATGGATTTATGGGAGATCAAGGCTGGTGTTATACAGGAAATATCACATCATTGGTGTTTTTGAATGCACTTTGTGCTTGTGGATATGTATTTGGACCTCTGGTGTTTGGGCGTTATCTGAGGCGTTCAGAATGTACCACAATGCCGGAATATTTCGGTATGCGGTACAAAGATATGAAAATCCGTCGGATAGCTGCGATTATTACTATTGTGTCGCTGACCGCTTATCTTTTGGCATGTATTACAGGCGTTGGTATCTTAATGCAGGAGCTGACTGGTTTTTCCTATGAAGCCTGCCTGCTGCTGGCCTGGGGGTGCTTTACCGCATTTACTTTTTATTCTGGGTCAAAAGGGGTGGTGCTTACAGATACCATCATGTTTCTAGTATTTTTGTTTGCAGCAATCCTTTCTGGACCTGTGATTTTTAAGGCCCAGGGTGGGGTTTCGCAATTGCTTGCAAATCTGATGAATAATCCGGCGCTGCCGGAGGGTCTTTTAGATTTTCATGGAAATATTGCTGGAACAGGGGCGGAAGATGTGTTTGGAGCGATGATGTATGCGGTGACGATGGGGATTATCTGGTTTATTACTGTGGCAGTTTCTCCTTGGCAGGCAGGAAGAAATCTAATGGCCAAGAGTGAACATGTTACCTTCCGGTCAGGGGTGATTGCAGCAATCTGTACCGTGATTTTCCTTATGTATTTGAACTTGCAGTCAGTAGCTGTGCTGAACTTAAACGGAGCTTTGGAGGATCCTCAGAGGGTTTTAATTTGGGCATCCTTCGAGATATTACCGAAACTTCTTGGCACCTTGCTGTTGGCTGGTATTATGGCAGCAGGTCTCTCTAGCGCCTCTACGTTTCTTTCGGTGATTGGGTTTTCCATGACTTCTGATATTATAAAAAAAGATTTCAAAGATGAAAAGGAACAGCTTGGCTTTAGCCGTATGATTATGCTTGTGGTAGGCATCATTGCCTTGGCGCTGGCATATATGGGATTGGGCGGAATCCGCGTCATTTCGTGGTTTGCATCTACGATCATTGCAGCTAGCTGGGTAGTTCCAGGAGTGGGCAGTATCATAAGCCAAAAATTATCTGCAACAGGCGCCCGTTGGTCTATGATTGCCGGATTTTTGGGATTTATGGTCACGAAATGTTTGGCAGGCTTTGGAGTACAGCCCTTTGCATCTGTGTTTATCAATTTCCTAGATCCATTTTTTGTCGGACTATATCTCAGTATCCTTTTTGCAGTGGCAGGAAGCAAGCTTCATCCGGTCAGGAAGGAAGAAAAGGAGTGCAGAGAAGAGCTGTTGATACTGCCAGAATCAGAAAAGAAGGCGTCGGAATACAGACGTGATCGGTACTATGGGTATCTCTTAATTGCTGTTGGAATTGCAACTACGTGTTTTCTGTTGTTTGGCTGGGCATTGCCCTATAATGGTTTGTTGTGATGAAAAAGGATTCAAGATTTTTAAGAAGCTGGTGCTGCTTGTTAGGAGGCAACCTGCTGTATGCATTGGCTCTTGCATTGTTTTTAACTGGAAATAATATTGCGGCAGGAGGGCTTGCAGGGATTGCAGTGGTATTATGCAGCTTTCTGCCCCTTGGAGTTGGAATGCTGACCTTGGTTATGAATATTCCAATTCTTGTGAGCGCTGTTGTAATCAAAGGATGGCGTTATACCATAGGTACAATTGTTGCAGCGTTTTTGTATTCTTTTACAGTAGAGATACTTGACCGGATGCTGCCCACATTGACCAATGAGCCATTGGTAGCGGCTATCTTTGGCGGCGTGCTTTATGGGATCGGTATGACGTTGCTTACAATTGGCAATGTATCAGTAGGTGGTACAGATCTTTTGTGCCGCCTGCTGAATGAAAAGATACCATCGTTAAGCGTTGCAAGGCTGAGTCTTTTTATCGATGGTGGCATTGTGGCATTGGCGATTTTGGTTTTTGGAAATGTGGAAGTAGGGCTGTATGCCATTGTTACTATATTTGTCTGTTCTATGGTGGCAGACCGGGTACTTCTTGGAATTGGCCGCGGAAGTATCTGCCTGGTGGTTACCAGCAAGGATTCAAAGGAAATTGCAGATCCTCTGATGGAACATATGGGAAGGGCTGTGACCAGATGGGGCGGCAATGGTATGTATACTGGCGAAGAGCGGAATATTTTGATGGTGGCAGTCCGTCCACGAGAAGTATTTGAGGTAAAGATACTTTTGAAGGAATTGGATCCGGAGGCATTTGTGGTGGTGGTTCCAGCAAATGAATTAATCGGGGGACATTTTAGCAGCAGTAAATAAATTGAGGAGGAAGGCAATGCGAAGCATTTTAAGAATGCCTTCCGACGAGTTGCCGCCGAGCGAAGGCGAGGGGGCGTTACCTTAAAGAAGGAGGAAGGCAATGCGAAGCATTTTAAGAATGCCTTCCGACGAGTTGCCGCCGAGCGAAGGCGAGGGGGCGTTACCTTAAAGAAGGAGGA
>KE159593.1:5968-358468 GCA_000403255.2 Lachnospiraceae bacterium 3-1
AAGAAGGAGGAAGGCAATGCGAAGCATTTTAAGAATGCCTTCCGACGAGTTGCCGCCGAGCGAAGGCGAGGGGGCGTTACCTTAAAGAAGGAGGAGAAAAATGGCTAAGACAAAAAGCAGTGGAAAAATTATTACACTTATCTTGATGATGTTGTCTTTAAACACCATCTATGTATTACCATATTTGATGTATACTTATTATACTCCCCTGCAGGAGGCTATGAATCTGATTGGACAGGATGCAGCTTATGGAAAACTGCTGAATATATACGGGATTGCAAATGTGGTCTTATATCTGCCAGGCGGATGGATTGCAGATAAATTTGATGCGAAAAAGCTACTGGTTATATCCATGATTGGTACAGGAGCTTTGGGATTGTGGGAGGCCACCTGGCCAAGCTATACCATGCTTATGATTATTCATATCGCATGGGCATTTACTACTGTGCTTACCTATTGGTCTGCATCCATCAAATGTATCAATTTGATTGCAGGCGCCGATGAGCAGGGCAGTATGTTTGGCACCTTGGAAGCAGGACGTGGAATTGTTGGTATCGTCCTTACTTCCTTCTTCGTTGCTATTTTTACAAAATTTTCTGCAGACAGTGCAACGGCTATGAGCTATGTGGTAGCTTCCTGTAGTATTGTTATGATCTTGGTTGGAATTGCTATGATTTTCCTTATGCCAAAGACCAGCAGTGATGGGTCAACCAATGAGGGACTGATAGATAGTATTAAGGTAATGCTGTTTGCTTTCAAGCTTCCCATTACATATCTCTTGGCAGGCATGATTTGTGGAGCATGTGTGGCACAGGCGGGAATCTCTTATCTTGCTCCTTACTTGGCAAATGTTTGCGGCATGGACCAGAATATGACCGTTATTTTTGCAAATTATAACCGGACAGTCTGTACGCTGATTGGCGCTGGTATTTCTGCAATTGCAGCAAAGAAGATGGGGCGTTCCAGTAAGTTCATGATCTATGCAGGAATTGGTTCGATTGCAAGTTATCTCATCTTGATTTTAGTTCCAGGTTCCGCTGCTATGATGTATCCCATTATGATAGTTATGATTTTCTCTACCTTATGTTATCCAGTATTCCGTGCCCTTTATTATGCAGTGATTGATGAAATTGGAACATCCAAAAACCAGGTGGGCAGTGTTATCGGTATCGCTTCTCTGATTGGCTTCCTTCCAGATACCTTCTATACATCCTTGTGCGGCGCACGGATTGAGGCAGATCCAGTGGGAGGGTATAAGTTTGTATTCATTACCTGTCTGGCAGCCATGGCCCTTGGATTGGTGTGTGTAATCATTAGCGACCGATTGGTGTTAAAATACAGGGAGACGCCTGAATATAAAGAATCTTTAAAAGCAGAATAATATTGGCATATGTCAGTTCAATTTTTTGTTAACGGAGGGAAAACAATGTATAAATTTGAAATGCCAGAGCGCAAAGCAGACATGGAAGTAAATAAACCAGATCCTTATCCTCTTCTTTCAGAAGGAATGAAGCGTGTGGTTGATTATCAGGCAGAGCATTCCAAGGATGCTTTTGATACCAATTGTACCTGGACAGAGCTTCGGGAAAAATATATCAGAGAGCGTAAGTTTTGGAATGAGGGAGGACCTAAGCCTCATAAAGTGGTGAATACAGAAGTGGAAGGCCCAATTGGACCGGTACCTGTGCGTATTTATTACCCGGATGATAAACCAGGCCGAAATGCCCTTGTATTTATTCATGGAGGCGGATTTACAGTGGGAAACAATGATACCCATGACCGGATGATGCGGGCAATTATGGAATCGGGAGAATGTGTAGTGATTGGGGTAGATTACCATCTGGCGCCAGAAGCAAAATTCCCAATTCCCTTGTATGAGTCTGCGGCAGTGATACGTTATTTTCATGAAAATGCAGAGAAGTATGATATTTCTCCAGAACAGATGGCAATTGGAGGAGATTCCGGTGGCGCAAATCTGGCATTAGGAGCTAATCTGTATCTGAGAGATGCATTTGGCGGCAATGATTATATTGCTGCACTGCTTTTATATTATGGAAGTTACGGTATGTTTGACGGGTATTCCTGGCGGCTGAATGGAACAGCGTTGGATGGTATGACAAAAGCAGATATGCTAGCTTATGTCAGCTATTATCTGGAGGAGGGGATGGCGGATATGGAAAATCCCTATTTCTCTACATTAAATAATGATTTGACGTATGGTATGCCTGCAACATATCTTTGCTGCGGGGAACTAGACCCATTACTGGGAGATTCCCGGGCGCTCCATGCAATTTTAAAGAGCCATGGGGTTTGTACAAAGCTGGAAGTGATTCCTGGCGCGCTTCATGCATTTATGCATTATGGGCGTATGATGGATGAGGCAGTACATTGTTTAAGGGAAAGCGGAGAATTTTACGCATCGGTGCGTAGAGGAAAATAGAAAATTTGTGAGAGCTGCTGTATCAATGAAAATGTAAATTTTTCAGATACAGCAGTTTCATTTGTGTCTTAATTAGAAGACCAAGCTGTTATAATTCCACATAAATAGGTGGATCTGGGTCAAGAACGACTCTAAGATTCACGTCCTCACCTCTAAGCTGGGACAGTAAAAGCTTTGCGCTTTCCCTGCCTCCCCGGATAAATCCCGGCCGACTGGTGAGAATCCTAATATTAGGAATGACAGGAATGTCTGCGTCTGAGAGTAACGCAATTTTCATCTGTTTGCTCTGCCTCTGATACAATGCAGCGCACAGATGCTTCACCATTACGCCCCAGCTACATATGACAGCATCGCTTTCTTCAAAAGAAATGAGATGAGGCATTACGTTTTGAACCAGAGATTGTCTGCATACATCGTCAATGAGGGGATAGCGGTCATTGGAAATAGAATGATCTGACAAGCAGGGCATTTTGCACACTTCAATGGAGGTTCCCGGGTACAGTTTCATTGCATTTTCTAATCCTGTGATACGGTAGGATTCCTGGAAAGTAGGGGCGTCTGGCTGCCAGTACAGGATTCTTCTGGTTCCTTCTCCAAACAGGCGGCATGCCACCTCAAAGGCGCCCTTTTCATAGTCGAAGCTGACACTGGCCAATCCCTCTTCATCTGGGCAGCAATCGCATGCCACGAATGGAAGATTGTAATCTTCAATGTCTTTGCTGCAGGATGGAGACAGTCCGTCGGAAGAAACATAGATAATACCGTCTGCCCGCCGCTGTAGTACGCTGTCAAGGTAGTAGGGGTGCTTCATATTGTCCCGTGTCTGAAAGCCGGTAAGCAGGAGACCGTATCCCTCTGCACCCAGCTCTTCTCGGATGCCTTGAAGGATGCCGCTGAAACGGCTGTGGGTAATGGATTTTTCAAGGGCCACGGTAATGCAGTGGGTACTGTCATTGCGCAAGGAACGAGCGTTTTCATTGGGAATATAGTTCAACTTTTTGGCCGCTTCTAATACCTTCTTTCTGGTCTTGTCTGAAATTTTTTGATTTGGGTTTTTATTTAAAACATAGGAAACGGTGGTGTGTGAAACGCCAGCAGCCGCTGCAATATCTTTAATGGTTGTTCTTTGCATGGTTCTTAATATCCTTTGCTCCAACAGCATCCTGGCTGTTGGAAGAGTTTTCTTTGATGATATCATTTTTTTCGGATGCTTTCAAGTTTCAAATTACTTTGATTTGTTTCATGCGTTGCATTTCCAAAATCCATATGATATATTTATGGTACAACTGGAGGGATTTGCCAGAAGCAAAGCATTTTCGTGAAAAGTATTTAATGAGTAGGGAGGAATGGAATGGACTGTCAAATTAAATGTTCAAAAGGCACAAAGCCAGAGGATGTTATTTCTTTAAAATTTGAAGGCAAGGATCTTGCGGTAACAGATTCAGAAAGCACGGCATTTCTTAGCCTTGCGGATGTAAGAAAACGTCTGATTAAGGAAAATTTTATTGGCATGGACAGAGAAGAATATGTCTGGAGATTTGTTGCGTCAAAGGTAAAAGGTGATGAAAAAGGGAATGTGAGATATAGTGATAGGATAATCGCAACATTGACAGAGGAGCTATATCCCGCCAAAAAAATTGATTATTAATAATGAAAATGAATTAATCATTACCAATGTTGAGGCAGTGGGGAGGCCCGACTTAATTGGGTTTGCCACGGATTATTTTAATAATGGGAAATTAAAGGTCACTTGCCGTCTCAGAGATTATATGGAAGGAGACAGCCAAAAAAATGCTGGAAAGTTTCAGCCGTTAATGATAACGGATCTGATTTCTGTCCGGGAGGAGGATGATATTAATTATAAATTTGCCTGCGTATGCTGTGAGGATTCCGTTGTGGAATTTCCTGTGGAGAGCTTTGGATCAATCGGCTTTGCCGTCAAAGCGGAACTGAATAATGAAATCATCTATAGCAGCGGGGTGCGCTGGTCCGACGGCGAATATGACCAATATGGAAAAGGAACGGTCAATCGTATAGAAAGAGATGGAAAAACATTTGACATTGTGGTGAAAAATGTTACGAAGGATACCAGCATGGTTCCAGGACAGGCAATCCGTTATCAAAAGATTACGATATACACACAGGATCTTTTAAGCTGGCATGATCTTGACACCAATAAGGAGATTACTGCTGATGAGGTAAGGGCAAAGGATAGGAATAATGCAAGGATGCTGAGAGTGGGAAGACCAGCGGCAAATTTAATGGGAACGGGAAAGAGAGCAATGCAAACAGATGATAATTCTCATAAGACGCAGATCACATTGCCGGCGGGCAGTTATGATCCGGGGAAGATAGAGGAAGGTCAGGAGATTACGATTCGATATGGACGCTGGTGTCTTGGCAAAGTTTCAGAGAGCCGTCTCGGGTCCGTGAATATCTATATGTTTGTTTTTAAGACAAGGGAAGAGGCTGAAAAAGTTATAGGAAGATATAATTCATTGACGGAGAGTAAGCAGGCAAGATACTGGGGGATAAGATAATGACGGAGCTTATACAAATAAATCATACAAATGGAAACAGAGAATCGCTGTCGCTGGATACAGAGAAATATCTTAGTGAAATTCGCAGAGTGCTCATGGATAAAAAACTGATGCAGGATGTGGATTATTTTCTAAATGGAAGTTCAAGAATCAATCGATCATCGGAGACAGAAATCACACTGGACAAGCTTTTGAATGGAGAAAAGATTTTATACTTAGGGAGTGGATGTGTGATTGGGGAGCATACAACGTTTGAAGAGTTTGTCAGAATGGGAAATGATGAGAAGATATCTTTTTTCCATCAAAATCAGGTTACCCACGGGATTACCTTTACCAGCAGCGGCATGGAACGGTCCTTTCGGAGTATGTATACATTACTGGAACCGCCGCTTATGGCAAAAGAGACTGTAAATACGAAAATGGAATCCAGCTATGCCTTTTCAGAAATGAAAAGGAATATCAATTTGGTAAGCTCCAATCAGGCATCCATTGCATTTCATTCACCGTATGCCAATGCTAAGTCAGAATACGAGCATGAAAAAAGCAAGTCGGTAACATCATCGAAGATTACGGAGTATCTATTATCTAAATTTGTTATTTCACAGGCAAGGTTTGAAGTCAATCCTTCGAAGGTCTCTGTGAATATGGATTTTTTTCATGAAGTAAGCGCAACGGTGTATTCCGAGAAAGAAGATCAACAGAAGGCAGCAGATTTGATGATGGTATTGGAACGCTGGGGCTTGTATCTTCCTTTGGAGTTTACAATGGGCGGAGCCCTCTATACCTCGGATGAAAAGCAGATTACGGAATTCAAAGAAACAAAACAGGATAAGGAAAAATTTTCTGTTGCCGCTGATGTAGCCTTTAGCGGGTATGGAGGCGGATTCAGCTATGGCGGTTCCACAGAGGAGAGCGAGTCAGGCAGCCAGAAAGAGGAGTTCAAAAACCTTAGGGTCAGTCAGATTGGCGGCGCTCCAGGAAATATCGAAAGTAAAGTTGATTTTGCAGATAGTTTGAAAGAAATGTCCACGTGGGAAATGGTGGATATTAAAAAATTTTATCCAAGTATTTTACTGCTGCGCAATGTGAAAATAGACGGGAAGAAAACCACCTTGTTTAAGGATATTTTAGGCATATTGAATGAAAATTATTATATTGAGTCAGTAAAAAAGATACAGCCATATATCAATATGCTTGAATATACCACGTCTGTGGAGGCGCTGGTCAGTCCATTTTAGAACGGCAGTGCAGAATCGTAAGGGGCTGTCACATTAAGCAAAACATATACAAGATATAGTATATGTTTTGCTTAGTGCGACAGCCCCTCAGTGTTTTTATAAGATCAGCCATTTTGTCTCGGCTTCTTTTGTACAGTGATTGATAAAAGGAATATTATCGGAAAGTCCGCGTTTTTTAAATTCCTTTGATAACAAATCTTGAAATTCTTGTGGGGAGATATTCTTGGATTTGGTCTTCGTAATAACATCATATACACCGTCTGCCCTTGGTTCGGAGAAGGTCATATCCTGCCTGTGATAGGCAATTCCCTCGCCAAATCCCACAGGGGAATAGCGGCTGGGCTGCCAAACGAACTGGGGCAGCCCAGCATGTTTGGAACAGAAATGAGACAGATACTTCATCTGTTGCCCGAGAATTTTGGAAATAGGCGGGCACTCTCCTTTTGGGGAAAGAGGGATTTTGTTATATATCACGATTTTATCCATTTTAACAGCTCTGTTACTGTTATTGCCCAATAAAATTTTATATTGGTAAATGGTCTGCGTAATTTGAGGATATTGCTGATTCTGACAGTAATCATATAATTGGCAGGCTATTTTTATGGCCGTTGTCTGGGAAATAAGGTTGGCAACTACCCGGGCAACTAGAAAGCGGCTTTGAGGACTTCCATTGCCAGGATCAATAAAATAGTATTGCCGCCCGTTCCAATTGATAAAGCTGCTCTGTGATATTTTTTGAAATGACTGCGCCAAAGGTTTGGAAACCGAATCAAAATACCGGTTTCCTTCCTGAGGCGGTTCGCAAGTGAGAAAATCATATACCTCCTCTCTTTTGATATTTGGAGCTTTACAGCGGCCGTTTTCGTCATAATAGTTCTGATAGACTGATGTTATCATATCAAAATAGGCTGAATACATAGTAACTCTCCTTTTGAAAGGAATTTTTAAATCCCTTCCATTGTCACTTTTTCTAAATGGAACTGGAATGCCGTATATTCGGGAACCTCCCGTTCAATGGGAAGTCCGGCGTTCATTAGAGCAGAACCGGAATACGCTTCTTTACTTCCGTTGATAGTGTACATAGCATCTGGCAGAAGCCCTTTGGCGCGGATGTATTCCTGAGGGCCGTTGCAGGTCAGATTGGTGACTACCACACTGAGAAGAGATTCGCTCTTATCTTTTGCCACATGCTGCCATGCAGTCATATTTCCCAGCTCAAAAGGATTCGTCAGCCGATAGTAATCTCCCTCAAAAATAAGAGGATAGTATTTTCGGAACAGGTCGCTTTGTTCTTTGCATAACTGCTGTTCTTCCTCGGTAAGATGGGTGGCGTCCAGTTCATATCCAAAGGTTCCGCACATGGCAACCACTGCCTTGGTGCGCAGGGGCACTAATTTTCCACTGTCTGAGATATGGGCGCCCATGGAGGAGATGGGATAGACAAAGGAAGTACCATAATGCAGCTTCAACCGGTCGATGGGGTGGTTATTGTCGCTGACCCAATACTGGGGATAATAGTGCAGCATAGCAGGATCATACCGTCCGCCGCCGCCACTGCAGCCTTCAAACAGGATATCCGGGTGAGTTTTGATAATGTTATCCATAACCCGGTACAAGCCTAAGATATATCGGTGATAAACCTCTCCCTGCTTGTCAGAGGGAAGAGCATTGGACCAGATATCAGCAAGGGAACGGTTAATATCCCATTTTACATAGAAGATATTGGCATTGTCCAGAATCTGGTTGATACTCTTAATTAAATAGTCCTGTACTTCTACCCGGCTCATATCAAGCGCTAGCTGATTTCTGCTGCGGACTCCACGGCGTCCGGGAATTTCCATGGCCCATTCCTTATGGGCGCGGTACAGGTCGCTGTCTTCAGATACCATTTCCGGCTCAAACCAAATGCCGAATTTCATTCCAAGTTCATTAATCTGTTCTACCAGACGGTCAAGTCCACACTGAATTTTCTTCTGGTTCACTACCCAGTCGCCCAGGCTGCTGTTGTCATCATTTCTTTTGCCGAACCATCCGTCATCCATCACCAGAAGGTCTACGCCCATCTTTTTGGCAGCTTTTGCAATTTCTATAAGCTTTGTGTCGTCAAAGTCCATAAACGCCGCTTCCCAACTGTTGATGAGAACTGGTCTTTGTACTTCCTGGACATATTTGCTGGCGCACAGGTTGTATCGGTAGAAATCGTGATACAAATGGGACAATCCAGTAAAGCCTTTTTCAGAAAATGCCATGACTACTTCTGGTCCCTCAAACACTTCCTTGGGCTTTAACTGGTAGACAAACTGCTTGGGATGGATTCCCATGACCAGCCTAAGCTGATTGTACTGATCAAGCTCTGCCTCCGCCAGAAAGTTTCCGCTGTACATCAGAGAACATCCATAGCAGCTTCCATAATCTTCCGTTGCTCCCCGGTCACAGAGAATCACAAAGGGATTCTGTTGATGGCTGGAGGAACCACGCACGCTTCCGATAGTATGGATGTGGTGGGTCATATGCTGACGCTCTACCTGCCGCTCCTGTCCATAACGCCCAGGAAGGCTTACAAGGTCCATATGTGCCCCGTTTAAGAAATCCAGGCAGACAGACATGATTTTTTTCAAATGGATTGGTTGGTCTCCCCCATTAACCACTTTCACTGCCCGAGTGATGATATCAGCCTCCTCAAACACACTGTATAAAAGGAGAATTTGTACGTTACTGATTGGATCGGATAAGGTAATCTGTAAAGAATCCACGGTATCATTTTTCCGTGCAAATACCGTGGGCAGCGTATCCAGCTTATATTTGCCCTTCCAGGTTTTATGATCCGTTACTGTTCCGTTAAAAGAATAGCTTCCGTCACTGTTTACGATTTCGATGCTGGTAGTCCGAAAATCTCCCTGCTGCTGGGTGCTGAATTCCTGAGGCTGTGCATCCAGTGAAAAAGTCCTTTCATTTCTCGATGCATATGGATTGCCAGAAAATCCCCGGTCATATTGGCGAATCTGATAACTCAGATCTGCATCGCCTATGGATGGTCCATAATACAGGTGCAAAAGATAATCCAGGTTTCCTGCTTTCATCTGATAAGAAGTATTCTTGGTTTGTAGTGTCCATGTTTTAAATTTTTCATTATAAATGATTCCCATGCTTTTCCTCCCATAAAAAATAAATTGTAATGCCCCAATATCTATTCAAGAATAGGGATTGTTACGTTCATTAGCATTATAGCATTTTTTCAGAGATTTTCCACAACTTATTCAAATTTGAAATAATCTTGTATATTTTTTCCCGAACGTGTAAAATAAAAAGGAAATGTTTTCGAAATAAAATAAATAAGAAGTACCAGAACAGGATTAGAGATTCATTTTTCTGTTCTAGGCAGAGGAAGTATATGGACGAAAAATTTATTCGGACAGGGCTGCTTCTGGGTGAAGAAGGGGTAGACCGTCTTGCCCAGGCAAGGGTAGCCGTATTTGGAATCGGCGGCGTAGGAGGTCATGCGGTAGAAGCGCTGGCAAGAAGCGGCGTAGGAAAACTGGATTTGATCGATAAGGATGTAGTCAGTCCTTCTAATATTAACCGTCAGGTCATTGCCACCACAAGAACCTTGGGACAATACAAAACACAGGCGATGAAGGAGCGGATTTTAGAAATTAATCCTCAGGCAGAAGTGGTTGTACATAATTGCTTTTTTCTGCCAGAGACAGCAAAAGAATTTGCATTCCAAGAATATGATTATGTTGTGGATGCAGTAGACACGGTGACAGCAAAGCTTGAACTGGTGTTAAGGGCACAGAAAGCCAATGTTCCCATTATTTCCAGTATGGGCGCAGGGAATAAGCTAGACCCTGCCAGGTTTGAGGTGGCGGATATTTATGAGACGTCTGTCTGTCCGCTGGCGCGGGTGATGCGCCGGGAATTGAAAAAACGAGGAGTGAAAAAACTAAAGACTGTATATTCCAAGGAAGAACCCATAAAGCCTCAAATGCAGATAGTTGAGGAATCTGGCAGGGTGGCGCCAGGAAGCGTTGCCTTTGTGCCTTCGGTGGCGGGACTAATCCTTGCAGGAGAGGTCATAAAGGATTTGGCAGCTTACAAATAAGGAGAAAAACGAATGAAGTTTATTCATATAGCAGATGTACATTTAGGAGTGAAGCCCGACAAAGACAAGCCCTGGGCAAAAGAACGAGAACAGCATAGCTGGCAGGCATTTACAGATGTGATTACAAAAGTAAAAGAAGAACAGGTACAGCTTCTTTTGATTGCAGGAAATTTGTTTCACAGGCAACCGCTGATTCGGGAACTGAAAGAGGTGAGCCGTCAGTTTTCCAGAATTCCACAGACCCAAGTGGCGCTGATAGCGGGGGACTGTGATTACCTGGGGCCGAATTCCTGCTATCAGGTATTTACCTGGGGGGAAAATGTACATTTTTTGAAAGATAAAAAAATAAGTTATGTTGAATTGGAAGGATTGTCAGTTAAAGTTTATGGGTTAAGCTATTGGCGTAAGGAAATTACAAGCCGTCTTTATGATGATATTCAGATAAAAAAAGAAGATTGTTATCAAATTCTTTTGGCCCATGGCGGCGACAGAGAGCATATTCCTTTTCAGGCAGGAGAATTGAAGAAGTCTGCCTTTGATTATGTGGCGTTGGGGCATATCCATAAACCGATGCAAATGGCTGAGAATCAGATGGTTATGGCAGGCGCACTGCAGCCCATTGACTGTAATGAAGCGGGAGAACATGGTTATTTTATGGGCGAATTGGGAGAAAAAGGGTGTAAGGTAGATTTCTATCCTATCAAGTATTGCGAGTATGTTTCCCTGAATCTGAAAGTGAATCAGGATACAACGGTAGAGGACTTAAAAAGAGTTATGTCGGAGAGAATCCAAAAAGCGCCAGCTTTTCATTTCTTTAAAGTTATTCTCACAGGCTTTTGTTCTTCTCATATAACGATAGATACGGAAGATTTGGCTCGCATGGAGCGGGTGGTACAGGTGGTGAACCGATGCCAGCCGGATTATGATTTTGAAAAGTTAAAACTGCGGTATCAGCAGCAGATTTTAGGGCGCTATATTGAGGCCCTGGAAAAAATGCCCCAGAATGAGATTACAAAGAAAGCATTATGTTATGGTGTGGAGGCATTGTTGGCAGAATGAAAATTACAGAAATTCAGATTAAAAATTTTGGGAAACTCCATAATACCAATATTCGCCCTCTGTTGGGGATTAATGTGATTTATGGAGAGAATGAAACAGGAAAATCTACATTGCAGCAGTTTATCAGCGCAATGTTATTTGGAATGGAAAAACAGCAGGAGAGGCATGAGAAAATTGACCAATACCATCAGTATGAGCCATGGAATAGTGATACGTATTATGCTGGAGGGCTGAAATTCACTGTGGCAGGGAAGGATTTCCTGCTGGAGCGGAATTTTTATCACAAAGAAAAATCAGCCAGGCTGGTAAATGAAGGGGATTTGGAGGAATTATCCGTAGAGAAAGGAGATTTGGAAATGCTCCTTGGGGGCATGAAGAGAGAAACCTATGAAAATACTTTTTTCATCGGTCAGGAAACAGTGGAGACAGAGAAGGAATTTGCGGACATTTTGCAAAATTATTTTATCAATGTTTCTTTGGGCGGTGAAGGGGATATTGATTTGGCAGGCGCCCGAAAACAACTGCAAAGCAGGCAAAAAGCAGCAGAACAAAAATATAAAGAAAAGCAGGCAGAGCGAAAAGAGCTGGAAGAAAAACTTTTGCTAGAAGAAAAATTACTAAAAAAAGACGTGGATCAGTTAAAGAAGCAGAAAAAGGATGGCTATCAGGCATTAATTCAAAAAGATCAGGATAATATGTTTCTTTTTGAACATGACAGCAACCAGATGGCAGAGTATTTAAGAGACATCCGACAGCAAAGACAACAGAAGGAATATTCTATTAAATTTGGCATATCCTTATTTTTATTAGTTGTGGGTGTGCTTGCAGGTATTTGGAATGGGATGGAGCACTTGTTTCCTTCTCCAGTGGCAGGATGGATAATTTTGGAGGTTGTTTTAGGCTGTATTGTTCTAACCGGAGTTACAGGGGTGATTCTTTGGTATCGTAAATCAAAGCAATTGAAGCTTCTGCGTAAGCAGCAGGAGGAAGAAGCCAGAGAATTAAAGCAATATACTTCCATGGAGCTGGAGCAGCAAAAAAATACGAAGCAGCAGAAAGAGCAGGCAGGCAAGGAAGCAGTGGAGGAGCTTTTGCAAATTCAGCTTTCAGAAAAGCAGACAGAGCTCACAAACCTTCAGGAAGAGCTGGAGGAATGTTTAAATCCAGCACAGGAGGAGCAGGAATACCGAAGTCAGGTCAAAGCCTATGAATTGGCCCTTGCCACATTGGAACAATTGTCCCAGGAGGCATATCAGGACACCAGAGAGCAATTGGAACAGGAGATGTCCCGAATTCTGGCGGAATTGACCAATGGAAAATATGATAAAATGGGGCTGGATGCCCAGATGAATCTGGTGGTGACAACCGAAAAGAAACGGATGTATCCCTGGCAACTAAGCAGAGGCACCATGGAGCAAATGTATTTGGCGCTGCGGATGGGCGCCGGAAGATTTTTTACAGAAGAAGAGTCTATGCCCATTTTACTGGACGAGGTATTTTCATCTTTTGATGAGAAACGTTTGGAAGGGGCATTGCAGTGGCTTGGAAGACAGAAAAGTCAAATTTTTCTGTTTACCTGCCAAAAAAGAGAAATGGAGATATTGGAGCGAAAAGGAATTCCTTTTGGAAAAATTATGTTGAGCAGATAAGATATGAGTAAGAAAAAGAAGAAAAAAAAGAAGAAATACCGTGTGTTTTGGTTTTTTGCAAAACTTCAGATTTTCCTGTTTTTGCTGGTGGCTGGCGCAGTGGGATGGTATTACTATGGAGGCTACGCCCAGAAAGTGGGCGCCCTGCAGCAGGAAGCCAAGATGTTGGTGCAAAGTTCCAGCGAAGCTACCTTCCGTTCTGTCCAGACCAGTCTTGTGTATGACGCCAATGGGAAGCTGATTTCTACGCTGAAGGGTGAAAAGGATGTGTATTATCTGGAATATGAGGACATTCCAGCTTATGCCGTTGCAGCAATGATCAGCATTGAGGACAAAAAGTTTTATCGTCATAATGGGATTGATATAAAGGCCATTATGCGTGCAGCAAAGGCAATGATAGAAAATGGAGAAGTAACCCAGGGAGGAAGTACCATTACTCAGCAGCTTTCCAAGCTGATTTTTCTCACACAGGAACGTACCTGGGAACGCAAGATAGAAGAAATGTTCATTGCGGTAGGACTGGAAAAAGTATACAGTAAAGATAAAATCATGGAATTTTACTTGAATAATGTTTATTTTGGAAATGGTTATTATGGGATTCAGGCAGCAAGCAAAGGGTATTTTAGCGCAGACGCCAAAGATCTTTCCCTTTCCCAGATTGCTTTTTTGTGTGCCATTCCCAATAATCCCGGCCTGTACGACCCAGTAACAAATGCAGAGAATACCATTAAGCGGCGGGACAGGATTCTTCACCAGATGTTGGAGGATGGGAAAATCAGCCAGACTACCTATGAGCAGGCCAAGGCGGAGGTGATTACCTTAAACCGCCCAGAAAAAACAAAAAATGATTATGTAGAGACCTATACCTATTACTGTGCCATACGAGCGTTGATGCAGCAGCAGGGTTTTCAGTTTCAAACAGAATTTTCTTCTGAGGAAAAGAAGGAGAAGTATCAAAAAGAATACGATGCATTGTATGAGGAATGCCAAAAAAGCTTATATACCCAGGGATACCGGATTTATACTTCCATTGATTTGGATATGCAGCAAATGCTGCAGGAATCCGTAGATCAAAATCTGGCTGGATTTGAGGAGCAGAATGAAGAGGGAATTTTTACGCTGCAAAGCTCTGCTGTTTGTATCGATAACCATACAGGGCGTGTGAAGGCGATTGTGGGCGGCAGGAATCAGAATCTTCCTGGCTATACGCTGAATCGGGCGTACCAAAGCTTTCGTCAGCCCGGCAGCTCCATTAAGCCTCTCATTGTGTATACGCCTGCATTGGAGGGGAGATATACGCCGGATACCATTGTTCAGGATGTGAAAACAGAGGAAGGGCCATCCAATTCAAGTGGATATTATGAAGGGGATATTACTCTGCGGCGTGCGGTGGAAGCTTCCAAAAATACCGTTGCCTGGAATTTGTTGGAGGAGATGACGCCCAAGGCAGGTCTTGCGTATCTAAAGGAAATGAAATTTTCCAGGCTGGACCGCAAGGATGAGCGGCCGACCAGTGCATTGGGGGGATTTACCCATGGGGTTTCTGCTGTGGAGATGGCTTCTGGTTATGCAGCAATTGCCCATGACGGTAAGTTTCGGGAGCCTACCTGTATTGTAAAAATTACCAATGCAAAGGATGAGACAATTTTGGAAACAGAAACAGAGGAAGTGGATGTTTATAAGTCCAATGCTACCCGCATGATGACAGATATGCTGGTATCGGCGCTGCAAGAGGGAACTGGACGGGGTCTTGCATTGACCAGTATGCCCTCAGCAGGGAAGACGGGAACCACCAATGATAATAAAGATGGATGGTTTGTAGGATATACAAGCTATTATACCACTAGCGTGTGGGTGGGATATGATATGCCAAAGGAATTGCCAGGGCTTTCTGGGGCCAGTTATCCGGGAAGTATCTGGAGAATGTTTATGGAGCAGGTGCATCAGGGATTGGAACCTGTGGAATTTCTTCCTTATATTGACGAAACGAAGGCTCCTTTGGACGACGAGGAGTATTTGGAAGGGCTGCAAAATGAGCTGGAGAACCTGGAGGATCTGGGGGAACCAGAAGAGGAAATTCCCCCAGAGAATATAGAAGAACCCCAGGGGGATATCTCCCCAGGGCAGGCAGTAACCTTAAATTGATATTAGAATATAGATGTTCAGGAAAGGAGTATTTTTATGACGTCAGCTTTTGTACAGGAAAAATGCTATACCGTTTATGACATTTATAATCTGCCAGAAGGAACACGCGCAGAACTGATTAATGGACAAATTTATGATATGGCGCCGCCCAGTCGCAGACATCAGGATATTGCGGGAGAGCTTTTTGGAATCATTCGTGAATACATCAAATCAAAAAACGGTTTATGCAGGCTGTACGTTGCGCCTTTTGCTGTATTTCTAAATAAGGACGATAAAAATTATGTTGAACCAGATATCAGCGTGATATGTGATCCCGACAAATTACATGATAAGGGATGTATGGGAGCTCCTGACTGGATTATCGAAATTGTATCGCCAAGCAGCAGGCAGATGGATTATTATACAAAATTATTTGAATATCGTACGGCTGGTCTGAAAGAATACTGGATTGTTGATCCTGAGAAAGACCGCATTCTTGTTTATAACTTTGAATCGGAACAGACCGGGGACTATACTTTTTCTGATTCCATAAAGGCTGGCATCTATGATGATTTATTTATTGATTTTTCCCAAATTGCAGAATTGTTGAAACATGAAAAATAGTTAACCCCCAGACCACAGACATGCCAGCTACGCTGTCATATGCCCTTTTTGGGCTTTTGTCTGTGGCTTGGGGGATTATCATACTTGGGGTTTTTTACACATTCTCATTCTTCAATATATCAATGGTATTCTCTTTCTTTATCTTACGCATTGAATAGAGCATCGTAACAAATACCACAAGAAATACGCTTCCTACTGCAATGACTATGCTGTACCATGGAATGAAGAAATTGAAGTCTAATCCATTGGAAACGGTATAGTAAATGTACCAGGTCACCAAAAAGGACACTGGAAGTCCGTAAAGCAGACCTTTCAATCCATAGAGCAGACATTCAAAATTCATCATCCGTGTAAAGCCCTTTGGGGTCATCCCCACAGATTTCAACATGGCAAATTCCCTTCGCCGCAGGTTGACATTGGTAGAAATAGTATTGAATACATTTGCCGCTGCAATCAAGGAAATCAATGTAATAAATCCCAAAGCAAATACGTTGACAACAGTTATCATGGCCCGGTCGTTTTCCACGCTGGCTGCGTAGTCATATAGGTTAGAGTCAGTCAGCCCCTTAGCAGCCAGCAGCTTGCACATGGCTTCGTAAGTTTGCTCATGGTTGTCGCATTTGAAGAATAATTGCGGGCTCATATTCTCCCCAGGCGGATTGCTGGGAAGATCCCAGTATTCCATGTCAGGATCAAGAGCCGAAAATACATTGTCTATAAAGCTGTAGGGATAGAAGAGCCGGAGCTCGCCTCCTATATCGGAAAAGAGTTCAGGAGCTTCCTGAATAACAGCGCCAAGGGAAAGGGGAATCGTCAGGCAGCTTTCCTCCAGTGACGCAGTCTTTCCAATCTCCTCATCCTCAGTATAGGTCCAGTATTGACATTGGATTTCTCCCGTTTCTGTATTTGTTCCAAGATAAGCCGAATCAAAGTCATCCTTCTGGCGTATCAGGTGGAGATCTGCGGTCAAGTTATCATGTTTCGTGTTGGAAAACAGAGAATACCGGTAGTACTTTCCATCGGCTCCGTTGTACTGGCTTAGGGCGTCCACGGCTACAGCAGTAGGATGCTCTCTGTCATAAAAAATGGATTCAGGCAGATTCTGCTCTTTTAAGTAGCTGCGGAATGTATTGTCTTCCAAAAAAATGAGATTCAGTTCGGTAAGGATGGATTCAGATTCCTTGTAATCAATACCCTGGTCTTTGGCAAGCAGCTTCTGATAATCCAAAAATTCCTGGCTGACAGTATCGCTTTTGATTGTTCCGGGTAAATGCAAACTAGCGCTGTAGGTGGCGGATGTCACATTTTTTACTTCCCTCATTTCAGACAGCAACGTATCAACAGAAGGGCCCTCATCGGAATGGAAGATGTAAAAAAGGTCATAGTCTGCATTTGACATAACAGTTCCAACGGATTTGGTCAGGTAGCTGCACCAGCTGCTGGTAGCAATAAACAGTACAATGCTAAGAAACAGGGAAATTACAGTAGCGCGGTATTTTTTCCGGTTGCGTTTATAATTTTTTGATGCAATCATGCCCTCAAAGCCAAAGAGCTTTTCCGTAAGCCGGGAGGTTTTCACCTTACCAGGGCGGATGGAAATGTCGGTTGTCTGCCGGATTGCATCAATAGCAGATATTTTTACCGCGCGTCTCACTGGAATATAGGCGGAAATCAAAATCGTCAACAGTGCAACACAAATGGCAAGGGCCAAAGCTGGAAAAGATGGATATAGGTCTAAGGAAACCTCTCTGACTGGTCCCAGAGAAAGAACAATATTGACAGCTTCAGAATCATTTGCTGTCCCAGGAATTCCAAGAACGTTGGCAATCATATCTTTAGTGAAAAAGAAGGTAACGCCGATTCCCAAAAGCCCAGATAAAATCCCAAGGGGAATGCCGATGCAGCCCAGAAATAAGGCTTCAAACAGCACGCTTCCTGTTAGCTGCTTTCTCGTGGCCCCAATGGAGGATAAAAGGCCGAATTGTTTGGTGCGTTCACTGATGGAGATCGAAAATGCATTGTAAATCAGTGAGATGGAACCAAACATGATAATCATGATTAAGATAGTGGCAAGACCGAATAAAACACTGTTGTATCTGCTTTCTCCAGAGTATCCGTAAAGGCGCAGCAGACTGGAATTGGTCTGAAAGTAGCATCTCTTGGAGGACTCTTCCAGTTGCGAATAAATATTTTCCATGACAGGTACAGCGTTTTTACCAGAAACTGTGCGGACATACACGCTGTAGAAAGATTCGCTGCTGCTGTCTCCCATCGTCAGTGCGGTGTAGGAAGGCGAGGAATAATCCTCAAAGGATGGACGTTTGTAGAATCCCACAACTTTGTAAGTTTTGGATTCAATAGGTACAAGGGTTTCGGAAAGGGATGGGTTCTGATTTTCCCATTCGTTTCTTGAACTTTTCTTGGAATTTTCCTCATCCTCATCTTGGGAGTTTAAGTAAGGCACCTGGTTCGTTAATCTGTCGCCGTTGCTGTCTTTTCGGGTTCCCAGGGACAATTCCAGGACGTCATCTAACTCGTATTTTACATTGCCGTTGCTTAGAAGATGGTCGGGAAGCAAGAGCTCGCTGTTATTTTCTGGCATCCGTCCACGGGTCAGATGTAAAGGCATCATATCTGTAAAGTCATCCTGGATGCCATATACGCCTAAATAGGGTTTGTCTTTATTCTCGCAGTCTTCTAAAAAAGCGTATCCTAAGGTCTCTAATGAAACGGATTGTTGTATCTGACTGTTGGAGGAGAGAGCTTTGGCCTCTTCCCCAGACAGATTATGAAGGGCGCCGTACCAGTTTCCATCCTGGTAAATGGTTGATTCTATCAGCCAGTGCCGCAGGGAGGAAATACTGATGGTGGTAGCAGAAAACATAGCTGCGGAAAGGATGATGCCCACAATTGTAACCAATGTACGGGTGCGGTTTTTCTGGAGATTTTTTAAAGTGACTTTGTGGAAAATATTCATGCCCGAATCACCTCATCTCTTATAATTTTTCCATCCTCCAAGGCGATTACACGGTTGGCTTGAAGGGCAATATTTTCATCGTGGGTGATGACAATTAACGTCTGTTTGTAGGTCTTGTTGGAATACTTTAACAGTTCCACAATTTCCTGACTGTTTTTGGAATCCAGGTTTCCGGTAGGCTCATCGGCAAGCACCACTGCCGGAGCATTCATCAAAGCACGGCCAATGGAGACACGCTGCTGTTGTCCGCCGGATAACTGGTTAGGCAGGTGGTTTTCCCGGCCTTTCAAAGACAGGATAGAAAGAAGCTCATCAAGACGCTGGGTGTTGACTTCACGGCTGTCCATCAATACAGGCAGCGTCATGTTTTCTGTGACGTTTAACACGGGGATTAAATTGTAAAATTGATAAATCAATCCCACCTGACGTCTGCGGAAGACGGCAAGCTGGCTTTCGTTTTGGGCATAGACATCTGTGCCTTCCATAAATACTTTGCCGGAGGTAGGCACGTCTACACCGCCCAAAACATGCAGCAGTGTGGATTTTCCAGAACCAGAAGGTCCGATAATGGCAAGGAATTCTCCTTTGTGCACGGAAAAAGAAACATCGTCCAATGCTTTGACTTGGTTTTCACCGGAGCCGTAGATTTTTGTTAAATGCTCTGCTTTTAAAATTTCCATATGATTCTAACCTCTTTTCCTAGGAGTGCGTTTTGTTTTGTTGAATGTTATTTTACCCAGGAAGGGTGACAGGGCAGTGACTTCTTTGTGACAATATTGTCATAATGGGTGGGTTTCGAGGATTTTTCAAATACACGCTAAGAGGAATAGAATTTTAGGATGAATCTGGCTCCTCCTTCCAGGCTGTTTTCAGCTTTTAAGGTACCATTTTGCTGGGAAATAATCATACGGGCCAGGGCCAGCCCAATGCCTACGCTTTGCTGGGAAGAGGTTTTTCCCTTGTAAAACCGCTCAAATAGGTGAGGAAGATCTTCTTTGTCGAATCCAGGTCCGTTATCCTCTATGATAATTTCCGTAAAAATTGTATTCTGTGAAAAAGTAACCTGAATACAGCCGCCCCAGGGAGTATGTTCCATGCAGTTTTTTAAGATATTTAAGATAGCCTCCTCTGACCAGGAGAAATCCCCAGTAAATGTTACCTGATCTGTTCCCTGAAGAGATAAGGTTTGTTCCCTCAGTTCCATGGGGATAATCAAAGGCTCTGCGGCCTTTTGAATTAAGTTTTTTACATTTACAGATGATTGCTGAAAATGTACCGTTCCAGCATCCATTTTTGACATTTTTAAAAGGGCTTCCACCAGCCAGTCTATCCGGGAGAGAAGCTGTGTCAATTCCTGTAGAAGCTTCTTCCGGCGGGCAGGTGCTAAATCCGGCTCCATCAAAAGAGAAAGAATCAAGTTGGAAGAAGTCAGCGGGGAACGGATTTGATGGGAAATATCAGCCATGGAATCCCCAAGGAATTCCTTATCTTTTGCAAGAGCGGCGGCCTGTTCACTAAGGCGCAGCGTCATTTTTGACAGTTCATTCTCTAAGATTGACAGCTCCCCTTCCTGGTATCTTTCAAAATGAATGGGAGTTTGATTGTGGAGCATATCATCAATTTCCTGGCCAAGCTGTTGGAGTCTGTGATATCTGCGCCAGGTAATCCAGTAATGGGTAATGATATAGAAAAGAGAAAAGCAAAAGAATAAGGCGCCTGTATAGGATGGAAACCAATGGCTCAGGCACAAGGAAAAAAGAAACAGGAAAAGATGCCAGAGCAGGCTTTGTGTAATTTCAGGGTTTCGGAAAAATTTAAGCATAAGATACCTCCAGTGATTAATCTCCCATTTTATAGCCCATTCCCCGAATGGTTTTAATCAGCAGGGGATTTTGGGGATCTTCTTCAATTTTTTCCCGCAGCCGCTTGATATATACGGTGAGGGTATTGTCATTGACAAATTCCCCAGCCATATCCCAAAGGGCGTCCAGAAGACGAGAGCGGGAAAGAACGATATCTTTGTTATTCATAAAGTACAATAGAAGCCGGTATTCCAGTGCGGAAAGAAGGATTTCCTGGCCGTCTTTTAAGACAGCGCCTCGGTTCACATCTACGGTAAGATTCCGGTATTCCAGCAGTGCATTGGATTTACCATAGCGGCGCATAATATTGTGGATGCGGGAAATCAGCTCCCTTGGACGGAAAGGCTTAGCAATATAATCGTCCGCGCCTAAATCAAGGCCGGTCACCACGCTGTATTCGTCTCCCGATGCCGTCAGGAAAATGACGGGAAGGCTGGTGGTGGATTTAACTGCCCGACAGATGGCGAATCCATTTCCCTCTGCCAGAGAAACATCCAACAACAGCAAATCAAAATCAGCAGCAGATGTTTCTAATAGCGCCAGGGCTTTTGTCTGTCCATCCACTGAAGTGATGGCAAAGCCCTCTTTTTGCAAAAATTCTGTTAAGTTGGTAACGATGCTTTTGTCGTCTTCTACTAATAAAATACGTGTCATAAAATTACCATCTCCATATTAACTTTGTTTGAATATGTATTTTATCATATGAAAAGAATGATTCCAAGACTTTTCTAGATTCCAGGCTGTTTTGTCTCTTGAACGAAAAAATATATAAAGCAATCGGGTATGCTTAGAGATAATATATTGCAGATACCGGTTTGGTATATTTGAGGGAGATTACAAAAAGGGAGCTGTCGCTTCACGAATTTTATTCGTTCAAGCGGCAGCTCCCTTTGGATTCTTCCAGCCCGTTTGGAAAAATCAATATTTGAACTATACTCCAATCAGACATAATAACAGTTGAGAGGTTGGAACTATGACAGAATTTTAGAAAAAGTTTGAAAATGGGAGCAAATAAAGTTTTTTCACTAAATTATAAATTTATGTTTACCGATATAGAAGACGATAGGAGATGATATGCATGAAGGATACATTGTTTAGTATTTTTATGTGTGCAAGAAATGCAGAAAATACTATAGAAAAGGCGGTAGCTTCTGTTTTGAATCAGACTTGTACAAATTGGGAATTGATTATTGTGGATAACGGGAGCACGGACAAAACATGGGAGTTAATAGAAGGAATGACTGACAATGATTCCCGTATCAAAGGAATTCACTTGGAACGGGGAATCGGATGGGCAAAAGGCGCTAGCTTATGTTTGGAACATGCAAACGGGGAATATATGACTTTTCTTGCAGCAGATGATTTTTTGCTGGGCGATGGGGCTTTGCATGGGGTGGACAGGTGCATTAAAACAGAAGAACCGGATATCGTATGGATAGGCTTTATATTTGTTTCGCGAAAAGATAAATATTATAGTATAAACGGAGGTGATCTGCCTGAATATAAAATATATCATGGAGAAGATAAAATGAGTGAAATTCAGGAGATCATGCATAGTGTTTATTATAATTCTTTTTTTCATTTTATCAGTATTAAGCTGTTAAGAAAGTATGGTATAGATTTTTTTGATCCCTTTTTAGGAGATTGCGAAGGGGTTACTGAGGCAATGTGCAGGGCGGACAAATCTGTGATTCTTGACCAGGTTGTTTATGCATTGACAGAAAACACATCACAAACAGCGGGAAAAGCCATGTGGAGGTATCATGTCTCTCAGTGGAAGAGCATAAAAAAAGCAGTTTGTGAAAAAGGGAAGTATGATAAAGAAAACCTTAGCTATATAGCCACAAGGATATTTAACAATAATATTGGTTTACTCAAGACGGTATGCGTTGGAGGTTCTTTGATGGACGAGGAGATGAATCCAATAGAGAAAACCTCTTTAGAAAGGCTCCAATATATGGAAGTATTTTTAGAGCAGCCAGAGTGTAATGAGATGTTTTATTATGCAGGCAGAGAATATTATGCAGAAGATATTTTGGAAAATGTAAGCGCACTGGTTTTGCAATGTATGAAAGATGGGTACTCTAGAAAAAAAATTGCCCAGGAAATAAAATGGCTGGATAAATTGGTTTGGGGTCTTTGTGAATATAATGGAACACAAATGGTAAAAAGGACAGCATTTGACACAGAGTGCTTCGAAAATGTATATCAGGCTTTGTGCTGTGAATCCAATGTAGGAATGTTTGGCTATGAATTGATTGCGGAGATGATACCGTTTTTGACGGAAGATGTCTTATTGATTTTTCAGGAAATATCACAGACATATATCAACTATGTTTTAAAGAGAATATATGAGTTATTGATTCTGGCATTGGAGATTAAGAAAAATGGAAGGATGGATGAGGTTGTTAAAATTGTTCAGGAATGTACAGATTTATTGAATCAGGTGAAACAAAATGTGCCAGAAGAGGAGTTACTGCGGGTTGTCAAGGATTTAAAAATGGTGATAAATATATCATGAATATGGAGAAAATAGGATGAAGGTAGTGATTTTAGCCGGGGGCTTTGGAACACGGATTAGTGAAGAAAGTTATATGAAACCAAAACCTATGTTAGAAATTGGCGGAAAACCAATTTTGTGGCATATTATGAAGGAATATTCCCATTATGGATTCCATGAATTTGTCATCTGCTGCGGATACAAACAACAAGTCATCAAGGAATGGTTTGCAGATTATTATTTGTATAATAGTGATGTTACCTTTGACTTTGCTGCTGGAAACAAGATGGTGATCCATGATAATGTCGCAGAACCATGGAAGGTGACAATTGTGGATACTGGACTGAATACGATGACAGGCGGGCGGGTGAAGAGAATTCAGAAATATGTGGAGAATGAAACATTTATGCTTACCTACGGGGATGGGGTTTCGGATATCAATATCGCTGATTTGCTGAAATTTCATCAAGGACATGGAAGAATGGCAACACTGACAGCCGTAAATGTAGAGCAGAGATTTGGGGTGTTGGACATTACAGAAGAAAAGATAGTTACCTCCTTTCGGGAAAAGAGTATGGATGATACTTCCCGGATGAATGCAGGATACATGGTTTTAGAGCCCTCTATCTTTGACTATATTGATGGAGACACAACAATATTTGAAAAAGAGCCTTTGGAAAAAGCGGCAGCAGAGGGACAGCTTATGGCATATAGCTTTGATGGATACTGGCAATGTATGGATACCAAACGTGAAATGGATCGTTTGAACAGAATGTGGGAACAGGGAATCGCACCATGGAAATCTTGGGACAATTAGAGAAAAGGAAAGAAATCATATGTTTGACAATAAAACAGAGGCACAGGCAAGGGAAGAAATACTCAATATGGTAACAGAGTATTGTGATACATATCATAACAAGAAAAAAACATTTGAACCTGGTGATTATATTCCATATGCATCCAGAGTGTATGATCATAAGGAGATGAGTAATCTGGTAGATGCAGCTTTGGAGTTCTGGCTGACTTCAGGTAAATATACGGCGGAATTTGAAAAAAGGTTTGCAGAGTATCTAGGGGTAAAATATTGTTCTCTAGTCAATTCAGGTTCTTCAGCCAATTTGTTGGCGTTTATGGCGCTAACCTCTCCATTGTTGGGAGAACGTCAGGTTCGTCCAAAAGATGAAATGATTACGGTTGCAGCAGGGTTTCCAACCACCATAACCCCTGCGGTTCAGTATGGAGTGATTCCAGTGTTCATTGATGTTACAATTCCTCAGTATAATTTGGATGTTTCCCAGTTAGAAGCAGCGCTGTCAGAGCGGACAAAAGTTGTGATGGCAGCCCATACTCTTGGAAATCCTTTTGATTTGCATATGGTGAAGCAGTTCTGTGATAAGCATAATTTATGGCTTGTGGAGGATAATTGTGATGCGCTTGGAACAACTTATCAGATAGATGGCCAAGAGTATTTTACAGGAACAGTTGGTGATATTGGGACGTCTTCCTTTTATCCTCCACATCACATGACGATGGGAGAAGGAGGAGCTGTTTATACCAATCATCCTCTCTTGCATAAATGTATTCAATCCTTCCGGGATTGGGGGCGTGACTGCGCATGCAAGCCTGGTCAGGATAATTTATGTGGGCATAGGTTTGATAAGCAGTATGGAGAGCTTCCTTTGGGATATGATCACAAATATGTGTATTCCCATTTTGGATATAATTTGAAGGCAACGGATATGCAGGCAGCAATCGGTTGTGCACAGATTGAAAAAATGCCAGAATTTGTGGAAAAAAGAAGACATAATTTTTATAGGCTTCTGGAAGGATTAAAAGAATGTGAAGATAAGCTGGTTTTGCCTGTGCCTTGTGAAAACTCTTCTCCAAGCTGGTTTGGATTTTTGGTTACATGTAAAGAAGGGGTAAGCCGCAATAAGGTCATCACATATCTGGAAAGCCATGGGATACAAACACGAATGCTGTTTGCAGGAAATTTGATCAAGCATCCCTGCTTTGACCAGATGCGGGCGTCCGGTGAAGGGTATCGTGTCAATGGAAGTCTTGAAAATACTGATAGAATTATGAGGGATTCTTTCTGGGTGGGGCTTTATCCAGGAATGACAGATGAAATGATAGATTATATGGCAAAGATTATGAAAGAGGCAGTATATCAATAAAATTTTGGAGGCAGTATGAAGATTGTTGTAACAGGAGCGACTGGCTTTGTTGGTCAATGGCTGGTCAATGAATTGTTAGATCAGAACGATGATGTAACAATTCTTGTGAGAAATAAAGAGCGGATACCAAAGAAGTGGAAAGGCTGTGTGCATATGGTGGAAGCCTCTATGGAACAAGCTTCTGGGCTTGATAAAAAGGAGTTCCCCTGTGGAGAAGCAGATATTTTCATACATTTGGCCTGGGCTGGCGCCTCAGGCTTGGAAAGAGCAGATAGTCAGCTGCAGCTGCAAAATGTTCAATTTTCCTGTGATATGGTGAAATTAGCAGGGAAGCTGCATTGCAGCAGGTTTGTAAATGCAGGAAGTATTATGGAATATGAAGCCATGCAGTATATTCCCCAGGAAGGCGCTATGCCAGGTATGGGAAATATTTACAGTACAGCGAAGCTGGCAGCAGATTTTATGGGAAAGGCGACGGCAATTAATCTTGGAATCGAATACATAAATCTTATTATTTCCAATATTTACGGTGCAGGAGAGCATTCTGCAAGATTTTTAAATACAACCTTAAGAAGGATGCTGAATCATGAACAGATACCATTGACTCATGGGAAACAGCTATATGATTTTATCTATGCCTCTGATGCTGCAAAAGCAATAGCGCTTGCGGGAAAAAAAGGGAAAGGTAATACGGCGTATTATATTGGAAATTCCAGGCAGTATCCCTTAAAGGATTTTGTGTTACAAATGAAAAAAGTGTTAGGGAGTAAGTCCGAATTACTGTTTGGAAAGGCGCCATTTCAAGGAGCTATGTTAAGATATGATGAATTTGACACTGGCAAATTAGAAGAATTAGGATATAGAACTGAGATTGATTTTGCCAAAGGCGTAAATCTCACAAAAGAATGGATATTGGGAGAGAAAAATGACAACAAATTTTGAGATAAAGGAATTATCCATAGAAGGGGCGAAGATGCTGACGCCTTTTTATATGGAGGACAGCCGGGGATATTTTTTAAAAGGCTTTGAAAAGGATGTTTTTGAAAGCTGGGGATTGGATGCCAAGATACAAGAAGACTTTGAAACTTATTCCAAAAGAGGTGTAATCAGAGGGCTTCATTTTCAGACCAAAAGTCCTCAAGTGAAAATTGTACGGGCAATCAAGGGGAGGATTCATGATGTTATTGTAGATCTTCGGAAAGATTCTCTGAATTTTGGGAAGTATATAGGCGTGATTTTGGATGATAAAAATCACAATATGATTTGGATTCCGGCAGGCTTTGCACATGGCTTTGAAGTATTGTCTGAGGATGCCATTGTCTCATATAAATGCGTTGGAAAATATCAAAAGGATTACGACACGGGAATTTGCTGGAATGATAAGGAGATTGGAATAAAATGGCAGACGACAGATCCGATTGTTTCGGATAAAGATGCTGCGTTGATGACCTTTCGTGAATTTGTAAGTCAATATTCAGGATTATAAAAGTACTGATAGTAGGAAAGAAGGGCAGAAGATGTTTGATGGTTCTTTTTACAGAGGAAAAAAGGTTCTGGTAACCGGACATACAGGCTTTAAGGGTTCCTGGATGTGTATGGTTCTGGCCTTTTATGGAGCGGATATCATTGGTTATGCTTTAGAGCCCAAGACACAGCCAAATCTATTTGAGTTATGCAAAGTATCAGCCAAAATAAATTCCGTGATTGGTGATATACGGGATTTGAGAAAGCTAAGGGAAGTGTTTTTGAGAACCCAGCCTGAAATTGTGATTCATATGGCTGCGCAACCATTGGTGTATGAGTCTTATTGTAATCCAGTTTACACTTATGAAGTAAATGTAATGGGGACAGTGAATGTTCTAGAGTGTATTCGGGAAACAGATTCTGTACGTTCCTTTGTAAATGTGACAACAGATAAAGTATATAAAAATAGGGAATGGGAGTGGGGCTACCGGGAAGAGGAGGAATTGAATGGGCATGATCCCTATTCCAACTCCAAGTCGTGTGCTGAATTAATTACAAGCAGTTATGTGAATTCTTTTTTTAAAGAGAGACAGATAGCAGTGTCTACCATGCGGGCAGGGAATGTGATCGGTGGAGGAGATTTTGCTGCAAATAGGATTATTCCAGACTGTGTACGTGCAGCATATGAGAAAAAGAAGATTGAGGTGCGAAATCCAAGGTCAATCCGCCCGTATCAGCATGTTTTGGATGCAGTATCGGCATATTTAATGGTGGCCCAGGCCCAGTATGAGGATATAGGATATGCTGGAGCATATAACGTTGGTCCTGAAGACAGGGATACCGTGGAAACAGGAGGAATTGTCACACTTTTTTGTCAATACTGGAATCAACGGTCAGAAGAAAAGGTGGAATGGACTGCTAGTGGGGGAAAAGGGATTCATGAGGCAAATTTCCTGAAATTGGATTGTTCCAGATTAAAAGGAAAATTTCAGTGGAGACCAGTATGGAATATCGAAAAAGCAGTTGAGAAAACAGTGGAATGGTCGGTATCCTATCAAAAAGGGGAAGATATTCCACAATGTATGAAATGCCAAATAGAAGAGTTTACACGGTGATATTTATTTTATTCCCGTGGGCAATGAGCCAAATAGCCGCGCTTGAGCGGGTATTTGGCAAATGCCGCGGGAATAAAGCTTAATAAATGATTAATGGTGCAATATGTTCAAAAACAATACGTAAATATTTATCTTGCATACTTTGATCTTCCACTGGATTGCCATCCAGATCTTTTATGCTGATTGTATAATTTTTCAATTCAAATCTTCCGTCTTCAGCAGTAGGTGCGCCGTTTTCGAAATATATGGTGTGATGTTTTGTAAAAAAGGTGGCGTAATAGGGATCTTTTGGGTGTATGCTTTCTGTTAAGGCATATTCTCTTTCCTTCTCTCCGCCAAAACAAACGGGGAGCTGACCACTTGTCTCAACATTCTTCATAGGAATCCCAGCTAGCTTGCACATGATATTTAGATAATCGCTGGTTGAAATTATTTCATCTGTAATTTGGGCAGAACCTGTTCCTCTTACCATAAAAGCAACTTTTGCACGTTCTTTACACATAAAATGTTCCTCAGGAGGAACTAAAAAAGATTGTCCATGGTCGGCAAACAGGCTGACAATAATTTCATTATCCTGATATTTGTTTTCTAAATAATTGTATAGAAGGCTCAATAGCACATCCACATGAGAGGCGGATTTGACAAAGGCTTTTATTTTGTCTTCACTGTATTCCTGCTTTGCCGAGGTTTCGCCAGCCTTTGCGAGAGAACGTTCCTTTAAAGAAATATTGTTTTGAATTGCCAGAGGAAGGTCGAATCCGTCAGCAATATCATGCAAATCACCAATGGACATCCATAAAAACTGGTTGGTATCCTGAAAAGCCTCCAGATGGTCAACCACATCTCCCACAATCATCTCTGCCCGGTAGCCAATATGCTGATGCTGGTAAATAAACTGGTCATAGCCTCTTGCATGGCCATAGGACGGAATAATTCTCCAGTTTCCGCATTGTTTTGCTGTGAAGTATCCGGCTTCCTTGAAATACTCAGGTAAGGTTGGCACGTCTTCTGGCATCGCTCCATCTATCATGTTGTGAATCAGCATATGGTGCGGCGTATCTAATCCTGTGACATAGTTGGCAATGCTTGGATATGTCCATTCGGCAGTTGCATATGCCTGTGTACATATTGTTCCTTTTCGGAAAAATTCATAGGTATTGGGCATTACCTTTTGGAAATCCTCACCATTTAAAATCTCCTGGGAAAGTCCATCAATGAAGATATTTAATACCACCTTTTTCTTGGAAGGGTCGATTCCAAGTGGAATTGGATTGCCATAAAAGGCTTTTTTACTGGAATGGACAGATACATTATTTGGAACTCTGTAATAGTTGAAATGCCAGAGGCTGTCCTGCGGCACAAGAAAGGTTTCCATTCCTTCTTTTTCAAAAAAGTGTATCGTTTGATTGTTTTCCACTGCAATTGGGAGGAGATATTCTTCTGCATTGCCCTTTACCTGATAATCGGCGCCCTCTGTGACAGTTAAAAATTCTCCCTTGTGATGGATTAAATCCCGGCAGTCTAGCCGCATAAGAGCATCAAACTGTTTTCTGTAAGCTCCAACATATCTTTTTTCAGATGGTGATACCCAATAATAATTTCCAATCACCTGCTTGCCGCTTCTATAAGCGGTTTCATGAAAACCATAATGGGTTTGGGCTTGCTCAGCAGAATTTTGAATTTTCTCTAAGGCAAGGAGGTTTCCCTCTTCTTGGTACTTTCCAATCAGTTCCTGTATCATTTGCCAGAGCTGAGCCAGCTTTTTTGAAAGCTGAAGCTCTGCTTCCTTTGGGTCATGGGTAAAGGAAAAAAGAAAAGATGCTTTTTCATAGTTTTCATAGGCGTTTAATATGTCGTTTCTTTGTTCATATATAGAAGCAAGGTTATAATACAGATCTCCAGTTAATGGGTATCGGCGGGTTCCTAATAAGGCATAATGCAGCGCTTGATCCAGATCATTGGCATACAAATAATAGATGCTTTTAAAGGCAATTAAATCTAAGTCCATAGGAGCTTTTTGCTCGTATAAATCAATTAATTCTTTTGCTTCATTCAGTTGAAATGCATCTAATTTCCTTTCGATTTGCTGTTTGATTTGTTTCATTTTTTCCTCCATGTTTCTCTAATTGTTTAACCTTTCATAAATTTGGACGAAATAATTTATGATGTTATGATGTATATTCTATTATTTAGTATACAATTGTCAAGCGCTATTTTGATAAAAAAATAATTCAAAATTATTTGAAATAAAATTTAAGATAGCTATAAAGTCTTTTGAGGAACGGCCGATAAAAACTATGTAATAAATAATAAATGTATACAGTCAATAGATTTGTCTGTAGAAAAGTTTCTGAATGAATATCCTAGGCTTCAATCAGAGACATCAAAAAATTTACGAATATAAGTGCCAATGCAAAGCAGGGGCGATTATATGAAAATTATATCAAATAATTTTGCAGCATGGAAGCTGCAGTATATTCAAGGAGGAAAATCTTATGGCAATGATCGTACAACACAATCTTACAGCAATGAATTCTAACCGTCAGTTAGGCGTAACCACAAGCGCACAGGCAAAATCTTCTGAAAAATTATCATCTGGTTACAGAATCAACCGCGCAGGCGATGATGCAGCAGGATTGAAGATTTCTGAAAAAATGAGAAGCCAGGTTCGTGGTTTGAACCGCGCATCTACAAATGCACAGGACGGCGTATCCTTAATCCAGACCGCTGAGGGCGCTTTAAATGAAGCTCATTCTATCCTTCAGAGAATGAATGAACTGGCAGTTCAGGGTGCAAACGACACCAATGAAAACATTGACCGTGAGGCAATCAACGAAGAATTAGATCAGTTGACACAAGAATTAGACAGAATTTCTACTACAACTCAGTTCAATAAGCAGAACCTGTTAGACGGCTCCTTCCAGAGCAAGAACCTTCAGGTTGGCGCTAATGCAAATCAGAAGATTCAGATTAGCATTGATAATATGAACGCTGAGACATTAGGCTTGAGATCCATCACAGGCCAGGAATTAGGAGATACACAGACTGGTAAGGATATTCAGTCCGTAACCTACAAGGGAATGACCTATCAGTGGGATTCCAGCAAGGCAGCAAGCTACAATCAGGCAGCAGCTATGAGCCAATTCAAGGGTGCGATTTCTAACAATGCTGTTGATGAGCAGTATGCAACACAAGTATCTGGAACAAGCGTATTTTATTTGGCTTCAGACAGCAGCACTACTCAGTATGCGACAGCAGCATCTGCTAAGGCAGTAGACGTAAGCACTGCAAAAGGTCAGGTATCTACTGATTTTGCTAATAGCTTTGAAAAATATCTGGATACAACGAACAAGGTTGCAAATGGACCTACAGTTGCAGCTTCTGGATCATCATTCTCTATGGATAAACCAGGTGTTGACAGCTATGCAAGAGCAAATGCAACAATCACTGCTGTACAGAACGCAATCAATAAGGTATCTTCTCAGAGATCTGCACTTGGTGCAATCCAGAACAGATTAGAGCATACCATTGCAAACCTGGACAATGTAGCTGAGAATACTCAGGCAGCAGAATCCCGTATCCGTGACCTTGATATGGCTTCTGAAATGGTTGAGTACAGCAAGAACAATATTCTTGCACAGGCAGGACAGTCTATGCTGGCACAGGCAAATCAGTCCACACAGGGTGTATTGTCCTTGTTAGGATAATTGTAATAATAGGTGTATGTATTTTCATAAGAAATGGAATAAAGGAGTTGGCGACGCCAACTCCTTTATTCATAAAAATATTAATAATTCCAAAAGGTATGATTGGAGAGAGGCATGGAAGAAAAGATTCAGGCGCTATTTTATAAATTGCGGCGTATAGGAATTTCTTTTTTGATTTATCAGGAACGAAATATTACAGAACAGGTAAAGAAAATAATACCAGAAATTCAGGAATTTGTATTGTGGTTTCTGGAGGGAAATAGATTTGGCATAGAGGAAGAGCTTTATCAAGATATGAGCAGTAATCTGCTTCATATATTGGAGGATATACTGGAGGCATTAAAGCAGAACGATACGGTTTTGCTGTATGATGCCACAGCAAATGGGTTGTTGGATTATTTGCAGTTATTTGTAGAATTAGAGCAGGAGGAAGAGGCAGATGACGATTTATGAGAAAAATTTAAAGACATTAGCTGCCCATTATCCTGAAATGGACAGAAGAATTGAAGAAGCACAAGTGGAATCTACCCTTGAGATTATAGAGGAAGTTTCTTTGGATGGAGAAAAGATATTAAAGATTAAGAAGGATGATAGAACCTGCTATTTGAATGGGAAACGTGATGCCCATGAATTAGCGCAAAAATGGGTGGAGGCCATGGGCAAACTACAGAGGGATACCCCGGTGCTGATGATGGGAATAGGGAACTTTTTTTATTTGAAAGAGTTGGCGGAGCAGATGGAAAAGAACCTTACGATTGTAATCTATGAACCTTCCCTGGAAATTTTCCTAAAGTTTTTAGAAATGGTAGATATTCAGAAATGGATGGAGAAGCATCTGATTGTTTTTTGGGTAAATGGCCTGGAGGGAATGGAGTCGAAGAATTTGGGAGGTATGTTAGAGCAGGTGCTCAGATATGAGCTGTTAGATCATGTGAAATATTTTGTATTGCCTAATTATGAAATATTGTTTCCAGAGGAAGCGATAGCATTTGTAAAGACTTGCCGTGACGTGGCGCTAAAGGCTCTTTCCAGATATGAGACAAATATTCTTTTTGCCGGGGTCATGGTAAAAAATCTCTTTTCCAATGCAAGGTATCTATGCGATGGGTATAAAACCACTCAGCTTGTAGAGGTAATTCCAAAAGATATCCCGGGTATTGTGGTGGCGGCGGGGCCTTCTCTCAATAAAAATATCAAAGAGTTAAAAAGGGCTAAGGGAAAAGCATTTATATGTGCAGTGGACACCGCCATTAAGCCTTTGATCAGAGAAGGGATTATTCCAGATATGTTTGCTGTTGTGGATGGATTAAAGCCCGTAGAATTGGTGAAAAAGGAGGAAGCCCAGCAGATACCTCTGTTGACTACGCTGAATGCTTCGCCAGAGGTATTGGATTACCATACAGGGATGAAGCTTTTCTTTAACGAGGGATATCAGTTTGCAGAAGAGATTTTTAAGAGAAGCGGACATATGCCAGGGGATGTGTCAAGCGGCGGATCTGTTGCTACTCATATTTTTTCCTTTTTGTGGAAGATTGGGATTGAGACAATTATTCTGGTGGGACAAGATTTGGCTTATACAAATAATAAAGCTTATGCAGATGGAACCTTCCATGACAAAATGGATGAGGAGGATACCAGTGATTTTATTATGGTGGAAGGGAATTTTGAAGAGAAAGTGCCGACCAAACCAGACCTAAAGCTATTTATAGATTGGTATAATATGTACATTACCGGAATAAAGGAAAGAGATAAGAAGCTTAGAGTAATCAACGCTACGGAAGGCGGAGCCAAAATTCAAAATACAGAGATTATGACATTGAAGGAAGCCATTGATCAGGAGTGCACGAAAGAAGTGGATATTAGGGAGCGCCTGGAAAAATTACCTCCAATGCTGAATCCAGAGGCAAGAGAGTGGGCGGTTGATTATTTGAAAGGTATCCCCCAAAAGTTTCAAAAGGTAAAAGAAGGCGCCAAGAAAATGAAAAAGCTTTATCGGAAATTGGATAAAATTTGTGATAAGAAGAATATTGATAAAAAAGAGTATTTGAGTATCATGAAAAAAATAGAAAAGCAGCTTAAGATAATTGAAGCAATAGATGTGTACCAGTTAGTTTCAATTACTATGAGCAATGCACATTATATGCTGCTGGGAGAACAGCATGTTCAGCAGCAATCTTTACAGAAAGAGGGAAAAGAAATTGCCGAGATGGGAATTGCTTATGTAGAGGATGCAGAAAGATGTGCAGTGGTGTTTGAAGAATATGCAGAAGAATTGTTTGGCAATTTGTCATAAAGGAAGGAGTATGTGTTATGGAAAAATTCAAAAGATTTGTAGACATTGATTATTCTAGATTTGAGGGAGAACAGCTGGAGGCTATGTATGGGCTTCCGCAGAATGTACAATTCTGTAGCAAATGTGTGATTTCGAATCAACGTCCCAATTCCTGTGAAGAATATAAAAACGATAAAAAAGCTTCGAAAGAAACCATTCATTTTAATGAAGAGGGAGTTTGTGATGCATGTAAAACGGCGGAGCAGAAAAATAAGATAGATTGGGAAGAACGAGAGAAAGAATTAATTGAACTGTGTGACAAGTACAGAAGCAAAGATGGCAGCTATGACTGTCTGATACCAGGTTCTGGTGGGAAGGATTCCTTCTATCAAGCACATGTGCTGAAATATAAGTATGGAATGCATCCGTTGACAATCACATGGGCGCCCAATATATATACAGACTGGGGCTGGAAAAATCAGCAGTCCTGGATTCGGGCAGGATTTGATAATATTCTTTATACACCCAATGGAAGGAACCATCGTCTCCTTACCAGGCTTGCAGTAGAGAATCTATTTCATCCCTTCCAGCCATTTATTTTAGGACAGAAGGCATTGGCTCCAAGAGTTGCGGCAATGTATCATATTCCTTTGATTTTCTATGGAGAAAATGAAGCGGAATATGGGAATCCCATTGCAGATAATAAAAGCGCAACCAGAGATTGGAAATATTTTACGGCAGAAGATAAAAGTAAGATATTGATTGCCGGAACTTCTATTGCAGATCTGAGGGATTCTTTTGGGATAGAGCCAGGAGAATTAAACCTTTATATGCCAGCAGATCCTGAACTGATTGAAAAGGAGAAAATTCAAGTACATTATCTTGGATATTATTTAAAGTGGCATCCCCAAGGAGCTTATCGCTATGCAGTGGAAAACGGAGGATTCCAGGCAGCGCCGGAGCGTACAGCCGGAACCTACAGCAGATATAACAGTATTGATGATAAAATAGATGATTTTCATTTTTATACTACATTTATAAAGTTTGGCATTGGACGGGCTACTTACGAGGCGGCTCAGGAAATTCGTAATGGAGAGATTACCCGTGAAGAAGGCGTAGCTTTAGTAAAAAAATATGACGGTGAGTTTCCGGAGCGTTTTGCAGATGAAATTTTTGAATATTTGAGTATAAACCCCAAGGAATTTCCGGTTGCATCTAAGATGTTTGAACAACCACAAATGGATAAAGAGTATTTCATGCATTTAGCAGACAGGTTCCGTTCTCCTCATATTTGGAAATATGAGGATGGGGTATGGAAATTGCGGAAACAGGTATTTTCATAAATGAACTGAGAGGAATAATAATATGAATATAGAACGTACACATGATAAATTGTATTTAAAAGAAGATTATAAAAATAACCCCAAAGAGTATTTTAAATTCGTGAAGAGGGAAATTGAGAAGGATTTTTTGACAGGAGGCAAAAAGGAGTACTGTAATTTCAAAATGTTAGACGTAGGCTGTGAGACGGGCAGTTTTTTAACATTTATCAGGCGGCGCTACCCAGAGGCAGACCTTTGGGGTATGGATATTATGCCGGAACTGTTGGAACAATTAAATGCTGGACAGAAAAATGAGGAGAAACCATTTCATCCATTGTTAGCAAATATTGCTGACAATGCAACTTTACCGGATGAAAAGTTTGATCTTATTTCGATGCTTGGTGTTATAAGCATCTTTGATGATTTTCGCCCGGTTTTCACAAATTTGCTGAGGATGCTTGAAGAGAATGGGAGAGCTTACATATTCGGGATTTTCAATCCTGAGAATTTAGATATTTTGATAAAATCAAGACCTTCTGGTGAGAAGGAGGATAAATGGGAGACGGGATGGAATACATTTTCTATTGCAAGTATCCGCGAGTACTGCAAAGAAATGGATGTCCGTTGTGAGTTCCTGCCATTTGAATTAGGAATAGATATCCCCAAACATGCAGATGATCCATTGCGGAGCTGGACGCTTGATATGATGGATGGGAAAAAGCTGATTGTAAATGGATTGCAGCTGGTGCACCATTTTTACTTATTAAAAATATGGAAGTAACGGAATGTGAAGAATGGAACAAGATTTAATCTTAATTGGCGCTGGCGGTTGTATGCGCGAGCTTCTCTGGCAAATAGAAGAATTAAATGTGAAAGAGCCTGTGTGGAAAGTAATAGGTTATGTAGATAAACAGCCTTGCTGGAAGGGGAATACTTCTGACATATCCGCTGGGGGAATCCGCTGTCCATATCTGGGAGATGATGATTATCTTTTGCATATACAGAAGGAAACGAATGTGACAATTAGTGTGGGAGAGCCAAGATTGCGAAAAAAAATTGCACAAAAGCTTATGAATAATCCTAAATTAAAGTTTCCTAATCTCATAATGAGTGATACTAGGGTATGTTCAGATATAAAGCTGGGACAGGGATGCATCTTATCTATGGGGTGCAAGATATCTACCAACGTTACTTTGGGTGACTTTGTTTTTCTCAACATAGATTCCTTAATTTGTCATGATGGAACCATTGGAAATTATACCACATTGAGTCCAGATGTGAAAATTGCTGGGCAGGTTACGATTGGAAGTGAATGCGCAATTGGTCTAGGCAGTAGGGTGATACAGGAAGTTAAAATTGGCGATCATGTAATTGCTGGAGCAGGGAGTGTAATCGTAAAGGATATTGAGAATCCTTGTACTGTGGTGGGAATTCCGGCAAAGCCTGTGGAAAAATAATGGCAGCGGGTATTTTGCTGGAGACGATAGAAAAGTACAGGAAACCACAATTGTAGCATAAGGATGGCAATCGAGGGATAAAGCATGGGAATTATAATTATTGCAGAGGCAGGCGTAAATCATAATGGAAGTGTAGAAATTGCAAAAAAGATGGTTCTGGCAGCAAAAGAAGCGGGAGCAGATTATATTAAATTTCAAACATTTTGTCCAGAAAAGCTGGTATCAAAATCCGCAGGGAAAGCGGACTATCAGAAACAAAATACTGGAGCCAAAGAAAGTCAGTTGGAAATGCTGCAGAAATTAGCCTTAAGCCAGGATGACTTCTTGGAATTGAAAGAATACTGCCAAAGACAGGGGATAGGGTTTTTGTCTACGCCATTTGATTTGGACAGTATACATTTTCTCCATAGGCTGGATATGGATTTTTGGAAGCTGCCATCTGGAGAAATTACAAATCTGCCGTATCTGCTGGAAATAGCAAAAACGGGAAGACCTGTGGTAATGTCTACAGGAATGTGTGATTTGAAGGAAATAAAAGAAGCGGTAGATTGTTTAAGGAGAGCTGGAACAGAGAAAATTATTTTACTTCACTGTAATACAGAGTATCCAACGCCAATGAAAGATGTGAATTTAAAGGCAATGCAGACTATGAAGGATAGCTTAGGTCTGCCTATGGGATATTCTGACCATACCCAGGGCATTGAGGTTCCAATCGCTGCCGCCGCCCTGGGAGCTTGCGTGTTAGAGAAGCATTTTACTTTAGATAAAACAATGCCAGGGCCAGATCATCGTGCCAGCTTAGAGCCTGAGGAATTACAGGCTATGGTAACCGCTGTGCGCAATATAGAAAGAGCAATGGGCAATGGAAGAAAAGAACCGTCAGAATCTGAGAAAAGGAATATAGAAGCAGTCCGAAAAAGTATTGTAGCAAAATGTAAGATAAAAAAAGGGGAAATTTTCACTGAGGAAAATCTTACCACCAAAAGACCTGGAACCGGAATATCCCCAATGAAGTGGTTTGATTTGATGGGACAGAGAGCTAAAAGGGATTATGAGATGGATCAAATAATTGTGAAGGAAGAGTGAGAGCAGAAATGAGGATTGTATATATCGGATGTGTGGAGTCATCCTATTGTGGATTGAAGGCGCTGTTGGAGCAGAAGAAAGATGTGGTTGGAGTTATTACCATGGAGTCCTCTGGTTTTAACGCAGACTTTGTAGATTTGTCTCCCCTTGCCAGGGAATATCAGGTTCCATGTAGATATGCCAAAAACATTAATGACTGTGAGAATCAGGAATTCATTCGGGAATGTTTACCGGATGTGATTTACTGTTTTGGATGGTCTCAGCTTATTCATAAGGAGATTTTGGACATTCCGCCTCTTGGCGTTATCGGGCTTCATCCAGCAGAATTGCCTTACAACCGGGGACGTCATCCTCTGATTTGGGCATTGGCATTAGGCTTGGAGCGTACAGCGTCTACTTTTTTCCGAATGGATGCAGGGGCAGATACCGGAGATATTATTTCCCAACGGGAAATAACCATAGAGTATACAGATTATGCCAGGGATTTGTATGATAAGGTGTTGGAGACGGCCCGTGAGCAAATTTTGGAATTTACCAATGAACTGGAAAGGGGCTCTTGTGTTCCGAGGAAACAGGATACTTTAGCAGGGAATAGTTGGCGTAAACGTGGAGAAGCAGATGGAACAATTGACTGGAGAATGTCCAGCCGCGCCATTTACAATTTGGTTCGGGCCCTTAGTCATCCTTATGTAGGAGCGCAGTTTTTGTATCAAAATAAAAAAATTAAGGTCTGGAAAACAGAAGAGCTTGTGGATGATCATTATAGAAATATTGAGCCAGGAAAGATTATTAAATTTCATTCACACAATGATTTTTATGTAAAAGCTTATGATAATGTGATTCATGTACTTGAGTGTGACAATTTTTCGGCGAAGGAAGGAGAATATCTATGAAAAAAATATTGGTAGTTTCTCCTCATGCAGATGATGAAACATTAGGAGCAGGAGGAACCATATTAAGATATTCCCAGAATGGAGATAAAATTTATTGGATTAATGTTACCAATGCGAAAAAAGAATATGGTTATACAGAAGCAGAGGAAAGGCAGCGACGGTGTGAGATAGAGCAGGTAGCAGTAAAATATGGCGTGGAACAATTGGATAATCTGGAATTGAAACCTACAGGGCTGGACGAGTATAAGACCTCAGATTTGGTTCAGATTTTCAGCGAAAAAATAAGAAATATTCAGCCTGAGATTATCATAATTCCATATCAGTATGATGTGCATTCCGATCACAGAATTGTATTTGATGTGGTATATTCCTGTACGAAGGCATTCCGATATCCTAGCATTGAGAAAATTTTATCCATGGAAATTTTATCAGAAACGGATTATGCAGTGCCAGACCATGGGTTTGTACCCAATTATTATGTAGATATCAGCGATTATATAGAAGAAAAAATTGATATTTTGAAAGAATATAAAAGCGAGATAAAGCCATCCCCGTTTCCAAGGAATGAAGAGGCAATCCGCGGATTGGCAAAGTATCGGGCGGCTGCATGTAATGTGACATATGCAGAAGCATTTCGGCTTTTGAAAGCGATTGAAAAATAAAAGGACTGTAATGTTTATGAGGAAGAAGAAAATCTGTGTGGTATCTGCCACCAGAGCAGAGTATGGGATCTTAAAGCCCTTGATTATAAAATTGAAAAAATGTTCAGAATGGGAGACGCAGGTAATTATAACAGGCGCGCATCTTGTGGAAAAGCTTGGAAATACGTATCAGGAAGCAGAGCAGGATGGGATTGAAATATTTGCAAAAATTCCTATTAATACGGATGGGAACACAGATTACGATATATCCTTGATTATGGCAAATGCTTTGAAAGAGTTTGGCAGATATTTTCAGGAGGAAAAGCCTGATTTATTATTTGTATTAGGGGACAGGACAGAAATTTTGGCTATCTGTGCAGCGGCGGTGAATGCACATGTTTTCATCGCTCATCTTCATGGAGGAGAATTAACCCAGGGATTGATTGATGACTATGTACGTCATGCCATAACAAAAATGAGCTATCTTCATTTTGCTTCTACGGAGGAATATAGAAGGAGAATTATTCAGATGGGAGAAGAGCCAGAACGGGTATATAATGTAGGAGCTTTAGGGGTAGAGAACGTATTAAAGGAAAAATTGTTAAGCAGAGAAGAGCTGGGGGAGAATATAGGATTTCCCGCCAAGGGAGATTATGCAGTGGTAACCTTTCACCCAGTAACCTTAGAACCAGGCACAGCAGAGATACAGGTGAATGAGCTGTTTGAGGCAATGCAGTCTAGAAAAGATATCTTTTATCTGATTACGAAAGCGAATGCAGATGAGGGGGGAGACAGAATCAATCAGTTTATGGAACGGGAGGTATCCAATTGTCCCAATATGAAATTAGTAGCTTCTCTTGGGATGAAGCGTTACTTAAGCGCGGTAAAATACGCCAGATTTGTATTAGGAAATTCTTCCAGCGGAATCATTGAAGTTCCATCTTTAGGTGTTCCCACGATAAATATCGGCGATAGACAAAAAGGCAGGATTATGGCTAAGAGTATCATATCTTGTGAACCAGAACGCCAGTCTATTATGAATGCAATGGAACAGGCTATGAAGATGGAGCCCAGTGCATATGACAGTCCATATGGCAATGGCAGCGCTTCAGAGAAAATTGTTGAAATTATAAGGGATTATTTCAAGAACAGAAGGAAGGATTTAAAAAAGACATTTTATGATATTCCCTATGAGATAGAGAAATAGTATTTTTAGTTTGTGAAATGCAAGAAAGGATGAAAAATGAGTAGGCAGATAGAATGGATTAAAAAAGTTGTCAGATTATGCATGAAACAATTTGAGACAGATGAGGAAAAAAGGGAATGCTTTGCAGCAATGGAAAATGAATATCGGCAGTTTACAGATGCCGAGAAGAGGACGATCCGAGATATCATGATGACTCAGTTTGAAGTAAACGATATGATATATGTAATGTCTGTTATGGTACAATATATGGAAATTGAGGATTTTTACGAGGATATCATGGAGAATATACTTCGGGGGGATTTTGATGGTTATGTTGGAAGTATGCTGCAATATCAGACCTTGGTATGGGTCAAGGGGCAATATAGAAAAAAACGAATGCTTTATAAAAACAATATGACAAAGTTTGGAAAAATGTTGGAGAGGGATTATCCATATTTACCGTTGGAAACGAGGAACAGGGAACGAATTGCAATTATTACCGGGCAGTTATTGGATATTGTACATTCGCCTACAAGAGTTATTTTGAATATGGTCTATACATTACAAAAATATTTGGGCTATGAGGTAATGCTTTTTGTATGTCCATGTAATATGATAATTTCAACAGAATTATGGTATAACCAGTGGATAGAGACTTCCAAAAACCAATTTGCAAATATTCCAATCGAAGGAATGTATCGTAATGAAATTTTTCATGGATATCAAATAGATATGGATGAGAGAAGCTTGAAGGAATATTCCATGATGCTTTCTTTGATACATGCCTGGAATCCCATGTTTGTAATTGATGCGGATACTACAAATGCGGTGGCAGGGCTGATAGGCTCATTTACCACCCTGGTGTCATTGCCCATGTCTACAGAATGTCCTATTTCAGAAGGAAACATATTGGTCAGGAGTGGAAAAAAGGATGATGAGACAGAAAAAGAATATATAGATATGTTAGGCGACCATCAGAGGCAATTGTTTATGAAAGAAACGTTTCCGGCGTTTGTGGAGGAAAGTCAGGCTCATTACACTCGGTCAGAATTGGGACTGCCGGAAGATAAATTTTTAATTGCAGTGGTGGGAAATCGTCTTTTTATTGATCTTAATCAAGAATTTATTCAAGTAATGCAACGGGTAATAGAAAGGATACCGGATGCTGTTTTTGTGATGATTGGCAAAGAAAATGGAATAAGAGAATATTTTGAGGATAGCATATTTGATGGACATCTGTTTTATTTAGGTTATTGTGAAGATTTGATGGGTGTTTACCAGGTTTTGGATCTGTATATGAATCCTAAAAGGGCTGGCGGAGGTTTCAGCAGTGCAATTGCATTGCAGGCAGAGCTTCCGGTCATTACTCTGCCTGACAATGATGTGGCATATAATTGCGGAGATAAATTTATTGTACAGGATTATGAGGAGATGATAGATACCGTCTGCCGTTATGCAAGTGATCAGGAATTTTATGAACAGCAAAAGAAATATGCATGGAAGTATAAAGAAGAAAATGGAGATGAAAAATTGCTTCGGTATATGAAGGAATTGTTGGACGGCGTCACAAAGATTATGGAGGAACAGGAGAGATAAGATATGTTCTATGACGGATTGCTCAAGGGACGTTACGTTGACTTGCGTTCAGTAGAGGAAGGTGATGCAGAGTTTACATTGGAGATTCGACAAGACCCTGAGTTTACAAGGTTTCTTCCCAGAATAGAGAATACGTTAGAGCAGCAGAAAAATTGGATTCAGCATCAAAGAAACAAGGAAGGTGATTATTTTTTTGTTGTCCAGAATAAAGCGGGGGAGCGAATCGGTACCATAGGATTGTTTGACGTTACAGATACTCAATGCGAGGGGGGACGTCTGGCTATTCGAGGAAATCCATTGGAAAGTATAGAAGCTCAATTTTTATCTTTTCAATTTGCATTTGAGAAGCTTCATTTGCAAGAGGTCATCAATTATATCTATATGGAGAACGAACGTGCACTTCGGTTTAGCATGCTGTTTGGCGGTGTTTTTGTGGATATGGGAACAGAAGCTGTAGTGAAGGATGGGCATATATGCAGAAAAACGGTCAATACAAAACAGGCATTTGAGGGGATTTCTCATAAAATTTCTAAAATGCTTTACAGGCAGCATCAAAGGAAAGAGAAGCAGGATGGAAACAAATAGATCGGAGGTTTGTGAGGATGAGTAATTTGGAAAAATATGATGGAGCTTTTATAGAAGCCCTTGAGGTGGAGAAAGAGCAGTTAGAAGGGTTGGAATACCAACAAATTCCCAGTTGGGATTCCGTAGGGCACATGGAGCTTGTGGCTGCCATAGAGGATGCGTTTGATATTATGATGGACACAGATGATATCATTGATTTTAGTTCTTATGAAAAGGGAAAAGAGATTTTAGCCCAAAATTATAACATTGAATTTTAAGGAGTCAAATCATGTGGGATTTTAGCCGGTTTGGAAATAAAACAGCTCTTATAGATGAATATGGAACAGCAATTACTTATGAACAATTGGAGCAGGAGGGAGAGAAAATTTCAAATGTAATTTCGAAAAGATGTCTGGTATTTTCTCTTTGTGAAAATAGTATTGGTTCCATTTTGGGATATTCCTCTTTTCTGAACCATAACATCGTCCCTGTTTTGCTGAGCAGTCATTTGGAAAAGGAATTGCTTGAAAACTTAATGTCAGTCTATCGCCCAGCGTACCTGTGGGTTCCAAATGGACAGGTCAATGAGTTTAAAGGCAGCAGAATGATATACGAGGGATATGGTTATGCACTCTTGCAAACAGATGATCATAGGAATTATCCCCTGTATGAGGATTTGTGTTTGATGCTGACCACCTCAGGTTCAACCGGAAGTCCTAAATTTGTACGCCAGAGCTATGGAAATGTGAAGGACAATGCAAAGTCCATTGTAGAATATTTGAAGCTGGATGAATCTGAACGGCCAATTACCACACTTCCCATGAATTATACATATGGGCTGTCGATTATCAATAGTCATTTTTTTGTAGGAGCTACCTTGCTTGTCACAGACAAAGGTTTGATGCAGAAGGAGTTTTGGAGCTTTTTTAAAAACCAGGGAGCAACCTCCTTTGGAGGGGTGCCTTATACCTATGAAATGTTAGACAGGCTGCGTTTTTGGCGTATGGAGCTTCCTTCCCTTCGGACTATGACACAGGCAGGAGGAAAGCTTATTCCAGAGCTACATAAGAAATTTGCAGAGCATGCAAAGGAAGCTGGGAAAAATTTTATTGTTATGTATGGTCAATGTGAAGCAACTGCCCGTATGGGCTATCTGCCTCCAGAAAAGGCGATAGAAAAATGTGGCTCTATGGGAATTGCAATTCCAGGTGGTGAATTTCACTTAGTCGATATCAATGGCAAATATATTTCAGAGCCTTTTGTTACGGGAGAACTTGTTTATAAAGGGACAAATGTCACATTAGGCTATGCGGAATGCGGAGAGGATCTAAGAAAGGCGGATGAACGTAATGGAGTTCTCCAAACTGGTGATATGGCCCAATTTGACGAAGACGGCTATTTTTATATTGTGGGGAGGAAAAAAAGATTTCTAAAAATCTATGGAAACAGGGTGAATCTTGATGAGATTGATCGGTTGGTAAAAGGAAGATTTGAAACGATTGATTGTGCCAGCGCTGGAGTGGATGACCACATGTATCTGTTTGTTACAGACGAAGCTCTGTCAGATGCAGTGAAAGAGTTTGTGGTGTTTAAGACAAAATTAAATGCGGCAGCATTTCAAGTAGTGGCGGTTGATGAAATACCTAAAAATGATTCTGGAAAAACGTTATATAAAGAATTAGAGAAATATTACAGGTGAGAGAATGAACTTTGAGGAAATTTTACAGATATCCCCCTATTCCCTGGAAAAAGAAGAAAAGGAAAAAATTCTAACAGATCGGCTGATGGAATTAACAGAACATCATCGAAAGAATTGCCTGGAGTATGCGCGTATTCTTGAAAGTATATCATATCACAAAGGGAATGTGAAAAAGTGCAGCGATTTTCCATTTCTTCCGGTACGGCTTTTTAAAGAACTGTCCTTGAAGAGTGTTCTGCCAGAAGAGGTCGTAAAAACTATGACGTCGTCAGGAACATCCGGGCAGGCGGTTTCTAAGATATATTTAGATCGGACAACATCTTCCAATCAGCAGAAAACCATGGTGAAAATAGTCTCCGATTTTACAGGCTCCAGCCGTATGCCAATGATTATTGTGGATTGTCCTTCTGTTGTAAAAAACAGAACAATGTTTTCAGCAAGAGGCGCTGGTATACTTGGCTTTTCAATTTTTGGATCAAGAAAGATTTATGCTCTTGATGATGATATGAAGCTGGATGTGAAAGGGTTGATGGAGTTTTTAGAAAAATATAAAGACCAAAGGATCCTTTTGTTTGGGTTTACTTTTATGGTATGGCAGCATTTCTACAAAGAGCTGTTCAGGCTGAGAAAAGAAGGGATAGCATTTGATCTTTCCAATGGCGTCCTTATTCATGGCGGAGGGTGGAAAAAGCTCATAAGTGAAGCGGTTAGCCAGGAAGAATTTCATACAAGGTTAAAAGAGGTATGTGGATTGAATTACATCCATGATTATTACGGAATGGTAGAGCAGACAGGATGTATTTCTATGCAGTGTGAATATGGTCATCTTCATGCCAGTATATTTTCAGATATTATCATAAGAAAACCGGAGGATTTTTCAGAATGTGGGATAGGAGAAAGAGGGATTATCCAGGTGTTGTCCACAATTCCAGAATCTTATCCAGGGCATTCACTTTTAACTGAAGATGAAGGAGCTTTGCTTGGGGAGGATGATTGCCCCTGCGGACGGAAAGGAAAATATTTTAAAGTCATGGGAAGGCTCAAAAATGCAGAAATCAGGGGGTGCAGTGATACTTATGCAGAAAAATTCAAATAGTCGCAAGGAACAGGATATTTTAGATAGCATGGAATATTTTGTGGGGGATGCAGAGATTATTAGAAATATGGCAGTTACTCCAACAAGAATCCCTTTTGATGACGAGATTGTAAATTTCTTGAATGATGTATCCAGAACCCTTCTGGGAATGAGAGAAGCAAGGGCGTATCCAGATGTTGTTACATTGGCTTTTTGGATGCGGAAGGCGTCTGTGTTGAATTTGAAGAAGCGTTTTGAGAAGAAGGATGGGGATATGCATCTGGGCCGGGGAATGGTGTTTCATATTGCACCATCTAATGTGCCGATGAATTATGCATATTCCCTTGTTTCAGGTCTTCTGACAGGGAATATGAATGTTGTGAGGCTACCATCCAAAGACTTTGACCAGGTTAGAATTATCAATCGGGCAATTGAGGAATCTCTTTCAAGATTTAAACATGTAAAGAATTATATTTGTCTGGTTCGTTATGAAAGAAAGCGGGAAATCAATGATTTTTTATCAGCGATGTCAGAGGTACGGATGATTTGGGGAGGAGATCGTACCATAGCAGAATTAAGAAAATCTCCATTGATGCCCAGGGCGGGGGAAATCGCTTTTGCAGATAGGTATTCTCTGGCTATCATAGACAGTGATGTATATTTAGAATTGGATGATAAACAGAAGGTAGCAGAAGGTTTTTATAATGACACGTATCTTATGGATCAAAATGCCTGTACAAGCCCCTACATAGTTGTTTGGCTTGGAAGTCGCAAGGAGGAAGCAAAAAAGATTTTTTGGGAAAAGCTTCATAGGATTGTCCGGGAGAAATATTCATTTCAGCCGATTATGGGGATCAATAAATTAACCAGCAGCTATTTGACAGCGGCTGCGTATCCAAATGTGAAAATAGAAGATTGCCAGGACAATTATCTTGTAAGGGTAAAAATTCCAGAAATTGTAGATGGTCTTATGAATTGGAAGGATCATTCTGGGTACTTTTTGGAATATGATTGCGGCGAAATTTTGGAATTAAGGACCTTATGTAATGATACACATTGCCAAACAATAGGATTTCTTGGGGAAAGGGAAACGCTTTTTCCATTGCTGGAGTCTGGAATAAAGGGTGTTGACCGGGTGGTTCCCATTGGAAAGACGATGGACTTTGACCTTATTTGGGATGGATATGATTTAACAGAAAGATTGACAAGGACGATTCATCTTGATTTTTCCTAATGTGAAAAATCAAGTTACTTGGAATAGAGGGAGAACTATGTTACAGGGAAAGAATGCAGTCGTTACAGGTGCACGCAAGGGAATTGGACGGGCTTGTGTAGAAGTATTTGCCAAGAATGGAGCAAATATCTGGGCATGTGCCAGAGAAAACAGTGATATTTTTGAACAGGATATGAAGCAAATTGCAGAAAAGTACAAGGTACAAATCTGGCCCCTATACTTTGATATGACGAATGAGGCTGAGATAAAGGAAGCAGTTGGAAGTATTAAAAAAAGCAAAGTTTCCGTTGATGTGCTTGCAAATATTGCTGGAACTGCGGATGAAAGCTCAAGCTTTGCCATGACGCCGCTGGAAAGAATGCGTCATGTGTTTGAAGTTAATTTTTTTGGAATGACATTGCTGACACAGTATGTTTCAAGATTGATGGTTCGCCAAAAAAGTGGGAGCATCATAAATATATCTTCCGTTGCTGGAATAGAAGGAAGACCAGCACAGCATGAATATGCTGCAAGCAAAGGCGCAGTAATCGGAGGCGTCCGCCAGCTTGCCTGGGAGTTAGGGCGTTATAACATTCGCGTGAATGCAGTGGCGCCAGGGATGGTAGATACCAAGATGGGTGCGCAGATTGCGGAAGAACTACGGGAGGAACTATTGACAGGTGTGATTCTAAAAAGAATGGGAAGACCAGAAGAGATTGCCAATGTAATCGCCTTTTTAGCAAGCGACCTTTCTACTTATATGACAGGACAGATCATCCGGGTAGATGGAGGAATATAGTATGGTAGAAAAAGAAAAAATCATAAGATGTCAGAAGGCAGCAAATGAAATGCGCAGAGACATCATTGAAATGGCTTTTTTAACAGGAAATCAGGGAGCCCATCTGGGGGGCGGCTTGTCTATGGTGGAAATATTGGCAGCCTTGTATGTTGGCGTACTGAAATATGATGTGAACAATTTAGACTGGGAAAAGCGGGATCGTGTCATATTGAGTAAAGGACATGCAGCTCTTGCGTTATATCCTGCATTGGCACAGGCCGGAATGATTTGTAGGGATGAATTGCTGACGTTTAAAAAGAACGGTTCTAAATTATCTGGGCATCCATCTTTGAATGGATTGGCTGGAATAGAGTATGCAAGCGGAAGCCTGGGACAGGGGCTTTCTCTTGGAGTTGGAGTTTGCTTGGCGCTAAAGAGGAAAAATAATCTTGAATCCAGAGCGTTTGTTTTATTGGGAGATGGTGAGTGTGATGAAGGCTCCATTTGGGAAGCGGCAGCAAGCGCTGTCCATTTCCAATTAAATCAATTGGTTGCTGTGATTGACGAAAACCAGATTCAATATGATGGAGCAACCAATGAAATTATGTGTATGGATTCCATGGCTGGAAAATGGAAAGAATTTGGCTGGGACGTCTGTGAAGTTGATGGGCACAGTATCGTTGAATTATTGGATGCTTATAATAAAAAGGGTGACAAGCCATTGGCTATTATTGCTCATACTGTGAAAGGAAAAGGAATTTCCTATATGGAGGGCAATTGGCGTTTTCATAATGCAAGGCTTTCAAAAGAACAGTACCAGCAAGCGGTTACAGAATTGGAAGGTGTAATATGATAGAAATCACATCGAAAAATACACGTATTTGGTCAAGACTTGGTCCCAGTGGCGCACTAGGGGTTGCAGCATTAGAGCTTGTGGCGGAAAATCCAAATGTGTTGATGCTGACAGCGGATTTGGCGTTCTTTTCTGGTTTGGAACGTTTGAAGGAGCAGTATCCAGACCGTTTATATAATTTTGGAATTGCAGAGCAGAACATGATAGGGGCTGCAGGAGGATTGGCAAAAGAGGGCTTTATTCCCTTTGCAAGCACATATGCAAGCTTTGCAGCTTCAAGGTGTGCAGACCAAATGAGAGTTAATATGTCATATATGAAGCTTCCAATCAAGCTGATTGGACTAACAGCAGGATTTGGGGCAGGAATATTAGGAGCCACCCATATGAGCGTGGAGGATATTGCAATTATGCGGAGCCTTCCGAATATTACAGTGATTTCCCCGGCAGACTGTACAGAAATTATAAAATCTATGTTGGCGGCAGCGGGAAGCAGTGAGCCTACATATATTCGTCTAACTGGTCCAGTCAATACACCGATCATATATAAAGAAGATTATGAGTTTGAGATCGGAAAGGCGGTTCCGTTAGTCAGTGGTACAGATGTATGTATGATTGCTGCTGGTTCCGTGGTTTATCAGACTTTGGAAGCGGCGAAAATTCTGGAGGAGAAGGGGATTTCCTGTTCCGTAGTTAATATGCATACCATAAAACCTCTTGATACAGCCATGTTGGATCAAGTGATTCTTAGCCATAAACTTATTGTTACAGTGGAAGAACACAGTATTTTTGGAGGATTGGGAGGAGCGGTTGCGGAATATATTGCTGGGAAGAATCATAATGTTGGATTTGAAATCATAGGGATGAAAGATTTCTTCCCCTGTGCAGGGGATTATTATTACCAGTTGGAACAAAGTGGATTAACAGCCTTGCAGATCAGCGAAAGGATTGTGGAAAAGAGGTTATAGATGAAGAGTATTGCAGTAATTCCGGCAAGGAGTGGTTCTAAGGGACTAAAAGATAAGAATATAAAGGAATTTCATGGTAAGCCTTTGATGGCCTACACAATTGAAGCAGCCCAAAAAGCAGGTATTTATGATTGTATTCATGTGTCTACCGATAGTGGACATTATGCTGAAATAGCAAAACAATATGGCGCCGAGGCGCCTTTTTTAAGAAGTGAAGAGATGTCTTCTGATCTTGTAACTACATGGGACGCTATGAGATTTGTTTTAAGGGAATACGAAAAAATAGGAAAGAAATTTGATATGATTACTGTCTTGCAGCCGACTTCCCCTCTAAGAACCTGGGAAGATATCTGTCATGCATATGAAATATTTCAAAGCAAGAAGGCAGACAGCGTAGTTGGAGTATGTGAGATGGAGCATTCTCCTTTGTGGAGCAATACATTGCCGGAGGATGGATGCTTAAATGGCTTTATCAGGCCAGAGGTCAATGGACCAAGGCAAAAGCTTTCTACGTATTATCGTATTAATGGAGCCATTTATATCATAGGTACAAAATTCTTGATGGAATATGGAAATCTTTACGGTGAACGAGGATATGCTTTTCTTATGTCAAAAGAGCATTCCATAGATATTGATGATGAAATGGATTTTGCAATTGCAGAATTTTTAATGAAACGGAGTGATAAATATGTTGGCGTTTAATGAGCCTATGTATACGGAGAAGGGAATCGGCTATATTACAGAAGCGATTTTGCAAAACAGACGGTTAAATGGGGACGGCCCTTTTACCGAAAAATGTACCAAGTGGTTTGAAGAAAGGTATAAAAAGAAAGTCCTGCTTACCACCTCATGTACACATGCGTTGGAGATGGCCTCTCTTCTTGCAGATATCCAACCGGGGGATGAAGTGATAATGCCTTCTTATACTTTTGTATCTACGGCAGATGCTTTTGTATTACGTGGCGCTAAGATTAAGTTTGTGGATATTCGAAAGGATACCATGAATATAGATGAAAAGCTCATAGAAAATGCCATAACAGAGAAGACAAAGGTAATTGCACCCGTTCATTATGCTGGTGTAGGGTGCGAAATGGATACCATTATGGAAATTGCAAAAAAGTATGATCTGTTTGTGATAGAGGATGCCGCACAGGGAATGATGGCGTCTTATAAGGGAAAACCTCTGGGGACCATTGGAGATTTCGGTACATATAGTTTTCACGAAACTAAGAATTATACCATGGGGGAAGGCGGATTAATTCTTATAAATAATGAAAAGTATAAAGAAAGAGGAGAGATTATACGGGAAAAGGGCACCAATCGTGCCAAATTTTTCAGAGGTGAAGTAGATAAATATAGTTGGGTAGATGTAGGTTCTTCTTATCTTCCCAGTGAAATGAACGCGGCTTATTTGTTACCCCAGTTGGAGATTGCAGAGAAAATTAATAATCGGCGTTTAAAGTTATGGGAGCTTTATTACAATGAATTAAAAGAATTAGAGGAAAGCGGAAGAATAGAACTGCCTTATATTCCAAAGGAATGTCATCACAATGCGCATATGTTTTACATTAAGACTCAAAATTTGAAAGAACGGACAAAATTAATACAATATTTATATAACAATCATATAAAAGCAGTATTCCATTATGTGCCGCTACATACATCAAATGCTGGAAAGAAATATGGAGAATTTGTTGGGGAGGATAAGAATACAACAAGAGAAAGTGAGCGTTTGGTTAGGCTTCCTATGTTTTATGCTTTGAAAGAGGAAGAAGTGAATTTTGTGGTTCAAGCGGTAAAAAATTTTTATCTAAAGTAATGTGAGGAAAGATCTTAATGAAGAAATTAGTAATAATGGGTAATAGTTCCTATTCAGAAATGATGAAAAGTTATATTATGCTGACAGGATTTGGCAAGGTGATTGCATATGCCGTTGATGGAGAATTTATAGAAAAGGATGAGATTGGCGGGACGCCAGTGATTTCATTGGAGAAGTTAAGGGATACCTATCCAGCCGGTGAAGTGTCACTCATTATGGGCATTGGATATGCAAAAATGAGTGAAATTAGAAGGAAAATATTTGAAAAATGTAAGGAATGGGGATATTGTTTTGAAAACTTTGTCCATCCAACTGCTATTATAGCAGAAGATGTTACTATGGGAGAAGGAAATAATATTTTAGAAGGAGTCATTGTTGAAGTTGGTTCAAGAATTGGAAATGCAAATTTGTTTTTTGGGGGCAGCCTGGTAGCTCACGGAGCAGTGATTGGAGACTACAATACGTTTTCTGTGAAAGCTGTAACAGCAGGACACGTAACAGTGAAAAATCATTGTTTTCTTGGGGCTTCATCCGTGGTAAAGGACAGCGTTACATTAGGAAATTATGTACTCTTAGGAGCGGGAGCAGTTGGATTTAAGAATCTGGAACCATATTCAGTAGTTGTTCCAGCTAATAGTAAAATTTTGGAGGGGCGCAAAAGCATAGAGTTTTTCTAGGTCTGGAAGAAGTCAATGAAAAAGATAGCGATACTACAGTCAAATTACATTCCATGGAAAGGATATTTTGATATTATCAATATGGTGGATGAGTTCGTCTTGTATGATGATATGCAGTTTACGAAGAATGACTGGAGAAACAGAAATTTAATAAAGACAATACAGGGAGTACAATGGATCAGCATTCCTGTGATTCATACCGGGAAGTTTGGGCAGAAAATTTGCGAAACGGAAATTCTATCGTCTAAATGGGTAAAAAAGCATTGGAACATGCTACAATGCAATTATGCAAAAGCGCCATGCTTTGAAGAATACAGCGCTAAGATTCGTGAACTTTATTTTCAATGTGAAGAAGAGAAATTTTTAAGTAAGATAAATTATATCTTCTTAAAGGGTATTTGCGACTTGTTGGATATTAACACCAAGATATCATGGTCTTGGGAATTTGAAATTGGGGAAGGAAAAACAGAAAGACTAGTAAATATTTGTAGACAAGCAGGCGCAAGGGAATATGTGTCAGGGCCATCGGCTTTGGACTATATTGACAAGCAAGCGTTTGACGATGCAGGCGTTCTTTTGACCTTTATGGATTATTGTGGATACCCGGAGTATCCGCAGCTGCATGGGAAGTTTGTCCACGAGGTAACAATTCTTGATATGCTGTTTCATTTAGGGAAGGAAACGAAAAAGTATATGAAAACTTTTAATGATAGGATGAGGATTGAAGTGAAAGGAGCAAACAATGATGAACAAAATGGAAGAATTGAAAAATGTATCTTGTAAAGAGACAAAAACTTTAAGGGGGGGGGAAAAAGAAATGGATAAGCTGCCAGCAGATTCTTTGGAAGCATATGATGAAAAATATGCAAAAGGATATGGATTGCAGTATCCCGATGGACATGTGATCAGATTTTATGAACGTGTTTTAAAACATGAATTGAAGCTTACAAAAGGAAAAATATTAGATTTTGGATGTGGAAATGGGATACATTCAAAATATTTTATGGATCACGGATTTGAGTGTTATGGTGTGGATATTATTCCAGAGGCAATTTGTCAGGGGCAAAAATTTATGGGAGAGCATGCAGTGTTAATAGAGCCAAATCAAAGCCTGAAAAAATTTTTTCATAAAGATCAGTTTGATATCGTTTTTGCGAACCAGAGTCTTTATTATATGAACAATTCTGATTTAAAAAAATGTGTGGATGAACTTTATGAGTTTGCAAAACCTGGCGGAATATGCTTTTTTACAATGATGAGCAGATTAAATTGTTATGCGAACCTTATTGAAGAGGAATATGATAATGGGTTAAGTAAAGTAGTGTTAAAAAATCGACTTAGGGAGACGACATATATTAATTTTGTGAGCAATCCAGAAGAACTGGAGCAGATTTTTAGGCCCTTTGAGACACTTCATATTGGTTGTTATGATTTATTCAGTTTTTTGTCATCTGAGGATGAAGATGGGTGTTCACATCATTATATTTACATAGGAACAAAAAAGTAGTTTGAATTAAGGAGAAAGAACATGAAAGTAGTAATTCTAAATTCCGGCATGGGAAAACGGATGGGTGATTTGGTTTCAGACCATCCAAAGTGTATGACAGTACTGAATAATGAAGAAACCATTCTAAGCCGTCAGTTAAAACAGATTACTGAGGCTGGTATTACGGAAGTAGTGATTACTACGGGATATTTTGACAGTGTATTGGTCAATTATTGTGAAAATCTTGATTTGCCATTGCATATTACTTATGTAAAGAACCCTGTTTATCAGGAAACAAATTATATTTATTCTATTTATTGTGCAAGGGAATACTTAGATGATGATATACTTCTCATGCATGGGGATATCGTGTTTGAAAATGACGTATTTGATTTATTACTGAAAAAAAATGAAAGTTGTATGATAGTGAGCTCTTCTGTCGAATTGCCACAGAAAGATTTTAAAGTAGTCATAGAGAATGGGCGCATTCAGAAAATAGGAACAGAATTGTTCAATGGTTCACTTGCGGCGCAGCCTTTGTATAAATTGCTCTATCAGGATTGGAAAATATGGTTGGAACGGATCGTAGAGTTCTGTGAAAGGGGCGATGCGGAATGTTATGCAGAAAATGCCTTTAATGAGGTTGCTGATAACTGCTGTATTACACCTTTAGATATCAAGTATATGTTATGCAGCGAAATTGATACTAAGGAGGATTGGCTAATTGTACAAGACTGTCTAAAGAAAATTGAAAGGCGTATCGTATACATGTGCTTTTCTACTGACATCATTCATAGCGGACATATTGCGCTGATTAAGAAAGCGAAACGCCTTGGGAGGCTGATGGTTGGCGTAATGTCAGATGAGGCGGTTGCTAGCTATCGAAGATTGCCGCTGATGCCGTTTTCAGAGCGAAAAGCTATGTTTGAAAATATTGTGGGTGTGTACAAAGTAGTGGAACAGAAATCCATCAGCTACAAAGAGAATTTAAGGAAATATCAACCAGATTATGTGGTACATGGAGATGACTGGGTTTCCGGCTTCCAAAAACCAATCCGTGATGAGGTGGTATCTATACTGGCGGAATATGGTGGCAAGCTAGTGGAATTTCCCTATGCGGAGGAAAAGAAATACCGAGTGTTAGAGAAACGTGTGGGAGCAAACCTTTCACTTCCAGATATTCGGCGTTCCCGCCTGAAAAATGCAATGGAAATGAAGGGAATGGTTACCGCCATCGAAGCGCATAGTGGACTGACAGGATTAATTGCGGAGAACACTGTAGTATATCAGGAAGGAAAGGGATATCAGTTTGATGCCATGTGGGTCAGTTCTCTTTGCGACTCCACAGCGAAAGGCAAGCCAGACATAGAAGTGGTGGATATGACTTCACGTTTCCGTACTATTGATGATATCATGGAGGTAACGACAAAGCCGATTATTTTTGATGGGGATACAGGAGGGCAGACAGAGCATTTTGTCTATACGGTTAAAACCTTGGAACGTATGGGAGTGTCCATGGTTATTATAGAAGATAAAACTGGGTTGAAAAAGAATTCTTTGTTTGGAACAGAAGTGGAACAAGTGCAAGAATCCATAGATAAATTCTGCGAAAAGATTAAAAGCGGAAAAAAAGCACAGAAAACAAATGATTTTATGATCTGTGCCCGTATTGAAAGCTTGATTTTGAACCAGGGAATGGAGGATGCCCTGGAACGGGCATTTGCATATACAAAGGCAGGGGCGGATGCCATTATGATTCACAGCAGGAAAAAGGAGCCGGAGGAAATTTTTGAATTTGTAAAAGCATTCCGCCAGAGGGATACCGGAACGCCTATTGTGGTCGTGCCTACTGCTTTTCACAGTGTGAGAGAAGAAGAGTTTAAGGAAATAGGGGTTAATGTGGTGATATATGCAAATCATCTCACCAGAGCAGGGTTTCCGGCCATGCAGACTGCAGCAAGAATGATACTTCAGAATCACAGGGCCAAAGAATGTGATGATATCTGTATGCCATTCCAGGAAATTATTTCATTAATCCCTGAAAATGATGATTGAAAGTGGGAAAAGGATATGACAAGACAGCGTATATTGCCAGTAGACGGCAGTTATCGTGAAGTGGATGATTATTTGACAGAGCATGGAGTACAAAAAATTTTATTGGTATGCGGAAAATCTATTGAGCAGTTGAAAATTGGGGAATATTTTCAAGCGCTTCATCAAAGGAAAAATATTGAGGTAATAAAATTCCAGGATTTTCAGCCAAACCCGCGATATGAATCAGTAGAGGCAGGGGTAAGGCTGTTCCAGGGAAAGAAATGTGATATGATAGTGGCAGTAGGCGGAGGGAGTGCTATAGATGTGGCAAAATGTATAAAATTGTTTTGCTGCATGGAGCCAAAAGAAAGTTTTTTAAGGCGACAGATAGAGCCGAATGATGTTAAATTGTTTGTGGTTCCTACAACGGCAGGGACAGGAAGTGAAGCAACACGGTATGCGGTGATTTATGATAAAGGCCAGAAGCAGTCTGTACAACATGACAGTTGCATACCGTCTGCTGTGCTGCTGGATGGGACTGTGTTGCGGACCTTACCCCTTTACCAGAAAAAAGCGACCATGCTGGATGCTCTCTGTCATGGAATAGAGTCTTTTTGGTCCGTAAATGCAACGGATGACAGCCGGAAGTTATCTGGAGAAGCAATATCCCTGATTATGGAATACAAAGAAGAATACTTGGCGAATCATGACAGGGGAAATGATAGGATGCTCAAAGCGGCAAATATTGCAGGCAAAGCTATTAATATTACGCAGACCACAGCAGGACATGCCATGTGTTATAAACTGACTACTTTATATGGGATACCCCATGGACATGGAGCTGCACTGTGCGTAGACAGGCTTTTGCCGTATTTGTATTCCCATACGGACAAATGCAGGGATCCAAGGGGAAAGAGCAGTTTGGAAACCACTTTGATAGAATTGGCAAAGGCCATGGGATGTGCAGATGTTGAGGAAGCGATAGAACAGTACCATCATGTGCTGATGGGTCTGGATTTGCCAAAGATACGGTTAAACTCGCCAAAAGACTTGGAAATATTGGTAGGGTCTGTAAACCCGGAACGTCTGAAGAATACGCCGGTTGAGATTGGTGAAGAAGAAATGAGAGATTTGTACAGTGAAATATTCCATGGTCAGCAGGAGGGATAGGATGAATGCAGAAAAATTTTTTGATACGCTTGGAGCAGATTTTTATACCGGGGTTCCGGATTCTCAACTAAAGCCGCTGTGCAATTATCTGATAGATCAATACGGCCGGGATCCTATGCACCATATCATAGCTGCCAATGAGGGAAATTGTACGGCATTGGCGGCAGGATACCATCTGGCAACGGGAAAAGTTCCGGTTGTCTATATGCAGAATTCCGGGGAAGGGAATGTGATTAATCCGGTGGCTTCCCTGTTAAATGATAAGATATATGGGATACCAGTTATTTTTGTAATCGGCTGGCGCGGGGAGCCGGGAGTGAAAGACGAGCCCCAGCATATTTACCAAGGGGAAATTACATTACAGCTTCTAAAAGATATGGAGGTGGAAAGTTTTGTTGTGGATCAAACTACTACGGATTGGGAACTGCAGCAGAGCATGGATGGATTTCGGGCCAATCTTAAAAAGGGCAGACAGGTAGCATTTGTAATCAAAAAGGGGGCGCTGGTCTATGATGGTAAAACTGCATATGCAAATACAAACAGAATCTTGCGGGAAGAGGCGATTCGCCGTATTGTAAAAGCGGCAGGGGAGGATATCATTATTTCTACTACGGGAAAAGCCAGCAGGGAATTGTTTGAGATCAGGGAAGAAAACGGGCAGAGCCATAAACAAGACTTTTTGACGGTAGGTTCCATGGGGCATAGTTCTTCCATTGCCTTGAGCGTGGCATTGCAACGACCAGAACGAAGAGTATGGTGTATCGACGGGGACGGAGCAGCCTTGATGCATATGGGGGCTATGGCCTTGATTGGAGCCAATGCACCTTGCAATATGGTGCATATTCTGTTGAATAATGAAGCCCATGAAACAGTAGGAGGAATGCCTACGGTTGCAGATACCTTAGATTTTACCAAGATTGCAGAAGCTTGTAGGTATCCATATGCGGTAAGTGTAAAAGATTTTGACATGTTAGAGCAAGAATTGGAAAAGGTAAAAGACAGAAAACAACTTAGCTTTGTTGAGATAAAATGTTCTCTTGGTTCCCGTGCAAATCTTGGAAGGCCAACAACCAGTCCAATAGAGAATAAAGAAAAATTTATGGCATATGTCAAAGAACAGAAATAAAAAATAAGAGAATCGGCCGGGCAGGAATTCTTTGTAAAGAGAATATCCGCCCGGCCGGAGAAAGTTCTGATTGGAACAGATTCGGAAGGTTTGTAAAGAGTTTCAAAAAGAAGCCGATATACCTATGTAGGCTAAAATACAGTTATCAAGGATGATAACGCATGAAACAGGAGGTTCCCAGAATGAAACGTGAAGAGCTGGGCAGGTTTCTCATCACACAGAAGGCTGTTGTTGTGGAAGCTATGCAGAAAATTGATTTGAATGCAAAAGGAATTTTATTTGTCATAGATGAAAATGAAAGATTAGAAGGCGTGGTAACAGACGGAGATATCCGCAGATGGCTGATTAAGACGGGAGATTTACAAGGCAAGGTAGGAAATATCATGAATAAGAATCCTCAAGTTATTGTCTGCAAAGAACGTAAAAAGGCAAGACAATATATGGAAAAATATTGTATCACAGCATTGCCGGTAGTCACTGGGGAAAATCGTATCAAGGATATCGTTTTTAGGGAAGAAGACCGTTTAGAAGAAGATAAAGAAGAAAAAAATGCCTTACAGAATGTTCCGGTTGTGATTATGGCAGGGGGCAAAGGAACACGTTTGTATCCTTACACGAAGATTCTTCCAAAGCCCCTGATTCCAATCGGGGATATTCCCATTATGGAGCGGATTATCAATGGGTTCCGAAAGTTTGGGGTAAAGGATTTTCATGCTACGGTAAATTATAGAAAGAGTATGATCAAATCATATTTTTCTGACAACATCACAGATTATCATCTGAATTATGTGGAGGAAGATAAGCCTTTGGGAACAGCGGGGAGTCTCACCCTTTTGACCGAAGAGTTACATGTGCCATTTATTGTAACAAACTGTGATATTTTAATTCATGCAAATTATGGAGATATCTATCGCTACCATTTGCAAACGAAAAATGAACTGACCATTGTAACTGCATTGAAAAATATTGTTGTGCCTTATGGAGTCATTCATTCCAGTGAAAACGGAAGAATTCATTCCATGGAGGAGAAGCCCAAACTTTCCTACTTTGTCAATACTGGAATGTATATCTTAAGTCCAGAGCTTTTACAGGAGATTCCTGGAAATACTTTTTTCCACATGACGGATTTGGCAGATAAGCTTTTACAGGAAGGCCGGAAGGTGGGCATGTACCCAATCAGTGAAGATTCTTTCCTGGATATGGGAGAATTTGAAGAAATGCATCGTATGGAGGAGAAACTAAATCTGAAAGCGGAGTAGATTAAGTGTAAAAGAAGAGTATTCTTGAAAACATAAATGCAGAAATAATGCCTGTATTTGCCATTCTTAAATATGGGAAATAACCAAGAGGAAGGAAAAAAGATATGAAAAAAGTATTAGTAACCGGAGCAGACGGTTTTATTGGCAGTCATTTAACAGAAAGTTTGTTGGAAAAAGGCTATGAGGTAAAAGCTTTTGCTTATTATAATTCTTTTAATACCTGGGGATGGCTGGATACCCTTCCCGCTGAGAAATTAAAAGAAATTGAAGTGTTTACTGGAGATATTCGTGATCCAAATGGTGTACGGGAAGCCATGAAGGGAGTGGATGCAGTCTTTCATCTTGCAGCATTGATTGCAATTCCATTCAGCTATCATTCGCCGGATTCTTATATTGATACCAATATCAAAGGAACCTTAAATGTGTTACAGGCGGGCCGCCAGTTGGAGACACAGAGGGTGTTGGTAACCTCCACTTCTGAGGTATATGGTACAGCCCAGTATGTGCCCATCGATGAAAAGCATCCTTACCAAGGGCAATCTCCTTATTCTGCCACCAAAATAGGAGCAGATAGGCTGGCAGAAAGTTTTTATCGTAGTTTTAATATGCCGATTTCCATTGTGCGTCCTTTTAATACCTTTGGACCAAGGCAGTCGGCGAGAGCGGTAATTCCCACGATTATTTCTCAGCTTTTGGCAGGAAAAGAGGAAATCAAATTAGGGTCCTTGACACCTACCAGAGATTTTAACTATGTGAAGGACACAGCGGCAGGATTTATTGCAATTGCAGAATCTGATAAAACCATTGGAGAAGAAATTAATATCGCTACTCAGCAGGAAATTTCCATTGGGCAGCTGGCCAGGGAAATTATTACGCAGATTAATCCTAAGGCAAAGATTGTCTGTGATGAACAGCGGCTGCGCCCGGAAAAGAGTGAGGTAAACCGCCTTTTGGGAGCCAATGAGAAAATAAAAGCGCTGACAGAATGGAAGCAAAAGTATACCTTTGAGGAGGGAATTGCAGAGACGATTGCATGGATGCGTGATAATATGGGCGCATATAAAGCAGATATTTATAATGTATAATGAATCAGAACCCCCTGGCAGCTTTTGCTGACAGGGGGCAATTATACTTTATTTGGAGTTTCGCAAGTACCTATTCCAGTTTGTATTGTTTTTTTTTCAAAAGTTCGATATACTGAATCCAAGGTATGTGTAAAATATATTATAAAATTAAGGAGAAATTCTGACAAGAGCAGTATAGAAGGAAAAGGACGGTAGCTTATGGAATTAGAACAACAGTTTTTAAGCCTTCTTGGAATGGTTGAGGGCTTGCAGCGAAGGGTATATCAGTTAGAGGAAGAGAATAAACTTTTAATTCGTGGACAGAAACAGATTTTAGAGTGGGCAGAGCAAAATCAAAAGGACAATATGCATTATCAAGAGAATGCAGTATATGAGTTGAGAGATAGCATCGAACATCCCAAGGAAGAATTTTTTCCAAAGATTTTAGGCGGAGAGTTGGCGATAGAAGAGATTGTAACCCATGGAAAATCCCTGGCAAGGTTTGGAGACGGAGAATTTGCGGCTATTGCTGGGCGGATTCGTCATAGATTTCATACGAAGGTGGAGGGAGAGCTCCAGCAAAGATTGAGAGAGGTGTTACAGTCAGAGCAGAAGAATCTTTTAATTGGGATTGCAGATAATTACGGAAGCCTGGAGAAATACACACAACAGGCAAGGAGGGAAATTCGCTGTTATCTGAATCCACAAGTAAGAAAAGAGCATCTTTTACTGTTAAGTCCCCAAAAAACATATTATGATGCATATGTGACCAGACCCTATGTGATGTACCAGGACAATCAGACGGATGCGCCCAAAATGCGTTTTAAAAATTTAAAAAGAATCTGGGAAGGGCGAAAATGTATTTTTGTGGAAGGATGCTATACGGGGCTTGGGGTAGGAAATGATTTGTTTGATAATGCAGGAAGCATTCGAAGAATTTTAGGTCCGGCAGAAGACGCCTTTTTCCGGTATCAGGAGATTTTAGATTGTTGTATGGAGCAGGAAAAGGACGTGTTGTTTTTGCTGGCTCTGGGAGCAGCGGCTACTGTGCTTGCCAGCGATTTGTGCCAGGCAGGATATCAGGCGGTAGATATTGGCCATGTAGATTTGGAATATGAGTGGTTTTTAAGAGGAAAAGGGTGCAGGACGCCAATAGAGAGCAAGTATAACAATGAGCTTGGGGAAGAACAGGTTTTATTGCCTATTCAGGATGAAGCTTATATTAGCCAGGTAATTGCAGACTTTTCATAGCAGAAGTGGAGCTGTTATGATTTTTCACGAGGAAGAGATAGATGAACATATTATTTTATCGGTATAATAGCATTTGCGAACCAGATATCATAGCAATCATGAAAAGGCTGGGGCATACTATTACTGAGATTACAGAAGAAATGAGAAATAAGGAGCTGGGGGCAAGGGGCCAGATGAATTTGGTGAGTGCAGCCTTAAAAAAACAGGAAAGCCAGATGGTATTTAGTATTAACTTTTTTCCAGTGGTTTCTGAGGTTTGCAATATTTTTCATATCCCCTACGTCTGCTGGATTGTGGATAGCCCAGTGATGGAATTGTATTCCCATTCCATTCGAAATAGATGGAACCGTATTTTTTTGTTTGACTATGCCTTGTATGAAGAGTTCCATTCGGAAAATCCTGAGGGAATTTTTTATCTACCGTTGGGGGCAGATTATGTTCGGCTGGATGCACTGATGGAAACGATTACAAAAGAGGATGAGGAAAAGTATTCCGCAGAGGTCTCTTTTATTGGATCTTTGTATACGGAAAAATGTCCTTATAATCGGCTGAAGGAAGAATCTTCCTGGCTGAAGGGATATTTGGATGGAGTAATAGAGGCACAGCTAAAGGTATATGGATATAATTTTCTTGAGGAATGTATTACAGATCAGGTATTGCAGGAATTCAAGGATAAAGTTCCTTTTTACTGTTTCCCAGAAAAGGCAAACCATAACGATAGAGCGGCTATGGCCCATCTCTATCTAGGAAATAAAGTGACGGAGCAGGAAAGACTGCGGCTGCTTGGGCGTGTTTCCAAGGAGTTTTCGTTGGATTTGTATACTGCAAGTGATTTCAGCCCTCTTCCCAAGGCCAATTACAAAGGACTTGCTCGGACAACTACGGAAATGCCTAAGATTTTTCATTTGTCTAAGATTAACTTAAACTTCACCTCCAAGCCCATACGGACAGGAATTCCCCTGCGGCTTTGGGATATTCTAGGAGCAGGTGGATTTGTGCTTACAAATTATCAGAGTGAAATTCCAGAATATTTTGAAGTTGGAAAAGACCTGGACATTTATGCTAGTGAAGACGAACTAATAGATAAAATCAAATATTATCTGGAGCATGAGGAAGAGCGAAAAGAAATTGCCAGAAATGGATATCAGAAGGCAAAAGAGCAGTATTCCCTGGAGCTTCGGGTGAAGCAGATTTTGCGGTTGGCAGGTTAAAATCAATTTTCTTGGAATGAAAGTGATATGTTTGGAATAGGAGAAATACATGGTAGAAAAGAGGATAAGCGTAATTATCCCAGTATATAATGCGGAAGCGTATTTAGAGGAATGTATGGATTCAATGATCCATCAAACCATAGGGATAGAACATATAGAATTAATCGTGGTGGATGATGGTTCCACAGACAACTCCCTGGAATGCCTTATAGAATATGAAAAGAAATATCCCAATAGTATTCTGTTGGTGCCTTTGGAGGAAAATTGCGGTCAGGCCAATGCGCGGAATATTGGAATGGATTATGTTACTGCGCCATATTTTGCTTTTGCTGATGCAGATGACTGGGTGGAACCTGATATTTATGAGAAAATGCTAGACAAAATGGAAAAGTTCCCATGTGATATGGTTCATTGTTTTCATGTAGAGCACATGGAAAACAGAAAGGAACATTATGTAAAAACGAAGAATCAAGAAGGCATTTATTATATGGGAAATAGGAAAAAGGAGGAGGATCCCTATTTTGAGAGTGGCAGAGGCATAGGATGCTTTTTATATTCAACTAAGTGGATTAGAGAACATGGATTTAGATTTAAGCATTTTAAAAAATATGAGGATAATTATTGGGATGGAACAGTTTTCTTTTTTGCAGAATCTGTTTATGTGATACCAGAATGCTTGTATCATTATAGAATCAGAGAATCATCAAATTCACATTCCAGAAATGACAAGGATCATTTTGAACGTTTGAAGATTGAATTGGAGAAATTAAAATTTTATCAGGAAAAAGGGCTATTTCAGGACAATTATGAGAGAATTCAGGAACAATTTTTAAATGTTTTTTATAGTAATACATTACACATTATATGCTGCCAATTTGATGAGATTCCCTTGGATGTTATACGACAGATGCAATTGACAGTGAAGGAGATATATCCAGATTATTTGGAGTATTGCAAGAAATCGAAACGGAATATTGAAGAAGTATTGACGGTAGCATTTGATTTTCCCATAGAGATATGGGAAAAGTACAAAAGATCATATTTGGAATGGGTACAAGAAGGAAAAAGTGATAAAATCCTGCAGTTTTATGGTAAGCTGCGAGGTAGCTTGAATTTATAGAAAGTCTGATATAAGACAAAGGATATTGAGGAGGAAATTTAAAATGGAAGACATACGCACACAGCAGATAGAGGCAGTGGAGGTTTTGAAGGATTACAATGAACGTTTGGTTCGGAGCATGAAAAATATTATCCCAGAGTTAGAAGGGGATAGGAAAAAAGATACAGACAAATTTCTTGATGAGATTATCAAAGGAATTAACTGGGAAATTGGCATTCTAAACGGAACCATGGAATTGATTAATGAGGGTGAAGAGCGTGTGAAGAAAGAGGAGATTAATGGCAGTATTTTAAAGCTAAGCAAAGCTCTGGAAGGAAAGCAGGATCATGAGATTGCCACATCCTTAAAAGAGACGCTTCCTGTGTTTGAGAATTTTGGAAAGGTTGCCGAAGAAGTGCTTAAGCTGGTAAAATAGTCACAAAGCACCGGATTTTTCCAAATAACCGTTGCAAAAGTTTTTCCTTTTGCTATAATAAAATTAATGACAGCAGTGTTACGTACATACAATGTGAAAAGGAAGGAGGTTATGATATGAGTATTTCATCTATAGGAAGAACCCAGAGTTTATACCAGAATCGAAGCTTATACACGAAGCAGAATCAGAATCTGCACCGTAATTTTCAGCAGCTTTCCAGTGGAAAACGGATTAATAAAGCGTCGGATGATGCGGCAGGTCTTGCAATTGCAACTAAGATGCTATCCCAGAGTAATGGTTATGATGTAGGATGGCGGAATGCCGCAACCTCACAAGATATGGTGAATGTAGCGGAGGGCGGCTTATCCAAGATAACAGATTCTTTGCAGCGTATGCGTGAGCTGAGCATCCAGGCATCTAATACAGCGATTTACGGAGAGGATGACAGAGAGGCAATTCAGCAGGAAATTGATCAGCTGAAAGGTTATATTTCTGATGCAGCAAAGAATACTCAATTTAATAATATGAATGTCTTAGATGGCTCCATGAAGAACTCTCATGTGGCGTCCAGCCCAGATGGGGGCGGAATGAACATCAATATGCCCAATGCAGTGTTGGATTCCTTAGGACTTTCAGATTATGACGTGACGGGTGATTTTGATATTTCTAAGCTTGACAGTGCGATGGAGAAGGTATCTTCTGCAAGAAGCAGTCTTGGAGCAACATACAATCGCCTGGATTATACGATGAATTATAATTCCTATGCATCTTATAATGTTACGGCATCCCGAAGCCGTCTGGAGGATTTGGATTATGGAAAGGCTGTTTCTGATATGAAGAAGAACAGCTTGCTGCAGGAATATCGGATTATGATGCAGAGGAAGCAGCAGGAACAGTATGGAACCGTGAATCGGTTGCTTAATTTCTAGACACTTAAGCTAGGCAAAAGAATAAAAGAGCGGAAGTAAGTTCTTACTTCTGCTCTTTTTATGAAAATTGGGAAAGGTGGCTAACAATAACGATCCATCATCATTCCAGAATAAATGCAAGTAATATATGGCGTAACCAGGTTCTTTCCTGGATTCTTATAAGTAACAATAATCTTATCCACATATTTCATAGGGTCTAAGGATGCAGTAGTTGCCTTTGTATTCAGCAGGTCTTTAAATTCATTTAATACCGATAAATGTTCTTCTGCATGATCGTCAGATACAGATTCCGTAAGTAAAGCCTTATCTATGGAAATCTCTCCCGTGTCATTTACTAACAGTCCGATGCTTTCTAAACTGCTCTGGAAGGTAAAAGCAGTATTACTCATATCACGGTAAAGTTTTACACTCTGCTGCTGTGACGCAGAATACTTATTGGCAGTATGCAAAATAGAATTGTACGAATCTACCAATGTTTGAATGTTGTCCGCCATAGCATCTGCATTGGTCTTGAAACCAATTGTTGCGGGGTTTCCTTCCTCACTGAGACCCTGAAGTGTTAATTCAAAAATATGATCAATGGTAAAAGTGTTCGAATGGGAGGAACGTTCCACACCATCTAACAGGAATACAGCGTTCCCGGCCTCCTGGGAAACGTGATCAATTCCCAATGTTTTTACCGCGGAAATAGAATCTTGTGATGCTTGTGGATAAATAGAAAATAAAAAACTTTCGCCAGATGCAATTCCGGTAGAAGCAGATTCAATCTGTAATGCACTTAAACCATTTTCATCTTCAATCACAGAAGCCTTTAACCCGATATCAGCATTGGTAATCAGGTTTGCCAGCTTGTTTTGGGTGGTATAATTTGTATCATCTGAATTGATATTAAACTGGAACTCAAAAGTAGAGGAACTATTTTCCAAATCAAAAGAATAAGAACCAGGCTTTAAAGTCAAATGATTTTTGTCTAAAAAATTTCCTAAATTAATTTGTGAAGTAGCAAGTTGTTTTACCTCAATAAGAAATGGAGCTGTTTCTTCTGATTTCTTGGAGTCTCCAATATATTCAGCAGAAACAACATCTTCCTGGGAAGAAACGGCAATTTTTTTCTGAAATGCATTGCCGATGCCTTCTTCTGCATCTGAAAGAGAAGCAACTACATTTTTAATAATGCGGGTACTTTCCTTAATGTCAATGGCAAATTTTTTAACATCCCCCGAGTGTTTAATCTTATAGAGGGGGGAGTCTTTGTTGATTTTAACAATTGTATTATATATATTGCGCAATTCGCTCTTTTTGTGCGAATCATAACGGGAAGCCGTTTGTTTTCCATATGTGCTCAAATAATAGTTATAAGCAGTATCAATAGCGGCCATACAAATCCCCTCCTTTCATCCGTGAAATCATGCCGAGACATGGGGGTAAAAATAACTCCTTGTATAATTTTGCGTTTTCGTATATAATTTATATTATGTATCGGATGTTTGAGTGAGATTATTAATATATTTTTATTGTTTTTTTGAAATACGTTGAAAAGTATTGACGAAATCGGGCAGGATATGCTATAGTAGACTAGCGATGGAAGTAGGTCTTTTTTTTATGCCTAAAATTAGAAATTAAGTGGAGGTGGAAGTTGTGCGCACAAGAATCACATTGGCATGTACAGAATGTAAGCAACGGAATTATAACATGACCAAAGATAAGAAAACTCATCCAGACAGAATGGAGACCAAGAAATACTGCAGATTCTGCAGGAAACACACGTTACACAAGGAAACCAAGTAATCATATGGAGCAGAGTGAAGGTTAAAATATTTTTGACCGTTCCTGAATAGATGGTGCAAAACGTGCACCCTTGGAGGTAAAAAATGGGAGAAACCAATACAGAAAAAGCTTCAAAAACGAGCTGGTTCACCGGTCTTAAGACAGAGTTTAACAAAATTATCTGGCCGGATAAAAAATCACTTAGCAGACAGACGGCTGCTGTGGTAGCTGTTTCTGTTGTATTAGGTCTGATCATTGCTGTATTAGATATTTTTATCCGATACGGTGTGGATAACCTGGTAAAATTATAGGAGGCATAGGTGATTTATGGCAGAGGCAAACTGGTACGTAGTTCATACCTATTCAGGTTATGAAAATAAGGTGAAGGAGAACATTGAAAAGACAATCGAAAATCGGCATCTTGAGGATCAGATTTTGGAAGTAAGAGTTCCGATGCAGAGTGTTGTGGAAATGAAAAACGGTGTAAAAAAGACCGTAGAGAAAAAAATGTTTCCAGGATATGTTCTAATCAATATGGTTATGAATGATGATATATGGTATGTGGTTAGAAATACCAGAGGTGTTACCGGATTTGTTGGTCCGGGTTCCAAGCCCGTACCCCTTACTGAAGCTGAGATGAGACCATTGGGTATCCAGGTTGATCATAATGTGGTTGTAGACTTTGAGGAAGGCGATACCATCAGAGTTACCGGCGGTGTCTGGAAAGATACAGTTGGAATTATTCAGGCCATAAACCATGGCAAACAGATGATTACAATCAATGTTGACCTGTTCGGTCGTGAAACGCCGGTTGAAATAAGTTTCACAGATATCAGAAAGTTATAAGATGCATAGTTGCAAAGATGAAAAAAGATGCAGTAAGTATTTAGTTAAGGAGGAATTTCCAAATGGCAAAGAAAGTAGAAGGATATATCAAATTACAGATTCCTGCTGGAAAAGCTACACCTGCACCACCAGTTGGACCTGCACTTGGACAGCATGGTGTAAATATTGTTGAATTTACAAAACAGTTTAATGCAAGAACTGCTGATCAGGGAGATTTAATTATTCCAGTAGTAATTACTGTGTATACGGATAGAAGTTTTAGCTTCATAACCAAAACTCCGCCTGCGCCAGTATTAATTAAAAAGGCATGCAATATCAAATCAGGTTCTGCAGTACCAAACAAAACAAAAGTAGCGACTATTTCCAAAGCAAAGATTCAGGAAATTGCAGAATTAAAAATGCCGGATTTGAATGCTGGTTCTTTGGAAGCGGCAATGAGCATGATTGCAGGAACAGCAAGAAGTATGGGAGTTACAGTAGAAGAGTAGAACGCTTATTTGTATTTTCGAAGTAGTGGGAGGGACAGACTCCCGATATTACCACAAGGAGGTTATTGAGTAATGAAACGAGGAAAGAAATATACAGAAGCTGCAAAAGCAATCGATAGAGCAGCACAGTATGATACAGCAGAAGCAATCAGCTTGGTAAAAGCGGTAGCAGTTGCGAAATTTGATGAAACCATTGAAGCCCATATCAGAACCGGTTGCGACGGGCGTCATGCAGAACAGCAAGTTCGTGGTGCGGTTGTATTACCTCATGGAACAGGTAAAACCGTTAAAGTTTTAGTATTTGCGAAAGGTGATAAGGTAGACGAAGCATTGGCAGCAGGCGCTGACCATGTAGGAGGAGAAGAATTGATTCCCAAAATCCAGAATGATGGATGGTTGGATTTTGACGTTGTAGTTGCTACTCCTGACATGATGGGCGTGGTAGGCCGTCTGGGTCGTGTACTTGGACCAAAAGGGTTAATGCCGAATCCAAAGGCAGGTACCGTAACCATGGATGTTACTAAGGCAATCAATGATATCAAAGCCGGTAAGATTGAATATAGATTAGATAGAACCAATATTATCCATGTGCCAGTTGGAAAAGCATCTTTTACTGAAGAACAATTAGCGGACAACTTCCAGACCCTTATGGATGCCATCATAAAAGCAAGACCTTCATCTTTGAAGGGGCAGTATTTAAGAAGCGTTACCCTGGCTCCCACCATGGGACCTGGCGTAAAACTTAATACAGCAAAGTTTGTATAATTTAATGTTGACATCTAGAATATACAATGTTATACTAAACAAGCATGTGACCGAAGACAGCAGGTGCTTTCGAGCGTAACAGTATGACCTGCCGAGGCAATTTACAGAAGTATTTTATTTCTGGTAAAGGAATGAAAGATTATTTCAAGCCTCTTTGTCTCGTACGAAGAGGCTATTTTATTATAATATAAGGAGGTGCACAATTCGTGGCAAAAGTAGAATTAAAGCAGCCTGTGGTACAGGAAATCTCTGAGTACATCAAAGATGCCCAGTCTGTAGTGTTGGTAGATTACCGTGGATTGACTGTAGACGAAGATACACAGATGCGTAAGCAGTTGAGAGAAGCTGGTATTGTATACAAAGTATATAAGAACACATTGATGAATTTTGCATTTAAGGGAACTGATTGCGAAGACATGTGTTCATTATTGGAAGGACCTAATGCAATTGCTGTTTCCAAAGATGATGCAACTGCACCAGCAAGAATTCTCGCTAAATTTTCAAAGACAGCTCCTGCATTGGAATTAAAAGCAGGCATTGTGGAAGGAACGTTCTATGATGCTGATGGAATCAAAGTAATTGCTTCTATTCCATCCAGAGAAGAGCTGCTTTCCAAGTTCCTTGGAAGCATTCAGTCACCAATCACCAATTTTGCTCGTGTTCTTAATCAGATTGCAGAACAGGGTGGGGAACCAGCTGTGGCAGAGGAAGCTGCTCCAGCGGCTGAAAGCAACTAGCGATTGGCAAGCCTATAAGGAATGATTTGCAAAATTTAAAACCAAAACAAATATAAAATGGAGGTAAATTATAATGGCAAAATTAACAACAGAAGAATTTATCGAAGCTATTAAAGAGTTAAGCGTATTAGAGTTAAATGATTTAGTAAAAGCATGTGAAGAAGAATTCGGTGTATCTGCAGCAGCAGGCGTTGTAGTTGCAGCAGCAGCAGGAGACGGTGCAGGCGCAGCAGAAGAGAAAACTGATTTCAATGTAGAATTGACAGAAGTTGGACCAAACAAGGTTAAAGTAATCAAGGTTGTTCGTGAAGTTACCGGACTTGGCCTGAAGGAAGCAAAAGAAGTAGTTGATAATGCTCCGAAGGTAGTAAAAGAAGGCGCTGAGAAGGCAGAAGCAGAAGATATCAAAGCAAAATTAGAAGCAGAAGGCGCAAAAGTAACTTTAAAATAATTGCCAGTTGGCAGATTAATAGCAGCATGTTATTTTTCATGGAAATATGGAAAATAACATGCTGTTTTTTGATAGATTTCCTTTTTGCCATCCGTAATAATAAGTGTAACACAAAACAAACCGGCGCGCAGGTTTGGAAAAGAGGATAATTTATGAAGATTGGAGAAAAAAATTATATTCGGCAATTACAATTGCATAATGAAAAGGCGCTCATGTATGTAATCGATGCATATGGAGGATTGCTGATGGCAGTAATACGAAAACATCTTTTCAGTCTCCCGGAGCGACAGGAGGAATGCTTTGATGATGTACTCCTGAAAATCTGGCAGAATATTTCTGATTTCGATGAGAATAAGAATTCCTTTAAAAATTGGGCAGCGGCCATTGCAAGATACCGAGCGATTGATTATTTGCGCCAGTATCAGCGGGAACTGACAACCGTAAGCATAGAAGATACCCTCATTGTTCGGGAAGACAGTATGCTGACAGGGATGATAGAAAAAGAGATATCGGAAGAAATAGAAAAAATGTTGAGTTTCTTAAAACCTTCGGACAGGGAATTATTTTTGAAAATATATGTAGAAGAAAAGACCATAGAGCAGGTGAGTGAAGAAACAGGAATGAAGAGAGAAGTGATTTATAATCGCCTGTCCAGAGGAAAGCATAAGATTCGCAGACAGTACAGGACGGAAAGAGGTGTTTGATATGGCAAAAAATATTTATGGATTACTGAATGAGGTAGAGACTGATTTTAAAGAATATGAAGAAATAGAATTATCCTCCAAGGAAAAAGAAAGACATAAACAAAGAATATTAATGGAGGTAAAAAGGATGGAAAAAAGAAAAGAGAATAAAAAAAGGAAAGTATGGAAAGCAGCAGCAACGGCAGCGGCAGCCTGTGTTATCGCAGTAGGAGCTTTTAGCATTGTAAACCCTGTACAGGCAGAAGAATTGTTTGGCAATGTATTTGGCAAACTGATAGAAAATGCCCAGGGGGATAAATATGAACAGGAAGATACCGAAAGATACAAAAAAATCGGAGAGAATGCAGTTGCGATTCAGGAAGAAGTAGATAAACGCCAGGAAGAAGGATATATATTGACAGCAGAGAATGATGGCGTTTCCATTTCTGTATCTGATGTTTACTGTGATGGATATGTTCTATATTATACCACCACTCTTAAAACTGACCGTGAAGATTTAGCGAATGCAGATGGAATCATCCTAGAGAAAAAAACTGGGGAGCCTTATAACATCAAAGTGAATGGAACGGATATTGTAGACGTGATTCGGCCTTTTGAAAGGTCAAAGGATGGAACCTTTGTAGCCGTTCATCAGATGGATTTGATGAGTCCCCATTCCGTGGATTTGTCCAAGGGAACGGAAGAACCAGTGGATTTGGGAATTGGTGAAAATGATACGGTAGTGGTAGACTGGACAGTGCATGAACTAATCGGACAGCTTTGGGATAGCTGGGATGCTCAGGGAGAATATGAGAGCACAGGAGATATCACAGGCGAATGGCATCTCCGGTTTCCGGTAACTGTTGACACATCCAAGAACCAAGCCTTTGATATCAATCAAGAGGAAAATGGTATCTTAGTGAAACGTGGTGTGAAGACGAAGGCCGGACTTGTTCTTGAAGTGGAATTGCCAGATTTTAGGAACGAGCCATATAATGATAAATATAATGATCCAGAGATAGGGATTAAGGATAGTGAGGGAAATTATCTCCAGTGGCTGAATCAGCAAGCAGATCTTCGAGAAGATGGGACATGTACCACTCAGATTATGGTGTTGTATGACGGGCAGAAGGATTTATCTTTCCATGTGTCTACGAGAGATAAATATCAGAATGAAATTGCAGACATTGGTTTTCAGGTGCCATAACAAAGAAAACTGCTGCCAGGAGGGGTCTAAAAGGCTGATTTTTAAATAGCACAGAGTACGGAGCTGTTACAAAATCAAAGAGTTTTGATTTTGTAACAGCTCCTTTTATGCACGGGTAACAGTTCAGCCCTTTCAGCTCTAAAATAGAGCTTTATTCCAAGGATTTTTATTCTTGCATCGAAGAATCCTTTGAAGAAAGCAATGTAGAAAGCTGAAAGGGCTGAACTGTTACATGCACGGTAACTTTTCCCAAAAAAATCCTTGACATAAAATTACTGGTTGTGCTATCATATAGGGTGCACTATTGTGATAAAGTGTGCTTATTATAATTAATCATAGATAAACATTAGCAAGCGTACTTTATAAATTATGGATTGTTGTAAATTAGAAAACGAGAGGTGAAACGTCAATGGAGAAAAACAGAATACGTCCGATTAAAGCAGGAAAAAGCGTTCGTATGAGTTACTCGCGACAAAAGGAAGTATTAGAAATGCCGAACCTGATTGAGGTTCAGAAGAATTCTTACAACTGGTTCATCAATGAGGGGTTGAAAGAAGTATTTGCTGATATCTCTCCCATCGCAGATTATAGCGGGCAGTTAAGTTTGGAATTCGTTGATTTTACATTATGCGAAAAAGATGTGAAATATTCAATTGAAGAATGTAAAGAACGAGATGCAACCTACGCCGCTCCTTTAAAGGTCAGAGTTAGATTCTACAACAAAGAGGCAGTTGAAGAAGTCAAAGATTATGAAATCTTCATGGGCGATTTACCACTTATGACAGAGACAGGAACTTTCGTAATCAACGGCGCAGAGCGTGTAATTGTCAGTCAGTTGGTGCGTTCTCCTGGCATATATTATGGAATTGCACACGATAAAGTGGGTAAAACATTATATTCCTGCACTGTAATCCCCAATCGTGGTGCATGGTTGGAATATGAAACAGATTCCAATGATGTTTTCTATGTACGTGTGGACAGAACCAGGAAGGTTCCGGTTACAGTTTTGATCCGTGCTTTGGGTATTGGTACGAATCAGGAGATTATCGATCTGTTTGGTGAGGAGCCAAAGATTATCGCCAGCTTTGGAAAAGATGTTGCAACCAATTATCAGGAAGGATTATTGGAATTATATAAGAAGATCCGTCCAGGGGAGCCTCTCACGGTAGAAAGCGCGGAGAGCTTGATTAATGCAATGTTTTTTGATCCAAGGCGTTATGATCTTGCAAAGGTAGGAAGATATAAATTTAATAAAAAGCTTTCTCTTAGGAACCGAATTCACGGACAGGTTCTTGCGGAAGATGTGGTAGATATTTCTACTGGAGAGATTATCGCAGAGCAGGGAACTACGGTTACCCGGGAGCTGGCAGATAATATTCAGAATGCGGCAGTTCCCTTTGTGTGGATTCAAGGGGAAGAGCGCAATATTAAAGTGTTGTCCAATTTGATGGTAGATGTTACCAATTATGTGGATATTGACAGTGAAGAGGCTAGGAAGCTGGGGATTACAGAACAGGTATATTATCCGGTTCTGGAAACAATTCTTGAGGAAAATGACACTTTGGATGATATCAAGAATGCATTGCACCGAGATGCGGCAGACCTGATTCCAAAGCATATTACCAGGGAAGACATTCTGGCTTCTATTAATTATAACATGCATTTAGAATATGGTCTTGGAAATAGTGATGATATTGACCATTTAGGAAACCGCCGTATTCGTGCAGTAGGTGAATTATTGCAGAATCAGTACCGTATCGGTCTTTCCAGAATGGAGCGTGTGGTACGTGAGCGCATGACTACCCAGGATTTAGAAGGAATTTCGCCCCAGAGCTTAATTAATATTAAGCCGGTTACTGCAGCAGTGAAAGAATTTTTCGGTTCTTCCCAGTTGTCTCAGTTTATGGATCAGAACAATCCTTTGGGTGAATTGACGCATAAGAGGCGTTTGTCTGCATTGGGACCAGGAGGTCTGTCCAGAGACCGTGCCGGGTTCGAGGTGCGTGACGTACACTATTCCCATTATGGAAGAATGTGTCCCATTGAGACGCCTGAAGGACCTAACATCGGTTTGATTAACTCTCTTGCAACTTATGCAAGAATCAATGATTATGGCTTTGTAGAAGCGCCTTACCGTAAAATAGATAAGTCTGATCCCAAGAATCCACGGGTTACAGACGAGGTTGTCTATATGACAGCAGATGAAGAAGATAATTACCATGTAGCTCAGGCAAACGAGGCATTGGATGCGGAAGGTCATTTTGTAAGGAATTCCGTATCTGGTCGTTATCGGGAAGAGACCCAGGAATATGAAAAGACCATGTTTGATTACATGGACGTTTCTCCCAAAATGGTATTTTCTGTGGCAACTGCATTGATTCCTTTCCTGGAGAATGACGATGCCAACCGTGCGCTGATGGGTTCCAACATGCAGCGTCAGGCAGTTCCGCTTTTGACGACAGAAGCGCCAGCAGTAGGAACTGGAATGGAGACAAAGGCGGCTGTGGACTCCGGCGTCTGTGTCGTTGCAAAACATGCAGGTGTAGTGGAGCGTTCCATCTCCAATGAGATTACGATTCGTACCGAAGAAGGGAAACGGGAAGTGTATAAGCTGACCAAGTTTTCCCGAAGCAACCAATCCAACTGCTATAATCAAAGACCCATTGTGTTAAAAGGAGATAAGGTAGAGGCAGGACAGGTAATTGCAGACGGTCCGTCTACCTCCAATGGAGAGCTTGCACTGGGTAAGAACCCGTTAATTGGATTTATGACCTGGGAAGGTTATAATTACGAGGATGCAGTATTATTAAGTGAAAGACTGGTTCAGGAGGATGTTTATACTTCTGTGCACATTGAAGAATATGAAGCAGAGGCCCGTGATACCAAGCTAGGGCCGGAAGAGATTACCAGAGACGTTCCCGGTGTCGGTGACGATGCACTGAAGGATTTGGATGAAAGAGGAATCATCCGTATTGGAGCAGAGGTTCGTGCCGGAGATATTTTGGTAGGTAAGGTAACTCCTAAGGGAGAGACAGAGCTGACCGCAGAGGAACGCCTGTTGCGTGCGATTTTTGGTGAAAAAGCAAGAGAGGTTCGAGACACTTCTCTGAAAGTACCTCATGGAGAATATGGAATTGTTGTGGATGCCAAGGTATTTACCAGGGAGAACGGAGACGAATTGTCTCCAGGCGTAAACCAGGCAGTACGTATTTACATTGCTCAGAAACGTAAGATTTCCGTGGGGGATAAGATGGCTGGACGTCATGGAAATAAGGGTGTGGTTTCCCGTGTGCTTCCGGTGGAGGATATGCCGTTCTTGCCAAATGGCCGGCCGTTGGATATTGTGCTGAATCCTCTTGGTGTGCCTTCTCGTATGAATATCGGGCAGGTGTTGGAGATTCATTTAAGCCTTGCGGCAAAGGCCCTTGGATTTAACATTGCAACTCCGGTCTTTGATGGTGCGCGAGAAGATGACATTATGGATACCCTGGATTTGGCAAATGATTATGTAAATCTTTCCTGGGAAGAGTTTGAAGCAAAACACAAGGAAGCGTTACTTCCAGAAGTAATGGACTATTTGTATGAAAACCGTGATCACAGGGAAGTATGGAAAGGTGTGCCCCTTTCCCGTGATGGTAAGGTAAGACTTCGTGATGGAAGAACGGGAGAATATTTTGACAGTCCAGTTACCATTGGGCATATGCATTACCTGAAGCTTCACCATTTGGTGGATGATAAGATTCATGCACGTTCCACGGGTCCGTATTCTTTGGTGACTCAGCAGCCTTTGGGTGGTAAAGCCCAGTTTGGTGGACAGCGTTTTGGCGAGATGGAAGTTTGGGCGTTGGAAGCATATGGCGCGTCCTATACTTTGCAGGAGATTCTTACTGTGAAATCTGATGATGTCATCGGACGTGTGAAGACTTACGAGGCGATAATTAAGGGTGACAATATTCCTGAACCGGGAATTCCTGAATCCTTTAAGGTACTATTGAAAGAATTACAGTCTTTGGGACTGGATGTAAAGGTTTTGGATGAGAATAGAGAAGAAGTGGAACTGATGGAAACCAGTGAATATGGTAACACAGACCTGAATTCTATTATTGCTGGCGATCGCAATTTTGCATTTGAAGAGGAAGAATCCTTCGGGTCAATGGGCTTTAGCAAGCAGGAATTCAGTGAAGAGGACGAAGAACTGGTGGATATTGAGGAAGAAGAGGAAGAAGCATTAGAATTAGAGGACGATTTCGCTGACTTTGACAGTGTTCTGGATGAATAGTCAAATATCCTGTAGGAATAAGGAAGGGAGAGTCACATATGCCAGAAGCAACGAATAAAGAAAAATACCAGCCAATTACCTTTGATGCGATTAAAATTGGACTGGCATCACCTGAAAAAATAAGAGAATGGTCCCGGGGAGAAGTAAAGAAACCGGAAACCATTAACTATAGAACCCTGAAACCGGAAAAGGACGGCCTGTTCTGCGAAAAGATTTTCGGACCGAGCAAAGACTGGGAATGTCATTGCGGAAAGTATAAGAAAATCCGTTACAAAGGTGTTGTCTGTGACCGATGCGGTGTAGAAATTACCAAGGCAAGCGTTCGTAGGGAACGTATGGGGCATATTGAGCTTGCTGCCCCTGTTTCCCATATCTGGTATTTTAAGGGAATTCCCAGCAGAATGGGATTGATTTTGGATTTGTCCCCCAGAACTCTGGAGAAAGTGTTGTACTTTGCTTCTTATATTGTATTGGATAAGGGAACTAGTGAATTACAGTACAAGCAAGTATTATCAGAAGCAGAGTATCAGGAAGCAAGAGAAAAATATGGCAGCGATTTTCGGGTAGGTATGGGTGCAGAGTCTATCAAAGAGCTGTTAGAGGCCATTGATTTGGAAAAGGATGCTGTGGAATTAAAAACTGCCTTAAAGGATGCAACTGGCCAGAAGCGTGCTAGAATTATCAAACGTCTTGAGGTTGTGGAAGCATTCCGCGGTTCTGGAAACAGGCCAGAGTGGATGATTATGGATGTAATTCCTGTTATCCCTCCAGATTTGCGGCCAATGGTACAGCTGGACGGTGGCCGGTTTGCAACCTCTGATTTGAATGATTTGTACCGTCGGATTATCAACCGAAATAACCGTTTGCGGAGACTGCTGGAGCTTGGGGCGCCAGATATTATTGTAAGAAATGAGAAGCGTATGCTGCAGGAAGCAGTGGATGCGTTGATTGATAATGGCAGAAGAGGTCGGCCAGTGACTGGTCCTGGAAACCGTGCCTTAAAGTCTCTGTCTGATATGTTAAAGGGTAAATCCGGGCGTTTCCGTCAGAACCTTTTAGGAAAACGTGTGGACTACTCTGGACGGTCTGTTATTGTGGTAGGGCCCGAGCTTAAGATTTATCAGTGTGGCTTGCCGAAAGAAATGGCAATTGAGCTGTTTAAGCCTTTTGTTATGAAGGAATTGGTATGTAACGGGACAGCCCATAATATTAAGAGTGCCAAAAAGATGGTAGAACGCCTTCAGTCAGAAGTTTGGGATGTTCTGGAAGAGGTTATCAAAGAACATCCAGTTATGTTAAACCGTGCGCCTACCCTTCATAGATTAGGAATTCAGGCGTTTGAGCCGATTCTGGTGGAAGGTAAAGCAATTAAGCTGCATCCACTGGTATGTACAGCATTTAATGCAGACTTTGACGGAGATCAGATGGCAGTTCATCTTCCATTATCTGTGGAAGCCCAGTCTGAATGCAGATTTTTATTATTGTCACCCAATAATCTGTTAAAACCTTCCGATGGAGGTCCGGTAGCAGTTCCTTCTCAGGATATGGTGCTTGGTATCTATTATCTGACCCAGGAAAGGCCAGGGGCTTTGGGAGAAGGAAAATTCTTTAAAAATGTGAATGAAGCAATTCTTGCTTATGAGAATGACGCATTAACACTGCATTCCAGAATTAAAGTTCGCATTACCAAGACAATGCCAAGCGGAGAGCAGATAAGCGGAAATGTGGAATCCACACTGGGACGTTTCATTTTTAATGAAATATTACCTCAGGATTTGGGATTTGTGGACAGAACCAATTCAGAAGATGCTTTGAAATTGGAAATTGATTTCCATGTAGGTAAAAAAGGGTTAAAGCAGATTTTGGAGAAGGTGATCAATATCCATGGAGCTACCGTAACAGCAGAGGTATTGGATGATATTAAATCTATGGGATACAAGTATTCCACCAGAGCAGCTATGACGGTATCTATTTCTGATATGACTGTGCCGGAAAAGAAGCCTGCGCTGATAAAAAATGCTCAGGATACCGTGGATAAAATTACCAGGAACTACAAACGTGGTTTGATTACAGAAGAAGAAAGATATAAAGAAGTTGTAGAGACCTGGAAAGAAACAGATGATATTTTAACCAAAGAGCTGTTAGGTGGTTTGGATAAATATAATAATATTTATATGATGGCAGATTCCGGCGCCCGTGGTTCTGACAAACAGATCAAGCAGCTTGCAGGTATGCGTGGATTGATGGCAGATACCACTGGACGTACAATCGAATTGCCCATTAAGTCTAATTTCCGTGAAGGATTGGACGTATTGGAATATTTTATGTCTGCTCATGGAGCGCGGAAGGGACTTTCTGATACTGCTCTTCGTACAGCCGACTCTGGTTATCTGACCAGACGTTTGGTAGACGTATCACAGGAGTTAATTATTCGAGACATTGACTGCTGTGAGGGAAAAGAAGCTCCTGGCATGTATGTAAAGGCTTTTATGGATGGAAAAGAAGAGATAGAAAGTCTGCAGGAGCGCATTACAGGACGATTTGCCTGTGAAAATATTTGCGACGCTGAGGGGAATGTATTGGTGAAAGCAAACCATATGATTACGCCCAAGCGTGCAGCCCTCGTTATGAGCAAAGGAGTAGACGATAAGGGAGAACCTTTGGACAGGGTAAAAATCCGTACGGTCCTTACCTGTCGTTCCCACAATGGAATCTGTGCAAAATGTTATGGAGCGAATATGGCTACTGGTCAGGCAGTACAGGTGGGAGAATCTGTAGGTATTATTGCAGCCCAGTCTATCGGTGAGCCAGGTACACAGCTTACCATGCGTACATTCCATACGGGTGGTGTTGCAGGAAACGATATTACGCAAGGTCTTCCTCGTGTGGAGGAGTTGTTTGAGGCACGTAAGCCAAAGGGACTTGCAATTATTACAGAATTTGCCGGTATTGCTACGATTAAGGATACAAAGAAAAAGCGTGAGATTATTGTAACAAATGATGAAACTGGGGAAACTAAGGCATACTTGATTCCTTATGGTTCTAGAATAAAGGTTATGGATGGCGCTGTGCTGGAAGCTGGTGATGAGCTGACAGAAGGTAGTGTGAACCCTCATGATATTTTGAGAATTAAAGGGGTTCGGGCTGTGCAGGATTATATGATTCAGGAAGTGCAGCATGTATACCGTCTGCAAGGTGTGGAAATCAATGATAAGCATATTGAGGTCATTGTACGTCAGATGTTAAAGAAGATTCGCATTGAGAATAACGGCGATTCAGAGTTCTTGCCAGGAACATTGGTAGATATTCTGGAATATGAGGATACCAATGCAAAGTTGGAGGAAGAAGGATTAGAACCAGCAGAAGGAAAACAGGTAATGTTGGGAATTACCAAGGCTTCTCTTGCGACCAATTCCTTCCTGTCTGCAGCATCCTTCCAAGAGACCACCAAGGTGTTGACAGAAGCAGCAATCAAGGGCAAGATTGATCCATTGATTGGTCTGAAAGAAAATGTTATCATTGGTAAATTGATTCCTGCCGGAACAGGTATGAAGCGTTATCGTGACATTAAACTCTCCACAGATGCAGATGAGAAGGATGATATCTTTTTTGAAGAAGAAATGTTGGATTTTAGTTACATCCCAGAAGAAGATGAGCTAGATCAGGAAGAACTGGAAGAAGAGTTTGAAGCGGAAGAGGTAATGCTGGAAACAGAATAGGATTGTGAAATAAAAATAAATATTCCGTGACAATGTTGCGTGTTAGATGAAATTGGGTTGTTGCAAAATGCAAGAGTTCTACAACATATCGGTGTAAGAGGAACAATCGTATGCTATATGTTATAGAGATTTTGATTTTGTGACAGCCCCATTTTATCTCATAAAGCTGGGATTTTTTTTGAGAAGTGAATAATGTTTGAAAATACGGGAAAAATTAGAAAAAGTCCTTGACATGGCGATTTTATCCTTATATAATAACTTTTGCGTGCATATGAATATGCACTTATATTTATTGTGAAAATTCTACAGGAGGTGAAAAGAATGCCAACATTTAACCAGTTAGTAAGGAAAGGAAGACAGACATCTGAGAAGAAATCTACCGCACCGGCTTTACAGAAAGGATATAACTCCTTGAAAAAACGCCCCACGGATGCTTCTTCACCCCAGAAGAGAGGTGTTTGTACTGCAGTGAAGACTGCAACTCCTAAGAAACCTAACTCTGCTCTTCGTAAAATCGCAAGAGTTCGTCTTTCCAACGGAATTGAAGTGACAAGCTATATTCCAGGAGAAGGCCACAACTTACAGGAACACAGTGTTGTTCTGATTAGAGGTGGAAGAGTAAAAGACTTGCCTGGTACCAGATACCACATTATCCGTGGAACTTTGGATACCGCAGGTGTTGCAAACAGACGCCAGGCACGTTCCAAATATGGTGCAAAAAGGCCAAAAGAGGCTAAGAAATAATTTAGCAGACAATAGTATCACGGGATGGTTAGTGTTGGAAATCGCGTAAGCGTACATTCTTTTTGGTAAAGAAAGCAACAGGCTTTTTATAGAGAAACAAATTTCCGCACGAACACAGAAATAGTGAGTACCGTTGAATTAATCGAGCAAAATCATAAGATGATTAAGGAGGGAAGCGACGTGCCACGTAAAGGACATACTCAGAAGAGAGACGTATTAGCAGATCCATTGTACAATAATAAAGTGGTTACAAAACTTATCAACAATATTATGTTGGATGGTAAGAAAGGCGTAGCTCAGAAAATTGTATATGGAGCATTTAACAGAGTTGCAGAAAAGACTGATAAGCCAGCAATTGAAGTATTTGAAGAGGCTATGAATAACGTAATGCCTGTTTTAGAGGTAAAGGCAAGGCGTATCGGTGGAGCGACATATCAGGTACCGATCGAGGTAAGACCTGACAGACGTCAGGCTTTGGCTCTTCGTTGGTTGACTCTTTATTCTCGTAAAAGAGGAGAAAAGACCATGGAGGAAAGATTGGCGAATGAGATTATGGATGCAGCAAATAATACAGGTGCATCTGTAAAGAAGAAAGAAGATATGCACAAAATGGCAGAAGCAAATAAGGCATTTGCACATTATAGATTTTAATCTTTTGTTGAGAAATTTAGGAGGAAAAAATCTTGGCTGGAAGAGAATATCCATTAGAGAGAACCAGAAACATTGGTATTATGGCTCATATTGACGCTGGTAAAACTACCACAACAGAGCGTATTCTTTATTATACTGGTGTTAACTATAAGATTGGTGATACTCATGAAGGCACTGCGACCATGGACTGGATGGAGCAGGAACAGGAAAGAGGTATTACCATTACTTCAGCCGCTACAACATGTCATTGGACATTACAGGAAAATTGTAAGCCAAAAGAAGGTGCGTTAGAGCATCGTATCAATATTATTGATACTCCGGGGCACGTTGACTTTACTGTTGAAGTGGAACGTTCACTCCGTGTATTGGATGGCGCTGTAGGCGTTTTCTGTGCAAAGGGTGGAGTAGAGCCTCAGTCTGAAAACGTATGGCGTCAGGCAGATACCTATAACGTACCAAGAATAGCATTTATCAATAAAATGGACATTCTAGGGGCTGATTTTTACGGAGCGGTGGAACAGATTAAGACCCGTTTAGGGAAAAATGCAATTGTTCTCCAGTTACCGATTGGTAAGGAAGATGATTTCAAGGGAATCATTGACTTATTTGAGATGAAAGCTTATATCTACAATGACGATAAGGGTGATGATATTTCAGTTGTTGATATTCCAGATGATATGAAGGATGATGCAGAACTGTATCACACAGAGCTTGTAGAAAAAGTATGCGAATTGGATGATGATTTGATGATGGAGTACCTGGAAGGGGAAGAGCCATCTGTGGAAGCAATGAAAGCGGCTTTAAGAAAAGGAACTTGCGAGTGTTTAGCTGTTCCTGTATGCTGTGGTACTGCTTACCGGAACAAGGGTGTTCAGAAATTGCTGGATGCAGTGATTGAATATATGCCGTCTCCTGTAGATATCCCTGCAATTAAGGGAACAGATATGGATGGCAATGAAGTGGAAAGACATTCTTCTGATGAAGAACCCTTCTCAGCGCTGGCATTTAAGATTATGACAGACCCATTCGTAGGAAAACTTGCATTTTTCCGTGTGTATTCCGGTACAATGAACTCTGGTTCCTATGTATTGAATGCTACCAAAGATAAAAAAGAGCGTGTGGGACGTATTCTCCAGATGCATGCCAACAAGAGAGCAGAGTTAGACAAAGTTTACTCTGGTGATATTGCGGCAGCAGTAGGATTTAAGTTTACTGCAACAGGAGATACCATTTGTGATGACCAGCATCCGGTAATTTTGGAGTCTATGGAATTCCCAGAGCCTGTAATTGAGCTGGCAATTGAGCCGAAGACAAAGGCAGGACAGGGTAAAATGGGTGAAGCTCTTGCAAAACTTGCAGAAGAAGATCCAACATTCCGTGCGCACACCAATGCAGAGACCGGACAGACGATTATTGCAGGTATGGGAGAGCTCCATTTGGAAATTATTGTTGACCGTTTGCTTCGTGAATTCAAAGTAGAGGCAAATGTAGGCGCTCCGCAGGTTGCTTACAAAGAGACATTTACCAAGCCGATTGAGCAGGAATACAAATATGCAAAACAGTCTGGTGGACGTGGACAGTATGGACATTGTAAAGTCAGATTTGAGCCGATGGATGCCAATGGAGAAGAATTATTCAAGTTTGATTCTGAGGTTGTCGGCGGTGCAATTCCAAAAGAATATATTCCAGCAGTTGGTGAGGGTATTGAGGAAGCTACCAAAGCAGGTATCTTGGCAGGATTCCCGGTTGTAGGTGTCCATGCTACAGTATATGATGGTTCTTACCATGAAGTTGACTCTTCAGAAATGGCATTCCATATTGCTGGTTCCATGGCTTTTAAAGAAGCTATGAAGAAGGCAACACCAGTGTTGTTAGAGCCAATTATGAAAGTGGAAGTAACTATGCCAGAAGAATATATGGGTGATGTGATCGGTGACATCAACTCCCGTCGTGGACGTATTGAAGGTATGGATGATCTGGGCGGCGGTAAGATCGTACGTGCGTTTGTACCTCTTGCTGAAATGTTTGGATATTCTACAGATTTGCGTTCTAGAACACAGGGACGTGGAAACTACTCTATGTTCTTTGAAAAATATGAACAGGTACCGAAGAATGTTCAGGAAAAAGTTATTACTACGAAAGGATAGGAAAGTGCAGAAAACACTTGAAAATCCAGTAATTATCGAATATAATCATAAATAGCTGATTAAAATTTGTATTCAATGAGACAGCCCAAGGGCAGAAAATTAAGGAGGACGTTATAAAATGGCTAAAGCTAAATTTGAGAGAACAAAACCGCATTGTAATATCGGAACCATTGGTCACGTTGACCATGGCAAGACTACTTTAACAGCAGCAATTACTAAAGTATTATCTGAAAGAGTTGCTGGAAATGAAGCTACTGATTTTGAGAATATCGACAAGGCTCCAGAAGAAAGAGAAAGAGGTATTACTATCTCTACTGCTCACGTTGAGTATGAGACAGATAACAGACATTATGCACACGTTGACTGCCCAGGCCATGCTGACTATGTAAAGAACATGATCACTGGCGCTGCACAGATGGACGGAGCTATCCTTGTAGTAGCTGCAACTGATGGTGTTATGGCTCAGACAAAAGAGCACATCCTTCTGTCTCGTCAGGTAGGTGTACCTTACATCGTTGTATTCATGAACAAATGTGACATGGTTGATGATGAAGAATTACTTGAATTAGTAGAAATGGAAATTACTGAGATTCTGGAAGAATATGAATTCACAGATTGCCCAATTATCAAAGGTTCTGCTCTGAAAGCTCTGGAAGATCCAAGCAGCGAATGGGGCGACAAGGTTATGGAATTGATGGCAGCAGTTGACGAGCATATTCCAGATCCACAGCGTGCAACAGATCAGCCGTTCTTGATGCCTATCGAGGATATCTTTACTATTACAGGTCGTGGAACCGTTGCTACTGGTAGAGTAGAGCGTGGTGTTCTTCATGTAAACGAGGATGTTGAAATCGTTGGTATTAAAGAAGAGACAAAGAAAACTGTTGTAACTGGTATCGAAATGTTCCGTAAATTATTGGATGAGGCTCAGGCTGGTGACAATATCGGTGCTTTGCTTCGTGGTATCCAGAGAACCGAAATCGAAAGAGGACAGGTTCTTGCAAAACCAGGTACAGTAACATGCCATACAAAATTTACCGCTCAGGTATACGTTTTGACGAAAGATGAAGGTGGACGTCATACTCCTTTCTTCAACAACTACAGACCTCAGTTCTATTTCAGAACAACTGACGTAACAGGTGTTTGCAATTTGCCAGAAGGTACAGAAATGTGCATGCCTGGTGATAACGTAGAAATGTCTATCGAATTGATTCACCCAATCGCTATGGAGCAGGGTCTTACATTCGCTATCCGTGAGGGTGGACGTACTGTAGGATCAGGACGTGTTGCTACAATCATCGAGTAATCTTTAGATTAGAGCTAAATAAGTAAAATAAGCACCGCAATCCTTTGAGAAATCAAGGGGTTGCGGTTTTTTAATGTCTAAAAATAATAGCGAACAAAAGGAAAAGCCACTTGCCGGAATTTTATTGTGAATGGCTTGTGGCTCTAAAATGGCTCTAAAAATAAATTAAAAATAGGGAGTCCGCTCGTGACTCCCTTTGCTTAATTACAATAAATCCTTTGGCACACGTCCAAAGAAGAATTGTAATAGTATTTTATGTTGAAGAAGAAAAATTATGTATAGATAAAAATAAAGGGAACTCGCTCGTAGTTCCCTTGTTTGAAATACTATACTAGCGTTCCACTCGTGAACACTTTTCTTGTATCCTTATACTAGCATGAAAATCTAAATTTGTCTACATTTCTTTTTGAGATTTTTCTAAAAAATCTGCTAAATTTTGAATATCTGAAAATTGGTAGGTATCAAGCAATTCTTGGAATTTATCAAGTTGTTGTTGTTTTGAATCCAAATCGGTTTGTAGTAAGGTGCGATTGTTTTTCAGCTTTTCAATGTATTGTAGTTTATCGTCATACATATTTTGCAATGTCTGATAATGGTGGTTTATGCCAAGCGATAAAGAAATAGCTTTGTCAACAGCTTTCATTTCATCAGCAGAAAGGTCGGTAATATAATCGCTAAGTCTTGCTTTGCTTACGCATGTAATATTTCCCAGAAGAACATTTCCGTCAAGTATGAGTTTGCCGGAGGAATCTTTTTTCTCCGCAATCGGTACAACAATAGGAAGTGTAGAGGTGGTATGCGTTATAGGTGCAACCAGTGTATTAGGAGATGTTCTGTTAGCTGAATTATATTGGAGAACCACACAAGGTCGCTCTTTGCATTCCTCACTGCCAATGCCAACGCCTAAGTTGCAACGGTATACTTGTCCTCTATATACGATACGATTTTTAGCAGAGGTCGCAATAGCGTTTAGGTATAGTTTGTTTTTGAACCATTCAAGATATTGTTGGGTTTTCGTAAGGTCAATATTCATGCAAATCTCCTTTGTTTTTTGCAAAAAGTATTTGGATTGAGTGTATATCGATCAGATGTATTCGTCAATCGGCACATTAAATAATTTCAAAGTATCTTCTAGCCACATATCATATTCTTCTTTATCCATTTTACCGGAAATTAATGCTTGATTTACTTTGTTCCAGTCGGGAATAAAGGTTGCAATCTGTGCATTGGGTATATCTAATGTCAAATGGGCAGTTAGTTGATTATCCTCTTGTGAATAGGTTGTGTTTCCTTTTATTTGCAATCCCCTACGGTCTAAATCTATCAGAATAGAAAAAAAATCAGCAAAAGTATTTACAGTAGCAGTTTTATTTGAAGTAATCTTTATTTCCAGTAAATCATTTAAAGTAATTCCAAGTGTATCACAAAATTTCAGTATTGTTTCGACTGGTGGTTCACTATATCCATTTTCGTAATTAGAATATGAGGAATTAGTCAAAGAAAGTCTTGAAGACATATCACGTTGGTTAATTCCTGCGTTAGTTCGCGCTTGTTTCATTCGCTTTCCAATCTCAAAATATTCGCCTAATCTCATGCCACAACCTCCTTTTAGAATAATGTAACATATATACATACAAAAATCAATGTATATATTACAAGAAATCTAATAATTGATATTGACAAACTAGAAATAATGTAATATATTTGATTTACAAGAAAACTTGTAATAATACAAGAAATGAAAGAGAGGTAAATTTATTGAAACAAAATCACATGATGACAGCGGAAGATGTAGCAAAAGAATTAGGAGTATCTAAAGGTCATGCTTACAAGCTGATAAGGGAACTTAATGGAGAATTGAAAAAGGCTGGTTATCTTGTGATAGCCGGGAAAGTGCCAAAAGCATTTTGGGAAACAAAGTTTTATGGTTACAATCAGCCGAACCAAACCGCATGAAAGGGGGATAAGGAATGTCTGCTTCAAGAGATGAAAAGGCCGGGAAATGGACTGCTCAATGCTATTACGAAAACTGGAAAGGGGAGAAGAAGCACAAAAAGAAACGTGGTTTTGCCACGAAAAAGGAAGCGTTGGAGTGGGAAAGAGAATTTCTGAAAAGTACATCTGCCAATATGGATATGATGTTAGGCACATTTGTTGATGTGTATTTCCGGGATAAAGCAGGAGAACTAAAGGAACGCACGATAAAAAATAAGCGTTACATGATAGAAGCCCATGTATTACCGTATTTTGAGAATAAGCAAATGAACGAAATAAGCCCCTCTGATATTATCCAGTGGCAGAACGCTATCAGAGCAAAAGGGTATTCGTAGACTTATTTACGCATGGTGCAAAATCAGATTACCGCATTATTTACTCATGCAAGTAACATTTACAATCTCAATAATAACCCATGTAAAAAGGTTAAGAAAATGGGAAAGTCTGACGCTGACAAGTTGAACTTTTGGACGAAAGACGAATACGATTGTTTCATCAACGGCATTGACCGGGAAAGCAAGTATTATGTAATATTTGAAATTCTCTTTTGGACGGGTTGCAGAGAGGGGGATGCTTACGGTAAAATAAGACTAAAGTTAGAACAAATCCAGTAAATACAAGGGTTTGAGCTGATTTAGTCCTTTCTCAAAATTGCAACGAAGCAAGGTATTGATGGGAGGCAGCGCTGTTTTACCAATCAAATATCTCACAAATGCCCATGCTGCATCAGGATTCCGGCGGGAATAAAAGTCATGTGGTTTTGGAGGTGAAGATTGTTTTTCTGATGCATAAAAATATAAAAATTATTTAGGTAGGACTAAATTAGCTCTTGAAGTGGCAGATGCCACCGACTGCATAGCTGATATAGTCCTATTTTTATTGCAAAAAGGAGGATGTGAACGGCTATGACGAAGAAAGAGCTGATTGAGTTCCTAAACGAACTGGTGGAATTAGCCAGTGAGGAAAACAAAACGAAGGCAGTATCGGTAAAAGAAAAATTTATCAGTGACTTTGAAAAGAGTTACGGATACGAAAAGGAGGTAATCACAGAAATTACAAAGCTGCCGCCACACTATATAGCAGCAATGCCGGATGCGGTGCAGGAAGAAATCAGGCAGAAAGTAATGGCAGCGCTGGCAGAGCATGGCGAATGTACCCCTGAAAATGTTGACCGTGCCATGAGTTCCAAAATCTACGACTTGGAGGATTTGATTGACATTCGTGAGTATGTCAGGCGGATGGAGACGGAACAGAGAAAGAAAGCGGAGCAGAAAAGGAGGGGCGGCAGATGATAGCGGCAGGAATTATAGCAGCAGTTGTGTTTGTACTTGCACTTTCAAGATCAGCAGGGCTGGCAGACAGAAAGATGGAGGAGATTTACATGCTTTCCGCTGTAAGAGAGGCGGGTGGCGTGGATGGGAATTAACGTAAGGGTGCAGGACGCTCCAAAACAAAGCGGAATTATAGCAGCACAGGTAAATTTGGAAAAAGACCTAAGAAGCTGTATGCGCTGCAGGTTCTTTTACGGAAATAACAGCCAGTGTCTCGCTAGGAAGTGTGTCAGGGAGGAAAGCAAGCCTGAAATCACGGAGCAGGACAAGGAAGATATGTGCTTTGGATGTCCGTACAAACAGTCAGAACAGTATTGTTTTCCCTGCATGAGAAAGATTTTAAGGAGAGATAAAGCAACATGAAAAAGATATGGAGGAAGAACAGAATGGAAAAACATATTGAAGTAATCGGGATTGACCACGGCTGGTCGAACATGAAAACAGCCACACAGATTTTTACGACAGGGGTAAAGGAGATCACAACGGAACCCGCATTTTATGATGATGTAGTGGAACTGGACGGAAAGTATTACAAGGTGGGCGGGAAACGTCTTGAGGTCAGGGACACGAAAGTTGAGAATGACAACTTCTATCTGCTTACCCTTGCGGCAGTCGCAAAGGAACTGAACAGACGGGGAATGAGAAATGCGGATGTCCTTTTATCGGTAGGACTTCCCCTGACAAGGTTCGGTGCAGAGAAGCAGGACTTCATTGATTACCTGTCAAAGAAGAAAGAAGTCGCTTTCCGCTTTGAGAAAGAGAAGTACACGGCAAGGATAGCAAGGGTGTCCGTATTCCCACAATGCTATGCGGCAGTTGCAGAGCAGTTGAGGACTTTGCCGGGGCGTGTGGTAGTGGTGGATATAGGGAGCTGGACCATTGACATCATGCCGATAGAGAACGGCAAGCCGAATGAGGCGGAATGTATCACAAGCCAGCAGGGACTTATCCGCTGCATGAGAATAATCAATGAGGAATGTAACAGGCAGATCGGGCAGGAACTTGAGGAAAACGTGATACAGCAGGTCATGGCTACCGGAGAGGCGGCACTGCCGGATAAGTACATGAACATCGTAAAGGACTGCCTGCGTGATTTTGCACAGAAAGTCTACAATACCCTGAAAGAACACGGTTACAACCTTGATGTGATACCGATTGTGTTTGTAGGCGGCGGAGCGGCAGTCATGAGGCTGTTCGGTTCACATGACAGCGGGAATATCCGGTACATTGAGGACATCAAAGCAAATGCAAAGGGGTATGAACAGCTTGGCAGGGTTTTCCTTGCAAAGCATCGTGACCAGATAGGATAGGAGTGGGGCATATGGCAAAGTCGAATATTGTTTTCCGAAGTTACCGCCTCAATCTTGACAATGAACAGCAGCGCAGGGTAAACAGGGTGCTTGCGGAACTGAATACGGACATTCATAAGTCTGTAAACCAGTTCATAACGGATGCCATAGACTTCTATGCAAACAGCTTTGGGGAAGAAAACCTGTTGAGGGAGACAGGAGGACAGAAGAAAGAGGAATACATTTCAAGGAGTGACCTGGATGGTATCCGTGAAGAACTAAAGAATGATGTTAAGAATGAAATTATCATGCTGCTCGGCGCTGCCCTCGGAGGCGGGGCGGCAAGGGTGGCGGAGGGCGGCATGGGAAGGATGGTCATGGAAACCGTGGTAAAGGAAACAGCAGCCAGTATTACAGAGGAACCCGAAGATCCAACCATGATGGAGCTGGTTGACAACTGGGGATAGGAGGAATGTTTTATGGCAGGAATGGTTTTAAGAAAGACCGGGGTGGTACTGCTTACCATATTGAAGTGGATATTACAGGCGGCGCTTGTGGCATTGAAACTGGTGCTTGGGATAGCAAAGCTGTTCCTGCTGCTGCTTTCCCTTGTTATGAGGATTGTGCTGACCATGATAGGCGTTTCGGTTGGCAGACGATGAAAGGAGTAAAAATGGATAAGAAAACTTTTGAAGAATCTTTAATCAGGCTGTGCCCTGAAAGCGGCAGGGAAGCCGTGAAACACTGGTTTTCCTTTGCGGAGGAATGTATTGAAATGGGGCAGTCCCCCGATTTTGCACTGGTATCTGACAAAGATGCTGCCATAGGAAAATGGCTGGATGCGATTTACAAGGGGATTTGCAGGGTAAGACAGGAATATGGGGAGAAGCCTGCGGAACTGATCTGCGGACTGGCTGTTAAACACTGCCTTTATCCGTGGGAAATGATGGAAGCTGCAAAATTCCTGAAAAATGGCGGGGATATTGATGGTGTGGTTTTACAGAGTGTGGAGGGGCTGCTGGATGAATGTGATGCCGGGAGGGAAGCCCCTGTCCCCGAAAAAAGGGCGGGGACGGAAAAGGAGGTGGGAGACATGTGGATGCTGAAATTTTACAAGGCATATGCAAAGAACAAGAGACTGAAAAGAATGCTTGCATACCGGAGCAGGATGCAGTAGCTTCATAGGAGGAAACGATGCACAGAATACGGGACAGACCTGAACAGATATGTGTCCCGTGTAAACTCCCATAAGGGACAGGACAGCGGTACACGGACACAGCCTTCCTTCCCCTTATGGGGAAAGGAAAGGTGATTCATATGAAAAAGAGATTATTCCTGATTTTATCCGTAACTGTCATGCTTGCTGCCGGATGTGGAAGTACGGACAATGCTGTACCTGATATGGAGCCGGAAGCGGCTGAAACAGTAGTGGACGTTGTGGAACCGGATATGACGGAGAATAAAGAAGTCACTGCTGCGTATCAGGCACAAAACGGGGACACCGGAAAAGAGCAGACCGCAGAGGAAATGGCAAAAGAACCGGGGCAGGAAAAGGAGGATAAGGGGGCAGCGGACACACCCGAACCAAAGACAGTGAGTCAGCCGGAGCGGAAAGGGGAAACAGAACCCGCACAAGGCAGTGCAGATGTGCAAAAACAGGAAGAAACAAAGCCGGAGTGTGAAGCAAAGCCGGAAGAAACAAAGCCGGGGGAAACAGGGCAGCAGGAGCAGACAGAACCGGAGGAAACAAAGCAGCAGGAACAGACAGTGACCATATTGCCATACGATCCCGTATCTGTATGCAGTCAGGCAGTTGCAAAGTGTCAGGCGGGTGGGATGATAACTACCACGGATAACCTTGCAAGCCTGCTGGCAGAGGGGAAGATAACGCAGGAAGAATACCATTCCTATTATCCATATGACGGACTGGGCTATTACAGCGTTTTTGTAGAAACAGACCTGAATGCAGCGTCAACCACGTCCGGGAGGAAACTCGGAAGCGAGGACGGGATAGCGGATTACATTGCAGGGATGATGATGCTTGAAACGGAGCCTGTATTTTATATTGAATATACAGGGGTGTGCAGCCTTAACGGGACAGAATTTTATGAGTTCCGCTGTTACAGATAGGGACACACCGATGCCGGATTATGCAGGATTGTGCCGGATTATGTCTTGAACTTGACAACAGGCAGCGCCGGAAGGTACACTTGGTATTGGAAGGGCTGAATACAGAAATATAAAATCCGTAACCCCGTTCGTTGTTGATATGGTAATCCTTAATACCCGCAGGCATGAGGGCATTGTGCAGGATGCGGTTAAACGGAGGGATCAGTACAAGGTAAGGATTGCGGTAGAGGATGGGGGAAAGATCTATGGTGGGAATGGTTTTGAGAAAGACGGCAACGGTACTGCTGACCATATTAAAATGGATATTGCAGGCGGTTCTGATGCTCCTGAAACTGGTACTTGGGATAGCAAAACTGTTCCTGTTGCTGCTTGCACTGGTTGCGAGGGTGGTACTCACAATGGTCGGAGTTATGGCAGGCAGACGGTGAGGGGTATTCCTTACTGACATATGACCTGTAAGGCTTCTGATACAAATGAAAAATGCCCGTTTTCCCTTTATCCGTCTGTCGGAATTGAGACATGCAGGTTCCGCCGGGGATATTAAGGGAGACGGACAGAGACGAAATCCAAACAAAATAACAGTAAACGGAAAATGACAAGCCATTTTATATGACTTGTTATTTTTTTGCCCTATTATAAGGAGGAAACCTGAATGAAACAGAAAATGAAAAGATTTATGGCAGGATTCTTAGCCCTGCTGACAGTCTTTACGACGCTGTTTGGCAATGGGATGACTGCATTTGCGGCAAATTCCAGTGCAAACATCGCTTTCTGGTATGCGTCAACAAGGGCGTCCGGCGAGGTAAGCGAGTTAAAGGCTGGTTATGACCACGGGAAGATCCTGTATGCCATACTGGACGGCAATGCCGCCTACTGCATGAACTTTGGTCTGGCGGCAGACGGCGGGCAGCTTATGAACAGCTACCCCAATTCAAGCACTTCCATGACGGCACAGCAGGAAAAACTTTTAAGTTACTGCCTGTATTTTGGCTTTAACAGCAACAGCGCAACAGCGCCGTCAAATGACCAGTGTGACCAGTTCATAGCGACACAGGCGATGGTGTGGGTGATCGTGGGGAACCTGTTCGGTACTGACGGCGGGGACTCGGCAGCAAGAAAGCTGTGCGATACGGCTCCGAACCCGTCATCGTCCTATGCCTATTATACAAGCCTGAAAAGCAGCATCAGCAAGTCTTATAATGCGACAAGACCAAGTTTTGCAAGCAGGACACAGAGCGGTGCGGAAACTTATGAGCTGAAATGGAATGAGGGGAACCAGCGTTTCGAGAAAACCCTTACTGACAGCAATGGCGTACTTGGGGATTTTGACATTTCCCTTAGCGGGTACAAGGTGGAAAAGAACGGGAACAGCGTCACCATTTCCAGCAGGGAAGTAAACACGGCGGCAACAATGGCAACCATGAACTCCACGGCAGGCGAAGTGGAAACCACTTCAAGCTGTGTGTTCTGGCTTACGGAAAAGGCAAACTATCAGGAGTTTGTTTCGGAAAGACCTAGCGCCGATCCGATCCATGCCTATTTCAAGGTAAAGACGGAAAACATCGGCTATGGGGAGATCGTTAAGACCGATGAGTCCAGTGGCGTGAAGCTGAAAGGAGCCGTGTACGGTATTTATTCTGACAGCGGATGCACCAATAAGGCAGATACCATGACCACTGACGGCAACGGTTATGCGAAATCCAGTGCGCTTGCGGCAGGAACCTACTATGTAAAGGAGATTACCGCTCCAAAAGGATATGTACTGAGCGGCAAAGTCCACACACTGACCGTAAAGGCAGGGCAGACAACCGGGATCAGCGCAACGGACAAGGAGCAGCTTGGGGCGATTACCATTTATAAAGAGGGGGAAGTCCTGACCGGATGGAATGGCAGCAATTTCACTTATGAGAAAAAGAAACTGCCGGGGGCTGTTTTCAGAGTGACGGCAGGCGCAGACATTTACAGGGCAGACGGCACAAAAGTCTACAGCAACGGGGATGTGATCGCTGAAAACCTTGTGGCAGGAAGTGACGGGCAGGTGGTTCTTACAGACCTTCATCTTGGGACGTATGTGGTTACGGAAACAAAGAGCATTGACGGATATACCATCAATACAGAGCCGCATACAGTGAAGATTGAATATAAGGATCAGATGGCAGAGGTGCAGTATGAGGCAACAACCGTCCTGAATACCAGACAGAAAGCGGAAGTTTCCGTTACAAAGAAAGATTCCGAGACAACGAACCCTCTGGACGGCGGACAGTACACGCTTTATGCTGGCAGTGACATCAGGAATTATGCAGGGGAAGTCATTGCGACAAAGGGTACAGCATTACAGACCGTCACGACAGGGGAGGATGGCAGCGCCGCTTACACGGTAGACCTTCCAATCGCAAACAGCTACTATATTTCAGAGACACAGGCTCCTTACGCATATTACAGGAACAGCTCTGATGTATACAGCTTTGCATTCAACTATCTGCCGGAGACAACTGCAAAGGCAGCATTTACCCACACTTTCACAAATGACAGGACAACCGCAAAAATCCATATCTACAAGGTGGATAAGGAGACAGGAAAGGCAGTTCCGCAGGGAGACGCAAAGCTGGAGGGCGCAGTCTATGGTCTGTATGCCCGTGACGATATTGCACACCCGGACGGCGCAACAGGCATTATCTTCCATGCAGGGGACCTCGTTGCGACAATGACAACGGATGCGGGCGGCAATGCAGAGGTAAAGAACCTCTATCTCGGCAACTACTATGTAAAGGAAATCACACCGTCAGAGGGGTATCTCCTCGATGAAGAAGAACATGATGTTGTATGCGATTATGAGGGCGATCTGGTAGCGGAAGTGTCAAGAAGCACAACATCGCCGGAGCAGGTCATCAAGCAGCCGTTCCAGCTTATCAAGGTGTCAGACAACGGGGACGACACCGAAGCGCCTGTATTGTCCGGCGCAGGCTTTACCGCATACCTGAAATCTTCCTTATCCGTACTGGAAGATGGAAGTTATGATTTTGACAGCGCAAAACCTGTTGAAATCGGCAGCAAGGGTGAGACTACCCTTTTTACGGATGCAAAGGGGCATATCGTGACACAGCCAATCCCTTATGGGACTTATGTGGTAGTTGAGACAGTCACACCGCATAACATGCAGCCAGTAAGACCTTTTGAAGTAAGGATTGTGGAGAACCACCCGACAGAGCCGCAGGTATGGCGTGTATTCATTGACCGTGAATTTACCGCAAAGCTGCGTGTGATCAAGAAGGACGCTGACACAAAGCAGACAGTCCTTATCCCGAATACAGAGTTTAAGATTTTTAACCTTGACAAAAATGAGTATGTCAAGATGGTTACAACTTATCCGTCAAAGGTTACACACACTTCTTTCTTCACGGACGAAGATGGCGACTTGATCCTGCCTGACGTATTGAAGATTGGGAATTACCGCATTGAGGAAGTGAAAGCGCCTTACGGGTATGTGCTGAACACAAATTATGTGGAAGTGGCGGTTGATTCCGATACGTTCTATGAGACTGATCCGGACACTTATGATGCAATCATTACCGTGGAATATGAGGACGAACCCGTTGTCGGGGAACTGACAGTGGAGAAGAAAGGCGAAATCCTTGACGGCTACAAGGGCGGCTTGTTTGCTGATTCTGAAGAAAAGGAGTTCGTTTACAGGGAAGGCTCCCTTGCAGGGGCAAAATTTGAGGTCTATGCCGCAGAGGATATTTATACTGCTGACATGCAGACAGACGGGGACGGAAACAGGACAAGATATTACAGAAAAGGCGAACTTGTAGGAACGCTCACAACCGGGGAAGATGGGAAAGCCAGCATTTCAGGGCTTCCGCTCGGACAGTACCGTGTAGTGGAAACAGAAGCGCCTTATGGATATGTGCTGAACGGGGAAGAACAGCTTGTAACATTCGTTTATGTGGACGATAAAACCCCGGTAATCTATGAAAACGTGACATTTACCAATGACAGACAGAAACTGGATATGTCAGTTATTAAGAAAGATGCAGAGGAAGATACCCCGGTTGCAGGTGCTAAGTTCGGTCTGTTTGCCGCAGAGGATATTGAAAATGCCAATGGGGAAGTAATCATTGAAGCAGGCACATTTCTTGAAACTGCCGTATCTGACGAAAACGGCAGGATCGCTTTCAAAAAGGATTATCCTTTTGCGGTTTATGAGGCTAAGGAACTGGCAGCGCCGAAAGGCTATGTTTCCAGTGAGGAAGTGGTTACTTTTGAGACAGAGTATCAGGGACAGCATGAAGCCGTTGCTGAATACAGCAGCGAATTTCTGAATGAGCCTACAACCTTTGAATTTACAAAGGAGGACATTGCAAGCGGCGCAGAACTTTCCGGCGCAATGCTTACCGTCATTGACAAGGACGGCAACGTGGTTGACAGATGGACTTCCGTGGCAGGAGAAGCCCATGTTATCAAGAGGCTGACAGCAGGGGAGACTTATACGCTCCGTGAGGAGTTTGCGCCTTACGGCTATCTGAAAGCAGAGGAAATCCAGTTTACAGTGGAAGATACCGCTGACATTCAGAGTGCAGTGATGAAAGACGAAGTTCCGACAGGCGCAATCATCATCAACAAAGACGGCGAATTTGTAACGGACACTACCCTTATGAAAGGACACTGGTATGACTTCATTTTCAATTATTTTAAGGACAGTCTTGCAGGAGTTGAATTTGAAGTCTATGCGGCAGAGGACATTGTAAGCCCGGATGGTCTTGACACAATCTATTATGAGGCGGACGAGCTTGTGGCAACCATCGTCACTGACGAGAAAGGCTATGCAGGCATTGACAGCTTACCGCTTGGGAAATATTACCTTGTGGAGACAAAGACTCTGGAAGGGTTCGTTCTGGATGATACACCAATCGAAGCAGACCTTTCCTATATCGATCAGGAAACAGCAGTGGTTTATGCAGGAATGAACATCAGCAATGAGAGACAGAAAGTGCAGATCACCGTGGTAAAGAAAGAGGCAGGCACGAAAGAAGTCCTTGAGGGGGCTGTATTCGGACTGTTTGCGAAAGAGGACATCGTGAACAAGGATGGCAAAGTAGTTGTAAAAGCCGGAACTGAAATTGAGCGTGGCGTGACCGGAAAGGACGGAAAGCTGACCTTTGTATCTGACCTCCCGCTTGGAAAGTATTATGTGCAGGAACTGACAGCGCCAAAGGGATATGTGAAGTCCGATAAGGTATTTGATGTGGATGCGTCATATCAGGGCGATGATAAGGAAGTAATCGAATTTGAGGCAGAATTTGAAAACAAGCCGATCAAGGTGCAGATTTCAAAGACGGACATTACAGGCGACAATGAGCTTGAGGGGGCTGTCCTTTCCGTCATTGATGCAGACGGCAATCTGGTGGAGAAGTGGACTTCCGGCAAAGAGCCGCACATGATCGAGAAGCTGCCTGCCGGAAAATATATTCTCCGTGAAGAAACAGCGCCGTTTGGCTATGTAATCGCACAGGATATTGAGTTTGAGGTGAAGGAGACAGATGAAATCCAGAAAGTAGCAATGAAGGACGAAGCAGCAGTTGGAAAGATCATCATCAGCAAGAAGTCTGAGGACGGAAAAGCGCTTGCAGGCGCAAAATTTGAAATCCGTGACACGGACGGGAAAGTGATTGAGACACTTACCACGGACAAGGACGGTCATGCAGAGAGCAGCGAACTTCCGATTGCAGCATTTAAGGACGGGAAGTATGAGGAGGCAGTCACTTATACCGTAGTGGAAGTGGAAGCTCCGAAAGGCTATCTCCTTGATTCCACGCCAAAGGAAGTGAAGTTTGAATACAAGGATGGAAAGACAAAAGTGGCCCTGTACACCCTTGAAGTGACAAACAAGCCTACGGAACCGAAACTCCCGCAGACCGGGGACAACATGAACCCGTGGGTATTTGCAGGGTTCGGGCTTGCGGCTGTTGCTGCCGGACTTGCAGCTCTTTTCTGGAAAAAGAGAAAAGACGGGGACGGCGCAGAAGCATAGAAACAGAACAGATGGATAAGCCGAGGAGAAATCCCCGGCTTATTATCTGCAATAAAAAGTGCAGAGTGAGGTGAAGAAACATGACTTATGGAGACAGGCTGAAATTTATACGCACATTCCGGCAGATGACGCAGAAGGAGCTTGGAAATGCCTGCAATTTTGGGAAGAACGGACACCTGTTCATTGCACAGTATGAAAATGGAACCCGTACACCAAAACCGGACCGTAACCGTTGTATTGCAGAGGCTTTGGGCGTAAATCCAAAAGTGTTGATGTGGGATGCGGAAATGCCGCATGAGGATATTGTCTTTCAACTGTGCTGGGCGTATATCCTTCCGTCGTCAGACTATCCGCTGTCCCTGACAGATGCAGTTCTGGAAGAAATACAGGTTTTTATGTCGGAATACAATATGGCGCTGGAAGGGCAGTTGTCTGAAACGGAATATATTGAAAAGAAGTTCGGGTTCATGAATGGAATTGAAAAATAATGCGGGGCATAGGCATGTACCACGCTTTTGATTGGAGGAATGGAATTTATGATGGATTATGAGGTTTTCAAGGAAGTTGTAAAAGAAAATTTACTGGATTATATGCCGGAGAAGTATCAGGACTCGGAGATGCGGGTTGACTCCGTGGAGAAAATCAACCGTAAAATGGATGGATTGAGCCTTCGTTTGGAGGGTGGGGGCAGTATTTCACCAACCATATACATCAGTGATATGTATAAGGAGTATTTAAGGACAGGGGATTTGCAGGAAACTATGCAGAATGCGGCAGAGGCAATGGATAAGGCATTTCAGCAGACAGTGCTGCCGCCGCTGGATTTGCAGGCGGCAAAGGACAATATCATATTCCAGCTTGTAAATACCATACAGAATGAAGATATGTTACAGAAAATGCCGCACAGGGAGTTTCAGGACCTGTCCATTATTTACCGATGGGTAGTAAGCATGGATGAGAAGGGATTTTCAAGCACCATGATCAACAACAATCTGGCAAAGGAGCTTGGAATGGGAGAGGAACAGTTGTTTAAGGCTGCTGCGGAAAACACAAGGCGTATCCTGCCGCCCACAGTAAAATCCATGAATGAGGTAATGAGGGAAATGTTTATTGCTGACGGTATGCCGCCATCAATGGCAGACCTTATGATTGGAGAAATGGAACCGGAACAGACCATGTGGGTTATCTCAAATGAGTGTAAAATCAGCGGTGCGGCTTCCATGCTTTATGAGGATAAGCTGCACAAACTGGCAGAAAAAGTGGGAAGTGACCTGTATGTGATGCCTTCTTCCGTGCATGAGGTGATCGCTGTGTCTGTAAATATGGGTGAACCGGAGCAACTGGCACAGATGGTTGCGGAAATAAACATGGATCAGGTGGAACTGGGAGAGAGACTTTCTAATCAGGTGTACCACTATGACAAAGACCTGCGGAAGATTACGCTTGCAACTGACACGCCAAACAAAAGGCTGGACGGAGTTGTGGCAGAACAGGGACACATTTATGAAGCGAAGCAGTCCAGATAGGAGGTTTAGCGGATATTTATGGAAGAAACACCAAAAGAACTGACTGTAAAGGAACTTATGGAACTGGTGCAGCGGCAGGAGGGGGAATTTATTATCCGTATTGAGCCGGGAGGGGAGAAAGCAGATGCAGGAACAGGAACCCTTTAAACTGGAAGTCGTATCGGTAAGGCTGGTAAAGGATGCGCCGCTGTTTTCAGACCATAAGATCACAACTCCCCAGGATGCCGTAAAAGTAGTGGGGGATTTTTTATGTGAAATGGACAGGGAGGTGCTGTGCATCATTAACCTGAAATCGGATGGAAGCCCTATTAATTGCAGCATTGTAAGCATGGGGGCAGTCAATCAGACCATTGCAGAGCCGAGGGAGCTGTTTAAGGCAAGCATCCTTTCCAATGCGGCGAAGATGATCCTAGTCCATAACCATCCGAGCGGTAGCCTTACCCCCTCCAAACAGGATACCATGATTACAGACCGGATGCTGAAACTGACGGACCTGATGGGGATTACGCTGCATGACCATGTGATCGTAGGAGGCGACAACAGCCAATATTTCAGCTTTAATGAAAAAGGGCTGCTGGAACACCCGAAAATTTATCTCTCTACAGACTATAAATCACTGGATTTTGGGAAAACGGCAATGGTAGCGGAAAAAGGGAAAGCAAGGTGAGGCGATGGAAGAAAGAAGAAGTTTTACGGCAGAGGAACTTGCGATTGCAAAGAGCGTTGACCTGACAGCGGTAGCGGCAAGCCTCGGCTACACTGTGAAAAAGATAGGCAGATACCACACCCTGAAAGAAATGGATTCGATACGGATTTACAACCGCACGAACTGGTTCCGGTGGTCAAGGGAACATGAAAGGGGAAACAACGGCGGTTCGCAGATAGATTTCCTGCGTGTCTTTGCGGGCATGGAAGTCAAGGACGCTGTTTTCTGGCTGCTTGATTTTTCAGGATACCGGAGGGACGGGGACTGGGACAAAAAGAGTGCCAATGTGTATGTGGAAAAAAAGCATTCCACGGAAGAAAAGAAAAAGCCTTTCGTACTTCCCGCCCGTTCAAAGAACAATGACTGTCTTTATTCGTACCTGACAGGGGACAGGGCGCTTGACAGGCATACAGTGGATTATTTTGTAAGCTGCGGACTGATCTATGAAGAAAAGAGCCACCACAACATTGTCTTTAAGGGGAATGACGTGCAGGGGAAAACACGCTTTGCAAGCATGAGGGGAGTGTTTGACCGGGACGGGAAAGCCTTTAAGTGCGACGTGGCAGGCAATGACAAGAATTACGGGTTCAATATCTGGTATGGGAACAGCGATGAGGTCATGGTATTTGAGGCGGCAATAGACCTGATGAGTTATGTGGAAATCCGTGGGGATTATGAGACAAACAAGCTGGCGCTTGGGATGCTTTCCGATGCGCCGCTTGCCACATTTTTAGAGGAACACCCGAAAGTCAGGAAGATTTCTTTCTGTCTTGACAATGACGAACCGGGCAGGAAAGCGGCGGATGCGCTCATGGAAAAATACTACGGACTGGATTATGAGGTGGAGAACTGCCCGCCGCCGAAGCCGTTCAAGGATTACAACCAGTGGCTGCAGGAAGCAAAAAAATGTCTCATAGCAGCCACGCCAAAACGGGAAATGGCACGGTAATCTGCCTGATTGCAAAAAGTGAGTTCATTCATGGAAAAAGAACTTAAAAAGTGCAATCATTCTGTAAAAGTGATTGCAAAAAGCACTATCATTGAAAAACGGCAGAAAAAGCGGCGTGGCTGCCCTCCCAAAAATGAACTTAAAAAGTGCTATCAGAACAGGAAAATGATTGCAGAAAGTGCAATCAAAATAAAAATATTCTATCATATTTTAAGTTCACTATATGTATCAGCGGGGTTTTAGGGGCAGTCCCCTAACCAGAGGCACTTGTATTACAAAGTGCGTATCTGGCAAATTCCTATCGGAATTTGAGCGGGGGCAGAAATCATGGGATTCATTTTATACAGATAAGGAGGTGGCTGCAGTTGGAAACCGTGGATGTGCAGAAAGAGGTGCTTGAGGAAGTAGAATTACTGGGGCGGACAGGATATTTCACAGAGCTGCGTGTGGATAAGGAAACAGTGCCGGAGGAGATGCACTGTTATGAGCTGCGGTATGGTGATGACGACGGGTTTCCGGTGTCCGTGGAGGAAAGCGTCAGGGTAAATTATTTTGGAGCGGTTCTTTTTACGGAAACGCTGGAACTGGGAAACGAAAAAGCCCTGCAATTCGGATATGAGGATTTCAGCTACACGGGCGGGCAGATGTATCTATCACAGGTAATAGGAGGGCAGGAGCCGGAAGATTTTAAGGATGGGAAAGAACTTGCAGAGTTTGTTGCAGGGGAAATTTCCATAACGGAGGAAGAAGGTCAGAAACTGATTGGCTATATGGAAGGGCATGATTATTGCCTGGGACACATGGACGGAAAGATGTTCCGGGGTGATCTGTGCTGGGAGCAGGGGAAAGTGCATTGGGAACCATATGATATAGAAGATGCGGTCAATATAGCTGCGGAATGGAATTATGAGCTGCTACAGGAGGCAGAAGAGGCAGTGTTAGATCCGGAAGATGATGATTATGCAGATAAGAAAAACTATCTTGACACCCTGCGGAAAGATGAAGAAATTCTGGATAAGATGTTTGACCGCACAAGGTACGGAAAAGAGCTTGATGCGCTTGCGGTGACGCTTGCTGAGGCGCTGATTGCGGATATAAGCAGGGAGGGTGGGATTGATGCCGCTGTCAGGAAAATGACAGACCAGATAAAAGCGGGGGAGGACCTGCTCCCGGATGTTTCCCCTGCATTAAAGAAGGACGGAGGGAGGTCACGGTAGATGGCGGCAGAAAAAAAGGACATCATCAAGCCTTTCCGTCTGACACAGCAGGAGGCGGACAGGCTGAAAAAGCAGGCTCAGGAAAGCGGTATGAAAGAATCAGAGTATATCCGGCTGCTGCTGTCACAAAAGCCCAACGATTACCCTGAAATCCGTATCCTCCTGAAAGAGCTGATCAATGAGGTCAACGCAATCGGGAACAACATCAACCAGATTACAAGGAACTATAATTCAAAGCTGTACCGCACGGAGGACAGGGAGCTTTTGAGCGCTTATATGAAAAAGCTCAACATGACTGTAAGGGCGGCGGCGGATAAGATAGGCAGCATGTAAGGAAGGGGGGGGAGCCATTTGACGGATACACTGACGGAGACACAGGAAGAGCGCCTGCGTGAGAACGGCTATTTTCTCTATCAGGGCTGTCATTTCAAGCCGGTGCGACAGTTTGAGAAAAACGAGGGGGACTTTTTTGACATTACGAGGCGGCTGAAACGTGACGATGAGCTTGGCATGATGAAGGAGGACTATTACGGCAGACAGAAACACCCATATTCCCATAAGGAGTTTTATGCAGCATCCACGGACAAAACAGCGGATATATTTTTCTGTCTTGAAACAATGAAACAGTATGTCCCCTGTGAAAATGAAATGCAGGAGTATGTCACGGAACCGGAAAAGAAACAGGACAGAGGGAAAACAAGGTAAAGGCGGCGGAAAAGATTGGCGATCAGCAAGATACTTTATATCGGGGACTGCGGTGCAGGGTATGCGGGGAAGCACTTGAAACAGGCACTCGATTATATCACCGTGCCGGAGAAAACAGGCGGAGGGCAGTTCGTGGGTTCCCTTAACTGCCAGCAGGAACAGGTATATGAACAGATGCGGCAGACAAAGGAACAGTTTGGAAAGACGGATCAGAGGCAGGGCTACCACCTGATCATATCCTTCGTGGAGGGTGAAGTGGATGCGGATACTGCCTTTGAGGTGATCGGGAAGTTTGCAAAAGAGTATCTCGGCAAAGACTATGAGGCTCTGTATGCGGTGCATGACAACACAAACCATATCCACGGTCATATCATCTTCAACAGTGTCAGTTTCCGGGACGGCAGAAAGTACCGTTATAAGAAAGGGGACTGGGCAAGGGAGATACAGCCCGTCACGAACCGCCTGTGTGAAGAGTACGGGCTTTCCACGATTGAAATATCAGAGGACAGGGCGAAGAAATCTGAAAATTATAAGGAATGGAACGATTTTCGGGATGGCAGATTTGTGTGGGCGGACATGATAAAGCGTGACATTGATGCGGCAGTCATTCAGTCGGCAACCTATGAGTCCTTTTTATCCGTCCTTTCCGAAATGGGTTACGGGATAAAGAACGCATACAGGACGGAAGGAAAGCACCTTGCAATCAAGCCTATGGGCATGAGCAGGTTCAGGCGGTGTAAATCGCTTGGGGAGGATTACACGGAGGAGCGCATACGGGAACGGATCGCACAGGAGAATCTTTCTTCCTATAAAAAGGTGCAGCATGTGCAGGAAACAAAAATCGTGCGATGTCGTGTAAAACGCTATAAAAAAGCAAAAATGTCCGGCATACAGAAACGCTATTTTGCAAGGCTTTACAAAACGGGGCTTTTAAAAAAGCGCCCGTACAGCAAGGCATGGCAGTACCGTGACGACATCAGGAAAATGCAGAAATTACAGGAAGATTACCTGTTCCTTGCAAGGCACGATGCATCCACGGCGGGGGACATCAGGCAGACGGCAGCACAGATGGCGGACAGGAAGAAAGAGACTTCAAGGGAAAAAAGCCGGATATTCAAGGAACGTGCAAGAATGAAGCCGCTTTTTGATATTGCGGCGCAGATGGAGGCGCTTTTGGAATGTGAAAACTGTTACCAGCGTGGGGAAGCCCTGTTTGAGAAAGAGCATGGGCAGTATGCCGCACTGTCGGCAAGGCTTGAAAAGGAAGGATACACGGCAGGGCAGCTTGCGGAATTTAAGGAACATTACCGGAGCGAGATCGCACGGATAAGGGAAAAGGAGAAGGCAGTGGCGAAAGAGGAACGGATCGCCGCCCGCATCCTTGCGGAAATCACGGCAGGGGAGAGGGCAGGAAAACCGGAGCTGGAAAAGAAACAGGAAAAGGAGAGGGAACGGAAAGAAAAATCCAGATGAGTGTAACAGCCCCAAAACGGCTGTTTATTTTTTGCCCAAAACGGGCAGGAAGGGAGGACATTGATGCAGGAACGGACGGCGCTTAGCGGCATGGATCTGAAAGCATATCTTGGCAGGCTGAAACAGAACCCGAAGTATACGGAAGAAATCTTAAAGCTGATAGAGGATGACCTGCGGTTCGGTCTGACAAAGGAGGAAACAGAGGAATACAGCGCTGGCAGATACGATTACAGACAGATGTGCGTGTATTCCCGCTGTCTGCGCAACGGTTACAATGAGGAGGAAAAGGCTGCAATCTTAAAAGAGGGGTTAAGCGGCGACCAGATGGCGGTGGCGCTGGAGTTTTATGAAAAAGGCGTCCCGATGAATACCATAACCGAAGTGCTTTCCAGTGCGGAAAATACGGCGTATACCATGAAACGCCTTTTTTCACAGGTGCTTTGCAAGGCAAGGGAGGCAGAGCCGGTGAGCGGGCAGGATGCGGCGTATGCAAAGGAACTTATGCAGCAGATCCATGAGGTGGTCGAAAAGATTTCCTGTCAGGAAAAACGGTATGACGCCTTAAATGAGAAACTGAAAGAGATCGGGACGGCGGGGCAGGATGCACAGATACAGAGCAACCTCCTTTCACAGCTTTCCGAAAAGGACAAAATGCTGGAAAAGCAGCAGAATGAACTAAACGAGGCAAGGGTGCAGATTGCAAGGCTGCATGGTGAGATAGAAGCAGTAAGAAAGGAGCGGAAAGCATTGGAGGAACAGGTAAAAAATATGGTCAGTGCAGAGCCGGAATCGGCGGCAGAACCAAAAAAGCCGGAAAAGGAAAAGAAGCCGGAAACAAAGGCGGAAAGCAGTGCGCCCGCTATGCCGGAATCGGCGCTTTATCCCGGAATCGAATACCATGCCGCAGTCGTGGACAGGGACGGCAATATTATCCGTTTTGTCCCGGTGGAGCGCATGGAGCGGAAAGACAGGGGGAGCGTGATGAGTTCCATGTTCTCACGGCTTTTCTTGAAGAAGAAAACGGACATTGTAAAGCTGCTTGCGGAAAAAGACCTTTCGCCGGAACAGCTTGTGCAGGTACGGGGAGCCATTGAGAAAGGGCTGTCAGAGAAGCAGTTGCTTGTGCTGATAAACAATAAAATCCCGGCAGAACAGATGGAAGAGATCATAAACATCGCAGTCTATGAAAACAAAATGAAGGAGGGGCAGTAATGGGACTGGCAGCAGTAACGGAGACGGCGCAGATGTTCCAGCAGAAAAACATTGTCCTGACAGAGCGGGACAAGGAGTTTGTGGTACAGTTTGCTTTCCGTACAAATGACAAAGAACTGACAAACAAGCTGATTGATGAGCTTACGGAAGCGGGTGCAGACAGGGATACGGTATGCAGGAAATATCAGGCACTCACGGGTTCCCAGCTGGACTGGATACAGAAGATCGAAAACCTGCTCGTGTCGCTTGAAATGTACCGTGTGCAGGAGGAACAGGCAGTAAAGACCTTATCGGAACTTCTGTCTGCCTGCGGCATTTCCATGAGCGAGGAGGAAATCAGGAATACGGATACCGCAAAAGTGCAGGAGCGTGTCAAGAAAGAAGCAAGTTTATAGGAGGCGTGGTATATGAACTTTACGTTGCATGATGATTATATCGTAATAGCTACCCTGCCCACGGACAGTAAACAGATACAAATGGGGATACACCAGAAGAACGGCAGCTTTGCCACATGGGAGGTTGCAGATGGAAATTACCAGCAGACACATTATTTTTCAGACAGGGACAGTGCAACCGAAGATCTGTGCAGGCGCACACTGGATGAACTGCGCCTGAAAAAGCAGGTACAGAAAAAAGAACAGGGAAGGGGGAAATAGTATGGCGGAAGAAATACAGGAGGCAGTCCAGATTATCCGTGTCGGCTATGACGGGATAGAGATTGCAATGAAGGTCTGCGGCGGCACTATCGAGGGAATGAAAAAGGCGGTTGATTTCCTGATTGCGGTCATGGATCATGAAAAAACGATGGGAAAGACGGACATGCGCAGGCTTCTTATGAAAGGCGGGGACCTGCAGGTGTTCCAGTTCCCGACAGAGGATATGAAGAAAGTCCAGAAGATGGCGAAAAAATACGGGCTTTTATATTCCGTCCTGCCCGACATCAACAAAAAGGACGGCATGAGCGAGATCATTTTCCACACGGAGGCAGTCCCACGGGTAAACATGATGATACAGAAACTGAAATCCGGCAGGCTTGCCACGTTTGACGATTACCTGAAAAACGGGGACGAAAAGGAGATGGATAAGGTGCTGTCTTTCCTGAAAGAGCAGAAAAAGGGAAACGACAGCCTCCACACTGAGGAAGCGGCAAGGGTGGGAGAAGCTCTTGACGGGCTGATTGAGAAAGTCGGCAGCTATGCGATGGAGAAAAAGAGCATCAGTGTGGAGGAAGTAAAGGAAAATTTCAGCCTTGAAAACGAACAGGCGGAAAAGGTAGTGGGGCAGCTTGAGCGGATCGGCGTCCTTTCCAAAGGGGAAGGCGGGCAGCACAGAGTCCTTATGGATAAGGAAATGTTTTTAAGCCGCATGAAAGGATACCGTGAGCTTGCGCAGCGTATGCAGGCAGTAGCCGCCGCACAGAATCCTGACCTTACGGACATTACCATTACAAAGAAACTGATAACGGAGGAAAATGACCATGCCGTAAAGACAAGGATACCGGGAACTTGGGGAGAAAATGCCCAATATGTCTGGATCAATAAGGACAAGGCAATGGAAATCCATGATGGAAAGACCATACTGACTTTTCTTGACCGTAACAAGGAGTACAAGATTTATTCGGCGGACAACCGTGTGGTCGCAACCATGAAGGGAAAAGACCTGTACGAAGGGCATTATGACAGGGTAAGTGCGGAGGTGCGGAAACGGTATGCGGACGTGGAGCGGAAAGCAAAGGAGCAGGAGCTTATGCGGAAGAAAAAGCCCGCACCGAAAAAAGCGCCCGCACCGAAAAAGAGGTAGCCGCCTATGGTACAGAACAAGAAAAAAGTATCCCTGTGGTTTATCGTACTGGGGGCAGTCCTTTGTGCCTATGCAGGGTATCTCCTGAACGGCGCATGGGAGCCGGGAATGGAGATGAATGCCTTTCTGGAGTCCTTCAACCGTGTGTGCGCCGAACCATTTGCAAATTATTATAACCAGACAACCATGAAAGCGGTAGTGATAGCCTTAATCGTCTATGCTACCGCCCTTTTAATGTATATCACAAGCCAGCGGAACTTCATGCCGGGGAAGGAATTTGGAACGGCAAGGTTTGAATCACCCAAAATGGCAAACAAGATACTTGCGGACAAGGACGAAAATTTCAACCGCATTTTGAGCCAGAACGTGAAGATGTCGCTGAATTTCCGGCGGCTGAAACTCAACGGGAACATTCTGATATGCGGCGGTTCCGGCGCAGGAAAGACCTTTTATGAGGTAAAGCCGAACCTGATGCAGATGCCGCATAACTGTTCCTTTATCTGTACCGATCCCAAAGGGGAAATCCTCAGAAGCTGCGGGGAGATGTTAAGGAACAACGGATACAGCGTAAAGGTCATAAACCTGCTGGAAATGGAAAAGTCGGACTGCTACAATCCCTTTTCCTATATCCGTGAGGAGACGGACGTGGTAAAGCTGATCACGAACCTTATCAGCAATACCACGCCAAAGGGCGCAACTCCCTCCGATCCCTTCTGGGAAAAGGCGGAAGGGCTGTTCCTACAGGCAATCTTCTATTATGTGTGGCTGGAAGAGCCGCCTGCAAGGAGGAACTTTGAGACAGTCTTACAGCTTTTGGGGGAGGCGGAAGTGACGGAACAGAACAAGCCTTCCAGACTGGACGTGCGCATGAAATTCCTTGAGGAAACTTCAAAGCTCGGCTCGGCGCACCCTGCGGTGAAACAGTACAACAAATGTATGCGTGGTGCGGGCGATACTGTCCGTTCCATCATCATCAGCGCAAACTCCCGGCTTGCTTTTTTGGAAAACAAGCAGGTACTCCGGCTGCTGTCAAGGGACGACTTGGACCTTGCGGAACTTGGCATTGGCGTGAACGGGGACGGGGAGACAAAAACAGCGCTGTTCTGCGTCATTCCGGATTCCGACAAGTCCTACAACTTCATTATCGGAATGCTTTATACACAGATTTTTCAGGAGCTTTACTATCAGGCAGACTTCAACTGCGGCGGGCGGCTCCCGATCCATGTGACCTTCATGCTTGATGAATTTGCGAATGTCGCACTGCCGGATGACTACTGTTCCCTTCTGTCAACCATGCGTTCAAGGGAGATTTCCAGCATCATCATTATCCAGAATTTCGCCCAGTTAAAGGCGCTTTTCAAGGACACTTGGGAAACCATTCCGGGCAACTGCGACACGTTTATCTATCTTGGCGGCAATGAGCAGAGTACGCACAAGTATGTTTCGGAACTGCTCGGCAAAGGCACGATTGACAAGAAATCAAGCGGTGAGACAAAGGGCAGGCAGGGAAGCTCCTCACGCAATTACGACGTGCTTGGCAGGGAGCTTTTCACAGCGGACGAAGTGCGCAAGCTGGACAACAAGAAGTGCATTATTTTTATCCGTGGCTTTGATCCGATTATGGACAGCAAGTTTATCCCATTCGGACACCCGGCATTTGACCAGACCGCTGACGGGAAAGGGAAGCCGTATGTCCATGTCCCAAACAGCGGAGGTGGAGGACAGGCGCTGCCGTTCCAACTGCTGACACCGAAGGCTCTTTCCTATTATGAGGAGCTGAAAAAGAAGGGTGAAAATGTCTATATTGACAAAATCGACTACAAGGACTTTGAACTTCTCACTGATGCCGGAATGCAGAAACGCTTCATCAGCATGGAGGAACAGGAGCAGAAGGAACAGCTTAACAGGGAACAGGACAATGAACTCATGTATGCACAGGAGGACGTGCCGGAACCGGAGACAGCCGGAACGAAACCAAAGCAGGCGGCAAAAGAGCCTGTGCCGGAACCGGAGGCGGCAGGGCGCAGGCTGGAGGGCGAAGATACCATTATGAACCGTATGGCGCAGTGGAAATATTCCAAAGAGCAGAAGAACGAGCTGCATAAAATGATTGCGCTTGGTATGCCCACAAAGACCATACTGGCGGTATTCTACCCGGAAACAGACGTCATAAAGATGCGTGAGATCAGAAAGACATTCCAGACTGTGCGGCATTCAGAAAACTAGGGGCAGTCCCCAATGGAAAGGCGGTGGTTAAAGCAGTAACGCATCGGGGAAAGCCCGACTTAACAGTATTCCGGGGGAAAGCCCCGTCATGATAGAGCAGTCAGTAACAGTTTATAAACCAAAATGGAAAAGGAGATTATTTTTATGCGTAGAACAGAGATTATTTCAGGAACAATGGCAGCAGAAACAGTGGCAGCAGAGACAAAGGCAGGAAAGGGAAGATTATCAGGGGCAAAGAAGGCTGTGACGGCGTTCTGCGGTGCGGCGTACCTTGCCGTGGGCGGACTGCCTATGACAGTGTTTGCATCAGGGGCAGGAACCAGTGCGATCACACAGCCCCTTGACAACTTAAAGACACTCGTGATTGCGGTCATCGGTGCGGTGGGTGTCATTATCCTTGCAAAGAACGTCATGGAGTTTGCGCAGGCATACCAGCAGCAGGATTCCTCCACCATGAACTCGGCGCTCAAGGGAATTGTGGCAGGGATCATGATGGCAAGCATTTCTGCTGTCCTTACTTTTCTCGGTTTCTAAAAAAAACAGCAGCGGGGGAGGGCGGGATGCCGCCTTTCCCTGAAAAGGAAAGAGGTGAGGATTCAGTGGATATTTTCAAGTTAGGGGACAAGATACTGGCTCTTCTGGAAATGGTGTTCGGGTTCTGGAACAATCAGGTAAGCCTTGTATTTGCCCTGTTGGGGCAGTCCCCGGTAAATTTTAAGGGCGGAGGTCCGTGGGGGCTGGTGGAAGGCGTGGAGCCGATTTTCGTGGCAGTGGGTTCTTCCCTTGTGGTGCTGTTCTTCGTGATCGGGTTCTGTGCGGAGAGTGTGGACGTGCGTGAGGAAATGCGCTTTGAGGTGATCCTGCGTATGCTGATAAGGCTCGGACTTTCAGAATGGCTTGTGGCAAACAATGTCACTATCATGAAGGCATTTTTTAGTACAATCGGGAACCTTGTGAACGCACTGTCGGCGGGCGGCTACACGACGCTTGCCATTGACAGCGCACAGGCAGACGTCATAAAGGAGCTGGGTTTCGGTGAGGGGCTTATCATGCTGATACTGGCGGCACTTCTGAGCGTCATTGTCATTATCTGTGGCTTTTTTATGATATACACGGTGTACTTCCGTTTTTTAAAGATCATGGTCATCGTGCCGATTGGCTCCATTGCCTTTTCCACGCTGGCAGGCAACCGGAACGTGGCAAATACGGCAAGCACCTACGCCAAATATTTCTTATCCGTGGTGTTTGAGGCAGTCACGATGGCGCTGGCAATCATGCTGTGCAATGCCTTCATCAGTGCGGGGCTTCCGTCCTTTACGGGCAGTTACGCAGACTGGGCGAAAACGCTCATTTACCTGTGTGAGATGACCTTTACGATTGCCCTTACCGTGGGAAGCGTCAAAGGAGCGCAGTCGCTTACAAGCAAGGCATTAGGATTATAGGAGGGCTGTATGGAAATAAGACCATTGACTAAGGCGGAACAGAAATACACTTACAGGCAGAGTATGCAGATCAGCGGGCAGACAGGAAGCATTGGCGTCATGTATGGGGGATATAAGAGTGATAAAGAGTTCTATTCCAGATTTTATGACTTAAATGAACGATGGAAAACAAGGGAATTTGAGGAGGGGCTGGAAAACCTCCTGAATAGCCTGCGTTCTGACAAAGACGGATTTATGCGGAATCTGGATACGATGCGTGAATATACAGCCTGTCATCCGCAGAACGCATTTCAGGGGAAGGAAGCAACGGAGTACGGTTTTCGTGCGGATACGGAAAAGTATGCCTATGTGATGCGCTGCAATCCTGCAAAAGAAAATGATAATGTTGAAATCCACTGTTATGTGAAAGAATGGCTGGATCAGCATATCAGTAAGGCAGAAAAGGGTATCCGGTTCATCAACAGCAGGTATGATGAACTGTTCCACATTGCGGATGGAGAGAAGATCAAAATCAGGTATTCAGGCGGCGGGGAACAGGAGCGTGTCTGCCGCTATATTGACGAATATCATACGGAAGTCGGCAACAACCTGTACCACATCTGCCAGTTTGCAGAAATCATGGAACGGAACGGCTCGGAATATACGCCAGTGGAACCGGAAACAGTGCAGGCGGAGGAAAAAGAGCAGGCGCAGGAAAATAAAACGGAGGGGACGCTGGAACTGAAAACCCAGTTTGGGACTACGGAAAATGTGACGCTGACAGTCAACACCTACGTGGACAACAACAGCCTTTATGTAGGAATGACAACAGCAGAGGACGGCTTCCCGGAGCCTTATGGCGACGTGACGGTAAACCTGCTTTCTTCCGTACCGCCCTACTGTGCCTTTGTGGATACAAACAATATGCCGGAGCTTGAGGACTTCCTTGTGAAAAACGGGATTGCCGAGTTTACAGGGCTGATGCAGAAAAGCGGGTATTGCAGTTATCCCCTTTATCAGTTCAATGTGGAAAAGATGCGTGGACTCTGCCCGGACGGAATGGCGGCATATGAGCAGGTAAACGGACTGGATAAAAAGCCGGAGCAAAAGGAAAAGAGCAGATAGGGAATTTATGCAGGAGGTGTAAAAATGGTAATTGAAATCAACAAGGATATAGACCGTTATAAGGAATCGGTTGTCATGGGGCTGACGGCAAAGCAGCTTATCTTCTCCGTGGCGTCGGTTGCGGCGGGCGGCGGGATCGTGCTGCTGCTGTACCGCTATATCGGTCTTACCCCCAGTGTGTATGTGGCAATCCCGGTTGCCGCCCCGATAGCGCTTGGAGGGTTCTATTCATTCAACGGCATGGGGTTTTACGAGTATATGGGGAGAAAGATGCGTATGCTCTTTGCCAACCGTCCGCTTGCCTATGTGTCCACCGAAGGGGAGGAAACAATCCGTGAGATCCGCATGGAAGAAGAAGCGGAAAAAAAGGCGGATAAGAAGAAGGGCAGAAAGAAAGGCAGCGGAAAAAAGAAAACCAGCAAAAAAAATAAGAAAGGCAGGAAATGAGAATGAAAAAGAAAACAGTGAAAGCAGTAGCAGGGATCGTTGCAGTTGTAGTGACAGCCATTATCGGCACAGCCATTTACAGGGCAAGGCATTAAGGAACGCATAAAAAGGAAAGGAGGCAGGCGCATGAAAAAGAGGACATGGAAGAAAGGCATTCCAGGGAAAGTCGCTGCTGTTGTTGCAGTCATTGCAGCCGCAGTCGGCGTGATTGTGTACAGGATCAGACATCAGGAGGAAATCCATTGATTCAGAGTATGGGGGAACAGCGCCGTACAGAAACCGATAAAAAGAAGCAACTATAAATGGAATGACTGACCTTTACTGGTCGGAAAGTTCCGGTATCATGCAGCCGGGACTTTCCGGCTGCAATACCTTATGGCAATGCTGAAAACAGCATGGAAAAGGAGGTCAGATTTGGGCATATTTGCAGACGGATTTAAGGAGCTGAAAAAAGCAAGTGAACCGCTTTATAAAACTCCGAAATCCATACAACAGACGATTGAGATCATGAAGGTGGCGGAGAACGGCATTTTTGAGGTGGCAAGGAACCGCTTCTCAAAGTGTTACCGTTTTCAGGACATCAATTACACCACTACCAACGAAACGGAGCAGATTGACATCTTTGAGCGTTACTGCAGGTTTTTAAATTCGCTGGACGTGAATTTCAAGATCACAATCAACAATAAAAACAAGGACATGGAGCAGGTCAGGGACTATGTGTTCTTACAGAAGAAGAATGACGGCTATAATGGGTTCCGAAAGATCTACAACGACATCATGGAGCAGAAGATACATGAAGGCAGGCAGGGAATCGATCAGGAGCGTTACCTTACCATTACCATTGAGCGCAAGAATTTTGAGGAGGCAAAGGCGCAGTTTGCAACCATTGAGGCGTCGGTGCATAAGGCGTTCGGGGAGCTTGGCGCAGAGATTGTCCCGCTTTCCGGCAATGAGCGCATCAAGGTGCTGTATGACTACTACCATCTTGGGGATGAGGGCAGCTTTGACTTTGACATCAGGGAGGCAAGGAAGGTCGGTGCGGACTTCCGCAATGACCTGTGCAACGGCATGATACAGTTTTACCCGGACTATTTCAAGGACGAAAAGAAATTCTGCCGTGCATTGTTCATCAAGAAATACCCGTCCAGCCTTTCAGACCGTTTCCTGAATGAGATCACAAGCCTTCCGGTACATTCCATTACAAGCATTGATGTTGTCCCTATCCCAAAGGACATGACAACAAAGATTTTGCAGAAGAAGTACCTCGGCATTGAGTCGGACATCATCAGGCAGCAGCGTGTGAGGAACAAAAACAACGATTTTTCATCGGAAATCTCGTATAACAAGAGGATTGAGAAGAAAGAGATTGAGGAAATCATGGACGACGTAAGGGAAAATGACCAGTGCCTTTATTATGTGTCCGTGACGGTTATCCTTATGGCGGACACGAAAGAGGAGCTTGACAGCATGACGGAAACGGTGGAAACCATAGGCAAGCGCAACTCCGTCACGATAGAGGAACACTATCTGAAGCAGAGGGAATCCTTAAATACTGCGCTGCCGATTGGGGTCAGGCAGGTGGAAACCATGCGCACCATGCTGACACAGAGCCTTGCGGTGCTGATGCCTTTCAACGTGCAGGAACTGAACGACAAACAGGGGTGTTATTACGGTATCAATCAGGTATCGAAAAACATCAATATCGGGAACCGCAAAAAGCTGATTAACGGCAACGGCTTTGTGTTCGGCGTTCCCGGTTCGGGCAAGTCGTTTTTCTGTAAAATGGAAATGGGCAACGTGTTCCTCTCCGGCAATGATGAGATTATCGTCATTGACCCGATGAATGAATACTTTGACATTGCCCAGACTTACGGCGGGACAGTGGTAAATATGTCAACCTACACGGATAACTATGTCAATCCGCTTGACATGGACGTATGGAGTCTTGACTTGAACGACAGCAAGGGCATGATAAGGGAAAAAGGCGAATTTATGCTCGGACTGTGTGAACAGTGCATGGGGGAAAGCCTTAATTCAAGGCAGAAGTCCATCATTGACCGCTGTGTGCGCAAGCTCTACATTGAGATTGCAAGGAACAGGGAGAAATATGTGCCGATCATGTCCGATTTTTATGAGATACTGATGAACCAGCCGGAGGACGAGGCAAGGGATATAGCGCTGTCACTGGAACTGTTTGTCAACGGTTCGCTGAATATATTCAACCACCAGACAAATGTTGATGTGGATAACCGCTTTACGGTGTACGGAATCCGTGATTTGGGTACGGAACTTTCGCCTATCACCATGCTTGTAATGATGGAAAGCATACAGAACCGCATCATTGCAAACGGCAAGAGGGGCATTGCGACATGGCTCTATATTGACGAGTTCCACGTACTGTTAAATTCGGAGTATTCCGCAAAGTATTTACAGCAGCTTTGGAAGAAAGTGAGGAAACAGGGCGGCTTGTGTACCGGGATCACGCAGAACATCGTTGACCTGCTGCAAAATTATACGGCTACTACCATGCTTGCCAACTCGGAGTTTGTGGCACTCTTGAAGCAGGCGAACACGGACAGTTCACGCATGGCAGAGGTTATCGGCGTGTCGGAGGCGCAGTTGCGCTTTGTAACCAACACGTCAAGCGGCATGGGGCTTATGAAGTGCGGAAACGTGGTAATCCCTTTTGACAATACCATTGAGAAAGGGACGGACCTCTATAATTTATACAACACAAATATCCATGAGAAAATCGCAATGGAGAAGAAAAAAGAGTGTGCAGGACAGAAATAAAGAAAGAAGCAGACAGGACACCCAAGCCGGAAAGGTTCGGGTGTCCTGTGCTTTTTAAGAGGGAAGGTGATAAATATGGACATTGGTGTGTCTGGAAACGGTCAGATACAGGGTGTGGCGGCAGAGGATATTGTGGCTGTGAGGAGTAATGTCATTATCAATAAGGACTGCCTTGCAGCATTAAAAGAAATGCCGGATAAAAGCGTTGACTGCTGTATCACATCGCCGCCCTATTACGGACTTCGTGATTACGGGGTGGAAGGGCAGATTGGCAGGGAGGCAACACCGGAACAGTATGTGGAAAGGCTGGCAGAGGTTTTTGCGCAGCTTTACAGGGTACTTTCAGACAGTGGAACTTTCTGGCTGAATATTTCAGACTCGTACTTTGGCACAGGGAGCAAGGGGGCATGTCTTGATCCGAAAAACCCCAAAGGGAGGAACGGACAGAAAGTTTCCCTTACACAGAATGTCAGGGGGTGCAAGAACAAGGACATGATAGGCATTCCGTGGATGGTGGCATTTGCTTTGAGGGATTCGGGGTGGTATCTGCGCAGTGACATTATCTGGCAGAAGGGAAATGCAATGCCGGAAAATGTAAAGGACAGACCTACAAGGAGCTATGAACATGTCTTTCTGTTTTCAAAATCCAGCAGGTATTACTATGATGCTTCTGCGATTGCAGAGCCGATTGCATCTGGAACGGCAGCAAGATATATGAGGGGGCGCAGTGACAGCAACAAATATTCGGTTGCAGTGCCGGGACAGGGGAATGGAAAGGTGCAGGGAATCAACAGACCGAGAAAACAGGGTGAGATAAAAAAAGATGATATTTCCCAGTACAGGAACAGCAGGGATGTGTGGCTGATCAACACGGTTGCCTACAGGGGAGCGCATTTTGCCGCATTTCCCCCGAACCTGGCATTAAAATGTATCCTTGCAGGATGCCCGGAGAATGGAATAGTGATTGATCCTTTTTTTGGCAGCGGCACGACAGGGATGGTTGCAGCAGAAAACGGACGGCGTTATATCGGTATTGAGCTGAATCCTGAATACTGCATACTTGCGGCAGAACGGATTGGGGGTGTGCAGATTGAACATTAAAAAAGTAGATGACAAGCCTATGGTGATTCACACAAAGGAAAAGCCCAAACTGAAAGTAAAGGGAGCGCCGGAAACAAAAATCAAGGGCAGGAATGTCCTTACCGTACAGCATGGACCGAAGATTGCCGGAAGTGCGTCAGGGAAAAACGTGGCGGCAGACGCAAAGATAAAGTTAAAAAGGAGTTCCGTCCATGTTACGGATAAGAAAAAAACGGTGCAGACAAAAACGGCGGCAGACGGCATGGAATACAGGGGCAGAAATGGCGGCGGAACTGTACAGGAAAGAAAAGGAAACGGAACAACACAAGGCAGAAGCGGCGGCGCAACCGTACAGGGCAGATATGGCAGCGGAACAACACAAGGCAGAACCGTACAGGGAAAATATGGCGGTGGAGCAACACAAGACAGAAGCGGCGGCGCAACCGCACAGGACAGATATGCGGACAGAAACACACAGGGCAGACAGGGGAAAGAACAGGAAGTGCGGCAGTCCGTGAATAAAGAAAACCGTATGTATGCAAAGCAAACAGGGTTTGCTTCGTACCGTGTAACAAAAGCGAAAAAAGAGGCGGCAGTCAAAAAGAAGCCTTCCCTTCCTTCCGGTACTGCTTCAGTGGCGGCTAGGACTGCATTAGATGAAATGGAGGGCGGCAGTGAAATCCATGATGCGTACATGGCGGCTTACACGCTGGCGAAGCCTGCCACAAATGCCGTGGATGCAGGCAGGAACCTTTACCGTTCAAAAGCGGCAAAAGCAAAACAGGATAAACTCAGGAAAAAACAGTCCAGAAGCCGTATCAAGGAAAAGGCTGTAAAGGAAAGTGCGGTCAAGACAGCAAGGAAAACCGCACAGACGGCGGCAAAGGAAACCGCAAAGGAAACAGGGAAGAAAGCGGCGAAAGAAACATCAAAGGCGGCGGCAAAGACGGCAGCAGCCACAGCAGGAACAGGGGCAGGCGGCGTACTTGTTGGAATTGCAGCAGGAGAAGCCGCCGGGATTGCAATGGATAAGCGTGATGTGAAAAATTCCACCAGAAACCGCATGATAAAGCTGTTTGTGGCAAAAATGCGTCAGGAAGATAATCAGGATAATATCGGGAAGGCATTAAAGGACATTGTTCTGATGCGTTTTTCCATGATGGCAAAGTATGTCGTGAAGTATGTGGGGCTGTTTCTTCTTGCGTTGTTTGCGATAGTGGCGCTCATTGCGCTTCCAGTCATTGCTGTCATAGCGGTTATCTACAATTCGCCGTTTGCGATATTCTTCCCTTCCATATCGTCGGGGGAAACAACACAGGAAGTCTTGTCGGCATATATGTCGGAATTTAATGATGAGGTCAATGCGGAACTGAATGACCATGCCGGATATGACACAAGCGAGAAAATCTATGTTAATTATGAAGGTTCCGGCACACCGGACAATTTCTGTGACATTCTCATGGTCTACATGGTAAAGCACGGGGACGGCGACACGGCAACGGATATGACGGATAAGGCAAAGCAGAACCTGAAAATCATATTTGACGATATGTGCAGCTTTCGCATTACCAGTAGGACGGACACGGAGACAGACGAAGAAGGCAACACGACAACCACGACGGTCAAAGAGGTCCGTGTGGAGCTGAAATCGTGTTATGACATGGTTTCCGTATACGGCTTCAATGCCGAAGAACAGGAAGTCCTTGCACAGCTTATGAACCCGGAGTACCTTGCAATGCTCGGCTATACTGGCGGCGGAGGGGGCGGCGATCCGGGGGAAGGGATTTCGCCGGAACAGTATCAGGCAATCGTGGATGCCATTTCTGACGAAAACGGAAGGAAGGTTGTGGCGTTTGCGTTGTCAAAGGTAGGATACCCGTACAGTCAGGCATACCGTGACAGCGGGAATTATTATGACTGCAGTTCCCTTGCCTACTATGCCTGGCGCAGTGCGGGCGTAAGCATCATGTATGAGGGTTCCAATACGGCGGCAAGTGAGGGAAAGCTCTGCTATGACAACAACCTGCTTGTGAACTATGACGAGATGCAGCCGGGGGATCTGATATTTTACAGCTATGACAGGAACGGGCGCTTCATGAACATCACACATGTGGCAATTTATGTAGGGAACGGAAAGGTGGTGGAGGCTGCAAACACACGCCTTGGCGTTGTGTACAGACCAGTGCAGGGGCGTTCTTCCATTGTCTTTATAGGCAGACCAAGATAGGTGGTGGCATATGGGAAAAAAGAAAGAAAAAGAAAATCTTGCAGAGGAGATGGCAAAGTCATTTGAGCGGTGGGAGTACCTTATGGAGCATGGCGGCAGCGATCCGTTTTACCCGGACGGCGGCAGTCTGAACCTTGTACGGAACCACATCATTTATTATAAGCAGAAAATGGTAGAGGAGTACGGCAGGGATTATGAAAAATACCCGGAGATTTTCTACCGGGAGCCGCCGCCGGAAGTGGACAACGATTATATGGCAAGGGCGGGGGAAATAAAGGACGGTGCGGCGCAGGCGCTGGAATATTATCTTTCCGATCCCAATTTCCACTATCTCCTTGCAAACAGGGATATGCTGACAGAAAAAGAGGCAAAGCAGATCAGCCTTTATAACGTGCTTGGTTATGCTTCGGGACTTGCAAGCGCCATCAAGGACGGGGATCTGATTTCAATGCGCCGTCATGCGGGCAGACCGGAGGGGTATCTGGAGTCCTTTGCCCAGTGTGCCTCACGGATGATGAAACTGATAAGTGAAAAGAAAAAAGAGCCGGAACTGGTGCAGGAGAACGTGCAGCTTTCCCTGTTCCAGTTTGGCATGGAAGCAGGGCAGCGACGGTAAGCGCTGCCTTTTATGCGGATAAAAGGAGGAAGTATGAAATTAGAAGATATGGTTATGGTGGTGGAAAATCAGAAAGGGACGGAAACAAACTTCTTGATGGACCTGACAGACTACATGAAAGAGATATGGAGCAGGTTTGCGGAGCCTGTGGCAGATGCTATAGGCGCATTGTATAAAACAAAAGAAGGAGGGACGGATTGGAGCGATCTGTATTTTGCGGCAAACAAAAGTGTACATGCATCATTCTGTACAGGAGAGCCGCAATTAAGAGGATTCCTTGCCGGGAAATTCAACAATGGCGAATGGTCATTTGATGAGGGGCGCTGTTCTAAGGAGTGTCTTGATGTCCTGCGGATTTATAACCTGAAACCGGATGGACAGCCTTTATTCCCATACCTGCATTACGAGCCTGTGGAGCATACTTTCCATGCCGGGGAGGTGCTGCATAACATGAACGGGAACGATTACCGTGTGCTTGCAGCATTAAGCCCTGATGACCTGCTGGTAATGAGCCTGACGGACAGCCAGCTCATAGTAGGGAGAGGCGTAAAGCTATATGAGAGATACCCCAAAGGGGAACGTCCCGATGATGACAGCGTGGTTACGGGCATAGAGTGGGATCATGGCGTTTATCTTGGGAGTGATATTACAAGGGTTGATTTTGACATTCTGAAACAGGAGTACGGGGAGCCGGACAGGGTGGAGAATGTTTCAGACCTGCGGGATATGGTACGGAAGAATTTCTGGATGCAGAAAAACGTGGAGATGAAGGAAGGACTTCCGGGCAGGGTAAGGAACGCTGCAAGGGACGGTCTGGAAGATACTTTTGGGACAAGCGAGCCGGACGTATTCGATAAGATGCTTGACAAGGGGATGTATGACGGAATGTACCATGCAAAGGAAGAACAGAAACAAATATCAGGACCATCACGGTAAAAAAAGGGGGAAAACCACATGGAAAGAATGACAGGAAAAGAAACGGTTAAAAACATGGAGCATCTTGTAAAGCTGCTGCATAAGGAGTGGGAGCGCTCCGGCAGGACAAAGGCAGAAGTGTCCATAGACATTACGGATAAAAATAAAGTCGGGGCAAAACTTACGGCAGAGATTCAGGAAAGGCAGAAGCAGCTTGAGACGGCGGGCATGGACTTTAAGGAGTGCATGGCGCTTTCCAAAGAGAATTTTATCCTCCTGCGCCTTGCAAGGAAGATAAAGAAGGCAGAGGACAGGGCAGGACGGCGGGAAAATGCCGTTTCCTTTACCGTGGAGATGGATAAGGAAGAATATAAACTTTTCTCCATGCTGATAAAAGTACAGGAGGCATAGGCATATTGGGAAAGAAATATAACATCATTTATGCCGATCCACCGTGGCAGTACAAGGTGTATTCCAAAAAGGGGGAAGGCAGGAGCGCAGAGAACCATTACCACACCATGAACATTGAGGATATAAGGTCATTGCCTGTTGGAAATATAGCCGATGACGACTGTATCCTTTTTTTGTGGATCACGTTCCCCTGCCTGCTGGAAGGCATCTCTGTCATGCAGGACTGGGGTTTTACCTATAAGACCTGCGGGTTCAACTGGGTAAAACGGAATAAGAAGGCTGACACATTCTTTATGGGGCTTGGATTCTGGACACGTTCCAATTCGGAAATCTGTATTCTTGGAACAAGGGGCAGACCAAAAAGGGTATCGAAAGCTGTCCCGCAGGTGTGTGACGCACGGATCATGGAACACAGCAAAAAGCCGGACGTGGTACGGGAGCGCATTGTGGAACTGTGCGGGGATCTGCCACGGATAGAACTGTTCGCAAGGCAGAGATACGAAGGATGGGACTGTCTTGGGGACGAGATAGACGGCAGGGACATCCGGGAAGCAATATTGGAGGTATGATGAATGAGCGCAGACACGAAAACATCAAAGCTGTATGATGCCGCCATAGACGAAGTGACCGCAAGCGGGCAGGCATGGAAAAGCATATGCAGGCTTACAGGGCAGCTCTACCGCTATGAGTTTGACAATATCCTCATGGTCTACAAGCAAAGACCGAGGGCAACGCTGATTGCGGATTTCGACACATGGAAAATGGTAGGGCGGTATGTAAGGCGTGGCAGCAAGGGTATCGCAATTTTCCCGTCAAGAGCCTTAAAACCGGATATGCGGTATGTTTTCGACATATCCGATACCGGGGGCAGGGAAAGCAGGCTGACATGGGAGCTTGACCGGAACACCGTGAAAGCATATGCGGCATGGTTAAGGGAAAAAGAGGGCGCTGCCCTGCCCGGAGGGAAAGAATCTGATAAATCTTTCCTAAAAGACTTTACAGAAAGACAGATCGGAGTCATAATGGACTCAGAATTTGGTGAACGCATTACCGAGTTCGTGAATCTGGCTGGAAACAAACAGATAACAGAGAATGGCAGAGCGCAAGAGATTACGGCAGTGGAAGCGTTAAAAAGAAGCGTCATGTATGCGGTATTTACAAGATGCGGCTTTGACCTTCCCACTGAAAAACAGGATTTCTCCTTCATTACCGCATTTACAACAGAGGAGGAAGTCTACCGTTTAGGATCTCTGCTCAGCGATATATCCTGTGGCGTGCTGAGAGGCATTGCAAAAGATTTAAAGCAGATGGAAGAAAGGAGTATTGCAAATGGCAGAGATAACAATGACGTATCACGAGGGAACGGACGGGATGCTGTACCCGGACATCACGACACCGGAGGAAACGGTGAGCATGACAAACTTAGGGAAGTTCGCAGTGAGGGCGATGGAGTACCTGAAAGAGAACCACAACAGCAGATACCGGACGCTGCGGAGATTCGGGAAACTGGCAGAGAAGATGCAGGAAGTGGAGGACGAAGCGAACCGGATGATGGACGAGCTGGAGGGCAGCTACTTAAAGAACAACCCGCCGAAGGACCAAAACTCGACAATGGAGATGTGGCAGCTACGGCAGCAGGCGAGGATGCAGGCAGAGGAAATCGTGATGAACGAAGTAGTGATGAAGTTCCATTAGGGGACAGCGGACAACAGACAGAGGAAAATGAACAGCAGAATATAAGGAAAGCAGAACTTGACCGGGAGATTGAGCAGGAACTGAATGAGATCAATTCTTTGGGGAGTTCGGAAACGCAGAAAGGAAGCTATGAACAGGCTTCCTTTTTGATTGCGGCAAACGGGGATATAGAGGTTCCCAAAGAATATTCCTACCAGAAACCGGAACAGGCGCTTACCGTGCCGCATGAGTATGTGAAACAGGTGCTTATGAGGGGCGGCGTGTTTTCGGGCAGTAAAAAACGCATTTATGCAATGTTTCAGGATATTTCCGATCCGGGGGAGCGTGTGAAGGCAGTCCGTAAGGAATACGGACAGGGCGGTGCAGGCTGGCCCCTTGAGGGGGACGGGCTGCACGGATATGACACATTCCATGCAAAAGGACTCCGTTTCCAGTGGCGTGAGGGCGGGACAGAAATAGAAGGCTATATGAACTGGAAAGCCGTGGAGCGTGAACTGGGTGCGCTGATCATGACGGGGGAATATTATACGCCTCCGAAAGCATTTGATCCCGACAAAATATCGGCGGCAGTATGGCAGGAGCCTATGGATGAGTTTTTCCAGAAAAGTTTCTGGAGTCCGGTCCCAAACATGCTGTTATATGAAGTATTTACAAAAGAACTGCCCATGAGCGATAAAGCGCAGTTCATCGAAAGGGTACTCTGCCGGAATCCGTATGCAGCCAGCACAGAGAATAACCTTGAGAATGAATACGGCAGATGCAATATTGAACAGAACAACGAGGGGATTTCCATTGAATATTTTGATGGGGAAGGCACGAAGTGGAAAACGGAGCTTGACTGGTGGGACTGTGCGGCTTATGTGGAAAGCATGATAGCTGACGGGGCATACCAGACACATGAGCCTTATGACAAAATCGGGGAAATCATGGAGGAACACCCTGCCGCCACATGGATAAAAATTTTAAAAGAGGATACGGACAGGTATCTCTCGGAGGATGCGGGGCAGCACCAGCAGAACCGCCTTGAGAACCTGCACACAATCCTTGAAGCCAAAGGCATACGGGAAAAGATTGAGCTGTCATGGGATGATGCTTATGATGAAGTCATAGCCAGCGACGGGGAAAACGTGTGGCACGGCAGGCAGTTTTACGACTATCTGTATAATGAAGTGCTTGCGTCTGACAAAATCCGCAGGGACGGCAGTATCCCATATAACGTGCAGCAGCAGTTTGAACATGACAGATTTTCAAGCCATAACCCGGACAAGACCAATTTTATCCACCGGAAAACCTTTATCACGCTGGAGCTTACCGCAGATGAATGGGAAAAGCAGGAAGAAAGCCTCTGGCTGGAACCGTTGAAGGGATATTTCAATGAGGAAATCCAGTATATTTCCGTAAAGACGCTGATTTATGACATTTTTACCACAAACTTAAACATGGAAAGCAAGGCGGGGTTCCTTGCAAGCGTGTACGGGGAGCAGCGGGAAGGCTTCTTCATGTCGGAGTACACGGACAATTCCTTTGGCAAGTGCAAAATCAGCAGGGATAAGGACGGCATTGAAATCTCCTATCCACGGGCAGACGGAACAAAAGGGGAAAAGCGTGTGGATTACCGCTACTGCGCTGACCTGATCCTGCACATGATAGAGGAAAATGATTACCTGACGGAAGGAATCTTTGAGCGCTTCAGGGAAGCGCCGGGGGCATTTGCCGCAATGCCGTGGTTCATGGAAATCTACCATGAATACAAGGAACGTATGCTGCAGGAGCCGGACTTTGCGGCGGTCAGCATTGACGGGCAGGAGGAAGAACGGCAGGAAGGGCAGGAGACGGAGGCGGCAGCGGAAGAAATACCGGAAACACGGCAGACGGCGGAAAACGGACAGGAAGAAATACCGGGAACATGGCAGGCGGTGGAAAACGGACAGGAAGAAATACCGGAAGCATGGCAGACGGCAGAAAGCGGACAGGAAGAAACAGCAGAAACACAGCAGGAAGAAACAGCAGAAGTACAGCCGGGGCAGGAAGATATACAGGAAACAGCAGAGCGTGTGGAGGGGGAAGTAATAAACCCTGACGGGAGCGTGGCAAAGCCCGCTGCGGGCAGTCTGTTCCCCGAAGCGCTGCGGCAGGTGGAGGAAATGGACGGCGACCTGCGTGATGCGCTGGAAACCTACCTGACAAAATGTTCCGCAGTCGTGCCATACCAGCCGTTTTTGCAGATGGTGGCAGAAAGCAGCCTGCCAAAAGAGGACAAGCTGAATTTCTTAAACCGTACCATAAACCATCTGGAAGATAAGGAACAGACAAAGGCATACCACAACAACGCTTACGGTCTTGTGGAGTATATCCAGAACAGGGATGCCTTTATGGTGGACTTAAAGAGCCGGGACGGGGAGCGGGAGAGATTTTCTGCAACCTATGAACAGCTTTATTCCATTATGGAATATCTGATAAAAGCGCAGATGTTTACCGGGGAGATACGGATGTCGGCATACCTGCGAGATTTTGCAAAGCTGCCGTATGAAAAGATGTCTGCTTTGGAAAAGCAGTTTGATGACAAACTCACCAGCCTGCGGAACAGGCAGCGGAAAGGGAACTTCCACTTTGAGGAGGCTGAACTGCCAAAGGGCGGACCGAAAACAAGATACCAGTGGAACGTGGAGGCAATCCGGCTGTTGAAGCAGATCGAACATGAGGACAGGACAGCCACACCGGAAGAACAGAAGGTGCTTGCAAGGTATGTGGGATGGGGCGGTATCGCACAGGCTTTTGACGAAAGGAATAATGACTGGCAGAAAGAATATGCGGAACTGAAAGAGCTTCTTTCCACGTCGGAATATGAGGACGCAAGGGAGACAGTCAACACGGCATTTTACACTTCCCCCGTCATCACGCAGGCAGTTTATAACGCACTGGATAAATTCGGTTTCCGTAAAGGGACTATTTTAGAGCCGGCGCTCGGCGTCGGTCATTTTTTCGGGACATTACCGGAAACCATGCAGGACAGCAGGCTTTACGGCGTGGAAAAGGACGACATCAGCGGGCGGATCGCAAAGCTGCTCTACCCCAAAGCACAGATAAAGGTAAGGGGATTTGAGGAAACGCAGTACCCTGACAACTTTTTCGATGTTGCGGTGGGCAACGTGCCGTTTGGCGATTACAAGCTCTATGACGCAAAGTACGCAAAGCACAACTTCCGTATCCATGATTATTTTTTTGCGAAAGCGCTGGATAAGGTCAGACCGGGCGGCATTGTGGCATTTATTACAAGCAAGGGGACGCTTGACAAGGCGAATCCTTCCGTAAGGAAGTACCTTGCGGAACGGGCGGAGCTGCTCGGCGCAATCCGCCTCCCCAATACAGCCTTTAAGGACAGTGCGGGAACCGATGTCACAAGCGACATCATATTTCTGCAAAAGAGGGAGCGCAAGATCGTGACGGAGCCGGACTGGGTGCATCTTGGCAGGACGGAGGACGGCATTGCGGTCAATTCCTATTTTGCGGGGCACCCGGAGATGATGCTTGGAACAATGGAGTACGATACACGCATGTTCGGCAACGGCAGCAAATACACAAGCTGCATCAACCATGACGAGAATTTTGACTTAAAATCCGCACTGGAAACAGCAGTAGGGCAGCTTTCCGGCAGGATCACCGATGTTGCGGAGCTTGCGGCGGAGGAGGAAAACACGGAGGACATCATCGAGGCTGATCCCGACGTGAAGAATTACACCTATACCTTTGTGGACGGAAAACTCTACTACCGTGAAAATTCCGTCATGTACCGCAAGGAAGTGTCGGCAACGGCGGAGGAACGCATAAAGGGCATGGACGAAATCCGCACAATCACAAGACAGCTAATCTTCATACAGACGGAAGGGTGCAGCAGCGAGGAACTGGCTGCACAGCAGAAATTACTAAATGACAGGTACGATGCCTATGTGAAAAAATACGGACCGCTGACCGGGAGGGGGAGCCAGCAGGCGTTCCGTGACGATGCGGATTACCCGCTTTTATGTTCCCTTGAGGTCGTGGACGAGGACGGAAAGGTGGAAAAGGCGGATATGTTCTACAAACAGACGATCCGTGCGAAGAATCAGGTGGAGCGTGTGGAAACGGCGGTGGAGGCGCTGAATGTGTCCGTCAATGAGTTCGGGACGGTCAATATCCCGTTCATGTTAAGCATTTATGAGCCTGACATCAGCAAGGAGATAGAAAGCCTGTCGGAAGGAAGCACACTCTCCCCGGATGCGGAGGCGGAAGTAAAGCGGTCGGTACTCTTAAAAGACCTTGAGGGGCTTGTGTATCTGGAACCCACGGAATACAATCCCGACAACCTGAACACGGGATGGAAAACGGCGGACGAATACCTGTCCGGCAACGTGCGTGACAAGCTGAGGATTGCGGAAGTGTACCGAAAGGAGAACCCGGAGCTGTTCGGTGTCAATACGGAAGCATTGAAAAACGTGCAGCCGGAACGCCTTGATGCGTCTGAAATCGACGTGCGTATCGGAACCACATGGATTGAGCCGCAGGATTATGAGGAGTTCATCTATGAGCTTCTGAAAACACCATATCGTGCAAGGGCAGTCCGCACACAGTACACAAATTCAGGGATACAGGTAAAGCTCAACACCTACAACATGAACTGGTTCATTGACGGAAAAAGGCATGACAACCATTCCGTTGCCGCAACGGAGACTTACGGCACGAAGCGGATTGACGCCTATTCCATTTTTGAGGAAACCTTAAACCTGCGTACCGTGACAGTCCGTGACAGGATAGATGACGGAGGCGGAAAGTACCATTATGAGGTAAACAAGAAAGAAACCATGCTTGCAAGGGAAAAGCAGAACCAGATGAAGGAGGCGTTCAAAAGCTGGATATTCAAGGACCAGGAACGGCGGCAGAAATATGTGGACTATTACAATGAGACATTCAACAATATCCGCCTGCGGGAGTATGACGGCTCACACCTGACATTCCCCGGAATGAACCCGGAAATCAAGCTGCGTGACCACCAGAAAAACGCAATCGCAAGGGTGCTTCTCGGCGGGAACACGCTGCTTGCGCATTGTGTAGGGGCAGGGAAAACATTTACCATGATGGCGGCATGTATGGAACAGCGGCGGCTCGGACTTGCCAACAAGAATGTCATCGTGGTGCCGAAGTCCATCGTGGGGCAGACGGCGGGGGAGTTTATGCGGCTGTACCCGTCCGCAAATATCCTTGTGGCAACGGAGCGTGACTTTGAGAAGAGCAGGAGGAAGCAGTTCGTGTCCCGTATCGCAACCGGGGACTATGACTGCATCATCATGTCGCACTCGCAGTTTGAGAAGATACCGATCTCAAAGGAACGGAAAGAGCGTATGCTGCAGGACCAGATACAGGAAATCTCCTTTGCGATTGATGAGATCAAGGCGGAAAAGGGGGAGCAGTGGACCATCAAGCAGATGGAGGCACAGAAGAAAAAGCTGGACGAACAGCTAAAGGAACTGACAGAGGAAAGCCGCAAGGATGACCTGATTACCTTTGAGGAACTGGGCATTGATTCTGTCATGGTGGACGAGGCGCATCATTTTAAAAATTTGTCGATTTTCTCCAAAATCAACAACGTGTCGGGCATATCCAGCACTGGTTCCAAGAAGGCAATGGACATGTACCTGAAATGCCAGTACCTTGATGAAATCAACGACGGCAGGGGCATCGTGTTCGCAACCGGAACCCCGGTGAGCAATACCATGTGCGAACTGTATGTGATGCAGCTCTATTTGCAGAAAAGGACACTGGAACGCATGGGGATATACCATTTCGACTCATGGGCGGCAAACTTCGGGGAAGTGACAACCGCACTGGAGCTGACCGTGGAAGGCAGCGGGTTTAAGTTCAAGAGCCGTTTCAACAAGTTTACAAACGTGCCGGAGCTTATGACCTCATTCCGTGAGGTGGCGGACGTGCAGACTGCGGATATGCTGAATCTCCCGGTTCCCGCACTGAGGGAAGGCAAGCCGATCATCGTGGAGAGCGAGCCGGACTGGTATGTGAAGCAGGTCATGGAAGAATTTGCGAAACGTGCGGAAAGGATTCACGGGGGCGGCGTTGATCCGAAAGAGGACAATTTCTTAAAGATAACGGGGGAGGCAAGGCTTTTAGGGACGGACGCAAGGCTTCTGGAACTGGATGCGCCGAATAACCCGGACGGGAAACTGAATAAGGTAGCAGCGAACGTGGCAGCCGAATATTTTGCCGGAAACAGGGACGGTAAAATCGGCTGCCAGCTTATTTTCTCGGACATCGGCACACCAAAAACAACATGGACGCCTGACTGGGCGGAGCGCATAAAAAACGGCGGGCAGTTCGACATTTACAACTACCTGAAAACCGAACTGGTAAAACAGGGTATCCCAGCGGAGGAAATCTCCTTCATACACGACGCAAAGACCGATGCACAGCGGGAGGCGCTCTTCAAGGATATGAGGAGCGGCAAAAAGAAGATACTGATCGGTTCCACGGACCAGTGCGGGACGGGCGTAAACGTGCAGGCGCACATTACGGCGATGCATCATGTTGACTGCCCGTGGAAGCCCTCCTGTATTGAGCAGCGTGAGGGGCGTGGCGTAAGGCAGGGCAATGAGAATGATGAGGTCGCAATCTACCGTTATGTCACAAAAGGGACATTTGATGCGTACTCATGGTCGCTGGTGGAAAACAAGCAGCGCTTCATCTCGCAGGTGATGACAAGCAGGGCAGTGTCAAGAACCTGTGAGGACATTGACGAGGCTACCCTTTCCTATGCGGAGATAAAAGCCGTGGCGACAGGAAACCCACTGATAAAGGAAAAGATGCAGCTTGAAAACGACGTGCAGCGGCTGAAAATGCTGAAAAGCAGTTATGACAGCCAGCGGTATTCCTTACAGGACAACTTCATGATCCGTTACCCGAAGCTGATTAAGGCGGCAACAGAGAAATTAGCCTGTGTGCGTGAGGACACAAAGACAGCGGAGGCGGCGCTCATTGCGGAGCCGGACTTTGCGATTACCGTGGACGTTGCCGGGAAAAGCACGAAATTCACGGAGCGCACAGACGGCGGGACATTCATGCTGCAGGCGGTCAGCCAGTGCAAGACCGGGGAAACCACCCATATCGGCAGTTTCAAGGGGTTTGAGCTTCTGGTGGAAAAGAACTTCATCGGGGTAAACAACATGGTGCTGCGGGGAAAGACCGACTACAAGGCGGAGCTTTCCACAAGCCCCGTGGGAAACATGGTAAAGCTGGAAAACCTCTGCCACGGCATACAGGTCAATATACCGGAACTGGAAAAGCGCATCGAGCAGTACCAGCGTGACATGGAGCAGTCAAGGCAGGAATACGAAAAGCCTTTTACACAGGAGGAGGAACTGAATGAGAAAGTGGCACGTTTGAATGAGCTGAACGTGCAGTTAGACTTGGAGAACGGAAAGACCGAAGATGTGGACCTTTGCGAAACACAGGACAATGCAAGGGTAGCGGAGCCGGGAACTTACCATTGCTTTCCGTCTGGAAAGGAGGGAAGATGATGCGTAAAATCTTGGCAGCAATATTCATTACGGCGGGACTGGCAGCTATGTCAGTCCCACTTTTCTATCATTTCTACGGAAATCAAAAGACAAATGAACTGATGGAACAGTTTGAACAAAACGTGGAACAGGAGCGGATAGAGGATGATGAAAAAGAGGAAGAAAGGGAAAGAGAGAATGAAACGGAGGCGGAGGATACCGAAGCCTCCATTAGTGAAGCGGATGCAGCCCTGTTTTCGTCCGGTAATGTGATTGGTCTGATTGAGATAGAAGCCCTAGACCTGAAATATCCCATTGTGGAGGGTGCAGACAGTAAACAGCTTGCCTATGGGATCGGGCATATATCCGACACGGCGGCAGTCGGGAGCATGGGGAACTGTGTGCTTGCCGGACACCGGGGGAGCAGGTACGGCACTTATTTCAAGTACCTGAACAGGCTCTCAGAGGGGGACACGGTAAAGGTCATGGACAAAGCAGGGAACGTGTACCTGTATGAAGTCGTTTCATGGGAAGTTGTAGGACCGTATGACAATTCCGTGAAAGCACAGGGGGAAGAAACAGAGCTTACCCTGCTGACCTGTGAGAACAGCGGGACAATGCGGCTGATTTACCATTGTATCTACAAGGAGGGCGAATAGCATGGAAGAAAACAGCAGGAAGTACCAGTTTGGCACGATAGAGGACATTCTGCGGGGATGTGAAGCCGAGCCGACGGAACCGGACAGGCAGACGGAAATGGACGGCGGCATACTGCTGACCAGCGGCGTCCATGTCTATCTGCCACGCCATGAAATCAACGTGCATGAGGGATTTTTCTGTCACATGGCAGACGGGCAGCTTGAACCGCTGTATTTCCTGACCGTCATTTATGACAGGGCGGATAAAGAATTTCTGTATGATGCGGAAGAAAACTTCGTGGACACGGTGCATCAATGGCTGAAAGGAAAATGCACACCGGAACAGTTGGAACAGGAACCTTGTGAGGTAAAAGGGATTAAGGAGGATATTGTCTATGGAAAAAGCATACAGACTGGGGGAAGTGGAGGAAATCCTTGCAGAGATGGAACAGCTTGCGGAAGTCCCGGACGACATCATGGAAAGCGATGAGGATTACCAGATCGTCATCAGCGGGTGGCATGTGCATATCCCGGAACTGGGGCTGAACCTGCATGAAGGCGTTTACTGCAATTATGACGGGGAGGAGGACGGCTATCTGCCTGATTTTGCAGTAACCGTCGTGAAAGAGGAAGGGCAGGACGAATGGATTTACTATGAGCAGGACGGCTTCCTGATAACCCTTGCGAATTACCTTCATGGGAAAACAGATTTGGATTTAGGGCAGTTGGGACAATTATCCTGTTTTATCCGTATGCCGGAGAAAAGCCTGCCAGCGGAAGAATGAACCTGCCTGACACTCTGAAAAGGAAAGGCAGTTCAGATAACAAAATAATATTTCATCGTCCAGAAGGGGCAGAAAAGGAGGAACTTATGGAGTATTCCATCCAGTTGAACGCAGTAAACAACCCGGAAAAGAGTGTGCGGGCATTTGCAACCCTCGTGTTCGGGGACAGCTTCAAGGTCACGAATGTAGCGGTGCTTGAGGGCAGCAAGGGCAATTTCGTGTCTATGCCCAGTTTCCGCACAAAGGAGAGGGACGAACACAACAATCCGGTCTATAAGGACGTCTGCAACCCGATCACGAAGGAATTCCGTGAGGAACTGTACAACGACATCTTAAAGCTCTATGAAGAAATGGAGCAGACAGGCAAGGCAGAGGTCAAGATGGAGGCGGAGGAGCCGGACGAGCCGGAGTTTACGGTAAGGGTAACGCCTTTTGAGCGTGAGGGCAGCAACATGGTAGGTCTTGCGAGCATCGTGCTGAATGACAGCTTTGCGGTGGGCAATGTAAGCGTGGTGGAGGGCAAGAACGGAATGTTCGTGGCAATGCCGTCCTATAAGGCAGGCAACAGGTACAGGGACGTTTGTTTCCCGATCACAAAGGAGTTCAGGGAAAAGCTCAACGATGCGGTGCTTGAGACGTACCATCAGGCAAAGGAACAGGCAGTGCAGGAGGGAAAGGAGCGTGCATCACAGCAGATGCAGACCGATGACAGGGGCTTTATGAAAGCCAGCGGGGAGCCGCTGCCGTTCCGATAGGCAGAACCAGTAACCAGAAAGGGGCAGGGCGGGGAACCGCCCTGCGGAAAGGAAAAGAAAAATGGAAATGACAGCAAACGTGGAACTTACAAAGGAAAAAAATCTCATGGAGCTGCTCGATCTGCTCCGTAAAAACAATATGAAAGAGGCTGCAAACAGCATCTTTGAAATGGCGGCGTATGTCGATGTCATGGAGAAAAAGATGGATTCGGTCTTAGATGAGCTTACGACAGTTAAAAACCAGCTTCATAAGATGGAAGAGCGTGAGGCAGAGAAAGGGCTGAAACAGTCACTCAAAAGGGCAGTAAACAAGCTGGAACAGGACTGCAAAGCCATGAAAGAAAAACTGTTTGAAGTCAAGACAGAGATCAAGGCAAAGGCAGGGGAAATCGTGACGGCGGCAAAGCAGAAAGGGAAAGCTGCCCTGAACAAAGTGGCAGAATTTCTTGGAATTAAGAAAAAGTTAGAGGGTATCCGCCAGAATGTGCAGGAGTCCATAGCAGACGTGGATAAGAGCATTGGAAAGATAGACGCTTTCGGCACAGGCATGAGGGAAGCCGGACAGAAGATCGCCAACACATTCCGTACCTTTGCGGATAAACCGGAAAAGGAATATGGGGAAAAGAAGTTCTCAAAGACAGAACTAATAAAGAAGCCCTTTCAGGCAAAGAGAAAGCTGCTGTCAGGTATCTTAAACTGTGCGGATGCCGCCATAGAAAAGACAGAGCAGCTTGCCGCAGACGTGAAAAAGTACCAGACGGATAAGGCAGAACGGGAAACAGGCAGCGTTGAAAGCATGGAGGCTGTTAATCCGGTTGAACTTGCAGTAGTGGCAGAGCCGGAGTTCCAGTACGGGGCAGAGGCGTTTGAGGCACACCAGCAGGAAACAACAAAGGTGATGGCAACGGATAAAGCGACAAAGAAAGAGCCTGTAAAGAACGGAAAGAGCCGATAGGGAAAAGTCCTCTTGAATTGAACTTAGGTTTGATTCAGGAGGATTTTTTGTTTTGATAGTACATTTTATTCACAATCCCATAAAATGAGCAAGTCAATAGAAAAATACTCTCACTTTGACTTGCTCGTGTTGTTTAGATTTTTAATTAGTTGTGATTTTCTATAACCGGAAAAAAGATAATGCTATCGTAATTTTTATTTTCTATTGATAAAGGAGTGCTTTTCATTTGATTATTTAAAATATCATAATCTACAATAAAACCTAGATTTACATATCCATTCTTGTTCTCTGTAGCTTCATTTCGAGAAAAGAAGTATACATGGTTTTCATTTATCAAAGAACTGCTGACATAAGTATTTTGTGGTAAACTGCTTAATTCGACAATAGTGCTATCGGATTCTATTTTGCAAATTATATTATCAAACACACCATATAAAAAGTTATTAAATGAAAAAATACTGCTAATATTTTTATCAAAATTCATAGAGGTCAATTTTTCTAATGAATCCATATCAAGTATATCTATTTCTTTTATATATCCATTCATATCTGCAACTGAACAATATAAATTGCCATCATAGAGAACAACTTCCTTATAGTCTCTATTAGGTGATGTTATATTTTCTTTAATTGTTGAATCGGCTAAGTTGTATTTGATTATTTTACCGCTCCATTGATCTTTTTCTAAATTGAGATATGAACCGATAATGTAAACAGTATTATTTTCGCACAAAATATCCGAGGCAAAAATGTCAAATATCTTTTTTTCTAAAATGTTCCCTTGTATATCTTGAATTACAAACAAATTTTGATAAGTATTATCTGTTATGTTGCCATTCATCACAGCAACGATGTTTTCATTATTAATAGTAATAGTCGTGACACCAGAATAATTTGGATTATCCAAAAGATTAAATTCGGTGACATTTCCTTGCGTATCTATTAGTAGATGGTTATTAGCCCTGTTTCCCCCCGCAATGAAAGTGTTATCTACTAAATCGCTTTTTGAAATATCTTGGATTTTTAATGATTCCTGACTTGTAATATTTCCATCTATATCAATTCCGACTAAACCGCCAGATTTATTTAACATATCAGAATGTACGATATAATATGCAGTTTTTTCAGTAGAAAAACTGTTTTTTTTGAATATTTTGTTGCAAAAAATACATATAGTAACTATAACTAGGATGCAGCCTATTGTTAATAATCTTTTCTTCATAAATTATCTCCACTTTAAAATCAGCCAGTGTAATTGGAAGTATTGCACTGGCTGATAAAAATAAATTATTGAATCCACTTCGCAATTTGCGAATTAAATTACTGAACCTTTTTTACAATGTAAGTATTCGATGAATTTACCAGATCGGCAGGCGCAATGATAGCATTTGGAATTGAACCTGTTTCGCAGTTGATTCCTGCATCTAACCAAGCCTGCCATACTAACTGACTGCAATAAAACTTTTCAGTGGTGGTTTTGTTAGTGAATACCCAGTTGTACGGTTTTCCAACCTGTTTTGCGGCAAAAGCGGCGGCTGTAGAATATTGTGAGGAGGAAGCTCCGTTAGGACGAACTAAAAGTGCGCCTGACTTGGTATTCCATGTGTTATCGTAATATTGAACGCCATCTTTATCTATAGGACTCCAATTCTTGGCATACGATTCTATCGTTTTTGCACTGTTTGAGGAAACGATGGCAGCATGTCCAGCAAAGCCAACACTTCCGGAGTCAATCATAAGACTTACTAAAATATCTCCGTAAGTTCCTAATGCTGAACTTCTTGTTTCCGGCAGATCGGATTTGACATCGTTCTCAGCGGCGATTCTGCCTTCTTCCAACATTGCAGGAAGATTGCGTTCAATTTCAGCGATAACTGCCTGATCTTCTGCGTATAATTCCTCGTACATTTTTGTTGTTTCTTCATCGTAATTAGGCATGTTCGCTTCCTGTGCAAAGGCGGTGGTTGAAAAAGAGCATACCATCGCAAGGGATAAGGCAAGGGCAATAAAATTTTTTGTTGTTTTCATTTCTAATCCTCCTAATTTAATTCTAATCAGTTATGTGGTATTAATTTTAGTAGCGCATTATAATCTCCCCCTTTCTCAAAAAGCAATATATGATATTTTAAGCATATCATATGCTAAAAAAGATTCATATGCCGTTTTCTGCAAAAACAGGTCGCTTTCTGCAAGGGATATTGAATTATTCAAGAAAATTATTAGAATATATTAAAATACAGATAATTTCATAAGTTATTTTTATTGAATAGGAGGTGAATCCGATGGTTTGAATTAGGCTGTGTATTCATAAACATAAAAACACAGAAGATTATAGTGAAAAAAGTACAGGTCTTGTTCTTGTATGTGTATTATAATCACTGATAACAAAATTGAAAGAGAGGTATTTTATGATTAAGAAACATTTCACAAAAATCTTATGTTTAGCTTTATCGCTCATAATGGTCATGAGCATGGGAACATCTGTATTTGCGAGCGAAACCGATGATAATGGTAGTATTCCTGCTGTCGAAGATACAGCTATTTTCACTAGCGATACGTTTTTCTACAATGCCGAAACTGGCGAAACCGTTGCCGAAAATGGTGAACCATTTGCTTTTGATGATATTGAATTTGAATTTGAAGAGTCTGAAAGCCAAGATGGTATATCTACGGCAGATGTATCAATCGAGATTTATTTGCTTCGTGGAGGATTGAAAAGAACCAGCAATGGAACATTTACATGGTGGTTTAATACTGATTGCCCAACATCTCCGATTAATAAACCTAATATTAAAGTGACTGCACAGTTACAGGGAAATTTCACTACAGGTTCGACATTTTCAAATGTTGGAAGTCCTGTATATCATACTTATAATACAAATGCCGAGTATGGAATTGATTATACATGGACAAGCACTGCGAAAACAGGTTACTATCGTATCAAATTTACACTAACGGATTATGATGCTGGCGGTAAAGTTCAATCTGCTAATACTAATTCACAACTTTGGAATAGAACAGGTCATGCATGGACTTTTTCATTTAGTGATAGTGCTAGTGGAAAATACTTGCCTAAACCGCCAGCAAACTATACAAAAGGAGCTACATCAACACGTCCATCAAATCTAGCTGATACTTATTATACTACATATACGAACAATACAGGGGTAACCCTAAATCGTTCTTTATATGATGTTCATCATATTCAGCCATTAGCTTATGGCGGCAATAATAGCTATAGTAATCTTATTCATCTGCCGAAAGCAACACATACAAGTGTGACAAGTTGGTGGGCTGGATATTAAGAAAGGAAGATTCCATTGAGCAACGAGTACGAAAAATTTCAAAAACTGAAAGTAGATACCTCGTGTATTGGATTGGCTCGTGAAGAAAATTCTAAATATTTTTGTACTCCAATAGGAGCAACTATAATCGGGTGGGATAATGGAATACATTATATTTTTATAAAAGGTTTTGATGAAATGGTTTTTGCTGTAAATCCGGATACTGTTTGTGACTATTATGTGTACCCATTAGCTAATAATTTCTCTGACTTCTTAAGTCTTGTACTTGCAACAAAGGGAACTAATACATTACAACAAATTATTCAATGGGATAAACAGCAATATATGGATTTTTCCAGTTCTCCTGATGAAGTTGAATATGCTTCTAGCAAAAAGGTTATAGAAGCATTGGAAGCAATACGCTCAATTGGGGTTTTGCCAATGGAAAACCCTTTTGAGTATGTAAAAAAAATACAAAATAGTTTTCAGTATTCAAAAATAGTTTTTAGCGATGAGTTTTATGATATTACAGGGCAAGAGAAGTTAAACTAATTGCGAATATAACTAGAAAACTGCGGTTATCTTATTTTAGTTTTAACCTATAAGTCAATTTAGAAAGAACCTTCAGGATATGAAATTGAACTTTAGTGAATTATTGAATATGAAGGAAATGGAAAAACTGATTTCATAAACAAATCGGTGTCCGTTATGACTGGAAAGGCTAATAGCGGAAAAATCCCCTTGAATCAGATGGTGATTGTTCAAGGGGATTTTTTATCTCTATAAATAGATACTTATTTTTGATATTCTACTAACATCGCTTTTACACTAGACAATATTGCCGAAGGCATACTCTCAATATATTCTTCAGAGCAGGATCGTAGTTCTGCAATAGTATCAATCCGGTATTTTCTGCTTATTTTCTGAGCAATTTTTCCTGATAAAAGTTCAAACAGATATTGATCTTCCCATTCTTGAAAGACAACTCCATTATCCTTTAAGATATAATATGCTTTCATGGTGTCGTAGTAATATTGCTGGCATATGATATGTAAATCATGCGTGGTTATTTTGTTGAAATCGTCAATAGAAGCAAGATTGTACTTATAGAGAGTTTCGTAATGCCTAGAAGTAAAAGGCAAGTGATATTGAGCCAAACTTTCTTTAATGCTTTGTACAGAGTGCAGCTCTATATGATATGCCTGACATAGTTCTTCCAGCTCAATCATTGTTTGCTCTCCGAGGTTGCGCAAACTTGCAAGTTCTTCTTTGGAACATAAAGTTAATTGAGATAAGTAGAGGAAATAATTTCTCTCAAGAATATGGAAAAGCCTTTTGGACATAGAAACATCGTAAATTGACACTGCATTGTCTGGGGGCAGTAAATATCCAGCATCATTGAGTTCCTGAATGATGGAATAAATATGATGAAGTTTAAAGGGGAATTTCTGAATCAAAGATATATAGTTTTGACCTTCCAGATCGGAAACCATAGTGAATCCCAGTTCATGAAGTATATTTTTAGCATGGTAAGAAATTTTCAAATCATTTATCTGTAAATCCATAAAAAACACTCCTTTATGATTTATTTTACTTGATATAAATGTAATTTTGCAATACATTAAGCAGAAAATGACAATATTAAGCAGAAAATGATTAATATATGAGATTCAAGCAGATAATCCCGATTTGTAGAAGCAATGCAATAAACAGAGGGCATATAATTACCGTTTTCTGCAATAATGAACCGTATTCTGCAAAGGAAATTGAAGATTTTGTATGTTTTGGTATTATATAGTTGTTCATGTATTGCAGCCACATAAAAGAATATATTATCATGTTTTGTAAGGAGGTATTTGGAAATGAAGAAATTATTATCATTGATTACCTGTTTTGCACTTTGTGTAATGCTTGTAATGCCTGTTTCAGCAGCCGAAGTAAAAGCAACAGAGAATGTGGCAGTTGAGGAGGCTGTGATTGAAAATGAAGCTGTAGCATATTCAACAGGTTATTTTACTGGACAGACAGGAAAAATGAACTCATGGGAAGGTACAGAGTCAGCGGCATATACTATTTCATCAGGATCTATTCCCAGAGAGGCAGTTGTAACAAAAGTTACTCTCAATGTGACAGTTAGCTCAGGCAGTTCAGGATTTTATATTTTTGTAGAATGTCCTGATGGTACATATGCAGAAAGGTATGTGTCAAGAAGTGGACAAATAACAATTACTGATCTGAATGGACATTTGGCTTATGGTAAATGGAAAATTTCTATCATGTCCGTAGGTCAGGTTTCTACTGCAACTGCTCGGATGAGGGTGGATTATTCATATTAATACAGACTTTTAATGTGGTTGTGTGCGGTGAGCAAAATGAAGGTGCTATACTTTCTTGACTTAAGTATAGCACCTTTGTAATGTTAATTTCTGCTTTGTAAGATTTTCAACAGCTAAATAAATGTGTCAAATTGATTCTTTCTTGTGTTTGAACCGTTTATTTCTGAATTGAACAATGTCTCATCAGAAAATATTTCGTCTAAAATATCTTGTGAAACGGGTTTTCCTACAGTCCAACCGGGTACTTTTTCTTTAATAGCATTAGAAATTTTTTTAGAAAAATTCTTTTCCAATTGTCCCAATGTATAGGCGGCAGATACACGATCACTTGTTTTTAACGTTTTATAGTATTCGTTTTTTGCACGAGCTAAAGTCTCCCATTCTGCTTCATTATCACCAGACATTCCGTAGTATTTGTAAAATGAATCCTTTACGCTGTTAAAAATCTTCTGCTTCATTTCATCAGATACTTTAATGATTTTTTTGGCATTTGGATTATTAGTAGCACACATTCCCTCAACACCATAAGAATTTTTGCGATGTCCTGATAAGAAATCTGCCAATGTATTTCTGTGTCCATTATTGTTCACGGATGTTGAGTTTATTTTGGGTTGGGAAAAAGCTGTTTTCTGAGGAAAGAGCTTTGAGATAGTCATATTTGTCAGTCCTATACGCATATGCAAACCTCCTTAAATACTTTTTGTTTAAGTATAGCATATCTTTGAGATTATATATATGCCGTTTTCTGCAACAGAAGGTCATTTTCTGCTATGAATATCCGTTTTGTGCAATTAAAATTACAGATTATGGACTGAAATCAGTCCCTTATCAGTAAAAGCATTGAATGCAATATTTACAAATAGGACTAAAACGGGTTCATGGGTATGGTGATAATATGGAGCAGAAAATAAAGCAGGATGAAATATTTATTGGGCAGAATATTAGGCGGCTTAGGAAAGAGAAAGGTATCCGGCAGACAGAAATGGTGGCGCTGATGCAATTACAAAATGTATCTGTCACCAGAGAAGCATTAGTCAAAATAGAGAGAGGCATACAGCATATACAGGCATCACAGCTTAGGGCAATCCGAAATGTATTAAAAACAACATATGATGAATTGCTGAAATAAGAATGACAGATCGGTGTGACCTGTCATTCAACTATTTTACATATCTATCCAATTGATAACAAATTCTTTATTGCTACTGAAAATGAATTTGAAGATGAAATCTGCTGTCTTAATTTCTGCTCATCACATGCAGGGATTTGTGAAAGCAGGCTGACTTTATGTTTTTTCCAGAGCATAGCGGCTTTTTTTTCAGGCAGGATCTCAAAGATAAATTTGTCCTCCCAGTTATTAAATGCAATTCCATTCTCTCTTAAAATAAAGTAAATTCGCATGGTAAGGCTGTAATCTTCCTGACATATATGGTATAAGTCCTTAGCTGTTTTATGTTTAAAGTCGTCCATGCAGGATATATTGTACTGGAACAGCAGGGGGTAGATTTTTTGGGGGAACTGGTATTTATCAAAATACTCTTTGATGGATAACATTGACCGTATTTCAATATGATACGCCCTACAGATCTGTTCCAGCTCTATTGCTGTTTTTTCTCCTAAATTTCTAAAATGCAGGATTCTTTCTTTGGGATAGGAAGAAAGCTGCGAAAGATACATAACGCCATTTTGTATAAGGGCATTTTGTAACCGCTTTGACATAGAGACATCATAAACTGATATTTCGTCGCTTGGCGGTAACAGATGACCTAATGCGTTTAATTCGTTGATTATGGGTTCTAAATTAAAATTCTTGGGGAACTTGTCTATCAGAGTGATATAGTTTTGCCCTTCCAGTTCTGAAACCTTTGTCAAACCTACGCTTTTCAGGGCAGCTTTGGCAGCAGCAGAAATATTTAGGTCTTGTATGTTCATATCTAATATCATTGCTCCTTTATTTTGGGGATTCAAATAGAAACAATCCTAGTATAACACTTTTTCCGAAAAATACAAACCTGAAAAGGACTAATATGGGTTCGGAAAATAAAATTATGATTATTTCATGCTAATAAGTAAGTAAAGATATCTATAATCACTTATTTATTAGTGTCAAAATCTGCATAAACAGGTCATTTTCTGTAATTTAATTGACTAATGCGTTAAAGGGAAATAAAATGAAAGGGCTAATTCATACTGTTTTTGGCATGTCGTATTTCTTTACTATGAATATAGGTGGAGGATTAAAGATTTCGGCACGATATGTCGAAATACAAGCTAAAGGAAGTACGATACTTCAGAGACAGGCTACCATTAGATTATTGAGAGGGGAGGGAAAAATGGATGTTCAGAATTGCTATATGTGATGATGAGAGTTTATTTACAGAAGAATTAGAAAGACTGATTTCCAGTTATATGATGGAAAAAGGGCTGGTCTTTAAAATAGATGCATATGGCTCTGGTGAAGCATTGGTAAACTTGGGGATAGAGGTGGTGCGTTATACTGTCGTTTTTTTAGATATTAACATGGACAAGATTGATGGGATCAGGACGGCTGAAAAGATTAGGAAGGTAAGCAGGGATATACTTATTGTATTTGTGACAGCATATGTGAATTATTCTTTAGAAGGCTATCGGTTAGATGCCGTCCGGTATTTATTAAAAGGCAATGCTAACTTTCAGAGTACAGTGAATGAGTGTATGGATGCCATTATGGATAAACTGAATTATTCAGTTGCAAAAAAAGAGTTTGAGTTTAAGGAGGGGACAAAGAAAATATCATTAGAAAGATTGTTGTATATTGAGAGCAATCTGCATAAATTGGAGTTTCATATTATGGAAGATGATATGATGGTATATACCACATATGGAACATTGAATACGTTAGAGGAAGAACTGGCAGAAAATGGTTTTATAAGGATACATCAAAGCTACCTTGTAAATCAAAAATACATAGAGAATGTCAAAAGATATAAAGTTGTATTGACAAACGGGGTTGAATTATCTATACCAAAAGTAAGGTATACATATGTAAAGGAGCAGTTTATATTATATCAGGGAGAAGTTTAAATGTCTGATTTAGTGGTGGAAATTTTAATATTATTTTTTGAAGTGTTATGTAGCAAAATCTTCTGTGAAATATTTGGAAAAGTGAGGAATAAGGGCTGGATCAACATAGTTCAGCTATTTGTCCTTGAAATCAGTGTATTTATAATGGCAAGGACATTTTCAAATGTAATGATTTTAAAACAAATAGTGGTGGCATCAATATATGCCGGGGTTATGTTATGGCATGTGAAGATAAGTATAGGAAAGTCGTTTGCACTGGGGCTGTTGTATCAGGCGATGCTGTTGTCAACGGATTATCTCGCATACTCTATTAACAAGGAAATATGTTCAGGCAATGAGCTGACAGGAAAACAGTATAATTTAGAGAATGTTCTTGTAATTCTACTTGGAAGAGCAATATTATTTTTAGGCGTTATCATTATAAGAAGAAAAATTGGAAAAAAGTCAATCGAGGTATTATGTGACACGGATTGGTTAAAATTGTTGGTTTTTCCTATATTTACGATAGTTATCATAACTTCAATGCTTTCATTCTTTAAAAATGTTGAAACAACTGACCAGATCATGCTGGTGTTTGTAGGTGCTTTTGGAATGATTGGAATGAATATTGTGGTATTCTATTTAATCAACGATATTGCGGAGAGGGAAACAAAGTTATATGAGCATAGAATTTTCCAACTCCAGGTCAAAAGCCAGACAGAAATGTATCGGTCAATATCAGAAAATTTTGACAAACAGAAAAAGAAAACACATGAGTATAAAAATCAAATTGATTGCATTGAACAGCTATTGAATCGAGAGCAGTATTCAAAACTGGAAGAATATGTAAAAGCGGTGCATGGGAGACTTGATAAGGAACTGGATGCTATTGATACGAATAACATAATAGTGAACGCAATTTTAAATACAAAGTATCAGGAAGCAGATACAAACGGGATTGTTGTTGTGCTGCGTGTAAACGATTTGTCTGGTGTGTGGATGAAAGACGAAGATATTGTTACAATATTATCTAATCTGCTTGATAATGCGATAGAAGCGTGTAAAAAATGTGATGACGGAAAAAGAATATTGAAGTTGAAATTTGTTAATGAAGATGGAATGATAAAGATCGGAGTTAAAAATACATTCAGTAATCCGATTGTATATGAGAATGGGGAAATAAAATCTACAAAATTGGTACAGGCAGAGGAACATGGAGTAGGAATCAAAAATATTATTGAAGTCATTGAGAAGTATGGCGGATCATATATCATAAAGGATGATAATTATGAGTTTTATTTTTCAATAATTATTCCTGCCTGATAACAAGCATCTTATATGTCGGATAGAGCATATGGGATGCTTTTTTGTGCCGTTTTCTGCTGTAAAGTGTCCACTTTCTGCAAAGGATATTGTTTTATTTCGTTTTTTCTTTATACTGAATAAAAGGAGGGACATATAGCTATGGTAGAAAAGATAGTAATGCAGTTAGTAACTCAAATGGAGGAACGAAAAATAATTGAAAAATCCAGCAGAGATTATTATGAATATGTTTTGATAACTTTGGCAGAACATATTATTGCGGTTGGAACCATGCTGATAATCGGTATGCTTTTTAATCAATTCATAGCAACGATTATTTTTCTGGTATTTTTTCTTTCATTGAGAAAACGAACCGGGGGTTATCATGCAGATAAATTCTGGCAGTGCTATCTTGCGACAATCATAACTTATATTGGAATTATTCAGGTGGCTGCAATCTTATCGGAAAAGTCTTATATTATGTGTGTAACACTGTTTTTTGCGGTGCTTATCATTGAGATTATAGGAACCGTAAATCACCCTAACATTGATATGGACAAGGACGAATTGCAGGAAAACAAAAAGTCAGCCAGATTACTTGTATTGATGGAGGCAGCAGTAATAATTTTATTGGACATCTTGGGGATGAACCAGCTCTATGTAAGTTATATGTCAATCGCTATCATATTGTGTTCGCTTCTGATGTGCGTAGCAAAATTATTGAAACAGGAGGTAAAGGTAAGATGAAGAAAACAGAAAAGATTACAAACAAGGTATTGAAGGTAGTGGAGAGAATTGCCCGGAATGAAGTGGAAAAAACAGTTCTTGGCAGGACGGCGGAGTGTTCAGCGATTTATCACCAGCCGAAAAGACCGAAGAAAAGGGAAAACTAAATACTGGTTGCGAAGTCTAGTGTGTATAAAGTTGGCTGTCGCATTAAGAAATTAGTGCGCAGCCTAGCTTAATTAAACTTGTCACTTTATTTTGTCACAGGTATGTCTTGATTGTTATTCAACATAATTAGACTTTGTTTAACTATATGTATGTTGTTCGTTTGGACCTTTTAGGAAAACGATGTGGTTCTGACTGACAGAGGAATCGTAGAAAGGAGATATACGGTGTGACAGTATCAAATAAAAGTATAGAAGATAAGTTGGATAGAGTTTTTACTGAAAAGTTCGGCTGTAGTGCAGATAAAGTTGAAATGATGAGAGAGCATAGATTTCTGTCAAGTGAAATAGGTTTTTCTGCTGCTAATCTTTTAGAATTATTTATAGAAGTGGAAAAAGAGTTTGGAATTATTTTTTCAAAGGATGAAATATTGAGTACGCAGTTTGACGACTATACAGAATTAGTAGAAGGAATTAACAAAAAGCTAGGAGGAGAATAATTATGCTTGGTGCAAATGTTGGAAATATAGGAGTAAATCCATATAGGAACTCCTATACAAGTTCTATACAAAATAAGAATAATGAAAAAGTATCGGAATCTTTTTCAGATAAAATTGTGGGAACAATTGAAAATAGTGGCGTTACAGAATCAAGTGCTATGAAGTTTCCTGGGGACATGACAATTAATTATCCACCGAATTTAGCTAAAGTTTCAAATAGTTCAGTTGGTGGAAAATCCAAAGGTGAAATGACGTTGGATGAGTATAAGCAATGGGTTATGAATGAAATATCCCAAATGCCCGTTAGCGGATGGGCTCGTTCTACATACTCATCGGGAGCAATTATAATTAAAGAAGAAGCTTTTGAAAGAATGAAAATTGATCCAGAGTATGAGGAATATGTTTTGAATCGGGTACGTTCAGCATGTTCGGTTCAAGGTATAACCGGATGTTCAAACTATGTTGGTTATGATGTTATTGGAGCATCGCCGGAAGAATGTTATGGTTATGCAGGTCCAGCGGGGGGGAGCAGTTTAGAAAATGTAAGTGACGGGGAAACTTGGTGGGAGAAACGCCATAAAAAGATAAAGGAATTGCTTGAAGAGCAAATTGAAAAAAGTCAAAAGGAGCAATTAGCAAGACGCAAACAAGCAGAAGCTGAATATATAAGTCAGGTATATGCAAGCCGACAGAGAATGTCAAATTTGTTACATAAATCTAATACTGGCAGTGATAATATTGCTGTTCTGCCTTTGATGACAACAGCAGCTTCTGCTTATGAAAAAAATGTTGAAGTGTTGTCAGGTGAAACAATTAAAAAATCTTAAAGATTATAATCAAATTATTGTTTACATAATAATTTTGTTTATAAAATATTCATGAAAGGAGGATATGACAATGAAAAAAACATTAGGAAAGAAAAATTCAGTAAGTAATGGTACAGTAATGTCCTTTGCTTGCAACTGCATGTCTGTTTGCGGTATTGGTTGCTCATGTGGCACTACAGACGCATATACCACGCAGGTCCAGAATTTGGCAAAGGTCGTATCTAGTGGAATGCAGATGTCAACATGGTCTTCTATGTAATTTTTTTGAAAGACAGTGAATTGACAGGATACAGCGATAGGATAGCCTATCGCTGTATTTTTAAAAAATATAATTTTGGAGGAAGGATAATGTAATGCAAAAAAATGATTTTTTTATTCATACATTTAGAACATTAAACTCATGTTATTTGTATGATGTTAATATAAATTCTATAATTAGAATAAATGAATCCACCTATAATATATTGAAAAATGAGCAAGAGATTCCAAATGGAGATATAAGAATTAGCAAATTGAAGGAACGTGGTTTTTTGCAACCAATAGATAGAAACTTCCAGATTGAGCATCCTTTAACAGATAAAGTGGAAAGCTATATACAAAACAATTTATCTCTTTTAATATTGCAGGTTACACAAAATTGTAATCTGAGGTGTAAATATTGTGTTTATTCGGGTAGCTATGTTAATCGTGTTCATACAAATAAACGCATGAATTTTGAAACAGCAAAACAAGCGGTGGATTTTTACTACAATCATAGCAAAAATATTGATATTGCTTCAATAAGTTTCTATGGGGGAGAACCTTTATTAGAATTTGAGCTCATAAGGAATATTGTGGAATATTGTGAAATGAAATTTAGTGGTAAACAATTAAATCTCAATATGACTACTAATGCAACATTATTAACAAATGAGATGATGGATTTTTTACAGGTACATAAAATTAATTTAACAATTAGTTTAGATGGGCCAGAAGAAATACATAATAAAAATCGTGTTTTTGCCGATCATACAAAAGGTACATTTGCAAAGGTTTTAGATAATTTGAACAAATTCCAGCAATTATATCCAGATTATGTAGATACAATTAGCTTCAATGCTGTATTTGACGAAGAAAATAATTTTAAAATAAGTAATGACTTCTTTTCTTCAGATTTTATGAAGAAAGCAGACGTGACATTTACAACGGTCAGTGAACGTGATGCGAAAGAGTATAAAGACATACAAGAAGAATTTGTTATAAACTACAAATACGAGTTGTTTAAAATGTTTTTGTTTTGTATTGGAAGATTGGAGCAAGAAGATGTTTCAAAATTGTTGTCAGCACATATTAATAAGTTAAAACAAAGCGTGCATGAACATTTGAAAAAGCCTTTCATTTCAAATGGAAAAACGTATCCAAGTGGACCATGTATTCCAGGTGTCAATCGCCTATTTGTTACTGTAGATGGAGAATTATTCCCATGTGAAAGAGTTAGTGAAACGAATTATGCATATAAAATAGGTAGTTTGGAAGATGGTTTTTATCTTGATAAAGTTAAAGAACTATTAAACATTGCTCAATATACTAAAACACAGTGCAGTTCATGTTGGGCAATGGGTTATTGTGATGGATGTGCATCAGATATGAGTGACGGAGATAAATTAGTTGCAAAGAAGCGATTAGAGAGGTGCGCATCTATGCGTTTTACGGCAGATGAAATGATGAAGGAATATTGTGTACTAAGAGAGAATGGATACAATTTTGAATAAATGAAAGGAAGAAAATTATGAGAACATTGGTATATCCATATGATGAAGACTTTGAGGCAGTCATTAAGTATGGCGATTTTATTGAGACAATGGAAATAAGAGAGATTTTGTCTCCAGTTGGATGGGGATTACAAAATAAGAAAGTGGGAGAAAATATTCCAATAAAAACAAATATAAATGCTGTTAATTGGGAACGAATTGATGCATTATTGTTAATTGACACAATCAGAACGAATTTACATATAAATGAAATTTTGGAAGTGGTTAAATTATCTGCAAAATTTGTACAAAAGATTATTTTAAATAGGGACATAGATGAAAAATCATATGCATGTATAGAAGATATATGTTCAAATGAAAAAGTAGCATTGATAGATGTTAGGAGACAAACTCAATTACGAGTTTCAGATAATAAACAGTTAAAGTCGATTTATACACCAGTAATAGTTGTTGCGGGTATGGGAGAATGTTGTAATAAGCTGGAAGTTCAAATGTTTATAAAACGATATTTGAATAAATTAGATTATAATGTATGCGTGGTTTCTTCCAGAAAAAATATGGAAATAGTGGGTTTACATTCTTTTCCAACATTCATGTATGGGAATCAAATTGATGAGTCTGAAAAAATTATTGGATTTAATCATTATATAAAGGAGTTGGAAATTGAAGAAAATCCCGATATAATTCTAATTGGAATACCGGGAAGCATTATGCCCATATCTGAAAAACACTCCGAGTTTTTTGGGGTTTTCGCTTTTGAAGTTTTTAATGCAATTAAAAGTGATATGTTATTGTTCTGCATACATAACAATATTTATACTAATGAATATTTTGAAGAATTAAAGAAATTGTGTAAATACCGTTATCAGGCAGATATTGACGCTATTATAATATCGAATCATTCATACGATTCACTTTCGTTGCAAACAGAAGGGACGATCAAATATCTTTCTTTTGACGATGAAGAGGTTGATAGGTATAGAGCCAGCTACCCAGATGATGTTTATAGCAGAGCTATGTATGAAAAACTTGCTGAACATGTGATAGAAACATTATCTGAATACGCAGATTTTCAAGTGATGTAAATAAAAGGATAAATTGGTGAAACAATTGAATGATGAACAAATAGCAATAATTGATAATGGAATAAGTGGGAAAATTGTTGGAATAGATAAAATACAGTCTAAGATTTTTGTAGATGATGACAATAATTGCAAGGAGGATTATGTTGAAATTCAAATTACAGAATTTCAACATGGGACTTTATGTGCATTAATTGTTAAAAAATACAATCCTCACTGTACGTTGAATAGTTTAAGAATTTTAGATAAAGACGGTAATGGAAGGATTGAAAAAATAGAACCTGCATTTGAATGGTGTTATCAGAACAATATAACGATTGTTAATTTAAGTTTTGGAACTACAAACTTTAATGAGTATGAAAAGTTAAGAAATTTGGTTAATAAGTATGTGAATAATGGTTTGATTATTGTGGCGGCAACTGCTAATTCGGGTTTTGTGACATATCCGGCTAGTTTAACAAATGTAATTGGTATAGCAACAACAGATAGCCCTTTAAATTATTTTAAGGATTATATGCAGATGGGAATTGATTCGGTTGTTCCATCTGAACATATTGTTAAGATATGTGACATAGAAACAATAACATCATTAAGTAATAGTTATGCTGCGCCATATATATGTGCTTTGATTGCAAATAAACTAAACAATGACAAAACTCTTGATATAGTAAAATTAAAGAGATATGCAAAAGAGCAAAGCCATATTGAAATGACAGTGGAGGGTTATGAGCCGGATTGGATTTACAGGGCGTATATATCGGGCAGAGGAACTATGAGCAGGGCAGAGTATTATTTTGAAACAGTTACAGGGGCGTATGATGAAATACAGGGGAAAGCAGATACGGTAATAGCCTATTCTATGGCAGAATTAGGAAATTTGGATATAAGAAATAAGAACTTAATATATCTTGGAAATGAGGACATTCATAATATAGATGTTCAAGGATTCATTTGGAGCAGGGAAACAAGGCAACGGCAAATTGAGCATAATTATTATCAGGGAAATGGTCTTGAAGTTCCGGTAGTGATACTGGCAGTGGAAGATGTTATAGATAAGTTCTATGTACTCACAGAACTAAAGAGGGCATTTGCCAATGGCGGTTATAACGCATATACAATAGGAATGGAGCCGGAGAGTGTATTATATGCATTAGAATATATGCCGGAGCCGGTATCAGATATTGATGCTTGGAAAAATTTTATAGAGAGCCAGACTTTTTATAAACAGAGTGATTTGGTCATATGGTGCGTTCCAGTGGAAGAACAAGATAAATATTTGAAAGTATATCCTGATTGTGATGTGCAGATCAGTCTTTGCAATGAGGGAAATATAAATATTATTCAGTTCTCTTTTGAAGGAGAAAAGATTGAGAAAAAAATATCTGGACTGATTGACAGAAAAGATGTTGAGGAAATATATCATATTATAGAAGCGAAACTGACGGAGGAAGAAGATGGATAACAAAGAGGCTGTAAAAAGATTACTTCTGTTACTAGGCAGATACAAAAAAACAATAGTTGTAATTGTCGGCTGTCTGCTTGTTTCTACCGGGTTAAATCTATGTGTTCCGCTGATCAGCAGGCGGATCATGGACGATGGCTTTATTGGTGGAAATAAGAAATTATTGATAGAGCTGGTCTTGGCGTCTATGGTAATCTACACTATAAATTCCCTCATAGATATAGTTAAGGAAAAGAAACGTGTAGATATTTCAGCAAAGATACAATATTTTCTTTCGGAACAGTCTTTTTCACATCTTATGAAGCTGCGGGTAAACTATTTCAATAACACAAATTATGCGGAGACTTTGAATAATATCAACATGGATATTAACCAGATGACATCTATTGCTGACAGCAGTGTTTTTTTCGTAATTACGCAGACGTTTAGCATGACAGGCGGCATAATAGGTTTATTCATAATAGATTTCAGAATGACGGTACTGGTTCTTCTGTTTATACCTATTAAGTGTGTGGTAATGAAATACTTTGCAAAAAAGCAAAAACAGATTATGGACGAGTTCATAAAAAGGAATCAGGAGTACGCTAAATGGTTTGGAGATACCGTTGGAGGGGTACGGGAAGTCAAGCTGTTTAATATCTTGGATAAAAAGCATGAGGAGTTTGAGTTTAATCAGAACAATATTATAGAGAAACAAAAGCAGATGAATATGTTAGGGCAGTGGAATACGATAACAGATAGTATCATGGTACAGTTTCTTTCCACATTATTATACATACTGGGCGCAAATTTAGTGTTTGATATGAAACTTTCAGTAGGCAGTGTGTTCGCTTTCATTACATATAGTGCTTACGTTACCGGACCGATTTCTGCAATCCTAAATATAGGATACCTGTTATCAGGGATTATTCCGTCAACAAAAAGATATTATGCGTTTATGGAATTGGAGGAAGAAACGGATAATGGAAAGAAAACGGATCTATGTCCAAATGATTTGAGATTGCAGAAGGTTTCTTTTGCGTATGAAAGGGATAAGTGCATTTTAAAGAATATTGATATATTATTTGCAAAATGCAGCAAGACAGCTATAATCGGGCGCAATGGTTCGGGAAAGACAACAATCATCAATCTTCTTACGAGAATGTATGAGCCGACAAGCGGTGAAATACTGTTGGGAGCAGAAAATATTTCAGAGCTGCCATTGCCAGAATACCGAAATATGGTATCTGTTGTGAGCCAACAAATCTACTTATTCAATGACACAATAAAGAATAACATCTGTCTGTATAAACAAATAGATGATACAGTGATAGAAGCTGCCTGCAAGGACAGTGGACTTGAAGATTTTATAAACGAGGTTTCCTTAGATCATGTGGTAGGGCAGAATGGGGCAATGCTCTCCGGCGGGCAAAAGCAGAAAATAGCCCTTGCAAGGGCATTGGTGCATGACAAGCCGATTATTTTATTTGATGAAGCTACTTCAAACACAGATGCTTATTCAGAACAGCAAATAAACGGACTGCTTGATACTCGGCTAAAAGACAAAACAGTGATAGTGATAACACATAAGAAAGAAATATTGAGCAAAGTGGATCAGATCGTTGTACTGAAGGAGGGAGTGGTTACAGCTTTAGGGAGATATGATGATTTGATAGGGAAAAGTGATGAACTAAATGTTATGTTGGAAAAAGCAGAATAAGTATAAGAAAATCTTTTCAGAAGCAAGTCTGTCTGTAAAGATTTTTTTTGTGCCGTTTTCTGCAAAAACAATTCATTTTCTGCAAGGGTAATTGTATTTGTTTAAAAGTCTGTTATCATTAAAGAAAAGTCTGAAATTTAAATAAGGGAGGATGATACTATGGCAATAGCAGGAGTAACCGACTATACAAATACATATGCAGCGAATAGAACCAGCTACAATGCAAAAGGAAGTAGTGGATTGAGTGAGACTGCTCAAAGTTATCTGAGTGATTTGAAACAGAAATACTCGGATGTAAATATTACGGTAGCAGATTTTAACAGTGAAAAACAGTCAGATGCCTATATGTTAGGTAGCCGTGGTTATAATAATGTGGCTATTTCAGCTAGTGTTGTGGAGAGGATGGCAACAGATCCGCAGACAGCAGAGAAATATGAAAAAGTAGTTTCAGATATGAGTGGAAATGCAGAACGGATAGAAAAATTTGCACAGGAAAATAATGATGAGATTCTTGGTGCAGGTGTTGTCATTGACAAAAATGGAAAAGTGTCGTATTGGATGGTTGGCAGGAGTAAGGATACGTATGAAAATCCCGGTACTGTGTATAAAGAAAAGGTACAAAAGCAGTTAGAAGAGAAGCGGGCGAAAAGAAAAGAAGAAGAGAAATTGAAAGAAAAGCGAATAATCAAGGCAGAAACAGCAGAAAAGTTGCTGGAAAAGAGGAAAAATGGCAAAGCCATGAGAGCTGATCTGAAAGAAGAACTTTTAGATATTGGGCTTGATGGACATGTTAGAAAAATCACAGAAGAAAAAGGAGTGCAGATGGATATAACTGTTTAATTTGATATGTTGTTTTTCAATGACATAAATATGTAGAGTAGGAGGTGAAATAAATGAAGAAATTAGGAAAGAAGAGAACAGGCAACAATAATACTGTTCAGGCGTATGCATGTGGAGGTGCATTTTGTGTATGCAAAGCATGTGCGGCTGCTTCCGTTGATTCCATGCTCTATAATGGAACAAAAAGCCAGAATGATGGAACATTAATGCTGATCGGCTAGTTTGTATGTCAGGAAGTGGAGTGTACGAGGGACTGTTGAACAAGCAGTCCCTTGTAACATATGGGAGGAATAATGGAAAGTACAATTAAGAAATTAAACTGCCATTTGTTTAGGACTTGTGGAAAATATTATGTGTATGATGTTCCGAAGAATGTCATATTAAAAGTAAATAGAGATACTTATAATGAAATTAAAGAATTAAGCGCAGCGGAGCAGTGTGAGTATAGAGGGAATAATGAAATTATTAAGGAATTGCAGAATGAAGGTTATTTGAGTTCACAGTATATTGAAATGATAGAACATCCCATGACAAGGAATATAGAGAGTGCGTTAGGGAATAGTGTACATATGCTTACACTACAAGTAACACAGAATTGTAATTTACGCTGTAAATATTGTGTATACTCTGGAAGTTATATTAACCGAAAGCATAACAATAAGAGAATGTCCTTTGAAACGGCAAAAAAAGCAATTGACTATTATATTTTACATAGTTCACAAATGCCGAAATTAAGATTTGGATTTTATGGCGGTGAGCCAACTTTAGAGATGGAATTAATTCGCAAATGTGTTTCATATATTAACGGATGCTCATTAGGAAAGCCAGTTGAATACAATTTGACAACAAATGCTACGATTCTTAATAAGGATATTGTTCAGTTTTTTATTGATAATCAGTTCTATTTAACAATAAGTTTGGATGGTTCCAAAAAGATACAGGACAAAAACAGAGTTTATGCAGAATCAGGAAAGGGAACTTTCGACAAGGTTATAGAAAATATCGGTTGGTTGAGAAAAGATTTTCCTGATTTCTTACAGAGGGTTCATTTTAATATGGTTATGGACCCTGTAGATGGATATAGAGATTCCAATGAATTTTTTATGAGAGATGAAAGAGTAAAGGGTATAGAAGTAAATGCTTCACAAAAAAATGATGTTAATTATAAAGAAGAAATAGTAAAAGCACCAGAATATTATATGAATCGTTCTTATGAGCAATTTAAAGTGATTTTCAATTATTATAGAGATATTGAAGAAGATGTTTCTCCATTGGTGAATGGTTATTTGGGTGGAATTAAAAATAATATTGCAGATATGTTAAAAGGAGATGAATCTGGATATAAAATAGGTCATCCAGGTGGTCCCTGTGTTCCAGGGCTGCAAAGGCTATTCGTTAATGCTGATGGAAACTTCTATCCATGTGAAAGAACTAACGAAGATTCAAAGATGATGATTATTGGCGATGTAGAACAGGGAATAGATATAGATAAGGCAAAAACTTTGTTAAATGTTGGCAAGATCTCAGAGAATGTGTGTAAAAAATGTTGGGCATTTCGATTTTGTACTTCGTGTGCGGTTTATGCGGAAGACAGGGATAAATTATCAGTAGAGAAGAGGCTGTCTCGATGTGATTCAATTAGGAGTGCTGTAGAAACAAATTTTAGGGAATATTGCATATTGAAAGAATTGAAAATGGATTTTGAAGAATTGGAGGAAACAGACTGATGAAAAAAGTATTGCTTTTTCCATATAATTATAATTGCTGTGAAATTTTAAGATATAGGGATATGCTTATAGATTACGAAGTAATAGATGTCTTAGCGCCGTCTGGTTGGGGAGTAAATGGGAAAGATGCGGGAATAGTAGATGGTGGAAAGAATATAGGAGTTAATATTCTGGAAACCATAGACTATGGACAGGATTTTCAAGGTGTCATGATAGTTGCTGATTGCACTAATGAGGAAATAGAGCAGGCAGTGTTGATCTATGTAGAGGATGCTATTAGTCATAATAAAGAAATTATTTTTGCAACAGAAGTTAGTGACAAGGTAAAAGAACTGTGTTCTAACAAGCCAGAGCAGATAACTTATTTAATTGATAAACAGCCAACCATTAAGCATAGATGGAAGCTGTTGCAAATAAATACGCCTATTGCTGTAATTGCAGGTTTGAATGAGCTTACCCATAAATTTAAGATACAATTAGAAGTAAATCAATATTTTAGTAAGCAAGGTTATAAAGTAAGTCATGTAGGTTCAAAACAATATGGGGGACTTTTTGGCATACATTCTTTTCCTGATTTTATGTATTCTGATCTAAATGAAACAGAAAAGATATATCGGTTTAATAAATATATAAGGGATATAGAAAAGAAGGAACAGTCAGACATAATAATTGTTGGTGTCCCAGGAGGGATAATGCCATATAACGAAAAATTTCCGGGGCATTTTGGAATAACAATGTTTGAAGTTATGCAGGCTATAAGACCAGATATATTAATAATGAGCTGCTTATATGATAATTACAATGCCGAATATTTTGAAAATTTGTCAACAGGAATTCGTCACAAGTATGGTGTAGATGTGGATGCATTTAATATATCGACTTTTCAGGTTGATATTAACGAGTCAGAACAGAGTAGGGTTCTACAATATTATAAAATAACTCATAATGAGGTAACTACGTTAATTGATTCTTGTAAGGATAGCAGCGTACCAATTTTTAATATAATGAACGGAACCGATGGAGAAAAGATTGCAGAGCTGGTTCTTAATAAGCTGCAAGAATATAGTGAAGCAGAACTGGTATAAGGAGTGGGAAGATGCAAGGAGATATTGAGGAAAAAGTGTTTGAAATATTTAGAAAATACCTATTCCGGGATTTGACACAATGTGAAGATCCTTTTTCAGAAAGTATATTTGGAGAAAAAATTGCATTACTTCCGGCAGAGGCGTATTTTTTGTTGGTGAAAATAGAAGAAGAATTTTCTATTAAATTTTCAAATGATGTTGTAATTGAGAGGAGATTTAATTATTTAAAGGATATTGTTGAAGAGATAGGAAAATGCTTGGAAAAATAAAATTGGAAAATGAAAGATATTTTAGGGCTTTTTTAGATATTGTTAGCAATGTCTGGAAAAGCCCTATTCCGTTTTCTGCAAAAACAGTTCATTTTCTGCAAAGCTAATGTTATGACTGCAAATATTTGATATGATATAGACTACTGTGCGGCATAATTTTTTCAAGCTAATACAAAGCCTGAACAGGCTTAATCTTGTTGTGCAAATGAATGATACTATGCAATTAACAACAAGATTATTAGTGTACACCTGATAACAAATAAACGTTGTTGGGTGTATTTTTTTCTTAATTTTTGATGATTAGATTTTTACATAGATTGTTCTTTAAGGGATATATGCGCTGTCTGATACAGTACAATATACTCCTGAAAAGTAAATACGGCAGCTTACGAGTACACAAATCGACATGGCAGGTCGGTGCGGTGTACTCTTTTTTTTGCTACTGTCGAAAAATGCTGATACATCAGGATATATACATTCGACTGTCGAAAAGAGGACCTCCGTCTGATTCTTCATTTCAACAAAATAGAAAGAATGGAGAATTAGAAAATGAAGGATATAAAATATATTATTGCCGATAACGTGAAATTATACCGGAAAAAGCAGAATTTAACCCAATTTGAACTGGCAGAGAAAGCGGAGCTTTCAGTTGATTCTATCAAACGGATCGAACATGGGAGCAGAACAATGTCGTTAGAAAACTTCATGAGAATTGCAGATGCATTGGCTGTCCCTCTTTCATATCTCTTATATGAAAATCTCAATGAAATTCCCATAACAGAACGTATTCTAAATATCTTAAACAGTAAGAGTGTAAATCAGCAGGAATATTTAGTACATATGCTTGAGGAAATGTCTCTAGGATTGGACAAGCTCTTATAGCATATACAAGAAAGACGAAAAAGGTGTATAGGGGATTCTATGCGCCTTTTTTTGGTAAAGAACATTGTAGTATGCAGATTTATAAGAGCAGTTAAAATATTTCCAGTTTTTACTAAAAAGTGAAACCAAATTCTTGCAGATGCCGTATTGATAAAAAATTTGAGCAGATAGGATTTGGAGGAATGGACGAAAAGAGCATACTAAAGAGGTTACGGAACAGGGATGAAAAAGCATTTGAAGAAATAATTGATTTGTATAGCGCTTATATCACTGCCATTGTCAGAAACCTATTAAGCTCAAAAGGAACAAGAGAAGATGTGGAGGAGGTGGTCGCAGACACGTTTATCTCACTGTGGAATACAGTTGAAAGGATCAATTATGAAGAATACAGCAGCATTAAGGCATACATAGCAGTTATCGCAAGGAACAAGGCGAAGGACTGGCTGAGAAATACCAAAGTGCAGAATTTACAGTTAATGGATGATATTCTGATAATTGATAACAGCGTGGAACAGCTAATAGTCCAAAGAGAACAGCAGAGGATCATAGCAAGAATTTTAGAACAGTTGAAGCCGTTAGACTGGAAGATTTTTGTGGCGTATTACTACCAGTACAAAAAAGTAAATGAGATTGCGCAGGAGCTTCAGATGAATCCCCAGACGGTAAAAACCAGACTGCGGCGTGGAAGAGAGGTGCTTAAAAAATTTCTGATTAAAGAGGGATATGGAAGCAATGCAGATTAGGATTAGTGATATGCTTGATAATGCTTCGGAGTTGATTGAAGAAAACGGGGAAGTCAGGAATACAACCAACAATGACAGGATCAAGAAAATGGTATTTTCAGAGATTGACTGTACACCAAAAAATATTGTGAAAAAGAAAGGGGAAAGGAACATGAGAAAAAAGATATTGAAGATTATGAAATGGGCAGGTTTGATTTTATTGGGAGCTGCTGCAGCACTGATGATTTGGAATTTTATCTGCAAGCAGGCAGAGCAGTCCAAAATACAAGCTGCATATGGAACGGTTGTTGAAGTGAATGGGCATAATATGGTGGTGGATATAAAGGGAGAGGACAACGAAACAACAATCATATTGCTGCCCGGTTGGGGATCGTCCTCGCCTGTTTTGGAATTTCTACCGCTGGCGGAAGAATTGTCAAAGGATTTCAGGGTTATAACCATAGAGCCGTTTGGATATGGGCTTTCCGACAGGGTTGGAACAGAACGTGAGATTAGTGTTGTGGTGGAAGAACTGCATGAGTGTACCCAAAGGTTAGGCTGTGATCAGTATTATTTAATGCCTCACTCGCTTTCCGGGCTGTATTCCCTGTACTGGGCAAATGCCTATCCGCAGGAAGTAAAGGGCTTTATAGGGATTGATCCGTCTGTTCCCAAACAATCCGATGAAGAGCCGCTCCCGATCAGCATGGCAGCATTGAATAAATTATCAGCGTATTTCCAGAAAGCAGTAAATGTTTTAGGCATTACCAGACTGCGTTCTATCGGGCATCCCGAAAATGCTATTTATGCCGATACTGTTTATCCATATTCAGATAAGGAGCTGGAAGTATTCCGCATTTTGTCTATGGATTACGCATACAGCAAAGATATTATGAATGAAATAAAGCATATGGAAGGTAGTCTGGAGTCTGTAAGAGATATGAAATTCCCTGAAACAGTTCCGGTATTACAGTTTGTTTCAGGGGAAAACTGCGAGCTACTAGAAACATGGGAAACATTGCATAGGGAGGTCATTACAGAAACGGATATGAGTGAGGTGTTGCGACTGGAGGGTGGACATTATCTGCATTTTGAAAGGAAACAGGAACTTATTGAAAAAGTAAGGGAATGGGTGCGAAAGGTGGAAGAAAGCTTGTAGTTTTTACCTTTTTCTGCAATATAAAGCCTTTTTCTGCGAAGATAATGTTGCCGAAATATATTTTTGCTATTATAAATGTGAGTGCAAAAAATGTGCATATAGGTTTTCACAGTGGTTAGACTGTTTCTATAAATTCAATAAGTTTTTAAAATTCATATTTGCGGGAAATGTGGTTTGCACGTTTTCCTGCATTGGACGAAGGAGAGTGTATGATGGATAAATATAAAGGACTGATAAGTATTTTTTCGGATGTCCTCGAAAAATCAAAGGATTACCATATTGCGTATATCTATCAGGTGGGTTATGTGTCCCTGGTCGGTTTATTGGGCAAAGAGGAAGGGCAGAACCTATCAATGATAGTTGATGAAATATTTTCTTCGCCGGAGGTTATGGCGGAAAGTCTGCTTCGGAACTGGCGTTGGCAGTGGTTTTATGAAAACAGAGAACTGCTCCCAAGAAAAGATTATGATGATATTTGCAGGCTTGATGATGAAGTGCCGGACAGCCTGCGGGAGCAGTATAACCGGGAGATTCTAAGCTGGCAGGATAAAATACAGGCTATATTGCAAAGAGAAAGCTAAGCCTGTCTGTATATCAGACGTCCGATGAGGGAAGTAGCAGAGATAAAGACAAATACGATTGTTTGAAGTAGCATATATCTTGTGTTTTGCATAAAAATGAAAAATAGAGCCAATAAAAAGCTGATAAACATCGTAAAATAGGTTCTCTTAATGAATGTGCTGTTTTCTTGTGCATCTACTTCCCGATTTGGATGGTCAACCGGACCGATGAACAGGATCAGTATGGCAGTAAACAGATACAGTGTAAAAGAGATCGGAATGGGAACTGTTAAATATTTTACTGCCATCAGCGAAGTTGTGAGTATCAGGCAGGAGCCTATAAAACAGGCAAAATATGTTTTCATGTGCAAGCCGCCGCCGTAGGAGCGCATGGGGATAAAAAGCAGGAAAAAGAAAAGGCACTCAGGCAGCATACCAAGAAACAGGGCTATTATAATGCTGCATATGGTACTCACAGACAGTTCTAAAAAGCACTGGAAACCGTACTTGTAGATCTCCGTCATTTCCTCGGTAATAATTTCTTTTTCACATATATAATCTGCTAATCTTTTTGCTAAATGTTCCATGACAGCTCCTTAAAAAATATGAAATCAATCATTTGTTATCCGGCTTTCTCCGAATGTGAACCATACATGACCACAATGACCTGAAATAGATTGTCATTGTCCGTTATATCCATTTGCCCATGATAATTTACAACAGCATGGTTTATGGATGAAAGCCCAAGACCGTGATATATGTTGTCGTTTTTGGTGGTTAGATAGTGACCGATATTATCTTTTTTCCGCTTTGCCTGATAGTTGTTTTTTATGCATAGCTGAAAAATGTCTTTGGCATAAGAAATATCAAGGCATATAAAACCTTTTCCGTCTGTAATATCCCGGCAGGCTTCCAGAGCATTTTCCAGTAGGTTTCCTAAAATTATAGCTAAATGCCCGCTTTCAAATGGAAGGGATGCGGGTACAAGAACATTGACATCAAACTGTATGTTATCTTTTTGCGCTGCGGCATATGCATTATTGATTAAGGAATCTATAACGATATTACCGCTGCGGGAAACTTCCTCCGGGAGACTTCCGGCGCCAATATCTAACATTCGCAGTATGTATTCCTCTGCATCACTGATCTGCCCTGTCTGAACCATTCCAAGAAGCCCAGAAAGATGATTTTTCAAATCATGCCGGATTCTGCGGATTTCAAGATAGAGGCTTTCACGTTCTTCTGCCTGCTGGCTACAAAGCTCCAGTTGCTGCGCATACAGTCGGTTTTGTTCACGCAGTTCAGCGTTTCGGCTGATCCAGTCGTAGACCTCAAAGATAATATAGTTTACAACAAGCAGCAGGAAACTCGCTGTGGCGGAGAATATCATATACTCACTATGGGTAGCCGCAATAAGAAATATATGGTGCATCACATAAATGCTGCTGACTGGTATCAGTAAAATGCTCAAAAAGTAAAGCAGGGGAATTTCGGAATAGTGCTTATCCTTGATGCAGTGGCTTATGATGACGGATAACAGCAGCATACATATTTTAGATATGAAACTTCCGGCATCCTGAAGCGTTCTGGAATCAAAACCGACAAATGTTAGTATCATCATGACAATGACTTCCACTAACATCCATACTGTGCATATCAATAAAGAAAATATGCAGCGCTGCTTAAGGCTTCTCTTACGAGTAGCCGAGCTGATCATAAATATCAGCAGTACGTTCCCAACCAATAACAGATGGGGTGGGAACACGGAATTGATATTGCCTACGAGCAGAAAAACATAATATAAGCCCCACTCTATGTAACCCTTCAAATTCCTGATTTCTGGTCCCCAAAATACATTCATATATTTCCGTATGATAAGGAGATGGAGCAGAGACAGGAACAGTTCGGATATTATCGTTAAATATTCAGTCATTCTTCTATGACCGCCTTTCCACCTGCAATTTTACAAAGCTGCTGGCGCACTTCCTTTTGCCGATCCTCGCTGATTTTCAATTCCATTTCCTTCCCCATGTAGCTGATAGTAATATTGAAAAAGTTCATCTTCTTAACATAGTCGTAATTTACCAAAAAGGACTGGTGTATGCGCAGAAAATATTGCCTGCTTGCTGCCAGTTCCTTTTCTACATTATTGAGCTTTCCATAAAAGTGTTCATCAGTGCCGTCTTTCAGGTGGATATAGACGATTCTGTTGTTGCTTTCAAAATAAACGATGTCTCTTACAGACACTTTCCGTATTTCCTTGTTGAATGTAAATTGATAGAATACTTCCGTCTCATTGATGCGCTTACAGGATTCCTTAAAATAGCGGGCGAACTGGACAGGATTTAAAGGTTTTGATAGAAAGCGGAACGGTTCCACTTCAAACAGTTCCTTTAAATATTTGTCATAACCTGATACATAAATCAGCAGTACCGTCCGGTCTATCTCACGGATGTGCCTTGCAGCCGTTATTCCGTCTACCTGCTTCATTTCGATGTCAATGAATATAAGTTGATAATGCTCGCCGTCCTGAATGCTTTTTAAAAGGGTTTTACCGTCAGAAAATACTTCGGTTTCTACACGGATACCCAACTTCTGGCTTTCCTGAAATACCAGAGCTTCAATTTCCCCGGTAAATTTTGAATCATCATCACATATTGCTATCCTCAGCATTTTTATCCACTTCCTTTGCAGATGCGTCCTCGCTTTCCTTTTGCGCCTGCTCTAAGCGCTCAAGTATGCAGCGGAGTGTCTTTTGGTTAATTTCGGATAATTTCTGATAGCGGCGGACAATATCGTAGCACCTATCCATTTCCTGATTCATGCGGTACTGTCCGTTGTAATCACGTTTTACATCAGAAATTCCAAGTATGTAGTCGGTAGTAACCTCAAAGAAGCCTGCCATTTTAATGAGCGATTCAGAAGGAATATCATAAGCGTGATTTTCCATTCTGCTTACTGCCTGTTGAGTAGTGTGAATTACTTCCGCAAGGGCTTCTTGTGACATGTTCTGGCTCTTGCGTAGTTCACGAATACGATTGTTTACCATATGTACAACTTCCTTTCTATTATTATTTTTACACATGAAGTAGAAATATTCCAACAACATGAGTGAATAGACAAATACGCATATATGAGTAAAAATATAGATATAATATCGGTATGGACACTTTCTAAGGGAAAAATTACAAGCTGTATCGGAATTTCAACATTTAAACGGAATAAGCTGTAGAATAAGGTATACTTTTATTGAAAAAATGAAATTGGAGGTGTATTATATGTCAGGCAATGGAAAGAAAAATATTACAGCTACAATTTTGGAGAAAGTAGCACGTAATTCTGTGAAAGCAGCAGCCGACAGCAGATGTATGTACTGTCTGCATCAGCCCAAGCAGCCGACAGGAATGAAAAAGTTTTCCAAATAAGAAAGTTGCATAAGAAAGAAAATACTGCCATATATGTGATAAAGATTACATATATGGCAGTATTTTTTTGAAAAAGTTTTGTCATCACTGTATGCTTCATAAATGTAAACGAGTTTAAAGAAATTGGAAAATAGATAGGAAAAATGACATACAGAGTCGTTTTTTCAACATTTAGTTTAAAAAGTATGAATAAATATTATATTTTTATTGGAGGAGTGGTCAACACTCCAAAGTTGCTAATATATCAAAAAAAGGAGGAAAAGAAATGCAATTAGCAAAAGTAAAAAGAAAAGTAATGTCGTTTGCTGTAGTAGGTGCGGTTATATTATCCTTGATGATGCCGGGTATGCCAGTCAATGCTGCACAGGAGGTTGCTGTAACAAATGAAACCAGTTTTCTTGGTGAGGAACAGGTTGATGCTATCTGCAAAGCGGTTGTAGAAAACATTGAGGAAAATTATGAAGGAGTGTATGCATTTGATAATTATGACATAACAGTTCATAACCAAACAGAAAAGGGTGATGCATTATATGTGGATGTAGATGTCTTGGTGGACATGACATTGATCCGGAATCCAGAGGACAGCCCATATATGATGGGAATGAAAGCAGCGTTAGATGAGATTGCAGGCGCAGAAGAAAAGGAAATTGCTCAGCAGGAGTATGATGCGTATCTACAAAAGATTATGCCCTATTATAATCTGCCAGTATTAACAGGCTTCTTATATCGTGTATATGTTCCGACCATGATGGTATTGGATTCAGAAAGTGATTTCAGATTTGATATGTATCACAGAATGGATATAACAGATGAAGAAGTTATTTTGTCTGAAGTTTTGGAGGATGAACAGTACACTGAAATTGGAGATAATGAGGATGGTAGAAATTATATTAATGAGGTGTTGATCAGTGCGGCAGCCGAATCGAGCAACAGTTTATATGATGCATCGAGAGCAGTGGCTTATGCAGTGGCTCATGCTAAAGATATACCAGAATACAGCGCAGCAAATAACAATGGAAGTGATTGTGCAAATTTTGTATCCAAATGTATCAATGCAGGCGGGATTCCACAGGATAGAGCTGGGAATTGGTATCAGGGTTCCACAAATTGGATTCGTACAGGATATTACAACAATGGCGGTGTTGTTCCATATCTTACGGGAAAAGGATATTTTAGATCGGTTCCCTCTAGTAGTGCAGCAACAGAGGGGAGTATTATGTATTATAACACGAAGAGCCATGTTGCCATTGTAACGCTGATTGATGGATCGACAATTAAGTATTCGCATCATTCAAATGTACCAAAGGATGCTGTATATTATGTATATAACAGTAAAACCGATGATGTTACATTCTATGTGCCACGATAAAGTATATCATCTATACATAATAAGGGAAACTGTTTGAAAAGACAGTTTCCCTATATGTGTGTCTGGTAAAGTTAATATGAGTGCTGTTATATTCAGGCAATGTTACATATGGAGTAATAGAAATTACAATGAATGTATAGATGTAGCAGCCGCTCTAATTTTCGTCAACAAGAGTTATTTTGTAAGTGGTAGAGAAATTTTAAACGTACAGCCCCCTCCAGCAGTATCAAATAGCTGAATTTTCCCCTCTAGTTTATTGACTAATTCATTTGCAATACTAAGTCCGAGTCCAAAATGTTCTCTTTGGGTACGGGACTTGTCACATTGATAGAAACGGTTAAATATAAAAGGCTTATCCTTGTTGCTGATGCCAATCCCATGATCAATAATTGTAATTACCAATTCATTTCTTTCTACTGATGCGTTTAATGAAATTTCGGATTCAGACGGAGAATATGAAACAGCGTTATCAAGAAAGATACTGATAATCTGGTTTAATCGGTCTGCATCAGAATAAAGTGGTGGAAAGCACTCATCCGGTATATTAAGTTGTAACAGTATATTCTTTTTTCTACAAATCTGTTCAAATTTTGTATATAGGTTTATCAATAATGTATCAATATTGATTTCTTCCATGTGAAAAGACCAGTTTCCGGCATCAATAGATGAGAGCAGGAGCAGATCCCCAATAAGCCGGGACATTCGTGATACCTCTGAATCAATCATTTGTATATGATTTTTAATGGTATCTGGAATATTCGGTACAGATTCAATCATTTCAGCAGAGGAAAGAATTGCTGCCAATGGAGCTTTACATTCATGCGAAACAGCAGCAATAAAGTCTTTCTGACTTTGCATGGCTTGTTCGGTGGGTTTTACAGCTTTTTCAATAAGTATTTTGGAAAGGCAAAAAACGCAAGCAAAGACGCCACACCATATACAAAAATAATATCCAAGTTCTGGTTTTATTATAGTAACAAAGTTGGAACACTCTTTAATTGCTGCAACAGTATATATGTTGTCACGGTCTGTAATAATCAGGCAGTTTACACAATAATAATTTTTTCCATTTATCGCTTTGATTGTATAAACACCGCTTTGCCTGCTATAATAATAGTCCCTCAAACTAGAAGAACTAAAGGTAAAATCTCCTTCTGTGTCAAGTAATGTGGTCAGAAAAGTATCAATAATATCAGTATTGTTTTTTAAATATTCACTTTGGTAGAGAGAATGTCCTGTATTCGATAAAATCTGAAAATACATATCCCTTTGTTCTTCATAAAGGTTTAAACATGTTTGATAATCAGATTCATGTTCTAATTGAAGTACAAGGGTAGTTGCCATTCTATTAAAATAAGCCAACTCTGATTTCCTCTTAGCCTTTATGTTCTCATGAATCATCAGACAAAATACGATAGAAAAGATGAACATGAGTGAACCGATAAGTAAAAAATAAAGATTCCGTTTAAGCCTTTGTATCATGTTTTACCTCCAATATAAATCCAGAACCATAAACAGAGGACAAGACACATTCACTCTCGACGGTGCGGATTCTTTTGCGTAAAAAATAGATATAATTATCTAAATTTTTGGATTCCACGGATGCATCTGTCTCCCAAACTTTTTGTACAAGCTGTTCTCTTGTAAGCAAAATCTCTGGTTTTTCAAGAAAGATATCCATTAAATGAAATTCTGTCGGTGTCAGTACCAAATGATTGTTTTTACATACAAGCTGCCTTTTTGAAATGTCAAGGGAAAGATCATGGTAAGAAATGCAGCTTTGTTCGGCAAGAATAGCTGGTCTGCGGGTTAATGCTCTGATTCGTGCAGATAATTCACTGATATGGAAAGGCTTTGTAAGATAATCATCGGCACCGTTGTCTAAGCCTTCAATTTTATCCTGCAATTCTGACATCCCGGTTATTATGATGATGGGAATTTGCATTTTTTTATTTCGCATTGCTTTTATAATAGCCAGACCGTCTATAACCGGGAGCATACGGTCAATAACAGCTAGATCATAACCGTTGTTTCTATCTAATGCAAGTAAGAGACCTTCTTCTCCGTCATTGCAGGCATCAACAATGTATCCTTCTTTTGTAAGCTGTTGTTTCATATTATCGCAAAGGTATTTGTCATCTTCTAATAATAAAATTTTCATATTGATCTCCAATCTATTTGATATATGTACTAAGTATAGCAAAAAAAATCCTAAAAATCTTCTAAAAAAGTCTTAATATTCGATGGTGAAATAGAAGATTTTTAGGATAGTTGGATGCTATTCTTTAAACAGGCGAAAAAAAGCCAAATAAAAGAAAAGAGGTATAGAAGATGAAAAAAAAGATGTTAAAAACAGCAGGAGTTTTATGTTTATGCATGGTATTGTGCATAAGTATGGTGGGATGTTCGGGAAAGGAAAACGATCAATCAAATACACCAGATGTACATACGATTAAAGATGGTGGCAGTAATGACAACGTTGAAACGAGTGGAGCAAAAGATGATAGTGAAGAAAACAACAGCAATGGTATAGCGGGCAATTATGAAGATACTGGTAATAACAGTACAGAAAGCAGCAGTGAAATGTCAGATGATAGCAAAGAGGAAGGAGTATTCTATGATGGGGCTAATTTAAGTGGGAGGGTTGTTGACTTTTCAGATACGGGATGCACCATAACGCCTCGGACGCTGATCATAAATGAGGATGGTTCAATGGAGGGAGGTATTGCAGCTCCGGGATATGAATCGGAAGAAACTAACATTCATATAACTTATGCGGAGGATGTTGTTTTTCAGGTTATATATTTCAGTATGGGATCGCAGACAGAAATTTCGAGAGAGGACACTGACAAAAATAGTGTCAAGAAAGAAACAGATGTCAATATATTCGGCACTTGTCAGGATGATAAAAATTGGATTGCTGATAAGGTTGTAATCACAAGATGGCAGTAGGAGGTTAAGATGGATTGTTTGACAAGAGCGCTCTGCTATATTCGGAGAAAAAAGATGAAATCTGTCTTATTGCTGTTACTGTTTCTTGTTATTAACTGCATGGTTTTAGGTGCATTGGGAATACGGAAATTGACTCTGGAACTGGAAAGAGAACTCCGAAAAAATGCAGAAAGTAAAATCACATTGGAAAGCATGGATGTAAACTGCCCTTTTGGGGAAAAGGATATGCAGACAATAGAAAATATCCCCGATGTAAACTGGATCAACCGCATATCGGAGATACAGGTTATTTCCACAACCTGTATCCCGTTTTCGGGCAGTGAAGGTTCTGAAACTGTGTTTACTGTTCATGGGTACGACAAACTGGAAAATGACAGTCCGTTTGCGGATAAAGTATATCGGCTTACGGATGGGCGCTATCCGCAGGAAAGCGAAGATATTGTAATCAACCAGTTTTTGGCAGAGCATAACGGAATTCAGACGGGTGATAAAATCGTATTTGAAGCGGTGGATGGAAAGAAACGGGAATCGGTTGTTGCCGGATTGTTCCTGTCCGGAACAGAACGCAGCCAGACAGAAAATGTGCAGGTAGTGAACCGTATTGAAAACCAGATTTATGGAACGGCAGATTTTGTAAACAGTCTGTCCGATGTAAACAGTTTTGTAAAGGCGGCAGTATATGTGAATGATCCGGTGCGGCTAACAGATACCAAGGAAATGTTGGAAAAAATGTATTGGGACGGGGTGGCTATTGGGATGACGGACAACACCTACCAAAAGCTGAAGATGATGATTGGACAGACAGGGAGAATCACGTTTTTAATCTTTATTTTAACTGTAGCTGCAGGCAGTATCGTAACTGGTCTTTTGCTTGCAATGTGGATGCGGAACCGAAAAACGGAGATTGCCGTTTTTATCAGTCTTGGCATATCAAAAATGAATATTTTATTGCAGATGATACTGGAAGGAATGTTTATTTATTTTGTTGCATTTGCCAGCGCAATAATTGTAACAAAACTCTTATTGCCACAAATCAGTAACGGTCTGGCTATCATGCAGGGGAACAGTATGACACCGGAATTATCATTAGGCTGGATGCTGCTGGTCTTATGTATCGGGTTGGTCGGCGTCGTGATACTGACGGGAATTGCTATTTTCCCATGTGTAAAAAAACCTGTTAAGGAAATTTTATCAGAAATGGAGGGATAATATGGGCATCTTAGGGTTAAGCATACGCTGTCTGGTCAGAAAGCGGGCAAAGACAATCCTGCTTTTCAGTATTGTGTTTGTAACATCCTGTCTGATTTATGCCGGATGGGCGTGCAAATCAGCAAATGTACAGACGCAGACAGAAGGGAAACAGGCGCTTGGAGCATCTTTTCGGATGGAAGAAAATGAAGCAAACAGGCGTGACAGGACGGCTGCGGCAATAGAAAAATTGGGAGGGCAGAATGGAAGCGTGGATGGATCGCACATAGAGCAGCTTGAATCTGGGGACTGGATGATATGGCATGACAACTCTTTTGAAACCCTTCAGATGGAGGATATTGAAACGCTTGCAGGGCAGGAAGGGATTGCGGAATATAATATTACCACAGCAAACATCGTTGTCAATCCTGTGAATTTTATGCGGATTGAAGATCCGGATGTAGACCAGAATTCAGACCTGTTGGGCGTGTCACTGCGGGGGAATATGGAAATGCGGCTGGATTTTGACGTGCAGAACGGGAACATAGAAGTAAACGAGGGACGTATGATTACATCGAACGATAAAGATGTATGCGTCATATCAAGGGAGCTGGCGGAATTAAACGGGTTGACGGTTGGGGATAAACTGGAATTTAATAACTGTAAGGAGCGTGAGACATCTAAAGTTTATAGCGCCCAGATAGTCGGAATTTATGATACGGTTCATAAAATGACTCCAATCATGTATGGGGACAGTTATAGAAGCGAGAATATCATCATGACAGATCTGCGTTTTCCTGAGAAACCGGATGGATGTGAGGGAGATCCATTATATCAGTATGCGACATTCTGGGTAGAAAATGTGGATGAGTATGAAACGGTAAAGGAGCAGATCAAAAAGGCTGACATTGACTGGAAACGCTATGATTTTATTGATAATACCGGGATGAGCGATACGATGGCGGAAAATTTTGGTGATCTGGATGAAATGAGTACCATGATACTTATTTTAGTCGCTGTTTCAGGCGCAGTCATTATTTTTCTTGTATTTCTTTTTTGGCTGAAAGGCAGGGTACATGAAATTGGCGTATTTTTGGCAATCGGAAAAAGTAAGGGTGCAATTATAGCTCAGATGATAGTGGAAGGAATCTTGATAGGGTGCATTTCTTTTATGTTGGCAACTATATGTGCGCCTGCCCTGTCAAAAAGTATTGCAGATTATTTGGTAGGTTATCAGGTGCAGCAGCAGGAAGAACAGAAGAAAGCAGAAGAAGGCATGACGGGAAGTGCAGGAGCGATAGAGTATGAAACAGAGGTTGTGGGAGTTGAAACCGAAGTGACAGGAAAAATAATACTGCTATCTGCAAGTTCCATACTGGGAGTAATTTTGGTTGCGGTTTTATCGTCCTGCATGTTTGTGGTGGCACAGAAACCAAAAGAAATTTTAAGTAAGATGAGCTAAAGGAGGCTGTATGTTAGAGTTAAAGAATGTTTCATATTATTATAAATCACAGATGGATAAGACGATTCTGGATCATATTTCCTATGAATTTAAGAAAGGAGTCATGTATGCTATTTTAGGTTCCAGTGGTTCGGGAAAAACGACACTGTTATCTTTACTGGCGGGATTGGATGTACCGATTGATGGAACTATCTTTGTTGCGGGAGAGGATATTTTGCATAAAGGATTAAACGCACATAGAAGGGATAATATTTCTCTGGTTTTTCAAAACTATAATCTGATTGACTATTTGACACCCGTTGAAAATGTAAGGCTTGGAGGGAAAGCTGATGCGGAAGAATTGCTGGCACAGATGGGCATTGATGAAGCACAGAGGAAAAGAAATGTGATGCAGTTATCCGGTGGGCAGCAGCAGAGGGTAGCCATTGCAAGGGCATTGGCGAGCAAAGCGCCCATTCTGTTAGCTGATGAACCAACGGGAAATCTGGACGAGGATACTGCAAACGAGATTATAGCTATTTTTCAGAAGTTGGCTCATGAACAGAAGAAATGTGTGGTTGTAGTTACCCACAGCAGGGAACTGGCAGAGCAGGCGGATGTTGTCCTGCGGTTAAAGAAAGGGAAAATCGCAGACAACACAGATAGCGGAGAAAAATAGATACGATTGTGAGGAACATGGATGGTATCAGGTGGCAGAAATGACAGGATGAACAGGCAGCAGATGGAGAGCAGAAGAAAAAAACAGCAGATAAGGTGGATATCACTATTAGTCAGAGTGGCGGTTTTGGTTGTAATTGTGTTTTGTATTAGAAATATCTATGCCCGTCTGGAAGAAATGCAGATGGAATTGGAGCGGCTGGAGATACAGCAATATGGGATGGTACAGACCAACGCAGATGCGCAGCCACCAGATAAATTGAATGATGTAGATTATGTTGACAGTCTTGACGCATGGGAAGTTGGCAAGCCTACAGAACGCACGGAAGCGGAAGTCCTGCAGCGGCTAGGTGAGTTGGGGCAGGTAAGTTCCTTGATAGAAGGGATTTATCAAAATCATTCCCAGTATCCGAAGGAGCTGCTTGCGGCATTGGCAAATAATCCGGAAATGGCAGATTTTGTCTCCGGGTATCCTGATCGGAATGGAATGACAGGGGGAATTACTGCATCTGAAAAAGAGCAGGAATTTCCACTGTTTCTCCAATGGGACAGGCGCTGGGGGTATGAATCCTATGGGGATAGCTGTATCGGACTGGCAGGTTGCGGACCAACGTGTCTGTCTATGGTATTATTCTATCTGACCGGGGATGAAACGCATACTCCCGACAAAATCGCTGCATACAGTATGGAAAATGGATATTATGTGGAAGGAACCGGCACATCATGGGGTTTGATGGAGGATGTGCCAAAGCTGTATGGCATTAAAGTCTCATCCGTAAGCTCCACTGTAAATAATATGAGAGCAGTGCTTGATAATGGCGGAATCATTATATGTGCTATGGGAAAAGGGGATTTCACAACATCTGGTCACTATATTGTCATATATGGATATGATAACGAGGGATTTATGGTAAATGATCCTAACTGTGCGGCAAGGAGTGGCAGGAGATGGACTTTCAGCGAGATTGAAAATCAGATTAAAAGTATTTGGGTATATGATAAAGAGAAATAAGCCTTGAGTTGAATAGAATAAGAAGCAATAAGGGAAAAAGCCTTCAAAGACCAACCGCCGCTATGGGAAAAACGCCTCATATGCGGCGGTCTGCCATTTCTCCTGCACTTATCCACATAGCGGGCTTTCCAATTACATTACTGTGAATTGCGGTGCAATGTTGACAACACGTCTTTAAGCAGGCAGACTATATTTTGATATTAAAGAAAGGTACATTCAAGGAATAAGAATTAAACAAAAACAGTATGAACCAGCTAGATTTGGATGGGTTCAAGCTGTTTTTATTTGTTTTAAGTAATTAAATATAGTAGGAATATTATTGTATGAATCCTTTAATAACCTAAATTCCACAAAAAATTATAACTAGTATACTGACACATTTACTTTCGGCCAAATGACGCAGAATGGATTTTTACTCTGCAAGGCGGCAGAATGAGGCGATGCGGTGGCTACGGCGATTGACGACAACGCAGTAGATGGAAATATTTATAAGGGGTTGAAGTCATTGTTATAATTCGATGTGGAATTTGGATTAATAAGTAAAGGGAAAAATGACATATACCTTCGGAATAATTACGAGCATCGAAAATGTTGTCAAATCTTGTATATAATAATCTCATCAAGTTCAGAAAGGGATGAGGTAAAGTAAATGGATAGAAATAATGACATTATCAGTAAATTTCATAAATTAGTTCCAGATGAAAATTACGGTCGGTTGGGTACTACATTTGAAACAGAAAGTCGAAAATATTTCTTTGATACAGGCACAGGAAAAGTGTTTGAATGTGATGAAGATGAATATAAAGTTCTGTCTTATCTTTTCAAATATAATAAGCTCGCATCTGAGACGGATCTGGATGATTTAGGAAAGAGTGTCTTTGAGGTATATGAGGGCATATTGGAACTTTCTGAAAAAGAGCATATTTTGCAGGCTCCAAAATATAAGGAATTTGTGCAAGTATCAGATGAAAGACTTAAAAACCTTGTGGGGCAGAATTTGCAGCAGGTGATTTTAGAATTAACCGAAAAGTGCAATTTGAGATGTAAATATTGTGTTTATCATGAATACAACCCGGCGTACAGAAATTTTGAAACTAGGGATATGGAATGGGATACGGCGAAAAGGGCAATAGATTATACTTGTTCCCATAGTGGAGAGAAAGTAGCTGTTACTTTTTATGGCGGTGAACCATTAGTGAAGTTTGAATTAATGAAAAAGTGTATAGAATATAGCCGTTCCATTATGGGCGATAGAGAATTATCATTTTCATTTTCTACAAACCTCACATTAATGACAAGAGAAATTGCTAAATATATAGCTTCTGTTGATGGGTGTAGTGTTTTATGCAGCTTGGATGGTCCAAAGGTTATTCATGATTCATACAGAGTCAAAGTAGATGGGACAGGTTCATTTGAACAAGCAATCAGAGGCTTGCGGTATTTAGTGGAAGAAATGGGTGAAGCTGCAAAAGAAAGGATTATTATAAACACGGTTGTTTGCCCGCCTTATTCTAAAGAAAAATTGGACATGATCCAAAAGTTTTTTGACGATTTAGATTGGTTGCCAAAAGAACTGGATAAAAAATGTGATTATGTTGAAGGCGGAACATTACGGGATGAGGATATTGCCGTTGACTTTTTAGATAAAAAAGACATAACTGATAGATATCAGACAAGGGAACTGGATTCAATAAAATCATGGGCATTGGACAATGTATTAAGTGGCAGCGATCAAAAAGGATATGCAGAAGGGCTTCACACATCTAATTTAGTAAAAATACATAATAGGACGCTGACGGATATTCCGCAGACAAGGTTATGGAGAAATGGATGTTGCATTCCCGGAAATCGAAGAATATATGTTCAGGTAGATGGAAATTTCCTTGTCTGTGAAAAAGTTGGAAATTCGCCAAGCATTGGAAATGTATTTACAGGGATAGATATTGATAGAGTAAAAAAGTTTTATTTGCAGGAGTATGATGAACAGTCTATTGATAAATGCAGTAACTGTTGGGCGGTAAATCTTTGCGGTATATGTTATGCTACATGCTATTGCGAAAATGGATTAGATATCTCTGTAAAAAATAATGCTTGCGATTATCATAGAGAACATGCAAAGGGAGAATTAATGGCATATTATCAACTTTTGGAGGAAAAGCCGGAAGTAATTGAGAAAATAAAAGATATTCCGATTATTTAAAGGTTTAAACACATCTGTGTTTAAATAAATAACAAGCATTTACTTAGTAAATGTGTGCTGAAGGAGGTGAGAATATGAAATTAGTTAATCCTATGGGAAGACAGGCGGAAACAGGTGCGAACTACGATGGGAATGTGGCTCGTGGAGGTTGTGTATGCTCAGGTACAGTTGAGATCGCCAATTCGCATGATCAGGGACCTTCTATCTGTAATCCGTACTGTGCTGGCGGTACTGTTAACCACAACGCCAATGAGGAGCTTGCTAAAAAGAAGTAACCGCACATGAGGGGTGCCATCTTGCTGATTTCAGTAGGATGGCATTTCCTTTATATATAAAAATAGAACAATCGGTATTTATTAATGGTGAATCCAATGAAAGAAATAGAAGAATTTATAATAAAGAATGATAGCAGATTTTATATCTATAATCTGGAAATGCTTAAGAATCAAGTCAGCATAGCATTAGTTATTAAGTGTGGCTCTATGAGGGAAAAAGAAGATCAAAGAGGATTCAGTCACTTATTGGAACACATGAATATTAGTTTTGATAAGTATTTTTATAATGGAAAAATAAAATGTTTGGGCTATACGGATTATTTTTATACATATTATTTATTTTGCACAGATAAATCATACCTTCCGGAGTGTATGGAGCGAGTAAATGAAATTATTTCTGGTATATACATTACAGATGAAATTATGAAAAAAATTAAACCAGATGTCATTGAAGAATACTATAAAATAATAATGGATGAAAGTAATAATGAATACAGGTATTTATTAGAAGGAACAGAATATTCAAAGCATCTTGCTATTGGAGATATTAATGTAATTAAGGAATGTCAATATAGTGAACTTGTAAAGTTTTATAAAAAATATTATATTTCCGGTAATATAGATATAATTTTCATGGGAAATAGAGAATTTGTTGAAGAATATGTTCCTCAAAATTGCAAACAAAGCAGACCAAGAGAGTTAATTTGTAGGCAGAAATATTGTATTCGAGATTTTGAATGGAAAAAGTTAGGAAACAAAAAAATAGTTAAAATATATTACCTAAAAAGATGCAGCAATAAAGACAAAAGAGAATTATTGTATGATGGCATCTTTCTGTCGTTAATAAAAAAAGTGATTTATGATGTTTATGGAGAAGAAAATATTGAGGTGGGAAAAATAGTTCTTTCAAATTTAGAAGAATTTATATACATAGATGCAAAAAAAATGTTATTAAGAAATTTTTCAGAAGTAAAAAAATTTTTGGAAAATATAGTTTTCATAGTAGATGAGAATTATATTATAAGTTTCATATCGGAATATAAAATGTCATATTTTAACATGTTAAGTGGCGGATATGGTATTAATACGGTTCATGAAATGAGACAATGCATTAATAGTTTGATTTTTGATGGTGAAATAATTGGAAGTAGAGAATTGATCAATATCATGCAACAAGGATTTGAAGATTTAGAAATAAGTAAAATAGCAGATATGGTTAGCAAATTGATAAATAATGATGAGAGTTTTTTCTTATATAAAATTATTGAACAATAATGCAAGTATTAAAGGTTAAGTAGCGGAATGGAGATTTATATGATAAAAAATATTAAAAATATGGTAGATGTCTTTATTAATGTTTTCAAACTTTTGTGGAAAAGTTCGAGATTTTATTTTATAGGTATGTTAATAGTTAATATTTTTTCTGGATTAACTTTGTCACTGAATATGATAATTTGGAAAAACATCATTAATACTATTCAGAAAGCATTTGAAACAGGTTCAACAAAATTAGCATTGTATTGGTTAATTGGATTTATGTTTTTAGAATTTTTTCAGAATATAATGGATGAGGCAAATCAATATTTTAAGAATATTTTAGCAAGTTGTACAAATAAGTATATAACGAAAGCAATCCTTGAAAAAACAAAAGAAATAAGCATGACTCATTATGCAGAGGCATCAATGCATGACAAAATAAAAAAGGCAAGTGAAGAATCTGTTGGAAGGACAATGAATTTGCTTTATTCTACAGGATTACTAATCAAAGGAATTAGCGTTTTTATATCTACAGCCATTATTTTGGTTAGATTCAATCCTCCAACTATGATTATATGCTTAGTTACAAGTATACCAATGCTATTAATTAGTATGAAAATTGCAATTAAGCAATTTGCAATATACAATGAAAGATTTGAAAATATTAGATTTATCGAATATATAAAGGCACTATTGACAAAGCATGAAAATGTTAAAGAAATAAAAATTTATGGTGTTACAGATTTTTTTATTGAGTACATAGATAAATTGTACAAAAGATATATACATGAAGATAAAAAAATACGAAAAAAATTTTCCTTTAACTCTATGGGTGCCAAATTTGCAGAAAATATAGTTGTTTACATTATCAAAGCAATGGTATGTATAAAAGTTATTATATTGAAAATCTCCATTGGTGATCTGACATTATACATTAGTGCAATTGATAATTTTAAAAGTGCAATAGCCAATATATTATCTGTTATAACGACTATATATGAAGATGGATTATATGTTAATAATTTTTTTGAACTGATTAGTCTGGAAGAAGAAAAAAGTTCCAAAAGAGAACTTTTCTTTAATGGAAAGTTTGAAAGAATTATATTTTCTAATGTATGGTTTAAGTATCCAGGAGCTAGTGATTATATTTTGAAAGGTGTTAATCTGGAAATAGAAAGTGGAAATACATATGCAATTGTCGGATTGAATGGTTCTGGGAAAACAACCATTCTAAAATTGTTATTACGTTTATATTTACCAAATAAAGGACATATTTATATTGATAATAAGGATATAGCAGATATGAACATAGAGAGTTATTATAAATATATTGCAGCAGTCTTTCAGGATTTTATCAAGTATCCTTTGTCTTTTAAACAGAATATAGGGCTTGGAGATGTCGAACGAATGGATATTGAAGAAGAAATTATTGATGCAGCAGAGAAAAGTGGAATATATGATTATATAAATAGTTTGCCAGCAGGGATTGATACAAAGTTGCAAATGGAATGGACGAATGCAACAGAGTTGTCATTAGGACAGTGGCAAAAACTGGCAATAAGCAGGGCATTTTTTAAAAAAGCGCAAATCCTGATTTTAGATGAACCTACAGCCTCGTTAGATCCAGTTGCAGAGTCTGATATTAGTTCTAAGATAAGGGAGCTTATTGGTGGAAAAACTTGCATTTTAATCGCACATAGATTTTCTACAGTCAAATTGGTAAATAGAATATATGTATTAAAAGCAGGTGCCATAGAAGAAAGCGGTTCTCATTCTGAACTAATGCTTAAAGGAGGAGAGTATTCAAAATTATATAGTATGCAGGCGCAGGGATATATTGATTGAGATTATTTTAACGTTATAAGAAATGGTTGTGGACAAGCTGTTATATATTTTTGTATTGATATTAGAAATACAGTCTGAAATAATATTAGATTTCAGACTGTGTTTTCTATTTTTCATCAGGGGGATTATATTCCAGTAGATCAGCAATGGAACAATTTAATGTCCTGCATATTCGTACTAGTACTTCCGTATCTAATCGTGTAATGGTATTATTGATATATCCATTTAGCTGAGAACGTTGAATTTCTGCTTTTTGACAGAATTTGTTTTTGCTTAAACCAGATTCTTTAAGTAGTTCGCCTAAGTGAATTTTGATACTTCCGTTTTGACTCAATATTGTACCTCCTGTCGAAAAGTGTCATAATAAGTAGACACAAACTGTTTGACTAGTTAAGTATACATTAGTTAAAATTGATATATCAGTTATAAGAAATTATAGATAAGAAGTTATAGTACCTGAAAGGAGAAAGAAAATGAGTGAGAGAACTGCTAAAGATGCAATTAAAAAAATTGCCAAAAGAGAAGGAAAAAGTGAAAGTGAAATAAGGCAGGAAATGGAGAAAGCTATTATGATAGGTTTTTTGAACAAGGGGACAAGAAATATGTGGGATAATCTGTTTGGAGTAGGGAAGTTGCCAAGCCCGGAGGAATTTATTACAGTATTATCAATGAACGTAGGAAAAAAGAAGAAGTGGGATAAAAAGGCGTATTTTTAAAAAACAGTTTGATTATTCAATGTGGTAAAATCGTTTGTGTCCGTTTTCTGCAATAAAGTGCCACTTTCTGCAACCTCTATTGTAAGTGAATTGATTGTTTGATATATTTGCCCTAGGGAGGTTAATATATGGTGCTGAATGTGTTGATAAATAGTTTGTGAGGTATAAGATTTTTCATTTGATAAGGAATAATTTATCTGCATTCAAATTTAAAAACCATAGGATTGAAGCGTATGACATTTCGTTTATAAGGAGGTTTTTATATGGGTAAAAAATTATTTTCAGTAATCTTATCAATAGTTTTATGCTTATCATTATCAATAAGTGCATTTGCTCAGGAAGCAGGAACAACAACAACATTTGCAATGGAGGGCAAAGAATATACATTATATGTTAGGGATAATGTAAGTGTTGTTACAGAAGTAGAAACTGGAGTTAGAGCGTCATTTGATAATTCAACATACATACTGACAATCTACGAGAATGCAGATGCACAGCCTATAGTAATACAATTGCCGAAAACTGCAACTTACGCATCTAATGCAACAAAGGATAATGAATATGCTTATTCTACGTCTATTAAGAGATACAACAATAAGCCATATACATTCTGGCAGATTCAAATACCGGACAACATCAAATACACATATGAAACTAATAACTCATCGGCTTTGATTGGTTTTCGAAATGCTGTGGATACTATAAAAAGTGGTGAAGACTCTATATCTTCTGCATGGGGAACTACAGTGCTTGCGCTGGTTTTGGGGGTTATTGCAGTCACTCCGGTTGGTGCTTTGGCAACAGCTATAGCAACTGTTTTAGCAGGTATTGTTGGTGCTGATGGAATTGCAGGTATTGTTGGCAATGCTAAAACAATTAAGACAGCAAAAGAAAGTGCTGATTCATACTTTCATCAGGTAGTGCCTGTTTCAATACCATATTAAAACGAGGAGAATAAAATATGAAAAAAAAGTTTTCAAAATTAATTTATGCTTCTATGTTAAGCATTTGTATGCTCGCATCTTCGCTGAATGTAATGGCGGCACCGGCTGAATGTGAGGTGGAAGATTATAAAGCATCTGAATATTCGGGAGAATTTGAGAGTGAAGAAAGTTACAAAGAGTATGATTTGAGTGAAATTCCAAATGCTAATGAAGTGGATGAAATTATTGATTTTCTTCAATTAGGTAACAAGGAATTTGTTCAACAATCATCTGTTTTGAATATTGAAGACATCATAGCAGATGCGGATATTTCTACTTTTAGCAGCGATGTTTCAGGTTCTTTTACATCAGCCACATTTGATACAGGAACTCCTGGTGTAACATGGTATTATGATGTTGATTATACTGTTTCCCCTCTGTCAAATGGAATTGGTTGGTACTTTAAGAGTGTAGATGTTACTTGTCATTATAAGAAAGGACTTTCATTATGGACATGGGCAAATACATGTAGCATTACTTGGAAAAAGGCAACCTATACTTTGTCACCATCTACAAAACCTACTTCGCTGACTGTAGACATTACTTTGGATTTTTCAATTACAACGAATGCTACAGGTACAAAGCCTGTAACATATTCAGAAAACCATTCGCACACAACTAAAGTAGAAAACATTCCTTTATAAAATATGAGGTGGCTTTATGGAGAAGATAAAAATAATATCAAAATTTACAGTGGTTTTTAGCGCATTAATCATGGTAATATCTTTTGGAATAGTAGTATTTAATGCCGATTACGGTATTCCATTAATCATTGGGGAAATTGGTGGTATTATTTTTATTATTTCAGCGATAATTATAGCTATTGATGCAATCACTCAAATGGTGAACAAAAAAGAATAGTAAATACCAGCTAACTTTGGAGCTTATAAGTTAGCTGGTATTTTTAAATTATGCTATGTATGTAATGTTATAAACAAATTATCGAAGTAGATGTTTAAAATCAATCTTATATGATATTCGTCATTGTAGCTTTCTCTTGGAAATAGTGAATAATGATTAAAAAAGATTCAGTTCTTATTTATGGAGGACTGATTTTTTCAATTTTCAAGGTGGTATATATCAGCTATAAATAGTGCAATCTGGCACTCTGAAAACAACTCCCTTTCAGTTATGATAGTTGCAGGCTTGAAAAAGCCAAAACAATTTTATAGGACACGCATACACCTGATTTTATTTTCGCCTTTTTATCCGTCTATGCTTGCATGGGGATAAAGGGGTGGCAGAATCCCATTTCGTGCGAAGATGTGCCTGCAATGGATAACATTGTTGCCCGTGAAGGTATGGAGCAGAGGGTTGTGCCTACTGGTATGGCAACCAGAGGTAATGAGATAGAACGGCACCGGAATTTCAGCGAAAGCATTTTTCGGGAGTGGCTGCCTGCGGACTCTGTCTGGTTGGGCAAGACAGAGGCGCAGTGTGGGATCGCCGTCCCAGTGTATGTTACCCGGTTCGGGGACAAGCGAGAGCCAGTCTGATATTTTCAGATTGAACAGAGGGGTAATGTGGCGGAAACGCCACGTTATCCTCTGATACAGGCGAGCCTTGCAGTTATCAGATAACAGCAGACAAGGCTTTCCTGTATGAGAGGATAATGCCGGCAAAAAACTTCTCTTTTGTTTCAGTCAATGAGAATAGAAGAAAGAACAGGTGATTATCATGTGCAGTAATGTGAAAAGTTTTGAGGTCGGCTTGCTTGTGCATCCGGCAGTCATGTTTATGAACTCCAACAAGTCAGAAAGCAATATCCGCCAGATCATTCAGCAGAACCGTCAGAAGTGCAGCTTGGCAGGGATAGCACTGATGAATGAAACCATCGTCAATAAGGGACCGAACAGGGATATTGACCGTGATGCGGTAAATATGCTGATTAACCATCTGATTACCGGGCAGTATGATACGGTTGTCGTGGAAAACATGGATGATATAACAGCGGACGAGTCCGATCTGGAAGAATTTATGTATGATGCTGCAAACATTGGTGTCGGATTTTTTGAGCTTTCTACCATGCAGTACCATATGTACGATACAACAAAGTGTCCTGCCGACAGGGAAAGACCGATATGGGGAGGGAGTAAGTGCTGTTGATGAAGATAAGGAGAGGCGACATTCTGTATGTCGATTTGGGCATACAGTATCAGGGAAGTACGCAGGGCGGTATGCGCCCTGTGGTGGTGGTCAGTAACAATATGGCAAACAGGCACAGCACAGTCTTAACGGTAGTTCCGCTGTCTACAAAGATATATAAAAAACGGAATCTGCCCACGCATGTATTCATATCGTTGTATAAGACGGAGGGGCTGGATCAGCACAGCATCGCATTATGCGAACAGGTAACAGCGCTGAACTTTGACCGTATCATAGAATACATGGGAAAGGTCGATGAAGAAACGCTCGGCAGGATCACGGAGGGCGTACAGGTGCAGGTAGGCGTGTTTGACAGATACAACAAATAGGGAAAAGGTGGTAAATATGATTAAGGTAAGACATTTTGCAGCAGCAGGCGTGTTTTTGGCTTTATCGGTACTTGCCGTTTCAGGACTGGCTGTTTCCGCAAAGAGAAAGACATACGGACGTATGCGCTGGAACGATAACGATGACAGAAGATGGTAAATTTAAGAAACAGGGTAAATCATTACAAAGCCGGGCAGATGTCCGGCTGTTTACATATTTGTCCGTTTTGGGGCAGCGTATGTCATTCAGATAAATTGCTGGATGGAGGATTGCAGGACGAAAGGAGCATGTAAAGATGGGCTTTACAAAATTGGAACTGGTTCAGTTCTTTGACGGGCTGACAGAGCTTGTCAGTGAGGAAAACAGGGGAAAAGCCAGAGTCCAGATACGGAAATTTTTACTTGAATTTGAAAAGAGTTACCAGTATGAGGATGCAGTAACGCAGAGGAATGTGCCGTACATTCCGCCTTACTACATACCCGCAATGCCGCAGGCTGTACAGGAGGAAATCAGGGAAAAGCTGTCTGCAAAGCTGACAGGGCAGGGGGAAAATGCCACTGAACGGATAGAACAGTTCATGCGTTCACAGATCTATGACCTGAAAGGACTGATTGACATTAAGGAGTATGTGGCGTGGGTAGACAAAGAGATATACAGGAATTTCCAAAAAAGGCTTGAAGCAAGCAGGGAATAGGGAACCTTCCATGACCGGATGCGTCCGGTTTTTACATAGCCGTCCGCATAACAGCAGGTGGCAATTTTTTTCATGGAGGTTTGTTGAATGACAGCAGAAGATCATAGAAAGTTTCTTGAGATGGATTTTTCAGACGCAAAACTGGAGGAACTGGCTGATATAGGGAAAATCCGCATAGACAGGAAGAAAAGCGTGGAGGAAAAAAAGCGCCAGTATCTCAATCAGGTAAAAAATCCTTATCTGGTTAAGGTGGGGGACACAATGGTAAAGATACGGTTTGCCAATAACGGCGTGTCATTTGAGGATGCGTTTGAAAACCTCTTACTGATGGCGTAGAAAAAATAAAAAAAGTCGTGGAAAATCCTATGAAAGTGTGTTATGATGTAATCCAGAGAAAGGGCAGGCTGCAAGGAAACTGTGAGAAAGGCTCCTTGCAGCCCGGCTTGGACATATCTATATTACTGGGATTTGTTCCGACTTAAAAATCATTTAAGGAGGAACAGGTTATGGGTAATATCCAGAAAATCAGAAAAATATTTCATGCAGCTATTTATGTGAGGCTGTCAAAAGAGGATGGCGATGTTGCGGATGCAGGCAAAAAGGAAAGCAACAGCATATCCAATCAGAAATCCCTTATCAGAGATTTTTTAAGAGACAAGGAAGATATTGAAATCGTGTCGGAGCGGGTGGACGACGGGTATTCCGGTTCCAATTTTGAGCGTCCCCAGTTTAAGTTGATGATGGAAGATATAAAAAGGGGCATTGTTGACTGTGTGGTAGTAAAGGACTTATCCCGTTTTGGACGTGAGTATATTGATTCGGGCAAGTATATCGAAAGGCTGTTCCCGGCTCTTGGAGTGCGCTTTATTGCAGTGAATGACCATATAGACAGCCTTGAGGACGGACGTGACGACATCGTGGTTCCGTTCAAGAACCTGATGAATGATGCGTACTGCCGTGACATTTCCATAAAGATCAGGAGCCATCTGGAAGTCAAAAGAAAAAATGGCGATTACATAGGGGCATTTACCCCGTATGGTTATTTAAAGGATGAACAGGATAAGAACAGGCTTGTGCCGGATACCTATGCGGCAGGGATTGTAAAAGAAATCTTCCGCATGAAGCTCGGCGGCATGAGCCAGACTGCCATTGCAGATTACCTAAATGACCATGACGTATTATCCCCTATGGAATATAAGCACAGTCTTGGAATCCGCATACAGGACAATTTCAAGACACATGAACAGGCGGAATGGAGCGCCATGTCCGTCCGAAGAATCCTTGAAAATGAGGTCTACAAAGGGACGCTGGTGCAGGGAAAGCACACCACGCCGAACCACAAGGTAAAAAAGCTGGTGGATAAGCCGGAAGAAGAATGGGTGCGCATTGAGAAAAACCATACACCCATTATCGGGGAAAGGGACTTTGCACTTGTACAGAAACTGCTTGGCATGGATACACGCACGTCCCCTTATGAGACAGAGGTATATGTGCTGTCAGGGATTGCAGTGTGCGGGGACTGCGGTGCGCCCATGATCAAGAGGGATGTCCCGGCAGGCGGAAAGGTATACTCCTATTATATCTGTTCACGGAACAATGCAACAAAGGAGTGCAGCACACACCGTATTCCGAGGGAAAAACTGGAGTCCCTTGTGCTTGGGGTATTGCAGGCGCATATCCAGAACATTCTTGACATGAAGCGTATCCTTGCATATGTCGATACGGTGCCTTTTCAGGAGCTTGACATTCAGGAACTTGAAAACCGCAGGGAGGCAAAGGAGCAGGAAATACAGCGCTGCAAGGAAATGAGGAACCTCCTTTATGAAGATTTGAAGGAAGGGGTTGTATCAAAAGAGGACTATGCGGAACTGTATGAGGGATACAATGCAAAACGGAGAAAAGCGGAAGAGGCAGTGCGGGCAATCCAGCGTGAGATCAGGGACATTCTGGAATCAAAGACGGAAAAGTACCAGTGGCTTGATTATTTCACGGAACACCAGAACATAGACCGACTGACAAGGACGGCGGTTGTGGAGCTGGTTGACAGGGTAAAGGTTTTTGACAAGAAGCATATCGAGGTAGTGTTCCAGTTTGATGACTGTTACCAGTCCATGATGAAACAGATAGAAACAACGGGATGCGCTGTTTCCGTGGAGACGGCAGGAAGGAAGGAGGTCGTATAGCATGGCAAGGAAATCAAGGAAAACGGATTTTGTAAATGCAGGGACGACAGCCGCCGATGCTGCCAGTGTGAAAGCGGAGCATGAAGCAGAGGCAAAGCGTCCGGTTTACAGGGCAGGGCTGTATGCACGTCTTTCGTTTGAGAGTGGCGCAAACAGGGAGCGCAATACGATTGAGACACAGATGGAGTTTTTAAAGAAGTTTGTTGACCAGACCACGGACATTGTGGTGGAAAAGGAATACTTCGACATTTCAAAAACAGGAACGGACTTTGAGCGGTCAGGATTTGACGAGATGATGCAGGACGTCCGCAGCAGCCGTATCAACTGTATCATAGTAAAAGACCTGTCAAGGCTTGGCAGGAATTACGTTGAGGCAGGAAACTACATTGAAAGGGTGTTCCCGTTTTTTGAGGTGCGGTTTATTGCAGTTACGGACGGGTACGACTCCGAACAGGGGGAAGCCGGGCTTGCGGTCTGCATGTCAAACATCTTTAATGAGTATTATTCAAGGGATCTTGGGAAAAAAATCAAGGCGGCAGCCCGGAGCAACTGGGCAAAGGGAAGATGCGTGGCAGGCAACCTTGCCTACGGTCTGAAAAGGAACCCGGCTGACAGGTATCAGATCATCCATGACGAAGAAACAGCCCCTAATGTGGTGCGTATGTTTGAGATGTTCCTTGACGGTGCGACGTATGCAGAGATAGCGGCAGCGTTTAACAGGGAAGGGCTGCTGAATCCGAGGGCTTACAAACGGTTCAAGAGTACAGGACAGATACCGGACACATTTGACATCAGGTGGCAGACAAACAGCATCCCTAAATTTCTCAGCAACCGTTATTATGCGGGGGACAGCGTGCATGGGCAGCACACCAACGATTCCTTCAGGGAAAAACACCAGCAGAGGGAGCCGGAGGAAAACTGGATCATTGTTGAGAACACGCATGAGCCGATAGTGTCAAAAGAAATTTTTGAGAAGGCACAGCAGGAAATGGAAAGGCGGAAGGCAGCGCATAAAGCCGCAAAGTCTCCGGGGAAATACAGTGTGTCAGACCGTAATTTCTTCGGGAAAAAGATAGTCTGTGCAGACTGCGGAAAGACCATGTACCTTCAGCGGAGCGGGACAGACAAGGCAGCTTTCAACTGCGGCACACATTTTTTAAAGAAAAAGTGCTTTTCACACAGGATTTATGATACGGATGTTTATGAAAAAGTGCTGAAACTGATCCATACGCACATGAATGTGTACCTTGACAAAGTGGCAATGATACGGAGGCTGAACGCAAGGCAGGAAAGCATTGAAAGGTATGATGTCATCGGAAAGGAAATACGCAAGTGCCATAAGGAGCTGGACAGTCTTGCAGCGAATAAGGAAAGGCTCTATGAGGACTATGTGAGCCATATCATTGATGCGGAGCAGTATGAAGCCTTTAAGGAACAGGACGGGGTAAAGGAAAGGAGCCTGCAGGCGAGGATTGTGGAACTATCCGAATACAGGGCGGGATATTCCATAAACTTCCAGACCGATAAGGAATGGGAGAAAGTGATTGACACCTACCGTGACAAGCGGAAACTGACAAAGAAGATGGTGGACGCCTTTGTGGAGAAGATAGAAGTCGGGGCAGACCGCAGACTTACCGTTCACCTGTATTATGATGACATGCTGGAAAAGCTGGCTGCTTATGCAAAGGAAAGGGAGGCATGAAATGGGAAATAGAAAAGCAATCGCAATGTATATCCGCCTCTCTGACGAGGACGGGAACGTGGACGGCTGTGCAAAGACGGAGAGCAACAGCATAACCGCACAGCGTAACCTGATTGAATCCTATATCAGAAGCAGGGAAGAATTCAAGGGCTGTCCGGTCATGGAATATGTGGACGACGGATGGAGCGGCACCAATTTCCAAAGACCGCAGTTTAAAATGATGATGGAAGATGCCAGGCAGGGCAGTTTCAGTATCATTATCGTAAAGGATTTTTCAAGGTTTGGGCGTGACCATCTGGAAGTCGGGAATTTCCTTGAAAGGATACTGCCCGTATTGCAGATACGTTTTATCTCCGTAAATGACAGCTTTGACAGCATGGAGTGCCGTGGAATGACAGGCGGCATGAGCGTTGCACTGAAAAATATACTCAATTCCATGTACAGCAGGGACCTGTCCGTAAAAGTGAGGACGGCGATGGATACGAGGGCGGCAAGAGGGGAATATGTGTCATCTTTTGCCGCATACGGATACTGCAAGAACCCGGAGGACAAACACCAGCTTGTGCCTGATCCGGAGGCGGCGGAGATTGTAAGGCTCATATTCACAATGGCAGCGGAGGGTAAGACAAAATCAGAGATTACCCGCTACCTGAATGAGAACCATGTCACGACACCCATAGAGCATATCAGGAAAAACGGCGTGAACAAAACGGCATACCACGAAAAAGGCATCAAGCTGTGGACCACCACAAGCATCGGGGACATGCTCAAGAATGAGGTTTATCTTGGAAAAACCATATGGAATAAAACCAGCCGCCCGCACGTCGGCGCCAGACGGAAGATAAAAAATGACCGTTCGGAATGGCAGATTGTGGAGGGGACACATGAACCTCTCGTGTCACAGGAACTGTTTGACAGGGCAAACGAAAAGGCATTTACGCATATTCCAAAGAAAATCGTAAAAAGCAGGAAACCTTCCCCTTTGCTGTTCTGTCCATACTGTGACAGATACATGAGTTTCGGGGGCGGCAGACACCTGAATTACCGCTGCTCGCAGGCAAGCAAGACCGGAATAAAGGAATGTGCGGAAAGCAAAATCAACCGTGAGCTTTTGGAAAATCTCATTCTTACCTGTACGAAGGAAATGGCAAATCTCCTGTCGGCAGACATGGAACGCAGGAAAAAGCAGTGGTCGGAAAGCCAGAGGTTAGCGGACGAAGCAGAGACGCTCCAAAACGAGAAGGCAAGACTTTCCGCAAGGAAGTTTACCATCTATGATGATTACCGCAGCGGGAACAGCAGCAGGGAGAAATATTTGCATGACCTTGAACAGATACGGGTACGGCTTGCAGAGATTGAAACACTGATCCCCGGCTTGGAACAGCAGATAAAAGAAGCGGATAAGAAAATGGAAGGCGTGAACGAGACAGAGAACAATCTTGCGGACATAGTGGCGTTACAGTCTTTTGACAAGGAAATATTGTCAAAGGTCATTGAAAGGGTATACGTCTATGGAGCGGACAGGGTAGAGATTATCTGGAAAACAGACGACATTTTCTTTTCAGATGAAATGCCGGAGAAACGGAAAGTAATCAATCCGGCAGAAATGCCGCTGATGAATGAAACACCAGCAGGGGCATAGCAGAGCAGGAAAGTAACAGGCAGTTGGAAAGCATCACGAAAGGTCAGGCTTTTGGTGGTGCTTTTCCTTTGCAGAAAAAGAATATTTTTTTTAGTTTTTACTTGACAAAAGCAGAAATGTTAGCACTGACAAAAGAAGATGTTGATTTTCAAAACAATCAAATTAGCATTACTAAGACTTATTACAGAACGGAGCGTAGGGATATTATTACAACGCCGAAAACGGAACAGTCGGTTAGAGTGATTGACATTCCCCAATTTTTAACGAAAGAGATTGAAATGTATGTGAACCGCTGTTATGCTCTGCCGGATAATGAAAGACTGTTCCCGATTGTGGCAGAAGCGGTACAGCACAAGCTGAAACGTGCGTGTGTGAAATCGGGTGTAAAGCAAATTAGGGTGCATGATTTACGTCATAGCCATGTGGCATATCTTATCAATCAAGGCGTACAGCCTTTGATTATTAAAGAACGGTTAGGGCATAGGGATATTAAAATCACGCTGAATATCCACTATAGAATAAAATTCCCGGTCATTTAGGCTTCTCTTAGAATAAAAATTCTGAAAGTCTGTGTCGCTTGACATCATAAGAAAGCGGAAATTTTCAATAAAGCTCCGTTGCTTGTCTTGTGATTCCAGTTTTTCATATTCCCGTCTTATGTAGTGGGAAAGATTTTTTTCGATTTCTAAAATGAGTATCACCGCCTTTGCATAATATAGTTGGAGTTTATAGAAATTTAATAATTGGACATCACCTCACTTAAATCACAAATATAATTAAAACATCACACTTATAAATGAGATTATACATATAACTATGTGAAAAGTCAATAGCACAAGATAACAAATAAGTTCAAAAAAACATGATACTTTGATTTTTCACATTTATTCATGTATAATCTTTGAAAAAGCATAACGAGGTGATTGTATGGCTATGGCTTCTAAAATCCGTATTCTTCTGATTGAAAGAAACATGAAGATTAAGGACTTGGCACAAATGCTTGGATATAGTGGAAATAATTTGAGCAATAAATTGAGAGATGATAACTTTTCGGAAAAGGAATTGAGAAAAATAGCGGAGTTGTTGGATTGCGATTTTGACGCCACGTTTACTTTGAGAGATACGGGGAAGATTATATAGGCGAGAAAACAACGTAATTGGTAGCGTGTGATTATTTTAAGTTTTTCATAAACGAATTTATTTAGAGGAGAATATTATGCAAGCAAATTTGAATGATTTAATTGACAAATATGCACATAAAATAAGTGAAAAACAGGCTATACAATATGTTCCGATGTTAAAAAATTATTTTGTACCTTATATTATTGAGAATTATTCTTGTAATAATCTAAAATCTTTATTTTGTGAGGAAATTACCCGTAATGGCATAATACAATCCGGGGTGTATTATGTCATGAATAATGAAAATGTTTCTGCAAAATCAAGATTGATTTATTTTTTGAATGCTTTGGATAGTTTTTTTATAATTCCTTGTTTGAAATATTTCCTAACCCCAATATACGAGGTATTTATCCATTTACTAGTCTACAAGATGAAATTGTAGAAATTTTAAATAAAAAAGGTATTCATTTGTATGATAAAAAACAGAACCCACCTATTGATGATGAACAGTATATTTTTTTGATGGATACAATAAAAAATAAAAACGGTTCCTTTATATCGAAACAGAAAAATATTATTATTAAGTTGTATTTATTATATGGGTTGAGTGCGGATAAATTGTCAAAAGTGCTGGTATCAAAGTACTCAAGTGAACGTAATGTATTGATGATTCCGTGTTCTGTTCGTACAGATATAATTATTCATATTGAGTTACCTTATGGATTATCTAAGGAAATATCAACCTACATAAGTGAAAGAGGTTTGAGTGATGATGATTTTCTGTTTTTAACTGAAAAAGGAAATGCAGTTACTTCTAACTATATTAACGATTATCTGAAAAGTATACAAAAAGCATATTATAAAGGTGTACAACCAATGCAAGAGAATCAATTTACTCCTACGGGTTTACAAAAATATGCTATTATTAAAATGATTGAAGGAGGAATGAATCAATCTATAATTATGGATTTTACTGGACAAGGTTCTGATATTTTCAGTGATTGTCAAAATATAGTAGATGAACGCAAACATTTAAACAGAAATAGATATATAAATCATATGATAAGAGGTATAGTTTCGTATGATGATATGTAATTAGTATTGCGTTATGAGTATTTCCTTGATGATATATCAAACATGATGCTAGCACCATGTAATAAGGGTGGATAAGAAGAAAATTGGTATTTTGCCACTGGCTCTATTTTGGCTCTAAAATTTTTCAAAACAGTAAATATGTAGTGCTAAACCAGATAATATGATGAATAATAAGCAGGAAAATGCAGTAAAAACATTCAGATTTCATTTCCGAAAGCTCGTGAGGGTGGTAGAACAGTAGGTTCTGGTCGTGTGGCTACGATTATCGAGTAATCAGTAAAAAGCTAGATTTTATGGGGCTTTCCGAGAAATCGGGAAGCCCTTTTTGACGTATTGAAAAAGGTGGGTAGAATAGCGAAAAATAGAGTTGACGGTGCCAAAATGGTGCCAAGAAGGATGTAAATATGAATATATTTTTTTATAGGTGGTAGAATAAGAAGTGGATATTAAATAAAATATATGTTAAAATGTATTCATAAAAAGAAATTTATATAGGATGTTACATAAACTGTATGTATGTGATACAATATGCTTCATACGCCAATTTAAGGAAAAGAGGGCTGGCGAATGGAGTCAAAAGCTATTCTATATCATAGTAATAAAGAACATGAATGTAAAAAATTTATTTCTCTGAGTGATTATTTAATTGTTAGTGAAAACAATAAAGATGATATATGGCTAGGGAAAGGTATGTACTTTTGGGATAATAGAGGAAATGTTGACTGGTGGAATAGGAAACAGATGAAAAAACATCCACAAGATAGATTTTCTATTGTGGTTGCAAATGTGAATTTAGACCATCTTCTTGATTTAACGGATATTGAGATTTATAAAAAATTACAGGAAGTGTGGAATGCAATATGCAAGAAAGCAAAGTTGGATTCTAATAGACCTTTGGGAAATAAGTTGGATTATTTATTGGATATAGAAAATTATAGTATAGTATATTCTGTTACACCACTTTACAACTTTTTGAAAAATAAAATAACGCACAAGGCACTTTCTCATGTATAATAAGTTTGCATACAAAACTATACGAAAGAGAGTGATCTTGTACGTCAGACTTATTATACAACGAAAATAATCTAATTGGTAGACTGTACCGTTATTTTTATATTTATTTTAAAACTTTTTCCGCACCAACTATTGAAACCCTGTTTTTGCTGGTATTATCTATACTTGCTATGGAGTCAGCGGCCTCCATCCGTTCATTGTACAGACATTTTTTGGCGGGAATTACGAAAAAATCCCTGAATGCATTTTATTATGCATGTTCTTATGCAAAGGCAGATTATTCCAGATTCATGAATACCACTGCGGGCATGGCTCTAAATCTCATACCGGAAAAACTACAGTCACAGCCTGTGTTTCTATGCATTGATGACACAATGGTTTCGAAATTTGGCAAAAAATTCGAGGATGTTTCAAAGCTTTTTGACCATGCCGCGCATCATGTTTCAAACTATCTGAACGGACACTGCTTCGTAAGTGTAATGGTCTGTGTCCCGGTATGGAACAAAGGCAGGATCCACTATCTTTGCGTTCCGCTTGGATACCGCATGTGGCAGAAAAAGGAATCCAAGCTGGAACTGGCTGCATCCATGATACGGCATGTAATGCCTGTATTCCATGAAAAGAAAAATGTCATCATCCTCTGCGACAGCTGGTATGTAAAGAAGAACCTTGTTTCCATCGTGGATGAGTATGAAAATCTGGATCTTATAGGGAATGCAAGATCCGACTCCGTTATTTATGACCTGCCGCCGCAGCGCACGGGGAAACGGGGACGGCCTGCATCGCATGGAAAAAGGCTTTCTATCCATGATGATTTTACGCTGTCTGATGAAAAAGATAGAAGTTAGTTACTACGAACAGAAAACTTTCTGGTCACTGTGCAGTTACATGGTCCGCAGCCGCAGAGGGATTGAAATGCTGGTCAATCTGATTAACATTTCATACTGTGCGATGAAGCTGCTGCCATACCAGGATGAGGCGTTTTTTAAATATCAGACAGAAAGCGTTCAGGAGTTTCGGTTTGCTCTAAGCGAACAGATTCGCCAGCAGGTATTTTATGCCATTTTCGTAGAAAAAGTCGAAACCAGTATAAAATCAAATGCCCTAATAAATGCCTTAAAACAGCTAATTAAGAAACAGGGGCATCATTTATAAAGTTGTAAAGTAGTGTAAAAGAAAACAAGCCAAGAATTGTATATTGCAGGGTGCGTCGGTATAAAAGGGCAAAGATGTCCGGGTTACAGAAAAAGTATTATGCGAGGCTGTACCGGATTGGGAAGCTTAAGAAAAAAGCCTATTCTGTGACATGGAAGTACAAGGATGAGATTAAGAAGATGCAGAAATTGCAGGCACAGTATCAGTTTCTTGTAAGGCATGATATTCATTCCGTAGTTGATCTGGCACTTGTGGAAGATAATCTTACGGATAAAAGAAAAGAGGCATCTGCCATGAAAAGCCGGATTTACCGGGCAAACAGCAAGAATAAGGAGCTTTATGATATTGCAAATGAGATGGATGAACTTTTAGAGTGTGAAAATTCCTTTAGAAACGGAGATGCGTTTTTCGAGGATGAGCATAACAGATGGCTTTTGCGGGAGAGCAGATTAAAGGAGCTTGGCTATTCCTATGATGAGGTAAAGGCATTAAAAGAGCATTACCGCAGTGAAGGAGCAAAACTGAAAAGTCTGGAACAGGAAGCATCGAAAGAGCTGAAACTTGCAGAATCTATCAGAAAAGATTTTGTTGGTGCAGACGGACAGGAAGTTGAAAGACAGCAGGAAGAAGTAAAAGAACAGAATATGGAACACGAGAAGCAGCCAAGATGATAGGCTGTTATTTTTTTGAAAGAAGGAGGAAATTCAGATGGAAAGACAGATGACGGCAGTTGATGTCCAGGCATATCTTAGAGATGTAAAGGACAGAATCATGGATGCCAGGGTCATAGCTCTAGTCGAAGAAGATTTGGAACATGGGCTGATGCCGGGCGAGATTAATGATTATACAGACAGGGGACTTAGTTTTGAACAAATGAAGGCTGTTTCTGATATGTATCGAAACAAAATTCCCATAGCAGTAGTTGCATCCATTGGTGCAAAAAAATATGATGCAGAGAAAATGAAGGTGGCAACAGAGCTTTATCTGAAGCAGATACCGGTAGAAGATATTGAGAAGGCATTGGCAGATACAAATACTGTAAGCGATTAATAACACACCGTTCCACAAATCGTTCCACTTCTGAGATAATACAGTAAATAAACAGTAAATGGCTGCTGTTTCTATTCGCATATCCAGATGCTGTCGCATCACTACTCTTTTCTGAAAAAGGTAGCCGGTTACTGTGCAATAACTACTTCAGGAGGAACAATAAATGAGGAGCAAAAATAAAACCGAGGCTGAATGGATGACTCTGATCCAGACATGCCGCAGCAGCGGTCTGACAGACAGATCCTGGTGTGAACAGAACGGCATTTCAATCAATACATTTTACAATACGATTTCAAAACTCAGGAAAAAATCATGTGTCATTCCGAAGTCACTTGAGAGTCGTGTGAATGAATTACCGGAAATTGTTCCGGTATCTGTGAGCAGTGAAGACGACACACTGGTATCGGATATGTCCGGGCAGCGAAACACTGATACACTGGAAACGGATACCATTGCTGCAATTACGGTTACAGTGAATGGCTGTTCTGTTGAAATCAAAAACAATGCCTGCAGAGACCTGATTTACAATACATTATCAGCTCTGCAGCAATTATGATCGGGGATTTGTCCAGAGTACAGAAAATCTATCTGGTAACAGGGCGGACTGCCATGAGAAAGTCATTCGACGGCCTCATGGCAGTCATCCGGGATAACTTCCAGCTGGATCCCTTTACCAATGCAGTGTTTTTGTTCTGTGGACGAAAACACAATACCATGAAAGCCCTCTATTTCGACCGTGATGGATTTGTACTCTTACAGAAACGGTTAGACAATGGAAAGTTTCAGTGGCCGCGTAATTCATCTGAAGTCCGTCCTTTAACAAGACAGGAATTCCGATGGCTGATGGAAGGGCTTTCCATTGACCAGCCCAGGGCAATCCAGCCGGCGAAAGGCAGGGACTTCTGATTTGTGCAATATGCAGAATTTAAAAAAATATTTCTGCTGCAGAAAGCTGCTGTAACCCGGAGATATCCACAGATGTGAAATCATGGGGAAAGTTGTTCAGGGAAACTTGTCCCGTCATACACAAGGCTGTGGATAACTTTCTGGAGTTCCTGTAAAAACAGCTGGTTTATGAGTGAAAAAAAGATACTTTGGATTCGTCATAATGCCAGTGTCCTTTTTGCCGGCATTTGCGGTAATTCCGCCATTTTAGTACAATACATGTATCTTAAAAGAAGGAGGAATTCATGGTGGATCCAAAGGGGCAGAACATACTTTTCCGAAACCAGCTTGCACAGAAAGAACAGCTGATGCAGATGCAGAATGAGCGTCTGGCAGAGCAGACAGAAACAATCAAAGATCTGCGGGCAACCGTTGACCGTATGACAGAAGAGATTGCAGGACTCCGGGAGACCGTGAATGAATTCCAGCGGATGCTCTTTGGCAAAAGCAGCGAAAAAACAAAGAACAATGCAGAAACAGAAGATGCAGCACCGGAAGACATGGAGAAAGTGCCGACTACGGTAAAGAGTCATACAAGAACAACACGGAAAGCAAAAGCCACCCGTGAAGACCAGTACGGAAATCTGCCAGTCCATAAAGAGGTGATCCCACTGCCGGAAGAAGAGAAACAGTGTCCTTACTGTAATTCACAGATGGAACCCATAGGGGAAACATTTGTCCGGGAGGAGCTTCGGATTACCCCGGCAAAGGTGGAACGCATCCATTATTATCAGGAAAAATGGATCTGCCCGGACTGCAGACAGGACGGGGATGGAACATTTGCAGAATCCAAAGCACCTGCCGCGCTGATTCCACACAGTCCGGCATCACCATCCATTGTCGCTTATGCTGCAATGGAAAAGATCAGTCTGGCAATGCCGTACTACCGTCAGGAATACCTGATGAATCAGCTGGGATTTACACTTCCGAGGGAAACGATGGCAAACTGGATCATTTACGCTGCAGAGAATTATTTCTATCCGGTCTATGAGCGGATGCGCGAAGAGCTCCTGACACGTGACCTTGTGCATGCAGATGAGACGCCATGCCGGGTGCTGCGTGAAAAAGGACGTGCCGCTGAACAGATATCATATATGTGGTTATACACAACCGGCAATGATGGTCTGGCGGCGGTCGTGCTCTACGATTACCAGCCAAGCCGGAAAGGAGCATGCGCCCAGGACTTTCTGGAAGGATTTCATGGTCTGGTACAGTGTGACGGATATCAGGGTTACAATAAACTGGAAGACGTCATACTGGTATGCCGCCTTGCACATGCAAGGCGTAAGTTCTTCGAAGCGGTTCCTGCAGGCAGGCGTAAAAAGCTTAAGCTGCTGGATATCAATTCAGATGCAGCAATCGAAGATACCGCACTTCCGGATGGGGAAGAAGCAGGGCAGCTGCTTCCTGCGGAGATCGGACTTATGTATTGCAACAAGCTCTTCTATCTGGAACGGACGCTGAAGGATCTGAAACCGGAAGAACGGAAACAACAAAGGCTGGAACTGGAACAGCCCGTATGGGAGCAGTTCTGGAACTGGCTGGACACACTGCATCCAAGTGGCGGAAGCAAGCTTGGGAAAGCGGTGGCCTATGCCCAAAACCACCATGACACCCTGATGAACTATCTGCTGGATGGCAGATGTGAGATCTCGAATAACCGTGCGGAACGAAAGGTCAAGAGCTATGCAATCGGACGGAAAGCATTCTTATTCCACACATCAGAGGCAGGTGCAGGGGCAAGCGCAGTAATGTACAGCATTGTCGAAACTGCAAAAGCGAACAATCTGAATATCTTCCAGTATCTCTATACGGTACTCCTGTATATGCCGGATTGCATGAATTCGTCCGCAGGTATAGAACAGCTGATGCCATGGAGCGATTTTATTAAGGAGCAATGTTCAGGACTCATTGATGTGGAGTCAAATGTTCCAGAAAAAAGAATTCCCCTGCCACTTGCGGAGCAGAGGGATTGAGGGTAAACGGCAGCCGTTTACTGCTTAAAACTAATTTTTGAAAAAAGGTAGGCGGTGAGTTATTCATCGCTTACATTTATAGTAAATTTATGAGGATTGTGTCATTTTCAACTGGGTAAGATGTTGTAGAGGATGAATGTTTAGAGCAGTTGAACTGGAAATTGTATGATGCAGGTAACTATGAAGAATGGGATGGACTGACAGCATTATTTATTGAACTGGTAAATGCAGATAAAACATTATTGGAAGACTCATATATTAAGAAATGGTATAAATTATCGTGTTAATTGAAGGAATGGTAGTGTGAAAGAAAGTAAATTAAGCCCAAAACGTGAATTAGACACAAAAAATAGGCTCACATTGTGAACCTATTTGACGGTATTCCCACCTAAGAAAATAGGCGCACCTGCACATCAACAGCAAGACGGGTGGGTGCATCTGATATTGATGCCGGGATGCTTTAATAATTGGGTAAATTATAACACGAAAACTTGAAGGTGTAAAACACTTTCATTACTATTTGTGCCGCCAGCCGAAGGCGGCGGAATGGAGATTAGTATGCAGATATATGTAGATGCAGACGCTTGCCCGGTGGTAAGTATTGTAGAAGAAGTGGCAGAAAAATATAGGATCAATGTTACATTGCTCTGTGATACGAATCACATTTTGACTTCCGATTACAGTGAAGTCATTGTGGTTGGTGCAGGAGCAGACGCAGTTGATTATAAATTGATTAGTATTTGTCATAAAGGAGACATCATTGTTTCACAGGATTACGGAGTAGCGGCAATGGCGCTTGGAAAAGGTGCGTATGCAATTCATCAATCAGGAAAATGGTACACAAATGAAAATATTGATCAGATGTTAATGGAACGACACTTGAATAAGGAAGCAAGGAGAGGTTCTCATAAGAATCATTTGAAAGGTCCTAGGAAAAGGACAGAGGAAGACGATAAGAGATTTGCACAGTCGTTTGAGAAGCTGGTGTTAGTGGCACGGACACAAGAAGGAGAGTAATCAATGGCAAAGAGCAAGAAAACCAAAATACATAAGAAAACAGATGGACAGCTTTTGCAGATGAACAAGTCTTTTAACAATCTTAAGATGAAGCAGAAAGATAAGATTACTGCATGGGTATACGAAGAATACAAAAAGTATGTAACTGAGAATGAAAAAGTTCCTGACTCAGAAGCGGATGAGCATATTATTGATGCTGTTCTTGATAAGATTAATGAGGCACAGATATGGATACCGTCGGGAGAAATTGTTAGTTATTATCGCAGAAAGAAACCACATTTGCAGAAACGACTGGATAATGAGAAAAACATAAAGTTCATGTCGTATGTGAGTTTTTATAAGAGTATCGTGGATCAGGACAGATGTGCAGTAGTAATATGCGATTTGAATCATGAAATTATTTATATGAATCCGGCGGCTGTACTTAACTATGAGAAATGGGGCGGAGAAAAGTTGATTGGAAGAAGCCTCATGGAATGTCATAACCAAGCGTCTAGAGAAAAGATACAGCAAGTGGTTGATTGGTTTATAGCAGATGATAACCACAATATTGTATATACTTTTCACAATGAAAAGCAAAATAAGGATGTATATATGGTTGCTCTTCGAGATGAAGGAAAGCTGATTGGGTACTACGAGAAGCATGAATATAGAAATACAGAGAAAATGAAACTTTATGATTTGTGGTAGGTGAAGCAGATGAATATCCAGATTTTTGGAACTAAGAAATGTAATGATACAAAGAAAGCAGAACGCTTCTTCAAGGAGCGTGGCATTAAATATCAGTTTATTGATATGAAAGAAAAAGGCATGAGTAAGGGAGAGTTTACTTCTGTTGCGCAGGCTAATGGCGGTCTTGAAAATATGATTAACTGGGAAGGAAAAGACCAGGATATACTTGCTCTTATTAAGTATATTGCAGATGAAGATAAACTGGAAAAGGTACTTGAGAATCCGCAGGTAATTAAAACACCAGTAGTAAGAAATGGAAAACAATCTACACTTGGATATCAGCCTGATGTATGGAAGGGATGGAATTAATGGTAAAGAAGATAATGCATGATCCGTTGTTTCTGGCACAGAAGTCAGTGGATGCAACAGAGGCAGATAAACAGATTGTGACTGATTTGCTTGATACACTTAGGGCAAATTTAGAACACTGTGTTGGTATGGCTGCCAATATGATTGGAGTAAAAAAGAATATCATTGTAGTAGCAGCCGGACCATTTCAATTTGCAATGATAAATCCGATAATTACAAAGAAATCCGGAGTGTATCAGACTGAGGAAGGATGTCTTTCGCTGAAAGGCGTAAGACCATGCACGAGATATCAGGAAATAGAAGTGGACTATCTTGATCAGAACTTTAAGAAACAGCACGGAAAGTATTCAGGGTGGACAGCACAGATTATTCAGCATGAGATTGACCATTGCAATGGAATAGTAATCTAAGAATCAGGAAGATGGAAAGATGTATTTAATCAAGACGGTAAAAGGTGATATTACGAAAATTACAGATGTTCAGGCAATCGTCAATGCTGCAAACAACTCTCTTTTAGGAGGGGGTGGAGTTGATGGTGCCATTCACAGGGCAGCAGGACCGGAACTTCTGGCAGAATGTAGGACTCTTCATGGTTGTGAGACAGGTCAGGCAAAGATTACAAAAGCATATAATCTGCCATGCGATTATGTGATACATACTGTGGGTCCGATTTGGAATGGTGGCAGAAGTAAGGAAGAGGAACTTTTGGCAAGCTGTTATTTTCATTCTATGCAGGTGGCACTTGAGAATGAGATAAGAAGTATCGCATTTCCTTCTATTTCAACCGGAGTATATAGTTTCCCGGTAGAACTTGCAGCAAAAATAGCGGTCAAGACGGTCAGCCGATTTTTGGAGGATAACAAGAATAGCTTTGACCTTGTAGAATGGGTTTTGTTTGATTCTGTGACAGAATCAGTGTATGAAAAAGAAGTGGATACGTTGTATTCATAGATTGGAGTGTGATTGATATGCCAAAAATGAAATGGTCAGAATTAAGTCCCATGCAGATAGGACGGTATGCGGAGTATTATGCAAAAATGGAGTTTACTTCGTATGGATATGACGTATATACATCGGAAGTAGATGACCATGGCGTTGATTTTGTGGCTAGAGATGTGAAGACGGATATTTTTTATGAGATACAGGTAAAGAGCCTGCGAAAAGGAAATTATGCATTTATTCCGAAAAAATTAATGGATTGCAACGATAGTAAAAGACTTGTGTGTTTTCTGAAATTTGTGGATGGTCGATTACCGGATGTATATGTGATACCTGCAACAGCATGGCAGAATCTGAACGAAGCATTGCTATATAGAAAATATGATAAGCCGGGTCAATCAAATAAACCGGAATGGGGAATTAGTTGTGCGAATAAGAATTTGCCATTATTAGAGAAATACCGTGCTGAAAAATATCTTGAGCAATAAGGAGGTGCCAGATGCCATTTAAGATAGTACGCAAGGACATAACTCATGTCAAAGTAGATGTGATTGTAAATACTGCAAATCCAAAACCAATATACGCAAGTGGCACAGATCTGGCAATTTATCAGGCGGCTGGAGCTGATGAGCTTCTGGCGGAACGAAAAAAGGTAGGATGTATTGAACGAGGTGATATTGCGGTAACAGGTGCATATGCTCTAAATGCTAAATACATTATTCATACAGTTGGACCGGTATGGGTGGATGGAAAGCATGAAGAATTTGAAATCCTCGAAAGCTGTTATGAAAAATCATTACAGAAAGCATTGGAGCTTGGATGTGATAGTATTGCATTTCCACTTATTTCAACCGGCGTTTATGGATTCCCGAAAGATAAAGCATTGCAGATTGCGGTGTCTGTGTTCAGCAGATTTCTCTTGCAAAATGAAATGCAGATTATTCTTGTAGTTTTTGACAAGAAAGCATTTCAGCTTTCCAGACAGCTGGTTGGAGAGATTGATTCATATATTGATGCAAATTATATCAGACAAAAGCGTAGAACCGAATATTCGAGGCGACTATTCAGGCGCAGTAGAATAGAATCTGATATAACATGCGATTCGGAAGTTTATGAAGAATGTAGCCGCTATACGGAGGCAGAAGAGAGTAAGCCGGAACTGCTTATGTCTGTTCCAATGCCGGAGAAGGCTATGTCTCTGGAAGAGGAGTTGGAAAATGTAGGAATGTCGTTCCATGATAAGCTTTTTGAACTGATTGGCAAGTCAGGAATGGACAACAAGGATGTCTGGAAAAGGGCGAATCTCGATAGAAAGCATTTTTCGAAGATACAGTGTGATGAAAAGTATCATCCCAAGAAAAAGACAGTGATGGTTCTTTGTATTGCTCTGGAATTAGATTTGGAACAGGCAAAGGATTTGCTAGCGAGGGCGGACTGGGCGTTTAGTCCAAGCAGTAAGGTTGATTTGATTGTACAGAAGGCAATCATTGATAAGCAGTATGATATTTATCAGCTTAATTTGGTGCTGTTTCAATACACTAATGAAATACTTGGGGTGTAATTGCAATGGATGTCCTGTTTTACCAAAGTACTTCATACTATCACATTACTTAGAACAAAATTGATATAACATAGAGTAGCCTGTTTGAAAAGATAGGTTCTATTAACAGAAGGAGTTGAATAAATACGAATGCAAAAGTTATTTGGCAAAGAAGAAATTGAACAGTATTCTCAAATTTCACTTGAATATATGGTAAAAACAACATATGAAATGGGTGGAGACATAGATGAGAACGATAGAAGCATACTGAACACAGATTTCGTGGAAAATGCACTTTATTGTGGTAATTGTTTTGACGGATTTTTTGAACAAATTAATTGTCGCCGTTTTGGTAATCGACTTTTTGTTGAACTCCAGAAATTAGGGGACTACGATGGTTGTTATAAAGATTGGTCGATGAAAAAGTATATGAAAACTATGCATGAAATTTGTGAAAGTATGGACGAGGTTTTGGTAAGTAATTATGAATATGATGATAATGACCCTGCTGGAAGAGCTTTTTTTATTGCTTTTTTGTTTGACACCACTTTACAACTATTATAAATAGCGCTCCTTTTGCTGAACAAGGTATTTTAAGGCTTTCATAAGGGCAGATGATTTTATTATACTTTCGCTCTTTTTCACGAAAGTGGCAAAAAATACCTCCTGCCTGATCCGCTCGCTGAGCACAAACCTGAAATCCTGTACGCTTTTCCTACGATACTTTGAAAATGCTTCATCCTGATATGGCAGTAGTTTCATCGCGCAATAAGCTATGTTGATCAGATTCACCAGCATTTCAATCCCTTTCCGGCTGTGCACCATATAGCTGCATAGTGACCAGAAGGTTTTCTGTTCGTAATAGCTGACTTCTATCTTCCATCTGAATGAGTACAGGAACAAGGGGATGTAATCCATCCATGCGCTCCCCGTCTGGTTCAGGGGAGTCTTTTCCTGCCATGCGCAAAAAATTTGCAGCTGTGTGGGGAAAACCGTACTGAAGAACAGGCGCCTGGAACCGCCTTCCTTCTCTGTAGCTGTCACATAGGCAAAAACTTCCCTTGTGCCGAAAATATTTGTAAGGACACGGCGCATCCCAATATAATAACCGCCTATAAAGCAGTGCCCATTCAGGTAGCCGCTGCCGTTGTGCGCGGAATGGTCAAAGAGTTTTGAGACATCCTCAAATTTCTTTCCATATTTGGGAACAATGGTATCATCAATGCATAAAAAAACGGGCTGTCTCTCTAAGGATTTCGGGATTAGTTTCAATGCCATAGATGCTGTTGCATTCATAAACCTGGAATAATCCACTTTAGCATAGGAGCAGGCATAGTAAAAGGCATTCAGGGATTTATCTGTTAGCTTTGACAGGAAATGTCTGTAAAGGAAACGGATGGAATCCGCTGACTCCAGTGTCAGTATGGACAGCACAAGCAGGACTAATGTCTCGGCTGTAGGAATGGAACAAGTCTCAAAATAAATGTAAAAATAATGATAAAGTCTACCAATTATAGTTTTTTCGTTGTATAATAAGTCTGTCGTACAGGATCACTTTCTTTCGTATTTTTTGTTTGCAAACTTATTATACATCAGAAAGTCCTGTATGACATTTTTTTATGGAAAAGTTGTAAAGTGGTGTAAAATTTATAGAGTGGTAAAATCAATCCTTGTCAATCTTACAGACACATATTATAATAAAGGTAAAGAAAAAGAGGGAGCGTCATTATGGAGAAAGCTTTTGAAGAACTGCAAATCAAGGATGATTTCATGTTTAGCGTTATTATGAGAAATCCAAAATTTTGTAAACCTTTTTTAGAGCGGATACTTGGCATAAAAATATCCCATATTGAATATCCGAAGGCGCAGGAGACAATAGATATTACCGCAGATGCAAAAAGTGTGCGTTTGGATATCTATGTAGAGGATGGAAAAGAAACCGTTTATAATATTGAAATGCAGACCACAGAGAATAGAAATCTTCCCAAGCGAACAAGATATTATCAAGGGATGATAGACTTGAATATCTTGGAAAAAGGGGATAATTACAAAAATTTGAAACGGAGTTTTGTCATTTTTGTATGTACTTTTGATTTGTTTGGTGAAGGAAGGCACATCTATACCTTTGAAAATCGTTGTATCCAAAATTTGGACTTAGGTCTTGGAGATGATACAACAAAGATTATTTTAAATACTAAGGGCACAATGGACGATGTGACGCCGGAACTGAAAAAGTTGCTTGACTTTATTGACGGTAAGGAGCCGGAGGATGACTTTACCAGAGAATTAGATGAAGCGGTACAGTCTGTCAGAAAGAATGAGAAATGGAGGTTGGATTATATGACATTGCAGATGAATTATCAGGAAAAGTATGAGCAGGGTATAGAGCAGGAAAAGAGACAGTCTGCATTAAGAATGATAGAGGCAGGGAAATTGTCTTCAGAGGAAATTGCGTTGTATTCCGGTCTTACTATTGAACAGGTGTTTGAACTGGAAAAAGAATTACAACCAGTATAGATATGTGCATATTTGGAATAAGATATATATTAAAAGGACAGAGATTCTGGGATTGAAATTTCTGTCCTTTTTAGAACTTTTTGGATTAAAAATTTATAAAAGTCTTAGTGACATAGAATTTAAACGGCCAGAGTGATATAGAAAAGATATAGTTTTGGTCTTTGCAGATATAGGAAAGATATAGGATTTTGGAAATTGATATAGGAAAGATATAGCCATCGCTCAAGGGGGGATTTTAATTGATATAGAAACGATATAGAAACCGGAAAAAAGATATAGGAACGATATAGGGAAAGCCGGACCTTCGGGCGGCTTGCATTTTGTGACACAAAATGCGTATCTGGCGAAAACTTTGGGAGTGAAAAAGGGGCAAAGTTTTCGGGGTAAGAAAAGATTTGCAGCAGCAAAACAGCCAGGTAAAAAACAGGTGCAGGGAACGAAAAACTTTTTCAAACAACAGGCTGACTTCTGAAATAGAGCGCGGTATAATCAAAAACAATAAAGATGTGCATGCGATTTTTATTGTTTCAGTAAAACGATTATCTACAAGGAGGAACACGCTTATGAAGGGAAAAAGCAGAATGATACTTCTCTTTGCTGTAACACTCATGATTTTGTTGTCCGACATATCAGTAGAGACGAAAACAAAGCCAAAACTGGAAGCAGGGAAAAAGGCTACAACGGTAGGGCAGAAATATCAGTTAAAATTAAACGGGGTGCCCGGAAGGGCAGACCATCCGGTGTTAAACAGCGGTGATGTGACACTGTACCATCTTTCGGAATCATATAAAGATTACATAACCTATGACAGCAGCAATCTTCGGGAATACCGTTTCCGGGTGTCCGGTACGAAGAAAGAAGTGAGGGACTGGAAGATTAGTGGGGAGGATGCCGGATATTTTAAGATTACGGATTATGGGCTGCTGCGGTTGAATTATGGACCTGCCTATGTTGCCCCGTGTGTGACTGCAACGGTAACCGCTGTTCTGGAGGACGGAAGAAAACTGACAGCTGCGGTGAGGGCGTATTCCGAAGTGAATATCTATATAGATAAGCTGTTTGCGGACTTTGAGGGACAGTATATTACCCCATCTATGACAACAAAAGAGAAAGCGGAAAAGGCGGCATGGTATATCAGCACAACTTCAGATTATGAATTGTATAATTATAACTGGCTTGATATTTTTCTGAAAGGAAAAGGGGACTGTTATGCAAGCCGTTATGCCCTGCAGTACCTGTGCAACTACATGGGGATAAAGGCGGTAGCATGCCGGAATCTTGATGACCATGGAAAACGCTGGTTTATGCAGATGGCATATTTTATGTCATCGTTACCGGCTTTAATGAGCCAAAGCCAAGACCGTATGGAATTTATGAAATCAGCGGTGGGGCTTTGGAAGATTTGGCAGAAAAGAATAAATTTGACCTGGATTATTTCCGCAGGTAAAAGGGGGCATGGGTTGTGGATGTTATAATCAGAAGAATTTGTTTTTGACCGCACTGGGGAACATTTGGAGGCAAGAATCCGGAACAGTGAAAGTTTTCAGCAGCAGATGAAATCCCTGCATGAGGCAGCCAAAGCATTTACAAGGGATTCCGTCAAATCGGATGAATGCTGGAAAGCATTTGACAGGCTGGAGAATGAATGGAGTAAATACAACATCCGGTATGGGGAAGAATCCTACCGTTTAGGATTTGAGGACGGGGTGCAGTTAGCGTCTGAGAGGGAAATCCGTGCCAAAGGCTCTGTTCTGGATGATAAGGATATGGCACATTTGGTTTTCATGTATGATGCCGTAAAGAAACTGAATAAACTCTTGCTGGGGGAATGGGAAATACATGGCAGGGATGGCGGTGTGCTGGAGGAACTGGACCGGGTGTGTTGTTTGCTTTTTACATTAGCAATTCTACCAGCACAATATAAAGACTCTATCAATATGATTAAATCTTATCCGCCTAAGATTAGACAAAGAGTGGAAGAATTACCACAATACAAAGGAATGATTAAGCAAAGAAAAAAAGCTCATGTATTCAAAAAAATATTTGGGTTAATATTTTTTGTTGTGAATATCTATGATTTGATTGTTTTAGATGGGGGGTTCTGTCATAATTTTGCTTGCCCAAATCTCCATCTGCCGCGATATTTAACCGCCGGAGTAATATATATTTGAAGTGCTGCTTGTTATTCTAATCATAATATACGGGCAAAAAGCGATTGAAACTCTGTTGAAAAAAGAAAGCCCAATTCCTTTTGGCGGTATTATATTGGCTATGACATGGGGAGCGTTTCATTTTGTGTCAAGAGGGGTAGGTCTTGAAATATGGAACGGAAGTTCTACTATGATGTTTTCTGTTCTTAGCGGTGTAATGTATCTAAGATTAAACAGGCAATGTTTGTATAGCTATCTTTTTATTGCTATAGGTTATTTACTATAACTTCCTGTTTATAGAGAATGTAAGTAAGGAGTTTGGCAATGAAAAATCTATTGAAAAGTAACCGATTTGCAGTTTTCATAATCTTAACTTTTTTAATTTATGTAATGTCCAATGGAGAATGGTGTATCCCGTTCTTTGCATGGATTTATCCAATTTTATTTTTACATATGCTTTCTCACAATCACACCCGAAAAGTATATCTTATAATTGGCTCAATATATGCCATCGGGTTTGTTTTCCAGTTTGAAAAAGCCATCGGAATGGATATAAAAATATGTATAGTGGTAGCTTTTTTGGTAGCTTTTCTGAAAATTTTACCATATATCTATTGGTCTAAATCAAAAATGAGATTTCAAGATACTGTTATTTTTGCAAGTATAATGGTATTAATGGAATATATCATGTATTTGGTATATCCTATTTTGGGCGGGTTGTCTGACGCTTATACACAATACCAAAATCTATACCTGCTACAAATAGTAACGGTAACAGGGATTTACGGAATCACCTTTTTAATGTATTGGACGGCGGCAATGGTTATATGGATTTGGAACAATAAAAGCAAAAAAGAATACATCAGAAAATACATAATCGTATATGGTTCTGTAATTGGCTTGGTATTTGTCTATGGAGTTGTTATGTTTCATTTTGCAGGAAATTCAGATAAAAGTGTTAGGATCGCTGGAGTAACCGTTCCGATTTCAGAGCTGTTAAATAATGATAAAGATGTATATTCTACATTTTATACCAATACATTTACTGATGAAAACATTACCAATACAAGGAATAAACTATCATCAGTAGCTGATGAACTTTTCCTAAAAACAGAGTTGGAAGCACAAGCAGGTGCAAAGATTGTTTTTTGGTCTGAACTGAATGGAGCGGTTTTAAAACAAGATGAAGATATGCTTTTGCAACGAGCGTCGGATATGGCAAAACAGGAAGAAATTTATTTGATTGTTTCATTACTGGTGAAAACCCCTTACGAGGACTTAAAGGAAAATAAAACGGTAGCATTTAATCCACAAGGGGAACTAATATCAGAATATTTTAAGCATGGACGTTCAATCGGAGAATTGTGCCAAAAAGGAGATGGAATGCTAAAAAGTTTTGATACAGAATATGGTAGAATTGCGCCGTTTATATGTTCTGATATGGCATTTTTGTCTAAAATACAGCAGGCAGGTAGAAGTAATGTAGATATACTAATTGTTCCAGCTTCGGATTGGAAAGAAATGACATTATTAGCTGCAAAGACAGCGATTGTGCGTGGGGTTGAAAATGGAAGTAATATAATCAGACATACAAATAACGGAATGTCGATTGCTTCAAATGTTAAGGGCTGTGTGCTGGCACAGACCGATTACTTTCAGTCTGATACAAAGACATTATCAGCACAGGTTATCACGAAAGGGCGATTTACTCTTTATTCGTATATTGGAAATCTATTTGTATATCTGTGTAATTTATATTTGTTAGGGAGTTTGATACTTCCCAAAATTAAACGATTAATTAAGAGGTAGTTAAATTCCGATTTGTAGAATTGCAGCCAGCTAAAAACTGAATAACCGTCGTACATACAGAACGGCACATCAAGACAGGAAATCAAGAAAAAGTGTCTTAATTTGTGAGACCATTATAGTATATACTTTAAGTCAAGAATGAAATACACTCTAGTGTTGATTACAAAAATATCTGGAATAATCAAAAAGATATCTATGAATATTTATAAAAAGGTTGTAAAATATGTATAGAAACAAGAAATAAAGATTTAAGATATGCAAGGAGTACAGATGATTAGGATATTGATAGTTGATGACCAGCGAGAGGAACGGGAAGGGATTGCTTATTTACTTGAAAAGTATAAATACCCAGTAGAGACGGTACAGGCGTCAAACGGAGCAGAAGCATCCAGATATATTCGCAGCCATGAAGTTGATATATTATTTACCGATATCAAGATGCCAATTATGAATGGGCTGGATTTGGCAAAAGAGGTGAATGAGTATGATCCCCAGATCAAGATTATTATTTTCAGTGCATATGGAGAGTTTGAGTATGCAAAGCAGGCGCTTGTGGCAAATGCAGTTAGCTATCTGCTAAAACCAATCGAGATCGATGAATTCCGTCAGTTAATGGACGATGTAATTGATTCTATCAATAAGAGAAAAGTTCTATATGAAAAGAAGCAGCAGGATGACATGCAGAATAGGAAAAATTTGCTCTATAAGGTCTTAACCAGCGGCAGAGTAGAGGAAAAAGAGGAAGAACGTCTGTGTGAAATACTTTTTCCAAAGGAGAATACCATATATGGATTTTTAGATATTGAGTTCATGGGGAATTATTTCGAAAGACAGGAGGATGAGTTTTTACATTTTGTAAAAATGTATCTGGGAGATCAAGCCAAATATATTGGGATATACCCCAATAAAGCATTTTTGATTCTGCCTTATGTGAATAGAAAATCATTAGAAGAGCAGCTTAAAAAATTACTACGGGATATAAAAACTCAAACAGGAGATGAGTGTTTGATTTTGATTTCTTCCCAGGTTACGGAGATTCATGATCTGATCGAGCAGTTAAAGAGGATGAACGAGATACATATGGAGGTCTTGGGGTATGGAGATCAGATTATTGCAGTGGCAGACTACTATAATAGAACGGAGTACTATGCAGCAGATGTAGAGATTGCTAGTAAACAGCTTGTGACAGCAATAGAGTCAAAGAATCCAGATTTGGTCCGGGAACAGAACAAAAAGTTTATTAGCTGTATCTGTTCCCTTGAAAAAGTAAGCAGGCTGTATATTCAGAACCTCTTATATTCCATTGTAAAAGCAGTTTACGATATCGTCCCTGGTACGGTATATGAAAAGGTTCTCATTTTAGCAGAGGCTTTGTTCCAGGAGAATGATTTAAAGACAATGCTTAAGGAATATGAGCGAATCATAGAGTTTATGATGGATTCTTTAGAAAACGAGAAGGTTGACGAGTCAAGGATTGTACAAAATATCAAAAACCTGGTAGAAAAAGAATACATGAAGGATATCAGCTTGAATTATGTGGCAGATAAAGTGAATCTGGCTCCAGCGTATGTCAGCTATATATTTAAGAAGGAAACAAACCAGACGCTGGTAAAATTCATTACAGATGTGAAGATGCAAAAGGCAAAGCAACTGTTAGAAGAAGGAAACTTAAAGATTGTCCAGATTGGTCGGGCCTGCGGCTATGGGAACCAGTCGTATTTTAACAGACTGTTTAAAAATTATTATGGTGTGACGCCTAAGCAGTACAGGGAAAAGGTATGAGAAGGATTTGGAATTGGTATTATGGAACTGCAACGATAAGGACGAAATTAGTCATCAGTTATCTTGTCCTAGTTCTCCTTCCCATATTGATACTTGGCCTGTACTCTTACCATATTTCAAAGAAGAGTCTTTTAGAACAGACCAGAAGCACGATGGAAGGTAACTTGTCCTCCATCGCAGACAGTATGGAAAGAAATATACAGAGGGAGAACGATAACATCAAGTATTTGTCTTATAATCTAAAATTTCGGGAAAAATTGGAGGCAGGTATCAAAGATGCAAGTGCGCTGGCTCAGGAGTTAAATAATTCTGTGGAACCGACATTTTGGTACTTTATTACAAGTGATGATAATATTAAGTCTATTGAGAGCTATTCTCCATATGTGAAGCATGCCATCGGAAGCTTCTTAAAACCCATAGATGGAAGTGAGGAAGCAAAGATATATGAAGAGAATAAGAAAACATTTAAGACCTTATGGAATTATAAGGATGGACACATCTATGCCACAAGGACCTTGCTGGATGCCCATACGTCTTCAAAGGCCATAGGTGTTATGCGGCTGGAGGTATTTGAGGATAATTTTATCAGTCCCATTTTCCAGACAGAGTATTTAAACAATGGAGTGATTCTTGCAGATGCAGATGGAAGGATTTACAATGGCAGATCGGTTTTGGACACATATATAGAGGATGAGATACAAAAACTTGTAAAAGAAGGAAGAACCAGTGGATTTGTGGAAACTGGCCAGTATATGCTGCAGGTGTCAGAGGAGTTGGTGAATGGCTGGAAGATTTATTACTACGTGGACAAACAGGAGATTTCAGATAAGCTGGACAGGATACTTGCAGGTACAGTATTTCTTATGCTGGTGTGCCTTGGAATTATCATGGTGCTTATTAGCGTTATTTCCCGTATTTTGACTTCCCGTATTTTAAGGCTGAAGGAATGTGCAGAAGAAGTTAGTAAAGGGAATTTTGATATTATAATAAGTGGGAATTCCACAGATGAAATCGGTATTGTTGCCAATAGCTTTCGTGATATGTGCAGCAAAATCAATGAAATGATGGAGGAAATGTACCAGCTTGGCTTGGAGAAACGCTCGGAAGAGCTGAAAGCATTACAGGCTATGATTAACCCACATTTTTTGTATAATTGTCTCTCTAGCATTAAGTGGAAGGCGATTCGGGCGGAGCAGGATGATATCAGTGATATTACGGGACTTCTGGCAAAATTTTACCGGACAGCATTGAATCATGGAAAGCAGATTACTTTGGTGAAAAATGAGATAGAGAACGTAAAGTCATATCTTGAATTGCAGAGCAGGGCCCATGAAAATAGCTTTGACGTGGAATATGATTTATCAGAAGAAGGGATGGAGCTAGAAATGCCCAATTTCCTTCTGCAGCCGATTGTGGAGAACGCAATCTGTCATGGAGTGGAATATTGTAAGGAAGGGGTAAGGGGCTTTATCAAGGTTGTATATGAGAAGAAGGACGGGTTTTTAATCTTCCGTGTATATAACAATGGCGCCGTACTGGAGGAAGAAGCATTGTACAGGATATTAGTAACACCTGGCAACGGGTATGGTATTTACAATATTCAGGAACGAATCAGGATGTATTACGATGAAGAGTGCGGGGTATCCGGCAGTGTGCCGGAAGAAGGGATGGTGTGCTTTTCCGTCAGGTTAAAAGAACATATGATCAAAGGCATGTAAGTAATAAAACAGTTCATAGGCGTAGAAAATACGGCGTATGGGCTGTCGCACTAATATAGTTACTTGTTCAAAAGGTCTTGCCGCTTATGCGGCAAAGACAGAATGCACAAAATTACTCTGGGAAGCTAGCTTCCCAAGATTTTTTTTGTGCATTTTGTTTGCATTGCTTTGCAATGTAAACCTTTTGAACAAATTTATGTATTGTAATTTACGTTAGTGCGACAGCCCCTTTCTTGTTTTTTAATTTTTTGAAATTTCTTAAAAATATATTAGGAATCTAAAAAATGTGCAATTTTTTTCTTTACTAGTTGAAATTATAATAAAACTATGCTAAGGCGAGACAAAAAAAGAGAGGAGAAATGGTATGAAAAAGAAAATTGTGAGTGTATTGCTGTGTGCTATGATGGTTGTCGGAATGGTTTCAGGCTGTGGAAAGGATTCATCAGAAACAGAGTCTAAAAACACAAACAAGAGCGAGACAAGTGAGGACAGCCAAGGTGAGACAAGTGAGGGTGACACAAGTGAGGGTAAGACCAAGATCCGAATGACTTACTGGAATAGTGAGGATACGGTAAAAACTCTTTTAGATTACCTGAAAGAAGAGGTTCCAGACGTTGAGATTGAATTCCAGTTTATTGACAATTCCAACTATGATACCGTAGTTGACACCCAGTTATCTGCAGAAGAAGGACCAGACATTATCTGTGAGTCTCCGGCTTCCGCATTAAAGCATGCGAGATTAGGATATCTTGCAGAGCTAAATGATTTAGGGGCAAAGTATTCAGACGCAGGAACAAGCGTATACAGCTATGACGGCAATATCTATGCATTACCAGGCATAAGCTGGTTTGAAGGAATTTATTACAACAAGCAGTTGTTTGAAGATAATCAGATTGCGCTTCCCACAACCTTTGATGAGTATATTGCTGTATGTAAGAAATTCCAGGAACTGGATATTAAGCCGCTTGCGGCAGGATTAAAGTCCTGGGAGCCTATGCTTAAAAATTCCATGGCGTTCGTGACAGCAGATTACCTTTCTACAGATGAAGGAAAATCTTTTGGAGAGGATTACCGCAATGGTGAGGCAACATTGGATGGCACATGGAATCAATACTTAGAGAAATGGTCTGAAATGATTACAGAAGGAATCTACACCACCGATATGACAGGAACCGATCACGATCAGGCATTGGAAGAGTTTGCAACAGGTAAGGCAGCAATGTTCTGTTCTGGTCCATGGGATCTTGAAACTATTACCAGCAAAAATCCAGATCTTAAGATTGACATGATGCCTTTCAACGGAACAAAGGCAAGTGACGGATGGCTGATTGGCGGACCTGGATGTGGAATTGCAATTAACGAGGCTTCAAAGAATAAAGAGGCAGCAAAGAAAGTACTGGAAGCTATCTCTACCGTAGAGGGGCAGAAGGCATTCTGGCAGGATAACCAAGGCGGTTCTTCCTATCTTGATGGGGCAGAATTTGATCTTCCTGAAGCGTATACAAGTGTTGCAAAGACACTTGCGGCAGGAAATGTATACTGTCCATGGAATGAATGGGGCGGTGCAGCAGGCGCCCATGAGCAATATGGAATAGAGATGCAGTCTTATCTCTTAGGAGAACAGGATATAAGTCAGACATTGAAAAATGTTGATACTGAGGTAAAGGAATTGCTTGAGAAATAGGAAGTTTTTAAAATACCCTTCATGTCAGCAATGACATAAGGGTATTTTTTTAGCCAGGAGGGGTTTTATGACGAAAAAAAGAAAGTTGAGACCAGGAGAACTGGGAAAATATTTTATGATTTTTATTCTGCCAGCGCTGGTTATCTATTTAATATTTAGTATCGCACCGTTTTTGTATACGATTTTTTATAGCTTTACTGATTATACGGATATGAATCCCGTCAATTTGCATTTTGTGGGCCTTAAGAATTATATTAAGGTGTTTGACACGCCATTAATGCTTACCGCCATTAAGAATTCAGTTATCTATGCAATTCTGCTGACTGGTTTTCAGACGGTATTAGGATTGCCCTTAGCTGTAGTCTTGAATAAAAAGCTGAAAACGAGAAATCTCCTCAGAGCAGTGTTCTTTTTTCCAGCAGTATTTAGTTCATTGATTATTGGATACCTGTGGAACTTTATTATGTCTTCATCGGACTTTGGTCTGATCAATAATCTTCTTCACCAACTGGGAATGGATACGGTAAATTTCTTTACTTCGGATAATGCATTGTATTCCGTGGTACTTACTCAGATCTGGCAATGGACTGGATGGGGGATGGTAATTTACCTTGCAAACTTACAGAGCATATCGCCAGACTTATACGAGGCGGCGGATATAGACGGGGCTACCGGCGTACAGAAATTTTTCCGGGTTACGCTGCCCCTGATGTGCCCTTCTGTTAAGATTATCGTAGTAACTGGGTTAATCGGCGGTATGAAAGTGTTTGATATTATTTACTCCATGACATCAGGCGGTCCGGGGGATGCGACACAGACAGTTATGATGGTCATGATGAAAAAAGGAATTTCAGATGGATTTTATAGCACAGGCTCTGCATTTGGCGTATGCTTTTTCGTAATCGTATTACTAATTAGTGCAGTTGTCACAAAGCTAATGGGGAAATGGAGTGAAGCGATACAATGAGAAAAACAAAGAGAAATTTAATACTAACAGAAATCATCATGATTCTGATTGCAATTTTCTGGTTTATCCCGATCTATTATCTGATTGTTACCACCCTTAAGAACCCGCAGGAGGCAACAGCAGGACCGTTGGCATTTCCGAAAGTGCTGCGGCTTGAAAATTATGCAAATGCGTGGGTGAATATGGAGTATCCCAGAGCATTTGGCAATACCTTTTTCATAACAGCGTCGGCAGTGCTTTTGATTGTTATCTTCGGTTCCATGGCGGGGTATGCACTGGCAAGAACAAAATCAAGACATGGAAATGTGATATTCCTTTTATTCCTTGCAGGGCTGATTGTTCCGTTTCAGATGAATATCGTAAGCCTTTATAAGATTGTAAAAAGCTTTGGACTGATGAACACGTTGTTTGCTGTCATTTTGGTGGATGTTGCAATAAACACGCCCCAGGCAATTTTCTTGTTCAAAGAATTTATACAATCTACGATACCAAAGGAGCTTGAGGAAGCTGCTACCATAGATGGATGCTCGGTGGTCAAACGGTTTTTTGTGGTTGTCCTTCCATTGCTAAAGCCTGTAATTTCTACGGTGGTGATTATCGTTACATTGAATGTATGGAATGAATTTATGACGCCCTTGTTATTTTTGCAGAGCAGGGAAAATGGGGTAATCCTTCAGGAAGTAACAAGAAATATTGGACAGTTTGCAACAGACTGGACGGCATTGTTCCCAATGCTGATGCTTGGGGTGGCGCCACTTATGATTTTCTATATCTTTATGCAGAAGTATATTATTGCAGGTGTGGCGGCAGGAGCTGTGAAAGGTTAGGTGTATGAATGAAGGAGTTAAAAATAGATCAGGGGTTTGGCAGTATCATGGTTATTGTACCTCATCAGGATGATGAAATCCTGATGACGGCAGGGGTTTTGTATGAAGCAGTGAAAGCAGGTCTTGAGGTTACTGTAGTTATGGTTACCAATGGTGATTGTGACTGTAAGGATTATACAAAGGGAAGGACCCGCTTGAAAGAGACTGTTGCAGGCTGCAAGCGTCTTGGAATGGGAGAGGAACAGTTGATTTTTTTGGGATATGCAGATACTGGTATGCCTAAGAAGGATAGCTTTGTGACACATCTATTTGAAGAAAAGAAGCCTTCAAAGGTATATCCCTCCCATTGCTCCTATGTAACCTACAGTCTGGAGGAAAAACCGGAATTTCATATGGAAATGACAGGAAACCATGCACCTTATATCAGAGAAATGTTAAAGGGTGATTTGAAACAGGTGATTGAAAAGTATCATCCGCAAAATATATTTACTACATCCCAGTTTGACATGCATGGGGACCATTCAGGGCTGTGCGAATTTGTGTATGAAATTCTGGACGAAATGGGGGAAGAGAATGCAGATTCCCCTCAGGTCTACTGTGGACTGATACATTCTGGTGCAGGTGACGACAGGTGGCCAGTTCCAGGTACGGAAAGGTTTGATTGTCCTCAGGGACTGGAGAAGGATACAAAGTATTTATGGGATGAACGTTTTGTGCTGCAGATGCCCGATGAACTTAAGCGAAGCGCAGGGACAGATAATCTAAAATATCGGGCGCTTTTAGAATATGAAACGGCCTTGGAGCCTAACGCATATGAATTTTTGATGGCATTTGTCAAAGATGAAGAAATTTTTTGGAAGGTGCGGGAATCAAAGATTTTCAAAGAGCAATAGAATGGAGGAAATTTGTTTGAATACAGATAAATTGCCGATTTACCCGGTGGAACCATGGACCATTACAGAAACCTCTTTCGACAAGGCGAATAATTATCGGAATGAGACTACCTTTGCGTTGTCCAATGGGTATATAGGAACCAGGGGAACTTATGAGGAGGCATATCCTTTTGATCTTGATACAGGTCTGGAAGGAAATTTTGTAAATGGGTTTTATGAAAGTGAAGAAATTCGGTATGGAGAAGCGAATTTCGGCTCACCATTACGCAGCCAGTCATTGTTGAATCTTCCTAATATGAAAGAAACAAGAGTTTATCTTGATGGTGAACTTTTTAGTATGGAGGAAGGGAAGATGGAGGATTATTCCAGAAGGCTTTCTTTCAAGGATGGGGTTTTGGAGAGGAAGCTTATCTGGACTTCTCCTTCTGGGAAAAAGGTTCAGATTGAGATTAAGAGACTGGTATCTTTTGACATCAAGAATATAATGGCCATTCGTTATCAGGTAACTCCTCTTAATTTTTCAGGAGAGATAAGGTTTACGTCGGTACTTCAGGCTGATGTGGAGAACCATACGAGAAAGACCAATCCCATTGTGGATTATGGGCCATTTGGCAGGAGGCTGGAACCGCTTCGCCTTATTTCAGAAGGAAAACGGATGTTTTACAGGGGAATCACAAAGGGAAGCGGACTTACATTAGCTTGCGGATGCAGCCACAGTATAGACGGGGGAAATGGTACGGAAAATATAAGCTGTGAGACAGGTGAACGAGAGGCAAATTTAAGTTTCACGGTTCATGGTCAACAAGGAGAGACCATTACATTAGAAAAAATGCTCTGTTATTCCACAGATTTGGATATGGAGCCAGAAAAGCTGGACAATTTTGTTGAAGAAATTCTGGATCTGGCAGAGAAAAAGGGATATACAGAGCTTGCGAACAGCCAAAAGGCGTATCTACAGCAGTTTTGGGACATTGCGGATATTCAGATTAAGGGGGAGGAGAGCGAATCGTTACAACAGGGAATCCGTTTTAATCTATTCCATATCCTGCAGTCTGCTGGAAGAGACGGAAAGACGGGAATGGGAGCCAAGGGATTGTCAGGAGAAGGCTATGAAGGGCACTATTTTTGGGATACGGAGATGTATGTACTTCCAGTGTTTGTGTATACGGAGCCGGATACAGCAAGGAGACTGTTGGATTATCGGTATGCAACCATAGAACAGGCAAGGAACAGAGCAAGGATTCTTGGGCACGAGAAAGGAGCATTGTTCCCCTGGCGGACCATCAATGGGGAGGAAGCATCCACTTATTATCCCTTGGGGACGGCTCAATATCATATCAATGGGGATATCGCATATGCATTGTGCCTATATTTGCAGGTAACAGGGGATATAGAATACCTGAAAGAAAAAGGTGCGGAAATTCTCATAGAGACGGCAAGAGTCTGGGCAGATGTGGGCAGCTTTGCCGAGAATAAAGGCGGAAAATACTGCATCTGCAGTGTGACTGGACCAGACGAATATAATGTGCTGGTGGACAATAATTTTTATACAAACCTGATGGCGCGGGAAAATCTTAAGGCGGCAAAGGGAGCGGTGGAATATCTGGCATGTCATGACAGGGAGACCTTAGAACGTCTCCAAAGAAAACTGGATTTTTCGGAAGAGGAAATGATTCTTTGGCAGCAGATTATTGATAAAATGTATTTCCCATATGATGAATCCAGGCAGGTATATCCGCTGGACGACGGGTTTATGATGCGTAAGCCCTGGGATGAATCAAAGATACCAGAGGAGAAAAGAGCCTGGCTGTATGAGAACTATCATCCCCTGTTTATTATGCGGCACCGTATGTCTAAGCAGGCAGATGCAATTTTGGGAATGTATCTGCACAGTAATCTTTTTACGGCGGAAGAGCTTAAGCGGAATTATGATTTTTATCAAGAGGTTACGCTGCATCATTCTTCCCTGTCTACCTGCATTTTTGGTATTGTGGCATGTGATATTGGATATTATGACGAGGCATATCGGTATTTCTCCCAGTCGGCCAGAATGGACCTGGATGATTACCATAATAATTTTTATGCTGGGATTCATGCGGCAAACATGGCAGGTACATGGCAAGCGATTGTGAATGGATTTGCTGGATTGCGTTGCCAGGATTCCAAGCTGCGGTTTTGTCCGTCTTTGCCAGAGACATGGGAAAGCTATGCTTTTAAAATCAAGTACCGGGATGCTTTGCTAAAAGTAGTCGTAACGAAAGACGAGACAGAGTTTGTTTTAGAAGCCGGGGACAAAATCACATTTTGTGTAGATGAAAAAGAAGTTACTATGAGAGCTGAAGCTCCCATAGTAAGGATGACCATGCGGCCTGTTATCCGATAGGTTACGCGTGACGTTGAATTATTGGGATAGCGAAAGCTCCCATAGTGTTGGAATATGATGGAAGGAAGCGGAGGGATGTATGTTGAAAAAATATAAGGCAGTTTTTTTTGACTGGGATGGAACGGCAGTCATGTCCAGGAAAGCGCCTGTGGAGGAGGCAGTAAAGGCAATGGCGCCATTACTGGATGAAGGCGTAAAGCTTGCAATTATCAGTGGAACTACAATTGAGAACATAGCAGGAGGGGAAATCGAGAAATATTTTACTGAGAAGCAGCTTGCAAACCTGTATCTGGGATTGGGGCGCGGCGCTTATAATTATATGTTTCAAGAAGGAAAGCCTTGTTGTTTTCAGAATATGATACCAGAGGAAAGGATCCTGTTAAATATCCATAGAATATGCTTTGATATCCATATGGAACTAAAGGAGAAATTTGGATTTGACACAGATATTGTATTCAGCAGGCCTAATTATTGTAAGATAGATTTGATGGTAAATAATGAAAGAGGAGATAACCTGTTTCTACAGGAAAGCGAGCTGGATATCTTAAAGAAGGTTATGGCAGAGCATGGAATGGAAGGCGGAATCAAACAGCTTATGGATTTGGCCGATGAGATAGGAAAAAAATATCAGGTTACGGTCGTCCCCACCTGTGATGCCAAATATCTGGAAGTGGGGATTTCCAGTAAGAGCGATAATGTAAACGCTATTTTTGGGCGGATACAGGAGGAAACTGACATTAAGCCAGAGGAGTGTGCATACTGGGGAGATGAATATGTGGGAATCGAAGAGGGGATATTTGGAAGTGATAGCTTTATGTATACGTCGGTAACCGCATCAGGTGATTTTTTTGATGTATCTGATATAAATAGTAAGAATCGCCCAGATTGGGTGAGGATAATAGGAGGAGGGGTAGATAGCTTCTTAAAATTTCTATGTGGGCAAATAATATAAGGAGGGATAACGAATGAAGAAATTGGTAAAAATGCTGTGTAGTATGGCGGTCTTTTCATTTGCAATCATGGCGTCAATGAATGTTCATGCAGCAGATACGCCAGCAAACCCAGTGGAAAAAGAAGGGTATACTTTGGATTTTGCGGATGAGTTTAATGGGCCATCCTTAGACACAGAAAAATGGACAGACTATTATCTGCCTCATTGGTGTGATGATCCAAGTAAAGCAAAAGGTAATTATCGGTTTGAGAACGGATGTCTGGTTGAATATATTACAGAAGATCAGGCAGCGTGGTGTCCAGAACATGATGGAACTGTAAAGTCTTCTGCCATTATGTCATTTGACAAGAGCTGGATACATAACTTTAGCGGAACGACAGATAATCATGACAGACCTACATGGTACGGCTATAAGACCAAGTATGGATATTTTGAAATTCGGGCAAAGCTTGCAAATTGCGGCGGCGGAGGACACCAGGCTTGGTGGATGGTCGGATTGCAGCAGGATACAGATGACTGGTTTAACTCAACGGAGACAGGGGAGATTGATATATTGGAAACATTCTTTAGCACACCAGATGCATGGCGTATTGCAGCGTTTGGATGGAATGATCCGAATTTTCAGTCAGGTAGCTGGTGGTCCAGTCAGGATAATGTTCCGTCAGGTCAGCCTACAGAGGAATTCCATATCTATGCAATGGATTGGACGCCTACTAGCTTGAAATTTTACTATGATAACCAGTTAGTGAAGGTGCTTTATGATTCACCAGATTACGAAATGGGAACGATTTTAAATATCTATACCGATGCAGGATCTGGGGTACATAATGATGTTTGGCCCAAAGAATGGTATGTAGATTATTACAGAGTTTGGAAATCCAACGATGGCTACGATACACCGGATACAGGAGAATATTTGTTGAGGAACCATCAGACTGGTAAGTTTGCTTATATTGATTCTGCAGACGAGCATGTAAAGTATGGAGATGTGCCTGCAAATGAAGACTATGCTAAATGGGCATTAGAAGAATTCGAAGGGTATGTACTGCTTAAGAATGTAGCCACAGGTGAATATATGCATATTGAAAATCTTACCGGGTATGTGGAGCATGGGTCTGTACCATCCACATATTGGAGCGCTCAATGGGCTATGGATACTGTAGGCAATTATAAGCGGTTTACAAACAGGTGGCAGCCAGACCAGACGATACATACGGAGGACGGGCTGTCCAAATTGCAATATGGTGCATGCCCAGAAACCTGGTGGACCAGCCAGTGGCAATTGATAGAATTGTAAAGGAGATTGACGAAAGAATGAAAAAAGGTATCTTACTTATCTTGATGGTTTTGCTATGCGGATGTGGCACACCGGAATCAGAGAAAGCTGTTTTAGAATCATCCCAGAGTGAAAAAGCAGACACTGCAAAGCTGCAGGAGGAAGAAACCCTGTGGGCAGTATTGGATCATGATGAAAATACGGTGGGATATTTAGCAGAAGATGATAAAAATGTAGTTCAAATCAAAGAACTCATTGAAAACCACTGTAATTATGTGGATAACCGGAGCGCAGATAATCTTCCCATCGAAAAAGAAATGCAATTATATACAGAGGAATTCCGTACATTATTGGAGGAAAGCGGATATACAGAGAGTGTGCAAGACATGTATAAGGGAAATCAATTGGCTCTAGAGAAAAAGCAGATTCTTTGGTGTCCAAATACCTTCGATGAAGAGTTAAAATATGGAAAAATCACTGTAGATGCACAATTTCTGTTGACAAAGGGAGACGAGGGATATTTAAAACAACACGAGATGAGTTTAGATACCATTTATATTGAACAGAGAGTTTACTATCTGGAAAAGACAGATGGGAACTGGAAAATCAGCAATATTAACAAAAGTGCATTAGATCAGTATAATCCCACATAGAAATGAAAAAAGTTATGATATAGTAGAAAAGCAGCATGGATACAAATGCTGCTTTTCTCTTTTGAGGTTGTGGGAGATTTGAAAAGTGAGTATAGACATATAGAGATAGGCGATATATAATGAAATGAGAAATAAAGTTCGCATTTTGGGAGAAAGAGCTATAATAAATTTGGTGAAAGAATATAGAAAAGAAAGAAATATTACACAAGAACAATTAGCTCTTTTGGTAGGCATAAGCAGAAAATATTTATCTATGATAGAAAGGAATAAAACAACTCCATCTATAGACGTGGTGGTTAGGCTGTCTGAAGAATTATCTGTAAATGTTGAACGCTTATTTTTTACACTGTCAGTAGTGGAAAAGAAAAAATTACCCTCAACGATAAAATTTATTGATTTATTTTGTGGAATAGGTGGATTTCGTTATGCCTCACAACAAGCATTTGAAAAATTGGGAATCAAAGGACAGTGTATGTTTAGTAGTGATATAGACAAGTTTGCGGCAGAAAGTTATGAAGCGAATTTTAATGAAAAGCCTTTGGGGGATATTACTAAAGTTAATGAAAAAGATATTCCTGATTTTGATTTACTTTTTGCAGGCTTTCCATGCCAGGCGTTTTCAATCTGTGGTTTGCAGAAAGGATTTGAGGATAATACCAGAGGAACACTCTTTTTTGATATTGCTCGTATCATAAAGGAAAAGCAGCCAGACGCTTTTGTATTGGAAAATGTGAAAAATCTTGTGAGTCACGATGGAGGAAACACTTTTAAAACAATTATTCATGTTCTGAGGGAAGAATTGGGATATTATGTAGATTATAGAATTTTAAATGCTCTTGATTTTGGTTTGCCACAAAAGCGTGAGAGAATCATAATAGTCGGTGCAAAAAAGCCATTTAGTATGGATTGGGAGTTTAACATTGAGAACATAAAAACTTTGAAAGATATACTGGAAGATGAAGTGGACAGGAAACATTATGCTTCAGAAGAAATCGTCAAAAAGCGTAAGAAAATGCACGCTGCGCAGACAGTGCCAGCAATTTGGCATGAAAATAAATCAGGCAATATATCATCTTATCCATATAGTTGTGCGTTGCGAGCAGGAGCAAGCTATAATTATCTGCTTGTTGATGGAGAACGAAGATTGACACCTAGGGAAATGTTAAGATTGCAGGGATTCCCAGATGAATTTAAGATTGTTGTGTCGGATGCCCGAACCAGGAAACAGGCAGGAAATGCAATTCCAATCAACATGGTTGCTAAAGTGATTGAAAAGTTTGTACCGCTGGTTTTTTGATGATGTATTTTAGGGGAAATTGTGCTATACTGTACAAAACTATGGGTTTGGATATCTGGAATGAACGTGTATCAGCAGTAAGGCAGATATTTAAGTTTGTAAGAACGGTTGTAAAGTAATGTGTTTTTAGGATAGAGGTGTGGAGAAATGGCACGTGACAAAGAGATAGTTACTAAAACTATGAAACGTGTGAAAAGTAAAGATACATCTATTGAGATTGCTTTAAGAAAGGCGTTGTGGAAAAAGGGCTTCCGATACCGCAAGAATTGTGTTAAATTACCTGGAAAGCCCGATATTATTATCCCTAAATATAAGATTGCGATATTCTGTGACAGTGAGTTTTTCCATGGGAAGGATTGGGAAAAACTTAAGTTGCAGTTACAAAGAGGGAATAATCCAGATTATTGGATTAAGAAAATTGAGAGGAACAGGCAACGAGATAGAGAGAATGAGAAGAAACTTATATTTTTAGGATGGGATGTTGTGAGGTTTTGGGGTAAGGATATTGTGAAAGATGTATATAATTGCGTTAGAGTTGTAGAGGAAATGATTTTTGATAGGAGTATAGATGATTTTTCTTAGTAGATACTTTTATATGTTATAGAGTGTGTTTTGAAATTAATTTAGGAAACTAAGAGGTAGGGTAGAATGTGAAGTTAAATGATTATGAAAATTGATGGATTAATACAAAACATATGATATAATCAAGGAAAGAAAAATACATATTTTAAATGTTGGGGGAGTCGGGATGAAGAGTTTCGGATTATGGTATTTTCCAAAAGATGATAGTGCTGATAGCGCTGATATGCCAGAATTTGATTTGCATGTAAATTTTTGGTCTTTAGAAGATTATAAACATATAGTTAGTGGGGAAATTCCATGCCTGGATATAGGAATAAAGATCTCTGGATATAAGAGGATCAATAAATTGACATTTTTTTGCCCATTTATAGTAGGCGAAAATGATATTAGAGATTTAGCGGAGAAAATGACAACCAAAAATAATGCCAATATTATTTTTAATAAAGATTGTGAAATTCAAACCAAAGATAATTATACAATAATCGAATTAGAGGAAAAGAAATTACTTGTGTTTTCCTTGGATCAGGTGATAAAAGGGGTATATTGCGTTAAAACGGAAGAATATGGAACTAAATTGGAGTTTGAATTTCAAAATTTTCAGGAGTATGCTAATTCTAATCCAGAATTAGAGAAATTTGATACAATCTATATTAGGTTTCGAATTAGTGGGAATGCGTTAACGGATAATATTTATTTCGATAGTGAGCCATTAAACAAATCATTTGAAAGTGCTTTTTCAGGAACAAGAATGATTGATTTTAAAATAAATGAGAAAAGAAATATTGAAGAAAAGATAAGAGCAGAAATTATTGTCAACCATGAAAAATTGGTGGATTTTAAAAAGGTTCATTTTTTGGTGATGGAACCATCTGCTTATGATGTAAGTTCGTTTGATGATTTAGACATGAGTTGTAGAGAATTGGAAGAAGGATTGTGGGATGACTATTTAGGGACGAAAATTAATTTTTCTAAAGGGCATATATTAGCATATCATTGGAAGACAAAGGGCGATCCGGGAAGCTTTAGCTGTTTAGTTAAAGTGAATTATTCTAAAACCAAAGTGAGTACTATTTTTGTGTATGCGATGCTGGTAATTGTACTTGGAATCATAAGCAGCGCTGTTGTGACTGGGGTTAATATTTTGTATCCAAATGATTTAGGCGCTATGCTGTGTTGCGTAATAGGTGGAAGTTTTCTAGTCATGTTAGGGATGTTTATTGGAAAATATTCAAAATAGTAGGAACTAAAGTATTGAAAACTCATAAAATAAGAGGTATAATAATACGATTAAAGAGAGGAGGAAGTTATGAATAGAATAAATGTGAATGAAAAATATAGAATGTATTCTACTTTCTCTGCTTTTGAAAAAGGTTTATATCAAAATCATATATATGATTTTTTAAAAAGATTGAATATTGAGTATCCGGGATTTTCCAAATGGTATAAAAGATTATTTGTAGGAAAAAACGAATTACAGAATGGTAGAGAAATAATAATTTGTGAAAAAGACTATCGTATTGCTGGTGTTGCAATATTAAAATCAACGGAAGGAGAAAAAAAGATTTGTACTTTACGTGTAGCAGCTCCATTTCAAAGACAAGGGATAGGAAAAGAATTAATGGAGATGAGTTTTGAATGGCTTCAAGAAGATAAGCCATTGATAACTATGCATAAATCAAAACAACATGAGTTTGCTGCATTATTAGAATATTACGGTTTTGTATTGGAACAAACACAATGGAATTATTATAACATTTTTAGCACGGAGTTATCGTACAATGGCATCCTTCCAGAAAAGAAAATTTTTTTTAATAAGATAGAAATTAAGGATATTGATAATTGGTATAAAAGTTTTATCATGTCTGGCAACAATAACATTAAAGAATTTCTAGAAGAATGCATTGAAAAATGGTATCAACGTGAACAGAAAAGAAGAAGAGAAATATTAACGTATTAAAAGCTATCTTATGTATATGAGATAGCTTTTTTAGACTAGGAGGAAAAATATGATTTTTGTTTGTGGTATTCACGGAGTGGGGAAAACGAAATATTGTACATCATTAAGCATAGAGACAGGGAAAAAATGTTTCTCTGCCAGTAAATTGATATTAAAGAGAGGGAAAGATAACTTTTATCATAAAAAGGTTGAAAATATTAAATTAAATCAAAGTTTTCTGATTGATGAGGTTGAGAAGATAAAAAGTACGGGGATGGATTTTATTTTGGATGGGCACTTATGTTTATTAAATCAGAAAGGGAAGATAGAATTAATAGATAGGGAAGTTATTAGGGCATTAAAAATTGATTTTTTAATTGTGTTAGTGGATAAACCACATGTGATACAAGAGAGAATGAGGCAACGAGATGGAATCCTATGGGACAACCAGTTTGTAAATTTATTTCAGGAGAAAGAAATCGAATATGCTAAAAAATTAGGAATGGACTTAAATATAGATTATAAAATAATATCCAACAGGAACAATAATGACACAAATTTTGGGAAAAGTATAATTCTTCCTGTTAAGCCGATTTATGCAGAGAAAATTATTTCTGGAGAAAAGAGATATGAATTTCGGAAAAAACTTTGTAGGGAAAATATAGATAAGGTATATTTGTATGCAGTATCACCAGTTAAAAAGGTTGTGGGAGAGGTTGAAGTACTTGAAAAATATTCTATGAAAAAAGAGCATTTATGGGAAATAACCCATGAAGAATCTGGCATTTCGGAGGAATTTTTTAAAGAATATTTTAAGAATCAAAAGCGAGCTTGCGCATATAGGTTAGGAAAGGCTATACAATATAATGCTCCCATAGAATTGCAAAGGATGGGGATAAATTATGTACCACAGTCGTATGCATATACTAAAACAAGGGAAATGTAACAGTTGAGTTTATATTGTGTTAATATGTCGCAGATTTCAAAGTCAATTTTTCCGTTGATTATTACAGAACTCTTGAGTATAATAGAAAAGTAATACAATCATTTGAGTTGGAAAGGAAGAGAAATATGAGAGAATCAAACTGTTACAAAAGAAAGTTTAACTCCGCAGCAATTCTGTTGGGGGCTATGGTATTTTTTTTATTGGCAGGATGTGGGAACAAAGATATACAGAAAGATAACTCTTCATCAAGTAACCAAAGCAATCCGTCAGGCACAGTGAATGAGGAAAGTCAGAACAATCTGCAAAACACAACGAATGAGGAAAGTCAGAACAATCCGCAAAACAAGACGAATCAGGACAGTCAAAATAATCCTTCTGGTACAACAGATGAAGGTGGCCAGAATAATCCATCAGGAACAGAAAATCAGAACAGCCAGGCAAGTTCTGTAAATCAACCTCAGATTGGTATGGAGGAAGCAAAAGAGGCAGCATTAAAACATGCGGGATTGACTGCAGCAGAAGTTACTTTTATAAAAGAAGAACTGGATTATGATGATGGAAAAACAGAGTATGATCTTGAATTTGTAACAACCACCACAAAGTATGAATATGAGATAAGCGCTGAGGATGGGGCTGTTTTGGGTAATTCACAGGAACCAGTAGAACAGGTTCCAGAAAACTTGCTGGGTCAGGGAGTCATTTCCATAGACCAGGCAAAGGAGGCGGCATTAAATCATGCAGGAGTTAGCCCCGAACAAGCAGCATACATTAAGGTTGAATTGGAACAGGATGATGGTATCGCACAATATGAAATTGAATTTTATGCAAATGGAAAAGAATATAGTAGTACGATTCAGGCATCTACAGGTGCGGTGATAGAATACGAAGTGGAATAGCAGAGTGGTTCAACTGATACTATGCTAAAGTGAAAGAACAACAATGGCCACTGGGAGGAAACAGACATGACAAAAGAGAAATTGGCTCTTGCAATCATAGAGCGGATGAAAAAAGAGTATCCAGATGCTGGATGTACCCTGGATTACAACCAGGCATGGAAGCTGTTGGTGAGTGTTCGCCTGGCGGCACAGTGTACCGATGCCAGGGTCAATGTAGTGGTCCAGGATCTTTATGCGAGATTTCCAGATGTGGCATCCTTGGCAGAGGCGCCAGTAGAAGAGATAGAAGCTATTGTTAAACCTTGCGGCTTGGGGCGCAGTAAGGCCAGGGATATCAGTGGATGTATGAAAATAATACAGGAGGAATATGAAGGAAAGGTTCCAGATGATTTCGATGCGCTGCTAAAGCTGCCTGGTGTGGGAAGGAAAAGCGCAAATCTCATAATGGGAGATGTATTTGGAAAACCTGCCATCGTAACGGATACCCATTGCATTCGTTTGGTAAACCGGATGGGACTGGTGGATGGCGTCAAGGACCCTAAGAAGGTGGAGATGGCATTGTGGAAATTGATACCACCGGAAGAAGGAAGTGATTTCTGTCACAGACTGGTATATCATGGTCGGGATGTGTGTACGGCAAGAACCAGCCCCCATTGTGACAAGTGTTGTGTCAGTGACTTGTGTGGGAAAAATATATAAGTTTTACATTTACCCACACCTTAATACAGAAAGCGAGGAAATACAGATGGCAGTAATTAGACCTTTTTGTGCAATCAGACCTGCCAGGGAAAAAGCAGAAAAAATAGCAGCTCTTCCATATGATGTATATAATCGGGAAGAGGCAAAAGCAGTTGTAGCAGAGAATCCAGAAAGTTTTTTAAAGATAGACCGGGCAGAAACACAGCTTGCAGATACGGTAGATACATATGATCCTATGGTATACCAGAAGGCCCATGATACGTTGTGGGAGTTGGTGCAAGATGGAGCTTTTGTGAAAGAAGAAACGAAATGTTATTACATCTATGCGCTGACAATGAATGGAAGGACCCAGACTGGAATTGCGGCCTGCGCTTCCATCGATGATTATGAAAAAGGCGTGATTAAAAAACATGAAAATACAAGAGCAGAGAAAGAAAAAGACAGGATTAATCATGTGAATATCTGTAACGCCCAGACAGGACCTATTTTTTTGGCATATCGTGCAAATTCAGCAATTAATGAAGTGGTAGATCAGGTGAAAAAAGAAGAGGCTCTGTATGATTTTACTGCAGAGGACGGTATCCGGCACAGTGTTTGGACAATTTCAAAGGAAGAGCAGATTGAGATTGTGGAAAAAGCATTTGCAGGAATTGGAGAGATTTATATTGCAGATGGACACCACCGGGCGGCGTCGGCAGTACGTGTCGGGCAGAACAGGAGAAAAGAGCATCCAGAATATACGGGAGAAGAGGAATTTAATTATTTTCTATCTGTATTGTTTCCAGACGAGCAGCTTATGATTATGGATTATAACCGGGTCATCAAGAACCTGAATGGGTTGACAGAGAAGGAGTTTTTGGGAAAGGCGTCAGAAATTTTTGAGGTTCAAGAAATTGGCAAAAAGGCTGTAAGACCAGAAGGAAAAGGACATTTTTCCATGTATTTGGGTGGAAGCTGGTATCAATGCACCATCAAACCAGAGGATATTCCAGAAAGTCCGGTAGAAGGCTTGGATGTGTCTTTGCTGCAAAACAAATTATTGTCCCCTGTACTTGGAATTGCGGACCCGAAAACCGACGAGAGAATTGATTTTGTAGGGGGAATCCGCGGATTGGAAGAATTGGAACGAAGATGCAGCATGGATTGTGTGGCAGCATTTGCAATGTATCCCACTTCGATTCAGGAGTTGTTTGCAGTGGCGGATGCAGGACTGTTGATGCCGCCCAAATCTACTTGGTTTGAACCAAAACTGCGCAGTGGATTGTTTATTCATGAACTGGATGGGTGATTTTTTACCACATAATAACTTAGTTTGACACCAAGCTGCACAGCCAATGATTCCCCGATCAACTGGACGAGAGATTTTCGGCCCACTGGATGGCTTCACAGAGCTTGTCAATGGCCGCTTTCATATGTTCTGGGTGGATGGAAGAGTAATTCATGATAAAGGTGTGTTCTCCCAAAAAGGCTTGTTGGCGGTTAAGCTCTGCGTCCCATTGCTTCGTGGGAGGGTAGCTTTCATAATATTGTGATAGAGAAGCAATGCGGACTCCCTTGGATTTCGCATATTGAATCATGAGTTCATCTGGCACAGAGGTGTTCAAATGCATGAGAAAATGCAGTCCGGCATCTTCTTCTGTAATGGTAATACGGGAGGAGAGCGGACTGTTTTTTAGACAGTCCAAAAGTAAATCCCGTTGATTATGGTAAAAGTTTCGCATACGGTTCATATGCCTTTCAAAATGTCCATTCTTTAGGAAGCGGGTTAGGGTGTACTGTTCAAAATTAGATACAGTACAGGAATAAAACCCCATGTTTTGCTGAAACTGTTCCATCAAATGATGAGGCAGCACCATGTAGCTGATTCGGATGGTGGAAGCCAGGGTTTTGGTAAAGGTATTCATGTAAATCACCTTCTCCATCACGTCGATACTTTGAAGGGATGGGATGGGCCTTCCCATAAAACGGAATTCACAGTCATAATCATCTTCAATAATGTATCTGGAATCAGATTCCGAAGCCCAGCCTAGAAGCTCATATCTACGGCTGATGGGGGTAATAATGCCAGTTGGAAAGTGGTGGGAGGGAGAGATATGTACAATATCGGCTCCAAATTTTCTCAATTGATCCATGCATATGCCCTGCTGATCCATAGGAACATGGCAGCATTTGACTTGATTGCTCCTGTAAATGGCAGAAATTTTTTGGTAGCCAGGATTTTCTACAGCGTAAAGCTTGTGGAAACCTAGCAGTTGAATGAGAAGTCCATAAAGATATTCTGTTCCAGCGCCTACTATAATCTGTTCCGGTGATACAGTCATTCCGCGGAATGATTTTAAATGGTTGGCAATCTCCTGGCGCAAGGGAAAGATACCGCCGCTGGGAGAATTTTTCATCAATGCAAAGCTGTCTTCGCCAATTACTTCCCGCATTAACTTTGCCCAAATTGAAAATGGAAAGGTATCTGGATGAGTCTGATTGCTGGCAAAGTCTGCAAAGTAAAGCTCTTCCTGCTGTTTTTGTATAGGCGCAGGGGAAGGGATGGACGCCGCCGAAATGCCTTCAGTAGAAATATCTGCTGTATAGTAGCCTTTTTTTGGTATAGAATAAATATAACCTTCAGCCAAAAGCTGGGCATAAGCATTTTCAATGGTAATGGTGCTGACATTTAAGTGTTTTGCAAAACTTCGCTTAGAGGGAAGGCGTTCTCCAGGAGATAACGTTCCATTTAGAATATCATTTTTCATACATTTATATAAATATTCGTACAGGCTGTCAGAGCCAAGATCAGAAAAAGAATATGTTAGCATTTGAAAACCTCCAATCACACCATTTGGAATTACTTTGTGATAAACTATGGAAACATTATAAGGAACCAGGAGAGATTTGTAAATTGTTTGTTTTAAAAATACGATTAGAAGAAATATTCTTATTTGTGTCCTGGTTATAATATTCGTAAAATATTATAATCCGAACATCGGGATATACTATGCATAAGATAAAAAATGCAGGATATTTTGAGTTTGGAGGAAGATATGGAATTAAAGGATTTTTTACAACAGGAGGATTTTATTGTAAAATGCCAGTGGGGTATCAGTCTTATGAATGCCAGGCTGCAAATGATAAATGCAGAATTGAGTATGTGCTGCAAAAGAAAAGTGATACACAGCTATTCCAGTAGAATTAAATCTTATGAAAGCATTACAGCAAAGCTAAAGAAAAAGGGATTGGAGGAGAGTGTTTCTTCTATGGAAGAGCATGTCAATGATGTGATAGGCATCAGGGCGGTCTGTACTTATACAGATGATTTATATCGGATTGGGGATATGCTCTGCGCCCAACAAGATATGCGTCTGTTAAAGAAAAAGGATTATATTAGAAATCCCAAGAAAAGCGGTTACCGAAGTTTACATTTGATTTTCCAAGTGCCAGTTTCCTTTCAAGAGGATGTGCGGTGGATGAAGATAGAGGTACAGCTTCGAACGGGAGCCATGGATTACTGGGCAGGATTGGATTATCAGCTTCAATATAAAAAGGAAAACAAGGAGGCGAAGAATATCAGCAGGGAACTGAAGGAATATGCCAATGCCATAGAACAGATTGACAGTAAAGTATTAGAGCTAAGGAAGCGAATAGAGGCTATTTAGGAATGATTGAAATATAATAAGTAAGCGACGCACATTTTTCTTGGCCCTCTTAGCTTCCAAATTATTACGCAAATTTTTATACAAATTTCACTAAATTGTGGAATTAGAGTTGAATCATGCATTTTAAAAAGTTATAATTATTTTAAAAATTCTCATGTTGAGTGTGTAGAGAATTCTATGAATAAGATTATGAGTGGATGGAGGCGAAATAAATGGAATCAAAACCAGGGAAAAAGAGAAAAGTGAAATTTGGTATTATGCAAAAAATATTGGCGATTGGGTTTGTTCCCATGCTGTTTCTTGCAGTTGTTTCGGCTGCAATTTCTGCAAAGACTATTCGAAAAGGGATGCAGGATGAGGCAATTAAGCGGCTGGAGGATATTACCGCTGGTCTGGAGCAGGCATTAGGGGTTACAGACAAAGGGGATTACAGTTCCGATGGACAAAATCTTTTTAAGGGGGAACATAATATTTCGGAGGATTTGGAGGCTTTCCAGAAATTTTATGACAGTTCAGGCATTGATGTGACGTTATGCTGGGGAGATACCCGCATGGTGACAACTTTAGTTGACAGAAGTACCGGGAAAAGCATGGCAGGAACACAGATTGCAGAGGATGTGGCTCAGAGAGTGTTAAAGGATGGCATGGAATATACGGATATGGATATGGTCATTGCCGGAGAGCCTTATTTTTGCTGTTACATACCTTTAAAGAATCATGACGGGACAATCGTTGGGCTGGCCTTTGCAGGAGAACCCAGCAGTGGAATTGAGAAGTATATTGATGAGGAGCTGATAGAAGTTACGATCATGAATGTAGTGTTGATTTTGTTAGCTAGCGGCGTCATCGTTCTTTTTTCCAGAAGTTTGGCCAAAGCAATCGGCAAGGAGGAAGATATTATTCAGCAGCTTGCAGAAGGTAACTTGAATCTGGAGGTGGAAGAGAAGCTTATGGAACGGGGGGATGAGCTTGGCAGTATCGCAAGGGCTTTGCAGAACCTGATTCAACAGTTGTCAATGATTATTCAGCATCTTCAAAAATCCTCTGGTGAATTGATGGAGTCAGGCCAGTCCCTGGATGAGATGGCGGAGCGGGTCAATGCCAATGCATCGGAGATTGGTCGGGCAGTGGAGGAGATTTCCACTGGTGCAATTTCCCAGTCAGAGGAAATTGAGACTGCTTCCAGCCAGATTATGGATATGGGATCTGTGATTGAAAATATTGTACAGGATGTAGATAAATTAAATCTTACCTCTAAGACCATGAAACAGGCAGGGGATACCTCGGCCGAGATTATGAAGCATCTGGTGAATTCCACAGAACGCACTAACGAAGCGATTCAAAAAATTGGCACACAGATTTATATTACCAATGAGTCTGCCCAGAAAATCAGTGCAGCAGTGGATATTATTTCTTCGATTGCCAGCCAGACATCCCTGTTATCTTTAAATGCAAGTATTGAGGCGGCAAGAGCAGGGGAATTCGGCAAGGGCTTTGCAGTGGTGGCTTCAGAGATTCAAAAGCTGGCAGATGAATCCAGTCATTCCGCACAAACAATCACAAATGTGATCAATTCTTTGGTGGCAGAGTCAGAAATGACTGTGGAGATTATGAAAGAAGTAGAGGAAATTATTTTAGACCAGAAGGAAAAATTAGAGGCAACCCAAAGCCGCTTTGTGGATGTGACAACAGGGATTAATAGCTCCAGAGAAGATACCACTATGATTGAGGAACGGGTTCATGTCTGTGATTCCTCCAGGAAGACTGTTGTGGATGTGATTAATAATCTGACTGCATTGTCCCAGGAAAATGCAGCTTCTGCGCAAGAAACCACCGCATCTATGCAGGAGTTAAATGAAACCATTCGTTTGCTGGCAGAGGCAGCCAATAGTCTAAGGGGTATGTCTGATCAAATGGAAGAGGAAATGAAATTTTTTAAATTGTAAGGGAATGAGAGGACCAGGGAATGAGTGAATTCAGAATTATGGAAATTAAGCAGAGCATTTTTGCAGACAATGACAAAGATGCAGAATGCTTGCGGCAGGAACTGAAAGAGAAGAAAACCTTCCTGTTGAATCTTATGTCATCACCCGGAGCAGGCAAAACAACTGTGCTGACCCGAACCATAGAGGCATTGAAGGATGAGATGAGGATTGGCGTCATGGAAGCAGATATTGATTCTGATGTGGATGCCCATACCATCGCTAAGACAGGGGCGAAGGTAATTCAGCTCCATACAGGCGGTATGTGCCATCTGGATGCAGATATGACCCGCCAGGGAATCAAAGGGCTTGACATTGAGGAGATGGATTTGGCGATTTTGGAGAATGTAGGGAATCTGGTATGTCCCGCTGAATTTGACACTGGGGCTTCCAAGAATGCCATGATTTTGAGTGTGCCAGAAGGGGATGATAAGCCCTTAAAGTATCCATTGATGTTTCAGGTTTGTGATGTACTGCTGATTAATAAAATAGATGTTATAGAATATTTTGATTTTGATTTGGAAGCCTGTAAGGAACGGGCCAAAAAGTTAAACCCTGAGCTTAAGATTATTCCCATTTCTGCTAAAACTGGCGAGGGAATAGAAGAATGGGCTCACTGGCTTAGGCAGGAAGTAAAAACCTGGAAAGAAGAAGGGGAATAAAAAAGATTTGTTGGAGCGTACCTAGGACTGTGGAATGAAGCTTAGGTACGCTCGAATCATTTATATAGCGTTGCGCCGGATGGGAGTAATGTCATACACGTTGCTTGTAGCAGGCTTCGCATCTTGTTCCCGCACAATATAAATGGGGCGGTTTTTATTTTCCAGATAATCTTTGGAAAGGTATTCTCCCAGAATAAAAATCATCAACATTTGAAGACTGCTGAAAAAAATCACAATGTTGGAAACACAATAAAGGATTCCAATTTTATGGTGGAAAAGGAATTGCTGTACCAGTCCAAAGCCCCCAAGGAGGAAAGAGAGCAATAACAGGAATGCTCCAAGGATGCCAGGCAGCTTCAAGGGTGCAGTGGAAAAGGATAGTATTCCTTCAAAAGCGTAGGAAAACAGACTTCCCAAGTTCCATTTCGATGTTCCTGCTGCCCGCTGTATGTTTTGGAATTCCAGCCACTTGGTTTCAAAGCCTACAAAGGAGAAAATACCTTTAGTGTAACGGTTATATTCTTTCATTTGAAGGATTGCATCTACCATATTGCGGCTCATCATGCGGAAATCTCCAGCGCCGTCACTCATATCCATATGGGTCATTTTCTGAATCACCTTGTAAAAGCTGCGGGAAAGGAAGCCGCGGAGTGGGCCGTCTCCATCTCTTCCCATGCGTTTTCCGGCGCAGCAATCATAGCCTTCTTGATTTACAGCCTGATACATAGGGGGAAGGAGTGTGGGGGGATGCTGCAAATCTGCGTCCATTATGACACAGTAGTTGCCGCAGGAGTGCTCTAAGCCCGCATACATAGCGGCTTCCTTGCCGAAATTTCTGGAGAAGGAAAGATAGTGGCAGTTTTTATCCTGATAACAGAGGACACGCAGGAGATCAAGGGTGTGGTCCTTGCTGCCATCATCGATGAAAATAAATTCATAATCCAGGTCTTCAATAGCTGTCACTGCTTTGTGGGTTTCCTGGTAAAAAAGGGAAATCACGTCTTCTTCGTTGTAGCATGGTACGATAATGCTTAGTTTATTCATGGAAGTTCTCTCCTTTCACGGTCAATCTAATTTCGATTCTGAAAAATCTGGCATTTGCAAATCATATAATTGGCAATTACTGTAAAAACACTTACCGCAATTTTGGAAATTGCCGGATGAAACAGCCAGTGCTGGATCAAAAGAATTAAAAGGGCATTTTCCAACAGCAGAGTAAGAAATCGCAAGGATACAAATGAAATCAATTCTTTTCCCATCTGATTCTTGGAGTGGAATACAAAGGTTCGGTTACTGATATAGGCAAAAGCTACTGCAAATATCCAGGCAATGGTATTAGCTGCTAGGTAATTTACTTTGAAATGCAACAATGTCAGATATATGACATAATTAATCAGGGTAGTGGTTCCTCCCGTCAGCAGGTAGCTGGCAATTTCCTGAATAGAAGCTTTGGAGATGGAATTTGTCGGTAACAGGCAGGGCTTTTTGAGTTGTAATTCATTCTTCATCATAATTCCTCTTTTCTATTTGAATTTATTTATGTTGAGAACCTTTCCAAGAAAGGTTACGAAAGTTCTTTTTCGATTGTTTTCTTTTATGCTCCAGCAAGATGCCCAGGAAAAATATGAGCAATGATACAAAGCTGATAACAACAGAGGCTGTTTTTCCAGGAGGCCGATAGGTAATGGTAATTTTATGAGAGCCTTCTGTCAGAGGGAATCCTACAAAGGCTTCATTGACAAGCTGGACGGGGACCTTTTTTTCGTCTATCCAGGCTTCATAGCCTTTGCGGAAGGGAAAAGAGGTAACAAAAAAGCTGTCTGTTTTGCAGGAAATGCTTCCCTGAAAGAGGGTTTTTTCCATACTTTTTTCAACATCTGCCAGGCATATGTTGTTATTTCCCCATTTTGAGGTATCCATGACCCAGAAGGATAGCTCTGACAAAAGGTATGTTCCAGCTTTCAGTTCCATATTAAGAGCCGTTATCTCCTGATTGGAAGAAATCAGGTAGGTAAAAGTATGGTTTCGGTTTGGATAAGGAGCATTACTGCCGGAAAGTTTATTTCGAATTCCGTTGATCTCTATCGTAATCTCTTTCTTTTTGGGAGATTCCACCTGAAATGAGCAGATGAGAATCTTGTTTTCTAAAGGATTTATAAAAGGAAGGGATATTTCCGTGTCATGCTTTAGGGATACCTTTAAGGTCCCATTTTCCTTTTCCTGATTCCAGCTAAGGAAGGGAACATCTTTGAAAAGTGCAGATGGTTCTTTTCCGGTCAGCATTTCAACAGAAACAGGAGTAATTTGGGAGGTTTCCATAAAATCATTGGCAGTAATGGTTGGCAGCTCCCAATCATTATCCTTCTTTTCCTTACCAACAAAAGCATTGGCCGGTTGATTGCTTTTGGCTGAGCTACCTATCATCGTGTATTTGGTCAGAGCTTCTAGTGTATAAGGAAATTCCAGTTTTTCAAATTCTGCTTGTTCCATGCCTAAAGTACTGGCATAGGCAATGGGAAGTACCTGGCTGTTTTTTGCAATTATAGTTTGGCCCTTTTTGGCAATGGGCTCATAACCCCAGGGAAGATAAGATTCTTTTGTCTGAATATACTGTATCCCCATCAGGTAAGCAAAAAAAGGATTAGCGTCTGTCATCAATGCCACCCGGTTACGGATGCGGATGGGATTGCGCATTCTGTTATAAAAAAAGTCTGCATAATTGCTGTCTGTCACAGAAGAATACATATTGGGACTTCCCATGCCCTGCAGTGGCAGTACATTGGCATTGGCAAAGGGTTCTGTTAGACAGGCAAAGCGGTAATTGGTGTCCAGGTTTAAATCTTCCAGTTCTTTTGTGGAAAAGACGGCTTGGCGGTTGTCCGAGGCATCAATAAATTGGTCGTGTCTTCCTACTGTAATGGAAAGGACAGATGGAGCCAGGCATAGCAGCAGAAAAAGATATTTTTCGCCTAAGAAAATTACCACAAATACAAGAATCATCAAAGCAACATCGATGAGCGCTACATCAGATTTTTCACTTAGACAGACTGGAACCAGACAGGCCAGGATGCAAAGGAGGCTGTGTCGTTCTTTTTTTGTAAAAATCAGTTCTAAAGTCTGTGTGCATAACAACAAAATCAATGGTACCAACGGAATTAGTACTTTAGAACGAATATATAAAAGGCCGCTCAGAACATAGGGGCATACATTTACAGTGAGGCAAAAAAGCAGAACAATACTTAAAATTCTGGTGCTTTTGCGCCGGATACTGCAAAGCAGCGTATAAAAACAGACGATCGTTAGTCCACATCCGCCTGGATGATATAGCAGTGATTCCAGGGAAAGACGGATGGAAAATATTTCGGAAAAAGAAGGGGCAACACCTGCATCTTTTTTTGTAGAAAGTAAATCCAGTCCCGTTGGCAGCAGTAAAATGGCTGTAATTCCGATGGAAATTCCAATGGAAAAGAAAAGGCGCAGCCAATAGCTTCTGTTGCCGTTTTTTTTAGAATATTTTTTTTCCCCATACAGGCGGTATAAAAAATAGAGGAAAACAACCGCAAGGATTGCCGGGGCAAAATAATAGCTATGTAAATATGCAAGGCTTAAGGCTAGAACCAGCAGCTCGTGTTTTTCTTTTGTAAGCAGCCGGTCAATTCCCAAGAGTGCAAGCAGTAAAAAGGGCATATAATTTACAAACATAATTTGGTGGTGTGCATGGTAAAAGCACGTTCCGCAGGAATACAGGATTCCGCCGAAAAAAGCAAAAAACGAACAAGATAAATGCTGCTTTAACCAGTAATAGCAAAGGATGGCGCCAGCGATAAGCTCCAAAATTGCATAGACGGAAAGAATCCAACCCATAGGAATCTTTGGCAATAAAAAAGAGATGAGAACATCTGGCCGGAGCAGTCCATAATATGAAAAATCGTAACTATTGCTTCCTGCACCAGCGGGGGAAATGTCAGGGATTATTTGTCCTGTTTCATAAAAAATCATTCGAAACTGTTCAGCTACTGCCACATGCTGACTGAACCAGTCACCCTCGGAGCCAAACACAGAATGCTTTGGCAGAATCAGCAGTATACATAATAAGATAAATATCGCTAATAGAGTTGGATAAATCAATGAGTGGATATATTTCTGAAAAAAGTTCCTGTTCATGATGACCTCCTAGTTTGCAGCGGAACATATGGTCCTTGTGATTAAAAACGAGTCAATGTGCTATCTGACTACAAAGAGAAGTATAAAAGTATTTTCTTAAAAATTCACCAAAGAAAGTCTTAAAGATTCTTAAGAATTTTTGAAAAGGATGATAGATGTGCTAGAATACTTCTATGACAGCTTACGTCAAAAGCAGGAAGCAATATTGTTTTTGCTTGTACCGATGCACAGGAAATTTTAGATAGGAGATAAGGATTATGGATACAGGAAATGCACCGAGAATTCTGATGGTAGATGATAACCATGAAATTCGTGAGGTGGTCAATATATTATTAACAGGGGAAGGTTATCAGGTGGACGAAGCGGCGGATGGCAGGAAGGCATTGGAAAAAATTCGTGAAAATATTTATGATTTGGTGATTTTAGATGTGATGATGCCTGGTATGAATGGGTATCAGACCTGCATGGATATCCGTAAAAGCAAAAATACGCCTATTCTATTTTTAAGCGCAAAATCTCAGGTGGAGGATAAGACACTGGGATTTTCCAGCGGTGGGGATGATTATCTGCCCAAACCTTTTTCTTATCAGGAGCTTTTGAGCAGGGTGAAAGCTCTAATCCGCAGGTATCAGGTGTATAAAGGAAAAGAAGAAGCCCAAGAGAAAGAAGGAGAGATGGAAGAAGCAAAGAGACAGAAACAGATAGAAGAGGAAAAGGCTATTGTTCTGCCTCGGCTTAAGATTTATGAAAATCAGGAAAAGGTATTGTTAGATGGAAAAGAAATTGAATTGACAGACATTGAGTTTGCAATTTTATGCCTGTTAGGAAAACATAGAGGGCAGATATTTTCTGTCCAGCATTTGTATGAGAGTATTTGGGAAGAAGAATATTATTATGGGGCTTCCAATACGGTGATGGTACATATTCGTAACTTGCGGGGAAAGATTGAGGAGGACCCCCATAATCCGAAAATTATTAAGAATATTTGGGGAAAGGGATATCGCTGTGGATAAAAGAAAAAGAACGGAAAAAATGACAGTAAGGCTCTTTGGGCTGCTGGCTATATGTGGGATACTAAGTATTTGCTGCTTTAGATATTTGATGCAGTGGCAGACCTGGACGTATCTTGAGCTGGTGAAAAGAGGTTATATTGATTTTGATCCCAAAAAAATTGTAGCAGAAATGCAGGAGATAGCCAGGAATGCCACCTTTGGAGAAATAGGGAAAAAAGAGCTGAAAAAACTTTTGGATATTGACAAATACGACGATGGCTATACATCGATTCTTTTTTATGATGAGGAAGGAAAGTTTCAGTTCTACGGGCTGGAGCCAGCCGTGTGGGATTCTTTTGTGAGTGACGTTTTTTGGTATAATGATGTGGGATATTATAATGAATTGGATTACAAAGGAGAATTGGAGTTTCAGGATACGACGGAGACTGTGATGCTTTATTCTATGCATCAGGCCCAGATTGTAGTGCCATATTTTCTGGTTGCTTTGGGGATTAGTATGTTGTTCTTTGGCCCAGCCGTACTCTATGTGTGGAACAGAATGAGGTATGTAGGCAAATTGAAGGATGAAATTCTTGTCATGGCGAATGGGGATCTGGAGCATCCCATTACAATAAAGGGGAAGGATGAAATTGGAATTTTGGCCAGAAATTTAGATGAAATGCGCCTTGCTTTGGATGAAAATATTTGCAGGGAGCAAGAGGGGCAGAAAGCAAACCATGAGCTTATAAGCTCCATTTCTCATGATTTGAGAACGCCTATGACAACATTATATGGATATTTGGAAATTATGGCACAAAAGAAATGCCCAGAGAAAAAGAAAGAAGAATATATTTTAAGATGTATTGATAAGGTAGAGGAAATCCGTACATTGTCCGATAAAATGTTTGAATATGCGTTGGTGTATGAGAAGAATGAGCATGTGGATCTGACAGAAATTTTTTTATGGGAGCTGCTGGAGGATATGGAAGGCAGTCAGGAGTTTCTCAGACTAAAAGGGTTTCAGGTACAGGTAGAGTGTAAGGTAACCCAGACAGTAAAGGTAGAAGGAAACCGTGTATTCTTTCAACGGATTTTTAACAATCTTTTTTCCAATATCTTAAAATATGGGGAGAAAGAACAGCCAGTGCTTATCACGACGGCAGCGGACAGGGGAAGTGTGGAACTGGTGTTTTTGAACAAAAAACGACAACAGGAAAAATTGGTAGAAAGCAGCCAGATTGGTTTAAAGAGTGTACAAAAGATGGTAGAATTGCAGGGAGGCAGTTTTTTTGTGGCAGAGGAGGAAGAGACTTTTGCAGTTACGCTCCGAATGCCGTTAAAATAGAAGATATTTGATGGTTTATTGCGAAACTCATATATTGTAGGAATTTCAGGAGGATAAGTAAGATGAGAGAACAACTGACAGAAAGTGATGTAAAGAAAATAGAGGAAGAAATTGAATATCGTAAGCTGGTTGTGCGAAAGGAAGCCATAGAAGCAGTAAAAGAGGCGCGGGCTCATGGGGATTTAAGTGAGAATTTTGAATATCATGCAGCAAAAAAGGATAAAAATAAAAACGAAAGCAGAATCCGGTATCTGGAACGGATGCTGAAAACAGCAGTAATTGTGTCAGATGCTTCCAGGGAGGATGAAGTGGGAATTAATAACACTGTGACGGTGTACTTTGAGGAGGATGACGAGGAGCAGGTGTTTCGTCTTGTAACTTCCATTCGCGGGAATTCCATGAAAAATTTAATCAGTACAGAATCGCCGATAGGAAAGGCGATCCTGGGTCATAAAGAAGGTGACCGGGTACAGATAAAAGTCAATGATACTTATAGCTATTATGTTGTCATCCGCCAGATTGAAAATACTTCGGAAAATGAAAGTGATACGATCCGGAGATTTTAAGCTATTTGATAAATTGTTCTATGGCATTTTTTAAATCTTCCAATGACTGTTGATCTCCATGCTCCACGGCATCTACGATGCAGTGTGAGATATGGTCTTCCAAGATGATTTTGCCAATATTATTGATGGCAGACCGGACAGCGGCTATCTGTACCAACACTTCGCTGCAGTCCCGGCCATCCTCCACCATGCGCTTTACCGCTTCCATATGGCCGATAGCCCGGGACATACGGTTTAACACAGCCTGGGTTTGGGTATGGCTATGGCTGTGAGAAGGATGATGTGTATGGGAATTTGCTGGTATGGTTTCTTTGTCTGGTTCTGTATGTCTATTTTTGTTCTCTGTATCCAATTTAAAATCCCTCCTACAAAAACCAAATTTTTTCGTTGGTAGAAGATACACAGGATGCTCCGGCAGAGATCATAGAGATAATATCCTCTTTCTCAGAAATCAGGCCCCCCGTAATTATTGGAACATGACTGATGCCGGAGATACGGGTAAGAATTCTGGGCATTAGCGCTGGAAGAACTTCAATGACATCTGGCTTCACGCTTTGAATCTGCTTCTCAATGTTAGAAAACGCAAGAGAATCAATGACAAAAAAACGAAGCACAGTAAACAGGGAGAGTTTTCTGGCGTATTTGACTAATGCGGGCTTTGCAGAAATAATGCCGTCTGCGTCTGTCCGTTCCTTGATAAAGTCCACAGCAATTTCTTTGGAAGCCAGTCCGGTAATCAGGTCAATATGAACTACCGCTAGTTTTCCTGCTGTTTTTATTTTTGAAACAATATCAGATATATTGCAGATGTCCCCAAAAAGAATAAAAATAATACAGCTATTACAGGTCAGAGCTTTTTCCAGGCTTTCAAAACTATTTACTGCAGCGATGACAGGAGAAGCTTCAATGGCCTTGCGATGTTCCTTTTTCATAATTCCACTCCTTTGTATCCTTAAATCGTTAAGCGAATTACCTTTCTGTTTTCCTATTATACATGATAGAAAGAAAAATGGCTATATGCAACTTAGGCTTAATCTTTTTTTCTGGTTTTTCTCTGTATGGATTCTAGATGTTGATAAAATTTTGCCTGTTCGACAATTAGTTCCTGCCGTTCCAAGGGCAGAGTGCGATAGAGATGTATTAACGCTCCTTCAGCAGGGCTTAGAGAAGAAGGGGCAGGCTTTTTCTCATTGCTAAGACCCAGAAGATAATCTGTGGATACATTGAAATACTTAGCAAAACGGACTAAAGTTGCAAAATCTGGTTCTCGCTTGTTGTTGACATATCCATTTAAGGTAAATGATGCAATATGAAGATCAATAGATAATTGCTTTTGTGTCAAATCTCTTTCTTCAATTAGATTTTCCAGACGGATGTAAAAATCCATGTGAGGGCACCTCCATTCAGATAAATTAGAGTATCTTTATCTTATAGGAATCTACCTGTTTGGAAAAAAGAAATATGCGTAACAGAAATTGAGATACGCATATTGAGGATTAATTCTGTAAATCATAAGCCAGGCCGCCTTGCCTACATGGATATTAGAGAATGCTGCCAGGGTCAAAGCCCCCGATGGTCTGCAGTACTGCAAATCATCGGGGTTTTTGACTTTGCCTGAGGGACGCTTAAATCGTTTTGACTATATATGTGCGCTTGCTTAAGCAGGTACATTTGCTCCTGAGGGCCAAGTGTCCGGTAAGTATCCAGTAAATCTTCTTCGTTGTGATCATAGCATAAGGTATAAGGCCGCCGTATTTCTGTAACGCCTAAAAGGTAGATGGGGCGATGTGAAGTTCTGTGGATAATTTTCTTTGTGTAAGGTTGTTTTCTTCTAATAAATTTTCCAGTCTTCTGGAGAATTCCATATGGTATTCCTCATTCATAAAATATTTCTCTTTTGTATAGGTTGGTATCTGAGAAATATTTTACGAAAATTTACTTAGAAAATTATGGAAATATTCGAAACGCGAATATGATTCACAAACGTAAATTTTATTGCCAGCCACCATCCATAGCAATAATTTGACCAGTCATGTAGGAAGGGGAATTTACGATGGAAAAGGACAGTTTTGCAATTTCTTCAGGAGAACCAAATCTTCCAGCAGGAATTTCTTCCTGGAGCTGTCTGCGTTCGTCTTTGGAAAAGCACTGATTCATTCTGGTGTCTATCACGCCGCAGGCAATGGCATTCACTGTGATATTGCTGGGGGCAAGCTCTTTTGCCAGTGATTTGGTAAAAGCATTTACACCCCCCTTGGAAGCAGAGTAGGCAACTTCACAGGAAGCGCCTGTGGCGCCCCAAACAGAAGAAATGTTCAAAATAGCGCCAGATTTTTTGTGGACCATAGCAGGAATGGCATGCTTGCAGCAGCAGAACAGGGAAGTGAGATTGACTTGTATCACCCGGTTCCATTCTTCCAGGCTCATGTCAGATAGCAGGCCAATGTGAGAGATACCGGCATTATTAATTAGGACGTCCGCCATCCCAAATTCCTGTTCTATGGTTTGGAAAGTATTTGCGACAAATTGCTCATCGCTTACGTCTCCAATAAAAGGAAGACAGCAAATATGGTAGGCGTCAGAGAGGTATCTGGCAAATGATTTTAATTTTTCTTCAGAGCTTTGACAATTGATGGCAAGGCAGTAGTTGTTGCGGGCAAACTCTTCTGCAATCGCATGTCCGATTCCGTGGGAAGCGCCAGTAATAAAGGCAGTTTTTGATTTCATAAGAAGGGTTCCTTTTCACATTTTTTTATTGATTGTACACAAAATTGATATTATTTAGAAGTTTTGCAACTATTTACTTTTTGTTGATGTTATATTAGGACGAATTATGTGAAATGTCAAGAATTACCATAGATTTGTTGTATTCGGTTTTTAGGTATGGTATAATATGCATCAAGGAGGGACAGGAGCCCAAGGGTCAGCCTTCCGGTCAGAGTGCACCCATACATGGCACAAAAATGACAATCTAAAAAAATGGAAAAGGGGTTGGACACCATGCGTATTACAATCAGTGGAAAAAATATTGATATAACTGACGGATTAAGACAAGCGGTAGAGGACAAGTTATCAAAGCTGGAAAGGTATTTTACTCCTGAAACAGATATTGCTGTAACCTTAAGCGTGGAAAAAGAGCGGCAGAAGATTGAGGTTACGATTCCGGTAAAGGGAAATATTATCCGCTCGGAACAGGTGAGTAATGACATGTATGTCTCCATAGATTTGGTGGAGGAAGTCATTGAGCGGCAATTGAAGAAATATAAAAATAAAATTGTAGACCAGCAGCAGGCAGCAGGAAATTTCCAACAGGAATTCATCGAGAAAGAGATAGAGGATGAAGAGGAAATTAAGATTATCCGGACCAAACGGTTTGGAATGAAGCCTATGTATCCAGAAGATGCTTGCATTCAGATGGAGCTGTTGGGACATAATTTCTTTGTATTTCAGAATGCGGAGACAGAAGAGGTTAATGTAGTATATAAGAGAAAAGGAAATACTTACGGTTTGATTGAGCCAGAATTTTAAAGATCAAGAGAATAGAGAAGAGCTGTTGCAAGAAATAATTTTGCAGCAGCTTTCTTTTTGTTCTCGCCAGCAATGAACCAAGCAGTCGTGCTCACGCGAATATTTGACTTGCGCGAGCAACTCTGTAAGGTAAAAAATGCGTGGCCTGTGGTAAAAAGTGCTAAAATAGGAAGAGGTTATTGCTAGTATGAATAAAATAGTATAAGATATGTAACAGTTCAGTCTGTAACTAGGATATCAGCAGAACATGGAATTACAAGGAGGTTAAAAAAAATGGATATTGTGGTGTTGGCAGGGGGCTTGAGCACAGAACGTGACGTATCTTTTGCGACAGGAAGTAACGTGACAAGCGCTTTAAGGCAAAAGGGACATCGGGTGATTCTGTTGGATGTATTTATGGGATACAGCGATAAACCAGAGGATTTGACGGGCATTTTTGAGCGGTCTTGGGAGGTCAGTGCATCCGTAGCAGGTATATCCGAAAAAGCGCCAGATTTGGAAGCAGTGAAAAAGAGCAGGAAAGATCAAAGCAACAGCTTTTTTGGTCCCAATGTCATTGAATTGTGCCGGATGGCTGATATGGTATTTATGGCCCTTCACGGAGAAAATGGTGAGGATGGCAGGATTCAGGCAGCATTTGATTTGTATGGGATTCAGTATACAGGGACTGGCTATTTAAGCAGTGCGATTGCTATGGATAAAGAACTTTCCAAACGGTTGTTTGCGGCAAACAAAATTCCAACACCGGCAGGGATTTCCATGGAGAAAGGAGCTTGTGAGTGGGAGTTTGAAAAGACTGGTCTTACATTGCCTTGTGTGGTAAAACCCTGCTGTGGCGGTTCCAGCATTGGAGTATCTATCGTACGAACGAAAGAGGAGTATCGCCATGCATTAGAAGAAGCTTTTCGCTGGGAAGAAAAGATTATCGTAGAAAGCTATATAAAGGGCAGAGAATTTTCAGTGGGAGTTATGGATTTTAAAGCATTGCCTGTGATTGAAATTGCCCCCCTGGAAGGGTTTTATGATTATAAAAATAAATATGCGGCTGGAAGTGCAGTGGAAACTTGCCCTGCTGAGCTTCCTTTGGCTATTACAGAAAAAATGCAGCATTACGCAGAAGAGGTAGCTAAGGTATTGAGTCTTGACACCTATGCCCGGATGGATTTTTTATTAGATTGCCAGGAAAAGATTTATTGTCTGGAGGCCAATACCCTTCCCGGTATGACGCCTGTGAGCTTGCTTCCTCAGGAGGCGCAGGCGGTAGGCATGGACTTTGGGGAGCTTTGTGAGGAGATTATTCGGATTTCTAAGAAAAAATATGCATAAAGGTGGAGAAAGTTATGAAAAATATGACTTTGGAAAATATTGCAAAAGCATGTAATGGCACTTATTTTGGAGAGGAACAGAAGAAACAGAATCAAATCTGTGGAGCAGTCACAGACAGCAGGCAGGTGGAGGAGGGATTTCTTTTTATCCCCATCAAGGGGGCAAGGGCAGATGGTCATGATTTTATCCCAGACGTGTGGAACAAGGGCGCTGTTGCAGTCCTTTCCGAGAAGAAGCTTAAAGACTGCACCAAGCCTTATATCTTAGTAAAATCTACGGAGCAGGCGTTGAAGGCGATTGCAAAATTTTATCGCTGCCAGCTTACAATTCCAGTGGTTGGTATTACCGGAAGTGTTGGAAAGACCAGTACCAAAGAGATGATAGCTTCTGTACTGTCAAAGAAATATAAGGTGTTGAAAACGGCAGGAAATTATAATAACGAAATAGGACTTCCCCTTACACTTCTGCGCATCCAGGAGGAACACGAAGCGGCAGTGGTGGAGATGGGAATTTCTGATTTTGGAGAGATGCATCGTTTGGCGGACATGGCACAGCCAGATATTTGTGTGATTACCAATATTGGAATCTGTCATCTGGAAAATCTGAAAACCAGAGACGGAATTTTAAGAGCAAAAAGTGAAATTTTTGATCTTCTAAAGCCAAAGGGACAGATCGTGTTGAATGGAGAAGACGATAAACTGTCTACTTTAAAAGAAGTGAAGGGTATCAAGCCTGTATTTTATGGGTTCAAAGAGAATGAAACTGTACGACAGGACATTTATGCAGATCATATAAAAAACTGTGGACTTAAGGGCATGGAGGCTGATATCCATACGAAAGAGGGGGAAATTTCTGTTCATATACCGATTCCAGGGCAGCATAATATTTTTAATGCTATGGCAGCAACGGGAGTTGGGCTTGCATTGGGAATGGAGCTTAAGGAAATCCAAGCAGGGATTGAATCAGTAGAGACCATTGGTGGACGTACGAATTTGATAGAAATTGGCGGTTTGATAGTGATTGATGATTGTTACAATGCCAATCCAGTGTCTATGAGAGCTTCCATTGATGTACTTAGCAACGGTCTTGCTCGAACAGTAGCAATACTGGGAGATATGGGAGAACTGGGAGAGAATGAGAAGAAGCTCCACTATGAAGTAGGCGCTTATGTAGCGCAAAAGCAAATTGATACGCTGTTTTGTGCAGGAGCGCTATCTGAGGAAATTGCCCAGGGAGCCAGGGACACCAACGACTGGTGTGAGGTATTCCACTTTGACTCCCGGGACGAAATGCTGTCCCAGGTTTTGGATTATTTACAAGAAGGAGACACGGTACTGGTGAAAGCGTCTCATTTTATGGATTATCCCAAAGTGGTGGAAGCAATTCAAGAGAGATTTCGATAAAAATTATCTTATAGCATAGATTTATGTTTTTCTAACATTTCTTCAATCTTGGACTGGGTATAGGCGCCGGAGAATTTCTGCTGTTCTTTATCCAGTTCTTTGATATAAATCGGTTCTCCATATTCCACAATTACATGGCATTTTCGTATCCACGGGATATGGCTTTCAAAAATATTATGGGTGTTGCTGATTGCAATTGGAATGATGGGGCAGCCAGATTTTTCGGCTATTTTCAAGCTTCCTTCCTTAAAAGCCAGCATACCTTCTTCTGGGTTGGGGTTTCTTGTTCCCTCTGGGAAAATACATACAGAAATTCCTTGTTTGATTTGCTCGATCCCAGTCAAAACCGTTTTTAGTCCTTCTCGGGTATTGGTCCGGTCAAGAAACAGACAGTACAGCCGCTTCATCCATGTGGAAAGCACAGGATAACGAGCCATTTTGTCTTTGGCAATATATCCTGTCAGTCCAGGACATCTGGAGTAGGTAATGACAATGTCAAAGTAACTTAGGTGGTTGGGAATATAGAGTACGGCTTGATCCTTTGGTACGTGCTCTTCTCCTATGACTGTAATTTTCGTTCCTGCAAGTACAAGAACCACCTTAAATGCCCATTGGATCAGCCGCAGGCTGCTTAGATCTGCAGCATGGGGGTTGAATTTCCCCACAATCCATTCCAGAAATAAAATGGGAATCGAAACAATCAAGAAAGTAATTAAAAAAATTGCTACTAAAATTAATCGTATCATAATATTTTACCTTTTCCTTTTAAAGCATTCACATGTCTATTATACAGAGGGGAATGGGGAAATACAATCATAAATCAAGGAATTTTTTCATAGAATTCAGGAAGAATGTAAAAAAATTGGGGAAATAAACTATGGGTAAACAAAAACAATGGCGTTCCTGTATTTGCACGCGCTCCATTCTCATTCTGTTGATGGCAGCTTTTAGTTTTTTGCAAGGATGCGGACTGGAGGAAACAGATACGAACAAATTAAAGGACCTCTCCTATGAAATTTTGGAGGAAAAAGAAATTCCAGAGGAATTTCTATCAATTATTGAAGAGAAGAAAGAAACAATTTTCAAGCTGACTTACACAGACAAGGAATATTTGTACATAGCAACAGGCTACGGAGTGCAGGAAACCGGAGGCTACAGCATTTCCGTGAATGACTGTTATCTGACTAAAAATGCAATTTATTTTGATACAACATTGATTGGACCCTCCAAGGGAGAAAAGATCAATCAGGTAAAATCATATCCATATATTGTGGTGCGGACAAAATATATGGAGAAAAATGTAGTGTTTGAATAAAATAGTAGGAATTTGAATGTAAATGTGTTAAGATAGTAAACAGAAATTATTTCTCGATTTTACACAATGAAGTTGTAAAGCAGAAATGATTTCTGTTTCATTTTTTATTTTAGGGAAGAACAACGAAAAGCAGTGCATTTTTTTTGAAGAAAGGCTTATACTAAAAACAGTTATTTTTGAGTAGAAAATCACAGTTCTGTCAATGATTTTCGGTAAGGCCATGCACGGATGATGTAATTTCACATAAAATAAGATAAGCTGAATCGTAATTTAACGTCATTGTGCCTGGATTGAGAAAAAACAGGCGGCATGGGCACGGAAAGGAAAGATTTACAAATCGACAAAGTGTGTTATAATAGTACATAAAGATTTTTTGTCTCAAACTTGACAAAGAAGAACAGGTGTTACTATAATAACTTCTTGTACGAAAAATATAGCATAGAGGTGCAATATGGAACAATATGTAATAAAGGGAGGTAATCCGTTAGTTGGTGAAGTGGAAATCAGCGGAGCGAAAAATGCAGCGCTGGCAATTTTGGCAGCAGCAATCATGACGGATGAAACCGTAACAATAGATAATTTACCCGACGTAAGAGATATCAATGCTTTGCTTCAGGCAATGGGGGATATTGGAGCAAAAATAACCAGAATAGATGCACATACTGTAAAAATAAATGGTTCCTTTGTAAAGGATATTCCAGTAGACTATGATTCTATGAAAAAAATAAGAGCGTCCTATTATTTGTTGGGCGCAATGCTGGGAAAATATAAAAGAGCAGAGGTTACTCTGCCAGGAGGCTGCAATATTGGAAGCCGTCCTATGGATTTGCATATTAAGGGGTTCCGCGCGCTGGGCGCCCATGTGGAGATTCGTAATGGGGCAGTTGCAGCAGAGGCAGAACGATTAATCGGAAGCCATATTTATTTAGACAAGGTTTCTGTAGGAGCTACCATCAATATTATGATGGCGGCAGCTATGGCAGAAGGGAAAACGACGATTGAGAATGCGGCGAAGGAGCCTCATGTGGTGGACGTGGCCAATTTCCTTAACAGTATGGGAGCCAACATTCGCGGTGCGGGAACCGATGTGATTCGTATTGTAGGTGTTGAGAAGCTCCATAAGACGGAATATTCTGTGATACCGGATCAAATTGAAGCAGGGACGTTTATGTTTGCAGCAGCGGCTACCCGTGGGGATGTTACTGTCAAAAATGTAATTCCCAAACATTTGGAGGCTACCACAGCCAAGCTGCTGGAGGCAGGCTGTGAAGTGGAAGAGTTTGATGATGCAGTTCGTGTGGTGGCTTCGAAGCCATTGCGCCATACACAGGTTACTACGCTGCCCTATCCGGGATTTCCTACAGATATGCAGCCCCAGATGTCTGTGGTGCTTGGGATTGCCCAGGGAACCAGTACCGTAACCGAAAGCATTTTTGAGAACCGTTTTAAATATGTGGATGAACTGACACGGATGGGAGCTGACATTAAGGTAGAGAGTAATATAGCTATTATTAATGGTGTGAAAGGCTATACCGGAGCGAGAGTCAGTGCACCGGATCTGCGTGCTGGGGCAGCCCTTGTGATTGCAGGTCTTTCAGCAGAAGGGGTTACAATTGTAGATGATATCCACTATATACAGCGTGGATATGAAGCTTTTGAGGATAAATTGGAGAGTTTGGGAGCTCAAATTGCACGGGTTAGCTCGGAAAAAGAGGTTCAGAGGTTCCAATTTCAGGCAATTGGTTAAAAGCACTTGACAGAAGAACGAAAAGAGAGTATTTTAAGTAATAGAGAAAGATTAAAAAACCGAATATTGTTGCGCTGGCAAAATATTTTGTCAGTTATTAATTTCTCTTATTCAGAGTGGTGGAGATACATAGGATCTATGAAGCCACGGCAACCCCTCTACGGAAGGTGCCAACCTGAGCGAGCAATCGAACAATAAGAGGATTTGATAATCTTTTTGGAAGAATCGGGTCCGCTTATTTTGTTTAAGCGGGCTTTTTTTATTCTAAAGGAAAGACCTTGTCACGCTAACGCGTGAAAGTATCTTCCTATAGAATAAAAAATAATATGCGCACTCGTGCGAATAGAAGATGTCACTGCGTGACCGCACTCGGCGCAGCAAATCGTCCAAGTCCCTCATGAATGAGGTATTTAGGGAGTTGAAGCGGACTTGTCCGCTTTGTTCTTCTATTAGGAAAGACCTTATTACGCGAAAGCGTGAAAAAATGTGCAATCCCCCAAAGGATGGGGATCATAACCAAACAGGAGGAAAAAATGGATAAAAGATTATTTACTTCAGAATCAGTAACAGAAGGGCATCCAGATAAACTTTGTGATGCAGTATCAGATGCAATTTTAGATGCATTGATGGCACAGGACCCTATGAGCAGGGTAGCATGTGAAACAGCGGCATGCACCGGATTTGTACTTGTGACAGGAGAAATCACCACCAAAGCTACCATAGACATTCCCCAGATTGTAAGGGAAACAGTAAATGAGATTGGTTACAATAATGCTGCCACTGGATTTGACGGGAATACCTGTGCAGTTATGGTAGCCCTGGACCAGCAGTCAGCAGATATTGCAATGGGGGTAGACAAGGCCCTAGAAGCGAAAGAAAATAAAATGTCTGAGGAAGAGCTGGAGGCAATCGGCGCGGGCGATCAGGGTATGATGTTTGGGTATGCAACCAATGAGACTCCGGAATTGATGCCCTATCCCATTTCATTAGCACATAAACTTGCTTTGCAGTTGACCAAAATCCGCAAGGATGGCACATTGGGTTATCTGCGTCCAGATGGGAAAACCCAGGTTTCGGTAGAATATGATGAAAATGGAAAACCCAGAAGGTTAGAAGCAGTGGTATTATCCACACAGCATGATCCAGATGTTACTCAGGAACAGATTCACACAGATATCAAAAAATACGTATTTGATCCTGTGTTACCTGAGGATATGGTGGATGAAGAAACAAAGTTTTTCATCAATCCTACTGGCCGTTTCGTAATTGGAGGCCCTCATGGGGATGCAGGCTTGACTGGCCGTAAAATTATTGTGGATACATATGGCGGATATGCTCGTCACGGCGGTGGAGCTTTTTCTGGCAAAGACTGTACCAAAGTGGATCGTTCAGCCGCTTATGCAGCGCGGTATGTAGCAAAGAATATTGTAGCAGCAGGTCTTGCAGAAAAATGTGAAATCCAGTTATCTTACGCAATTGGTGTGGCACAGCCTACCTCTGTTATGGTGGATACCTTTGGAACCGGAAAAATTTCTGATGAAAAACTAGTGGAAATAATTCGGGAAAACTTTGATCTTCGTCCAGCAGGAATCATTAAGATGCTGGATTTGAGACGGCCGATCTACAAGCAGACAGCAGCTTATGGGCATTTCGGCCGGAATGATTTGAATCTTCCTTGGGAAGCAACCGATAAGGTGGAAATTTTGAAGAAATATTTGTAATTGTTCGTGGGCTTTCTCTTATAGCACCCCATGGATACGTTGCAGTCACAATGTATCCATGGGGTGAACTGTTGATTGGTTTTACTCATTTCCAAACCAGACTTCGCAGTCCTTTCGGTAAAAGGATATTCCATAACAATCAATTGTCCGATATCCTTCTGCCTGTAATTCTTCTGTATATCTTTTGTCATAAATTTGCAGCCATGCCTTTTTTGCATCTGTTTCCAGATTATCAATGGAATTGGAGACTTTTAATTCCAGAACAAATGCTCTGCCTCGCAGAGAAGGACTCTTTACCATAATGTCAGAACGGCCATTCCCGGATTCACGGTTAGATTTTACCAGATAATTTTCGCTCTGGCTTAAGATTCCAGTGAGGAACCCGTGGTAAAAGCAGACACTTGAGTTCTGTCTTTTAGAACTCTTAGTGGTCGCTTTCCCTTTGGGCAAAGTTTCCACATTATCAAAAAAGCTGATGGTTTGAAAAAGCTGTCCACTTAAAATGTCTCTCATGCGCACTGCATCCTTGGCTTCCATTGCACGATAAAAATCTCGGAAATCCTCTTTCTTTATCCTGTCGTTCATCCAATTTAAAAGGGTGGTCTGGTAAATTGTTTTGACTTCTGTGTTGGGAATCCGTACCTGTAAAAAAATGGATGATTCCTGAAAGTATTGGTTTTCTTTTGTCAGATATCCAGTAAAATAGAGGAAGTTCCATAAGCATTCCCCACTGCTGTGTATATCCTCATAAGTAATTTCTTCATGTACTCGGATATCCAGGGTGTTTCCAGCTAGGAGTGTTTCAATCTGCCCTTTTGTTTTCCGGTCGGCCCTGGCGATTAAATCCTTTATGATATCATTGGAACTGGTATTTATCCAGTATGGGCGTGGAAAAGCGTTGGTGTTTGTATGCAAATCATACATAAAATTGACGATACTCCAGGGGTTGTAGACGGAGGAATTGCCAAAAACGTACCCATCATACCATCGCTTCATGGTAGGGAAATGGTTTTCCACACCATAGTAACCTAACATTTGTAGCACTTCTGGTTCAGTAAAGCCAAAATGTTCACTGTATCCTTCGTCAAGTATGGAAATGATTCTTAAATGGTTCAATCCTGTGAAAATACTTTCCTTTGAAATACGTAGGCATCCCGTGATAATGGAAAATTGCAGGTAGTCGTTTGTTTTCAAAGCAGATTCAAACAAGGAACGGATAAAATCCACCATCTTTTCGTAAAATCCCTGGAAATATGAATTTTCCAACGGTACGTCGTATTCATCAATTAGAATGATGGTTTTTTTTCCTGTAATCTGGTGCATGCATTGGCTGAAAAGTCGTAAAGAGTTTCTGACGGCTTTTTCCGGTGCTTTCCCATTGGCAATCTCCATATATCGCTCATATTCCCTAGAGGAAAGCTGAGCTCTTCCTCTTTCCACGATGCTTCTGTGCCGATCAAACTCTCCACTGATTGCAGATTCTATCATGTAATAGGCGGTTTCAAAATCTTTTTGTTTTGCAGACTTCAGTGTCAGATTTATCACAGGGTACAGAGTCATCTGGCTTGTGTAGAACTCTCCAGCCTTTGTGATTTTTAGTCCTGCAAAAAGTTTTCTTCGCTGAGCATTTATTTCGTTGTTTCCAGTATCTTCAAAAAAATATCGGAGCATGCTGAGGTTCAATGTTTTTCCAAAACGTCTTGGACGGGTGAAGAGGTTTACTTCTCCCTTTAAGTCTAGAAGCTCTTTGATCAGCATGGTTTTATCCATGTAGTAATACCCTTCGGTTATTATTTTTTCAAAGTTATCAATGCCTATGGGCAAGGGCTTTTTCATTTTGTCACCTCCGCCTAATTGAATTTTGATTTGCCAATATTATAACCTACCTTCTGTACTTTCACAATCGAAAAATAGAAGGAAAGCACAAGGATCAGTACAATACCGCCAACCGTTTGGCATTTTTTGTTGAAAAGGTGTGGTATGGATGGTATAATGATGGTGGTATCATTTTAATCGTAAACAAGACGGTATAATTGAAGAATTACTTGATTTTATCGGCGTAAAGGAGGGAACCTGCTTTGATTTACACACCCCTAACCAAAAAAGCCATGGAAATTGCTTATCAGGCCCATCACGGGCAGAAAGATGCTGGCGGCGTTCCCTATGTGTTCCACGCAATTCATCTGGCAGAACAGATGAAGGATGAAATTACCACATGCGCTGCATTGCTTCATGATGTAGTAGAAGATACCAATATAACTTTGGAGATGCTACAGAAAGATTTTCCAAAGGAGGTTATAGAATTGGTATCACTATTGACCCATATTCCTGGGGAAGATTATTTCGATTATATACGAAAGATTCAGAAAAATCAGGGGGCCACTCTGATAAAATTGGCGGATTTAGCTCACAACTCTGACGAAAGCCGATTCAGCGGGAGTTCGTCTGTCTCAGAAGAAAAGAAAAAAGCCTGGCGCATAAAATATGAAAAGGCCCGCAGAATTCTTAACGAGAAAAATTTGGAATGATGTGAAGAGTCTGAAAGGAAGCGGGACACCAGCGAAAAACCCAAAGTCTAAGAAACAAGTCTAAAATAATCCAAAACTGTAGTAGTGCAATTAATACAAATTTTATAAATTTTTAGAGAAATTCCATATGATTTTCTATGAAAGCTGTTATAATATAATCTGTTGGAGGTTACCGCAGTTTATGAAGTTAAGAACCAGATTAATTATTTCATTTTGTATCATTATATTTGTGCCAGTACTTTTGACAGTGGCTACCATATGGGGATTTGGCCGCTATCAGATGAAAGCAGTACGTCAGATTTATAATATAGATGGGAATGCCTATGATTATTTTGTCAATTCCTTTAAAGTCCTCAGCCATTTTACCAAATCAGATTATGAGAATCTTCAAAATGTAGCAAAGGATACACCTGAGATGTTGGAGGATATGGCGTATTTGAATGAAGTGAATCGTCAACTAGCGGAAAAGTATTCTTATCTGATTGTACGTAGGGATGATGAACTCATTTATAAAGGCAGGAGTGAGAAGGAAAGTCTCCCGGTGGAAAAATTACCAGAATACAACAGTGATGTTCTTCAAGGATCAGGTTCTGGTTTTTATATTGAGGGGGAAACACAGGCCATGGTGAAGCAGATTGATTTTTCCTTTTCTGATGGAAGCAATGGGAGTGTTTTTATTGTCACATCCATGGAACAGATTCAGCCAGAGATTAAGGGGATTTTATTTGATTTGCTGATTTCAGTGGTCTTGATTTTGATTTTTACCGCAGGAATGTTGACTGTGTGGATTTATCAGGGAATCATTAATCCCATACGAAAATTAGAAATAGCAGCTCAAAGTATCAAGGCGGGGAACCTGGATTTTACCATTGAGGCAGATGGAAAGGATGAGATTGGGGAGCTTTGCCGTAATTTTGAGGAAATGCGCTTTCGCCTAAAAGAATCCGCAGAGGAAAAGGTGGAAGGAGAGAAGGAAAATAAAGTTTTAATCAGCAATATTTCCCATGATTTGAAGACGCCTATTACAGCCATTAAGGGATATGTGGAAGGAATTATGGATGGGGTTGCAGATACGCCGGAGAAGCATGATAAATATATCCGCACCATTTACAATAAAGCAAATGAGATGGATATGCTCATCAATGAGTTGACATTATACTCAAAAATTGATACCAATCGAATACCCTATAATTTTAACCGTATCAATGTGGCAGATTATTTTGAAGATTGTGTGGAAGAGGTAGGGCTGGATTTAGAAGCTAAAAATATCAAACTTACTTATATTGATTATGTAGATAAAGATGTACTGATTATTGCAGACCCAGAACAACTTCGCCGTGTCATTAATAATATTATTGGAAATTCCATTAAATATTTGGACAAGGAGCAAGGATTCATCAATATCCGTATCCGCGATGTGGGAGATTTCATTCAGGTTGAGATTGAAGATAATGGAAGAGGAATTGCAGCCAAAGACCTGCCTTATATCTTTGACCGATTTTATCGCACAGACGCTTCTAGGAATTCAGCTACAGGAGGAAGTGGTATTGGCCTGTCCATTGTGAAGAAAATTGTGGAGGATCATGGTGGAAAAATCTGGGCAAACAGTAAAGAAGAAAGCGGAACAATTATGTACTTTGTAATCCGAAAATACCAGGAGGTAATAACTTGAGTAAAGTATTGATTATTGAGGATGAAGTGGCAATTGCAGATTTGGAAAAAGACTATCTGGAGCTAAGCGGCTTTGAAGTAGAGATAGAAAATAATGGAAATCAGGGATTAGTGCGGGCATTGAATGAAGACTTTGATATGTTTATTTTGGATCTGATGCTGCCAGGAGTAGATGGATTTGAGATTTGTAAAAAAATTCGGGAAAATAAAAATACCCCTATTTTGATGGTGTCTGCAAAGAAGGATGATATAGATAAGATTCGTGGTCTGGGACTTGGGGCAGATGATTATATTACGAAGCCTTTTTCTCCCAGTGAATTGGTGGCAAGGGTGAAAGCCCATCTTTCTCGATACGAAAGACTTATTAATAGTAGTGTGCAGGAGAATGATGTAATCGAAATCCGAGGCTTGAAAATTGACAAAACGGCAAGGCGTGTATGGGTCAATGAGGAGGAAAAGCAGTTTACCACCAAGGAATTTGATTTATTGACATTTCTTGCCCAGAATCCCAACCATGTATTTTCCAAGGAAGAGCTGTTTAGCCAGATCTGGGATTTAGAATCAGTGGGAGATATTGCAACGGTTACTGTGCACATTAAGAAAATTCGTGAGAAGATTGAGCTTAGTACCACAAAGCCCCAATATATTGAAACAATCTGGGGCGTGGGTTATCGCTTTAAGGTGTAATTTTGCCGGATATGACAAGGGTTTATGCATATCATTGATTTAGGTGTTATATAGCTGGGATATAAGATTATGATAGAGATTATTTATAAAGACAGTGAAATTATAGTCTGCCACAAGCCGCCAGGGATTCCGGTGCAGACGGCAAAAACAGGGAAACAGGACATAGTAAGCATACTGCAGAATTATTTTGCAGATCAAGGAGAATCCTCAGAGGTTTTTATCATCGGACGTCTGGATCAACCTGTAGAAGGAATTATGGTGTTTGCAAGGAATTCTAAGGCAGCAGCGATCTTAAGCCGTCAGGTGCAGGAAAGAACCATAGAAAAAGAGTATCTTGCATTGACCGAGGGCAGATTTGAAAAAAACACAGGAATATTGGAAAATTATCTGCTGCGAGATGGGAAAAGTAATACATCCCAGGTTGTGCAAAAGGGAACCAAGGGCGCAAAATCAGCAAAGCTTTTTTATGAAGTAAAGAAAGTAATTACAGATTCGGAAAAATTATCCGATATTCTGGAAGATACTTGCCTGGAATCGACGGTTAGTCTGGTGAGTGTCCATTTGGATACTGGACGCCACCATCAGATACGGGTTCAGATGGCGCATGCAGGTCATCCTCTTGTAGGTGATAAAAAATATAATAAAAATTGTCCGTCAGGCTACTTGCCCGTAGGTTTGTGCTCAATTAGAACATCTTTTTGCCATCCTGCAACTGGAAAACGGATGGAATTTTCCGTACATCCCAAAGGAAGGTTGTTTGCAGAATTGGCAGATGAGTTTTCAGATATGTTTTAATACTACCATAGATATTACTCCAATGTGTCAGGTAGATTTTTCCCGCATAAAAAGCAGAAAATACCGCATACTGATTTCATGAAAAAAGAAGCGAAAGAAAGCATGCGGAGCATAGGAAAAGTTCTGGGAATTACCCTTGCCGTTTATATTGGCATTCGTTGGCTGCTCCCATTGGTAGTTCCCTTTTTTGTTGCCTTTTTGTTGGCAAAATTTTTGAATCCGCTGGTAGAAAAACTGGAGAATAAATTAAAACTAAAAAGAAGCATATGGTCATCCATACTGGTAGGGATTTTATTATTGCTTTTGGGGCTGGCAGTATTTTATTTCTTAAAAACGCTGATTGAGCAGATAAAAAATGTCATGGATAATCTGGATTTGTACAAACAGCAGGCTGGGCAATTTTGGCAGGAGTGCTGCTGTCAGATAGAAAATATTACTGGAATAGAAGCCAAAGTAATTCAAGACAGAGTGGAAAAGCAGATACCAGAAATGATGAACCAAGCAAAAAGTAACATGATTCCCACTGTGATGAATGAGACAATTCTGTATGCAAAAAATATGTTTGTATTTGTGGGTGTATGTTTTGTAGTGGTTATCAGTACAATTTTAATCCTAAAGGATTATAAGAAAATGCGGACAGTTCTGGAAAATCATCCGGTAGGAAGTATGGCTCTTAATATTTGCCGCAGAACGTACGAAGCTGGAGGAGCCTATGTGAAAGCTCAGATTATTATTATGGGGATTATCTCAGCTATTTGCGTGGCAGGGCTGTACTTTTCAGGGAACGAATATGCATTGTTGGCAGGCTGTGGTATTGGTATCTGCGATGCAATGCCTTTTCTGGGAACTGGTACAATCTTTGTGCCTTGGGCTATTATTGAATTGCTCCAGGGAAAATATATGTTGGCGGCAATTTATACGATTATTTATACCATTTGCACCTTAATGCGTGAGATATTAGAACCGAAGCTTTTGGGCAATAAATTGGGAATGCATCCATTGACAGTTATTGTCAGTATGTATGTAGGATTGAAGATTTACGGTTTATGGGGTTTTGCTCTTGGTCCCCTTTCTTATATTTTAATTAAGGAAATATATTTGGTGACTTGACAATTTGAAGGCTTTGCCTTAGAATAACCATTACCAATAGAACATCATAGTAGAAATGAAATTGGCGAAGAAGAGGATTAGTACAGACAGGAAGATGCACAGAGAGGAAATCAATGGTGAGAGATTTCTCATACGAATATCTGGAACCTGCCTTGGAGCTGCGTATGAAAGTACGACGTGCAGCCGCGTTAAGGCGATTGAGAGAATGAAGCAATGGTTCATTAATCAGGGTGGTACCGCCGGATATCCGGTCCCTTGTGGGATTGGATATCCGGCGTTTTTATTTATTGAAAGATTTTATAAAGTCAAAAGCAGAAAAGGAGAGGAAACATGGCAAAGGACAAAAAATTAGTAGAAGCCATTACGTCCATGGATGTGGATTTTGCACAATGGTATACGGATGTAGTGAAAAAAGCAGGCTTGATTGACTATTCCAGTGTAAAAGGATGTATGGTAATTAAACCAGCAGGTTATGCCATCTGGGAAAATATTCAGAAGGAGCTGGATCGGAGATTCAAAGAAACGGGAGTGGAAAATGTATACATGCCCATGTTTATCCCTGAAGGTTTGCTACAGAAAGAAAAAGATCATGTAGAGGGATTTGCTCCCGAGGTAGCCTGGGTAACTCATGGAGGGTTAAATCCGTTACAGGAGAGAATGTGCGTTAGGCCCACATCGGAAACGTTGTTCTGTGATTTTTACGCAAATGATATTCAGTCTTACCGAGATTTGCCCAAATGCTATAATCAGTGGTGCTCTGTTGTTCGTTGGGAAAAGGAAACGAGACCTTTCCTGCGTTCTAGAGAATTTTTATGGCAGGAAGGACATACTGCACATGCATCAGCAGAGGAAGCAGAAGAGAGGACGCTTCAAATGCTGCACCTTTACGCTGATTTTTGCGAAGAAGTACTGGCAATGCCAGTGGTCAGAGGTAAAAAAACTGATAAAGAGAAATTTGCCGGAGCAGAGGCAACCTATACCATTGAGGCATTGATGCATGATGGAAAGGCTCTTCAATCTGGCACCAGTCATAATTTTGGAGATGGGTTTGCAAAAGCCTTTGGAATTCAATACACAGATAAAGATAATAAGCTGCAGTATGTCCATCAGACTTCATGGGGAATGACAACTCGTTTGATTGGAGCAATTATTATGGTACATGGAGATGATTCAGGTTTGGTGCTTCCACCTGAAATTGCGCCCACTCAGGTAATGGTGATTCCTATTCAGCAACATAAGGAAGGAGTATTGGACAAAGCGGAGGAAATAAAAGATGCTCTGAAACATGCAGGAATTCGGGTAAAAATGGATGACAGCGAAAAAAGTCCTGGATGGAAGTTTTCGGAGCAGGAAATGCGCGGAATTCCTATTCGTGTAGAACTGGGACCAAAGGATATTGCAGCAGGGAAATGCGTATTGGTGCGTAGAGATACCAGAGAGAAAACGGAGTGCTCATTGAAAGAAGCTGCAACAGTTGCAGCGGAATTATTGAAAACAATTCAAAGAGATATGTTTGAACGGGCGAAGGAACATCAAAAATCTCATATAACAGAAGTGACATCCTATGATGCTTTTAAGGAAGCAGTGGAACATAAGCCAGGATTTATACGTGCTATGTGGTGCGGAGATGTGGAATGTGAAAATAAAATCAAGGAAGAAACAACAGCGACTTCTCGTTGTATGCCTTTGGAAGATTCACAGCCAGTCTCAGATGTATGTGTATGCTGTGGTAAGCCAGCTCATAAACTGGTGTATTGGGGAAAAGCATATTAAAAGGATAGAACAAAGCGGACAAGTCCACTGGGGCTTTCCTAATAGAATAAAAAAGGCTGCACTGATATCAACTTCATCTAGTGCAGCCTTCTATACTATACTGTCCACGGGATTTTACCTCTTCTTTCTGAAATCTTAATTCTTTTCTGAGAAATTTATTACCTCTGAATGAAATGGTATGTATCCATATTATGAACGAATCTTACTGGAATATCATACAGTATGCTTTTTTAAATTATTGATTCAGGGCTTCTTTTGAAAATCCTCTTGATTTCTGTTCCTATCAATCTTCTGAAATCTTCTGCTTCTCAATCTGCAAATCCTTCGTAGAATCCTGTCTGGAATACTTAATTGCTGTTTCTATCTCTGTTCATTTTCCCATTCCGAAAATATAAGATCGGATGCTATCACATTTGCTAATACTTATTTCAAATACTACCAGATTGGATAATAACCTTATTATAATTTCCCATTCCGAAAATTCAATTACTAGTATCGACATTTAAAAACTATTCCATTTTAGAAATTCAACTTCCGTTTTCGCATCTTCAAAGCTCTTGATATAGAAGAATCTGGTTCTGTTTGTCTTGTACCTCAGATAATGATTGAGGGGGAATTAAATTAAGTTTTTGGTGGTCCGTACCTTCCTTTCCTAAATTATGAGATATTTCATTCTGTTCTCGGTGGTCTGTACCTCCTTTTTAAGATTTGTTGTGTGTTTGTTGTTTCTTTGTTTTGATGTGTTTATTATATCTAATAAAAAACAAAATGTCAACAACTATTTTTAAAATTAAATATTAAAGATACTTATAATTGAAATAATATAAATAAGTAGCAAAATATTCTGAAAATTTTACTGCTTATAGAAAACTTTTTCCATGACAATACGTTCCGTAACATGGTCTAACGCAGATGTTGCTTCGTCTAGAACAACGATCTGGGATTCATCAAACCACAATCGGGCCAATGCCAGCCGCTGCTGCTCTCCACCAGATAAGCAGGTTCCTTTTTCACCGATTCTTGTATCCACTCCATCGTCCAAGGATGCAAGGAGCTGCAGCAGATGTGTGTCTACAAGGCTTACATGGATTTCCCTATCTGAAGTTTTTTGTCAAATACCAGATTTTCCCGGATAGTGCCGTCAAATACAGGTGTATCCTGGGAGAGATAGGAAACTTTTTGATATAAGGATTCCAAGGAAAGGTTTTTTAGCGACTCATCATCAAAAAGAATATCGCCTTCCTGGTATTTGATTAGTCCAATGAGGGCTTTTGCCAATGTGGATTTACCAGAACCCGATTCACCCACAAATGCTGCTTTTTCTCCTTTTCGAATGGTTAGGCTGATGGAATTTATTACTTTTTTATTTCCGTAGGAAAGGGATAAATTCTCAAGCTGAATTCTATTTGAAAGTGTATCAAATGTTACGTCCTGGTTAAGCTGCATATCTTCTTTCAAATCTAACAATTTTAGAAAACGCAGCCAGGATATTTTGTTTAGCTTGTATTGGACATAGATGACATTAAATATGGCAATGGGGGTATAGGCGTGTTCTATGAGCGTGATTAATGCTACCACGGAGCCTACAGACAAATGGCTGCTTTTCCATGCATAGATTAGAATTCCCATATCCAGACAAGTACCCAACAATGCAAATATGCTAAAAAATGCTTCGTGTATCATGGTCATTTTTACCTTTGAGGATACAATGGTCTCCTTTGCCTTTCAAGCTTTTTTTACTTCGTTGGGGAATTGTCGCTTCATACGAAAAACAGGAATTTCCATAAAGCCTCGTACAAGAAAATGATTTAGCTCCTCTTCATTGGTCAATATTTTTTCTTTGATCTGGTATAATCCTTTCAACAGTAAATTAGTTATCAGGAATACAATCACATATCCTGCTATAAAAAAATAAGTTATCTTTCTGTCTATTTTCCATATAAAATATAAGCTGAACAACATGGTTGGAATTAAATTTCGAATCACACAGAACCAAAAATCATAGAGAACACCTTTCCCTGCATTGGCCCATGTTCAATTTGCTGTACTAATTTTCCTGTTCCTAATTTTTGGTATTCAGAATAATCCATTCTTCCTATTTTTTGTAATGACAGTAATTTGAAATTCAAATAAATCTCATTGGCTAGTTTTGCGGTAGGATATTCATCCAGATAGTTCATCCCATAGTTTACAATCAGAACAATGCAGTAAAGCACAATGCCATAAATGGTTAGTGTGTGGGTTATCAAGCCATCTACAATTTTTTAAAATTTCTTTCATATAACGCATAACTGTACTCCTTTTCTAGTGTTATTGTATCTATGAAGTTTGTACAGTTGTGACTGTCAGCAAGTTTTATTTTCCTCAGCACAATCCTATTTTGATTTTCATAGGATTAATTATAGTATTAAGTATTGTAAAAAATGATATGGCTGAGACAGAGGAAAATCGCCGTGTACCCAATGGTATGCACGGCGATTTTTTTACTTATTTGACCCTCGCGGCATCCGTTCGCGCGCGGAGAATGCGCTGTGCGCATTCTTTTTTAATTCTGTGCAGCTTCAAATGCAGCGCGGCAGGCTTTGGCCAGTTGGTCTCCGCAGGAGGTTGGTCTTCCATTACAGGAAATTCCGCCAATTTTTTCTTCTACCTGTTCAATGGTCAGACCCTCCACAAGCTTAGGAATTGCCTGGAGGTTGCCATGGCAGCCTCCAGTAAATTTCACATACTTTACGATGTTACCATCAAGCTCAACTTCAATTAATGTGGAACAGGTTCCTTTGGTTTTATAAGTATAGCTCATTGTTATCCTCTCCTTATTTGTGAAAACATTTTTCCAATAGTTTTCTGATTTCGCAGATTTAATGGAAAGTATATCATAAAAATAGTGAAAGTGAAAGGGAATTTCATAAAAAATTCATAATTCGTTCATGGGATTAAGTATTGTGAATAAAATCATTAAGTGGTACAATGTAAGAAGTTGTCCGCGCATAACGCATAAACGGAATAGAAGCGGCAGCAGTCTGCTGTCGAAGTGAAAGTAGGAGCATAGTATTATGGGTATTATGAATAAATTCTTCGGGACTCACAGTGAACGGGAATTAAAAAGAATCAATCCCATTGTGGAAAAGATTGAATCTTATCGGCCGTCCATGATGGAGATGACCGATGAACAACTAAAGGGTAAGACAAAGGAATTTAAAAAAAGGCTGGAGGATGGGGAGACCTTAGATCAGATCCTGCCTGAAGCATATGCGGTGGTACGGGAAGCGGCAAGGCGTGCGCTGGGAATGGAGCATTACAGGGTACAGCTGGTTGGGGGTATTATTCTCCACCAGGGCCGTATTGCAGAGATGAAGACTGGTGAAGGAAAAACACTGGTGTCTACCCTCCCAGCTTATCTGAATGCCTTGGAAGGAAAGGGAGTCCATATTGTTACTGTCAATGATTATCTGGCGCACCGTGATGCGGAATGGATGGGAAAGGTACATGAATTCCTGGGACTAACGGTAGGTGTGGTCTTGAATTCTATGGATAATGATGAACGCCGCCAGGCATATGGTTGTGACATTACTTATGTTACGAACAATGAGCTTGGGTTTGATTACCTGCGTGATAACATGGTTATTTATAAAGAACAGTTGGTGCAGCGGGATCTTCATTATGCCATTATTGACGAAGTAGACTCTGTATTGATTGATGAGGCCAGAACTCCGTTGATTATTTCTGGACAGAGCGGAAAATCCACTAGCTTGTATGAGGCCTGCGATATTTTGGCAAGACAGCTCACCCGGGGTGAAGATATGCCAGAATTCTCCAAAATGGATGCCATTATGGGAGTGGAGCAGGAAGAAACAGGGGATTTCATTGTTAATGAAAAAGATAAGGTGGTAAATCTTACCGAAGAAGGTGTCAAGAAAGTAGAAAAATTCTTTCAGATTGAAAACCTGGCAGATGCTGACAATTTGGAGATTCAGCATAACATAATTCTTGCTCTTCGCGCACATAATCTGATGTTTCGGGACCAGGATTATGTGGTGCAGGATGAAAAGGTTCTGATTGTAGATGAATTTACCGGACGTATTATGCCAGGGCGTCGCTATTCCGATGGTCTTCATCAGGCGATTGAAGCAAAAGAGCATGTGAAAGTAAAGCGTGAGAGTAAGACGCTGGCGAATATCACGTTCCAGAATTTCTTTAATAAATATACAAAAAAGGCAGGCATGACAGGTACAGCATTGACGGAGGAAAAAGAGTTCCGTGATATTTACGGTATGGACGTTATAGAGATACCTACCAATATGCCAGTAGTCCGTGAAGATTTACAGGATGCCGTGTATAAGACGAAAAAAGAAAAGTTTCATGCAGTGGTGGATGAAATCGAGAAGGCTCATGAGAAAGGGCAGCCTGTTTTGGTTGGTACCATTACAATCGAGACTTCTGAATTGATCAGTGGAATGCTGAAAAAACGGGGAATTCAGCACAAAGTATTAAATGCGAAATTTCATGAATTGGAAGCTGAAATAGTAGCAGAGGCAGGTCAGCATGGAGCAGTTACCATTGCAACTAATATGGCAGGCCGTGGTACGGATATCAAGCTGGATGAGGATGCAAAGGCAGCTGGAGGATTGAAAATTATCGGTACAGAGCGTCATGAATCCAGGCGTATTGACAATCAGCTCCGTGGGCGTTCCGGTCGTCAGGGTGATCCGGGAGAATCTCAATTCTTTATTTCTCTGGAGGACGATTTGATGCGTCTGTTCGGTTCAGAAAAGCTGATGGGTATGTTTAATGCATTGGGCGTGCCGGAAAATGAACAGATTCAGCATAAGATGCTTACAAGCGCCATTGAAAAGGCACAGATGAAGATAGAAAGCAATAACTTTGGAATTCGTAAGAATCTGCTGGAATATGATCAGGTTATGAACGAGCAGAGGGAAATTATCTATGCAGAACGCCGTCGGGTATTGGATGGAGAGAGCATGCGGGACGTGATTTACAAGATGATCACGGATCGGGTGGAGAATACAGTGGATACTTGCATTTCTGCAGATCAGGAGAGTGAAGAATGGGATTTGAAGGAATTGAACCAGCTTCTGATTCCGATTATTCCTTTAAAGCCAGTTGTGCCTGAAGATGTAAAAGATATTCAGGTCAATGAGCTAAAGCATCGTTTGAAAGAGCAGGCAGTAAAGGCTTATGAGATGAAGGAAGCAGAATTCCCAGAGCCGGAAGCAGTTCGAGAGCTGGAGCGTGTTGTTCTTTTGAAAACTATTGACCGTAAGTGGATGGATCATATTGATGATATGGATCAGCTTCGTCAAGGAATTGGTCTACAAGCGTATGGGCAGCGAGACCCCTTAGTGGAATACAAGATGAGTGGGTATGATATGTTTGACGGCATGATTGCAAACATTCAGGAGGATACGGTGCGTCTGCTGTTCCATGTACGAATTGAGCAAAAGGTAGAACGGGAACAGGTGGCAAAGGTAACAGGAACTAACCGTGATGAATCCATGCAGAAAGGGCCTAAAAAGAGGGAATCTGCTAAGATCTATCCCAATGATCCTTGTCCATGCGGTAGTGGTAAGAAATATAAGCAATGTTGTGGAAGAAAATAGACAAAATAAAAAGAATCTTGCTTGCAAGATTCTTTTTTCAGGTATAAAGCTGCTTCTTGACCATTTCCAAATGAAAATAATGGCTGCATGATGAAATCACTAAAAAATTCAAAAAAACTTAAGAAATAAGTTAAGGGCTATTTAAGAAGTATAGTTTATATTAAAAAAGGAGAAACATATGAAAAGAAGGATTCAGATCATACCAGGGATTATGTGGCTGCCAATCATTTTGACACTTGTTTGTAATAGTATAGCTTATAATGGTTCGAGGATAATCATGACAGGGAAATTTCACCATGATCTTTCCAATGCTTTGGATGAACAGATTCCATTTGTCCCTTGGACGATTGCTATTTATTTTGGCTGTTATATATTTTGGATTGGAAATTATATGCTTGGGTGCAGACAGGACAGGGAAGAAGCGTTTCGTTTTTTAAGCGCTGATTTGCTGACAAAGCTGGTATGCCTGATCTGCTTTTTGTTTCTTCCAACTACAAATGTGAGGCCAATGGTAGAAGGGAATTCTATATGGGATGAATTGATGCGGTTCTTATATCAAATAGATGCCGCGGATAATTTATTTCCATCGATCCATTGTCTCGTCAGTTGGTTTTGCTTTATTGCAGTAAGGAAAAATGAAAAGATACCAAAATGGTATCAATTGGCTTCACTTCTAATGGCATTGAGTGTCTGCGTATCCACTCTTACAACCAAGCAGCATGTGTTGATAGATGCGATTGCAGGAGTGGCATTGGCAGAGGGAAGCTATTGGTTTGTAGAAAAAAGCGGATTCGCTAAATGGTATATGGAGTTTATAGAAACAACCTACAGCAAGATAATTAGGAAGGGAAAGCTGCATGAATAAAAAGATAAAAATGTGGATTATGATTGGGTTTGTTGCCATCATGCTGATTTTTGCAAAACAATTTTTTGATCAGAAATTCGATTCTGTGGAATCTTTGCAGGCTTATATGAAAGGCTTTGGTATCTCTGCGCCTTTGATCCTTATGCTTTTCCAGGCATTGCAGGTGGTGGTGCCTGTACTGCCCGGATATTTGGGCTGTGCAGCAGGTGCAATTGCATTTGGCAGTTCTTTAGGATTTTGGTGTAATTACATAGGAATCAGCCTTGGCTCTATTGTTGCTTATTTTCTGGCACGGAGATATGGAATGAATATTGTGCTGGCCATGTTTCCAGAAAATCAGTATATAAAATGGAGCAGACGAATTGCAAAGAGTAAATCATATGATGTGTTTCTTTTTATTGCAACTTTGCTGCCGCTGTTCCCAGATGATTTTTTGTGTTATTTTTCAGGATTGGTGAAAATGAACAGCAGAAAATTTATATGGATTATCATTCTTGGAAAACCATGGTGTATTCTGGCATATAGTATAGCGTTTGGACTAATTTAGAGGGAGAAATGAGATGAAGAAAAAATTACTTGGATATTATGATTACACGGTGGTTCTTACATACTGTGGGATGTTGTTTGCTTTTTGTGGAATCTTGCAGGCCATTGGCCAGAATTATTGGAATTCGGTGTTTTGCCTTATGCTTGCAGGAGTTTGCGATATGTTTGACGGAACCGTAGCTGCTACGAAGATTAGAACAGACAGTGAAAAAAGATTCGGAATTCAGATTGATTCCCTGAGTGATTTGATTAGCTTTGGTGTTTTTCCAGGTGTTTTTGTGTATATGATTTCTGAGAAAAATCCATTGGCAGGAGTAATTTCTGCTATGTTTGTTTTGTGTGCTTTGATACGTCTGGCATATTTTAATGTGTTAGAGGAAGAAAGACAGAGGCAGACGGAAGAAAGCCGGAAAAGTTATCTGGGCGTTCCAGTTACCACAATAGCTGTGTTGCTGCCAGCAGTCTATCTTTTGTATGATTATAAGGTGTGCAAAAGGGTCATTTGTTTTCCCATTCTCTTGATATTTATGGGGATTGGTTATCTTTCGCCAATTGAAATAAAAAAACCAGGGGCAGTTGGAAAAATAGCTATTATTATTTTGGGTATTTTTGAGGCAGTGTGGATGATGCTTTTTATGGGATGGGATGTAGTCTAAGAAACAGGTGTAAGGAAAAAGTACAAGTACAAGGGAAGGGTTGAAAAAGACCTGATCAGATAGTATGATATAGAAAAATTAGGAAGGAGGACGCAGGATGAGAGCGTAGTTCTGTTGACTAAAGTACATAATTGATAGTGTAAAAATGCTTGAAACATAAGGCTTTTCCGAGGATTTGGAAGTAAATCCAGGTTCTCGGATTTTTTTGTTTTAAGGAGCGGAAAATAAGCGTAAAATAAGGGTTGAGAATACAAAACCATTGATTTCGGGTTGAATATACAAGACTATTGAATAAGGCGGTGAGGTAAAATGAAATTAAAACTAAGTGTAATGCTCGCTGCAAAACGAAATGAAAAGCAACTAACTAAAAAACAAACTGCTGAACTTATGGGGGTTACACCCATGTATTATGCTCGTTTTGAAAATAATAATCTAACTTCATCAAAGAGAAATCTAGATTTTTTGCTGACTTTTTAGAGATGGATAAAGATGAGCTTTGGAGTATTATCGAAGACGAGAAGAAAATGAAATTGTAAATTTTCTTTGTACTTCTTGAAAATTATAGCGCAGTGCGCTATAATTAAGAAAAAGAAAACAAGGAGTTGTGAAGATGATTTCAATAGAGAAACAGTTGTTATCAGGCTATACATTTATAGATTTATTTGCTGGATTAGGTGGGTTCAGAATTGCATTAGAATCATTAGGTGTAAATTGCGTTTATTCAAATGAATGGGATGTCCCTGTTCAGAAAGTTTATGCAGATAATTTTGGTGATACACCCGAAGGGGATATTACGCAAGTTGATGAGAATACAATTCCTGATCATGATATTCTCTGTGCCGGATTTCCTTGCCAGGCATTTTCTATTAGTGGTAAGCAGCGTGGATTTGAAGATAGTAGAGGTACGTTGTTTTTTGATGTTGCTAGAATTGTAAAAGCGAAGAGACCCAAAGTTGTCTTTATGGAGAACGTAAAGAATTTTGCAACTCATGATGACGGCAAAACACTTGAGGTTGTAAAAGGCACTATGGAGGAATTGGGATATACGTTCTATCAGAAGGTGTTGAATGCTGTTGATTATGGTGTTCCACAAAAACGAGAAAGAATTTATATGGTGTGTTTTAGAAATGACTTAGGTATTAATGATTTTAAGTACCCTAAGCCATTTGAGTTAACACGTCACGTAGAAGACTTTCTTCTCGAAGATGAAGAAATGGTCAGGGACTTATATGTTGATAGACCAGATACTTACTACAATGGCGTAGAAGATAATCAGTATAGCAATAAGTCCATTCGTTTAGGCATTGTAAACAAAGGTGGACAAGGAGAGAGAATATACAGCACCAAGGGAATTGCAATTACTCTTTCTGCATATGGTGGAGGCGTCTTTGCAAAGACAGGTGGATATTTGATAAACGGAAAGACGAGAAAGCTGCATCCACGTGAATGTGCTAGAATCATGGGTTATCCAGATTCCTATAAAATCGGTAAGAGTGCAAACCAAGCCTATAAGCAGTTTGGAAATTCAGTAGTAATTGATGTTTTGCAGCTTATCGCAGTGGAAATTGGGACAGTGATGGAGGGAAAATAAAGATGAATGAGGTTGAATTCAGAAATTGGCTTATAAATAAAGGCGTAAAAACAAAGGTTGCAGGAGATACAATTTCAAGATTAAAAAGAATAGAGCGAGAAATTGAAAACTGCGATATTGATGAACAATACCGCAGTGATAAATGTGAATACCTATTAAAACTCTTTTTGGATATGGGTAACAATGACGAGATGAAGAAATATCCAAATGCAAACCTTCCGATAGGAAAGTACTACATGAGTACATATCGTCATGCCCTTAAACAGTATATTCAGTTTTCAGATGATGTTACTTCAAACAATCAATAAACTCTGGTTCTGACATACCTGGTGTAGATGCTTTATGTTTGATTGAAAAAATAACATTAGCATTATATGTATTTGAGAGTTTGCGAAGTTCATATTCGTCTCCACGTAGAGAAAACATATACTCAATTCCACAAAGGATGAATTTGTGATCATGTAACTGCTGTGGTGAAACAACAAAAAGCTTATCCCCGAGTACACGAGAATCTGTAATGACATAATCATGAGTTGATATATAATCCATCACAGGCTTTAGACGGCTCTTACCAACATTGCCTGAACCACTTCGTTTGATTCGATACTTAGCTGTTACATCGAAATATTCTCTGAAACGCTCAATAGGTAAAATAGTATAGTTATTGGTGATGAAGAAATCGGCTCCCTTATCTTTATATGCCTGGATAATCCAGTCAGCGAAGATATCGGATCCGTTTGGCATATCAATATCTTTTCCGGCTGTACCAGCTTCTCTGAATGCATCGAAATCTTCGTTCATATAGTCCATTATCATTTCTGCGTATCTGTTGATGCGATTAACATTGAGACGGCTATATTTAAATGTTCCCGTATCAAGATCTGGTAATAAAACAAACTGTCCGCATTGAGCAGGTGAGTGTTTAGCATCAATGTAAAATGAATTTCCAGACTTGGTCTCAATTAAGATGTCAGGTACAGTTGAATCGGCACCTCCTTGATGAAAAAATCTTGCGTATGCACCAAATCTGTTATTAAGATAATCCGTGCATTGAATTTCAAATTCTTCCCATATTGCCATTGCTTAATCCTCCTTATTCATTACATCCTCAAATGCTTGAAGATCCTTTTTGTCTTGCACTGTTTTCTTAAGTGATAATTGACAGATTACATTTGGGTTGCTAGTATTTGATAATCTTCTAACTTCAAAAACATATTTCTTTGATTTAGAAAGTGTTTTTGAGTAATTATTATCCTTAAATTGATATGTGTGTTCTTCGCACATCATTTTTCTTTTATGTATATAAGTGTCAGAGTGAAGAAAACACCTTATCTTTCCGCCGACTGACTTGTATTCGATAGTTCCTGAGATACCTTCTTCATTTAATCCTTGCATTATTTCTTCATTATTGTTTGATTCATTAGGGTCTGCGGAACCGCTTGTTTTTCTACGATAAAAAGCCTCAATAGTGAAGTAATCAGAAAAACTGCTGGATGGAAAAATTATTATGTCCGTTCCTTCTGTCATAAAGAATATAACCTTTTTTACAGAATAGAAATCTTGGACTAAACCATAGAGCGTTGAACTGTCGACCTCTACGGGAATTCCCTTTTTTCCGACTTTGTAATATCTCTTATATAATCCATCCATATATGCAATAATTCTTTTGCAATTATCAGATAATGGAACTTTGTTTCTTTTTGAAAAATCAAATGATTTCGTATCTTCGTTGGGAAATAATACAAACTGGCAGCATTGAGAATCCCCAGCTTTTACTTCAACAAAGAATTCATCGGATGCTGCTGGTTCAATTTTGATGTCAGCTTTTGTTGAGTCTGATTTGCCGTACGGTTCAATTGAATTATTATCTCCGTACATACGTCTTAAATATTCGTAACACCTGTTTTCTAATTCTTCCCAAGCATTAGCCATAATCTAGTGCACCTCACTTTCAATGAAATTTTTAATTGAACAACCCAGGGCCTTTATAACATTAACGGTCATTGCATTACCTGCCTGCATTAGGAGGTGCCTATCGGATACTTCATTCTTTACTCTGTCAGCATATGCCTTTGGAAATCCTTGAAGGAGCAATGCTTCATAACCAGTCAGCTGATATATCGTATGGTTCTTAACATATAGAACACCATCCCTCTGTGCCCTTAATGTTGGGCAGCGGCCGTCATAAATGCGAAGATCATTCATACGAGTATCAATTATTTTGCCCTCCATCTCCTTTATGTCAACAACGGTGTACTTACCGTTGTTGGTAGGGTTTTTTAGGTAATAAGAGAGAATATCGAGTCTTTCAGGACTTGCGATGTTATCGTCAATTAAGAAATCAGAAAGAGAAGGTTTCTCTACCGGTTCAGGCCATTGAAATTCATCAATACTCTTTCCTAAATCTTTCCTTATGCCAACAAAGTAAACTCTTTGGCGCATTTGAGGTACGCCATATTCAAGACTGGTAAGTACTTTATATACAACATCATAACCAACACGATTTAGTTCGTTAATGATGATTTTTATGGTATTCCCTTTGTCATGAGTTACTAGTCCTTTTACATTTTCTAATAGAAAACATTTGGGCTGTGTTTCTTCTAGTATTCTCGCTAAGTGAAATATAATCTGTCCTCTATCATCAGAGAAGCCTTCTTTTCTACCAATAACTGAGAAGGTTTGACACGGGAATCCTGCGATTAACATATCATAGGGTTGTAACTTTTCAGTTTTAATTCTCTTTAAATTATAGTAGTAGGGTTCGTCTGTAGTATCATGCATTAAGGTATAAGTACGAACAGCTAGTTTGCTTGTATCTGAGTAACCTATGCTTTTAAGTCCGGCTTGCTCTAAACCTAGACGGCCGCCGCCAATACCAGAGCATAAATCTAAAAAAGTATTAATTCTCATTGTTCTTAATCCTTCATTGGTTTGTTATTTTAGTTCCGGGGCAGGAGCATCGAGATTTCTATTGAAATATAGTTCTGATACCCCATTGCCTTCAAAGATTTCTAACATCATATTCAAATGCCATAAGGTTTCTTTTTTCTTTAATTCTTCAAGTGGCATCCAGAATATTTCTCCCTCTGATGAGGATTGAATGTTTCCAAAATATGTGTTGGTCTTATACAGGAAAACCATATAGCGAGAACCGTCAAATTCTATCCAGTCCTTAATGCCACAGAACTGAAGATTACTAATTGTTAGTCCTGTTTCTTCTTGGATTTCTCATATCATCGAATCGACCACGGATTCATTGCTTTCTACGTGACCGCCTGGGAAAATTAATCCCTTGGAGTTGTGTATAAGCTTTTCTTCGACAAGTACATATCCCTGGTCATCATAGATCATACACATATTCGTGAGTTCGACCAGGGTTTTACAATTCATTCGCTCCACCTCAATTCTTTATTGTTTCCATTATGTCTTCTAACTTACAATCCATTGCCTCACAGATTTTGAGAAGTACATCTGTAGTGATGTTGGCACCCTTGGCAAGTTTGGCTATGGAAGCTGCACTGATTCCGGCAGCCTCTTTGAGATCATTTTTATTCATTTCTTTATCTATCAACATCTTCCATAATTTGTTGTAACTGATTCGCATTTTCTGTCCTCTGTTTAATCTGTTACATCCATAAGAAAGCCATATCGACCTTCTTCGAGTCCTTTAGTGAAAGTAATTACATTAGTTCTAGTAGATTCAAAATCGATAGCAGGAACATCTTACATATTGTCGAGAAGAATAACCTGACCACAATCTTGATGGTTAGTGAAATATGTATAGAGAGAGGCTCTCATACTTTCAGGTGATACATCCGATACACCCTGATCCAATCCGAGAAGAGGTGTGTCAATTACAAGTAGTCCTGGGTCGTACACAGCGTATTCTGAAAGGTACTGTCTAAAGGACATTGCAATAATACTGTTCAGGAATGAGGTGTATCCTTGACCATTAAAGTTCTGCTTTTTGAGTTCGTTTATTTCTACATCAAAACTTGAAAGGTTAAGACGAGCAGTAGTGAGGTTCGGAAAACTGCACTCTGTTAACGCATCTTTAAGTAGCTTATCGATTCTCTCTTGGAAGTCTTTATCAAGTAATTCCTTAGGATGATATTCCGTTTCGGATTCATCTTCGCTTGGTAATTCTCGAAGATCTGTTTCCCAACTGGTGTGCTGTATCATTGATATTTAGCTTATGTGTCACCTCTATTATGAGGTGGCAGACGAAATTATTGGATAAAGTGATATCAGCTTTTCTCTGGCATCTCCCGTTTGGAAATGCCACCGTATTTTAGCTTCATCACGATTGCGCTCGGTTTCCCATGCAGACAGTTCGTTTTTTAGCCTGGCGATTGTATCTATACGACGTGATAGGCATTGTCGTGTCATTACATTAAGTTCAATTTCAGCCATGTCAAGCCAGCTCCCATGCCTGGGCGTGTAATGGATTTCCAGACGCTTTATAATCCTCCTCGCTTCCTTTGGCGGAAACGCTTTGTAAAGGGATGCGGCTTTATGAGTATTCCGGTTATCCATGACCAGAATGATCTTTTCGGCATCCGGGAACATCACATCTGATAAATATTTGATTTCCTGCGCCCAGTCAATGGCAGTGCGGTGCTCATGGACGCTCACATGATGTTTTCCTCCAAGTGGTTCCACGAAAGCAAATATACTGCAGGTGCCGGGCTGCATGCGATTTCGATCATGCGGGCTTCTGCGCGCCCATCGAATTTCCGTCGCGCCTGGTCAGAGTTAACATTGCGGTTGAGTGAAGTGATGCCTTCAATCCCTTTTTCAGAATAAAGTTTCACTGTATTGGTAACTGTCGCCATACAGACACAGTTTGTTTTAGCAGATTGTTCATGAGTAAGAATTTTGCCATGTGCCTCATCCAGATCAATGATAATCTGGCATCTGTTGCGGACAGTTTTTGTTGTTTTCTTTTTACGCATAACGGATTTGAGTATTTTAAGTTCGTCATCCGTTAATGAGATTTTGTATTTTTTAGGTCTTGCCATAGGAATCACCGCCGTTTCTTTTAGTATATCACGAAACGACTTGGCAAACCAGCAATATTGGTGTCTGTGGTTGCATTTGCATCAGCAGGATTTTTTAATTCCATGTTATATCCTATACAGTTAGATGCATTGAATCAAAGGATTCCTTCCAAACAACGGGCTACATTAATTTCTGTAAACAGCATGTTTTTTTCAGTTGCCATGATTGTTATGTTTCCATTGGCAGGGGCTATGGCGGATTATTGGGGGCTTCGAAAGGTTTTGACAGTAATTGGCTTGGCACTTTTGATTTTTATTCTTTATTGGAGACTTGCAGAAAAGGAAGCTGTTTCTATGAATGAATAAAATTTATATGAGTTTGTATAAATATACCACTTGATTTCATTTGAAATAAGTGGTATATTTAGTTTAAAATTAAACTATGAGGTGGAATCGATGGACTGGATGCTGGAAGGGCTTTTGCAGGGAACGCAGTTTCAAACATTATATAACCGGAAAATCGAATCATTACGCGAGGAGTACCATCTGCGGAAAATTGATATTGATATTTTATATTTTCTCTATAAATCAGGAGAACATAATACCTCGAAGGACATCTGTAACCTTCATTTATTTAATAAAGGACATATTTCTCAATCTGTGGATCGTATGGTAAAGCAGGGGTTAATTCATGCGGTTCATGATACGGAGGATCGGCGGTGTGTACATCTGGTTTTGACGGAAAAGGCGGTGCAGATTATTGAACAAGCGACAAAGCTGCGGAGTCAGATGTACAATATTATTTTACAGGGAGTTACAGAGGAAGAGCGAAAGGTATTGCATCAGGTTTCTGGGAAAGTGAATCAGAATATCAAGAATGCTTTGCGAAATTCTTAAATTATTCTAAAATCAGTTGGCAGTAGTATGGGTTTATGATAAAATAGTTTAAAATTAAACAATTGGAAACGACAGATTTAGGAGGGATTGGATATATGAGAAATGAAAACGAATTGATGGAATATGCGCTCAAGCAGGAAGCCCTTTGTAGGAAAAATGACAGTATCTCAGATAGTTTATTTGAAGAATATGGGGTAAATAGAGGATTACGTGACATGAATGGAAAGGGTGTATTGACAGGGCTTACAACCATTTCCAAGATTGTTTCTTTTGCAGATGTAAATGGAGTAAAGACACCATGCGACGGACAGCTGTGGTATCGTGGCTATAATGTGCAAAACCTTGTAAAACAGATGGCAGAAGATGGATTTGGATTTGAAAAAACAGCGTATCTTTTGCTGTTTGGTGAGATGCCAAACGGGGAAGAGCTGCAAGAATTTTGTAAAGTAATGGCACAGTGCAGAACTCTCCCAACCAATTTTACTAGGGATGTTATTATGAAAGCGGCAACCAAAGATATTATGAATTCTATGACAAGAAGTATTTTGACGTTGGCTTCTTATGATAATCAGATGGGTTCCCCGGATATTATTAGTAATAGCTTGAGACAATGTATCGAATTGATCAGTATTTTTCCTATGCTTGCTGTATATGGCTATCATGCGTATAATCATTATGAAAATGATGATAGTATGTACATACATCGGCCAGAGCCGGAGCTTTCTACTGCGGAGAATTTGTTGATGATGCTGCGGCCAGACAAGAATTATAGTAAGTTGGAAGCAAAGGTGTTAGATGTAGCATTGCTTTTGCATATGGAACATGGAGGCGGAAATAATTCTACATTTACCACACGAGTGGTAACTTCTTCTGGATCAGATACTTATTCTTCCATTGCAGCAGCGATGTCTTCTCTAAAAGGACCCAAGCATGGCGGCGCTAACATTAAAGTAATGGAAATGATGGAAAATATTCGTGGGAATATTAAAGATATTCATGATAAAGATGAAATTGAAGCGTATCTGGCAAAAATTCTTGCAGGAGAAGTTTTTGACCGCAAAGGTTTGATTTATGGTATGGGCCATGCAGTTTATTCTCTTTCAGATCCCAGAGAACGTGTGTTTAAGAGTTATGTGGAGAAGCTGGCAGGAGCCAAAGGCCGGGGAGATGATATGTTCTTATACAACAGCATAGAAGAGCTGGCGCCGAAGTTAATTGCTGGTGAACGCAAGATATTCAAAGGTGTAAGCCCTAATGTGGACTTTTACAGTGGATTTGTGTATGAAATGTTGGGAATTCCTCAGGAGTTGTACACGGCGATTTTTGCCATTGCCCGGATTGTTGGATGGAGTGCGCATCGGATGGAAGAATTGATTGGCATGAACAAGATTATTCGCCCAGCTTATATGAGTGTTATGGAAGAAAAAGAGTGAAAAATGGATGTTTTGCAATTTGGGTTTCCCTATTTTACAATTCATGGAAACCTTTTGGTTCTATAATATCGGCTATTATAAAAAATGGGGAAACTCAAATTTTGCAAGGATTGACAAATTTCAAAAAGTGTGTTATTATGCCATAGTGATATCGATGCGTGGCTCAGCTTGGTAGAGCGCTGCGTTCGGGACGCAGAAGTCGCAGGTTCAAATCCTGTCGCATCGAGTAACGAAAAGCCAGTAAAACCAAGGCTTGTGGCAAAAGAAAGGCACTCCATTAAGGGGTGCTTTTCTTGTATTTGGCTAACATTTGACTAACATTGTTTCTGGGAGCCCCCAGAGAACAATTCCCCCAGGGATTCTGCTGCAAGCTCATCCTGTTTCTTTAGGGCATGTGCATAAATGTCCATTGTGGTGGATGTTTCGGAATGCCCAAGGCGGCTTGAAACGGTCTTTATGTCCACATTCTGGGCAATCAACAGCGTGGCAGACGTGTGCCGCAAGCCATGCAGGGTGATTTCCGGCAGCTTGTCCGCATGGGTTTCGTTGTATATGCGGATAACTTTCTTGAACACTTTGTTTGGGGTGGATATGTCCATCTGTTTCCCGTCATCTTGGATGAACAGGTAATTGTCCCCTTTCCAGTAAGTCCCTAGGGATAGGCGGTACTGCTGCTGTTCTTTCTTATGCCTGTGGATTAGCCCCATTGTGCTGGCCGGGAGCGTCACTGTCCGGTTGGAGGAGAAGGTCTTAGGGGGCTTCGTAATAATGCCCCCTTTGGTTCTGGCGGATGCCTTGTTGACGGTGATGGCATGGCTTTGGAAATCTATGTCATCCCAAGTCAGGGCAATTAATTCACCGCGCCGGAACCCGCCAAAGACAGCTAGGTGGAACAGCACCTTGAACTGCAGGGGGATTTCCCTTTCCTCATAATGCTTCTTGCTTTCGGAGCCGTCCTTCTTTGTGCGTCCCCAATGGGCAACGGTATAGGGCATTTCCAACTGGCTTAGGAAGGCCTTTGCCTGCTCCAGGGTAAAATGCTTCACGTCTGCCTGTTTTTCCACCTTAGGGGGCTTTACGCGCTGGCAGGGGTTGCTTTCTATTAGCTGCCAGTATACGGCCGTGTTCAGGCTGCTGCTAATGATTTGGTGGATGCGCTTAATCGTCCTTGCGCTGTAAGGCTTTTGTTTTCCGTTTTGGGTATAGCCATGTTCGGCAAGCTCATTGTATAGTTTGGTTAAGTGTAATGGCTGTATCTCTGACAGCCTTAAATGCCCGATTGCTGGCAGGATGATGTTATTCAGGGAGTTTTCACACCGCTCAATGGAAGTGCGTTCCATTTGCTTTTCCGCATATTCAGAGAGCCATAATGCAGAATATTCCTGATAGGTCATTTTTTCGCCTTTTAGGTATTTGCCGCTTTTTACCTTATCCTCGAAATCCATGACGAACCGTTCCAATGCCTTCTGGTTCTGCTTTTCTGTTCTGCTGGGGTCTGGCGTCCACGTGGCTGTTTCCAGTATCTGCTTGTCATGGATGTCCCTGCCGTTGCTCACGGTTACCTGGTAGCTTTTCCCCCTTTTCCTGATGCTTGCCATATAAAAAATCAGTCCTTTCCTTAAAAATGGGTGCATTTTATAAAGGACTGTGATATACTGTTTTTGTTCAATATTGTATGTATATCATAATCCTTTATGGTATCTATCTGAAAGGCTCCGGTATTGGCCTACCGGGGCATTTTCAAATTTATGGTTGAAAAATCTGCATTTATGGCATATAATATGCTTAACAAGGAAGTCGATACGATAGTTCACACCTATCCGTTTCCGGCGAAAATATTAGTAAAAAATAGCACCTTTACTTTGTCAGAGCGGGGGTGCTATTTTTTACGTTTTACATAGTCCAAAATGGCAACAACAAGAATCGCAAATGTGAGTAACACCATAAATTCTTCATATGTAGTCATAAAAAACGCCTCCTTCCGTTCAAGGCTCGGAACGGAGGTATTCACACCCTATCGGCTTCCCTGGTAAGCATATTATATTGTCATGGTGCAGTAATTCTCCGATCTGAAATCGGAGTAAACAGGTCGCATTTAAAATGCGGGTGCAAGATTGCGTTGAGTGTATTTTCAAAAGTTGCTAAAGCCAACTTTTCACATTTGGAATGAGCAAAGGTGGATCTGATTAGACCCCTCGCCGTAATTTCCGGGGCGGTATCCCTTAATTTGCAGTATGCCGTGTGACGCTCTCAGCCGTCCATATACGGGCAGTATAGCTATTGATGGTTGATTTTATCAATGGATGCATAAAACGTCTGTATAGGGCGAATAGAGCAGAATTTTCAGTTGTATAGAGTTTTCGCATAATTGGCGAATACTGCCAACCAAAGCCATTTGTCCGTGGTTAGAGTCATTTGGCTTTACGTGACGGACATTTTCCCTTTACCTCTTCCCATAATTACCAGCACCCATGCCGCTGATTTGACGCACCAGTTTTGGGGTGTCCGTTAGCAGAAGGGAAAATTCCCTTCTGCTGGACGAAGTCCAAAGTGGCTTGGTTATTCTTGGCGGAGTTATTCGTAAAATTCATCTTCTATTTCAGTATATTTTTTGATTTCAGTAAGTTCATTAACTCTTTTTCTTGCTTCGGATTGTCCTAAACCATTTAATTTTCGATAGTCTTCAAGGAAAAATTTTTCTTGAGTTTTTGTAATGCGTTCACAGGCCTCTAAAAAATTACTATAATTTCTGGCATAAGAAAGTGGATTTTGTGCCATATCTTCTTTTAATTCTGGATATAAAGATAAATCTCCTACTATTTTTTCTATATTTACGGCAAGAAATGAAGCTATACTTTTTATGATTTCTATAGGGGGCAAATCCTTGTTTCCTTCACATTCCTTAATGGCTTTTTCAGTCAATCCGGTATACTCAGCTAGTTCTTTTTGAGTTAATCCCTGTTTTTCACGTTCTTCACGAATTGTATCGCCTATAGATGATTTGTATACGTCTCGCATTATTTCATTCCAGAGTTCATCTGATGATTTACCCGTTTTTAAATAATCTATTGATACATTAAGGGCTTCTGCTATTTTTCTTAATTGTTCTTGACGCGGTTCTCTTTTATTCAATTCATACTGCTGAATGGTACCAGTTGCCATGCCGCATTTTTCAGCTAATTGTTTTTGAGTGTACTTTTTTTCTTTTCTGATTTTTTGTATTATTTGCCCAGTTGTCATAGTTACTACCTCTCCCTATTAGATTAAATAACTATAACACAAAAAAAATACTGACACAATCAAAATGAGTATATTTTTTCAAAAATCCTATTGAACTTTCAATTTGAATATGCTATGATTATAACACATTCAAATTGAATGTCAATAAAATTTGAAAAAGGAGAAAATCAATGAAATTGAAACTCGACACAAAGAAGATTTACCTCGCAATGGCTGAAAAGGGACTCACTGTAACAGAAATTGCCAAAGCTGGTGGAGTGAGCCAACAGGCGGTATCTAACGCACTGAACGGGAACCGAGTAGGCAAAGTTAAGGTTGTTCCGGCAATCTGTAAGGCGTTGGATTTTTCAGCTAAAGACATTGTAATCATTGAGGACTAAGGAAGGAGACAAACCAATGAAAATCAGCAGAGATAAAGTTGACATCTGCCGGGCAAGGAAGAAAAAGAGCGTGGCAGATTTGGCAAAAGCCTATGGCGTAAGTCGGGCGAGAATGAATGTCATTCTCAACCAAAGGGAAGTATCTGTTGTTTCCGCTGGAAGATTAGCAGATGCTCTTGGTGTCGATGTAACTGAAATTTTGGAGGATTAAAGAAAGGAGAAAACAGACAATGGCAAAGAAAGTATTCACAGATTATTACATGGCAGATGAAGAGAGATTAAAAGGTTATACGGTGGCAAATGTTGCCTTCGGCACTAATGCGGCAGATTCCGGTATGCTGATTGAGCTGGAACGGGAAGTAGACAACGTGGTTCTGGGTATTGATATTTTTTATGACCCAGACAATGAGGAACTGGAAGAGCCATGCCAGATTTCGCAGGAGTATGTGAAACGTATCTACCAGCTTCCAGAAGAGCCAGAAAAGAAGGTATGTCAGTGTGGAAATGGTAAGTGCCACACTGAATGCAAAGGGTGATTTTATGACGAAGGAAGAGTTTGACGCAATGGTGGCCGCAGAAGAAAAACGGCTTGGCGTTGGCAACCAAGAGTTCATGCAACGCCACAATGAGATTATGCGTATGATTGACGAAGCGCGGCAGAATGGAGGGAAATCAGATGGGACAGACCGTACAGATGGTGACGCTGAAAGAAGCATCCAGCCGGACAGGGATAAGCTATGACAGGCTGCGGAAGATGTGCATTAACCGCCAAATTGTCTATATTAAGGCAGGGAGTAAGTTTTTGATTAACTGGGATAAGTTGGTGGATTACCTGAATGTTGGGGATAAGGAGGGCAGTAAGAGAGGATAAAATCTAAAATGGCTGACAATAAAAAATATTATTACATAAGACTTAAAGAAAATTTTTTTGATTCTGAAAACATTATTTTTATAGAAAATATGAAAAATGGAATTAATTTTTCTAACATTCTTTTGAAACTTTATTTAAAAAGTTTAAAGACAAATGGACGTTTAATGGTTAATGATATCATTCCTTATGATACAAAAATGATAGCAATAATCACCAGGCAAAAGGAAAAAATTGTGAAAGAAGCATTGGAAGTATTTAGGGAGTATGGACTAATTGAAGTGCTTGAAAATGGGGCTATATATATGTGCGACATACAAAATCTCATAGGGAAAAGCACAACGGAGGCGGACAGGAAAAGGGAGTATGACAGAAGGATGACTTCGGAAAAGAAATCTTTGAAAAATGTTGGAGAAATCTCCGAGAAATGCATACCAGAGATTATAGATAAGAGATTAGAGATTAAAGATAATAAAAGAGATAAAAGAGAAAATGCGGATTATCAGCAGATAGCTGATATGTATAACGAGATTTGTATCTCGTTCCCCCGCTTAACTAAACTATCCGATTCCAGAAAGAAGGCAATCAAGGCAAGATTGAAGCAGTATACCATTGAGGACTTTAAAAGGCTTTTCACAATGGCAGAGGAAAGCAACTTTCTAAAAGGGCAGAATAACCGGGACTGGTCCGCAAACTTCGACTGGCTTGTTAAGGATGCAAACATGGCAAAGGTCCTTGACGGCAATTATGCGGACAGGCAGCCAGCACAGCAGGAACCGGAGGAAGGAGGGAGGACACAGTATAGGAGCTATGAAGAATTTGAAAGGGAACTTAGGGAATCGCTTGGAGAAGAAGGAGCTGTCTAGGGAGAAAGTGGAGCTTGTGGATGGGAACCTGTGCGAGCTTGTGGGGTATGAGGTAAAGGATTATGGCTTCACGGAATATGTTGAAAACATTGAAATAAGCAATGGGCAATTCCGGCGATCCAGGTCAATGATACCGTTCAAGTATTTGGATGCGGACATGACAAAGTTTAAATGGGATGTATATGGCTGCGACATAGCGTTGGAGAAAGAAAAGGCAGAATCTTTCATAACAAGGTTCCAAGAATACCAGAAGTGTGGGAAAGGGCTGTATATATTTTCGAGGACGAAAGGCAGCGGCAAAACGTTCCTTAGCTGCGCCCTGGCGAATGAGGTCATGGAAAGGCAGGATATATGCGTGAAATTTATTTCAGTGCCGGAACTTTTGGAAATGACGAAGAAAAGCTATAAGGACTTTGCAAAGGAAGAGGATTTGGAACGGGTGAAAGGCGCAGACCTCCTCATACTGGATGACATCGGGACAGAAACGAAAAAAGAGTGGGTGGACACAGAACTGTTCCGCATGATTGATAACCGGAATAATAGCAGGAAGGTTACAATTTTCACAAGCAATGTTGAGATGGACAATCTGAAGCTCGACGACCGCATAGTGGACAGGATATTTGAGACCTGCATAAGGATCCATCTGCCAGAGAAGCCAATACGGGCAATGAATGCGGATAAAGAAAATATGAAATTCATGCAAAAAGTATTGAGAACGGGGACATAATTTGAATTTACAGTGCCAACAGGGGGCAGGAAGGAGCGGCAGCATGTGGATTAAGGAACTGTTGTTATTGGCAGGGCAGCTTGGGGAAGATGATTCCTTCATAGCCCGCCAGGTATGTGCTATTTTATACCGCTACCTTGAGAAGCGGGGAAGGCTGGGAAAATAAATGGAAAATGCCCTTGTCAGTGCGCCAACACTGGCAGGGGCTGCACAGCCGGGGTCGTAAACATCACAGGAACATAATACCACGGCTTCTGGCAGAAAGGAAAGGGAAAAATGAAAAATATAGTCAAGGACATTAAGACGGCAGCAAACTTATTTCTGAATATGCGGAAAGCAAGAAAGCATGGCGGCGCAATCAGGGTAGAGAAAAAAATACAGATTCCGGTTATCCAGTCGGGAGGATTTTACAGCACAGTTGAGGGGTGTGCGCTTTCCCATTGCCAAAAGGAAATTGTCAATGCGGCACAGAGAGCCTTTAGCAGACTTTCAGACAGCGAAAAGCACAGGCTCACATTCTCACCGGAAGCCGGAGAATTTGCAGAGAGGGCGGCATTTTGGAAAAACCTGTTAAAGCCCACTATGCCTGAACAGCAGTACAGAAAAGCTATTCTCACGCTTATTCGCCAGTACATACGCATTAAGAGGGATTTAACGGTAATCAGTCCTTTGAAAAGTATAGAATATCCGCTTTATCCTGATATGCCGGAAAATGCAGTAATGAGCAAATGTGACAATATGCACAGGGCGTTAATGGAAAAGCTGCATGATGATTTGTATGTGGTGTGGGATTATGACAGAAAAGCAGGAAACAAAGCGGCGCATGAGTTCATGCACAGTAAAGAGCAAGGGCGGCTTGTGAATTTATCGCTATGGTTCAATATGTCTGATGAATACTTTAACGGCCTTGTAACCTACGGAGAATACAAGCGAGTAAGAAAGGCTTTAGATGCTTGCCTGCATAGCCTGACAATGGAAAACCAAATGAAAGGCGGTGCGGCATAATGGCAAAGAGGGAAGGAGGCAGAAGCATGAAAGACGAAAGGAAATTCAAAGAGGTTATCCACACCATAAAGGGGGCAGAGAAGGACAAGGACAGGTTCTGTAAGGCGGCAAGGATTGAGCGGGAGCCAATGAGCGATAAAAGGCTCGTGACGCTGCTTAACTATGCAGTCGGCACGCTTGCCATGGTTATGGGGTTCGCTGCGCTGTATATGGTCATCTATTTTATGGGCACATCGGGCAGATAGGGGGTGATTCAAGATGTACATACATGGCTTTATTGATGGGGTGCTTGCCTTGGCCGTGCTTGAGGTAGTTGCCCTGGTAGTTGCCGCAGCACGCTCAAAGAAAAAGTAGTTTGGCATGGAGGGTGGTGTCATGCCATCCTCCCCTGCATTGGGGCGAACGAAACGGCGCTTAACTTGGTACAACGGATTTCTGATTCCATGATACCATAAAGGAAAGAAAAACATTTAGGAGGACGCTATGGGTGAAGCTTCGTTGCGGATTGAGGCGCATTTATGGTTCAGAAACTTTGACGAATATGCAGAGCGTGAAAAGGAGCTTTATGAACTGCTGGGAAGGCTGCATGGCACTGGCAGCGTGATTGTATTTTTCAGGGCGACGCCGGAATACGTGGAAATCCCTGGGGCGTGTTATGATCACATGGACGAAAAACAGGCAGGCAAACTGATAGATTTCTGCGGCAGGGATAATATAGATTTTGTTGTCCGGGTAAGCCGGAATGCAGAAAGGGGATTGGGGTGTCTGCGTGAGAAACAAAGGCAGGATGAACGAAAGGCAAAAAGCGTTTGCTGATTATTACATAGAGTGCGGAAACGCCACGGAATCAGCAAGGAGGGCAGGGTATAAACAGCCAAAGCAACAAGGAAGCAGATTGTTGACCAATGTTGACCTTTTGGAATACATAAAGAGCCGCGCTGCCCTTTCGGAACAAAAGCGAATTGCATCCGGTGATGAAGTCCTGCAATTCTTCACAAGGGTAATGTATGGGGAAGAGGAGGGCGTATCTATGCCTGACAGGATTAAGGCAGGGCGGGAGATATTGAAGCGGGATATTGCTGATAAGAAACTGGAAATAGAACTGCTCAAACTGGAAAGCAGGCAGGGAGAAGAAGCGGAGGAATCCGATATGGATGATGCCATGCTGGACGCCCTGAACGCATCGGCGATAGAAGTATGGGGAGGTGGTGAGGATGGCGGCGCGGTTGACGGATGCGCAGAAAAAGAAGATAGTGGCTGATTATTCAGTGACTGGAAGCTATAGAGCAACGGCAAAGCATTTCGGGGTGTCTGACCAAACTGTCCGCAGGGTATGCTGCAGCGAGCCGGAAATATCGCGGAAAGTCGCACAAAAAAAGGAAGAGAACACGGCCGATATGCTTTCTTTTATGGAGAGCAGGAAACGCAAGGCACAGGGTGTAATAGACAGATGTCTGGACATTCTTCCGGAAAAACTGAAAAGTGCCAGTGCCTCGCAGGTGGCAACGGTAATGGGCATTGTTGCAGACAAATTTGCAAAGGCCCCAAATTTTGGAGGCACATCCGTTACGATTGTTGACGACATTCCCAAAGTACTGGAAAACATGGAGACCCTTGCAGATATTGTAAGGCATCCAGTCCCAAATCGGGATATTTCGGATTATGAATAAAAAATATGAACGGAGGATTTCAACATGAAGAAAAGCAATATTGAATATTACAGGAAAGCGGTTAGGCTGGCAGAGGGCGCAAGCGGCGCTATCAGCAAAGCAAGGGCAGATTATGAGCATGGGTGCGAAGTGGCAAAAGGGGCTTATGAAGCTGACCTTTTGGGAGAGAAAGGCTATCAGGACAGGTTAAAGGAACTGGAAGCGGAGCGGGATGCACTGATAGAAAATAGCTTGTCCCGGATTCTAACCGTGGTTGATGAATATGATGCAGAGATGGCAGAACTTGGGAAACTGGACGGAAGCATGGTTGACAGCGGCACAATGGCACTCCTGAACAGCGGCATAAATCTTAGCCATGCGGACTATCAGGAGCTGGCAAATAAGCACGCAGACAATGCTGTTATGACACGGATTCTCAAGGAGCGGTATAACGCAAACAGGCCGCAGGAAAAAGGGACAGGCATCACAATAGTGCAGTTCGGCCAATCCCCGGCAGACAGGTCAGAAACATTCAGCAAGTTTGTAAGGACGGTCTACCATGCCTGTGAATCTGGTGCGTGCCCGGCTATATCAGGGAGCGGAAAGTTAAAAACACCAAAAGACTATTACAATTTCCTTGCGCAATCTTCACTTGCGGACATGCAGCCTTATGGGGATGAAAGTTTTGATAACCTGGATGCAGATTTCCCAGTCGAAACGGTGAACGGGAAGGTGGAAAACGCAGGGAAAAAGAGCAGTAGCTTTAACAATGCGGATGTTGGCTTTGATTTCGGATTTACCCCGATAAGATGACAGTATTTGCAGGGATGCCCTTAGGAAGGAGGATTAGGGAAATGGGAATGGCAATAGAGGCACAGGAGGCATACGGCTGCCGTGGTCAGCGTACGGCATCACGCCGGAACAGAAAAAGGAGCTGATAGAAATCGCAAAACAGGAAGAATATGCCGGCCTGGTGCTTGCAGCCGCCCTAAAGGCAGATAGGCAGGCCGCAGGGCATATTGTCCTGTCCGTTACGAAAGGGCTCTCATATGAGCATATTGAATTTGATGGGAAACTTGGCAGGTGCCCGCTTGGAAGGACAGACTTTTATGGTGCGCGGCGGCTGTTTTACCATTATCTGGACATTGCGCTCAAAGATGTACGGGGACATCCCCACGGCCAAGTTAGCACGTCACGTTTGATACAAAATAAATAAGGCGTTTGCCCCGATTTATAGGGGTAAATGCCTTATTTGATGATTGGAAGCGGTAAATGAGTGGGGATTTGAGGAGGGGATTATACTGTGAAGATGGCGAGGTTTTGAGAGTGATTTTACACGATGCACCATTTTGCACCAAAAGCATTAACTGATTTTAGATGATCTTATACGCTCTCACCCCTCCCGTACCACACAGCGAACGGCAAAACCGAATCCGCGGGAAGCATTATTATGGTAATCGACGCCCATTGGGTAACTATATATACTGTAGCTATTTGAGTTTTGACTAGCGACAGCTGACCACCAAAGACCAAATACGATGCGCGTGTTGACATAACCATGGCTATGAACGTAATCGCCCGTACGGAGAAAGTTGAGAGGTATGTAGATAGTTTTACGAGCTTCTATTTCCATTTGTGAGAAGCTACCCCTATCACAATTGTTAGCCCCAAAATCAATAACAGCTTGATTGTGGCATTTTTATGTACTTATTTGAGCCTTGCATGGGTGGTACATGGGCGGTATAATGAATCCACTCTAGCATATCAACAGTAAGGAGAATATATTATGGCGGACTATGTAACAACCCATAAGGACGATAGCAGAATAGCTGTATGTTTCTACAACGAGAACGATAAACCCTTTTCTATCGGCGAGAAAATGAACGAAATCAATGCATATGCCTACATGAATGGCTATAACTGGGATGCTTTTTTCAAGTATTACCTTGCCCAAAATGCACCCGAACTTTTGGAAGGCCTTATAGGCGATCCGGAGGCCGGTTGCTACATCGCCTACTATGCACTGTCGGATGAAAATGAGAAAAAGGCCAAACGTTTTGCTGAGATGATTGTTTCCCTGATTGAAAATGAACAGGAATTGTATGATATCATACGCGAACATGGCAATGGGATTGAGTGGAACTAATTCCAAGATTTGAGTCTCCTCATTTTGCAGCAATACATTATAAGAAAGTCTCCGCCCAAGAACGACGGGGGCTTTTTTGCGATAAGATATCAGATGTCATAAGAAATAGGGAAACTATTTTTAATATATTCTCATCCCAAACTCCTAATCCGAAGGTAAAGAATTCTTATATCAACCTACGCCAAGGACTTAATAAATAGCAAATAAAAATGACCCCTCCAGGCCCGAAAGCTATTTTGGAGGGGTTTTCCCTGGATGCATCTTGGCAAAAAAATCTGCAAAAGCTGCATCCATATCCGGCGGCGGAGCGCCAAAATTTTCGATGGGCTGTAAGCTGGCACAGATTCGTAGTGAGGCTCCATGTGGTGCTTCGTGGCTAATGCCAAGCGACATTGTATAATAGTCGTTATTAATCTCGTCAAAGCAATTGCATCGCATTTGGAGCATCTTTGGGAAGCGTTGTAAGGTTGAGATTTGCGCGAGTAGGACTACGCTATGTCGGTTAGCCTGCTTAATTATACGTGGCTTTACGCCAGTATCGACTGCGACCGGGTGGTTCTCGGGATGGAGCAACTTAATCTCCATCATATCATATTCCCTGAGGCTGACCAACAAATCTTTGGCCGCTATGTATTTCTTTTGGTCAGTTCTTAATAAAATACCATTACCTACATCCGCCCATTTACCAGTAGGTACAAAGCTCATTCATATCACCCCCGTTTCATGAGTTGGTACATTCACGATAAAATGTACATCTACATTTGTCAATGCTTTTACCAAAAACTTTCTTACAACATTTGCTTCTCTCACCCCTCCCGTACCACACAGCGAACGGCAAAACCGTAGCCACGGGGGTCTGTATATTCGGGGATAACATATTCCGTATAAGTAGTTAAATTGTGCGCCTGGCTATTGGTACGAACTGCGTCTGACCACCAGTGACCAATCGTAACACGCGCGTTAATATAGCCATCCGAAAGACTATAATAGCCCGTACGGAGAAAGTCAAACGAAACCATTCCCACAATTAAGCTAATCTATTTTTCTATTTGCGATATAAAGTATGCTATAATCATAACCATGAACGAGTTCCAGGAGGCAATGATTGCCACAGATGCCCCATATTCACAGCCTGTGGGCATGACTTTTCAGCAGCATCTGTCGGATTTTGTACAAATAAACTGGGGGGGGCTATAAATGAGGCGACCCCGATGGTTCTATACTACTCTTGGCATATTCGGTATTATTGTCCTTGCTGTGGCAATATGGGCGGTAGTTACTCTAATACATTCTTCCAATAATGGGGGTACTACAACTTCGCTAGTTTTGGATGACAATACAAACAATGATGGCGCTGAGAACGAAGCAGTAAATAATTATGTGGCTCAACTCCAAAAGATATATGATGCAAACTCGGATAATGGCTCTGATAACGCTGCCGGTATGGAGAAAGTTACTCAAGCCGTAGATAATGCCGTAAAATCAAAACAAGGGGAAGCACAGGCGGGTTCAATCCGAATTGCGGCGATGGTGCTTGCATATCAAAATTTAAATTATGATAAGGTTATAAGTCTTACTAATGAAATAAACCCTGATGAGTTAAGCTTGCAAGATCAGATAACATATTATGCAACTCTGTATGCCGTTTACGACAGTAATGGAGATACAGAAAAAGCCCAGGAGGCGTTTAGGATTGAAGGAGAAAAAATCCAGCAACTGTGCAGTAAACAGGAGTGTATGCAATGAGAGTGTCTAATGTAAGAAAAACTATTTTATATGGCGTATTGGGTACAATTTTTTGCTCGTTGGCTGTTTTGAGCGGCATAATGTTCTTCTCCCATGGCGTATCGGCCGGCAATGTAACCGGCGCGAATGGGGGTAAACCTCCAGCAAACACCCCATGCGGAGGATTGAATGGCCATTCTACTTTCTGTGGAGAATTTGGTGTATCTTGGCGATACTATACGCTCTCTCAGGTCTCTTCTATTGCCAACTACAGTGGGCCGGCAAGTACTTGTGCCGAAGAGGATGTCGAGGGGATTTGGATTTTAGCGTATGAGTGGGTGAATGGGGATGGTTCCTTCCAAGGGAAACAAGTACTCGATCGCCCCAATAAGAATGTACATGTAGCCCAAGTCCAACCTCCGTATTCAACTGGTTGGTATAAGTTTGTTGGACCGACTGTTTTGGCTGATACTAAAGACTGGACTGACGCAAAAGAAGCTTATGAGTATTATAAATCAGCTTTTGATGGAAATACATCTTGGGAAAATACGACTTGGTTTTGCGGTAATGAAGATCCTGGTCCAAGGACGGGTGCCATAAAAGCCAATTCCGGTATTAACGTCTCAGGTGTAAGTGGCGATAAAACAGGGGCTGATGTAGGCTCAAAAAATTACGATAATTCGCTTGAAAAGACAGCGGCGATGACGGTTTCCGTACAGACTTCGATTCCACAAATATCCGGTCAAATATGGCATAATCAGTACTATAAAAATACGAGTGACGGTTGGGCAGGTGTTAAGCAAAAAGCAAAGAAATATAAAGGGATTACTCTTGATTTATATTGGGATGTCAAAGGTGGTAAGTCAGGTGATAAGTATGATGCCTGTGATGGCAAATGGACTTGCGATACACTGTGGGCAATTCCTGCCAAGGAAACTACGGACAAACAGGAAAAGGTAGGGAGTGTCAACTATACCGTTAATGCTGGTGATGAATACTGCCATACCATGACAGTAGAGCCTACCAAGTTTAAGTTTAATAATAGCGAGGGGGTGACAGATGAGGCTGGCCGCGCGCACACCAGGGCTTGTGTTAACGTCAGCCATGTCGACAAACCTAAGCCACCTACCGACGAATTTAAGGCCAACTCCAGTGTTGAAGTTCCCAATGCCTCTTCGCAGCTCGGCGGATATGATCCGGGCAAGCAGACTTCCGACTGGGACAAAGCCGTTGGTCTCAAAGTCAGTACCGATAGCGCAGAGTTAACATTTACGTTTTCGCATAATATGGGCTTCGATATCAAGGATACTAACCATAATATTTGGCGCAAGTGGAATTCCTGTGCGTACACTGTAGGCTCCGGGGAGAACATAACTTGTGTCGGTGACTGGGAATTCGTAGGTAAGACTACCGAATTGAGATATGATCTAAGCAATGAGGGTGGGGGAACCGTCACGCCGGGCACCGCAGGCGGAAATGCGCAGTATAAAGCTGGCATAGACAAAGACAGGCAAAATCAGGACGAGGAAGTTTCGAAGGAAACCTTTACCATCTCCGGCATGGAACCCGGCAAAACCTACAAAGTTTGTCACAAGATTACATACACTCCAAAGAGCTATACTACGCCAATTACCGAGAAATTAATTTGGACTGGTCCGTGGTCAATTGGCCCGCAGTGGATTTACGGAGAGCCACAAGCCAATGGCGACTCTGAGGATTCCGAAGCCTGTATCGAGATTACTCGCCCGGAGAATCCGCCTGAAGGTGGTGATCCGGATCCATACGGCCCGAAGAACAGTGGTAGCAGCAATGCCGATGTGATGTTTGCGGGTGAGCAGACGAATATCGGTTGGAAAGTCGAAGCCAAGTCGGTTCCAACTCGCCGGGTAACGGATTATTCTGCGGTCGGTTTTGTGGTGCGGGATGATGTAGCGAGTGCTGCCGCCATGAACAGTGGCATGGCGCATCAGCCGAGTGACCCATGTGCCTACTTCGGATCCAAAGCCGTGCTGGTTGGTTTTGGCGGCACTACCTGTGCTGAGTTTAGTGGCGATGGCCTTAGTGTGGCAGAAAACACCGATGGTCTGTCCGGGATCAAGGTTGAGAAAATTCCAAGTTCAAGCGGTGCGTTTACAAAGCAGATTAATATCGCCGTACCCGATAACGTTGGCGCCAAGTATTGTAACTCTTACGGTTATAAATGGGGTTATTGGTATGGGGTCGTGAAGGGTGAGACTGCAGAAAATCTTACCGATGACACAGCAACTTGGACGCACGTCAATGGCAAAGATTATTGGACCAACTATAGCCCAGCTTGCCGTACTATTGCCAAGAAACCCAACTTTGCGATTTGGAATGGTAGCATCTTCTCGGGCGGAGGGATTGTCTCTTCAACTGCTCCGCGCCACAATGATGCGAATAGTGGTCAGCCTACAAAATTGAATGACGACGGCAATAAAACTACTTACGGTTCTTGGGCGGAAAATCTTGCAGTTGCCGGCAGCAATATTAGTCGCTTTGCCTCAAGCGGGGCTTATGGCGCCGGTCTTCCTGGTCTAGTCAATCCAAGTGGAGGCGGTAATGATTGGAAAATGGCTTGGTTGACTATCTCCAACGATGGATTAAAGTCAAGCGGCAGTGCACTCGGAAACTCGGGGATTAACTATAACTCTTCTTACGATACGCGACTCTCGGCATATCTCAAAGGTAGCGCTACGAACGATGCGTCGAATCAATCAGCGACGACCTATTCCGGTGCTAGCGGTGTAGCTAGTACGCAAATCCTCTACTTCAACCCAGGCGGGACTAACGGCACTCTAACAATCAATGGCAATGTAACCCTAGATAGCGCCAAGAAAGAGAATATCTATGAGTTGCCGCAGGTGGTAATCTACGTTGATGGTAATATCGCAATCGACCCAAGCGTAACTCGACTTGATGCCTGGCTAATTGCTACCGGTGATATTGATACTTGTAGGGGTTGGCAAGACAATACTACCGAGACACGGAGCTTGAACCGTAATGCCAATGCCACTTGTGATAATCAGCTACAGATCAATGGTCCAGTGATTGCAAACTCAGTCAAACTGCATCGCACATTTGGGGCGGATAATCTCGTTAGCTTTACTGGTTCGCACGGTGACCGGTCCAACAAGAACGTTTCTAGTGAAGTATTTAACCTCAGCGCACTGACTTATCTTTGGTCCTTTGCACAAGCTGGAAGATACCAGTCGAGTTATACGGATGTTTACTCCAGGGAGCTGGCTCCGAGATATTAACCATCCTATTATTTTCAAGATTTGAACCTAAAAAATGTTCTCATAATCCTGCAGGTCATGGAAGATCCCGAGGACGTGCGCTTCGCTGTCTGCGATTTTATACAGCATAAAATATTTATGCCGCCTGAAATGGATTGTCCGGTATCCTATAGCCCGCAGACGGGGATGGTCACACAACTTCAAACTGCCGGCCACAGTGGAAAGCCTTGCCGTGGTTTCCTCCATATCATCCGCGACCCTGGACGCTGCCTGGTCACTCTGGAGTTCATAAATCAGATAATGGAGGATTTTTCTAACATGTTCTTGTGCTTCCGCTGAAAAAATAACTTCATATACCATATTCCTGCCTCAGTTCTAAAAGAAAATCCTTGGCGTTTTTGCATTCGCCGTTGGCAATCTGCCGTTCGGAAGTCTCTGCAATCTTGATGATATCCTCTTCGCCCAGCACTGGGAACGGGTACTCTGCCCCGCGCTGCTTGAACAGGCTTTTGGCGTAATCCTGGATTTTAATTAGATCCGTCTCCGGCAGCACTTCCAGCATGGAAATCGTGTTTTCTAATGTACTCATCCCGGCTCTCCTCCTTCTTTCTAAAATGAAATTGGCATAATCCTATTTAAAATTATTATAACATCTTACGGCATGAATATAAACACTTTTAAGAAATATCTATTGGGGGTTCAGAACAATGTCATCTTAAGTATCGCCTCATCCCGCTCATCCTGCCTGATGCCGAGGTAAAGCTTGGTAGTCTCGTAACTGCTGTGGTTATAGATATCTACAACCACAGCCAGTGACACGTCCCCATCTATGATTGCGTGGTAGCCCCAGGTCTTCCGCAAAGAATGGCAGGCAATCTTGCCCATAATCCCCAGCTCCACTACTGCGGCATGGATAATCCGCCACGCCTGCACCCGGCTGATTGCTTTTGGCTCTTTACGGTTATTGGCGAAGATATAATCGCCTCGGCGGTGGAGGTAACACTGCTTGAGTGCGCCCAGTAGCTGTGGGTTTAGAGCAATGGTACGCTTTTTCTTAGTCTTCTTTTCTGTCACGGTAATATGGGTACGGAATGCCTGTCTTTCTTCGTCATACACATCCGACCATTTAAGCCGGAGCAGGTCGCTAATCCGAAGAACGGTATATGTCCCCATCAGCACGAGCGTATAATTACGCAACTGCCCTTTCTTCAAAAAATAATTCGCAAGTTCCTTTAATTGTTTCTTGTCCCTGATTGGTTCTGTTGCTGCCATAATAAATAAAGCCCCCTTTTCTTTGATAGAAATAAGTATAACCTATCAAGGACAAGAGGACACTCGTAACATTTTGTTTATACTGTAACCTATTTTAACATCAAGATTGACAAGATTCAAGGAAAAAATTATTTTTGTCCAAATACCGTCCCCAAATTTTTACAACAAGCATGGTTTATCTGCCAATATTTAGTAATTCCTGCGCCGTTTTCTTTTTGATAAGGCATGAATTTAGCGATAAAACGGCGTTTTATGGAATTTAGCCGTTAAATGATCTGCCAGAATGTAACATAATAAACATTCTGTTACATCCGATCCCTGAGGGCGGATTTTTGGACAGTTAATACAATGTCTTATCAATATTGAGCAAAAAAGCTAGTAAATTTATAGAAAAGGTGGTGTTGTGCATGGTATATGACCATGGAACGTATTATGGAGGATTCGTGGATCATGTATTGGGAAGGGATTATGCCATAAAGTCTGATACCCTTTCTCTTCGAACTGAGAATTCCTCAAGAAGATTTCAAAGGTGGATTAAGCATTCGTTGGTTTATCAAATTATTACTTGGGTACCATTTCATATCGTTGATTTTTTCCTGAATGAGTTGGAATATAAGCATGGTTGCGATTGTCCGTGGTGCGGTAGGTTATACTTTCGGTTCTCAAAGAATGAACTCAGAAAACTGAAAGACTGTTGTTCGGATACAAAAAAGAAACTTGGTGCGAAACCGGGTAGTATGGCAGTTCCTGGTGGTTATAGCTATGGCGGAGCTGTGTATGATAGCTTCCATGATTGTTATCGCGACGGTTGCGGTCGGACGTATACGCGAAATGATTGATGGGAGGGGCGGATGTTAAAAAAATACAGCAAAAATAAAAATTGTCAGGAGGAAGTATTCATGAAGCAAAAGTTATTAGCAACCTTTCTTATAGCTGCTTTAGTGTTAGGGGGTACAGCTTGTGGGACGGGAAATCCGGGGCAGACAAACAGCGGTAACAGTAAAAATGACAGCCAGTCCACCGTTGAGACCTCAGAGTCCATGAACCAGAAAACAGAAAAAACGGAATCCGGGGCAGATACAGAAAGTGATCTAGACCGCCAGACTTATACTGTAGCTGACATCAATGATGGTAAGCTAGGCGATAAAATTACCTTTAACTCGATCACCGATGTTGCTGAGACTGGCAACGAGGTCGATTTTACTTCGGCACAGGAAGCTGGCGCCGATGGTCTCGCAGTTAACCCACATGGTAACTGGGAAGGTGGTAATGTTGAGGTTGAAGATGGCAAGGAATACGTTGTTCGTCTTTACGTCCACAACAACAGCCCGAAGGGTATCGCTGGTACCTCTACTGGCACCAAGGTCGCAATTAGCGGTATTGGCGCTAGCAAGACCAACGCAAAGGGCAAACAAGAAGTTGAAGTAAACGGCTTTATTGAGTCGGATAACGCAACTCCAAAAGAATACTGGGATTACGTTCGCTTTTATAGCAACACTTCATTCCACCTAGACTACGTTTATGGTTCAGCAATGATCTATAACCGTGGTGCAACTGGTACGACTGATCCAATCTCGGCCGCTGAAATTGAGAGCAAATCCGGCGATGAGCTGAAAGCTCTTCTTAACAGCCACACTGTTACTGGTAAGCCACTTGGCGACGACATTGTCCTCAAGACCAAGGTTGACGGTACTTTGGATGGTCAATTGATTGGGTTTGATGCCCTTGATGGTAATGTGCCGGGGTGCTATGAGTACTCTAGCTACATTACGATTCGTGTGAAGGCGGTCTATGATAAATAATCGCATACATCAAAGAAGCTGGAACTAAAAAGGGAGGGCAAAAGTGAATAGAAAACAGAAAAATTGGGTAGTGGTTGGAATGATAGCATTAGCGGTCATACTGCTTGCCGTTAGCAATAAAGCTCTCGCTTGGGGTCCGACGGACCGTCCAACTTATACGATGGCGGCGCCAGCCGATCACGCTACTTTTAACTCAACCACGGACAGTTCTTCAATTGGCGATGAGCGCGATTTCGTGAAGATTGTTGAGAAAGGTGTCGGCGGCACTTATTCGAGCAAAATTAAACTTGAGCCGGGTAAGGAATATGATGTTTATATCTATTTCCATAATGACGCTTCGGCGACTTATAACGACAAAGACCATAATTATGCTGGGGTCGCGACGGATACTCGCCTAGTTTCTTCCTTCCCACTGGAACTCGCAGCTGGCGAGGAAGGCGCAGTGAGCGGGGTGATTTCCTGGGCATCACTGGCTGATCGCGATAATGTACAAAAAGTTTGGGATGAAGCTTGGGTGACAGCGAGCGAAAACATGACCTTGCATTATGTGACGGGCTCGGCCAAGATTTATAACGGCGGCAAAGCTAATGGTAATGTCCTGTCGGCGAATCTTTTCTCGGAGCAGGGTACGTATCTTGGGTACGATGATTTGGATGGTATTGTGCCGGGATGCGATGAATATTCTGGTCATGTGAATTATACAATTCAGACTGAAAGGATGAATAAATCAATCACAAAACCTTCTCTTATGATGGTGATTGCAGCTATAGTGGTATCGCTCTTGATAGTTGCAGCGGTCATTATTTTTCGTAGAAAACGTAAAGGACTATAAAAATGTTGTGAGTCGCTTAGGGTGATACTGCTTACGAAAACGCAGGCAGGAACGGATTATGTTTTAAGAATAGGAAAACCATACTCAACGGATATTGGTGGCAGTATACCAAAGAGCTTATAATTGCGCCTTTTACTAAGTGATAGTACAATCGGAACATTGGTCTGCCAAGACCAAGTATTTTAACAGTCAGGAGGGAACTATCATGAGAACAAGGAAAGTAACTTTGGCATTGCTGACAGTGATAAGTTTTATGATTCTGTTTATGGCTTGTCCGCCGGAGGCAGAAGCCGCAAGTAAGCTAAAAACAATTACTGTCACAAAAATCGACCAAAAAACTGCCAAAAAAGTCCACAAGCAACTTTTGAAAGGAAAAGCGTTTAACCTACGGTTTAAGGGAGGTGAAAAAAACTTTTATAAGCAATTCCAAAAGCTGAGCAAGAAGGTTGCGAACTGTACGGATGAAGGGTTTAATATTTTTCCCATTTGTATGCAGGATGCAGGTTATTATGGTACCGCCGGCTTTGACCAGCAAGGTAACCAGCCGAGAAGATCAGGCGGGTATACGAGTTTCCTTGTAAAGAGCGGCTACTGTCAGGAGTATATTTATGGCATAAAATTTGCCAAGCGTGAGTACGAGGCTTTGAAGATGTATGTCGATAAGATTCTCGCAAAATCGAGATCAACGCTAAAAACGCTTGAGGATGACACATCGACGTGGCTCTTAAGCGAATCGGCAAAAAGGACATATATCAAGAAACTGAATCATGTCATTTCTGAATATGAAGAATTGCAACAGTACTTAAAAAGAACAAAACTTCGCGACCTGCCCGGGACTATGAAGGCTAGGATTCTATTAGAGATAGGTGGGAGCGTTGATGCTAATGACTGGGTAAAAACCTCAATGAAGCATAAGGATATGGGTTTTAAACGTAAAAATAGTTTTAAAGACCTATATAACAGAAAAGCTTACGGCCGAGAGCTTTATATAGCGCATACTCTTTGTAAGATATGTGCAGTATATAACATTGGCGATTTTAGTTGTGTAAAAGAGTCGTCACAACCGAATGGCGTTATGGTGTGGGTTAAAATGAAAACTCGCAGCGGAAAGACACGGTACGGAGTTTACAGGTACGGTACGCTTAGGTCTACTCGCAGACAAATTAGCTATGAAACAAAAGAAGCTCTTGTACGGTATCGCAAACGTCGTAAAAGCGATAGGGTGATAGGGCAAATTGCCAAAGCTAAGACAATAAGACAGCAAATTGCCGTAGATGGTATCAATGTTAGCTTCGGCACTACATCTGGCGATGCGGTTAACTTGACGATTTATGAATTTAATCTCGATAGGTCGGAATGGTAAGTCCTGTTTCTCTGAGGCAGTTTGCCTCCAATAACCAGTCCATGAAAAAAGTGGGCTGGTTTTGCTGTCACCTAAAGCCCCCGGATTGTCCGGGGGTTCGGTTAAATTCTGCATTTAAGCATCTGACATACTCTCCTATAATGAGATTAGCTTGAACCCAAATAAACCCTGCTTTTGCAGGTAATGTAACATTATCTCAATAAGGTTACAATTTGATAACATAACAAGGCGGTAAAAAACCGAGTCTCCGGAATTGTTAACGGAAGAAAACAAAAAATCGCCCGCAGGAACAGAAAAACGACAAAAAAAAAGGGGTAAACAAAACAAGAAACCGATAAAAAAGTAACAGAATTGAGAATGTGTTACATCCGACCTGCGAAGGCGGATTTTTACATATTATATAAGCAGGGAAACTATTTGATAAGGAAACCTATAACCATGTAACGCTTCTGGACAAAATTTAGTAACTGCGCGCAAGCGCGCATACGTTACATTGTATTGGTACAGTGTTTGGGAGACTGGAAAAAAGCTATCCCCTATGTTTTTGGTATTTAAGTTTTCTTGGCTGCTGTTGTTTGATTTTTGGTTTCTGATTTTTTCGGGTGATAATTGTATTTTGCTTGCGGAAATCTCGTCAAGGCTGAATATGACGGGCTGTCCGCCCGACCTTGACTAAATTTCCGGCGCAAAATACCTTACGTGTGTTGGGCGTATAAAATTGATATGCATTGAATGTGACTACTAACGAGGCGAGACGAGGAGGGATTACCATGAAGGTGATGAGAAAGTTTTGTAGCAGATTGTTGATGGTTTTTGGATTGGCGATGGCGATTGGGCTGCTTTCTCCGCAAATGGAAGTGAATGCGAAGACCCCGACCATTACGGTCAAGAAGGTCGATCAAAATACCGCCAAAAAAGTTCACAAGCAGTTGATGAAGGGCAAAGCCTTCAAGTTGCGCATCAAAGGAGGTGAGGAAAATTTCATAAAGCAATTCCAAAAGCTGAGCAAGAAGGTGGCGACCTGTACGGATGAAGGGTTTAATATTTTCCCGATTTGTATGGAAACCTCAATGTATTTTGGTTATAATGGTGGCCGTAACCCGAAGACATCCGGAGGGTATACCAGTTTTAATGTGACCAAGGGCGACTGTCAGGAATATATCTACGGTATTAAGTTCGCGAGACGTGAATACAAGGATTTTAAAGCCTACGTCGATAAAGCTTTGAAGGAATCAGAGTATTTGCTGAGCGTAGTAAATACTGACAAGGTATATGTCGACGAGGTGAATTACAAAAGTCGCGCGGCGTTGACGAAGGATGTAGAAAAAACAATTGCAAACCTTAGAGAGCTGAGCAAATACCTCAAAAAGACCAAATTCCGGAATCTTTCGGGTGCGATGAAAGCGAGAGTGGTGCTGGAAGTTGGAGGAAGAGAGTGGGGAAAACCAGCGATGTGTATGAGCTGGGATAAACCAAAGTTTAATACGTCATTTAAAGCTCTATATCAAAGAAAGGCTCATGGTCATATCCGAAAATTTACCGATGTAGCCTGCAAGACTTGTGCAGTGTTTGATATAGGGGAATACGATCAAATTAAGGGGAGGATGGGCACCGGTCCTGACGTGGATGAGGCAGTAAGGGTTAAATTGAAGACGTCGTCCGGTAAGGTCCGTTATGCCGTTGTGGAAGTGGGGGAGTTTTGCCCACATAACGATTATGTAGGATTTGATACATGGAGGGAAGATACGACCTATCGTTGTTGGGATCAAAAGAACCATAGGACGGTCAAGAAGATCAAAAAAACGCAACAGTTGCGGAGCATAACATTAATTAAAAGACAAAAGGCCGTATATGAATTATCTCCTGATGGCATAAATTTGGGTAAGGCACTGGTGATTTACGGCTTGGATGTGCCGAAGAGCGAATGGTAAGCCGCGTATCGTTCTGTATTCTATCTAGTTTTGCATTGATGGGTGTCACGAGGTTGACGCCCATTTTGCTATTCATGGTACTTTGAACTTCTGATTTGGTATGCTATAATCATAACCATGAATGAGGAGAGAACCTCTCAACTTTCTCCGTACGGGCTATTATGATCGCTCATACGGCAACATCTATGTACGAGTTCTACATGGCTACTGGTGGTCAAATGTAGTTGGTTCCGCTACTAATAGCTACGGCCTAGTTACGTACCCAACAAGTATTGGTCTTAAGAATCATCATTACCGCGGCTACGGTTTTGCCGTTCGCTGTGTGGTACGGGAGGGGTGAGAAAAATAAACGCTGTAAGAGAGCTTTGTACCTAATTGTAGGATATGATTTACGAAGACAGAGATTTAAAAAGGGGGTGCATTTTATGGACAGAAACGAATGCCTGCGCAAGGTAGAGGGGATGGCGAAGGACGAATTTCGAGAGAAAATTATCCGAAAAGCCATGAAGAACGATGTCTTCAATAGCGCCATGACGCTTGGGATTCACAATCTCTCCGAAGAAGAAATGGGCCAACTCTGCGATGTCCTTACTGACGCCGATATACCGGTTACATATCCACATGACGAGATGGAACTGATAGTTTTCAAAGAAGTTTTTGGTTCCATCCTCAGTCGGGCTATGAGCGTAAGATAGCCCTTTGGACACTATATAATCCTACCATCCTCAGTTTTAATCAGAGTGTATGCGAAGATGGAATTATATAATGAGGGTCATCCGACAAAATGACCCTCATTGAGATAGTATGCATATAAAACGCGAGTGCACAATTAAAATTCTATCACAGGGCTTCCGTGGTTTGGATTACATTTAGTAGCCTAGCCATGAATAGGGTGTATGTCTTAATCTTGCTTTTGAATCTCCCCAAGTTCTTTTCTCATCTGCTTTAAGTGCTTAGAGATTGCAGAAGGACTGCATCCTAAAATATCTGCAATCTCTTGTTTCTGTAGCCTCCCTTCCATTATGTAAGTAAGAATTTCTTTGTCTTTGTCAGTTATCTTCTTAACCCATAAAATTATCTCTGTCCTGTCCAAATCCTCAATCCAATCTTCAAATCCCCATTCGCTGATTTCGCACTGCTGAACACTGAACCGCTCAAGATACCGTTTATAAAGCGGCGAGTAGCTTTCATCAAGCTCCTCCTCATCCGAGAATGTAGCAGCATCAAGCGACTGGTTATGTCTGTAATACTTTCTATCATTATTTACTTCATCGAGTAGCATACGGTGTATTTCTTCTATTGCTTCAACTGACATACCTGCTTCAAGGCAATGCATCTCCATCCAGTCAAACTCTTTTTCCATTTTCTTTCTTTTTGAATAATAGCTCATAATCCTAGTCCTTTCCGCCTGATAGGCAGCGGACAAGGATAAAAATAAGGTCTGTGCAGTTCGATACACAGACCTTGGATGCCTAATTGGGCGCAATAAGGAGAGGGTACCGATACTGCTACCCCACCAATATTTTGGTGAAGATAGACGATATTTGTATCCTTGAGCCCTATTGCAAATCAGGCTAATGATATTTTGTTTTTAGTTTTCTAATGTTTTCGATGTTTAAATGTCCTAACCCCTATCTAGGGGGCGGACGAATATAGGTCATGGCGACCACCTCGCTTCCTTCTTGGTTTGCAGAAGGTATTCTTGCTGCTTAGATAGATGATAACAAAATAAAACCTCATTGCCTGGAAAAGAACAAAGAAGAACAAAGAAGAATGGAAAGGGAACGGAAAAGGGTAAAAATTTTAGATCATCCTCACAAAAATGATGGCAAAATATACGAAAAAGCATAAAACCATTGACAAAAACAAACATGTGTGCTACAATAAAAACAATTAGTTAAAACTAACTACTTAGTACATTAAGAAACCTCAATATTATTCTGTATTCTTGCGCCATTCGGTAGCCTTCTTTCCTGACATCTTTTGAATAATCGCAAAGTTCGCATATTCTATGTGGATATGTGATGATGCGATTATTCTTATAAATATAAAGATTGGAGGGGGAAGAATGAGAGAACTGACTTATAAAATTGAATTAGCAGAAAACGGCTATATTGTCTCTGGAAACAATGGCAGTTTTGACTGCTTCGAAGCTTGCCGCCAAACTAATTTGCGACAGCCAATCCGGATGAAAATGGGAAAAAGAGATAAGTCGGAAGAGGCATGGAGAAGATTGCTCTGCTATGTTGGCTCAGACTACTTTGAACTGTCAAAAGATCAGGAAAACACTGAAAATGAATTTGCCGACAACATAATTGAAATTATGATGGGCAATAATCCTGATTGGGAACTCAGTGGTTTCAAGGTTTTTGCTGGCGGCGTGCAGTTATTCTATGTGAACGAGGCAAAGGATGACAGAGTCAACTTTTGGATCCGCGGTTATGAATTTTTGAATCTTATCTTCGAAGGACCGCAATCTAAATCGGGCATCACACCAACCTATCATCTGACACATACTGCGACAGCTACGATACTTGAAGAAGATTTTGGCGATAGTCATCGACGTCTCCAGTTTAGAATCAAAGACCGTTGGAAGGATGATAGCCACGATATTTTTCATGATGACAACACGATTGTCACAATTACAGAATTTATAGGTTTCTAAGCATCTTCGCTATACGGTAAAACGTATAGCGATTTTTATCAGGGTATAAGTGATGCTGTGAAATCTATATTTTGACTTATGACAGCAGTTATGACATAATAATAGAAAGATCCATGTGGAGGGATTATATATGGGAGAGACTAAGAACAACGCACCCACAGCCGTCGAAAAGATTAAAGCTCGCTTGACTCAAGTTCGTAAATCAGAGGCAGATATGCACGAATTAGCCCTGCTACTTGAAAGAGAAAGTGGGAATCATGTTGATGTGGTGCGTCTCAATAGGTTGGCATTGGGCAATCGGGCGAATGATTCTGTTAAATTAGAAGAGTTATATCAAACATTTTACAGTGCATACGTCATAAGACTGTTGGAAAAATACGTGAATATCATCCGTGACCGTCTTCTACTTTTTGCGGTATATGGCATTTTGCCAGGATATAAGAATTTAAATGTAGGAGAACGTCGCGAAAAATATGCAGAAGATAATCCAAATGTCAAATTTGAGAGAGCTAGAACTACCGTATCCGGGTGGAGCGATCCAAACAGCAGGCTTCCAGATTTTGAGGATAAAATAATAAAAGCGCTAGCTAAACAACTGGATACAGAAACAGATGGTCTCAAAAAGAAACTTGGGTTATCAATGGCCGTTTTTGATGAGCTGGAGAAAAAATTTCCGAATGGTCTCCCTGAAGAATTGCCATCGGACTTCCCCGAATGTATTGCACTTAATTTGGAGGATAATAAAAACACCGTTGAGGCTACTGTCGTTTCGGAAAATGACAAGGCCATTGTTGAACCACTAAACATTCCAGCGGATAATAAAAATTGCAACAAGCCTGCATCTGTTGTTGATGATGATACATCTGAAGGTATTAATCCCGAAGAAGACCACCCCTCAGACAACCCGGAGAATGATGAAGCTTCTGCTGAGCCGTTAGGAGGTTTAGATGCGGATAAAACAACCAATGAGCCTACAACCGACCCTGATGATAAGTCATCGGGTGCACATCCTTTATGCGTATTTATAAAGAAGCATCCATTTTTATTTGTTATAGTCGTCTTGCTAGTACTGGCGCTAATAGTGTTTTTTATATATAACATCTGTGGATCTGCACAAAGAGACACGCATGATATTTCTTCTGAACCTGAAAGCATCACGGAAGAACCAGAAGATATAAGTGAAATTGATGATTCTGAAAGCCCCATAAACGAGCGTATTTCGCCTGACTGGGGAGACAGTATTGGAGGGCGCACCAGTTACACGGCTGGCCAACTGGAACGAAACATCCTCGCTAATCAGGTTGTTTTCAACTCAAAAGGTCAAGAAAATGATCCCGGGGGATGCAAAGCCATTTATCCGGGCGATGAAAAAAATTTCGTTAAAGTTTGGTTGCAAAATACCGGCTCAGATAACAATGATTTGTGGGAAAGTGAAAATATTACTGTAGAAAATGGAAAGTCGTATATGATCCGGATTGATATCAATAATGATAACCCTAAGAAGCACATTGTGGCAAAAGATACAAAAGTAGCCTTGAGCATCCCATCATATTCGGATACGAAGATTCCAGTACGTGGGTATATTGAATCGAGCAATGCAGAGCCGTCAAAAATCTGGGATGGAGTAGTGTTCAGCAGTGCAGAAGACAAATCTTTCCATTTGAGGTTTAGACCAAATACCGCTACGCTTTACAATAAATTTACAGGTGAAGCCAACGGAATGGAGTTAAGTGATGACATTGTTTTAAAGGCTACGGATGGCGGAACGTTGATCGGTTATAATGAGCTTAACGGTGAGATTCCCGGTGGCCCACAATACGGCGGTAGAGTCGAAGCATGGGTTGATGTGATTTATGATAAATACTCTGTTGCAACACAAGTTCGTAAACTTGGCGCAACTGAATGGGGCAAATCTGTTGATGCAGAAATTGGTGACCAAGTCGAGTTCCAGATCGAATATAACAACACCAGTACTGAGACGCAGACTAACGTGATGATTCGCGATATTCTGCCAGGCAACCTCAAATACGTGGCTGGTACGACCAAGCTTTACAATTACAGCACTAAGGGTCAATGGGCAACTTTGACTCCGGATGGTGATATCGTAACCCGTGGCGTGAATATCCGTAGTTATCTTGGCAGTCCTGATGGTGAAGGCGGTGGTAATGCATTTGTCCGCTTCACTGCGGAAGTAGTTGATACCGATCTTGCCTATGGCGAAAACTTCATCTACAATTGGGGCCAGGTGACAGTTGATAACGATTTAATAGAAAACCCATCAGTTGTAATAGTCCAAAAGCCTGAACAATAAATAGTTACAGAAGTACATATTGATATACTTTTAGAAAACATTTGAACGACAATCAAACCATAGACCTATCCTGTATAACTAAGACGCAGGATGGGTCTTTTTTATTTTCCAAAAAAATTACAAAAAATTTTAGAAAAAGGTAAAATTTTCGATTTCAGGATGACTTAACTATTAGAAGCACATTAGTGACACGCACCATGTGTTTCAAAAAATAAATATAGGAGGACTATCATTATGAACCATCAAAACATTTACCCGGACGGTTATGATGACACAGTCATAGAAACCGCCACCAACTACATTCCTATGCCACGCAATCTGAGCTGGATGGCAAAACATACTGCCAACATGATGGTAGACCAGGCCGTGCTTGATGCCGGGCAGGACAAACTCGCCGCCCAGCTCGCCAGGGGGTCAATGCAAAACATTGGCAGCTTGGGCATGATGGCTGAACAACTCGCCAACATAAACCCAGATGTAGGTGGCTGCTGCCGGGCTATTATGGCTACATACTTAAAGAGCTCAATAAAGCGGTTAGAAAGGTGGTGAAATCTGTTATGACTACAGAATTAATCGCACAAGCAATATCTATAGTTACTATCATTGGCTGGCTGCTCCGTATGCTTTTTAAGCACTGTTATAGAAAGATTGCTATGCGCAGGATGATATGGAAGTATTTACAGGACAGCTTTATGGATGGGTATGATGCCATGGAATCATATCGTGCAATGATCCGTAGAGCTTGTGCGGAAGATGCGAAAGAGCGTTTCCGCAAGAAAAACTGACATTTAGGCAGAAAACACGGTGCAAAGGACTGCCCTGTCGTTGCAGAGGGTACAGCAATTAAGCGCAAAACAAGTCATTGTTAACATATATTTGACCTTATTACAACATTGTTTTTTGACGCATTTTAATTTACGTCTGACCTCTGTTAAAGGTAGTCCAGTCGCTGCAAAAGTTTTAACTTCTTATGTTTTATTTCGTGGCTGCTTTGAGGTTCAATGGGCGTCAAAGCAGCCAACCAAAAGAAAGGAGGATGATTATGAAAGAAATTATCAATAACGCAGAAACCAAAGACAGCCCAACTAAACGCTACTCTACCCTGCTTATTGACCCACCTTGGGACATTATGCAAAAAGGGGCTCTTGGTGCAATTCAGCACTATGATTTGATGCCGCTGGAACGTATTAAAGCATTGCCGGTAGCGGATTTGGCGGAAGGAAACAGCCACTGTTGGCTATGGGTGACAAACAATACTTTGAGGTGCGGTTTTGACGTTCTAGAAGCATGGGGCTTTACCCCGCGTTCCGTGTTTACATGGGTTAAGCCTCGGATGGGGCTTGGCAGGTATCTGAGAAACTGTACTGAGCATATTTTACTTGGTACGCATGGTAATGCGCCAGTCCGCTGCAGGAACCAAATAAACTTCGGTGTCTTTCCTGTGCAGGACCACTCGCACAAGCCTGAGGAAATCCATAAAATCATTGAGCGGGTTTCCCCACCGGATTACTTAGAGCTTTTCGCCCGCCGCCGACAACCTGGCTGGGATGTATGGGGCAATGAGATCGACAGCGATATCATAATCCCGGGCTATCCTGTGCCAAAGTACAGCGCTAAAGCATTCAGAGAGGAGGGATGATGATTGGAACCACCCAAAAAAATAATTACCAGGATACTCGAGTTTGCATTCATGCTGGCGCTCAGCGCCTTTCTCATCAATACCGCCGCATACTTGATTTTGGAAGTTTGGCCGATACTGCTTGCTATCGCCATTGTTGTCATAGTTGTTATTATGATCTACCGCATCAGGAAACACAAGCATGATTTGGGACAATGGTAGAAAGAAAAGAAAGGAGTGGGCATTTTTGAAGCATCAAATAGAAAACCTTGTCTTTAAGGAAATAGTATGGGCGCGGCCATATAAAACAGAAGCCGTGTGGGAAGTTCTCTCGCATTTAGCGGCATTATCGCCATTATCGCCACGGGGAGCCGTTATCTGGGAAGTACGCAGCCAAAACGGCAAAGTAAGTTACCTCATCGGAGCCGCCACAAGGTACATCAGAAATATTGAAGAAGCCATCAAGGCACATGGTGATATCCAGTTCCATGAGGTGGACGCAGAAAAACGTGCTGCTGTTACTACTGCCCGACAACTGAAGATTAGCCATCCGACACTCTCGCTTAAGACTGACATTACGGAGGCGGTCATCCGGGCAGGACTGGCGGCACTGGCAGAAAACAAGGATGGCACGGAAATGGTAATACAGATTGTACTGGGGAGGGCTTATGCCCCCTCCCCAGTGCCAACTAACCTCGCTGACCCAAATGCAACATGGCTGCAGATACTTCTCGGAGACGTACAAAAAGCTTCCGCCGAGAGCCGTAAAAGCGTGCGTGAAAAAGCCGAGCAGCACACGTTCCAGGCTGTCATCCGCATTGGTATTACTGGAGAAAATGCCAACAATCGTCTACAAAGCATCATCAGCGCATTTAGGGTATTGGAGTCCGCCGGAGTAAGGATACATACGGAAGAGATAAAACCACACGATCTCAATTCCGCTCATGTACCGTGGCATTTTCCACTGCAGCTTTCAGTAAAAGAGTTAGCCAATTTTCTGCTACTCCCTGCCGGGGAGGAAGAATTGCCTGGAACACCAGGGCTGCATCCCAAACTCACTTTGCCACCTCACTGGTACCGCAATCCGACTAATCGGCAAAATGACCGTAGCTTTGCTATCAGTATGGATACCATAAGCCCGAAGCGGCTAAGCATCTCACCAAAAAATTCACTTGAGCATACGATATGCTTGGGTCCGACGGGCAGCGGCAAGTCGACTGCTATGTTGCATTTGATTTTGGCGGATATTACGGCTGGGAGAAGCGTTCTTGTTCTTGATCCGAAGGCAGATCTTATTAACGATTTGCTAATGCGGATTCCTGAAAAACGCATGGGCGACGTGGTCATCATCGATCCATCCGATCCTTGCCCCTGTGGGTTTAATCCGCTGGCGTTTAAGGATTATGGCAACCCTTCGCTGATTGCGGATGCAATTCTCTCCGTGCTTAAAGAAATCTTTAGTGATTGTTGGGGAATTTACACGCAAGATATACTAACAGCGGCCCTCCTGACCCTCGTTGAGACAGAAAATTCTACCCTATTGTGGCTATTGCCACTTCTGACTGACGAGCGGTTTAGGCAGAAAATTACCAACAAGGTTAAAGACCGCGTAGCGTTGCGCCCCTTTTGGGAACAGTTTGAGGCTCTAAGGGATACCGAAAAAAGGCAGCAGATAAGCCCTGTTCTCAACAAGCTTAGACAGCTAACTTTACGACCGGGGCTAAGGAACACCCTGGGGCAGGCAAAGCCAAAGTTTTCCCTCACAGATTTGTTCTATAAACGAAAGATTGTACTAATTCCGCTGAACCGTGGTTTAACCGGAGGAGAAAGTGCTAGGCTTCTGGGTTCACTTATTGTCGGGCTAACTTGGACGCTGGCACTGTCACGGGCTGGCATTCCGGCAGAGAAACGTCATATCGTTTCTATATTTATTGATGAGCTCCAAGATTACCTCTCACTGCCGACAGATTTGGCGGATGCTTTAGCGCAGGCGAGAGGCTTGGGTGTAGGGTTGACACTGGCACACCAATACCGCGATCAGCTGCCTTTAGATATCCGCTCCGGGGTGGACGCCAACGCCAGGAACAAGATTGTGTTCGGTCTTAACAGCAAGGATGCTAAAGACATGGCGGCGATGGCACCGGAACTTACAGCAGAGGATTTTATGGCTCTGCCCCGCTATCAGATTTACACCTCGTTCCAATTAGGAGGAAGGAACATTGGCTGGGTGCAGGGCAGGACTCTGCCGCCACCGCCCGCCCTGCGGGATGCCGCCGAGCTTAAGGCAAAGAGCCAGGCCGCCTACGGCATCCCGGCAGAGCAAATTGAAGAAGAATATCTCAGTATATTTACCGCTAACAACCAAACTGCCGGGGAAAATCCCGGCGACGTTAACATTGGAAGGAGGAAAAAACCATGACGGACCGGCTGACGAACCGACTGACGGACGGGGACGGCAAAGCACAAGCGGAAACCGCGGGAATCAGGGGCTTCGCGCAGTTTAACGTCCGGGATTCCTTTAGCGTTCCCACTACGGATTCCCCTATGGCAGGCGGCGCCCCTGTTAACGACAGCCAATCGCCCCAGCGTGTATCCAAAAAACAACTGGCGGAGACTGACAGCCGCCTGGGGGAGCGCGACCGACAGCTGCTCGCCGCGGTGCAACAGTACCGCTATCTTATGACCGGGCAGATCGGGCGGCTATTATTTAACGATGCCGCTAACCCGTCTGCAGGGCTTAGGGCAGCCAGCCGCAGCCTCAAGAAGCTAAGCGGGCATGGGCTGGTAGACAGTCTCTCGCGGAGGATTGGCGGAGTAAGAGCCGGATCAGGCTCATTCATCTGGCATCTGACCCACGCCGGCGAGCGCCTGTTGCGGCTCCATGACGGCAAATCGTCCCCCATGCGCAGGCATTATGAACCGTCTCCATATTTCTTAGCCCATACCCTGGCGGTTGCAGAAACTGCCATCCGGCTGACAGAAATCTGCCGGGAACATGAGCCTCAGATTACCGCTTTGCAGTTAGAGCCGGAATGCTGGCGGGCATACAGCAGTGCCGGGGTATCCTGCTCCCTCAAGCCCGACCTCTACGCCGCAACTGCTACTGAAGAATATGAAGACCGCTATTTTATCGAAGTTGACCTTGACACGGAATCTCCCGCCAAGATCATTGATAAATGCGAGAAATACCATGCCTACTACCGCTCCGGCTTGGAGCAGGAAGAATCGGAAATGTTCCCACTCACGGTTTGGATTGTACCAAGCATTACCCGGAAAGAAAAACTCATCCGGCAGTTAAGAGAGGCATTTGACAAGCAAGCGAAATTATTTGCTGTAATTACCTGCGATGAGCTGGAACATCTCGTCCTGGAGGGAGGCGATAGAGAAATGCTTTGTTAAGCCATATTGTATTCAGCTACAAGGCATTCTGTTTATTCTGCCCTAGCCTGGGTGCCTGGCACAGTTAAGCGGCAGGGCAAGACTTGATGCAAAGGCAACATTTATAGGCTGCAGTTTTATGAACAATTTAACTACTAAGGAGCAACATGGGTACAGCTAAGAACCAATTAACACCAACTATAAAAAAGCAGATACTTAAAGTGCGTGACAGCGCGGAAACTAACATGTTTGACTGCAACGCGGTAATGTCCATCGCTAACCGTGAAGGCTGGCACGAACTCGTAAATTATTTGCTTGACAGAAAGAACTGGGGTGCGTACAGCCATTTCATCCTGACCGGCAAAACGGATGCATCTTAGGATATGGAAGAATGCCTAGAAGACGCACGCTATGGCATCAGCCAGGTAAAGTTTATGGATAATAATTGGATATCAGGCAAAGTCGGAAATTTACGCTTTCAGGCAAAAGTCTATGCAGAAGCTTCCGAATTCGGCATTAACAGCGGGAATGTTAGCAAACTGACGGTTCGGCAGGAATATGGGCCGATAGCCATCAACTATGACCGCGGCTGGGACGTAAAGCCCAAAAACGTGGAAGAGGAAAAAATTATCGATACAATCCTCGATTTCTGCAGCCATGCTTATGACGGGATAAAAGATTTTATGTAACCATCTCCTACGAAAGCTAAAAACGAAAAAACAAAAACAGGCAGTGCATAAATAATGCCAAAGCAGAAAGAATCCGTCCCTGCCGGCTTAACTGCGCCAGGTGCCCAGGCACACCAAATAAAAGCGATATATGAATAGTTATATACAAACAAGACAACAGAAAAGGAGGCATACCATGACAAAACAAAATATGATTCGATTTTTTGATATGTTTGCCGGTATTGGCGGGTTCCGCGCCGGGCTGGAGCGTGCCGGCGGCTTTACCTGCATCGGCCACTCAGAAATCGACAAACACGCCAACCGGGCATACCGTGCCATACATAATATAAAAGAAAGCGAGGTTTTCTATGAAGACGCAAAAACCATCAATGCAGCAGAAATGCCGGACTTCGACCTGCTCTGCGCCGGGTTCCCCTGCCAAAGCTTTTCCATTGCCGGAAAGCGCCGTGGCTTTGAAGATGCGAGAGGCACGCTCTTTTTTGAGATCGCGCGTATCCTTAAAGCCAAACAGCCTGCGTTTTTTATCCTTGAAAACGTTCCCGGACTGCTTAGCCATGACGAAGGGAGGACATTTACAACCATCCTCAGCACGCTATCAGAACTGGGGTACGATGTTCAGTGGCAGGTGCTTAACAGCAAGTATTTTGGAGTCCCACAGTCACGCAAACGGGTGTATATTGTCGGATATCTTGATCCGAGATGTGCCGGAAAAATACTACCTCTCACCGGAGCAGACGGAAAAGCTCTTATACAGATCATCCGCGGGGCACAGGGGGAAAGGGTCTACGACCCAGCCGGAGTCGCCTGCACCCAGCTCGCCAGCTCCGGGGGAGGCGGCGGGAAAACCGGGCTGTACCTCGTAAGCTGCAGCAGCCAGGTGGGGATCACGGATACAAGGGACTGCGCCCGCACCCTCACTGCCAGTTACTGCAAAGGCATAAGCTCCAGGCAGGTACGTGATGGTGTCCTGCTGATTAAAGAAGCCACCAGGCGCGGGTACAGTGAGGCGGAGCCGGGGGACTCGGTTGACATCTCCTATGCCGGGCAGAACAAGAAGCGGGCGCGCGTGGGGCACGGCGTCTCCTATACCCTTACCACGCATGCGGACAAGGCGGTTGTGGGGGAAGACCTGAGAATTCGCCGCCTCGTCCCACGGGAATGCCTGCGGCTGCAGGGGTTTTCTGATGAACAGATTGATAAACTGCTGGCTGTGACTTCCGACACCCAGGCTTACTGGCAGGCTGGCAACGCCGTAACCGTCAATGTAGTGCACGCCCTCGGCCTGCGCATCAAAGCCGCATATATGGCAGGTGCAGGAGCCGGGGCAGAAAAGGAGGCAGTATGACTGATCCCAAAACCAAACAGGCAATACTAAAAATGCGTGAGGATGGCGCATCGTATGCGGAAATTGCAGATTTTTTCTCCTTATCTCCCAATACTGTAAAATCCATCTGCTACCGCAATGGCGTCCATGCCCCACTTAGCAACGGTGCGGAAACCGGTTTATGTAAAAATTGCGGCAAGCCATTATCGCACCCCACGGGTGGCGGACGCAAGATTTTTTGCAGCAACCGGTGCCGTTACCAGTGGTGGAACCATTTCCGCAGCAGGCAGCCATACCGTCTGATTTGCTATTGCTGCGGAAAAGAATTCGTCAGCTTCGGGAACAAGAAAAAGCAATTCTGCGGCAGGGAATGTTACCGTCTCAGCCGCTATGGGGAGGGATTGCCGTAATGGATAAAGCACATTTTGAACAGATAAAGCAATATGGCGCGATGCTTGCCATCGCCGGCCATCTTCATAAGCGCGGGCTGATTACCGATGCAGAACACCATAAGCTGACGGAAGAGATACAGAAAAAATACCGTCCGGCATCCGGTTCCGCAGCAGGGTTCAGCCCGGCGCTAAACAATCTCACGGAAAAAGTTCCGGGAAAGGAGGATTTAGGCAGGTAACATAGAAAATAAGTAAACATCGCGGCATGGTGCGCAGCCAAGTTTGGGGGCGCACCACAGCCGCCCCCATTCCGCGCTCCAACAGCCGCAGGAAAGGAGGGCAAATGTTTACTAAAAGATTCGGTCTGGAAATCGAGTTCACCGGGATTACCCGGCAGGAAGCGGCAGAGACCGTCGCGCGTTTCTTGAACGGCACGGTTGAGGTTACCGTGGATTACTACGACACTCATAAGGTAACGTCTTCCGATGGGCGCGTCTGGAAAATCATGTACGATGGCAGCCTGCATTGTCAGAAAAAGGAAGGGCGCAGGACAGTTTCCGCCAGTGACAGATACAGCGTGGAATTAGTCAGCCCCATCTTGCTGTATCGGGAAGATATTGACCAGGTGCAGGCTTTAGCCAGGAGACTGAGAAAAGCCAGAGGATTTACCAATAAGTCTTGTGGCATCCATATCCATCTGGATGGCTCTAACCATACGCCGAGAAGTATCCGCAATTTTATCAACATCATCTACGCGCATAATGATTTGCTTTATAAGTCACTTCAGATTGCACCGGAAAGAATGCGTTATTGTAAGAAAATGGATGCATACCTCGTGGAACGGATGAACCAGGTGAAGCCAAAGAGATTCTCCCAGATAGAATCCATCTGGTATGAGAATTACGGCGGCAACCGTAATGGCCACTACCATCAAAGTCGCTATCATTTTCTCAATCTGCACAGTTTCTTTCATGGTAACCACACAGTAGAGCTTCGGGGGTTCAACAGCACACTGCACGCTGGCAAAATCCGGGCGTATATCGTTCTAGCCCTTGCTCTAAACCATCAGGCATTAACACAGAAAAGTGCCAGTTGCCGCAAAGTCCAAGAGGAAAATGAGAAGTTTGCCATGCGTGTGTGGCTCAATCGCATCGGATTTATCGGTGATGAGTTCAAGAGTTGTCGGGAACATCTTTACCAGCACTTAGACGGCAACGCCGCCTGGCGGTACGGCTCAAGAGAAAATGTCAGGAGTCATATTGGCATCAGAAACACCGAGAATGGAGGACAAAACGCATGAGTAAAAATAACAGTTTAACCAAAGACAGATTCTATATCGCCTATGGCTCCAATCTCAATCTGGAGCAGATGGCAAAACGCTGCCCGACAGCAGAGGTTGTAAAAGCAACTTATTTACAGAATCACCGCCTGATGTTTCGTGGCAAAGGCACTGCCGTAGCCACGATTGAGAAACGCCGAGGTAGCAAAGTTCCCATCCTCATTTGGCGGTTACAGCCAAATGACGAGCATAACCTCGACATTTATGAAGGCTTTCCGCACCTCTACCGTAAAGAAACACTAAAAATGACGGTGGACGGCAAACGGATCCGGGCAATGGCTTATATCATGAACGAAGCTTTGCATCCCTATGACACGCCGTCGCGCAGTTATTTTGATACAATCCTACAAGGCTATGAAGATGCTGGCTTTGACGCCAAAATTCTGCGACATGCCGTGCTTGATTCGGTTTGGGAAGCATATCTGGCAGAAAAGTACGAAGGGGGTGAGACGTATGACAGAAAGAATTAAGGAACAGATTGAGGCTGTCCGGCAAAGTGGGGAAACCAATATGCTGGACACCCGCATGGTACAGTGGATCGCTAACCGTGAGAATTACTATGAGTTAGTCATTTATTTGGAAGAGCACCAGGAAGAATATGTTAATTATCTCTTTACCGGCGAAGCCCCGGAAGCAGAATGACACACATTATTCCATATTGTTATGACAAAACAAGACTTGCCGGAATCGGCGGTCTGAGTGATAGATGTGTGTACAGCCAAACGAAAGGAGCAAATAATATGAACTTCCAATATAATTACAATCTCCGCGGCAGCAATAGAAAACCGCTGGTTGAAGCTATCAGCCAAATACTGGATAAACCCGCTGTCTACCAGGGCGCACCCAGTTTCTCCTACATCATTGGTGATTATACCGTAGACAGAAACGGCGTGCTGTCATATGGCAGTAATATCCATCCCGATTTTGCAGCGGTACTTGTTAGCGATTTGCAGGAACGGGGTTTCGAGGCAGAAAGGGTAGCCATAGACAATATGGCAGAAGCATTTGACGCAGATAAGAATGTGCCTAGTGAAGCGTCAAATACTGACACACCGGATAAACTGACAATTGAGATTCCCAACATAGGATTTACCCCGGAAATGCGGGAAAATCTAAAGAAAATCGTTGCCAGCAAAGCAACCTTACTTAAACAGGCACTGGAAACGGACGGCCTGCCAATCGTAGAACTTGACGGCAAGATTACTTTCCCGTGGTTCACTCTTCATGGTATTGACGGTGAAGCCGATGCCTATAATCGCTTAGTCGCCGCCATCTGCAAAATGGCAAAGACACAGAAACGGGTGACGGCGGTAGAAAAACCGATTGAGAACGCTAAGTTCACCATGCGCCTGTTCCTGATCCGCTTAGGTTTTATCGGGGATGAGTATAAAACTGCCCGCAAAATCCTGCTAAGAAACCTTACCGGCAACAGCAGCTGGAAATCCGGCCACCGCCCGGAACGTAATGAGACTGCTGCAATCCCACCAAATCCGGCAGAAGCGACGCTTGTGGCAGCGCAGGAGCTTACCATTCCGCTGGAAGAAGCAGATGCCGCAGAATATGAGACACGGGAAGAGGCTACAGGAGGCGAAACTTATGGCAAATAGCAGATTTCCCGACCGGGAAACCGTCGAACGGATACGGAAAATGTACCCTATTGGCACACGGGTGGAACTTATCCATATGGATGATCCTTACAGCCGCCTCAAACCCGGCGACAAAGGTACTGTCCGCTTGGTTGACGATACCGCGACAGTATTCGTTGACTGGGACTGTGGTTCCGGGCTTGGCATTGTATATGGCGAGGACCGGGTGAGGAAACTGTAGCACATTAACGGGGGGAGCCTCTCATGGGGCTCCCTGAACTTTACGGTGGGTATGCCACCATGGCAGTCCCTTTTATTAAAAACGACACTTGCTTTTTATGGCAATGTGAGTGATAGATGTAACAGGGGATGCCTGGAACGGAGGTATTATGAGAGAAATAACAAAAATAGGGGGCAGAAACACGCAGCCCGTCAAACGTAAACGTGTCGCTGCCTATGCGCGCGTATCATCCGGCAAGGACGCGCAGCTTCATTCCTTATCTGCACAGATCAGTTACTATAATAGTTATATAGGAAGCCGGGGCGACTGGGAACTGGCCGGAATTTATGCCGATGAAGCAATGACCGGCACGAAAGAAAACCGCCCACGGCTCCAAAAACTGCTCTCCGACTGCCGGGCAGGGAAAATCGATATGGTAATTGTAAAATCCATTACCCGGTTAGCGCGCAACACGGTGACACTGCTGGAGACTGCCCGTGAGCTTAAAGCGTTGGAGATTGACATATTTTTTGAGAAAGAAAACATCCACACATTAAGCACGGATGGCGAACTAATGCTGACCTTGCTGGCTTCCTTTGCCCAGGAGGAAAGCCGATCCGCCTCGGAAAACGTCAAGTGGCGCATCCGCAAGAACTTTGAGCGAGGAATCCCTACGGGCGGCGGATTGTTCGGATACCGTTTTAAGGACGGTATGCTGCAGGTGGTGCCGGAAGAAGCAGAGATTGTAAAACAAATCTTTAACAACTTTCTCAGCGGCATGGGCATCGCACCCATTGCCAAGAAGCTGAACCGGGAGGGCGTCCCAACCAGGTGGGGGAATTTATGGAGCAAGAGCACCATCCGTGGCATCCTGCAGCGGGAAACCTATACCGGCAATCTGCTGCTCCAGAAAACCTACAGATCCGACCATATCACCAAAAAGAAGATGATAAACTACGGCGAACTGCCCATGTATTATGTGGAAGACAGCCATGAAGCCATCATCGACAGGGAAACTTTCCAGAGGGTGCAGAATGAGCTGGAGCGGCGGGCGGCAGAATACTCACGCCCGCATACGGCAAGGCCCGCTTCCCCATATTTATTCACGGGAATGATCCGCTGTGGCTTTTGCGGCAGGCATTTTTCCCGTAAGCTAACCGCTTCGGATAAGAAGTACACCAAGAAACCACAATGGGTATGTTCCACTTTCCATGTTTATGGAAAATCCGAATGCCCGTCGCAGCGGATTCCGGAAGACATACTCATCGCTAAGACTTCCGAGGTTTTGGGGTATGACGGCTGGGGACGGGAGGAACTGACCCGGGATATTGAGGAGATATTAGTGCCGGAGCACAACTGTCTGGTCTACGTTTTCCACGACGGCCATATGGAAAGCGTCCACTGGCGGCATCCATCTCGCCGGGAAAGCTGGACGTCGGAAATGAGGCAGAAAGCGCGGGAACGTCAGCTGGAGGTTATCAGGCAAAAAAGGAAAGGGGATGAGGAAGAATGCCGGCATTTACAAGAAAAGTCCAAAAGATAGAGAGCCGCGCCAGCCTGCGCCAAAATGCCATAGATGCAACGATGCAGCAAAAACGGCGCGTAGCGGCTTATGCCCGTGTGTCTACAGATTCAGACGAACAGCAGTCCAGTTATGAGGCACAGGTTGACTTTTATACCCGCCATATCCAAAGCAACCCGGAATGGGAATTTGTCGGCCTATACGCAGACGAAGGAATCTCCGGCACGAACACCAAAAGACGTGAGGGGTTTAACCGTATGGTGGTAGACGCACTGGATGGCAAAATTGACCTGATCCTCACCAAATCTATCAGCCGTTTTGCCCGCAATACAGTAGATACTCTGACGACCGTCCGCAAGCTAAAGGAACGGAATGTGGAAGTATATTTTGAGAAGGAAAACATTTACACCTTAGATGCCAAAGGCGAGGTCATGATTACGATTATGAGCAGCCTAGCGCAGGAGGAAAGCCGTTCCATCAGCGAGAACATTACCTGGGGGAAGCGCCGCAGCATGGAGGAAGGGAAGTTCTCCCTTGCCTATAAACACTTCCTTGGGTACAAGAAAGGTGAGGATGGTATCTTAGAGATTGTGGAGGACGAGGCAAAAATTGTCCGCAAGATTTACCAACTGTTTTTAGAAGGACAGACTGTCCGGATGATTGCCGACCACCTCACAAAACAGGGCATACCAACGCCAATGGGCAAGGAAAAGTGGAGCGTCTCGACAATTATGAGCATTCTCCAAAACGAGAAATACAAAGGCGACGCCCTGCTCCAGAAAACCTACGTTGCTGATTTCTTAACCAAACGCGTCAAGAAAAACTGTGGCGAGATACCGCAATACTATATCAAGGATTCTCACCCGGCCATCATTGACCCGGCAACTTTTGACCTGGTGCAAAAAGAGATTGAACGGCGGCGGCCGGAACGCCATAAGCTGCACCGCAGCAGCCCGTTTACAGCAAAGGTTATCTGTGGAGACTGCGGCGGTTATTACGGCCGGAAGGTCTGGCACAGTAACAGTAAGCACCGTAAATACATTTGGCGCTGCAACCAAAAATATGAAGAAAAAACGGCCTGCTCCACTCCGAATTTGGATGAGGCAGCCCTCAAAGCAGCCTTCGTGGAAGCATTTAACCGGATGCTTGGCGATAAAGAACAGTATATTGCCCGGTTTGAGGAAATGTTGCCGCTGCTCGCTGATACCAGTAAGTTAGAAAGGCAACTGGCTGAAGCTCAAAACAAGCATAGTCATCTGATGAATAATCTCCGTCTTTATATGGAAGAAAACACGAGGCAGATCCAAGACCAGGAGAAATACAACCGGCGTTTTTCCGAACTGGATACAGAATGTAAAAAGGCTGAGGAAGAAATCGAGGCCATACAAAAAGAGATCCTGGAACAATCGGGAAGGAAAGAGCAGATCCGCCGTTGCTTGGACGAGTTGCGGGAATGTGGGGATATTTTGGATGAGTTCGATGATGATTTATGGAACTCTATGATTGAATCCGTGACCGTATATGCTGATAAAACATTGGAATTCCTGTTCCAGGATGGGACGAGAATTCCGATACAAATGCCAAAAAACAAAAAAGGGATAAATTAAAACAACATAATAGCACTTTAACAATGCACGGCCCGGCTGTGAGTAACTTATGTATTAAAAGCCTGCGGGATTCCGCGGGCTTTTTAAAGTTTTATACCTTACACAGTGTTTTCGCATGCTCCAAAGAATCTCTGATGATTCTTTCCAAGTATTCTTTCTTAGATAGATCCCCTAAATCGTGGAATACTGCTGAGTAAGCAACGAGCGCAGTCCGGACGTACGTGCTATGTTTCTCAAAAATTGTTCGGTCAATGGGAATTCCTTGCGCCTCAATAAACTGGCAACAAAAGGTCACAGCAAGCCTGGTATTGCCTTCACGAAAACCATGTACTTTCCATACTGCCGCTAAATCTTCTGAAAAATATTTTGCCCTGTCATCTAAAGATAGATTGGTCCAAGAACGTGACGCCATCTTCTTTAAGGCGTCAGACAGATCGCCCTCAATTTTTGCTTTGTCCGAATATTCTATGGATAAACCACCTAGTGCAGGTTCCTCTTTTTCTATATTGATTGTACGGATTTTTCCAGCCCATTCGTAAATATCCTGGAAGATATATTTGTGCATTTTGGCAAAATGATTAACATCATAACTCCCTTCTAATGGATTCTCAGCGAGTTCTCTTAGACGAAGGGAAACATAATCTGCCTCTGCATCATCCAGTATCTGCCGATCTTGAATGCCTAAGATATTCCTGAGGATATTAGTTCCGGGATATACATATGGATCAAGCATCCTGCTTTACCTTATACTTTTTGTCCAAATATTTCTTTAAATCTTCCGTAGTAGCTTGCCCGTTTTTTTCCAATTCAATATATTTCTTAAAATCTTCAGTTGGTTCCAGCCCATCCACTTTAATCATACCAATGGCATAATCCCAAGCTGCATCTACTGTCATACAAACTCCTCCAATCAATTCAACTATCTTTAGTATACCACATTTTATGGATAAATACCATAACGCCTAAAAACTCTTTTTTAAAATCTCCTCTCTCACCCCTCCCGTACCACACAGCGAACGGCAAAACCGTAGCCACGGTAATAGTTACCCTGAGGGGAGATATTTGTCGGGTACGTATCCAAGATGTGGCCGTTCGTAGCAGAACCAGCAATAGTAGACCACCAGCGGCCATTCGTGACGCGTGCGCCGATGTAGCCAAGCGAGCGACCGTAGTAGCCCGTACGGAGAAAGTTGAGAAGGATCCCAGTTAGATCATGCAACCCCCTGCAGAAAGAATGTGCCGACCGAGCCCCAACACTAATTTGCACTTAGGTCTCAAACATTGGAATTCCTATTCCGGGACAGGACGAAAATTCCAATACAAATGTCAAAAAGCAAAAAATAATAGCACTTTAACAACGCTACTTATATTTATCTCATAAGACACCGTTACTATATGCTGTATCTCACACAGGGCGACACGGTTCATGTCGATACAATCTGCCATGATTTACACAATTATAAGGATATTTTTGCAATCACCTGTGTTATCATTGCTGGCGATGGCTAAGCAGGGGAACTGAGGCTCCCAGTTTCTAAAAATCATTTATTAAATAAACATTTCCCCTTGCACGTGTAATTGCTACGTATAGTTTATTCTTGGTGGATGGTGGCAGTTCCGATAACTTACCAGCTGTACGTTTCTTGGCGGTAGTCTTATTTAACATCACACATACATCCTTATAATGATCCTCTCCCTTTGTTTCTCCCCAATTTTTGTGGCAGTAACCAAACTTAGCTCCATTTTGATAGTGAAGTTTAATAATATTTTTGTCTGCGAGTATTGACATTATTCTTTTCTCATCGTCTACAAATTCGATTGCAGTGTCATCTTCTGCAGGACGATTTGATGATATTTTAATTCCAATATGGTCGTTAATATAATTACAAATAGTTTTACTGCATCTCCAACTATTCTGTAATGTTGTATTGTCGATTGAAAATCCTTTTTTCGTAAATCGTGCTTCGTACTTTTTCTTGTCGTCAAATAAAGTCCCATTCGCCTTGCCATCCCGGCTGGTATCAAATGTATGCTGGTAAAAGTCACCTACAAAAAGCATATCCAACGGATTTTCCATAAGATTTTCTAAAAATGTAAAATCGCGCCCAGCAATATCCTGAACCTCGTCAATAATAAACTCGTCAAAATATGTGCTTATACGCAGCTTTATATCATCCAGCACTCCTTCTTTTTCCAAAAGCAAAGCAAGCCTGTTGCTATATAAATAGCGATTTTGTGTCATATAATAACCTAAATCTGTTTGGCGATAAGATCTATTTTCATTTGCCTTATATATCACGCCTTTTGCTTTATGCTTGTCCAATAAAAAAGGCTTATAGCAGAAGCCATATAAAAAAGAAAAATACGTCATTAAAGTCACATTTGCCGGCCATATGCCATTAAACCTGCTTGTTATTTTCTGACGCAGATTATCATAATTAGCGGTAGTATATGTAACGATTAATGACCTTTTATCGGCAGATAAACTTTTAATAATATATGTTGTTTTGCCGGAGCCGGCAACGGCAAATATTACTTTCTTATCCATTCGATTGCTCCTTTAATATAATCAGGGACTACGATATCCTCTGTTTGCTCCAGCAGGGTATATGCGGCTTCGGTTTTATTCCCAAGCATATAATCTAGCGGTTTATCGTTGAAAAGCCCATCACAGAGTTCTTTGTTGTCATTATACAAAACGATTTCAAACGTCCTTTTCTCATTATCATCTTCGCTAAAAATCTCAATGTCAGCATCCCCGGAAAAATCGCTGTATTTGTCTATACAGTTCTTTTGTTTATTGCCGTCATTATCCGTAACAACTGCGACCTTGCTATGGATTAGACGGGCTATCTCTAAATATCTTTTGAAACTTAGCCCACGCACGTCAATAATGTGTACACCATCTTGTTCCGGTTTATGGTCAGTTTCCGTTATATAGAATTTCTCAAATAACATATATTCAGACGGACCTTCCACCAAAATTACTCTACGTGATGTTGCGAATTCTACGATATTAGCCACAGGCGCTTTCATGAAATATTTTGCCGTTGACTGATCCAAATTTTGAAGCGATACGGGGTTGCCAACAGCTTCTTTACCCAAAATAATAAGATTCTGTAATTCTAAACGAGTGCTAATTAAACTATTATGCGTTGTAATAAATAGCTGGCCATTCTGAGCATCTGCAACACGCTGAACCAATTTCCGTAAATTTACATGACTTAAGTGATTTTCTGGTTCTTCAATTAAGATAGTATCCATATTTGTGCCAGAACGCTCAAGCGCAAAATCAGTCTTAATAAAAACCTGCTTTCCGGTTCCTTTACTATCAATTCCAATTTCGTCTTCATAAATCATTAGATTGTCTTCAAGGCTCATAGCAGAACTCGCTTTTAATCCAAATGCATAACTTTTTCCGGACGGTATCCGGCTATTTAATTCCTGAAGGCTTGATGACCGAAAGTTATCGCGCATCTGTCTATATTTACCTTTATGGACTGCACGTTCTTTGATGTTATCCTCCGTGTATTGAAAATAAGTACGCTTTATAAAATCATTGGTTGCGTAATCCGAATTCATATTAGTGCTGTCAATCAAAATGCTTCGTAACTTCTTTTTATAGCCAGTATATCCTTCATTCGCAAATGTTGAGAAACGAATCTTGTAATAGTCATATGGAAAATAATCATCCTGATCTTTTAAGGATTCTGTTATCTCATTTTGGAAATCAGGATTCGGTTCACATACAAGCCTGATTCCATCACAAATGATCCCATCAGAGTTGTTCTTGCCATTAACGTCATGGCTGAATTCGCCATTAAGATATAATTCTATGATCATTTTAGGCAAGTTATCATAAGTTCTTTGACTGGCATTGAATTCCTGAACCGCCTCAATATTAATCATGCGATCCAAGCCTATAGTTTCAACTCTATGAATGTTTCCGCTTGCAACGATATCTATTGCTTGAAGAATGCTGCTTTTCCCGGATTCATTATCGCCTATTAATATATTAATATGTGGTTTTGGTTCAATAACATAATTCTTGAATCTTTTATAATTAATCAATTTAATTTTGGTAATAATTGCTGGCATATAGCACCTCCAGGCATCAAATTCTAATGGAATCTCTGTTTCATGACATATTATACCATTATTCTAAGGATATTGCTATATGAAGAATCGTCTAACGAGAGCATGTTATGATCGTGTAAAACGTGTAGAACCATGGTGCAATCCAATATCCTTGTATCATCTGTGACGTCTACACACAAACAACATGGATTTTAGAGAAGGAGGGGCATTATGCTGAGTGAGCTGCAAGTAAGGGCGTTACAGGGCGAAATAGAAAAACAGTTAAGAGAACAGGCAGACGACTTCGCGAAAGAGATTGCCGTTGGGTGTGAAGAAACGGATAGCACAGAGGTGGTTTGTGGAAAAATGATTGCCAATGCAGTTGCAATCTCTACGGGCATCTGTCTGGGGGCAGTTCTTGACGCATTGATTAATGCGGGTGTCGTAGAGCCTTATAGTGATGATGAGCTCAGGAGGAGAAACTTCTTGAGCATAAAGCGGAAGGATGAATAAAATACTGTTAAAAAAATAACTCCCGGTGCATAAACGGCATGCATCGCTAACCCAAACAGCTACGGGCAGACTTGCAAAAGCACCTCTGCTTATGCGGAGGTGCTTTTATTATGGCAGGATATGACGGAAGTATAAGGATAAATACACAACTAAATACAAGAGGGTTTGAGAGAGGAGCCAGGGGACTTCTTTCTGGTGTGGAAAGACTTGGAAATAGCATAAGGGGGATTATGGGTTCGCTCGGTTTCGCCATTGGCATTGCCGGCCTTGTTTTACTTGGAAAACAGGCAATTGACACGGCCAGCGACATCCAGGAAGTCCAGAACGTAGTGGATACGGCGTTTGGCAGCATGGCCTATAAGATGGAGGAGTTTGCAAAAACATCCGTAAAGCAGTTTGGCATTTCCCAATTATCAGCAAAGCAGATGGGCTCCACATTTATGGCTATGGGTGCATCTATGCTTGATAGCGCAGAAACTGCAAGCAATATGGCGATAAACCTAACGGCACGTGCAGCCGATATGTCAAGTTTTTACAACAAAAGCATAGAGGAAACGTCAACCGCCTTAAAGTCTATCTATACAGGAGAGACAGAATCCTTAAAAGAATATGGCGTTGTAATGACGCAGGTTAACTTACAGGAATTTGCACGGCAACAAGGCATTAATAAGAGCATACAGGCCATGACGCAGGCCGAAAAAGTAGAGCTGCAATATGCATATGTGATGCAGCAGACTGCCCTTGCAGCCGGGGATTTCGCAAAGACTTCCGACAGCTGGGCAAACCAGACAAGGATACTGTCAGAGCAGTTTAAGGAACTCCTGTCTGTCATTGGTTCCGGGCTTATCGTGGTTTTTACCCCTGTCGTAAAGTTTTTGAATACAATCCTTACAGGCCTTATAGCCATTGCGAAGCAGATAGGCGCAATACTTTCAAAACTGTTTGGAATAAAAGTCCCAGTGGTGGATTCCAGCAAAATGGCATCCAATTTATCGGATGCTGCAGGCGGAGCAAATGATTTGGCAGACGGGATGGATGCAGCAGGTAAGTCAGCGGAGAAAGCCGGTAAGGCCGCAAGTAAAGCCCTTGCCCCATTTGACAAGCTGAATGTGCTAAAGCAGGATAGCGGAGGTAGCGGCGGTTCTGGATCTAGTGGCGGGGGCGGCGGCATCGGTGGTGGGGCTGGTGCTCTTGGTGATGTGGATTTTGAAAAAATCGAAGAAGGCGAAGCGGTTGCCAGCGAACTGGAAAATGCTTTGAAGTCCATATGGGATGTATTCCAGCAGGCATGGGAATCCAAAGGGGAGGGTGTCATTAACTCCGCAAAGGCAGCTCTTTCCAGTTTGCTTGAAGCTGCAAAGGCTATCGGGGCTACTTTTTATGAAGTGTTTACAAACGGGACTGGGCTAGGATGGCTAGAAAGTTTATTGGAGCTTCTGCGTTCCATGTTTGACGTTGTAACCTCTATTTCTGTAGCATTTACAGAAGCATGGAATTCTGGGGCTGGGTTTGAGAATGTCACGGCATTGTTTGAAATGCTTACAAACGTCAATTACCTTCTGGCTGCAATTGGGGATTCATTTTCCCGGGCTTTCAGCAATGGTATAGGGGTTCAGATATGGACAAATATACTTGGGATAATAACAGGAGTATACAACATTATTGGTAACCTGGCCGCAAGCCTGACAGAAGCATGGAATACGGCAGGTATTGGTGACAGCATATGGGCTGGGATATTAGAGATTATAAACACTGTCCTTGAAACAATGCATGGGATAGCTGATTCCACAGCGGAATGGGCTGCTAAATTAGATTTTGTCCCATTATTGGAATCAATAGACGAATTATTGAAGGCAATACAGCCGCTAACGCAAAACATTGGAGAAGGCCTGCAATGGTTCTGGGATAATGTGCTGCTCCCCATAGCTGGGTGGACGATACAAGAAGCGGTTCCTGCCTTCCTTGATATGTTATCAGAAGCAATCCGTACTGCAAACGAAGTGATAGAAGCATTGAAGCCACTTGGCATATGGCTGTGGGAGAACTTTTTGCAGCCATTGGGGCAATGGGCTGGTGATGTAATTATATCAGCAATGGAAACAATTACGGATTTGCTCAAAAAATTTGGAGATTGGATATCGGAACATCAAGAAGCTGTGCAGAATATGGCTATTATAATTGGTTCATTTTTTGCGGCTTTTAAAATTGTGACAGCAGTAGCCGGGATTGTTAATTTTATTGCTAAGATGGGTGGTTTAATTGGAATTGTTCAAAAAATGGCCGGATTAATCGGTACTGTGTTTAATCCATGGACTTTGGCAATAGGGGCGGCTATCGCAATAGGTGTTCTCTTATGGAAGAACTGGGACAAAATCAAAGAAGCCGCCGGGAAGCTGAAAGATTGGATTACAAAAAAATGGAAAGAAATACTGAAAGCCATTAGCGGCGCATGGGAAGGGATACAAAAAGCATTAAGTAATGTTTCTGCATGGTTCAAGAAGAAATTTGATGATGCAATAAAAAATGTACATAAGGCATTTGAGGGAATTGGGGGATGGTTTGGCGCAAGGTATAAGGATGTTACAAATGCATTTAAAGGCGTGGGGAGCTGGTTCAAAGAACAATTTGATAATGCAGTAAAAAATACACATTTGGCATTTGAAGCCATTGGCTCTTGGTTCGGGGAAAGATGGGGCGATATTCAGTCGGCTCTTTCAGATGTCGGTGGCTGGTTTAAAAATAAATTTGACGATGCAAAAGTTAACGTTCATAAAGCTTTCGACAAAATCGGCGGCTGGTTCGGCGAAAGGTGGGGCGATATACAAAAAGCATTTAAAGACTTAGGAGGTTGGTTTGACAGAAATTTTAAAAAAGCATACTCCAATGCAACAAAGGCGTTTTCTGGGGCAAAGGCAGCATTTAAAACTATATGGGGAAACATAACTGGCGCATTTGGGGATAGTGCTGGATGGTTCCGAGATAAGTTCTCGTCTGCATGGCAATCAGTGACAGGTATATTTTCTGGTGCTCGGGAATTTATGGCGGGCGTCGGGAAGAACATAGTAAACGGAATCATTGATGGGATTCTGGCAATCTGGAACACGCTTGTTGACATGGCAAACAAAATCAAGGAGCTGTTCAATATCAAAGTCAATGTTTCAGGGGCTTCCGCAGTCGGTGGTGCATTTGGCGGGCTGGTCGGCGGGATGGGGAAGGCAGCCGCTTATTCCCCCCAGGCCGCAGCCTATTCCCCGGCCATGGCATCATTTTCAGACATGCAGATACCCCAGCTTGCATCTGGCGCGGTAATACGCGGTGGGAACCCGTTTTTGGCAATCCTGGGAGACCAGCCGCATGGGCAGACTAACATAGAAGCTCCATTGTCCACATTAGAAAAGGCCCTTTCCAATGTTATGAAAAAGAATAGCCAAAATTTCGGAAATGAAACATATGTATTCCAGGTGGATGGAAAGACCTTTTTCGAAATAACGAGAAAGGAAGCGAATATGTATTTTAAACGGACTGGGCGGTCGGCCTTTCCGATATAATCCTTGGATGTTGGTACGGGAATGGTGCTGGAAAATTATGTAGACGAAGATTTCCTGACTAATATTTGACTAACAAAACTGAAAAGTGTTAGCCAAAATTGCAAAAAATAGAAAACGTATTATGGAGTAAAAGCCTGAAAAATAAAGGAATTTCATCATTACAAAGAATAGAAGAATAACATTTTCAAATTTCGGGACGCAGAGGTCGCAGGTTCAAATCCTGTCGCATCGATTCTTGGCAGGGGCGCCGGAAAGTCTGGAAATACAGGCTTTCCGGTACTTTTTTGTTTATGGAAGTTTTTGTAAAGAAGCTAAAAATAGGGTACAATATTAAAAAAGTGAAAGGGTAAACAATAAATGCCAGATACATTTGAATATTTAAGATACACTGCTAATCTGATAGCAGGCTCAAGATTCGGAAATCAGATAATTTTAAAAGATGGCTCCGTCTTACTGTCAAAACTCATAAAGTGTGGCGGGGAAGACATCAATGACAGGGGGATATTTATAAAATCCTGAATCCGTGAGCCTTACCACAAATTATTTTCTGTAACCCCATATAATTCCGGCATTTATACGTTGTTTTCCCAGATTGATTTTGTCAAACGCTGCAACCGAATGAAGGTTGACTGTAACCATCCACAGCGCCAGATCAAGAACGGTGATAGCTTGACTCTGGCAATGACTCTGCTGAAAACGGTAAAACGTTGCAGGCACAGGACGGTGAGCTATAATCTGGTCAACATGGCGTGCCACATAACGGAACATGCATGAAAACTGGTAATAAGACTGGGGAAGAGCAATGTCTGGCGGGAAGCATTCCAACATGTATACGATGCCTTTGAAGATTTTGTCCTGTAGGTCATCCAACAGCAGAATATCTGAACCACGGGTTTCTGTATAAAGGAAATCTTGCAGATCATGCCATTTTTACAGGATTATGGGGTATTGTTTTGCAAAAAACAGACATTGCGCTTTCATTTACATCAAACAGTTTTGTCCAAAATAGTTTTGAGGTTAGGCTCACGGATTCAGGTAAATGTCAATAATAGGAGAGCGTAAATATGCTGAAAATAAGATTGTTCTGTGCAAATGGAATGTCAACGAGCCTATTGGTGAAAAAGATGGAAGAGGCTGCAAAAGAAAAGGGGAAAGAAGTGGATATCAAAGCATATCCAATCCTTGATATAGAAGGGCTGATCGGAGAAGCAGATGTGGCTCTTTTAGGGCCTTCAGGTTGGCTATCAGCTTTCCAAGGCCAAAGAGATTTGCGGTGGAAAAGGTGCGCCGATAGACGTAACAGCAATGGCGGATTATGGCAGAAGAGCTTATTGCAATATACGAAAGGATGACGTCGTAATTAATGTGAAAGGATTTCAGGATGATCGGTGTGTGCTGTATGTATTTCGCTGTGCAGTATATTATGCAGAGCAGGAACAGCATGATCCAGAGAAATTAAAATGGTGGTATGGGAAAGATAAAGACTACCCAGAAGAGAAATGATATATGGATAATAATTATAGGGCTGTGGGAAAATCCTGTTTCCTGACAGCCCTATTGTTTTATTTTCCTGGAATCAGGCGGGCAATCCTTCCTGCAAATTCATTAAAGTTCTGTGTTTGTAAAACCACTTTTCCAGGACCTGTCAATTTTGTCAGGAATAATCCTTCACCGCCAAAGAAAATATTTTTTAATCCTTTTACAGTTTCTACTTCATATTTTACTGATTTCTCAAAAGCAACAACATTTCCAGTATCTACCTTGATTACTTCACCTGGTGCGAGCTGCTTTTCCACTTTATTACCATCGATTTCAAGGAATACCATTCCTTTTCCAGAAATGTCCTGCAGGATAAAACCTTCGCCACCAAAGAAGCCAGCGGACATTTTTTTAGTGAGGGCAACGCTTAAATTTACGGTTTCTTCGGCACAAAGGAAAGAGCCTTTCTGACAGATTAGTCCACCGCTTGCACCTACATCTACTGGAAGCACCTCACCAGCTACGGTAGATGCGAAGGCAATCATAGCGCCTGGCCGTTCTGCTTTATAGGTTGCCATAAAAAGAGATTCTCCTGAAAACATTCTTCCAATACTTTTCCCAAGGCCGCCTCTCATGTTAGAATCCATGGAAATACCTTCTGACATCCATGCCATTCCCCCAGACTGGGTATACATAGTTTCACCTGGTGCATCAAAAACAACTTCTACTGCTGGCATAGTATCGCCGATTACTGTATATCTCATAATATATTCTCCTTTCTTTTTTTATTATAATATATAATAGACAATTGTTCTATTATTTTTTGAGATTTTTTAGAATCCATTGACCCATGACAGGAAAAATGCTAATATGAAAGTATGTTACATATTTAACAATCCAACCATTTTAAATCTAATATCAGGGAGGTTTTAACCATGGATTACACACAGGAATATCAGGACAAACTGGTAACTGCTGAGGAAGCAGTAAAAGTCATCAAATCTGGTGACTGGGTAGACTACGGATGGTGCAATGGCACTCCTGATTTGCTGGATCAGGCACTGGCAAAACGTACAGATGAATTGGAGGATATCAACCTTCGCGGCGGCATACTTTTAAAACCGCTGGCAATTTTTGAGCGTGAGGATGCAGGAGAACATTATACTTGGAACTCCTGGCATATGTCTGGGATTGAACGTAAATTAATTAATAGAGGATGCGCTTATTATGCTCCGATTCGTTATTCAGAATTGCCGCGCTATTATAGAGAATCTTCTATTAAGAATAATGTTGCTATGTTCCAGGTTGCGCCAATGGATAAGCACGGTTTCTTTAATTTTGGGCCAAATGCCTCTCATTTATCAGCAGTTTGCGAGACATCCGCCAAAATTATCGTAGAGGTAAATGAAAATATGCCTCGTTGTCTGGGCGGATTTGAGAACGGCGTACATATTTCTGATGTAGACTTTATTGTGGAAGGTGAAAATCCTCCAATTGGAGAGCTTGGAGCTGGCGGTCCCGCAACGGATGTAGATAAAGCGGTGGCGAAATTGATTGTGGAGGAAATTCCAAACGGAGCCTGCTTACAGCTTGGAATCGGTGGTATGCCCAATGCAGTAGGCTCTTTGATTGCAGAATCTGACTTAAAGGATCTGGGTGTCCATACGGAAATGTATGTGGATGCGTTTGTTGATATTGCAAAAGCAGGGAAAATCAATGGTTCAAAAAAGAATATTGACCGGTTCCGCCAGGCTTATGCTTTCGGAGCGGGAACAAAGAAAATGTATGATTATATTGATGACAACCCTGAATTGTTAAGTGCACCAGTAAACTATACCAATGATATCCGCTCAATTTCTGCGTTAGACAATTTTATGTCTATCAATAATGCGGTGGACGTGGATTTATTTGGGCAGGTAAGCTCTGAGTCTTCTGGAATTAAACATATCAGCGGTGCAGGCGGACAGCTTGATTTTGTGTTGGGGGCTTATCTTTCCAATGGTGGAAAGAGCTTTATCTGCTGTTCCTCCACATTTAAAACAAGAGACGGCGAATTGAAATCCAGAATTCTGCCTACCTTGCATCCAGGCTCCATTGTTACAGATACTCGTGCAAATATCCACTATCTTGTTACAGAGTATGGAAAGGTAAATCTCAAAGGATTGTCCACATGGCAGAAATGTGAAGCAATTATTTCTGTAGCACATCCTGATTTTAGAGATGAACTAATCAAAGAAGCAGAAAAGATGCATATTTGGAGAAAGAGCAATAAATAACCCCAAAAAGAATATGTACAGGGTCTGCCCCAGCGAAGGGAGAATCCTGTACATATTCTTTCTTGTTCTATAGGAAAGACACTACGAATTACTTTGTATAAAAACGGTAAATAGTCTTTGTGGTAAACTCTTCTCCTGGGTGTATCAATGGTGATGGGAAATTTTTCTGATTTACGCTGTTAGGATAGAATTGGGATTCCAGGCAAAAACCGCATCTGTTACTGTAGGCTGCACCTCCTTTGCCCACTTGGTCTCCAATAAAGTTTCCAGCGTAAAATTGTACGCCGCAGCAGTCAGTAGAAGCTTCCATTGCAATTCCGGTTTCCTCGCAGTAAGCATTTGCCATAACCTTCATATTTCCAGGCTTATCGTCCAATACATAATTGTGGTCATATCCGCCAGCAAATTTTAACTGTTCAAAATCTGCCTGGATATCCTGGCCAATGGGCTTCATTTTACGGAAATCCATGGGTGTTCCTTCTACGGGTGCGATTTCCCCTGTTGGGATGGAATTTTCATCCCAAACTGTGGTGTAGCCTTCTGCCAAAATCTGCAGGTATTGCTGTTCCATGGAACCACTGTTGTGTCCCCCTAGATTAAAATAAGAATGGTTGGTGCAATTCATAACTGTAGTTTTGTCTGTTTTTCCCTTATAGGAAATTTCCACTGCATTCTCATCTGTTAATGTATAAGTAACTTCTACTTCAAGATTTCCAGGAAAGCCCTGATCCTCTTCTCGGCTGAGGTGGAAAAAGGTAATACTGTTTTCCGTATATTCTTTCACTTCCCACAGGACACGGTCAAATCCATTTGGCCCACTGTGGAGATTAAAGCAACCTTGGTTTGCCGTAAGCTGGCATAGGTTTCCGTCTATTACCATCTGTGCTTTGTCAATCCGATTTCCATTTCGTCCAACGGTTGCTCCAAAATAGCAGGTATGGTTTTCATATTCTGCAGTGCTGTCAAAGCCTAATACCACATCCTGTATGTTTCCATTCTTGTCTGGAACAAGCACAGATACTAAAGTTGCTCCATGGTCTGATACTTTTATCACAATATCATTGTGATTTTTTAATATGTATAAAAATGTTTCTTTTCCCTGCCTGTTTTTCCCGAATGATAATCGGTCCATCTCTTAATACCTCCTCATGGTTCTATTGTATGGCTTCTGCAATTAATTTATCTGATTTTAAAATATGATTGGATAACCATCCGAATAAAAATTCCATTAATTCCTCAAGGTATTTTTGCTGATTCTGGTCTACTTGGTCCAGATCAATATCCTCAAGCTTTGACACAAACGCCCGGTGTGCCATTTTTTGTGCCTCCAGTCCAGGATAGTGGATACTTTCCATATATTCTTCTTCATCTTGAAAATGTTCACTGGTATAATTTTTTAATTTTTCCAAAATTGCTATAATTTCATCGTATTTATCATGAAGGAGTTCTGCTTTTACCAGTGCATTGGCGTCACCGATAATTTCAAATAATGTTTCATGTTCTCCGTCAATCAGTGGAATGCCTGTCATATATTTTTCTGTAAATACACAGGGGTTTTCTTGTTTTTTCCATTCTTCTATGGAAGGCATTTTTCCAATGAGAATATCACTGCTTAAGATATGCTGATATAGCCACCGAACCAGATATTGTAGTAAATTATCTAACATTGTCTGTTGGTTTTCCAGTTCATCAATATTGGTAAAGCTGATAATGTCAATTTTCTCCCGAAATGCCATATGCTGTTTTTTCTGCATTTCTAATTCTGGATCATTGATGGCTGCCATATATGCTTCTTCATTGGCAAAATGTGTATCAGTATAATCTTTTAATTCTTCTAGGACCTCCGAGATTTGGTGATATTTATCCTCCAGCAATTCATTGTGCAGTAATCTAATAGTTTGATTAATCAATTCAAATAGCTTTTCATGTTCTTTGTCAATTTGTTCGATTCCTGTTAAACAGTCCTCTGTAAATCGGTACATATTCCTTCTCCTTTCCCTTTGCCCAAACTATTTTATCGCATGGTAGTATGCTTATTTGGGCATTACCGACATTATAGCACTATAAAAGTTAAAATCCAAGAAAATGAAAAGAAATGTTCTATTTTTTTGATTTTGGTCATTTTGTTATTGGAGTATCTTGTTTTTCCAATCAGATGAAAATCCCATTGCATAAAGAATATCCTTTGTGGATAAAAAAATAGGAGAACCAATTTTATAAAAAATAATGTATAATAGTATTATCAGATGAGGTAAGTAAATCTCATGAATGGAAAGGAGAATACAGAATGTTGGAGGTAATGGATGAAATGGCAATCAGCGAAAGGAAATAAGTGATAGAAAGGATGTATTATTATGGCAGGTATGAACCCTACTCAAATGTTTCAGTTAATGGGTGCATGGCAGAAGTTTACTGCAAATCACCCCAAATTTCCTAAGTTTCTCAAAGCAATTGCCGCTGAAGGAATAAAGGAAGATACGATTATAGAAGTCAATATTACAACTCCAGAAGGAAAAACGTATTGCTCGAATTTGAAAATCACACAGTCTGATTTGGAACTGTTTGAACAGATGAAACACATTTCATAATGTTTTCTTATTCGAAGGACCTTGTTCTTTGAAAGTATTAAAGTGAATATCTATCCAATGGGAATGTCCTCGGGTCTGATATGGAGATAAGCGCATATTCGCAAAAAGTCATCTGCATCCAGAAGCTCTCCAGTGCCAACATGAAGGTTTTCCAATGAAATCTCTAATATGTCTGCAATTGCCTCCGGTGAAATATGATTTTGCTTCATCTGTTCTATTAGCCATTTTTTTGCCTGTTCCCCCATATCATTCCTCCCATTCACCATCATTGTTTTTGGTATTGTACCTATTATATCCTCTTTTTGAGAGAAATTCAATAGAAGTTTGTGCTGATTAAAGAGGAATTTTTCTAATTTTATTGACGAGAATTTTGGGGTAGTCTATGATTAGAAAAGAGGTGAGGGCATGAAAAATCCAAATATTTCCAAAGTCTTGAAAGCATATCGAAAGTTAAACCATTATTCTGTGAATGATTTGGTACTGAAGCTAGAAGATCATCATCTGCCTGTTGCTCCCAAAACAATTTATGGATGGGAAAGCGGTCAGACACAGCCGGATGCAGATACGTTGTTGACTCTCTGCAAAATATATAATATTGATAATATTTTAGGCACCTTTGGATACAATGATACCTTGGATGACTTTTTTCTTTCTGGAGAAGAACGTCGTTTAGTGATGCAGTATCGGAAGCTCCCAGGAATGCGGGAAGCTGTCAAAAAACTTTTGGAAATAGAATAATATCAAAGAATTAGCCTCCTAGCGCTTCAAAAGAGCGTATACTAGGAGGCTGATTTTGGTTAATGGTTCAATTAAACTACACCTTGTGCAATCATAGCTTCTGCTACTTTTTCAAATCCGGCAATATTAGCGCCTGCCACATAATCTCCTTCTTTGCCATAACGCTTTGCAGCGTCATCTAAATTGTGGAAAATGTTTACCATAATGCCTTGGAGCTTGCTGTCGACTTCTTCAAAGGTCCAGCTTAAGCGTTCAGAGTTCTGGCTCATTTCCAGGGCAGAGGTTGCTACGCCGCCTGCATTTGCAGCTTTTCCAGGAGCAAATAAAACGTTATTCTGTTGTAGGTATTCGGTTGCATCTAAGGTAGTAGGCATATTTGCGCCTTCTGCTACTGCAATACATCCATTTGCTACCAATGCTTTTGCATCCTCTAACAGAAGCTCATTCTGGGTTGCACATGGAAGCGCCACATCACACTTAATGGTCCATACGCCGCGGCCTTCGTGGTATTCTGCACTTGGCCTTGCTGCTGCGTATTCTGTCAGACGAGCGCGTTTTACTTCTTTTACCTCTTTTAACAGTGCAACGTCAATGCCTTCTGGATCGTAAACCCAGCCAGTGGAATCACTAACAGTTACTACCTTTGCACCTAACTGATGTGCTTTCTGTGTAGCATAGATTGCCACATTACCAGAACCAGATACACAGACAGTCTTTCCTTTTATGTCATGTCCATTGCATTTTAACATTTCTTCAGTCAGATACAAAAGACCATATCCGGTTGCTTCTGTACGTGCCAGGGAACCACCATAAGAAAGACCTTTTCCGGTGAGTACTCCTTCATAAGTACCACGGATTTTTTTGAATTGGCCAAACATGTAACCGATTTCCCTTGCTCCAGTTCCGATATCTCCAGCAGGTACGTCCGTGTCTGCTCCAATGTATTTGCATAGCTCTGTCATAAAGCTCTGACAGAATGCCATCACTTCACGGTCTGATTTGCCCTTGGGGTCAAAATCAGAACCACCTTTACCGCCACCAATCGGAAGGCCTGTAAGGGAATTCTTAAAAATCTGCTCAAAGCCAAGGAATTTGATGATTCCAAGATTTACTGAAGGATGTAACCTTAATCCGCCCTTGTAAGGACCGATGCTGTTATTGAACTGTACCCGGTAACCTGTGTTTACCTGAACCTGTCCTTTATCATCTACCCATGGTACACGGAATTTGAACTGTCTGTCTGGCTCTGTCAAACGCTCTAATAATGCTTCTTTCCGATATTTTTCTTCGTTTGCTTCAATGACTGGACGTAAAGAACTCAAGACTTCTTTTACTGCTTGATGGAATTCAGGCTCTGCTGGATTCTTTGCAATAATACGTTCTAATACTTCATCTACATAGCTCATATCTTTTCTCCTTTACACTTTAGACAACATCTTTATATTTACCAGGTACTATTTTAGTATGAATTTTTTTATTTTGCAATCTTTTTCTTTTATTCTTTACCATTTTATTGCATCAAAGTGTTTTATCATGTATAATAATGGGCGGTTGGAACTGTTTCCAGATCATATTTATGAAAAATAGAATGCTAAAAGATATCACGAATGGAGGAACTTATGAATCATTTCCGAAAAATCACTACAAAGCAGCTTGTGTTTTCTTCTGTTGCCGTTGCACTTGCCATGGTTACTTCTATGATTAAGTTATTTCAAATGCCCATGGGAGGCTCGGTTACCTTGCTGAGTATGTTATTTCTAACGTTGGTGGGATACTGGTATGGGCCGTATGCAGGGATGGTAGCCGCAGTTTCTTATGGTTTTTTGCAGTTTGCCATAGAACCAGTTTTCTACAGCTTACCCCAGATGCTGACAGACTATCCTTTGGCCTTTGGTGCGTTAGGGCTGTCAGGTTTTTTTTGCAAACAAAAGCATGGACTAATCAAAGGTTATATTGTTGCAGTTTTGGGGCGTTATTTTTTTACCTTTTTATCAGGAATTATTTTTTTCGCCTCTTATGCGCCAGAAACCATGGCAGCTCCTGTGTATTCCCTTGTTTATAATGGCTCCTATTTGGGGGCGGAAGCAGTGATCACCCTGATGATTCTTGCACTGCCTCCAGTAGCCCATGGGTTGGAGCAAATCAAACGATTGGCGTTAGAAGGTTAGCGCCTCTATGGCCTGATGTTTTCTGCTCTGTGGATGTTCTCATATTCTTGTTCAGACAAGCCATAGACGCAGGCAATCAGTTTGTCTGCTTTCTCATAGTATGCCAGCCACTTTTTTTCATCTTTTTCTATCATGATTTTTTCTGCAAGGGAGATAATTTCCTGCTGTTGTTTTTCGGATGGAAACGGAAGTGGAAGTTGTTCCAGATAAGTACGCAGGATTTTCATGGAATGGAATTTCCGGCTGTAAATAAACTGGGCCACTGTGGAATTTAATATTGCCATAATATATTTGATATCCATATGGGGCACATGGGGAATCAAGATGTTGCAGCTATTTAGAGATAATCTTTGCTGGTTGTCGTAGGCAAAGATAAGCTGGTTACCAATAAAGCGATAGAGTAATTTTTCCTCTGCCCGGTAATATTCTTCTTTTGCGCTTTGCTGAAATTTTTCTGGTGCATAAATCAGGTAGGTTTCTTTGGGTGTAATTTTATATTTATGAATATCGGTTCCTTTTAACACGATTTCGTTTTTTGTGGTTTGTTCTTTTTGCACCCAGCGCTTATTGTTGCCAGTTACGATTCCCAGGGCAAATTCCGCCTGGTTCTTAAGAAAAATCATATGTTCCTGGTGTTGTATTTTTTCTATTAATTCATATTCTTCATCAGAGATATGAAAATTAAAATGTTCAGGGTCTATCTGACGGTCAGTTTGGATGGTGAACATTTTGCCATGATAGGAAATTTCTATGCCTCTGGTATGGAATGGCTTTTTTGTTTTTCGTATCTGCAAAAGAACTGCTGGGCATTGCACTTTGTCAAAGACGTTTCCCAGATATTCCAGATGCTCGATTTGTGCCTGATGTAAAATTATTTTGCGGATTGCCAGATGGGATTTCACATGCAGAAGCGCTTCAGGGAGCACAAATGCAATTTTTCCTCCATAAGACACGGCGTTTAGGGCTTGTTCCACAAATACAAGATAGGATTCAACATGAGATCCTTTTGCTGTTTCAAATTTCTCTTTTAACGAGGCTCGCACATCTTTGGAAAACTGGGATCCCCAAGGTGGATTGCCTAAAATAAAATCGTAAGAGTTCTGTTCTTCCAGAAGAAAATCTTGGATCGTTATATGCTCCTTTATCATTGAAACTGGAGTATCTTTAAATTTTAACGCCATATTGATTCTTGCGGCTAAGATACTGATCCGATCAATGTCTCTGCCAAAAATCTGTTCCATAGTAAAATAATTTGGAAGCTGTAGCAAAAAATTTCCAGTGCCACAGCAGGGGTCCAATATTCTGGTTTGTAGTTTTACTTCCTGGGGCAGCAAAGATTGTATTAATTTGTGTACGGTGTAGGTTGGGGTATAGTAAGAGCCTGCGGCTTTTCGCTCTCCCAGATTTTTCAGGGAAATGTAGAGCAGTCCCAGAATATCCACATTTTTTTCCAACAAAAAGGAAACCTGGAATGCCTGGGGGATGTTCTTTTGCACAGTCATGCATAGCTCTTTTGAATATGACGTGGATGTTTCATCGGATAAAAGCTCCTGGATGAGAGTGTCATACTGTCCCAATGGGATTTCACCCATACTGTAATGGAGAAGAAAATTTTCTGTAAATGCGGTATTTCGCTCATATGCCTGGCATAAAAGCTGGATGGCGCATTCTGCCAGAATTGCTCGTATCTGGCTGTCAGCAAGGAAAGAATCTTCTAGCTGTTTTATCATTTCCTGGATGGTCTCAAAATTTTGGGAATCTTTGGGAATGTAATTTCTATATATGGTATTGCCACGGATATATTTTTTGTTTCTTCTGGATTTTAAGGAACCAGTATCCTCTTTTTGCAGCTTTTTTTGTATTTTGCTGGTGTATGCAGCAGAAAAATAAGGTTTTCCCAGCCGTTCTCTGTCTGGATGTAATTTTCCAAGTTTGATCCAATTTCGCCCTGTTGCCATAGAAATGGATAATATGCTGCAAAATTCTTTTAAGGAATATTCCAGGTCAGTTTCCTGGGTGGTTGGTTTTTTCATGTTGTTCTCCTGTTGCAAAAGGAATTTTTGTTGTAAGAGAGTGTGTTTGAAACACGTTCTAGAGCAAAGTATACACTTTATTGGAAAAGCAGTAAATACAATTTTATGGAAAGGGACGTAACGCTGCACAATATCTGAAAGCTTCAATATATTATCATATAGGAGATTCAGACATATTTGTGTGTTTCATCCTATAGATAGAATGTCAGATAGGAGCTTAAGGTATGGAAAATAGGGAAAAGACATTGGTAAATAATTGTGACTTTATGGGAATCAGACCAATGATGATGGATTTGCCATATCCTGCCATTCAGGTGAGAGAAAAAAATCCGTTATATGCCAATCTGCTCAGCATTGATTATTGCGGCGCAGTCTCTGAATTGTCTGCAATTACCCAGTATATCAACAATGAAAACCGTCTGTCCTGTGAGAATTGTCCTGGGGCAAAGACGTTGCTGGGAATTGCCATGGCAGAGATGATACATTTGCAGAAATTAGGGGAACTGATTGTTTTACTGGGAGGAAATATTAATTTTTCAGCAAAATACCGTAATGGCAGCATGAATAAAATGTGGACACCAGAATATTTGCAGATTCCAGAAAATTTCAAAAATATGCTGTTGGCGGATGTGGAGTCTGAAAAGGCCGCAATCGCTCAGTATGAGGCGCATATTAAGGTGATCAAAGATGATTGTGTAAATGCTGTTTTAGCACGAATCATCCATGATGAGGAATACCATATTATGCTGCTGCGCACAATGCTGCAGACAATGTAAAGAAACAGCAAAAAATTACTGATACAGCGGACTGTTTTGTCCGTTGTATCACAGTGTGTATAAATCTTTTTCTTCTATAAGGAAAAAACTTTGTCACGCTAATGCACGAAAGTATCTTTCCTTATAAAAGAAAAATAACTCTTATCGCATTGCGGCGGGTATGTAATCTGACGCAATGTGGCCCGCCGCAGGCGGAGAATCCTGTAAGTTTGATGTAATTTTATTAAAGATATTTTAAGATTAGACTTGCATGTGAAAAAATCATGTGCTATAATACATTATGGTTGGGGTGAAGGAAAGTAACTCCTAAAGTTATGGATGGATTCCCGAGTGGCCAAAGGGGGCAGACTGTAAATCTGTTGGCGACGCCTTCGAAGGTTCGAATCCTTCTCCATCCATTAGATATAAAGAAAGATGGAAGATATCAGAAGGGAGAGACCAAAACGGTTCGAATCCTTCTCCATCCATTTATATTTTGCCGCAGTGGCGGAACTGGCAGACGCGCAGGACTTAAAATCCTGTGGTGGTGACATCGTACCGGTTCGATTCCGGTCTGCGGCATTTGTAAAAAGGCTTATTTCACGGTTTGATAAGTCTTTTTTTATTGCAGTTTTGTAGTGCATTCCTCACTATATTTTCCGCAGAAAAGAGGGCTGTCGGGAAATGGATAGTTCTAAGTAGGGGCAGGTATGACTCGTATGAGTCACACCTGCCCCCTGAAACTTTTCTATAAAAAGATGGCTAACGACAACCACCTTTCTCTCCGTTACATGTTATAATGTAACTATGTAAAAACAAGATTATTATAACCAATTTTTTGAGTTCGGGCAACAGAAAATTAACTTCAGTTTCTTGGAACTTGAGTTTACCTGATGACAATCCAGTCTATACTCTCAAAAAAGTGATGGGGGAATTAGATTTTTCTGGCTTGTTAGCCAATTGTTCAGATAAGGGAAGAACTGGGCACAACCCAATTATTTTGAATTATCAACTCTTACGACGATTAAAAAAGGAAAGCTTTCTAACATTAGAAACGCTTTTTATTGATGGAACAAAGATGGAAGTAAATGCAAACCGTTACACTTTTGTATGGCATGGAACGCTCAATTATCATCTGGCTGGAGATGTGGTTTAACAGAAGAGGAACTTTTATTTACTGCATCCAAAAATAATGCTTCCCACTATAAATAGAGATACCCCACAGAATGTGCCAGTGCAAAACGGCATTGTTTCCGCAGGGTATCTCTATTTTTCTTTAAAGTCGGAAGAAATCAGCATTAGCCGACCTCCCCTTCATGAACTCTTTCTATAACTTTTAAGTGTTCGCAGATACAGTATTTGCAGCGGCAAGGAATAATTCGTATTCCTGGATGCAATGGTTATTTCCATTTCGGGCATCAAATTTAAAAGAAATTTCTCTAGCCTGCTGACGAAAATATTCTGCCAATGTTTCTGTCTGATAACATTCATCTTCTCGTTGCCAAGGATGGGCGCCAGGAAGGGAAAAGCGTACCGTTTCCTTTCCACTTTTTTTCAGGCTTCGCATCATGATTTCAGCTCCAATAGAGAATTCCATCTTATCCAAAGGGATGGTAGTAATCGCTTGAAAAGGAGCTTCTTTTAAGAAAAAGTTCCAAGCAGCATTCTGATCTGTGGCTGTTAAATAAACCATGGTATCGGCAAAGTAGGGGCTGTGCATCTTAAATTTTTTGCAAAGTTTTTTTAGAAGGTTATAGTAAGGAGCTGCTTGTTCAAAATCCTGTCTGCGCACGGCATAACAGTACAGAAGCCGTCCATATTCATATACAAGCTGATCTTGCTTGTGATTTTTTCGTTCCAACATTTTTGTAACTTTCAAAAGAGTGTCCAGGTCATCGTACCAACATGCCATTTCTCCAATAAAATCCAAGGAAAAGGCGTCTCTGCAATGAGTGGTTCGGCAAAGAGTTTTAAAATCTTTTAAGCATTGCATGGCCCGTTCTTTGTCATTGGTTTGTCGGTATAACCGTGCAGAAGAGATATAATAATCAAACAACGAATAACCATATTGCTGGCAGAAATTTTTGTATTTTTCTAAATATTTTTCCATATCGGAGATAGGAATCTGATAGAAAAAGTCAGCACAGCTTATCATTACAGAAAAGATGTCCTGTACAGTATCAATCGTTCCACTGTAGTGGCAGTCTGGCATCTTAATGTCTGGATGTTCTTCAAAGATTTTCAATATTTCCGGAAAAATCAAATAGATGTAAAGCAGGAGATTGCTGGTATCATCCGACCTGCAGGCATTGGCATACTCACAGCGGAAATATAGCATGTAACTGTAATCTTTTGCCAAATCTGCCTGTCGGATTGCTTCGCGGATACTGGATAACTGTGCTTCTCCGGGATTTAGCTTTTCATATTCCTGGATGAGTTCTAGTGGTTGAAACATTTTCATTTCTCCTTTTAAAGCATATCATAAAAATCATAGGGATTGGAAGAATTGGGGTATTCCATATCCTGTATCAATTCTTCGATTGATTGTAAATATCCTTCGATTCCGCCGAATTGAATTAATAAGGTGAGAATCGAGTAAATGAAAAACAGAATTCCACAAATGATCGCAATGATGCCTAAAATAAGGCCAGCCTTGGCATAACTGTTTGTATGCATTTCACCGCCTCTGGAAAGTAAAGCAAATATGATAGCCAGAGAGCCAAAAATCATAGCAGGATAGATGCAGCAGCTCATAATAAGTCCAAAGATTCCCATGATTAAAGATGTTACGGACATACCTGCGGAACGCATTTCTATATAAGATTTATTTGATTCATAGTCCATAAGAAGCCTCCTTAAAATTTTTATTTCTCAAACTATTGTAGCATGTGTGAATCCAAAATACAAATATATTTTCTTGAAAGCCAAAGGCAAATCAGCTATAATGTAGAACAAAAGGCTGCTTTTGCACAAAGGGCTGTAGAGCAGTATGCGTATCTGATTGACGGCTGTTTATGTCTGGGGCAGCAGGCAGAAAAAAGAAGGAGAATCACCCATGGATATTATTGCAAAACTGGCAGAAGAGTTGAATATTCGCAGGCAGCAGGCAGAAGCTGCGGTGAAGCTGATTGATGAGGGAAACACAATTCCCTTTATTTCCAGATACCGAAAGGAGGCTACAGGAGCCTTAAACGATGAAGTTCTTAGGAATCTGTTTGAACGTCTGACTTATCTGAGAAATCTGGAGGAAAAAAAGGAGCAGGTATTATCCAGTATAGAAGAACAGGGAAAACTCACCGAGGAATTGAAACAGCAGATTTTCTCAGCGGAAACATTGGTAGCAGTGGAGGATTTGTATCGTCCCTATCGTCCCAAACGAAGAACCAGGGCAACCATTGCAAAGGAGAAAGGCTTAGAACCTCTGGCAAATATTATTTTGCTGCAGATGACAAAAGAAAGTCTGGAAACAGAAGCAGAACCGTTTTTGAACAGTGAAAAAGGGGTGGAGACTCCAGCGGATGCCATTGCAGGAGCTATGGATATTCTAGCAGAAAATATTTCCGACGAGGCAGATTACCGGAAATATATTCGTGACCTGACCATGCGCACAGGAAAAATCATTTCTGCTGCGAAAGACCTTAAAGCAGAATCGGTATATGAAATGTATTATGAATTTGAAGAAGGGCTTGCAAAATTGGCAGGCCATCGGATTCTTGCTTTGAATCGAGGAGAAGCAGAGAAGATTTTGAATGTGAAGGTGGAGGCTCCTATAGAGAAGATTTTACAATATCTGGAGAAAAAAGTAATTTCCAGGGACAACCCCCGTACAACTCCAACCTTGCAGGCGGTGATTGAGGACAGCTATAAGCGGTTGATTGCCCCAGCCATTGAGCGGGAAATCAGGAATGAATTAACGGAACGAGCGGAAGACGGCGCAATTCGGGTATTTGGAAAAAATTTGGAGCAGCTTTTGATGCAGCCGCCCATTGCAGGAAAAGTAGTTTTGGGCTGGGACCCTGCCTTCCGTACTGGATGTAAGCTGGCAGTGGTGGATTCCACGGGAAAAGTATTGGACACTACCGTAATTTATCCTACTGCCCCACAAAATAAAGTAGAAGAATCCAAAGCAGTTTTGAAAAAATTGATTGAGAAATATGGAATTTCATTGATTTCTGTAGGAAATGGAACAGCCTCCAGAGAATCGGAAATGATTATTGTGGATTTACTAAAAGAGCTTTCACAAGCCAAAGTGCAGTATGTGATTGTAAATGAAGCAGGAGCTTCCGTATATTCTGCCAGCAAACTGGCTACCGAAGAATTCCCCAATTTTGACGTGGGACAGAGAAGTGCAGCTTCCATTGCAAGGCGACTTCAAGATCCATTGGCGGAATTAGTGAAAATTGATCCCAAATCCATTGGGGTAGGTCAGTATCAGCATGACATGAATCAGAAAAAATTGAGCGATGCCTTGGGAGGCGTGGTGGAAGACTGTGTAAATAAGGTGGGTGTGGACTTAAATACAGCCTCCGCTTCTCTGTTGGAATACATTTCTGGTATCTCAAAAGCGATTGCCAAAAATATCGTAGCCTATCGAGAAGAAAATGGAAGGTTCCTGACCCGGGCACAGCTTTTGAAGGTAGCAAAATTAGGCCCGAAAGCATATGAACAGTGTGCAGGCTTTATGCGTATCAGTGATGGCAAAAATCCGTTGGATGGTACAAGCGTTCATCCAGAAAGCTATGATGCCACATTAAAATTGCTGAAAAAGCTAGGATATGAACCAGAAGAAATACGGGAAGGAAAGCTAGCTGGAATTTCCAAAAGAATCTCTGATTATAAAAAGCTGGCAGCAGAGCTAGAAATTGGAGAAATAACCTTGCAGGATATTGTAAAAGAATTGGAAAAGCCAGCAAGGGACCCAAGAGATGATATGCCAAAACCGATTCTGCGCAATGACGTACTGGAAATGAAAGATTTAACACCTGGTATGATTTTAAAAGGAACGGTGCGAAATGTTATTGATTTCGGGGCTTTTGTGGATATTGGGGTTCACCAGGATGGATTGGTACATATTTCTCAGATGACAGAACGGTATATTAAACATCCCCTAGAAGCAGTCAGCGTAGGAGATATTGTGGAAGTAAAAGTGATGAGTGTGGATTTACAGAAAAAGAGGATTCAGCTTACCATGAAGCTTTAGATTTTTCAATAATATTCCTGTTGACAGATACCATCAGCAGGAGTAAAATAAAGCCATAAATAAATAATGTTCTTCAGGGCAGGGTGACTTTTTTTAAAAGAATTCCCGACCGACGGTGATACCCCATAGAGGGAAAGTCCGTGAGCCGTAAGGCATGATTTGGTGAGAATCCAAAACCGACAGTACAGTCTGGATGGGAGAAGAAAACATCGTATCGCATGTAGTATTATATGTGCCCTGAATCTTATAGATTCAGGGCCTTTTATATCTTTGGAAATATCTTTCCATTTCATTCCCTGTAGAATAAAAATACGTATGAACATACCCCAAAATTATGAAAAAGGAGTGTTGATGTATTATGAGTACAAAGAATAGGGCAGTAGGAAAACAAAGAGATGTATGGAAGATGACAATGACAGCCATGTTATCAGCAATAGCGTTTGTGTTGATGTTTTTGGAATTTTCCGTACCAATTATGCCCTCTTTTATTAAGATGGACTTGTCGGAACTGCCAGCTTTGATAGGGGCTTTTGCTATGGGGCCTGTCAGCGGAATGATGATTTGTTTCATGAAAAATCTGCTTCATCTGTTTATGACTACCACGGGCGGAGTGGGAGAGCTCTCCAATTTTATTTTGGGAGCCTGCTTTGTAGTTCCAGCAGGATTGGTTTATCAGAAATGGAGAAATAAAAAAAGTGCCATAATTGGAGCGATTGCAGGAGCGTTTTTGATGAGTGCCATCAGTATTCTTTCTAACTATTTTATTGTGTATCCAGTATATTATAATTTTATGCCAAAAGAAACAATTTTGACTGCGTATCAGATGATTTTCCCAGGAGTAAAAAATATGCTCCAATGTCTGATTGTGTTTAATACACCCTTTACATTTGTCAAAGGAATATTCAGCGTGGTAATTACGATGATTGTCTACAAGCCTTTATCTCCCCTTTTAAAAGGAAATTACAGAAATTCCAAAGCTACGCGCAAGGATACAGGCTACGGCGTTTAAAAACAAAGGTTGCTGTAGTAGGCAAAATAATATCTGAAAGAGGAAAAAATATGCAGCAGAATAAGAAGAAAGTGCCAGAGGATTACATGCGTCAGGCATTAGAACTGGCAAAACAAGGAGAAGGGAAGGTGTCTCCCAATCCAATGGTAGGCTGTGTGGTTGTAAAGGATGAGAGGGTGATTGCCACAGGCTTTCATGAGAAGTATGGCGGGTTCCATGCGGAAAGGAACGCTTTGCTGAATTGTACAGAAGATCCCCAGGGAGCAGAACTATATGTGAATTTGGAACCTTGTTGTCACTATGGGAAGACACCACCCTGTACGGAAATCATTATAGAAAAAAAGATAAAGAAGGTCTATGTGGGATGCTTGGATTCTAATCCTAAGGTAGCAGGGCAGGGAATTCAGATTTTGAGGGAACATGGAATATCGGTGGAAACTGGTATTTTAGAGGAAGAATGCCGAGCATTGAATGAAGTGTTTTTTTACTATATGGAACATAAGCAGCCTTTTGTAGCCATGAAGTATGCTATGACCTTGGATGGAAAAATTGCCTGTGAGACGGGAGATTCCAAGTGGGTAACAGGAGAAGAGGCAAGAGCTTATGTTCAGTGTTTGCGTAACCGCTATCGAGGAATAATGGCAGGAATAGGAACGATATTAGAAGATGATCCTATGCTAAACTGCCGTATGGAGGGAGGCAGGAATCCAGCGCGGATTATTTGTGATTCCAAATTACGGATTCCCTTAGACAGCCAGGTGGTAAAAACAGCTTCCCAGATAGAGACGATCGTAGCCTTTCATCCTAAGGAAGCAGAACGTTACAGAGCCAATGCAGGGGCGGAAACCTTTGAAGAGGTGAAAAGAAAACTGGAACAGCAAGGGATAATTCTATTGGAAATTCCATTTAAGCAGCCAGAGGATATGGAACAGCCAGTAAATATAGCCCAAAGCTCAGAGAATTTTCAACGGCTGGATTTATCCCGATTATTGCAAAAGCTGGCAGAACGAGGCATTGACAGTATCTTGTTAGAAGGCGGAGGAACCTTGAATGCTTCCGCATTGCAGGAAAGACTTATCCAGCGTGTTTATGCATTTGTTGCTCCTAAATTGGTGGCGGGGGCAAAGGCAAAATCTCCGGTGGAGGGCAGTGGAATTCTATTTATGAGAGATGCCGTTACGCTACAGGATATAGAAGTAATGAGATTCGGGGAAGACCTGTGCATGATGGGCAGAGTTAGGCGCTAAAAAATTCACAGATTGCTTGAGTCATGAGAAGTGCAGAATGGAGGAAAGTATGTTTACTGGAATTATAGAGGAAACAGGAGAAATTTCTGAAATTAAAAAAGAAACCCTCTCTGCCAAAGTAAAGGTTCGATGCCGAAAGGTATTGGAAGGGACAAAGGTTGGTGACAGCATTGCAGTCAATGGAATCTGTCTTACGGTAACCTCCCTTGCAAAGGATAGCTTTACCGCAGACGTAATGGCAGAAACTATGCGCCGCAGCAGTTTGTCGGAATTGAAGGTTCCAGGAATTGTAAATCTGGAACGAGCCATGGGAGCAGATGGAAGGTTTGGCGGACATATTGTATCTGGGCATATTGATGGGACAGGAACCGTGACGGGAATACGACAGGAGGAAAATGCAGTCTGGTATACCATTGCCGCAGAATCAGAGCTTCTTCGGTATATTGTTGAAAAAGGCTCCATTGCATTGGACGGCATCAGTCTGACGGTAGCAGAGGTGACCGATGGGGATTTTCAGGTGTCAGTGATTCCCCATACTCGTCAGGAGACAGCTTTGACAGAGAAAAAAATAGGAAGTCTAATTAATATTGAATGTGACGTGATTGGAAAATATGTGGAAAAATTGTTGACTGGCAAAACACAAGGGAAACAGGAAAGTAAAATCACGGAAAATTTCTTAATGGAACATGGATTTTTCTAAAAAATACAACAAGGAACTTTGTGTTTCCACATAGTTGCCAAATGAGAAAGGAAGAGAAATATGAGTAAAAAAATTGATTCGGTAGAGCAAGCCATTGCGGATATGAAGCAGGGAAAAATTGTTATGGTGATTGATGACCCAGACCGGGAAAATGAAGGGGATTTTATCTGTGCCACAGAATTTGCCACACCAGAGAATATTAATTTTATGGCAACCTATGGAAAAGGATTGATCTGTATGCCTATGAGCAAAGAGCTTTGCCAAAAGCTTGGGTTGAAACAAATGGTAGAACAGAACACAGATAATCACCAGACAGCATTTACGGTGTCCATTGATGGAATCCATACAGATACAGGAATTTCTGCCTTTGAGCGTTCCGAAACAGCGTTAGCAGCAGTGAAGGATGATGCAAAGCCAGAGGATTTTCGTAGACCTGGCCATATGTTTCCTTTGGAATCCAGAGAGGGAGGAGTGCTAAAACGCACCGGGCACACAGAAGCTACCGTAGACCTTGCAATTTTAGCTGGATTAAAACCAAGCGGTCTGTGCTGTGAAATTATGCGGGAAGACGGAACTATGATGCGCACAGCAGAGCTTTTGGAGCTGGCAGAAAAGTTTCAAATGACAGTAATTACCATTGCAGATTTGGTTCGTTATCGCATGGATATTGATAGTCTGGTACACCAGGAGGCCCATGCGAAGCTGCCTACAAAGTATGGGGAATTTGAAATCTACGGCTATGTGAATAAGTTAAATGGTGAGCATCATGTAGCATTAGTGATGGGAGATGTTGCTGATGGACAGCCAGTTTTGTGCAGAGTACATTCTGAGTGTCTCACTGGAGACGTATTCGGCTCTGGTCGCTGTGATTGTGGAGAACAGTTGGATGCGGCAATGAAAGCCATCGCCGAAGAAGGCAGAGGAATTCTCCTTTATATGCGCCAGGAGGGACGAGGCATTGGCTTAATTAATAAGCTAAAGGCTTATGAGCTTCAGGAAAAAGGATTTGATACAGTAGAAGCCAATGTGGAATTGGGCTTTGCCCCTGATTTGAGAGATTATGGAATTGGAGCACAGATTCTTCATGATTTAGGAGCCAAAAAGCTTCGCCTGCTTACCAATAATCCCAAAAAGATCACAGGGCTTTCCGGGTATGGAATTTCCATTGAAGAGCGGGTGGCCATCCAAATGCCAGCGAAAAAAACAGACGTATTTTACCTGAAAACCAAACAAAATAAAATGCAGCATATGACCAATTATTAAAATAAAATATTAGTTTGAATGGAGGAGAAATCTATGAGAGTATTAGAAGGAAATGTAGTAGCAAATGGAACAAAAGTAGGAATCGTAGCGTCCAGGTTTAATGAATTTATCGTATCTAAGCTGGTGGGAGGCGCCCAGGATGCGTTGATCCGACATGGAGTCAATGACGATGATATTACTTTGGCATGGGTACCAGGGGCCTTTGAGATTCCCCTCACCGCACAAAAGATGGCGGAGACAGGGAACTATGATGCAGTGATTTGCCTGGGAGCCGTCATTAAAGGGGCCACCACCCATTACGATTATGTATGTACAGAAGTCAGCAAGGGTGTGGCAGCCGTAGGATTAAAGACACAAATTCCTGTGATTTTTGGCGTAGTGACTACAGATAATATTGAACAGGCCATTGAGCGCGCTGGAACCAAAGCGGGAAATAAGGGTTATGACGCAGCATGTACGGCAATTGAGATGGTGAATCTGATTCAGAATATGGTATAAAAGGATGAAGGAGCTGTCGCATTAAGAAAAATGATACAAGATATAGGTGGTTTAGAACGTTCTTCTATATGATATCTTGTATATGTTTTGCTTAGTGCGACAGCTCTTTATAAAAATCTCTTGTACCCCTTAGCAGAACATAGTATAATATATGGCGAAAGAAAAAAGGAGTAAAAAAATGTCAGTAGAATTTGATACATCCATCACGGAGAAAGACATGTACCAGTTTAACCTGTACCATGCGTATCATGGGTTCCAGGGCATTGTTGCAACTCTTGTAGGTATTTGGGTACTGATTATGGCAGTGATAACTTTTGGAAAAGTAGAGATTATGTATACATTGCTGTACCTGGTATTTGGAGTTGTATTTTTGGTTTATGTACCAGTAAGCCTTTATCTGCGGTCCAAACAGCAGATTAAAAGCTCTGAAATTTTGCAGCAGGCCCTTCACTATAAAATCGATGATGCGGGAATTCATGTGTCACAGGGCGAAGAAACTGCGGATTTAGAATGGAAGCAGATTTATAAGATGGTTTCCACCAAGAATAGTCTTCTTATCTATAGTAACCGGGTAAATGCCTATGTTATTCCAAGACAGGCAGTAGGAGATCAATATGAGAAGGTAATAGGTCTTGCTGTCAACCATTTGGAAGGCTACCGCCTAAAATTGAATCCTTTTCGCATTTAAGGGATGCACCTTTGAAAAACGCATCCCTGAAACCAGAATGCCTAAAAGTATGTTAGAAAATTGAGGTTCATACATGTACAAATCGAAATTATTTTCTTTGGAAGAAATTTTTCAATCAGAAGAAAACTATAAAACAGAAACCTTTTCCTCAGAAGAAACATTCCATCTTGGACAAAAGATAGGAGAACAAGCCAAACCAGGAGAAGTGTATACTTTAATTGGTGACCTAGGTGTTGGAAAAACAGTGTTGACCCAGGGAATTGCAAAGGGGCTTGGAATCCAGGATGCAGTCAGCAGTCCAACATTTACTATTGTACAGGTATATGAAGGGGGGAGAATACCCTTTTATCATTTTGATGTATACCGGATTGGTGATGTAGAAGAGATGGAAGAAATCGGCTACGAGGATTATTTTTATGGTCAGGGTGTGACTATGATTGAGTGGGCAAATTTAATTGCGGAAGTCCTTCCAGAGCGTTATCGGGAAATAAAAATAGAAAAAGATTTGGAAAGAGGATTTGATTATCGCAAGATTACAGTGAGCGAGGTAACAAAATGAAAATATTAGGATTGGACAGCTCCGGCTTGGTGGCTAGTGTAGCTGTTGTGGAGGACGATAATTTGCTGGCGGAATATACGGTGAATTATAAAAAAACACATTCCCAAACATTGCTTCCCATGCTGGATGAGATTGTTAAAATGATAGATTTGGATTTAGGCACGATAGACGCCATTGCCATTGCTGGAGGGCCAGGGTCCTTCACAGGATTGCGGATAGGTTCCGCAACGGCCAAGGGACTGGGTCTAGCGTTAAAGAAACCCTTGATTCAGATACCAACAGTAGATGGAATCGCCTATAATTTGTATGGCAGCAGGGATATGGTATGTCCTCTGATGGATGCCAGAAGAAATCAGACCTATACTGGACTGTATGAATTTACAGAAAAAGGTATGGAGATATTGAAGCCTCAGTGTGCAGTGGGAATTGATGAAATTCTAGAAGAGATAAACAAACGTGGTTGTGCGGTTGCATTTTTGGGGGATGGAGTACCAGTATTTCGTTCTTTTATAGAAGAAAACTGCCAGGTGCCATATTCCTTTGCACCCGCCCATGTAAATAAACAGAGAGCGGCGTCTGTAGCATCGCTTGCGCTTATTTATTACCAAGAAGGAAACATAAAGACAGCGGCGGAGCATAGTCCGGATTATCTGCGCCTGTCTCAGGCGGAACGAGAACGGCTGGCCAGGGAGCAGACAAATGAGTGAATCCATGGAAGAGAGACAATTGCAATTTCGCAAAATGAAAATACAGGATATTTCTGCTGTTGTTCAAATAGAAAATCAGTTATTTTCACAACCGTGGTCAAAACAGGCATTTTTGGAATCCATGGAGGAGGATACTCTTTTTGTTGTAGCCGCAGATCAGCATGAGATTGTTGGATATTGCGGAATGTATTGTTCCTTTGAAGAAGGGGAAATTACAAATGTGGCAGTGAAGCAGGGGAATCAGAACAGGGGAATTGGTGGCAGAATGCTGCAATATCTGTTGGCACAGGCCCGCCAAAGAAACATCAGCCACATAATTCTGGAAGTTCGTGTATCCAATGAAAATGCCATTCATTTGTATGAAAAATTAGGGTTTCAAAACTGTGGAATTCGAAAAAATTTATACGAAATGCCAAAGGAAGATGGTATGATTATGTTATTAGAGGGATAACGTTTGCAAAAGATATCACCATTGTGTATACATGTTGGATAACGGAATCATGCAGTATGCGTATGATTGGCTGTAATTCCCTCTTTCAAATCTTGTGGTTCATTGGCTATAATAGAATTGTCGAATTAGGAAAATCACACGATAAGGAGAGAGACTATTTTAAAAATAGCTTTGAAAGCAGGGAGGACAGCAGATGAAAACAGAACGCCAGGAAATTATATGTAATTGCTGTAAAAAAATAATACAGAAAAAAAGCAGGATACCCGATACAGAATTTTTACATGTAGAGAAGGAATGGGGATACTTTTCTGAAAAAGATGGAGAGATACAGGAGTTTGATGTTTGTGAAACCTGCTATGATGAGTGGGTGAAGAGCTTTCAGATTCCTGTAAAGACAATAGAAGTAACGGAGTTGGTTTGATTCGAAAGGAAATGTTATGTTAGATGTGTGTTTACTGGGAACAGCAGGGATGATGCCGTTGCCTTATCGTTGGCTTACATCATTGATGACGCGGTATAATGGGAGCAGTCTTTTGATAGATTGTGGCGAAGGCACTCAGATTGCTATGAAGGAGAAGGGCTGGAGCGCCAAACCCATTGATACCATATGTTTTACCCATTACCATGCAGATCACATCAGTGGTTTGCCTGGTCTTTTGCTTACTATGGGAAATGCTGAGCGAACGGAGCCTTTGACTATGGTAGGACCGAAGGGATTGGAACGGGTAGTGAATGCTCTTAGAACCATTGCGCCAGAACTGCCATTTGAGGTTCGTTATGTGGAGTTGACACAGCCGATAGAGCATTTGATTCAGCAGGGATATCATATTACTGCATTTCGGGTAAACCATAATATTACCTGCTATGGATATACCATTGAGATTCCAAGAGCTGGGCAGTTCCAGGTGGAGAAGGCAAAGGATTTGGGAATTCCAGTGAATTGTTGGAATAAGCTTCAAAAAGGAGAGAGTCTTGTATTGGAAGGGAAAACCTATACTCCAGATATGGTGCTTGGAGCTCCTAGAAAAGGAATTAAATTAACTTATTGCACCGATACCAGACCGGTAACTGCTATTACGGAAAATGCCAAAAATGCCGATTTATTAATTATAGAGGGAATGTATGCTGAGAAAGAAAAAGCAGCAAAAGCCAAACAATATAAACATATGACATTTTATGAAGCCGCAGAAATTGCTAGGGATGCAGAGGTGTCAGATATGTGGCTGACGCATTTTAGTCCATCTTTGGTGCGCGCCGAGGAATATATGAATGAGGTGCGCAGCATTTTTTCTGCTGCTAAGCTGGGAAAAGATGGAAAAACAATAGAGCTGGACTTTCAGTAAGGCTGAGGAGGGATTTTTATGAAAAATGGGATAAAAACAGTCATAGTAGTTGTTTTTTGTGCAGCTTTGTGTTTGGGATATTATTATTACCTTTCACATAGGGACAGTGGAAAAGAAAAAGAAATGACAGAAGTGGAGTTGATAGTTTCCAAGGATTTGGAAAAATCTTATCCAAAGACAGCAAGAGAAGTTGTAAAATTTTATAACCGTATTTTAAAATGTTATTATAGTCAAGAATACACGCAAGAACAGTTGGAAAAAATGACGGAACAAGCAAGGATGCTGATGGATGAAGAATTGAAGGAGAATAATCCCCAGGATCTTTATTTAGAGGCAGTAAAAACAGATGTTGCAAGTTATGAGGAAGATAAAAAGACAATTTCAAGCATCAACATGGAAAGCAGTAAAGAAGTAGAATATAAGACTAAGAATGGCAGGGATTGTGCATATGTAGATGTGTCTTATTTTATGAAAAGCAATAAAAGCGAACAGAAATCAGGCCGTGTCAGCCAGACTTATGTTTTGCGCAAAGATGAAGACAGTAACTGGAAAATACTGGGATTCTATCAGGAGTAATGGAAATGGAAACAAATGGGCAAAGAGATGTGTATATTCTGGCAATTGAAAGCTCTTGTGACGAAACAGCGGCAGCAGTGGTGAAGAATGGAAGGGAAGTATTATCCAATATTATCTCTTCTCAAATTGATTTGCATACGTTGTATGGTGGAGTGGTGCCAGAAATTGCATCCAGAAAACATATAGAAAGAATAAATCAGGTGATTGAGGAAGCCTTATCAGAGGCAGATATGGCTTTGAATGATGTGGATGCCGTGGCGGTTACCTATGGTCCGGGCTTAGTGGGTGCGCTGCTAGTAGGAGTAGCCGAAGCAAAAGCTATTGCCTATGCCGCAAAGAAACCCTTGATTGGAGTACACCATATAGAAGGGCATATTAGCGCTAACTATATAGAAAACAAAGATTTGGAGCCGCCTTTTTTATGCTTGGTGGTATCGGGCGGACATACACATTTGGTAAAGGTTTCAGATTACGGCTATTATGAAATTTTGGGGCGTACCAGGGATGATGCGGCAGGGGAAGCCTTTGATAAAGTAGCTCGTGCCATTGGCCTTGGGTACCCAGGAGGTCCTAAAATTGAAAAAACTGCAAAAGAAGGAAATCCCAATGCCATCGAATTTCCCAGGGCAAAGGTGGCAGATAATCCATATGATTTTAGCTTCAGTGGAGTAAAGTCAGCGGTACTCAATTATATTAATGGATGCCATATGAAAAATATTCCAATTGTAGAGGCAGATATTGCAGCAGCTTTTCAGAAAGCAGTGACGGATGTTTTAGTGGAACATGCCATGACAGCAGCAAAAGAATTTCGGATAGATAAATTTGCCATTGCTGGCGGAGTGGCATCCAATCAAACATTGCGCAGTAGCATGGCGGAGGCATGCGAAAAAAGGGGGATAAAGTTTTATTATCCATCCCCTATTTTTTGTACGGATAATGCAGCCATGATAGGCACGGCGGCTTATTATGAATATTTGGCAGGAAAAACAGATGGGTGGGATTTGAATGCGGTGCCCAACCTAAAATTGGGAGAGCGATAATGAAAAACAAAAAATATGCGGCAGTTGTTCTTTCAGCAGGAAAAGGAACACGAATGAATAGCGCCACACCCAAACAATATTTGTTGTTAGAAGGAAAACCAGTACTTTATTATTCCTTACAGGCTTTTGAAAATAGTATGGTAGATGAGATAATTTTGGTAGCTGGGGAAGATGACATAGAATATTGCCGGAAAGAGATAGTAGAAAAATATGGATTTACGAAAATAAAAGCAATTATTGCTGGAGGAAAAGAGCGATATCATTCTGTATTTTGTGGCCTCATGGAACTGCAAAAAGAAAAAAAGCAGCCTGATTATGTGATGATACATGATGGAGCAAGACCTTTTTTGACGGATGCCATTATCCAAAGATGTGCTAAAGGAGTGGAAGAATTTCAGGCATGTATTGTTGGGATGCCCATAAAGGACACGATTAAAATTGTAGATGAGTGTTTATTTGCCAAGGAAACGCCGAAACGGAAATATGTTTGGCAGATACAGACACCACAAGTATTTGAGTTTTCTTTGATTTATAGGGCTTATGAGGAACTACTTCGTCGGGAAAAGGTTGGAGAAACTTTTTTAGTCACGGATGACGCTATGGTATTAGAAGTAATTTGCAACAAAGAAGTAAAATTAGTAGAAGGTACTTATGAAAATATAAAGATAACAACACCAGAAGATTTGAAGCTGGCAAAGGTTTTTTTGCCGGAGAGCTTGTAGAAGAAATCTGGCAAAAAAATATCTCAATTTCAGATATGAAAGAACTGATTGTTACAAAAAATAAAAAAAGTAAAAAAGCCTATTGACATTTTGAAAATATTTTGCTAGAATCATACATGCACTGTTGAGAACAGACAATTGGCAATTCGGAGAGGTGTCCGAGTGGTTTAAGGAGCTGGTCTTGAAAACCAGTGATTCCG
>KE159593.1:363468-423691 GCA_000403255.2 Lachnospiraceae bacterium 3-1
GTGGGGCAGGTACGAAAGTAGGGCTTAGTGATCCGGTGGCATAAAGTGGGATTGCCATCGCTCAACGGATAAAAGCTACCCTGGGGATAACAGGCTTATCACTCCCAAGAGTTCACATCGACGGAGTGGTTTGGCACCTCGATGTCGGCTCATCGCATCCTGGGGCTGCAGCAGGTCCCAAGGGTTGGGCTGTTCGCCCATTAAAGCGGTACGCGAGCTGGGTTCAGAACGTCGTGAGACAGTTCGGTCCCTATCCGGCGCGGGCGGAGGAAACATGAGAGGGGCTGTCCCTAGTACGAGAGGACCGGGATGGACGGGCCGCTGGTGGACCTGTTGGCATGCCAATGCCATGGCAGGGTAGCCAAGCCCGGGAGGGATAAACGCTGAAGGCATCTAAGCGTGAAGCCCGCCTCAAGATGAAGTTTCCCAACCGAAAGGAGTAAGACCCCTTGGAGAGTACGAGGTGGATAGGGCAGAGGTGGAAGTGCAGCAATGCATGGAGCTGACTGTTACTAATCGGTCGAGGGCTTGACCGAGAGAAAAGCGAAGGAAGCGGAAGATGGAAGAAAGGCTCTGTATGGATTTTTGAAGGTATATGAATTATTACTTTACAAATGGTAATAAGTTTGTTATACTTTTGTAAGTGGCCTAGTGGCTCAGTTGGTTAGAGCGCCGCCCTGTCACGGCGGAGGTCGAGGGTTCGAGTCCCTTCTGGGTCGTTCACATATGAACATTTAAGATTTTAAGTTTAATGTGAAGATGTATGAAGCAAATATGGGATCTTAGCTCAGCTGGGAGAGCATCTGCCTTACAAGCAGAGGGTCACAGGTTCGAGCCCTGTAGGTCCCATTTTCATGCTTATTGGATTTGTTTTTCATAGGTATGAAGGAAAAGAGTACAGGCCGATGTGGCTCAATTGGCAGAGCAGCTGATTTGTAATCAGCAGGTTATCGGTTCGAGTCCGATCATCGGCTCTTTGGAAATATATATGGATGGATTCCCGAGTGGCCAAAGGGGGCAGACTGTAAATCTGTTGGCGACGCCTTCGAAGGTTCGAATCCTTCTCCATCCATTTAGGATAGGTTGGAATGAAACCAAAACGGTTCAAGTCCTTCTCCGTCCATTCAAGATAGGTTGGAATGAAACCAAAACGGTTCGAATCCTTTCCTAATCTATAAAATTTTTTTATGTATCGCGGGGTGGAGCAGTCTGGAAGCTCGTCGGGCTCATAACCCGAAGGTCACAGGTTCAAATCCTGTCCCCGCAATTTTTCTTTTTTGCCCAGTTAGCTCAGTTGGTAGAGCAGAGGACTGAAAATCCTCGTGTCTCTGGTTCGATTCCGGAACTGGGCACTTGTTGAATTATGGGATATTAGCTCAGTTGGTAGAGCACTTGACTTTTAATCAAGTTGTCCGGGGTTCGAATCCCCGATGTCTCATTGCTTAAGTAATAGGAATTCTTGAAGAATCAAGAGTTCCTATTTTTCTGTTTAAAAATTAAATGACAGATGTTTAAAGAAAAAAGAATCAGCCTTTTTCTTCACAAAGTCGGTTTAAAAGGCTTAGCACTAAAATCATATCACTATCATTCAACAACTTAAATTTTGACAAAGCTTTATTGACTAGCTCGGGATTTTTCTGTTGTTGATCAAAGAATTCCACAGGAGTTATCTCAAAGTAATCACATATGGAAAAAAATTCAGTTAAAGAAGGAAGGGATTTGCCAGAAGAAATATTATTGATATATCCTCTGCTATGCCCTAAATCGTAACTCATCTGATATTCAGAAATTCCTCTTTTTATCCGAAGCTGTGTGATTCGGTTTCTGACAAATTCATCCATGATAATCTTCCTCCTAGATATATACATATTATAAATGACAAAAACAAGGAATATTCCATGTTAAAATGTTATAATAGCTTGAAACATCTGATTTAAAATGTTATTATATGATAAAAGATGATAATATAAGAAATTTGAAGAAAAAAGACATTTATAAAATGATAATGACAGAAGTGAAGTGTATGGAGGACAGAAATGGAAAAAAAGACAGCAAACCATTTACGGATGTTATTATTATCCTTTTGCTTTATTTTTTTGTTGAAAAGCTGGCGGGTAAGTGCATCTGTGGCTGAGATTTCAGAGGATTATGAATTAGGAGAAGTATATGAAGGAAATATATCCTACAATGAGAAGGTAAGGTCTTTTTCTTTTATTCTTTGGGAGAAATCTCGCGTTACGTTAAATTTAAAGTGTAGCAGAGGAAGATGTAGTGGAGCGATTAATTATGCATCAGGAAAAAAAGCATTAAAAAGAGAAGATTTGGAGTTTGAGAGGAATTATTTTACGGGAGAATCTTTTGCAAAGTTATCAAGAATCCTGCCTGCTGGTGCATACGATATAGAGATTCAAAATGAAGGAAAGTGGAAATGGCAGACATGTCGATTTTCTTTTTGGATTCAGGCACAGAGTTTCCAAACAGATGTAAAAACAGTTGATTCTCCTACTATTGCGAATATCAGAAAAAACCTGAAAAATAAAACCTATCATAATTTAATATATTTTATAAAAAGTATTGAAAGCCCTGGGAATGATATGATAATATCTATACATATTCCACAATGGAATAATAGAAAGGAGAAGGAAAAATGGCAAACAGGTTTGTGTTAAATGAAACTTCATATCATGGGGCAGGGGCAATTCAGGAAATTGCAGGAGAAGCAAAAGGAAGAGGGTTCCAGAAAGCATTTGTGTGTTCTGACCCAGATTTGGTGAAGTTTGGAGTAACCAAAAAAGTATTGGATGTATTGGATCAGGCAGGGTTGACATATGAATTATATTCTGATATTAAACCGAATCCAACCATTGAGAATGTACAGACAGGAGTAGCAGCATATAAGAAATCAGGAGCAGATTACTTAGTTGCTATTGGGGGCGGTTCTTCCATGGATACTGCAAAAGCAATTGGTATTATTATCAATAATCCAGACTTTGAAGATGTGGTAAGCTTAGAAGGCGTTGCACCTACAAAGAATAAATCCGTTCCCATTTTTGCAGTACCAACGACTGCTGGAACTGCGGCAGAGGTAACGATTAATTATGTTATTACAGATGCTGCAAAGAATCGTAAAATGGTATGTGTAGATCCCAAAGATATTCCAGTTGTAGCCTTTGTTGATTCAGATATGATGGCGTCTATGCCAAAAGGATTGACGGCAGCTACAGGCATGGATGCACTAACCCATGCAATTGAGGGATATATTACGGCAGGAGCTTGGGAATTATCTGATATGTTCCATATTAAGGCTATTGAAATCATAGCAAAGAACCTTCGGGGAGCAGTGGACAACACGCCAGAAGGAAGAGAAGGAATGGCTCTTGGACAATATGTAGCTGGAATGGGATTTTCCAATGTTGGTCTTGGAATTGTTCATTCTATGGCACATCCTTTGGGAGCATTGTATGATACGCCTCATGGCGTTGCCAATGCAATTATCCTGCCAACTGTTATGGAATATAATGCAGAAGCTACCGGAGAAAAATACCGTGAAATTGCTAGAGCAATGGGCGTAGAAGGGGTAGATTCCATGACACAGGAGGAATACCGGAAAGCAGCAATCGATGCAGTGAAACAGCTTTCGAAGGATGTTGGAATTCCTACAGATTTAAAAGAGATTGTAAAGAAAGAGGATGTTCCTTTCTTGGCGCAGTCTGCTTATGATGATGCTTGCAGGCCAGGAAATCCCAAAGAGACCAGTGTTGAGGATATTACTAAATTGTATGAAGCTTTAATCTAGATGAAAAGGAAAAGCATTCTGTATGGGGTGCTTTTCTTTTTGGATAAAAATTTTTTGAATTCTAAAAAGAAATAGGTATGGGATTTGCTTGATTATTTTGCGCATAAAACATTGCATAATAGGGAAAATGGTATTATAATATAAAAACATGTTTATTTTATTATTATCAGTAATAGAGATTAGTATGTAAGGAGGAAGAAAAATGGCTCAGGTAACAAAAGAAACAATGATTGGAGAATTACTTCAAATTGATGAGAACGTAGCGCCAATTTTACTGGAGATAGGAATGCATTGTCTTGGCTGTCCATCTTCTCAGATGGAAACAATTGCAGAGGCGGCAATGGTTCATGGAATAGATCCAGATGCACTGGTAAATAAAATCAATGATTTTCTGGCAAAATAAGTTATTCTTAGGCAGGGTCTGCCCATGGAAAGGCCAAAGAGAGATCCATAATAGACGGAGTAATCAGACTTGTTGTAAAAGGAAAATTGACTGATTACCCCGTCTTCCTTTGTTCAGAGGCAGTCTTTGATTAAGATCTGGAAAAAAGACTGTCAAAATTTTAAATTATGATTCGTGAATGATATTTCCTTTCTTACATACAATGAAATATCTGTGTGATTCCTCCTTTTTTGCTTCACAAATTGTGAAGGTATTTTGTGATGTAATAAAGTGTTTTTGCTAAACCCTGTAGGTTCAGCGAATATGAGGCAATGGTACAAAAGGCTGCCCCATACAGAATATTCCCAGAAATTTTTAAATGTTTTTGGGAAATAATATTCCAGTCAGGATACTCCATTTTCTTTTTTCTTCTCCCAAAATATGGAATTGCTTGTTCCATAACTGCCAGCATAGTTTATTTTTAATTTGTGGAATGTCCTGAAGGAATTGTAGAAATAGATCTTTTCTGAGATGGAATAAGGTGGGTCCTATACCGAAAGCATAGGTTTTTGCCTATTACTGAATACAGACGTATTTTGAAAAATATTCATGAAAAGTAAAAAACATACAGATGATCGATTTGTTTCCGGGTTAATTTTATTGGATTTCCACATACTATAAATCTGTGGAAGATGATGTGTAGAAACAGAAAATACATTTGCAGTTAAAGACAATTTTAAATATGTTGGATGAAAAGATCTGGGAACGGCAAAGTAGTTCTTCTTTGCACTGGTTTTGAGAAAACAGCGCAAATAGCCATTTTAACTTGGGTTGACTCCTTTCTGTCTGAATCCAGAATGTCATCTCCAGTTATTTATAGCATACAAATAATACCAAATGCAATATATTTCGGGAATTATTTAGAAAATTAATATTTTTTTTAGAAAATCAGGGGGAGTACGACTTGACGAAATGTAAGGATATGTAATATACTTTGAGTACTATAAGCAGGCGATTTTTTGGTTTTCCTGTTTATAACAGTTTAAATATTTTTAGCTTTGTATTAACATATATCTTATGGAATTCCTGATGTGGCAATTTAGAAGAAGGAAGTGATCACATGAAAATTGAGAAAGTAAATGAGAACCAGATTCGTTGTACCCTTACCAGGGAGGATTTGGCAGATCGGCAGCTTAAGTTAAGTGAATTGGCATATGGCACAGAGAAAGCGAAGACGCTTTTTCGGGACATGATGCAGCAGGCGGCTTATGAATGTGGATTTGAAGCAGAGGACATCCCGTTGATGATAGAGGCTATCCCTCTTTCTGCGGATACAATAATATTAATTATAACAAAGGTGGAATATCCAGAGGAGCTGGATACCCGTTTTTCACAGTTTGCGCCAGGCGATTCAGAAGATGATGTTAAAAGTGAATATATTGGTGAGGAAAGTGATAAAACTTTTGAATCAGCAGGAGCAGATGATATTTTAGATTTGGTTCGTAAGCTGCAGGAACAGAATAGAGGTACAGAGACAGAAGAACGCAGCGATGATTATATTCCATTAGAAAAGGCTGTTGGAAGAAAGAAGAAGGAAAAGGAAGAACCACTTGTCGTAGATATTACGAAGCTTTTTGTATTCGATGAACTGGATGAGGTAAATCGGTTGGCACGAGTGTTGAAAGGATTTTACAATGGATGCAACGTGCTGTATAAGAATAAGTTAAATCGGAAATACTATTTGATTATCAGCAAGAGTCAGCACACACCCGAAGAATTTAACAAGGTTTGCAATATTTTGTCAGAGTATGCACATCAGGAAAAATACTCTTCTGCAATCAGGGCATATTTTGAGGAACATTATGAATTGATTTTGAAGGAAGATGCATTGCAGATATTGAGCAAGATTTGAGAGTAACCCCTTGTGTTTTTACATAAGGGGTTTTCTACATAGGAGGATGAAATGTCAGAACGGGGAAAAAAGTTCCCCCAAGAGGGAACCGCTGAATGGGATACAGGGGATGATGCTATTTGGGGGCAGAATCCAGAGGAAGAAAATATAGATTGGGAGATAGAAGAAGATTCTATCTGGAGGCAGAATTTGGATGAGGGAAGCATGAATTGGGATCTGGAGACAGAGATGGAACCAGATGATGTTGATTGGGAGACAGATCAGAAGAGGGAACGAGACAGGAGAACTTTAAGACCCAGGAAAGAGACAGAAGCGAGAAGGAAAAGGAGACCTTCTGGGCCAAGAAGCCCTCAAAGCCGCAACAGGAAAGGTGGGCGGAGGAGATCCAGAAGGAATGACAGAATGCCTATATTGGTGGCAGCGATTTTTATTACGGTGGTAGTTTCCTTGTCATTGCTCAGTGTGGTAATCAAAAAATACAGCCCCAGTAAAGAGCGGATGAATTTGGATGAATATTATAACATTCAAAGTAAAGAGGATGTTGCAATTATTTTAGATGGTCAGCGGCTGGAGGAAATAGCCAAATACTGGGATGGTCATGTATATATGGATTATAAATTGGTGCAGCAATATTTGAACCAACGGTTTTATTGGGATTCCAATGAAAATATTCTAAGGTATGTTACCGACGTGGATGTTATTTCAGTAAATGCAGGAAGTACAGAATATGTTGTAACCAAAAAAAATGAAACCACAGATTATGTAATTGTGAAGGTGGATGGGGAGAAGATGTATCTGGCTTTGGATTTTGTTCAGAAATATACGAATATTGATTTTGCTATGTATGAGACCCCAAACCGTGTAAAAATTACTGCATCCTGGGGAGAAATTCAGAACGCATCCATACGGAAAAAGACCGAGATCCGTGTAAAAGGAGGAATTAAGAGTCCCATTGTGGCAGATCTGGAAAAAGAGAGTAAGGTGACGATTCTGGATGCAGGAGAGGATTGGAGTAAGGTCTGCACAGAGGATGGTATGATTGGCTGGCTGAAAAATAAAAAGCTGGGTGAGGTAAATACAGAGACGATGGAAAGAGAATTTGAGGAGCCGGTATTTTCCCATATGCTGCGGGAGGAGCCAGTGAGTCTTGGATGGCATCAGGTCACCACACAGGAGGCCAATGGAAGGATTTCCAATGTGCTGCAATCCACCAAAGGGGTGAATGTAATTTCACCTACCTGGTTTTATCTCAATGATAACGATGGAAACATTTTTTCTCTGGCTAGCAGAGATTATGTAAATTACTGTCATCAGAATAATATAGAGGTATGGGCTTTGGTTAGCAACTTAGAGAATCCAGAGGCGGACAGTACGTATGTTTTAACCCATACTTCCACCAGGGATTATCTCACAAATCAGATTATTGCAGCGGCGATTGAATATGATTTAGATGGAATTAATTTGGATTTTGAGGCGTTAAGTGGCGAAGTGGGAGATTCTTATATTCAATTTATTCGGGAGCTATCATTGAAATGTGAGAAAAATAATCTGGTGCTTTCCGTGGACAATTATGTGCCTACAAATTACACTGCTTTTTACAACCGTGGGGAGCAGGCCGTGTTTGCAGATTATGTAATTATTATGGGGTACGATGAGCATTACAGTGGTTCGGAGGATATTGGTTCGGTAGCTTCCATTGGCTTTGTGAGGGAAGGGGTGGAAAATACCCTGAAGGAGGTTCCCCCAGAGCAGACAATCCTTGCGATGCCTTTTTATAGCAGAGTATGGGAGCTGACGCCGAAGGATGGCGCAGGAGAAGATGTGGAATCTGCAACGGAGGAGTATTTACCTTATACCTTTACCTGTACAGAAGAGGGTATGCAGACAGTAGAGAACCGTTATACGGACCATGGCGCCGAGGCTTTCTGGTCTGAGGAGGATGGACAGTATATAGCAGAATATGAGAGTGAAGGGAAAACTTATAAAATGTGGATTGAAAATGAGGCTTCCCTGGAAGAAAAATTAAAGGTTATGAAGCAGAATAACCTGGCAGGCGCAGCCTATTGGAAATTAGGGCTGGAACGGCCTTCTGCATGGGATACTATTATTAAATATGTAAATTGATACGACAGATTTTGCTGTGAAAGCAATGTAAGGGGCATTTTCATTTTTTGAAAATGTCCCTTACATTGTAATAGCGAATCCACCAGTCGCAACATTTAAGTGTCCGATTACTGCATTTCCAAAGTTTTTTGGAAAAGAGTGCCGATAACATAAGTAGCCGAAAGCAAATTTCCAAAAAAGTCATGAGGTGGAAGGAATTGAATGTAGCAATTTGTGATGACGAAGAATATGTGCGCAGCTACATACGTAGGCTGCTTGAGAGACAGAAGATGGATTGTAAAATCAAGGAATTTTCATCGGGAGAGGAATTGCTTAGGTCCGCAAAAGAGGAAGCTATAGATCTCTTATTCCTTGATATTTCCATGGAAGGCATGGATGGGCTCACGGCTGCAAAACAGCTCAGGAATCAGGCCCTGCAACGGGGGGAAGCCATATGGGGCGGTTTGCCTCTTTTGATTTTTGTAACAGGTTACCCAGAATATGCAAAGGATGCTTTTTCGGTTCATCCATTTCATTTTCTTGGGAAACCCATAAAGGAAAAGGAGTTCGAAGAGGTATTGGAGCAGGCAGTACGGGAATACCAATGTCTGACTGTCCGAAAACAGGAAATGCCTAGAGAACTGCTGGTTCGTACAGGAACTACCACAAGAAAGGTTCTTTCAGAAGAGATTTATTATGTGGAAAGCAGTAATCGAAAGGTGATTCTGTGTCTGAACCATGAGAAAATCATATACTATGGGAGAATTGGTCAGCTGGAGGAAGAGCTTTCGGAAAGTTTTTTTCGGGTACACAGGGGGTATCTGATAAATATGAAGTATGTGGAACGATACAGCAGGACGGAGGTTTGGATGAAAAATGGTGACAGCCTGCTAATCTCAAAGTACAAATATCAGGATTTTGTGAAAGCATACCTGAACTACATTTCGGAGGAAAAACGTTGAGCCAGGAAGAGTATGAATGGGTGATTAATATTTCTGGGATTTGTCATGTAATACTGCAGGTTTTGTTTTTGGAAATAATTTGGGAAATTTTTTATCCTGTAAGAGAAAGAAGCAGGCTGGCTGGCGCAGGGGTTTTGATGGGAATGAATCTCTTGATGTATTTCTGGCCAGGATTGGATAGCTGGTACCGGTATCCCATATCAGCAGCATTGATTTTGGGATATGCCTGGATTTGCTGTCAGAAGCATTTGGAGAAGGCGTTGTTTGTTCTGTTGCTGTTTTATAATTTCCACGCCTTAAGTTTTCTGATATCCAATAGTATTTACCAGTGGGGAACAGAATGGATGCTGCAAAGGCTGGACCCTACGGCGGAAAACTATCTGTCTCTCGTTTATGAAAGTACATCCTGGAGTCAGAAATTATTGCTTGCTTCCTATGGGTTGCTGTTTCTCCTAATGATTCTTATTCTGAAAAAAATTGTGAAAAGGCCATGGGATATGAATTGGCAGGATGTGATGTTTTTGTCCTTTCCCAATGTGGCGGGCGGCATGTTAGCACGAGTAGTGCTGGATATTTCTATGGTAAAAATGAAGCAAGAGATGTTTTTTTTGTTTGAAGAAAAAAGAGATATGATTTGGAAAGTCCCCTTGGTTGCAATGTTAATTTATCTGGGGGAAATGTCTGCCATTTATATTTTCCAGCAGTATGGGGAATTACAACAGGAGCGTCAGAAGCATTTTGTGGAAAAGCAACAAATGAAAGCCATACAGCAAAGATTGGAGGAGGCAGAGGATTTCTATGGAAGTATCCGAAAAGCCAGGCATGAGATGAAAAATCATATGGCCAATCTCAGAGGATTGGTGGCTGGTGAACATTATCAAACAGCAGAGCGCTATATGGAAAAGCTGGAAGAGACCATGGAAACCTTGGATTACCAGTTTGCTACGGGAAATCCGGTGACAGATGTGGTTATCAATGACAAATACCGGAAGGGGAAGGCCCTTGGAATTGATTTTCAGGTACAATTCTGTTATGAGCCAGAGGATGTTATTTCTGTATTTGATATGGGCATATTGTTGAATAATCTGTTGGACAATGCCATAGAAGCCTGTGAAAAGATAGAGGAAAGTCAGCGGTATATCCGCCTTGTCCTAAAAAGAAAGGATCATTTTCTGTTGCTGGAGGTGGAGAATAGCTTTGACGGGGTAATCGAGTGGGAGAAAGGAACCTCCATTCCAATGACCAGAAAGCAAAGGGAGTCATTGGCCTGCATGGAGCATGGGATAGGTTTAAAAAATGTGAAAGAGATAGCGGAACGTTATCTTGGAGTGATGGATATTAAAATCAAAGAAAATGTATTTCAAGTTACAGTAATGTTACAACAGGAGGTATCGTTATGAGAATTACAGATCAGGTGATGAATGCAACAGCAAGAAGGGCCGGAGTGCCTGTGAATCTATCCCTTGTGGATTATTTGAACAAAAATAATACAAACAGTCTGGAAGATATGTTTGGCGTAGAAAATGGTGCAAATTCCGTGAAAAAAACCAGTTATGAAAAGCTGGAAAAGACGGCGGAGGAATTGGTGAAGGATGCACAGGCATTTCTGGCGGAAGGTGAGGATTCTATCTTTGCCAAAGCAAAGGAAAGCGGAGATAATGAGGAATTGTATCATCAGGTGGAAAAGCTGCTGGCGGGTTACAATGATACATTACAAAGATTAAAATCGAATTCTTCTGCCTTGGATGATTATTACCGTCAAATGCTTCAGGATGCAGCAGGAAAAAACAGTGAAGCGTTAAAGGCTGCTGGAATTACGATAGGAAAGGATGGGACCTTGCGTGTTGATAAGGATAAATTAAGGGAAATGGATGCAGATAGCTTGGAGAAGCTTTTTGGCCCTTCTGGAACTTTTTCAGAAAAAGTTGCTTTTTTGGGAGAACGGATTGCAGATCATGCTGGAGCAAATGCTTTAAGTTATTCTAGTAAATATAATTCCAGTGGAAATAGTTATGCAGAGATTGGAAATAAGTATGATATCTGGGGATAAAAAGGAGCGGCTTTTGTTTCCATGCTCTAGGGGTGGAGGAACAAAAAAATTGTGATAAAAATAATTTTTTATTTCTTGACGTATTGGATTCAGACATGTTATCTTGAACATTAGAGCATGAATGATAATATATGGAAAGAAAGGAAGAAATTATGCAACAGAAACGGTCAGTTAGTTTCCTGCTGGTATTATTTTTTTCAATGCTATTTCTGCTGGATTTTTCTGGCGGCAAAGTATACGCATCCAGTCTGGAGAACAGTAATGGGAGAGTAGCAGGAGGGCAGGAAAGATATTATTATGCACAGCTTCCACAAGAGGCGAAAGGGTTCTATGACGCAATGTACAATATGTATGCCCAGGGAATTCTAAAAACTGGGACGGCAGATTATGATCTTGTGGGAAACGGTCATCTGACCCAGGAGCAGCTTGACGGTTATGCCAACGGTAATATGACCTTGTTGTCCTATATGGGGGCGGCAAGGGATGCTTTTTATGCAGATTATCCAGAAATTTTTTATGTGGATTTTTCATACCTTACCTTGCGGGTGACAAGGAAAGGAGCGGAATACCGTGCGTATCTAGGGCCAGGAAGAAGTGATAATTATTTTGTTCAGGGATTTACCAGTCAGGCGCAGGTGGAAGAGGCTCTTACTGAATTTGAAGCTAGAATAAATGGCATTGTGGCAGGCGCTAATAGCCTTGTTGCGGAGGAAGGCAAAAGTCTTGCAGGACAAAAGGTAAAATACGTTCATGATGAGATTATATGGAATACATCGTATCGGCTGGAGGATACCTGTCAGCCAGAAAACGTCGGTCATATCAGGACGGCATATGGAGCTCTGGTAAAGGGAGAGAGCCTGTGTGAGGGATATGCACGGGCTGTGAAAGCAGCATTGGACAAGCTGGGCATTCCATGTATTCTTGTACAGGGAGGAGTTCAGGTTACCACAGACAAGGTAGAACCACATATGTGGAATAATGTCCAGATCGATAACCAGTGGTATGGGGTAGATGCCACTTTGGATGATCCTATTTCCCAGCTTCCAGGTGAAGGAGGGAAAGATGGATTTGAACGCTCGGACTATCTGCTGGCTGGAGATGATGTGATGAGCAGAAGACATGTGCCAGATGGCGTGATGTCAGAAGCGAATTTTGAATTTACCTATCCAGCGGTGGCAGGGCAGGGTCATTTGTATCAGGAAGTTGCAAATACAAATGGACTTAAGGTTTTATATAACAGCGATGGCATAGACGGAGAAATTCAGGCTGGGGTATACAGGGTCAGCTATAACGGAATGGGTGCGAATGAGTCCATGAAAAATGGCAAGTATATGCTGATGCGCGCAACAAAATTTTACCCAAACACCAATCGCTGGGAATATGACCCATGGGCGTATTTGCTTCCTGATGAGTATGCGATGAATGACACGAAGACAGAGGTTATTTTAACCATTGGGAATGCGGATTATGTGGAGTTTGCAGTAACCAGTGAAGCGCCGGGAAATTATAATGGAAATACAGGTGGAAGTCCGGAGAATTTAGCTTTTCATGGAGATACCCTGTTGTTTGATGCACAAACAGAGGTGCTTTATAATCCAAGTGGAACCTATATCGCCCCGCCTTATGTGTCAAAGGCGACGCCGTCTGTTACTGCAAGGATTGAAATTGGAAAGACACATCATATGACCATCCTTTATGATGAAAAGCTGAAGCTTGAAGAAGGGGCCACAGGAGCAGGAATAGATACATCGATCCTGGAAAAAAATACCACCGGTCTTGAGAATTGCAAGGTGGAAAATTTTGCCTGGGATGGAGACCGTACAGTTACCTTTGACTTTACCCCAAGTCAGATGTGGCTGGATGATTCCATAAATTATGTTTTTCAAGTTACAGGCCTTGTTGGAATAGACAGTGAGAAGGTGCCGAAAAGTTTTAGCTACACGGCTGCGAATAAAAAGTCAAGCTGTGCTTACCGTTCCAGAGGATATTATTTCAATCTGTTTGGAAGACCCCAGCTTTTGGAGAATTCAGATCTGGCGTCAAAGGATTTTCAGGAATGGAAGACAGAGGATGGAAATGATGTAACTCTTGCCATGATGTCAGGTCTTACCCTGGTGGCAAGCTCTCCTACCCATGAACAGACAGATACCATGAATGGTATGCTGAATGGTCAGTTGGGGGAAAAAGCGCTGAAAAGTGAAACATATAATATCAGCCTGCTGACTTGTAACCAGAATATTCTGTCTGTGGGAACCTCCGTCAGAATATCGGTGGGGTTCCCATATGGGTATGGGCCAGACGATGAGGGCGTTACTTTTAAAGCTTATCATTTTTTACGAGATAAATATGGGGAAATTATTGGTCTGGAGGAAATACCATGTATTGTCACACGGTATGGACTGGTGATTCAGTGTAAATCCTTTAGTCCCTTTGCAGTTGTAGCGGCGGCTGATGATGGTACCAATGTGAAAACTTCCAAGTCTATTCTTTTGTCCACCACACAGGGCGGCAAAATCACCGGAGCAGAGAGCATTTTTACGTTGGCAGAAGGGGAGAAGAAGGAGCTTACCATTCAGGCGGAAGAGGGTTATGTGATAGATGCTGTAGTGGTGGGAGGAAAATATCAGGATATCACCAATAGCAAGGTTATGACAGTGACAGCGGATGGTAAGGATTTGGCGGACGGAGATATTATTGAAGCTCAGTTTGTAACTGAAACAGTGAAACAAAAAGAAGTGGCAAGAGGTGAGACTTTAGTTTGTCCTGTTCCGATTCCAGCCCAGATTACCCTTCAGAAGGATACCATAACGGTAAAGGAAAAAGAAGGCTTTGAGATAGCTCCAACTATAACAACACCGCAAAATGGACTTCATTCTTATCAGTGGTATAAGGATGGTGTGGCATTAAAAGGGAAAACTAGTGAAAAGCTTACCGTTTTGTCTGCATCAAAGGAGGATGCTGGGAAATATATGCTGGTGGTTACAACGGTGTCCGGTGTTGCTGGTGTTGACGCGAAGAGCAGCATCTGTAATGTAAAGGTGACAACAGCACAGGAGATAGAAGATAAACCGAATACGTCGGGACAATCCAATACAAAGCCTGGCAAGGTATCGGGACTTAAGGCTTCTTCAGAAAAGACAGATAGGGTGGTTCTGAAATGGAATAAGGTTTCCAAAGCAGATGGTTATCAGATACTTCGGTATAATGTGTCGTTGAAAAAATTTGTAGCGGTTGCCAATGTTTCCAAAAATTCTTACACAGATAAGAAGAAAACTTCAGGGAAAACATATCGATATAAGGTAAGAGCATATAAAAAGACGAAAGGAAAGGTTTCTTATGGTTCTAGTTCTAAAGAAGCTAAGATTATTGTTAAGCCGAAAACTCCTACCAGTCTATCGGTAAGACGCTTATCAAGTACTTCTGTTCAGATTAGCTTTAAGCCGATAAAAAATGCAAGCTTTTACCGTATTTACAAATATAAAAAGGGTTCCAGCAAACAGGTGGCTACCTATAAGGCCACTTCCAAGAAATTATATAGGTATGATACGAAGAAGAGGAAATGGCTGTATCTTAGAAAAATTACAAAAGCAAGAAACGGCAGGATTACCTGCAAGATTACTGGATTGAAACGGAGTGATAGAAACCAGCAATATCGGGTTCAGGCTGCAGTATCTAAGTCTGGATATAAGACTCAGTATAGTGAAAAGAGTAAAAAGGTATCTGTGAGATAAAAATAGAAGAAGGTTTTCACGTTTGTAATTGAGCGGTGTGAGAATGTGAAGAAGATTCTCACAATTATCCAGGCGGTTTTCGTATGGAGGAGGGGGTACAGCCATACATTTTCTTAAAGGACTGATGAAAGCGTTTTTGGTTGGTGAAACCATTTTTCTCCATAATCTCTGCCACAGGAAGGCTGGTAGCCTGCAGGTCACTGTAAATTTTTGATAGGCGTACTTCATCTAAATAATGCAAAAAGGAAGTGCCTGTATTCTTTTTGAAGATCCGGCAGAAATGCTCCCGGCTGACGCCAAGAAAGGAAGCTGCATCCTGCAAAGAGATATTTTCCTGGAAATGCTCTTCCACGTAACGGATGACAGAGCGGATACGTTCCACGGATAGAGGGTCTGAGGAGAATGGGCTTGGGATATCCTTGGAGGAAAAAAACCGAAGCAGACGTGCAAGGACTTGCAAAATCAAGCCTTCCGCTTCTAAACGAAAGGCCAAAGCGTCATACATATACAGTCGGGTCAGCTCTGCAAGGAGGGAGCAGATTTTATAATATTCTGGAAACTGCTCCTGGCTGATGAGTTCTGGAATACATTGAATTTGGCAGTTGGCAATTTCCGGTATATAGTTTTGCAGATGCTCCTTTGAGATATGGATGCGCAGATACATGGAAGAATCGTCATGGGCAAAGGTGCTGTGAACTTTACAGCATTCTATGGCCATGACGTTTTTTTTCGGTAGTTGGTAGGTTTTGTTTTCGATGGTAATGTCTGCTTCTCCATTTAGCGGATATAATAATTCCATTTCTTCGTGCCAATGGGCTGGGTGGTAACCGCCAGGGGTTGTGTGAAAAGATAGGAAAATCCCAAGGGGGCTGGATTCAAATATTTTTTTGTAATACGGTTGCTCCATGGACGTCTCTCCTTATGTGTTGTGTCAATTTTACCTTAGTATAGCATAAAAACAGATAAAAACAAATCAAAAATTGAAAATGAAATGTGTTGTCTCAGAGGCAATGGAAAGGAATATAATATCAATATTGCCTTAAATCTTGTCAAGAAAACACCTTTTTGCAGGAGTGGGAAAGGTGTATGATAATATACGTAGCCGAGAAATAGAAAAATCATTTGGAGGTAACGTTATGAGTACAATGACATTAAAAAGCAATGCAGCAGCAAGTGAGAAAACAACAAGTACATTGAAAGACAGGATTGCAAATTACTTTATGGAAAACCACAAAACTTTTGTGTTAGGATTATATGTGATTTCTGGAAAGATGCCTAGCGTGGAAGTTCTGCGTTCGATGAAAATGCTGTAAGAATTAGGCGCTTTATGAGATGAAAAGAATAGAGATATTAATGAAAAACCGAAGAAGAGACGGACTGTTCAGAAAAAACTTGAATGGTCCGTTTTTTAGTTATTAGGATAATCTTGTTCTATTGTTTTCTATTTCGTCATATTTTATTTGTAAAGAAAATCAGGCGGATGTTCATGAAAAAACGGATTGAAGTGATTATGGCATTGGCGCTATTGATTGGCGCCTATTTTTTTGCAAGGGAAGGCGCTCACATGGTAGAAAGCATGAAGGCACGGACAGGAGAGGTATGCATTGTGATTGATGCAGGCCATGGTGGGGATGATCCTGGGAAAATTGGCATTAACAAAGCAAAGGAAAAGGATATCAACCTGAAAATTGCAAAAGAACTGCAAAGGCTTTTGGAAAAAGAAAACATAAAAATTGTTATGACGCGGACGGACGAGGGAGGACTTTACCAGCAGTCTTCTAAGAATAAAAAGGTAGAGGATATGCGCAAACGCTGTGAAATCATAACCAAAACTAAGCCAGTATTTACGGTAAGTATTCATCAGAACAGTTATCCAGAAGAATCGGTGAAAGGGGCCCAGGTCTTTTATTATGGGCAGTCTGCGGAAGGAAAAAAATTGGCGGAGACTTTGCAGAAAACTCTGGTGGAGCAGTTAGACCCTCAAAACCACAGGCAGGCAAAGGCGAATGAAAGTTATTTTCTTCTAAAAAAGACCCCAACTCCAACTGTGATTGTAGAATGTGGATTCTTGAGCAATTCCAAGGAAGCAGAGCTTTTGACAACGGAGGAGTACCAGAAGAAGGTGGCAGAAGCGGTGAGAGATGGGATTCTGGGATACTTGGGGCGAGGCGCAGATACATCTGGAGCAAATTAATATATTTGAAACAGCCATGGGGACTGTCTGCCTGCCAAAGATATTGAAGAAATGGCAGGTCACTTTTGTATGTATCATGAAAATAAAGCAGTTTCTTTTTGAATTCTAATTTAAGAAAAGTTCGTTTTCAGCCCGTCGGGTATAATGATGCTCCAACATTTTTACATGGGATAAGAAGGCAGGGTCATCAAAATATTTGGCATGTTCTGGACAGTATTTGACACAAGCCTGGCATTTGATGCAGATGCCAGATACTTCCTGGGACTGTTTGGCATCAATGGAACCCATGGGGCATACGTTGGCGCAAATCCCACAGTCTGTGCAGGTATCCATTGTTTTGGGTTTTGCTTTCAGGAAAACAGCAGGTTTTCCATCCATGTCAAGGGGTGTGTAATATGCAGGGATAGGTTCTTCTCCTCGTACCAGTATTTGTGTGGGAAGGTCTGCTATTTGTTCTGACTTGCTGGCAACCTGCTCTGCAAATGCTGTCATTTGTCTGATATCTTCTGAATCCGGGCGGCCATGGGCGAGTTTTTCGGAAAAAGCATGCTGTGTGGCAAATGCTGCAGCGGCAATGGTGTGGAAGTTGTTGTGTTCCAATTCATTGCGAAGTTCAATCAGGGCATTGTCATAGCTTCGGTTGCCGAAGGTAACAATAGGAATGGCCAGGGCGTCATTGCCTTTTAGCTGTTCCTGAAAAAAGGGAAGTATCTTATTAGGCGCCCTTCCAGCGTAAACTGGAATTCCAACAATTACTAACTGGTCTTTTCCGAATACCAAGGTTTTCTGGCGCATCTTTGGAAGGGTAACGTTATGTTCGGTAAAGGGAAGGTTTAATTTTTCAGCAATCTGTCTGGCAATTTCAGTGACAATGTATTTGGTAGTTCCGGTTGGGCTGAAAAAAACAGCTTGGACACAAGTGATTTTCATAAGTTTCTCCTATTATCATTATTATATAAAAGACTAGAGGAATTTTGCATGTGAATTTCTTCTATCATCTGTTCTACAGCCCTTTCATCCATGGACAAGGTAGCCTTAAGAAGTAATTCTGATGCTTGGATTGCTTTTATCACATCATTCCATTTATCATTTTTTGCAGAGAGTCTTTACTTCTAGTTCTGTAAAACCTATATATTCTGCCATATGGCCGGGACTTACCATAGTATGCTCTCTGAAATTATTCAATGCGGATTGAGTGCCATATTTTTTTATGGGTAAAATTCCGGTGATATATGCCAGCTTTAAAAATGCGCCGGAGTAATATTTTAAGGTCTGCAAATAGTTTCTCAGAACGGCATCCTTTACTGTAATATGCAGCCAGCATGGTTATGGACATTCCCATCATGCTCAACTTGCCTTTTCTTCACTTTTTATGATAACATTGATTGCTTATTCTGACAACAACAAAGAGAGGCGTTAATTTTCATAGAGAAATAATAAGATAAATAGTGTTTTTATGTTAGGGTGGTCTTCTATTATGGAGTTCCGTCCTTGCAAAACAGCGAAAAATCAGAAATAAATTCTATTTTTTATGGCAATTTTTACTATCGTCTGCTATAGTTAAATTAGTGATTTCGTGAGAAAGTGAATTATACTAGTCAAAGCCATACCACATAGGAGTGTGAGTTTGAACAAGGAGTGTGTGATGAGATGAAAACAGGAAAAGAGAGTTCTTTGGAGAAAAAACTGCAGCAAAAACGACATCCCGTCCGTCAGAAATTATTGTCGGTTTTGCTCTGCGTCTGTCTGCTGCTGGTGTCATTGCCGACAGAGTTTTACGGGGGTGAAGTTCAGGCGGAAGGGCCAAGGCAGAAGATTCTGTCCTTTTCTGATTTGCCAGCGGAAGTAAGATATCAGACCGTGGAAGTGGGGACGTCTGAAAGAAAGCTGAATCTCCCAGATACCTTGACGGCAGTGTGCATTTCTTTGGGAAATGAAAGTACCATGGGTATAGAGAATATAGAAACTATGTCCCAGCTTGAACATAGTTCCAGAGTAAAAGGAACGGATGGACAGGAAGCAGTTTTACATGAGGAACATCAAGACTCTTCCAGTCAGGGGGAAGCGCCACAAGAAAACCGTCTGGAGGAAGTGGAAGAGTATCCGGCGGATGGTTCCAGAATGGATGCAGCGGAACAATTTGAATCTCCGACAGATTCGGGAGTGGACAGAGTGGAATTTCCAGAAATCGTGCCAGAAGATGGGAGTACGGAGAGGAATTTTGAAGAAACAGTTGTAATTGAAAATATCACATGGATGAGCGCTCCAACCTATGACAGCGAGACCGAAGGGGTTTATGATTTTCTGCCTGTTTTGCCGGAAGAATATATGCTGGCAGATGGGGTGGAACTGCCTGAAATTCAGGTGGAAGTAGGAGATAGGGAAGCAACAGAAGAGGGGAAAGAGAGACGGAAACTGGATTCGGAAGAAGTAGGGAAAAAGGAAGCTGATAGCGGAGTAGAAAGTATAGAGTATTTTGCGCCGTCTGCCCGTGGAAGCCAGGTGATTAGTGCAGATACAACCTGGGATGAAAACAAGACTTTGTCTTCTGGAGAACTTGTAATTAATGAAGGTGTTACATTGACAATTAATAGTAGGCTGTCTACTTGGGGGTGGGTTACAATTCGAGGCGGTGGGACGATTGTAAGAGGAAGTTCCGATGCACACATTAGGGCGTTTGGAGGAGCAACTTTGACCGTAAAGGATATTACATTTGATGGAAAGGGTATTCTATCTCTATATCCGATGATTGATGTTGAGTCGAGTAAGCTTACTTTGGATAGCTGTAGGATTGAGGATTGTCATAAAAAGACTGATGGAGGAGGAGCAGTTTGCATAAGCAGGAACGCAACAGTAACTTTTAATGATTGTGTGATTGAAAATTGTTCTGCAGATACGTATGGAGGAGCAGTTTATAGCTATGATGGTAATTTAACCATAAATGGGGGAACCTACACAAATAATAGAACTACGACATCACAAACAGAACTTCAAGAGTGTGGTGGAGGATTTCTTATATGTTTTGGTTCAAAAGTATATATTTATGGAGGTGATTTTATTGGAAATACTACAGTAGGAAAAGGGGGAGCTATTTATCAAGCCAGTGTATCAGAAATATATCTATATGGGGGAAGGTTTCAGGGAAACTCATCTAGTTGGAAGAAATATGCAGGCAGCGGTGGTGCCTGGCTTTCTTCAAGAGATAGAACTCATTTTGAAATTTCTGACAATGTGGAAATTTGTGGAGAAGGGACAAATTCAGGTGTGGACGGCATTTATCTTGATTCCCAGAATGGAATACCACGAAAGATAGAAATCAGTAATACTTTAAGCTATCCAGTAACTGTTTATGTGAATGCAATCGAAGGATATGTGCTTGCCGAGGGAGTGAATAGATATCAGTTGCAGCAAGAAAGGGATATGAAAAAGATTAAGTTTGTAGATGTGGGCGATTCTGGAGAGACATGGTATAAGGTGCTAGACACTGACAATAACCAGATCAAGTTAAGCCATATAGACCCTGAGCAGCAATACTTTATCACTTATCACAGCAATGGCGCAGAAGGGGAAGTAACAGATGAGACAGGATATTTGCTCGGAGAGAAAGCAACTGTAAAATCTGCAGAGAGTTTGAATCGGCAAGGCTTTACCTTTGTGGAATGGAACACGGCGCAAGATAGAAGCGGAACAGCTTATCAGCCAGGGTCTGAACTGGAAATTCAAGGAGACGTGGAGTTATATGCCATTTTTCAGGAGAAGAAAAAAAGATTAAACGCTAACTTTTATTCTGGCAGTTCATGTGAAAAGCAGGCTGCGTACATAGAAGTAAACGAGGATGCTGTCAGCGGAACGGTATCCGCTCCTTCTTTGCTGGAAATGGAAGGCTGGGAACCGGTTGGCTGGGAGAAGGAGAACATTTCTGGATATGACGGGAAGGTGAAACCGGAAGAAGAGATTACCTTGGTAAAAGCCGAGACAGATTATTATGGCGTTTATCAGAAGCAGGCTGCCCTGTCATATGAAGGGCAAGGGGCAGAGGGGATTCCAGAAAGTGAGGAAAAGACCTGTTATGCCAATGTACATGATAAAATCACTTATCAGGAAGGGGAGTTTACCATCGGGCCTGCTCCTACCAAGGACGGATTTGATTTTGTTGGCTGGAATACGCAGGCGGATGGCCAGGGAGCATTCTATCAGCCGGGGTCTAAATTAAAAATAATAGAAGATACGGCGCTTTTTGCTGTTTTTCAAGAGAAAGGGAAGAAAACGTTTCTTGCTGACTTCTATTCCGGGGAACCCGTGCAGAAAGTGTCAAAATCCATAACGGTGGACCAGAAAGAAACAGAAGGCGCCGTCATCGCGCCATCCTTACAGAGTTTTCCCGGGTGGAATCCAGTAGGCTGGAGCACAAGTAAAACAGGGTTTGCAACCAGTCTTTTGGAGCAGGAAGAATGCACGCTGACAGAATTATTCACAGAATACTATGGAATCTACCAAAAGGATATCACCCTTTCCTATGACGCCAATGGAGGGGAGTCTGGGCCAGAGGATGAGACAAAGATTTGCTATGCCAATGTGCATGAGGAGATTTCCTATGATCTGCCACAATTCACCATTGGAGCCGGAGCCTTCCGTGAGGGCTATGCATTCCAGGGCTGGAACACCAGGGCGGACGGAAGCGGAGAAACGCTGCAGCCGGGAATCAGCCACAGCCTGGATGCGGATGCCGTTCTCTATGCAGTCTGGGAAAAAGAACCAGAGGGTCCAGAAGAGCCAGAGGGTCCAGAAGAACCAGAGATTCCAGAAGAACCAGGAGTTCCAGAGGAGCCAGAGATTCCAGAGGCTCCAAAGACGGCATCCTACCAGGTAGAATACTACTGCCAGAATCTGACTGGGGATGCATACACCAGAATGGACGGCGACACCAAGGGTTTGACAGGAGAAGTAGGAACGGAAGCAAAGGCGCCGCAGATTGATTATACCGGATTTACAGTAAACCTTTCCCATCCTTTGGGTAAGCCGGAGGGAACCATAGAACAGGATGGAAGCCTGGTATTAAAGCTATACTATGACAGAATTATTTATGAAGTGGAGTTCAACCTGAACGGAGGCTATGGGACTACGCCAGACACACAGAACATCCCTTATGGGGGCTTGCTGGAAAAAGCGCCAGAGCCCGCAAAGAAAGGTTATAACTTCAAAGGCTGGCAGATTGGCAATTCCGGCGTGGAGGAAGAATTATGGGACTTTGAGCGTCCGGTGGAATATAATACGGAAACCTTACATACCACTCTCTACGCAAAATGGGCGGACGAACTGGCCCCTGAAATGGGAGAAGCGTCATTTAGCACAGGCAGCGGCAGGTTCTTAGACTGGCTCATTCAGAAGGAAAGCATGGACGTCACTGTTCCGGTAACGGAAGAGGGAAGCGGCCTTGCCAGGGCAGAATATCTTTTGGTGGCGGAAGACGGGACAGAAAAGGATGGGACAGCGCAGATTGTAAAAGCCCATCCTCTTGCAGACGCCATGACTTCGTATGGAAGCGGCGGTCTTTTCATTCGCGGCCTGCAGGCGAAGGCGGAAGAGGGAAGCTATGAAGTCCGAATTGCAATTGAAGAGGAATTTAAGGGGAAGGTCTACTTAACCTGTACGGATCATGCAGGCAACGTTTCACCCCAAAAAATCCTTACGGCGGCAGGCGGCGGTATTATTGTAGAAGACAACGCGCCAGAAATCCATTTTTCCAATACGAAGGAAACCACAGGGGGAAAGCCCCTAAAGGTAAAGGTGCGGGTAAAGGATGACATAAAAAATCATGTAACGGGAGGAATTTCCGGCATCCGCTACCAGGTGGATAAAGAGAAGGAGAAAGCCTTGCCGAAAGAAGATTTTGCAGAGGATTTTGTAGAAACTTATGAGTTTACGGTAAAAATATCCGGGGAGGGGAAACACACCCTTCGGGTAGAGGCACAGGACCATGCGGGAAATGAAAGCACAGCTCAGATTGAGGTAAACATTAATGGGAAAAAAGATGTGCCCCTGGAAGTTCCAAAGAATCCCAATCCAGAACAACCCCAAGGGCCGGCGCGCCCCACAGGAGGGGAGCCAAAGACTGGAGACAGCGTCCATGTACAGATTTACGCTACGGCGGCAATGATAGCAGGCTTTGGTTATTTGCTGTTGTATTTTGAAGGCGAGAACGGGATTACGGAACAGGAAAAAGAAGAGATTGTCTATCGGCTGATTACATGGGCGAAGCAGGGAGGAGGCATTCGAAGGCGGATTGGAATTGCAATCATCTTCCTATTTCTTGCGTATTACCACAGCATTGGAAAGAGCGTGGATGTGGAATGGAAATCTGTGCGAAGTATAAAACAGTAAGTCTGGATAGGAAGCGGGTGAATGTTGTAATCTGCCATAAGCTGTGTATAATAGAACCATAGAAGAAGTAGGCAATTGCTTATATGGAAAAACCAGGAAGGAAGTGAATGCTATGGCGGTATTACAGACCCAGCCCGAAATCATTACACTAGAGCAGTATGAGGCTCTTCCAGAAGAATACAGGGTGGAAATATTTGATGGAGCAATTTATGATATGGCCAGTCCATCGCAGGAACATCAGACAATTCTCACGGAGCTGCTTGTTTTCATTCGCACCTATCTTAAGAAAAATGGAGGAAACTGCCAGGTGTTTCCGGCTCCCTTTGATGTGAAGCTTTCTGACAAACCTCTTACGATTGTTCAGCCTGACCTTATGGTTGTATGTGATACAAACAAGCTGGATGGAAAACGCTGCAATGGCGCGCCCGATTTTATTATTGAGATTGTTTCCCCAGGTAATCCAGCAGATGATTATATCCGCAAACTCTATTATTATAAAAACGCTGGGGTTCGCGAATACTGGATTGTGGATTCACGTCGTAAGATAGTAACCGTTAATTATTTTGAAGGAAGCATATTGAATGTGCAATATTCTTTCGATTCCACAATCAAGGTCAATATCTCTGAGGATTTGTATATTGATTTTTCTGATATTACTGGTTTTTGGAGGCAGTAGTTATGGCAAGAACGGTAGCGATCGGGGTACAGGATTTTGAAAAAATCATTACAAACAAATGCTTTTATGTGGATAAGACAGATTTTATTCGGGAATGGTGGGAAGGGAAAGATGATGTAACACTGATCACACGTCCACGCCGCTTTGGGAAAACTCTGAATATGAGTATGGTGGAACAATTTTTTTCCGTGGAGTATGAAAACAGAGGTGAGTTGTTTGAAGGGCTTTCTATCTGGAAGAATGAATATTATCGGAAACTGCAGGGCTCCTATCCCGTTCTCAGTCTGTCTTTTGCCAATGTAAAAGAGATTAATTATGCCAATGCCAGAAAAAAGATATGCCAAATGATTGCACAATTGTATGTGAAGTATGCCTTTCTTTTGAAATGTGATTTCTTAGAAGAAGAGGACCGGGCATTTTTCGGCAGGATGAAAGCGGATATGGATGATGTGGATGCGGCAATGGCTATGCATTATTTGTCAAAGTATTTATATCTTTATTATGGTAGAAAGGTCATTATTCTTCTGGATGAGTATGATACTCCAATGCAGGAAGCTTATGTAGGCGGCTATTGGGAAGAACTGGCGTCCTTTACCAGGAGCATGTTTCATGCAATGTTTAAGACAAATCCATGGTTGGAGCGTGCCATTATGACTGGGATTACCCGCATTAGTAAGGAGTCTATTTTTTCGGATCTTAACAATTTAAAAGTGGTTACCGCCACTTCGAATGAATATGCGGTTTCTTTTGGATTTACGGAGGAAGAGGTTTTTGCGGCATTGGATGAGTGCCGGATGGAGACGGAAAAAAACAAGGTGAAACAGTGGTATGATGGGTTTATTTTTGGAGAATATTCAGATATTTATAATCCATGGTCTATTTTAAATTTTCTGGATACTGGCAAATATCATGCATATTGGGCGAATACAAGCTCCAACAGTTTGGTGAGTAAGCTGTTGCGAGAGGGAAACCGTCGTATGAAAGAAAAATTTGAGCTGCTTTTGCAGGGAAAAAGCATTCGAACGCCTGTGGATGAGGAAATTGTATATAGTCAGTTAGATGAAAACGAAGCAGCAGTTTGGAGCTTGCTTTTGGCTGGCGGTTATCTAAAAGTATTGCATCAGGAAGAAGAAAAATGGCTGGAGTATGGAGAAGAGGCTCAATATGAATTGGCGCTTACCAATTATGAAGTAGAGCGAATGTTCCACAATATGGTGCGTGGATGGTTTCAAAGGGTGGATGCAGATTATAATGATTTTATTAAGGCTATGCTATATGGTGATTTAAAAGCGATGAATTGTTATATGAATGAGATTAGCTTGGAAATGTTCAGCAGCTTTGATACAGGAATAAAGCCCTCTCATAGAACCCCAGAACGGTTTTACCATGGATTTGTTTTGTGGCTGCTGGTAGATTTGCGCAACCGCTATATGATTACTTCCAACAGGGAAAGCGGTTACGGCAGATATGATGTAATGCTGGAACCAAGGAATTGGCAGGAGAATGACGCCATTTTGCTGGAATTCAAAGTGTTTGACGGTGAGGAAGAAAAGTCATTGCAGGATACGGCGGCAGAAGTTCTTTTGCAGATTGAAAAAAAGGCTTATGCGGCGCAGTTGATTGGACGGGGGATTCCTAGAGAGAGAATCCGGCGCTATGGGTTTGCATTTCGGGGGAGCAAGGTACTAATAAAGGCCGATCGATGAGAAGCTTTAATTATGAGAATCCTCGACTTTTATAATAGGTATGGACATGCGATAGATAGTAGTTGCCAACTTTGCGTGAGTATGGGATAATATGCGCAAAGAGAACATAAAAGGAAATGAAAAGCAGGGGATACCATGGAGACAGCAATTGTAAATATTACAGAAGAAAACCAAAGCGAAGAAACGATCAGAGAAAAGATTTATGCAGCAGGGCAGATTATCCAACAAGGGGGCCTGGTGGCATTTCCCACAGAGACAGTATATGGATTGGGGGCGGATGCCCTGAATCCTCAGGCTTCGGGGAAGATTTACGAGGCCAAAGGACGGCCATCAGATAATCCCCTGATTATACATATTTCCCATAGGAAGGATTTAGATAAAATAGCGAAAAACGTACCAGAACAGGCAAGAAAGCTGGCAGAAAAATTTTGGCCCGGACCATTGACTATGATTTTTGAAAAAAGCGAGATCGTTCCTCTGGAAACTACAGGAGGACTTAACACGGTGGCAGTGCGTATGCCCAACCATCCTGCAGCCTTACTTTTGATTGAGCTTGGGGGCGGATTTATTGCTGCACCCAGTGCAAATACTTCTGGGAAGCCAAGTCCCACTCAGGCGGAACACGTAACAGAGGACATGAAGGGAAGGATTCCCATGATACTGGATGGCGGGACAGTTGGAATCGGCATTGAGTCTACCATTGTGGATTTTTCAGAAGCAATTCCTATGATTTTAAGACCAGGATATATCACAGCGGAGATGATACAGGAGGTAATCGGGGAGGTCAGAATAGATCCTGGACTTATCACAGAGGATGCCAAGGTGCATCCCAAGGCGCCAGGGATGAAATATCGGCATTATGCACCGAAAGCAGACCTGATTCTGGTATCAGGCTCCAGGGAACGGGTACAGGAGAAAATCAATGAACTGGCAAAGAAAGCAGCAAAAGAAGGAAAGACTGTAGGAATTATTGGAACAGAAGAAACCAAGAGCGGATACCAATATGGGTTGGTGAAAAGCATCGGAACGAGAACAGATGCCGCCTCGATTGCCCGACATTTGTATGGTATTCTCCGTGAATTCGATCAATTAGATGTGGAAATGATATATTCTGAAAGTTTTTCCGTATCTGGAATTGGACAGGCAATTAGGAACCGTATGCTCAAAGCAGCGGGACATCAGGTGATAGAAGTGTAAATAGGATGGTAACGGATATGAAAAGATACAGTAAAATTATTTTTGTATGCGACAGCGGTACGGCTCGTGCACCTATGGCAGAGGCTATCATGAAGGAATATATCATAAAATATCCCGTGGAGATAGAGAGCAGGGGACTTGTGGTGCTTTTCCCAGAGCCGTTGAATCAGAAGACGGAGGCTGTGTTAATCAGCAATGGAATTAATACACAAAATCAAATGTCCAGACAGCTTACAAAAGAGGATTTGCAGCAGGGACATTTAATTATTCCCATGGAGGCAGCCCAAAAGCAAAAGATTCTAGAAGAGTACGAAGGAAGCCTGCATGCAGATGTGGAGGTTTTGACAGATTTAACAGGTGATGAGCTGGAGATTTTAAATCCTTACGGAGGAACTCTTCAGTCTTACGGGCTTTGTTACGAGACATTGAATAAAACCATCAAAAAACTGGTTAATCTTATGAACGAAGGAGAAGGATAATATGGCAAAAGTAATGATTATGGATCATCCGCTGATTCAGCACAAAATTGGATGGATACGGAAAAGTGATACAGGCTCCAGGGATTTTCGGGGAATGGTAGGAGAAATAGCTATGTTGTTGTGTTATGAAGCAACTAGGAACCTAGAATTGGAAGATATTCAGATTGAAACGCCAATTTGTACCACTACCGTTAAGGGGCTGAAAGGGAAGAAATTGGCAGTAGTTCCGATTCTTAGGGCAGGTCTTGGAATGGTGGATGGAATGCTGGCAATGATCCCAGCGGCAAAGGTGGGACATATTGGATTGTACCGAGATCCAGAGACATTGGAACCAGTGGAATATTATTGTAAGCTGCCAGAGGATTGTTCCGAGCGGGAGGTATTTGTGGTTGATCCCATGCTTGCAACGGGCGGTTCTGCAGTAGCGGCCATTCAGATGTTAAAAGATAAAGGAGTCAAAAATATACATTTCCTCTGTATCATTGCAGCGCCGGAAGGCGTGGAAGCCATGAAAGCCGCCCACCCGGATGTGGATGTTTATATTGGAGCTTTGGATGAACAATTAAACGATCATGGTTATATTGTGCCAGGACTTGGCGACGCCGGGGACCGGATTTTTGGCACGAAATAGGGAGGAATGAGTGATAATTATGAGTAATAAAAGACAGGATTATCTTACCTGGGATGAATATTTTATGGGCGTGGCGATGCTTTCCGCGATGCGCTCCAAGGATCCAGGAACACAGGTGGGAGCCTGCATTGTCAGCCCGGATAACAAAATTTTGTCCATGGGCTACAATGGCTTCCCGATGGGATGTTCGGATGATGAATTTCCTTGGAATCGGGAAGGGGAACCTTTGGATAACAAATATTTGTATACCACTCATAGTGAATTGAATGCCATTTTGAATTACAGGGGAGGCAGCCTGGAGGGGGCGAAGCTTTATGTTTCTCTGTTTCCCTGCAATGAATGTGCCAAGGCGATTATTCAGTCAGGCATTCGGACTGTAGTGTATGACAGCGACAAATACAAGGATACACCATCTGTCATTGCCTCCAAGCGTATGCTGGATGCGGCGGGAGTACGGTATTATAAGTACACCCATACAAATAGAGAAGTAAAGATGGTTCTGTAATGAAATGAGAAGGGGTTGGCTTTATCGTGTACTTGTTAGTGATTACCAGGAAGTATACGTGTTAAGGACAGCCCCTTTTGAGCAAATAACTTCCCAAAAATAAAAGAAAGGAATAGACATTTGTATAGAAAATAGATATAATGATTTCATGTGGTGGAAATTATTGTATGGCGATGGAGGTGCCGTGTGAAATACAAAAAAAGCGTATATCGTTCTTTGACCTTAATTACGCAGTTTGGAATTAACATGCTGGTGCCTATTTTTTTGTGTGTAATGGCAGGCGTTTATATTGGGAATAAATTTGGCATAAACTGGATTACCATACCTTTGTTTGCCATTGGTGCATTGGCAGGGTTTCGCAATATTTTTATAATGGCGAAGAAAATTTATTCCGAAGATACGTCCTCCCGGCGTCTTTCCGTGTCTGGTAGTCAGAATTACGAAGATAAAATTTCTCACAAGCACTATGACATATCCAGACAGAGCCAAAGTGATAAGGAAAAGGATACAGCTTATGTTAAGAAGGATTAATCAGGCTCTGCCAGAATTACTGGCAGGGATTATATTGTATGGTATACTGATTCAGGGAACCGGCATATGGTTTGTAGACGATAAGATAAGATATTCCACAGGTCTTTGGGCTGGTATTTTTGTTGCAATGGGAATGGCAGTGAATATGGCAGTCGTTATTTTTGATACAGTAGAAGAGATGGCGCAAGGGAGGTCTTCCAGAAGGGCATCTCTATTTGCAGCCTTGCGGTATCTTGCAGTTGTGGTGGCATTTGGAATTGTAGGATACTTTAAATTGGGCAATGTAATTGTTATGTTTGTGGGAGTAATGGGTTTAAAGATATCTGCCTATTTGCAACCACTGACGCATAAATTTTTAGCAGCTTTTCAGGAAAAATATTTTCATAGAAAAAGTTAAAAGAGGTGATAGATTAGAAAATATTGTAAATAATCTTTAAAAAGCAAATGTATAAGGAGGTGAGAGAGTGCAGAGCTCAATTTTACTGTCTTCTGGCGCTGATATTGATATTATGGTGCACGGGCTGTTTTCTTACGAGCTATTTGGGCATACATTCTGGATCACTACAACCCATGTAAGCCTTTTGATTGTCATGATTGTATTGATAGGATTTTCCCTTGCGGCGAATCGTGCTATGAGGCATGCATCAGAGGTTCCCAGAGGATTTCAGAATGTGGTGGAGCTTATCGTGGAGAAATTGGATGGTATGGTTCGCGGCGTTATGGGAAAAAGCGGTAGCAAATTTGTCAATTACGTGGGTACAATATTTATCTTTATTTTGATATCCAATCTTTCCGGCCTGTTTGGATTAAGGCCGCCTACAGCCGATTATGGTGTGACATTGCCACTGGCATTGCTGAGCTTTATTCTGATTCATTTTAATCAGTTTAAATATCAGACGCCCAAAGCCATATGGACCGATATGTGTTCGCCGCTTCCACCATGGCTGCCCATCTGGTTCCCTATTAACCTGATTAGTGAAATCGCTGTTCCGATTTCATTGTCGTTGCGTTTGTTTGCTAACGTATTGTCAGGAACCATCATTATGGCATTGATTTATGCCTTATTATCAAAATTCGCCTATTTCTGGCCAGGTGCATTGCATGCATATTTTGATGTATTTTCAGGGTGTATTCAGACATATGTGTTCTGTATGCTGACGATGACCTATATCAGCAATGCAATCGGAGAGGAAGAGTAGGCGGCGTTACAGTGGAAGCTTTGGCTCTACTGTGACTATGAAACATCAGGTAACAACCGGAGTCAACTCCGGCCAATAAAAATTAAGAGTTATATTTTCTAGAAAAACTCAAGGAGGAAAAATCTTATGGATAACATTACAGGAGCAGAATTAATCAGAGCTTGTTCAGCAATTGGTGCAGGTCTTGCGGTTATCGCAGGTATCGGACCTGGTATTGGTCAGGGTATTGCAGCAGGTCATGCTGCGTCCGCAGTTGGAAGAAATCCAGGAGCAAAATCAGACATTACTTCTACGATGCTTTTAGGCCAGGCGGTAGCAGAAACAACGGGTCTGTATGGTTTGCTGGTAGCAATCCTTCTGATGTTTGTGCAGCCATTAAAGTAAGGGCATACCTTTATGTGCAAAGAGCAGCACAAATCAGATGAAAGGAGGACCGGCCTTGGAACAGTTATTTGGCTTAAATCCGCAGCTTTTGCATGATACGGTTCTTTCGGTTCTTGCCATTTTATTTCTGTTTACATTGATGTCTTACCTGCTGTTTAACCCAGCAAAGAAGATGTTAAAGGACAGACAGGATCGCATTAAGAATGATATTGATACTGCCAAAAAGGACAGGGAAGAAGCTGCTGCTGTGAAAGCAGAGTATAATGCGAAAATCAAAGAAATCGACAAAGAAGCTGAGGAAATCTTAAGTGAGGCCCGCCAGAAAGCCCTGAAAAGTGAAAACAGGATTGTTGATGAGGCGAAGGAAGAGGCTGCCCGTATTATAAAACGTGCCAACGAGGAAGCATTGTTGGAGAAGAAACGTATTATGGACGAGGCAAAACAGGAAATGATAGCCATAGCCTCAATGATGGCAGGCAAGGTAGTAACAGCCTCCATTGATACATCCATTCAGGACGCACTGGTGGAGGAAACATTGAAGGAAATAGGTGAAAGTACATGGCAAAGCTAGTATCCAAAACTTATGGGGATGCACTGTTTGAGCTTGCTGTGGAATCTGGTCAGGTGGATGAAATGTTGGAAGAAGCAAGAAGCATACAGCAGATTCTTCAAAAAGACAACGAGCTTTCCAAACTGATGAATCACCCGAAAATCGTAAAAGAAGAAAAAATAGAGATTCTGGAACAAATTTTTAAAGGCAGAGTCCGTGATGAAATTACAGGGATTATGCGTATGCTTGTGTTTAAGGGTCACTATGGTGAAATGGAATCTGTATTCACATATTTCATTGACCAGGTAAAGGAATATAAAAATATTGGCACTGCTTATGTGACTGCACCGATGCCGCTTACAGACAGTCAGAAAGAGCAGATAAGAAATAAGCTACAGGAAACCACCAGATATGTAGAATTTGAGATGCATTATGATGTGGATGAAAGTTTAATCGGCGGCATGGTAATTCGGATTGGTGATAGGGTGGTTGACAGCAGTGTGAAAAATAAATTGCAGAGCCTTACCAGGGAATTATCAAAAATACAGTTGAAAGTAGGTGAATGCGCTCCATGAATTTAAAACCGGAGGAAATAAGTTCAGTTATAAAAGAGCAGGTGAAACGGTATGCGGCGCAGCTTGAAGTATCGGATGTTGGTACGGTAATTCAGGTGGCAGACGGTATTGCCCGTATTCACGGCTTGGAAAAGGCCATGCAGGGCGAATTATTGGAATTTCCCGGAGAAGTCTATGGAATGGTGTTGAACCTGGAAGAAGATAATGTGGGAGCCGTATTATTAGGCGACCAGAAAAATATCAATGAAGGGGATACCGTTAAGACTACGGGAAGAGTGGTTGAGGTTCCGGTAGGCGACGCCATGACCGGACGTGTTGTGAATGCACTGGGACAGCCGATTGATGGAAAAGGCCCCATTGAAACAACAAAGTTTAGACAGATTGAAAGAGTGGCATCCGGTGTTATCTCAAGAAAATCTGTAGATACTCCATTGCAGACAGGTATTAAGGCAATTGACTCCATGGTGCCCATCGGAAGAGGACAGCGTGAGTTGATTATCGGTGACCGTCAGACAGGTAAAACTGCTATTGCGGTGGATACAATTATCAATCAGAAGGGACAGGGCGTAAAATGTATTTACGTTGCCATCGGTCAGAAGGCTTCTACTGTTGCAACAATTGTGAAGACATTTGAAGAGTTTGGCGCTATGGATTATACTACGGTAGTGGCTTCTACCGCAAGTGAGCTTGCGCCGTTACAGTATATTGCTCCTTACGCTGGATGTGCCATCGGAGAAGAATGGATGGAAAACGGTGAGGATGTGCTGGTAGTTTATGATGATTTGAGTAAACATGCGACTGCATACCGTACCCTTTCCTTGCTGCTTCGCCGTCCGCCAGGACGTGAAGCTTATCCTGGTGACGTATTCTATCTTCATTCCAGGTTGCTGGAACGTGCTGCAAGGCTATCTGAGAAGTTAGGCGGCGGTTCTTTGACAGCGCTGCCCATTATTGAAACTCAGGCAGGAGACGTTTCTGCATATATTCCTACCAATGTAATTTCTATTACAGATGGTCAGATTTATCTGGAAACAGAAATGTTCAATGCTGGCTTCCGCCCCGCAATCAATGCTGGTCTGTCCGTATCACGTGTAGGTGGTTCCGCACAGATTAAGGCTATGAAAAAAATTGCAGCTCCGATTCGTGTGGAGCTGGCACAGTACCGTGAGTTGGCGGCATTTGCACAGTTTGGTTCCGAATTGGATGCAGATACCACGGAGAAATTAGCGCAAGGTGAAAGAATCCGTGAGATGTTAAAGCAGCCCCAGTATCAGCCTATGCCGGTGGAATATCAGGTCATGATTATCTATGCGGCAACTAAGAAATATCTTTTGGATGTTCCAGTAGAAGATATCTTAAGATTTGAACAGGAGATGTTTGAGTTTGTGGATACCAAGTATCCGGAAATACCAGAAGCAATCCGTAACGATAAAGAAATCAAAGAAGAAACGGAAACTAAGCTTGTAAAAGCAATTGAGGAATGTAAGGCACAATTTAAGTAAGACGGGTGGTGAATGTTTATGGCGTCCATGAGGGACATCAAAAGAAGAAAAGGCAGCATACAAAGTACGCAGCAAATCACGAAAGCCATGAAGCTCGTTTCTACCGTTAAACTGCAAAAAGCGAAAAATCGTGCGGAACAGTCCAATCCATATTTTAATTATATGTATCAGACAGTAACCTCAATGCTTGCAAGGTCTGGAAGCATGAATCATCCTTATCTGAAAGCAGGAAGCTCCCAAAAGAAAGCAATTATTACGATTGCTTCTAACCGTGGGCTTGCCGGCGGATATAATTCTAATATTGTCAAGCTTGTGACCGACAGTGGAATTTCCAAGGAAGATGCTCAGATTTATATTATCGGACGCAAAGCAAAGGAGTCCTTGCAGCGGAAGGGTTATGCGATGAAAGGGGACTATTCGGATGTAATCGAAGGCCCCACATATGAGGATGCTTCTGCTATCTGCAAAGAAGTTCTGGACGCTTTTACCAGAGGGGAAATCGGAGAAATTTACCTTGCATATACTCATTTCAAAAATACGGTCAGCCATGAGCCTACTTTGATGAAGCTCCTTCCAGTGGAATTTGATGAAGCAGAAATCAAAGAAGCAGACAGCAATGTGTTGATGAATTATGAGCCAAATGAGGAAGAGGCATTGGATTTGATTATTCCTAAATATATGACAAGTCTTTTTTATGGCGCACTGGTGGAGGCTGTAGCCAGTGAAAATGGCGCCAGAATGCAGGCAATGGATTCCGCAACAAGCAATGCAGAAGAAATGATTAGTGATTTGACATTGAAATATAACAGAGCGCGTCAGGGCTCTATTACACAGGAGCTGACAGAGATTATCGCTGGCGCGGAGGCCATATCTTAAGGCGCAAAGCCCTTTAAGAACATGGCCTGTTTATCGCAGGGCTGAAAATGTTTGGCCATCAACAATTTTAAGGAGTGAAATTATGGCAGAAAAAAATATAGGTAAAATCACTCAGATTATTGGTGCCGTTTTGGATATTAAATTTTCCGAAGGCAATCTGCCGGAAATCAATGAAGCAATCAACATTCCATTAGCGGATGGAAAACGTCTGGTTGTGGAGGTTTCTCAGCATCTGGGTGATGATACAGTAAGATGTATTGCCATGGGTTCTACAGACGGGTTAGTCCGTGGGATGGATGCAGAAGCAACAGGGGCGTCCATTACCATTCCAGTGGGCGAGCAGACATTAGGACGTATGTTTAATGTATTGGGTGAGCCCATTGATGAAGTGGCTCCGCCCAAAAATGTGGAATACATGCCAATTCATAGAAAAGCGCCGACATTTGAGGAGCAGGCGACCTCAACAGAAATGTTGGAAACCGGCATTAAAGTCGTTGACTTGCTCTGCCCGTATCAGAAGGGTGGAAAAATCGGTCTGTTCGGCGGAGCTGGTGTAGGAAAGACTGTGTTAATCCAGGAATTGATCCACAACATTGCTACTGAGCATGACGGATATTCTGTATTTACTGGTGTAGGCGAGAGAACCCGTGAAGGAAACGACCTTTACTATGAAATGAAAGAATCAGGGGTTATTGACAAGACCTGTATGGTGTTTGGACAGATGAATGAGCCTCCCGGAGCGCGTATGCGTGTAGGCTTAACTGGACTTACCATGGCAGAGTATTTCCGTGATAAAGGCGGAAAAGACGTGCTTTTGTTTATTGACAATATTTTCCGTTTTACCCAGGCAGGTTCCGAAGTGTCTGCATTGTTGGGCCGTATGCCGTCAGCCGTAGGTTATCAGCCTACCTTGCAGACAGAAATGGGTGCATTGCAGGAACGTATTACATCTACAAAGAATGGTTCCATTACTTCTGTACAGGCAGTTTACGTTCCAGCGGATGACTTGACAGACCCAGCTCCGGCAACAACATTCGCCCATTTGGATGCAACCACCACACTTTCCCGTTCCATTGCGGAGCTTGGTATTTATCCGGCGGTAGACCCGTTGGATTCCACTTCCCGTATTCTGGACCCCCGTGTGGTAGGACAGGAACATTTTGAAGTGGCACGCGGCGTACAGGAAATTTTACAGAGATACAAAGAATTACAAGATATCATTGCAATCCTTGGTATGGATGAATTGTCAGAAGATGATAAGCTGGTGGTAAACCGGGCAAGGAAGGTACAAAGATTCTTATCTCAGCCATTCTTCGTTGCAACTCAGTTTACTGGGCTGGAAGGAAAGTATGTACCGATTGCAGAGACCTTAAGAGGTTTCAAAGAAATCCTGGAAGGAAAGCACGATGATGTTCCAGAGAGTCATTTCCTGAATGCAGGATCTATTGATGAAGTTCGCGCCCGCATGAAGTAGGGGGTGAGCACATGGCAGAGGAAAATAAATACTTTCAATTGGAAATTATAACGCCGGATCGTGTGTTTTATCAAGGGGAAGCCTCTATGGTGGAGTTTACTTCTGTAGATGGGGAAATGGGTGTTTACAAGCGCCATATTCCCCTGACCACTGTATTGGCTCCCGGTATTGTGACGATTACAGAAGCCAACGGTAAAAAAGAGGCGGCAGTCCATGCAGGTTTTGCCCAGATTCTTGGAGAAAAGGTGACATTTCTTGCAGAGATAGCGGAATGGCCAGAGGAGATTGACGTCAATCGTGCCCAGGCAGCGCGAGCACGTGCGGAAGAACGGATTCGCAGTCATGGTGCAGATATCGATGTGGCCCGCGCAGAAATTGCACTGAAAAAGGCTTTGGTTCGTCTTGATGTGAAACATTAAATCAGAAAAAGCATTGCAGATATCAGAGAGAGGATGGTGTCTGTGGTGCTTTTTTTGGAAATGGGGGATATTATGATAAATATTGGGATATGTGATGATGAAAAAGTTATTGTTGATTTACTGAAAAGGTTATTACAAGAATGCTTAGTAGAATTAGGAATAGGTATAAGATGTCATGAAAGATATAGATATTTTATTTCAAAATATTTTAGAATATGTATATAGTATATTATGGAATAAAAAAGTGGATGGTAGAATTTACGACTCAGAACGGCCATATGGTACTCTGTGGAAAATGGGGTGTCAGTTTATAGAAAAAGGTTTTTCAAAAGAAGCGATGCAAATAGCGTTAGAAAATGAAAAGATAAAAATAATCAGAAATAGAGAGATGTCTGATGAAGAATTATTGGAAGTTATAGTTATGGAAAGGATAATTTTTTTAATTTATCTTGGAGAATTCTGTAAAATTGCGCCTATTGTTCAGGCATTTGCATCCCAAGAGCTTATGGCAAAATATAGCTTTATACTAAATCAGTTATATCAAATGGATGATGATATGAGATTAGCAAAAAGAGAGACAATATATTTAAAGTCAGATATTTTAGAGAAAAATATAAAAAAAGAGGATTGAAAAAAGAGTTGCATACCGTCCAACTTCCGTTATAAAGGAGAGAAAGAAATGAGCATAAATAAAATAATAAAGTCCCTGGAAATAGAGAAGCTGCTCCAGGTAGCTCAGGAGGACTATATCGAAGATATGGTGTATGACACGATGCGTAAGATGGAACAAAACATGCCTCCTGAGGAATATTTTTTTCTTCCAATGAGAATACTGGATGAGTATCGCAGCAGTGAGGAATATCATAAATTGCAGGAAGTGGTTAGAAAAGACTGGGAGCGTATGGGAAGGACAGCGCAGCAGTATCTTGGCAGGAAACAGGAGTTAGCAGAGGCATGTGAAGATAGGATAGTCTCTCAGAAATATGGCAAAGGAGGACCAGGACATAGAGGACCATTGCATCCAGGGCATATGGAAATCATTTGTAGGTCAGGGAATAGAAAAGGACGACTGTTGAAACAGAGCAAGGCGCCAGATTATATTTATGGGTTTGATCAAGAAGGAAGGCTTTTGTTTTGTAAAAGCAAGATGGGAAAAACCATAGAATATATTATATGGGAAGGAAACAGAGAGCTTGGAGTGTCCTATCTTCCCAATGGGAGAGTCAAAGCCATATCTGAAGTCAGCTATGCTTCTGACGGGAAACTGGAAAGCTATGTATATGGAACTTTTTCCTATCGTAAACATAAAGTAGAGATTTCTTCCTCTTGTGAATGTTACGAATATCATGGCAGGGAAGTGTATGTGGACTGGATAGAGGCAAGTGGGAAATATCCAAGCTGTGAACATTTCCGTTTTTATTGTGATGAAGAAGGGGTTGTGGAAAAAGGAGAATGTTGCGATGTAATGCGAAAGGAGATTATGGAAGTGGCAATTCCCCGAGGGATTAAATTTACTAAAAAATAAGAAAATAAAAAAATTTATAGAAAATGCAAGTATTTTTTCTTTGGTGACGTATTATAAGTGAAGTACATGAAACGGAGCGATATTCTGGATCGTATTTGAAGATGAATTTGATCTGGAGAAGGTAAATATTTAGGAGGTCAGAGATGAAGAAAATCAAGAAGGTATTAATCGCAGTACTTGCCTGTGTGGTAGTATGTGGGGTTTCTGTACCAGTAATTGCTGCAAATATGCAGAAGACAGGTACAGGTATGAAACAGAAAGTGTATACAAGGAATGCAGGAGTTTGTAATGTAATTTTGGATGCAGGCGCCATAAGCTCCAGCAACACAGACAACTCTGAACAGACAGATCCCGTAGACGGAACTGCTTTGCCAGATGTTCCTGTAGTAGACGAGACTGCTGACATTACGCAGAATGAGAATTCAGCAGCAGATGTTCCTGAGAATGAGGAAGGACCTATCGTTGATGCAGCGGATATTCCAGATGATGTAGAGGAGCCTGTAGATGATACAGCAGATGTTACGGATACAGGAGTGACAGATACAGCAGTAAGCCCAGTTTGTCCTTATTATGTAGATGCTAATGGGGATGGGACTTGCGATCACTGTGCCCATGGCGGAAGCTGTAACAATTATGTAGATTATAATGGGGATGGAGTTTGTGATTACTGTGCCCATGGCGGAAGCTGCGGAAGTTATGTAGATTATAATGGAGATGGAGTTTGTGATTACTGTACGCATAATGGAAGCGGCCATTGCGGAAGTTATTCGGATTCCAATGGAGATGGAATTTGTGACAATTATACTGGCAGCGGCAGTACTGGCGGCGGCAGACATCACGGTGGACGTCATCATGGTGGAGGTCATCACTGGTAAGCAGCACAAAGGGGATAAGCTATGCGCAGTGAGCAGGAGGTTGAACAGGCAATCGAATCATATTCTGATATGATTCGAAGAATTTGCCTTTTGCATCTGAATAGTCATGAAGATACGGAGGATGTGCTTCAGGAGGTGTTTTTGAAGTATGTCCTTCATTCTGTGGAATTTGTAAGCAAAGAGCATGAGAAAGCCTGGCTGATTCGGGTAACAATCAACGCCTGCAAGGATCTTAAGAGAAAATTGTTCCGTCACAGTACGGTGCCATTAGAAGTACTTTCGGAGGAGGCTGCCAGTGTGCTGCCAGAGCAAATAGGTATATTGGAAATTGTTCTTTCTCTGCCAGTGAAATATAAAGATGTCATTTATCTTCATTATTATGAAGGTTATACTGCCAAGGAAATAGGAATGATGTTACATAAGAAAGAGAATACGGTATATTCCCTTTTATCAAGAGGAAGGGAATTGTTAAAGCAAAAGTTGGGAGGTGGCAGAGGTGCATGATGAGATACGAGAAGCATTTGAACAGATACATGCCACAGAACAGATGAAGCAGTCTGTATCAGAGTATTTAGCTCAAAACAGGCGAAAGACTGCAAGAGGTTCTATTAGATTAGGCTTGCGGCCGCTGGTTTCGATTTGTGCCCTTTTGCTAATTTGTATTGGGCTTGGAAATTGGTATTTTTGGGAGATGCCAGTTTCTTATCTCAGTGTGGATGTGAATCCCTCAATAGAATTGACATTGAATCGTAAAAACCAGGTTACAGATGTTCAAAGCCGGAATAAAGAAGGAGAATTAATTCTAAAAGATGTTCAGCTAAAAGGTAAGGACTATTTAGAGGCTGTTGAGATGCTTATGGAATGCGACAATATGCAGCCTTATCTTACAAGGAATGCGGAAGTGACGGTTACTGTGGCGTCTTCTAAGGCGGAAGAGCTTCTTTCTGGTTTTGCAAGTAGCCCAGTAACAACCTATTATCATGGTTTATGTAGAAGTATGGATATGGAAACCGTTGCTTCTGCCCATGACCATGGAATGTCATTGGGAAAATATCAGATGTATCAGCTTCTGTCTCAATATGATTCTGGGCTGACAACAGAGGAATGCCAAAATATTTCCATGTGCCGGCTGCGTGAACTTTTATCACAATATGAAAATGGCAGGGAAGAACCAGTTAATTCTGAAGAATTAAATAGTTTCCAAGAAAGCTGCAATCACAACGAAAATGGAAATCACCATCATGGAAACGGCCATCATCGCAGATAGCAGAAGGATTCGAGGGGGCGGCGTAGCCGTCCTCTTTTTTTATCTTATAGGAAATACCGTGTTACTGTGAAGTGCTAAAGTATATGGATTTCCTATAAGATAAAAACAATATGCGCACTCGCACAAGAGGTAAAATATTGCTTCGCAATTGTGCTCGGCGCAGCAAAGTGCCCAAGCCCCTCATGAGTGAGGGGTAGGGGAGCTGAAGTGGGCTTGTCCACTTTTTTCTTCTATCGGAAGACCTTGTCACGCTAACGCGTGAAAGTATCTTCCGATAGAAGAAAAAAGCTCTTATCGCACTGCGGCGGGTATGAAATCTGTCGCAAAGCGACCCGCCGCAGGCAGAGAATCCTGCTTTGCAAGATTCTTTCTTGTCAAGTTTAAAATAAAATGGCTTTTGATTTGGTATAATATGGGTAGATATCAGAACCAAATGGAAAGGAAAGATGAACATGAAAGATATAGTATTGATCAAGCAGGGAATCATTCATGATGCTGTCCATGAAAAATCATATGTAGCAGACATTCTGGTAGAGGATGGAAAAATTACCAGGATAGAGCCTGTTTTGGATGGAGAAGCAGTAAGGGAAGCAGAGGTTTTAGATGCATCTTCTTTGCAGGTATATCCTGGCTTTGTGGAAGCCCATTGTCATTTGGGATTAGATGGATATGCCATTGGATTTGAGGGAGCGGATTATAATGAGATGACAAATTCCCTGACACCAGAATTATCTGCAATAGACGGTTTAAACCCACAGGATGAAAGTATTCGACTTGCTATGGAAGGCGGGGTTACCTGTGTGGCGGCAGGACCAGGAAGCTCTAATATATTAGGCGGAACCTTTGCCGTATACAAAACAGCAGGAAAACGCATAGATGATATGGTAGTCAAGGAGAAAGCCGCTATGAAATGTGCTTTTGGGGAAAATCCCAAACTTTGTTACAAGGAGAAAGAGATTTATTCTCGGATGACTATCGCCTCCAGGCTGCGTGTGATATTGGAAAGAGCAAAAGAATATTTGGCTAGAAAAGAGGCTGCTGGAGATGATGTGCTAAAGCAGCCAGCCTATGATCCTAAGCTGGAGGCTTTGCTTCCAGTTATCCGAGGAGAAATGCCCTTAAAGGCACATGTTCACCAGGCCAATGATATTTATACGGCTATTCGTATTGCGAAAAAATTTCAGGTGGGTTTGGCCCTTGATCATTGTACCGATGGCTCTCTGATTGCAGACGATTTGGCAAAGGAAGGATATCCTGTGGCAGTAGGGCCTACTTTAACACATGCCACCAAGTTTGAATTGAAGAATAAAAGTTTTTCCACTCCGGGGGATTTGGCAAAAGCTGGATGCCAGGTGTCAATTATTACAGATTCTCCGGTGATTCCCCAGCAGTATCTTGCATTGTGCGCAGGGCTGGCAGTAAAGTCTGGGATGAATGAATTTACAGCTTTACAGGCAATTACCATAAATGCCGCAAAGCATATTGGCGTAGAAGATCGGGTAGGTTCCTTGGAAATTGGAAAAGATGGAGATTTTGTGATTACAGATGGTAACCCTATGGTGTCTAGCACAAATATAAAGTATGTTTTAATTGATGGAAAAATCACTTATTCAGCAATGTGAGGCGTGCCATTCGTAGGGACTGAGGAGTGGAAAGATAAAGTCGGCTTGCCCGCCTTATTCTCATAATCGTATCGTAATGGGAAGAGGGTGCAGTTTGTAATATCAAAACGGAAGGAAAGCGTTGCCAAAGGGCAACGCTTTTTGGGGGAGTAAATTTATGAAATGTTTCATGGGGTGCCACATCTTGGGCGGTGGCACCAATATATGTAAAATAACTTCAAAAATAAAGTTAAATTATTGTTTGGCGAAGTCGATAACGATGCGCGCTTGTTAGTGCTATCAACTTCATTTGATATAATGAGTATAGAATAAAAATGTGTGCAAATTGTGGACAATTTCTAAAAGAAAGATAAAGAATTCAAAAGAAATTATGAAGAAAAAGTAAAAAAAACGTTAGCGGAAAAAACCCAGCAGAGATATTGTCTAAAGGCGAAAAAATAACGGTTTTCATAAAAATTCTTGCAAATAAAAAGGGTCAAAGGTATAATGAATTAAGCATGCTAAAATACATAAAAATAGTGATGCGCACTCGAACGAAAGGAGTAATTATTATGGAGAAGTCAAAGGTATATTTTACAACATTCAAAACTTCTTACACAGAAAATATTCCTGCAAAGTTGAAACGTTTGATTTTAACTGCAGGAATCAAGGACATTGATTTTACAGATAAATATGCAGCCATCAAGATACATTTTGGAGAGCTTGGCAACCTGGCATTTTTGCGTCCCAATTATGCAAAGGTAGTGGTGGATATTGTAAAAGAACTGGGCGGCAAAGTATTTTTGACTGACTGCAATACCTTGTATGTGGGAAGCAGGAAGAATGCGCTGGATCATCTTGATACTGCCTATGAAAATGGATTTACACCATTTTCTACTGGATGCCATGTGATTATTGGAGATGGCTTGAAGGGAACAGACGAAGAGCTTGTACCAATCAATGGAGAGTATGTAAAGGAAGCAAAGATTGGCCGTGCAGTTATGGATGCAGATGTATTTATTTCTCTCACCCATTTTAAGGGCCATGAAATGGCAGGATTTGGCGGAGCATTAAAGAATATTGGAATGGGCTGTGGTTCCAGGGCAGGAAAGATGGAAATGCACAGTGAAGGAAAGCCATACGTCAACCAGGAAAATTGTATTGGTTGTGGAATGTGTACCAAAGTATGTGCGCATACAGGGATAACGGTTACAGATAAAAAGGCTTCGATCAATCATGATAATTGTGTGGGCTGTGGCCGCTGCATTGGCGTCTGTCCCAAGGATGCGGTAGAGCCAAGCTTTGGTGAATCCAATGATATTATGAATTATAAGATGGCAGAGTACAGTCAGGCAGTCTTAAAGGACCGTCCTCATTTTCATATCTCCATTGTTTGTGACGTGTCACCCAACTGTGACTGCCATGCAGAAAATGATATTCCAATTATCCCCAATGTAGGGATGTTTGCTTCCTTTGACCCAGTGGCTTTAGACGTTGCCTGTGCAGATGCCTGCAACCGTCAGCCAGTCATCGACGGAAGTGTGCTCCAGGAAAATCAAAATCATGATCACGAAGAAGGTCATGACCATTTTCATATTACACACCCAGATACCAATTGGAAATCCTGTGTGGAGCATGCAGAAAAGATTGGTCTTGGAAGTAGGGAATATGAATTAGTGGAAATTTAATCTAAGGTATGTGTTTATGAAAATAAGAAAGCATGTATGGAATATACTATTTTTGTCCTTGATAGGTATTATGTCATTGGCTGGGGTTGCATTGGCAGCCAAACCAAAGGAAGTCCAAATTGCATTTACTCATGACCTGCATTCTCACTTAGAGCCATTTTATCTGTCAGAAGGGGAAGAGGAAAAATTGGTAGGGGGCACTGCAAGGATTATGAGTTATCTGCAAGAACAGCGGACTCAAAATGAGAATTTACTATATCTGGATGGCGGAGATTTTTCCATGGGGACATTATACCAGACTGTGTATACGACCCAGGCTGCAGAGCTTCGTATGCTGGGAGTTCTGGGGGCAGACGCAACTACCTTTGGAAACCATGAGTTTGATTATCGCAGTAATGGGTTGGCACAAATGCTTCAGGCTGCAAAAGACAGCGGCGATACGCTGCCATCCTTGGTAGTCTGCAACATTGACTGGGAGGCAACTTTGGCAGGAGAGCAGGCTGAGGATGGAGCCTTGTTACAGAAAGCCTTTGAAGCATATGGGGTAGAACCCTATATCATCATAGAAAAAGGCGGCGTGAAGATTGCAGTAATTGGAGTATTTGGAACGGATGCTTTGGCCTGCGCGCCGACCTGTGCGCTGTCATTTCGTGATCCCATAGAGGCAGTAGGGGAAACGGTGGCTGAGATTCGGGAGCAGGAAAAGGCAGATATGATTGTGTGTGTATCCCACAGTGGAACCTGGGAGGATGAGGAGAAATCAGAGGATGAGTTGTTGGCAAAGGGAGTGCCAGAATTGGACTTGATTGTCAGCGGCCATACCCACAGTATTTTAGAGGAACCCATCGTTCATGGTGACACGGTCATTGTATCTACGGGAGAATATGGGGCCCGGGTAGGTAATCTTCGTATGATACAGAAGGAAAATGGAAGATGGAGCCTGGAAGATTATCAATTGGATTTGATGGATGAAAATTATAAGGAAGAACCGAAAGCAGTAGAAAAAATACAAGAATTGGGGCAGACCATTGATGAAGATTATTTGGCCCAGTTTGGCTTTACCAAAGACCAGGTACTTGCCCGTAATCCATGGGAGTTTACAAAGATAAATGGACTTGGGGAAAAGCTGCAAGAGGAGCCTCTTGGAAATTTACTTGCGGATTCCTACTTGTATACCGTCAACAATAGTGACACTGGGGATGAAAATCAAGCTTTAGTTGCAATTGTACCAAGCGGCTGTATCCGGGAAACTTTCCATAAAGAGAAGGATATTACAGTTGCAGATGCATTTCAAACCCTCTCTTTGGGAATTGGTCCAGACGGAGTACCAGGGTATCCCCTGGTCAGTGTATATTTTACGGGAAAGGAATTAAAAACCATTGCTGAGGTAGATGCCTCGATTTCACCGATTATGACTACTGCTCAATTATATGCTAGTGGATTGACCTATACGGCCAATCCCAACCGGATGATTCTGAATAAAGTAACAGATGTAAAGCTTCAGGATATGGAAGGGAATGTTCAGGAGCTGGAGGATGATAAGCTGTATCGTCTGGTAGCGGATCTTTACAGTGGGCAGATGATGGGTGCAGTCACAGACCAGTCTTACGGAATTTTATCAATTGTTCCAAAGGACGCCCAGGGAAATGAGATTCCAATTGAGAATTTGGAAGATCATATTGTGTATACGGATGGGCAGGAGTTAAAAGCCTGGGTATGCGTGGCAAAATATTTGGATTCTTTTGAGGAAAGTACAAAAGAAGCTGAAATACCAGAATATTACAGTACAACACATAACCGTAAAAATATAGAAAATAATAAGAGCCTTGGAGCAATCGTAAAAAATCCCAATAAGATTGCAGTGGCAGCTTTTTGTATTGTGACAGGCGTTATTCTCTTGTTAATTTTTGCAATTGTTCTAATTGTAAGAGCTGTAAAGAAACGAAATCAGGTGCGCAGGAAGAAGTTCTGACTGTAAACCGAGTGCGTTGGCACATGGGTGGAAATAATATCAGCGATAGATATATGAATTTGAAAAGAAAATAAGCAGGCCAGAACACAAGGAAATTCCTGAAGGGGATGGCGCAGCACAAAGAAAGAGCTGTTTATGGTTTGGAGACAGAGCAATCTGTGATATACTTGGCAGTCTTTCAGAAAGATGATTCAGAAGCTGTTGCATCAGGAGGAATTTATCCTTATGCAGCAGCTTTTATCATTTCCAGGAGGATTTATGGAAAGAATTTTTGAATTGATTGATAAATTGGAAGAGGAAACCTGTCTTACCAGGGAAGAGTGGGTGACATTACTGGAAGGACGCAGCCAGGAAGCCGCAGAGTATCTCTTCCAAAAAGCAAGAAAATGGCAAAAGAAGTATTTTGGAAATAAAATTTATACCCGAGGATTGATTGAATTTACCAATTATTGCAAAAACGATTGTTATTATTGTGGAATCCGAAAAAGCAATCAAAAGGCGCAGCGTTATCGGCTCAGTCAAGAAGAGATTATGGAGTGCTGCCATGTGGGGTATGAGCTGGGATTTCGCACATTTGTCCTTCAAGGCGGAGAGGATGGATATTTTTCCCAGAAAGTTCTGGAGGATCTGGTTGCTGGGATTAAGAGACAATATCCTGATTGCGCTCTTACCCTTTCCATTGGGGAAAGATCCTATGAAAGCTATCTGGGCTTTTTTCAAGCAGGTGCAGACCGATACCTGCTTCGCCATGAAACCGCCGATGAGAATCATTATGGGACCCTTCATCCGCCTCGTTTGTCTTTGGAAAACCGGAAAAGATGCCTGTTTGATTTGAAAAAAATTGGGTATCAGACGGGAACAGGATTTATGGTGGGAAGTCCTGGGCAGACAGCGGAGCAGTTGGCGGTAGACATGATGTTTATTCGAAAGCTGGAGCCTCATATGGTGGGAATTGGGCCTTTTGTCCCTCATCATGATACACCCTTTGCAGGGGAGCCAGGAGGAACGGTAGAGCTGACATTGTTTTTGCTTGGGCTTTTGCGTATTATGATGCCTGAGCTTTTGCTGCCAGCCACTACCGCACTAGGAACCATTGACCCACAGGGCAGGGAGAAGGGTATTTTGGCAGGGGCAAATGTGGTGATGCCCAATCTTTCCCCTACTTTTGTGCGAAAAAAATATGAACTATATGATAACAAAATCTGTACCGGTGATGAGGCGGCAGAATGCTGGGATTGCCTAAGTCAGAAAATGAAACAGATAGGATATGAACTGGCCGTTGGCCGGGGTGATTATAAGGAGGAAAATGTATGTACAATGTAATGTCATCAAAAGCAGAAGAATTTATCAGCCATGAGGAAATTTTGGAATCTTTGGCTTATGCAGAGGCCAATAAAAATAATCGGGAGCTGATTGATGAAATTCTGGCAAAGGCCAGACAGCGAAAAGGGCTGTCCCATCGGGAAGCTGCTGTTTTGCTGGATTGCCAGCTAGAGGACAAAAACCAGGAAATTTATGAATTGGCGCAGCAGATAAAAAAGGATTTTTATGGAAACCGAATTGTAATGTTTGCACCCCTTTATCTGTCCAATTACTGTATTAATGGATGTGAATATTGTCCATACCATGTAAAAAATAAACATATTGCCAGAAAAAAACTTACCCAGGAGGAAATTGTAAAAGAGGTGATTGCGCTCCAGGATATGGGACATAAAAGGCTCGCACTAGAAGCTGGAGAAGATCCGGTAAATAATCCCATAGAATATATTTTGGAATGCATTCATACCATTTATGGTATCAAACATAAAAATGGTGCAATTCGGCGGGTGAATGTGAATATTGCGGCTACAACCGTGGAAAATTATCAGAAATTAAAAGAAGCAGGAATTGGGACCTATATTTTGTTTCAAGAGACCTATCATAAAGAATCCTATGAGAAGCTCCATCCAACAGGGCCAAAACATGATTATGCATATCATACAGAAGCTATGGACCGCGCCATGGAAGGAGGTATTGATGACGTAGGGCTGGGAGTTTTATTTGGCCTGAATAATTACCGTTATGATTTTACTGGAATTCTCATGCATGCAGAGCATTTGGAAAGCTATAAAGGTGTGGGACCTCACACCATCAGCGTACCTAGGCTGCGCCGGGCAGATGACATTGACCCGGATGTGTTTGACAATGGAATTTCCGATGATATATTTGCAAAAATTGTAGCATGTATCCGAATTGCAGTGCCTTATACTGGAATGATTGTTTCTACCAGGGAGAGTCAGTCCTGTCGGGAAAAAGTACTTCATCTTGGTATTTCCCAAATTAGCGGAGCATCCAGGACAAGTGTGGGGGGCTATGTGGAACCGGAGCCTGAGGAAGAGAATTCCGCACAGTTTGACGTGAGTGATAATCGTACCTTGGACGAAGTTGTGCGGTGGCTGATGGAAATGGATTATGTGCCAAGCTTTTGTACTGCATGTTACCGGGAGGGAAGAACGGGAGACCGTTTTATGACATTATTGAAAAGTGGGCAGATTGTGAATTGCTGTCATCCCAATGCGTTGATGACGTTAAAAGAATATTTGGAGGATTATGCTTCAAAAGAGACGAAAGCAATTGGGGATGCGCTGATTGAGAAAGAGCTAGAGGTTATCACCAATCCTAAGGTGAAAGAAAAAGTGATTGATTATTTGGCAAATATTCATCATGGAGAGCGGGATTTTAGATTTTAGCATATGGGGGAATGGCAGTTCTGAAAGCTGGATTTTCCTTGCAACCGTAAAATAATTCTGTTAGAATTGATTAGTACTCTGTCTAGAAAAAGCAGAATAGGGGAAGGAAAGAATGAGTGTACAGGACAAAATAGAACATGTGTTAAAAAGCATACATTTGCTGTTTTCCCAGAGTTTACCTTATGGAGAAAAGGGCGATAAGATTATTGTAGATAAACAGGCGGTGTTTGAGTTGCTGCAGCAGTTGAATCTTGCAGTTTATGCCGCAATGGATCAGTATGAGATTACAACCAGAAAACATGAAATAGCAGAACGCCGTTGTGAAAAACGGGGAGAAGAGATTATCGACAAAGCAAGCAAGCATGCCGATGATATCTACGCGGCATCTATTATGTATACGGATGATGCCATCAATCGGATTTGTTATATTATGGATGATGCTCAGCAGGCTGTTCAGAATATTTTTCGGAAAATGAATGGAGAGATGGAGAACCAGAGGGATCGGGTAAAACGGAATCAATTAGAACTGACAGGACAGCTTCGGGATTTTGCCGATACGGATAAGTATGTAAAGCTGATTCAGGAGGTAAACAAACAAGCAGAGAAAGAACATCGTTTGCAGACAGAAGGAAAAAAAGAAAAGAAAATACCCAATGAAGGGAAATCATATTCAGCCGTTAAACCGGAGATAAAGATTAATCAGGCTTATTTTGAGCGTACGGGAAAGAGTTATGATGAAGAACAGGACAGCTCTGACAGGCGGGATGAAGCGGCGGAGAGCCTGGCAAGGGTGACTGGCAAGGAATTTGCGGAAAATCTGCGCCGCAGGGCTGCAAGAAACAGAGAAAAAAATTTGGAACTGGAGGATATGTCACTGGATAACCCATTGGGACAGGGAGATTCACCAATGGGAAAAAGAGCACAGTCAAAGCTTGAGGAAGAGGCAAGGTTAGAGGAGATTTTGGCACGGGCAGGGGCAGGACTGGCGGCTGTTGTGGAGGCAGAGATGCAAGAGCCTGAATCTATGTTTTCCAGCAGCAATAAGATTTCTGTCTCCTCTGCATTGGCAGGAGAATATCCAGAGGAAGAAGCCAGGATTCCCAATCTTCCACCGGAAATTCATGTGGATCTGGATGCAGAGTATTTCAAATGGAAACAAGGGGAGGAGAATCCAGAACCAGAAAAAAAAGAGCGGCGTTTCCCCTTTGGACGAAAATCTTAAGTAGGTGAAACGGTGGTTTCACAGACTTTATTCTCGCGGCCAATGAGCCCTTGTGGGGATATTTAACCAATGCCGCCAGGGTCAAATACCTATCCCCTTGGGGTTGGGTATTTGATTTACCAGTTCCATGCCATGTTCTAGGGCATAGGCATTTTCCATTGTTTCAATGGCAATGGCCTGCATAGCTTCTGTGGTAAAAAAACCCATATGGGACGTAACCAATACATTGGGAAAGGTCATGAGTCTTGCAAGGGTTCCATCCTGGATAATTTTGTCTGAGAGGTCTTCAAAAAACACGCCGCTTTCCTCTTCATATACATCTAATCCTACTCCAGCGATTTTCCGAGACAGAAGACCTTCAATCAAAGCGTTGGTGTCAATCAAAGCCCCTCGGGAGGTATTGATGAGATAGACGCCTTCCTGCATCTGGCTGATTGCTTTTCGGTCAATGATATGCTTAGTGTCTTTCGTTAGGGGGCAATGGAGGGAGATAACATCAGATTTCGCAAATAATTCTGGCAAATCCAGATATTCCACGTCCAAATTAGGATTGGGATATAAATCATAAGCATAAATTTTCATATCAAATCCTTTCAGGATTCGGATCATGGACTGGCCAATTTTTCCAGTGCCAATGATTCCAGCAGTCTTCTGGTACAAAGTCGTGCCCATCAATCCATTGATACTCATATTAAAGTCCCGGGTGCGGGTATATGCCCGATGGGTAAAACGATTGACTGTCAAAAGCATAGACACTGCATATTCGGCTACTGCCTCTGGGGAGTAGCTTGGCACGCGGAGAATGTGGATTCTTCCTTTGGCAGCTTCGATATCCACGTGGTTAAAGCCGGCAGAACGAAGTAGAATTGCCTTCACCTTCATTTCACAGAGCTGGTCTATCATATCTTTTGTAATCTGGTCATTGATAAAGATACAGATTGCATCACAGCCTTTCGCCAGATTTAGCGTATTTGGCTTGCAGGGGGCTTCCAGAAATATTATTTCCATTTTGTAACCTTTTGCCATGGGCTCGAACCAGATGCGGTCATAGGGTTTTGTGGTATAAAAAGCGATTTTCATAAGAGAATGTTCCTTTCCTGAATGTTATGTGAAAAGTATGTGCAAATCAGGAAGAAATATGTTGTTGTTCTGATTGAAAAACTTTTTTGAAGGCAGGAAGGTGGATGAATTATTTCAATCCCGCAAAAATTTCCTTCAAGGTCATTGTAATATGGGGGAATTCTCGTAAACAAACCACTGTTTCTGCATTATAATCTGCCTCGTCTTTTTCATCTTGCAGCATGTAGCTTTGCTCAAGAACATATTTGCCATTTTCAAGATAATAGATTTCAACAGAACCTTGGGGTGAAACAACCCAGTATTCCGGCACGCCGGCTGTTTCATAAATATCTTTTTTCTCTGTTTTGTCTTTTTTTGCCGTGGAAGGGCTTAAGGTTTCTGCAATGAATTTGGGGACTCCGCTGTAAGAACCGCCTTTCAAATGTTTTCGGTCGCAGATTACCATAACATCTGGGCATACATAATCGTCATTTTCTTTTGGATTGTACTTGAAATCCAGGTTTTCCATAAATACCAGGCACAAACTGTCTTGTAAACCGTATCCTATTTTTTTAAATATATTACCATTAATGATTCCATGCTGGAAATTTGGTGAAGGCGACATATCATAAACAACACCGTTTATTTTTTCCGTGCGTTTGCGTTCCATTTCTGATAAGGCCATATAGACACATCCTTTCTTAATTTTCTAATTAAATTTTATCAGGAACAGAAAGATAACACAAGTCTATTCAATCATATGAAATATCCTTGCTAAGATACACAAACAAAGATATAATCTGATATAAAGAATTGTATCATTGATTTAATTTCAAAAAATCTTAATAAAATTCCTTTCTTTAATTTAACAATCAAATGCTATAATAAAAACGAAAGAACGAGGCGGAAAAATGAAGAGTATACTGGTTTGTGATGATGATAAAGAAATTGTAGACGCTATAGAAATTTATTTGCAGCAGGAAGGCTACCGCATACTGAAAGCGTATGACGGCGAGCAGGCATTGCAAGTGCTGCGAGAGAACGAGGTACATCTTTTGATTATAGATGTGATGATGCCCCGGCTGGATGGGATTCGAGCTACATTGAAGATTCGGGAGGACAGCAGCATACCTATTATTATCTTATCTGCTAAGTCAGAGGATGCAGACAAGATACTGGGGCTTAATATTGGTGCGGACGATTATGTAACGAAGCCGTTTAATCCTCTGGAGCTGGTGGCCAGGGTGAAGTCACAGCTTCGGCGTTACACACAGCTTGGGAATGCAGCAGAGAGTAACCGACGGGTGTATCAAGTAGGGGGGCTGGTGATTAATGATGATTTGAAGGAGGTGCTGGTGGACGATGAACCAGTGAAGCTTACACCCATTGAGTATAATATCCTGTTGCTTTTAGTGAAAAATCAGGGCAAGGTTTTTTCTATCAACCAGATTTATGAAAGTATTTGGAATGAGGATGCCATTGGCGCGGACAATACAGTAGCGGTTCATATCCGTCATATTCGGGAGAAAATAGAGATTAATCCTAGAGAGCCAAGGTATTTGAAAGTAGTCTGGGGAGTAGGTTATAAAATTGAGAAGTCTAAATAATTTATAAGGTTATGAAAGCGGTGATAAGGTGACAAAGATTCGGTATTCTGCTGGTTTAAAAGCAATTGCAGTGATAGCCCAGCAGATATTTTCAGTGGTGTTGGTCATAACGATTATTATTCTGACTGTATTATTTCAGAAAGATATTTTGGATTTTGGAGATATGAAAAATAAATCTTTTGAATCATCCAGTTATTTTTCTGTAAAGTTCCAGACGGCGGCTGAGGAGATTTTGAATTTTATTGATTTGCGGAGAAAATTTGAGACCAATGGCAGCTATGACAGTGGGAAGGAAGTAAATATCTGGAACTATTACAACAATCGTGAAATTTTGGGTAACACAACAAAGGGAAAAGAAAACAGGAAAAGTATTCTTCGGTATACATTAGAAGATTTGTCGGAATGGTCAAGGGGATACAGTAAATCTGACTATGAATTTGTATCAGAGCTATTTTTAGATGGGGGAATCCTTCAGAAACAAAATATTTATAAGAATGGCAATTCCGTGTTCAGCGAGGAGAAAAACATTACCAACCTGGGCGAAATGACAATGGAGCTTCAGAATGGAATTGTAGCGGCTGTAGAACATTATTATGGGGGTTCCTATAGTGTGTCGGGTGTTAATCTTGGAAACAGTGGTGAAAACATTCGGATAGAAAACGCTGGAGAACAAAATCAGGAAAGAAGCCAGAGGGGGGAGATCACAGAAGAGGATGCCGATGAAGAGCCCTTAAACCTGGATAGAATTATTGATAGTGTCATTCAGGGGCAGCTTTATGAGCTGAAGGAAGAAGAATTGATTTTGCTCTTAGAAAGTATGGATATGTACCATATTAACAATACGGTTGATTATGAATTTGTAGATGAAGATTATTTGCCAGTAGAAGGTGTGGGAATCTGGGATACTTTTATGGTTGGCAAGTGTACTATGGACCAGATGCGGAATGCTTATGCAGCATTAGAGTTTACCCTGGAAAATATAGGCACAGAAATCAACCAGTATAAGAGATGCTTAAACCTTTATAATTTAATGGAAAATGGAACCAACGTTTATTATTGGGTTACCCGTGGAAATGAGGATGAAATTTATACCAATATCAAAGGGACTGTGGATATGCAGCTTGCAGAATATGGGGAAACCCACGGAAAGTATGTGTTTTATCAGGAACGGGATATTCGTCTAGAAACCAATGTAAAAGGGATGGAAGATGCATTTTACAGCAGGCTTGAGCCAAGGTATGGCGGAAAGGGAAGCATATTTTTCATCTGTGTGGATACCACTCTTCCTAACAAGGACAGTTTTTTACAGGCAAGGGAAGAATATAACGCAATGCGTCCCTGGGTCTTTTTCAGTGTTGTTGGGGCAGCCATCAGTTTCAGTATTTGTTTAATTTGCTTGATTTACTTAAGTATAGCAGCAGGCAGGCGTGAAGGGGAAGAAGGGGTTTATCTCAATTTGTTTGACCGGATACCTACGGAGATTTTGTATTTTTTGGCAGTAGTGGAAGTGATTCTGTGCCTTTTAATGAGTGGACAGGTATTTTACCGATTTGGAAGTGACGAGTTGGCGGGGCTCTTGATTGTCTCTGGGATATTGACCTTTTTCAGCTCAGCATTTTTATTGGTATTTTATCTAAGTTTTGTACGAAGAATCCGGGCAGGTGTGTTGTGGAGCCAAAGTATTCTCCACTGGTTTGTGAAAGGAATTGCTATGTTGTTCACCCATCGAAAATCGTCTACAAAAATGCTAATTTGGTATGGGCTGCATTTGCTGATTTGCATTTTACTTTTTTCAGGAATGTTGGCCAATGCTTATAATGAGGAGGTTGTAGTGGCAGGAACATGGGGATTTTTGCTGCTATGCAGTGTGGAGGCTATTCTGTTGATTCGGGAAGGGGTGCAGCGCAATAAGGTACTGGAAGGTATTGGGAAAATTGCAGGCGGTGACCTGGAATATAAGATTGCAGTGGATGAATTGAATGGGGATAACAAGCGTTTGGCAAAGGCAGTGAATACCATAGGCGACGGGCTTTTTCATGCGGTGGACGACAGTATGAGAAATGAGCATTTGAAAACGGATTTAATTACGAATGTATCTCATGATATTAAGACTCCCTTGACTTCAATTATTAATTATGTGGACTTGCTAAAGAGGGAGAAGTTGCAGGATGAACGGATACAGGGATATATTGCTGTGCTGGATAGCAAGTCCCAGCGACTGAAGCAGTTAACAGAGGATTTGGTGGAGGCTTCCAAGGTCAGTTCTGGAAACATTAAGTTGGAGATGGAACGGATTAATCTGGTGGAGTTGGTCAATCAGACTGGTGGAGAATTTAATGAAAAATTTGAAGCCAGAAATCTCACCATTATTATGAAGCTGCCAAAGGAGCCGGTAGTGATTCTTGCAGATGGCAGGCGTATTTGGCGTGTATTGGAAAACCTTTACAATAATGTAGCGAAATATGCCATGGAAAATACCCGAGTATATGTGGACTTAAAGGCTGAGGGAGGGAAGGTTTATTTTTCTATTAAAAACATATCAGAAAATCCACTGAATATTCAGGCAGACGAATTAACCGAACGTTTTATCCGGGGAGATATTTCCAGAAGTACAGAAGGAAGCGGCCTTGGGCTTTCCATTGCAAAGAGCCTGACAACATTGATGGGCGGAGAGTTTGAGATTTATCTGGATGGAGATTTGTTTAAAGCAATGGTAAGCTTTCAGCAGGAATCAGAAGTACGTATGATTTCTGGGTAAGGTACAAGTGAAAATTTTTATTGCAGTAACGGGGGAAAGGTTCTATAATATAATTTTATAGACAGATGGAATCTTTATGAAATGCAGGAGGAAAATATATGATAAAATTACATGACGGCGGCGTTTACCTGGTAAATGGAACATCCTTAATTGAGGATAACGGGCAGGCAGCCGCAGCAATTTTGGCCCAGACAGGCACATCGGTAACCAAAGAAGAGGCAGCGAAGAATACCATTGCTTATGGGATTTTGGCTGACCATAACACCTCTGGCAATATGGAAAAGCTGAAAATCAAATTTGATAAATTAACCTCCCATGATATTACTTTTGTGGGAATTATACAGACGGCAAGAGCTTCAGGACTGGAAAAATTTCCGGTTCCCTATGTGCTGACCAACTGCCATAATTCCTTGTGTGCAGTAGGAGGAACCATCAATGAGGATGACCATATGTTTGGATTGAGCTGTGCCAAAAGGTATGGTGGGGTATATGTGCCGCCTCATCAGGCGGTAATTCATCAATATGCCAGGGAAATGCTTGCTGGAGGCGGCAAAATGATTCTTGGTTCTGATTCTCATACCAGATATGGAGCGCTGGGTACCATGGCAATGGGCGAAGGTGGGCCAGAGCTGGTAAAACAGCTTTTGAACAAAACATATGATATCAATATGCCAGGAGTGGTAGGGGTTTATTTCACTGGGAAACCGCAAAACGGCGTAGGTCCCCAGGACGTTGCGCTTGCAATTATCGGTGAGGTTTTTGCCAATGGTTATGTGAATAACAAGGTGATGGAATTTGTAGGACCTGGCATTTCCGCTTTGAGTGCAGATTTCAGGATCGGTATTGATGTTATGACAACGGAAACCACATGTTTGTCTTCGATTTGGCGGACTGATGAAATAATTCAGGAATTTTATGAAGTACACAAAAGACCAGAGGATTACAAGGAGCTGAATCCGGGGCAGGTTGCATATTATGATGGAATGGTGGAAGTGGATTTAAGTAAAGTGAAGCCTATGATTGCTATGCCTTTCCATCCAAGCAATACCTATACCATTGAGGAATTAAATGCAAACCTTATGGATATTTTGGAGGATTGTGAGAAGAAAGCCCAGGTAAGTTTAGATGGCGCTGTAAACTTTACGTTAAAGGATAAAGTAAGAAATGGCAGATTATATGTGGATCAGGGAATCATTGCAGGCTGTGCTGGAGGTGGATTTGAAAATATCAGTGCAGCAGCGGATATTATGAAAGGCTTAAGCATTGGTTCGGATGAGTTTACATTAAGCATTTATCCAGCCAGTATGCCAATTTATATGGAATTGATGAAAACTGGCGCAGCACAAACCTTGATGGAGACAGGAGCTATCCTAAAAACAGCATTCTGTGGGCCATGCTTTGGTGCAGGAGACACACCAAGTAATAATGGATTTTCTATTCGCCATTCTACCAGAAATTTCCCCAACCGTGAGGGAAGCAAGCTCCAGAATGGTCAGATTGCTTCAGTAGCTCTTATGGATGCCCGTTCCATTGCGGCTACAGCAGCAAACAAAGGATATTTGACGGCAGCTACTGATCTAGATGTAGATTACACCAATCCCAAATATCATTTTGATAGCAAGATTTATGCAAATCGGGTATTTGACAGCAAGGGCATGGCCGATTCCTCTCAGGAGATTAAATTTGGTCCCAATATCAAGGATTGGCCAGCAATGAGCGAGCTGCCAGAAAATATGGTGTTGAAGGTAGTTTCTGAAATACATGATCCAGTGACTACAACAGATGAGTTAATTCCTTCAGGGGAAACTTCTTCTTACCGTTCCAATCCACTGGGACTTGCAGAATTTACTTTATCCAGGAAGGACCCAGCTTATGTAGGACGTGCGAAAGAGATTCAGAAGGCTCAGAAAGCCCTGGAAGCAGGGACTTGCCCTGTAGAGGCAGTAGAGGAATTGAAGCCAGTGATGGCAGCCGTGAATCAGGCTTTTCCAGAAAAGAAGTTTGCAGAAGGACAAGGAGCAGGAGCCTTGGGCTTTGGAAGTACGATTTTTGCAGTAAAGCCAGGAGACGGTTCTGCAAGGGAACAGGCGGCTTCCTGTCAGAAGGTACTGGGGGGCTGGGCAAATATTGCCAATGAATATGCAACCAAGCGTTACCGCTCCAACTTAATTAACTGGGGAATGCTTCCATTTTTGATTCCAGAGGGAGATTTGCCTTTTGCCAATGGAGATTATATTTTTATTCCTGATATCCGTAAGGCAGTGGAGGAGCAGAAAAAGCAGATTTCAGCTTATGTGGTAAAGGATAACAAGCTGCAGGAATTTACTTTGGGAATGGGAGAGCTGACAGAGGATGAACGCACTATTATTTTGAAAGGGTGCTTAATTAATTATTATAAAGGATAGGGGATTGTTTTGGAGGAACAGAAAAAAACGAATGAAAAAACAAATTGGAATATCAGGCCCTATTTGGCAGTGGGACTGACCTCCTTTCTGGTGATTGCTGCTAGTATTGCGTTTTTCTTTTTGGTATATCGTTACCATGGAGTGACGCAGCTTATGGACAAGATGTCGGTGATTTTGCAGCCCATTACAATCGGTTTAGTTCTTGCTTATCTGGTGACGCCCATCGTGAACTTTGAAGAGCGGTATTTGCTGCCCTTTGTACAGGGTAAGGTGAAGAACCAGCGAAAAGGAAAAAGGCTGGTGCGAGGATTAAGCGTTGCTGGGGCTTTGCTGTTTGTAGCAGTGATTATCGGTGTGCTGTTGCAGATGGTAATTCCAGAATTATACCGAAGCATCAATGGAATGATTGACACATTGCCCAAACAGGTTAATAGCTTTATGGATTGGCTCAATGCGTATGTGAGCTCAGACAGTAATATTTCTGGTTATTTGGAGACGGCATTGACGAAGGGGACGGAGGTTTTTGAAAATTGGGCAAAGACCGAGTTTCTTCCTCAGACAAAAAATATTCTTGCCGGGCTTACCTCAGGGGTAATCATAGCAGTAAAGCTTTTCTTTAACGTAGTGGTGGGAATTATTATTTCCATTTATGTGCTTATGAGCAAGGAAGAATTTATCGGCCAGAGCAAGAAGGTTGTATATGCTGTTTTTTCTGGAAAAAGAGCCAATACGATTATCCGAACAGTGCATAAAAGCAATGAGATTTTTGGTGGATTTATATCTGGGAAGATCTTAGATTCGCTGATTATTGGCGTACTGTGCTTTATTTGTCTTTATCTGATGAAGATGCCCTATACGGTGTTAGTCAGCGTGATCGTTGGAGTGACAAATGTTATCCCGTTTTTTGGTCCGTATTTGGGGGCAGTTCCTAGCGCCATACTGATTATGCTGGCAAGTCCGGTGAAGGGGCTGTACTTTATTATTTTCATTCTGGTGCTTCAGCAGGTGGATGGAAATATTATAGGACCTAAGATTCTTGGGGATTCCACAGGCTTGTCTTCTTTCTGGGTGGTATTTGCGATTTTAACCTTTGGAGGGGTATTGGGCATTCCAGGTATGATTATTGGCGTTCCAGTTTTTGCAGTATTTTTCTATATTGTCAAAAGAATTCTTTGGTATATCTTGAAAAAGAAACAATTGCCCAGGGATACCAGAAGCTATATCAATGCAAGCAAGCTGGATCTTGAGACGAATACCTTGGTTTGTGAACCGAAAAAAGAATCGGAAATCGGACTGAAAAAGGAAAAGAAGGAAAAAGAGAAAAAAGAATAGCAGATATGGTGAATCCGCAGATATTGTTCCAAGGGGGATGATATCTGCGGAATTTCATTGTAACAGTTCAGCCCTTTCAGCTCTGAAATAGAGCTTTATTCAAAGGATTTTCATACTGACAGTATAAAAATATGGATGGGTATTTCCATATTTGAGACAAATTTTCCTGCTTTCACTTCCAAGAAAGGAAACATTCGGTGCATTTCTAGTATTTCCTTCTTCCATCCCTGGAACCGGAAATACTAGAAATCCAGCCGCGTTTCCTTGTGGAAGTGAAAGCAGGAAAATTTGTAAAAAACAATAGAAGCTCCCATCCATATTTTTATTCTTACATCGAAGAATCCTTTCAAGAAAGCAATGTGGAAAGCTGAAAGGGCTGAACTGTTACATTTCATTCAAAGGAATCTTTGATACATTTTGACATTTACAGGTGATATATGGTAGAATATCGACAGATATGATATGTACCGGAGTGTGCGTTGGCGGACCTCGGATAGGAGAAAGCAGTGGATGATTTTAAGAGGTTTATACCTTATAGTATAAGTTTGAGGTGGAACGATTGGATAAATATGAGTATAAACTGAAGTTAGAACAATTGAAGCATCTGGTGGAAGAGAAAGATTATAAAACAGCGGCGGAAATTGCAGATACGATTAACTGGAGAAAAGTTAAGAGTGCGTCAACCCTTTGTATGGTTGGGGAGATATACGACAGGGACAAACAGTATGAGAATAGTCGGGAGATACTTCTTATGGCCTATGACCGGGCGACGGTAGGAAGGAATATTATTTACCGTCTCGCGTTAGTTTCCCTGAAAATGGGGAGAGTAGAAGAAGCAAAAGAGTATTATGAAGAGTTTTTGGAAATTGCGCCTTATGATAATTTAAAATATGTGCTTCGTTATCAGATTGCTAAGATAGAAGGAGCTTCTCTGGAACAACAGATAGGAATCTTAGAAGAGTTCAAAAGCAGGGAATATACAGAGGAATGGGCTTTTGAGTTGGCTTATTTGTATCATCGTTCTGGAAATAGTGAGAGGTGTGTAGAAGTTTGTGATGAACTGGTACTATGGTTTGGCGATGGCAAATATGTAGAAAAGGCGTTGGAATTAAAAATGCTCTATCAGCCCTTGAATAAAGATCAGGAGGAAAAGTACCGTCAGTTTAAGACACATCAGGATGGAGCTTTGGAAATTCATTCTACAGAGATGATGGAATCTGGAGAAATTATTCAGGATACCGTACGGATTCCAGACTTGACGGCGGAATCTGGCCGCTTTAATACCTTGAATCTCCAGGAAGAGCTGGTAAAGGGGATGCAGCAGATTATAGAGGCTGATACCAAGGAAACGGTATCCGATACAATGGATAACATTAAGAAAATTGTAGAAGAAATTCCCTATCTGCAAGTAGCTAAGGAGGAAGAAACCGTAGAAGAGGAAGAACGGTATGGGCATATAGAAACAGATGAGGAAATTGATGGTTCTCTGGAGACAGATTTTCAGGAAATGCTGGCAGAGGATTGGGATGGACAGATACGTTTTTCCATCCCAGGCGGGGAATGGTGGGAGCCTCAGGTAAATGGACAGATTAAGATTGAGGATGTATTAGCAGATTGGGAAAAGACAAAGCGTGCGGCGGAAGCGGCAATGGCGGTTGCACAGCAGAGAAAGCTGGAATCTGCCAAGGCAAGGGCACTGCAGGAAGCAGAAGAATTGATGGAACGCCTGAATCATATTATTCCCAAACTGAATGCAGGGATTACGCCTCAGGAGTTGTTGGCGGAACGGTATTTGCAAAGTGCAGCAGAGAACTTGGAAGAACCTTCCCAGGAGAATTTTGGAATGGATGATGGGCTTTTAGAAATGCCAGAATCAGAAATGCCAGAAATGGAGCTGTCGGCTTTTGAGGGTCAAGAGCCAGGTTTCGAAGAAGTGCAAGGCTTCGAAGGCGAGATACCAGAAATGGA
>KE159593.1:423711-519444 GCA_000403255.2 Lachnospiraceae bacterium 3-1
CCAGAAATGGAAATGCAAGGCTTTGAAGAAGAAGTGCCAGAAATGGAGTTGTCAGGCTTCGAAGGCGAGATACCAGAAATGGAAATGCAAGGCTTCGAAGAAGAAGTGCCAGAAATGGAGCTGTCGGCTTTTGAGGGTCAAGAGCCAGGTTTCGAAGAAGTGCAAGGCTTCGAGGGCGAGCTGCCAGGAATAGAAGAGGCAGCCTGGGCGGAATATCCAGAAAATGAATTGACAGGGTATCCCGAAGAAGTTTTGGTGGAGAATGTAGAAGAACAGCAGATTCCGGTAAATGAATTTGGCGAGATAGATTTGGAAATATCCCAAGGCGGAACGCCAGTATCAGCAGTAGCCGAAGCCCCCAAAGGGAACATACCAAAAGTGCAGGAGGAAATGAAAACCGAAGATCTGGAACAGACCCCACCAAAAGAACAGGTACAAGAGGAAGCAGACAAGGAGATAATTCAAGAACAGGAGCAGGCTTCTCAAAAAATTGAGGATGACAGGGCGGACCAAGAAGAACCACTTAAGCAGCAGGAGACTCAGGAGGTTATAAAACCGGAGAAAAAAGATGCAGAGCAATATCTTGAATCTGTATTTCAGGCAGCAAGAGCCTCCCGGGAGGCAAAGAATCAGGTTGCCGGGCCAGTGGTTGCTCCTGAGGTAAACCATGAAATTCAAGAAGTAACAGTGGAATTAGAGGATGTGAGCAGCCACCTATCCAAGGAAGCAGCGATGCATCAGCAAAATGTCGTGTTGCCTGAAATAAAAATAGAACCTGAAAAGGAAATAAATCGAAGACTCAGTGAGGAACAGAGGGAAATTTTTTCTTATTTTGTTCCAGTAACTGGAATGGAACAGCAGCTTTGCATGGCATTGGAAGGAGCCTTACATAGAAAAGGTAAGGACAATAGCTCTGCCAGCGGAAATATTTTGATTATGGGTGGCAGAGGCAGCGGAAAAACTGTACTGGCTACGGATTTTATCAAGGCAATTCAAAAAGCTGAAGGAAATGCCCAGGGAAAAGTAGGCAAGATTACCGGAGAGTCCTTAAACCAGAAGGATTTAAGTCAGTTACTAAAGAAGGTTGCAGGAGGATACTTGATTATAGAAAGGGCGGGAGAGATGTCTCCAGAAACAGCCACAAGGCTTGCTCTTTTGATGGATCGGGATACCAATGGACTTTTGTTTATTCTGGAGGATACCAGAAAAGGGATTGAAAAGGCGTTAAGTCTCGATGTAAATTTTGCAAAAAAATTTACAGAGCAGATAAAGATACCAGTGTTTACCAGCGATGAGCTGGTGGAATTTGCGAAAGCATATGCAGATGAACAGGAATGTGAAATTGATGATATGGGAATATTAGCCCTTTATAACCGTATCAGCAACATACAAAAGCTGGATGAGGCTACCACATTGGCAGAGGTAAAAGAAATTGTAGACATGGCCATCAGCAGTGCGGAAAGAGGTGGATTGAAAAAGTTATTTGGCGGAAAAAAATTCAGCCCAGAAGGGTATTTATATTTACGAGAAAAAGATTTTGAAGAATAAGATTAAGAAAAAACAGGAGTGTAAGCTATGGAACGTTTTTCAGATTTGGATATGTATTATTTTGGACAGGCAACACATTATGATATCTATAAGAAATTAGGTGCGCATCCCCTCACAGAGAAGGGAAAAAAAGGCGTATATTTTGCAGTATGGGCTCCCAATGCTGCTAAGGTTTCCGTAATTGGAGAGTTCAATGAGTGGAATGAAGATGCAAATGAAATGAAACGCTTAGAGCCTATGGGAATCTTTGAGTTATTTATCCCAGGGGTAAAAGAAGGGGATTTGTATAAGTACTACATTGAAACTCCAGAAGGAAATAAGCTTTACAAGGCAGATCCATTTGCAAATTATGCAGAGCTGCGTCCAGGAAATGCTTCTGCAGTAGCAGATATTAATGCGTTTAAGTGGACAGATACGAAATGGATGGAGAAGCGCAAGGCATGTAAAGATGTTCATACTCAGCCTATGGCAATTTATGAAGTGCATCCTGGTTCCTGGATGCGTCATCCAGGCAGAGAGGATGAGGGGTTCTATACCTATCGTGAGTTTGCAGTAAAATTAGCGGCCTATGTAAAAGAAATGGGATACACTCATGTGGAGCTGATGGGAATTTCAGAGTATCCGTTTGATGGTTCCTGGGGATATCAGGTGACAGGATATTATGCGCCTACTTCCCGGTATGGAACTCCGGCTGATTTTGCCTATCTGGTAGACTATCTGCATAAACACGGAATCGGCGTTATCTTGGATTGGGTACCAGCCCACTTCCCAAGGGATGCTCATGGACTTGCAGAGTTTGATGGAACCTGTCTGTATGAATATGCTGATACCCGAAAAGGAGAACATCCAGACTGGGGTACTAAGATTTTTGACTATGCAAAGAATGAAGTAAAGAATTTCTTGATTGGCAGCGCGCTGATGTGGGTGGAACATTACCATGTAGACGGCCTGCGGGTGGATGCAGTGGCTTCTATGCTGTATTTGGATTATGGCAAACAGGATGGACAATGGGTAGCCAATAAATATGGCGATAATAAAAATCTGGAAGCAATCGAGTTTTTCAAACATATTAATACCTTGATTCTGGGCAGGAACCCAGGAACGGTTATGATTGCGGAAGAATCTACCGCATGGCCTAAGGTAACCGGAACCGTGGAAGAGGATGGGTTAAATTTCAGCTATAAATGGAATATGGGATGGATGCATGACTTTTTGGATTACATGAAGTTAGATCCTTATTTCCGGAAAGATAATCATAATAGAATGACCTTTGCCATGAGTTATAATCACTGTGAAAATTATATTCTGGTGTTATCTCATGATGAGGTGGTACATTTGAAATGCTCCATGATTAATAAGATGCCAGGAGAGGGCAAGGATAAGTTCTCTAACTTAAAGGCTGGATATGGCTTTATGATGGGCCATCCTGGGAAAAAGCTTCTGTTTATGGGACAGGAATTCGGGCAGCTTCGGGAGTGGAGCGAGGAGAGAGAACTAGACTGGTTCTTATTGGCAGAGCCAGAGCATCTTCAGCTTCAGACCTTTGTAAAGGATCTCCTTCATATTTATACAAAATATCCAGCTATGTATGAGGCAGATACCAGCTTTGAGAATTTTGAATGGATTAATGCAGATGATAATTTCAGGAGTATTTTCAGCTTTGTAAGAAAGAGCCGCGCTGGAAAAAATAATTTGCTGTTTGTCTGCAACTTTACTCCTGTGGAACGGGAAGATTATCGTGTTGGCGTACCGCTGAAAAAGCAGTATAAGCTGATTTTTAACAGTGATGATAAGAAATACGGTGGAGAAGGTGTGAAGCGTCCAACTGTATATAAAGCAGAAAAGCAGGAGTGCGACAACAGGCCATTCTCCTTTGCCTATCCGCTGCCAGCATTTGGCGTAGCTGTTTTTGTATATTAAATTGCTCATTTAGACATTGCAAAGCGACAGTCCCTTTCTTGTGTAGCAGAACCGAAAATCAGGCATATAGTATAGAGACAGAAAAAATGGGAGTAGAGCAGTGGATTATAAACAGGAAATGTTTTACAGAATGCCAGAACGGAACATGCCGAAAATGCCTTTTTATATGGCGTATCCCATGCAGAACGTATACCTGGAAGAGCTGGAATACGAGCGTGATATGCAGAAACTGAAAGATTTGTATCCCAAAGAAGTAAAATCGATTCAGGTATTGGTAGAAGATGAATGTGATAAAATGGAATATGAAGGAAGCCTCATGTTTGATGAATATCCAGATAAATTGATGCTCAGGCAAATCGTAAACAGAATTTATGACGGAGTTGTCGGCAGTCAGATGAGTATTCAAGGTTTTGAGGCAAGTCCTTATGAGGCAGAGCAGTACGAACCAGAGCAGTATGGGAGCGAGCAATACGAATCAAAGCCATATGAGAACCAACAGTATGAGGATAAAACAATTCAAGAAGACGATATGCAGGCAGAGGAGCTTCCCTTAGAGGGAAAACTAATGGAACAAAGAAGACCACCAAGACCAGGCTGGGGACCACCGCCACCGCCTCCAGGACCAGGTTGGGGACCGCCGCCACCGCCTCCTCGAGGCCATAATGGGTTGGATAATCTCATTGAAGTATTGCTCTTCAATGAAATGTACCAGAGAAGATGCAGGCATAAGCGATGCCGACGCTGGTGGTAAAATATGATGATATAAAAGGGAAAGTCCCTGCAAAACTTACGGATAGGGTTTTGCAGGGATTTATCAACATGTATGAAAAGATCAGAAAGGTTCCTTATGAGTGAGTTAAAGCAGGTTTTAGATAAATACTTAAATAATCAATTAATCCATATGATTATCAGCAATCCCAGGAATCGGGATCAAGCTGCGAAAATTAATCTTCGTCCAGTTATGATGAAAAATAATATAGTTTTTCAGGCAAGTGAATACCAGGAGAAAAAGGTATTTCATAAAAATTATTCCCATAAAGAGGCAGCCTTAGCGGTTTTGGAATGGATGGAGCAGTACCGTCAGTTGGAGATTTCTTCTCAGATTGGCCAAGTTACGATGCGAGTTAGTAAGAAGGGGAAGGTTACCATCAAGGAAAAAATAGGTACGGTTGGTGTAAAGAACGTAGATTTGTCTCATAATAGAAAAAAGAATTATATTTTAGACCCGACAGAAAAAATAGAGTTTTTGGTAGATTTAGGTGTCCAGACCAGGGAAGGGAAGATTGTGGCATCCAAATATGATAAGTTTCGGCAGATGAATCGTTTTCTGGAATTTATTGAGGATATTCTTCCAAAGCTTCCTCGGGATCGGGAAGTGACAATCTTGGATTTTGGGTGTGGAAAGTCTTATTTGACCTTTGCTATGTATCATTACTTCAAGGAACTCAAGGGGTATCAGGTTCATATTATTGGTTTGGATTTGAAGGAAGATGTGATTGCAGAATGCAGCAGGCTTTCGGAAAAATATGGATACGAAGGTCTCGATTTTTATGTAGGGGATATTGCAGGATATGAAGGCGTGGAAAAAGTAGATATGGTGGTTACCCTACATGCCTGTGACGTTGCTACAGACTATGCGTTGCAGAAAGCGGTGAACTGGGGAGCCAAGGTTATTTTGTCGGTGCCATGCTGCCAGCATGAGTTGAACCAGCAGATCGAGAATGAATTGCTTGCGCCTATTTTAGAATATGGTTTAATTAAGGAACGGATCGCTGCACTCGTTACGGATGCGTTGCGGGCACAAATATTGGAAAGTAACGGTTACCAGGTGCAGATTCTGGAATTTATTGATATGGAACACACCCCAAAGAATATACTGATTCGGGCAGTGAAGAAGGGAAAGGCAAAAGACAGCAGGAATTATGAGGAAGTTATGGAATTTTTGCATGTAAAGCCCACTTTGGCGGTATTGCAGGATAGAAAGGAAGACAAGGAATGCGTAAAGGCATAATTAAAATATGTGTATTGTTGTTGGTATTTTGTTTGACAGTTGCGGCTATGGAGAATATCAGCCATCAGAGCGCCACAGATATGACCTCAGAAATGCTGCCTGCTACTCTTCCAGTGGTGTACTTACAACAAGAGGACACCAGGATCAATAGGCTATATGGATATTTATCCGAAATGGATGGGACAGGAATGCGTGATTCCATTACTCCTCTGGGTAAGGATTTATCCTTGCCAGTGGTGATAAAATCTTATCAGAACCAGATTGAAGAAGTGGAATACGAGGTGCGCACCATGAATATGGAGCGTCTGGTTGAAAATGGAAAGGTAGAAGAATTTTCAGAGAAAAATGGTGAGGTAGCCTTGACCTTGCATTTTCAGAATATTCTAGAAGAGGAAGTGGAATATGTGCTGGCCCTTTCCGTAAAATATTCTGGGAAACAGGCTTGGTATTATACCAGGATTGCCCGAGAAACAGACTATTACATGAAAGAATCATTAGAGTTTGTGAAGAATTTTCATGAACAGACTTTTGATAAAGAGAATTCGGATGGACTTGCCACTTATCTGGAACCGGATAATATGGAAGATAATACTACTTTGCAGAGGGTTACCATTCATTCCAGTCTGCGTCAGGTAAGCTGGGCGAATTTTGAAGGAAAACTTCTGGAAGCTCCAGTGCCTTCCATCAAGGAAATGGGAAGTTCTTATAATACCATTGTACTAGAGTATGTGGTGACCTCGGAAGGAGAGAATGGAGAGGTAGAATATTATAATGTAGAAGAATATTATCGTGTCCGCTATGATCAGGCAATTGGCCGTATGTATCTTTTGAATTATGAACGAAGCATGAATCAGATTTTCCGAGGAGAAAATGGAGCCATTGATAAAAACAGAATGATGCTTGGCATACGTTCTACGGATGTGGAATATATTGCAAGTGAACAGGGAAATATCATTGCTTTTGTTCAAGAGGGAGAGCTTTGGAGCTATAACAGTGACAACAATGTACTTTCCCAGATTTATAGTTTCCGTAGTCCAGAGGGCATTTCAGACAGGGAAAATAATTCTCAGCATCAGATTAAGATTATGAAAATTGATGAGGCTGGGAGTATGGACTTTGTAGTGTATGGCTATATGAATCGGGGAAAGCATGAAGGCAAGACAGGAATTAACGTGTTCCACTATGACAGTGTGGGGAATACCGTTGAGGAAGAGCTTTTTATCCCAGCAGACAAATCCTATGAAATGCTAAAGGCGGAGTGGGGAAGGCTTTTTTATGTAAGTGAGGAAAATATTTTCTATTTTCTGGCAGACGATATCCTGTACAGAATCGATTTGTATGCAAGAGAGACCAGGAAGCTGATGGAAGGATTAAAGCCAGGAAATTATGCGGTATCTGAGAATGGGAGATATATTGCATGGCAGGATGGTGAGGATATGGACCGAACGGAAATTTTAAAGATTATGGATCTGGAAGGAGAAGAAACCAGAATCATAAACAGCGACCAGGGAGCATATTTAAAACCAATCGGGTTCGTAGAAAGCGATTTTGTCTATGGCGCTGCAAAAGCAGCAGATGTGGTGACAGATGCGGCTGGAAATATCAGGTTTCCTATGTATCGGGTTACTATTGTAGATAAGAATTCCCAGGTAGTAAAGGATTACCAAAAGCAGGGATTCTATGTATCGAGGGCATATGTGGAACGGGATACTATTTTTTTGGATCGGGAAATAAAGACAGAAGCTGGGTATATGGATGTGGAACAGGATACCATCAAAAATCAACAGTTGGAATCATCTAGAAAAATAGTAGTAGAAACGTTGCAGTCTGAGAAGAAGCAGTGTCAGGTTCAGATTGTTTTAGGTGGTAACGGAAAGGAAACTGTGAAAAAACTTCAGATCGTGGTACCTGAAGAGATTGCGCTGGAAGAGAAACGGATCGTGAAGTTGGATACTGGAAAGAAACAAGGGAATTATTATGTTTACAGTGGAGGAAAAATCGTGTTATCTACTTCCTCCCTAACAGAAGCGATTATTTCGGCGGATCAAAATATGGGAGTGGTCATTGGTCAGGAACAGAAATATGTCTGGCGACGGGGAAGAAAAAATGTTCAGCCGATGATTGGTACGGGAACTGTGGATATCACAGGGGTCAGTGACAATTCAACGGCACGGTGCTTGACCTATTTGCTGCGGACCGAGGAGATTAATATGGATGTGGATGACCTGATTGCTCAGGGAGAAACTCCGAAACAAATATTGACAGAGGCATTGAATGGGCGGAAGGTAATCGATCTAACGGGGTGCAGCATTGAGCAGGTTTTGTACTATGTGAATCTGAATACACCAGTATTTGCTATGGTAAACGGTGAGGCAGTTCTTGTGGTAGGATATGATGAGCATAACACCTTGTTGTATCAGCCAGAGCTTAATGTAGTGCGGAAATTAGGTCGTCAGGACAGTAATACCATGTTTGAAGCAGCAGGGAATACTTTTTTGGGATATATTGAGTAAAAATGTAGATTGAATATTTTTACGGTATTCTCAAGTCATTTTGAAACGAAATGTTTTATTTTTCTGCAAAGTATGATATAGTTTTTATAGACAATGCAGATTTTTCTGGCGTTTTCCTGAACCTTGGTCCAGGAAAAACCAATTGGATAAAATATATTAATTAGCATTAGAAAAATAGGAGGAAAGATATGCACAGCGATGACATTAAAGCACAATTAATCAGACAATTCCCAGCAGAGGTAGTGGAACAGAAGGGTTCTATGAATCAGATGTATTATTCCTGCCCCACCTGTGGCAGGACAGTGTCAATGGGAATGGAAAAATGTATGGGCTGCAGCCAGATTTTAAGCTGGAAAAATATTAACCAGAAGGAATCGCCCAACGGACAAAGAAAGGCTGTGTTGGAATTTGAGGTTTTGGAAGGCTTTACGGTTGGCGATTGCCGAAAATGCCCCATTTCTTACATAGCGTCTAACGGTTCAGAGAGTTCCTACGAATGTCCCCTGAAAATGAGGGGTTCGTGCAAGATCCAGCTACTTTAGGCAGGAGGCGCATATTTAATGCAGAATGATAAATCGGCAACTTTGCTGACGGAGGGAAGCATCTGGAAAAAAATTATAGCGTTTGCGATTCCTATCTTTTTGGGAAATTTGTTCCAGCAGCTTTATAATACGGCGGATTCCTTGATTGTGGGGAATTTTGTGGGCAGTGATGCACTTGCGGCTGTAAGTTCTTCTGGCAACCTAATTTTTTTGATGGTTGGTTTTTTCAGCGGAATTGCTATGGGGGCTGGAGTAGTGATTGCTCGTTATTATGGCGCAAGGAGCAAGCAGGAGGTTTCTCTGGCGGTGCATACCCTGACAGCCTTTGGGTTGGTGGCAGGGGTTATTTTAACAATAGTGGGGGTTATGATTACCCCGCAGATTTTAAGATGGATGGGGACACCCAAAACGGTGTTCCCCAATTCTGTTTTGTATTTTCGGATTTACTTTGCAGGTTCTCTCGGCTTTGTTATGTATAATGTTTTTGTGGGAATCTTGCAATCTATTGGGGATAGCAGACATCCATTGATGTATCTGATTTTCTCTTCTGTTACCAATGTTGTACTGGATCTTTTGTTTATTGCTGTTCTTGGCATGGGCGTAGGAGCAGCAGCTTTTGCAACCATAATTTCCCAATTCGCCAGTGCTGTTTTGTGTTTGATCCGCCTGGTGCGTAGCAAAGAAGAATACCGAATTGAGATTCGGAAAATCTGTTTTGACAAGAGGATGATGAAACAGATTATTTCCAATGGATTTCCAGCAGGTGTGCAGAATTCCATTATTGCATTGGCAAATGTGGTGGTTCAGTCTAATATCAATGTATTTGGCATGACAGCAGTGGCTGGTTGTGGAGCATATTCTAAGATTGAGGGATTTGGATTTTTGCCCATTACCTGTTTTGCCCTTTCCCTGACTACTTTTATAAGCCAGAATCTGGGTGCAAAGGAGTATGAGCGGGCGAAAAAGGGCGCCAGGTTTGGGATATTTTGCTCGATTATTACTGCAGAATTGGTAGGAATTTTTATTTATCTTTTTATCCCTGCTCTGATTCGCGCATTTGACAATAATCCCCAGGTAATCCTTTATGGAACGACCCAGGCTAGAACAGTTACGTTATTCTATTTTCTGTTGGCGTTTTCCCACTGCCTTGCAGGTATTTTCCGAGGAGCAGGAAAATCTATCGTTCCCATGGTGGTGATGCTGGTTTGCTGGTGTGTGATACGAATTACTTATATTACGGCAGCAGTGAAAATTGTGCCAGTGATTCGAACGGTATTTTGGGCATATCCGCTGACCTGGAGCCTGAGTTCTATTATTTTCCTGATTTATTTTCTAAAGGCAGACTGGATTCATGGGTTTGAAAATCAAGATAAGATTCCTGTATAAAATTTCCATCCTTGCACATACTGATTACAAAGGAATAGCCGCAAGTTTTACGGTTGTTCCGAAACAGTAATGCAACAAAAGGAAAGGCAGGAAATGAATATGGCAATGGATTTTAAGCAAAGTGAAACAATGAAAAACCTTATGCGTGCATTTGCAGGAGAAAGCCAGGCAAGAAACCGCTATACTTTTGCAGCAGGCCAGGCGCATCAACAGGGCTTGTATGTATTGGAGCAGGTATTTCAGTTTACCGCAGATCAGGAAAAGGAACATGCAGAAGTGTTTTACAATCAGTTAAAGGAGCTGGCTGGAGAAACCATTGAGATTGATGGAACTTATCCGGTGGATTTGAGCCCTAATATGTCTGAGCTTTTGAAAATGGCCCAGCATAATGAGTATGAAGAGCACGATGATGTATATAAGAATTTTGGCGATAAGGCTCAGGAGGAAGGGTTCGGCAAGGCTGGGATGAAGTTTCATAAAATTGCTGAAATTGAGAAAATGCATGGAGACCGATTTGGGGCTTTTGCAAAATTATTGGAGGACAACCAGTTGTTTGTTTCCAAGGTGGAGACAAAGTGGATGTGCTTAAACTGTGGTTATGTCTATGAGGGCACAGAGGCCCCTATGAGCTGTCCAGTATGTGACCATGAGCAGGGCTGGTATGTGAGGCTGGAGCTTGCGCCCTACTGTAGGAGCTAACGCAAAAAATTGATAGAAAAAGGGGCTGTCGCACTAACATAAATTACAATATATAAATTTGTTCAAAAGGTTTACATTGCAAAGCAATGCAAACAAAATGTACAAAAAATATCTTGGGAAGCTAGCTTCCCAGAATAATTTTGTGCATTCTGTCTTTGCCGCATAAGCGGCAAGACCTTTTGAACAAGTAACTATATTAGTGCGACAGCCCCCCTTTTTTTAAAATTATGATATTTTTCATGATTTTTTCACTAGCGTATGTTAAAATACCGTTGATATATGAAATATGCCGTAGAAAAATTATTAGTTGGAGGTAGTTTATAGTGAAAAAAAGAAAATATTTGATAATGGTTTTGCTGCTGTCAGGAATTATGGTATTTTCAGGCTGCGGAAATGAAAAAAAGAATCAATCAGCAGATACATCGGATGCTTCTTCCAATGAAGATGCAGATACGTCGGATGCTTCTTCCCACGAGAATGCATTGGATTTTAACGTGGAAGATTATGTAAAACTGGGGGAATATAAGAATTTAAAGGTGCAGTATCCGATTCCAGAGGTTGTTGAAGAGGATGTGGAATATTCCATTGAAGAGTTGAAAGAGGAAAATACAGAATACAAAGAAATTAAAGACCGGCCATCCAAGGAAGGCGACAGTGTCAATATTGATTATACTGGCGTAATTGATGGAGAGACATTTGACGGGGGAAGTGATACAGACTATGAGCTTGTGTTAGGTTCTGGAGAGTTCATGGAAGAATTTGAAAGTAACCTGATTGGGAAGAATGTTGAGGAAGCCGTCACATTTCCAGTGACGTTCCCGGAAGATTATTTTGACACAGAGGTTGCAGGAAAACAGGCGGAATTTACCGTTACAATTAATAAAATCAGTGAGGTGATTGTTCCTGAATATACCGATGAATTTGTGGCAAAGGTAACAGATTACAGCACCAGGAAGGAATATGAGGAATACATAAAGAAACATTTAGAGGCGTCTGCTGAGGAAGAATCCATTTCAGCAGCGGGAGAAGAGGCTTTGAGCCTTGCGGTGGAAAATGCAGATATTGATGGATATCCCCAGGAATTGTATGATTTTTATTATGATGAAACAGTTGCAGGATATGAGTTTTACGCCTCTATGATGGGAATGGAATATGAGGAGTTTGTAGAACAGATGGGAGAAGATTCCATTGACGCTGGAGCATTAGCTCAGACAAATGAATTTTTGGTAATTCAGGCAATTGCAGAGAAAGAGGGGCTTACCATTACCGAGGATAATTATAAAGAAGAGGCAAAGGAATTGATGGAGGAGAATGAGTATGAGACGTTAGAGGAATTTGAGCAGGATTACGGAAAGGTATCCATTATTACCCAGCTTCTTCGGGGGAAAATTATGAATTTTCTCTATGAGAATGCAGAAATAGAAGAGGTTTCCCAGGAAGAATATTATGAGGAAGAGGAGCCCGGAGAGGAAGAGGAGCCCGGAGAGGAAGAGGAGCCCGGAGAGGAAGATGCCGAAGAGCCGGTAGAAGGCAAGAGGGAAGAAGAGCTCAGTGATTTTCAAAGAGCAGAAGATGAGTTGTTTTTGGAATTGAATGCAGAGGCGCCAGAACAGGAGACAAACGAGGAAGAGTAAGAGATGAAAGAGAACGTAAAGAGGGCGCTGTTTGAGTATACAATGATTACCCTTGCGGTAATTCTGCTGGTGGCAGGTGTATATTTCTTTAAGTTTCCAAATAATTTTTCTTTTGGCGGAGTTACAGGTATTGCAGTTGTGCTGAGTGCGGTGACTCCTTTCAGCGCCGGAACCATAAATTTTGTGATTAATATGGCATTGCTGGTAGTGGGATTCTTTTTCTTTGGACGGGAGTTCGGGGAAAAAACGGTTTATGTAAGTGTTTTGATTTCTTTGGGGCTGAGCGGGCTGGAAAGATATTTTCCAATGAATCGGCCCCTGACCCAGGAACCAGTGTTGGAGTTGGTTTTTGCAATTGTTCTTCCAGCTTTAAGTTCTGCAATTCTATTTAACATAGGGGCAAGCGGCGGCGGTACGGATATTGTGGCAATGGTTTTAAAGAAGTACAGTACGGTTAATATAGGGACCGCTTTATTTTTGGTGGATTTGATGATTACAGTGGCAGCATGTTTTATTTTTGATACCCAGACTGGATTGTTTTCTTTTTGCGGTTTGATGGCTAAGTCTTTGGTGATCGATGGAGCCATTGAGAATATTAATCTTTGTAAATATTTCACTATTGTGTGTGATGACCCAGAGCCAATTTGTGATTTTATTCATGAAGAGCTTACTCGAAGCGCTACTATTTTCCAAGGGGAAGGCACCTATACCCATAACCGGAAATATGTGATTTTGACGGTTATGAAACGGGGACAGGCGGTCCAGCTTCGGAATTACATTAAACTGAATGAGCCGAGTGCATTTATGATGATTACAAACAGCAGTGAGATTATAGGAAAAGGGTTTCGGGGGCTTGATTAGTCCATAGCAGGAGAGAAGGACACAGGAGGAAGGTTATGAATTTGTTAAATTATTTGGTGACAGCGCTGAGTATTTCTGTGATTATGACATTAATTCCTTTTATTTTAGGATATCGGAACAAAGGAAATGAAGGGAAGCGGAAAGGATACTGGAAGCTGAGTTGTGTATTTGGCGGGATTACAGTGGCGCTTGGAGTTGTGGCGCTTGTTTTGATGCTTCCATTTTTTCAATGATAGAATGGTTTGCAATTGTGGTAAAGAACTGTTCCAAAATAACTTGTATGTTTTCTATGATTTATCTTGGAACAGTTCTTTACCATGGATTTTAAAATGGGCCATACAGCCTGCCAAAGGAAGGGCTGTGGGATGGGAATTTTACAAATCCGAAAGGATATTCCAGAGATCCTCCATGGAATCTGCAATTCGTGCGGCTCCATGAGCCAGAAGAAATTCCCGGCTACGGAAGCCCCAGCTTACGCTGATGCAGGGAATACCAGCGTTGTCAGCGGTTGCAAGGTCTACGTCAGAATCACCGATATAAACGCAGCATTCTGGTGGGGACTTAAGCTCTTTCATGGCCGCAAAGACTGTGTCTGGGGCAGGCTTGTGAGCAATCTGTGGGGATTCTCCAATGGCAGTAGTGATGTATGGGTCAAAAAAATCCTTACAAAGCCCCTTAACTGCAAGGTCAAATTTGTTGGAAACTACTGCCAGCTTCATCCCGCGCTCCACAGCAGCCTTTAGAAATTTCATAACGCCAGGAAAGGGCTTGGTTTCATCCTTTTTATGGATTGCATAATGTTCCTGAAAGGTTTTCAGGCAGTCTTCAAATTCTGGAAAGGTACGTCCGCCAGGGATTGCCCGTTCCATCAGAATGGCAACGCCATTTCCTACCATCTGACGTACTTCATCTTCAGAGTGGGTAGGAAATCCATATTGTTCTAGGGCGTAATTCACGCTGTTCGTTAAATCTGTTAAAGTATCCAGAAGAGTTCCATCTAAATCGAAAATAATCGTATCAATTTTTTGTGACATAATATCGCTCCTTTTTTATTGATTTTATACCGATACAAAGAAATCTGCAAGAAAAATCTTTGTGCGTTTACATAGGATTTTGTGTGTGATAGAATGTACATAGAGTGATTGCGAATCGAAAGGGAGAGAGGTGCATGGAATGATCCTGCTAAAAGCAAATGAGGAATTGAAAAATATATTCGGCCGGATGCTGAAAACGATGGATGCCAATGTAATGTGGACTGGGAGTATTGTGGTATTAAATAATTTCCTGATTTTATCTGGAAATGTCCGATCAATGATATTTAATTTTGATAAAGGGAAAGTAATTACCAACGTGATTGAGCTGCCCAATAAGGAAGAAGATATGGAGCCGGTGGCAGACAACCAGACATTAACCAATGTCTTGAATATGACATTGTATGCATTTGGAAAATGGGGCGTCATTCAAGGGCTTAAGGTAGAAAAAGATTATAGTCAGTTGAATGCGCTGTTTTATGCAATTTTAAAAGATATGAAAATCATACCTGGATTTCGGGACGATAATTTTCGTTTTTACCGGGAGAATATACAGATTACCTATGAAGAAGTGATCCAGGCAGCGATAGAGGAAGGAAAACGCAAGCCGGAGGAGATTAAGGAGGAGAAGAAAGAACAGACCTCTGAGGAAAAGGGGTTAGGACTGTGGCATAAGCTACAGTGGAAGGTGGAAAAGAAATCCTTTCAACGAGGAGAAGTTGGTGAGTATGAAAAGAAGGCTTCTCGGCTAGGAAATAATTTTTACATAAGTAATTATCAATGTCCCGAATGTGGAAGAAAGCTGTATATGGCAGTGTATCCTCAGGGAAAAGAATTTCCAATTGAAACGGAGGAGGGAAGGGTATATCTGGCAAGGAGCTATACCTGTGATAACTGTAATCTTTTCTATACCCCAAGACCTGGGAAATTGCTGCGGGAAGGGGAAAGCTATGCTATGAAATTTGGTGGAGACCGGGATGCCTATGAGGATTATCGGGAGCTTCTTGGAAGCCAGGCAGAGCGGACCTCTAACTGTAATTTTAATGAATTTGCATCGGAACGTGGCAAACATGCCCTTCTTTCCATTGAAGAGGCTGGCGCTGATTTAGAGCATATGAAAGAGGAAGAATTACAGAATCTGGAGGAAAAAATAGAGGATGGATTCTTCCCGCTGATGAAGGCGGAGCCTTATCTTGAGAAAATTAAGGACTTGCTCCGTAAAAAAGCAGAGGAAAAAGAGCTTAAGAAGAAACCAAAGCAGGAAGAAAAGATATCTGTACCTAGGAAGCAAGAAGAGATATCTGTACCTGAGAAGAAAGAGGAGATTTTTACGCCAGAAAGGGAAGAGGAGAAAGCAGCCAGGGAATCGGTTCTGGAAGCTTCTGATCCCAAGAACCAGGATGGAAAGAAAAAGAGTTTATTTCCAAAGAAAAATTTAGAAGATAGAAAACAAAAGGAATGGATTTCTGGGGAAAAACCATCTATTTTAAAAAGAGAAATAGGAAAAAGCAGCCCAGAAGAAAAGAAAGGAACTCAGAATCTGGAAGAGGATTTTGAAGAGGAAATTTCAGGGAGCAATCTGTCTATAAAGGAAAAATACGATGCACGAATGCGAATGCTGGATCGTATGTCACTGTGGCAGGTGAGAAGGCTGCGAGAGCAAATTCAGTCCGATGAGCGGCTGGATTGGGTGGACAAAGAAAAATATGAAAAGCTGACGAAACAGGCAGTTTACCGAAAAGGGGAAGAGGAGGCCCGTAAAAAGGCAGAATATTGCAGGAACAGACCGTATGGGACGGTGAAGCGTGCCATAGAGGAAATTTCCCAGATGGAATGTCCGAAATTGATACAAGAGGAAATATTAAAAACCTTAGGAGAAATAAAAAGAAAGCGGGGACAGGAGGAAGCAGCAGATCTGATTGCAAAGATGCCGGAGACCATGACCCGTAATCAGTACCGAACCTTTCGGGAGAAGCTGGATCAGTATGATGAGGAAGATATTTCCGTTTATAAAGAAGTATTGGAAAGCAGCAGAAGACTAGCGGAAAAACGGGAAATTGCCGGGATGTTAAAACGTGCTGCCAGAAGTGATAGAAACGGGTTGATGCGGATGCTTAAGCAGCTTAAGGAGGATGGTTTTCTGCCGGAGCAGGCGGAACCTGCAATCAAGGAGATTACAGGAAGGGTTCGTGCAATGGATGAGAAGGTGATTGAGAAAATATGTCCCAATATTATGAGTATGACCTTTGATGAAGCTGCGGCGGCATATGAAAAGATTGAAGGGGGAGCTTTTCTCCCAGAAATAAAGACGGATACTTTGGAAATGATTGATAAGCGGCTGACAAAGATTAAAATGGATGAATGTGGGCTGCTGGTGGAAAAGTTAAAAGAAGCGTTGGAAGGAAAAATAAACGATACAGAGAGACTTCACTTCTATGAAGTGCGCAAGGTTATGCGGGGAGATTGGAATCCCCGGGAGTCGGAACTGGTTGCAAGGGCATTGAATACCTATGCCACAGAGCGGGATCGTTATGAATACCCGATTCTCGTGTGTGATTCTTCTGGTCGTCAAAACGGAGCAGATGGGTTTATTCTTACACCAGATCATATTTTTTATAATAGCCTGTTCAGCAGTGAAATGATACCCATCCGGTCAGTAACCGGGGTGGAAGGAAATACAGGTCTTTTGAACAAGGGAATTTATTTGAAACGGGGGAATGGAAAGAGGACTAAGATTCCGGGAGGAATTCCGGCTAAGGAGCTTAAGATCTTTGCAGAAATTTTGGAAGAATTTGTGTCTTATTTGCAGGAAAAGCCGGAATCCAGGAGTATTGCGTATTTATCCAAGGAAGAACACAAGGTGAAGTGCTGCTACCGTTGCGGATTTACTTACAGAGGTGGGAATGTCTGTCCAAAGTGTGGAAATCAGGCGAATCATTAGGTGTTCATATCAGAGAAAAAGGAAGAATACGAAGAAATGCAAAAGTTAATGATTGGAATTTGCGATGATGAAGAGATTATATTGGAAAAATTGCAAGAACTGGTAGAACAGACAGTGAGAAGAAAAGGGCTGGAATATGAAATTCTGGCCTTTTCTTCTGGAGAAGCATTGCTTTTACAGGCAGGAAATTTGGAAATTGTTTTCCTGGATATTGATATGCCTGGATTGGATGGGATAGAAACTGGCCTGAGGCTTCGTCAAATAAATCCAACATGTACAATAATTATGGCAACTGGAATGGAGGAACGGTATAAAGAGGCATTTTATGTTCAGGCAATTCGTTTTGTTACAAAGCCCTTTATTTGTTTAGAAATTGAAGAAGCTATTGATGCTTGTCTAAAGAGGAGGATTGGGTCTAAAACAGTAGAAGTGTACAGAAACCGAAACTTATATCAGGTATGCCAGAGGGATATTGTATATGTAAGTTCTTATGGCAGCTATGTGGAATTGATGGTGCGAGGAAAGAGGTTTCGAAAAGAAGTCTCTATGGAAGAGATGGAAAAAGTATTGGAGCCCCAATTGTTTTCTCGTGTCAGTCGTAAGTATTTGGTGAATTTTGCACATGTAGATGGCTATAAAAATGGCATTGTTATGATTGAGGAAGAAGAGATTAAGGTGTCAAGAAGGAGAAAAAAGGCGTTTGAAGACGCATATATAAAGTTTGACTTGGAGTATAGAGATAAGATGTAATTTTCGAATGATAAGGGAAGAAACAGGGATGGCAGGGATAAGATTGTGTGGCTTTCTGATTGAACTTTGGGAATATCAACTGGGGATGAAGGCATTTTTTTCTGTAAGGCTGCATAGGAAATGGATGGCGGCGGTGGGAATAGTTTTGTATGGAATGTTGGCATTTTCTGGATGGATAAAAGAAGAGTATATGTATCTGAGTGCATATGCTTTGACAGTGGCATTGATTTTTTTTATGGCAGATACAAATTGGAAAAGGAAAGCAGGAGAAATACCGATACTGCTTTTTATCATTTCATGTATGGAAAGTTTCTTTGAAGAAGGCGTGTATGCTGTGCTGAAATGGCATGGAGGGACTGTCTTAGCCAGAAAATGGGATTATTTAGGCGGCAGTATTGTAACTTTGGGAGTACTAGCTGTACTTGTAATTTTTCATGATAGAAAACATCGGAAGGAAAAAGAAGATATCATTCGTTTTATCCCCAAATGGATGGTTTTTTTTGTGATTCTTATGGCAGTAGAAGTGATATTGACTGTTACTGGACTAAGTTACGCAAAAAAATATATTATGGATGATAGATTCAGAATTTTTGCAGGGCTCTTAAGTTCAGCAGCTTATTTTGCGGTATGCATATTGGGAATTTTTTTTATTTATATAAAAAAAATCAATGAAAGATTGGAGTTGGCTGTGGAAACAGAACGGCGTCTAAAAGAAATGCAGAAGAAGTACTATGAAGACATGCTTATGAGGGAAGAAGAAACCAGAAAGTATCGTCATGATTTAAGAAACCATTTGATTTGCCTGTATGGACTGGCGAAGGAAGAACAGGCTAAGAAGGTTATGGCTTACATTAGGAATATGGAGGAACAGGCAAGATTTATACAACAAAAGTTTTATACAACAGGGAACAAGGTTTTAGATGCTCTTGTGAATTATTATGGTTCTCTTATAGAGTTAGATACAAGGTTAAGAGTCTCAGGGAAAGTAGAACATGATTTGGAAATTACAGATACAGATTTATGCACTGTATTTGGAAATCTCCTGCAAAATGCAGTAGAAGGGGTGATGCGGGTTCAGGGTGGAGAGAAATATATATGGATCCAGTTTGAACAGGGGCGAGAATATTTGAGAATTAGAATTGAAAATAGCGCAGTATTTCCTGAAAATAATATATTGCAGACGAAAAAATTTTTTACGGAAACAATAAAGAAGGATAAAAGGAATCATGGGATTGGGATAAGTAATGTTCAAGAGACTGTCAAACGTTATCAGGGAAAAGTTAATGTTCTTAGAGAGGGACAGAAAGTTGTTGCAGAGGTAATATTGAGGAATAGAGTAACCGTTTGAGAACTTATCTGACCGTTTAAGAAGTTAAAATTGTAATCCATAATGGTATTTGCTACTATCTTAAAAAGAAAGGGGCAAACTGTTATGGATTATTTTTATTTGAATGTAACGTCATTGTGGAAAGATTTTTTTGAATTGATTTTTCCAATAAAGTAAAAAATTTAAAACAAAGTAAACATATAAGGAAATAAATGGCGAATGGATGGATTAGAAACTATGAGAAAAAAATTTGCTGAATTTTTGGCAAATTGACATGTTCGTGTTGAATACACACAGAATGGAGGAAATAATGAATAGAATAAAGAGAATAGTTACAACCTGCTTCGCATTAGCATTTTGCGTAATGAGTGTTACAATGACGGCTTCTGCAAATACAGTAAATTATGATTTTTTCTTCACTGGCACCACTAATACGGTGAGTACTGGACAAGGATATAAAAATGACAATGAGCAGAATTATTATATTACAATTAGCAGTGGTACGCTTTCATCCAAAAATGTATTTGGAACGAGAATCAGAAAAAAATCTGGTACTTCTGATATTGCAATGAGTAATTATAAATTACATACAGGTAAGAAAACCAGCGCAAAGTATGCTTACGATTTAGGTATAAAAGCTGATATGAATTCTACATACTTTATGAAATCCAAGAAAGATACGTCTAGTACTTCTAATGAAATATTAAATGTAATAGGAAAAGTTACTTTTTGATAATTTTATCTAATACTTAAATAGTATAGCCATCCATCATCATTTATAAAATATTTGTATTAGGAGGAGTTCATTGTGAAATCTATAAAAATATATTATATATGTATGATTATGATATTGATTTTTGCTTCCGGATGTTCTGAAAAAAATCGGGAAGAATCCGAGAAAGAGATGGGATCAGGACAAAATAATTTGGAAGAGTCCACGGTGAATACAGAGGGATTGCAGGTAATTGATATTCATGAAAAAATCATGGATAATCTGTTGATAGAAGCTAAAGTTAATGTTTACCGAAAAAAATATAAATCTTATCAAACGTCATATAAGAACTTTGATGTGGAGAAGATGACTACATTATTTATGCCGGATGCAAAGGAAGATGAGTTGCAGATAGATCGTTCAGAAGATGGATCAATGATTACACATCAAGAAGAAACTATAAATATAAATCCTGGTATTTTGAGATATAGTAAAGATAAAGAAATCATCTTTATTAGTGAACTTTTTTCACTTGCAGAATTTAGTAACCGTTTGGAGAGCAGGGAATTAAAGTTTATGTCATCGGGGCAGGCAGCAGATAAGGCGGCAGCTTTGATAGAACAGCTTGGTCTGGGAACTATTACTGGTGAAGCAAAAATCAGTGGGTTTACGAAAGAGGATTTGACAGATATACAGAAATATTTCATGGAATATGATGAGGATTTTCGTGTTCAATGTGAAACGGGAAAGTTACAGTCAAGAGATCATTTTCAAGATGAGGATGAGATGTATCGCATTAAATATGTATTTGAACAGGATGGTTTGCCTGTGTTTGGTTTTGAAGATCCGCCTATGCAAATGATGGGAGGCATTGATGCCCCGCTTCTGGCAACTCCCATGGAAGCTACTGTTTATATTTCTTCTTCTGGCGTTCGCAGAATAGAATTGTATGGAGCAGTAGATGGTAATATGAAAGTCTCAGAGGATAAAGAAATTATCTTATTAGATGATGTTAAAAAAGCGCTAATAAAAAAATATGAAGATGTTATTTTAACACAAGAAATGAAAGTGACGGATATCTGGTTGGAATATGTTCCAGTGATAGATATAGAAGAGGATAATGCTGTTGATTTGATTCCTGTTTGGTGTTGTGAGTCTTATATAGATCATTCAAATGAGGAGGAAGGCTTTTCAGCGTTACGATATGCGGATCGGTTTCATGCATTTACCGGGGAGGCAATACAGTGAGGATACGGACTTTTTTTTGCGAACTGAAACGTGCAATGAATTTTAGAATAATCCTTGGGGTTATGGGGGTGATTTTCTGTATCTGTTTTGATTCTTGGAATGACTTGCTGGGTGCATTTCGGGGAAATGTTGGAAATGTACATTATTTTTTCTGGAATTCAGCATATGGCGGAGTATGTCGTGAGTATTTCTTGCCTGTATTTTCTGCTATTCCATTTGCTGTTAGCTTTTGTAAGGAATATAACGAGAATGTCTTTCCTTTTATAGTGTCCAGAGAAGGAAAAACGGGGTACTGCATCATGAAGTACGTTGCAAATGCATTGTGCGGAGGGGTGGTGGTTGCATGTGGAACGTTAATCTTGTTTATCCTACTGGCAGCCAGAATGCCGATTGCTAATATGACTTCTCTAGATATGGCCTCGGAAGTACGATTGCATTTTTGGCTTTCGATGCATGATCCATTTTTATATGGTGTGGTTGAAGTTGTGAACGGTTTTTTAACAGGATTATTATGGTCCAGCATTGCGCTTAGTGTATCAGCTTATATACCAAATACATTTGTAGTAATAATGTCACCGTACTTGATGAGTTTTGTTTTGGTGCATACGTTTCGATTAACTGGAATAGATTCTGCCTATTGGTTTACGAAATGGTTGACGGGGTATTCAGTGATTGGATCCAGCGTGAAGACAATGGGACTATCAGTAGTGGTGATTTTAACTATCTTAGGCATATTGGGAGTTTTATTTACGAAAAAAGTGCGAAGGAGGATTGAAAATGACTTACATCAATAAAGCATTACATATTGCAGTTTACCATTTCCGTCTTCTTACAGTTCATGTACGTATTCCCATTATCTTAGTTATGATTGCACTTTTTATCAATGAAAATCTCAGGACAGTTCTGTTGTTTTCAAAAGCAGTCAATATATCGGTAACACCTTATGCATTTCCGCACTTGACAAATGATTATGTTTGCCAGCTAATTATAATGGCGGGGGCAATTTTGCTTTTTTGTGATGCGCCGTTTGAAGGGAAGGAATCTCCATATCTGCTGTCACGTGGTGGCAGATTTGCATGGGGCGCAGGTCAAATCGTTTATATGACAGGTCTTGCATTTTTCTATGTGTCGTTTATCCTGATTATTAGTATCCTGCCGTTTTTTGGTCATCTTAGTTTTGGAGAGGAATGGGGGAAGATATGGGGAACGCTTGCTAAGACAGATGCTGGCGCACAATTTGGCGTTACATTGCATGTGACAGAATATATGGTGAGTCGTTATGCTGCTCGTTCGGCAATGATGATTAGTTTTGTTCTGGAATGGGCATGTGTGGTATGGCTCGGGCTTCTGGTATATTTTTTTAATAAATTGACCAGCCGACCAATTGGAACCTTTACAGGAGCGTTTTGTGTGCTATTAGATGTTTGTATCTCAAATGATTGGGCAAATTGGGCATATAAATTCTCACCAATTACGCTGGCACAGACGAACACATATGCAGGATATAACTTGCAAAATAATATTACATTTGATTATGGAATCAGATTTTTTTCTATTGGCATTGTGTTGCTTGTTCTTTTATGCATCTTAGCAAATTACAAAGATAAAATATGGGGGCGGCTGACAAGACATATTAGAATGCGGAAAGTGTGATAGACTGGGAGGTGTAGAATGGATAAAGATTTTATAATATCAGTAAAAGGAGTATGGAAAGAGTTTAAAAACCAAACGGTACTACAGAATGTGACAATTGATTTTGAACGAGGGAAGATACATGGAATTATTGGGCGAAATGGGTCAGGGAAGACGGTTTTGTTAAAATGTATCTGTGGTTTTATGAACCCAACCTCTGGACATGTGTTAGTAAATCAAAAAATTGTTGGAAAGGATGTTGATTTTCCTCCTGAAATTAGTTTTATTATTGAAACACCGGGCTTCTTATCAAATTGTTCTGGCTATAAAAACCTAAAATATTTCGCATCCATCCGTAAAAAAATATCTAATGACAAAATAAAAAATGCAATTTCACGGGTTGGTTTGGATCCAAATGATAAAAAACATGTGGGGAAGTATTCTCTGGGGATGCGACAGCGTCTTGGCATTGCGCAGGCCATTATGGAAGAGCCAGATATATTGATTTTAGATGAACCAATGAATGGATTGGATAATCAAGGTGTGGAAAATATGCACAAACTTTTCAAAGAGCTAAGAGAACAAGGAAAAACGATACTGCTTGCATCACATAATATGTATGATATCGAAAATTTATGTGATACAGTAAGTGAAATGGATGCTGGAAGGCTAGATATGAAATAGTAAGTTTTCAGTATACAGGACTAAGATGAAAAAATCTCTGGTCCAACTTCCGGGGATTGTGGGAAATCAGGCGAATCATTAGAAGGGCGCTTTTGGGTATCTCAATAAAATTTTATTTATAGCACATCAAATCATATATCTTATAAGTTTTGGAATGGTTAAATATATAGTTGTTCATGTGTTCCAAATGGTATCTTTTCAATGGAAAAAATTTCAGAAATCATTGAAATTTTCGGGGAAGTTCGTCCGGAAACCTGCCAGCATAATTTCATTCAAACAGAAATAAAGCCTGCCACCTGTATCGAAGGCGGAACCAAAACCTTACAGTGTAGTGAATGCCAAGTGATACAAACAGAAACGATTGCCGCCACAGGTCACAAACCGGGCAGCTTGGAAACAGTGAAACAGCCCACCTGTACGGAACCAGGTTCTCAGGAACAGAAATGTACGGTGTGTGGTGAAATTATGGACAAAAAGCCAATTCCTTCCATTGGCCCTTCCTTCGGCCAATGGAGACAAACTCAGCTACGGTGAAGGTAGAGGTACAGAAAAAGGCTGTAACCACAAAGGGGCTCACTGTACAAGGTAAGTCTGTAAAGAAGAATAAGCTTACGATAAAAAAAGGAAAGAGTGTGACATTGATTATCGAACGAAAACCAGTCGCCAGTACAGAAAAAATTACGTATCAGTCTTCCAATAAGAAGATTGCTACAGTTTCCGCCAAGGGAAAGATTAAGGCAAGGAAGCCAGGGAAAGCAAATATAACAGTGAAATCTGGCAAAAAGAAAGTTGTAATCAAAGTAACAGTGAAAAAATAGAAATGGAAAAAGGGGCTTTCTGTTCATGATTATCTATTTGATTCAACTTTGCATGAACTAAGGGAATTTTATACATAAAACTACTCGACGTTCTTACATGCATTTTGTCAAAGCATTCATACTATGTTGTCATCGTCATATTATCTAATTTTTTCTAAATCTCTTTTATAACTATCATCCGCATTTTCTATCTCCTCAACCATTATTAATTCTTGTTCCAGTTTATCCAAAAAATAAACAGTATATAACACTTGACAACAGTTTAATACTGTTATATACTGTTTACAACGAGGAGGTTAAAAGATGGAAATTATTATAAATAATTCCCTGATGGTTCCTATTTATGAGCAGATTGTAGACCAGGTAAAAACGCTAATCCGTAATGAGGAATTAAAGGAGAACGATAACCTGCCTTCGGTCCGATCCTTATCCAAGGAACTTAGAATCAGCGCATTAACCGTTAAAAAGGCATATGACAGCCTGGAAGAGGAAGGGTTTACGGTAACCGTTCATGGGAAAGGGACGTATGTAGCGGCTACCAATAAAGAACTTTTACTTGAAGAGCAGAAGAAGGAATTGGAAACGGATCTGGATCTGGCAATCCAGAAGGGCAGAAGATTTGGAATCAGTGATGAAGACATTAAGAGCCTGTTTGAATTGATTTTGGAGGGATGACAATGTTAAAGATTGAGCATTTAAAGAAAACGTATGATAATTTTTCTCTGGACTGTTCTCTGAGGATTCAGCCAGGGGCCGTGACTGGATTGATTGGTCAGAATGGGGCAGGGAAAAGCGTCACATTTAAGGCAATTTTGGGATTGATAAAAGCAGATGGAGGAAAAGTGACAATCCTGGGGAAGGATATTCAGGATTTTTCGGTAAAGGATAAACAAAGGCTGGGCGTGGTTTTATCGGATTCCGGGTTTAGCGGATATCTGGATGTGAGGGATGTTATTTCTATACTGAAAAATTTGTACGAAACATTTGACCAGAAATTTTTTATGAAGCAAGCACAAAAGTTTGGGCTTCCAATGAATAAAAAAATAAAAGAATTTTCCACAGGTATGAAGGCAAAATTAAAAGTTCTTACAGCAATTTCCCATAAGGCTAAGCTGCTGATTCTGGATGAGCCCACAGTTGGGCTGGATGTGGTGGCCAGGGATGAGCTGTTAGAGGCCCTTAGAGAGTTTATGGAAGAGGAAGAAGACCGATCCATTTTAATCAGTTCTCATATTTCCAGTGATTTGGAGACTTTGTGTGATGATTTGTATATGATACATGATGGGAAAATCATTTTTCATGAAGATACAGACGTGCTATTAAGCGATTACGCTTTGTTAAAGGTTAATGACAGCCAGTATGCGGCTTTGGATAAGCAGTACATTCTGCGGCATAGAAAAGAGAATTTTGGACATTGCTGTCTGACGAATCAAAAGCAGTATTATCTGGATAATTTTCCCCAAATTGCCATAGAAAAAGGAACAGTGGATGAAGTAATAACTATGATGATTCGAGGTGTGGAAGAATGAAAGGATTATTACAAAAAGATTTTAGACTTATGGTAAAGCAGAGTAAATTTTTTACAACAATTGCATTCATTACAGTGATATTTGCTGGCGTGGTGGAGAATATTTCGTTTATTATTAGTTATCTGACGTTTATTGGTTTCATGTTTACATTAAGCACGATCAGTTATGATGAATTTGACAATGGGAATGCTTTTTTGTTTTCCTTGCCAATTACAAGGAGAGGGTATGTAGTGGAAAAATATGGATTTGGCCTTCTTATGGGTGGAAGCTGCTGGATATTTGCCACATTAATTGCCGTGGTTTGCGGGCAGGTACGGAGAACGAATTCCATTAATGATTCACTGGCGGTTGCCTTTATGATTATTCCGGTTATGTTGCTGCTGTTGGCAATAATACTTCCCTTTCAACTGAAATTTGGCGGTGAAAAGGGACGGATAGCGGCGATTGCAATGGTGGGAATTGTATTTATTGTTTTTTTAGGAGTGGCAAAGATTACAAAAACCATGCATATTGATTTGAGTGGTTTGCTGAATCGCATAGAAACAATGGATACCAGAATGTTGGGCGTGGCTGCAATTGCAGTTTCCATTGGAGTATTGTTGCTGTCTGGAAGAATCAGCGTAACCATCATGGAGAAAAAGGAGTTTTAAGATTTCCGTGTACCTTTCATTGATATTGCCCATTCTCAAGCCTCGCACTTTTTGCGAAGCTTGAGAGAATCCGGTAAAATCGTCAAAATCCAACTTTTTCTTATTTTTTCTTCATCCAATTTCTCAAAGGGTTTACTTCTTTTGCTTTGATTAGAATATCATTGCCGTTCTGAATGAGATAATCACTGAGCTGTTGCAATTCATCTGGAGTAAAACCAGCGGATTTCTCAATTAAGCCGGAGGGTACAGTACCTTCGGCATAATCTTTATCCCGCTCAAAAATTACCCTTGCAATTTTTTCTCCGTTTTTCTGTGTAATAAGACCAGAATAGGTCATGCGAAGTTCCTGTGGCTGATGCATGAAAATCCCTCCTTGTATTTCTGCAAAAATGACTGATTACCATTAATTATACATTTTTGAGCGTAAATTACAAGTTTTCATTTGAGATTGTAAATAAAATAAAAATCTTGTAAAATACTATGGAAAGATATGGAATAGAAGAATAAATTCCATTGAAAAGATAGTTAAGGGACTGTAGATAAGTCATTGATATACAGTTCCAAAGGAAAGGAATGAAGATAGAATGAAACTTGGAATTACCATGGAGGGCGGCGCCAGCCGGACATTATTTAGCTGCGGCGTTGCAGATGCTTTTTTAGAGGAAAATATTATGCCGGATTATTTTGTAGGAGTCTCAGCAGGAATTGCTTACGGGGTTTCTTATTTATCCAGGCAGAATGGAAGGAATCTGGTGATTGCACAGAAATATATGAAAGACAAACGGTTTATGGGGATGCGTCATCTGATGCGGGACAAAAGTTTCTATAATATTCCCTTTGTATTTGGAGAGGTGCCTAACAAACTAGAAACATTTGATTATGAATCTTTTGCGGCATTTCCGGGTGAAGTGGAGGCATGCGTTACAAATATTCATACTGGGCAGGCAGAATATTTACAGGTGCCAAGAGGAGAAGAGATGCATGATGTGCTGGTGGCAAGCTGTGCACTGCCTATTTTGTTTCAGCCAGTAAAAGTGGGGAAACGCTATTATTTGGATGGAGCCCTTTCTGATTCGATACCTTATAAACATGCGATAGAAATGGGATGTGATAAAAATATTGTGATTCTCACCAGAGAACGAGGTTATGTGAAAAAGCCAGGACGTGCTGGAAATATTTCACAGAAGCTCTATAAAAAATATCCTCATATTGCGGAGGATTTGAAAACCCGGCCAGAGCGGTACAACGCGTGTATCCAGGAGCTTATGGAAAAGGAGCAGGCCGGGGAAATTTTTGTGATTGCGCCGGAAACCACTCATGGGGTAGGAAAAACTGAGACAAATCCAGAAAAATTGACGACATTATACGAAGAGGGCTATCAACAGGCGAAAAAGCAAATGGAAGATTTGAAGCGTTATCTGGAAATAAAAGAGTGATGGAGTGATATGGTTGGAGCATCAGTATCTTAATCAGTTATAGAAATAAAAGAAAGGAACGTGGTTTATGAGAATTTTTCATTTGTCGGATTTGCATATCGGAAAACAGCTTCATTACTATAGTTTAAAGGAGAACCAACAGGCAGTGCTCTTTCAGATTGTAAATCTGGCAAAAAAGCGCCGGCCTGATGTAATTTTACTCTGTGGGGATATCTTTGACCGTTCGGTGCCCTCTGGAGAGGCTTATACGATATTTGATGAATTTTTGCAGAGCTTATCTAAGATCAGGCCCCAGATTCCGGTTCTTGTGATTGCAGGGAATCATGACAGCGCCCAGCGTTTGAATTATGCCAGCTCCTTTTTGGAAAAGCATCAGATTTATGTGTCAGCCATGGCTCCCATTGAGGAAGGGGAATATCTGAAAAAAGTTGTGTTAAAAGATGAACATGGAGCAGTTAATTTTTATCTGCTGCCCTTTTTAAAGCCAGGCTATGTGCGGCATTTGTTTGAGGAAGGCGTTGTGACAGATTATGAAAGTGCAGTGAGAGAAATTTTAAATCGGGAACAGGTGGATTACAGGGAGAGAAATGTGCTGCTTTCCCATCAGTTTTATACCAACCAGGGAGAGAAACCAGAGACTTGTGATTCGGAGACCTCAGTGATAACAGTGGGTGGCCTTGACAATATTGATGTGTCTGTAATAGAAAGGTTTGACTATGCAGCCCTTGGGCATATCCATGGGGCACAGATGGTGAAGCTACCCCATATTCGCTATTCTGGCACTCCATTGAAATATTCGGTGAGTGAGGAATTTCATAACAAAGCAATTACTTTGGTGACATTAGGGGCAAAACAGGAGGAGGTTGAGATTACCTCTATTCCTCTCAAACCCATACAGGAGGTCCGCCGGGAGAGAGGCTTGTTAAAAGAGATTATCGGCCGGGGAACTCAGGAAAATTGCCATGATTTTATCAGTGTGACTTTGACAGATGAGAAGGAACCCTATCGGCCGAAGGAACAGTTAGAAGAAGTTTATGATTTTATACTGGAGTTGAGGGTTGACAATACAAGGACTAGAAATATTCTGGAATCCAAGGAAGAGGAGCATATTTTGCTGCACCCTATGGAAGCATTCCGCGCCTTTTACCAGGAAATGCAGCATCAGCCCATGAATGGGGAGGAGGAAGGGATTGTTGCATCTATTTTAGACCAGTGGGGAGGGGAAGAGATATGAAGCCTGTAAAATTAATGATGTCCGCCTTTGGCTCTTACGCAGGCCAGGAAATCATAGACTTTGCTGGAATTGGTCAGGGTGTTTTTTTGATTACCGGAGATACGGGAGCTGGAAAAACCACGGTATTTGACGCGATTACCTATGCGCTATATGATGAGACCAGCGGAGGCAAGCGGGAAGGGGATATGATGCGCAGTCAGTATGCAGACCCAGATACGCCTACGTTTGTGGAATTTACCTTTCTTTATGACAAAAAAGAATATACGGTTCGAAGGAATCCCAATTATAGAAGAACCAGCAAACGGAAAAATAAAGAAGGGGAGTATACGCTCACAAAAGAAAATGCATCCGTAATGCTGCGTATGCCCGATGGTCAGGAATATCCAGGAAAAATTAGGGAAATCAATGAAAAAATTGTAGAAATTATAGGAGTGGGCGCACCGCAGTTTACTCAGATTGCCATGATTGCTCAGGGGGAATTTATCAAATTGCTCCATGCATCTTCCAGGGAACGAAAGGAGATATTTGCAAGGCTTTTCGATACCAATGTGTATGCTTATCTCCAGATGAAGCTGCGGGAGGAAAGCAAATCCTTGTATGGTCAGTTGGAGGACAACCGCAAATTATGCAGCCATGAAATCCAGGGAATCCAGTATCTTCCTGAAAGCAGTTATATTGAGGAATGGGAGGAGTGCTGCGGTTTGTTGGAAACAAATCCCAGACGAATACAGGAGATTCTTTCTTATCTCTTACAGGAAATGAAAGAAAAGGAAGAAAAAATTCGGGAAGAAGAAAATAAGAACCGCAGACTGGCAGAAGAAAATGCCTGGAATATCCGCCAGGCAAAGGGAATTAACCAATTATTCACTCAGGCAAGGAATGCAGAGAAGGAAATTGCTGCTCGTATCACATTGATAGAGGATCAGAAAACGCAGGAGCAGAAGGAGGAAAAACAGCTTCAAAATCTTAAGGAACAGTGGAAAGAGCAGCTTCCGAAGCTGTCCCAGCAGATTGCAAGCTGGCGGAATCTTCTGCCAAAGTATGAGGACTTACAGGAAAAACAAAAGATTGCAGCTTCCACAGGAAGAAAATTACAGGCATCCGAGCATGCATCCAGACAGGCAAAGGAAAATCTGGAAAAGATACGTATGGCAATACAAAATGCAAAGGAGCAAATCAGTGATTTGGAGGGATGTACTGTTCAGGTTTCTACCCTTTCGGAAAGAAAAAAAGAGCTGGCAGGAAGGCAAGCTTTGCTGGAGGATATGGCTGCTACTTACAAAAAGTGGCAGTTATCGGAGAAAAAGAGGAAACAGGAACAGGAGAAAGTACAGAAATCTCTGGATTTGTTTCAGGAAAAAAGCCAGGAATACGAGGAAAAGAACCGCAGCTTTATTGCGGAACAGGTGGGGATTATTGCCGAACATTTGAAGGAAGGACAGCCATGTCCAGTATGCGGTTCTTTGGAACATCCCAAAAAAGCACAGCTTTCTTCTCATGCGGTAACCAAACAGCAGGTAGAGCAGGCAAAAAAGGAACGGGAACAGGCAGACAAAAAGCTGAATGAGTGCAGGGAGGGTTTTCAGAAAGTACAGGAAACCTGCGAAAAAGAAAAATCATTGTTGGAACAGGATGGAATGCGTATGTTTGGCGGAGACTTTCAGCCAAGCATGATTCCATCAGCCCTGGAAGAATCCATAGGAAAAAATCAGGAAACAGAGGCTCTTTTGGAAGAAGCAAAAAGGAAAGAAAAGCGGTTAAAACAACAGCAGGAAAAACAGGAACAACTAGAAAAAGAGCAGAAGCAATTGGAAAGCCAACAGGAAAAATTGGCACAAAGCCAGTATGAGGCAAGACTTGCCTTTGAAAAGGCGAATCAGGCACAGGAATTGTTGGCAAAAGAGCTGCCATTTGCAGAAGTCCAAGAATTGCATCGGTGTCTGCAGAAAGCGGAAACAGAGAAATCTTCCATAGAAAAACGACAGGCCAAGGCAGAGGATTCTTTGCAAAGGCTAAAACGGGACATAGCAGAAAGCCAGGGGATTTTGGCACAACAGCGGAAGAACCAAAAACTGTTAGAACAACAGCTAGAAGGAAAAGAGCCAGTAGAAACAGATGGGTTGCTGGAATATGACCACCAATTGAAGCAGGCCATTGACCTTTTGGAAAAAGAAAAACTACAGCTTGCAGCCGCAAAAACAAGAAACCAGCAAGGAAAAAAGCAGCTTGAAAAACTGTATCAGAAACGGGAAATCCTAAAAGAAAGATATGAGATGGTAAGCAATCTGGATAAGACGGCAAATGGAAACCTGCCGCAACATATCCGGTTGGATTTTCAAACCTATGTACAGCGGCGTTATTTTCGAACAATGATTGCTGAAGCCAATCGAAGACTGATAAAAATGAATGGGAACCAATTTATGCTCCAATGTCGGGAGGTGGAACATCTGGGGAAGCAAGGAGAGGCAGGGTTGGACCTAGATGTGTATGATTTGGTGACAGATCAGGTGAGGGATGTAAAAACCCTTTCCGGTGGGGAATCTTTTCTAGCCGCCCTTTCCATGGCTCTTGGTATGACGGATGTGATACAACACACCGCCGGGCGGGTACATCTGGATACTATGTTTATCGATGAGGGATTTGGTTCTCTGGATGAAGAGGCACGAGACCGGGCAATCGCTATTTTGAATGAATTGGCCGGGAATACCAGAATGGTGGGTATTATTTCCCATGTAACGGAATTGAAGGAGCAGATGGACCGAAAGCTAATGATTTCTAAGAGTGATAAGGGAAGCCATGCAAAGTGGGTGATAGAGAGTTATTACTCCGGCGGTTAAATTTCGTCGATATTTAACCGCCGGAGTAATATTATGCTTTAGTATTATAAATCTGCTTAAAGACTATACAGCCAACAAACAAAACAGTGCAAAGTATACCAAGAGTGATATATTCAAGTTTTGCCCTCATATTTATAATAGAAAATAAGAATAACAATGCTGAGCTTCCAAAATTGCATCCCAATGAAATAATTGAAAATGCAGTATTTCTAAAAGAATCATCATTAATATTCTGATTAACCAAAGAAGAAAACATTGGGGATGTAATTCCCCACACAAGCCTATAAACACATACAAATATGAATATTAGTAACACTGCTGATGTAATTCCAAGTCCAAACATACAAAATGAGAGTAATATCAAACATATACTAATCAATATTTTCTCAGACTTAAAAATTCTTTTTAGTTTTTTAAAAAAATAAGCTCCACTACTAGCAAAAATAGCAGCAATAAAATACAATAGACCATTATATTTTTCGGCTATTGATGAGTTCAATAAGTATGTTTGCAAAATCTGATAGCCTGTTACTAGAACAATTGAAAAACATATATTCAACAAGCATATTATTAACAATTGTCTATTAGAAACAATTTCAAAGAAATACTTTTTTACAATGTCATTAACATTGTTATTAATACCATCTGTTCTAATACGGGGAAGTAAACTTACAATAAAAAGCAATATAATATTTGCAATAAAAGTAAACCAAAATACATATGCTAATTCTCCGTTTTTTAAAATTACAAAACAACCTAGAAAAGAAAAGCATAATGCAATCCATTGCAATGAATATGACTTTGAAACAATATCATCAAAATCCAAATTATTTTTTGTGTCTTTACAATACTTATAAATAATGCTGTCAAATGGCCCTGAAAAGAAAGTACTTCCTACTCCCAAAATAAACTCTCCAATATATAGCAGTACAGTTGTCCCATTTATAAAAAGAAACATTGCAATAGCTGTTAAAGCAGCTCCAATAATCAAAGAGTTATTTTCTCCAATTTTGTCACCTAAAACTCCTGTTGGTATTTCGAGTAAAAAAACAGATAATGAATATACCGCAAACAAGCTTGTGATTTGCGCACTATTTAAGCCATGCTCCAATTGACAAAAAGACGCAAAAACAGGCGTTGTAAAATTAATGGTCATAAAAAAAGATAGAAGATATATTAGCCACTTTAGTCGTTTCATATTACGCCTCCGTATTTCCCAATTTTTATTGCATTTTTAAGTGATGAAACTAGGAAGCAGCATACACTCGATAATTTTTCTTCATCCAGTTTCAGGGTAAGAATAGGACAAATATCGGTATTACATTTTGGAGGCGTAGTATTGCTGCAACCATTAACCCGTGAAACCAATAGCGGGCAATAATAGTATTCCCCTTCAGTGCTAATTTGTATTCTATCAAACGCTCCACGTCCTTCACTTTTTGCTATAACATTATCTTTGGGAAGAAATGCGGTTTCAACAGAAATATCCACCGAAGCATTAATCTGTTTCAGTGCATTATAGATATCATACAAAAGCCCAAACCATTCCTTTGCTTTCTTGGCTATATCGCTTATTTCTTCAACAGATGATAATTCCAGAAAAACATCGTTAAAGTTTTCATCATATTTCTTTAAAAAATCAATTCCAAGCAATGGCATATTTTCATTTGCAGCATTAGCAAATATTCTCTCCCCAAGCATAGTATGCATGGACATAAGGGCTATGCTTATTTGTTTATATTTATCAACACCTATATAATTTGCAAAAAGCATATTGGAGTATAATACAGTAGTTTTTATCTGCATTGATTCTGCAATTGTCTTTAAAATATCTAACCCTATGCAAGGCAAATCCAACAATGAAAAGGGTGGTACAATTAGTAAAATTTCACTATCAGAGTTATTATCTAAAATTTGACGTATTTTATTATCCATATTCTTTCCCTCTAAATAAACGTCGCTAAATATTCTATACAAATATCTAGCGACGTCATTCTCAAAATGTAATTCTTAAATTACATGTCCACTGCATACGTCTGCTGACATAAGAAAGTCTTCAGCGCTAGCATCAAAATCAAAATCCTCTTCTGGCATTTCAAGGTTTTTTATTTCTTCCATGTCAAAATCCTCCTTTCTTTTTTTTAATAGTAGCAAATACTGCTATGGATTTCAATTTTAACCTTTTAAACGGTCAGATAAGTTCTCAAACGGTTAATTTATTCTTCAATATTACTTGTGTAATAACTTTCTGTTCTTTCATATTTCTGATATAAGCCATAGCCTTCTTAGATTGTTCTTCCTGTGCCAATGCATTCAAACAAATCAAATTATTTCTTAAGCCAGCTCCAATCTTTCATTGTTTTTTATGTAAAAAAATTGGGGGCTGTTGCAAAAGTAGATTAAATTATCTACTGGAATAGCAGTTCCTTTTTTTCTACCTGAAAACAGAAAACGGACTCCCAGGAGACCGCAATCCATGTTCTGACCTATGCTTATTCCCAAAACATTATATAGAGCGAGGGCATCGCTCAATCATCTAACTTGACGATTTTGCGACACCCTCATTTTTGGAAAAGCAGTATACTTCCTTTAAAATTCTTCATATTCCACGCTGCCATCGGAATATGTGATTTCATAATATCCATGGCCGGAGCCGTTGCAGTCGTAGAATGCTTTTTTTGATACTACTGACCGTTCTGGAGCGGCAGGAGCAGCGGCAGGGGGAGCTTCTTGCACTGGTTCTTTCGTTCCTACTGCCACAACCTTATTTACGGGTTCCTTTGTAACCTTTTCTTCGATTGCTTCTCGGGACTCTTCCGTTCCGTCCACATAAGTAACCTTGTAGGACACCTCTTTTTCACCGTTCTCACCGTTTTGGCTGACTTGTTCCTCACCTTTTGTAAGGGAACTGTCATTTTCATAGGTAGTTTCGTATTCAAGAGTTTCTGTTTCTACTACTGTCTCAAAGGTGATACGGTTTACCACAATTTTCATACCGTCTGTTACTGCTTCTGTCACAGCGGGAGTGACACGGTCGTCTTCCCCTAATGTGATTTTTAACTCTGCTAATGCATCGCCTACGGTTGCAGCCTCTGTCTCCTGGGTAAGGGTTTTTCCGTCGCATTGAACTTCTATAGCAAAGGAATAAAAGATTTTAACTTCCATTCCGTCCGTCAGCCGTTCACTTAAATCATAGTTTATGTGCTGTTTTTCTCCCAGGGTAATGCCTTCCTGCTTTAAAAGATCACTGATGGTTCCTCCAACAATAACCACATCCTCTGTCTTTCCATCCATAGTTAGATGAATGGTATTTTTTCTGGAAATTACGATTTCCTGCGCTTCTGAAATCTTTGTATCCAGCGCAGGGCTTACTTCATCCCCATCTTTCAATGTAATTTCTGCATCCTCTAAAATCTTTTCTACTGTACTTGGGACGGAAACCTCTATTTCGGTGGTTGTACCGCCGTCATTTACTTTCATAGTTGCTTTTCCACAGGCGCACAATCCCAGTGAAAGCAAGAGAGCTGTGCCAAGCATCATTATTTTTTTCATTGTATTCATGGTAATAATTCTCCTTCATTTATTTTTTTTGTCTGGACCACACGGTAGTCATTCAGGTTCTTTGTCAGTATTTCAATTTCCACCGGATAGGCCGTAATATTTTCTTTTTTGATATAGACCTCATAATCATTGGAGTCAATATGATACGCATTATAATATTTTCCGTTGATTCGGACAATAATGTCTGTTTCATTCTCTAGGAGAGATTCCTCTATGCTTCCGCTAATCGTATAGTAATTAAAATCATAATCTAAGGACGCCATTGATATGGTAGCGGCGGATTCCGCAGCCTGAGTGGTATCCTTTGCTGTGATAGCTTTTGAAGCTTTGAGGACATTTTCTGTTTCTTCCACGGGAGAAATGATGGGCGGCATGTTGATATATTCAGAGAGGTTACGCTCCACCTTCTCAAGTACAACTGCATCTGGATTATATTGCTCCATCAGGCTTTCCAATCCATAGGGGACTTCTTTCGTGAAATATGCTTTTTCAAACTGATCTGCAATCAAAGGGAGCAATGTATTTCCAAAGGAATCCCGAAACATGAGCAGTGTGCCGTTTCCTGTTCCGCCTTCTGTCTCAATCCATCCGTCTTCTACACTTTTGGCATCATTTACATAGGTGTGTTTTTGGTCTATCTCATAGTTGTAATTCAGTTCTTTTTCCCCATAAAAGGTATAAAGCATCCGGTTTAAGTCACCGTCCTCATTTTTGGCTCTAGTGACAGGGAGGTCGGTATAATTCATGTAGGGATATTCCAAAGCATCCATGATGCACTGATAGGCCAGAACTGCACCTTTCATGTTCCAGTGGGAATCCCTTTTCAAATATAAAACCTCATCCTCGTTTCGAAACAGTTCCAATAAATCTGCATAAGGAATGTTTAATTCCTGAAGCTTCGGCGTTAACAGGTCTACATTATGTGTATGATCCACAATATAGGAATTATAATATGGCATATGTTCTCCATACAATGTATTTTTATTGGGCGGAATTGTCAGGAGAAAATCACTTCCTTTTCCCGCCACATATTCTTTAACCAGAGAAATATTATGGGCAAGATTGTAGATCTGCCGATCTGACATCCGGTTAGAGCCCAGATAGTCCCCCAAAGTGGAGGTATAATACAGCCAGTCATCCGTTCCGTATGTAACGGTATCCACATTGGAAACCGAAAAAAGGGAGGTCTGAATCTTTGCATCTGCATAAACCAGTTCATTGCGGAATGCAAAATGTTCATTAAAATATTTTTCAAATTCCTGAAAAAAATCCAGATTCAAGGACCCATCTTTTGCCTTCAGGCTTGGAAAGGAGGACATTACCTTATTTTCTGTGCTTGTGGTTGTGGGATGCACAGCCATGCCAATCAATGGCAGCAGGCATACACATATGCAGGCGATGATAAAGATTAAATGTTTTTTCATATAAGTTCTCCTCTTTGTACAAAGATTCACAGTTTGGTTTTCCTAAAATCTAAAATAGATAAAAGGATTATAAGAACCACCAGACAGCCGGATGATGCACCATAAAAGCAGTACAAAGGAAGCTGCATACAAGGTGAATTGTACAAGGTTTTCTTTTTTGCTGCAAAGGTCGGAGACTTCTGTTGTAGCCTTTCCGTTTTCATGGCCTTCCATATTAGAAAAGCCGAGGATTTTTCTGTTAAGAAAGCAAATAGGTCCGCAGCCGATGACGGCTGCAATCAGCATGGCAATAAAAAATGGCGTCATCTGCTGATAGATAAAGGACATAGATGCTGCTGAGAATTCAAAGCCTGTAAACATCTTTGCGATAAAGGTAAGACCAAGGCTTAAAGTATCTGCCCGGAAAATCACAAACCCTACGGTTACAATCAACATCGTATACAGATGCAGAATTACACGGGGCAGTTTTTTTAGGGATGGGACAAATTCCTCCAGGAAGCTAAAGGCTCCGTGGAACAGTCCCCATACAACAAAAGTCCAGTTGGCGCCATGCCAAAGTCCTGTAAGGAAAAATACAATGACCTTATTGACTCCAGTGCGTATTTTTCCTTTCCGGTTACCGCCAAGGGGAATGTACACATATTCCTTAAACCAGGAGGATAAGGAAATGTGCCAGCGACGCCAGAATTCCTTGATGGTGAGGGAGCCGTAGGGATGCTCAAAGTTTTCCTTAAAATGAAAGCCAAACATCCGTCCAAGTCCAATGGCCATATCACTGTATCCGCTGAAATCAAAGTAAATCTGCATGGTATAGGCGATGGCTCCAATCCATGCGCCTAGGATATTCAGAGAATCAAAGCCCTGGCCGAATGCATGGTCGGCAACCACTGCCATGGTATTGGAAATTAATATTTTTTTTGCCAGGCCGCAGATAAAGCGTCGCAAGCCCTGGGCTGTTTCTGCTATGCTTATGCTTCGGTTGTCAATTTCAAGCGCAATGTCCCTGTATTTTACAATTGGCCCTGCAATAAGCTGAGGGAAGAAGGATATGTATAACAATACTTTACCAAAATTCTTCTGAATCTCTACCTGTTCCCGGTATACATCAATTACGTAGGACAATGCCTGAAATGTGAAAAAGGAAATGCCAATGGGCAAAGTAATTTGTGGAACATTGATGTTACAGTGTAAGATACTGTTTAAGGTTGTAATGAAAAATCCGGTGTACTTAAATACGCTTAAAATACCAATATTCACCACTACCGCTGTAATCAATACAGCTTTCCGATTTATCTTTTCCATAAGTATTGCGCACAAATAATTCAGAAAGGCGCTTATGACCATCAAAATCACATAAACTGGTTCGCCAAATGCATAGAAAACCAGGCTTGCAATGATGAGAAGTACATTTTTTACTTTTATGGAAGGGATTGCACTGTGCAGGCAAAATATAATCGGAAAAAATATACATAAAAATACTAATGAGCTGAAAACCATTTTTTTCTCCTTTGTTACAAGACGTCATATGTCTGTCAGATTTTTATATGCATCCACGGTTCGTTGGCTGCAATTCCTCCTTTATGATCTACGTTTGTCTTGGTATCATAGCTGAGGGCATAGTAACTATAGGAAGGGTCAAATTTGTTTCGTTCTGGATCATAAATTAATCCATCAATTTCAGCCCATCCATGATAGCCGCTGCTGCAACAATATACTTCTTCATATCCAATGGCTTTTGCCAGATATGCAAAGGCAGCAGCGTAACTAAAACAATTTCCTTTTCCGTCGTTTAAGAACATATCATTTGCATAGACCACGGGCCAGTCCATACCCATATAATGAGGAATTCTGGGAAAGGCTCCCTGGTAGGTTTTTACAAATTCAAAACAAGTTCTCAGCTTTTTTTCTTTTGACATGCTGTCAGTTGTAATGCTGGCAAGCGCCGTCTGAGCCCTTTGGAGGGTTGCAAGTGATTCTGGGCTCATGCCTTCCATTGCTTTTCCATTCACATATACGGTCAGCGCTGGGAGCTTTAGCGTTTTTTTTGCAGAATAACTATAATACCTGGTTCCGGCGTTCAGCCCTGTGTTGGCCAAGGTGAGGGAACCCTTTTTTGCACGATACATTTTATTTCTGCTGTTTAGATAATATCCAGAATACAACTTTCCTTTGATATAAAGGGTAGGCTGTGAGAGCTTCTGGGTCTTAGAACTTTTGTAGTTGTAATACTGGTGTTAATCTTAAGAGTGCCAGTTACCAAGGTGAGGGAACCCTTTTTTGCACGGTACATTTTATTTCTGCTGTTTAGATAATATCCAGAATAAACCTTGCCTTTCACATACAAAGTCTGTTTTGACAGTGTTCTGGTTTTTCCGGTGTTGTAGTTAAAGTATTTGGCGCCTGCTGGAATAATTCCAGTTCTCAGGGTGATGACGCCTTTTTTCACATGATACATGTTATTTTTCCTGTTGAGGTAATAGCCAGAGTAGATTTTTCCTTTTACAAATAGGGTCTGTTTTGGTAAAGTCACAATTTCATTGTTCTGGCAGTTATAGTATGAAGCGCCTTCCTTTAGGGTTTTTGTTACCAATTCTGCTGAACCGTTAGATACTATGTACAAAATACCAGCCTTGTCCATGTAATAGCCAGTATAAAGTACTCCATCCATATAAATGAGTCCATCTTTATTTTCCAGTCCTTCTGATGGTGTCTCTTGTATTTCCTCAGTGGGAGGAACAGGATTTATTTCTGCTTTTTGCTCTTGGCTGTCAGGCATTTCTAATTCTGATTGTTCCCTATTCGAACATTCAGGTTCTGTGTGTGCATCACCTGATAATTGAGGTTCTGTGTGTGTATCATCCGATAATTGAGGTTCTGCGTGTATATCATCCGATGTTTTCCATTCTTCCGATTGTGTTTCATCATGCATTTCTGTTTCGGCAGAAACATCTTCTATTAATGTTGCATAAGCAGGCATTACATTAACAGCAAGGAGACTTGCTGTTAATGCAAATGAACAGATATAAACCATGAGTTTCTTGTTTTTCATAAATTTTCCCTTCCTTACATTTGTTTTGGAAAATAATTATGACAGTGAAAGAGTTTTGCACAAATGGAATGTCATAATCATTTTTTTATTAAAGTTTTATGCGCATCCATGGTTTTCTAGCTCCAATCGCACCCTTATAGTCCTGGTCGGTAGGTGTGTCATAGCTGAGCGCATAGTAATTGTAGACATGATGCCATTTACTCCATTCCGGATCATAAATCAATCCATCAATTTCAGCCCATCCATGGCCACCGCTGTTACAGCAGTATACTTCTTCATATCCAATGGCTTTTGCCATATATGCAAAAGCAGCCGCGTAACTGCAGCAGTTTCCGCTTCCGTTCACAAACATATCGTTTGCATAGATAACTGGCCAATCCATTCCTGTATAATGAGGCATTCTAGGTCTGCTTTCCTGGTATGTTTTTACATAATCAAAACAAATGCGGAGTTTTGTTTCCATTGACATGCTGTCATTGGTGATGCTGGCAACTACTGTCTGTGCTCTTTGGAGGGTTGCAAAGGACTCAGGGCTCATTCCTTCTATTACTTTTCCATTGATATAGATAGTGGATGCCGCAAGTGTCTGCATTCCTTTGGCATTATGGTTATAGTATGCAGTTCCAGCGCCGAGTATGCCATTGACTGGAGTGCAGATACCTTTTTGTACGTGGTGCATTCTGTTTTCAGGATTTAGATAATAGCCAGAATAAATTTTTCCGTTCACATATAACGTATCTTTTGACAAAGTTTGGGTTTTTCCTGCTTTATAGTTGTAATATTTCTCGCCAGTACCCAGTATTTTGGTTACCAGTGTGAGAGAACCCTTTTTTACAGAATACATGGTGTTGCTACTGTTTAAATAATAGCCAGAATACAATTTTCCTTTTATATAAAGTGTTGCCTTTGAGAGTCTTTGTGATTTATCTTTTTTGTAGTCGAAATATTTGGTTTTTACTTTCAGGGTACCAGTTACCAGGGTAAGAGAGCCCTTTTTCACGCGATACATATTGCCTTTACTGTTCAAGTAATAGCCAGAATAAATTTTTCCTTTTATATAAAGTGTTGCTTTTGAAAGCCTTTGTGTCTTGTTCTTCTTGTAGTCGAAATACTTGGTTTTTTCCTTCAGAGTGCCAGTCACCAGGGTAAGGGAGCCTTTTTTGGCACGATACATACGATTTCTGCTGTTTAGGTAATAGCCAGAATACAATTTTCCTTTTACATAAAGTGTTGCTTTTGAGAGACCTTGTGTTTTATTTTTCGTGTAGTCGAAATACTTGGTTTTTTCCTTCAGAGTGCCAGTTACCAGGGTAAGGGAGCCTTTTTTCACACGATACATTTTACTATTATGGTCCATATAATAGCCGGAATGTAATTTCCCTTTTACATATAATGTTTGTTGGGAAAGCGCTAAGTTCCCTTTGGAAGAGAGATTATAGTAGTCAGTATTTTTTTCTAACGTTCCAGTGAATGGTTCTGCCACTCCATTTGATACCTTGTACATAATATTGGAGCTATCAATAAAATAGCCAGAATACATCTGTCCATTTACAAAGACAGTCTGCTTTTGCAGTATGACCTTTTCATTACTGGGAAGTTTATAGTAGGATGTCCCCTCACTCAATATGTCATTTACCAGTTCAGGGATTCCATTAGATACTATGTACAAAATACCAGCGCTATCCATATAATAGCCATTATAAAGGGTATCATCCATAGAATAGATTAAGTTGTCGTCTTTTATCTGTATGCCGGATACCGCGCCAGATTCCCCTTCTGCTCGTGGAACAGGGGTGAACTCTGGATTTGCATCTGTTCCATCAAAATCCTCCAGTTTTCTTCGGAAACCATTGGGATTTTGGGAATTTTCTTCGGTTTCGTCAGAGATTTCTGGTGTTACCTCAGTGTCATTAAATGGTTCTGTTTCGGGCATTGGTTCAATTTCTCTTACTGCTTGTGCATGTTCGGGCGATAGTTGTTCATCCACAAGTTCTTCTTTTCTGGTTTGCGTTTCATCTGCCATAAGCTCCTCAGATGGCATTGCTGCAAAAGCGGGGAATGCATTGGCAGTAATGAGACTTACTGTTAGGGCCAATGCACAGATCGGAGTAATAAGTTTCTTTTTCATTTGTTTGTGTCCTTCCTTTTTACAATATTTGTACTATATCATATAGCCTTTAGTATACAACAAAATGGGAAAACGTCAATGGAAAAACATGCGCAGTATATTTACTAAAAGTATTATTTGCTAATTTATTCTTTTTAGAATATAATTAATTGCGAAATTTTAGGTTAGTATAATTTTATGTATAATTTACACAATTTTCCGATACAGAAACACAAAATGCTGGATGCACCAAACGGAAGTTAAGGAAAAGAGGCTATAAAATTATGAGGTTGTATGTTATCCGTCATGGGGCAACCCAGGGAAATCGGGAGCGCCGTTATGTAGGGCGTACCGACGAGGAAATTCTGGAATCAGAAAAAGAACGGTTGAGACAAAAGATACCATATTTTCCCCAAATGGATATGGTTTTTGTAAGTCCCTATCTAAGATGCAGACAGACAGCAGAAATCCTTTTTTTCCACAGGCTGGAGGAAGGTTTTTTTGATTCCCAAAGGGGGAAGCTGCCGGAGCTTGAAATGGTCAGCAATCCCAATGTAGAAATTGTAGAGGATTTGCGAGAGATGGATTTTGGAGCGTTTGAGTACAGGAATTACCAGGAATTGGCTGGTAATTCGGACTATCAAGCATTTATTGACAACGGAGGAACCACAGGATTCCCAGGCGGAGAGGATTTGGGAGTATTTAAAGAACGCTGCTGTCAGGCATTTTTGGCATGTATCAGGAAAGCCAGTGAGAATCGGTGGCAGCAGATTGGATTTGTGGTACATGGCGGAACCATTATGGCGGTTTTGGAAGCATTTTCTGATCCGCCAAAAGATTATTATGATTGCCAGGTGGGAAACGGCTGTGGCTATATAATAGATTTAGAGATAGAGAGGGAAGAGCGTGACCATGTTTTGCTATCCCATACAAAAGAAAAATTTTTGGAGGATAGGGAGAATATAAAATTGAAAATTAAGGAGGAAATAAGATGAAAATTGTATTTTTGGATGCAAAGTCCATTGGGGAAGATATTGATTTATCTGGGTATGAAACCTTAGGAGAAGTAGTAAAATATGATTTTTCCACCACAGAAGAGGCGAGAGAGCGGGTAACAGATGCAGATGTCATTATTTTAAATAAGGTATTGATCAATGAAAAAAGTATTGGTAATGCGAAAAATTTAAAGCTTGTCTGTGTGACAGCAACCGGAACTAACAATCTGGATAAAGAATATCTGGAAAAGAGAGGAATTGCCTGGCGAAACGTAGCGGGATATTCTACAGAAACAGTGGCTCAGCATACCTTTGCAATGATGTTTTACTTGTTGGAGCATTTGCCTTATTACGATGAATATGTGAAATCAGAAAAGTATGTGGCAGACCGCTTGTTCACTCATTTTGACAAGAAATTCTCAGAATTGGCTGGAAAGACCTGGGGAATTATTGGCATGGGCGCTATTGGACGAAGGGTTGCGGAAATAGCCAGGATGTTTGGCTGTAACGTGATTTATTATTCTACCTCTGGGAAGAATAACCAGCCAGAGTATCAGCGTGTGGAATTTGAACAACTGTTGGAAAATTCTGACATTGTATCCGTTCATGCGCCATTGACACCGGAAACAGAAGGATTGATGGATAAACATGCATTTGCGAAAATGAAGAAATCTGCAATTTTCTTAAATTTGGGAAGGGGACCCATTGTCTCAGAGCAGGATTTGGCGGATGCCTTGCGCACAGGAGAAATCCGGGGAGCAGCTCTTGATGTGCTTTGTGTGGAACCTATGAGTAAGGACAATCCTTTGAGAGAAATCAAGGATAGTGATAAATTGTTGATTACGCCTCACATTGCCTGGGCAAGCGTGGAAGCCAGAACCAGGCTGATGGAGACGATATTGGAACAAATCAAGGAGTTTTTCTAACTGGGAATATCGGCATCCAATCCGCTGTGGTAGGAAAGGTTCCCAAGATTTTTTAAAAACATATTCCAATTGGGAGAATTTTTCTGTCTCCTGGAATCTGGAAGATCTGACTGAGGATAAACAAATTCCTGGTGAGATGTTCCAGATTTTTTTTGTGTGTCAGAATAAAGCAGTTGATTTAATTCTGACAAAATATTGATATAGCTTTTTTGGGCATTCTGCATCAAGTCAAAAAAAGAATCATTGGAGGTAAAGGAGGCGTCCCAGGGATTTTTCCACGGTTGATGGAGTAAGTTTAAGGGGTCTGCGTGGATAAAAAAGGTGTCGCTTGGAATAAGGGTGGATAACAGGGTGTGGCCGAAAAACAGTTGTTCCAGTGTTCCGATTACAGCTTTTTTCTTTCCAGATGGGTCTCGTAGAAATTTTGTTCCCATTTGAATGGAGCCAATGGAAGTGCGGATGGTAATAGGCAGGATACCAAGCTGTGGGTAGGTGTTATGGTACGCGTAATGTAGAATTTTGACAATGGTGTGTTTTTGCAGCCTGCTCAGTGAGATGGTAGAATCCTGCCGGAAAGCTGAAGGGGAAAGCTGCTTGTAAAATTTAAGAAGCTTGGTGTCAATCTCTGTTTCCAGTCCCATATGTCTGCCATGGTATTGATTGTTTTTTTCCTGAAATTCTGTTTTCCAGTAAACATAAGGATGGCAGTGGGTATCCAGGGTATAGTGTCCAAGGAAGCCTGCCATGTAAGCATGTGCGATTTCCTGCTCCTTGGGGGTTTGGAATAATTTTCGGCTGTTAAGAAGATGACGGAGGAACTGATTTGTTTTTTCTGTATGCGCTACAGAGCCAATGTTATTTTTGTGAACAAGATAGGAGGGCAAAAAATAAAAAAACAGATCGGGTCCCTGGAGACCTAAGGCGTAGGCAGTATGGCGCTTACATATGGTTCGTTTTAAGGGTGTGGAAGAAAAGTGTTTATAGGCATTTAGTCCAAATAAATAATGTGTGGTAAATCCGGGCATATTAATCTCCATTCCGCCGCAGCATATCATTTTTGAAATGAACGGCATAAATTTTTCAAACAAAATCATTTTACCATAAAAAGATGTGTTTTTTATAGTTAAATTGTAATAATTTATTTACAAAAAAGTCATAATCCTGTACAATAATAACAATTGGAGCTGGGCATTTTGTATGTCTGGAACCAAAAATAATTATTAAAAGCAAAGGAGAGAGAAAATGGGTAAAGAAATGATAGCTATGCTTCTTGCTGGTGGACAGGGGTCCCGTCTTTATGCGTTGACCCAGAAGCTGGCAAAACCTGCAGTTCCTTTCGGCGGGAAGTACCGTATAATTGATTTTCCGCTGTCGAACTGTGTGAACTCTGGGATCGATACGGTAGGTATTTTAACACAGTATCAGCCATTGGTTTTGAATGAGTATATTGGAAATGGGCAGCCATGGGATTTGGACCGTCTGTACGGCGGGGTGCATGTGCTTCCGCCTTACCAGCAGGCGTCTGGTTCTGACTGGTATAAGGGTACCGCTAATGCAATTTATCAAAATCTTTCATTTATTGAGCGTTATGATCCGGAATATGTTATTATTCTTTCCGGCGACCAGATTTGTAAACAGGACTACAGTGATTTCCTTCGTTTTCATAAGGAAAAGGGTGCAGAGTTCTCGGTAGCTGTTATGGAAGTACCGTGGGAAGAAGCATCCCGGTTCGGACTTATGGTTGCAGATGAGAATGGTAGAATTACAGAATTCCAGGAGAAGCCCAAGGAGCCCAAATCAAATTTGGCATCCATGGGTATTTATATTTTTAACTGGGATATCCTGAAAAAATATCTGGAAGAGGATGAGGCAGATCCCGAATCTGAAAATGATTTTGGAAATAATATTATTCCAAATCTTTTAAAGGATGAAAGAAAAATGTATGCATACCGATTCAGCGGCTACTGGAAAGATGTAGGAACGATTTCTTCTTTGTGGGAAGCAAATATGGAAGTACTCGATCCGGAAAACAGCGGCATCAATTTATTTGATGAGAAGTGGAAAATTTACAGTCGAAACAGCGGTATGACCGGTCACAAGATTAATGCAGGTGCACATGTAGAGAATTCCATGATTACAGATGGATGCAACATCTCTGGTGATATCAAGCATTCCATTCTGTTTGCAGGTGTTAAGGTAGAAGAAGGAGCAGAGGTAGAAGATGCTGTTGTTATGGGCAATAGTATTATCAAGGCAGGAGCTAAGGTAAAGCATTGCATTGTAGCAGAGAACGTAATCATTGGGCAAAATGCCGTGGTAGGGCAGATGCCTGAAGGAGAAGATGCAGGCGTGGCAACTGTAGGGCCTGGTGTTTATGTAGGTGATAACGCTGTAATCGGGCCAAATGCTATGGTCAATGATAATGTAAAGGACGGTGATAAACGATGATGAATACCAGTAACACCAATGCGTTGGGTATTATTTTCCCGAATGCTTACGATGAACTTGTACCTGAACTGACCAGCGAGCGGCTGATGGCTTCTATTCCTTTTGCAGGCCGTTACCGCATGATTGACTTTGTACTTTCCAGTATGGCAAACTGCGGAATTGACAATGTTACCGTATTAGTCCGTGAAAATTATTTCTCATTGTTGGATCATTTGGGCTCCGGCCGTGAATGGGATTTGACACGTAAGAACGGCGGACTGAATATTTTCCCACCATTTGCCCAGAAGAATATGAGAGTTTATACTGGCAGAGTTGGTATGCTTGGCAGTATTCTGGGATTCTTGAAATCGCAGAAAGAAAAATATGTAGTAATGTCTGATACGAACATTGCGTTTAATTTTGATTTTAAGGCATTGTTAGACACTCATATTGCGAGTGAGGCAGATATTACAATTGCTTATACAAAAGAAGAACTTCCGGAAAGTATTATGAAAGCGGAAGAATGGAATAAAGGTAATTTTTATACACTGGATTTGGATGGCAGCCGTGTAAAGAGGATACATATCAATCCTCAGGAGCCGGGCGAGAAGAATTTCTCCATGAATGTATACGTGTTTGAGCGTGAACACTTGATTAATTTGGTAAATGAAGCATTTATGGCTGGCGCCGTATATCTGGAGCGTGATATCTTAATGCCCCAGTTGGCCGAATTGAATGTGAATGCTTATGAATATACAGAATATGTAGCGCGTATTGGCAGTTTGAAAGAGTATTTTGATGAAAATATGAGGCTTTTGGAGAATGAAAATCTGTATGAGCTCTTTGGCAAAAGTCCAATTTACACCAAGATTCGTGACGATAACCCAACCCGTTATGTGAATGGCTCTTCTGCGAAGAATGTTATGGTAGCTGACGGTTGCGTCATTGAAGGTGAAATTGAAAACTGTATTTTATTCCGTGGTGTGAAGATCGGCAAGGGCGCAAAGGTAAAGAATGCTATCTTAATGCAGGATACGGTAATTGAAGCAGATGTGAATGCAGAATATATTATTACCGATAAGAAGGTGCAGATTTCAGCAGGTAAGGAAATCAAAGGGGCAGACACAAAGCCATTCTTTATTCGGAAGAAAGAAGTAGTATAATCTTTACCATAAGGAGCCCAGGAATGCTTGGATAAGCCCTTCGCAATTGATTTTGATATGGCAGGAGACAGGATATGGATGGAAAAAAACCACAGAAAGATACACTTATGAGAAATGGGAAGGTTCTCTCCACCGGGTCTTCCGCCAGCAAAGGAATTGCGCCAGGCAGAAGCAGCAGCTACGGACTGTCCCGTTTAATTCACCAATATAAGGAAAAGGAACGTTTGGCTTATCACCAGATGGAAATCAATGGGACAATAGATTTGGTTCCGCTACTGTCGTTAAGCTACCATCAACTTCATGTGGAATTTAAAATCGGCAACAAAAAGAAATATGTGTTGAAGGATATTATGACCTTTGCAAATGCTATGGAGCGGAGAGAATCTATTTTCTATGGGAAAGAATTAGAATTTTACCATATCCCAGAAGCATTTACACCCAGGGGCAGAAGACTTGCGGAGTTTTTGGCAAGGGAGGCCGAAAACAGGAATCGCAATAAACAGACCTGGAGTTATTACAATAAGAATGACAACCGATATGTCCACATTCATAGCGGAAATATGGATGACTTTTTTCAGGCAGTAGGAACAGAAGAATTTCAGACAGAGCTGAACCACAGCTCCAGACGGCTCTGGCATATTTCAGAGGAACCGTACCAGCCCCTTTTGACGATTTGGGGGCATGAGGATGGAGCAGTATTAGAACCCGAGGAAGTGTTTTATACCTTTGGAGGAAAATATGCATATCTCTGGAAGGATGGAACACTTTACCGGGCGTCTATGGAAAAAATACGGGAGATTCGTCCTTTCCTGGAATGGATCAGCAGCTACAAATATGAGGAATGCTTTGTTTCACGAGGGGAATTGCCTGGATTTTGCAGGGAACTCCTGCCGGCGCTTGAGCGGAACTACCGGGTAAAGAGACAGCAATTTCAGGAAAGTGAATATCTGCCGCCAGAACCAGAATATGAAATTTATTTGGATGCCCCAGACAGGCAGACCGTAACCTGTGAAATGTTTGTTTGCTATGAAGAAGTAAAATATAATATTTTTGACAAGCCCCGTATGATTGAAAACAGAGACGAGCTTGCAGAGTTAAAGCAACGGGAAAAGGTTCGTGTTTGGTTTCAGAATATGGATGTTCAGAAAAAGCAAATGATACTTACAGGGGATGATGAAAAGCTGTATGTTTTGTTGACAGAGGGATTGGATGAGCTGGCAAAGGTTGGAAAGATATATGTCAGCGATGCCTTGAAATCTATTCAGGTAAATCCTTCTCCTTCTGTTTCCGTGGGCGTTTCCTTGAAGGGAGATTTGTTAGAATTAACTTTAGAAAGTGAAGAGATGCCCTTGTCAGAACTGATCGAGATTCTTTCTTTATACCAGCGGAAACGAAAATTTTTCCGGTTAAAAAGCGGAGATTTCTTAAGTATGGAGGAAGATGGGCTTGCAGTTCTTTCCAGAATCCAGGAGGGGATTTTAGCTCCGGCTACTGGGTGGGAGCAGGGAAATCTTTTGATTCCTAAGTACCGGGCCTTGTATCTGGATGGGGAATTGAAAGACCGAAATCGTTTTCATGCAGTGAAAAACAGAGAATTTAAAGCACTGGTACGGAACATGAAGACGGTAGAGGACAATGATTTTGAGGCGCCAAGGTCTCTGGAAAAGGTATTACGGGAGTATCAAAAACAGGGATTTTTATGGCTGAAAACCTTGTACGCCAATGGATTTGGCGGGATTCTGGCCGATGATATGGGCTTAGGAAAGACGTTGCAGATCATTGCGTTCCTGCTGTCGGAACAGGAGGAAATGGATTGGAGTGGGAAAGAAAGCCAGGAGGAAGAAAAGAAGGGCCGTAAATTTGCACTGATCGTTTGTCCGGCTTCCCTGGTCTATAACTGGAAAAACGAAATTGAGCGGTTTGCGCCTAAGCTCCATGCAGTGACTGTAACAGGAAATGCTCCAGAGAGAAAGGAAATCATTGATTCTGCCAAGGAGCAGGATATTCTTATTACCTCTTATGATTTGCTGCGCCGGGATGAAGATTTTTATGGGCAATACAGATTTTGCCATGAAATTATTGATGAAGCACAGTATATCAAAAACCACAATACCAGGGCGGCGAAAGCAGTAAAGAATATTCAGGCAGGATTTAAAGTGGCATTGACAGGAACTCCAATTGAAAACAGGCTTAGTGAACTGTGGAGTATATTTGATTATTTGATGCCAGGATTTTTGTATCCTTATAGCCGTTTTCGGGAAGAGATAGAGATTCCGGTGGTAGTTGAGCAGGAGGAAGAGGCTTTTGAGCGCCTAAGGAAAATGATTCGGCCTTTTGTATTGCGGCGGTTGAAAAAGGATGTATTAAATGATTTACCCGACAAGCTGGAGGAAGCGGTATTTGCCCAGATGGAAGAAGAACAGGAAAAGTTGTATGCTGCTCACGTACAACGTATGAAGCTGATGTTAGATGGACAGTCAGAAGAGGAATTTGCCTCCCAGAAGATACAGATATTGGCAGAGCTTACAAGGCTGCGCCAGCTCTGTTGTGATCCGTCATTGGTGTATAGAAATTATCAGGGAGAGTCAGCAAAAATGCTGATGTGCATGGATCTGATTAAGAATGCATTGGACGGCGGGCACAGAATTTTGCTATTTTCTCAGTTTACAACTATGTTGTCCATGCTGCAGGAAGCCATAGAGAAAGAAGGAATCCCCTTTTTAAGCCTTACCGGAGCTACCAAAAAAGAAAAGCGGGCAGAGCTGGTGGAGACCTTTCAAAAAGGGGAAGTTCCAGTATTTTGTATTTCCTTAAAAGCCGGAGGAACCGGATTAAACTTAACAGCGGCAGATATTGTAATTCACTATGATCCCTGGTGGAATGTGGCGGTGCAGAATCAGGCAACCGACCGGGCGCACAGGATTGGCCAGAAAAATCCTGTGACGGTGTATAAGCTCATCGCCAAAAATACCATTGAAGAAAAAATTCTGAAATTACAGGAAAAAAAGAGTGAGCTTGCAGAACATCTCCTTGGAAAAGAAGGATTTGAAAGCGTCAAATTTACCAAGGAAGAGATGTTGGAGCTTTTGGGATAAGCTTTGCGGACGCGTAAGGGTTGTCCCAACCCATATGGCTCTGGCGGTTTTATGATGGTACATAGAACCGCCAGAGCCATTAGTTTAAAATTACTGTAAAAGTAGCGCCTCCGCCAGGAGTATCTGAAGCATATAATTTTCCTTTGTGTATGGAAATGATTTCCTGGGCAATGCAAAGCCCAAGTCCAAAATGGGACTTATCCTTATGGGATTTGTCACACCGATAGAAGCGGTCAAAAATCGCTTCTTTTTCTGTATCTGGAATGCCAATACCATTATCTGATACCTGGAGCATAAATTTGTCAGAGCTCGTTTTGAGGGAGAGAGTAATTTTTCCTCCTGGCGGAGTGTAGCTGAGAGCATTGTCCAGAAGTATGGATAGTACCTGCTCGATACGCTCCTTGTCACAAAGACAGGGAGATACCATTTCATCTGGTAAGGTAATGTCTATGGAAATGGATTTTTTCCGTACCAGAGGTTCAAATTTTTCATAGGCAGATAACAGCAATGTGTCCAATTCCACAGGGGTTCTATGGATGGCTAAGTGGGAACTGTCAGTGCTGGAAAGGGTCAGCATATCCTCAATCAGCCGCCCCATACGTTTTCCCTCTCTTTCTATGGTTGCAGAAAAATATGCTGCTTCTTCCTGGGACGCCTGCTTCATGGCGGAAAGACTGGAAAGCATAACCGTTAAAGGAGAACGAAGCTCATGGGAAGCAGAGGCAATAAACTCTGCCTGCTTCTGTCGGCTGAGGATTAATGGTTGTATCATGCGCCAGGTAAAAAACCAGAAGAAGGTGAATAGTAAAAGGATACCAAAGGTATCTGCTGCGGCAAATAAAAGCCGTTGAAAGAGGATAGATTCAGATGGGCCCGACAGGGGATAAAGGACCGCAATATTTAGCACGCCATTGTTTTTAGGAATCAATGCAGTTGCACCAAAATATTTTTCCTCTTGGATCGTTAGTTTAAATTCAGCATAGGTGGAAAGGATGTGATTGACAGAAAGAGATTCTTCTAAAATACCATAATCATTTTTGGCTTTTTCACGTGCCAGCATAAAATGCTCTTTCGTCAGGGAGTTAGGAGTTAAATCCTCAAAAATCAGTTGGGAGCCATTATCCCTGATATCAATTTCATACTGTGTATCTGTGCAGAACTGGGCAAGCCAGGTATAGGAAATAATTGTTTGGTTTTCCAGATGATTGACCAGCATACTGATATTAATTTGAAAATCAGAAAAATAATTTTCCCAGGATTTCCGTTCCGAGACAGAAAGACAGAGTAAAGACATAAAAACCAGAATGATACTGCTGACAAAAGTGCAGAAAAAAGTAAGCCGAATGTGAAGCTTTCCAATCATTGTGAACCTCCCATAGATAGCCGATGAAATATAATGTAAAATTAGTGGGCAGCAGGTGAGGCATTGGGAAGCTCAAGCTGGTAACCAATGCCCCGTATGGTTTTAAGCTGGAGAGCGCTTTTGACACTTTTCAGTCTGCGGCGTAAAAAATAAATATAATTGTCCAGGTTGCCATCCTCCACCTCTGCATCTGGTCCCCAGACCTTTGTTAGTAAAGACGCTCTGGGAATTGTCTGCCCTGGGTTTCTTAAGAAAAATTCCAGCAAATCCCCTTCTCTAGCGGAGAGAGAGCAGGAAGAATTGCTGCAGGAAAGCTTTTTCTGGCTGGTGTCATAAGAAATATCCCCCAATTCCAAGGGCTTGTTGCCTTCCCATTTGCTCGGGCGTCGCAAAATGCAGCGTATTCTGGCAAGGAGCTCCTCAAAATCAAAGGGCTTTACCAAATAGTCATCTGCTCCACAGTCCAGCCCGGTGATTTTGTCATTCAAAGCGCCAAGAGCAGTAAGAAAAATAATTGGTGTAGAAATATTCTTTTCCCTGGTGATTTTCAACACAGAGATTCCATCTAAAATGGGAAGCATCCGATCCAGCAAAATCAGGTCGTGGGATTGCTGTTCAATAAAGTACAGTCCTTCTTCCCCATCATAACAGACATCTGTTTCGAAATGATTGCATTCTAGTTGGAATCGAAGGGTTTCTGCCAGTGATTTGTCATCTTCTATAATCAAAATTCGCATGATATTCTCCTTCAAATATATAAAACGTATTTTTTAATATTGTACCATAGATATCTCTAAATAATCTCTAAAAATTTCCAAGTAGTTTAGAGAAAGATTAGAGATTCCTGTGTTATGCTTTTTTCAGGTTCGCAAACGCCTAAATTACCTATCAATGAACAGGACGCAAGGAGGTAAGAAGAATGAAATATGGAATGTTAAAACGAGCAGCAGGAACCCTGTTGGCGGCAGCGCTGGTTCTTGGAAGCCTTACCGGATGCAGTGGAAAGGGAAATGAAAGCGCCAGTAATGGAAATACAAAGGCTTCAGATGAAAATGGCGCAGAAGGAGATGGCAAAGAACAGGCTAAGGGACGCTTTCTAGAGGAAGATGTCACATTGCCAATTGTGTTTGGCAATATTTTTGATATGAAAAAGCTGGAGGATGGAACCATTCGAATCATAGGAATCAATGGAGATAATGGGACAAAGACAGTTTGGGATTCCAAGGATTTGGGAGCAAACTGGGAAAAGGCATTTGATGCACCTAAGGAAATACAGGATGAAGGGAATGGGTATGTAGATTATGCAGCCCTTTCTTTCGATGGACAGTCAGTGTGGGTATATAACCAGATTGGAGATGGAGGAATCACGCATGTTTTATATTTGGTGGATCAAGAGGGAAATGGAAGCGTTATTCCGTTTGAACTTCCGGCAGCAGAGGGGGAAGCATTTTCCACAGACAATCCCATAGAAAATTTGATAATGAGAATAGGATTTTTGGGAAGTGAACAGCTTTTAATTAAAGATATGACAGGTAAAATTTTTCAGATAAGCGTGGTAGATGGAAGTGTGAAACAAACCTATGATTTCAGCGATGCAGAAGATGCTCATGAGATTTATGTGGTGGGAAACAAAATACTGATTGCTACGAGTAGTGAGATTTTGATTTATGATGGTGAAACAGGAGAACAACAGCAGACCGAGGAGGCATTACAGAAAAGCGTTGCAGAAAGCGGACGTTTTGATGCAGTTGATACCATAGATGCTGGGGAAGGTATGTACTACCTTACCAGCGGCGGGCTGTATCATTACAAATTTGGCGGAACTGTTATGGAACAGTTGATCGATGGAACCATGAATTCCCTTGGGGCGCCTGCTTTTTATCCCATTGCTCTGACCATGTTGGATGAAGAAAATCTTCTGGTAGCGGCAAACGATATCAATTCCAGCTCTCCAGGTGGAATTGCACTGTTAAAATATACCTGGTCAGCAGAAACTTCTGCAAAACCAGACAAGGAGCTAAGGGTGTATTCTTTGTATGACAATCGGGAAATGCGTCAGTCTATCAGCCATTTTCAGAAAGAACATACGGATGTTTATGTGAATTATCAGGCAGCCATGACAGAAGAAAATGGTGTGACCGTTTCTGATGCGCTAAAGACATTAACGACAGAAATAATGGCTGGAAAGGGGCCTGACTTGATTATCCTGGATGGAATGCCAGTGGAAACTTATATAGAAAAAGGAATTTTAAAGGATCTCTCCTCTGTGTTTGCAGACAGCGGCAATTATTTTGAAAATATCCTCAATGCTTACCAGGACAGCCAGGGACAAATCTGTGCAGTCCCTGCAAGATTTTTGATTCCGGCGGCCCAGGGTGGCAGCACATATTACACGCCAGGGGAAGATTTTGACACGTTTACCAGTAAACAGGGGGTATTGGAAAAGATGATTCCAGAGGTGACCATAGAAAAATTCTGGTATAGCTGTGGGGCTTCCTGGCAGAAGGAGGATAAGACTTTAGATGTAGAAAAGATTACGGAATTCCTCACAAAGCTTAAAAATGCTTTTGGAGAATATGATAACAGTACAGAAGATGATAACGTAACAAAGAGTATGTCAGAAGGCGAAATCGTAAATGAGCTTAAGAAAGTATCCTTAAGCTATGGAGATCTTGATTTGGCATTTGGAAGATATAAGGTGAATGTGGGACTTCTTGGAAGACTGGATTACGGTATGATGAATGCAGTAAATGAAAAACTGGAAAATGGAGATTATGGATTGATGCCAGGGCAGGTTGAAAATGTGTTTGTACCTTCCATGATTCTTGGAATCAGCAGCAAGGCAGCCCAGCCAGAGTTAGCAGAAGAAATGGTAGCATATCTGTTTTCAAAGGAGGCACAGAAGGTTTCTCAATCTGGAGGATTTCCAGTGGAAAAAGAAGCATTTAAAAGCGTCATTGATGGACATGAATATGAGACAAATATGGATGGCCTGGTGGGGGTTGCAGGCGGCGCTAATCCAGATGAAAGGCTTGACTATGCGCTGATTCCCACGCCAGAAGAAGCAATAAACAAGCTTACAAGTCTGGTAGAATCATTGACGGTTCCAGCTCTTGAAGACGACGTAATAAAGGATGCTGTCGTTACCCAGGGGGCAAAGGTGCTGAAAGGGGAAATAACCCCAGAAGAAGCAACGGATGCTATTATGCAGAAGGTAAATATCTATCTGGCAGAATAAAATTACCTATCTCTATAAATTGAGGAAAGGAACAGAGAACTATGCATAGGAAAAGGAAAGGAACGAGAATATCTGAAAACTGTGGAAAATTTAAGAAATGGCAGGGATTTCTGTGGATATTGCCCAGCTTTTTCGGAGCGCTTGTATTTTATCTCCTTCCTTATGCAGATGTTGTCCGCCGCTCCTTTTTGGGAGCGGTAGACAACCGTTTCGTTGGACTGGTAAATTACCGGATCATCCTGGATAATACAGCATTTCTTCTGGCGGTGAAAAACACAGTAAGGTTTACCCTAATTTGTATACCGATTTTGATTGTGTTGGCATTGGTGTGTGCTGTGGTGTTGTATCAGAGTAAATACGGTGGGATGATCAAAAGCGCTTTTTTGATGCCTATGGCATTGCCAGCAGTCTCTGTGGCGTTGGTGTGGCGGCTGCTTTTCCATTCTCAGGGATTGCTGAATAACTGGCTGGAGCATTTGGGGCTGTTGGGAAAGGATTGGATGAATACACCCAGTGCATTTTGGATTTTGGTTGTCAGTTATATATGGAAAAATCTTGGCTATGACATTGTGCTTTGGATGGCTGGACTGGCAGGAATTTCAGAAAATATTTATGAAGCTGCCAGGGTGGACGGGGCAGGGGAATGGAAATGCTTTTTAAATATCACACTGCCCAACTTAAAGCCATCCTTTTATACCATTACCGTGTTGTCTTTTCTCAATTCCTTTAAAGTATTTCGGGAAGCATATCTGGTGGCTGGTGATTATCCCCATGAAAGTATTTACATGATGCAGCATTTGTTCAATAACTGGTTTCGCAATTTTTCTTTTGATAAGATGGCTGCTGCTGCAGTAATAGAGAGTTTGATATTGCTAGGATTGATTTTGCTTTTGCAAAAGGCTTGGGACAGTGGGGTGGAATGATGGTTAGAAGATTGTTTCTTTGGTTTATCTTAACAGCGCTGGCAATGCTCGCCTTATATCCAGTGTTGTTTCTGGTGTCTGGCTCCTTTATGGGAAAAGATGAGCTGTGGGATTATTTGGGGGCAGTGGTTTCGGGAAGTGGGGGATATGCAGATTTTCCATTGCTGCCTGTTTATCCCACCTTGCGCCATTATGTACAAATTTTTCTGGATTCCCCAGAGTTTTTCGTGATGTTTTGGAATTCTATGAAAATAACCTTTGGCGTACTGGCTGGACAGTTGGTAATAGGGACCATGGCAGCCTGGGGATTTGCAAAATATCAGTTTCCATGGAAAAGGGGATTTTTCCTGATTTATATGATACTGATGCTTTTGCCCTTCCAGGTATTGATGCTTTCGGATTACCTGGTGTTGGATAGACTTGCATTGACAGATCATCTTTTAGGTATTATTTTGCCAGGGATTTTTTCTACATTTCCGGTGTTTATTATCTATCGGTTTTTTCGGGAAATCCCGGACAGCCTGCTTGAGTCAGCCAGGCTGGATGGAGCCAGGGAATGGCAGTTATTTTGGTATCTTGCTCTTCCCATAGGCTCCTCAGGAATCATAGCGGCTATGGTGCTTGGATTTTTAGAATATTGGAGCTTGATGGAACAGCCTATGACTTTTTTGAAGGAAAAGAGGCTGTTTCCATTATCTATTTTTTTGCCGGATATTACATCCGTTGAGCAGTCCGGTATGGCGTTTGCGGCATCGGTGATTACCTTCCTTCCAGCCCTTTTGGTATTTTTGGGCGGACAGGATTATCTGGAGCAAGGTATTATGGCAGGTGCAGTAAAGGAATAAATAGAAGCAGAAGCTTGGATTGTTGGGCCTCTGTGTTTGGAAAGGAACAGATGGATGGTTAGAAAAAAAATAATTACGATATTTGGTGGTTTTCTGGCAGTTATGATGGTGTTTACTGTTTTGTCAAGGGCAGTAAACGGAGCGTCTATGGCTAAGGTGGAGACTGTGAGGATAAAAACGGGAACCATTGATCATAAGGTGACAGGGAGTGGGAAGGTAGAAGCCGGAAAAGAGATTGCAGTATATACAGAGAGTGGACAGCGGGTGAAGGAAATCTGTGTCAAAGAAGGACAGATGGTGGAGGAAGGAGAGCTTTTGTTTACCATTGACTTAGAAGAGCTGGAGGAGCAGATTTTGACTGTGCAGCAGGAAATGGAAAAGGCGAAATTGCAAAACCAGGATATTGAGAGCGCGAAAAACCTGGAGGAGAGAAACCGGATAACGGCTCAAAACCGGGCGGCGGATGATTATAATCAGGCAGTATCTGAGGGGGATTTAACAGTGGCCCAGGCGAAAACAGCTTGGGATAACGCGGAGCAGGCATTACAGGAATTTTTGCAGACCAGACCTAAGATCCTTGGGAGTGGAAAGGAAAATCATGAGGAGGAAGATGGAGAGGGACAAAGGGTGATAAATCCATCTGAAACAGACAACGAAAAGGAAAGCTCCCAAGAGAATCAGTCAGAAGCAGATGAAAATCAAGGCACAGAAGAGAATCAGAACCCAGGAATAGATGTGGCAGACTGGGAAGCTAAGGAAGCACAGCTGGAACAGGCAGTCACAGAAGCGAAAGCTGCTTATGAAGCGGCTCTTTCTGCCAGAACTGAGAACGTGAAGGCAGCAGCCAGGGCGTTGGAGGATGCATCAGCCCCCACAGCAACAGACAGCGCCTCAAAGCAGAATGAAATTACTGGAAAACAGCAAGAATTAACTTTGCAGAAGCTTTTGACATTAAAGGAGGGGGAAGGGAAGGTTTTCGCACCAGTGAGAGGTGTTGTGATACAGATTGCAATTACCACAGGAGATTTTACCACGGAGGGGACAGCCATTCGTCTTTCGGATACTTCTCAAGGAAACAGGCTCGTAGCATCTGTGGACAAAGTCAATGAGAGATATGTCACCAAAGGAAGTCAGGTTCATATTTCTGTTTTCGGGAGCAAAGAGAAAATCAGCGATTATACAGTCACCAATGTGGCAGAAAACAAAGAGGATAAGATGCTTTTGGATGTGGTGATTGATTTGCCGGAGGGAGTATTGGAAGCAGGCGCAAACGCAGAGATTGAAATTGTGCAGAAATCAGAAAATTATGGTTCCGTGATTCCCATACAGGCATTGCATGAGGAACAGAATGGATATTATGTACTGGTGGTAGAGCAGGAGCAGGGGGTAATGGGGAAAGAACAGGTTGCAAGACGGTTTGAGGTGAAGGTTCAGGATAAAAATAATATGTATGCAGCGCTGGAGGATGGAGTGTTGACCCAAGAGCAGGAGATTATCAGCAGCTCCAGCAGAACCATAGATGATGGCAGCAGGGTCAGAAAGAAGGAAGAATGAAACAATATGGAAAATATTTGGTGATAACAGGGCTTATCATACTGGGAATGTTCTTGTCCTATTTGTCTGCATCTGCTTGGGGAAGAATGGTTCAGCAAAAGGACAGAGTGATGTTTTATCTGAAACAGCCCATTGCCCTGGAAGATGCGTTAGCGGTGGCAGAGCAAAATAAGGAAACGGCAGAGGAATACCGACAAGAGCAGGAGGAGAAAAAGCCGCCCCTTTCTTTTTGTATCTGGGGGCAAAAGGAAGATGTCATGCTGTCCAATGAAAATCTGTCCCGGAGTTTTATGGCAGATGTGATTCTTCTTTGCGGAAGCCCTGAGCTTTTGTTTGAGGATTGCCGGGTACCAGTACAGGAAGACTCTGCAGGATGTCTCGTGGATGAAAAAGCGGCCTGGGAGCTTTTTGGGGATATGAAGGTAGTTGGCAAAGAAATTTCCTATGAAGGAAATGATTATACCATAAGAAATGTGGTGCCAGGAAAAGAAGGAATCGTTGCATTTCAGGCAAGCAGAGCGTTAATAGAAAAAAATACAAAACTGGAGGGCGCCCAATCCAATGAGTCTATGGATGGAGTGATGCAGAGGCTTACCATGCACAAGCCGAAGGGATATTCCGTATATGATTTAGAGTCTTCCTGGAATCATGCGTATGGATTCTTCGTGGATGTATTGGATCTCCAGCTCCTTCGGGGAATCGGAGGAATTGTCATGCTGTTGTTTCCAGTAAGTCTGTGTTTTCTTTTTGGATGTTATCTGTACCATCTGCGGGCTTCCTTGAATATTTCATCTAGGTTATTTGGGCATTTCACAGTGGGGAAAAATGGAAAATTATTGCAGGGGAAGGCAGCGGCAGTTGGTCTTTCCCTGATGCTTATGGGGTTACTGCTGTTTTTTTTGAAGGATATGGTACAGATTCCAGATGATTATATACCTACCCGCTGGTCTGAGTTTTCTTTTTGGACTAGGTTGTGGGAAATAAAAACAGAAGCGGTGAAATTGTTACTTGGGATGCCTAAGACAGTATTGGATTCTCACTGGATGGGAGATTTTTTTCAAACATTGACAGGGGGATTTTTGGCAGAAGCGCTTTTAGTAGTTGCTGGGTTTTTGGCACAACTGCTAAAAGAAAGGAAAACTTGAAAGTATGTGAATTTGCTAGTATACTGATAAAATGAAGGAAAAACATTTGTTTCGAGGGAGGTGTCTATCACATGCTTACAACACAAATGCGCATAGCGGAAAAAGGAAAAAAGAAAAAGCTTCCAATCGGAATTGACCTTTTTGAAAAGATTCGTTCCGAAGATTTCTATTATGTGGATAAAACGGGGTTACTTAATGAGCTTCTTCGGGATTGGGGAGAGGTAAATTTGTTTACCCGTCCTAGGCGGTTTGGAAAAACCTTAACGATGAGTATGCTGGAAAGTTTTTTTTCTGTCAATGGGGATAAAAGTATTTTTAATGGTTTGGAGATTTTAAAAGAGACTACCCTTTGTGAGGAATATATGGGAAAATATCCGGTGATTTTTATTTCCCTGAAGGGGGTAAACGCTTTGGCTTACGAGACGGCATTTCAACTGGCGGTTCAAGTGCTCAATGGAGCAGCAGAGAAGGTACAGTTTCTGCTGGAGAGCGAGCAGTTGAGTGCGCATGACAAAGCGGGATTCCAAAAACTGTTGGATGATAAGATGGATGAGGCATTTTTTTGCAGCGGTCTCAAAAAGTTATCAGAATTATTGGAAAAGCATTATGGCACAAAGGTGATTCTGTTGATTGATGAATACGACGTTCCTTTGGCAAAGGCATACGAAAATGGATATTATGACCAGATGTGTTCCTTAATTCGGAACCTGTTTGAACAGGCATTGAAAACCAACAGCAGTTTGAAATTCGCAGTGATGACGGGCTGTATGAGGGTTTCCAAGGAAAGCATTTTTACGGGACTGAATAATTTGAGGATTCTGTCGGTTGCGGATGTAGAGTTTGAGGAATATTTCGGTTTTACAGATGAAGAGGTTCGGGAGCTTTTGGAATATTATGAATGTACCCAAAGCTACGATGATGTAAAAAAGTGGTATGACGGGTATCAATTTGGGAATACAGAGGTATATTGCCCCTGGGATGTGATCTGCCATTGCAGTAAGCTTCGGGTGGATAAGAAAGCACAGCCCCAGAATTATTGGATTAATACCAGTAGTAATGATGCGGTAAAACGATTTATTGAGGAGTCGGGAAATGCTACCACAAAGCGGGAGATTGAATGTCTGGTAGCAGGAGAGATGATCACAAAGGAGATTCACCAGGAGCTAACTTACCGGGATATGTATCAGTCTATCGATCATATCTGGAGTCTGCTGTTTATGACAGGATATCTGACCCAGCGAGGGAAAGGGGAGGGAAGGCAGATGAAACTGGCCATTCCAAACCTGGAAATCCGGGATATCTTTATGGTACAGATTATGGATTTTTTCAAAGAAAATGTTAGAAAAGACGGGGAAATGCTGGGCCGATTCTGTGATGCGCTGCAAACTGGGGATGCAGAAGGTGTGGAGAAAGTTTTTACCGGGTATTTGAGAAAAACCATCGGCATTCGGGATACGTTTGTGCGGGATGATTTGAAGGAGAATTTTTATCATGGTATTCTTCTGGGGATTCTTGGGGTTAAGGATACCTGGGGGATTTTTTCCAATCGGGAAATGGGCGAGGGATACAGTGATATCCTTGTGGAACCAGACACTGGTGAGTTGGGCATAATCCTGGAAGTAAAATATGCCCGGGATGGGAATTTGGATGATGCATGTAAAAAAGCGTTAAAACAGATACAGCACACAAGATATCAGGATGACCTTCTGGATGATGGAGTGGAGGATATTTTAAAATATGGAATTGCCTGTTATAAAAAACGCTGTAAGGTAGCCGTCGAGCGTGTTTGACTTTGCAGGGAGATTGTTTTAAAATAAAAACAAAAAGGAGGTTTATGCCATGGAATATTTATTGATAGAATATCCAAAATGTTCCACCTGCAAAAAAGCAAAGCAGTGGCTGGAAGAACATCAGGCAGCATTTGAAGACCGGAATATCAAAGAACAGAATCCCACCAAAGAGGAGTTAAAGGAGTGGCATGAAAAAAGCGGTTTGGATATCAAACGTTTTTTTAATACCAGTGGAATGTTGTATCGGGAAATGGAATTAAAGGACCGTTTGCCGAACATGTCTTTGGAAGAAAAGTATGATTTGCTTTCCACGGATGGGATGCTGGTGAAACGTCCCATATTGGTGACAGAAAAAGGCATCACAACAGGGTTTAAGCCCGAGGAGTGGGAGAAATTGATATAGAGATGAGAAATATAATAGGAAAATTTCTGCATTTTGGACGAAAGGATGAAGAAGTCGTTAAAAAAATGGGAATGATAAGGGAACATTTCACGTTTACTGGAAGGGTGCAGGGCGTAGGGTTTCGATTCCGCACAGGAAACTTAGCCAAGCGCTATGGGGTAACTGGATGGGTACAGAATAACTATGATGGTTCTGTGGAAGCAGAGATGCAAGGACGGGAAGAAGAATTGGACAAAATTATCCAGTCCTTGCAGCAGGACAGCTATATCCGCATAGATTGGATGACAAGGAATCGAATTGAGATAGAGCCTGGAGAGAAAAGATTTTATGTAAGGTATTAATTGATATAGTTTTAGAGAATGAGGAATGAAAATGACAGGAAATATAGGCATGGGCATTAAAATTTTTTCTTTTTTTTCAGGAGCGGGTTTTTTGGATTTTGGATTTGAACAGGAAAAATTTGAGATTGTATTTGTTAATGAATGTAATAAAGAATTTTTAAACGCTTATAAATTTGCACGTAAAAACATGAATGTCAAACCACCTAAATGGGGTTATGTTTGTAATGATATTAATTGTTTATTGAAAGGTAAACCTAAAATTTGGCTGACAGAAAAAGTAACTTTAGAAAAGGAAGAAGGTATCGTTGGGTTTATCGGGGGGCCTCCATGCCCTGATTTTTCTGTTGCTGGTAAGAATGAGGGAATATCTGGTAAAAATGGTATATTAACGAATAGCTATAAACGCATTATATTGCAACAGGAACCAGATTTTTTTGTATTTGAAAATGTGAAAGGGTTATGGTCTACGCAAAAACATCGTAAGGAATATGAAAAGGTAAAAGATTCGTTTCGGAGGAAAGGATATATATTAATTGATAGGCTTGTAAATGCTTTAGATTATGGTGTGCCGCAAGACCGTGAACGGGTTATTTTATTTGGTATTAAATACCAGCTCGTGGATCAAAATCGTAAAGCGGCATTACTGAAACTTAAAAATAGATTTTCTTGGGGAATGGAAGAAAAATTTAATCAAGATAAAAGGAGCCAATGTGAATGGCCCCAAACAAATCAATTTGCAGTAAATTCCAATAGTTTGCAGTCTGTAGATATAATACCAGAGCTATGTATTGAGTATTGGTTTCAAAGGAACGATGTTTACAAACATTATAATGCTGATGATTATTTTCGACCAAGGTCATTAGATAGATTTGAAACAATACAGGAAGGGGATGTAAGTAAGAAGTCTTTTAAAAGGCTACATAGATGGAGATATTCCCCAACAGCGGCGTACGGAAATAACGAAGTGCATTTGCACCCATATTATGCACGTAGACTTTCAGTTGCCGAATCATTGGCGATACAATCTCTGCCAAAAGAATATGTAATTAGTAAAACCTTATCAAAAAGTGATATGTTTAAAACAGTCGGGAATGGCGTCCCATATTTGCTTGCAAGAGGAGTGGCCCATTCGATAAAACAGTTCTGTGAAAATGAAGTATGCAAAGGAGAGAATAAGGGTATATTCACTGGGAGAAATACAAAATGACCTGAAAAGCCTGACAGAGAAACAATTTTACACAAAACATATTATTCGGTCGGACAATTGGTATTTTGAAAGTTATCTAGGGAAAAGCCCAGATGCAGTTATTCATTTAATAGACGACTATAGATTGATTATTAGTGAAAGCTTTGGGGTGAGTTTTAATTCAGTAATGATGGTAGGAAGTGGAAAATTAGGTTATAGTATCTCACCGCCAGATGAAAATAATCCGCAGAAATCAAAGATGTTTTTGCCATTTAATGATGATGAAAATATTAGGAAAGTTTCAGATTTGGACATAGCGATAATTTCTAGTGATATATTCCATGAATACTGGAAAAATTTCAGAAATTCATATAAGACAAGATTTAAAAATACATATCGGCATTTGTACAATGAGCTGTACCGAGGATATATTAATGAAAGAAATATTATGGAAGTGGATGGATGTAGAAAACAGTGGAACGAAACAGCTTCCAGGTCTAAAAAGAAATTACATTCTGAATTATACTTTAGGCATGAAATATCATATAGAATATATCGTAATTGGGAGGATTTTGAAGATTATAATATTCAAAATATTAGAAAGAACAAAAAGGAGAACTTTTAATGGCATCATTTATTAGAAATACGAAAACGATAGAGGAAATAAATAGGGATTTTAATGAAGGAAAGCTATTTGCTGATTCGTCATATCAGAGAAGGAAAGTTTGGAATGATCAGGAAAAGTTAGATTGATTGAAACTATTTTGATAGAGTCAGTCATGCCAGAAGTATTTTTTTGGACAACAGACAGAGATCCAGATACAGGAGTAGCCTCTACCCACATAGTAGATGGGCAACAAAGGATAAATGCAATTGTTGATTATATCGGCGGGGAATTTGTATTAAGTGAAAAATATTTGATGAGCGCTCAAATAAAAGAGTCCTGTGGAAACCGAGAGTTTAAAGAACTAGAACAAAAATAAGATTTGGGATTATCATATTTCAATCGTAGAAATTGATCCAGTATGTACAAGAAGTGACATAAAAGAAATGTTTTACAGGTTGAATTTAACGAATTATAACTTAAATCAACAGGAAAAAAGAAATAGCAAGGATAGTGTATTTGGCGATAAGTGCGAGGCTTTGTCGACTTATGATTTTTGGGAAACAGCAAAAGTGTTTAGCTCCGCTGATGCTAAAAGAATGAAAGATGTAGAGTATTGTTGTTCCATATTTATTCTTGCAAATGAAGGGATTGTTGATCAGACGAATGGTAAGAAAATAAATGATTATTATGATGATTACAGAGATGATTTTGATAAAGATGGCGCTTTGGAAAAAAAGATTTTGAAAGCAATGGATATTATTGAGGATATAATAGACAAGACAACTATTGGGTTCCTTTCAAAAAAAGCTCAGATGTACACATTATTTTGCGTGATATTTCAAATGTTTGATAAAAAGAAGACCTTTGAGAACTTTTTTGAAAAAGTGAAAATTTTTGTGTCAGTTTATAGTAAGTTCCGTAATGAATTTGTTATTAACTATGATGACCCAGTTATGTCTTCTTTGTATGAAAGTATTAAAAAATATAAACTTGCCTCATCAGAGGGGATAAACAAGGGCACAAATAGAACAATAAGATTTGAAATTTTATATAAATTATGTAATGAAGAAAGTGAGGAAGTGTTTCAGGCATTAGGGAAAATGACAGATGATATGAGACAGAGGCTAGACGCTAAAAAAGATAAGAAAGATGAATTAGAAATGGACGATATTATTGATAAAGAGGAACAATCTTAATAAGTCTTAGGTATAACTGCTTAAGTGAAAATAAAAAGGAGGATAAGCCATGTTAAAAAATTGGAACAAACCAGAAAGGCCAGGAGAAGAAGAACTGGAAGAACGTCTCCAGGCCGCCAGAGGCAAGCTTGCTGTGCAGCAGATGCAGATTAAGGAACATAAGTTACCGGTATTTGTCTTGTTTGAAGGCTGGGGAACCGCAGGAAAGGGCAGTGTTTTGGGAAAAATCATTAAGGAAATAGATCCAAGATTTTTCAAGGTTGCCACGATGGATATTCCTACTGAAGAGGAAAAAAGAAAGCCCTTCCTCTATCGCTATTTTGTCAAGATTCCAGAAGCTGGAAAATTCTGTTTCTTGGATTCCGGTTGGATGGAGGAGGTAACCCGTAGCTGCCTTCATGGAGAAATGAAGGAGAAACAGTATAAGGAACGGATTGGCAGCGTCAAACGTTTTGAGCGGCAGTTGACCGATAATGGTTATCTTGTGATGAAGTTCTTTTTTCATATCAGTCAAGGGGAGCAAAAAAAGCGTCTGAAGGGACTGGAGAAAAATGAAACTACAAGCTGGAGGGTCAGCGAAAGTGACAGTTGGCAGAATAAGCATTATGATAAATGTTTAAAGGTCTATGACCAGTATTTGAACGATACCAATGCGTCTACCTCACCATGGTATATTGTGGATGCCAAGAATAAAAAGTGGGCACAGCTACAGGTATTGGAAACATTAGTGTGCGGAATAGAGACGGCCTTGAAAAACAGTGCAATGGCAGTGCCCTTGCTGCAAAATGTATTTCCAATGGAAAAAGTACCGAAGCTGTCAGAAATTTCATTGGATAAATCATTGACAGATGACGAATATAAACGTCAGTTGAAGGAATTGCAAGATAAGCTGGGGATGCTTCACAATGAACTGTATTTAAAGAAAATTCCTGTGGTGATTGCATATGAAGGATGGGATGCAGCAGGAAAGGGTGGAAATATTAAGCGGATTACGGGCGCTTTGGACCCTAGGGGATATGAAGTGCATCCCATTGCAAGCCCAGAGCCTCATGAGAAAGCAAGACATTATTTGTGGCGGTTCTGGAATCGGCTTCCTAAGACAGGACATGTAGCTATTTTTGACCGTACCTGGTATGGACGGGTGATGGTGGAGCGTCTGGAAGGCTTTTGTAGTGAGAATGATTGGCAGCGCGCTTATAATGAAATTAACGAATTTGAAAAAGAATTGTCTGACTGGGGTGCAGTCATCATTAAGTTTTGGGTACAAATTGACAAGGATGTGCAGTTAGCGCGGTTTACTGACCGTCAGAACACGCCGGAAAAGCAATGGAAGATTACAGAAGAGGACTGGCGCAATCGAGACAAATGGGATTTGTATGAAACCGCAGTAAATGAGATGATGAAAAAGACCAGTACCACCTATGCACCATGGCATGTGCTGGAATCTAATGATAAAAAATATGCCAGGATTAAGGCTTTAAAGGTTGTAATTGAAGAGATTGAGAAAGTCCTGTAGGGGAAAGCCTCAATTTTGAATCGTTGAAAATGAAAAATTAAAATCCAGGTATAAAATGCCTCCGTTTACAGATAATAGTACCATAATCGCTTTGCGATATTATACCTGAAAAATGATAAGATTTGTAAATGGAGGATGTTATTATGAAGGCAACAGGAATTGTTCGAAGAATAGATGATCTGGGAAGGGTAGTTGTGCCGAAGGAAATTCGGCGTACATTGAGAATACGTGAGGGAGATCCTCTGGAAATCTTTACCGACCGAGAGGGAGAGATTATTCTGAAAAAATATTCCCCCATCGGTGAATTGGGGCAATTTGCCGGATTGTACGCAGAAAGTCTTGCCCAAACAAGCGGTTGTTTGGTGTGCATTACAGACAAAGACCATGTAATTGCGGCAGCCGGAGCTGGAAAAAAAGATTTTGATGGGAAACCGATTAGTAAGCAGTTAGAAAATGTGATTACCGACCGAGAGACTTTTTATGCTCAGAAGGATGAGAAAGGATTTGTGAAAATCACATTGGATGATGCTGGCGATTTCCAATCTCAGGTGGTATCTACCATCATTTCGGAGGGGGATGCCATTGGTTCTGTGGTGATGTATAACAAAGAAGAAGCTGGAATGGGAGAAACAGAAAGCAAGCTGGCAAAGGTAGCAGCAGGATTTCTCGGAAAGCAGATGGAGCAGTAAGCTTGTCTGCTTTCCTGGAAATCCTTTTATCCGCCGAAGGATCATTGTTTGAGCTGTCGGTATTGTACTGGTTCCGAATGCTGATCCAGAGAACGGAATTCATAACCTGCATCCGAAAGCTTCTGCAAAACGGTGGGGAGGGCTGTCAATGTGGCATTCTTCCCAGAGCCGTCATGCATAAGGATGACAGGATTGTCAATGTATCCCACATTGGAACAGACATTGTCAATGATATTTTCAGTTGTGGTAAGGTTGCTTCCATCTCCCGAGCTTACGTTCCAATCATAATGGGTAAATCCCCGGCGTTCCATTTCTTTGATGATATTGTTTACGATATAGGAGGAACCATTGTTGCTTCCCCCAGGAAAACGAAAGAGACAGGGGGAATAGCCGCCGGTTTCCTCGTATACCCAGTCATATAATTTCTCATAATCTTCTAAAAAAGCATTCACAGAACGATAAATCTGGTTGTAGTTGTGACTATAAGAATGAAGCGCCAGTGTGTGTCCCCGCTCTACAATTTCCGATAAATATTCTTCGTATTCCTCATTATTTGCAGCCACCACAAAAAAGGTTGCGTGGGCATTGTATTCATCCAATATATCTAATACTTTTGGGGTTAGGGAAGAAGGCCCGTCGTCAAAGGTCAGGTAGACGTATTTCTGTCCAGACTGGACTGGCAGGTCATCCTTATCTGCATATAGGTTAGGGTAAGGGTCATCTTCTGATTTATTTGTAGAGGACCAGTCATCCTCACTGGAATCTTCCCAAGAATCTTCCGTGGAATCTTCATTTCCAAAATCCTGTATCTGCTCAGATAATTCGGAAATGTAATCTTTTTGTCCTTCGATGTATTTTTCTTTTTCTTCCAGTTGGGCAGCGCTGTCCGCTAACTGTTCATTTAGCCCAGAGTTGTTTTCCTGTAGCTGAGAAGCTTCTATTTCCAGCTTTTGATAACGTCCATTTAAGTCCAGATATTGGAATCCCAGGACGCCGCAGACGCAAAGGGAAATGATAACGCAAACCAGTACAGGAATCCATCGCTTCTTTTTCATAACCATTTTCTCCTTTCGTAACTATTTTTCCAAATACCAGTATAGCGAAAGGAGAAAGTTTCAACAAGAGGTTAAGAAAAATTTAAGAAAAGGCAGTCGGCAGCCTGTATCGGACTGGAGCTCCATTGCTTATCCTTATCGTATTTCGCCCCAGTATTTTGTTAACTCCTGCATAAAAGTATTTATTTTTAACCTGCTTAGGAATAGTGGTTCTCCTTTTACGATGGCGCATTTATCCTTGATTGCTTCCACATGTTCCAAATTAATCAGATATCCATTATTGCCCCGGGAAAAGTGCATGTCACTTAAAAGGTTTTCCGCATTTTTCAGCGTTCCATTCGATAAAAAAATCCCATCTTTTGTATGGTATACCAGATTATGACCTTGACTTTCTATATAATAAATATTAGATACGTCTTCACGTTTGATGCCGCCTTTTACAGAAATCATAATATATTTCCGATTCATTTTCTGTAATCTGGAAATTGCGCGTCTCAATTTTTGGCTGAATGCAAAGTAGGACACTGGCTTTAATATATAATCTAAAGCGCCTACTTCATACCCTCGGATTGCATACTGGGATATATTCGTAATAAACATAATCACTACATTAGGGTCAGTTTTGCGGATTTCTTCTGCTGCAGTCATTCCATCTACAAATTTCATCTGTATATCCATTAAAATAATATCATACTGCGCTTTATAATTAGCAGCAATGTCCTTGCCATCCCGATATACCTTAATGTAGAACTCCTCTTTTTCTTCCTTTTGATAGGTGTCTAAATGTTGCAATAATTTAGAAGCATATTGCGCATCATCTTCTACAATAGCTATTTTTATCATAGTACTTCCTCATTCCGCTTTCACTGGAGAAACCTTCCAACTATCTTGGCTGACTTTTCCAAAATCAATTGAGAGTTTTTACAATTAAATAAATTATAACAAATCCGATTTGTCTATGCAAGAAGAAGAAAATCATAAATTGTGTAATATTGACAAAAAAGTGATTATAAAGATGTCAAATTTGTATATAAGGAAATCAATTTACGAAGAAAATAGTACAACTTACGTAAAAAAGGGCATAGGGGGAAAGAAACTGGTAAAATTTTATACAAAATTAATGATTAAGGAGAGAGGAGAAACAAATGAGGGAAAACTTAAGCTTAGACAAGATTAAGGAATTAATCGCAGAAGTTATGGAGGATTCGAAAATTGCAGAGCGGATGAGTGATGATACAGATTTATTTCTTGATGTAGGAATGGATTCGCTTACTATGATAAATTTTGTTTTGAGGGTGGAAGAAGAATTTGATATAGAAATTGATTTTGATGATTTCGATATGGGAACACTTTGCTCCTTAAAGGATTTTTTTGAATATCTATGTAATTTATAAGAAAAAGGATGATGATATGGAATGGATAAGCAGGATAAAGCAATGAAAATTATCAGCGGAACATTTGATTGTGAGGAATATTGGCGAGGGGAGGATTTAGCAAAACTGCCTTCCGTAAAGGATAATCAGGCAAAGTCTATCGTAACGGCAATGGACGAGCTATTGTTTGTATTTGCAGACAGCGCAAAAGGACAAGATATAGTAATTACATATTATCAGATGAATAAAGAACATACTGGTTATTTAAATGATATTGGCTTTAGATTTAAACCAAGAGGGATTGTGCAGCAGATGGAAGACTGGGAATTGGCGGAGGGAAAAAATATTTCCCGGTTATTGCTGGAACGTCCAATACTTTTTGATATAAAGAGTGAAAATAGTGCAAAAATGGAGTATTGTCCATTTGCCATTGAAGATAATACCTGGGCGGTATGTGAGAAGTTTGGACTGGATTTTCATGGGCCGGATTTTCATGTTGTCAGAAAGGTCAATTCAAAAGTCTATTCTGCATGTATGAATCAGGAGTTAAATCTTTTTCATGATTTTTCAATAGTCAGAAGTTCTCAGGAACTCCAGGAAAAAGGAGCTGAATATTTGGAAACCTCGGCTTTCCTGATAAAAGACATATATGGGGTATCTGGAAAAGGGAATCTTCTAGTTTCATCCCCTAAAATTTTGGGTAATGTTGTGAGATATCTCAGCCAACAGGAAAGAAATGGGAAAAGGGTAAGGTTCATTGTTGAACCGTTTCTTGAGAAGGAGCAAGATTTTTCTTGCCAGTTTTATATTGATTTTCATGGAAATACAGAGATTTTATCAGTTCAGGAGATACGTAATAAAAATTTTGCATATGAAGGTACCTATGCTGCGAAGGAAAGGCTTCTGGAGCTTTTGGATCAGAAAGGGTATTTTGAAATTATTCGAAAGACAGCAAAGAAGTTATATGATGATGGATATTTCGGACATGTTTGTATTGATTCTATGGTATTGAGGAATGGGGAAATTATTCCGGTTGTTGAAATTAATGCAAGACGCTCTATGAGTTTGATGAAATACAGGGTGGATAAATATTTAGCTGGGTATAGGCTGAATTGCAGTTTTACATATTATTCCCTTTCTTTTCATCATAATGTTGAATTCGGGGAATTATTAGAAAAGATGGAAAAGGGTGGGCTGCTATATAAGCCAGGGAAAGAAAGGGGGATTCTTCCGCTAAGTGCAAATTCATTGATGATTAACCAGAAAATCCAACCTAAGGAAATGGGAGAGAAGTATGTGAAAGGACGGTTTTATGTTGCTGTCGTTTATCAAAATCATAAACAGCATGAGGAACTGAAGAAGGAATTTACTGAATTTTTGAAGAAAAACTCATTTTGTGTAATTTGAGGAGGGGAATGATATGCAGCCAAAATCTAAGATAGAAATGGATGAAAAGGCTTTAGGAATTTTAAAAAATACAATGAGAAGTATTGCAATACCAAAAAGAGAGAGGAAAAAGGATCCCGGGTATGCCACAGAGTTGCCAGAACTCATTGGATTAAAATTGACAAATAAATGCAATATGCGATGTAAGCATTGTTATGAATGGAATGAAGATGGGTTCCATCGTGCAATGGACAAGGAAGAGCAGAATATGGAATTGGACTTTGAATTGCTGAGAAAGGTGATTGATGAAACAAAAGAATATAAATCCAGGTTATACCTTTGGGGCGGGGAGCCATTGTGCTATTCTGGATTTGAAAATCTGGCAGATATATTAGAAAAGGATAAACGGGAAGTTACTATTTGCACAAACGCTTTGTTAATTGAAGAAAAGTTAGACAGTATTTTGAAGATGTCGGATGCTCTGGAATTATTAATTCCAATGGAAGGATTTGAGAAAGAACATGATGAAATTAGGGGAGAAGGCAGTTTTCAAAAAACGATGCAAACGATAGAATTTTTAAAAGATTTAAAGTTGAAGGGGATTTTCAATGGCAAGATATCGGTGCATACGGTCATTAATAATCAAATGATCGGGAAACTTTATTCTTTCTTGGAGTTTTTGGAAGAAAAAGGCATTGATTTTGTAATGCTATGTTACCCGTGGTATATTTCAGATGAAACATCGAAGGAGATGGACAGCTATTTTGCAAAGCATTTTAGTTGGCTTGATAATGGCGTCAAGGAAAAGAGTTGGCATTCATTCAAATATAAGATTGATCCACAATATATTCCGGCTCTCATTGAGGATATTAAAAATATAAACAAACGGGTATGGAAGATTCGGGTCCGTTATCAGCCAGGGCTTGCGCTTGATGAAATTGAAAAATTTGTATTAGGAAGTTCAAGTTATAAAATAAAACAGGAGCATTGTCTGGCGCTTTCCAATCGTATGGATGTTATTCCTAATGGCAATGTTTCCGCCTGTAAATTTTTCAATGAAATATACGTGGAAAATCTTAAGGAAGCAAGTGTGGCAGAAATTTGGCATTCAGAGCCATATCGAAGAATACGTGAAACAATTTATCATAATGGCATGCCGATTTGTTCAAAATGCAGCGCCTTATCTTTAAATGGAGGTTAACATAGAGCGGTATTTCATGGCGGAGTAATAAGAATAATATAAAAGTGTAATGGGGGAGAAAAATGGCGAAATTAATGTATGCAGATTATTATTTGCCTAATCATACAGTATCTGTGCTGGAATATCTGAAATCACAAGACATAGTCATCCCTAAAATATATAAATCAAAAGAAGAATACAGTAAGGCGTATGTGAAACGGACAAAGCTGGAATTCTTCTATGAGGAAAAGGAACGTGATTTAATAGAAATATTCACGGACATGCTGACTAGGCTGTTTGAAATAAATAAGATTGATCCAACAAAGATAAGATATGTATTTTACACAAAGTCCTATCGTTCCTATTATTCATATCACGGGGATGGCGAATACCATGGAAGGGATATGGGAGGAGGCAGTGTGAACATTCCCTATTATTTGACAGGAAGATTTGGATTAGAAGAAGCCTGTGTAATCGTTAATGATGGGAAATGTGCGTCTGTCCTTCAGGCTTTGGAGCTTTCGGCTATGTGCTGTGACAAAAAAGGCGGATATGGACTGATCCTTACCCCATCCTTTTCAAAATCAAATAACAGATACAGGGATACCACTTTATTTGGGGATGGCGTAGGTATCATGCTGGTTGGAGATGATAGAAACAGCGGATATGAGATTATTGATTCATTGCTTAAGACAGATGGGATGATGAGCTGGCAATTATATGATAACTATATAAAGGAATGCCAGGGATATGGAGAAAAGAGTAAAAAACCGCTGCCCTTGTTGAAGTTTGAAGATGTATTTGAACATGAAGTTTTAAATCGCCATGGGCTTACAAACGATACGGTCAAAGGGGTGATTACGCTGAATATAAAGGTACTGATTGATCGGTACAGCAAAGTATATCCTGGGAGAGTTTATCAAGAAAATGTGCCATATGGGGGACATATCAGTGATGTGGATCTTATCAGGAATTTTAAAGATTTCACTTCAAAGGCTCCGGTCGAAAAGGGGGAACATATGTTACTGATTTCCTGTGGAGCAGATACTACTGGAATGGAATATGGAGGAGTTCTTTTAAAGGGATAAAAAGAGTATGAATCAGAGAGGAATAAAAAATGAGGGAACGAACAGTAACGATATTATGTTCAGGAATGGGGTTAGGAGTCTATGTACCGTCCCTGCTATTGGAATATCAGCTGCAGCAGAGAGGAATAAAAACAGAAGTTTTTGTAATAGAAAAATATTTTACCAAGGATAAACGGGCAAAACTTGAAGAAAACAGGAAGGCTTACCATAATAATTTTAAAGTTGCAGTTATGGGGCATAAGATGGCAAAGGGAGATATTACATCCAACTTAGAATGGAGAAACATAGAACAGTTGCTGCAGAATTGGGCAGAAGGTGAAAAAAGGGATTTTATCATGATGTCGGGGCAGTGGAGTAAAATTCTGGAAACCTATTTAGAAAAAAGCGGTGTAACAAATGTGAGAATAGAAGCAGTTCATCTAGACAGCGGTATTGCTCCATCCTGGAAAAAGTTTAAAAATGATAAATCGTATTTTCATGAGGTTTGGATTTTTGATAATAATGCAAAAGACTTGTCTTGTGCAATTTGGGTTAATGATGGGAAAGTGATTCCATTTGAGGAACGGGAGAATAGAGTTTTTTTGCATGGCGGAGGCTGGGGAATGGGAACATACCGGGATAAAATCAATGAACTTAATCATAAAAAGATATACCTGGATATTGCGGCTTATGGGGAAGATGAAATTTCGGATAATAAGAGAGTGGGCAACCATTACTATCTTATGGATCCAGCATGGGCGCCATGGAAGGAAGAGAATGATAAGAAACTAGAGTTTCCGCCGATGTTCGAAGTTTTAGAGACTGGAGATAGAATTCCTTTATATGCAAAAGGCCATCCGGCAATTTTTGAAAAATTTGCACAGTGCAAAGGAATTATCAGTAAGCCAGGTGGAGGAACTTTATTGGATTCCCTGTCAGCGGCTACGCCAGTTGTTTTCCTTGAGCCGGTTGCAAAACATGAGGAGATGAACGCTTTGTTTTGGGAAGAATTGGGTTTTGGCATATCCTTTGAAAAATGGAAAGATTCGGGGTATTCCATGGAGCTCCTAAAGCAACTGCATTTGAATCTGATGGAAAAGAGAAAGCAAACGCCAGATTATTTAGATTTATTTGTTAGAAATTACGAACGCCAGATGTAAAAAGAGGGAAAGTAGGTTGGAAATGAAAAGCAGGACAAAAAATTTGCTGTCTCACGAGGATATTCAAAGGCTCGTTAAAGTGAATTTTGGTGAGGAGTATGAGCATAAGATTGGGGAAATTAAGGAATTAAAGGGAGGAATGTTTAATGCAATTTATCTGATTCAAAGGGTGGATGAGAAAAATGGAATTGTATTGAAAGTAGGGGTGGCGCCAGGAAGGGATTTACTTACGTATGAGCAGGATATTATGCCCACAGAGGTGGCGTGTTATCAGTTAATAAAAGAAAAAACGTCAATTCCGATACCGGAAATTTTAAAATATGATTTCAGCAAAAAATATATAGATAGCAATTACTTTTTTATGGAGGAGCTGAAAGGGGTTCCATTGTCCAAGGCGTCCAAATTGATGAATAAGCCAAGCCTGGACAAAATCAAATCCAAATTGGCGGAATACCTTGTTCAATTACATAAAATTGAGGGAAATTACTTTGGCTATTTTACGGATGAAAAAAAATATCAATATGATACCTGGAAGAATGCTTTTTTGAGTATGTTTGGACAATTGTTGGAAGATTGTAAATTCCATAAGGTAAATATTCCATATGAGAGAATCGAACAAGCTTTGAAATATAATATCCAATTTTTGGAGGAGATTAAGAAACCTTCCTTGGTGATGTTTGACTGCCATGAGGGGAATGTGTTTGTCAATAAGAGAAACGGAGAATATGAAATACAGGGGATTATTGATTTCGAGCGGGCGTTTTGGGGAGATCCGGCCGCTGATTTCCCAGCAGCATTTATTATGAGTGACGACATTCGGAAGGAAGAAGCTTTTCTTGCTTCTTATTTCGAAAAAAGTGACACAAAAAAGGAGTATACAAGGGATGATGAAATAAGGTTCCAGATGTACCGGATGTATATTTTAACGGTTATGGCTGGGGAAACCTTCCGATATGGACCTCTGTATGCCAAGATGCAGAGAGAGTGGGCCAAAAGCGGAATTTTAAAGTGTTTGGAAATTCTTGAAGATTGAGGGATGAAAAGACGTGGGAAATGGAAATCAGAGATTGTTGGGGGAAACACCCGTCAAAAAACTGATATGGAAAATGGCAATTCCTTCCATAATGGGAGTAATGGCTTATAATTTATATAATATTGTAGATACTTTTTTTATTTCAAAGGGAGTGGGAGCGAATGCGGTTGGTGGGGTATCCGTATCATTTCCGTTATTTATTTTTTTGTCTGCGGTTTCTTCAACTTTGGGCAGCGGTGCAGCCTCAGTTATTTCCAGAGCCTTGGGTCAAAAGGATTATGAAAAGGCAAATAGGGCGGCAGCCAATACGTTCGGGTTGTTTTATCTGTTGGCAATTATGGTTACGGTCTTTGGTTTAATTTATTTGGAACAGCTATTATATATGATGGGAGTGACAGATGCTTTAATGCCTTATGCGAAAAGGTACACGAGGATTATTTTGATGGGAGCGGTGACAAGTACTGGTTTCTCAAATTTGATTCGTGCAGAAGGAAGCAGTAAATATGCCATGTATATTTGGGTTATTCCAATGAGTGTAAATGTCATACTGGACCCGATTTTTATTTTCGGACTGGACATGGGCGTGATCGGAGCGGCAGCGGCAACGGTGGTTTCCCAATGCGTTTCTATGGGAATGTTTTTATACTATTTTTTTATATCTGGAAAAAGCATATTAAGGATAAGGCTGAGGCATTTTATACCGGATAAAAAGCTGCTGTGTGAAATATTTTTTATAGGGCTTCCATCTTTTTTGCAAATGATAGGACATGCTGTTTCTATTATAATTGTCAATCAATTTCTTAAGAAATATGGCGGAGACTTATCGATTAACACATATGGCGTAGTAAGTAAAATCAATACTTTTTTTTCGATTCCTGTTACAGGATTTGTACAAGGGCTTTCACCGATCATAGGATATAATAAAGGAGCAGGTAAAATTGAAAGAGTCAGGGAATCTATCAAGTTCTCCCTTTGCGTCGCTGGCGTATATAGTTTTTGGGGATATGTTGTGATTATGGTTTTGGCGTCACAATTGATGTATATTTTTACAGATGATAATGATATGATTGTTATGGGAAGCCATGTTTTGAAAATTGTCAATTTAGGAATTTTATGTAGCAGCTTGCAGTCTGTTCAATCCGCATATTTTCAGGCAGTTGGAGAAAAAAAGGCGTCCTTGCTGGTAGCGCTGTGCAATCAAATTCTTTGTTTTATACCGATTCTGTTAATGATGTCTAAGGCATATGGATTGGATGGGGTTTGGTATGCTTTTCCGATGTCAACAACCATTGCTGTAATAATTTCTACTATTGTTCTTAGAAAGATTCTAAAAAAAGAGGGAGAAGGAATCTGATATCAAAAAGGCGCTGATAAAATCATGTGTGTTACCAAGAAAAGGATGGTGGACGTAAATGATTCGAATAGCTATTGTAGAAGATGAAGAATTATATGTGAAGGAATTGATGGAATATCTGGAAAGATATCAGAAGGATTATGAGGAGAAATTTGAGATTACCGTTTATAGGGACGGAGATGGAATCACGGCTGGTTATAAAGCACAATTTGATATTATTTTAATGGATATTCAAATGGAATTTGTAGATGGCATGACAGCTGCAAAAGAGATACGGGAAATAGATTCTAAAGTGGTTATCATTTTTATTACAAATATTTCCCAGTATGCAATTAAAGGTTACGAAGTAGGGGCGTTGGATTATATCTTAAAACCGGTATCTTATTTTATATTTAGCCGGAAATTTATGCGGGCAATTGCCAAGGTGAAAAAGCGGGAAAGAAAAGATATTGTTATTCAGACCAAAAGGGGAGTGGTACGTCTAGATATTTCAAATATACAATATATAGAAAGCTTTGACCATAATTTGGTTTTTCATACAGATGGAAAGGATTATATTTCCAATATGACGATGAAATTTATTGAAAAGGAACTGGAGAACTTCTCTTTTTCTCGTGGAAACCATTGCTATTTGATTAATCTTGAGCATGTAGATGGAATAGAAGATAAGTGTGCCGTCGTAAAAGGAAAGCGGCTTCAAATCAGCCGTCCCAGGAGAAATGGATTTATGAAGGATTTGACGAGATACTGGGGGGAGGAAGGACGAGGATGAAAGATATGTATGGAGTTTTGCCAGATATACCTAGGTTTTATACAGCGCTGGCGGAATGGCTGGCCTGTTTGCTCTGCATTTTGAAGATGAAAAGAAGAATTAATGGTTGGAAGCTGGTGGCAGTGGCAGTATGCGTGTTGATTGTGCAGTCATTCTTTTTGATTATGACGGATAACGAGGAAGGGTTTTTGTGGATCTTGTGTATGGCAATAGCAGTAGGAATTATGTACCTCTTCATTTTCAGCAGCTGCAAAATGGGGGCGAAGGATACGGGGTATTGTTGTGTGCGTGCCTTTGTTCTTGCAGAGTTCATGGCGTCATTGGAATGGGAGGTGGAATGCTTTTTCTATTATGATATGAAATGGAACCATGCATGGAATAGGGTGTTGTGGTTAGCAGTTACTTATAGTGGAGTCTGCTTGGCCTGCTGTTTAATCGAAGGAAAACTGTTGAAACAGGAGAAGGACCTTGATATTGAAAACAGAGAGCTTATTTCCTGTATCATTATAGGAGCGGCGGTATTTTTAATGAGTAACTTAGGGTACACATCATTAAAAACTCCATTTACAGTTACATTATATCCGGAAATATTTATCATCCGAACAATGATTGACCTTGGTGGTATTGCGATCTTGTATGCCTATCATTTGCAGAGGATAAATTTGCGTATACGTTATGAATATGAAAGTATGCAAAACATCTTACATCATCAATATATTCAGTATGAACAGTCTCAGGAGGCCATAGATCTTATTAATTATAAATATCATGATTTAAAGCACTATATCCTTATGTTGAAATTGGAAGAAAATGAGCAAAAGAGAAATGATTGTCTCAAACAGATGGAAGAAGAGTTAAAAGGATATGGAATGCAGTACAAAACCGGGAATCAAGTGTTGGATACACTGCTTACTTCTAAAAATTTATATTGTACGAAAAAGCAAATTGTCATGACATGCGTTGTGGATGGAGCATTATTTGATTTTATGGATGACATAGATATATGTTCTATTTTTGGCAATGCACTGGATAATGCCATAGAATGTGAGGAAAAAATACAAGTAGGGAAAAGATTAATTGAAGTGACTGCTTTTTCACAGAGAAAATTCTTGATTATCCGATTTGAGAATTATTATGAAGGGGAACTGGAATTTCAAAGGGGGCTCCCAATCACGACGAAAAAGGAAACACAATTCCATGGATATGGTTTGAAAAGTCTTTGTTATACCGTTCGGAAGTATGGTGGGGAGGTGGATATCTCCACACAGGAAAATTGGTTCAGCCTAAAAATATTAATTCCAATGTAACGAAAATAAATATGGTATAATCTAGGCAAAATATACAAAAACAGTCAATGAAAATTATGTATATAGTACAAATGGACTACAAATCATGCAGAAAAAAGTACAGGTTACGGAAAAATATGCACAATAGAAAGAATACTGATATACTTTAAAAAGTTCCCGGGAAACGTAAAAAGAAAAGAGGAGGAAAAAAGATGGTTGATTTTTTAGCGAACTTATTGGGACCTATTTTTACGAGTTATGGAGTCAGTGAAGCGGATTTGATGTCTTACCTTACACAGCTTATCGGGTACGTGTATGTTATTCTTGGGGCATTGGCTGTGATGGTGATTGTGCTAATCGCTGCAATAAAAGTAAAAAAGGGCTTCAAGCACATTGTCCGCTGGCAGGCTGTCCTAGCCTTTGTAGCAGTTGTTACAATAGTGGTAAATATGATTTGCTATGGACCGATGTATGGAAATGTTTCAGGGTATTTGAATGCAGCGGATGTAACGTTAAGTGAGGATACGGTAACAAAGAGCAGGGACATGGTTCAGCGTATTGGAGAAGAAGGCATGGTTTTGGCAAAGAATGAGAAACTTCTGCCTTTGGATTCCGATGTGAAGAAACTGAATGTATTTGGATGGGGTTCTACCATTCCATTTTTCGGCGGTACAGGTTCGGGATCTTCGGATGCTTCGACAGCAGTAGGAATTCTTCAGTCTTTACAGAATGCGGGATACGAAACAAATCAGGCGTTGACAGATATGTATGTAGAATATTGTGCAGAACGTCCAGTATTGTCCATGGGCTCACAGGATTGGACGCTTCCAGAACCTACAGTGGATTCTTATACAGATGAAATTATGAATCAAGCAAAGGAATTTTCGGATACTGCAGTAATTGTAATTGGACGTCCTGGCGGTGAAGGCGCAGACCTTCCGGTTGACATGAATGCTGTTATTAAAGGTACATATAATCCGGCAGAAGAGGTTTCCGCAGCGCCGGCTAATTATAATTCTATGAATGCTACCTATAAAAATAATGGGGACTATGATGATTTTGAAAAGGGAGAATCTTATCTTGAACTTTCTAAAACAGAAGAAGATATGGTTGAGAAGGTTTGTTCTGAATTTGACAATGTCATTGTTATCATTAATGCAAGTAATGCAATGGAATTGGGATGGGTAGACGAATATAAGCAGATAGGCGCTGTAATTTTGGCTCCTCCAGGAGGCGCTTGCGGATTTGCGGCATTAGGTGAAATTATTAATGGTTCGGTAAATCCATCAGGAAAGACAGCAGATACTTTTGTGAAAGATTTATTGAAAACACCTTACATTCATAATATTGGAAACAATGCCTATACTAATGTGGATGATTTAAAAAAGCAGATTGCAGAAGCAGATTCTTCTGCTGAGGGAAATATTGCTTTTGCAAATTATGTGGAAGGAATTTATGTTGGATATAAATTCTATGAAACAGCAGCCGAAGAAGGATTGATCAAGTATGATGAGTATGTACAGTACCCATTTGGCTATGGATTAAGTTATACAACTTTTGAAAAGAAAATTGAGAACTTTAAAGATAATGGGGATTCTGTTTCTTTCGATGTGACAGTAGAGAATACCGGAGATGTGGCCGGTAAAGATACAGTTGAGATTTATTATACTCCTCCATATAATAACGGGGGGATTGAAAAAGCTTCGGCTAATTTGGTTCAGTTTGAGAAAACAGAAGAATTGGACCCAGGGGCTTCGCAGACAGTTTCTTTTGAAATCAATAAGGAAGAAATGGCTGCTTATGATTCAGAAGGGGTAAAAATAAAAGGAGGCGGCTATATTTTAGAAGCTGGGGAATATGTAATATCGGTGCGTTCAGATTCCCATACAGTGATTGAGGAAGAGAAATTTACTGTAAAAGATGATATTGACTACAGTAAAGAAGGACGCTCCAGTGATCAGGAAATTGCTGTCAACCAGTTCCAGGATTACTCTCGTGGAGATTTTGTGCAGTTGTCCAGGGCAGATGGTTTTGCCAACTATGAGGAAGCATGTGGGGAATTAAAAGAGGAACAATATGTAATGTCTGATACAACCCGGGCGGAGATAGAAGAGGATGCATTTGGAATTTATGATGGAACCTTGTATAACGATGACGCAGACGAGATGCCAGTGATGGGGGCTGATAATGGTCTGGCGCTCTATGATATGGTCGGGCTGGACTATGATGATGCAAAATGGGAGGAATTGCTGGATCAGATGAGCTTTGAGGATATGTCAACGTTAATTAATCTAGGCGGATGGCAGACAGCGGAAGTGAAATCAATTGGAAAAGTTGCAACGAATGACTGTGATGGACCAGCAGGGTTAAGCCACTTTATTACAGGCGCAATGGGTACGGCATATTCCTCAGAAGTACTGATGGCGCAAACATGGAATAAAAAGCTTATGTATGAAGTTGGCCAGGCAATGGGTCAGGAATATGCAGAGGTAAGCAATTACGGCTGGTATGGTCCGGCAATGAACACTCACCGCTCCGCATTTGCAGGACGGAATTTTGAATATTATTCAGAAGATGGAGTCCTTGCAGGATACTTAGCTGCAAACGAAATTAATGGCGCAGCGGAGCATGGCGTATATGCATATATCAAGCACTTTGCAGTAAACGATCAGGAGATAAACCGATGCGCGTTCCTTATGACTTTCGCTTCCGAGCAGGCCATCCGGGAAATATATTTAAAGCCCTTTGAACTTGCGGTGAAAGGGTTTGAAGGAAAAGCTATGGCAGCAATGTCTTCCTTTAACTTTATTGGTACAGAGCCAAGCTGCGGTAATGAACATTTGTTGAATAATGTTTTGCGCGGCGAATGGGGATTTGTAGGAATGGTTGAGTCAGACTACGATGGTTCTTATGGATATATGATTACCGATCATTGTATCCGAAGCGGGAATGATTTAATGCTGGGATTTGGTTCTGCTGAGTCCAATGTCCTGTCAGATAAAAGCGCTACGGCTGTCAAAGCTATGCGTCAGGCAAGCAAGAACATCCTTTACACGGTTGCCAACAGTGGAAACTATGCAGGAGATAAAGATCCTGCAGGTATCATGACAAATATGACAAAGACTTTTATCACAGTTGACGTAATGGTAGTTTTGCTTATTCTTGCAGTGGAAGCAGTTTTGATTTTGCGCTATTTGAAAAAGAAAAAGGCTGTTTCTGTGGAATAGAAAATATTTCTTTACTGGAAAAGGATCAAGGCTTTTGTGTGAAAAGGGGAAGTTGTTGCGGCGGCTTATCTGACAGCCGCCGCAACATCCCATTTTTCATTCTATAGGAAAGACCTTGTCACGATAAAGCGTGAAAGAATTCCGCTTTGTTCTATCAGTATTTTATAAAAAGAAGGTGAGAAGCTTGGATGTTAAGAATATTGTTCAAAAAATGAATCTGGAAGAAAAATGTTATCTGCTCTCTGGCAAGGATTTTTGGCAGACTCGCTCCGTAGGACGAGTGGGAATCTCGAGTGTGACGCTTTCTGACGGGCCTCATGGAATCCGGAAACAGGAGGGGGCAAGTGACCAATTGGGATTAAACGGCAGTGTGCCGGCTACTTGTTTTCCTACAGCGGCGACGATTGCCAATAGTTGGGATCCAGAACTTGGGGAGGAAATTGGAACTTACCTTGGGACAGAGGCTGCATCACAGGATGTCTGTGTCTTGCTGGGGCCGGGGCTCAATATAAAAAGAAGCCCGTTATGCGGACGTAATTTTGAATATTTCAGTGAGGATCCCTATTTGGCAGGAAAAATGGCGGCAGGATATGTAAAGGGTATTCAATCCAAAGGTGTGGGGGCATGTCCGAAACATTTTGCTGTGAACTCACAGGAATTTCGCCGCATGGCAAGTGATTCCGTTTTGGATGAAAGGACTCTACGGGAAATCTATCTGACTGGCTTTGAGATTGTAGTCAAAGAGGCAAAGCCTAAGTCAATCATGTCATCTTATAATCGCGTGAACGGCGTTTATGCCAATGAAAATGAACATCTTCTTCAGGAAATTCTCAGGGATGAATGGGGGTTTGACGGTTTTGTGGTGTCAGACTGGGGAGCTTCCAATGACCATACGGCAGGGGTGGCCGCTGGTTCCCACTTAGAGATGCCCACCACAGGTGGAGATTCTGATGAAGAATTGCTCAGTGCCGTAAAAAGTGGAAAACTGGATGAGAAGCTGTTAGATCAACGGGTGGAGGAACTTCTGAGTGCAATCCTGTCTTTGCGTGAAGCGGTTGATAAGAACAAGGGAAAGAGGTTTGATATTGAAAAGCATCATGCCATGGCCAGGAAAGCAGCGGAACAAAGCATTGTTCTTCTAAAGAATGAAAATCATATTCTTCCTCTTAAGGAAGGAAAAAAGGTGGCGGTTGTCGGTGATTTTGCGAAAACACCCCGGTATCAGGGAGCTGGTTCCTCTGTTGTGAATCCCACAAGGTTGGATTCTACGATGGATGTGATAGGAAATTTCCCCATAGAATTCTTAGGATTTGCAGCAGGGTACCGACGAACAGGAGAGGCAGATGCTGGGCTTGTGAAGGAAGCATCAGACCTTGCAGCAAGGGCAGATGTTGTGCTTTTATATATTGGGCTGGATGAAATATCAGAGTCTGAAGGGTTAGATCGTTCGCATATGAGAATTCCAGACAACCAGATAAAATTGCTTGAAAAAATAGCGTCAGTAAATCGGCATGTAGTTGCGGTGCTTTCCGGCGGCTCCTCAATAGAAATGCCTTGGATTAATAAATGTGAAGCTGTTGTGCATGGATATTTAAGCGGACAGGCGGGCGCGGCAGCTATGCTGAATGTCATTATTGGAAAGGTAAACCCATCTGGGAAGCTAAATGAGACATATCCGCTAAAATATGAGGATATTCCATCTGCTCCGTATTTTCCAGCTAAGGAACGCAGTGCAGAGTATAGGGAAGGATTGTATGTAGGTTATCGGTATTTTGAAACAGTAGGGAAACCAGTCCTGTTTCCTTTTGGATTTGGACTAAGTTACACAACCTTTCGCTATAGTAATCTGAAATTAAGTGAAAAAAAGGCAGTTTTTGATCTTACAAATACAGGGGACAGGGATGGCGCGGAAGTAGCGCAGCTATATATTAGTGCAAAATGTGATGGAGTATACCGTCCGAGGAAGGAACTGAAAGGTTTTCGTAAAATATTTTTAAATGCCGGTGAAACAAGGACGGTGGAGATTCCCTTAAATAGGGATGCATTCCGTTATTTTAACGTGAAGACAAACCAGTTTGAAATTGAAAGTGGAAAATATGAAATCTTAATTGGAGCCAGTGCAACAGATATCCGGCTGTCTGGGACGGTAGATGTGGTTGGAACAAATGCGCCTCTTCCCTATGATATGGCACAGCTTAGGAATTATGCATCTGGAGATATTACGCATATATCAGATAAAGAATTTGAAACACTATTAGGGCATAAAATACCGAATGGACATTGGAGCGGAAAGCTGGACCGGAATGATGCAATCTGTCAGATGTATTATGCGAAAAGCGCTCCGGCAAGGCTGGTATATAAGATTATGACAAAGATACTCAATAATAGCATGGCAAAGGGGAAGCCGGATTTGAATATTATGTTTATTTATAACATGCCTTTCAGGGCTATTGGAAAGATGGCAGGCGGTATGTGCAGCCAGGAGATGGTGGATGGGATTATGAGGATTGTAAACGGCCATTTCTTCAGAGGGCTGGGTCAGGTAATTGGCGGATTTTTCCGTCAGCGCAAGGTCATGAAAAAAGCGAATAAAATGAAGTAGCGTGCAGTTGGAGGTGGAACTCATGAAAGAAAATGCATTTGCAAAATGGTGGTCAGGATTTTCAGGGAAGCATCCTGGGGCGGCCAAGTGGATTCGGGAAGGAGGCCTGTTTTTCCTGTTCAGCAATCTGGTGACAGTATGGCAGTATATCTTAATCCAGTTCTTGCCAGGCGCTTTTTCGGCTTATAAAAATGTGGAATGGATGTGGCCGGGTATCCAAATGGAGTTATTTGGGGCGTCCTTTACATTCAATGTTCTTGGATACAGCGTGGCAGATGGAGGGCTTGCGTATTTCATCGGATATCTGATTGCAACCTTTACGGCCCAATGCATCAATTTCCCATTGCAGAGGAATATCACTTTCCGAAGCCATGGGAAGATTCCGCCGCAGATTGTTGGGTATTTTTTCGGTTGGATAGGAGTGACCCTGGTGGTAAACTCTATCAACAGCATTTGGGTAGGGGTGGCTGGAACGCTGGGTGTGCCGGATTTTATTTACAATATTATTACAACAGTCCTGACCGGTGGGGTGTCTATGGTGATCTTTTTTGTTGTCAATAAGATTATCTTCCCGGAGGGAGAAGAAAACTCTTAAGTTTACATATTACTCCGCCGGAGTAATAGCTATTTTGGAAAATAATTTGTGACGTTATATTACAGGAATAGAAAAAGAAGCTGCTGGGAAACATAGGTTTTTGTAATTTATGGAATAAGTTTTTTCAAACGGTATCCATGAGTTGTACAAAAAGAAGATTTCCTGGCAGCCTCTTTTGTATCATGACAGAGAAATTAAATTCAGCAAAGAGTAAGACAGTAAGGTTTATGCTTTTGCTTTTTGTATTGCGTCTGTAAGGACAGGCAGAACCTCGAACAAATCCCCTACAATTCCGTAATCCGCAACACCGAAAATAGGTGCGTCTGGGTCTTTGTTGATGGCAATGATATGGTCAGAGCCGCTCATACCTGCCAGGTGCTGGATAGCGCCGGATATTCCACAGGCGATATAAAGCTTCGGGCCAACGGTTTTGCCAGTTTGCCCTACCTGATGTGCATGGGGAATCCATCCGGCATCAACGGCAGCACGGGATGCCCCTACAGTAGCTCCAAGAGCTTCAGCCAATGCGCGGATTGGTGCGAAGCCTTCTGGCCCTTTTACCCCGCGTCCGCCAGAAACAATAATCTGGGCGCCTTCTAAATCTACAGACTCTGCATCCAGTTCCCGGATGAGCTCCACAATCTGAGTGCGGATATCTTCGGATGGAATGGAAATATCTTCTCGGATGACTTTTGCGTCTTTTTCAGTAGGTTCTGCCATCTTGAATACGCCTGGGCGTACAGTTCCCATCTGTGGACGGTGTTCTGGGCACATAATCGTTGCCATTAAGTTGCCGCCGAAGGCAGGACGGGTCCAAGCCACATTTCCAGTTTCTTCATCAATATCAAGAGCAGTGCAATCGGCAGTCAGGCCAGTGTGAAGACGGCAGGCAATCCTGGGGCCTAAGTCCCGGCCATTGTTGGTTGCACCAATTAACATGCTGGTGGGGCCGTATTTTTCCACCAGCTTTGTTATGGCAATGGTATAGGCATCTGTGGAATAGTCTTTGTATTCTTCCCCGTCCACTGCGATGATGGTATCTGCGCCATAGCGAGAAGCAGCTTCGATCGATGCGTCAATGTGAGAGCCAATGACAACAGCCACCAGCTCGCCGCCTTGCTTTTTTGCCATATCTTTGCCGGGGTTTAAAAGTTCAAGGCCGACTTTTTTCGGTGAGCCGTCCTCTTTCGTTTCAATAAATACCCAAAGGTCTTTGCTTTTGACTTCCATGGTACGATTCCTCCTTATATTAAGCCATTGTCATTCATCAGTGAAAACAGCTTCATGGCGCTTGCAGAAGCGGTATCCTCCTGGATAACCACGCCGCCGCTTTTTCTTGGTGGAACAAAAGTGGCTTTTACTTTTGTGGGGGAGCCTTTTAAACCAGCTTGCTCCAGGTTAATTTCTGTCAGGTCAGAAGCAGTAATGTCAGGGATTTGGGCACGATTAGCAGCCATTTTCCGCTTCAATGTGGGATATCTTGGATCCCAGGAAGGTTTGGTATAAGTAACCAGACAGGGCATGGAAGCGGTGATCACCTGTACACCTTCTTCTGCTTCTTTTTTTACAATGACTTTGCCATTTTCTACAGAGGCTTCCAGTCCGTATGTAATTTGTGGGAGACCTAAATGTTCTGCAATCTCAGGACCAACCTGGGCAGTATCACCGTCGATTGCCTGTTTTCCACAGAAAATCAGATCAAAATTACCTTCCAGGGTTTCTATATGACGAATGGCCTGGGAAAGAATGTAACTGGTAGCTAATGTATCAGATCCGCCAAAAGCACGGTCTGTAAGAAGATATGCCTGGTCAGCAGCAATGGCAAGGCATTCCTTTAGGGCGTTTTTGGCCTGTGCCGGCCCCATGGATAGAACTACGATTTTTGTGTCGGGATCGTTGTCTTTGATGCGTGCAGCGGCTTCCAGCGCATAACCGTCAAAGGGATTGACGATGGAGGGAACGCCCTCACGGATCAGTGTATTTTTTACGGGATCAATTTTGATCTCAGTGGTATCAGGCACTTGTTTGATGCATACAAGTATGTTCATTGTCATTCCTCCTGGTTTAGAAGATTCTTTTTGATTTTCCCGGTTGCAGTTCGTGGAAATTCTGTTACGAATGCAAGCTGGGTAGGAACTTTAAAGTAAGCAAGATGTTCTTCGCAATAGCGAATGATATTTTCTTTGCTAAGGGTTGCCCCTTCTTTCAGCTGTATAAAAGCTTTGACGGCCTGACCACGGATAGAGTCTGGTACGCCGACTACTGCGGCATCTGCAATTAAGGGGTGGGAAGTGAGGGTACATTCCACTTCTGTGCAGCTAATATTTTCACCTGCGCGCTTGATGATGTGACCACAGCGCCCAAGGAAAAAGAGCCAGCCTTCTTCATCCAGATAGCCCCAGTCGCCGGAATGCAGCCAGCCTTCTTTGTCCAGAAGCCGGTTGGTTGCTTCCCTATCCTGATAATATCCCTTTACCAGAGAGCGTCCAGGGATACCATATACACAAATTTCCCCTTCGGTTCCTGGGGGAAGGGTGTTTCCCTTTTCATCTATGATTTTAATTCCATAGGAAAGGGCAGGACGTCCAACCGATGGCCAGTGCTGGTCTCCCCAGGGTGGGACACAGGTTACAGCAGATACTGTTTCCGTCATACCATAGGAATTTAAAAGCCTTACATGAAAACGCTCTTCAAAAGCTTCCTTTTCTTCTATACTTAGGCCCATGGAGAAGTAAACTTGTTTCAGACAGTGATCTTTTTCCCATGGCTGGACAGGCTGCATCAGCATAGTTCGATTCATGATGGACATGGTATCTGTAAAGTCTGCCTTGTGTTCATAAATTTGCCGCCAAAACCGTCTTGCACTATAATGTTCGACCATAATTAATGTACTTCCAGTGCAGATCACGGGAGCTGCAGCCATTTCCTGAAAATCCATATGATAGCAGGGCATGGCAGTCAAGAACCGATCCCCAGTACGCATACAGATTTGTTCCGCATGGAGCAGCCCGCCGTAAATTACATTGCAGTGGGTGTAAATGACGCCTTTGGGATGCTGGGTGGTACCGGAGGTAAACAGGATGACAGCGGTATCTTCGGAGCATACCTCAACCTGTTTTTTTAAAATATCCGGCTGGGCTTCCATGGCAGATGTCAAAGACAAAATTCTTGGATCCTCAGATTCTCCGCCTGCCAAAAGCAGTGTCTGCAATTGAAATTCATCAAAATGCTTTCGGTAAATTTCAATGGAGCAGGGTTCCGCAATCAAATGGGAGATGTTGCATTTCTTCATGATATAGCTGCATTCCCTGGCTTGAAAATGCTCGTTGATAGGGACAGAGATTGCACCGATTTGGGCAATTGCCAGCCAACAGACCAGGTATTCCGGCCGGTTGTGCAGGTGAAGCGCCACAAATTCACCCTTTTGGATTCCCAGGCTCAAAAGCAGGTTGGCTGTCTGCTTCACGTTTCGGTCAAATTCCTGGTAAGTGTAAGAACTTATTTCATCCTGTACAGAAATATATTTCAAAAAAAGATTTTTCCCATAAATTTTTACAGTTTCATTCCATTGGCTTTTTAAGGTACGGTTTCCTACAATATCTGCTATCATGATGGCACTCCTTTATGATTGCTGGACAGGATTATGAGAGCTTCTCAATCAAAGACGGCAGGATTTTATACATGTCGCCTACCAGTCCAAAGTCGGCATTTTTGAAAATCGGCGCTGCTTTATCTTTGTTGATGGCAACGATGACCTTTGATTTGTTGATGCCGCCAATATGCTGCACCTGTCCAGATAGACCCAATACGACGATTAATTCTGGCTTCACTTGCACACCAGTAATTCCCATATAGCATGCCTTAGGCATCCATTTATTATTTTCGGCAACTGGGCGGGAACATCCAACCTCTGCATCCAAGACTTTTGCCAGGTTCCGGCAGATTTCCAGATCCTCTTTCGCAGCAAGGCCACGGCCTACGTCTACAATACGCTTTGCAGCAACTAGGTTTACAGTACCCTCTTTTTTCTCATTGCGAGAAATTCTATGGATTGGCTCAGCGGGAGCTCCTGCAATTGGAAGAACTTCAGCATTCCCAGAAACCTCAGCAGGGGAATCAAAGATACCAGAGGAAATGGTGATGACGCCATAAGGTGTGGTAAAGCTTTCCTTCCGCTGTGCCGTTCCGCCATATACAACGCGACGGCAGGAGATGGTATCGTTTTCTACGGATAATTCGTTTACGCTGCCCAGCACAGCAGTATCCAAGTAAACAGAAAGCTTTCCAGCAAGACAGCGGCCGCGAATGCTATTGTTGACCATTACGATGGCCTTGGGCTGTTCTTTTACCATAGCAGCAATTGGTGTGGCATAATCCTCTGGCGCCCCTCCCTCAGAAACCGGACAGAATACGATTTTGTCAGCGCCGCAGGATGCATGTTCTTTTGCAGCAGCCTCGTCGCCAAACACAACAGCAGTAACGTAATCCGCGAGATTTTTTGCCCCTGCACAGAATTCAGGCAGGACAGCATAGTTGTCAGTTACAATAAAAACAGACTGAATTGCCATAATGAATATCCTCCTCTACTTAAAATCCTTCTTTTCTCAGGAATGAAACCAGTGCGTCTACTGCTTCTTCGTTGTCGCCCTCTATGATTTCCTGGCGGCGTTCTTGTTGTTCTGGAGCAAGCTGTTCTACTGTGTTGGCAGAAGCTGTGATTTCTGCGTCAATGGAAAGTACATTCACAGGTTTCTTTCCTGCTTTCATGATTTCGCGCATGCTTGGAACCCCAGGTACGTTAATCTCTGAGGAAACAGACAGTACAGCGGGGAGGGGAACTTCCAGTATTTCTACTTCTTCTTCTAAAGCTCGTTCCACTTCCAGGGTATGTTCAGAAGCGATTTTGATACCAGTGACATTGTTGACAACTGGGATATCTAAAATTGTACCAGCCTGAATACCTACTTCCTGTAGGTATAAGTCGCTGGAGCCTGCACCGCATAATATCACATCATAAGAGCCAATTGCTTTTAAAGCGCCAGCAATTGCCTTTGCCGTTTGTAAAGAATCAGAAAATTCATGTGTGTCATCAATCACAAGGTTTAGTTCATCTGCACCGCGGGATAAAATATCCTTGCGGATTTTAGAATTTTCCAGAAAATTGCTGGGGCCAATAGAAAGTGCAGCCATGCTTCCGCCACTTTCTGCTGCCAGTGTCTTGCCGCTCTCCAATGCGTTCAGGTCGTACTGGCTAATTTTCAGTGATGCTTCTGCCATTGCAAGGGTCCGGTCTGGCAGAACTGTAATTTCTTCTTCATTTGGAACAATTTTACAACATGCAATGATTTTCATATACCTGTTCTTCCTTTCCTGTTTGATATTTTTCTTCTCAGAGTGAGAGTGAAATGCTATACGTTTCCGAAAACTTTCACGAAAAAGTATATTTGATATTTTTATCATAATCAATGGACCGGGTTTTGTCAATGGCTGAATTTTGAGAAAGCCGAAAAAATACAATTTTGTCATGGATAAAACAGCATTTTGCAAAATTCATAAATTAGGTAGAAAAAATATGATTGTACAATTTTAACAAATTTTACGATAAAAGATTGTCTGATTTTGTGATTTGACTTAGGAAACTGGAACGTGGTATACTCCCTACAAACAGTAGACAATAGGATTTATTTTTTTTAACTGTCAATTTTCACGTAAAAGTAAACAGAAGGGAGACAAAACTATGAAGCCACTTTGTTCATTGAAAGTGTTGGATCTTACGGATGGCAACCCGTATGCTGCCAGCATGTTTGCTGATTATGGAGCACAAGTGCTTAAAATTGAAAATCCTCATGGTGGAGATAGCATCCGCAAACGTGGAGCTATGGATGAGGAAGAAGGAATTTACCAGGCTTTTTACAATCGAGGGAAGAAGAGTATGACCCTGGATATCAAAAAAAAGACTGGACAGGATGTGCTGAAACGTCTGGTTTCTCAGTTTGACATGCTGGTGGTAAACAAATCAGAAGAACAGATGGAAAAGCTGGGGTTAGGGTATGAAGCATTAAAAGCACAGAATCAAAGGTTGATTTATGGTGTGCTAACCCCTTATGGAGAATCTGGTCCCTGGAAGGATATGCCAGATTATGATTTGCTGATCAATTCCAGATCTGGTTTACAGGAAAAAACAGGTTTCCCAGAACGTCCCACCAAGTTTGGCTTTCCGCTGGCTTATATTTACAGTAGCTGGCATTTGAGTGCAGGAATGTTAGCAGCTTATCTGAATGCGCAGGAAACAGGAGAAGGCATGAAAGTGTCGGTCAGTGTATGGCATACCATGGTTTCCTTGGATGATACCTTTGTGGAAGGGCTTTTGGGCATGAACACATTGCCAAAGCGGATTGGAAACGGGTTCCCAACAACGAATCCTACCGATACATTCCGGTGCAAGGATGGATGGTTCTCTTTAAGTATTGGGAGCGATACCCAATGGATTAGCTTTGCGAAGTGTGCAGGGAAGGATGTGTGGGCGGAGGATCCGCGTTATGCCCATGATCCAGCGCGTTCTATGGAAAATTATTTCGGGGACTTAGACCAGCAGCTTCGGGATTATTTTGCTACGATTACCATCAAAGAGGCAGATATGATATGCCGGGAGGCAATGGTACCAGGCGGCCCTTGTAATACCTTCCAGGAATTAGTAAATGATGCTCAGGTAGCAGAACGGAATATGCTGATTCATATCAACGATCCAAAGGCGGGGGATACGTTGCAGATTGGAAAAGCTGCAAAGTTTACTGGAGATACAGAAGAAGACAATGTAATTGCTCCAGCGCCAGCTTTAGGGGCAGACACACAGGACTGTCTTGCAGGGCTTGGCATTTCTCAGGAACAAATGGAGCACATGAAGGCAGAAGGCATAATTTAAGGCTGGAAAGGAGATAGGAAAATGGCCAAATGGGAATCAAAAGGCGTATTTAAAGGTATGAAGGTACTGGATTTCACCATTGCCCTGGCTGGTGTATATACGGCTTGGCAGTTTGCAGACCTGGGTGCAGAAGTGTGGAAGGTAGAACGCTACAATGCTGGGGATCAGTCCAGAACATGGGACCCCTTTGTGAATGGGATGAGCGCCTTATATTGTGCGTACAATAAAAATAAACAGAGCATAGAGCTGGATCTTTCCTCTCAGGAGGGAAAAGAGGTTATTTACCGGATGGTAAAAGAAGCAGATGTAGTCCTGGAAAATTTCAAGAGCGGCTCAATTGATCGTCTGGGCTTAGGGTATGACAAGTTAAAAGAGATCAACCCCAAAATCGTATTTATGTCTTTGAGTGGGTTTGGCGCAAGCGGTCCTTTGATGAAATATCCATGTTATGACGCCATTGCAGCGGCAAGAGGCGGTTTTGCAGCCAGCAATGGGGAACCAGATGGTGCGCCTATGAAGGCTGGGAATGCAAATTGTGATACATTGACTGGAATTTATGGGTTTAACGCCGTATTGATGGCATTGATCGAAGCACGCCGAACAGGAAAAGGATGCAGGATTGATGTGGGCATGTCGGATGTGGTTATGATTTCCTGTGCAGAAACGTTGATGGATTATGGAAAATATGGGAAAGCACAGTCCCGTTTTGGTAACCATGACAGATTTGTTGCTCCATATGGTATCTTTGAGGCGCGGGATGGCTGGGTTTCCATCATTGCAGACAGCCAGGAACGATGGCAGAGCCTAAAAGAAGTTTTAAGCCTTCCAGATGACCCACGTTTTGAGGATCATGCAGGGCGTATTGCAAACAGGGATGCATTGGCCAAACAGATAGAAGCTGTGACCCGTACCATGTTCCGCAAGGAAGTGGAGGAAAAGCTTTTGGCAGTAGATGTACCAGCATCTGAAATACTTCCCTTTATCGAGGCTTATACATCTGACCATGCAAATCAGACCGAGGCAACCTCGTTTGCATGGCAGGAAAAAATTGGAAATATACGTTTTTATAATAATCCGATTCGGTTCAACAATGAGGTCTGCCCGATTCATAGGGGTTCTCCATTGCTTGGACAGGACACCAGAGATATTCTGGCATCCGTTGGATACACTGAAGGGGAAATCCAAAAGCTAATAGATGATGGAGTAGCAGGCGAGCATATGTTTTAGCCATATAAGGTTAGGGCATGCCCCGTAGCTTGCTGTGGGGTATTTGGTTAGGGAGAGCAGGAGGGCAGCATGCAGATAGAACAGTTTGTGCTAGGGATGTTTGAAACAAATTGCTATATTGTAACAGGTCAGGAAAAAGGGAAGTGTGTTCTCATTGATCCGGCAGATAATGCAAAAGATTTGATCAGCTACATGGAAAGAAAAAAGCTGGCGCCAGAGGCTGCGCTTCTGACCCATGGTCACTATGATCATTTTCTGGCAGTACCAAAATTACAAGAGCGTTGGCCGTATCTCCCTGTATATTGTCATCCCTTAGACTGTCCGAAGGAGCTGGAAGAGCATGATATGGGAATGGTTTTTCCTACAGTCACAGCTTTTGAAAATGTCAAGGAGCTAAACGAGGGACAGGGATTAAATCTTGCAGGTATTGTGTTTGAGGTAATTCACACTCCGGGACATACGCCTGGGTCAGTGACATTTCTGACAGAAAACTGCATGTTTACAGGAGATACCTTATTCTGTGGCAGCATTGGGCGGACAGATTTTCCAGGGGGCAGCATGAAACAAATGCGGGCGTCACTGAAACGGCTGGCCGCTATGCCAGGCGATTGGATGGTTTATCCGGGGCATGAGGACATTACAAAGCTGGAAATAGAACGAAGGTCAAATCCTTATTTGGGAAATTTATAAAAAGCAGGAGGTAAGAGATGGAAAATAAGAAAGTGCTTACAGAGTTAAAAGATGGTGTATTGATTGTAACAATTAACAGAAATGAGAGAAGGAATGCCATTGATCCAGAGACGTCTGCCATGATGGAGGAAATATTGAATCATGCGGAGAAGGATAATGAGGTAGGATGCATCATTATCACAGGGGCAGGAGAGAAGAGCTTCTGTGCGGGGGAAGATTTGAGCGCTTATGATGAAAACGGCGGATGCCAGACAATTATGGAGCATGGATTTGCAGGAATTACAGAGCGTGTCAGCGCAAAGCCAATCATCTGTGCTGCAAACGGCACAGCAGTAGCAGGAGGATTGGAAATTGCAGTATCCTGTGATCTGATTGTGGCGGCAGAACATGCCAGGTTTGGACTTTCTGAGGTGAAGGTAGGACTTCTTGCAACCAGTGGCGGATTAATTCGTCTGCCAAAGCTGATTCCTCAGAAAATTGCGGCTGAGATGTGTCTAACTGGAAAGTTAATCTCTGCACAGCGGGCGTATGAAGTGGGGCTGGTAAATTATGTGGTTCCAGCAGAACAGGTGATGGATAAAGCAATGGAGCTGGCACAGACTGTAGCCCAGCAAACTAAAGTTCCTGTCTCCCGCACAAAAACGTCAAATTAAATTCTCAAGTGTCAAATACTATCTACAAGAGCGTGCTGTAGGATGCGGCACGTTTCCCTCTTGACCATCCCATGTCATTCCGATATAGTTTTTATGGAACAAAAAAAAGAGAAAGAACAGCCCCTCCAACAGTTCGTTCTTTCTCTCACATACCAGTGTGCCTGCCGTATACGGGATCATGTCCCACTTGTGAGGCTCCGGCACCACCGACATATACTATGATAAGAGAAAACTCCCTGTTTTGCAAGCTAATCCGCATAAAAAGTTCATCAAAAGCCCTCTTTGATTCCTTTATGAAGAGATTCCACCCGGAATTTCAGACCTGTCCCTGCTGTGGGGCCAGGGGTTCCTGCCGCATCCATGCCTATTATGGCCGTTCCCTGGTCGACTTTATAAGTGGTGTCCCTGTCCGCCACAGCCTCTGTATCATGCGCCTCATCTGTACCTGCGGCCATACCCATGCCATCCTCCCGGACTTCATCGTCCCTTACTCCGGCTATGGCCTGTTCTTCATCCTCCGCGTCCTCGCGGAGTATTTTCTGCGTCTGTCTACCGTGGAGAGACTCTGTGAGCGCTTCTCCATCACCCTTTCCCAGCTGCGCCGCTGGCTGGATCTCTTCCTGACGCAGAAGGAGGAGTGGCTCGGCGCGCTTTCTTCCATGGAG
>KE159594.1 GCA_000403255.2 Lachnospiraceae bacterium 3-1
TCCTGCGCCTTTTGCTCCTGCACAAGCTGTCTGCGCCTGTTTTCAAGCTGTCGGATTTCTTCCTCAATGCTCGTGATTTTTTCGGCTTTGGTCTTTGCCATGCGTCAATCGCTCCTTTCGATTTTTGTATGGAATGGATAGGATAGGAATGGATTTTTACAGACAATCGGCTTCCCGTTTTATTCCTGCTTATCGGCAAGTATCATTTTCAGCAGCTTGTCGCGGAATGTTTCTGTGCCGCTGTGGTTGAAAAACAACTCCGCAACAATGGTCTGCCCGTCCCTGTGTGTCGTGATGATACCGTCGGGCTTTCGGGGTGGGGCGGGCGTTTCTTTCTTTTCTGTCAATTCTGTCAATGGGTCGCTCCTTTCTGTGGGTGCAAAAAAGGAATTTCCCGTATTTGGAAAATCCCTCTCTGCTGTCGGCTGTTCGGTTTTATTGTGCGGACATGGCGGCGGCTTGCGCCTTTTTCCTTGCCCGGTATTCCCGCGCCTTGATACGGTCATACTCCCGTTGCTTTTCGCGGTTTCTGGCGCGGTAGGCTCTGGAATATTCACGGTGGTAAGCGCGGCTCTTTTCCTTTTTCGCTTCTTCGATTTCCTCCCGCATTTTTTTGATTTCCTGCTCTGTCGGCTCGGCAAGCTGTGTCAGTTCGTTCTCAAATTTGCCGATATGGTTGAAGTATATCCCGATATGCTGTATGGCGTATCTCGCCCGTTTCTGGTCGCGCTCATGCACTTCAATCCTGCTGATAAACTCGTTGAGAATGGCGGGGGTGAGTTCGGCAAAGTCGGCGTATCGTTCTGTCAGTTTTACAAACCTCTGCGCCCGCCCTCCTGCGTTCTCAAAAGCGGATAACTGCTCTTTGATTTCCGCAAGTTCCTCTTTCAGCATATAATATTCTTCCGAATACTTCCGCGACATCTGCTCATAACGGTCTTGCTCAATTACTCCCAGTGCGTTGTCCTCGTACAGCTTATCCAGAACCTTTTCGATTTGTTCAAGCCGCGTTGTGATTTGCGGTACGCGCTTCTGCTGTTTCTTCGTCCGGTCGGTCTGCTGTACGTCAAGGCTCTTTTTCACTAAGGCTTCAAAGTCTGCCCGGTTGCTGATGGAGTATTCCGCGATTTTTTTCAGCACGTCCGAAACGGTCTGCATGAGTAAATCCGCGTCCATGATGTGCGGGGAATGGCACTTCGGGTTTCTGGCTTTTCCCTTGTGGTACTCACTGCAATAGGCGATATGCCGCCTGCCGCCGTTCCTGTAATCTATCCGTATGTGCATTTTTGCGCCGCAGTCCTTACAGAAAAGCAAGCCCGACAAGGGGTGGATTTCCCCGTCCCCGTTTGGTCGCTTGACGGGGGCATTTTCCAAAATCCGCTGTACGTTCTCAAAATCGGTGCGGTCAACAATCGGCTCATGCACGTTTTCCGTAATATGCCACTGGCTTCGGTCTACATAGTGGTTTCGTTTGTCGCGGAAATGCTTTGTGGTCTTGAAGTTGACCACATCTCCGCAATACTCCTGCCGTGTGAGGATACGGGTCAGGGTCGCCTTATTCCATTTGTAGCGGTTTTCCTCGTTCAGCGTCTTGTTTTTACAAGTTCCCCGCCCCCGGTCTTTCATGTAGAAAGTGGGCGTTGGAATTTGTTCGTTTTTCAGATATACGGCGATTTGGTTTCGGTTCTTCCCGTCCAGAAACAGGCGGAAAATCAAACGGACAACTTTCGCGGCTTCTTCGTCAATCAACCAAAAATCCTTGTTGTCGGGGTCTTTTACATATCCGTATGGGGCTTCGGTAGCGATTGGCTTGCCGCTTGTCCCCTTTGTGCGGATACCCGTTTTTACTTTCTTGCTGATGTCGCGGGCGTACCACTCCGACATGATATTGATGAACGGCGCAAACTCCAACGTGTCGGGCTTTTCGCTGTCTATCCCGTTGTTTACCGCGATAAAGCGCACGTTGTTCCGTCTGAAAATCTCCATAGCGTTTCCCACTTGGAGATAGTCGCGCCCCCAGCGGGTCATGTCTTTCATAATGCAGACACCGATTTTTCCGTTTTCCACGTCCTCAATCATGCGGGAGTAAGCGGAGCGGTCAAAAAACCTGCCGCTTTCGTCATCGTCAATGTAGTGCCGGATATTGGTCAATTTTAGCTGTCTGGCATAGCTTTCCAGAAATTTCTTCTGGTTCTGTATGGAGTTGCTTTCGCCGCCGTCCCTGTCCTCGTCCCCCACGGATAAGCGGGAGTAAAGGGCTGTGATTTTGCTGTAATCATTCATGTGCATACCCTCCTGCGTCAATATAGGTGTTGCTTACAGTTAAGATTATGCACCTCACCGGGCGCTGCCGTATTCCGTTCCATGCCGGAACTTCTTGGCGTTCTTGGCTTTAAAATATACCAAAAGCCTTAAAGCGATGCCGCAGCACACTCCGATCAACAGGTCTGCTGGATAAAAACTCGGCAGTGGATTAGCAAACAAACCTTCCATCCCCGCCATGACCTCCATCATCTTTGCGGAAGCGTCCTGCCCCGGCGATACCCGCCACAGGCACGCTATCTTGTCACAGAAATATCCGGCAAGCGCATAGGGGAGATTCATCAGGACAAGTTTCTTTTTATCTATGTTCCCGGTCTTTGCCTTGAGCTTTTCAGGAATGGATTTTAAGTCTTTGGCTATGCCGTTTATGATATTGCTCATAGGCTCTGCCCCCTGTCCTTGTTTTTCTCCCGGCTCCGTTCCCGGTTCTTGTCCTGCGACACTGCGTCCTTGAAATGGTTCAGCTTCTCCCGCAGGGAAACCCTGCCTTTCTTTTTCTCATTACCATAAACAAATTCTTTGAATGCCTGTGCCACCGCATCGGCATCCCTGCCCTTAAAAAATACCATGTACTTGGGCGGAACTGTCGTCTTGTCTTTTTTTATGGCAAAATCAACATTGTACTTTTTTGCCACACGCTCAAAAGACTTGATGTTGCCGTCCGTGACTTCGATAGACGATGCCCCCACGCCCTCGCCAATGAGCTTTTTCACAGAAGTTTTTCCATGCGTTCTCTGTGCTTTCTGCTTACGGTGGTTCAGGTACATCTTCATCGCCGCTTTCAGCACGTTGGCGTCCAGTTTTGCAGTTTTAATCACAAGGGCAATCGTTTTCTGTGTTACTTCCTCCTGCATGAAGCACCTCCTTGTTATGTTCCTGAGAAATCCCATGCACTAAGGGGGAATCCCCCGGCAGATAATGTCATAGACAATCTTCACTTTAAAATACGCCATACTTCCCCTTCCCACCTCTGGACATCGTGTCCAGAAGTTATTATTTTTCATTAAAGCAGTAGATTGTGTGCAGGTTAGCAGACAGCTCATTGCCCGTATACCCCACATCATCAAACAATAATGCCTGGAACAGCACATCCCCCACACCATCAAGCAGCACAATCCTCTGTTCCGGCTCCGTAAGGTGTCCGTATTCCACCCCATCCGAAACAACGGATTTCCTTGCCGCTTCACAATGGGTAAACAAGCCAAGAATATATTTGTTTGACATGATAAAGGCGTAGGTTTCCTGCCCGTCATGGGTCATGCGGTATTTCCCCGCCTCCCCCTCCGGGAGCGTAAAAACACACCGCACCGTTTCCAGGCAAAGCCCGCTTTCATAATCTGGCTGCAGCCGCTTTTTGTACCGCTGCACCCTTGCGTAAATTCCCTCCCGGTCTATAACGGAATGGGTACGCTTAAACTGCGGCTTTTTGCAGAGCATATCCAAATCCATATATACATTGTTGATAATGGTTTTCTCTGCGTACTGCCGGAATGACTTGAGCCTTAACAGCCATGCAAGCACTTCGTCCAGCTTTTCCTCCGATGTGATAAACTGAAAAGGCTTGCCGCCAAACTCCAGCCTGTCAAACATAAGTGGGCAGCTCCCCTTTTTCGCTTCACGCTCCATTACCCTCCTGACATCCCGTAGTGATTCCATATCTATCTCCTTCCCGTTTCCTGGTGCACTGGCCGGAAACAATAAAAAAAGGGCAGCTACAAATCTACTGACTTATAACTGCCCTCACGCTGTTCTCAATTTATCATTTTTTTAACACAGGGGTCTTCCACCCCCGTACCCCTGGAAACCTTGCCGGAAATGTGATTGAAAAGATAATCACATTTCCAACAAGGCTGAAAACGCCACCCGCCACGCTCTGGCAGGCTCATTTTATTTCTATTCCCGCCGCTTCTGCGAAATGCTGCTTCCTGCCCATAAGCTCATTCTGCTTTTCTCCCGGTAACTGCCTGAAAATATCATCATAATCAATATCCTCTATCTTCATTTCCCTCGCAAGCATAATGAGCTGTGTATGCAGCCATTCCTCCCACAAATCTTCAAACAGCGCCCTGCTGTCCGTGAAAGTAAAATCATTTTCAAAGCCTGTTGGCGGCGTGTAATATTGCAGCTTTACAAAGCCATATCTGCCGGCATCAACCACCACAACGTCCACATCTTCCAGCTCCGCAAAAGCATCCGCCACTCTCCGGCATTTTTTCCGTTCTTCCTCTGTAATGTATGCCTTTTTATCCATAAGCCCTTCATCTCCTTACACATATTTTCTACGCCCCTGGCAGAATGTCAAGCCTTGCCATCCTCTCCAAAAGGGTTTCATCCGGCTCAAACCCCCGCAAAAGGGAAGTGTCAGCGAAGATAAACCTTTCTTTATATTGGTTCATAATATCCATCAGCATCAGGAAACATTCATGATGATAGAGGAAACCGGCAAGGCAGAGCAGTTCACTGTCCTTTAATTCCCCTGCCCTGAAATAATTTTCAAAATCATAACGGTCTGCAAATTTACAGAAAGCCAGTTTTTCCAGCAGCAATGCTTTTCCCATTCCATCCAGTTCCTCATATCTTTTCCGTAGTTCATTTTTACCCATCCTGTTGTACTCCTTTATCCTTTAATCTCCATTTTTGGTAACTATAACCATCTCCATTATAGGAGCATAATAGAACATATTCAAGCAAGGAATGGAGGGAAATATCGCAAATTATGATTAAATTCGACAAACTTTTTCAAACTTTAAAGGAAAATGGGATCAGCCAGTACAGCCTTTATACCCGCCACGGTGTCAGCCGGTCACAGATCCAGCGGCTGAAAAATAACCAGTCCGTCACCACCCACACACTGAACATGATACTGAATATCTTAGGCGAGGGCTTTTCCCTGAATGACATCGCTGAATTTACACCGGATACAGAGCAGACGAAAGAATAAACTGCTCTGTTTTTTTCGCCGCCTCTGGACATTGTGTCCAGAAGTCCGCTAAGTGATTCCTTTTTCCGCCCACCCGCCGCCATACATATCGTGCTGAACCTCCTGCTGGTAGTAATGGCTCATGGTTGAGGGCGCATTATAAAGGGCGGTGATCAGGTATGCCCTGATGTTGGTAATCTTTGTTGTGGTTTCCTTCATACAGCCCATGACATATTCCACATGGCCGCTGTTCAGCTTCAGGAAGCGGGATTTCACAAGCTCGTAAGGGTAATCCTCCCCGTTGATGCGGATTGTCCTGCGTTTCACACACACCACATCGCAGACGGTTTCATAGATTTCCTCGTACATCTCCTTTTCCCCATACTGGCCATACTTTATGTGGTGTTCATATTCCAGATTTTTACGGATCAGCGCCATATATGCGCCTGTTTCATCCATCATATCAATCGTATCAGATTTTCCCTGTGTTCCAGCGCTATCCACATTCTCCACGGATTGATTGATGGGATTGGGATAACTCATATCAATATAGTTCTGGTCAATTTGGTTATAGTCAGTATAATTAGGGTCTGGTTTCCCGACTTCTTGAAGTTGGTTTTCCCGACCTCTTGAAGTCAGCTTTTCCGACCTGCTGAAATCGGTTTTTCCGACTTCTTGAAGTCGGCTTTCCTGACTTCTTGAAGTCGGTTTTTCCGACCTCTTGAAGTCGGTTTTCCCGACTTCTGTGGAAACATCAGCGTTACAAGGCTCTTTTCTGCCCGCATCTATAACAAAATTCTTCACATAAATAATATCCGGTTTGCCAAGCCCCCGGCGTATTTTCTCAACAAGCCCTATCCCTTTGGCTGCATCCAGCTCCGCAAGAACCTTTACCGCCTTTTCCTTGCTGCATCCTAAATCTTCCCTGATGTTATCTATTGTGTATATGATATACGCCCGGTTTTCATCATCCAGCCACCCGTTTTTCATGGAAAGCGACATCCGGTCAAGCATCAATCCATACAGGAGCTTAGCATCGCTGCTAAGCCCCTTGAAACGCTCGTCTTTTATCAGCAGGCGGGGAACACGGTAAAAAGAAAACTGCTCTGCTTCAACGCCATAGTAATAATCAAATCTCAATGGCCCGCTCATTCTTACCGCCTCCTTTACTGCTTACTCTGCCATTCCTCCAAAAGCTGGATAATGATACCCTCTATATCGTCATTGGAATAGTCTTCCGAAAAATACCTGCTGATCTTATCTCCTTTGATCGTTACTTTTCTCTCTTTTGGCTTTTCCTCTGCCAGTATCAGCCTGACCATCGCCAGTGTCAGCTCCCCGTTTTTTCCGTACTCCTTCAGCTTTGCCGCCTGTGCGCTGGAAACCGATGCGCCCGTTTCCTGAAGAATAACGGTTACATACTGCTGCTGTTCTTCTGAGAGGAAAGAAATGTCAACGCCCTGCGCTATCCCTATCTTCTTTGTGTCCACCATGCCAAGCAGCTCGTCCGAGAGCCTTGCAAGCCATACATACCTCTGCACAGTCTTTCCGCTCTCCCCGGCAGCTTCCCCCACTTCGTCAAGGGTACTGCCACCCTTGCTGCCCTGGTGCTTCATCGCTTCGTACTTCATGGCATAAGCCTTTGCCTTCTCACTCGGTAAAATGTCCTCCCGCTGGATATTGGAATCCACCATGATGATCGTAGCTTCATCGTCCGTATAGTTCCTGACAATGACAGGCATCGTGTCAAGCCCTGCTTTTTCAGATCCCCGTTTCCTACGGTGTCCGGCTATGATCTCATAGCCGCCTCCCTCCCTCGGCCTTACAATTCCGGGAACAAGCACACCATACTTGCCGATACTCTCCGTGGTTTCCTCCATCTTTTCATCATCAAGGACACGGAACGGGTGTCCTCTGAATGTATGTAAATCCGCCAGCTTCGCATGGATAATCTGCTCCCCCGACGTGTTTTCTGCGCCGCCAAATAAATCATCAAAGCTGTTCAGCCTGACTTTTGATGCGCTCCCTGCCTTACTGCCCATTGCCAAGCACCTCCTTCGTCAAGGACTGGTACGCCCCGGCAACCTTGCCTTTCGGGTCATGCTCATAAATACTGACACCCTCTGCGGACGTCTCCGCCGCCCTCACCGACATCGGTATGCTGTTCTCGAATATCCGCACCCTGCTTCCGTAGGTTTCGATAAGCAGCGCCGTAATATCCCTTGCATAATTGGTGCGGTTATCTACCATCGTCAGCAGAATGCCTTCAATCTCCAGTTTCGGGTTAATCTGCCGCTTTACCTTGCCTATGGTCTTGATAAGCTGTTCCAAGCCTTTCACGGGCAGGTATGCCGCCTGAACCGGAATGAGTATGCTGTCGGCACAGGCAAAGGCATTTATGGTAATCATCCCCAAAGAGGGCATACAGTCGATTAAAATGTAATCGTACCCGTCCTTTAACCTCTCCACATAGGAGCGCAGCATAATCTCCCGGCTCATCACATTCACAAGGGAAACCTCCAGACCGGACAGCTCAATGTTCCCCGGCATCAGGTCAATGCCTTCCTCATGCTTCAAGATACCGTAATCCGGCTCCATTTCTTCATCGTTGATAACCTTTTCCAATACGTTCGCAAGGGTGACATCCAGCTTGTCCGGCTCCGTGAAGCCTAAACTTGCGGTCAGACTCCCCTGTGCGTCCGCATCTATTACCAGGACTCCTTTTCCCTGCTTTGCCAGCCCGATCCCTAAGCTGCTCGTTGTGGTGGTTTTTCCCACTCCGCCTTTCTGGTTTGCTATTGCTATCACTTTACACATAGTTTTATTCCTCCGTTTAGTTAGATTTTTCTTTGATGTTGGCTTTCTGCACTTCCACATAAGCCCGGTAATACCTGTTTGTACCCTTGTTCCGATACAGCTCGGAAACTTCCGTCACAGCCACTTTGGGCTGTCTTTGCAGAATCCTCTCGAACCACTTAATATCATTCTTCGTTCCCATCAGTCGAATTTTCAGCACGTTTCCTCTCCATTTCTGCAAGGATTTCCTCAATAGACCTCTGCTTTTGGCAGTATTCCGGGTAACGGAGTTTAATGCCTTGCCAGAAGTACAGTGCGTAGCCGCAGCAGAAAATATCGCTTACGGAATACCCCCTGCACTCGCCAATCTGCTCGTCCTTGCGCTTATAGTCATCAACGCTCGGCGTTCCGTCCGTGTAAAGGTTAAAGGCAAGCCTTACCACCTTTACGCTGCCGCTGGTCTGCCAGCCCTGATGCAGACACTCTGTTTTGACACACCCGGACTTCATATCGTAAATCTGGCTGAAATGGTTCCTCGTGTCCTCAGAAATACCGAGAATGTAAATCAAAGCCTTGTGATAGCAGTCCTGATACCTCGCCTGTTCCAGTTTTTCATAATAGAATCTCTCATGTTCCTCGTTTGCAAAAACCATGTGTGTGTTGTTGGCGCTCTGCGCCCCTGCTCTTAACGCTGTGTTGTTCATACCTGAACCTCCTTCATTAAAGATATTGAATAAAAAAAGGGAACAAACCCAGAAATAGGGTCTATTCCCAAACATCAAACAAGGGAAAGCACTTTGCTTTCCCTTGCAGAACTTATATATAGACTTTTACCACAATATCTTTAAATCTGTTAGCCTTTGTGTACTCTGGACGTTCAGCCATAAATGCCCTTACATCCTCTCTCGACACCGTTAAGGTACAGAAGTAAATATAGGGTTGTCTAATTCCTCTAGTTGTTAATAGCCGCCTGTGTATCCTTATCGTATATAAGGCACGAATCCTATAAATATCAGCCTCTTTTTCCATATTTACAACATTCTTATTAATAGTTTCAAAGTACCCCATAACCTGAAAAAAAGTGTCTAACCGCTCTAGTCCATAATTATTGAACGGAGATATATATGCTGGATATTTTTCTCTAAACATCCCAAGCATTATGTCTTGTACCACCGCATGCATATGAAATGTATCCATATTTCCGATATCCTGTAGTGTCAATCCGACATACGATTTTAAATTATCCCCAACCCATTCCCTTACAAAATAATTTTCCATCTTCACAATATTTTCAAAATATATTTTATCTCTCGCCCAGCCTATTGCATCTTCTGGCTTCACCATCTCAGCAACCATTAAAATCCAGCTAATCATATCCCGCAAATTATCCGGTAGCATATAACTGCTTCCATCTGTCTCCGGCCAAAAACGCATTCCTGTCCTTTCATAAATTAAATCCAGCATGGATAACGTAAATCCCCGCTTCTTATATCCTGTCCCATTTGACTCTGACTGTTCAACTAAATCGTCCTTTTTGTCAAAACCACCAATATTCCAGGAATCTATAATATTTTTCTCACTATCAGCTTCCCTATATATAATCTGCACGTCTTCAAACCTTTGCACTTTCGGAAGATAAATTCGTCTTTGTCTGGGAATCAATTTCGATACATACCGTTCTGCCATTGTCTGGACTTCCTTGTTTAATTGAGAATATATTTCATTATCCTTGTTCTTGTAAATCTCCTGAAATTCCTTCAGATTTTTTTCCCGAATGCATAATTCTAATTGCTCTATTTTTACACTGATCACAATACATACATGTGGAATAATTAAGTATTTTCGAATCTGTTCTGTCATCTTATATGCATTTGCGCTACATAAATCTAAATCATCAATTGCAATGATTAATTGTTTTTTTCCATCACGTGTTTCCATAAAATTCAAATAATCTTTTATTAACTCTGTCAGTTCTTCTTTCAGTTTTGTACTCTCCCCTAGTTTCGTAAGCTTACTGATATTCCCTTCATAATCAAACTCATCATCCAACATCTGCTTTTGGTTATTGATCAAAGAAACATAGCGGTAAACCTTTTGGAAGCGGTCAAGCAGTTCTTCTCTTGTTCTCTCATCTGCACGTTGGTTATCATTATTATAGCAATCATAAAAGTTTCGAAAAATCTTTGCAAGCACAATGTCTAAAACATTATGAACATCATCAAATAATGATGGGTCAATCAAAATCGGTTCCACAAAATATGTACTTTCAACATTTTTACAATTCAAAAAAATTTCCTTATTTGAATTATGATATATGGCATTGACAAAAGTCATCATAACACTGCTTTTTCCTTCTCCCCGTTCCCCACAAAATGCGATAATATTATTCTCATAATCCTGTGATTTCCAGAATTCTTTTTTATCTCTCACTTCTATTGAGGTTCCAACAATTCTGTCTAATATATTTGCAGCGCGTTCGTATTGTTCAATAAAAAGATCATCTTTTGTTATTTCATCTTTTACTGCTATCTTAAACTCGTTCCCTTTTGTAATTGTAATTTTCGCCATAATGCTTTCTCCTTTTAACTTTTTTTCTGCACCTAAAATATTATTCTTGATTTTACATCTTTTTTATCTTATCCTGTATCTTCCCCACCAACCTCAATTAAATTGCTTTCACCTTATCCCCATAATGAAACAATTTAATTCATCAAGAAACAATGTACCCCCGTGATCCACCAGCACATCTTTTAAGGATGGATAGAGTGCAAACATCTTTAGAGTACCACTTGATTCCAGTTTCAATGGAATTAATTCCCTCTCCTGATTGTCTGCCATTTTATGAAAATCATTAATCTTATAGCTTTTTCCCGCATCCCTTTCATCTTCCTGACAAAATTCTTCAACAGTAAAATCACGAATCGCTTCACCAAAGGATGCGAAATACCGGACTACATTTCCCAGTACTTCTTTGCTGTCTATAAAATCTTCCGGAAACACTCTTGATCGGAAGTAATTTTCTGCCGGATCACCAAAGTCAAGATATCGTTATTCAGGAACCAGTCTCTTACTAAAACTCCAAACTATCCGCATTGAGAAGGAAATATTTCATCCCCATAATCACAAATCCCTCATCATTTCTCCACGGCTTTTTTGTACCATTCACGATAACAATCTTCTTGAATGAATCTGGAATATTTCGAAGTGAATTAAGCTCTTGTATCTGCTTTTCCTCAGAAGCCATATCATAAGCTACCTGAATGTAATATCTCTGACTGCTCTGATTTACTACAAAATCAACCTCCAACTGCTTACGAATGGTTTTTCCTTCGCTACTCTTTGCATACACTTCTACAATACCAACATCCACATTATAACCTCGTACAAGTAACTCATTATAAACAATGTTCTCCATAATATGAGTAGGCTCCTGTTGTCTAAAGTTCAATCTGGCATTTCTAAGTCCTACATCCGTAAAGTAATACTTTAGATTTGCACCCACATATTTTCTACCTTTAATATCGTATCGACTGGCTTTAGAGATCAGAAAACTTTGTGTTAAATAATCAATATGGTTGGAAATAGTTTTGTTACTATAATTGATACCACATTCTGATTTGAATGTATGCGATATTTTCGTCGGATTTGTAGGCGCTCCTATGGCAGAAGCAAGTATATCCACTAAAGTTCCAATCTCATCCACATTCTGAATCTTATTTCGCTCAACTACATCCTTGAGATAAACATTTGCAAAAATATTTTTCAGATACTCTGCCTTTTGACGTTCCACTGAAAATTGTACCACTTGCGGAAGTCCGCCATATATCATATACTCATTCCACGCATCATCATAATCCCTGTCAAAAACTGCGTAAAATTCAGCAAAGGACAAAGGATAAATTCTAATTTCATCACCTCTGCCCCTAAACTCAGTTATAATATCGCTGGATAAAAATTTAGAGTTGCTTCCGGTTACATATACATCAATATTACTTATGCGAAGCAGACTGTTCAGTACTTCTTCAAATCTGGGCATAAACTGCACTTCATCCAAAAACAAATAATATTTCCCTTCGTCCTTCATTACATTCTTGATATACTGATAACATCTTTTTGGATCTCTCAACTCCTCATTTTCAATTCCATCTAGCGCTATCTCAATGATGTGGTTACTATCCACTCCACTTTCCAATAAATATTTCTTATATAGCACAAATAACAGGAAAGATTTTCCGCATCTTCTGATTCCCGTAATAATTTTGATCATTCCGTTATCTTTTCTTATTTTTAACTGTTCAAGATAAAAATCTCTTTTAATCTCCATGCTTTCGCTCCTTATTTTTGTGTATTAACACATTTTCAAGTAATATTATCGTATCACTAAATAATTTTTAAGTCAACATCAATTGCTATTTTATGTGTATTTACACAATTTTATGTATCAGCAGGCAAACATATGGAAAAAGGATACCTACACATACCAATTAAAGCGGTACAGGTATCCTATTCTTAATTTTAGCATAGCAGAAATTAACCAATCTTCCCCAAAAAGTCTCCCCTAATCCTACATAGGCAGACTATTTTCGACACAAATCGCCCCATACCCCACCTGAGGGTTAGGATACACATCAAATCCCGGCAATGGCTTTGCTCCTCTCCTTAAATAAGCCTTTACTTTTTCGCTGTATGGTGCTGTCAAGTAAGGACTAACAATTATTTATATTTTTTTAGATTTTTTATTTTTTCTTTATAAACTATATCTAACTGGGATTTTCCATATACATATATAGCTTCAATCCATTCATCCACCACTTCTTTGGTAAGGCTTTCCATTTTTCCAGTATATTCAGCCTCTTCCTGATGTGAACTGCTTTCTTCCTCACGCTGCTCTCTTTCATATTGTATCTTTTGAAGCTGTTCACTTAACCTGCTTTCTTCCTCCCTCAATGCCCCTACTCTATTTAAGTAAATTCTCCGCTTCATCTGATTCAGTTTGTATTGCTCATAGAGATACTGCTTTTCCCTCTTTAATGAGTCCTGTTTCTGCTCCAACACCATGCATATTTTTTTCATCTCTTTTACCGAAGAGCGTTTCGATGGCCTGTTGTCCATCGTTGAAAAAAAAGCCTCTGATTTCTGATTTTTTTTAACCAGAATCTCTTGCCCTAATTCCTGATTGATACGTTCCAGAACAGCCGCTTCCAGTTCCGGCTCGCTTAATCGTTCACCGATACATCGGCTTCCCTGCTCATATGCCGACTTTTTACAGGTAAAGCATGGTGTACTTTTACGTCTGAGCCGAACCAGGCTTCTTTTGCAATTCCCACACCGCAATTTGCCCAACAATACGCTCTCTTCTTTCCGGTTATGTTTTTTCCCTTTCTGCTGTCCATTGTTCTTTATCACCTCTGATGCCAGCAAAAACTCCTGCTCTGTAATAATCGCCTCATGCATATCCGGGACACATATCTGTTCTGCATCCGGCATCTGCCGGAAATGACTGCCCCCGACCTCTGTCACTTTGGTTCTCCCATTTACAACAGTCCCCATATAAACTTTGTTCTGAAGAACTTTCCGAACCTTCCCACAATTCCAGTACCCTTCTCCGTCCATGATATGGTACTGCTGTTTCTCCCGGTTCTTATACCATCCTGGCGTTGGTATTTTTTCCTTATTTAATATTTGTGCTATTTTTCCAGTTCCGTATCCCTCGCAGGCCAGCCCGAAAATCCGCCTGACATACTGCGCCGCCACTTCATCCACTGCCAGGACTTTTTTATTCTCAGAAAACTGATAGCCGAACGGCGCTCTGGGGCCGATAAAGTCTCCTCTCTTTCTCCTTACCAGTAACGATGAACGCATTTTTTCAGAGAGATCCTTGCTATACATATCATAAAGAAGGCTCTTGAAAGCAATCTCAATCCCCCCGGTCGTCCCTATGTGGTCGTTACTGTCGTATCCATCGTTGACCGCAATAAACCGGACTCCCATAAAAGGAAATATCTGCTCCAAGTAATCTCCCACTTCCAGATAATTTCTCCCAAACCTGGAAAGGTCTTTCACAATGATACAGCATATCTTCCCTTCCCTGACCAGCGACAACATCTCTTTAACTGCCGGCCGTTCAAAATTTGTTCCACTGTATCCATCGTCCACAAATTCCAATGGCTGTATGGAGGGATAAAGATGTTTGTCATGAACATACCGTGTGATCAGTTCCCTTTGATGGCTGATGCTGTCACTCTCTGCTTTTGCATTATCCGATATTACATCCCCATCCTCTACGGAAAGCCTGAAGTATTCAGCCAGAAATTTCTCTGCCACAATCCTCGCCCCTTTCCGCTAACTGGTTCATCAGATACTCACACTCATTCCGGAAACGGAATCTGATATGGATTCTTTTATCTTCATATACCTCCACCTTTTCCAGCAGGCTTACCGCCATATCCCTTGTAAGCTCTTTTGCATCCCTGAAATTCAGGAAGACTTTCAGCCAGCGGTTTTCCCCGCTCATACATTGCTTAAAATGATTCAGTTCGTTCTGCTTGCCACTCAATTCCGTTTCCAATTCAGAAATCTTTCCTGTATATCTTTCTTTCGCGGTTAAATATTCGTCTTTTGTCAAGATTCCCTGTTTCATATCTTCATAAATACTGGTTTTTAGATATACATATCTTTGCAGTTCATCCCTTGTCTGCTCCGTTTCCTTCTTTTTCATCCTGTAAGCCGCAAGCTGACTGTCCGATTTTTTCATCCGATCCAACAGGCTGTCGGCTTCTACGGCCAAATCTATCTGCAGCTTTATCTGCTTCAGTACCATATCAAAAATTCTATGATCCACAATGGACGATGTATTGCACTTTGCCTGAGAATGTCCATAGGCGGAGCCACAATAAAAATAATACCGCACCTTCCCGTTCTCCACCTCTTTATTCCTCCACATCGCATGATGGCAGATCCCGCACACCAGAATCCCTTTCAGCACATTCCCATATCCCAGCCTGCCCTGCCTGTCCTTCCATACTTTTCGGTTCTTTTCCCGAATTTCCTGTATTTTCTGGAACGAATCCCTGTTAATGATTGCCGGATGTGCATTTTCTATAACTTCCCACGCAGCTTCTTCTTTTTTGCCCCGCCTTTCCCTGGAATAAATGGAACGGTTATACTTTCCCTGCACCAAATCCCCGGCATACGCCCTGTTATATAGAATCCGGCTGACTGCTTCCGGCTGCCATAAGATATTACTGCATTCCTTATACTTTTTCACTCCATGTTCCCCCGCATATCTGCTGGGGGACGGGATTCCCTCCTGGTTCAGTATGCGGGCGATTTTATAAGCGCTTATCCCGTCTGTCTTCATTTCAAAAATTCGCCGGACAACATCAGCCGCCGGTTCATCTACCACATAATGATTGTTTTCCAAAACATACCCATATGGCGCCTTTCCGCCTATGAATTGTCCCTGTTCCTTTTTCACCCGGAACGCTGACATGATTTTATTCGATATATCTTTTGAATAATAATCATTTGCCAGGTTTTTAAATTCCGTGATCAATTCCTTTGGAGGAAAAATCTCTCCTGCGCTGTCAAAATGGTCATTGACTGCAATAAAACGGATTCCTAAAAATGGAAATATTTTCTCCAAATAATCCCCTGCTTCCAGATAGTTCCTTGCAAACCGGGAAAGGTCTTTCACAATGATGCAGTTAATCCTGCCGCATTTTGCGTCCTCCATCATTCGTTCCCATCCCGGCCTTTCAAAATCAGTCCCTGTCTGCCCATTATCCATATAAGTTTCAACGACTTTCATCTTTTCAAATTGTTTTACAAATTCCAATAAATACTCAAGCTGGTTATCTATCCCGTCTGCACTTCTGCCTCCATTATCTTCATCGGACAGCCGGACATACAGCCCTGCTTCTATGGCAGGCGGCTTAAGTTGGCCTACAGTTTTCTCCTGCTTTCTACTCGTCCTTGCCATATGTACCCTCCTTTTTTCCATCGCTAACAGACAGGCTGCCTGTATGCCCTGAGAAAGTTTCCCCGTGAAATTCTTCCAACATGTTTACAGATGCGTGAAATTCATCCTCATATTTGAAACGTATTTCTATCCTGGGATAGCGCTCCCCTTCCTTCTTTTCATAAACCAATATCTGCTCAATCAGAGAAACCACAACTTCCCTGGACAGGTATTCCAAATATCCATATTTCTTAAACCCATTGATCCAACCGCATGTATCTTTCTCTCCATCGGCAAAAAACGCCTTCTCCACTTCCATTGCTTCCAGCGACTGTTCTGCTACCTTGGTACGTTTTTCATAGTTTTCTTTTAACTCCAGATATTCTTCCTTCGTAATCAGCCCATCTTTGTAATCCTCATATAAATCCAGGCGCAAATGGTTATATTTCTGCGCTTCTTCCTTTTTCTTTGTAATCTGACGATTCCTTTTTTCTATCTTTCCTTTCTTGATCTGCACATCTTCCAGCTTATCCAGAATCCGTCCTAAATCCGTCACATTCTTAATCTGATAATTGAACAGCTTCAGTACGCTTTCCTCCAAAGCCTCCGCATTGATGCTGTGGGAACTGCAAATATCCTTATTTCCTTTATGGCTCCCACATACATAATAAATAAATTTCCTTTTTCCAGATGGAACCGTCTTTCTGACCATGTTTGCGCCGCAATCGCCGCACTTTACAACACCAGACAGATAATATACTTTCTCTTTTGCGGTTCCTGTCCTCGTATCCATCTGTAATTGCTCCTGTGCATTTTGGAAATCAACGGACGGGATAATCGCTTCATGGGTATTTTCCACCTGGCTCCATTTGCTCCGGTCACGCTTCACTTTCTTCTTCACTTTATAATTGGGCGTGGTTTCCTTCCCCTGAACCAACGTCCCGGTATAAACGGGATTCCCTAAAATGCGGAGTACATGCATATGTGTCCACTGGCTTTTCAGTTTCTTCTTAAAGCCGGTATAAAACGCACTGCCATTCTCTTTCTTATAGTCCATTGGCGTAAGGATGCTCTTCTTATTCAGCTTCTCCGCTATTTTATACGCATTACTGCCCTGCAGATACATCCAGAAGATAGACCGCACCACTTCTGCAGCCTCTTCATCAATCTCCAGCTTATTTTTATCTTCTTCTGACTTCCGGTAGCCGTAAGGGGCAAAGGGGCCTACAAAATCCCCCCGTTTCCTTTTCACTTCCAGGTTGCTCCGGATTTTAATGCTGATGTCTCTGCAGTATGCGTCGTTGATCAGATTTTTGAATGGAATGATAATGTTATTTGTCTGAGCATCATTGGCTATACTGTCATAGTTATCATTGACTGCAATAAAACGGACACCCAAGTATGGGAATATTTTTTCAATATATTTCCCTACCTCGATGTGGTTTCTCCCAAAACGCGATAAATCCCTTGTTACCACGCAGTTCACTTTCCTTGCTTTAATATCCTCTAACATCTGCTGGAATGCCGGACGTTCGAAAGCTGACGTTAGATAACGATACTTTTGAAAACACTGGAAAATCAAGGTTTTTTGAGCGACGGACAAGCAGGGTATTGTACTAAAAACTGAATACGACGCAGAAGCGGCGTTTCTTACTCTCTACATGGGAGAACAGGAACGCCGCTTTTTTTATGCCCTTTGTTACGCAGTAGGGGCAGAAAAAGCCTTGCTACAAGCGGTTTTGCGGGTGTGTATCTGGCGCGGCAAGGGATTTATACCTTATCCCCGAAACCGCGCTTCTACTGCGTAACAAATCCAAAGCAAAGGAGCTATGAACTATGGCAGTTTTCAGAGTGGAACGGAACAAGGGCTACACCGTTATGAGCAACCACCACCTACGTAACAAGGAGCTAGCTCTAAAGGCCAAGGGGCTTTTATCGCAAATGCTGTCACTCCCCGAAGATTGGGACTACACCTTGAAAGGCTTATCCCTTATCAATCGGGAGAAGATAGACGCTATCCGCGAAGCCATACGGGAGCTTGAAAAAGCCGGGTATATCGTCCGTTCAAGGGAGCGCGACGAGAAAGGACGCTTGCGGGGCACGGACTATGTGATATTCGAGCAGCCGCAGCCGCCTACGCCGGATTTACCTACATTGGAAAATCCAACATTGGATAATCCAACACAGGAAAAACCAACATTGGATAATCCAACGCAATTAAATAAAGATATACAAAGAACTGACTTACCAAAAAAAGAAAAATCAAATACGGATTTATCAAGTACCCATTCCATTCCATTCCTATCCTTTCCCCTACCCCCTCACCTTGCGGGGAAGCGGCTGCGCCGCCGGAACGGAAAGGAACGGAAGCGGCAGCACAGAGCGCGGTAGACACAACCACAAAAGGAGGATTTTATTATGGCACAGAAAATGACAGGAGCACGCCCCCACTTTCCGGCGCAGTACACAGCGGCAGGAGCCGCACCCCCTACAACTGAATACCGCCGCGCGGCAGAAAGGATTTATTTATGGCATTTTTCAATAGCGCAGTAGGCGTTTTGCAGACCCTTGTTGTAGCTCTGGGAGCCGGGCTTGGTATCTGGGGCGTTATCAACCTCATGGAGGGCTACGGCAACGACAATCCGGGCGCGAATGCTCATGTACGGTAAAGAAGCAAGCAACCGAAAACAAGCGATAGACCGCCAGCACCACACTATTCCGAACCAAAGACCAAAAGATAAGCATTGTGGAAATGTGCATAACTGGCTATGGAATCTCACTCACCCATTCATACATTTTTCAAAATACTTTTTTCCAGATAGAAGTTGACATTGTTTCTTAAAACCACTATAATTAAACTCTAAGTTTAATTAAAAGGAGGTAGGCAATGGCACGGAGAAAAAAAGAGCCGAAAAGCGTACACCGAGAAAAAATTGCTTCCGCTGCATCAGTATTATTCATGGATAAAGGTATTGCAACTACATCTATGGACGATATAGCAAAGGCAGCCGGATATAGCAAAGCGACTTTATATGTGTATTTTGAGAACAAAGAGGAAATTGTTGGTATCTTAGTGCTGGATAGCATGAAAAAACTTTATCATTACATCGTTTCTGCATTAGAGCAACAAGAAACCACAAAAGAACAATACAATTTCATTTGTTGTGGGCTGGTTCAGTATCAGGAAGAATTTCCATTCTACTTCAAAATGGTATTGGATAAAATCAACATTGATTTTGAAAACCACGATTATCTCCCTGAAGAAAAAGAAACTTATCAAATAGGGGAAGAAATAAACGAAAAGATAAAGGAATTTTTAATTTCCGGCATGGATAAAGGCGATTTGCGTGACAATCTGAAAATCAAACCTACTATTTTAAATTTTTGGGGTATGCTGTCCGGGCTTATTCAGCTTGCAGCAAATAAAGAAGAATATATAAAAAAAACAATGGGATTATCAAAAATACAGTTTTTGGAGTATGGCTTTCATATGCTGTATTGTTCTATTGCAAACAAGGAGGAATGATTATGAATGAAAAAGTTTTACTTGCTATTTTGGGAAGCCCTCATGTAAATGGAACGACCGCAACTATGCTAGATTATGCCATTCATAAAGCTGAAAAAATAGGTTATAACGTAACAAGAATTAACCTCTACGAAAAAAATCTTTCATACTGTACGGGCTGTAGGGCTTGTATGAATACACAAACTTGTATTCAAAAGGACGATATACAGGAAATTGTAATGTGGTTACAGAAATGTCAAATGGTTTTGCTTGCAGCTCCCGTCTATTGGGCGAATATACCTGCTCCTGTTAAGAATTTATTTGACCGATTATTGGGAACGGCTATGGAGGAAACAAGCACTTTTCCTAAGCCACGTTTAAGGGGCAAGAAATATATGCTTTTAACTTCCTGCAATACGCCTTCTCCTCTTTCATGGATATTCGGACAAAGCAGCGGGGCAATACGCAGTATGGACGAGTTTTTTAAGACAGCGGGAATGAAGCCGATAGGAAAAATTGTATGTACGGGTGCATCAAATAAAAAAGAGCTGCCAAAACAAACAATCAAAAAAATTGAGAGGTGTATGAAATGAGAATATCCAAAAAGAAAATAATTTTATGTGTTATCATGCTCCTTTTGCTTGTCGGTTTCGTTTGGGGAATAATCTACCTTAAAAGTGTTGCAGATTATAAACAAGATGTAAAAGAAACCACTTTTGAAGAAATAAATATTTCGGATATTTCCGACGGAGTTTATATTGGTGAATATGATGTGAATTTTATATATGCCAAAGTGGAAGTTACCGTGCAAAATGGAGAAATCACAAATATTAACATTTTGGAGCATAGGCATGACCGTGGAAAAGCCGCAGAAGCCATAAGTAACAAAATAGTTGATGAACAGAAAATAGATGTAGACGCAATATCAGGTGCAACAAATTCAAGCGCCGTTATAAAAAAGGCTGTTGAAAATGCCCTAAAAAATGGGCTATAACATTTCAAAAGTAACTGCAAACCATGCACCGCCCTACGTGGGAGAAAGGGGGAATCATTTATGCCTTGTACAGAAGCATACAAAGAACATATCATGTATACGTTCAATGGCTATTGCAAGACCGTCATACGCTTTGCGGCTATCAACGCATGGCGTGACAGGAGCAGGCGGCGGCAAAAGGAAATATCCCTTGAATACCTCACAGAAGAAAAGTTTTACCCTTTAGGCACAACAGATGAATATTTTGAAGCACCCTATGAAGAATACCCCATTACAGTATGCGGTCAGACAGTTATCCTCACCAATGGAGAGCTTGCCACCGCCCTGCTATATTTGCCGGAGAAGAACCGGGAAATCATTTTCCTTTACTTTTTCGGGCATTACACACAACAGGAAATCGGGAAAATGTACGGACGCTGCCGGAGTACGACCGGGTATCAAATCCGCAGGACTTTACAGCTTCTGCACAAGGAAATGGAGGTGCTTTCACATGGGGAATCCGAACCTTTTGCCCTATGAAACGATTGTCCGGGCGACCAGCGGCGAGCCGGAAGCCGTGGACGAGGTTTTACGGCATTACAGCAAGCGAATCCGAATCCCCGCCATTGAAAACGGGCTTATAGACAGGGAACCGAGGACAGCATAAAACAGCGGCTTGTCACTGCCCTGTTTAAGTTCCCCTTTGATGAACAGAAAGTATAAGAAATCGCTTTCATTTTTTGAAAAACGGATATATAATAAAGCAACGACAAATCGGGATTTACAGGAGGAAAGAAATGAAAGAAATATTGGAATTTAACCACAAAAAACAATGTGGTTTATGGTTGATTCTTATTGGAATTGTACTAATAGTAGCTGTCATTTGTGGCGGTGAATTTTTTGTTAATCCGTTTGTGTTTCTGATAGGTTATTATGCCTGCTTTTTTGGAGTCAACGTAAACAAAAAAGTGAGAGAAAAACTTTCTCAAGGAGATATTTCTAAAAAGCAGATAAAGATGATTTATTTTTCGATTGCTACGTTGTTTATATTAATGTTTTGTATTGCTGGCCCGTTTATCCCCGGATGGCATTGGAGGCAGATATGGCTTGGTGTACTGATGGCAACATCAATACATTTCTTCTTATGGTTTTTTGTACATGGTTGGAGTATGGTAGTATTGGGGATTGTATGTATGGTTATCGTAACAATGGGCTATATTTTTCCAGGCATACCAGTTTCAGTTATTTGTATTGCAGATGCGATGGTTAAACTGATATGCGGAATATATTTGTTATTTATTGCAAAACCATCAAAATACATTCCTAATGTGATAAAGTAGCGAATTTGCAAAGAAACAACTTCCAGTTTGTGGAATTATAGCCAGCTAAAAACTGAATAACCGCCGTTGCATAGAACGGCACACCAAGACAGGAAATCAAGAAAAGGTTCCCTGTTTTTTTGCGCTCATTTTTGGCATTTTCAAAAAATTTCTGTTCCCCTTTCGTATTTTATTGTTGCTTATTAGCGAATACTTAAAAATGGTTCTTTTCTGCGGCTTCCTCCCGCAGCTGCTGCCTTTTCCCTTCATCCATGTCCAGGTCCAGAAGCGGCGCTATGATTCGGTATCTTCTGAGCGCCTCCCGCAATCCTGTGCACTCGTTTCCTGCTGTCCCTGTACTTAAGCGGTCCCCCACAGCATGGACAGATACTTTCTTCTTTACTGTCGATTAAAAATATCTTCAGTTTCCTTGTATTCCACTTCATATTTTGATATAATGTCCATGGTTTTAGTGATGGTTTCAGGAGACCGCTCTGTGCAAAAGATTCGTGTCCTGAAACCTTTTCCTTTCTCTGTTCCCATGTCATTATATCGGTTAATTCTGTGACAGGCAACCACAGTAATTATAGGACAGGAAAAATGGGTAGCAACCCTATTACATTTTACTGTTCACCTTTCCTCTTGGATATGTCTACACTGTTCTATCAGTTAGCCAAAATAGAGCATGATATTCACGCATTTGTAACTTTTCTTTGAAGTATAGATTATGGTCTTCTCAAAAACGGTCAACGGGTTTATAATATCCTTGCATTAACCGATTCGGTTAATGCAAGGAGGACGCTATGAACGATAAGTTTTTCAATCTGCCGTTAGAGAAACAGCAGAGGATCATCAATGCTGCATATAAAGTATTCTCACAGAGCAGCTACAAAAAAGCACCTATGTCAGAGATTGCCGATGAAGGCGGCATTTCCAAAGCGTTACTGTTCCATTACTTTACAAACAAAAAGGAACTATATTTGTATCTTTGGAACAGTGCAGTAGAAATGACAAGGAAAATAAATACAGATTATGCGGTGTTAGGTACGGATGATTTTTTTGAAATGCTGAAAAGAAGTCTGCTTGCAAGGTGTTCTTTAATGCGTTCATACCCTTATATCTATAAATTCTCATTAAATGCTTATTATGAGCAGCACCCTGATATAGAACAGGTAATCAACGAGAACTATACAGCCGTCAGCCAATTAAGCAAAAACAAGGTATTTGATACAATAGACACCTCTGCTTTTCGCGGGGATGTTGATTTGAATATGATGTATTCAGAAATCTTTTACGCAGTTGATGGCTATATGATGAATAAATACCGCTCTGGTAATATTGTTCCAGATGAAATAGAGCAAGAAATCGCAACGTTAATCAATCATTGGAAGCAAATTTATACAGAAAGTAGGAAATGACTATGCTATATTTTGATGAGTACGGAAACAAAGATAATCCAACTATCCTATTGCTGCACGGTGCAGGTGCGCTTGATACATTTTGCAACCAATACTGCTTTTCTGAGCAATACCATTTAATCGTGCCCCATTTGTATGGAGCAGGAAAATTAGCAGATAAAGTTTATAACCCTGATATGATGAAGCGGGAACTTTGGGAACTGATTGACAGCTTGCACAAGGAGAGAATCGGAGTAATCGGACATTCCCTCGGCGGGCAGCTTGCGATTATGCTTGTTTGCGAAAGACCACATCAATTTAGTTTTGTAGTCTTTTTAAGCGCATGGGTTAATCCAAATCCAAAAACTGTTAAAATGTATTGCTCTCTTGCGGGAATGGCGGCTAAAATGCTTCACATAAAATGGCTCGTCCGCTTTCAAGGAAAGTATTGGAATTATACCAAAGAGCAGTCAGATTATATGGCAGATTATTCAAGGCTCATCACTCCGCAAATTTATAAGTCGTTTTTCACCAATACATTAGATTTACGGAATGTCCCAACATATTCATCTATCAAAGTACCAATGTTGGCAATATGTGGTAGCGACGAAGTAAAGGATATGAAAATATCTCTTGATATGCTTGGTAAAAATACCTGTTGCCAAACGATGATACTTCCAAGAGCAGGACATGATTTCCCTATGAGGAATAGTAAGCAGCTTAATGCGGTGCTAAATGACTTCCTGTTCGATAAGGTAAAAGAAGATGAATAAAACAGAGTGGATACGTTGCCCTATCTGCGGAAATAAAACGAGGCTACGGATACAGGAAGATACAGAACTAAAAAACCTCCTGTTGTTCTGCCCAAAATGTAAACTAGAAACACTCATAAGCGTAAAACAACTGAAAATCACAATACACAAAGAGCCAGACGCAGAGCCGACAGACTTGTGAGAAATCACAGTTTGTCGGCTCTATTTTTTTCTGCTTTCTAATATAAGCCGTTTTACACGGCAGGAATAGCAAGCCGCCGTTTCTTTTATCCTCTAAAGGGAATGGCGACTGAACGCTGACAAATCCGGCGGGTGCGCCATGACGCTATCTGGGTGAGGTTATCCCCGCCTGGACAGCCGAGCGACCAACACCGCGCCGGAAAGCAAGTGTAGCGGCTTGCGGGCGACGACACCCAGAATATACAATGATACTTCCTTACAGCCACAGTCCGAGCGTTAAGAGCGTCGCAGGCAATGGGTAGGGCTGCATGAGAACCATGCCGGGGTGAAATTCCCATGAGGTTATGCTAATAACCGTCCGATGAAAGCCCTTGTTTTCTTGAATAGTGGACTTGCTGCTATTCATAGACTGTATTATATGTTTGCGAAAGAAAGGGGGATTTTCTTTGACACAAAACCAAACGCCCGTTACCACAACGGAGCATAAAATAGGAAAAGTTACTTACCTTGTATGTTCGTCCGCAAGTGAACGCGCGACGGACACACTGGATAAAAAGATAAAGAAGCTCATTCGCAAAGACATGGAGCTGAACCACGCAAACGCCCGGAAATAGGGCGTTTCTTCACATTTTATACATGACACAGGCAGCGGTATGTGGTATAATATACACAGTACAAATACCATGCTTGTCTGTCGTCGGAAAGGAGGACAAAATGTTACAGACAGACAAGATTACCGCTTTATATTGCAGATTGAGCCAGGAAGATATGCAAGCCGGGGAAAGCGAGAGCATACAGAACCAAAAACTGATTTTACAAAAGTACGCTGACGAACACCACTTTTTCAACACGCGCTTTTTCGTAGACGACGGATTTTCCGGCGTGAGCTTTGAGCGTGAGGGGCTTCAAGCCATGCTGCATGAGGTTGAAGCTGGGAACGTGGCGACCGTCATAACAAAAGACCTTTCCCGTCTGGGACGTAATTATCTGAAAACCGGGGAACTGATAGAGATTGTCTTCCCCGAATACGAAGTGCGCTACATTGCCATTAACGACGGTGTAGACACAGCAAGGGAAGATAACGAGTTTACCCCTCTGCGGAACTGGTTCAACGAGTTTTACGCCCGCGACACATCAAAGAAACTCCGGGCTGTCAAACAGGCAAAGGCGCAGAAAGGCGAGCGCGTCAACGGGCAAGTGCCTTATGGGTACATAGCTGACCCCAACGACCGCAATCATCTATTGCCCGACCCGGAAACGGCGCACATTGTAAAACAAATTTTCGCTATGTATGTGCGCGGCGACCGTATCTGCGAAATCCAAAACTGGCTACGGGAACATGAGGTATTGACTGTTGCAGAATTGCAGTACAGGCGCACAGGAAGCCATAGGCACCCCCGCCCGCACCCGAATTGTATTTACAACTGGCCGGATAAGACGCTCTATGACATTCTGGCGCGTAAAGAGTATTTGGGGCATACCATTACAGGCAAGAGCTATAAGGTATCTTACAAATCGAAAAAGACGAAGAAGAACCCAGAGGAAAAGCGTTACTTCTTCCCCAACACGCACGAACCCTTGATTGATGAAGAAACCTTTGAGCTTGCACAGAAACGGATTGCCACCAAACACCGCCCTACAAAGGTTGATGAAATTGACATTTTTTCGGGACTTCTCTTTTGCGGGGACTGCGGCTATAAAATGTATCTGCAACAGGGAGCCGGGACATTGGAGCGCAAACACGCCTACACTTGCGGCAAGTACCGAAACAGGATAAGGACTGGCGAGCTTTGCACTACCCATTATATCCGAAAGAGCGTCCTTAAAGAACTTGTCCTTGCCGATTTACAAAGGGTGCTATCCTATGTGAAAGAACATGAACAGGAGTTTATCGAAACCGCCAATGAGTGCAGCGCAAAGGCAGTACAAAAGACGCTGACGCAGCAGCGGAAAGAGCTTGACAAGGCACAGAGCCGGAGGAGCGAGCTGAATATCTTATTCCGCAAGCTCTACGAGGACAACGCTTTAGGGAAACTTTCAGATGAACAATTTGCTTTTCTGACTTCCGGCTATGACGAAGAAAAAAAGACGCTGACCCGGAGGATTGCGGAGCTGTCACAGGAAATTGACAACGCCACCGAGCGCAGCGCGGACGTGAAAAGGTTTGTCGCACTGGTACGCAAGTACACCGCCGTTACCGAACTGACCTACGAAAACGTCCATGAATTTATTGACCGTATTCTTATCCACGAACTGGATAAGGAAACGAACACCCGCAAAATCGAAATCTTTTATAGCTTTGTCGGCAGAGTTGATACAGGCGACAAGCCTACCGAAAGTATCTCCTATTTCAGACAGATAGGAGCCGACGTAAAGAGTTATGCTATCTAACATACATCAAAAAGAGGTAAGATAACGCCCTCTGCAAAAAAGGTTACGTTATCTTACCTCAACAAAATTTACCCCGGAATAACCATCATCCACCCTGACCGCATGGATTCTGATGTCCTCCCTGGATTTTAGAAACTCTAAGATAAGCTCTCTTTGATTCATAATACTGTCGCTTTCCTCCTTATCCCCATCTTCTTTTGACAGGCGCAGATAAACGTCAGCATCATATACGTCAGTATTCAGATTTGCATTCATTTCATCACCTCAAATAGTCTTGTCTGTTGTCAAACCTTTCCTATTTGGTGTTCTGCTTCGTCCGTACTCATTGTACCATTCCAGACCGCAGATGTCCATAGAAAGCCCTAACACAAACCCTGTCCTTCCATACTCAAGCATAGCTGAACCAGTTTGTTTTCAAGGCTCTCTTTTGCTTCGGAGTAGGAAACCTTTACAACCATGCCGTTACAGATAAAGCAAAACGGATTCTTAATCTTCTCCGCAAAATCCACCCATCTCTCCCTGACTGAAAGTGAACTGTCAATCTCTATTTTCTCTATATCTTCTAAAGCGGAAACATCTACTGTGCGGACATCCACCTTTTTGAATTTTTCTAATTCTGCCCGGTTCATCCTAAATTCCTCGACTTTCCTTTCTTCACTATATTACCCTTTGATTGTCCATTATGTTCCTTTTCTAAATCCTGGAGGCGGCTGCCGGGGAACAGCGCCATTTGCCATAACATGCGGAAAAACTGTATCTAACAGGTTTTCCGTAGGAATTGCAATCTTTTCAGACCGGGCCAGCTTTTGTCCGAAAGTATCATTGTCAAGAACAGTATCATCGCTGCAAAGTCCCCGTCCCTCTGCCAGTAATCAAATATCTATCGCCCGTACCTTTACTTCAATGCCAAAGATAACATTCCACCATTTCCAATACCTGGAGCTTTGCGACACGATCAAGCTGTTGACAAACCTCTTGCCAAAAAGATTTGCATATAAGAAAATATCTGTGTAGATTAATCCTTGAGGTGATACATTATGATGACGAAAAGTGAAAACCGACAAATAAAAGTGCATTTATTAACAATTCACCACTTTACAACTTTATAAATGATATCCCTGATGTTGAATCAGTTGTTTTAAAACCTTAATGATAGCTTCGACTTTTCCTGTCCACACTTATATACTAACACCAATGTCCGGAATGTCATTTGTATCCACGCATACGAATTTCCGTTTCTTTTCCACATCCGTAATGACATAATTGATTGTTGCCTCCGCTGCCGTTCCCGCTGTGGTCGGCACCGCAATTGTAAACACGGTATGTTTTTTTGTCGGCGCCACACCCTCCAAAGAACGCACATCCGCAAATTCCGGGTTGTTGATAATAATGTCGATGGCCTTGGTATCCATCGAAGAACCGCCGCCTATCGTGATCATATAATCCGCACCGGACTGCTTATAGGCCTCCACACCTGACTTTACATTTTCAATCGTCGGGTTTGGCTTAATGTCTGAATACACTTCATATGCCTGCCCGTTTTCATCTAACAGATCCGTAACCCTTTTTGTAACGCCAAATTTTACCAGATCAGGGTCTGACGCAATAAATGCTTTTTTCAGCCCTTTCCCTTTAATGATTCCCGGGATTTCCTGGATTGCACCCTTCCCATGATAGGATATTCCATTTAGTACAAAACGGTTAACTATAATTCTTTTCCTCCTTTATTTTATGCAATACTATTTTTCATATAAGAATTTATCTGGCAGCGTCACTTTAAAATCTTTCGCAAGATCCCTGAAATTCTGCGGGCTGATCGTCTGCAGTTTATCCGGACGCATGGACAGCATCTTTACAAGAATTTCCGCAGATTTTTCCACTGTATGCATCAGCCCGAACGTCAGGTCAAAATCCTCACCTGAACAAAACATGCCATGATGCGCCCAGACCGCTACATCGTACTGCTTCATCAGTTCGCTTGTTGCCACGGCAATATCGCGTCCGCCTGGCACCATCCATCCCACAACACCGATACCGGACGGGAATACGACCGGGCATTCCGTAGCCATTTCCCACAGTTCCCTTGTAAATACCTCGTCTTTCAGTGGAAGCACAAAGGTAAGAGCTATCACATTCGTTGTGTGCGCATGATAAATAACTCTGTGGGCACCGCCTGAGGCAGCCTTTTTTACCTCATGATTCATCAGATGGCTCGGCAGTTCACTGGTCGGCCTCCCGCCATTCACCATCCCCCAGCAGATGCGGTAATTTTCGCCTTTTTCATCCAGCTCAATGATACAGGCACTGTCCTGCGGGTCTAAGATGACATTACGGAAATACTTGCCGCTTCCTGTTACCATAAAATATTCCCCTGCAAGCTGCGGCACACTGGTTCCGATTTCACGCCATTCACCCGGCTGGCTGAAAAACTGCTTAACTTCTTCCACTTCTTCTGGTTTCATACGGTAAGACAAGTTACCGCCATTCCTCTCATGCCATCCCTGTTTCCATCCATCATCACACATACGGATAAATCCCTGTACAAATTTTACGTCCAAGATACTCATTTTTATTTCCTTTCTTTACAATCTGTCATATATTTATGAACCAATACATCATATTCCTCTTTCCAGTTCCCGCTCTCCAGCTCTAACGGTTTTGTCAAATCCAGTGAAAATACTCCCAAAAGTGATTTTGCATTAATATAATAACGGCCAAAAGATATGACTGCATTCCCCTCAATGCTGCCCATGTCACGAACAAAATTGTTCGCTTTTTCTATTGAATTAAGAACAATATTGACTGATTTCATGACTGACCCTCCAAATTCTTTTCTATACCCGCAGGCACTATGATTTACTACCCATATATACCCGTAAATGCTGATGTATCTGAAAACTCTCCGCCTGTGTGTATAAATATCTCAAAGATTTTCGGCCGGATGACAAATCGTCTGCAGGTATACTCACGAGCGATAAAGTTTACCATATTGTTCATGATAACGACGCTCATGAGCCGGCGTTATTTGGCAAATTTCAGTGTCCGTCAGTATAAATCAGGAATACGGCTATCTCAGGCCCAGGACTTCCTGTTCATAAGCCTGCACTTTTCCAAGCCATTCCCCGTCTGCAGGCACACCGCACTGACGGCAGTATTCATCCCAGATATCGCCGAACGGCATTGTTTTTAACTCTTCCTGGTGTACCATTAGATCTGTAAAATTACTTTCATCCTGAAGCCCTTTCAGTTTTTCATTTGGAGTAACCAGCGCAAGCAGAAGCGCTTTCTGCACATTGCGCAGGCCCACAGTCCAGGCTGAAATCCGGTTGATGGATGCATCAAAATAATCCAGCGCAATGTTAACAGATCCGTCCAGACCACCGCAGCGGACAATTTCCTTGCAGATTTCTTTCGTTTCATCATCAAACAGGACAACATGGTCAGAATCCCACCGGACCCCTCGGGTAACATGCAGTGCGATTTCCGGGAAGAAAGCCAGCAGTGCCGGAATCTTATCGGAAACCACTTCCGTAGGATGGTAATGGCCGTTATCCATCAACGGTATACACTTATCCTTATTCATGGCAGCATAGGCCAGTGAAAATTCAGAACTTCCCACTGTATAAGCTTCCACGCCAATACCGAATACCTTAGACTCTATGCATGGCTTCACAAGACGAAAATCATAACTTTCTGACAGGATCTGGTCAATGGAATCCTTATAGCGTTCACGCGGCCCTTTCCTGTCTGACGGAATGTCCTTATAACCATCCCCTGTCCAGATATTCATTACACATGCCTGCCCCAATTCCTCTGCCAGATATTGGGAAATGCGGATGCACGCTTTTCCATGGTCAATCCAGAATTTCCGTGTTTCCCCATTCGGGGAAGACAGCGTCAGGGGATCGCATTTCGGATGTGAAAAGAATGTCGGGTTAAAATCACATCCAAGATTCCTCTCTTTGCAGAATTCCACCCATTTCTTAAAATGTTTCGGCTCAATCTGATCCCTGTCCACCCATCCTCCATTGCTGTCATCAAAAATAGCATAACTGGCATGGATATTAATCTTTTTTGTCCCTGGACACAGGCTTAATACTTTGTCAATATCCGCCATTAATTCCTCTGGTGTGCGTGCCCGCCCCGGATAATTGCCTGTCGTCTGGATGCCTCCCGTCAGGGGCCCATCCGCTTTCTGGTCAAATCCCCGCACGTCGTCCCCCTGCCAGCAGTGCAGCGATACCGGTACTGTCTTCAATTTGCTGATTGCCGCGTCAATATCCACGCCAAGACTCTCATATTTTGCTTTTGCTTCCTGATAACCCATTTACTGAACCTCCTTAATATCAAAACTTTTTCTTATTGCTTCCCTTGCCTCTGACAGGGAAACAAATTCCCCTGCAGCAATCATCTGGACAGCCTGATTACCGATGGCCGTCCCTTCCACCGGGCCTGCATAGACCGGCAACCCGCTGGCTCTTGCGGTCATTTCATTTAAATACTGGTCCTGACAGCCACCGCCTACAATATGGATGCACGCATACTTCTTTCCTGTCAGGCCGGACAAACTCTGGATTGCTTCCTGATAGCTTTTAGCAAGGCTTAAATAAATGCACTGCATAATCTGTCCGACCGTTTCCGGCACTTCCTGTCCACTCTCCCTGCAGTATTCTTTTATGGTGTCAATCATGCTTTGCGGAGCCAGAAAACGCTGGTCATTCACATCCACGACAGAAGTAAATGCCTGTGCTCCCGCGGCTTCACTAGATAACTCTGCAAATCCCCAATGCCTGCCGGATGCATGCCTGCTTTCACGCCCGGCCACATAAACTTCACCGCTTAATTCCCGCCGCACAGACTGTATCATCCACAGACCCATAATATTTTTCAGATAGCGGTAGCGGAGCCATGCCCCGCCTTCATTCGTAAAGTTTTGTTTACGTGAAGATTCTGTCGTTACCGGTGCCTTATTTTCCACCCCGATCAGTGACCATGTGCCGCTGGAAAGATATATGGATGCCTCATTCTGCGCAGGAACTGCCAGAAATGCAGAACCCGTATCGTGTGTTGCTGGCAGAACCACCTTAGAATGAAAGCCCACTTCATCCCGAATCTCAGGCAGAAGTTCTCCCACCGTTGTCCCGGGCATAGACAAAGGTCCAAACAGTTTTTCCGGGAATCCAAGCATTCGGATTAGTTCATGGTCCCACTGATTCGTATGCACATTAACCATGCCCGTACTGGTTGCATTCGTATATTCCTGCATTTTCACCCCAGTAAGCAGATAATGCAGATAATCCGGAATCATTAATAGGGATTCTGCACTGTCCAGCTGCTGCGGATGTTCCCTTTTCAAAGCCATGATTTGATAGATCGTGTTAAAGCTCTGTTTCTGTATGCCAGTGCGTGTATACAGATCATGGGCAGAAATTTTGCACTCCACAATTTCATCCATTCCATCGGTACGCTTATCCCGGTATGCTACAGCATTGCCAGTCAGCCTGCCATTTTTATCCAACAGCACAAAATCCACTGCCCATGTGTCAATGCCTATGCTGTATGGAATTTTCCCTTCCTGGGTGCATTTTTTCATTCCAGCCAGAATACTATTCCACAAATGCTCCAAGTCCCAGCAGTCATGCCCGTCCCGCCAGATCTGCTTATTCTCAAACCGATATATTTCCTCCAATATAATCTGTCCATCCCGGACATGCCCCAATATGTGCCTGCCGCTGGAAGCTCCAATGTCAATTGCAAGATAATAATTTTCCATATGCCTCTCCTGTCATTTATTCTCATCATTTACTGCTATATGATTTCCATCCCAATGTATATGCACATTTCTTTTCCCAGCTGGCAGCGTGCAGTCCAGATATTGAAAAGCATCTCTGTACAGATTTAATTTATATTCATCATGAACCAGATCTGTCACTGCAAGCTTTACCCGGATCCTTTTTCACCTTCTAAATCAATCAGGAACTTATCATCTAGTTCTGTTATCTTGACCTGTCCCTGACTGACAGCATCATGCGGCACTGTTATTCCATTTTCGAGCATGAGTTAAGGCTTCCTTTATGCAGCACTCCTGCTTGCCAGCTCTCAAATTGAAAGTTATTACTCCGGCGGTCTTTGCTTTAGTGATACACTTGTCATCGGCATCTTTTACGATTTCTTTTCCCGTATGTGAAAAGACAGTTCGGATAACATTTCCCCGCATAGCCACTTCCCTAAAATGAAGAAAACTCCAAAATGTAAAAAGAAAGGCGAAAAAATGCCACGTGATTCTTCCATAATTACGTCAAAACTGATTTCCATTCTGGAACTTCAGGCCTTAAAATTAAGACTCTTCATCTGTATGGAAAATGAGGTACGCAGCTGCTCCTGCAAACGGCATTATTTGTAGCCTTACTGCTGCTAGGGATAGGATTCCCACAGAGAATGTTACTTTTTCGGTTCCACCTGCACATGTATGCGGCTTCCGATTCAATAAATGCCATTATCCATAAGTGGCTCTGTTTCTACGAGCGTCCCTGTTCCACCACAAAATTCGGAAGGACAGTACACATTTACCCAAAAAACAATCCAAGGCTTCAATATACCATCGCGTAGCAGTATGGGATGGAGCAAAGAATAAGACACAAGAATTTCTGCGGAACGCTCTAATAAACATAAGAAAGAAGACCATAAATAAGAAGACGGCAGACACCGTTCTGCTAAAATGTGATACTGCCATCTCTATGGCATCGCAATGCTGCAACATCAAGAACATAGGACCAACTACGTCTAGCTTTTTGCGCTCTTTTTCTTCCGTCTTAGCCATCCTGGGTGGAATCTCTTTAATGTACTTTAATTACTCCTCAAGTCTCCGAAAAGTTATTCATTCCGTTTTCAAAACGATAGACTTCTTCCAGAAACATCTTTCCATTTTCCGGACGCCAAATATATGACGACCGCCAGATGCGCCAATAGCTACTGCTGCATAACAATTACGCATTTAAAATACTCCCTTAATTCACAGAATTATTACTTTTTTCTTCCAAAATTTCCGGATGTTTCCAACTTATCACATTCTTACTGCCTGCTGAAAGCGCACCATCCACCGGAATTGCTGCACCTGTAATATAACGTGCCAAGTCACTGGCCAGAAAAAGTGCCAGATAAGCACATTCCTCAGGATCCCCCATACGCCCTGCCGGACAGTCCTGTGCAAAAAACTCCATCGCCTGCTGCGGTGCATCACCAAAAATACTTGTCTTCGTATATCCCGGACAGATTGCATTTACCGTGATTCCATACTGGGCATAATCCAAAGCTGCCACACGCGTCATGCCAACTACTCCAAATTTTGTTGCGGTATAAAGCGCCTGCCCCCGCTGAGGCATCAGCCCCGCAATAGAAGCCACATTGATCAGGAATCCTCCTTTGCTGTGCGATTTTAAAATTGCCTGCGCACCATATTTCATACCTGCAAAAACCCCTTTGCTGTTCAAATCAAATATCTTGTCATAATCCTCTGTCTCATATTCATGCAACGGGCTGCCTCCCTGTCCGATCCCGGCATTACTAACCACACCATCCAGACAGCCAAACTGCGCTACCGCTCCATCCATTAATGCTCTCACCTGCACAGCATCACTGCAGTCGGTCTGGATAAACACAGCGTCCCCGCCTTTCCTGCAAATATCATCCGCAACAGCCTGCCCCTGATCCCTGCTCCTTGCCGCACAGACAACTTTCATACCGGATGCTCCATATAATCTGGCAATCGCTTCTCCAATACCCCTGCTTGCCCCTGTTACAACAGCCACTTTTCCTTTTACACTTTGAAAATCCATATTCTGCTCCTCCATTTATACCAGATTCATTGTTTCGTGTAGTTCAAACCACAGCCAGTCCATGCTTCCTGTCCCATGATAAGTAAAATAAAGTGCATGGATACCAGGATCTATATGAACTTCTCCTGAAAACTCCTGCCAGTCAGCCGATGGCTGGATCTGGATAGTTCCCAGAACTTCTCCGTCTCTTAAGCGCTGTACAAGCATCTTTCCTCTTGCGCTTCCCCGCACAAAAACCCCGATCCGCCGGCATGTGCGAATATCAAAATATTTAAAACCAGCCCATGCCCCGTCTCTCATATTCGCGATGTGCTGATTGGAATGGTTCTCCCGGTCTGCGCCATCCTGTGTAAAATACGGATGCTTTTCTTTCTCTGGCATTTTCTCTTTCTGATAGGTATACGTCCCCTCCGCACTCGACAGATTGCAGGCGATCCTGGCTTCGTACCTTCCATTTCCACGCAGAGGGCCGCCATTTAAGCCGCAGCTGGTAACCTCTGTCTGGACAATCCTGCCATCATCTGTAATCGTAACAGGTTCTGCACACATCTGCCTGGAATTACGGTGCCCGTTTGTATGGCGGTGATAAAAAATATACCATTGTCCTGCAGCCTGAACCAGGCCTCCATGAGTATTGCTCAAATAATTGACAGCCTGGCTCTCTTCCACAAGCCCAATATCTCCAATGCTCACAATTACGCCGCCAAAGCGGAATCCTTCTTTCGGAGATTCACTAACCGCATAACACAGGTCATGGCTTTTGACAGACGAATATACCATATAATACCGTCCGTTAATCTTACGCGGGCTGCTTGCTTCAAAAAAGCCATGGCCCGCAAACTCTGTTCCTTCTGCCAGCACTTCTCCAGGGACAGACACGACAGGCTCACTATGCACGGTCAGCATATCTTCTTCCAATTCCACACAATAGGAACCGTCAATGTGCATTTTTCCTTCCATAAATCTGCGCACAGCGGAATCTTTTGTATAAGAAATCCCTGTATACAGATACAGTTTTCCATCGTCATCCCGAAGCACACCAGGATCAAAGTTAAAAACATCTCCCGGCCTTTTCCCATATAAAGTCCCATCGGGAAAATGAAGATGCCCGTAAAACTGATATTTTCCTGCCGGCGTATCACAGACTGCTACTGATACCGTTGAAGAACGGCTGAGGCAGTAAAACAGATAATACCTGCCGTCCAGTCCAGTCTGCACATCCGGCGCAAACAGATGCTGTGTTCCGTCTGCATTCAAAGGATCCTGTTTTGCACAATAAATAACGCCTTCTTTTTCCCAGATTCCCAGATCATCCACCGGAGCTGACCAGCAGACGTAATCATTCAGGCAGAAGTCGTCTCCGTCAAACCTGTCATGGCTGCCATAAATATACAGCCTGTCTCCAAATACATAAGGTTCTGCATCCGGTATATATTCATAACCGGCCAGAAAGGGATTCAAAGCCTGTTTTTTCATTTTTTCTCCTTTCATCCTGCCATCATACATACTTCTTCATAAATTCTGCAGAAAGCTGTATAGATCGGACTGGAGATTTCTCCGCCCAGTTTTTATGGCTCTCTAAGATAACCGCATCCACGCCAGCCTCCTTTGCCTGTTCTGTCATAGAAACCAGATCCATATTCCCATACCCCAGCTCCATACTGTCTGACTGTAAAATCGGAGTCATGGACGCTCCTGATACGCGGCTGCCCCTGTCATTAATATGATACAGCTTCATCCGTTTCCCAAGCCGGTGCATCCATGCCAACGCATCTGCCCCTGCTTCTGTCGGCCAGTAGGAATCAAATTCAAAATTTACAAATTCCGGATCAGTCTCTTCCAGCAGCATCTGATATGCTGTTTTTCCTTTCCCGACTTTACGGAATTCACAGTTATGATTATGATACAAAAGACTGATTCCTCCATTCTTTAACTTTTTTCCTGCCTCATTCAGGTCCTTAATAAGCATCCCGACTGCAGATGCATCAGAATAATCAAAACGGTACATTCCTGTAATGACTACATATTGTGTCCCGAATTCTTCTGCCTCCTTTATGACTGCGGCTGGATCTCTTTTTATAGAACCAAGATCCTCATGCACGCTGACCACACAAAGCCCTGACTCCTTTACCAGTCCTTTCCAGTCCAGCCCGCCTCCCTTTCCTACCGGCATCCCGGCCATTTTTGTCATCATGCGGACCATAAAGGATGTTGGACGGATCATAAATCCATTTAATTCTATCCCGTCATATCCTGCCTGTTTGATCGCAGACAGCGTTTCTGCTACCTGCCGTTCTTTTGCTGTTACTGTCCCCAGCATGATCTGCTGTACCGCCCGTATCGGCATAGCCACTCCTCCCTTTGTAATCTATTTCGTCTGTTCCGGTTTTTTAATCTGCTGTAATGCATCATTTAATGCCTTTACCTGTTCCGGCGTCACCATATCACGGACCTGTTTCAGCATCCCTTCCAATGTCATCCCCATCATCATCTTCTGGAGGTTCGGATTATCTTTTACGCTTTGAGCCACATCTCCTCTTGCCGCAGATGCGCTTTCCGTCAGCTTTCCGATTAGCGCCCCGGCCTGCGGATGGCTCTGCAGCGCCCCCATCGTATCCTGGATGGAAAAATACCCCGGTTTAAAATCATCCTTGTCAAACCAGTTGACCACACCGTCAGCCTGGCCGAATACATAGTCCATATTTTTTTCTTCTGCTTTTCGCACTGTGATAAAATCCCTGCATACACCAGTCTGCGCTTCGATCCGATGTGTACCAGAAATCGGAACTTTAAAACGGAATACATGGCTTCCCTGCATTGTTTCTCTTTTTTTACCGTCTACAAACAGTGTAACTTCCGGCTGGTTGGAGTACATTTTCACTTCCGTCTCTGCTTCTGTACGGTCTGTATAACGCCTCCCGCATAAATGTACAAAAGGTTCTTTCCGGTTCCAGTATGCTTTATACAGATAAAATGCATCTTTTTTCAATTTCCGGTCCATCGTAACCAGGCCTTTCTGATTCTGTCCGTTCTTGCCGCCCTCGTCCCTTCCATCTGCGGCAAAATCAAACAGGTTCCAGACATGGGTTGCCCACAGCCACGGCCTCTTTTCAATCATCTGCAATATGTGTTCATGAAATACCGCCTGATAGCTCTCCGTATAATCCCCTTTATCCGGCTCTGCACTCTGATACTGGGGATTGGCGTCTGCCCCATACTCCGAGAATCCAATACAGCGGTCTGGATATTTCGCGTGGTATTCGTCAAAAAATGCATCGTTTTGCTCCAGTTCTCCCAGATACCATCCAAAATACAGGTTATAGCTGTTCACATCAGGTATTTCAAGAACCGGGCTGTCCATCTCTAACATAAACACATCAGCCATTGTTGTAAATCTGGATGCATCCAGCCTGTGACAAAGGTCATTCAGCAGTCGGTGGTTCTCCAGCAGATCCTCTGTCACCCCGCCGCTTGCTGTAATCTCATTGGAAAGCCCCCAGCAGACAATAGACGGATGGTTATAGTTTTGTACCACCAGCTCCTGCATCTGGCTTAATGTATTTTCCCTCCCGTTTGGCATATGCAGCGTAATATATGGAATTTCCGCCCATACGATCAATCCGTTTTCATCACACAGATCATAAAATTCCTGTGCATGCTGGTAATGCGCCAAACGGAGAGTATTCGCGCCGATTTCCTTTATAATCTCCATATCCTCCTGGTGCATTGCAGATGTCAGAGCATTTCCGACTCCTGCACGATCCTGATGGCGGCTGACGCCGCGCAGGGGATAAGCACGCCCGTTTAAGAAAAATCCTTTCTGCGGATCCACATGGAAACACCTGCATCCAAAGCGTGTCTCTACTACATCCCCGCTTGCAAGTTCTGCCTTTGCCGTATACAGATAAGGATCCTCCACGCCGTCCCATAAATGCACATCCGACAGTTCAAACTCTGCTTTTGCATAGCCGTCTGCAACCGCAGCCTGCTTGGTCTGGTCTGCTGCGGTCACTGTAACCCTCTCCGCGCCGCCGTCCGCCCAGATTTCCACAGTTATTTTTGCCTGTGCATGTTCCCTGTTTCCATCCGCAAGCGTAACTTCCGGTGTTACCCGGATCCCGTCTCCTCCGTAATAATCCATGGAAAAATGAACTTCTGGAACAATCACCAGCCGCACCATGCGGTAAAGCCCTCCGTAAAAAGTGAAGTCCGCTTTCTGTGGATATACATGGTCATTGTCTGCATTATCCACAGAAACTGCCAGTTCGTTTGTCCCCGTTCTTAATTTTTCCGTTACATTCACACGGAATCTGGAATATCCTCCCTCATGACGTGCAAGCTTTTCTCCATTCAAATACACGTCCGCCGTCATAGCCGCACCATCAAATTCCAGATACACTTTCTGCCCTGCATTTAACTGCGGGCTTTCCAGCATTCGTCGGTACCAGCAGGTTCCTCTGTAATAATCGTTTCCCCCGTCCTGTCCGTCTACAGCATTCCATGTATGCGGAAGCGATATTTCTTCTCCCTGCACTGTAGCTGCTTCTGTCACATTTTCTGCATGTTTTACAAATATCCAGTTCTCATTTAATTCTATGGCCTGTCTCATAAATCTGCCCCTTTCTGCCTTATTTTACACTATATTTTACCATTACATCAAAAATCCCATGTTCGTATTTTCCATAATATTTCCTTTCATTCGTGAAAAGCAGAAAATAAATCCATAAACAGAAACACGATTCTGCGAACATCAAAATCATCCGCATATGATACAATGTCTTTGATCAATCATAAGGAACATAAGGAGGAAGAACCATTATGGACAAATTTTCACCTGATTTCCTTCTGGGCGCTGCCACCGCAGCACATCAGGTAGAAGGAAACAATACAAACAGCGACTGCTGGGCAATGGAGCATATGGAACATACCAGCTACACCGAACCGTCTTACGACGCCGTTGACCATTACAACCGCTATCAGGAAGATATCCAGCTTATGGCTGGAGCCGGACTGAATGCGTACCGCTTCTCCATCGAATGGGCACGCATTGAACCAGAAGAGGGGCATTTTGACGATTCACAGGCTACGCACTATCTGGATGTCATCCGCTGCTGCAAAGAACATGGCTTAGAACCGGTTGTAACGCTGCATCACTTTTCCAGCCCGAAATGGCTGATCGGAAAAGGCGGCTGGGAGGCAGAATCCACGATCGAATATTTTGCCCGTTATGTCCGCTATATCATCGGGAAGCTTGGAAGTGAACTGCATTATGTATGCACGATTAACGAAGCCAATATGGGCATCCAGGTAGCGGCCATTGCAAAACGCTATACACAGCAGATGATGGCACAGGCTGCAAAACAGCAAAAATATGACGCAGGGACCGCTTCCGCCGGACATGCAGATGACAAAAACAGCGATGGAACTGTCCAGGTCGGCATTAACCTTGAAAAAATGATGGAAGGACAGGAAGCCGCAAAAAAAGAGAACCTGAAAGTGTTCGGGGTGGAAAAAGCAGAAAACTTTACATCTATGCGCACGCCGCAGGGGGACTGCATCATATGCAGGGCACATGAAGCCGCACGGGCTGTCATCAGAGAACTTTATCCTGACATTCAGGTAGGGCTGAGCTTAAGCCTTCATGATATTCAGGCAGTAAACGGCGGAGAAGCCCATGCCAAAAAAGAATGGGACGATGAATTTACCCATTACCTTCCTTATATTCAGGAAGATGATTTCCTCGGCGTTCAGAACTATACCCGTTCTCTGGTCGGCCCGGACGGCATCCTTCCTGCACCGGATCATGCAGAGCTGACACAGATGAATTATGAAGTCTACCCGCAGGCGCTTGCCCATGTCATACGAAAGGTCTATGAAGAATTTAAAGGAACCCTGATGGTTACGGAAAACGGAATTGCCACAGGGGATGACCAAAAACGTACCGCTTTTATCGAACAGGCGCTTGCCGGCGTGCAGGACTGCATCCGCGATGGGATACCAGTAAAAGGATATTTCCACTGGAGCCTTTTAGATAATTTCGAATGGCAGAAAGGATATTCCATGACATTCGGACTGATCGCTGTAGACCGTACCACACAAACCAGATACCCGAAAGAAAGCTTATCTTTCCTTGGCAGCTTCCGCAAACAATAGGAAGCGTTAAAGACTAGAACAAAGTGGCAAGCCCACTTCAGCTCCTCTACTCCGCACTCATGAGGGACTTGGACACTTTGCTGCGGCGGGTCGCTTTGCGACAGATTTCATACCCGCCGCAGTGCGATAAGAGCTTTCCTATAGAATAAAGAAAAAATACGCAACCAGGCATTTCCCGTCCCATGCATGGCTGCGTATTTTTATTTCCCTTCTCCTGCAATTACTGACTCTGCATTGCGGCTGCTTTTTTTTCTGCAATCCGTTTCTGCACCTCTGCCATCTCTTCCTTTTCCAGGTTACAGGTGCGCATTGCAATCAGCGTAATCACCCAGCCAATCAACGGAAGTCCATACATGAGCGCCATTGTCATCCAGAAAATACCGCCCGTCAGCGTATCCGTAGGCTGCGGCATTGTCTCCGTGTAGCCGATCAGCGCAACTGCACTGGTTGCAATCAACGCACTAACTGAGGATACCATCTTGTCAATCAGGCTGTAAACGCCGGATACCACTGCTGGGATGTATTTACCGCCGCGGTCTAACTCATAGTCTATGATATCAGCCATAAATGCAGTATTCCCCGTAGTGACGCACATCTTCGTTCCATTCGTCAGCAATGTAAGGATAACGTATATAATCATCAGCGGCATGACAGTCGCAACGCTGTGTGTATTTCCGCCCATGTGGAGGAATACAAAAAACAGGATCGTTGCAACCGTTACATAAATACACATATAGGTCCATGTAACAATTGTTTTCTTATTTCCATGTTTTCCGGCATATTTAGCGCCAATAAAAGCAAATAAAATGGATGGAATAATGCCAATCGTCATCAGTTTTGTAGAAATAGACATGTCGCCAATGATAATCCCTCCCATCATCGTAGAGATAATAGACTGGCTTGCCACCTGCTGTGCAATTTTATCTGAAGCCCCAGAAGCAATATAACACTGCAGCGGACGGTTGTTTTTCAACACATCCAGCATGTCTTTGATTTTCAGTTTTTCCCTTTTTACAGTAGTACCCATAAAATTTTCCGGCTTATCAAATTCCGAAATGCCAATGCAGGTCATCACAATCCCTACCGCAGAAATGCCAGTGCAGATCCAGCATGCCGCAGTCAGAAACCCCTGATTGAAACCCCCGTATTTAGGCATCAGCTTCGTATAAAATATAAGATTCAGCGCAATTGGAACCACATAATTAAAAATCGTACTGCATACACCCACCATAGGCCGCTGCTTCGGATCATTGGTCATCAGCGCATACAGTGTCTGTCCAGTCATATTAAATAACGTATAGCCAATGACATAAATAACGTAAAGCAGTATAAACACGAACGCACCATGCCCTTTGCCGGAAACCCAGCTATACATCATCAGCACGGAAAAAACCATAATCAGCCAGCCGCCTGCCAGTAAAATACGCACCTTTCCAAAGCGGGTATTGACCTTGTCATAAACAAACGCAAGCAGCGGATCTGTAACTGCATCAAACACACGGGTAAACGTCAGTATACTGCCTACTGCCACGGTTGCAATCCCATAGCCAATATTCGCACTATAGTTCGCCAGGCCGATTAGGGAATAAAAACTCATTCCGATAAGTGAATTCATGGAAACAAGGATGATCTGCCAGAATTTTGCACGGCGGTACTGTATATCACCGTTTCCATTCTGACTCAAATTATTTTGGGACATCATAAAAACCTCCTTTGTGTAAAATATAATTTCTTATCTTAATTACTTGTTAAAACAATTATACACAGAAAGAAGGTTATCCTTTTTTCATATTTATGTATTATGTTCAATTATTCATGAACTTTTCGCAAATTATTCATAATTTTGCATATTTTTTTCTGTATCAGCAGACAGCCTCCGATACTGCTTCAGCAGGAACAAAGATGCAATCACAGCAGCAGCCAGGTCTGCCGCTGTATACGCAGCTGCAATCCCTCCCAGTCCCCAAAAACGGTGAAACAGATACAAAAACGGTATTAGAAGCACCCCCTGCCTTAACACAGACATAACTGTTGCCAGCACTGCATTCCCAGATGCCTGCAAAAAATTCGTACCCAGATAATAAATACCAATTACCGGGCTTCCAAGCACAAGATAAACAACCATCTGCTCCCCCATTTCCGCAGCCAATGCTTCTTTCAGAAACATTCCAATCACTATGCCGCGTCCGAAATAACAGGCTGCCCCCGTGAATACACCCAGGCCAGCTGTCAGAAGCGCAGCCTTTTGCAGAATCTCCTTAAGCCGTGGAAGATCTCTAGCACCATAATTGTATGCCAGCAGCGGCTGTATTCCCATACAGATTCCCATCTGTATCATTGAAATCAGCATAGCCATTTTGCCTGCCGCAGCCATAGCCGCTATCGCATCCGTTCCATGATTTCCCAGCAGACGATTAGAAAACGTGGACGCAAAACCGGACAAAATACTGCTGAGCGCGTTTGGCAGCCCTAATGCAAGAATATCAAGCAGGGCGCCTGGAGACTGAACAGCCAAAGGGATACTGATATTAAGTACAGCTGCCTTTTTTCTTATATAATAAATATAATACAGCGTGCCCGCAAGATTGCCAAGCACTGTCGCCGCTGCTGCACCGGCAACTCCTAAATCCATAACCAGAATAAACAGCGGATCTAAAACCATATTTAAAAGTGTGGCCGCCATATTTCCAGCCATCCCTTCTTTTACTGCCCCTTCTGCTCGAATAATGCTCCCAAGTGTAGTAGAAGCCAGCATAAGCGGAACGCCCATAGCGCAAATCCCCATATATGCTTCTGCAAATTGCAGGACTTCATCGGATGCACCCAATACAGGCAATATCGTTTTTCTTGTCAGCAGCAATCCTATGGCAATCAGGATGCCAAATCCAGCCGCTCCCCAAAAGCAGAGGCTGGCATAAATTTTTGCCTGCTTTTTATCATTACTCCCAAGCGCTTTTGCAATCAATGCAGTACCGCCGCTCCCAAGCATCGTTGCGACTGCCGCTGACAGGGAAAACAGCGGACTGACCACGGATACGGCTGCCACCTGCCTGATATCTCCAAGCTGGCCTACAAAAAACATGTCTGTCATATTATATAAGATCATGACAAGAATAACGATGACAGAAGGAACTGCCAGTGAAAAAATAGATTTCCAGACTGATTGTGCACGAAATAATTTTTCATACTGCATGTTCAATTTCTCCTTTCGTACCGGGATCTTTAATCCTGCTGAACCTGTTTCATACAGTCTTTTATGTATAATGCAAAGAACTATCTGAACTGTAACTATTATACAACTGTCCCAGAATTTCTGTCTCATTTAATTACTGCTTATATGTTTGACAACCTTACATAGTGTATGCTATACTAACACAACGGCATAATTTGACTGAATAAAGCGAGGAGAAAACTGATGGACAAAAATACAGCATCCTACAAAAGAATGGATAAAACCATTCTGAACGCATTTATTGAAATATCCCAGCAGATACCATTTGAAAATATTACTGTGCAAAAAATCGCTGACGTGGCTTATATCAGCAGATATACTTTTTATGTACATTTTCATGATAAATATGAAGTAGCTGAACGAATACAGGACGAACTTTATCGGGAATTTACACAGTTTATCCAAAAACAGATTCCGGCCATCCATGCCGCAACAGCTACTGCTGAAGAACACTGGCAAATGATGGATATAGCCATCCTCAGATTTTCACAGAAACACATCGGCTGGACACAGTCCATTTGGAAGATCCATACAGAAACCATTGACTTCTCCAAGCGGATCAAAACTTTTTTAGCAGATAATTATAAATCCAGATTTCCAGATCATGAAAATCTGGATTTAGAAGCCATGTTATATGCAAATATGGCAATGACACTTACTGAACATTACATCGGAAAGATACATACTCCGAATATGAACCAGACCATCACATCATCTTATATTTATGCCTTTTTATATGCGATCGGCATACATGAAGAACATCTGCTCAAAAAAGAATATAACCATTTCATGCAGCTGATCTATCCGGAAACAAGCCTTTCTTCCTAAACTTTCTGTCATATTTTACAAAAAAAGAGTGTCTGTGTCTTTTCAACAGACACAAACACTCTTTTTTTGTAATTATCTGTAAACTGTACTTTTCATGATAACGGATAATACTCTTTTTGCACAAGCCGCCAGATCCGCTTTTGCAAGCGGATAACGGACTTCGCCTTCTTTTGCGCCTACACTGCGCAGAATCTCGTCCACATCCTCTTTGCTGCCAGGCATATTCAGGTCGTTACCTGCCCACACGCATCCTGCTGCATTGGAGTGCCCATAACGGAACTGTTTTCCAGGTTCCATGTCAATACTGCCAGTCGTTCCCCAGTCTGTCATGATCATCCCTTCAAATCCCCACTCTTCTCTGGCAACAGCCGTTAGCAGGTCATAATTATTTGCTGAATGAATCCCATTGATCAGGTTGTAGGAAGTCATTATAGATAACGGCTGCGCTTCTTTCACCGCAATTTCAAATCCTTTTAAATAGATTTCACGCAGCGCACGCTCACTGACATGCACATTCGTATGCATACGGTTGTCTTCCTGATTATTGCAGGCAAAATGCTTGATCGTGGTTCCTGTTCCCGGATGTTTCTGCACTCCTTTCGTCTCGGCAGCCGCACACAGTCCGGCTATGAGGGGATCTTCTGAAAAATATTCAAAATTCCTGCCGCAGAGCGGGTTTCTGTGAATGTTCATGCCGGGCGCCAGCCATAACGTAACACCGAATTCCTCCATTTCTTCCCCAACAATATCGCCTGCCTCCGCCAGCAGTTCCATATCCCATGTCTGGGCAAGGAGCACGGCAATGGGAATCGCGGTACAATACTGGTAATAGGTACGCGCATCTTCTGGTACAGGCGGCTTCGGATTTTGTGCTGTCAGCAGATCCATATCCGGCATCGGTATTTCTGCCATGCCAGGCAGCAGGTTCTGATCTTTGTCCGTCATAAAACATTTTGCAAGCCTAAGCCCGGCGGGGCCGTCTGATAATGTAATATTGGTCACATCCCGTGTTTCCAAAAGCTCCGATGTCGTATCACCTGCCGCTCCCGGACAGCTGACAGAAGCTGCTCCTATCACGCTGGAATTTCCAAACCCGCCTCTGGAAGCACCTACACATAAAGATGCCAGCTCTTCTGCTGTAAGCTGCCCAACAAATGCATCCAGTGTAATTCTTCCCGTAATGACATCTGTAAGCTTCCATGCCGCACCCTCTGTGCCCGTTTCAGCTGCAGCAGCCCGCACATCTCTTGTTTGATACTGTACTGTCCTGGATGAAAAATCCTCAGCCTGCAGCAAAATCCGCGGTGCCGATTCCTTTTCTTTCTGCTCTGTTTCATAAGTATAAGGCACCGCATTTTTTGCTGAAACCTCTTCTATCTCACAATCCGGCACCAGCCGGTTTGACAAAATCTCTGTCACTGCTTCCCTATCCAGACAAACGGCCGCCGCCACATGCGTGTTTCTGGAATGCGTTCCAACCCGGATATAATAACTGCCCGCTTCCATAACAAATGCTGCCTGTTTCGTATCATAGGAAGCCATGGAAGCTGTTGGATAACTGAGTGTCAGTACCTCGCTTTCTCCAGGCGCAAGCTCTTTTGTCTTCGCAAAAGCCGCCAGTTCCTGATATGGTTTTTCAAGCCTGCCTGCCGGTGCGGAATAATAAACCTGCACTACTTCTCTTCCCGAATAAGCAGTTCCTGTATTTGTAACCTTTACTGTCACTTTTACTGCCTGTACATCCGCTTTCACGTCTTCCACCGCAGTTGCAAACTCTGTATAGGATTTTCCATAGCCAAAAGGATAAGCAGGCGATATGCCAAAGGTGTCAAAATAACGGTATCCTACATAAATCCCTTCTTTGTAATACTCATCATCCAGATTCCCATTTTGGAAGCTAAAGCTGTCTGCCTGCGGATAATCCTGATAATGTCTGGCCCATGTTGCCGTCAGATGTCCAGACGGCGACACCTTTCCTGTCAGCACGTCCACAAGCGCATGTCCGCCTATATTTCCAGGCTGGCTCATCAATACAACTGTGCCAATTCCTCTGGTCTCCCGGAAAAATTGTGTGTCAGCCACTCCCCCGGTATTTAATACAAGAATCAATTTTTGATAAGCATGTGCCAGTTTTTGGATGATTTCCTTTTCATCTGCTGTCAGTTCATAATCGCCTGGTGCATTCCGCCTGTCGCGCCCCTCACCGGAACTGCGTGCAAGCACATAAACTGCCGCCTCTGCATCAGGCTCTCTGATTTCTTCGTCTAAGACCGGAACTGTTTCCGATGCATGGAAAGGATTCATCAGAACCTCCATAAATACTGCCGGCCCTTTTTCTGCCATTTTCATCCGCATTGCTGCAAAATACGATTCCCTTTCCTGCTGAACAGTCTTATCATACCGGTCCAGCCAATTTTCTGTGGTAATCTCAAATCCCGCTTCTTTCAGCCCCTGCCAGACATTGACTGTAAAGCGGCTGTTCACGTCACCAGAACCCGTACCGCCTTTAACCGTATGCCGTGCTCCGTTTCCGAACAATGCAATCCGCTTCTTATGACTGCAAAGCGGAAGCGTCCCGTCATTTTCCAAAAGAACGATTCCCTGGGCTGCGATCTTTCTGGACCGTTCCATATTACGCTTTTCCCGCTCACTGATTTCCTTACTGACTGATGCAAATATTTTTGCCATATTTCTCCTCCTGACCTTTCATCTTCTAATTATCAGATGAAATAATGGTTGCTGTCCACCGAATTATAAAACCGGAATATTTTTATTATAGCATCTTTCTTAAAGATTGTGTCTGCCTATTCCTTTTTTCTTCCATTCATTCGCGAACATAGGCAAATTCTGCATTTTCTCCGTCATCAAATTCCCGTAATTTTTCAACTATACTTTTCCGTTTTTACGCAGCCATTCAATTTCATCATGGATGGTTTCCCAATAAGAACGTGATGTATAACCCAGTTCACGCCTAGCTTTTGATGAATCAAAATTGTTGTTCCGTGAAAGATTATAAATCTCATACCGGGTCAGCGCAGGTTCCGTCCCTTTCTTTTCTGCAAATTTTTCTAATATTACAGCTGCAAGATTTGCAAGTATACGCGGTAGATAGATCAAAGGACCCTTATGACCAGCTTGAGAAACTGAAATCATCTATCATAGAGGACATGATATGTTCCGAATCCTGCTGCGCAATAACACGGATATCAGCCTGCAAAAAGATATCCAGACTATTTTTGCAGAGACGCTGATTCCAAAACACTTTAATCCGGCTACAAACAAGACAGCCCTACAGGAACTTATTTTTATCAGTAATGGGAGTTTTGGAATCATTTATTACTGGCTGATGATAGATACGCAAATCCCTGCCGAAGAACTGGCTATGCAGATTGCCTGTTATGTAAAAAAATTCCTGCATTAACCAAAAGAATCTGAAAACATAAAAACGAATTATAGAACACCTTTCTGCGCATTTCCTATATACTGAATATGCACCTCTAAAATGTATTTGGTGGTGCAGACATACATCATATGATTCCAATAACTGAAAACAACAGATATTAAGATGGGAAGGATAATTTATGCGTATAAAAGCAAATATTAACGTCATAAACTTTTTAAGGCAGGTTCAGAAATGCAGGGGCGAAGTGCTGTTTGAGACTTCGGAAGGCGACCGGATTGCATTAAAATCCACATTAAGCCAATATATTTTCTGCACAATAGCCAGACAGCCAGATCTGCTGCAAAGCTGTACCATCCGCTTTGCACAGAAAAATGATAAAATATTTTTAAAAGATTTTCTCTACAGTGATCCTAACAGCAGCAAATAGATATATAAAGAGGTAACCATGAACATACAAGATAAACTAAACTTCTTCCAACAATTAATCCAATGCAGCTATAACCTTTCCCTGCACAGTTATGATCCAGAACTGATCCTCGTACCGGACAAGCTGCAGACTGCCTCCGCAAAGGATGATGACGCATTGATCCTTCTAAGCCTGGAAGAATCCATTCACTGCCATATAAATGCCGGCATCCGGGAGCCATTATTTATAGACAATCATCTGGGACTGATCTGGATCACAGCATTTGAGTACGAGAACCATTCCCTGCGCGGCATCCATACATTAGGGCCTGCTTATTCTGCCAGAAATTCTTACCAGACAATCAAAAATGAACTGGACCGCCATAACATCTCCGTCAATATACGTACAAAAATTTTCCGGCTTTTTGATCAGATCCCCGTCATTCCGATCAGCCAGCTGTTTCAATATGCCGTTATGCTTCATTATTGTATTACTGGAACTAAAATTACAACAAATGACCTCCATTTTTCTGAGAAGGCAGGCAAAAATCCGTCTGATTCCCATGAAGGCATACACATAAAAGATCATCCTGGCATATGGCTCGCTGAACAGGAATTGATGAACATGATGCGTGAAGGAAACCCGGATTACCTGACAGCCCTGGCCCGCTCCGCCAGTTTAAGCTCCGGCCCTCACTTCGAATTCAAGGATTCTCTCCGCCAGGCAAAATCAACTGCGATTATACTGCTCACCCTCTGCTCAAGAGCCGCCATTGAGGGCGGCGTCAGCCCTTCGGCCGCTTATACGCTCAATGACTATTATATACAGGCGATCGAAGACAGCAAAAATATTGCGGAAGCGTCAAATGTATGCCGCAACATGATGGAAGATTATGTACAGCGCGTGCAGCAGGAAAAGACAAAAAAAAGCATATCCGGCCCAATTAGGAGCATCTGTGATTATATCGCGGTACACATCCGTGAAAAATTATCTATTGCACAGCTGGCCGCACAGGCAGGATATACCGAATATTACTTTTCTCATAAGTTCAAAAAAGAAATCGGCTGCAGCGTGGCAGAATATTTGAAACAGGAAAAAATCAGGCAGGCAAAAATGATGCTTTCCGGAACCAAAATGAGTATTCAGGAAATCTGTGATGAACTGTCTTTTGGCTCCAGAAGCTACTTTTCCTCCTCTTTCCAGAAAGAAACCGGTATTTCTCCAAGTGAATACCGGGAAAAAAATACAAAATTTTAGCATTCATAAATTTGATGCTTTCCGGCATCCAGGAACTCTTTTCTGCCATCCGGCAGAATCAGTTCCGCTTCCGTATTGGCAGGTATTTCTATTTCATAAACCATCCGGCTGCCTTCATAACTCCATCCGCTTTTAATTTCTCCAAAAGGCGACTGATAGACTGCCCTTGCATAGGTAAGTGACGGGTCTGGCTGCGGGCTGATCGTTATTTTACCTTCACGCAGCCGGATACCGCATACACCCTCAAACAGCCATCCACTGATGGCGCCATAAGAATAATGATTGAGGGATGCCTTGACTTCTCCCTTTTCGTTAATACCGTCCCAGTTTTCCCAAATGGTCGTAGCTCCCTTTTTCACCGCATACAGCCATCCTGGAACCGTATCCTGCAAAAGCAGGCGGTAAGCGGTCTTAACATAGCCGTATGCAGCCAGCACCGGGCATAAAAACGGCGTAGATAAAAATCCGGTATTTAAATGATAATCATTCGCTTCTACCAGTCGGTTTAAATCCGCTGCTGCCTGCACCTTTTCCTGATCTGTCAAAAGATCAAAAACAATTGCCCTCACATATTCCGCCTGTCTGTCAGAATGAATGCTGCCATGCTCTGTAGCAGTATGGCGGAATGCTTTTTTTGCCATGAACGCAGTCCTGCTGTAATGACCAGCATCTTCTTTTTTTCCTAAAATTTCTGCAATCTCTGACAGCAGCCTGCCCGAATAAGCAAAATACGCAGTAGCAATCTTTCCCTGGGGTGTCTGCATAACCTGCATACTCTCTACATCCGGCTCGCACCATTCCCCATAATCCACACCTGTTTCAATTGTAAATTCTGCATACGGATTTTCCGCCGCTGCATCTTCCGCTCCTTCAGGTTTCTGCTTTGCCCTGGTTTCCAAAAAAGCATACCATTTCTGCATCATTTCATAATTTTCTTCCAGAATACGTTTATCCCCATATCTTAAATACAGCACATAGGGTACGATAATACAGGCATCACCCCATCCTACAGACCCTGCAAGCAGCCCTGAGAAAAATGTTGGTACATTGTTCTTCGGTGCAATATTCGCAATCTTCCCATCTTCATGCTGATTCAGCCTGCACTCCCCCAGCCATTTACGGATTACCGGATAACAGTCCATAAGATAAATCCCCGTCTCTGCAAATACACCCATATCTCCGGTCCATGCTGCCCGTTCTCTGGTCGGGCAGTCTGTCGGCACATCGCAGAAATTAGATTTCTGGCTCCAGATACTGTTCTCTGCCAGACGGTTCACATTTTTGTCAGAGCATTCAAAACTTCCAATCTGCTCCATCTGTGAATATACTGCTATAGAAGTAAAGGATGCCGAGGACAGGTCAGCATTTGTTTCTACTTTTGCATAACGGAACCCCCAAATTGTAAACCTGGATTTATAATGATTTTCTCCTTCTTTACATGTATAAACTACCTGCTGCTTTGTCCCGCCCTCCTTGTGTCTTTTCCTGTCCTGAAAATTTTCTGCAGTAAAATTGCCGTTTTCATCCAGTGCCTCTCCATGCGTCAGAATGATCTGCTCCCCTTCATGTGCATTTATTGTAAATTCTATATAGCCTGCCAGGTTTTGTCCATAATCAACAACCGTCTCTCCATTTGGCGTCTGAAATATTTTTCCTGGAAAACGCTCCATTTCTGCAATAGGGAAACAATTCGAACAGACTAAATTCGCTGTACCAAAATCTTCCACTTTTACTTCATGGAAGCCCTGAATCTCTGTAACTCTTGCATCAACGGTCTCACCCTGCTGCATATCGTTTTCACGTATCGGCCCAGATTGGGAAGCCTGCCAGGTTTCATCTGAAATACACACTGTTTTCCCGTCAATTTCCAGCTGAAAATAAAGCGCCACGTCTTCCCCATAAAGATTCCTGTCTCCGTCAACACCGGAACAGCTCCGATACCAGCCATCTCCTAAAATAACCTGAACTTCATTGCTGCCTTCTTTTATCAGGCCGGTCACATCATAAGTCTGGTATGCCAGCTTTTTATCATAGGTATATGTACCCGGGGCCAGAACAAAATTTCCAACTCTCTCTCCATTTATATAAGCTTCATATAAACCATGGCAGGTAATATAAAGCCTTGCCTTTCCTGTCTGCTCTACAAAAAACGAGGTCTGCAGATAACTTGCCGGTTTATGCACATTATAATTACCGCTCAGTTCAGGATTAATCCACTTCGCTACAAACTGGCTTTGATCTATAAGCCCCATTTCAAAACGAGCCTCCTCGCTCCACTCACCCGCAATACCCTGTTCATCCCACAGCCGCACTTTCCATGCAACCTGCCGCCTGCTGCCCACAGGCACGCCAAAAACCTCATTCATTCTGTCTGTTTTTACTTTCCCACTTTCCCAGAATACGTGTCCATCTGATACCGCCCGAATCTCGTAAGCTGTCTGTTTCTTTCCGCCACAGCAATTCCAGGACAACAACGGTCTTTCAATATCAATTCCGATTGGGTTTTTCATATATTCTGTTTTTAAATGAATCGCTCTCATAGATGCCCTCCTGCACCATTATATTATTATGATGATAATTTATCATAAATAAGAAATTTATGTGTACAATTATTATAGAAAGTGTATTTAAATTCTTGATAATCGCTATTAAACTACTGACATCTATTCATATCAAACTCATTACTATTCCGTTTCCTATTCTCTTTAAATTCTTGTTTATCTATCAAATCCTCTATAAACCCTGTATTTTCAAGGCGTATCGCCTATCAAATGTTCAAACCTTATGTATTTTCCCTTATTTTTGCCCTTACCAGCCGAAACAAGGGCAAGTTTTTGTTCCCCACCGACTACCTTATCCAGCAGCCTTGCGGAAGTACGCTTCGCTTCCCTTGTGGCATGAACGTAAATGTTCATTGTGGTACTTACATCGGCGTGTCCGAGAAACTCCTGCACATCTTTGGGGACTGCCCCGTTAGATATGCCTTCGATAGGCTGTAAACCTCGTAATAGGTGCGGTCTTTTTCTTGCACCTCCGCATAATAGATGAGATTGTAAAGTTCTCCATATCGGAAGCTGTATCACCGTCCTCGTCTGAGAACAGGTCATAATCCGCTTTCTTGCCCCGCCATACCACATACTGCATAGGATTAAAGGAAATCAACCGCTTCGGAAATACCGCAAATTGGAACGCCCCTTGCAGGACTGCCGAGAATAATCGTAAATACCCTTTACTGAGTGCCTTTGCGATTGTACCGATTTGTCCCGCCGAAGCCGAGATAATCCATATATGCCTGTAAATGGTCAGCGGTGACGGTTTTCACCTTTCGTTTGCTGATAGGGCGCTGCTTGATTCGGTTGACCGTCCCTTGATACGCCATGACCGTACCATTAACTTAGACTGCTGGGCTTTAATTCTTCCTCCACCCACATATCCAGCAGCATTCCTACCGTCTTTCTGCACATGGATGTAGGTGATATCTGTACACCACTTTTGGTTATGGTTTCCGTCCCAAAATCACGTTTTATGAGATTCGCTTTATCCTCTGGGACACTGCCATGATTGGCATGGTGGTTGTATTTTCTTACCACAACAGAACGTAACCCCTACTCTGCCATATGCCTCTGAATCCGCTTGATACTGCAGGGTGTCCCGCTGTCATTGAGTATATGGCATATTTTGACAGCTCCATACCTTTTCTTTGAATCCTCATATGCCTGTTTCACTTTCTGACCAAACGTTTCATACTCCTGCCACCTGTTTGAAGGTACACAAACCAGAGCCTTGTAATAGGTGCTTCTTGGGAATTTCAAGGCATTGCAAAGCTGTGACGCAGAGTAATAGATCAAGTTATTCTGGATAAAAGCCACAATCTGGGCTGTTGTTCTTTTGCGAATATTGCGGTCGCTTTTTTGTTTCTGCCCGCCTTTGGTGCAATATTTCGTTCGCAATCTTAAGGCGCTGGATTTCTTTCTGGAGAGCCTTATACTGCTTAAGGGTGAAAGTCTCATTATCTGATACCTTGATAGGAGAGAGCTGTTTTACCCAACCCCTTATAGTGCTTCGATTTACGCCATATTCACGTTCCAGTTATGGATACGAGGTTCCTCCGTCATTATACAGATCCACGATCTGCTGTTTAAATTCTGGAGTGTAAGATTTTTGATTTTTCGCCATGCCCTTCATCTCCTTTTCTCTTTCATTTAATGGTATAGGTTGTTCGACTTTTCTTGTCCATACTTATATATTACTCCGGCGGCTTACATAGTTTGATTAGTCTTCCTGCTTTTGGATGACGGTTACCTGCAAATCCTTTGCGCCTATCAGTGTTCCCTGTTCGCACTTTGGGCGGTAATGGCGCTTTTTCTTTTATTTGAGAAACAGATGGACGGACAATTCCTGTCCCTGTAACGATGCACCGACCTCGCCCCCGTGGAGTTCCACGATGCGTTTTACAATGGCAAGCCCAAGCCCGGAGCTTTGGGGAGTGCTTCTGGCCCGGTCTCCGCAGTAGAAGCGCTCAAAGATTCGGTCAGGCTCAATGCCGTGAGCATCCGTCAACCGATTCGTGATACAGATATGGAGCCGATCCGTGTCCTGTGCTGTCACGGTTACCGGAGCGGAACGATTGGCATATCTGCGAGCATTGTCCAGCAGATTCTGAAACACCCGTACCATCTGCTGCGTATTGATATAGGTGGCATAGCTTTTCGCCCCCAACTGCCATGAAAGCGTCAGTCCCTCTGCCTCCATAAGAATTTTATATTCATAAAGGATATGCCGCAGCAGTTCCAGCACATCCCTCTTCTCCATGTCAGAAAACCGATCGGCGGAATTCAGCTTTGTATATTCAAACAGTTCGTTGATCAACCCGTTAAGCCCCGTCAGACGCCGCTCTACCACTTCAATGTATTCATCAAAGCACTGCCGGTCTTCAGGCCCCGTCTCTTTCAGCAGCTCAACATAGCCGATGATTGAGGTAAGAGGGCTGCGCAGATCATGGGAGACATTGGTAATCAGCTCATTCTTACTCTGTTGCTGCCTTTTTTCCCTTTCCTCCTTTTCCCTGAGCTGGACGGACATCTCGTTGATGACGGCGCACAGCAGGGTGATTTCATCGTCACCCTGCAGTTCCATGCTCCTTCCAAAGCCCTCCTCCCGAATCTTCTGAATTTCCTGGGACAGATACTCCACATACCTGACCCTGCGGTTGACCCTGACGGAAAAGGAAACAACAAAGCATATCATGGGAAACGCCACTGCCAGCACCGACGGAAGATATTCGGCGACAATGAGGTATCCATAGCCAAGCTCATAAAAAAAATCCCACATCCCTGAATGAAGCAGAAGCTGCATCATGGCCAGTACCACCACCAGCACCACTAAGCTGATAACAAGGGAAACGCAGGCCGCTTTCAGGAAATATGCCGTGAGGCGTTTTTGGAATGAAGAGGACAGTTTTCTGTAAACCAGAAAAATCACGAAAACCGTTCCTCCGATGACAATGCCGTTGATTAAAATATAGTTTGGAATTATCTTTAATAGCATCATATTTGATACCCTCTTCCCCAACAGGTTTTGATAAAATCCGGATGTACATTATCCCAGTTCAGTTTATTGCGGAGATTGGCAATATGCATCATTACCGCATTTTCCGAACAGAAAAATTCTTCATGCCACACCGCTTCATAAATCTGCGCCATGGTCAGCACCTGCCCCTTGTTTCGCAGCATATATTCCAGAATATCATACTCCTTGCGCGTCAGTTTCACTTCCCTTCCGCTTACCCATACCTGATGGCTTTTCATGTCCACCGTCAGCTCCCCCGTCTGGAGCGTGTGCGTCGGCTTTTCCGTCTCATTGTACTGTTTATAGCGGCGGAGCTGGGCTTTGACACGGGCGAGAAGCTCAATGGGCTTAAAAGGCTTCGTCACGTAATCATCTCCTCCTACCGTGAGACCTTGTATTATGTCTATATCTTCCGTTTTCGCCGACATAAATATAATCGGAATTTTGCTTCTTTCCCTTATTCGCAGGCAGGCACTGATACCGTCAATTTCCGGCATCATCACATCCATCAGGATCAGATCTACCTGATAGCGCTCCAGAATATCCAGCGCCTGTGCTGCATTTTCACAGGCGAGGTAACGGTAGCCCTCATTGCCCAGATAGATGCCCAGAAGCCTGCGGATGTCTTTATCATCGTCAACAATCAATATAAATTCCTTCATAATAGCTTCGCTTCTCCCTTTTTGAAGAAGTACTGCAGAACCGCCGAGGCAAGGAACATGAACAGAAGCTCCACAGCGATCATCTGCCATCGCCTCAGACCGCACAAGTCGCCAAGAAAACCTGAAAGGCAATCATACCGATGGATATGACTTTAGCAATTATACCAATTTTCAGAAACTGAGGCAATGGTATTTTCAAAAAAGCAGAGCCTGCACAGAGCACTTCATCAGACACAAGCGGAACGATCAGCAGTACGCCAAGAATCCAAACGCGGTACCGTCCTGTCAGCTGCTTTAACCACGCAAGCTGTCTTTTCTCTTTTCTCCCTTTTGAAATACGATGTGCAATCAGTGAAGATAAGGAATACATAATCATCAATCCCAGCACGGAGCCTATGACCCCAAAGAAAAAGGCCCCAAGGCTGCCGATCTGTCTGCTTCCCCACAGTATCACTGCCGTTTCCGGCACCGGAACACATATGGGGCGCAGCATACAGGCAAGAAAATAGACACACCACATAACGATATCTCCTAATATTGGGTTCATACCACACCTTCAGCAGAAATCTGCTTCCCATGGCAACATTTTAATTTCATATCCAGCACATATGCTGGAGGCAGATTTTGCCAGACCCGTACCATCCTCTGAATATTGAAATAATTTTCAAAAAAGGTTTTCCGCAACAGCGTATACTGAAATGTGGTAAATACGCCTTCGATTCCGATGGCCTTTTGGGTTTGTGACAATATTCTGTGGGACACCTGCCGGGGAAGAGATGTAAATGGCAAACCGGAAATGATGTAATCCGCATGCCGAAACCCCTGTTCTCTTAAGAAGCCGCATACATTTCCGGCATCTCCATGGATCAGCTCCACTCCTGGCATTCCATGGAACTGTTTCCGCAATATATCGTAAAAACAGTCATTCTGTTCAATCACGATATAAGTCGTGTCCCGCCTTTTTCTTGTTGCCACCTCCCTGGTAAATACGCCCGTCCCCGCCCCGTATTCTACAATGCAATACGCTTTATCGAAATCAATAGAAGCCGTCATAGACGCCGCAAGGTGTCTGCTGCTAGGAGCAAGCGCCCCGATCGTGTTCGGAGCACTGAGGTATTCTCTTAAAAACTGCCACATAGGATAGTCCTCCTCATATGATGAATTCAGTGTGCTATACTGTCATTTGATGATTTCAGTATAAAGAGGAAGTATAAAGAGAAAACCGTAAGAACTATAAAGATTTCTTTAGATATGGTATGCCGATGCTCTCGCCTGCCATAAGATTTGAACAGATAAACATAATGGCTGCCCCTATAGGAGGCGGTATATACAAATAAAAATGGTCAAAGAAAAGGACAATCACACATGAAAAATGATAAAAGGAGGTGAAAATCTTTCAATATGCTGCTTTTAATCTTCACAGTGGAAAGATTAAAAGTTATAATCTTGTCAGCGATAAGATTGAAGGGAAGTTATTTTATGAAAGAGAGACCATATCATCATGGTGATTTGCGACATGCTTTAATTGAAACAGGGATAGATTTCATTAAACAGAAAGGGGAAGAAGCGTTATCTTTACGCAAAATAGCTGAAATATGCGGGGTTAGCAATGCAGCGCCTTATACTCATTTTAAGTCCAAAGATGAATTTATAGTTGCCATTCAGAAATACATTATGGATTTATTTGCCACTGAATTAGAAAAAACAGTCATAGAATATAAAGATAGACCTTCTTTGCTTCCTATGCTTGGAAAAACATATGTAATGTTCTTTTATCAAAATCCATTTTACTTCGATTTTTTATTTTCACGCAAAAACATCAGCATAAAATTATCTCTTGACAATGCTGATACAGATGAAAATTTACCCTTAGCTATTTTGCAAAAAGCGGCGATATCGGTTTTTAGCAAAACAAAACTTTCAGAAAAAGTAATACAGGATAAAATTATTGCCATGTGGGCTTTGGTGCATGGATTAGCTTCTATTGTTGTGATGCCTAATGGTGAATTTGATGATAATTGGGAAACAAGGGTAGAAGAAATCATTAAGTCCATTTCCATACCTTATCAAACGCTGGAGGAAAAAGAATGAATATTTTAATACATGATTTAAACAATGAACAATTTCAATCACTGTTTCCCGAAATAAACAATGATATCTATATTATTTCAGATACAGGAACAATACGGCATTGTATCGGCTGTTTTGGCTGTTGGATAAAAACTCCCGGCAAATGTGTATTGAAAGATGGATATAACAATATTGGAAAAATTCTCTCAAAGGCTGGAAAAGTAACTATTATCAGCAGATGTTTTTATGGCTGCTACAGTCCGTTTGTGAAAAACATTTTAGACCAGAGTATTCTTAGAAGAATTATTCAAAAAGGTGAATGCTATATGAAAATTTGCATAATAAACGGAAGCCCAAAAGCAAGTGAAAGCACATCTGAATTGCTTATTGGATATTTAATACCATTTATCAAAGAAAACGAAGTAATAACATATAATGTTTGTGAAATGGGTTTTTCCAAAACACAGTTTTCACTGATACAGCACAGTGATGTACTTATATTTGCATTTCCTCTGTATATTGACAGCATCAATTCAGCTTTACTGCGCTTTCTTATTGAGCTTGAAAAAAGAGGATTTGGAAATAAGAATATTAATGTATATTGCATTATTAACAATGGATTTTATGAGGGGTGGCAAAATCATGTAGCTGCCGATATTATGCAGAACTGGTGTAAAGCTGCCGGTCTAACCTATGGTCAAACGCTGGGTTCAGCCTCTTGTGAACCCGTCCAATCGTCTTAATCAACTGCTGAAGCCCTTTGACCGGGAGGATACGCCGCCCTATGGGAATCAGTACGCTATCTGCCGCTACAAGGGCATTTATCGTAATCATTCTAAGCGAGGGCATACAATCAATCTCTTCCTCATGGCGGATAATGCCCTCACCAGGCACTACATCTTCATCATTGATGACCTTCTCCATAATATTCACTAATGTTACATCCAACTCGTTTGGCTCCGCAATCCCTAAATTTACGCACGTCGTTGTTTTTCCAACTCTTCTCCGCTTTCGCTCCGGTCCCCCTTAACATGTGCCACTGGCACATAGCGACCTTTCTGGTTTGCCCCTGCGATACTCTGTTTTTCAAGGTTTTTCTAACTTAGTCCAATTATAACAGCACCATACAAATACGGATCATTCCCTTCTACAATTCCCCACTGCATCAACAGAGCTGCGCTTCCTGTTACAAAGGGTGTTGCCATAGACGTACCACTGCGCACCGTGTAACCGCCCCCTGGGGCCGCAGAACGAATTCCAACACCAGGAGCCGCCAAATCTGGCTTTACCTGATTGGTCTGCCTGGTAAAGCCCCGGCCCGAAAAATCTGCAAGCTGACGATACCTTGCATCATATGCTCCCACAGAAATGACTTTTTCCGCAGTGGAGGGAATGGTTAATGTTGTCTCCTCAATTGGATATAAAAATCCTGTCCCCTGATTCAAAACAGACTGACCAGGCAGCCAGAGGTCATAATTCCCTTGTACGATTCGCTCTGGCTCTAATAAAATTTTCCAAATTCCACTGTCAATATAATCATAGGCTGGAAGAAAATCCACATAAATTTCCTGGTAAAGATTATAGGGACTTGGTTCCCCATAATAAATCAACAATTCAGTTCTACCCAACACAAATCTCTGAGGACCTTGAATCTGACGGATCGGTCCAACTCTTGTGCCAGAAGGATCTACCAGAACAATATCGTATTGATCCACATAAGATTTCCAAAGCTGAAGATTGATGGATGTTTCATATTCTCCTACTCCCAACTCAATCTGCCGTTCCTCCCCCTCTACTAAAATACCAGAAGTATGCCCCCTGGCAGCCCCTTCATTTCCAGTTCCGATAGAAATGCTGGTTTTCCAGTAGTTTGAGATATCATTGATATAGCTTTCCAGCAATGCCGTTCCACTATGGGAACCATAAGTATTGCCAAAGCTGATATTGACTGCAGCAGGCATCTGATACTCCAATGCTTTGCGCACCACATAATCCAAGCCTCTCATAAGCTGGGTAGTTCTTGGAAAGCCATTGGGTTCCTGGGTGCCAAGCTTTACAATCAATAAAGGACTCTCATATGCCACGCCTCGGCTCACACCGGAAGAAGCTCTGCCATTCCCTGCCGCAATCCCTGCTACATGGGTGCCGTGCCCAGAAGAATCCCGGCTTGGAACGATACGGAACCGCTCCTGTTCACTGGAGCTTTCCAATGCCTGATTAATTTCCTCTGAGGTAAATTCCTGGTCCAAGGTTTCATCATATAGCGCAAGTATTCTTGTACTGCCATCCTCATTGCGAAAATCAGGATGACTATAATCAATGCCAGAATCTAAAATAGCCACAATCACACCTTTCCCTGTCAAATGATAACGTGCTCCCTGCAAAGGCGTGATACAGGCCGATTGTCTTCCTTCCTGCACCCCAAAATACAACCGTTTTGGTTTTTCTACATATTCCACTTCCGGTGCAGAAGCCACCTGATCCATAGCATTTTCCGGCACGTACAAGATGGCATACTCATTCACCATTTCCACCACCTGTATCTGAGGATTTTCTTCTGCCAGACGCATAATATTTCCAGAATACTTTACAATCAGCTCCCATCTGTCCTCTTCCGGCTCAAACCCTACTCCCAACTGCAAGGACTTTTCCCTTTCCCGTCCCGTAGCATCCAAGGCAAGATTTAATAAATTTTCAAATTTTTCACTGTTTACTGCCATTTTTCCTGTCTCGTCTTTTACTTTTGTTATAGTATATACCTCTGGCTATACAAAAGTTCAAAAGTCTTCATCCTGAATAAAACGGCTGATATTATCATCTGTAATTTTAAAATAAGATAAATAAATATATTTCTCATTTTCAAATACAAGACTGTCCATTCCCTTTCCTGTAACCAATGCAACCGCCAACTTTGCCATGGCTGCCGCCTGCCCCTCTTTATCATTATATACAGTCCCAGACAGCTTGGAATTCATCACTGCTTCCAGCCCAACTTTCGTACCATCAATTCCGAAAAAAACAGGAAAGGCAGATTCTGTATAATTCAATTTTTCGTAGGCATCAATTGCTCCAAGGGCCATGGCATCATTATTAGCCAAAACCAGCTCAATTTGATTGGGATACTGACCAATCATCTGCTGCATTCGGTTCTGTGCCTGGGCCCGGTCCCAGTTAGCAATTCCACACTCTAATTTTTCTAGCTCAATTCCACTATTTTTTATCGTATCCACTGCGCTTTCCGTCCGAATAATAGTATCCTGATGCCCTGATTCTCCTTCCAAAACTACATATTGAATTTTTCCGTCGTTGTTACGGTCGATCCGGTGGTTTTCTTTGATAAGATCAGCAGCCATCTCTCCCTGCAGCACGCCAGACTGCTTCGCATCTGCTCCTACATAATATAATTTATCCCACTGCTGCATGTCCTTTGCCACAGGCTCCCGATTAAAAAAAATGATTGGCACATCATTATCTCTGGCAAGATCAATAATTTCCGACGGATCTGCCCGGTCTACCAGATTTACACAAAGAACATTGCAGCCCATAGTAAGCAATTCCTCCACCTGATCCTCCTGGGTACGCTGAGAACCAGCCGCATCCCTTACCATCATTGTAACCTCAAAGCTATCATTTTCAAAAGTTCCAAGCTGCTCCTTCAAGCATCCAATCAATTCATTGAGGAATATATCGCTTTGATTATAGAAGGCCACACCCACCTGAACTTTTTGTGGTATATCTGTCTGCTTCTTTTCACAGGCACACAAAAACTGCATACATATTCCCATTAACATAACAATCGTCAAATACTTTTTTGCACCCATAACAATACCTCTTGTCTATTGGCTCATGGTAAAAAGAATTTCCTGGTTTTCTTCCAAGAACAATGTCTCTTTTCGAAGAACTGTATGGGAAACCACTTGCCCTTGCACACTACAAAATAGATGTCCAAGGCTCTCTGCCATCTCTGTAAAGCTTTGATATCCCATCTGAAATTCATCGGGCGCCACCAGACACCTAACCCTGTCCGTATCCAGGTAATACACCGCTTCCGTTGAATTGCCAATTCCATATACCAACGCCCCATGCAAATCATTTGCAGCCGTATATTTTCCTGCTGTTTGAAGACTATTATCATCCAGGGCAATCACAAAATCCACTTTTGCCAAGGTTTCCAGAAAATCTTTTCTATTGTCTGATAATGGTTCAGAAACAGACCAGCAAATTTCTGCCCCTTGCTGTTCCACAACATCTAAAAAACCTTTTTTCCTACTGGACAAAGCCTCTACATCAGCATATTCCGTGAGTATTCCAAATGTTTTCCCATCTACATTCCCACTATAATCTTTTAGAAGCTCTTCTGCCAGAGCCGCTCCCATCCCATAGTTATCTGGCTCTGTAACTGGAAATATAGAACTCTCTTTATCCTGGGACGCCGCACTTTCCACAAGCATCACTGGAACTTTTTTCTTAATGTCCTCCAATACTTTTTCTGTATCATTTCCTGGGGCTGGCTGCACAATCACCCCATCCGCTCCATTTTCAATTTCATATTCCAACAGTTTCTTCTCTTCTTCTGGAGTCAACGGCCCACCTGTATTTACTATGAATAATTCCATCTCCTGATCTTCTGCCGCCATTTTCAGACCATACTTCAAGGCAGACCACTGATTGTCATCTGAATCTTGAATTACCACAGAAATCCGGTATGGAGATTTCCCATTTTTTTCCCAAAACATAGTAAAAACCAATAGAATAATCGCAAAAGCTAACACTGTCTCTGTCAAAACAAACATTTTTTTATGATTCTTCATATTTTTTCCTAAATTTCTTTCTCCGTCATCCCTTCCCTGGTAAATGCAGAACCCTTCTCAAGAATTTTTCTGTTTTCTTCAGTATAAGGAACAGCCGGAATACAAATAGAAACTTCTGTCCCTTCGTCCAGCTCACTTTTCACTATAAGACCATATTCTTTTCCAAAGAGTACCTGAATACGCTTATTGACATTGAGCATCCCAACTCCAGATCCACGTTTTGGAATCCTGCTATCATCGGTCAATAGCAAACTGGCTTCCTCCTCAGGCATTCCCATGCCATTATCAATCACAGAAAGAATCACTTTTCCATTCTCCTGCTTTCCAACCACTTTTATCTCTCCACAGCCATCCAGATCTACCATTCCATAATTAATGGCATTTTCAAGGATGGGCTGCAAAATTAATTTTACGGTACAACAGCCATAGACAGCCGGATCTATTTCAAAAACAACCGAAAAAGAATTTTTATACCGTATTTTTTGTATATTCATATAGCTTTTTGCATGCTGCAGCTCATCCCTAATACTGATGACCGTCCTTCCTTTTGATAGACTGACACGGAAAAACTTCGCCAATTCTGAAATCATAAAGGCTGCGTCGTCATTCCGCTTACTTTCCACCATCCAAATAATAGAGTCTAATGCATTATACAAAAAATGAGGATTAATCTGGCTCTGTAAAGCATCCAACTCACTTTTTCTTCTTTCATTTTGTTCCAGGACAATCTTTTTCATAAGCTTGTCAATCTGTTCATAAGAACTCTGTACCGAAAGGCCAAGATACCTGATTTCCTCAGAACCGCCAATATAAATTTCCGGTGTCTTCCCTGCTTCATATTCCAAAATAGAATGACTCAGCTTTAAGATCGGACTGGAAATTCTCACAGAAACCACCCGATTTACAAATACCAGCATCATTGCCATCAGCAACAGGAAAATAACACTAAAATACCGGATGTTAAACATTCCATAAGTAAATGCCGAATAGGGAATCACTCCCACCAGCTTCCATCCAGTATAACTGATGGTATTCACAATCACTTTTCGGCGTTCCCCGTGAAATACCTCATCGTAAACCCCATCCTTATATGCAGCAGCCTGCAAACTGTTTTCTTCTGCAATGCCATTGCTGATTTGTATCTGGCGTGTATGGTAGATAATCTTTCCATCACCATCACAAAGATAAAAATACTGTCCGCTGTTTGAGGTATTAATTTGTTTCATCATCCTCTCAATGCTGGAATAGTCCATATCCACAAGTAAAACTCCAAGCTGCGTAGAGCCTTGCTTGGTTAATTCCACCACACGGCTTAAGGAAATTACCCAGTAATAACGAAATGCCGCATCATCAAATAAATTCTGAATGTGCGGCGTGGAAAAATGCATATTTTCCATCTCACTCATCGCCTGCTGATACCAACCCTGCTGCGTAATATTTGGGTCCTCTTTCTGCAATACCACTGGTTCTGCCGCCACCAAGCTTCCAAAATTATTATATACTGCAATACTGCGTAAATTATCCCGGTTTGCTTCATACAAAAGATTCATTCCCCGTTGGATCTCCTGGTCCTGACTTGAAAAGTCCCTTCCCTTTATTACATTATAATAAACGGAATCCGATACCCTGCGCATACTCACCAGATAATCTTCCAGATTTTCTCCCGTCTGCTCCATCAGCTTTTGTGTACTGGATATCATCTCCTGGCGAGCCGAAGCAGAAAATCTAAGATACATCACAACTCCCAAAATAAGCAGAATAGAGAGGGAGATCACCGAAAATGTAATCATAATCGTAGACTGTATTCCTCTTAGTCTCAACTTTTCCAATCCCTTGAAATATCTATTTCTCACTATCTGGATGCTCCGTTCTATACTTGGAAGGTGACACTCCAAACCGCCTTTTAAAGACATAGCTAAAATAATTAGGATCGGAATATCCCACCTGTTTTGCCACCATGTAACTTTTCTCATTCGTTTCAATTAAGAGACGAGCTGCCCAATCCATACGGTAATCTGTCAAATACCCAATAAAGGAATTCCCCGTTTCTTTTTTAAATATGGTAGAAAAATAGGAATTTGACACACCTAATGCCTCACAAATCTTATCCAGGGAAAGTTCTGCATCTCCGTAATAGTTCTCAACATACTCTTTCGCCTTAGATACCAGAGATTTTGTAGATCTGCTGCGCACATGGATCAGCTGGTTCTGAAAGGAAAGACATAGATCAATCAGCCATTTTCTTAATGCATCTGGCTCCAAATCCAACAGACTGCTATATAATTTTTTCATATCTTCCATATGGCCTTCCAGAATAAGATCATTATTTGCAGAAAACCGATAGAATGCACTGACCAGCTCCATAAGATCAATATGATGCTGTTGTAAAGACTTATCTGGGAATGAAATATGGTTCAAATATTTATTGGCGGCCTCCACAATATCTTCCTTTGAGCCTATTCGGATTGCCTTAAACATACCTGACATTTCTGCATCATTGGACAAGCTGGATTTACCAATATCTTGGGGAACAATCTCTTTAATATTAATGGCTCTGGAAGCTCCATAAATTGCCCGATAGGAAACTGCTTCCAAAGCGCTCTGATAAGATCTGGGCAATTCCATAATCGTTCCGCAGACCTGCCCAATCCCTACTGTTACAACGAGCCCTCCCCCGATCATCCGGTTGGCATATTTGCAAAACCGATCGCATTCATCCGTCAGTTCTGAAACCTCATTTTCATTGTTAAACTGTGCAATCAAAATAGTATTTCCAAGATAGGAAAAACTTTTGGCCTGCCATTTTTCTTCCAAACGTTCCTGGGCCTGCCTGCGAACAGAGGTAGACAACAGCAACGGACTCATATTCTCCTGTGTCTGCGTGAAAGAAGTGTATATGACTAGGCAGCAAAACAACGGACCTTGCAAAGATATTTGATAATCCGAAAGATACCTGGGAATTTCTTCTTCCTGAACTCTTCCTTCAATCAAAGCCGAATAGAAATCGGCCTGCAAAAGGGGCAAGGACTCCATGTAATAATTCTTAAGAATCTCTACATTACGTTTTTCACTGATCTCCTGATCCAGTTTTATTTTCAATTCTGTAAATACCCTGGTTAATTCCACAGAATTTACAGGTTTTAAAATATATTCCTCCACCTCCAAATGGATGGCTTCTTTTGCATATTCAAATTCATCAAATCCTGTAAACAGCAAAATTTTAGTTGCCGGAAACTCCATTTTCACTCGATTTGACAACTCCATGCCGTCCATATAGGGCATTTTGATATCTGTCACAACTACATCCGGCTGGAATTCCTCTACCATTTCCAGAGCCTTCACTCCGTTATTGGCAAATCCAATCACCGAAAAACCAAGCTGCTCCCAATTAATTTTTTCCATAATCGCTTGTACGACTTCTTCTTCGTCATCCACCAAAAGTACCGTATACATGTCCATCTTACTTTCCCCACATATCTTGATTCCCGCGAGCAATGAGCCAAGCAGCCGCATTCCCGCGGATATTTGACTTCCTAATTATTATATTATAACAAAGGTACAGGCAAATTCCAACCACACAGGGAAAATTTTCACATACATGGGGCTGTCGCACTAACATAAATAACTATATTAGTGCGACAGCCCCCGTTCACTTTATTATTTTTTCTGTACATATTTCAGACAGTCAAGAGTTACCGCTGAAATAATAATAATACCTTCAAATACAAACTGCAGGTTTGTATCAATACCAAGAATGGTAAGAGAATAGGTAAGCGCAGTAAAAATTAACACACCAACCACTACTCCTGAAATTTTACCAATACCACCTGTAAAAGAAACACCACCCACTACGCAGGCTGCAATGGCGTCCATATCCCAGCCCTGTCCATAAGCTGCAGAACCAGAACCAACCATTCTTGCACATTCCAGCCAGGAACCGAAACCATACAAAACACCTGCCAGCATAAATGCTCCCATGGTTACCTTGAATACTGAAATACCAGAAACAGATGCAGCTTCCGGATTTCCTCCCACTGCATACAGATTCTTACCGAATGTGGTCTTATTCCAGATAAACCAGATAATTGCAATTGCTGCAACTGCCCAAAGGATAATGGTTGGAAATCCATTGACCTTAGGAATAATCATATTGGGAATCATCGGCTCAATAGCTCCGAAGGATACTCCCTTGGTGGCATAGGTGATGATACCAAAAATCATCAACATGTTCGCCATGGTTGAAATAAAGGGGTGCATCTTAAATTTTGCGGTAAAGAATCCGGCCAGGGATGTAAAGCAGGTACATAAGAAAATACATACCACCAATGCCAGAACCACACGCACTGGAATCGGAAGCCCTGTAAAATCAAAAATATGTCCAAATACTCCACCTGTATTGATTCCCTGATGCATAATAATTGTAGCCGTTGTCATACCCATACCAACCATACGTCCAATGGAGAGATCTGTACCGGTAAGTAAAATCAATCCAGCAACACCAAGAGCAAGGAACATTCTAGGCGAAGCCTGTTGGAGAATATTCAAAACATTATTATAAGTCAACAGCGGTGTATTCTTCACAATTGGGGTAATAATACACAACGCCACAAAAATCAGAACAATGACAATATAAAGTCCATTCTGCAAAAGGAATGATCTGCGGTTAAAGGTATATTTATAATTTTCCCATTTTTGCGCCCTTGCTTCCGCAAATGTAAACTTGGACATACGCAGCATATCAATCAGATGATATCTATGGGAAAAGGCCCCATGCTTCCTGTCCTTAATCTGCTGAAGATCTTTTTCAAGCTCCATCTTCGCCGCAAACAGCCGATTCTTATGCACATATTTCTCATCTTTGATTTCATTATGATCCGAAAGCTTTGCAAGGGCCTCTTTGTGCTCTTTCTCCAGCCGTTGTACTTCTTTGCTGTACTTTTCTTTGGCAACAGCTTTTTCTCTCTCGCAGCTTTCTTTTACCTGCTGAAAATAGCTCTTATCATAATTAGCCTTCAAGAACTCTTCCGCCTCAGAAATCAATTTTACAATTTGATCCTTGTTCTTTGACTCAACGGCCTTCGCCTGTTCTAATTCTGACTGATATTTGGCAATCTTGGCATCTTTCTCTGCCTTTGTATAAATGCGGTCCTTCTTTACACTGTCAATCTCATTCTGGATGAAAAGAACCTTATTTGTGCCATCCGCCCTTAGGCTGTCAATTTCTTTTTGAATTGCCCCGACACGATCATCAATTGGCTTACGCAGCTTCATTTCCTGCTCAGCCGTAAGAATTTTATTATCCATATTCATTCTGCCTCCCTACAGGTATTTGGCGCTGAGCCTTAAGAGTTCTTCCTGATTTGTCTCTTTTGTATTTACAATTCCGGAAAGATGCCCGTTTGACATTACTCCGATACGGTTAGTAATTCCCAGAATCTCCGGCATCTCAGAGGAAACAACAATAATGGTCTTTCCTTGCTTTGCCATATTGATAATCAGTTCATAAATCTCATATTTTGCGCCTACATCTATCCCTCTCGTGGGTTCGTCCATCATAAAAATCTGGGGGCCGCGCTCTAACCATTTTCCAAAAATTACCTTCTGCTGGTTTCCACCGGAAAGGTTTGCAATCATGTCCTCCGGGCCCATGCATTTGGTATGCATCACCTTAATCTCATTTGCAGTTGCCTTGGTCATCTTCTGCTGATCCAGCGCAATGCCGGATTTGTACTGAGGCAGGTTTGCAATTGTAGTATTAAAAATAAGATTGCCCTTGATAAACAGCCCGTTGGCTTTTCGTTCCTCTGTAATCAAGGCAAATCCATGCTCCATAGCTTCTAACGCACTGTTAAAATTCATCAACCGCTCTTTAAAATATACACGTCCAGCCGCTCTGGTACGAATTCCGAAAATAGTCTCCAAAAGCTCTGTACGCCCAGCGCCTACCAGACCGTATAGTCCAAAAATTTCTCCCTCTTTTACATCAAAGGTAATATCCTGTAAATGAGGCTCGAACTTTGTGGACAAATTCTGGATGGATAAAATCACATTCCCTGGTGTGTTATCCACTGGTGGAAACCGATTCTCAAGAGAACGACCCACCATAGCCGCAATCAGCTCATTCATATCTGTATCCTTCGCACTCTTTGTCATGACAAGATTACCATCACGGAGCACAGATATTTCATCACAAATCTCAAAAATCTCATCCATTTTATGAGAAATATAAATCAACGAGATTCCTTGGGATTTTAACATCCGCATCATTTCGAAAAGCTTATCTACTTCCTGTACGGTCAAAGAGGAAGTCGGTTCATCTAGTACGATTACCTTTGAATTATAAGAAATTGCCTTTGCAATTTCACACATCTGTCTCTGCGATACTGACATATTCCGCATGGGCTGAGTTAAGTTCACTGTCATTCCCAATTTTCGAAATAATTCAGATGCCTCTTTTTTCATTCTGCCTTCATCTACAATTCCCATGGAATTCACGGGATAACGTCCAAGAAACAGGTTGTCAAGCACATTTCTCTCCAGGCATTGATTCAATTCCTGGTGCACCATTGCGATCCCATTTTCCAGAGCATCCTTGGGTCCTGAAAAACTTACTTCCTTGCCATCAAGAAAAATGTTTCCCTCATCTTTCTGATAAGTTCCGAACAGGCATTTCATCATTGTAGATTTTCCTGCACCGTTTTCACCCATCAGCCCCATAACCGTACCCCGCTTGATATCCAAATTAATGTGATCCAGCACGCGGTTCCGGCCAAAAGACTTACTCATGCCACGTATTGATAAGACAGTATTATCTTTCTTATCTGCCATTTTTATTACTCCTGTATGCATCATTGATAGTTACGAAATCAGACACACCTGCCTGGTTGTGATTTAAGAAGGGCTGCCAGAAAGAATTCCTTCCTGGCAGCCCAGCTCTGTTACAGTTCAAATGCCTTACTATTGCCTAGCTTTGTCCACTGACAGCTTACTGGCTAAGCAAAGATGTGTAGGAAGCTGCATTATCTGTCTTAACCATATTGATTGCAAATGCATCATACTTATTCGGATCTGCAAGACGGTTTGTGATGTTAGACTCAGTCTGTCCGTCACCAGCAATATATTCAACTTCAAGATTCAAAATGTCATCATAACTCTGAAGCAGAGGCTGATAAGTAGAGCCTAAGAAGTTATCGCCAGAATTATAGATATTCAGCCATACATTCTTCTTTGCGTGAGAACCTTCCTCCAACTGGTTGGATACTGGCTCATAAACCTTGGTGGAATCTGTAAAGTCCTGATAATTGTCAGCAGTAACTGCTACATTCAATGCATAATAGGAACGCTCTTCTTCTCTGTATACATATACATCATCTGTCAAAACATTGCCTGCTTCGTCTGCTGTTCCGATTCCTGTATCAATGTCAACGCCGTCTAATGCGTTACGAAGAACTCTTAAGGTCAAATAAGCCTGTACGTCTGCATGCTGGCTGATGGTTCCGCCGTATCCTTCTGCGATTGCTGCAACTGCATCACTGTTTGCATCATAACCGAAGGTAGGAACTTTATTAGCGTTGGACCATGCATTAAACATGGACATTCCCATACCATCATTGTTGGAAACTACAACGTCGATCTGGTCACCAAAAGAAGAAGACCATGTTCCAATTGAATTTCCTGCGGTAGCTGCATCCCAGGTAGCTCCTTGAGGATTCTTCATTTCCTGAGAAGCCAGCTCACGAACAACATATTTCTTGCCGCCAACTTCAATTTCGCCATCCTGTACCACAGTTGCCGTTCCGTCTGTATTCGTACCTACAGGATCACTGTTAATATTTCCATCCTTGTCTACGCCTGTTCCAAGAGCCTTACGAACGCCTCTGGTACGTGCAATAGAATCATTATGTCCGATATCGCCGATTGCCAAAACATAGCCGATGGTGCCATCGCCGTTACGGTCAATCTCATCAATATGAGCTTCGATATATTCTTTTACCATGGTTCCCTGAAGCTCTGCACCCTGATTTGCATCAAATCCAACATAATATGTATTCTCATTGAAACTCAAAGCTGCTGAATCCAATTCTCCTGTGGAGCTGTTGGAAGGCTGACGGTTGAACCATACCAAAGGTTTATCTTTATTTGCTACATCTCCTGTAGAACCAGTATCTTCTGTTCCAGCATCTTCACCAGCATCTTCTGCACCATCATCTGCAGGTTCCTGTGTTTCCTCTTTCTTATCTGCCGGAGCATTGCCGCCTCCGTTGTTTCCGCATGCTGTAAGGGAAAGCCCCAGGGCCAGTGCCAAAGTTACAGAAATAAATTTCTTCTTCATAATGAATATCTCCTTTCCTCCTGCGCTGTGCGCTTTGTTAATGTTGACAGTATAGCCCACAGCTTTTCGATTCAGAATAGAATATTTTTTACTCATCATTGAAATTTTTACGATTTTTTCCGTGATATCCAACAATATCCAAGACATTTTTGAAGATTTTTACAGCAATACCAACAAAAACCACCACAAAAAACTCTTGACAGAATTTACTTCCATTTCTTTGGCTTTTATACTATAATGAGGAGATTGTAACATTGATATCATGTTAGAAGTTTTACAATTGACGAAAAGACGAAAGATTCGAAGAAAGGAGACTCCTATGATTCAATACATTGCAAGTGACCTTGATGGAACACTGCTGCCAGATGGCGGCGATTGTATAGACTCTGAAATTTTTGACCTTATTTTAAAATTAAAAGAAAGGGGAATTCGATTTATTGCTGCAAGCGGAAGACAATATCAAAGCATGCAGACTTTGTTTGAGCCAATTCGAGATGAGATTTCTTACATTACAGAAAATGGTTCTCTCTGCATTCATAACGGACAGGTGATTTTCCGAGGCACAATTGAACGGGAACTTGGCCTTCGTATTATAGATGCCGCAAAAGAATATGGAGAATGCCATATACTGCTTTCCTGTGAATCCCGACATTACACCAATTCAAAAAACACAGACTTTATCCATCATATACGTGACGTCCTTCATAATGAACTTGCTGTTATTGAGGATTTACATCAGGTTCAGGAACCTTTTTTGAAGTTAGCCATTTGTGATTTCAATGGAACTGCCCAGCTAGATCCATTTTTTAAAGAACGTTTTTCTTCCGAAATCCGAGTGGTTACTGCAGGCAGTATATGGGTAGATTTTCTGGCTGCAGATGCGGACAAAGGGAAGGCCCTTGCTGTTCTCTTAAAACACCTTGACATTCCCCCTGAAAACGGCATTGCTTTTGGTGACCAACACAATGATATCGAAATGCTTCAATTTGCAGGCACAAGCTATGCCATGAAAACTGCTGCCCTTGGAGTGTCAGATTACGCTGACCAGGTAACAGATTCCGTTGTTACAGTATTAAAAAGCATTTTGAATAACTCTAAAACGAAGCAGGAAGAATAATGCCCAAGCTTCGTCTCCTTTTGAAACATCAGGAGACGAAGCTTCCATTAGAGGTGAAAGATGCTGCCTTAATCCTTTTCCATATTACGCAAATGAAGGTATACCGTATTTTTACTAATATTCAATTCCCTTGCGATAAACGATACGGAATCCTTTAAATTAAAAATCCCTTGCATATATAACCGATGTATGATTTCTTTATTCTTATTTGCGCTGCTGATACTAGTATCCTTAAAAACTTTCTCTCTAGTATCCCAAACCGTAGTCTTTAGTAAATCCGTACTATTCTGAGAAAAATTCTCATGCAGCTCTGTAATCCTTGAAACATCACAACACCCAGACATTGACATAAAACTCTGAAAAAAATCTGAGACGGAGGTGTTCATATAAAAATTAATACACAGCAGGCCAATAATCCTGTCACCTTCGCCTTTAATGGGAATCGTAGCAGATTTTAAGGGTTCCCCTCTGCTGTTCTGGGAAAAATATGTGATGCCCTGAGCATTCTTTTCATCCCTTCGTATCTCTTCCAGCATATTTAACGCTACATCTGTAATTGGCGCCCCTTCTGTTCGTCCAGTATGAAATCCATTAATTACTTTCATGGCAGAGTGCTCATAGTTCTCCAGACTATGCAAAACCATCTCATAGCCCCTTCCTAGATATTCTGTTAATCCATCCAGAAGCTGACAGTAAGAATTTAAAATCAAACGGTCTATTTGTGTAAGTGTTAAATTATTTTTTTTCATAAGAAATCCTTTCTGACATATACAAAAATCCTTTGGTAATTATTATATAGACGTTTTCATCAAATTCAATACAAATTTTTGTAACAATTCAGCCCTTTCAGCTCTGAAATAGAGCTTTATTCAAAGGATTTTCATACTGACAGTATAAAAATATGGATGGGTATTTCCATATTTGAGACAAATTTTCATTTACTGAATAATATTTTATTGACTAAACAAAATAAATGTGTTATATTTTATGAAGGGGCTGTCGCACTAACATAAATTACAATATATAAATTTGTTCAAAAGGTTTACATTGCAAAGCAATGCAAACAAAATGCACAAAAAATATCTTGGGAAGCTAGCTTCCCAGAATAATTTTGTGCATTCTGTCTTTGCCGCATGAGCGGCAAGACCTTTTGAACAAGTAACTATATTAGTGCGACAGCCCCTATAAAACAAAAAACATTATCGTAAATAAAGGAGAATCACATTATGAAAACAATTTCTACTACGAATGCACCAGCAGCAATCGGCCCTTATTCCCAGGCAAAAATATTAAATGGAATACTTTATACATCTGGACAGATACCATTAGATCCAAAAACCAGTGAAGTAGTTGGAACTGACATTACAGAACAGACAGAACAGGTGATGAAAAATATAGAAGCTATCTTAAAAGAAGCTGGAACTAATTTTGAAAACGTCATCAAAACAACCTGTTTTCTTGATGATATGAATGATTTTGCCACATTTAATGGGATTTACGAGAAATATTTTACTGGAAAACCGGCCCGCTCTTGTGTAGCTGTACAACAATTACCAAAAGGAGTCCTTGTAGAAGTAGAAGTGATAGCTTACATCTCCTAAAGCAAGATTCTCTGCCTGCGGCGGGTCGCTTTGCGACAGATTTCATTCCCGTCGCAGACAGGATTTTTTGATATATGACTGGTCATAATATTTTCTGATTTCATTCTATGGAAAGCTCTTATATAACTGTCAATATCCCTACAGATTTCAGTAACAAAATCACCAGAAGAACCGGTGCAACAAAACGTATCATTACAATATACAACTGCTTTCTGCCAAATTTGCACCCATTCTTTTCCACCTCTTCAATTACTGTCTTGGGTTTCAATATCCAGCCAATCAAAATACATGTTCCAATTGCTACCAAAGGCATCAGACAGTTGTTGCTAATGTAATCCATGATATCTAAAATCTGTGCATGGGCGCCATTTGGTAAAACAATGTCAAAATACAGCCTATTGTAACCAAGACACACCAACACCGCTCCTGTCAACGCAATGATTGTTTCCAGGATGGTTGCTTTCACCCTGGACATATGGAACTGATCCATAAAACTGGACACTACAGCTTCCATAACGGAAACAGCGCTCGTCAAAGCCGCAAACAAAACCATAGCAAAAAACAATGCGCCAATGAGATTTCCGATTCTTCCCATAGAAGAAAAGACCTTTGGCAAGGACACAAACATCAAGCCTGGGCCAGACGCTTCCATTCCCTCTCTTCCCATAAAAGTATAGACTGCTGGAATAATCATAACACCTGCCAAAAACGCAACTGCCGTATCACAAATTTCAATTTGGTTGATAGATTTACCCAGATTTGCATCATCCTTGACATAAGAACCGTATGCTATCATAATTCCCATTGCCACACTAAGACTGAAAAATAACTGTCCCATAGCATCCAACAACACAGTAAAAAATTTCTTCACAGTCAGCCCTTCCAGACTGGGAACTACATAAATCTTTAAGCCCTCCAATCCAGTTCTTGTCACTCCTGTCTCGTCCGTAAAATGAATAGTCAAAGAAAATATTGCAATTCCAACTACCATAAGAAACAGCAATGGCATCAATACCTTTGAAAAAGACTCAATCCCATGGTTCACACCTCGGAATATAACAAAAGTAACTGCCAGCAAAAAAATAACCATGAAAACCAATGGTTCTACCGTACTGGTAATATAACCTGTGAAATATCCATCAGCAGCTGCATTGCTTCCTTCTCCAGTTAAATAGGCAAAAAGATATTTTATAACCCATCCGCCAATCACACTATAGTAAGGCATAATAATTACTGGTACTAAGCATGCAAGCACTCCAAGAAACTTCCACTTTTCCTTTAACTTTCCATAGGCCGTCAAAGGGCTTTGTTTTGTTTTCCTTCCTATGGCAATTTCAGTAGTCAGCAATGTAAATCCGAAGGTAAGGGCCAAAATCAGATAAATAACCAGATACAGCCCTCCTCCGTCCTTTGCTGCCAAATAAGGAAACCGCCAGATGTTTCCCAACCCTACTGCGCTTCCGGCTGCCGCAAGCACAAATCCAATTGATCCTGAAAATGAATGTCTGCTTTTTTCTTTTTCCATGTTTTCTGTGGGGAAATCTCCCTCTTCCTTCCTGTATAATGATGCTGCCTAAATTTCTGACAGATAGACAGATTTTAAACAACTGTTACTATTATACATAAACCATTCCTGTTTTTCAAACTTTTTATATTCCAAACATCTCTCTTGTACTTTCTACTTCCTGAATCTCACAGCCAACTTGTGCCGCAATCTGTTCATTTGTCAGAGAAGGATCTTGTTTTGCTATCTGAAAAATTCTTCCTGATAAAATTAAGCCTTCCTCTCCAATACGAATTCCAAAAGAAATCCCTTCCATAAACTGATATAGTTCTGCTGCCTGCTCCTTCCATTTCCTGGGTTTTTGCATCCGCAGCATAAGCAGGAATCAACTTATAATACTCAATCCCCTGGAGCACATGGGGATGGGCGCCAACCACCAAATCTGCTCCTGCATCTATGTACGCCTTTGCAAGCTGTCTCTGGTATTCCTGAGGGCTATTCTCTCGTTCTATTCCCCAATGGACATACACGGTCAAAAAGTCACATTGCTGTTTCGTCTGACGAATGGCTTCACAAAGCGCTCCACTATCATAGGTACACAACATTCCTGGCTGTTGGTTTTCAATATTCCACTCTGCCACTGGAATGACCCTAGAGGCCCCCAGAAATCCAAAAGTCTTCTGTCCAGCTTCCGCAAAAAAGGGCTTGGCTGCCTGAGCTTTATCGATTCCTGCACCCACATAAGCAATCCCTGCTGCATTTCCAACAGCAATTTTTCAGATACGCTCCCTCCAATGCCTTCCCTGGTATACTGCTCCAATACATAATTGCTCAGATAAATGTCCCCTGCAAAAATCATGGCTACTTCCTGATTGCCTTCTTCCATCTGAACATCCTCACAAAAGTCCTTCTGGCTACTCTTTTCTTCTGCCCTTTGGCTCTCTTTTTCTATGACAAAACCCTCTGCTTTTTCATCATAGCCTTCCGCTTTATAAAGCCAGAAACACAATCCAGCTCCAACCAATGTCAACACCAGCATAGAAACTATTGCCCTACAAATGCTCTTTTTCATCTCAGTCCTCCTTAAAAAATTCCACTTTATTGTACCATTGATTTTTATACCAATCAATGGTACAATAGCAAAGGAAAATTTGAAGAAAAGGGAGGGTTCTCATGGCTACATGGCAAATCATATTAATTGTAATTACCGTTCTTTTGCTTGCAGCAACCATTGCACTTTACATAGTAGGCAAAAAATCACAAAAGAAAAAAGAGGAACAGGACGCCCAAATCGCTGCGACTGCACAGACCATATCAATGCTGATCATCGATAAAAAGCGGATGAAACTAAAAGATTCCGGACTTCCTGCGGCAGTCATTGCCCAGACCCCGAAAATCGTGCGAGGCTCCAAAATGCCAATCGTAAAGGCAAAGGTTGGACCTAAGATTATGACATTTATCTGCGAAGAAGAAATCTTTGACAGAATCCCTACCAAAAAAGAGGTGAAAGCCGTTGTCAGCGGACTTTACATTACCTCTGTCAAGGGCCTTCGTGGTTCCATTGAACCCATTGCTAAGAAAAAGAAATTACTGGACAGGCTGAAAGAAAAAGCAGAAGCAAAAACAAAAAAATAAGCTGCGCACCAACCAATTTGTATCCGTGCACAACTTATTTTTGCAAAGAGGCTGTCGCATTAACATAAATTACAATACATAATTTTGTGCATTCTGTCTTTGCCGCATAAGCGGCAAGACCTTTTGAACAAGTAACTATATTAGTGCAACAGTCCTTTTTGTTACCCCTTAACCACTAATCATATTGAAGCATCTCTTCCATATTATTATGAAGGTTTTGTAAATAGCCCTTCATCTCATCTTTTAATTCTTCACTACGCAAAGCAAATTCAATGTTTGCTTGAATAAATCCTGTCTTGGTTCCCACATCATACCGATGTCCTTTAAAATCATACGCATACATCGCCTGCTCTTTGGCCAGCCGCTTCAACGCATCTGTAAGCTGAATTTCACCGCCTTGGCCTGCATCCTGGGTTTCCAGGAACCCAAAAATCTCTGGCGTAATAATATAACGTCCCAATACTGCAATATTGGAAGGAGCTTCTTCCAAAGAAGGCTTCTCCACCATATCTCTTACCTTATAGACCCGTTCATCCACTTGCTTTCCTGCAATAATTCCATACTTATTCACTACCTCATGGCCAACAGCCTGTACACCAAGAATGGAAGTTTGATATTCCCGAAATACATCCAACATCTGCCCAAGACAAGGCTGTTTCGATACAACCACATCATCCCCTAACAAAACTGCAAAAGGTTCATTCCCTATAAAATGCTGGGCAGCCAGGATTGCATGACCTAATCCGCGAGGTTCTTTTTGACGGATATAATGAATATTGGCCATCTCAGAAATTTCTTTTACCATATCCAGCATTTCCTGCTTCTTCCCTTTTTCCAGTTCCAGCTCAAGCTCAATGGAACGGTCAAAATGATCTTCAATTGAACGCTTATTGCGGCCAGTCACAATAATAATATCCTGGATACCAGCCTCCACTGCCTCCTCAATAATATACTGGATGGTTGGTTTGTCCACAATGGGAAGCATCTCCTTAGGCTGCGCCTTTGTAGCTGGCAAAAACCTGGTTCCCAGCCCTGCCGCTGGAATAATCGCCTTTTTTACTTTCATAGTACCTTCTCCTTATACATCATCAGGAAAGAGTGAAATTTCCTGACTCCTTTGATTTGATATTCATGGTAATGGAACAGTCTGCCAAATGCTCATAATTAACTTCCAGATTATACTTCACCTTCACATCAATCGTATCCTCGGTCTCTGCAATATCTACGCTTTTTGCATCAATACCGATTAAAAGACTTCCAAAAGGCGTATTATAATAAGAAACATTTTTTCTGTTTTTCTCGAAAATCATATGGACATTGGAAATACCTTTCTTAGTAATATCAAGGGAATCTTCAGTAAGCTTGATAACATTTTTTATATTCCCGTCAAACCCTTCCATGACCTCATCATACAAAATATAATGTTTGCCATTTTTCTTATAATAGTCACCGGCTGTAATCATTTCTATCGGCTCTACATCTTCTTCGTCCCTGGCTGCAAACTGCAGTCCACTGATTGATAACAGTACATCTTTTGTCATAGGTTACTCCTCAATATGTATTAATTGTGCTTTTTTGATTTCACAGGGCAAAATGGAATTGGCAAAGTTTTTAAACTTTTCTGCTGCATCACTGACATAAAACTGATATTTCAGTGAAGATACCGCCCCTTTTCCATCATTGGTAATCTGGTGCTCTTTTAACAGCCGCCACAATCCCTGTGCCGTCTCATAAGCCGGATTCACCAAATTAACCTCTTCCCCCATAATGTCCCGTATCGTAGACCTTAGCAGGGGATAATGGGTACACCCCAGAATCAAGGTATCGATATCTGATTCCTGAAAAGATGCAAGATACCGTTTCGCCACTTCTATGGTAACTGGATCCTTCAGCCAGCCTTCTTCCACCAAAGGCACAAACAAAGGACATGCCTTCCCCAGAACTACAGCCTTGGGATTATGCCTATGTATCATCTCTGTATAAATCTGGCTCCCCACAGTTCCCTCTGTACCAATCACACCAATTTTTCCATTTCGGGTAGCTTCCGCAGCTACCTTGGCGCCAGGCTTCACCACACCGATAATCGGCATTTTCATTTCCGGCCGTATCTCTTCCAATGCAAAAGCGCTTGCTGTGTTGCAGGCAACCACAATCGCCTTCACTCCCATGGATTCCAGAAAATGAATAATCTGTCTGGAATAGCGGATAATGGTCTCCTTTGATTTGCTCCCATAAGGAACTCGAGCAGTATCTCCAAAATAAATAATGTTTTCCTCTGGAAGCTGACGCATAATTTCTCTTGCTACTGTCAGTCCTCCCACCCCGGAATCAAAGACTCCTACCGGGGCGTATCTCTTATCTTCCACGGCTTCTCTCATCTTACTTATCTCCATAAAACAGGTCATACATATGTATATTACCTGTTTTATAGTAAAAATGCAAGGGGCGTCGGAAATTTTCAAAATTTTTACACCTTAGGATCTGCATGAATTTTCCAAACAAAAAACTTCTCTAATTTTATTGCATTTTTTCCTTGATCCAATCAAGGAGCGCAAATCTCACCTCATAATTTTTATTTTCCATAAGGCTCTTATATTCTTCCTTTGTTAAAACCTGCTCCAGAGATTTTTCTGCTTCCTCATCCACTACCTCATAGACACTGTTAAAAAAGCAGAGATTGGGGTACATCACACACCACCAGTTCTTTCCTTTTCCTTCTCCAATTACAACCTCTAATGCTTCGTATCTTCCTGCTGGAAAGGTATAGCTTCCATATGTTTTTTGCGGAAAATCCACCTTAGCCAGTCGTGCTTTTACCGAATAGTCAAACCCTTCCTTCTGAATCACCTTTTCTGCCTGCTTCTCAATCTGGGCCAAATGATCCCTTACAACTTGACGGCTCTCCTGTATACCAGAAACCTCTGAAAGAACAGGCTGCATACAGGTTCCAATTGCATCCCGCACTTTTAATTTCAATTCCTGATCCTCTGCTGCATCACTGTTTGCCCTTACGTGGAACCGTATGACTTTCCCTGCAATTTCCTCTGTCATATTCTGACTTTGATATAGATGGTATCCATATAGAAGCAGCAATGCTACAAGTACTGCTCCTGTCTGTATTATTTTTTTCATATTAAAATACTCTCCTTAACCCTGAATCGTTATTGTTACGTTTCTGCCGGCTAAGGAGAGTATTGCCATAAATTTCCAAACTTATTCTTAGAATCTATCCAATTTCATACGATGAACCCCGAAAGCTGTCATTCTCACATTCCATACAGCATTCCTTTATTCCCGCAAGCAATGAGCCAAGCAGCCGCGCTGGCGAGGGTATTTGACTACTTATAAATAATTGCTTCTGCCAACTCTTTGGCCTTTTCCTCGGTTGTATAATAGGCTGCCAGTCTCAGTGCAAAAGGAATCGCCGTTCCCATACCCCTGCTGGTAATCACGTTCCCCGCTTCCGCCACCTCTTCATAGATCACTTCTGCTTCGCAAAGCTTATCCTCAAAGCCCGGATAGCAGGCTGCTTTCTTCCCTTTAAGAATTCCGGCCTGTCCAAGCACACTGGGAGCCGCACAGATAGCCGCAACCAGCTTTCCTTCCTGGGCAAAAGATTGAATGATTTGATTCACACCCAAATGACTGCCCAGATGGGTAGTGCCTGGCATTCCGCCTGGCAATACAACTCCGTCATATTGAGCAAAATCTACTTCTTCAAATAATACATCTGCCAAAACCCCAATCTGGTGGGAACCATGGACCTCCCTTTGTCCTGTAATGGAAATCATCACAACTGTAAGCCCCGCTCTGCGCAGGAGATCCACTACCGTCAGCCCTTCAATTTCTTCAAACCCTTCTGCCAAAAACACACCTATCTTTTTCATGATTCACCCATCCCTTTCTTAACAGCTCTCTGGCTTTCTAACATACCTGATTTTCACACCTGTATTATAGCAAAGGGATTTATTCGTGTAAAGCACATTCTAATACCATAACACCGCAGCCTGCAAGGGTCAGATTGTCTTCTGCTTGATTCTCTGGCAAGTTGGAAAGCAGTACCTTCTTCCCTGGATATTCCAAAGGCAGCTCTACCGAATCTTTTCCAAAATTTGCTGCAATCAGTACCCGTTTTCCAGCATTTCCTACCTCTTGACCCGCTTCTTCATCCAAAATCCGGTAAAATGCCATGATATTATCCCACTCCCCATACACAGGCGCAAATCTTCCATAGGTAAATACCTCTTTAAACTCCTTTGATTTGCGTAGGGCAATCAATTTTTGATAATAATGGAGCACAGAATCCTCATCCATCTGCTGATCCTTTACATTGATTTTGGAATAATTTGGATTCACCTTCATCCATGGGGTTCCCTGGGTAAATCCTGCTCCTTTCTCCCCACTCCATTGCATAGGAGTTCTAGCATTATCCCTGCTCATCTCTGCGCATATGCGAAGCGCCTCTTCTTTGGGCACCCCTGCCGCCCTTGCCGTTTGGTACTGGTCCTTGCTGCTGATATCATCCCATTCCTCACTGCTGTTCCACACACAATTTTGCATTCCAATTTCCTGCCCCTGATATAGGAAAGGAATTCCACGAAGCAATAAGCTGATCGTACCCAGCATTTTTGTCCCAGCAGCATTTCTTGCATACTCTGGCAAGAACCTGGAAACACCCCTTGGCTCATCATGATTTTCAATGATATTTGCCTTATATCCTACCTTCTGCACTTCCAACTGAGAATTTACAATGGCTTTCCGCCACTGGTTGAAATCAATCCCTAGCGCATCGTACCAGCCATGCTCTCCGTCGCTAAGACAGTGGGCGCTGAAATCAAAAATCGTGGAAAAATGCCCATCCTCCCCAATGAATTCCGGCAATTCTTCTTCGTGCATATTAAACACTTCCCCAACGGTAAAAGCATCATACTTTGCAAAAGTATTGTTTTTCAAATCTTCCAACAGTTCTCCCACCCCGTGAGTTTGTTCCACTGCCCTGGAGTATCCTGCCAATCCGTCTGGACCATCTGGCTCCAAATCTGGAAAGTTGACATCCTTTTTAATATTGATAATCGCATCAATTCGAAATCCGGCCACTCCTTTTTCCATCCACCAGTTGATCATATCATAGATTTCCTGCCGCAGCTTTGGATTCTCCCAGTTCAAATCTGGCTGCTCCTTGGCAAATGCATGGAAATAGTACTTATTGGTCCCTGGCACTGGTTCCCAACAGCTTCCTCCAAAGTAGGAACGGTAATTGCTAGGCAGCCCTCCATTCTTTCCTTCTCGGAAATAAAAGTAATCTGCATATTCCCCCTCTGGATCTGCAAGGGCTTTCTGGAACCATTCATGTTGGTCAGAACAATGATTGATTACCAAATCCATCACAATATAAATGTCTCGTTTTTTTGCTTCAGCCAGCAGCTCTTCAAACTCCTCCATGGTACCAAATTCCGGCGCAATTCCATAATAATCTGAAATATCATAGCCCTGGTCTACAAACGGCGATTTATAAATGGGTGAAATCCAAATCAAGTCAATCCCAAGCTCCTTCAAATAATCCAGCTTTGAAATAATTCCCTGGATATCCCCAATTCCATCCCCATTCGTATCATAAAAGCTTTTGGGATAAATTTGATATGCTACTTTGTCATGCCACCATTTTTTCATCTTTGTTTTCATCCTTGTCTCCTCCTTAATTTTCCACTGCATGTTTATCCAAAAGATACTTTTTATTTTTTAACTCTATCTTTCTTTGTAAGATACTGCTATTATAATAATATATTTTGGAATTTTCTTGCAATATATTTCCCTGCTATAACACAATCCTGCTCTTATAAGAAAATTTTGTTGTGATTCCCTTTACAGAATTCTCAAACACAGGCAACCATAAGAACTGAGATAGGAGACTTTTTTATGAAAAAATTGAATTCATTAATTCTGGAACAAAAAGAAGACGCCAAACATGGAGATTCCTTTTTTCCCATCCAAAAATATATTACTTTCCTCTCGCCCCAGTACCCAGTGTTGACGACCCATTGGCACGAGGAGGCGGAATTTACCTTAATTCTCAAAGGGCAGGGAACCTACCATATTGAATTGACACAATATTACCTGGAACCTGGAGATTTGATTTTCGTTCCCCCTTTGGCCCTGCACTCTGCCTCCACGCCAAAAGGCTGTGAATTCCTTTCCGAGACCTATGTATTTCATATGAATTTTCTAGGTGGAAATTCCACAGATATCTGTTCCACCAGATATTTACAGCCCTTGGCCCAGCATGAAATGATTCTGCCCAGTGTCATCAAGCCGGAGCACCCTGCCTACCTCTCCTTGCGAAAAATATTCAACCAAATCAGCAATTTGTATGATGGAGGGATTCCTGGATATGAATTAGCGCTGAAAGCTTTACTTTTACAAACGGTTTTTCTGCTGCTGCAATATAAGGAGACAGCGCCCGCCTCTGACACCTCCAATGCTATCCATTCGGAGAAATTAAAAACTGTCCTGGATTATATGGAGCTGCACTACATGGATTCCATTCTGGTATCCGATCTGGCCAAAATGTGCTACTTTAGCGAGTACCATTTTATGCGCTTTTTTAAAAAACATATGAATATGACCTGCATGGAATTTTTGAACAACCTGCGCCTGGAAAAAGCCGTGGAGCTTCTCAAAGACGATACTGCTTCCATCCTGGAGGTCTCCCTGTCTGTGGGATTCCACAATCTTTCCTATTTCCACCGGGCATTTAAAAACAAATACCGCATGACGCCTGGAGAGTTTCGGAATAACGTAGATAAATCCGACTTTGCACCTCCAACTTAAGCAGCCTGCACACTTTAAGGGGGATAGACCTTTCACTGAAGAAGTAACTATTTATTATTACTCACTTTCAATATCTCCATTAAATATCTTTCTGTGCTAATATCCTTGTTGACAAATACCAAGACATTGCAAATAAACACAATGCAACAAATACCGTTATAACTAAAGTAGAAATTGTATGTCCCAATAACAAAATTAAAGCAATAAAGATACCAGCAGATACAGGATAGGCAAGGATAGTTCCTATAACACTTTTACTTTCATCAAGCATAATGTAAAACGGTAAGATAACACTTCCAGATAATAATGCCATTGTCAAACTGACAGAAACGAACAATCCCATCATTTCTGTGCCCCCACCAATCATAAGATTTGCTATGGCGCCAAAAACTACACCAAATACCAAACCTACAATACTTAACAACAAGTACATTATATACTTACTGCTGATATATGATTTCCTGCTAACGGGAGTGGTTATAATAGTTTTTAGACACCCAGAAGATTTATCTACGTTGATTGTAGATGTAACATTCATTCCTAGCATAACAGTGGCTAAAACTGTTAAAACCCACGGATTGGCTAGATAAGATAAACTTGCGCCAATGACAATAAAAACAACTGCCAAGATCGCCAATATTGACCGAATAATATAAAAATCTTTTAATAATAATCCTTTCATCTTACTTCCCCCTTTACATACATAAGCATGATTTCATCAATGCTTGCTGGTACAATCACAGCATTTGGATGTTTTTTCTGTGCCGATTGTCTGTTGTCTATTAACACTTGCCATTCATAATCTTGCTTTCTATAAGCTATGATTTCTTCTTTGTGGATTTCATCGAAAAGTCTAGAGCCACATTTTATAATGCCGTAATTTTCTAATAATTCATCCTTTGGCTTTTGAAAAACAATTTTCCCGTCATGAATAAATACAATATAATCTGCTACCTTCTCAAGATCACTTGTGATATGAGAAGATACCAAAATTGAATTTTCCTCATCTTGAATAAAATCTAAAAACATATCCAATATCTCTTCTCGCATAATAGGGTCTAGTCCACTTGTAGCTTCATCGAGTATCAGCAATTTAGAATGATGTGAAAAAGCAACTGAAATTGAATATTTCATTTTCATGCCTTTAGAAAATTCTTTTATTTTCTTATTAAGCGGAAGTTTAAATTTGTTTAACATTTCCAGGTATTTCTTTTTGTCCCAAGTTCCATAAATGTTTTCAAACACATTGCCAAGTTGCTTTGGAGTAAGTACATCAGGATAATTGTTACCATCAAATACGACACCAATATTATCCTTGCATACAGTATCAATATCATGTTCTCCAAATATAGTAACTGTTCCACTATCTTTTGTTGTTAAACCTAAAACAATATTAATTGTTGTGCTTTTTCCTGCTCCGTTTTCACCAATCAATCCTACAATACTTCCTTGCGGAACGGTAAAGGAAATATTATCGAGTTTGAAGTCTTTATATTGTTTGATTACTCCATTGAGTTCTAAAGCATATTTTTCCATAATCTTATTCCTCCTCGTATAATAGGGCAAGTAAGGCTTGTAATTTATCCAACTTTATTCCACTTACTTTTGCAATTTCAATCGCTTCTGTAAAATAATTTTCTATTTTCTTTTGTTGTTCTTCCAAATAGAAATCTTGATTCTGAACAGATACAAAACACCCTTTTCCTGCCGTTGTTTCAATAAAACCATCTTTTTGAAGTACATCATAAGATTTTTGCACGGTTAAAACGCTTATATGCAATGACTTTGCCAATCCTCTTATAGAGGGAAGCGCTTCTCCTGCTTTTAAATCTCCATTGATAATCATTGCCTTTATTTGTGAAGAAATTTGCTCATAAATTGGTATGCTGGCATGATTATTGATAAAAATTTCCATTATACCACCGTCCCGTCTTATACTGTATTACTTGAACAAGTACAGTATAATATTAAACAATACACTTGTCAAGGGGTTATTTGGGATAATAGGAAAAGACAAGGTATTTCCTATAGAATAAAAAAGTCATATATAAGGTTTTACATAATTATCCAGAAAACATAATATTTTCCATTATATTTTTTTCCTCTTTGCAGATAATAACACCATGGTAAGCAACAACATTTCGAGGCGGACATCATTCCAAAGAATGAGCCATTTCGGAATGATGTTCTTGCCAGAAAGAAAACAAGAAGAAAAATATTTGGAGGTGAATCGAAATGGCTAACAGCAATTCTGGTTCTAACACAAGTAAAATGGCAGTACCTCAGGCAAAAGAGGCTATGAACCGTTTTAAACAGGAAGTCGCATCTGAAATCGGCGTACCTTTGAAAGAAGGTTACAATGGTGACTTAACATCTGCTCAGGCTGGTTCCATCGGCGGAGAAATGGTTAAGAAGATGATTATGAAACAGGAACAGCAGATGTCTGGTGGACAGCAGTAACTTTTATCCAACAGAAAAACTGCACCATAAAAATCCCTCTGCCCTGGATTCTCCAGGCAGGGGGATTTTCTGTGATATTGTAACAGTTCAGCGCTTTTGGCTTTCTACATTGCTTTATTCAAAGGATTTTTATACTGTCAGTATGAAAATCCTTTGAATAAAGCTCTATTTCAGAGCCAAAAGGGCTGAACTGTTACGTGATATTTAACCGCCAGAGTAATACCTATTTACTTTCACCACTATCTTTTGTATACTATATTGTGTTTAAACCTTGCTTTTACTTAATGTTTTTCACAATATTGTTTTACAGGAGATTTTTCATGGAAATTGAACGAAAATTTTTAATCCAATCACCGCCTGATAACCTGGAATCCTTTCCATACCACCAAATTGAGCAGGGATATCTCTGCACAGATCCGGTTGTCCGTATCCGCAGGCAGGACGAGGAATATTACCTCACCTACAAATCCAAGGGCCTGATGGTTCGGGAAGAATACAACCTGCCTCTGACCCGGGAAGCCTATATCCATTTGCGCCCCAAAATAGATGGCGTCCTAATAGCTAAAAAGAGATATTTGATTCCACTGCCCCCAAGCCACACTATTGAACTGGATATTTTTGAAAATGACCTTGCTCCTTTGGTTCTAGCGGAAGTAGAATTTTCCACGGAACAAGAAGCAAATGCTTTTGTCCCTCCAGAATGGTTTGGGGAAGATGTGACTTACTCTGAGAAATACCATAATAGTATGTTGAGCCGAAAATCAAATACCCCACAGCAGCCTACGTCATAACCTAACATGTGAAACTTATATTTGGAATAGCTTTATGTGCAATTCAAAGAATTATAAATAGAAGCTTTCCTGCATTTCCTGCCTTTACAGCAGGAAATGCAGGAAAGCTTCGGATAAAATTGATATCATTGAAACGTATTGCAATTGCCTAATCTTATGCATTTTGATAATCTACAGAATATTGATAACCTCTTCCAGCCGCAAATGCTAAAAGGATCATTTCAATATTTTTTGCAGAATAATCTCTGTATTTTAAATAATATAACAATGTCTCAACAAACGTATCTACTACCTTTTTCTTATTATTCATAATCGGTACATTCTCTGGTTCAGAAAATAGATAGCTTCTTAACAGGCAGCAAACAAATTTTTCATTGATAAATGACAATTTGCCTGCACTTTCTTCTTTTATGACCTGTATCGGTTTATGTCTTAGCATCCAAAACGATAAATAGGCATATATTTTTGAATCATGTACCTTCTCAATATTCTGGAAATCCTTCAAGCGATCAATATCAACAAAATAATCTACAATCACATGATTCAATATATCTGATGAAATAATAGCCTCATCTACGATCTGTTCCGCTTCCATAAAATCACACATCAAATCATACACCCATTGGTAGCGTGACGTAATTTCTTTCTCGTCAAACTTGTCCAAAAGATATTGGTAGTTATCTGCTGACATTACTTTTTCTTTTTCATCCATAATACTCACTCCTGTCAGCCGCAATTCGTTCATCCATCAAAAATCGCCCACATGAGCCAAGATATACACGAAACCGATATCTGTGAAGCTCCTCTAAGCCCTCTGCAAAATCCGGTCCATGGTTCGTGCGGTAATCTTTTTGAAACACCCCTGTTTTCAATTCCGTCACCAATTTTCTCCCATATTCATTTCCCATCCTTTTTTTCATATTGAAACCCTCCTATTTCTTAAACGAGACCTGAATGCTTTTAGCTCCTGATATGCTTGCTCTATCCTGCCTATGGATTGATCAAAGGATTGTATCTGCTCCGCCGTCGCGCTCCAGGAACCATCACGCAAATCCTCAACCGACTCTGATTCAAATATCTCACGCATATTTTCGCCTATATCATTAGAAATATTTGTCAAATCGCATAAAATCTGTGATAAAGATTCTAGTGCAGAATGGCTCTTATTCTCATCCTGTTTATATACATAGTTGTGATCACAATCACTCCACGCTTCATCGTATATGGTCCTGACCTGAATTTCAATATAAAATTTTTTAAAACTTACCGTATAATGTATGCTTCGGTATCCCTTTTTATGAAGCCTCGTCTCCAAACCCTGTGCTTTAAATTCGTCTACCTGATCCCCTTGGGCATAATAGACTTTTGGTATCTCTGCCAATAAAGAACTCCCGGATTCTGCGTGAGGTATCAATTGTCCGTTTTCATATAACTGCAAATTTTCCACATATGGAAATGTTCTCAGAATTTCCCGATGAATCACTTCCCATTTACCTCTGTAATTAACAATTAGCCGCATTCCAATCAAATCAGTAATGACGTCTTTATAATTCTCACCATTGATTTTATAATACGGACTTTGTAAATTTGTCAAATTCTCGTATCTTTTTGTAATAACCTTAACCAACAGGCTGTCAATGGTCTTAATCCTGCTGCTATGTAAATGTACCCCTTGAAACCCTTCAATGATTCGTTGAAACTCCACTTTCGCTTCTTCCAGCTCTCGTCTCCATCTGCTTTGATAATTATCATAAATCTTACGGCAGATATCTTCAATGCGAAATGAACTGTTCCGTGCCTGGTCTGCCTGATCCATTTCATCAACACGCGCCTTCAGTTTCTTTTTCTCTAAAAGGTTCTCCCAGTATCCTTCCCAGTCCATACTTTTCTCCTATGTATTTCTCCAACGGTTAAATATCACAAGATTTTGCTTGCCCAAACCTCCATCTGACACGATATTTAACCGCCGGAGTAATAATTACCGCTCTGTGTATAGTTTCTAAATTGTACCATTAGAAAAAGCAAAAATCAACCCTTCAGCAAAAATTTGCCTCAAATTCAGTATATGATTCTTGGGCCCCTTACTCCCAGTTTAACATGGAAATATCCACCTGAAATACCTGCTGCACTTCCCTGCTATATTCCTCTGGCAAATTCTGATAAATTCGATACAGCCTGCGATTCAATGCCCCCAAGGAAATGTAGCTGTTTGTCATGTCAAGCCCATATTTTTGTTGCAATTTTTCACCAGTCCCAGCCAAATCTGCGGTAAGCTGCTGCTCTATTTTTTTCTCCAAACGCCACTGTTGGGAAACAGAATTCATCTCACCTGATTTCAGCCTTCCCTTTCCTGTCACAGATACTGTTACAACCGGAAGCTCTCCTTCCTGCTTTATGGATTTCTTCACATGGATATCTGAAATTTCCACCACTAAGTTTTTGGTGGGCTCACAGGTAAATTTTTCTAGAAGGCCCTGACTAAAAAAAGCCCTCATAGCATCCTCAACGGTAAGAATGCCTTGATAATTAAAATTAGAAATTGCCGCATACCCATTGATCACAGGCCGGTTCCCTTTTTCTTCTAGTACAGGAACCAATAAAAGCTCATTCTGATTGTGCCATTGATTCATCAAGCTTCCCACTGTGGCAATTTTATTTTGCTTAAAATCCTTTTGGCTTTCCAGCATTTCCTCCAGATAAGTCCCCATGGACCCTTCTGTTTCTTCCGTAAGGCTTAAAATCTCTGCTGCAGAGCTGTCACCTACAAAGAGACTGGTATTTCTTGCAGAAGCCTCCCGCTGCTCCCAGGCTGACAGCAAAGCACGAAGCTGTATCCTATCTGAAAAAATATTTTTTCCTAATACCACTGCCTTCATATGGTTGTAATCCAACAAACGGTTGGTGTTGTTTTCATAAGATTTTTCCACATGGTACATATCTGCCCCTTCCAGGGATAAACCCATGGCAGTATCCACCGTTTTTCCTTTTTCCGAAATCTGAGCCAAATCTGGAAAGTCAAAGCTCACCACCAAACCCCGAGATTGCCCTTCCTGCTTTTCAAAGACTTCTTCTTTTTCCTCATCCTCTTTGTTTTCCTCTCTCTGCAAGTCAATGCCTACAGCCAACGGAAAACTGCGCTGTTCCAGCTCGGTAGTTGCACATCCACTCATCATCATTCCTGCTGCCACCAGCAAAACCAGCTTGTTTCTTCTCCATATCATGCCAAAATTCCACAGAAAAATATGAGTTATTCCTTTTTTCCTCACTCTTCTTTTCCTCCTTCTTTTTCCGTCTTCCAGCGAAATCGGATATGGTAAGCAAACAGCAAAACCAGCAAAATCACCGCCATTCCTGGCAAAACAATCCATTTTTGATAAATTTCATACACTTCCGTCAAAAATGTATTTGCAAAAAATCCCATTCCTGCCACGAAAGCTAACACCAGTGAAATACACATACTATAACGGTTTCCCGACTCATGAAACAATTCTTTTAAAATCAGTGTACTTTGAAACACGCCCGTATGCATCAAGGCAAACAATGCAAAAAACCACACGGAAACCATAATCACATCCTGCCTGGTAAAAAATCCCCCCGGCAAATTTATCATACTCATCAGCGTGATCACAGGGCGTCTTAGAACACCCATGGTATTTGTTCCAAACACGCCAAGCAAAATCAGATAAATCACTGCATTCAAAATGGTAACCCCAATCAAAGCGACCCCTCCACAAGAAACAATTTTCTCTGAGTTCTTACAAAAAGGTTTTAAAAATAAAACTGCCGTCAAGGGCAGCAGAAAAATCCAGTAATTCACACTGCCATTCCACAAATCCCCACCCCCGGAATACAACATAGGCGCCCAATAATCCGTATGAACTTCCTGCACTGCGAAAGCCAGCATGATAAGCAAAGGAATTCCAAGGAACCAAAAAATAATTTCATAAACCCTTGCCCTTCCTTCAATTCCCCGTATGGTTCCATATCCTGCCAGGAAAAGCAGCAGCACACTTACCCAGAAATATGAGCCTTCTGGCAGCAGCCATGTAAGAACAAGCACTGTGGTCTGATAGAGTACAAACCCACAAAGGGTTACAAAATACAAGTAGTAAAATACCATAAAAATATCCCCCATAAGCGGCCCTACCGTATCCTTCATATACTGATAATAGCTCCCTTGTACATGGCGTATATTCTTCTGCATTAGCCACAGCATCCCTCCTGCGCCTGCCATTCCAAACAGAAGACAGAATACGCCGTCTGCTCCTGTCATGGATGAGAAAATTCTTGGAAGCATCAGGCTGCTCAATCCAAAAATATCCAAAATCAAAAGCCTTCTTACCTGCCGTAACGATATTTTCCAATTATCCGCAAACATACCTAACCCCCTCTTTTCACTGATCTTTATCCTGATTTGTAAGCTTCAGTCTGGTGCGCGCACCCTCCCTGGTGTAAATAGGGCGTTTTTTCAGGAAATCCAGCGGAAGCCGCAAAAAGGTGTCACGCTCATCTCGGTATCCATTCAAATCTGCCCCAACAAAAGGCGCCAAATATGGAATTCCAAAGCTTTCCAAATGTGACAAATGAATCAGAATCCCAAGCATTCCAACAAGAAAACCAAAAAATCCCATGGAACTGCACAAAAAAATAAACAGAAACTTCAAAATACGAAAGGCTGTGGCAAATTCTTCATTGGGTACTGCAAAAGAACAAAGAGCCGTCAACGCCACAACAATTACCACGATTGGACTGACAATATTTGCATCCACTGCCGCCTGGCCAATAATCAAACCGCCTACAATTCCAATGGTATTTCCATTTGCGCCTGGAAGTCTGACGCCTGCTTCTCGCAAAAGTTCAAAAGCAACCTCCATCAATACAATTTCCACCGCCGCCGGAAAGGGCACTCCCTGTCTGGCCGCTGCCAAAGATAACAGCAAATCCGTAGGCAGAATCTGAGTATGGAAATTAGTCATAGCCAAATACAAGCCAGGAAATGTCATGGCAAGAAAAGACGCCAGATACCGGAGCAGCCTGGTAAAAGAGGCAATTTCCCAACGACTGTAATAGTCATCACTGGTTTGAATAAAGGTATTATAAGTTGCCGGAAAAATCAAAGCCACCGGAGAGTTATCCGACAGCAGCACAATCCTGCCATCTAAAATGGCCATGGCTGCCCGGTCCGGCCGCTGGGTAGTCTGAAACTGAGGAAAAGGAGAATATTTTCTCTTTTCAGTAAGCTGCTCAATAATTCCGCTGTCTAAGCTTCCGTCAATCTCAAATTCACCCAGGCGTTTCTCAATCTCCTCCAGCATTCCTGGATAAATCAAATCTTTCATATAAACCAAATCCACATTGGTATGGGTCCGTTTTCCTGCAAAGCTTTCTTTTACTTTCACATGAGGACTCCTCAGCCGCTTTCGAATCAGGGCAGTATTCAACTTAACTGATTCGGAAAACCCCTCGTTGGAGCCACGGATTACCTTTTCCGATTCCGTTTCATAAACACCCCTTCCGGGATACCCTTTATCTGGTATTTTCAATGCTTTCCCATAGCCATCCAAAAAAAACAGCGCATCCCCAGTCAACATCCCCTGGGCAGCATCCTCAATGGTTGCAAAAGGCTGGGAATCTGAAATATCTTCTACATTTTCTTCCACATAAGAAACAAGTTCTTCCTCTGGCATCTTCCTCAGTGTCTGCAATAATTTTCCAATGGCCGAATCCTTCCAGTCAACACTGCTTAAGGCAACTTCAATGTAGGCAATATAACATTCCTTCTCCAGCTTCTGCCCTACCTTTATTTTTCGCTTTTTAATATCTGCACAGTCAGAAAAAAGTATCTCAAACTGGCTGATATTTTCTTTCAAATCCGGGGTAATCTGGATTGACATATTGTTCTCCTTCTTAAATAAATTAATCTTAAAAAGGATAAGCCGTCATTGCTTATCCTTTTCCATACATTTATTATTATATTTTCCCGGATTTTCCTTTTTATTCCTGTTCCTGAATAATATTTTTCACCACAATTTCCTGGTTTTCCACATGATGACTGACAATCTCCACTACGGTTTTCTTATCCTTACACTTTAGTCCCTCATAAATCTCTTTATGTTCCTCAATCAGTCTTGGATAGCTGCTTTTATTTTTCAGATATTCCACCCGGTAGCGGTACATTTGCTCCCTGAGATTATTCAGCATATTTTCCAGCTTGGGATTATCCGCCGCCTGGTAAATAACATCATGAAATTCCACATCTGCCTGAGCAATCTCTTTCACGTCTCCTCTTCTGGCGCTTTCCTCAAAATTCTTCAATGCAACGTAAAGTTTTTCCAACTGTTCTTCTCCGATATTGTCACAAGCCAATCCAACAGCAAGCTCGTCCAAGGCTTTTCGAATCTGAAGAACATCCTCCATATCCTTTTCCGTCATTTTTGCAACCTCTGCACCCTTTCTTGGGGTTGTCACTGCCAGTCCCTCCAACTCCAGCATACGAATGGCTTCACGGATTGGTGTACGGCTTACTCCCAGCTTTGAAGCAAGCTGTAGCTCCATCAGCCTCTCTCCTGGCTTTATTTCTCCTTTTAGAATCGCTTCCCTCAAGGTATGAAACACCACATCCCTCAATGGAAGATATGCATTGGTATTCAATTCTAATTTGTCTGTCATTCCCCACTCTCTCCTTCCTTTGGGGCTTCCCTCAAAAAATTCCTGTTTCTGTGCCATTGACCCTGGGGTCTGTGGATGGACTGACCGAATATGATGCAGGATTGTTATAAATATCTGTCAAATACACCTGTTTTGCCAAATCTCCTTTTCGAAGTTTTTGGTATGTCTCCCTGGCCAACTCCTCGTCCTGAAACAATCCAAACACCGTTGGACCACTCCCACTCATCATGGCATTCAATGCCCCGCCTTTTATCATTTCTTCTTTTATCTGGGCAATCACTGGATAATTGGGAATTGTAACACTTTCTAACACATTGCCCATATGTGCCGCAATTCCCTGTAAATCTCCTTCTTTGATGGCTTTTGTCAAAGATTCCATATCTGGATGCAACGTACTGTCATCCAATTTCAAATTTTCATATACAAATTTTGTAGATACACTAATGGGCGGCTTTGCAACCAGTACCTTGCATGTGGGCATGGGAGGCAATACCGAAAGCTGTTCTCCAATCCCTTCCGCAAGCGCTGTTCCTCGCATGATACAGTAAGGAACATCTGCCCCAATCTTTACCCCTCGCTCCATCAATTCTTTTCTGGAAAGCTTAAGCCGAAACATCCGGTTCATTCCAAACAACACCGCCGCTGCATCTGAGCTTCCGCCTGCCATCCCAGCCGCTACTGGAATAAATTTCTTCAAATCAATCGCTATGCCCCCCTCAATGTCAAATTCATCCATCAAAAGCTTTGCGGCCTGATACACCAGGTTATTTTCATTTTCTGGGAGATAAAATAAATTTGTCTTTACCCGAATTTCTGATTTTTTCATTTTTTTTAATACAATTTTATCATAAAGGTGAATGGTCTGCATAACCATTTTTACCTCATGATATCCATCCTCCCTGCGCCGGAGCACATCCAGGCCCAGATTTATTTTGGCCAGGGCTTTTAGTCTCATTTCAAACATCATGTTTCTCCTGTATTTTGTATACACTTTTTTCCTGTTTATAGTTAAACATTTTTTCTGCAAAAAGTCAATCTTTTCTATATTTATTGCTACCCCTTTTAACAGTAACAAACTGTTACCTATTTTGACATATTTTTTCATATGCGTCTTGCATAAAATTCCCTTGACTGTTATACTAATTTTATATAATATTGCCAAATACCATGGAACCTGTTGGGTATTTTTAGGAAGGAAATGAGTTATTTGTTTAAAAATTTTTTATCAAAATCACAAACATCCAAGTCAGAGCAAACAACAACCGTCACTGGAAAATCAGAAACGAACCCGCTTTCTGCAAAAGAACAGAGCCGAATCATTACAGAAATCAGCGACATGCTGGAAACTCTCGGTTTTGACACCGAACATCTCCTTTGGATTGCCAAACAAAATAAAGAGGCTTTCTCTACCCTTGTAAACCACAATCAGCAGATTGCAGCCTCCTCTGAAGAAAACTTAGAACAAGCTACCTTTGTAGAGGAGAAAATCCAGCAAGTCAACAAGAACAGCGAAACCATGAATGAGCACATTCAACTGGTAGAGGAAAAGGCAGATGCTATTTTAAGAAATATCATTGAAAAAAATGAAACCATCAATGAAACTTATCGTATGCTTCATGACCTGAATGAAACTTTACGTCTCACCCAGGAAACAAACTTAAAGCTGTTGGAATCTTCCCAAAGCATCCACAAGATTGTAGAGTACATCAAAAATATTTCCGAAGAAACTACTCTGCTGTCTTTGAATGCTTCCATTACCGCTGCGCATGCAGGAGAGGCAGGGAAAGCATTTGCAATCGTGGCCGGAGAAGTGGGGAAGCTTTCTGACGAAACAGATTCTTTTATTAACGAAATTGAAGATATCGTGAAGGAATTGGAAGAAAATATTCATAATAGCCATGAAGCTACCAAACACTCCGAAGATTCCATTCACAAGCTAAATGGTTTTGTAGAGAGCACCGTTGGAATTCTTACGGGAACCCATGATTCTTTGACAGAAATCAAAAGAAATATGGGAAATTTAACTACTGTTTCCCAAACCAATGTGGAGGTATCTTCAGATGTAACCAAAGCTTTGGAGAAATTGACGGATATTATTTCCACTTCCGCCAGCCAGTCCAATGATTCTATTGAGCTTATCTCCCAGCATCAGAAGAAAACGGAGACATTGCTCTCCTGTTGCGACAGCATCAGTACCATGTGTGAAAACATTCAATATAGCATGTGCTCCATTCGTGGAGACAATGAAATTGCCATTGGCATCAACCCCTTTACCTCACCCAATGATATCAAAAACATGTATCAGCCAGTACTGGCACGCATTTTTGATTCTTTGGGATGGAAAGTAAAGATTATTATTGCAAAGGACTATCTTTCTCTGGGCGAACAGATTCAAAAAGGCGCTATTGACGGCGGATGGTTTTCTCCCCTGGCTTACATAACTGCAGCCGAGATGACTCCCCTTGTTCCTATTGCCACGCCTCTCATTAACGGCAAAGATTATTATAATGGTTATATTATTACCAGAAATGATTCTGGAATTCAAACATTAGACGACTTATCCGGCAGGACCTTTGCCTATGTGGATAAAAACAGCGCTTCCGGCTATCTCTATGCAAAGCACAGCATCAAAGAGGCTGGTCTTGACCCAGAAACTATTTTTTCCAACGTTTCATTTGTAGGCAGCCATGATCAGGTTATTCTGGGTGTCCTAAATGGTGACTTTGATGCTGGCGCAACCTACAATGAAGCATATGAGAAAATGCAAAAATCAGGAACAGATATGTCTGGAATAAATATTATTTCCACCACTGGAAATATTCAAAAGGATGCCATTGCATTTAGCAAAAACATAGATGCTGAGCGGATTTTGCTTATTAAGAATGCCTTTATTCATTTTCAGAATTTCTCCGGTATCACTACACCGGTTACTGGCTTTGTGGAAGCGAAAGATAGCAATTACAATTTAATTCGCCAAGTTCAAAATGCAAAATAATAGCATAGAGTGTTAATTTTTTCCTCTTTTCTCCGATATAATTGATAGAAGTAACTAAAAATAGCAATAGCCAGGTTACGGATAACCAGATTTTTCGCCAAGGAGGGACAAATACTATGAGCGTAAACAGTGTTAATAGTGTAAACAGTACCGCAGCTTATACCACACCTGTTCAGCAGAACAGCACAAAAGCCGCTGGGAACACCGAAACTTCCAAGCAGACTACGGATAAGGGCGTTGTATACGAGAAAGGCAATGCTTCTAAGACTTCTTCCAAAAACAGTATCTATTCCAAAGACGACATCGTTGCACGTATGAAGAAAGATACAGAAGCTAGAACTGCTCAGCTTCGGAGTCTGGTAGAGAAGATGATGACCACTCAGGGAAGCAAAATTGGTCAGGCTGATGACATGTGGAAATTCCTTGCCAAAGGTAATTTCACCGTAAGCGCTGATGTAAGGGCACAGGCTCAGGCTGATATTGCAGACGATGGTTACTGGGGTGTAGAACAGACCTCTGATCGTATTGTTGAATTTGCAAAGGCTTTAACTGGCGGCGACGCTTCTAAAATGGAAGAGATGAAAGCTGCTTTTGAAAAAGGCTTTAAAGCTGCAACTGGAGCTTGGGGATCTAAATTACCAGATATCTCCAACAGGACTTACGACGCCGTAATGAAGAAATTTGACGATTGGGCTGGAAAGACTACCGAGACTCCAGAAACTACAGAGATCGCATAAACTATCATCCCAATAAGAACTTTCAATGATAAGTTTACCAAAAAGAAGAAACTGGATTTCTGGTTTCTTCTTTTCTTTATGATATATAGAAGGGACGATATGTTTATGGCTATTATGCTTCTTTCTTGTTTTGCCTAAAATATTGTTTTTACGTTATTTTTGTGTTACTTTACATTTAGGATTCGGGTGTCAAAAGCCACACGATAGGAAAAATTTGTGGTCAGTATCCTTTTGATTCCATTATCAAGGTCAATATCTACGATGACCTGCTGATCAATTTCTCCGAGATTGCTGATCTGCTAGACATTTAACCAAAAAGAAAAGAGAGCCCCATGGGATTTCAAGCTCTTGAAATTCCATGGGGCTCTCTCTTTTTAAGAATCAAAGGCTGACATCGGTATCAACCGACAATCTATATCATTGTATGAAAAAACTATTTTTTTGCAAACTTCACTTTAAACACATACCACAATGCACCGGTAATACATACGGAAGAATAACCGCCGCAGATAATACCTGCCATCAACGGAAGAGCAAATTCACGGATAGAACTTACGCCCAGGATAAACAGTACAAATACCATAATAAAAGTAGTCAATGAGGTATTGATACTTCTGGATAAGGTCTGGCTAATACTCTTGTCCGCAATTTCCATCAGGCTGGCTGCATCTCTTTTCTTTGCTCCGCCAAGATTCTCACGGATACGGTCAAAGATAACAATCGTTGCATTGATGGAATAACCTACAATGGTCAGCATACATGCAATAAAAGTATTTCCTACGGAAGTCTTTGCAATGGCATAAAATGCAAGTACCACCAACACATCGTGTAACAATGCAATCACCGCACTTCCTGCAAATCGGATATCCTTAAACCGGAACCAAATGTAAATCAGCATGAAAATCGTCGCAGTAACTACCGCCCAAATTGCATCTGATTTCATTTCATTACTTACGGTAGAGCTAATATTTTCTGCAATAATTCCGTCTTCACTAACTCCAAACTGGTCAATCAACGCTTGATTCAAAGATTCACGTTCTGCCAATTCTAAGGAACGGGTTTTAATTACCACCTGATTGGTTCCCTCAATCTTCTGTGTCTGAACATTAGGATCGCCTGTCACTTCCTCTATTGCTGGAACAATTTTTTCATCAATCTCGCTGATGGAGTAATCCTCATTAAAAGTTACTGTGGTAGAAGTTCCACCTACGAAGTCAAGGCTATAATTTAAAATATTTCCGTCTTTGGATTTATTGATTCCCATTCCCACAGCTCCTGCTGCAATCAGAAGCAAGGATACTGCAAAACATACCATACGCTTGTTCAGGAAATGCATGGTATTCCTTTCCTTCGTAGCTCCATAATACTTAGCGTCCTGCAAGCCCAAGGCGTAGAAAGACTTCATCAGCCAACGGGTCACTACCAATGCCGTAAACATGGACAAGACAATACCAATTCCTAATGTATAAGCAAATCCTTTCACGGAACCAGAACCCCGAACTCCTAATACAACCGCAGCAATCAATGTGGTAATATTACCATCTAAAATAGCGGAAAGAGCTTTCTCATAACCAATCTTAATGGCAGAATTCACAGTCTTGCCTGCGCCAATCTCCTCACGGATACGGGCAAATATAATAACGTTAGCATCCACTGCCATACCAATAGATAAAATAATACCTGCAATACCTGGCAATGTCAGCGTAATATCAAAAATCCAAAGGGCCCATACCGTCAACGCAGAATAAAGTACAAGAGCAAGACTGGCAGTAAATCCAGGCACACGATACATCACCATCATAAACAGCATAACCAGTACTAAACCAATCAACGCCGCTTTGAAACTGGTGGAAATCGCTTCCTCACCCAACTGAGCGCCTACCACCTTTGAATGCAGCTCTTCCAGCTCCAATGACAAAGATCCAATACGGATAATGGAAGCAAGCTCCTCTGCAGCCTCAAAACTTTCCATATGGGTAATCTGCGCCTGCCCTCCAGTAATGGCTTCGTCCACACTAGGCTGACTGATGGTCTCTCCATCATAGACAATGGGCAGCGTTTTCCCAATATTATCCTCGGTTGCCTTGGCAAACTTTTTTGCTCCCTCGTCTGTCAATGTTAAATCCACCACATACTGACGGTTTCCCATATTATCTGTAAAGGTGCCGCCCTGAGCATTCTGGATATCTGTTCCTGAGACAAGTGTTTCCCCTGCCTCATTCTGGAATTCCAAAGAACCTGGCTTGCCTAGCTCTTCTAAAATTTCATTTGCATCAGAGACTCCTGGAATCTCAATATTTATTCGGTTATTTCCTTCCTGATATACGGTAGATTCCGTACTATAAGTCTCCACACGCTTTTGCAGCTTATAGACAGTATCCTTCATATCTTCTGCTGATGGATTGTCCTCTACTGCCTGATAGGTGATGCTGACACCCCCTGCAAGATCCAGGCCCAGCTTAATATTACGGTTCTCACCTACGCCAACCGTTGAGACAATGGTCCCAGCATACCAGGTCATACCAACCATGATAGCTAAAATCAGAACCAGAATCCCCGTTGCTTTACTTTTCTTCATGATTTCTTCCTCTCTTACCTCATCTTATTGGGTCAAATTCAGCATATTCTGCTGGATTTCACACGTTTCCTCTGCTTCTTCTGCCAGAGCAGCCTTTATCATAATGGCACATTCAATCCGCTTTTTCTGCAGCTCGCAACCAATATCATACGCATCTGTAATGCTTCCATGAAAATTCCAGGAATTGGCAGCACAGCCACCGCTGCAATAAAATTTTGCAAAACAGTTTCTGCATTTTTCCTTTGCATACACATTACAAAGCTTGAATTCCTTTTGCAACTCCTTATTCTTCACACCCTCTGTCACATTTCCCATGAGAAATTCTTCATTTCCCACAAACTGATGACAAGGATACAAATCTCCCCAAGGAGTGACTGCCAAATATTCTGTACCGGAACCACAGCCAGACAATCGCTTTGCCACACAAGGCCCACCCTCTAAATCTATCATAAAATGAAAGAAATGAAAACCCCTGTTTTCTTTTTGGCGTTTTATCATTTCTACTGCCAGCCTATCATATTCTTCAAACAATTTCGGCAAATCTTCTTCCTGCAAAGCATAGCTCTCTGTGGGCTTTGCCACCACAGGTTCTACAGAAATCTGTTGAAACCCCAAATCAGCCAAATGCAGCACATCTTTGGAAAAATCCAGGTTATTGTGGGTAAATGTGCCTCGCACATAGTATTTCTCCTGATTCCTGCTCTCTGCAAATTTTTGGAACTTCGGCACAATCAAATCGTAGCTTCCCGCTCCCTTTCGAAAGGGACGCATCCTGTCATTGACCTCTTTTCGGCCATCAATGCTAAGCACCACATTTGCCATTTCCTGATTAGCAAACTCCATAATCTCATCATTCAAAAGCACGCCGTTGGTGGTTAAAGTAAACCGGAAATTCTTATTATGAAGCTTCTCCTGTTCCCTGCCATAAGCCACTAACCTCTTTACCACTTCAAAATTCAAAAGCGGTTCCCCACCGAAAAAATCCACTTCCAGATTTCGGCGGTTTCCTGACTCTGCAATCAAAAAATCAAGGGCAGCCTTTCCTACCTCGTAAGACATTACTGCCCTTCTTCCATGATATTCTCCTTCCTCCGCAAAGCAATAGCGACAGGCCAGATTACAGTCATGGGCGATATGCAGACACAATGCCTTTACCACTGTGGGCCGTTCCTTAAACTGCTCCATATAATTCTCATACTCATCTTCAGTAAACAACTGCTGTTCCTGTACCAGAGTTTTTACTTCCTCATACCCTTCCAGGATCTCCTCCTTCGGATAGCTCTCACTTAGACGGGAAATAATCTCCTCCTTTGTACATGTCTCAAACAATGGAATCACATCATAAACCAGGTCGTCTACTATATGTATAGCCCCGCTATTTACATCCAAAACAATATTATAACCATTATTTTTATATTGATGAACCACTGTCAGTTCCTCACTTTCTATCTTTTGGAAACCGCGTAAAATTTTACACAATTCCTTACCACAACCAAACGTACACACAAATGACCGCTCGTTGAATGCGAACGGTCTGTGCTTACATGCTATGTTCTTCTGGTTCTAAAACCTAAGTCTGCTTGATAGAGATTATTTGTTCTCACAGCTCTGATTTCCTACGGTACAGCTTGTCTTGCATGCAGATTGACAAGATGTCTGGCATTCTCCACAGCCGCCTCTTTTTACTGTGTTCTGTAATCTCTTTGTATTTAATGTCTTTACATGTTTCATAACGATACTTCCTTTCTGTTCTTCTTAATCCTTATGGCAAAGTATAACACACTTTTTTTCAGATGAAAAGCATTATTTCAAAAATTCCACGGAAGCTTTAAACTGGTCACAATCAATGACTACATCAAATGTTCCGCCTAATGCGGCCGTATAAGTATTGACAATGGCAAGCCCCAATCCATTCCCCTCGGTAGTCCTTGACTCATCTCCTCTGGCAAAACGCTCTACAATCTGCTCTCTGGTAAAATTCATCTGGTAACTGGACGTATTGGTAATTTCAAATCGTACTTTCTGCCTTGTCTCCTCTGGATTCCCTTCCTCCGGTACATGAACAATGGATGACTTTAAGAAAATTCTGGTATACTCCTGAGAATATTTCAATGCATTTTCCATCAGGTTCTGGACAATTCGATACATATAACTGCTGTCCGCCATAAAATTCGTAGACTCGCTGGTAAGTATCACCACAAATTCCCTGCCACTCTCTGTAATCAAGTCTGCCATATCTGCCTGTACCTGTTCAATCAGGCAGTTCAACTCCATTTGCTCAATTTTCAAGTCTATATTTCCGCTGCTGGTCTTTGCCAGATCAAACAAGCTGTCTATCATTTCTTTTAGCTTCTGGGCTTTTCTGGAAAGCACGTCAATGTAATCAGACAACACATCGCTCAGTTCTTCCTTTTTCATCAATTCAATGTAGCCTACGATGGAAGTCAAAGGGGTTTTTAAATCATGGGACACATTGGAAATCAAATCTACTTTCATTTGCTCACTGCGCAGTGCAGCCTCTAAGCTTCTCTGATTAATCTGTTTCAGGTTTTCCATATAAAGCTTCAATTTTTTCTTCATATAAAAAGTAATTACAAAATTAGCCACAATCCATTGAATTACCACAGTACCGATGGGTATATAAGCAGAGCTTAAATTTCCAAATATCCAGGAATGCTTCATCCTGTAGTGAAAATTTTTAGCTGCCACAAGTAAGAAAATCACTGCAATGACCCCGATACAAATCATTAATTTCCGCTGCTTTTTTTCCCATTCCTGAAAAAATTGCTCCGACTGTACATTCCATGTTCTATTTGTAAGCCTCAGCCAAAACATAATCAGGCTGGATATTCCCACCCCGAAACACAGGTTCATGATACCGCCTATGAAAAGATTGTTCTCTGTGGTCACATACCGATAAGATAACATATCTGCCATAAGCAGGCATCCCAGCACAACACTTGCCACCCCTAGAAGCAGCCATATTTCATCTCTTTTCACAATTATTTTAATCAGTCTTTGTATCTTCTTATTTTGTCTCATATTTTTCCATTTTATATCCAATTCCCCACACCACCTTTACATATTTTGGATTTTTTGTATCTATTTCCAGTTTTTCCCGAATATGGCGAATATGTACCATCACCGTGTTTTCCACTGTGTAGCTGGCCACTTCCTTCCACACTCTCTCATAAATTTTCTCTGCGGAAAACACCTGCCCGGGATGTTCCATCAAAAGCTCCAGTATTTTATATTCTGTGGCGGTCAGCTTTACCTCTGCACCATCCACAATGGCCTTTTTGCTTTTCCGGTCCAACACCAGACTTCCATTTACAATTTGGTCTTCCTGAGCCTTAGGATCACTGCCGCCCCAGGTATGGTAACGCCTTAACTGGGCTGCTACCCGGGCGGTAAGCTCCGCCGGATTATAAGGTTTTGCAATATAATCATCCGCCCCCATCACAAGACCAGAAACCTTATCGCTTTCCTCTGTCTTAGCTGACAGGATGATAACTGGGATTTTATTATGTTCCCTAATTTTCATCAATGCTGAGAGTCCATTTAGCCTAGGCATCATCACATCCAGAAGAATTAAATCCACATCATATTCTTTTAGCATATCTAACGCTTCCAGTCCATCGTAAGCCTTTAGAATTCGGTATCCTTCATATTCCAAAAGCTTCCCTAAAGAAAACACAATCTCTTTGTTGTCATCCACAACCAAAATGGTTTGTTGTTCCGTCTGTTGTTCCATGTCCTTTTCTCCTTGCATTTTTCTTACAGATATTATAATAATGATTTCAAAAATAAAACTAAATGAATTCCTTAAATTTTCCTTAAACCTACACGTGCCGCCTATTGTGGCAGAAGAAAAAAGAGCGGTGGCAAGTTCCGCTCTTTGATGGATTATTCTGTCTTTTCTTTTCCGTTTTGATTCTCTATCAGCTTTTGGATGACGCTACGTTCACTCTTCCATCACTCTCTGCTGTTCTTTCGCCTGTATAATTGCCTCATTCAAAGAAAGCATTTTTGCATCCAACATGGACACAATTTCTGCGCACTCCCTCAAATCCTGGCTGATATACTCTGGAGCGTTTCCTTCAAATTTATAATAAATCTTATGCTCTAAGCTTGCCCAAAAATCCATGGCAATGGTTCTGATTTGGATTTCCACCTTAGTGTCCACAACCCCATTACTTAGAAAAATAGGGACTGTCACTAACATATGAAAACTTTTATATCCACTTTCCTTAGGATTCTTAATGTAATCCTTAATCGAAACTACTGTCAGGTCATTTTGCCTGCCTATCATTTCTGCCAGCCGATAGATATCAGAAGTAAAAGAACACACCACCCGAATTCCTGCAATGTCGTTGATATGCTTTACCATATTATCAATGGTGCTTTCATATCCATGGCGTTTCAACTTCTTCACAATGCTTTCTGGAGACTTAATCCTGGATTTTACATATTCAATCGGATTGTACTTATGTACATGTCGAAACTCATCATTCAAAATATCAACTTTGGTGCCTACTTCTTTCAAAGCTGAATTATATAGGAAAATAACTGTTTCCCAACTGGTTACGCCTTCATTAAATTTTTCAGGTACTTCCATTTCCTTTTATTTTCCATCCTTTCCTGCTTTGACAAGCTTTTTCCTTGCACCAGAGCGTAATCTGATCAAATACTGCCAGACCTATCCCTGCTGCACAGATTTGCTTTCCAGCATCTTATCAATTGTTACCAGCTTTACACAAATTACAAAAATATCGGTTGCAATCTTCAAATCATCCAGCGTAGGATAAGTAGGTGCAATACGGATTGTACTATCTTTTGGATCTTTTCCATAGGGGAAAGGCGCTCCGGCCGGAGTCATAGTGACGCCTGCTTTTTTCGCTTTTGCAACAATTGCCTTTGCACAGCCTTCCAGCGCCTCGAATGCAATAAAATATCCGCCCTTGGGTGCAATCCAGGTCCCAGCATCCCTTCCTTTTAATTCACACTCGAATTTATCAATAATCATTTCAAATTTCGGGCGCAAAATATCTGCATGTTTGCGCATATGCTCTGTCATACCGTAAATATCCTTGAAAAACCTTACATGTCGAAGCTGATTCACCTTATCGTGTCCAATGGTTGCCACTTGCATCTGTTCTTTGATTTCCACCAGGTTATTGGCAGATGTGGCAATCGCAGCTACACCCGAACCCGGAAAACTTATTTTTGACGTTGAACAAAACTTATAGACCATATCTGGGTTCCCAGCGCGCTTACATTCTGCTAAAATTTCCACCAAATTATCCTGGTCAATGTCATACAGATGATGCACGCCATAAGCATTATCCCAATAAATGCGGAAATCCTTTGCTGCTGGTTTCAGCCTTGCAAAACGGCGGACTGTCTCATCTGAATATGTGATTCCCTGGGGATTGGAATATTTCGGCACACACCAGATTGCTTTGATTGCCTCATCCTTGCTGACCAAATCTTCTACCATATCCATATCTGGGCCAGTTGGAAGCATGGGAATATTAATCATCTCTATCCCAAAATATTCTGTTATTGTAAAATGCCTGTCATAACCTGGCACTGGGCATAGAAACTTCACCTTATCCAACTTACACCATGGCGTATTTCCCATCACTCCATGGGTCATAGATCTTGAAACGGTATCATACATAATATTCAAACTGGAATTACCATAAATAATAATGTTATCTGGATGACATTCAATCATATCTCCAAGAAGCACTTTTGCCTCCTGAATTCCATCCAACACCCCATAATTCCGGCAATCCGTTCCATCCTCACAGCTTAAATCCATATTGCTGTTCAATACGTTCATCATTTCCATAGACAAATCCAACTGTTCCGCTGAAGGTTTTCCTCTGGACATATCCAATTTCAATCCGCTTGCCGCGTATTTCCTATAAGCAGCTTCCAATGCTGTCTTTTCTTTCAATAATTCTTCTCTGCTCATCTCCTGATATGACTGCATATCTCATTCCTCCTGAACTTCTCTTCTTGGACTGTCAAACAGCCTTGTCGAAATCATCTCTTTTTACTCAACCTTTCCTATTATGCACCATTCTTCCCAAATTGTAAAGTATTTTCTTTCACAACTTTACATTTGTCCGCATAAGAAAGACTTTTCAAGAGAAAAGAGCTGGCCCAGATATTAATAAAAATTTTAAATTATAAAAAAATCTTTTACAGCATGTGAACTTCGCAATTACCTATTCTCTTAAAAATGACAGATGGGATTTGATCTGCTTTTCATATCCATTTTCGGTGGGCTCATAGAAGATTTCCTCCGTCAAGCCATCTGGCAAATACTGCTGTTTCACATAATGATTTGGAAAATCATGGGCATAGAGATATCCCTGGCCATGTCCAAGCTTCTGGGCGCCACGGTAATGAGAATCCTGTAAATGCACCGGAACAGGCGCAGTTTTTGTGGTCTTTACCACTTTCATGGCGCGGCCAATCGCCAGACAGGACGCATTGCTTTTCGGAGCGCTGGCCACATAGGTAACTGCTTGGGAAAGAATAAGCTGTGCTTCCGGCATACCAATCCGCTCAATTGCCTGGGCAGCGCTGACTGCCACCACCAATGCATTGGGGTCTGCATTTCCCACATCTTCAGAAGCGCAAATCATAATGCGTCTGGCAATGAATTTGATATCTTCTCCCGCATAAAGCATTTTCGCAAGGTAATAAACTGCTGCATCCGGGTCAGAGCCCCGCATGCTTTTGATAAAAGCAGAAATGGTATCGTAATGGTTATCTCCTGTCTTATCATACTGCACCACTCTCTTTTGAATACATTCCGAAGCTACTTCCAAGGTAAGATGAATTTTCCCATCCTCACTCCGGGGTGTGGTAAGCACTCCCAATTCTACAGCCGTTAAAGCTGCCCTTGCATCTCCATTTGCCACATCAGCCAAAAATTCCAATGCGTCCTCTTCAAGTACAGCATCATAGCCTCCCATTCCCTTTTCCTTATCGGTAACCCCACGCAAAAGTATTGTTTTAATATCCTCCTTTTCCAATGGCTTCAATTCAAAAATAACAGACCGGGACAGTAAAGCTCCATTTACCTCAAAATACGGATTTTCCGTTGTAGCCCCAATCAAAACGATGGTGCCATCCTCCACAAAGGGCAGCAGATAGTCCTGCTGAGATTTATTAAAACGGTGAATTTCATCAATAAATAAGATAGTCTTCTTTCCGTACATCCCCTGATTATCCTTTGCCTGACCCACAACCTCTTCCATATCCTTTTTCCCTGCCGAAGTGGCATTAATCTGAGTAAATTCCGCACTAGTGGTATTGGCAATAACCTTGGCAAGGGTTGTTTTTCCAGTTCCAGGCGGTCCGTAAAAAATAATAGAGCTGAGCTTATCCGCTTGAATGGCACGGTACAATAACTTATCTTTTCCTATTATATGCTGCTGCCCTGCTACTTCTTCCAATCTGGCAGGACGCAAACGGCTGGCCAGGGGAGATTCCTTTTCCTGATTCTTCTCCCTCATATAATCAAATAAATCCATGGAGGTTCCTCCTTATCTCTTTGTGATTTCAGCCAGCGCATCCTCTTTCTTCCTCTTCGCCCGCTGGCCTTGTGGTCAGCTTTCATCATACCACGTTGGAAAGAATCCGTCACCTATTTCTTTTTCACCCAAAAGCAGCGTACTCATTCAAACAAAAGCTGATCCACGGTTACAAATTCATATCCCTGTTTTTGCAAAGTGTCTATAATTTCCATAGCTGCTGTAACCGATGTCTCATACCCATCATGCATCAAAATAATATCATTTTCCTGTACATTCTTAAGGACCTTCTCTACAATTTTGGCATGGTTCTGACTGGACCAGTCTAAAGTATCCACATCCCAGAGCACCTCAACCATATTTACTTCACAGTCCAGCTTCTCATGCCAGTCTCCAAAGGGCGGCCGCAAATAAGAAGGATATAATCCAGTAATTCCGTAAATCAGCTCATTGGTTCGACCTACCTGATTACACGCCTGCTCCATGGGCAATTTACTCAACTGTTCATGCTTATAAGAATGATTTCCTATCAAGTGTCCATCCTCCTGAATCTGTTTTACAATCTCAGGATATTTCTCTACCTCCTGTCCTAAGAGAAAAAAGGTTGCTTTCACATTCCGCTCCTTCAATGCCACAAGCATTTCTGGCGTATACTGAGGATGAGGCCCGTCATCAAAGGTAAGTGCGATCTTCTTCTTTTCCCCAGATACATTTTCTTCCTGGGCAGCGCCAGATGCCTGCCTTATCGTCTCCAAGCCCCCGGCCGCTGTTTTTAGACCCTGCTGCAGTTTGGCTCCCTTTCCTGTTCCAGTGATTACCATGAGAAACAAAAAACAAACGCAGCATACATCAAACATCAGACACTTTTTCCATATGTTTTTTCCCTTCATCTATTGAATACTCCACAGATATTTCCCTAAAATATATGATATCAGGGCTGTATTTTATTCAGAATATCTCTGGTTATCTTCTCATCATTGCTCCCTAGCAAGTACCATTTTCCATCTGTACTTTCAATCATAAGAAATGGCGGCTCTTTAGGATTTAAGCAGACCTTAAAATCCCTTCGGTAAGTATCACTATAGAAATCGCCTTTCTTCACTGTTTTCATTCCCGTTCCACTTTGCCGTCTGATTTCAGGTTCCTCCTCCAATAAAATTATTTGCTCCATATCCTCCTGATTAATCTGATACACTGCTTTCCAATGCTTTGCTGTCAGTGTCCCATCTTCATAATAAAGTGTCACAGGGGTAAATTCTTCCAAAATACTCCATCCACAGGCTCCAAAGGTACCGCCAATGATAGCAATCCATAAGAGAATAAAAGCGCATTTTATTCCAGGCTTCGCCATATTGCAGGTAATCCCGATACCGGCCCGCTGCTCTACCATCATGCGGCTGTCGCTCTTATTATAGTAAAACATTCCCCAAATCCAGTATTTGTCATCATCCTCTTGGGCCAAACATTCCTGTGCCAAATATTTTTTACTGGTTTCATCCATCCTTTTCCAATAATAAACTATCGCCCCTATACTAGCCATTCCAAATATCAGACTTACCACCCCCACCAGCCAGGGAAACCATTGGGCAGGCACATAAAAGGAAGCTAAGATTGCCCAATTAAATACTCCTGTCAGCCAAACCAAAAGGGTACATAACCGCCCCCAGTAATACTTGCGTATTTCCGCTACCTGCAAATTCACCTGACTGTTATAAGTAAACACCTTTGTCCTCTGCTTTTCATAAAATTTCAAATATAGGGGAAAACACCATGCCGCCCCTGCAACAGATATCAAGATTACTTCGCAAATCCAAAGCTCTGGCAGCCATGGACAGGGCCACAAACAGTACAGAAATAGCTCAGCAATCGGTGCAAGCAGGGTAAATACACAGCCAGCATACAGGCTCTTTTTGGATATCTGTGGCTTATCTGCTCCTGCTGCTGTCACATCAATCAGTATTTCATCTTCCCTTTTCTGGATTTCACTTTCCGGCAGAGATGCAAAATACTTCTGCTTCTGTTCTTTCATTCTTTTATTTGCCCTCTGAAAAGGGAACATGAAATAAATAATCGAAAAAAATGTCCATACCATCATCCCAGTAATTACCAGCGACTCATGTTCCGGTAACAGTGTCAAAAAAAACATCAGCAGACAAACCAGCAGGGCCCTTTTTAATTCCTTTTTATAAATTCTCTTTATTTCCAATATCTCGGACTGCTCTCTTGCTCCGTTCCACAATGTAATTCCAAACTGCGTCCCATTTTTTTCACTTTCCAAAAACCAACATGCCCCAAACATCATGGGCAGTACTGGCAGCATACAGACTGTCATAACAATTTTCATTGCCATAAGCGACCTCCTATCCCTATCCAAAAAATCTTAAGTTTTCGTTATAGATAAAGAAATATTATCTCCCATAAATTTCCCTACACAGCTGCAAAAATTCCTCCTGAGAAATTCCAGCAGTCTTTGCCTCTGCTGTCAACACCTCCAGTTCTTTTTTTATCTTCTTTTCTACCGCCTTCTTCTTACCACTGGCACACTGAACCACGGCGCCATTACGCCTGTCTGTGATAATATATCCTTCCTGTTTTAAAAGCTGATATGCTTTGTTCACAGTCATTGTATTGATTCCCACTTCCTGGGCCAGAGCCCGAATAGTTGGAAGCCTGTCGCCATCCATAAAAATCCCATCTGCCACTGCCTGCACAATCTGGTCTCGAATTTGCTGATAGATGGGCACGCTGCTTGCAAAATCCAGTTTCATTATCATAGATCAGTTTCCACCTTTGCCTTATTTGTATTATTTAGTATAATACAAATAAGGCAAAAAAACAAGAAAAAAAATGTATGAAAGAATCACACCTGCAACAGCGTATTCTTTCATACAATCTTTGTGTCACCAAGGGTATCCTGAATTTTGGGATAACATTCCTAATTAAATCCAACTACTTTCTGCGATATCTTATAGGCCGCAACCGAAATCTTTCTTCCTCCCTTTCCTGGTAAATTCATGGCCTGCCCCATAATTCCATTCCGCAAATGCCAAAACAGACGAATATCATAATTCTTCAGATATTTCCACAGCTCCCGCTTTTTCTCCAAATTCTCCTTCGTCCCAGAACGAATTAGCATAATCGTAGAAACAACCGTAATAATTTCCAGATAATTAAACATATATTTCCGAAGTCTGCGATTTGGCAATTTCCACAAGTCCACGGTTTCCACCATAATTTTATTTACCTTAATCTGCTGGTCAATCCGCTGAATCATCACCTTCTCATTCACTGACTGGTCCTCCCTGCCAATATAATAACGGTAAAAATCCACATTCAGATAATACATATTTTTTACATGGGGCAATGGCACATAAACAAAAAGATTATCCACATAAAAAGTGTGCTTGGGCAGCTCCAGTCCACATTCCCGCAGCAGCTGGGTACGATAAATCACAGAATGCATCAAAATATACTGGCCCTTGCGGAAATGCTTCGCCTCATTCCAGCTGAAAATTTTATTTTCTGGCAAGGTTCCTGTATACTTCATTACCCTTTTATGTCTTGCCCCTTCCTTTTCATATACAAAATTGCTGATTAACATATCAAGAACAGTCTTTCCTCCGGACAATTCCCGCAAAGTGGAAAGAATCTTCTGGTATGCTTCGGCATCCACCCAATCATCGCTGTCCACCACCTTAAAATATAACCCAGAGGCATTGCGAATACCAGCATTCACCGCTTCTCCATGACCTCCATTTTCTTGATGAACCGCCTTTACAATCGTTGGATATTTTTGGGCATAACTGTCTGCAATCTCGGCTGTGCGGTCTGTAGAACCATCATCTACCACGATAACCTCTACATCTTCTCCTCCAATCAACAGGGATTCAATACAATGTTCCATATAATCCTGTGAATTATAGCTTGGGATTACAATTGATAATAACTTCATTACTTTTCTCCTTTTTGAAATCTTAGCCAGCTTTTTCTTCTGTCACTGTCTTATTAGTTTTCACACAAATTTCTTCTATTACTCTAGCGATTAAATGCCAATCACAAAATTCTCTATCATTATACACATACTGCCAAAAATAAGCAAATTTTTCCTTCATATTTTCTTCAAAGATTTCTATACAAAAACATTACAAGAAAAAAATTTGTTCATATATTCTTTACACAATTCTCATATTATGAACACATCACAGTCACATTTCATGGATATACTAGATAACATAAAAGAAAACATTACTTTTATTTTTGAATATCTTTTTCATAGCCTTGCCAAAAGGCAAGGTCCTCCCGCTTATACAGTGTATCCTCACTTTTTATAATATATATCTTTTTCATATGAAAGCCGGTGCGACATTTCTGCATCGGCTCCTCTTTTTTCAGACATTCCCAAAGCACGTCTTACCATTACTTTCTAGCTCCCCAGCAGACAGTAATGGTAAGACACGATCTAAACCAAATATTTCATGTAAGCGCCAAAAGCCGCAGGAATTGGATATCTCTCCTGTGACTCTGCAGTTTCCACAAACAACATATTGCCTTTTTCTTCGGAAAGCTCGTCTACCCGAACAACATATCCCGTCATATGCCACTCCACATGGGAAAAAATATGCTTTGCTGGTTCCAGTTTTTGGATACGAATCGGGGACAAATTCTGCTCCTTCGCCCAAATCACCGCTTCCTTTTCGCTCAGATGTCCACTGGTATTGGGCAACTCATACATCCCTGCCAAAAGCCCTTTGGCTGGTCTTTTGCGGAGTACTATTTTTTCCCCATCCCGAATAATGAATACTGTTTTTTCTTCTATTTTCCTTGGTTTCGCCTTGGTTTTCACCGGAATTTCTGCCCAAAGATTCTGCTTTTTTGTTTCACAAAATTCCTGCCACGGACATTTTTCGCACAGGGGCGCACCATTAGGCAGACAAACCGTAGCTCCTAATTCCATTAAGGATTGATTAAAGGCGCTGGCATGATTCTTAGGTATGATTTTCTGTAGCGCTTGTTCCGTCTTTGTGCGGAACGACTGTTTCATAATATCAGAACGATCCGCCGATACCCTGGTAATTACTCGCAAAACATTTCCATCTACCGCCGGAACAGGGATTCCGTAGGCAATTGAGGCAATGGCTCCTGCGGTATAATGACCAATTCCCTTTAATTTTAAAAGCTGCTCATAATCTGCCGGAAGTTTCCCTTCATACTTCTCCATAACCTGCTGGGCTGCTGCCTGCATGTTCCGTACCCGGTTATAATATCCAAGACCTTCCCAGAGCTTTAACAGTTTTTCCTCCTGACACTGGGCCAGGGCGCCTACATCAGGCAAGGCTAACAAAAAGCGTTCAAAATATGGCTTTACCGCTTCCACTCTGGTCTGCTGCAGCATAATTTCTGATACCCAGACGCGATAGGGAGTGGGCGCCTCCCGCCAGGGCAGCGTTCTTGCGTTTCCCTGAAACCATTGAAGTAGCGGTTCAACAATTTTTTCTAATGGAAAATTCTCTATCATATCATTCCTCTGCTTTAGTGATTTATTCTTGTTCATTATAACTGAATTTTGGAAATTTGGCTACTATTAAACCGCCACTCGCTCCAACCGTTCTCCCATTCTACTTAAAATTTCATTACTGATGGTTCCGGCCCATCCAGCCATATCCTCTGCGCGGATTTCTATCTCCCCAGATTTTCCAATCAAAACAGCCGCGTCTCCAGGCTTTACCTGTTCCATTCCACTAAAATCCACAAGCATCTGATCCATACAGATACGTCCAATGATGGGAGCAATTTTCCCATTGCAAAGGACCTGACCCCGATTTGACAAATTACGCGGAATACCGTCTGCATATCCAATAGACAAAATGCCAATTTTGTGATTTCTATTTGCGCAATATGCAAGCCCATACCCAGCGCTTTCTCCCTGATACAGCATTTTCACACTCTCCACCCTGGCTTTTAAGGATAATACTGGTTTTAGCTTGACAGATGCATTTACCTTATCCTGCTTACCACTTAAAATCCCATATAAAGCAATTCCGGCCCTGGCATAATCAAAGCATAATTCAGAATAATTTAAAATACCATAGCTTCCCTGTAAATGTTGTTTAAATCCATGGATTCCCCTTCGGTGAAGCTCTTCTACCACATACTCAAAATGGTGAATTTGTTCCAGCGTATACGCTTGCTCTCTGGCATCTTTGCCGTCTGACACACACAAATGAGAATAAATTCCAGTCACTGTTAGATTCGGCATCTGAAATATTTTTACAATTTCTTCCACATTTTCCCACCATTCTCCCAGGCGGTGCATTCCTGTATCAATGCCTACATGAACCGTGAATTTTCGCCCGTCATTTTGTAGTTCCCTTGCATAATTTCCATCCACCACCGTTTGGATCAAATGGTATGTAATCAAGTCTTCAAATTGCTCTGGATGCGTGTATGAAAGCACAAGAATTTCTCCAGTAATTCCCTCCTGACGCAGCTTTATGCCCTCAGCAGCAGAGGCCACACAAAAGCTTTGGATTCCCTGCTCCTGTAATGCCTTAGAAATCAACGCCGCTCCATGTCCATAAGCATTTGCTTTTACGGCCGGCATCAAAGCGCATCCTGATGGAAGTAACGAACGGAACTCCTCTACATTATGTTTCAAATGTTCTATATTAAGCTCAATCCATGCACGTCCTTTTTGATACATCCTCTCACCTCTCATGTTCTGTTTTTCATAAATTCCATCATTTTTGCTGTTACAAAAGAAAGAACCAACGACACTGCACAAACTGTCAAATAATGAACCAGCGACTGCTTTACAAACAAGTCTGTCATTTTCACTGCATCTGCTGCCCCACGCACCAGAATAATACTAATTGGATGGATGATATAAACACACATGGACAAATCCCTGGCCAATGCAAAGGAAGTCACATCCATAGAAAGCAACAGTTCAAAGAGGAAAAACATCACAGGAATTAACAAAAGATACATGCTGTTATGCTTCTGCCATTCCATCGTAAAGGTTAGAAATCCTTCTCCCAACATACCTGCCATAGATATCAGCAATCCAAGGGCTGCTTTGCGTGTAACCATTTCCAACTTCCCATTGGCAATCACAACACCCATCCACAAGTAAATTGGTGCAAAGAAAATCCCATTCCTGGTATAAGAGCTAATACCAAAAATTCCTTCATAAAAGGTCTTAAGAACCGGAGCCTGACTGACTAGCTGATAATAACTGTCTCCTGCTGTTCCCACCACATAAAGGAGAAAAGTAATCAAAGATATGGTCAGAGGGCTAAAACAATGCATCATCCCAATTAACAGCAAGCACCCCATCAAAACTGCTGGAAGATACCAAAGATGATAAAAGGTTCCATCAAAAAATATTTCCTTTAACCACTCCCATGGACTATCACTCCACTGTTTCGCATAAATTTTCACTGGCAAATACAAAAGAATTGCTGCACCATATAAAATAATTGTTTTTTGTAGAAACTTTCTCACTTTTAAGGATGCCGTTTCCGCTTTATTTGAAGTGCGGCCCTGAAATTTCTGATAGGGCGCCAACACAAAAAAACCTGTTACCATCAAAAAGAACGGAACTCCCACCCTTCCCATACAGTAAGTCACAAGAAAATCCCCTGTCTCACTGAAAGACTGCAGTGGTCCTGTGTGAATTGCAACAATAAACAATGCCGCAACCAAGCGAAACTGATCAATCGCCCCATAATTTTTTCTCTGTCTCATGATTCCTCCACTTCATACATCAAGCGCCCTCCTACAATTCTAACAGTCTGATCAAAAGCTCTTCAAAAGGAATTCCGGCCTCCTTCATCATATTGGGATAGCGGCTGTGGGAAGTAAAGCCGGGAATCGTATTTACCTCATTAAAATAAATTTCTCCCTTTGGTGTTAGAAACATATCAACCCTTGCAAAATGGCTGCACCTAAGGGATCGGTAAATCACCTTGGCTGTCTCCTGTATTTCCTTTGCTTTTTCAGGGGAAATCCTGGCAGGAACATGGATTTTTGAGGATTTCAGCGTATACTTTTCTGTATAATCAAAAAATCCTTCTGACAATTCAATTTCATCTACCACGCCTGTCATCAATTCTTCTTTTCCTAGCACTGCGCAACCCACTTCAAATCCTTCTATCATCTCTTCCAAAATCACATAAGAGTCATATTCAAATGCATGCTCTACTGCGTTTTGCAAGTCCTCTACCTTTTCCACTCTGGTAATCCCGAAAGATGAGCCTGCCCGCAAAGGCTTTACAAAAAGTGGATATCCCAGTTCTCTTCCCCAGATTCTTAGCTGCATAACATTCATTTCTGCTTCCGAAATAGTATAAGATTTTGGTACTTTTACACCGCATTCCCCAGCAAGCCGATGGGCCGTCTCTTTATCCATGCAAATAGCAGAGCTCATGGTATTGCAGCCAATCAAAGGTATCTCCGCAAGCTCCAACACCCCTTGCACGGTTCCGTCCTCCCCATTTTTCCCATGTAAAATGGGCAAAGCCCCGTCTAAGGAAATAGTTTCGCTCCCCTGTGCTTTCAGCAAAATAATTCCATGAAGTTCCTTATCTGGCGAAACTACAACTGACACACATGTCTCTTCGCTGTACCAATTGTCGGAAGCTATATGTTCCGGTTCTCCCTGATAAAGATACCATTTACCATCTCTGGTAATTCCAATTAAAATCGGCTCATACCTTCTGATATCCATATGGGTAATCACTGCATAAGCTGATTGCAGGGACACCTCATACTCACTGGAGCATCCTCCAAATAAAATTGCAATTTTTTTTCTGTATCCTTTTTCCATAATTTTTTCTCCTTTTTCTGTATTTCAATTACCAAGTTATTGTCTTCTTTCATCTAACCGTTATCTTACCTTCTGCAAATGACAGACCAGTGACTTTTACATGACAAAATTGTCATAAAAAATCCTGTTTTGTAAATTAATTTTACAAAACAGGATTTTTAATTACTTTAATATTCTGTTGATTCTTTCCTAAGAAAATGTTAAAACTTCCATAACGAAACGTGGAATACCGACAAAATTAAAGGACTCTTTCTGTATGAAAGAGATAAAGTTTTATGCCATAACCTACAAGCTATCATAGTTTTCCTTAATATAACATTCATAAACAGAATCTTTTAACTTTGTCCATTTCTTGCTGATGGAAACTTCAAAAGATTTTGAAATAAATCCATACTGCATTGATTTATTTATTATTTCACTATATGTATCAAAAATTTGCTCTGTAATTTGTTTCGCCTCTCTCCAGAGTTCCTTACTAAAAAATCTTATAATTTCAACTTCCATCAAACATTCATGTGCATCAGACATCATCGTCTCTGAGAGCTCTTTCATTATATCTCCATTAACTCCCACTGACATCATTTTGTATAACTTATCATTAATATATCTTATTTTCTCATCTTCTATTTTCAATACTGTATCTATAATAGCTTGCTTATACAACTCACTAAATTTAAAACTTAACTTTTCCTTTTTTTGTTCTTCTCTATCACTCTTAAAATTCCTAACAGTAACACAAATTGCCACAACCGCACAAATTGCTGCTATTGCATTAGATATACTTCCCAATATACTCCAAGCCATTTTGTGTCCCCCCAATACCTCAGCTTAGCCCCCGCATAACATAATCAAAATCATTCTCTATATTCTTCTTCAAAGTGTCGTTTAATTCAGTCCCGTCAGGATATTTAAAAACATACTTTTGCCGGAATTCATGCCCCATGCTCCTAATACTTGTTTCAAACATTCCACCAAAAAAAGAAGGATTCACGCCCCACGTATCCTCCGGCAATAAAACTGTAATTTGCCCATTTTTTTCCAATTTATCAAGCTCTAATTCTTTTCTTGCTATGACCCCCATATCCCTGTCCGTAAATATCCTTGCACCTGCCTCCTTGTACTTTCCAAGATCTATACTATTCATGCTTTCTTTCTCCTTTTTCTTTTTGAATATAGCGTTTATCCAAATAAAATCTTAATGAAATTACTGTCCCAGGAAAATTCTCTTCTAATTTTCGAACATTCGCTTCATCTGGCGGTTTATAAATATTATTTTCCTCATTAAACGCAATAATTTTCTTTTTTCCAGTTCCAAATACTGGATCATTCTTAAATTCTTTTGCCTTCATTCTATATGAACCACCAAACTTAATATACGTCCTACCTGATATAATTGTCATTTCAGGCATCTGCCCATCGTCACACTTTCCCATTAAATTTAAATTTTCTATTAAGCTTACTGTTCCTGTCCCTCTGGTTTCATATCCCTCTATGTTCTTATCTCTTAATCGGCTTATTCCTTCCTGTAATGCAAGAACAGTGCATACCATTTCTTCATCCCAATTAAAAGATAAAAATTGATCGTGCCTCTCTAAAAAATATTCTAACCTTTCTCTCGTTTCTTTACTGGAATCATACTTTAACCCTTCGTAAATAGTCTTGCCCAAATTCAGAAAAAGTAATTGCATTTCTCCATAAGGTTTACTAGAATTATCTTCATAATGACCCTGCGTATACCATGTTGCCTGCTCTCCGCCGTGAATCTCACAATTATCAAGAACTTCTCCTAGCAAAGTCGCCATAAGCAAAATACCTTCATCTTTCAATTTCATTCCCTGATGTATGAGACATTTATTAAAATAATCCGTTAACCTAGTTGCAATTTTTCCTGACTTCTTTTTTTCTTCACCAAAACCACCTGACACTGTCTCAAATTTTTCAACATTTGCTCCATCATACTCAAATTCATACTTTGCATTTAAATGATACAACAATCCGCTTTCCAACAATACATCTCTTACCATTGGATTCTTTGGAATTGCCCCAGCTAAAGCCAATTTATTTCTCTTTCTTCTATGTTTCATAATAACAAAAAGAATGATATCCATAATCGTACTGGCTGAAAGTCCCAAAAACTCACACTTTGAATAATCAAAGTTTATCTTTTTCACGCATTCAACTTTTCCAATAGTATATAATTTTCTTAATGACCGAATGGTCTCATCTGGCCGTTCAGAAATAGAAAATCTCTCAGGAATTTCTATCAGTAATTCTCCTTCCTGAATATGAAAATCTGACAATGCAAAATTTTCTTTTTCTAAATGTGCCATCACTTTTTGGTAATCCGCAACAAAACTCTTCTTTTTCATAGTCTCTTTCCATACACTAGATTTACTCCGATTTTCTTTAGGAATAAGTAATGTTCTAAATAAAACATCATGATATCCATACGTCTTCGACATAAAAAATCTTAACCATATAATAGTATATTATTAACTAAGACTTCCCATACCTAAAATGGAATTCTCACTTTAAAAATTCAATATTTCAGCTAACAAAATAATGATTTATGACATTACAGCCTGCGGATGAAGTGCATTATGCAGATATTCCGGCAATCTGAACTCAAAATCAATTGTAAATGCGGCCAACTGTTCATCACTAAGTTTCAAAATCTCCTGAAGGCTTGCCAGTAAAGCATCCCAAAGGATGCTGATAGAACGGTTAAAGCTAATATCTGCCATTTCACCAACAAGGAAAAAGAATAGTTCGCCCAATGTCCTCTGGTCTTCATTCTGCCTCTGCTCCGTTGCGAGTAGCATATATTTGGCAAACAGGATAGCTGCATGAGCTGTCAGTGCATCATAAGATAAACTTTTGTAGAATTCAGGAAGCGATAGAAAGTGTTCCTGGAAAACTTTTCCTTAATAGAACCCGTACGTTGCTGCATATACATGCTTTTTTCAACAAAAATGTTGCTAAGTTTATAACGCAGTAAAGAAACAGGAGAAATGCCTTTTTATTGGCTGAAATATTGAATTTTCAAGGTTCAACACACCTTATTGGTGTGGGAAATCTTAGCTAATAAATAACAGTAGAAAGTTTCATTTATCAATGGGATATTGTCATCATTTCTTATATTTTACATCAAGAACCTTTGAAAAACAAGTGAAGTTTTTCATTCTGATGCAATTAAGAAAACATAAGGAATACTATATGTGGAAAAAAACTGCCAAAACGACAAAGATATGATAAAAATACTAGATACGTTGCTTAAAAGTGAAAAAAATTCAATACCTGCCGAAACTCCTGAACACCATTCTTCCAAACTTCGGGCAGGTAAGGAACTATAGGCTATTCTATGTGTTCAATTCTTGTAACTATTCAAACCCCCAAGCCACAGACATGCCAGTATAGCTGTCATTCATCTCTTATGAGACTTCTGTCTGTGGCTTGGGAGATTTTCACCTCCCTGGAAATAACAATTCCTCTCTTTTAAAAGAAATCTGAACGTTCCGGACTGGTATTTCCAGGGGGTTCTGAATCGTTACCAATTATTTATAATTAACAATCTTTCCAAAATCTGCTTTCAGGGAAGCTCCTCCCACAAGACCACCATCAATATCCGGTTTGGAGAACAGCTCAGCTGCATTTCCTGCGTTCACAGATCCGCCATACTGGATACGGATTGCTTCTGCGGTTGCCTCATCATATACCTCTTTGATGCATGTACGAATTGCTGCACATACTTCTTCTGCCTGATCAGAGGTAGCTGTTTCGCCTGTTCCAATTGCCCAGATTGGCTCATAAGCAATAACTGCTCCTTTTGCCTGATCTGCAGTTACATTCTGGAATGCAATCTTAATCTGCATACGAATCCAGTCAATATAAATTCCCTGTTTTCTCTGGGTCAAAGATTCTCCACAGCAAATGATTGGTGTAATTCCATGCTCGAATGCTTTCAGCACTTTCTTATTTACTGTCTCATCTGTCTCTGCAAAATATTCTCTTCTCTCAGAATGGCCGATTACTACATATTTTACACCAGCGTCTGTCAACATATTTGGAGCGATTTCTCCAGTATATGCACCGCTTTCTTCAAAATACATATTCTCAGCGCCAATGTTGATGTTAGAACCCTTTGCTGCTTCCATTGCAGGAATAATGTCGATTGCGGGTACACAGAACACTACATCCACTTCATCGTTTGCTACCAATGGTTTCAACTCATTTACCAAAGCTACTGCTTCGCTTGGAGTTTTGTTCATTTTCCAGTTTCCTGCAATAATTTTTTTTCTTGCCATAATCTTATCCTCTTTTTAAATTTTATTTTCTATTTATCAGTTGCTGCTGCTACACCAGGAAGCTCTTTGCCTTCTAAGAATTCCAGAGAAGCTCCACCGCCAGTGGAGATATGGCTCATCTTATCGCCAAATCCTAACTGGTTTACTGCTGCTGCAGAATCGCCACCACCAATAATTGTAGTTGCATCTGTCTCTGCCAATGCCTTTGCTACAGCAATGGTTCCTTTTGCAAGGGTTGGATTCTCAAATACTCCCATAGGTCCATTCCAAACAACTGTCTTTGCAGATTTCACTGCATCTGCAAACATCTCTGCTGTCTTGGGCCCAATATCGCATCCTTCCCGGTCTGCCGGCATATCCTTTACGTCATATATTACTACATCCACTGGCGCATCAATTGGATTTGGGAACTCTGTGATTGTTGCAGAATCAACAGGAAGCAGTAATTTCTTTCCAAGCTTTTCTGCCTTTGCAAGCATCTCTTTACAATAATCAACCTTTGTATCATCTACCAAAGATTTTCCAATCTCATACCCCTGTGCTTTTAAGAAAGTATAAGCCATACCGCCGCCGATAATCAAAGTATCGCATTTTTCCAACAGGTTGGAAATAACATTCAATTTATCTGCAACCTTTGCGCCACCTAAGATTGCAACAAAAGGTCTTACCGGATTCTCTACTGCATTTCCAAGGAAATCAATTTCTTTCTGCATTAAGTAGCCCACTGCTGCAGTATCCACCAATTCAGAAACACCTACATTAGAGCAATGTGCCCTGTGAGCAGTTCCGAAAGCATCATTTACGAAAATATCACAAAGGGAAGCTAAGTCTTTGGAGAATGCTTCTCCATTCTTGGTCTCTTCTGCACGATAACGGGTATTCTCTAACAAAATAACTTCGCCATCTTTGATTGCTTCTACGGCTGCTTTCGCATTGGGTCCTACCACCTCAGGATCTGCTGCAAATTTTACTTCCTGGCCTAACAACTCAGAAAGTCTCTTTGCCACTGGCGCTAAAGATAATTCTGGCTTCGGTTCTCCCTTGGGCTTACCAAGATGAGAGCAGAGAATTACCTTTCCGCCGTCTGCAATCAATTTTTTAATGGTTGGCAGCGCAGCTACCAGACGATTCTCATCTGTGATCTTCCCTTCCTTCAAAGGTACGTTAAAATCGCATCTGCAAAGGACACGTTTGCCCTTTACATCAATATCATCTACGGAAATTTTATTTAAAGACATTATTCTTTACCTCCTGTTGCACGAATGCGCATATTATTTTTTATCGGAAGACACTTTCTCGTAACAAGGTCTTTCCTGATAGAAGAAAAAGGGGTCCGGTCCTCAAAAGACCGGACCCTTTCTGAGTCTTATCTGCCTCGACAGCCTGTCGTGCAGTATTATGCTAATTCACTGAAATATTTGATTGTACGAACCATCTGGCTTGTGTAGCTGTTCTCATTGTCATACCAAGAAACAACTTGTACCTCATATAAATCATCTGAAACTTTGGAAACCATGGTCTGTGTAGCATCGAATAAGGAACCAAATCTCATACCTACGATATCGCTGGATACGATTTCATCCTCGTTGTATCCGAAGGATTCATTGGCTGCTGCCTTCATAGCTGCATTGATACCGTCAACTGTTACATCATTGCCCTTAACAACTGCTGTTAAGATAGTGGTAGATCCTGTTGGGGTAGGTACACGCTGTGCAGAACCGATTAATTTGCCATTTAATTCTGGAATAACAAGACCAATTGCTTTTGCAGCGCCTGTGCTGTTCGGAACGATATTTACTGCTGCTGCGCGGGATCTTCTCAGATCGCCTTTTCTCTGAGGTCCGTCTAATGTCATCTGGTCACCTGTGTAAGCGTGAATTGTACACATGATACCAGACTGGATTGCTGCATATTTGTTCAATGCATCAGCCATCGGAGCCAGGCAGTTTGTGGTACAGGAAGCTGCGGAAATGATGGTATCTTCAGCCTTTAATGTCTCATGATTGGTATTGAAAACGATCGTAGGAAGATCATTTCCTGCTGGAGCAGAGATAACAACTTTACGTGCGCCTGCATTGATATGAGCCTGTGCTTTGTCTTTGGAGGTGTAGAATCCGGAGCACTCCAGAACAACGTCTACTTTCAGGTCTCCCCATGGGCAATTATTTGCATCTGGGAAAGCGTAGATCTTGATTTCTTTTCCATCAACAGTAATGGAATCTTCACCAGCAGTAACCTTGTCTGCTAATGCATATTTTCCCTGAGATGAATCATACTTCAACAGATGAGCCAACATTTTGGGGCTTGTTAAATCGTTGATTGCTACTACTTCGTATCCTTCTGCACCAAACATCTGTCTGAATGCCAAACGACCAATACGTCCGAAACCATTGATTGCTACTCTTACTGACATGTTAATTCCTCCTAAATTTTGAATGAATTTATTTTGCTTGGATATATTACCCAACTTGTTTATATTTTAACGAATATTACTGAAAAATTCAAGAGGATTTTTACTTTTTTATTCATATTTCTCATTTTTCTTTTGACAATACCCGAAATTTGGGCTATTATCTCGTTAAAACATTCACAAATTTTCATTTAACAAAAGAAAGGGGGTTTTTCTCATGCTATGGGACACTCACATGCATTCACATTTTTCTACCGACAGTCAGGCTGATATCCATGAAATGATCCAGGCTTCCAAAGAAGCTCGTCTAGATGGCATCTGTTTTACCGATCATCTGGATCTTGACTATGCGCCATTCTCTGACGACTTCTTACTGGACATCCCTGCATATCTGAATGAAATGCAAGCCGTTCAGAGAGAATTTTCTAATGAATTTCCAATCTGCATTGGTATAGAAATCGGACTTCAGCCTCATTTGGAAAAGACCCTTCCTGAAATCATAAAAGCAAATCCCTTTGATTTCGTCATTGGTTCTTCCCATTTGGTACACCGCCAGGACCCTTATTATCCCGAATATTATATTGGAAAAACAGAGGATGAAGCCTATCGGGAATACTTTGAATCTATCTTGGAAAACCTTGCTGTTTTCAACTGCTTCGACATCTATGGACACATTGACTATATCGTTCGCTATGGTCCCAACAAAAATCAATTATACACTTATGAGAAATTTTCAGATATACTAGATGAGATCCTGCGCACATTGATAGAAAAAGGAAAAGGAATTGAGATCAACACCGCTGGCTTCAAATACGGCCTTGGACATCCCAATCCAACCGAAGCTGTTCTGAAACGTTACCGGGAACTGGGCGGAGAAATCATTACCATAGGCGCAGACGCTCACAAACCACAGCATGTGGCTTATGAATTCTTCCGGGTCCCTGAAATTTTAAAAACCGCTGGCTTCAAATATTATACCGTATTTCACCAACGAAAACCGGTATTTCACAAATTGGATTAGGGGCTGTCGCACTAATATAGTTACTTGTTCAAAAGGTCTTGCCGCTTATGCGGCAAAGACCTTTTGAACTAATCTTATCTTTTACGGAACTAATTCTTCCATCTTACTTCCATCCTTCAAGCTATACGCTTCTATTCTCCCATTTGCATACAACAGATAAAAGCAATCTCCGATATAGGTTCCTCGCACCGTTCTAGCAAAAATATCACTACAATCAATCTCCATTACTGTTTTAAAGCTTCCATCTTCAAATGTAAACAACAAATAACTATATTTGTAGTCCTCTTCGTGATACCCTTCTGCATAAAATCCAAATAAATTTTTATCCGTGTCAATCAAAACAGCTTTGTAATTATATAACGCGTCTGCATAATCGTATTCAGACAAGTGCAGCTTGGATTGCTCCTTCACATCTGAGGGGTTAGAAATATCAAACATGGAAAGCTTGATTCCATCCGCAGCGCCTGTATTTTCATCGGCTTCCATCCCAATTCCAAGAAGAAGATTTTTGGAATAAAAATGCAGATACTCAGAAAAACCGCTGATTTTCAATTCCCCTAAAATTTTCGGTTTTCTAGGATTCGACAAATCCACCGAAAACAACGGATCTGTTTGTCGGAATGTAACAAAATATCCAGCGTTCCCCATAAATCTTGCAGAATAAACCAATTCATCCTTTGCTAAATTTTCAATTTTTCCTACAACTTTTAATTTCTTATCCAGCACATACAAGCTATTATAGGTTTCAAATTCCACACTGTCTGTTCCCAGCGCTTCACCTGTGATATCATCTTTCACCTCTGTTACATTTTGCTCTTCCACTGTGGTTACCATACGCAGATATCCTTTATATTCATTCATTGCCATGTCATCTCGCAGAGTTCCTTTTACTGTGCCCTCTGCTTCTTTTTTCATCTTTCCATCCTGATAGGAAAAACAGTATATGCTGGTATTGTCACTCTTTTTCCCCTCTGTTCCCACATCTGCATACCTGCTGTCTGCAATGTAAATATGATTGGGGCTCACGTAAAACCGATCTGCTGCCGTCACAATAGCTGTAGTATCTATAAATTTGTCTGGCTGTTCCATGTCAATGGATGCCATAACAAGATACGCCGCTGTATCTGTATCGTCGGGCAGATAAATCTTGTCTGGGGATAATATTTCCCCATCGAATTCCGGTAGATATGCCTGGTAATCTTTTTCCAACCTGGGCTTGTAGGCATTGCAAATATTAAAGAAATACAAATATCCATCTGAAATTCTAGAATCCTGATAATTTCCTTTCACTGTAAATGTATGATATTCCTTCGGATTGGTACGGTCTTTGATATCGTATATATGGATTTTACTATATGCCATTTCCCGATAACCAGATTCCTGATCGGCCAAGAAAACATCTTCCACAAAGTTTTTGACTGCATTTAGGGGATTCCCACTTTCTGTCTCCCTTTCCACATCATTTAACCAACCAGATTCTATGACTACCATTTTATCATTCCACAGGTAAATATTATTGATTTCATTATCAAAATCACCGATTTTTGCAACCTCCTTCAATCCGTCCTTGGTATCCACAATCTGTACTGCATATTTTGAGTTCCGTTCTTGGCGAATCACTTGATAGAGATAGCGGCCATCATTTTTTATAATATCTGCTTCTTCTACATCTTCTTCCTGCTGATTTGTCTTTCCATAATCTCCTGAGCCTTCCTGTGCTCCGCTTCCTTCAGACATTTCTGTTTCCGGAACAGCGGCGTCTGCCATCTCTTCTTTGGAGTTGTCTACGCTGAAACTTGCCCCTGCATCTGCTCCTGATTCTTCCGCCCGTTCCTCCTTATGAGCCTGAATTCCCTCCTGCTTTCTCCAAATTTCTGAAAATACCTGATACAATTCCTGATAAGCGCTGCCTTCTGCTTCTTCATCTTCTGGCTCCTGATTCAACGAACGTTCTTCTGTCTTCGCTACATAATCGATTTCTTCCAGCTTATTCATTTCTCCCTCCCAGTCTATGGAACGCCCTACTGCAAACAATACAAATGCCAAACAAGCTGCAACTGCTATGGTTGAAACCCACCAACTACGATAACTTCTTTTTTTCGTTTCTTTTTCCTTTTTTTCGTTTCTTTTCATGTCTCCTGTCCCCCTCTCTTCCTCTTCATGGCCTTCTATTTCCTTTTCTCCTGATTCCCTTTTCACTTCTTTTGCTGTTTTCTTTTTTATCTCATTCTTTAACCATACTTCCATCTGCTGAGGTCTAAGGTTTTCCGGTATTGGTTCTGACCCAGCAGCTTTCCGTAAATATTCTACCACCGCTTCCTCTGTCCATTGCTCTTTCTTTTCATTTTTTTCCATCATTACACCTCCAGTTTCTTTCTCATTTTTTGAAGGGCTCTCCGGTATTTAGAACGAATGGTACTATGGTTCTTGTCTAAAATCCCTGCAATTTCCTCACTGGTATATCCGCCTAACACAGACAATGCCACAATCAGCCGTTCCTCCTCTTCCAATTCTCCAAAAACCTGTTTCACCGCAGACGCCATGGCAAAATCTGTCTCCTTCGACAAAGCTTTCTCCTGAGTTGGAGAAATATCCTCAATATTCTCTGCACTGGAAAACCAAGTTTTCATCCTCTTTCTGCATCGGTTTACTAATATCTGCATCATCCATGCGCCAAACTTTTCCTGATCTTTGAGCTGATAGAATTTTTCATAGGCAGCTAACACTGCATCCTGCACTGCGTCCTCAGCTTCCTGTTGGTTCTGTAAGTAAAACCAGGCAGTCCGATACATCTGCGGATAAACTTTTTCATAATTCCGCATAAACTCTTCCATATGGGCCTCCCTCCTTAAGCGAAACGGATATCCAAATCTATGTATACACAATATTTTTTCACTCTTATTTCTTATGAGTATTTTTTCCTTCCAAATGTTGCAGACAACTTTAAAATATTTTATTCTATTGAAAAGATACTTTCACGCATTAGCATGGCAAAGTCTTTCCGATAGAATAAAATAAATAATGTTGCAGCTCATCCTAAAACTAAAATATGAGCTGCAACACTTTTCTTTACTCTGCTGCAATACCAAGTCCTGGTGTTTTTCCAGTATAAAGTTGATAATATCTTCCTTGTTGAGCAATCAAATCATCATGCGTTCCCCGTTCAATGACTCTCCCCCGTTCTAATACCATAATACAATCGCTGTTTTTTACCGTGGAAAGTCTATGGGCAATCACAAAAGTAGTTCTGCCTTTCATCAGCTTATCCATGCCATCCTGCACCAACCGCTCTGTTCTGGTATCAATAGAACTGGTGGCTTCATCCAAAATCAAAACTGGCGGATCTGCCACTGCTGCTCTTGCAATCGCCAAAAGCTGCCGTTGTCCCTGACTCAAATTTGCTCCATCTCCAGTCAGCATGGTATGATAGCCTTCTGGCAACCTGCGGATAAATTGATCTGCATTGGCAAGCTTTGCTGCTGCAATCACTTCCTCGTCTGTAGCATCCAGCTTCCCATACCGGATATTTTCCATAACTGTACTTGTAAACAAATGGGTATCCTGTAGTACAATGCCCAGAGAACGGCGCAAATCTGCCTTTTTAATCTTATTTACATTGATTCCGTCATAACGGATCTTCCCATCCTGAATATCATAAAACCGATTAATTAAATTGGTGATGGTGGTTTTTCCTGCCCCGGTGGAGCCAACAAATGCAATCTTCTGGCCTGCGTTTGCAAACATTTTTACATTGTGCAATACGATTTTTTCTGGTTGGTATCCAAAATCCACATCATCAAATACTACATCCCCAGTCAATTCAATATAATCCGTCGTTCCCTCTGCCTGATGGAAATGCTTCCAGGCCCACAATCCGGTCCGCTCTTTAGATTCCACCAATGTACCATTTTCTTTTTTTGCATTGACTAAAGTTACATATCCCTGATCTGCTTCTGGTTTTTCGTCCAGAAGCGCAAAGATACGTCCTGCACCTGCCAAAGCCATTACCACACTGTTCAACTGCTGACTCACCTGATTAATTGGCATATTCAGGCTCCGGTTAAAGGTCAAAAAGCTGGCAAGGCTGCCCAAGGTAAATCCTCCAATGCTGTTTAAAGCAAACACTCCGCCTACCATGGCGCAAACCACGTAATTCAAATTTCCAAGCTGTAAATTCACCGGGCCCAGCATGTTTGCAAATTTATTGGCATTATTCGCGCTTGCAAACAATTCTTCATTCAATTCCTGAAACTGCTTTTTGCTCTCCTCTTCATGGCAAAATACCTTTACCACCTTCTGGCCTTCCATCATCTCTTCAATATATCCATTCACTTTTCCCAAATCCTTCTGCTGGGCAATAAAGTATTTTCCACTCCTGCCTGCAAATGTTTTGGTAGCATAAAGCATCACTGCCACCATCAGAAGAGTTACAAACGTCAAAGGAACACTCAGAATCAACATGCTGACAAAAACACTTACAAGCATAATGACACTGGAGAAAAGCTGGGGCAGACTCTGGCTGATCATCTGACGCAAAGTGTCGATATCATTGGTATAAACGGACATAATATCCCCATGGGAATGGGTATCAAAATATTGAATGGGCAGGCTTTCCATGTGCGTAAACATATCATCTCTGAGATTACGCAGCGTTCCTTGGGTCACCTTTACCATAATCCGGTTATATGACCAGGTAGAAACCGTTCCAATTCCATAGATAATTCCTACTTGGCAAATCGCTGCTGCCAAAGGCCCGAAATCTGGATTTTCACTGCCAATCATAGGAATAATATATACATCGATCAATGTCTGCATAAACATTGTTCCCTGCACATTTGCAAGCACTCCTACCAAAATTCCTACAACGACAAAGAATATATGAAATTTATAATTGACAAAAAGATATTTCATTAACCTTGCAAACAATCCCATTTCTTTGTTCCTTGTTTTTGCCATTACCTGTCACCTCCCTGTTGATCAAAATCTCCGCCCCCTCCGGTTTGGGATTCATAAACATCACGATAAATCTCACTGTTTTCCAACAACTCTTCATGGGTGCCAAAATCTGCTACCCTTCCATTGTCCATAACAATAATCCGGTCTGCATTTTGCACACTGGAAACACGTTGTGCAATAATCAGTTTGGTGGTATCTGGTATCTCAGTTGCAAATGCCTGCCGGATTTTGCTATCTGTAGCTGTATCTACAGCGCTGGTAGAATCATCCAAAATTAAAATTTTAGGTTTTTTCAACAACGCCCTTGCAATACAAAGACGCTGCTTTTGCCCGCCAGACACATTACTCCCTCCCTGTTCTATGTAAGTATCATACTGGTCTGGAAACTGTTCAATAAATTCATGGGCACAGGCCATTTTACATACCCGGATACAATCCTCCTTGGTGGCATTTTTATCTCCCCACCGAAGGTTATCCAAAATTGTACCAGAAAACAACACATTTTTCTGAAGCACCACCGCTACCTGATTGCGCAGCTCCTCCATATCATACTCTTTCACATCGATACCGCCTACCGACACACTTCCAGCTGTCACATCATACAAGCGGCTGATTAAGCTTACCAGACTAGACTTAGCGCTTCCGGTTCCACCGATAATTCCAACGGTCTCACCAGCATGAATTTCCAGATTAATGTCCTTTAGCACAGGTTCTTCACTGTCCTTACTATACGCAAAATCCACATGCTTAAACACAATGCTTCCATCTGGCACTTCAAATACAGGATGCTCAGGATTAGACAAACTGCTTGTTTCGTTGAGAACCTCTGCAATACGCTCTGCACTGGCCATACTCATGGTTACCATAACAAAAATCATGGACAGCATCATAAGGTTCATCAATATATTCATACAGTAGGTCATAAGACTCATAAGCTGCCCTGTAGTCAAAGCATCTGTAATAATCATCTTAGCCCCCAGCCAGCTTATGGCCAGAATGCATCCGTAGGCTGCCACCTGCATAAAAGGCGCATTCCAGGTCAGAATATTTTCTGCCTTGGTAAACATGTCGCAAATATTTTTGCTGGCCTTCGTAAACTTATTATTTTCATAATCCTCCCGGACGTAGGCTTTTACTACGCGGATTGCTGATACATTTTCCTGTACGCTGGCATTCAACTCATCATACCTTGGGAAAATTTCTTTGAAATATGTAGTCGCTTTTCTCATAATCAAAAACAGGCAAAACCCTAACGCAATCACTGCAATCAGATAAATACTTGCCAGCCTTGCATTGATTAAAAATGCCATGGTCATAGCAGTAACCATACTAATAGGCGCACGCACACACATACGCAATATCATCTGGTAAGCATTCTGAATATTGGTCACATCTGTAGTCAGACGGGTTACAAGACCTGCCGTTGAAAATTTATCAATATTAGCAAAAGAAAAGCTTTGAATGTTGTCAAACATAGCAATTCTCAGATTTTTGGCAAGACCTGTAGATGCGCTGGCTCCGTATTTTGCTCCAAGCATACCTGCCAGCAGTCCAAACAGGGCCATCAAGATCATGACTGCTCCCGTTTTATAAATATAATTCATATCTCCCTTTTCCACTCCATTGTCTATAACTGCTGCCATCAGAAGTGGAATTATCATCTCCATAATGACCTCCAGTATCATGCAGATTGGCGTAATCAAAGAATCTTTCTTAAATTCCTTTACCTGCCCTAAAATTGCTTTTACCATTCCTGTCCCTCCTTAAATTTATGATAGATTCATTTCTATTCTTCCGGTTTCATCGCCAAATCATTAGATTGTGAAATACTATTGGCAATATCCTCTTCCAGATTCTGTTTCAATTTTTCTGCTACTGTAAGGAAAACTTTGAATTCTTCTGGCGTAATGTTTCGTCTGCACCGTTCCTCCAAGATATCCATGTCACCCATATGCCGCTCATGGATTCTTCTGCCCCTCTCTGTCAATGCCAGCTTTTTCAAACGCCCATCCTTCTCCACCGATTCCCTGAAAATATATCCCTTTTTCTCCATCAATTTTACAATGCTGGTAACCGTAGACTTTGCTATGGAAAATTCTACTTCAATATCCTTTTGGAAAATATCCTTGTTATCATTCTCAAACAAAAACCCCAAAATCCAACCATGCATAACGGTTACTTCATCTACGCCTCTTTGTCTAGTCTCGTATGCAAACATATTTCGGAAAAACAAGTTATCCAATGTTTTAATCAGAAAGCCCAACATATCCTTTCTTTTCATCTCATGATGTCCCTCCCCGTATCTCTTACTCAAAATTCGAATGACCGTAATGGGATACCCAGAAATCATAAAACAAATTATTAATTGTTTTATATAAAACTATTATATGCAGATATTTTTTATTGTCAAGAAGCATCTTTAAAAGACTCTATATTTCAGATATGAAAGAGCTGAACTGTTACATCATCGACATTCTAAATGAATAGCTTGCCGACTTCGATAAAATTGTAGAAAAGGAAATTATCTTTCATAAGTAAAAAGGACATGGCGAACTCTCTGCCGCTATTCATATTAAGAACTCAGAAAGGATTTTGACCAGTTGTGTTTTGAAATCAACCAACTATGGCAAATCCATTGAAACTATTATCTGCCTTGCTTATAATGACATTGTAAAGAAAAAGAAAGAGGTGATTATCATGCAGGTCGAAATTAAAATTGACAGTTCATATATTGACCCCAAAGTAATCATTCTGACTGCTTCAATGACAGAAGATGTGAGTAACATTGTAAAAAAACTTTCACAAAATGCCTCGCAAATAATTTCTGGGTATAAAGATGAAAAAATTGAAATATTGGAACAGACAGATTTGATTCGTATTTATGCAAATTCTGGAAAAGTTTTTGCAGTTACTAACAAAGGGGAATATATTCTTCGACTTAGGTTATATGAGATAGAAAATCGATTACCCTCGAATCAATTCATTCGTATATCAAATTCGGAAATTATTAACTTAAAAAAGTCAATAATTTTGACTTGAGTTTTACAGGTACAATTTGCGTTAAATTATCAAATGGAATAACAACATATGTATCCAGACGCTATGTTCCAAAACTAAAAAAATATTAGGAATATGAGGTGAATGTTATGAAAAAGAAAATTATTAAGCGTAGTCTTTTAGGGTTTCCACTTGGAATTACCATAGGCTATTTAATTACAATCTTGATTTCTCTTGGTTGGGCAAATGGATATTACTCGCCTTGTGTACCCGAACTCATATCAATTATGGGAAATGAAATCAATGCTGTCATTTTGCAAACAATTCTTTGTGGAATATTAGGTATGGGATTTGCGGCAAGTTCAGTAATATGGGAAATGGATAGTTGGAGTATTGTAAAGCAGACAGGAATTTACTTTCCAATTATTTCCGTAATAATGTTACCAATCGCTTATTTTGCATATTGGATGGAACATAGTATCGTTGGATTTTTAATGTATTTTGGGATTTTCGCTTTAATTTTTGTAGTTATATGGATCATACAGTTTGGTATAGGCAGGTATAATGTAAGAAAAATGAATGAGAAATTGTTTCAAACGAAGGATAATAGAAATGAGTAATATCTTGAAGGAAATATGCAGATGTGGATGGATGCAGAGGATTCGTTGGAACTATGGTAGATAATTCTTAAGTCAAAACAAATACCAAATGATTTATAGTATCATTTGGCGCTTGTTTTATAGATTTCGTCCTTGATACTGTATTGTTACTACATAGACTGTTTTACATGGTTCATCAATGCGGAAAATGGCGATATAATTATCAATCAGTAACTGACGGTAGCCTTTTTGGGCATATCTGCCCTCATTACGCTCTTGATGGGACTGTGGAAATGTGTCCAGGCTTAAAATAGACTTCTTAATTCTGTCAACCTGTCCTTTGGCATTTTCAGGATCTAATTTCTCATTTGCAATATATTCGTAAATGTGGTCTAATTCATGGATTGCTCTTGGGTTGACTTTTACCTAGTATTTACCCAAAATGTTTTTTTCCAATTCTGTAAAAACTATCTCTGCGTCAACTGCTTCTGCTCCGTTAGCAATTTCCTGCTCGCACTCAAATCTTTAGCACAATTATAGCATAATTATGTCCATACGACAACAAAAAATGCAACATGATGAAAATTTTAATATTTCATAGAGTAAAAGATTTGAAAAATAATTGTTGACACATAAATTAATTTGCTGTACCATAGCATAATATATATCAAAGGCTATGAAGAGAAGAGTAAGTAGTTAGATATGTTACAGAGAGTCTGGTAAGGTGAGAACAGGCACAAAAGGAACTACTGAAAATGGTCTCGGAGCTGCGTACCGAAGCTGTTATGCCAAGGCTGCGACGGGTTCACCCGTTATAGTGATAGACTATCGATGAATCATTTCTCGTCCGTAGTTGATAAGGCTTATATCGTGAGATATAAGTAAATTTAGGGTGGTAACACGAAGCGAATGCTCTCGTCCCTGAAAAAGAAATTTTTCAGAGAGGAGAGCTTTTTTAGTACAAAAATGCAACGAACCAGAAAACATGTTATAAATGAAATGAGGTATGTAAAATGAGACAAATATTAATTGGCGGTGCATGGCCATATGCAAATGGTTCATTGCACATAGGACATATTGCAGGATTATTACCGGGAGATGTATTGGCAAGATATCATAGAGCAATAGGAGATAAGGTATATTTTGTTTCGGGAAGTGATTGTCATGGTACTCCTATAGCAATCAGGGCAAAACAAGAAAACAAAACACCGCAGGAGGTCAGTGATTTTTATCACAGGGAGTTTGCAGAGTGCTTTGAAAGGTTGGGATTTAGTTATGACGCCTATATTAAAACATCTGCAAATGAGCATAAAGATTTCGTGAAAGATTTTCATAGAAAATTGTACGAAAGTCCATTTGTGTATGAAAAAGAAGTTCCACAGGCTTATTGTGAAAGTTGCAAAACTTTTTTGGCAGACCGTTTCGTATTAGGAAAATGCCCTAAATGCGGAAGTGATACCAGAGGCGATCAATGTGATTCATGTGGAGCAGTTTTAGAGCCGGAAACTCTTATAGAACCTAAATGTGCTGTATGCGGAAAGATAATTGGTTTCAAAAAATCTACCCATTTATACATTGCTATTTCAAAGCTGCAGTCAGAGTTAGAAGCACTGGTTGAAAGTCATTCTGAGTGGCGCAAAAATGCCATTGCGTTTACAAAGCGATATATTAACGAAGGATTAAGAGACAGAGCGCTAACCAGAGATTTGGAATGGGGAATAAGCGTACCTAAGGAGGGATACGAAAATAAAACAATTTATATATGGGCGGAAAATGTATTAGGTTATCTGTCAGCAAGCAGGGGGGCTGTTGGAGAGAATGCAAATGCTTTTTCTAAGTTATGGGGAGAGGATGCCAAGCATTATTATGTGCATGGAAAGGATAATATTCCATTCCATACGATTATATTACCAGCACTATTACTTGGAAATGGAGAAGCATGGCATTTACCAGACCAGATTGTGTCCAGTGAGTATTTAACTTTGGAAGGCAGGAAAATATCTACAAGTCAGAATTATGCAATATGGGTAAAGGATTTATTGGATAATTATGAAGCTGATTCTATTCGATATTTTTTTATTGCAAATGGACCGGAGAAAAAGGATGCGATTAACGAAATTTTTGATTTTATAAGAAATGCAAATAAGTTTTTTGATACAGAGCAGCCTTGGACTACACGAAATACAAATAAGAACGCTTGTGATAATACACTTTATCAATGTGTGCAGATTATAGCAAACTTAGCAGTTTTGCTTTCTCCTTTTTTACCGTTTTCTTCGGAAAAAGTATTGAAATGGTTGAACTTAAGTAATCAGTGGAAAAAGCAACATGTTGAAAGTGGCTCTTTGCTCCCAGAGGTTGAAATATTATTCCATAGGATTGATAAGAAAGTAATTGAAGCAGAAACAGAAAAATTAAAGGCTATTTTATAGCTGAAAGAAATGAAGTCAGTTACAAATATGCTCTTTGATTATGCAGTGGAAAAGAATATTGTATCGGCAAATATTTCAAGAAGCGTGCATGGAATTTCCAGTAAAAAATTTTCCGAACCTACCAAAAAAGAAGCGGCAGAACAGGTTTATATAGATGATGAAATTCAGCTAATTCTTGAACAGGCAGATTGGCACCATGCAGAAAGGCAGCCATAGTATCAGAAAAACCCTTATCTCAAAGATGATAGAGTCGGGTCAACTGACAAATGAAGAAATCAGAAAGTTTGCAGGGCATGAGGATTTTTCCACAACAGCAAAGTTTTATAATTATTCCAGTAACAAAAAATAGGGAAACCTCGATAAAATCAAAGTTTCCCACACTTTTCACCAATGCGGAAGATGGGACTTGAACCCACACGTCTATACAGACACAAGATCCTTAGTCTTGCCTGTCTGCCAATTCCAGCACTTCCGCATTTCTGACGACTTATGAATCATAACAAATCCTGTCAGAAATGTCAATAGGAATTCCAAATTTTATACATTTTTTTTGAAATTTTTAAAAATCCTCTATGTTCCTGTGTCTATAAAAATATCAATATCAATTCTTTTTTCCAATCACAAACAAATTATAACTATCTTTCTCATCCATGCTGTATTCCTGGAACAACGTAAATTCTTTTCTAAGTCGAAGCTGTTTTTTCACATAATTCTTTTCATTGGAATACAAAATAATCTTTCCCTCTTCTGTCAAAATCTCACTCGCCTTTTCAAAAAACCTTCCATAAAAGGAATCGTGCTCTTCTTTGGATTTTTGCCCTCGGTCCGGCATATTTGTAATAATCTCATCAAAAAGATACTCATGTTGGAAGGTGAAGAAATCTCGCTGAATGTAATTCACATGCTTTCCTGCCAGCCTTGTATTCTCCCAGGCTCCATCTATGGCTTCCCCAAAAGTATCTATCCCATACATAACTCTTGCTGGACACACTCTATCCCGTTCAATTAGCATAGTTCCAACACCACAAAATGGGTCCAAAATCTGCGCCTTTTCTTTCATATAAGGCTTTGAAAGATGCACAATCAAAGCCGCCTGCTCCGGCCGTATGGATGCAGACACCCAACGCTTCCGATAGGCAAAACGTTCTTCCTTGAAGGTATACAGTTTCACCAAAGGTAGAAATGTCCCTTCCCGGCCTTCGATCAGACGAATCTCCACCTCATAATCAGAAGTGGAATTATATAACCTGTGGTTGGTCTCCTGTTCCAGGGCAAAAGAACATTTTTTTGCAAAATCGCTGCGTTTCGCCAGCGGCATCCGGCTACGGATATCTAACCGGAAATAAAAGCTGTCTTTTGCCTTATGGGCTTTTTCCAACAATTCCAACAAATTAGACTTGGCCAGCGCTTTTGCTGCTGCTTTCGGCTCTGGCTCCAGCTTTTTTATATTCAATGGAAACAAGATTTCCCGATAAGTAGGAATATCCAATATAGGCTTGATATGACTGGTGATTACACGGACGCCACTTTTTAAAAGTACTGTTTTTCCACCCTTCACCTGGGCTGCCGTTACCTCCTGATGCTGTTTTCCAGTCGTAAGGATTATCTCATATGTTTCGTCATATCCCTGGAACCTGTGTTTCTGATTTCTCTGTCCAGAATGCACAAGGGCTCGAAGAGCAAAAAGCTCCTCCCGGATATGTTTCTCTTCTTCCTCCTTGGGAGGGTAACATTCCAATTCTTTTAGCCGCTCTTCCAACTGAGATCTATAGGCCGAATAATCAATCTCTGCAAGGGCAGACAGGTAATTGCTTTTTACAAAAAGCTTTTCTTCTCTTTGATATGCTTCATACAAAGGCGCAGCAAATTCATCCTGCAAAAGCCTTCCCAACACAATTGCAGCATTTCCCCTCACCTTAGGTTCCTCATGATGCAAAAGTCCTGTCAGAAGACTGTAATCCCCTTGTAACAATTCCAATAATTCTTTCCTAGCCTCTTCCCCTTTCAATTCCTGCTTTAAGGCAATCAAATCTTTTCTCAGGCTTTGGCCTGCTTTAAGGCTTTCATACTGTTCCTTTACCATATATGGTTCTCCTGTTCTTGTAACACAATTATCTCCTAAAAATATGTAGTATTATAACCCAAATCTTCTTGCCACTCCGACTTTTTGAAAAATGGACTTTAACAAATTATGCATTTGGGTGTCTGGATTATCATGATATTCATTTTCTTTTGGTGTTTTATTGGCCTCTTTTTCTAAATTCTTAACTGCAATTAACTCTGCTCTGACTATGGCAGCTTGAATATCCTCAATCTCAATTTGGCTTAATATCACTTGGACCTTATCCTTTTTCTTTATATTTACCCCCCTTTCCAATCCATATATCCGACGTAATTTCCTACCATAGTCATCCTGATTATTCACCTTGTTAAAATAATTTTCTTTATGAAGAATCAGCCATAAATCAAAACAATAATTTGTATAACCCAATACGACTTGATTTTCTACCGCTAAATCAATCGCTTCTTCATATTTTTCTTTTTTTCCATCATAATCAAAAACAGCCATCTTATGCAGCTTACCTATGGACTTAGCTGTAACCCGCTCTACAACACATTTCGGATCGCCACCAAATGGTTCTGCAAAATCAAATAGCAAATCATATACCCTTTCTTCCATACTATTCACAATACTTTGGATTTTTTCAAAATACATCTTCTCTTGATTTTCCCCTTCACACCCTATAATACACAATAATTGAGGGCGCCGTACTTTAGTTGCCGGCCGATTCAATTTTTATTCTCCCTTCTTTCCAAGATATGCTTAAATGCAATCTCCAAATCCATATGGGGCAAAGCCCCATATTTCCCTGCTAAATAGTTTTTTAATATTCTTTCTTCTGGTCTCAATTTGTAGTCAGATAATGCATAAATATCACTGGCTAAAGTATTTTTATCTTTTTCAACCAACACAATTTGATCATGTCTTAATAATTCTCCATCCAAATAAATTGGATTGTGTGTATTAAAAATCAATTGTGCTCCCTTTTTATTGATCTCTTTATTATTAAAAATTCGGATTAAGGAAACTACGATTTCAAAATGTAAAGATGCATCCATCTCATCTAATACAATCACCCCACCAGTTTCAAGCACATCAATAAACGGCTGAAGCAATCGTATCAAATGAATGGTTCCTTTCGATTCCATCAATTCGGAATCAACAATCATAGATATATAATATTGCGAATCCAAAAATTCTCTTTCGTTCATTGGCACTCTATACATAGAGCACATAGATAATTCTTCTTCATCTGCTTCTTTCATAAAACTAATTCTTTGATCTCCAAATTCTGCAAGTTCCATAATCTCTTTCACAGAATTGCTTTCAAGAATCTTTGTCCTAACTTCATTTTGTGCAGTACCATGTGAAATAATTATTGGTTCTAAATCCCTTTGTTGAAAAATCATGTCATTTGCATTCATAATAACATTAAATTTGGCAAACCAGTCTAAAATTTCTTCAAAATATTTACCGCTGATTAAATTATTAACCGCTCCTGCAATCACTAACTTTTTTTCATCTAAGGAAAGATTTAATTTTTTTAAAAGCACATTTGCAAAATCTTCTTCGCTTTTTTCTATATACCCCTTTTTTACCAAAAGATGAATTGGCATTTGAATCTTATTTTTCTTATCTCTATGAAAAATTTCACTATCATTAATAAATAAATATTCTTCCGCAATACAATAGGTATCAACGCCAGTAAAGCAAAGACCATATCTATAGATATTTTCCAATGTTGCAAATGTAATCTCTAATTCCACTGGTTTATACCAATTATGATCTCTGATATAAGATAAGACATTTTTATAGTTCTCTAATTCTCTATTGGCTAATGTTCCTTCTGTTACCATCTTTTTTAATATATACATTGCAAATATAATGTTAGATTTTCCGCTTGCATTCGCCCCATAAATAACAGACATGGGAAGCACCCTCAATTTATTTCCACATACCATCTGATTGATAACATAATCACTATGTGTTTTTTGCATGCTGGATAACATAGTATAAATTGTTTCATTGCGAAAGGATTTGAAATTTTTCATTTTAAAATTTAATAACATTATTTGCACCTCTCTTACTGCTATTCATCTCAAATTATACCATACTTTTTTATTCTATCAACATTTTTTATGTTGTTTTATGGGTATTATATACCATTTTAATTCTCTCTATACATAACCAATATAACAAGACAGCGGCTACTGCCTGGCAATTCCGCCACAACAATAACCGCTGTTTTAATATTTCAAAACTAATCTAAGAACGCAGCCCTGCCTGAATCAACTGCCGCCTGATTTTGGGACCAGCCAGAGCCGCAATTGCCATTTTAGCCAAATCTCCTGGAATAAATGGAATGACTCCTGCAAACAAAGCGGCTTTCCAGTCCATATTTGCCTGATATGCCAGCCAAGCAGTTCCTAGTATGTAACAGATGATTGTCCCAAAAATCATTCCAGCAAAACATATCACCTGGCTTCTTACCTTTCCCTTGGTTTCATTCGCATGGTCAATGACCAATCCTGACAGTATCACCATTGGAATAAAACCTATCAGATAACCACCGGTAGGACCAAGCAGCTTTTGAGGGCCGCTGGTAAAGCCAGAAAAAACCGGAAGTCCAATCAACCCCATCAACAAATAAATCAGATAACTAAGAGTTCCTTCTTTCATGCCCAATACATAAAGCGAAAGGTAAATCGCAAAACTAGTCAATGAAATGGGCACAGGTCCAATTGGGACACTGAATGGCGCTAGGACACAGGTAACTGCTGTCATCAAACCGATTACCGCTATCTGACCAACAGACAGCTTGGGACCAGAAGCATTGGGCAACGTTGTTCTTGTGTTTGAAATTGGTTCGCTCATAATCATTTTTCCTCCTATCAACTCCTGCCTTGCACAGCCTGCCATCTGCAGACCACATGGCCGTCCATACTGTTTCTAAGAGCATTATAATTACTACGCTTCCAATTGTCAACTATTTTTCATTTTTGGTTTACATTTGATTTCCTACCTGTCATTCCGGTTCTGTTCCATATGTATCCAAATATTTCTGTACATCCTCTTTAAAACGTTCCCACGCATCTTCGTTTTTCACATAATAAATGGGACATTCCTTTCCAGTCACATCATAATGGCGAATTACATTACTCACTGGAAGATTAAATTTTCCACAAAGCCATGCCGTCAGCTCTACTAAGGAATCATAGGTCTCCTGGGTAAATTGTCCCGTCTCATCCTTGTGGCAGCATTCAATCGACAAGGTATCCACATTCCGGTCATTGGATGCATAGGAAATCTCCGTACTTGGAATACACTGGACTATCTCTCCTTCCAGTCCCACAACAAAATGACTGCTTGCCTTGGTCTTTTGGGTATCCTTCAAGCTCTCAAAATAGCTTCGGTTTTGAATCGCCGTTGTACCAGGATTCGCAGTGTAATGTACCACAATCCCCTTCACTTCTTCCAATGCTGTCTGGGGCCTGGAATAAGGATTGGGTGTTAAAAGCTCCACTTGATAATCTGGGTCCTGTCCAATCACCTTTTGTTGAAATCCCTGTTCCTTCTTTTCCTTGGACGTTTGCAAAGCTTCTTTCCGGGCCTGGACCTCATCCGGCGTATCATTTTTTTTGAAAATTCTTGTCATTCCAAATACAATCAAAAAAACTGCAAAACCAACAATCACAACCCTTTTTATAATCTGTATTCTTCTTTGCAGCTTCCTGCGTCTCCTTCTAGCCAAGTATACTTCTTTTCTTCTTCTTTCTTCCCTGGTCACTGTACTTCTCTCCGCTCTTTTTGTAAATTAAAGAATCACCTTTGGAATCTTCCATAGTTCTATTATAGCACCATCTTTTTATAAAAATAATTAACTTTCTTTAAATTTTTTGTAAGAAAAAAGTAAGAAAACTACTGCTCCTGCTTTCTGGTTTGTGCCAATCAGCTTGAAGCGTCAACACCTTACTGGAAATATTCCTCTATGATTTTCAATGTTTCCTGCAGCATCTCTTCTGTATGTGCCATTGACAGAAACATTGCCTCAAACTGGGAAGGCGCCAAGTAAACCCCATGTCCTATCATATAATTACAGTAATCTGTAAATGCCTTTGTATCAGAAGTTTTCGCACTTTCATAATCTACCACTTCCGTGTCTGTAAAATACAAACAGCCCAAGGAACCCACATGGTTCACCCGGTAAGGACGACCAGATTTCTTAAGAATTTCCTGTATATTTTGATAAAATTTATTTGCATGTTCATTCAACTGAACATAATATTCTGGATGTTCCTTCAAAATCATAAGCTGTGCAATACCGGCTGCCATAGCAACGGGATTGCCGCTTAAGGTTCCGGCCTGGTAAACACCGCCCACTGGAGCCACCAGCTCCATGATTTCCCTGCTTCCGCCGTAAGCCCCTACTGGCATTCCACCACCAATGATTTTTCCAAAGGTGGTAAGGTCCGGCTTGATGCCATAATACCCCTGAGCGCCACAGATACCTAAACGGAACCCGGTAATTACTTCATCAAAAATCAGCAGTGCGCCATATTGGTCACAAAGGCTGCGCAGCCCCTCCAAAAAACCAGGCTTAGGAGGAACAACCCCCATGTTAGCCGCTACTGGCTCCACAATTACTGCTGCAATCTCTTCTCCACATCGTTCAAAATATCCTTTTACGCTGTCCAAATTATTATAATCTGCAGATAAAGTATCTTGGGTACAGCCTACTGGAACACCAAGACTATCTGGAATCCCAGATGTCATAGCGCCGGAACCTGCCTTTACCAAAAGTCCATCAGAATGCCCATGGTAGCATCCCGTAAATTTTATGATTTTATTCCGCTTCGTATATCCTCTTGCTAAGCGTATTGCACTCATCACTGCTTCTGTGCCGGAATTAACCATCCGTACCATTTCTATGGAAGGAATCAGCTCACAGACCAGCTCAGCCATCTCCACTTCTGGAGCGGTGGCCGCTCCAAAGCTTAATCCCCTCTTACACGCCTCTATCACACAGTCAAGAACCTCTGGCTGTCCATGGCCTAAAATCATAGGCCCCCAGGAGCCAATATAATCTATATACCGATTTCCATCTTCATCATAAAGATACGCGCCCTCGGCACTTTTTATAAATTTAGGAGAAGCCCCAATAGAGCCAAACGCCCGCACGGGAGAATTCACACCCCCTGGCATCACCTTTACTGCCCTTTGAAATAATGTTTCTGATTTTGTCATATCTGATCCCACTCCTTTCTAGCCAATCATCCCGTCATCCATACATTTTGCCAATTCCTGGGCAAAATATGTAAGATAAATATCTGTTCCTGCCCGAAAAGCACTAACTGCCATTTCACACATAATGCTGGTTTCATCAATAAATCCTGCTTTTGCCGTTGTTTTTACCATGGCATACTCCCCGCTAACCGAATAGGAAGCGATGGGAAGGTCGGTCTTGTCTTTTACCTCCCGAATCAAATCTCCATAAGCCATGGCAGGCTTCACCATCAAGATATCTGCACCTTCCGCCACATCCAGCATAGCCTCCTTCAAAGCCTCTCTGCGGTTATGATAATCCATCTGGTAAGATTTACGGTCACCAAATGCTGGTGCAGAATCCGCCGCATCCCGGAACGGACCATAAAAAGAAGAAGCAAATTTTACCGCATAAGACATAATCGGTGTATTCACATATCCATTTTCATCTAAAATCCTGCGAATGGCTGCCACACGTCCATCCATCATATCAGAAGGAGCCACCATATCCGCTCCTGCCTGTACCTGGGAAAGGGCTGTTTTTGCCAGAAATTCCAGTGTTTTGTCATTATCCACATCCTGCCCGCGCAATATTCCGCAATGCCCATGGGAGGTATACTCACACATGCACACATCCCCAATCAGATACAGACCTGGGCAGGCTTCCTTTGCCTTTTTAAAGGCTTTCTGAACAATGCCGTCCCCCGCATAAGCTCCGCTTCCCATCTCATCTTTTTTCGCTGGAATTCCAAACAGCATCACACTGGTAACCCCTGCATTTTGAAGCTCGATCAATTTTTCTTCCATCCGGTCCACACTGTATCGGTACTGTCCTGCCATAGAGGAGATTTCTTCTTTGATATTGCTTCCTTCCACTACAAACATGGGATATACCAGAGACGATTTATCCATTCTGGTTTCCCGTACCATTTTACGCAGCATACCATTTCCCCTAAGCCGCCGGGGACGATTAATCAATTCCATCTTCACTTTTCCTCCTCAACTGTTTTGCTACTTCCTCTGAAATAACATCTCCCAAATAATTTCTGCCCTTTTCTTGTTTTTCCTCATACTCCTGCTGAACTGTTTCCACTGACGCCCTGATTTCCTCCCAAAACTCTCTGGCAGAAATCAGTCCACAGCCCTGCCCCCGGATAATAATCTGCTCTAAGCCATCCGAGGTTACCACCGTCACTCGATATTTCCCGGCATTTTCATGGGCAAATTTCTCAATATATTGGTCTGCAGTTTCCGCCTCCTGAGTAAATACCACATGGATGTTTTGGTAATCCAAAATTTCTGTCTTATGACGCTGCACCCGGTAGGCGTCAAACACTGCAATCATGTTACATTTACGAACCCCTTGGTAATTGGAAAGGATATCCAAAAGCTTTCCCCTTGCTCCATCAATCGTATCTTTAGCCAGCTCCTTCAAGTCCTCCCAGGCAAAAATCACATTGTAACCATCCACCAGCATATACTCCTCTTTGGATTCCTGCTTTCGGTAAACACGGGTCACGGGAGCGCTTGAATTTAGAGACCTACTTTTTTTCTTATGAAATCCTTTTTTTCCTGACTGCTTTTCCCGTCTATTTGCATCGAAGGTATGGGAAAGTATGGCATTCACTTCCTCCTCTCCGATCCATGCTTCCTCCTCAAAATCATTCTGCCGCTCTGGTTGTCTTGATAAATTTTTAACCTCCTGATCAGCAGCCTCCCACTGAATTTTTTTCTGTAAAAAATCTGGAGTTTCCACATGCATATGGCATTTTACCTGATCCCATTTTACCAAAAATCCCGCTCCATGGGCACAAAACACGGAATCTGGGGAATTCTCAAGGTCATGTTCTGGATCATAGGCAATTCTTTCTATCACCTCTGTGGGATTATGGCATGGCTCATACCCCTTCAGACTGCAAAAAAGCCTTCCATTTCCTCTCGTATAGGAAATCACCTCTCGTTGGTAATCCCCCATAGACGCCACCGGAGCATTACCGATAAGCACTGCCATATCTCCCTGTATCTGAGGCGGCTCCGTGGTTCCATGCATCCGCTCAATATCCGTCATGGCCCGTCCAATCATGGATTCTGGCACTTCCAGACGGAACTGATAATACGGCTCCAGCAACACAGCTTCCCCCTCCATCAAGCCCTGTCGAAGAGCACGATAGGTTGCCTGACGGAAGTCCCCACCCTCTGTATGCTTCAAATGCGCGCGCCCTGCAACCAGAGTGATTTTTAAATCTGTAATCTCAGAACCAGTCAGCACACCCCGATGTTTCCTTTCCTCCAGGTGGGTCAATACCAGCCTCTGCCAGTTTTTGTCCAGTACATCCTCACTACAGCAGGTATCAAAGACAAGTCCACTTCCCCGCTCTCCTGGCTCCAGGAAAAGATGAACCTCTGCATAATGACGGAGAGGTTCATAATGGCCTACCCCTTCTACTGGACGTCCAATGGTTTCTTTATAGAGAATATTACCGACGCCAAAGGTTACCTCTATTCCAAACCGCTCCGCAATGAGACTCTTTAAGATTTCAAGCTGTACCTCCCCCATAATCTGTACCTGAATTTCCTGTAGCTGCTCATCCCAGACAATATGAAGCTCTGGCTCCTCTTCCTGCAATTGATATAAGTTTGACAGCATAACCGTCGTATCGCAGCTTTCAGGTAAATTTAACCGATAGGTCAAAACCGGAGTCAAAAGAGGCGGCATGGCATGCTGCTCTCTTCCTATTCCAGTTCCTGGACGGGTATCACTCAAGCCTGTGACTGCGCAAATCCTTCCTGCCTCTGCCTCATTGACTGATTCATATTTTTCTCCAGAATAAATCCGTATCTGGTTGACCTTTTCCTGCTTCTCTGTAAGGGGGGTTTTTACTTTCAGGGTTCCTCCAGTAATTTTCAACCATGTGAGACGATTGCCTTGGTTGTCCCTGGTAATCTTAAATACCTTTGCGCCAAATTCTTTTGGATATTCCATAGGACAAGTATACTTTTCCAAGCCCTCCAAAAATTCCAAAATGCCAGTCAATTTCAGGGCGGAACCAAAAAAGCAGGGAAATATCTTTCTCTTAGCAATCAACCTTTTTATCTGTTCCTCTTCCAGTCTTCCATGCTCCAAAAAATACTCCAGTGCGCCTTCTTCACACATGGCTGCATTTTCATAAAATTCTTCCGTATCTGCCTGGGTAAAATCCAGACAATTCTCGTCTAACCCTGCCCGTAGCTGCCCAAGCAAAACCTCCTTGTCCGTTCCTGGCTGATCCATTTTATTAACAAAAAGAAATACTGGAATCTGATACTTTTTCAATAGCCGCCACAAGGTACGAGTATGTCCCTGTACACCATCCGCCCCACTAATTACCAGAATCCCATAATCTAGAACCTGTAAGGTACGCTCCATTTCCGCTGAAAAATCCACATGTCCAGGGGTATCCAGCAACGTAACCACCATATCCCCCGTTTGCAATAATGCCTGCTTGGAAAATATGGTAATACCTCTGGCACGCTCTAATTCATAGGTATCTAAAAAAGCATTTCCGCTGTCCACCCGGCCAAGCTTGCGAATGCTGCCGCTGGTATATAATAACCCTTCTGATAAAGTTGTTTTTCCTGCATCTACATGGGCCAAAAGACCCATACTGATATATTTTACTGGCTTATTCCCAGACATATCATCCATCGAAAATGCCCCTTTCTGTTGTCTATCATAATCCATTCATTATCATAGCACAAAAAGAGGCTTTCGTCGATAAGCGTTTCTTTCTTCTATTTTTACAGAGAAGGCTAAGACAAGAAATCAGAATCCTAATCATCTTTCAAACCAACAATATCATACCCTAATTTTACTTCCCGCAGCGCCGTCTCTCCCTGCCCCAACAGCTCCAATAGCATCTTCACTGCAATCTCCCCACTTTTTTCATAGTAATAATGGACAGTAATCAAAGGAGGCGCTGTCACCCTTGCCATATCTGAATCTCCCTGGCCCGCCACTAAAATTTGCTTCGGCACCTCAATCCTATGCTCACACAGGTACTGCATGCAGCCAGCCGCCATCATATCCGTTGCACAAATGATACCATCCAAATCTTTATATTTTTCAAGCAGCCTTCCAGTTTTTTCATACCCAGAAGCAACAGAAAAGGAAGCAGTCACAACATGGTCCATAAGCTCCTCACATCCCATATCACGTACTGCATCCTGAAAGCCACGGCAACGCTCTGCTCCCACCGCCTGATCCTGCTGGATTGCACTCAGATAACCCAACTTTTTTCTTCCCTTTTCCAAAAACAGTTTTGTCAGGTCATAAGAAGCATGATAATCATCATGAAAAACACAACAATATCCAGGCAGCTGCTGACCTACAATGACAACTGGAACAGATAAGTTTTTTAATAAACGCTTATGTTCCAGCGTCAGTATAGTTGCCGCTAATAGCACCCCATCTACCTGCTTCTCATGGAAGGCAGATAAATATTCCAGCTCCTTCTTAGGATTATTCTGGGTCACCGCCAGAAGGGTTTGATATCCACTTTCGTTCAAAATCGAAAGTACCCCTTCCACAATCTTTCCAATAGATGCAGAAGCTACTTTTGGCACAATGATACCAATCATTTTTGTTTTCTTTGTCCGAAGGGTTTGAGCCTGAACAGATGGGCGGTATCCCGTTTCCTCCACCACTTTACGGATCGCTTTGCGCTTCTCCTCCGAAATATTTCCATGATTAAAATAGCGTGAAACGGCTGCCCTGGATACCCCTGCCAATTTCGCTATTTCTGCAATATTCATCTGCACAGCTCCTTACAATTCTAAAACCACTGATAGGTAATTCTATGTGTAATTTATTTCTTTTTCAGGTAATAAAAACCATAGGCTGGTATATTAACTCCAACTGGTTTTAATTCTTCTCCCGAAATCAATTCCACATAATCGCCATCTTCCTCATTAATCCATGCCGTTTTATCAAACTCACTGAAATTAAACAGGCCAAAAATTTTATCTCCTTCATAATATCTGCCAATACATAGTATCGATTCATCCCAGGTGTCAACCGTCCAAGTATCTGCATTTGACACAAATGCTTTTTCGGACTTACGAATTTCTTCTAATTTCTTCAACCCCTGGAACATCTTTCCTGCTACTGTATCTGTATCATCAATGTCTTCAACCAGCTCCCAGTTCATTTTTCCCCGGTGGATATAACGGGAATCTGCTGCCTTATGGGGGTTTTCCTTATAGGTATAATCATTCACCTGTCCAACCTCATCTCCACTGTACAGCACTGGAATACCTGACTGCATAAACATATAAGCATGAAGCATCAAATCCATCTTAATTGCCCGTTCCATTTCCTGCTGGTTCTGTTCAAATCCTGCTTTTTCTATGCCGCACATGGAGGCTGTTGTCCCACAGAATCTGGCATCGCCGGTAATCGGATCATAATTATAGAGCTCTCCACGGCTTTTACTTTCCCCTGCATATCCCTGGAAATAATTATTCAAATATTGCTTATGAGCCCGTTCTCCAATTCCTTCTGTCATGAGAGTGCCAAAATCAAGACCCCAACCGATGTCATCGTGGCAGCGGAGATAATTTAAAAACACATAGTCTTTTGGAAGGGAATTTACAATATCAAGCTGCCGTCTTAATAATTTCACATCTCTTGTTGCTACAGTATGCCAAGTAGTTGCCATTGTGGTAACATTATAAAGCATATGACATTCAGGCTTTTCCACTGTCCCAAAATAGGGAACAACCTTTTCTGGTTCCATAACAACTTCTCCAAGGAGAAGAACACCCGGACAAACAATTTCACTGATAATACGCATCATGCGCACAATGGTATGTACTTGCGGAAGATTCCGGCATGGGGTATTCAGCTCTTTCCAAATATATGGCACTGCATCAATACGGATAATATCGATTCCCTTATTTGCCAGATACAGAAAATTGTACATCATCTCATTGAATACTCTTGGGTTTCTATAATTCAAATCCCACTGGTATGGATAAAAAGTGGTCATTACAAAGTGTCCGATATCTGGAAGCCATGTAAAATTACCAGGGGCAGTGGTGGGAAATACCTGGGGCACTGTTTTTTCATACATAGCCGGTTCCCTTTCATTATTAAAAAAGAAGTAACGGCTCATATACTCTCCGTCCCCCTGTCTGGCCCTTTTTGCCCACTCATGGTCTTCTGAGGTATGGTTCATTACAAAATCCATACAAATGTTGATGCCTTTTTGATGACAGGCTGCAGTCAGATTCTCCAAATCCTCCATAGTTCCCAGTTCTTTTTGCACCTTACGGAAATCCGATACTGCATACCCTCCATCGGAACGTCCCTCTGGAGTATCCAAAAATGGCATCAAATGAATATAATTTACATTACACTGCTGAATATAATCCAACCGTTTTTCCACACCTTGTATATTTCCTGCAAAATTATCAATGTATAACATCATTCCCAGCATATCATTCTGCTTATACCAGTCCCGTTCTTCTTCCCGTTTGCAATCAGCGGCTTTTAGTTCTTCCTTTCTTTCCAAATAGAACCGCCTTAGCTCATCACACAATTCCGCAAACATAGAATCATTTTCATACAATTCCATATAAAGCCAACGAAGTTCATCATGATGCTGCTTTAATCTCTTTTGAAAAACTCCATCATCAATGACAACCTCTTTTTCTGGGCTCTTATTCTCCACAACAGTATTTTTCTTCCCTTTTTTACTCATTTTCTCACCTTCCTATTGAATTTCTTTTCTCTATTTCTTTCCAATATTTTATGTTATCGATTTCATTTTCAGCATCATAATACTCCATCTTTATTCCTTTGTAAATTGGCATTCTTACCAATTATAGGATACTTTTTTGTGTACTATTTTGAAATCGATTTCATTAATAATCAAAAAGAAAAATCCATGAATTATGGTCTTAAAAATCTACCGCCTGATCCTCTTTTATCAGTCTTCCAATTCTCTCTGTAGCTTCTGCTGCCATCCGGTGATTTTCGCCGCTTGCAGTTATCCCCACAATAAGGTCCCCTTCTTTTACAATTCCTGGAAAATAAAAATCACATTTTTCTTTCTCAGAAGCTACATTCACAGGGATACTCTTATGCCGACATTCTCGAAAAATCATATCATTCACAGTTGCATCATTGGTGGCCGCAATCACAATTTCCGCTTCCTGCAATTCTCCTGACTGATAGGAACGATATTCCAACACCAGGTTCTTTTTCTGCCACGCCAATTCCTCTAATTTTTCTGAAATTTTGGGCGCAACCACTCGAACTTTTGCACCGAATTCCAATAAGACAGATACACGCCTGGCAGCAATCCTTCCACCGCCAAATACCTGCACTTGTCTCCCTTCCATATCAATAAACATTGGAAAATACTTTCCCATCATTTTCCCCTCCCGTTCTGGTTCTTAAACTGTTCCATATACTTCTTCTCATCAAACAAATGGAGACCTTCGAAAGGAAAGTCTCCATTTGTTCTCGTCTCTATTTTTAAAGATCTGAAGGTAAAATAAATTTACCAATCAGCTCATCCAAACAAATTGCCTGTGCTGACAGTTCCTCGCTGGTTGCAGAGGACTCTTCTGCTGTAGCTGAATTGGACTGAACCACTTCTGAAATCTGGTTCACGCCTTGCTCTGCTTGTTTCATAGCTACTGCCTGATCTGCTGATGTGGCGCTTACAGTCTTGGAAGAAGATGCTATCTGTTCAATTCCCTCTACCACGATCTTGATCGAAGCAGATGCACGCTCTGCCGCTTCATTTCCTTCTGCCACCTCACGGATCGCTCCCTCAATCAACTCTCTGGTCTCTACCGCCGCTGTAGAGCTCTGCTCTGCAAGCTGACGTATCTGGTCTGCCACTACAGAGAATCCTCTTCCTGCTTCTCCTGCTCTTGCAGCCTCAATGGAAGCATTCAAGGAAAGTAGGTTCGTTTGAGATGCAATATCTTCAATCTCAGAAATAATATTTCCAATCTTCTGAGACGCCTCATTGATACGCCCCATTGCCGCTACCATCATTTCCATCTCACCACGGCTGTGTTCTGCCTCGTCAGCATACTGCTGGGCAAGCTGATAAGACTCCTCTGCCTTTTCCGCTGCCAACACAATGTTATCTGTTATGGTCATAATGGTTGCCTGCATCTGTTGTACAGCGCCAGCCTGTTCTGTAGCGCCTTCTGCGAGACTTTGAGATGCCTCTGCCAGATTGGTAGAGCCTGCTGAAACCTGTGTGGACGCCTCGTCAATGGACTGCAAAGTTGCAACCATCTGTTTCTTTAACTCATGCATCGAAAGGAAAATCTGTTCAAAATCTCCTGTATATCTGCTTGAATCCTCAGAATAAATATCATAATTAGCCTTTGCCATTTCCCCTAACAATCTTTCCTCATCAGAAATAACAAAGCTTAAGGTCGCCGCCATATCTCTTGCCACCTCTACCATCTCAGCAATCTCATCCTCTGTTTCCGCTTCTGGAAACGGAGAAGTAAGGTCTCCCTTTGCAAAAGTTGCAAGACGTTCCTTTAAATTCATAATTGGCATAGCAATACTTTTTGCAATCGCGGTACCAAGACGGCCTGCAAATAAAACAGATATTACAATAACCACAGCGATTATTGCCGGCACTATAACACTCATAATCGAAAGTCGATTAGACAGCGCTGACCCGTTTGTAACCTTAATTTCCATAATCTCCTTTAAGTCACTATAAATCTCTTCGTACATAGGAGCCAATTCACCCATTGCCATTTCCTGAGCCTGAATGCATTGCTCCTGATCTACGGTAGTGCCCAGATCCATAATCTGCTGTTCCAATTTCCAATACTCTTCCAGCTCAGTCTTGAGACGATTGTATATCTCCTTATTGGCCGCTGTCACCATGGACTTCTCAAGCCCTTCAAATTCTACGGTGAATTCCGCCTTACACTCATCATGCTGAGCCACCATACTATCAATCGCACTCTGCTCTTCGTATCCAATCGTTCCTCGCAACGCTGACCTGGTATCCGCAAAGCATGCCATCGCCCTGCCTACATCACCCTGTGCAAATCCATAATCAACCAATGCGTCTGCATAAAAATTGGATAAAACAATAATTGCAATCACTCCAACCACTGAAACGGTCGCCATCATCACTGAGATCAAAGTAAATGCTTTTTTTAGACGCTCTCCAATCTTTAACTTGTTAAGCTTTTCCAACATATCTTTCCCCGTCCTTTTTATAAATTTCCGAACCTCCTGACATACCTATCCACTGCGCATTTCTTTACAGGCCATCTGGCTTTCGGATGGATGCCATATTGGGAATTTAAACAAGAACGCGGCTTAACCAAAACTGACTGATACCTGTCATCTTTTCAAGTTTATATTTTCCTACAACATCCTTTTTAATTTTAACTCGTTTCTATTTTTTCGTCAATCTTTTCCAAATAATTAATATCAAATACCTATCTTTTTTTGGAAAATTGGCAATAAATTTCACGAAATGAAAAAGCATTCCTCTGATATAATCTCTGTTTCTCCCCTTTGACATAAAATTATCTTTTTTTCCATGTTCTTTCACGCAGCACAATCCCACTTGTCACAAGAAAAAATGCTGTCAAAATCATTGGAACAAGAAAATCATAATCCCCCCTCATCATTTGGAACAATGCAAATTCACCCAAATACTTTGAAGCGCCAATATTGGCAAAATAATAAACCACAGATACCATATACCCCAACACGATCTGATTGGTAATTCCACTGACGAAAAAGCCAATGCTCCCCAGGAAAAATATTTCACAAAGGGAACCACACCACAATTCTTTTCCATCAAACTGGCTGTTCCCCTGTTTCATCATCTGACAGAATACCGTTACTACTATTATAAGGAACATAGCTGCAATCAGCAAACGAATGAGGTACTGCTTCCATAAAGGCATTGCCTTGGACTTTTCCAGCAGCCAGATTTCCTGATTCTGCTCTGGTAGAAACAAAGGCGTCATGAGAAGAATTCCAACAAACGCCACATACATTTCCATCACCTTTGCTGCCTGGAAAGCGTCCAGATTCCGAAAACTCACAAAGAAACCTGACATACCGCAAAACAACAGCGTAACCAGCAGATGAGGCGCATACTGCCTACGAAGAAAGCTACCTCCTATGCTTAAATATCTTTCCATAAACAGTCTCTCCTTCCCTGCGCTTTTTCTCATAAAATATAAATGTCAAGCCCAAAAACAAAATAGCCCCAATAAAATAGTATCCTCTGTTCAAAAGCAGCTCCTGCCGCTGGTTCCAGAATTCATTGGTACCACCCAGCATATTCCACCGGGCAACCAAATGCAGTCCAAACCCTCCGTGCAAACTTCCCCCAGAAAACAGACTGCCAATTGCCCAAAATACCTGAACAAAAATAGAAATTACATTTTCCGTAAGCTCCGTGATAAAAAAGGATACGGCAAGCACGATCATAATCTCTGGCAGCAGCCAGATAACACTATATTTCAAAAATGCGAACACATCGGGTCCAATGCCCATCGTCTTAGCATGGTACTGATAGGGCATCTGCATCACAAATATGGTAATTACTACTGGTAAAAATGCCATACATACATTGGCCAAATAACGACTTCCCACAATCTGGACCGCTGAAGCTTCATGAGAAAAAACCACCTGGCTTACCTTGGCCCGTTTGTCCCTAAGGCAGCGGGTGACTCCTAGAAAAACAGGAAGAATGGCGAGAATAATTCCTGCATAGTCGCAAAATAGCCTTGCAATAGCTCCCGTAATCCTGTCTTTTTCACAAAGAGCTTCAAACTCATCTACTGCCTGTTCATATGTCATAGGAACTCCTACGCCTGCATCCAGATGCTTTTGGGTATAAGAACTTCCAGCGCCTATCATCTTACAGATTTTTTCCATCTTTTCGCAAAACTCTTCATAGCTAAGCCCATCTTTCGGAGCAACGGAATATGTGATCTGAGCTTGCATAGCCCCCTCAATAGCGCTCTGGTCTGACTGAGAAAAGTGTTCCTCCATGCTTTTAAGAATCTCTTCCCAATTTTTCCCCGTACAGTATTCTATGATAGATGTCACTTCCGCCAGTTCTGTTTCATTCAATGTCACTCCCCGGTAAAAACCCATCGGATAAGTAGCATAAGAATTACGGTATGTCTCCAGCACCAGGCCAGCCAATACTTTTTCCATTACTGCACTCTCTTCATGACTGCTCACAGAACCATAGCTTTCCTGCCCAGGCTCTGGCCGCTCCAGGTCAGCAGTAACCACCTCTCCCAGCTGACTGGAAAGAAACATCACAAATATTACCACATACAGATAATACACCATGCTTCTTAAAATCTGTTTACATTCTTTTTGAAATAACGTTCCAAACATGCTTCCACCTCCTATTCTCTGCCTTTCAAAGCAGAAGCATGGTTCATCAGGTACATATAAGCGTCCTCCACATCTGGCCCTGCCAGTTTTGCTTTCTTCATAGGCGGTTCTTCTGCAATCATTTTAATCGTTGCCATACTGCCACTGTTAAGGATTCCTGTTACCAGAAATTGTTCCTTAACCATGGGAAGCTCCATGGAAGATATCTCCATCGTGTAAACCTTTCCTTTTACTGCCTCCAATAATTGGGATACTGTTCCCCGAAACAGAATTTCTCCGTGATTCAGCACTGCAATATTTTCACAGGTAGCCTCAATGTCACCTACGATATGGGTGGAAAGAATTACAATCCTGTCTTTGGCAATTTCACAAAGAAGGTTTCGAAACCTTACCCGTTCCTCCGGGTCCAATCCAGCGGTTGGTTCATCTACCACAATCACTTTTGGGTTATGGATAATCGCTTGAGCAATCCCAAGCCTTCGTTTCATACCGCCGGACATGGCCTTAACCTTCGTCTTATGTTGATCCCCTAGATTTACTTTTTCAAGCATTTCCGGCACCTTCTTTGCCCGCTCCTTTTTCCCCATGCCGGATAACACCGCCAAATAATCCAGCGCTTCGTAAGCCCCCATTGTTCCATACATAGAAAAATCCTGAGGAAGATAACCGATCATTTTACGAACGTCATTGTACTGTTCCACGGGAATTCCACAAAGCTTTACTTCCCCACTACTCTTTTTGGTGAGTGTGGTCAACACCTTCATCAATGTGGTTTTCCCTGCCCCATTTGGCCCTAAAAGCCCGAACATTCCCTGTTCTATCTCCAGGTTCACATGATTTAAGGCTTGCTTTTTCCCAAAATTCTTCGATAAATCCTTAATTTCTATCCTGGTATTGCTCATAATCTGTCCTCTCTTTCTGCTTAAGGCACATGTCAGATGTGCACCTTGCTTACAAAAGATAGTATAAAAAGAATTTATCTACAAATTTCCTATTGAAGTATTAAAAATGATTACGAATTCCCACCACCAAGGTGGCAGCCACAATCGCCCCTTCCGTTACGCTGTTTTGCAGAGAAAGGCTTCCCCCATGATTTTCACAGAGCATCCGACAAATGGATAATCCAATTCCAAAATGCTCCCTGCTATTTTCTTCCTCACTAAAATATGTCTCCATGCCATTTCGCAACGCCTTTTCCGAAAATCCAGGCCCATCGTCTTTCACAAACAAAGTAAATTCTCTTCCAACCAGCCTTCCCTCTATTTGAATGGATGCTCTGGCATAGCGCAGCCCATTACTCAAAAGGTTTTCAAACACTTCCATCAGCAGATTTTTATCCAAAAACACCTCTTGCTGCGGAACATCCATCTGAAAATTGATTTCCTTGTCTGTATTAAGACGGATACCTTCTAAAACCCCTTCCACCTCTTCTGACAATTCCGAAACACCGTACCAGTTCCCGGAAACCTCCCATTTTTCTATATTCTGAATGGTAGTCATAGTGGTAGAAAAATGAAGCAGACGCTCCTCCTGTTCATGCATAGTATTCAGTTTTTCCAACAGCATTTCTTCAGTCACTTTTCCTTTTGGCACATATTTTTGAAGGAATTCCGTATAGCCCCGAATCACAGTTAATGGCGTACGAATATCATGGGCAAATGCAGCATTGATTTTCCGCTGTTCCTCCTGCTGTCTCCATTGATCCTTTTTATTTTTCAACAGCATTCTCCGAATCTGCTCCACTTCCTGACAAAGGGCCCCCATTTCATCCTGACTGCGCCAGGCCATTTCATGGCTGTAATCTCCCATATTGATATAATTCAATCCCTGTGCCACCGCCAAAACTGCTGGTTTTATCTTAGTTTCCAAGAAAATTTTTCCTACTATAGCAAAACAAATTATCATATAAAGATACTGACAACTATGGTAAAAGATCCAAAGAATTTTTGAGAGAGCTTGTCCATATTTAAAACTATACCCGCTCTCCCTCACCACTTTTTTCCATTCCTCCATACTTTGAAATTGCTGTCCATTCAGCAGTATGCTATTTCGTCTTTCCAATACATCCAGCCAGGCCAGGCAAAGATTTTGCGTAATCCAGTACAAGGTGAAAGCCCCTGCCATACCGATGCATAAATACCATACCAATGCCAGAACCAAGGATTTTTCCTGTAAAATTTTACGAAGCTGTTCTACTTTCTCTTCTAACCAATCCATTTATATCCCACGCCCCAGACTGTCTCAATATGTTTCGTCCTTTTATCAATTTTCTGACGAATGCGCCGTACATGCTCTGCAATAATAGAAGCATCGGCTTCTCCGTCAAATCCGCGGACCCTCTCATAAATCTGCTCTTTTTCAAACACCTGACCGCTATGGGTCATCAACAGCTCCACAATGGAAAATTCTGTTTTCGTCAGCCCCACATCCTGGCCCTCCCACAATACCTGATGTCCGGAAAAATCCACAGTAAGGTCGCCTTTTATATAAATATTGCTCTTTTGCTGTTTCCGCTCCTCCCGGCGCAGATGGGCTTTCACCCTGGCCAGCATTTCCTCCATGCCAAAGGGTTTGACAATATAATCATCTCCTCCTGCCCGAAATCCCTTCACTCTGTCCTGCTCTTCTGTTCGAGCAGTGAGAAACAAAATCGGACAGTCTATATAATCCCGAATTTTTTCACAAACCGTAAGACCGTCCATATCTGGCATATTGATATCCAGTATGATTAAATCTGGTTGGTATTTCAGACACTCCATGGCTTCCATGCCATTTTTCGCCGTATAGACCAGATAGCCCTCCAGTTCCAAATACTCCTTCAATAATGTTCGGATATCCTGTTCATCATCCACAGCAAGGATTTTCTTCATCTGACTTTATTCCTTTCTCTTTTTCTATGATCTTATTATATGGAAAAGAAGATAACTTAGCAATATAGGATTTCCCTACTACAACTACAAAAGAAAGAGACAGCCCCTGCTCCTGTCAAAGACTGTCTCTTCCTAAAATATTGGAACTTACAATAGCAACTCTTCCCTTATGCTTTTACACCAAAATGCTCAAACAGCATATCTTCCGCTTCCTTGGACCAAAGTCCTTTATGTCTCTTGCAGCATTCATCCAATTCTTTGTAGAATGGGTCCTGCTCTCCTAATTTTCCAAAATCTTCAATCGCTGTCATTGGCATATCAAACTGAGTATAGGTCAATTTCTTACCCCCTGGAATATTTGGCAGATTCTTTGTTGTTTCTACGATAGAATCCATACCGCCTACATGGGTTACCATAACTGCAGAGTTAATTAACCCTTTGGCTGATTTTTCAATCGCTTCCTTCATATCATCGGTATTGCCACCTGTGGACCCCATAATTTTTGTTCTTGCATAATGGCAGTCATAGAGGTTCACACTTGCAGAAAACTGTGTATCGGTAGGTCCTGCAAAGAAATTCATACATCCATCTTCTGCAAGAAGCCTGTTCCCCATCTCTGCAATACTTTTCACGGGAGCATATACAAATACGTCACTGTAACCCTTTCCGCCTGTGATTGCCTTAAGCTCTGCAATGGGATCTTCCATATTTGCTGTATTGACATAATGAAGCTCCACGCCTTTTTCTGCCGCCTCTGACTCTGGAATCACTTCCTTTGCCCTGGCAATCTTAGCATCATTGATGTCGGTAACAACGATACGTTTTGGCTTATTTTCAAAGGTAAGACCGTAGCTTACTGCGCCAAGACCCATAGGACCGCATCCGCCGAGAATCAGAATATCTCCACCCTCTAAGGTTCCCATTTTGTGCTCATAGGAAAGATGCTCATTATGATAGTTACTGTGGTATCCGCCAATACAGCAGCTCATAGGCTCGCCTAAGGAAGCTTCAAAGTAGCTGTCCCCTTCATACTCCCAGATACATCCTTTTTCAATGACATCCCCTGGGAAAATGCAATAGGTAGCAGCGCCGCCGAAATATTCATAGGAATAACCTGGTGATTCCATCTGGCCCGGAATTGCTGGCTGCTGCGCAAATTTCTTACCTTCATGGAACTGGCCTTTCCACTTTTCTCCTACCTTTACGATATCGCCAGTAAATTCATGGCCGATAATAACTGGATGCTCTGCCACATTTTCTGGTACACGCTTGTGGTTCTTTCCTGCCTGCACCATTTTCCATGTGGACATGCAGATACTGTCACTGACAACCTTTACTAAGATTTCGTCTTCTTTGATTTCGGGAAGTTCAAATTCCTCTAACCTGATATCATTTACTCCATACAATCTAACGCCTCTTGCCTTCATACTGTTACCTCCTGATTTTTTATTTTTCGTTTTCGTAAAACATTTTATTTTAATTTTTCCAATACCCAGTCAATATTATTTGTTCTCTTGAATTCTTCCAAAACTGCTTCCTCTTCCAGCATACCGCAGATTTTTTCCAAAAGCTCCAGATGTTCATCACCTACGCCTGCAATACCGAATACAAGTTGTGCCTTTTCCTCTCCAAACTCAACACCTTCTGGATACTGCATCACCACGATACCTGTTTTTTTCACAGTTCCTTTTGCCTGTGAGGTTCCATGGGGAATTGCCACACCAAGCCCCATATAAGTGGTTACTAGCTTTTCACGCTCCTGCATTGCATCAATATAGGATGCGTCTACATAACCAAGTGTGGTCAGAAGCTCTCCTGCTGCCTGAATCGCCTGTTCCTTGGAAACCGACTTTAAGTTCAGCTTAATACCGTCTTTTACAAGAATGTCTTTGCCACTGCTTGCAGTGGATTTCACTGGTAGATTTTCTGCCTGCTGGGTCAGACTATTTTGCTGTCCACCTTGTGTCAACTGTGCATACAATGCATCCAGTGCAGGATCTGCCAAGAAATTGTTTATTGTAACCATCTGTGCATTCGGTGCGCATTTCTTTGCCCGGTCTACCAATGTAACCTGGACAACCGCAATGTCGCAATCCTTTGGAATGGTATCCACCGAAGTATTGATCACTGTCAAATCCGGTCTTTGGGCTTTCACCCGGTTTCTAAATTTTGTTGCTCCCATTGCGGAAGAACCCATACCTGCGTCACAGGCAAACACTATTTTTTTCACGCCTTCTGCTTTTGTGATTGCTACTGGCGCAGAGGTTCCTTTCGCTTCTGCCTTCCGGCTTGCCATTTCTTCTTGGGCCTCTTCTAAGCTCTTTCCTTTGGACATACGTATAATCGCAGAGGAAACCACAAAAGAAATCACAGTGGCGATTACCACACCCAGGATCACCTGAATCATCTTATCGCCTGGCGTCATCATCAAATATGCAATAATGGAACCTGGGGAAGCAGGACCTACCATTCCACAGCCCGTCATATTGAACCAGAAAATCGCTACCATATTTCCCAAAATAGGCCCTACAATCACAAGGGGGTTCATCAAAATATATGGGAAATATATTTCGTGGATACCACCCAGAAGATGGATGATTACTGCACCTGGTGCAGACTGCTTTGTTTCCTGATCCTTACAGAAAAACATATATGCCAGCAATACACCAAGGCCAGGACCAGGATTTGCTTCCAGCATATACATGATGGACCTTCCTGTCTCTGCCGCCTGTGCCGTTGCAATGGGTGTAAAAATGCCGTGGTTAATGGCATTGTTAAGAAACAGTACCTTCGCCGGTTCAATAAAAATAGCAATCAGCGGCAATACACTGTGTACCACCAAGAAATTTACTCCTGCAGACAAAATGCCAAGAACCAGGTTCATAAATGGCCCTACTGCCAAAAATCCAAGCATTGCCAGCAGCATTCCCATAATCCCTACGGAAAAATTGTTAATTAGCATTTCAAATCCCGCTGGCATATGACCATCCATCGCCTCATCAAATTTCTTAATGCAAAAACCTGCCAGAGGTCCCATAATCATAGCTGCCATTAACATAGTGGTGTCTGGGTCGCTCATAATTGCACCTACCACTGCAATTGCGGCTACAATACTGCCTCGCTCACCCCCAACCAATTTTCCACCTGTAGATGCGATTAAAATTGGAATCAAATAAACTAAAATTGCTGAAAAGATTGTTGCAAACCCCTCATGAGGTATCCATCCACTACCGTTAAAAAAGGCAGCAAGGAAACCAAATGCAATCAACGCGCCGATATTCGGCATGATCATCGCTGAGAGAAATTTACCAAAACGCTGAACTCCATTTTTCATAAATAATCTCCTTTACATTGACTGCTCCTGATTCAATGATACTGTCCCATGCATAGCACATACAAACTCTAGATAATCTGTATCTTATAATCTCTGCAGGCTTCTTCAAATTCTTCTGGAAGGCTGCCATCTGAAATGATAACATCTACATCCTTTAACCCACAGATGGAATATGTACTTTTCACTCCCACTTTGGAGGAATCCATCAAAATAATCCTTTGTTCGGCCTGATCCATCACTGTTTTTTTCAAAACTGCTTCTTCGTCCACCCCACAGGTGAACCCTGTCTGATCACAATAACTGGTAACGCCCATAAACACCTGATTAAAATTGATTCTCAGCACATCCTGAACGGTATGGATTCCACATACGCTCATACTGTACCGATTCATGGTTCCTCCAATCACATGTACCGCTGGCTCTTTTAATTTGGAAAGCTCTGCCGCACATGTCAGAGAATTGGTATAAATCAAATTTGACTGATCTGGCATACAAGATGCTAATGCTGTGGTAGTACTACCGGAATCCAAAAAAATCGTGGTATCTCTCCGAATAAACGACAATGCTTTTTGGGCAATTAACTGCTTTGCCTCAATATTCCTCACCAGCCTTCGGCTTAACATATCATCGGTCCCTATTACCACATCTACGGACTTTGCGCCTCCATGCACCCGGACAATTCGTTTTGCTTCATCAAGAGCTTTTAAATCTGTGCGCAGTGTCATTTCAGAGATTTGAGGAAATTTTTTCTTTAATTGTGCAAAACCAATATTCCCACTTTGATTCACCAAATCTACGATTGTATTCCTGCGCTGCTCCATTGTATCCATTTTCATACCTCCTACGAAAACATAGCAAACACTTAGCTACGTTTTCCCTTCTCTCACTTCATAATCACCTACTCCTTTCATTTTACCACGTTTTCTTACTTCTGCAACTTTTTACTTTTGTTTCAAAAATTATTTCCTCCAAAATTGTTGTTACGAAAGTTTGTATTGTTATAATAACAGCTTTCTCTTGGGTTGTCAACTGTTATTTCAAAAGTTTTTATCTTTATTTTCGAAACAACAATCAAAAAAAATAAAAAAGGTATCGAATACGGAAGATCCATTTTCTGGAACTACCATCTTCGATACCTTGCCACGGGGCTGGCGCACTAACGCAAATTACAATACATAAATTTGACTTTTCCTATCTTCTATTTCGCAATAATATAATTTCCACTGGCAATCAGCATATCCGTCTCTTCATTGCAAATAATTGTGGCCTCTCCCAATTCAAACACTTTGGTAAGAGTATTTTTCCCACTTTTGCTGCTGTCCAGCAATACATAAGTCTCGGTAGAGTTACGGAATACAATTTTCTTTTTCTCTGCTTCCCGAATATCCGGGGTACTGATTCCCGCCTTATCAGAGAAACCATTTGCTCCTAAAAATGCTTTATCAAAATACAATCCAGACAAATCACTGTTTGTCTTCGTTCCCAGAATGGAAGCGCTGGAAACATTGATTTCTCCACCTGCCAAAAAACACTTCAGTTTCGCTTCCTGAATCTCCGAAAGAATCATAGCATTGGTGGTCACGATTGTAATATCTTTATTCCTTAAATACTTTACCATACGAAGCACTGTGCTTCCAGAATCCAAATAAATAGATTCTCCATCCTTCACCAACCCTGCCGCATAGCGGGCAATGCCCTCTTTCTCATTGACATTTTTAATGGATTTGGAATTCATGGGAACCTCATACGATCCCTTTTTCAGACGGGCTCCACCGCCCCGAAGAAGTATGATCTGCCCTTCTGCCTCTAATGTTTTCAAATCCCTTCGCACAGTAGATTCAGAAACATTTTTTAATTCCCCACAAAAGCTATCCAAAGAAACCACTTCACTTTTCTCCAGTAGCTGCAGCATCTGCGTTCTTCTCTGATACGGTATCATAATCCCCATTCCTCCCAAGGATGCCTTGCATCCATTCTCTATCGTCTAATCCTATCGTTTCACTTCATCAAGGAAAGGCATAGAATCCTGCGCGCCAAGACGACAGACTGTAACAGCGCTGCAGCACGTGGCAAATTCACAGGCATTTGTAAGGCTTTGACCATTTAAGAGTGCATATCCGATTCCTCCGATAAAGCTATCTCCTGCTCCGGTCGTTTCGATGGCTTCTACCTGATGCGATGGGAGAAATGTCACACTGCCTCCTTCTGAAACAACAGCCCCTGCTTTCCCCAAGGTTATGACCAAATCCGTCCCATAAGCTTTTGCCAAAGAAACAATTCCTTTTCTCGCTTCTTCCTCATTTTTTACATCAGCTTTCAAATAAAAGCTAGCTTCTACCTCATTTACCACTATTATATCACACATCTTCAAATAGTCCAGAGGAATTTCTGCTGCTGGCGCAGCATTCAGGAGAATCTTACACCCCAATTTCTTTGCTTTTTCAATGGCATACTCATTAATTTCCTGAGGAATTTCCATCTGAAGTATCACAAGATACGTTTCTTTTAGAAGCTCCTCCGCCCGATCAATATCCTCTTTTGTCACTGCGAAATTGGCGCCGCGAACAATACAGGCAAATACGCTTCCATCCTCCATGGCATTGATAAGACCCATGCCTGTGGGCTCTTCACACCTACGGACATGTTCAATATTTACCCCATACTTTTGCGCTGCTTCTAAAAGATAATCCCCATGAGCATCCCTGCCCACACATCCTACCATATAAACAGGCACACCCAGCTTTGACGCTTGTACCGCCTGGTTCGCACCTTTTCCGCCTGCACTGAATGCAGCCTCATCCGCCGGAAGAGTTTCCCCGCACTCTGGCAGGCGGGGAATTTTCAAAACAATATCATAATTCAAGCTTCCGATCACTGTAATTTTATCTCTCATCATCCATCCTTTCTGTTCTTTATCCCTTTTTATGACGGGCTGCAAACGCTGCAAGGTCACCCTTCATAAACTCAAAATAAGAAGCCACTATAATGATAAGACCTGTTACTACATACTGCCAGAAGGAGTCTACGTTGATGACTACCATTCCAACCTTTAATACTGCAAGCAGCAGAGCTCCAAAAAATGTCCCAAGGGCTGTCCCTCGTCCACCTGCCATGGAAGTGCCCCCAATTGCTGCAGCCGCAATCGCATTTGTCTCATAACCAATACCTGCTGTTGCCTCTGCGGAACCTAAGCTTGCCAGCATAACCAATCCTGCCACCGCTGTGCAGACACCACTTGCAATATATGCAATATATTTGGTTTTTATTACATTTACGCCAGAAAGCTTTGCAGCTTCCTCGTTACCGCCTACTGCATACAAATAATCTCCCGTCCTTGTTTTTGACAAAATCACATGGGCAATGATAAATACCAGCACCATAACAATCACATAGTAACGAATGCCTCCTGGCAGCTGTCCATTAAAGATATTACGGAAGCTATCTGGAACATTTGTAACAGGCGCGCCGCCCGTTACCACATAAGCAATACCACGATATAAGCTCATTGTACCAAGAGTTGCAATAAAAGGCTGAAGCTTTAAGTTTGTTACCAAAAATCCATTAAACATACCTAGGACAACGCCTACGATCAGTCCGACCACAATAGCAAGAAAAGGATTCATTCCTCTGACACAACAATTTGCAACTGCAATACCCACAATGGCAAAGGTACAGCCGATGGAAAGATCAATACCGCCTGTTAGAATCGTAAACATAATCCCCACCGCAAGCAGTCCATTCAGCACCATTTGCTGGAAGATGGTCAGCATCGTTCTCCACATAAGAAAATTCGGATTTAGAATGGCAAAAACGACACCCAAAATAACAGTTGCAAGAAATACGAGAATTTCTCGTTTATATTTTGCATAAATAGCCTTCATCTTAATTTCCTCCAATCGCATAATTTAAAATCTCATCTGAATGAAATGCCTCTCGGTCCGTAAGCGCTTTTGTAATTTTTCCTTCACTCATAACAATCAGCCGGTCACTTATGCCCATTGCCTCTGGCAGCTCGCTGGATACCACAATCAAGCTCTTTCCTTCTTCCACCAATTCTTCCATCAGGCGGTAAATTTCAGCCTTTGCCGCCACATCTACACCTTTGGTTGGTTCATCAAAAATAATAACGTCAATGTCAGTAGACATCCATCTGGCAAGAATTACCTTTTGTTGGTTTCCACCAGACATATTCACGGTGAGATACTCCGGTTTATTGGGATTTATATCCAATTCTTCAAAGAAATGCTCTGCATTCTTTAATTTTTTTGTCTCATTGGTAAAAACCCCTGACATATATTTTTCCAAACTGGAAATAGCAATATTGTTATAATTCGTATCCAGCTTATTAAAGCCCTGGGTTTTCCTGTCCTCTGGAAGCATCCCAATGCCATATTTCAATGCTTTTGTGGAATTCCATTTCCCCTTAATTTCCTGTCCCTTAAAAATAATATTCCCGCTAATCTTTCGGTCCGCACCTGTAAGCACCCGCATAACCTCTGTTCTACCAGCGCCAACCAGTCCATAAAAACCTAAGATTTCTCCTTTATGTAATTCAAAGCTTACATCTTTGTATTTCCCATCGTTATCAGAAAGATGCTCCACCTTCAAAACGACCTCATCCGTAGCCCTGGAAGGCTTCAGCCTGGAAGCAACAGCAGAAACGCTTCTTCCTACCATTGCATGAATCAGCTCGTCTTCTGTGGTGTCTTTCATATTGAGAGTCGTAATATACTCTCCATCCCGCATAATAGAAGCTCTGTCGCAAATCTGAAAAATTTCTTCCAAATGATGGCTTACATATAAAATTGTAATACCATCTGCTTTTAATTTTCGGATTACCGCAAACAATGCCTCGGTTTCCTTAGATGTCAAAGAAGCGGTGGGCTCATCTAAGGAGATAATGTTGGAATGGTGGTAAATCGCTTTTGCAATGGCAAGCATCTGCTTTTCCCCTGCCGTCAATGTCTTTACAATATCCCTGGAGCGAAACCGACAGTTCAGCTCTGTAAGAATTGCATCCACATCCTTATGCATTTTGTTAAAATCTATAAATAAGCCTTTTTTCGGCTGATATCCCAACGTTACATTCTGACCAACAGTAAGTTCCTCAACCACCATTGTTTCCTGGTGAACTTTTGATATATTGCCATTTAGTATGGCATCATTCGGATTTTTAAAGGTAACTTTTTCCCCATGAAGAAAAACTTCTCCTTCGTATTCAGAATATACTCCATGAAGTATATTCAATATTGTAGATTTTCCTGCTCCATTTTCCCCCAATAGCGCATGCACTTCCCCCTCTTCTACCGAGAAGGAAATGTCTTTTAAGACATGCACGCCTGGAAAATATTTGTTGATCTTGACAAATTCTACTGCTTTTCCCATTCCGATCCTTCCTCCTTACACAATGTAGAAGGGGAACACTCGCAACAGCGACAATGTTTGAGCGGTTGCGGGTTCCCCTTCCCATACATTTATCGTTTATTTTGTATATGTGGGAGCTGTCCAGTTAATAATCTCTGCTGCCTCGGTATCTACATTTTCAGAATCGATCAATGCCTGAGGAGTTGCAACTGCACTTGGAAGTTCCTGTCCAGCCAAAGAACGAAGGGTACATTCTACAGCCACCTGCGCCATATAGAATGGGAAAGAGTCTACCGTAGCATCTAATTTTCCAGCACGGATAGAATCATAAGCTTCTCCAATTCCATCAACTCCTACAACAAGAATATCAACTCCTGACTCTTCTACAGCTTCTACCACTCCAAGAGCCATATCATCATTGTTACAGAAAATAGCTTTTAACTCTGGATACTGGGTAATCCAGGTATTCGCCAGTTCTTTTGCTTTCTGACGATCCCAATCTGCATTCTGCTCTGCTACGATTTCAAGCTTGGAATTGTTATCTGCAACCCAATCTTTGAAGCCTGCGGTACGTTCCCGGGCTGCAAAAGCCTTCGCCATACCTACCACAATCGCTACCTGTCCTTCATCTCCCAGTTTGCCAGAAATCCATTCTGCTGCAAGCTGTCCATTCATATAAGCGTTTGGTCCAACATAATGTGTTGCTTCTGCAATCAATCCATCATTTACATTTACAGTAAGAACATCTGCATCATTTGCACTTTCCACTGCTGACGTCAGGTTAGAATCTGAAATTGGACTCATCAATAAAGCGTCCACACCCTGAGTTGTCAAAGCTTCTGTCATTGTCTGCTGTCCAGTCTCATCACCTTCATCTGTGGTTGCCTGAATGTCAATAGACAATCCAGTATCTGTTGCTGCCTGTTCATATCCTTCTTGAAGAGTTCTCCAGAATTCATTGGAAAGAGATTTCATTACTACACCAAGCTTTTTCTTGCTGTCCACTGGCACTTCAGCGCCATTCTTTTCACGAACTTCCTCAATCGTCATAGCATCTTCTGCCTGATCCGGATTGAATTCTCCTGCATTGCCAGCATCTTCTGCCGGTTCTTCCTCAGCGCCGTCTGTTGATTCCCCAGCGCCATCTGTTGGTTCTTCAGATGATTCTTCTGTCTGGCTGCCAGATGAACCTCCATCGTTTTTCGAGTTGGCGGACCCCCCATTTGAGCCGCATGCTGTGAGGCTAAATACCATCGCTGTTGTCAACAAAACTGCCAAAACTTTCTTTTTCATTACTTGCTCCTCCTTTTGATATAATGTTTTTCATGCTACTGCACATACCCTGTACAGCCTTTATCTCATCATGTCCAGAATCAAATGCTGCGCGCTGATTCCGTCATGCTTCGATACAACTTCACTGATGCCATCTACGCCAATATTGTCAACCTTCTTTTTCACCAGCTCAAACGCTTCAATATTGGCACGGCATTCCGCCTTTGCTTCTTCGCGAATTGGAAATGTGTCGAAAAATACCACTCCATCATAACCATACCGTTCCAAATAATAGATAAATTCTGCGGACTGGGAAAAATTCACAGAACCAAAAATCAATCCACTGTCCTTCCATCCATATCCATCATTCATATGCAGGCCAAACAATTTCCCCTTTGACGCTGCTAGCGCCAAGCCAAAAGCCGGGCTGTCATGTTTCATCAACATATGACAGAAATCCAAGGTACATCCAACATTGTCCCTGTCCACCTCATGAATCAGGTAAAGAGTCATGCCCACACTGTCAATCATTGCAAATTCCCGCTCCTCATAAGGTTTATACTCAATACTGATTTTGATATCAGGCGCGTAATCTGCGATTTCCCTTACCGCCTCAACTACCTGCTTCCAGCATTTCTCATAATCCATCTGGAATGGATAGTCGAATCCATCATTTTCCAGCCACAGCGTAATTACGCTTCCCCCCAACTCACGGCACACATCAGCGGCATCTTTTGCTATTTGAATTGCTCGCTGCCGTAACGCCTCATCTGGATTTGTCAAATCCCCATCCAAAAACTCTTTTCTCCAACGAATCGCAAAGCCATTTACCTTTAACGGTCCCATTGCCTCTTTCAATTCCTCTATGTTATATCCTTCGATATGCTCTGGGTAATTGAATTCCAGATGTGTAATACCATCGATGTTTTTATATGCTTCAATGGCATCATAAACATTCTGTCCTTTAAAAATAAAAGAATTAAACCGCCCTGCGTAATTCATATTTTCTCCTCCTGTGCTCCATGGTTTTTTCAAATATTTTCAACTTGTTGCATTTATAATATTACTTTTTTCATTTTATGTCAATATATTTCATATTTTTCATCATTTTGTTTAATTTTGTCATGAAAATTTTGTGCATTTTGCTAATAATAAATTCATATTTCTTCTTTTTCTTCCATATTTTTCCATTTTAGAAGGAAATTTCCATGGGAATTCAAGTAAAAAAAGAATTTTCCTGAAATTTGCATTTTACATTCTTTCAGAAAAATTCATATTATTTCAATTTATAGCATTATTCTAATGTTTTAATCTCTTCTTCTCTCTGCAGCGTAGAAAGCTGCTCCAATTACACATTTATTTTCTTCATCTTGGGTATAAATCACCCGAAGCTCCTGTTCCGGGTAGGGCTTACGCACATGAAAATGTATCCGTTCATCCAGATAACTCTGGGGAAAATCCTTCATGGCAGGAACCCCTCCGCCAATCAAAATGTAGTCTGGATTTAAAATATTGATCTCCGTTGCAACTGCCATTGCAATTCTGTCCACAAACAAAAGCAGCTCATCCTCGCTCCCATGTACAGTAAAGATATCTCCAATGTAGGTATCCTGATATCTTTCAAGGCGCAAGCCTGCCAGGTATTTTCCTCCTGCAAGGTTTTCCATACAGCCTACGTTCCCACATCCGCAGGGAAGGCTGCTCCCATCCACAGGAATATGACCAAGCTCACCTGCCGTTCCATTTCTCCCTGCCAGAATACGTCCGTTTATCATAATTGCATTTCCAATGCCAGTGCCAAAATAACATCCCACCAGCACTTCGCAATCTGGAATATGATACTTCCTCTTATCATAGTAAAGAGCCATGGAAACATCCTTTTCCAAATAGACCGGAATATGAAAGCTTTCTGTTAAGGCTGCGGCAATGGGCAGATTTTCCATATTAGGGATATTCGGAGCCTGTAAAAGAACCGTCCGTTCCCGGTTTAATGTAGCAGGCAAACCCATTGCCATTGCCTCCACAGTTCCATCCAACTGACCAATATACTTTCTTAGAAAGTCTGTTAGCGCTCCCAGGGTATCTTCCTGACAGAACACTTCTCCTACTGGGACTTTCCGAAAATAATGAGTATTCCATTCTTTATCAACGGCGCCAATCCGAAAATTTGTGCCGCCAATATCAATACCAACAATATAGCTTTTTCCCATCCTGACGCTCCTTTTTTATCTGGAAACTATTAGGCGATTGCAAAACCTATTAATTGTTTCAATTTAATGTGAAATAAAAAGTAAAGATTTTCAGATTCAGAAACGAACAAAGCGGGCAAGCCCACTTCAGCTCCCCTCCCCCTCACTCATGAGGAGCTTGCACATTTTGCGCGGCAGGCTACTTTTCATCCCCTGGAAAGAAAATGCCAGCTTCTTTTCTGGAAGACTCCAGAATTTCAATCACATTTATCATTACATTTAGGTTTCTGTCATTGGTTTCATAGTCATCTGCCAGAACCATTTTTGTTAGATTTTGAACCTCATAAAACCATCGGTCCGGATTCTCCTGCTCGTTAAAAACCTCTTCTGTCTCTTTTGTCACTACCTTCACTTCTGCAATTCCATTGCTTCCATCTTTGATATAAATATATCCTTTTTCCCCCTCAATCTGTGCAGAATTCACGCCCCAGGTATCTTTTGCTCCAGCGGACTCACTTACAAATCCATCGTATTGCATCATAAGAATCCCAGAAGTATCCACCAGATTTCCATAAATATTAGGGTAATATACAGACCTTTTTGGCTTTCCAAACAAAGCAGTGTTCAGGTATACATTATAAAAATTAATGTCCATCAGACATCCGCCGCCAAATTCAGGATGAAAGACATTTGGGACTTCCCCTTTTTCCAAAAGATCATAACGGCTGGAATACTGACTGTAATTGCAAAGTACAAGCTTTATCTTTCCCACTTTTGGAAGTTCCCGTTTTACAATTGAAAAATTAGGTAAAAATGCCGTTGGGACTGCGTCAATCAGAAATAGATGCCGCTCTTTCGCAAGGGCCACAAGCTCCCTTGCCTGATCTGCCTTGGTACAAAAAGGCTTCTCACAGATAACATTTTTTCCTGCCAGTAATGCCCGTTTCGTCTGTTCGTAATGTAAAAGATTCGGGGAGGCAACATAAACAAAATTAATCTCTTCACTTTGCAGCATCTCATCCAAATCAGTGTATACTTTTGGCGCTTCATATTTCTTTGCCAGCTCCTGTCCACGCTCCTGTGTCCTGGAATAAACGGCGCAGCAGGTAATGCCCTTTGTCACCTTGACTGCATCCAGAATAGAATGTACAATAACGCCGCTTCCAATGGTTCCAAGCCTGATTTCTTCCATAGTTTTTCTCCTCTTTTCTATTTGTGAAAGATTTAGGAAATTGCAAGTTTTGTTGCCTCTTCCAGAATTTCAAGCACCTTCACTACCTCTTCATCTTTGACGCATTTTTCTTCTCCACGCTCTATGGCCCCTATCAAGCTATCATAGATTTTTTCATAATGGGCGCATCCCACTGGCACTTTCTCCGTCACGGTCTCTCCGGCTTCATTTTTATATACCAAGGTTCCCCATCGTTCCTCTGGTGCAGGCTCCTGACTAATCACATGACGCCCAACTTCCTTTTTCTTCCCGGAATTATGAATTACCGGCGGAAGTGTGAAGCTGCCCTTTGCGCCATGGAGGGTAAACCGAGGATAATCAATCAATACACACATACTGGTGTTCACAGACGCCTTGGCATTACCATAATAGAACTCCAAATCGTAATAGTCATCTCCAACTCCCGGATGATGAATACTTCTTACGTCAAAATGCGTATCATCCGGCATACCCAACAGGCTGATAACCTGGTCTATGGTATGTACCCCAAGGTTATATAAGGTTCCCAGATGGTCATACCAGCCATTCTCCTTAAAATAATCATAATGGCTCTCCAGGCGGACGAGCTCCCCGACTTTCCCACTTTCCAATACCTCTCGCAGCGCAAGAAAATCTGCATCAAAACGCCGATTCTGATTGGGCATGCAAATCAACCCTTTTTCTTTTGCCAAAGCAAACACTTCTCTTGCTTCCTCTGCAGTCTTAGAAAAAGGTTTCTCAATCAATGCATGCTTCCCTGCATTTAAGATCTCCTTAGCATAAGGCACATGGAAGGGATCTGGCGCGCTCACCACCACAAGATCCACCTCATCATCCTGCAAAATCTGTGCAAAATCTGTGGTAAATATAATTTCCGGATAAAAGGGCTCGTATGCCGCATTTTGGGAAATATCCTCCTCCCGACGGAATACATACTTCACCTTCACCCGTTCATCCTGTTCTACATATGGAATGTGATACTCACGAACACTGACGCCAAATCCTACGTATGCTATTGTAATCATATTCTTTTCCTCCTCGTGCTTTTTGGTAGTTTACGTAAATTTACTTAATTTTCCTATATTTCCTCTGTTACATTTTTATTATAGCGATTTTTAATAGAAAGTCAATGACTTTTTCTCTCTATTTTCTTATATTTTTACGTAATGTTACTCTTCTCCTTTACATTTTCCTCAATATTTTATATAATAGATTTTAACAACATGACATATGTAAAAGTAAAACAAATCCCCACCTTTGGAAAGGAGCACACCTATTTTGAAACCAAGAAAAGACACTTCCATCAAAGACATCGCCGCAAAAAGCGGTTTTTCCACCGCTACCATATCCCGTGTCCTGAACCATCAGGGAGGATATTCCAAAGAAACCGAAAATCGGGTCATGAATATTGTAAAAGAATTGAATTATTCCATCAAAAATCAGAATCTGCAAAAAATTGGTATCTTGGTACCCGACCTAACCAACGAATGGTTTGCTGAAACCGTCCGCTGCTTGGAAGAAGAATTATACGCAAAAAATTTTCACTGTTATATTAGCAGCACAAATGAAATTCCCTCCCGGGAGCATTTTTGCTTTGAGGGACTGACAGCCTTAAAGGTATCTGCAATTATCTCCTTTTTAGGGTCAGAAGAATTGGTTTCCTTGGCAGAATCGGCCTCATTCCCTGTACTGTTTATTGACCGGATTCCCCAAACTCCAGGAAAATTTCTCTGCCTGGAATCTGATAATTATATCGGAGGTTACATGGCGACAGAACTTTTGATTCAGAAGGGATGTAAAAAAATTCTATTTATTGGAAGAAACCATCATGCCTCTGTCATCCATTCCCGTCAAAAAGGCTATCAGGACGCTCTGAAAGAATACCAGTTACCGATCAATCCAGAATTAATGCTCCAGCTTGAAAGCCCGGATCATCCATATGAACGGTCACGGGATCTCGTCTGTTATGCCATCAAAAAGAAAATAGAATTTGACGGGATTTTTGCTTCCAGTGACCTGCGCGCCAGCGGAGCATTACAAGCCCTTAAGCAAAATGGTTTCTCAGTTCCTGAACAAATAAAAATTATTGGCTTTGATGATACTTCTGTATGCCGTCAATGTTATCCTGCCCTTTCTTCGGTGCGCCAAGATCCCCTTGCCATGGCCCGGCACACCATAGAGCTTCTGTTTTGGCAGCTTACCCAGAACCCACATCTTGCAAAACATATGGTCTTGCCAGTATCTATTGTAGAACGGGGAACCACTTAAAGCCGCCGATTGGAATATATTACGTACACAAGGAGGGAGTGACTTATTTCGTATCACTCCCTCCCCAATGAGAACTGTTTCTTTTCCAACAATCCTTCATTTACTGCTTGTTTCATAATTTGGCAATTTATAAAAATTTCATGATCATTGAAAATTTATCCATCATTTGCATTTTTTTCCGTGTGATCTAATGCATATTCAATACATTGGATCACGACTTTGTTAAATGACATTTGATTTTCATTTGCCAGTGTTTGAACCTTTCCTATTAAATCTTTCGGCAACCGCAGCGACTTATTCTCGTATTCTGTGTATTCCCTTTTTAATCTAAACATTTCTCATCACCTCTCATTTTTATTGTAATATAAGGTATGTTATGATAAAATGTTATATATATATTATATTTTATAATATAAGTATACGAAAGCACTCCTTTGCCTAAGCATATTACTGCCATCACCTGACTGCAACCCAAAAATCTGGGCTACCAATACATATTCCAAAATCAATCATTAAAATCATCCAAAACAAAAAGCAGTGGAGCCCAACCCTTTTTGTACCCACTGCTTCTGTTCTCTTTCGCTCTGTTCCTATTTCTTTTCTCTCCTGTTACTTTCCGTATTCCTAGTCCCAGAGTTGCTTTCTTCTCCACTGCTATTTTCTTTGTTGCTATTCTTTTCTCTGTTGCTATTTTCTTCTTTGCTGCTATTTTCTTCTTTGCTGTCCTTTTCTTTGCTGTTACTATCCTCCTTCTGCTGGCTGGCGCTATTTTCCTTGTTCTTGTTTTTGTTCTTGTTTTTGTTCTTATTTTTCTTCTTATTCTTGTTATTTTTTTTATCTTTTTTATTCTTTTGATTACTGTTATCCTTTTCGTCTTTATTCTGACCGTTGTTATCCTTATCCTGATTGCCGTTATTCTCTTTGTCCTTATCCTGGCCGTTATTTTCTTTGTCCTTATCCTGACCGTTATTTTCTTTGTCCTTATCCTGGCCGTTATTATCTTCTTTATCTTCTTGATTAAAGTTATCTTTCTTTCTGGCTGCTCCTTCGTCATCTTCTTGGCTATCTACTGGGACAATTTGAATTTTAGGCGGCTGCTCAGTTGACTCTGTCTGTTCTGGAACTTTAGGCAAAACAGAAGACTCTAGATTATCTTGTGACTGAATGGCCGTTCTTGTATCCACTTCATTTTCCTGGTAAAACTTTGCTTCCTGCTGAAAATAATCTTTGGAACTTTTCTTTCCTTTTCTTTTCTTCTGTTTAGGATTTGTTTCTTCCGAATGATTCTGATCCTTTTGAACCTTTGGCTTTCCCAACTCCTCAGATTTGGAAACCTCTTCCTGACCTTTTGTTGCATCTTCCTGGGATTCTGGTTGTTGCTCCTGCTTTTGCTGAATAAACTCTTTCCAAACTTGATCTGACTCTGCGGAAAATGTTAATCCTGCAAACATGTGCTCCCGACAATACTGAATCAACTCCGTTACAGACATTTGCTGCGTCTGTTCTTTTTCCATCCCATATTCTTGTGCAAGTTTCTTCTCTAACTGTTCCCTTCCATGCTCCTCAATTCCATTTTCTCCCTGCACAAAAGCTGTTAAAACTCCACAGACTCCTATCTCTTTCAGCTTCTGGTCTATCTTCTCTCCTAATTTGCTTTCCAAATCCTCATATAATTTCTGTTCTGACAAACAAATAGTAACTAAGATACCACTGTCATCACGCAGAAACGATTCCTCTACTGCACCTTGAAGAAGTAAGTCCAATAGATCAAAAACCGATTCTTTCTTACTCCATTCTAACTTTTTTATAAATTCTTTTCCATCTTCATTCAACCCATTCAGCCGTTTCACTTGATAAGAATCATTCATGACAATCTGAACACTGGGATTAATATCCAAAACCAGAAAAACATCTTCCTGCTTTCCTCCAAAAATTCCAGACACCCATAAAAAGAACACCAACAGACAAGTGCAGACAGACATTGCATATTTCGGAAAATTTATCCAAAACCTATTCTGCGATCCCAGACCTTTACACACATTCTCCAAATTTCGAATCTCTGCATCCGTTCCTTTTTCCTCATATTCCGTTTTCAGAGGCATCAGATTTTCTTTTTTTGCTGTGTCCATCACTGCTTCAAATATTTCCGGCGACAGCTCTAAAAATCCATCCTGTATCTTTCTTTTTATCTCATTTTTCCTCATATTGTCCGCCTCTCACTAAATTCCTTCTGCAATTTTCGAATTCCTCTGTGATACCGGGCAAGTACCGTTCCCAACGGCAGGTCCAGTATTTCTGCAATTTCCTTGTGTTTCAGACCGCTTATATCATGCATAATAATCAGATTCCTGTCATCTGTAGAAAGAATTTCAAACATTTTTTCCAGAACCATCCGATTATCTACATTTGTCATATCATCAAATCCTAAATCATTTTCCATATCGTCATAATTGAGGGTTTTTGAATGTTCTTTTCTGCATTGCGACAAAAAAAGATTTTTAGCAATTTTCATCATCCATGCCATAGGATTTCCCTGGTCTTGATATAGATGACATTTCTTTAAAATCTGTATAAAAGTATCCTGTAATAAATCCTGTGCATCTTCCCGATTTAGGGTATAGGAAAGCAGGAATGCGTAGAGAGGTGTATAAGTTAATTCATACAGCTCTCTAAACGCATCCTGATCGCCGAAACGAATCCGTTCAAATAGTTGTTTCTCAATATAAACTTTTCGTTTTGGAGCGACTTCCTGCATCCAGATACCCCTTTCGTACTGTATCTTTTGTTAAAACATTATGCTTTGCAACAACTTATTTTACAGTAATTGTTTTTGTTATGGAACCGTAGTTTTTCTCTTTTTTGGTTTTAATACCATTGATGGTAATGGTATATGTTTCACCTTTTTTCATTCCGGTAATCTGAACTTTAATGTTACCTTTTGCTTTCTTTACAATCTTCGCTTCGCATACGCTTCCGCTGGCATTTTTCACTTCAACTGTAGCGTCTTTGTAGTATGCTGCTGACTTCATTTTGAGTATGACAAAATTCTTACCTGATACAGAAGCTTGGCCAACTTTGCTCTGGGTTTTCATACCTTTTGCTGTAAAAACCTTTTTCACAACAACAGCCTGCTCTGAGTCTTTTCCGAGAATACCTTCTATTGATAAGGTATACTTTTCTCCCTTTACCAGTCCACTTACAGTAACTGTCAATAGACTTTTATTTTTCTTTGTGATTTTACAAGGAATCTCTTTGCCATTTTCATCGGTAATAACTGCTTTCAAAGCATCTGTATAGGTTACTTTCTGTTTAAAAGAAATATTCACCTTTCCAGAAGAAGTACAAGTAACTTTTCCAACCTCCTGCGCTTTTGCTTTTACAGGTTTTTTCGTCTCATTGGGTTTCTTAGTATCCTGAGGCTTCTTGGTGTCTTCTGCTTTCTTTGCCTTTGCTTCTACAGATACTTCCACCTGCTCCCCTTCTACCTCATATGCTGCAGCCGACACAGGGATCCCAATTACCATACTCGCTGCCAATACTCCTGCTACTAAACCTTTTACATAATTTTTTCTCATAAAAAATTGCCTCCTTTTATTTGTTTTTGTTGTTACCTAGAAAACGCAAAAAGAAATCATTTTATTGCAAAAAAAAAATAAATTTTTTATTTTTTTGACGATATTATAAAAACCTCAAGCATTCTTATCCCATTTTTGCCTGCTTGGGAACGAAAATCACACTTTGCTTCGCCGAGTGCGGTCACGCAGTGACATCTTCTATTCGCACGAGTGCGCATATTATTTTTATCTTATAGGAAAGTCATGAACTTTAACACTTTACAGTAACATAGTCTTTTCTATAAGACAAGAAAGAATCCTGCAAAGCAGGATTCTCCGCCTGCGGCGGGTCGCTTTGCGACAGATTTCATACCCGCCGCAATGCGATAAGAACTTTTTTATTCTATAGGAAAGATACTTTCACGCGTTAGCGTGACAAGGTCTTTCCTATAGAATAAAAAAGCAACGGCAGATACCCCATATAAAAATGTGATACCGCCGTCTCTATGTTATTACAACTCTACAATTTTTCCTGAATAAATAATTGATATCATCTAGACGTTTTGAAATTACCTATTCTTCATGGAGAATCAAACTATCCTGATCCGTCACTACTTCCATCATCATAAGCACGCCAAGGCGAAATCCTTTGATAAACAAATGATTGGCATAACATAAGTTTTCTTCTGCCTGTGCATCGTTAAAATCTGACAACAACTTTTTGTCTTCTTCACTAAGTTTTTCAAGCAACCTTTTTTCCATCCTGCTGGATACGCTCCTGGCTTCCCTGTATTCTGCACTCCCTTTATACTCAAAAGACGCCATACAGAGATGGTCCGTTGCAAGCGCTTCTAAAATTTTTCCCATTCTGCCCATCCTTTCTTTTGACAAACAACTCCTTGCAAGACAAAACCGCACAGTGTATAATATTTATGCGATCTGCCTTGCAGGTAGATGCAGCGTTGGAAGCGGCTGCAAACTTTCGCAGGAATGTGCCGCTTCCTACTATTTTTGAGTTAGGTCGTCATAAACCTTATGAACCCCTCTTCTCACAATCTCAGCTTTGGATACCTCCAGAATCCGGCTACATTCTTCTAACTTTTCCGATGTATCACTGTCTAGACGCACCTTAAGAGAGATGTTTTTTGGGTTATCGGTTGGACGTCCCATCTTTTTATTCCCCAAACCTACCACCTCACTTTACGGGGTCACTAATATTATACACTTACCGATGTCATTAAGTCAATGTTTATTTATCAAAAGAATTTCTTCTCTTCTAATACCCGAATCCTCTAAGAGAAAAATATTCCCCACCTAGAACATATTTTAAATTGCTCCAGATGGGGATATCAAATTTTAACGTAAAATAATATTTAAGTATTCCCGAATATTTAACAAATTTTCCAAACTTATCCTATACTTTTGAACAATATGAGTATAATACGATAAAACATCATTTTTATTAATTACCCTTTGGCATACATCATTTTTTCTACAACCTTCTCTCGCCTTTTTATATGGTTCTTCCCGATGACATATTTCTTCTAATGCTTTTGCACAATACACATCCAAATAATACAGTTTAACAGCATTCAGTATTTTCAATTCCTCTTCTTTAAATTTACTTTCAACTTCCACTTTAGGCAATGGCATATATTTGAAGCTTTTAAAAGTACTATAAACCTGAGGATACACTGCACCATGTACCCAAGCCTGACAGTCTTCTTCAAACATTTCCTGACCTAATAATACCCTACTCCAATTTTGAACAAAATATAATAATTTTTGTAATGCTAGATGTGTGATTGGAACCTCGTCTGTAGATTGTGCCAAAAACCAATTAACCACATGAAAAATTATGCCTTTTGAATTCTCTAATTTTGCTAACTCACTAGAAACTTTACTTTCTGCCTTTTTAAAGGATTTTTCTCCAGCCCTTTCTGGATTTCCTGCACAATAATCCTGTAACAGCATTTGAAAAATATAAGGATTTTTCAACTCTTTCAATCTATTGCTATTTGAAACATTAGGAGTATAATTCCCACTAACGTACCTAGTCAGAGTAATCTCTCCCCACCCCAATAATCTACTCAAAAATTTCTGACTGACATTGTATAATTCCAAAATTTCCAATATCTCTTCACGTGTAATAATTTCTCGCTGTTCACGTATTCTTTGATTTGCCATCTTTGCAATCTCATTTTCAACAGCCTCCATGTATATAGGAGCTTGACATATTTTGCAAAATGGAACTTTCACCGACATTTCAAAATGATAGCCTTCGCCTTCATATTTTCTAATAGTATCCTTAAACTCATATTGCTCTTTTGCTCCACATTCAAAACACATTTTCATATTTTCCATTTTGCCATACCCTTCCTCCTCTCTTTCGTACGTATATTTTATACGTCAATAAAGTATCATTGATACTTTTATTATAGCATTTCTTTTCCATTAGTCAATGCTTTTTGGTATCAATGATATCTTTTTTCTGGATAACCTCGTTTTCTCTTGTTTGATATTCTCAAAAACTCATCATTTCCCTCTATTCCACCTGCTTCCCTGGCAGCTCCACCCAAAATGTTACTTGTCCTTTCTCACTTTCTGCAAAAATTCTTCCCCCATGCCTGGTCACAATTTCCTTTGCAATGGCAAGTCCAAGTCCAGCGCCTCCCGTATTGGAATTCCTTGCTTCATCCATCCGGTAAAATTTATCAAAAATAGACGTCAGCTTTTCTTGGGGAATCGTCTTCCCTTGATTCTGGAAACGGATGATAATTTTATCTGGCTGTCTCCTTTTATCTCCCATATCCTTTGGATATAACTCCAAGGATTCTTCACCTGCATTTGTGCTTTGTGAGTGTCCCTCATCACTCTCTTTCCCGTAAATCTCTTCCACAAAAATGTCTATCCTGGTATCCTTGTAGCTATAGGCAATGGCATTTTTCAAAATGTTATTAAAAACCCTTGCCAGCTTCACGGAATCTCCATATACAATCACATTTTCATCACTATGAAGCAGGATCTGATTGCCTTTTTCTTCTAAAAGTGGATAAAATTCCTCCAGCATCTGCAACAACATATAGTACAAATCTATTCTCTCTTTTTCCAAGACAATTTCTTGTATATTATATCTGGTAATTTCAAAAAATTCATTGATCAACTGCTCCAACCGATTGGCTTTTTCCAACGTAATATGTACATATTTGGCCTTCTGTTCCATAGGCATGTCTGGAGCCTCTTCCAATAGACTCAAATATCCAATCACTGATGTGAGAGGTGTTCGTATATCATGGGCCAGATACATCACCAGATTATTTTTCCGCTCCTCCGCCAGCCTAGCTTCCAATTCACGCTTTTCCAAGGTCTGACGCAAAACATTTAACTTTTTCTCCATTGGCGCCATCTCTGGGGATAGAGTGATTTCTTGGTTATCCCCCTGAATTAATTTGTCTAAGCCTGCATCAATCTCGTCAAAATACCGGATAAAGCCAGACAGAAAAAACCAAAACAAAAGCAAAAAACAGACAGCAACTGCACCCAAAATAATCAGACTGGAGTTTTCCCTCAGCCCATACTGATAAATATTCAATGCATCCTCACGCTCTAAGCGAAAAACATCCTGTAAAAACTGCACAATCCAGTCTCCAACTCTGCCAAACCAGAAGCGGCTGTAAAAAGTAAAAATAATCAAAACAGTTAATCCCACAATGGCGGAGGTCTGCATTAAAATCCGAAATCGAAAGCTGGAATAAGCAGCATTTTTTTTCCTTCTTTTCCAAAGTTCTTTGAATTTGATTTTTTTCTTTTCCTTAGTTTTCAATTTTATAACCTACTCCCCAGATTGTTTTAATATATTTGGGATGCTCCACAGAATCCTTCATTTTTTCTCGTAGGTGACGGATATGTACTGTAATGGTATTGTTGCTTTTGCTGTAATACTCATCCTTCCATACTCCATGAAACAGCTCCTCCGAACTGACTGCCTCCCCTTTCCGCTCACACAGAATTTTTAAAATAGAAAATTCTGTTGGGGTCAGCACCAACGGTTTTTCATCCAACTGACATTCATGCGTCTTAACATTCATAACCAAACCGCCATGTACCAGCAGAGAAGCATCCTGCGCTTCTCCAGTTTGAGGCTGGTTATATCGTTTATAACGGCGAAGCTGGGCTTTGACCCGGGCCACCAGCTCCAGCGGCCGGAAAGGTTTTGTCATATAATCGTCTGCCCCCAGCATGAGACCACGGATTTTATCAATCTCTTCATCCTTTGCCGTCAGCATGATGACCGGATAATTGTAATTTTCCCGAATCTTCTTACATATCTCAAAACCGCTGGTCCCTGGCAGCATGATATCTAAGATGGCCAGGTCAAACTGTGTCCCTTCAGCATGCTCCAATGCGTCTTCTGCCAAGTAGCAGGTAACGATTTCAAAATTTTCACTTTCTAAATAAAACGCCACCAAATCTGCAATTTCCTTTTCATCGTCTACCACTAAAATTCTATCTCTCATATTTTTATCATCTCCTAAAGAACGAATATTGTCAAACTTTCATATGCATTCCTATTATATCAGAGCCCCTATAAAAATTCCTATTTTATTTTCTTTAAAAGTATTAATATTTTCCTAAGATGATATTTTCTTTAGTCAGAAGCTTCTTTTGAAAAGCTTTTCCTAGATACAAGAGTAATGATAAGCGGTACGACCATCAGTACGGCTGTATAGGCAAGGGCAAAGGTAACCGGGAACTGGAATGTGATATAAAATGCGCCGCCATTGTGGAGCAGGTGTGTCAGCACATATCCGAGCAGCGTACCAATGGTCATTGTCACGCCGACTGCCGTAAGGACTAAGATCAGGCTCTCGCCAAGAAGCATTTTGCGGATCTGTCCCTTAGACATACCGATGGACTCAAGCATTGCAAGCTCCTGTTTTCTTGTGACAATATTCGTAATCAGCGTATTCATCATACTCAGGATACTGAACATCATAATGAAGATGGCAAGCCCGCTGATTGTGCCAAACACAGAATTTATCGTTTGGGAATAAGCGATTTCTCTGTCAGCATAAGCCTCTAAGGACAATTCGGGATGTTCCGCTACGATTTCATTCAACGCTTCGCCTACCGCAGTTTCCGTTTCGGGATCAGTAGAAATCAACAGATGGGCGTTCAGATTATTGTAGGATATAAAGCTCAAAACAGCCTGCTTTGGCATTACAAACCAACCATCCAGATTGTCATTATCCAATACATATTGGTCGTTCAGAATACCAAGAACGGTTACTTCTTTTTCTGCTGTCTCATTTCCGTCATAGTAATGAAGAGTCAATACATCTCCAACATTGAACTGCCACCCGTAAATATCAAGGGCATTGGTATTGTCGGCAATCAGCACATAATCGCTGGACATCAGTTTATCATAGTCAGCAGAGCCTTCCTCGATATATTCCCCGATGTTTCTCGTTTCTTTCTCATTCATTGGATAGATGTAATCGTCATTATCGTATTCATCCCGCTGCGGGAAATCGAAGAGCACACCAAAGCTCTTTCGCTCCTCCACCTTTTCCACACCGTCTATGGCAGCAATCTCTTTTACCATATCCTCCGTCATCGGTGTCTGCGCCTGCATACCGCTCATTCCGTTCTCGTTCAGTTCAATAGCTGAGTCAGAATACTGGATATGGAACTCTGCGTCTTTCCAAATGCCTTGTCTTGGGTAATTGTCCCTGTCAAACGAGGACATAAAAGTGGCTGCTGTCATAAACAGGATACCGCCGAGGGCAAGGGAGAGCATTGTCACAGCCGCTTTTTTCTTATTTTGGGAAAAGTTCATTACGCCAAGTCCGAGCGGTGTAAGGCTGCGGCACATTTTCTTGTTTGCAGTCTTTTTCATATCGCCCTGGGGCACATAGCGAAGCGCTTCCATAGGAGATACCGCAGCTGCCAGTTTTGCGGGTTTGTGTACGGAAATTATTGTAATAAGGTAGACAATGACAAATACACAGACCCCCATCAACAAGGTATTGATAATGCTAAAGCCGGACGGAATAATGAAGTAGCCCGCTACGCCGCCGATCAGGATACCAATGGGAGAGGCGTAAAGGAAAAGCCTGCGTCCTTCCTTTGATACCAGCTTTTTCATCTGTTTTTTCGTCATACCAATGGTGCGAAGCTGCCCAAACTGATGGATTTTCCCGATAACCGACAGATAGAACACACCGTAAATAACCAAAATGCAGGCAAGCAGGATCACAATACCGATCAGCCCATAGGTCAGAACATCCTGCGTATCTACGGATAACGAGTCGAGGAACGCTTTGGATGGGCTGACATATTTTCTTGCAATCCCTGCGTCACTGCCAATCAGGTACATTGCTTCCTTGCTATCTTCTGGGTGCATTGTTGTGGCTCCGTACAACTTCGCATAGACTTCATACGGGGAGTCTTTTAACTGGCTTCCGTTATCCGCATAATCTTTGGAAAAGAACACTGCAAACTGCTTTGCTGTTTCTTTTCCTTTCAGGATACCCGTAACCGTAAAGGTTTCCGTATTGCCATCATAAAAATTCAGCGTAACCTCACTGCCTGCGCTCGGCGTAAGTCCCATTTTCTCAAGCATTGCTCCCTGCACGGCAATTTCCTTTTCTTTTTCGGGCAGTGTGCCGCTTTCCAGTTCTCCGATCTGAATTTTATCGGAAAGCTTGCTGACATAGTAAGGAATGACCTCAAAACCATCCATTTCTGAAGGCGTACCTGTTTTTACCTGAATTTGACAGACAATACGCTCATCGGCTTTTAAGGCTTCCACCTGACTGTCCGAGAGGTTATAGTAGCCGACCTCCTGTGCGTGGGAAAGCTGCCTTGCGTTATCTTCCCGCTGACCGACAGCATACATTAGAATCGCCATCAGCAGAGCGGACGCCAAAACAATCGTAATCATTACAAAATTGTTCCGCATACGACTGAATTTCAAGCTCTGCTTTGACATCTGTGCAATCATTTTTGAACTTATTTTTTTGCCATTCATTTTCAAGCCCCCTTATGCGTGGATTTTTCCATCTTCAATGCGAATACGCACATCTGCTTTTTCCGCAATCTCAGGATTGTGGGTAATCATCACAATCGTCTGATGGAACTTTTCGCTTGTCGTTTTCAGAAGCTCAATGACCTTATCGCTTGTGCAGCTGTCAAGGTTGCCCGTCGGCTCGTCGGCAAGGATAATGGCAGGTTTTGATACCAATGCCCTTGCAATCGCCACACGCTGCTGCTGACCGCCGGAAAGGTGGCTCGGATAGTTCGCCAGTTTACCGTCCAGTTCAAGGAAGTGGACGATTTCTTTCAGAAATTTTTTATCCTCCATTTTTCCGTCCAGACGAACAGGCAGCACGATATTCTCGTATGCGGTCAGGTACGGGATCAGGTTATAGTTTTGAAAGATAAAGCCGATCCGTTTTCTGCGGAACACGGTAAGCTGTTCCTGGCTCAGCATTTCGATGTTCTGATTTTCCACCTGCACACTGCCTGATGTGGGAGAATCCAGTCCGCCGAGCATATTAAGCAACGTAGATTTTCCGCTGCCGGATGTTCCGATGATGGCGACAAACTGCCCGTTTTCTACGGAGACATTCACATCGTCCAATGCTTTGACGCGACTTTCGTCCTTACCGTAATATTTTTTCAAGTGAGATGCACATAAGATTGACATAATTATTTCCTCCTTTAATTCTCAGCCTCCTGCTTACAATCCCATCTTACACTACAGAATGAAAAGGGCAATAGAAGTCGCAAAATCTAACATCTACACTGCAATATCTAAGAAAAGGGCAGAAAAAAGGGGCTGTCGCACTAACGTAAATTACAATACACAAATTTGTTCAAAAGGTTTTGAACAAGTAACGATATTAGTGCGACAGCCCCTTGCTCCATATTTAGTTGTCTGTGTTTGGAAGCAGGATTTTAAGAGTAAACTTTCCGTTTTCCCGTGTGGTGGTACAAATACCTCCGTACTTTTCCGCCGCCTTTTTCATATTGGAGATACCAAAACCGTGCAGGAATTTGTCTGCCTTTGTGGTATGTCCGTCTGCGTGTGCTTCATCAGCACAGTTATTCTCAATCAGAATAGACACAAAATCCTGTACCTTTCCCGCTTTCACAAGGATCACACGCTGTTCTTCGGAAAGCTTTTCCCTGGCTTCAATGGCATTATCTATCCCGCTGCCGAACAGGGTGCTGATGTCGAGCGGATCTATGAAATCCACGCCGCCAAAATCAATGAAGGCAGAAAAGTCGATCTGCTTTTCACGGGCTTTCTCTGCCTTATCCCGAATGATAATATCAAGGAAATCGTTGCCCGTATGGATATAATTCTCATAATCTGCAATCTGCAAACGCAGCTCCTGCGCTATTTTCCGTGTCTCGTCCGTGCTCTGACTGCCTTCCAGTACAAGCAGATGATTTTTCATATCGTGGTATATGGAGCGTATGCGTTCCTGGTCTTTGAGCTTATCCTGATAATAGGCATACTGCTGCTTTAGCTGTGCGATCTGTACCTTGTCCCGCTGCTCCTGTTCATGGAGATAGTAATTATTTTTCAGATATAGGAACAAGAACAAAAAGGCTGTAGAAAGCAGCAAAACAATCAAATCAAAAGTTTCGTTATATTCTCCAATAACGAAATGAACAATGCTATTATTGTAAAATAAGAAGATTACCAATTCAAACAGCAATACGATCACAAAATCGCCTTTCCGTAATGAATAGCGAAAGTTGTTTAATAAAAACTGCAAACACAAAGCTACAATTATATTTACAGTTATACAAGTCAAATACGTAGGCAACGAAGCAAATATAATCCCGGAAACATCTACCGTCAATATATCTGTAAATAATCCCACAGCCGTAAGTGAGAGGGACTCACAAGAGCCTGGAATCATTAGCCCCATTAACGCAGAAGCAATGATATTAAATACCGAGTCTTTATAAAATACTAATTCAAGAGCAACAACCAGTATAACCTGAATCGCTAATTTGAAAGTACCGTCTACGATAAACCAAGTCCAAAAATATGCAAAAGCCACAAATATAACAGGCAAAAGCCACTTGCCGCATTTTATCCTCAGCGTATGACAAAAACTATTGACAATTACGAAAAGTAATACGCCCTGGGATATGGTAACAAGTAAATCTATAAACCGAAACAGCGTAATCATAGTATATCCCCCCAAAAGTCAGCCAACCTTGCCATAAACTCCTTGCGTTTCGGCTGACTGATCGGGACATGCTCGCCCGTTGTTAAGACCGCCTCCAGATTTTCCACGCTTTTCACATATGCCATATTCACAATGAAACTGGCGTGACAGCGGGCAAACTGCTGCTGTGTTTCCAAAAGCGAAGCAATTTCTTTCATATTCTTGTAAATGACCTGCTCCTGCTCATCAAAGTGCAAAAGCACATTTCGCTTCTGCGTCTCGGCATAGCGCAGATTTTTATACAGCACCTTATATTTCCCGTTGTCATTGGAAAAGCTAAGATACGCTTCCTCTCTGCCCTGATAGCGTGAAAAGAAGCGGTCAAGCTCCATTTTCAGCCTACCGTACTTCATCGGCTTGAGCAGATAGTTGATTGCACCATACTCATAGCCTTTCCATACATATTGCGATAAAGAGGTCAGGAAAAACAAGCCCACCCCACTGTCTGTCTTTCGTATTTCTTCCGCAGTTTTCAGACCGTTCAGCTTCTCCATCTTTATATCCATAAAAATCAAATCAAAATCGGGCTGATAATTTTCGAGAAGTTCTGTTCCATCATAAAATTCAAAAAAGCAGAATGTCTTTTCCGTTTCGTCTGCATATCTTTTTAAATTTTTCTTTAACTCAACGATGAGAGATTGCTCGTCATCGCAAATTGCTATCTTAAACACATCTATTATCTCCACAAGGTAAGGGTTCAGTCTGCCGCCCATTTCCTCAAATTTTGATTTTGTCATTTTGTAATTCTTCCATGTGATTTGAATTTTTCCTACAATTCAATCATTCTGGCTGATTACAAGGCGAAAGGGAAACAGCTTCCTTACGAAGTGTTCCCCTTGCAGGATTCTTTTTGTTCTTACGCTTCATCAATGGCTTTTCCAATGTCATGACGCATATATTTATTGTCAAATTCTACCCATTCTGTAGCTTGATAGGCGTTGGCGCGGGCCTCTTGCAAATCCTTTCCTTTTGCAGTAATTCCAAGAACACGGCCGCCATTGGTGACCATCTTTCCATCCTTCCTGGCGGTTCCCGCATGGAAACAGTAATATCCTTCTTCTTTGTCAAACGCTTCCAGTCCACGTATCTCAAAGCCTTTTTCATAAGAAACCGGATAGCCGTCTGAAGCCAGCACAACACAGACAGCCGCATTATCCTCAAATTCAAGATTGATATCCGAAAGTTTTCCCTCCACGCAGGCTTCCATCACCTCAATCATATCATTTTTCATTCGGGGCAGAACCACCTGAGCTTCCGGGTCGCCAAAGCGTGCATTATATTCCAGCACCTTTGGCCCATCCTCTGTTAACATCAGTCCAAAGAAAATGATTCCCGTAAAGGGGCGTCCCTCTGCTGCCATGGCGTCCACCGTTGCCTGGTAAATATATTTATGACAGAACTCATCCACTTCTTTGGTATAGAAAGGACTTGGAGAAAAGGTTCCCATTCCCCCAGTATTCAGACCCTGGTCTCCGTCTTTGGCCCGCTTGTGGTCTTGCGCAGAAGACATAATCTTGATGGTTTTTCCATCCACAAAGGACAGCACAGACACCTCTCTGCCTGTCATAAATTCCTCCACCACCATGTGATTTCCAGCAGATCCAAACTTTTTGTCTTCCATGATTTCCTTTACGCCTGCCTTGGCTTCCTCTAAGGTATTACAAATCAGCACACCTTTGCCCAAAGCCAAACCATCTGCTTTTAAAACAATAGGCATTTTAGCCGTTTCCAGGTAAGCAATTGCCTTTGTGGGATCATCAAAATTCTCATAAGCAGCAGTAGGAATCTTATATTTTTTCATCAAATCCTTAGAAAAAGCCTTACTTCCCTCTAAAATCGCGGCATTTTTTCTTGGACCGAATACCTTTAAGCCTTCCGCCTCAAATACATCCACAATGCCGCCCACTAATGGGTCATCCATACCAACAATTGTAAAATCTATTTTCTGCTCCTTTGCAAAAGCAGCCAGCTTATCAAATTCCATAGCGCCAATCGGTACACATTCTGCAATCTGCCCAATCCCTGCGTTTCCTGGAGCACAATAAATTTTATCTACTTTCGGACTTTTCTTCGCGCTTTCTGCAATGGCATGCTCCCGACCGCCGCTTCCTACAATCAATATTCTCATATTATTCTCCTTCCTGGATTAAAACTTTGCCCTTCTCCACCTGGACTTTTCCATTGGCAATCAAGTCAATGGCCTTGGGCAGTATCTTCCATTCCGCCTGCTCCATCACGCGCCGTTGCAATGTTTCTGGCGTATCATCTGGTTCTACCGCCACTGGCTGCTGAAGAATAATGGGGCCTGTATCTGTCCCCTCATCTACAAAATGCACCGTCGCTCCTGTCACTTTTACGCCTCTTTCCAGAGCGCCTTTATGTACTTTTAATCCATAATATCCTGTTCCGCAAAAAGATGGGATGAGAGATGGATGAACATTTATAATGCGGTTTTGGTACTTCTTAATCATCATTTCTGGCAATACCACAAGAAAGCCTGCCAATACCACCAAATCCACCTGATAACTGTCTAGCTCCTCCAAAAATGCCTGATTAAATTCTTCCCGGCTTCCAAACTCCTTGGGAGAAATACACATGCTAGCAATTCCATGGGCTTTTGCCCGCTCCAATGCATAGGCGCTGGAATTGTTACTAATCACAGCCTTTATTCTGGTATTGGTAATGGTCCCATTTTCTATGGCATCTATAATCGCCTGCAAATTCGTCCCACCGCCGGACACACAAACTGCCAGATTTAGCATAAAGTAACCCCTTTCTCGCCATCTTCCACTTTACCAATCACATAAGCCGTTTCCCCTGCTTCCTCAATTGCTTTTATAGTCTGCTCTACATCCTCCTTGTCTACTGCAAGCGCCATGCCAATGCCCATATTATAGGTATTGTACATCATCTTCTCTTCTACCTGCCCTTCCCTTGCCATCATGCGGAAAATGGCAGGCACCTCATAACTGTTTTTCTCAATCACTGCATGTTTCCCTTCTGGCAGCATTCTCGGCACATTTTCATAAAAGCCACCGCCTGTAATGTGGCTGCATGCCTGAATGCGTACGCCAGCCTCTTTCACTGCCCGAAGAGATTTCACATATATTTTGGTAGGCGCAAGCAAAGCTTCCCCAAGGGTTTTTCCCAACTCTTCATGATAAGTATTTAAAGTTTCTTTATCCATTTTAAAGATTTTACGTACAAGGGAAAATCCATTGGAATGAACACCGGAGCTTGCCAGACCGATTAAAACATCCCCTGCCTTTAAATCTTTTCCGGTAATAATGTCCTTTTCATCTACCACACCTACTGCAAACCCTGCCAGATCATACTCATCCTCTGGATAAAACCCTGGCATTTCCGCCGTTTCGCCGCCAATTAATGCAGCATCACTTTGGATACAACCTTCTGCCACACCGCTTACAATTGTTGCAATTTTTTCTGGAAAATTCTTGCCGCATGCAATATAATCCAGGAAAAATAAAGGCTCACCCCCAGCACATGCAATATCATTGACGCACATAGCTACACAGTCTATCCCAATCGTATCATGTTTATCCAGTAAAAATGCCAATTTCAGCTTAGTTCCTACTCCGTCTGTGCCTGATACCAGTGTCGGCTTCTCCATATCTTTGAACTTTTCCATAGAAAATGCACCAGAGAATCCTCCTAATCCTGTCAGTACCTCCGGCCGCATGGTCTGCTGCACATGCTTTTTCATCAATTCCACAGACTTGTACCCTGCTTCAATATCTACTCCAGAATTCTTGTAATCCATTCCTTTTCCTCCTGTAATTTCGGATTATATTTTTCCGTAATTCTTATATCCAACTTCCTGCAAATGAGCATCCTTGGCTTCCACCTGTTCTTTTAATTTCTGAGAATATTCTTTCAGGCGTCCAAGCAATGCTTCATCCGATGTAGCTAAAATTTTCGCCGCCAAAAGCCCTGCATTGGCTCCACCGTTAATTGCCACGGTTGCAACCGGAATCCCAGAGGGCATCTGTACAATGGAATACAATGAATCTCTGCCCCCTAACGATGTAGTATGCATTGGAATTCCAATCACTGGCATTGGAAAAATTGCCGCACACATTCCTGGTAAATGAGCTGCCATCCCAGCGCCTGCAATAATCACTTTAAATCCTTTTTCCTCTGCAGATTTTGCATATTCAAAAAATACATCTGGTTCTCTGTGGGCTGAAATAATCTTCATTTCATATTCAATGCCCAATTCTTCCAAAATATCTGCCGCCTTTGACATCACCGGCATATCAGAATCACTTCCCATAACAATTCCTACTTTTGACATAACATTTCTTCCTTCCTCTCTTTGCAACCTGATTTCCTTTCTTTTGACATTCTAACACATTTTTTCGGATAAGAAAACATCCACTTTTTCACAAAAGCTGCTTAGCCTTTCTTTTGTGCACAAGCCAGGCAGCCACCAACAAAAATATTCCAATTATCACGTCATATATGTGACATTTTTTGAATCAATCTGGTATATGCTTTCCAGAAAAACATGTAAACTCAAGAAAAACGAATGAATGGGTGAATACTATGAAGAAAAAAATAAGGTTTATATTTTCAGCTATAACAATCCTGGCTTTTTTAAGCGGATGCCAGAAAAAAGAGATGAATAGCAGCGCAAACATTTATTATACCGCAATCGAAAGCGGAACTTACTATGAAGGATGGGCAAACCAATTGCAAGAACAGGCTGCATCCTATGGCTTTGCTTTTGATGCAGGATATGCGGAAAATTCTGTTGAAACACAAGATTCACAGATAAAAAACGCTGCCGCTGAAGGATGCAACGTGCTCTTATGCGGTCTCGTTTCCCCTGATACTGTAACCGCAGTAAAAGCAGCCGCAGACCACATGCCAATCGTATTTATCAATAATGCGCCAGACAACAGCCAGTTAAAAAAAGACCGCTATATATATGTAGCAAGCGATGAATTTATGGCAGGGCAATACCAAGCAGAATTCATTCTGGAACAATTTCAGGATAAAGATGTAATCAATCTGGCAATATTAAAAGGGCCGAAGGGAGCTTCTGGCACAAATGGCAGGACAAACGGCCTAAAGCGGACGCTGAAAGCCAGCGGCAAGAAAATCAATTATGTCTTTGAAGATTATGCAGGCTGGAATACAGAGACAGCACAAGAATTGATCGCATTATTCCTAAAAACAGGCAGCCCCGTTGACTGCGTAGCTGCAAACAACGATGACATGGCCCTTGGAGGGCTTGCAGCTTTTGAACAGGCAGGCATAAACACAGACTCTATTTTATTTTTAGGTGTAGACGCTTCAGAAGCCGGATGCCAGGCCATTGCCGAGGGAAGGATGGATTTTACGGTATACCAACCAATGTCTGCACAGATTTCTGCTGCAATAGAAGCGGCAGGCAAATTAGCTGCCGGACAATCCATCCAAGAAATCGAAGGGGCTTCCGAAGATGGAAAATACATTCTGATTCCCTTTGAAAAAGTAGATATCCATAATGTGGCGCAATACCAGTAAATTTCATCGCCAGAGAATGAAAACATGGAGGAACTTCAAATGACAAAAAAAAGAAAATTTATTTCTATAAAAATAAAACTGCTAGGTACACTATTGCCTATAATCTTTGCCATCGTCATCACCCTTATCGGCCTGTCTTACTTCGTCTCAAAAAGCGTCATAAAGTCAGACGCCCACAAGCTTTTACAAACATCTATCGAAAGCCAGGCTTCTGAGATTGAAGCATGGCTGAACCAGAACCTTATATCCCTTAGCATGGCAAAGCAGACGCTAGAGCAGATGGATTTTGATGACAAGGAGCTGCAAAGTTTCTTGGATGCTTACTATAACTTTGACAGCAATTATCCCGAAGGGCTTTATGTAGCAGATGTAAAAGGTTCCCTTTTTCAGTCAAAACCAGAAAAAGATGTGGACTTACGGAAACCAAATGAAAATGGAAACTACATAAATAACGGGGATTTTGCAGAAGGAGAAAGTTTGTCAGATGAAGAAGGGTGGATATTCCTTACAACGCTTGAAGGTGAGGCATCCGCAGACATTCAAGATAAAACACTGTCCATTGGCATTATCAATGAAGGGACTGTAGATTACAGCATACAGCTTGTACAACCTGGCCTACCACTCCAAAAGGGAGCCACATACCAAATCCAATTTGACGCTTATGCAGATGCAAACAGGGCAATGGCAATCCGTGTAACAGCGCCAGACAGAGACTATCAGACTTACCTGAATAATACGGTTGTAGATTTAACCCCAGAAAAACAGACATTTACCTATAGCTTTACCATGACAGATTATGATGATGCAAACGGGAGGATGGAATTTAACCTAGGAGCCTCTGGTTCTATTGCAGGCATTCAGATAAGCAATGTATCACTTACCATGACAAACCAGCCAGAATCTTCCAGTACTTCCCAAAATTCCACCTCTTCTGACATAACACAGACGGAATGGTTCCAAGACGGGCTAACCAGAGTCAATATGGATTTTACAAATGCATATACAAATGAAGGAGGCAAACAAGTCATCAGCGCTTGCGGCATGCTAAGAACTCATTCGGATGACATACGCATCCTTTCCGCAGATTTATCATTGGATAAAATCAGCGTATATGTCAGCAGCTTTATAAAAATGGAAGATGCAGAATCATTTTTGATAAACGCTGAGGACGGAACAATCCTTGCCGCCCGAGACACAAGCCTGATTTCTCAAAAATTGAGTGAATCAGAAGATGTGTTCATGCAGGGAATTGCAGATAAGATTTCAAAAAATGAACTTGGCTTAACAGAAATGAACGGAAACATATCTGTTTTAGAAGAGGTAGCCGGAACTGAATGGCTGCTTATGTCATATGTCCCCACCCAAACAATTTATAAAGATTTGAACCAGCTTAGAAATATTATGGTTCTTTTCGGCATCATTTCTGTGCTGATTCTGATGCTGCTCTTAGAAAGAATTGTACATATTGCCATCCGTCCAGTAAAGCGGCTTACAACTGTGATATCATTGATGACAGAAGGAGATTTTACCATCTATAGTGAGAGCAAAAGCAATGACGAAATCGGGATTATGAGCCGGTGTGTCAATAAATTCATTGATACCATGCGCAGCATGATTGCCTCCATTGATAATGTTTCCCACACTCTACATGGTCAGGCAGATAACAGTAATGATGTATCCAACCAATTATTCCAGGCATCAAAAAGGCAAAACCAGTCCATGAAAGAACTCAATACTACAGTAGGTCAATTATCCATCTCCGTCAGCGAAGTGGCGCAAAGCGCCACCACTCTGGCAGCTCTTGTAGAAGAGACAAAAAATGACGGAGACGGAATGAATGGGAAAATGAAAGAAACCATCGACATATCACAAAAAGGCAAAGAAATCATGTGGGATGTAAATGCATCCATGCAGAATATCAACCGCTCGGTACAACAACTTCAATACGCTATTGACGATGTAGGAAACGCCTCAGAAGAAATCACCGACATTACAAAGGTAATTGGCGAAATCGCAGACGAAACTAACCTGCTATCCTTAAATGCATCCATTGAGGCGGCACGGGCAGGCGAGGCAGGAAAAGGGTTTGCTGTAGTAGCAACGGAAATCGGCAAGCTAGCGCAGACAAGCATGGATTCCGTGAATCATATAGATACGCTTGTTTTGGAAATAAAGAAGCTAATTAGAGATGTCATCCACCTGTCAAAAGATAATGTGGAAAATATCAACAACAGTAGTGTATTAATTGGAAATGCTGTAAAAACATATGACAATATTTTTGAAAATATAATTACGGTTGGAGATTTAGCACAACAAATGATGCAAAAAGTAAACCAGGTTGAAAATGTTGCAAAGGATGTTGCCACAATCTCAGAGGCACAGGCAGACAGCTCTCAAACAATACTTGCTTCTTCTGATATTCTGGTAGAACAAACGGATAACCTAATGATGAACAGTGAGACAGTAGCAAAAGAATCCAAAGAATTAACAACATCCGCAGAAGAATTGGAAACTCAGATAAAAACCTTCAAAGTATAGCTTTCATAAATATACAAAATTACTCCAGGGGTTTAAAGTTGATAGAATCTAGTGTAGTGTCTCATTCACTTTCAGACAAGTTAATTTGACGAAATGTGAATGAATCACTACACTAGACAAGTAAAAATATCAATAGTTAACCGCCGGAGTAATATATGGGAAATGTCAGTTTATTCCAGGGGCTTATTCAGCAATTCCGTTCCAGGCACTACAAATTTTCCATCCCGAATCACATCGATACAGGTCTGATCTGCCTTTTGTACCGTAATCCGGTCCAGTTCATCGTAGGGAATCGTAATATCCGTATGACAACTGAAATAGGCTTTCTGGGGGTCTTCTTTCCGAAGGATGGACACCTCATTATCTCTTGCCATAATTTCTTTTCCATCTGGATTAAATACAGGGGTATCCTCCGCCCAGCTATAGCAAGTGTCCCCCACTGCGAAATGAGGGCCTGTTTTTTCTGCAATCAAAATGGGCAGCTTATCCTGAATCTGATAATCAATTCCCATTCGATAGGCAGTCGTATTTGTCCCAATCGCAAATTCGCCTAAAGGCAGGGTATCGTGATATTTCAACAAATTTTCCTTTAAAAATGCTTGGTTTTCCTGCTCTGTTTCAAAATTTTTGCAGGAATACCTGCTTATCATGCCATCGTTAAAATCCAATTCCAAATCTAGATACTTCAATCCATTCAAATATACCTGTGTTACATGAAGACGCCCATTGGTTCCTTTCAACACAGGGGATGTAAACACTTCTCCCACCGGAATATTTACATCCGCAACACAATTTTCAAATGCAGTTTCCTTCTCTTTATCCTTCAAGGGATACAATGCAACCGTCAAATCTGTGGTATTCTTGCCTTTTCCAGTAATACGAACAGTCTCTCCTTCATCCAACACATCAATGATTTTCTGCTGCATTTCCCGATACAATTTGTAATCCAAGGTATTGACTTTTACCGTTTCCGCAAAAATCTTTTCATATTCAGGACCAATCTCTGGTATAGGATAAGCGATAATCGTAAAGCTCCGCTCCTCCCCCTTAATATATTGATTGGTAATCTGCTTTGCTATATTAGAATAATACACATTCAGCTTCTGCTGTTTCTCATCAAACTGATAAGCATGAGAATTCTTTTTCGGCTCAAATCCTACCTCCCCGAAAGTCTCCACTACAGCCGGCCCAGCATACCAGGCTGCTTCCTTTTTCCGCCCTTCATAAGCCGTTTTCAGCACTTCCAGTCTGCGCTCCACCAATGCCTTGTCCAAATAAACTGCCTGATCTGATTTATGGTCATATTCATACTGACGGTTGGGCAAAACGCTCTCAACAGAACTTCCCCCGATTCCCCTGCCAGAAAAAGAAAGCTCCCCAGTGCGCATCACCACTGGCTGCAAATCCATCTTTTCAAAATTTCTCACTGCTGCCCGCATCATCCGTTCAAATCCGATGGGATAGCGTAAATCTACAAATTTCTTTTTGGATAAATCCTTTCCTGTTACCTCAAATCCAATCCGATATCCTTCGGTATAAGTATCTGCCATCGCCTGAATTTCTTCCTGAGACATCCGGTTTAAAAACTCTGCTGTACGAATTTCATTTTCTGTAATATAAGCGCCATAACGATAAAGATAACCCAGGTCATTCAAATCGCTGTCCAAAATAATACGGGTATAAAAATCCATTTCCGGATTCGTCTGGGCCATCACGCCCATTTCTGTAAAGACCTCGCCATAATCATGAAAAAACCAATACAAAATCTGCTGAATTTCATGCTCCTCTGGAACTTCCTCCCTTTCGAAAACATTATAAATTTCCACCAGCAGCTCACTGAATATGGTAATATCATAAGATCTTCCCTCGAAAGCGTATGGAATGAGAGAACGGAGATCTGCATACAGCATACTTAACAATCTTCCAAGAGACTCCCCCAGCTTCCTGCTGGCATATTCTGGATTGCCATAGCTGTTTCCATAATGCTTGGGTAAAATATCTTCATACAAGAACCTGTTTTCCTCTTTTAGTTCCTCCAGGCTCTTTTTTTCCCACATCCCAGAAGTGACTTCTTCCTCCAAAGTCCCAAGCTTCTGCAAAAAAGCTGCCGCCTGACGGAAATAATTCCGATAGGGCTGCTGCACCGTTTCTTCTGTCTCTATCTGTTTCAAACGGCCCATCACCAAAGGAAAACGCTCCTTTACTTCCTCCCGGTAGGGCTGCCAAATTTCCCTATAACCCATAACAAATCGTCCTTTCTACTATTTACATATAAAATCCCAGCACATAAACTGCCACCCATCCGGCGAAGGTAATACCAGAACAAATACTTCCAAGCACTGGAAATAATTTATAGCTTTCTTCTCTCAAACTGCTAAGGCCAATCAACAGGGATACTCCTGATAACAGCAGCATTGCCAATCCTGCTGTTCCAATATACACATCTGCATTCCCACCATTTTGAATGGAAAATACAACCATCCCAATTCCTGCAAAGACAGTACATAAAGCAAGGACTAACGATATCTTTCCTCTTTTGGAATGTTTCTTACCCGCGAATTTAAAACTATTTTTTTTCTTTCGTTTCATAAATTCTCCTTATCCGGTTCATCCAATGAAAAATCAGACAGCCTATCGCCCCTCCAATGGTATTCAGCAACATGTCATCCACATCAAAGCTGCCCACCTTTGATACCAATTGTATGGTTTCTACAATCAGACTGCATTCAAAACTAAAAAATACTGTACGTAAAAATGACCTGCATCTGGGATAAAGAATGGGTAGAAAGAATCCAAAGGGAAGAAACGCTACAATATTTCCCACAAGATTCAATAAAACCGCCCCTGTGCCCAACGTGTGCCGATGTACAATAAACCGCTTGATTTCTTTAAACAGTTCCAGATTGTAATGATATGTCCTTCCCTCAAACGTACGTCCCGTACTTTCTGCAAAAAACAAAAAATACGTCAAACAAATAATATAGACTCCGAACATGATTTTGCTGCATATTCGGAGCGTCGCTTTATAATCTTTCTTCAACTTTTCATCCTTTAAAATATAATGTCTGATTTACGCTTTAAGAGTCTTGCCCCACTTACAATTGCCAAGACTCCGCATACAATGCCGCTCACCAGGACAACTATGCCCAAGGCAATACTTCCAGCCCCTGTTACTGCCATTGTCTTGTATATTTTCTCGTTCATTCCTGTAACCTCCATCATACTCAGCCTGCGATACGGCATTTTTTAGAAAGAATCCTGCTGCCCGTCTTCTGGAAAATCAGTTATTTTGCGCCATACTGTGCATAATAATTGTCTATGGCTTCTTTCATTTCATCATTAATATATATATTTCCTTTATATGGTTTATTATACAAATATTCTGTGACATCTTCCATGGTAACAATGGCATTCGCATCAAAACCATAGAGTTCTTTAATTTCCTCTAAGGCGCTCTTCTCCCCTTTGCCTCGTTCCATACGGTTTAATGACACCATCAATCCCTGAATCTTTATATCTGCTTGTGCCCGGATGATAGGAACTGTCTCTTCCATAGACTTACCAGAAGTAGTAACATCCTCAATAATCACTACCTTATCTCCATCTGCTAATTTACTTCCCAATAAAATCCCTGCATCACCGTGGTCCTTTTCCTCCTTGCGGTTGGAGCAATAACGGATTTCCTTCCCATACAATTCACTATAAGCGATCGTAGTAGCAACACTCAAAGGAATTCCCTTATATGCTGGCCCAAATAATACATCAAAATCATCTCCATAATGCTCATGAATTGCCTTCGCATAATATTCCCCTAGCTTACGAAGCTGCGCCCCTGTCACATAAGCGCCTGCATTCATAAAAAAAGGTGATTTTCTTCCGCTTTTTAAAATAAATTCACCAAATTTCAATACCTGACAGTCTACCATAAATTCAATAAATTCCTGCTTGTAACTTTCCATTCTTTTTATTCTCCTTACACCATAGCCATTTGGCCATTTTCATTTTCCAAAATCACCCACTTGTGGCAATCACATGCCTTGGAAATGCATCGTTAAATATTTTCCCAATTTTACCACATTTATAATCTATATTCAACTATTTTTCTTTGAGTCTGCATTCTATTCCTTTGGCAGCCCAACGCAAAAATAACAAAATAATAACTGTCATGAATCTGATATTTTTTTCAAATTGATAATATACACAAAAATTTAATTACTATATAATCATTTTTACCATAAAATCTATAATGTTTGCTTTTTTATACTTAGGAAGGGGGTTATGAAAAAATATAAATTTATGGTAACAAACCAAGGAGAAATCATTGCCGCCCAAATGAATGGGAGAAAGGAAAACAAAATGGACAAAACAAAACGGAACAGGCTCCTGGCATTTGCCGTGGCGCTGGCCATGGTATTTACTTCTGTAATGACGCCGTCTGTCCAGGCAGAAGCCGCATCTAGAGGTAAAACTGTAAAAAATGTAAAATTAAAGATCGGAAAAAAGACTGTGACCAATAAAACATACACTATGACAGCTGGCCAAAAAAAGACAATAAAAGTAACAGTTGCCCCAAAGACAGCCAAAAAGAACATCACATTCAAATCCAGCAAGAAAAAAGTAGCGACAGTGACTAAAAAGGGAGTCATCACTGCCAGATCTGCCGGAAAAACAACAATTACAGTAACTGTTACTGGAAAAGACAAAAAGAAAACGAAAAAGACTGTCAAATTGATAGTCAAGAAGGCCACAGCAGTAAAGAGCATCAAATTAACGATTGGAAAAAAAACTGTGACCAATAAAACATATACCATGACATCTGGCCAGACGAAGAAACTAACTGTAACAGTTTCACCGAAAACAGCAAAGAAAAGCATTGCATTTAAATCTGCTAACCGACGAGTTGCAACCATAAATAAAAGAGGAACAATTACTGCTAAATCCGCCGGAAAAACGAAAATTACAGTAACTGTCACAGGAAAAAACAAAAAGAATAAGAAAGCATACATCAACTTGACAGTAAAAAAACCTGGCAATAATGATAACAACAACAATAACAATGATAACAATGATAACAACGATAACAATAATAATGATAACACAAAAGAAATACCCGTAACCAGTGTAACAGCAACCATTTCTCCATCTTCCATACAGGTTGGGGCGACGGCACAGGTGCGCGCTGCTGTACAACCGGGAAATGCAACCAACAAGACCCTTACTTATTCCTCAGGAAACAAAGCGGTAGCTTCTGTGGACAGTGGGGGAAAAGTTGTGGGTATTAGCGCAGGCAAAACAGCTATTACTGTAAAATCTGCAAATGGAAAAACCGCATCCGTGTCTGTGACAGTTGTGGAAGCGCCTACAACAGGGAAGACGGATTTGTCCTATGACGGATATAATCTGAAATGGGAAGACAATTTTGATGGAACCAGCCTCAGCAGGGAAGACTGGAATGTAGAAACACATGACCCCGGATGGGTAAACAACGAGCTCCAGGCATACGTTGATTCAGAGGAAAATATTTTCCTTAAAGATGGCAACCTGGTGCTTAAGCCTGTGGAAAAGGCAAACGAGGACGGAACGGTATCCTATACTTCCGGACGTATCAATACACAGAATAAGCACAACTTTAAATATGGATTATTTGAAGCCAAGGTTAAAGTTCCAAAGGGCCAAGGATTCCTTCCTGCATTCTGGATGATGCCAGCCAACGAAAACCTCTACGGACAGTGGCCCAGATGCGGGGAAATAGATATTATGGAAGTGCTTGGGCATGAGACCAATAAGTCTTATGGAACCATCCATTATGGAAACCCCCACAGTGAGAGCCAGGGAAATTACACTTTAGCCAGCGGAGATTTTTCAGAAGAGTATCACGTATTTAACGTGGAATGGGTGCCTGGAAAGATCAGCTGGTATGTGGACGGAACGCTTATCCATACAGAAGATGACTGGTATTCTGCGACAGAAGGCCAGGGCGAAATCAGCTATCCAGCGCCCTTTGACCAGCCATTTTATATCATTCTGAATCTGGCTGTAGGCGGAAGCTGGCCGGGCAACCCAGATGAGACAACGGATATTGCAAGTTCTGCATTTTATGTGGATTATGTACGGGCATACCAGAAAGACAGCTATGACGAAAATGTACAGAAGCCCATCAAAGACGTTGTATTAAGAGATCCGGATGCAAACGGAAATTATGTGATAAACGGAAACTTTGCCGTACAGGAAGATCTTACCGACAGCAAAGACTGGAGTTTCCTTACAACACTTGGCGGAGAAGGCACAGCATCCATCCAAAATAATGAGATAGCCATCCACACGACGGCCGCTGGAACTGCAGATTACAGCATCCAGCTTGTACAGCCTAATCTTCCTATGAAAAAGGGTGGGGTATACCAGCTTACCTTCGATGCATATGCTGACAGCCCCAGGACAATGAAAGTCGACATATCGGCCCCAGACAGGTCTTACCGCAGATATCTCAATGATACGGCAGTAGATTTAACAACAAGAAAGCAAACATATACCTATAGCTTTACCATGGGTGACAATGATGATGCCAACGCACGGCTGGAATTTAATTTAGGTGCGTCTGAATCAACCGCAAACGTACATATCAGCAATGTATCTTTGAAGAAGACAGACGAGATTGTGATTGAAGAAGGCAAAAAGACAGTCCTGGCAGACGGAAATTATGTCTATAACGGCAGCTTCCAGGAAGGAGAAGGACGTCTTGGCTACTGGAACGTAACGAAGAATCCAGGGTCAGAAGTAAAGGTAACAAATGAGAATAATATCCGGCGGCTGATGATCAATGCCCCAGAAGGAACATCACCCCAGAATCCTGTCATTGTTTCTCAAGAAGAACTGGCGCTGACAGAAGGGAATACCTATGCCCTGAGTTTGAAGGCAGAAGGGGAAAATGGAAAGAGTATCCGACTGAAAGCAGCAGGGAAGGACTTTACCTTTGCCCTTGCAGGGGAAGAGAAAGAATATGCGGATAAGCTTGTTTTGGACACGAAGCCGACTGATACCAACATTGCATTCTATATCGAACAGCCAGGCGTCTTTTACATTGACGACGTCAGAATTGAGGAAGACAGCCTGATTAAAAACGGAAGCTTCAACGCAGGATTTGCAGGTTATGAGGCGTTTGTGGATGGAAGTGCAGCTGCTGAGTATGTAGTGGACAGCCTGAGCGAAGATAATGCGGCAGACTTCAGCATTAAGGATACCGGCGATGCAGACTGGAAGATTCAGTTGAAGCAAAATAATGTAAGGCTGGAAGAAGGCCAATGGTACAGGCTTTCCCTGAAAGCGAAATCAAGTATAGAAAGAAAACTGATGTTTGCTATCCAAAGGGACGGGGTAAAGCATAATGACGATTGGACGCCTTATTCCAATCAGAAAATAGTGGATCTGGGCGGAGAATACCAGATTTATACGGATGAATTCCAGATGACGGAAGTTTCCGATAACGAAGCGGTATTCAGCATTTCCATGGGTGCAGTGGGAGGCGCTCAGATTACAACACAGCACCGCATTTGCATTGACGATATCAGCCTGGAGAAAATTGAAGCTCCTGAAACGCCTCCTGTCCAGCAGCAGCCAGGAGAAGACTTACTGGGAGACGGAAATTTTACCGATGGAAAAGGCGCATGGATTGAAAATGTCATTGCTCCTGGAGAAGCTGCAGTTACTTTTGAAAATGGCAATGCAAAATTTGATATCGCAAATGTTGGAACCGCAGATTGGAACGTTCAGTTAAAGCGTCCAGGCATCACCCTGCAAAAAGGCAAAACTTATACCATCAGCTTTAGCGCAACCTCTACCGCAGCCCGGGACATTAAAGTTGCTCTATTAAGTGAAAAAAATGACTGGTACGGCGGAGCGGACTTGTCATTGGAGGCAAATCAGGAAATGCCGTTAACCTTTGACTTTACCATGGAGCAGGAGACAGATTTGAATGCAGCATTGGTGGTTTCCATGGGGAAGATAGAAAATAAAGATACCCCTGTATCATCGATTACCCTGAAAGGCTTCTCATTGATTTTGAAAGAGGAGGCGCAAGAAAATCCGGCAAGCTAAACAGAGCTGGCACCCTTGAAGCAAGTCAAATACCCCGCCCCTTAGGCGGGGTATTTGCACCCGCAGGGCACTTACCCTCGCGGGAATAAACTCTAAACTTAATGATATGTCCTGAATATATTACCCCAGCCTTCCTGCCATGGCAATCACCCGTCCTGCGCAAGCGCAAATATCATCTTTTGTCAACTCTCCCCTCTCATATGCTTTTCTGATATCTGCATCATCCTCTGGATTTCCCGGCATGATAATATCATTCCCAGCAGCAACACATTTCCACGGCACACTTCCGTCTTCTGGAATCGTTGTATTCCAGTCTGACATAATCACGCCTTCAAATCCCCACTCCTTACGCACCACAGTTGTGCAGATATCTCCATTATTTGCCGCATGAACGCCATTAATCAGGTTATAAGAAGACATAATGGCTATGGGAGCGCTTTTCTTTACCGCAATCTCAAACCCACGAAGATAGATTTCCCGAAGCGCTCGTTGAGAAATACAAGCATCCAGCCCCATCCGGTTATCCTCCTGGTTATTGCAGGCAAGATGCTTGATGGTTACGCCACACTTTCCACTCTCCTGCACCCCAGAGGTTACGGCCGCTGCCAACATCCCTGACAAATATGGATCCTCGGAATAATATTCAAAATTGCGCCCACACAAAGGGTTTCTTTGAATATTCATCCCTGGAGCCAGCCACAAATCCACATAAAATTCCTCCATCTCCACCGCAATGGCTTGTCCAAACCTCTTCATCACCTCTGTATCCCAGGTCTGCGCCAATAATGTGCCAACGGGAAATGCTGTGCAAAACTGATAGTAAGTATCTGCATCCTCATGGTATTCCATTTCTTCCAAAAATCCATTCTCTAAAGAACCCAGAACTCCAACCCCATACACGGAATCTGTCTTCCTATCTACCTGATAGCTTTGCCGCAGACGAAGCCCAGCGGGACCATCTGCCATAACCAGAGAACGTATTCCATACTTTTTCTCTAACCCTTCTGATGTTTCTCCGGCTGAGCCAGGCACCCGAACCCCAGCAGAGCCAAGGTTGCTGGTCCCTTGGGTGATGTTTCCATACAGAAGAGGAATCACTTCTTCCACAGACTGCTCAACGGCAATTGGCTTTTTTTCTTCCCTCTTCTCTGCTTTGGGAAGGAATTGAAAAACAGGTATTTTCTGTTCCCTTTCCAATTTCATCCATTCTTCCGCCCTATTTCTTACCGCTTCTGTCCTAGCTATATCCTGGAATGCTGCCTGCTTCGGACATATTTCTTCTGTCTCTTCCAAAATTACTGTTTCTGGAACTGTAAGGAATGCTGCCAGCTTTAAAGATGCAGAATGATTCCCAATCCACAGGCCATACATGCCCCCTTCCACAATCCAGGCCAGCTTTTCTTCCGAGAAGCTGGCAAACTGCTTCTGTTCAATAACAACCGTAACCCTCTGACTCTCTCCTGGCTCCAAAGAACCTGTCTTGACAAATCCTGCCAGCCGCTTATATTCTTTTCCAAGACTTGTCTGGGGTGGCGTTACATAAATCTGCACCACCTCCCTGCCAGAATAAAAGTCTCCTGTATTTGTCACAGTAACTGTCACCGCAACTTCTGTTTCCAGTACCTTAAGCTTTTCAAATTCAATCGAAAAATCCGTATAAGAAAGTCCATAACCAAACGGGAATAGCGGTTCTATTCCAAAATTGTCAAAATACCGATATCCCACATATATTCCTTCCTTGTACTCTTCCCTTTTCAAGTTTCCCTTCAAATATCCAAAATTTTCCGCAAAAGGATAATCCCCATAATGTTTTGCCCATGTAGCAGTCAGCCTCCCTCCTGGCATGGCCTTTCCAAAGAGCACATCTGCAACTGCATGACCTCCTTCCTGGCCAGGCAGGGAAATGTTTAAAACCGCCTGGATGTTTCCTGCTTCCTGCAAAATATCTGTCAGCTCTATGGGTGCGCCCACATTCAAAAGTAACGCAATAGGTATATTTTTCTGATTCAGATATAAAATATCTTCTCTCTCCCTTGCGCTTAAATAATAATCGCCCTCTTCCTTACGGCGGTCTTTCCCCTCACCGGAAATGCGGCTGAGTACATAAACAACTGCCGAAGCCCCTTTGATATCCTCTTCTTCTATTTTTCGTCCCTCCGGCAAGGCAAAAGGATTTGTTGCATAAGCATCAAATGGATTATCCACCTGTTTCGCATCCTTTAGAACCTTTTGCTTCCATTTATTTCTTGCATCCTCATAACAGTTCTGGTAATCCAACAGCCATCTCTCACTTGTGATACATGCGCCCGCTTCTTTCATCCCTTTGTATATGGAGATATTCTCCCGATTATTTACATCCCCAGAACCCGTCCCACCTTTGACCGTTTTCTCTGCTCCACTGCCAAACAGTGCAATCGGCTCTGAAAGCTCCAAGGGAAGCATTCCTTCATTTTTCAAGAGAACGAACCCTTCGGCCGCCAGCTCTCTACTCAGTCTGCCATGCATAAGTTCCCTGTTTGAAATTTCTTTTTCCATGGTTCCGCTGTGAACCTGTCTCATTACTGCCATCATTTTCTCCTTTCTATTGCAAAGAGCGTGTTGGAACATCCTCTCCGCCATTTGGCAGAAAGCAACTTCCAAACACGCTTTTTCGTTACATTCTGGAACTGTCTTCTATAACATCTATACTATTTATTCTTTCACTCCTCCAAGGGTTACACCTGCAATAATATATTTTGACAGGAACAGATACACAAGAATAATTGGCACAATCGCTACCAAAATCATCGTATATATTTTTCCCATATCAAAATTCATATAATCCGCTCCCCGCAATGTGGCAATCAAAATCGGCACTGTCATCTTATCCTTTGACTGAATCACCAAGGCTGGAACGAAATAATTATTCCAGGAGCCTACAAAGGTAAAAATTGCCTGTACTGCAATCGCCGGTTTCATAATCGGAATCACAATCCGGTTAAAGGTTCGAAATTCCCCGGAACCGTCAATCCTTGCCGCCTCTATCAATGACATTGGAAGAGAAGACTGTAGATAACTGTACATAAAATAAAACACGGCCGGAGACGCAATGGATGGGATAATCAACGGCAGCAGGGAATCATACATGCCCAGATTTGTAACCAACCGTAAAAATCCCATTGCAGTAACCTGTGTAGGCATAACAAGAATAGCCATTATAAATGTAAATGCTGCTTTCTTTAATTTAAAATTATACGCATACAGACCATAAGCTGTCAATGAAGAAAAATATGTACAGATTGCCGCTGAACAACCAGAAACAATCAAACTGTTTAAAATTCCCCGGAACATAGGAAAGGTTCCGTCATTTGCAACATTCTTTAGATTTTCCAGCAAATAGCTTCCTGGAAGAGCAGAAAAGCCTTTTTGTAAATCTGCATGGGACCTTGTAGCGTTGACAAACAGGATATAAAAGAAAAACAAACACATAAATGACAGGAGCACCAGCAGCACATGTGCAAAAATGCTTCGTAAATGGTTTGGGCTCTTTGATTTCATAGCTATCCCCTCCTTTGCTTTTTCGCTTTTTTCGCAGCCGCCTTGGAACCATCCGGGTCGTCATTATTTGTCATCCGGTATACGATAAAGCACAGGATACCACTGACTACAAACAAATATACGGACAATGCACCTGCCATACCGTAGTTTTTGCTTTTCAGATGGCTATTCAGGAACATAATCAGAGTCATAGCGGTACGGTCTGGCGTCCCCTGCCCATTGGTCAAAATCTGAGGCACATCAAACATCTGAAGTCCGCCAATAATAGAAGTGATTAACGTATAAGCAAGAATCGGCCTTATCTGGGGAAGGGTAATAAAGAAAAACCGCTGTATACTGTTGCAGCCATCCAACTCTGCCGCCTCAAATACATCCGGGCTGATACCCATAATGGCAGCCATCAGCATAATCGTGGTATTCCCAAACCACATCAGAAAATTCATAAATCCTACCAGTGATCTGGTTCCCAATACAGACCCCAGAAAATCAATGGGCTCACCGATGAATCCCATTGACATCAAAATGGAATTGATAGGACCGTTGGTAGAGAACATGGTAAAAAACAACATAGCAAACGCAGATGCCATAATCAAATTCGGCAGATAAATAACCACCTTAAAAAACTGTGTCCCATGGATTTTCAGGCGGGCGTCCACGAACCACTCTGCAAGCAGTAATGCAATTACAATCTGAGGAATAAATCCTATGATCCATAATATTAAGGTATTGCCTGCATATTTAAGCATATCTGATCCCAGAAGGCTTACATAATTTTCAAGGCCAATAAAATTAGGCCCCACTTCTTTAATTCCGGAACGGTAATATTCAAAAAAACTGTACCGGATGGTATCTACCAAAGGAATCAAAGAAAAGATAAAAAAACTTACAAAAAACGGAAGGATGAAAAGATATCCCCATTTGGAATAATCAATTTTTTTATTTTTCGGTTTCATAAATATCCACCCCTTTCTCTTTTCGAAAAGTCTGCCCCATCTATAATTGAAATGCAGCAGACTTTTCAAAATTTATTCTGGCCACTGAATTTCAGTAATATCCGGGTAACGCTCCCTGATGGCAGTCTCAAAATTTGACTTTGCCTTTTCAAAATTTACATTCCCCTGAAAATAATCATTAAAGGAATTCTGAATTAACTCCACACAGCCCTGGTCATAGGCAGAGAGGGGAGCTATCTTAATATTCTCTGCAACAGGGGTGAAATATTTGAATGCATTCTGTCCACCCAGAAAATCCGATGCATAGCCTGCATCATCCTTTGCTGCCTCCTGCATTCCGCTCTGCGTATTCGTAAAGTCCAGATACTCTTTTGAAATTTTTAACAGGTTGTCTTTATTGGCAGTAACTGCAAGAATAATGTCTTTTACATGCTGAGGATTATCTGTACCAGTACATGCATGAACATAGGAACCGCCCCAATTGTATTCCTGAGGAGGATTGGTAACCGCCCATATGCCGTCATCGCCATCCCAATTGGGTTTCAACGTAAAATCAATTCCCCATGCCGGAAACAGAAATGCAAATACTTTTGACTCAGAACTCATGGCTTTGTTCCAATCATCATTCCACTGACCCTTGATATTTTTATCCAGATAGCCTGCATCCAGCCATTCCTTCGAATCGCTGACCCAGTCCATGATTTTTTGATCAACTTTGATCACAGATTCCCCAGGGCTGACCCAGGATTCCGAAATGCTGTTACCATAGAGCCGGAAGGTATCTGCGTAAGAAGAAAATACAAAATATCCCTTTGTTTTTAATTCCTCTGCGGTTGCCTTCATGGTTTCCCAGTCCTTTACCTTCTTTGCAACTTCTTCCGGGTCATCTGTACCAAATACATCTTTGGCTATATCTCTGCGATATACCAACAACCCTGGGCAGCACTGCCAGGTAGATGCTCTCTGGACGCCGTTTACATCTGAAGCAGTCACCTTTGTAAAGCTATACTGGTCTGCCAGATCCTTCTCTGGGTCAATCCCCAAATCTGAAAGAGGCATCGCTGCATCCGCTTCTGCATCGGTATACTTATTCACATAATCTGTCTCTGACAAAAAGATATCTACCTTGTCATCTGGGGCTGCATCAGCTTGCTTCATCAATGCTTCATCCAGTTTCTGCTGATAAACACCGTCCTGATTAGGATTAATAATCCAGTGAATCTCCGTTCCATCCTTCAAAGTGGTCACCGTTCCATCCTTCGAGGTTTTTTTTACCTCTGGATACACCGCTTCCACACGCTGACGGAATTCATCATTCCAACTGTAAATATTGATGACTTTCCCTTCTTCCGCGCCTGATCCGGTTTCATCTGTGCCCTTCCCGCATCCGGCCAACGCGCCTGCGGCTAAGGCTGCTGCCAAAAGAATACTGACTGCTTTCTTTTTCATTTCATATTTCCTCCTTTTTCTGTGGGCATTCGCCTCACATTTATCTTGTGGCAGAATTATAACTTAACTTCTTGAACGAATATACTACGAATTTTAACAAAATATCAGATTCATGACACCTTTTCTTAATATTGCAGATTTTCTTATTCCCCGTCATTTAAGGAATTTATTTTAGGTCATGATTCTGATATTTTTCTCATATTTCTGATTTTCTAAATAAAAAAAGTTTTATATGATATTTCTATTAACCTTATGAAAGGAGAAGAAAATTTGAAACATATAAAATTTACCGACAACTCTGGCAGCTTTACCATGGAACAGCCAGAAAATACCAGTTATTTGTATTTCCCTCTTGCCTCGGAAGCTGGATTAAAAAGCGCTGTAACGCCGAATCTTGGGGGCGATGCTAAGATTAACCAGGAAACCTTTCTTTTAGAACCAGTAAGCTCAGAAAATCTCCATAATAACCGTTCTGTCCGAAACTTCTGGTTCACAACAAAGAACAAGGAGATTTATTCCGTTACGGGAGCTTCTGCCCAGCAGGAAGCGGCAAAGTTCTCTCCCCAACAGGAAAAAAGTGAGTTGACCGCAGGCTTCATGTGGCAAACATTAAAACGTACTTCCAAAGCTTTACAGCTTACATCCACAGTCAGCATCTTTATCCCAAAGGATGAAAATGTTGAAATCATGTATATTACTGTACAAAATCAAGGAGAAGCTGCACAGAAACTGACTGGCTATGGCGCTATCCCAATTTACGGCCGCAGTGCAGACAATATCCGAGACCATCGGAATGTAACCTCCATGCTCCATCGTATTAATATAAAAGAAAATGGGATATATGTGTGTCCTACCATGTCCTTTGATGAAAAAGGCCACCGCCCCAACCACTGGATTTATTATGCACTGGGTTGTACAGGCAGTGGCAATGTACCAGAAAGCTTTTACCCAACTGTGGAAGATTTTCTTGGAGAAGGAGGCGCCTTCACCCATCCTCGGGCCGTATACGAATCGCATCCAGGAACTCCTGCTCCCTGCCAAGCAGCAGGAAAAGAAGCTATGGGAGCTTTTCGCTTTGCTCCTATCACCCTGGCCCCTGGCCAGCAGACAGAATATATCCTTCTTCTTGGAGCAGAAGATAATGAGGAAAAAATTAACTATATTTTCCAAAAATATTGCACCTCCCAACAGGTGCAAAAAGCTTTCACAGAAACAAAATCTTACTGGCAGGCAAAGGTAGACGCTAACTTTCATACCAGTGATGCAGATTTTGACTGTCTCATGAAATGGGTCAGCTTCCAGCCCTTCCTGCGTCGGTTATTTGGCTGCTCCTTCCTCCCTCATCATGACTATGGTCGCGGTGGCCGGGGATGGCGGGATCTTTGGCAAGACTGCCTTTCTCTGCTTCTCATGGAGCCAAAAAATGTCAGGGACATGATAATCAAAAACTATGGCGGCGTGCGCATGGATGGCACAAATGCTACGATTATAGGAGCCGGAGACGGAAACTTTCTGGCAGACCGTAACGGCATTGCCCGGGTCTGGATGGATCATGCACTCTGGCCGCTGATAACCACAAAGCTCTATATTGACCAGACAGGCGACATTGCTATTTTGAACCAACAGGTTCCTTATTTTAAGGATGCACAGATTATGCGTGGGACAGCCCTGGATACTCTTTGGAGCGATCAGGATGGAAGCAGACAGCGTACAGAAAAAAATGAAATTTATACCGGAAGTATTCTGGAACACCTTTTAATCCAGCAGCTTACTGCTTTCTATGAAGTAGGAGACCACAACATCTACCGTCTGCGGGATGCAGACTGGAATGATGCCCTGGATATGGCTTCCCAAAAAGGAGAAAGCGTTGCTTTTACCTGTGCCTATGCCGGCAATCTACTGGAGCTTGCAGCTATGATACGTTTATTAGACAGCGCTGCCCAGGAACATACCGTTCTTCTCACAGAAGAGATAAAGCTCCTGCTTTGCAGCGATACAGAAATTTATGATGATATCAGCAAAAAGCAAGGAATTTTAAACGATTATGTTTCCTGTTGTAAGCACACCATTCCTGGCAGACGTACCAGCTTTGCCCTTTCCCACCTTGCCGCAGACTTAACCCAAAAGGCTCACTGGCTGATGAACCATCTAAGGAATCAGGAATGGTTGGAAACAGGGAATGAAGAAGGCTGGTTTAACAGTTATTATGACAACCATGGATGCGCTGTGGAAGGAATACACAACGGGCAGGTCCGCATGATGCTGACGGGTCAGGTTTTCGCCATCATGAGCGGCACAGCAGAAAATGCACACATCCAAAAAATAATCAAAAGCGCTGATCATTACCTTTACCGAAAAGAAATCGGCGGCTACCGCCTCAATACAGATTTTCAGGAACTGAAATTCGATCTGGGACGCATGTTTGGATTTGCCTATGGAGAAAAAGAAAACGGCGCGGTTTTCTCCCATATGACTGTCATGTATGCAAATGCCCTCTATCGCCGTGGATTTGTGCAGGAAGGATGGAAAGCCTTAAAAACCCTTGCTGACACTGCCTTGAATTTTGATGTCAGTCATATTTATCCAGGCATCCCGGAATATTTCCGTTCGGATGGCCGTGGGATGTACCACTATCTCACTGGTGCGGCAAGCTGGTACATGTTAACCATGATTACAGAAGTCTTCGGCGTCCGGGGAGAAGCCGGGGATTTGGTCTTGCGCCCCAAGCTTTTGGCAGAACAATTTGATTCCCAAGGAACTGCCTCCATCGCCGTTCCTTTTGCCGGAAAACATTTTGCCATTACTTATAAAAATAAATCTGGTAAAAATTTCGGAAATTACACCATTGGTTCCGCTCTCTGCGACCAAACAGAGCTTACCGTATGTGAAGGTTCCTTTGCAGTCCTTCCACGGACTATGCTGGATACCATGTCGAATGATATGCACGAAATTATAATTGAACTCATAGAATGCCAGGAAATAATAGGCAATTGCGAATAAAAAGGAAAGGATACTTTGTAATATGAAATATGGATATTTTGACGACGACAACAGAGAATATGTCATTGAACGGCCTGACACACCAACCCCTTGGGTAAATTATTTAGGTTCCCCGGAATATGGAGCAATCATCTCCAACAATGCAGGTGGCTACAGCTTTACAAAGTCCGGCGCAAACGGACGTATCCTGCGCTATATTTTCAACAGCTTTGATATGCCTGGACGATATCTTTACATTCGTGACAATCATTCCAAAGATTACTGGTCCGCTTCCTGGCAGCCCGTTGGAAAAGATTTAAACGATTATAAAAGCAATTGCCGCCATGGAATGGGCTATACCCATATGGATGCTACATACGACGGAATTTCTTCCAGAGCCTCTTACTATGTTCCCCTGGAAAAATCTTATGAAGTATGGGCGTTATCCCTGACCAATCATTCCGAGCATCCCCGGGAGCTAACCTTAACCGGGTATGCAGAATTTACCAATCACAGCAATTATGAGCAGGACCAGGTAAATCTCCAATATTCCTTATTTATTGGCAGAACCATATTTGAAAAAAACCGTATCATGCAAAAGATACATGGAAACCTGGACGCTCTAAAGGAGCATGAAAAGGTAGATGAAAAAAATGTAACAGAACGTTTTTTCGGTCTTGCTGGCGCCGAAGTTTTCTCCTACTGCGGAGATAAAGACCATTTTCTTGGAAAATATCATGGATACAATAACCCCCAAGGCATTGCATCCGGCAATCTTGGAAATGTCACAAGCTACAATGAAAATTCCTGTGGCTCTCTCTCCTGTATCATCACTCTTGCCCCAGGGGAGACAAAAACAATTGCATTTCTGTTAGGGGAAAAATATTCCCAGGAAGCAGCGGCTATTCTTGCTGCCTATGAGGATACAGCAAAAACCATTGAAAAGGAACTAGCTGAATTGAAAGGCTATTGGCATAAAAAGCTAGATCATCTGAAAGTAAATACCCCCAGCTCAGAATTCAACACCATGGTCAACACATGGAATGCCTACAATTGCTTTATGACCTTCCTTTGGTCTCGTGCAGCCTCTTTTATCTACTGTGGCCTGCGCAATGGGTATGGCTACCGTGACACAGTACAGGATATCCAGGGCATCATCCACCTTGCACCAGAACTGGCAGCAGATAAAATCCGGTTTATGCTCTCTGCCCAGACAAGTAACGGCGGCGGCCTTCCCCTGGTAAAATTTACCCACAATCCCGGGTATGAGGATACCCCAGACGACGCTTCCTACCGTGAGGAAACCGGACATCCGGCATATCGGGCAGATGACGCCCTCTGGCTGTTCCCAACAATCTATAAATATATTTCTGAAACAGGAAATATTGATTTTCTGAAAGAAAATATCCCTTATGCGGATAAGGAAACAGACAATGTATACCACCATTTAAAACGTGCCGTTGAATTTTCCTTCCAACGTCTTGGCCCTCATGGTATGCCTGCCGGACTTTATGCAGATTGGAACGACTGCCTACGACTAGGAGCAAATGGAGAATCTACTTTTGTTGCCCTGCAGTTTTATTATGCCATGACAATTTTAAAAGAGTTTGCTGTATACATGCAGGATTCCGATTACCTGAAATATTTGGAGGAAAAACAAAAGGAGATGGGTGAACGCATCCAAACACTATGCTGGGATAATGACAGATTCATCCGCGGCTATACGGAAGAGGGCGCACGTATCGGAGCAGCCGCAGACCCAGAAGCCAACTTATGGTTGAATCCTCAAAGCTGGGCCATCATCAGCAAAGTTGCAGATACCTCACAGACAGAAACCATATTGGACAATGTCTATCAACGGCTAAACACCCCATATGGCGCACTGCTGATGGATCCGCCTTACCATACGCATGCCTTTGACGGTGCGCTGGCTGTCATTTACAATCAGGGCACAAAGGAAAATGCTGGCATCTTCTCCCAATCCCAGGGCTGGCTCATTCTTGCAGAAGCACTCAGCGGCCACGGAGAACGGGCTTTCACTTACTTTATGGAAAACGCACCTGCAGCACAGAACGACCATGCAGACATCCGCCATTTGGAGCCATATTGTTATGGACAGTTTACAGAAGGAAGAGCCAGCAAACATCCGGGCCGTTCCCATGTTCACTGGCTCACCGGTACTGCCTCCACCGTTATGGTAGGATGCGTAGAAGGAATTTTAGGACTTCGTCCGGACCCGAATGGAATTACCCTATCCCCCTCTATCCCCAAAGACTGGGCTAGCTTTGAAATAGATAAGGATTTTCGGGGATGTCGTCTACACATTCTAGTAGAAAATCCTGACAGGCAGGAATCCGGCTGCAAAAAACTTACATTGAATGGAAAGCAGCTAACTGGAAATTATATCCCAGCCAGCCTTCTTCTAGAGCAAAATGAAATTGTACTGACTATGTAAGAGCAGCGCTACTCTGCCTCCTCAATCTTTAGGGACTTGTACGGTTTGCTGCGCCGAGTGCGCATATTATTTTTTATTCTATAGGAAAGACAGGATTGCCCAGTTTGTGTACAAAGGGGCAATCCTGTCTTTGATCCATATCCAAATATAAAAAGCTCTCTTTCCATGCGATTCATCCTCAGCAGTCTGATTTTTTCAAGGTGGGTTCTGCACCAATGTCAATATCCCACTGTACCATATAATTATTATCACGGTATTTTTTCGGTGTGATGCCTTCAAATTCCCGAAACTGCTGAATAAAATGGCTCTGGGAAGAAAAAGACAAACGATTTGCAATCTCAATAATAGAATAATCACTATAGCGCAATAGGTTCTTTGCCTTTTCCATCTTCTGTCTTCGGATATAGGCGCTGACAGAATCCCCTGTCTCTTTCTTAAACAGTCGGGAAAGATAGCTGGCAGATACTCCCAGCTCATCTGCCAAATCTTCAATGGTAATACGTTCTTTTATATGGGAGTATATATATTCCTTACATGCGCTAATATGACGGGAATTCGTATCACTTCTGCGAAACTTACGCATTTTTTCTGCATAATCCAATACCATCTCATCATGCAGATCCCGCATAGCTGACACCGTATGGATATCATCTAACTTCTGAATATAAAAATCACTCATCCGAAAAGCCTGTTCCAATTCCATGCCATTCTGTTTACACAAGCGTGTAATCATTGCTGTTGTTATCACAAAATGATATTTCAAATTAGTCATTGGATTTCTAGACAGAATGCCAACTCCTTCACTGTCCAAAAATCTTTCTTGCTCACAATTTTTCCGAACCGCTTCCACATTACCATCGGATACCGCCTGATAGAACAAAAATTCTTCTGTGGGCGGCCTGTGCTCCATCTCATCTATGTCATCTTCTGCTTCGAAAAGAAGCCACTCATCTTGATATCCCATAGCGCTTCCTCCCTTTTTACTGAAATTTATCACGTATATGTATCATGGCTTGCTTTGCTTTTTGTTCCGCCTTCGTAATTTCAGCAGCCGTTACCCTTTTTCGCATATAAGAAAGAACCGTATCACAGCCGGATTCTAATCCGAGATACAGCATTTCAAGGCCACTGAAATGGAGCAGCTCCAGATCCTCCTGGGATTTCAACAAGAGACTACGACGGGTAGCATAACTGGCTTCACTTGGTGGGCGGTATACTATACCTTCATATCTCATAAAAAACCTCTTTACTTCTACTTTTAACCATGAAATCTTGTCAGAAAATCATTTTAGTCACAACACTAATATACCCACTATTTATTTTTCCAAGAATAATCTGGCGCTGTTAATTCCATTCCTACTGCATCGCATATTGGCTGAAAATCTTTTCGGTTGCTGCTGCATATTCCCAATTCATACCCACATTTGCTCAATTTCTGACTTTGCTTCCCTCCACAAAAGACAGACATCACATACTTCCTCACACTTTCTACATGTAACATCTGACAGAACAGGGACGTCATCCTCATATTCAATTTTTCTTTTTGCACGCACACATTTTGTTTTATCCAACACTTCTTCCAGATTCAAAAAGAACTCATCTTGAATTAAATCTATGTATAACTGAAAAGTATCTTCTACTTCACTAACATCAAAATTGCACATAGACAAAATATTTGCATATAACTTTGATACCCTGCCCTGTCTTCTGCCAAATACTCTTTCTGTAATAAGCTTTCCTGTTTCTCCCATATCTTTGTTCATCAAAAACAGTCCATAGAGGGTTAGCAAATCATTAACAATATTAGAGTAATATTCTCCTAAGACAAAAGTGGAACAATATAGCTTATTACCTTTCAATACCTTTTGTATTGCCTCTTTCCGTTCCTTCGATCCGATAATTCTGTCAATCTGTATCGTTGTATCTAACAGTAAATCCATATTCTATTCCCATGCCGGCATTGTCTGCAAGCCTGCTTTCCGAAATTCTCTATTTAATCGTAACAAATCCTCTTTCCGGATATTCTCAGTAATAATTACTGAAAATCCCTCTTTCAAAAGATATAGCTGCTCTTTGGAAAGCATTTCTTCTACTGCATTTAAGCGAATCACATTTCTCAACAATGTACAGATTTTTTTCCTCATTTCATTCGTACGGATGATATTCTTTTTCTTTAAATTATCTATTTTTCCTATAAGCAAGGCTGCATACTGTACTTGAATCCTGATATCATCGTTCTCTTCCCATTTCGATAAAATCTCCATGGAACGAGTTACAATTTTCTGTGATTCTTCCCATTCACCCAATGCGCAATAACTCCCAAACTGCACGTTCAAATTCATCCCACGAGCTGGCATATCTAAAACCTTCAACCATATTTTTCCTCTTTCTAATGACATTTATACAAGGTATTTTAACCGTTTACCCCACCAATCAGTTCCGAAATATCCCTCACACCATATTCTTCCATATAATCCTGGATTCCTTCTACAATTTCCATAGTAACCTTCGGATTATGGAAATTAGCAGTTCCAACAGATATGGCAGATGCTCCTGCCAAAATCATCTCAATTGCATCCTCCGCTGTACATATCCCACCCATGCCGATAATTGGAATCTTCACTGCGTGAGCTGTCTCATATACCATCCGCACAGCCACCGGATGAATCGCCGGGCCAGACAGCCCTCCTGTTTTATTGGCCAGGGCAAATGCTCTGCGGTGAATATCTATTTTCATTCCTGTAATTGTATTGATCAAAGAGAGTACATCCGCTCCTCCAGCCTCAGCCGCTCTTGCCATTTCCGTAATATCTGTAACATTAGGGCTTAATTTCATAATCACTGGCTGTTTCGCATATTTTTTTACTTCTTTTGTAATTTCCTCCACTGCTTTTGGGTTTTGTCCAAAAGCAATGCCCCCCTCCTTTACATTGGGACAGGAAATGTTAATTTCCAACATATCTACAGGCTGCTCTGCCAGACGCATGACTACTTCGCAATAGTCCTCCGTGGTTTTTCCGCATACGTTTACAATAATTTTTGTATCGTACTTGGTCAAAAATGGTATGTCACGTTCCACAAATAAATCAATGCCTGGATTCTGGAGCCCTACTGCATTCAGCATCCCGCCATAAGTCTCAGCAATCCTTGGCGTGGAATTCCCCTCCCATGGCACATTGGCAACCCCTTTCGTCACCACTGCTCCCAGTTTATTCAAATCCACAAATTCCGCATATTCCGCCCCAGAGCCAAAAGTTCCTGATGCAGTCATAACGGGATTTTTCAACGTAACCCCTGCCAGCTTCACCTTTGTGTTCATTAAAACTCTACCTCCTCTGCACGGAATACCGGACCTTCTTTACAAATCCTTTTATTATTTACATTGGTATGGCTGTCCCTTTCCCTGGACTTGCAGACACACGCCAGACAAGCTCCGATTCCACATGCCATCCTCTCTTCCAAAGACAGCCAGCACTCGATATTCTTTTCTTTTGCATATGCCTTCACTGCCCGAAGCATCGGAGCAGGGCCGCAGGCATAGATAATTTCTGCATCCAGCCCATTTTCCCGAATAGCATCCAGCACATTTCCTTCTATGCCGTAGCTTCCATCTTCTGTCGCCACATACAATTTTCCTTGCTTTTTAAACTCTTTGTGCAAAAACAGAAAATCTCGGTAACCCAAAATAATCTGTTTCTCACATTGCAGCTCCTTTGCAAGCTGCAAAATGGGTGGAATTCCAATCCCTCCGCCAATTAAAAAGGCTTTTTTTTCTTTTAGCGGAAATCCATTTCCTAAGGGCCCTACAATTTCAAGGCTGCCTCCGGTTCTCATGCCGGATAATTCCTCTGTTCCTTTTCCAGCCACACGGTATACAATCCGAATCGCCTGATCTGCCCTGTCTATTTCACAAATACTAATGGGCCGAGGCAGTAACCGACTGCCCTCATGACAATAGATAGATAAAAACTGTCCTGGCTTCGCCTGTGCTGCAATCTTATCTGTTTTCAGCCACATACTGTAAATTCCGTAGGAAATCTCCTCCTGACGGATGATAACTGCCTGTTCCTTAAACTTCTCTGCCATACGCTTCTCCTGAAATATAATGTTCTCTTTTCCCCTGAAAGCAAACTTTCTGGATGTCTCAATGCAAAGCACCATCAATGTCTTTGATCATATCTTCCACAGCAGCCCTAGATGCTTCTCCAAAATTCTCTGCGCCAAACCTTGCATAAGCTTCCTGTTTATAGGCTGCAATGATTCCCCTGGAAGAATTTACAATGGCTCCCAGCCCATCTTCATTGAAGAAATGAACCAAATCTGCACCTTTGCCACCTTGTGCACCATATCCTGGCACAAGAATATAGCTCTTTGGCATAAGCTTTCTCAATACTTTTCCCATTTCCGGATAAGTAGCTCCTACCACGGCTCCAACATAACTGTAGGATTCTCCCATGCAATCCGCTCCCCACTTGGCTACCATCTCGCCCACATGCTCATACAATGGCCTGCCGTCGACAATCCTGTCCTGAAATTCTCCACTGGAAGGATTGGAGGTTTTCACCAAAATAAACAGTCCTTTCTTTTCTTCCTTGCATACATCCGTAAAGGGCTTAATTCCATCTGTCCCCAAATAGGGATTTACCGTAATAAAATCCTCCTCAAATGGATGGAATGTCTGACTTCCTACCGTTACCGTCCCAATGTGCCCAGATGCATAGGCAGCAGAGGTAGATCCGATATCTCCTCTTTTCACATCCCCAATTACCACCAAATCCTTTTGGTGGCAGTAATCGATGGTTTTTTTGAACGCCATAAGCCCTGGTATGCCAAATTGCTCATACATGGCAACCTGAGGCTTTACCGCTGGAATCAAATCATAGACAGCATCCACAATCCCTTTATTGAACTGCCAGATTGCTTCCGCTGCTCCTTCCAGCGTTTCCCCTTTTTCTTCGAAGGCTTTTTTCTGAATATGCTCTGGAATGTAACTTAACATAGGATCAAGCCCCACTACAATTGGAGCATTGGTTTTTTTAATTTTTTCTACTAATTTATCAATCATTTTTTTCCTCTCTCACTCTTTCAAATACTATCTTCCCATCTACAATCGTTGCCATGACCATTCCTTTGACTTCTCTTCCGCCAAAAGGAGTATTTTTCCCTCTGGAACAAAAATCTTCTGGTTGAATGGTATACTCTTTCTCTGCATCAAATATCACAAGATCCGCTGCTTTTCCTTCCTCTACCACGCCCTTGTCCAATCCCAGAATTCTTGCCGGATTATAACTCATTTTTTCCGCCATCTGCATAATCGTAATCCATCCTTTGTCCACTAATTCTGTCATAGTCAATGCGGCGGCAGTCTCCAACCCTACAATCCCAAAAGGAGCTTTTCGAATTCCCACTCCCTTTTCAATGGCAGTATGAGGTGCATGGTCAGTAGCAATTACATCTATAATATCTGCTTTCAGACCTTCCCGCAATGCCTCCACATCCTCCTTCGTACGTAAAGGCGGATTCATCTTGTAATTGGCATCATTTTCTTTGATATCGCTGCTGGTCAATATAAAGTGGTGAGGACAAACCTCTGCTGTTACGCGAATTCCATCCTGTTTCGCCAAATCAATCATTCTCACACTGTCCTTGGTGGAACAATGACACAAATGAAGGGCGGCCCCCGTCTCTTTCGCCAAGGTAATGTCCCTTGCTACAATCACATCTTCCACCGAATTGCTAATTCCCTTGAGACGCATTTTTTCCGTACACTCATCGGCATTTACCACACCGCCATTCACCATATTAATATCCTCGCAATGGGCAAGTACTGGGATATCATATTTCACTGCAAGAGTCATTGCTTCCCGGTATAGCTGTGCATTCATAACAGATTTTCCATCTTCGCTGATGGCTGGAATTCCTGCTTCTACCATTCCCTCTATCTCTGACAATACTTCTCCCCGCTGACCCTTTGTAACAGAACCAGTCTGCAGCACATGGGCAAGCCCTACATTTTTTGCCTTGTTATGGACGTAATTTACCACATCTGGATTGTCCACTACCGGCTTGGTATTAGGCATTGCCACCACTGTTGTAAAACCCCCATGAACAGCCGCCCGTACCCCTGTTTCCACTGTTTCTTTATGCTCCATTCCAGGATCACGCAAGTGCACATGCAGATCAATAAACCCTGGCATCACATAGCAATCTTTTGCATCAATTGTGCGGTCTGCCTTGATATCCTGTTTTGGAGCGATTTTCTTAATTATTCCATTTTCCACAAGAACATCTGCTTTTGCCTGTGTCTTGTCCCCTGGATTAACTACCGTCCCATTCTTAATTAGAAGCAACATACCCGTATCGAATCCTTTCTCAAATCAATTCATACAAACTTATTTTTGTACTTTTATTTTAGCACAGAAAAAAAGTAGGAGCAACCTTCTTTTCCTGTTTCCTCTAAGAACTATCCTGTGGAAGAAAACTTGATATTATTCGCCCAAACAGATATAATAGCCACAGTACAATTTAGGAGGTTTAAACTGTTTGAATGAAAAAATATTAGTAATTGAAGATGATGAAATCTTAAATTCCGGCTTGTGCTACAACATTCAAAAAATACAACTATCCCCGGTTCCTGCATATTGCATAAAAGATGCAAAGGAAAAGCTCAAAGAAGATACCTTTGATTTGATTTTACTTGATGTAAATTTACCAGACGGAAACGGATTTGATTTTGCAAAAGAGGCAATGCCCAAATACAATACTCCTTTTATTTTCTTAACCGCCCATAATTTGGAAGAAGAAATCATTAAAGGATTACAATTAGGGGCTGATGATTATATTGTAAAACCTTTCAGCATTAAAATAGTTATGGAAAAAATACAAGTGGTATTAAGGCGATGCTGCGGCGAACGCAGATTAGAAAGCTATTCCTGTGGCAATTTGGTCATTGACTTCAAAAACCATACCATCCTGCGGAAAAAAGAAATCTTGGCTTTAACACCCACAGAGTTTGAAATTTTAGAAACTTTTGTTGAAAACAGAGGACAGCTTTTAACAAAAGATTTGCTGTTAGAAAAGATATGGGATAGAAAAGGTAATTTTGTGAATGAGCATACCTTATCCTTAAATGTCAGCAGACTGAGAAATAAAATAGCAGATGAAGAATTTGATTATATCAAAACCATATATGGATTAGGCTACAAATGGAGTGAGAATTAAATGAAACTATGGAAATATATATTAATTATCTTGAACATACTACTGCTTTTTTCAGGTATGCACATGGTGCTGACCCTGCCAGAAAATACGATGATAAAATGTATGCTCATATGCACTATCCTGTCTTTAGGACTGATAAATCTTGGACATTATTTCTATTTCCGCCGAAGATTTATTTGCTTTTCAAATGAAATGTGCCAGAATACAGAAAAAATATTGCATGGACATTCCATCAAAGACCAACAAAATAAGGAAACTCTTACGTCTAAAATGGTAATGGAGCTAGAAAAAGTAGAAGATATTGTTTCCTTCCAGCTTAGGGAAAACAAACGGGAAAAAAGAGAGCTTCAAAAAATGATTTCTGAACTTACACACCAAATTAAAACCCCTGCCTCTAACATTCAAATGTATTGTGAAATGTTTTCTGATCCAGATATTTCTTCTGCAGAAGCGAAACAATTTGTATCAATTATCCAGCAGCAATTAGGAAAGTTATTATTTTTACTGGATGTTCTTGTAAAATCCTCGCGACTTGAAAAGGACATGATAAGTCTTCAAATGGAAAATAGCAGAATGATTGAAACATTATCCATTGCGGTAAACAATGTAATGCCAAAAGCAGAACATAAAAAAATAGAAATTTCTGTTTCATGCAAATCTGCAATTCAAGTCTATCACGACATGAAATGGACGGCAGAGGCAATTGAAAACATTTTGGATAACGCCATTAAATACACCTCTGAAAATGGAAAAGTCCTGATATCTGTAGAGGTTGGAGAAATGTATACGATAATCAACGTAAAAGATACTGGAAAAGGAATAGAGGCGGCACACATCAATGATATTTTCAAAAGATTTTACAGGGAAAAATCCTCCTCTAAAGATGAGGGATTAGGCTTAGGATTATATCTTGCAAGAAATATCATCTCCTTACAGGGCGGATATATTTCTGTTCATTCTTCTCTTGGGAAAGGCAGTAGTTTTTCTGTATGTCTGCCTAATCGGGCTACACTATAAAATGTTTCAATATTGATACTTTTTATTTGAAAATTGAAACCGAATCGATAAAATTTCTTTTTATTCTAAGAATATCAAGACAGAAAGGAATAAAGAGAATGAATATTTTAAGCACAAACAATCTAACAAAATACTATGGCGCAGAGCCCTTATTGGTAAAAGCAATTGATGGAATTTCTTTAGAGATTGAACAAGGGAGTTTCACAGCAATTGTTGGAACCTCTGGTTCTGGCAAAAGTACATTGCTCCATATGCTTGGTGGATTAGATACTCCCACAAGCGGAAGCATATACGTTGATGGACAGGAATTAAGCGGTATGGGAAAAAATGAGCTTGCTATTTTTCGGAGAAGAAAAATAGGCTTTATTTTTCAAAACTATAACCTTATGCCAAACCTTACGGTATATGATAATATTGTTCTACCTGTGGAATTGGACGGAAGAAGTGTGGATAAAGAATATTTCACCATCATCGCAAGAACCTTAGGCTTGGAAGATAAATTAAACCGAAAACCGAATAAATTATCTGGCGGACAACAACAAAGAGTTGCCATTGCAAGAGCTTTGGCAGCAAAACCTGCGATTATTTTAGCAGACGAGCCCACTGGAAATCTGGACAGCCATACCAGTGGGGAAGTCATTGGCTTATTAAAAACAACAAGCGAAAAATTTCATCAAACAATCGTTATGATTACTCATAATGAAGAAATTGCACAGTCAGTTGACCGCACGATTCGTATTGAAGATGGAAAAATTGTGGAAAGCAGGTGGTAAGCATGAGTTTGAATAAAAACAACAATGAAGCTATTATTTACCGCATTGCGAAAAACAATCTAGTGTCAAAGAAAATGTCAAGCTTCTTCTCTATGTTATCTATTTTGTTAGCAATTACTTTGGTATCTACCCTTTCGCTTTTTATCATCGGCACACAAACTGCTGAACAGAATATTTTGAACCATATGCAGCATGTAATGTATATGAATGTCACAGATGAACAAATACAACGTATGGCTTCTGATGATAGAATAGAACAATGTGCCCCATATAAAGAGTTGGAAAAAGAATTTCAGACCCAAGGGGTAGCATACCGCTTTTTTTATAACGGAGCCTGCGGCGGAAACATCCAAAGCTATATTCTAAAGAAAGGCAAAGCCCCACAGGCTTATCATGAAATTCTTGTAGATCAGGCTTTTCTTCAAGAGCTTGGCAGGGATGCCGTTCTTGGAGAAAGGATTGACTTAGATATCGGCGGAGAAACCCAGGAATTTACCGTCTGTGGTTATACAGAAGGTAACGATTCGACGGTAACACATCCTATCCACGTATCGAAAACATTTGCAGACCAAAATCCACTCATGAAGGACTTGCCCTATACTGCTCTCGTGCGAATAAAAGATGTTACTAATGTCTCTGGGTCTACCTTCACCACTATTGCCTATCAAATAGCCCTGGATTATAAGATTGAACGGCCAAATGTTAATTTGAATGGTAAATTTGAAGAATCTCTTCTGAAGGGAAATTCTGGAACGTATGTCATTCTTTTTATTTCCACACTGCTTTTCATCGCCAGCAGCATTGTGATCTACAGCATTTTTTATCTTTCTGTTACTGCCCGTGTACAACAGATTGGACAATTACAGACCATTGGTATGACAGAAAAGCAGGTAAAGCAAATGATACGCAGAGAAGGTTTTCTTTTAAGTGTATGTGGGATTCCCATCGGACTGCTGATGGGCGGCATGATTTCCTATCTCTTAATTCCAGAAGGATGGACTTTTCAAAACTTTTGGATTGCAGCTTTGAATATCAGTGTCTTAGGTATTCTGATCGTACAGCTCTCTGTAAGAAAACCAGCTTCCATTGCATCAAAATTTTCACCCATAGAAGCATCAAGAACTGTGGAGCCAGTAACAAAGGAACGGCCTGTCAACAAACATAAAGCATTGACACCGTATGTGTTAGCCCGAATGGAAAGTAAAAATAATCGTAAAAAATGGTGGTTTACAACAGTTTCACTTGCATTTGGAGGAATCCTTTTTATGGTCGCAACTACTTGGGTTGCCTCCTGGGATCAGGAACAGTATGCAAGAGAAGGAATATTCTCAAATAGCGAGTATGATATCTCTTACCTTTACACTCATAGCACACCAAAACCTTATGGAATAACCGAATTTCAGTTGTCTGGTCATCTCGGAAGCCAATTAGAAGATGACATACGAAAGATACCAAATGTAAAAGATATCCATATTGAAGAAGAAGTGTTTGGAAATATTGAATACAAAGGGGTTACATTTCTACAGGGATTTTATCCTATTAGTGCAGATGATACAGAATATTACCAGCTTCTCTCCAAAGGAAACAACAATTATAACTATATGGTAGAGCATGATGCTATTTTAATTACAGATAGCTCTTTCAGTGAAAATATAAATGGAATAACCTTTGAAGCAGGAGAAAAAATAAAGTTTCGCTATTTTGATGGTGAAGAACATACGATAGAGCTGGAAATAGGCGCGGTAACAGCAGAGAGCGCTGACGGATATGGAAACAGACCAAATTTCTGTATGGCAGACAAGACAGTAGAAAAATTATGGAAAGCTATGAATACAGCCAGCTCATTCTCCATATCTGTTGAAGATTATGAGAAAAATGGAAAGCAAGTAGAGGCAGCATTACAAACCTTGCTTGTGGATTATGAAGACTTGTCCCTTTCCACATTACGTGAAAAAGAAATTGAGGTATCTGGAGAAATTAAGAACATACAAATGCAAATATACGGAATCTCTATATTTATAATTTTGTTCAGTATCTTTAACTTAATTAACACGGTAATGAGCAGCATTATAAACCGTAAGAAGCAATTGTCTATGTTAGAATCCATTGGTATGGAAGAACGACAGGTCCGCAATATGCTGTTTTGGGAAAGTTTTCTGCTTGCACTGCCGAATATTCTTTTTACATTGACTTTCGGTACCATAGCAGGATTTGCTTTTACCTCATTTATGCAGCAATCAGCACACTATCTGGAATATCACTTTCCAGTTATCCCAGTGATTTTTTACGTAATTGGTATGATAGGCATCCCTATGTTGATTTCTTTCGGCTGCCTAAAAAGACAAAACAACATTTCTTTGGTAGAAAGAATGAAAAATGAGGATTCCTAAAACTTTCCCATTTCTTCATTTGTGCAGGTCAAAAGGCTGCTGCTCCTATGCTTTTTGACCTGCACCCTCGAAGAAATCCATACATCCTTTATCCATCTAAAATTACCAAGAGCAACAAGGATACTTTTAGCGGATTCCCCTTTCTACCTCATATTTCTGAAATGTGCGGACACATCGTTTCAATTCCTCATAACGCTGATCCAAATCCCCTTCCTCAATCACCACATCCAGCACAACCGCCATATTATTAATCATCCGGTCTGTGATATCCCCTCGCATCTCCTGCAAAATACTATATTTTTTCTCCATGGTTTCCGCATCAAAAAAAGCCATCATTTTCTCTTCCGCAGTACGATTTTGCAAAGAAATCCCTTTCTGCTTGCCATCTTTGGCTCTTTGCTCATTCTCTTCACCCTGTTCCCGCTCTACAAGCTGAAACCGATACTCCTGGTCTACATCTTTATATTTTCTTTTGTCTACTAAGCTGACAAACATGTCAAATGGCCTTGCATATGTCTCAAATCCATCGTACAATGCCTGATAAATCACCAGAGCCTCCCCCGTTTCCGAATGCTTTGCAACGGTAAGTATCTGGTACAATTTCTGTTTAAAATGTAAATATAGTTCTCCCGGCTTTGGATTCCCTTGGGGCATATGATCTCCTCTTTTCTTCTTAAATTTAATAGATAATTGCGAAACTTATAAGTATTGTTCCTTTCCTGTTATTACTCCGGCGGTTAAATATCGCAGCAGATGGAGATTTGGGCAAGGAAAATGTTGTGATATTTAACCGTCGGAGTAATAAAATCAGCCTGCCGATTCCTTCACATTCCTGGTAATCCGAAAAGCACATACCGCCGCCAATACGCCAATGGCCGCACCACACAGCACATCTGTAGGATAATGAACCCCCACATACAATCTAGATAAGCAGATAAGCGCCCCCAGAATCAATGCTGGAACTCCCATTTTTTTTGGTAGCCCCAAAAGCATCGAAACAGCGCCAGCCATAGAGCAGGTGGAATGCCCAGAGGGAAATGACCAATCGTGGGCTGTCACCAGGGCATGAAGCTCTGGGATCATATTGTAAGGTCTTGGGCGGCACACCCAGTTTTTTAACAGCAAATTCGTTATCAAAAAGCCAATCAACAGGGAAATAGCCATAGAAACCCCTGTTTTCTGATATTTCTTTTGTAATAAAAGTATCGCCGCCAGCAGTATCCAGATAACGCCTGCATCCCCCAGGCTGGTCAGAAACAATACAATCGGATTCAACCACTCAAACCGCAAAAATTCCTGAATCAACAGCAAAATCCGACCATCAACTTCTACTATATACGGAAACATTCATTCTCTCCCTTATCTTTTGTTCATAATATGCGTTTTATAGCTTTTTTAGTATCCGGTCAATATCCTCTTTTTCTCCTATGACCATTAAATGCTCATCCTTCTGAAATATATGCTCTGCATCTGGCATCAAGCTAGTATGGCCATTTTGCTTGATACCCAAAATATTGGCATTATATTTCACACGGAAATTCATTTCTTTGATAGATTTTCCTATCCACTCCTCCAAAGGCTGAATCTCATAGATGGAATATTCTCCCATTTCCAGATAATCATACACGTGATTTGCGCTCACCTTGACAGCAATACGCTTTGCAATATCTCTGTCAGGATAAACCACCTCATCTGCTCCATTGCGCAGCAAAAATTTTGCTTGAATATCCCGGGTTGCTTTGCTTATAATATAAGGCGCCCCCAAATCCTTCAGCAAACTGGTAACCTCCAGGCTGCTCTGAAAGTTGGTTCCGATGCATACAAAGCAAATATCAAAATTCCGAACACCGAAGCTTTTAAGTACCTCCTCTCTGGTGCAATCCCCAATTTTAGCGCTGGTAACAATGGGAAGAATATCCTCCAATTTTCCCTCGATCTGGTCCACCGCCATCACATCATTTCCGTTTGCTACCAAATTTTCACACAAATGTTTTCCAAACCTTCCGATTCCAATAACCAGAATTGACTTCATCTTTTTTCCTCCTATCCGATTGTAATACGCTCTATGGGTAGCTGTACCAATGAACCCTGCTTTTTCTCTGTAAATGACAAAGCAAAGGACATACTTCCAATTCTTCCGCTGTACATAAGAAAAATCAAGAGATACTTTGATGCCATGGTAACATCCCTTGTAATTCCTGTGGAAATTCCTACCGTTCCAATGGCTGAAAATACCTCCATAAAAATGTCAGACATAGGCATGGAACCTTCCAGCCCACACATGAGCAAGGCGGATACCGATGCCAATAACAAATTTATGAAAAATACAGTGCTTGCCTTTTTGATAGAATCCTCATCCAGCCTTCTGCCAAAAATATTAAGTCCTTTTTTATTCCTGAGATTTGACCAGATATATAACAAGATCACCATCATTGTAGTAGTTTTCACTCCACCTGCAGTAGAACCTGGACTTCCTCCAATAAACATTAAAAGTACTGTCAAAAGCCTTGTTCCCTCCGTATAAGCCCCAGTATCTACCGTATTAAATCCTGCTGTCCTGGGCGTTACTGCCCCAAACATAGAAGCCAGTATCTTTCCTTTCATATCCATATCTGCCAATAGATTATTCCTCTCAAACAGATAGAAACAAATGCTTCCTCCAAGAATCAGCGCCAATGACATAACAAGCACAATTTTTGTATGCAGCATATATTTCTTGACCTTCCATTTATGCATAGTAATGTCATCCCACACAATAAACCCAATACCGCCTACAATAATCAATGTCATAATTACCAGATTAATCAAAATGTCATCATAATACATGGTCAAAGAACCATAAGGCTCAAACTGACCCATCAAATCAAATCCTGCATTGCAGAAAGCAGAAATAGAATGAAAAATCCCATACCAAACGCCCTTAAGCCAGCCAAATCTTGGAATAAACCTGAGCATCAAAAGCAATGCCCCCAGACCTTCTATCCATACGCTGTAACAGATAATTTTCTGTACCAGACGCACCGTTCCTCCAATCTGTAAGGTATTGACGCTCTCCTGAATCAGATTTCTCTCCTTTAAACCAATCCGTCTTTTCAGAAAAATGGAGAAAAATACACCAATAGAAATAAATCCCAACCCACCGATTTGAATGAGAAGAATAATCACAATCTGTCCAAACAACGTCCAATTGGTATATGTGTCTACTACCACCAGTCCCGTCACACAGGTACTGCTGGTGGCAGTAAAAAGCGCATTTAAAAATCCTACGCTCTCTCCATTTCTGGATGCAAAGGGCAGCATCAAAAGTATTGTCCCTACTGCAATAATCAATAAAAATCCCAAGGCAATGGTCTGTACCCTGCTTAATCTCCGTGCCATTTTATCTCCTTTTTCCATTTAACCTTCTCGCTCCAGTGGGATAAGAGCTTTTTATCTTTCTATCGGAAAGAAACTTTCGCATGACAAGGTATATTCAATAGAAAGATAAAAAGCTGTTGCACAAATCCTTCGTGCAACAGCCTCTTGCTCTATACTTTAGTATTTCCCAAAATCGCCTTCCAGAGAAATAATCTTTTCGTTTTCTTCCGGTGCATGGTAATTGTTTGTTTCTGATATACCACTGAAACTACTGTCTCTATTCTTTAATTTATAATTTCCTACTAAGCTACGCAATGTTGCTGCCTGGTTGGACAACTCTTCACTGGCTGCTGCACATTCCTCACTAGTTGCAGAATTCGTTTGAGTTACCTGAGATACCTGGTTAATTGCCTGGTCAATCTGAGTAACTGCAGTCGCCTGATCATTGGAAGCCACTGCAATACTATGTGTCAATTCAACGACCTGTTCAATCTTATGCATAATCTCTGACAGGGACCCACTCGTCTCCTGTGCAAGTCTGGAACCAAGACCTACCTTATGGATAGAATCTTCAATCATCTCTGCTGTTTCACTGGCTGCAGAAGCGCTTTTCCCAGCAAGACTCCTTACCTCTTCTGCTACAACTGCAAAGCCTTTTCCATGAATACCAGCTCTTGCTGCTTCCACAGCTGCATTCAATGCAAGAATATTGGTCTGAAATGCAATATCATCAATTACTTTAATAATCTTAGAAATATTTTCAGAAGCTTCATTGATATCTGTCATCGCGCCCATCATTTCTGACATACTATCATTTATCGTAATTGCTTCTTTGCCCATATTCTCCACCAAATCATTGGCTTCGTTAATCTGTTCCACATTTACTTTGGTTCGCTCAGCAATCTCATTCATGGAAGCAGTAATTTCTTCCGTTGCACTTGCCTGCTGGGTTGCTCCCTGTGCCAATGCCTGGCTTGCATCTGAAACCTGCTCCGCGCCTACCGTTACCTGCATGGTAGACTCCTTGATATCCGAAAGCATTTTGTTATTTTCTCTTACCATGTTCTCTAATGCATTGCCCAAAACGTCTTTTGTACTCTTGGGCTTTACATCAACAGTCAAATCACCTGATGCAATCTTCTCTGAAATCTCACCCTGATATTTGATATTATCTACAATTTTCTGGAATTCATCCACAACTTCACCAAATTCGTCATCTCTGAGTTTCTTTAATGTTATATTTGCATTTCCTTCTGCAATCTCTCTCGCTGCATCGCTCAAAATCTCCAGAGAAAGACGGATATCTCTGATAATGCTTACGGACAAAAACACGGAAAAACCTAAAGTTGCCACCAATAAAACTGCCAAAATAATCTGTTGCTGCAGGGTATCTGCATTCGATGAAGCCAGAACATTATAACTACTTATTCCCATAATAAGAATCAACAATCCGATAATTGCAAATCCAACGATCAATCGCGTCCTCATTTTTATATCTTTCATTTTTTCTTGTCCTCCTTGTTATCATCCTGTTACAAAATTTCAGTCCTATTACCTATTCGAGCATTGTCGGATCCTCATCCCTGATAAGCTTTTCTGGATCTAACAATAACTTTACCTCATCTACTACCCTTACAAGGCCGAATACATATCTATCTCTTCCATAACTATTTGGATTTAACGATGGAGGTGGGATAATACTTTTCTCATCCACTGTGATAACATCCGCAATTTGTTCCACAATAAGCCCTACGGTTGTAGATTTCACATCAATTACAATTATGCAAGTACGGTCTGTATAATCAAAAGGCTCTTCCTGGAAACGTACCTTAACATCTATAACAGGTATAATCTTTCCTCTGATATTAATAAGCCCTTTGATATAATCCTCTACCTCTGGAACAGGGGTAATTGACTGGGCGCCAATAATCTCACTTACATAATTAATTGCAATTCCATAACACTTTTCTCCAATTCGGAAGGTCATAAACTTTCCTTTTTGCGTATCTTCCCCCAGATCTTCTGCTTCATCCAGTTCATCTGCTTCATTCAATACATCCATCAATTCTTCTGCCATGGCCTAACTCCTTTCCTGTCCAGCAATTAACCCTGCAATATCCAGAATCAATGCAATGCTTCCATCCCCAAGCTGGGTACAACCTGAAATTCCCCGTACTCTTTTTACATAAGAAGGAATAGGTTTTACTACGATTTCCTGCTCTGCAATCAACTGGTCGATAAACACACTGACATATTTATTCTCATGTTCCAATAACACTACAATACCATCTTCAATATCTGTTACGTTATCAGAAAGATGATAAAATTCATTCAGCCGAATGAAAGGATAGCACTCACCACGAAGCATTACATATTCTTCTCCATTGGGTTCCTTCACTATCATCTCTCGTGTGATCCGTACAAACTCCTTCACCGCATTTGTCTCAATTACAAACGTAGAGGAAGCCACCTGCATCACAATTCCATTGATAATCGCCAATGTCAACGGAATCTTCATGGTCATTTCAGAACCGGCGCCTTCCATACTGTCGATTTCCAGCTTACCGCCAATGGCCTGGATATTTTTCACCACTACATCCATTCCAACGCCGCGGCCAGACAGCTCTGTAACCTGCTCTTTTGTAGAAAAGCCTGCATAAGTAATAAACTGGTAAATCTCTCTGTCTGTATAATCAGACATAGGACGATTTCCAATCAAACCATTATTTCTTGCCTTATTATATAGAACCTGCTTATTCAGTCCCTTTCCATCATCCCGCACGATGATATATACCTTGCCACCTTCATTTTTGGCCTCCAAGGTAATCTTTCCTCTAGGATTCTTCCCAGCAGCAATACGATCTTCCTTATCCTCAATTCCATGGTCTACAGAATTGCGGATTAAATGCATCAGCGGATCGGAAATATGTTCAATAATATTCTTATCCACTTCTGTATTCTCACCAATCACTTCCAGCTCAATGTCTTTCCCCAATTTTCTGGATGTATCAAAGACAATACGATTCATCTTCTGGAAGGTATTGGTCAAAGGCATCATACGCATGGACATAATGACATCCTGCAGCTCTGTGGTAATTTTCGCAAGCTGTCCAGCAGCCTTCTGGAAATTGGTCAAATCTAACCCTGGTACTTTCAAATCTGGATTTTGGAGTACAACTGCTTCTGAAATTACAAGCTCGCCAATCATATCCATCAATGCATCCATCTTTTCCACGTTTACGCTGATATAAGACTGCTTGTGGGAAGGCTTAGGCTGACTCTTTGCCAATTTCTTTCCTTTTCCAGTTTCTTTCCCCTTAATAACATAATCACCAGGCTGCGGCGCTTTCTTCTTGCCCTTGTTGTCCTCTTCCTTGTCTTTTTCCTCCATTTCAATGACAATATGTTCCGGTCCATGATCATGAAAGCCCATCTCAAATTCCTGCTGAGTACAATCATTAATCTCCACCCGGTCCATTCCGGAGGTGTCCCCAATTGCATTTACAATATCATCCTTCGAGCACTGGCATTTAATCAGCATATGGAAACCATCTTCCAAAATCACTGCCCCACTGTCCTCATTGGTAATGATATCACCTGGCATATATTCCAAGTCTTCAACAACCTCTTTCAAAGAATATACGGCAGTATATGCTCTGATATTGCACATTTCCGTATCGCTTCTGTAATAAATGGAAGCTTTAAAGTATTTATTGCTCTCACTTCCAGTAGGTGCAATATAAAATTGACTTGGCGCTACATAGGTATTCTCCGGTGGCAATTCCTCACCTTTTTCCTCAACACCTGATTTCAGTCTCTTTAAAAATTTGTCTATATCCTCTACAATTTTAGTTTCATCTCCATCTGGCGTCTCACCCTCTTTGATCTTATCCAATTCTCCGGTAATAAAATCGGCTACGTCAAGCACATGATCCACCAATTCCAAATGGGGAACATTTTCTGGATGAGATTCCCTCAAGTAATAAAATACATCCTCCAGCTTATGGGACACCTTCGTGATATTTTCATACATCATAATACCCGAAGAACCTTTTATTGTATGCATGACACGAAAAATTTCGTTGATGGAGGTTTCATCAAAACAATCTTCATCTTTTTTCTCCAGCACAGTATTCTGAAGTTCTCCAAGCAACTGATCGCTCTCATACAAAAACATATCCAGCATACTGTCTGTGTTAAAATCCTCTGCCATTTTTTAGCCTCCCTTCTTCCCATTGTACCTTTTTCATGTTCTTCCCTGCTGTCATCATATTAATTCCAACTTTTTCAATATTTTTTCAAACTTTTCCAAATCTATGGGCTTACCAGAATAAACCGTACATCCCATTTCAAATGCCTTTTTCACATTCCTTTCTTCATTTAAGGCTGTGGTCATAATAATCTTGGCGCCCTTATCTCCTTGAATTCCTCTTTCTTTCTCAATATCGCGGATTGCCTTTAAAGCCTGATAGCCGTCCAATACCGGCATCATTACATCCAGACATATCAAGTCATAGGGTTCCCCATCCTCTAATGCCATTAAAAATGCATCTACTGCTTCTTCTCCATCTACAGTAATGTCACATTCTCCATATTTTTCCAGATAATTCGTCATAAATTTACGGCTCGCGAAATCATCTTCTGCCAGTAAAATCTTCATACTCTCTGCTCTCCTTTCTAAGTTGCTTTTAAAACGCTGTATACTTTATTTGCTATATTTGAAAGTTCCGTCTGATATTGAACAGCTCCAATATCATAAGCAACTTTTGGCATACCATAAACCACGCAGCTTGCCTCATCCTGGCCAATTGTAATTGCCCCGGCATTGCGCATTTCCAAAAGCCCCTTGGCTCCATCGCCGCCCATGCCAGTTAAAATCACACCCACAGCATCTTTCTTGGCAGCTTTTGCCACAGAGGAAAACAGCACATCCACAGAAGGACAATGCCCACTGACCTTTTCTCCATGCTTGCATTCCACTTGATACATACCATTTACTTTCACTAGACGCATCTGTTTATCACCAGGCGCAATCAACACCTGGCCTTGCATCACCCGGTCTCCCGTAACGGCTTCCTTCACCATTACCTGGCACTGATTATTCAGCCTGTTTGCATACATCTGGGTAAATCCAGGAGGCATATGCTGCACAATCACAACTCCTGGAATGTCCTTACGAAACTGCTTCACCACATCATAGATTGCCTCTGTTCCTCCAGTAGATGCTCCAATGGCAATTACTATGTTGCTTTTCAAATTCGTCTTATTGTTCACTGGAAATGTTTCTGCACGTTTCATCCTTCCAACTTTCACCGTGGAAGCGATCTTTATTTTAGTTCCCAGCTCTTTTCGCAAAAACGCGCTAACCCTACTACGGTCTACGGTGCTGGGCTTACAAACAAAATCCACTGCTCCAGCTTCCATAGCGTCAAAAACCTTTTCATCCATTGCACTGATGACTACCACAGGCAAAGGGTACTGGGGCAACAGCTTTCGTAAAAATTCTATTCCACCCATCCTGGGCATCTCTACATCCAGAGTCATAACATCTGGACGGTACTTCAAAATTGCATCTCGCGCCTCATAAGCATCTCCTGCCTGGGCTACCACTTCTATGTATGGATCTTCACTCAGGCTTTGTACCAACAGATTACGAAACAGCATTGAGTCATCTACTACTAATACTTTGATCTTACGCATCCTGTTTACCCGCTTTCTTTTATATAAATAAAATTTCCATTCTGTCTCACCTGTCAAATTGTGGTTTTATCTCATCCCTATACTTATCACTTCTGATATATGGATGGCTTCACATACTGGAACTTATTCCCTTTTCTGTCAATAGATTCTGTCGTTCCTACAAACAAGTAGCCTCCCGGCTCCATATAATCATAAACCTTCCTAAGAAGCTGCTGTTTCGTCGCATCATCAAAATAAATCATAACATTCCGCATGAATACCACATGAAATTTCTTACGAAATGGAAATGGATTCATCAGGTTAAACTGTCGGAAAATCACTTCTTTCTTAAGCTCCGAGGTTGCCTGGTACTCAAGTGCGCTTACCCTTTTAAAATAATGTCTTTTCCAGCTCTCTGGTAAAGGGTCTATCTGTTCTTTCAAATACTTACCTCTCTGGGCAACCTCCAACACTCTCGTGGAAAGATCCGTAGCAAGCACCCTGGTATCCCAAAGCTTGTGATCAAGACCAAAATAATCTTTTAACACCATTGCAATTGTATACGGTTCTTCTCCCGTAGAAGAAGCTGCAGACCAGATTCGAATATCCTTTTTCGCAGATTCCTTCGCTTTCAGTTGAGGAAGTATGATCTGCTTGAGATAATCCATATGCTCAAATTCTCTCATAAAATATGTATGGTTTGTAGTTAAAACATTAATTAAATTCCGGGCTTCCTCCCCTTTGGGATTTTTTTCTACCTTTGCCATATACTCATCATATCCGCTATAACCATTCCGCAGAATATAATTTTCCATTCTTCCATTTACTAACACTTGTTTTCCAGCAAGGTCTATCCCATATTTCTGCTTTACAAATACTACAATCCGATGAAATTCCTGCTCTGTAATCATAACTCCTTACTCCTATGACAAAAACTTCTTATCGAATTATGGTCACCAATACACAAACCACTTCGTGATATGATTTGGTCACCAATAGGTATGGTATGGTTACCGACGCGCACTTCGCCGTGTATAATATCTCTCGATATTATACCATAACCATTCCACATCATCTATGGTACTATATTCACCCTTATTTGTCAATTCTGTTGCATCTTCTCCAGTATCTAGCGGAGCTGCTTTTGCACCTTGAAAAATACGTCCAAAATCTCAGGATCAAAAATGATTTCTCTGCCTTCTTCCATAATTTTCAAGCTCTCTTCCTGGGTATAATCTCTCTTATAAGACCTTTCTCCCCGCAACGTATCATAAATATCCAATATGGTGGTAATTCTTGCCGACAAAGGAATATCCTTCCCTTTGGCATCCTTGGGATAACCGCTTCCATCCCACCGTGCATGATGATAATGCGCAATTTCAATCGCCATAGGTAAAAAACTATTCTCTGGCATACTGGCATATACACAATCTAAAATTTCTGCCCCTTGCTCTACGTGAGATTTTACAACCTCCATTTCCTCTGGCTTCAATGTTTTTTCCACCAATAAAAGATTGCAAGGCGCCTGGATATTTCCAATATCATGAAGTCTGGAAGCAACTTCTATGGTATTGATAAAGCTCTCTGATATTTCTTCGGAAAAATCCGGACTAAACTGAAGACTTTGCGCTAAGATCCGACAATTATATGACACATGATCCAGATGATTTCCACCGTTTCGCTCTTTCCCCTGGGCAAGAGTAGCAAGGGCATACAGGATATTTTTCTGTTCATCCTCAATCCGTTTCGCCTGGCTGCTAATTACACTGTGCAAACGCCGATTGCTCAGCTCCAGTTCATGCTGCACCTCATAAAGCTTTAAATGATTCCTTACCCGCATAACAACTTCTGTCACTTCAAAAGGCTTTCCAATGTAATCCACTGCTCCAAGATTAAAGCCCCTCATTTTATCTTCACTGGAATCTGCCGCTGAAATAAAAATAATAGGAATATCCCTGGTAACTGGATTTTCTTTTAATCTCTCGCAAAACTCATATCCATCCATTTCTGGCATAAACACATCCAAAAGAATCAACTGCGGCAATTGCTCTGCAATTAATTTTGCAGCTTCATTGGCGCTGCTTGCACACCGAGGTGTATGCCCCATCTGAAGAATAATATTTTCCAGAATCATAAGATTTGTATCCACATCATCTACAATTAAAATCTGTGGCCCCGTACCGGACTTTTCTATATTTTCCATATCTACACTCCTCCAATATTCTCCTCAAATAGTTCTTTCAAATTGTTATATTGCTCTACTGCTTTTTCGTATTTTTCCTTTCGAACGTTCATCTCCAGACGGAATGCGGCCTTTTTTAGTTCTTGTGGGCCTTCCTCCACCAATTCTTTAATATTATGAGAAAAGCTTTCTGCCCGATCCCAGGCTCCAACCTCTATGCAAATAATCAACTTCTCCATCTTACTGCGGAGCTCTGCCACATTTTCCGCTGACCCAAAATGAAAGATTTCTCCAATGTTCTCATATTTAGACATATCCTGGTTCTGATTGATAAATTCAAACTGGCCGCGGATACTATTTTCTTCGTCTTTGTCCTGTGCTACATGAAGGCGCACAGAGTAAGAAAAACTACTGCCTTTTCCCTTTTCACTATCCAAATGGATACTTCCACTCATCAGCTCCACCAGCTGCTTGGTAATCGCAAGCCCCAATCCAGTTCCGCCGTATTTTCTGGTAATAGAAGCATCTACCTGTGAAAAACTTTTAAATAATTTATCCTTTTCTTCCTGAGAAATTCCAATCCCTGTATCTGAAACCACAAAAAATAATTCTATTTCATCATCAAATTGTACCGTTTTGGTTACTTCTATATTTATGTATCCGACACTGGTAAACTTTACCGCATTAGACAATAGATTATTCAAAATCTGTGTCAAGCGCAGCTCATCTCCAATCAAAAATTCAGGAATCGCCTTATCAATATTCACCATAATATGAAGACCCTTGGAATTAATTGCCGTTATGTTGGTCTCTACCGCATGATTTACCATCTGATAGAAGTTAAATTCTTTTTGTTCAAGGGTAAATCTTCCAGCCTCCAATTTTGAAAAATCCAGAATATTCGTGATAATCGCAGACATATTTTCACAGCAACGGGTAATGATATCCAGCGTACGCTTTTGTTCACTGTTAACACCAGCTTCCAACATATTGGTCACATGTCCTTTGATGCCATTGACTGGAGTACGCAGCTCATGGGTAACATTTGCCACAAATTCATTTCTTACCTTAATGGTGTCTTCCATCTCTTCCTTCATCCGCACAAGCTTTCGTTCTGTCTCAATCCGTTTTGCAATATTAATTGCAAACAACAGGTTCCGGTTTCCTTCTACCACAGTCATCATGCGCACTGGAAAGCAGGTTCCATTCTTCCGATACATCATCCCTTCTCGCATGGAAGCCATCTTCTCTAAAAAATCCTTTTGTTCCTCTTCCTGCTGCAGCTCTGCTGGAAAAAGGGTAAAAAGACTGATATTTATCAATTCTTCTCCATATCCAAGCTCTGCCTGAGCTTGTCGGTTTGCATATAAAACTTTACCTGTCTCATCAAATCTTATAATAATTTCCAAAGCCACATCCGCAAGCTGGTAGAAATCCTCTACTTGAAATGCATCCTGCTCCATAATTCCTGCCCCCTTCTTTCCGACATTTTCAACATTTCTGCCTGTTGCTGCCCTGCTTTTTTTCATTATTTTTAGTATACGTTCTCCAAATTTTTGTGTCAAGTAAAAAATATGTCAAATACAAGAAAGAATCCTGCTTTGCGGGATTCTCCGCCTGCGGCGGGTCGCTTTGCGACAGATTTCATGCCCGCCGCAGTGCGATAAGAGCTTTTTTATTCTAATAGGAAAACACTTTCACGCTTTAGCGTGACAAGGGTTTTCCTATTAGAATAAAAACAGGGCTTCGAAGACACCTGAATCCCTCCGAAACCCTAATATCATGCGGATGACAGGAATCGAACCTGCACGGTCTCCCACCAGATCCTAAGTCTGGCGCGTCTGCCAGTTCCGCCACATCCGCCTGCACGAAAATAAAGATTTTTAAAATCCCCTTAAAACCACGAATCTACTGGCTTATGGGGATTTCTAATTCATGAGACATCGGGGATTCGAACCCCGGACAACTTGATTAAAAGTCAAGTGCTCTACCGACTGAGCTAATATCCCATATATAAACTGGGCTAGCTGGATTTGAACCAGCGAATGCAGGAGTCAAAGTCCTGTGCCTTACCGCTTGGCGATAGCCCATCAATTGTACTCGTGCTCTGCAAACAACCCATTAATCTAGGAAAGGTGGATACAGGGATTCGAACCCTGGGCCTCCAGAGCCACAATCTGGCGCGCTAACCAACTGCGCTATACCCACCACAGAACGTGCTCGAAGGGATTCGAACCCCCGACCCACGGCTTAGAAGGCCGTTGCTCTATCCAGCTGAGCTACGAACACACGAAGCGGGTGATGGGAATCGAACCCACGTATCCAGCTTGGAAGGCTGGTGTTCTACCATTGAACTACACCCGCATGTTAAATCGGGGTGACAGGATTCGAACCTGCGACCTCCTGGTCCCAAACCAGGCGCTCTAGCCAAGCTGAGCCACACCCCGGAAGTTATTTCCTTGCGTCATCTGTAACGCAAGTCATATTATATGCGAAACTTCTCCAAATGTCAATAACTTTTTTCTCTTTTTTTTACATTTTTTTATCTTTTTTATTTTTCTCCTATTTCAGATACGGAATTAGGGTATATTTTCTCCCTTTTGGGTCCCTTGATTCAAATACATTTTCTGCTTTTTGCCTCCTCGCTCTGATACATGTTCCCTCATTATAGATACTTAATAAAAAAATGTGCTTCTCCTTCCCCATCAAGCTCCATAATTGCATAAGAGGGTCTTCTCCCTTCCTGCCGGGGATACGAAACACTCCCAGGATTCAAGGTGACGACGCCTCTGCTGTAATCCAAAAGGGGCCGATGGGTATGCCCAAACATCACCACATTCATCCCTCTGCCTATGGCCTCTTTTTTCAAATCTTCCACCCCCATAGACACATAATAGTAATGACCATGGGTAATCAGTACATGATATTTCCCAACCTGCAGCTCCTTTTCCCTGTCTAAATCCGAAAAAAAATCATTATTTCCAGAAACAATCTCCAATGGACATCCTGCTAACTCTGCAATGTAATCTTCATATCCCTCAGAATCACCCAAATGTATCATAAGGTCAATATCTGTCTCACGCTCCAGAATTTTCACTAAATTATCATGTTTTTTATGTGTATCACTCACAATTAATATTTTCATAACCCATTCCTTATCTTCCCATCAATATCTCTTTCATGGCACGAAGAGCCTTACCCCTGTGGCTCAAACTGTTTTTCACTTCTCTTGGCAATTGGGCAGTGGAACAATTGTATTCCTCTACATAAAAAATTGGATCATATCCAAATCCATTCTCTCCTGCTGGCTCCCACCCAATATATCCTTCTATGGTATCCCTTATTACCTTCGTCTCTCCATTGGAAAAAGCGGCTGCAATTGCACATACAAACCTTGCTGTCCGCTGCTCTTTTGGCACTCCTTCCAAACGTTCCAGAATATTCTGGTTCTTAATATCATATGAAGTATCCTCTCCCATATACCTTGCAGAATAAATTCCTGGCTCCTTGTTCAGATAATCTACTTCAAGCCCAGAATCGTCTGCCAGTACTACCCAGTCCTCGCCCGATACTTCTCTTGCTATGGCGCTCGCCTTAACCAAGGCATTTTCTTCAAAGGTTTTTCCATCCTCCACAACCTCTGTCTGAATGCCAGCTTCCTTCATAGATAAAATTTCCAGCTCAGAATCCGATAAAATTTCACGAATTTCCTTCATTTTATCCTGATTTCCTGTGGCAAATATAATCTTTTTCATAAGTAGTATCCTCCATCCTTACTGTATGGTAACAAAATAATAACAACCCAAAGCCTGACGGCAAACTTAGGCCCTATTGTTCTAAGTTAATCAATATCCCTCATCTAAAGCCCTCATAATTGCATTGTAAATCCCCTGAGCCATCAATTCTTGATATTCAGAAGAAACCAGCTTATTTAATTCTGTCTGGTTTGTCATAAATCCTGTCTCAATCAACGCCGCAGGCACTTCATTATTTCTTATAATATAAATGCCATTTCCATGGGTCAAGCCGTTATTTTTACTGCCTGTGAGCTCAGTTACCTCTTCCAGACAAATCTGGGCAAGATGTTTGCTGCTTCGCCCTTCCTTATCCTTTGTTTCATCATACATGACCTCCGTACCGTTATATTCAGACATCTGACCATCTGTAGTAGAATTGCTGTGAACGCTGATATACAGGTTGGCTTTTGCCTTTCCACCTAACTGTGCTCTGTGCTCAAAGGTGGGATTGATATCCTCTGTCCTGGTATAATATACTCCAATATTTCTGTCGCATTGTTCTAAAAGCTCTTTTAGCTGAAGCACAATCGCTAGGTTGATATCTTTTTCCATAATCCCTTGCTTAATCGCCCCTGGCGCGCCACCCCCATGTCCTGCGTCAATCACAATCACTTTATCATACACCTGCTGGGGGGTTAAAAAATCCACATACAGATATCCCTCTTCCACTGCACTTTTTACTTCATAAACTGCATCCAATGTGATTTCTATCACACCCTTTTCCATATACAGGTCATCGATAGAATCACTTCTTCCTAACAAAGGATGCTTGCTGAAATAATCTTTTTCCACTCCTGGAATCTGAATGGTAACCAACTGTTTCACATAATCATTTTTAATGATAACTTCATCTTCCGTCATATCTGGCGGAAGCTCTAACCGAAGCTGCTGACGGAAGGTAATATCCTCTTTTTTTTCCGCCTGTTCCGTATAAAAAGCAAGCATCTGAAGATCTGACATCTGCTCACGCTTTGCTTCCTTTCTATTTACCACTGAAAACTGGCTTAAAACCACAAGGGCTGCCGTTATCATTCCTGCAAGAATAACGGATGACATTTTCAGTATTCTCTCTTCCATATTTTTTATTACCTCTTCCCTGTTTCTTTATCACTGTAAACCTTCAAACACAGATTACACTTCTGATCCTTTTCTGCACTTTCCCACTTCTTTCCATTGGGGCTGATATAACCCTCTCCATCTGTAAGATCCACGTGATCCGTCAAATCATCTGCCGCATACTCAACTGCCATTGGGTGTACAGAGCCTGGGGTGGTAATATAAAGAAGAACTGCATACCTTTCTCCTTCTCTCACCTGACATTCTTTTTCAAAATCTATTGTATAATATCCAGCATTTGCAAGACTTCCCTCTGCCACCTTAATACGCTTTTCGAAAGAATCTGTATTTTCAAAATCCTTCACAACATATAATTCATAGGAGGTTTCCTTTCCAGTGGCATAAAATCCTGCTGCCTTTAAAACCTCTTCTGACTGAGCAGTATATACATTTGCTCCATACAGGCTTTCCTTGTCATATCCCAATTGTCCCACCCAGCCACACAAATCGCTCTGATAAATCTGGGAATAATTATCGGTTTCCTCTATTCCTGTATAAATCACACTGTGAAGCCCTATATTTACATCGTAATAAGACACATAAAAAACTCCATCATCGCCAAACTCTTCTCCCCAGCTATTCTGACAGAGAAAAGCCCCGTCATCCTCCACCTCAAGATTGAAATTTTCTTTCGGATAAGTATCATCCCAACCAATAATTAGAATTTCGTGATTAGGTTTTTCCGCTCCTACATAGCAGTACGCATGCTCCTTGCTATTATAATAAGGAGAATAGGCCGCGGAATTCTGTAATGCACTATAAATAGCAGTCTGTACTCCACCATACCGGAATACCGACTCCTTAATTTTTTCAAAATCCTTTCCATCTAGAAGCTGCATCTCCTGTATATGCTTTACTGGCTGCAAATTCTCTTCTGACTTCCCATCCCCATAGGGATCATCCTTTTCATAAACCGGTCCCTGCCAGGCGGCAAGGTATGCCATTCCCATGGTGTACTCTCCGCCCTCCATCTGCTTTCGGGCAAATCCATTCTGCAGTGTCATATGATCCGGTGAAAACTCACAGGCTTCTTCTGGAAGCAAAATGGATTCCAAAGCAGAAAGGGCGGCGAAAGCCCAACAGGTTCCATAAGGCCCCTGATTTTTCACGTGTGGCGCCCTCTGCCTATCCCTTAAATCATATTTGAGGGGAAAAATACTGTCCTCTGCACTATTAATAGCAATCGCCATATTTTCTGCAATGTTCCAATTATAATTAAAATTCAGCTTTTCCGCAACGATCTTGGCTGATACATAGTATTCTCCATCCATCTGTACCATAGGAGCGGTAATGTTTTCCTTTTTATGATTCACCTCCACAGTATCTTCTTCCAATTGGAAGGAAACCACATCCGAATGCTTTTCTAACACAAGTTTTTTCTTTTCATATAAATGGGCGCTACACTGAAAGCTGTCGCTCAAAATAGAAAATGGCACCATAATATTCAGATTCTTATCCATATAAATGCCATCTTCCTTGTTGGTCAATTCCCGGTTATCCACTGTTAAAGTAAGGTTTTTTTCATTGACGCTGGCTGCAATCAATGGATTCCATATGTTTTCTTCTAGTCTGGCTCCACGAAAGCTTTCCACTTTCCCATTCTTTCCATCATGATTGGAAAATTTTACTATGACTACAAGCAAAAGGACAACTGCCATAATTATGTATCTTCTTGATTGTTTCACTCATCTACCTCTGCCTTCTGCCGGTTCCGCTTGGGAGGCTTTGGCCCCAGAAACTGATAAAAATATGTTTTTAACATTCCATTATAAATTTTACGATTTTTATCTGCCTTCCTCCCAATATATTTTTCCGCATCCTCATAACTGGTAAGCAGGTAGGTTGACCAGCTATCCAGCCGCCCCATGGCTTCCCCAATCTCTGTATACAATCCTCCAAGGGCTTCCTTTTCTTCCATACGTTCTCCATAAGGAGGATTACTAATAAGAAATCCGTATTTTTTTGGATGGCTCAATTCGCTGACTGGACGCTGCTGAAAATGAATCAAATGATCCACACCTGCTAATCTGGCATTTTCCCTGGCCGCCTTTACAATCTCACCGTCAATATCGTATCCCTGAATATCAGTTACAATTTCCCGATGAATCAAATCGCCAGCTTCCTCTATCCCTTCCTGCCATAGCTTACGTTCTATCAGGTTTGTCCATTTTTCTGCCTGAAATTCACGATCCATGCCTGGTGCAATATTGGCTGCCATCATAGCGGCCTCTATGGGAAACGTCCCACTCCCGCAAAAAGGGTCTACCAGAATCCGGTCTCCCTTCCAGGGTGTCAGCATAAGCAATGCCGCTGCCAATGTCTCCGTAACAGGAGCTTTACTGGTCAACCGACGATATCCTCGTTTGTGCAAAGAATTTCCCGAAGTATCAATACCTGCCACTACCTCATCTTTCATCAAAAACAAGCGCAGCGGATATTCTGCACCGGATTCCTGAAACCAATTGGTATGATACTTTTGCTTCAGCCGCTCTACCATTGCCTTTTTAACCACAGACTGAATATCTGAAGGGCTGAACAATTTACTTTTAATCGAGGACGCTTTGGCAACCCAGAATTTTCCATCTTCTGGAATATACGCTTCCCATGGTATATTGCGGATTCCCTGAAACAGCTCTTCAAATGTCTCCGCATGAAACTGGCCTGCCTTTAGAAGCACCCGCTCCGCTGTCCGCAAAAAAATATTTGCGCGGCAGATTGCTTCCTCATCTCCTTCAAAGGTTACTCTTCCATCCTCTACCTTGGTGATTTCATAACCAAGATCATATATTTCTTTTTTTAAAACCGCCTCTAACCCAAAATGGCAGGGGGCAATCAATTCATATCGCTTCATCATTATTCTCCCAATCGTCTGTTTTGCCGGAAGGTTCTAAGTCTATATTATCTTTTCCCCTTCCGGCTGTCAATCATTTTATCATTTTTGCAATACAACCTGAATGCCGCCAACTAATGTTGCTGTCCGGTAACCATCCCGACTTAATTCTTTTGCTGCCATCAGGCTGCTGGAGCCTCTGTCACAATACAAAAGGTACAATTTATCTTTTGGAAGATACTTTCGAAACATATTTAACTCCTCATAAGGTATGTTCCTAGCTCCCTCCACATGAACTTCCTCAAATTCCTCTTTGCTGCGCAAATCTATCACCCATGTATCGGGATGTTTACGGTATTCATTGAATTGCCGAATACCAACTGTCTGAAATTCCATACTCTCACCCCTTAACCAGTATCCCGTTCTCAAAACTTTGTACAAGGGTTTTTGGAACGAACTACCAGGAAATACAAAACAGATTACCAGAAGAATACTTTCTGATAATCTGTTTCTACACTACTATATTATGCAGTTTTCTTTTCTTCGTACCATCTATCTTTCGTATGAGTCGTGGCAGTTAGAACCGCTGGCATTGCTTGCCTTATTGCTAGACTTGTTCTGAGAAGAAGAATTCTTTGCGCTATTCTGAGAACTTGTATTTCCTGTGGTGTTCTGAGAAGAAGCATTCTTCATATTTCCAGATACATTGGTTCCGTTTGTGCTTTTGTTCTGCATATCACTGTTTTTAGCCATTATTTTTTCCTCCTAAATCTTTAATGCTTTCATAGTATCTGCAAAGACATATTTTTTATTCATAAATTTTTTTCGATTTTTTTCATTTTCTTCTTGCTTTTTTCGACAACCTATATTATAATAGTTTTTGTAAGAAGGATTTCACCTTCAGAAATTCTTTTTATAAGTTATACCCCTTATTAATTATTTATACTCCCCTCATAGAAGAGACCAGTGGCTCCCCCGCTGGTCTCTTCTCATTTTATTTATTTTAGGGTGTCAAATAGGGGCTGTCGCACTAATATAGTTACTTGTTAGTGCGACAGCCCCCATGACCTATCTTGTTCTTTCCGCCCCAAGGGGCTGGGTAAATCTTACAGCATATGAATTGCCAAGTCACCTGCTTACATATTATAAAAATCTTTATTCGCTTGTAATTCTTCCGTAATCACGCCACCCTTTTTCTGATAGCGGTCATACCAAAGCAGCATATGGCGGGCCTTGCGATCCTTTAAAATCTCATATTTTTCAAACATTTCCCGATACATAGGATTTGCCTTAAGATCTGCCCGAATCTTTTTGTTGAAGGGACAATACCGGAAAATAATATCCCTTGCCACCTTATTCAAACGGAAGCTTCCCTTAGATTCATAGCGAATCCAGCTCTGATAATCCTTTACAAATACCTCACGATAATTATTCTTAGATTTATAAAGGGCATTTTTCACCTTTTCCTTGGCGTCCGCGGACAAATCATGATTCTTCCTATAGTACTGGATATAATCACTGTACTCAGATGTCAAAGAAGCCTCTGTTACATCATTCCAACGAACCCCTTGGATTTTCCGGCACATTTCCCAACGGAACCGGCCGCATACTTCCACCATCATCTCACCCACATCTGTAACCGTAAGGATGGGGAAAATCACTCTAGCCTGGGTATCCTTTTTAATTCCGGCAGTTTCCTGCCACATCATTGCCTTACTTCCAGCATTTGGCATGAGAATGATATATGGAATCACTTCTTTTTGTATCATTTCCATATTTACCTCATGTTCTGGGTCTGAGAATCCCACTTCACGATAAAACAAAGAGAAATCAATGTTACGTATCTCATTCAAAGCATTGTTTGCCTTCTCTGCGGAGACCAACATATTCTCAGGAGCGCCAATAATATCGTCTTTGTACAAAATGGGACAAAAGGTGGATATTTTTCCATATGTAGCACGGTTTGTGGAAACAAACATATTCTGTATCTCAAATTGTAGCTTAGAACGATTATCCTTGGCCAGAATGGGAACCTGGGCTGCTGTAATCTTTCCAGTTTTCTTCTGCTCATTCAGATAGCCAGTATAATCCATATCAAATTCATTTCTGGAAGGTTCATTTTTCCCCTGGTAAACACTCAACAGCCATTGATATATGGTAAAAACATTATCCGCCTTGCATCGATTCATCCTTCCAGCTAATTCAAACAGGCTGCGGGTATTTTCCTTTCCTACCATCTCCTCATCCATGAAACCGAAATTCAAAAACATTTTCACGGAAGTAGGCATATAGCTCATCTCCAGAGAATGGAAAAATGCCAATTCGTAAATCTCATAAAAATCATCTGTCAGCTTCCGACGCAGCTTACGCACGTCATCTGTCGTAGCCAGAATATCAGGAAGGTTCTTGTATTCCTGTAACGCAGCCACAAAGCTTTTAGCCTTCTTCTCTTCATATCCAGAATATTCCAGAATCTGCCCCAGATAATCAATTCCCTCTTCATATGGCTCTGTCTGCTCTTGCTGGGAATCGTCGCTCTCTGCCTGCATCACCCGGCTGAAATCATAACCTTCATACTCTGCAAAAACAGTCTGCATCAACTGTTCGGAATAGAAACCACTTTTTTTCGCAAAATCCATCAGCTCCGAAATTTTTTGACGCACTGGTGTAATGTCTGCTCCTGTAAAAGCCGCCTTTTTCGCCAATTCAAAATACATGGAAAAAAGACTGTCCGGGCTCTTGGATAACAGCATATCTTTATTTTCTTTCAGATATCCCTTCCATATGGCAATTAATTCCATAGATTTCCCCATCCAGCAGACTGCATTGGAAATCGCCCCAATTCCAAGAACATAATCCCTGGCCAGCTGCTGGTCCATGACTTTTAAAGACAATCCAGACATCTTCTCATAATATTCCAAAACCCAGGGCTCTATCTTTCCACCCATCGCCACTGTTCCAAAGGAGGCAATACCTGGATGGGATTTTTCCGGCAGCTTATACTCGTCGCAAAATTTCTGGTAAGCCTCATAGCTCCCTGTAAAAAATTTATCATATTCTTGTGCCTTTTTATAAAATATAGAATATCTCCGTATCAGCATATTTGCCTGGTGCATAGCTCCCATGGCAAATACCGCCACATACTTTTCCTCTTCTGTAAATATTTTCTTATAATCTTCCACAGTCCGGTACGGAAAAGCATAAAACACACAGTCTGCATTCGCTACGTAATCGTATCCGTAGCTTCCAGAAAGACTCTCAGGCAACCCAATGATACTTCCCGGTTCCATATTGTACTCGTCATTTTCCGAAACCGCCCGTACACTTCCCTGCAAAATAATAAATAAACCTTTGATTTTGTCTCCCTTTTTTAGAAAATTTCTTCCTTTGCTTACTTTTACTGTTTCCATCTGTTCCTCCTGCCCACTTACCGTCTATTTCCAAAAATCAAAGAATATAACAACAATAATAATATAATCGGCACCAGAATAGGTAACAGAAATGCTACCACATTGGCTACAATTACAATCAAAAGAACTGCTATCATAATCAACAGCAATTTTCCATACCAACTGTTTAATTTTAATCCGCCAAAACGTACATCCCATCCATTCTGCTCAGAATAATCCGCTTGGAACCCTCTTCCTGTATCTGAGCCATAATCTCCAGAATAATACTGTCCCTGGGAAGACGCAATCTTCTCAGAAGTGTCAATCAATGTCTTTGCAATCAGCCTGGGACTTCCAAGCTGAGCTGTCACTTCCTCTTCCGTTTTTCCCTTTCTTGATTCTTCCATGATATAATTATCATAAAATCTTATGTTTTCATTTACCGCCGCCTGGTCAATCTCCCCTTGCAGCGCAACCTGCAATTCATGTAAAAATTCCTGTTTTGTCATGAAAGTTCTCCTACCTGTATATCCACCAATATTTTATCGACTATTTGTTATTCTATCACACTATGATATTTTTTTCACCATATTTCCCAAATTTTTTTCAAAAACCCTATTGACAAATGTAGGAATCTGGAGTAAGATAATAAACGTTCCAAATGAACATTTGTTATGTGTGTGTAGCTCAGCTGGATAGAGCACTTGGCTACGGACCAAGGTGTCGGGAGTTCGAATCTTCTCACGCACGTAGAAAGAATCTCGCTTAATGCGGGATTCTTTTTTATCTTATCAGAAATATTTCCGATAAGATAAAAATAGCAATTCTCACTTTGTTCTCTCATAATTCCAATTGATTAAGCTCTGAGAATTCTACAATCCTGGTACAAATCCGTTTTGCCAACGCAAGATTATGGGTAATCACAAGCAGTCCCATTCCGCATTTTTTTGTGTGCTCCAACACCACCTGCCAAATCTGTGCCTGGGTAATCACATCCAGCATCGTACTAATTTCATCACAAATCAAGAACTTAGTCTCAGGTCCCAAAACCCGGGCGATACAAAAACGCTGCAGCTCCCCACCAGATAATTCAATGGGCCATCGTGTCATCCATGATGGATCTATACCCATTTTTTGTAAGAGCTCTTCCTCTGGTTCCCAGCATTCCCGCAAAATTTTTCCCATTCTCCACCGAGGATTCACTGCTTTCTCTGGATGCTGTCCAATCAACTGAATGGGGCAATATCCCTTTTTCTTCAAAGCTCCCCCGTTCCAAACTACCTCCCCCTGTATCGGCGTCTCATACCCTGCCAAAATTTTTGCCAAGGTACTTTTCCCAGAGCCAGAAGGTCCCACCAATGCTACCCGTTCTCCAGCTTTCACCGTAAAATTGATATTCTTTAGCACCCAGGGAGTATCTTTCCGATACCGAAAACTGATATTCTTAGCTTCTAATAGGATGCTTGTCTTTTCATACTGCATACATACACCTCCCTGGACCTACATTTATTTTCCACCATAAATTTGTATCATTAAAAAAAATCATTTTGAGGCAATGCCCGCAAGAAAGCCTTGCTATACGGATGATAAAGCCTCTTCCCATCACCGCTAAAAGCTTCCGCTGGCGCAGCCTCAACAACACTTCCTTCATAAAAAACAGCAATCCGGTCTGCCATCTGTAAAGCCAAATCTACGTCATGGGTAATCACCAATACTCCGCAGCCTTCTCCTGCAAGCTCGCGGAAATTTTTCATGGTTTCCCTTGCAAGCTCCTCCTGAAGCCCTGGAGTGGGCTCATCCGCCACAATCAGCTTCGCCTCATTCATGACTCCGCCAGAAATCAATACACGCCTTGCCATGCCGCCAGATAATTGGTATGGATACAGCTTTGCCACAGATTCCTCTAATTGATACCGTACAAAAAGCTGCCTCATCTTTTCCTGACGCAATTTCCGCTCCTTACGGCTTCCGGCGCCAATCACCTGCTTACCCACCTTCATCAATGGGTCCAAATATTCTACTGACTGGGGAATGAAAGAAATATCCCGTCCCCGCAGCTTTTTGATCAGAGCTTCGTCCAAATTGTTACCGCAAAATTTCATCGTTCCTTCCACCCTGGAATTCTTTGGCAATATTCCTAGAATTGCATGAGCCAGCAGACTTTTCCCCGAACCGCTGGCTCCCACGACCGCCACAATTTCCCCAGCATTTACCGTAAGAGAAAGCTTATGTACCATTTCTACTGTATGTTTCTCCATCCCTTGACGATACATATCAAAAGAAATACTCAGATTCTCCACCAAAAGCACTGGTTGTTGTTCTTGATCTTGCATTTTTTACGCCTCCTATTCATTTCCGCTGTTGGGATTCATTAACCGTTTAAGATTTTCTCCTGCCCCGTCAAAAAGCATCACCGCCGCCAAAAGCAAAAGCCCAGGAAATACTGCCATCCACCATTTTCCAGTGGCAATATGATTCATAGATTCTGACAAAATCACACCAATTGCTGGGGTTTCTGGTGAAAATCCGAAGCCCAGAAAGGTAATGGCCGCCTCATGCATAATGGCATGGGGAAACAGCAGTACCACTCCAATCAGATAAATGGGCAACACTTGTGGAATCATATGCTGCCAGGTAATCTCCAACCAGGATTTTCCCATGCGGTAAGAAGCCTGCACATATTGGGCTGAGCGAATTTGGAGTACTTCCCCTCGCACCAGCCGGGTCAATTCCGGCCAATGGGTTAAGGCCACTGCTATCATAACGCCCTTCCCTCCTCTGCCCATCATAAAGGAAATCAAAATTAACAGCATCAAATGGGGAATCCCCATACACAGGTCCACACACCAATTGACAAACCGATCTATGATTCCACCTCTCACAGCAGCAGCCACCCCCAGCGCCAATGCAAACAAAGAGCTAACGGCTGAAGCTATCACGCCAATGACAATACTATTCGACAACCCTTTGATACTTCGAAAAAACATATCCCTTCCCATGTAATCCGTACCAAAGGGATGTGAAAAACAGGGAGCTATAAATTTTGCGCCATAATCTACCCCATAATTTTCTGGGGGCATCCCCCATCCATCTAACAAAATAAGCATGACATACACCACTGCAAGCCAAATCCAAAAGAAGGTTTTTCTTCTCTGGTTCCAGAAACCGTCCCTTTCTTTTTTCCGGCTCCAAAGCCCCCATATCTGTTTACTCATGAGAAATGCCCTCCCTGATTCTTGGGTCTATCACTCCATATAAAATATTCCCAATTAAATTCCCTACAAATACAAAGACTGCACTGAAAAGGGCAATCCCAAGCAATAAAGGCACGTCTCCGCCAAGCCCCGCCGCAGTTACTGCACTTCCAATTCCTGGATAAGAAAATACTGTCTCAGCCAAGGCAATCCCACCAAACAGTTCACTAAAAGAAGCAAACTGTACCGTGACTGCCGGAAGCGCTATGTTTTTTATCCCATGCCTTCTTACCATCTGCCAGGTACTTTCGCCTCTTGCTCTTGCATATAAAATAAATTCACTCTCAAAAATTTCCAACAGCTTCTGTCTGGTATACAAAGTAATCTTTCCAATTCCAAGAATACTTAATGTGATAGAAGGCAGAATCAAATGGTGAATCCGCTCTCCCACCGTAACCTCTGAGGCAAGCTTTCCCATAGGCGCCGCCAGGCCGATGGGAAACCAGCCCAAATTTACTGCAAAAATGCTAAGCATAAGCAGCCCCACCCAAAAAGTTGGTGAGGACTGGAACATCAGACAAATCATTTTTATGATTTTATCCAACAGACTTCCCTGAAAAACTGCCGCTACCATACCCAAACAAAACCCAAGAATTCCAGAACATACCCAGGCAATCAAAAGCAATACCAGGGAATACTGAAACCTTTCCTTAATCACAGTCATCACTGGCTGTTTATAGACAATAGAGTCTCCCAAATCACCCCTTAAGGTATTTCTTGCCCAGGTCAAAAACCGTTCGAAGGGTGGATCGTTCAATCCCCAATATTCTGCAATTTCTTCCTTTGCCTCCCCGGAAATCGTTGAATTTGTCCCAATATATGCCGTCAATGGGTCAATAGGCGCATTCGTCACCAACCAAAAGGAAAGAATACTTATGGCTGCTAAAAGGCTTATCATACGCAGAATTATTCCAAAAAATCTTTTCATCTCTACTCCTTTATCTTCCAATCCTTCATATTACAGATAATTGGAATCCCATGTCCATGGGGATGAGGAATCTGAGTATCTATTGAGATATCCAGTCTGTCACTAACAAAATAACAGTGTTCCACATTCACAAGGTACAGATAGGGATAGTCCTCCATATAAGCTGTCTGAACCTCTTTCCATGCTGCAAGGGCATCCTTATGATGATTGGCCGAGATAGCCTCTGCGATTAAATCATCTACCTTTTGATTCTCGTATCCACTTGGATTGCTGTAGGCTTGTACTGTAAAATGGCTGGACTGGTATTGATTATCAATAACCATAGGACTATACTGCCCAAATCCCCATACGACTCCCTGAGTATAAGATTTTTCTGCAATTTCATCCCAAGTGGTCTGCTTTACTTCTATAGAAATTCCTAAATCCTTCACATTTTCTGCCACTGCCATCGCCAGCAGATAACGATCCTGTTCATCCGAGGGTGTGTATACCTCAAAAGCACATTTCACACCATTTTTTTCACGGATCCCATCACCATCTTGATCCACCCATCCATTTTCATCCAATAATTTTCCAGCTTCCTCTTCCTTAGCATCCTGAAATTCTAACGTATTTCCCCAGACTAGATTATCTGTCCAGCCACAAGCCGGACGGCCTACTCCGCTAAATGCATGGTCAATCACCTCTTGCCGATTCACTCCAATGGCTAACGCCTTGCGTACAGAAGCATCTGAAGTTACAGGATTACCAACCTCCACTGTTTCCCCTTTTTCATTGGTAAAAGTTCCTGGCTCTCTACAGGGAAGACTGATGCTTCTCACATCCATGGTTTCCAGCTTTTCCACACGCATGCCTTCCAACATCTCTACTGCATAGGAAGGCTGCACCATAACCACATCCAATTGGCCTGACTTGGCATTGGAAAAGGCTGCTTCATTATCCATATCCACAAAGGTGACACGCTTGATTTTCGGCGCTCCTTCAAAATAATCTTCATTGGCTTCCACAATCAACTGTTGTTCTGTATCATACTGAATCACCTTCCAGGGACCTGTCCCTACGGGCATCTGATCAAACACCGTACTGTCATATCCATCACTTGGCACAATCCCAAGCTGGGCTGTGGTGTCCAAAAACGGAGAAAAGGGCTCTTTTAAAGTAAACCTTACGGTATATTCATCCACAACCTCAACCTTTTCCAATTTAGAAAGATCAACTTCCCCATTCTGCCCCTGATTCGCCATTACCGTCTCATATGTAAACACAACATCCTCAGCCGTAAATAGAGAACCATCCTGGAATTGAATCCCCTCTTTTAATTGATACGTATACACCAAAGAATCCTTCGAAACTTCCCAGCTTTTGGCTAAGTCTCCTTCGTATTCTGACTGGGAATTGACGCGTACCAGTCCGTTATTGATAAAATCATACCCATAGGAAAAACCGCCTTTGACCGGGTCTAAGGAACCATCCCAAAATCCATGGCCCACATAACAGACAATACGATCCGAAGAATCTTTCCCTTGACCGCCAGAATCATTTTCACCATTCTTTTGGAAGCCGCATCCAGATAGAATACCTCCTGTTACGAGAATAAAACAACACAATATACCCAGTATTTTCTTTTTCATTTTTTCCTCTTTTCCTGCTATATCGTAACATTTATCATAGGTATTTTATCATACCAAAAAGAAAGGAGGGAAGCCTCCTGGGGGGATGTTTTTGCTCGCCGCAGTACAACAACAAAGTGGGCAAGTCCGCCGGAGTAAGAACAAAGTGGGCAAGCCCACTTCAGCTCCCCTACCCCTCACTCATGAGGGGCTTGGACACTTTGCTGCGCCGAGCACAATTGCGAAGCAATATTTTACCTCTTGTGCGAGTGCGCATATTATTTTTTGTCTTATAGGAAAGAGACTTTCACGCTTTAGCGTGGCAAGGCATTTCCTATAAGATAAAATAACTGTCACACCTATGATTTACAATCACCGGCGTGACAGCCAAATTTCACATATCTATGTTAGTTACGTTTGAGAAAGATATGTTTGCAAGGTACGCATACATTCTTTCAAATCAATCGGTTTTGCAATATGAGCATTCATTCCCACTTCCAAGCAATGCTGAGCGTCATCAGAAAATGCATCTGCCGTCATCGCAATAATTGGCAATCCATTATCGGAACGTTCCAAGGCGCGGATTGCAACCGTTGCGTCATACCCATTCATAACTGGCATACGGATATCCATAAGGATTGCATCATAAAATCCAATGTCAGAGGCTTCAAACATCTCAAGACACTCTTTTCCATTCTCAGCACGATCTAGGATTAAGCCAACCGAAGATAGAATCTCACTGATAAATTCCCAGTTTACATCAATATCCTCTGCAAGAAGTACATGCTTCCCTTCAAAATCTATTTCCTCTTCCTCTGCTTCCTCTTCTTCTGAGACCCCTTCCATATATTTTTTCAAATACAAATATAAAGTGGATTTAAACAATGGTTTGGAAATAAATCCTTCAATCTCAGAAGCATCCACTTCATCCTCCAGTTCACTCCAGTCATAAGCAGAAATCAAAAACGCTGGTATCTTGTTTCCATCTGTGACATTGCGCATCTCACGGACCACTTCAATTCCATTCATATTGGGCATTTTCCAATCCACCAATACAAAATCATAATCATTATTCTGCAAATGCCTGTCGCCAATCATGCGCACTGCCTGCCTGCCATCCAAAGACCACTCTGTGTGAACTCCCAGCTCCTGGAGATTAGAAACTGCGCTGGTACATAACTGTTCATTGTCATCCACCACAAGAACATCCCAATGAGGAAGCATCATATCTCTTTCATCGACATCCGACTTCTTCAAATCTAAGGTAATGTGGAACTTGCTGCCTTTGCCCTGTTCACTCTCCAATTCAATAGAGCCTTTCATAAGGTCTACAATTGCTTTGGTAATGGACATACCCAGGCCGGTCCCCATAATCTTTGTTACCTGATCAGTATCTTCCCGCTCAAAGCTGTCAAATATTTTCCTCTGAAATTCCTCCGACATTCCAATTCCATTATCCTCCACAATAAAGTGGGTTCGTACATACTCTTCTCCTTGGGGCGAATCCTCCTGATACAAACGTACATCAATCCTTCCTCCTTCGGGTGTGAATTTGCCTGCATTGGAAAGAAGGTTCAAAAGCACCTGGTTCAAACGTACGGAATCGCAAAAAACATTTTCACTTTTGATTGATTGAATAAAAATATCAAAAAATTGATTCTTCGCTTTTACCTGAGGCTGCATAATATTTACAATATCATCCATTGTTTCCTTTAGGGACATCTGATTCATATTCAGGGTCATCTTCCCACTTTCAATTTTGGACATATCCAAAACATCATTGATCAGTCCCAACAAATGCTTACTGGATAACTTCACCTTCCCAAGACAATCCACCAGACGGTCAGGATCATCAATATTTTTCAATGCAATCTCCGTCATTCCAATAATAGCATTCATAGGAGTTCTGATATCATGGCTCATGCTGGAAAGAAACTCACTTTTCGCTTTATCTGAACGAATTGCAGTCTGCTGCGCCTCGTATAGTCTATCCATCTGCTGAACAGAAAATTTAAAATACTTAAAAAACACCACAGACATAGCCACCAAAATCATAAGAGAAGAAATAATCATAATCCCGACACGTTGGATATCCAGGTTACTAATGGGCTCTTCCATAGCATCCTGCTGCATCACCGTAATAAGATACCAATCCAAATCCTTATCAATGGGCGTACAATATGTATACCGCTTTTCCCCATTGAGGGTAATCATCTTGGAATAGATCTGCCCATTCTCAATGGCCTCTTTTAGCTCTGACACATACTCTTTAGCTCCGCCTTCTCCCTCATGCTGCATCTCTGCCAAAATACGCTCATAGTAGCTTTCCCGGAATGCATCGCCGCTTCTGATTACAAAATCCCCCTGGCTGTCAATGATATGGGTATAAATCAGCGTATCATCCACATCTAAAAAAAGGGCTTTTTTCAGATAGTCCATGGGAACTCCTGCAACCAGCGCAACACTTTCCCCGCCATCTTCCATCGGATAGACTGCTTCCTTTCCCAAAAGGAGCAGTCGCTCTTCCTTTTCACTCATTCCTGTTGCCACAATACTTCCATAAGATTGTAAAATCTCCACTATATTCTCTGTGGAAACACTCACTTCATCGCCATAAATTGTCTCTATGGTTCCATCTTCTTTGCACAATCCCAGAAAAGAAAATTCCCTCACTTCACCGCCAAGGGCAAGGTCTTCCATAAGTTCTTCTCCATACACCGCTCCTTCCGGAGGGGTACGCTTGATGATTCCCTCCACCTGACTCAGCCGCAGATTGATTACTGTCGTAAACTTTTGACTTAGCTGAATATTCATCTCAGACATATAAATTTCACTGATTTCATCAATAGTTCTTTCTGTCCTTTTGCCCATAATCAAAACCAAAGCAATAAATACAACAATACATATACTGATTACGGAGACAAAACTATTTCTCAAAAATTTCTTAACATTCTTCTCCATTCCATCCTCCATACTATGTATTCTGCCATATACAAGGACATTTTCAACTGAAAATCACTCCGCAATTATCAAAATCAACAAGAACTGGCAGAAACACATCTAACAGGGCTTCATCATTTCTTTTCCGTATATTTCTCTAGCACACCCATAATCTGTTCCTGGACAGGAATCGCTTTTATAAGAACCTCTCTCGCCTGCTCTGGCTGCCCATTACGCAGCAAATTCACAACTTCTCCATAAGCCTCATAGAGAGGCGTCACAGACAAATTACCAGCAGCTCCCTTGATCGCATGGGCCTTTTCTATCACATCCTGATAATTCTCATTGTCAAAATCAGGTTCCACCACATACCCTTTCATCATCTTCACAAAGGATGAGCAAAGCATCTTTTTATAAATAGCCGTATTTCCTCCCAAACGCTTTACACCCTCATCTACACTTACTCCCAACTCTCTTAATTCATCCAGCAAATTCATTGAAACCTCTCCTTTTCTTCTTTTCTTCTTTTCTTTATTCACACAAACAGAATACAAGCCTGTCATATTGCACAGGCCTGTCTGACTCACGAAACCTTTTGAACTGCTATTTCATATTTTCTTATCATTCACGACATAGCTACATTTTTTCTGTTTATTTTGAAATTTTATCGCCTTCATTCTATCATATTTCTATTCATCCCGCAACTGTTTCTAAAAAGGAAATCTTCTTCGGTTGTAACATAAAACCGCCCATTTCTTACAGGTAACAGAATTTTTGTCTCCTACCTGCCGATAATAATATTAAAAATCAAAAGAAAAGGCAGGTATCTTTATGCTTTCTATCGCAGTGTGTGACGATGAAATATTAGAATGCAGCCAGATAGCCGGAAAAATAAAATTAGCGTTAGAAGAACTGAACGCGCCCGTTCAAATACGCCAATTTCACAGTGGAAAAGAGCTGCTCCAAGCTTCAGAGCAATTTGACATTGTTTTTCTAGATATCATTATGAAAGAGCTGGATGGAATGAAAACAGCAGAATTCTTCCGTGAAAAAACATTTGACGGTTTGCTAATTTTTATTTCATCCAGTAGGGAATATGTCTTTGACGCTTATGAAGCAGAACCTTTCTGGTATTTGGTAAAACCAATTGCATACCAAAAATTGCAGAGAGTTCTAAAACGGGCAGTTGAAAAAACCAAAAAGCAACGCCGGGAATTTTTAATCGTCAATAGTGAACGTCAAAAGAAAAAACTTTTTTTGTCAGACATCTGCTATTTTGAAATCAGAGGAAGGATGATTTATGCACACCAAACAGATGAAATTTTTCATTTCTATAAACAAATTGGCCTGCTGGAACAGCAATTGCAGGGAAAAGGATTTTTCCGCTGCCACAAAAGCTATCTGGTGAACCTTAGCTGGGTCAAAGGATACAACCGTCAGGAAATCATCCTGGACCATGGTGAGAAAATTATCATAGCTAAAAGAAGATATGAAGCATTTTGTCAGGAACTATTAAACTACATGAGAAAAAGCGGAGGAATCTTATGAGCTTCGAATATTATCTTTTTTCTTTTTACCTATTCTGCTATGCAGGATATGCATGGGTAACAGAACATTCTACCAAAAAATATCTCAACTGTGGGAAACATAATGGAAAGATATTCACCCTACTCCTGTTTCTCACCTACATAGTTGGAAATGCCATCTGCCTTTTCGTTTCCTATCCAGTAGGAATATTATTGTCCCACATCACTATTTTTGTGTTAACCCTTGTACTGTTTCAAGCAGAAACAGAAAAAAAGCTATTAACAGCCGCCATATTCCTTGGATGTATGAGGTTAACAAACCAGTTCCTGAGTTCTTTTGTCTATTTCCTGCTGCTATTGTACTCCTATGGAATGGAAAAAGATCCTACTACTGTCTACAGTGTTAAAACCGAATATTTTATTCTAATTCTGCAGCTTGTAGGATATACAGTGGTTATTCATTTCTTGGAAAAACCCTTGCTATCTATATTAAACGGAAAAGTAAAAAAATGGTATCTTATGTCGGCAATTCCCATAATCATTCTGACCGTCGTACAAGACATTGCAGAATGGGCTGCTACAAAAGGAATTATGTTTCGGGGAGAAGACCGTTGGAATCTTTCTTATAACCAGCTTTTCAGCTACGGCACCAATTTGCTTCTTGCCCTTCTTTGCATGTGCATCGAATATTTTTATATTTTAGGCATGGACCGAATTTACATGGAGCAAAAACGCAAGGAACAATATCAAGCAAAAGTTGAAGTTTACAACATGTTGGAAGAGCAATACAGGAAAATGGAGCGTCTTCGACATGATATGAAAAATCATATCATAGGGCTTTACGCCTTACTAGAACAGAAAGAATGGGAAAAAATGAAGGATTACCTCCAGCAAATGGCAATAACCGGAGCCTTTGACAAAAGTGAAGATACCACTGGAAATCAGGTGGTGGATGCCCTGCTTTATCAGAAGAGAAAAGAAGCCAAAAAGAACAAAATCCAATGGGAGGTTGACCTACAAATACCGAAAAAATGCGGAATTGAAGATTTTGATTTCTGTGTGCTCATCGGGAATATTTTAGACAATGCCATCGAAGCCTGCAACAAATTAGGAGAAAGCCCTGAAAAATTTATCTCTATACATTCCGATATCCAAAAAAGCTTCTTTTTGTTGGAAGTAAAAAACAGCACAAGCCTCAAGGATATGGGGCCCGTCATATACACGGACAAATCAAAGCAACTGCGTCATGGCATTGGGCTTTTGAATGTTCTGGAAACATCACAGAAATACAATGGAACCATAGAAACAGAACTAAAACATCGGGTATTTACTATTTCTGTGCTGCTGCCCATACCAAAGCTGTAAATGAGCTATTCTAATTCTTTGCCGTCTTCCTCATGTTACATCAAACAATCCTTTTGAGACAAAAAGCTAACGGCTCCTCCTGCTATTGGCGAAAAAAGATATACAATAACAATACAGAAAGGAGACTCCATATGCATATAAAAACTATGGAAGGGCTGACTGGAGCCAATACAAACTACAATCTGTTAAAAGTCCCATTCCGGGTGTATAAAGACGCCCGAAGAAGAGGGGATATGGCAGTCATGGAACGCGCTATGAATTATGCTTCAGACTTTGCTGGAAAAGTCCAAGAATACCAAACAGAAGCAGAGGAAGGAATGGAAGAGGATTCCAAAGAGGCAAAAGAACACGAAAAGTTAACATTAGAAAAAGCAATCGAAAAACGCAAAGAGGAGCAGGAGAAACAGGAAGAAGAAATGCAAGAAGATACTGCTCCTAAAGCAGATACCCTTGAAATCAGCGAAACGGGAAAGGCATTTGCAAAACAAGAGACAGTCCAACAACCAGAACTATTTGGGAACAAACCAGCCATATCAAAGGAGCCAACATTCTATTCAAATACAGGGATAGCAGAACCTATTGGGAAAATAGGAGGAATCCTTCACATAACCGTTTAAATGAAAGATTCCAGCCCCATATGAGCAGCCAGCCGACTCCACTCACCAAGATTCATTTTTTCAAACTCCCATGAAGATTTTCCCATGTTTCCAATAATTCTTCTCTATGTAACTGATACCACTTTGTAATCTCCGATATCATATGGGGCTGCCATTTCTTTTTTCCCCTTGCGTACATCTGACCATTGCTTAACAAAAATACACCCGAGCGCTCATTGCTGGAAACATGGAAATGGGGCGGATGAAAATCAAACTCATTCGCCCGAATTTCTATCATATATTTCTGCCCGACTCTCCAGGTTTTTATCTGCGGTTCTCTGTCCCACCAATGAAGGTGAAAAATATTATCCAGCTCATATTCCTGTTCTTGGTTCCTGTACTGGAACACAAGGGGAAGCTTCTCCTTTTTATACTCTTTATGCAGAAAAGATACGATTCTGCCCTCCATCTCTGCTGCTCTTAAAAAGCAATTTACTGTTTCAAATTTTTTGCAATACCCTGAATCAAACCGATATTCTTTGATCTGAATCTCCAGCTCCTTCTCAGGTTCCCAAAAAGGCTCCTCATACGCCAGCCTGGTCAATTGTATTTTAAAGGCTGCATATTCACCGGAACGCTCATTTTTCTTTTGGGGAATCTTTCCCAAAGTAATTCCATTGCAGATTTCCGACTGCCAGAAGGTATCCTTCTTCCAAATAACATTCCCCTTTCCTTCACGTATTTTTTTCAAAACCGGCAACGTACATTCCCGCAAGGAAGTATAAAATTCAATCGGCTTCCCTTCATTTCTAAGCAGATAAGCCATTGCAAATTCTCCACCTATGCCAAATCCACTCTCTTCCAATATATTTTTTTCGTAAATATCCCTGGCGCCAATTCTTTGGCATGAAAGATAATGGAACCCGATTCCTTCCATCAAACCGCTGGACTGGCCTTCATCATAGTAATAATCATCCGCCGCCATATAATGTGTATTTATTTTATAGGTATCCTCCTCTTTGTTCTCCTCAAACTCAATCCAGGCAGACTTCTCTTTCCCCTGTTCCCATATCTCTATTCGAATGGCATCCTTTGGCATATAATGATTCCTGACTTCCCGAAATTCTCCTAGTGAAACCAGCTTACCGTTTAATCCATCTTCGTTCCTCCCATTCTGCGCCATCAATAGCAACGCCTGCAAAAAAGTTGATTTTCCAGAAGAGTTCGTACCCACGAATACATTCAGCCAGGAACACTTCACCTGCAAATTTTTCATAGATTTCAATGCTCTTACATAAACTTTTTCAATCATGACAAATCTCCTCAAAGAAACGCTCCGCCCATCGAAGTCTACCATATACCTTATCTGTCTGTTCTCTGTCGTTCCCGATATATTCCAAAAACTCCTGGTTGGTAATTACATCATAGAAAGCTGATTTTGCCTTCTGTGGATCTACAGACAAGTTCTTTTCCCATATCAATGACATAACATATAAAGTAATTTCAAAGAGATTCATGTTGATTGGATTTGAACTGTTCAATTCCCTTCGAAACGCGCCTTTTCCTAAAATTGCTTCCGTCTGAATGAGACACTGGATGATCATTTCGCGAAGCCTGTCTAACTCTTTTTTGGAAGTATGATTTAATTGTGTTAAGGTTGTCTCTATTAAATCATCCAGATTCCCATTATATTCATATGGTTTTCCCTCTTTTTTCAGATAATCATGGAATAGCAAATAAAATGATAAAAATCTTGTCACCAGATAAGCCCCTTGCATTCGGCTATCCTTACTGTGTTCAATCCCAGTCGCCCCAGCAAATGCTTCTGTTTTGGTAATCTCTGCAATCATATCCAATCCCTCGCCATGGTACAGCGCATTCCTGATTTCCTGTTTATTCAGCAATGTTCCTCCTCGGTTTACCCGGTCAAAAATATCAAACAATATCTTATCTGGCGTGGGCGGTAGAATCACATGGGAATAAATTTGATAATCCTCTAACTGAGACTGGTATATTCCCAATTCACCAGTTAAATCCTTAAACTTTTTTCCATTTAAAAACTTCAATATTTTCAATGATTTCAATGAAAATTTATTATTCAAATAATCAAATAATACTGACAGCCTTTGTGTTCCATCTACCACAACATATGTAGCATTGTCCTGTTGTTTAAAATAAAAAACCGATAGAGGAAGACCCATGAATATACTCTCGATCAGCTCATATTTCTGCCTTCCCTTCCAAACTTCATTTCTCTGAAAAGATATCTCCAGGATCAATTGTCCCTTTTGATATTTACGGTAAAGCTCATAAACCGAAAAATCCTTTTTATTCACCCTGACGGATGCAAAGAGCGGTTTTTCCCCTTCTCCTGTATACTCTAAATCTTCCAGCTCCTCTACATTTTCTATGAAAATCTTCTCTTCCTCAGAAGCTCTGTTTCTCATATCTTTTTCCATCCTGGCGCCTCCATATGATTCTATCCTCCCTATGAATCTTTTGCTGTCTTGTTCTTTTTATCTTTTCTCCTGAAATCCCGTCATATTGAAGGAACCGTCCCGTAACACCACAAGCCCTATCGTTCCCACATGATCGGTAAACCTGCGAAACAAACCAGGCTCTATTTCATCTTTAAAATATCCCACAATTTCTCCCTGATATACAAAATGTCCCTCATCCTCATCATACGACAACCCAAATTTCTCATACTCTGGAAATTCCTTACTATGGCAAATATTCTGGTAAAGCTCCAAAAGTCCTGTTTCCTCCTCTGCTTCATATACAATCTCAGAATCCAAATCCCATTCCTTGGAAATTTCTGAGGGATCTTTTTTAGGCACCGGAAGAAAAATCATACCGCCACTGATTTCTCTCAAATCTGCCACCTTCTCAGTTCTTACTACCTGCGTGTCTATGGGCGCCTGTTCCTTCTCCACCGCTACATAATCTTCTCTGGTATCTTTGGTATCTTTTTGAAGCCCAGAAGCAACAAACAAAACAATCACAAAAATCACCAGGATTCCTGCTCTTGTCACTGCTCCAATCGTAATTTTTTTATTTTTCATAATCGCAACAATCCTTTCTTCCATTGCATCCTTGCCAAATCCGTTTCCCACTGAACCACGAACCATTCGCCCGAACAAACGACAGGCTGGGCAAGATGCCAATTCCGTGTTTCTTTCCGCCAAGCTAATCAGGGAAAGAGCGTAAGCAGCTTTGTTCTCCTTTCCAAAATACTGTAAAACACCCTCATCACAAGCCAATTCTATATCCTGATTTGCTAGAACATTCATCCCCCACACCAGTGGATTCCACCAGTGGATACACACCGAAATCACAAACAATAGTTTCCTTGCCACATCAAATCTTTGGATATGGACCATCTCATGGGTAATCACAAACGGAATCTGCTGGGGATTTTCCCACTTTACCCCTTTTGGAAGTAAAATTACCGGATGCAGTATCCCATAAGTCATAGGCGTTGAAATCAAATCTGACTGACGTACCTTCACCTTGCGCCTCAGCGGAAAAGAAGCCACCCATTCCCAAACAGCACAATCTTCTACTGGCAATGCCATTTGAAATTTGCCATAATATTTCACATAGGTAAACAAATAAAAACCTGCACACAACAACATTCCACCAAAATAAATCACCGTCCAAACCGAAACAGCATCCTGTAATCCCAGTGACTTCCATATCGTTTGAAAATTCTGCTCCTGGTTCTTTTCTTCATTTCCCATTTTCTCCTGCACAAAGGATTCTTCATCTCTTGTTGCATATTCCTGTATCCAATCTTTTGCACTGCTTCCTGTATATTCCTGCATCCAATTTTCTATTTGCAACCATGTATGGATACTCCAGGGATCATTCACCGACACTGGAACCAAAAGCCTTACCAACGCCACCATCCATAAAATTACAAATGTCCGTTTGGGCACCTTATTCCGAAACAGCCCACGAAGTACGAAAATAGCTAGAATCAGAATCCCCCCAGAAATACTCATCTCCCATAACTTCACTTGTCATCACCTCATTCCAGCTCTTCTACCATTCGTTTCAATCTGTCAATCTGTTCCGATGACAATTTCTTCCTGCTTAACAAAGCCGCAAATAATTGCTCCGCTGATCCATCATAGATCTTATTAATCAACTCCTCTGTTTGCGCCTCCTGGACTTCCTCCTTAGGAATCAGGGCATGACACATAAACTTAGGCTCAAAACGTTCAATCGCTCCCTTTTTGATACATCTTTTAATCAAAGTATACGTAGTATTCTTGTTCCATCCCACCTCTTCCTTTAATACATCTGAGATATATTTGGCAGTAGCATCTCCCTCCCGCCACAACACATCCATTACTTTCAATTCTGAATCAAACAATTTCATATCCATGATACCTCCCATTACCCTAAGCCGCCTTGTGTATAAACTTTCACTTTTTTCTATACTTCATAAAACTACTATAGTAGTCTATAATCTTATACTACCATAGTAGTTTTTCTTTGTCAATCATAACCCTAAAGAACGAATATTTCATTTTTCATACCTAAAACTGAACATCCAAGATACTACAAATGTTTGCCAGAAAAGAAATTCACAAGAATTTGTTTGATATGGTTATACCGTCTGGCATAGGAATTTTCCACCCGAAGCAGCTGCAAACCAAACCTTTGACAAATTTCCTGCCGCTGCTGCTCTCGCCGCCTTGCGATTTCCTCTTCCAGATGTTCCCTTCCCTCTAAGGCAATAGCCAGTACCGGAGATTCCTGGCTCCCCTGCTGCTCATACACCACAAAATCAAACTGTGGGGAATAAAACAGTTCCTCCCAATTTCTTTCTTCTGGAAGTATTTCCGAAATATCCACACCATGTTGTACTTGAAAACGATTCTGGGACAGCCAGATATTTTCCAATGCATGATTGAGATTTTTTAAAAATGCTTCCTCTATGGCTGAACTAAAGGGCTTCACCCCCAAAGCCCTGGAATTGGCTTTCTTCTGGGTTACATGAGATGTTCCATTCAATTTGGCATACTGCACCAGCTCGTACAGATCATCCTCCCCGTTTTGTAAATGCAGCCGCCCAAGATTCTCCATATCCGACAGGATAATCAATTTGTCCCTGGCTCTTGAGGTAGCTACATTAATCAGTTCTTTATTATTTTTCAACCATTCATAAGTCCCTGCCTGGGTCTGTGCTGTGAGCGCTGTGGAAAACAAAACAATATCTTTTTCATCCCCTTGAAATGCATGGACCGTTCCGCAATCCACATTGGTCAAATGGGCTTTTTGTACCGCTTCCTCCAACAATTTTTTCTGATTGACAAAAGGAGTGATAACCCCTATGGTCTTGTCCCTGTTTCTGACCGCATAGTTTATAATTTCCTCCACTTCTCCAGGGGCTGTATTCTTCCCATCGCTTTGACTGCCTTTCACGTCAATATATAATAAAGGCTCCTGCTCCCTGCTTTCCGTTTTGATGCAGAGCTTTTCATTGTAGTACTTTTTATTGTTAAATCCAATGATTTTCTCATGGCAGCGGTAATGATAGTGGAGCAAAATTTCATCACTTACCGCATCACAGGCCAGAAAGGTTTTGTAAATAGAATTTTTTCGATAGTCGTACTCATCCGAAATATTATACTTTTTTCTTAATTTCTGATTTACCATCTCTTCTAGCTGAATCACCGGATTCAACTGTTGGGGATCTCCCACCATCATCAGACTGCTGCCCCTAAGAATGGGCACCAGGGAAACAGCCATATTGCACTGGCTGGCCTCATCCATAATCACCATATCAAACATGGACACAGGCTCCCCCAGCTTATGGGCAGAAATACAAGTAGTTGCCACAATGGGGAAAATTTCTTGTAATTTTTTTATATTTTCTCTTTTACCCAGATATTTGGAAAAATCCTCCAGCCTTGTTTTTTTATTTACATTTTGTATAATTTCCCTTAAATCCTTATGCCTGGGAGAGTCTAATTTTTTAATGTATCTGGCAGAGGTAAAATACAGATATTTTTTCAATTCCTCTACATTGTCATCCAAAAGAGAAAATGCTTCTTCTTCAATAAATTCCCATCTTTGTTCTTCTGCTGTCTGGCAGCTCCCAAAACCATTCTTGCCAGAATTTCTCCCATTGGTACCTCTTATTTTTTCCATCCGCCGTTTTACCTGCTCCATCTGTCTTCCCTGTAAATCTGCCTGAAAGGGAAGCATCTGAAATGACAGCTTTTGTTCATTCTCATATTCCAGTACCCGGCCAATAGTTTCCTTTCGTTCCTCCAAATCCAACAATTCTTCGTACCTGCGCAACAAACCCGACAGCTTTTTGGCACGCTCAATTCTGTCATCTCGCTTCCTGTCTAGCGTGGATTCATAGACCTTAATCGTCTGTGTCTGTTCATAGACCGTTCTAATATAATCCAATGCCTCCTGCATTTTCTCGCGGTTACCCAAGCGCAAAACTGGAAAAGGAATTCTATTATCCTGATATTTCATCCCCAGAAGCTTCTCCACCACCCCGTTGATGGGATGATTGTTATAAGAGACAAACAGCACCGTTTTTTCATTGAAAAAGGCAGTGACAATAGTGTTGATAATCGTGCTTGTCTTCCCTGTTCCGGGAGGCCCCTGAATATATGCAACAGGATATTTCATGGCATTGTTAATGGCCAGCAATTGATCCAGATTCACCTTCTGTTCTGCAAGCACAATCGGATATGCTTTTCTGCGAATGGGTTTACTTACCATTTCTCCAAAAAAAGCACGAATGGGAGCTGTCACCTCCTCTTTTTGGTACATCTCTATCACAGATTCATATTCCTTGTGCAAGTCCAGAATAATGTCCATGCCAAGACCAATCATATAAGGCATATCATCTACCCCCAATACCTGTCTGCTATGATTGGTAATACACTCCTTAATCAGCTCCTGATTTCTTTCAAAATCCTTAAGCAGCTCATACTCCTCTGCATCCAGAAATTTCCGTACATTTTCCTTTACACCATCCAGGGTATATTCGGTACAGATTATAATTTCATCCTCTGGGCGCAGAATCCTTTGCTTCACATCCAACTGCAATTTCCGATAAGCCAGTACATACAATCCTCTGGGTGTATGTATGCTAAGGACATTCATGGCAAGCTGCTGTATCTTAAGTTTGCCCTCCCTGGTTCTTTTTTCCTGTGTTTTATACTGGAAATTCTTCACAACCATACGAAACTGTTCTTCATTCAATTGATACGCCTCTCCTTGAAAACTTTCCCGATCTAAAAACCGTATCAACTCAAAGTCTGAATAATAAGGCACTGTATCCATCCGGTTACACATTTCCAGATAATTCAGTATTTTCAGATTCACTGTATGGTCAAATAATTCTTTATATTTATGGGGATTCAAATAAATGTCTTCTACTAATTCTTCATTGATGGGACAATAAGAGCCTTCCACAATGCTGGAAGAAAGAATTGAATCAATATAAATCAACTCAAAGGTTTCCGTTGTATACCTGCCAAGATGCAGACCTTCCACCCTTAATGTGCGTTTGGCTGCATTCAGATCATAAATTCCAATCCAGTACCTTGAAATCTGTCCTTCTTTGTTGCGATATTCAATACTCAGCCATCTTCCCTCATGGATTCCTCTAAAAATATCCCGGTAAATGCTGTTCATCTTCGTATGCTCCTTCTATGACCTCATACAGACTGTGCCACAATTCTGGCATCTTTATCCTATGCTGTTTTTATTATACCTCCAAAAGCCTGTTCTGACAATCAAAAGCAAAAACTCTGGAACTGAAAAACCGCGTGGTTATGAGCGCCATGGGAACTCACGAAAGCATAGTAATGGCACGGGCACAGTTGGCAGATCCCGACTTCTGTAACAAAGCACAAGAAGGACGGCTTAATGATATTCGCTATTGTATCGGCTGTAATCAAGAATGCTATGATTATTTCGCTGCTTCACTATCCGATCCAAACATAAATCATATTACTTGTATGAGAAATCCAGCTCTGTTGGAAGAAGAAGCGTGGGGGCTAAAGCAAGGAAATACATCAAAAAAAATATTGATTATAGGCGGAGGCATCGCCGGAATCGTAGGGGCATTAGATTTGAAAAAGACAGGAAATAAACCAGTGATCTTTGAGAAGGAAAACCACTTGGGAGGTCAATTCGTACTTGCTGGCGCAGCACCTGGAAAAAGCGATTTTCACTATGCAGCTAAGAAAGCCGCAGCAAATGTTTGGCAGCCTGCTCGTTTTTTAATTGTAATATCAGATAATGTAAAATACTATCAAGCAATTCATCTGCACGTTCTGCAATACATAAATTATAAGCCATGTTTTTTTCTCATTTCTGCCAAAGCTATTCGGGCATCTTTGATATGTCCAGTTTCTAATTGCTGCTCTGACACTTCAATGTCCATATATACTGCAAGCTGGCGCATGGCGTTCTCATAAACCTCCATGCCCATAATAACCATATCTCCATAACCGTTTTTTGTAATATATATGGGTTCACCTGACCTGTGGCACATATCGGAAATCTCTGAAGTGTTTTTCAAATCTTTAATCGGTATGATCTGTGGCATTTCATATATCTCCTTTCTAAAACAATAGAAAACATAGTTTTTATCCCTTCTTTTACCATAATCATACTATAATTATGCCATTATATCAATCTATATATTAATGCCATTTATTTTTAGAGTATAAAGACTGTTTTTAGAAATGATATTTTATTCTTATCTGGTTTCACTCATCTACTAAACCTACATATATGTGGATTTCTGCATCTTCCATACGGTCATCCTGGTATTCTTCAAAATCACACTGGAAGGTTCTTGGTAAATCCATCTGCCAAATTTCCTGCCATGCCGCCACAACTGCCTGCACCATATCCCCATGAACAACAAATTTCGCATACCTGCCGGCTGGAACCCTTAAAACAGTACAATCCATTTCTGACCATTCCTCTATCGTCTCACAAGCAACGATTGCTGTATAATCCGACTTCTCATCTCCTGCATAATCTGTATAAATGCCAAGAGCTTTTCCATTCACTTTGCCAGGAATGGCTCCATAGATACCTCCCTCATAAAATCGTTTCCATAATCCTCCAATTACAGCTCCCATGTCAGGGTCCATATTATTTGTCCGTGCAGAGATTCCTACAACAATCTTTTCTTCCAGTGTTACAACTTCATATCCATACCATCCTTTCTTTTTATAACATCATTAACAACATCATACTATCAAATTAAAAAGGACAACTGTATGGCATGATTTGAATTATTTTTTCACATATTTCTGCCGAATCCCTTCGGTAAATGCTAATATACTCTGCCGAAGTTCTACTGGTTCTAACAATTCAGCCCCTTCTCCAAAAGACGCAATCCAGCAAATAACACTGGTCTTATCTGCAAATCCAGCAGAAAACAACAAGGTTCCATCCGGCTGTTCAATGAAACTTTCCAAACCATATTCTTCCACAAGACGCCATTTAAAGTCTGGATGTATGACGGCTTTCACGGAATAGACACTTGGAAACACCCGTTCCTGGGAGAAATCTGGCAATGGTACCAAACGTTTCTCAAAGGTTTCCTCCTTCTGGATATCCGCCATACGGTTTAATTTAAACAGACGAAAATCTTGTCGCGTCACACACCAGCCCCACAGATACCAGCTCGACCACTGGAAAATCAAATGATACGGCTCAACCTCCCGTCTAGATTCTCTCTTTGGCGCATAGTACACGAAAGAAATTCTTCTCTCAGAACAATATCTCGATTAATGGTGCGGCGGGACACCTCAAATTTTTCTGCCAAATAAGGCGCTGTCACCTTCTCTTGTTGCAAAAGAATAGAAAGAATACCAATCATACGGTCTATTTTCATTATCTAATTACCTCTTTGCCCATAATTCCTCACATGATTTAATCTTGTTATAAATTTCCAGTCCACTTTTTCTTCCAAACAGATGCAGGCTGTTGAGATATGTTATCTTAGATGTCTCCGCTCTCTCCTCTACTAAGTTCTGTATCTCCTCTGTCATAGCTTCATACTGTGTGCCCTCGAACAGCTTAAGCAGTACAGACCTTATTCTCATTCGTTCTCGGTAAGCAGTGTAATATTTGCCAATTGTTAGGCTTTCGCGCATCTTCCTTAACTCTTTTGTCCGCTCATTATTCTCATTACCGCTGATAATTCCGTCTTCCACACAGGATGACAGCAGCACCCTGCGCCTCTTGGATGAAAGATTTCCCCAATAATCACGGACTGCCTGAAATCCATTGTCATTGCTGACAATAACAGAAATGCCCTCGTACCCCTCACCAATCAGTTCCCCTAACCGAGATGTAATATAAAAATCCAAAGCATTTTTGCCAGTTTTACAAAGCTTGCATATCTCAAAAACACAGCTAGAGGAAGTAATCTCTTCCAGTATCCTTCGCTCCATATTTTTTCTGGCTTCACTGTAAAAAACAACCACATGATCCTGCATATCCAGGTAATCATACCCTTTCATCCCTGCATTGCCTACATTTTCATAATCAATCAGAAACAACATGAAACCATCCCTTTACCCATTACCATCAGCTTATGCAACACTGCCATTAACATATTGAAAATATGTCACACACCGCTTGCAATCATGACGAAAGTCTCCCGGTCTCATAATATAGACATCCGCACACTCTTGCCTGCAAATATTGACATCTGATGGGGAATCCACCTGAGACTCCCCCATCTCTGTTATGTACATGACCATACGAACTGCAAAACGGTAAAAGAAACGCAAGGGATCGTACGTTTTCTTGTCCTTGAAGAACTGACTTGTTCCACTGACTTGGCACATATCCCCATGAAACACCTGGACTTGTTCTGTTCTTTCCCCATATAAAAGATCACTCAACCCAATATCATACAGCTCCATCAGTGCAAACATGGTATCCGTCTGAGGATAACTTGCCCCCTCTTCCCATTTATAAATTGCCTGGACAGACCCTAACCGCAGATATTTCCGCACCTGCTCTACAGAGAGATGCTTCGCTTGACGACATCTTCTTAGATTTTCCCCAATCAATTTTTTGTTATACTCTGGTCTCTTTTTCATGGTCTCCTCCAACCTGTCAACTTGTTTATTTAGTTTATCATGAAAAATGAGAGTTGTCATTTAACGCGTAGTTGAATATCTGTCTTTTATTGCAGCTGTTTTAACAGGGCTTCCTTTTTATAGGCTCTGATGTCCTCTTCAATCTTCGTGTAATCCCGCTCAAACAGCTCATCGCTGATCTGTCTGTACAATTGCTCTTTCGGAACTTTCTGCAATATCTTATCAATCACAAAATCCTTACCTTTCTGCCTATAGCGGGGCAGCTGATTTCTCTCCTGAATATGGACAAGCTCCGGCCGCCATAAAAGACCCATCTTCCGTTTCCAATTTATATTTGGATTCTCCCCGGCTTCCCGCAGCAGATAAAAATCCGGCCTGCCTTCTTCCAGTTCCACTGTAATAACGCCCCACCAATCTGGAACATGCTCCTCCACATGATGGGCATGTTTTGTGCCGGCTACAATATAGTTATAATCAAAATACTGGTCATAATCCCTGACCTGCCGGCCAAGCCTGGCATAAGTGTCCGCATCGCTTTTAATTTCCAGTCCGCAGAGGGCCTCTGGCAGCACCATCACCACATCCGCCCTGCTTCTTCCCATCTGTTTTTCTTCGATGATCCTGATTTTCCCGTAACTCTCTTCCAGGAAATCAAACAGCGGTTCCCGAATGTCTTTATCGTAAAGCATCTTCTTCCTTTTCCTTCTGTATCAGAATTTCTATTCAGTCAAAATCAATACATATAAAATGTTTTCCGCAGTGCAGGCAACGGAACAAATAACCGCTGTCACATTGCAGATGTTCCCTAGCAACGGTAAAATCCACACCGCAGATATCTTTCCGGTAAGTCTCTTCTATCTCTTCTGCAAGCCCCTCTTTTTCTAACTTTTTCCAGTCATAATATCCCAGATAGGCGCAGTAATCGTCGCAGTGGGCAGGCCAATACTCCTGCTGCCAGCCGCAGTATCCAGGCGTACGGCAAATCAGCTCCTCCAATTTTGCAGGATCACTCACTGAATCGGTGGATTCCCCGTCCTGAAATTCCCCGTCATACGTTTCAGACGCCCTGCCGCTTTTAATACACTCCGGACATAGGTTTTCCACATCCTCTACAGAGTAGAAGGGGCCGGTATAATAGACATCTGTTTCTTTTTTGCAGCAATTGCAAATTACTGCCTGATCATTTTTAAACGCGCCTGTTTCCAGGGGTTCTGGATGATATTTAAAATTATACTTTTCCATAAAGTTCCCTCCATTCCTCTTCTAAAATCGCCATCAATATATCCTCCTTAACTACCAGGACGGCACCAGCTTTCCTCAATTCCATTTGCCCGCCACATATTGTCCGCTTCCAAATAATCCTTCACCAGCAAATACTGAAACGTGCTTCCTGTTTTCAATGCATCATAAACATAACGCAGGGGTATTCGGGAACGGTTTTTTTCCCGGTTCCCCGGCTCCGCCAAAAACACTGTGTCATCCTCCTGATACAGCCAAATATTCACATAATGCCCCTGGGTAGTCTTCCAATAGGTATTATCATTTCCGCTGCAAACCAGAACAATTGCTGACTTTGCTTCTTTGATTTGATCCCGAAATTCTTCAAAAGTTCCTGGCTTTCTATGAAGCTCACCGCTGATTCCGCAGACTTCCAGAGTGCACCGCATCTCCTGCCAGTCAATCGCCCCATATCCTCCTCCAGGGGTATAGCCCGAAGATACCTTTGCATGTTCATACATATCCCAAGGAGAAACCTCATAAGGAGACAAGGTATTATAAACATTTGCCATGCAGCATAATCCACAGCCAAAGCTGCCAAAAGAATTTCCATCCACTTCAAACCTGCACCATTCTCCCGACCAGGAAATCCCCCCGCTCCAGGCCCCCGGCCCTTGCAAAAAAGAATAGATATCCTCTTCCTCAATCATCATGGCTGGATGAATCGTCCAAGCAAGCCGGTCCAGCCAAGCCAATGGATCCGCCGCCGTAGACCTTCCCTGTAAAGCTGCCTGCTCCGCCGAAGCAGATTTTCCTGGCAAAACCGGCTGTCCTGCTGCAACAGTCTGGTCTGTCAAATCTGACTGTTTTATATTTGCCTCCTCTGTGTCATCCATACTCTCTTCCCTACGTTTTTCAGTTTCCTTATATTCCTCCATTTCCTCTGTCTGCGCATTGACTTCTCTGGCAATTTCCTGCCAATCCTTTTTATTTCTAAAATAATGTATCAAAAAAACCAACATACACAGGAATAGTAAAACCTGTAATATTGGCACATATTTTTTCATCCCTTTTTCCATATGCGAAACTGTCTCACCTGCTTCTTTCTTCCATCAAAATCCTTTTATGGTTCCTCGCATTTTTGCTCCAAGTTAAGCATACCATATCCAAAGACAAAGTCAATATATCCCAAAAGAAAACAAGAGAAGAAAAAAGTACAGGGAACTATTTTCCAGTTTCCCTGCACTGATATTTTTTCTGCTTTTATATGATGTTTTCTAATTTTATATATTTTTCACCTTTGCAATATCAATTAGATTCCATTCCCCGCTGACACTGGCATGCTCCAGACTCTCCGCTAGTGCATTGGCAGTATCCATAGCTGTAATACAATACACCCCTGTTTCAATGGCATTTCTACGGATTAAAAATCCATCCCGGCTTTTGTCCCGGCCCTGGGTGGGGGTATCAATCACCAAATCTATTTTATGCCCAAGAATCAAGTCCATCACATTGGGAGACTCCTGGGAAATTTTATTGATACGCCTTGCATTTATGCCATGCTCCTTCAAATATTTGGCAGTGCTTCTAGTGGCGTATATCTTATAGCCCAACGCCGCAAAACGTCTCGCCACCTCCACAGATTCCGGCTTATCTGCATCTTTCACAGTCATAATCATCTGCTTATATTTGGGAAGCTGCACGCCAGCTCCTAAAAATGCTTTGTATAAGGCTTCCTCAAAGGTTTTACCGATTCCCAGACATTCCCCAGTGGATTTCATTTCCGGTCCTAAGCTGATTTCTGCTCCCCGAAGCTTCTCAAAGGAAAATACTGGCATTTTAATGGCCACATATTCCGCTTCTTTTGCAAGCCCTGTCGGATAACCCATGTCCTTTAAGGTATTCCCAATCATCACCTTTGTTGCCAAATCCACAATGGGAATTCCCGTAACCTTGCTGATATAGGGAACTGTTCGGGATGAGCGGGGATTTACTTCAATCACATACACCTCTTCCCCCATGGCAATAAACTGAATATTGATTAATCCTACCACATGAAGAGCCCTGGCCAGACGTTTTGTATATTCTACAATTTTTTCTTTTACCTCTTCGCCAATGGTAGGCGCAGGATAAACGGAAATACTGTCGCCAGAGTGCACGCCAGTGCGTTCGATATGCTCCATAATCCCTGGAATCAAAATATCCTTGCCATCGCACACTGCATCCACTTCAATCTCTTTTCCCTGCAAATATTTGTCCACCAAAATAGGATGATCCTGGGCAATCCGGTTGATAATTTCCATAAATTCTTCCATTTCCTCATCGGTGTATGCAATCTGCATTCCCTGGCCACCCAGTACATAGGAAGGGCGGACCAATACGGGATAACCCAGGCGGTTTGCAACCTCTTTTGCTTCTTTTGCCGTAAAGACTGTCCCACCTGCCGCCCGGGGAATCTTAGTCTGCTCCAGGATTTTATCAAACAGCTCCCGATCCTCCGCTGCATCCACATCCTCCGCTCTGGTGCCCAGAATGGGAACTCCCATTTTCATCAAGCTCTCTGTTAATTTGATCGCCGTCTGTCCACCAAACTGCACCACCGCTCCATCTGGTTGTTCCAAGCGGACAATATTTTCCACATCCTCTGGGGTCAATGGCTCAAAATATAACTTATCTGCAATATCAAAATCTGTAGATACTGTTTCTGGGTTATTATTTATAATAATGGTTTCATAGCCCTCTTTTGCAAAGGCCCAGGTGCAATGAACGGAACAATAATCAAACTCAATCCCCTGGCCGATGCGAATGGGGCCGGAGCCTAAAACCAGAACTTTTTTGCGGCTGTCTCCCCCTGATCTTCCTGTGGCTTCATTTTCACTGCCGAAGCAGGAATAATAATAAGGAGTTTCTGCCTCGAATTCTGCCGCGCAGGTGTCCACCATTTTAAAAGCTGCCGTGATTTTATTTGCATACCGCAGATCACGAATCTCTGTTTCCTGTCTGCCTGTTAAGGATGCAATTACAGAATCTGGAAATTCCAGTCTCTTTGCCTCCTTTAACAATTCTATGGTCAGCTCTTCTTGTTTTAACCGTTCTTCCATTTCTACTAAAAGAGCTATTTTGTCAATAAACCAAATGTCAATACAGGTAATCCCATGAATTTCTTCATAAGAAATCCCTTTGCGAAGGGCCTCTGCAATCACCCAGATTCTTTGATCGTCAACCTTTTCCATGCGTATTTTCAGTTCTTCTTCAGAAAGATTTTTAAAATCATAGCTCATCATGCTGTCCACATGCTGCTCCAGGGAACGGATTGCCTTCATCAATGCACCCTCAAAATTGGCGCAAATACTCATAACCTCCCCAGTGGCTTTCATCTGGGTTGTCAGGGAACGTTTGGCCGTAATAAATTTATCAAAAGGAAGCCTTGGGATTTTTACCACACAGTAATCTAACATAGGCTCAAAGCTGGCATAGGTTTTCCCTGTAATGGCATTTTTGATTTCATCCAGGGTGTAACCTAAGGCAATTTTTGCCGCCACCTTTGCGATGGGATATCCTGTAGCTTTACTTGCCAGCGCAGAGGAACGGCTCACCCGGGGATTTACCTCAATGACACAATACTCAAAGCTGGTGGGATGCAGCGCATACTGGACATTACAGCCGCCTGTGATATTCAGCTCAGAAATAATATTTCGGGCAGAAGTCCGAAGCATCTGGTATTCCTTATCCCCCAAGGTCTGGGAAGGCGCCACCACAATACTGTCTCCCGTGTGCACTCCTACCGGATCAATGTTTTCCATGTTGCAGACAGTAATACAGTTTCCAGCCGCATCCCGCATCACCTCATATTCAATCTCTTTCCAGCCTGCAATACACCGCTCTACCAGCACTTCCCCTACCCGGCTGAGACGAAGGCCATTGGTGAGAATTTCTATCAGCTCTGTTTCGTTATGGGCAATTCCTCCGCCGCTTCCGCCCAAAGTATAGGCAGGACGCAATACCACTGGATAACCAATGGTATTGGTAAATGCAATGCCATCTTCTACATTGTGCACTACCAAAGAAGGTGCACAGGGCTCCCCAATTTTTTCCATGGTGTCCTTAAACGCCTGCCGGTCTTCCGCCTTGAAAATAGTTTCTGCTGTAGTTCCAATCAGCTTTACTCCATGCTTGTCAAGAAAGCCAGATTCTGCCAGCTCCATGCCTAAGTTCAACCCTGCCTGTCCCCCAAGGGTAGGCAATACGCTGTCTGGTTTTTCCTTTTGGATAATCTGCTCCAACACACCAACAGTCAAGGGCTCAATGTATACCTGATCTGCAATTTCTTTGTCAGTCATAATGGTAGCTGGATTGGAATTGACCAACACCACCTCCACGCCCTCCTCTTTCAAAGAGCGGCATGCCTGGGTTCCTGCATAATCAAATTCTGCTGCCTGTCCAATGACAATCGGACCAGAGCCGATGACTAATACTTTCTTAATTTCTGGATTCTTTGGCATTACTGGTTCCCTCCCATCATATCAATAAACCGATCAAATAAATAGCTGCTGTCCTGGGGCCCCGGACATGCTTCTGGATGAAACTGAACCGTGAAAACAGGTTTCCTGATGTATCGTAATCCCTCGTTGGTTCCATCGTTTACATTGAGAAAAGCTGGGACTGCGATGGAAGAATCCAGCTTGTCCGTGTCTACCACATACCCATGGTTTTGAGAAGAAATATACACCCTTCCTGTCTCCAAATCCTTAACCGGATGATTCCCACCCCTGTGGCCGTACTTCATTTTGTAGGTGTCTGCCCCATTTGCCAAAGCCATAAGCTGATGCCCCAGGCAGATGGCAAAAATCGGCGTTTGGGATTCGTATAACTTCCGAATTTCCTGAATGATTTCTTTACACTCTTTGGGATCTCCAGGACCATTGCTTAACATGATTCCATCAGGATGATCTGCAAGAATCTCTTTTGCAGGCGTATGAGCTGGATAAATGGTAACCTGGCATCCGCGCCGCTGCAGGGATTTTGCAATATTTTTCTTAGCTCCCAAATCCAAAAGAGCCACTTTTTTCCCCTTTCCTTTCTGTACAAAAGCAGTTTGACAGGTAACTTTTTCCACCACATTTCCTGTCCGGTATGCTTTTAATTTTGGAATCACTTCTTCCATCTGGTAATTTTCATTGGTGGTAATCATGCCGTTCATGGTTCCTTTTTCCCGAAGGATTTTCGTCAATGCCCTGGTATCAATCCCTGCAATTCCAGGAATATCGTATTTTAATAAAAAATCCTGAATGGTTCCCTGACAGCGAAAATTGCTTGGGATTCGGGATAATTCCCTTACAATATACCCGTCGCTCCAGGGTTTTTCCGATTCCATATCTGGTGTAATTCCATAATTTCCAATCAATGGATAAGTCATGACTACTGCCTGTCCAGCATAAGATGGGTCTGTTAAAACCTCAAGATAACCTGTCATAGAGGTATTGAAGACAATTTCACTGATTACTTCTCTGGTAGAACCAATACTTGTACCTTTAAATACGGTTCCATCCTCCAGTATAAGAAATGCTTTCATTTATTTACCTCCCTTTCTATCTGATTTTTGGCAAAAAAAAAGAGTGAATTGCATCATTGCAGTCTTTTTTCAAAATTTTGTCGTTATTCTGTTCTATGGTATAGGCCACAGCTTTCATACTATATTTATACCTAAATTGATAAGATTTTACCACAGCATGGAGAATTTTTCAAGTTTTTTTGCACAGACGTGTGGGTAAAACAACAATCCTTAAGGAATTTTCAGGTCGACTTCCCACCATATTTTATTCTGCCCAAGAAAAAAATGATGGTTTTGAAAATGGAGCTCTGGGAACCTAATATATACTATAGCATTCTTGAAGCAATGTTGGAAAATCTAAACTTTGGGACTTTCTTGCGAATGTTGACGACTACGGAATCCCGCACATACATTTATCTTTTTTATTTTCTATAACATTAAGAATTCTATTTCATTTTTGCCAAAGGGGATGTAAAATATGGTCAATGGCAAACCAGAATTGACCGCTGTAGTAGATGTTTTAGAGGAGATGTCAGATATGGATGCTTTAAATAATTTACTGAAAAGTATCAAACTTTAATAGTACAGGCACTGGATGAATAATCTAGGATGAATAATCAATAATTTTAAATAGAATCCTGTTTATTTCTGATTTGGGTTTTAGAACTATTTATGGTATTTTTTATATCAGCAATCTGGATTTTAAAAACATTGGTAGTGGCTATTGGAGCCGGGCTTGCAGTATGGGGAGTGATTAATCTTCTGGAAGGTTATGGAAACGACAGCCCAGGTGCAAATGCTCATGTACGGTAAAGAAGCAAGCAACCGAAAACAAGAGATAGACAGCCAGTTATACACATTACCGCCAATGCTGACTTCTACGGAATCCCCCATTCCTTTCTGTCCTTATGAAAATTTATATAGGCCTTGACAAACTAATTTATTTCTGCTAGCTTATACAATAGTTATCGGAGGACTTATAAGCGTAAGTATAAGACCGGATAAGATAGCGGACATACGGTTTGTCGGAGGGTTACTCTTGCGTATGAGAGTGCCGGATAAGAAAACCGTTCCTGTTCGTTTTTCTTATCCGGTTTTTATTTGCAAAAAAGGAGGTAAAGGCAATGAATTTGCTAAATGGAAACATCAAACCAATCTATTTCAAGTATTTTTCTGCTGCCTTTGGAAGCGCAATGATTACTTCTGTATATTCACTTGTGGATATGGCAATGGTAGGACAATATCAAGGTCCGGACGGAACGGCGGCATTAGCTGTTGTCGCCCCTGTATGGAATGTTATTTACAGTCTGGGGCTGCTCATGGGAATTGGCGGTTCTGTGATTTTTAGTACAGTCAGAGGACAGGAAACACAGAAAAGCAGAAACGAAAATGAATATTTTACTGTTGCGGCTATAGGCTCTGTCATTCTTGCTTTCGTGTCATGGGCGGCAATTATATTTTTTGACAAGCCAATCCTATTGTTTTTTGGTGCAGACAGCAGCTTGCTTTCATTGGCTGAATCTTATTTAACGCCAGTAAAAGCAGTCATTCCGCTGTTCCTGTTCAATCAAATGCTGGCGGCGTTTCTGCGAAATGACAATCACCCCGAACTTGCAACTGTCGGCGTATTAGCAGGGGGATTGTTCAATGTTGTTGGCGATTACATTTTTGTATTTACTTTTGATATGGGGATTTTGGGTGCAGGACTTGCAACGGCAGTTGGCTCTGGGATTTCGTTTGCGGTTATGCTTTCCCATTTCTGGTCTAAGAAAAATACGCTGGTTCTCCGAAAACCGACTGGAATTGTGGAAAAATTGAGGGAAATATCGGTTACTGGCTTCTCAACATTTTTTATTGATATTGCAATGGGGATTTTGACAGTGCTTTTCAACCGTCAGATTATGAAATATTTAGGCAGTAATGCACTTGCTGTTTATGGCCCGATTATCAATGTAAGCACGATTGTTCAGTGCTGCGCTTATAGTGTGGGGCAGGCTGCACAGCCAATTATTTCTATCAATTTTGGAGCAAAGAAATGGCGGCGTATTAAAGAAACTCTGCGGTGTGCCCTTTATACTGTTGGAGCATTCAGTATATTTTGGACTGCCCTCAGTTTGATTTGCCCTAATTTGTACATTTACATTTTTATGAAGCCAACAAAAACAATATTGGATATTGCGCCCGCAATCATCCGTTGTTATAGCATTTCGTTTACATTGCTGCCGCTGAATATTTTCTCCACTTATTATTTTCAAGTGCTGATGAAACCAAGAGCCGCTTTTTGTGTATCTGTTTTCAGAGGCTGCATTGTCAGTGGAATTCTAATTATGCTGTTACCGATTGTGGCAGGGGCAAATTCCATATGGTTTGCAATGCCAATCACAGAATTATTAGTTGCCATATATTCCGTATTTATGATGAGTAAATATACAAAAGCGTTATCAAAGGATTCTTTATGAACAAAATTATTACAGTAAGCCGGTAATTGGGCCGCGGCGGGCGAGGAAAGTAAGGTAATTTGCTGCCGCCAAAAAACACCCTCTGATGAACATTTGACAGACAAGGAACTAAAACGCCAGATTACTTTAATAGATAAAAAGCATTGTACCTGCATTGTCTAAATTGTTTTTATAGACTGAAATCAACGATTTGGGAAAGTGCAACTATAAAATTATTAAATGCCTTTTATGAAACGAAAGGAGTAACTATGAGTAAAACAATTAACACTGTATTAGGACCAATCAAAGCAGAAGATCTTGGCAAAACCTTAATGCATGAGCATCTGATTTATAGATTCTGCGAATTCCAAGGCGACAGCACATGGGGAAGCTTTGACAAACTCAACTGCATCAAAGAAAATATGAAATAGCTTGTTCCGTTAAAAGAAAAATACGGATTCAAAACCATTATAGATGCAACCAATAACGAGTGCGGAAGAGACCCTTTCTTCCTTGCAAAAATGGCTACCATTCTGGAATGGATTGAAGCTGGCTTATCGAAAAGGCCAGCTTCACTATATGTTTCCCCCATTTTTTCTGCAAATCCTGTAAACCATGCATCAACAACAATACCCTAGACCTTTCCCAAACCGAACTTCCCAGTCTGTGCGAAAGAAAGATACCCCGTAAAATAAAGGAAATTCCACAAATTTTCACTATTACTGTGCATATCTTCATTCTAGATAGGAGCGATTCTATTTTGCTACAGCCATATGTACCGACATATCCAGGCTTAAAGGCGTAACCGATATTTTATTTTCCACATATACCGTATAGATATCACTGTCCTTTTCCAAGGACTTCATGTCTACATATTGTACGGATTTCAAACGATATGGCTTGTCAAGCTCTCTTTTTTCTGGTTTCACAAAATAATAGTTATTTTGCTTACTTTGTGTTGTAATCCGGTACGCAATTGGTCCTTTTAGATCCGCCGGAACATTGATATTCCAAATATCAGTTTTCTCTGGCATTCCCTGGACCAGCACATCTTCTATGAACTTACGCAAAATCATTTTTGCTGGTTCCCAATCAACCTCATCGAATTCTTCTGACCTGTATTTCCCATATTCCATGGCCATTGATACCGCAATCCCCGGAATTCCATAGCTATTTGCTTCAAAGGCTGCACCCAATGTTCCACTGCACGTAATCGTAGTTCCCAGATTCTCACCATAGTTGATGCCGCTAATACATAAATCCGGTTTTCTTTCTGACAACTCCACCACCCCATGGGCGACTGCTAGAGCGGGAGATCCATGGACTGCATAAGCCGTATGCTTTCTTGTGCCAAGGCACATTTCCACCTTTTCAATCCTTCCAGTCTCCTCTGTTCTGGGAAATGCTCTTGCCATTCCAGTCTGTTGTCGATTCGGCGCCACAACCAATAAATCACCATATGGCTCTGCTGCTTTGGCCGCTGCCAATAACCCTGGACTCTTAATCCCATCATCATTCGTAATCATTATCAAAGGCTTCTTCATTCTTCCATACCCCCTTCTCTATAGGACCTCTGATGCTTATTTCAAAATCCCTGTGGAAGGCTTGCTCCTATACAAACCTTCCACAGGGATTTCAATACGGTAATATAGCGTTTTTTATTTAACTAAATATCTCGTAAGTTTTCTTAAGCACTTCATCCGTATGCTCCGTAATTCCAAGATAAACTGGAAGCATTTTCTGATACAATTCAACATTCTCTGGTTTTGGATCAAATGTATCCTTGATGCGAACCATACCTGCAACCGCCTCATCAAATCCTTCGTATATACCTGCTGCAACCGCCGCACAGATTGCAGAGCCAAGCCCTGCGGCGCCATTCACTTCATTTCTTACCGTACGCATGTTGAACACATCTGCCAGTATCTGCATAAACAAATCGCTGTTAGAGCCTCCACCCGTTACAATCATCTGTTCAAGAGTTACACCAACCTCGTTGCTCATATCGTCCACATGCTTCTTCATGGTCATTGCAACTGCCTCTAAAAGAGAACGGTAAATATGCCCTCTGGTATGTCTTCCGTCAAAACCAATCATAATGCCTTTCTTATAGCGGGCATCCACCGGAGCTAACCAGTCAAGTACCGTCATCAGTCCATCGCTTCCAGTTGGAACATTCTTGGCTTCCTCACTCAAAAGCTCTTCCGCTGACATGCCTCTTTCTTTTGCCATCTTTACATAACTTACCCCAAGCGCCTCCCGGAACCAGCTAATGGTCCACATGCCTCTTCGAATTCCGTTACTATCGTAAAGGAACTTATTGGGTACACAGGAAAACTTCGGCCATGCATATGAGGTTCCCTTTAGATTCTCTTTTCCTTCCATCATAGCAGTTGTGTAAGTTCCCAGTGAAAGACATGCTGTGGTATCTCCCATACATCCTGTCCCCAGCCCTTCCACTGCTTTATCATTGGAAGTAGCCACTACTGGAACTCCTTCTGGAAGCCCTGTGCGCTCTGCTGCTTCTTTTGTCACATATCCAAGGATATCTCCTGGCATTACCAGCTCAAAGAGCATCTCTCTTGGCATCCCTGTTTCCTCATAGCTCTTTGGGTCCTCTGACCATCTCCAGTGATCTACATCCACGGGCCATCCATACTCATAATTTGCAACCGTATCCTTAAATTCACCTGTGAGACGGTTTGTAATATATCCCGAAGAAGCACAGATCCATCTGACATCTGGATTTGCATGGTCATAGGGCTGAGACACACGGATATCCATCCAGCTAAGGGCAGGCTGTGCCAGAGAACCGTCTTCTTTCAGATATGCGCGACAGCAACGAATGGTACACAATCCAATTCCAACAATATCCTTCATATCCCCTTCAAACTTTGTCATACATTTTTTACTTGCGGCGCAGATTGCATCCCACCAGTCATCATCAGGATGCTCTACGTATCCAGGCTTTGGTAAGTCATATGGCCTAAGGGGTTCTTTATCTTCACAAACAATATTTCCCTTGGTGTCAAAAATTGTAATCTTTGCGCTCTGTGAACCTTCGTCAATACCAATGATATATTTTTCACTCATTCCATTGTCCTCTCTTTATGTATTATCTTACCAGATATCCACCGTCCACGACTAACACTGTACCATTCACATAATCAGAAGCATGGCTCGCAAGGAATACAGTTGCACCCATCAGATCCTGTCTCTCACCCCAACGGTCCGCTGGAATATGGTTCTTAATGGCAATGTATTTGGGATCTTCCTCGTTCCCACTTCCTGTTCCGGCTGTCATAGCAGTCTGGAAATATCCTGGCGCAATACCATTGACACAGATACCATATTTTCCAAGCTCGTCTGCATAAGCCTTTGTAAGTCCCATAAGACCAGCCTTCATTGCCGCATATGCTGGAGACCCAAGTCCGCCTAAGAAGGAGAACAAGGAACAGATATTGATAATCTTGCCGCTCTTTTGGGGAATCATATATTTTGCAACCGCATGACTTAAATCAAATGCGCCTGTCAGGTTAATGGCAATCATTGGGTCCCATTCCGCTCTGCCAAATTCTAACACATCAGCAATCTTACAGATACCTGCACAATTTACAAGAATATCTACCTGCCCATATGTTTCCACACACTTGTCGGCAATCTTGTCACACATGCCATCCTCTGTCAGATCACCCTGCATAAAGGTATATTTTACTCCACAGTCCTCAATCAATTTTTTCGTAGTCCCATCATCATCTACAAATGCAAATGCAAAAATATCTGCGCCTGCTTTTGCAAGGGCCAATGCAAATGCCTGTCCAAGTCCGCTGTTTCCTCCTGTTACAATCGCTTTCTTACCCTTTAGTGAAAAGAAATCCATAGAAAAATCATTAATGTTTACCATTATAATAACCTCCATCTTTGTGATTTAATATGTTCCTCTAAAAGAGTAGATTCTTATCTGCGCACAACAAGAACCAACAGAATTTCACTCTCCATGGCGCCAAGCACAATTGCGAAGCAATGTTTTACCTCTTGTGGGAGCGCTCCTCCCCGGAGGGTTTTTTCTTTCTAGGATATAATCTCCTATAAAGTAAAAAAAAGAGCAACTTCTACCTAAATTCATAGATAAAAGTTACTCTCTCTTCCGCTCTTTTAGTAACTATCCACATTATAACCTTGGAATCTAAGATTGTCAATATCGTGATAATACTTAAAAACGCTATTCAATTTTTATTCATATTGCACAATTCTTATTTCATTACTTAACACAGGCGTAAAACGCCCAACCCTGAATTTTCGTACAAACAGTTCACACTTACACAGAAAGAGGTAAAAAACATTCTTTCCACACCCTCGCAATGTCTCAAAATTCCCTTGTCCCTTTGCAATACACAAGTCTGCACTTTCGATCCACGTAAGCGCTGTCTCATTCACCTGATCCAATGGCGTCCCAGGAACATCTGTACCATTGGGAATTACTGAGGCTATCTCGGTAAGCCCTACTGCCTTTGCATCGATATATGTCGCATCGTTCAGTACCGGAGCCCCTCTGACAATCACGCCTACTTCCAGATTAGGATAGAACTCTTTCACCACCTCTAGAAATATTTTATCAAGAACAATCTCTCCTGCATTATCGGTGATATATGCCAGCCTTTTTGCATTTGCAAGATCCGCCCGTAGATACTCAAGTTCCTCCTCTGAAAGACGAATTTCCCCCCGTTTGCTTAGTAATTCGCCCAGCTTTTCTTCCTTCACCTCAGACATGGCCCCAAAATCTATGTAGTTTCCGGTTACGGCATATTGGAGCCCTGCAAGAAATGGATCCTTTTCTCCTGCAATTTCCTGACGAATTTCCTCTTCCTGCCTCATCAGTATCCGGTTATACTTCTTTTTCGGATATTGATAAGAATCCGATACTTTTAAGTGGGCCTCCGCCGCTGAAATCACTTCCGCCATCAAGACAGGAGCAGATTTTTCTTCTGCTGAATCAAGCACCCTTTCCATCTGTTCCAAAACCGCTGCCTGAACACTTTCTGAAGCATGATATTGCTCCAACAATCCTGACACTTTATTTCTACAACATTCGAAACACTCTTTCTCTGCTTTCATGGCTTCTCCCTCCTGCTAGCAGTCCCATAATTTTCGGTTTGTAGTGGCAACTGCAATCGCCCCTGCTTTCAAAGCTCCGATAATATCTTCTTCATCCTGGGTAAGCCCACTTGCCACGATTGGCTTCTCGATGGTCTCTGCCAAATACTTCATAACCTTATAAAGTCCTGCAGGCAAAAATTCCACCACATCCGGGTCACAGTTTTTGACATGCTTTGCAACATTGGCATAGGTAAATCCATCCATCATATAAAAACGCTGAATCGTAAACATACCAATTTCATTTGCCCGTTTAATCATTGCTGGCTTCATGCTGATGATACCATCTGCTTTCGTATATTTCTTAATAAAATCTATACTGATTTCCTTTGCGGAGAGTCCAACAATCAAATCTACATGGACAATTGCCTTCTTCCCTGCTTCCCTTACCTTTTCAACGATATCAGCAACCGTGCAAATATCCCCATACAAAACATACGCGATATCACTATCTGATTCTTTTAAAGCCCCCAGCCATTCATCATTTTTAATTTCTGGAATCACCGGACAGTTTTCTGTGGATTCTAAAAAAAATTCTTTTGTCAGAGACACCTTTCATTCCTCCTGCTCAATGGGCAGACGCGAACTTTCCACTGGTCTGCCTGCACTGTCGTAATCTTCTTTATGCACATCATACTTTTGCGGATTTAAACTTATTTTCAATAATCCTGCAATCATGATGACCATTAGGAACATATTTGGGAAACCACCTAGGTTCGATGCCGCTTTGATGCCGTCAATCCCGGCAAAGCTAATTAAGATCCATGTAGCCAGCGCCATTGTAATTCCCCATACCGCCTTTAACCATGCTGGGGATTCCTGATTGTCCTGCGTTACCCCACTCGTACATAATCCTGCCATAGCATTCGTATTAGAATCCGTCGCTGTAACAAAGGAAATAAATACAATAAACAGATAAAACGGTATTATGAGCATGGAAAGGGGAAGCTGTTCAAAAACAGAATATACCACCGATTCCGCACCGCTCTTTGACATAATATCATATAATCCTGCTCCATTTAACTCATAATATATGGTAGCGGTGGAAAATAATCCCATCCAGATTGTGCTAAAAATTGCAGGAATAATAAAGTTACATTTGATTGCATCTTTTACGGTATATCCTCTCAGTATTTTTCCCAGAAATACCGCTGTAATCGGCGTCCATGCCAGCCAGTTGCACCAATAGAAATTCGGCCAGCTCTTTGCCCATCCGTCCTCAAAAATATCTCCTGTCATCAAGCTCATCCGAAAGAAATCCTGTAGGTATGCTCCCCAGGACTCAGCCGTAAAATTCAGCATAAATGCAGTTGGCCCAAGTACAAAAACAAACAAAAGAAGCGCCATATACACCTTGGCATTGATGGATGATAAAATTCGAATCCCATTCATGATACCAGAAATACTAGATAAAATAAATGCTGCCGCAATCACTGCAATCACCACTCCCCAGGAAATCGGGCCGCTCTTAATTCCAAACACCTTTTCGACGCCGCCTGCAATATTCATGGCGCCTGTCCCAAGGGCTGCTGCCACACCTGCCGACAGTGCAAACAGACAGATGACGTCAACCACCCCATTATATTTTTTCACTCTATCCCCAAACACCGGAACTAAAGCGGAACCCATGGAATAGGGCTGATTCATATTATAAAATACAAACGTGAATATGAGTGTGGCTACTGTGTAAATCGCATATGGTGACCATGTCCACTCTAGAAACATTGTCTTCATGGCAAATACCGCCGCTTCTGGAGAGCCAGCCTTCGCCCCCTCTGCCACTGCTGGGGCATACAAATGGTACATAGGCTCTGCACATGCCCAGAATAGTATTCCTGCTGCAATTGTAGTACAAAGAGTAATCCAGACCAGATTCATATAATTCATAATCGGCCTCGCCTTGCTCCCACCAATCCTCACCTTTCCAAGAGGGGAAAAGTAGATAAAAATCACTGTTCCAACACATGCCAATGTAGTCAGGTTAAACGCCCATCCAAAATTATTCAGAATCCAGTTTGTTACTGCATTTAACCCTGTTAAAAAAGCATCCCCATTCGTCAAGCTTACCCCTACCATCGCTACCAGTAAAAGCCATGGTGGGAAAAAAACACCTTTACGCAATGTCAATTTTACGGTTCTTTCGTTCTTACTACCTTCCATAGTCTCACTCCTTTTTTATCACTACATTTACCGTGTCTGCCTGATACCTCCTTATAAGCCGAATCAATGTCTCTTCCTGCTCTCTGCCTAATATCCGCTTCGGAACCGCACATACTTCCCCACCTGCTTTTATGATGTACATATTCTGCGAAATATAGAATTTTAATTTCCCATTTTCCAACCTTATCTTCCTGTTACTGCCAGCAGGTTCGATATAAGAATCCTTGATAACAAGCTGATACCTGCTGTCCTTTTGGAACATTCTTTCCGCCCTTTTTTTCCTCTGCCACTGTGGGCCATACCTTAGATAAAACAGCAATAAAATAATCGTAAAAAGTGTGAAAAACAAGAAAAACTGCTCTGGTTTTCTTATATAAGCAATTAAAACCACTACTCCAAGTATACTGAGAATCACCAAATTCACACTTTTTAGCATCCCCTCTTGTTTCCAACTAAGACAGAGCAGTGTCTCCTCTATTTCTTCTTTCGTAAGCTGATAGTTAAGCTTCAGCCCTCCCATCTCCTTTCCGTTGATTTAATTCCATATATTGCCTCTGTTTAGCATTTCGCCTGGGTCAAACAATTCCTTTGCCTTTTTGCACTGTTCGATATATGCATCTGCAAGCAAATCACCCAGGATTTCCTTTTTCAGTTTTCCAATCCCATGTTCCCCAGGGAAAATACTCTGTTCCTTTCCAATTCTTACCGCCCATTTTTGCATCAGCTCGATTCCCTTGCAATATTCCTCATAGGACTCTGGAAGAATATTGACATGAAGATGATTTTCCATTGCATGTCCAAAAATACAGCCCTTAAGCCCCAAAGCAGAAAGCTCCTTTTCGAAGCTGCCAAGTGTCTGCCCAAATGTGCCGTCGCACATCATATCCATGCCAATCTTGGTAATCCGGCGGTCTTTTCTATGCTGCTTTTCAATAAAAAGATTCACCATTTCTGCCGCTGCATGACGGAAGATATGAAGCTTTTCTATCTCTGCTTCCTCGGATACTGCCCACGCTTCATCTGGGTCGCCTCCGCATTCCATCGCCAGCTCCATCAACTGTTCCGCAATTTCTTCAATACCTTCCTCCTGCCCATGAACCTCCATATATATCATAGCCTCAATTTCTTCCCTGATACCTGGAAGCTCTTTTATTCTTGTCATGAACGGCCTGCTTTCCTCAATCATAACAAGGCTTGCCTTCCCGATGTATTCCACCGCTGCAATAGACGCAAAATCATTTTTAGGCATCTCTTCTTTTAATCCATCTACAAACGCTGCCGCCTGTTCATTTTTTTCAAAGAAAAATGCCAGTCCCCAGATAGCTTCTGGTTTTGGAAGCAGTTTCAATGTAAGCTCTGTAATAATTCCAGTAATCCCTTCCTTTCCAAGGGCCAGGGTCAATGCATCCACACATTCATTCCCTGATAACGCCTTACTCTCGCCACGGCATAATTTTGTAACCTGGCCTTCATAATCCATGATACGCACAGATTCTATATATTGTCCACTTTTCCCATATAAGATACGATTGATTCCCTGAGCGCCTGATGCGGCAATCCCACCAACGCTGGCCGAGGTTTCTGTTGGATCTACTGGCCAAAACTGGGGATTTTTTCGGAACAAATTATTAATTTCTTTCTTAAGGTCAATCAAATTAATGCCTGGCTGAACCTGTATACGCCCCGTTCCGTCTTCTTCCTCCCAGAAACCTAGCGCCTTGTTCATGCGGGAAAGATTCATGAGATGTCCCCCTTTGGGAATTGCACCGCCTACAATACCAGTTTTTCCCCCTTGTATGGTAACAGGTATTCCCTTTTGGGATAATTCTTTTAAAATACCGGCCACCTCTTCCTCAGATTTTGGGAAAGATATACTGTCTGCATATCCACTATACTTGGATTCATCTATAAGATATTCCTCATATTCTTCACTCATTGGATAGATATTCTGCGCCATGCTTTTACCACCTGCCCTCTCCTTATTTACAAATTGTGTAACTAATTACCATGGGGTTTTTGGTAGTTACCAATTTTTTTAATTCTTCCAGAACCGGAAGAAAATCATCCACAACCGCTACGTCTGCCATCTTCATAATTGGGGCATTCTCATCGGTATTAATCGCGGCAATGAACTTGCTTTTTTCAATACCAGCATAAAATGCTGCTGCCCCAGATACACCTGCCGTAATACAGATTTCGGGTCCCACCATAGCCCCTGAAACACCAATCAGCCGATTCATAGGCTTCCATGCATTCATGGCTGCCGGACGGCTGACTGCCACCTCTGCCCCAAGACATTTCGCCGTTTCATCAATAACCGTCATATTTTCCTTATTCTTTACCCCTCGCCCTGCTGCCAAAATAACCTTCGCATGACCAAGACTGTCTTCTGAAGCCTCTGGATAAAATTTCTGTGATAAAATATGGTCTGCCTGGTTCTCACAAATCATTTCTTCCTTCACACAAAACATGCCAGGCGTAAGCTCCTGCCACTCCCCTCCTCTTGCAAGACTGATGCAGTAAGGTCCTCGCTTCATGGCAAAAATCCCTTCCATATGATTGGCATAGACCATTTTACTTACAGATATCCCATGATTTTTCCCACTGTTCTCCTGTCCCTTCACAGGAAGATATAGCTTCTCTGCTTCTGTAACTGAGCTTCCCAAAAGTCTTGCCGCCATGCGTACTGCAAGCTCCATACCACTGTCGTCGCTTCCAAAAATATATAATTCTTCCGTTCCTGCCTGGCTGCAAAGCACCTGGAGGATATGCTCTGGTACATACTCCTTTGACTTAATAAATACCGCTTCCTTGGCATGATGCGCCTGTATCTTCTGCACATCTTCTGAGTTTCGGCAATAAATGATTGCTTCTTTCTGCTCCATCCCAGCCAGATACTTTTGGGCAAATCCTTTTTGTTCCTCCATCTGACTTTGGACATCTTCTGTATAGCCATTTACAACAAAATGGTATCTCATAGCATGGACAGCCTCCCTTTCAAATACTTTTCGTAAAGATGTCTTGCTTTCTCCTCCGGTGAATCCCCCTCTATGATCACCGTATTCCGTTTCCGGTCTATGGGATTTAGCCCAATTAACTGGACACTCTCGCCCGCTTCCACCATACCAAGCTCCTCTGGCATAAGCTGTGTTACTGGACGCTTGCCCAGCTTCATCTTATCCTTTAGCGTTGGTATTCGAAGATAGGCGCAAGGGGCGTTTCCCACTGCAAGCACACAAGGAGTTTTTACCTGGCGGACCATGTATCCCCCTGGAACCTGTGCCGTTACCTGCAGATGGTCTTCATCCATTGGCTCCATACCAACCACTTGAGTTATGCATGGCCACTCTAGCTTTTCCGCCAACAGATAGGGGGTCTTTTTATTGCTTCCATCTGAACTTTGGATTCCAGTGATAATTACATCCTGCTCCTCAACTTTTTTCACATAATTTGCAATCCCCTCTGAAACCATCTCCGGGGAAAAAAGAATATCCTCCTCTGTTTCCACACAGATTCTCACTCCCTCTGAAAAGCCAAGAGCATACAATGTTTTCAGAAAACCTTCTGTTTTCTGCCTGCCAATGGTAAGAGCGCTCAATTTATATACGACATTAAGACCTTCTGATAAATCAGAAAGCCTTAACATCATCTCCAATGCCCCTTCGTCAAAACAGTTCCAGACTAATTTTGCATATCCAGTATCTACGTAAGACTGATTCTTTTTATTCCAGTCCTCCTCCACAATCAAATCCAAATCTGGAACGACTTTAAAACATCCGAGTATTTTCATAGACTATTTCCTCAATGGAATCAATGTTCCCATATTCATAATGCCATTTGGATCAAACGCCTGTTTTAATGTCTTAAGCATATAATAGGAAGAACCGTATTCCTGGGTTACGTATTTTGCTCTTGCTTTTCCGAGGCCATGATGATGAACGATAGATCCGCCATACTTAATTACCTGCTCACAGATAATCTGGTTGATTCTGTCATGGTATTTATTAATCTCCTCTTCTGGGGCACAGTCCACAATATTATAGTAATATACGAAATACATATTTGTTCCGTTAATGTAGCTATGTGAGGAATGTCCTCCCATCAAGGTCATATCCGGCACTTCCTCCAGTATTCTGTCACATGCAGTCTTATAAATCTCGTAAATATTATCCCAGCTTCCAGAAACCTCTGTTGTAATTCCGATATTCTGTGTTGCACGAATTTCCTCTTTTTCCTGTGCAATCTCCTCTGGTCCCCAGTTCAATCCACTATACCACTTCTCGATCAATGCCGGGTCCACCTCTTCCAGCTCTGGATGCTTTGACATTAATTTCTTGATGCCTTCTTCCATCGCCGGCGTAATATTCGCTGGACCTTCCGCCATCCAAATTAAGATTGCTTTCCCTTCTTCCAGCCATGCACTGAAATGCTGCTGTGCGTCTGCCGCGTCATAGAGTCTTGCAAAGGATGGTCTGTATCCTTCCACCATAACCTCACGCAAGCAGTCAAATCCAAGCTTCATATGTTCATCATCCAGTTTATAACCAATATAACGGTTGTTCTCTGGCTGCCATTTGAAAAGCTTCAATGTCACCTCTGTAATAAAGCAGATAGCGCCTTCATTTCCACAAATGATATGCCTGATATCCGGTCCTGCCGCACGTCTTGGCACATTCTTGATTCTGCAAATCTTACCATTGGGAAAAACTGCTTCCATACCAACAATCATGTCCTCAATTCCACCATACAATGTAGAGAACTGGCCAATACTTCTTGTTGCAACAAGGCCACCGATCTGTGCCAGCGGTTTGGACTGAGGAGAATGTCCGGTTGTATATCCTCTTTCCCTTAACATGTCATCAAGCTCCTGGAGCGGAACACCGCACTGGCAGGTTACCTGCATATTATACTCGTCTACCTTAATCACTTTATTCATAGTTGATCCATCAATTACGACAGAATCCTTCAATGCTGTCTCCAATCCACCCTCAATTGCAGAATGCCCAGTCCGTGGAACAACGTTAATCTCATTCTCATTTGCGAAAGCCAGCACATCTGCCACTTCCTGGGTGTCCTTTACATAGACAACCGCTGCGGGAATCGGCTGTGTATAGACTTCGCATACCTGCTCATACTTTCTATATCTGTCTAAACTGCTCTCTTTTAATACCTGCTCATCTGTGATTACCTGCTCTTCTCCAAGGATTTTTACCAATCCCTCTACAATCTGTTCTCTTGAAATAATTGCCATCTTACTGGACTCCTTTCACTTTATTATTTTCCGTTGAAAAGAAACAAAAAAAGAGTGGTAACCTTCCAAAGCAAATGCGCCATTTGCTTCTTCAGTTACCACTCTCTAATCATCTCTTCGAGTAACTGCCCTTAGTATAAAATATTTTGTTCCTTTTTGTCAATTAGTAATATTTTATATTTTTAGATTTTGATTTTTGTGCAAGATGTCTATGCTGCCAAAGGCAGAAAGACCTTTTGGTTCTATAAATATCGGCTATTATAAAAAATGGGGAAACTCAAAAAACTTTATATTGACAAGGGCTTGCATATCGCATAAAATGTTACCAATTTATGGTTCACTATAACTCTTAGCGATACCAATTAACAACAAACTTAACCATATAGAATTGCTAACCACAGAACAAAGAGTAAATTTAGAGTAAAGTTCTGGGCTGTTGCACTATGACCTTTGATGCAACAGCCCAGAACTTTTTTATTCTATAGGAAAAACAATTATGCTGACAGCCATTTAGATTCAATCAAGGAGATTATTATGCTTTCATTCAAAAAGAGAACTTTTATTGTAACAATACTTGCTGCTTCCCATAATTCTATCTACAGCTTTGCTTTTATGAAAGGACTTTACTATACCATACTATTAAACGGGATGCCCTTACACATTTTCAGTTAGGCCAGCTTTACAGCGCTTACGGTATCTTCTCTATGTTTTCTTATCTGTTTGGCGTCTTTTTTCTCAATCGTTTTGCCAAATGGAAATTAATCACTGGTTCCTCACTCCTCGTAAGTCTGTTGACTGGATGCCTGATCTTACTTCCATCATATTATATTATGCTTCTGATTTTTGGAACAGCAGGATTCTTAATCGGAGCAACGTTCTATCCCGTCCACCTTGAAATTCTCCATCAATTGGGAGGAACAGAAAATCAAGGCTCTGTATTCAGCCTGTTTTTTGTATGCAACAGTTTGTTTGGCCTTATATTTTCACTCATTGGATTCGGCATAACTTCACTGCCCTTTTCAGACACAAGGCAGACACAGCTTTTGTTTCTTCTATTTGCTTTACTGAACCTGACTGCATCCATTTTTTCTGCCATTTATCTTAGGCAGCTTCCTGAGCCCCATGTGGTACGAACCCGTATCCGCCTTTCCAGTATAGGGAATCTGGTTACAAACAAACGGTTATGGATGATCATTATCATTGTTTTTATAAACTACATTGCTTATACAAACATAAATTATGTGCTTCCCTATTTAAGCGAAACCTTTCATCTGCCAGTCCGAGTGAATAATTTGCTGTCCATCATCCGTGTATACTTTATTGGAATCATTGCTGCCCCTATTGCCGGAAAAATTACCGACTTACTGCACTCTGCCTCCCGTATTATGGGATATACTTTTTTACTGCACAGCATTGCAATCCATATCATCTTCTTTCTTGCTGCTATGGCTTCACTGATTGGCTTTTTTGTTGTACGAAAATTAAATCACAAATCTTCTTCGTGAATTTGTACAGTTTTTCATGTATTTTTTTGTAAATAATATACACAATTGATTTTTTATGCTTTTTTTAATTGACTTTTTGTCATAGTTATTTTATGATGAGTTCAGTTACAAGAGTGAAGAGAGAGAAGTAACGCCGCAAGGCATTACTTTTCTCTTTTTTTGTTGCTTTTTGTCATAGTGACTGCAGCGCTATGGCCCAGCCACAAAATTATCTATTCTGGAGGTATACTATGGACAAATCATTTATCAAAAAATATGGCACCCTGCTTCTTTTGGCTGCTGGCGCTGGAATCATCTTCCAGCTTCCCTATATCCGCGAAACATTCTACGTTCCTATTCAGAATGCAATGAACTTAAGCAATGCCCAGATGGGTATGCTTTCCGCCGGATATGCTACTGTTGCAACTGTATCTTATTTTATCGGTGGGGCAATTGCCGACAAATTCTCCGCAAGGAAATTATTGACATTCTCCTTCCTGGCAACCGGTGGTTTGGGACTTTGGTTCTCTACCTTCCCAGGCTATACAACCAGCCGTATTATCTTTGTATTAATGGGAATTTCAACAATTATTACATACTGGTCGGCATGTATCAAGGCAACCCGTATGCTGGGCTCCGATGAAGAACAGGGCCGTCTCTTTGGCCTTCAAGAAGGGCTCCGTGGTATCTTAAATGCGCTTTTGGTATTTGTTATGACCGCTGCTTTTGCCCGTCATACCAATGAGGTTGCCGGCGCCGCTTCTGCCATCCGTATCTGTTCCTTTGCAGTAATTATCATTGGTATTTTAAATTTTATCTTTATCGAAGATACAAAAAAAGAAGAGAACAGCGAATCGGTTCTCGAAGTTACCAAGGGCCTGTTCAAAATGCTTTTGATACCCAGAGTATGGCTGCTTGTAGGAATTATCTTCACCGCATACAGTGTATACGGATTAATTGGCTATGTAACAACCTATGCCCAGCAGTTTTACGGACTCACTGCCACCACTGCTGCAACACTTGGAGGAATACGTTATCTACTCCAGGGTCTTGGCGGTATTGCAGGAGGATTCCTTGCTGATAAACTGCATTCACGTATAAAAGTTATTGTTGGCGGCTGCATCGGCCTGGTTCTTTCCTTTGGCGCTTACATTGTCCTGCCAGGCAACGCTTCCCTGCTTGCGGCTGTTATCATAAACTTTTTCATCGGCCTTATCTTCATTTATGCCGTAAGAAGCCAGTATTTTGCAGTACATGACGATGCCAAAATTCCCCTTCACTTAAGCGGCCGTGTGTCCGGTATTGCTTCTGCGCTTGGATATATGCCAGATATGTTTATGTACACATTAGTAGGTAGCTGGATGGATAGCTACGGAAGAAACGGATATAATATGACCTGGGCTTACGCTATGGTGGCAGCCGCATTGTGTATCGTTCTCTCTCTTATCCTCAGCAAGGTTGTCAAGGACGGAAAAGAAATTGATGCATAACTAAATTTGATACAACATTTTTAACTTCCTCTATATATTTCTAAAAAAGGATGCTGCATGAAGGAAAAATATGGGATTTTGTTTTATATACCATATTTTATTCCTTCATACAGCATCTTTTATTTTTCCCATTTGATACCACGATAGAACCATACTGACATCACCATCGCAATCACCCATCCAATGGGCCAGGATACCCATATACCAGTAGCTCCAAGGGCCGTCCTTGACAATGTAACTGCAAGGACAACCCGAAGAGCAAGATCTGTAAAAGTCGCTGCCATAAATTTTCTCATATATCCTGCCCCGCGGAGCACGCCATCAGCTACAAGCTTCATTGATATCGCAAAATAAAAGGGTGATAAAATCCGCAAAAATAAGATACCTGTATGCATCGCCTGGGTGCCAGAACCATTCACAAAAATAGACACCAGATATTTGCTGGCGATAAAATACAACAAAGCAACAGGAACACAAATTGTCCATACCAGGCGGATACCTGCCTGGAATCCTTCTTTGATGCGGCTGTATTTCCCTGCCCCCAGATTTTGCGCCGTATAATTGGAAATTCCGTTTGCAAGTGTTGTAAATGAGGTAATGACCATATTATTTAATTTCACTGATGCAGAATATCCTGCCACAACATCCACACCAAAACCATTGATGACCCCTTGGATAATAATATTTCCCACCGAAACAAAGCTTTGCTGCAAAATACTTGGCACAGCAACGCCCGATATACGACCTAACATTTTCCAGGAAAAAATCTTAATGGCGCCCTCCACTTGAATCTCTCTAAATTTTCGGAACACAACGACAATGGCCAACATGCAGCTTACGCCCTGGCACAAGAAGGTGGCCCAGGCTACTCCTTCTACACCCATGCCAAAACCTGCCACAAACAAAATATCCACAGCAATATTAGATATGGAAGAACAAGCAAGAAAAAGAAATGGTGTCCTGGAGTCTCCCAAAGCTGAAAAAATTCCAGTCGCCACATTATAATAAAGCACAAAGGGAAACCCAAGGATATAAATATCAAGATAACGCTTGGAATCTGCAAATATATCTGTGGGCGTATGAATAAGAGCCAGCAGTCCACTACAGAATATCACACCGCACAGCATCAAAAATGCACATAAAATTCCGCTGGCGATCAGTGTTGTATACACGGCCGTTTTCATTTCATGGTACCTTTTTGCTCCAAATAATTGAGAAACAATAACAGAACAGCCAATATTGCATCCAAAGGCGAAAGCAATAAATATTAACGTAATCTCATAGCTGTTTCCCACTGCCGCAAGGGCATTGCTATTAATAAAATTTCCTGCCACGAAGCTGTCAGCAATGTTATAAAGCTGCTGAAAAATGATACTGCCAAGAAGTGGAATACAGAACTTCCGCAAAACTATCCTTGGCTCTCCAACTGTTAAATCCTTTGTCACTTCTTTTGTCGTCTTCTCTTTCATATGATAATTCCTATACACTGTACCTACGACACAGCGCTATCCTTCCTATTGTATACGTTTGGGTTTGAATGATTGCACAAACACCAAATTATTATACATGAAATGTTACAAATTGGCAAAACATTTTCCCCGCACAATCCAATCGTTGTAACAGTTCAGCCCTTTTGGCTTTCTACATTGCTTTATTCAAAGGATTCTTCGATGTAAGAATAAAAATATGGATGGGAGCTTTTATTATTTTTTACAAATTTTCCTGCTTTCCCTTCCAAGAAAGGAAACATTCGGTGGATTTCGTGTATTTCCTGCTTCCAGGGATGGAAGAAGTGTATTCCCTCCAATTTCACTGTTAGAGGTTTTCCGCCGCGTGGGAAATTATCAAGGGGCGGGGCTGTTTTTCTTCACGGACAGCCCCGCCCCTTGATATCCTCCCATCGGCTGGAAAACCGAGTTTGAATTGGAGGGAATTAATAGCATACTTCCATCCCTGGAACTGGAAATACTAGAAATCCAGCCGCGTTTCCTTGTGGAAGTGAAAGCAGGAAAATTTGTCTCAAATAGGTAAATACCCATCCATATTTTTATACTGTCAGTATGAAAATCCTTGGAATAAAGCTCTATTTCAGGGCCAAAAGGGCTGAACTGTTACCAATCGTTGCCTTCGTATCGAAATAAAAAAGGTTCACTGTAGTAAGACATTGTTCTGTTTCCTACTCATCTGCTTCTATTACCGCATCTGTGTATTTCCGCTGCATCTCGTGCCGCTTTTTCCGATTTTCAACTGTTTCAAATATTATGGAAAAATCATAGTCTTCTGGATAAAGCTCTGTTGCCGCAACATGCATTTTTACCCGTTTATGATTAATCCAAATCTTTTTGTTTGGCATCTGTACCCTCAGCACACCTTTTTCGTTCATGGGAACACACACGATTCCGATTTTCCTCTCAGGATAAACCATTACACTATCACCAATCTTATATTTGCTGTCATGGTGAGCATGATTCTTTTCCTTCTTCGCCTTGGAAATCTTAGCAGTATTTCTCTTTACGAGCTTCTTTTCCGAATCTTGAAACATATAAGATTCCACTGCCTTTTCGCCATATGCAGCACGAATTGCCACCTTCAACATTTCATTGGGCATTCCCAGCCTGTCTGCAATATAAAATGCACAACTTTCTCCTGCCTCTCCAATAACCATTTGATACGTAGGTCTTAATGTTTCCTTGTCAAAGGCCATTCTTGCATTGACAATATCCTTTCTTTTGGCTGCATATTCTTTTACCTCAGGATAATGAGTAGTCACAAGAAAAATCCCGCCGCTTTTTCTAAGCTCCTCCAATATCGCAATTGCAATTCCCATGCCTTCCGTGGGATCTGTCCCAGAGCCTAATTCATCCATAATCACAAAGCTATCCTTATTCACTTCACACAAAACTTCAAGTACATTGGTGATATGTGCAGAAAATGTAGACAGATTTTCAGACAGATTCTGTCCATCTCCAATGTCGCATAAATAAGAGCTATTCATACATAGATCTGCCTGTTCACATGTTACATGCAGGCCGCACTGGGCCATCATACAATTTAGCATAACTGTTTTAATTGCTACGGTTTTTCCACCTGTATTTGGCCCTGTTATAACAATGCCGCGCACCTCTGGGCCTATTTCAAATTCCAATGGTACGGCTGTATTTTGCTCCATCAAAGGATGCCGCGCACCCGTCAGCCTGATTTTGCGTTCTGTATTAATCTTTGGTTCTATGGCATCCATGTCAAGGCTTAACTTTCCTTTGGAAAATATAAAATCTAACTTTTCAATCATTTTTAAATTTCCATTGAGGATAGACGCTGATGAGGATACCTTTGCTGACAAGGTATACAAAATGCGGTATACTTCGTTTTCTTCGCTTATCTTTAGCAATTGCAATTCTTCGTAATATTTTGCAACGCTTGATGGTTCTATAAAAAGTGTGCTGCCCGTGGAGGACTTATCAATCACGCTGCCGGATATTTTATATTTATATTCTTTTTTTACCGGAACACAAATCCGCCCATTTCTAAATGTGCAATAGTTATCCGTCATACAATCCTTATAAGCACGCATGACTTGTTCCGCCTTCTGTTTCATCTGTTCTTCGCATTTCGCTATTTGATTCCGTATCTGCCCCAATTCCTTTGATGCGCAGTCATCCACAATGCCATTGCGGATTTTGCTGCATATTTCTTCACCTAATTCTGGAATCGAATCCAAATTCTCATCATAATAGGCTAAGGAATTCCCGTACATCTTTCCCCGTTCCAAATAATCCTTCAGCCGCTTTATGGCAACCAAGACTTTTTCCACCCGCTCTAACTGATATGGTGTTAAACAATCCCCTTTCTCTGCAATCAGCAAAATATCTTTGATTTCAGAAATATTTTGCAAAGGGGGCATTCCTGATTTCTCCATGAGTATTCTGGCATCTGTCGTGTCTTTTAACTGTTTTCTCAACTCATTTTCTGAAAAGAACAGAGAAGCATCCCTAATTTTTTCTTTGGCTTCATCCGTAATTGCCCGGTCCGCCCATATCTCTTTTACCTTATCAAATTCAATTTGTCTGTCAATATTCATTTCTTTTATCCTTTCATTGTGAACTATAATCATCGCCTTAACATGCAACGAAACCATAGATATCCTAAATGCATTAAGATACTATGGTTTCTTTATCTGAATATGATTCTTCTATAATAGTTCAAAAATAGGAAAGTCATAGACTTTAACGCTTTATAACATCCCATTCTTTCCTATAGAATAAAAATAGCATGACCATACAGCCATGCTATTATCATCTATAGAAATATATCCCATAATATTAAGCAATTGTAAGGCGAAAATGCTGACAACATCTGTTGCCAACAAATGGGTAGACTCCCAACCTAAGCTAAAAATCACCCTTGCAATATTTATTTTGCAATTTTCTCCATTACAATAACACTTAACATAAAAAATCCTCCTAAAACTTTTTGTCCATTATACCTCATATCATATCCTTGGTCAAGCTCTATTTTGCTTATTTTTCTACCAGAAGCAGCGCCTTACACCTCTTTTTATAACATGCAATCCCATACTTTAGGACATTTTCTATCCCATCGTCGTAAAGGTCATCTTCATATCTAGTATGTGCAATCTGTCTTAACGCCTTTTTACATGCAGCGTCCAAATTTCCGTCATGGGCATATTTTATTTCTATGATAATTCCCATATTGCCGCTACCTGGTTCTACAAGAATATCCCCATAGCCTTCACCTATTTCCCGATTCGAAGAGATTCCCCACCGATCCTTCACTCCCAGGATTCCAAGTAAAACACCATGGTAAAAGTTCTCTTTCATATCTGTTCTTACGGCTGTATCCCGAATACTGATGGTTTTTCTCAAATATTCTGTGAAAATTTTCTCTACATTTTCTGCATCTCCATTTTGCAGAGCATCACAGAAACGGTTTAGCGTATCCCCATCCTCCCGAACATTTTCTTTCAAAAACTCCATGATCTGTGTTACAAAAATATCCCGAACTGATATCCATCATACCATTTTTTCACCGTATCATAATGATCTGCCACATCATAATACTCCAAAAGCTTTCTCACTTCTTTGTCTGTAAAACCGAAATATTCATCAAAACGCTCATCGGAAATCGTCAATACTTTCAAATTATTCAGGCCAGTAAAAACACTCTCCTTCGAAATGCGAAGACACCCTGTCAATACCGCAAACTTGAGGCTATTGTTTGTCTTCAATGCCTGCCCAAGGAGATTGCGAAGCAATGAAAGCATTGGGTCATAGTACCCATTCCCATACGCTTTCGCCAATGGGACATCGTATTCATCCACCAAAAGAATCACTTTTGTGGCAAAGTGCTTTTCCAGCATTCCTGACAACAGCTTCAAACTGTTGCTAAGCACACTTTCATCCATATGTTTATCCAAAAGTTCCTTGTATGCCCCTTTATCATGGGCATTCAGCTTTTCACTATCCAGAAGGAAATAGAACTTTGCTGCCGCTTCTATCATCACCTGAACCGCCATCTGATACGCTGTCTCATAGGACCGCCCATCAACCCCTTTGAATGAAACCGAAATCACTGGATACTTTCCCATATATTCCTGGCAAAGGGTTGTTTCTTTTGATATTTCCAGTCCATGAAAAATACCCTTCTCTCCATTTGGTGAGAAAAAATGTTCCAACATACTCATATTCAGGGTTTTTTCAAATCTTCGGGGACGGGTAAACAGATTCACCGCTCCCCAATTATGGAGTAATTCTGCAATTAATCTGGTTTTATCCACATAGTAAAAATCCTCTTTTCGAATCACTTCAAAATTTTCAATTCCAATCGGAAGTTTTTTCTTCTGCTGTTCCATTGCTTTTGCCCCCTTCTTTCGGACTTATAAAGCAGTCCATATCACTTTCGTATTCATTATAACAACGAAACAGCGTTTTGCCATCTGGAACAAAAATCATTTTTTAATATCCAAGATCCCTGTCAATGATGGTTCCGTCTATGGCATTAATGGTCAGAAAGCTTTGTCTGGAATGTTCTCCGCTGTCTTTACTGGAATATTCCTCGGACTCTGAATCATAACCGCCAAAAAAGTCCCACACCGGCACAAGAATTCCCGATTCGCTATCTACCATAGGAGCATAAATCCTGCTATAACCCAAGGTAATTCTCTTGGTATGATAAACCGCTTGATCATAATAATCCATCATCTGTGCATTGGTAATTTCCATCATCTGCTCATAAATCTTCATGATACTGTCAAAGTCCATCAGCGTTACATTTTCTGTCTGAACCTCTTCCACCTGATAGGGATTGTAAATTTCTACCCTTTCAATACCATTCTCTGACACCACTACCTCACATCGCTCATAGCTCCAAGGAATCATCGTACTGTTATGGTCCTCCAGGCTTCCTCCATAGGAATCTGTAAATGTTATGGGCGCGCCATCCATCACTCTGGTAAAGTAAAAAACATATCCTGCATGTTCAATATCTTCTTTCTTCATATCATAACTGCGAGAGTAAAGAGAATAATCCCAATCACTGATTTCCCAATCCCAGCCCAGCTGGTCTATTTTCTCCTTTGCCATTTTCTCAGCATCCTCATAGGATATTTTCAACAATTCTTTGATATCATCCTCTGAAAGCCTATGAGTTTCATGTTCCCCATCCTTGGATCTGCTCTCTGTATCCATGGCATATCTACCATCTTTCCATCCTGTAGTGTTAAAATCCCGAAAGCTCTTGGGGCCCTCTTCCTGAGTTTGGATTAATATTTTCACATCCGCGGTACTTGCGCTGCTGCCGTGAATATTATATCCATATATCCCGTGGTCTGTTTCTGCTACGCCGTAAAACAGATTTTCATCTACCTTCGTAACTGGCTCTCCCGAGGATGTATCCACCCATTCCAGGCCAAAGGATGGAATGACTTCCTTTTTCTCTATCTGCTCCGGGGCATCCTCCATACTCATTTCGTCCCCTTCAATAGCCGCGTCAATGTCAAAGGCCAGATTTCCCTCATCATCTGTTCCCCAGTTGTAGGGGTCTAAATTGCCTTCTGCCTTCCATTTTTTTAGCATAGTAATATCTTTTTGATAGTCCTCCTTGGTCCACTCATTATAAGTGTATCCATGATAAAACTTAGCTCCATCAAAAAAAATCTTGGTAAACTGATCAATCATTTCCTGATCCACTTGTCTTGCAGACACTTTATAAGTATTCATAGCATCTACTTTGGGAAGAATGATTTCTGCATCCGTATCAATCACAAGCTTCCCGCCTTCATATTCCATGTGATTCTTATATGTCTTGGGGGCTTTAACCATCTCGTTGATTTTTCCTTCTTGTGTCCCCTGATTTTCTTCATTGCTCTCATAGTTCTTGATGTTATCTGAACTTTTTTGCTTGATAATAGAATTTTTAGGTGTTTCCTGACAGCCTGCCAACAGGCTGATGCAAAGACCTACCGCAAATATTCCCATAAAAGTCTTTGACTTCCTTCTTATGGATAACCATCTGGCCCGCCAAATAGCAGGCTGTGCTGCGTGGGCGTTTCCTGTACCTTTCTTCTTCATAGGCTCCTCCTTATTCCTTCCTAACATTACTCCAGTGTATGACAGTGGGGCAAATATTCCCATACATTAAGAATAACAGATTGTTTTTGTCAAATATACACCCAATTGTAAAGGTTTTGTAAAGGAAAAAGTGAACCGATCCTTACCCACAAAATATTATATTTTAAAGGGTTTTTCCATTTGAAGCGATTACTTGCCGATACCACCCAAAGGATTTCTTCGGACGACGCTTCAATGTCCCCTCTCCATCATCATTTTTATCCACATAGATAAACCCATAACGTTTCGACATTTCACCTGTGGTTGCACTAATCAAATCCACACATCCCCAGGGTGTATAGCCGATAACATCCACTCCATCTTCCTCTGTGGCAGCCTTCATTGCCTGAATATGGGACCTCAAATAATCAATCCGGTAATCATCACAAACAGTCCCATCCTCTTTTGGCGCATCCACTGCGCCAAGGCCATTTTCCACCACAAACAATGGTTTCTGGTAACGGTCATACAATGCGTTCAAGGTAATGCGAAAGCCCATTGGGTCAATCGGCCACCCCCACTGACTGCATTCCAGATAAGGATTCTTGGCCGAAGCAAACACATTTCCCCCAGAGGCTTCTCCCTGGCCGTCCGCCCGAACACACCGGCTGTTGTAATAGGACAAGGAAATAAAATCCACCGTATTTTCTTTTAATATTTTTGCATCCTCGTTTTGCATTTCAAGCTCTATTCCCTGCCCCTTGAAAAATTTCCAGGCATATGCCGGATATTCCCCTCGTGATTGCACATCAATGAAAAAATAATTTTCCCTATCTTTTTTCATGCTTTCCCAGACATCCATTGGATTACAGCTATAAGGATATACGCTTCCGGCTGCCAGCATGCAGCCTACTTGGAAATCCAGGCTGATTTCATGAGCCAATTTTACTGCCATTGCCGACGCCACCAGCTCATGGTGGGCTGCTTGATACTTCACCTGCTGCTCATCCTCCCCTTCCTCAAAGCGGATTCCTGCTCCCATAAAGGGAAGATGCATCAGCATATTAATTTCATTAAAAGTAATCCAATACCGAACCCTGCCTTTGAAATGACGGAAAACCACATCACAATATTTCAGGAATAATTCTATCATCTTTCTATTTTTCCAGGAACCGTATTTCTCCACCAGATGAAGGGGCGCATCAAAATGACAAAGGGTTACCACTGGTTCTATTCCATATTTCAACAGCTCATTCACCAGATCATCATAAAACTGAATCCCTGCCTGGTTCGGCTCTCTCTCCTCTCCAGTTGGAAAAATCCGAGACCAGGAAAAAGAAAAACGATAGCACTTAAATCCCATCTCTGCAAACAAGGCAATATCTTCCTTGTAATGTCCATACATGTCGATTGCTTCTCTTCCAGGATAATTGGACTCTTCTGGTAGTTTCCGATAATCCAGAATCCCTTTCATCACTGGCATACGGTCTGGGCCGTGAGGAATGACGTCCACAACCGCCATTCCCCGTCCTCCTTCCTGCCAGCCGCCTTCACATTGGTTCGCCGCCGTCGCGCCGCCCCATAAAAAATCTTTTCGCATGATTTTCCCTTCCTTTCCGCCTGATGCATCCTTGAAAAATGCAGACCGCCTACACAAAATGATATTCTTAAGATTGTAGCTGAATCAATCTATCTCCTGCCTGTATCTTTTCTGCCCCATCTACGGGCGTTATCTCTCCAACCTCTTCCATATTTGTTACCAACACAGGCGTCACCAGGGAATATCCAGCTTCTTTGATTTGCGCTATGTCAAATTCCAAAAGCTTTTGCCCTTTCTTCACCCGATCTCCATCGGCTGCAAGAGGCCGAAATCCTTTCCCTTCTAACTGTACGGTATCCATTCCCACATGCATCAACAGCTCAACACCATGGTCAGTGGTCATGCCAACCGCATGGCCAGTAGGAAAGAATACTGATATAACTCCATCCGCAGGCGCATATAAGACGCCTTCTTCCGGCAGAATCGCCACACCTTTTCCAAGAACTCCTGAAGAAAATGCCTCATCCTCCACTTCTTCCAGCTTCACTGTTTTTCCTTTCAAGGGGCTGTAAATTTCCCGATCCCTGGCCCCAGTCTTAACTTGTTCCGCTTCTCCTGGTTCAACTATTTTCTTTGTGGTATCCTTCTCCTTGTAGAAAATCATGGTGAGTACAAAGCCCACTACCATAGAAATTGCAATTCCTGCAAGCGCCACTAAAATATTTCCCATGCTGCCATCTGGATTCATCATATTTGGCAGCTCAAAGACGCCCATACCGCCCAAAATAAATTTTCTAAAATTGAATAAGCCGTAAAATGCACCGCCGATTCCCCCTGCAATGCAGCTAATGATAAAGGGTTTCTTTAAAGGCAGCAAAATACCATAAATTGCTGGTTCTGTTACGCCGAAAATACCTGAAATAAAATTCGGGATTGCCATCTCTTTGAGCTTTTGGTCTTTTGTCTTAAAAAAGATTGCAAGCACTACTGCTGATGTGGCAAATGTACAGGCAAAGAACGGCATCATCACATTATCATATCCCAATGTCTGAACATTGTTGATATAGACTGGGATAAAGCCCCAGTGCATTCCAAAAATAACAAGTATCTGCCAGGTCAATCCTACAATTCCTCCTGCTAACATAGGACTGATTCCCCGAATTGCCAGCGTAAATTCTGAAATCAAGGTAGAACCAAAGGTTGCAATCGGCCCTAAGAAAAGCACAGATACTGGAATTGTTACCAGAAGAGTCAGCATTGGCACAAAGAAAAATTTCACCAAATCTGGTATGTACCTGCTAAAGAGCTTCTCACACTTTGATGCAAACCATACAGCAAGAATTACTGGTATTACAGTTCCGGTATAATCCACCGAAATAACCGGAATTCCAAAAAAATCAATGTACACAGGTGAACGAAACATCGTTCCCTCCAAAAGATAATACAAGGGCTCTGCTCCAGCCGATAAAGTTCCTGCCTGTATGCCGGGATAACACATAGCCGCTCCAATGGCAAGCCCCAGCATGGGCTTTAACTCAAATTTCTTTGCCGCAGTATACCCAAGAAACAACGGTAGAAATGTGAATAGCGCATCCCCTGCTGCGTTGATAATCAAATATCCACCGCAATCTGCCTGATAAAGCCCCAGCGTAACAAGCAGAGTATTTAATCCCTTTAACATACCGCATGCAGCCATAATTCCAAGAATTGGCTGGAAAATTCCTGATACAATATCAATTGCCTGATCCAAAGGCTTCTTTGGCTTTTGATCCTCTGACGCCGCTGTGCCCTCCTGCAAATTGAGAAGTGGCATCACATCCTCAAACACCTCCGGTACATGGTTTCCAATGACCACCTGGTATTGTCCACCGCTCTTCATTACAGTTACAACACCCTCCATATCCTTTAGTGCCTGATCCTTGGCAATGCTCTCATCCTTCAACGTAAAACGAAGTCTTGTGATACAGTGGACAAGCCCTGTAACATTGTCTTTGCCACCGACATTTTTCACGATCTCTTTTGCCAGCGCCTGATATTTTCCCATCTGTTTTTCCTCCTTGTTCTCGTAGTTCTTTTTGTTAAACCAACTATAACACGCCATAATTCCTCTCTCAATATTTCCCAGGCTGATAGATTCATTGTTACAAAAACAAGCAAAAAAATACCGCTGTTTTCGTAACAGCGGTTCAATGTTTTCCATTTACTCATGGATTCCTGTCTTATCTAAAAGCAGTTCATTATGAAGCAGCATTTCCAATGAAGATTTCGCATGTTGGTGGTAGCGAGCCGACAACAGCAGTGAAAAAAATATATCCATCACAAAAGTGGCTGCGGAAAAGGAAGTAATCACGTCAAGACTTACCAGGGAATCCCGATTGGGAATCTCTACAATCTCATGACACCATTTTTGAATTGCTTCCTTGTGGGGACCTACAACTCCCACCACATGATTATTGGTTGCTTTGCGCAAATACTCAGCCGCCCGAATCATTGTCCGGTTGGCCCCGGTAAAGCTAATGAGAAAGGCCAGTGTCTTCTTATTTCTCCTTGCCGCCAGATAATGTCCGTTGATGCTTTCGTAAGCAGAGCTCTCCATCCCTAAGGTAGCAAATTTAAAGGATGCAGACTGGGCTAAGATATAGCTGATTCCAGCGCCATAAATATCAATGCATTCTGCCCTCTGGAGCACATGATTAATCCTGTTCATAACGTTTTTATCCAGAGAAAGGCGTGTATTGGTGATGGCTTTGTCATAAAGAACCGGAAGGGTATGAATGATATCACTGTAAGTACTCTTATCATGAATCGGCTCCCCCTCCAGCATCTGGGAAAGCCTGTTTTTCTGGTTCATCTCCTCCACAAGCTTTAAGCGCAGCTCCTGATATCCGCTAAGCCCCAGTTTCTTACTCAAACGCACCACAGTTGCCTTGCTGGTAAAGGAAGCCTGGGCAAGCTCTGTGGAAGACATCCCCGGAACCTTGTCAAGATTCTCCAGGATGTAACCTGCAACCTCCCTCTCATGATTGGTAAAATTCGTTCCCTGGGCCAACTTCTCTATCAGCATAATCCCCTTCTCCTTGCCTCCTTACTGTTTTTCGGTAATTGCAAAACTCACGAATGAAAACCTTTTTTCTTTTTCTGTTGATGGGCTGCGATTCTAATATAGAGCTCTTCCGGCAGAAACCGCCCAAAGGTCATGGCAAGTTTTACAGACAGCGTCGGGATAATTACTGTTTTTCTCTGTTTCATTTTCTTCCATGCGTAACGTGCACAATAGGATGGACGAATTCCCTTTAGAGCAAATTCCACATCCGCCACCTGATTAAATTCCGTATCCACCGGACCTGGACAGAGACAACCAAGATAGACAGGGCTTCCCTCACTGCGAAGCTCTTCTGCAATTGCCCGGGTCAAACTGGTTACATAAGACTTGGTAGCATAGTAAGTTGCCATATAAGGACCGGCAGGCATTAACCCTGCACAGGAGGCCACGTTCAAAATAGATCCGTATTTCTGACGGCTCATTTTTCTCAATGCAAGCTTGGTCAAAAGATGTACTGCTTTCACATTGACAGAAACCATGTCCATCTCCTTTTGCAAATCTCCTTTTTTAAATTTACAGCAATCTCCAAATCCTGCATTATTAATCCAAACAGCTACCGGTTTATCCTCCACTGCATGGTAGAGACGGTAACATTCTATTTCTTTTGTCAAGTCAGCCGTGATAATCTCACACTCTGTTTTCACATGCTTCTTTATCTTCTCCAAACGCTCCTGTCTACGTGCTGTAAGAATCAGCCCATATCCTTCTTTTGCCAATACTTTTGCAAACTCCATTCCAATTCCAGAGCTTGCCCCTGTAATCACCGCATACTCTTTCATTTATTTCTCCATTCCTTTCCCTTCATACCCATTTGACCCTCGCAGGAATAATGTCACTCTTAGAAAAACTCTTGGCATTTTACACTTTTTTATTAAATACTGACAGCTCTTCCCGATCCTCTAGGTTAAAAAACCGCTCCCGGTCATTGTGGGGAAACAGCAATTCCATATAAAGATTTCCCAACAGCTCTTTTACCTCGTCTGCCTTAATCTCTTCCACTGGCAGCTCCTTCAATTCCATCTCTTTCAAATTCGAAAGCACCTCTTCAATCCGCTGCTTATCGGTAGGGATTTTTTCAAAAATTGGCGCTGGCTTTTGGGGCTGTCTGGGTTCTTCTGGTTCTGGCTGTAAGATTTCCTTTGTCTCTGGTATTTTATAAACAATATTCTTACATGTTTTTTCGAAACACTCTGGATCATATTTGGATAGGTATTTCAAATCCTCCATCGTCAATGTATGCTTATTATGTATCTTAATATAAATATTCACAAGACGCGTATCTTTTCCCATACATCTCCCTCCCTGATTCCCCCTAACTGCTGTTGTTTATAGTATAATTCTCCTAGATAGGGATTGTCAACTATACATTCCCCTTTTCCCATGGATAGTATTTTCCTAAAGCAAAGTCAAAGTAACAGTTCAGCCCTGTCAGCTCTAAAATAGAGCTTTATTCAAAGGATTTTCATACTGACAGTATAAAAATCCTTTGAATAAAGCAATGTAGAAAGCTGACAGGGCTGAACTGTTACAAGTCAAATACCCAGAAGGCTGCACTCTTTGACGGGCCCAGCGGGACCACCCAGCGATACCTTGAAGCCCCGCACTTTTTCTTTTGAATGGGATAAATACACATGGGCAGACCGTATAGCAAGTCCAAAGAGATTTCTCTTTTACCTCCCTGGAAAGGAATAACTTTATGGCTTTGACGGAACAATTCTGACGTGGCAACCCCACAGATTCTATCCACGGGATAACTGCATCTACGGTAAATTGGAGCACTGTAGCAGGTGGCAGAAGACTCAAACAGAAAATACGTGTTCTTTCCATCACAAACCAATTCTTCTGCCATAGGTGGAAATTTATAGGAATCATAAAAATAATAAAGAGTTCTCCCTGTCACACAATCTTTTCCTAACTCGTAAAAATAAATTTGAGAATCAAAATAACGTCCCTTAGATGTGGTAACCACAAGATATGTTTTCTCCCCTCTTTCCAGAAAGACAGCTCCATTGGCAAATTCTGGAATTACAATTTCTTCTTGTTTTTCCAATGTGAAGATTTCCCCTTCTTCTGTTTGCTGTTTGCCCACGGTATAGCTTCTTAGCATTCCCTTACTGCTAATTCGATTGGAATAGGTTCCCACCCACAGCCTTCCTTCCTGCCAAGTTACAAAGGAAGCCACAGAGCCGCAATAAACATTCTGGCCATACTCCGAAAGCTCATAGCTGCTCTTCCCAGAGCTTACTGCTTCTTCCAGTGTTTCATATGAAATGACGCTGCACTGTCTGTCAGCGCTCTTTGCAATCCATATATTTCTTCCATCAAAAGCCACACCGCCTACATGGTTTTTATCCGGCAAAACAATCGTAGTCAAAAGCTCCCTGTTCCCGGGATTTTGGTTGGAAAGCACGTACAGTACCGAAGGATTTATTTTACGGCAGCTCTTTCCTGTCGCATCCTTGTAAAAATATCCGCTGTCATAAGCAGTTACAATCATATAATCCCCTGCAATGCAAATTCCCTGGGGCACCATCTGACTGCATTCTTCTCCCAAAATATCCGTGGATTGAAGCCCCGGCACTGGGGTTGAATTATCCGCCTGATATAAATTTCCAAAGAAACGGTAATGGCTTAAGGTTTTCTGAAACCTTTTATCATAACGGAACTCCATACTTGTAATGGCGTCCGTCTCTATTTCCATTTTTTTGAAAAAAGAAAGGGCCGCATGAAATTTCCCTCCTGCATGTAGGAGGTATCCTGCAGCCACTATCATATAAAACAACATCCCATATTTAAAAATGATAACCTTCTTACTCTTCCTGCCCATAACTCTTCCGTCCTTATCGTATTTTCGCAATACCATTGTTATTTCTAGTATAACCTATAAATTTACAGACATAATTAACAAAAAATGTATATTTTGTAAACTTTTTTGTCTATTTTTTACATATTCTGGAAATTTAAGTCAACCTTTCCTTTTTGTTTGATTGCAGTTTTGATATACAATATGGTATAATGAAAAAAATTTGTTAAGGAGAGATTGTTATGGGCGAAATAGACATGAACAAATTAGACGATATGCAATTAAGCGTATTAACTGAAATTGGAAATATTGGTTCCGGCAACGCCGCAACTGCTTTGGCAACTTTGTTAAACACCCTCGTGGATATAGAAATTCCTAACATCCATCTGATTAACTTCGAGGACGTCTCTCAATATCTGGGTGGCCCCGACAATTATGCTTTAGGACTGACAATTACTTTGGAGGGAGACATTCAGGGAATGATGCTTCAAATTATCCAAAAAGAATTTGCAGAAAAACTAATTAATACATTTTACGAAAAAGAAATTACTTCCCTGCATGACATTACAGAAATGGACTTATCTGTCGTACGGGAAATGGGCAACATCACGACTGCGGCATATATCAATTCCATCGCTCAGATGACAAACACATTTATCAATATTACCCCGCCAGAGGATCACATTGACACCATTGGGAACATTCTGGAAATTCCTTCCCAGAACTTTGCTTCTCTGGGTAGAAAAGTTCTGTATATTGACGAAAGCTTCTATATTTCCGGCACACAGATTAAGGGTAGTATGATTTTAATTCTGGAATATTCCTCCATGAATACGCTGTTCCAAAAACTAGGACTTCCTGTTTAAGAACCATTCTGCCACACGGGTGGCAAAATATTTCACGAGCCAAACAAGGGCCTGCCGCTTTTACGAATAAAAATTCGTCAAGCGACAGCCCTAAAATGCTCCTTCTATTTCCTGATTTTCCCGCTGCGTTTTACAGAGCTCCATGCCCCGTAAAGCTTCTGGGTCTTCTTGTTCACCTTCACGCTCTTATAAGCGCGCACACGCACGTAATACCGTTTCCCTTTTGTTAATTTCGGGATGGTTTTGGTGAGCGTTTTATTCTTGCTGATGGTAATGGTCTTCACACCCTTTTTGAAGGCCTTGCTGGTGCAGTACTGAACCTGGTAGCCTGTGGCCCGTCTGTCCTTTTTCCAGCTTACTTTCAGTTTCCTGCCCCTTAATGTTTTTAAGGAAGGGGCAGAAGCCTTGGAGGGGCTGACTTTTACCGTTACTTTCAGTGTTTTGGCATTGTAGCCGGAAGCGGTGGCCTTTACGGTGATTGTGCCAATCCCCGTGCCCTTGATGGTAACTTTGCCCTTTTTGTCTACAACCGCCACTTTCTTATCGGAGGTTTTGTAGGTGATTTTTGCTCCCTTTACGGCCTTTGCCTGCAAGGAAAATGCTTTGTCCCCGTACTTCTTTGTAAATACCTTTTTGCAGGTAAGGCCAATATTTTTCTTCTTAGCCTCTTTGATGGTAAATTCCTTGGTTACCGTCCCAGTATAAACCCCTGCGCCGGTGACAATGGCTTTTGCCGTGCCAGGTTTGATATTATTTTCGTATTTCACCGTAAAATCCGTGCCACGGAGCTTCTCTGTCCCCTTTGTGACGGTTACCGCCGGCTTCTTTGCCTTGCCATCATAAGTATAGGAAGTTTGGCTTAAGGCTACGGTAAAGCCTGAATTGGAAATGTCAATTCCCTTAATGGTAAATTCCTTCGTTACCGTTCCGGTATAAAGCTTTCTCCCTGTGACAATGGCTTTTGCTGTACCAGGATTGATATTATTTTCGTAGTCCACCGTAAAATCTGTTCCTAGCCGCAGTTCCTGCTCTCCTTTTTTTACGGTAACACTAGGACTTTTTTCTTTGCCGTCATAATCATATACTGCCGGTTCCAGAGTTACAATAAATGCCGCGTTTGAGATATCATTGATTTCCTCTCCCGGTTCTTCCGTGCTTGGCGGCTGTGGGGGCTGTTCGGTGGAAAAGTCAATATTATTATTCCTTGCGATATCTTCTGCTTTAGAGCCTTTCTTGCCATAAATGGTCAGATTTTCTGTATCTTCGGGCCAAATAGCATCATACGCAATAAAAGTGACAGATTCTGGGATTACCAGCGTCTTAAGGCTGGTACAGCCCTCGAAGGCCCGCGAGTCGATACGTTCCACCCCTTTTGCAGGTACACGCTTTCTAATCCCGTACAGCCTCTAAATGCCTCGTTCCATACTGCCAGTGCCTTTCCCGGAATTTTGACCGTCTTCAATCCCGTGCAGCCATCAAAAGCATACGACCCGATATTGTCCACTGTTTCTGGGATTTTAATCTCTGTAATGGCAGTGTAACAGAATAAAGTAGAAGAAATCGTTTTCAAATTTTTAGGGAGTACGGCTTTCGTAAGCGCCTCGCAGAGAGTAAACGCACCATCGCCGATTTCTGTCACCGTATCAGGGATTTCCACGCTAGTTAACTTACTTTTCGCAAAAGCGGCTCCCCGGATGGATGCAACCCCTTCCAGAAATTCTACCTCCGTCTTTCCAGCCGGGCAGGCTACAAGCTCTTTCCTTGGTTCTTCCTCCCAACTTATCCTTACGTCGTCATACAGGCATCCGTCAAATACAACTAGCCTTGATGACTCCCCTGCAAGCTGGAATTTTTCCAGGCTGGTACATCCCTGAAACGCGCCTCCCGCCACGGATGCATATCTTACTACCGGAAACACCACCGACTTCAGGCTGGTACATCCCCCAAAAGCCGTATTGTACAGACTACATTGCTGGGAACTTTCCCCATCTTCGAAAGTAATGCTTTCTAAAGCAGTACATTCCATAAAAGCCCCATTCATTATTAAATTTGTTTTCAATGGGAAATGAATGCTTTTTAGGCTGATACATTCCTGAAAGGCGTAATAGCCGATTTCTTTCAGGTTTTCATTAAATTCCACCTTTGCCAGTTTCACGCAGCCTTTAAAAGATTCGCGCCCTAGTTTTTCCAATGAATTTGGAAAGACTACTTCTTCCAGATTGGCGCAGCCCTTAAAAAGATAGTCGCCAATCTCCTTTATATTTGCCAAAATTGTGACCTTTGTCAGTTCCTGCTTTTTCTCATCAAAAACCTTTTCCGCTATCCCTGTTACGGCAACACCTTCTACTTCGGCCGGGATGGTAAGTTCCCCGCCTGCCCCCTTGTATGCAGTCAGGATGCCCTTTTCATCTACAACAAACTCTTGGGCTTCCGTGCCAGTCCCTCCGTCGCCGCCTTCTGGTGTACCGCCGCTTTCACCGCCTTCTGGTGTACCGCCGCTTCCATCGCCTTCTGGTGTACCGCCTTCTGCACCTTCCCTGCTGTTATCTGGTACGCCTTCCCGACTCCCGGCTGGCGCATCCCTTAAGACGCCCTCCCTTATGTCCTCCTGGTTCCCGTCTGCACCTTCTTCCTGGCTTATATCCTTAAGCCTTTCACCCGCTGGCTGGTTTTCTCCAGACAGTTCCTCCAACTGCCCTGTGCCGTGCAGCTCTGCCGCTGATACCATGGGGGCGGGGACAAGCAGCGCTGCGCTTAAAAACACAGCCATCAAGCGTTTCCCCAATTTCTTGTTTACCATATGCCATTCTCCTTTCAACTATTATTTAAATGGACATTTTATCCATTCGCTACCTACGCTATTATAGCAGATAAAAATTTTGCTTTGGCAGGTATGGGATGATTTGCATTTTTTCTGGTATAAAATGAAGCTGCCGCTTCACAAATTTCCATTCGTTAAAGCGACAGCTTTCTTAAAATATCATTATATTACATCATATTTTTTGCCTCATCTAAAATTTTAAGGGAAGCCTCATCCTTCCCCATCCGTTCTAAATGAATGGTTTTTTCTCTGGTAATCAGTGTAAGCACGTTGGTATCTGTGCCAAATCCAGCTCCTTCTACTTTTAGGTTATTGGCAGCAATCATATCCAGATGCTTTCGCTCCAATTTTCCTCTGGAGTTTTCCTCCAAATCCTTTGTCTCCATGGAAAATCCACACAGAACGCTGTGAATCGCACCTTCTGATTTCAGCCTTCCCAGCTCTGCCAGAATATCCTTTGTCCTCTCCAGCGGAATCAGATCCATGCCTTGTGATTTTTTGATTTTATCCTCTGCAACCTTGGATGGACGGTAATCTGCTACTGCGGCCGCCTTAAAAATCAAATCCATCTGTGACGCCCGTTTCATAACTTCCTCATGCATCTCTTCGGCTGAAACCACCTTCACCACTTCTGTAAACATCGGCGGTTTTAAGGCTGTGACGCCTGTAACCAAGGTAACCTCTGCTCCTCTTAGCATGGCTGCTTCTGCCAATGCATATCCCATCTTTCCAGTAGAATGATTGGTGATATAGCGCACGGGATCTATGGCTTCCTGAGTGGCTCCTGCGGTAACCAGAACTTTCTTCCCTGCCAAATCCTTTAAAAATGCAAGCTCCCTTAATACATATTCCAACAATACTTCCTCGGAAGGAAGCTTCCCTTCCCCAATATCGCCGTTTGCAAGCATTCCGGTATCAGGAGGAATTATTTCATAACCAAATTTTTCTAATTTTTTCAGGTTATCCTGTACAATGGGATTACGGTACATATTATGATTCATTGCCGGAGCAACCAATGTTTTACAAGTACATGCCATAACCGTTGTGGTCAGCATATCATCTGCAAGCCCATTTGCTATTTTACCAATGACATTAGCGGTAGCCGGAGCAAGCAGCACTAAATCCGCCTGCTTTGCCAGGGCCACATGCTCTACCGAAAATTCAAAATTCCGATCAAAGGTGTCAATCAGACATTTATTCCCAGTAAGGGTCTCAAAGGTGGTGGCGGTAATAAAATTCGTAGCGTTTTCCGTCATCAGCACATGTACATTGCAGTGGAGTTTTTTCAGCATTCTTGCCACATTAGGCATCTTATATGCAGCGATTCCTCCTGTCACTCCCAGCAATACGGTCTTTCCCTTTAACATATCTAAGATTTCCTTCCTTCACACAAGTATTTATGGTAATTTTCCAACACACCTTGGTCTACTGGAAAACTTCGGGGAGATTCCTTATGGACGGGAAATCTGCCCATGCTTTTCATAAGTGGTAATTCTGGAAATTTTATTTGCTTCATCTACAAATACCACCTGGGGCCGATACTCTTTTGCTTCTTCTGGTGTCATCTGGGCATAAGCCATAATAATAATATGATCTCCGGTCTGTACCTGTCTGGCCGCAGCTCCATTCAGACAAATCATTCCGCTGCCTGGTTCTCCCTCTATCGTATAAGTCTCAAAACGATTTCCATTTTCAATATCGACAATCTGTACATTCTCATATTCTAAAATTCCTGCTGCCGCCATAAGCTCCGGGTCTACGGTGATGCTTCCTACATAATTCAATTCTGCTTGTTTTACCACTGCCCGATGAATTTTTCCTTTCAACATCTTCAAATACATAGTCATTCTCCTTGATCCTTTACCGTAAAATTATCAATCAATCTTGTTTTTCCAATATAAACAGCGATAGCTGTCAGGATAGAACCTGTGATTGTTTTCACCGGCTCTAAGGTTTCCGTATCTACCAGCTCCACATAATCAATACGGGCAAGACGCTCCGTTTTGATTTGTTTCACAATGGCATTTTTTATTTTTTGTACATCCTTCTCTCCTGCTTCTATCATCTCTTGTCCCATTGTCAGGGATTTGTGAAGAATTAATGCTGCTTTTCGTTCCGCAGGGTTCAGATAGGTATTGCGAGAACTCATGGCAAGTCCGTCTTCTTCCCGTACAATCGGACATCCAACTATCGTAAGGTTAAAATTCATGTCTCGTACCATCCGGCGGATAACTGCAAGCTGCTGGGCGTCTTTTTCTCCAAAATACGCCCGGTCCGGCGTAACAATATTGAAAAGCTTCGATACTACTGTGCACACACCTCTAAAATGGGTAGGCCGTGTTTTTCCACAAAGTCCCTTGGTAAGATGGTCCATATCTACAAAAGTGCAATTGCCAAACGCATACATTTCTTCTGGCTCTGGATGAAAAATCACGTCTGCACCTGCTTCTTCACAAAGAGCTGCATCTCTGTCAATATCCCTGGGATAACTGTCCAAATCCTCATTGACGCCAAACTGGGTAGGATTTACAAAATCACTGACTACTACTCTGTCATTCTCACTGACTGCTTTTACAATCAGGCTTTTGTGTCCTTCATGAAGATATCCCATGGTAGGCACCAATCCTACCGAGTGACCCTCTCCACGCCACCATTTCACAATTGAGCGCAATTCTTCTATTGTTTTTACAACCTGCATAATTTCCTCCATTCTGTACAGTTATCTGTTTCATCAACTGAAAACAGACAGCCAGTAAGCACATTAGTACAATTTTTCAATTACATCATCATCTATTTTAAAGGTATGTTCCGGTGCCGGGAAGGTCCCTGCCTTCACTTCCTCACTGTATTTGTGGAATGCTTCTTTCATTACTGCGCCAACCTCACCAAAACGCTTGACAAACTTTGGCTTAAAATCGCCAAACATCGACAGCATATCCTGATATACCAATACCTGTCCATCGCATCCTGCTCCTGCTCCAATTCCAATGGTAGGAATGTGCAATTTTTGTGTCACCAGCTCTGCCAATTTTGCTGGCACACACTCCAATACCACTGCTACTGCTCCGGCATCTTCAATTATTTGAGCATCTTCCAATAATTTTCTTGCTGCTGCTTCAGATTTGCCTTGCACCTTAAATCCCCCAAAAGCATTCAAAGACTGGGGAGTCAAACCAAGATGGGCAACCACTGGAATAGAAGCATTGGTAATGGCCCGAATATGCTCTGCCACTTCCCTGCCTCCTTCTAATTTTACTGCCTGGGCCCGGCCCTCCTTCATCAAACGTCCAGCATTGCACACTGCATCGTATACAGAAGTCTGGTAAGACATAAAAGGCATGTCCGCTACAACCAGCGCATTCTTGGCTCCTCTGGATACAGCCTTGGTATGATGTATCATATCCTCCATGGTAACAGACAAGGTATCTTCGTATCCTAGCATCACCATTCCCAGTGAATCCCCTACCAGAATCATATTAATATCTGCTTCATCAATTAGTTTTGCCATAGAATAATCATAAGCGGTAAGCATAGTAATCTTTTCCTTATTTTCCTTTGCTTCCTTGATTGTCACAACTGTGTTTTTCATCGTTCTTTCCTCACTTGCTTTCGAATAGTTGTTTCATAGCTGCATAATTGCGCTTCGGATGCTTTTTCCCTGCAAGCTCCGTTACTATGGTTCCCACTGCCCGGTAAGAGGCCTCCCATTCTGTCCGGTCCATGTGTTCCAAATGTTTCTCAACCGTTCTCCTATCATTCCGCTCAATGGGGCCAGTCAGCGCCTGTGCACATCCACGGTATTTTGCTTTCCCTTCGGTACTGCTTGTACTTGTTTCCTGCTGCTCCCTTTCAAAGATGGACTTTATATTATTTTCCACCAACGGCCTCAGCAGCTCATATGCAGAGTTTTCAGAAATTCCGGCTTCCTTCATCAGCTCCACTGCCATAGAAATCAAACCCACCACCTGATTGCTGGCAATACTTGTGGCGGCATGGTATTTTACTTTTTCCTTGGTGGAAATCTCTACCACCTGGTTAGGCAGTAACAAAAAAAGCTCCTGCATCCTTGCCAATGCTGTCCGATCGCCTTCTACCGTAAAGGCTGCACCTGTTAAATTTTGATAAGCTGTGAATTTATTACTGAACGCGTAAATCGGATGGATGGAACAGACATATGCGCCTGTTTCTTCCCAATTTGAAAATATATCACTTGATAAAGAACCACTAAAGTGGCAGATGACTTTTCCTTTCACATTTTTTTCTGCAATGCAATCCCATACCTTACGAATCTCTCCATCTGTAGTGGTAAGAAAAAGGGTATCGCTTACTTCCATCAGTGCATCTAATGTCTCAAAATATTCTGTGTCTGTAAATTCCGCGGATTCCCGCCCGCTGCTTTCGGTTCTACTGTAAAAACCTGTGACACATGCGCCGTAACCCTTTACATATTTCCCCAGGGTAGTTCCTACTTTTCCGGCGCCTATGATTCCTATTTTCATAGCTACCTCCATATTTTATCATGGCTGTTATCAAGATGATACAGTTTCTTTTTATTGAATACCGTTCGTCAATAAAGTAACACAAATAAGGAATTTTTACAATAGAAAACAACAGATTAGATGTATAAAATAAAGTGCATAGCCCTTCCTGCCTCTTGATATTGAAATGCAAATATTTCCTCATACTTCCCGACGTAACGGTTCAGCCCTTTTGGCTTTCTACATTGCTTTATTCAAAGGATTCTTCGATGTAAGAGTAAAAATATGGATGGGAGCTTCTATTGTTTTTTACAAATTTTCCTGCTTTCACTTCCACAAGGAAACGCGGCTGGATTTCTAGTATTTCCAGTTCCAGGGATGGAAGGATGCTATTAATTCCCTCCAATTCAAACTCGGTTTACCAGCCGATGGGAGGATATCGAGGGGCGGGGCTGTTTTTCTGAGATTCGGAAGTCCTTCGTATGTTTTCCTTGCCAGCGGCAGAGAAGCCCCAATGGGTATGCCAGACTGACCTGTTTGAAGGGCTGCTGCGCCAAGCCTTTTGAATCTTTTCTATTCTATGGGGCAGTCCTGAGTTTCAGCGGCATACCCAAATCGAAGGGGCTTTTAGCGCTGTTAGGAAAACCAGAAGGGCTGTCCGTGAAGAAAAACAGCCCCGCTCCATGATAATTTTCCACGCGGCGGAAAACCTCTAACAGTGAAATTGGAGGGAATACACTTCTTCCATCCCTAGAAGCAGGAAATACACGAAATCCACCGAATGTTTCCTTTCTTGGAAGGGAAAGCAGGAAAATTTGTCTCAAATATGGAAATACCCATCCATATTTTTATACTGTCAGTATGAAAATCCTTTGAATAAAGCTCTATTTCAGAGTCAAAAGGGCTGAACCGTTACTTCCAAATTTATATTTCGCCCTTGTTATCACTACTGCCCTATGATAAAATAATAAAAAAGTATGTTAAGGAAGTGTTGTCTATGCCAGCATCTGCCCTGAAAAAGCTCTACACCATCGACGATATCTACGCCCTCCCAGACAATAAACGTGCAGAATTAATCGATGGACAACTATATATGATGGCACCCCCCAGCCGGATGCATCAAACAATCGCTCGGGAACTTTTTTCTTCCATTGATTTCTATATTAAATCAAAAGGTGGTTGCTGCGTACCGCCGGCGTAAGAGAATACTGGATTGTCGACCAGGAGAAAAACCGTATTCTTGTTTACAACTTTGACGCAGAGGATACAGGGGATTATACTTTTGCAGACCCTGTGAAAGCTGGTATCTTTGCGGATCTGTATATTAACTTCTCCGAAATCTCTAAATTAATAAACATATAAAACAGAAAGGACAAAAAATTATGGGAATGATTGGTTACTTTTTCAGAACAGACGATGAAACACTTGAAAAAATCCGCAACGGCTCCACCGCTGACGTTGTATTCCAGAAGGACATGGAAGATTATCTTCTAGACATTGACAAAACCTGGCATACCACCCATTTCATTCTAACAGGCCACAAATATGAAAGCGAAGAAGATAATATTTTGAATCCACTAATTTTTGGCGAAACCCCTATCAATGATGATGACCTGGGATACGGCCCTGCCATGTTAGTGAAAAAAGATACGGTAGCTCAAATAGCTGCTGCCTTAGATGAGTGGGACAAAGAGACATTCCGAGCAAAATTCCACATCAAGGATCTGATCGAAAATGAAATCTACCCTGTGAGGAACGATGAAGACGAAGAAGAATTTTTTATCTATGTATGGGAATACTTTGTTTTCCTAAAAGAATTTTACCAGCAAGCCGCGAAAGAAGGACAACATGTTCTGACTTTTATTTGTTGACAGATTAGGGTGTCAAAAGCACCTTTGGTGCGACGCACCCTTTTGACACCCTAATCTTGACAACAACAAATTTCACAAAAAGGACTGACCAGGAAAGACTTTTCTTTCATTGGCAGTCCCTTATTCTATTTACAGACCATCATTCCTCGGAAACATACTCCCTAAGCTGCTCATTCCAGACCATAATTTTGCAAGCTGTTGAATCTCGTTGTCACTCATCGCGGAATCTGGAACAACAATCCTCTCTGTTTCCTGGAATACAAACCTTCCTGTATATGACGTACCTTCCTTATTCTCTGTTTGATCCAATACGACAACATCCATAGATGGATGTGCCCCGTCTCTTTTTATTTCCAGCACGACCTGATAATCTCCTACCTTCGTTTCAAACTGCCGTCCGCCATCTGGACCCTTCCTGCTTTTCATACCTATAAGCATGCGAAAGCCTTCCCAGAAAGAAAATGAATGGGTATCTTTCAATCCCTTTGCCCGAAATAATTCCGCCAAATCCACCTGAAATATTTGTTCCAGTTGAGTGGAAGAAAGGAATTCTCCATACCCCCATTCTGGCATAATATTTCCCAAGAAAGGAGACTGCGCAGTAAGATTTTCCCGTATGGCATCATACAGCATTTCCACATTCATCAGACCTTCCTCCTGGCGGACATACAATTCTGTGATAGGTTTTTCACATCCTTCCCAGTATATCTCCCCATAAGCCAGGCCCTCAGATGCCCTTCCAGTAATATGAAAAGACATGTCAAGGCTTTCTCCACCACCTAACATCCATGCCAGGGCATACGCAGCTTGCTTCTGCTGCTGTGATAGATTTTCTTCCTTCTGATTCACGGATATTTCATACGAAAACCCCTGGAACTTCGACACATCACGCAACAAAAATGCCGCATGAGCCAGAGGAAATATCCAAACTGCCAATGCTAGAAAAATAACCACAACTACTGCACTAAGACCTGCCACAAGATATCTTTTTTTCATCATTTCCTCCCATGCTAAAAAGGGACTGTTACAAAACAAGAAATAATCTTGCTATTTTTCTGGCGGAATTATCTTGTCCTGTCCGCCCATGTAGGGACGTAATGCTTCTGGAATCCGTACACTTCCATCCTCACATAAATTATTCTCCAAAAATGCAATCAGCATACGTGGAGGAGCCACTACTGTGTTATTCAAGGTGTGTGCAAAATATTTGCCTTCTTTTCCATTTACACGAATTTTCAATCTGCGTGCTTGGGCATCTCCCAGATTAGAACAGCTTCCCACCTCAAAATATTTCTGCTGTCTGGGAGACCATGCCTCCACATCAACAGACTTCACTTTCAAATCTGCCAAATCCCCGGAACAGCACTCCAAGGTACGTACTGGAACATCCAGAGAACGGAACAAATCTACCGTATTCTGCCACAGTTTTTCAAACCACATGGGAGATTCTTCCGGCTTGCAGACTACAATCATTTCCTGTTTTTCAAACTGGTGAATGCGGTATACACCCCGCTCTTCAATTCCATGGGCGCCCTTTTCCTTGCGAAAACAAGGAGAGTAGCTGGTCAAGGTCTGAGGAAGCTGCTCCTCACTTAAAATGGTATCTATAAACTTCCCAATCATGGAATGCTCGCTGGTTCCGATTAAATACAAATCTTCCCCCTCAATCTTATACATCATAGCATCCATTTCCGCAAAACTCATAACGCCTGTCACTACGTTGCTGCGAATCATAAAAGGCGGCACACAATAGGTAAAGCCTCTCTGTATCATAAAATCCCTTGCATAAGAAACCACTGCTGAGTGAAGTCTTGCAATGTCTCCCATCAGATAATAAAATCCATTTCCGGCTACCTTCCTGGCGCTGTCCAAATCCAGCCCCTGAAAACGCTCCATAATTTCTGCATGATAAGGAATCTCGAAATCTGGCGTCACCGGTTCTCCGAATTTTTCTACTTCCACATTTTCACTGTCATCTTTCCCGATTGGAACCGAAGGGTCAATAATATTGGGAATGGTCATCATAATTTTCGTTACCTTTTCCTGCAATTCCCCTTCCATTTTCTCCAATTCTGCAAGACGCTCAGCCCCTGCATTCACCTGGGCCTTTACTGCTTCTGCCTCATCCTTCTTGCCTTGTCCCATCAATGCACCGATCTGTTTGGAAAGCTTCTTGCGATCTGCCCGAAGGGAATCTGCTTCCTGCTGGGTCTTTCGCGCCTGTACATCAAGCTCTATGACTTCATCCACCAACGGCAGCTTGTTGTCCTGAAATTTATTACGGATATTTTGTTTTACTGTTTCTGGATTTTCCCTTAAAAATTTTAAATCAATCATAATTTCCTCCTGACAAAAGGGTATCATATCTTTCGATATTATACCTTGATTATTCCTTCTTCGCAAGTGTTTCGTAATAAATACCCAACACATCCTTAATTTTCACCAGTTTCACAACTCCTACAGGGACAAATCCCTTCTCTGAAACTGCCATGCCCCAAGCAGGAACAAGGCTGTGGCAATCAGAAACAATACTCCATTTTGAAGGGGAAATACCGCATTTTCTTTGATAATTTCCTCCACTGGAAGTAAGGAATAAATCGTTACATATTTTAATTTTTCCAGCTTTTCCCCCATATTGGAAACCATCTGAATCAGAAAAAATACCACGGGAAGCCCTGCTCCCATCAGATAATAGGATTTACTGTCACTGACACAGCAGGCTACAAAAAACACAATTCCTGTCACTGCAGTCTGCAAAAGCCATGTACTGACATTCAGCATAAGATACCTGCCCACCGCAAGTTCTCCAGGAAACATAATTTCACAGCTTACAATTCCAACGATTGTCACCATACCAAATAATAAAGCCGTAAAAAATATCATGGAAAGTATCTGGGTACAAATAATTTTTTTCCTGGAATTGGGCGTAGCCAGAAGGTTTGCCAGTGTGCCTCCTTCTATTGGTCCCATCAAAAGCTTCTGCACCATGATTAAAATAAAAATCAACGGAAACAACAGCATAATAAATCCATACAAATAAATCTGCATCCACTCCAGGAGATTTGCGGCCACCCCTGTCATCCCTACTGCTGCCATCATTTCTGGCAAAGCCTGCTGATATCCGCTCAGCATTTCCGAAAGCTCTGGATTATACATATAAATAATCACTGTAACATACATACTCAACACTGCAAAGATTACCAAAAGCGGCATCCTACAGACCTTCACATTTCTTTTCCACAAAGGAACTGATATCATCTTCCCACCATCCTTTTCTACATACGACACACAAATCATTCTATCCTATTTTCCGCGCACACCCGTTTCATAATACTGCAAAAACAATTCCTCCAGACTCTGGGTTCTTACCTCCAAATCCTGCACGCCATAATCTGCAAATTTTTTGAGAATACCAGGTAAATCACCAGATACGGTAAGCTCTGCCTGATTTGAAAAAATTTCTTCTTTGGAACCTGAATGCTTCCAGATATGGATTTCTGGCTCTGTGAGAAGTTTTTTCACTGCTTCCTGATTTTCAAGTGTCACCCGGTATATTTTTTTTCGTTTTCCTGCCAGAAATTTCATATCCTCCACAGCTACAATCCTCCCAGAACGGATAATAGCTGTCCGGTCACAAGTCTTTTCCACTTCCTCAAAGATATGTGAGGACATCAATATGGTGGTTCCTTTCTTTTTCTCTTCTAAAATCAATTCCACAAAGACATTCTGCATCAAAGGGTCTAATCCACTGGTAGGCTCATCCAAAATCACCACCTCTGGCTCATGCATAAAGGCATTGACGATTCCAACCTTCTGTTTCATTCCTTTGGACATTTTTTTCATTTTCCCCTGAGGATTAAGTTCAAACCGTTCCATTAGGTCTCTCATTTTTCTTTGGTCTTTCATCCCCTTTAGCTCTGCCATAAACTTCAAAAATTCCAGTCCTGTCATATCCTCTGGAAATGCCAGCTCTCCGGCAAGATATCCCGTTTTTTTTTGAATTTCCTGTGCCTGTTTAAAGCAGTCCATGCCCATGATACGACAATTTCCTTTCTCTGGCCGGATAAAACCCATCAGTTGGCGGATCGTTGTGGTTTTTCCAGCCCCGTTGGGGCCCAAATACCCAAATGCCTCTCCTCTTTCCACTGTAACAGAAAGGTCAAAGACACCTTTTCCATTTCCATAATCCTTCGTAACATGCTCTAATTCCATTACCGATTTTTTACCCATACTTCTCCTTTCTCTCCCCACTTTATGAAGCAATTTCCGTTCTACTCCAAGGACGCTATCAGAAAATATACAAAAACCGTTCAACTTCAATCATAATTGAACGGTTTTGTATTCGGATTTATTCCTATATGCTATTCATGACGCAGAGCGTCAATAGGATTTAAGTTTGCCGCCTTATAAGAAGGCAGAAGACCAAAAACAATTCCAATTGCCATGGAAAATACCACCGCCAGAATGGAGGCTGGAACGCTGATGGCCACCAGTGTACTGGTCATCTTTGAAATCACCTCTGCCAAAGCGATTCCCACCAACACCCCAATCAAGCCACCCAGACTGGTGAGCACTGCAGCTTCAGTCAAAAACTGCCCAAGAATCTTTCCCTTTCTGGCTCCTATGGCTTTTTTCAATCCAATTTCCTGGGTACGCTCTGTCACCGATACCAACATGATATTCATAACTCCAATACCGCCTACCAGCAGAGAAATCCCAGCAATCCAGATTAACATTGTATTGGTAGACTGACTAAGCTTTTGGATATCCTCCGCCTGCTTTAGCAAGTCGTCCGCCTTATATTTCAAAGTTTCATCTGAAACATTGATGGACACATTCAGGATATTAGACGCCTCTTTGCCTGCCACAGTCATATTATCCACGCTATCCAACTTCACAATCACCGACTGAGGCTCATCATACCCATATAATACAGGCCAAAGGGTGTCTGGAACATAGACGGCTCCACTGCTGGATTCTGCATAGGTATAATATTCATCAATATTGTTAATGACTGGCTCAAACCGAGAAGATTTGGTGATCACTCCTACAACGATAAATGGCTCCTGCTGGATTTCCACTGTTTTTCCAACAGGGTTTATTCCTTGGAACAACGTATCTGCTGAATTTTCATCCAGCACTGCCACTTTTCGAAATTTCTTATAATCCGATTCACAAAATCCACGCCCTTGCTTAATGATATAATTGCAAGTATCCAAATAATTTTTATCAATTCCGCATACTTTCCCACCTGACATGGACGCATTTTGATAATACACTGCATTATATGTCTCCCTGGAAACATACAAAGAAGCGTTCTCCACATGATCAAGCTCCAGAATCTGCTCTCTGGTTTCTTCGGAAATCACCGGCACTCCATCTGGAATTCCATAATAGTCTACATTATAAGTATTATCCCCTTGATAAAGCTGCACATTTACCGTATTATCCCCTGATCCAATTAAATTCTCCTTAATCTGTTCATTTGTCCCTTTAATCGTTGAAACAATGGCTATAATCGCCGCGATACCTATAATAATCCCCAGCATGGTAAGAAAGGAACGCATTTTATGCGACCAAAGCCCCTGAAAGGACAATCTGATATTTTCTAACATCTGCTTTTCTCCTTCATTTTCTGTCCCCTGATTATTCAGAGTCTTTTATTTTCACGCCTTCCTTCGCCATCTTTCCATATGGAAATGCAATTCTGTCATCCTGGGATAAGCCTGAGACAATTTCAACCGCCTGCCCCCAAATTGTCTTTCCAGTCTGTACATACTGCTTCACCAGCCGATTGTTCTCATCTACTTTCATTACGTATCTCCTGCCATCTTCCTCCCGGATATAGGCTTTTTCAAGATAAATACCGCCCTCTTCTTGTTTGTTTGACATGGTAAGCTCCACATATTCTCCGTTACGAAGCCCTTCTGTATCCTCAATATAGGCAGTATAAGGATAGTAAGACACATTGGGATTACCCTCTCCCCATGCATTGCTGTTGTCCTGGGGATAACTAGAAATTTCTGTAATCTTAGCCTCAAAATTTTTCCCGCTTTCCCAAGAATTGGCATACACAACCTGCCCTACTTCAATTTCTCCAAGCTGCAGCTCACTCAAGGAACCACTAACATACAGCCCCTCAGAACCTGTTACCGTAAGAAATGGCTCTCCACTGGGCGGATCATCCTTATCCCCAACTGACTTTACCACACCATTCACAGTGGCTTTTACCACTCCCTCTGCAGAAACCTTCTTCATCTGCTCCAGCTCCAGCTCTTCTTTTCGTCTGGTCAAATCCAGGTCCCGGATTTCATCTTCTTTTTCCCGAATCATTTCTGCCAGCTCTTGTGCCGTATATCCCTGGGGCTCGTCTGGCACTTCAAAATCATCCGTCTCTTCCGGTATGTCAAAATCTTCTGGTTCCTCTGGTTCTTCTGGCTCTTCTGGCTCTTCCGGTTCTTCTTCTATTATTTGTGATCTGGTTCTTACCAACCATTTAGACTCATCCGGCAAGGTTGGAAATCCACTCTTCCCACTGATTTCCCAAGAGCGAATCAAGTCTCCTGACAGCTTATTACCCTCATGAATCTCCAAGCTAACATAAATAGGATTCTCTTCATCCTGAGAAAGGCTGTTGATAAACTCTCCTAACACATAGCACTCTTTCGTACAAAGATACACAAAGGGCTCTTCCCGTGTTCCCTCTCCTTTATTTGCCGGAAAACCATAGGCAATATAATTGTATGCATTTCCTGTCTTTTCGGGCGGAAGGGGATCATCTACCAATTTCATCACGGGTTCCGGATCGGAATCTGGGATTGGTTCTGGATCGGGATCTGGAATATCTGGTTCTTCCGGCTGGGGAGCCACTGGTTTGGTTTTTTTTAGCTTTTCCAGCTTTTGCTTTGCTGCCTCCAACCTGCTATTTATGGTAGAAACATCCAACTCCTTCATTTCCAATTCCAGATTTGCCATTGTCATATCATAGGAAATCAGCGGATCTCCTGCGGAAACGGTCTGTCCCTCCTCCACAAACACTTCCAATATTGTTTTATCTGAAAGTGCATATACATCCTGTGACATGTCATTGGTTACCATCCCTGAACTGCTAGTGCCATTTTCATAATAATAATTATTCAAATCCGAAACATAAAACACTTCCACTTCCTGACTGTTATTCTGATAATTCTGATATGCTTTTATTCCGCCAAAAACTGCAGCGCTCACAACACCAAGAGATATTACCGTAATTATAATTGCTTTTTTACTCATTCTCTTCCTCCTTGCTGCCTTCTTCTGTTATCATTCCATCGATAATATGCACAATTCGTTTGGCGCGGGAAGCAATGTTCCTGTCATGGGTAATCATTACAATGGTTACTCCCTCTTCATTCAGCTTCTCAAACAGCTCCATAATCTGTTCACCTGATTTGGAATCCAGGGCGCCCGTAGGCTCATCCGCTAAAAGAATCTTAGGATTATTCACCATCGCCCTGGCAATTGCTACACGCTGTTTCTGTCCTCCAGATAACTGAGTGGGCTTGAATGTGATCCGATCCCCCAGCCCAACTCTATCCAATGCCTGAGCTGCCCGCTCTCTTCGTTCTTTTTTCTTAATTCCAGCATAGCTTAAAGGCAACGCCACATTTTCCAACGCTGACTGTCTGGATAATAGCTGAAAGCTTTGAAATACAAAGCCAATGCTGCGCAGCCTAAGGTCAGACATATCTTTATCCTTACACTTCAATACATCCTCCCCTGCAAGCTGATAGGTTCCAGAAGTAGGCCGGTCCAGACATCCGATGATATTCATCAAAGTTGTCTTTCCAGACCCTGAAGGTCCCATAATTGCCACATATTCCCCTTCCTCCACCTGAAGAGATACATCCTTTAACACCGGAACCACCAGCTTTTCCTGCTGATAATCTTTATAAATATTCTGTAAATCTAATATCATTCCTGTCTTCCCTCCGGTTCCTATTCTCCATCCTGGGGTTCTTCATCGTCAACATTTTCCTGGATATCGCTTTCCTCACTGCCTTCTTCTGGACTCTCACTATAAAGCTCACCTTCCTCTGAGTCTCCATTACTGTCATCAAGCCTTCTCCCTTCGCCGCCTAAATCAAAATCACTTTCAGGCGTCATCCCGGCATCACCATCAGAATTCTCCCCATCTTCCGGGAACGTCTCGTCGCCTTCTCCTGACATATCGTCGCCCTCTTCTGACATCTCATCCCCTTCTTCACCTTCTGGATTATACAATGGGGAAGAATAATCTACTTCTGACATATCCGTCACTGTAGCTACGCCTTCATACAAGCCCTCCATTGGAAAGGCAATGGCATCTTCCTTTGCAAGCCCTGAGGTAATCTCGTAGGCGCCTAAATTTTCATCATATTCTCCCAATTCAACTTCCCGTTTCTCCAAACGGTTCTTATCATTGGCAACCCATACAAAGGCTGTTTCTTCTTCCTGCACAATATAGGCTTCAAACAACCAGATACCTTCCTTTTGTTCTGTCTGCCCTTCATCCATTTCAATAAAAATATGCTGACCCATCATAAGCCCTTCGCTTGACTCCAATGTCACATAAAAAGGGTACTTTGTGGCCTTTTCTGCACCACCGTCTGACTCATAATATCCATTATTATCATTCTTTTCTTCGTTCTGAGTATCAATCTTGTTGATTGTTCCAGCCCATGTCTGTTCCTCATCAATTCTGGAACGCAAAATCACCGGCTGCCCTTCGGAAAGAAACTGTACGTTTGTTTCAGTGACAGTTCCCTTTACCCGATAATCTCCCACAGCAAGAACCGTCATATAAGCAGTGGACTCTCCCATCATGTCTGATTCCGTTTCATTGATTGCTTTCACTACTCCTGCAATCTTACTGGTTACCACGGCTTTCTCCATTGATTCCTGCTTCTTTTGTATCTCTGCTTTTTTGCTCTCAATATTGTATTCGCTTTGTTTGATGCTGTTTTGCTTTTCCTGTATATCTGCAGTATACTCAAATTTATCCTCTGCAGGGGCTGAATTTCTTTCCTTGGTCAACTGGTTAATCTGACTTTGAAGACTGCTTATTTCATTCTGCATACCTTCCAATTCCAACTGTGCCTGTTGTATCTCCCCTTCCACTTCTTCCATATCGTATTCAAATAAAGGAGTTCCTTCTTCCACCATATCTCCCTTTTTCACAAAAACCTCTTTTATTTCCCGTTCAGCGTCTTTATTCACATCCCAAGTTTCCTGTGCTTCGACAACGCCAGAATAACGGCTTTGGCTTCCTGAATTGGCAGAAGTCAGTGATTCTACCGTTTCCACATATACTTTATCTGCACTATTTCCTGACCCGCCATTTCCTTTCAGAAAATACCATGCGCCTCCCCCTGTCGCTGCTACAACTACTACAACCGCTGCGGCAATAATACCCATTTTCTTTTTATTCATGATCTTCCTCCTGGCATATATGTATCCTTTAAAAATGAAACCATCATTTCTCTGCAATATCATAGGCTTCCCCACGAATCGCTCCATAATATGATATGGTTACTTATCGTTACATATCTTATCACAAAACAGTGACAAATCCTAATAAAATTTATTAATATTTTCTTAAATACCCAGATATTCAACCCTTCGCCCAAATATTACAGCGAAGAATCCTTTCAATAAAGCAATGTAGAAAGATGAAAGGGCTGAACTGTTATTACAATAATTTGTAATTTTAACTTATGGGTTGAAATTTACCACAGATTTTTGTAAACTGAACATATAGCCTTTTCACTTTTGACAAATGAATTCTTGATCATTTCTCAGGTGAAGAACAACTATTGTAGACTCATCAGGAGGAATAAATAAAATGAAAAAATCTATCAACCAATCCACGTTATCTTTTATATTAAACGGCATTTCCATTCTTGCCCTATTATTCTTGCTGCTTTCCCTGCTGTCCTACAGCCGTATAAGCAGCGACCTTGCCAAAGCCAATAAGAATCGATTTGATCTGACATACAATGCCAACCGATTTATGAACGGTTCTGCCTATCTAACCAACGAAGTGCGCGCTTTCGCCTCCACTGGTAAACAAGAGCATTATGACAATTACTGGAATGAAGTAGATAACCTGAAAAACCGTGACAAAGGCGTTGAGGCCATGCAGGAAATTGGCATTACCTCTGAAGAACAGAAAATGATTGACGATATGGCCAATCTCTCCAATACACTCGTACCTTTAGAGGATGAAGCTATGAAAAATGTTCAGGCAGGCAACATGCAAGAAGCGCTGGATTATGTATATGGTGAAGAATACAATACATCCATTACACAGATTAATGCTTTAAAAGAACAATTTTTAGATACCCTAAATGTCAGAACCCAAGCTCAGGTAGAAACTTTAGATCGAAAATCTGAATTTATCCAGGACGCCATGATCGCTACTTTAGCCATTGTAGCCATCATGCAGATTCTTAGTATGGTTATTACCAAACGACGGGTTTTGAAACCTGTTGTGGCGGTTCGGGATCAAATGCATGAAATATCCCAAGGAAATCTCTCTGCTGCATTTTCTTTGCAATCCAGCACCTCTGAAATTGGAATGCTAGTGGAATCTATCCATGAAACAAAACGGGAATTAAAAAAATACATTCATGATATTGATTCCAAATTATCCGAAATGGCACAGGGAAATATGGATCTTATGATTGAGGACGATTACCGAGGTGAATTTTTGCCCATCCAGGATGCCATGCGCCAGATTGTAGATTCCTTGAACAATGCCCTTTCCCGTATCAACGTGACAGCAGAACAGGTTTCTGAGGAATCCAAGCGGATGGCATCTGACGCACAGATACTTTCCAGCGGCGCTGTGGCGCAAGCCGCTGCAGTCCAGGAACTTTCCGCCAGCATTCAGGAGCTTTCTACCCAGGTAGACCGTACATCCACCGATGCAGATAACGCCCAGAAATGTTCCACCGATGCTGCCAAGCTTCTTCTTGCCAGCAATGATAAAATGGGTGAATTGACTGACGCTATGGAAGATATTTCCAATGCTTCCCAGGAAATTGGCGGAATTATCAAAACCATCGAGGATATTTCCTTCCAGACAAATATCCTGGCGCTGAATGCCGCTGTAGAAGCCGCACGAGCAGGACAAGCCGGAAAAGGATTTGCAGTTGTAGCAGAGGAAGTGCAGGTTCTTGCCAATAAGAGCTCTGCCTCTGCAAAGGACATTACCGAGCTGATTGAAAATTCAATCCAAATGATTCAGCAAGGCACTTCACTGACAGCAGAGACAACCAGCGCCCTAGGGGATGTGGTTGTAGGCGCAAAACAGGCTACAGAATTGATTGAACATATTGCTGGTTCCGCTATGCAGCAATCCCAGGCATTACACCAATTAACCGCAGGTATGGAACAGATTGCAGGAGTGGTTCAAACCAACGCTAGTACAGCGGAAAAGTCTGCTGCTTCTGCCAAAGAGCTGCAAACCCAATCCGAAGAGTTAAAGGTATCCGTACATAGATTCCGGCTGCGTAAGCATAGATAACATTATTACTCCGGCGGTTAAATATCGACATTTTTACTTGCTTAAATTTCGTCGACATTTAACTGCCGGAGTAATATTTAGATTTAAACATAAAAAACCGACTTCTCTTGAAAACAACTAGGTATCTACCGTTTTTCAAGAGAAGCCGGTTTAAAATTCATTATTCTTTAAAGAGGATATTTGTCGGTCAGTTCTTTCACCATTTGGCGTACTTCTTCTGAAGCCCCTTCTCCCTCTTTGATCATTTTGGCAATGCACTCTGCCACCTTATCCATATCTTCTTCGTTAAATCCTCTGGAAGTGATAGCTGGAGTTCCCAACCGGATACCGCTGGTTACAAATGGGGACTTGGGATCATTGGGGATGGTATTCTTGTTACTGGTGATATTCACAGAATCCAACAATTTTTCCACTGCCTTTCCTGTCAAATCATAAGGTGTTAAATCTACCAGCATCAAATGATTGTCCGTTCCGTCAGATACCAGCTTAATACCTCTATCCATCAAGCCTTTGGCCAAAGCCTGGGCATTCTTTATAATATTTTGCTGATATTCTTTAAAGCTATCCTCCAAAGCTTCTTTGAAGCACACTGCCTTTGCAGCGATTACATGCATCAATGGCCCGCCCTGGGTTCCTGGGAAAATAGCTTTATTAAAGTTGAACTTTTCTGCCATTTCCTGATTCGCAAGAATCATACCGCCTCTGGGCCCGCGTAAGGTTTTATGGGTGGTGGTTGTCACTACATGAGCATAGGGAATCGGACTTGGATGAAGTCCTGCCGCTACAAGACCTGCAATATGTGCCATGTCTACCATCAAATAGGCACCCACCTCATCTGCAATTTCACGGAAACGCTTAAAATCAATGGTTCTGGCATAAGCGCTTGCCCCTGCAATAATTAATTTGGGCTTACATTCCAACGCAATTTCTCGTACTTTATCATAATCAATGAACCCTTCGTCATTGACACCATAAGGCACAATGTTAAAATATGTGCCGGAAAAATTCACAGGGCTTCCATGGGTCAAATGCCCGCCATGATCCAAATTCATTCCCATCACGGTATCTCCTGGCTCTAACATGGCAAACTGTACCGCCATATTTGCCTGGGCGCCGGAATGAGGCTGTACATTGGCATAGTCGCAACCAAATAACTCTTTGGCCCGTTCAATGGCTAAGTTCTCTGCCACATCCACACATTCACAACCACCATAATACCGTTTTCCTGGATATCCTTCTGCATATTTGTTGGTCATGGGACTTCCCATCGCTGCCATTACTGCTTTACTAACCCAGTTTTCTGAGGCAATCAACTCAATGTGGCTGTTCTGCCTCTCCATCTCGTCTGTAATCGCCTGAGCCACTTGTGGATCTGCTTTTTTCACTTCATCAAATGAGTACATAGGTTCTTTTCCTTTCTCTTGTGATATGTATGCTGTTTCATAATATTATGTTATTTTTGAAATGTCAATAGCCAAAGAGTTTGAGTTTCCCCATTTTACAATTCATAGTACCAAAAGGGGGCTGTCGCACTAATATCGTTACTTGTTCAAAAGGTCTTGCCGCTTATGCGGCAAAGACAGAATGCACAAAATTACTCTGGGAAGCTAGCTTCCCGAGATATTTTTTATGCATTTTGTTTGCATTGCTTTGCAATGTAAACCTTTTGAACAAATTTATATATTGTAATTTACGTTAGTGCGACAGCCCCACTTTTGATACTATCATCTCAGCTATTATAAAAAGTGGGGAAACTCGAACCAAAGAACCGCAACCTGAACTGCCAGAATAAGCGGCATTCCAACTACAAAATACCAATGCCTGGTTTTATGATGAAACGCATACATGCCTGCCCAGGCTCCCAGGCTTCCTCCAAAAATGGCAGCTCCAAAGAGGGTCTTTTCTGGAATCCGCCATTTTTTATATTTTGCCTTCCATTTATCCAGCCCCATCAAAAAAAATCCTACCACATTGATCACTGCCAGATAAAGGACAATCCCATATTCTATCTTTATCATCTGTACCTGCTTTTATTCCTCTCCTAGCTTCAAAGCAATGACTACCCCTGCCGCCAGAGCTATGATTCCTGTTAAAATGGTTACCAGATTGATGGTCCCAAAGCTGTTCATTAACAAAATAGCAACGGGAGAAGCTACAATCAAACCGATAATCGCCCAATAAGCATGCTGAGGAAATTTTTCAAATATAATTTCTATCATCTTAGCAATGGCAAATATTCCAATCACCACACCAATTCCAAAGGGCGCCAGTACCAAGCATCCATTCAAAATCCCCTCTAAATTAAAATCCAAAAGATCATCAATAAAGCTATTAATCTGGCTTAAAATGGGATTGTAATACCCAATCAGCATCAACATCATGGAACCACTGACGCCAGGAATTACCATAGTAGCGGAAGCCAGCACACCAACCCCAAATAGCTTGATAACATTCAGCAGACCAAAGCTCAAATCCGCGGCCGCCCCTTCCTGTTCTCCCAAAACTGCCATTCCTGCCACCAGTGCAAAAAACAACAGAAACGCCAAAAGATGTCCAAGGCGAATACTTTTGCCTTTCACCTTACGGGTAATTGCTGGAAGTCCACCTATAATCAGGCCGATAAACAACAGGTTCGTCTGAAATGGAATTCTCTCAAACATCATTTCAATAATCCGCGCTAAGGCAACAATACCGATGCCTGCCCCAATCACAATGGGAATTAAAACCTTCATGCTCTTCTTAAATTCCGAAAAAAGATGAGTCGCCGCATGGATCATCTTATCGTAAATCCCCATGGAAACTGCCATGGTGCCGCCGCTGACACCAGGGATAATATTGGCTACCCCAATGACAACGCCTTTCAAAATCATTCGAATCATAAATTCTCTCCTACATAGTGTTCCAGAAAACGTATGAGTTCATCCATCTGCGCATCTGTGCCAATAGAAATCCGCAGATAATTGTCAATCCTTGGCTTATGAAAATAGCGCACATAAATATCTGCTTGTTTCAACGCCTCAAACAACTTTTCTGCTGAACATTTGGGATGGGTGGCAAAAATAAAATTGCTTTTGGAATCTGGAAAGGAAAATCCCAGTCTGCATAACTCCTTTTTTGTCCGTTCTCTGGTATTAATTATTTTCTGCAAGGTTTCCTTGAAATATGTATCATCCTGAATGACCGCTGTTCCCGCTGCCAAAGCTGCTGCATTCATGGTATAAGAGTTGAAAGAATATTTTGCATCATTCAGATATTTGATCAATCTCTCATTTCCAATGGCATAGCCGATTCGCATTCCCGCAAGACTCCTGGACTTGGAAAAGGTCTGAACCACCAGCAGATTTTCATACTTCGGGAGTAATGATAACGCAGAAGTCCCTCCAAAGTCAATATATGCTTCATCAATTATTACAATTACTTCTGGATTTGCTGCAATGATCTCCTCCAGCTCTTCCAAATTCTTCCAAAGACCAGTAGGCGCATTGGGATTAGGCAAAACAATACCGCCGCACTCTCTCAAATAATCCTTTGTCCGAATCTTGAAATCCTCATCTAAAGGCGGACACTCATAGGGAATTCGAAACAAGTCCGCCCACACATCATAGAAGGAATATGTGATATCTGGAAATAAAATAGGTTTTCCGCTGTTAAAAAAGGTGAGAAAGCTCATTGCAAGTACATCGTCAGAGCCAACCCCCACAAATACCTGATGATTCGATACGTTATAATAATCCGCCAGAGCCTGAACCAATACCCCTGCTGTAGGATCCGGGTATTTACGAAAGGAATCTGTATCCACTTCCTGCAATGCCTTCGTTACTTCAGGTGATGGAGGATATGGATTCTCGTTGGTATTTAGCTTTATCATATTCGAGCGGTTTGGCTGTTCCCCTGGAGTGTAGGGGATTACCTTCCGTACATTTTTCTCCCATGCTGCCATCTTTATTGCCTCCTGTACTCTTTTTGGGTAAATTGGGATTGCTATTCACATAGTTTCCCATTTTCGCATCTTATTTTTTCTGATACTCTTCTGCCAGTTTTTCAAATGCAGGAAGAGAGCGTTCTATCATCTCATAGGAAACACAATAAGCAAGCCTTACATAACCAGGACAGGAGAAAGAGCTTCCTCCCACCAGCAGAATATGATGTCTCTTTGCCGCTTCCACAAAATTCTTTTCCTCAGGCTCCGGGGACTTAAGAAACAGGTAAAAAGCTCCCTGGGGCTTTACACAGGCAAATCCCAGCTCTGTCAGCTTCCCATAAATCAATTGACGGTTCCTATCATAATAATTCACATCTGTTCTGGCGTCCATAGATTTTATCAACGCCTTCTGCATAAGAGATGGCGCATTGACAAACCCCAATATCCGGTTTGCCACCGAAAGCCCCTGGATGGCCTGGTCACAGTCTGTCATTTGGGGACAAACAGCAATATAACCAATCCTCTCTCCTGGTATTGACAAGGATTTGCTGAAAGAATACGTCACGAAAGTATTCTCATAATATTTTGTCAAAAATGGAACCTCATTTCCATCATAAATCAGCTCCCGGTAGGGCTCATCCGACACCATATAAATTTCATGGTGATATTCCTGCTGTTTTTTCTCCAAAATACCTGCAATTTTCTGAATGGTCTCTTCCGAATAAATAACCCCAGTGGGATTTACCGGATTGTTGATAATCAAAGCCTTGGTCTTCTCTGTAATTTTTTCTTCCAAATCTTCCAAATCTGGCTGGAAGGACGGAATATCCGGTTTTACTTCCCGCAAAACACCCTGATGATTCGCCACATATCCCCGGTATTCTCCAAAATAAGGCGCCAAAGCTAACACCTCGTCTCCTGGGTCCAAAATAGTTTTAAACACCACATTCAAAGCTCCTGCTGCTCCCACCGTCATCACAATATGAGTATATAAAAAATCCGTTCCGAACCGCTGATTCAAGTTGTCTGCCACTGCTTGTCTAGTCTCTGGATAGCCTGCATTGTCCATATATCCATGCAGCTCTAAAGAGCTTTCTGTCTGCACCGCTTCTATAATTGCCTGATTATAGCTTGCGGGAACTGGCGTCATGGGGTTTCCAAGGCTGAAATCATAGACATTTTCTGCTCCTACCTGTTTCGCCAACTCTTTTCCTTCCAGAAACATGGCGCGAATGGCAGAGCTTCCCGCTACCTCTTGCCGCATTTGTTTTGAAATCATAACTTTATCCTCCTATCCAATGCCACTGGCCCTTTGGGGGTGACCCTTACATATTTTGAATGACATCCAATGCTGGCAGGGGTCTTCCTTTGTAATCAAACAAGGCCCGATTCGCCCATTGATTCCCATAAGGTCCCGTGGCTTTCATATATTTTAAAGAAGCCTCTGTTGCCCATCCGCTTCCTGGCGCCGGAATCCATGCTGGCTCCCAATAGAAAAAGCCTCTTCCCAAACCCTTTGGCACATTATGTATCCCTTTGATAAAATCCTTCATAAAGTCTGCCTGTCCCTGCTTTGTCATGGAATACTCCATCTTTTTTACCGATTTGGGTCTGGCTGTCATTCCTTTTCCCTTGGATGGCTCCAAATTCTCATAGGATGCAGAATCCTCCGTCGTATACCCCATGGACACCTCTGCCACCAACAATTCCTTGCCATAGCGCAATGCCAAGTCGTTCATATTATGCTGCAAATCTGCCAGAGAGCCATGGGAACTGGGATCGTACGACAATCCAATCACATCAAAATCTTCCCCGTCACTGGCAAAATAGCTGTCAAACCACTCCCGGTACAGCCCACGGTTTCCTCCATTGCCCAAATGAATCATAACCGGAATATCTGGTTCAATATCTCGCACTCCATATATTCCTGCATTCACAAGCTGGGCAATGCTCTCAAAATCTGGCCGTTTTCCATCGGGCCACAAAAGCCCATTTTCCAGTCCATTACCCACCTGTACCAGATCAGGAAATATCCCTTCCCGTTGAAACTCCCGAAGTACTGCCACTGTATAATCATATACAGCAGATTCCAAACGCTTTCCGGTATAATCATACCATGCCTTGGGCTTAATCTGTTTGCCTGGATCTGCCCAAAAATCACTGTAATGCAGGTTCAGCAATACATCTATCCCACGCTCTTTTGCCCGCCTTGCCAATTCCAAGGTTGTTTCCAAGTCATTTGTCCCTGCTCCGTAAGGCTCCCCGTCCTTAGAATAGGGATGATTCCATAGACGAAGCCGTATGGCATTGGCGCCATATTCCTGAAGAATCGCCAGCGCATTCCTTTCATCCCCATCCCTATCATAAAATTTTGCATTCAGTCCTTCTAACTCCAGCAAGGAGGACACATCCATCCCTTTGATAAACTTCTTTTCCGAAATAACTCCCATATTATTTTCCTCTTTATGAAATAAAAAACTTATTTATAAGTGCACACTAAAATTTTCAACCGCCCATTAACACATTTCCACTATCTATTCCTCTTTCTCCTCTTTCTCCTCTTCTCCTTCCTCTTTTTCTTTCTCTAATTGCTCTAACTTTTGTTCTGCATCCTGCAATACATTGTAATTGGTTACTTTCCCCTTTGCTGCATCTGGAAGGCTGTTATACTGGTTCCTGATATTTTCAATCTTTTCTTTCATATCTAAAGTAATTTCCTTCCCTGCAAGCTGGTTGATTGCATCAATTACTGGCTGGGCTTGGGCCTGTGCCTGCTGGTCTGCGGCCGCTTCTGCCTCAAGCTGTGCAATCCTGGCTTCTGCTGCCTCTAATTGACCATAATTACTGACATATCCTTTTGCAGCCCCATCCAGGGCATTGTACTGGTTCCTTACATTTACCACTGCTGCCTTACTTTCTAATGTAACCTCTCCCAAGGAATTGATCATCTGTATCATAGCTTCTGCGGCATCCTGTGCTTTTGCCTTGGCGCTTTCTGTCCCTGAGAGATGGTAGACTAACACTGGACATCCTGCCTCTATATTATCATACAAGGTCTTTGCCGCATTGTAAGGCATATTGACACAGCCATGAGAACCATTTCTTTTATAATAATTTCCTCCAAAATCCCTGCGCCAGGTGGCATCGTGAAATCCTACTCCGCCATTAAAGGGCATCCAAAAAGAAACCGGTGTTGCATAGTCCTCTCCCCGTAAGGTTTTATCCAATTGTTTATAATATAAGCCATAGGCTCCAACTGGAGTACTCCAGCCTTTTGCATCGTTTCCAGACACAAAATCTGTTTCCACAATTAAAGATCCATTCTTGTAATAATACAAATGCTGGGCTGTCAAATTCACTTCCACATAAGTATCTCCATAATCATTGCCAGATCTGCTTCCCGCTGTCTGGGAATATTCAGGCTCTTTCGTTACTGTTTCTCCTTTTTTGATATGTTTCTTCAATGCCTCTGCTTCTTTTTCCTGATCTATTTTCCATCCATAATCTCCTCCGTTTACCATAATATCCGGCCCATAAGAAGATTTCAAGGATTTTGCCTTGCCTGCGGTATTATATGTATCTGCCAATTTTGCCACATATTCTTCTATTTTTTCCTGAGAAAGACTTGCTGTATGTTTCTTTTCATCTACGGATACCCATTGATGAATGGTCTTTCCATCTAATACCTCCTGGCTGTCTCCAAAATCATAGGTTACAGAAGTTTTAATATATTTGTTCATGGTTTCCGCCAGCTTTATCATCTCTTCTGATTCCTTCGTATACTCTGGCCTTACATAACAGTCCTCATCTACCATGGAAATACTGTCCTTCAAATTCAAAATAGCGTCTTCCAAAACCTCAAAAAACTTCTCTTCCTCCACTACGGTTCCTTCTTCTTCTGGAATAATGGTATAGCCATCCTTTTTCGAATATTTTGAAATCATTGCACTTTCTGCTTTCTGCATCTGAGACTCATCCATAATCTCCAGTTTCTTTACATGTTCTCTTAATTTTTCTTTCTCATAATTCACCATAGTTTCCACTTCGATTACTGTATCCCGAAACAATGCAACTGGCCATGCAAAATGATTCTGCTCCCTTAGTTCTACCTCAAGCATACCGTCAAACACTGGTCTTAACTTAATATCTGTTCCCTTTATCGTTTCTGATTCCCCGTTTCTTGGTTCTATTTTAATCTGATATTGGTCAATTTCTTGGGAAATCAGCCGTTCTACTGATTTTACATTCTTTGTGGAAGCCTGTACACCATTAATTGTTGTCCGAAATAAAAAGTGGCTGCTAAAATACACCGCCACTCCCAGATATATTGTCAAAAGCGTGAGAAAAATTACTCCAACAATTACCAGTCCCTGTTGTTTTCTCGTTAATTTCTTTGTATTCATATATTTTGCCTCTCTTATCTATAGTTTCTTCACATTGCTAACTTACGTAAAAAATTCCTGAAAAATGCGGAACCTTCTGTTAAATATCATTATAGTTGTATTTTCCATAAAGTCAAACAATTTTAATATTCAATATTTTACAGTTGATTTTTATTTTTTCTTATGCTATAATAGCAAAGTATTCGGGGTATGGCTCAGCTTGGCTAGAGCGCACGGCTGGGGGCCGTGAGGTCGCAGGTTCGAATCCTGTTACCCCGACTTTTTCTTTTTATATTAGTGATGTATGGAATCATTTCAACAGAATATACCATAAAACCCATTCGGGAGTGGATTTTTCAAGAGTGATCTTTTTTCGCCACACAATTACATTTGTAGTTGTGTGGTTTTTTTGTTCTAATAGGAAAGACCTTGTCACCAGAAAGCGTTAAGGTCTATGACTTTCCTATAAGATAAAAAAAGAAATAATAGGAAGGAGAAAATTTATGGATCAAACATTTATGAAAGAAAAAAAGATATTCCCGCTGGTACTGTCTATGTCTCTTCCCATGGTAATATCCATGGCGGTCAATTCCTTATACAATATTGTGGACAGTTACTTCGTGGCAAAGTTAAGTGAAGATGCTATCACAGCGCTGGCCCTCGTTTACCCCATACAAAATCTCATCAATGCCATTGCGATTGGCTTTGCCATCGGCATCAATGCATGTGCTGCCTTTTATCTAGGCGCCGGCAGACAACAACAGGCAGACGCGGCTGCCACTCAGGGAACCTTACTCAATTTCCTCCATGGAGTAATCCTGACTATTTTATCTATCGCCGTAATGCCTACATTTTTAAATATGTTTTCTTCAGATAAAACGGTCATCGACCTTGCACTGACTTATGCCAATCGAGCTTTCCTTTTTGCAGTATTTATTACCTTAGGGCTTTCCTTTGAAAAAATCTTTCAATCTGTGGGAAGAATGCAGGTATCTATGTTTTGTATGATGTGCGGTTTTATCGCTAATATTATTTTGGATCCCCTGATGATTTTTGGCATCGGTCCTTTTCCCGCCTTGGGTATTGCAGGCGCCGCCTATGCCACAGGAATCGGCCAATGCTTTTCCCTGCTGGCATATCTCCTGTTTTACTTTTTCTGGCCTATTCCAGTAAAACTCAGACGGGATGCCATAAAACCAAACAAAGAAGTAATCGCCAGAATGTACTCTATCGGAGTTTCCGCTACGCTGACGATGGCTCTTCCCTCTTTGCTGATTTCAGCGCTGAATGGAATTCTTTCCGCTTTTTCGGGAACCTATGTGCTTGTATTGGGTGTTTATTACAAACTACAGACCTTCATTTACCTCACAGCCAATGGAATTATTCAGGGAATCCGTCCTTTGATGGGCTATAACTATGGCGCTGGCGAACAAGAACGTGTCAAGAAAATATACCTGACTTCCCTAAAATTAATTGCGGGTGTGATGTTGATTGGGACTTTGCTCTCATGGAGCATTCCAAAACAATTGATTGGGCTCTTTACGTCCAACCCACAAACCATACAGATTGGCGTTACCGCTTTGCATATCATCAGTTTTGGATTCATTGTATCCGCTGTGTCTGTTACCAGTTCTGGAGCATTAGAAGGACTGGGAAAAGGCGCTCCCGCTTTATGCATTTCTTTACTTCGGTATGTGGTAATTATCATACCTGCTGCATTTTTATTTTCCAGATTTGCAGGAGCGAATGGGGTATGGTATGCCTTCTGTTTTTCAGAATTTATCACGGCTTTATGTTCTCTGTTCATTTACCGAAAGGCGGTGGTAATGTAAGCTCTTGACCTGCCAGCACAAAGCACGGTATTATTTCATCTACAATTGAGGGAGTTGTTTCACCCAAATACCTCCCTCGCTAAAAGCTCCTTCAAAACCTGATTCACCATACCAGGATTTGCTTTCCCTTTCATTGCTTTCATGGTCTGTCCTACCAAAAATCCAATGGCTTTTTCTTTTCCATTTCTGTAATCTTCCACAGACTTAGGATTTTCTTTGAGAACCTGTTCAATGACACTGCGCAGCTCTCCTTCGTCATTGACAGTCTTTAGCCCATGCTCCTTTACATAGGAATCTGGGTCAATGTCTTCGTCAAATATTTTTTCAAATACTTCCTTTGCCACCGTGCTATTAATGCTCCCCTCCTCGGTAAGTGCAATGAGCTTTGCAAGATTAGCTGGAGAAAACTGAATTTCTTCTGGTTCCATCTCCCGCTCCTTTAATAAGCGCATGGTCTCCCCCATCAGCCAGTTACTTACCTTTTTCGGCTTTTGGCAAAGCTCCGTGGCTGCTTCAAAAAAATCTGCCAGATACTTGGAACCTGTAATGATCTCTGCATCATAATCCGGCAATCCGTATTGTTGCTTGTATCGTTCCATTTTCTCTGTGCGAAACTCTGGCTGACCCTCTTTCATCTTTGCAATCCATGCATCACTGATGACCAAAGGAACTAAATCCGGTTCCGGAAAATAACGGTAATCCTGAGCGTCCTCTTTACTGCGCATAGCGTAAGAATACTCTTTGATATCATCCCACCTTCTAGTTTCCTGGATGATATTCTTCCCTTCTTCCAGCAAATCTATCTGTCTGTTTTTCTCATTTTCAATGGCTCTTGCAATGGCCTTAAAGGAATTGAGATTTTTCATCTCTGTACGAGTGCCCAATTGTATGCTTCCTGCTTCTCGTACAGACAAATTTACATCTGCCCGCATAGACCCCTCATTTAGTTTACAGTCAGAGACCCCAAGATACTGAATCATCATCCGCAGCTTTTCCAGATAAGCAATCACTTCCTGGGCAGAACGCATATCCGGCTCAGAGACAATTTCAATCAAAGGCACGCCCGAACGGTTGTAATCCACAAGGGAACATTCCTCCCATTCATCATGAATCAGCTTTCCGGCATCCTCTTCCATATGAATTTCATGGATTCCAATTGTCTTTTTTCCGTCAGAAGTCTCGATTTCCACACTACCGTTCCTGCAAATGGGCAGATATAACTGAGAAATCTGATAATTTTGTGGATTATCTGGGTAAAAATAATTTTTCCGGTCAAATTTTCCATACTGGGTAATGGAACAATTGGTAGCAAGCCCCACTGCCATAGCATATTCTACCACCTTCTTATTTAGTACTGGAAGGGAACCAGGCATTCCAGTGCATACCGGACAGGTATGAGTATTGGGCGCTCCTCCAAAGGCCGTAGAGCAGCCACAAAAAATTTTTGTTTTTGTCGCAAGCTCTACATGAACTTCCAACCCGATGACTGTTTCGTATTCCTTGCTCATACTTTCTCCTCCTGTTCCCTTGGTTGTCTTTTCAGTCCTGCTTCCCCGTTTTCTGCCACCGGACTTAATTGCCTTTCTCTGGTTTGCTCAAAGGTATAGGCTGCTTGAATAATTTTTTTCTCCTGGAAGCAATCCCCGATTAACTGTAAACCGATCGGCAGTCCTTTTCCATCCAAACCACAGGGTACAGATATGCCAGGCAGCCCTGCCAAATTAACGGAAACCGTATAGATATCTCCCAAATACATTTTCAGAGGGTCCTGTAAGCTCTTTCCGATTACGGGTGCAGTTGTGGGAGCGGCAGGCCCTAAAATCACATCATACACTTCAAATGCCTGGTCAAATGCCTGTTTAATCAACGCCTTGGTGCGAAGCGCCTTTAAGTAGTAGGCGTCATAATATCCAGAGCTTAGGACAAAGGAGCCTAACATAATCCTCCGTTTTACTTCCGGGCCAAATCCTTGGGAACGTGACTTTTTATACATATGATGAAGTCCCTCATACTCTTTACTCCGATACCCATATTTCACCCCGTCAAACCGCGCCAGGTTGGAGCTTGCTTCTGCACAGGCTATGACATAATAAGCTGGAATTGCATATTCTGCCAAACTTAAATCAAATTCCTCAACAATAGCTCCCTGTTTCTCCAGTGTTTTGGCTGCTGCAAGAACAGCCTCTTTGATTTCCTTTTCCAATCCTTCGCCAAAATAATCTCTGGGAATCCCGATTTTCATTCCTGTTACGTCTCTTTTCAACGCAGAGGTAAAGTCAGTATCCCTCCGGTTTAAGGAAGTGGAATCTTTCTTATCATAAGAAGTAATCGCTTCTAAAATAGCAGCGCAGTCAGTAACATCTTTCGCCACAGGCCCAATCTGATCTAGGGAGGAACCATAGGCAATCAAGCCGTAACGTGACACGGTTCCATAAGTGGGCTTTAACCCTGTCACACCGCAAAAAGAACTGGGCTGGCGGATAGAACCGCCAGTGTCAGAACCCAGAGCATAAAAGCATTCCTGAGCTGCCACTGCTGCACAGCTTCCCCCAGAAGACCCCCCTGGTACATGCTCCAAATTCCAGGGATTTCTGGTGATTCCAAAGGCTGAAGTCTCTGTGGTACTCCCCATGGCAAATTCATCCATATTGGTTTTGCCAAGAATCACCGCACCTGCCTGTCTTAAATTCAGCACTGCCTCCGCCGTATAGGTGGGCACAAAGTTTTCAAGAATTTTAGAGCTGCATGTGGTCAGTAAGCCTTCGGTGCACATATTATCCTTGATGGCTACGGGAACTCCGGCCAAAGGGCTTTGCAATTCACCACTGTCTATTTTTTTCTGTACTTCCGCTGCCTGCTGCATAGCCCCTTCTGCCTCTACGGTCACATAACTGTTGAGACTTGCTTCTACCTGATTAATTTGTTCCAGTGTTGCCTGGAGCGCTTCTAAAACACTGACTTCTTTTTGTTTTATTTTTTCCGCAAGCTGCACTGCGGTAAATTTCCTGATTTCTTTCAAAGACATGGATCTTTCCTTTCTCCTTCTACCGTTTTCGGCACCTGATAACTTCCATTTTTCACTTCCGGCGCATTTTTCAACATATTTTCACGATCGTCCCCATTCGTCACCACATCTTCCCGAAACACATTATTTACAGGAAATACATGGGACATGGGTTCCACCCCGGCAGTATCTAACTCGTTCAATTTATCAATGTAATCCAGCATTTCCCCCATATCCTTTTTGGCCTGTTCCTTTTCCTCTGGGGACAAGTCCAATTTTGCCAAAATCCCCACATATTCAATGGTCTCGTCAGAAATGAGGTTACCGCTGTTTTTGCAATTTGTCTGCTGCTTTTTTTCTAAATCTTCCATCTCTATTCCTCCTGCTTCTTGTTAATCCCTGACCTTGATATGCACGTCCCGAAGCTGCTGTTTCGTCACCCTGCCTGGCGCCTTACACATAAGGTCCTGAGCATTTCCATTCATGGGATAAGCTATCACCTCACGAATATTCTCTTCCTCTCGCAGCAGCATAATCATCCGGTCTACCCCTGGGGCCATACCTGCATGGGGCGGCGCTCCAAACTGGAAGGCTTGATACAGAGCGCCAAATTTTTCTTTCAGCATTTCCTCATCATACCCTGCAATCTCAAATGCTTTTATCATAATCTGCAAATCATGGTTGCGGACAGCTCCTGAGGAAAGCTCCACTCCATTGCAGACAATGTCATACTGATACGCCAAAATATCGAGAGGTTCCATGGTTTCCAGAGCTTCCAGCCCTCCTTGGGGCATGGAAAAGGGGTTATGGGTAAATCCAATCTGTTTAGTCTGGGCATCTTTCTCAAACATGGGAAAATCATTGACATAGCAAAAACGAAATGCATTTTTTTCCAGCAAATCCAATTTTTCTCCCAACTCTGTACGAATCATCCCTGCATAATTAGCGGCTCTCTCTTCTCTGTCTGCTATAAAGAAAATGGTATCCCCCACTTCCAATGCTGCAAGACTTCTGAATTCCTCTTTCAACTCTTCTGGAATAAATTTATCAATGGGACCTTTATAGCTGCCATCCTCCATCACTTCCAGATATCCCAGTCCGCCCATACCGATACCAGTGGCAAATTTCAATAATTTTTCATGAAAGCCTTTGGACATCTGTGCATGAACCCGAATGGCTCTTACTGTTTTTCTAAGAAATGGCTGAAAGGTACATTTCTGAAAAAATTCTGTTAAATCTAGAATCCGCAAAGGGTTCCGAAGGTCTGGTTTATCTGTACCAAATTCCAGCATTGCCTGTTTGTAGCTGATAACTGGATAGGGAGCCTTTGTTACTTTGCTTCCCTCTTTCGCAAATGTTTCAAATAACCCAGACAATACTTCCTCTCCCACCCGAAATACATCTTCCTGGTCTGCAAAGCTCATCTCAAAATCAAGCTGGTAAAATTCTCCTGGGGATCGGTCTGCCCTGGCATCCTCATCCCGAAAACATGGAGCAATCTGAAAATATTTGTCAAAACCAGACACCATCAAAAGCTGTTTATACTGCTGGGGAGCCTGGGGAAGCGCATAAAATTTCCCTTTATATTTTCTAGAAGGAACAATGTAATCCCTGGCTCCCTCTGGTGAGGATGCACAAAGAATGGGTGTCTGAATCTCCAAAAATCCCAATTCCATCATTTTCTCTCGTAGGTAAGCAATCACTTTGGAACGAAACACAATGTTGTCTTTTACTTTCTGATTCCGCAAATCCAAATAACGGTACTTTAGCCGCACATCCTCTCTGACCTCTTTGCTGGTGGTGATTTCAAAAGGAAGGGCTGTATACACATCACCCAGAATCTGGATTTCTTTTGCTTCCAGTTCAATGGTCCCTGTAGGAATCTTTGGATTATAGGTATCCTCCTCCCGTTTTTCAATGATTCCCTGAATAGATACCGCTTGCTCTTTGCGAATTCCATCCAGAAGTTTTCCATCCCGGATGACAACCTGCATAACAGCATACATATCTCTCAGATCCAAAAAAGATACTCCGCCATGATCTCTGATATTTTCCACCCACCCTGCTATTCGGATGGTCTTTGCGATATCTGTTTCACTTATCTGGCCTAATGTAACATCTCTGTAAATACTGCTCATATTTTCCACTTCCTTTCCATACAAAAACCCCGGAATACTTTCGTATTCCGGGGCGAATTTTTCATAAAATCCGCGGTACCACCCGCATTGAGAAATAGACTTCCTGCCCTTGCAGGGAACATGTCCTTCTCCACTCTTAGGATTGTGTCAGAACTCTGCCTTACACCTCTCCTTGTGCTTAACGCGCACAACGTACTGACCTACTTGTCTGCTACAGATCTTTTTCTGCTTACGGACTGTTCAACCAGTCTGCTCCAGAGTGTTCCCTTTCGGAACGATATGAAAATACTTCTGTATCGCTCCTTATCTTCTCTTCCAAATGGCGCTCTCAGTCGGTGACGCCATATTCCTGTCGGCCTCTGAAAATAAGAGTCTCCTTCAACGCTTTATTTTTTATATTTTTTAGTTATGGGTTATCTTAGCACAGATTATTCTATTTGGCAAGTATATTTTTCAGATAATTGTTATGATAATTGTTATGACTAAACTGTTACTTATGGTTTTCCTTCCTTTCCCTGGCAAGTGTTCTGGATAATCCCTCTACTGTAGATGAAAAAAAGATACCCCATCCATTTATTTTCTTCTGGCACATGCTGATATTTCTTGGATTCTCACCAAAGGCTTCCTCATTCTTCTCCAATCTGTCTGTGGACAATCCTACGTTTGTAAAAACCTCACAAATGGCGGTATACGTGTCTTTTTCATTGGGTGAACCGAAATTATAGACTCCGCCCCTAACTTTTCTTTTGTTTCCCATACATTTCTTTCCATTCCTTGGATACCTTCTTTCCGATATTGTGGGAATTATCTGACCTCTAACCGTTTTTCCGTCAAAAGTCCAATGTAATCCAATATCTTCGTGTCACCCGCTTTTCTTTCTCAACTACATGTTCAATTTTGTCCCAAAGCACGCCGCCATTTCGTTCTATCACACAAGCAGAACCATAATTATCATCATTGCAGGTCAGCAATACTTGATCAAGATGCAGTACATCTCTCCCATAGGGCAAGGCTCTTTTTAGCATCTCAGTTCCTATCCCTTGATTCCACTTGGAATAGCGCACGCCATACCCTATGTGTCCTCCTAATTTGAGCAAAGATTCTGTCAATTCATGTCGAATACAAATCTCACCTAAAAATTCATTCTCATCAACCATCCAGAAATACGTGGCAGGAACCCATCCTGTGGGAAGATGAACGCCTGCTTCATAATTCCTGATTGTCTCAAAAATATCCGTAGATTCTGTATCCAGAAAGGAAAATGTTCGTACTTTATGTATTCGGTATTCCTCTGCGGCTTCCACATAACTTTGATAATATTTCTCATCTGGTCTTACTAACTGCATAACACTTTCTCCTTTCCTTCCAGATCAAATTAAGGAATTACGAAACTATTCAAAGACGCACAACCATATATTCATGTTGAACTGCTGGTAAAAACTTATGCAACAAATCATCAATTTTCAACCGTATACTGGAAGTATTGATACAAGGATGGCAACCAAAATATTGCGACTGAATGACATCCGCGTCCACCAAAAGGGTCACCTGATTATGATTGTCATTCATTAATCCCATCACACTGACAGACCCTGGCGTAACCTTAAGATACTTTTCCATAAATTCCTCTGGCGCAAAAGAAAGTCGGGAGCTATTGATCTGGTGAGAGATATCTTTCGTTTTAAATTTTTTATCTGCTAAAATCATCAGCATATAAAATTTCGTCTTCTGTCCATTGCAGAGAAAAAGATTTTTACAGATTGCAGCTGGTTTCAATACCTGATCTACTTTCTCACAGGCTTCCATGGTAAACGCAGCTTCATGATCTACTCTATCATAATCAATTTGCAAAGAATCCAGCAAATCATACACAGCCATTTCTTCTTTTCTCCTATCCTTATTGTCACAGGGACGCCCATGCTGCAGGATCAACTCTGTCCTCATACTTATTCCTCCGCTAACTTTTTCTCTTTCTAATATAAATTGTGTCATCTACCAAAGCCAGACTGCCCTACTCCCCAAATAATGGGGTAGAATAATATCTGTCTCCACTGTCTGGCATCAATGCCACAATCGTTTTCCCTTCATTTTCTGGCCGTTTTGCCAATTCCAAGGCTGCAAATAAAGCTGCACCAGATGAAATCCCAACAAGAACACCTTCTGCCTTTGCAAGCTCTTTGGCTGCTGCAAAAGATGCATCATCCTCTACTGGAAAAATTTCATCATATACCTTTGTATTGAGAATATCTGGCACAAATCCTGCCCCAATTCCCTGAATCTTATGAGAACCACTCTTTCCTTCTGACAGTACTGGAGATGATAAAGGTTCCACTGCTACTACCTTCACCTGAGGATTCTGAGATTTCAGATATTCGCCCACACCAGTAATGGTGCCTCCCGTTCCTACGCCTGCTACAAAAATATCCACACTGCCATCTGTATCCTTCCAGATTTCCGGCCCTGTGGTTTTTCTGTGGATTTCAGGGTTTGCTGGATTTTCAAACTGTCCTGGAATAAAGCTGTTTTCAATCTCTTTTGCCAACTCTTCTGCTTTGGCAATGGCTCCTTTCATGCCCTTTGCCCCTTCGGTCAATACCAATTCTGCACCGTAAGCCTTTAGAATATTCCTGCGCTCTGCGCTCATGGTCTCTGGCATGGTAAGAATCACTCGATAGCCCTTGGAAGCCGCAACAACAGCAAGACCAATTCCTGTATTTCCAGAAGTGGGCTCAATGATAACAGATCCCTTTTTCAACTTTCCTTTTTCTTCTGCATCCTCAATCATGGCTCTGGCAATGCGATCCTTTGCACTTCCTGCTGGATTAAAATATTCTAATTTCACCAAAACTTTGGCTTTCAACCCGTGACGTTTCTCAATATTCATCACCTCCACCAATGGAGTATTTCCAATCAAATCTAAGGTTCCCTGATAAATTTTTGACATTTTTATTTCTCCTTTTTTTGTAATTTATCATAGCTCTCCAGAAAATGATGCTTCACGCCTTGTTCTTTATAAGCAATTACCGTACTTAAATTCACATTTTCTACGCTGCGGAAAATATTTGCCTCTACAAAGGGATTGACTTGTTTTAATTGCTCAATCAATTGTTTCACTTCCATCCGCTTGGAAGTGGTTTCATTATTTGGGTCATTGACGGCACAGGCTTCCGTAAACCGACAGGCACATTGAAGAAACTGCAGCCCATTATAATCCCGCCAATGTTTAATATCCTCTTCTCTGATATAATACATGGGACGAATCAATTCCATACCTGGAAAATTCGTACTGTGCAGCTTCGGCATCATAGTCTGTATCTGCCCTCCATAAAGCATTCCCATCAGGATAGTCTCAATCACATCATCATAATGGTGGCCAAGGGCAATTTTATTACAGCCAAGTTCCCTTGCCTGATGATAAAGATGACCACGGCGCATTCGCGCACAGAGATAGCAGGGCGATTTTTCTATTTCATAAACTGCATCAAAAATATCAGATTCAAACACAGTGATCGGAATATTCATCTTTGCTGCATTGTCCTCAATCATTTTCCGGTTTGCCTTTAAATAGCCTGGATCCATCACCAAAAATTCCAAAGTAAAAGAAACCTTTCTATGTTTTTGTAATTCCTGGAATAGCTTTGCCAACAGCATGGAATCTTTTCCGCCGGAAATGCAGACTGCAATTTTGTCTCCCTCCTGCACCAGCTCATAATCTCGTACTGCCTTTGCAAAACGTGAAAATAATGCTTTATGAAATTTTTTCTGAATGCTTTTTTCAACTTCTTTTGCCTGATTGACTGCTTTTTCCATCTTAAATATCCCTCACCCTATCCAATCTTCATTACTGGAACTGTCTGGTCATTTCTCTACGGTTCTAATGTTCGTATTATATTCTTTTCTCGGTATAATGGCAACAGCCTCTTTGTAAAAATACAAAGAGGCTGTTGCAAAAACTCCTAATCTTTCTGATATTGGTAAACTTTCAAAGTGATTGTTCCATCTTCTTCTCGTGTAAATGTTTCTATATATACTTCCTTTTCGTCCTCGTTGATAATCTGCTTACTCTTTGACATTCCAACCTGACCTTCTTCAAAAATACTTTCCACTAAAATTGTACCCTCAAAAGAACCCATCCCATCTTTTTGGTAAGAATAGGTGATATATCCTTTTTCATCCACCGTCAATGTCTGTGTCAAATCTTCCAGTAATTTTGCTCTCTGCTCCAGTTCCTTTTCTGTCCAGTCTTTTATTCCTTTCGTAATTAGTTTTATCTCATCTGAATCTTGTTCTGCGCTATTTTCATCTGAAAAATCATCTCCAGCGCCTGACAATTCCTTTTCCAACTGTTCGATATACGCCTCTGCTTTTTCCCTGTCTCCCTTTGTTGCATCCAAAGGCAATTGAAACAACGCATTTACTCCTTCATAACTTTCATTTCTGGTAATTTCCCCTGTGGATTCCTCAAACTGGTAAGCATTACTGTCATAAAACGTACCGCTGTTTACACATAGATACAATGTCCCATCTGCAAATACCTCTACATTATCTGTTTCTGTAATTCGGTATTGTATTCCATCCTGTACAAATTCCGAATATCCGCCACTCATGGTTATAGCATTAAAAAAACTTGGATTCTGGCCTTTAATCAGGGGGGATACAAAAAATGGGTCTTCTCCATAATTATCATCACTTGTACCAGGTCTTGGAGAGCCATCCATATTTTCAATGGCTGTTACCACATAAGTTCGGTCATCCCTGATGTTTCCTGCTGTATCATCAGAATTTACATACTGGCTCAAATTTTTTCCAGATACAATCCCCAAAAGAGTAATTTTGTAATTTCCGTATTCCTGGGACTCATTGATGGAAATGGCGTCCTGACCTTGAAATGCTGCCGCAAGCCCCTGGTCTTTTATCTCCTCTGCCACCTTATCAGGAGTCAGATATTTCCATGCTGCAACAACAGTCAAGGAACTTATAGAAAGAACAATAGCTGTCGAAATTGCTGCCACTGATATTTTCTTTTTGTATGGTTTATTCATCATTTCTCTCTCCTTTGCTTTCCTTAAAATTTTCTGATTCAACCAGTAATCTGGTTCTTCGTCTGGAGAAAGGGCCTGCTGTAACAACTGTTCCAGATTTTTATCATTTTTCATCTAAAACACCCTCCAATTCTTTTCTTAACAGCTTTCTTGCTTTGTGCAACCTACTTTTTACAGTACCCTGTGGAAGCTTTAGAATGCCTCCAATTTGCTCTGTAGAAAACTGCTGGGAATAATAGAGATACACAGGTATGCGATATTTATCGTCCAATTTTGCGACAGCTTCCCGTACCTGCCTTTGCAGTTCCTGTTGGAAAAAAATTTCCTCTGTGGAAGCCTCCTGCCTACTGTCTGCTCTGCCTGCTGTCTGCTCTGTAAACTCCTCTATGCCTGCAATCCTTTTTCGCCAGGCATATTTTCGTTTTTTATTTTTCCAGATGCGCAGCGTTATAGAAATCAAATAGCTTCCTGGATTTCTTTCCCAGTCCATTTTTTCTTTCAGCTCTACCGCTTTCAGAAAGGTATCCTGATAAAGCTCTTCAGCCTCCTGTTTATTTGGGGTAAGCTGGCTGCAGAACGCATAAACATTTTTCCCATGTTCGTTAATGCATTGTAATAGCTACATATCATTCATTTTACTCAACCTTTCAGACGTCTTTCTAAAGTTTGTAACTTGCCCTTTCACTCATACATTGTAATAACTTTTCTTTTGGTTCATAGAATTTACTTTTTTTGGGATATATTATATACTGATATCGAAATATATAGAAAGGACGATAAGAAATGCATACTATAAAAACTCCCCATCTGGGAAAAAATGTTTATATTGCCCCTGGAGCCATTGTCCGAGGAGATGTTACCATCGGCGACGGCTCCAGCATATGGTTTCATTCAGTGGCAAGAGCAGAAACCAGTTCTATTGTGATTGGAAACAAAACTAATATTCAGGATAACTGCGTGCTCCATGTAGACCATGGAGCAGATCTTCGTATCGGCAACCAGGTTACCATCGGTCATGGCGCCATTATTCATGGATGTACAATAAAAGACAATACTTTAATCGGCATGGGCGCTATTGTTATGAATCATGCTGTGATTGGAGAGAATTGTATCGTCGGCGCCGGAACCCTGATTACCCAGAATACTGTAATTCCTGACAATTCTTTGGTTCTGGGTAATCCTGGAAAAATAATACGCTCCGTCACAGATGCTGAAAAAGATAATATCAGACAAAATGCTGATTATTATATGGAAGAAGCTGCATGTTACGCCAAACAATCCTAAGGAACTGTTCCTACATTGTTCTGTGGTTCTGTCAGACATTTTTCCTGTTTTATCTTTGCAAGCAGTCCTGTACAACCTGCTACCACATCTTGATACGTTTTTTCAAAATCACCGGTATACCAGGGATCCGCCACATCCCTGGGGTGGTCGGTGTAATCTAATAGAAGGCTCACCTTATGTTCCTTGTCTTTCCCTATCATTCGCAGAATATTTTTATAATTCCAATTGTCCATTCCTATGATATAGTCATATTTCTGGTAATCACTGCATTCCATGCGAATGGCATATTTTCCCGCAACAGAAATACCCTCCTGGGCTAATCTGGTTCTAGTTCCATGATGAACTGGATTGCCGATTTCCTCCATGCTGGTGGCCGCGCTTGCAATGTAAAATTCATTGGCGATGCCTTGTTTTTCTACCATATCCTTCATAACGAATTCTGCCATTGGGGAACGACAGATATTGCCGTGGCAGACGAAAAGTATCTTAATCATAATTTATTCCTTTCTCAAAATGCCCGAAAGTGCTGTGTTTTGGCACGTTTTGCGGACTTCTAATTTTCAATATCAGCACCCTCGTTTTACTACACTTTTTGCAAAATAGGGCAAATCGTAGCAAATCACAGCCCTCATTCGTAGTCTTTCCGCAGTCGGATAGGGGGTGCAAAACTACTCCGCTTTTTACGAAAACGGGTGCATTTTCCCGGCTGGCGGGTGCATTTAGAGGGTGCATTATTTAACGATAAGATTTTCCCCATACATATTTTTATACTCCTCCTAAAAAATCTGCAATAATGTACATATAATTAATTTCATCCGGCAATCCAATATATTTGAAAAAGCCAGCATAAACAATAGCCAATAATGGTGCATATAATTTTGCACTATCACCCCATTCAACCGTACCAGAATGTGTTTTGTTATTGCGTAGTTTTACAAAAGAAGCGATGTTAGTCTCATCCACCTGTGGTAACACACATTTTGAAACTATTGCATCAGCCACTTCACGGTTTTCATTATACAATGTAAGAATTTTCTGTTTCAATGTATAATCAAGATATTGAAAAGCACTGCTTATTGTAGTTTCTTTATTAACATCGATTTCACTATGAGATTTAGAAAAATCTGCTATCGTTTTTTTGATATTCTTTTTTATTTCCTCTATGAGAACATCTTTCTCTCTGCTCCTCTTATCATCCAAATGGTAAGTGACCTCTAACGCTGTACATAAATCCTGAACATTTTTTATTGATATCCGGTTGACCATCTCATTATTTTCTGGCAGAAGTTCAAGTAACGTGTCAGCTTTACCATTTACAATTCCTTCTATTAAATTCGGTATATAATCAAAAATACTAAATATCGGTATCACATTATGACATTTTCTCGTAGAGTAATTATCATAGCGGTCAAAAATTTTGCAAATTCCTGTTTCAAAAAACTTATCATCAGAATTTTTCTGACTAAGCCTGAATTATTCATGAGCATATAAAAATGCTTGATACTACAAAGCCTTGAACCAGTTCCCTTGAACTCAATCGAGTTTTTCACAAAAATGGTCAGACTTTCCCCTTGGAATTCTATTGAGCTTTTTGAACTGTCAAAGTGCATTAATAGTTACTATTCCAACGGTACGGTCAGCTGCCGGATATTCTCCAGCGTTCTGCAGAACTCCTTTTTATAAGGACTGCTGCTGCATCGTTTGAATGTTATGTATCTTGCTGAATGGACTGCTCTTGCAGCAATCTTTATCAGCTTTAATCGAATGGTATCCACCTGTTGCTTTCGCATGTTTGCAGGAAGCGCCAGTCGCCTGAACCAATTGAATAGTTTCTCAATTTTGAAAACCACGCGTCTTGGATATTCCCATGAACCAGCCTGATACATGAATTCACCATAGGTTACCGCATAACTGATCTGGTCTTCTTTGGTTGCTTTGTACAAATCTTCCTCTTTATCCGAAGCAAGGGTGATGAGTGAAGAATTCTGTTTCAAGCGGATGGCATAGGAACAGCCATTCATCTCACAGGTTTTATAAAGCCTGGGGGTTGAGAAACCGCTGTCGCCGCGAAGATAAGTTTTAATTCCTCTTTCCAAGTATTCTTGAAAGAGGGATTCCATAAATTTATCTGCATCATTGCTGCTGTGAAGTGTTCCGTCGCGCAGTTCTGCTTTCAGCAGATCCCCGGTCAGTCCGTCATAGCAAAGCAGCGGATGATATCCATGTGCCTGATAATGGAAGTTGAAGCCTCCCCCTTCCTGATTGCCGTAAGTGCCAAACAGCGTGCTGTCCAAGTCCAGAAGCATATGCTCTGGACACTTTATGGAATAGATGATATCCCTGAGACTTTTATCAATGTCATCAAACAGTATGAGGGCATCTTCGTTCATACGGTTGAAAAATCTTGATAACGTAGGCTGTGACACCAGAGCATCTTTCTCAAGAATGGCATTGAAAACAGGAGCCAGAGTCAGTTCATCCGCGCAGTCATCTTCAAAATATGCGGAGATGATCTGATAGATCATCTGCATGAGGTTTTCGTCATCCTTGTGGAAACGGATCGACTTATCATTGGTTTTAGATTTCTTTTTGATCAGCTTTGCAAAGCCGATCTTTGCAGCGAATTCTTTTATCAGAAGAAGCCCGGCATCGGAGGATAAATCGCCTCCGTCAAAATTGATTTTAATATGTCTATTGCTTTTCAGTGTTAAGGTGTTTAAAATATCCATAGAGAGACCCTTTCTGCGGTATATATTTGGATTCGACACCTAAATTTTACCACATAATTGGTCTCTTTTTCTATTCACTTAACAGATGAAACGCAATAAACAGCTTAAATACAGTAACCATGTGGCTTTCAGCCACTTGCATGGCACAGCCGTGAATAATTCAGGGTTAGAAAGATAAATTCCAGTTTTATAAATAGTGTCTTGTATAATCGTAAAAATTATAGACTGGGAACCTGTCTTTAGATTCCCAGCCTACAATTTTGTCTATGCACTTCTATCAGCTTTCAGTTGTTTTACTTCTTCAAGAGAAAGTCCTGAAATATTAACGATTTCCTCCAACGCATATTTGCCAGCTGCCAGCATACGGCGTGCCGTAGCTTTCATGCCTTCACGGATGCCTTCCTGTAAGGATTCGTTTCTCATATCTTCCATGGCCTTACACATAATCTCAATTCCCTCCTTGCTCTCTTTGAAAAATCTCACCCTGTTCGCCAATGTCCCATAGTACATATCCGCTGCGTCTATGCAGGAGAAGTCATGCATTAACTTCCCGATTGGCGTATCTCCACGGTAAGCGCCATTTACATACAGTATGTGCGAACCGTCCTCAAATCTTTCCCCGGTTTCTAAAAAGCACCGCTCAATCGGATAGAGCGGCAGCCCTTTTCCCATTACGTCATTCTCTGTGATAAAGATTACCCACGTTTCCGGAAGCTTGTCGAAATCCTCGCCTTTCTTCAACAGGTTTGCGTCCATCATGCTGCTGTTGTATCTGGCTCTTTTTCTCCCGGCTCCTTTGTCGGAGCGCTGTACTTCCACATTCAGTTTTGCCCCTGTGCTGTCCGTAGCCAGGATATCCAGCCTCACCGAACGGTTCAGCAGGTTCTCCACAAATACCTGAGTACGGACGTCCAGCACCTTTAAATCCGGTTTTTCCAGTACAATCTGCAATACCAGTTCTATGCTTGCCGTATCTCCCTCAAAACACTTTGTGAGAAAATCATCATCAAGCAGGCGAAAGCCTCTTAGCCTCTGTAAATCTTCCTGATGTTTCCGGCCTATCTGTTCCGTCACTGTCAATCTTCCCACCTGCTTTCCCTTCTGTTTTCGTATCTCCATACTACCATAAATCTCCCAATTTTACAAGCACATGGCTATTTGTGCAGCACTGACGCTTAAATTTATGATTACTTTCTTAGAACACATCAGATTCCATTTTTTCATATCCTATTATCCTTACCATCCGATTTGAGACATAGCTTACCGTCACCGTTTCCATATCCATGGGGCCATAGGCAGCCTCTGTCTCCATATTTGCAAGCGCTGCGCTTGCTTCATAACGGCTTCCTGAAAGGGAAAACACCCGGACTCGTCTGTTCGGCGCATTTCATGGTGCAGGAATGCCTCCGCCACCACGGATACATCCATAAAAATAAGCCCCCGGGTATCCCTCATCCATTCCTGTTCCGGTGTGATCCCGCAGGCAGGGACTGATGCGCCATAGGATTCATAATACTCCTTTATCCCTGCATGCGCCTCTTTCTGGCATTCCTGCTCTAAAAAAATCTTCCATCTCTGGTTCATCTCATCCACACACCTGGTTTTGCATGAACAAGCCGTATCCCCAACTTTGCACAGGCTTTCCCCAGATGCTCCGCCGTATACTGTAGGCCATTGTCAAGATAGGCGCAGTCAAACCTCCCGGCTTTTAAGACTGCCTTATGGAACGTGTCTTCCACGATTTCCCGTCTCTGGTTATCATAAAACTCTGACTGCACGATATGCCTGGAATGGTCATCAATCAACGAGGACAGATAGGTCTTTACCAGTTCCCCGTCTGTTGTCCGCAGATTTGGACCGTACTTTATATCCCCCTGTAAAAGTTCCATCCGGTGCGGTCTGCAGAAACGTCTTGATGGTGTTTCCCTCTTCTCTGCATAACGCTTCATCCGTTTCTTCCCAAGGCCCGCATCGTACAGGTGCCTCTGCATGGCAGACTGCTTCAAGACCCCAGGCGCCGCAAACCCTTCCAATTCCAGTACTTTGATGATCTGGCGCACGCTCCGCTTTGGAACCTCACGCTTTAACTGTATGGCCTGTTCCATGAGCCCTTCAAAGTTTTCCGGCAGTCTCTGCTGCCTCTTTTTCGTCCTGCCTGCTGGACGAAGGCCCTCAAAACCTTCTTCTCGGTATCCCTTTTCATACCGATACAGCGTCCTTTGGGATATGCCGTTCCTTTCAGCGGCTTCCTCCCTCATCCGCTGCCTTTAATAATCCTCTGCGACTGCCAGTTTTTCCTCTGCTAAGCTTCTGTAAATGTAAAGGAATCGCTGGTTAATGACTGTTCCGTTTCTTGTAATTTTGTGGGTCGCGCGAAGAGAACGCCCTTCTCTCTTCAGGAAAATAAGACCTTCCTCTTTCAATGGAGTGAGCAATTCTCTGCCACTTTTGTAGGGACAATACTGCCGCCGATAATCCGCGTATCGTCTTCCGCATTCCCATAACTTTTCTGAGGTTATGTAGATGAAATTTTCGTCATATATTAGATAATCCGTCGCCTTTCCCTCGCCTATTTCTACTACGTTTTTCACGCGGATTCCCTCTCTATTCACTACAAACTTTAACGATTCCAAAAGCATAATGCCAGGGGAAACATTCGAAACCGCTGCATCGTTCTTCTGAATTATCCGAAACAGAGCCTCCCGGTCATTCTCAATTAAATTTGAAATTTCTTCCTGGCTCAGCAAACCTTTTTCCGCTGTGTAAGCTCCCAATATATTTGTCACCGAATATAAAACAGCAAAGGCATCAATATATCTGGGAAGCCTGATTTTGCCTTTCATTCCCTCACGAATTTTCGCGCAATTCTGGGAAATCTGTCTCATAATCTGTTCCACATGCTCCGTCGCAAAGCGCAGAAAATCATAGGAAAAATTGGGCAAAACATGTAAGTTTTCCTGGTAATAACTTAAACCACAATTATCCACATCCCCGTCCTCAAAATTCAGGATAACCACCCTGCTCCGGCTCGATTCCCCGTAACTCTCCCAAACCAGACCTATTCAAGTATTTCCCCTCCTTTGATATTTTCTTCATACTCTGTTTTATTTGCCACATTTATAAGAATTTACCAGCCATGTCCCACTTTCGTCCCTACTTTTTCATTCGCTTCATTAACTATTTCTTCCACCATCTTCTTCTCTTCCAAAATCTTCAATGCAAAATTTCCTACAAGCTCATAGTTCTCTCCATCAGTGGCAGCCAACGTACCATTTGTAAATACGAAATTTGCAGCATTGATATCAACTTTTTTGCTTTTTTCCGGGCTTTTTCCTGAAACTTTCATCATCTTTCCTCATAATTAATTCCTTCCTATACGAAAAAAAGCAGGAGGGTTTTTCCTCCTGCCTGAACAATTGGTTTCACTGTTATAATATGTGCAAGTGAACTTGACGTTTCCAAACAGACCATTTCCAATTGGGAAAATAACAACATCCTCCCCTCCATTGAAATGTTGATTAAAATTTCACATTTCTTTTCAGTTAAAACAGATTACCTGCTGGGGTTGGATAACCGGAACTACATCGAAGTTACCGGGCTTACTGATACAGAACTGGCGCATGTCCAGCAAATCATCTGTGACATTGCCAAACAGCCAGAATAGCTAGAGCTTGTTTGCCGGGATATTGGGCTAAACTTTCCGTGTTTTCCAACAAATATCCTGGTGGCAAGACTTTTTGATTTAATTTCAGAATTAATCAGACTTCCTCTAAATCTACAGCTCCTGTTTAAAATTATACATTTATGTACCATTACTCTTTTTGTATAACACTTTCTTCCAATATACTAATTGCATATCTGAAGCCATCCAGAAATGCCATATTCTGGAGCTTCTCTAAGATGTTTCCCCATTCTCTTTCACTTTTTCCTGATTTTGTTCCATTCTGAGCGTAAGCAGGGCTTCCGTTTCATAATTTAGCTGTTCCTCATATTCTTCCTGGCGCTGCTCCCTTTCCTTTTGTTTAAACATTTTTAAAGCTTCCATGATTTCCTTTCTGCTTATTTCTCCCGTGCCATCTGCTATCTCTCTACATATTTTTCTTATAGTATCATCCATTTTTCTTCCTCTCTTTCTAGTAATAAAATAAAAATTATTCTTTTTGCACCATTGTCCAAATTATTTCTTTCTTGTATTATGACGGTTCCACAGATTTTTTCAAAATACAATTGTATGAAATACTTTGTCCATTTGTCTAAAATTTTCTGTACATTTTGGGACAATTTTATTTCCGGCATCTTTATTTCATTTTACAAACAAAAGAGGACATACGTTTGTCTTTCTCAGAAATTTTTCCGATAAATTTTTTAAGAGAGCCCTTTTATATAATGCCATAGACCAAGCTAGATTTTCCTATTACACTTTTCAAAGCGGTTTCATTACCCGCCGTCTTACTTCCATTTTCTTATCCATGAGCCCCAAATCAAAAATTTCCAGGCTTTGGATAAATCCCTCATTTTTATCATTCCATAAAATCACAAAAATACAGCTACAGGTATCCCCATAGCTGCATTACAATTTATTGGCTTTTATGCCTTATTCATTTGTTCTCCACTTTTCAATAATCATGCCAGATACTTAGGCAGCTTTTGCATAGTTCTCATTCACTGCCCAGTCTGCCGCAGCGCTTCAATCTCCCAGTCTGTCAAATTAGTAAGCAATTTGATATACTCAATATCTTCTCCACGCTGGAGCATGATTCTTGCTTGCCTTGTAAATTTTTCTTTCACATATTTTTCCGCATATTCTTCTGCATATTTCTCCGCATATTTTTCTACTTCCGGTTTCATTAATTCCATCAATGCTGATGCCATAGCGTCATTCTCCTTCATTTTTTCAAACACTGTCTCATTTGCAGATGTAAAAACCTGCACAATTGCCTCTGCCAGCCGCTTATCCTCATTTTGGGTCAATCCATAGGCTGTCTCCACCAGATTTCTTGCTTTCTCTTCCGTCAGCGCAGACAGCCACTGAAAGAGGCCAGCATCCATTTCTTCCGTTACTACTATCTGCACCTTCAAAAAACTTATTCCATGAAGCATATAGATCCCTTTATGCCTCTGAACATACCCCATTCCCTTGGAAGTAAGACAGTTTAATATATCGAAATGCCCTTTACTGACAACCAGGGACAAGGTCACATCCCACGTCTGATGCCTGTCACAATAATAATATGTGTACGCCAATGTCTGGCAAATGGAAAACTGGTTGAAATTATGGTCTTCCGTTAAATTAAACTCATTTATAAACTGCAGCGACCTGTTTCCCTTTAATTCTAACCGCATTGCAACGCAAAAAGCTGGATGTCATTGTGTCTTTGCCATAAATTCTCCTTGCTGTGCATCCGTGCCTGCACTTTAATTGCCTTCATTATCTGTTATCACTATAATCTGGAATTTCTGAAAACACAACCGCCAATTTTCCTTCTTTTGCAAAGCTAAACCAAGAATCCCGTCCTATAATGATATGGTCGTAAAGCTGCATGCCCATAAACTCCGAAGCTGCCCACACCTTATGCGTCACTCTGAAATCTTCTTTTGAAGGGTTTGAAAATCCCCCTGGGTGATTATGGATAAGAACAATCCCTGCAGCCCCGCATAACAATGCCCGGATAAAAATTTCCCTTACTCCAACTAACGCTGCATTATGCGTGCCATGGGCACCTCGAAAAATCCGATTGGCCTGCAGCCAGAGGTCATACAGATCAAATATATAAATCCTTTATGTCTGTATATTTTGTTGGAAAATCCGCCACTAAAATATTTTTTCCATCCCCATTAAGGGCAATGTCCAGTTCCTGTATTTTCATTTCTGTCACCTTCCTTAAATAATAATTCAATTATTATAGGAGCCTTCGACTTCCATATTAACCCCCATCTTGCTTAGCTTGTCGTCTGGCCGCATGATGAGGGGGTTCTATGATAAATCCATACCTGTTCTAAAAACAACGGCACAGAAAAAGAGATACCCAAAGGCATCTCACCTTAACTCATTTCCAATTCTATTACTGCGGCGGTTAAATATCGCAGTAGATTGCGCAGAACAAATCTTTATATGCAAGGCAGAAGATTGATCGGCAGCGAGGGCTACAGCGATTGATGACAACGCGTCAGATGGAGGTTTGGGCAAGCAAAATGTTGTGATATTTAACCACCGGAGTAATATATTGAGTTCCTACTTCCCATAGCTAAAATTTCTTTAAATTGGAGTAAAACAAGCAACTGCATATTTCTTCATAGCTACATAATCTCTCTTGATTTTTCCACTGCTCTTTTTACTATTATAATCTGAAATCCCCGAAACACAACTGCCCTTTTCATCTGCCGTCCATTAAAATTTCACTTTAAAAACCACATCGAATGCCTTTTCTGCCATAATAAAAAAATGGGTGTAAACAAGGTACAAATTCCTGCTGACAGATACTGCAAGCCCTTTATTTACTGAATTTTATTTCGCTGGTTCAGATGTTGCCGTGGCAGACGAATAGTATTTTTATCATTGTGGTTTTTCCTCCTTTTTTGCGCTGATTTGCCGTGTTTTGGCACGTTTTGCGGGGTTTATTTTTTTAAAGAAAATTGTTAAAAAAATCACAGAATGAGCAAAACGGGGCAAAATGTGGCAAGTTGAAGCCGTCAATCGTAGTAAAAACGTAGTAAGAATTGGGGGTTTTTACTACTATGGCTATTTTAACACATGAAACTATATCTGAGTCTAAATACAATTATCAATAAATGGTCGTAGCTAATATAAACTATGTATTGAACTTATTTGCTTTGTAAAAATTTTTCAAACAAATCATTGAACATTTTAAAAATTATATATTGCAACTACTATCCCTTTTTTCAATTATCACTTTAAAAATTTATTTAAATCAACATTAATACCTACTGCTTGCATATTCTTAGCTAATTCAAATTTCCATGCACCTGCTGAATCCATATTCGTATATACCACCCCAGTAATATCACCTGGTGTTTCCACGTTTCCTTTAACAAGTATATCTCCTTCTTCAAAAGGCATCTCAAAATTAGTAGTAAGAACTTTCCCACACTCGCTCTGCAAATTAACACTTATATTTTCGTATTTTTGCCCAGATGATTTTATTAATGTTACTGGTTGTAAATCCTTTCGTAATAGTCTCAATAATAAGTCCTCCTAATTTTTGTAAATCATAACAGAATTTGTACTTTCTACAATAAACCCCATTTGCTTTGGCATTTCCTTAATGAAAAAACTTCCTGTATCCAATATTTAGATATTTCTTTTATTAAATTTCATTCAAATATATCTGTACATAGTATCCTTACTTTTTCCGATATTTTATCACAAACAAAACCATTTGGGGAGTAGAAAATTTAAAAAAACGCCCAGCCGAAGCAGAGCGCCTTACCATTTCCTTATCAAATTGCCCGGAACATCTTCAGCGACACAGCCCTTTTACCCTTCGCCTTTTCCAGTTCCTTCCTCGCTACCTCCAAATCCTCCATCCGCTTCAGTTCATCCGCAGCATCCTCCAGTCCAAGATGCGTGTATGTATTCAGCGTCACCCCAATATCACTATGCCCCATCAGGTACTGAAGCGTCTTTGGATTCATTCCCGACTTTGCCATGTTGCTGCAATAAGTGTGGCGGCAGACATGGGGCATGATGTTCGGCATCTGCACCCGGTAAATATCATTGTACCGCTTGTCCATATGATTGAAACGGTGTTCCCAATGCATCGCAACCAGCGGGTTGCAGTCCTTATCCACAAAAAGGAATCCGCTGTACCCATCAATCACCTTTTCAAACCTTGGCGGCTCCCTGTCCTCAATGATGCCCCGGAAGCATTCGGCAACCTCCTCCGTCATAGGCAGTTTCCTCGTTCCCGCATTTGTCTTTGTGGATTCAATCACCAGCTTCATGTTTGTCCTGCTATACTTAAATTGTAACACAAAGTATTATTCAAAAGACGGTCATCCTAAACTAACCAATACCTTCATAAAATCACATCCTTTCCAAATCTATAATAGCAGCAAAATGTCACAGAATCCTCACAAGAAATCTATTTATTTTCTTCCTCTATCTGCCAATTTATCAGCCTTTTCGCTTGCATAAAGCATTTGACAATTCAAAAAGCCCCACCGAAAACTAATCCAGTGAGGCCATTGCTTTAAATATTCTGCTTAGGTACAAACTCAATTTTAAGAGCCATCCCCATTCCTTCTGCCAATCTTTTAAGTAAATTAACGGAAGGATTTCTTGTTCCATTCTCCAACTTGCTAATATCTGCCTGATTAATCCCTGTACGTTCTGCAAGTTCTTTCTGTGTCATATTCTGTGAAGTTCTAGCTTCTACAATCGCCCTAATCACATCAAGTTCAGGTTGGATGTCTTCATACTCTTTTACAAAGTCTGCATCTTTCATTTGCTCTTCTTTAAATTGTTTTAATGATTTCATGACTTTCCCATCCTTTCCTTAAAGTCAGCTCTTCGTTCTTTGGCTAACCTAATTTCTTCTGGTGGCGTCTTTTGTGTCTTCTTAACAAAACCATTTGTTAGCACTATCTTTCCCTCATAGTAAAAGAAATATAATACTCTGGTAATATTATTACCAACTTTACATCTAATCTCAAATATGCCATCATCAATCGGCTTACTATATGGTTCTCTAAGCTGATTTCCCCTTTCTTCCAGTAATTCAAGCAATCCTACCATTTTAGCGCGTATTTTCACGTCCAATGATACAATGAATTCTTCTACAGGGCAGTCACCATTCTCTTTTTCATAAAAAATCACTTCAAATTCTGTCATGGTATCTCCTTTGTAATCATTGTATGGTATATATGCCATGTTGTCAATTGAATACTTATAATTCCCTTGTATAAATCTTTTTATGTTATCAAAAATATTTACGGTTGAACTCTACAAAAAAATCTTTTCTACTTCTACAAATTATTCCGTCTCAAATTTTTCCATTCCCCCTAGTATAGCTTTTGGGGTAAATACGTGGTAAACCAAGTCCTCAAATTCTTCAAAAGCATTGATTTTACTGAGAATTGCACATACAAATCATATCCTGCCGTGGCAGAAGAAAAGTATTTTTATCATTGTGGTTTTTCCTCCTTTTTTGCGCTGATTTGCCGTGTTTTGCGGCGTTTTGCTCGGGTTGTATTTTGCGGAAAGATTGCTAAAAATATCACAGTTTCGGCAAAACGGGGCAAAATGCGGCGTATTGAGGCCGTGAAACGCAGTAAAAGATGGGGTGTTTTAATACTCTGACTATTTTACCATAAAACGATTTATAATGCATCCATAGATGTGGACATAAATTTTGACCCCTATCCTATCTTGTGGACACTGGAAAATGCCCCGCTGGGACAGGGGATTTTATTATTTTCAATTCAGTTATGCTAGAGACAGCTTTGTTGATTAATTATAAAAACTATAAATGAGCAAATATGAAATTTTACCAAAGTTACGAAAAATGGCTTAAAACTAAAGACATCACGCCTCTGTGGGTGTATACTGTTTCTGCTAAGAAATACAATAACCTACAAAGGATGATGTCTTATAGAAAACAGTATATACCATTCAGAGCTGCTTTACAACTGCTTTAAAAAATTAAGTCTGTGCCAGGTTTTTCCACAGACGGCCATGAAACATATAATGGCCATACTGATATCCGTCTTTTCTCTTGGATATCATGGACGCTTTCATCAAAAAAGGCTTCTATACCATTGGTGCGCTGAAGACGAACCAGATACTGTATCCCCGCGGCATCAGACAGAAAATCAGTGAGTTTGCCCTTCATTTACGGAAGACAGATGTCGGCGTCAGCCTCGTGACAGTTGGCAGCCGGAGCTATTATGTCTACCGGTATGAAGGAAACCTCAACGGCATTGATGATGCGGTGGCGCTAATCAGCTACCCAAAGGATGCGTTCCATGCCCCCAAAGCCCTGCGGGCTTTTATCAGCACGGATGTTTCTTTAAGCACCCGGGAGATACTGGACAGATATGTGGAGCGGTGGCCAGTGGAGGTGTTTTTCCGTCAGTCTAAAAACCAGTTGGCATTTGAAAGGTATCAGATTCGTTCATCGAAGGGGATCCAGAGGTACTGGCTACTGATGTCGCTGGCACATTTGATCGCCTGTACTGGATGCGGCGAAACCATGTCTTTTGAAGATGGTTATGCTAATATTTATAGCCATATCCAGGAGGAACGACTCCGATTCATTTACCAATGCGGTGCAAGGCACGTCCTTTTTGAGGAAGTCATGGCTTTAGTAGCATAGGCGTATTGTGTAATTTTTTAAATTTGCTCATTTATAGTTTCTAAAAAAGAATTTCGTTCAAGTACAGGGGAGCGGGCTGTTCCTGCTCAGGCAACATGGCCTTGAATTGTTACGTTTGAAGAATTGTCACGTAGATTAGCATATAATGTTCGTTATAGGAAATGGATTCTAAATGATAGTATTCTGCAACAAGAGGCTTTATGGAAAAATAAGAAAACCAGAATCTCCCCTTATATAACTGCAGACCAAAAAAATAATTCAAAATGGATAATAGGAACTTATTCAAAGGAGCAATTATTAAGAAGAATGCAAGATACCTATTCTAAAGCATTATACACATACAAAACTTTTGTGGAAACTTTTTTGAACCCTTTAAAAAGTCAACTTTCCACATATTTAATATTGCCGTGTGAATTTGTTGGGATTCTCCAATATATTTGTGATGAGAATGAAAAATTAGCATCTTATCCTATATTTTCTTGGTATATGAAACCTTTGCCCATATCAGAGCCGAACCAAATAAATATTTGCTGTAAAGATGAAGATGAGATTTGGAATAATACGGCTATCTGCGATGATTTAATTATGGCGCAAAAAACGCTTCGCAAAGATGGTAACATATTTATCAACAATAAAATACATAATAGTGATGTTAAGCTATCCGAAACTCCTGTTACGGATATAATATATGAGTGGTTGGAAAACGATCTCAAAGAGATTGGCTAGTTATAATCATTACAAAGCGGACAAACAGCCCTTTAATCTTTAGGTTAGAGGGCGTGTTTAATATTCCCTGCACTTCTTTTCCAATAACCCAAAGTCATTTGTTCTTTTTGCTAATGGTGTGGAATCCTTATTCCGCTTTTTATGATTGTAGACAATCTCTGCATTTTTCCTTATCCGATCTTTATGCCTGTTTATTTCGCGGCTTTCAGCCTGCAAAAGAAATTTATAGTGTGGATCTTTTTCAGCATTGATATCAAATTCAATTAATTGTTCTTTGGGAACCGGAATCATATTGTTTATGTTGATAACCGCATAGTCTTTTATCTTGATAAAATCTACACTTTCTTTCATTTTCTTGTGTTTTGACTTAAACGAAGATAATGGTGCAAAATAATAAAATCCGTTGATCTCCAAAACAGTTCCTATATATTTTCGTCCAAACGTTCCGCCTTCATGCAAAAATAAATGTTCCTGATATTGACTCAGGTATTTTATGTATGCATCTTTCACGCCATATATTTTAATATTGTTTTTCATAATATTCCTTTGTCTATCTACAGAAAAGGCAGAGACTTAAGCAGTCCCTGCCATCTGTTAACTCGCTCACTTAAGGGCTGCGCATCACCCACTCATAACTTGCTCATTTATAAGGCTGTGCATCACCTACTATATTTAGTATACACTATTTCTGATTAATTACAACTTATTTTATGAATTTTTCAGAATTCCCTAATAATAAAAAGCTCTTGGCAAATTGTAACAAAGTATTGATACCACCTATTACAACTATACATTTAGACACATATATAAGCAATTTAATTAGTAAAAATATACCAAAATTGTTATAAAAAAAGTAAGCGGAGACACACAATATACTTAAATGGCTTAAACATATATTTTGAAAGAACGGAACAACTTGTATTCAGGCATTGGAAAAAGTTACAAAGTGACAATATGCAAAAAGGGCGTAAGTAGGTAATAATCCGTACCTTGACAAAATAAGAAATCCCCAGTCGTTTGCTGGGGAATAGGTCAGACACTATTTTTTAAGTTTACTGCGACAATCGCCTGGAAGGTTGGAAGACAATGGAAGAAGTTCCAGCATATCTTCCTTTTTAGGAAATGCTCCGAGATCTTTCATTCTTTCCAACACATAGGTTAAATAATTGTACGGCTTCCATCCATTCAGAAGTGCTGTTTCAGTGATACTATACACAGTCGCACTGATTTCCTCCAGTTCCAGTCCGAACCCATCCAGATCGGATTCCTGTTTTGCTTCATTGAAAAGATTCAGCTGGGTATAGCCGTCAGCATACTTTTCACGGGACTGGCCAAACCGTCTCCGCTGTGCGAGAGTAAGCCGGCCAGAGAGCATTGCGTTCAGGAATTCCAGTTCCTTTGTTTTTTCTTCGAGGATCTGGATTTTTGTTTCCTGTTTCTGCTGATGCTTCTGCATGGCCTGCATCAGGGCGGTGATATTTTCTTTACTCATGCTGTCCAGCTGTTCTTCTGTAAAAAGCGGTTTCATAGTGCAATCCCAACTTTCCTAAAGTCTATGAACAGTATATCATAGATTTTCACAGGATACGACAGAAAACCGCTTCCGGGTATGTGGGAAAATCCGCATAAAATCAAGGAAATTTCGTCTTTTTGCGGATTGACAGGAACCGTAACTATATGACAATCTTCGGATGACGTTCTTCAAAGGCGCCTTTGGGCTTCAGTGATCATCCATCACACAGCCAGTGTATCTCTTTCCGTGTGACTTTCTGCAGCTCATCCGGCGCATCAGGCCAGTGGAAGGAATCCCGGTCCAGCCTTTTCATCAGAATCCTGAATCCTGACCTGTCCCACTGGAGGATTTTGATCAATGTGCGTCTGCGATTGCAGAATGCGAACATACAGCGGGAGTACGGATCCAGATGGAATTTCAGTTTAATGATGGCAGCTAAACCTGTGCAGCTCTTTCTTAGGTCGGTGCATCCGCATGCCAGGTAGACGGTAGTGCTTCCAGAAAAATCAAGCACGGTCTTTTAAAGCCCGAAGCAGGGCAGTCACCAGCCTGTCTGGACAGTCAGGGCCAATTTCGATCCGGATATCTTCCGAAAGGCAGATCGTCACTGGCGCTTTCCCTGTGCGTTCTCCGGAACAGAGTTCCTGCTCAGAGGGAAGCCTGGCAAATACAGGCTCACTGCTGCTTCCTATCATAGAGGATTCCGTCTGAAGTTTTCGGTTCCAGTAACCGAAAGCAGCTAATGGGATTTCATTCTGCCGGCACCATTCTTTACGGGACAGACCGCTTTCCTGAAAAGAACTGATCCGGTATGCCCAGAGCTCCGCCTTTGAAATTAGATTTTCATACATACAAACACCTCCATCATTTGAATCTTATGGTATCAAATCTGGATGAGTATTTGTAGATACGGATTATTACCTACTTACATTTAAACAACATATTCCAACACGCATCTACATTTAGGCATAAAATAAACCGTAGTCTTTTTTAAAGATTACGGTCTATGTAGATTATCATTCAATTATCTTTCCATCTTTTTGTCTTTTTACCATATTCTTATTCATAAGTTCACCAATTGCTATAGCAGATGTCTTTGGCGATATACCCATTTTTTCTGCCACAATAAAGTGAACACCTTTAGTCCATGGTTGTTCTGGTAATACTTTTTTTACTTCTTCTAGTGTAGTGTATCATTGATATTTAGCTTATCTGTCACCTCTATTATGAGGTGGCAGACGAAATTATTGGATAAAGTGATATCAGCTTTTCTTTGGCATCTCCCGTTTGGAAATGCCACCGTATTTTAGCTTCATCACGATTGCGCTCTGTTTCCCATGCAGACAGTTCGTTTTTTAGCCTGGCGATTGTATCTATACGACGTGATAGGCATTGTCGTGTCATTACATTAAGTTCAATTTCAGCCATGTCAAGCCAGCTCCCATGCCTGGGCGTGTAATGGATTTCCAGACGCTTTATAATCCTCCTCGCTTCCTCTGGCGGAAACGCTTTGTAAAGGGATGCGGCTTTATGAGTATTCCGATTATCCATGACCAGAATGATCTTTTCGGCATCCGGGAACATCACATCTGATAAATATTTGATTTCCTGCGCCCAGTCAATGGCAGTGCGGTGCTCATGGACGCTCACATGATGTTTTCCTCCAAGTGGTTCCACGAAAGCAAATATACTGCAGGTGCCGGGCTGCATGCGATTTCGATCATGCGGGCTTCTGCGCGCCCATCGAATTTCCGTCGCGCCTGGTCAGAGTTAACATTGCGGTTGAGTGAAGTGATGCCTTCAATCCCTTTTTCAGAATAAAGTTTCACTGTATTGGTAACTGTCGCCATACAGACACAGTTTGTTTTAGCAGACTGTTCATGAGTAAGAATTTTGCCATGTGCCTCATCCAGATCAATGATAATCTGGCATCTGTTGCGGACAGTTTTTGTTGTTTTCTTTTTACGCATAACGGATTTGAGTATTTTAAGTTCGTCATCCGTTAATGAGATTTTGTATTTTTTAGGTCTTGCCATAGGAATCACCGCCGTTTCTTTTAGTATATCACGAAACGACTTGGCAAACCAGCAATATTTAACTATTTATTAATGATACAGTACACTAGTGTATTCTTCATTTAGATTCCCTCGTTTCGGCTGTTTCCTATTACTTCGACAGAAAACCGTTTCTGTTAAAGCAAACGCACCCACCGAATGATACCATAGAAAGTTTCTGACATACACTTTTTCTCCCTTATAAGCGGACATCAACATGGGTATAAACTGACGCTTGTGCTGTTGCAGCTTCTGGAACGGCTGTTTCAACGGGCTGTACTTTTTCTCCGTTTGTACCACTTTCCGCTGCCTTTTCGGCTGTGTTTTCTGCCTGGTCTGTTTTTTCTTCTTTTGCCCCGGATGCCTTATTGTCGTTACGCTCTGCCACGGCAGCTTCTTCCACAGCCTTATTTGCCTCTGCCAGCGTATTCATCTGCGATGCAGTAGCCGTCTGTGCTTTCTGTGTCACATCTGCAAGCTCCTCTTTCTTCTTTGTTACATCAGAGCCATGATTATTTTTGATTTCGGATTCCAATACGCCTGCTCTGCCCTCCATGCTGGTTGCCACGCTGCCCTGCACCTTTGCCTGCTTGATGGATGTGTCCGCAGAAATCATTGCCGTCATGCTTGCTTGGGAAAGTCCGGCGCTTTTACTGCCTGACTTTCCTCCCTTTGTTCCGCCCAGCATATCATCCATAGATGTTCCCTTTGCCTGCTGTTTTTCTTTTCGCTGTTCCATCTGATGCTGCCTTAACTGCATATTCAGGTCACTAATCTGCTGTTGTATCTCCTGACGCTTTTTCATCTTTTCCTCTAATGTCATTTCCTCATTAGAAGAAAGTTCCTGCAACTGCTTCTGTGCGTTGGCAATCTGGTTCTGGATATTCCGGCTGTATGAGTCTGTTGCCTGATTCATTCCCATCTGCCCCATCTGTGTATTTGCTCCACTGATACCATTAATTTTCATTGTACTTGTCCTCCTTCAAAAATATTTTGAAAGCCGTTTCACATATGAAAAAATCCTGCTCTCTATCAATTTTATCGGGATATCATTTGTATGGATAAAGCGCCATATTGTGAACCACCCTCATTCCGTTGTGAACCCTTACACAATCTGAAGCATAATCCCTACCGTAACCTCATTCCTATTTTGTTCAAATAACAGATCCCCCTTATACTTCTTAGCCACCCTAAGCATATTCTTTAAACCGATTCCATGGCCGCCGCTTTTTTTTGTCGTGTATGGAAGTCCGTCTGCCAGGTTGATAGAAAGTTTCCCTTCAAAGCTGTTGCTGATAATCAGCATAAAAATACTGTTCTTGCGGAATGCTTGAATCCTGATATACGGATTTTTCCCATTTACCGACTCCATGCAGTTATTCAGCGCATTATACAAAATCACGCTGACATCAAAGGCATCCAGTTTTGTATTTTCTGGATAACGGAAGTCGCTTTCAAATCGGATTCCACGCATCTGAGCCTCTTTTTTCTTTTCTAAAAGAATCATATCCATAATCGGATTTCCTGTCCTAATCTCAGGTGCAAGTTCCTGCCATTCTATTTTCAGTCTCTCAAGATATGCCGAAGCCTCGGCAGTATTTTCCGTTCCCGTCAAACTCTCTATCATCTGGATATGGTTTCCCATGTCATGGCGCAAGGAACGGATATCTCCATACAGCTTTTCAATCCCCTTGATATGCGTTTTTATATTATTTATCTGGCTTTCCAAAAGTTCATGTCCGGACTGTTCTTCCTGTGAAGTTTTCCAATTCTGGAAGATAATAATTGTCACAAGGATTGCCATTACGGATATCAGATAGTATAAAAAACAAAGTACATCATAAAATCCCGTCATTTCAGATTTAATCTGGTAAAAATGGAATATTGCATAACCGGCTATCCCTGACAAGGAAGGCACCGTCAGCATCACAAGTTCCCTTCTTTCCATATATCTGTCCTTGCTTTCATACGCCCTGTTGACTGCCTGGATAGATAATAGCAGAAGCAAAAAACTAAACAGTATGCCCAAAATTCTTACTGCCACATACAATCCGTAATGCAGCCATAACCTCGATGCTATCTGCGGGTTTAAAAGAACAATATCAAAAAAATGGTCTATAATTCCTGCCATAGAAGCGGATAGCCAACGCAGTGAAAAAAAATTAATAGACAAGAATATCTTTTGGTTGATATTGCGCCTGTCCTCTGCGCACATCACGGCAAATGCTGCTAATGTACCAATAAAATATGCAAGGATATTGTCTATCTGGGGCGGCATGATATATAAGACCGCCATCGTCACACCATACACTGTGCCTGCCTTAATCCCTTTGCTTCTGCCCAGCATATACGGCGATACAAATATTCCAAGGCATATGCCCGCAACACCAAGCTGCACAATAATTGATACATAAGACGTAATATCCCAACATAATTCTACCAGACTCACCTAATCTCCCTTCCTTTCCTCTGGTTATATTTCAGATACTGCTTCACAAATTTCGGATAATTCTGCTTTGCAATCAACGCTGTCCCGTTTTTCATAACAGCAGATACAGCATCATACCTCAGCACATACTTAAAATGAATCAGATATGACCTGTGTGGTCTGAAAAAATCCTCTCCAACTTTTTTCTCCAAATCGGACAGTTTCCCATAATATTCTGTATCGCCGTTTACGGTATGAATGATGACTTTACGGTTGAACACTTCCGCATAGATAATATCCTTAAACAGTATTTTTGTATGGACTCCCCCTGCCTGTATCATCATGTAGTCTCCATCATCCCCATCTCTTCCCTTATTCCTGCTTGCGATTTCCAACAGCGCATTTCCAAAGACCTCATCGAATTTATCATCAGATAAAGGCTTGACCAGATAATGAAACGCCCCTACGTCAAATGCCTGAAAGACATATTCCGGAGCCGCTGTAATAAATATGATGAGTGCATCCTTCTGCTGCTTGCGGAAAAGCCTTGCCGTCTCCATACCGTCCAGCTCTGGCATCTGTATGTCCAGAAATAAAATGTCCGCCTGCGTATTGCCTTCCAACAGCTCCCTGCCAGAAGAAAACTGTTCTATTACCGCAGAAGGGAGCATATTCTTTACTTTTTCCTCCAACAGTTCAAACATAAATGCCTCGTCATCGCAGATTGCCACACAAACGGCATCTCTTACGGATCGCACATCAGCATCTGTCTGATCAATAAAGTTCTCCATAGGTTCACATCTCCTTTATGTAAATTTCCTGCAATCAATGCCAGTTGACAAAAACAACATTGCTTATATTATATCGTAAAAACTGCTTTTTTCTGATATGGCAAGTTGCAAACAGACCTTGTTTTGTTGTAAAAGTATTTTTCTCGGCAATCCTGCCGATTCGCCACACAAGACTACCCTTATCATTTCAAAATAGGGGGGATTTTACACTCCGCTCTTCATTCTGTTTCAGCCGTTGCGAAACAAGTACTATCAATACTTAGCAGCTCCCAAGGCAGTACATAGCCGATATCGCGATAGGGTAACCGCCGTGTAAGCATATTAACTCTAATTCCCCCGTTTTCCAACTTATTATTTTCTGAACCACTATAAAAATATGTGATAAATTTGAAATGTAAAGAAATGAATTGTGAAAATAAGATATGAGAAAAAAGATTGCCGAAATGGTATCATTTTGGACAAATGTTTTACAAAAATCTGTTAATATACATAGAGATAATCTTCCGTTCTTCTCTTCTAATATTTTTATTGTATATTCTGCAAGGGCAACTATTACTCCAGCGGTTAAATATCGACAAATTTTAACCGCTGGAGTAATAAATAATAAGTCACATTTATTATTTCGCAAAATCATACTTTTTTAGATTTCTAGATTTTTTATAGTGAAACTATATCAAACTGCGATTTTCCATATATATAGCTTCAATCCATTCATTTACCACTTCTCTGGTAAGGCTTTCCTCCTTGTCCCCATCTTCTTTTGACAGGCGCAGATAAACGTCAGCATCATATACGTCAGTATTCAGATTTGTATTCATTTCATCACCTCAAATAGTCTTGTCTGTTGTCAAACCTTTCCTATTTGGGGTTCTGCTTCGTCCGTACTCATTGTACCATTCCAGACCGCAGATGTCCATAGAAAGCCCTAACACAAACCCTTCCCTTCCATACTCATGCATAGCTGAACCATTTTGTTTTCAAGGCTCTCTTTTGCCTCGGAGTAGGAAATCTTTACAACCATGCCGTTACAGATAAAACAAAACGGATTCTTAATCTTCTCTGCAAAATCCATCCATCTCTCCCTGGCTGAAAGAGAACTGTCAATTTCTATTTTCTCTATATCTTCTAAAACGGAAACATCCACTGTACGGACATCCACCTTTTTCAATTCTTCTAATTCTGCCCAATCCATCTTATTTTCAGACCGGGCCAGCTTTTGTCCGAAAGTATCATTGTCAAGAACAGTATCATCGCCGCAAAGTCCCTGTCCCTCTGCCAGTAATCAAATATCTATTGCCCGTACCTTTACTTCAATGCCAAAGATAACATTCCACCATTTCCAATACCTGGAACTTTGCGACACGATCGAGCTGTTGAAAAACCTCTTACCAAAAAGATTTGCATATAAGAAGATATCTGTGTAGATTAATCCTTGAGGTGATACATTATGATGACAAAAATCGAGAACCAACAGATAAAAATGCATTTGATAACAAATGAAGATTTAGTCCCTATGGATCATCTGCTTCGGAAAGTAAATGATATGAAAGAAGAATATCAGAAGAGATTCCGGTGAACATGGCATACCGTTGGTTTCTTGGCCTTGATATTATGGATAAGGTTCCAGACCATTCTGCGATTTCCCAGAACAGACGCCGCCGTTTCAACGGCAGTGACCTTTTTCGGAATATCTTTCAGAAAATTGTTTCCATATGCATAGGAAAGGGTCTGGCAGACGGCAAGCTGGTTTTTACGGATTCGACACACATGAAAGCAAACGCATCCCGGAAAACAGAATACATCAAGCAAACAGAAAAAGCCACAAATGAATACCTCAAAGAACTAGACCAGTATGAAGGAACGGTACGGGCCCAGTTGGAAACGGAAGGAAAAATCAAGGCCGCCAGATGCAAGAAACGGAAGGAAAAAACGGAAATCATTAGCCGCCGAGAAAGCAGAACAGCCCCCGAATCGGGATTTTACAAGAGGAAAGGGAAAGCGGAGGGGTTGCATTACTTGTCGCACGAGACAGTTGATTCTAAAAATAGTATTATCATTGATGTGGCACCAACAGCCGGGAACGTACATGACAGCCAGCCATATATCGAAAGGCTTGATTATATTGAGGAAAATCTTGGTTTGAAAATACAGGAAGCAAAAGAGGGACTACAGAGTTTCAAAGGAAAGACAGTCCATTGCGCAATCGGTATTGATTTCTTTTATCATATGGCACAAATGTCACAGAAATGTCCGAGCCTATCATCCGGTCAGCTTTAAAACGACCTGAATTGTTACAAAGCTCGGACATTTCAAAATTTTTAGTCAGTATCCAGGTGTTACTGCTGCAGCTTTATGGTATCCACAATGGACAGCTGCCCGATTCTTTTGATTGGCTGCCGGATCGCCAACGCCGCAGATCCAAAACATAACACGACGATCAGCAGCAGAGAGACAACTGGAAGCTGCCAGGTCGTTCCCCATTTATCTGCAATCAGGAACTGGAACATCATCTTATTCAATGGTAAGCCCAAGACACATCCGGTGACACATCCTAATACTGCATAGGTGGCTGCCTCTGCAGCAATCATCTTGTAGAGCTGCCCGGCTCCCATCCCAATGGAGCGCATTACGCCATACTGTCTGGTCCTTGCCGCCACGCTGGCATTCATACTGTTAAAGATATTGAATATGGTAATCAGCGCAATAATGAGCAGAAACCCATAAATAAACACCGCACCTGTATAATAGGAACTCTGGGATTCCGAATTTGACAGCCGTTTATCTGCAATGGAAATGTCAGATGGAAGCAGGCCCCGTATTGCCGATACTGTCTCATCTGTACTGCTGCCTGCAAGCTGTATATCCACAGCCGTATAGCCTAACCCGCCAATGCTCTCTGTAAACAGCTGTTCTGAGCATATGATGTATCCAAGGCTTCCCGCTTCACTTGATGCATTTGTAGAAGAAAGGACTCCCGCAATCCTCACCTGTTTCTCCCCCAAAGGCGTATGGAGCGTCACGGTGTCCCCGGCCTTCCATTGCATGCCATCCCGGTAGGACACTAAGATATCCCCGGTTCCTTGCGAAACCGCATCGATATTTCCCCCGTTCAGTTCCTCTTTTGCCCATTTGAACTGATTTTCTTCATAGGAAACCAGCGTGGCCGTTCCGTTTTCGGTATCGGAGGAAACAGATAAGCCGCCGTATTCCATTCTGCCAAAAGCACGCTTCACACCATTGACAGCTTCGATTTCTTCTATTACAGAAATTTCCAGCCCTGCAGCGGCTGTCACAGATACATCCCCCGACCACGGGGCTAATGCAGGCATAGCCTGGCCCAGGAATACGACCAGCACCTGGAAAGCAAGGAAAAGCATGATGCTGATGGCAAAAGAACAGGTCATCAGGAATAAATTCTTTTTTCCAGACAACGCATGGAACATGCCCATGCCTGTCTCCACATGGAACAGCTTTGTATTCGCCGCACGCTTATTCTGTGCCAGCTGGGAGCCTCCGCTGATTGCCGTAACAGGCGAAACCCTGGAAGCTTTTTTCGCCGGGGAAAGGGAAGCAAGGAGGACGATCAGGAAGCCCACCACACTCCCTGCCAATATACCGGCGATACTGAATTCAAATAACGGAACCTCTGAAAATCGGTCTCCGCTGATGGAGCCCAGTAACAGGCAGGCAGCCCATGTCACAGCCTGGCCCGCCAGCAGGCCAATGGGAACGCCCTTTGCGCTTTTCTTAAGCCCCTGCAGGATCACAAAATGCTTTACCTGTTTCCTGGATGCCCCCAGACAGCGCAGCAGCCCATAAAATTGTGTCCTCTCCAATACATTGGTGTTAAAGCTTGCGGAGATCATTACCGTTCCCGCAATCAAAACAAGGAAAACCAGGATCGCAGCGATCAGATAGAGCGCCTGCATGATATTGCTCTCGCTTTGTCCCATCAGGCCCAATAAAGCGGTATTTTCTGAGATCTGGCCGTCAGAAAGGCCAAACTGGCTCTTGATTTCCTTTATGGCCTCCTGAATATGAGCGCCGCTCTTAAACTGGATACGGTAGGTGGTGCCGTCTGCCGCATTTTCATCTGCAATGGCAAGGAAGCCCTCTTCGCAAAGCGCCATCCCACAGATATCCGCTTTCAGCATGGAACCCATATCCGCAAGGGTTCCGGTAATCTGATACTGTTTTTGTGAGCCGTCTGGAACCGTAACCGTCACATAATCGCCAATGGACAGACCCAGCTGCCCCATGGCGTTTTCATTCAGCAACGCCTCATCTGGCAGGGAAGGATATGCCCCGGCCGTCATATCCATTTCAGTCAGGGATTCCATTGCTTCTTCATTTGCCCCCACAAAACTGACGGCTTTGCCGGATAACCTTCCCGTACTGCCCTGATAAACCCATCCTGATAAAGCTATGTCAACCCTTGCCGATACCAGTTCTGCCGTCTCTGCCTCCACATCATGGAGCGCCGCATGGTATTCGCCATTGGTTTTAATAAAATAATTCTTCTGGGAGCGCATCGCCATATCCGCCATACTGAAAATCGCCATTACAAGGCATACCGAAAGCGTGATGCACAGCACAGAGATCCTGTTATTTTTGCGGTGAACCCTTTCATACTGGGGTATCAGTCCAAGATAACTTCTCATCTCGCCGCCACCCCCAAATCTTTCAGCCTGCCGTCCGTCATGCGCAGTACCCGGTCCGTTGCATCCGCATGGTTTTCATTGTGGGTGATCATCAGGATTGTCTGCCTGTACTTGGCCGACATGGATTTTAAGAGGGTAATGACCTCCTGGCTGTTCTTAGAATCCAGGTTCCCGGTAGGCTCATCCGCCATGATGATGGCAGGACGGGCCGCCAGCGCCCTCCCGATTGCCACCCTCTGCTGCTGGCCTCCGCTTAGCTCACTGGGGAGGTGCTTCCTGCGCTCCTTTAATCCCAGAATCTCCAGCAGTTCCTCCACATACTTCTGGTCCGGCTTCTGGTAGTCCAGAAGCAATGGGAATGTAATGTTCTGTTCTACATTCAGTTCTGGGATCAGGTTAAAGGACTGGAAGATAAATCCGATATTTTGGCGGCGGAACACCGTGAGCTTCTTTTCGGGCATGGAAAAAATGTCCTTGCCATCAATCAGCACTTTTCCAGATGTCGGGTTATCCAAAGCCCCCACCACATTTAAAAGCGTACTTTTTCCGGAACCGGACTCGCCTACGATTGCGATAAATTCTCCTTTGCCCACGGAGAAGGAAACATGATCCAGCGCCCGAACTTCCGCTTCCCCTTTTCCATAGGTCTTGCATAGATTCTGTACTTCAAGAATATTCATATTCATTACCTGCCTTTCGGGAATTATCTTACCCGATGGGTCTTACTTTCACATGAATTTCATCTTACTCTTTTGTAAGATGAAAAAAACTTAAAACGAATCTGCTGCCCTGCCCGACCTTGCTGGTTACGGAAATCGTCCCCTGATGGGCCTCCACAATGGACTTGGCAAGCGGCAGGCCCAGACCGATTCCATGGGTATCCTGGGAAATGTGGCTCCGGTAAAACCGTTTGAAGATATTATGGATATCCTCCTGGTGGATCCCTGTTCCGTTGTCTTCCACTACAATGTTTGTAAGAAGGGGCGTCCTCTCCCAGCTGATCACTACTTTCCCGCCCCTCTGGGTATGCTCCAGCGCATTTTTCACCACATTCCCCAAAGCTTCCGACATCCAGAGGGCATCGCAGTAAAGGGAAACATCGCTGTTCCCGGATAACACAATCTCTTTCGCGTCCTGGGCTGCCAGTGTCTCAAAGCGTTCCGTCACATCCTTAAGGAGCATTTCCATGTTTTCCTCCGCCTTTTCCATCCTGACCGTGCCTGCGTCCAGCCTGGCTATTTTTAAGAGCGTATAAACTACATCTTCCACCCGGCGTATTTCCCGCAGGGATTTCTGAGTAAATTCCTGGATTGTCTCCCTGTCCGTACCCTCCTGCGCCATAATCTCATCATACATTTTAAGCGCCGCCAGGGGCGTCTTTAACTGGTGGGAAACATCTGAAATCATACCCTGCAGAAATTCGCGCGTCTGTTTTTCATGTTCTGCCTGGGCAGAAAGGATAGAGGCAAGCTCATTGATCCTATGGAACAGGCTGTACCAGTCCCCGGTTTCCTCACTGTCAATCCTCTGTCCTGTATCCCCTGAAAGGAACCGGGTAATCACAGTATCTGCCTTTGCTATCGCTTTGTTTTGTTTCCGGATGTAGATCCAGACTGTCAGAAAAACAGCCAGAAAAACGCAAAAAAACATACCTCCGATCCAGACGGCGGTATGCTTCCGGTAAGCGTATACGGCAGGAATCAGTCTGGGATCCGCATTTTCATGGTAGCCCGCTTCCTTAAGGAGCCGCCTTCCGGCCTCAATGTCAGAGTCCATTTTGTCTTTCATAAACGCAGCTGCCACATTTGTGTCCGGGTGGTTTACCAGATACCCTGCCGTCCCATAATCATGCTCTACCATTGTTTTCTGAAAATCATTCGTCATATAGGATAAAAGGAGCGTGAAACCTGCTGCCGCAGCCAGACAGATGGCAAGCAGGCAGCACAGCATCCTCCTTGTTTCTTTTCCCATTATCTTCATATCTCTTTACTCCCCGGCCCATTTATAGCCAAACCCAATTTCCGTCAGAAGCTTTGTGGGGGAATTCGGGTCATCTTCAATCTTCCTCCTCAGCCTGCGTATATAGACGGAAAGGGTATTGTCATCCACATAGCTGCCGTTCCCGTCCCAAAGGCGGTCTAAAATCAGTTCCCTTGGCAGGATGCGGCCTGGATTCTCCAAAAACAGGCAGAGCAGCTTATATTCCACTAATGTTAAAGGAATCTCCGTTTCCCCTTTCCAGCAGATCCGCTCAGACAGGTCAATTTTAATTCCATTGGATTCCAGAATCGTATCACTCTTATGAAATTGCTGCCCCGAACGGCGCAGCAATGCGTTGATCCTTGAAAGAACCTCCCCCAATTTAAAAGGTTTGGTAATGTAATCATCCCCGCCCATGTCCAATCCTTTTACAATGCTGATCTCTTCATCCGAAGCCGTCAGGAATATGATCGGGACAGCAGAGGTCTTTCTTACTTCCTTACAGATATCAAAGCCTGTCCCGTCCGGCAGCGTGACATCCAGCAGCAAAAGGTCATACTGGCCTGCCTGGAAGAATTGATATGATTCCGTTATGGTACGGGCATTATCCACCAGAAAACCATTTTTCTCAAGTGTGTATTTCAGGCCTTCAATCAGGCTTAAATCATCTTCTACATATAATATCTTTTTTTCATTCATCTTTTTTTCATTCATTTGTTATCCATCACTCCGGATGCCTCCGACATATACCTTGACGGACGGAGTCCGCCCGCCCGAACGGGTCTGCATTCACGAGTGCCCTTTGGGTATAAAAAATAAAATTGCAATTTCCACAGCCAACAGAGCCAGCAGGACATACAGCATTACCGGCCATACGCAAGCGCCTCCCGCGAGCAGCAGCATTACCACAGGAACCACATATTTCCGGGGATGATGCCACAGGTCGCTTTCAATCTTCCAGCCACGAATGGGATAAAACCATTCCAGGAGCACAGACAGCACCGCACTCTGCAAGGCAAAGAAAACAGCCCCGGCAATCATCAGGACAGTGACACCGCCGTTTTGTATCTGCCAGCTTAAGAGGAATAGCACATCCGCCGCCATATTACAGGAAAAGATAAACAGGCAGTATGGGATGCAGAAGCGCCGTTTCTGTCCGGGCAGGAAACGGACTGCCTGCTCCAGGTCACGGTCGCAGGACAGCAGGATACAGATGGGTGTATTCAGGGATAAAATTGCAAAGCCCACCGGGACAACAGACAGCCCGGCCATTTCTCTTAAGAAATACGGCATTACAATGGCTACGCACCACATCACAGCAGTATTGACCAGATAATTCCTGTGGCAGCTCAAATACCGGAAAAAGTACCGCCATAAGGAACCTCGCTTCCGTTGCTTAATAACATGGCTTTTCTCACTCTCCCCCTGATAAAAAGCGTATCCGTCTGCCTTCCACAAAATCAGAATAGCAATGAAACTATTCACAAGCAGCAACAATCCAAACCATGTTCTGCTTCCTAAAAACAGAATGGCGGACACTATGGCTGCGGTCCAGATGCCGCCCACATACCAATATTTTCTCAGGGAATAGGCTGCGGCAGCCATAAGGACCGCATGAAGCATGCTGATGGCCATCCCTATCATCTCTATGGGCTTCCATGCAGAAACGGCCAGCAGAACCGCCAGAAGCAGCCCTGTCTTTGTAAGAATCGTATAGCATCCCAACGCCGCCACATAGGAAAATACAAATTCCCGACCATGCCCTGGCAGCATCAGCATATGTTTCAGCTCCACAGCGTTATCTCTGGAAGAAAAAGCCTGCCACATCACACCGGCAGTAAAAGCGCTTATCATCAGAATCCGTACAGATGCCGCAACCTGCACCTGAAAATCTGCGATATACAGCCCCCAAAATATGATCACATCAAGTAAGAGCGTCCGGGGCAGCCGTTCGCATCTTGTCCCAAACAGTTTTTTTGCAAAGGCTTTACCTGTCATTTTCATCATGCAGTGCCTCCCGGATATCCGCGGCATTGATCTGCCCGCCTTCAAAAGTCTGCCGGTTCTTACCGTCCCCCAGGACAAATACCCGATCAGAGGTCAGCGTGATGCTCTCCAGGATATGGGAAGAAAACAACACAGTCCCATACTCTTTATAGCCCAAAATCTGCTGGTACAGATATTCCGTACTCTGGAAATCCAGGCCATTGACCGGTTCGTCCAAAAGGAGCAGTCTGGGTTTCAGGGCAAAAGCCGTGATCAGAAATGCTTTTTTCCGGTTCCCGGTTGACAGCTCCCGTAACAGGGTATCTGTATATTCTTCAAAGTGAAAGCCCTGTACCAGCTCCGACACATCAGCCACCTCTTTCCCATAGGCAGCGCATACATAGGCCAGGTATTCCCGGAAAGTAAAATACGAAAAAGAATTATCCTCGGCAAACACCGTATAGCGGCAAAGCTTAAAGTCATGACTCCGAAAATCCACAGGAGCGCCGCCAAAGCAGATGCCGTCTGAACGGAAAGTAGGGAGCAGGCCGGAAAGCACCTTCAGAAATGTGGTTTTCCCGGCTCCGTTCAGACCGATCAGGCCTGCCACTTCATGCTTCGCCAGCGAAAAAGAAAACCCCGAAAGTATCCTTTTCTCTTCACTGTACCACGCACTTAAATTTTGAACAGTCAGGAGCGTTTCTCCCATCTTACTTTCCTCCTTTGCCGTCCTTCTCTTTTTTCCATGTCGCATAGGCGGAGTACAGGAATACACCTGCCAATACCAGATAAAGCCCCATCATTGGGAAGTTTCCGGATACCCCGCATACAATGGCTGCAACCAGCCAGATCAGTCCAATGATCCCACGAATATAAATATGACGCATTGTTTTTACCTCCTTCATCGTCTTTTTGTGTTCTCTATGTATCCTGCAGTTGTCTCCATACATATGCTTCTTTCAGCAGGCATTCTATGCATTCCTGCTTGCCCTCTGTATAGCTTTTTCGGTCATCCGGAAATTGTAACGCCAGTTTTTTCTTACAGGCATCGTATCTCATTGCTTTATCAGGATGGCAATTCAGATAATCCCGAAAATTGATATAGTTTTTCCATTCTGTCCCATTCCATTTGACTGCATGAATATGATGTGTGCGCGTATCTTTTTCAAAATCACCCATTACAAACAGCATTTGCCCGGCAACATCTTCCCCGCGAAAAATAAAACCGTGTTCTTCCAACAGTTGCATATAATGTGAAATATCATTCAAATCACGGAGGCCAATCACAATGTCAATAATTGGTTTTGCATAAATGGAATGAATCGCAGTGCTTCCCACATGCTGGATATCAACAGCGGCATTTTCGAAAAGCTGCTTCAATTCCAAAATTACATTTTCAGCATTTTTATTCCATTCCTCCTGATGGGATATAAGCTTTACGCTTCCTCTTTTTAATCCTATCATTTTTCTCCCCAGGCAGCTTGCGGCTCTGCCGTATCCCTTGTACCAGTATGGCTATTCCGACAGGGCGATCCTGTAAATATCCGCCTGTTCTCCATCAATTTCAAAGCTGCGTTCATAGACTCCTCCATTCCGGATGATTGTTTTAACCGAAGGTTCATTCTTCCTCTCCACAGAAAGATACAGTTCGTTCATCCCGGTCTTTTTGGCAGCCTCCAATAACTGCCGCAGCATTTCCGTAGCAAAGCCTTTTCTTCTTTCTGACGGACGGACGCTGTAACCGCAATGGCCGAGATCCTTCAGAAAGTCGTTCAGCGTATGCCTGAAATCAATGATTCCCACAATTCTATCCTGATCGTCCACGGCAAAGAATGTGTCCGTTATAACCCAATTCGGATTCACCGTTTCCTCTTTCGTGTTTGCGTCTATGGTTCTGCACCATTCTGTGTAGTCATCCGTTTTATCAAATAATTCACTTCCGTTGATGACAAATTCCCCATGTTCAAAAAATTCCTGTCTGAACTCTATGGCCTGTTCTTTCATCGCTTCTGTTGGTCTGACGAATTGAATCATTTTTCACACTCCTTTATCTGCTAAGATTTTATCAAATTTCTTCTCCGACAGGATTTCATGGGTCACGAGCTGCCTGTCATAGAAAAGGGAAAAGGTTGTAAAGGGCGAAGGGGCATTCTGCGCATCCTCCCTGGTCTGAATAGGTACGGACCGGAACACTGCATTCCTGGCCTTTGCCATCTCCTCCAGTATCGGTACATACTTTGCCGTAAAAGGGCATTGGTTTGTGTAATACAGCACAAATCCCTCCGGCATATCTTCCTGCCTGCCCACGCTGTCCCGGAAGCAGGGAAGAGGTGCGCCCTCCTCAAAAGGCAGAACCATCAGCTCAAAATAAGGCTCTGCTGTATCCGCTGTCAGAAAGCCCTTATAGCCCATATATTTCGGGTCAGAGAGGAATCCCATCTTTTTCCTGGAGGACAGGATCACAAGCCCCTTTTTTCCTTTCTCTTTACTGTCCTTGATGCACGCATCCAGCAGCAGGTTCGAGTATCCATGCCCCTTGAACTGCCCGGATACCCACAGGCAGTCAATGTACATATAGCCTTCTGCTTCAATAGGCGCCCATGCGTATTCCGCAGGGATATACTCAATAAAACATTTTCCCCGGACATTGCCTTTTAGGAATACAAGCCCCTCGTCCAGCCTGTCTTTCAGCCAGTTCTTTTTGGACATGACCTGGATATCCTTGTTATTGGAGATCGCACAGCAGATGTGCTCCCCATCAAGATTTTCGTGTGTCAGTTTTACAAATTCCATATTCTATTGCCTCCTTTGATCTGCATTTCGGTATAATAAAAGAATCAGCCCAATCAACACCAATGTGACAGCCGCCGCTATGGTGGAACTGGCACGCATAACGGGGAACTGCTCATATTTCAATATGTAGGTAACAAAAGCATTCGGCAGGTTCACAAAGAAGGATACCATCAGGTTATTACCAGATAGCTTGTATGCAGCTGCAAATCCGCTCCCTACTGCAAACAGCAGAAGAATATCCTCCCAGGTGCGGAATCCCGGATAGCCTAAATGGTAAAGGGAGAACATTGCCCCGGAAACCAGAATTGCCGGTACCCATCCAAATTGCCGGTCAATCCGGCTCTGCACAAATCCCCGGAATAAAAATTCCTCAAAAAACGTGGTCATAATCAGCGGCACAATTCCCATAGGCAGCAAGTGCCAGGGGATCTGCTCACCGACAGCCATCTTCGGGATAAGCTGCCCTCCAACGGAAAATACCACAAAGGCAGCCAAAACAACCCATTGCCGGAGACCCGGCTTTTTGAAACCGACTTCTGCCAATACTCTGCCGGAAGCCGGCGCTCCATTTTCCTTATTATTGCCGAATAGCATAAATGGATACCCGTATGGTGTTTCCTTATATAAACAGTACAGCGGAATCAAAAGGCTGAATACCAACCCATACAGGAGATTGTAAAAAATAAAATATAGTATGGGCGCTGGATTGAGATTCGCGCCGTAATGCAGATAATCAGCATGATTTCTATGCCGGCTGAAATCAGGAGCGTTTTTCCTTTTCCCATATTTGCTGTTTCCTTCATCCTAACCACCTCTGATAAAACGCGACTGCCCCAAAAATTGCGCCTACAACCATCGCCGCTAATGTTACAACAATTATGACAGGATGCTCTTTCATCAGTTTCCCTAATTCTTTTAAATCGTTCATTGAACTTCACCTCCTTTGTCACACAATGAGAGTTTTGCGTTCCTTTTCCTGCAATAATAAACGACTATCACAAACCCAAAGGAAATGATCTGTGCAGCCATGATCCGGACAATTTGTAACTCGTCTGCGCCCTTTAGCGAGACGACATGCAGCATATTAGTCGCAACGGTATTGTTAAATAAATGGTCGCCAAGCCCTGCCCACAGATTTCCCGTAATGCGGTAAAGAAGTCCCCATTTGATTCCCATAATTCCGGCAAGGATAATATAACCAATACCCATCAGAATCATTGCCGCAAATGACATTTCGCCATTCACATAGCCTCTGACCGGCATTACAATGTGCCAGATACCAAATAGAAACGCGGCAATAAAATTCGCCTGCATGAATGGCTTTGTTTTAGAGAGCATTTTAAAAAACAGACCGCGAAAAACGCCTTCCTCCATCCATACATTGATAACATTGAACAGTACGCATAACAGAAAGAAAACGAAGTCTGTATTTTTCATCTGCGAGCCAGTTAAAGAAAAACTGCTGATATAGATTTCCAAATGTGCATGATTGCCCTGCAGGGATAAAATTGCCAGTTCCAATCCAAAAGAAACGGCAAAGCACACGCTTCCCAATAACAAGCCTTTCAAAAGACCTCTTACAAAGCCGTTTTTTTGAAATCCGATATCGCCCCATGTAAGACTTATCTTTTTCAATACCAGCGCTAATAAGATAATCCCAACAACCTTATGGAGCACATTTTCTCCAATAGCTGTTTTGTCTGTTTCAATTAGAAAGTATTCCACAAACCTTACAGACAGGCAAAGCAGGAAAATTATCATGCATAAATTATCCGGTTTGCATTTTATGTTTCTTTCCATATAACCCTCCAATCAGCACCATTTTCTTGTTCATATGCGGCTTCCCGATAAGCTGGAACTTATCTATTTTCCATAATCAATTCTTTGCACTTCCATTCTTCACCCAGAACACAATATGTTTCTGTCGTATCAAGAACTGTATCGCTAAAACCGACTGCTTTATAACAATAATAAGCCGGGAGATTATTCTCAAAAACGCCCAATGATGCTTTTTTTGCTCCATATATTTCAAATACAAATTTCAGACCCAGCCGGAGCATAGCTTTTCCATAGCCTTTTCCTCTCTTGTGAGGATTTACAATAACAAATCCAAAACGTAGTTCATCCAATGATTCATCAGGGTTTCTTAGTGTAAAAAAGCCAACGATTCCTGTATCATCAAATGCAGTAAACGGCATTAGAGATTCAACAAAACAAAATTCCTTTTGCGTTATCGGATAATTACCGAGTATACCTGCTGTCCATTGATAAAATACTTTTTCATCCTGACACCATGATAATATTGTATCTGCACCTGAAGCCTTATATGGTCTTATTCTAATCATACATTTTCCCTCGCAAATTCCGATTTTGACGTTATACTCGTTTTATCATATCTATGCAACAATCTTCATACTTTCCTTGATTGCCCTGTTCATCGGTATATTCGTATACACCGTCTAAGTGTAGTTCACCGACCGCATGATATCCTAATCTTTCATACAATCTCTTTGCCGCAGAATTGTCCGTTGGATTTACATCAAGTCCTAAATAGGGAATTGCGGCCTCTTTGCAATATTTTTCACATACCAACGACAGTCGGGTTCCAATGCCATAATTTCTTAAGGGCTCTATTACCAGCAGATCAATCATATCTGCACATTTTTCTTGGTTTGTATATGGCATGACATCTTCTTTATTATCCAGCGATAACAACACATATCCAACCGCGCAGTTATTGATAAACGCGCCAAAATAAACTGCTTTTCCGTTATTCTGTTGCTGAAATCTATCGGCATGTATGGAAGCATCACTTTTCACCAATAACAAACTATCTAAATCACATTCTTTCACTATCCTGATTTGATACGATATAGAATTTATTTCATATAAATTTTCCTGCATATTTGTATTCCTCCAAATTTTTTTAATCAGAGTGATTACAGCACGGCCAATCTTTTGGTTCAAACTGGAAGTTATTGAATCGGTAACAATTCTATATTTTTTGTTCGTTTTAGATTTATTTTAAGGTCTTCATATTCAAACGGCTTGCCATGTCCCGGATATATTAGATTTGGTCTAAGTGCAATGATTGTTTCCCAAGATTTCAGAAAAGCCGTTTTGTCCTCTACCCAAATGGTTATTCTATGTAAACTTGGCAAGCCGTTCATAGCAGCGTCACCGCAGAATAGAGAACCGTCATTTAGTAAAAGCGATATGGAATCGGAGGTATGACCGGGAGTATCAATAATTTTTCCTTGCAGTAAAAGTTCCACTTGCTTACGGTTTTGTTCGGTCACTTGAATACATCTACATTGATATTCTTGTTTTATTGAGGGAAACAAATGCTTACCTTTGCCAACGAACTTCATTAAATAACAAAAGAACAAGGCAATCTTAGTTGTGCAACCGCCATGAAAAGAGTTTTGCCCTCTATATAATCTTTCTAATGCTTTGTCGCTCATAACGATTTGGAGGTCAGGGCATTCCGAAAGTACTTCATTCAGATAACCTGCGTGGTCATCGTGAGCGTGTGTCAAAAAAATATATCGTATCTGTTGAGGGGCTATTTGCATCTTTGCCAATTGCTTTTTAAAATGTGCAAATCCGCTTTCATACCCTGTATCAATCAGTACATAGCCTTTGTCAATAGGATATATCCAATTATTTACTATCCTGCTTCCTGCATTGAGCATAGGTGTTCTCTCCTTTCATTCATTTTCATCGGCGTCAACTTTCGATTTCTCCACGAGTGCGTTTTATTTGCTATTTTTAACCCATGTGCCGACTTCCGATGATTTTATCATGCCAAGATGTTTGTAGAAATCCTGATCCAAAAGCACGATTGCCCTTTTTGCACCTTATACAGCCCTCCAATCAGCACCATTTTCTTTTTCATATGCAGCTCCCTGACAAGCAGGAAGTTACCAAGTGAATAATTTTTTGCCTGATTTTTATACAATAGAGTACCAACAAAAATTATGGTCGCTAATACAACAATGTTATATTGTATTGGCGCTAAATAACAGATATTAAAAGCTGCGTGCATAATGGCAATCAGCAGTATATTTCTGCATTGATAATAGGTTATTCCCAAAACAACGGAAACAAGTAATGTCCATATACAAAGACAAACAATTTGTTCCATGCCCAATGAATTTCTGATGATCCACATTGGTAAATGCCACGCTGCCCAAACGGCGCCGACAAAAAGAACACTTTTAATGTTCTTAAAAGGAAGTCGTTCCAGCAGAAATCCTCTCCATGCTATTTCTTCAGCAAACGCTGTTATCAGCAGGTATATACAGCTTGTTAATAGTGATATTACTGTCGAATATGTATTTTTAAATACGTCAGTTTTCACGATGAACGAATAGCAATAAGAACCAAGTATACCTGCAGCCATACATATAACCCCTATTAAAATATATTTGATTGTTATTTTCCCTGAAAACATTCGCGTAAAGTATACCTTGATGTTCTGCTCGCAAATCAGCAGAAAAGTAGCAGCCATAGCGGGAATACACACATATAAGTATTTTAAGTACAATAATCCATTGGGAATGATAATTCCACTCTGTTCTAACAATGTAGGTACATAGCATATAAACGATAAAACATATACGACAGAAACCCATAACGTGAGTTTCAACTTATTTGTGTATCCCGCCATCACAATTTCTCCTTGCAGTGCGAAAATCTTGCAGAAATTCCAGTTTCTCGTTCTCGGCAAATTCCCCACAAACTGGAATAGGTAAAATTATGGATATATTTCTTTTGCATTGACTGGTAGTTTTCTTACATGCTGTAAAAAATTCAAGCTATTTTTTGCTTGTTCAAAATCATATGAAAAATTCTGCTTTTTACTAAATTCTACTGCTGTACTTTGAAATAAACCACACATTCCAAAAACAGAATTCCATATTGACTCAATTTCTGCAATGGAGTATGTTGCAAGAAATTGTCTATACTTATCTTCCGGTAAATATTTTTTGAAATATTTACCGGACTTACCTGCACTAACAGAAAAATTATGTTCTATACCAATTTCCCATTCTAATAGGCGTTTTAAATGCGGTCTTAGGACGAAATTTATCACATCCATAACATAAGGAAGTTCATTGCGCCATAAACCTTTCGCCACATTATTCAAGCACCACCAAAAATCCGAACAGGCACATTGGAATTCAATTTCTTGCGGTTCTTTGACCCAATATTTTTTGTCATCGGTTTCTTGAGGATATGGCACGATACCGTCTTTATCCACTAATATTTGATACAATTCAAGATTTGCAAGAGCATTTTCTTTGGTACATACATGTAAATCCATCCTATTTCCATCGGCAAATTGTATCTGCCAACCATAACAATTCTCTACATCTGATGGATAAAAAACATTTTCTTCAGGATAATGCATATACAAGATTTCGCCAAAACACTTTATCCATTCCTTATTCTCACGAAATGGTTTTGTAGTTGTTACAATATATACAATATCATAATCCTGAAAAATATCCTTTGGAGCGTTTGGATTTGTTCGAGAGCCTTCAATATATGCTGCTCGAATATTTTCTTCCTTAAAAGCAATATCTTTTATTAAAGATATCATTTCTATCTCTGTGCGCATTTCCGTTGTTCCCCCTACGAATTTATAATTCAATGTCAATTTGATACTCATCATCAATAAAAATATAGTTGACCTTGTAAATCTGGCACTGTTCCAATATTTTGGCATTATCTCTGAGTACTGTTTCTATCGTATAGCCCTCATCCTCCATTCTGTTTTCCACAATACTTGCATATTGTTTTATATCACTAAAATGATTCGTAATATATTTATTGCTCATAACTAAGCAATAATATTTGATGTTTTTCAAATACGTCGCTCCAAAATCTTTCGACCATTCAAAAGGAATGTAACAACCTTCCACAATAAAATTTTGCTCATTCTCTATAGCTGTTTTTATCATTTCACACACAATGGGCCACAAATAATTCGTTAGTTCTTTTTCATCACTAACAGGGGTAAGTGTAGTATTTCCACTGCGAATAAGCCCCATTTTTAAATGGTCTATGGATAAATAGGGGTATTTATATTTTTCAAGTAGTTTTTGGGCAAGTGCTGTCTTACCTGTGTGGGATGCTCCTGTTATCAAAATAATCATTCGATTACTCCTCCATTCCATTGAAAAAATCCCGATTCTAATTTTTTACTTTTGCTGTTTTAACTTTCTACAAAAAATCAGCTTTATGAAAATGGCTATTATCAAAGGGACAATCGTATATATGCCATAATATAAAATACCTGTGTACCATGGTGTCGGCTGCATAGCATAAACCTGGGGATGTATCCTGTAATCCAGACATACATAGATTGCATGCCCTGCAAAAGCTCCAATCAATGAAATGATCAGTATATTTAAAACTCCGTTCAGCTTCTTTAACATAGAACAAGCCTCCATACCCTGATTTTCTCTAAATTCCTTTGATTCAATGCATCGGTGAAACTTTCCATTATAAAAGCTCCTTGTTTTATTCATCAATCTCAATCATTCGTTTATATACGCCCGAAGAGTTTTCATCAATCATAATTGCGTCCACACATTTTTTATAAAAGCTGACAGCGGATTTTGTGGGCCATCCAATAATGGCATACGCATAGCCAAGTTCCCGCATGGATTCCAGCGCCTTTAACAGTAAGGCTTTCCCCACACCCTTTTTTCTTTCACTTTCCAGCACGGCCATAGGGCCGAAAAAATTTCTGGCTGTCGCTTCATAACATGCGAAACCGATAAGTTCCTTTTCTCTGGTCGCAATATAACAGGTGGCAGGGTTATTTGAAAAAGCGGCCCGCACTTCATCTGAATAGTCATCTTTTGCACATGTCCTGGCGAAAGCGATGATTTTGCTCCTGTCAGGCGCTAATGCTTTTTTGATTCTGATACCACTCTTGAATAAATTTTCTTCTATGTCGTGTGAACAGGGAATATTGTATAGTTTAACCAGCATATCTGCCATATGATTACCTCCCTGGATACCGGTTGTAATTTGTGTTTCCCAGAAAACGGAGGCAGTCAGCCAACCTTATGAAAACACACTGTCTGTTCTTTCATGGATATCTTCCCGACCTGCCAGCCATATTCTGCAAGCTCTTTCTTATATTTCAGAAATGAATGGTCAATCGGTATCCCCGCGATCTCCTGAATCTCCTCAAAGGTCAGCTGAAATGATTCCTTTCCGCTTTTCTGCACATATTCCCATAATGCGTTGTATTTACTCATTACCATTCTCCTCTCTAATGATTACAAAATTACAAAACCTGAAAAAGCACGGTTGTAAACATAATGATTCCTACCATAATGGCTGCTATGCCAAAGAAATAGCTTCTCTTGTTTCCATGTTTTCCGTCAACAATCCAAAACAGGCCGCGCAGTATAAGAAGCGCCCCTACAAAAATCGGGATAAATTTCTGAACAGCTTCTGTCATTCCTTTTCCCTTTTCTGCCCTCTCTTTTTCTTAAAAATATAAATGACGGTATTGATGATACATAACAGCACAAAAAGACTCGTAAAGTTAATCCAGATATCTCTGTATGCTGTTTTCGCCAAAGGCTCCCGCAATCCGGTAGACCAGACATATGCGAATGCCAACAGCAGAGAGGGAATATATGCGGTCACATATCTAAGAATCAAGGGCTTTACAGGCAGTTTCGTACACAATTCAAATGCCGCTATCCCAATCAGAAGGATCATGGCCCTGTCTAATTCGTGCCAGTTACCGCTTGGGTCTTCATAGACGCCGTTACAAAGATACAAAACGCTGCTCAATAATGTAATTGCTGTATATATCACTGAATAAATCGACACCATACGAATTAATTTTTTCTTATTCATTTTATTTCCTTTCCAAGGCTTTAGCCTAACGTATTAATCCCTATACCGAAACAGAAAGGTTCGTACTGGATTCCGGTTTCAATGCTTCTCCGGTTTTCGTATAGATTGCAGGTTCTGTCTTAACAATATCCGCTGTTTCTTCTATAGATATGTCGTTGTCTGCAACAGTCTGAACCGAATCCGTCTTCTCGTCCAATGTGGCCTTTCCCCTTTCACTGATGCTTACGGTATCTGTATCCTCATTCCGGCTTTCCTCTATCCTCTTTTCCATCTCCTCGCGCTCTTCCTTGCGCTTCCTGATAGCGTTTTCCTGTTCCGTCTTCGCTTTTTCCCTTGCCTCCTCCCGGTTCTCCTTCATTCCTTTTTCTGAATTCCTCCTGACATAATCCTTTCTAAGAAACCCATACAATAGAATCCACGCTTCGCGAGTCTTCTATTGTCATGAATGATGCCCCCATTCCAAAAATACCGGAAAACAGTGCGCATTTGCCACCATCTCCCGGTATTGATACCACACTAAAAACTTAAGTCTTTTTTATTCTGATACAGAAGCATTCTGCCGCCTGTATGTATCATTGTCCTTCTGGCTTAACTCGTTTTCTACCTGCGCCAGCTTTTTCTCCAGCTCCCGGATTTTGTTTTCCTTATTATTGCCGGATGGCATAGAGGTATGCCCGCAGGGCGCTTCATCTCCGGAAGCCGACTGGATCTGCTGTTCCAGCTGCTGCTTTTTCTCTTTCAGCTTCTTGATCTCCCTGTCAACCTTATCCGTATTTGTAACACATTTCTCCGCCGGCTTTCCCTGGCTGCCTCCGCCTGCCTTCGGCGCTTTGCCATCTTCGCTTTTCTCGGAACGATCATCCTGTTCATTTGCATGGCCAGCTTTCGGGTCATCAAAAAAGATTTTCCGGTTGCCGTTCTCGTCCTGGCCTACCCGGTACAGTCCCGTAGGCTTTTGCCCCGATTTTTCACTGCTGATGTATTCATCCTGTGGTTCGGACAACTTACCAGCGTTTTTTTCCTCATCTGCTTTCTCTGTATCCTTTGCCTTTTCCGCCTTTTCGGCAGCCTGTTTTTCCTTCACCCTCTCTGCGTAGTCGGTTCTGGAATGATCATAATTTCCTTGGCCTTGCCACATGGCATCAAGGTATCCTTTAGGGTTTCCATGAATCTGCATTGCCATAAGCATGTTCCTCCTTCAAATTGATATTGTCAGGAAACTTCTTTGCAGCCGATCCCTGCCGCAGGCAGCTTCCTTTTTCTTTTTTCGGTTATAGAAGATAGCATTTTAATCCATTTGCTGTGTGCTGCTTTCTAGATGCTGTGGAATGATCAGCAGCACATGGAGGACAAATACATTCTCCTGTGTCTCTATACTCATGGCGCCGCCATATTTTTCAGCCACTTTTTTTACATTCGACAGGCCTGTCCCTTTTTTGAACGCGCCTTTCCCATGGAAGCTGTTCTGAATTTCCATCATAAGGAAATCCCCCTGGATACGCCCGGACACACGGATATACTTTTCTATGCCGGCACCCAGATTTTTTACTGCATGGATTGCATTATCCAGTGCATTTGACAGGACAATACAGATATCAATATCTCTGATGTCACAGGGATATGGCAGAAGCAGGGAACAGTCCACATCGATCCCCATACTTTTTGCAATCCCCAGTTTGTTCCCCACCAGAATATCCACTACCGGATTATTGGTACTGCAGGGGAATGACATTTTTTCCGCCATATCGTCCAGATCCTCCATATAGGTTATGGCTTCCTCCAGTTTCCCACTCTGCAGGAGCTTTTTTACCACTGCGATGTGGTTTCTGATGTCATGTCGGAAAGACTTTGTTTCATCGTAACGGGTTTTCGCTTCCTCCACATACTGGTTCAGGGAATGTTCCTGCTGTTCCAGCAGTGAAATTTCAGTGTTTAAACGAAAACTCTGCTGCAGTTTCTTATAGGAAAACAGGATGCAGAACAGGCTGGCAAGTCCCAGAAAATACATGGACAGCATCTGCCCATGGCTGAAAAAGTGTTCCGCAGGTCCTTTGTCCACCGAGATCTCAAACTGGAAATCATATTCAATCGCATTGATATAGCTGCTCATAATAAATATCATCAGGATCGGAATGAAAATCAGAACCATCTGCTGCATTCCCATTGTGGTTTCAGGAGCATCCACGGGATCAAGATCATCCCGGGAAAAATAACGGTACACCATATAATAACAAAAACCGGTCAGAACCAGTGATGTCGCCTCACTGACCAGCATGGCCGCAATATTATCTGTCTCATGGAAAAAGGCGGGCAGCCATGGGTATGGAAGACTAATCATCGAGTTTACAATTCCGCCGCAGAGCAGCATAATTTCCACTGCCAGAGCCGCATACAGAAGGGAATGCTTAAAACCTGCACGGCAGATAACAGTCCAGTATGCTGTGAGCAGAAAAATAAGTACCACAAAGCCTGTGACCATGCTGGCTGGAACAAAATCATTGATAATCACTGCACCTACTGCAAACAGGAAATAAAAAGGAGGCCACATTTTCTTTTTCAAAATTTTTGTCAGGAAATAAAACTGGAAGGACATCTCGACAACGCCCATTATATATACATTAAAAAAATCTAAATACTCAGCCATGCTACTTGCCCCCATATGTAAAAAGCCTTACATATTCTTCATATACTGCAGAACAACACTGGAAAACTCCTTACTCCGCAGCCGCGATACGGGAACCTCTTTGCCGTTATCCATACAGGCAGTCCCGTTTTTATATCCTTTTAAATGCTTCAGGTTGATGAGATAGCTCCTGTGGCACCGGAAAAAATGGCTGCCCAGCTTCGTTTCCAGATTTTCAATCCGCTCATAATAATCAACAACCTCGCCGGAAGCCAGGTTCAGATATATTTTCCGGTCTATGATCTCGCAGAAAATAATCTCCTCCTCCCGGATGATGCGCCCCTCATATCCCTTTTGCACCAGCAGGCTGTCTTCGCTGGCGTTTTGCATGGAAGTGTAAAGGCGCTCCATGGTCTTTTCAAACTGTTTTTCCTCCACCGGCTTGACCAGATAATCGTAGGCCTGCACCTCGAAAGACTGAAACACCATCTCTTTCAGTACCGTGATAAAGATCAGGAATCCCCGAAACTTAGAATCCCTCAGCTTCCTTGCCGTTGCCATGCCGTCCATGCCCTTCATCTGGATGTCCAGAAACAGAATGTCAATCTGCCCGTCATAATTCAGCAGATCCTCACCGCTTAAAAATGTCCGAAGCTGGATCTCCCTGTTCTTTTTACGGAAAAAATCGTATACAAAAGCCCTTATATGATCGGACATGTGTTTTTCATCATCACAGATTGCAATACGGATCAATGCGCCACCTCCCCACCATTATTCGTCAACGGCAAAAGAAAAACTTTTGCCGTTGCCATAGACTGACATTTTATGATAACCTGTCCGAAATGCCAAAACAATTTAATTGCTGTGAAATGTTTATCTGTTGCCGCGAAATGCTTAACTTTGCGCCCGCATCTGCTCAACCAGAGACTGCTTTTTCTGCCTGTGCACCATCCAGACTGACAGGACTACCTCCATGCCAAACAATACCAGGAGGAACAGCCCCATTTGCAGGAACGGGAACTGGTATGGGACAACTGCGCCAGCAAAGGATTTCTTGCTGACTGACCCACAGACTGCCATGGAAATCGGCAGCCCCAGGATCACGACGGTAAGCGCCGCAAAAAGCACATGACACATCCCCTCCGTGACACTCATCCGGCACAGCTGTTTCCCGGTCAGGCCAACGGAGCGCAGGATACTGTTCTCCCGCTTCCGGGACATCTGGTTGGAAAGCGTCGTATTGATCAGGTTGACAACGCCGAACAGGAAGATCAGCCAGGAAAGAGCCTGCAGGCTTCCAAAAATAATGCTGCTCTGCATTTTCTCATATTCGATATGTGCGTCTATCGTATCCATTCCAAGATTGGTGCGGCCGGATACCAGCTCCTTAAGCCTGCTTTCCACAAACTCTGCTTTTTGGGGATCATTCACAATGCTCCAGGAGTAGTCAAAGCTTCCGATTTCAGGATGTATCTCATGAAACAACTCCTCTGGTGCGAACAGGGCTGCCGAATCCATGGCAAGCGCACCATGTCCGTTTGCTGCCTTCGACGCATCGAACAGTCCGGATATGGTAACTGTCACGGTTTTCTGGCCCAAGGTCAGCTCCATGGCGGCCCCGACATCCATATCGGCATGGTGCTTTTGATAACCCGTACTCAAAAGGACGCTGTGGGTATCCGCCGGCATGGCGCCTGATACCAGCGCAGCTTCTACATCCATGCAGTTTGCGTCCGTTAGCATGTCGCACATACCAGCCTCAGCGCTTTCGGAAATTCCGAATTTTGCGTGCAGAGACCGGCGGGTGACCAGCACATCCACCACCCCATCCACAGAAAGGATGTCCTGCCTTAAGTTTTCATCCAGCGGATTGCCTGCAGCCATAATCTCTTCCTCCGGCTGCTCTGAAGACAGATATATCTTCATATCCCCGTCCGGGAAAAACAGCCTTGCGGCCTGCTCCGGCGACCGGGTCAGGACCATGGAAGACACCACCAGAAGAAGGATTCCGCCCAGGCTTAGGGATACTGCAATGCTCACTGACTTCTTGCGGTCGCGCCCAAAATTTGCAAATCCCATGGATATGGGACTTAATTTCCGGTGTTTCTTTCTGTTGTGTACCTTTTCCTGACCTGCGGAAAAACGCATTGCCTCCAGCGGTGAAATGTTGGCAGCTATTTTAACCGATCTGTGAACGGAAGACGCTACCATGAACCAGCAGACCACCACGGTCAAAAGCACAGCTGCCCCATAATAAACCCCATGAAAACCCTTTGGGAACAGGAGCAGGCCGCCGCCCACCCCAAGCAGGATGCCAATCAATATTCCAATTCCGCCCAGCCGACCGCTCTCCTTTTTCACGATGCGCCGGATCTGTCTGGGTGTTGCGCCGATGGTGCGGAGCTGTCCATAGCTTTGTATTTTATCGTTCACAGAGATACGGAAAATACTCTGGATGACTACATATCCGCCGGCAAGCACAAGGGCAGCTATACCGAAAACAGTCACAAAGTCAATAGACTTTGAGTTAGAAGCAAAATAATTGCTGTTCATCCCTACATGCGCAGAGCCAAACTGCGCGGCAATCTCCCGGCAACGGGCAGCCATGGTCTCCTGGTCAAACTGCCTGTCATTTTTGAAATGCACATAGGCACGGTATCCTGCAGGGTCAAATCCGGCCCACTGCGTCAAGGCCGCTTTGGAAACGGCAATGGCACATAGATTCGCTTCCTTTTCTCCCACATTGGACAGGATTCCGGTCACGGTATAGTCGCCATGAAAGCTCTCGGTATCCAACCGGACCGTCTCACCGATTTTGGCATTGGAACCGTAAGCGGAGAGAAAATATTCGCTGACCGCGACTTCATTTGCCTTTGCCGGGAGTTCTCCTTTTACCAGCTCCATCTGGCTGCGGGCAATATACAACATATCACTGTCGCAGTACACATAGGAGGCGTTGTATCCCTGCTCCGAATGCTCCTGCCCCAGCAGATAGTATTCGCCCACCCGGGCAAACTCCGGCAGGTCTTTTAACGCCGCCATATGGTCCTCCTCCACGCCGATGAAGACTGCCTCATAGGTGTCGGCCACCTGCCCCTGCTGGATCTGTGCAATAGAAACAGATATAACCGCTGACAAGCAAACCAGGAACGCCGCCAGGGCGACGGCAATTACCACCATCAGGTTCCGGCGCTTCTCGCTGGCGAGGCTGCGCTTTGCAAGTTTTTTCACAATGGCGCTTGTATCATTTTCAAAAGGCCATGTCATGTCCTACACCTCCTATTCCGTCACACGAAGCTGCTCTACGACACTATTTTTTCTGCAATACCGACCTGCCCATTTTGTAAGGGCTAATTGAAGCATAAAAACTAACAGAACATATAAGAGAACCGGTACTACAGGAAAAGTATAATTTACGAAGCTGAATCCAGGCACGTTCCCTATGGCAGAGCATATTGCTTTTCCAATTCCCAAACCGCAGATAAGGGAGGCGGCAAAACTGCCAACCGTTTGAAATGAATTTTCAAACCCTATCATATGATAAAGCTGTCTGTGGCTTAAGCCAACCGCCCGGAATAACCCCATTTCTTTCCTTCTGGAAATGATATTTGTCATACTGGTATTGACCAGGTTGATAATACTAAATATGACAATGACCGCTAACAGCGCATATACCGCAATGGAAATTGTGCTGAATACGCTTTTGTATTGCATCGTCATATCTTTTAATGTCTTCAAGCGTAAAGTATCGCTTGCCAAAACCAATGAATGTAATTCATCCTCAATTCCGGCAAAACTGTCTGTCTTTACCCGGATCACAAACGCACTGTTTGCATTATAGGGAACCGTCTGTTCCATTTCACCTGCCGGAAGGATAAAGCTGACAGAGCTGTCCCTGTCAAAAACAATCGCAGATACGGTATAAGTAAGGCTGTTTCCTGCCTGTGAAAAAGTGACGGTATCGCCCACCTCATAGCTCTTATGCAGGTATTCCAATTCCGGGCTGCCCATGTTAATGACAAGGGAGTTTTCCCCTGTATGGTCATAATCCGGCAATTCCCCGATCATTATCTTGTTCTTTAATTCCTTATAATCCTCTGTGTTCATACTCCGGATTGCCGTTTCCATTCCATCTATCCCGACGCATATCTCCTGCTGGCAGATGATTTCATCTACCCCGTCAATTGACAAAATATCATTTTTCAATTCATCTGTCAGTAGATTGTTTTCCTGCAGCTGAGTGAGGGAAAACGTAGGCGTGACCAGCGCCCGGTTCAATTCCACCACATAACTTCCCTCATAAGGGAAGGCCTGTTTCGCCCTTTGCTCAGGATCAAGGGAAGATAGCAGGGAAGAAATCCCTATAAACATCATTCCGCTCAAAGCCAGTGAAATAAAGGTCAATATACTTTTCTTCCTGTTACGGGACAGATTCATAGCCGCAAGTGAAAACGGCGTAAGATGCTTCCCGCTCTTTTTCCTCTTTTTTGTTCCGCTATAACCGCTATAATGGAATGCTTCCACAGGTGAAACTGACATGGCAATCTTTGCCGGTTTTAAAACAGACAGCCTTACACAAATAAATACAGCGATTCCTGATAAAAATGCAATCACAATATCTGGAAGCAGCTGAAAAGCACTCCGGTCTATCAAAAAAGATAACATCGCGCCTGCCATACATCCAAACGGAATGAAATGAAGCGCAAGATAGTTTCCTTCCCGTGAAATAATCTGTCTGATTTGCTTCTTCGTAGTACCAATCGTGCGCAGCTGTCCAAAGGAAGCTACATTATTTATAACCGAAATGTAAAATATATTGTAGACAACCAGGGAACATACACCGATTAAGACCAACCCAACGAGCAAAACCGTCAGTACCGTCTCTTTTGACATGTTATTGCTGTCAATGTATAAATTATTTACCTGAATATTGTCTGCAGAGATCCCACAATCCAGGCCAATCGTCCGTATCAGCTCTTTTAATTCCTGATTGGTATATTTTGCAGTATCATGGACAGAAACCATAGCTGCCACCGGCCCAGTGGAAAGAGCAGGGTTTTCCCACACAAAATTCTGTGAAACAACGGCGTTATAAGCAACCCTGTCCCTGTCATTCTCAGCGGTTGTCTGAATAAAACCTGTAATCCGGAAATCTTTTGATTCTAACTGGCGGCTTGCCTGGTTGCGGTAATGAAGGGATATTGTGTCGCCGATCCCCGCTTTCAGAGACAGGGCATCTATATATCCCCTTTCCACGAGCAATTCATCCGCCGCCTGGGGCATACGTCCTTCCAACAGTGTGATGTTGGAGAGCTGCATGGTTGTTTCATCAGAACATACCATACTCATTGTGATGCCATTCTCCTGTTCCGTCATGCCGACAGACTGGTATACACCCACTTTTTGAATATGGGGGTCTTCTTTCAGCAAAGAGATATTCTCCTGTGAAAGGTTTTGGAAAATTCCCTGATATGCAGTTGATGCCGCATATTCATTTGTAATGTTATATGCATAAGAAGAAACAAACGCCATAATGGCTGCCGCCATAAAGATAATGATCCCAATCAGACGATTCCTGAAACGGTTCTGTCCAATACGGGCATTTGATAACCTATGGGTAACAGCGCTGGTATCATTTTCAAAAGGCCATGTCATGGTACGCCACCTCCTTCTATTATCGCAAAGCTTCCATCATGGATGACTTGCTTTGCTGCTTTAAGGCCCCTGTTGTAATCAGCACACTACATAAAATAATAACCGCACAATTCAAGATTGTAATACCCAATGGAAATTGATAATTCAAATAGCTCATCAGGCTGTTTTTCAAAAATGAGCAAAGAACATATCCAATCCCTCCGCCAATGATCACAGATAATACAAGTCCCATGCCGACTATGATCAGTCCCTCTTTATGGACCATCACGGATAATTGTTTTTGGGACATTCCCACGGAACGCATGAGGGAAAATTCCCTGCGCCTTACGATAATTCCCGTCAAAGTTGTATTCAACAGATTCATCACGGAAAAACAGCCAATCAAAACAATGGCTATTGCAAGGGCGAACTGTGTCCCCTGCAGGAAGTTTTCATTCTGGGCAATGGCAGCAGAAAGGGAATCCACACTCAGCTGCGGATGACCGGATACAATCTGGTCTATTTCGTTTTCTGCCTGCTGTTCCAAAGAATCCTCTACACGGATCACATACTGATATGTCAGATTGCTGTGTGCGATTTTCTGCATGGAATCAACCGGCAATAACAGCATATCTATTTTATCGCCATGATTTCCAATCTTACTTTCGTCAAGGACTGCCGCAATCTCAAATTCCAGGTTCTCCGTATGCTGCCCATCAAAAATCTTCAGCATTACAGAGGAGCCGACTTTTGGATAAATGCCAAAATACTTCTCAAAGTCATTCGGCCTGCCAATCACCATCTGATCCTCAGATGCCATTTGCCCATAATCTGACAGGTTTCCATTTAAGAGACAGCTTTGCAGCAAATCCATATCTGCTTTCTCAAATCCCACGATTTCAGCATCTGATTCCAGGGCCTGCAGGTCATAGGAAACCGGGAGATGCTGGTCGTTCATGATCTTTTGCACACCTGGTAATTGCGAGAGTTCTTTTTCCACTTCCTCCGTAAAAGGGCTTGATCCCTGCAGAATCTCCAAAGGATTTTCCATCAGCTCCTGATTCGAGATCTTTAAAACGAACTGTCCTCTTGCAAATCCGGATAAAGACATATCTTCTGCATTGATCGAAGAAAGGACAGAGGATAAGCCTAACAGCAGGACGCCAGTCAGGACAAGGGAGGCGGCTGTCAGTATATTCTTTTTCTTATAACGCAAAACCTGGTTGACTGCCAAAGACCCCGGCGTCAGCCTGTGCTGCCTATGTTTACCTTTCGGCCCCTTATTTTGTTCATAGCGGGAAGCCTCTATGGGTGAAACGGCGGCGGCTATCTTAGCAGGCTTTTTGATGGACAGGCGCACAGTGGCATAGGTTAACGCAACAACAACCGGGCATATCCATAGCACATTCCATAACCCAAATCCATGCGGAATTAAAAGATAAGCCACTGCAATTCCCGCAATCAGTCCCATCGGAATTGCAGGTAACATCAGCAAAGTCCCCTCCCTGAGAACAAGCCTTTGAATCTGTTTTGCTGTCATACCTATTGTGCGGAGCTGTCCATATTGTTTAATGGAATTGATAATGGAAATATAAAAAATGTTGTATATAACCAAAACACCAGCGATCACAATCACAACCAGCCCGGCAACAGCCGCCAGAACCATCAATGCCGAAGGCTGGCTAAGGTTCAGATACGCTTCATTATAAGAAGGAGCCGTTTTACAGCCTGCATCAGCCACTATCTGCGATATTAAGCTTTTTACATCCCCAGAGCCTGCATCTAAATTTACACGGAGCATGACTGCCGGAGAAAAGTGATCCCATCCATCCATTTCTGAGAAGTATTCTTCAGAAACCATAGCCGCATATAAGGAACGGTCAGTGCCTTTCGCCCCTGTTTTTAAGTATCCTGTTATAAGAAAGGATTTTTCCTGGCCGTTGTTTGGGGCTGGCAACGGAACGGTATCTCCAATTTTAGCATTTATCTTCTGCCGGATTAAGTATTCCTGTTCAATCAGGATCTCATTCGCTTTCTCCGGCATTTTCCCCTGGTCAACAGATAGCCCATTTAATGTAAGTGCATCCTTGTTGCAATACGAAATATTAAGGCGGTCATTTCCGGATTTCACGCTGCCAATGGACGCTGTGAATCCGCATAGATCCACCCGCACATCATCACTCAATTTCTGGTATTGTTCTTTTTCTATGCCGGAAATAAGCGCATGATAAGACCCTGTGATGTTATTGCCTCCCTTTTGGTTCACTGTAATAATCCCGGAAACCAGGAGCAATACGGATGCCATCAAAAATGTTGCCAATGAAATTGCAGTAACCGTAAAAATTTTCTTCAAACGCTCTTTCTTTAATTGAGCAGACGCTAATTTTTTAATAACAGCGCCGGTGTCATTCTCAAAAGGCCATGTCATGATCTGCCACCCCCTTACAAGGTAATGCCCCCTCCCTGACGGTCGGCGGCAATTCGTCGGAAAGCATTCCGAAAGCGCTCTGCGCCTGCCTTCCTTCTCCCACAATCCTGCCGTCCTCAATCCTTATGATCCGGTCAGCAAGCTGGGCAATCTCGTTGTTGTGGGTTATCATCACAATTGTCTGGTTGAACTCCATGCTGGTACGTTTCAGAAGCCCCAGCACATCGGCGCTGGTCTTGGAATCCAGATTTCCAGTGGGCTCATCGGCCAGGATGATGGCCGGTTTGGTGATCAGGGCGCGGGCAATGGCGACACGCTGCTGCTGTCCGCCGGAAAGGTTATTCGGCATATTCTGCAGTTTATCTTGAAGTGCCAGCATCCCCACGATCTCGTCCATGAACTTCTTGTCTGCCACATCGCCGTCCAGTTCCACAGGCAGGACAATGTTCTCATACACATTCAAAATCGGGACAAGATTATAGTTCTGGAAGATAAAGCCGATGTTGCGGCGGCGGAAGATGGTCAGCTCCTCGTCATTCTTTTTGGCCAGCTCATCCCCACGGACAATAACATTGCCGGACGTGGGCGTATCCAGCCCGCCCATCATGTTAAGCAGGGTGGATTTCCCGCTGCCGGACGTTCCGACGATTGCCACAAACTCCCCCTGTTCCACAGAGAGGCTGACGCCATCCAGGGCGCGGGTAATGTTTGGCTCACTGCCATAATACTTTTTCAGATCGATTGTTTGTAATACATTCATAAATCAAATGCTCCTTTCCTTATCTCTGTCCTGTTTTTCAGGACATACAGGTATACCCTTGTGGTGTTTCAAGGCTTTCTGCCTGTTGATTAAAGGACAAAGTTCTAAGAACCTTGTTCTTCGGACATTATAAAATCCAAATGTCACAGAAATGTCCGAAGCGGCATAAAAAATGCGGCTGAAATGTTACAAGTCTGGGACATTTCAAAAAATTATCTTGTAGGGAGCATAATGGAAAATTCCGAACCCCTGCCCGGCTCCGAAACCACTTTGATATAGCCGCCCTGCCTCGTTACGATCTCGCGGGTCAGATACAGGCCGATGCCCACGCCCTGCTGTTCGTGTACTTCTTCCTCACGATAGAAGCGCCGGAAAATAGCGGCCTGATTGCTCTCGGAAATCCCCTTGCCGGTATCAGACACACTAAGCTTTACATACATTTCCCATTGCTCTACTGAAATTCGGATGGCTCCTCCGGCCGGGGTATATTTCACTGCATTGTCCAGCAGGTTGAATACGGCTTCCGCCGTCCACTTGCTGTCATGGGAAAGGATGAGATCCTCCGGACAGTCCACCGTTACGGATATATTCTTTTTCTCCGCCGCATATACGATGCCGCTTAAGGCCATCGCCAGCGTATCGATCAGCAGGGCGTCTTTCTTTTCCAACCGGATTGCCCCGGTTTCCAACCGGGAGGTTTTCACAAGAGCCTGAAAAAGGAACTCCAGCTTGTCCGTCTGATTCCGGATGCCCTTAAGGAACTCCAGCTGTTCTTCCTCTGTGACCGGCTTTGAAAGCAGCGTGTCCGTCACCATTTTCAGATTTGCCACCGGTGTTTTCACCTGATGGGAGACATCCGATACCAGCATCTGCAGCTCCTGCCGTTCCTCATCCACCTTCCTCCGGTTCTCCTGCATGATTCCATACAGCCGCGAAAGACGGTAGCTGATACGGGCAAAGAGTGTTTCACTGTCCCAAGCGGGCACAGGCTCCCCGTTTCCGCTTATCATCTGGTCCATTGCCTGACACAGCTCCCCGGTAAATACGGAAAGCCATTTGCCAAAGGCAATCGTCAGAAGGAACATCCATGCAAGGGCACAGAGCGTCAGTAATATACCGACAATCAGCATCCATATCTGTCCTGTCACCACAAGGAAAACCGCGCAGATGGCCAGCATGGAAACTGCCATACCGCCGCTGACCAGCAGGAATATCCTTTTTACAGAGATTCTCCCCAGATTCATTTTCTTTCGCCTCCCATCCACTGATACCCAATCCCGTAAATCGTTTTGATATAAGTATCGCCATCCGCCTCAATCTTGCCCCGGATACGGCTGATGGAGGTTGTCAGTGTGTGTTCGTCCACATAGTTTTCCTCCACATCCCACAGCCGTTCCAGAAGCCGCTGCCTGGTCAGGATCTGTTTTGGGTTTTTGCAGAACAGATACAGCATCTTATACTCCATGGGGGAAAGGGTAAGGGGCTTTCCGTTCAGCGCAGCGGACTGCTCCGAAAAATCCAGAAACAGCCTGCCATCATCATAGAAATCCTTTGCCAGTCCCCGGTGTTCCAGCATAGCGAACATAGCTCGTATTTTCCGTAGCAGCGCCCCAATGGAAAAGGGCTTGGTAATATAATCTACAGCCCCCACTTCATACCCCCGGATCTGGTCGCTCTCCTGGTCGTTAGCAGTCAGGAAAATCACCAGTGTGTCAGGGTTCTCCGGCTTTATGAGCCTGCACAGGTCATAGCCGCTGCCATCCGGCAGGTTGATGTCCAGAAGTACCAGGTCATATTCCGTCTGCGTCAATAATTCGGCGGCTGTGCCTGCATTCAGAGCTGATACGGTATCATAACCCTCAGAAATCAGGTTGTAAGTAAGCGTTTTATTTAAAAGGTCGTCATCCTCTACCAACAAAATCTTTTTCATATCCACACTCCTTGCTTTTTTACATAGATAAACATACAAATGTCCGCGAAATGTTACAGCGGGCAGATTTTTGTTCATGAATCATAAACTCCTCGCAAAGCGTGGGTTTTATGATTCATGACAATAGAATTTTCGCAAAACGTGGATTCTATCATTTAAAAACAAAAATTTCTTCAATCGGGACTTCTACAGCCCTGGAAATATCAATTGCCAGCTTTAATGACGGATTATATTGCGCTTTTTCCAGACGCATAATTGTTTCCCGGCGCACGCCTACTTTTTCTGCCAGCTGCTCCTGTGTCAGATCTTTCATTTGCCGGTACTTTTTTAATCTGCATTCAAATTCTGCCATATCCTATTCCCCGCCTTCCTCTGCCTGATCGTCATGGTCATACCGGAACAGCAAATATTCAGAGAGGAAAATCCCCAGCCCCAATGCAAGGGAAAGAATAATAATCGCAGCAATCAGGGTGTACTCAAGATTTCCAAAAAGTTTCCCCTGACAAAGAATAATCAGTGCGGCAAGCATAACCCCAAAAGTAATCCTATACGCTTTCAGCTTAGCGCGGGCAATGTTCTCACGGAAACGCTCATCCATAAATGTCCCTGACATCTTTCCTTCATAGTAAAAACCAAAAAAACCGAAGAACAGGAAAAACGCAAACGGAAAAACTGTACCATCCACAGGATATGTCCAGAAACCGGCAAACCCCAAAAATCCCAATACTCCCAAACACCCAAGCTTTGGATTTATTTTACGGGTGACACCTGTTTCTACTTCTTGTCTCTGCTTTTTTCCTGCATGGATAAAAAGCATGACAAACAGTGCAACAAGATAAACGCAAACAAGAGAAAGCGAAACAATCATCGGCAAATCCTTTATGTCAAATACATAATCCTTAAAATCCATCGGAACTACCAGACGGGAATCATTATAAGCTACCGCATACCATGACGAAAGAAGCACAATCAACACACAAAGTATCCCACAACCAATCCAAATTTTCTTTTTATTTGTTTTCATCTTAATCCTCCTACTATTGAGATATGTTTTGAGATATATTTATCTCTTTATGCGATAAATATATCACTTATTTTTCTTTATGTCAATAGAAAAGAGATAAATATATCACATTATTTATCCAAGACAATAGAATCCACGCTTGGTGAGACTTCTATTGCATGAATGAACAACGGGATGCACCGTTGCCTGCACCCCGCCTCTTTCATCCTATATTCATCAGGTAATACCCCGTTGACGCCATAAATGACATCATAAAGACAATCTGCGATTTCTCTGGGTCAAACAGATATGCACACGGCAGACTGATGCCGCCTGCCAACAGGGTAGCGCTCATTCCGATAGAGCCATATAGTAATAGCGAGTGAAGCGTGATATGCATACCGAAACAGGCAATGACATTTTTGTTCCACTTGGCAATTTTCGTATAATTGCTGCCATCGAACACGACGCCGATCTGTTCTTTGACATCCCCGTCCAGTTTCTCGAAACAGCCCTCTATCTTTCTCTGCTGTTCTTCCAAATATATTTAACCGCCGGAGTAATATTATATTTACAGACTTAGGGTTTCCAGAAAAAGCCGAAGGAAGCACATCGGGGGCATTGTACGAAAAAGCATACTTCAAAGTGGCAGACGTGAACCAATACGATGAAATAAAAAAAGAGATACAGAAAGTGGATATTGGATGGGAACGCTATGATTTGATTGACAATAATGGAAATATTGATAAGATATCCAAAAATTTCAATGATTTGGAGCGTGTCAGTGAAATATTAGTCATTGTGGTTGTAGGAGCGAGCCTAATCATCTTATTTTTAGTATTCGTTTTTTGGATGAAAGGGAGGGTGCAGGAAATTAGAATTTTATTAGCCCTTGGCACACCAAAGATAAAAATATTTGGGCAGATATTATTGGAAGCATTTATGATAGCTGCTGCCGGCATTCTGATAGCCCGTAAAAATCCAAAAGATAGCTATCGGGCGGCCAGCAGCAACGAGTTGCCATTGTAAGGGCGTTGGCAAGCAACGCAAAAATATTGCTTGCAGATGAGATTATCATGATTAAAGACGGCTGTATAACTACCCTCCGACTTCGCTTTTTGAAGTTTGGAGGTAAAGGAAATGTCATTCAATTATGGCAGGGAAGAAAAAAGTGGCGGCTCTGGAAAGAAGCCGAGGAAAAAGAATTGCGGGACTTAGGCGTTGATGCGGAAACCATAGAAAAGCTCCACATCTACAATTGAGCGGTTTTTAATTCCGACAGGAGGTATTACCACTGGCTGAAAGAATCTGGTACATACCTTGAGGATGTTGCAGAGGACACAGCACAGCCCGAAATAAGGACGGTTAAGGACTTTTTGGACAGCATTGAAAACCAGCAGCTCTATCTTTTAATTGCTGCTCCTCTCTCAATGTGACGCACAAACTGGAAGTTTTACATTTCCAGTTTCTCATGTGAGACTTTTTTGTCATAACCTCCCAATTTACTGTGGCTGCACCGAAAGCACTCCATTCCAGCTATTCCCGATTACTTTCACCCCAGACACATAACTGGTCTAAAACAGCCATCAAAGATCTGCCCCTATCACTCAGACTATATTCAACCTTTGGCGGTATCTGAGGATACTCTTTTCTGATAATGAGCCGATCTGCCTCCAGTTCTTTCAGATTGTTGCTAAGTGTTTTGTCTGACACTTTTTTCAGATACCGCCTTAACTCATTAAACCTCACAACGTCAAATTCCATCAAGCAATAAAGTATTACCATTTTGTGCTTACCAGATATAAGGGATAGTGTATAACTGAACCCTGTATCCTCGAAATTAGCCTCTTCAATGTAATTTTTTATCATCTTACACTTTCCTTTAAGATAGTACTTGTATTTTATCTGTTACCTGCTACAATTATATACATGGACGCAGGTCCTGTCAATCCTATACAAGAAACGAGGTAATTGAAATGAGAAAGAAACTCAACATAACAGAAGGCATCTTTCCAATGCCTGTTTTAATGGTGGCTACTTACAATGAAGATGGCAGCGTTAATGTGATGAATGCCGCCTGGGGTACCATGCAGGAAAGGGGCAATGTGGCTCTCAACCTGACAGAAACACATAAAACGGTAAAAAATATCAAGGCAAGGGGAGCTTTTACGGTAAGCATCGCTGATGCCGCCCATGTGATGGAAGCAGACTATTTTGGTGTCGAATCAGGCAACAGGGTTTCAAACAAATTCGAGAACAGCGGTCTCACCGCAAGTAAATCTGAAACCGTGGACGCCCCAGTCATCAATGAATTTCCACTCTGCCTTGAATGTGAGTTTATTGAATATCAGAACGGAAAATACGGATGCGGCGTCATCGGCAAGGTAGTAAATGTAACAGCAGACGAAAGTGTCATGACTGGCGACAAGATTGATATGTCCCTGGTAAACGCAATTGCTTTCGACCCCTATACCCATGGCTATTACAAGGTGACCGAAAGAGTGGGGGAAGCCTTCAAAGATGGCCTTCCGTTAAAGAAATAATATCCACACAGGAGTTTAAATTATTTTTGGTCTATCCTTTGGAGCGAAGATAATATAATATTTACACATCCACTTTGTGTGCTAAATCATTGCTCTTATTGGCCATTATAATCACCTTTTCATAAAAGCTGTGGCTTTTACGCCTCTGCTACACTCTGGAAAGGTGATTATGCTATAAACGCTTGTAGCATTGTCCCTATATGATCGGACATATATTTTTCATCATCACAGATTGCAATATAGCTCAATACACCATCTCCTCTTGGTAAAATATTATTGTATCTTTTTCAAAATATCAACACACTTCACAACAATTTCTGAGGTTAACATAAATACCCACAAAACAAGTATATGGTTGAATGACTGCTTCAAAGTATCGCTTATCCCCCAGGGCAAATTTATTATCTGTTGCAAGCCAATCCTCCCATGCTTTGTTGAAACAATCCATTTCCCAAGTTTTTACTAACTCGATGCTGTTGGTATTGCCGATAAGTTCTCTCCACTGCTTTGGACTTTTAAACATATAAGCATCCTCTCCAATCCAATCAGAAAGAAGCTCTTTGGCACGTCCTGTATATTCATCCTTCAGACCAGGAATTCCAATCAAGACCTGGCCATTATCTTTCAAAAACGGCAAAATCTTTTCCTGAAAAAATCCTTTGCTTCCTGCAAAATAATGATAAGAATCAATACTAATCAGAGCACGAAATTGCTTCTTTTCAAAATGAATGTTGTTCGCATCTTCACAAATAGGCGTTACCTGCTCTCCAACACCCCACTCCGCAAACCGTTTGCCATTTTCTTCTGCACTTATCCATAAATCATTTGCAAAAACCTTTTCCCCAGTCTCCTTGGCAATAATAAAACTTGTCAGCCCTGTTCCACATCCTAAATCAAGGATCATGTCATCTGGTACAAGCTGTAAAGGATATTTATCCAATAGCTCTGCTAATATCCTTATGCTATTTGGACCCATCATAGTTTCTGCCGAAATATATTCCTTATAGTCATCCACATTCATATATATTACCTCCTAGGCCGTTTCCATTCTACTACTAAATGGACAGAAAAATCAAATAGGAAATTTATCATATTAGATAAAAAATATTTGTGAGTTGACAAAAATTTTGTTACAATAGAATACCAAGAGGAGTTAAATACACATCAAATACACAAAAAACCTAAAAAGCAAATAAAGGGCTGTCCGGCAATCTCCCACATAAATTTAATCGTAAATAATATAAGAACTGCCTGCTTATATTTCGATTGAAAATCCTGCTTTTTTCATCAATATCTATTTTTCCTTTGTTCAGCCTTTTTGGACTTTTACCATTTCACAGGCGTTCTCATTTTCATTCTAATATCCCCAAAACTTTGATGCCAATTCCTGGTTTAGGATAGACGAGAGGAAATTTGGATTGCTGTTTTGGAACATTTTCAAGCTTTCAAAGAAAGCAGCCTTACTTCCTGTCTCTAAGCCTGCAAAAGTTTTATCCAGCTTCTGATTTTTCACATTCTTCTCTAAATACTCCCTCGACAGTTTTTCATATTCGTCAACCATCGAAGGACTTTCCTGCCCCACTTTTTGACACCAATTGGTAAGATATTTCAATGAGCTAAGACCGTCATCATCATTTTTTCTTATATTACAGTACTCGGCATATGCATCTTTATCCATTCTCTCCATCATATCAAGGGAATCTGTGGTCTGAATCATCTTCCCTCCATGTCCTAAATATTTGCCTTTTGCCACCCTATAATCCATATTTCCGCTTCTGTCTTCTGTTCCCGCGCTTGCCAGTTTTGCAATGGATTCCATCGCTTCCAAAAACGAGTTTCTGCTAGCCTTTGAGACAAAGCTCTCTGCTGCATATTCTGCCTTCTTCATACCAAGAGAAATATTTGCCTGCCGTTCCTCCTCTGTCATGGAACCACAGTTCTCCACAAGAAAGTTCTGTCGGATGATGGAATATACAAACTCCCTCTCTTCCTTGCCACAGTTCTCCAGTACAGATGCAATCGTCTTATCTGCACCATACATTCCCGAATATGTGGGAAGACCCTTTAAGGAGTTATCAACCTGAGTGATCTCTTTTTGGAAAGCTGCATTTTTCTCCTCCATTGCTTCCTGATCTTCCGGCACCAGGCTGCTCTTCTTGCTTTCCACAAGAGCGGCCATACCATCCCCTGAAAATTCCACGATAACCGTATCCCCATATCCTGATCGAATATCTTTCATCGCCTGCAGGGTCTCTTCTTTTGACATTTTATCCCTAATCTTATTGCCGTGCGCATCCTTCGTGTTGAACATATATTTTACAAGAGTGTCCTTTTTATATGGACCAGCTCCATACGAGGGGATATTTGTAGTACCTCTGTAAAATTGGCTGTAATTAATGTTCATAATCTGCACTCTCCTTCTCTTTCAAGTATATCAATAGAACCAATTCTCAATCATATTATCGGAAAAATCAGGGAATTCTCTAACACTTTTTTCATAAATGTCCCATTTTGTTGCATGGATAGCAGATTTCTTGTTCCAGATTAAGTCTGAAACTTTGAAATTGTAACAAAACCTATTTCATGTGAAAATCCATTGCGATATAATAGAGACAAATATAAATTCGATGATAACAAGGATACTTACAATGATGAAAGAATCAAAAAAATGAAAAAATAGACCCATTGTAATAATTGTAATTCTATAAAAAAGGTGGATCGTCAAAGATGGATCATAAACTCTTTAAAATTTTAAAAAAAGTATATTACAAGAAAAAAGATAAAACCGGGGATATATTCAACTGTGATACAAAAACAACCTCATATACACTGGATAATCTATCTCGCGAGGAATTAGACTACTTACTTTCCAGCGGTTATCCAGTGAATGAAATTGTTGCATATTCTCATGACGAATGTGTGCAAGGATACAAAGAAATTCTCCACCATCCCAATCTGACTTTAGAAAATCTTCTAGCTTCCTATTTGTGTGGATTTTCAAGTTTTCCAAGAGGAAGACAGCCTATTCTCAGCTATTTATTTGCAAAGGCAGTTCCTGAACATACCTTTACCCCATTTGAAACAGGCGGAGATATTTGTGCATTATGTTCCATGTCACAACAGATCTGGATTCAGAAAGGTGAGGAAATATTTCGAAGCTATTGGGGATATTCATGGAATGAAATATGGGGTAAATCCCTTGTGGATTTGCAAGAATTTTCGGAATTACCCCCATGTAATCCAACGGCAGAAGATATTCAGATCTTTTGCGCTGTAATTGATCTTATAAGAAATGCCCCCTCTGAAGAAACACCTGGAAAACTGGAACAGCGAATAAGAAAGGCGAAAGTTGTTCCACATTACGAAAAATACAGGTTTCGCGGTCAGCTTATCACCCTTGCGGAACTGGGAATTTTGCCAAATCCATATATCAAACCTTTATATGATGGATTTGTTTCATTCCAACAGCAATGTCAAATCCATCATAAAATCTCCAATCATACAAGGTCGGATATTGTTATGCCCCTTTCCGGGTGGCGGGGTAATCATCCAATCAATGAGGACAGGCTTTATTCCTTATTTGGACATTTCCTTTACATTCCCGTTTCATAGCAGAATATCCAATGAGTACTGTCCACACATAAGCACAAGTCTTTGGAATCATCAACATCCCGATCATGGGAATGGTGTCTGCCCACAGCACTACTGGAATGTAGAATCCAAAGCTCAGCACAATGGTTAGCCACATCCAACGAAATGCCTGATCTTTGTTATTTTTTGCACTGCGATAAAACAGCGCAATCCGAATACCAGCCAACCCGTACACGGCTACAGTAAGGAACTGTGCAAAAATAAATTTACTGTTTTGGCAATATATGGTATAATGGACATACGGAGGTATGACCATGGAAGAACGAATTCGTATTATGCTGCCATTACTTGATGAGAGGCAGCGGCGCATATTTCTTGCTGCGGAAGCAAAAACATACGGAAGGGGCGGAATCTCCACCGTGAGCAGGCTAAGCGGTGTTGCCCCTTACACCATAAGGCAGGGGCTTAAAGAGATTGACAGCGGCGAGCCGATTGAGCGGAAGGAAAAAATGCGGCTCCAGGGGGCTGGCCGGAAAAAACTCCA
>KE159595.1:0-83213 GCA_000403255.2 Lachnospiraceae bacterium 3-1
TTGATATCCTGCGCAGACGCATTGATGACGAAGCATTTATCACATTGATGTGGAAGTTTTTAAAAGCCGGATATATGGAACAATGGCAGTACAACAGGACATACTGCGGCACACCGCAAGGTTCTGGCATCAGTCCTGTTCTGGCAAATATTTATCTGCATGAACTGGATATGTACGTGGAGGAATATAAGGCAGGCTTTATAAAAGGAAACAGGATAAACCGCAAAGTGAATCCGGAATACGCCAGACGGAACCGTGAGGTGCAGAGGTTTATGCGCCAGAACAGGGAAGTATGGGACAGCCTTAGTGAAGCCGAAAAGAAAGAACGTGCCGGGGAATTACGCAGACTGCGGGAGAAACAGAGGGAAATCCCGTCTAAGCAGTTTCGGGATGAAACTTACAAAAACCTGCAATACGTCCGTTATGCGGATGATTTTATCATAAGCATTATCGGGAGCAAAAAGGATGCAGAAGCCTTAAAAGCAGATTTAGCCGTGTTCCTCAAAGAAAAACTGAACCTTACACTGTCAGTGGAGAAAACCAAAATCACTCACGCAACTGACCGGGCGAGGTTTCTTGGCTACGATATTTCAATTTCAAAAAGCCGGGAAGTCACAAAACGTCAGGGAAGGAAAGTGAAGGGATACAGCGGCGCAGTGAAACTATATATGCCGCATGAGAAATGGGAATCGAAACTATTGGAGTATGGTGCAATCCGTATCAAAAAAGACAAAGTTACACACAAAGAGCACTGGAAAGCCATTCACAGACCACAGCTCATTAACCGCAAAGACATTGAAATTCTGTCAAAGTACAACTCTGAAATCAGAGGTCTGTACAACTACTACTCACTGGCATGTAATATATGCGCAATGAGCAAGTTTGCGGGTCTGATGCATTACAGTATGCTGAAAACATTCGCAAATAAATACCGCACAAAGACCAGAAAGATTAAGAAGAAATATTTTAGAGATGGACGGTTTACAGTCATTTACAAGACAAAAAGCGGTATGAAAGAGAGCGTATTTTACAGGGGGCCTTTTATCCGCAAGGATAAGCCCAATGTGCCGCAGGCAGATATTCTTCCGGCCTACAAACGGTATGACAGAGCAAACCGCATAGCGGCAAAACTGCGCTCGAAAACTTGTGAACTCTGCGGACAGTACACAAATGACGTGGAGATTCATCAGGTAAAACGGCTGAAAAGCCTTAGCGGTGAATATGAGTGGGAAAAAGTTATGCTGAAGAACCGCAGGAAAACGCTGGCAGTATGCCCGGCGTGCCACCGTGAGATACACGGAAAAGACTGACTTTGTTAGTTGACGGCATATGGAGAGCCGTGTGCATCGAGAGGTGCCCGCACGGTTCGGGAGGGAGCGTCCACGAGGCGCTTACCTCATGACCTTTACAACACTTCCGACACAAGGGGTACATCACAGTCCTACGGTCTGAATTACCAAAAGACCGGGAAGGCGTTGATGAGCCAGGATGAGATTGCGGTCATGGACGGCGGGAAATGTATCATGCAGCTTAGAGGCGTCAGACCATTCTTCTCGGATAAATTCGATATAACGAAGCATAGCAGGTACAAAGAGCTGTCCGATTATGACCCGAAAAACACCTTTGACATTGAGGACTATGTGAAGCATCTGCAGCACATGAAAGTTACTCCAAATACAGAGGTGGATGAAGCGTTTGACTGCGGGGAAGTCAGCGGGCAGGAGGATAATTCCCCGACTACAACTGAATAGCGGCTTCTGGACATTGTGTCCAGAAGTACAAAACGACAACTGAATATGGAACTTGTAAATCTTTGGCATAAAGCCAAAATCAGGAGTTTTGTATGTACTTTGGGAACGGACAAAACAGGACACCCGGCACAGCCTATCGCCAAACAGAATGTACCGGATGCCCGCACGGGGTTCTCCTAAAGGATTCCCCTGCCCTTATTGTACCACAAAGGGCGGGGGATTTACATATCAAAGCTCTTTCTTTATCAAAAAATCAAATTTAAGGAAAGAAAGAGGTAGAAAAATGAGTTTTTTCACAACAGCGGTAACAGGATTAAAGACAGTCGTAACAGCAATCGGCGCAGGCGTGGCAGTATGGGGTGTTATCAATCTGCTTGAGGGATATGGGAATGATAACCCTGGGGCAAATGCTCATGTACGGTAAAGAAGCAAGCAACCGAAAACAAGAGATAGACCGCCAGCACCACACTATTCCGAACCAAAGAAGCCAAAGACCAAAAGACAAACATTATGGAAATGTGCATAACAGGCTATGGAATCATGGATAACTCTATTCACAGCACATGGAAAAGCTAAAGTGCAGCTTTCCCACGTCCTGCAAACAGAGTTACCCACAATTCCATGAGACAGCCAGTTATACACATTCCCACAATGCCGATGACGACGGAATCCCTCTCATTCATTCATACTTGTTTCCAAACTGCAATAATGCTGATGTAATTCATATATTTTTTGCTGCATTAGTTTTATTAGCTCCAATGGTGCTAACACAGTGGCGTTGTTCCCAAATGGCAATATATAATCGGCAACCCATTCTAAAGCTGCATGATTTATTTCCATGTTGATTATCCCGCCGCCCGTTGGAAATGTTGTTAATCCGCTTGCAAGTAAACATTCACTTTCACAGCGTTTAACGCCTATATCCGTTAGTTGGATTTTCATATGGTAATCATTCCTAACATCTGTTTTTTCAAGATATTCTTGAATAGACGTAGGAATAGGGTATTTCCCTTTTGGATAGGGCTTTTCCTCTATGATTTCTTTAATACGGTCAACCCGGAATACTCTGATTTGATTTGCCGTTGTACAATAGGCGGGGCAATACCAAAGTCCATTCATAGCATATAAGCCGATAGGTATAATTGTGCGTGTACTTTCAGAATATGTTGACGAATACCGTATTGTTGCGGCATGACGGTTTATCACAACAAGGAACATTGATTTAAGTAATGGCGAATCGCAATGTCTGTCTGGAATCCAAAATACTACCTTGTTTTGAATCTGCGTAATACTGTTTTGTACATCTAATGGCAGACAATTCAAAAATTTTTTTTAGGACGGATATGGTTTCCTGTTCAAACGGCAAGTCACGGTGATATTGCAAGGCTTGACAGGCAAAGAAAATAGCTTTTGCTTCGCTTTCTGAAAAAGCAATAGGCGGCAAAATGCGTTCTTTTAAGATATGATACCCACCCGCCGCCCCAACTTCGGAGTAAAGAGGGAAACCAGCTTGTTCCAATTCTTGCAAGTCACGTAGTATGGTTCTTTTTGATACGGAAAATTCATTTGCCAATTCGCCTACAGTAAAATCTTTTTTTGCATTTATTGTTATCATCATCTCGATAAGCCGTTCTGCTTTTGACATTTTTGAACTCCTTTCCGAATGGTGACAGCCCTTGTCACTATTCTATGATAAACTATCCATGTACCAAATGCAATATAGCATTAAAACGAAACCATGCACGCCCCATGTGGGAGAAAGGGGGAATCATTTATGGCTTGTACAGAAGCATACAAAGAACATATCATGTATACGTTCAACGGCTTTTGCAAGACCGTCATACGCTTTGCGGCTATCAACGCATGGCGTGACAGGAGCAGACGGCGGACAAAAAGAAATATCCCTTGAATACCTCATAGAAGAAAAGTTTTACCCTTTAGGCACAACAGACGAATATTTTGAAGCACCCTATGAAGAATACTCCATTACGATGTGCGGTCAGACAGTTATCCTCACCAACGGAAAACTTGCCGCCGCCCTGTTAGCCCTGCCGGAGAAAAACCGGGAAATCATTTTCCTTTACTTTTTCAGGCATTACACACAGCGGGAAATCGGGGAAATGTACGGACGCTGCCGGAGTACGACCGGGTATCAAATCCATAGGACTTTACAACTCCTGCATAAAGAAATGGAGGTGCTTTCACATGGGGAATCCGAATCTTTTGCCTTATGAAACGATTGTCCGGGCGACCAGAGGAGAGCCGGAAGCCGTGGAAGAGGTTTTATGCCATTACAGCAAGCGTATCCGTATGGCAGCCCTTGAAAATGGTCATATAGATACAGACACCGAGGATAGCATAAAACAGCGGCTTATCTCTGCTTTGTTCCGTTTTCGGTTTGACGGACAGGCTACATAATGGGAGGTGAGATTTGTCGGGAAAATAGTCATGCTTACATTCAATGGCACAGAAGAAAAAGCGATTGAAAAAGCCATAGCTGGCCTTGCCCATATAATACCGCTGGAAGCCATGCCGCCGCCACACTTCCCCACACTGATTTTTCCAGGATTGGAAATCAGATTACACCAACGCCGGGTACTGAAAGGCGGGGCAGACATAAATCTCACCCGTTTAGAGTATGGCGCACTCTGTTGCCTTGCCACCAGTCCGGGGAGGGTATTTACAAAGGCGCAAATCTTTGAAACTGTATGGAGCATGGAAAGTGAAAGCTGCCAGTCAAGCGTTGCCAATGTAATTTGCAACTTGCGAAAAAAGATAGAGCCGGACAACCGCAAGCCTACCTACATAAAGACCGTTATAGGCGTGGGCTATAAGTTTGTTTCCAGAGAATGACAGACAGATTGCTATTGCCGGATAAATATAATATAAATACCCTCAGTGAATCCCCATAGAATGTAAAGGAGAAAATCGTATGGAAAAATTGATGTATATGATGATGATTGAGAAAAGCAAGACCTATAATAAAATGACAAAACAGGTAGTTATGGAACACGTTGAGAACATAAGAAAGCTGGACGATGAGGGAAAGCTGGAAATCTGCGGTGTCTTTAAAGGCTATCCGGGAATGGCAGGTATGTATATCCTAAAAACAGAGAGCCGTGAAGAAGCAGAAGAAATTTGCAAAGCAGAGCCGCTGGTTATGGGAGGATATGCAACCTACAAATTGGTTGGTTTGCAGATTGCAAACCGGGAAAATAATTACTTGCTGTAATTGCGAAAAGGAACAATACTGGGGCAAATTAAATCCGGCTTATTTGTAAACTGAATAACCGCCGCTACATGGAACGGCACACCAAGACAGGAAATCAAGAAAAGGTTTCCTGTTTTTTTGCGCCCATTTTTGGCATTTTGAAAAATCGCCAGTATTATGCCGTGCAAAGGGGATAGAAAGAAATTTCCTCTTCCATTTGGCAAATCCGCAAGCTGTCCGTGGAGGGCAGGCAAAGAGAAATTTCCGTAAATCTCCGCCTATTCCGGCTTGTGTGGTGTTGTAAGGAATAAGGGGAAATTTCCGCAAATCAACGTCCATTTTGCATTTTGCAGGTTTGTAGGTATCAGAGGGAGAAATGTTTCCGCAGCTTTGGCAAAATCCCCGTTTGCGGCACTAAAGGTATTGACGGAAGCCCACACAGAGGAAGCCGCCACTTTCTTAGAGCAAGATTCTACCACAGTACCAAATTTCGCCTACCGGCTCATTTTGTCCTATGGGAATCTTGTTGGGGTTGCCACCCCAAGCCCGCCTTTTTGCGGCTTGCGCCGCTTGAAAAAATCCACCCACGAAAGGAGGTTCACAGTCATGAAAAGATACAACATGCCCCACCGAAGCCGGGTAATCAAGACACGCTTGACCGAGGAAGAATATGCAGAGTTTTCCGAGCGTATCACCCTCTGCAAAATGAGCCAAGCCGAGTTTATCCGGCAAGCCCTTATCAAGTCAAGCATACGCCCGGTCATTACCGTTTCCCCGGTCAATGATGAATTACTCTCTGCCGTTGGAAAACTCACAGCCGAATACGGAAAAATCGGCGGCAACTTGAACCAGATTGCCCACTGTCTGAACGAGTACGGCGCACCCTATAACGCCCTCTCCCAAGAGGTACGAGCCGCCACAGCGGAGCTTGCCGCCTTGAAGTTTGAAGTCTTGCAGAAAGTAGGTGAAGCCGTTGGCAACGTTCAAACATATCAGCTCTAAAAACGCCGACTATGGAGCTGCCGAGCAGTACCTAACCTCCCGGCATGACGAGTTTACCATGAAGCCCACCCTTGATGAAAACGGGCGGCTTATACCCCGTGATGATTACCGCATATCTTCCCTTAATTGCGGCGGGGAGGATTTCGCCATAGCGTGTATGCGCTCCAATCTCCACTATAGGAAAAACCAAAAGAGGGAGGACGTAAAGAGCCACCACTATATCATCAGCTTTGACCCCCGTGACGCACCCGACAACGGCTTGACCGTAGACCGGGCGCAAGCATTGGGCGAGGAATTTTGCAAGACGCATTTCCCCGGACACCAAGCCCTTGTATGCACCCACCCGGACGGACATAACCACAGCGGTAATATTCATGTGCATATCGTAATCAATTCTTTGCGGATTGCGGAAGTGCCGCTGCTTCCCTACATGGAAAGACCAGTCGACACAAGGGAGGGCTGCAAGCACCGCTGTACGGACGCAGCTATGGAATATTTCAAAGTGGAAGTCATGGAGATGTGCCACCGGGAAAGCCTCTATCAGATTGACTTGCTGAACGGGAGCAAGAATCGCATTACCGAGCGTGAGTATTGGGCGAAGCGGAAAGGACAAGCCGCACTGGATAAAGAGAACGCTCCCCAAGCCGCCACGGGAGAGCCGCCTAAGCAGACCAAGTTTGAAACCGACAAGGAGAAATTACGGCGCACAATCCGAGCCGCCCTGTCCTCTGCCGTTTCCTTTGAGGATTTTTCCGGGAAGCTGCTACAACAGGGCGTGACCGTCAAGGAGAGCCGGGGGCGGCTATCCTATCTCACGCCGGACAGGACGAAGCCCATCACCGCCCGGAAACTGGGTGATGATTTTGACCGTGCCGCCGTACTGGAAGCACTCACCCAAAACGCACAGAACGCCGCCAGAGCCGCCGAAAAGCCCCTACCCAAACAGGAATACCCCCGGAGCATAAAAGACCGCTTACAGCGCAACAAAGCCGCTGTAAACGCCCCGAAAAATGACGGAGTACAACGCATGGTAGACCGGGAAGCGAAGCGAGCCGAGGGCAAGGGTATAGGATATGACCGCTGGGCGGCTGTTCACAATCTAAAGCAAATGGCGGCTACCATGAGCGTTTACGAAGAATCCAGCTTTTCTTCCCCAGAGGAACTGGAAGCCGCCCTTGCCGCCGCCAGTACAGAACTGCATGAAACCACCGGGGAACTGAAAGCCGTGGAAAGCACCTTGCGGGAGAAAAAGGACTTGCAGAAACAGCTATTGGCGTACATCAAGACCAAGCCAGCCCGTGACGGATTGCGGGCGCAGAAAACGGAGAAAGCCCGGAGAGCTTACCGGGAGCAGCACGAAAGCGAGTTTATCATTTCCGAATCTGCCGTCCGGTATTTTAAGGCACAGGGAATCTCCAAGCTGCCAGCGTCCAAAACATTACAGACCGAGATTGAGCTGCTTACCAAAGAGAAAAACGCCCTTTACAACGAGTACTGGGAGAAGAAAGCAAGTGTTCGGGAATTGCAGACCGTGAAAAGCAATATTGACAAAATATTGCGCCGTGAGCCGGAACGGGGAAAGGGGCGGGAAAATGAACGGTAAATGCCCCTACATGGACTACCCACAGTACAGAGCCGCTAGCCGCCTTGTGCATGAGTGCTGCAACTACGATAACGGCAACTGTATCTTGCTGGATAACGGCGAGCCTTGCGTATGCGTCCAGAGTATCAGCTATTCGCTTATATGCCGCTGGTTTAGGATAGCCGTACTGCCATTGGACGGGAAACTGGAAGCCGCCTTACTCCACCGGGCAGACAGGAAACGCTGTACCGAGTGCGGCGGGTATTTTCTCCCCAAGTCAAACCGGGGGAAATACTGCCCGGATTGCGCCGCAAGAGTGTGCCGCCGGAAAGAAGCCGACAGACAGCGGAAAAGATACCACCTTTCTACACATTTAGGCTATGAAAGAAGCCCGTAAATCAAGGCTTTTTTGACCGCCCTCAACGGGTAGGCGATACATTTATCCTTTACCCCCGAAAACAGCGTTTTAACTGCGTAACAGGAAGCCACAGACAGGAGGTGAGAACCATAACCGATTACATCACAGCCGACACCATCATGCCGCCATTTTTCCGATACCCCCGTTTTCTGCTGAAAATGGACTTGTCACAGACCGTAAAACTGCTTTATTCGTTGCTGTTAGACCGTTCCGAACTCTCCCAGAAGAACGGCTGGCAGGACAATGAGGGCAGGACGTACATTGTCTACCCCGTTGCGGAGATAGCGGAAATGCTGGATAAAGGCAGCACCGCCATAAAAAGCGCACTGAACGAGCTGGACGCTGCCGGGCTTTTAGTGCGGGAACGCCGGGGCTTCTCCGCACCCAACCGCCTTTATGTGAAAATACCGCAAGTGCCAGTGGTACGGTTTTCCGACCATATGACAGCCATACAGCCGGAAAACCGACCCTCTGATAGCCGGAAAAGCGACCCTCATAAGGGCGGAAAACCGACCTTTGCGTTGGACGGAAAACCGACCCCTAACCAACTTACTATAAACCAACTAAAAGAGAACCAACTAAAAGGAGCGAGTGAGAAGCCGCCCGCCCCGTTTGGCAGATACCAGAATGTTTTACTCTCTGAAAGCGAATATGCGGAGCTGAAAGAGGAATACCCGGACAGGCTGGAACGGCTCATTGAGGAAATGAGCGAGTTCATAGCTGCCACCGGGAATGATTATGTGTGCCATGCCGCCGCATTGCGCCGCTGGTTAAACCGGGAGAAAAAGGAGAACCCGAAAAAGGGAATCCCCGCTTATTCCTACAAAGAGGGCGAGAGCCTTTGACCGCATAGACACAACGCCCCGTAAAGCACAACGCCCCAATGGGGCGTAAAAGACCATGAACAAGGAGGACGATTTTATGTGTGATTACGATAACGCCATTTTCCGGCTTGCCACGGCACAGGGAGCAGAGCCGGAGGACTACACCGGGGAGGACGGGCTTTTATACTGCGGGAGCTGCCGCCAGCCCAAAGAAGCCTACTTCCCGGAGGGCAAGACCTTTTTCGGACGTGACCGCCACCCCAAAGAATGTGACTGTCAGCGGAAACGCCGGGGAACGCTGGAAGCCAGCCACCGGGAATACAAGCACCGGGAGGAAGCGGAACGGCTGAAATGAAAGGGATTTACAGACCCGGCTATGCGGGAATGGACGTTTGAAAACGACAACGGGAAATGCCCCCAAATGCACAAAGCCCATGCTTATGTAGAGTGTTGGGAGGAAATGAAAGCCACAAATACCGGCTATCTGTTATGGGGCATGGTAGGCACAGGCAAGAGCTATTTTGCCGGGTGTATTGCCAATGCCCTCATGGAGAAAGAGATTTCCGTGTGCATGACAAACTTTGCCTTGATACTCAATGACCTTGCCGCCAGCTACAAGGGCAGGAACGAATACATAGCCCGCCTTTGCGGCTTCCCTCTGCTTATCCTTGACGATTTCGGCATGGAGCGTGGCACGGAATACGGGCTTGAACAGGTTTACAACGTGATTGACAGCCGATACCGCAGCCAAAAGCCGCTGATTGTCACAACAAACTTGACGCTGGAGGAATTGCAGAACCCGGAGGACACCGCCCACGCCCGTATCTATGACCGCCTTACGGAAATGTGTACCTCCGTCTGCATTACCGGGGAGAATTTCAGGAAAGCCAAAGCACAGGCGAAAATGGAACGCCTTAAAACGCTGCTGAATGGAAAGGAGATTTGCCTATGACCGACACCAAAAAGAACCGCCCCGCCCGCCGCCCGGATTGCGTGACCGAGGTACGCCGGGGGAACACCGTCCTTGTGGTTTCCGGCTACTTCAAGCAAGGCACGACCGCCACCGCCGCCGACAAGATGATGAAAGTGCTGGAAGCGGAAAGCGCAGCCGGACACAAGCCGCCTTTTACCGTCTAAGCCGTGACATTGAAAAGCGGTCATGCCAGGGAGTGTGACCGCTGGAATGAAAATATTAAATAGAGAGGTTTTTTTCAAAATCTATTTGTACCAGTTTTTTGCCATTAGGCAACAAATGTTCTAAAGTTTTGATTGTATGGTAATCAATTTTGAGCATGGCTTTTTCCAATGACTGTTCTTCCATTTGATGATGTACCTGTTCCAGTCCGTCAAATACATGAAGATAGGGGGAATCTGATACCCAGTTATCTTCCATATTGATTTGAATAATACATGAAACATACTTCGGGCTTGCCTGTACGATAGCTTTTTGAAAGCAACCATATCCGATATACTCAATCAATAGATTTGCAATGACCATATCTGCCTTTGGTAGTTTATCTGTTTCATTTATCAAATCAATGCACAGACATTCCAAAAGACCGTTCAATTTAGAATACCTTTGAATGACTGATTGCAGATAAAGAGGGTTGATGTCAATGCCATATATTTTATTAAACTTGTCTTTTTGGATATGTTCAAGACCGTTGCCACCTGCAATACCAAATATCATTAAACTTGACACGGGATATGTATAAAATTGACCTATCATCATTTCATTTAGAACTTGCAACTGCATAACCGAATCAAGTTGCATATGATTTTCATATTCAGTTAATGAAATTTCTTCCCATGGATTTTTCATACTCTTACCTCGTCAAATGCAAATTTGTTATTTGAACCGATTAGAGTATATCACAGCCCTTTGGATTTTTCTATCACTGATTTATTGCGACAATATAATCTCCTAAAATTATCATTTTCATAGAATGTAAAGAAGCAAAAATCGCTGTACAACCGCCCCTATCCAATGGTATAATAAACCTACGGAATAGTGAGGCTGGCTGTCGGAAACGGAGGACATTATGCCAAGACAGACCACCCAAAAACTGATTACCGCCCTATATCCGAGATTGTCGCACGAGGACACGCTCCAAGGCGAATCCAACTCCATAAGCAACCAGAAGCGAATCCTTGAAGCCTACGCAAAACAGAACGGCTTTTCCAACCTCAAATGGTACACGGACGACGGATTCTCCGGGGCAAATTTCAACCGCCCTTCGTTTAAGCGTCTGATTGCCGACATTGAAGCTGGGAAGGTGGGCTGCGTGATAACCAAAGACCTTTCAAGGCTTGGGAGGAACTATATTGAAGCGGGCAGTTATATCGAAATCTTTTTCCCAAAACACAATGTAAGGTATATAGCGGTCACGGACGGCGTGGACAGCCTGACAAGGCAGGAAATGGATATTACGCCGTTCAAAAATATCCTGAATGATATGTACAGCCGGGATATTTCAAAGAAAGTGCTGGCCGGGCGCATGACACGCTCCCGCCAGGGGAAGTTTTGCGGCGGGCAGCCGCCCCTTGGCCTGATGCGTGACCCGGAGGAAAAGGGACACCTTATCCTTGACCCGGACACTGCGCCGACTATCCGTAAAATCTATGACCTTGCCTTAAACGGCTGGGGGTGTATGCGGATAGCCAAACAGCTTATGGAGGATAAAATCCCCATCACACGGGTAAAGGGCAATACGGAATGTGACGTGAATTATTACTCATGGGGGAGCGCACGGATTAGCCATATCCTGCCACAATAATTTTGCAAAATTATTCACCTGTGATTATTACAATTTTCACAGCTTGAGTTGGATGTTCTTCATCATCAAGTGTCCCCCGGTAACTGATCTCAACTTTATCGCCCACAGCAATCGTGGAACCTCCTTTTGCCTCATGGGCACTTTCCGTGGAATGCCCTTCTAATATCGGGGTATTTTCCATAAAAAAATAATAGAGCATATCGTCCTCCGGAGTCCTGAGTGTAAGTATGTTTTCTTCATACTTTTCAATAATTCCTGCTATGGGATCGCCCGCTGGGATTTCTTCGACCGGGATTTCTTCGAGCGGAATTTCTTCGGCTTCCGAAGTGGTTTTTTTGGTTTCTTCTGTAATCTCTGACTTTGACGATTCTGTAACTTTTGCTTCTGTTTCTGTAGTTTTTGCATCTACAGTTTTTACATCTGCTACTTCTTCCTGAACCGTTTCTTTCGGGGAATCATTCTCCACAGATGTTTCATTCTTTTTTTGTTCCGATGAGCATCCGATCATCCCCATAGTTAAAGCTATCATAAACATCAGTATCAATTTCCTTTTCATAATCTTTCCCATCACTTTCTAAAAGAATCGTATTTCCTTGGCATAAAATTTATCATTTTTAAAGCTGCCCTTCATTTCAACAGACATATGTACCTTCAAGTCCTGAAATTCAGCCTTTGTGTCCTCATAGCTTTCTCCATTTCCATCAGTGGTTTTTAAATAAAAACGGGTATCATCTTCCAAAATCACATGAATCAACTGAGAATCAGGGAGATCGGCATTGGAGCTTGGAGAACTGTATGATAAGGAACCGTCATCAAGAATTTTTACTTTCTTTTCGGCAATGAAAAATGAGTCTTCTTCAATCTTCCAGACCTTACCCAGAAAATCCGCATCAACAGCAGCAGCGACATCCGGCTCTAGTACCTGCCATTTACCTGCTGTATTTTCCTGCAGTCCATCCGTGTTTCCATCAATCTCTTTTGACGGCGCATCATTTAATTCCTCTAATAATGCTTCGTCTGTCTGGTTTTCTTCTGTCTTAGCAATAGAACCGGAACCACATCCTGTAACCATTGTATTCAATATACAGACAGTACCGAGTAATATCATTACTTTTTTTAGTTTCATAAATTACCTCCCTGTTATCATAGAAATAACAGATATTATAGTTTGTCTAAATCATTTAAACAACCTATTTGTTGTGAAATGCTTCTTAAGTGTAGCAAACGTCCTTAAACCTCTCTTAACGATTTATCTTCTCTGTCCACCTTAATCCCAAATAAGGTTTAATTCTCTGTAGCTCTGCTGCACAGCAAGCTAATACCGAGCAGAGCAAGGCTGGTTTTAATACCCCGTAGCTTGTGTTTCTTGTAGTGGCGGCTCTGCTTTGTTTAAATAATGGATATTCAGGGGAACGCCTAATAAGGGAGGGAGAGGACAGCAGATCGACAGCTTTCACAATCATATTATAATAAACAAAAATCCAAAAGAGTGAAGTATTCACTTGACAATGTGGCAAAGAACTGATGAGCCAGGATGAGCTTGCGGTGATGGACGGGGGAAAATGTATCCTCCAGCTGCGGGACGCCCGCCCGTTTTTGTCGGATAAGTATGACATCACCAGGCACCCCAATTTCCAGTACACCGCTGACGCGGACGATAAGAACGCCTTTGACATTGAAGCGTTTCTGTCCACCCGGCTCAAACCAAAACCCAACGAGGTCTACGATGTGTTTGAGGTTGACGTAGACACCGAGGGCGAATAATCCCGTTCCGCGAGAAAGGAGTGATCTTATCTACCCGTCAGGGTCTCTGAAACCTGCCTCGGTATCTGGGGCGTCATCAACCTGCTGGAAGGTTATGGCAATGACAACCCTGGGGTCAATGCTCATATATGGTAAAGAAGCAAGTAACCGAAAACAAGAGATAGACCGCCAGCACCACACTATTCCGAACAAAAGAAACAAAAGACCAAAAGACAAGCATTGTGGAAATGTGCATAACAGGCTATGGAATCATGGATAACTCTGTTCACAGCATATGGAAAAGCTAGAGTGCAGCTTTCCCACATCCTGCAAACAGAGTTACCCACAATTCCATAAGACAGCCAGTTATACACATTCCCACGAATGCCGACTGCTACGGAATCCCTCTCATTCTTTCATTCACTCAAAATATATGGCATTTCTTTTTTGAAAGATTGAATTGACGTACATAAATAGACCTCTCCATAGTAAGATACGAAGAATTAACCCCGTAAGAGATTAAATATTTTCTGTATAGAAAAGCATTACATAGAGTAAAAGTGGTATCGCAACTTCAAGTTGCGAAAAAGCACGACAAAATTGGTGGTATAATAAAGAGTATAGGTTAAAATAAAACCATCAAAAATAAGGAGGGCATACAAATGGTGTTTGCTGATAAATTACAGAGTTTGCGAAAATCAAAGGGATTGTCGCAGGAAGAGTTGGCTGAAAAGTGCAATGTAACAAGACAGTCCGTTTCAAAATGGGAAACAGGTTTAGGATACCCCGAAACGGAAAAGTTATTGATACTTTGCGAAATATTAGATGTTGATTTAGACTATCTTATGCGAGATAAAACTGCAACAGCAGAAGATTGTAGCGTACAAAGGGAAATATCGTCTTATGAATCTTATGTTGGAAAATGGGTGCGGATTTTTTTGAAAGACCGAGAGTTTAACGGTTTGCACTGCGTTGCTCTTGTATCAATTCAGAAGTCATATTTAATTATTATGAATGACAAGGGTAAGCTGGGATTTATAGACGGATATTCTGTTAGCACCATTTCTGATTTTGTTGATAAGAAAAAGCAAATGAAGCTACCACCTATTCCAAGCAAAGAATCCATTAAGGATATTGGCAATTACCTTGTAGGGAAAAGATGTGATGTGAGATTGAAACAAAATAATTTGCTTTTGGGATTAGGATTTAATAAACCCGGAGGATTTTATTCAGTAACTATTGAAAACATTTCCAATGATGAAGTGATTGCTTGTGATTTGAATAAATGTAAGTATACCAGCAGATTATCAGATGTTTTATATATCAAAGAATGCTAAAAACAAAATTCTAATAGGGGAAAGTCAACAGAAATATGAATATTGTTTTATTCTGCTATTGATAACAGCATCAAGTATTATTATCGCTATTTAGAGGGACGATAACAAAAAGTGTTGCCGCCCCTCTAAATTATAAAAATGTATCCATAAACCATGCACCGCCCTATGTGGGAGAAAGGGGGAATCGTATATGCCTTATGCAGAAGCATACAGAGAACACATCATGTATACTTTCAATGGCTATTGCAAGACCGTCATACGCTTTGCGGCTATCAACGCATGGCGTGACAGGAGCAGACGGCGGCAAAAAGAAATATCCCTTGAATACCTCACAGAAGAAAAGTTTTACCCTTTAGGCACAACAGACGAATATTTTGAAGCACCCTATGAAGAACACCCTATAACGATATGCGGTCAGACAATTATCCTCACGAATGGGAAACTTGCTGCCGCCCTGTTATCGCTGCCAGAGAGAAACCGGGAAATCATTTTCCTTTACTTTTTCGGGGATTACACACAACAGGAAATCGGGGAAATGTACGGACGCTGCCGGAGTACGACCGGGTATCAAATCCGCAGGACTTTACAGCTTCTGCATAAAGAAATGGAGGTGCTTTCACATGGGGAATCCGAACCTTTTGCCCTATGAAACTATTGTCCGGGCGACTAGCGGAGAGCCGGAAGCCGTGGACGAGGTTTTAAGGCATTACAGCAAGCGAATCCGAATCGCCGCCATTGAAAACGGACATATCGACAGAGATACCGAGGATAGCATAAAACAGCGGCTTGTCGCTGCCCTGTTCAAGTTCCGTTTTGATGAACAGGAAGTCTAAGAAGTCCTTTTGTTTTTCGATAAAAGGAAATATAATAAAGCAATGGAAAAGTGAAAGTTGCAAAGGAAGTGGAATTGAAATGTGCATGGAATGTTATATTGATGAAAACAGAATAACACCATTATTAAAGCCATTGGATTGTTTAGCAAATCACACACAATACATTTGTGGAACTTGTGGGCGGTGTATTTGTATTGAACATGACCCCAAGCGTGGATTGCAACGGTGGAATTTCCCTTTTAAGTCGTTAGAAATTGCAAAATTGTATTTGCGTACTGCTGATTACAGTATGAAAAAGCCATGTGGCATTTATGAGATAAAAAGTAAAAATGGCAGACTTTCATACAAAATCTTTGCGGACAGCGAGGCTATGCAATTATATCTAAAAAACAATAATGGAAAAACTTGTGAAACAATGAAGCCTATTTTCATTGTTGATGAATACAAAGAATACCCAAATACACAGGTAAGAAAATTAACGTTTGATGAAATACAGAAATATATGTCAGAGCGATAAATTCCCGCTTAAATTGTAGTCAAAAACTGAATAACCGCCATTACATAAAATGGTATAACAAGACAGGAAATCAAGAAAAGGTTTCCTGTTTTTTTGCGTCCATTTTTGGCATTTTGAAAAATTGCCAGTATTATGCCGTGCAAAGGGGATAGAAAGAAATTTCCGCAAATCTCCGTCATTTTTGCTTTGCGTGGTGTTGTAGGTAGTAGGGGGAGAAATATCGCCGCAGCTTTGGCAAAATTACCGTTTGCGGCACTAAAGGTATTGACGGAAGCCAGCACAGAGGAAGCCGCCACTTTCTAAGAGCAAGATTCTACCACAGTACCAAATTTCGCCTATCGGCTCATTTTGTCCTGCGGGAATCTTGTTGGGGTTGCCACCCCAAGCCCGCCTTTTGCGGCTTGCGCCGCTTGAAAAAATCCACACACGAAAGGAGGTTCACAGCCATGAAAAAATATAACACGCCCCACCGCCACAGGGTAATCAAGACACGCTTAACCGAGGAAGAATACGCCGAGTTTGCCGAGCGTGTCACCCTCTGCAAAATGAGCCAAGCCGAATTTATCCGGCAAGCCCTCATTAAGTCAAGCATACGCCCGGTTATCACCGTTTCCCCGGTCAATGATGAATTGCTCTCTGCCGTTGGGAAGCTAACCGCCGAGTACGGGAAAATCGGCGGCAACTTGAATCAGATTGCCCGCTGTCTGAACGAGTACGGCGCACCTTATAACGCCCTCTCAAAAGAGGTACAAGCCGCCATAGCGGAGCTTGCCGCCTTGAAGTTTGAAGTCTTGCAGAAAGTAGGTGAAGCCGTTGGCAACATTCAAACATATCAGCTCTAAAAATGCCGACTATGGAGCTGCCGAGCAATACCTAACCTTTGAGCATGACGAGTTTACCATGAAGCCCACACTGGACGGAAACGGGCGGCTTGTTCTCCGTGATGATTACCGCATTTCCTCTCTGAATTGCGGTGAGGAAGATTTTGCAATCGCCTGTATGCGTTCCAATCTCCGATACGGCAAGAACCAAAAACGGGAGGACGTAAAGAGCCACCATTACATTATCAGTTTTGACCCCCGTGACGCACCAGACAACGGCTTGACTGTAGACCGGGCGCAAGCGTTGGGCGAGCAGTTCTGTAAAGAGCATTTCCCCGGACATCAAGCGTTGGTATGCACCCACCCGGACGGGCATAACCACAGCGGCAACATTCATGTGCATATCGTAATCAATTCCCTACGGATTGCGGAAGTACCACTATTGCCGTACATGGAAAGACCAGCCGACACAAGAGAGGGCTGCAAGCACCGCTGTACGGACGCAGCTATGGAATACTTCAAAGCGGAAGTCATGGAGATGTGCCACCGGGAAAACCTCTATCAGATTGACTTGCTGAACGGGAGCAAGAACCGCATTACCGAGCGTGAGTATTGGGCGAAACGGAAAGGACAAGCCGCACTGGATAAGGAGAACGCTTCCCAAGCCGCCACGGGAGAGCCGCCCAAACAGACCAAGTTTGAAACCGACAAGGAGAAACTACGGCGCACAATCCGAGCCGCCCTGTCCTCTGCCGTTTCCTTTGAGGATTTTTCCGGGAAACTGCTACAACAGGGCGTGACCGTCAAGGAGAGCCGGGGGAGATTATCGTATCTCACGCCGGACAGGACGAAGCCCATCACCGCCCGGAGATTAGGTGATGATTTTGACCGTGCCGCCGTACTGGAAGCATTCACCCAAAACGCACAGAACGCCGCCAGAGCCGCCGAAAAGCCCCTACCCAAACAGGAATACCCCCGCAGCATAAAAGACCGCTTACAGCGCAACAAAGCCGCTGTAAACGCCCCGAAAAATGACGGAGTACAACGCATGGTAGACCGGGAAGCGAAGCGAGCCGAGGGCAAGGGTATAGGATATGACCGTTGGGCGGCTGTTCACAATCTAAAGCAAATGGCGGCTACCATGAGCGTTTACGAGGAATCCGGCTTTTCTTCCCCGGAGGAATTGGAAGCCGCCCATGCCGCCGCCAGCGCAGAGCTGTCAAACGTCCATGCGGAACTAAAAGCCGTGGAAAGCACTTTGCGGGAGAAAAAGGACTTGCAGAAACAGCTATTGGCGTACATCAAGACCAAGCCCGCCCGTGACGGGCTGAAAGCACAGAAAACAGAGAAAGCCCGCAAGAGCTACCGGGAGCAGCACGAAAGCGAGTTTATCATTTCCGAATCTGCCGCCCGGTATTTCAAGGCACAGGGAATCCAAAAGCTGCCAGCTTCCAAGACCTTACAAGCGGAGATTGAGCAGCTTACCAAAGAGAAAAACGCCCTTTACAACGAGTACTGGGAGAAGAAAGAGAACGTCTGGGAATTGCAGACCGTGAAAAGCAATCTTGACAAGATATTACGCCGTGAGCCGGAACGGGGAAAGGGGCGGGAAAATGAACGGTAAACGCCCCTGCATGGACTACCCACAGTACAGAGCCGCCCGCCGCCTTGTACATGAGTGCTGCAACTACGATAACGGCAACTGTATCTTGCTGGATAACGGCGAGCCTTGCGTATGCGTCCAGAGTATCAGCTATTCGCTTATATGCCGCTGGTTCATTACCGCCGTTCTGCCGCTGGACGGGAAACTGGAAGCCGCCCTACTCCACCGGGCAGACAGGAAACGCTGTACCGAGTGCGGCGGCTATTTTCTCCCCAAGTCAAACCGGGGGAAATACTGCCCGGATTGCGCCGGACGCATGAAAAGAATCAGAGCCGCACAGCGCAAGCGGAAACAGAGGGATAAATGTCACGCTTTAGGATATTCCAAACCCCCGTAAATCAAGGCTTTTTTGACCGCCCTCAAAGGGTAGACGATAGTTATATCCTTTACCCCCGAAAACGGCGTTCTAAAGCGTAACAGAAGCCCAAAACAGACCAAAGGAGGAACGAATGGCAGACAACCGCAAATATTACTACCTAAAGCTGAAAGAGAGCTATTTTGACGAGGACGCTATCGTGCTGCTGGAAAGTATGCAGGACGGTATGCTCTACTCAAACATTCTCTTGAAGATGTACCTAAAATCGCTGAAAAACGGGGGAAAGCTCCAGCTTGCCGAGAATATCCCCTACACCGCACAGATGATAGCCACCATCACCCGCCAGCAAGTCGGCACAGTGGAGAGGGCTTTGCAGATTTTTATGAAACTGGGGCTTGTAGAACCCTTGCAGAACGGGGCTTTGTACATGAGCAACATAGAACTCTTAATCGGTCAGTCCTCTACCGAGGGGGAGAGGAAACGCCGTGCAAGGCTGGCTTTACAGGAACAGAAAGCCTTGCCGGAAGCCGTGGCGGACAAACGTCCACCATATGGGGCGGACATTTGTCCACCAGAGATAGAGATAGAGAAAGAGATAGATATAGAGTTAGAGATAAAGAGAGAGGGAGAGATAAAGACAGGACAGACAGCCCCCGCCCCTTTTGGCAGATATGAAAATGTATTCCTGTCAGAAAAAGAGCTTGCGGAGCTGCAAGAGGAACTTCCCGGCAAATGGGAGTATTACATAGACCGCCTATCCGGCTATATCGCTTCCAGCGGGAAGAAATACAAGAACCATGCCGCCACTATCCGGCGTTGGGCGGCTGATGACAGGGCAAAGGGGAAGCCGAAAAAGGGAATCCCCGATTATTCCTACAAAGAGGGCGAGAGCCTTTGACCGCATAGACACAACGCCCCGTAAACAGGGCGTAAAAGACCATGAACAAGGAGGACGATTTTATGTGTGATTATGATAACGCCATTTTCCGGCTTGCCACAGAAGCAGAGCCACAGCCGGAGGACTACACGGGCGAGGACGGGCTTTTGTACTGCGGGAGCTGCCGCCAGCCCAAAGAAGCCTACTTCACCGAGGGGAAAAACCTTTTCGGACGTGACCGCCACCCGAAAGAATGTGACTGCCAGCGCAAACGCCGGGAAACGCTGGAAGCCAGCCACCGGGAATACAAGCACCGGGAGGAAGTGGAACGGCTGAAACGAAAGGGATTTACAGACCCGGCTATGCGGGAATGGACGTTTGAAAACGACAACGGGAAATGCCCCCAAATGCACAAAGCCTATTCCTATGTGGAGCAATGGGAACGGGTAAGCACCGGGAACTATGGATTGATTTTGTGGGGGAATGTCGGCACAGGCAAAAGCTATTTTGCCGGGTGTGTTGCCAATGCCCTTATGGAGAAAGAGGTTTCCGTGTGCATGACAAACTTTGCCTTGATACTCAACGACCTTGCCGCCAGCTACAAGGACAGGAACGAGTACATAGCCCGCCTTTGCAGCTTCCCTCTGCTTATCCTTGACGATTTCGGCATGGAGCGTGGCACGGAATATGGCTTAGAGCAAGTCTATAACGTGATTGACAGCCGATACCGCAGCCAAAAGCCGCTGATTGTCACCACAAATTTGACGCTGGAGGAATTGCAGAACCCGGAGGACACCGCCCACGCCCGCATTTATGACCGCCTTACAGAAATGTGTACCCCCGTCCGCATTACCGGGGAAAATTTCAGAAAAGCCAGAGCAAAGGAGAAAATGGAACGCCTTAAAAAGCTGCTGAACGGAAAGGAGATTTGCCTATGACCGACACCATGAAAAAAGACCGCCCCACCCGCCGCCCGGATTGCGTGACAGAAGTACGCCGGGGGAACACCGTCCTTGTGGTTTCCGGCTATTTCAAACAAGGCACTACCGCCACCGCCGCCGACAAGATGATGAAAGTGCTGGAAGCGGAAAGCGCAGCCGGGGGAACAGCCGCACACGCTATGTAATGCGATAATCCTTAATAAAATAATGTGATATTTTTCGACATAAAGTAGCAAAAAGGACTGTACAGCAAGCCCCGCCCTATGGTATAATAGACCTACGGAATAGTGGGGCTGGCTGTCGGAAATGGAGGAAACCATGACAAGACAGACAACCCAAAAACGCATTACCGCCCTATATCCGAGATTGTCGCACGAGGACACGCTTCAAGGCGAATCCAATTCCATAAGCAACCAGAAGCGAATCCTTGAAGCCTACGCAAAACAGAACGGATTTAACAACCTCAAATGGTACACGGACGACGGATTCTCCGGGGCAAATTTCCAAAGACCCGGCTTCCAGTCCATGCTTGCCGACATTGAAGCGGGGCTTGTGGGAACGGTTATCGTAAAGGATATGTCAAGGTTAGGGCGAAATTACTTACAAGTGGGAATGTACACAGAAATGATTTTCCCACAGAACGGCGTCCGCTTCATTGCAATCAATGACGGCGTAGACAGCGCACAGGGCGAGAATGATTTTGCGCCCTTGCGTAACATTTTTAACGAATGGCTGGTGAGAGATACGAGCAAGAAAATCCGGGCGGTAAAACGCTCAAAAGGCATGAGTGGGAAGCCCGTCACAAGCAAGCCCGTGTACGGCTACCTCATGGACGAGGACGAAAATTTCATCATTGACGAAGAAGCCGCCCCGGTAGTAAGGCAGATTTACAGCTTATGCCTTGCGGGGAATGGACCGACCAAGATAGCCCGTATGCTTACCGAGCAGGAAATCCCCACGCCGGGAACGCTGGAATACCGCCGGACGGGAAGCACACGCCGCTACCACCCCGGCTACGAGTGCAAGTGGGCGGCGAACACCGTGGCACATATCCTTGAAAACCGGGAATACACGGGCTGCCTTGTGAACTTCAAGACCACCACACAATCCTACAAGTGCAGCAAGATTATCTACAACAGCGAGGACAAACAGGCAATCTTTGAGAACCACCACGAACAGATAATCGACAGGGACACATGGGAACGGGTGCAGGAGCTACGCAAGCAGCGCAAACGCCCTAACCGCTATGATGAAGTGGGCTTGTTCTCCGGCATACTCTTTTGTGCCGACTGTGGCAGCGTCATGTACCAGCAGAGGTATCAGACCGAAAAACGGCGGCAGGACTGCTATATCTGCGGCAGCTACAAGAAGCGCACGGCAGACTGTACGGCGCACTTTATCCGCACCGACCTTTTAACCGCCGGAGTGACCGAGAACCTACGGAAAGTCACCAGCTACGCCGCCAGGCACGAAGCCCGGTTTATGAAGCTGTTGACCGACCAGACCGAGGACGGGAGCAAACGCCGCAACGCCGCAAAGAAGAAAGAGCTGGAAGCGGCAGAAAAAAGGATTGCGGAACTCTCCGCCATCTTCAAGCGGCTGTATGAGGACAGTGTGACCGGGCGCATATCGGACGAGCGTTTCACGGAACTTTCTGCAGACTACGAAGCCGAGCAAAAGGAACTGAAAGAGAAAGCCGCCACTTTGCAGAGCGAACTTTCTAAAACGCTGGAAGCCACGGCAAACGCTGAAAAGTTTATGAAAGTGGTACGCAAGTACACCAGCTTTGAGGAACTCACCCCTACCCTGTTACGGGAGTTTGTGGAGAAAATCGTAATCCACGAATCGGAAGCCCTTGACGGGAAACGCCGGGGGAAGCTCCGCAGACAGGAAATCGAAATCTATTACTCTTTTGTCGGCAAGGTAGAATTGCCCGACTAAAGCCCGACCCGTCCGGCAGTCAGCCGGATAGGGAACGGCAAAATTTTTTACACTTCTTTTACTTCTTTATCTCACATGAGAAAAAAGCCAGGGGATCAAGCAGGTCATGGCTAATTAGAGGTAATCAAAAGAAGAAAGGAAAAGCACAATCCAGACGGAACCGGCGATACCGTCAAGAAATATTTGTGAGTTAGCAAGAATCCTGATATAATGGGTACAAACGCCCATCCGGGGCAGAAAGGCAGGGAGAAAAATGCACATCAGCTACAAACCGCTCTGGCACACACTGATAGAGCGCAACATGAGGAAAGAGGATTTAAGGCTTGCCGCTGGCCTGACCACAAATATGATAGCCAACATGGGAAAAGAAGGGAAACATATCAGCATGGATACACTTGCCCGTATTTGCGAAACGCTGGATTGTGGCATTATGGACGTGATTGAGCTGGCCGGTGACGAGCCTTCCACCACAGGAGGGGACGACAATGGAAAAACTGAAAGAAAGAATCACAGAGAACGGCATTGATTATATTCTGGTAGGCGACTACTACATCCCGGACTTGAAGCTGCCGGAGGAGAACCGCCCCATCGGACGCTATGGGCGGCTGCGCCGGGAATATCTCAAACAGGAACACCCGGCACGGTACAGCTCCCTTATCCTGACCGGGAAATTATGGACGTACCTTGCCGACCTGAACGAACAGGCAGAGGAAAGGCTGGACTTAATCATCGAGCAGATGAAATCCGCCGAGGGAGTGACCGAGGAACTGAAAGCCCGGAATCAGCTTGAATGGGTTCAGAAAATCTAAACTTTTGGATTTTTCCTAAAATCCAAACTTAGGAGAAATCCAAACTTTTCTGAAAATGGCTTGATAATAGGGGATTCTTGTAGAAAAAAGTTTGGATTTCATTTCGCCAAATGCAATGCTCCAATTATGACAAAATGAGAAAAACACTGTTATTTAGCTCTGTTCCAACTAATTTATTTCCATTTTTGACAAAAGAAAGCCAAAACAAAATCCAAACTTTTTTGTCAGAAAACGCCTTAAATAAAGGATTTACAGAAGAAAGTTTGGATTTCTCAAAAGTTGGGATTTTAGGCCGGATGAACAATATCCGCAACCGGGCGGAGGAAATCATAAACAGCGAACTGATTTATATTTGATTGGACATGGAAAGGCCAGCCGACACCCGGCTGGTCTTTCTAACTTTCCTTACGCTCCAATACCGCACGAATCATGGCAACGGCGATTTCCTGCTGGCTGGGCGATGTGCTTTCCCATAGTTCCGCCAGCTCCCGTATTTTGCTGACCTCATTATCTTCCAGCGCATCTCGCAGCAGATAATCAGGGGAGATTTTCAGTGCATTGCAGATATTGATAAATACGGGCAGACTGGGAACCTTTGTTCCGCCCTCAATCTGCCGGAGGTAAGTTGCGTTGATATTGCACAGCTCCGAGAGCCTGTCCGCCGTGAATCCCCGGTCTTTCCTCACCATGTTGATACGTCTGCCTAATCCTTTTCCTTCCATAATGCCCACCCATTTCATAAGCTATCAGCATTTATTTTGTTCACTTTTAGACTACATCACGCATAGGGATTGCAATAGATTCTAAAAGACTATATAATATTAGCTAATAGACTACAAACTATGAAAGGGGAACAACAGAATGGAACTGAACTATTTTAGGGACAGGCTTTTTGATTTACTGAATGACAGCGAGGGGATGGGGATTGCTGACCTGAACGCAGACGAACGGAGCAGCCTTCTTACTGTCAGGACAGAGGACGGGAACATATTTGAAATCGTATGCCGGAAGGCAGCGGGGAAGGAGGACGGATGGACGACCGCAAACTGACCGTTTATAATGGGCGAGGGGCTTTCAAAAAATCGCCGCCGCAGATTCTATTACAAGGGAACTGGCTGGAACAGGCCGGATTCTCCGCAGGAGACAAAATCACCGTGAAATGCCAGCAGGGGCAGCTAATTATTACTAAGAACGAACCATCAGCAGAGCATGAAAAATAAATATAGACAAAGGCCGCTTTTGCAGTATAATAGAAACGGCAACAAGTCAGCCAGTGCTGGAGGAACATTTTAAAATGCTTGAAACGGAGAGCCTGATTCTTGATAAGGCAAAGTTTTCAGATTGGAAGGAAATGTATTGCAATGTCTGGTCACAGCCGGAAAGCGCAAAATACATGGAATGGAATATTACTACAAGCGAAGAAAACGCCAAAATAAGAATCATGAAAACCATTGCATTTCAGAAAGAGCATGATACCTATCTAGTTTATGAAAAAGCAACCGGTAAGGCGATTGGATTTGCTGGGGTAGAAAAAATTGAACCTTACATCTATCAGGAAGCGGGGATATGTTTGGGGCCAGATTACGTGGGAAAAGGGTTTGGCAAGCAGATTCTTCAAGTCTTGATACAATATTGCAAAGAAGAATTTAGTGCAAAAAAGTTTATTTATTCAACAAGAGAGGAAAACAGGGCTTCCAATCAATTAGCAAAGTCATTAGGATTTACAGTGATTTCTTCAGTACCTAAAACAGACAGCAAAGATGGACACAGTTATAATCTTTTGCAATATAGCTTAAAACTATAACTGCCCATTTGGTAGGGCTGAATAAACAATGAATGAAAAGTTGAAGGAGGGGCAAAATGCCATACATTACAGTTGAAAGCGGCACTTTATCGGATAAGCAAAAGGAACTGCTGATAAAAAGATTGACAGAAGTATCTTCTGAAATTATGAATGTGCCGCAGGAATTTTTTGTGACTACGATTAAAGAACTGCCAGATAAGAACTTTGGGATTGGCGGTAAAACGATTGATAAAGTGAAAGCGGAATATATACAGGCACATCAATCATAGTGGGAAGGGATTGGAGATAATGGATAACTGGTTTACAATAGACAAGATTGATAATGAAACCATAATCATAAGCGAATACCGGCATTGGGAAGAAACCCACTGTTATCTATTGAATGGAAAAGAGAAAAGCCTGCTTATTGACACAGGGCTGGGGATTTCCAATATATATGATGAAGTCCGTAAACTTACGGATAAACCGATTACGGCGGTTGCCACGCACATTCACTGGGACCATATCGGCGGGCATAAATATTTCCCGGAATTTTATGCACACGCAGAAGAATTGGACTGGCTGGACGGGAAATTCCCCCTGACAATCGAAACGATTAAGGAAATGGTGGTTGACCGTTGTGATTTGCCTGACGGTTTTAATGTTGATGATTATGTATTCTTTCAGGGTACGCCAACAAGAGTATTAAATGACCATGATATGATTGATATTGGCGGCAGGGAAATTGAAGTGCTGCATACGCCCGGACACTCTCCCGGACATTTATGTTTTTGGGAAAAAGACAAAGGATATTTGTTTACCGGCGATTTGGTCTATAAAGATACCCTGTTTGCCTATTACCCTTCCACTGACCCGGAAGCCTATCTTGCTTCACTGGAAAAAGTTGCGGCACTGCCTGTAAAAAGGGTATTCCCTGCACACCATTCGCTGGATATACAGCCGGAAATACTAATCCGCATGGCAAATGCGTTCCGCCAGTTAAAGGCAGACGGGAAGCTCCATCATGGCAGCGGTACATATCATTATGGCGATTGGGGCGTATGGCTGTAAAACGGGATTAGCGGAAGAAAACGGGAAAGGGGATTTCATGGAAAAACGAGAAGAAACCATTCGGCTATGGTTTGATATGTGGCTGAAAAAGTGTGATTTAGGCATATTGGATATATTCTCTGAAAATGCTGTTTACACTGAAAGCTGGGGGCCGGAGTATCATGGCCCATTAAAAATAAAACTATGGTTTGATGAATGGAACAGGCGTGGCACAGTTCTCCAATGGGATATTAAACAGTATTTCCATAAAGGAAACCAAACGGTTGTAGAATGGTATTTTAAAAATACGGTGGACGATGGGAAGGTTGAAGCATTTGATGGAATTTCTCTCATTAAGTGGGCGCAGGATGGGCGAATACAATCCTTAAAAGAATTTGGCTGCAATACAGACAACTATGACCCTTATCAAAATGGGAATGTCCCACAATTCAAAGATACTCCGTCTATGTGGTTTTGATTTTATGTGCAAGTAAAAATGGAATAAAAACTCTGGAAAATGCCGTTGCATGGAAAAATCCCAAGCAACGGCATTTCCTATTTCCGTTTCTTCCTCTGGCCGACATAGCTTTTGAAGAATTTCGATTTTTCAAGGATATGTACAAGCTGCCGGAACTCCACATCAGACAGCTTGTTATAATTGATACCCAGCCGCTTGCAGTAAAGCGCAGCCTGTTTTTCAAGAGGGCTTCCCTTGAAATTTGCAACATCCTCTAAATCCTGTTTCAATTCTTCGGCAATGGTAGTTGGCGGCGCACTCTCACTGTCAGACTTGTGCGCAGCACGAATATCACGGACGATTGCGCTTATGTCGTCCTGTATCATGTGGCTGAAATATTCGTCATCCTCAATGTGTGCAGCCTGCAAAATCCGGAGGTACGGGTCATCTTCCCCAGGGCGGTAGCGTTCTATGATTTCGTGCCGGACGGTATCAACAAGGGAGTTGAGGTTTTGAATCTGCATGGAAGCAATCCCATCCACATAAACCTCAATGTCAGCCAGAAACTTTATAAAATCCTTGTGGGTGGCAAGTTCACATAGCAGGCGGTTGTTAATCCGGCCGCTTTTCAGAAGCGCAACCATTTCGTCATTCAAATGCAATTCTGTTAAAGGCGTGTTGGCCTGCTCCCTGTTTTCTGTCCGGCATAACAGATAATCAACGGACACCCCATAAAAATCTGCCAGCGTGATAAGGTTGCCATGATTGATTTCTTTATTATCTTTGGATTCATAGCTGGCAAGGGCAGATTTTGAAATCTGCGTCAGCCGTGCCAGTTCTTCCAGATTCAGCCCTTTGTCCTTGCGCAGATCCCAAAGGCGTTCCTGTATGGTAGTCGCTCCTTTCATGGGCGCACACTCCTTTCCGGCGGCTGCTTCCTGCCGCTTAACTGGATTATACCATACTTTCCACAATCGTGGAAATTTCTGATATTTGCCCTTAATTCCTTTTTTGTGGACATACGGCACAGGGTACAAAAATGTCCTATGATATAGGCAGTTCATCGATGGATTATTCCAATCGAATGACCGGCCTGTATGGGATATGCTCCCCGGCGATGTAGCGCAACGACTTCCGGCAGGGAAACGGAGGAACCCTGACCGCAACGAGCGTACCAAGCGGAGCGAAACGCCGCCAAAGACGGGGGCAGGAACGACAGTAGAGGGAACCGGCAAAAATGAACACCGAAACGATACCGAAACATAACAATTTCACAGGGCATAGTCTGCCCTGCCCGTAATACCAAGGGAGATTTTGGGGCGGCTCCATGGCCGTATTTCCCCTGAAAATCGCCCCGAAACGCTACACAAAAAACCACTATCCGCCCATTCCGGCTGTTACTGCTGAATCGGGCGGTTTTTCTATGAAGGAGGCGCTATGCCGAGAATGTCAAAGAAGTTGAAGAAAGAGCTTGCTTTCTTCTTAAACGACCGGGGGCGCAGAAGCTACAATGAAGTCTGCCGGAAATGCCAGCATGAGTGTAAGCAGAGTTTCCGGGCTGTCATGATTGACTGCCCCCGCTATCTATCCAAACGAGCCAAAAGGAGGATACCACCCAATGAATTGTGAATTTATGATAGCCAGTACGCCCCTGCCGCCCTGTATGCCGCTCCCAAAGGCAATGCTCCGGCTTCCAGTCAGCAATACGGCAAAGGTCATGTATGCCCGCCTGCTGGATGAAATCCTGACAAGGGGAACCGAGGACAGCAACGGGATTCTGTTTATCCGCTTCCCTGTCATGGAGATAGCGGCGGCGCTCTCCCGAAGCCCCCAGACCTGCAAGCGTTCCTTAAACGAACTGGAACAGGCCGGGATGATTATGCGTGTCCGTCAGGGAATCGGGGAGGTCAGCCACATCTATATCCTGCTCCCCAGGGAGGGCGCCGCCCATGAATGAGAAGCTGGAAAAACTGAATCAGGAGATTGAAAAGACCGAAGCAAGGCTGCGGCGGGCGCAGCATAAGGAGAAAATGCTGGAACACCAGATAAAGACCCTGAACCGGAAGGAACGGACGCACCGGCTCTGTACCAGAGGGGCAATGCTGGAAAGCCATCTACCCCACCCGGAAGCCGTGACGGACGGGCAGGTCAGCACCATCTTAAAAGTATTGTTCCACCGGGGCGACACGAAGCGTCTTGTGGCACAGGTTCTTACCGAAAACCGGAAGGAGGACACGGAATGAAATTTTCAAAAAGCGAGCTGGACATTATCTACCAGTATGCCGCACCGACCAAGGCGGAAACACTTGCAGGTATGAAAGAAACCGTGCCGGTGATAAAGGACTTACTGACAAAGGCAATCGTGGAGAACGCCATCCGAAAACTGGAAAAGATACCGGAGCCGGAGTGCAGCCAGTTTGTCGCAGCCACAAAAGCCCGGTTCCTTGCAGAGCGTGACAATTCCATCCGCCAGCGGCTTGCGGCGGCAAAGGCACAGGAGCCGATTTTGCAGGGGCATGACCTGTCAGGGATAGAACGGTTCCATCCGGAAACCCGGCACATGATTACGCTGGAAGTACAGAAGGATTGCTTTGTCGGTTTTAAGGGGGAGCGGTTCCGCTTCTACCTCTCCGATGAAGGCTACCGGAACGCAAAGCGCAGTGAACAGGAGGGGGAAATTAAGATAAAAAGCCATGCCGCCGTTGCTGCTGGGAAGCTCTATCCTGACAAAAAGCCCCGACAGCAGGAGCGATAAAAAAGCCTGTTCCAGAATCAAAGTGCGCCGGGCGCGCCTTGATTTTTGCAGGGAAGTTCTAACGTGGACGAGCCGGGCGCACTCACGTTGGCGGCTTTTCATGTGTGGAAAAATCAGAACGCGCCGGGCGCGTTCTGATTTATGCCGCCTATGGCACAATTGGTACGGCTGATTCCCGACTGCCGGATATTCCGCTTGCAATTTTGGCTTCCAAAGTGAAAAGCTGGAAAATCCCCCTCTGAAAGAGGGCGCAATTATACACCACTTAGGAAAGTGATGCATTGCGCCCTGCCGGGAGCGTCCTGCGGACAGCGGATGATTTCCGTAGATTTTCAATCTGCTCCAATCATCACAGGGGACGCTACCCTTCCTCTGCGCTGGCTCCGCCAGCTACCCCTTTGCGGACTTGCCGCCCGGAATTATCTTACACTGCAAGCTGCTCCTGTCCAACAAGTTTTCCGAAATCCAGCTATACTTTTTTGACAGGATAGCGTATAATGAAGCCAGTGAAAAATCGAAATTTGAAAGGAAAAATTGATGAAGACTATTTTTATACACGGTTCGGGCCATAAATCAACAAGTTGGAATGAAACAATTTCACATATGGAAGACAATAGAGATATCTTGTGTCCAGACCTATCTACAATTCTTAATGGCAAGGAAGCTTGTTATAAAAATTTATATTCTTCATTCAAAGAATATTGTAATAATAATGACGGACAAATAAACTTGTGCGGCATTTCGTTAGGGGGAATATTAGCATTACATTACACATTGGATTTCCCCGATAAAGTGAAATCACTTGTTTTGATTGGTACTCCTCATAAAATTCCCAGGGTAATATTTGGCATTCAAAATATCATTTTTAGACTTTTACCCAGATCAATGTTTGAAAATATGGCGTTTAATAAAAAAGACACTTTCATTTTGGGAAACTCCATGAGAGCATTGGATTTCAGTGACAGCATTAACAGTATAAAATGTCCTACTCTTTTGATTTGCGGAAAAAAAGATAGCGCCAACATTAAATCTGCGTATTATTTCCACCAAAATATTCAAAATGCAAAATTAGAAATCATCGAAAACACCGGACACGTTGTAAATGAAGAAAATCCTCTACTTTTAGCCCAAATATTAAACAAATATTATAACGAAACAAAATGAAGCCTGCTACATTTATAGAATTGAGAGATAAAAATTCAGGTTTGTAAGGGAGAATACCATGTCAGTTAATATAGCAGAAACATTTGAATTATTGTTCGATAAAAACAATAGTGTTGCTTACAAAGCATTACAAGAATTACAGAAAGAAAGCAAAAAAACGGATTGCGTTTATCCTTACATGGATAGGTTAAGCGATATGCTTGACAGCGACAATTCTTATATCCGCACGAGAGGGCTTACATTGATTGCCTGTAATGCAAAATGGGATAAAGATTATAAGATTGATGAAATCATTGATAAATATTTGAAACACATAACAGACATCAAACCCATTACAGCACGACAATGTATCAAACTATTGCCTGTTATTGCAAAAGATAAGCCCGAATTGAAGGATGATATTCTTTCCGCACTCCATAAGGCAAATACATCTGTTTATGAAGATAGTATGCAGCCATTAGTTTATAAGGATATTCAAAAAGCAATAAAAGAGATACAAAAAACTTAAAAGGCTGTTTCTCATCTATCAGGCTGCTAACCAATCTGACAACTAAATACCCGCCGCCCACCAGCGGCACACCCAAGCAGGAAACTGAAAAAGTTATCCTGCTTTTTTCATGCCCGGAATCCGGGAGAAAGGAGGGCGCACACTTGCCATGCCCGCACTGTAAAATCACCATCATCAAGCGGAGCAGCAATGAATCCGCTGTTTCTGCCGCCGCCTACCAGAGCGGCGAGAAGCTGTTCTCTGAATATGACCAAGAACAGAAGTATTATCCCTACAAGAACGAAGTCACCCACAAAGAAATCCTGCTCCCGCCCCATGTGCCGCCGGAGTTTGCAGACCGCAACACCCTATGGAACTCTGCCGAAGCGCAGGAAAAACAATGGAACTCCCAGCTTGCCCGGAGGTTTGTGCTTGCCATCCCAAGGGAAATCCCGCCGGAACAGTATGCCGACCTTATCCGTGACTACTGCCGGGAGTTTTTTGTTTCCAAGGGAATGATTGCCGACTTTGCCATCCACGACAAAGGGGACGGCAACCCCCACGCCCATATCCTGCTCACCATGCGGGCGATGGACGAAAAAGGGAAATGGCTCCCCAAGAGCCGAAAAGTATATGACCTTGATGAGAATGGGGAACGCATCCGGCTCCCGTCCGGCAGATGGAAAAGCCACAAGGAGAACACCGTAGATTGGAACGACCGGAAATACGCTGAAATCTGGCGGCAGGGATGGGCGGACACGGCCAACCGCTATCTGGAAGCCAACAGCCGCCCGGAACGGCTTGACCTGCGCTCCTATGCCCGACAGGGGATTGATAAAATCCCCACCGTCCACATGGGGCCTGCCGTCTGTCAGATGGAGAAGAAGGGAATCCAGACCAACATCGGCAACCTGAACCGGGACATCAAATCCGCCAACTCCCTCATGCAGTCCATCCGCCAGATGGTGCGCCACTTAAAAGGCTGGATTGCCGACCTGAAAGAGAAAAAGGCCGTGCTGCTGGAAGTGTTGGAACAGGCCAAGGAGCCGACACTCCCGGAGCTGCTATTCCGGTATCTGGAACTGCGGAGTGGGGAACGTGCCGGCTGGACTTCCAGAGGGAAGCTGAAAGGAACCGTTGCCGACTACAATAAAGTGCAGGCGGCTATGGATTTCCTGCGGAAAAAGGGAATCTCCACCGTGGAGAGCCTTGACGCCCGGCTGGATGAAATCAGCAATACTGCAGTTTCTGTCATGGGGAGCATGAAAAAAAGCGAGAAGCGTATCAAAGCCATCAACACCATGCTGTCCTATATTGACAAATATGAAGCGAACAAGCCAGTCCATGCGGAGTATACCGCCATCGGCTGGAAGAAGAAAAAGGAGAAGTTTGCGGAGAGCCACAAGGAGGAACTGGACGCTTACAATGCCGCTATCCGGTATTTGAAAGCCAACCTGAAAGGCAATTCCTACTCCCGTAAAGATTTGGAATCCGAACGGGAACAGCTTGCCGCCGCCCTGCCCGGACAGAGGAAGGAACTGGAAGCGGTTCAGGCAGATGTGAAGGTACTCCGTGACGTGCGCCACTGGCTCAATCAGGTATTGCCGCCCGAACAGTACCGCCAGACCGCCGAGCCGGGAAAGAAGCCGTCCGTACAGGAGAGCCTGAAAGGGCGGCAGGAACGCATCCGGCAGGAGCAGGCAGGGAAACAGAAGCCGAGCCGGACACAGAAACAACAGAATATGGAACTTTAAACAGGCACTTGTTTTGTGATTGGAAACCGCAGGCAAGTGCCTTTTTCTTTGCAACAAAATGGATTTACAGACAACGTGGGCGACATTGTGTCGCTCACGTTGGGATTATCAGGAGGGAACGCCTATTGAACGTATTTGAAGCCGTGAAACAGTCCGTCACCACAAGGCAGGCTGCGGAGCGTTATGGAATCAAAGTAAACCGGAACGGGATGTGCGTCTGCCCGTTCCACAACGACAAAAACCCAAGCATGAAGACCGACCGCCGCTTCTTCTGCTTCGGATGCGGAGCCACCGGGGACGTGATCGACTTTGTTTCCCGGCTCCACGGCATCGGGAGCAGGGAAGCCGCCCTCATGCTGGCGCAGGACTTCTCCATCCCCTATGAGGACGGGAGGAACGCCGGGAAGCAGCCTATCCGTCCATGCCTGCGGAGGGAAACCGAGGAACAGAAATTTAAGCGCATGGAGCGGCACTGTTTCCGTGTGCTGTCTGACTATTACCATCTCCTGCGCCGCTGGAAGGAGGAATATGCCCCACGTCAACCGGACGAAGCATGGAACCCCCGTTTTACGGAAGCCCTGCAGAACATGAGCCGTCTGGAATATTTAATGGACGTACTCCTGTCCGGGGAGCTTCCGGAGCGGGCAGCGCTTATCATAGACTGCGGAAAGGAAGTGAGGAATCTTGAAAGACGAATGGCAGAGCTTACCGCCAGAGATACGGCAGGAAATAACGAACATGGCAGACAGCACAGAGCCGCCCCGGAGCGTTGAGGAGGTCAAGTCCATGCTGGAAACCACAGAGAAAGGCGGCTTCCGCAACAGCATGAGCAACTGCCTGACCGTGTTCCAGCGCGACCCGCTCCTGTCCGGGGCGGTTGCCTACAACCTGCTGACCGACCGCACCGATATATTAAAGCCTATTGGATACAAAAGAACCACCGGAAGCCCCATGACTGACACGGACATGAAATATATCCGGCTGTATCTGGAAAAAACCTACGGCCTGACAAGCGAGAAGAAGATACAGGACGCCGCCAGCCTTGCCGCCGATGAGAACAGCTACCACCCTGTCCGGGAGTATTTAAACAGCCTGACATGGGACGGAACTGAACGGATACGCTCCTGCCTGCGACACTTTTTAGGAGCAGCCACCGACCAGTACACCTATGAAGCCCTGCGCCTGTTCTTATTGGGAGCCATCCACCGGGCATTTTCCCCCGGATGTAAATTCGAGGTCATGCTCTGCCTTGTGGGAGGTCAGGGAGCCGGGAAGTCCACCTTCTTCCGCCTGCTGGCGGTCAAAGACGAGTGGTTCTCCGATGATTTACGGAAGCTGGACGACGACAACGTATACCGCAAGCTGCAAGGCCACTGGATAATCGAGATGTCGGAGATGATTGCCACCGCAAACGCAAGGAGCATAGAGGAAATCAAGTCATTTTTGAGCCGCCAGAAGGAGGTTTACAAGATACCCTACGAAACCCACCCGGCAGACCGCCCAAGGCAGTGCGTGTTTGGCGGCACGTCCAATGCCCTTGACTTCCTGCCCCTTGACCGCTCCGGCAACCGCCGTTTTATTCCCATACAGGTATGTCCGGAACAGGCGCAAATCCATATCTTAGAGGACGAAGCCGCTTCCAGAGCCTATTTAAGCCAGGTATGGGCGGAAGCGATGGAGATTTACAAAAGCGGCAGATGGAAGCTGACATTCAGCCCGGAAATGGTGCGCTATCTAAAAGAACACCAGCGGGACTTTATGCCGGAGGACACCAAAGCCGGGATGATTCAGGCTTTCCTTGACAGCTACCCCGGCGATACCATCTGCTCCAAGCAGCTCTACAGGGAAGCCCTGAACCATGCCTTTGACGAGCCGAAACAATGGGAGATACGGGAAATCAACGAGATTATGAACCAGTGCGTCACCGGCTGGAAGTATTTTTCCAATCCCCGGATGTTCGCCGGGTACGGCAGGCAGAAGGGATGGGAACGGGGGCAGGCGGCAACGGACACCGGCAACGGGGCTGAAAAAACCCCTGACGGATTCCAGCCAGTGCCGGAACAGATGGAGCTTCCATTCTGAAAAAATCCGGTCAGGGACAGCCCGTTGCACACTTCGTTGCTATCCCGTTGCCGAGCCGGTTGCCGGGGAAAATCCCGTAACTATCGGCTTTTCTCCCCTTTAACAACCAAAGCAACAGAAAAATAAAAGAAAAAGTATAAAATAACCCAACCGCCAGACAAGGATTAGTTTCATGGTTTTTTGAAGCCCGTTGCCGGACTTCGTTGCCGCTTCCCTGTCTGGCCTTTTCATGTATGGAGGACAACTGCCTATGGCGAAAAATAAAACAGAGATTCATGTCACCACAGTATTTGACGGCGAGCTGGACGCTACGGACGTTTTCGTGAGCCTTATCGCACAGAAACACAGCAGAAAAACAGATAAAGAATATCTTGCTAAAGCACAAGAAATAGGGTATAATAAAGACGAGGTTCACAGTGACCGTGTTCCGTCTGGATTGTACGGGTAAACGGTTATGATGAACGGAATTGATTATGATGTGATTGGAACGGCACTTGCCGGGGGATTCCGGGCAGCTATCTATTGCAGGCTGTCCAAAGACGATGACCTTGACGGGACGAGCGCCAGTATCGAGAACCAGCGAGATATGCTGGAAAAGTTCTGCGAGAAGCAGGGATGGGAGGTTACGGCAGTCTATCAGGACGACGGCTTCACCGGCCTGAACATGGAACGCCCCGACCTGAAACGGATGTTGAAAGCCATTGAGCGGAAGCAGATAAACCTTGTCATTACGAAGGATTTATCAAGGTTAGGACGGAACTACTTGCAGACCGGGCAGCTTATCGAGGACTTCTTCCCAAGGAACGGCGTGCGCTACATCGCCATGAATGACGGTATCGACACCATGCGGGACAACAACGACATTGCGCCCTTCAAAAACATCCTGAATGAGATGTACAGCAAGGATATTTCCAAGAAAGTCCATTCTTCCTATGTGCTGAAGGCGCAGAAAGGCCAGTTCACCGGCTGCCTTGCCCCCTTCGGCTACCGGAAAGACCCGGAGGATAAAAACCGCCTGCTGGTGGACGAGGAAACCGCCCCGGTTGTCCGGCAGATTTTCGGGTATGCGCTGGACGGGCACGGCCCCAACTACATCCGGCGCAGGCTGGAGGAAGGGAAGCACCCCTGCCCCACATGGTGGAACCGGAAGCGGGGACACCGGAACATCCATACCAAATGGGAAAAGAAAGACCCGGAGAACGGGCGGTACGTCTGGGACTTCTCCGTGATTAAGGAAATCCTGATGAACCCCGTCTACACCGGCGCAATCGCTTCCCAAAAGACCGAGTACCGCTTTAAAATCGGCACGATCCGGGACAAGAAGCCGGAGGACTGGATTGTGGTGGAGGGGACGCATGAGCCGCTGGTAGACAAAAAGAGCTTCGCCATCGTGCAGGAAAAGCTGAAATCCCGCCAGCGACCGGGCAAGTCCGGGGAGCCGAGTATCTTTGCAGGGCTGCTCAAATGCGGCGAATGCGGGAAGTCGCTGACCATCCGCTACACCAACGCAAAGCACCCACAGCAGATTTACTCCTGCAAGACCTACAATGCCTACGGGAAGCAGCACTGCACACAGCACCGGGTTGAGTTTGACACCCTCTATGCCCTTGTGCTGAACAAAATCCGGGAGTGCGCCGCCGCTGCCCTGACCGACAGCGAAGCGGTGGCCGGACGGCTGACCGACACCTGCCAGGCCGAGCAGAAAGACCAGCGGGAAGCGATGGAACGCACCCTTGCCAAAGACGAAGAACGGATTGAAGTGCTGGAAAAGATGGTATTACGGCTTTATGAGGACATGGTAGCCGGACGAATCACAGAGGAAAACTTCGATCTCCTGCTGGAAAAGACGCAGAAGGAACAGGCAGAATTAAAAACCAAGGTTGAGGAAGGACGGAAACGCCTTGCCGATGAAATCCGGCTTGCCGTGGACGCAAGGCAGTGGGTGGAATCCATACAGGAGTACCGGGATATCACCGAGCTGGACGCTCCCACCCTGAACCGCCTGATTAAAGAAATCGTTGTCCATGAAACCATAGACAGCGACAAAACAAGACACATTTCTATCGAAATTCATTTTAATCTCAAACCCATACCGGAAGTGGAGCAGGTCACAGGCTGACCGCTCCCTCGCTCCGGGGGATTCTTAAAAACTCCATATATATTTCTTGACGTGCCGCCGCCCGCCAGAAAGCTGTATTGTTCCTACTAATTGGGGATAACACAGTTGATGGCGGGCGGCGGTATTGTAATTGTGGCGCAGACGGTGATTCCACAGCTTACAACACTGTTCTCATAATTCATGGGTGCGATCATTGACAAAATCACTGAATTTATAAAGGAAATGCTGCAAGGGTGGGTGCTTGACAACCTCGGCACGATGTTCACGGACGTGAATACAAAAGTGGGCGAGATTGCCGGGGAAGTCGGGCAGACACCCAGCGCATGGAATGGGAGTATTTTTTCCATGATCCGGAACCTTTCAGAGAATGTCATGATACCCATAGCGGGGCTTATCATCAGCGCAATCCTGTGTTATGAACTGATAACAATGGTAATGGACAAAAACAATATGCACGAGGTAGGGAGCGAGTTCTTTTTCCGCTACCTCGTGAAAGCGTGTATCGCCGTGATGTTACTCAGCAAGACTTTTGACATCACGATGGCGGTTTTCGATGTGGGCAACCATATCGTGACCAATGCGGCGGGCGTCATATCAGGCTCCACGAGCATTGACGTGACGTCCACGCTTACCACCATGTTCAACAACCAGCTTTCCACTATGGGCATTGGCGAACTGATCGGGCTTGGGATAGAAACCATGATCGTCAGCTTGTGTATGAAAATCATGTCCGTCCTCATCACCGTCGTTTTATATGGGCGCATGATAGAGATATACCTTTATATTTCAGTGGCTCCGGTTCCCTTTGCCACTTTGAGCAACCGGGAATGGGGCAGCATCGGCAACAATTATATCAAAGGGCTTTGCGCCCTTGCGTTTCAGGGATTTTTCATTATGGTCTGCGTGGGCATCTATTCGGTACTCGTTGCCAGTGTTGCGGTGGCGGGCAACCTGCACACGGCGCTCTGGTCGGTGGCGGCATATACCGTTATCCTTTGCTTCAGCCTGTTCAAGACAGGTTCGCTCAGTAAAAGTGTGCTGAATGCCCATTAGCCAGACCGGAATTTTAATAACAGCAGGAAGGAGGAAATGCCGGAATGAAATCATTTCCGGCCAGAATGCTTATGGCAATATCGGTAGCAGTGCCAAAAAATTTAAGCGGCATCAAGACAAAGGTGGCGATGAACCTTACCAAACGCCAGCTTATCTGCTTCGGCGGCGCAGCGGCTGTGGGAATCCCTTTTTACCTTGTGACAAAAGGCGTATTGGGAACACAGGCTTCGGCGCTCATCATGGTAGCGCTCATGCTGCCGTTTTTCTTTTTGGCAATGTATGAAAAAGACGGGTTCCCGGCAGAGAAGATTCTGTACTTCATGGTACGGCAGAAGCTGCTCACGCCGGGGATTCGCCCTTATAAATCGGAAAACCTCTACAAGCAGTTGGAGGAACGGGAGAAATTAAAGAAGGAGGTGCGTTATCTTGAAGAAAAAGCCGCAGGGCAGCAAAGCCACGCCAAAAACGGGGCTTAATTTTTCAGAGAAGAAACGGTTACGGGAGCTAAAAAACACCCTTGCCGGGAATGACAGAAAACAGGAAAAGCCGGACACGGCGCAGAAAACAATCACATTCAAAAAGATGTACCGTGACGGCATCTGCCAGGTGGCTTCCGGCTGTTACACAAAGATGGTCGAGTTTTTTGACATCAACTATGACCTTTTGGAGATAGAGGATCAGGGCGAGATTTTAGAGCAGTACAGCAGGCTCATCAATTACTTTGACCCGTCCATACGGTTTGAGCTGTTTTTGTTCAACAGGCAGGTCAACGAGCAGACGCTGATAGACCAGTTTGACATTCCTCTGCAGGGCGATGATTTTGACGACATTCGTGAGGAATACACGGAGATGTTGAAGAAACAGGCGGCAAAGGGGAATAACGGGATTATTAAATCAAAATACCTTATTTTTGGCATTGAGTGTAAGGGGTACAAGGAGGCAAAGGCGAAACTGGGCAGCATAGAAGCCGATGTTATAAAGAATTTCCTAAACCTCGGCACCCATGCCAGAAGCCTTGACGGGAAGGAGCGCCTGCGTGTCCTGCATGAGTATTTCAAACAGGACACAATGGAGCCTTTCCGTTTTTCTTTTAAGGAACTGTCGGAGTCGGGAAAGAGCGTAAAGGACTACATAGCTCCTCCGGGGTTTGACTTCCGTTACCCAAGCCGCTTTAAGTCGGGGAGGATGTACGGGAGCGTCCATTATCTCGACATCATTGCGCCCAGGTTCAATGACGAGCTGTTAAAGAAGCTCCTTGACATTGATGATAACCTGACGATCACGCTCCATATGCAGACGATGGATCCGGTAAAGGCAATCAAGATGTTAAAAGGGGCGCTCACCAATATCCAGAAAATGAAGATCGAGGAACAGAAGAAGGCAGTACGCTCCGGTTATGACATGGATATACTGCCCACGGACATTATCACTTACGAAAAAGACACTTTGGAACTGCTTGACGATCTGAACACCAGCAACCAGAAAATTCTCAAAGTGACTTTCCTCATTACCTGCTATGGCAGGAGCAAGCGGGCGTTAGAGAACATCACGCAGCGGGTGTCAGGCATTATCCAGCAGGCGAACTGCAACCTGCGGTGCTTGCAGTATTTACAGGAGCAGGGGTTGATGGCGAGTGCGCCCATTGGCTGCAACGATACGGGGATTGAGCGTGTGCTGACTACAAAAAGTACGGCGATTTTGGTTCCGTTCTGTACGCAGGAGCTTTTCATGCCTGCCCCGGCAATCTACTATGGCCTGAACGCACTCAGCAACAACATGATCATGGCAGACCGGAAAAAGCTGCGGACACCCAACGGGGTAATCCTCGGCACACCCGGCTCCGGGAAGTCCTTTTCCGCAAAGAGGGAGATTTTATCCTGTTTCCTTATGACGGAGGACGATATTATTGTCTGTGACCCGGAAGGAGAGTATTTTGCCCTTGTAGGCGCTCTGAACGGGCAGGTGGTAAGGCTTGCCACCAATTCAAAAGACTATCTGAATCCGATGGATATCCAGCTTTCCCATAAGAATGACCGGGAAGCGTTAAAGCTGAAATCGGATTTTATCATTACCCTGTGTGATCTGATCGCCGGAGGGAAAAACGGTCTGGAGAATGACGAAAAGGGCATCATCGACACCTGCATCAAGCATATCTATGATGATTATTTTGAAAATCCCATGCCGGAGAATATGCCCATACTGGAAGATTTATATAACGCCCTGTTAAAGTATGAGCCGAAGGACGTTGCGCCGGAATTACGGCAGGAAGCGAAGAAAAAGGCGGTGCGGATCGCCAACAGCCTTGTGCTGTATGTGCATGGCTCTCAGAATTATTTCAACCACCGCACAAACGTGGATTCCCAGAACCGTATCATGTGCTTTGACATCAGGGATTTGGGAAACCAGCTCAAAGAGCTTGGGATGCTGATCGTGCAGGATGCGGTCTGGAACAGGGTATCGCAGAACCGGGAGAGGAAGATCGCCACAAGGTACTATTGTGATGAATTCCATTTGCTTTTAAAGGAAAGGCAGACAGCAATCTATTCCGTGGAGATCTGGAAAAGGTTCCGGAAATGGGGCGGCATACCTACAGGATTGACGCAGAACGTGGGCGATTTTTTGAAATCGGAGGAAATCGAGGGGATACTCGGTAACTCCGATTTTGTCTACCTGCTGAACCAGAATGCAAAAGACCAGGCGATACTTGCCGACAAGTTGGGGCTGTCGGAGAAGCAGCTTGCCCATGTGACCAACTCCGAGCCGGGAAGCGGGCTTATCCTGTTTGACAACGTGGTAATCCCATTCGTGGATAAGTACCCGTCCGACACAAAGACATTCAGGGTGATGAACACAAAACCGGAGGAAAGCGTGAAACAGGGGGAAAAAGAGTGAAAATCGGGTTGATTGACGTGGACGGACACCGTTTCCCCAACCTGTGCCTGATGAAGCTGTCCGCTTACCATAAGGCAAGGGGCGATACGGTGGAATGGTACGATGATAAAAAGCATTATGACCTTGTTTATATGAGCAGGGTGTTTACAGACACTTATTCCAAAGATTATGCGGGGAGCGTAAAGGCTTACCATGTCATAAAAGGCGGCACAGGGTATGGTCTTGACAATAAGGAATTGTGCAAAAATAAATTTACACTTTCATCCATTGACAATTACCTTCTGGGTTTGATTACATAGTTCCAGTTTCCCAAAATCTCACAGGGAAACAATTGTATTTTTGTAAATTCTTCATCTGTGACCTTACGTTTCAGTTCGTATTTGTTTGTATCGACCTGACATTTTACTTTCAGGCCTTTGGCAGTAGTAGTTCCTGATATCAGATTCACGACAGTTTCTATATCAACCAGCGGCTGACCCTGCCAGGTTTTCGTTATATAGCAGAAAAGCCGGTGCTCTATCTTATTCCACTTTGATGTGCCAGGCGGAAAATGTGATACATGGATCTCAAGGCCGGTATAATCTGCAAGCTGCTGCAGCTCATATTTCCAAAGATGCAGACGGCTGCCATTGCTTCCCCCATTGTCACAGTTGATGTAGATCCTGTCTGCTTCCGGAAAAGTCCGGCTCCCTATACATGTCCACCAGCGGAGTATGCTTTCCGCAGCAAATTCTGCAGTATCATGGTCAGTGCCAAGGTTGACAAATCCTGTGTTGTCATTCAATACGTATACGCCGTAGGGGGCAACCTTGCCGAGTTCCGGGATTGGGAAGTCATGGTCCAGAACCTTACGTGGATCCTTTGTTTTTCTGTATTCCTCTCCGTTGTTCTTGAAATTGCCGATATTCTCCTTTTTCTTTGCATCGACAGAAATCACTGGCAGCCCCTTTTCAAGAAAATCGGCAGCTTTGCTGTTTATGAATTCAAACTGCTCATTCCTGTCAGGATGGGGTTCGCCAACCTGGAGCATTTTCTGGTTTGCCTGTTTGCTGTACCCCAGTTTTTCCAGAATGCTGCTGACAGAGCGGAAGCTGATGTCTATATGAAATTTTTCGGCAAGGATATCCTGGATCTTCCGCAGGCTGAGGGTCGTATAAGACAGTACTTTTTGGGGGTCTCCATAGGTACTGCCGTCCACAATTTCCTGTATATGCCTTTCGATATCTGGGATGTTGTCCTGGAGTTTTTTCCGGCCAGCCCCCTGGAGCCGCATTTTTTCCTTCCGCTCAATCGGCTCGCCGCTGTCAATCTCTTTAAGCCCCTGCCTTATGGTGTAAGGGGCAACACCGCTTAGCCTGCTCACGGTGGAGATTCCGCCCCTTCCGTATGTTTTTGCTTCCGCAGCAAGAAATATGCGCCGCTGCCTCTCATCAAGTAATGGCAGCATAATACGAATTCGTTCTTCCATGGTCATACCTCCGTATGACCATTATACCATATATTGCCAAAACAGTAAATTTATTTTTGCACAGTTCCTAAGCTGCCGGATATTGTGGAGCATACGCACCCGGACTATGGGCTGTACCCGCAGTTTGCAGGCACAGCCTACGGCTTCCTTTCCAGAGGATGCCCCCGTGGGTGCGGGTTCTGCATTGTGGGGGAGAAGGAGGGCAGAAAGACGGTTGCGGTAGCTGACCTGGATGAATTTTGGGGCGGCGAAAAAGAGATCAAGCTCCTTGACGCCAATATTTTAGCCTGCCCGGATTGGGAGAGGCTTTTAGGGCAGCTTGCGGACAGCGGGGCGGAGGTGGACTTTACGCAGGGGCTGGATGTACGGCTGGTTACGCCGGAAAAGGTGGCGTTATTGAATAAAATCCATACAAAAATGCTGCATTTCGCATGGGATAACCCGGAAGATGACCTGATACCGTATTTCAAGAAGTTTTTAGAACTGACAACAGTAAAGGACAAGCGGAAAAGGCGTGTCTACGTCCTTACCAACTACGGCAGCACCCATGAACAGGATTTATACCGTATCTATACTTTGCGTGATATGGGGTATGACCCGTATGTAATGGTGTATGAAAAGCCAACTGCGCCGGAGGAAACACGGAGGATGCAGAGATGGGTAAATAACAAATGGCTGTTCTACTCCGTGAAAGATTTTAAGGATTATGAGCCAGGCGGTTATAGAAAAATGAAAGGGGAGAAATGAGCCACGGATAAAGAAATAAAACTGCAGAATTACATTTACTGCATGGACTGTATGGATTTGATGCGGCATCTTGCGGACAGTGCAGTATCCATGATACTGACTGACCCTCCCTATGGAATTTCCTACCAAAACAACTTTACAAGAAAACGGCATGAGATTTTAGCGGGGGATTGCGGAATGGACTATGAGAAATTCGCAAGGGAAAGCTACCGTATTTTAGCGGAAAATGCCCATGCTTATTTTTTTACACGTTTTGACTGCTACTCGTATCATTATGAGTGCCTGAAAAATGCGGGATTTCATATAAAAAACTGCATGGTGATTGAAAAGGGAACAGTTGGAGGGATTGGAGATCTGCAGGGAAGTTACGCAAACAATTCTGAATGGATTATCTTTTGCCAAAAAGGAAGGCGTATTTTTAACCATACCACATTACTGGAAAATAAAAAGAAAGAGGGAAAGCAATTCCACAGGGGAAGGGAACTAAGCAAAAGATATAAAACGAGATTCAATTCCTGCTGGTTTGGGGAGGAATATCCAAAAGCCACCTATAATTCCACATGGCAGAAGAAAAACCAGATATACCACCCGACAATCAAAAATGTGGAACTTCTGTCATGGCTGATACAGATTTCAAGCCTGCCGGGGGAATTGATTTTTGATGGTTTTATGGGAACAGGAAGCACAGCGATTGCGGCAATCAGGACAAAAAGGGATTTTTTAGGTGCGGAGATTAACAGTGAATATCATCAGACCGCAATTAAGAGAATCATGGAGGAATGTTAATGACAGAAAAAAAGAAAAAACAGCCGGCTGCGTTTGCGAGGGATAAAAATACTTTTGCTGACGGCAGTTCCGCAAAGGGAGATACTGTCGCAAAAAGGGCAAAACAAAAGCAGCCTGGCGCACACCAGCCGAGGGATGCAGATACCACTTCTGGACATAATGTCCAGAAGCCTCAGCAGCCGAAACCTTTTGAACACGATGCCAATAATTCTGCAAGGCGGGATGGCTTGAAGCCGGGAGGCAGATCAGGCAATGCCGATATGTGGGAGAACCACAGCAGTTTTCATAGTGACACACGGAAAACAGCGGGGCAGAAAGCAAAGTCCAGTCAGGAAAAACGCAGACAGCAGGGGCAGTTTCAAAAGGAAAATAGCTTTACCGGGCAGAAAGAGAAGTTTGACTGTGATAATGCAGACGGCAAGAAAGAAAGCGGTTTTTCCCAGGAGCAGAACGCTTTTACGGAGCAGGGCGGCGGTGAACAGACTGGAGATACAAAGGAATTTAAGGACGATTACCGCCGCAGGGACACCTACCACCAAAGCGAAAAAAAGGGCAGATACCGCAGGCGGGAACATCAGGACAGGGAACGCACGAAAAAAAGTGATTCCGGGCGTGACTTCCAGACGAAGGATAACACCTTTACGGAAAACAATTCCTTTACCGATGGCGCAGAACCGGAATTTCAGAGCAGCAAGAAATTAGAAAAGCTGCAAAAGAAAGCGGAGAAAGCCGGAAGAAAGACACAAGCCGCAAGGAAGAAGCTGCCGAAGAAAAAGGAATATTCCTTAGAGCGTGTCTTTGACGAAAAAACGGGCAGGGCAAAGTATATGCTGACTGCTGTGGTAAAGGAGAAACCTTTCAAGGCGGACAATCCAGTAAAGCGGATGGCGGGCAGAACCGGATCGGAATTTACAAACATTGCGCACGGCAAGGTTGCCGAGGTGGAGAAAGAAAACTCCGGCGTGGAGGGCGCACACAAGACGGAGCAGAGGGCCGAGGATGCCTACCGCTTTGTGAAGCGGCATTATAAGAACAAGGAGCAGCGGCAGCGTGGGAAAGTGGCGAAGCTGGAGAAAAAGCAGTTTAAAAAGGAAGTCAATTTCCGCTACCAAAAGTTCCTGGAAGAAAACCCGGAAATGCAGGAAAAGACCTTAAAGAAGCAGCTCCAGAAACGGTTACAGAAACGGCGCATCAAGCGTGAGTACGCAAAGGCAAAGCGGGCGGGGCAGGCGGCGAAAAATACAAAGGAAGCGGCTGTAAAATCCGCCAGTTTCACCACAACCGTAGCGAAGAAAGTGCAGGAGATAGCGGCAAAACACGCTTCCTTCCTTGTTGCAGTCGGGGCGTTTGCGCTCCTGCTCATTATGATCATGACTTCCGTATCGTCCTGCGGGGCGATGTTCTCACAGGGGATGAGCGCTACGCTGGCAGGAAGCTATATGAGCGCCCCGGCAGAGATTGACGCTGCGGATTTAGCATTTTCGGAGCTGGAAATGGAATTGCAGAAAGAGATCGATTCCATAGAAACGGATTACCCGGACTATGACGAATACCGCTATAACCTTGCTCCAATCGGGCATGACCCGTTTGCGCTCATCAGTTACCTCTCCGCAGTCCATACGGAATTTACGGCGGCGGACGTGCAGGGCGAGATTGAAAGCCTTTTTGACGAAATGTATGAGCTGACCTTAAACCCGACAACGGAAACGAGGACAAGGACAGTAACCAAGACAGGCACACACACCGTCACAGACCCGGTGACGGGGGAGGAAACCGAGGAGGAATATGAGTACGAGGAGGAAGAAGAATACACCGTAACCATACTGGAGGTCACGCTGACCGCTAAAAATTTAAACGTGGTGGCTGCCGGGCATATGGACAGCGAGCAGAAAGAAATCTATGCGCTCTATAATGAAACGCACGGGTTGACACAGCAGTTTTATACGCCGTTAAATCTGTATTGGTACAATTATGTGAGCAGCTATTACGGCTACCGCATCAATCCGGTGACCGGAGCCAAGCAGCTCCACCGGGGCGTGGACATAGCAGTGCCGACAGGAACCACCGTCCTTGCGGCGATGGACGGAACGGTCACAGCCGCTGCCTATGACAGCTATTACGGGAATTATATCGTGATCGAGGACAGTAACGACTACTGTACCAAGTATGCCCACATGGACACGCTAAGCGTCAGTGCGGGGCAGACTGTGAAACATGGGGATACCATAGGCACAACGGGGAACACGGGGAGCAGCTCCGGAAGCCACCTGCATATCGAATGCCAGTATAACGGGGAGTATTATAACCCGTTATTTTATTTTGAGGCAGGGGAGGGAACGCTTTACGGAGAAGCAGGTGCGCCGGGCAGCGGCGGGGGGAATGCCATACCGCCGGATTCCTATGATGACGCAACCGTACAGGCGCTTATGGAGGAAGCCGCAAGATATTTAGGCTATCCGTATGTATGGGGCGGCTCAAGCCCGTCCACAAGTTTCGACTGTTCCGGTTTTGTCTGCTGGGTATTCACCAACAGCGGGGTGCATAACCTGCCACGGACTACGGCACAGGGCATTTATGACCAGTGTACTCCGGTTTCAGCAGCGGATGCAAAAGCGGGTGACATTATCTTTTTCACAGGCACTTATAATTCAGCCGGGGCGGTGAGCCATGTGGGGATTTACTGTGGGAATGGAACGATGATCCATTGCGGAGATCCAATCAGTTACGCAAACATCAACTCTTCCTACTGGCAGAGCCATTTTTATGCGTTTGGCAGATTAAATTAAGGGATAATTGTCTGATGATAATAAAGTTTGACAATATGAGAGTGAAATCTCAAGACTTTCTACTGTCTTATCATTTTAGCACAAAAGCGCTTGAAATGTAAGACTTTTTAAGATATTAAAAAAGCTTTTTTTCAGTGCAGAAAGGAGAACAAATGTGACAAAGGAACGGATTATAAAGGAGCTTTCCAAAGTCCGGAAGCAGCTTGCGGAATTGGAGGAAAAACAGAAGGATTTGGAGCGCCAGTTGCAGATGGCAGAGGATGCGGAGAAGATGAAATTCATTGAAAAGAATAAAATCTCTCTGGAACACCTGATCTTGCTGAATAAAGTCAGCGAGGAAGAAATATTGAGCCTGCTCCGCAAAAAGGAGCAGGAGGAACAGTTACAGCAACAGCAGACAGAAAGGGAGGCAGGAAGCCATGAACAGAAAAATGAAGTTACGTTATAGGGCAGTGTTATCGCTTATGTTATCCGCAGTTTTATTCTGTATGCCTGCGGCGGCGTTTTCCATGAACGGGAACAATGCCATTGATGCGAGGGCAGAGGACAGCTTGGAGAATGGTTCTGAGGAAGAAACAGAAAACGCCACAGGGGAGAACTCTACGGAGCAGGAAACAGCAGATCAGGAAACAACAGAGCAGGAAACAGAGGGCAGCACGGAGGGAAATTCGGAGGAGCAGACAGGAAGCGGCACAGAGGGAGAATCGGAGGACGGAACCGTTTCAGGAAATGAAGTGCCTGAGCCGGAATGTACCTGTGAGAAAAAATGCAGCGCCTATGATTCTGACAAAGACTGTGCGGTATGCGCCGCCGATTATAAGGATTGTAAGTATAAGATACCGAATGTGGTGATCCATATCAACAGTCCGGGCGGGTGGTACAACGAGAGAGCAACGGTGACTTTTTCTGTGTCCGACACGGGGCACACGGGGAATTTTGAACTGGCGAAGATTCAGGCAAAAGTCGGGCAGAATGGGAGCTGGACGGACGTGACGGAAGATAAGAAACTGGAGATTTCGGAGAACTGCACGGTCTATGTGCAGGTCACAGACCAGAAGGGCAATACATATGAGCGGAGCAGGGCTGTCCGGTGCTTTGACACCACGAAGCCCACGCTCAATGCGGCGGTCAGCGACGGGCTGTTAAGTGTTCAGGTGCATGACACGGATTCCGGCGCAAAGGCGGTCTATGTGAATGGGTATGAGTTTACGGAGCTGACCAACGGCACATTAAATATCCGTTTACAGCAGTTTGACGCAGGCTATGAGTATTTCACCATTTCCGCTATGGACAATGCCGGGAATATGTCGGAAGTCTACAAGACCAAAAACCCGTATTACAAAGACCCTGCCGATGAGAGCGACGAGAATCCGGCGAAGCAGCTCCCGGTGAGTGCCGAAGCCGCTAAACCGGGGAACGCCACAGGCACGGTCACAGAGCATACCAAAACGGACGGTGACGGGAACACCGTTTCCCAGACACCGGAGGAACAGAAGAAACAGGAGTTTGCCAAAGCGGATGCGGCGGAAAAGGAGGAAAGCGGGGAGAAAGAAAAAGAACCGTCTGAGCAGGGAAAAGAATTTTATACAATCCAGACGGCATCGGACAAGGTTTTCTACCTCATCATTGACCGTGACGGGGAGGAAGAAATGGTGTACTTCCTTACGGAGATTACGGAAAATGACCTGTTAAACGCAACTTCCGACAACAGTGAAACCCTGCCGAAAAACTCCGCAGCTTTGGAATCGGCAATCCCTACAGAGGAAGGCGCACTGCCCAACAATAATGGGGAACAGCCGGAGGATACCGAACCGGCAGAGGAAAATGCAGGAGATACGGAAGATACCGAAAGTACGGAGGAACCGGAGCCGGAAGAAAAGGCAGAGCCGAACCCTCTTGTTTCCTATATCCTTATGGGCGCACTTGCAGTCGCCTTTATCGGCGGCGCTTATTATTTCAAGGTAGTCCGTAAAAAGAAAGAGGACTTCATCGAGGATGAAGATGAAGATGAGGATGGGGAAGATGAGGAGGAATACGAGAACGAGGAGGAAGAACCGGAGGACGGTTCCGATGATGATTTTTTTGAGGACAAGGAGGATGAATGATGGCAGTTTTAGTGGTAACGGAAAAGCCCAGTGTGGCACAGTCGATTGCCCATGTGGTCGGCGCTGGTGGGAGGAAAGACGGCTACATGGAGGGGAACGGCTATCTCGTTTCATGGTGCATCGGGCATCTGGTGGAGCTTGCACAGCCGGATGCCTATTCTGACGCATGGAAAAAGTGGGATTATGAGAGCCTGCCCATGATACCGGAACAGTGGCAGACGGAAGTAAAAAGCGGCACGGCGGCGCAGTACAAGGTGCTGAAAAAACTGATGCACGATGACAGGGTTGACACAGTTGTGGAGGCCACGGATGTTGGATAGTGCGGAGGGGTGACAAAAAAATACAAATAAGAAAGGGACTTCCTCAATACTTAAAAGGCTATGACAGCAACGGTTATAGTCTTTTTTCATGTGGTAATTACCGTAAAAAATGAACTCCTATTTGCACAAGTGGAGAAACACCCAACAATAGTATTCCGCAATCCAATCTCCCGACAATAAGCCGAAGAAAATCATTTATCAGTACCAAAACTAATCAATCATATCAATCAATCCATATCACAGGAGGGCAAAGACCATGAATAATAAGCAGGAACAGCAGATTTTGGACTATTACAGCACCACCGACAAATATATCCATAGCAAGACACACTCTAATGCGCATCAGACCGTATTCACCAAAGAAAGCGACAAATACCAGTGGCTTGTGTTGGAGCAGAAAAGCCAGTGTGAAGTCGAGGTAAGGCAGACCGACAATCATGGAACAATCACATCAAGGGATAATTACGAACTGACAGGAAATCTCCCTAAGTGCGTGGGCGTGGAGCGTTTATGTGAGGGCGCAAATTTTCAGATACCTTTTAACGCTGATGAAATCAACTTAATCTATCAGTTTGGGGAGCAGAGCAAAGCGGAAACGTGCGCCAGTCTGTCCGCTATTCTTCCGCAGATAAAGGACAGTGACACAAAGCAAATAGTAAGCGATACTTTGAAGAAGTTAAATGCCCTGTCAGAAAAAACGTGTGCGGAACTGACCGCCACCACCAAAAGACGGAAACTGACCGAGCGTGACCATTCCATAAAGACAAGGTTAGCCAATGCAAAGGAGCAGGCAAAAAAGCTGACAGTTGCCGAGGGAAAACAGCACAGAACCCACAGCAAGGAAAAGGGGGATATGGCACTATGAAACTTTCACGATATGAGCAGGAAACGATTGTCAATTACAATGCAGGAGAACAGACCGCCACCCTCTACACAAGGGATAAGGCGGTCATGCGGAAACTTGACACGCTTGTTGCCGACTTCCCCGACATATACAAATTGACAGAGCAGGACAAGATATCTAAAACCTATTCCTTTCCGAAATCACACGTCAGCTACCGCAAGCCGAGAACGGTCAGCATCGAACAGAGGGAGCGGGCAAGGCAGATGATGATTGCAAAAAATAAGGCAAAGGGCGATAAAGGGCGATTAAGCAAAATTTAATGGAATTGTGTGTGTTGTTGTGGTAAAATATTCACATTGGGTAGTTTGACAAAAATATTGAAAAGCACTCAAAAGTTTACATTCAGCAATCTTAACTTGCTATACATATTGTTAATAAAAAGATATAATAGGTGAGAAAATGACAGCAGGCGAAAAATTAGCGTTGCTACGTGAGAAAAAAGGTATTACACAAGAAAAATTGTCTGAAATATTAAATGTATCCCGGCAGTCTGTTTCAAGATGGGAAACTAATATAAGTTTTCCTGAAACGGACAAACTTATTAAATTAAGCAAATTATTTGAATGCAGTACTGATTTTCTGTTAAATGAAGATATTCAAGAAAATGCAGAAAACAGCATTGATGTATCCATTGATAATTGCTATAAGTTTATATGCGAGTGTGGATATTTCTTTTTGGCAACATCATTTAATAACCAGCCAAAATTAAGACCTTTTGGTATGATTTATTCAAATAAAAAGGCATTATATATTGCTACAGATAAGCGGAAAAATGTTTATTCTGATTTAGTCGGAAATCCACAGATTGAAATAGCAAGCTATAATGTGAACACACGCAAATGGATAAGAGTTAATGGAAAAGCAGAAGTTGAAAATTCCATTATGATTAGGGACGAAATGATGAACAAATACCCTTTGCTAAAACAAAAATTTTTTGATGAAACAGAAATGTTTCTTGCCATTTTCAAATTGATTATTGATAAAATTAGTATTTATTAAACATGGAGGATTAAAATGGAAAAACTAACTTTGGAAACAAAGAAAATACTGAACGAGCGATTTAACAAGGACAGCATAATTGCTTTGGCAACGGTACAAGACGGAATGCCATATGTCCGTAATGTGAATGGATTTTATGAAGATAGTTCATTCTATGTGATTACATATGCACTTTCCAATAAAATGAAACAAATAGAAAAAAGTCCATATGTGGCAATTAGTGGCGACTGGTTTACTGCACATGGAAAAGGAGTAAACTTAGGTTGGTTTTGCGCAGACAAAAATAGAAACATTGCCAAGAAACTAAGAGAGGCTTTTAAGGAGTGGATTGACAATGGACACAATAATTTTGATGATGAAAATACTTGTATTCTTCGCATTGAATTGACGGACGGTGTTTTATTCTCACATGGAACAAGATATGATATAGATTTTTGTGATAAGAGTTGTTGATGAATTAAAAATTTGTTTTTTGAAAACAGAATATTGTTTACCTTTAGGTAGCGGTTATCTTAACAGACAATCAGCTACCTTTTTTATTTTCAGAACCTATCAACACAGCACAGAAAGAATGAGGTATCAGAAATGATTGAGAGCAAACAGGAAATCAGCAAGGACTTAGAAAAAGCATTGCAGGCATTGAAACAGGCGCAACAGCGTGTAGCCAATGAAAAGAAAAAACAGAACGAGAAGAAACGGAAAGCCGAGAACCACCACAAGTACATCATGGGCGGTATCATTGTGAAGTATTTCCCCGACTGCTACCGCTATGACGAGGGCGAGTTAAACCGTATCTTGTCGGTTGCCTTACAGACAAGGGAGTGTCAGCAGATTATCTCTAAAATCAAAGCGGAAAGCCGAGAAACTGCTCCCCCACAAACCACTCTCCCCAATGCCGAAAACGAAAGCGAGGGCGGTACAGAATGACGAGGGCAACGGAACTGGAAAGCCGAGATAACGTATTCACCCCGTTTACGGGGTGCGCACAGATATACCACCAGAGGTGGTATGTGCGCTCTCCGAGGGGCAAGTTTCACTTGCATGGACTCCTGCGGAGGGCGTTGTCTGCCTTGCGGCAGCCAAAAGGGGAAACGACAATTCCCCTTCGCAAGCTGCGCTTGCTACTCCTTAGTGAACTTTGCGTTCAGACAAAAGCCAAAGTGCGGCTTTTATCTGCCCACAAAGTCTGTCCATGCGCTCCACTACCCTGTTGGCAGAATGTAGGTGTTGTGTATGGGTAATGTCACAAAACAGGCAAGCACACGTTTCTCCATAGTCAAGCGGAGCAAGGGGCAGTCAGCGGTTGAGAAAGCGTCCTATATCAGCAGGAGTATTCTTGTCAGCGAGTTTGACGGGCAGACCTACCGCCCGAAATACCATGAAGATTTAGTCCACAGCGAAATCACTCTCCCACCCAATGCGCCCAAAGAATATGCAGACCGAGCCACCTTATGGAACGCTGTTGAACTGTCAGAGAAAGGGCAGAAATCACAGCTTGCGAGAATGTTGAAAGCGTCACTCCCCAACGAATGGAGTTATGAACTTGCGGAGGAAGTTGTAAGGGATTATGTGCAGAGGAATTTTGTTGACAAGGGAATGTGCGCTGATTGGGCAATCCATGACAGCGAGAACGACAAAGGACAGCGCAATCTCCATATCCATGTTTTACTCACAATGCGCCCTCTCACTGAAAACGGGGAATGGGGAGCAAAACAAAAGAAGATTTATGACCTTGACGAAAACGGCGAGAAAATACCAGTGATTGATAAAAGGACAGGTCAGCAGAAAGTTGACAAGCGGAACAGGAAACAGTGGAAATGCCACACCGCCGACAGCACCGACTGGAACAGCAAAGAGAACGCCAAAATGTGGCGCAAGGATTTAGCCGACACAATCAATGCTACCAATGAGCAGTTGGGGATTGCGCTACATTGGGAACACCGCTCTTTTAAGGAACAGGGGATTGACAGAGAGCCGACAATCCATATCGGGGCGGTTGCCAACGCTTTAGAACGCAAAGGCATACAGACCGAGAGGGGCAACATCAATCGGGAAATCGTCAAAAACAATATGCTGTTGGAACAGGCGAAAGAAATGCTCATGCTTGCCAAGCAGGAACTTCACAGCGCACAATACGCCAAGATTAAGAGTACAGCGGTCAGCGTAAAGAATGAAGTCATGGAGATGATTGCAAAAGTGAGGGAGCGCAAAGGCAGATTAGACTTGCCGATTGTCAGCGGAAAGCACCTAAGAAGAATATCCGACAGAACCGCCTTGCAGTCAGCCGATAATGCGGAGAAATTCATCACCACAAGGAAGATAGACAGCTTTGAGAGCCTTGCGAAATTCACAGCGGATAAGGAACAGAAATACAGCCAGCTTGAAACAGTGCATTTGTCAAAGGGGCAGAAACTAAACCGATTAAAGGAACTGTCAAAAATGTATGCCCTCTTTGCGCCGATCCAAGCCACCTATAAGGAGAGCCAGTCTCTCAAAGGACTTGCAAAAATGCGGTATGATAAGGAGCATAAGGACAGCTTATCGAAGTACCCCGAATTAAAGGAGCGTATGCAGAGCCTTTTACAGAATGGCGAGAAGATAACGCCGAAACAGTGGAAAGCAGAGATACAGTCTTTGCAATCCGAGTATGACAGTATCGGCAAGGAGCAAAGCAAGACCGCAACAGAGTTAGCGTATGCAGAAATTATCAGCTACAACAGAAAGAACCTTGAGAGGGAGCTTCAGAACGAGAGCCGACAGCATAACAGGCAACAAAACAAAACGAAACGGAGGGAGGAAGAAATTTAATGAAAATCTGATAGAAATATGAGTGTGATTGTGGTATTCTATTAAATGTACAAATCGGGATTGTTGGAGGATATTTAATTGTGAACAAGGCATGGTCAGAACTGAATAAAACAATGCAAACACAAATCAAAAAGAAAGACACCTATGAAGCAGGCATTGACACATTATTTGAATTGCGAAATCAGTTAATGGAAACCTTAAAATCATTTAACGAGGAATTATGCAGAGAAGATTTTGACGCAATTCCATTTATAAATGCAGACGGTTATCATAGTAAAACGATTGCATATTCAATTTGGCATATTTTCCGTATTGAAGATATAGTTGCACACACATTGATAAGCGAAAATGAGCAAGTGTTTTTTGCGGGCAATTATCAAGAACGTATCAATTCGCCTATAATTACAACAGGAAATGAACTTGTAAAAGAGCAGATTGCAGATTTTTCAAAGCGACTTAACTTGAAAGAACTTTATTCCTATATTTTTGAGGTAAAGGATAGCACCGAGAAAATAATCAATAGCTTATCCTATGATGAATTGAAAAAGAAAATATCAGAAGAAAGAAAAGAACACTTAAAATTATTAAATGTTGTAAGTAATGATGAAAATGCAATTTGGCTTATTGATTATTGGTGCGGTAAAGATATTCGAGGGTTAATACAAATGCCTTTTTCAAGACATTGGATTATGCACATAGAAGCAAGTTTGCGTATAAAAAACAAGATACATTCATAAGTGCAAATTCCAGTTTGTCGAAACAACCATTGCCACAATCACAACAGAATAGTTACATAGCGTCAGAGCGTATAGAAAAAAGTCTATGCGCTCTATTTTATTGTAAAGGAGCAGATTTATGAGTAAAGACAGCAAGGCACAGCATAGAGCCGCCCGACAGCACCAACCCACAAAAATAATCGTGGAAAGGCACTATGTAGGCACTGAAAAAATGGAAACGGTATTCAAGCGGATAGCCGAGGAACAGATAACAAAAAAGGTTAAGGAGATAGCGGAAAACAACGTAAATTAGCACTGGAAACGGAAAAGGGAATATAGTATAATAGGAGTTGAGGAAGTCCCTTTTCATTAAGGAGGACGACATGAAAAGGGCAAAACTGAATAACGACAAAATCACTGCTTTATATTGCAGGCTTTCCAAAGATGACGGCACGAACAATGAGAGCATGAGTATCAGCACACAGAAAACCATGCTGAAAGATTATGCAAAGCGCAACGGTTTTCTGAACTGCCAGTTCTACGTTGATGACGGTTACAGCGGTACGAACTACGACCGCCCCGCTTTCCGACAGCTTATCGAGGACATACAGGACGGGGAAGTGTCAACGCTCATCACAAAAGACCTGTCACGATTGGGGAGGAATTATCTTGAAACGGGTACTTATATCGAGGTATTTTTCCCTAATCATAACGTGCGGTACATTGCAATCAATGACGGAGTGGACTCCATAGACAACGCACAAATGGATATTACACCATTCCGCAACATCATCAATGAAATGTACGCAAAGGACACGTCAAGGAAAATTAAGAGCGCACTCCACGCAAGGAGAATGCAGGGCAAGTATATGGCTACTACCGCCCCATTCGGTTATCAGAAAGACGAGAAAGACCATAACCACCTTGTCATTGATGAAGTGACCGCCCCTGTTGTGGAACTGATTTTCTCAATCGCCGAGGAGGGTGTGGGGCTTCACACTATCTGTAACCGCTTGCGAAAGGCAAAAGTGCTGAAACCGAGTTTTTACAAAAAGGAACTGTTTGAGCGGTTTATGGACGAGGAAAAAATGTATGACTGGGACACTGCCTATGTCAGTCAGATATTGCACAATCCCGTCTATGCAGGAAACCTCACCGTTGCGGACAAGCCGACCAAGACCATGCGTTCCAAGAAAAGACAGTATATCCCGTATGCGGAGCGTGAAATCATCTATGGCACGCATGAGCCGATTATCGAACAGAACCGCTGGAACAACGTGCAGAAGATTTTGCAGAGCAGACCGCCCGTTATCGGGGAAAGTTCAAGCGGATATGACAACATCTTCCGAGGGGTTATCAAGTGCGCCGATTGTGGGAGTGCCATGCTTGCCAAAGTCGAGCAGAAAAGAAAGCGGAACAATGTATTAGACAAGACTTTCTACTGCTGTACCAAATACCGCAAGTTTGGGAAAGAGGGCTGTTCGGCACACACCATTGAGGCGAGGACGGTTCACGAAGTGGTGCTTGCAGACATTCAGAAACACGCAGGACAGGCACTGACGGACAGGAAAGCTATGGTAACGGAGATTGCGGAGCGTCTTAATCTCCAAATGTCGGCGGACAGGGAACAGCAGAAAAAGGAACTAAGGCAATGTAAACAGCGTGTGTCGGAGATTGAAAACCTGTATGCCAAGCTGTACGAGGACTTGACAAGGGAACTGCTGACCGAAAAGCGTTTTCAGATGTTGTCGGCAAGGTATGACAGCGAGCAGGAAGAACTGACAGCCAAGATAAAGGAACTTGAAAAAAGTGCCATAGCGGACAAGGAGCAGTTATTTTCCATTGAACAGTTTGCGGAGCAGATAAGCGGTTATGCAGGAATAACGGAACTCAATTTTAAGATAATCAATCAACTGATAGAAAAAATTCTTGTTTCTGAACCCGTAGAAGTTGACGGGCAGAAAATTCAACGACTTACTATCCATTACAAATTCATAGGGGCATTGGAAACCCTTGAATAATGGATATTCTCTAAGTCACCTATTCCAACTATCCAACAGACGCAGGGCGGGAGGGAGAACTGATCTTCCGCCTTGTGTATGACCAGGCAGGGTGCAGGAAACCCATAAAGCGGCTCTGGATTTCCTCTATGGAGGAAAGCGCAATCCGTGAAGGCTTTGCAAACCTGCGTCCGGGAAGCGATTATGATAACCTCTACCACTCCGCACTGTGCAGGCAGAGGGCGGACTGGCTGGTGGGGCTGAACGGCACGAGGCTTTTTACAGTCCTGTATGGTGGCAAGGTATTAAAGGTCGGCAGGGTGCAGACACCAACGCTTGCGATGCTGGTGGAGCGTGAGGAAAAAATCAGGAATTTCAAAAAAGAACCATATTATACAGCGCATATCCTGACGGGCGGCATGGATGCGGCAACGGAGAAGATAGCTGAAAAGGCGCAGGCAGAGGGCATCGCTGCAGCGTGTGAAAGCAAAACCGCCACGGTTGTTTCCGTCACAAAAGAGAAGAAAACCGTACAGCCGCCGAAACTCTATGACCTGACCTCGTTACAGAGGGATGCGAACCGCTTATTCGGCTTTACCGCAAAGCAGACCTTAGAATATACGCAGAGTCTTTATGAGAAAAAGCTGGTCACATATCCCCGGACGGACAGCCAGTATTTATCGGACGATATGGAAGATACGGCAAGGGCAGTGATCGGGGCGGTTTACAAGGCGATTCTCTTTGAAGAACTCTCCGGGGCAGAGCCGGATATAAAGAGGGTAATGGACAGCAAAAAAGTGACAGACCACCACGCAATCATTCCCACAATGGAGATCGCAAAGGCTGACCTTTCCGTCGTGCCGGAGGGGGAGATGAAAATCCTCTCCCTTGCCGCCAACCGCCTGCTCTGCGCCACAGGACAAAAGCATGAGTATGAAACGGTCAGGGCAGAGTTTGACTGTAACAGCGCTGTTTTTACTGTTTCTGGGAAATCCGTAATAAAGAATGGGTGGAAAGATTTTGAAGCCGCACTGAAGCGTTCTTATAAAACCACGGAAGATAAGGAAAAAGAGGAAAAGAAGCTGCCGGAGCTTTCGAAAGGGATGGTTTTTGAAGGAGTGCAGACGAATGTAACGGAGCATTTCACGCAGCCGCCGAAGCATTTTACGGAGGACAGTTTATTGTCGGCAATGGAACGTGCCGGGGCGGAGGATATGGGCGATGAAGTGGAACGGAAAGGGCTTGGCACACCTGCTACACGGGCGGATGTGATTGAGAAGTTAGTCAAGGACGGTTTCGTAAAACGTGAGAAAAAGCAGATGATTCCTACGGAAGATGGAGTAAAGCTGATCACCGTGCTGCCTGATGTGATGAAATCCCCGCAGCTTACCGCTGATTGGGAAAATGCCCTTACCCTTGTGGCAAAGGGGGAATATCCCATGCAGGCGTTTATGGACGGAATTGCTGATCTGGTAAACGGGCTTGTGCAGATTTACCACAGTATCAGTGACGAACAGAAATCCATGTTCGGGGGCGGCGCACAGGAAGTTTTTGGCAAATGCCCGAAGTGCGGCGGCGATGTGGTAAAAGGGAAATTCGGCGCTTATTGTAAAAATAAATGCGGCATGAACGTGTCCAGGGTAATGGGGGCAGCGCTTACCGACAGCCAGGCAAAAAGCCTGCTGGAAGGGAAAAAGACCCTTGTGAAAGGCTTGAGGGGGAAGAAAGGCAGCTATGATGCGTACCTGATACCGGAGGGCGTGGAGAATTACTCCTATACCAAAGACGGGAAGGAAATCAAAGGCTCGCAGTATAAAGTGAAGATGGAATTTCCCAAAAAGAAAAAATAACAGGGGAGGTAATCTATTTGCATACGGAAGGAGTGCCTGCCGCAATGCAGGATGGGCGGGTATTTGCGGACAGACTGAACTATGTGTACGGAACTGACTGTATGAACATATTAGCAAAACTGCCATGTGAAAGTGTCGATCTGGTTATTGCTGACCCGCCATATTACAGAATGAAAGGCGGATTCGATTTTGTGTTTCATTCTGAGGAGGAATATCTGGAATGGTGTTCCCTATGGGCGGCAGAGTGCTGCCGGGTATTAAAGTCGACAGGGGCGTTCTATTGTTGGGGAAGCTGCCTGATGATAGATAAACTTTCAGTCCTTGTTTTGGATCGGCTTGACTGGATAAAAAGAAATCTGATTGTATGGAATTATAAAACGGGGCGTCCGGCAAAGGCATCATACCGTAATGAAACAGAACTGCTTTGGTTTTATAGTAAAGCGCTGCACACACTCAATATTGATGAAGTCAGAGTTGCTTACAGCAAAGGGGGTGAAAAGGACAAACGGAAAAATCCGAAAGGGAAGTCCTGTGGGAATGTGTGGGAATTTTCACGCATTATGCCCAATTATAAAGAATGGACAGGTCATCCCACGCAGAAACCGGAGAAACTGGCAGAGAGAATCCTGCTTGCAAGCAGTAAGCCGGGCGATTTAGTGCTGATACCGTTTGCCGGAAGCGGTACGGAGATAGAAGCCTGCATCAGAACCGGGCGGAATTGGCTGGCGGCAGAGAAAGAAGAACAGTACATACAGGATTTCATATTGCCAAGGATACAGTCTTTTACGTGAAGGACTGTAAAAAGAGCGCAGGGGCATAGCAATCTCCTGCGCTTTTATATAAATTTGATAAAAGAGAGGAAAACAGTATGAGTGAAGCAATGGAAAATGTAACAGAAAACATTCCTGCAGGAAAGACAGGGGAAACCAAAGCGGAGAAATTTATCCGGCTTGGGGAGTACCGCATCAATAAGGCGATGGATTCCATTGGCAGGATTGAGAACCTTGCCAACAGGTCGGCGTATGACTATACACCGGAACAGGTGGAGGCTATGTTTTCCGTCCTGGAGTCTAAGGTGGCGGAAGTCAAAGCAAAGTTTGCAGCCACAAAAGCGAAAGAAAATACAGCTTTTTCTTTCGGCAGCAAAACAGAATAAGGAGGGAATGGCAATGGGAGCAGAGATTTTAAGCACAGGTGATAAGGTTTTAAATGCGATGAAAGAGATGGATATGAGTATACCGGGGCTGGCGGCATTATCCGGCGTCCGTGAGGATACGCTCCTGGACATCATGGCGGGAATCCGTGAGGCGGACATAAACACGCTCTGCCAGGTTGCGGATGCGCTCGGTATTTGTGTGCGTGAGCTGTGTCCGGATGAGGAACGGTATTCAATCCCGGTAGAAAAGAATACCCTTGCGAAGCTGATCGTGGTCAGCGAGATAAACGGGGTGGAACTGGATGCGCTGGTGGCTTCCATTCTGGAAAAGGGCATTGAGGAAAACGGGTTCTATGATTAAGGAGGGTGCGGATGGACAGAGGATACCTTGTTTCAAAGAAATACCATGAAATCTCCATACTGGCGGGGGAAACCGCAAGGCAGGTGTCTAAGAACGGGAGGGAATGGGCAAAATACCTGACAACTGCCGCAAGGCTGTACCGATACCCGTTTGAGGATCAGATGCTGATCTACGCACAGAGGCCGGGGGCCACAGCCTGTGCCACTATGGAAACATGGAATGAAAAAATGTTCTGCTGGGTGAACCGTGGGGCAAAGGGGATCGCCCTTTTTGACCGGGACAGCGAGCGCCCCAGGCTGAAATATGTTTTTGACGTGTCGGACGTGCATAAGGCAAGGCGGATCGGGAAAGACCCGTATCTGTGGGAACTGCGGGAGGAACACAAGGGCGCTGTGCTGGCGCAGCTTGAGAAGACCTACGGCGAAACGAATAAAAATAATCCTTTTGAGGGCAGGCTCATAGAGATTGCCAGGAGGATTGCGGAAGATTATTACGGGGAGATTATGCAGGATATGTCCTACGCCAAGGAGGGCAGCTTCTTAGAGGAACTTGACGAGCTGAACGTGGGGCTGCGGCTTCGGGAAACACTCTCCGCAAGCATCGCATACACCCTGTTATCCCGGTGCGGCGCTGACATGGATTTCTGGAAGGACGAACTGAATTTTGACTATATCAGTGAGTTTAACACTTCAATGGCATTATCTGTCATTGGGAACGCAACTACGGATATGTGTAAGCCAGTCCTCATGGAGATCGGGAGGACGGTTGCCGCTTATGACCGCCAGATGGCACGGCAGAAAGCCGCAGATAAGGCGAGGGAGAGGACGGACGGGGCGCAGGCCGCCGCTGAAAAAAATCCTGAAAAAGTGCTTGCAAATGAACCGGAACCACGCTATAATGCTTTAAAGCGTGAAAGCGAAAACGAACCACAAATTGATACAGACACCAACCACATAGAAACGGAGGGCATTACGCATGGAACTGACATACGAGAAGAACGGGGATTACCTGATACCCAACCTAATTCCGGACAGCGAGCCGGAGGAGCCGCTGACCAAGTACGGGCTGATGCGGAAGAATTACCTGAAGGAACACCGGAGGGGGATTTACAGCGGGCTTCTGATGGAGGGCAGGCTGAAAGCGCACTGCCTGGAGATACAGAGGCAGGCGGAGGAAAGGATGGACTTCCTGACAGAGCAGATGGCGAAAGCCGAGGGAGTGGACGAAGCGCTGAAAGCGTCCGATCAGATGAAATGGGTGGCGAAGATGAACGGCATCAGGCACTCGGCAGAGGAAACCGTACTGACGGAGCTGGTCTACAGCCTTTAACCAGCGAAGCACAACCGAATAAGGAAACAGAAAAGCCGGATGATGGAGAGGATTCATTGTCCGGCTCTTTTTTGGATAACCTGGATTTTGCGGAAAAGGCGATGGAGGTTCAGAAAGGGGTTTTATGCTCTGACGATTTCCTTATCCATAAAAGGCCGGAGATAGCGGGATATTTCGCAGCAGAGCCGGACGCAAGCCTGCAAACGGAATATTTTAAGAACTGCTTCCATTTTAATACCTATTACGGGTATGAGGCGGCGGGCATTCCTGTCGGTTTTTATGCCAATGAGGAAGGGATTCACATCAACATGACCGGAAAACCGGGTGTGGAGAATGAAACCCATATATCATGGGAGGATGCCCGTTTCTTTGTCAATTCCTATATGGAGGATGATGTATACCTGCTTCCGGGGGAAAAGGCGGAACAGATTGATACGAATGGGATGTATCAGCAGCTTGATTTATTTTCCCTGTTCTCGGAGCAGGTGGGCAGTATCGCCATGAAGGAGGCGGAGGAAGGCATTCTTCCGGCAGAGAAGGCAGGCCCCGGACAGCCAAAGGCAGCGTTTCCACAGGAGCAGGTTGACACAATCCTGCGCAGCGGGGGCGGCAGGGATGACAGCCGCAAGCGCATTTATGCCAAGTACCAGCAGGGCAAGATGCCGGAGGAAATGGCGGAATTTCTCAAAAAGGAATACGGCACTACCGGGAAAGGCTTTGAGTTTGAGGGAAAACAGGTAGCTGTGTGGTTTGACGGCCAGGGAATGCGTGTCGGAAAGGGTACGTCTGCGATGGAGAATCCGGCGCTTACAATGGACTGGAAAGAGATTGAAGCACAGATACGCTCCCAGGTGGAAAACGGCTCTTATATGGGCGCAAATGAAGCCTACCTTGTGGACGAGGTGGAGCGTGGGCGGATTGCCAATTTTACGGCATATTTTTTCTATGATGGCATGGGGGAAATGCCGGAGGAAATCTTTGAGAAAGTCGGGAACCGCTCGGATGCCCATGAAAGAATGGTGGAGCTTTTATCCTCGCCAGAGGGGATTGACCTTGTTGCTTCCCACATGGATAAAGCACTGGAGCAGCTTGAAAGCGGCGAGAAAAAGCTGCGTTTCCGTTCTGTTATGCCCAAAGAGGAACTCAGGGCAGAGCTTGACAACCTGCTTTTACAGAAGAAAACATTCCCGGTATCTGACCATGTGGAAGTGAAGAAAGAGGATTTTATCACGCAGGACGAGATAGACCACAGGCTCGGCAGGGGGAGCAGCTTTGAACACGGCTCTTTCCGTATCTATGACTATTTCATGGAGGGGCATGGCAGCAAGGAAGCGGCGGCTTTTTTGAAAAAGGAATACGGGATCGGCGGCAGTACCCATGCGCTCGCCGGGGCTGACCACAGTTATGAGAACCATGACGGGAAAGGCATCCGCCTGGAAAAAGGCAGCATCATGGAGCCTTACACAAAGGTGCTGTTGCCGTGGAAAGCGGTAGAGAAGCGTATCCGCAAACTTATCCAGGAAGATAAATATTTATCCCCAAAGGGCAAGGAAGCCTATGCAGAATACAAAGAGGAACAGGCGCAAAAAGAGCTTGAAAAAGCGCTGGCAAAGATAGAGCGTGACACAAAGGTTTCCTGCAAGGATGCCATTGACAGGGCTATCGCAGAGAATTTTGACGGACACCGTCTGCCAAAGGCAACGGCGGAGGGCGTTATCCGGGAATATGGCATAGAGCGTGTAAGCTATGTGCTTGCGAATACCGTCATGCACCGTAGTCAGGAAGAACGCATTTCCCCGGAGAATAAGGAATGGGCAAAGTCCATTGAACCGTATGCTATGTATGAGAGCCGGGATATAGTCGCCGCTTCCCACCCTGCCGTGCTGAACGGCTTCATCAACCAGGCAAGGAGATATATTGAGCGTGAGAAAGCGCTTGCGGCTCAGATCGAAGCAGAACGGGAGCAGACGCAGGAGGATGTGCTGGAGATTGCGGAAGGAGAATTAGAGTGGCACATCATACATGAGGCGGATGACGATAACGGACAGCCGGCACAGTGGAGCGCAAAGCTGCCGAATGGGGATTTTCTTTGGATTGACAAAGAAACGGAAGGGTATGCCCTGTATGACACCCACGATACGGACGCAAGCCCGGTTTCCGTTTCGGAAACACTGGACGGGGCAAAGGAAAGTGGGGAAGATTACGCTTTAGATTCTGCCAATGCGGAAGAAATGGAGAAAACCACGGTTGCGTTGGAATCCTCAGAGGATTTTGCAGAACCGGCGATAGGATTTTATACCCACCAGTATGCGGACGGAAGGGAGGGAGTGCGTTACCGGCTTGTGACAACGGCGGAGGACGGGCTTCTGATACCTTATCCGGAGCATGGCCGATTTTTTATCAACCGGGAGTTGGCGCAGGAGTACATAGAGAATCACATAGATTTGATTGATGTGATTGGATATGATGATATGGTATTCCAGTCCATGCAGAAGCAGAGCCAGTATAAAAGAGAACAGACACAGAAAGAAACTTCTGGACATGATGTCCAGAAGTCCGGCGAACCGATTTCCATTGACGGACAGGAGTGCGTAAAGGTGGATGAATGGAATGCCGGGGATAACATATATGTCGTTGGCAATTCCGTGGAGGACAGCGATTTCTTCTATGCGTCGGTAAATGGGAAGGACTTTTTTGAGTATGACCATAAGCCGTACCGGGATGAAGTGGAAGATGATTACATTGACCTGGAAGCCATGCGGGATATTGACCGCCACGAAGCGGAGGTATATGCCCATTTTGAAGGCGGGGCGGAGCCGGGGTTTTATTATGCCATTTCCCTTACATCAGATGCCTTTGCTGACAGCTATTATATTTCCGTTATGGACGGAAGCACAGGGGAGGAAATACAGAGCTACCGTGACAGCCACGGGGATATGCCCGCATTTGAAACGGTTGACGAGGCGGTAGAATACTGCCGCAAGAATGGCATTGATTTCGAGAATGCGGCAGAGGTGGATCAGTGGCATACCATTGAGATTGAACGTGCAAAGGCGGTTCCTGATGGACAGGTACAGAAAGATGGTACGGAAAAGCCGCTGACCGCAGATGATATACAGAATCTGGTCTTGACCAATAGAGAATATTTTGCGGGTTCCCGGACTACGGTATATGACTTTGAATGTGACATAAGGGGAGAGCATGATACCCTGCAATATACCCTGGAATACCACGACGACGGAGAAGGTTTTACCATTCATACAGAAAAGGATGATATATGGGAACGGATGCCGGAGCCGGAATTAGAACGTCTGGAGGGGATTCTCAGCAGGGAAGCGGTTTACTTTAAATACCATGAAAAGATAGCAGGGGCAGAAAGCCTTGAGGCTCTGAAAGAGCTTGAGTATGAAATCATGGAAGATGAATCGCCTTATTTTTCTGCTGTTTCAGAGCGTGTCTGGAATGACTTTACCCGGAAAGAGGAGATGCTGTCCGGCAAAACGCAGGAAACTTCTGGACATGATGTCCAGAAGCGGGATTACCGGATTGGGGATAGGGTATATCTGGACAATAAGCCCTATGAGATTACCCGAACCGATGATTGGAATGTGGAGATCATGGATCGCTCCCTGACCAATCCCCCTCGCCGTTTGGAGAGTAAGGAGAACTTTGAGAAGCTGCTGCGGCAGGATGAACGGAATTCACACCTGTTTGCGTCAGAAGAAAAAGAGCCTGGCCGGACGGGATACGCAACGGAAACCGTGGAGGTCTATCCAGGCGAAAAGAACAATCTGCCCTATGATGTGGTTATTGAAAAGCTGAACTTCGGGGAGCCGGAGAAAGACGAACCGGAAAAATTAAAGAAGGAAAAGCCTGAACCGGAAAAGCCGGATTATAAAGTTGGCGATACGGTCACCATTGAGGGAACGGAGTTTATCATTGAGAATATTTCCGACAGGGAGGTGCAGCTCCGTGACCCGAAACTGCTCTACCCGATCTTCCGGGCGGAGAGTAAGGAAAATTTTGAACGGCTGTTAGCGGAGGAAACAGGAAATGCCCTGCCGGAGCCGGACATCAGGATTCCCACAAAGCAGGCAGAACCGAAGATTGACAAGTCCGGAGCCGTTAATTTCCATATCACAGAAGATTCGCCCGGAATGGATGGGGCAAAGGTAGGAGCAGGGTTCTCACCAAAAGAGAAATTCAGGAAGAATATAGAAGCAACCCGCACCCTCGAAAAGATTGAGGGGGAAAACCGCATAGCCACACCGGAGGAACAGAAGATTTTAGCGCAGTATGTCGGCTGGGGCGGCCTTGCCGATGCCTTTGACCAGAGCAAAAGCGCATGGGCGGGGGAATACCAGGAATTAAAGAGCCTGCTGTCGGATGCGGAATACGCTTCCGCAAGGGAGAGTACCTTAAATGCCCATTACACAAGCCCCGTGATTATCCGCAGTATCTATGAAGCCCTGGAACATATGGGGTTTGAAAAAGGAAATGTATTGGAGCCTGCAATGGGTATCGGCAATTTCTTCGGTATGCTGCCGGAGAATATGCAGGAGAGCAGGCTGTACGGCGTGGAACTGGACGGGATCACCGGACGGATTGCGAAGCAGCTTTACCCGAAAGCCAACATTAAGATCTCCGGCTTTGAAAAGACGGACTACCCGAACGATTTTTTTGACGTGGCGGTGGGAAATGTGCCGTTCGGCCAGTACAAGGTGGCGGACAGGCAGTATGATAAAAATAATTTCCTCATTCACGATTACTTTTTCGCAAAGACTTTGGATAAAGTGCGTCCGGGCGGCGTGGTCGCTTTCGTGACAAGCAAGGGGACGATGGATAAGAAAAGCCCGGAAGTGCGGAAATACCTTGCGCAGAGGGCGGAGCTTTTGGGGGCGGTCAGACTGCCGAACACCGCTTTTAAGGAGAACGCAGGAACGGAAGTCACTTCCGATATTTTATTCTTAAAGAAGCGTGACCGGGTTATGGACTTGGAGCCGGATTGGGTACACCTTTCGGAAGATGAAAACGGTATCGCCATGAACAGCTATTTTGCCGAACACCCGGAGATGATCGTGGGGAAAATGGAGATGGTTTCCGGCCCGTATGGGATGGAAAGCACCTGCCAGCCTGACACGTCAAGACCCTTTGCGGAGCAGCTTGCGGAAGCCATAAGCCGCATTGACGGGGAGATTGAGGAGGCAGAGCTTGACGGGCTGGACGATGGACTGTCAGACCAGACAATCCCGGCAGACCCGGAGGTAAAGAATTACAGTTATACGCTTGTGGAGGATAAGGTCTATTACCGGGAAAACTCCGTCATGAAGCCTGTGGATATGAAAGATTCCATGCTGGAGCGCATTAAGGGCATGGTGGGCATCCGGGATTGTACGCAGGAACTGATCAATGTGCAGCTTCAGGAATACCCGGATACCGTCATTAAGGAAAAGCAGGCGGAGTTAAACCGGCTGTACGATGATTTCTCCAAAAAGTACGGGCTTATCAATTCCCAGACCAACAAGAGGGCGTTTAACCAGGACAGCAGCTATTGTCTGTTATGCTCCCTTGAAAAGACGGACGAGGAAGGCAAATTTGTGGGCAAGGCGGATATGTTCACGAAGCGTACCATTAAGAAAGCGGAGGTTGTCACAAGCGTTGACACGGCAACCGAAGCCCTTGCGGTGTCGCTGTCAGAGAAGGCGAAGGTTGACCTTGACTATATGGCGGAGCTGTCCGGGAAAAGCGTTGACAGGATAAAAGAGGAACTGACGGGAATTATCTTCCAGAATCCCGTGACGGACAAATGGGAAACGGCGGACGAGTATTTAAGCGGCAACGTCCGTGACAAGCTGGAAACGGCGAAAACCTATGCGGAGAACCACCCGGAATATGCCGTAAATGTGCAGGCGCTCACGCAGGTGCAGCCCAAAGAGCTTGACGCAAGTGAGATTGAGGTGCGTATCGGCGCAACATGGGTGAAGCCGGAGTACCTGGAGGATTTCATGCGTGACACCTTTGAAACGCCGCAGCATTTACTTGACAGGAACGTCATGGGCATACAGTTTTCCGGCGTGACCGGGCAGTGGAACGTCAAGGGCAAAAATGCGGATTATGGAAATTCCCTCGTGAACATGACTTATGGAACAAGCCGCAGGAACGCCTACCAGATTTTGGAGGATTCCCTGAATTTAAAAGACAGCCGGGTATATGACACAATCACGGAGGATGGGAAAGAAAAGCGGGTTTTGAACAAAAAGGAAACCACCCTTGCGGCGCAGAAGCAGGACACCATACGGGAAGCCTTTAAGGACTGGGTATTCCGTGACCCGGACAGGCGGCAGGACTTGGTGGCGAAATACAATAAGCTGTTCAATTCCACAAGGCCGAGGGAGTATGACGGCGAGCATCTGAAATTCCCCGGCATGACACCGGATATTGAGCTAAAGCCCCACCAGAAAAGCGCAGTCGCACACGTTTTATATGGGGATAATACCTTACTGGCGCATTGTGTCGGGGCGGGCAAGACCTTTGAGATGACAGCGGCGGCGATGGAGAGCAAGCGGTTAGGTTTATGCCAAAAGAGCCTGTTTGTGGTTCCGAACCATTTGACGGAGCAGTGGGCGAGTGATTTTCTCCGTTTATATCCCGGCGCAAATATCCTTGCGGCAACGAAGAAAGATTTTGAGCCTGCCAACCGGAAGAAATTCTGTTCCCGGATAGCGACAGGCGATTATGATGCGGTGATCATCGGGCATTCGCAGTTTGAGAAGATACCGCTGTCAATGGAGCGTCAGGAAGCCATGATAGAGAGGCAGATCAGCGAGATCGAGCTTGCCATAGAGCAGGCGAAAGCCGACAATGGGGAGCGCTATACCATTAAGCAGATGGAGAAAACAAGGAAATCTCTTGAAGCAAGGCTTGAGAAGCTGAACGATACATCAAGGAAAGACAATGTAGTGACCTTTGAGCAGCTTGGCGTTGACAGGCTCTTTGTAGACGAGAGCCATTTTTACAAAAATCTTTTCCTGTACACAAAGATGCGGAACGTGGCGGGCATCGCACAGACGGAGGCGCAGAAGTCCTCGGATATGTTCGCAAAGTGCCAGTACCTGGATGAACTGACGGGCGGCAAGGGCGTGACTTTCGCAACCGGAACGCCGATCAGCAACAGCATGACGGAATTATATACGAATATGCGCTATCTCCAGTATGGCACGTTGCAGAAGTTAGGGCTTGGGCATTTTGACAGTTGGGCTTCTTCTTTTGGCGAAACGCAAACGGCGATAGAATTAAGCCCTGAAGGAACAGGGTATAGGGCAAAGACAAGGTTTGCGAAGTTTTTCAACTTGCCGGAACTGATAGCATTATTCAAAGAAAGTGCGGATATTCAAACGCCGGATATGCTAAAGCTGCCTGTGCCGGAGGCAGAGTATGAGAACGTGGTATTAAAGCCCAGCGAGTACCAGCAGGATATGGTTTCCTCACTGGCTGACAGGGCGGAAGCGGTGCGTAACAGGCTTGTGGAGCCGTATCAGGATAATATGCTGAAAATCACAAACGATGGAAGGAAGCTGGCCCTGGATCAGCGCCTTATCAATGATATGCTGCCGGACAGTGAAACTTCCAAATCGGCAACCTGTGTGGGAAAGTCGTTTGAAATATGGGAGCAGACAAAGGAGAAGAAGTCTGCACAGATAATTTTTTGTGATCTCTCGACACCGAAAGGGGATGGCACATTTAATGTTTATGAGGACATAAAAAACAAGCTGGTGGAGAAAGGAGTGCCGCCGGAGGAAATCGCATTTATCCATGAAGCAAATACGGAATTAAGGAAAGCGGAGCTGTTTGGCAAGGTAAGAAGCGGGCAGGTTCGTTTTTTATTGGGTTCCACGCAGAAAATGGGCGCAGGAACCAACGTGCAGGACAGATTGATTGCTTTACATCACCTTGATGTGCCGTGGCGCCCGTCCGACATTGAACAGCAGGAGGGGCGGATTTTAAGGCAGGGCAACCTCAATCCAAAGGTCAAGATTTTCCGGTATGTGACAGAAGGCACATTCGACAGCTATTCATGGCAGCTGATCGAAAATAAGCAGAAGTTCATCGGGCAGATCATGACGAGCAAATCCCCTGTGCGCAGCTGTGAGGACGTGGATGAGGCGGCGCTCACTTATGCGGAGGTGAAAGCCTTAGCTACCGGGAACCCGTACATTAAAGAAAAGATGGATCTCGACATTCAGGTGTCAAAGCTGAAGCTGATGAAGGCGAACCATACAAGCCAGAAATATAAACTTGAGGATAATATCGCAAAGCACTATCCGCAGCAGATCGCCATCCTGAAGGAGAGGATAGAGGGCATGGAGGCAGATATTCAGACCGCAAAAGCAAACCTCCCGGCAGATAAAGAGCAGTTTTTGATGAAAGTCGGGGATAAGGTTTATACGGACAAAAAAGAAGCCGGGGCTGCCCTTGTGGAGATGTGCAAGGAGATGAAAACCGTCAATGTGCCTGCCACGGTCGGGGAGTATGCTGGATTTAAGATGGCGGTGTCCTTTGATTCATTCAATCACAAATTTGTGATGAATTTAAAAGGGCAGCTTTCCCATAACTTAGAAGTCGGTTCTGACCCTCTCGGCAACATCGCCCGTATCAACCACGCCCTGGAATCCATGCCGAAGCAGCTTTCTGAAGCGCAGACGAAACTGGAAACTGTGCAGCGGCAGCTTGAAACCGCAAAAGTGGAGGTCACAAAGCCATTCGTACAGGAAGCGGAGCTTGCGGAGAAGCTGGAACGGTTATCCGCCTTAAATGCCCTGCTTAATATGGACGAAAAGGGCGATGACGCACTCGGCATGGACGATGCTCCGGAGGAAGAAAACGGAGGGCAGGAAACTTCTGGACATGATGTCCAGAAGTCAGCACAGGAAGAAAAGACTTCCGAAAGACCGGAAACAGGCGAAAGAGCCGCCAATGCACCGATACCGTACCCGGTAGAAAACGCAAGGCATGATTACACAATGGGCAGTGGAGGACTGAGAGCTGCGGCGGCAATGGCTGACAAGCCTGCGCAGAGGGCATCGTTAAAAGAAAAGTTGGCAGCATACAAAGCGCAAGTGTCTGGGGCAGACCGGGCAGATACTGATAAAGCGAAGAGGAAGGAGGAAACGCTGTAACAATCATAAAACTAATCAAATTTCAATTATTGTCCGGGATGGCAATTATAAAGTTCCGATTGATTTAGCCGGGATTTCGGGGTATAATGGCATTGAGGTCATATACCTTTTGGGAATGGCTTTTGCATTTCCACCATACAAAAAGGAGGTTTATGGCTGATGGATACGGAAATAAAGAATGCGGTCAGCATGGCAGACCAGGACGCACAGTATGATGATAAGGCAAAACGCCTGTTGGGAAATAAGATCATTCTGGCGCATATCCTGGTAAAGACGGTTGATGAGTTCCGGGGAATGAACCCGAAAGATGTGGTGTCTTATATTGAGGGAGAGCCATTTATCAGCGTGGTTCCGGTAGAGCCGGGGCTGACCAATATTGAAAAAATACCGTCTAACGACAGCAAACTATCTAAGGATAGTTCGGAAAACGGGCAGCGCATTGTCGGGATGAATACGGAAAATGCGGAGATAAACGAGGGGCTTGTAAGGTTTGACATTATCTTTTATGTGCGCATGAAAGACGGCATTTCACAGGTTATCGTAAACGTGGAAGCACAGAAAGATGAACCGTCAGGCTACCATATCTTAAACAGGGCAGTTTTCTATGTGAGCCGCCTTGTTTCCTCGCAGAAGGAACGGGATTTTGTCAAGACAAACTATAACGACATCAGGCGTGTATTTTCGATTTGGGTGTGTATGGGCATGGACGAAAGCAGTATGGCTTATGTGCATCTTGCGAAAGACGATCTGCTCGGTTCCTATCCGTGGAAAGGCGGGCTTGACCTGCTGAATATTGTCCTGATAGGTATATCAAATGAACTTCCGGAGCATGATGAAAAGTATGAGCTGCACCGTTTGCTGAGTACGTTGCTTTCGGCGGAATTGACCGTTGATGAGAAATTAGGGATTATTAAAACTGAGTACAGTATTCCGGTAGATGAAAAATTGAGAAAGGATATGAGCGCTATGTGTAATCTTTCACAGGGGATCAGAGAAAATGCAACAGATAATGCTATAACTGGCGTGATTATGAATATGCACAGAGATGGTTATTCATCAGAACAAATAGCAAGGATTGTTGAAAAGACCATAGAGGAAGTGGAGGCTGTCATTAGAAAAAGAGAGCCAGTATTAGCATAATTACAGCAACTTAATAACACAAGCAGTAAAGCAGTGAATTTGTTTTTGCGTTATATAAAACAATTCGCTGCTTTTTTGTTTTCGGGAAGAAAGACAGTCATAACAGATTGTCTTTTTTTCATGCAAAGAAAGGAAATCAAATATGGCAGATGCAAAAACAGAAAAGCAGAAAGTAAAAGAGATCACTGACAAACTGGAGGAAGGCTTAAAAGAGCTTTTCGAGAGCGAGAAATACAAAAGCTATCTCTCCACTATGTCAAAATTCCATAATTACAGTTTCAACAACACTCTGCTGATAGCCTTACAGCGCCCTGACGCAACCTTAGTGGCAGGCTACCAGGCATGGCAGAAGAATTTCAACCGCCATGTAAACAAGGGGGAGAGGGGAATCCGTATCCTTGCCCCTGCCCCTTATAAGATCAAAGAGGAACGGGATAAGTTAGACCCTGTGACCGGGGAGGTCATGCTGGATAAGGACGGTATGCCGCAGACGGAGGAAGTCGAGGTTAAAATCCCCGCTTTCCGTGCTGTGTCAGTCTTTGATGTAAAGCAGACATCGGGGGAGCCAATCCCGGAGCTGGAGGCAAAAGAGCTTCTGTCCACAGTGGAGGGGTATGAGGACTTTATCAAGGCGATCACCTATGTTGCCCCGGTTCCGGTTAGCTTTGAGGATATTCCCGGCGATTCCAAAGGGTTCTTCAGCCCGGCAGAAAAGCGGATTGCTGTGCAGGAGGGCATGAGCGAGAGCCAGACCTTAAAGACGATGGTGCATGAAACCGCCCATTCCATGCTGCATGATAAAGATGTAAACAAGGATATCCTTGCGCCCGAAAAAGACAGGAACACCAAAGAGGTGGAAGCCGAGAGCATTGCCTACACCGTGTGCCAGCATTTCGGCATAGATACTTCGGATTATTCCTTTGGGTATATTGCCGGGTGGTCAACAGGGCGTGACATGAGGGAACTGAAATCTTCCCTTGACACGATCCGCAGGACGGCATCAGAACTGATCACGGGGATTGAGGGGCAGCTCCGGGAATTGCAGCGTGACCGGGAACTGATGCAGGATATGTCCATAAATGGACAGGAGAAAGAGAGCCTTTTGCTGATACAGAACAGCGATCTGTCCGAGTACAGCCTTGTAAATGTCCGGGGAATGGATGCAGCGGAGGTTGTGGAGGCCCTGTCTGCCATGAATGACAATGACAGGCTGAATATTGTCGCATACCTGGAGAGCAGGGGCGCATGGACTACGGAGATTGCCAATCAGGATACAAAAGAGTTCGGGGAATACCATTTGGATGTCCGGTATAATACTGACACAAACGAAGTCATTGACATAAAGGCGGAAATGGAGCTGAACGAGAGGGCAAAGGAGCCTATTGGTGCGGATGATGTGATTTTGAAAATATCACATTCGCACGGTTTTGAGGTGGAGCGCATTACCAATAAGACACCGGAGGGAGTGCAGGAGATCATGGCTGCGCTTACAAAGCTGGAAGAGAAGAACACACAAAATATCCGTGACTGCCTGAAAAGCTGTGGGGCTGACTATATCCCTGTCATTGTGGATGGCGGCAGAAATTCCGGTATGCCGCAGTTTAATGACTTTGAGATTGACCTGGTTAAAAAAGAGATAACCATGATGCGCCACCTTTCCCCGGCAAAGCAGGCGGAGGGCATCATCAACCGGTTAGAGTTTGCCAAGACCGCTTTTTCCGATGATGAGCGCAACCTTATCGTGAATTATGCCTTTAAGCTGAATGACATGGAAAAGACAAGGGAGCTTGCGGAGCATATCTATTATGAGGAAGCGAAAGGCAGCCAGGGAGCCGCCCTTGCGGTCATTGACGCACAGGCAGAGATTGACGCACTTCCTGACCCGATGATTGGTTTATGGGAGATGGAGGAATACGGCTATTTGACGGAGGGAATGCTGCCGCTTACAAAGGAAACAGCATTAGAATTGTTTGACCGTGACCTGCCCGTGTACCAGCTCCACAAGGACGGTTCGGAAACCTTGATACAGGGCAGGGAGCAGGTTACAGAGTATGAGGGGATCTTCGGTATTGAAAAAGCGGATTGGGAGAATGAAAAGAGCCTGCGGGCGTTGCAGGAGGAACTTGCGGAAGGCAGGGCAAATAAAGAAGCGCAGCTTTTATATGGGGATTCTGATAAGTACGGCATTTATCAGTTAAAAGATATTCCCGAAATGCGGCAATTCCAGTTTGCCGGTACGGAATCTTTAAAACGCAGGGGAATTATAAAAGACAATCTCGATGCCATTAAGCCGGAGAATTACAACCTGGTTTATGTTGGCGAACTTTCCGAGCTGCAAGGGCGGACGCAGAGCGCAACACTGGAAGCGGTCTATGAGAAATTCAATATAAACCACCCAGCAGATTATAAGGGGCATTCCCTTTCTGTCAGCGATATTGTAGTGCTGCATGAGGACGGGAAGAACAGCGCACATTTTGTAGATTCATTCGGCTTTACCGGGATTCCTGATTTCATGCGGGAACTGGAAGGCGTGGAAGAACGGGAAAAGGGAGAAACAGAGCTGGAAGCGCCACAGGAGGAAGCACAGGACACTTCTGGACATGATGTCAATCATTCTATAAGGCAGAATGATTTGAAGTCAGAAGCTGAAAAGGCAGAACAGAAAAGCTATCCGGATTTCTACGGGCATACCCTGGTATATGCGATGGAACATGGGGAAGTAGACAAGTATATGGATTCCCGGAAACTTGACAGGGAGTGCAAAGAAGCGGTTGAGGGAACAATCCGGCAGAATTTTGACGGTATGCACTTAAAGCATGACATTGTGAAGCCTCTGGCGGAGCAGTACGGTTCAGACCGTATCGCTTTTGTCCTTGCCAACACGATTCAGCAGGAATCATGGGATGGACGCTTTTCAAGGGATAACAAAGCATGGGCGGCGGAGTTTTATATTCCGGAAAATCTTGTGCATGGGATAGATGTAAACCGTGAATTGATCGTAAGCAGCCACCCGGCAGTATTGGACGGTTTTATTGATATGTTCCGCAGGGAAGTCCTGGAGAAGGAAAAAGAAATGTCTGCCGCACAGGAGGAAGCGCAGGACACTTCTGGACATGATGTCCAGAAGTCGGAGCCGGCATTTGAGGATTTGGAGGATGAGGACGAGATCATTGACCTTGGAGATGAAAAAGACCAGGTGCTTGCGCAGATGAAGAAATCCTTAAAAGGGGAACAGGAAACAGAGCTTGCTTTCCAGGTAGCAGACCGCTTCATCAGTATTCAGGAGGTTGACGGGGGCTATGATTATTCCATTATGGGCGCTGACTATAAGGAGATAGACGGGGGCGTATATGACAATCCCAATGTCAGTATCAGAGAAGCGCTTGACGATATTCTGACGGATTTGAAAGAAAATCCTTTTGACAACGGCACAAGGGGAAATATCCGTGATAATGATGAGCTGATACCGATTGATTATGATGGATTGATGGAAAAGGTGGAAGCGGCAAACGCAATCGAACCGCAGGCACAGGGAACCGTGGTGGAAAATTTCAAGGCAAAGACCAATGAGCTGTTCCATGAGATCAGTGAAATGAACCCGGCAGAGATTGAGGAAACCGTAAAATGCCATGTGCAGGCGAAGTTAGACGAATCCGGCATTGATGCGGAGATTGTGGACGTGGCAGTAGTGGGGAGCCGCTGCCGGGGATTGGAGCAGGACGGCTCTGACCTTGACGTGGCAGTGGAGCTTTCCACAAGTGAGCGTGAAGATGTCCTGTTTGATACATTTAACGGGGATGCGCTCCATATCGGCGGCGTGAAAGTGGATATAAACCCGATCACCGCACAACGGACGGGAACGCTTGAAACTTATCTCCCGCAGGTGGAGGACTATCTGGAGGGAGTGCGTGAGGCCAGAGAAAAAGAGCCGGTGTCCTTATCCCAGGAGCAGGCGGAAACAGAAGTGACGCTGACGGTTGCGGAATGTGGGGAGTTCCATAACCTGGGCGAGTTTTATGAGAATATCCCTACCGTGGAGGAAGCAGTGGCTATCTGGAAACAGATACCGCCGGAGCGCATGAACGGAATCCCCGCAATCGGCATCCATATCCATACGCCGGGAACGGAGGCATTTGAAGATGTGGGGATGGATATTTTGTCCGGGAACAGGATTGACCTTGACATTTTAGAGTACATTCCTGACATAAAGGGGAATCCGCAGGCGATGGAAATGATTACGGAGCTTGTGGCCAAGCTGCCGGAAATGGAGATAGACGGCAATATGAGTGAGGAAATGGAGGCAAAGGTGTGGGAGAAGCGTATGCCTGACCTGACGCCTGCAGAACAGCTTGCGGTGGAGATTGACCGTTTTATCTACGGTTATGACACAGCCCTTTACCGTGATAATAACCAGAGCATGACGGAGAACGTATCAGAGATTGCGGAAGCCTTGAAGCAGAGAGATACCCGTGACATGGCATTGTGGTTTGCCGACATAGCTGCGGACGGAACAGAGCCGGAGGAGCGAAAACGGGCTATGGAGTTTCTTGGAAAGCTGGCGGAGTACAAGCCCCTTGCCAAGATCGAGGAAATGGAAGAACAGAATTACAACATGGTGGATAATGTGCTGAATAACGGCGCAGGGGAGAAAGCGCAGAAAGAGGAAAACAAAAAGAAACAGGACAGGCCAGCAGCAAAACCGTCCTTAAAAGCCCGTCTTGCGGAGAAAAAGGCGCAGGTGGCAGGACAGGGCAGAGAGCAGGAAGAAAACATAAAAAATAAGCAGAGGGAGATGTAAGTATATGGACACAAGATTTACCGTGGAAGAAAGTAATTTAATCTGCATTTTTGCAGGGGAGAGCAGGAGTGATGTCATAAAGGATATTGAGAGGGCTTTGCCGTATCTGGAGGATACGGATATGCTGGAGCTGTCCGGCAGGGTGATCGGAAAACTGCGGGATATGGCAGATGAAGAATTTGAACGGCTTGAATTGACAGAAGCAGAATAAAGCAAAGAAAGAACAGGTTTTCCTTACCCGGTTTCTATACGGGCAGGGGGAACCTGATTTTATTCATGACAATTGTATGCGTCAACCGGGGCAGCATATCCGGCATAAAGAATTTCTAAGATAACCCACAGCTATCTTTGAAGTTTTGGCGGTTCACTGTATAATAGGTGCAGGAACGGAGGAATCTGCGATGTCAAAGAAGAAAAACCGCCCGCATGGGCATTACTGTAAAATATGCGGCGAATACAAGGCAAATGAGAAGTTTTCCGGGAAAGGCCACGCAGCCCATATTTGCAAAGCCTGTTCCCGTTTAAGTGCTGCGGAGAAAGCGGCGGCAATGGATATAAACAGGCTGATGAATTTCCCGATGCGTCGGCTTTCAGAGGGCGAGAAGAAATGGCTGAAAGCCAAAATGAAAGATGACTGCCCAGAGGTGGCGGACACGGCCAGGGGGATTTATAATGTATGCTTTCCCCATGCGGAGCGCAATGCCATGAAAAAGCAGCTTGTCATCAATACATTGTCTTTTGAAGTACATACAGAGGTTTATGATGGATACGGCGATATGGAGCTGGCGGATCGGCGTTTTACCATTGACCGGAAAAGCCGTGTGCTTACCATGACGGATTTTCAAGCAGAGGGTGAGGGGCAGTCTGTCACGCTGGAGGGCGGGCAGATGGCGAAGCTGCTGCGGTACATTGTGCATACACTGGAAATTTTTATGTGGGAGCAGGATTATTGCCTGAACCCTGATGAGGAAGATTATGACCCGTTTCTTGAGGGGGAAGAAGGCTTTTTCATGGAAGATTTGGAGGACAGACTGGAAATTCAGCCCCCAAAAGAGCCGGAGGGCAGTCCGTCATGGCGGGTGCAGGTGGAATACACGAATCATACAGAGCAGGATATGTGTAGTTATAATGATGACCTGTCAGACCGCCCGGAAGAATTGTATCTCTCACTGTTAGAATATTTTGAGCCAGAGGAGGAAGAATTTTGATTTTATTTCATCAAAAATGGGAGCGATAAAGCTGGCATGGGATGGTGTCTTCTTCCCCGGCAGATACGGACACGGAAAGCCGACAAAGCCCATAAACACGGCGTTTTTGGCACTGCATAACTTACAAAGTTACATTATTTCCGTGTGCTTTTAGGGGCATTTTTACATTGATGAGGGCGCAAACTTTTGTTCTAGGGTTGTTTTGCCCAATAGTATATACTCGTAGGCAAAAGTCGGTTATTATCACGGAAACTCGGACACTATCAGGCAAAACTCCATACTATCACGCAAAAGTCGATACTCGCAGGCAAAACCCTTACACTATCACGGAAACTGCCTGTACTATCACGGAAACCCACTGGGAGTTTTCGTGATAATACAGGTGTTTCCGTGATAGTGTAAAGAGTTTCCGTGTTTGTATATGAATAAAATGCTAAAAACTTAATGAATAAATGATGATGGGTGAAAAGGGCTGTTCGATGGCTCTTTTTTGCTTTCCGCTCCCGAAAAATAGTCGTTTCGTGCCATTGGGTGAAAAACAGAAATTTTTTATGGTATAATTCAGTGGATGCTTATGCTTTAGTGAGAACGGTTTTCTGCCGAAGTAATAGGAAGAAAACAAAACTCAAAATAGAATGATGTGGAAATGTAAACCGCTTATTTGATACAAAGGGCATGAACAGAATATTGGGAAAACCGCTGAAAACAAGGGGCTTCGGCATATTGGGTGTTGTCGGAATCCCTTGTTTGTTTTTGGGGCTGTGCCAAGGCAATATGGGAGCGGCGGTTACGGACAGCCACAGTGGTCGCAAGTCTGACCCCTCTGTGGCTGTTTTGACCCCTGCGGCAAAAGGTCTGACCCCTATGGCTGTGAATGTGACCCCTGTGGTCACGGTTTTGACCCCTCCCCTTGTATAAGTGTGACCTCTCTGTGTCTTAGAGAATTTATGTGAATGAAAAATGTGCAGTATCCCTGAACAATATTTAACAGCCGCCCAAGTTGTTGAGAAGCAGGCAATATGAAGAATTGACAGATTTTTTTAATGGATATATATGGGGGCCGTCATTTTACGGTTTGCTTCCAATGCAATCAGGCACGAATGCAGACCGGTCCCGGTTTAATATAAGGACAATTGAGGGTTTTAATTTAATTTTAAGGGCAGTTAGTGATATGGCAGATAAGCTTCCGGTTCCAGAGCGTGGAAAACAATATAATGTATCCTATATTACAAAAGCAGAAGAACGAAACAGTTATTTAAATGCATGGATTGCTTTAGGCATGTTTTCTAACATATTTTACACTAATAATGGTATGCCAACGCTTTCTTTTAATGGGAAAATTATCTTTGATAATAATCAGATCTGGGATTATATTCAGATTAGCCTGGAAAATTATCTTGTTGCGCTATGCAATTTAGATGCGCTATACGATAAAATAAACTTGCAAAGGCTGGGAGTAAAAACAGACGAATTTAAAGAGTTCGTAGATGTTCTTAAGGAAAAGAATCAGAACAGTATTCAAGATGCAAGGACAATCTTTGCAAACATGGACTTGTTGATTGGATTAAAGGATTTTTGTTTTAAAAATCGCGATTATAAAGACAGCACGTCAGACGGTAAAGACAGAACTCGAAAACTGGTATTCACATTTTTCGAAAATATAGAAAAATATATGGAGCAATATGGTATAAAGATTAAGGCGGAAAAGTTGAATTATTTTATTCTGAAAGATGACCAGAGGATTGATATTTCGCAGCTTTATTCGGAACTTTTTGCCTTAAGTACGCAGAATGATGATTTCCAGGAACAATTAGGACAAGAACAGAAACAAGTGGGGCTTGTAGCAGAATTTCGAAGTAAGATTACAGAGCTGCCTACAAGATGGAATCACGAAGTAAATAAGGCTTCTTCTTATTTAGGGAAGCAATCTGCTGCAAGTGCTAAGCGTAATTTGGACAAGTTTGCATTGAGAATCCAGCGTTATCTTGGAGAAAACAAGAAGCAACCAGAACATTTGGATGTGGAAGGATTATGTGCATTATACAATAATGTGATTGAAATATATTTTAAAGATGAAAATGCAAAGCTTACCCAAGATATGTGTAATGAATATAAACGTCTTGTCAAAGTGCAGGATGAGTTGGAAGCAGGGGATGAGTAACATATATGGATATTGAACGTAAAAATTTGGAAATATTATTTTTAAAAATTCCATCTTATAAAATTGCAGACCAATCTCAGGCTACTGAAAAAATACATGATTACAAGAATGTGGATGAACTGCTGTATATGCAGTATGCAAAGAATGTTTATACATATAATTCTGAGGACGAACATCGTAATAATTACCGGAAACTTTTTCAGGATTTGAAAGATAATTCCGAAGGTTTGCCCAATGTATTTTGGTTTATTATGAATACTGCTGAAAAAATGCTTACCTATGATGGAAATGAGATTATGTGTAAATTTGATGAAATGCTGCGTTGGAGGGAGATTTCATTTCAATTGGGACAAGATTTTTTCACGTGTGCTTTTTTGGCGGCCCATGATTTGAAAAGGGGATGTCAGTCAAAAAATTTTTCATGGTTTCCAATTATCCGCAGTGATGACAGTCGTCTGCATAATATTTTGAAACGCGGAATGGCAGAAAACCATTTCCATCTGGCTGGTTCTACAAAAGTTTTTGAGTTAAACTGGGTATGTTTGATGAATCTCATAGAGGGAAGAATACATGATTTTGAAAAACTGCCCAGTGCGCTGCAGATTCATCATACAGACCGGATTAGAAGAGAGGGAAAAAGAGAAAGTTTTTATGCGGAATGTCAGAGAGCGGCTTTTTATAGGGTATATCTTTTTTCTGTCCTGAAAAATAATTGCATTTTGATTAAAAAGGCAAAGAAGATTTTAGAAAAGGCAGATAGAGGATGTCCTATGGAAGGACTGGTGGCAGAAATACAAGATATGATTGTGTTGGCAAAGCACATATATGGAACAAAGGTGGATGAAAGATATATTTTGGATTATGCATTTGGAAAAGGTCTTGTGGACAGTAATGACAGGGAATGTTTTATTTTAGTTGGGGAACGTAGTTTTTTGTATGAATGTTATAAGGCATGTGTGTCAACAGGGTTTACAGAGCGGCTGAAAAACCTGTTTTATAGATATTTGTCTATTCGCACGCAATTTCGGGGTGAATTAATTCAGATAAACAGACAGGTAGGATTTGCAAATTTTAGTAATTATCAAGACCGGAAGGAAATATTTATCGAGGGACAAACTGAGTATAAAAATGAATTAATCAGGCTTGCCTTGAATGAGACAATGCGAAAACAGAATATTGTTTCATTAGAGGCACGAATATGCCCGAAAAAAAGCTCGACAAAATTATATGAAGCAATTAAGAAAAGTGAGAAAATTGTTGCAGATGGAAGAAAAAATATTTTAGTGGATAACAATAGGCCAAACAACATAAAGGGCGATAGTCTTCGGTGTGATAATCAGAAATATAATGTTACGTATGTGTTGCATTTTCCAAAAATAAAAGATAAAGAATTTTGTCCAGGCACTCCAAGAAACCAGAATGTACGAACTGCAACCATAAAAGAAATGAGAAGTATCGTGGCATTATTGGAAAAAGATACTTGGGTAAATGATAAGATTCGTGGTATTGATGCCTGTTCTAATGAAATTTACTGCAGGCCGGAAGTATTTGCACAAGCCTTTCGATATTTATTGGATATCGAATTTTCATATGGAAGAAATATGCATCTTAAGAAGGGAAAACACGAACACAGGAGAAGATATGAACGCAAGGGAAGGCTGTATGCGACTTATCATGTGGGAGAGGATTTTTTTGATATCGCGGATGGCCTGCGGGCAATAGATGAAGCGATTCTTTTTTGTGGATTGGAAAGGGGTAGCAGACTTGGGCATGCACTTGCTTTGGGGATAGATTCATATGAATATTATAAGTATAAAGGATATAAAATGATACTTCCAAAACAAATTTTGATAGACGATATTGCGTGGATTTTACAAAAAGCTAATGAAACAGGATGTATGATAGAAAACTGCTTAAGAACAGAGTTTTTGGAACGGTATGATACATTGTATGAGGAGATATATGGAGCTAATGTACATAGCATAAGGAAAGCTTCTGTAATGGATTACTATCAGAGTTGGAAGCTTAGGGGAGATAATCCATATGTATATCGTTTGGAAGAAAAAGTTTTTTTGGAGAGATTGAAAAAAACTGCCGTTCGAAAATATGACAGGTATGAGTGGAATGATAAAGTTAGTAATAGTATCCGTATGACAAAATGTTATAGGAATCTATATTTTGCATATCACTATGATAAAAAAGTAAGAGAAGCTGGCAATGAAATAACAGAGTTTAAAGTTGATGAAAGATATGCAGAACTTATTTACAAGTTACAAAATAAAATGATTCAGAAAGTTGTGCGGGAGGGAATTGGAATAGAAACCAATCCATCATCAAATTATCTAATTGGAACAATACAAAAATATGATGAGCATCCTATTCTCCGGTTTAATTCTAGAAAGTTGAGAGATATGGAACGGAATACAAGTCTGAGTGTTTCAATTAATACAGATGACCAAGGAGTATTTGATACTATGCTTGAAAATGAATATGCTTTGATGGCATTAGCCTTGAAAAAAGCGAAAGATGATAAGCATCAGCCTTTATATGATGTGGAAGATATTTACGAGTGGATTGACTATGTAAGAAAAATGGGTATTGAACAAGTTTTCGAATAAATCGAGAATCATTGGGATTTTATGCATAGAGGAGTATTTCAATGTACTAATTATATAACATAGATGTCAGGACAATATGCTTTAGGCGCTTCTTCCATTGCTTAGCAATAACTTACCGTCAATTTTTGCTTAACTTAGTAGCTATTTATCATCAGATCAACGGAGTTATGCGGGTTTGCGGATTTTTGATCTGAAAAAAGTTCGTGACATTAACTTGACATCATCAGGATATGGGGCGTTGTGTGTAAGGGATAGTTTGTCAGTGTGAGATTTAAAGAGAATTTAATAGTCACTTTATGATAAACAAATTGCAGGAGTATTAAGTCCAGCTAATAAATGTCAATAGCAAAATGAGAAAAATCGAAATTATTTTTAAAGCAAAAAAGGCGCACTTACCCCTTGGTGAAAATATCATTTTTTCAAAAGATATCGATTCGTTGGATTTACAGTATTTTATGCGGCTATGTCGCATTTAGCAGCATTGTGTTTTTTGATATGCTCCTGCGGAGTAATGATTTCAAAAGGCTTATTGTCCCTGAGTATTGCAAATATCATGTTGCATACTTTGTGTGAAACAGCCCCCATTGCCACGAGTTTGGGTTTTGATTCACATTTTTTGAGGTAGTAATCACGCAGAACCGGATTTTTGGCTTCTCCCGTGCGGGATGTGCCGATGCTTTGTAAAGCCAGTGTATGAACCACCCGCCTGGCTATGGCGGAGCCCCTTTTAGACATTTGGGTTTTTGTGCCTTCAAATTTGCCGGATTGTTTTACTGCCGGATCAAGACCAAAGTAAGCAAAAAGCTGTTTTGGCTTGG
>KE159595.1:84263-146255 GCA_000403255.2 Lachnospiraceae bacterium 3-1
TAAGCACTGCGGTTATCCATTAAGTCGTAGTATTCCCGACAAAGGTTGCGGCAGTTGAGGGCAAGGTCAGATGGCATGAGAGAAACCTTTAAATCAGGTTTCAATCCAACTAAAGCAGCCTTTTTTGAATCAAAACGGTCATTATGCACTTTCCGTATGTTGATATTTGTGCTATTCTTAGTGATGATAGGATTGATAACAGACACGTTAAAACCCTTATCACGAAGATAGCAGAAGAGTGGGTAATGATAGATTCCCGTGGATTCAAGGAAAATGCGGCTTTCCAAAGAATACAGCTCTTCTGCTTCTTTTATTTTCGAAACAGCGGCTGTAAGGGAATCCATGCGGTTATGCAGGATTTTATAAGGCTTTCCTACAAACTGCTGGTTCGGGAGTGCGATAGACATCCAGGAGAAGTCAGCGCCGACATCAATACCAACAGAGATGAATAATCCATCTAAATTAAAAACAACTTTGTTTGACATGAGCAGAAGCTCCTTTCTGATAGGAATCCATTTCCAATCTGGCAGGTACACAACCTAGCGTGTTATACGGGTATTGCCTTCCGGCTCCCAACCAGCTAAAACATAAAACCCTGTCGAATGGACTAATTGACTTAATTGTAGGTATAGGCTGATGAGAATCAGCTTCCCAAGGAGGTGGACATTCTTTATCCTATCCTAAGGGATAATACCTTATGTTTCATCTGGTGTCTATCAGGAACCGTCAGACATGATAATTATTTTCGGATAACATCTGATGAAGGAAGAACACCTTCTTCTGTTATCTGATTTATAGAAATTTATTAACCAAGTAGTCTTGATTGACTACACCATTATTATACTAGGAGAGGTGATTTGATGTCTGAATTACAGCAGGAGGCAGTTCGGATGATCAGTGGATTGTCAGATGAAAATATCACTTTTTTGATAGAGGTTATTTGCAGGTTGATGCCACAAAACGATAAAAACCAATATTGTAGCTGCGTTATCACTGAAAGAGAGTGAAGGAATACAGGCGCTAAAGAGACTGAATGCAGCCAGAAAAGAAATTTGGCAGTATTTTCCGAAGGATTTCGATCCTGGGAAAGAATTGTAGGAAGCGAGGGCGGAGAGATTTGACAGTATTGATTGATACAAACGTGATAATTGTTTTTTTTGTTGACCAGAGAGTCATTTTACAAAGCATCCGCAGAAGTGATTACAAAGTGTGCTGGTAAAGAACTTGATGGTTATATCGCATTTCATTCCATCTCTAATCTCTGGTATATTCTGCAGAAAGTACCAGAAGATAAAAGAAGAAAATGGCTGACCGATATTGGTCAATGTCTGCATGTCGAAGGAATATGTCATGAGGATGTAATAAAAGCAATCAAAATGGCAGAATTCAAGGATTTTGAGGATTGCTTTCAGGACAGATGTGCTGAAAATATCAAGGCAATACATTACCACGAGAAATGTAAAAAATTTTGAAGGTGGGGCAGTTCTTCCAGAGGAATTTCTGGAAATCACTTTATAAATATAATGACTTTGAAAAGTGAGAAACAGCAATGATCCTAATGAGTTATCAGCTAAGTTTTTGTTACTATTTGAAAACAATATCTACCAGTTCAGTCGATAGCGGCAAGGCTGGTATTTTTGATATCAAAATATGAATGATGTGATTTGTAAAGAAAAAATGAAGAAATATTAAAAAAATATAAAAAATTGTTAGTCCTTACTTGACAGCACCATATGGGGAAAAAGTGAAAGCCTATCTGATCAGGGGTGCGAAGCACCTCCCTATTTTGCAGGAGTATCCCAATCCGGCGTTGGGTTGGGGCGTTCTGTGTCTGAGGGATAGTTTGCCGGGGTGAGGTGTGGAAAAATTTAGAAATATAACCATTGCCCATTGAATAGTTGCACATAATTATGATATAATAACGCACAAAAAGCAGAGGAGGTGGCAGGATGCCACAGATCAGACCGATCACAGACCTGAGAAATACTAATGAAATTTCTGAAATCTGTCACGCGAGACGAGAGCCAATATTTATTACGAAAAATGGTTATGGCGATCTGGTTGTTATGAGTATTGAAACTTATGAATCAATGGTTGAAATTGCGGAAACAGATGCTGCAATTACCGAAGCGGAAACAGAATATGGACAGGGTGGGCAACTTTTTGACGCAAGAGAGACGCTGGCAGCGTTGAGGAGGAAGCATTTTGGATAAATATAGCGTCAAATTGATGAGCCGCGCAGTGCGTGATTTAGATGGTATTTATGACTACATTGCTGGTAATCTTTTGGAACCGGAAACGGCATCAAAGCTGATTGACCGGATGGAACAACAGATTTATTCATTGGAGCAAATGCCATATCGTTGTCCGGAACGCAAGCAGGGAATTTATGCAAATCGTGGATACCGCCAATTAATGATTGAGAATTATACCGTGATTTACCGGGTTGATGAAGCGAATAAAATGGTTATAGTAGTGACCGTGCACTATTCTCCAAGTAATTTTTAACTTGTAATTTCCCCAATGGGCATCAGATAAGAGGGCGGCGGATGGCGAATGGTTAATGTCGAGGAGGTTTTGAATCAGGGGTTTGCATATGTTGATGGGAGTGATTGCGAGGAGTATTTTTGTAATGTTTAAAATGATCTGATGGAAATAGAGGTGTTTTTTCTGAAAACGACTTGACATTAATCTTCCATCAATTTTGTTCCAACTTGATATCAGCGGGGTGAGGGCGCTGTGTTTGCGGGATAGTTTGCCGGGGTGAGATTCTACGTTTTACAAAAATGAGTGTTTGGGTCAAGAAGGCAAAAATTTTATATGGCGGATAATTTCTGCCTATCTGCAGCGTTGAAGAATAAAAATTTTTCGCACTAAAAAATATAAGAATCTATGCAGACACCCTCCTGTTCGGGTAAAATGGAGAAAAGAAATTTTACGTACAGGAGGGTTTTTTATGAAAAAAGCAGTTGATTGGGTAACGAAGTAGATGAAGCGTGAAAAAAAGAGGAAAGACCGTGGGATTGTAGATCTTATGATGACACTGACCCATTTTTTCAGAGATCTGAATCAATGGGTCAGCGAAATGAAAACCCCCAAAATGGCTCCTATACCATTTATACGCTGGCAGACTACTTCTATATGGGGATATTGAAAAATGTCTACTCGGTAGAAAGCATGCGGCAGATGGAGGAGAGGTTAGAGCCAAGGAGATGACGGAGCAGTTATCTTCTTTATCTGTAGCAGAAGCGGATGCGGAGGAAAGGCTTACCGTACTGGAGGACGAGTGCCGTAAGACGGAGGAGGATATGAAACAGATCATCTGGTATTCCCATGTAGGGGAGCTGACCCAGGAGGTGGTTGACGCTTTCAAGTCTTGCGTTGGCTAAAACATCTAAAGGCGGAGAGGGATTTTTAACCGTATGTGTAGTATACATGCGCAGAACTCTCTTTTTAATAATATTAGGATTGCCCACTTTGGGACCTTAGGAATTGAACTTCAAGAAGTCGAAAATGGTAAGGAAGAGACAAAAAGATGTCTATCAAATTGACTTAAGGAGAAACATAATCTTACAGAAGAAGAAGCGACTTGGCTGATAAACTCTTTAAAGTTCGAAAAGGTTAATATTGATGAGCTTAAGAGGAATATTTATTTACAAATTAGTAGCTATATTCCTGTTATGGCAGCGCCTAATTTGGCTCAGGAGTTACTAATTCAATATATTTCAGAACTTTCTAACACGAAAGGGTATACTACTTTAGAAATATGGAAGGAAAAAGTTCATAAAATAGGTGTTAGTGTTGCAGCATTGAATGGTTTTTATAGAGAATACAATAAATCGTTGGTATGTTTGAGTGAACTTCGGATGAATAATACTCAAGAAAAGCTTCAGGACGAGTTCTTTCAAGGTGTATCTGTTCACCCTGATCATATCCGTTTGGGATTAGATTTTAAGCGAAATTACTGGCTTCAAAAAATACATGAAATACTTCAAAATATAGGTGTTACTATAATATTACTCCGGCGGTTAAATATAATAGTTAGGTTTTGCTTGTAAATAGTCATAAAATCATTATAATAATGTTGAGGAAGAAGCTGTATTGAAATAGTGGGAGGTACCATAATTGGGAAATGGGAGAAATTGGTGATAATTACCCAGATGGCACCATATATAGTTGTAGCTTTACGGGTCAATTTTGTACACCAGAACAAATTGATGAATATAGATATGTAACAAAATTAGAATTTTTAGAGATAGAAGGGACACCTGGAAATGAATATTATGAAGATAATATGCGATATGTTTATTCCGAACCATATGGCTTTGAGGATGCGGATGAATTTTTTATTTATTTGCCTGGGTGTCCCTTAAATGATGTCTCAGAAGGATTTCTTTTTTGGGCTTTTTTTCATACACAGATGCAAGAAACTCTTCCATTAGAATATTATGGCTTATACAATGTAGGTGGGGAGGCAGGTTTTGTAGGAGTTGCAGACGTTATTACTTTGGCGGTTAAATATCACAACATTTTGCTTGCCCAAGTCTCCGTCTGCTGCGATAATTAATCGCCAGAGTAATGATTTTGCCTGGTTTTTAAACATTTAGGACAGACATAATTATTGAAGAATGATAACCAAACGTACAAATTGGAAGTACTGTTTTGACTAAAGTGCCAGTTCAAATCCATACTCCTGTAAAACAAGGTCGTTATCTATGATTAAATCATAAACGCCAGCTCCCCTTGTGAAACCATTTTTCAAATACAGTTGAATAGCAGGTGTATTTGTGTCTACAACAAAAAGTCGTAAATATTCAGCCCCTAAATCTTTTGCAGTCTCCTTTGCTCTTTCAAGCATTAGGCTGCCTATTCCTATTCTGGAATAGGCTACATTTACACCTAAACGGTCTAAATACAAAGCTCTACTCTGATCATCTTGCCATTCTATGAATTTTTCGCCTGAGCTTGTATCACATAAAACAAATGCAGAAACAATATCATCGTGATCAAGTAAAACATAAAGACGATGATTCTTAATATCCTCCGCAAAAAACTCACAAGGATAAATATCATCCCATATTTGTATCTGCTCACGATTCATTTTTTTGATTATGTCCTGATATACAGCTTTAATTTTCGATAAATCTTGCATAACTGCTAATCTAAAATCCATATGATTTGACCTCGCAATCTTTTGTTTGTTATTTTAGCATTTATGCCCTGTATTTGCAAATTAATTGTCAGGGAAATATAGTAATTCTTTGAGATTCATCCATATGATATACTTATTTTGTAGCTTGAAAATCATAAACATAAGAAAAAGTACAGAAGGGAATTCAAATGAATGGACAACAGGAAAACAATAATAAAATAGGGGCAAGATGCTTGTCGGATTTAGAAGCTGAATTAATTTTACCAACTTATCAGCGGATTTATGTTCAAATCGATCAATTCCGTAAGGAAAAAAATGTTATAAACCGTTTAAAAAGGCAAGGAGCCAGCAATCAGGATAAAACTCAGAAAACCAATAATATAGGAATTATAGGGGTTCGGGGAGCAGGAAAAACTTCCATTTTAAAAACAATACAAATGAAACTGCAACGAAAAATAGAGAAACAGGATAGGGAAGCAAAACGAAATGATATCATATTTCCAATTGTTGTACCGGAGAATATGTCGGAATCTGGTACACTGATGGCAACAATCTTAGGAATGCTGGGGGAAGTGGTAGAGGAAAGAGAGAAGGAGGAAAAGAAAGGGAAAAGATACAATGGGGATTGTATTCGGAAAACTTCTCTTCGCCTGAAATATGATGAGGTGGTGAAACAGTATACGTATATCCAGAAAGAATATCGTGATATCTTGATTCGCCAATACACAACAGAGAATGCCTATGTGAGCCGTTCGTCCAAGGTGTTTAATTCAGACACGGAATTTATCAATAAATTTGACGACTTGATTGATGAATTGGTAAATCCGGGAAAGCAGGAGGATAATTCCAACCTTCTTTTTCTCTTTATAGACGATATTGACCTAAGCGCTTACCGCTGTGCAGATGTGGTAAAGACGTTGCTTTCCTATCTGTCCAATGAGAATATTGTCACATTTATTTCTGGAGATTTGGATACATTTGAGGAAGCGTTGACCTTGGATTTTCTCAGGCAGGAGAATGTGTTGGACAAGGATATTTTAGACCAGGAGATTGGAAAAGATAGGCTGCTTGCCAGCAAGCAAACTCTCGCTTATGAATATTTAAAGAAAATTATTCCCCCTGCATATAGATACAACATTAAATACTGGTCTTTGGAGGAAATGGGAAATTATTGTATTGCAGATTTCACAGACCAGCAGGTGGAAGATGGGACAGAGAAAGACCACCAAGGGAAACATAGTCAGAAAGATGGACGCCAAAAGGCTGGAGTTACAATGTCTGCATTGCTGACTGAGGCATTAAAGGGATGGGTTGATCCCGCATTTTTTTGCTATGTGGATGAAGAGTATAAGGACAGTGAAAATGAAAGCCAAACAGAAGGCAGCAATGCTCATGGGAAAACCCAGAAAGTATGGAAGACTTTACCCTATACATATTATATATTTGATCATACGTCTCGAGGACTCAATAATGTCTATAATGTACTGAACGAAATTGCAGGGTCAAGAGAGGAAGGGAAAACGGATGATTTAAAGGAAAAGAAATTGCTGTTGGATACCATTGTTTCTTCCAAAAAGATTTATAATGATCATCGAAATGAGATACAGCAAAATTTCTTTCATGTAGGAGTGGCAAAGGCTGACTGCCGGGTTTTCTTTGACAATGCAAAGGCTATTATTTATAAAAAGAAAAAAGAGAAAAATACTAAAAATAGTTCACAGAATCAGGCAGAATATCAAATAGCCAATCCTGTGGAACGTTTTTCCTTGTTTATTTTAGTGGATTTTGTGGCAAGGCTTCTATATGAAGGAGATTATCAGAAACAGGTGAAAGAAGATACGGTTTACAAAATCCTGAAACAAGAGGCAATAAAAGATTTGTTTTTCCATCCCATTATAGCGGAAAAGGTGATGGATGTTACCAATTATGGCTGGGAAAATAAGGAAATGTCAAAGGATGGAAAGAATTTAGACCTTAAATTGAAGGATATGAAGTTACAAGACTTGAACATTAGCTTTTTGCTGAAAGGAGAACTGGTGTTAAATCTGGCGTATTATAAAAATCTCCCTTTAGAGGAAATGCTGAAAATATATGAAACACCGCAGAAGGAACGAACGAAAAAATCAAACATAGAAGCACCTGTCACTGTAGAACTGGAGCAGAGTACAGTAATCGCTATCTGGAAGGCTTTTTCATCAATAGCAGGAATAAATGCTGAAGAAGATGTATCAAAGGTGATTGCTGGCTGTTATTCTGTCTTTTGGAAGGAGTTTGCGTATACTCGTAACCGGACGTCAAGCTCTGTTACCTAGAACATTGCGAGAAGATTATTTGACAAGGAGATAAATGATGTTTTAGAAAAAAGTCAAAGGAAAGCAGTTGAATCGGATGCTGAGCAAAAGGAAGAGCAGAGCGAAGGACAAAAAGACCAGCAAATGGAAGAACAAAAAAAGACAGCGCAGACAGCGCAGATGGGGCGTATTTTATCCAATACGTTGGCAAGGGCATTGAAGGCAAAAGACGAAGATGTAATTGAGGATCAATGGAAAGAAATTCTTTTTGGAAAACAATATATTGTGTTGAAAAATAAAGAAGATATGGAAGATATAAAGGTTGTAAAAGATAGCATAGATGAAAAGAAGATCAAAAGACGAGTAGAAATTTTAAAAATAATAGATGAAAAAGGGTTGTGGCAGGCAGAAGTAACAGAAAGTGTAGCTGAGTATTTAAAAGAGGCAGTAGGGGTGCATCTTGAATACATGAAAGATAGCATGGAATGGGAAGAATGGAAAGGATGGGAAGGATGGGAAGAATATGGAGGATGGGAAAGATGGGAATTAAACACAAGTAGAGCGGATGATAGCTGGGAGAAGTTTAAAAAAGCCGATAAGGGTGTAAGCGCTACAAAAGTTAAGACTACATTCCGTAATGTAAAGAAGATTCTTGAAGCGGAGGGAAAAGAAAACTTTACACAAGGGATGCTTCTTGAAACATATCAAAATGTGATTTCAGAGCTAGAACATTTAGCAGGAAATTATCGTGTCTGGTATGGGCGAACTGAGGCGCAGGAGATATTAAATAAATTGCAAGAGGCTTCAGCGGAGCCAAATGCAGGATGGGATATATGGATTGAGAAACATTCTTATTTTGCCTTTCTTTTACAGTGCTTATACAAATACAAGATGGAAGTGGAGGAGAATGATAATATAAGGAAGAATGCTTCTTTGCTGGCGGATATCACCCGAAAATTATCCATGGCAAATAAGGAGGCTGACAGGCAGACACTGGAAAGCTTCCTTGGTGAATTGAATCAAGACTTAACAGATACAATTGATTCCGAAGAGTTTGAAGAGTTGTTTTCTTGATAATTGATAGAGGTGCGCAATGATTAATGATTCTATTAACCGATTCCTGGGAGTTTTATGTTATCCTTTTACGTCTATGGAGATGTTTAGGGAAGACTTAATCGATCAATATATCGACGCTGTAAGGACGAGGAAGGAAGACAGTGTAAAAAAAATACGAAACCGTTTAAAAAGCCAGCTAATCGCTTATATCCGCAAAAACTACACGATTTATTCTTATGACGAGATTTATCTGTACCTGGAAAAATGTTATCTCTATTATGATGATTCAGACTGCTGGGAGGATGCGCTGCAATTATATCAGCATATTATGGAGCGAATGGCAGCCGCATTGATTTCCCATAGGGATGGGCGGATTGTTTTTAAATACTGGAAGAACAAAAATGATGAAGAATTATTTGGGGGATTTGCAAACAGTAATAAGGTAGCTTTGTTTCATAGCCTAAGCTGTCATATTCCCATGGATGTGATTGCCATTGTCTATATGATTATCAATCAGCCAGAACTGGATACCAGATGCTTGGATTACTTTTATGGGAATATTGAGGTGGCCGACCAGCAATTATCCAGAGTATTGGAAAAAGGGGTTGCTGAAAATCATTTACATAAAGGCGTATCCAGAACCTTTTCCAGCATATGGGATTCTTTGATGGAGCCCTTAACTGCAGAAAACAGTAAATTTTTCTGGAATCGTGAGTTTGTTGACGGCACCAAGGAAGAAAACAAACGGATGGTTTATTATATATTGGGATATGGAATTGTCCGGGCATATCTAACCTTGGAAAATTCCCTTGACCGGATGAAGGAAAGGCATTCTGAAGGGAATTTTTATGAGGATGAAGTAGAGGAATTGGTATCTAGATTTCAAAATGGACAGAAGTTTGAGAAATTTTTTAGAGAAAATTTTCAAGATAAGCGTGTAAAAGATATCACGGTATACTATGAAGACCTGTGGAACCGTTTAGAGCGAAGACAGCAGAAGGTTTTTTCAAGGGAAAAGCTTTGCATATCTATTCTGAATGAAAACCAGGGACTTCACACCACAGATGAAAACGTTTTTTTGTATTATGCATTATACAAGATGATAAAAGATGAAATGAGCCAAAGGATGAAACAATGTATGATGCAATATTTACGGGTAAGAAACTATCTGTTTCATGTGAGTGTGCAGCAAAAGACAATAAAGGGCCTGGATTATTTCCAACAGGCGCATTATAGTGTAAATTCTGCTTTGAATCATGTGAATATAAAAAATTTCTGGGAGGCTGCCATTCGGGAACAATTACAAAACCAGGATTTATACAAGCTTGAATTTCGCTCTTCCATGCCGATTAACGAGGCAGAGTGCAAAATGGAGATACGGAATTTTCTGGAGGCTTATCAAAAAATATTATGGGAAGATTATTGCTATTATGATATTGAGAAAGGGCAGCACATTCCTTATCGGAAAATTCCCTATGTAGGGCTTGTGGTACATTTTCTGAAAAGGCCAGATACGTCAGTGCCAGAAAAATGTTTTCAAAACGGAAAAGGAGACTGTTCCTATTTTTGTTTTGGTGAACTTCAAGAGGCATATAAAACTCAGATTGAAAATTTTATTCGTTTGAGAACACAATACAGTGAATTAAGTAGATATCTGGTGGGAATAGATGCTGCAAGCCTGGAAAATTCTACGCCGGTCTGGGTTTTTGCACCAATTTATGAGGAGGCAAGAGACAGTAGTGTAGATCAGATTGGGAGGAAAAATGAATATGGAGATTATACCCAGAGCCTGGGCTTTACCTTTCATGCAGGAGAAGATTTCCGTCATATTTTATCTGGGCTCAGAAGAATTGATGAGGCGCAGGAATATTTGAAATTTCATGCTGGAGACCGAATTGGCCATGGAATTGCCCTTGGGATTTCAGCCAGAGAATGGAAAAGACAAAATCCAGTGATTATTATTCCACAAATAGAAGCATTGGAGAATTATCTTTGGGCGTATGATATGCTAAGTAAAAATTATAGTGATTTTCAGGCCACGATTTTAGCTTATATGGAAAAGCAGATTTATGAATTGTCTGGAAAAATCTATGGAAATAAAAAAACAGGATAAGTGGCGCCCAGGAAGAAGGGAAAAATGGCGGACAGGAAGGCATTGGGATAGAAATTTTGATTGCAGATTTAGATGTGGTAGAGGCAAATCAGCTTTATCAAATGAACCAGATTCATGATACACAGAACGTGATTGTCTGTATCAACTCAGATGACCCAGCAGTTTTTAATACCAATGTGTCAAATGAGCTGGCATACATTTATTATGGTATGCTGGAACAAAATATCAGCCGGGAGGCGGCGTTGCTTTGGATTGATCGGATCAGAAAAAACGGATTGGACAGTTCCTTTATCCATCATCGGGAGTCAGATGAGCTGCTGGTGAAAAGACTAGAGGAGCTAATAAAAAGTATGTAGATATGGCTAGAGGGAAATAAGAATGCTCCGGAAAAATAATATGCGAAGGTTTGCTCAAGCGAAGGGAGGGTATTTGTGCAAATGGAATCTGTCACTGTGTGACTGCATTCTGGCCACAAACCTCCCAAGTCCCTCAAGATTGAGGGATTTTGGGAGGTTTTGGGGATTTGTCTTCTTTGTTTAAAAAGCCAAGCAGCCCGTCAATGAAAATAGCCAATAGCGCGGATAATAAGCTGCCCCAAAAAATCTTTGCCGAATTCATGGTGCGCAGTCCGTCAAAAAGAATCGTTCCAAGCCCTCCAGCGTTGATTGAGGCTGCAATGGTAGCAATGGACACGGTAGCGACCATTGCGATGCGGATTCCCGTAAAGAACGTGCACTTGGCAAGGGGCAGTTTGATTTTTATAAGAACCTGCACAGGCGTCATTCCCATGCCAATGGCAGCTTCCACAATGCTTTTATCTACTTCATCCAATCCTGCAAGGAAATTCCGCAGCAAAAGATATTGGTTGTAAATCACAAGTACAGTAATTGCTGTGGTTTTTCCAAGGCCAGTCAGGGGAATGAGCAGAGCAAACAGAGCAAGACTTGGGATGGAATAAATCATTGAGAATAGTCCAAGGATAAATTGGGCTATCTGGTTGAAGCAACTGCAGATTAGGGTAAAGCCTGCAGCAATTACAAGGGAAATAGCCAGCGTAACCAGTACAATCTGTAAATGTTCTAAGGTTGCTTTTCCTAAATCATCATAGTGTGTTATAAGATAATCAATCATTTGAATTTCTCCCAAAATTCTTCTTTTGCCTTTGCAGAGTTCACAAGAGAGGTTACAAATCCATCGGCTGGATGGGAAACAATATGCTCTGGGGTGTCAAATTGCAGGATGTTTCCGTCATTCATAATGATAACCCGGGTTCCCATTTTCAATGCCTCTTCTATGTCATGGGTTACAAACAAAAATGTTTTTTTCATGTTCTGATGCAACGTGAGGAGTTCATCCTGGAGCCGGAGGCGCGTGATGGAATCAATGGCGCCGAAAGGCTCGTCCATCAACATGATTTTGGGGTCTGCTGCTAAGGCACGGGCAAGGCCAACCCGTTGCTGTTGTCCGCCGGAAAGCTGGGCTGGGTATCTGTCTTTAAATTCCTTGGGCTCTAATCCAATTAGTGTGAGAAGCTCTTCTACCCGGGCATTTGTCTTTTCTTTTTCCCATTTTAAGAGATTTGGAACCATAGCGATATTGCCGCCAACTGTAATGTGTGGAAACAAGCCGATTTGCTGAATGACATAGCCAATTCGCCGCCTTACCTTTACTACATCCACAGCGCTGATGTCTTCTCCAAACAGGAGGATTTTTCCATTGTCCGGTTCATATAAGCGGTTGACCATTTTTAACAGCGTCGTTTTCCCACAGCCAGAGGAACCGAGAATTGTGATAAATTCTCCCTCTTCTATGGTAAAGCTTATATGGTTTACAGCATTTTGGGAAGAACCACGAAATGATTTTGTCACATTTTGAAATTCAATTGCGCGTGCCATTTGAAAACCTCCTGTTGGTGATTTGCAAGGATCGATTGGTCCATACATTTTTGCGTGGGCTGTCGCTATTCACGGATGGAATCATAAAATTCTTTTGCCACATCATCATATTCTTCCTTGTCAATGTCTACCTTTGCATTCAGTGTAATCATGGTTTTTGTATCAAGCTTTGCACTGACTTTATTTAAAATATCTGCAATTTCAGGATTTTCCTTTAAGGTATCATTTCTAACAACAGGAGCCATATAATAGGGAGGCCAGAAATGTTTGTCATCTTCTAAAAAGGTGAATGCATCCGTATTTACAAGGGGCGCATCCGTAGAATAGGCTGGACAGACATCAGCTTCCCCAGATTCAAGTATTTGATATTTTAATCCGCTGTCATACAGGTTGATGGAAGCAAAATTGAATTCGCCATAAACCTTGGACAGACCAGGCAGGCCATCCTCCCGCTGTTCAAATTCCCCCTGGGAGCAGAAGTGGATTTTATCAGCATTTGCCTGCAAATCTGACATGGTGTAAATATTGTACTGCTGGGCGGTTTCTGTGCGGATGGCCAGGCCGTTCCGGTCGTTGACCTGGGTGGAGTCAAGCCAGGTTAAGTCAAATTGTTTTTCATATTCTTCCTTTACGGTACGGTATACAGAATCTGGGTCGCTGTCCATCTCCAACTGCAAAATAGAAAGCAGAGCAGTTCCAGTGTATTCAGGATAAAGGTCAAAATCATCCTCAGTAATGGCAGTGTGTACCAGGGAGCCTGCAACATTCATGCTGCGTTCCACTTTGTAGCCAGCGTCTTCTAAGGCCAGAGCATAGATTTCACTTACAATCAAGCCTTCAGTAAAATCCTTGGAACCCACACGAATGGTATTTTTACCGGAAGTTCCGCAGCCAGAAAGGGCAAAGGAAAAGCTGGATATTAATAGTGCAGTAATAAGTAGGGGAATTAATTTTTTTGTTTTTCTCATGTTATCTCTCCTTACATTCTTTTGTATTTTAATAATATTTTTTCCAATAGATAGAAGAAAAATCCGGTGGATAGTGACAAAAAGGCAACGGAAATGCCGCCGATTAGTAATAAATCTGTCCGAAACAGTCCGATACCAGTGAAAATAAGGTCACCGAACCCTCCTGCGCCAATTTTTGATGCTAATGCGGCGCTGGCTATGATTTCCACAGCGGCAGTTTTTATGCCAGTAAGGGTTAAGGGCAGTGCAAGGGGAAAACGGATGTTTTTCCATACCTGGCCAGAGGTCATACCTAAGCTATCTGCTGTTTCCAGCAGAAAGGCCGGAACTTCTTTTAACCCTGCCACTGTGTTTTCCAGAATAGGTGGAATTGCCAAAAGTGTTAGCGCTACGGAAGCTGGTGCAGCTCCAGTGCCCAGAATTGGAAGCATCAGAAGAAGGATGGCAAGGCTTGGAACAATTCGTAAGACTCGAAATAGCGTAGAAACAGGTTTTTGCAGATGACGGAAACGAACACATAACAAACCGGCAGGTACACCAATCAACACTGCCATCAGCAAAGCCCATAGGCTAATTCTGATATGATCCGTAAGCATTTGTAGATAACGGTTGCTATTGGTTTGAAAATAATTAATGATTTGATGATACATTTCACGTATACCTCCTGGCTGGGATGTACTTATTATAGCTTTCACATTACGATATGTACAGAGGGCTTGTACATTTTTTTGCATGAAATGATTGCATAATCCTATATAAACCATGTATAATAGGGGCTGGAATAAAAATTAATTATTTTATGAATGCTTATTATGAAAATTTACTGGAAAGACAGAAAGGAAAGAGGAAAGAAACATGGGCGGTTTTTTTGGTGTGGCGTCACAACAGGATTGTGTATTTGACTTATTTTTTGGAATTGACTACCATTCCCATTTGGGAACAAGACGCGGTGGAATGGCGGTATACGGAGAAAAAGGATTTAATCGGGCAATCCATAATATTGAAAATGCTCCGTTTCGAACTAAATTTGATAAAGATGTCAGTGAAATGAAAGGATGGTTTGGGATCGGATGTATCTCCGATTACGAGCCGCAGCCCTTGATGATACGGTCTCATCATGGGACTTATGCAATTACGACAGTGGGAAAGCTAAATAACAGTGAACAGTTGCTGCAGAAGCTGTTTGATCAAGGCCATTCTCATTTTATGGAACAAAGCGGCGGGGAAATCAACGCTACAGAGTTAGTAGCGGCCCTTATTAATCAGAAGGAAAATCTGATTGAGGGCATCCGTTATGCCTTGGATTCAGTAGATGGTTCCCTTTCGCTGATATTGATGAATAAGGCAGGGCTTTATGCCGCAAGGGATAAGTATGGAAGAACCCCAGTGGTGATTGGAAAGAAAGGGGACGCATTTTGTGTTTCTGTGGAGAATTTTGCTTTCCATAATCTAGGTTATTCGGATTATAAAGAGTTAGGGCCAGGAGAAATCGTTGCAGTAACAGACCGTGAGTGTCTTACATTGTCCAAGCCTGGGAAGGAAATGAAAATCTGTACTTTCTTATGGGTGTATTATGGATATCCAGCCAGCTCCTATGAAGGAATGAATGTGGAGCAGATGCGTTACCGTTGTGGAGAAAAGATGGCTCAGCGAGATGATGTGAAAACAGATATTGTCGCTGGCGTTCCAGATTCTGGTGTTCCCCATGCCATTGGATATGCCAATGAGTCTGGTACTCCATTTACCAGGCCCTTTATCAAATATACACCTACCTGGCCAAGATCCTTTATGCCTACCATACAAAGCAAGCGGGATTTGATTGCGAAAATGAAGCTTTTGGCAGTAAAGGATTTGATTCAGGACAAGCGAATGATTCTGATTGACGATTCTATTGTAAGAGGAACCCAGCTTCGTGAGACAGTGGAATTCTTATACCAGAGCGGAGCCACGGAGGTACATGTTCGTCCGGCTTGTCCACCGATTTTATATGGTTGTAAATATTTGAATTTTTCTCGCTCCACTTCAGATATGGATTTATTTTCTCGTCGTGTGATTGACAAGCTGGAGAATGGAAATGTAACCAAAGAAGTGTTGGAAGAATATGCTGATCCAGAATCAGAAAGATATGAAAAAATGGTAGAGGAAATGCGCAAGGAGCAGAAGTTTACGTCCCTGAGATTTAATCGGCTGGATGATATGTTAGAAGCTACTGGTTTGGATAAATGTAAGCTTTGCACCTATTGCTGGAACGGAAAGGAGTAAACAATATGTATCATTGCCAGTTGCAGTTTTATTTCTTGGGACAATCATGCAGAATGTTTGAAATTATCAAGGAAATGTCTCCTTTGGAGCATTTTGCTCATGAGTATATGGAAAGTGAAAAGCTACAGGAAACCTTGGCGGCGAAAGCGGATGTAATTCTGGCTGATTTTAAGAACCAGAATGCCAAGGAGACCTTACAGTCTTTGTGCCTGGCAAAGAAAAAAGAGGCCGAGTTGATTGTGCTTATTACACAGGAGCAACGGGATCTTTTTCGAAATGATTTTGAGGATGTGAAGGATGTATGGATTTGTCCTATGTCAGAGGAGGAAGTCAGGTTCCGTTTTCTGCGTTGGCAGCAGGGATATAAAATGAGCAAGGATTTTTGGCAGACAAAGCATTATTTTGAAACAACTATTAATGGTGTGCCTAACTTAGTCTGGTATAAAGATAAGAATGGAATTCATAAGAAGGTCAACAATAGTTTTTGCCGGACAGTGAATAAGACCAGACAGCAGGTGGAGGGGAGAGGACATGCCTATATTTGGGATGTGGAGCATGACGATCCTGCCTGTATAGAATCCGAGCGGGAAGTAATGGAAACAGGGAAAACCTGTGTGTCAGAGGAAATCATTCAGACTGGAACAGGAGAACGAATTCTTATGACCTATAAATCTCCCTTGTATGATTTGAACGGCAGCGTAATGGGAACGGCGGGCGTGGCCATTGACGTGACCCAGGAGCGGGAGTACGAGCAGGAAATCATGCGCAAGAATCAGACATTGGAAAAGATCTTTACTACCATTGATTGCGGCGTCATACGCCATAGTATAGATGGAACGAGCGTGTTTAGTATTAACCAAGCTGCTTTGAATATTTTGGGATACGAATCCAAGGAAGAAATGGTAGAGGATGGGTTCGTTATGGTTGCAAAGACCGTTGTAGAGGAGGATAAGCCTAAGCTGCAAAGGTGTATGGAAAGCCTGGAAAAGGAAGGAGATATTGTTAGTACAGAATATCGTGTACAACATAAAGATGGGAAAATTCTGCATATCATGGGAAATGCCAAGCTTCTGAAAGAGGATGGGCAGCTCTTCTATCAGCGGTTTCTGTTGGACTGCACTGCTCAGAAGCTGGAGGAAAAAGAGAATGAAAGGCGGCATACAGAGCTGGTACAGGCATTGGGTATTGATTACAGCCTGATCTGTTATCTGGATTTAGATGAGAATACAGGCATTCCGCTGCGTAATAACAAAGAAGGCGGACAGGTCTTTCTACCTGTTGCAGATGGGAAATTTCTCTATGATAAAAGTATAGGGCGTTACATTCAGGAGCATGTACATGAGGAAGACAGGGAAATGCTGACGGAGTTTTCTTCTGGAGAAAACCTGAAAAGGGAGATGGCAGAACGGAAGGTGTCCTATAAGAATTATCGAATTCTTTTAGAAGGAGACATGAAATATTTTCAGTTAAAGGTAGTGCGTATCGGAGACTGGAAGAAACAGCACTGTGTTGTTCTTGGATTTCGAAGTGTGGATGAAGAAACCAGAAGGGAAATGGAGAAAACGGATCTGCTGCGAAATGCTCTGATGCAGGCAAATCAGGCGAATAAGGCGAAAAGTACCTTTTTGTCAAATATGTCCCATGATATCCGTACGCCTATGAATGCCATTGTAGGCTTTACAACGCTTGCCATTACGCATATTGATTATAGAGATCAGGTGGAACAATATCTGAAAAAAATTATGACATCAGGAAATCATTTGCTGAGTTTGATTAATGATGTTTTGGATATGAGCCGGATTGAAAGCGGAAAGATACATTTGGATGAAAACCCATGCCGTCTGCCAGATATTTTACATGGACTGCGCAATATTTTACAAGCAGATATCCACGCAAAACAGCTCGAATTGTACATAGATGCAGTAGATATCATGGATGAGGAAATTTACTGTGATAAATTGAGGCTGAACCAGGTGCTTTTGAATTTGTTAAGTAATTCGGTGAAATATACAGGCCCAGGGGGAATTGTGAGTATACGGGTCACGGAAAAACCTGGGGCGCCAAATGGCTATGCCAATTATGAGTTCAATATCAAGGATACTGGAATTGGTATGAGTGAAGAGTTTGTATCTCGCATTTTTGAACCTTTTGAACGGGAGAAGAGCAGCACCAACAGTGGGATTCAAGGGACAGGGCTTGGGATGGCCATTACCAAAAACATTGTAGATATGATGAATGGAACCATTGATGTAAAAAGTGAACAAGGGGTCGGTACAGAAATTTCCCTTTGTTTTACCTTCCGTGTGTATGTTGGAATGAAGGAGCCCCAGGATATTCCCCAGTTGAAAAACTGCAGGGCATTAGTGGTTGATGATGATTTTAACACCTGTGACAGCGTTACTTATATGTTGGGACAGATTGGATTGCGTGCAGAGTGGACACTTTCAGGAAAAGAGGCGTTACTGCGTACTCACCAGGCAGTGATGCGTAACGACATTTATACGGTGTATGTGATTGACTGGATGCTGCCAGATATGAATGGTATTGAGGTTACTCGTAAAATTCGTAAAGAAATGGGAGAAGATGTGCCCATTATCCTTTTGACGGCGTATGATTGGCTGGATATTGAAGAGGAAGCCAAGGAAGCAGGAATTACTGCATTTTGCAGCAAGCCGCTATTTTTATCAGAGCTTCGCAGATGTTTGCATTCGATTGTGGGAGAAGAGGAAGAGCAGCAGAAGCATGAGGAAGAAGATTCCGAGAAGAATTATACCGGCTGCATTCTGCTGGCAGAAGACAATGAGCTGAACCAGGAGATCGCCAGGGTTATCTTGGGGGACGCGGGATTTACAGTGGAAGTTGCTGCAAATGGAAGGATTGCAGTAGATATGCTCAAGCAGTCTGAGCCAGGCTATTACCAACTGATACTCATGGATGTCCGTATGCCGGAGATGACTGGCTATGAGGCAACCAGAGCAATTCGTAAGCTGGAAAATAAAGAGCTGGCTTCTATCCCAATTTTTGCTATGACTGCCAATGCTTTTGAGGAAGACAAGCAGGAGGCGATGAAGGCAGGAATGAATGGGCATTTGGCGAAGCCGATTGATGTGAAAGCGTTGTTTAGTACATTGGACAAAATATTAATGTAGTTATGGGACGGGTCATGGGCTGGATGAATCAATTTCAGCGTTCATGACCCGTCACTTGTTGAGGGCTATTTGGCGAAATGTGAATGATACACTACACTAGTTATTGCTTTTTCTTTGTGATTTGGTATATAGCAAACAGTAAGAGCCCAAGGAATACAAAAGTATCAATATAAAGTCAATGATATTTATTTTAAGCCACCGCCAAAGGAAGGGGCGCAACACATATCTGATTAGGATGCATGCAGCGGGAAAGGCAAAAATAAATTTTTTATCAGCAAAAGAACTGACTGCGCCGTTATGCCATTGGATGGGTATTTTGGCAGGCAGGTATCCGACGGAGCAAACCGCCACTAAGAAACAAACGCCGATCAATATTCCCCAAGTGATTTTTTTACCCCATAGAAAATCATAAAAACGAATGTGAGATCGCGCCAGTCCGGTTTTTTGTTCTGTCTCTTTTATAGTCATTGATGTATCCCTCCCTTTGATTTATCATACAGTATAAATAGGGTTTACAGTCAATGAGATTCTCCTGTATAAAACAACGAATGATTTCTCCTCCACCCACAAGCCAAATATTTCCAGAGTGCTTTTTTGAGATGAGATCCAGTACTTGTTGCCCTGGCGGTAAAGACGTGAATTGGACATTCGGGTCGTGTTGGCGCTGGTGACGTGTGCATACATAACAAGGCATTCCTTCATAGGGCCACTTATCAGGGGAAAGTTCATTTTTTATTTGACGATAGGTTTTTCCTCCAAGTATCATTGCCTGTACGGAATGATAGAATTTCTCATAACCAAGGTCTGGGGAAGGATTTGGAGTTTCATCTAAAAAGCTGATATTACCATCTTTTTCAGCAATATATCCATCCAAAGACGTTGCGATATATAAAATTATTTTGTTTTTCATCGTAGATCTCCTGGGTTTCTTTTTTGTGATAGAATCCATTTTATCATAGCAATTTGTGAAATGCTAGAAAAGATAAAAGTAAATTATTAATCTTCTAATTCAAACTTATCTTCATTTACAAGCTCTCGAATAAATTCCTCAAAACTATTACTCCGGCGCTGGGACAGTCACAAATAGCTACTCCAATGGCAGGGTACTCCCAGTTGTCAATCATAAATTGACTTCCCAACTCTCCACATAACGAAGAACTTTTTTCCTCCCAATACCAAAAATTCCTGTAATAGCTACATGGTCTTTTGCCCAACTGAATTCCGATATTACACTTTCTGTCACTTTCCGACAAATGGGAATTAGTCGAATTTATCCTCTCCCCGGATTTTCTTGTTCTTCCGTTCTTCTAACTCCGCAATTTGGTTCATCAAACAATCTGAAAAAGTCCCTTCAATCGGTGTGGCTTCTCCTGTTATATAGTAGTCAAGAAGGACTATGTTATTATCCTTGTCAAAACAAAATATTTCATCACCATTCCCTATAATGGACAAGAATGGAATAAAATCAGTAAAACCTTCATCGTGTAGTTCTTTTGTTTTTTCCTGAATATCCAAAAAATCGGGTATTCCATTGGCAATTCCATAAACTATAATTCCACGACAGAACGACCAAAATGGGCCTATGTCATACTGTTTCGCTCGTGGCCATATTTCTTCCTGAACCTCCATATAAAGCCCGCCTAATGGGGACATAGTAAACTCTCTAAAATCGGCAGGAAGATTTATCTCATACTGGTTTTCAAAATTCTTTATATCCTGTTCCGATGGCTCATTTCCCATACAAGCTACAACCTGATAAGTCTGCTTATCATAATTATGGAAATAATCGTAAACTTTCTCTAATGCCATGATAATAACCTCCATTCCGCCGCTTTTCAGGTGCGGCACAAATATAATCAGTGTAAGTTCTGCCTTTTCAAGCACAAATGAGTGGTACTGCGAGTCTGTACACTAAGAATTGTTTAAGCACATTAGTTTAATTGTGTGGCAGTTCAGTCAATAATGTCAGTTAGTTAATGATAGAGAAAATATATGTTTGCTTCCAGCAAAAAGGAAGCAAATTCCATCTCCGCTGTGGGCTGACACCCATGAAGTCTGTGTGCCCAAAAATGAAATGGGAATATGATAAAACAGCCACTAAAAGTAAACGAGTCTGCCACTATGAAAATCCCTGTACAGAAAAAGAAATAGGAATCGCTTGTTAAACGCCGCGGCAAGAATTTGGCGAATGCTACGAGGGTAAGTGTCCTGCGGGTGCAAATACCACGCCTCTTAGGGCGAAAAGAACAAGCTAGGTCATGCCCTATATCTTGCTGTGGGGTATTTGACTGGCTGTCCTCAACTTTCTTTTACACTATACCTCCTACCACTCCCGATTTTCAAGCTTAACTTCCTTTTCCAATTATACATGGAAACATGAGATTTTTCAATTCTCAAACTATCTTTGCTTAGGTTTGGATGGTACTGCGTTACTGTTCACACAGGACTTTGTATTCACTTATGAATAAATTGTTTCATTTTCAACAGCTTCCCTTACACACACCAGAACGTTATTCATTTTTTGAATACATAAGAACAGATTTTCTGATTTCAACTGTTCTGTAACGACCTGCCTGTCGACATATTCCGCTGCCAGTGCATCCCACCATAATTTTATTTTTTGGTTAGTTGTTGACTGCTTTGATAAGCACACCATCAACCGCTAAGTGCTATTTTGAATTTTGCATTACCTTTCTGCATTGTAACAAAAAAATTATATTTTCCAATTACTTCCTTATGTGGCAACAGCCTTCGGTGGATTTCTAGTATTTCCAGTTTCTGGGATGGAAGCAGGAAAATTTGTCCCAAACATGTAAATCCCTATCAATATTTTTATACTGTCAAGATGAAAATCCTTTGAAGAAAGCTCTATTTCAGATATGAAAGGGCTGAACTGTTGCGGAGTATGAAAAAATATTTCTTTTTCCTTATTATTTTCTGAAATTTTATGTTATACTATCGGGATAGGGGGATTTGTTTAAGGGAATAGACTATATTTTTCAGGAAAGAAGGTATCAGCTATGAAACAATTGAACGAAAAGGTAGCAATTATCACAGGTGCAGGACAGGGAATTGGAAAAGGAATTGCCCTTCATTTGGCAAAACGGGGCGTTAAGATTGTATGTATCGGGAGACGGCCGGAACCCATTGCCCAGACTGCGAAAGAGGTTGAGGAACTAGGAAGCCAGAGCTTTTCCATGTCATGTAATACGGCAGATCGGGAGCAGGTGAAGGAAGTTGTGAAAAAAACAGTGGAAACATTTGGAACGGTTGATGTTATGATTAATAATGCACAAAGTATTCCGCCAAATGCGCCAGTAGAGGAAACTAGTTATGAGAACATGTATCTGGCATGGTCTACTGGAACCATTGGCTCCTTGAATTTTATGCAGGAGTGTTTTCCATATATGAAGGAGCAGCAGGAGGGACGTATTATCAATTTTGCATCTGCAACTGGAATGTTTGGATATGCGGGACAGCTTGCCTATGCATGTAATAAAGAATCTATCCGTGGCATGACGAAGATTGCTGCGAAAGAATGGGGACAATATGGAATCAGCGTCAACTGTGTTCTTCCTGGTGCAGAATCACCTGCTGCTAAGGAATGGGCGAAGAAATTTCCAGAAAAGTATCAGGCGATTATTCAGCAGCAGCCCATGCGTCGGCTTGGGGATGCAGAAAATGATATTGCGCCTGTGATTGCGTTTTTAAGCGGCCCAGATAGCTGCTATTTCTCTGGTCAGTGTTTGCTGATAGACGGCGGATATTCTATTATGCCTTAGGGAGTATTTCTTGTAGAATTAGGGTGTCAAAAAATTTACTGCCAGCTTCATCGAAGGAATGTTTGTGGATTTTCCAGGATGAGGCTGGCAGTATTTTATTGGGGGAATGTTGATACAAAGAACAGAGGGAAAGCGTGATGGTGAGAGAGTAATCTGAGGGTGTAAAGAAAGTGCTAAGAAATGGGAAAAATGGGGAATTATGGTGAAAAAGCAGGGGAGGTGTGGTATGATGAGAGTGATAATTGTTGAAAAAAGGATAGATAATAAAAAGTTATCCGTTGGTTTTTGGTGAAATAATTGAATGGATAATCCACTGTTATCTGTCAATTTGGCGAGATAGGAAGGGTATGGATAATTGATAGTTATCCGTTGGATATTAGAAGTGGGAAATCTTGGATAACAATTTATTGTTTGCCAACTTTACAGAAAATGATAGATTACAGGTTTCTTTTCTTAAATATATGATTTTGAGAGGTAGTATTTATGCTTAAAATTGGTATATTAGATAGAATTACAATACCAGATTTGGAAGAAAGAATTTTAAATTCTATTGGCAAAATAATCTGCTTTAATGCAACCAACGAATGTGAACTTCCAAATGAAATAGCTAATTTAGATGCTGTAATTGTTTATAATAAAATAACACTTACTCAAATTACAATTAATAAACTATTGAATTGCAAAGTAATTGTTAAGGCTGGTGTGGGCTTTGACAATATTGATATTTGTGCCGCTGGAAATATTGGGATTCCAGTAATAAATGTTCCAGATTATGGTACAAATGATGTGGCTGATCATACATTTGCACTATTTTTGTCATATGTAAAAAAAATCGGGTTTTATAATAATGCCCTTCAAAAGAATATAGTTCAATATTGGAAACCCGGGAATGGAAAAAAAGTGCACAGATTGTCAGAACTAACTTTCGGAATAATAGGAATGGGTCGAATCGGAACTGCTGTTGCAATGCGTGCAAAAGCTTTTGGAATGAATGTTGTTTATTATGATCCGTACCTTCCAGATGGTTATGATAAAACCTATCAAGTTAAAGAATTTAAAGTTCTTGAAGAATTAGTAAGCAATAGTAATGTGATTTCCATTCATGTCCCACTTAATAGAAATACAGAGAAGATGATTAATTACTCATTATTACAGAATGCTAAGTATAAACCTATATTGATAAATACTGCAAGAGGTAAAGTGATTAATACTGAGGATATATATTTATCATTAAAAGAAAATATTATTGAAGCATATTTAGCTGATGTTTTCGAGTCAGAGCCACCTTCAGATAATACAGAACTACTGCTACAGTTTTCTCTAGAAGATGGGATTTTTCGAGATAGAATAATTTTCACTCCGCATTCAGCTTCCCATACTATTGAAGCGAGAAAGGAAATGCGTGAAAAAGCGGCAATTAGTGTTAAGATGTTTATACAAGAAAATAAAATGAAAAATTGTATTAATTATAACATATTGCAGAGGAACAACTATTATGAATAAAAAAATGAAAAATCATAGAAAATCATTAAAGAACTTTATTGACATGAGTTCAGGTGATCCAACAGCTATTATTGCAAAAGAACATGGGCTCATGGGACTTACACGTCTTATAATGTGTATGGATAAATTAGGATTAAATACTGATAATAATTATTTCATAGCTTTACCAGACTATACATATACAAGAAATTCTTTCCGTTGGAATGCGGGTTTTCCCTATGGGTGCATAATATGCACCGATCAAACTGAGCCTTTTATTCCTATAGATTTCAGACCTAATTGTTGTGGTGTTGTTTTTGCAGAAATACCAGAAGATGAATTTGATTTAGTCAAACTAAAAAATACATATCATTCACTTTTACACTCTTATTCAGACTTAGATTCAACAGATTTTAATAGGCGGAATCATTTTTTTGGTATTTACCGTAATGAAAAAACTGATAAATATTATTTTTTAATTCATGGCTCTTTTATGTTTGCCAAAAACGGTTTATACAGTGAAAAAAATCAAGACTTAGTAGCTCAAAAGAAAACTATGGATGTATTAGGGACTCCTCTTAATTATTTGTGTGGATACGAGGCTAAACAATATTATAATAATTATATACACCACGAAGAACTCTCCAATTTTTATCGAGAATTGATTTTAAAGACGTTATTTCCTGAGGCAAAAATACTATTTCATCGCACACATGAGGGGTTTATGGATATGGGAACACTTTTGTTAGGGGCATATGCAGATTATAATCCCTTTAGTTGTCCGATTATGCTGTCACCGGATGAAAGTTTACCTTATGTAAATATAAACAATCCAGTTGAATTAGGAGATTCAAAAAAATTATATTGCGCCCCACATGGTGGTGGATATGCATTGTCATCAGTTATTGATGCCCAAAAAACAGAAATGATAGGAAATGAATTTTTAATAACTTATACAAATAATTCAAAAATGTTAACAAATAATATTATTGATATGCCTTTCTGCTATAGGAATGACTCTGCAGATAAATGGTGTTCTTTATATAAAAAAGGCAATATAATTGAAACATTAAAACCGTTATTTAATTTAAAGGTATAATTATGAATGTAAATCATTTGTTCTTTTTAAGGCATTGTCAATCTTTATATAATGTGCAGGAGAAAATTAGTGGACAGGCAGACTGCCCAATTGTACATAAAATTATTGATTGCTCAGTTTTAAAGGAAATCTTATCATCAGAAAACGTAATTATAATTTCTTCTCCGCTAACAAGATGTTTAGATACCGTAAATTTATTACAAAATTCTGTTTCAGTGACATGGCCTATAATAGTGGATAAAACAATTATTGAAAGAGGTATGGGCAGATGGGAAGGACAGAAAAAAACTATTATTATAAAACAATTTCCTGAATTTTTTTATAATGGCAAATTTATTGTAAAATTAACACCAATTGGAGGTGGCGAAAAATATGTGGATTTTAGAAATAGATTGATTTTTTTTATCCATACTATAAAGGAATTATTAAAGGAAAAGCACATAATTGTTTGTTCTCATAATCAAACTTTGCGGATGATTACAGCATTAATAACAAATAAAAATTTTGATATTATTTCGTCCTATCCCAATGGAGTTGTTACAAAAATACTTTAAATAGCCAGTACCTAACAACACAGGCTATTTAAAGTAATCAAAGAATTCTGTGCTCTAACCACTAATTTAAATCTGGTGATGGAATTATGCCACTGTTGATTAGCAGTCCTGATGAAATAGGTTTTTGCTTTGTGAGCAATAGATCAAAATCGTTCTTGGCATTTTGATCAAGAGAGTTATAATAATATTCTTTAATTCGTAAAGTTTCCTCTTTTAATTTGTCTTCTATCTCATTATATTCCTTTTTAGAAATATTATATAGATCATCCCATTTATGCTCTGATAATTCCATTATTGTATGTATACGATATAATAGTTTCTCATCAATAGCTATTTTTAAACCATCTACTAACATGCCTTTCAATTCCTCCATATTATAATCAATATGGTATTTAAGTACGTTTTCTATTAAAATTATATTAATTGATAGTACCTCTTTATTCAATCCTAATTTTAAAGCAACATTTCGAGCTTCGTTTATATAATAGATAGCCTCTACAAACTTATTTTGCTTAAAAAAGATTTTAGCATATGTTTTATATGAAAAAGCAAAACCCCTTAAATCTCCAAATGATTCCTTTATAGAAATACTTTTTTTGGTATATTCAATACCATCATCTAATTCATCCAACAAATAGCAACATTTAGCGATTCGATAATATGCGTATGATTTTCTTTTAGGTGTTATAATATTATCTAATTTAGAAAGTGTATAAAATGTATTCTTACTTTCTGATATATAATTACAGCAACATTCCACCATTGCTATTCTATGTATTGATTTCATAACTAATGACAAATTGTTAACACGAAGAGCATTCTGATAACTTAATAAGTATAATATTAAAGCCGTTTCTAAATCTCCTCTAATATAATAAACTCTTCCCGTTACTAAAAAAATTTGTATTCTTATTTCGGTAGTTGTATTTTCCGATATGTAATCCCTATTATCTGAAACTGATTTCAAGAGTATATCATATTGATTCGTAAAATAAAGACATCTTAGATAAATATAATAAATTTTTTCCCACTTTTTTGTACAGAGTTTTGTTTCGCTTTGTATCATGTTAATGTAATTGATACAAATAGTATGTTGTGATAGTCTTTCTAATAATATGATTTTCATTTTCAGTAAGTCAATTAAATTCTGATTATCAAATTGTGCATCTTCAATCATTTGAACTCGCTTTAATGTATTCTTGATAAGTTGTTTATGCAAAAAATTTTGAAAAGAATTTTGTAAAACTATATAGGCATCTCCAATCTGTTTACGATCAATGTAAAGATCAATAAGATCTAAAGATATTTCTATCTCATAAGAAGATATCTCTTTCAGATGAGTTACAACATCTTGAAAATCCAAATTATTTAGCGGATAATTTTTAAAAAAAGGGCGATATTTGTCGTGAATGTTATAGGAAGTTCCTCTACATTCAATCAATCGTTTTTCAACAAGAGAATATATACTATCAATTAAATCGAATTTTGTCCAATAATGTAATTCTATAGGAATTGAAGAAAATGTCAAAATGAAAAGGGCTTTTTTTTCTGTAGAAGTCAAGCAATTAATAAATCCATGTAAAAAAGTATCATTGGTTTCCATAGTGTCTTGACTTGTATTTTCATCGACTAATATAGCATATCCAGGTAAACCATTATATTTATCCTGAATCAAAGTTGCTATTTCTTTTTTTGATTGTCCAATATTGTGAATTATAATTTGATCAAGATGATAATCAGCCAGCCCTTCCAAAACCAATACTTTCATAGCTTTGTTTAGCAAAAAGGACTTTTTAAAAATATTGAACCATCCAATAAAATAAATACGACAGAGTTTATTTTCTATGATTGTCTCAAAAGTTTCTTTTAGTATCACATTTTCCGTTTGACATTTGTGCACATCATCAATTACCAATATTGGCTCATAGATATTAAAAAGCAATGTTAAAATACTTAAAAGTTCGTTGGATAAGTAATAACCATGATTAGATAAATATATTTCCAATTTACTATCATTACAAACAATGGTAAAAAAGTGCGCCAAAGCAGTATAAAAGGCTTTGTTTTGTTGCTCTGATTCATCTGTTCTGACCGTATGCCAAAAAATTTTTTTCCCTTTTTGATTATATAAATACACTATATTTTTTATAAGCTGTGTTTTTCCACATGCAGAAACTCCCTGAACATAAAACGCTTTATAAGTATCTTCCAATAAAATATTGCGTTCAATTTCTCGATTAACAAGATAATGATCTGTCACCGAAATCTGATTATCATACTCTAAATTTACTAACGATTTATTATCAGTACGATTAATGGAATTGGTGATTCGTGTTTTTAAACCATAAAAAATAATATAATCATCCTCTTGCAATGCAGATATATAACGTTCTATATTTAAACTTTCCTCAAATTGCACAGCTATTTTATATTCTTCACTAAATAGCTTTATATAATCTTTTGCAGAAGGCGTTAGGTTAGGTGTTATCCAAAAATATAAAAGTGCCGGCCTATGTATTTTAGCCCAATCCAGTGCCGGCATTACAACTTCTTTATTAACAGGCTTAGTATAGTTTTTACATTCTACAATAACATCATATAACTGAGTTCCGATTTTATATTGAAGCAATATATCTTTTCCACGATCTGCTCCTCCAATATAATGTGATATGTTATATGGATTGGTTTGATACAATATTTCACATACTGTTCTTTCAAACTCAGTTCCTTTATCTGTAGATGACATTATATTTTCCTCCACTCAAACAACATTTATCAATTATGAATCTCAAGAAAAGAAACCAGTAATCTATCATTTTCTGTAAAGTTGGCAAACAATAAATTGTTATCCAAGATTTCCCACTTCTAAAATCCAACGGATAACTATCAATTATCCATACCCTTCCTATCTCGCCAAATTGACAGATAACAGTGGATTATCCATTCAATTATTTCACCAAAAACCAACGGATAACTTTTTATTATATATTAAAAAGCAGATAAATATAGTAGCCACAAGCATATCGTATTACATGTTCACGGCTACTATTGTTTACATCTGTTTCCAACGGGCTTGCATTGCTATTAGAAAAACATTTTTATAATTTTTTAATGGTCGGATTGCTTTATCATTTCCAATTTCAATTCTTTTTCTTTTGAACCCCTTTCATAAATTGTAAGCGCTTTATAAGTAACCGGATAGTCAAACTCCAACTTTTGTGAGATACTTGGAGTAATTCACTTCCTATCCAGTTCTCGGAGTTGCAAAAGCTACGCTTTAATCTCACATCTTTGGTCGCTTTTGTTGTACCTGGTTACTCTAAAATCTTACATTGGAGAAGATGGATCAAATGAGTACAACTTCAAATGATGAATATTGGTTAAAACTGATCACTCAGTGCAGATCCAGTGGTCTTACCAACCGCCAATGGTGCATGGAAAACGGGATTCCTGTCAGCATATTTTACTATCCTCCATTTTAAATTTAGTGTATAGAAAAAATTACAACATATGAGTTTCACAATTACCGAAATACTGTATAGATAAATTATCGCATAAAAGTTAATATATACAAATAATAAAAGATAAAAAGGGATTTTTGACATATAAATAAAAATAATATTAAAAATATAATACTTTTATAAAAAAATACTTGATTAATTAAGTATTTGATGTTAAATTAAAAATATACAAATAAATTGTTAGATTGTTATTTTGTATAGACAAAAATAACAAAATATGATGGATTTGATGGTAATGTAAACACTATCCAACTTTTTAGGAGGTGCATTATGATGAAAAAAAGTTGTCGTCGAGTTATTAGTTTAGTTCTTGTGTTTTGTTGATTTTTGCTTTTTCGGTTCCTAGTTTTGCAGCAACTAAGGCAGCCTATTTTGGAGAAGAATCACCAATTACAGTGAAACCAAGATATTATGAGGTTTGTAATGGAAAAGCGTACCATGAATTAGTTTCACATTGCTGGGGTACAGGTATTGTAAACGGAAAGGCTTATGTAGAAGGATGTGCATGGCAATGTTCTGGCTGTAATTATGTTATGATCACAGAAGGGGATCCTTTAATTACAGGTAGTAAAATTGGTAAATGGGCAGGCGCTGGTTGGGGATATAAGTTGAATGCTGTAACATATGCAACGGTTTTTGCGGATGAGTATGGTATTTGTAATAGTACAAAGATGTCAGGATACAAATTTGTCAATGCTTGATATCTGACCGTTATGTTTTGAGGAGGTATACAATTTTGAAGGCTTGCAACAATTTTGTTTTGCTTTTACTTACCATACTGCTGTTTTTGTCAGGTTGTACAAAAAGCAGGAATTGCAGACAGATGTAGAAAGAGCAGGGGAGGTATTTCTGACGAGTATTTTTACCACAAATCAAAATGGGCGGTGGGATACTTATCAGACTGCTGATTTTAGTACGATTGAGGCAGGGAGTATGGTTATAGAACAATACTATTCTTCTTTCGCCAATATTTGTACGGAAAGCGGTTTAAGTTCTATTGTTTCCAATCGGCTGCCTTATACATATGATGAATTAGCCTGGAAGTATGACTGCACCATTGAACCAGAGGAAATTACATTTGATATAAGAGAGAATACAGCTGAGTTTACGGTAGAGCTTTCTGTCATTCGGGAAGAAGAGGTTCTTGGAAAAGTAGAGCGAAATGGACAATTGCAATTAGTACAGAATGGGGAGGAATATTTTATTGATTCTGCCTGGATTGCGAATTTAGATGATTTAAAAATCTTTTTAGAAAGTCTGTAGATGAATAAAAATCAGTGTTCTTGCAATTAAAGGGTTTGTAAAAAAGAAGGGCTACCGCCTGTTTTTGGTACAAAGGTTATCAAAAACAGGCGGTATTATGATAAAAAAGTATTTTGTGCCAAATATGAAGGGATTTCGTGTGGATTATATTATATACAAAAATCCTTCCTTGGATGTTTTGTGGCAAGAATATCCCGTTGTTTTGCTACCGCAACATGAGTATAAATTTCTGTAATATTAATCGAACTATGTCCAAGCATTTCCTGAATATAACGAATATTGACATCCGCTTCCAGAAGGCTTGTTGCAAATGTATGACGGAACATATGTGGTGTAATGTGTAATTCTATGGATGCAAGGGAGGTGTACTTGTTTATCATTCTGCGCACTGCCTGATCCGATAATGTTTTTCCAGATTGGTTTGTGAAAAAATGATGGCAGGATTGGATTTCCTTATAAAAACTGTTCCGGTATTCTACAAGGATGTGGATGACGTCTGTGCTTCCAACCTGAATGCGCCGTTCTTTATCTCCTTTTCCATAAATCAGGATGATTCCGTCATATAAATTTACATCTTTATCCTTCAATGTGCAGAGCTCTGATATTCTCATGCCTGTGGAAAACAAAAGTTCCACAACAGCAGCATCCCGCAATGCATTTCTTTTCTGGTAATCGGTTTTTGCATATTTTTTCTGTTGATAGATGGTGGCAAGAAATGCTTCAACTGTGCGTAAGGGAATTGTTTTTGGCAGTATCGTAGGTTCACGAAACCGTATCTGTATTTTGTTGAACGGATTTCGGTCAATGATTTCTTTGTATTCGAAGTAATGAAAAAGTGCTTTGATGGAAGCAATTTTTCGTTTAGCGGTTCGGGGTTTGTATTGTTGATGGAGTATAGTAATATATTTTTCCAATATATCGGAGGTGATTTCTGAAGGATTTTCAACAACTGTCTGTTCAGAAAATTGCCTTAAATCAATGCGGTATGCTTTTAGGGTTTTTTCGTCCAGGCATTTTTGAGCAGCGCAATAGTTCAGATAATTTTCCATGTGTTTCTGTAAATTGTTCATAGTGAATTTCTCCTTTGTATAATTTTTCCTGTGGGCTGTAACCAGGCAGGAGCGTAAACATATGCTTTCGCCTGATAAGGATATATTGTACACGCATTTTATAAAAACAGAAATTAAAAAATATACAAAGAAGAAAAAGTTTACGTATCCTTTTTGATTTTTCATTGTCATGACAAATTTGAAATGCTATAATCATATGGATCACTTTATATTCAAAGCTCTCCATGAAATATAACCAGCCAAGAGGAGATGAGTATTGCAAGGAAATCGGCTGGAAAGAAAATTGAAAATGGAACTATAGTATTACTCCGGCGGTTAAATATCACAACATTTTGCTTGCCAAAATCTCCATCTGCCGCGTTGTCATCAATCGCTGTAGCTTGCTACAGTTCAATCTACCGCCTTGCATATGAAGATTTGTTCTGTGCAATCTACTGCGATATTTAACTGCCGGAGTAATATCTCAGAAAGGAAACTATTTATTAAGAATATAGATTGGACTGGAAATGTAAAGTCTGTGAAATTTTTTGTGGAATAGAGGAACAACAATGAAAAGAAAATCTTATGAAATTGATATGTGTAATGGCTCCCTGTTGCCCAAAATCCTGTTATTTTCCATACCCCTTATGTTATCCAGCATTCTACAGCTTTTGTTTAACGCAGCGGATATGGTTGTGGTGGGAAGATTTGCAGGAAGCTCTGCGTTAGCAGCGGTAGGGGCGAATGCCTCCCTGATTAATCTTTTGACAAACTTGTTTATTGGATTTTCAGTGGGGGTAAACGTGCTGGTTGCAAGATTTTACGGTGCAAAAAAAGAACAGGAAATTAGCGAAACTGTTCACAGCGCAATTATTCTTAGTCTGGTTTGCGGCATAGGGCTGATGGCTTTTGGGATGGTTGTGGCGCCTCAGATTTTGGCGCTTATGGGAACGCCAGGCGATGTATTAAGTCAGGCAGTACTGTATATCAGAATTTATTTTGCAGGGATGCCAGTGATTCTTTTGTATAATTTCGGCAGCGCTATTTTAAGGGCGGTGGGGGATACTCAAAGACCCTTGTATTACTTGTTTGCAGCAGGGGTTATCAATATTATCCTGAATCTTATTTTTGTAATAGGATTTCAATTGAGTGTGGCAGGAGTGGCATTGGCTACCGTTCTTTCGCAGGTGGTATCAGCAGGTTTGATTTTCCGATGTATGACAAAGATGGAAGGCGGCTGTAAGGTGGAATGGAAGAAGCTGCGTATGAAAAAAGAAAAAGTGCTACAGATTGTGCGAATCGGTTTTCCAGCAGGTCTTCAGGGAACGGTATTTTCTCTGTCGAATGTGATGATACAGTCTTCAGTCAATTCTTTTGGCTCTGTGGCCATGGCAGGGAATACGGCGGCATCCAATATTGAAGGTTTTATTTATATGGCAATGAATTCGTACCATCAGACGGCATTAAGCTTTACCAGCCAGAATTTTGGAGCAGGTAATTATAAGCGGATTGGAAAAGTATTGCTGGAGTGTCTTGCCATGGTAACCGGGGTAGGGCTTGTGATGGGTTGGACAGCCTATCTGTGTGGGAATCAGCTTTTAGGAATTTATTCTTCTGATCCAAAAGTCGTTGAAGTAGGTTTGCTGCGTTTATCTGTGATTTGCACTACCTATTGTTTGTGTGGAATTATGGATGTGCTGGTAGGAGAGCTTCGCGGACTGGGATATGCGGTTATGCCTATGATAGTGTCTTTGATTGGCGCTTGTGGATTTCGAATTTTATGGATTTTTACAGTGTTTCAAAGCCATCATAGCCTGTTGTCACTTTACATCTCTTATCCAGTGTCATGGATTTTAACTGGGGGCGTCCATATGATTTGCTATTTTTTGGTGCGAAAGAAACAGGCAGAATGAAGAAAATGTGGAGGAATATGCATTATGGTAAAGGATTTGTTGAAAAGAAGTGAGATTGCCAGGGAAGATACCTGGGCAATTGAGGATTTATATGCATCTACAGAGTTATTTCTGGAAGATGTGAAAAAATTGGAACAAATGGTGGAAAGACTAAAGGATGTTACAGAGGAATATCTTACAGAAAGTGGAGCGCATTTGTTGGAATATTTTCAGGAATTGGAGAAAGCTACTATCATTCTGGAACAAGGATTGTGTTATTCGGAACGGAGTGTAGATGTGGATACAGGCAACGACCAGTATCAGTTATTGAGTGGAAAAATGGTGGGGCTTTATCATAAGTTTGTTACGGTAACAGCTCCTGTGGATTCCTGGGTGGCATCTATGGAGGAAGAAAAAATACAGAAATTTTATCAGGAAACGCCAGCCCTTATGGAGTATCAAGTAACAATTGACGATTTGCGTAGGTTAAAAGACCATACCCTTTCTTCGGAACAAGAAGAGCTTTTGGCGTCTTCTCGGGAAATGGGAACAGCCGTGGAAAAAGCATACAGTCTTTTGACCGATGCAGATTTTGAATATCCGACGGTTAAGGATGAAGCAGGGGAATTGGTAAAGGCTAGTACCGGACGTTTTGTTCCATTATTAGAAAGTCAGGATCATAAGGTGCGCAAAGATGCTTTTTTCGCATATTATGCTCGTTATGAACAGTACAAAAATACCTTCGCATCTTTGTATGAGGGAAAAGCAAAATCCAATTTTTTCTATGCAAAAGCCAGAAAATATGATTCTTCTATGGAAGCAGCAGTGGATGCAAACAATGTGCCCAAAGAGGTATATTATAATTTAATTGAAGCTGTCCATGAAAATATGCATTATATGCACGAATATATGTCATTGCGCAAGAAACTGATGGGAGTGGATGAGCTTCATATGTATGACGTCTATGTGCCTATTGTACCAAAGGAGACAGGTGAAATCACTTATGCGAAGGCCCAGGAGGAGATTGTACAGGCATTAAAGGTTCTGGGAGATGACTATGTTGGCATGTTGAAGGAGGGATTTGCAAACCGCTGGATTGACAAATATGAGAACGAAGGAAAGCGGAGCGGCGCTTATTCAGCAGGATGTTATTCGGTACATCCCTATGTGCTGATGAATTATCAGTACAACCTGGATTCAGAATTTACTCTTGCCCATGAGATGGGGCATGCCCTTCACTCTTATTATTCAGCAAAGAACAACAATGTCTTTGACAGCCAGTATAAAATATTTGTGGCGGAGGTGGCTTCCACCTGTAACGAAGCTCTTTTGATGGATTATCTGTTGAAGCATACAGAAGATAAAAAGAAGAAGGCTTATTTGATTAATCATTTTTTGCATCAGTTCCGAAGTACGTTGTATCGTCAGACCATGTTTGCAGAGTTTGAGCTGCTGACCCATGAGATGGTGGAGAAGGGCAGGCCATTGACAGCAGAGTCACTGAAAAAGCTTTATTATGACTTGAATGTGCAGTATTACGGGGAGGATGTAGTGGTTGACGAGGAAATTGCCATTGAGTGGGCGAGAATTCCACATTTTTACTATAATTTTTATGTATATCAATATGCAACCAGTTTTGCAGCTTCCATGGCGCTTAGCAAGAAGATTCTTAAGGACGGACAGCCTGCTGTGGAGCGTTATTTGCAGTTTTTAAAAGGTGGATGCAGTAAGGAGCCCATTGAACTTTTGAAGGATGCAGGAGTAGATATGACTACGAAAGAGCCTGTCTGTGAAGCATTGAAAATGTTTGGTGGATTGCTCAAAGAAATGGAAGAATTATACAGTCAAATTTAAGCAGCATATAAGGAATGGACGATAGAAATGGAGGAAATATTTTGTCAGATTTAGAAAAAGAAATAGAAAAACGAAGAACCTTTGCCATAATTTCCCACCCGGACGCGGGAAAGACCACATTGACAGAGAAGTTTCTGTTATATGGCGGAGCCATTAATCTTGCAGGTTCTGTCAAAGGAAAGGCCACTGCTCGTCATGCAGTATCCGATTGGATGGAAATTGAGAAAGAAAGAGGAATTTCCGTTACTTCTTCAGTGTTACAATTCAATTATGATGGTTATTGTATCAATATTTTGGATACGCCAGGACATCAGGATTTCTCAGAGGATACTTACCGGACATTGATGGCGGCAGATTCTGCAGTAATGGTGATTGATGGTTCTAAGGGTGTGGAGGCCCAGACCAGAAAGCTGTTTAAGGTATGTGTGATGCGTCATATTCCAATTTTTACTTTTATAAATAAAATGGATCGGGATGCAAATGATACCTTTGAATTGCTGGATGAGATTGAAAAAGAGCTTGGAATTGCTACTTGTCCCATTAACTGGCCCATAGGCTCTGGAAAGAATTTTAAGGGAGTTTATGACCGGAATACTAGGAAAGTCAAGACCTTTTCGGATACCTTAAAAGGAACAAAGGAAGGATTGGAAAAAGATATTGATGTGGATGACCCTGCATTAGCAGCGGAAATCGGTGAGGATTTTAAGGCGGTTTTGTTGGATGAAGTAGAGCTTTTGGATGGAGCAAGCGCTGAATTTGATATGGAATTGGTATCCAAAGGGGAATTATCGCCAGTATTTTTCGGTTCTGCGTTGACTAATTTTGGAGTGGAGACCTTTTTGCAGCATTTTCTGCAGATGACCTCATCGCCTCTTCCACGAAAATCAGATGCGGGGGAAATTGATCCTTTTTCTGAGGATTTTTCTGCTTTTGTTTTTAAGATTCAGGCAAACATGAACAAAGCCCATAGAGATAGGATTGCATTTATGCGTATTTGTTCTGGTAAGTTTGAGGCTGGTATGGAAGTAACCCATATTCAAGGGGAAAAGAAGATGCGTCTTTCTCAACCTCAACAGATGATGGCCCAGGAACGAAAAATTATTGAGGAGGCTTATGCAGGGGATATCATTGGGGTGTTTGACCCTGGAATTTTTTCTATCGGGGATACAATCAGCAATGGGGCTGCTAAGTTTGCTTTCGAGGGAATTCCTACGTTTGCACCAGAGCATTTTGCCAGGGTACGCCAAATCGATACCATGAAGCGCAAACAGTTTGTAAAGGGAGTCACTCAGATTGCCCAGGAGGGAGCTATTCAGATTTTTCAGGAGTATCATGGCGGAATGGAAGAAATTATTGTAGGGGTGGTAGGAGTATTGCAGTTTGATGTGTTAAAGTACCGCCTGGAAAATGAATATAATGTTGATATCCGTCTGGAAAAACTGCCATATGAGCATATTCGCTGGATTGAAAATAAAGAGGAGATTGAGGTGGACAAGCTGTCAGGAACCTCTGATATGAAGAAAGTCCAGGATTTGAAGGGCAATCCGTTGCTTTTGTTTGTGAACAGTTGGAGCGTAGGTATGACGCTGGATCGGAATGAGGGATTGATTTTGTCAGAGTTTGGACGAAACTAGAATTCAAAAAATTACTATGTGAGAAAGGTACAAAATATAGTGTTATCCCAAAGTAGGATGTTCCATATTTTGTACCTTTTTCTTTTTGCAGCAGCTTGTCTAATAATCTTTTCTTTGCTGACTACTGGAATAATTTGAATTCATACCCTTGTGCTCTGGCTTGGTCAATAAAATCTCCCAATACCTGAGTATTTGTTTCCGATTCGGCATGCAGCAAATATAGGGCGCTCGGGTGCAGGCAGTCTATCATTTTCTGAAGACTTTCTGCAGGATTTGGTTGATTTTCCACATCATAATCCAGATATGCGAAGCTCCAGAATACACTTTTGTAATTCAGATTATTCAAAAGAGCGAGAGACTGTTCGTTAAATTTTCCGGCTGGATAGCGGAAGAGATGCATTTCGTAGCCGAATTGGTTTTTGATATAATCATGAAGACCTGTCACTTCATTGGTCTGCTCTTCAATGGTCTGGGAATACAGTCCTTTGGCAGGGTGGGTTACACTGTGGTTACCTACCTCATGTCCTTCGTCAATCATCCGTTGTACTAAATCTTGGTTTTGTTCTGCAAATGATTTGGTTACGAAAAAGACAGCAGGAACATTTTTTTCTTTCAAAGTATCCAAAATTCGTGGGGAACAGCCATATTCGTAACCTTCATCAATTGTCAGGTAGATTATCTTTTTTTCAGGTTCATCCTTAATGAAATATGCGTTATATTTCCCGTATTTTTCCTGATATTGTAAACAGCCTGCAGGTCGGTTCCACTGGTCCTTGTCTCCGCCTTGTCCCCAGTCTAGTCCGGTGGTATCCAGCCCATTTAGGTCAATCTGAGTGTTCTGTAGAGCAATTCCATGCTCAGTGGGTCTTTTGTCAAATCCCTCTGGATTATCCAAATCAGCCAAGGTAAATTCCTTTTCTGCTTCTGGCGTTACCGTTGCCTCGGGGGAATTTTCTTCTGTATTTTTGTCGGTTTGTTTCGCTTCTTTTTTTTGTTTTTTGTCTTCTGTTTTGGCAAGCTCTTGTTCTTTCAATTCTTGCTCCTTTTGTGCTTTTCGTTCTGCAGATTTTTTGGCAGCACTGTTTATTCCAATGCCTGCGATGACTACAATAGCCAGTACAGTGATGCCTACCAGCATACGTGCCCGGAGAACCTGCTTTCTCCTTCGTCTTCTTCTTCGTTCTCTGTCGGTCATATTTTATCGCTACCCTTCATTTTATTATAAATTTCTGGTATCATTTTATAAAGATACCTCCATTATTGTATACAATAAAATGAAAAAAAACAATTGTATATTTCTTAAAATTTGTATTTTATTGGACATTTGTGATTCCTATAGGCATTGATTCTTATTCTGTGATGATGAAGAGGAAGGCTGGGCTGTTACAAGTTTTCCTCGTCGTCAGCCATTCGGTAGCCGACACCCACTTCGGTAAAAATATAGACAGGTTGTGCAGGATTTTTTTCTAGCTTTCGTCGGATGTTTGCCATGTTTACTCGTAAAATCTTATTGTCGGATTCTGCATAAGGTCCCCAGACGTTATTCATGACAGCAGAATACGTCATAACTTTGCCGGAATTCTGGGCAAGGAATGCGACAATCTTATATTCAATGGGAGTAAGGTGGATGGCTTCTCCTTTTATCGTAATGTTGCGTTTGAAGAAATCAATTTCCAGTCCTTTTGCCCGGTAAGGATGGGGTGGAAGGCCATTGCCGCTGTTTACTTTATTGCTGTGGCGTAAAGAGGTGCGGATTCTAGCCAAAAGCTCTGAAATACCAAAGGGCTTTGTGAGATAATCATCAGCCCCAGCATCCAGTGCACGTACCTTGTCCTCTTCCTGAGTGCGGGCGGAAACAACAATAATTGGAACGCCAGACCAGGTACGGATTTTTTGAATTATTTCCATACCATCCAGGTCTGGAAGTCCAAGATCCAGCAGGATAATATCTGGACAGAGAGAAGAGGCAAGGGAAAGGGCTTCGCTCCCGGTAGACGCACAGCTGACACGATATCCATGAGAAATTAACGTTCTTGAAGTAAAATCACAGATACTTTTTTCATCTTCTACGATAAGTACAGTAAATTTATGCATAATTTTCCTCCTTTGGTAGAGTGAATAGAAATTCTGCTCCTTCTGTATGATTTCTTGCAGTGATGCTGCCATGGTGGGCGGAAATGATGGTTTTGCAGATGGACAGACCGATGCCCATGCCTTTTCGGGTATCGGAAGAGGAACCGTCAGAATATGTGCCGTCAAAAATGTGGTCTAGATGGTTTTCCTGTAGTCCGATCCCATAATCAATAATACGGAAGCAAATATTTTCTGGTTGATTTTCCACAATTAACTGGACTGGTTTGCTGCTTTTGGAATGGGTAATAGCATTTTCCAGCAGGTTTATTAGTACTTGTTCAACTAGCATAGCATCCATGGGAACCATAAGTATTTCGGTGGGAATGGACACATCAATTTTAATGTCAGGAAATCTTTTTTGTAACCGAGTGACAGATTCTGCAACAACTTCATCTACAATTTCCGGGCTGGTTTTTAATTTGGAATCTCCAGTCTGGATTCTTGTTATGGATAAGAGATTCTCTACCATATTCAGAAGCCAGCTTGCATCATCATGAATATTATGAATGAGTTTCTGGCATTCTGGAAAATCTGGTTTAAGTTCTTCTGTTTCCATAGAAGAGACAGAGCCGAGGATGCTGGTCAACGGGGTACGCAGATCGTGGGAAATTGCACGGAGAAGGTTGGCGCGCATCTTTTCTTTTTCGGCTTCAATTAATTGTTTTTCGTGGAATGCAAGGATTTCAGTCTGATGCTTCAGATGTGTTGTGGTAGCGCTGGTAATACAAGAGAGAGTCAGCATGCATATAAAGGTAAAGGGATAGTCCTGAAGGGAAAAATTCAGGCTAAAGTATGGATAAGTAAAGAAACAATTGATCAAAATGATACTGAGAAAAGATGCAAATATACCACAAAAATAACCATCTGTATACCGTGCAACTGTCATAATGCCAATGATATAAAATAGAGCAATGTTAGCCGGATTCTTGGAAATGAAGAAAAACAGGAAGAAGGTCAATCCGGTGGTTAGGAAGAGCAGGCCGATTGTAACAGGTAAATCGTGTAACAGTTGCTTTAAGGAAGTTTTATTCATCTGTACACCTCAATCCATGTTCTATAGTATCTGTCTGTATCTTAATTTAACACGAAGCAGGCAAGTATTCAAGAAGGAAAGAAAAATTTAATATTTTTTTAACAGATAGTGATAAGAGATGTGGAAAAGTGTGGTATAATACAAGAGACAATGATAAAATATGCAAAAATGCGTATGGTTTATCATGGATACTTATTTGAACAAAAGCAGTTCAATAAGTGTGGAATTTTTAGAAGTAAATATTAGGAGGAAGCAGAGATGGCAGTATTGGAGATTACAATGGAGAATTTTGAGGAGGAGGTATTAAACAGCCAGAAACCAGTATTAGTAGATTTCTGGGCGGTTTGGTGTGGTCCCTGTCAGATGCAGGGTCCGGTAATTGAGCAAGCAGCAGAAAAATTTCCGGAGATAAAAGTGGGTAAATTGAATGTAGATGAACAGGGAGAATTGTCACAAAGATATGGTGTAATGAGTATTCCTACATTGATTTTGTTTAAAGATGGACAAGTCGCTCAAAAAGCTGTAGGCTTTCATTCTCTGGAGGAAATTGGGAAAATCTTGGCTTGACGAACTAGAAAATAGATTTTATAATAAAAGGCAGTTACAGTTTGTAACTGTCTTTTTTCTTCAGCGAAATATAGCTGTCACATAAAATGATAGAAAATAGTTGACAATCCCCCAAAAATATACTAATATAAATACGAACATAAGTTCGTAAAGGAGAATGAATATGGCAAAAGAAGATAGAAAAGATGATAAATTAAAGGCATTAGATGCTGCAATTGCAAAGATTGAAAAGGATTATGGGAAAGGCTCTATCATGAAGCTTGGGGATTCCGTGGCAAATATGAATGTGGAATCCATTCCCACTGGATGTCTTAGTCTGGATTTGGCTTTAGGAGTGGGTGGTGTCCCACGGGGAAGGATCGTAGAGGTATATGGACCGGAATCTAGTGGTAAGACAACAGTCGCCCTGCATATGGTGGCTGAGGTTCAAAAGAGTGGGGGGATTGCAGGCTTTATTGATGCAGAGCATGCCCTGGACCCAGTGTATGCTGGGAATATTGGGGTAGATATCAATAATTTGTATATTTCCCAGCCAGATAACGGAGAACAGGCGCTAGAGATTACAGAGACTATGGTGCGTTCTGGAGCAGTGGATATTGTGATTGTGGATTCGGTTGCTGCACTGGTACCTAAGGCTGAGATTGATGGAGATATGGGAGATTCCCATGTGGGATTGCAGGCACGGTTGATGTCCCAGGCGCTGCGTAAGCTTACCGCTGTTATCAGCAAGTCTAATTGTATTGTTATTTTTATTAACCAGCTTCGAGAAAAGGTAGGAGTTATGTTTGGAAATCCAGAGACGACTACTGGCGGTCGGGCATTGAAGTTTTATTCTTCTATCCGTCTGGATGTGCGGAGGATAGAAGCGCTCAAACAAGCAGGAGAGTTTGTGGGAAACCGTACCAGAATCAAAGTGGTGAAGAATAAGGTTGCACCACCTTTTAAGGAAGCGGAATTTGATATTATGTTTGGTAAGGGGATATCCAAAGAGGGTGATATTCTGGATATTGCTACAGATCTTGGAATTGTCAATAAGTCGGGTGCGTGGTTTGCATATAACGGCACCAAGATTGGACAGGGACGGGAGAATGCGAAGCAGTATCTGCGGGAACATGAAGAGATCTGCATAGAAGTGGAGAAGAAGGTAAGAGAACAAGTGCTAGTGAAGGAAGAGGACGCACAAGAGAGAGAGGTGGAGAAGCCGGAAAAGGAAGAACTGCCACAGAAGCCAGAGAAGATGTCAGGAAAGGCTGAGAAGGAAATAAAAGCTGAGAAGGCTCCAAAGCCGGAAAAGGTGGAGAAACTAGAGAAGCCAGAAGAGAACCCTGCTGATGTGGTATAGAGGGTGGTAAAATGCCGGGAATGCTGATTACACAGATTGCAGAGCTTGATAAAAAGCGTATTCACATTTTTCTGGAAGGAGGGAAGAGCTTTGTATTGTACCGAGGAGAGGGACGGAAGTATTCTTTGCAGGAAGGAGAAGAACTTTCTCAGGAACAATATGAAGAAATATGCAATGATATTTTAATCAAACGGGCAAGAAAGAGAACTATGCATCTTTTGGAAAAGATGGACCGCACGGAGTCACAGTTGCGAGAGAAGCTTTGGCAGGGATTTTATCCAGAAGATATTATCGACGATGCCATTGATTATGTAAAGGGGTTTCATTATCTAGATGATGTCCGGTATGCGCACAATTACGTCAGGAACCAGAAGGATAAAAAGAGCCAGAGGAAAATCTGGATGGAGCTGATGAAAAAGGGGATTGAAAAAGAGACAATTGCACAAGCATTGGAGGAGGAATATCAACAGGAAAAAGAGCAGGATTTGATTCTAAAATGGATAGAAAAGAAGAATTATTCTAGCGAGAAGGCAGATTTGAAGGAAAAGCAAAGGATGTACCAGTTTTTAATGAGAAAAGGTTTTCAGTCAGATGATATTTTGCATGTATTAGACTACTTGACATAAAGCAGAAAAAAGTATAAAATCAATATGTTGTAATTCATGTCTGTAGATTGCAGCTAATGACTGTAATTTATTGTATATGACATATTAGAAACGGATAAAAGTTTGCGATATGTACAATGAAAATTTAATAAGGAGGTGCTCCTGTGCCACAAATTTTAATCGCTGTAGTAGTCACGTTAATTTTTGCAGTGCCTGTTACCTACTTTTCAACGGTGGAATACCGGAAACGTGTGATAGAATCCAAAATCGGAAGCGCGGAAGAAAAGGCAAGGCAAATCATAGATGATGCTGTGAAAACTGCTGAGACCAAGAAGCGTGAATCTTTGCTGGAGATCAAGGAAGAGTCCATTCGTACCAAGAATGATCTTGATAAGGAAATCAAAGAGCGTAGAAATGAACTTCAGCGCAATGAGCGGCGGGTGATTCAGAAGGAAGAAAATCTGGATCGGAAGCTCGAAGCCATTGAGAAGAAGGAATCAGGTTTTGCAGCAAAGGAAGAAGAAATTAACAGGCAAAAAGCAGAAGTTGCAAGACTGCACGAGGAACGTGTACAGGAACTTGAGAGAATCTCAGGACTAACCTCTGAACAGGCAAAAGATTATCTTTTAAAAATGATTGAAGATGATGTGAAGCTTGATACTGCAAAATTAATCAAAGAAATGGAAATCAAGGCAAAGGAAGAAGCTGGAAAGAAAGCAAAGGAATATGTTGTAACTGCAATCCAGAAATGTGCTGCGGATCATGTGGCAGAGACTACCATATCTGTGGTTCAGCTTCCGAATGACGAGATGAAGGGAAGAATTATCGGTCGGGAAGGAAGAAATATTCGGACATTAGAGACCATGACGGGTGTGGATTTAATTATTGATGATACCCCAGAAGCGGTTATTCTTTCTGGATTTGATCCAGTTCGCCGGGAGGTTGCCCGTATTGCTTTGGAAAAATTGATTGTGGATGGGCGTATTCATCCAGCAAGAATTGAGGAAATGGTTGAGAAAGCTCAGAGAGAGGTTGAGACCATGATGCGGGAAGAAGGAGAAGCGGCAACTTTGGAAGTGGGAGTGCATGGCATTCATCCCGAGTTGATACGGCTTCTTGGTAAAATGAAATTCCGTACAAGCTATGGTCAGAATGCATTGAAGCATTCCATCGAAGTAGCGCAGCTTTCTGGACTATTGGCAGCAGAAATAGGTGTGGATGTAAGAATAGCAAAACGTGCTGGCTTGCTTCATGATATCGGTAAATCTGTTGACCATGAGATGGAAGGATCACATATTCAGATTGGTGTGGACTTATGTAGGAAATATAAAGAAAGTCCCACGATCATTAATGCAGTGGAAGCACATCATGGAGATGTAGAAGCAGAATCATTGATTGCGTGTCTGGTACAAGCAGCTGATGCGATTTCAGCAGCAAGGCCAGGTGCAAGAAGAGAAACATTAGAAACATATTCAAACAGATTGAAGCAGTTGGAAGATATTGCCAATGCTTTTAAAGGTGTTGATAAGTCTTTTGCTATTCAGGCAGGTAGAGAGATTCGTATTATGGTAGTTCCTGATCAGATTAATGATGCTGACATGATATTGTTAGCACGTGATATTTCAAAACAGATTGAAAATGATCTGGAATATCCGGGACAAATTAAAGTGAATGTAATTCGTGAATCTCGTGTTACTGATTACGCGAAATAGTGAGTGAGTAGTTTTGGGAAAAGGCAATCTTCCAGTGGAAATTTGCCTGGTATGCTCAAATATTCAGACCGTCAACATTTTGTTGGCGGTCTTTTTGACCGGTATGTTACCTTTATGATATGAGAAAATAGTGGTTCAGGAGGAAAAATATGAGACAGCCAATGTTAAAAAGGATAAAAAGAGTGTTAGAGCATGAAGGAGCCATTCTTGACATTTATTCAGATTATATGGAGTTACCCGATGGAAAAGTTGAAAAGTGGGATTATGTGGAACATCGCAAAGGAGCAGCGGCGGTGGTTCCGGTACTGCCAGATGGAAGGATTCTGATGGTTCGTCAATATCGCAATGCCTTGGAGCGATTTACATTGGAGATTCCAGCCGGAGCAAGGGATACCAAGACGGAACCAACCATAGAGTGTGCAGCCAGGGAATTGGAAGAGGAGACAGGCTATCGTTGTGACAGGCTAGAATTTTTGCTATCTTTAAAGACTACGGTTGCTTTCTGTAATGAGCTGGTGGATGTATATGTGGCCCGGAATTTGATACCTGCAAATCAGCATTTGGATGAAGGGGAGTTTATAGATTTGGAGCCTCATACACTAGAAGAGCTGTGCACTTTGATTTATCAGGGAGTAATACAGGATGGTAAAACAGTCGCTGGAATTATGGCATACAAAAATAAATATAATGTTTAGATGAAAAGGGGCTTTTACAAATAGTTGGGTGATACGATAATTTTTTTTCAGGGACTTGCATAAGATTAAAAAAAAGAATAGGAAGCTTATGAAGAAGTTATTGCATTTTTCCTGGAAACAGAGGGACAGTATCACAAAAAATCAATCCATATGGATAAAGATTATGAAGATTTTTCTCTTGCTGTCTTTTGTAGCAGGTATTTTTACAGCAAATCTTATTGGGAGGGAAGCGGTTTCCCATGCAGGTGTGCTGAATGATTATTTCATTGAAAAATTCCAGTACACTCAGATAAAGGGAGAAAATCTGTTTTTTTATGTTGTTGGGGAACGTCTTCCGCTGCTGCTTTTATTATTTTTGTTGATGGTCACTTCTTTTGGAATTCCAGGGGGAATTCTGACATTGGGATGGCAGGGGTTTTCTGTAGGTTTTATGCTTTCTACTGGAATCGCAAAATATGGTATCAAAGGAATTATGTTGATATTGGCTGGATTATTTCCGCAGTATTTGTTTTATATTCCTGTTTACATATTTTATTGCTGTATGGCTGTATTCCTGCGTCAACGTTTGCGAGAAGAGGGAAGCAATCGTTCCGAACGGGGATTTGTATATGGAATAGGGATGTTGGCTGTTTTTTTGATGTTGCTGATGTTTGTAGCCGGTATTTTTATGGAAAGTTATGTGAATCCAATGATTTTAAAAAATATATTAAAGTTTTTCTGAAGGATAAGTTGGTAGAGGATTTCATCCTTACAGGAATAAAAGAGGTAACAAAATGATGACATATGAGATTCAAAAATTTGTTCAGTATATGAGGGAGGTTCGTAAGACATCGGATAACACGGTGGTATCTTATGAACGGGATTTGAAGAAAATGAATCAGTTTTTTGTAGAGCAGGGAATGGACCAGGTAAATCAGGTTACTCTTACAATGCTGAATGCTTATATTTTGTTCCAGGAAAAACAAGGGAGGAAATCATCAACTATTTCCAGGAGTGTTGCAGCATTGAAGGCTTTTTTTGGCTATTTGTACAAACAAGGTGATATAGCGGAAAATGTGGCTGAGGAATTAAAGGCGCCAAAGGTGGAGAAAAAAATGCCTGGATTTCTGACGAAGGAAGAAACGGTACGTTTACTGGAGGGGACCAAAGGAAAAACTCCCAAGGAATTACGAGATAGTGCAATGCTGGAATTATTGTATGCCACTGGAATTCGTGTGTCAGAGCTGATTTCATTGGAAGTTTCGGATGTGAATCTGACCATGGAATATATTGTTTGCAGAGATGGAAAAAAAGAGCGTATCGTTCCCTTTGGAGGGGTGGCAAAACAGGCATTAGAGCTTTATTTGCGAGATGGACGACCTGCTCTGAGTGAAGCCAACAATTTTTATCTGTTTACCAATTGCTCTGGCCAGGCCATGAGCCGTCAGGGTTTTTGGAAATTGGTGAAGGCTTATGGAAGGAAAGCTGGAATTACAAGAGAGCTGACGCCTCACATGCTGCGACATTCTTTTGCAGTGCATCTGGTCAGCAATGGTGCAGATTTGTATTCGGTAAAGGAAATGTTGGGACATTCCGATATTTCTACCACTCAGGTGTATGAGAGAATAAGCGAGAATTCTATGCGGGAGGTTTATGCAAGAGCTCATCCTAGAAGCTAAAAAAGAAAGGGGCTGCTGGAAAAATGCTAAGGTTCTTTCTGAACTTTGGGTATAAGCTATAAGATATTAGCTGGTGCCATACTGGCGCCAGCTTTTTTTATAATAATGCAGTGAGAGAGAAATCTTGACCTTTGGATAAAAATGCTAACTTACATTTTTTTTCGAGATTGACGAATCCGCTCCTGCCGTATACAATACGTTTGAGGACTTTGAATTTGTTGTTATTTCCTTCAACAAATCCAGAGCTTACTGATAAGGATATCGCATTCTTGACCGGAGTGATATCCTTTTTTATTCCATTGCAAAATGGTTCTATTTCGCTTGTCCCATACTTTTCCAGATATTCATCCAGTTTTTCTTCGTTACTCCCCATCAACAATGAATGGAATTCTTTGAACATGGTTTCAACTTTTTCGATGGCAGGATAAAGGCTTTTTATCTGACCGATATATTCTCCGATTACGGAATCACGTTTTGTTTTGGGATTGCAGGTCAATATATATTTGAGCAGATCCATTCTGCTGATCACGGTCACTCCGGGCGGCAGCACCCATTCCATTGTTGTTTTGGCATTAAACGGGGTTCTGTCCGGAAAGTTGTTTTTTCCGATAAGGTAAATATATTTTGCAAGTTTTTTATCAGATTCTTTATAATCATGCTGCCGCTTGATATAAAAATAAATTGTTTCATTGCTGCATCCGTCCAGCATCATTTTGTAAATGATATTCAGCCAGGCGTTCATGGATGATTCCCGTTTTTTGTAATTGGCAGGATGCCCCAGGCTGTCGATATCCTCCTGTGTCATGAAAATATATTTCTTTGCCGTCGGCGGCGCTATCCCGAAAGCCTCTGCCACCTTTTTTATCCGGGGTTTTTCCTGCCCGTTCCAATAATCCTGTATATCTCTGATCAATTGCTGTTTTTTTCCCGTGTCTTTTCCTGATGCTGATATTGTGCCGAATTTAAATCATGCTTTTTGTTATCATAAGCAATTACATTTCCACTGGGATCCACTGGCGGGGCGTTGTCATAATGAAGGCTTTCCAGAAAAGAGCCTTCCGGTGTTTTTTCTTTTAATATTTTTTCTGGAGCCTTTTCCGATATATTCCCATCTTGAATATATATTTGGGGCGGCATCTCTTCCTTGAAAATATCCTTCATATATCCAAGAAGATTCTGCAGCAAATGGAAACGGTCTGCCACCTGGACACAGCCAGGGAGCGCCTCGCTGATCGCAGAAGCATATGCGCTTGCCCTGTCCCTTGCAACAAGCCGTACTTTATTATGTGATTTCAGCCATTCTTTTAATGGCCCTCCATCACGCCCGCCAAGCAGGGCAATCAAATGATGGTCCCGAAAATCATAAATGGCGGTCGCATATGTCTGCCCCTTTCGGATAGCGACATCATCAATGCCAATCTCTTCCACATCCGGATCATCTATAAATTCAATCCGGTCATACAGCCGCTGTATCGTGTCGTTGCTGACCTGGACACCGAGCAGCGACAGCACTTTACTCGCCCCTTCATTACTAAGGAACATGGATGTGGCAAGAATCAGGGTATTTAATGCATCCGTGCGCACTTGTGAAGGTTTTGCAAAAGGGAGGTCTTCCATAAAAACTTTACAGTCACACTCTGGATTTTCACAGTCATATTTATACACATTTGCATGTAAAAAGGTCTGTTTACAGTGGATAGGTGTGTCTTGAAACTTTCTTTTGTAAGTGGCGTGGGGTGTGCTGCTCATTTTTCCACAGACAGGGCAGGCACAGCTATGTTCTTTTGATTTAATGTAGATATGTAAGCTGTCCTCTGTTTCGATATGGTCATAAACATAATGATTTTCATCTAATAGAAATGAGTAATCCTGTGTTGGGAAATATTTCAATCTGATCATCTTCTTTCGTGTTTTTTATCTTAACTTTACCATAAATACCCAAAAATGAGAATAAAGAGGATAAAAGAAAAAGCAGATATTTTTACATCTGCCTTTTCTAACAATACCCAAAGTTCAGAAAGAACCAATGCTAATTGTGAAAGCCCCTTTCTTTTTTATGAAACATTGATAGATCTATCAGTATCAGTTATTCGTTCATTTCTGCAATATGATAAATCAAGTCTTCGGATTCCGGCCATCCCAGGCAAGGGTCTGTAATCGATTTTCCATATACATGTTCGCCAACTTTTTGACAGCCAGGTTCAAGATAGCTTTCAATCATGACGCCCTTTACCATTTTTTTGATTTCCGGTGAGATTTTACGGTTATGCATGATTTCTTTTACAATTCTTATCTGCTGTTCATATTGCTTATTCGAATTGGAATGATTGGAATCAATGATGGCAGCAGGATTTACAAGGTCCATTTTGTCATACATCTGAATCAGCCGTTCCAGGTCTTCGTAATGATAATTGGGAATGCAAACACCTCGTTTGTTGACGGCTCCTCTTAGGACTACATGAGTCAGTGGATTTCCTGTGGTGCTTACCTCATAACCCCGGAATACAAAGTGATGGGGATGCTGGCCGGCATATACCGAATTCAACATGACAGAAAAATCGCCACTGGTAGGGTTTTTCATTCCGGCAGGAACATCAAAACCACTGACGGTCAGACGGTGATGCTGATCTTCGACAGAACGTGCTCCGATAGCGACATAGGACAGCAGATCTTCTACATAAGGCCAGTTTTCTGGATAAAGCATTTCATCTGCGGAGGAAAGTCCGCTTTCTTCAATTGCCCGGATATGCATTTTACGCATGGCAATGAGGCCGGTAAGCATATCTGGTTTTTTTTCTGGGTCGGGCTGGTGGGCGATTCCTTTATATCCTTCCCCTGTGGTACGAGGCTTGTTGGTATAAATACGCGGAACAATTACCAGACGGTCAGCTACCTTTTCCTGAACCTTGCATAGACGGCTGATATAGTCGCAGACGGAATCTTCATTGTCGGCAGAACAAGGACCGATAATTACCAGGAATTTATCTGATTTGCCAGTAATAATATCCTGAACCATTTGATCTCGCTGCATTTTTGCAGCGGCTGCTTTGGGGGATAAGGAATATTCTTGTTTAATTTCCTCTGGGCTTGGAAGTTGTTTTAAAAATGTAAAACTCATAATGATTCTCTCCTTATAAAGTTTATGGAAGTAATGGTGTTCATACTGAAATATCTTAATGGATTCTACAAAATATGTCAATGGCTGGAAATATATTGCAATACCGCCTGGGACTTGCTATAATTAGTCTTGTTGTTTTCAAGGGATAAAGAAAAAAGCGGAAACAGAGAAACATGAATGGAGGAAATCATGAATCATTTAGATGAATTGCGTGTTAGGCTGTCTGTATGTGACGAACAGATCCTAGAATGCCTTTTAAAAAGGAATGCTATTGTAGAAGATATTATGAAATATAAGGAATCCCATAATATGCAGATTATTCAGCCAGAGCAGGAGAAACGGCAGACGAAGAAGCTGTTAGAAGAACTGGAAGGGCAGAAGCATGCCAAGGAGATTCTGGATATATTTAATCGCATTACTTATAATAGTAAGAAAATCCAGGCGAGACATTTATTCCATTATAATATCGTCCTGATTGGATTTATGGGAAGTGGAAAATCCACGATATCAGATTATTTAAGTACAATGTTTGCGATGGAAACTGTAGAGATGGATCAGGTTATTTCTGAGCGGGAGGGGATGAGTATTTCAGATATTTTTGCAGTATACGGGGAAGAGTATTTCCGCAATCTTGAGACCAGTCTTTTGATAGAAATGCAAGGAAAGAATAATGTGGTTATTTCTTGCGGCGGTGGGACACCTATGCGGGAAAATAATGTGGTTGAGATGAAAAAGAATGGAAAGGTTGTCCTTTTGACTGCAAGCCCGGAAACTATATATCACCGTGTGAAAGACAGCCATGACAGACCTCTTCTGGAAAATAATAAAAATGTTTCATTTATCTCAGAATTGATGGAAAAAAGAAAACAAAAATACGAGACAGCCGCTGATGTTATCATTGAAACGGATGGAAAGAATGAGCTTGAAATTTGTGAGGAGATTGTACAAAGACTGCTGGAGTTGGAAGAAAATGAAAACGAAAAAATGAGCTGATAGAAAACCCCTCAAGGAATACATAATGTGTATGTGATTTCTATAAACCGATGGGGTGTGGGAACATGACAGCTCCATCAAAAGGAGATTGCAGACCCAAACAGTCTGGTAAATATGATGTATGGCTGTTTGGGTCTGGCATGAAACTTGCATCTTGTGTTGCCTGCTGTTTTCCCAGGACGCATGGTTATTTGACTCAGATAAAATCTCGTTTGTCTAAAACATTAAGAATGTTACGCGCCTCTTCTGTGCCTTCGATGATTCTTCTTGCCCGGACACTGTCTCCAATATTCATAATCTCGATTTTTCCAGTATCAAAATTTTCCTGGAGCTGTTTGAGAATTGGATTGTTTGCACGCATTCCAAGGCATACAAAACCATAGTCGAAAGGAAGCTCTTCTTCCGTACCGTCAGGATTCTTTACAAGGAAAGAATCTTCTTTGACTTCCAGAAGGGCAGTATTAGTAAGCTGTTTTACATTGTGTTTTTCCATCAAATTAAAAGTACCTGTTTTAGATACTGGATCAATGCCATTTCCAATGATAGGCATCATTTCCACAATGCTTACATTAGCGCCCCGAGGAGCAAAATATTCTACTACATCTAAGCCTACGGCGCCACCGCCGATTACTACAACTTTTTTATCACTCATATCTTCTGGATAATCTCCAGATACTACGTGATTAATCATATTCAATATAGAAGAAACTTTACCGTTTTCTTTATCAATCACATCGTGAAGCCCTTTGATCGGGGGCAGGAGAGGACTGGAGCCGGTAGCATTGACGATAATGTCGGGATGCAGGCTCTTTACCTGTTCAATGTTTGCTTCGGTATTTTTGAAAATAAACAAGTTTTTCATTTTCTCTGCACGATGGATCAGATAGTTCGGAAAATCTGCCAGACGATTTTTATCTGGTATCTTTGAAATTTCAGCAGCTAAACCGCCCAGGTAAGGCTTCTTCTCAATAAGAAATGTGGTACATCCAACTTCCGCTGCTGTACATGCAGCTTCTAAGCCAGCCGTACCTGCACCGATTACCACTACATTACACTGGCGTTTTACGCGTTTCTTTTTGTAATTCTCTCCAGTATTTACACCTGGATTGATGGTACAACGAATGGGCCGATTAATGCCAATTCGGTGTCCGGCACATCCGATATTACAAGAAATACATTTGCGAATATCTTTTACATCGCCGAATTCTACTTTATTTACCCATTCTGGATCAGCAATGAGTCCACGGCCAATACCAATAAGATCTGCATGTCCTTTTTCCAGGATATTATCTGCAATTCTTGGATCACGGATATTTCCCATGGTGATGCATGGCTTATGATAACGTTCTTTGACTGCTTTTGCCATGTAGGAACGCCAGCCGTCAGCCAGGTAATTGGCGTCAATCTGATATTGAATGGAGCCGTTTAATCCTGCTGAAACGTCAAATACATCCACCTCTTTTTCGAAATACTGGAGATATTCTAAGGTGTCTTCCAATGTATTTCCACCTTCCATAAATTCGTCGGCGCTTATCCGGACAAAAATAGGGAAAAATGGTCCTACTTGTTTGCGGACTTCTTCTATTACTAATCTGGCAAAACGTGCACGATTTTCTGGTGAACCACCGAATTCGTCTGTCCGTTTGTTTGTCAATGGAGAAAGGAACTGGCTCAAAAGATAGGAATGTCCAGCATGTATTTCTACAGCATCAAATCCTGCTGTCTGGGCACGCTTTGCTGCCTTGCCGTATTTTTCAACGATTTCATATATTTCCTCTTTGGATAAGGGACGTGGAATTTCGCCGCCTTCCTTGGAAGGAATGTCGGAAGCAGATACTGGCTGTATGCCAGTACGCTGAGCCTGTGCAGAGGCGCCGGCATGGTTGATTTGGATAGCAATACATGCGCCGTGTTTATGTACGGTTTCACATAATTTGTACAATCTGGGGATGTAGCTGTCGTGGTCAATACGCAGCTGTGTGGTTCCATTGGAACCTTGTGGGGAAAACACACTGGCATTCTCAACAATAATTAAGCCTGTACCGCCTTTTGCGCGCTGCTCATAATAATTAATGTGCAGGAAACTCATTTCACCATTTTGTTCACCATAATTTGTACCCATTGGCGTCATGACAATTCGGTTTTTCATAGTCATGCGTTTTACGGTAAATGGTTCAAAAATATGTTTGTATTCATTTTTCATTGATAGTGACCCCCAAGTTTATTTTATAGTGTCATATCTATTTTCCCTGTCGTGGTGAATGATGGCAGGGATGACAAAAATATGGGTTAGAGAGGTTGTTAATATAGCATACTTTAGAATACGGGCGGTTCTAAAGTATTTCTTGTATTTAAGTATAATAGAGAAATAACGGAAAAACAAATTGGTATTTTTGTGAAAATCTATAGAAAATGTGCATAGGTTTTGGTATGATGTTTGTATAAGGGGCTGGAAAATCATTTTATTTTGGGAAAGGATATGTGCAGAGTATGAATTTGAATCAACTTTATTATTTTGTAACATTGGCAGAGACGGAACATTATTTAAGAGCGGCAGAGATTTTGTCCATTACCCAGCCCAGCTTAAGTCATGCAGTTGCAAAGCTGGAGGAAGAACTGGGAACGAAGCTTTTTGAAAAGAAAGGCCGGAATGTTGTTCTGACAAAATATGGAAAAGTATTTCTGGAATACGCTACGGAATCTTTACAATCCCTGGAGGTTGGAATAAAGAAAACGAAGGCCATGACCGGAAAGAACTCAGGTGTGATTGATTTGGCATATATTTATACTCTGGGATTGGAATTCGTGCCAGGTTTGGTGAGAAGCTTTTTGAAAGACAATCCTCAGTTGAATGTAGAATTTCGGTTTACAGTGGGAAATACCCAGGATATTATCCGGGGATTGAAGGAAGAAAAATATGATGTGGCATTCTGTTCCCGAAGAGAAGAAGAAAAGCAGATCCTTTTTGAACCAGTGGTGGAGGAAAAATTGGTGGTGGTTGTATCAAAGGAACACCCACTAGCAGTAAAAGAACATATTTCTTTGGAGGAAACGGAAAGCTATCCCCAGATATTTTTTACAAAATCCAGCGGACTGCGTCCTACAATAGAAAAAATGTTTGAGATGACAGGGATCGTTCCAAAGATCGCTTATGAAATAGAAGAAGACAGTGCAATGGCAGGTCTTGCTGCCCAAAATTTTGGAATTGCAGTAATGCCAGAGGTTCCCGTATTAAAATATTTGGATGTAAAAATATTGGATATTACAAATCCTGTAATCGAACGCTACATCTATATGGCGCAGATAAAGGGGCAGTATCAGCCGCCGGTTTTAAAAAAATTTATGAAATATGTGCAGAATCACCAGTTGAAAAAATAAAAAAGGTGTTATATAATAGGTGCCAAGAGGTTGTTAGAGAATTAACAAACGGGCAAGAGACAAAGATAGGAAAGACATAAGGATAATGAAAAATTAAGAGAAAGAAGGAAATTTATCATGGCAGAAAGAATTACAGGACATACAGAGCTTATCGGATTAATGGCTTATCCAATCAGACATTCAAGTTCACCAGCAATGCATAATGAGGCATTTGCTTATCTTGGTCTGGACTATGCATATCTTGCTTTCGAAGTAGACAATGATACCTTAGAAGATGCAGTAAAGGGGCTTCGTGCATTGAGAATGGTTGGCTCTAACGTATCAATGCCTAACAAAACAGTAGTACATAAATATTTAGATAAATTGTCACCAGCAGCAGAGCTCTGCGGTGCAGTAAATACAATCGTGAATGAGAACGGTGTGCTGACCGGACATATCACAGATGGTATTGGATATATGAAAGCTTTGAAGGATAACAATATTGATGTAATTGGCAAAAAAATGACAATTGTAGGTTCCGGCGGAGCAGCTACGGCGATTGAGGTTCAGGCAGCTCTTGACGGTGTGGCAGAAATGTCTATCTTTAATATTAAGGATAAATTCTGGGATAATGCTCAGGAAACAGTAAAGAAAATCATGGAAAGAACCAACTGCAAGGTTGCTTTGTATGATTTGGCTGATTTGGATAAATTAAAAGAAGAAATTGCAGATTCTTATTTGTTTGCAAATGCAACAGGAATGGGAATGAAGCCTTTGGAGGGACAGACATATATTCCTGACAAATCTTTCTTCCGCCCAGATCTGATTGTAACAGATGTTGTTTATTCTCCACGTGAGACTGCAATGCTTAAGATGGCAAAAGAAGTAGGCTGCAAGACCATGAATGGTATGGGTATGATGTTATTCCAGGGTGCAGCAGCTTTTGAAATGTGGACTGGAAAAGAAATGCCGATTGAGCATATGAAAGAGATCCTTGATATCAAATATGAATAAAATGTATATAAAATGTATATAAAATGAAGCTTGACAATTGAATAATAGTATTTGAATAATAGCGGACGGTGCATGGCGCACTAGGTGCGTTATGCACCAGTGGAGGGAAAAATGAAGAAAAAGTATTTGTTTAGTGCACTGATTCTGTATTTGAATTATTTTATCCATGGGATTGGGTGTTCTATTTTGAGTCAACAAGTTGTTAAGGAAACATTGATCATGCAATGGGGAATTGACGATGTTATGCAGGTGACTGCAATTGCGGCTGCGCTGGGACTGGGCCGTCTCATTTCGTTGCCTTTTGCAGGGCCTTTGTCTGATAAGCTGGGACGTAGGATATCTGTTTTAATAGGTGTGGCTTCCTACGTAATCTTTTTTGTAGGTATTGCATTTTCACCAAATATCCAGATTGCTTATGTGGCAGCGGTTCTTGGCGGTATTGCCAATTCTTTCCTGGATACGGCAACTTATCCTGCTGTAGCAGAGATTATTTATGCGTATACAGGTATTGCAACCATGGGGATTAAATTTTTCATCTCGATTGCTCAGTTATTGATGCCTTTCTTCCTGGGAATTTTTGCAGGAACAAAGATGTCATATCTGGCTTTACCATTGGTAGCAGGTGTTGCCATTGCAATTCTCGGCGTACTGGCTATTTTTATGCCATTGCCTCAGGAATCTGCAAGCAGCAAATCAGAATCGTTTCTTGACAATTTGAAAAATGCCCATTTTTCATTGGAAAGCGTTGCCTTAATTTTGATCGGATTTACAAGTACGGCAACGTTTCAGCTTTGGCTTAATTGCGCCCAGACATTTGGAAAAGAAATTGCTGGTATTCCATCAGAGACAGTTTCTATCATGCAGACCTATTATTCAGCCGGAACGATGGTTGCCCTTGTTGTGACGAGTATTTTGATTACAAAATTCAAACAGGTAAGATTTCTTGTGATCTATCCAGCAATCTCATCTGTGATGCTGGTGCTTGTGTATCTTATGAAAACACCAATGATTTGTTATATAGGCGCTTTTGTGCTTGGATATGCGGCAGCAGGCGGAGTGCTGCAGATGGCAACTGCAACTGTTAATGATCTGTTTCCCAAGATTAAGGGAACCATTACAAGTCTTGTTATGATTGCATCCAGTTTGTGTAATTATACCATTCTAAGCGCTGCATCAAAAATGACAGCTATGAATGTAATTGTGATGAACCTTGTAATTACTGTTATAGGTGTTCTTCTTGCAGTATTTGTAAATCTGAGATATGGAACCTTATTGGAAAATGCAGAAAAGTCAAAATAAATGGGAGGTAGCAGAATGAATCCGGTAGTTGTAAGAAATGTAAGAATAGGGGAAGGAATTCCTAAAATCTGTGTGCCAATTGTTGGTGTGACCAAGGAAGATATTATCAAAGAAGCAAAAACTTTTGATGCGATTCCGGTAGATGTAGTAGAATGGCGTGTAGACTGGTTCGAGCACGTATTTGAGATTGAAAAGGTGAAAGAAGTATTGGCAGAGCTGCGTGAGGCATTGAAAGAAACTCCCATTCTTTTCACATTCCGTACCTCCAAAGAAGGCGGAGAAAAATCCATTGAGCCAAAAGCTTATGCAGAATTAAATAAGGCTGCTGCGGAAAGCGGATATGTTGATTTGGTTGATGTGGAAGCATTTACAGGGGATGAGATTGTAACAGAGATTATTGAAGCAGTACATCAGCATGGAGTCAAAGTAGTTGCTTCTAACCATGATTTTGATAAGACTCCAGAGAAGGATGATATTGTGGGTAGGCTCTGTAAGATGCAAGAGCTTGGTGCAGACATTCCGAAAATTGCTGTGATGCCTCAGAGCAAAGCAGACGTTTTGACCTTGTTAGCGGCAACAGAAGAAATGAACAGAAAGCATGCGGACCGTCCGATTATTACCATGTCCATGGCAGGTACAGGGGTTATCAGCCGTCTTTGTGGTGAAGTATTTGGTTCCGCGTTGACATTTGGAGCTGCAAAAAAAGCTTCTGCTCCAGGGCAAATGGGGGTAGAAGACTTAGCACAGGTACTTTCTCTTTTACATAAAAGCTTGTAATATATTTGATGGCACAGAGGGGTTTGACGATATGATTTCGCCAAACCTCTTTTTCTATTTCGAGCCGTTTTTCCAAATGAAAAATGGTGGTTAGATAAGGAGGAAGTTTATGAAAAAAGCGCTGTTGTGGCTGAATGATAGTCTGGAAGAATTTCTTATGATTATCAGTTTGATTCTGATGACAATGATTATGGGAATACAGGTGTTTTCCCGGTATGTGCTGGGGGCCTCTCTTTCCTGGTCAGAGGAGTTGACAAGATATATTTTTGTATGGGCCGGATTCCTAAGTGTTAGCTATTGTACGAAAAAATGTGTTTCTATTAAAATTGAACAGTTTGTTGCCATATTTCCCAGACGGGGGAAAGCGGTTTTTAAACTGGTAAATCATACATTTGAATTGATCTTCTTTTTCTATCTGATACCTTTTGCAGTAAAATATCTGATGTCAGCAGTGGAAAGCGGGCAGGTCAGTCCCGCTTGTGGTATTCCCATGTATTATGTGCAGTCGGCTCCGCTGGTTAGTTTTCTTTTGGTGGCTATAAGGATTATGCAAAGATGGTATATTGAACTTCAGGTAATTCGAAAGGGTTATGAAGAGCCGGGGAAAGTAAATCAGAAAGATAAAAACGAAAAAAGAGAGGAGGCATGAAAATGTCAGCGGTGATTGTTTTTATCATTTTTGTAATTTGCCTGGTGATTGCGATTCCAGTTTCCATTTCCTTGGGTATCGTATCTGTTCTTCCAGGCGCTTTTGATGCATCCTTTACAGCATCTGGGCAGTTTGTCGTACGTTCTATGTTGGGGGGAATTGACAGTTTTCCTCTTTTGGCAGTGCCGATGTTTGTGCTTTCCGGTATTGTGATGGCTAAGGGCGGAATTTCTAAAAAGCTGTTTGATGTGTTTGCTTTTTTTCTGGGGAAACGGACGGCAGGGGTTCCCTGTGCAGTGATTGTAACCTGTCTGTTTTATGGGGCGATTTCTGGTTCGGCTCCAGCAACCGTGGCAGCGGTAGGGAGCATGACCATTCCAATTTTGACAAAGCTTGGATATGACAAAGCTTTTTCTACCGCAATGGTGGCGGTATCTGGTGGTCTTGGAGTAATCATTCCTCCAAGCATTCCCTTTATCATGTATGGTATGGCGTCTGGGGCGTCAGTCAGTGACCTGTTTCTTTCAGGGATTATCCCGGGGTTGTTAATCAGTGGCTTATTAATGTTATATGCCATCTATTATTGCAAAAAAAATGGCGAGGATAAAGAAAAAATCAATATAGTTGTGGGGGAACTCCATGACAAAGGTTTTCTGGCTGTGCTAAAGGACAGCTTTTTTGCATTGTTAAGTCCGGTGATTATTTTAGGCTGCATTTATTCTGGAGTTGCTTCTCCTACAGAGGCGGCTGTCATTTCTGTATTTTATGCATTGATTGTCAGCCTGTTTGTCTATAAAACCATTAGATTTAAGGATGTTTGGGGAATTATGGAGGAGTCTGTACGCACATATGCGCCCATTCTATTTATTTTAGCGACCTCTGTGGCTTTTTCCAGGGTATTAACGCTGATGCAGGTTCCACAAGCGGTCAGTGAATGGATTCTTATGCATTTTACCAATCGAATCGCATTGCTTTTAGTGATCAATCTGTTCCTACTGATTGTAGGTATGGTAATGGATACTACGCCAGCGATTTTGATTTTGACACCGATTCTTTTGCCGATTGTGGAAGCGGTGGGAATGCATCCGGTTCATTTTGGAGTTATGATGGTTGTAAATTTGGCGATTGGTTTTGTTACGCCGCCAATTGGGGTGAATTTGTTTGTGGCAAGCTCCCTGACAGATATTCCAGTTATGAAGATTGCAGGAAAGGCAATGCCTATGATTGTTTATTTCTTGATTGCACTGCTTCTTTTAACATTTATACCAGCAATCAGTATTGCATTTATTTAGGAGGTGCAGGATGAAAAGGAATGGAATTGCTGTATTATGGCTTTTCATAGGAGTGATGATGCTGGCAGCGGCAGGCTGTGGAAAGGGGGAAACAAATGAAGAGGAGCAAAGATATGCCTGGCCTCTGGGAACGGCCAGCCCGGAGGATACTGTGACACAGATTTATGCGGAGAAGTTTGCAGAAGAAGTGGGACGGCTAAGCGATGGGAAAATGAAAATTCAGGTATATCCCAATAGTACCCTGGGCGGAGACCGAGAGCTGTTGGAAACATGCCGGGATGGGGACATTCCTTTTGTAATTCAAAACACGGCTCCCCAGGTATCCTTTATGGAGGATTTGGCGATTTTTGATATGCCTTGTATGTTTGATACCATTGAAGAAGTCCGAAAGAAAGTAGATGATGAGAAATTTTATGGACTTATGGAGAAGGTTTATCAGAATGGGGGATATCAATTGCTTGGGTATGCAGACCAGGGATTTCGAGTGATGTCCACAAATCAAAATATCGATGTCTTCGAAGATTATAAAGGGCAGAAAATCAGGACAATGGAAAATGCTTACCATATAGACTTTTGGAAAGCCTTGTCTGCTGCCCCTACCCCTATGACATTCAGTGAAGTGTATATTGGATTGCAGCAGGGAACCATTGACGCCCAGGAAAATCCTTATGAGGTGATTGTATCCAATCGATTGTATGAGCAGCAGGATTATGTGGTGGAGACCAACCACCTTCCTCATTTGATTTCCCTGATTGTCAGTGATAGTTTCTTCCAGGGGCTTCCAAAGGAAAAACAGGAAATACTGATAAAGGCAGCAGAGCTTGCAGGTGAAGAAGCCAGGAAAGCCTCAGACGAACGTATCGCCGATAAGATCAAGGAGATTGAGGCAAGTGGGACGAAGATTGTAGTATTGAGTGAAGAAATGCGGGAAGAAATGCGAGAAGCATCCCAAGGGGTATACGCAGAAATTCAAAAGGTCGTAAGCGCTGACATTGTCCGTGCATATATGGAATAAGAATGTATATAAATTGCACCTGAAATGATTCTTTCAGGTGCAATTTGCACAAATTTTTAAAAACATGAAAATTCTTTTGATTTTTAAAAAAAAGTGTGGTACAATATCACCATTGCAGAAAATACTTGGTCAAGCACCCATAGTTTAACGGATAAAATACCAGATTCCGGTTCTGGGGCTGGGGGTTCGATTCCCTCTGGGTGCATTGAAACTTATTATTGTTGTATTCCGCAGAAGAATAAGTTGGAATATGACTGAATGATATAGATGAAACAAATAAGGAGCAAATATGAATTTTAGAAATAGAAAGAATGAAAATTGTGAATTAGTATCTGAAAATAGAGTTGGAATAGATAAAATTACAGAGTTTTTGAAGAAAAATGTGCGATATGTTTCAAGAGGAGCTATGGTTTTTGCTTTGGCAGCCGTTCTTATGTTGACAACAGCATGTAACGGGAATAATAACGGCGGCGAGCAGAAGCAGTCTCAGAAAGAAGAAGAACAGACGCCTGCGCCTACCGAGGAGCCGAAGGCAGAGAAGGATGAGTATGAAGTGGATGCCCATCCAGAAGTGAAGGAATTGATATCTACTTATTATAGCGCTTACGCAACAGGCGACATTGATAAGCTGGAATCCATTACCCAGTCTCTTTCTGATATGGAAAAAAGTTACATTAAGATGCTGGGAGAGCATGTGGAAAACTATAGTGATGTGACTTGCTATACAAAGGAAAGTTCAGAAGAGGGAGCTTTTTTGGTATCTGTGACATTCACCATGAATTACAGCGGTTTGGAAGGCGGACTTCCAGGCATGGATTTCTTCTATGTTAGAACCAATGAAGAGGGCAGCCTTTACATTGATAATCTTTATAGCTCCTTTAACCGCGAGATGGGAGAACAGGAGACAGTAGCAGAAATTGACAGTATGATTGCAGAATTTGAAGGCGGGGAAGATGTGCAAAAGCTTCGGGAAGAAGTGCAAGGCAAATACAATGATGCAATTGCATCTGACGAGAATTTGAAGAAGACAGTCGATGCTGTATCGGAAGCAATCCGTCAGTGGAAAGATTCTTATACACCGGAAGAGCCGAAAGAGGAGAATAAGGAAGAAGAACCAAAACAAGAAGAGTCGGCAGATGATAAGAAAGAAAAGCCGGCAGATGATAAGAAAGAAAAGCCGGAAGAAAAAGAGAAAGCTCCAGAAGAGAATCAGGAGCAGGCTCCAGAAGAAAATCAAGAACAAGCTCCAGAAGAAGCGCCTCAGGAAGATACCACTCCCGAGATCAATTATGTTCCAGAAGGAAAAGTCCTGACGGCAAGCAGCAGCTATAATGTGCGTAAGTCTATGGGTGAATCATCAGAATTGGTTGGAACCACTGCTGAGGGTGATAGTATAAAAGTAATTTTGAGTTATGCAGAAGGATGGACAAAGGTTGAATGGAATGGACAGACTGGATATATTCGAACAGATTTGTTGTTGAATAATTAGGATTCCTTTTTGATTCACTTCCTTTTGCGTGGATTATGAGTGTTTATGTTTGAATTGAAATTGGAAATTACAGGAAAAGAAGCGATGGAAAATAGGAAGGGAGAATTGCCAGAACTGGCAGTTCTCTTTTTCATCTTATAGGAAAGACCGTGTTACTGTAAAGTGTTAAAGTCTATGACTTTCCTATAAGATAAAAATAATATGCACACTCGTGCGAATAGAAGATGT
>KE159595.1:146265-264671 GCA_000403255.2 Lachnospiraceae bacterium 3-1
TCTTATAGGAAAGACCGTGTTACTGTAAAGTGTTAAAGTCTATGACTTTCCTATAAGATAAAAATAATATGCACACTCGTGCGAATAGAAGATGTCACTGCGTGACCGCACTCGGCGCAGCAAAGTGTCCAAGCCCCTCATGAGTGAGGAGTAGGGGAGCAGAAGTGGGCTTGCCCACTTTGTTCTCTTATAGGAAATATTATGTTGCTTTAAAGCAAGAAAGCCTATGGTTATCTTACCATATAGGAATGTGTATCGAAAACCTGAATAAAAAATGCAAAATGTTTCAACCTAATAGGAAACAAAATCAGGAGGAAACTATGCGTAATTATCAGGAAATTAATTTATTGAAAGAAACAAGGAAAAATGCTTCTATGGCCATCAATGCCATTGATACACTGATGGGGAAAATTTACAATCAAGAGTTTGCATATGAGTTGACAGCTCAGAGGAACCGCTTTCGGGATTTTGAGCAAAAAGCAGCAGCGGGATTGTGGGAGCATGGTTTGATGGCACGAGAATCTAACCTGGAAAAAGCCATGCTTTGGGGCGCAATTCAGGCAAATACCATGTTGAATATCAGTACGCCTCATGTGGCAGATATGATGATACAAGGGAATACAAAGGGAATTGCGGAGCTTTTGAAGGTTAGGCATAATAATAAAAATACCGGAAGTTTTGCCAATGAGCTGGCGGAAGAACTGATGGATTTTGAAGAAGAAAATATTGAACGATTAAAAAGATTTTTATAAAGGTGTGTGGATTGTCAATGACAGAATCAATCAGAATCAATAAATATCTCAGTGAGGCAGGAGTTTGTTCCAGAAGGGAAGCAGATCGCCAAATTGAACGAGGAATTGTTACAATTAATGGCAGAACAGCAGTCATGGGGGATAAAGTATGTCCCAGTGATGAGGTTATGTATGGGAAGAAAAGAGTGTCGATGGAGGAAGAAGTGATTCTTCTTGCTGTAAATAAGCCGTCAGGAATTGTATGCACTTCGGAGAAGCGGGAAAAGGATAATATTATTGATTATATGAATTATCCCAAACGAATTTATCCCATCGGTAGGTTGGACAAAAATTCCCATGGATTGATTCTGATGACCAATCAGGGGGAATTGGCAAACCAAATTATGCGTAGCAGGAATTATCATGAAAAAGAATATATTGTGAAGGTGAATAAAGATATTACAGATGATTTTTTACGAAAAATGTCTGGAGGCGTGCATTTGGAGGAGCTAAAGACAACTACCAGGCCATGCCAGGTGGAAAAAGTGGGGAAACGGACCTTTCGGATTATTTTGACCCAGGGATTGAATCGGCAGATCCGGCGTATGTGTGAACAGTTCCAGTATCGGGTTTTGGACTTAAAACGGGTACGGATTATGAATATCTGTTTGGGCAATTTAAAAGAAGGAACATATCGGAAAATCACCGGTCAGGAATGGAAAGATTTGCAGGAGCAATTAGAAAAATAGAGCATGAGGTATGAAGGGAAAGGATTTGCAGCATGGACAGAAATCAGGCAAAAATTAGGATACAAGATCTTTGCAATCAGTTGGAATATCATAGCGACCGTTATTATAATATGGACAGTCCTGAAATTAGCGATCATGAATATGACACTATGATGCAGGAATTGAAATTATTGGAGAAGGAATATCCAGATTTAGTTACTGCAGATTCTCCCACGCAGAAGGTGGGCGGAACGGCAAAACGTGAGGCTGGTGTATTGGTCAGGCACAATGTCCCTATGTTAAGTTTGCAGGATGTGTTCTCCAAAGAAGAAGTGGAAGAATTTGTGGAGGAAATGCAGAAGCAATTGGATGATCCTGAATTTGTGGTAGAGTATAAGATTGACGGCCTTTCTATGGCTCTTCGTTATCAGGACGGCGTATTGAAAACAGCAGTAACCAGAGGGGATGGCATTAACTTTGGCGAAGATGTGACTGTCAATGCAAAAGTCATTTCTGATGTGAAGAAGAAGCTAAAGGTTCCTGTGGAATATTTGGAGATCCGGGGCGAGGTATATATGAAGAACCAGGATTTTGACCGTGTCAATGAAATGCAGGAATTAAAAGGAAAAAAGACCTTTGCCAATCCCAGGAATTGTGCGGCAGGAACCTTGCGGCAGTTAGACAGCAAAATTACAAAAGAACGAGGGTTGTCCATGTTTGTGTTTAATATCCAACAGGTGCGGGGAAAAGATTTTGAAACCCATACCCAGGGATATGAATATTTGAAACAAAATGGAATTCCTGTGATCGATGAGTATCGTGTCTGTAAAAACAAAGAAGAGGTCTGGGAAGCAATCTGTGCCATTGGAGAGAACCGAGGGAATTTGGGATATGATATTGATGGCGCTGTGGTGAAAATAAATTCTCTCTCAGACCGAGAGAAGCTTGGCGCCACTTCCAAAGTTCCCCGTTGGGCGGTTGCTTATAAATATCCTCCAGAGGAAAAGGAAACAACCCTTTTGGATGTGGAATTGTCGGTAGGGAGAACTGGACGAATTACCCCTACGGCGATTTTTGAACCAGTGCGGCTTTGTGGTACTACGGTCTCCCGGGCAACCCTTCATAATCAGGATTTTATTGATGAATTGGATATTCGGATTGGAGACCGGATTTTGGTGTATAAATCTGGGGAGATTATTCCTAAGATACGAAAAGTGTTGAAAGAAAAACGGCCCAAACACACAGAGGCTTATCATTTACCAGAGTTCTGCCCTGTCTGTGGAGCAAAGACAGAGCGGGAAAAGGATACCGCAGATATTAAGTGCACTTCCCCAAATTGCCCAGCTCAGTTAGAGCGGCATATCATCAATTTTGTAGGCAGGGATGCCATGGATATCAAAGGCTTTGGAACTGTGTATGTGGAAGAGCTGGTGCATCTTGGCTACTTGAAGGATATTGCAGATATTTATGTGTTAAAAGAGTATCGGGAAGAATTGATTGCCCAGGGAATTATTGGAAAAGAAAAGAATACCGATAAGCTGCTCTTGGCCATTGAGAAATCCAAAGAAAATGACGCTTACCAGCTTTTGACAGGCTTTGGGATTCCAAATGTGGGAAAGGCAGCCGCCAAATCTATTTTGAGGGAATTCGGCAGTATAAAGAATTTGCGTGAAGCAGATGAGGAAGCGCTAAAAAATGTCAATGATATCGGTGAAGTCAGTGCAAGATGCATCCTGGAATTTTTTGCAGATGAGAAGAATCAGAGAATTATAGAACGGATGGAGCAGTATGGTGTGAATATGGAATCTAAGGAGCAGCCTAAGGGAGATAAGCTTGCAGGGATGACCATTGTGGTTACCGGAACGTTGCCTACTTTGGGGCGAAAGGAAGCGGCTAACTTAATTGAACAGCAGGGCGGTAAGGTTTCTGGTTCCGTATCGAAAAAGACTGCCATGGTGCTGGCAGGGGAAAATGCAGGAAGTAAATTAAGTAAAGCTCAGGAGCTGGGCGTACAGGTAATTTCAGAAGAAGAACTGCTTGCTATGCTGAAGTAAAAGAGATTTGGTATGGGTGATTCTTGTATGGAGGATTGTATAGTTCGTGAAAGGCCAAACTCAGTGTAGTAAAATTTATAGAATAGAAAGAAGGAAAAGTTTATGCCAATTAAGGTGCAGAGTGATTTGCCAGCGAAAGAAACCTTGGAGCGGGAAAATGTATTTACTATGGATGAAAACAGGGCGGTACATCAGGATATCCGGCCGATTGAGGTGGGAATTTTGAATTTAATGCCATTGAAGGAGGAAACAGAGCTGCAGATTCTTCGAGCTCTTTCCAATACACCTTTGCAGGTGGATGTGACGTTTGTGGTAGTGGGCAGCCATGAGTCCCGCAATACCTCAAATAGTCATTTGAACAAATTTTATCATACCTTTTCGGAGATTCGGGAACGGAAATTTGATGGGTTTATTATTACAGGGGCTCCAGTGGAAAAGATAGAATATGAGGAAGTAGATTATTGGAAAGAATTTGAGGAAATCTGTAATTGGACAAAAACCAATGTGACCTCTACCATGCATTTGTGCTGGGGAGCTCAGGCGGGCCTATATTATCATTATGGGATTCCAAAGGAAATGCTAAAGCACAAGATGTTTGGTTTGTTTGAGCATAAAGTAAGAAACCGGAAAATTCCCTTGGTGCGGGGGTTTGATGACTATTTTTTGGCGCCCCACTCCAGACATACCCAGGTGCGCATAGAAGATATTGAAAAAGTGCCGGAGCTTACGGTCTTGGCTGAATCAGAGGAGGCAGGCGCGTATCTGATTATGGACACTACTGGAAAGAAAATTTTTGTGATGGGGCATCCAGAGTATGACCGTGTTACCCTTCATACAGAATACATACGGGATAAGGAGAAGGGATTGGATATTCAGGTTCCGAAGAATTATTATCAAGAGGATGATTGTACCATTCGGCCAAATTTACAGTGGCGTGCCCATGCCAATACCTTGTATACCAACTGGTTAAATTATTACGTGTATCAGGCGACGCCTTATGAATATACGACAGTGCCGAAAAGGGTTGTGAAATGAAAAAAATTTATATTTTGGGGAATAGTATAGATAGGAGAAGTAGGGGAGAATGATAAAAAATGTAGAAAGCCTATAGAATCGCTTTGCAAATTCTGGGAATTCTGCTATAATAGGAAAATGAATAAGTTTAGGAGGCGTAGATAATGGCTGAAGACAGAAAAGCATATATGATAAAAGACGATAATCTTGGCGAAGTACGTATTGCAGATGAAGTAATTGCAATTATTGCAGGTCTGGCGGCTACAGAGGTAGAAGGAGTAAGCTCCATGGCTGGAAATATTACCAATGAACTGGTGAGCAAGCTGGGCATGAAGAATCTTTCAAAGGGAATCAAGATTGAGATTAAGGAGAATGTGGTAAGGGTGGATGTGGCATTGAATATCCGTTTTGGGTATGCCATCCCGAAGGTTTCCACTAAGGTGCAGGAGCGTGTGAAGTCTGCAATTGAGAATATGACTGGGCTTCAAGTGAGCGGTGTAAATGTGAGTATTGCCAGCGTGGAGATGGAAAAACACAAATAGAGAAAAGTGCAGCAGGAGATTCCTGTATGAAAAGTGAAAGAATGATAAAATCATAAGGCTGTCATTTTGACAGTCTTTTCTTGAATATAGCTGTTTGAGAGGAAACATATGAGTCGAAGAGAGATAAGAGAACAGATTTTTAAACTGCTGTTTCGTGCAGAATTTTACAAGGAAGAGGAACTGTCGGAACAATTGCAATTGTTTTTTGCAGAGCTAGATAAGAAAGAGGAGAAGGATATTTGCTATATCCAGGATAAATTTCAGCAGATACTGGCCCATTTGCCTGAGATAGATGAACAGATCAATGGAGTGGCTCAGGGGTGGAAAACCAGCCGAATGGGAAAGGTGGATGTAACGTTAATTCGTCTTGCTGTGTATGAAATAAAATTTGAGGAAGGGATTCCCACAGGGGTAGCAATCAATGAAGCAGTAGAGCTTGCAAAAAGCTATGGGACAGATGATTCTGCTTCCTTTGTCAATGGAATCCTTGCAAAACTGGTATGACAAAAAATGTATATACGGTAGGACAGGTCAATTCCTACATTAAAAATATGTTTACCCAGGATTTTATGATGAACCGCATTTATGTGAAGGGGGAAGTGTCCAACTGTAAGTATCATACCACTGGACATATTTATTTTACGTTGAAGGATGAGACGGGCGCTTTGCAGGCAGTGCTGTTTGCCGGAAATCGTAAAGGTCTTTCTTTTTCCATGAAAAACGGTGATAATGTAATTGTTTTGGGCTCTATTTCTGTATATGAGAGGGATGGAAAATATCAGCTTTATGCAAAAGAAATTCTGCCAGATGGGGAAGGACTTTTGTATCAGCGTTTTCAACGACTGAAAGAAGAATTGGAAGAGATGGGGATGTTTGCCCAGGAATATAAACAACAGATTCCCAAATACATTCGCAGGCTGGGAATTGTAACGGCGCCTACTGGGGCAGCCATTCGTGATATTCAAAATATCACGCGACGGAGGAATCCTTATGTACAGGCAATTTTGTATCCTGCTTTGGTGCAGGGAGATGGCGCCGCAGCCAGTATTGTAAATGGAATTTGTGGGTTGGAACAAATAGGCGTAGATGTGATAATTGTAGGCCGTGGTGGAGGGTCCATGGAAGATTTATGGGCATTTAATGAAGAAATTGTGGCAAGGGCAATATTTGAATGTTCCATTCCCATTATTTCTGCGGTAGGCCATGAGACAGACACTACCATTGCCGATTATGTGGCAGATTTGAGAGCGCCAACACCTTCAGCAGCAGCCGAGCTTGCGGTGTATGATATCCGGGAATTGGAAGGAATGCTGTTGTCTTTTCAATTGGAGTTGAACAGGAATATTAGTGATAAAATGGATTGGGCCAGCGAACGTGTCCGACAGTATGAAAGCAGGCTGAAATTGTTAAGCCCTCAGAGCCAGCTCAATGAAAAACGCCAGATGACGGTAGATTTGGAGGATAAGCTTGCCATGGCCATGCAGCAAAAGCTTTTACAGCAGAAGCATGGACTGGAGCTGTTGGCAGAACGGTTGGAAGCAGTTTCACCAGTGAAAAAATTAAGCCAAGGTTATTCTTTTGTGGCAGATAAAAAAGGCCGGGGGATTTGTGATGTAGCCGATGTACAGGTGGGAGATACCTTGAGTATTCATATGCTGAATGGAAAGGTGTCTGCAAAGGTGATGGGAGTGGAGAAGAAAAAGGAACGGGAGATATTATGAGTCAGAAAGAGAAGGAACAAGAACAGTCTCTAGAAGAAGCTTTTCAGGAGTTGGAAGGACTGATTGAGAAAATGCAGCAACGTGAGGTTACACTGGAGGAGACCTTTGCGTTGTACGAACAGGGAATTCGGAAATTAAGGTTCTGTAATCAAAAGATAGATAAGGTAGAAAAGAAAATGCTTCTTTTGAATGAGCAGGGAGAGTTGGAACCTTTGGGAGAAAGATAACAGTGTTATCAGTTACAGCCAGAAAGGACAGTGCAGATATGGATATGAAAGCAGAGATTGCTGCTAGGACAAAACAGATAGAGGCTTTGCTCACCAAATATTTACCCAAGGAAGAAGGACCTCAGGAAACGGTAATAGCAGCAATGAATTATAGTGTGCTTGCAGGTGGGAAACGGTTGCGGCCGATGCTTATGTGGGAAACCTATCGAATGTTTGGAGGAAGGTCTCAAGTGATTGAGCCTTTTATGGTGGCCATAGAAATGATACACACCTATTCTCTGGTACATGATGATTTGCCTGCCATGGATAATGATGAATACCGCAGAGGAAAGAAAACTACCCATGCCCAGTATGGGGAAGCAATGGGAATACTGGCCGGAGACGGGCTTTTGAATTATGCTTTTGAGACAGCAGTAAAAGCATTTGAACTGGAACCAGGAAATGTTAATATTGGAAAGGCCCTGCAGGTACTTGCAGGGAAAGCTGGTATCTATGGTATGCTGGGCGGTCAGTGTGTGGATGTGGAATCTGAAGGGAAGCCTGTCACCCAGGAAACACTGCAATTTATTTATCAATTAAAAACAGGAGCATTGCTGGAAAGCGCCATGTTGATTGGAGCTATTTTGGCAGGGGCTACCAAAGGAGAACAAAAACAGGTGGAGCAGGCGGCTGGGGAACTGGGGCTTGCATTTCAAATACAGGACGATATCTTAGATGTCACCAGCACCACAGAGGTTTTGGGTAAACCAGTGGGCAGTGACGAAAAGAATCATAAGACCACATGGGTAACTCTTTGGGGAATTGAGAGAGCAGCACAAGAAGTAGAACGTCTTTCAAAGCAAAGCGTAAAACGCATAGATGATCTTGTGGTAAAAAATGAATTTTTGATTAATTTGATGTTAGAATTAATACAGCGGACAAAATAAATGTCTGGTTTTGTGGAAAAACAGAACGAAAGCAGTAAGGTTTTTGGGCTGTTATGAAAGAACAGGAGAAGAAGGGGGAATATCTATGGTATTGGAAAAGATAGAAGGACCCAATGATATCAAAAAATTGGAGGAATCAGAGCTGCCATTATTGGCGGAAGAAATCCGGAATTTTTTAATCCAAAGGATTGCAGAGCATGGAGGACATCTGGCTTCCAATTTGGGAGTAGTGGAGCTTACCATGGCGTTACATCTTTGTTTTCAATTGCCAGAGGATCGCATTATCTGGGATGTGGGGCATCAGTCTTATACTCATAAGCTGCTGACAGGCCGAAGAGATGGTTTTGAGACGCTGCGGAAATACAAAGGGATGAGCGGATTTCCAAAACGAAAGGAAAGCAAGTGTGACAGTTTTGATACAGGCCATAGTTCTACTTCTATTTCCGCAGGACTGGGATATGCTTCTGCAAGAGAGATTACTGGAGAAAATTACCGGGTAGTTTCTGTGATAGGCGATGGCGCGCTGACAGGCGGAATGGCATGGGAGGCGTTAAATAATGCCTCTTTGTTGAAAACAAATTTTATTATTGTATTAAACGACAATAAGATGTCGATTTCTGAAAATGTGGGCGGACTTTCTAGTCATCTAGGTAATCTACGAACCACAGAGGCTTATCAAGGATTGAAAACGGGCGTGATTAACTCCTTGCATAAAATTCCAGTGTATGGAGAACGCATGGTAGTGCGGATACGCCGGACAAAAAGTGGTATTAAGCAGCTTCTGATACCAGGAATGTTGTTTGAAAATATGGGGATTACTTATTTAGGGCCGGTGGATGGCCATGATATTGGAGCTATGATGCGGGTGTTTCGGGATGCATCGAAAGTAAATGGAGTGGTTTTAGTCCATGTGATTACCCAAAAGGGGAAGGGATATTCTCCAGCCGAGCGTCATCCAGCCAGGTTTCATGGAACAGAACCCTTTGCGATAGAGACAGGCTTGCCTTTGAAACGGAGGACGACGGCCAATTATACAGATATTTTTTCTACAGTAATGCGGAAGCTAGGAGAACGAGATCAAAAGGTAACAGCAATTACGGCAGCCATGGAGGATGGGACAGGTCTGAAACGGTTTCATAATATGTTCCCAGAGCGTTTCTTTGATGTGGGAATTGCAGAAGGACATGCAGTGACCTTTGCCGCAGGACTAGCAGCCGCAGGTCTGAAGCCTGTGTTTGCAGTATATTCTTCTTTCCTTCAAAGAGCTTATGATCAAATGCTGCATGATGTGTGCATCCAAGATCTTCCTGTGACCTTTGCCATAGACCGGGCAGGTCTTGTAGGGAGTGATGGAGAAACCCATCAGGGAATCTTTGATTTGTCTTATCTTTCTTCCATTCCAAATATGAATATTATGGCCCCAAAAAATAAATGGGAACTTTCCGATATGGTGAAATTTGCAGTAAATTTTGGACATCCCATTGCAATTCGATACCCTCGGGGAGAGGCTTATGCAGGCTTAAAGGAATGCCGAGAGAAGATTGTCTATGGGAAAAGTGAAAAAATATACGAAGGAAGTCAGATAGCTCTTCTTGCAGTGGGAAGTATGGTGAAAATTGCAGAGGAGGTTTCTGCAGGTTTAAAGGAACATGGATATGATTGTACATTGGTGAACGTAAGATTTGTACAGCCAATGGACCAGGAATTGTTAGAAGAGCTTCCCAATGGACATGGGCTGTTGGTAACCATGGAAGAAAATGTGCGAAAAGGCGGATTTGGAGAACATGTGGCTTCCTATTATGAAAACCGCCGTCTTCGGGAGATAGCGAGTCAGGCATGGGGTGCCGATATAGAAGAAAAACAGCAGTATCAGCCGCAGATATTAAATATTTCGGTTCCCGACGAATATGTAGAGCATGGAAATGTGGATGTGTTGCGAAAAGAACTTGGCATCGACGGCAAATCCGTAACAGACAAAATTTTAACAGTTATGAAAGAAATGAAAAATGGAAGGCAGAAGTCATTATGAAAGAGAGATTGGATGTACTTTTGGTACAACGTGGGCTTGCGCCCTCCCGAGAAAAAGCAAAAGCCATGATTATGGAAGGAAATGTTTTTGTAGCAGGTCAGCGGGAGGACAAAGCCGGAACTTCTTTTGATGATAAAGCAGAGATAGAGGTCCGTGGAAATACTTTGAAGTATGTGAGCCGGGGAGGGCTGAAATTGGAAAAGGCAATTGAAAATTTCGCCATTGATCTGACAGATAAAATCTGTATGGATATCGGGGCATCTACAGGAGGATTCACGGACTGTATGCTGCAAAATGGAGCGGGAAAAGTCTATGCCGTGGATGTAGGATACGGCCAGTTTGCTTGGAAGCTGAGGCAGGATGCACGAGTAGTATGTATGGAAAAGACAAATATCCGCTATGTGACGCCAGAGGATATTTCAGAGGTGTTGGATTTTGCATCGGTGGATGTTTCTTTTATTTCGCTGACTAAGGTGCTTCCAGCAGCAAAAGAGCTGCTTCGGGAACAGGGAGAAATGATATGTCTGATTAAGCCTCAGTTTGAAGCAGGAAGAGAAAAAGTAGGGAAAAAGGGAGTGGTCCGGGAGCCTTTCATACACCAGGAAGTGATTGAAAAAATCATTGCTTTTTCGAGAAAAATTGGCTTTGGGGTATGTGGTTTGGATTTTTCCCCGATTCGGGGGCCAGAGGGAAATATCGAGTATTTGATACATATCCAAAAAGGTACGGAAGGTCAGGAGGAAATGGTGGATACGGCGGCTGTGGTATCACAGGCGCATGGGACACTGACATAGGAAAATGAAGCATTTTTATATTATTGCAAATCCTAGGCGGGATGAACAGTTAGGATTGACGAAAAAAATTCATGAATTTATTATAAAGAATGGCGGTGTCTGCAGCTATCAGGTTAACCGAGAGCAGGAGGGAGTTCTTTTTGATACAGAACAAATCCCCGATGATACGGAATGTATCCTAGTGGTAGGTGGAGATGGCACATTGCTTGGCGCAGCAAGAAATATGGCCAAACGGAATATTCCCCTCATTGGGGTGAATACCGGGCGTTTGGGATATCTTTGTGAGCTGGAAGCAGATACTGCGATACAGGGGGTAAGAAGTCTTCTGACAGAGGATGGCTATGCTATAGAAAAAAGAATGCTGTTGTCTGGGTTTTGCATTACCAGAGAAGGAAAAACCAGTGAGGAAACGGCGTTCAATGATATTGTAATTCACCGAAGCGGCAGGCTTCAGGTGGTGGATTTGATTATTTCTGTTAATGGGGAATATTTGAATACTTACAGTGCAGATGGCATGATTATTGCAACGCCCACAGGATCTACCGGATATAGTATGTCAGCAGGCGGTCCCATTGTGGACCCCAAAGCCAGTCTCCTTTTGGTTACCCCCATCAGTCCTCATACCTTAAATGCAAAAAGTATTGTGCTGGGGGCGGAGGATGAGATTACCATAGAAGTAGCAAAGCGGAATGAAGAATTAGAAGAAGAGCTGGAGGTCAGCTTTGATGGGCGCCATGTAGGGATTCTCCATGCAGGAGAGAAAATTATTGTAAAGAAAGCCAAGGTATGTGCCAGGATTTTGAAATTAAGCCGATTAAGTTTTTTAGAGAGGCTTCGGAAAAAATTACAGGGATATACGTAACAGCCATTGTGGGAGGAAGAGATGAAGTCAAAGCGTCATGCAAAAATTTTGGAAATTATTTCGAAATATAGTATTGAGACTCAGGAGGAGCTTTCCGACCATCTGGAGCAGGCAGGGTTTCATGTAACCCAAGCTACTGTGTCCAGGGATATCCGGGAATTAAAATTGACAAAGGTGGCCAATCAGGAAGGCCGTCAGAAATATATTTCACTCAATGAAAATCAGGTGGATATGAGTGAAAAATATACTCGTGTCTTTCGGGCAGGGTTTGTTTCCATGGATATGGCACAGAATATTCTGGTGATTCGGACAGTTTCCGGTATGGCTATGGCAGTTGCGGCGGCTTTGGATACCATGGACTGCCATGAAATCGTAGGGAGTATTGCAGGAGATGATACGATTATGTGTGCAGTGCGTACCGTGGAGGATACGGAAAATTTAATGGAAAGGCTGCGTAAGATTATGGAAGACTAACTGGGCTATGAGAAGCCAGGGAAAAAATAGCAGTTGCCTAAAAATGATAAAAGAAAAAGGAGAAAATATGTTAGTAAGTCTGCATGTAAAAAATCTGGCGTTGATGGAGGAGGCAGAGGTGGAATTTGGCGCTGGCCTGAATATTCTTTCTGGGGAGACTGGAGCTGGGAAATCTATTATCATCGGTTCTATCAATCTTGCATTGGGAGAAAAAGCGCCGAAAGAAATGCTGCGGGAGCAGGCAGAGTACGCATTGGTGGAGTTAATTTTTCGGGTAGAGAATGAGGAACAGAAAAAGCTGTTGGCGGAAATGGATATTTTTCCAGAGAATGATGAGGTTATTATGTCCCGAAAGATTACTCCCTCCCGAAGCATTGGAAAAATCAATTCTGAGACAGTTTCTGCTTCTTGTATGAGAAAGGCAGCGTCATTTCTGATAGATATTCACGGACAACACGAGCATCAGTCACTACTCCACAAAAAAAAGCATCTGGAAATTTTAGATGAATATGGAAAAGAGCAGCTAGAAGAAAAAAAGAAAATCTTAAAACAGCGTTACCAGGAGTTTCAGGCCATTCAGGAAGAAAAAGAGCAGGCTCTTTGCGAAGGGGAAGGCCGGGAGCGGGAGATGTCTTTTTTGGAATATGAAATACAAGAAATTGAGGATGCTAATTTGATTTCTGGAGAGGATGAAGAGTTAGAGGTATCTTATCGGAAAATGGCAAATAACCGCAAAATCATGGAAGCAGCCGGAGGCGCCTATGAGATGACTGGAGGAAGCGGCAGTGCTACAGAGCAGCTTGGACGGGCTCTTAGAGAATTGCAAACCGTAGCAGAGTATGATCCGAAGCTTTTGGGGTTAAGTGATCAGCTTGGGGAAGTGGACAGTCTTTTAAATGATTTTAATCGAGAACTGTCTGGGTATATTTCAGAAGAGGAATTTGACGAAGAGACCTTTTTTGAAGTGGAAAAACGTCTGGATGAGGTGAACCATTTAAAGGATAAATTTGGCGGTAGCATTGAGGGGGTTTTACAAGCAAAGGAAGAGAAGAAACAAAAATATAACCGTTTGAAAGATTATGAAAAGTATTTGGAGCAATTGCAAAAGCGGTTGGAAAAGTCGGAATCTGCTTTGCAAAAGGTTTCTAAGGAGGTTTCAAAAATTCGGAAAAAGTATGCCAAAGAATTGGCAAAACAGGTGCAAGCTGCACTGGTGGATTTGAATTTTTTGGATGTTAATTTTACCATGGAATTAAAAGAGACAAAAGGTTTTACCGCCAATGGGATGGATGAGGCAGAATTTTTGATTTCCACGAATCCAGGGGAGCCTTTAAAGCCTTTGGGAAAGATTGCATCAGGGGGTGAATTAAGTCGTATCATGCTTGCCATTAAAACAATTTTGGCAGAAAGTGATCAGATTGAGACCTTGATTTTTGATGAAATAGATGCAGGGATCAGCGGAAGAACTGCGCAGATGGTGGCAGAAAAAATGAATGTGATCGGCAAAAATCATCAGGTAATTTGCATTACCCATCTTCCTCAGATTGCAGCTATGGCTGATTACCATTTTTTAATCCGCAAGGACGTGGTCAATCATGTGACCGTTTCAAATATTTCTCTGTTAGAAGAGGCAGAAAGTATCACAGAGCTGGGCCGCATGTTAGGGGGCGTGAAAATTACAGATAAAGTAATGGAAAGTGCCCGTGAAATGAAGGAGCTTGCCGTAACTGTAAAAAAATCCCCAAAATAACCAGTAGAAAAATTTTAAAAAATTCCAGATTGAAATACCACAAAATTTCACATACTAAAGAGGATTTCAACTTGAAGGATGTGAAATGATGAAAGAGAAAAGACTGGCAAGGTTCCAGAAATGGATAGCCCAGGGGAGTTTGATTGCGGGCGCATGTTGGGGGATCTTTTTTTCTTTTTCTTTTATGGAGGAGTCCATTCCTGATAAAATCTGGATAGAAAAAGGAGAGGAAGAAAATTTTGATTTTCATTTGCCTGTGACTGGTGAAATGGAACAGAAGGGATTGGAAGTATTTGGCAATCAATCTCCCGTGGTAGAAAAGGATAAAATCAAGCTGGACTTGAATGAAAGCTTTTCCCTGAAATCCCAGGAGCAGGGAAGCTATTCCATAACATGCAGGCTCTTTGGATTGTTCCATATCAAAGAAGTTGCGGTGGAAGTGGTGGAAAAGGCTCAGGTAGTGCCTTGTGGGGTTCCAGTGGGAATTTATGTGAAAACAGATGGGATTTTGATTATTGGAACGGGAACTGTAACGGGAAGTGATGGCATGAATTATGAGCCAGCAGAAAATCTTGTGAAAAGCGGAGATTATGTGAAAACCGTGGACGAGCAGGTCATAGAGAGCAAAGAGGATTTGATTACAAAAATAAACCAGAGCCAGGGGAATCCTGTCATACTGGGAATTTTGCGCGGGAAGGAATACATTCAGCTAAAATTACAGCCTGTGCAGGTTGCCGAGGATGAATATAAGCTGGGTATCTGGGTTAGGGATGACTTGGCGGGAGTAGGAACCTTGACTTTTTATGATGAGCAGGGGAATTATGGTGCGCTGGGACATCCAGTGAGTGACTTGGACACTGGAACCAAGGTAAGCATGGGGGAAGGAACCCTGTATGAAGCTGAGGTGGCCGGAATTACCAAGGGGGAAAAAGGTAATCCAGGAGAGATTGCTGGAGTGATTACCTATTTAGAACAATACCGTCTTGGTACTGTGGAAGAAAATACTAATGTGGGTATCTATGGTAATTTGGAAAAGACGCCTGAGAAGGTAGGAGCGGAAAATTATTTTCCAGTAGGGTTAAAGCAGGAGATAGAAGAAGGTGAAGCAACTATTATATCAACTGTTTCTGGGGAGCGCAAGGAGTATTCTGTTGTCATTACAGATATTGATTATAATAGTGAAAATAAGGGAATCTTATTTCAAGTGACAGATCCAGAACTGCTAAGTCTTACGGGAGGAATTGTGCAGGGAATGAGCGGAAGCCCCATCATTCAGAACGGCAAAGTCATCGGGGCAGTCACCCATGTGTTTGTTCAGGACGCTTCCAAGGGTTATGGAATTTTTATTGAAAATATGCTTGGGCATTGATTGCGGACTCTTTGGAGTCCGCTTTTTATCTTATAGGAAAGACCGTGTTACTGTAAAGTGTTAAAGTCCATGACTTTCCTATAAGATAAAAATATTTGACATTTCATCTGATACAGTATCATTTTCAGCCATAGGCGTATTATTGGTATCTTGCTTTGCATTTTCAGTTGGTGCTTCTGTCGGCTTAGAAATTTCCAAGGACATGGTTGTTTCCATTCCTCCAATACTCATTGTCATTACAAGCACTCTTGAACCGTCTGGCTTAACAATAATTTCTGTCTTTGATTCAGATTCTTGTTTATCTACTTGCTCCAATTCCTCGTCTGATACGTCGTTATCCTCCTGCTCTAATAATGGATTTGTTGATTTAAGTGCCTCATAAATATCCTGCACATTTGCATTCGGCCTTGTATCTTGGGGTGCAGACACCTCTGCTGCCTGTTTTTGTGGGTAAAATTGTCCAACCCTGCTCTTGTTGTGTTTATTTGTTGATACATTGTTTTGATAATAATTCTGTCCAATTCCGCTAATACTCATTTTTCAAATCCTCCATTGTTATCAATATTTTTTCTGCGGTTCTTCTGCCATTCAGAGTCACTTTTCCCCCTTATGATAAGTCCGGACAATTCATTTCTCAATGTTCTTCTCTTTTGTAATTAAAATTTGCCCCCATTAGAGAAATTAAAATATCTGCCTGTAATCCCATATTATTTACTTCGTTTAATCCCGGGGCATTTAACTCTTTTACTTGTGGACTATCAGAGTATATCGCTTTATGTGTTCTTTGCTTTGTTTTTTCTTCATCATCGCCCCAGTCAAATTCCAAATAGTAGCCACCTGTCCCATCCTCATGGATAAATACGCCATTGCCTTTTACCTCTCCACCAGTCGATTTACTTGACCACGGTATATCTTCGATTGATTTATACACTTTCTGCCTAAAAGCACTATCATTTTTTATTCTTAGTAAGGTTTTCTTTGAGATAATCACATTCCGCCCACCGTGCATATCATATTTTTCCAACATTGCAGTATCATACATTTCCGCTTCTGTATCTGTTTTTTCGCAACTGTAATCCACAACAACCGTATTAACATTAAATTTTTCGTCCAGAAATTTTTTCATTTCTGCAATATCCGTGTCCTCATTTACCTGCTGCAAAAGTTTTTCAAATTCATCTCCACACTTTATTCCTTTATCCAATATGGTATTGGTATTTCCTTGTGCCGCAATACTGCTTAGTAATTCAAGCGACTGTATATCCATATCTTCAAAACCTCCTTTTCACTGAATATATTACTCCGGCGGTTAAATATCACAACATTTTGCTTGCCCAAATCTCCATCTGCCGCGATTTTTAACCGCCGGAGTAATATTTCTCTTTAACACAACCTTACCGCCAAGCAGAACCGCTTATAACAAATTCCATTCATACAGCCGTGCAGCTTAAAGCAAGCTCTGTTGATACCGTTTCTCTAACTCTGCTTTTTCCAACTGCTCTTTTCTCTCTAATGCACGTTTCGCTGCCAATCTCTGATTTCGCTCCTGTTCTTTTATCAATGTGGACATTTTTGGAAGAATACTTTGGGATAGTTCTGGATTGTTTTCCAGTTTTTCCTCCAACGCAGGCGGAATAATTATTGCATATTTTCCCCTTGCTGCGTTTATCCTTGCCTGCACACCTGCGTCTAACATAGACGGTTCTCTTGATGTAGGTTTCCAGTCTAAGACTGATTCGTCCAATTCATCTTCAAAAAATATTTCAAATGGATAGTCATTACGCTGCCACAGTGAAGTATTGATTTTAGAAGTATCTAATACATGATACTTCAAGTTCGGGTATTGTACTTTTAATCTATCCTCCAATCCCCCATATTTACATCTATTGATGTAAAATCCATCTTTATCATATGTCCTCTTTTGGCTTTGATATAAAATATCGGAAAAAATGAGATTTTGTTTAATGCCGATTGCACGAAAACACGTTTTGACAGCACAACTGGACAAAAAAACTTTTAGCGTTCCTTTTTATGTTCCTTTTCGGGCTGCCTTTCCTGCCTTAAAATAGTATTTACGTTCTGTTTGATTGCATCGTACTGCTTTACTTTCTTTTTCAGTTTCCCGACTGGATTCATTCAGGCGGGAATCCCATTGATAAGGCGATCATTGCCAGAAACATCATCTGTCTGTACTGCAAGTATGAGCCGCCTTTAAATATGGATGAAAGGCTACTGGATAGGTTTAAAATAAAACTGTACATGAAATTCGAATAATTATATTGGGAAGCAAATTATCTTTTTTGAGGTTCTTTGTTATAGTATGGGTTGAGAGTTAAAATGTAATATAAGAAAAATGGTACCTGAGACAGAAGTTGATAGGATATAGGATAGGAAGGGTGGACGGTATGGCAGAACAGGTATTTCATCATCCAGATATTTATCGGATCGATGTTCCTTTAACAGGAAATCCTCTGAAAAATCTGAATTCATATGTAATTAAGGACCAAGGAGAAAGCATGGTGATCGATACCGGCTTTCGGAATGAAGAGTGTCTAAAGGTGTTAATGAAAGGCTTACAGGAGCTGGGAATTTCTCCAGAGCGCACAAATCTTTTTGTTACACATCTGCATTCCGACCATATAGGACTGGCACAGTATTTTGATTATCCAGATACTAAGATTTATATGGGACAAAGAGAGAGCTATTATTTTCGAAAGCTTTTGTATGGAAAGGTTCGTGAAGAACGGGCAAGACTTTACGTGGCAGAAGGCTATCCCAAAGAGAAGTATTACGAATCAGATCACCGCAATCCTGCCAGGATTTTTATGCCAAATCAAGAGTTTTTTGTGACAGAGATTACAGATGGAGCACGTATTCGGATAGGGAATGTGGAAGTGACAGCTCTGGAGATGCCAGGGCATACGCCGGGACTTATGTGTTGTTATCTGGAAAAGGAAAAAGTAATGTTCACAACCGATCACGTTTTGTTTGATATTACCCCTAATATAACTAATTGGCTAGGTATGGAAGAACCGTTGGGCTGCTATTTGAAAAATCTGGACCGGATACTAGAATATGAAGTATTACATACGTTTCCTGCTCACCGGAATCTTTCAGATAAGACTTTGCAACAGCGTGTGGAGGAAATAAAAAGGCATCACAGAATACGTTTGGAGGAGATTCGCAAGGGAAAAGGTGAGGTCATAAGAGAGGAAAGGGAAACAGATAGGGGAATCCAGCATTTTTACATATTGAAATAAGGCGTTACTGGTCACGGAGTGAACAGTAAAAATAAGGCAGTTTCAACAAGGGATTTGTTTGTTTTAGGCTTTACACTTTCCAGGCCATTTGTTATAATGTCAATTGAAAAGCAAAAAATAGAAGAAATGAGATGATTAAGAAATGATGGTTTTTATAATTGGCGGTGTGGTACTGGTGGCTGTACTAGTTGCCGTAATATCTTCTGTAGCCGGGGCAGTAGCAGGAGTTGTAGATGAGGATAGTGAAGAGTAGATTTCTGAATACTGCTTGAAGAGGGAATAGGAATTATCATTTTCATGATAATTCCTTTCCTTTTTTTGAAATATAGGCAATTGCCTAAGAATGTAAGGTAGATTGGGAGGAAAGCAAGAGATGAACAGCAGGAAAAAGCACAAGCTGAGTTTGCAAGAACTGAGCAGGATGGATCTGGTTACAAATCCGAATGATATAGAAGCTCTACAGATACAGGAACGTTTGAATCAAGGAAGACAAGGATTTGAACAAGTTTTAAAAGGAATACAGGTAGCGTTGACCAATATAAGCGCTCTGGATTTGTCAGTGGAGGATAGTGTGGAGCTCTTGACCAGAATCAGCCAGGAGCTTTTTCACACTGCTGCTGATATACAAGCGGCGGTGTATGTTACGCAAGAGAATGCAAAAGAAGTGGTAACAGCTCATCAGGAGCTGACAGGAACGATGGAAGAGATGTCTTCCAACGCAGAGGAAGTGATGGAAGAGATTGAGACCAGCCAATCCCAGTTAGAACAAGTGAAAAACATGTCTGATAAAGCTATGACTAATTCAGTGGAAATGAAAAGAGATATGGGAGAGCTTTTGAACATTATTTCATATATGAATGAAGTGATTTCAGGTATCAATGGAATTTCAGAACAGACAAATCTGCTGGCATTAAATGCTAGCATTGAGGCAGCCAGGGCAGGAGAAGCGGGCAGAGGATTTGCAATTGTTGCAGATGAGATCCGCAAGCTGGCGGATGAAACCAAGAGGATGACTGGAAATATGGATAAGTTTGTGGAAGCCATAAAAAAAGCTTCCACAGAAAGCGCTGGAAGCATTGAACAGACTGTGAACTATCTGAAAAGCATCAATGATGATTTACAGTCTGTGGTAATGAGCAATGAGAAAAATAAAAGCAGTGTGAATTATATATCAAATGCTTTGGGCCGTGCGGCGTCCTCCAGTCAGGAAGTATTTAGTGCAGTACTGGAACTGGAGGAACAGTTCCATAAAATTCATGGCGGAAGTGAAAATCTGAATCGTCAATCGGATTCCCTAAGGCAGGCAGGGGAGATGATACAGGATGTTATAAAGCCTATTTCCATAATTGAAAAGGACATGGATGAAATGGCGAGACAGATGGGGAAAATGTCACAAGATCCTTTCTATATGATAAATAACCAGGTCTTTGCAGATACGGTAAAAAATGCCATAACTGCCCATGAGAACTGGATTGGAACACTGGCCGATATTGTAGAAGGAAAAAATATGCTTTCCTTGCAGACGGATGCAACAAAGTGTGGATTTGGACATTTTTATTATTCGATGGAGCCGAAAAATCCTGAAATACGTGAAATCTGGAATGAGATAGAGCCTAAGCACAAACAGCTTCATGGGATAGGGAAGTCAGCGGTTCAGGCAGTATGGGATGAAGATGCAGAAAAAGCAAAGCAGGAACTGAAGCAGGCGCGGAAGCTTTCGAAAGAGCTAGTAAAAGAATTTGAGAAAATTATAGCCTTAACGGAACGCTTGAGCCAGGAAAGAAAAAAGGTATTTGAAGAAACGGAGAATTAATTTTGAAGGAACACATCATATGCAGGGTTTATCCAGACAGTATAGCAGAAGAATTGGAAGTGGAGCCAGGAGATGTATTAGTATCCGTGGGCGGACATGAAATAAAAGATATCTTTGATTATCATTATTATACCAATGAAGAATATCTTACGGTTCTCATTCGAAAGGAAGATGGAGAAGAATGGGAGCTGGAAATTGAAAAAGAATATGAGGAGGATTTGGGGATTGAGTTCGAAAATGGATTGATGGATGAGTACAAGTCCTGCCATAACAAATGTATTTTCTGTTTCATTGATCAGATGCCAAAAGGGATGCGTGAGACTCTTTATTTTAAGGATGATGATTCCAGGCTTTCTTTTTTACAAGGAAATTATGTAACTCTTACCAATCTCAAAGACAATGATTTAGAGAGGATTGTAGAATATAAGCTGGGTCCCATCAATATATCGGTACAGACTACGAATCCAGAGCTTCGCTGCCAAATGTTGAATAACCGTTTTGCAGGAGATGCATTAGAAAAAATAGATATTTTATATCAAGCAGGCATTCCCATGAATGGACAAATTGTCCTTTGCAAGGATATCAATGATAAGGAAGAGTTGAAACGAACCATTGAGGATTTGATGGCTTATCTGCCAGTAATGGAGAGTGTGTCAGTGGTTCCTGTGGGCTTAAGCCGATATCGGGATGGCTTGTATCCTTTGAAGTCTTTTACCATGGAGGATGCAAAAGCGGTATTGGAAACTATACACCACTATCAAAAGATATGCTTTGAAACACATGGTCTGCATTTTATCCATGCCAGTGATGAGTGGTATCTTTTAGCTAAGGAGGAATTGCCCAAGGAAGAAAGATATGATGGATATCTTCAACTGGAAAATGGGGTAGGAATGCTGCGTTTGCTTCGGGAAGAATTTACCCAGGCACTGAAAGCGGCGGCGGATGCTGTGGACATGCAGTCTGCTAATTTTCTGGAAGTCACAGAGCTTTCGAAAGACCCAGAGAATACAAAAATCCAGGGACGATGTAAGATGGAAAGAATCACAGTGGCCACAGGAGTTTTGGCTGCTCCGGTTTTGCAGGAGCTGACAGAGGAATTTCGCAGAGTATTTCCCCAAAAAGAAATACAGGTCATTCCTATTATCAATCATTTTTTCGGAGAGCAGATTACGGTTTCTGGTTTGTTGACTGGTCAGGATCTTATTGCCCAGTTAAAAGGAAGAGATCTTGGGAACAGGCTTCTATTGCCTTGTAACCTTTTGCGCAGCAAAGAAGAGGTGTTTTTAGACGATATGACTCTTTCCCAGATGGAAAATACTTTACAAGTGGAGATAGATATTGTAAAATCAAGCGGACAGGATTTGGTGTCGTGTTTGATGAGATAAGTTAGGAGATTAGAATGAGTAAACCAGTAGTTGCAGTAGTTGGGCGGCCGAATGTGGGAAAATCCACCTTGTTCAATGCGTTGGCAGGGGAACGTATTTCCATTGTGCAGGATACGCCTGGAGTTACAAGAGATAGAATTTATGCCGAGGTTTCTTGGCTGGATCGGACCTTTACTCTGATTGATACTGGAGGGATTGAACCAGAAAGCAAAGATATTATTTTGTCCCAGATGCGGGAACAGGCACAGATTGCCATTGATACGGCAGATGTTATTATTTTTATGACAGATGTGCGGCAAGGACTGGTGGATGCAGATTCAAAGGTTGCAGATATGCTGAGGAGTTCCAGAAAGCCAGTGATCTTAGTGGTAAATAAAGTAGACAGCTTTGAAAAATTTATGCCGGATGTCTATGAGTTCTACAATTTAGGGATTGGAGATCCAGTTCCAATTTCTTCTGCATCTAAGTTGGGAATTGGAGATATGCTAGATGAGGTATTAAAGCATTTTCCAGAGGATGTGGAAGAGGAAGCAGAGGATGACAGGCCGAAGATTGCCATTGTCGGTAAGCCCAATGTGGGAAAATCCTCTTTGATTAATCATTTGGTTGGGGAAGAACGGGTGATTGTGTCTGATATTGCAGGAACCACCAGAGATGCCATTGATACAGAAATTACCTGGCAGGGCCGGGAATATATTTTTATTGATACGGCAGGGTTAAGGCGAAAGAGTAAGATTAAAGAGGAATTGGAGCGGTTTAGCATTATACGTGCAGTAACGGCGGTGGAGCGTGCAGATGTGGTGGTGATTGTGATTGACGCCACAGAAGGGGTGACTGAGCAAGATGCCAAAATTGCAGGGATTGCCCATGAGCGGGGAAAAGGAATTATTATCGCAGTAAATAAATGGGATGCCATTGAGAAGGATGATAAAACAATTTATAAGCATACCGACCGTATCCGTCAGGTATTAAGCTTTATGCCATATGCAGAAATACTTTTTATTTCAGCGAAGACGGGGCAGCGTACGAAGAAGATTTTTGATATGATTGATGTGGTGCTAGAAAATAACTCCATGCGTGTGGCAACTGGTGTGCTGAATGAAATTATGTCAGAAGCAGTGGCAATGCAGCAGCCTCCTTCTGACAAAGGGAAACGGTTGAAATTATATTATATTACACAGGTTGCGGTAAAACCACCAACCTTTGTGATTTTTGTAAATGATAAAAAGCTGATGCATTTTTCTTATACAAGGTATCTGGAAAATCGGATTCGGGATGCTTTTGGGTTCCAGGGAACAGCGTTAAAGTTTATGATTCGGGAAAGAAAGGATGGGTAGAATGATTTTGTATCGGGTAATTTGTCTGGCGCTTGGATATGTATTTGGACTGTTCCAGACTGGATATATTTATGGGAAATTGCATCATATTGATATCAGGGACTATGGAAGCGGAAATGCAGGGGCTACGAATACTCTGCGTACCCTTGGATGGAAGGCAGGACTGATTACTTTTTTGGGAGATGCAGGCAAGGCAATTTTGGCTATGGTGATTGCCTGGCTGGTGTTTCATGAAAAATATCCAGGACAGGCGCAGCTTTTGGAGATGTATGCAGGACTGGGAGCAGTGCTAGGACACAATTTTCCGTTCTATATGAAATTTAAAGGTGGAAAAGGCATTGCCTGTACCGCAGGATTTTTGATTACCTTTTATCCCCCTATGGCAATTCTTTGCTTGTTGGTGTTTGTTGTATCGGTTGCAGCTACAAAATATGTATCCCTGGGTTCCATTCTGGTTTCCATCTGTTTTTATATACAGTTGATCATTTTTGGACAACTGGGACATTTGTGGGTAGACCAGGAGTTATTGCCAGAAATTTATGGGGTAGGAGCAGTTTTTACAATTTTAGCAATTTGGAAACATCGGGCTAATGTGAAACGCTTGCTGAGTGGAACAGAAAATAAATTTTCTATTAGCAAGTCAGGAAACTTAAATAAGAATAAATAAAACACGAAGGATAAATGCAGAAAGAGAATCTCGCAAAATGGGGTTCTCTTTTTCGCTTTGGAAAAAGCGGTAATGTTTCATGTTACACAGTTTAGAATAATCGGGAAAAAGGAGGATTATGTTAAGTCCAGGAGCTATTTTGGAAAACCGATACGAAATACGGAAATTATTGGGGCGGGGAGGCTCTTCCTGCGTTTACTTAGCTTATGACAGAGAGACCTGTAGAAATTGGGCTATCAAGGAGATTTATAGGTGTCGGAATAACCAGACAGATATTATGGTGGAGCAAGAGACAGCATTGATACAAAGATTAGGATACCCTTATTTTCCAAAATTGAAAGAGATTTTGGAAAAAGAAGAACGGTATTATATTGTAATGGAATATCTGGAGGGGGAAACGCTGGGGCAGATTTTAACACGGACAGGCGGTCAGCCCTGGCAGCGGGTAGTCCGGTGGACAAAAGACATGTGTTTGGTATTAGGTTATCTGCATGATTGCCAGCCGCCAGTGATTTATCGGGATATGAAGCCAGAAAATATTATGCTGCAGCCAGGTGGGAATCTACGGCTGATAGACTTTGGAACTGTTTGGACAGGAGAGGGGAACAACAAAAAAGTAAGGGTCAGTTTTGGAACCAAAGGTTATGCAGCTCCAGAGCAATTAAACGGTGAACCGATAGATGTTCGGACAGATATTTATGGACTTGGTGCAACCATGTATCATCTGTTGACAGGAAAGGATCCTTGCCAGTTTCCCTGTGGTGAATATTCCATCCGTTATTGGAACCGCAGACTTCCCCGGAAGCTGGATAAGATTGTGCAGAAGTGTACCCATACCTATCCCATTAACCGTTATAGTTCTTGTGAAGAATTGCGGGAGGCTTTGGAGGGTATTTGAAGAAAATTTTGCAAATCCTAGAAACTTGTGGTACAATAAGCAAGTTAAAAAACAGAACATGTGTATCAAAAATTGAGAAAGGGAAATGAAATGTCAAAGAATCAGGAATACGGCGCTGGGAACATTACCGTATTGGAAGGACTGGAAGCCGTAAGAAAACGGCCAGGCATGTACATAGGCAGTGTATCCCGCAAGGGACTGAACCATTTAATTTATGAGATTGTAGATAATTCTGTAGATGAACATTTGGCAGGATTTTGTGATACCATACACGTAACATTGGAAGCGGACGGTTCCTGCACCATAGAGGATAACGGCAGAGGAATTCCTGTGGGAATGCACGAAAAGGGCGTGTCTGCGGCTCGTCTGGTTTTTACCACTCTTCATGCAGGAGGAAAATTTGACAATGACGCTTATAAGACCAGCGGCGGTCTTCATGGGGTAGGCTCTTCAGTTGTAAATGCATTGTCTACTTATTTGGATTTGGAAGTATATTTGGGCGGCAAGGTATACCATGATAGATATGAGAAGGGTAATCCCGTTTTGGAATTAGAACAGGGAATGCTGCCTGTGACAGGGAAAACAAAAAAGACAGGGACCAAAATTAACTTTCTACCAGATCCGGAAATCTTTGAAAAGACCCGTTTCAAGGAGGATGATGTGAAAAGCCGCCTTCATGAGACGGCCTATTTGAATCCCAAGCTTACCATTATTTATGAAGATAAGCGGGGCGAGGTAACAGAGCATATGGAATTCCATGAGGAGGAAGGAATTAGCGGCTTTGTGAAAGACTTGAACCGGAAGGCTGAAGCGGTACATGAGGTGGTATATTTTAAAGGGGAAAGCGAAGGAATTACGGTGGAAGCAGCCTTTCAGTATATCAATGAATTTCATGAAAACGTGCTGGGATTTTGCAATAACATTTATAATGCAGAGGGTGGCGCTCACCTGACAGGATTTAAAACAATATTTACCACTGTCATTAACAACTATGCCAGAGAGCTTGGGATTTTAAAAGAAAAGGATTCCAATTTCACTGGGGCGGACGTGCGAAACGGCCTAACAGCGGTGATTTCCATCAAGCATCCAGATCCTAGGTTTGAAGGACAAACGAAAACAAAGCTGGATAATCAGGATGCAGCAAGAGTCACTGGGAAAATAACAGGAGAGGAAATCCAACTGTATTTTGACAAAAATTTGGACAACCTGAAAAAAGTGATTGCCTGTGCGGAAAAAGCAGCCAAAATTCGAAAGACCGAAGAGAAGGCTAAGACAAATTTGCTGACCAAACAGAAATTTTCCTTTGATTCCAATGGCAAATTGGCCAATTGTGAGAGCCGGGATGCTTCCATCTGTGAGATTTTTATTGTGGAGGGAGATTCTGCAGGTGGCTCTGCCAAAACAGCCAGAGACCGGAATTATCAGGCAATTCTTCCAATTCGGGGAAAGATTTTAAATGTAGAAAAAGCAAGCATTGACAAGGTACTGGCAAATGCAGAAATTAAGACGATGATTAATGCCTTCGGCTGTGGATTTTCCGAAGGATATGGCAATGATTTTGATATTACCAAGCTGCGTTATAATAAGATTATCATTATGGCGGATGCGGATGTGGATGGGGCACATATTTCTACCTTGCTTTTGACCTTGTTTTATCGGTTTATGCCGGAATTGATTTTTGAGGGGCATATTTACATTGCCATGCCGCCTCTTTACAAGGCCATTCCATCAAAAGGAGCAGAAGAGTATCTTTATGACGACACTGCCCTGGAAAAGTATCGGAAAAGACACAAAGGACCCTTTACCTTACAGCGTTATAAAGGTTTGGGAGAGATGGATGCAGACCAGCTATGGGAAACTACGCTGAATCCAGAAACACGTATTTTAAAGCAGGTGGAGATTGAGGATGCTCGAATGGCCTCAGAGGTAACAGAAATGCTGATGGGGACGGAGGTTCCGCCGCGGCGTGAATTTATCCATGAGCATGCCCGGGATGCGGAACTTGATATATAAGCTGCTTAGAGAGGCAGAGGATTACTGCAAAAGCCCCAGGCTTTTGCAGTAGGGCTGGCCATGAGGCAAGCTGAGTGAACGGGAGGATTATTATGCAGGAAAAGCAGGAGAAAGAACAGATTATCCGAACGGAATATTCGGAGTTAATGCAGAAATCATATATTGACTATGCCATGAGCGTGATCATCGCAAGAGCCTTGCCGGATGTGCGGGACGGACTAAAGCCAGTGCAGAGAAGAACCCTTTATGACATGCATGAGCTGGGCATCCGTTATGACAGACCTTATCGAAAATGCGCCCGTATTGTAGGGGATACCATGGGTAAATATCATCCCCATGGGGATAGCTCCATTTATGAAGCCTTGGTAGTTATGGCACAGGAATTTAAAAAGGGTCTGCCATTGGTAGATGGACATGGAAATTTTGGGTCCATTGAAGGAGATGGGGCGGCTGCCATGCGTTATACAGAGGCCCGCCTGCAGAAAATCACCCAGGAAGCTTATCTAGCTGATTTGGACAAGGATGTGGTGGATTTTGTACCTAATTTTGACGAGACGGAAAAAGAGCCTTCCGTGCTTCCGGTAAAGGTACCCAACCTGTTAATCAATGGCGCAGAGGGTATTGCGGTGGGTATGGCAACCAGTATTCCGCCCCACAATTTTTCAGAAGTGATTGATGGGGTAAAAGCCTATATGAAAAACCCTGATATTACCACAGAAGAAATGATGCAGCATATCAAAGGACCAGATTTTCCTACTGGGGGAATTGTGGTGAACCAGTCGGATTTGCTGCATATTTATGAAACAGGAACGGGGAAGGTAAAAGTTCGCGGAAAAGTAGAAATAGAGCAGATAAAAGGCGGCAAGCAGCGTCTGATTATTACAGAGATTCCTTACACCATGGTGGGAGCCAATATTGGAAAATTTCTGATGGATGTGTACAATTTGGTTGAGACACGCAAAACCAATGATATTGTAGATATTTCTAACCAGTCCTCTAAGGAAGGCATTCGTATCGTGTTGGATTTAAAAAAGGGTACAGATGTGGAAAATCTTTGCAATATGCTTTATAAAAAGACCAGGTTAGAGGATACATTTGGAGTCAACATGCTCGCAGTGGCAGAGGGAAGACCAGAAACCATGGGAATTGTACCTATCATCCGCCATCATGTGAACTTCCAGTATGAGCTGGCAACCAGAAAGTACAAGACTCTTCTTGCAAAGGAACTGGAGAAAAAAGAGGTTCAGGAGGGTTTAATCAAAGCCTGTGATGTCATTGATTTAATTATAGAAATTCTTCGGGGCTCCAAAAATATTCGGGATGCCAAAGACTGTCTGATGAACGGAAACACCGAGAAAATAGAATTTCGCTACAAGGGGTCCGAAGCAGATGCCAGGCAGCTTTGCTTTACCGAACGGCAAGCCACGGCAATTTTGGAAATGCGGCTATATAAGCTAATTGGACTGGAAATCGAAGCATTGCAAAAAGAACATGAGACAACGCTTTCGAACATTGCAAAATATGAAGAAATCCTAGGCAGCCGCACCACTATGGCAAAGGTTATTATCAAGGAATTAAACCGTTTCCAGAAAGAATATGGAACTGCCCGGAAAACGGCTATTGAAAATGCAGCGGAAGCCGTTTATCAGGAGAAGAAAATAGAAGAAATGCCAGTAGTGCTTCTGATGGATCGTTTCGGGTATGTGAAAACAGTGGATGTATCTACTTATGAACGGAACAAAGAGGCAGCAGAGGGAGAAAATAAATATGTAATTTTTTGTATGAATACAGACAGGCTTTGCATTTTTACCGATAAGGGTCAGCTTCATACAGTGAAGGTTTCAGATTTGCCTCATGGGAAATTTCGTGATAAGGGAACTCCTTTTGATAATGTAAGTAATTACAATAGCAATGAGGAAGTGATGCTCTATGTTAGCAGCCTAAGTGAGCTCCTAGGGAGAAAGCTGCTTTTTGCAAGCAGCAGCGGGATGCTAAAGCAGGTAAGAGGAGAGGAATTTGACGTATCCAAGCGTACTGTGGCGGCTACAAAATTAAATGAAGGGGAGAGCTTGCTTTTCGTACAGGCATTGACAGAAGCAGAAGGGGAAAGCATTGTGATGCAGACGGACAAAAATATGTTTCTGCGTTTTCTGGCTTCTGATGTACCAGAAAAGAAAAAGGGAGCCATTGGCGTTCGCGGCATGAAAATAGAGGAAAAGGATAGATTGACAGCAGTGTATTTGTTAGAGCAGGAAGAAAAAACCATCAAGGTGAAAGAAAAGGAGATTGCCCTCCACAGACTTCGGATGGCGAATCGGGATGGGAAAGGCGTGAAGAAGATGTGATAGCAGTTAGGAAAGCCACCTTTTGGGAAAATGGACATATTACTCCGGCGGTTAAATATCGATGTTTTTACTTGCTTAAATTTCCATCTGCCGCGTTGTCATCAATCGCTGGAGTAATAGTAGTGGAAATTTTCACCCGAATGTGTTAAAATCTTAGCGTCAGTATAGAGGAAAGCATAGGAAGGCTTGTATTCCTTTTCAGGCGTTTTGACAGCCTGATTTTGACAAATGATAAGAAAAAAAGCATAGGTGGGGACATGGAGAAAGAAACGGATGTTATAATTGTAGGCACAGGGGCAGCAGGGCTGTTTTGTGCATTGCAGTTGCCGGAAAGCAAGAAAATAACCATCATTACAAAGGATGATGCCCAAAATAGTGATTCCTTTCTGGCACAAGGCGGTATCTGTGTCCTGCGGTCAGAAAAAGATTTTCATGAATATTTCGAAGATACCATGAAGGCAGGGCATTACAGGAATAATAAGGATTCCGTGGAAGTGATGATACGCAGTTCTGGCGAGGTTATTAATTTGCTGTTAGCGTACGGCGTAGAATTTGAACGTAGGAACGGGGAGCTGGTGTATACCAGGGAGGGTGGCCATTCCAGGCCAAGAATTTTGTTCCACGAAGATATTACTGGGAAGGAAATTACTGGGAAGCTGTTAGAACAGGTGAGAAAGCGTAAAAATATTTCCATTTATGAGCACACAGAGATGATAGACCTTCTCTGCAAGGACAATATCTGTTATGGAATTGTGGCAATAGACGACCAAGGAAAAGTATTACCGCTTCAGGCCAAGCATACGGTACTGGCATGCGGAGGCATTGGCGGCTTGTACCGTCATTCCACCAATTTTGCACATTTGACAGGAGATGGGATAGCTGTCGCGTTGCGCCATGGGATACATCTTCAGGATGTGAATTTTGTACAGATACATCCCACCACCTTATATTCCCAAAAACCAGGCAGAAGGTTTTTGATTTCTGAATCTGTCCGAGGAGAAGGTGCGATACTGTATAATGCAAAGATGGAGCGGTTTGTAGATGAGCTTTTGCCCAGGGATGTGGTTACGGCTGCAATTGAGAAGCAGATGAAGGCAGACGGGAAGCCGTATGTTTGGCTGTCTATGGAAAGGATTGCCAAGGAAGATATTTTGAAACATTTCCCCAATATTTATCAAAGATGCTTGGAAGAGGGATATGATGTGACAAAAGAATGTATTCCGGTGGTGCCAGGACAGCATTATTTTATGGGAGGCATCCAGTCAGATCTGGAGGGCAGGACGTCTATGAAATGCCTTTATGCGGTGGGAGAAACAAGCTGCAATGGTGTACATGGAGCGAACCGTCTCGCCAGCAATTCTCTTTTGGAAAGCCTGGTATTTGCAGGACGGGCTGCCAGAAATATTGCATTAGAAGAGAAGAATGAAAAATCAACAGACGGCAGTGCACGATCTTTGACAGAATTGTTTTTGTCAGAAAATTATACGGATCAAAAAAAATTGCGCCAGGACAATAAAGAACTGGTTCGGCAAGAAATAGAGAGGATGAAAAAAGAATATGAACAACAAGATAACCATGACGTTAAATGCGGATGAGCTGATTTTACAGGCTTTGCGAGAAGATATTTCCAGTGAAGATGTTACTACCAATGCAGTAATGCCAAATGCCCGGAAGGGGGAAGCACAATTAATCTGCAAACAGGATGGAGTGCTGGCAGGGTTGTCTGTGTTCCAGCGGGTCTTTGAATTATTGGATGAATCGGTCTTTGTGGAATTTTATTTTTCTGATGGGGACAAAGTAAAAAAAGGAGACCTGATTGGAACAATAACAGGAGATATCCGGGCTATTTTGTCTGGGGAGCGGACTGCTTTGAATTATTTGCAGCGTATGAGCGGAATTGCTACTTATACGAATTCTATTGCTGAGCTTTTGAAGGGAAGCAAGGTAAAATTGCTGGATACCAGAAAAACTACTCCAAACATGCGTATTTTTGAAAAATATTCCGTGAAAGTTGGCGGCGGCTACAATCACCGTTATAACCTTTCTGACGGAGTTTTGTTAAAGGACAATCATATTGGCGCAGCAGGCGGCGTAAAGGAAGCAGTGCTGATGGCAAAGGAGTACGCACCTTTTGTGCGGAAAATTGAAATTGAATGTGAGACAGTGGAGATGGTGCAGGAAGCAGTGGAGGCAGGAGCTGACATTATTATGCTGGACAATATGACTGTGGAAGAAATGCAAAAAGCGATTGCGTATATTGACGGAAGAGCGGAAATTGAGTGCTCCGGCAATGTAACTAAGGAAAATATTGAACATTACATATCCCTGGGAGTAGACTATATTTCCAGTGGTGCATTGACCCATTCAGCGCCAATTATGGATATTTCTTTGAAGAATCTTCATACTGTGTAAATCGGGAGGTCTCACATGGATTACGAAGGAAGCAAATACGGACAGATCGCAGAAGAGAACTTTAAGAAAGGCTATAATTGCACCCAGGCAGTGGTCTTGGCTTTTTCAGATTTGTATGAGATGGACGAAAAAACAGCTGCAAGGCTTAGCTCCTCTTTTGGTGGGGGAATGGGCAGGCTGCGGGAGGTCTGTGGCTCTGTCAGCGGAATGTTTTTAGTAGCTGGAATGCTTTATGGATACGAAGAACCAAAGGATTCTCAGGGGAAAAAAGAGCATTATGAGAGAATTCAGCAGTTGGCCAAGTCATTTGAAGAGGAAAATGGTTCCATTGTTTGTCGGGAATTATTGGGATTGGACAGGAAAAAGGATGAGCCAGCGCCAGAGCAAAGAACAGAAGCATACTATAAAAAGCGTCCCTGTGCAAAATTAGTGTATTTGTCGGCTGCTATTCTGGAGCAATATATGAAGGAGCATCCTTTGAATTAGTATGAGATAGTAGGTATAATATTATGTTTGGTATATAGGTGATTTGGAGCTCTTTCCTTGGCAAACAGTTTCGTGGTTTGTGTGAGGAAGAGAGCTCCTTAATTGTTGCCTGATTTACTGTAAAATGAAAATCTTTACGAATGCAATCCCCATTTGAAAATCTAAACTTTTTATAAAATATAAAAATGTATATTGACAAAGAAAATGGGTAGTGCTAAATTATGTACATAAACAAATTAGCACTCAATATAAATGAGTGCTAATAACTAAAAGACTAATCATAAAATAGAAGAGATAACATAATTAAGGAGGAATTGTGATGAAATTAGTACCATTAGGAGACAGAGTTGTATTGAAGCAATGTGAAGCAGAAGAGACTACGAAATCTGGCATTATCTTGGCAGGAAGCGCACAGGAGAAGCCGCAGGAAGCAAAAGTAGTAGCTGTAGGTCCTGGTGGAATGGTAGATGGAAAAGAAGTGACCATGCAGGTGAAGGAAGGGGATAAGGTTATTTATTCCAAATATGCAGGGAACGAAGTAAAGGTTGACGGAGAAGAATATATTATTGTAAAACAGAATGATATTCTTGCAATTGTAGAAAACGAAGGCAACTAGTATTTTGTTCTGGAAATGAAGGCAGAAGCTGTTGTAAGGTTGTTCTGTGAGATAAGCGAACAGAACTTAAAATAAAATAGGTAAAGATCATAATAAAGGAGACGAATTATCATGGCAAAGGAATTGAAATACGGCACAGAAGCCAGAACAGCATTGGAAGCTGGCGTAGATAAATTAGCAAATACCGTAAGAGTAACTTTAGGACCCAAAGGAAGAAATGTAGTATTGGATAAATCTTTTGGCGCACCATTGATTACCAATGATGGTGTAACCATTGCAAAAGAAATTGAGCTGGAAGATGCTTTTGAAAATATGGGTGCACAGCTTGTAAAAGAAGTGGCAACCAAGACCAATGATGTTGCTGGAGACGGAACCACCACAGCTACCGTTTTGGCACAGGCAATGATCAAAGAGGGGATGAAGAACTTAGAAGCAGGCGCAAACCCAATCGTTCTTCGCCGAGGCATGAAGAAAGCAACAGAGAAAGCGATTGAGTCTATTGCAGCTATGAGCCAGAAGGTGAACGGTAAGGATCAGATTGCCAAAGTAGCAGCAATTTCTGCTGGTGATGAAGAAGTGGGAAATCTGGTTGCAGATGCTATGGAGAAGGTTTCCAATGACGGCGTAATCACAATTGAAGAATCTAAGACAATGCAGACAGAGTTGGATTTGGTAGAAGGTATGCAGTTTGACCGTGGATATATTTCCGCATATATGGCAACTGATATGGATAAAATGGAAGCTGTTTTGGATGACCCATATATTCTGATTACCGATAAGAAAATCAGCAATATTCAAGAAATCCTTCCATTATTAGAGCAGGTAGTGCAGTCTGGCGCAAGACTTCTAATTATTGCAGAAGATATCGAAGGAGAAGCTCTTACCACTTTGATTGTAAATAAACTTCGTGGTACATTCAATGTAGTTGCAGTGAAGGCGCCAGGTTATGGTGACAGAAGAAAAGCAATGCTTGAAGATATTGCAATTCTCACTGGCGGCCAGGTAATTTCAGAAGAAGTAGGTCTGGAATTGAAAGAAACTACAATGGATCAGTTAGGACGTGCAAAATCTGTAAAAGTTCAGAAAGAAAATACCATTATCGTAGATGGTGAAGGCCAGAAAGATGCCATTGCAGCAAGAGTTGCACAGATTCGTACACAGATTGATGAAACTACCTCTGAATTTGATAAGGAGAAATTGCAGGAAAGACTTGCAAAATTGGCAGGCGGTGTGGCAGTCATCCGCGTGGGTGCAGCAACAGAGACAGAGATGAAGGAAAGCAAGCTTCGGATGGAAGATGCATTAAACTCCACAAGAGCAGCCGTAGAAGAAGGTATTATTGCAGGCGGCGGTTCAGCATATATCCATGCAGCCAAAGAGGTTGCAGCGTTGGCAGAAAATATGGAGGGAGATGAGAAGACTGGTGCAAAGGTAATCTTGAAGGCATTAGAATCTCCGTTGTTCTATATTGCAGCAAATGCAGGATTGGAAGGAGCCGTTATTATCAATAAAGTAAAAGAGTCAGAACCTGGCGTTGGCTTTGATGCAACCAAGGAAGAATATGTAAATATGGTAGAAGCAGGAATTCTCGACCCAGTGAAGGTAACCAGAAGTGCATTGCAGAATGCAACCTCTGTAGCATCTACTTTACTGACAACAGAATCTGTAGTGGCAAATATAAAAGAAGATATGCCAGCAATGCCAGCAGGCGGCGCCGGTGGAATGGGAATGATGTAAGTCCCTAATACAATAAGACAAAAAGGAACTGTGGAAGGCTAGAACTTCCTCAGTTCCTTTTTGTCTGGAAAGAATAGCTAAGAAAGAGATTTGTTTATTGACAGTCCGCGGATTATACAATAGAATTAATGAATAGGATTAAGAAAAATCAGAGGAGAATAAAGAGAAGTGAACAGTCAGCAAATCAGGAAATATGAAGCAATGGGATTTGATAAGGGTCAGATGGAGGCAATTCGTCAGGGACTGGAAAAAGGACTGGATGTATCCTGGTATACTTCAGTAAATTATGACTGGTTCCAAATGGAGGAAATAAAAAAGGGGCTGGAATGGGGACTAGATGTGTCCGTCTATGCAAAAGCTGAGATTTCTTATGACCGAATGCGCCAGATCCGCAAAGCGTTGCGAGAAGGAATTGATTTATCCAGGCATCAGGAGCTGGAAGCAGGGTATCTGCGCCAAATCCGCAAAGCTGCATTGGGACATGTGGATATCTTTTCTTATATTGAAGAGGGATATGAGCCAGATCAGTTGGAAGAGATTCGTCTGGGTCTGGAACATAAGGCAGATATTACACCATATTTAATCAAGGAATTTTTAGGGGAGTCTTTACGTGAAATTCGCCTGGGAGTGGAAGAAGGGCTGGATGTATTTGTGTACGCCAAAATTTATTTTGGCTGGCAGCAAATGCGTGAAATTCGTCTGGGTTTGGAACAGCGTGTAGATGTATCCGTGTATGCCAGAGAGCTTTACCGCTGGCAGCAGATGCGGGAGATTCGTCTCGGCCTGGAGGAGGGGCTGGATGTATCTGCGTATCAAAGTATGATGTACTCTGCCAATGAAATGAAACAGATGCGCATTAAAATGCAAGAACAGAGGAAAGAGGAAGAAAGTACAGATTTACAGATAGAAATGCTGGAAAAACAGGCAAGACTGGCATCGGAATGCATGGTAACAGTCAGTCAGGATAAAATGGAAGCATATGTCACCTTAGAAAAAGGGACATCCAAAACTAAGAATGAAATTATGCGGCTTTTGGCCAAAGAGAATGTTTTGTTTGGAATACGGCAGGATAATATTGAGAAATATTTGAAGGAAGCAGAGCAGGGAACCAAACGTTTTCTTGCGGCTGAGGGTGTCCGGCCAGAACGTGGGAGAGATGGCTATTATGAGTTCTTTTTTCGAACAGGAATTCCTCAGATTCCCGCAATTCGAGAGGACGGCTCCATTGATTACCAGAATACCGTATATTTTGAGCAGGTACAAGCGGGGCAAGTCATTGCAGTGTACCATGAAGCCCAACCGGGCATCGGTGGAAGAACGGTAGACGGAACGGAGCTGCCAGCCCAGAGCGGACAAGAAAAGCAAATGTTGAAAGGAAGGGGATTTTTGCTTTCTCAGGATAAGAAGACTTATATTGCCCGAGAATCCGGAAAAATTGAATTGAAAAATAATGAAATTACCATTCAGCCTCTTCTTGTGGTTGGAGAAGTGACCATCTCCACGGGCAATCTGCGTTTTAACGGAAGCATTTGGGTACGTGGAAATGTAGGAAGCGGTGTGGTTATCCAGGCAAAGGATGAATTGATTATAGAAGGAAATGTGGAATCTGCCCATTTGCAGAGCGGAGGAAAAACGGTTATCAAAAAGGGTGTATCTGGTGGTGGACTGGCTGTAATTGAAGCAGGAGGGGACATCCATGGCAAATTTTTTGAAGGCGCTGCACTGGTGGCAAATGGAGAAATATGCGCCAATTATGTTATGAATAGCAACCTGGTAGCAGGAAAGCAAATTGTGATATCTGGAAGCAGAGGGGCAATTATTGGGGGAAATGCAGCGGCAGTTAATGGAATTTCGGCCCATCATATTGGAAACAGGGCAGGGCTGTTGACCAATCTTACCATTGGCATCAGTAAGGCTATGATTGAAAAAGAAGAAGAAGCAGAGATTAAGCTGAAAAAATTTCAGTCAGAATTGGAAATATTTGAGGAAGCCTACAAAAAACTTCAGAAGCAGTATCCGCCGGAGGTTCGAAATGGGATGGAGCTGTATCTTAAAGTGGAACAGGCCACTTATATTAAGCGTAAGCAGATGGAACAACAGGTAGAGCGAACGAAAGAGCTGGAAGAAAGGCGCAAGAAAGCAAATGAAGCAAAGATGGTTGTATATGGGGTTCTAAACGCTGGGACTGTTGTTCAGATGAATGGTATGCAGTGGACGGCGGCCAGTTCTGTAAAAAATGTCACTGTGCGTTTATCCAATAAGGAAATAGGCGTATTTCGGAATTAAGGAGGAAGAATATGAACCGTCATAAAATATTGGTTGTAGACGACCTGGAAAGCAACCGTTTGATTTTGGCAGAAATCTTTCGCAGTGACTATCAGATTCTTGAAGCGTCAGATACCAAAACGGCATTGAAGATAATGGGAAATAACTTTTCTGAAATTGCGGCAGTTCTTTTGGACTGGCATTTGTCAGGAGAAGATGGAAGCAAAGTGCTGGAAGTGATGAAGAAGAAAGGGTGGATGGACCATATTCCCACACTGGTAGTTACAGCAGAACAGTCAGTAGAAACCGAGAGAATATGTATTGGGCTGGGGGCAGCGGATATGATTCGCAAACCCTTTGACCGGGATGTGGTGAAAAAGCGGGTGGATAATAATATCACGTTGTACCAGCATAAAAATCACATGGAGGAAAAGGTACAGGAGCAGAATCAGCTTTTACGTAAACAGTATGCAGTCCTTAAGGCCCAATCAGAAAAATTAAAGAAGTCCAGTCAGCAGATGATAGATATTGTTTGTAATATTTTGGAACATTATTATCCTGAATTTGATGGGAATACTAAGACAGTAAGACAGCTTACCAAGATTATCGGACAAAAGGTGCAGGTGCATTATCCAGAATATCGTCTGACGGATGAGGATGTGGATGTAATAGCCGAATTGTCGTCTCTGCGGGATATTGGAAAATTGTTAATTTCAGATCATGTGCTTTTTAAGCCAGCAAAGCTTACCAAAGAGGAAAATGAATATATGAAATCCCACACCTCCAAAGGCTGTGAGATTATGAAGATGATGAAAGGAATCCAGACGCCGGAGGATTATAAAAAAAGCATGGAAATTTGCCGATATCATCATGAACGGTATGATGGAAGAGGATATCCAGAAGGGCTGAAAGGAGATGAAATACCGATTTCCGCCCAGATTGTGTCTGTGGTGGACGCCTATCATGCACTGATCAGCGAACGTATTTATAAGCGTTCTTATTCCAAGGAGGAAGCATATTATATGATTCTGGGTGGTGAATGTGGAATTTTTTCACCTAAAATCATGGAGTGTTTCCGTATGTCCAGAAAAGAAATAGAGACCATAGAGGAAAAAGAAAGTGAGAATAAAGAATGAATCAAGAGATAAAGGCAGCATTGGAAGCTGCAGGAGTGAATATAGAAGAGGCATTATCACGGTTAATGAATAATGAAATGCTCTTAAAGCGGCTTTTGTTGAAATTTAAAGACGACAAGAATTTTGCAGGATTGGAGCAGGCAGTATTAGAGAAAAAGTATGAAGATGCCTTTCACTGTGCCCATACACTAAAAGGCGTGGCCGGAAATCTGGGTCTCGAAAAGCTGATGAATGCAGATATTGCTGTGGTGGAAAAGCTTCGCTGCCAGAATTTTGAAGGCTTGGAAGAGGAACTGGAAAAGGTTCGGGAAGCCTATACACAGGTGATGGAAATCATTGAGCGAATGGAATAGCAGAAGCTTATAAGAAATAAAATAAAGCTTATTTGGAAACATAGGTTTTATCATCGTAAAGGAGGACAATTCAGGTGGGAAAAATTGCAGTTGTAACAGACAGTAACAGCGGAATTACCCAAAAAGAGGCAAAAGAATATGGAGTAAATGTGTTGCCTATGCCGTTTTTTATCAATGGAGAAACGTATTTTGAGGATATTGATTTAACCCAGGAACAGTTTTATGAGAAGCTGGAGGGAAATGCAGAGATTTCCACTTCCATGCCAGCCGTAGGTTCTGTTACAGATTTATGGGATAAATTATTGGAGGAATATGAGGAAATTGTGCACATTCCCATGTCAAGCGGGCTGAGTAGCTCCTGTGAGACAGCTTTTGTATTGGCGCATGAATATGAAGGAAAGGTTCAGGTAGTGGATAATCAGCGTATTTCCGTTACTCAGAAGCAGTCGGTATTGGATGCAGTAGAATTAGTAAAACAAGGAAAGAATGCGGAAGAGATTAAGAAGTATCTGGAAGAAACTAAGTTTGATTCCAGCATTTACATTATGGTAGATACACTGGCTTACCTGAAAAAAGGCGGAAGAATTACGCCAGCGGCTGCAGCTCTTGGAACATTGTTAAAATTAAAACCAGTGCTCCAGATTCAGGGAGAGAAGCTGGATGCCTTTGCAAAAGCCAGGACTGTAAAGCAGGCAAAAAATATTATGATCGATGCGGTGAAAAATGATTTTACCAAACGATTTGGAGATGAGGCAGGAGAAAATATGCATCTTTATATTGCCTATACCAAAGATAGGGAGACAGCTTTAGACTTTAAGAGCCAGGTAGAAGAGGCATTTCCCAAAGGAGAGGTTACCATGGTAGATCCCCTTTCTTTAAGTGTGGCATGCCATATCGGGCCAGGTTCTCTAGCCCTTGCCTGTGCAAAGAAGCTTCCAACAGTATAAATAATTGGCTATGGAGTAATATGTACCAGGCGGTCAGATTTACCATTGGATAAATCTGGCTGCCTGGTATATGTTTCGAGTATATTTCGATTTTATCAGAAGGTATTTACCGGATGCGGGGAAGGTTCCAGTGGTAATGAGCTGCCAATAAACGGAGCACCACCACGGCCCCAGAGCTTATGAGCATAGCTGCAAGGTCTGGAATCAGCCCATATAGAAAGACATAGAGAAATGCTCCTATCAGTGCGGCACAAGCATACACATGCTTGATAAAGACGAAAGGGGTATTCCCAGCCATGATATCCCGCATCATACCGCCACCGATTCCAGTCACCACGCCTACGAAGACCCAAAGGAACAGGTTGTGAACATGGCTGTTTTCCAGTTCCATGGCGGTGCGGATACCCATGACAGTGAAAATGCCAAGGCCGACAGCATCCAATGTGCTCATCAGTCGTTCATACCGCTCCAGAAAAGTGCTTTCCAGCAGTTCTTTTTTTAGATAGAATACAAAAAACAACAGGCAGGAGGTTAGGATGGCAGTCCCTACATAGGAGAGGTTTTGGAACATCTTAGGAGGATGGATACCTAAAAGGAGATCACGTATGCATCCGCCGCCTACCGCAGTGGTGATGCCTAGTACATTGACGCCGAAAATATCCATATTTTTTCGGATTCCCAGCATAGCGCCAGAAGAAGCGAATGCAATTGTGCCGATAATTTCCAATAAGAAAATAAAAAAATCTGAGTGAATCATAGAAGAGACTCCTTTTTGAATTTAAGTTGTTATATTATACCTGATATAGTCTGAAAATACAATTACAAATCCGCAGATAGGATAAAAGGAAAAATATTTCAGTTACTGGTCACGGAGTGAAAAGTAACATATTTCATAGAACAGGACAATATTTATGGCAGATATTAATTTAGAGTATTATAAAATTTTTTATTATGTAGGAAAAGTAAAAAGCATTACCCTGGCAGCGGATGAGCTGGCAGTTTCACAGCCTGCAGTAAGCCAGGCTGTCCGCCATTTGGAGGAAGCCTTGGGGAGTCCGCTGTTTGTCCGTACTTCCAAGGGCGTTCGTTTTACGCCGGAAGGGGAAATGCTTTATTCTTTTGTGCAAAGGGGCTATGAATACATTCAACAAGGAGAGAGAAAATTGCGGGAAATGCTGAATCTGGAGACTGGGGAAATTCGGATTGGAGCCAGTGATATGACTTTGCAATTCTATCTTCTTGAGGTATTGGAACAGTTTCATGAAAAATATCCCAGTATAAAAGTGGCAGTGACAAATGCTCCAACCCCAGAAACCTTAAAGCATCTTCAAGATGGAAAAATTGATTTTGGTGTGGTAAGTACCCCTTTGTACACCCGCCGGGAATGCAGAGTGAAAAAAGTGCGTCGGATTCAGGATGTGTTTGTGGCAGGAAAAAAATTTGCGCAATTGCAAAATCAAACGCTGCGTTATGAACAGCTTACAGATTTGCCTGTACTCTGTTTGGAAAAAAACACCTCAACCCGAAACTATGTGGATGGATTTTTGGAGAAAAATGGCGTGGCCCTTTCCCCGGAGTTTGAGCTTGCCACCAGTAACATATTGATTCAGTTTGCAAGAAAGGGATTGGGAATTGCCAGTGTGGTAAAGGATTTTGCAGAGGAATTTTTAGAAACGGGAGAGCTGTTTTTGCTGGACTTTGAAGAACAAATTCCTGCTCGGGAATTTTGTGTGGTGACAGACCAGAGAATCCCTGTTTCTGCAGCGGCTGGGAAGCTTTTGGAGATGATTGAGAAAGAGGACATAAGAAGTATTTATACTAAGTATAATAAACATTGATTTTACTTATATAAAGAATTGCGCTATACTGAGATAGCGCCTAAAAAAGAGTTTTTGGGCCTGTTTCAGGGAAGAATGAAGGAAGAAGCAAAGGATTCCTTTCAAAAGAAAGGAAGAATAAAGGAGGAACTGAAATGGTAAATGCAATTGTTGGTGCAAACTGGGGTGATGAAGGGAAAGGGAAAATCACGGATATGATGGCAAAAGAGGCCGATATCATTGTGCGTTTCCAAGGCGGTGCAAATGCTGGACACACCATTGTCAATGATTATGGTAAATTTGCGTTGCATACCCTTCCAAGCGGCGTGTTCTATGACCATACCACAAGCATTATTGGAAATGGCGTGGCCTTGAATATTCCGGTACTCTTTAAGGAAATCCAGTCTATTGTGGACAGAGGAGTGCCAAAGCCGAAAATCCTGGTGTCTGACCGGGCGCAAATGGTCATGTCCTATCATATTTTGTTTGATCAGTATGAAGAGGAGCGGCTGGCAGGAAAATCGTTTGGTTCTACAAAATCAGGGATTGCGCCATTTTATTCTGATAAATATGCGAAAATAGGGTTCCAGGTCAGTGAGCTTTTTGAAGAAGAGACGTTAAAGGACAAGGCAGAGCGGATTTGTGAGATAAAAAATGTAATACTGGAGCATCTATATCACAAGCCATTACTCAAACCAGAAGACTTGTTAAAGGAGCTAAGGGAATATCGGGAAATGGTGGAGCCTTATGTGTGTGACACTTCTGCATACTTGTGGGAGGCAGTAAAAGCTGGAAAAAATATTTTGCTGGAAGGGCAGTTAGGTTCCTTAAAGGATCCAGATCATGGAATCTATCCCATGGTAACTTCTTCTTCTACATTGGCGGCTTATGGAGCAATAGGAGCAGGAATTCCGCCTTATGAGATTAAAAAAATTATTACAGTATGTAAGGCATATTCTTCCTCAGTGGGAGCAGGAGCTTTCGTTAGTGAGATTTTCGGTGAGGAGGCAGATGAGCTCCGTCGCCGGGGCGGTGACGGCGGAGAGTATGGGGTAACCACAGGCCGTCCCAGACGGATGGGATGGTTCGATGCTGTGGCAAGCAAATATGGCTGCCGTATACAAGGAGCTACCGATGTGGCATTTACAGTATTGGATGTGTTGGGTTATTTGGATGAAATTCCAGTATGCATTGGATATGAAATTGACGGGGAAGTAACCACAGAATTTCCAGCTACTGTGAAATTGGAAAAGGCAAAACCAGTGTTAGAGACTCTTCCTGGATGGAAGTGTGATATTCGCGGCATTCGAAATTATGAAGATTTACCAGAAAACTGCCGCAAATATATTGAATTTGTGGAAGAGAAAATCGGATTTCCAATTACCATGATTTCCAATGGTCCAGGTAGAGACGACATTATTTACCGCAATGGAAAATAAAGGAAAAAATATGATAAAGAATATAGTGTTTGATGTGGGAAAAGTATTGGTGGATTTTGACTGGCAGGGATTTATGGACACTCTGGATTTTTCGCCGGAAGTTTATGAAAAGGTGGCAAATGCTACGGTATTGTCTGAATTGTGGAATGAGTTTGACCGGAGCAGGATGTCAGATGAAGAGATTTTAGAAGGATTTCTGGATAAGGCGCCAGATTGTGAAATGGAAATCATGCGTTTCTGGAATAATATGGGAAATTGTATCAAACAGTATGATTACGCAACTTCTTGGATTCAGTCCCTTCAAAAGAAGGGATATCGGGTTTACTTGCTTTCCAATTACTCCAGACGGATGTATTTTCAGAGTATTGAAGAGCTTTCCTTTGTGGAAGAGGTGGATGGCGCTATTTTTTCCTATGAAGTGCAGGCCATCAAGCCGGAACCGGAAATCTATGAAGCCTTATTAAAGAAATATGATCTGAATCCAACAGAGTGTGTATTTTTGGATGATAATCGAAATAATATTATTGCAGCCAACCAGCTTGGCATGGCTACGATTCATTTTCATACCAAGTCCCAGGCAGAAGAAGAATTGAAAAGCCTGGGAGTAGGCGTGGATGAGAGATAGATACATATTTGAAAATACAAAAACACAACAGTCTTGGATGTATCGCAGGGTGCAAACTCCTGAATTTTGAGGAGTTGACACCCTGCATTTTTTGTTCTATCGGAACGTATCTTTCCATGCTTTGGAACTAGGGGGAATGCTTTTTAGCATCTTTCGAAGAATGTTTTTTCGTCAGTTTGTAAATAAAACCGTATGCCCAGATGAGTACCGGAAGTACGAAGCTGGAAAAAAGGGATGCCATGAACATGGGAAAGAAATCTTTTCCCAAGAAAGCAAAAATAAGAGTGGATAGATAAAGCCCAAGGAGTAAAACAATGCCAATGATTGCCAGAATGCGCTGTACTTTTTTCATGATTTCCTCCATTCTGCGCGTATCAGGCGCAAATTTTAAGTTTAGACGCAAAATTTTGTATACTGTATTGTCCTTATCATATCCTGAATACAAAGGTTTGGCAAGGAAATTTTATAAGTGGTTGTTTGAAGAGGAGAAGTTTAGTATAATAGTGACTACTGAAAAAGGAATGAGAGGATAAGAACATGAAACAGTTTTTACAGGGGATAAAGGATGGCAGCGCCATTGGAATCGGATATCTTTCCGTTTCTTTTACTTTTGGGCTTGCAGCAGTGTCTTCCGGTCTTTTCTGGTGGCAGGCATTGTTGGTTTCTATGGTAAATATGACTTCTGCCGGACAGTTTGCGGGAATTACAGTGATGGCTTCTGTAGGTTCCTATTTAGAAATGGCAGTATCCCAGTTGGTGATTAATCTTAGATATGCATTGATGAGTATTTCCTTATCTCAGAAGGTGAACAGTCAATTTCAAACGGGAAAAAAGCTTATACTTGGATTTGCAAATACAGATGAAATTTTTGCAGTAGCTATGAGCAGGGAAGGAGAGGTGGGAAGCTGCTATTTCAGCGGTCTTGCACTTCTGCCATATCTGGGCTGGTCATTGGGAACTCTGGCTGGCGCTGTTTGTGGAAATATTTTACCAAGGCAGCTTAGTGATGCTTTGGGACTTGCCATCTATGGAATGTTCATTGCGATTGTTGTTCCAGCAGCGAAAAAGGACAGCCGGATTTTAAAAATGGTAATCGTGGCGGTACTGCTAAGCTGTTGTATCTATTATATTCCCATATTCCAGAACATTTCAGAGGGCTTTGCCATTATTATTTGCGCTGTAGCTGCATCTTTAGCAGGAGCAGCTTTTTTTCCCATTGAAAAGGAGGAAATGTAATGAAATTAGGAAACTTCTGGATGTATCTCTTGGTGATGTTTGGGGTGACCTATCTGATTCGGGTAGTCCCCTTTGTGGTATTTCGCAAAAAAATTGAAAATAAATATGTGCGTTCATTTCTGGCTTATATTCCATACACAGTATTGGGAGCCATGACTTTTCCGGCGGCATTGTATGCCACAGGGTCTTTGGGGACAGCCATTGTTGGACTAGCGGTAGCTTTTGTGGCGGCTTACCAGGGAAAGAGTTTGTTTACAGTAGCGGTTTGCGCTAGTGCAGCAGCTTTTTTGACAGGGCTTGTGTTGGGATAAGCTTAAGGAGCATTCCGATGGGAAAGAAAAATCATAATGACAATGGAAGAGGATAATGTTAAAATAGAGAAATAGAATAGGATGTGAGGAGGAAAAACTATGGCAAATGTACCAACACCGCATATTGAAGCAAAAGCAGGTGATTTCGCAAAAACTGTTTTAATGCCGGGAGATCCCCTACGGGCAAAATATATTGCCGAGACATATCTGGAACAGGTAAGATGCGTCAATCAGGTACGGGGGATGTTAGGGTATACGGGGATTTACAAAGGGAAGGAATTATCCGTGATGGGGTCTGGAATGGGAATGCCTTCCATCGGAATTTATTCTTATGAGCTGTATCATTTTTATGATGTGGATAATATCATCCGTGTAGGATCTGCAGGAGCTATTTTGGATGATGTGAATGTGATGGATGTAATTATTGGGATGGGTGCGTCCATTGTTTCCGATTATCCCGATCAGTTTGATTGTCCAGGACATTTGGCTCCACTGGCAGATTATCATCTGTTAAGTACCGCAGTGGAGAGCGCCAAGGATTTGGGAACGCCGGTAAGAGTAGGAAATATTCTGTCAGAGGATGCATTTTACACGGACCGTCCCAATAGCAAGGACTGCTTTCGAAAAATGGGAGTGCTGGCGGTAGAGATGGAAAGTGGAGCCCTGTACTTAAATGCAGCCAGGGCGGGAAAACGTGCACTGTGTATTCTGACCATTTCGGATCATATTTACAAACCAAACCAACTGACCTCCCAGCAGCGGGAGACCGGTTTTGGGAAGATGATAGAGATTGCGCTTAAGACAGCGCATCGGGTATAAGGAGAAAGGAGATTATGGGTATGGTTTACAAATGCAGTGTTTGTGGGTACGTGTTTGATGAAAAGGAGGAAGGAAGGTCCTTTTCGGAGTTGACAAAATGTCCCTTGTGCAAGCAGCCAGTGGAAAAGTTTGAGCAGATTTTTCCAGAGGGAGCAACGGAGCCGAAAGAGGAATCCGGCCTGTTGGAGGAGACAGAAGCAGGAAATGTTTCTAAAGATTTAGACTTAAATTATCCAAAAGAAACGAGAAGAACCGATAGCAGTTACCGTTACATGAAAGAAATCCATCAAATGGCAGTGACTGGAAAATCTGCCATTGAAGCTATGGGTACACAGAGAAAAATGCCGGATTGGGATGATATTCTTGTGCTGGGGGCACAGTTGAATCCGCCACCATTGGAAGAGCATGCAGAGGTTTCCCTAAAGACGGTTATTGGAAAGCATGCCAAAAAGCCAATGGAGCTTGAAATGCCAGTTTATATTTCACATATGTCCTTTGGCGCGCTTTCCAAGGAGACCAAAACAGCCCTTTCCAAAGGAAGCGCCATGGCAAAGACAGCTATGTGCAGCGGCGAAGGGGGAATTTTACCAGAGGAAAAAGAGGCTGCTTACAAATACATATTTGAATATGTGCCCAATCTCTACAGTGTGACAGATGAAAACTTAAAATCATCCGATGCCATTGAAATCAAAATCGGCCAGGGAACAAAGCCAGGTATGGGCGGACATCTGCCAGGAAGCAAGGTGACGCCAGAAATTGCCAAAATCCGTAACAAACCCCAGGGAGAGGATATTATAAGTCCATCCAAATTTCCAGGGATTGATACTAAAGAGGATTTAAAAAATCTTGTAAGCCAGCTTCGCATCCGCAGCGAAGGAAGGCCGATTGGAATTAAGATTGCTGCGGGCCGGATTGAAAAGGATTTGGAATATTGTGTATTTGCAAAACCTGATTTTATTACGATAGATGGAAGAGGAGGAGCCACTGGCGCATCACCTGCAATTATCCGTGATTCCACAAGCGTTCCTACGATTTTTGCTCTTTACCGGGCAAGAAAATATCTGGATTCTGTCAATTCAGAGATTCAGTTGGTAATTACTGGAGGATTGAGAGTGTCATCAGATTTTGCAAAAGCCATTGCAATGGGAGCGGATGCTGTGGCAGTTGCTTCGGCTGCTATGGTTGCAGCAGCATGCCAGCAGTACCGTATTTGTGGAACGGGAATGTGTCCGGTTGGGATGGCAACTCAGGATACAGAATTGAGAGGGCGTCTGCATATGGAAGCGGCAGCCCAAAGAGTAGCCAATTATTTTAAATGCTCAGCAGAGGAGTTGCGAACATTTGCAAGAATTACGGGACATAAAGATATACATGAATTGTCGGTCGAGGATTTATGTACCATCAGCAGAGAAATCTCAGAGAACACAAACATTCTCCATGCGTAATATAAGGTTAAAACAGCTATAGGAGTAGTGAAACAGGAGAAACGAATGGGAAAAAGAATAAAAAAGAAGTTAAGTATCTTATTGACAATGGCCATTTTATTGAGTGGGATACAAATACCTGTGTTAGCACAGGAAAGTGGAATTACCGTCAGCACCCAGGCAGAATTTATGGCTGCCCTGAATCAGAACAAGAGCCCCATAACATTGAGTACAATGGTTACGATTGGGAATCAGGCAGAAGCCAGTGGACGGATGAAGCCTGTGGTGATTCCGGCAGGGACTGTGATACAGGGAACATCAGTGGAAAATACTGGCCTGATTTGCCGAAGTCCCATCCAGTTAGCGGGAGACGATGTTGTTTTAAAAGATATGAAATTGCAGATGGAATCTTCCACTGCTTTGGGGAGTGTTCCCCATCGGGAGATTTTTCTGGCAGGATACCACTTGACCATGGATAACGTAGATACCTGGCTGAATGGTGGGGCAGGAGATTGGGGAGATTTGGGCAGTCAGGAGACCGAACTTTTGCCTACCGTATATGCTGGAGGGTATCCAGGAACAGTGGTGGGAAATCATGCAGCATTGACTGTGAAGAATTCCAATGAGAAGACGATATTTCAGGCAATTTACCTAGGCCATGAGGCAAAGGACGGGAATGTTCCCTATAAAGGGTCTGTGACATTGTCTCTGGATGCTATGGCAACAGTACGTGACAGCGTAGATGCCAGTTTAAATACACAGGCTGAAATCAGGGTTGTCGGGGAGAAAAATCAGGATGCAAAAGCAAAGGAATTTTATGGAAATGCAAACACTACCTTGACCTTATCCCAGACCATGATGGAAAAAGCTCGTGTGGAGAACATTGGCAATCTTGTTGTGGAGGAAGATGGATGTTTGTTCCTTGTGGCTGGAAATCTTACAAATGTCACCCTGAAAAATGGCGGCTGTCTGGACCTGAATGGGGTAAAGGAAATGGAAATCAAGGGTGATTTTACTGGTGTAAGCTCTCCCGTGGAAAAGCAGGGTGACCTGGTCTTAGGTCAGGAAGGATTGCTGACCATACTGGGAAATGTTACTGGGTCGACACAGTTTCAAACTAGTAGTCGTTTGTTTCCAAGCTGGTATGCCCCAGGGAAGGCTTATATCCGTGCCAATGGCGCCCAGAAAGCAGAAGACAATTTTATTCTATGTGAAAAAAGCATTGAGCGAGGATATAGTTTGCGGTACGAAGAGGGAGCCTGGATTGCAGAGAGCAGCTTTGTTGATGATACGCCGAGGGTGGGAAGGATTGAAATTATTTCTGCCCCCTGGGAGGTTGATTTGAGTAAAATCAAACAGAGTCCAGATGAGGAGACAATACCGGATGAAACGATCTTTTTTGAAATTGTCTGGTATGATCGAAACGGACAGAGAATCAGTAATGATGTCATAGAAGAATGGCAGTTTTATCTTGATGTGGTGAGGATTAAAACGGAATACTGGGAAAGCGATGAACCAGAGATTTTAGAAAAAGAGGATTGGTGGAATAGCATTATGTTGCTTTCCAGTCCCGAAGAGCATCCAGGAAGGTATTATTTGCAGGCCAATGATTCGTCGCCAAGTTCCGGGGATTATACGTTTTTGTTTTTGTCTGAAGGTATAGGAGACTTGCAGACAGTAGCCGATGTCAAAGCATTGCAGGGTGATGTGGCAAATCAAAAGCGTGTAATATTCTGGGATTCATCGAAAGGGGAAACAAGGCCGACGCCGCCGGTAACGCCAACGCCGACGCCGACGCCACCAGTAACGCCAACGCCGACGCCGAACCCAAATCCATCGGTAACGCCAACGCCGACGCCGAACCCAAATCCATCGGTAACGCCAACGCCGACGCCGAACCCGAATCCATCAGTAACGCCAACGCCGAAACCACCGATAACGTCACCAGTAACGCCGACGCCAACGCCGACGCCGACTCCGAAACCAATAGTAACGCCAACGCCATCGGTAACGCCTCCCAATGGGGAAGAACATACCCATCAATACCAAGTGGTATTGGAGCAGGCGACCCTGAAAAAGGATGGGGTAAAGATGAAAAAATGCAGCTGTGGCAGTGTGATAGACCGTGAGACGATTTACCGGATTCAGAAAGTGGAGCTTTCTGCTCAGCAGATGGTTTACAATGGAAAAAGCAGAGAGCCGAAAGTGAAGGTGACAGATAGAAAAGGGAAGGTCATTGGAAAACAGCAATATCAGGTGATTTATCAGGAGAATGAGAATGTGGGGCAGGGGAAAGTAACCATTTATTTCAGCGGAAATTACAGTGGCAGTCAGAAGAAGTATTTTACCATTCAGCCAAAAGAAACCAGCTTGTCCAGGCTGAAGGCGAAAAAAAGAGGGTTTACCATAAGCTGGAAAAGGCAGAACAAGCAAACTACAGGGTATGAGATACAATATTCTACCAGCAGTAAATTTGCAAAGAAATCCACGAAGACCACAATGGTAAAAAATAATAAGACCACTACCAAAACAATTTCAAAGCGGAAGGCAAATAAGAAATATTATGTCAGGATTCGTACCTATAAAAAAGTGAAGGTAAATGGAAAAACAACCAATCTGTATTCCAAGTGGTCAAAAGTAAAATCAGTGAAAACAAAAAAATAAAGGGGCTGTCGCACTAATATAGTTACTTGTTCAAAAGGTCTTGCCCTTTTTAAAAAGAAAAATCATCTGCTACTGACTTTTTGATCGCTGCAAAGCTTTCACGGCTGATGACATGTTCCATGCGGCAGGCATCCTCTGCCGCAATTTTTTCGTCCACACCCAGGCTTATCAGCCAGCCAGAAAGAAAATTATGGCGTTCATAGATCATTTCTGCAATTTCTTTTCCAGATTCTGTTAGGGTAATATATCCTGCTGGAGAAACGGTGATATGGTTTTTCTCTCGCAGGTTTTTCATGGCTACACTGACACTGGATTTTTTAAATCCCATTTCTACTGCAACATCGATGGAGCGGACTACGGGCAGCCTTTGACTTAAAATCAGGATTGTTTCTAAATAATTTTCAGCGGATTCATTGTTTTTCATAATCAACCTCCTACCACGCCACGTCCAATTTCATACCAGATGAAAAATGTCACTGTGTGACCGCACTCGGCGCAGCAAAGCAAAATATTTGTATAAGACAAGTATACTCAATATAAGAGAAAATGGCAAATAAAAAGTTTTCTTTTGATAACAGTTCAGCCCTTTCAGCTTTCTACATTGCTTTATTCAAAGGATTCTTCGATGCAAGAATAAAAATATGGATGGGAACTTCTATTGTTTTTTACAAATTTTCCTGCTTTCCCTTCCACAAGGAAACGCGGTTGGATTTCTAGTATTTCCAGTTCCAGGGATGGAAGGATGCTATACAAGAAATCCACCGAATGTTTCCTTTCTTGGAAGGGAAAGCAGGAAAATTTGTCTCAAATATGGAAATACCCATCCATATTTTTATACTGTCAGTATGAAAATCCTTTGAATAAAGCTCTATTTTAGAGCTGAAAGGGCTGAACTGTTACTTCTTTTGAAATAAGCTGAAAAAAGTTATTGACAACAGACTCATGTTAGTATATACTAACTAAAAAGATAAATGAGAACCATTATCAAAAAGAAAACTTTGGAAAAAGGAAGTGATGAGAATGCCCTTAACAATGGCAGGAACAGGAATTGTGAACACTATAAAAAAAGTTGGCGGAAAACAGGAAACCAAAAAATTTTTAGAGAATCTGGGGTTTGTAATTGGTGGAGAGGTAATTGTTGTGTCCCAGATTAGAGGTAGTCTTATTGTAAAAGTGAGAGAATCAAGAGTTGCCATCAATAAGGATATGGCAAATAAAATAATGATTTAAGGAAGGAAAGAGTATGAGTACATTGAAGCAGATTCCCTGTGGGAAAACAGTGAAAGTTACAAAATTGTATGGGGAGGGTCCGGTGAAGCGTAGGATTATGGATATGGGAATTACGAAGGGGGTAGAGATTTTTGTAAGGAAGGTTGCACCCCTTGGAGACCCAATGGAAGTTACCGTGCGAGGGTATGAATTATCCTTGCGAAGAGCAGATGCAGAGATGATAGGGGTAGAGTAACAAAATTTTTTTCAGTATAGGTTAGAAATAACTAATTATAGTGAGTTAATTAGAACAAAAATGCCGAAAGGCGGATAGGAGTTGTGAAATGTCGGTGAAAATAGCATTAGCAGGGAATCCTAATTGTGGGAAAACAACGTTATTCAACGGATTGACAGGTTCCAATCAGTTTGTAGGAAATTGGCCTGGGGTTACTGTTGAGAAAAAAGAAGGGAGGTTAAAAGGGAATAGGGATGTTTCCATTGTGGATTTGCCAGGAATCTATTCCTTATCTCCTTATACCCTGGAGGAAGTGGTTGCCAGAAATTATCTGATTGCAGAACGCCCTGACGTTATTTTAAATATTGTGGATGGGACTAATTTGGAACGAAATCTTTATCTTTCCACTCAACTGATGGAATTAGGAATTCCAGTGGTGGTAGCTGTGAACATGATAGATGTGGTTACAAAAAATGGCGATGAGATACATATCCGTGAGCTTAGTGAAAAATTAGGCTGCCCAGTAGTGAAAATTTCAGCCTTAAAAGGCATAGGAGTGAATGAAGCGGCAGAAGCCGCAATAGGAGCTGCCAAGGATCAGGGAGCAACAAAAACAGTACATGAGTTTTCCAAGAAGGTAGAGGAAAGGATAGAAGCTGTAGAGGGGAAATTAGGGGCGGAAATATCCAAGGAACAGAGGCGGTTTTTTGCCATTAAGCTGTTGGAGAGGGATGAAAAAATAATAGAACAAATGAAAGAGGCGCCTGACATCGCTGCTGAAATTGCAGCCATGGAAGAGGAAATGGAGGATGATGTAGAGAGTATCATTACCAATGAGCGGTATGGATATATATCTTCTATCATAGAGGATTGCTATACCAGACGGCAGAAAGAAAAAATCACCGTTTCCGATAAGATTGATAAAATTGTGACCAACCGGATACTTGCCCTTCCCATCTTTGCGGCAATTATGGCAATTGTGTATTATGTTTCTGTGACTACCGTAGGAACTTGGGCAACAGACTGGATGAATGACGGAGTGTTTGGAGAAGGCTTTGATTTGTTTGGTATGGAGAACATTCATGTGCCTGGCATTCCGGAATTGTTCTCCAATGGACTAAAAGCCATTGATTGTGCAGACTGGCTGCAGGGATTGGTAGTGGATGGTATGGTAGCAGGTGTTGGCGCGGTGCTGGGATTTGTGCCTCAGATGTTGGTGTTGTTTATTTTTTTGGCATTTTTAGAAGCATGTGGATATATGGCAAGAGCAGCATTTATTATGGATAGGATTTTTCGCAAATTTAGCCTTTCTGGAAAATCATTTATTCCCATGCTGATTGGAACAGGCTGCAGCGTACCAGGGATTATGGCTTCTCGAACCATAGAAAATGACAGAGATCGGAAAATGACGATTATGACCACCACATTTATTCCATGTGGAGCAAAATTGCCAATTATTGCATTGATTGCAGGTGCATTTTTCGGCAATGCATGGTGGGTATCCTGGAGTGCGTTTTTTGTGGGAATTGGGGCAGTGATTTGTTCTGGCATTATTTTAAAGAAGACAAAGAGGTTTGCAGGAGATCCAGCGCCTTTTGTTATGGAGCTTCCAGCCTATCATATGCCTACGGTTGGGAATGTATTGAGAAGTATGTGGGAGCGTGGATGGTCCTTTATAAAAAAGGCAGGAACGATTATCCTGTTATCCACTATTTTCATATGGTTTACCACTTATTTTGGATGGGTGGATGGACAGTTTCGAATGTTGGATAGCATGGAAATTGACCATAGTATTTTGGCTTCCATTGGAAATCTATTCGCATGGCTCTTTCTTCCTCTTGGCTGGGGAGATTGGAAGTCTGCAGTTGCAGCTATCACAGGGCTTGTAGCAAAAGAAAATGTAGTAGGAACCTTTGGAATCCTCTTTGGATTTGCAGAGGTGGCAGAGGATGGAACGGAAATTTGGGGCGCTTTGGCAGAACATATGTCAGCGGCTGCTGCTTATTCCTTTCTGGTATTTAATCTGTTGTGTGCCCCTTGCTTTGCAGCTATGGGAGCCATCAGGCGGGAGATGAATCAGGGAAGATGGTTCTGGTTTGCCATTGGATATCAGTGTTTATTGGCTTATGTGACAGCGCTTTGCATTTATCAGATTGGAACCTGGGTAACGGTTGGAACTTTTGGATTGGGAACCGTCGTGGCATTGATTTTGGTTGCAGGCTTTATCTATTTGTTACTTCGCTCAGGCAAAACAGAGAGAACCAGTAAGATAAAAGGTCTGGTTGGCGCAAGGTAAGAGAACAAAAGGACGGGTATAGCAGTGTTCTATTATAAAAGCATTAGCTTTTATAATAGAACACTGCAAGCTGTGTCCGGTCACGCAGTTCCAGTTTTTCTAAAATGGAGCTTAGATAATTTCGGACGGTTCCTTCACTTAGATAAAGGTGTCCAGCAATTTCTCGGTTGCTGAAACCCTGAGCTACCAGTTCAATAATTTCCAGCTCTTTATTTGTAATTCCTTTGGCAGAGTAGTCATAATTGGAATGGCTGGTCTGGGAAAGGAAATTCGGCAGCCGTGTGATAATTTCATTTCCAAATACATTCTGCCCTTTTGCTACTGCTTTTAACGCAGGCGCCAGGCTCTCAAAATCTTGTTTTAAAATATAGCCTTTTGCACCCAATTTTAATGACTGAACAATATATTCATCATCCAAAAATGTAGTTAGGAAGAGAATTTTGGCTTCCTGGTCATGTTCCAGAATAATTTTTGCAGCTTCTATACCAGTCATTTCATCCATGCGAATGTCCATAAGAAGGATTTGCGGATGGTATTTTTCATAGAGGGCAATGGCTTCTTTTCCATTTTTTCCTATTTCTAGAACCTTGATTTCTCCAGAAACCTCCAAAATTGTTTTCAGAGATAGGGAAACATATGGGTCATCATCTACAATTATAATATTCATAAAAATTCCTTTCTATTTTGTCATGTGAGGCAGGGAGACAAAAATCTGAAATCCCTGTTCGGTAGAAATTGAGAAATTTCCATTGAGATTTTTCACTCGCTCTTTCATATTTAAAATTCCCATACCAGGATTGTCTGTTTTTGCATTTGTGCCATTGTCCTTTATCATAAGCTGATACAATCTGGGGTGCTCTCTCAGTACAATGGAGATTTCTGTACCGTTGCTGTGACGGGCGATGTTGGATAATGCTTCTTTTACAATAGAAATAAAGCAGTATTTTACCTCGGAGGGAAGGAAGGGACCCATGTCATAATCTAAACTGATACTGTAATTGGAAAATTCAGAAATCAGATCAGAGACAGAGGCCTTTAAGTTAATGGAGTCGTTGTGAAGGTCGTGAACGCTTTCCCGAACAGAAGTCATGGCAAGGGACAGTGTATGTTTTAAATCGTTGAGGGGCTGCTGCATATTTTCCTGTTGGTTGATGGCAGATAAGGCGCCTGCCTGAAGGAGAGAACGGGAAAGCATATGCCCCACATTATCATGAATTTCTCTTGCAATTCGATTGCGTTCTTTTAAAGTGGCAATGTGTATTTCATCATTCTGCTTCTCAATGAGATTCTTATTTTTCTGTTGGAGATACAGGTGGTATTCTCTGGAAGAATCCCGTAAGAGCCGAAACTCTCGCTCTAATTCCAGAAGCTTTGCAGTTTTGTGTGCAAAAATCCAGGCGATCACAAAGAGAACAAGTACAGTCTGACAATAAAAGACAGGTTCTTTTTGAAAAGAAAGAAGCGGCAGCAGGCAGACAGCAAAGATAACATTATGCCGGAAAGAAACTGTCAGTTCATAGAAAAGCAGGGGCAGAAAACAGCCGAAAGCAGGGTGAAGGAGACTGAGTCCTGCCAATGACAGCCATAAACCTGCAAGGTAAAAACGGGTGTGGGAGGAGAGCTGCTTTTCTAGCAGACAATCCAGGTTACAGTAACTGCAAAGGCAGATGAAGGTAACGGCAGTGAGGAATGCCAGTAAAAAGAGGGAGACGGATTGATGCCATCCCAAATATAAAAGCAGGGTGCAGCCAATAAAAAGAATCAATTTATCTAATAAAGAAGTCATAGAAAGTTCCTTTCATTATTTTAGGGTATGTAAAATAGATGTATTTTGTCTATAGGATGTTCCTAAATATTATACTATATGGATTCTTTTTTTCATAGGGAAGTGGAAAAAAGATGACATTTGTCATGGCAGGAGGTGACATGGTTCACTATTGTATCTTGCAAAAATTTGTTAAAATAATCAATAGAAAGCAGGTACTCCTGCAAAATGAAATTATTTTGTGATACGAAGCAAAAGGATCATGGAGGAAGTGTCAATGGGAAAAAAAGTGGTAGAGATAGAAAACCTGGTGAAGCGGTACAAAGAATTGATTGCACTGGATCACTTGAATCTTACGGTAGAAGAAGGAGAAATATTTGGGCTTTTGGGTCCAAATGGTTCTGGAAAAACCACAGCCATTAACTGTATTTTGGCTTTATTACATTTTGATAAGGGAAGCGTAAAAGTATTTGGGGAAGAGATCCAACCGGATAGTTATGAGATAAAAAAACAGATTGGTGTGGTATTGCAGAATGTGGCAGTATTTGAGGAATTGACGGTACAGGAAAATATTGATTATTTCTGTGGTCTTTATATCCAAGACAAAAGAACCAGAAAAAAATATGTGGAAGAGGCAATCGTGTTTTCAGGATTGGAGGATTTTCGGAACTTTTATCCGAAAAAGTTATCAGGAGGTTTGCTTCGAAGGCTGAATATTGCCTGCGGTATTGCCCATAAGCCTAAGCTGATTATTATGGATGAACCTACCGTAGCCGTAGACCCTCAGAGCAGGAACCGCATTTTGGAAGGAATTCAAAAATTGAACCAGCAGGGAGCAACCATCATCTATACCTCTCACTATATGGAAGAAGTGGAGCAGATTTGCAGTCAGATTGCTATTTTGGATAAGGGAAGATGTGTTGCGTCTGGAACAAAAGAAGAATTGAAGTCCATGATAAAAATGGGGGAGAAGATTCATCTGGAAGTATGGAATCTACAGCCCTTTCAGATTGCGGAAATCAAAGAATTGCGCCATGTGTATCAGGTAAACTATCAGGAAGGAATGTTGGAAATTTGGTGCAGCGGAGGAAAGCATAATCTGGTGCATATCCTGGATTATTTTAACAGTCGGGAAATTGGATTTGGCAGGGTGTATTCCGAGCTTCCCACTTTAAATGATGTATTTTTAGAGATTACGGGAAAAGAGTTGCGGGATTCTGTCTAGACCGCATAAGGAAAATTTGGAAATTCATAGAGGAGGAAAGTTATGTTTTTTAGATTATATAAATATAGCCTGCTATGTTCCGCGCGGGAACGGCTGTTTATATTCTGGAACTTGATATTTCCCATTATTCTGGGAAGTCTGTTTCAGATTGCTTTTGGAAGCTATACAGAAAAGGAAGTGTTGTTTCATAAGATTCCAGTGGCATATGTAGAGGAAGAGGGGGCGGACGAAAATTTTGCCCAGTTATTGAAAACCTTGGAAACTGACAATGATCTGGTTCAGGTACAGACTGTGGAAAAAGATGAAGCAGAACAGCTTTTGCGTGAGGAAAAAGTGGAAGGAATTTTTTATAATGAGGCGGTAAAACAGACAGAAACAGAAATTTCCTTGGTTGTACAGGAACAAGATATAAATCAAAGTATTTTAAGTTCAATTTTGGAGCAATATGAGCGCACCTACGCTACCTTACTTACCATTGGAAAAGAGTATCCACAAGGAATTCAGGCAGCGGCAGCCCTTGTGGAAGAAGAGATTGAATATCTGGAAGAAAGTAGCATAGGAGCAGCATCCAATAATGATATGCTGAATTATTTTTATTCCCTGATTGCTATGAACTGCCTAATGGGAACTACCACAGGGCTGGCATGCGCCATGAAATTTAAAGCAAATCTCAGTGCATTGGCAGCAAGGAGAGTGATTGCAGGGGTCAGCCGATTTCGGGTGCTCTGGCCAGATTTGGCAGCAAATATTAGCCTTCAGTTTTTATATGTGGTATTTTCCGTTTGCTATCTAATGTTTGTGCTGCATGTACCAATTGGGGATCAATGGGGATTTTTGCTGTTGACAATTTTTGTAGGGACCTTGCTGGGAATTTTCCTAGGATTTTTTGTGGGTGTGGCTGTCAGGCTGCCATACAATGCGAAAGAGGCTCTTTGCATTTTGATTATGATGGTATCCTGCTTTTTCAGTGGTCTCATGGCCGATGGAATGCAACGATTAATAGATCGCTATGTTCCAGTATTTTCCCATATTAATCCATCATCACTGATTGTAAAGTCATTTTACAGTTTGAATATTTATGATACCTATGGGCGGTATCTGGAAAATATGGGGACAATGGCGATCTTGATTTTAATATTGGCTGTGGGGTCCTTTGTTGTGGTAAGGAGGGAACGATATGCAAGTATTTAAAGCTTTTTTTCGAATATTGTATAAAAATAAGACGTCGCTTTTGATGTATGTTTTTATTTACTTGGGAATTACCCTGCTGGCAAGCAGTGTATTGCAGGAAGATAAAAAAACGGATTTTTCTGGAATTTCTTTGGATATTGGTGTAAAAAATAAGGATACCGGAAGCCTTGGGAAAAATCTGGAAAAATATTTGGAATCCAGAAATCAGCTTGTGGATGTGCCAGAGGAAAAAGAGGATTTGCAGGATGCCATCTATTATCAGGAAATGGATTATGTGTTGTTAATCCCAGAGGATTTTACTGAAAAATTCCAGGCAGGAGAATGGGAAGGGTCCCTCCAGGGAACCAAGGTGCCAGGAAGCAGCAGCGCGTATCTGATAGAAAATGAAATTCAAAATTTTCTAAAAACTGTTTCTATGTATCAGAAAGCAGGATGTGATATAGAACAGGCAGTTACATGGAGCCTTCAGGATTTGGAGCAGAAGTCCAAGGTAGAGTTTTTGGAAAAAGACAACAGCCAGGGATTACCGGATGGTTTTTATTTCTTTCAATATATCCCCTATGTGTTCCTGGTAATGATGATACTTGGGGTGGGAGCCTCTATGAAGCCTTTTCGGGAAAAGGATTTAGCTGCCAGAAATAAATGTTCTTCGACGTCTTTTTTGAAACAAAATATGCAGATTTTTTTGGGTTGTATGATGTATATGCTGATTGTGTATATTGTTTTTATGGCAATGGCATGTTTGATGATGAGAGAATATATGTTTACCTTACAGGGATTTTTAAACGCTGCCAATGCATTCTTATTTGGTATTTGTGCCCTGAGTGTGGCTTGGTTTTCTGTGCAGTTTGCGAAAAATGCAGCAACCTTGAATATTATGAGTAATGTGTTTGGATTGGGGTTTAGTTTTCTGGGCGGTGTGTTTGTATCTCTGGATATGATGGAGGAAGGCGCAAGAAGGGCTGCAAAATTTGTGCCTTCTTACTGGTATGTGACAGCAAATCAGCATATTCAAAAGGTGACGTCTTTTTCAGAGTGTGGGAAGGTGTATCAATCCTTTCTCATGGTGCTGATGTTTGCCCTGGCTTTTTTCTCGGCAGGACTTTTGGCTAACCGGATGAAAGTAAAATCCAGATAGAAAACAGAAAAATATTACCACCCATGACCGTTTCTGGGGAGAGCCAATGGAAAAGGACTCGGTGAGCGTACCTGGCAAGGCAAAGAGGTTGCCGCATTGACTTTTCATGCGACAACCTCTTTGTTTCACAGCCGAAGGGTTATTTCCGCAGGGCGGCACGTTTGCGCAGGGTGGGATCTAAAATCCGTTTGCGGATGCGAAGATTACTGGGAGTAACCTCCAAAAGCTCGTCCGTTTCAATAAATTCTAATGCTTGTTCCAGACTAAGGATTTTTGGTGGTGTTAATGTTAAGGCTTCGTCTGCACTGGAGGAACGTGTATTTGTCAGATGCTTTTTCTTGCAGACATTCAACTCAATATCTTCTGGCTTGGCGCTCTGGCCGATGACCATGCCAGCATATACCTTTTCTCCAGGGCTGATAAAGAGAGTTCCCCGGTCCTGGGCGCTGAATAGTCCGTAGGTGACAGCTTCTCCAGATTCAAAAGCAATCAGAGAGCCTTGCTTCCGATAAGCAATATCTCCTTTATAAGGCTCATATCCATGAAAAATAGTGTTGATGATACCGTTGCCTCTGGTATCTGTCAAAAATTCGCTGCGGTAGCCGATTAGACCCCGGGAGGGAATGTTAAATTCCAGACGGGTGTATCCGCCGCTGATTGGGCCCATGTTTCGGAGTTCTCCCTTTCGCTGACTTAATTTTTCAATGACAGCTCCCGTAAATTCATCCGGTACATCCACATAAGCCAGTTCCATAGGCTCCAGTTTCTTTCCATTTTCATCATTATGGTATAAAACCTCTGCTTTGCTTACTGCGAATTCGTAGCCTTCCCGACGCATATTTTCGATTAAGACAGATAGATGTAATTCACCTCGACCGGAAACCTTTAAGCTGTCTGGGCTGTCGGTTTCTTCTACTCGCAGGGAGACATCAGTGTTCAATTCCCGAAATAGGCGGTCCCTGATATGTCGGGAAGTAACAAATTTTCCTTCCTGGCCAGCAAGAGGACTGTCATTTACAATAAAATTCATAGAAATGGTAGGATCGGAGATTTTTTGGAAATCAATGGCACAGGGGGCTTCTGGGGCGCAGATGGTGTCACCGATGTGAATGTCTGCAATACCAGAAATGGCTACAATGGAGCCTATATTTGCCTCTGTAACATCTACCTTATTCAATCCGTCAAATTCATACATTTTGCTGATGCGTACTTTTTGTAGTTTGTCTGGTTCATGGTGGTTTACCACTACAGCTTCCTGATTGATTTTCAGGCATCCGTTGTCCACTTTTCCAATACCGATACGTCCTACATATTCGTTGTAATCAATGGTGCTGATTAATACCTGAGTGTTTGCTTTTGGGTCCCCTTCCGGCGCAGGGATATATTCCAGTATGGTTTCGAATAATGCGGTCATATCTTTCTTTTCATCTTTTAAATCTTTGACTGCATAACCGTCCCGGGCGGAAGCATAGAGGAACGGACAATCTAACTGCTCGTCGGAGGCATCCAAATCCATAAACAATTCCAGTACCTCGTCAATTACTTCATCAGGTCTGGCTTCAGGCCGGTCAATTTTGTTGATGCAGACTATGACTGGCAGGTTCAGCGCAAGGGCTTTCATCAGTACAAATTTTGTCTGAGGCATGGCCCCTTCAAAGGCGTCCACTACAAGGACAACTCCGTTTACCATTTTCAATACCCGTTCTACTTCTCCGCCGAAATCTGCATGGCCCGGGGTGTCGATAATATTGATTTTAGTATCCTTATAAAAAACGGCGGTGTTCTTGGAAAGTATGGTAATTCCCCGTTCTCTTTCAATATCATTGGAATCCATCACACGCTCCTGCACTTCCTGATTGGCGCGGAATACACCACTTTGTTTGAGCAGCTCGTCCACCAGTGTGGTTTTGCCATGGTCTACGTGGGCGATAATAGCAATGTTGCGGATATCCTCTCGTTTCATTTTCATAAATTAATCCTTCTTTCTTGCGTAATCTACTGTATTTTAACACATAATTTGCATTTGGCAAGGTTTTTCCTGAAAAGAGTGGAAAATTAGGTGGCAAAACGCCAGGATTTATGTCTGAAAATAATAAAGTTTAAGAAAGGAAGAGGATTATGTACGCTGATATCGTTTCAAATTGAAAACGCCATTTATCAGCTCAGTGCTTTCGGATTTCAAGCGGCAACTCCTTTGTATTACAACCACATATTGTCTGCAAATTTCAAGTTTCCAGGATTTCTTGATATTCCTATTCTACATCCTTCTCTAAACAAAGAATATCTTCCACTCCACAATCCAGATAAATACAGATTTTTTCTAATATGTCAAAGCTGATTCTGGTAGTTCTGTTGTGGTTTAGGTTTCTCAGTGTGGTTGTTGAGATTCCAGTATCTTTTGCTATTTTATTTTGGGAAATTCCTTTGTTTTCTAAAACTTGATTCAGCATAATTTTCATTTTTATCACTCCATATTTGTAGATAGAGTATAGTTTTCCCACAATTCATAGGAATATACAGGTGGAAGAAATTTTTCTTTGGAAATCTCAAAGGTATTGAAGGGATAGAAGGGAATAACCATGCAGCAGTCTGCATGTTACGAAAAAAGTTCGGTATATGGTTCGACATATCGTATGTTGGATATTATTTTTTGGCATGATAATCCAGTAAACACATAGGAAATATATTATATGTAAGGTTGAAAAAAGAATTATTTCTATATTTAGTAGGTATGCAAAGAAATATGAATAATAGACACAAAATATAGTTACAAATAGATGAGAGTTGTGATAAACTTATTTTTAATTCTATGGACAGTTGTTTGCTTTTGTTAAGGGGAGATTATATATGTATACTGGCATTATTCGTATTCAAAATAGTGTAAACGAGTATCATTTAAAAGAGATATCAAGATCCGTGGATTATTTGAAAATGCAATCAAGTATCAATAGTTTAAAAGATGCTGTTATGCCGCTTTATAATTTGAAGCTGTGCGAGGCACAAACAATATCAAAGTGTATTTCAAGCTTAAGAACAATGTGCATGAGTATTTTTGGCGAAAGTTGGATACAAAATGTATTGGCTATGACTTCTAATTTAAACAACGTTGTTTTGTCTAGTATTGGGGTTCCCTATATATCTGGAAATGGATACAGAATTGCAAGATAGGTTGATATATTCTTATAAAAGCAATGACAATCAATGCAATAAAAAAGAAATGTGTGAAATAATTTTGGATTATTTTAATGATGAATATATAGACCATGTCTTAAATGGAATAAAAAATATTCAAGTTTTTACTTTGGAACGGGTAATATTAATTGAAGAAGGAACTTATAATCAGCTTCAACCAGAACTGTAGGACAGTCAGTGAAAAAGGAATGCTCCTTCAGATTAGTAGCATGTTATAAGACAGTATGGCGAGCTCCAGCGCCAACTCGTCTGTCTGGAATTTCCCGGATGACAGAAGTTCGAGATTTATGTCCGTTTTCAGTTCAATGCGAAACTGTCCTTCCTGATCCATTGTACGTTCTGTGATTTCATATCCCATGCGGAATGTCGCTTTGCGACAGGTTTCATACCTGCTGCAGTGCGATAAGAGCTAGTTTATTCTATAGGGAAGATACTTTCATGCATTAGCGTGACAAGGTCTTTCCTATAGAATAAAAAATGCCAAACCCCTTATGTTCTAAGGAATTCAGCATCTATAAGGAATGCCGGCAGCGGGACTTGAACCCGCACGTGGTTGCCCACAACAGATTTTGAGTCTGCCTCGTCTGCCATTCCGACACGCCGGCATCTTTCAGCATGCAATTACTTTCTGAAAAGTAATTGCTCACCCGAACAAACCATATGTTACCATATACAAGAAAAAAAAGCAAGTACTTTTTTAAATTTTTTTATATTTATATTTCTACATTGAATGAACTTTCGGAACATGATAATATAAAAGCAGGTGAATTCATTTTTACAATATATGAGTTTTGTGATTGACAATGAGAAAATGGAAGTTAAAAGGAGGATACCAATGGTGGTAGATAGGATCGAAGCGCTCAGGACAGAGATGCAGAAGAGAAAGATTGATATGTATATTGTACCTACCTCTGATTTTCATGAATCAGAGTATGTGGGAGATTACTTTAAAGCCAGAAAATATCTCACAGGTTTTACAGGCTCAGCAGGAACTGCAGTTGTGACAAAAAGTGAAGCAGGACTTTGGGCAGATGGCAGATACTTTATTCAGGCAGAGAGGCAGTTAGAGGGAAGTCCAGTGACCTTGTACCGAATGGGAGAAGAAGGGGTACCAACGGTAAAAGAGTATGTGGAAAAGAATTTGCCCGAGGGAGGATGCCTGGGATTTGATGGGCGTGTGATGAATGCCAAAGATGGCGAGGATTATGAAAAGACTGCCAGGGACAAGCAAGGAAGTGTTTTTGTAGCAGAGGATTTGGTAGGAATCATATGGAAAGAGCGGCCAGAGCTTCCCCAAAATCCAGTTTATATTTTGGAAGAAAAATATGCCGGGGAAAGTACAGAGAGCAAATTAAAGAGAGTACGGGAAAAAATGGCAGAAAAACAAGCAGGAATCCATATTCTTACATCTTTGTATGATATTGCATGGCTATTTAACATTCGGGGCGGCGATATCGCTCATGTTCCAGTAGTGTTGTCTTTTGCAGTAGTCACAAAGAAGGAGTGTTTCTGGTTTATTCATGGGGAAGTATTAGATGAAAAATTGCAGAATTATTGTCAGGAGAATCAGATCACGATTCGGCCCTATGAAGAAATTTATAGCTATGCAGAGGAAATTCCAGAGGAGGAAACTGTTTTACTGGATAAGAATATTGTAAATTATCGTATTCTCCATAACTTGAATTCCAAGGTAAAAGTGGTGCAGGAAGCAAATCCCACGGAATTAATGAAAGCAGTGAAAAATGAAATAGAGCTTGCAAATATCCGTAATGCCCATGTCAAAGATGGAGTTGCTTTTACAAAATTTATGTATTGGTTAAAGACCAATATCGGTAAAATGGAGATAACGGAGATATCTGCTTCTGATTATTTAGAAGACCGTAGGAAAGAGCAGGACTTATTTGTAGATTTGAGCTTTGACACCATTAGCGCATATGGGGCCAATGCTGCAATGATGCATTATACAGCTACCCCTGAATCAGATGCCGAGCTGAAACCGGAAGGATTTCTATTGGTGGATTCTGGTGGGCATTATCTGGATGGAAGTACAGATATTACTAGAACGATGGCTCTTGGGGACTTGACAACAGAAGAAAAATTTCATTTTACTACCGTATGCCGTTCTAATTTGAACCTTGCAGCAGCAAAATTTTTGTATGGCTGCAGGGGATTGAATCTGGATATTTTGTCTAGAGGTCCCTTATGGAACCTTGGCTTGGATTATAAATGTGGTACGGGTCACGGAATTGGCTATCTTTTAAATGTCCATGAAGGGCCGAATGGATTCCGATGGAAAATTGTACCGGAGCGGGGGGATAGCTGTGTACTGGAGGAAGGCATGGTTACTACGGATGAACCAGGAGTTTATCTGGAAGGAAAGTACGGAATCCGTACAGAAAATGAAATTATCTGTAAAAAAGCTGAAAAAAATGAATATGGGCAGTTTATGGAGTTTGAAACAATTACCTATGCGCCTATTGATTTGGATGCAATTATCCCAGAAGAGATGACTGGCACAGAGCGGAAACTGCTCAATGATTATCACAAAATGGTATATGAGAAGATTTCCCCCTTTTTGACAGAAGAAGAACGAGAGTGGCTTAAAATTTATACAAGAGAAATCTAAAGAAAAGTTCAAAGTAATATGTACACTCGTACGAATAGAAGAATCACTGAGTGGCCGCACTCGGCGCAGTAAATCGTCCAAGTTCCTCATTTATGAGGGACTTGGACGATTTGTTTTAGTTTCTTATGTAATGACGATATTTTTCCCATTACGTTTCCCGATGTATAATTTCATATCGGCTTTGGCAATGGTGGATTCTATGGTCTGGGTTTTATGATGATGGGCAATTCCCATGGTTATGGTGTGAGGAATTTGAAGATTCTGGAATACGGAATGGTGCTCTGCAATAAAACAGCGGATCTTATTTGCAAGTGTAGCAGACTCATCCAAGCTGTATTCATTTAAAAGGATTAAAAATTCTTCTCCACCCCAACGGCATACATAGCTGCCTTCTGGCACGTGGTTTTTGATAATTTTGGCAATGTCTTTGAGTACTTCATCACCACATTCATGTCCATAAGTATCATTCACTTTTTTAAAGTCATCAATGTCGCACATGATCAGGCAGAAAGGGCGCTCTGTTGCAAAAGCATCCGAAAGGAAATTTTCCATGCTCCAACGGTTATACAATCCAGTAAGTGCGTCAATGCCGGCAATCTGCCCAAGCATTTTATTTTCCTCAAACAGCTTATTCTGGGACACACGAATGTCTACCATAAATAATATGGAGAAAACCGTAATAAATGCCAGGGTACAAACCGAATTAAACACATAGAGAACCTGAAAGATCCATTTGTCTGTCATCGGATACAAGGGCGTAATGGTTTGTCCTACGAAATAGCTGCAAAAATAAGTGACGGAGGCAAGGATGCCGCAGATGAAAGGGCTTGAAATCTTGCGCCGAGGGAAGGTATAAGAAATATAAAAACCAGCAGCCACGAGAGCAAGTAAAAATAAGGAAAAGCCGCTTTCCCAGCCAATCGTCAGCGTTGTGAAAAGCGTATTTAAAATAATCTCTCCGCAGGTAATATAATAAATAAAAGGATAATTTTCTTTTTGCAGTATTTTTTTGCAGCTAAGATAAGTTACAGCGCTTAGCAAGTTATATATTGCCATGGGAAAAATTCTTATAAACAAAAAAAAGAATATAAATATGGCATGGACAGCCGCAAGGGAGTAAATGACAATATAGTATTTTATATTGTTTGTAACTGGAAATTCTCCAGTGAGAATTCGTTTCAATATATCATTTAATTTATTCAATGTCTTTACCTCTTTATTATTACTGAAACTATAACATATTCTCCAAAAAACGTAAAGAAATATATTTTTTTGACAATTTATTCGAAATTCATAGAGGTGGGTGTTGGTATATTTTTAATTTTTCATGAATTTATAACTTTTAAATCTGGTGCATATGGTGTAAAATAGAAATGATTATGGGTGAATAGCCGAAAAGAAATCCGTAAAGAGATGGATAAAATACAGAAAAAAATAATAGAAGGAATCATTTTATGAGTAAAAAAATAGTTTTGATTGACGGGCATAGTATTCTGAATCGGGCTTTTTTTGGGATACCAGATTTAACGAATGCAGAAGGGCTTCACACCAACGCAGTATATGGATTTTTAAATATCCTGTTTCGGATACTGGAAGAAGAAAAGCCGGATTACCTCACGGTGGCTTTTGACGTGCATGCTCCCACGTTCCGGCATAAGATGTACGACGCCTATAAGGGAACCAGGAAACCAATGGCGGAAGAATTAAGGCAGCAGGTTCCAGTAATAAAAGAAGTTTTACAGTCTATGGGAGTTGCGATTGTGGAGCAGGAGGGATACGAGGCGGATGATATTTTGGGAACTCTTGCGGTGCGCAGTGAGACGGAGGGGCTTTTGGTATCTCTGGTATCCGGTGACAGGGATTTGCTGCAGCTTGCCAGTGAGCGTATTAAGATACGTATTCCCAAGACAAAGCGTACAGGGACGGAAATTGAAGATTATTATGCAGCAGATGTAAAAGAAAAATATCAGGTAACGCCCAAAGAATTTATAGATGTGAAAGCGTTGATGGGAGATGCTGCAGATAATATTCCAGGCGTACCGGGAATTGGTGAGAAAACAGCCACAGCGTTGATTGCAGCTTATGGAAGTATTGAATGTGCATATGAACATGTGGATGAGATTAAGCCAAAAAGGGCCCAGAATAATTTGCGGGAATATTATGAATCTGCTCAGATGAGTAAAACTCTTGCCACAATTGTAACGGATGTTCCCATAGAATATCATTTGGAGCAGGCAGTGTTGGGTGATTTATTTACGCCAGAAGCATATGTGTGGATGAAAAAATTGGAATTTAAAAATATGCTGAGCCGTTTTCAAGTGGAAGCGCCAAAGGCCCCTGTGGAGCAATATTTGAAAGAGATTACAAAGGCAAAAGAGGCGGAGAAGATATTAAAAGAAGCGAAGCAGGCAAAGCATGTGGGATTTACTCTTCTCGCAGAGTCTGGGCTGGCAGAGCAGGAAGGTCAGATAACACTGGAAACCTTCTTTAAGGATGACAACAGGGGAAAAGCAGGCAGAGCAGAAGAAATTTTGGGGCTTGCCCTTGCGTTTGAAGAAGAAAAAGTATTTTTTATATGGGTGGGAGAGAATTTAACTGGCGATTGGCTGACCCAGCAGTTTTTACAGCTTTTGCAAACCGTAAAGTCAGCAGCGACTTTTGATTTGAAATCCCAGCTTCCCTGGCTTCCAATAGAACGGGAAAACAGAACAAAAGTTGTAGATGTATTAATTAGCGCTTACCTCCTAAATCCTCTGAAAAATGATTATACTTATGACAATGTTGCGAAGGAATATTTGGATTTGATGGTGCCTTCCCGAGCGGATTTGCTGGGAAAATTGTCATTTGCCCAGGCAGTATCCCAAAAGAGGACAGAACTTTTCCAGTATGGGGCTTTTTCGGCAATTGTTGCTTATCAAGTGGCCAAACGATTGGAAAGTAAATTAAAAAGTACTGGTATGTGGCGGTTGTACCAGGAAATAGAGATGCCGTTAGTGTATACACTTTATGAGATGGAGCGGGCTGGAGTTCAAGTAAACGGAGACGAGCTGAAAGCTTACGGAGAGAATCTTTCTGGGAAGATTTTGGAATTGGAGCAGGAGATATACCAAGAAGCAGGTGAGGAATTTAATATCAATTCTCCAAAGCAGCTTGGAGTGATTCTCTTTGATAAACTAAAGATGCCTTATGGGAAGAAAACCAAGACGGGATATTCTACGGCGGCAGATGTATTGGACAAGCTGGCAGGGGATTATCCTCTGGTATCGAAAATTTTGGAATACCGCCAGCTAACCAAGCTGAAATCCACCTATGCAGATGGACTTGCCAATTATATTGATGAGGATGGACGAATACGTTCCACCTTTCATCAGACGATTACGGCTACCGGAAGGCTTAGCAGTACAGAGCCAAATCTGCAGAATATTCCCATACGGATGGATTTGGGACGACAGATTCGAAAAGTGTTTATTCCAAGAGAAGGATGTATCCTGATTGATGCGGATTATTCACAGATTGAGCTGAGGGTGCTTGCCCATATGTCGGGAGATGAAAATCTCATTCATGCCTATCAGCAGGCACAGGATATTCACAGAATGACGGCGTCCCAGGTGTTTCATGTGCCGTTTGATGAGGTGACCTCTCTTCAGAGAAGGAATGCAAAGGCTGTAAATTTTGGAATTGTATACGGAATCAGTTCTTTTGGATTAAGCCAGGATTTGAGTATTACGAAAAAAGAAGCTGCCCAGTATATTGAATCTTATTTTGAGACTTATCCTGGAGTGAAGCAATTTTTAGATGGGCAGGTGAAGGAGGCAAAAGACCAGGGATATGTCACTACCATGTTTGGCAGGAGAAGACCTGTGCCGGAGCTTTCCTCCAGCAATTTCATGCAAAGGTCTTTTGGAGAGCGTGTGGCAATGAATTCACCTATTCAGGGAACGGCAGCGGATATTATTAAGGTTGCAATGATTCGCGTTAGTGAGTCTTTACAGGAGAAAGGACTGCGTTCCCGGTTGATTTTGCAAATTCATGACGAACTGCTGATTGAGACATGGGAAGAGGAAATCCAGCAGGTGGAAGCAATTTTGAGACAAGAAATGGAAGCGGCAGCGAATCTTTCTGTAAAATTAGAGATTGATATGAATCAGGGTAAAAACTGGTATGAAGCGCATTAAAAAATAAATAAAGGAGTTTTGGCATATGCAGGTAATTGGAATTACTGGCGGAGTTGGAGCAGGAAAATCCGCCATTTTGGAATATTTGGAACAGAATTATAAGGTAAAAAATTTGATAGCAGACAAAATAGCACGAATGCTGATGGAACCAGGGAGCGAGTGTTATCGCAAGCTTTTGAAGTTTCTTCCAGTAGAGGTATACAATGAAGACGAGTCGGTGAATCGCTCTGCATTGGCCGCGGCCATTTTTAGTTCTGATGAATTGAGAAAACGGGTCAATGAAGTGATGCATCCGGCAGTAAAAGAATATATTTTAGGTCAAATTGCAGAACAGAAACGCATGGGGATTCTGGATTATGTCATTGTGGAAGCAGCTCTTTTGATTGAGGACAATTATGGTGATATTTGTGATGAATTGTGGTATGTTCAGACAGCAGAGGAAATCAGGAAAAAGAGGCTGATGCGTTCGAGAGGTTATTCCCAAGAACAAGTGGAAAGCATGTTCCGAAGCCAGCTTTCAGATAGTGAATACCGTAAGCACTGTCAGGTAATTATAGATAATAATGGGACCAGGGAGGAAACCTATTACCAGGTTGCCCAGGCCATTAAAGATAAAGGAGAGCTGAATAAGATGGAACAGCAATTAGATGGAGTTCCCTTGGTATTTGGGTTGGATATTGGTACCAGAAATGTTGTTGGTACGGTTGGTTATAAGGAAGAAGATGATTTTCATGTGATAGCCCAGTTTTCCAGGGAACATGCAACCCGCTCAATGCTAGATGGGCAGATTCACGATATCGGCCGGGTGGGAAGAACCGTGAGCAAGGTTAAAGATGCATTGGAAGAACAGATCCATATGCCTTTGAATGAAGTATGTATTGCAGCAGCAGGCCGTGTATTAAAGACTGTTACAACTACAGTAGAATACAGTTTTCAGGAAGAGGTTGTGGTAACTGGCGAGGATGTGCATACCTTAGATCTTTTGGGAATTGAGAAGGCACAGCAGATTTTAAATGAACATAATGATACAAATTTTAAATTTTATTGTGTGGGATATTCCGTTGTAAAATATTACCTGAATGGAGATGTATTTTCTAATCTAGAGGGGCATAAGGCGGAAGTGGTCAGTGCAGATATTATTGTTACGTTTTTGCCAGAAGATGTTGTGGACGGACTTTATTCTGCGGTAGGGCTTGCAGGACTTAAGGTGGCGAGTCTGACTCTGGAGCCTATTGCCGCTATTAATGTGGCAATTCCAGAGACTTTCCGAATGCTGAATATTGCCTTGGTGGATGTTGGAGCAGGCACAAGCGATATTTCGGTTACCAGGGATGGCAGTATCATAGCTTATGGTATGATTCCCTGTGCAGGAGACGAGATTACAGAGCTTTTGGTACAGCATTATCTGGTAGACTTTAAGACAGCGGAACACATCAAATTAAGCTCCACCACTGAAAAAGAAATCGAATATCAGGATATCATGATGATTAAGCATACCATTACCGCCGAAGAAGTGTGGGATTTGATACAGCCTCTTGTATTTAGCCTTACAGAAGATATCGCAGCAAAAATTAAAGAATTAAATGGCGGAGATACGGTAAGCGCTACCTTTGTGGTAGGCGGCGGTGGAAAAGTCCATGGGTTTGTGGAACATTTGGCTTCTGAATTGGAGCTTCCTTTGGAGCGTGTAGCTTTAAGAGGAGAGGAAGTACTGCAGGAAATCCATTTTGAGCAGCAGGAAATCAAGAAAGATCCCCTTTTGGTAACGCCAATTGGAATTTGCATTAGTTATTATGATCAGAAAAATAATTTTCTTTTTGTCCGGTTTAACGGGGAGCGGATTAAATTATATGACAATAATAAATTGACGATTGTAGATGCAGCATTGCGTGCAGGTTTCCCCAATGAGCAGCTTTTCCCAAGAAGAGGAAAAGAAATTAATTTTTATGTCAATGGCAAAAAACGGATTGTCCGAGGAGAGCCTGGAGAGTCAGCGGTGGTGCGGGTCAATGGAAGGATTACCAGTATCAATGCGACCTTAGAGCCTAACAGTGATATTGTGATTGAGCCATCTACGGTAGGAGAAGCCGCTGTTTGCCGTTTGGAAGAGCTGGAAGAATATGGCAGAGTTGTAATTACCTTTGAAGTGAATGGAAGGATGATTACTTGTCCGAAATTTGCAGAAGTAAACGGAAGCCTGGAACCTCCTTATTATGAAATCCAGGAAAATGACTGGGTAGAAATGCGCAGCTTCTATACGGTTGCCCAAATTATGGAGTTTATGGATGTGGAGATTGATCTGGACAGCGAAATTTTGGTAAATAATAAGCCAGCAGATTTGGATACTCAGGTTTATGAGAATTTTTCATTGGAATGGGAAGTGATTTCGTATCGGACGCCCTTATCAGAGATTGAAAGTGTTTATGGACAGCCAGAAGAGCCAGTATCAGCGGAACAAGAGGTGAAGGATGCGGCTTTACAGAATACGGAGAAAGAAACAGTTGAAGAAGCAGCAATTCCAAAAGATGTAAATGAGGAAGCAGGAAGTATCGAGGCTTTAGAGCCTGAGATAACAAATGAAAAAATACCGGAAGCGGAAACTGTAGAGGAACAGCCAGAGGGTGAACAATTAGCTGAAACGGAGTCCGCCCAAACAGAAGAGAAACAGGTAGAAGTGTCGGAACAGGAGCTCACACAGGAAGAATTAGAAGAAAAATTCTTGCAGTCTCAGCAGACTACGGAAAGTGATATTCGTCCTACCATCCGGAAAAAACCAGAGCCGGCTCCGGTGAAGGCTAAGCCAGAAACTCCTTCCCTTCAGGTGATTGTAAATAATGCAGCTGTTACCTTGCGAGGAAAATCTTCCTATGTATTTGTAGATGTCTTTGATGCGATATCCTTTGACTTAAATGCAGGAAAAGGAAGAGCGATTGTGACAAAACTCAATGGTGAAATACCTTCCTATACCGCATCTCTAAAGTATGGGGATGTGATTGAAATTTACTGGGAGGATTAGGAAATATGAAATTGTGCAGTGTTGCAAGCGGCAGCAGTGGAAATTGCATTTTTGCGGGAACGGATTCTACGAGCTTGCTGATCGATACTGGGATCAGCGGAAAACGAATCGAGGAAGGACTGAATGAGATTGGGCACACCACAAAGGAGACAGATGGAATCTTAGTTACCCATGAGCATTCGGACCATATCAGTGGGCTAGGGGTGATATCCAGGCGGTATGGAATTCCTATTTATGCAACAAGGGGAACCTGGAAAGCAATCTTAAATTGTAAAAGTATTGGTGAGATACCAGAAGGGTTGTTTCGGGAAATTGAGCCGGATCAGGATTTTACCATTGGGGATATTACCATAAGCCCAGTTTCTATTTCTCATGATGCCGCAATGCCAACTGCCTTTGTATTGCGGCAAGGGAAAAAATCTATGGCCGTTATGACGGATTTAGGGAAATTTGATCCTTATATAATAGAAAAACTGCAGCATTTGGATGTGCTGCTGTTAGAGGCAAACCATGATGTACATATGCTGCAGGTGGGAACTTATCCTTACTACCTAAAACAGCGGATTTTAGGGGATAAAGGCCATTTGTCTAATGAATTGTCAGGCCAGCTTTTAAGTGAAGTGCTTCACGATGGCTTTAAAGGGGTTATTCTCGGGCACTTGAGTAAAGAAAATAACTATGAACGGCTTGCATATGAGACAGTGCGTTTGGAAATTGATCTGGCAGATAATCAATATCGTGCAAAGGATTTTCCAATACATGTGGCAAAACGCGATACAGTTTCGGATATCATTGAATTTTAGTGGAACGGAGGATAGTGAAAATATGGAAAAAAAAGCAGACAAAACAATTATTACGGTGGTAGGAAAGGATACGGTAGGAATTATCGCCAGAGTATGTACTTATCTTGCAGAAAATCACATCAATGTACTGGATATCAGCCAGACGATTGTACAGGATTTTTTTAATATGATGATGATTGTAGATATGAAAGAGGCTACCAAGCCTTTTGGCCAATGCGCAGAAGAATTGGAACAGGTAGGAGAGAAGATTGGCGTAGCTATTAAATGTCAAAGAGAAGAAATTTTTAATAAAATGCACAGAATTTAAGGAGCAGTGTGATGATAAATATCTGGGAAGTAAATGAAACCAATAAGATGATAGAGCAGGAAAATCTGGATGTCCGTACCATTACACTGGGCATTAGTCTGTTGGACTGTATTGCTTCAGATTTGAGAGTTCTCAACGAAAATATTTATAATAAAATCACCCAAGTGGCTGCAAATTTGGTAGAAACAGGGGCAGAAATTGAGCGTAAATACCGTATTCCTATTGTAAATAAGCGGATTTCTGTAACGCCAATTGCATTGGTTGGGCAATCAGCATGCAAAACATCAAAGGATTTTGTGACACTTGCAAAGACTTTGGATCGTGCAGCAAAAACCGTAGGCGTCAATTTCATTGGTGGGTATTCTGCATTGGTTTCCAAAGGGATGACAAAAGGGGATGAGCTTTTGATTCGTTCCATTCCTCAGGCCCTTTCCGAGACGGAACGTGTTTGCAGCTCCATTAACGTAGGCTCTACGAAAACGGGGATTGATATGGACGCAGTAAAGCTGATGGGAGAAATTGTTTTGCAGACAGCAGAATTTACCAGAGAGGAAGACTCTCTTGGCTGTGCAAAATTGGTGATTTTCTGTAATGCGCCAGATGATAATCCATTTATGGCAGGAGCTTTCCATGGCGTGACGGAAGGGGATGCCATTATCAATGTTGGGGTATCAGGACCAGGAGTTGTAAAAAAAGCCCTAGAACAAGTAAGAGGTAAGAATTTCGAGACTCTTTGTGAAACAATTAAAAAAACAGCCTTTAAGATTACCCGTGTAGGACAGCTTGTGGCACAGGAAGCCAGCCGAAAGATGGGAATTCCTTTTGGCATTATCGACCTGTCTTTGGCGCCTACGCCAGCAGTGGGAGACTCAGTAGCTGAAATTTTAGAGGAAATTGGTCTGGAATATGCAGGCGCGCCTGGAACCACTGCTGCTCTTGCACTTTTGAATGACCAGGTAAAAAAAGGTGGCATTATGGCTTCTTCCTATGTTGGAGGATTAAGTGGCGCCTTTATCCCGGTTAGCGAGGATCAGGGGATGATAGACGCAGTAGAAGCAGGAGCCTTGACATTGGAAAAATTGGAGGCTATGACCTGTGTTTGTTCCGTGGGGCTTGATATGATAGCGATTCCGGGGGATGTTCCTCCTTCTACAATTTCAGGTATCATTGCAGATGAAATGGCAATTGGTATGATTAATCAGAAGACCACGGCAGTTCGCTTAATCCCAGTAATCGGAAAAACAGTAGGGGAAGTCGTGGAATTTGGAGGTCTCTTAGGACATGCGCCGATTATGCCTGTCAATCAATATGGATGTGAAGCGTTTGTCAATCGTGGCGGCAGGATACCAGCTCCTGTACATAGTTTTAAGAATTAGATTTGTGTATTAAGTAGAAATGTGGTACAATAAACACCAAGAAGGGACTTGGCAGAGCTATTGAGAGTCCTGAGTACGAATCATAAGGGATTGCGAAGTGATTATGGTACAAGAAATAGAATAAATCACCGGAGGTGGGATCTTTGAATGAAAGGGAAGATTACCTGGACAGATTATTACGGGGAGTAGAAGAAAGTCCGGAAGAAATTCAAGACGATGATGAAGATTTCTTAGGGGAATTTCATAGTTCTTTTCAAGAGGAGGATAATGAGGACAATGATTTTCTACGGGAATTTGAACGAAGCAGGAATAAGTCAGGTTCAGATTTAGTTTCGGATTTAGATTCAGACATGGATCTGGATTTTGATATGGAAGATATCGACAACATTGTAAGCAATGTAAAGAATGGTACGTTGAACGAATCGGATGAAGTGGATACTCTTGATGATGTTAATACTTTCGATGACGTCAATACTTTTGATGATGTTAATACTTTCGATGATGTTAATACTTTTGATGATGTTGACACTTTTAACGATGTGGATGCCTTTGGTGATGTTGATACTTTAGGGGACAATGATCTGCCTGTAGAAGATTCTTTGGAAAATTTTTCGGAAGAAGAATTGGGATTGGGCGATATAGGACAGGAGCTCGGCATGGCTTCCAACAGCCAGGAGTATATGGTGAATACTATGGATGAGAGCGATATTGCCGAATATGGAACAGAGGATTTTGACCAGGGGCCACAAGATATGTTTTCAGATTTGGAAGAGGACATTGGGGATCCTTTGGAAAGCGGAGGGATGCAAGTGGATGATCTGGAATCAATGACAAGGGAGTTGGCAAAAGAGATTGGGGATTTGGATCTTGATGATGGCGCAGGGGAGCAGGAAGCCGAAAGCAGCAGGAAACAATTAGACAGTGTTTTGTCAGAAGAAGAGGAACAGAAGAAGGGGAAAAAGGGCAAGAAGAAAAGGGAAGAGGATGGAAAGAAGCTAGGATTTTTCAAGAGATTGTCTTTGGCCTTATTTGGTGAGGACGAGGAAGAAATAGAAGAAGAGGAAAGTACAATACCTGAAATTGGTGAAATGGATAAGATCTCTGATGAAAATATAGAGATATTAAGGGAATTGGAAGGAAAGAAGGGCAAGCCGGAATTAGATGCAAAGGCGCTAAAGGCCCAGAAGAAGAAAGAAAAGGCAGAAAAAAAGGCACAAAAGAAGGCTGAGAAGAAAAAGGCAAAAGCTGAGAAGAAAGCCCAAAAGGAACAGGAAAAACAGGCAAAACCCAAAAAAGAGAAGAAGGTAAAGGAGCCTAAGGTAGTAGAAAAAGGCAAACCTCTTCCGAAAAAGCCAGTGATTTTGATTATGCTGATTGGAGCTTCCTTAGTGATTTTGATTAATCTTTTTAGTAGTCAAATAGGCTATTCCATGGATGTTGCCGAAGCCAAGGAGTACTATGATGAGGGCAATTATGTAGAAGCATACACTTGCTTTACCCAGGGGGCAAAAGTAAAAGCAATAGACGAAGAGCTTTATAAGAAGGCAAAATATACCGCTTATGTGCAGCAGCAGCTTCGGGTTTATGATATGTACCAGAAACAGGAAATGCATGCAGAGGCTTTGAGTGCCCTGATTTGCGGAGTAGGCAGACATGATAAAAATGCTTCTGATGCATCCAAAGCAGGTGCAAGCGCTGAGTATGAGGATATGCTTGCAGAACTGGAAAAGCTACTTTCTGAGAAATACAGCATGACCCTTGACCAGGCAAGAGAATTGTATGGGATCCATGAAAAAGATGATTATACCTATGAGTTATATGATATTATCAAAGATCTTGGGCTTTCAGAATCATAGATGGGAGAGAAGATATGATAGCAATCATTGATTACGATGCAGGAAATCTCAAAAGTGTGGAAAAAGCATTGAAATTTCTAGGAGAAGAAAGCTGCATTACCCGCGATCACAGAGAAATCTTGTCAGCAGATAAAGTAATTCTGCCAGGGGTAGGCGCTTTTGGGGAAGCAATGGAACACCTAAAGAGATTTGAGTTAGATAAAGTCATTCATGAAGCAGCAGACAGGCAGACGCCATTTCTAGGCATCTGCCTTGGTCTGCAGTTATTATTTGAGGGAAGCGAAGAGAACAGCGGTGTGGAAGGACTGAATATTCTAAAGGGAAAAATTCTAAAAATACCAGATGCACCTGGATTAAAAATTCCCCATATCGGTTGGAATTCTTTGCATTTACAGAATCAGGGCAGATTATTTCAAGGGATACCAGCGGGGACTTTTGTGTATTTCGTACATTCTTTTTATTTGAAGGCAGAGACAGAGGATATTGTAAAGGCGTCTACCGAATATGGTGTTAATATCCATGCATCTGTGGAGCAGGGGAACGTATTTGCATGTCAGTTCCATCCAGAAAAAAGCAGTTCCATGGGTCTTAAGATATTGCAGAATTTTGCCAAGATAGAGGAGGTGTAGGGATGTTTACCAAAAGAATTATTCCTTGCCTGGATGTACATAATGGACGGGTCGTAAAGGGTGTTAATTTTGTCAATTTGAAAGATGCTGGAGACCCAGTGGCAGTTGCGGCGGCATATGACAAGGCGGGAGCAGATGAGGTGGTGTTTTTGGATATTACAGCATCCTCAGATGCCAGGAATACAGTGGTAGATATGGTGCGCAGAGTTGCCGAAATGGTATTTATTCCTTTTACTGTAGGCGGCGGCATTCGTACCGTAGATGATTTTAAGGAGCTTCTGCGAGAGGGAGCAGATAAGATTTCCATAAATTCATCTGCTATCAATACGCCAGAGCTGATTCATGATGCTGCGGACAAATTTGGCAGCCAGTGCGTGGTAGTTGCCATAGATGCCAAACGGCGGCCAGATGGCAGCGGATGGAATGTCTATAAAAACGGTGGCCGCATTGATACAGGACTAGACGCAATAGAATGGGCGGTACATGCCAATAAACTGGGAGCCGGAGAGATTCTTTTGACCAGCATGGATTGCGATGGGACGAAGGCTGGATATGATTTAGAGCTGACCAGAGCCATAGCAGATTGTGTTACCATACCTGTGATTGCGTCTGGTGGTGCAGGAACGAAGGAGCATTTTTATGAAGCTCTTACTCAGGGGGGCGCCGATGCTGCTTTAGCGGCATCCTTATTTCACTATAAAGAATTGGAAATTATGGAACTAAAGAGATATCTGGCACAGAAAGGCGTGTCGGTAAGAGTGTGACAAAGGAGTAATCAATATGGGAATGCTGGAAAATGATTGGGTGGAGGCAGTTGGTGAAGAATTTAAAAAGCCTTATTATGCCAAGCTATACAAATTTATAAAAGAAGAGTATAATACCAAGGTAATTTATCCTCCTGCAGATGATATTTTTAATGCATTGCATTTGACTCCATTAAGTAAAGTAAAAGTATTAATTTTGGGTCAGGATCCATACCATAATGAAGGACAGGCTCATGGTCTTTGCTTTTCAGTGAAACCTGGAGTACAGGCGCCGCCTTCTTTGGAGAACATTTATAAAGAATTGCAGGATGATTTGGGGTGCAAAATACCTAACAACGGATATTTGGTGAAATGGGCGGAACAAGGGGTGCTTATGTTAAATACGGTTCTTACCGTTCGGGCGCACCAGGCAAATTCCCATCAAGGTCAGGGATGGGAGCAGTTTACAGATGCCATTATTCATGCAGTGAACGCCCAGGATAGGCCAGTGGTATCTATGCTGTGGGGCAGACCAGCCCAGGGAAAAGCCGCTATGCTGACGAATCCCAAACATTTGATTTTGAAGGCGCCTCATCCAAGTCCTTTGTCGGCATACCGGGGATTTTTTGGATGTAAGCATTTTAGTCAGGCCAATGAATTTCTCCAGGCAAATGGTGTAGATCCGATTGACTGGCAGATTGAAGATTTGGCCTAATAAGTTTTTGAAAGAAAGCCTCCAGCTTTTGCAGTAGGGATAGCCATGAAGCCTGTGGGAGGGTATGCTTCATGGTGAAATGAGAACAGGGAGGTGCGGTATGGTAAATGAAAAATACATGGAATATTTGGCGTATGTAAAAGAATATTTGATTCAGAATGGTGGAATTGTTTCTTTAAATCCCCGTCATCCTTTTCGTTGCCGTTTTCAGCATACCATCCGAGTATTGCATTGGTGTTTTCGTCTGACAGAAGGTATGGAAAGGGTGAACCAAGACCTGTTGTGTACAGCGGCAATTTTTCATGATATTGGGTATGCAGACCATGATAATGATCATCATGCGGTGCGAAGCGGTAGGGCATTTCATGAATATGCCATATCACATCAGATGGGAGATGAATTCCGGGAACAAGTGGAGCGTTTAATTTATGCCCATTCCAATAAATATTTGCTGCAGAATAAGAATATTGGCATGGAATTGACCTTGCTGTTAGAAGCAGATTTGCTGGATGAAGAAGGGGCTATGGGAATTGTGTGGGATTGTATGGCAATGGGAAATGTTCATGCAAAAAGCTATGCAGCGGCCTATTATCACATTATGGAAAGCTCCAATAAAGTGGAACCAAATCCTATGGTAACAGAAAAGGCAAGAATGTTTTGGGAAAAAAAGAAGCGGATAGCTGCCGAATTTGCAGATATTTTGGCAGAGGATTTAATGATTGGGAGCCCGTATTTTGAAATTCCATAATAAAATTTTGAGTTTCCTCATTTTACAATTCATAGAACCAAAAGGTTTCCATCACAAAGTGATGGAAACCTTTTGGTTCTATCATATCGGCTATTATAAAAAATGGGGAAACTCAAAATAATAAAACTTCTTGACATTATCTCTTCATTGTAGTAAAGTATAACCCAGATAAGAAAACCGATGAAAAAGAGTAGTAAGTCCTGGTTGAAATTACAGAGAGCCGTATGTGGTGGGATTACGGTATGGAGACTTGGATGGAATGGACTTTTGAGGGCGGCCTGAATGGATGGAAGTAGGAGCCGACGGGAAACCAGATCCGTTATCAAACTGGCATGTATGATAGTACATGAATGAGTGGACATTTGTCAATTTGGGTGGTACCGCGATAATAAGGAATTATTACCGTCTCAAGCTTTTGCTTGAGGCGTTTTTTTTTCGGATTTCTTATAAAAAGGAAAAGAAAAGAGGAAAATAGTATGAAAAGAAGAGTAGTGGCAATTTTAACAACAGTAGCAATCCTTGCAGCATTTACAGCAGGCTGTGGCAATCAAGGCATACAGGAGGCTAAGACGGTTAATGGGGACGAGAAATCTTATACCATTGGCATTTCCCAGTTTGCAGAACATGGTTCCCTAGATAACTGTCGGGAAGGATTCTTAAAGGGCCTGGAAGAAGAGGGAATTGTAGAAGGGGAAAACTTAAAGGTGATTTATGACAATGCCCAGACAGATACTGGTACAGCAAGCACTATTGCGGAAGGATTTGTTTCTCAGAATGTGGATTTGATTTGCGCCATTGCAACACCTTGTGCTATGAGTGCATATAATGCATGTATGGAGACAGAAATTCCTGTGGTATATACGGCAGTTTCCGATCCGGCGGAGGCAGGGCTTGTAGACGAAAACGGAAATTCCGTGGGGAATATTACAGGTTCTTCCGACATTCTTCCAGTGGAAGCACAGCTTACAATGATTCGTGGACTGCTTCCAGAGGCCAGGAAGATTGGCGTTATTTATACCACCAGTGAAGCGAATTCCATTAGTACAATTGCCACTTACAAAGAGCTGGCAGGAAAATATGGATTTGAAATTGTAGACTCTGGAATTACGGCGCCTTCGGAAGTGGAGCTGGCAGCGGCAGATTTGGTAACTAAGGTGGATTGTATCACAAATCTCACAGATAATACGGTGGTAGACGCACTTCAGACTGTGCTTGCAATTGCAAATGAGAAAAAAATTCCAGTATTTGGAAGTGAAATAGAGCAGGTAAAATCTGGTTGCGTGGCTTCAATGGGAATTGAGTACGTAGAGCTTGGCCGACAAACCGGGGTGATGGCAGCAAAAATTTTAAAGGGCGAGGCTACAGCAAAGGAAACGCCATTTCTTACAGCATCAGAGGCAGAGCTTTATGTCAATACAGCCGCAGCGGAACAGATTGGGATGGAATTAAAAGAGGATACCATCAAGGATGCAGCAGAGACATTTACGGAAATCGTGACAGAAGAAAGCAGATGATAGGTGGAATGAAAAAATGACGTTGATTTTAAGTGTTCTGGAACAAGGATTTATTTATGGGGTTATGGCGTTAGGCGTGTATATTACTTACAAAATTCTGGATTTCCCAGACTTGACTGTGGATGGCAGTTTCCCGATGGGAGCTGCTATCGGGGCAGTTATGATAACTAACGGGATACACCCCATTTTGACCCTTTTTGCAAGTTTCACAGCAGGGGCTTTTGCAGGTATTTTAACAGGAATCATTCATGTGAAATGCAAAGTGCGGGATTTGCTGTCAGGCATTATCATGATGACAGCCTTATATACCATAAACTTAAGAATTACAGGGAAGGCCAATGTTCCTTTGTACCATAAAGTGACTGTGTTTGAAAATAAAGTGACAGAGTCCTTCTTAGGAGGTGTGTTGACACCGGTTCGTACTCTGCTTGTTATCCTAGTGATAACCATAGGGGTTAAGTATCTCTTGGATTGGTATTTGAGTACACATTCCGGTTATCTGTTGCGTGCTGTTGGAGACAATGATACCTTTGTCACTTCCATGGGTGTGGAGAAAGGCAGAGTGAAAATCATCGGGCTTGCAATTGCCAATGGGCTGGTAGCTTTGGGAGGATGTCTGTTTGCACAGCAGCAGAGGTTTTTTGATATTTCGATGGGAACTGGAACAGTGGTCATTGGGCTTGCCAGTGTAATTATCGGAACCAGTTTGTTAAAAAAGGTGACACTCCTTCGGATTACCACCAGTGTGATTGTAGGATCTGTGTTTTATAAGGCATGTGTGGCGTTGGCCCTCCGTTATATGAAAGTGATTCATTTACAATCTAAGGATTTAAAACTGGTTACGTCCGTCTTATTTTTAGTAATTCTCATTGCGGCGCAGGAGAGAAAGAAGAAGGTGAAAATCAATGCTTGAATTGAAACATGTAACAAAACATTATAACCTGGGTACCGTAAATGAATTGTGTCTGTTTCAGGATTTTAATTTGGTGGTTCCAGACCGTCAGTTTGTCTCTGTGGTTGGAAGCAATGGTTCAGGAAAAACATCTATGCTGAATCTGATTTGCGGCAGCATTGATATGGATCAGGGGCAGATTCTGGCAAATGGAATGGACATTACTGGGAAAAAGGATTTTGAACGCCATCAAAGCATTGGAAGGGTGTATCAGGACCCGGCAAAAGGCACCTGCCCTTCAATGACAATTCTGGAAAATATGTCTATTGCAGACCATAAAGGAAAAGGATATGGTCTTGGGCAGGGGAAAAATAAGGGGAAGGCTGAGGAATACCGAAAGATGCTGCGGAGCCTAAATCTGGGATTGGAAGATAAATTGGAGGTAAAGGCAGGTGCCCTTTCTGGTGGACAGAGGCAGGCGTTGGCCCTTTTGATGGCAACCATGACGCCGATTGAGTTTTTAATTTTGGATGAACATACAGCGGCCCTGGATCCTAAGACGGCAGAGCTTGTGATGGAGCTGACTGGAAAAATTGTAAGGGAAAAGCAGGTGACTACGATTATGGTAACCCATAACCTCCGCTATGCAGTGGAATATGGTGACAGACTTTTGATGATGCACCAGGGAAGCATAGTGATGGATTGTGCGGGAGAAGAGAAGGCAAAGCTTAAGGTAGAGGATATTTTGCAGACTTTCAATGAAATAAGTATTGAGTGTGGGAATTAAAGATGGATGGTCGGTAAAATGAGAAATAAAATTTTTTGTAGAAATGCCTTTACAACTGGCATGCTCCATGTTATAGTAAACAAATCACAGGCCATGTGCCTGTGGTTTCTGATATGCATCGGGATTCCTGCCATATTGAATGGAGGAATGTTATGCCGAAAAAGAAAAAAGTCTTACATGCAGTTTTTGCAGTCCTTTACATGGTATCCATGCTGTTTTGTTCCATAGGTCAGCCAGTGGAAATTTATGCGGCTTCCGGGGTGGAGGCCGTGGTCTTAAATTGCTATTCCAAAACAATGAAAATTGGAGAGGAGTCTTATCTTCTTGCATTTACTTCAAATGGGAAAAAGCCTTCTTTTTCTTCCAGTGATTCTAAGATTGCATCTGTAAATACGTATGGAAAAATCACGGCCAAAAAAGCAGGTAAAGTGAAAATTACTGCAAAAATTAGAAATGGGGAAGCAAGCTGTACCGTGAAGGTGCAAAAAACAACGATTCAGCTAAGTGCGAAAACAATTTCCCTGGAAAATGGCCACAGTGCAAAGCTAGAGGTCAACTCTTCTACAGGACATCCTGTTACCTTTCGTTCCAATAAGAAAAGTGTGGCTGTAGTGGATGAAAGTGGGACGATTACCGCTAAGAAGCCAGGCACTGCCACAATCACAGTGACTGTGGATAAAACCACTGCAAATTGCATGGTTACCGTGCGAAAGCCTACGGTTAGCCTGAGTAAAAAATCTATCTCCATGTATCGAAACAGAAAGTTTCGTCTGACCGTCAAGTCTAGTTCCAATAGTATCCCCAAGTGGAAAAGTAATAAAAAAAGCGTTGCAACCGTAGAGAATGGTATGGTTACAGCAATAAAAAACGGCACAGCAGTGATTACAGTAACGGTAGATGGCGTGAGCAGAAGCTGTGAAGTTACGGTAAAAAAGCCAACGGTTAAGTTTGCAGAAAATGAAATTACTATGGCAGTGGGAGAAATGAAACAAGCAAACGTATTGGTTTCATCTGGAAATAAGCCTGCATTTTCAAGCTCTAACACCAGTATAGCTTCGGTGGATGAAAACGGTATCATATCTGCAAATGATGTTGGAAAAGCATATATTTATGCCAAGGAAGATGGGGTAAAAGGCCGGATACGCGTGAATGTAAAATAGTAAATATGAAAAAGAATTGAAACAAAAAGAATGCTGGCTGGAATCTCGGTGAAATCAGAAAGAAATCAAAAAAAGAGGTATACTTATCCGCCTGATATGATTATAATAGAGTTTAATGATATTTATAAAGCTTTTATGAAACAGGAGGATGTTAAGATGGCAGAAAATAAGGAATGCAGCAGTGCAGCAAGCTGTTCAAGGGAAAGCTGTGAGGGATGTCCCAGTCATAATGGGAGCGGACCCCAGAGCTTTCGGGAAGAGTTGAATCCTTTTTCCAGTGTAAAGAAGGTAATCGGCGTTGTCAGTGGAAAGGGAGGTGTGGGAAAGTCCTTTGTTACCGCATCCCTGGCGTCTGCAATGGGAAGGCAGGGATACGAGGTAGGGATTTTGGATGCAGATATTACCGGCCCTTCCATTCCGAAAATGTATGGGGTCCATGGTCCGGCTGAGGGAAATGACATGGGCCTGTTTCCAGTGTCAGCACAGGATGGGACAAAGATCATGTCATTGAACCTGTTAGTGGATGATGAGGAAGCTCCCGTGGTATGGCGGGGACCTGTGATTGCCTCCACAGTAAAGCAGTTCTGGCATGATGTGTATTGGGGAGATTTGGATTATTTGTTTGTGGACATGCCGCCAGGAACTGGAGATGTGCCTTTGACCGTATTTCAATCTCTTCCTGTAGACGGAATTGTGATTGTAACTTCCCCCCAGGAGCTGGTACAGTTGATTGTAAAAAAAGCAATTAATATGGCTGGAATGATGAATATTCCAGTCCTTGGAATTGTAGAAAATTATAGTTTTTTAAAATGTCCAGATTGTGGAAAAGAGATCAAGGTATTTGGGGAAAGCCGTCTGGATAAAGTGGCAAAAGAACTGAAACTGTCGGTTTTGGGCAGGATGCCTCTAAATCCAGAGTATGCAAAAATGGTAGATGAAGGAATGTTCCATAAAATTCAAAATCCATATCTGGAGGAAGCAGTGAAAAAAATAGAAAATATTTAGAACCTTTTGACATCTGAAAGCCTTGCGGAAAGCGGATTTGCTTTCCCAGGGCTGTTTTTTTGTCGAAAAATTTTGTGGAAAATGCATAATTGCTTTTTGTGGAAATAGGAGTTACAATACCACCACAGAAGCAATTCTGGTTATAAATTCTGACGGCGGAATATAGGTAAGAATTTCCGCCACAATCTTACCGCTGGCAATTCTTTGCTGGCACAAACAATCTTTTTCGTTTCTGCATAAGAATGACAACAATCATTCTTTATCAATTGGCAATGTTATCTGCTGATTACCAATGCATGAAATGTACAAAAAAATAGTGGAACGTTCTGTCCGCAGAAAGGAGGAACTGTATGAAAGTAATTTTCGAGGAGTACAGTGGGATTATCATTACAGCAGTTGCAATTGTTGCATTGATTGCAATTATAGGGCTGATGCTAGGCACAGATGGACCAGTGCATGATGCCTTTACAGAGCTGATTAAGCAATTGTTTTCAAAAACAGGTTTAACAGTAACAGGGAGCTGAGTAGAAATTAAGGAGAATCTTTTAGAAAGATTTGTGTATTTCACAAGCTGAATATAACAAAGAACACTGCTGTATGTATCTGGAAAAAACATTGGAGCTGATTGGGAAGGAAAATTAGCTTTAAAAATTCTACAAGATTTTTGTATGTATCTGTCCAAACAACCAGCTTGATTGGTACATACAGCAGGACATGGAACATGTAGTCTTGTTCAAAGAATGGATGGACTGGAAATATACAAATTTATCCAAGAAGAGAATGGAGGGAATATGAAATATCACTGGGAACTGACAGAAGAAGAATTTGGCCCCCTGTACCCCTATATTCAAGATAAAAATGTAACGGATATTGATTTTAACGGAAAAACACTGTGGATAGCAGATCTGAAGAAGGGCAGATATCGGGCAGAAACAAAGGTATCGGAAGAATTTGTGGAGCGGTTTACCCATCGGATTGCCAATCGTGTGAATAAGCCTTTTAACAGGGCAAATAACGTTCTGGAAGCAGAGACAAATGAGCTTCGTATCAGCATTGTACATGAATCCGCGGCTGTGTCTGGCCGGAGCATTTGCATTCGAAAATCCCTGCCGAAGGTGCGACATACCGTAGAAAGTATGTTGGACAGCGGTTATTGTTCGATAGAAGTGTTGAGTTTGTTGATTAATTGTGTTAAGGCAAAGATGAATTTTGCCTTTTGTGGGGAGCCTGGGGTAGGGAAAACAGAATGTGCAAAATTTTTCTCCCGTTTTATTCCTGCAAATCAGAGAGCGATTACCATTGAGGATAATCTGGAAATGCATTTTCATGAGATTAATCCAGAAAATGATTGCGTGGAATTGCAAGTGAGTAAAGAGCTAAGCTACACAGATGCCATCAAGCTGTGCCTAAGGCAGAATCCTAAATGGATTATATTGTCGGAGGCAAGATCCACAGAGGTGCAGTATTTGCTGGAACAATGGTCTACAGGTGTATATGGGTTTACAACTCTTCACTTAGATGATTTACGGAATCTGCCGGATAGGATTATGAACATGATTGGAAGATCCAAAGATGCAGATCGGTTGGAGAATTATATTTATGAGTTTATCAGTGTAGGTGTGTTGATTCGTCAGTATGAGAATGATCAAGGGATGCTGGAACGATATATTGACCAAATGTGCTTTTATGACCGCTTGGATGGGAGAAATCATATTTATCTGTTGGTGGAGGATGGAAAACTGATTTCTAAAAACATTCCAAAAGATATTTTAAAGCGCATGGAACGGGCGGGGATTTTAGAACCCTTTCAGTGTCTGGAAACTTGTCCATATGAACCGTTGGATGTGGAATTAGGAACTGTGCAAAAATAAATTTACTGTTTTGGCAATATATGGTATAATGGCCATACGGAGGTATGACCATGGAAGAACGAATTCGTATTATGCTGCCATTACTTGATGAGAGGCAGCGGCGCATATTTCTTGCTGCGGAAGCAAAAACATACGGAAGGGGCGGAATCTCCACCGTGAGCAGGCTAAGCGGTGTTGCCCCTTACACCATAAGGCAGGGGCTTAAAGAGATTGACAGCGGCGAGCCGATTGAGCGGAAGGAAAAAATGCGGCTCCAGGGGGCTGGCCGGAAAAAACTCCAGGACAACATCCCAGATATCGAAAGGCATATACAGGAAATTGTGGACGGCAGTACCTATGGAGACCCCCAAAAAGTACTGTCTTATACGACCCTCAGCCTGCGGAAGATCCAGGATATCCTTGCCGAAAAATTTCATATAGACATCAGCTTCCGCTCTGTCAGCAGCATTCTGGAAAAACTGGGGTACAGCAAACAGGCAAACCAGAAAATGCTCCAGGTTGGCGAACCCCATCCTGACAGGAATGAGCAGTTTGAATTCATAAACAGCAAAGCTGCCGATTTTCTTGAAAAGGGGCTGCCAGTGATTTCTGTCGATGCAAAGAAAAAGGAGAATATCGGCAATTTCAAGAACAACGGAGAGGAATACAGAAAAACAAAGGATCCACGTAAGGTTCTGGACCATGACTTCCCAATCCCGGAACTCGGCAAGGTTGCCCCCTACGGCGTATACGTATTGAATGACAACACAGGATTTGTCAACCTTGGCACTGACCATGATACTGCAGAATTTGCTGCGGAAAGCATACTCCGCTGGTGGACATGTATAGGGAGCCGGACTTTTCCGGAAGCAGACAGGATCTACATCAACTGTGACAATGGGGGAAGCAATGGCAGCCGTCTGCATCTTTGGAAATATGAGCTGCAGCAGCTTGCAGATTATACCGGCCTTGAGATCCATGTATCACATTTTCCGCCTGGCACATCAAAGTGGAATAAGATAGAGCACCGGCTTTTCTGCTATATAACGAAAACCTGGCAGGGTCAGCCGCTGGTTGATATAGAAACTGTCGTGAATCTGATATCAGGAACTACTACTGCCAAAGGCCTGAAAGTAAAATGTCAGGTCGATACAAACAAATACGAACTGAAACGTAAGGTCACAGATGAAGAATTTACAAAAATACAATTGTTTCCCTGTGAGATTTTGGGAAACTGGAACTATGTAATCAAACCCAGAAGGTAATTGTCAATGGATGAAAGTGTAAATTTATTTTTGCACAATTCCTTAGTCAAATCAGTCAGAGGGGTATAATGGGAGGGAACATGAAACAAGAGAAGTATTTTAGAGAAAAAGGAAAGAAAAGGAGCAGGAAGAAAACAGGAATTTTTTATCTGCTTCATCCAGAGAATTTACAAAAACAGATTGACAGCTATGGATATTCTTTTTCCATGGGAAAATATCTATTATTTCTACTCACTATGTTGGCTGCGGCAACAGGCTGTGGAATTCTGTTTTCCCTGCGCTGGTATTTTATTGTATGGATTCTCCTGGTATGTGCAGGAAATCTTCCATTCTTGATTTTGGATGGATATAAGCAGATGTACGAACATAAACGGTTTTTAGATGTTTCCGATTACATGGAGCAAATCTTGTATTCCTTCCGCACAGAACAAAAAATTATCAGTGCATTGAAGGATACCTGGTCCTTGTTTGAAACGGGACAGATGCATACGGCGATTGGACAGGCAATTAACTATATTGAGCAGGGAGCTTACCAATGGGATTTGTATGGAGAAGCGTTGGAATTCATAGAGCTGGAATATCCAGCCAATCGTTTGCCAGCAATCCATGAGTATCTTCGAATGGTGGAGAGCAATGGGGGCTCCTGTGGTCCGGCAATTGATTTACTGTTACAGGATAAAGCGGTCTGGGCAGATAATGTATTACTGCTGCAGGAGGATAAGAAGGCGGCCCGGATAAAAGTGATTTTTTCCTTGGTAGTTACTATGGTGTTAGCAATCGTATTTCACAGTGTTTACCGTTCTATGCCAGAGCGATATTCGATTGTAGAGCATCCAGTAACACAGGTGGTTACCGTCTTATATTTACTTTCTAATATACTGATTTTTCGAAAGGCAAACAAGGAAATCGCAGGAAGCTGGATTTTGCAGGAAGACAAAGAAGAAGAAACAAAATTGTCTGGCTATTACCAGATGGTAATGGAATTTGATGAAAAGGCAGAACGGAGAAAGAGCTTTGCTTTGGGCGGAATATTTTTTGCTGCTGGAATTGTAATTTGGATTATGGGTCATTCGATTGGTGCATTGGGAGCAGTAGGGATAGGAGCAATTTTGATGAATCAGCACAAAATGGGATACCGCTTGGCATATGACAAGGTAGTGAAGGAAATCAATCGAGTATTTCCAGCATGGCTGATGGAAATGGCATTGTTAATGCAAGGAAATAATGTACAGGTTTCTATTGAAAAAACCATAGAACATGCTCCAGCTATATTGAAAGAGGAGCTGCAGAATTTATCAGACAATTTAAAGAGGAAACCAGACGCCATTGATCCATATCTAAATTTTCTAAAAATGTTTCAGCTTTCTTCGGTACAGTCTTCCATGAAAATGCTTTATGCGATTTCAGAGTCAGGAAGTGGGGATGCTCAGTCACAGATACAGATATTGGTGCAGAGAAATAGTAAAATGCTGGATAAGTCAGAAAAACTTTCCAATGAAAAAAGCCTTGCAGGGATTAGCAGTATTTTTTATCTCCCTCAGATTACGGTTTCTTTTCAGACAATGATTAACATGGTAGTTTTTATGATGGTATTTTTGAAACAATTGCAGTTGTAGTTTATGGAGGGAAGAGAATGGGTCAGGTGTTGAAAACCTATTTGGGATTATTTTTTCTGCTGCTTATGGGGCTGGTGGGAATCGGTGTGGTGGCGGCTGGGATGGAGGCATCTGCTGCAAGAAATTATCATGCGGATGTTATCAGTGAAATTGAGTGTAGCAATTTTAATGCAGGGGTAATCGATGCCTGTAAAAATCAGGCAAAGAGACAGGGATATGATTTGACGGTTGAAAATTTGGTATATGATACAGAGGAAAATCAGCAGCTGGCAGAGATTATACTTTCCTTTGATTATGCGATTCCTGTTTTAAATCTAATATCAAACCATGAGATACGTGGATTTGCAAGATAAGGAGGCAATATGAAGATTATTTTTGAAGAATTTGGAGGGGCTGTTGTTTATGTCATTGCAGGTGGAGGTTTCTTAAGTATTTTTTGTTATGTGCTATCCATGGTTGTATAGCAGAAAAGAGGTTGAAGCAGAAGCTGATCCATCAGAAAATTATAAGAGAGAAGGAAAGAATTGGAGGAACCGGATGAAAGAAATGATAGAAGAATATGCAGGAGTTATTGCAGGTGGTGCGGCAGCATTGGCAATTTTAGGTATAGCGGTAGAATTTGTTTTGGGAGAGGCAGGATTGTATGAGATTATTCTAGGATTTTCTCAGAGCATTTGTTAAAGAGGAGGAGTTATGAGACAGATTTACAGAATAATGTCTGACATGTTAGTTCCAGGACTTGTGTGTGCAATATTATTTGCAATCATTGGAGGAATGTCATTGCTGACACGTTTGGGAGAGCATATGAAGCTTCCAGAGAAGGATTATTCCGGGTATCAGGATGTACAGCAGTCAAAGGTAATTTGCCACAGAGAACCGCCCAATATCATACGAAGAGGGCCAGGAAATTGGCAGCCAGGAAAAGAAATTTCAGTGGAGCAGGTGTTTCAGGGGAGAGATGAAGCAGGGCAGCATACAGAGATTCAAGTGGTGGGAATTCAGGATGAGCAAGGAAATAGTAGGATGGACTGCTACGATAGAGAAGAACATACATTGCTATTTCCAAGTGAAGGGGCATATCTGCTGAAGCTTCAATCTATGGATCAAGAGCGTAAAATTGTGAGGAAGAGATTTATATTGTTGGTAGATCACAGATAAGGAGGAGCATGAAACATACAATATATGGGATATTGCTGGCAGTGATTGCCCTGTTGGTAGTTGCAATATTACTGGGAGTCAGTGGGAAAAATGTACGGGAAAATGAAATAGAGACAGCATTGAATACAGCAATTGAGCAGGCGTTGGAACAATGGAAGGAAAAGGAAAGGGATGAGGCAGAAGACGATCAGGGAATGATTGCTGATTTTAACCGGTTATTGCTGCAGCAAGTGGAATCTAATTCAGAGATACAGGTGGATGTCCTTACAGCAGATGCAAAAAAAGGTGTGATGGATGTAAGAGTTACCAATACTTATCGAAATATTTTGGGGCAGGAAAGGAAAATCGTGTGCAGGAAGTCGGTAATCCAAGAAGAGTATACAGAAGAAATGGAATATTATACAATTACCTTTTTAGTAGATGGACAAGTTTACGAACAATATTCCTTGTATCAAGGGGGTCAGCTTGTGGCACCAAAAACCCCGAAGAAAGATGGAAAGACTTTTCGTTATTGGGTAAAAAATGGAGAAAGTCAGGAGTGTGTCTTGGAACAAGAGTCGGTTGAAAATGACCTTATACTAGAGGCAGTCTTTCAATGAAATGGTGAAAAGGAGAAGATATGGGATTAAAAATGATGTGCCTGTTGCTATCTCTTGTTTTGGCAATGGGAAATATGTATATTCCAGAAGAAAAAAAGTCTGTTCGAAAGGAAGCAGAAGGAGAAGAGGAAAACATAAGGGAGAAGAAGCCCAAGAAAGATGCAGGGGACCAGAACACAGACGATACAGCTATAACAATGTTTGAGACGAAAAAAGGTGTTTGGGATGAAAAGTATGTGCAAGAAAGCGGATATTTTTATATTTATGTCAGAAAACAAGGAGACAGTCCAGAACATGGACATTGGTATAGGATTAATATGAGCGTTCCAGAGCTGACAGCGAAGAAATCACAGGATATTACTTGGGATATGGCCTATATTGGAAAAATGCCCAAAAAAGAAACGGAGCACATCAAAGCATGGATTGAGATATATGGCAATAGCGTAAGCAAGGAAGAGGATCATTATTCTCTGGAAATTGAAAAGGGAAAAGCGTGGGAGAAAACAAGGCATGACGGAATGGGGACTTCCCCGGTATTGGGAGAGCCGGCGCCGGAATTAGACGCGATGCGGCCCTTAGGATATCCTCATAAGGAGAGGTATTATATGCTTTGTGGAAAGCTGCTTTATACGGTAAAAGGGCATCGTATGTATTTTGATAATTCTGTATTTAATGATATGGGAGGTATGGATATTGAACCAGAGAATAAACAGATACAGAAAAAAGATTCAAATCTGGAGAAAGGAGAAGCTTCCTGGACAGATGACGGGTATTTTAAATTTGCCATAGACACCAATAATGTTGGGATGACAAATTATGGCGCAACTGAGGAATTTCATCATGCCATGTATGGCTTCTATTTAAAACCAAACCAGTATCATATTACGTATGATGCCAATGGAGGAACTGGGAACGTAACGGGACAGTCAGCCACTTATGGTAAAAATCTTAAGCTGCGCTCCAAAGGATTTACACGGGAAGGATATACGTTTGCAGGCTGGAATACGACTGCATCTGGCAATGGAATAGCTTATAAAGCTGGACAGACGGTAAAAAATTTGACTACGAAGCATAAAGAAACAATTACTTTGTATGCACAATGGGAGCCGGATATTTATAAGGTTACCCTTGACCGATGTCTTACGGATTGCAAAGATTCTGGAACAGAGGCTGTGTATGAAAAGTACGAAAATGGATGGTATTTGGATCAGAAGTGCACAAACTTATTGGCAGGTAAAAACAGGGACAAGACGATTACAATTCCGAAGAAAAGTGGATATGTGTTTCAAGGATATTATACGGCGGCAACAGGAGGAACACAGATGATTGATGGAACTGGAAAAATGACCTCGGCTGGGAAAGGAGGATTTCAACACAAGGGTGACGCTACTTGGTATGCCCATTATAAGTGTCAGGTATTTTGTGAGGATTATGCAGATGTGCCCTGTGATTTTGGGAAAACAAGGGGAGATCAAAGAGAAGATGTGGAAACAGTAATTCGATACGACAAAGAGCAAAGACAAGTAATTATCGAAACAGACCAGGCAGGATTTACGGCGTCAATCATTGGAAAACCAGCAGGAACAAAGGTAGGGCTGTTTCAGTCTGTTTCCGTGGGAAATGCTGCATCTGCTTCATCTGGAAATGCTCATACAGCAGCATTATCAATGGCGCCACAGGAAAATGCGGCGTATCAGTTAAAAATAACGGCTCAGGGAAAGATTTCTTGTGATAGGATCGTGTATTTTAAAAACGGAAGATTCCGCACGTTGGTAAAATTAGGAGTAAAGGAGAAAAAGGAGGTTGATCAGGGAGACAGTATTTCTGGGAGCGCCTGGGGAACCAGGGAGGATTCCTACCCATTGTATTCTTATATGGGCTGTAGTGAATTAAAAAATATTTGTTCACCGGGAACGGTATGCCGTTATTTTCGGTATGGGAATGTAAATATGGCATATAGTGGAAATGGGGCGACTATGGGGAATAATTTATTAGAATACAATGTTCCTCTGGAGAATTTGTATCAGCTTCGGAAGAATGGATTTGCTAGAGAAGAGGCGCAAGAAAAACAGACAGAGGATGGGAAAAGTTATTCGTGTACCGTAAAATTTAGTTTTGAGGGATGGAAGCTAAGCGAAAATACGACTTATTTGGAAAAACAACAGGAGCCAGCAGTGGATATTTATGAACAAGCAAAGGTGGATCATGCAGTTTTAGATGGGACAGCCGAGCCTCTTGTTACCTATGAAACAGTGGGTACTGTTCTTGATGGTATTTATGCATCAAAATATATTAATTTTTTGGCAAAATGGAATGCATTTCCTACGATTGTGGTAACACCTGGAGAAAGCCTGGAATTTTATGAAGGCCAAGAGGTTAGCAAAGAGGATTTGATAACCTTCCTTACGGCTCACGATAGCGAGGATAATCAGAAAGAAAATCAGCCTTATGCACCAAATTTAAATGATAAGATACGGGTGACAAAAATAGTTTATCCAGCTTCAAAAAACAGAAGTCAGAAGGCATATGAGAAAGTGTACCAGGAGGATGTGCCAAAGGATTTTTTTCTGGATACTTATTATATGAAATTGGAAAAAGGGGAAGAAATAGAGGTGATGGTAACATTTGCTGTTACGGATCGTTCTGGGAATACCACAGAAGAAGCGTTTCCTGTGAAGATAAAGTATAACAATTATCCAGAAATTCGTAGTGAAGATACTTTTTATTATTTTAAGACAGAGGCAAATAAAGGAGAAATCACAGAGGAGACTTTGGAAAAGCGTGCAATCGCAGAGGATATCGAAGATGGAGATCTTACAAATAAGATAGAGCTGAAGGATTTTGATGGTCAGGCAATTAAAATGCAGACAGAATCCAAGGCAGAGTTTGATCTTATTTATCAAGTAACAGATGCGTACAAAAAAACATCCTTTAAAGGGGTTAAACTTGTGGTAGTGGATGAGGATGCCACAATCGCAGAACTGCCAAAACATTATGTTCGTTATATTTCCAAAGGGTATCTCAATACCTTGGAAAATAATTCTACCTGGCGAAAACAGAAAAATTATGCCTATTTGAACCAGGTTTTGAAAAATGAAGAGCCTATGGAGACTTGGAGATTTACTCATGAAGATGTTCTTGCAGTACAGGAATGGATGACAGGGAGTGGAAATTGGAAGAACGGGCAGGAAGCAAATCAGAAATTTATCACAAAGTTTTCTTATTGCAGACAGTAAAAAATATTCCTTTATTCTCGCGAGCAATGAGCCAAGCAGCCGCGCTCGCACGGATATTTGGCGAATGCCGCGAGGGTCAAATACCACGCCCCATTGGGGCGGAAAGAAAAAGCGAGGTCATGCCCCGTAGCTTGCTGCGGGGTATTTGACTTTTGTAGTTGCAGCAGAGCATTTCAGTAGTATGTGCCCTGCTGCTACAAGAGAGATATCTGGATATAATACCACTATTTGATTGCTTTTTCAGCAAAAGAGGTATTCACCAGGTCTTGATATGCTGGACGGTCGGAAAGTTCTCCTGACTCTGATAGGATGTCAAGGAGCAATTCAAAGCTGGATTCTTCGAAGATGAGATTTTCCTTCCAGGTATCTTGTTCATGATATCTTGTTACAATAGCAGTAAGTGTTTCCATATCTGTTTCTTTAAATTGAGGAGAAATTACTGTTGCAATTTCTTCGGGACTGTGTTTTAGGGTATAGTCCATGCCTTTTTGCAGGGCATTGGTAAATTTCTGTATAATATCAGGATGTTCTTCGAGATAGCTGGACTTTGCGCTGAATGCTGTATATGGAACATAGCCAGAATCTATACCAAGAGATGCCACTACATATCCATCTCCTTTTGTTTCCAGCGCGGTTGCTCCAGGTTCAAATTCAACGGAAAAATCACCTTTTCCACTGGAAAATGCGGCAGCCGTAGAACCGAAATCAATGCTCTGATCAATGGAGAGGTCTGTGGAAGGTTTGATGCCATTTTGTTTTAAAATATATTCAAATACCATCTGGGGCATACCGCCTTTTCTCCCACCAAGGACTTCGTGGCCGCATAGGTCTGACCAGGAAAAGTCTGGCATTTCTTCCCGAGCTACTAGAAAATTGCCGGCACGCTGGGTAAGCTGGGCAAAGTTTACAACATAGTCAGTGGAACCTTCGTTATAAGTATAAACCGTAGTTTCAGGCCCCATGAATCCAATGTCTGCCTCACCGGACAGAACGGCAGTCATGGTTTTATCTGCTCCAAATCCAGTAACGAGATCCAGATTAATATTTTCTTCTTCAAAATATCCCTGTTCAATTGCCACATACATAGGCGCATAAAAGATGGAGTGGGCAACTTCATTTAAGGTAACATCTACAGGGGAATTGTTCGAAGTATCATCAGAAGTTTTTTCTGAGGTAGTGTTGGAAGTTTCTTTGGAAACTTTGCTGGAAGTATTTTGCGTTTTTTTGCCACATCCAGCAAAGGTCATGAGAAGTATCGTAAAGCATAGGGACAGTGAGAGAAAACGTGATAAAAATTTTTTCATAATTCCTCCATTTTGTGTGTTTAGAGAACAAACTTTTTATTAAAGTATGTAGAAATAAAAAAAATGTGTGTAGCAGTTTCTTTTCCAAAACTGGCATATGGAAAATTCTATAGAAAAATTGATGTTGTATGAGCTTGCAATTTTGAGATAAAACGGCTAAAATGGGTTTCAGAGCTTTAGTTTATGGAAAAGAGGGAGAATATGCTGGATAAAATGGACTTGCATACACACACGATTATGAGTGGACATGCTTATAGTACCCGTAATGAAATGATAAAAGCAGCAGAGGAGAAAGGGCTTGAAATTTATGCCATTACGGAACATGCGCCTGCTATGCCAGGAAGCTGTCATAATATGTATTTTATGAATTATAAGGCATTGCCAAGAACATATAACAATATGACAGTACTGTATGGAGTGGAATTAAATATTCTTGATTATGCAGGTCGTGTAGACTTGCCAAAATCTTTGCTAAAAGAGATGGATCTGACGCTGGCAAGCATTCATGTGCCCTGCTATGTATCAGGGACAATGGAGGAGAATACAAATGCCTATGTGGAAGCGATGAAAAATCCTTATATCAATATTATTGCACATCCAGATGATGGACGTTTTCCGATTAATTATGAAATGCTGGTAAAGGCGGCCAAAGAATATCATGTGATTCTGGAAGTGAATAATGCATCTTTAGCCCCAGGAAGTTTTCGCGGAGATCCGAGAGAGCAATATAAAGAAATGTTACAGTTATGTATGGATTATGAGGTGCCGATAGTGATGAATTCCGATGCTCATGTAGAGGCACAGGTAGGAGAACATGGATTTGCTCAGGAAGTGTTGGATTTGGCAGGGTTTCCAGAAGAATTGGTGGTAAATTATCATCGTGAAATACTGAAAGAATACATAAACCGGGGAACACTATTGTAAGGTGTTGGAACAGTTTTGTTAATCGTGTAAAAATATGTGTTTACTTCATAACTTTAGTATGTTAAAATCACGAAAGGGGTAATTATAAAATGATATAAGAAGTATTACATAAAGGAGAATGGCATATGAGCAAGAAACTAAGAACGGAAGCCGTAGACCATTTGTTTGAGGCAATATTGAGTTTAGAAACTAAGGAGGAATGTTATACATTCTTTGAAGATGTCTGCACTGTCAATGAATTGCTTTCCCTGTCTCAACGGTTTGAAGTTGCCAGGATGCTTCGGGCACAGAAGACATATCTTGATATTGCAGAGAAAACGGGAGCTTCCACGGCTACTATCAGTAGGGTAAACCGTTCATTGAATTATGGCAATGATGGGTATGATCTGGTGTTTGCAAGAATGGGGCAAGAAGATTCACAGTAAAGGGTAAGAGCCGGAAATGTTTGATTCTTATTGAGAGAACGCATTTCCGGCTTTGCAATCAGAGGTAAGTTTTATTTTTCCGATTTTTTTGTATGTTTCTCAGCAGTTTTGGTATTTGTATCAATTTTTGCGTCAATTAATTTTTCAATCAATTGCTTTTTGATATAAACATCAAAGCTTAACATGCATAAAAAGGAAAAACGCTGCAGGGTTTCTTTTTCTTCTTTTGAAGCATCTGTAAAAGTCTTTTGGCTCGTATGGTATTTTCTGGTAATGTCTTTTTGAAGATTCATGATTTCAGATTCTTCCAGACGAAATACTTCAGAGTAGATATCCTCCAAATCAAGCTCGGTGTCAGAAGCAAAATATTGTTCTGTGATGGGATTCAAGATGGCCTGTATATCGCCAATGCTTAAAATATTTTTAAAGTAATAAATAAATATTAGAGCAAGTAGATGCTCTTTGGAATATTTTTTCTTGACTGGGGGCGGAAGTAGATTGTTTTTTGCGTAATTGTTGATCATTGTCTTTGTGAGAACTTTGTCTTCTGGATGACGTTTCGATATGGAGAGACGCTCATCCATAAAAGTTGTTACTTGATCCATGTATAAATCTATATTGGGAAGTTCCTCCGGCTTAATATAGTCAATCCGCGCAAGACTTTCCAATATACTGTTCAATAAATCCCTTTCATCTATTGTCATTTGTTTCACCTCAAAATCCATTATATAGTATTAAAAACCGGATAACAAGTGTTTTGTTATTTTTTCTGAAAGATGGTGGAAAACAGGTTGAAATATGACAAAATATTTACTATAATAAACGTATGTTTGAATTTTGAGAGGAAAAGATATGAGTATATATGATAAGTTAAATCCTATGCAGCAGGAGGCCGTGTTTCATACAGAGGGACCAGTACTGGTTTTAGCAGGCGCTGGTTCGGGAAAGACAAGGGTATTGACCCACAGGGCAGTTTATCTCATTGAGGAAAAAGGTGTGAATCCCTGGCATATCATGGCTATTACTTTTACCAATAAAGCAGCAGGGGAGATGAGGGAACGTATTGACAAGCTGGTAGGGTTTGGTTCGGAAAGTGTTTGGGTATCAACCTTTCATTCCACTTGTGTGAGGATTTTAAGACGTTATATTGATCGTCTGGGATACGATACAAATTTTACAATTTATGATACAGATGACCAGAAGATTTTAATGAAGGATATTTGTAAACGTCTAAAGATTGATACAAAAATTCATAAGGAAAAAAGTTTTCTGAGTGTTATTTCTTCCGCAAAGGATGAGTTGATTTCGCCAGAAGAATTTACGTTACGTGCAGCAGGTGATTATCCCAAAGAACGGCAAGCAGCAGTTTATAGGGAATATCAAGCAGAATTGAGAAAAAATAATGCGCTGGATTTTGATGATCTGATTGTAAAGACCGTAGAACTGTTACAGAATGATGTGGAAGTTTTAAATAATTACCAGGAGCGTTTTCGTTACATTATGGTGGACGAGTATCAGGATACAAATACAGCACAGTTTCATTTTATTAAGCTTTTGGCAGAAAAATACAGAAATTTGTGTGTGGTGGGAGATGATGACCAATCTATTTACAAATTCCGTGGTGCCAATATCAAAAATATTTTGAATTTTGAAGAGATATATCCAGATGCAAAAGTGATTAAACTGGAGCAAAATTATCGTTCCACCTGTAATATTTTGAATGCGGCAAATGGTGTGATTGCGAATAATGTAGGAAGAAAAGTGAAAGAACTGTGGACAGAGAATGAAGAGGGAGAAAAAGTAAACTTTGAACAGTTTGACACTGCATATGAAGAGGCAGATTATATTGCAAAGGATATACAAGAAAAGATACGAGAGGGCAGATTTGAGTATGGTAACTGTGCCATTCTTTATAGAACAAATGCTCAGTCACGTTTGTTTGAAGAAAAATTTGTGGTCTCCAATATACCCTATAAGATTATTGGCGGTGTTAATTTTTATGCAAGAAAAGAAATTAAGGATTTGTTGGCATATTTGAAAACCATAGATAATGGGAGGGATGATCTGGCAGTCCGCCGTATTATTAATATTCCAAAGCGTGGAATTGGAGTGACAACCATAAACCGTGTACAAGATTATGCGTCGGAACAAGAACTGAGCTTTTATAATGCTTTACGGGCAGCAGATGAAATATCTACGATCGGCAAGGCAGGAATAAAAATCAAATCTTTTGTAAATCTCATCCAGACGATGCGAAGTAAAGAGAAATATTTAAGTGTATCTCAGTTATTACAAGAGATTATAGAAGAAACTGGGTATGTTGCAGAATTAGAAGCAGAGAATACAGATGAGGCACGAGCGCGGATTGAAAATATCGATGAATTGGTGAGTAAGGCAGTCACTTATGAACAGGCGGAGGAGTCGCCGAGTTTGAGTGGCTTTTTGGAAGAGGTGGCATTAGTTGCTGATATTGATAATCTACAGGAAGGCAGTGATTATGTAGTGCTTATGACATTACATAGTGCAAAGGGATTGGAGTTTCCGAATGTATATCTGGCTGGTATGGAGGATGGTATTTTTCCCAGTTATATGACAATTATCTCAGAGGACCCTGCTGATATAGAAGAGGAGCGGAGATTATGCTATGTGGGCATTACCCGTGCTATGAAAAATTTGTCGATTACATGTGCAAAGCAGCGTATGATCCGAGGGGAGACGCGTTATAGTAAGGTGTCACGTTTTGTGAAGGAAATACCAAGGGATTTGTTAGGTGGAATGGTAAGAGAGCAGAAAACACAGACAGAAGCTTCGGAAACTTCCAGGCAGTCTTTTCGCCAGAATGCTTCGAAAGTAAAGCCAGTGTTTAGTACCAGAAATACATATCAGGCCAAATCATACCAGAGTAATTCTTTTTCTAGCAGCAGCACAGATAAGATATCATTGGAATATAATAATGGAGATCGGGTAAAACATATGAAGTTTGGCGAAGGAACAGTGACGCAGATTGTGGAAGGCGGCCGAGATTATGAAGTGACAGTAGATTTTGACAGGGTCGGAACAAAAAAAATGTTTGCTTCTTTTGCAAAACTAAAAAAAGTATAAAATTTCAAAAAATCGGTATGCTAATAGATAAATATATGTTATAATCATAATAACAATCGGTTGAAAAGTTCAACCACATAAAGAGGAGAAGGAGCGGTAATCATGAACAGAGAAAAGATTGATGAATTGTTAAGCACAGTGAAATTGAACGAATTGTTACACAGACAGGAAGAGGAGAAGAAAAAGTCAAAGTTGCTTTGGGTATGTGCAATTGCAGGAGCAGTGGTAGCAGTTGCAGCAATCGCTTATGGAATCTATCGTTTCTTTACTCCGGATTATCTGGAAGATTTTGAGGATGATTTCGAAGACGATTTTGAAGATGATTTTTTTGATGATGAGGACGAAACAGAAGAATAAAAATCAAGCGTCTGGACTCCCACATAGAATTGTGTGGGAGTCTTTTTCTGCTATTGAAAAGTTCTTTGATACTTTTATGGGGAATGATTTGTTTCTAGTGTTTTACAGGAGGAATGAGAAAAAGAATGAAAAAGGGACAGGTATATGTTGGTATCGTTGAGAAAGTTGTATTTCCCAATAAGGGAATTGTTTCTTTTGAAGATGGAAAAGTGGCAGTGGTAAAAAATGTGATTCCAGGGCAGAAAATTTCTTTTTGCATCAGTAAGGTGAGAAAGGGAAAAGGAGAAGGAAGGCTGTTAGAAGTATTGGAACAATCACCTGCTGAATTGAAACCTGCTCCTTGTGAGCATTTTGGTGTTTGTGGCGGATGTGTGTTCCTGAATTTGCCATATGAGAATCAATTGGAGTTGAAAAAGCAGCAGGTGAAAGAGCTTTTAGAGCCTGTGTATGCTCCCTTTCAGGCGGAGTGTGGTAATATTATTTTTGAAGAAAAATTTGAGGGGATTCGAAGAAGTCCAAGACAGTTTGAATATCGCAATAAAATGGAATTTTCTTTTGGGGATAGTTATAAAGGCGGTCCGTTATCATTGGGAATGCATAAACGTGGTAGTTTTCATGATATTGTGACTGTCGATGGATGTAAAATTGTGGATCAGGATTATTCAGAAATTTTATCAGCTACATTATATTTTTTTCAAAATTATAAAAATGATCAAGAGTATGAATATTTACACAGTTCTGAAGACTCTATCAGCAGTGAGGAAGACAAGATTGGGATACCATATTACCACAAAATGCGTCATATAGGGTATCTTAGACATCTTCTGGTACGGAAGGCAGCGAAAACAGGAGAGATTTTGGTAGATTTGGTAACGACTACCCAGATTAGCAAAGAAGCAGAGGAAAAAATGTTAGCTGGGTTTCGGGATGAGCTACTGAAATTGAAGCTGGAAGGAAAAATCGTAGGGATTTTAAATACACATAATGACAGCCTGGCGGATGCTGTGATTAATCAGGGAACCCGGATTTTGTATGGGAAGGATTGTTTTTATGAGGAGTTATTAGGACTGCGCTTTTGCATTTCTCCTTTTTCTTTTTTTCAGACCAATTCTCTTGGCGCGGAGGTTTTATATGAAACTGTCAGAGAATATATTGCAGATGCCGGCAATGGGAAGGTTGTATTTGATTTGTATAGTGGAACGGGGACAATTGCACAGATTCTTGCACCTGTGGCAAAGAAGGTAATTGGTGTGGAAATTGTAGAGGAGGCGGTAGAGGCTGCAAGGAAAAATGCGGTTCTCAATCAGTTGCATAACTGTGAATTTATAGCAGGGGATGTACTGAAAGTTTTGGACAGTATTGAGGAAAAGCCGGATTTTATTGTTTTGGATCCGCCAAGGGAAGGGATTCATCCCAAAGCTTTGGAACAGATTATTCGTTATGGTGTGGAAAAAATGGTTTATATTTCTTGCAAACCTTCCAGCTTGGCAAGAGATTTGGAAATTTTGCAGGCGAGGGGATATATGATGGAGAAAGTTTGTTGTGTGGACATGTTTCCGGCTACAGCGAATATAGAGACGTGCGTCCTTTTGGGTAGGAAATAGTAACACCGCTGATACTGTCTATGCGTATGTGGATTATGAGCCAAAAGATAATGAATATCTGAAAGATGTAAAAGGCTGTGCAACCTATACGGAAATTAAAGAATGGATAATGTCGGAGTATGGTTTAAAGGTATCGTCACTGTATGTGGCGCAGATAAAAGACAAATGCGGTATTGAGAAACGTCTGAATTACAATGTAGGCGATAATAAAAGCCGTGTGCCGAAATGCCCGCCGGAGAAAGAGAAAGCAATAATGGCGGCGTTTAGGCATTTTAATATGGTGTGAGATAATCGTTGCAGTTCAGCTTTTTGGCTGAACTGTTACCATATCGTAAACCAGAATAAGTAGTGTACTATTTTTGTAGTTATAAATGTAAAGGAGATAATAGAAATGAAAGTTGACCCAAGAATTGTGAATGAAGCTACAGCTTTTTTCAATTTAGGTAAACAAGAATATTTAAAGCATGGGAATAGTATAAATACAGAAGAGGATGCTTATACATTTATTCCTGTTATTGTTAATCTTGCTTTTTCTATAGAATTATTTTTAAAAAGTATGCTTGATAGCCCTTGGGGACATGATTTGGAAAAATTATTTATGCAAATAGATGATAATGAAAAAAATGCTATCCTTCAACTGACTATAAAGCAAGCGCAACAATTAGAACCTGATTTTAAAGAATCTGATTTTTGGGATAGTTTGAGAAGAAATAAATTGGCTTTTGAGGACTGGAGATATTTTTACCAGAGAGGAAAAAATGCAAATATATTCTTTCTTTTGTCTTTTGCTACCGCATTACATAATATTCTTTCAATGGTAATGGTATTTGGTAAAAAATGATTTTGTAAGGGACATAAATAAGGAACAAAGTTTATACAGGGGTTGATTTTCAGATTAAGAAATGTTATATTATAGAAAAGGAGCAGCCGCCCACAAAGTGGTTAGCCCCCAGTTATGCTTACAATAAGCCTACCTGTAACCGGCCAAGTTAGCAAGGTAGGCTTATTTATTTTCGCTTATTATTCCTATCAATATAGGAAAGCAACGCAATAAGAAAATTACCGCCCAAAAACAACAGGCTTAAAATCTGGTATGTATTCATACGCGCCACCCCCCCTCAGCCTGTCCGAAAACTAGATTTTTAGGCATAAATTTAGCCCCTTTCCTTCTTCTGTGACATTGAAAACTGAATAAAATACACAGTATGAAGAAAGAGGCTTATGCCTGTTCCATCAATTCCATCATTTTTTGAAATCCAAGAAGATTTTTCGCCCGTTCAAGATTATACCCCAGACAGAAGAGCGCAAACTCTCCAGCCACTTTTCGCATCCCCCTCAGTAGGAAATAAGTGGCTCCCATCGCTCGTTTTATTGTCCCAAACGGATGCTCCGATAAACACATTCTTTGGCGCATCTTTTCCTTGTTTGGTTTCAGAAAAAACTTTACAACCTTTCTTTTTTCATAATGCCATTTTTCATTGGCTTTCGTTTCTTCTGGCTTCTTTCCTTCTGCCTTTAGCCAGTCCTTACAGGGTTTTATCAGCTGGTCTTTGCTAAAGTCAGTCTCTTTCCATTCACCTTTTCCCTTATAACACTTATTACGCCTTGGACAGTGCCTGCAGGCATTTTTATTAGAATAGCGGATGTTCCCGTTTTTCTTTATACTTTTCTGTCTCAGGATTTCTCCTGCCGGACAGTATACCATGTTTCTCTCAGGATCTCTAACAAAATAACCTTCTTTTGCCTTTTCCAGCATTTCCTCAGGGCTTCCATACACGCTGCTGTTTTCCTGTTTTTCATCCACCACTTTACGCCGGACTGTTTCCACCCTCATATCCTGTATCACTTCTGCATAAGCTTCCGGAATCCTGCCTGCGTGCAGTGCTTTTTTCAGTTCTTCAGGAGCCGTGCCGGCAGTATCAGCTTCTGCTTCTTCATAAGGTATTTCTATTTCGTAACCATCTTTTCCATCATCCGCTATGACATGTGGGATAATACCCTTTTCCAGACACTCTGCCATATCTTCCGTAGCTTCATAACCTTTATCAGCCACTGCTTCTATGATTTTTTCCGGATCGGAATCCTTTATTCCCTGCATGGCACTTCCCAGTAATCCATGGTCAGTTACCTGATTGGTCATCTGAAAGTCACGAATCAGATGCGTTTCAGAATCTACCGCCGTCTGTGGGTTATATGCTACTGCAAAACCATTTTTATTTTTCATGAGCCTTGCGTCTGCGTCTGTAATGGAAAGCTGGGATGCCCCCGTTTCTTCCATCAGTTTCTGATAACCTTCATATCTGGCAAGTCTCTCCCGTGCCTCTTTTAACTTAGTCTCAAGACTTTCTCTTGTCAGTTCCCCAGGAATTCCATCTGCTTCTTCCTGCTCATCCATTTCATTCAGAATCCGCAGATATTCATCTGTATGGCCATTCAGCCATTTGATCCTGTCATCCAGCTTATTTTTGGTGAAGTTGTTATCCTTTGCATTATTCGCCTGAATCTTTGTCCCGTCAACAGAAGCAAATCCCCATTCCACTGCACTGGAAATCCGCCGGTTGAATTCATGAAAAATTTCTTTCAGGCTGTCTATGTTGTCTTTCCTGAAATCTGCAATGGTACGAAAATCAGGTTCCACACCGCCGGTCATCCATTTCACTTCAAGATTTACTTTACAGCTTTCTGCCAGTTTTCGTGAGGAGCGGATACCCTTTCTGCTTCCATAAATATAAACCTTATAAAGGCTTTTAGGATCGTAAGATGGACGGCCTTCTGCTGCTACAGGTTTTACACCGTACTTTTCTATATCAAGATGATTTACAAACGCATCAATGATCCTTGCAATACTTTCTTTATCTACAAATGCATCCCATGAACAATACATCAGCTGATCCCTGTTAAAACCTGAAACATACGGCATTTCAATTCACCCCGGAATAAATTTTTCTCAGCTTCCATTATACTATATTTGAGCCATAGATGCATGATTTTCTGTGTACTTTATTCAGTTTTCAATGTACAATTTTAATTTATATTGAACACTCACAAGAGCGTATCAATCTTTATTTCTTTAGGTTAAATTATCCGAGTTTTCGGACAGTCTCCCCTTCTTCAGTGAAGTTAGGGAGGCTACCACCTTGTAACACGACTGCTCTGGGACAAATTATAGCATACCTCATGTCATTCGGCAATCTGCTTTTTCTATTCTTTGGATTTCTCCGTAAACATTTCCCCATCAACAATAATAAAATATGCGGGTGCATTTTTTGAAATATAATCACCGAAAGGAGACAAAAATGAATAAGCTAATTGAAGACTTAATCAAAAAAGGCATGGGAAATTTCATGGACAGGAGCAGGGATGCGTTAGCCTGGGCAGATGAAATCTATCTGAATGACATCAAAGATGAAAATGAACTGGCACAGCACTATGAAAACCTCGACTTAACCAAAGCACAGAGAAAGGTAATCAATGATTATATGGCGTGTGCAACAACAGTCAATCACCGTTATGCCGATATTTCGTATATGTGCGGCATTAAGGATACGGTCATCATACTCGTTTCACTGGGGCGGATAAAAGGCGTTGAAGCTGAAGAATAATATATGCCATATGCCCTTAAAAAACGACTTTAGAGCCAGTCGGAAAACAGGCTCTTTTTTGCTGCCAGAAAATATATCAGATGAAAGGGGAAGTCAATCATGGCGGAATTATGTGATTTAGTGGAAGTAGTGGAAAACAACATGGAATGCGTGGTATTGAAAGTGAAGAAGGGCGCAGGGATGCAGCTTATACGTATGGGATGTTTTGACGGGGACGAAACCATGTTCAGGCTGACGAAGGGGAGCAGCCATACCTGCACCATGTTCCGTGACGGGAGGAAGCCCGTTTCATGGAGCTGGGGAGAATCAGGGCACACGCTGGTGTGTGACTCACTGCATAAATGCGGCCATATGGTAAAAAGATGCATTTCCGATGATTTCGGCATCTACATGGGAAAGGACGCAATGAAGAGAATGCAGACGCTCCATGTCCGGTCGCTGGAGGACATGAAGGGCAGAAGAGAGCATTACAAGCTGATGTGGTGGGAACACGGCGAGGCCGTCTGCATCCATAAGAACGGAGAGTACCACATATGGGGAATGGGGCTGGAAAAGGCAAAGGAATATGTCAGCGGGAAGATTGCCGTTGAACACATATCGGATATATACCGTTCTCCGCAGACCGGATGCTATATCATGGATATAAAAGGCGCAAGAAAATAGATTCTAACGTCAGGAATATAGCGAAAGGAGCGGCCAGGAATGGCAGATTACAAGATTTTATATTATGAAATCTATAAGTTTCCGCAATGCCCAGCAGACAGCGGCAGATACTACGGTAAAACCCCGGTATTGGAGCAGGCGGAAACTGTTATCAGAAACGCAAAGGAAAATGGCAAACTGCTCTTTATGAAAGCGGTTTGCAGTGATGGAAAGAAACGGTTTATGTTCTGGCCATAACGAAAGGAGCTGACGTATGGAACAAACAATCAGGGAGATAATTGCACAGGCGGACGATGAAAGAAATTTTGATTTAATCCGCTGGGTGAAAGACATTCTGGATGAGTTTGCATCCACCTATAACTGCCCTTCGGATTGGCAGTGCATAGGGGCAGGGCTTGCAGGTGAGTACCTGGCGGATTCATGGGTGTATGAAAATCTGGAACTATATAATTTTGTGGAAATCCCGGAAGGAGGCGAAAAACAAATATGAAGACCGGATTATTAGAAGTTATGGAACAGGTGACGATTTACTTCAAAGAGAACCTTCCCAAGTACACTGTCCTGAAAATCAGAAAGAAATCGTACCATCCTGACGATTCCCATCTTTACATGGTAGCAGCTAAAAAAGACGATGGCACATACGCTGTCTGGACATGTTGGAACCAGAAGCTGAAAAGCCTGAACCATGGGCATTATGGCTTACATAGCAAAGAAGACTGTGAAAAGGTAATGGACGGGTTTTATTACAGCGGAGATTCTGGATAAAGTGTAAGAAAGTTTGTAGGAAAATTTGTAAGAAAGTACGGGAATGGCATACAGAAAAAGCCTGGTTTATGAGGGTTTTTAGCAGGTGTAAGAAAGTGTAAAAATGCCTGCTTTAAAACCCAATACAGGCAAGGGTTTTAAAGGGCGTAAGAATGTATGAAAGTTTTTCCAACCCTTATATATATAAAAAATATACATATACACATATATGATACACATATAATTTTTTTCTATAATTGACTTAAAAAACTTTCATACATTCTTACAAGAGGGTGTTTTCCTTGATTTATAAGGCTTTTTGGCGTATGAAAGTATGTTTTAAGAGTCTTACAAACTTTCATACTTTCTTACATTTTCTTCTGTATGGTTCTATAAGAAATCCCTTTTTTGTATGTTTATCTAAAAAATATCTGTATGTTTGAAAAATGAATCGGAAATCCTGCTTTTTTATTTGTATAAAGCAATATGAAAAGGGTGTATTATTCGATGCATACATAAGAATCTTTGCTGCGCAGTTTGAAATTCAAACACTGCCATATTAAGCTGTCTGCATATTGTAGGCAGCTTAAATTTTTTCTGCCTGCCAGCAGAAAAACGGGAGCATGGATGAAACATAGAAATCAGATTTTCAAAATCAGACTACTGTAGGGAGGAAGATTATGATAACTATTACAGACATCCGTAATGTAAACTATGCAGCATACGATGAAGTATGGGCGATTGTACGCTCACTCAAGAACCCTGGAAGGATGAAGCATGTCCCAGAGCTGTCCCCTTCTTGGGCGTTATTCAAAAAGTATTTGCAGTTAAGGGATACAGGGAAATGGAATGCAGATGTGTTCAGAAGTATTTATGTTCCGACATTCGTAAAAGAGATGTCGGACATAGGAGCACGGAAGAAGCTCTCCGAGCTTATAGAACTGGACAGGCAGGGAAAGAGAATCTGTTTGATTTGCTTTTGTCATGATGAAACTTTGTGTCACCGAAGCATTATTGTGGGAATCCTGCAATATATGGGTGTTCAGGTACAAAATGTAAAAGGGGACTATTCAAAATATGGCAGGTAACTTGTGGCATCCGGCCTTTAGGTTGGACGCTCAATGAGCTGTTTGGAGAGAAATTTGGGGATGAATTTTATTACGGCAAAAATATATAGTAAAACCAAAGGAGAACTCCAAATATGAAAGAGCTGGAACCACAGAAACAATTTCAGATTGCACAGGTTGTGGCAACAATGGCTATCGAGGATATGCCAGTTGACAGCCAGACCTACGAGATTCTTACACAGATTGCTACTGGAGAGAAGACAGCGGAACAGATTATCAGTGAGATAAAAAAGGAGTACAAAAATGGCTGATGTATATTGTTATCCTGATTCATCTGTATTAAAAAATAAGCTGGGTATCCATGATAAAGAATGCTTATTGGAGGCTGAAATCAGGCTTGTAACAATACGGCTGTACCAGCTTCAGGAGCAGCCTGTTCATGGAAATTTTGACCTTAACCATCTTTGCCGTATCCATGGGCATATCTTTCAGGATTTGTACCCTTGGGCTGGGAAAATCAGGACAGTGAATATTGCAAAGACGAATATGTTTTGTCTTGTCCAGCATATCCAGACCTATGCTCAGACCATCTTTCCATCATATTATACAGACTGTATGCGCGTAAAAGATAATCCGGAAAGGTTCATCCATGTCTTCACAAGCCACTATGCGGATTTGAATGCGCTGCATCCGTTCAGGGAAGGTAACGGGCGCACCCAGAGGGAGTTTGCCCGTGAGCTATGCTTAAAATGTGGTTACATTCTGGATTTAACCCATACAGACCATGAAGAAATGCTGACGGGGAGCATGATGGCTTTTGACAGGGGTGATAATACAGGATTGGAAGCTGTATTTCGGAAATGCATCAGACCTTTTACCTGATTCATCAGGCTCTCGGTTCGTAAGATTATCATGTCTTGTCTATCTGCAGATTTTGCAGATGTTTTTTCATCTGTTCAGAGGGATGATTTTGGGCAGGTGTTGGAATCTCTGTGGGGAAATGTAGAAAAAACATAGGCTTTGATTTATAAGGTTATTAGTGTTGGAAAATGTATTTTAAGCCTCTTTTCCTCACAGATATTTCAACACTCATCTTTTTCTGTACGTTATGACATATGCAGTGATACATAAATATCCGCAGATTGCGGATAGTTATTTTATTATTTATAGCAGTTGTTATTTTACAATTATTTTTTCACTTGTAATCTCTTCTAGTAATACATTGATTCTATGAGTTGACATATTATCACATCTTGTTTTTAATTTATCGCAGTAGTCCAAGAATTTCTCTTTATTTTCATGATATAATACATACATGATATTATGGGAGGTTCTATACTGTTGTTCAGTCACATTATGAATCGGAAACGAGTTTTCATTATATAAAGAATCTGTATTACCCGAAATAGCATCCTGAAGAAATACATTATTTGCAAACTGTCTGAGAGTATATGAATACTGAAAAGCCTGCTCTCCATATGTATTTTCTGAAAGATATTTTATGTACTCACAAACTACTTTATTCTTAACGGTTTCCTCTACCTCTTTATATATTTTTTTATTTGTTTGAGATTGTATATGTAATGCTTCCACTCCAAATGTTAAATAATCTATGACACCATTCATAACTTCATCATAAATCATCATAATAAGTCTTGTTTTATACTCATCTTCTAACTTTTTAATATCTAATTGTAAATGTTCACTCCAAATAAAATATTCATCCGCATACCGCAATATTTTTGCAATATTAGTTTCTTGTATAATCTTTTCGGATAGGCTGGGTAATAGCTGCTTTATTTCATTATCTGATTTATAATAATTTGCTTTTTCTCCTGCATGCATGAATATTTGATACTCTGCATCAATCTCAGCGGCAGTTATGTCAATTTCATTTTCATGATATTTTAGCAGCATATCAATCATATTGTTACTCATTTTAATTCCTCGTAGATAATATATTTTAATTCTTTGTTCAAGTTTATTACGGATTTCTCGGAAAATTTCAGACATATTACTAGTCTGTTCATTTTCTTCATAATATAAATTGTCTATAGTCTCAACTACTATAGCGTAACAAGCTAATCTTATTTCATCATAAAATTCATCGTTATAGCTATCTTTCAGCTTCAATCTGACATCATCATAAAAATTCTGTGCTTTTTGTAATGTTCGTAAATTTTTTACATGATGACTGCTAAGGAATTCAGTAATAAAACCATAATGTATTTTTAATTTTGCCCAATCAACTTTTTCGGGACACTCTGTTATATAATAAGTTCTGTCAATAACCTTTTCACTGTATTTTTCGAATAATTCTTTTTGTGACATTTGCTCTGTATTGGCTACCAGAATAACTTTAGTGTAATTACATCTTTTTAATTCATCTATAATACCGAATACTTCTTCTAACTCAATACTGTTATTCATTCGTTCTAAATCATCTATAACAATATAATGAAAAACATTAAAGCTTTTGGAAATATTTAGGAATAATTCTTTCTCCTTTATTAGAGATTCTATAATTCTTTCTGCAGTGGCTATTTTATCAGAAATTGCGGCACCGAATTTCTTTGCCTTGGATATAAGTACTCTAATTTTTTGTTTATCTTTTATTGCTAATTGAAAAAAAACCTCGTGATAAATCTCCTGGGCATCTTTTATCCCAAACATTGAAATATGGCACGCATTATTATTGTTATCTAATATTTCCTTAACTGCATATGATTTACCTACTCCCCATGGACCATCAATTAGAATGCATTCATAAGGTGATTTATCATATGATTGTATTACATTTTTTATATAATTTGCTTTCATACATACTCCTCTTTGAAAAAATCTACAACACACTCTATTTATCAGAAAACTGTTGCTCCCATAAATCTTAATTTATCATTTTATTTCTTTTCATATATCATAGCACTCATTTATATAAAAATAAAGGTCATCACATATAATCCATCCTTAACATTACTGATATTTTATATTTTTCTGCCTGCGGCAAAAAAGGAGCGGGTGCGTATGCAGGAAATCTAATTGCCCGGCAACTCTGGGCGTAATGATAAAAGGAGGGCTATCTTATGACTACAAAATTACAGAACTACATACAGCTGGCAGGGCAGACTGCGGCACAGGTTACGAAAAATCCCCAGAACTGGGTTGGTTTCTTAAATACGGTATCTAATGTGTACCGCTATACATTTCCCGACCAGTTGATGATTCATTCCCAGCGTCCAAAAGCTACGGCATGCACCGAGTTTGACTTATGGACCAGGCGGATGAACCGGCATATCCGCCGCGGCTCTAAGGGGATTGGCCTCATTGCCATTAACCGTAACGGCTACCCTAAGATACGTTATGTCTTTGATATCAGGGATACGGAATTAAAGAGAAATTCGGCCAGCCTTTTCCAATGGCGGTACAAACAAGAATACCGTGGCATTGTCACAAAAGCTCTGGAAGAACAGTTCGGCGTGTCCGGGGAGAAAGGCCTTGTGTATCAGCTTGAGATGATTGCCGTAAATATGGCAAATGGATACTGGGAGAACTTTCATAAAGACATTATGTATGAGTGTGAAGGGAGCTTCCTTGAAGAACTGGAAGAGCCGGAGGTCAGTGTGGAATTCCGGCTGACTGCTGCGGCAAGCATTTCCTATGTACTCCTTGCCAGATGCGGCTTTCAGCCAGAGAAATATCTAAAAAGTAAAGATTTTCAGTATATCCCAGACTTTAACACACAAAGAATCATCAAGGTTCTCGGTGCTGCCGTCAGTGAATACAGTGAACAGATTCTGAGAACGATTGCGGTCACTATCTATAACCACGAGCATAAGATTCTTGTACAGAAGCCGGATGAAAACAAAGCAGATGTTGTTCAAGAAGATGCTACAAAGGAATCTGCTATTGTTGAAAACACTCAGGAAGATGCTACGAAAGAACTGAAGTCTACCACTACTGAAGCCGTTCAGGAAGATACTGCAAAAGAGCCTGCCGCTGCTGAAGCAACAGATACAGAAAACAGTATCCATAATAATTCTGATGCTGAGCCAGTCAGACAGGAGCCACAGCCTGCAAATTATCAGGTGGGCGATACCGTGTATCTGGAAGATACGGCCTACGAGATTACGAAAATCGACATGTATGATGTGCAGCTGCGTGACCCGTCGCAACGATACCCAATCTTCCGTGTAGAAAGCAAAGACCGTTTGAATGATATGCTGCAGCATGATTCACGCAACGCGAAGCCAGCCCACGCCGGATACAGAAGAACCAGTTCCCACGCCAGATACAGAAGTCGTTCAGGACACATCTGACGTACAGGAAGTATCTGTTCCTGTACCCTGTAATTTCACAATCACAGATGAACGTCTGGGCGAGGGAGGACCCAAAGCCAAGTTCCAAATGAATATAAAAGCCATCTCTGTATTAAAGCAGGTTGAATCCGAAGGCCGCACTGCCACGTTTGATGAACAGCAGACTTTATCTAAATATGTCGGCTGGGGCGGCGTCCCGGATGCATTCGAGCCGGACAAGGCAGGCTGGGAAAAGGAATATCAAGAGCTGAAAGCGGCGCTGACGCCGGAAGAATACACTTCTGCCAAAGCATCTGTCCTGAATGCGCATTACACCAGCCCGGTTGTTATTAAGGCAATGTATCAGGCTGTCGGCAGCATGGGCTTTACATCTGGAAATATTCTGGAGCCTGCCTGCGGCATTGGTAACTTCTTCGGTTTGTTGCCAGAAGAAATGTCTGAATCCAAGCTGTACGGCGTGGAGCTGGATGGCATCAGCGGACGCATTGCAAAGCTGCTGTACCCCAATGCACGGATTGATATTACTGGCTATGAAAAGGCAGGCTTCCCGGATGATTTCTTTGACCTTGCCATTGGCAACGTGCCATTCGGGCAGTATCAGGTCAATGACCCGGAATATAACAAGCTGGACTTCTCTATTCATAATTACTTCCTGGCTAAATCCCTGGATAAAGTGCGTCCCGGCGGCATCCTGGCGTTTATCACCACCCGTTACACAATGGATTCCAAGGATACAGACGTAAGGGAGTATCTGGCTACAAAAGCGGACCTGCTTGGGGCTGTCCGTCTGCCTGATAACGCCTTTAAAGCGAACGCTAATACAGAAGTGGTGTCTGACATCCTGTTTTTACAGAAACGCGATACCCCAGCAGACGAAATCCCAGATTGGGTACATACTGAAGAGAATACAGACGGATTTATAATCAACAGTTATTTCCTCAATCATCCCGAAATGGTTCTGGGAATGCCTTCATCAGAAAGCACGCAGTATGGCAGGCAGGATTATACAGTTGTTCCAATTCCCGGAGCCGACCTTGCCACACAGCTCCAAAAGGCAATGGAATATATTCGTGGGACCTACCAGAAAGCCGTGCCTGCAGAGTCGGATAAAAGCACTCCGGCAGACACGCTCCCGGCTGACGACAGCGTGAAGAACTATTCTTTCACTCTGGTAGACGGTGAAGTGTACTACCGTGAGAATTCTATGATGAAGAAAGCCGAGCTGAACGCAACAGCCGAGAACCGTGTCAAAGGCATGATAAAACTGCGTGACTGCGTACAAAAGTTAATTGCCCTGCAGATGGATGAATATATACCGGATAGTGCCATTAAGGCAGGTCAGGCAGAGTTAAACCAGTTATACGATGCTTACACTCATAAATACGGCCTGATTAACAGCCGTGCGAACCGTCTGGCGTTTGAGCGGGATTCAAGCTATTATCTGCTCTGCTCCTTGGAAATCTTGGATGAAGACGGCAGGCTGGAACGCAAAGCGGATATGTTCACGAAACGCACTATCAAACAGCATAAGACAATCACCAGCGTAGACACGGCATCGGAAGCTCTGGTTGTATCCATTGGAGAACGCGCCAAAGTGGATTTGCTGTTTATGTCACAGCTGACCGGAAAAAGTGAATCCGAGCTGATTCGGGAATTACAGGGCGTAATCTATAAAGACCCAACGAATAATATTTGGCAGACAGCAGACGAATATTTGTCTGGCAATGTCCGTAAAAAGCTGCGACAGGCACAAAAAGCGGCAATAAATGACACAGCCTACCAAGTCAATGTCAAAGCCTTAAAAGCTGCACAGCCAAAAGACCTTGACGCATCGGAAATCGAAGTCAGGCTTGGTGCGACATGGATTGATAAATCTTATATCCAGCAATTCATGCATGAAACTTTAAATACACCTGCTTATCTCCGTAACAGAATCACCGTCAATTACTCAACATTTACGGCGGAATGGAGCATTGCCAATAAGAATGCCGCCCCATATAACGATGTCGCAGCATACACGACATATGGTACTGACCGTGCAAATGCATATAAAATCCTTGAAGATTCCTTAAATCTCCGCGATGTGCGTATTTACGATACTGTAGAAGACGCAGACGGAAAGGAAAAACGTGTCCTGAACGCAAAACAGACAACCCTTGCCCAGCAGAAACAGCAGGCCTTAAAAGATGCATTTAAAGACTGGATATTCAAGGAGCCGGAACGCCGCCAGACGCTTGTCCATCATTATAACGAAACCATGAACAACACCCGGCCTCGCGAATATGACGGCTCTCATATTGTATTCTCAGGCATCAACCCGGAAATAAAACTCCAGCCCCATCAGGTCAATGCGATTGCACATGTGCTGTATGGCGGGAACACCCTGCTTGCGCATGAAGTGGGGGCTGGGAAGACGTTCGAGATGATTGCCGCCGCTATGGAGAGCAAACGTCTGGGCTTATGCCATAAGTCGATATTTGTTGTTCCGAACCACTTAACCGAGCAGACTGCAGCTGAGTTTCTCAGACTATATCCTGCCGCGAATATTCTGGTCACAACTAAAAAGGATTTTGAAACCCGTAACCGTAAAAAGTTCTGCGCCCGTATCGCCACCAGCGACATTGATGCAGTCATCATCGGGCATTCACAATTCGAGCGTATCCCGATAAGCATGGAACGCCAGGAACGCTTGATACGGGAACAGATTGACGAAATTACAGACGGCATCCGGGAAGTGAAAGCCAGCCATGGAGAACGCTTTACCATTAAGCAGCTGGAGCGTACAAAGAAAAGCCTGGAAGTGCGGCTTGAGAAGCTGCAGGCAAATGGACGCAAGGACGATGTGGTCACGTTTGAAGAACTCGGCGTTGACATGATGTTCGTGGACGAATCAGACCTGTACAAAAATTTGTTCTTATATACAAAAATGCGCAACGTGGCTGGCTTGTCTACGGCAGACGCACAGAAATCAAGCGATATGTTCGCAAAATGCCGCTATCTGGACGAAATCACGGGCGGCAGGGGCAGTGTGTTCGCTACTGGGACTCCTATCAGCAACAGCATGACGGAAATGTACTCTATCCAAAGATATTTACAATACGGCCGCCTGCAGGAGATGGGAATGGGGCAGTTTGACAGTTGGGCATCCCGGTTTGGAGAAACCACCACCGCCCTGGAATTGGCTCCGGAAGGCACCGGATACAGGGCGCGTACACGTTTTGCCAAGTTCTTCAACCTGCCGGAACTGATGAACATGTTCAAAGAAATTGCGGACATCAAGACCGCAGACCAGCTTAACCTGCCCACGCCGGAAGTGGAACACCATAATATCGTATCAGAGCCAACGGAGTTTCAGCAGGCTATGGTAAAGGAACTGTCCAAACGCGCAGAGAAAGTCCACGGCGGAATCGCCCCGCACATTGATAACATGTTGCGCATCACATCAGACGGGCGGAAGCTGGGGCTTGACCAAAGAATTATTAACCCCATGCTGCCGGACGAGCCGGAAACGAAAGTGAATAAATGTGTGGCAAATATTTTAAAGATATGGAAGGAAGGTGATACAGAAAAACTAACGCAGCTGGTGTTCTGCGACATTGCGACGCCATCTGGAAAGCCAGCAGGCGGTTCGGAAGATGCTCCGTTTACAAATATCTATGACGACATCCGAAGGAAACTGATTTCTGGCGGCATGGCCCCGGAACAGGTTGCTTTTATACATAGTGCCAAGACGGACATACAAAAGAAAGAGCTGTTCGCAAAAGTCCGCTCTGGACAGGTGCGTGTTTTAATTGGTTCCACTCAGAAAATGGGCGCGGGGACCAACGTGCAGGACAGGCTCATAGCTTTACATGATTTGGATTGCCCCTGGCGCCCCCGTGATGTAGGACGGATTTTGCGGACATTCAAAATAAAAAAGAATGTGGAGGTAACAGACAATGGCTAAATCATTATTTGAGGAACTGGGCGGCAAATATGAGCGGCAAGGAGATTACTTAATACCGTGCTTAATCGTACCCGCCGAAGAAGAACAGCCCATAGGCATATGGGGACAGCGGCACTTGGACTATCTGAAGCAGTATCGAAAGGTTACATACACCAATCTTCTCACAAGCGGCAGGCTCAACGCCTACCTTGCCGACATTGACAGGCAGGCGCAGGAACGCTTTGAAAGGCTCATAGAGGGCATGAAACAGGCACAGGGCATTACGGAACGGCTAAAGGCTGAAAACGCCTTAGAATGGGTCGGGAGGATGAACAACATACGGGCTTGTGCAATGGAGATTGTAAACGAGGAAATAATCTACGCATAACAGACAGGCGGCAGAGGGTAAAAGCTCTGTCGCTGTGCATTTGTTAAAAAATATCTGTCTACTTGACTTTTAAACACAAGATGCGTATAATAGTAATGTTACTAATAGGAATATATGGAGGTTAACGATGGACAATATCATTCTTGGGCTTTTACTTATGTGCAATAGAACAATCTATCAACTAAGGGAAAGAATAGATAAAGGAATCAATTTGATGTATAGCAGTAGTATGGGAAGCATACAGGCAGCTATAAGAAAATTGCTGAATTGTGGGTTTATCAGCTATGAGGAAATAGTTTATAATGGAAAGTATAAGAAAGTTTATTGCATAACCGAAAGTGGACGGCAACATTTTTTCGAATGGATAAATGCACCCATAGAAGAACAAAGTCCCAAAAGCCCAGAGTTGGCAAAGGTCTATTTTATGGGATTTTCGGATAAAAAAAATCGTGAAATAAGCATACAACAGCATTTAATATTTTTGAATGAAAAATATAATGTATTATCGGCAATATGTGAAGAAGCAGAAAATATCAAAATTTCAGAGGAAAATAAAGATATACTTAACTATCAGTTTGTTTCCGCTCTTTATGGAAAAGAACTGATTAAATTTAATATCGACTGGTTTGAAAGCTTGTTAAGAAAGATGAGGAACGGTGAAATATGAAACAATACCATTTAGAAGAATCGCCTATTGTTTATTATATCAGTAGAAAGGAAAGGGCTGAGTGGATACTTTTTATACATGCTGCTTTTGTAAACCACAATATGTTTCAAGCACAAATTGACTATTTTCAAGATAAATATAACATTCTTACCCTTGATATTATCGGTCACGGTAAATCAACAAAAGTACAAAAAGGCGATAGCATAGATAAAATGTCATCGTGGATAAACAAAATTCTAAAAACAGAAAAAATAGAAAAGATACATATTGTCGGGATTTCATTGGGGGCTGTATTAGCGCAAGACTTTGCAAACCAGTATCCAGAAGCCGTACAATCACTTGCTTGTTTCGGCGGTTATGATATAAACAATTTCGATGTCAAAATGCAGAAGGAAAATAGCGCATCACAGATACTTATGATGCTTAAAGCTATATTTTCAATTAAATGGTTTGCAAAGTCGAATAAAAAAATATCTGCTTATACTTTACAGGCTCAAAAGGATTTTTACGAGATGAATATTCAATTTTCTAAGAAGTCATTTATGTATTTATCTTCTTTAAGCAGTATGATAAATGTTCGGCAGACAGAACCGAGGAAATACCCTTTGCTTATTGGCTGCGGAAAGTACGATATTCCAATGGAACTATCCGCCGTAGAAATGTGGAAGAAAAATGAACCAGAATGTGGTGTGATTATTTTCGAGGGAGCTGGACACTGTGTGAATATGGACACGCCAAATAAATTTAATGCAGCTATGGAGGAATTTTGGTTAAGTGGAAACGGCAAATACTAAAAGTGATTGGATACGCTGCCCTGTTTGCGGAAATAAGACCCGTGACAAAATTAGAGAAGATACGATTTTAAAAAACTATCCTCTCTATTGCCCGAAATGCAAGCAGGAAACATTGATTGAAGCAAAAAATTTACAAATAACAGTCATCAAAGAGCCAGACGCTTAAGACGCAGAGCCGATGAACAAGTGAGTAGTCACAGTTCATTGGCTCTATTTTATTTCATAAGGTTTTAAGGCAAACGCCCACCATATAAAAAAACGGCGTGTGGTGGGCGGTATTGCTATGCCCGAAAAGACTTAACAGACACTCTCCAGACCTGTTTTAAAGTTTGGAGGGATTTTTTTATGTCCTTTTTTCGGGCAGTAATTCATCTGCTCATGCAATGCAGAGTTAATCCATACATAGCATATCGAGGAATGGCAGAAAGCCAGTTAAAAAAATCCCTGCCTATGCAACGCTACTTCTCACCATGAAATCAGAAGTAGAATTGTCGGACGGCGAATTGAGGGAGACGCAAATGACGAATTATTTTTCCAACCTTTATCCAATTGACTGCGCAGTGCTGTCTGTGAATGCACAATCCTACCGAAAATATGGCACGCTGCCAGAGCATGAATTCCTTCCTGAAATATAAAAGGCCATGGATCCCATCAAGAGACCCACAGCCCTATGAAGCATTCAGTTCTTCAGCTGTCCGGCAGCCAGGGCGGGCAGATGGATCAGGCCGGTGGCGACAGTCACCGCATCCACCTTCCGCATCAGGGAGCCGATCCTTTCTTCATTCCAAAAGATATCGGAGAAATCGGAGAGCTCGCACCCTACATCAAGGTTAGGGATGCACAGGTAGTTCCCATATTTATGCCGTCCGGCGAGGATGTGGAAGTAAGTCCCCCGCCCATTGATCTCAGCTTCATACCATCCGTTCTCCGTGCTCAGCAGGATGATCTGCCCCGTCCAGGTCTCCCTGCGG
>KE159595.1:265281-277887 GCA_000403255.2 Lachnospiraceae bacterium 3-1
ACGAAGCGCTGGACGGCGCAGACGCTGACCGTGGCAGGGATGAAGGCTTCTTCCACGAGGTGCCGGTGGATCTGGGTAGAGTTCAGCCGTGGGAATGTTTCCTTGAGGCGGTAGATCTCTTCGATGGCCGTGTCCGGGAGCACCCGGGTGGAGCCCTTGTCGGAACGTTCCTGTGGCATGAGCGCGTCGATGCCGCCGTTCTGGTAGTGATGGAGAAGCGCTCACAGAGTCTCTCCACGGTAGACAGACGCAGAAAATACTCCGCGAGGACGCGGAGGATGAAGAACAGGCCATAGCCGGAGTAAGGGACGATGAAGTCCGGGAGGATGGCATGGGTATGGCCGCAGGTACAGATGAGGCGCATGATACAGAGGCTGTGGCGGACAGGGACACCACTTATAAAGTCGACCAGGGAACGGCCATAATAGGCATGGATGCGGCAGGAACCCCTGGCCCCACAGCAGGGACAGGTCTGAAATTCCGGGTGGAATCTCTTCATAAAGGAATCAAAGAGGGCTTTTGATGAACTTTTTATGCGGATTAGCTTGCAAAACAGGGAGTTTTCTCTTATCATAGTATATGTCGGTGGTGCCGGAGCCTCACAAGTGGGACATGATCCCGTATACGGCAGGCACACTGGTATGTGAGAGAAAGAACGAACTGTTGGAGGGGCTGTTCTTTCTCTTTTTTTTGTTCCATAAAAACTATATCGGAATGACATGGGATGGTCAAGAGGGAAACGTGCCGCATCCTACAGCACGCTCTTGTAGATAGTATTTGACACTTGAGAATTTAATTTGACGTTTTTGTGCGGGAGACAGGAACTTTAGTTTGCTGGGCTACACTATGAGGATAAGGTCATGGAGCGTATCACCGAGCGGAATTTCGAGATGATGTCGGGGAAATACCAGAAAGAACAGCTTGAAATCGAAGCACGGTTAAGGGAAGTGACAGAAACGCTCAACGAAAGTTATGAGAAATCGCAAGGAATCCGTGACTTCCTCTCTCTTATCCGCAACTATCAAGGATTAAAGGAACTGGACGCAACAGTAGTAAATGCACTGATAGACAAGATATTTGTTTCGGAGCGTGAAAAGTCAGCGGACGGGACGGTTAGGCAGGAAATCAAGATTTACTATAAATTCATCGGCTTTGTCGGTGAATTACATATCACACCCACAAAACGGTGGACGGCGTTGCCCGCTAAACACTGTACGGTGTGCGGCGTTGAATATGTCCCTGGCTCTGCTATCTCAAAATATTGTCCGATATGTGCGAAAAAGGTGCAGAGGGAGAAATCAAACGAGAGCAGACGCAGGAGCAGGACAAGGGACAGACAAGTATGTATTGAACTGTCCGCAAAAAATGACCGACTGACCTGATTCAAAGAAAAGGCAGAATCGAGCGCAGGGGCAACCGGAACCCGAAAGTGCATGTTTTCAGATACGTTACAAACGCAACATTCGACGCATACCTTTGGCAAACCGTGGAGAATAAACAGAAGTTTATCTCTCAGATTATGACCAGCAAATCCCCTGTACGAAGCTGTGAAGACGTGGACGAAGCTACGCTCTCATTCGCTGAAATCAAAGCCCTCTGCGCTGGCGACCCACGCATTAAAGAACGTATGGATTTGGACGTGGAAGTGTCGCGTTTGAAGATTATGAAAGCCGACCACCAGAGCAAACAATACCGTCTGGAAGACAATGTGTTAAAACATTTCCCGGAGCAGATACAGCAGGTGCAAGGCTTTATTGCTGGCTTAACAGCCGATATACAGACATTAAGCCAGCATCCCCGCCCAGCGGAAGGGTTTGCCGGGATGGAGATACTGGGCGCAGGCTATACAGACAAGACGGATGCTGGGACAGCCCTGATGGATGCCATACAGGATGTGACAAGTGAAGAGCCAGTAACCATTGGCAGTTACCGGGGATTTGGCTTATCCGTCAAATTCACCGGATTCACCCACAAACTGAGCCTGAAAGGAGCCATTGCCTACAATGTTGAGTTGGGAACGGATGCTCGCGGCAATCTGATACGAATTGATAATGCACTGGATAAAATCCCGGAACGTCTGGAAGATTATGAAACAACTCTGGCAAACCTGCTCCAGCAGCAGGAAGCGGCTAAATCAGAAATCAATAAGCCGTTCCAGTACGAAGAAGAGTTGCGCGTTAAGTCCGCACGTCTGGCAGAGCTGGACGCAGAGCTTAACATCGGCGGCGTATCTGGGTCCGAGAGCACAGCGTAATACTATGCTTTATGGACATCAATAGCCCCCATTTGGGGGCTACGGGTGCCTTAATAATAATATTCTGCCAGAGTACAGGCAGGGAATGGAGATTCATATGGAAAGGAAATTAAAGATTTTAAAAGCTGTCCTTCTGCTCCGCCGGGTAAACCGATACCAGAGCAAAGAAGAACAGATTGCAGAAGCTGAAAAGCATTATACAGACAAACAGCTTGATGAATGGATTGAGATGCTGAAACATCCGGAAAATGAGCCAGAGTTCGATAGGGAGCCTGAATATATCAACGAAGAAATACAGCATTCATCCTGTACAGAGCGTGATTATTCCCCAAGCAATCCGTGGGATGCGCCCGGAATGTCTATCAGGGATTTCATTTAACGATACTTGTGATTTAACACAACAGTACAAAGGAGGTATTTATTATATGAGCTATTCTACTAATATGGCTGGACTGGATTTATTCACGGCACCATTCCGCAACACACAGGCTTCCAGAACGGCTGCGGCATCCCACCCACAACAGCCTAAAGCTACAGCCTCACAGCCAAAATCAGCTGTTTCTCCGCAACAGCAGGCAAAATCAGCAGCTTCACAGCCTGTAAAGCCAAAAGCTCCGGCAATCCAGACACAGGAGCCTAATATCCTGAAAAAGCCTGTTCCAACTGAAAAGGCTCCTACTGTACAGACGGGACAGGATAAATCCCCGGAGCCAGAACAGAAATCACAAGCAGAGGCACAGGCTCCTGCAAAAGAGCTGCCATCTGCACAGGCACAATCAGAACCACCTGCAAAGGAACTGACAATGGATATGTCTGACCGCACTATCCCAGCAGGAAAGCCTCTGGATGCATCAGAAGACGCTAAGAGAAAGGCTCATGAAGAAGCTGAGGCAAAACGCAGGGCAGAGTGGGAAGCCAAACAGCTTGCGAAAAAGCAGGAAAGGGAAGCTGCCCTTGAGAAAATTAAGAGCATGAGCGACGCTGACATAGTATCCGCATCCACAGAACGTGTCCGTGTAGATACAGAAAAACTCACCCGCCGGAACATGAAGGAATGTGTTTCTGAACATATACAAAACCTGTGCCGCAAAGACCCTTCATTTGCCCGGCAGACTATGAATCCGAACAAAACTATGATTCATTGTTTCCATTATATCAACCGTATGGCAAAAGATTATCTCCAACAGGAAATGAAAGATAATGACATCAAGCCGGAAAATGGAGTTTACGGCGGCGATGTCCCAGACGATTTAGTATATCAATGGAGTATTGATTATTTTAATGACCCGGACGCACAGGAAGACCATGTGGAAGAAGAAAAGTTCACTCCACGTCCGTATGTCAATGCTGCATCCAAAGCCAAAGGGAGTACAAAGTCTAAGAAAACAGCCAAAAAGGAAACAGAGAAAAAGCAGGAACCGAAGAAAAATGATTATCAGCAAATGAGCTTACCGGGGGTGTCTTAAATGTTAAATAAAAGAGAATGCCGGAGATTCGCTGACCCTTGTTTAAAAATGAAAAAAGGCAGCGGGCTTCTCCATGCAGGGCAGATTGACTATATCATCCGCACGGCAATAAAGATGATTGACCATCACAAAACACTGATACTATATGTCTATTCCCGCACAGAGGCTGTACAGGGAAATTCCCAGCCGTGCTGTACAGTCTTTCAAAGCAGGGAAGACTTCATAACATTAGCCCAGAAGGAAAATGGCGGCACGGCATGGCGTACAGCGGCGTTTGATAACCTGGGATACAGCTGGGATTTTCAAGATAAGTGCGCTTTTTACTCTGCTGCGGATGAAACGCGTCTCTGCAGGTATTTTAAAAGCAGTCCCGGCAGTGGGTTCAAACCACTGCTCAAAGCGCAGGCGGGCATACAGGAGCGTCGCAGGCAGGAACGCCAGCGCATCCGGGAACAGGAAATTGTAAGGCGGATGGAATGCGTGCCTGCCCTGCCCCGTGGGCTGAAAAGCTGGATACACAAATCCGTTATGCCTGCGTATTTCTTTTATGATTATAAGCGTGGCGGAAAGGATGTTCCCGGCGTATGCTCTGCATGCGGCCATGAAATCCAGCTTTCCGGCGTAAGACATGGGAACAAAGCAGTTTGCCCACATTGCAGGCATGAGCTTATCATGAAGCCACGGAGCCGCCGTGGATGCTGTATGACAGACCGTGACACCTGCCAGGTCATCCAGAATGTCGGCAACGGCGAACTGGTGATACGGATTGTAAAAGTGTATTACACATACACAGATGACACGCCTGAAATAAATATTTACGAAAATGCCCGGCAGTTTATCCGGCAAAATGGCGACGATGGGAAGATTGACTCTGAATGCTATTATTACCAGCATGGCAGCGGCATCCTGACGGACTGGAAGAAAGGAGAACGTCCGGCTCTGTTCAGCCAATGGCAGTATAGTTTCGAGGCTGATACATGCGGTCATTTATACACCAGGAATCTTCCAGACGAACTAAATGGCACTGTATGGCAGTATTGCCCTATTGACGGCTATTACAGCCATTTCCGGGAACAGATGCAGTCGCTGCCATTTCTTGCCGCATATCTGAAGCACCCACGCATGGAGCATCTGGTGAAAACCGGATTCTATGAAATTGTAACAGACCTGGCATACCGCCATCATCCGGACTGCCTGGACGAAACAGAAAACCGGACACACCGGATACTGAAAGCGGCAGCCGAAGATGTGCAGTTCCTAAAGGAATTAAACGTAGATATATCCACATTGCAGATATTCCAAGGATATGTTGGATTGAAAGACCGACAAAAACTGCTCTTGTGGCAGCTGAAACACAAAGTAAACCGGGACGTCCTGCCAATCCTTGAGCATATGACGGTGCATAAGTTTATCCGGTACATGGATAATCAATACGGATTCCTGCGTTTGCGAAAAACGCCTAATGGCACAATGCGTTATAAAGATATGCAGGCATTGGCATCAGAGTACAGGGATTATCTGGATATGTGCCATAAGCTGGGATACGACATGAAGAACAGCTTTGTCCTGTACCCGAAAGATTTACAGAAATCCCACGATAAAGCGGCCCGCCGGATAAAGCACAGGAAAGACGCTAAAATAAAACGTGACTTTATCGCTGTATACCAGAAGCTTTCCGGGCAGCTGGATTTTGAGAAAGACGGCTTGAAAATCGTGTATCCTGATACGCCGGATGATGTTATAAAAGAAGGGCATGCACTGCATCACTGCGTGGGCGGCTATGTGGAACGTGCGGCTAACAAAGAATGTGTCATACTGTTCCTTCGGAAAAGCTCTGACGAATCCAAACCATTTTATACGATTGAAGTCCGGGGACAAAAAGCGGTACAGGTACGGGGCACAGGAAACTGCAGCGTGACGCCGGAAGTTGAGGCATTTATTACAGACTGGGAGCAGAGGGTGCTTAGCGCCCGGCTTCCGGCTGCTGCGGCATGATTCCGAATAATACCGCTTACAAAGTCAATCAATGCTAAATTATATATAAATATAGTATGATTTTTCTGTAATTATCAAAACCACACGATAAGAGATACAAGATACCATAATGGCAGCTGATACAGAAATCAACTCTTTATGCGGCTGCCAAAACATGATATAATCAGAGTAAGGGAAGGCTGGAAAGGAGAGAATGCCAATGAGTGAGGTTAAACTGACGAATACGCCGTATGACGATGTGTTCCGTACATTATTAAATGACTGCAGCAGCTTGATTATTCCGGTGATTAACGAAGTGTTTCGTGAAAGATACTCTGGAAAGGAAAAGGTTATTTTCTCTTCCAATGAACATTTTCTGAACCAGCAAGGCGGAAATGAAGACGGACGGATTACAGACGCAAGCTTTATAATAGTAGGGCCGGAAACGAAAAAGTACCATTTGGAATGCCAGAGCAGCACAGATAATAGTATGTTAGTGAGGATGTTTGAATACGACACCCAGATTGCGCTTGATGAGGGAGAGATTAAGGGGAATATCCTTACTGTGACATTCCCGCATTCAGCAGTATTGTATTTAAGATGTAATGCTTCGACACCGGATAAGTTAAAAATCAAGATGGTCACTCCCGGCGGAGGTGTTACTTATGGCATTCCTTTAATGAAGTCACAGCAGTACACGATAGAAGAGATATTTGATAAGAAGCTTCTGTTTTTAATCCCGTTCTATATATTTTCCCATGAGAAGAGGTTTGAGGAATATGAGAAAAATGGAGCAGAACTGGAGTCGTTAAAACAAGAATACGCAATGATAAAGACAAAGCTGGAAAAGCTAATGGAACAGGGAGATATTACTGAGTATGCAAAATGTACGATTTGTGATATGTCCAATAAGGTTCTGGAGCACATTGCTGTAAAATATGATTCAGTAAAGAAAGGAGTGCAATCAGTTATGGGCGGAAAGATATTAGAATATGAAGCGAAGACAATAATGAATCGGGGACGCGAAGAAGGACGCGAGGAAGGCATTACTGTTCTGGTATCTACACTGAAAGATATGGACGTACCTGTTCAGGTGATATTGGAAAAGCTGCAGGAAAAATTCAATTTGAGTTTAGAAGCTGCTAAAAAGTATATTTAAAATTTACTTCATACAGGAACTATGGATGATGTCAGCCCCGGAACTAAAAGCATTCCTGGATTATGCAGCAGGGAAGAAACCAGCAGACCCGTTCGTGGATGAACTGGAAGAGGCAGTGGAAAATGCCCGGAAAAACAGAGAATGGAGGCATGAGTATATGACATTGTTAATGCGTGACCAGGAAAATTGGGAAATAGGAGAAAAATATGGAGAGAACAAGATGGCCAACCTGATAATGTTACTAAATGAAGACGGCAGGCTATCTGATATTGTCAGAGTGTCGCAGGATGAAGGATACCGTCAGGAACTTTATAAGGAATATCATATCAGTTAGAAAGGAAAGTCACGGGCAAAGCATTACAAAATGTTTTGCCTTAAAATTTTCAATGTGGATGATTCACTAAAAAATGGAATGCAGATGGGAGCTGAGATTATGACATTGGAAATGCGGTATAGGGAAAAGAGGGAAGAAGGAAAAATTTATGGCATCATTAGCGCGTGCAGAGAATGCAATATTTCAGAAGAAAGAATTTTAAAAATATTACAGGAAAAAGAGGGATTGTCTGAAGAAAGTGCAATAGTGTACCTTGAAGAAGCAGAAGAAACTATAAAAAGAATGAATGAGTACACGGCTTTTATGGACAAACTATGCAAAATAATATCAGATTTGAAGAAAATAAATGCAAGTGATGATACCATAATAGTGAAAATACAGGATGAATTTCATTTCACTAATGATGATGCAAAGTTTTATTATGAGTATGCTATGAAAAAAAAGGACTTTACTGGAAAACCAGGTGAAACGGCGCAGTCTGCCAAAAAGGATGGAGAATGGAGTCATGAGTATATGACGTTGCAGATGCATTATCAGGAAAAATATGAGCAGGGTATTGAGCAGGGTATTGAAAAGGGTATTGAACAGGAAAAAATAGATTCCGCAGTGAGAATGATAGAAGACGGAGATTTGCCGTTGGAAAAAATCGCGATGTATTCCGGGCTTACGCTGGAACAAGTGCTTGAATTAGAAAAAGAACTGCAGCTGGCATAATGGTTACTCTCCAATCATGAATATTAAAACGCAAAATAGCTGTCCTACAGGTTTTAATCTGTGCAGGACGGCTATTTTTCAGCTCAAAACAATACAGCTTAATAATGAAATGCCATAACATACAAATCCATACAGTTGTGGCGTTTTTTATTTACAGTAATATATTTGCAACATAAATATAAATGTGCTGACGCACCGGGAGAAAGTTTGAGAAAACAGTCAAAATCGGCTGTATTACAAAGAGAATATTTACAAAAAGGAGAAAAACATGAATAAGATTATATTGATTGGAAGACTTACCCGTGACCCTGAAATTCGTTACTCTACGAACGATAACAATACGGCGATTGCCCGATATACATTGGCGGTAAACCGTCCGTTCAGGAAAAACGGGGAGCAGCAGGCGGATTTTCTTCCCTGTATCGCATTTGGCAAAACCGCAGAGTTTGCTGAAAAATATCTTGCAAAAGGAATGCGCGTGGCCGTAGAGGGACGCATCCAGACTGGCAGCTATACCAACCAGGAAGGGCAGAAAATCTATACGACGGACGTTGTGGTGGAACGGCAGGAATTTCTGGAGAAAAGAGCCGATAACGGGCAGCAAAGCCCTGACAATGCCAACAATTACGATGACAGATTTATGGATATCCCGGACGGGATTGACGAAGAGCTGCCATTCAATTAACAGATGACGCTTCCCAGCCTGCGGGCGGGAAGCGTTTTCAACTGTTGCACAGGAAAAGGAGAGGACTGTATATGACACACGATATGGCAAAGCAATTCTGGAATGTATATTTAGGGATGGCAGGCAAGGATGGCGCGCATGTGAATATGTCTAACCCGGTGGATGACTTCAAGGCGCGTGCGCACGCCGGGGAATTTGATAAGCTCACAGATGACCAGTATTACCGGAAGGAAGCGGATGCAGAAGAGCTTTCTTCGTTCTGGCATTACAAGCCTTCGGAAACGGTTGGACAAATCCTGTTAAACGCCCTGGCAAAGACGGATATCTCCGATGTGGAAATTGACGACATTGCCGGAATTTTGGCGGATGCATCCGTAAGGACTGATTATTATACGGAAGAGCAGGAATGTGATGAAGAAGGCCTGCTCAATGATGATTTGGATTTTTCACCTGTGGATGGGCCGACACCGTTTGACAAGCCTGAAAATTGGACACCAAGAAACATTTATGAGTATCTGTGTCAGCATATATACGGACAGGAGGCTGCGAAAAAAGCAGTTTCAATGTTGATGTTTCATCATTTACGTGGGAACTCGCGTAATATTGTGATGGCGGGGCCGTCCGGTTCTGGTAAAACTGAAAGCTGGCGTGCGCTGTCAAAGATATATGACTGCATCCGGATTATAAATGGTCCACAGCTTTCTTGTGACGGCTGGAAAGGAAGCCTAAAAATCAGTGACATCTTCACCTGCGAAACGAAGCAGAGAGCTGGACATTTAATTCTGGTTATTGATGAGGCAGATAAGATGATGGAACCCCAAGTGGCAAGCGGTGGGACCGACTACGCGAAAATGATACAAAACGAATTGCTCAAACTGATGGACGGCGATACGCTGACCTTTACAGATGAAAAGGACAGGAACAAAAAAATCACCGTTGACTGCTCAGGCATATCCATTGTATTGTGCGGCAGCTTTGAGCGGATGCTTCAGGAAAGGACGGAAGCCTCCGGGAGCATTGGCTTTTGCCAACCGGAACGGGAAGAAAGCCGGATTGCCGAATGCAGTGAAGAAGATTTGATTCAGTACGGCAATGTGCGCCGGGAAATTGTGGGGCGCATAAACCAGATAGTTACCCTTAATGCACTGGGTGCGGAAGATTTTGAAGCCATCATGGAAAGCCCGGCCTCGCCCATACAGAAGATTGAACAATCGCACCATGTGTCCTTGACCGTGGATAAGGATACAAAGAGAAAGCTGGCTACTGATGCTGAAAAAAGCGGCCTGGGATGCAGATACATACGCTCCAGGCTGCAGTCCATGCTGGACGAGCAGATGTTCGATGAGCCGGATGCAAAGGAATACAGCCTGTGCTATGAATAAGAATGTGGTTATATAGTAATTTGCATAGGCTGAAAATACAGATAGAAAAAGGCATGGTTGAAAATGACAGCATTTTTAACCATGCTTTTTTTCGGGAATTGACACGTCAATAAAATATAATTAAGGAAACGCCATGGAGCATACAGCTTGGGTTGTAAGAAAGTGTAAGAAAGTTTGTAAGAAAATTTGTAAGAAAGTACAGGAATGGCATACAGAAAAAGCCTGGTTTATGACAATGTCATTAACTTAAGGAATCTTTTACATTTAAAATTGTAAAAGGTTCCTTTTTTCTGTATAATAGAAGCAGATAACTGATGTTTTTCTTTTAAAGGCAGGTGATTTTATGAAAAATTCTCAAAAACGTACCTGTTGTGATATCAGTTTGATCCATCAGGATGAATTCCATGATTTCTGCAGAAATGGGAATCCGTCTTCTTTTATAAGGAACAGAAAAATGCCGCTGAAGGATCTTATGTTCACCATGATCAACCGGAGGGGGATTACTTTGAGCCTGGAACTACGAAATTATATGAAGACCGCACATCCGGGAATGGAAATATCAAAGCCCGGCTATCTGAAACAGCGTATGAAGCTGAACCCGCTGGCTTTTTATGAGCTCTACCGCCATCATAACAGGAACTTTTACGCAGAACCCGGATTTTCTACCTTCCACGGATATCTGGTCCTTGCCGCGGACGGCTCAGGGATCAATATCCCTACTACGAAGGAGACCCTGGAAGAATTCGGGACATCCAGCAGGAAAGGAACAAAGCCCCAGGCATCCATAGGGCTTGGATGTCTGTATGATGTCATGAACAGAATGGTTCTGGAGAGCGACTGCCGTAAATGCAAGTTTGATGAAATGCGGCTGGCAGAAGAACAGATTGGCCGTTTGCCTGAAACAATCGGCTCATCACAGCCGTTCCTGGTCGTCATGGACAGGGGGTACCCGTCTACCCCGGCTTTTATCCGGATGATGGAGAAAGGCATCTTATTCCTTGCGCGTCTCAAATCCAGTGATTATAAAAAAGAACAGGCCGCTTTGTCGGCGCCGGACACATGGGTGGACATCCACCTGGACAAAAGCCGGATCAGACATTATAAAGGAACGGATATCGGCCGGCGGATGGAAGAGATTGGGCACATTACCCTGCGGATGGTCAAGTGCCGCTGCCAGAAAACCAGGAAGAAGTGCTCATCACAAATCTGCCATCGGAACCCTTTGGCTGCCAGCAGATAGCCGAACTGTACCATATGAGATGGGGGATTGAAACGGCATATGAGACACTCAAAGACCGCCTGCAGATAGAGAATTTTACAGGGACCAAGCCGATCCTGCTGCTGCAGGATATATACAGCACAATCTATATCAGCAACCTTGCGGAGGACATCATCCGTGATGCCGAGGCGGAATTGGACGAAAAAGAAAGACACAGGAAACATAAGATGATGATAAACCGGACATTGAGCATTGGGATACTGAAAAATGACCTGATCTATATCCTGTTGGAAACGGATGCGCGGAAACAGGATGAACTGTTCCAGCAGATTTATGAGGACATCAGCAAGAATCTGGTTCCAATAAGACCAGACCGCCATTACCACCGGACAAAGGGGCAGCTTGCGGGGAAATATTCAAATACGCATAAAAGAGCTTATTGAGCAGAAAAGTTATAGAACATGAGCACGTCCTTCATGATAAATATAGTAGAATGATATCAAATATTAGAATTAATTTTCCAAAACAATACCGGATGTCCTTTACCCCCTGGATGGGGGTAAAGCTATTCGGTATTGCTTTTTCTTAAGTTAATGACATTGAGTGAAATCAAGGGTTTGCGGACTTCATGCTTCTAAAGCGGTAATAAAATGGTAATATTTTTAGAGCCAAAACTGAAATTTCATTCTATAAAATTTGCGATAGGCGAATGTAATGGATAAAATGTTACCAAAGGACATTGTAAAGTATTTGTGGTAATGATGGGGAAATCTATTGTTATTCTGGTGCGTTTATAAGATTTGGGTGGAAGAAAAGGACTGTAAAAAGCCGGATTTTTTGTTATAATATAATCAACAGAAAATTTTTGTGTTGGGCACGGTTATCCGGGCAAGGAGGAATTGTTATGATTACAGCGGAACTGACAAAAAAAATAGATACTTTATCAAAGGATGAATACCGGATGGTAGAAGTGTATGTTGATAATGTAATGGAATATTCAAGACATAGGAAGAAAGATGCCGCATGGCAGAAGATAAAGTCTGACCTGGCGGAGTCTGAAAAACGTATGCGGGAGGAAGGCGGCATTCGTTCAGAGCAGTTAAGAAAGAATCTGGGTGTGTAAAGATGTATGAAATTATTTATTCTCCGGTTGTTCAGGAAAAATTGGCGGCATTGAAATTGAAACTGGTTGAAATGTGCGGAGAGAACGTGGGGATAAAACATTTTTCGCAGGTCATTGATGGTTTTGAAGTCCGCCTTACGTTTTCAAATACCGGGATTCCGATAAAAACCATATATGATGTCGGATCGGAGTTTGAACACTATTGTCGGACGGCGAATTGAGGGAGACGCAAATGACGAATTATTTTTCCAACCTTTATCCAATTGACTGCGCAGTGCTGTCTGTGAATGCACAAT
>KE159596.1 GCA_000403255.2 Lachnospiraceae bacterium 3-1
GGGATTCGCTCATGCCGCCTGTTTCCCATATCTCACCTTGCATCGGCATAAAGGCGGCTGCCCCTCCCTGAAAAGGAAAACCGGCTCCAGCGCTTTCGCCCCCGCAGGCGCTGGCGGCGTGGGCGGCACGGGTATCTTTACGGTGATAGTGATTGTCATGGTGATAAACTGCTGTGTCATAATTCCTGTTCCTCCTTCTTTCTGGCCGGTTCATTTTCCGTCCTGGCCAACTGCTCCGCTGTCTTTTTCAGGTTCTCCACCGCCTTGATGTCCTCCCGCATGGATTTCATTTTCTGGTACTGCACCGATTTCTCCGCTTTCAGGCGGTCAGCCTCGGCCTGCCATTTCTTCGGGGTGACTTCTTCGCCGTTGGCTTTCAGCTTTTCCAGATACCGGACGGTGGCCTCATATAACGCCAGTTCCGCACTGTGCTTCTGCTCAAACTGCTCCTTTTTCCTCCCCGGCTTCATCTTGTCGAACTGGCGGCGGGTTCCTTTGTTCCTCTCGTATTTCTCCCACATGGAAAGATGTTCGTTCAGCACTTTGATACGCCGCTCGGCGTTGACAATCTTCCCACGCAGGGAATAGTAATCTTTGTTCATGGCGGCCACCTTTTCATAAAGCTGCTCTATGGAAGTGATGTGGTTGCCGTTCAGGAAATTGAACAGGGCAGCGCTTTCTTTCAGGTTCCTTATCTTCCCATACCGGGAGCCGGGTTTCCCCTCTGACAGCTGTGCCTCGTAAAGCTGCGCCATGATACTGTCTTTTCTTTCCGGTTTCCCCGCCTGCTCCTTTGTCCATTTGTAGAGCCGGGCAATCCGTGCCTTGATTTCCTTCAGCAGTTTATTGTCGGCGGCAATCTGGCGGTTGATGTTCCCCTTCTCCGTTGCAATGCCTTTCCGTTCCATCTGGCTAGCGGCAACGCCCAGATGGATGGAGGGTATCTTGTCAATGCCTTGACGCTCGTAGGATCGGTGGTCAATCCGTTCCGGCCTGCCAGCAGCCTCCAACGCTCTGTTGGCGTAGGATGCCCAGGCAGCCCTCCACTTCTCTACATTTCCCTTGTCGTTCCAGTCGGTGGTGTCCTCCCGGTGGTTCTTCCAGCCGCCTTTGCCGTTGGGGATTCTCTGGCCGTTTTCGTCCAGTTCGTAGACCTTCCGGCATTTTGCTCCCCACTGCCCGTCCTCCTTTAGCGGCCTGATAGTGAGCATGACATGGAAGTGGGGGTTGCCATTCTTCTTGTCATGGATAGAGAAATCCGCACACATACCGGCAGCGACAAAAGTATCTCTGATGAAAGAGCGGGCAAGCTGTAATTGTTCCTCCCGGTTCAGTTCCACCGGAAGGGAAATCTCTATCTCACGGGCAAGCTGTGCGTCACGGGTCTTTTCAACCATCTCCACACTGTTCCAGAGAGTGTTTCGGTCTTGAAATTCCGGCGGGGCATGGGACGGCAGGATAATCTCGGAATGGACAACGCCCCTCTTTCTGGTGTAATCATGGGTAAGACCGTCCCATTCGTTGGTCATTTTGGTTCCGCTCCGGTAAGCGGCAGCGCCTACGGCAGACTTGGCCTTGCTGCGCTTGATAATATGGACGGGCATATGGAATATGGCTATGGCGGTTCGCCTCCTTTCGGGTGGGATATATCGGCTTCGCTGGAAAGGGCAGACGCAAAGCGGGTGTCCTTTCCGGCGGAGCGCACAAGGGGTTTGGGGAGTGTAGCTCCCCATTGCGTCCAGAGGACGCCACGCCCCCGGCAAGTCACGCCTGCGCGACTTTGCGCACGCACCGGAACGGTGTATAAGTGCACCATTGGATTTTTAAGGCTGCTGTAAATCCTGGCTGTCAGATTCATTTTTCAGCAGCCGCATGACTTCCGGCAGGCGGGAAATGGCGGATAAAAATGCTTTGACTTCCTCGCCGGTCATGGCGGTAGCGGCAGGGAAGATACTTTCCAGGATTGCCCCATGCTCAATCAGGCGGCGTGTTCTGACTTTCCGCTCTGCGTCCGTTTTCCGGTTCAGGAGAATCTTCTGACGGTTCTCCAACTGGCGGATTTCCGTCTTTACTTTTTCCTGCTGGTTTTTCAGCTTGTCTATATCTGGCATTTATAATCACCTCCTTTCGGGCGGCAAAAAAGACAGCCGTTTCCGGTTGCCTCGTGCAATGAAAAATTTTGTTGTTACTGTTTTTACATGAAGTGATTCCGTTCCCCCCTTTGCTGCCTGTATTTCCTGGTAGTCACTTTTTATTTTCAATTTCGGATAAACAGGGGGAGCATACACGCACCATATAATTAAGGCTTACTGACAGTTAAAATACAAGAGAAGGGAGCTGACAGCATGATTAAATATGACCGGCTCTGGTCTACCCTCAAAGAGCGGGAGATCAGCCAGTACAGACTAATCAAGGATTTCGGCATAGATAAAGCACAGCTTCATCGGCTGCGGAAAAACATGGTTGTCAAAACCATGATTCTCAATAACTTGTGCCGGATTCTAAACTGCCGTATTGAGGATATCATGGAGTATGTACCAGACGAAGATACGGACTAAAGGGGCAATGCAGATTTGGATTTGCGGAGCCTCTTTTTTGTTGCCTTCACCGTTCCTGCGTCGGCGGCTTCTTGTCCGGGTAGAGTTTCCCGGCCATGACAGCGGCATGGTTCCTGATTTTGATTTCTCCCCGCTTCTCACTGGCTCTGGCGTTTTTATAGCCTTCATCAGAGAGGAAAAAGCGGTATCGCTCTCCGGGGAATCCCACCGGGCTGTCACTGTTCAAAATATCCACCGTTACCATGTGCCTTGTTTCCGGCAGGAACCGCTCCATGCTTGCCAGGTCATGCCCCTGCAGAACCGGCTCCCCCTTCCCGGCTTTGGTGGCGGCAAGCCTCTGGCGGATAGAATTATCCCGCTTTTCGATAAAGGCGGCCCGGTTATCCGCAATAAAGCGGCTGCACTCCGGCTCTGCCAGTTTTTCCAGTTTCCGTATGGTATTCTCGACAATCACTTTTGAGAGTAAATCGTCCTTCCTTTCCAGAACTGGCACAATCTCTTTCAGCCCGGCAAGGGTTTCTTCCTTCGTTGGTGCGGCATACTGGTAGAGCATTTCCAGTTCGCTTTTGTTAAAATTCATTTGCCTCATTCCCTCCACTTCTTTTTCTCAAAATAGTTTCGCATTCGCTTTAAGCCTCTCTTAACGGTCTGCTGTACCACGGATACGCTTACGCCTTCTTCTGCGGCAATCTCAATCAGTTTTTTGCCAAGCATGTAGCGGGCATGGATACGCCTCGCCTGTATGTCCGTCAGACTATTCATAGCTTCGGACAGATGTTCCAGTGTGGCAAGGAAAAGCTGTTCTTCCTCCTGTTCCAGCAGAATCTCCTCTGGGGATTTGGCGGTAAAATCAAAGGCACAGTTTTCAATCCCGTCCTCACAGTCAAGGGAATAGTACGCCTTGTGATACCAGATTTTGTGGGTGCGGTTGTTTTCCTCCCTCCGCATAAGCAGCAGAGCCTCGGCCACCTCGTCCGATACCTCAATCAATGTGTCCGTGGCAAAAAGCGGGTAATAATACTTTTTCAGGTTGATTGTTTTCATGGCTAATCTCTCCTAAAATGCGGAGAGGACAGGCAGCGGTTTCCTGCCTGTCCTCCCCGATAATGTGATAGGGAAAAAGTTCCCTTCACTGGTTAGCCCGAAAACGGCCAATCGTAGGGTCTGTATCAGAAAAATTTTTTAATTTTTTTCCGTACCGCCTCAATGCTGTCCTGTATGGCTGCTTTGGAGCAGCGGCAAAGCCCGGCAATCTCGGCATAGCTCAAACCCTCCAATGCGTAGAGCAGGAACCGGCGGCGCTGCGCCTCGGTGCAGAGTGCAAGGGCGGCCTTAATCTCCAGCAGGGTTTCTTTCCTGCATACCCACTGTTCCGGCGTCTGGTAGTAGCAGGAGCGCCCTTCGGTGAGGACTATGTACTCGTCAAACTCCCGGCTGTCCCAGTGCCTCCGCTTCTCATGGGCAAGGTTTTCTTCCTTGTGGTCGGCTCTGTCCAGGTACTCGTATACTTCGACTGTGACCTCCACGGACAGGGCTTGTCCGTCTATGTTGATGGTGACTTCCATCTTCCTTTCCGACCTTCAGATTTTTTGCAAAGATTTCTGAACGGAGTAGGGCGGAGAACGACAGCGGGGAGCGTGTGCGCCTCCCAAGAAAACAAAAGCGTCCGGATGGTTAAATTCCATTCGGACGCATAAGATACGGTATTCAGTTAGAATATGACAAATTTCGCATTTGCTGTCAGGGTGTTCCCAACTGGCTAATATGCTTTTTTTGACAGTAATATATTTTGTGTCAGTTCACATTTATAGATAACTTGTATCATAACAGCTCCCATCTAAACCGCTGTTGTCTACAAGTCAAAAAATGTTATACCTTCAAGAGTTAAAAGAGCAACGGCTTATTAAAAAAATGAACCGATAACAATGAGTGAATTTGCTCAATGTTACCGGCTCTGCGTCTGTGCGTCTGGCTCTTTGATAACTAATACATTATAATCTTTTACGTGGATTATCATTTCCTGCTTACATTTGGGGCAGAACAGCGGGAAATTCCGAAGCTCTGTGTCTGACCGCATTTTAATGCGTGTCTTGCTTCCGCAAACAGGGCATAATAACCATTTGAATTGCTCGTTCCCGTCATGATTCATGGTTCTTATGCTTGCTTTCTTTTCGCAGTACAACGCTGCTGATAACGCTGATGCCGCCCAACAACGCACAAGATTTTGACGGGAAAAGGATTCCTGCCGCCACCAGACCAGCACCGACAACTAAGTTACAAGCCGCAGCCGTTTTTAACGCTTTCTTTTTCGGGTTGGGAAGTTCTACGGAAATCCCCAATCTACCATTCAGCTTTTCGCAAGCCTGATTTACTTCTTTAATCATTTTGTCCTCCTTTAAAACAATAACTGTATGCCGTGATTTACAATAAGCAACACGCCAATGCCTATGACAATCCATAGGGCTGTGGTTTTCTTTTCTTTCCCTTTTCTCTTGTTCAGAAACAGGAAAATCAATCCCACGCCCACAAGGCAGATACCGACAATCAATGATACGATTGAAATAGTCTGCATGATTTCCGCACTTGGAACGGGTACAAAATCGGGAATTGGAAAATTCATGTTATTGCCCCCTTTCTTTTAATTGCTCAAATCTGATAAAATCATTTTTCTCATTGCGACTACTGAAAAAATGATTCCTATGATACCGAAAATAATTGCCGCAACGGGAATTGACATCAATCCTGCGCTGCTTCCCTGTGAGTTTGACGCTATGGCAACAATGATGATAGACGAAACAACGGTTGCAATCGTTGACTTCTTTATCATTCCAACATACAGCGGGAGAAGTCCCAGCAGGATAGCGGACATTGTTGTAACTGCCTGTGCCAGTATGTTTCCAAAGCTGAACGTGACAAAATCAAAACATTTTGCCGCAAGAAAGATTGTGGCATATTGGAAGATATTTGACAGCACATGGAACGTAAAACTAATGCAGCATATCAAAATGAGTTTTGCCGTAATCAGTTTCGTGCGGCTGATCGGGTAAGTGAAAAGCAAGCCGATTGTCTTGTTTCTGTATTCTTCAATCACAAATACGGAAATCAGTACCGCTTCCCATACAATCAGAGTAGCCCTTACAAGCATTGCCGCTAACGTAACCGTATCTAACTGGACTGGGGCAAATCCCGGAAGTGTGGATATATTGCCGCTTGCAGTTAAAAGGCTGGACGTAAAGACCGAAAGCAGAAAAATGATAAAGTTAGCAATTAACAATCCGGCAATATGCGGCTTAAACGGTACTTTCTTAATTTCCATGCGGATAAGATTCCACATTTTTTCCACCTCCTCCCAATAAGCCTAAATAATAGGATTCAAGGTCTATCCCTTTCGCCGTGAGTTCTTTCATAGATACTTCCGCAAGCATAGCCCCGTGGTCAATAATTCCGATTGTGTCGGCAATTTTAGATAGCTCGTCAAGGATATGGCTGGATATTAAAATGCTTGTGCGGTATTCATGGTTGATTCGCAACAGCAGCTCCCGTACTTCGATAATTCCCTGTGGGTCTAAGCCGTTTATAGGTTCGTCTAAAATGAGCAAATCCGGCTTTGTGAGCATTGCCCTTGCAAGCGCAAGCCGCTGTTTCATTCCCAAAGAGAATTTCCCTACGGCTTTATTGCCCGTTTCTGCAATCCCCAACAATGACAACATTTCCATGATGTTTTCATAGCCTGCGCCCATGTACCGGCAATGAAGTTCCATGTTCTCGTATGCGCTTAAATGGCTGTAAAAAACAGGGCTTTCAATAATGCTGCCGATACGGGAGAAAACGGGATTGTTCCCCTTGTTGATAGTTTCGCCTAATAAACATACCGTACCTGTATCGGGGAAAATGATGTGGTACAGTGTTTTCATCAGCGAAGTTTTTCCTGCGCCGTTTGCGCCCAGAAATCCGTATACTTCCCCTTGCCTTACATTCATGCAAATATCATTCAGTATGGGGCTGCCCTCTATGGATTTTGATAAATGCCGGACTTCAACCGCATTTGTCATTCGCTCGCCCCCTTTTCGGGGCATAGCCGCCTTTTGAATATCAGAGTTGCTTTCTGTGCGATTCCGATAAGGGAATATTGGGAGCTGCCTATACATGGATAAGAAAAACAAGTAACCAGTTCCCAACCGTCCTTACCGTAATGATTCAGTTTATCAGACAGCGACTTTTCGGAATGTTCTGTTTCCTTGCTGTCAATTACTATCGTTTTGTACTCAAATTCTGTCATAAAAATCTCCTTTACTCAAAAATATCTGCCACAAGGCTATCCACCATAAAATCAAAAACAGCGAAATAATCACAAGTGACAGAAAGCGTTTCTTTTGCATTGATTGTTGACAGCAGCGCACTCAAAATTCCATATGCCTGTGCCTCCTCCATTCTCAGATTGAGGTCTGCGGCATGGATAACCTGTCTGAAAAAATCGAAACTGTCAAATTTGATTTTCTTAATCGTTTCTTCCGGCAGCTTTGTCACAAAAGACTGAAAATCCGGCGTATTAACATTGTAGAGGAACGGCTTGCTGTCGTATTCCCGGAAAAGCCTTTTCATGGACTGTGCAAAGCCCTCTTTCGTCCGGCTGTTCCTGTTTATGTCGATAATCTTTTCTGTCAACCTCCTTTGTATGTCTGTGATTGTTTCAAGGAATAAATCTTCCTTTGTCGGGTAGAGCGTATAAAAAGTACCGATAGATATAACTACCTTGTCGCATAAATTCTTAATGCTTGTCTTTTTGTACCCTTGCGCTATCCAACATTCCTCGCATAGTTCTTCCAGCTTTTTGCGGATTGCTCTTTTATCAGCGTCCGAAAGGACTGGCTTTGACGGCATAATTCTATTTCTCCCTTCTAATGAATTTTACTTGCGAATATTCGTTATAAATATTCGCAAGTAAATAATAACATTTGTAACACATATTGTCAAGGTGAAAAAGTTTTGTTTATTGTGCAATAGTTGAAATCATATTTTTTCCCACTCGTGGTTCTTTCGTTGGCAGGCTGTTGGCCGGGATAAACACGCCTCTTTTCATATCCTCGGCACGAACAGCGGCTTTCTTCGCCTCGATTTCAGCCTTTTTCTTTGCCTTGATTTTATCCTCGTACCGTTTCTGTGTCCCGTTGGCCTTGCGCCGGAGATATGCCTGGTGCAGCTTATCCTTGCGTTCCTCTTTCTTCCGCAGGGCTTCCAGTTCCTCCGGCGTGAGGTTCACTTCCCCGAAGTGGGGCGGTATGTACCTTCTGACAAAATTGAAGTAAATCTCAACCTCCTGCGTGGTTTCAATGCTGCCTTTTCGGTCACGCTCATGGACGAGGATTTTCTCCACAAACTCATTCAGCATGGTGGTAGTCAGGTTGTCAAAATTCTCATACTTGTCAACAAGGGCGATAAATTTCTCCGCTGATTTCCGGCTCTGCTCATATCCGGCGATTGCCTTTTCCAGTTCGGCAATCTCGCCGGAAAGGGATTCCTGCTCCTTTGCGTACTGTGCGTCCAGGGCGGCGTACCTTGTGTCCGGCAGCTTGCCTAGCACATTGTCCTCATAAATCTTGCATATCAGTTTTTCCAGTTCCCCGGCCCGTTTCTGTGCCGCCGCCAGCCGTTTCCGCTTTCTGGTGATGTCGCTGGCCTGCTGCTCGGCCTGAGTTTCCTGAACCGCTTTGATAAACTCTGCCCTGTCATTTCTGGAATACTCCGCAATCGCCCGGAGCATATCGGAAACCAGTGTCAGGACGGCGCTTTCATTGATTCGGTGCTGCGTGGAGCAGAGGACGCCAACCGGAACCTTGCTATATTGGGAGCAAGTATACTGTGAGATACGCTTACCATTGTTGGTGCGGTGGACGTACATCTTGCCGCCGCAGTCGGCGCAGTAGAGCAAGCCGATAAGCGGGGCGGCTTCTCCCCAGCCGTCCGGGTAACGCTTCACGTTGGAGCGGATTCTCTGCACATTCTCAAAGGTTTCCGGGTCGATAATGGCGGTGTGGGTGTCCTCAAAAATTACCCATTCATTTTCATCAACGCAGTGGCTTTTCTTGTCCTTAAAATGCTTACGGGTCTTGAAGTTGATGGTGTGGCCTAAATACTCACGCTTTTTCAGGATATTGACGATAGTAGAAGAACCCCAGCCATAAGGGTCTTTAAACGTCTTGGACTGGTTCACGCCCTCCCCGTAATGGGAGAGGTGCAGGGAAGGTATCTCAATCTTTTCCTGTGACAGCCGGTTCGCAATCTGGTAGGGGCCGTATCCTTCCAAAGTCATAGCAAATATCCGGCGCACCACATCAGCGGCTTCTTCGTCCACAATCCAGTGTTCCCGCTTTTCGTCCCACAAGTAACCGTAAATAACCGTGCCAGTCAGGTGCTTGCCGCTCATGCCTTTTGCCTTGAACACGGATTTAATCTTACGGCTGGTATCTCTGGCGTAAAATTCATACATGATGTTCAGGAACGGGGTAAAATCATTCTCTCCGTTGGCGCTGTCCACTCCGTCATTGATGGCAATCAGCCGGACGCCTCTCTGCCGCAGGATTTCCATGACCTGGCCGACTTTGAGATAGTCACGTCCCAGGCGGCTCATGTCTTTGATGATGATTGCCTCCACATTCCCGGCCTCCACTTCCTCCATTATGGCGGTAAATCCGGGGCGGTCGAACCGGGTTCCGGAGATTCCATCGTCCGTGAAATGGGTCGGATTGGGAAAACCGTTGCGGCGGGCGTAATCTTCCAGCATGGATTTCTGGTTGCTGATGGAATTACTCTCACCTTGGAGTTCATCGTCACGGGAGAGCCTCTCGTACAGCGGGGTAATCTTGGTTTTCGTCATAGCGTCTGCCTCCTTACATGAAATATGCTCTAAATGTGTCCTTCACTAACCATGAGAAAATCTCGTGATTAAGAAGTCATTTAGAGCATATATCACCCGCCGCAAGCTTGAATTTCTTATATTGCCGTACCGCAAAGTGTTCCGGCTTCTCCTGTTCCAGTTCCTCAAACAGTTCGTCCACGGCATTTTTAAATTCCTCATCATCCTCTCTGGCTTCCGAAGCGTTAATAAATTCTAATAGCGTAGAAAAATTCTGCTCTTCCTCTGGCGCTTCATAATAGATGTAGCCAATCAATGCACAGTACAAAAGCCGCTCTGCTTTCGTCCAGAAATCTTCTGAAGATTTTTCTCCTTCCCCCTTCGTATTTGCAATAATAGTGTTCACCAGCTTCAATATATCTTTTTCCGAGCGGATATACCGGAACGGATTGTAGTGCATACTTTTGTTGAAATTGATGGTATTTAAAACCTTGATCTTATACGGTTCATAAACAACTTTTCCATTCTTATCCCGTACCGCTTTCCCGTCTTTCATTTTCGGTGTGCCACGCCTTAGCATCTCCCCACATTCGACCAGGATTGTACCTTTCGGATCAGTGACACAATAGCTGACATTCGGTGTCATCTGCATGAGCTGCGGCTTCACATAGAACCGTGTCTTGCCGCTTCCACTTCCTCCGATAATGATTACATTTTTATTTCTGGCATACTTTGGCTGCTTCGGCCTGCTGTTCATGGTAAGGCGTTCCGTCTGTGTCAAAAGGATATTATTCTCAAATACTGGGTCTATGTATGGGGCAATGTCTTTCGGCGTTCCCCATGAAGCGTTTTGTCAAGTGCTTTTTAGAGTTATTGACGCAAAACTTTTCAACGTGGCAGGAAACGGGCAGGAAGAACGGGCACAAAACGCGCCTGTGGACGGTTAGAAGCCCTTTTCGTGGGTAGGCAGTATAAAACCCTTACCCTGTGGATTTTTGCGTCTGCAACGCCTTAAAAATCAATCCTTTTCAAGCCCTATTGCGTAACACTCCATTCTGTTCTTTGGGAGAGGTCGGGGGCGCGTGGGCAGAGCCACCGCATAACCTACCAATAGCCGCCGAAGTAGTGCAGACGGTTTTGCCGTTAGAATGAAGCGGACGAAAGCGGGGCAGGATTGTCAAATCCTGTTTCCCGTTTTCGGCGGCGAAATGGCAACGGCAAAAATCCAGACAGTCAAGGGTTTAAGAGTGGAGATTTTTTTGCGCACTTTACGAAAAAATACTACTTGTCCCTTGACGGTCTGGATAGTCGGAACGGACGTAGAATGCGAATTGCTTTTCGTAATTGGGTATGGTATAATTTCCTCCAATAAACCGATAAATTGAGATTTGCGGAGGTAAATAAATGAAGCAAGGAAGGATTATTGTAATCACAGGTTCACCGGGAACAGGAAAAACAACAACAGCGTCTATTATTGCAAAAGAATCAGATTTAGAAAAATCTGTACATATGCACACAGATGATTTCTATCATTATTTGAGCAAAGGAGCAATTCCTCCTCATTTACCAGAATCAAATGAGCAAAATTTGATTGTGATAGAAGCCTTTTTAGAAGCCGCAAAACGATATGTTCGAGGGGGATACGATGTAATTGTAGATGGAATCATAGGGACATAGTTTTTAGAGCCGTGGCTAAATATTGTTCAAGAGCATTATGAAGTACATTATATCGTTTTGAGAGCGAGTAAAGAAGAAACTATGAAGCGAGCTGTTGAACGCACAAAATTGGACAGAGAAACAAATATTGAATTAGTGGAAACGATGTGGGAACAATTTTCCAATTTAGGAATATATGAATCAAATGTTATAGATACGACTATGCGCTCAATTAAAGATACTGTTTCCGCAATAAAAGAAAAAGTCGCAAGCGGAATATTTTTACTATCTTAGGCAATCTTCATACTATACAATTTTCCGCTTATCGGTCTAATAAAAGTCCTCAACAGGGCGACAGGGCAGGGGGTGACTATCCTGCCGCTCTGCTTGTTATCGTTCCATATCCTGCTTTCTTTGGGGCTGTTGTTCCCGCTGTTCCTGCCTCAAGATACTGTAAACGCTCTTTCTGATTTTCTCGGCTTCTTTCACTTCCTCTTTCAATGCAAGATACCGCTGATTGAGCGTTTTTCTCTCGGCGGTCAGCTTGGTGTATTCTTCTTTCCATGCTTTTGTCGGGATTGTGGTCTTTCCGTTCATCACGCCTTTGAGATAATCTTTCGCCATTGTAAGCAGGATTTGCTCGGCTTCGGTCAGCGGCTTCTTTCCCTTGTACTTGAAATAAATGTCGGCTTGCTCTAAGTGCTTTTTCAGAGTGGCAAGCCGCCGTTCAACGGGTTTCAGTTTCCCTTGAATATCCAGTTGTTCTCCTATCATAGACTTGAATTTTTCGTCAAGCCCCGCCATATCCATGATGTTATTGGTTTGTAGGAAGTTCAGCATTTTCGCCGCGTCTTTAAGGTTATAGAGGGATTGGGAATATCCCGATTTTCCCGCCTGTGCCTTGCGTGACAAAATGCCTTGAATGTAGTCGGCAAGGGTGGGCGACTCGGTGTTCTCGCTTTCTTCTTTCAACCAGTTTTGCAGTTTGGAGATACGCGCCTTTAACTGCCGCAAACGCTTATTCGTTACCTCGATTTCGCGGTTGAGGTCGCCGCGCTCGGTGCGGATGCCGCGCTTCTCCATAACGGAAGCGGCAACGCCTAAATGGACGGTTGGTATCTGGTCTATCCCTTGCCGTTCATAACTGCGGTGGTCTACGCGCTCCGCGTGTCCGTTCTGTTCCAACGCCTGATTGCAGAGCCTCGCCCATGCCGCCCTCCATTCCTCCGCTTTGGTCTGCTCGTTCGAGTCGGTAGTGGGAATGGATTTACATTTGTACTGCCGCTTTTTCGGGTCATAGATTTTGTTCCCGTCCCTGTCAAGAATGTACTCCTTTTTCTGCTTTGCTCCCCACTCGCCGCCCTCGTCAAAAGGGCGCATTGTCAGCATGATATGGGCGTGGGGGTTGCCGCCGCCCGTATCATGTAGGCATACATCAGCGCACATTCCCGCCGCCACAAAATGCCGTTTTACATACTCGCGGACAAGGGAAATGCCTTGCTCCCTCGTCAGTTCGCGGGGTAAGGCAATTTCAATCTCCCGCGCAAGCTGGGCGTTTTTCGCTTTCTCGATTTTCTCCACTTCGTTCCATAAAACCGCCCTGTCTGCATACTCGGCGGGGGCGTGGTCGGGGAGTAAAATCTCGGTGTGGACTACGCCGCCCTTATGGGTGTAGTCGTGGGTCATTCCGTCAAACTCATTTGTGATTTTTTCTCCTGCACGATAAGCAGCGGCGGCAACAGCGGACTTGCCCTTGCCGCGGGATATGACTTTGATACTGCAATGATAGATTGCCACGCGCCGCGCTCCTTTCTGCGGGTAACTCCCGCCGTTCTCTTTTGTGCCGACAGGCACAAAACGCCGTCTGCAAGACCGCACATACCACATTCATGTGGTATATAAATGCGCCCTTGCTTTTTTAGCAAGGGTAGAGGGATAGCCCGTTACCCTTGCAAGCCGCCCCCGTCCGCGTCCCCGTCTGCTCCGCCCTCATGGGCGGTTTGGGTGGCGGGCGGCGTGTTACCCTGTGGCACCGTTTCCGCGCCCCCTGCGGGGGCTGTAGGGGCGTTCTGGGCGGTCAGTCCGTCCAGTATGCGGCGGGCGTGGTCGCTCATTACAGTCTTTTCAAGAAAGGTCTTGAATTGTTCCTCTGTCAGCGGTATTGTGTCGGGGACAAGGCTTTCAAAAAGCCCCATGCGGCGGCATAGGCGTTTTGTCCTGTCCTTGCGTTCCTGCGCCTTTTGCTCCTGCACAAGCTGTCTGCGCCTGTTTTCAAGCTGTCGGATTTCTTCCTCAATGCTCGTGATTTTTTCGGCTTTGGTCTTTGCCACGGGTCAATCGCTCCTTTCATGTCTGGTATGGATTGGATGGGATAGGATTGGATGGGAATGGAATGGATTTTTACAGATAACCGTTTTCCCGTTTTATTCCTGCTTGTCGGCAAGTATCATTTTCAAAATCTTGTCGCGGAATGTTTCTGTGCCGCTGTGGTTGAAAAACAACTCCGCAACAATTGGTCTGCCCGTTCCTCTGCGTTGTGATGATACCGTCCGGCTTTCGGGGCGGGGCGGGGGTTTTGTTCTTTTCTGTCAATAGGTCGCTCCTTTCTTTGGGCGTGAAAAAGGGATTTCCCGTAATTGGAAAATCCCTCTTAGCTGTTGGCTGTTTGGTTTTACTGTGCGGTTGCGGCGGCTTGCGCCTTTTTTCTCGCTCTGTATTCCCGCGCTTTGATACGGTCATACTCCCGTTGCTTTTCAATGTTTTTAGCGCGGTAGGCTCTGGAATATGCTGCCCTGCGCATCTGCCTCCACCAGCAATACTTTCTTGCCTGCCCTTGCAAGCCCGATTCCTAAATTTACACACGTCGTTGTCTTGCCGACTCCGCCTTTCTGGTTTGCCACTGCGATCACTCTGCACATATATACTTTCCTCCTGATTCTCCAATCTATTTTTCTGTTCTTTCCAATTCCGCATACACACGGAAATATTTATTTGTCCCTTTGTTTGCAAACGGTTCCGATACCGACTTCACATCCACATCCCCCTGCCGTTCCAGAAGCCGCCGGAACCAGTGCAGGTCTTTCTTTGTCCCCTGCATCCTGATTTTCAGCATTTCAACCCTCCCAACTTAAAAACAGTATTCCGGATAGCGGAGCCTGACTGCCTCCCAAAAGTATCTTGCATAGCCGCAGCAAAATAAATCTTCCACTGTATAACAACGGCACTCCTTCAACTGTTCCTCTGCATCTTCTGTGTCATCAACGCTTGGCGTCCCATTGCAGTAAAGGTTAAATGCCATCCTTACAATCCTTGCGCTTCCGCTGGTCTGCCACCCTTCATGCAGGCACTCAGGTTTTACACATCCTGTCCTAAAATCGTAAATCCTGTCTGCATTTACCCTTGTATCCTGGTCAATCCCAAGGCAATACACCAATGCCTTATGGTACACATCCTGGTATCTGCATTTCTGCAGATTCACTTTATAAAAATCTCTATGTTCCTTGTTTTTGAAAGTAATTGTGCGAGTGTCTTTCTTTTCTGCGCCTACCGCTGTATTCGCTGCCATAGCCTGTCCTCCATTTTGAAATACTTGGGAGCTACACTCCCAAACCCTTGTGGAATCCGTGCTGCCAGTTACCCAAAAAACGGCTAACTGTCAACCCGGATTTTGTCTCTGTCCCAGAAAGAAGTTGTTTTCTTCCTCTCTAAGACTATGCTGCTTATATAACCTATAAAATTTAATTATGAAGTAAGATGATTTCAAAAACTCTGATGACTTGAGTAAACTTCGCTAAAGATTGCGGATACTCATTTTACTCAACTTGTAACTTGAGTAATACTCAATTTGAAGTGATTTTAGACGGTGTTTGGCGGTGTTCAGCGGTACTTGAACGATTACCCTTCTATGAATGAAAAAGGCTCCAAAAACCTTATAACCACTAGAAAGTACAGTGTTTACAAGGCTTCTGGAGCCTATAAATACTTTAATTAAATTTGAATTGAAAAATTCGCTTATTTGCCCATCTGCGCCGCAACCTCAGCCGCAAAATCCTCCTGTTTCTTTTCCAGACCTTCTCCAGTTTCAAAGCGGACAAATCTCTTAACCGAAACATCTGCTCCTACTTCTTTAGAAACAGCCTCTAAATATTTTGCAACAGACTGTTTTCCATCTTCTGCCTTCACATATACCTGATCTACCAGGCAAATTTCTTTCAGCTCTTTGTTAACACGGCCTTCGATCATGCCATTGATTACCTTCTCCGGTTTCTGTGATTCTTTCGGATCATTCATAATCTGAGCCCGAAGGATTTCTTTCTCATGGGCGATATATTCTTCGCTAATTTCACTCCTGGAAACATATTTGGGAGAAAGAGCTGCAATCTGCATTGCAAGGTTTGTCAATGCTTCTTTTACGGTATCATTTACAACGGAAGTTTCTGCTTCTACGATAACACCAATTCTTCCACCGCCATGGATATAAGAAACTACACAGCCATTCTCTGCAGTCACTTTCTCAAATCTACGGATATTTAAGTTCTCGCCGATCACTGCAATCTTCTCTACCAAAGCATCCTTCACGGTCTTGCTGGAATCTGCATTCCAGGTTTCAGCCATAAAGGCATCCAAATCTGCTGCATCTGAATTCACTGCCTGAGTTGCAACTGCCTCTACAAAAGCCTTGAAGGTATCATTTTTTGCAACAAAGTCTGTTTCAGAATTCACCTCTACCACTGCTGCTGTCTTATCATCTTTGAGAACAACAGTACAAAGACCCTCTGCTGCGATTCTTCCAGCCTTCTTCTCAGCTTTTGCCTGTCCATTTTTTCTTAAAAATTCTACAGCGGCATCCATGTCACCATTTGTTTCATTCAAAGCCTTCTTGCAGTCCATCATACCTGCACCCGTCATTTCTCTCAACTCTTTTACCATTGCTGCTGTAATAGCCATCTTTATTCCCTCCATCTATTTACACATCTGTATGATTTTCATTTTGAAAATACATCCTGCTCTATCCACAATTGAGGACAGGCAATACTGTCTGTCCTCTCAGTGGTAAATCTGTTTCATTAAATTCACATTTCCGATAAAGTAAATCTAATTATTCTTCTGCGGATTCTTCCATCTCTTCTACGAATTCCTCTTCAATTGTTCCTTGGTTTGCCTCAACTACAGCATCTGCCATCTTGGAAACAATCAACTTAACAGCTCTGATTGCATCATCATTACCAGGAATTACATAATCCAATTCTTCTGGATCACAGTTTGTATCACAAATTCCAATCAACGGAATTCCCAAGATATGCGCTTCTTGAACGCAAATTCTCTCTTTCTTAGGATCCACAACAAAAATTGCATCCGGAACCCGTTTCATTTCTTTAATTCCACCAAGATTTCTCTCTAATTTTTCCCATTCTTTTCTCAGAGCAATTACTTCTTTTTTCGGAAGTACATCAAAAGTTCCGTCTTCTGCCATTGTCTCAATCGCTTTCAATCTTGCAACACGGCTCTGAATTGTCTTAAAGTTGGTCAGCATACCGCCTAACCATCTTTCATTTACATAAAACATGCCACAACGCTCTGCTTCTGCCTTAATTGCATCCTGTGCCTGCTTCTTGGTTCCTACAAAAAGAATCGTACCGCCCTCTGCTGCAATATCTGCAACTGCCTTATAAGCTTCATCCACTTTTCCTACAGATTTCTGCAAATCAATGATGTAAATACCATTTCTCTCTGTATAAATGTAGGGAGCCATCTTAGGGTTCCATCTTCTTGTTTGATGTCCAAAATGAACACCTGCTTCTAATAATTGTTTCATTGAAATAACGCCCATTTTTTTACCTCCAATTGGTTAGATTCTTCCATATGCTTCCTCTTCCAAAGCTACCGATAGGGCACCGACTCTAGAATCCACATATGTGTTTTTTATTATCTTTGCTATTATATCACAGGAAAAATTTACACGCAAGTCCTAATTATTTCTTTTTACCACAAATTTCTATGATTTTATCTGCTATAGAACCAACAGGAATCAGAGACTCCTAGCGCTTCATCTGCTAATTCCGTTGCAAAATTTCTATAATCTCATCCGCTGTGGAACCAACAGGAATCAAATGCACTCCTATCCTCAAAGAATCATCCACACCCTTCTGAGTCATATAAGCATTAAATTTTTCTGCATCGGGAATCAAACCTGCCTGAAATAGCTTTTTGCTAATAACATCAGAATATTCTCCTTCCCGAATTTCCAACTCTACTACATCCTGACTATCACCGGATGGATGGCTTACTACATTTTCAGAATCTGATAGATCACTGTCTGACTGCTTGTCCGATTCCTCATCGTCTTCTTCAGAATCAGACTCCTCTTCCTTTTGTTCTGATTCCTCACTGGACTTATCCTCCTGGGATTCCGTGTCCTGAGGATTCTGTTTTTCAGGGGTTACGCTAACCGAATTCTGTTCTGATACAGAATCTTTTCCTGCTTCTTTCTTTTCAGAATCCTGCTCCTTAGAGTCTAGCTTCTCTTCTTCCATTACCATTCCCAGGAGCCTGGCCCGCTCTATGATCTCTGCATCCGTTAAAGTCTCTTTTTTGTTTCCAGACAAAGCAATTCCCATGACAATGGCAGTGCATATTATGCCAACTCCCAAACCACGCAAATAATATTTCAGTTTCATAAGTTATAAATCTTCCTCTCTGAATAGTCCGATTACTAATTTTACTTCGCCTACTCCAAGTCCTAACTCTTTTGCAATATCTACCGCATTCTTTCCTTGCCGATACATGTTCAAAATCATCTGGTTATGGCTTAACGTCTCATCTTCTTCCTTCTGAGGAACCACTGGAGCCTCCTCCTTCGGTTCCAGCTTTGGCGAATCTGGCTCTGGTGTTCTCACTGGTTTTGCTGATGCTTGAGCCGTATTTAAAATCTCATCTGACTGATCCAATGTTTTCTGGACATTCTCCTGTAATTCTTCCAAATGAATCGCCAACTGTGCAAGATTCCCTGCATATTTTGTAAGCTCTGAATGTTTATCATTCAACATACTGTAAAGAAACATTACTTCATTATGGGTTTTATGGATAGATTCCAATACGGTATCAGAGTATTCTGTAATTGCACGCATCTTTTCATTGGTTTCTTTATCCAATGCCCGCTCTACAACCTCCATAGATTTCTCAATAGAATGATCAATCACCTGATCCACCATATTATCTACTTTTACCTGGGCATCCGTCAGGCTCCGCTCCAAAATACGCTGCATTTCCTCTGTACTCAATTCAGCAATCTTATCTAAATCCTGGTTTGATAACTTTTCCGTAACAAAAAAACTTGCAACCATCATCACAACACCGATTATCAATAAAATAATTTCTATTGTTGTCATACCTGTACCCACCTATATTTTCATATCAAAACCACCTGTGGTTTTAACGCTCACCTTTCCACTGTTTTTTTCTTCCGCCTTCTTTTTCTTGTTCCGACGGTCCTCATATTCATTGCTTCCCTTTTCACGGGCATCGAATTTCTTTTGGGAATTGTCAGAATCATTGGCATGGGTAACCTGCTGCATATGATGCGTGGTGTCCTTCGCAAATTGAGTCTGGACATTCTGCTGCTGCAGTGCAGACTTATTATCCTCGTTTTGCTTCACAGTACTTACATCCTGGCTTCTCTGGACAACTCCACTGAATTCCACTGGTCTGATTGACATTTTCCACACTCCTTTTACAAAGAACGAATTACTACTTCGCCCTTTTCCTTCACAAACTTTGAGAATGACCTTTCACTTTTAATATTCATACTTACCTCAGAAATATTCACAGAAACACCTGGGTAAATACTGCCCTTTACCTTTATTTTTGCATTATGGGACATTTGAATCTGTTCGTGAAGTTCTTTCAATTCTTTTCTCTGAGCATTTAAAAGCTGCTGCTTTTCTTTGAATGACCGGGCAACAGTCTGAACCTGCTGTACACGTTCCACACTCAGAGACTCCTTTTTCTGCATCTTCTCATTAAAATTCACAAGAATGGGCCGCAACTGCTCTAATTCTTTACTGATCTGGATAATACTTTTTTGCAGCTCTCCATAACGTTCCTTTACCTCTGGATCTACCCCCACTTCAATCTTCGTAAGAGTACCCATAGAAGAACCTATGGTCTGGGCTTCTACCAGGTTACCAGCCCGAATGACGCCACCGTTCACAAAACCTTTCTTGCCACCTACACGAATATCATTCCCTGCTGACACCCGACTATGCAAAATAGAACCTGTCTCAATGTATCCTCCAGAAACCACTGTAGCATTTTCTATAAATTTTGTAATAATATTATCCTTCGCCTGAACTCTTCCCTTTCCCATGCCGTGAATGCCACGTTTTACAATGATCTGTCCACCGGCAGAGAGAAAAGCAGCTTCTACCACCCCTTCAATCACTATATCCCCTTTTGCAGTCACTGAAAAGCCGCTTTTCACATTGCCCTTAATGGTAACATTTCCATCATACACAATATTTCCTGTCGAAGTATCTACATCTGCTGGCACTTCAAATACATCTTCTACAAAAACCTTGCCATTTACCAAACTAGCATGGCCTGTAACACCAGAATAGATTTCTGTCATATCCTCAGAAAGGGTAATATTATTTCCAAACTCTAGCTTTAAAGTTTTTTCCTGCCTTGCCTGAATATCTCCGCCATATACATCTTTTCCTGGTTTCCCAGGCACTTCTTTGTGGAGCTTTGCCAAGGTCTGGCCCTTTTCCACACGGCTGATGGTATTTAACTCATGATAATTTACAGACCCATCTTCATTTTTCTTCGGCTTCAGATTGTGATTTGTATTAAAAAAGTATTCAATTTTAGCATCTTTTCCGTTGATTGGCGGAATTCCCTTTGCCATAATATAATTTGTACAATAATGACGGTTTTCCAGAAATTTCTTGATTTCAGCTTCCTGAATTCCAACGGAAATTTTATGAAATGCCAGATCTCCAAGAATTTCCTCCTCTGTCATCAGATTCCCATTATTCGAGGGAGGATAAAACCGACAGAACACTAACATTTTATCAATGGATATTGTCACTTCCATCTGTTCATTTTCATAAATTCCATTCCATTCGCCTACACAAACTTCCTGAACTCCTTCTGTAACGGTCAATGCGTTGTTCAATTCTCTTACATCAAACACTCCATACCCTTTTCCGTCCAGGTATGTTGTAACCTCTTTATATTCCACCGCTTTTCCTCCAGCCTGCGGTGGATATATCAAAAGGAATACACTTCCATTTCTTATATCTAGCTTAAAATATCCATTCTTGCTCTCCATAGCATCAACCACCTAATCCGTTAATATATTCATGTAGGGTCCCATTGTTTTTTTCATCTTCATCAATGCTTTTGTATGAAGCTGTGAAATACGGGATTCCGACACCTCCAATACGTTACTGATTTCTTTTAATGTCAAATCCTCATAATAGTACAAAGTAATTACTTTTCGCTCTTTTTCTGTGAGAGTCTCTAAAGACTGCTCTAACACTTTTTTCAGTTCTTCTTCTGCAATGGCATCCTCTGGCTGAATAAAATGAGAATTGCCTCTGGCATCCATCATAGGCTCCATTCCCTGTTCCACATATTCATTCAAAGAAACCATATTCGTAATTTTAAGCTGGGACTGCCAATTCAACAGCTCTTCACTGCTTACTTCCAATTCATTGGCAATTTCTTCATCCAATGCAGCCTTCCCAGTTCTTATTTCTATCTTTTTGATTGCTTCATCAATTTTTTTTTGTTTCTGACGCACTGTTCTGGGAATCCAATCCATTTTTCTTATTTGATCCAGAATGGAACCCCGAATCCTAAGACTAGCATAGGTCTCAAACTTTACCTCTTTATTCACATCGAATTTATCAATGGCATCAATTAAACCAAAAATTCCATATCCTACCAGATCATCGTATTCTACATTATATCCAAGGTACATACTCAAACGTCCTGCTACAATTTTAACAAGAGGCGCGTACCCTACAATAATCTGTTCTCTCAATTCCGGCGTAGGCTTCTTTAAAAAATCTGCCCACAATCGTTCTTTTTCTGCTGCGTTCATCCAAAGCCCCCAAGACTACAGGAACCACCTTTACAGGCTGCCTGGTTATTTTTCATTTTCTTCTGCGGAGTTCTCAGAATTTTCTGGATTCTCTGTGCCTTCTGCACTTTCTGGCTCTTCCCCCTCCGCTGCCTCCTCCGTGGCTTCTTCCATCTCTTCTTCCTTGAAATTTTTATCTAACAACAGTTTCGCAATACATCCTAGGATATAAAAGGATATTAAAACGATGACCCATGTTTTTACAAATTGTGCTGTCTCCATCTGTGTAATAAATCCGATCACGCAAATTGTAAACCCTGCAATCAACGTAATAATAATTGGCACTTGTTTCGTTTTCATATCCTATCACCTTTTAAATAGATTTTATTGATTTTCCTACTGCTTTAATACGAAATTCTCCTGTTTCTGGATACAATTCTACCGTCCGCCCATAATTCAGCCCAGTGTCCTCTGCCAATAAAGGAATTCCCAGTTGTTTTAATTTGGCTCTGGAAGCCTGCGCATTGCGTTCTCCTACATTCCCAACGGTTGAAAGGCCACTTACCTGGAACATTTTGGCTCCTCCGGCAATTTTGGCAACCAGACGCCTCTTATTTGCGCCTGCTGCTGTTACTCTTTTTATCAGTTCTTCTATTCCTGTATCCGCAAATTTGGCAATATTTGAATTGTTCCTCATTTGTGTACTGTCAGGAAGCATGATATGTGCCAGTCCTCCAACCTTCGTAACTGGATCATAGACTGCAATCCCAATACAGGACCCCAGGCCCAGAGTAGTAATCATATCTGGTGCCTTGCAAACATTCAAATCTGCCATTCCAACTTTAATTGTAGCCATAACTCTGCTCCTCTTACAATGAGATGCCCAATGAAGCCAAAATCTTATCATAGGAATCTACATCTGGCATCAAAATAAAAAATCCCTGTATTTTTACTTCATCCCCAAATTCTGTCTGTATCAAAAGTGCATTATCCCCATACTGGCCAAACTGTATCGCTGGAACGCTTAAAATTGCCGCTGCCATGTCGATAGCAAGATACGGAACAGAAGACGTAATGACCATATTTGTCATTGTGGAAAGAGCTGACAAATAGGAACCCGAAATAATATTTCCAATTTCTTTGATGGCAGACAAATCCATCTCATCAAATTCTTCCGCATAATCATCTGGCCTTCCCATAAGATGATTTACCAGATAATGCGCGGATTCCATTTTCAGCAAAAACATCATGCTTCCGCCAATGTCACTTTCCACCTCCAGATAAATACCTACGACCGTTTCCTCTTCTGCTGAAATTGCTGTTGGAAGCTCCTGAAATGTTAAAAACTCTACCTTAGGCACTTCCATATTGACTTTCAAATTCAGCATATTGGAAATTGCAGTTGTAGCATTCCCCGCTCCTATGTTGCCAATCTCCTTGAGCACATCAAAATACATTTCATTTACTTGATCCAAACTAAATTTAGCCATGATCTTTTTCTCCATTTCTTTTATCACGAACAGGCTGTTGCCAAAATTTTAGTTTGCTGCAACAGCCCTTCCACAACTATACATTTTCCGATTCATCAATGATGCTGTTGGTATCAAATAGGGAAATCAATTCTTCTCCATGTTTTCCAACACCATTGATAAAGTTGCTCTTATTATTTTTCGCATCATAAGCCACTTTATCAATCTCATCTGGACCAAGAGTCACAACTTCCTTTACCTCATCTACAATAAGCCCCAGGACACCATGTTCTTCCAGTTTAAGAATAATAATCCTGGTAACATCTGTAAACACATCCGGCTCCAAATCCATTTTGGTTCGTATGCTCATTACAGGCACAATTTCTCCACGTAGATTAATAATTCCCTTAAAATAAGACTGTGCTTTCGGTACCCTGGTAATCTTCTGCATACGGACAATATTATCAACATAGCTGATGTCTATTCCATACTGCTCACTGCCAATTTTTACTACGATAAATTGTTTTTTACCGTCTTCTACCACAGACATATTGCTCGCCATATCAACACCCCCTAAAATAATGTATTAACATCCAGGATTAATGCCACTTCTCCGTCGCCCAGAACGGTTGCGCCGCTAATAATCTTGGTGCTGCTATTAATGTATTTGCCCAGGGACTTGATAACAATTTCCTGTTGGCCATTTAGCTCATCTACAATTAACCCAGCAAACTTATCTCCTTTACGGACAATAATAACGGTAAGGCTCTCTTTCTCTTCTTGTTCAGGCTCACAATCCAGTAACTGATCCAAGCGAATCAGCGGAATTACCATGCCTCTGATATGTATTACTTCTTTTGCCTGGACAAATTTAATTTCATTTGCCATAATCTCTTCAATGGTTTCAATGGAACCAAGAGAAATCGCATACTTCTCATTCCGAACTTCCACCATCAAGGCCTGTATAATTGCCAATGTAAGGGGCAGACGAACAATAAATTTAGAACCTTCTCCCAGGACACTCTTTACTTCCACATCGCCGCCCAATGCTTCAATATTGGATTTTACCACGTCCAAGCCTACTCCACGACCGGAAACGTCAGATATTTGCTTTGCCATAGAAAAACTGGGCATAAACAAGAAATCTATAATTTCTTTCTGACTCAATGCTGCTCCCTGTTCTGGCGTAATTAGTCCCCGTTCAATTGCCTTAGTTTTTACACTTTCAGTGTCTATCCCGTTTCCATCGTCGCTTACTTCGATAATAACATTATTTCCTTCCTGAAATGCATTCAGGTGAATCGATCCTGCTTCTGGTTTTCCTCTCTTCCGGCGAAGCTCTGCATTTTCAAGTCCATGGTCTGCAGAATTACGCAGCAAATGCTGCAAAGGATCCCCAATCTGATCCACAACTGTCCGGTCTAATTCGGTATCTTCACCCGTCATGTATAATTCCATTTTTTTATCCAATTTCTTAGATAAATCTCGAATCATACGAGGAAATTTCTGTACTACACTTTCAATTGGCACCATTCGAACTTTCATAACAGATTCATGCAGTCCAGTAGTAATCCGCTCCAAATATTCAATCTGTTCATGAAATGCCTGAGAATTAGAACTAGACCCGCCATCAGAAGTAGATCCAATAGATACCAGGGAATTCTTTGCAATAATCAATTCACTGACCTGATTCATCAAGGCATCCAATTTCTCAATATCCACACGCACCGTCCGATTTGTTACCGGTTTACCGCCATTTTGCTTCTTACCTGGCTGTGGCTGAGGTTTGGTCTGAGCAGAAACTGCCGGCGTCTGAGAAGCTCCTGAATTTTCCTTCTGGGCTTTCTCTGCCTCCTTAGCCGCTGCTGCTTCCTCTTCTTCCTTCTTAGCTGCCGCCGCTGTCAATTCCTTATAGCTTACTCTTTCTCCGATTACTTCCTCAATTTCAGAAACTGCTTTTGCAACTTCTTTCATTCTTTCCAGTTCCGCTTCACTGGAAATATAAAAGCTAAAATCAAAACCAAATTTTTCATCTTCAATATCTTGAGAGCTTGGAGAGTATACAATAATATTACCATAATCTTCCACTGCTTTAAATACCAAAAATGCCCTTGCAGCTTTTAACAAACATTCTTCCTGAATATATACTGTAATACCATATAACTTCATACCCTTCTCTTCTGATACACGAAGCTCTTCCTTTTCTTTTTCAGAAAAATCAATATCCAGATATTTTTTCTGAAACCTATTTTCCCCAGTCTCTTTTTCCTTTTCTTCTTTGGGAGCTGGCTTTTCCTCAGTCTCTGGCGCATTACCAGTTCCCGCTGCCAAAATTTCATTTAGCTCCTGAATAATGGCTTCGTTATCTTCTGTTCCCTCATCGGAACTTTCTTTTACATTTTCCAAATATGCGTCAATGGCGTCCAGACATTGGAATAATACATCTACCAATCCGCTCGTTACATTCATATTGCCGCTGCGAACTTCCTGGAACACATTTTCCATATCATGAGTCAAACGCTGCATCCGTTTGAATCCCATTGTTCCAGCCATTCCCTTCAGAGAATGGGCTGCACGGAAAATCTCATTAATTGTATCCATATTTTCTGGCTCTTTCTCCAGACTCATGATACAATCCGACAGATTCTGCAGATGTCCATTTGTTTCATCAATAAAAATCTCAAGGTATTGGCTTACATCCATATTACTGTACCCCCACATTCTTTATTATCGTTTGTGCAACTTCTGTTAAGGGAACCACTTCATCTACAGCGCCTGCCTCAGCAATCGCCTTCGGCATTCCATATACTACACAGGATTGGGCATCCTGAGCAATCACATGAATTCTCTTTTTTTGTCTCAGGGAAAGAATTCCTCCTGTCCCATCTGCCCCCATTCCGGTAAGCACTACACAGACAATTTCATCATATCCACTGGCTCGTAAAGATTCATACGTCACATTGGCGCAAGGCTTCAACCCCCCAATCGCTGGCTGGTCATTCAAATGAACAACATGTCTTCCATCCGGCTTTTTCTGTACCTCCATGTGTTTTCCGCCAGGAGCGATATAAACACATCCTTTTTCTAAAGTATCGCCCTCTTCTGCCTCTTTGACTTTTATTTTACTAACCTCATCCAAACGATCTGCCATAGACTTTGTAAATCCAACCGGCATATGTTGAACCAGCACCATGGGCGCGTCCATATCCTTCGGCAAATAAGGTATCACACTCTGTAATGCCTTCGGGCCACCAGTGGAACATGCCAGAGCCACCAGCCTGTTTCCGCCTTTTCCTCCTGCCCTTTTGGGAAGTTGTACGGCTTTCACTGCCTTCGGTCTGTCCACTGTTCTAGTATTTGTTGCAAGAAGATTCTTCGCATTGTCTGACCTGACAACTGCTTTCAAAACTCTTAGCAAACTTCCTTTAAAATCCTCTCCCTTTGCCTCAATAATATTACCAGGCTTTGTGACAAAATCAATTGCTCCCAGCTCCATCGCACGGATTGTTACATCTGCATCCTTTACGGTCAGAGTACTCACCATAATAATGGTAGCTTTAATTTTTTCCTGCTGCAATTTTTCCAGTAATTCCAGTCCATCCATGCGGGGCATATTTACATCCAGAACTACAGCATCATAGCTCGTTTTCTTTAATCTCTCATATGCCTCCAGACCATCTCTGCAAACATCCGTTGCTTGAAATGTATTATCTGCATTGATTATATCACAAATAAGTCTTCTCATAAGTGCAGAATCATCAACTACTAAAATATTTTTTTTCATAACATCACCTTTTTGTCTATTAATCCATACTGCCATTCTCTACCGGATGGAAATAACCTCTCTAGGTTTAACTCCTGCGATAAATAAAACGTGAAAATAACTGCATAATTCCTCTTTTTTCCTGCAAAGGAATGGTAGCTCCTTCCAAGAGATTATATGTCAAGGCTTCAAATGCTTTACTGGATTTTGCCTCTGGATACAGAATACTCACTGGCTGCTGTTGGCGTATTGCTTTTTCCACTGCCATATCTTGGGGAATCATTCCCAGATACTCTAAATTACCTTTTAAAAACTGTCCAACTACCGCATTTAGTTTCTCATATATGCCAATTCCCTCTTCCTCTGACGTTACACGATTGGAAATAACTTTTATCTTGGTCTGAGCTTGACGGAATTCAGGATTACGATGCAATGCCTTTAACAACGAATATGCATCCGTCAAAGAACTGGGCTCTGAAGTAACTAAAAGAAGGACTTCTGGACTTGCCATCACAAATTCTAACACATGATCAGAAATTCCTGCTCCAGTATCAATCAATACAATATCCGCAAGCTCATCCAATTCTGATAAATTACGCACCAAAAACTTTAATTGCTCTTTGGGCAGGTTATTTACGCCTGTAATACCAGAACCTCCAGAGATAAATCCTATATCCATAGGACCTGATGTAATAATTTCCTTGATCGTCTTTCCACGATAAATCAGATCACTTAAATTATATTTGGGAATTGCGCCAAACATGATTTCCACATTTGCCAATCCCAGATCGGCATCAAAAATGATAACCTTTTTTCCCATTTTTTGCATGTACACTGCAAAATTTACTACTGCATTCGATTTGCCCACACCGCCTTTTCCACTGGTAACTGTATATATGCGGGCCTTGCGTGTGGACTGCTGATTTTTTTTTACAATATTTCTTAACTGTTCCGCTTGGTCCATAATCACTTTCCTCCAAGCAGAAGCTTTACAATTTTCTGCGTATCAAAAATTTCAATATCCTCAGGAACATTCTGCCCATACGTAGAATAGGATAAATCTGCTCCTGTATAAAGCTTCATATTTAAAATATTTCCAAAACAACTGGTTTCATCTAACTTAGTAAATATCAGTTTAAACTGGAAGTGCTTATTATAAATATCTGCAATATCAATCAAATCTCTATATTTGGTCGTAGCGCTCAAAACAAGATATACTTCCTTTTGGTATTCTCCTGGTATCTTGTCTATTAACTCTTTTGTCTCATTCCTTTGCTCCTCATTCTTGTGGGAGAAACCTGCTGTATCCACAAGCACCAAATCATAATCCTCCGACATTTTCAATTCTTCATTTAATTCCCCAGAAGAATATACAATGGTCAAAGGTGTATCCAGTATATTTGCATAAGTCCTAAGCTGTTCTGCAGCCGCAATCCGATAAGTATCTGCGGTAAAAAGTGCAACTTTTTTTCCTTTTTCAACCTTAAACCGCGATGCAATCTTAGCTATTGTAGTAGTTTTCCCTACTCCAGTGGGCCCGATAAAAAAGACCACCTTCGGCTTACGCCCTGACATTTCAATTGGCTGAGGCTGACCAAATTTTAAAATCATTTTTTGGTAAATGCTGGACAAAATTAAATCTACGCTTGCTCCTCCTTTCATCACTTTTTCTACTTCATCCATAATTTGATTTACATATTTTTCATCTACCTCATTATCCAACAAAATACTGTAGATCATTTTAATAAATTTAAAATTTTCATCTACAGGCACTTCTTTGGGAATCTCCTCTGGCTGTTGAGGGGCCAGCTTCTTCTCCAAAAGTGATTGCAGACTTTCCAATTTTTCTTCCAGATTATTTTCTATTACACTTTCTTTCTTCTTTTCTTCCAAATTCTGTGTCCCAATCGAAGAAGCCCATGTATTTTCCACAGATGCAAACATCTCTTTCATTGGCTCTGGCTTAGGTATAGAAATTGACTCTGGCTTAGGTATAGAAATTGGCTCATCTGCTGCCATATTGATATTTCCAGTCAAGGGCGGCAGGGGAGTGGGGGCTTTTGACGCTAAGGACTGCTCCGTTTCTTCTATCGCTGCCGTCACCTCAAAAATTGACGTTTTAAAAGAACGTAAAAATCCTTTCGGCTTTATCTCTTTTACGTTCATAATCACTGTCTGCGCTCCAAATTCCTCTTTTGCCTTGGCTGTAGCTTCTTCCTCTGTTTTACCTTGAAATTTTTTTATTGTCATGAAAGGCTCACCATCCCTACTGATTGTAATTCTATATTGGAATCAACTTCATTGTAAGAAACAACAATCAAATCTCTAAAATAATCTTCTGTTAATTTCTTAAAATACATACGCACAATAGGCGATGTTATAATAATTGCATTTTTCCCAAGATTCTCCAATTTTGTAATTTCTGTTTCCAGTGATGACATAATCGCTTTTGTTTTTTCTGGATCTAAAGTCAAATATGCACCTTGCTCCGTCTGTTTGACAGACCCCATAATTTCCTGCTCGATCTTGGGATCCAGTGTAACCACACTTGTCACCTCATTTGCTGGGAAATATTTATTGGATATGGCGCGTTTCAAACTCTGTCTCGCATATTCTGTCAGCACATCTGTATCTCGGGTAGTTGCCGCATGATCTGCCATCGTTTCAAAAATAGTAAGCAAATCTCGGATAGAAATTCCTTCCCGCAATAAATTCTGTAGTACTTTTTGAATTTCGCCGATTCCCAATAGCTTTGGCACAAGCTCATCCACAAGGGTCGGATTTGATTCCCGAATATTATTTACAAGATTCTGAACATCCTGTCTCGACAACAATTCATCTATATGTATCCGAATCACTTCGGTCAGATGAGTTGCAATGATGGAGGGGGGATCTACCACTGTGTAACCCAAGCTCTCCGCCCGTTCTCTCTGGCTCTCTGTAATCCAAAGGGCTGGTAAATGGAACGAAGGCTCAAACGTAGGAATACCCGAAATTTCTTCCTCTACAAATCCTGGATTCATGGCCATATAATGGTCAAAAAGAATTTCTCCTTCTGTAACCTGGATTCCTTTAATCTTAATAATATATTGATTCGGATTCAACTGTATATTATCTCTAAGACGAATGATAGGAACAACTGTACCAAGCTCCAACGCAATCTGTCTACGAATCATAACCACACGGTCCAGTAAGTCTCCACCTTGGTTCACATCTGCAAGTGGAATAATTCCGTAACCAAATTCCAATTCAATGGGGTCAACCTGAAGTAAGGATACCACATTCTCTGGCCGGCGTATTTCCTCTGCCTGCTCTTCTGCCATATCCACCTCTTCTTCAATTGCCTCCACACCAAGGCTGGTATCCACACTTCTGCCTGCCACCAAAAAGGCAATTCCCAAAGGAAGAAACATTCTCCAGTCCAAAGGTGTTGCAAGGCCCAAAAATATCAACACAGAACCTACAATATATAAAACCTTCGGAATACCAAACAACTGACGAATTAAGGTATCACCAAAATCTGCCTCCTTGGAAGCCTTAGTAACCAAAATACCTGTCGCCAATGAAATCAAAAGAGATGGTATCTGGCTGACCAAACCGTCACCAATGGTAAGAATCCCGTATTGATTCAGCGCATCCGTAATCTCCTGTCCCTGCCGGGTCATTCCCATTGCAATTCCACCCACCAGGTTAATTAAGGTAACAACAATACCTACAGTAGCATCTCCCTTTACGTATTTCGTAGCGCCATCCATAGCTCCGAAAAAACTAGATTCCTGCTGTATTTTATCTCGCCGTTCTCTTGCCTGTTTTTCATTAATTGTCCCTGTATTCAAATCCGCATCAATTGCCATCTGTTTTCCGGGCATAGCATCCAGAGTAAACCTTGCTGTTACCTCTGATACACGCTCAGAACCTTTGTTAATTACAATCAACTGAATTAAAATCATAACTATAAAGATAATGGCACCAATAATAATATCATTTCCACCCACAAAATTTCCAAATGTACGCACTACATTTCCTGGATCACCTGTAATTAAAATCAGACGTGTAGAAGAAACGTTTAGTGAAATACGAAAAATTGTTGTGAACAAAAGCAGGGTTGGAAAAAAGGACATATCCAGCACTTCTTTTACAAATAAGGCATTCATCAATATCACCAACGCTATGGAGATATTAAATGCCAACATAATGTCCAACAAAATAGAAGGAATTGGAACAATAAAAAATATAATTGCTGCCAGCAAATACAAGGCAACTCCCATATCTGCCTTCTTCATCCTGCTTTCTCCTTTCAATACTTTCTGTTACATTTTATCTATTTTCTCTCAGGTTGTAAACAAAAGCAAGTACTTCTGCCACTGCCTGATACAATTCTGGCGGAACTTCTTCTCCTACATCCACATTGGCATAGAGCATTCGCGCCAGAGGTTTGTTTTCCACAATTTCAATCTGATGTTCTTTTGCTGCCTCTCTAATCTTCATTGCAAGGTAATCTTCTCCCTTTGCTACTACAATAGGAGCCGAATACTGATTAGCATCATACCGAATGGCCACCGCATAGTGAGTGGGGTTTGTAATTACCACATCTGCATTTGGAAGCTCCTGCATCATACGTCTTTGAGAGGCTTCCCGCATCTTAGAACGCTGACGTCCTTTGATTTCAGGATTTCCTTCTGTATTCTTGTATTCATCTTTTACTTCCTGCTTGGTCATCTTCATGTCTTCTTTAAATTTATGCTTCTGATAAAACCAGTCAGCCATTCCTACCAGCAAATACACAAAACTTATCTTCAACCCTGCATCAATTACAATAGACCCTACTAACAAAATCACCTGCAGCAAAGGAATATCATATAACAAAAATAACTCATCCTGATGGTCTCTGATGGCAGTATATGCCACATATATAATTAAGCTTATCTTCGCAATTGACTTTAACAATTCAAACAGGGAATCTTTCGAAAAAATCCTCTTAAACCCATTCAGCGGATTCAATTTGCTAAACTTTGGCTTCATAGGCTTTGTTGTGACTTTCCATTTTACCTGCAAAATATTGGACAATAAGGCAACTGTATATCCAATAATAAACACTGGCGCAACAATTTTAAGAATCGTTATCATTGTTTGATTGATCACTGTTGTTGCCAAATGTACAGACATTCCACCTATACTCTCATTAATAATATCAGGAATCTTATTATAATTTGCAGCAAATGTATAGAATAAACTTTCCCCTATATAAGAAATAAATACTTTCAATGTTAAAAACAACGCAATCAACCCAAGCGCATGATTTAATTCCTGGCTTTTCGCCACCTGACCTTCATTCCTGGCATCCTGCAATTTTTTTGAAGTAGCCGGTTCTGTTTTTTCTCCGCCATTCCCTTCCTTTGCAAACCACTGAAGGTCATATTCCATAAAAAAATAAGGTTTTTCTCTCAATTTCAATACATTCCTTCAATTACAGAAACAATCATTTTCCGCATTTCCCTAAAAATAAAATTCGAAATATCGGGAAGCAGGATAATAGTCAAAAACAAAATAGAAAATCCTATCAAAATCTTAAGCTGCATTCCCACAGCAAACATATTCATCTGAGGAGCCACCTTTGCCATAATTCCTAAAATACAATTCAAGATCATACTGGTGGCAAAAATAGGAAGAACAATGCGAAAACCAATCACCATCAAATCGGTAATATACATTGTCATAGAACCCATTAAATGCTCCCAATCAAAAACTGCTCCATTGATGGGAATAATCTGAAACGTATCCACCAACGCCCTTAAAATATAATGATGCATATCTGTAATCACTAAAAGAAGCATAATATAGTAATTGTACATGGTACCCGTAAGGCCCGACTGACTATTGGTTGTAGGATCATAAAGATTCGCCATAGCAAGACCAATTTCCATGTCAATCACTTTACCAGAAAACACAATAATGGAATTACAAATATTTGCTGCAAATCCTATGAGCAATCCTGTAATTCCTTCCCTCAAAACGATGATGGTAAACTCAATCACTCCAGAATATTCCAAAACTTCCTTGGGCACGATCACCTGATATAAAATCAATGCAAGAAATGCCGAAAGCCCAATCTTTACTCGTCCTGGAGTATTGGTTATTCCAAAAAAAGGAGCAATAAAAACAAAGGACGCTACCCTTACCAATATCATCAGAAAATATTCAAATGTATATAATGAAAACTCATAGTTTATCATACTGTTTCAACCTAACGCAGATACAGGCCAAAATTACTCCACAGCTCAATGATAAAGCTCGACAGATTCTCAAGTATCCATCCACCTAGCAGCATCATTCCCAGGAAAACAATAATGATCTTTGGCACAAAGGTCAGCGTCTGTTCCTGAATCGATGTAATTGTCTGAAAAATACTGACAATCAGACCTACAATTAAAGAAATTAATAACAGGGGCGCCGATACTTTAATGATCAGAAACAACGCTTCCCTTGCAATATCCATTACCTGCCCTTCTGTAATCATACGTTCTCACCTCTACACTCTGCAACCACTTGCTTCCACAAGTGGTTGAAATCCACAATTATTTCTGTATAAAAACAACCATATCAATAAAATGTCTTTACAAGGCTTCCAATTACCAAATCCCAACCATCTGCAAGTACAAAGAGCAATACTTTAAACGGCATAGAAATTGTCGTAGGCGGCAACATCATCATACCCATAGACATAAGTACCGAAGCAACCACCATGTCAATGACAATAAATGGGATATAGATTAGAAAACCGATAATAAATGCCGTCCGAAGTTCACTGATAATAAAACTTGGAATTACCACATTCATGGGAATCGGCTCTAAAGTCTCTGGCTCACTTAAATCCATACCCGTCATATCAATCTCCGCAATATCACAAAAAAGCTTCAGGTCTTTTCTCTGCATCTCTTTGTACATAAACCTTCGGATGGGAACCTCCATCCGTTCCAATGCCTCTTCCTGATCAATTTCATTCGCTTCCAAAGGCTGAATCGCTGTCTCATTAATTTCAGAAAATACAGGATTCATAATAAACAGCGTTAAAAACAATGCCAGGCCAACCATCACCTGGTTGGGAGGAACCGTCTGTGTTCCCACAGCAGTTCTGACGAAATGCAGTACCACAATAATCCTTGTAAAGGACGTAAGCATAATCAAAATCGATGGCGCCAAAGAAATTACTGTAAGCGCCAAAAGCATTCTGATATTTCCAGACAAATTTCCTTCTTCATTATTCCAACTAAAGTACATGCCATTGGTTGTTCCGCGATTTGCTGTCTGTGTATTGGGCGGATCTAACTCACCAATTTCCTGTCTGGTATTATCATTCAACTGCTGATTGTCATTCTGGGCAGCTCCAGTTGCATACACACTTTGTCCGAAACACAAAAACAGTGCAAAAAGCAATGTTACTGTTCCCAAAACAAAGGAAATTTCACAACATCTTCTTTTCAGCTTTCTCATAACCCTTTCCTACTTCCTGGGAATTTTCTTCTTCAAGTTATTCAATATTTCCTGAAAACTTTCATTTGCATTGACAATCTTTCTACCTCCCATATTCTTTTCTTCCTGAGAAGGCATCCATGTCAACTGTTCTTCTGTCAGCTCCGTTAAGATATTCATTGTATCTTTACATATGGAAACAGCCAGATACTTTTTTCCAATTTGAATAATCTGGATAAACTTATTATTGCTTACCCGAAATGTTTCTATCACTCGTATATTCTTGTCTGCCATAATTCCTTGTTGGTATCCTGCAATCCATTTTGTAACCAGATACGTAAGTACCAGCACCACCAGAAATACCAACAATATGCCAATCAATTGGAAAAAACTCTCCCATCCTGAGGAAATTTCCAGTAAAACCATATTATCCAACTACTTTTTTCACTGCTTCTAAAACACGCTCTGCTTGGAAGGGCTTTACGATAAAATCTTTTGCTCCAGACTGAATCGCTTCAATAACCATTGCCTGCTGACCCATTGCAGAACACATAATAATACATGCAGACGGATCTGCAGCTCTAATCTGTTTCAAAGCCTGGATTCCATCCATCTCTGGCATAGTGATATCCATTAATACCAAATCTGGTTTTGTTTCATTGTACTTTTCTACTGCCTTTAAGCCATTCTCTGCTTCTCCAGCAATGTTGTAGCCATTCTTCGTAAGAATGTCCTTAATCATCATTCGCATAAATGCTGCATCATCACAAATTAAAATATTTTTTGCCATGTCTTTTTCTCCTTGAAATTACTTTTAATTATTTTATTAGTTATTTATAATCTCGGTAATACGTACACCAAAACTTTCTTCCATTACTACTACTTCACCTTTGGCAACATATTTACCATTAACTAACACATCAATAGGCTCCCCAGCAATCTTGTTCAACTCAATAATTGTACCTGGCGCAAATTCCAAAATATCATGAATTGACTTGCTGGTTCTACCAAGTTCCACGGTAACATCCAATGGGACATCCATAATTAATCCAATATTTTCCTGTTGTGTAATCGGATTAAAATCCCCAGCAAAAGGTTGGAATTGAGCTGGCTGTACATTCACTGGCTGCTGCGCATACATCTGAGACATATCTCCCATTGGCATTCCCATCATCGGCTGCCCCATCATTTGCTGCCCCATCATTTGCTGTCCCATCATCGGCTGCCCCATCATTTGCTGTCCTGGCATTGCCTGGGGCTGTGGCTGAGGCATTGCCTGGGGTGCAGGCGCTGCTTGTGGCTGAGACGCTGGCGCTGGCTCTGGCGCAGAAGGGGTAGTATCTGCCTCCATATTCTGTGCTACACCAGAACACATCTCTTTTGCAAAAGAGAACGGATACAATTGCATAATCTCACTATTTACCAGGTCACCAATTTCCATTTTAAAAGAAATTTTCACAAACCTGCTAGCCAGAAATTCATCAATCTCTTCTCCATTTAAGGTGTCTTTCAAATCCACTAAATCAGCTGATGGCGGACTAATATCAATCATCTTATTTAACATCGATGACAAAGATGTTGCAGCGCTTCCCATCATCTGGTTCATAGCTTCACTGATTGCACTTAAATGCAATTCTCCAAGTTCACCTTCCAGATTTGTACCATCACCACCCATCATCAAATCTGTGATAATCTTAACATCATGTTCTTTTAAAACCAAAAGATTGCTTCCATCCAAACCTACCGTATAAGCAATCCTAATGAATACACAAGGACGCTCATAAGCGTCTACAATATCATCCCAAGTAGCAAAAGTAACCACTGGTGTAGAAATATCTACTTTTCTGTTTACAAGAGAAAATAAGGTGGTAGCTGCCGTTCCCATACTGATATTGGAAATCTCGCCTATCGCATCAATTTCTTCTGCTGTCAACTGCTCAAGACCTTCTGCTTCGGCGACTGCTTCCATACTGGTATCATCATTCAACAGAGCGCTAATTTCCTCTTGTGATAAAACTCCATCCATAATCTCATTGCTCCTCTCTGACTACTGATGTAACTCTTACTGCATACTGTTCCCCAGACGCACCAGGCAAAGCAGTAAATTTTTTAATATTTCCAACATATATATCCAATTCATCTTCTACTTTTCTGTCCAAACGGATAATATCTCCGATCTGAAGATTTATAAAATCATTGACAGAAATAACGCTTTGACCTAAAACTGCTTTCACAGGCATTGGAGCCTTATTAATGATCGATTCAATCACTTCCGTATACTCTTGATCTCCGCGCGCCTGCATGGTAGAAAACCAATATTTGGTGTTTAATTTATCCATAACATCTTCCAATGTTATGTAAGGAAGACAAATATTCATCAATCCTTCCACATCACCAATTTTCATGTTAATTGTAATAATTGCAATCATCTCACTGGGAGAAATAAACTGCGCAAACTGCGAATTTGTCTCAATACGCTCCAATCTTGGATGTATCTCCGAAACATTTTCCCACGGTTCTCTGAGAAGATTGATACACACATTCATAATACGCTCAATAATCAAAAGCTCAATCTCGGAAAAATCCCTAGTACGCTCTAAAGGCACTCCCATACCCCCCAGCATACGGTCTACCATGGCATAACCCAAATTAGATGCTAAATCTATAATAATACTACCTGGCATCGGCGCAAAGTTGACAATTCCTAAAAGCACCGGGTTAGACATAGAATTGGAAAATTCTGAATATGTAACTGCCTCTGAGTTCATTACTTCTACTTGTATCGTCTTTCTCAAATAGGCTGGAAGATTCGTAGATAACAGTCTGCCATAATGTTCAAATATAATCTCCATTGTCCTGAGATGTTCTTTCGAAAATTTCGCTGGCCTTGCAAAATCATAATCTTTTACCTGTTTTTCTCCAGAATCCTTAATCTCATCTGCGTCTAATTCTCCATTGCTCAAAGCGCTCAGCAGACTGTCTATCTCATTTTGCGATAAGACCTCGCCCATTTTCACTCACCACCTGACGTCTATCCTGTATTTTTATTTCTATCCCACAAATCCCCTATTCATAATTATAGGTTGGAAATGCTACGCTTACAATAAAATCAGAATCAAACATCCTGCGAAGACGGGACAATATCTCATCTTGTGCTTTCGCCTGATCTGCTTTCATTTCGTCTATTGTATAACTAGTTACAACCTTATTTACGATATCCTTAATAATATCTTTTTTGGCAGTAACTCCCTCTATTCCAAAGGTCTTATATCCATCACTCTTATTATCAACTGCAAGAGCCACGGAGATAACGGCATAGTGTCCTACTCCATCACCATTATCTTTCAGATTAATGGTCATGCTTGCACCATCATCAATTGCAATTGTTTCCAACCGCTCGATTGGAATATTAATGGAAGAATTATCTTTCCCTCCTTCCAGCTCCAAATCAATGGCCGAACATACCTTCGTAATCAATTGGTTTGCTTTCTTTGTCTGAGGCACAACGGAAATCATCAGGATTGCAGTTAAAACTAGATTCGCAACTACCAGTGCCAGAATTAAAACACTCATTAAATTCTTTTTCATTGCTGTCTTTCCTTTCTAATTTGAATTATACGAATTGTATATTTTTATCTCTACCCTTCGGTTCCTTGCCCGTCCCTCAGGTGTTCCATTATCTGCCACAGGATTATATTCTCCACATCCAGTTGCATTAATCTTCCCTGCCTCCAATGTGGTCTTGGTTAATACATAATTCTTCACCGCAAATGCACGGAAGGCAGATAATACATCGTTATTTTCGAACTTTTCATTATTTATGGGAACATTGTCTGTATGCCCCTCTATATCAATCAAACTACTGTCGTAATTTTCTAAAATCAATGATAACTTATCTACTAACGGGAGTGCATCTTCCCTTATCTGAGACTGCCCAGAATCAAACAGCAATGCACCATTCAATGTCAATCGTACAAACTGGGCATTGATATCCATTTCCACTTGATCGCCAATCCTTTGCTCTTCCAACATCTTTTCAATCTGTTCCGCCATTTCTTCAGATTCTTCTAATCCAGCCTCAGCCATTTCCTTTTTCAGAGCCTGTTCCGGATTATCTTCCTCTTCCTCATTGTCTTCCCCTTCTTCTTTGCTAGCAGAATTCGCAGCTTCCTTATAATATTGATCCAACAACTGAAGCTGATTCACCCCGGCTGCTACCATCTGCCCATCTCCGATGGAGGAACCGCCCTGAGGCAGAATGCTGAAACTATGCTCTAAAGACTGCACCAAAGCCTCGAACTTATCAGCATCTACCGAAGACATTGAGAATAGAAGCACGAAAAAGCACAACAAAAGATTCATCAAATCCGCAAAGGTATTCATCCAATTGGCTGCGCCGCCTCCGCCATCTTTCTTTTTCTTCTTTGCCACTATTCTTCACCTCCGCCCTGTTCCGTCATGCTTGCACGCATCTTCGGAGACAGGAAGGATTTCAATTTTTCTTCAATTACACGGGGATTCTCGCCCGCCTGAATGGATAACAATCCTTCCACTGTAATTTCCTTAATCCTGATTTCTTCATCATTATTTACTTTTAACTTTGCCGCTGTAGGGTTACAGAGCCAGTTTGCAATCAGTGAACCATACAATGTGGTAACCAATGCCACCGACATGGAAGGTCCTACCGTTGACGGGTCATCCAGCTTTGCCAACATGTTGATCAAACCAATCAATGTACCAATCATACCCCAGGCAGGCCCTAAGCCTTCCCAAGCCTTCCAAAATCCAATATTTACATTATGCCGCTCTTCCACGCTAATCAAATCCGCTTCCATAATTCCTCTTACCAGCTCCGGATCTGTTCCGTCCACAACAAGCATAACGCCCTTTTTCAAAAACTCATCCTCAATCCCATTCGCAGCTTCTTCCAATGCTAGAAGCCCTTCTTTTCTTGCTATGTTTGATAAATCAATAATATTCTTAATTACTTCGCTTACATCCGCTTTCGTTCCCTTAAATGTCAGAGTAATAGACTTAAGTCCATTAATAAAATCCGGAAGTTTGTGAGATGCAAGCACACCAACCAAAGAACCTCCAATTGTGATGACTACCGAAGGCACATCCCAGAAGTCCCTGACAAGATTTCCACCACCAACAAGCACTCCAAACACAAACAACACAATTCCAAGTACAATTCCCAATATAGACGCTATATCCACTTTAGCCACCTGCCCTTTTCATCCATGAAATATATTCTATCCGTAAATCCTGCTAATGGAACCATATTCCATAGCTATTCTTTTTCCAACCAGGGAAAACCTGTTGTCATAATTTCTCTCTTGTATAATATTACTAAATTTTTTACTTCTTGTCTACTTTCTTTTACAATTAATTTCTTCCCAGTTACAAAAGAAAGGACAGTATCCGGTGTTTCTTCCACGCTTTCAATTAATTCTGCATTTACTAAGATCGTGGAACCATTCAATTTCGTAACTTCTATCATGGTATCTAACCTCACAGTTATGTATCTATTGGGGAACTATGAAACACAGTCCCCCAATATGTATCATAATTCATTAACGTTTCAGGTTAACCAGCTCTTCTAATAATGTGTCAGAAGTTGTGATAATCCTGGAGTTGGCCTGGAAACCTCTCTGAGTGGTAATCATTTCAGTAAACTCTGTGGAAAGGTCTACATTGGACATTTCCAGAACGCCGCTGGACATCTTGCCGCCATCTGCGGTAATATCCTGGCCAATTCCATCAAATTCTCCAGAGTTCAAAGTAGTTCTGTAGCAGTTGTCTCCCAATTTCTCCAAACCAGAGGGATTCGCAAATACTGCTACTGCAATCTGTCCCAATAAAGCTGTGTTACCATTATCATAGGAACCAAAAATTTTTCCGTCTTCCTGCACCTGCAGCCCGGTAAGAGCTCCAAGCTTTCGACCAGTTCCATTAATCTTCTGCTCATCGCCTTTGAGCAAATCCAATGTACAGTTATTTCCATTCTCATAACAGGTTGACTTGCTAAAGTCCATGCTAATATTCTGGAACTCAGTACCTATATTGGATAGGTTGAAGCCTACGCTACTTCCATTCTGATTATCCAAGGTTCCAATGAAATTAAAGGTTCCTGGGTTTAATCCATCTTCATTGTAATCCAAAATATAACCTGTAACTGTATCCTCATAAGTAAACACTGCAGAATTTCCCTGCTGGGTGATACCGTCTCTTCCAGTGAAGGAGTCCAGCGCAGCGCCTGTGATACCAAACACATCTGTGACAGAATAGGAAGTTGCTCCATCATCACTTACGTATCTCTTGGTACCATTCTGGTCCTCAAATCTTAATTCCTTACCTGTTGTCTTATCACGAATATTGCCGCTTGCCAGGTATTCAAAGTTCGGATCCATCTTATAGTTTCTCTCAACTCTAGTGCCCTGAGCTCCAAAAAGATTTGCTTTTGCAGCATCTAAACGTTCCTCATTCGTAGCAAAATTACCTGTGAGACTTGCTGCATAATCATTCAGAACAGAACGCCCAGTAGAATCTGTAATATCTGTCAGCTCCACTGTATAACTCTTTTCATCCTGATTAATGGTCTTTACTGCGAACTTAGCATTATAATTATAGCCTAGTCCATCGTAAAAGTTCAGGCTTAGAATATATCCACTGTCTGAATTTACCTGCTTATTGTTGATATCCAAAACACCACTACAGGTTGCCATTGTTGTTGCCTCTGGCGGTGAGGTCTGGTTTGCCTCATTCATGATATTCAATACGGAAACGGTATCTTTCCTGATATCACCTGTCTGTGGGTCTACCTGCCAACCCATAACATTGTAACCATTTGCTTTTGTTGCAAGGTTTCCTGCACCGTCAATATAAAAAGCGCCTGCCTTCGTGAACAGATTCTCTGTACCATTGTTTACAATAAAGAAACTGTCTCCAGTAATTCTCAAATCCCAGCCGTCTCCAGTGGTCTGTGTTGCACCTGGAGAGGTAATATTGATTGATGTGGAACCAGTGGTAACACCAAGACCAATCTGCTTGGCATTGACACCACCTTTGTTGGCAGTTGCTCCAGATGCACCAGACATATTCTGATACATAATTTCACTAAATGCAGTACTGGATGACTTGAATGCAACCGTATTTACGTTTGCAATATTATTACCAATTACGTCCATCTTTGTCTGGTGTGTTTTCAATCCTGACACGCCAGAATACAATGCTCTCATCATAACGAAATGACCTCCTGATTCTTAACTTGGATACAACTATTTCGCTTTGCAAAATAACTGCTGCCGTATGGCCCCTTCTGTCATTCGGGGGCCCTCTGCCTCCTCGCTAGGTCCGGCTAGATAATTACGGCTCCATCAATATTAGTGTATACATTTTCATCGGACTCTGTCTGATCCATTGCGGTTACCACTGTCTTATTTGGTACATTTACAATAAACGAATATGAGTCAACGATGACAAGGGATTCCTTCATTCCCTTCGCTTCTGCTTTTTCCGCCCCTGTTTCCAGACGTTCTTTCTGCTCCGTGGAAAGTTCTATATTCCTGCTCTTAAGACGCATGGAAGCATGTTTGGAAAACTTCAGTAAAGAACTTTCACTCACAGACTGCTTCTGCTTTAAAATATCGCCAAAGGACAATTCCCCTTCCATGGCGGCTGTGCCTTGGCTGTTTAACTTCAGATATTGATCTGTAATCTGTTCAATGGAAGAGAATTGATTTGAAATTTTATTCATAATATCTCTCCGTTCTTAAGCTTCCCTGCTATCCTCTTTGATTCACTCTGAGGCGCCATCCCTGTTAATTGGTCGTTTCAGTTCCTTGTGTACCTCCACTTCCTTCTGTACTGTCACCAGCCTCGTCCTTATCACCGGCATCGTCTTTATCGCCAACATCGTCTTTGTCATCAGTAGGAGGACTCAGTTCATTCATCTTCGCCACCAATGCCTTAAACTTATTGTACGCATCCTTGCAATATTTTTCAATATATTTTTGCTGGTAAGCGGTAAGACTATTATAAGCGCCTATAATCGCCTGCAAATGCTCCTTATGTTCAATCGTCAAGTTTTTCGGATCTGGCATTTTTGCTATTTCTTTTTCAAAATCCTCTCCAATCAACGTTGCTTCCATGTATTCATCATCCACTATCGTATCAAGATCATCCATATTATACCAATCACCATCTATGGATAAATATATTTTATTTCCTTCCTTACGAACCTGTTCCACACTTCCAGATACATAATTCTTAATACCGTTAATCTCAACTCCCATAATTACGGTTTTTCCAACTAAGTTTGCGGCCTGTGAGGATTCCAAAGAAGCACGCATATTTTGCATTTCTTCCAAGGATGAAAAGGTTGCAAGCTGGGAAATATATTCTGTGTTGGAGGTAGGCTCCAAAGGATCCTGATACTTCATCTGAGCCACTAAAAGCTGAAGAAAGGCTTCTTTTCCCAATGCACCGCCACTTCTCTCCTTCTTAGCTTCTTCTGCTTCTTTTGCAGGATCGTATCCATTTACAATTTCTCCATCTTTTACTGGTACTGTAATTGCCATAGGATTCTCCTTTCTAACATAATTGTCTTATGCATATTTTATGCTGTCAAATCCACGCTGTTTCCCTGTTCTGACATGATTTTTGCCACCAAATTCTCTTCCTCAGACATGATTCCTTCCAATTCTTCTGGATTGTTCAGGTTAATATTCCTTCTGGAAGCCTTCTGCCCTTCTGCTTCTTGCTGCTGGCTAGCCTGATTCTGCTGATTCTGCTCTAAGTTGCGCTCAAACTCATGGCTGGCGATGGTTACCTCAATTGCTTCCACCTTTATGCCCTGCTGATTCATGTTCTCTTTTAAGATGGCAACCTGGCTTTCTAAAGCCTCCTTAACGGCTTCGTTCTGAGCTGCAAGCTGGGCGGTAATCACACCTTCCCTGGAAACCACCTGCAAATATACTTTTCCTAAATTAGCAGGATTCAATTGCATTTCAATGGATGATTCTGTCTGGCTTACCATAATCTTTGTCATCTGGCTGACTTGCCGCATAATATCTTCTACATCAATTCTGGTCTGAACCACCGTTTGAGTAACTTCCACTGCCTGTCCCTGATTCACCGTCTGAGCTGTAGTCTGGTATGTCACATGATGTTGAGAAGAATCCTCTGCTTTTGCAGTACTCTTATTCTCTGTCATTTCTGTCAGAGATTTTTCTGTAGAACCTTTCTCCCCATTCTCCGTAGAATCTCCTTGCTCTGTTTCATCCACTGTGAGATTTTGGCCTTCACGTTCCCCTTCAGTATGTTCTACTTCCGTGGTGTTTCCAGCGTTTTCCCTGATACTCTCATTTTTTACTTTCTGCTCTGTTGTAGCAATTGTCTCTACAGATGAGGATTGAACTGTCTCTACCTCCTGCTTTGGCTCCTGTGACTCTACAATTTCTGTCTCTGCTTCTGACTGTGATACTTCCTGCTCTGGGATATCAGATGGTACTTCCTTTGCATCATCTGTTATCATTGACTGCAACTGTTCCATAAATTGTGGCAATTCTTCTGGTGTAAGCCCCAACTCTGCAATCAATTCCTTAGATAATTCTCCAATTTCCCCAAGAATCTGCTGAAAATCTTCACTTAACAACAAGGCTCCAATATCCTCGCTGCCTGTCAATTCCATCACCAAATTTGCCAACTTTGACGGGTCCATAATATCCAGTACCGTCAAGCCCATAGCTTCCATAGCTTCTATGACTTCCTCTTTGGTAACCCCTAGCTCTTCAGCCACTGCTTCTGTAACCTTTTCCTCAAAAGTATTCAGCTTTTCCAGAGTATCCTTTGGCAGTTTATTCTGAATATCTGTGCTGCCATTTTGATTAATCCCATTTCCTTTCAATCCTGCTCCAGAAGATTCCTTTACAAAAGCTGTCTGATTCGCAATATCCACTTTGGGTGGCAAAACTCCAGTCCCATTCCAGGGATAAGCATTCTGCTTTCCACCATCTGACGTCTGGTTTAACAATGCTCCAAATGCTGGACCATTTTCCTGCTTGGAACTTTTTTGGGTATCCACCAGCTCCGAACTTCTCATCAAAGCCGCAAGCTGAGATATCTTACTACTTGTCATACTTCTTCCTCCTTTCTTCCCAGATTATTTATTATATGATTCCTTGCGGAACCCTATAACCACATGTTTTCCTCTAAAAATTTATGGCTCCATCATCTTAGTAACTCTTGCTGCTACCTCTGAATCCATAGCTGCAAGAATGTCGCTTCTTGCTTCTATTTCCATATTCTGCAAAATCTTTACTACTAATTTTAAATTATCCTGCATGGCCTCCATAATCGCTGCTGCCTGCTTTGGCTTCATTTCGGCATAAGTATTGGCATATTCTTGAATTTTCGTATCTGCTTCCTGCTGCTGTACCACCTGTTTATATAAAACTTCCGCATTTGCAGGATCTATGCTTTCATAATATGCTCTATATTCAGATATATCGGGTGCATTTTCGTTGAACACAACCTCTTTATAAAATTTGGTTTTTTCTTCTTCAAAGGCAGACTGTTCATTTTCAAATTCCCGAAGCCTTGCAACCTCTGCTTCTAGCTGAGCCACATTGTCAGAATTGCCCTCTGATTGTGACTGGGCATTGGAAAGCTCCAGTTCCAATTCCTTAATTCGGTTAATAGCTTCGTCCAATGTAGTATACGGATATTGCGCATCTACTACTGGTTCTTGCTCCGTTTCTGGCAAAATCTTATTAATGATCGGTACATCCTTTAAAATAGGCTGGAGTACAGTAGAACCAAATCCACCAATATCCATTTTAACAATAAGAGCCAAGATTGCCAGCCAAATAGCAATAAAGACAATCGTTGCAAGAACTACAGCTATTTTGCTGCCGCCTTCCTCTTCTGCTTCTGATTCCTCACCTTGTGCTTGCTTTTTTTCTAATTTTTTCTGCTTCTTTTCTTCTTTTTTTCTGGCTTTTTCTGCTTTCTTACGTGCCTTCTTATCTAAAGCTCCTGATTCTTCGCCCAATTCTTCTAATATATCTTCCGCCATACTGTCCACCACCTTTATTCTTCCTTGTCATGGTTGTGGGTGAAGCTTACCAGTTCATCCACTGCCTTACTCTCTTCTTTTTCCAATTCCTTTTTAAACTCTTCAAAGGCTTTTTCTTTTAAAATCTCATGGGTTTTTCTCTCCGTCATCACATCCTGCAAATGGCGCCTCGCACTTTCTAAGTTACGCTCTGCCACATGCACCGCAACCACTTGATTCTGGATTGCCCCCTTTGTAGTCTCAATGGCAATACGATTTACTTTAATATCCTGAAAATTCAATTTGTCTGACACAAGCTCTTTCGCCCGCACCTCATATGCCCGTCTGCGCTGATGCAGTCCTTCTAATTTTTCTTCTTCCTGATTCAGCTTTGCGGCTGCAAGGGAAAAGGATGTCTTCGCCTGAGACTCTAATTTATATTTTATATCAAGAATATTCTGCATTCTATATGTAAATTTAGCCATAACCTAAAATAGCCCTTCCAGCATTTCCATAATTTCTTCAAAGGAGAATTTATCATGGGTCTCTTGCAGTAAAAAGTCGTTAACTGCATCTATCTTTTCAATGGCGTAATCAATATTCTTATTAGAACCAGCTTTATAAGCTCCAATATTAATCAAATCTTCTGCTTCCTGATAGGTTGCCATTACATTTTTTAATTTTCCGGCTGCTTCTTTATGCTTCCCACTTGCAATGGAACTCATCACACGAGAAATACTCTGCAGCACGTCAATGGCAGGATAATGATTCTTATGGGCTAACTTTCTATCTAACATAATATGCCCATCCAGAATACTTCGTGCAGTATCTGTAATCGGTTCATTAAAATCATCCCCATCCACCAATACCGTATAAAGCCCTGTAATAGAGCCTTTGTCTGAGTTGCCTGCCCGCTCTAGAAGCTTTGGCATCTCAGAATATACGCTAGGAGGATATCCCCTGGTCACAGGAGGTTCTCCAGACGCAAGTCCAATTTCTCGTTGTGCCATAGAAAAACGTGTCAGGGAATCCATCATCAGCAACACATCCTTCCCTTGATCCCGGAAATACTCTGCGATAGCTGTAGCTGTCTTAGCTGCATTACGGCGTAAAAGAGCTGGGCGATCGGAAGTCGCCACAATCACAACCGATCGTCGCATTCCTTCTTCCCCCATATCCCGTTCTATAAATTCCCGAACCTCTCTCCCTCGCTCACCGATCAGTGCAATCACATTGATATCTGCCCTGGTATTCCTAGCAAACATTCCTAACAACGTACTTTTCCCAACACCTGACCCAGCAAAAATGCCAATTCTCTGTCCTTTTCCAACGGTAATCAAACCATCTACCGCCTTCACTCCCAATGGCAGCACTTCGCTGATAATTACCCTTTCCATAGGGTCCGGCGGAGCTGCATCTACCGGATACTCTTCTCGTAATGTCAGCTCTTCAATATCGGTAGGTCTTCCCATCCCATCTAGCGTATGTCCAAGCATCTCTTCGCCTACATAAACAGACAAAGGATGTCCCGTATTCTCTACGATACACCCTACGCCCAATCCCTCTACACTCTCATAAGGCATAAGAAGCAGTCTTTTATCCCGGAATCCCACTACTTCTGCCATAATGGAAATATTTTTGTTCTTATCAACAATAATACGGCACAAGTCACTCAGTTTGGCGTTCGGTCCTACAGATTCAATTGTAAGTCCTACAATTTTTACTACTTTCCCCAAATGTCTGTAATAATTTTTATCTGCTAACTGATAATATTTATCTAAATTATATGTCACGATATTTTCCTCACAAACTTAATGACCGCAGCGCTTTTATCAAGTTGTCGAGCTGGACATCTGAACCACAATCAAATACACCAGAATCTGTCTCAATCATACACTGCCTTTCCTTCAGGCTCGCATCCGCCATAATTTCTATATTGACAGCTTCGCCTACCCGCTCTGTGATTTCATTTTTGTGATTCTCCATAAACTCATAATCTTTTAAACTTACCCGTACCTGGAAGTCTTTGGTTCCTTCCGTACTTAATATTGCCTGCTGTATCAGATAAATCAAGATCTCTTTCTTATCATCAAACTGTACATGGAATACTTTTTCAAATACATCTGCTACAATATCTACCAAGTATGGCTCTAACTCTTCGATCTTTTGCCTGTATTCCTCTTTGATTTGATTCTGTTCGTCTTCCATCCTCTTTTTCTGGACGGCAAGTTCTGCTTCAGCCTTTTGGGTTCCATCCTGAAGGCCGTTTCCATATCCATTCTCATACCCGGATTCTTCCGCCTGTTTTCGAATGGAAACAGCTTCCTCCTTCGCCTCTGCGAGAAGAGCATCTGCTTGACTTCTGGCCTCTGCCAGCATTGTTTCTGACTCTATCTTAGCTTGCTCTAGCAGTTCCTTGGGAGAAATTTCTTCCTCTTTTGGAACTGCCTCTACCAAATCCGCCTGCAAGCCCGCTACAAATCCATCTTCCGATTGCTGAAGAAATGCCTGTTTCGCCATTTCTTTTCTTAGCTCCTGCATGCGTTCTTCTATTTTGCTGTCAGAATTAATCACCCTTGCATTATTGTTTGCAACGATATACCGCTGCTTATATAAATTAGACAACGATCTCGTCACCTCCACCTCTGGAGATTACAATCTCTGCTGAATCTTCCAGCTTACGTATAATACCTACAATCTTCTGCTGTGCTTCCTCTACATCCTTCATACGTACTGGTCCCATAAATTCCATGTCTTCCTTAATCATAGTAGCCAGACGTTTGGACATATTCTTAAAGATTACATTCTGTACATCTTCATTTGCTGCCTTTAAAGCAACTCCCAGCTCATTGTTATCTACATCACGGAGAACACGCTGAATTGCACGGTCATCCAAAAGAAGGATATCTTCAAATACGAACATCTTCTTACGGATTTCATCTGCCAATTCAGGCTCTTCAATTTCAAGAGTTTCCATAATATGTTTCTCAGTAGAGCGGTCTACCGTATTTAAGATAGAAACAATCGCATCTACGCCACCTACAATTGTGTAATCTTGATTTACCAAAGTAGAAAGTTTTCGTTCTAGCACGCGTTCCACTTCCTTTATAACATCTGGTGATGTTCGATCCATCATTGCAATACGTTTCGCCACATCTGCCTGCTTTTCTGGCAGCAAGGACCCAATAATCATAGCTGCCTGCCCCGCCGATAAGTAAGAGAGAATCATTGCAATCGTCTGCGGATGCTCATCCTGAATAAAGTTCAAAAGCTGGGCTGGGTCTGTTTTACGCACAAACTCAAAGGGGCGCACCTGTAAGGACGCAGTAAGTTTTGAAATAACCCCCTGTGCCTTCTCTTCTCCCAGCGCTTTTTCCAACAATTCTTTCGCATAGCCGATACCGCCCTCTGCAATATATTGCTGTGCCAGACAAACCTGATAAAACTCATTCAATACATCTTCTTTCGTCTGGGGAGAAATACTTCTGGTATTGGCAATTTCCAAGGTTAATTCCTCAATTTCCTCCTCTTTCAAATGTTTGAATATGGAAGCTGATTTTTCTGGCCCTAACGCAATAAGTAGAATTGCCGCTTTCTGGACGCCATTATATTCTTCTGAATTTGCCATAACCTATTCCCACTCCTCGTTTAACCAATTTCGCAGTAATGATGCCACTGCTTCTGGATTCTCATCCACAAATTTTTCAATCAAAATGCGCGTCTCAGATTTATCAGAGAACCCGATATCTTCTAAGGAATCTTCTTCCGCCTCTTTCGTAGATGCCAATAAAGTCTCTACCGAAAGCTCAGGCTCCACTTCTGCAACCTGCTCCCGTCTGGTACTGCGAAATACCACATATCCCAGCATTGCCATAATGATAAGGGCAATTGCCACTGGCAAGTAATCCATCACGCCTCTGTTCCCACTGTCTGAATATTCAAAAAATGGTACCTCATATCCTACAACCATTACATTTTCTTCTGGAAATCCTGTTGCTCGCGCTACCATCTGCACAAATTCTTCATCCAAATCCATTCTTACCCTTTCACGATTCGCTGTTACAAATTCGTCAAAGGTCATATCATCTAACTGGCCGCTTTCTCTCAGAGCATCCTCACTATAACTCCGGTATTGACTAGCCACTACAGTAATGGAAGAATTCGCATAATCAATCTCACCTGCACCGCCTGTGGTCTCTATAATCTGCTCATTGTTTGTATATTCTTCATTCAATTCTGTAGTCGACTGGGTAGAGGTTGCTCCATCCTCCAACATATATCCCGTATCATCATCATTGGGATCAGTTCCCGGAACTCCTTCTACGCCTCCTGTGGTTTCTGACTCAAACTGTCTTCTGCTGGTCACAGGCCCATGTTCTGCACCATCTTCGGTATACTGCCTGTGTGTTGTCTCTTTGGTATCCCGAAAGCTCACATTCAGATTCAGCCCTACCGAAACATTGTTAAATACATTGGTGCCCATCATAACATCTTTTACCTGGCTCTTCACTGCTGCTTCCGCCTTGGTTTTATAAGCAAGCTGTGTCGTTGCATTGCCCATGGCAGTAGCAGAATCGCCGCCTGAAAAAAGCATATTTCCAGATGAATCCATAATCGTTACATCATCTGTAGTCTTATTTCCAATTGCCGTTGCAATCCACTTGGCTAACCCTGCTGCAACCTCTTCGTCCATCTCATCTGCCAACGTCAATGTAACAGCCGCATAAGAATCTTCCTCCAATGCCAATACTGTTCCATCATCCACTGGCATGCTCAAATTCACTGTAGCTGTTCTAACAGAGTCCAATTGTTCTAAATCCTCCTCCAACTGGCTCTCCATATAAAGCTGGTAACGTTTTGTCTTATCTGACTCTGTATTGCTAAAGCCGCCTTCAAATACATTCTCCAAATCATATGTAGCTGCTGGTATCCCATTTTCTCCGAGCAAAATTGCTGCATTTGCCTGATCTGCCGCCTTCACCTGGAATTCAAGACCATCATCAGAGACTTCGAAAACAATGCCTTCTCCATCTAACAATTCCTTCACCTGTGCAGCTTCTTTGGTATTCTCACATTTTCGAATGGAGACCATCGTAGGTGTCGTGAAAATTTTTGTAACAATCAACAGCCCGATGATAACCGCAACCGCAATACTTGCAATCAATGTCTTTTGTTTTACCGAAAACTTATTCCACCATTCAAGTATCCTTTTCGGAACCTCTCTAATTCTCTCCTGCATGTAACTTTCCACCCATCCCGTTCTAACGACTTACTACTAAATCTGCATATTCATAATCTCTTTATAAGCCTCAACCATTCTATCTCTGACCGCTATGGTGTAATTCAAAGCGATATCTGCTTTTTCCTGTATTGCATTCAAATCATGAGTATTCGTTGCATACCCCAACATAAACTGCACTTCTGCTTCTTCTGCCTGGTTCTGTAAATCACTGGCTTCATTCACCAGACCCATGGCTGACTGAAGTAAACTGTCAAACCCTTTATCCTTGACTGTAAGCTGATCATTTTCCATCGCCGCATTTTTTATGTACTGTGAACCAACGTTACTTAACACTGAAATATCCATCTAAGAAACCTCCCTGACTTTATGATTCATTCTCTTGCTTACTTAAAGCTTTATTTTCCAAGTTCCAATCCCTTCAGTGCAATCGCCTTACTGGTTTCAAAAGCCGTAAGGTTTGCCTCATAGGACCGACTGGCATCTATCATATTCGTCATCTCTGTGATAATATTCACATTCGGGTAAGAGACATATCCATTCTCATCTGCATCCGGATGAGATGGATCATATTTCATCACATATTCACTCTCTGTGTCCTCGGAAACCTTTGACACTTTCACGCCATTTCCCAAATACGCTTCCCTGGTATTGCTTAATACCTTGCTAAAAGGCGTTACATTTTTTTCCCGAAAAGTTACAATCTTACGAGTATACGGCGTGCCATCCTCGGTCCTTGTCGTTGTTACATTCGCAACATTTTCAGAAATTACATCCATACGAAACCGCTGTGCAGTCAATCCAGATGTATTGATATTAAAAGATTGAAATAACGACATACTGATTCCTCCCATTTTCTATTTTTATGTAACTCTGTCCTACTTAATGACACTCTTGATTCTCTGGAATTCTTTCGTCATACTGTCGATCAAAGCAGTATATTTAATTCTTGTAGATGCCAGCTCTGCATATTCCTGTTCTGGGTCCACATTATTCTTATCTAGCCGGTAGGAATAATTCTCTGCATCTGTATAAATCTGTGCATCCAAATGGTCCATATGCCCCTCATTAATATCACTTATTTTCTCATCCAAAGAGACATACTTCATTTTTCCAAGCTCTCTTTGAAAAACTCCTTCAAAATTCACATCCTGCCGCTTATATCCCGGTGTATCGCCATTGGCAATATTGTTGCTGATGGCAGTATCCCGCAGCCATGCGGCATCTGCGGCTTTATTCATAACGTCAATATAATCATAAATACCACTGCTTAACATAACAATTGCTCCTTCCATCTTCTTAATATCTGCCCTAATACCCCAATTTTTATTAGACCGCATTGCATTCTACCTTATATATTATAATTAACGAAAAGATATTGCAAGTATTTTTTGTAGTTTTTCATTAATTTTAACATTATCTTGTGTCATATTGTCGATACTATCATAATTGGAGGTATCTTTTTCCTTCTCGCCTATCTTTTTCCTGTTTCTCTTCCTAAATTAATGATATTATTTCTCTTCCTTATTTTCTCAATTTTATTTTTGCGTACAAAAAGGACTTATAGCTTTCACCTACAAATCCTTTTTCGTAAAATAACTAATTCCCTTTAGTTATGCTTCATATTCTGTTTTTTTATCCTGTCCAGCTCATCGAATACCACGTCATTGAGTACCTTAATGTAAGTACCTTTCATCCCTGAAGAACGGGATTCGATTACCCCAGCGCTTTCAAATTTCCTGAGTGCATTCACAATAACGCTTCTGGTGATGCCTACCCGGTCTGCAATTTTACTGGCAACTAAAATTCCTTCTTTCCCTTCCATTTCATCAAAAATATGTGTAATGGCTTCCAACTCTGAAAAAGAAAGTGTACCAATCGCCGATTTTACAATTTGCACTTTCCGGTTCTCCTCCGCGCTCTCCTCATTGACCGAACGCATCATTTCCAATCCAACTACTGTGGTTCCATACTCACTCAAAATAATATCATCAATATCATACTGCTTCTCTTGACGATACACAAACAAGGTTCCTAATCTCTCTCCTGCAATATCAATGGGTGTAATAATTGCCTGATAGCTGCGCACGTCACCAGAAACAAAGCCCAGCGTCTCCAAATTAACATTCTCCTTGGTAGATAAAATGCCCAGCAGACGCTCATTCAATAACGGATCAATAAATCCACCCACCTCATCCGCAATCAACTCTTTAATCTCCTCTGTCCTCGCTTCATGGCTCGTTCCTAAGACCTTCCCCTTCCTGCTGATTACCAGGATATTAGATTCCAAAATCTCTGTCAAAACTTCACAGATATCACTGAAAATTACTTTTGAGGAACTGTTATTATGCAGCAACTTATTGATCTTCCTTGTCTTATCTAGCAACTGGACACTCATAGAACTCCTCCCAATTTTAAAACGTTACACCTGTTGTATTGTTTTGAATTCTACCATGGTTTTTGACAAATTTCAATAAGTTTCTTCTATTTTCCCTGGCTTTTTTATCAATTTTTTTAATTTTCACACTATTCTTGCTATTTTTTCTCAAAAATCGACACAACTTCCATTGACGCTTTTCAAATACTTTTATTGATTTTCTTTTTCTTTGACAAATCCACATTGAGCATCTGCGCATACCAGCTTATTTCCTTTTTCCACCATATATCCACCGCATTCCGGACATTTTTCCTTGGAAGGCTTCTGCCAGCTCATAAAATCACAGTCAGGATTATCTTCACAACCATAATATCTCCTGCCCTTTTTTGTCTTTTTCATTACAATTTCTTTTCCACATTTTGGACATTCCACACCTATTTTTTCAAGATATGGCTTTGTATTACGGCATTCTGGGAATCCTGGACAGGCCAAAAATCTTCCATGTGGTCCATATTTAATCACCATATTCCGACCGCATAAGTCACAGACCACATCTGTGACCTCATCCTCAATCTGTATTTTTTCCAAATCCTTCTCTGCCGCCTGTACTGCCTCCTCTAAATCAGGATAAAAATTACTAATCACTGCTTTCCAGCCGACAATCCCTTCTGCTACTTTGTCCAGCAGAGATTCCATATTTGCAGTAAAATTTTCATCTACAATGGTTGGAAATGCTTCCAGCATAATCGAATTTACCACTTCTCCCAGTTCCGTAATATAAAGATTCTTATTCTCTTTTACCACATACCTTCTTCCCAAAAGAGTAGTTATAGTAGGAGCATAGGTACTCGGTCGTCCAATTCCCTGTTCTTCCAATGCCTTTACCAAAGAAGCCTCCGTAAAATGGGCTGGCGGCTGAGTGAAATGCTGCTTTTCCTCCAATTCTTTCAAATTCAGCTTGGTATCCTTGTCAACAGACTTTAAAAGCACATTATTTTCACTCTTCTCATCCTCCTCATTGGTATAGACAGACATAAATCCTTCAAAAATAATCTTAGAAGCGGACACATGGAACCGATAATCTCCGGCGCCAATGGTAATGGAAGTAGTCTCATATACCGCATTGCTCATGCGGCTGGCAGCAAACCGTCTCCAAATAAGCTGATATAACCGAAACTGATCCCTGCTTAAAGATTCTTTGATCATAACTGGAGTTCTAGTGATATCAGAAGGGCGGATTGCCTCATGCGCATCTTGTATCTTTCCAGAGCCCTTTTGCTCCTGTCCGCCTTTTGCTACGTACCTTTCCCCATAATTCGACTGGATATATTCCCGGGCCGACTGGTCTGCTTCCTCAGAAATACGCACAGAATCTGTTCTTAAATAGGTAATAATACCAACAGTCCCCTGTCCCTTGATATCTACTCCCTCGTATAACTGCTGCGCCAAACGCATGGTTTTTTGGGTAGAGAAATTCAAAACCTTTGAAGCTTCCTGCTGCAAGGTACTTGTGGTAAAGGGCAGAGGCGCTTTTCTTGTACGCTCCCCCTTCTTCACATCCAGCACCTGATACCGTTCTTTTTCCAGCGCCTTTCGCACCTGCTCCATCTCTTCTTTGGATTTAATGACTATCTTTCCATTTTTATCTCCATAAAACTTAGCTGTTAAGGCTTTCTTTTCTCCTGGAATCGCAAATTGCGCCTCCAACGTCCAGTACTCTTCAGGAATAAATGCATTAATTTCCTCTTCTCTGTCACATATAATACGCAAGGCTACAGACTGCACGCGACCAGCGCTCAGCCCCCTCTTCACCTTTGCCCACAATACGGGACTAATTCGATAACCCACCATACGGTCTAACATACGCCTGGTCTGTTGGGCATCCACCAGATTCATATCAATCTTTCGGGCTTGCTTCAAAGAAGTTTTTACGGCATTCTTGGTAATTTCATTAAAGCTAATCCGGTAAATATTCTTATCCTCCAGCTTTAATGCTTTTGATAAATGCCAGGAAATTGCCTCGCCTTCCCGGTCAGGGTCCGTTGCCAGATATACCTTTTCTGCCTTCTTTACCTCTTTCCTTAAATTGGCAAGAATGTCTCCCTTTCCTCGAATGGTAATATATTTCGGCTCATAATCATGTTCCACGTCAATCCCAAGCTGGCTTTTTGGCAAATCCCTCACATGCCCGTTCGATGCTGCCACTTCATAATTTTTTCCCAAAAATTTTTTAATTGTTTTCACCTTTGCTGGTGATTCCACGATAACCAGATATTTCGCCATGTGTCCTGCTCCTTTAACTGTTCGTTCCTTATACTAATCAAAAATTTCTGACCTGATATAATAATTTTTATATACTTCTAGTATACAGCCTTTCTCTCTGAGAGATTCCAAAATTTCCACAAGCCTCAGAAAAGAAAATCCTGTTTGCGCCATAAGCTCATCCAAATTTTTTGGACTTAAATCCACACAACTATACACCAACCTTTCTGATTTTTCAAGTGATATTTTTTCATTTCGGACAGCAGAATCTATAAAATCTGCAAAAATCCCCATTTCTTTTTGAAAATCTTCCAGAGACAGAAACATTCCTGCCCCCTGCCGAATCAGCCGATTGGTCCCCTGACTCAATCTATCTCCAATCCTGCCTGGTACTGCATAAACCTCTCTTCCCTGCTCTAAGGCAAAATCTGCCGTAATCAGAGCACCGCTTTTCTCTCTTGCTTCTACTACGATAACACCATCTGACAACCCACTGATCATTCGGTTTCTCTGGGGAAAAAAGAAAGTAAGGGGCTTCGTGTGAGGTGGGTATTCCGAAAGGAGACCGCCCTTTTTGGGAATGGCTTCATATAGCTTCTGGTGCTTTGCGGGATAACACACATCCACTCCACATCCCAGAACTCCATACGTTCTCCCGTCTGCTTGCAATGCCCCTTGATGACCTGCACCGTCAATACCAGCAGCCATGCCACTGATGATAGATACTCCCCGCTCTGCAAGGGAAAACCCTATCATTTCAGCTACTTTCTTCCCATAAGCAGAACAGCTTCTTGCCCCTACTACTGCAATTGCAGGAGCTTTTTCGACGGGAAGGCTTCCTCGAAAATAAATTCCATAGGGCGGGTTATAAATATGTTTCAAGCGTTTGGGATAATTCTCATCCTGCCAAAGGCATAAGCCAATTTCATTCTGAAAACAATACTGCTGTCTATCCTCCAATTCTGATTCCGAAATCTTCTGCCCAGCCCCAATGGCTCCTTTCTCCTTTTCTGTCAGCCAGGCAATTTTCTGCAATTGTCCTGCCTTCATCCGATATAATTCTTCCGCTTCCAAAAAAATAGTTCTAATATAGATTTTCTTTTTTCCAGAAATGGAAGAAAGCCCTGCAAACCAGTATTCATATTTATTATGTATTTTATTCCTGCCAGTCATATCATTTCCCATGTATTTCTGTCCATTCCCCGATATCTCAGGCTTTCTATCATATGCCCACGGCAAATCCGTTTTGAATGCTCCATATCCGCAATGGTACGTGCCACCCGGATGGTTCGGTAATAGCTTCTTGCGCTCATCTGAAAACGCTCAAAATATTCCTGTAAAAGCTTCTCTGCCTCTTGTTCCATCGGACAGAATTCTTTTATTTGGGAAACAGGAATCCGGCTGTTGGATACAATGCCGCTTCCTGCAAACCGTTTCCTTTGTAGATTCTGTACATCCTGTACCCTCTTTTTCACAGCTTCTGAAGTCTCTTGCGGCTCTGTACTTACCATATCAACAAGTGACAACCGTTTTACTTCTATCGTAAGATCCATACGGTCTAGCAAGGGCTTGCTTAGTTTATTCCAATGGCGGCCGATGACTGCAGGAGAACATGTACACTTATTATGGTCTGGATAAGCCCCACAGCCACAGGGATTCATGGCGCCAATCAGCATCACATCTGCTGGATAGTGATAAACTCCGCTGCTTCTTACCAGTCTTATCATCCTTTCTTCCAAAGGCTGCCGCAGAGTCTCCAATACTTCCCTTTTAAATTCTGTCAGCTCGTCCAAAAACAATATCCCTTTATGTGCCAGGCTCAATTCTCCTGGTTTGGGTACAGCGCCTCCTCCAGCAAGACCTGCAACACTGATGGTATGATGGGGATTTCGAAAGGGTCTCTCCCAAAACCGTTCTTCCCTCTGCTCAAACCTGCCGCTGACACTATATATTTTGGCAAGCTCCAATGCCTCTTCCTCTGTTAAATCAGGCAAAATTGTGGCCGCTGCTCTGGCTGCCATTGTTTTCCCTGCCCCCGGCGCCCCGATCATTAACATATGATGTCTTCCTGAAGCTGCCACCTCGCAGACACGCTTTAAAACCTTCTGCCCATGAATGTCTGCAAAATCCCACTCTTGGGCATGTTCCGCCTTCTGCTCTGACTGCCTTCTCTTTGCGTCTGCCTGGTATTTTTCAGGCATGTGGGAAAACTCTTCTATCATAGCAATCACCTGGTTGAGATTATCTGCTGGTAATACAACCATTCCTTTTACAACCCCGGCTTCCTTCATGTTTTCTCTTGGAACACAAATGGTGTGCTTTCCTACTTCCTGAGCTGCAAGGGCCATAGGAAGAATGCCTGTTGTGGGCCGTATCTCCCCATTCAGGCTGACTTCCCCGGCAAATATTATTCCTTTTAAGCACTCCTTTGAAACCCTTCCATAAGCTGACAATACCGCAAGGGCAATAGGCAAATCAAAACTGGTTCCCGTTTTTCGAATATCTGCAGGATAAAAATTTACAGTAATTTTCTTAGGCGCCAATTGTATTTTACTATTCCGAAAGGCTGCTTTCACTCGTTCTTTTGCCTCCTTCACCTCAGAAGACAACGCACCCACCATCTCAAATGCAGGCATTCCGTCGCATACATCTGCTTCCACCTGTACGAAAATGCTCTGAATTCCGAATACGATGGCTGTTGACACAATACTATACAAATTTCCTCCCTCTTGCTGGTTTGGGAATCTGGGCAGATACGCCCTTTGAAAAAAGATGGTTACATCATACCATGTTTCTATTGGTTCTGCAATAAGTGTAAAAACATTTTTATTCAAAACAGTAACAGTTCAGCCCTTTCAGCTTTGAAATAGAGCTTTATTCCAAGGATTTTCATACTGACAGTATAAAAATATGGATGGGTATTTCCATATTTGAGACAAATTTTCCTGCTTTCCCTTCCAAGAAAGGAAACATTCGGTGGATTTCGTGTATTTCCTGCTTCCAGGGATGGAAGAAGTGTATTCCCTCCAATTTCACTGTTAGAGGTTTTCCGCCGTTGGCAAGGAAAACATACGAAGGACTTGCGAATCTCAGAAAAACAGTCCCGCCCCTCGATATCCTCCCATCGGCTGGAAAACCGAGTTTGAATTGGAGGGAATTAATAGCATCCTTCCATCCCTGGAACTGGAAATACTAGAAATCCAGCCGCGTTTCCTTGTGGAAGTGAAAGCAGGAAAATTTGTAAAAAACAATAGAAGTTCCCATCCATATTTTTATTCTTACATCGAAGAATCCTTTCAATAAAGCAATGTAGAAAACTGAAAGGGCTGAACTGTTACTCAAAACATCCCTTCAATTTTTCCAGCGCCCGTTTTTCAATCCGGCTCACATAAGAGCGCGATATCCCCAATTTATCTGCAATCTCACGCTGCGTTACCGGTTTTCGGTTATAAAGTCCATACCTCCATTCAATAATTTCACGTTCCCGTCTGTTCAAAACCCTTGGAATCGCCTCATAAACCTTCCGCGTATTTCCTTTCAGTTCAATCACCTCAAAGATATCCCGATCGGCGCTTTCCACCACATCCATCAAATTAATTTGATTTCCTTCTTTATCTGTCCCAATCGGTTCATACAAAGATACTTCTCGGGAAGTTTTTTTCTTACCGCGAAAATACATCAATAGCTCATTGTCTATACACCTTGCAGCATAGGTTGCCAGCCGGTTTCCCCGCTCATAATTAAATGTCGATATTGCTTTAATCAGCCCTATGGTCCCTATGGAGATCAAATCCTCCATATCCTCTTCCCCATTCTGATATTTCCTGGAAATATGCGCTACCAGCCTCAGATTTCGTTCAATCAAAGTGTTTTTCGCTTCAAGGCTGCCCTCTTTCATTTCTTTTAAATAATATTTTTCTTCCTCGGCATTCAGCGGCATTAAAAATGTTTTCAAAAAAAGCACCTCTAAGCTGATTTATTACATTCTATGAAAAATCAAGCTTTGAAGTGCCTTTCCAACTGGAAAATAGTTTTTCTTCATTTTGTACTTGTGGTGCAACAGCAGATACGTTATAATATTATCAAAAAAACAGGAGGTATTACATTACAATGAATATTCCAAAAGACCCAGTCATCCTCTTAAGCTTTATCAATACACACTTAAGAGACCGCTATCCTTCCTTAGAGGAACTCTGCAAAAGCTGTGACATTTCCATGGAAGAGCTGATTGCTTCCTTAGCAGCAATTGATTACCATTATCAGCCCGACAAAAATCAATTTCTGTAAAGCTATGACCGTTTCCCATAATCCTTTTTCTTTAACACAATTTTCTTAATGTAACGGAAGGTAACATCCTCTCCCTGTTCTGCTAGCATATGCAGCAAGCGTTCCAGCAAAATTCTGGTATCCCTGTGAAGGATATGATATTCCTTACCGTTTTCATAGTATTCTAAAGGACTGCTGTCTGTATAGTCCTCCTTTTTATAAATTTTTGACGCGGACATCCGGTCAATAAACATTTCCACCACATATCGAATCGGCATTTTCATACCCGTCATGGCTTTGTTTTCTCCAGCTCCATAGTCAATCCAATACTCCATATGATGCTTATTCCTGCCTTTGTGATGCAGCCAGGAGGAAGAATATCCCTTTTCTTTCCGCTCAATATTATTGGGACTTAAATTCCCCTGAAAATATTTGCACCCTACCAAAAATTCTGTAGGTGTATATTTAGACAAATCATGCAATAAACCTTGTTTGTACAATCCTACCCGGAAACAGCCTTTCATGACAAGTATCTTATGGTTTGTAATAGTTTTAAAATGTTGCCAGACTTTCATTTACACACACTCCTGTCTTAATTTCACTCAATAGATCAATTTGCATATAACATAAATCACCAGCAAATGTATGGGATAAAATGCATAAAAAAAATATTTCATAGAAGGTCCGCGCTTCCCATTATATAGGAGCATGGGAAGCGCTGCAAACGTTGCATAAATCTGAACACTTATCCCGTACATCAGATAATTCATCACTACAAAAGCCGCTTGCTTGGCAACCCTATACTGATACAGGATATAAAATAGCAAAATGAAAGTCACTCCAGAAGCTCCATAGTCCGTGTTCAAAACCTCTGCCAATGCTATAGATGATAAAAAAGTTAAAAATGAACTTAATTTTCCTGTTCGTTTCTGGCATTGTTCTACTGCTACCAGACCAAAAAACAATGTAAAAAATACGTTTTGGTGTCCAAAATATATTCGGCCAAAAAATGCCAGATCAAACGGAAGCTCTGACAAAAGTGCAAACAAAAACAGACGAACCTCATATTTGTGAATATCCTTGGTATGCACAGCTCCTTCCACCAGAAGGAAACAATAAATTGGAAACGCCAGCCTGCCAATCATCCTCAATTGTATATACTGAGGAAACAAGACAGCTCCAACGTGATCGATTAACATACAAATAATGGCAATCCACTTCAAGGTAAAGCCACTGACGCCAAATTTTTGTTCTGTCATCCCTGATCTCCTTTATTTTTTCCAGAATTTGAAACAGACTGACTCCTGCTGCTGTCACCAGAATTCTGTTTTTCAAAATCCTTTTTGGAGGAAATTTCCTTGCCAAAAACTTCTCCTGTTTTTTTCTTCTGCCTCCTTCTCCCTTTTTTTTCTGAATAAGCCTTCCCACTCAGCAAGCAAACGGACTGTTCTTGTATCATAAGCTCCCGGATGTCCTTTAATTGCTCTGGTTCTTTGGGAATGGAAAGTTCTCGGGAAGTATCCAACAAAAGCTCCCATTCCATTCCTCCAGGCAATGCAAATTTCTGAGGAACTGTCTGGAAATTATAAGCTGCATACAAGCTCTTTTCCATTCCTGCATAAGCACCGGAATAAAATATTCCGATAAATCCCCGGTTCATGCCAAAATCCATCTTCCATGCACCGTCACTGTGATAAGAAAGATCTGGATATCCCTTATTCTGATAATCCTGAAGCTTAAAAGGATGAGGATTACGTAGCACAGGCCATTCCCTACGGATTTTAGAGAGCTGCTTCACATAATCCGTCAGCCCTTTGGCAAGGGCAGAACGCTTCCAGTCCTTCCAGCCCAGTTCATTGTCCTGACAATAAGCATTATTATTGCCTCTTTGACTGTTTCCACACTCATCTCCCATCCAGATCATAGGAACTCCCTGAGCCAGAAAGATGACTGCAAGGGCATTTTTCACCTGGCGTTTGCGCAGCTCATTCACCTGGCGTCTTCTGCTGATTCCCTCCTGCCCACAATTCCCGCTGAAATTCCAGTCATTCCCATCTCTGTTATCTTCTCTGTTTTGTTCATTATGCTTGTGCTCGTAGGAAAAAGCATCCCAGAGGGTAAAACCATTATTTTCTGCGATAAAATTTACAAATCCTTGATGCTTCTGCTGTCTGCGCATCTGACAGGCAAATTCATAGATACTGCCGCCCTGTCGATTCAATACTCTGCGCATTTCATAGAGGAACCTTTCATTATAGGAAAACAATCTGGGACCAAAACGCTGGCTGTCTTCGGCCAGCTCTTCCTGGAACCCCTCAAAAAATAACTTGCAGCTGCTCAAATGGCTGTCCTGTGCCAATAGCTCAGAAACCGATGGACTTCCTAACAACCGAAATCCATCTACATGATATTCCTGTTTCCAATAACGCAATACATCAATAATTAAATGTGGATTTGTTTTTTCTGGGAAATAGAATTCTAAAATACATTCCATTTCCTTCTGATGCATCTTCTGAATCAGGCGTTTTAAATTGTCTGGATTATAATCTTTCCCAAGATATGAAGCTTTCGGCGCAAAATAGTTTCCTGTTGTATATCCCCAATAGTTAATTAAATCCTTTGGCTTGAGCTGCTCCTTGCTTTCATCCAGCATAAGGATTTCCTCAAACTCATACAACGGCATAAACAGCAGCGTAGTAATCCCCAGACTCTTCAAATAATCCAGCTTCCTCTCCACTGCTTCTACCGTTCCATGCCGGCTGTTATCCCCCTGTATTCCTTTGGAAAACCCCCGTACATGAAGCTTATAAATTACCATATCTTCTTTTTTTATTCCCTCATACCCCTCATCTTTCCACTTGAAATCCGAAAAATAAAATGCACCTTTAATCTTGGTCACACTATTTTCTTCGAATGGTTTTCCCTTTAGCAGAAAGTTTGTCTCCTGAAACCCCTGTATTTTTCGTCTTTCTTTTTTGGGAACAAATGCTTCTGTGTTCTGTTCCCTGGGTCTTCGGGAATCCTCTGCCCAAACTTCCCTTCCAGTCACTTTACGGGCATAAATATCCGTTACTTCTTCTCCATTTACTTCAAAATTGTAATCATAATTCTTCCAGTCTAACCCTTGAATGCCAACAGTATATGTAGTACCACAATTCTTGAGGGCTTTCATAGGAATTCTTAGAGCTGGGCTGTTGTCTTTGGGATATAACAGCAGAAAGCAGATAGAATCTTCCGCCGCCTGTCTGGAAAATGAAATGATGTCTTTATGTCTCGTTACGCCTGTTTCTCTTTGATTTCCGGAACAGATTTGAAAATTCATATGTGCCTCCCTTTGATGTCCTTCACTTTAGTTTTCAACTTCATTATAACAACTTCCGTAAAGTTTGGAAAGACATTTTTCCAGGAGTTTTATATTTTTGCAAATTCTTGTGCAAATTCTTCCATAATTTCTGACACATGCTCTATTTTTTTTGCCCGCCAAGCATTGGCGCCACAAAAAATTAACCCTTGTTCCAGATTCCCTTCTACTGCATGAATCAAGGCGTCTGTGATGCAGTAAGGAATATCTTTTTGATTGCATTTTTCCAAGCATTGATGACATTTCCAATGCTTTACTTCTTCCCCTGTTTGGGTTCTACGGATAAATTCATTAAAAATTGCCCGTCCTGGCATCCCCACAGGGCTCTTTACAATCTGAATATCTTCCTTTTTCGCATTCACATATGCCTGCTTATAAGCTTCGCTGGCATCACATTCCCAGGTTGTCACAAAACGGGTCGCCACCTGCACTCCATCTGCCCCTAGCTCCATGGCATGTCTTAGATCCTTCCCGTCATAAATTCCGCCAGCTACCACTACTGGAATATGATACTGATATTTTTCGCTGTACTGTTTGATCAACCTTAAAATGCCCTTTATCTCTGTTTCATAAGCCTCTTCCTGAAACTCTTCCAATTCTTCCAAAGAAAATCCCAGATGTCCTCCAGCCTTCGGCCCTTCGATCACCACCAGATCTGGGCATCGCTTAAATTTCCGATCCCACAATTTACAAATAACCGAAGCCGATTTGACGGAAGATACAATGGGAGCTATTTTGGTTTTGGACTGTTCCACCAACGCCGGTAGCAGCGTAGGAAGCCCTGCGCCTGAAATAATCAAATCTGCGCCTGCTTTCACCGCTGCCCGTACATATTCCTCATATTTCTTGGTCGCCACCATAATATTTGCGCCCACAATTCCGCCCATTGCAATTTCCTTTGCACGTTTGATCTGTTTCCCAATAGCCTTCAAATTGCTCTCAATGGGATTTGCATCAAACTCCGGCTCCTGATACCCAATCTGTGCCGTAGAAATAATTCCTATTCCACCGCATTTTGCCACATTTCCAGCTAATCTTGAAAGGCTGACACCTACACCCATGCCGCCTTGTATCACAGGAACTGGAACCGCTAAATCTCTGATTACCAATGGCTTTTCCACCTTTCTATTTACATATTCCGAAACCGTTCGTAACGCTGTATCGCCAATTGCCCTTCCTCCAAAGGCAGATATTCATGAAGGAACCTGCGAATTTCTTCCTGCATAATTTCTGCTATTTTAACAATATTCTGAGCATTGGCTGGTTGGGCTTCTGGAATAATTTTTTCAATGATTCCTAGTTCCTTTAAATCCTCGGCTGTCACCCGCATTCCTTCCGCTGCCTTAGACGCCTTGGACGCATCCTTCCACATAATAGAGGCAAAACCCTCTGGAGACAAAATGGTATAGGTGGAATTTTCCATCATCCACACTTCATTTCCCACCGCCAATGCAAGGGCTCCGCCACTGCCTCCTTCGCCAATTACAATACTCAAAACAGGAACCGTCAAATCTGACATTTCAAAAAGGTTTCTGGCAATTGCTTCTCCCTGTCCCCGTTCCTCTGCCTCCATACCGCAAAAAGCTCCTGGGGTATCCACAAAGCATATAATCGGACGATGGAATTTCTGTGCCTGCTTCATCAGGCGTAAGGATTTTCGATACCCTTCTGGGGAAGGCATTCCAAAGTTCCTGGTAATATTTTCCTTGGTAGTTTTTCCTTTTTGCTGTCCTATGACAGTAACTGGGCACCCATCCAAATATGCAATTCCACCCACAATAGCGCCGTCATCTGCAAAATGACGATCACCATGGAATTCTATAAAATCAGTAAAAATCTCCTGAATATATTCAAAAGCCCCAGGACGGTCCTGGGCCCTGGCACGTTGCACTCGTTCCCAGGCAGACACTTTTTCTTTGCGCTTGTTTTCTTCTAACCGGACGGAACTTTTCCTTCGATTGGGAATCAAGGCTTCCTTGGGCTGCACCCGATTGTGCATTACAATTAATTTGGCAAGGGTTTCCTTTAACTCCTCCCGTTCTACAATATTATCAATTAATCCATGCTCCAGCAAAAATTCTGCCCGCTGAAAGCCCTCGGGCAGTTTTTGACGTATGGTCTGCTCAATAACCCTGGGACCTGCAAATCCTACCAATGCCCCTGGTTCCGCCAGGATAATATCCCCCAGCATAGCAAAGCTGGCTGTCACACCTCCAGTGGTAGGGTCTGTCAGCACAGAAATATAAAGAAGCCCTGCATTGGAATGGCGTTTTAATGCAGCAGAAGTTTTTGCCATCTGCATCAAAGAAACCATCCCTTCCTGCATCCGAGCTCCGCCAGAGCAGGTAAAAATAATCACTGGAAGTTTTTCGCGCGTAGCCCGCTCCACTGCCCTTGTGATTTTTTCTCCTACAATATAGCCCATGCTGCCCATCAGAAATCTTCCATCACAGACACAGACCACTGCCCGCTCTCCATGAATCGTACCCTGACCACAGGTGACAGCCTCATCAATTCCAAACCGCTCCCGCAGAGATGCTGTTTTTTCCTGATAATCCGGATAATTCAAAGGGTCTTTACTTTCCATCCCCTCATCCCACTTTTCGTAAGACCCCTTATCCATTACCATTCGCAAACGTTTCTTTGTAGTGATGCGGAAATATTTTCCACATTTATAACATACATAATGATTCTGCTTCACATCTTCTTTATAGAGAAGCTCCCCACAGGCGTCACATTTGATCCACAATCCCTCTGGCACCTTCGGCTCTTTTCCCGTCAAGAGCGCAGAACTTGTTTTCTTAAATTTCAGCATTTATTTCCCTACTTTCTCATTATTCAAAATATTCCGAAATAAAATGTGTATTGACATTCCCTGACAAAAATACTGGATGATTTAAGATATCGTACTGGAAATCCAGATTTGTAGTGATTCCATCCACCACTACCTCCCCCAATGCACTGCGCATTTTTCTTACAGCATCTTCCCTGTTTTCTCCATGAACAATGACCTTCGCCACCATAGAATCATAAAACGCCGGAATCGTATAACCATTGTAAAGAGCAGATTCAATGCGAACTCCATTCCCTCCTGGAAAATGTAAATCCTTCACAGTTCCTGGACAAGGCATAAAACTCTTTTCTGGATTTTCTGCATTAATTCGGCATTCGATGGCATGGCCCTTGAGAACAATATCTTCCTGATTGATATGTAAAGGCTCTCCTGCCGCAATTCTGATTTGCTCCTTGACCAAATCAATTCCTGTGACCATCTCTGTGACCGGATGCTCCACCTGAATCCTAGTATTCATTTCCATAAAATAAAAATTTTTATTTTTATCCAGCAAAAATTCTATCGTTCCTGCATTTTCATAATGAGCGGCTTTTGCTGCCAAAACTGCTGTCTGCCCCATACGCTGACGCAATTCCTCTGTTATAGCCGCGCTGGGAGACTCCTCTAGCATCTTCTGATGACGTCTTTGAATGGAACAATCCCGTTCTCCAAGCCAAAGGACTTTCCCATATTTATCTGCAAGAACCTGAATTTCAATATGCCTTGGCTCTTCAATATATTTTTCAATATACATGGTATCATCACCAAAGGCATGCACCGATTCCTGTTGGGCCAGTCGGAAATGATTCTCAAATTCCAAAGCATCCGCGGCAATCCGCATTCCTTTTCCTCCGCCGCCGGAAGAAGCCTTTATCATTACCGGATAACCAATTTTCTCTGCAATTTTCAAGCCTTGCTCCCACTCATAAACAGGCTCCTTTGTTCCAGGCACAACAGGAACTCCAGCTTCCATCATCGTAAGCCTTGCCTGTGATTTATTTCCCATTTTCCCAATAATATCACCGGAAGGTCCAATAAAAGCAATCCCACAGCTTTGGCACATATTGGCAAAATGTTCATTTTCTGACAAAAATCCAAATCCCGGATGAATGGCTTGGGCTTTGGTTGCAATGGCTGCGCTTAAAATCCGCTCCATATTCAGATAGCTTTCTGTCACGGGGGCTTTTCCGATACATACCGCTTGATCTGCAAGCTGTGTATGCAAAGCCTCCCGGTCTGCTTCTGAATATACTGCAACTGACAAAATTCCCATTTCCCTGCAGGCACGGATAATCCGCACTGCAATCTCTCCCCGGTTTGCAATCAATATTTTCTGAAACATATAAAATGCTCCTTTAACTTTTCTACTATGGCATAATTGCCATGGGACCCATCAGACGACAGGCTGTGCATAAGGCGTCATAAATTAGCCTATGGCAAACGTAAGCTCTGCCTGAACAGCAACCTTTCCATTTACCGTTGCTTTTGCACTTCCAATTCCTACAGGACCTTTCTGCTTCACAATTTCCAATTCCAGAATGAGCTCATCCCCTGGAACCACCTTTTGCTTAAACCGGGCATTGTTAATCGCTCCAAAATATGCTGTCTTTCCTTTAAAATCTGGCTGACTTAAAATGGCTACCGCTCCGGTTTGCGCCAACGCCTCCACAATCAGAACTCCTGGCATCACTGGCTCCCCTGGAAAATGGCCTGCAAAAAAGGGCTCATTATAAGTAACACATTTCTTTCCCACTGCACGCTTCCCTGGTTCCAATTCTTCTATTGTATCAATCAGCAAAAATGGCTGCCGATGAGGAATAATCTCCATAATCTCCTGAATTCCCATAAGTGACATATGATTTCTCCTGTTTTTATAATCAAAATTTAATTTTATATTTTATTTTTCGCCAATGATAAACAGCGGCTGTCCAAATTCTATCACATCCTCATTGGATACCAGAATCTCCTTGACAACGCCTTCATAATCACTTTCGATTTCATTCATCAATTTCATAGCTTCCACAATCCCAAGCACCTGCCCCTTGGAAACATAATCGCCCACCTTTACAAAAGGCTCGGATTCTGGATCTGGCGCGCTGTAAAAGGTACCTACCAATGGGGATTTCACCGTATTTCCTTCTGAATTTCCATGCTCTGTGGCAGTTCCGGTGGATGCAACAGAGGGAAGAGGTAAAAGAGCTGCCCCTGTATTCTCAGCCACATTATTTATCGTTACTAATTTCTGCTTTTTATCCTTTTTCATGGAAATGGATACCCCGTTTTCCTCATAAGAAAATCGGGTTAGCTCAGACTCCGACACTGCCTGAATCAACTTCACAAGATTTTCAAATTCCATCTGTTTACTCCTACCCTTCAAACTTTTTCACCAAAAGACTGGCATTATGTCCGCCAAATCCAAGTGAATTTGTTAAAGCATAATTAAATTTTTTATCAATTCCTTTTCCCTTCATGTAATCCAAATCCAATTCTTCTTCTGATTCCTGCAATCCCACAGTAGCATGAATATAATCATGCTGCATCTGTAAAATACATGCAATCACTTCCACTGCTCCGGCCGCACCAAGGAGATGACCAATCATGGATTTGGTAGAATTGATCTTCATCTGATAAGCATGCTCTCCAAAGGCAATCTTAATTGCTCTTGTTTCAAACAAGTCGTTATGATGGGTGCTGGTTCCATGAGCATTGATATATTCTACCTCTTCTGGAGAAATTCCTGCATCCCTTACGGCATATTTCATTGCAACTGCTGCGCCCATGCCATCTTCTGCTGGGGATGTAATATGATATGCGTCACTGGTGGCCCCATATCCTGCGATTTCTGCCAAAATGTGAGCCCCACGGCTCTTTGCATGCTCCAATTCCTCTAATACCAGAACCCCTGCGCCTTCACCCATTACAAACCCGCTGCGGTCTTTATCAAAGGGAATAGAACAACGGTTGACATCATTACTGGAGGATAAAGCAGTCAAAGCCGTAAAACCTCCAATTCCAATGGGAGTAATGGAACTTTCTGTTCCTCCGGCTACCATCACATCTGCATCTCCTGCCTGAATCGTGCGGAAAGCCTCACCAATGGAATGGGTTCCTGTGGCACAGGCAGTCACCACATTTAGACTTTTCCCCTTCAATCCGAATTGAATAGACACGTTTCCTGCTGCCATATTCGTAATCATCAAAGGAACCAACAAGGGATTGATCCTTCCAGGCCCTTTTTCCAAAAGCTTTTTATGTTCCCGTTCCAATGCCTGCAAGCTTCCCACGCCAGAACCAATGGCACAGCCTACCCGGTAGGGATCTTCCTGTTCCATGGAAATCCCAGACTGTTGCAGCGCCTCTTTCGCTGCTGCAACAGCATACTGACAAAACAGCTCCATACGCCTTGCAGACTTTACATCCATATAATTCTTTCCTTCAAATCCCTTTACGCTTGCAGCAATCTTCACTTTAAAATCTGAAGTGTCAAACTGGGTAATCTCACCAAAGCCCGTCTTTCCAGCCCTAATCCCTTCCCAAAACTCTTCGATATTTAATCCAATGGGAGTAATGGCTCCCATACCGGTAACTACAACTCTTCTCATGCTATCTCCTTCCTTACATTCCCATACCGCCATCTACCTTAAGCACCTGTCCAGTCATATAGGACGCCTCATCAGAAGCCAGAAAACAAACTGCTTTTGCTACCTCTTCCGGTTTCCCAAAACGTCGAAATGGAATCTGGCTTTTTCCAGCTTCCAGAGCGGACTCTGATAATTTTTCTGTCATTTCCGTTTCTATAAATCCAGGCGCTACCGCATTGACACGAATTTCCCGGGAAGCAAGCTCTCTAGCCAATGATTTGGTTAATCCAATCACTCCTGCTTTGGAAGCTGCATAATTGGTCTGTCCCGGATTTCCTACAATACCAGAAATAGAGGAAATGTTTACAATACTTCCTGATTTTTGTCTAAGCATTTGTTTTGCTGCATGCTTACAAGTATGGAATACACCTTTCAAGTTGGTATTTAGCACCGCATCAAACTCTTCCTCTTTCATTTTCAAAATCAGGTTATCCTTTGTAATTCCAGCATTATTGACTAAAATATCCAGATGTTTATAATCGGACACAATCTTTTTTATCATGGCTTCCACTGCATCCGGGTCTGAAACATTGCAACCAAAGCTTACCGCCTCGCCGCCAGCTTCCTGAATCTCTGTCACAACCTGGTCTGCTGCTTCCTTCGATCCATTATAATTGACAACTACCATAGCGCCTTTTGCCCCAAGAGCTTTTGCAATGGCTCTTCCAATTCCTCGGGAAGCCCCTGTCACCAACGCTGTTTTTCCTGCTAATTCCATGATCAATACCCTTTCTGTCTTCGCTATTTTTTCTCTATCTTTAGGCTCTCTAAAAGCTCCTCCATATCTTTCATCGTTTCTACATGGTAACTATCCACCTCAGGTGCAATTTTTTTCAAAAATGCAGACAAGGTTTTCTTAGGTCCAATCTCAACAAAGGTATCTACCCCTTCTGCTACCATAAGCTCCATGCTTTGCTGCCACCGTACCGAAGAAGATACCTGGGCGGTCAGCAAACCTTTTACCTCTTCTTTGTCAAGGACATACTCTGCTGTCACATTGGAAATGTAAGGAGTGGTAATCTCTCCAATTTCTACTTTTTCCAGCTCCTTTGCCAACTGCTCTCCAGCAGTTTCCAACATTTTGGAATGAAACGGCCCGCTTACATTTAAAGGGATACACCGCTTTGCCCCAGCTTCCTTCATGCTTTCTGCTGCTTTTTTCACTGCTTCTGCTTCACCACTGATGACAATCTGCCCAGGACAATTATAATTTGCAATTGACACAATTCCTTTTGTTTTCTCACAGATCTCTTCTATTACGCTGCTTTCAAGCCCCATAATTGCTGTCATAGCTCCGCCTGTAGGAACCGCCTCCTGCATAAAAAGCCCACGTTTCACCACAAGCTCTAAGGCTTCCCGGACGGAAAGTCCGCCAGATGCTGTCAATGCCGCATACTCTCCTAAACTTAAGCCTGCATTTACAGAAGAAATAACTCCCTTTTCTTCCAACACTTTTAAAATAGCAAGCTCTACGGTGAGCATTGCAATCTGTGTATATTTTGTAACATGAAGGTTTTCATTTTCTTTGAAAATCAATTCCTCCATAGACATCCCAGATACTTTTCCTGCAATGGCAAATACTTCTTTTGCCCTGTCAAAATTTTCGTAAAAATCTCTTCCCATTCCCGTATATTGTGCACCCTGGCCCGGGAAAATAAATGCAATTTTTCTCATATTCATACTCCTTGCATCAAAGCTTTGGTTTCTTTCATGATTTCTTCTATGATTTCCTGGCAAGTCTGCTCTTTTTTAATCATTCCTGCAATCTGTCCTGCCATAACGGTTCCATGCTTTACATCCCCGTCTATCACCGCATTCCTTAAGGAACCTACCGTCAAAAGCTCCAATTCTTCAAAAGGAACTCCCTCTTGCTCTTTTTGTATGTAGTCCTTTGTCATTTGGTTGCGAAGCTGACGAATTGGATGGCCATGGCTCCTTCCTGTTACTGCGGAATCAATATCCTTGGCCTTAAGAATCCGTTCCTTATAATTGGGATGACAGATAGATTCTTTTGCCACCACAAACCTAGTTCCAAGCTGTACTGCTTCTGCGCCAAGCATAAAGGCAGCCGCCATTCCTCTTCCATCACCAATCCCTCCAGCAGCAATCACAGGAACTTTGACTGCATCCACAACCTGGGGAACCAATGTCATGGTGGTAGCTGCGCCAATGTGACCGCCTGATTCTGTACCTTCTGCGATTACGGCGTCAGCGCCGCCTCGTTCCATCATCCTTGCCAATGCTACACTAGCTACAACTGGAATTACTTTGCTTCCAGCGGCCTTCCACATTTCCATATATTTTCCTGGGTTTCCTGCCCCAGTCGTAATAACCGGAACTTTCTCTTCTACTAATACTTGTGCAACTTCATCTGCATAAGGACTTAGCAGCATAACATTCACACCGATGGGTTTATCTGTGATTGCTCTTGCCTTTTGAATTTCTCCTCGTACCCAATCTGCCGGAGCATTGGCAGCGCCAATAATGCCTAATCCACCAGCAGCCGACACTGCCGCTGCCAAATGGTGTTCCGCCACCCATGCCATTCCTCCTTGTATGATAGGAACTTCTATCTGTAACAGCTCTGTCATTCTTGTTTTCAATTGTAACACCTCTTATTCCACGCCTTTTTCTTTCAGGTACTCTACCACATCCCCAACCGTTGTGAGCTTCTCCAAATCTTCAGATGGAATTTCCACAGAATACTCATCCTCCAATGCCATAACCAACTCAAATAAATCCAGGGAATCTGCCCCTAAATCATCTTTAAAAGATGTTTCCAATGTGATTCCTTCTGCTTCTGTATTCAACTGTTCTGCAATAATTTCTTTCATTCTTTCTAACATTTTTATCTTCTCCTTTTTATCTTCAAATATTTTGATACCCAAAGTATATCATAAAAAATTACTTTGTCAATCAAAATTTTATTCCTTTTTGAAATCTCTATGGCATTTCTTCTTTGTATATGATATTCTATTATTAGAAGTCTTGGACTTCCCTATCAAAGATAAAATGATCATGCTTTTATACCACAAAACATGACCAGAGATAAAGGGGGAACACACAGTGATAAAAATGTCAATCAAAGAGTTAACTGCAGGCATGGTTACTGCTACACCAATATACAGTAAAACTGGTCAAAGACTATTTCCTGCAAATACCGTACTAACCTCCCAACAAATTTCCTATTTGGAATTTTATGGCGTCTTATGGGTACAGATCCTTCCAGAAGATGAAATCGACGAACCCAGCACAGAAGTTCCCGAATCTGTTCTTTCTGGCAGCAACCTCCCGGAACCGGAGCCTGATACAGAATCCTACTCCCAAAAAATAAGACGAAGCCGGAAATTCCATACATTTAAAGTGGATTTTTCAAAAAAAACAGAAGCGTTAAAGGATTCCTTCAGCCATCTGATTGACAAAACAGAATTTCTTGATTCTGATGCGCTTTTAGACCAGGTCAGCAGCCTGTATTCCAATCACCTAACATCACTTTCTGTTTTTGATATGCTGCATAACATGCGCCAGATTGATGATACTACTTATGCCCATTGTATCAATGTATCCATCATCAGCCGGATATTGGGCGGATGGCTGGAATATTCAGAAAAAGATTTGGATCTTCTGACATTGGCGGGCCTGTTGCATGATATTGGAAAATGCCAAATTGATCCACAAATACTTACCAAGCCTGGCCCACTAAACCCAGAAGAATACAATCAAATCAAAAGACATCCCATCCTGGGTGCAGCAATCCTTGCGGACTATCCCCTGGACGACCAAGTACGCTCTGCTGTCCTTATGCACCACGAACGATGTGACGGCTCTGGATATCCTTCGGGCCTCCACAAGGATGAAATCTCTGAATTTGCTAAAATTGTTGCCATCGCCGATGTATACGATGCCATGACCAGCAGCCGCTGTTACCGAAAGGGTATCTGCCCCTTTGAAGTGATTGCCACTTTTGAACGAATTGGCTTTGAGCGATACGACTCCAAATACCTGCTGCCATTTTTAACCCATATTATTGATACCTATATTGGAAATACTGTATTGCTTAACGACGGCTCCACAGGAAAGGTAATCTTAGTCAACCGACAGGCTCTTTCCCGCCCCGTAGTCAGCACTGCAACAAATAAATATTTGGATTTAACCAAGCATCCTGAGCTTTATATTCAATCAATTATATAAAAAGAGAGGTAAAACTATGAGTGAAAAACCAAACACCAGCCCAGAAAATGATACCGTTGAAGATGACGCTTCTGACATACTGGTCACATTAACACTGGACGATGATTCTGAAGTGGAATGCGGTATCTTAACCATCTTTGAGCTAGAAGAGCAAGATTATATCGTCCTGCTTCCTCTGGATGAGAACGGAGATGAAAACGAAGATGGGGAAGTCTTCATCTACCGCTATTTTGAAGATGAAAATGGCAATCCTTCCTTAGAAAATATTGAAGATGAGGAAGAATATGAAGCAGTCACTGACCGCTTTGACGAACTGTTAGATGAAGCAGAATGGGATGCGCTTTTAAAAGATGACTAAGAACAAATCGTCCAAGTCCCTCATGAATGAGGGACTTGGACGATTTGCTGCGCCAAGTGCGGTCACGCAGTGACATCTTCTATTCGCACGAGTGCGCATATTATTTTTGCATTTCCTCTATAAACCGTGACCGTTCTATTTCTCTCCCATTATACTTTTTTACACTATGAATATGTAAATTTTCTTTTGCCCTGGTAATCCCCACATAGAACATTCTGCGCTCCTCCTGCAAATCCACATCCAATACTGCCTTTTTATAGGGTATCAGCTCCTCATTCACATCCAGGATATGTACATTGGCATACTCCAGTCCCTTGGCGCTATGAAGTGTAGCAAGAGAAACACAATCTGTCAAAAGCTCCTGCTGTCTCCTCTGCCGCTGCAATTCTTTTGTATACTCATCCATATGAGCAAACCATGCTTCGTAGCTGGCAAAGCCCTTCGCACTATCCTGCAGCTCCTCTAACACTTCCAGTAAATGGTCCTCACTAATTCTCCGGTACTGGGCATACTCCCTCAAATACTCCTCATATCCGATTCCCATACGGATATAATTGATTGCTGCATAAGGTCCAATTCTGCTTAGGACTCTCAAATCTGCCTCTAACTGCTCAATTCGCTCCGCCACCCAATGCTGCTTCTTCTCATAAAAATATTCTGCCCATACCTCAAAAGACACGGTATCCTCTATGAGGCTTTCCCGGGTCAGATATCGGTTCGGGCGATTCATAATCTTAAGCATATCCTGTCTGGTACGGCTTCCCTGGGCAAGACGTATGTAAGTGAGGATATCTCTGGTAATCCAATGGTCGTAAAGATTTGGTATATTATCCCTGGTACGGAAAGGTATATTGTATGCCATAAGCTGAGACATAAAAAGACGGGGTTGGGTATTGGTTCGGAATAGTACGGCGCAATCATTGTAAGTGTACCCATGTTTGCAATCCTTTAGGATTTGCTCAATCACTGCCTTTCCTTCCTCCTGCTGATTCTCCCAGAGATAATAGCGTACCGCCTGTGTCCTGCATCTATTCTCTATTTCATTGGCGCGTATCTTCTTTTCAAACCTCTCTGTGTTGTTGGAAATCAGCCGCAGCGATGTCTCCACAATAGATCTTCTGGAGCGATAATTCACATCCAACAGTACTTTTACAGCATCTGGATAAGATTTTTGAAAGCCCAGCATCAATTCCGGTTTCGCTCCCCGAAAACGATAAATAGACTGGTCATCATCCCCCACCACAAAAAGATTATTTTCTGGCAATGCCAGCATCCTTACGATATCAAACTGCAGCCGATTGATATCCTGAAATTCATCAATCAAAATATACTGATACTTCTTCTGCCATGCCAAAAGAATATCTTTTCTCTGATCAAATAATTCATAACAATATACCAGCATATCATCAAAATCAATCAACCTCTGCCTTTTCATCCTTGCATCATAGTCTTGGTAAATCTGTTCAAAAATTTCTTTGGCACAGTTTTTGGAATAATAATGTTCCAAAGAAATTCCTGTATTTTTCATCAAGCTGATTTCCCCCAACAATTCTCCAATAAACTCATTTTCATCCTCGTATTCCAGATGCATCTTTTGAATAATTTCACGCATAAACTGAAATTTCTGTTCTTCCCGGATAATATTTCCTCCATGAAAGCCGTAGGCATGTTTTAAAATATGGAAAAAAACAGCATGAAATGTCCCGAAAGTGACCGGATACCTCTTCCCGCCCATCAAACGGTAAAATCTTTCCCGCATCTCGATTGCCGCCGCTTTTGTAAAAGTAATAACAAGAATATGGGATGGATCTATCCCGTGATTTGTCATCAGATATTTCGTCCGCTCTGTGATGGTTTTGGTCTTGCCAGACCCCGGACCTGCCAATACAAGCATAGGTCCGGTGGTATGTCTGACTGCCTCAGCCTGAGATTTGTTTAAACTCATACACTACAATTCCTTTTCCAGTTTTGCAATGGCTGCCTGTATTCTTGCCAAAGATTCCTCTTTGCCAAGAACCTCCATAAGCTCGGTAGCGCCCCCTGGCGTCATCTGTTTTCCAGAAACAGCGGTACGTACCGGCCACATAGCATACCCATTCTTGCAGCCCTTTTCCTTCACATAATTGCAAAGAGTCTCATACAGCCCATCATTGGAATAATCCTCCTGCGCCTCAAAAACTGGGAAAAGCTCCTTCAATACCTCCAGGGAAGATTCCGGCGTGGTCTTCATTTTCTTATGGGCATACATGGAAACATCATACTCTGGCACAGCCTCAAAAAAGTCTATATGTTCTGCAATATCCGGGAAAATCTCAATTCTGGTCTTTACCATTGCTGCAATCTTTTTCAAATCATAATCTTTATGGATGACCGCTTTCAGATATGGCTCCGCCATCTCATAAAACCGTTGGAAATCCATAGCCTTTAGATATTCCCCATTCATCCATTTTAATTTTACCATATCAAATACAGCAGGGGATTTGCTGATTCTGTGGTAATCAAATTCCTGTACCAGCTCCTCCAACGAAAAGATTTCTCGGTTCTCCTCCGGGCTCCAGCCCAGCAGCGCAATGTAATTGACCACTGCTTCTGTGACAAAGCCCTGTTCCAGCAATTCTTCAAAAGAAGCATGCCCACTCCGTTTTGACAATTTTTTATGATTCTCATCGGTAATCAACGGCAAATGAATATAGACCGGGGATTCCCACCCAAAGGCATCATAAAGACGCTGGTACTTTGGCGAAGAGGACAGATATTCATTTCCCCTTACCACATGGGTAATATTCATAGTATGATCATCTACCACATTTGCAAAATTATAAGTAGGATATCCATCGGATTTTATCAGGATCATATCGTCCAATTCTGCATTTTCAACTGTAATATCCCCATAAAGCTCATCATGAAAGGTAGTGCTTCCTTTCCTGGGAATATTCTGACGAATCACAAAGGGTTTTCCTGCTGCAAGATTCGCTTCTATTTCTTCTTTGGATAGTGACAGACAATGCTTATCATACATCATAATTTCCTTGCCTTCCACAACCTCTGTTTTCAGGGAATCCAAACGCTCTTTCTCACAGAAACAGTAATATGCCTCCCCTTTTTCCACCAACTCTTTTGCATATTTCATATAAATCCCTGTCTGCATGCGCTCGCTCTGCACATAAGGCCCGAATCCGCCATCCTTATCCGGCCCTTCATCATGCCTAAGGCCCGCCTGGTCCAGCGTACGGTAAATAATTTCCGTAGCCCCTTCTACAAAACGCTCCTGATCTGTATCCTCAATGCGGAGCATAAAATCTCCGCCTGCATGCTTGGCAATCAAAAATTCATATAGAGCAGAACGCAAATTTCCCACATGCATTTTCCCTGTGGGACTTGGCGCATATCTCGTTCTTATTTTACTCATATCCTTTCTCCTCACTGTAAAAATCTTTAAACTTTATCAAAGGTTTACTGTGGATACCTGGTCAAAACATAAGTTCCTGAAGCCTGAATCTCAGAAAAGCTGATGCTTCTTCCCCAATGAATGGAACTGTTATAATTCCCCTCTGCAACAACCACACCATCGCTTTTTACTTCCAACACAATCACGGAATGCCCATCAAAATTCATACGAACAATATCTCCTACCCGTATTTTCGAAAAATCTGTATGTGACCGGGCTGGCAAACTGCCAAATGCTGCGTCACTGATGGCGAAAGCAAATCCGGCACAACCATAACCGCCGCTGAAAATACCGCCTTTCCAGGCATAAAAATTATCATTGGTCCAGCTCATTCCTTCTGGATATTTGGACTTCATAGCAATCATGGCTTTGTAAACCTGCTCTTCATTTAAGCTTGAGCTGTTATTGGAATTGTTATTGCTACTGCTTTTCACTCTCACCTTACATTGATAGGACTTCTCGTTCTTTCCTTTACAGGTAATCGTAGCTGTTCCAGCTTTTTTTGCTGTCACCTTTCCCTTTTGACTTACAACCGCAACTGCCTTTTTGCTGCTGTTCCAGGATTTTGCCGAAGTGCCTGTTATTTTTAACTGAAAGGTTTTTCCTTCTGAAAGAGTGATATTCTTTTTATTCAGGTAAGGATTTTTCACTGTGACCTTACACCGGAAAGATTTTGATTTTATTTTCGCTGTAATGGTAGCCGTTCCAGCTTTTTTCGCTGTCACCTTCCCTCGATTGTTTACTGTGGCAACGGATTTTCTACTGCTTTCCCATTTTGCTTTCTCAGAAGTTCCTTTTACCTGCAAAGTAACGCTGCTTCCCACATAAAGTGTCGTCTTCGTCTTATTCAGCTTAACCGCAGCAGCCTCCCCCTGCATGGGCAGCATTCCCGTGAGCAAAAATACTGCAAGAAATACCCCAATGAATCTCTTAAAATTCTTCATAAATTCTCTCCTATCTTCCGTCTATATTTCTACATTAAAAAAGTCCAACATGTACGTTATCTCAGATAAACCAATCGCCGCATCATGAATGGCGCCCAGATCCTTCTCCCGAAATCCTTTTTCCAAATCCCGCTTGGAAACCTCAAACATTTCTCGTAAGTCCTCCACATTAATATCCATATCCATGTCTGCTTTCTCCTTTCTTCCTGCAGCCATGCAGGACCTTATTGATTGTAACCGCTTTTATAAATACCAAGCAGCTACGCGTTTTCTTATTATACAACTATTCTTCAGGAATAAAAAGAGGTTTTTTCTAGAAAATACATAAAAATTACATAAACTATTGATACCCACTTTGGAAAAGCATATAATTAACACAAAACAAAAAATAAGAGGAAAAATTTATGAACGTTCTTGGAATTATTGCAGAATACAATCCATTTCACGTGGGACATGCCTACCAAATAGAAACCTTAAAAAAAGAAACTGGCGCCGCTTACACCATCATTGCCATGAGCGGAAATTTCGTGCAGCGAGGCGCACCTGCACTGATGGAAAAATACAGCCGTACCAAAATGGCCTTACGCTGCGGCGCCGATCTTGTGCTGGAGCTTCCAATTTTTTACGCCGCGGCCAGCGCCGAGCATTTTGCCAGAGGAGGCATCGCCCTTTTGGAGAGCACAGGTGTAGTAACACACCTTGGATTCGGAACAGAAACCAAGAATTTCACCTTATTACAAGAAATCGCAGCTCTTTTCAACCATCCACCCAAGCTCTTCCAGGAAGCTCTACGACAAGGCGTAAAAAAGGGGCTTTCTTTTCCTGCTGCACGTTCCCATGCCATAATAACCTCCCTGGAACAAGAGAAAAGGCTGCCTGATTCAGCCATAAACATCAAAAATGTTCTGGCTTCTCCAAATAATATCCTGGCAATTGAATACCTTAGGGCCTTATCTTACTATCGCTCCAACATACTTCCTTGTCCTTTGCTTCGACGGGGACAGCAGTACCATGATACTTCTCCTGGGCAAGAGTTCTCCTCTGCATCTGCCATACGAGCCAGCATTCTGGAACGAGAACTTTCCCAGAAAGACTTTACCGTCAAAGGCTCCTGTTTGGATGCCCTAAAACAGACTTTGCCAGAAGGAGCCTTTGATATTTTAAAAAATTACAGCCATCCTTTTTTACACGAAAATGATTTTTCCTCCTTACTCCATTATAAGCTGATGACAGAATCTGTTCCACAGCTTTCTTGTTATGCAGACGTTTCTTTGGATCTTGCCAGGCGAATAAAAAAAGAAATCGATTCCTTCTGCTCCTGGAACAGCTTTTGCAGCCATTTAAAAAGCAAAAATACAACCTACACCCGCCTGAGCCGAATGTTTTTGCATATCATACTAAATATTTATCACGAAGATTATCATCCATTCCCAGAGCCTTCCTACTTACGGGTACTGGGCTTTTGCAAAAAAGCTGCACCGCTCCTTGCCGCCATAAAATCTCAGGGAAAACTTCCAATCATCACCAGTCCAACTGACGCCCAAGGTCTTCTGAATAAATCCGCCCAAAATCTTCTGTGGCGAGATTTGGAATCCTCCAGCCTATACCGAATCGGCCTTGCTGCAAAAGGAGACAACCAATTGAAAAATGATTATCAGCAACCATTCATCTGCCTATAAAAAAGAAAGAATCCTCCATTGCATTAATGATGGAACAACCGAATTCCTGTAAAGCACATTGCCATGTTATATTTATTGCAAGTCTCGATTACATGGTCATCACGAATGGAACCTCCCGGCTCTGCCACATAAGAAACGCCGCTTTTATGTGCCCGCTCAATGTTATCACCAAATGGGAAAAATGCATCAGAGCCAAGGGCCACCCCTGTCATCTGATCCAGCCATGCCCTCTTCTCTTCCCTGGAAAATACCTCCGGCTTCACTTTGAAAATTTTCTCCCAGGCGCCATCCGCCAAAACATCCATAAAATCCTCACCAATATACAAATCGATTGCATTGTCCCTGTCTGCCCGGCCAATTCCATCTACAAACTGCAAATTAAGCGCCTTAGGAGCCTGACGCAGGAACCAGTTATCCGCCTTCTGTCCTGCAAGGCGGGTACAATGAATTCTGGATTGCTGTCCAGCGCCAATGCCAATTGCCTGTCCTCCCTTTGCATAACATACGGAGTTTGACTGGGTATACTTCAAGGTAATCATAGCAATTGCAAGATCAATCTTTGCAGATTCTGGAATCTCCTTATTCTCTGTTACCACATTTTGAAAGAAATCATGGTCAATTTTAAGCTCATTCCTTCCCTGTTCAAAAGTAATACCAAAGACTTCCTTACGCTCTACTGGATTCGGTACATAATCCGGGTCAATCTCAATCACATTGTAATTGCCTTTTTTCTTCGCCTTTAAGATTTCCAACGCTTCTGGCTCGTATCCAGGAGCAATGACACCATCGGAAACCTCCCGTTTAATGATCAGCGCTGTGGCTTTATCGCACACGTCAGACAAAGAAATAAAATCTCCAAAGGAGGACATACGATCTGCGCCTCTGGCCCTTGCATACGCATTTGCAAGGGGAGTAAACTCTATCTCCATATCATCCACCCAGTAAATCTTTTTTTCCACATCTGTCATAGGAAGACCAACTGCCGCTCCTGCTGGAGAAACATGCTTAAAAGATGTTGCTGCTGCCAGCCCTGTGGCCTTCTTTAATTCTCTGACCAACTGCCATCCATTGAATGCATCCAGAAAATTGATATAGCCTGGCTTGCCATTTAACACCTTGATGGGAAGCTCCCCTTCTTCCATATAAATCTTAGATGGCTTCTGATTGGGATTACATCCATATTTTAATTCTAATTCCTGCATAAATTTCCTCCGATTTGTATTTATTCCATTGATTTTTGTGATTAACCTAATCAAATTACCATAAATCTATTGATTTTTATTGATAATTCTAGTTTCATAATTTCCTGTTTCAATTTCAATGTATCTTACAAACAAGGATACCTTGTTATCCTCATTGAGACTGTCCCAAATTTTTCCCGCAAACTCGTCAATTGTTCCTTCTACTTCCACTAATTTCGGTTCACCCTCAAAACTGGGCAATGGATTCCCGTCTTCCATATAGGTATGGATAAAATGTCCTTCTCCGGCTGTGGGATTCTCATAAGCAAAGGTATAACGGTTACAAGACTCTGGATTTCCATGATTGCTTTTTAAAATAGACATTGCATAATTATAATTGCCATGCTCCACATGCATAATACCGGAAATCCGAGGTGTATAATTGGGTGCATCCGGCTCAAATTCTCTGGTGCGCAGTGATTGTTCAAAGGTCTGCTGTTTATCCATCAGTTCATAAATGGTATCTGTCTGATCCCCATTGGTCACAATTGTCTTATTGCCCAACACCCGTACTGGTGCATAAATAATAAGACTGGGATCACTCAATTTAGATGGATCAAAAGCCTGGGTACGGATTCCCTCTCCATCCTCCACAAAAATACGGTTTCTGCTGTTCTCACTTCTTCCCATAATAAAATAAGCAGTGACTGCATATTTTCCATCCTTTGACTTTCCAATTACAATTCCTCTTCCCGGATAAGAATTACCCTTTAATTCTGTTTCCAGCGATAACATGTTCACTCTTGGTATCCTCCTTATGCTTGGTGTCTTTCCCTATTGTATAGTATCCCAGCATTTATACCCAAGGGCATTGGGACCTATGACTATTGTTACTATGTCATTCTACCACGTAGCCTTTTTTATTACAAGAAAGAATTCAAAGCAATTTTCAAACATGTACGAAGGCAGCGTCTTCAAACAAAACGCTGCCTTATAAAATATCCTATTCTCTTAATATAATGCTTATCTCTGCATTATTCTTGTCTTTGTGCTAATACTTCTTTTCTCCGATCCAAAAGCTCATCAATAGCATTAACAAGCTTCCCTATCTCTGGTTTCGTCAACTGAGCATCTGCTCCAAGCATCTCACCCTTACGCCTCATCTCTTCATTTACCAAAGATGAGAAAATAATAACAGGAATATGCTTCAACTCATCATCCTCTTTGATCAGCTTCGTCAGGCGGTGCCCATCCATCAATGGCATCTCGATATCCGTAATTACCATATGTACCTTTTCATCCAGTTCTCCAGATTTCCTAAACTCACAAAGCTTATCCCAAAGCTCCTGTCCATTATTATTCACATTCAGCTTCGTATAACCTGATTTCTTCAGGCAGTCGGTAATCAGTTTGGACAACAACGGAGAATCCTCTGCCACCATAATCGGTGAATCACTTCTGACACGCTCTTCAAGATCATCTATGTCAGAGATCTGCAATCCTGTTTCTGGGCTAATATCTGTTACAATCTTCTCAAAATCCAAAATAACAATCAACCGATCTTCCAATTTAATTACTCCGGTAGATACTCCGTTATCTTCTATATTGATCGTAGAATCCGGTGTAATAATATCTGCCCAGGAAAGCCTGTGAATGCCACAAACCTCATCTACGTGGAATGCAATGTTCAGCTTATTAAAATTGGTAATGATAAACAATCCATCCCGATCAATATCTGGAAGTGCCAGGCAATTACGCAAATTAATTACAGTGATCATTGTATCTCTTGGCATAAATATACCTTCCACACTCGGATGTGCATTAGGAATCGGAGTAACGGGCTGATATGTTAAAATCTCGCGAATTTTCGCTACATTGATACCGTAATGATTTCCAGCTAACGTAAATTCTAAAACCTCCAGCTCATTTGTGCCATTCTCCAAAAGAATATTTGTATCCATAATAGTAACTCTCTCCTCTCCGGTATATTTCCGCTTCAAACATGCTTTTCTTCATTATAGCACATACTTTCTGAAAAATATACAACATTTTTTCAATTTTATAAAAATTCTTGCCATTTTACATATTAATGTTACTTACCGTCTCACCCATTTGCAAAGAAAGCTGAAGAGACGATATATTTTCTGCTACTGATGCTGATACTTCAAATAATAAAATTCCTGCCGCTGTCTGTCCCGGCTCTATCGTACCAATATAAGTAGTCAAGTCATTCTCAAGCATAGTGACCTCATTCTTCACTCCTGCTTCCTCGTTTATTTTCAAAGTGAAAATAGGCTGTTTCCCCAACAAATCACACGAAGCTGCCTCAGTACCTGTATTTGTCATATTGACATTCAATATGACAAAAGTATTTCCTTCTGCCGCGTCTAGTGAAAAATGTTCGCCCTGCTTATAATTATTATGAATTGAATAATCTACATAGGAAAACTCCAATCCCGGAACTGCCAATGCTTCTGTCAATGAAACTCCACTCGAAGATTCATCGTCTGTTTTTGGCGCTTCCTCCTGTCCAGCGCTTTCCTGCTCCTCTGTCTCCTGCCCCTCCTGGCCTTCTGGTTCCTTTTTTTCTTCCTCTTCTACTGGGAGTTCTTCTTCCTCTTCCTTTGGATATACTGCAGACATTCCTTCCTGCTGGTGCATATTATGCTTTGCAAGGGTTCCAGCAGAATAATTCACAACAACTGCCTCTTCACTCTCCGTTAAGGTTACCATTTCATCGCCGCATCCAACAAGAAAAAATGCCGTAACTATCAGCACTGTTCCCTTTTTTATGAATTTCTTCATAAGTATGTCTCCTTCTACACTGTTACATATTCCTTTTCTATTTTATATTCTACCATTATTTATCCTACAGAGCAACCACGAATTTCGCTTCTGCTGTCTAATTCGAACCAGAATTTTACTCCTCCCTCCACATTGCTGACGCCACATTCTCTATGGAAAGAATCGATAATAGCCTTTACAATGGACAATCCAATCCCATTTCCCCCGTATTCTCTGGTTCTTGCCTTGTCTACTTTATAAAATTTATCCCAAATGTGTGGAATATCTTTTTCTGGAATATGACTTCCAGTATTAAAAACCTCTATTCGTACAGTCTCCCAGCCTGGCAGAACCGATATCTTTATTTTCTTTTCCCCAGAGGCATAGTGAATCGCATTGCTGATATAATTTGTCAACACCTGTTCCGTCTTAAACTCATCTGCCCAGACATACACTGGTCCAACTCCATTCATTTCCAGTGAAATATGATTCTGCTCCCGTAGTATTGCAGTGGAATGAATCACCCCATTGATTAACTCTATCAAGTCAAACCGTTCAAAAACCACCTGATCACTGCCAGATTCCAATTGGTTCAAAGCAAGGAGATTTTTCACAAGCTGATTCATCTTATCTGCTTCATCCATGATGACCTCACAATAAAATTCCCGGCTTGCCGCATCATCATTGATACATTCCTGCAACCCTTCTGCATATCCCTGAATCAAAGCAATGGGGGTTTTCAACTCGTGGGATACATTGGAAATAAATTCCTTACGCATTTCATCAATTTCCGTTTTCTTTTCAATATCTATCTTTAGTTCATTATTCACGCTTTTTAATTCTGAAATCGTCTGCTCAAGGGTGTGGGATAACTGATTCATATGCTCTCCCAGCAGGTCAATTTCATTTTTCCCTTTACTCTGGAACTTCGCATCAAAATCCAAATTGATCATCCTTCTGGAAATATCTACAAGCTGTAAAATTGGATTTGTAATTCTGCGGGTAACCATGTAGATAATGATTGCACATACAATCACTGCCACAACGCCCACATAAGCCAAAAAGCGATTGGCAATCTCTACACTTTCCTTAATGCTTTCCACTGCCGTCCGCATCAAAATCAAATTCCCGTCCTGTAAATTTCCCCACAACACAAGATAATCCGTTTTGAGCCTGTTGTCATTTGTCTTTTCTACCACATACTCTCCTGTATTTTCCAAAATCTCCGCCGATTCATCCACTCTGAAAATAAGCTCCAAAAACTGCAGCAATAAAGTCCTGTCATCTCCCACATTAGAATGTATAATGGTATGATCTGAGCTAATAATCATCATAGTAATATTGCTGTTTGCACATTGCTTTTCCAGCCTGATAATAAAGTTTTCTGTCTCTATTTTTCCCTCACTGCTGGCTTTATCTGCCATTCTAAAAGTAGACAACAATTTTTGCTGTTTGTGTTCCACATAATAATTTTCCAAAAGGGATGTATTAATAAACCAACACAACAGCACTGTGCCAGCCACAATACTTATCATGATAGCTGTTATCTTGCCAGTGATGGACCGCTTCATTCTTCCACCTCAATTCATATTCCATATCTCTTTTCCTTTCTTTTATACCACTTCGGCTCTATAATTTCCACCTATTTTTATCATTTCACATAATTTACACTATTATATCAAAAAAACGCCAAAAGCACTTCTGGAAAAGAATGTCTTTTGACGCTTTCTATTTGTAATTATTTAGCCGTACCAATTGGATGATATGGTATCCATCGTAATTCATACATTTGACTGGCCCAACGCTCATTTGGTTTTTTGCGATAATTGCAAGGATTGCCCCAATCAATAAAGAACAAATAATTCCTATGATTGATATAATCATAAAAGCAATTGTCTCATCCATAGAATTTGGAATGATGGTCAGAAAAACACACGTACTTAATAGTGCCTGTAAAAATGCACACATTCCCACTCCCAGCAAACCTTTAAAAACCATTGCCAATATGGGAAACATAAAAAAGACAACCAAAATCAATCTGTTTTTTTATTAAAATTGTATCTTCATAAATTCCTCATGTCTTCACTCGTCCACCTCAAATTTGTAGCCCATCCCCCAAATAGTTTTAATATAGCTGCCTTTGTCACCCAGCTTGCTGCGCAGCTTTTTCACATGGGTATCTATGGTTCTTGCATCCCCAAAGTAATCGTAATTCCATACATGATTTAAAATCTTTTCCCGGGAAAGGGCAATTCCCTTATTTTCTATAAAATAGGTAAGTAACTCAAATTCTTTGTAGCTTAGTTCCAGCTCTTTTCCATTTACCAGCACCTGATGACCAAGCCGATCGATCACGATACCGCTGATTTCTAAGTTTTCTTCTTCCTTTTTCCCAGTCCTTCTTAAAATAGCTTCTACTCGTGCAACCAAAATTTTCGGGCTGAAAGGCTTTGAAATATATTCGTCTGCTCCAATATCAAACCCCATCAATTCATCACTCTCTTCTCCCTTGGCTGTGAGCATAATAATGGGTGTTTTGGAACTTAACCGTATCTCTTTGCACACTTCCCATCCATTGATCTTTGGCATCATAACATCCAAAATAATCAATGCAATATCCTTTTGCGCATAAAATTTATTCAGGGCTTCTTCTCCATTCTCCGCTTCTACCACTTCAAAATCCTGCTTTACCAAAAAATCCCGTACCAGCTTGCGCATCCTGCTTTCATCATCCACGACCAGTATTTTCAGCTTCTCCATCCGTTTCACACCTTCCACTTCCATCAATCATTCTTAGCTTTCCCATCATACCATATGATTATGGCAAATCTGTGAAATTTCTGTTCCGTCAGCTAGGATGTTCAGACAATTACGAAACGTCTAAGCTGTGTGAATTTCATGTATTACAGACGAAATTTCATTCCAATATTATTCCTCCAGAATTCTTGGCAAGGACTCACCTTTTACAGCCCTAACTCCTGCTCCCATTTCTTAATGTTTTCCTCCCGTTGCTCTAATTCCCGTTCCCATTCCACATATTTGTCAACAATCTTATTCTCATAATCAATAATATTGGGAGTATTATCCATCAGGGTAATCACAAGCATTCCAACCACCACAAGCACAAGAAAAACATTCAGAATAATGCTGAAACGAAAAAATTCTTTTTTATTCTTAAGCCTGCCTTCTGTCTGTCTCTGCTTCAGCTCTGCCGCCCGTCTTTTCTGTTTTTCCTGATCCAACTGTTCCTCATACCATTCTGCCATCTCCTCTGTGTCAGAAGTCCCAGGCATATTTTTCTGCTGTTGAATATTTCCCTTCTTAGACAACGCTGTATTCTTTTCTGCTGAAAAAGCTCTGGCGTCTTCCTGAGAGTTTTGAATACTTCCTGCTTGGATTGGCTCTAACCCTTCCCCTTTTATTTCTGGAATTTTGAAAAGATAGTCCTGAAGCTGCTTTAAGTATATCATTCCTACTGGGGTCTCAAACACCTTTTCCTTTACCAACTTTCGGTACATTTCCAATACCATTCTAGGATTTTCCATATCCAATTTTTCTTTTACGTATTGTATGCTTTCCGCTTCTTTTAACGCTTTTTGAGCCGTCTGCCGATCCGTAAAAGCAAATCCGTTTACCACACTTCTATTCTTTTTCATGTAAAACTCCTGATTCCTTGATTCACATTTGAATACTGCCATCTGAAATGTAGCTGGCCGCTTCAATGTCGAACTCTCCACACCTTATCACCGCCAGCATTTTATTACTCCAGCGATTGATGACAACGCGGCAGATGGAGATTTGGGCAAGCAAAATGTTGTGATATTTAACCGCCGGAGTAATAGTATCAATAATTTCTGTAAGCGTGTCTAAATCAATCACTATTTCATCATTTATATAATACCATGTGATAACAAGCCTGTCATCATAAACATAAATTTTATCAACGAAATATTCTAAAATCGTGTTCCTTGTTTCTGTATCATCAAAGTCTGCATTGACATACTTGTCTCAGTTTCTTTTAATTCGGCTTCTAAACCATCTATATTACCATTATGAACATTTAACTCTTTATAATATGTGGCTACATCCACAGCAAGACAAGTCTTGGCATACCATCTTTAATTTTAATATCCGAATACTCATATACGTCTGTATAAGCCTTATTTTTCAAAATATGTCTAAGGCTATTCACTTTAAATTCACGCCCATGCACTGTCCTTACTCCCTGTGCATTCAACTCATCCGCAATTTCGGTTAATGGCTTGACATCTGCATACTGTTTAAAAATATACCGTGCCACAGGAGCAGTTGCTTCATCTTTAATATAATGCTTTGTATCGTCCACTTTATACCCTAACATCTTATGACCATTATAAAGGGCATTCTCTGCATTGTAACGCATTCTACGCACCACATTTTGACGTAACTGCTTTGAATAAAATTCTGCCATAGATTCCAGCATACCCTATATCAGAACAGATTCCGGCGAATCATCTGGAATAACTTCTGCAATATAACTTACAAAATAGCCAGCGTCCCGGATTGTTTCCTTTGCAAGGGAAAGACACTGCCGGAACTTGCCAGCATTGTTGGCGTTGAAGAGAGTTACATTGAAAAGCTAAAATCTGGGCGTTACGCTTTTGACAATATGCTTTCCTATTTGTACGAATCATGGGTGAGGGCAGTGCGAAAAAAACATAGCCAGCACAAAAGAACTTGTTGACTTCTTAATCAATAGCATTGCTGACGGTGCAATCACGTTTGACAATATGGTAAGCAATGAAGAATGGATGAAAGTCTATATTATCAATTCCTCCAGAATTGACACAGCATTAAATGCAAGAAAAAAGCTGTTGAACAACAAAAGCTGATGAAGCATCCTAATTATCAGGAGCGTTTGGGACAGAAATAGACCCAACATTCTGTTAAGCGCTATTTTTCATTTTATCGCAACAGGGATATGGAGGCAGTATTTCAGTCCCCCATATGCTCACATATCTAATAGGGTAGAGGGCGAATAGTTTTTTTCTCGCCCCTCCCGTTGAACCGTACGTACGGGTCTCGTATACGGCTCTACAATTTATATTTCAACTGTAACCAAGTAATAGGATAGAGGATTGAGTAGCTCAACTCCATCTTTTATCCTATTCTCAGGTAAATCTTTGCTGATAATGAAATTCACTACGTTCATTCCACTTCTCCTGTACCATCCAAGTCTGGAGTTTGCAACCTTGAAGATTTCTTCACGATTAAATCCATTCCTATGCTTCCAATTCAGATACCATAAGTTCCTGCGCTCCATCTGCCGAAATTCAATGAATAACTGCTCGGACACTTCCAGTTCGTGGTGTTCTCCCTGCCCGTCCTTAAAACTGATAAAATACCTTTTGCCGCTTTCCGTGGATTCCTCCCGAAGCGTGTATGTCTTTGCCCCGTATGCCATTTCCTTTCCTCCCGAAAAAAATTGAGCGGGAGGATTGCCCTCCCACCCAATAGCCCGTGGAAATCTTTAAATTTCCCCGAAAGGATAAAAAATAGGTTTTAATTTTTTGCGGAGCCGTTCAAGGCGTTTATAGACCGCCCTTTCGGTAAGCCCTGCCTGCTATTCAGCGTCCGCCACTCCCTCAAGGTATTCGCCGAAGTCGCTCGTCCATCGGTAAAACCGCCTGTTGGAATTAAAGTCCGCCCTGTCATCCATGCGGATTTGCTCAATGACCGCTTCACCAACGCCATGCTCACGCAGCGCTTTTTCCTCGGCTTCTTTCCAGATACGCCATTTCCTATCCTCACGTCCGTGGTTATATGCCATTCCTTATTTCCTCCAATCCGAATTTTTGAAAATGTAAAAAATCCAGATTGGATAGGCGGCGAACGACAGCCAACAGCGGAAACACCCCTGCGGCACATTCTGATAAAAAACGACAAAAGAAAAACCGCAAAGGCTCTGCGACCTCTACGGTTATAGGAGATACATATTCTGTTAAGTGGAGATTCTACTTCTGGTTTCATGGTGAGAAGTAGCGTTGCATAAGCAGGGATTTTTTTAACTGGCTTCCTGCCAATCCCCGATATGCTATGTATAAGTCAAATCTGCGTTGCATGAGCAGATAGATTACTGTCCGAAAAAAGGACATAAAAAATCCCTCCAAACTGAAAACAGGTCTGGAGGGTAACGTCTATTTATTTCGGCATGGTAAAGCTGCCCACCGAACCTCGTTTTTTTATTCGGTGGGCAAGTACCACAATGATTTTTTATCAATATCTCTTTCTTCTTTCGTAAATAAAAACTACTGCAATTACCAGCAAACTTAAACCGAAAAGCCATATCTTTGTGGAATAATTGCCTTTTCCCATTGAGAACAAATAGAAAATACTATCCTCTGACACATTCCCCAAAGAATTTAAAAGAAAATATCCGACTGACGCCAGGTAACCTACAATAACAGAATTGCTGAATATAGCTGCTGCAAATCCAAAGCTCCCCAATGCCATTGCGCTTATCACTGTTCCCGCCACATAAGGCATAAAGGGAAATATACAGTTTTTCCATACCATAATTCCAGAGAACAGGCATACTATCAGAATTAGCAGCAGCATTGACATGATGAACCGCAGCAATAAGATTTTCCAATGAGGAATTTTCTTTGTGCAAACTACGTCCTGTATTGCCTTAGACTGTTCTGGGGCAGGCAGCGGAGCTATGAGAAATATTCCTGTTAGTATTACAGACTGTTCCAAACATTCCGCCGAACGAACCATATCTAAATTTGCAATCCCCCTTAGTAAGGGAATTATCAGCAAATAAGCCGCCGCCAAAAGAAAGTTATTTTTTACCGCCAAAAGAAAGTTTGTCCTGCATATGCCCAAAACACTTATGATAGATATTCGCCGCATTTATTTTTCCTTTCCGCTTAAACTTAAGAACCCATATGGACAGAATGACAAATAGAATACCGATTCCCGCCATAAGCAGCCTGTTCCTGCAAATCATTTGAAATCCATCTTGTATCACTTCATAGCCACGCAATGTATTGTGCCTTATCATTAAAGTTGCTGCCCCCGTGTCCCCTGACAGTCCAGTTACTCCCTTATCAACCATCCACCAAAGGAATTGAACGGCAATCGCAATCGGGGAGTCTGTGAGCAAAGTGAAAAATATTCCGATTGCGGATACCGCCATGACCTCTGGCAGAAGCCACCATAAAATGTATTTGATATACGCAAAATAGTCTACTGGGATACCTTTCTTAGCGCCAAACGATATAAGCGGCACAAGGGATTCCAAACTTAGCAGCAAAACAGGTATGAGAACCATAGTAATACTTGCCAAATATCTTGAAACCACCAGTCTTGCCGAAGATATTCTTTTGCTGTAAATCAATTCCGACGCATTGCCCATACGGTCTTTCATCCATATAAGCGCTACCAAAAATATAGGGTACAAGCCCAGTTCCAATCCCATACAATCACAAAATAACCGTGCAAAACCGCCTGTCACTTTATCATTGCTGATTGTCTGGTTATATTCCTCACATGCTTCCTCATAAGTCATTTCAGACATGCCGAAATAGGTAATCATCATTTCGGGGGAATACTGTGAACCGTTTTCTCCGATAATGCTTTCCATTTCCCGCATTAGTTCTTTGAAATGTTCATAAGTGACCTGTGATACAAAATGCTTATATTTATCATCTCCGCTTTCTGTGTCTGCCTTATTTCCCATCACCGTATTCAAATTTCCTTTTTCATCAACACTCATTGCGTCAAAGGAAATAATTGTGCCTGTGACTGCTGGAAAATAATCTTCTGGCAAATCCTTTAATTGTTCTTCCGTCAATCCCGTTATTTCACAAAGTATTTCAAGTACACGTTTTTGCTCATCATCGCTAAGCGTAATCGCTTTATAGTATCCAAGGGGATATGTGGCGTAACGATTGCTTTCATATTCTGACAGTAACGCCCTTGTAACGCCCATCATGATTGCCGCTGGGTCATCCTCTGAAACTTTACTGCCAAAGTAATCATCCTCCTCGGATGGTTTGGACAGTAATGAGCGTTCAAAACCTATATCTGCCGGAGGAATACCCTTTTCCCAATTGATTTCTGTTTTTGTCACTCCCCGAAAATTCTGGAACCAGCTAAATGCCAAAATAGCGATAAAGAAATAATAAATCACGCTTGCTGCAATCTTTTTACACTCTTTAAAATATAACTTCATCGTTCTATCCCTCCCTTAAGTCTGGCTTAACAGATACATATACCCATCTTCCAACGTAGGGGGTTGAAGCACATATTTTTCTTCTGGCTCCACGTCTGACAATACCCTGTACTGTGTGCCTGACTGTGAAGAAATGATATTTAAGACAGCATACTTTTCCTTGATCTGTTTATCCTGCTTTTTTGCCGCTGAAATAAGGTAAACTTTTCCCTCTGCCTGTCCCACCAGTTCTTCCGTGCTGCCATTCCATATCATTTTCCCATCGTTCAATACTCCTATATTTTCACAACACGATTCAACATCCGAAGAAATATGGGTGGAAAGAATCACTATCCTGTCTTCTGCAAATTCACTTAGCAAATTTCGGAAACGAATACGTTCCTCTGGGTCAAGCCCTGCTGTCGGTTCGTCAACAATAAGGATTTGCGGGTTATGTAACAGCGCCTGTGCAATCCCCAGCCGTCTTTTCATCCCTCCCGATAAAGCCTTTACTTTCCTCCTCATATCTTCTTTTAGATTTACCTGTTCAAGTAATGCCAATATTCTTTCTCTTCGGATTTTATCTGGAATTTCCGACAGCAGCCCAAGGTAATCCATTGCGCCATAAACACTCATACCTCTGTAAAAAGAAAAATCCTGCGGAAGATAACCTACGATTTCCCGTATTTTACCTGTTTCTTTGATTGGGATACCATTCATACTGATTTCCCCGCCTGACGCTTCTGATAGTGTCGCCAAAATTTTCATAAGGCTTGTTTTCCCTGCGCCATTGCGCCCAAGAAGCCCGTACATTCCAGAATGGATTGTAACGGATACATTTTCAAGGGCTGTCTTTTTTCCATAGTTTTTGGAAAGATTTCTTATTACAATTTCCATAAATACAAAAACCTCCTTACTTGTGTTGTAAGGAGATTTTATAAGAGAAAAGCCAATTTTCCGAAAAGGATATTAAAAAATTTTCAATTTGGCGGTTACACATGCCCCCTTTTCTTTCTGATTTCCGACATACAATAAACCGCCATGTTTTTCACAAAGTATCTTACATACGCTTAAGCCTATACCAAAATGCTGTTTTTCCTTATCATTACTGTAAAATACAGTGGTTGCTTTTTCCAAATCTGCCGCTGAAAAACCTTTCCCGTCATCCTTTACCGTAAGAATGAGAAAATCTTTTTTGTGTGAAAGGTTTATGCTTACTTGTTTTTCCGCATATCTTAATGCGTTCTGCAGGAGATTTTCTAAAATCCGAAAAAACACGCCCTTATCTATTTGAATTTTGTCTATCGTAATGTTATTTGAAATAATGATTTCTTTATCCCCCGTAAGCTGCTGCACATTGCTTCTTAATTCATTCAATAATAGTTTCACATTTTCAGACCGTTTTTCAATTTCAATATTTTCAATCTTCTCAATATCCCGAACGCTCTTTACATATAGCTCCAAACGGTTTACCGCCCCCTGCATAGATGATACCGTATCGAAAAGCATATCTTCCGTAAGCTTATCCTGTGGGATATTTTTCTCTAAATAGTCTAAATATCCTTTGAGGACGGTAATCGGCGTTCTTAAATCATGAGATACCGAAGCATTCAATAATTTCCTTTGTTCTAAGGATTCCCACAACGCTTTGTGTTTCTGCCGAAGCTCCCTGCGCATTTTTTCCATAGAACAGCATAACCGCCCTAACTCATCATCACCGTCATATTCAATGTGAAAGTCAAGATTATCCTCCTGTATTCTTTCCACGCCATTCTGTAACTGTGTGATAGGCTCCCGAAGCTTCTTTCGGTAATATACCGCCGCAGCCGCCCCAATCCCGACAGCAATATAAAAAACAGGCAGACCAACCATAGCAGCGTAAGAACCATAATAGGCGACAGTATCCCATCTGCTTAAAGGCTGCCATGTGATATTGTTGTTATCAATATCCAAAATATAATTGCCTGTGTTCTCATCCACCTGAAAATCAGGGGAATTTATCGTCATATACCGTTTCTTTAATATTTCATGCTGCACTTGGTTTGCCGCAAAGATAGTGATAGACGATAACAGGGCAGTCACACATATCGTAACTAAAAAAGTAACTGCTATAGATGTCCTAAGCGACTTTGTTTTTATTTTGCCCATTTATAACCAACTCCCCATACTGTTTCAATATAGTTTTTATCCGTATAAACTGACAGCTTATTCCGTATCTTTCGGATATGTTCTTTTACTACAATGCTATCGCCCTCGCCATGATATCCCCAAAGTTTTTCATAGATAGTTTCCCTGTCAAAAACCATGCCTGCATTTTGGGAAAGAAAACGGATAATCTCAAATTCTTTATTTGAGAAGTCTAACTGTTCCTTACCATAAAATACCGTTCGGCTATTGTAATCAATCATCAATTCTTCATCAAACCTTAGATTTTCAGCTGTGCCTTTTCTTTCTTCACGCCGAAGGTGCGCCGAAATTCTTGCCAATAATTCATCCATGCGAAAAGGTTTCGTAATATAATCATCCCCGCCCACAGACAGCCCCTTTATCACATCCCGTTCCGTTACCCGCGCTGTCAAAAAAATAATCGGGCAGGATATATGCCCTCGGATAAGCTGGCACAATTCCAATCCGTCCATTTCTGGCATATTGATATCCAACAATATAATATCTGGTATTACGTTTAATAGTTCTAACGCTTTTTTTGCATTTTCCGCTGTATATACGGAAAATTCTTCTCCTAAACATTTTTCCATCATGGATAATATCATTTCTTCATCATCAATAATCAGTATCTTGTATTTCATAGGCAATGCTCCTTATCAGTTAATCCCTTTATTGTAGCCGATAAAAGACAAATTTTCGACAATTTCATGCCAAGTGATTATAATTATACCCGTTATCTCCATTGCTATCAACAGCATTGCATACGGGTGGCAGAAATTCAAATAGTGATTTCATCTGCAAAAACTCCTTTTCTGTATGGTTTGGTTTTTGCGGGGTATCTGCAAGCAATGTATCAGCAGGCTGTACGTATATACTATCTTTAAGTTAAGTAAACCCCCAGTTCTTCTACGGTAACTCCATCAACACCACTTGCACCTTTGTTGGCAACTACCTTTTTATAGGCTCTGTTCAGGTTCTCTTTTGATAAAGTCACTTCAATCAATTCCACTGTTGTTACTCCTCTGACTTATCCTAAAATTCGTACATATCCAGTATTCCTTGGTTACGTTCCTACTTTTCCTGTCCATCCGATTTCTGGCTCATGTACTATTTTAAACATAGCGATTTGTACTATAAATCGTTTCAGTCCTTCGGCTTTCACCTACTATGACTTCATCTGACTCCCTCTCCAAACCTTTTTCGACCATACCTTTCGGTATGTGAGTAGGGTCTCCCGAGGTAAGACATTAATCTTTCGTTCCACAACCTCTTGATTTACAACTTCGGTTTACGTTTACCTTTCGGGCTTCGATTTGATTTGCAACCTTACCCACCTAATCGCCTTATCAAGTTTCTGTACGTAGGCGGGGGAACTTTGCTACACCACTTCCTCCATCCATACCATTACTGATACCGACTTGTGGTTCACTACACTTGGCGGTAAATACCCGTGACTGGACTTTCACCAGTAAGATTAATGCCATGCTCGGCACACAATATAATTTCTTTTCATCTTCTCGTGAGATACCGATATAGTGAAGAGTTGTATTGCGATCCGAATGTGAAAATATCCCTTGTAATTTATCTACAGTTGTTGCATCATATGGATGAAGCTTACCCGAAAAGAAAAAGCACTAACGATTTACGTCAATGCTCCTTAATCAACTTATAACTATCAATAATGATATCTACAAGTAAACACTATTAAATTGTTTCCTTCCACTTGATATACCAGTCTATGTTCATCCGTTATTCTTCTGCTCCACTTTCCAGCCAAATCATATTTTAGTGGTTCTGGTTTCCCCACACCTTCAAATGGACTTCTTTTTATATCCTTAATCAATTCATTTATTCTTTTGACAATTTTCTTGTCCATCTTCTGCCAATAAAGATAATCTTCCCAAGCATTTTCTGTGAAAGATATATTCATAGATTAATCCTCCACTTCAAAATTTACAAGATTTCCATCCTCTGCCTGTTTCATAGACTCTTTTAACCACTCATAATTCGCTTTGCTTTCTCTTATATGAAGATTTTCCATCAGATTATCATACTGCGTCTGAGACATGAGCACAACATTTTCATCGTTTTTTCTCGTAATTATAGCAATGTCAGAATCATGTACAACCCGATCACAAACCTCTTTGAAGTTATTCCTTACATTCGAAAAATTAGTTGCTATCATATGACTACTCTCCTTTAAATAAAGTATATTCTATACCCTTAGTATTGTCAATATTTTGTACAATATTCTGTACCAACGCACGGAAAGGGAAAACGCAAAACCCGAAACCAAAGGCATCTGGAATTGTTTCGTCGTTTTTTGGAACGTCAGACCATTTATGACTGGCATACGGCAAGCTTTCAGGGGAGAAATAATTATTGTAAAACCGATCCTGATGCAACCTTTATTCGCATGAAAGATAATCATATGAGAAACGTACAGTTAAAGCCAGGGTATCATGTACAGATTGCAGTAGACAGTGAATATATCGTGGCAACAGATATTTTTCAGGACCAGAATAATGTCTGGACGTTGGTTCCTTTTTGAAAGACAATGAAAGAGAACCTAAGCTTCCGTTATCCAAGTGTAGCAACGGATTCCGGGTATGAAAGTGAAGAAGCATATACGCATCTGAGAAGTGTCAATCAGAAACCATACATAAAATCACAGACTTATGAAAAATGGCTATGAATCGGAAGTAACGGTGTATGGATGTGAAGACTGTACAGGCTGTCCACATAAAGAGAAATGCACCCGTGCCAAAGGGAACAAGCGGCTGTACATTTCCAAGAGTTTTTTAGAGAAGCGTCAGGAATCCTATGAAAATATCCTGAGCAAAAAAAGGGATTCTATATCGGATGAACCGCTATAGAGCGAGGGCATCGCTCAATCATCTAATTTGATGACTTTGCGACAGCCCCTTTTATTTACTTACGAACACCACATTTCTCACAATATTCGTAATCACATTTTGTAATTGTTTTAGTGATTGGGGTCTCAAAGCAGCTACCATGTCCATATTCACGGTTCATACCAGCTTCCACATGATGTTTTTGCCAATCTTGAGAATTTTCAAATATCTATCCACAAGCACATCAGAGGGCATCGTATGTCACAGTTTCTTTTACATAATGTTTTACTCATTTATGCTGACATGCTACAGGTTTATTGCTTACAGGTTTGCGAGTGTCTTTCACAGTAACTTTACAGCGCAACGTCTTACTGCCTTTCACTTTTACTGTGATGACAGCAGAGCCTTTCTTTTTTACTTTTGCACCCGCCCCTTTAATTATAGCCTAACGCATAGATACAGAATAAGTGAAAAGAGATACAGAACCGGGGGCAAGGATTTCCACAAAAGAAAAAAATGATACAGTGATTGTCCGTCCGCTTGTCCTGCAAATGGGTAACGGTTCAATTACAGAACATATTCCTGTATATAATGATTTCATATACAGAGTTCGACTTAATACGTTTAAGTGGAGCTGAGGGGAATCGAACCCCTGTCCGAAAGTCAATTCACTATGGCATCTCCCATTACAGTCATTCCTTTCTCATTCCCTCTGCCGAACGCCGAATGACAGGCTTTCGGTTTTAGTAGCTTCATGATACGCCCATATCCGCAAAGCTTAGGATATGTCGTTTCCCACATCGTCGAAGCCGGTTACTTAAACTGTGGGTGATCTAAGGCCGACTGCTGCAACTAGGCAGCGATTGCTAAATTATCTTCAGCGTTTATATTTATTGTTCCCGTTGATGAGGCGGTCAGGAGCCGCCAATGGCTTCCATAGCTGCACAACCCCCGTCGAAACCAGTACAACCCCTGGTTTAGTTGATGTTGCTTCGCCTTTGTTCATTATAAACATATCATTCTGGTTTTGTCAAGAAGAAGGCTTTTATTTTTCTATCTATTTTTTTCCTTTGTTTTCCCAAAAATTTTATCTGCCAGCAACTCCAAAATCACTGCTAACACAAAGAAAAATACAACCGCAACAGCAGCTTTTCCAATCAAAATCTCAAAGGAATGCTTTTCCTGCCACTCATTATCAATGGCATACCAAATATAATCTGTGGATGCCTGGTATTCTTCACAGATCGGTGCCAGTAGGTTTTTCGCTCCTTGGGAAAACCATGCTTTCTGCCAACTGGAAGTGCATCTAACTTTCCCTTTTTTATTTGTTTTGCCGTATTTTGGCTAACTTGGGCAAGAATATGGCTTCCATCTTCCAGCTCTAATACATAATAAGGAACATAATCCAAAGAGACATCCAAGGGCGCCTGTTTTACAGCCGCTTTCTGTTTCCCAATGGCTCCATTTCTCCGTCTCTTAAAGGTATCCGCCCATTCTGCCAGGCTGTATACATTGGTTTTATGTATAGATTTTGGCTTTACAACCACATAATCCACATCATTTAACACTTCTTCCCACTCTGCTTGGCTGTGGATTTCCTCAATTCCCTCACCAGCAGGATATCCCATATACAAGACACCTGGATTTTCCTCTATTTCCTTGCTGCTGACAGCCTCCGGCTGATTCATTTTCAACAAAATTCCTTCCACATTACATCCACTGAACACAAAAACTGCTGCTACCAATGAAACAATTACAAGTATAAAATCTAATATTTTTCTCATGTTCTTCTTCCCTTTTGATTGTTCTTTTTATTTTCAGTCATTGATACGGGGGCTTCCAACATCCTAGGAAGCCCCCCGTGATAACGGTTACCTAATACACACAAAAGGTTATACTCTCACATCAAACGCCTGATATACTCTTCCCCGCTTCTCCTGCTGGGACACATTCTGTAAATTTTTCAATTCCGCAGACGCCTCTTCGATCCTCTCTGTCTGCTTTTCAAGCTGCTCTGTCAGATTGGAAGCCTGCTCCTCTGGCATTTCCTCCAAAAGCTGCTCCTGGGATTCCTGTAATCCTTCCTGAACCTCTTCGATGGATTCTGACATGTCTTCCATAATCTCTTCCAAAACGCCTTCTTCGTCTTCTGTTCCCAGAGCTTCCTCTGCCATCTCTTCCCGTCTTTCTTCCGGTGTCTTTGGCTCTAGCTTCTCTGCTGCCTTTGCGTTTCTCTCGCCCTGTTCTTCCGCTTCATCTAAAAGATGGGACATTTGCTCGTTATTATAAGCCGCTTTTACGGCTGCAATCTCATCCTCATAATTATGGAACATTTCTAATTTTTTAGCAATTTCTTCTACTGTTCCACACTCTTTGCTTTTCAGATTTTCTTTCTGCTTTTCCCAAAATGCAATCTCATTTCCGGCCTTTTGCTGACGCTCCATTTTTTCCTGGGCACTTTTGAGCATACTGTTATGAAGCCCTGGCAAATTTCCTGCAAAAACACTTTGGGTTTTATAATTACTGTGAGCATTACTTTTCGTACTAACTTTTAACATATTCATAGGAACACCTGCACTTTCCTGTTCTATTAACTTTTGCATCTACCAAATTCTTCTATTATTATTTCGTCATACCTTTTCCTTTACTTAACATCCAGTGCAGGTAAATATCGTCAATAACTTCTTCTCTCTAATACAGGTTCTTTACCTTAAACTCCCGCTCCGATTCTCTACGCATATCCTTTTTGGCAATATCCTGACGTTTATCGTAGAGCTTCTTCCCTCGTGCCAGGGCAATCTCCACTTTTACAAGACTTCCCTTAAAATACACCTGCAGCGGTACTACGGTATATCCTTTTTCCGCCATTTTTCCGGCAATCTTATTGATTTCATATTTATGCATCAAAAGTTTCCGAGGGCGAAGAGGGTCTTTGTTAAAAATATTTCCCTTTTCATAAGGACTGATGTGCATCCCATATATGATAACCTCTCCATTTTCAATGCGGATAAATGACTCTTTCACAGAGCATTTCCCCATACGTAAGGACTTCACCTCTGTCCCTGCCAGGCTGATGCCCGCTTCATACTTATCCTCTATGAAATAATCATGAAATGCTTTTTTGTTGTTGGCAATCAATTTTTTACTCTCTTTTCCCATAGGTTTTTCCTTTCCTGTATACCAAAACTAAGCAATTGCGAAACATAGATTGTTCCTTCTAGAGCTGCTCTGTCTGATCACGTCTAAGATCTTCTGGCTCCACATCCAAACCCAAAGCCCCTGCATCCTCTGGCAGAACAAAATCTATGGTGCGCAGAAACAAATCTGTTTCTGCAACGACAACCTGCAGTTTCTGTCCCAGTTTATAACGCTTTCCTGTAGCTTCCCCCACTAGCTCATAGGCTGCCTCGTTATAATGATAGTAATCATCCCTTAAATTGGTTACATGTATCATTCCTTCCACTGTATTGGGAAGCTCCACGTACATCCCCCAGGATGTCACACTGGAAATCACTCCCTCAAAGGTTTCTCCGATATGATTTGACATATACTCTACCTTTTTCAGCTTATCGGTTTCCCGTTCTGCTTCCTCTGCACGCCGCTCCCGTACACTGGACTGGGCCGCAACCTCTGGCAGGATACTCTCATAATGGGAAATCCTCTTTTCCGTCATTTTTCCTCGTAAGGTTTCCTTGATAATCCGGTGAATCTGCAAATCCGGGTAACGGCGGATTGGCGAAGTAAAATGACAATAATACTGAGTAGCAAGACCAAAATGTCCTGTATTGTCCGTAGTATATTTTGCCTGCTTCATGGACCGCAGCGTCAAACGGCTGATTAATGCTTCCTCTGGTGTATCTTCTATTTTTTCCAAAAGCTTCTGCAATTCCTTAGGATGAATTTCCTCCTGGCCGATTCGGATGGAATAGCCAAAATTATTGATTAGCAGGCCAAGCTTTTGGATTTTCACTGGATCTGGTGTATCATGGGTACGATACACAAAGGGAAGCTCCTGCCAGAAAAAATCCTGTGCCACTGTCTCATTGGCAATTAGCATGAAATCTTCAATAATCTTAGTGGCTACATTCCGCTCATAGGGCTTGATTTCCAATGGTTTTCCATACTTGTCCAACATAATCTTCGTTTCTGGAAAATCAAAGTCGATGGAGCCTCTCTTTCTACGCTTTTCCCATAAAATAGCGGCAAGCTCTTCCATTCCTTCGAACATGGGAACCAGTTCCTTGTAGGTTTCCCGTTCCTTCTCATCTTTCTCTTTCAATATTTTCCGCACACTGGTATAGGTCATGCGCCGATCCACTTGGATTACAGTTTCTGAAATCTCATGGTCAATCACATTTCCTTTTTTGTCAATTATCATGATACAGCTTAAAGCCAGCCGGTCTTCCCCAGCATTTAAAGAACAAATACCGTTTGACAAAAGATGAGGCAGCATGGGAATCACACGATCCACCAGATAAACGCTGGTTCCTCGTTCTAATGCCTCCACATCCAATGCGCTATGCTCCTGAACATAATTGGTCACATCTGCAATGTGCACCCCCAGTCGATAATGCTCCCCTTCCCTGGTCAAAGATACCGCATCATCCAAATCCTTGGCATCTTCTCCATCTATGGTAACCATCTGCCAGTCCCGGATATCCTTGCGTCCTGCCATATCTGCCATACTCACAGGCTTTCCCACATTTTCCGCCTGCTTTAGCGCCTTAGGAGGAAATTCCACAGGAAGCTCATACCCTTTGATGATTGACATGATATCGGTTCCTGGGTCATTGATATGTCCGATAATCTCTGTCACTTTTCCTTCAGGTTTTCTCTTTTTACTGCCATAATCGGTAATTTCCACCACAACCTTATGCCCGTCTACTGCTCCTTTTGATTGTTCAATGGGAATAAAAATATCCTGGCCCAGTTTAATATTATCTGGCACTACAAAGCCAAAATTCTTACTTTTCTGAAAAGTTCCCACCACCCGGGTCATTCCCCGCTCCAGTATTTTTACAACAGTTCCTTCCCGGCGTCTCCCAGATCCGGCCTTTTTGGGCAGCAGGGTCACCTGCACCTTATCCCCATGAATCGCTCCATGAATCTCATCTTCTGGAATATAAATATCCTCTGGTTCCCCTTCCACTGTGACAAAACCAAATCCCCGAACATTTCCGGTAAATATGCCCCACAGAAATTTTCCTTCTGACTTCGTATATTTGCCTCTCTTTGAGACCTCAATCTTTCCCTCTTCCACCAACTCTGAAAGTATCTGCTGTAAATCCCCCCTGTCCTCCCTTGGCACATCCATCAAAACAGCCATCTCTTTCACCTTCATCGGTACATAAAGGTCACTGCAGATGAATTCATATATCATTTTCTTTCTGCTTTCCAATAATTTTTTGTCCATAAAATTCTCCTATATTCCTATAAAGTGAAAAAACTGCCGAAAACCGACAGTCTCTTACGTGGAATATGCCTTCCTATTGACAGGCTATGCTTAAAAACTTCCAATATTCAATACAGCTGCAATAATCAAAAACAGAGCAACCAATACCCTGGTAATTTTCACCAGCATTCCTTCTCTGGAACGTCCTTTGTTCTTTCCCCAGTATGTGTCTGCTGCACCACTGATTGTCCCAAGCCCTGCGGATTTGCCTTCCTGCATCAAAACAATAACTGTCAGCACAATACTTACTAAAATAAATATTACAGTTAAAATTGTCTTCAATACTGCCATTTTTCGTACCTCCTGTGACTTTCTTGTCCACAACTTTTTTTATCGTATCATATCTGGGGATATTTTTCAAGAATTTTCTGGTTGTGGGGAAAAATTATTTTTTAGTACGGAAGGCTAATCTATTCCTTTAATTAGATACTGATATAATTTCCTGCAATTGATCACTATCAATCAATCTTCCACTAATCCACCCATATGCATCTTTTTCTGGACAGTAAACTTCCAGCCAATATCTTTCTCCATCATTTTCCCACTGGCCCTGATAAATAATCTCTAAACCTTCCCATACCTTTTCTACCACTGCTCCATCCATAGAAGGCTCCTCACGAATATTAGCGCCAGCCTGCCCTTCTTCGTTTAATCTAAGGGAAATACCTGCATCATCTGCTTCAGGCTCTTCTTCTACCTCATCATCTGCCATAGTTTCCTGTACTTCTTCTTCAACAAATAATGGCGGATAACTTTCATATCCCTGAGATAAAAAAACCTCCCCTTGTTGGAAAAAAGATTTTATATTTGCAAATTCCTGCAAATAATAATCTTCGAAAACCTTTGAAAAAGGCAAATCCACAAAAATTGCCAAGATATACAAAATGACACTGCCAATACAAAGACCTACTTTCAAGCGGGGATGCATATTTCTTTTTTGAGAAATTATTCTTTTTTCTCCCCAACTGCTAATTCTATTATCTGCATCAACCGCCCAGTTTTTCGTATGTCCAACCAAATAAACAATTTCTTTTGTAATCCAGACAGTTCCTATAATAATATACTTCCTCAATCCTGTTTTTCTTCCAATTACTGCCAATAACTTTATGACAGCCACTAATATTGCCAAAAACATCAACCATTCAAAAAAAAATCTTATTGGCCAATTCAAATGATAAAAGTTCTGCCATGCTCCATAATAATATTTCATAAGTAATCACCATCCGAAAGAGGAATTGATTCTATTCCAATATTTTCTTCTACTGCTTTTTCCTCTATCTCTTTTTCTTGCATCTCTTTTTTCTCTATAACTTTTTCTGATACTTTTCTCTCTGTTCCTACTGGCAAATATTTCTTATCAGCCATGATCTCATTTAGTCTTTCTACAATCTCCTTATCTGTTAAAAATTCCCCTTGTGCTGTTGTAGTCAGAACATTAAGATCATTTGTCTTGGCTTGTATAATGCGGTCATATAAATCTGTTCCACTCATATTACCCTGAAGATACTCATTGACAACAGGACCCATAATTCCAAAATTCGCCATCATTGCTGCAAGCTCCTGAATCTGCTTTTCCTTTATTTCATTCTCGCTATCCATAATCCTTATCTTTTGCTGATTTTTTGATATTTTTTCATCTGTTATATTTTTATTTACATGTATCTCTACTTCTGTATCTACATTAGATTTCACCATTTTAGCTGCATCTTTATCTGGTGTAACACTAACCTCGCTTCTAAACTTCATCCCTGAATATGAATTTAATTTATTTGTAAGGCTTTCTTCTAATTTCCCCTGCGCCTTATGACTTTGTGTAATATTCCATTCTCCATCAAAACTTTTGATAGCTGCCCGGATTATACTATGTATTTCCTCTTCTTCTGGACAATTATCAATAAAGAAAAATGTCCGCACATCTACTAAGCTGCATGATAATTTAACAGATACATCAAAATAAAAATTTTCATTTTCTAAAATCATTTTTTGGTCATGGCGAATGACACACGGTCGAAGAGAAATAACAGCTTTTTTATTATATTTTCCACGCCTTATTTCCGTTGAAGAATATTTAATACCATAATTTATAACCTTACTATCATCCTTGCCTGCTCCATCCTGATACAGTAAAAAGCATTCTCCTTCCTTTGGCATTGGCACCTTTTCCATGATTCCCAGACGAAATGCCCCATCTGACAGTACAAATTCACTCATTATTTTGTCCTCCTACGTATTTTATTGCAGATATCCTCTTGGATCTCTGTTGTACAAATATCTCCAAATACATTTTTTACAAAGCATTCTAATCTATGGTTATCTTTGTATTTCTTCATATTTATTTCATATCTGCTCATCAAATGCAAAAATATCTGTCTACAGCTTCTGCAATTCCACACTAATCTCCATAAATCTGCAATTTTATATTTGATATTGTAATTACAATCATCCACAAAACACAATTTAATAAAAAGTGCATCTTCCTTCTGATCCGTTTCCATTACATCTACATCCACTGCAAACAACATTAAAAATAGCTGGCATATTTCTTCTTTTTCACTTAAAGTATCTGTGTCATAAGCTAGATCATATATTTTTTCAATCATAATTCTATAAAAAGTATATGCCCGCATCCCAGACAAAAAAAATTCATATATGTTCTTTGAATAATCCTTTTGTTTTCCCTCACTTAATTCCCTTTTTAAGCCATCAATATAGACAGAAATCGCCTCTTCTAAAATATCACATTTGTCCCTCAATTCTGCACATATAAAAAAATTTGTCAAACGACAATGAACATTATTTTCTTTATTCCATTTCCGCATCAAATTATTTATATTTTTACGGTATTCCTCATGTTCATTTAATGCTACAACAACCTGTGCAATCACCATATCCGACAAAATATCTTTATGATACAAAAACATTTTAATCATACTATTTAAAAAATAAAAATAATCCCAATAGGCTAACGACCCCATAATTTTCATCGCCCGTTTTGCCATAGAAATACGGTTCCCGATACAATATTTTTTCAGCCACAAAACTATTTTATCACGTAGCTGCGGACATTCTCGCCAAATATGTTTCAAAATTTTTTCCTGATATTGTTCTTCCATCAACCGTATGATATCTACTTTTACTTTTCCTGTGTATGTATTTACCTCTCCTGTTACAACCTCAGCACCAAATTCTTTTAAGAGATGCATGCTGATATTTCTAGGTTTTTCCTGCACACCCTTTGTGTGAAAACTGAAATATAATTTGTCAGCTGCCTCTACAATCCAATCATATGGTAAGCAATCGAACACAGCGCATGCTATTATTAAAGCAACAGAATATGTTTCATAATTTTCATCGATCCACCTACTCATCCAACCTTCATCTGTAAAAATACTGCTTTCTGTCATATTTTGCTTTTTTGATTTTCCACCATCTATTTCAATTTGCTCAAAATTAGCATGGTCCCCAGCATAAATACCATGATTAAATATAATTCTATATTGGTTGACTATATTTTTACTTTCTTCATCCTGTTTAAAATGAAATATCTCTTCTTTGTTGTCATTCACCTTTCCATTTTGTTTCTCTTTTTTCATTCCTTCTTTTTCAATTTCATTTTCCTCTTGACACTCTATTTCTTCATCTATCTTTTCCTGATAATTCATTTCTTCTAATCCCATATCTTCCCTCATAATTGAATATTTCCGAAATTGGCGTAATCTCCAGCTATAATTCCATGATTAATTGTAATACTTGCCGATGTACCTTCCCGATTAGAACGCTTCTCTTTTGTACTTGAGTCCATGGATTTATGTAACAAATATTTCTCTAATCTTTCAGTCACAATTACTGCAACTTCGTCTTCATGCAATCCATTGCCATCCATATATTGTAACTTTCCCACTTCTCCTGGTAAATTCATCTCTGTATAATTAACAATCAACAACCTTTTTCTATCATCTATTGTACTTTTCAAAGCCATTCGCATTTCTAAAGATGTCCATTCACCACTTAAATAATTTTCTGAAATCAATAATAGCTTTAACAGTGATTTATTTTTATACAAATCATATAATTTGCCATGAATATTTTCCGATAAAAGTTCCTGCTGCTTCACTGGTGCAAAAAAAACTTTCCATCCATCCCTTTTCAAATATTCTGCTATCTTTGCTGCCTGTTCTTCCATTTCACTTTTAAATGAGATTGCAACATCAAATTCATAATCATGTCCCATATCAAACGCACACCTTTCGCAATCAAAATAATATACAGAGATATTAATATTATCAAAAAAATTTGTATTATTTTGTCTAATTTTGGCACCTACACTACAATATTGTTATATTTCATAGAAAAAACTTGTATTATAAAAGTACATTGATTATCTCTGAACACCCCTAAAACACTGGATTTAAGGGGATTTTAAGCACAAGAAAACATTCAATTTACTACTAATTTACTACAATTGAAAGAGCCTTGGTATGACATTGCAATACAGAAAAAAGAAGGGGTATTCTAACATGAAACTGGAATATCCCTTTACTGCTGTCCTGAAAGATATGTAACCGGGAAACCATCAACCTTCCGTTCCCAGTTAAACTTTTTCCTTGGGTGTGCTTTTTTGATTACCCAGTGTTCCGCTTGCGGACGCACAGAGCGACGGTTCCTAACAGGGCGGCGGGTCGGCTGTGCGAACGGACGGTTCCTGTACTGTTCATTGCAGGAAATATATTTCAATGGCAATAAACAAATTTCTGTAGTGCGGCCTGCGGCCGCCCCCCCAGCCTGTCCGAAAACTAGATTTTTAGGCATAAATTTAGCCCCTTTCCTTCTTCTGTGACATTGAAAACTGAATAAAATACACAGTATGAAGAAAGAGGCTTATGCCTGTTCCATCAATTCCATCATTTTTTGAAATCCAAGAAGATTTTTCGCCCGTTCAAGATTATACCCCAGACAGAAGAGCGCAAACTCTCCAGCCACTTTTCGCATCCCCCTCAGTAGGAAATAAGTGGCTCCCATCGCTCGTTTTATTGTCCCAAACGGATGCTCCGATAAACACATTCTTTGGCGCATCTTTTCCTTGTTTGGTTTCAGAAAAAACTTTACAACCTTTCTTTTTTCATAATGCCATTTTTCATTGGCTTTCGTTTCTTCTGGCTTCTTTCCTTCTGCCTTTAGCCAGTCCTTACAGGGTTTTATCAGCTGGTCTTTGCTAAAGTCAGTCTCTTTCCATTCACCTTTTCCCTTATAACACTTATTACGCCTTGGACAGTGCCTGCAGGCATTTTTATTAGAATAGCGGATGTTCCCGTTTTTCTTTATACTTTTCTGTCTCAGGATTTCTCCTGCCGGACAGTATACCATGTTTCTCTCAGGATCTCTAACAAAATAACCTTCTTTTGCCTTTTCCAGCATTTCCTCAGGGCTTCCATACACGCTGCTGTTTTCCTGTTTTTCATCCACCACTTTACGCCGGACTGTTTCCACCCTCATATCCTGTATCACTTCTGCATAAGCTTCCGGAATCCTGCCTGCGTGCAGTGCTTTTTTCAGTTCTTCAGGAGCCGTGCCGGCAGTATCAGCTTCTGCTTCTTCATAAGGTATTTCTATTTCGTAACCATCTTTTCCATCATCCGCTATGACATGTGGGATAATACCCTTTTCCAGACACTCTGCCATATCTTCCGTAGCTTCATAACCTTTATCAGCCACTGCTTCTATGATTTTTTCCGGATCGGAATCCTTTATTCCCTGCATGGCACTTCCCAGTAATCCATGGTCAGTTACCTGATTGGTCATCTGAAAGTCACGAATCAGATGCGTTTCAGAATCTACCGCCGTCTGTGGGTTATATGCTACTGCAAAACCATTTTTATTTTTCATGAGCCTTGCGTCTGCGTCTGTAATGGAAAGCTGGGATGCCCCCGTTTCTTCCATCAGTTTCTGATAACCTTCATATCTGGCAAGTCTCTCCCGTGCCTCTTTTAACTTAGTCTCAAGACTTTCTCTTGTCAGTTCCCCAGGAATTCCATCTGCTTCTTCCTGCTCATCCATTTCATTCAGAATCCGCAGATATTCATCTGTATGGCCATTCAGCCATTTGATCCTGTCATCCAGCTTATTTTTGGTGAAGTTGTTATCCTTTGCATTATTCGCCTGAATCTTTGTCCCGTCAACAGAAGCAAATCCCCATTCCACTGCACTGGAAATCCGCCGGTTGAATTCATGAAAAATTTCTTTCAGGCTGTCTATGTTGTCTTTCCTGAAATCTGCAATGGTACGAAAATCAGGTTCCACACCGCCGGTCATCCATTTCACTTCAAGATTTACTTTACAGCTTTCTGCCAGTTTTCGTGAGGAGCGGATACCCTTTCTGCTTCCATAAATATAAACCTTATAAAGGCTTTTAGGATCGTAAGATGGACGGCCTTCTGCTGCTACAGGTTTTACACCGTACTTTTCTATATCAAGATGATTTACAAACGCATCAATGATCCTTGCAATACTTTCTTTATCTACAAATGCATCCCATGAACAATACATCAGCTGATCCCTGTTAAAACCTGAAACATACGGCATTTCAATTCACCCCGGAATAAATTTTTCTCAGCTTCCATTATACTATATTTGAGCCATAGATGCATGATTTTCTGTGTACTTTATTCAGTTTTCAATGTACAATTTTAATTTATATTGAACACTCACAAGAGCGTATCAATCTTTATTTCTTTAGGTTAAATTATCCGAGTTTTCGGACAGTCTCCCCCACCCCCTAGAACTCCTTTTGACACAGTTCTTAAATCCCTACCCGTCAGTTCCCAGAGGTTTTGCGATGCTCTGCCGATAAATTTTTGTATAGCAAACAAGCCATGCAAGAATCCTTCTTCCTGCACAGCCTGCTTAAGAACTATCCTATTTCGCTTCTTTTGCGGTCTTTTTCTCACCGCAAGCGCATAAGTAATAGTCAATGTATGTCGTTTTCTTTTTCACAGATATGTTTTGGTAATTGTTTGGTTCGTCATTCAAGATATGATTTCTTGTATGTTCTGCTCCCTTACAACCACAATAACCATCTTTGCCATACCAACAATATTTTTTACATTTTTCACAATCTTTTTTTTCAAGCGGGAATACTTTGCCGCATACACATTTTCGTCCAGGAACCTTGACTGTCTTCGTTGCCTTGTGCGCCTTCCAGCTATGCCCAGCCACTGTGACTGACAGCTTCTTCTTTGCGCCCTTGTAGGACACGGTAAGGTTTGTCTTGCCGTTCTTCTTGGGGATTACCGTTCCCCCACTCCCAAACATGAGTACGTTTTTATTCGAGCTCTTGACGGTTGCCTTCTTCGTCACGTTGGACTTGCCCGACTTCACTGTCAGGACTACCTTGCCCTTCTTGTGGATTGTCAGCTTGGAGCCTGACAGCTTCACCCCTTTCTTGGGGGACTTGACGGAAACCGTCACTTTCTTTGATGCCGCTTGGGACGGCAGGACGGGGGCGGCGGTTGCCGCCAGCGAGAGGGCAACCGCAAGGGCTACGCCCCGCACCCACTTCTTGCAGTTTTCACGTGTTTTCATGATAACTACCACCTTTCTTTGTTTTTCTTTGCATTATACCATGGAATGGCAGTGGATGCCATAGGGTTCATTTCCCATGCCATCCGAATCTATTCTATGCAGCCAATGGGAAAGCTACGGGAATGCGCCCAGGGCACATGCCGACGGAGCCCATAGGGCATACAAAAAAAGAGGGGCACGGAACCACCCTCTTACTGTCTGCTTTCCTGTCCCGCCTTATAAATTTCAAAAATACTTTCTGCTGGCTGGTTGTTTTTGCATACGCAAAAACAGTTTCCTGGGGCTACGCCCCACGCCCCTCCTTATCTTTGAATAAATTTATTTATTGTCCATTAATATATGCATAAAAATGGAAATATGTCAAGTGCCCGGGCTTAAAATTAAGAAAAATTTAATAAAGCGCTGCCAGCCGCATTCCCGGGAACCCCGGGAATGCGGCTGGCAGCGGACCCCCACAGTTGCAACTGTGGGGTTTTTCATTGTTCCAAAATCAAAATAAGAGAAAGACATGGCGCGCGCCATATGGAGGCATTGCATATGGCAAAGAATAAAATACATGTAAATGAAGAACAAATCAGGGAACAGTTATCAGGACGGTTCCGGCAGCAACGCAAAAAACTGGACTACACACAATCTTATGTAGCCAGCTTACTGGACGTTTCTAAATCTGCTTACCAGCGTTTGGAAAAAGGCCAGTGCCTTGGGGGCATTTTTAACATTCTGGCAGCATCCCAGGCATTGGAACTCTCCACCGCTGATATCATTAAGGCATTAGACCTCCCGCCGCTTGACGTGGGTGAGGCGGCTGCGGTCTGCAAGGACAAAAAGGCCTGTGAGGGCATAGCGGAAGAAGGCATTTACCTCTATATGCGTGAGAACTGCGCAGGCATAAACGACGTGACCCTTGAAAAGCTGCTGGATGTGCTGACTGCCGAACGCCTGGAACGACGCCAGCACAAAGGGGGACGCTAACCCCCCACTTCCCCTATAATGCGGGGGAAGCAGCGCCTGTCCCACACAGAATGCCGGGGATATATGCCCCGGATGGCGTAATATACAGATATGCCGGAAGCGGAAGACAGTAAGGCGGGGCTGTAAAGGCTCCCCCACCATGCGGGGGAAAAGCACAGTTTCCCCCGGATACCGACATGTCGGGAAGGGGAATATCTGGATGTGGAAGAGATTGGCATTGATGATGTCGCTATCCGAAAGGGGCAGACATATGCGACCGCCATTTATGATTTTCGGGACCATCATTTGATTGCCCTGCTTGGCGGGCGTGATGGAGGGCCATTAAAAGAATGGCTGAAATCACATAATAAAGTACGGCTTGTTGCAAGGGACAGGGCAAGCGCATATGCTTCTGCGATCAGCGAGGCGCTCCCTGGCTGTGTCCAGGTGGCAGACCGTTTCCATTTGCTGCAGAATCTTCTTGGATATATGAAGGATATTTTCAAGGAAGAGATGCCGCCCCAAATATATATTCAAGATGGGAATATATCGGAAAAGGCTCCAGAAAAAATATTAAAAGAAAAAACACCGGAAGGCTCTTTTCTGGAAAGCCTTCATTATGACAACGCCCCGCCAGTGGATCCCAGTGGAAATGTAATTGCTTATGATAACAAAAAGCATGATTTAAATTCGGCACAATATCAGCATCAGGAAAAGACACGGGAAAAAAACAGCAATTGATCAGAGATATACAGGATTATTGGAACGGGCAGGAAAAACCCCGGATAAAAAAGGTGGCAGAGGCTTTCGGGATAGCGCCGCCGACGGCAAAGAAATATATTTTCATGACACAGGAGGATATCGACAGCCTGGGGCATCCTGCCAATTACAAAAAACGGGAATCATCCATGAACGCCTGGCTGAATATCATTTACAAAATGATGCTGGACGGATGCAGCAATGAAACAATTTATTTTTATATCAAGCGGCAGCATGATTATAAAGAATCTGATAAAAAACTTGCAAAATATATTTACCTTATCGGAAAAAACAACTTTCCGGACAGAACCCCGTTTAATGCCAAAACAACAATGGAATGGGTGCTGCCGCCCGGAGTGACCGTGATCAGCAGAATGGATCTGCTCAAATATATATTGACCTGCAATCCCAAAACAAAACGTGATTCCGTAATCGGAGAATATATCGGTCAGATAAAAAGCCTTTATCCTGCCATCGAAAAAGTTGAAACCATGTTCAAAGAATTCCATTCATTGTTGATGGGGAGTAACGAAGAAAAACTGGATGAATATCTGGAAAAGTATGGGACAAGCGAAATAGAACCATTTTGCAATGGAATAAAAAAGGATATCACTCCGGTCAAGAATGCGATATCCTTATCAGTAAGCTCTGGATTTGTTGAAGGAAATAACAACAAATTCAAAGTCCTCAAACGTATTGTATACGGCAGGAGCGGATTCGTCAATCTCGAAAAAAAATGTAAGTTAGCATTTTTATCCAAAGGTCAAGATTTCTCTCTCACTGCATTATTATAAAAAAAGCTGGCGCCAGTATGGCACCAGCTAATATCTTATAGCTTATACCCAAAGTTCAGAAAGAACCTTTTTTTGTGCACAGCCCCTTTTTGTCCAAAACAATTAAAATTTATTAAACGGATTCTTATATTCTGCCACAATCCCAAGCTGTTCCTCAATACGCAAAAGCTGATTATATTTTGCAGTACGCTCTGCCCGGCAAGGCGCTCCTGTCTTAATCTGCCCGGCATTTACCGCAACTGCCAGATCAGCAATAAAGGTATCCTCTGTTTCCCCTGAACGATGAGATATTACAGCGCGATAAGCATTTTTATGGGCAGTTTCAATAGCTTCCATTGCTTCTGTCAATGTTCCAATCTGATTTACTTTAATCAGAATTGCATTTGCCGTCCGAAGCTTGATACCTGCATCCAAACGTTTGGTATTTGTCACAAACAGGTCATCTCCAACAAGCTGAATTCGATCACCCAACTGTTCAGTCATCGCCTGCCATCCATCCCAGTCTTCCTCATCCAAACCATCTTCAATAGAAATAATTGGAAATTTTTCAATTAAATCTGTATAATACTCAATCATCTCACTGGTATTGCGGGCAACCTTTTCTCCTTTGATCTTAGATTCTCCTGGAAAATGATACAAGCCTGTTTTTTCGTCGTAAAGCTCACTGGCTGCTGCATCCAATGCAATCTTAAAATCCTCTCCTGGTACATACCCAGAGGCTTTCACCGCTTTTGTAATTAGCTCCAACACGGAGATAGTATCCGGTAAATCCGGTGCAAAACCGCCCTCATCGCCCACTGCAGTAGAAAGTCCTTCCTTTTCACAGATTTTTTTCAGGTTGTGGTATACCTCTGCACACATACGCAGCCCTTCCTGATAGCTCTTGGCTCCTACTGGCATAATCATAAATTCCTGAAAATCTACTGTATTATCTGCATGGCGGCCTCCATTTAAAATATTCATCATTGGAACGGGCATCCTCTTGGCATTGGCGCCACCCAAATATTGATAAAGCGGCAGCTCCATGGCCTTTGCCGCTGCCCTTGCCACTGCTAAGGATACACTCAGCATGGCATTGGCACCTAGATTAATTTTATCATCTGTCCCATCTTCAGCAATTAGGATACGATCGATTTCCACCTGATTCAATGCATTTTTACCAATCAATACTTTGGCAATTTTGTCATTTACATGTTTCACTGCATTTTGTACGCCCAGCCCAAAATATCTAGGTTCTCCGTCCCTTAATTCTACCGCTTCAAATTGCCCAGTAGAAGCTCCTGACGGCACTGCGGCCCGGCCAGTAGTCTTTTTCCCATTGCTTGTGGCTTCCACTGTCACATCTGCTTCCACCGTAGGGTTTCCTCTGGAATCTAAGATTTCCCTTGCATGGATATTCGTAATTTTTAAACAAAAGCTCATAGCTGTTCTCCTTCCTTTTTCCATAACAGAGTTTTCCTGTTTACAGTATTTACAGGAAATTCGCTAATTATGCGGAATTCGATACAAAAGCATTAAATTTAAATTCTTAACCATACATCAGTCTTGCTGTTTTCACGCTTTCCTTTCGATTGCATAAAACAACAAATCCCCTTTCTTATCGTCATCTGCAAGGCGGCTCTCAATAATTGTTTTTACACATACATTTTTCCTCTAATCAATTAAAATTTTAAGCAAAAATTTAATCTTTGAAAATACCGCAAAACAAAGGGAAACCGCCTTCTTCCACGCATTTCCCTTTGTTCTTAGAGCATTACTTTTTGTATACCAAACTTTTTCCCTATCATCCTTGGGAATCTCAAACGTTACAGCGCTTATACATTAATCTCTGCTGTCATACCTAAAATTTCTTTATTCTCTTCCAAAACCGGCTGCACTGCCTGATCCAGGAATTTTTCCACCTGAAGAGGAGCCCGTCCCACATATTTGGAAGGTTCCATAGAACGCTCCAGTTCCTCCAGTGTCAGATTAAATGCTGGATCTTTCGCAATCAGCTCCAAGAGATTATTTTCTTTTCCTTCTTCTTTCACATGCTTGCCTGCTTCCATAGAAAGCTGACGGATTTTCTCATGCATCTCCTGACGGTTACCACCATTTTTCACCGCATCCATCATAATATTTTCCGTTGCCATAAATGGAAGCTCTGCCATCATATGTCTGTGAATTACTTTATCATATACAACCAGTCCATCCACCACATTCAGGCACAAATCCAGAATTCCGTCCACCGCAAGAAAACCTTCTGGGATGGACAACCTCTTATTGGCAGAATCATCTAAGGTCCGCTCAAACCACTGGGTGGCGGATGTAATAGCAGGATTTAACGCATCCACCATCACATAACGGGCCAGAGAAGCGATCCTTTCACTCCGCATAGGATTCCGTTTATATGCCATCGCAGAAGACCCAATTTGATTCTTCTCAAAAGGCTCCTCCACCTCTTTCAAATGCTGCAGCAGACGGATATCATTAGACATCTTGTGGGCGCTAGCTGCAATTCCTGCAAGGACATTGAGTACTCTGGTATCTACCTTTCGGGAATAAGTCTGACCGGACACTGCATAACATTCTGCAAAGCCCATTTTTTCTGCAATCATCGGATCGATTTTATCAATAGTTTCCTGATCCCCTGCAAATAATTCCTGGAAACTTGCCTGAGTTCCGGTTGTTCCCTTGGAACCCAACAATTTTAAGCTTCCCATCACGTATTCCAAATCTTCCAGATCCAGCAAAAATTCCTGTAGCCATAACGTAGCCCGCTTTCCTACCGTAGTGGGCTGTGCAGGCTGAAAATGGGTAAATGCAAGGGTCGGCAGCCCTTTATAGGTATCCGCAAACTTTGCAAGCTCAGCAATAACATTCACTAATTTTCCATGTACCAGCTTTAAAGCTTCCTGCATAACAATAATATCTGTATTGTCTCCCACATAACAGGAGGTTGCGCCCAAATGGATGATCCCAGCCGCTTTAGGACATTGCTGCCCATAGGCATACACATGACTCATCACATCGTGCCTGACTAATTTTTCCCGCTCTTTTGCCACCTCATAGTTAATGTCTTCTACATGACTTTTCAGTTCATCAATCTGCTCCTGTGTAATGACTGGCTTTCCATTTTCACTTAAGCCCAGCTCCATTTCTGTTTCTGCAAGGGCAATCCACAGTTTCCTCCAGGTACGAAATTTCATATCCGGGGAAAAAATATACTGCATTTCTTTGCTGGCATACCGTTCTGATAATGGGCTATTGTATCTGTCTGTTGACATAAGATGTTTTCTCCTTCCTTGCACTTGTGCATAACCGACAACGACATCGAGACTTTCGTTCCTTAGGCAATCAATTTTCCCCTATGCAAATTTTTCTCCAGTCAGAAGCTCATATGCTTCTTTATATTTATCTACAGTCTTTGTTACCACTTCCTCTGGCAGTAAATAGTCACTATCTGGATTCTGTTTTAACCAATCCCTAACAAACTGCTTGTCAAAGGAAGGCTGAGATTTTCCAGCTTCATATCCTTCCAAAGGCCAAAATCTGGAGCTGTCTGGCGTCAGCATTTCATCTCCCAGAACTACATTCCCATTTTCATCCAGTCCAAACTCAAACTTGGTATCAGCGATAATAATTCCTTTGCTCAAGGCATACTCTGCACATTTTTTATATAAATTAATGGTACAATCCTGAATTTGTCTTGCGTAATCTGCACCCTTCCCTGGATGAAGCTTCTCCAAAATCTCCACACTATCTTCAAACGTAATATGTTCATCATGAAGCCCCAACTCTGCTTTGGTGGTGGGGGTATAAATCGGCTCTGGCAGTTGAGCAGATTCTTTCAATCCTTCCGGAAGCTTAATTCCACAAACAGTTCCATCCTTTTGATAGCTCTCCCAGCCGCTTCCTGTAATATATCCCCGCACAATGCATTCCACCGGAAGCATATCCAGCTTTTTACACTTCATGCTCTTTCCAACAAACTCTTCCTTATGGAAAAATTCAGGCATATCTGTCACTTTCGTAGAAAGCATATGGTTTGGCACAATATCTTTGGTAAAATCAAACCAAAATTTGGACATTTGTGTCAGTATTGCACCCTTTTGTGTGATTTTGTTTTTTAAAATAACGTCAAAAGCTGAAATTCTGTCTGTAGCTACAAGAATGAGACTAGCTCCATTATCATAGACTTCACGTATCTTTCCTTCTTTTACTGGTTTAAATTCCTGAATACTCATTATGTCCTCCATTCTTAACTTCCATTCCAATATTCGGGTTTATTATAATACAGGCTCTTTCTGTTCGTCAATGATTAATCATGAGAAAACCACTTGCCATCTTCCAAATCTCATGATAAACTAGTACCAAAATACTATAAAAACTTTATAAAGGAGGTTAAACAACCATGCTGGAAAAACGTAGAAGCCAACGAATTCCCAACGAAGTTCATCTTCAAATCTGTGATCTTTACAGACAGGATGCTTCCGGCATCCATCATTTGGAAGTCCCTCTTGTGCTAACTCATATTTCTGAGCATGGCGTTGGATTTATTTCTGAGAGTATCCTTCCGCCACAATACCAATTCCACGCCTGCCTTACGCTGGGATCCATGCCCGGATTTTTGGTCACATTAAAAATCCTACACTTTTCTGCAATGGAACATGACCAATATGCGTACCGTTGTAATTTTATTGAATTGGAAGATTCTTTCCGTAGTTCTATCCAAAAATATTTGAATGACAAAAAAAATTTTGACAATTACCCTCATTTTATTGATTTCAGATAAAATGAGACGCCAAAAAGGCTATCATAGCAGGAAGCTCATTCGCCAAAGGCGAAATTCTCTCTTCCTGTGTGATAGCCTTTCATCTACCTATTTACCGTTTTACCAACAAGGACTTTCCTGTCATTTCTTCTGGCTGCTCCATGCCCATAATCTCAATTAAAGTAGGCGCAATATCTGCCAAACAACCGCCCTCCCGCAAGGTATAGCTGTCATCATAATTAATCAAGATAAATGGCACTGGATTAATTGTATGAGCGGTAAAGCTTTCGCCCGTATCATAATCAACCAACTGCTCTGCATTTCCATGATCTGCACAGAGGAACATCGTGCCGTCCACTTCCTTCAGTGCTGCAACAGCTTTGCCGACACAAGTATCCACTGCCTCTACTGCCTTGATTGCTGCTGCTTCTACACCAGTATGTCCTACCATGTCTGGATTCGCAAAATTAATAATAATCACATCATATTTGTCTGACTTGATTGCCTCTACTAATTTATCACAAACTTCATAAGCGCTCATTTCTGGTTTTAAGTCATAGGTTGCCACCTTGGGAGAATTCACAAGAATTCTGTCTTCTCCCTGATTTGGCTCCTCGACACCACCATTAAAGAAGAAGGTAACATGGGCATATTTTTCTGTCTCCGCAATCCTTGCCTGAGTCTTGCCATGGTCTGCCAAAAATTGACCAAAAGTATTGGCCAGTTCCACTTTATGGAATGCCACTGTTTTATTTGGAATTGTCACATCATATTCCGTAAAGCAAATATAAGTTACATCTTTTCTAGCTCCCCGGTCAAATCCATCAAACTCCTCCATACAGAAGGTTCTTGTAATCTCTCTTGCACGGTCTGGACGGAAATTAAAGAAAATAATGCTATCCTTATCATTAATCGTAGCAACTGGCTGACCATCCTTTTCTACTACAGTAGGAACTACAAATTCATCTGTCACATCTTCTGCGTAGGATGCCCCAACCGCTTCCACTGCATTTGCTACACGTTTTCCTTCCCCATAAGCAAGGGCTTTGTAAGCAGTTTCCACTCTGTCCCAACGATTGTCACGGTCCATCACATAATAACGTCCCATCACAGTTGCAATCTGACCAACGCCGATTTCCTGCATTTTACTTTCCAGTGCTTCCATAAATCCTTTTCCAGAGGTGGGAGAGGTGTCACGGCCATCCAGAAAACAATGTACATATACTTTTTCAATTCCTTCTCTTCTAGCCATTTCCAACAATCCATATAAATGGGTATTATGACTGTGTACACCACCGTCAGATAACAGTCCATATAAATGCAGAGCAGAATTGTTGTCTTTTACATTTTTCATTCCCTTAAGCAATGCTTCATTTTTAAAGAAATCCCCATCTTCGATTTCCTTGCTGATTCTTGTTAATTCCTGATATACAATTCTTCCTGCACCCATGTTCAAATGCCCCACTTCAGAATTGCCCATCTGTCCATCTGGCAAGCCTACTGAAAGTCCGCTGGCATATCCTCGAACGAAGGGATAATCCTTCATCAGTCCGTCGATGTTAGGGGTATTTGCTTCATACACTGCATTTGCCTCATGCTTTTCATTTAATCCAAATCCATCCAAAATCATTAATACTGCAGGTTTTTTGCTCATAAGATTTTTCATCTCCCTTTCTCTATTTAATAATAGGTGCTTTTGACACCCTAATCATTATTTAACTTGATATTTTTTCCCTTCAAATTATAACACAACCAGAAGGAAAAATACAATTAATTTGAATTTCTTCCAAAAAGAATGTGGTTTCCAGCAATGAATTTTTCACCGCCGGAAACCACATTTCTCTTTATTCCTGCGAGCAATGAGCCAAGCAGCCGCGCTCGCGCGGATATTTGGCGAATGCCGCGAGGGTCAAAACCCCGTAGCTTTGCGGGGTTTTTGACTCATGACAACAGGAGGCTCGCAACCCGTGCTTCCTATTGCTTCAAAACTACAAAAACATTATTTTGCCATTTCAGCCTTTAAAGCTTCGGTCAAAGCTGGAACAACTTTATGTAAATCTCCAACTACGCCATAGTCAGCTACATCAAAGATTGGCGCGTCTTCATCTTTGTTGATTGCAATAATGATATCTGCCTCTTCCATACCTGCTACGTGCTGAATTGCTCCAGAAATACCAATTGCAAAGTATACATTCGGACGAACGGTCTTACCAGTCTGACCTACCTGTAAATCTACTGGCTTCCATCCATTTTCAACCACTGCACGAGAGCAGCTTACGGTTCCGCCAATTACATCTGCCAAATCCTGAAGCATTTTGAAATTCTCTGCACTTCCAACGCCACGTCCACCGGAAACCAGAATCTTTGCTTCCATAATATCTTCTGTTTCTTTTACAGATTTTACAATATTTAAAATTTCAACATATTTGTTGTTAGCAGTAAATCCAGGATTGTACTCAATAACATTGGCTTTTGCACCCTGAATCGGCTCAATCTTCTGCATAACGCCAGGACGTACAGTTGCCATCTGAGGACGGTTATCTGGACAAGCAATGGTAGCAATGGTATTGCCGCCGAATGCAGGACGAGTCATCAATAACTGATTATGTTTCTGCTCATTTTCTTTGCCTGGAACAGGATTCAGTGGGAAATCTCCGATTTCCAATACCGTACAATCTGCAGTCAAACCTGTTTTTACTCTTGCAGATACACGAGGACCAAGGTCACGTCCAATTGCAGTAGCGCCTACCAACATGATTTCTGGTTTGTATTCATTGATTACAGATGCAAGTGCATGTGTATATGGCTCGGTTCTGTACTCCTTCAATTCTGGATCATCAACAACAATCACCTTATCAGCGCCATACTCTGCCAACTGATCTGCCAAACCTTTTACACCAGAACCAACCAATACTGCTGTTACATCTGTGCCTAAATCTTTTGCCAAGTCTTTTGCCTTGCCCAGTAATTCAAAAGCAATTCCGCTTAATACATTGTCTACCTGCTGTGCAAAGACATATACTCCTTTATATGCTTCTAAACCCATTATTTTCACCACTTTCCTTATTTTTACGGATATTCGCAACCCTTTTTACTCATTCTTCTATGAGCTATTAAAAGTTTTCTTTAGATTACGTGTTTCTCTTTCAATTTACCTGTAATATAGGCAACTGCATCTTCTGGTGTATCGGGAACCACTTTTTCTCCAGCACCTTTCTTTACCTTATCAGATGCTTTTGCGATCTTGGTAGGTGATCCTTTCAATCCAAGGTCAGAATCGTCTACATCCTTCAGATCCGCTCTGCCCCATACAGTTACTTCTTTGTCATAAGCATCAAAGATTCCGCCTGGTGTCATATAACGCGGCTCATTCAACTCGGAAAGAGCGGTAATCAAACATGGCATTTTTGCCTTTAATTCATGATATCTATCTTCATACTGACGCTGAACTACTACATAGTCCCCGTCAATCTTGATTTCCTGTGCATAGGAAATTACAGGAATATCTAAATGTTCAGAAATCTGTGGTCCAACCTGTGCTGTGTCACCATCAATTGCCTGACGGCCAGTAATAATTAAATCATATTCCAGATTTCTGATTGCTCCTGCAATCGTAGTGGAGGTTGCCCATGTATCTGCTCCTCCTAATACTCTGTCTGTTACAAGGATACCTTTATCAGCGCCCATTGCCATTGCTTCACGAAGCACTTCATCTGCTTTGGGAAGTCCCATGGTAAGCACAGTAACTTCTGCGCCATATTGTTCTTTTAATCTAAGGGCTGCTTCTAATCCAGCCTTATCGTCCGGATTCATGATAGTAAGCATTGCACCTCTGTCCAGCGTACCGTCTGGATTAAATTTCACTCCGCCTTTGGTATCTGGTACCTGTTTTATACATACAACGATTTTCACGGTAATTCACTCCTTATGATTTATTTTTCTTTGATCTATCGCGACTATTTCAATAATGCGCCGGAAATTACCATACGCTGAACTTCAGAAGTTCCTTCGTAAATCTCCGTAATCTTAGCATCACGCATCATGCGCTCTACATCGTACTCTCTGATGTATCCATATCCACCGAACAACTGAACGCATCTGGTGGTTACATCCATAGCAACCTCTGCTGCAAATAATTTTGCCTTTGCTGCTTCTACAGAGTAAACCTTCTGAGTTGCTTTTGCCATAGCTGCTTTGTAAACCAAAAGCTGAGCAGCTTCAATCTTAGCCGCCATATCTGCCAACTGGAACTGTGTATTCTGCTGTGCAGAGATAGAACGTCCAAACTGTTTTCTTTCTTTTGTATAAGCAACTGTTGCATTCAATGCGCCTTCAGCGATACCAAGAGCCTGAGCTGCAATACCGATACGTCCACCATCTAAGGTGTGCATTGCGATTGGGAAGCCCTTGCCTTCCGGTCCTAACAAATTCTCTTTTGGAATTCTGCAATCTTCAAAAATCAATTCATAAGTAGCAGATCCGCGGATACCCATTTTCTTTTCCTTTGTTCCAAAGGAGAAGCCCGGTGTTCCTTTTTCTACAATAAAGGTGGAGAAATTCTTTTTCTTTCTTCCTCTCCTATCTTCTACAACGCTTGTGATTGCAATTACGATATAGATATCAGCTTCTTTACCGTTAGTGATGAAACATTTTGAACCATTCAGTACCCATTCATCGCCATCTAAAACTGCTTTGGTCTGGCAGCCCTGTGCATCTGTACCAGCGCCTGGCTCAGTCAATGCAAATGCGCCTAACTTCTCACCTTTTGCCAATGGTGTTAAATATTTCTGTTTCTGCTCTTCATTCCCGTATGTCATAATAGGATCACAGCAAAGAGAAGTATGAGCAGATACAATAACGCCTGTGGTGCCGCATACTTTGGATAACTCTTCCACACACATAATATAGGTAAGAGGATCGCAGCCCTGTCCGCCGTACTCCTTCGGAATTGGAATACCCATAAATCCTATTTTCTGCATTTTTTCTACGGTTCCTCTTGGGAATTTTTCTGTCTCGTCAACTTCCTGAGCAAGAGGCTTTACTTCGTTTTCAGCAAACTCTCTGAAAAGAGTTCTGGCCATTTCATGTTTTTTATCTAAAGAAAAATCCATGATACTTTTCCTCCAAACTTTCTTTTATTATTTGAAACAGAGCTGCCGTATCAAAGATCAAATATGCAAACAATTGTTTTCCATTATGAAACACCTGCGTATTTTCCTTCTTACAGCAGCTCCCTATCATCCAGGCGAAGCAGACCTTAGCTGCCTGAACATACTTTGTGACTATGTATTATTTGCTGTAATCATAGAAACCGATTCCGGTCTTCTGTCCCAGCTTACCTGCACGTACCATTTTCTTTAACAATGGATGTGGACGGTATTTTGGATCACCTGTCTCATCATATAATACATTCATTATTGCAAGACAAATATCAAGTCCAACTAAATCTCCCAAAGCCAAAGGTCCCATTGGATGATTTGCGCCTAACTTCATAGCAGTATCAATACCCTCTACAGAAGCTACACCATCTGCATAGATACCAACTGCTTCATTGATCATCGGGATTAAGATTCTGTTTACAACAAATCCTGCTGCTTCATTTACTTCTACAGGAGTTTTTCCAATTTCTTTGGAAATCTCAACGATCTTATCTTTCATTTCATCTGGTGTATTTTCACCTTTGATAACCTCAATCAGCTTCATAACAGGAGCCGGGTTAAAGAAATGCATACCGATGACTGGTCTGTCAAGTCCTGCACCAATTTCTGTAATAGAAAGGGAAGATGTGTTAGTTGCAAACATACAATCTTTCTTTACAATATCCTGCAGCTCTTTGAAGGTCTGTTTCTTAATATCCATTACTTCCAATGCTGCTTCTACGATTAAATCGCAATCACCACAGATCTCTTTTGTACCTGTAGTAATTTTTCCAAGGATTGCATCTGCTGCTGCCTGGTCCATTTTACCTTTTGCAACTCTCTTCTCAAATCCTTTTGCAATTTTCTTTTTACCATTTGCTGCAAATTCATCATTAATATCACAGAGACATACTTCATATCCTTCTGTCTGTGCAAATGCTTGTGCAATTCCAGAACCCATGGTTCCTGCTCCAATAACGCCAACTTTCATGATAAACCTCCTTAAATTATTCTATATTTATTAATCTCTTTCTACGATGGTAGAGCATCCCATACCACCGCCGATGCAAAGTGTTGCAAGACCCTTCTTAGCATCACTTCTTACCATCTCATGCAGTAAGGTAACAAGGATACGGCATCCGCTGGCTCCTACTGGGTGTCCGAGTGCAATTGCACCGCCGTTTACATTTACTTTGCTCATATCAAAGTTCAAATCATGAGCTACTGCCAGAGACTGAGCTGCAAATGCTTCGTTTGCCTCTACCAAATCCATATCATCAATGGTTAATCCTGTTTTTTCAAATACTTTCTTTGTGGAAGCAACTGGTCCAACACCCATGATGGATGGGTCAACTCCGCCAAGCGCTCCTGCTACGAAGGTTGCCATTGGAGTAACGCCTAATTCTTTTGCCTTTTCTTCGCTCATAACAACGATTGCTGCTGCGCCATCATTGATTCCGGAAGCATTTGCTGCTGTAACGATTCCGTCTGGCTTGAAAGCAGGACGTAATTTAGAAATGCTTTCTTTTGTTGTGCCAGGACGTGGTCCTTCGTCTGTATCTACAACTACAGTGTTCTTTTTCTGTTTTACTTCTACTGGAACGATTTCATCTTTGAATTTGCCATCATTGATTGCTTTTTCACATTTCTGCTGTGAATTTGCTGCAAACTCATCCAACTGCTCTCTGGTCAGTCCCCACTGCTCTGCTACGTTTTCAGCAGTGATTCCCATATGATACTGGTTAAATGCATCCCACAATGCGTCATTCACCATGGTATCTACCAATGTAGCGTTGTTCATTCTATATCCGTAACGTCCCTGCATAGCAGCATAAGGAGCCATAGACATGTTTTCCATACCGCCTGCTACCACGATATCAGCATCGCCTGCCTGAATCATCTGAGCAGCCATATTTACGCAATTCAGACCAGAACCGCAAACTACATTTACAGTAACTGCTGGAGTTTCAATTGGTAAACCAGCCTTGATGGATGCCTGACGTGCTACGTTCTGTCCTAAACCAGCCTGGATAACACATCCCATATATACATGGTCAACCTGATCAGCCGGAACACCTGCTCTGCTTAATGCTTCCTTAATTACGATAGATCCTAACACTGGTGCTGGAGTTGTGCTTAAAGCCCCTCCCATAGTTCCGATTGCAGTACGGCATGCGCCTGCCAAAACAACTTTCTTTGCCATTTTCTTCGTCTCCTTTTTTATATTATGTATCGTGAAAACCTTTTTGACAAAATCACTAAAACGCCTGTTATTTTTTTAACAATCTTCTGCCAAAAAAAAGGAAAACAGGGCGCTGGCATCTTCTGTGCTGCCATGCCTGCAAAAAACTTCTGATAATTCCCATTTTCCCCATGTTTTCATCTGTCGATAAAAATATCCTAGCACATTTCCTTTTAAATTGCAAGAATTATCTTCCCCTGTCCATATCCCCCCTTTTTTGTCTATCTTTGTTATATTTTTATCATTCTTTCCGGTATTTTTCCTAGAAAAAAAGGTTAGTTTTTGTAGAAATTAAACAAAAACTAACCTTTCCTTTTTCAAAGGGATTTTCGCTATGTATTAATAAAAAACATGATTCCCTATGACAGTGCCTGGGATAGAACCATCATTTTTTCGAAAATAAAGACAGCTTATGGTAATATTACCACCTAACACTTCCCCTGCTGCCTGAGTACAGCTTTGATTGGCTCCTGCTGCCAGCACAGAGGCAAACCGCCCGCTTGCTACTGGAGAAAACTGTCCTCCCTGATAAATCACTCCTGCTACTGTATTTGGAAAATGAGAGCTTCTCACCCGGTTCATCACTACACTTCCTACTGCCAGCTTTCCTTCGTAGCTTTCTCCACCTGCTTCACACTGAATAATAGCAGCCAGCATTGCCAAATCGGAACTGCTGCTGTTAGAGCCTCCGCCAGAGCTGCTATTGTTAGAGCCTTCTCCAGAATTCCCGGTTCCTGCAGATTCTCCAGTTCCTCCAACGCTGTCCTTTTTCTTGGCATTTTGCTGCATCTCAGCCTCCTGCCGTTTGATTTCCTCCATTCGCTTAGCATCTTCTGCTGCCTTCTGTTTTTCCAATTCCGCTTCATATGCCTTCTGCCGTTCAATTTCCGCTTCATATGACGCTACATCTGCCTGAGCGCTGGCCAGTTGCTTTTTTGCTGCGCCTAGTTTTTCCGAAGTACTATCCACCAAAACTGCCAGCTCCTGCTTTTTCCCTTCCTGCTGTTCTTGTAAATCTGCCAGCAGCCTCTCATCCTCCTCCAGTTTTTGCTCTTTGGATGCAATCTCATTTTTGGTTGCCCGGTATTCCTCTAGCATTTCCCGATCATAATTGTGAATACTTACAATATATTCCCCTTTACTCAAAAAATCTGCAAAGTTTTCCGCACTTAACAGCACTTCCAGCATTCCCTCTGTGTCCATCTCATACATGAACTGAATGCGCTTTTTCATAGCGGCATACTGCTCTTTTTCCTTCTTCTTTGCCGTCTCCAAATCATTCCTGGTTACTTCCAGGCTATCCCTGGTGCTGTTTAACTGCTCTTCTGTCTCATTCAATTCTGTTATCACAGCGGCCAGACTATTATTAAATTCCTTCAAATCTCCTTCCAGGCTATTGGCTTCATTAGATAAATTGGCGGCTTCCTCCTTTGCTTTCTCCTTCTGCTCTTCCAGACCTTCTATGTCTTCCTGAACTTTATCGATTTTTCCCTGAGTTGCAAAAACCGCTATGCTGGACATCCAACACAGGAAAAAAAGAAGCGCCATACTTTTTAAAATTTTTCTCATTCTTCTCCTCCATCAAATTCCATACAAATAAATCCCACATAAACTATCACAATTCTATCACATGAAACGACATTAGGCAATTCCCTATACAAAAATCGACAACATACATGTAACAGTTCAGCCCTGTCAGCTCTAAAATAGAGCTTTATTCAAAGGATTTTCATACTGACAGTATAAAAATATGGATGGGTATTTCCATATTTGAGACAAATTTTCTTGCTTTCCCTTCCAAGAAAGGAAACATTCGGTGGATTTCGTGTATTTCCTTCTTCCAGGGATGGAAGAAGTGTATTCCCTCCAATTTCACTGTTAGAGGTTTTCCGCCACGCGGGAAATTATCATGGAGCGGGGCTGTTTTTCTTCACGGACAGTCCTTCTGGTTTTCCTAACAGCGCCAAAGGCCCCTTCGATTTGGGTATGCCGCTGAAACTCAGGACTGCCCCATAGAATAGAAAAGACTCAAAAGGCTTGACACAGCAGCCCTTCAAACAGGTCAGCCCGGCATACCCATTGGGGCTTTTCTGCCGCTGGCAAGGAAAACATAGGAAGGACTTGCGAATCTCAGAAAAACAGCCCCGCCCCTTAATATCCTCCCATCGGCTGGAAAACCGAGTTTGAATTGGAGGGAATTAATAGCATCCTTCCATCCCTGGAACTGGAAATACTAGAAATCCAACCGCGTTTCCTTGTGGAAGGGAAAGCAGGAAAATTTGTAAAAAACAATAGAAGTTCCCATCCATATTTTTATTCTTGCATCGAAGAATCCTTTGAATAAAGCAATGTAGAAAGCTGACAGGGCTGAACTGTTACATGTACATCCAAAAATTTTTATCCCTGGCAGTCTTTGCCAATCGTCCATTTTATCCGATATAATATAAAACTAATCGCTTCATCATGTGGCACAATTTGATACGGAGGTGTTTTCGTGCAATATATAAAAATCAGCCAACTAAAGCCTGGCATGCGTCTTGCCCGGCCTGTTTACAATAAAATGGGAGTTATGCTTTTTGAAAGGAATACCAAGCTTACACGCCAGGGCATTGCAAGTATTGAGAACTTCGGTCTTTGGGGAATCTATATCTTAGAGCCAGCAGAACCGGTGCCGCCTCTGAGCGAAGAAGAGATTGAAATGGAACGTTTTTTCACAGTTTCCACTTTTCGGCTAAAGGATGATTTGAGTCTGCTTACCAATGGCATGTCTCCTCAAAATATCATGTCTCTGGCCCAGACCATCCTGCGAAATTTCGGTGCACTGGACCATAAAATTAATTTTTTAAGAACATTGCGCAGCAATGGGGACTACGTATACAAACACAGTTTAAACACTGCTATCTTATCCGCCATGATGGTTCATAAGCTTCATTATTCTTATGCAGAACAGCTTGCTATCGTATGTGCCGCCCTCCTTCATGATGCAGGAATTTTAATGGTTCCAGACGAAGTTTTAGAAAAAGGAGAAAGCCTTCTTTCTCAAGACGAACGCCGATTAATCCAGGGTTATCGGGAAAAAGGCTACCAAATGCTCCACCCAGATTACAACGATTATAACCTCCCTGAACTCACCCTTAAGATTGTAGGACAAACGGCCCGGTTAGAACATAATGTAAAAATTCCGCTGCCCAAAAATATCCGGTGGCAAAATGGAACTCATGTGATTCATGTGGCAAGCATGTTTGACGAAATGACATCTATGAGCCTGGACAAAGAGCCCACTTCGGAAATCTGTGCCGTACGTTTTCTCCGGGAACATTCAGACTATTATCCTGCCCCATTTGTGACTGCCCTTACCCAATGCATTCATATTCTGCCAGGTGGGTGTTGTGTAGATTTTTCCAATGGACAAAAAGGTATCATTATAGAAGAGAACCAGAAAAATTACGCACAGCCTGTAGTAATCTTGTTTTCCGATAACCAGCGCATCGATTTTAAAGACACCAGATTTCAGAAAACCATGCATATTTCAGATGTTATGAAAACTATGGATCTTCGTTTAAAAGTTGACCGGGAAACCCTAAAGAAATACGCCAGTGACCCTCGAACAAATGAAACTGCAAAGCGGTATGCAGAAAAGAGACAGAAATTGGTAGCTGCAGGACGGATTTCGTAAACCGTTGCTATGGCTCCCCTTCATCGAAAAATATCTTTGAGAAAGAAAAGTCGCCCCATGGCAACCTCTGCCAGAAGCGACTTATTTTCTTTCTCATTATTCAATGCATTAACTGCGGTATCCGTCTGGATTATTGCTCTGCCATCTCCAGGAATCCTCACACATCCTGTCAATACCGAATTCAGCTTCCCATCCAAGTTCATTTTTGGCTTTGGAAGCATCTGAATAACATGTGGCAATATCCCCAGCTCTTCTCGGTTTGATTTCATATGGAATCGGTTTTCCACAAGCCTTTTCATAAGCTTTTACCACATCCAGCACACTGTAGCCATTTCCTGTCCCCAGATTATAAATGCTGACGCCAGATTTATCTTCAATCTTCTTCAATGCTTTTACATGGCCCTTTGCCAAGTCAACCACATGAATATAATCACGTACACCCGTTCCATCCGGCGTATCATAATCATCACCAAATACACCAAGACACTTTAACTTGCCCACTGCAACCTGAGCAATGTAGGGAACCAGGTTATTGGGAATTCCTTTGGGATCTTCTCCGATAATTCCGCTCTCATGAGCTCCAATTGGATTAAAGTACCGGAGTAATACCACGTTCCACTCTGGATCTGCCACATGGAAGTCTGTTAAAATTTGTTCTAACATTCCCTTGGTCTGTCCATAAGGATTGGTAATCTCCCCTTTGGGACACTCCTCTGTAATTGGGATAATCGCTGGATCTCCATATACCGTAGCAGAAGAAGAGAAAATAATATTTTTCACTCCATGGTTACGCATCACATCACATAAAACCAATGTTCCAGTAATATTATTATGATAATATTCCAAAGGCTTCTGCACAGACTCACCTACTGCCTTTAACCCAGCAAAATGAATCACACTGTCAATTTTTTCTTTTTCAAAAACTTCTTCCAATCCTTTGGCGTCTAAAATATCCACCTGATAAAAAGGCACCTTCGCCCCAGTAATCTTTTCTACTCTCTTTACTGCTTCTTCACTGGAATTTACCAGATTATCCACCACAACCACTTCATATCCTGCATGGATTAATTCAATACATGTGTGACTTCCAATATACCCTGCTCCGCCTGTTACTAAAATTGCCATAATGTTTACCTCCTATCCATCATCCGCTTTACACTTGCTTTTAGGACTCCTCATGGCAAAGTATACCACATCCTAATTATTTAGTAAATACTATTTTTATTTTACCTTATTTTTAGTAAATCATTAGTTGCTATCTATTTTCAAGTCTTACACTTCATGCCAGACTTAAATGGAATCAGATGGAATCACCAAAACCTGATTTTCCTCTACCTATTATGCCCATTCTGTCCGTTGACACTTCGAACAATCTCTTCCAGTTCTTCCCATTTTTCTTCCATATCTGCTACCAGCTTCATCTGAGTGCGGCAACGGTCCAGGTTATGGTTCTCTCGGTGAATTTTAAAATACACATCTCCCTTTAAGTAATCCGTCAGAAAACGCATTCCATTTTCATAGGTCATTACCTTTGCTCCCATGGGAAGCATAGCGATTTCTGTATCTGTCAGATTTCCATCGCAGCCTTCCAAAAAACCTTCCGTGTAAATGCGAAACAGCCTTAAATCACAGCTTACTTTCGATAAATCCTGTTCATCTTCTGCTGCTGTACTAGCGCCAAACCGGATAGAGTCTCCGAAATCATTGACTGCCAGCCCCGGCATTACGGTATCCAAATCAATCACACATATTGCTTTTCCCGTTTTTTTATCTACCATAATGTTATTTAATTTTGTATCATTGTGGGTCACTCGTAATGGCATTTTTCCTTCTGCCAGCATATCCCCCAACACACAAGCCGTCTCCTTGCGCGCCCGGAAAAACTCAATTTCCTCCTCTACATTTTTGGCCCTGCCACATACATCCTCCTCTACTGCTTGTAGAAAAACCTCGTATCTGGCTTTCGTATCATGGAAGCCTGGAATCGTCTCGTGGAGGGTTTTTGCTGGATAATCCGCCAACAGCTGCTGAAATTTACCAAATGCCAGAGCGCTTTCATAAAAATCCTCATCCTTTTCTACTTGGTCATAGCATATTGCATCTTCAATCACATAATACATACGCCAATACTCTCCATCTTCATCCAGATAGAAGGGTTTCTGTTCTCGGTCAGGAAGAACCGTTAAAGTTTCCCTCATTTCATCTCCCCCAGCGCTTGCAATTTTCTTTTTCAAAAATGAGGTAACCCCCAAAATATTTTCCATCACCTCTTCTGGTTTTAAAAAAATACTCTGGTTCATCCGCTGTAAAATAAAATTTTTCTCTCCTTCTACTAAAAATGTATCATTAATATGTCCGTTGCCGTAGGGTTGTATGCTTTTTATAACGCCTACCTGTTCAAATTGCTGCGCTACTTGTCTAGCCCTCTCCAACTTTTGCTTTTCTTCCATACTTCTCCTGCTCCTTCCAAATCAGAATTCGTTACCATCCAGTTTCTCACTGAGCGCCAAACCCGAATTCTTCTTTCCATGTCGTAACGACCTGCCTAGTCCTTAAAACTCTTCTGGGTATAATCCTTGCTCCTTTAACCCTGCAAGAGCTTTTACCACCATTTCTTTGTCTTCTTTGTAGGTAACGCCAAACCATTTATCTCGTGAATTTAGCACTTGCACAACTGCTTTTCCTTCCTGCAGCAATTCACCTACTGCCATGGGCAGATAATACTCTGCCTTCATGGGATTCCCTGGCAGCTCCTCTTTCAGGAAATTCTCGAATCCTATTTCCAGCTCCTTTAAGATGCTCTGTGAAAATCCCCAAATATTCATGGAAACTGTACTGTCCATAGGAATCTCTGTCCAGGTCGCTCCATCATCTTCTGTATACACTGCCTGATCCCCACGTTTTTCAATATGGGTGCGTTCACAAATTTTTGTTAAGAGACCTTCCTCATTTGTTTCACAAACGCCTCGAGCCACATGCCCATTTTCGGTAAGCGTATTTTTTAAATCATATCCTACCATAGCATAACGATATTTTTCATCATCCTGATGGTTCGTCAGATAATCATAAATTGCCTTGTAAGCATGTTTTCCGTAATAATCATCTGCATTGATAACTGCAAAAGGCCCATCCAGTACCTCTTTGCAGCAAAGAATCGCATGACCTGTGCCAAATGGCTTTACTCTTCCTTCTGGAACCTGGTATCCAGCAGGAATTTTCTCCAATTCCTGATACACATACTCCACCTTTATTTTGTCAGCAACCCGGCTTCCAATGCTTTCTTTAAACGCCTCCTCATTGGCTTTCTTAATAATGAACACCACTTTCTCAAATCCTGCTTCCATGGCATCATAAATGGAAAAATCGATGATGATATGCCCCTGAGGGTCCACAGGATCAATCTGCTTCAATCCTCCATAACGACTTCCCATACCTGCTGCCATAATTACTAATATTGGTTTTTTCATATTCAACGTCCTCCTGGATTCCAGCGTCTTTGCACTGATTCATTTTCTTCTTTCATGATAATATAAAAAAAATATTCTGTATTTGCACAATATTTTCACTTTTTTGCACAATCCTATGTTAAAATAATTTCATACATCATTTATATATTTCAAACTGATAGAAAGGAATTTTTATGGAATTTTATAAATATCCCCTAACAAGCCTATTTGAAATCCCTCAAATCGTCACCATTCATTATTTTGAATATGGAAAAGACTTTACATTCCAAGGGGAATCCCATGATTTTTGGGAATTCCTTTGTGTAGACAAAGGAGAAATTACTGTTACTGCTGATGAAAAGACTCATACCTTAGGGAAAGGAAAAATTATTTTTCACAAACCTGGACAATTTCATTCCGTAACTGCCAATGGTGTCATCGCGCCCAATCTTGTGGTAATTTCTTTTGTATGCAGCTCCCCTGCTATGAGTTTTTTTGAAGATAACATTCTCTGCCTTGGTGAAACGGAACGCAGCCTTCTTGCAACCATTCTTGCCGAAGCCGCAGATGCGTTCTTAACTCCCTTAAACAACCCCTATACCCGTCAGCTTTCTGGCAATCCCGAACAACTTCCTGGAGCAGAACAATTGATACGGCTTTCCCTGGAGTATTTTCTCATTTCCCTATACCGAAAAGGAACACGATCTGCTCCAAATTTGAAGCTTACCAAATCCACCAAGCTAAAACAGGATGATGAAACCTTCCGTCATATTCACACTTATATGGAAGGACGTCTTTCTCAGCCCCTAACCTTGGAACAAATCTGCCATGATAACATGATTGGAATTTCCCAGCTTCAAAAACTTTTCCGCAACAAATGCAACAGCGGCATTATGGAATATTTCTCCTGTATGAAAATCAGACGTGCCAAAGAGATGATCCGGGAACAAAACATGAATTTCACCCAGATTGCCGATTCTCTGGGTTATACTTCCATCCACTATTTTTCCCGGCAATTCAAAAAAATAACTGGAATGACCCCTTCGGAATATTCTCTCTCCATTCAAATGCTCTCTGAAAATGGCAAAAGCAGCGAATTTCAGACCTTTTGAATTCTTAACCCTATACATCATTGTCTTGATCTTATAAGAAAATACCATCACGCTTTCATGTGACAAGGTCTTTCTAGAGAATAAAAAAACAAAGCGGATAAATCTCTCAATGTTGAGGGAATTGCACGCTTTGTTCTTTTATTCTATTCAAAATCTATACTCTGGAAAGGTACTCGCCAGTCCTTGTATCAATCTTAATCATGTCTTCTTGTTCCACAAACAGCGGCACATACACAGTTGCTCCTGTCTCTACCACTGCTGGCTTCGTTGCCCCTGTAGCTGTATCGCCCTTAAACCCTGGTTCTGTGTCTGTAATCTTCAACTCTACAAATAATGGCGGCTCTACTGCAAACACACTTCCATTATGGGAGCACATTTTCACCATCTCATTCTCTTTCACAAACTTTAATGCATCCCCGATTGCCTCCTGATCCAATGCAATCTGCTCATATGTTTCCACATCCATAAAGTGGAACAAATCTCCATCGGAATATAAGTACTGCATGTCCGCCCGTTCAATACGTGCCTGGGGGCATTTTTCGGTTGGCCGGAATGTTTTCTCCACGATACCGCCGTTCTTGATATTCTTCAGCTTTGTTCTTACAAAAGCTGCACCTTTTCCTGGTTTTACATGCTGGAACTCAATAATCTGAAAAATATTATTATCTAATTCAATCGTAATACCATTTCTAAAATCTCCTGCTGAAATCACTCGATCTTCCTCCTTAACTGCATTTGGGCGCAATCCGCCTTAAACTTCTTAATCATTCTATACTATACTGGCAGATTTTTCAACCTTTTTTTCCTATTCTTCTTCCAGCTTGGAAATCATATCTATCCGGTTTTGATGTCTGCCTCCCATAAATTCAGCGCCCAAATAAGCTCTTACAATATCCTTTGCTGTCTCAAGTCCAACAATTCTAGCGCCAAAGGCTATAATATTTGCATTGTTATGCTCTTTCACGAGATGAGCTGTAGTAGTATCGGAACATACTCCACACCGGATGCCTTTTATTTTGTTGGCAGCCAATGAAATTCCAACTCCAGTTCCACAAATCAGAATTCCGCAGTCTGCTTCTTTGCTTGCCACTGCCCGCGCTACTTTTTCCCCATAAATGGGATAGTCACAGCTTTCACTGCTATCTGCTCCAAAATTAATAACTGTATGTCCCATTTCTTCCACAAGCTTGCTAATCTCTGCCTTTAATTCAACACCAGAATGATCATTTCCAATTGCTATTTTCATTTTGCCCTCCTTTTCCAATGTTTCCTTAGATTCATTGTTAGCTTCTCTTAATGCTTCTATGATAAAAGAACAGCACTATTTTTTCTAAATACCTTTTTAATACAATCTGTATCTCTTCTTTTGGATGAATCGGCTTTGTCAAAATGGTACGGATACCTGCCCGGTTTGCCCCATACACATCTGTAAAAATCTGATCTCCTACAAATAGAGTATTATCCTTATTGGTCCCCATTTGTTTCATCGCACGTTCGTACCCAGACACTTTCGGCTTTCCTGCCTTAAAAATATATGGTACCTGTACCTCATCATGAAACATTTTTACGCGTGGTTCCTTATTATTGGACAGTAAGCAGCATTGATAGCCAAGCTTTTTCAACCGTTCAAAAAATTTTTTTGCCCGTTCGTCTGCTGGCGCTCCATGGGGCACAAGGGTATTATCCACATCAAAAATAATCCCTCGATATCCTTCCTGGAATAAACGTTCAAATTCTATTTGATACGCAGAATCCAGATATTCATTGGGATAAAACCTTTTCAACATTCTGTCATTCTCCTAACCTGGATCAATCAAAAATTAATTGTCCAATATCTTTTTCAGTTCATCCATAAATGTATTCACATCTTTAAATTCACGATACACCGATGCAAACCTTACATAGGCCACAGGGTCCAACTCCTGCAGCCTGTTCATTACAATTTCTCCAATTTCTGAACTAGAGATCTCCTTTTCTTCTCGATTAAAAATATCCACTTCCATCGTATCTACTAATTGGCTAATCATATCTACAGACACTGGCCGTTTATGGCAGGCCCGCAGAATTCCAGCTTCTACCTTCGCCCGTTCATACTGTTCCCGGTTATTATCCTTCTTAATCACAATCAAGGGAATCGTCTCCACTTTCTCATAAGTAGTAAAACGCTTCCCACAATCATCACACAACCGTCTCCTACGAATGGAATAATTGTCATCCACAGGTCTTGAGTCTATCACTCGTGTGTTATCACTGCTGCAAAATGGACATTTCATGGAATCCCCTCCCCAAACTCTCTATTACCGCCAATTATACACTCTGCCGCTTTACAATCTGCCCCATCAAACAATTTCATTCGTTTTCAGTATATCTTTCTTTTTTTGGGTTGTCAACAAAATTTGTCCGATTATTGAGGCTTTGGTAAACTAGCCCTTTCAATCTTCTACATTGCTTTATCGCGCCTCTTTAGTGTTACCATAAAAGATAAAAAAAGTCCAATTACTGCAAAAGCCAAAGCAATCAGAAATGAATCCCTGTAATCCCCTGTCTGCTGAAGCGCTTTACTTACAATCATCGGCCCTAACAGCCCAGCCATATTAAATCCAATGAACATAATTCCGTAATTTACACTGGAATTCTTCGTTCCAAACTGCTGGGCTGTGAAACTTGGATACACGCCCATAAATGCTCCAAAACACACGCCCACCAAACAAATTCCTATATAAAACAGCCCTGCAGATCCATCTCCACTAAGATAAAGAATCCCCATTGCAGCAATTGCAATCACAAATACTGCCCGGAGTGTCTGGATACAGCCAATACGATCCGATATCATCCCTGCCAGAATCCGTCCAAATGTATTAAACAAAGCCAATACTGAAACTACAATTGCAGCTGCCGCCGGAGTCATGCCAATCATATCCTGGGCAATATTAGATGCCTGTGAAATAGCCATCATGCCAAGCACAGCTCCAAAAAACAACATAACAATCATAGTATAAAAGTTCGGCGTCTTAAGCATCTCTTTCCAGTCCATATTTACCGCTTGGGGATTTTGCCCTTGTATATCTTTTTTCACAGGCGGCTTCCAGCCATCCGGCACAAATCCATCCGGACATTTCACAATCATCTGAGAACACACGCCCACCACAAGGATTATCGCAACGCCCATTGCGATAAATGCTTTACTTACACCAAATCCATCAATCAAGGCATTTGCCACTGGCGGCACAATCACAGAAGAAATACCATAGGAAGCAGTTGCAATTCCCCCTACCAGTCCCGCTCTATCAGGGAAAAATTTCACAGAATTGCTGATGGTGCAGCCATAGGCAAGTCCCATCGCAAGCCCGCTGAACAACCCATACCCCACCACAAGCATTGCAATGTTTGATGCAAACCCACAAATCACGTAACCACACCCAAATAAAACCCCTCCCGTAAAAATCACCCATTTTGGCCCTATCTTCTGATTTAAAAATCCGCCGCCAATCATTGTAATAAATCCCAAACCATTTCCTACTGAAAAAACCACAGACAAATCTGCGGCAGTCAATTCCATTCCTAGAATTTGGGAAAGATGCGCCGCCATCGGCGCTGCAAATACGCTCCATGCATAGAGGGCGCCTATGCATAAGTTAATCAAACAACTGGCTAATAGTACCAACCAGCGCCTTTTTGTCAAATCCATACTGTCCTTCTTTTTCATGAGTCACTCTCTCATCCTTTCGTAACACCCCAACCGTTACATTTTCTCTTTCTCTTCCTCTGATATGATCAACGCCACTGGTTCATCCTCCAAAGAATCCAGATAAATCCATCCATTGGTATAAGGCGGATATGGATACTGATAAAAATGAAATTTTCTCCCTCTGCTGCTCTCAATACACTTCATCATCCGCCGTGTCAAAGACTTAGGATACAACATACTCTGATGGGAGGTCAGGTAAACATCAAATTCCAGCTCCTGCACCTGTACCAGGGTTTCATACTGCGCCTGGCTGGACAAATGGTTCTGAAAATTCAAACACATCACCGGTGTCAGCGCGTCCCCTGATAAAAGCAATTTCAAAGACGGAATCCATATCCCAATGGAACCTTCGGTATGTCCTTTCAGAGAAATGATTCTGCATTCCATCCCTCCAAGGTCAAAATCTTCAAATTCCAGCGGATGAATACACTCCCAATCTTTCGGTGAGGCTAAATACGTCCAGATATTTTCCTTGGACATATCCCGAATCCAGCGATTCAGCATTTTCGTGTCATAATTTTCCAGAATTGGAAAATCCAATTTGGGAAGATATACATGTTCAAACTGACAGTTCCCGCCAATGTGGTCAAAGTGCCCATGGCTATTAACGACAATAAGAGGAAGCTCTGTGATCCTTCGCAGAGCTTCTTTCATATTGTCAATTCCAGAACCGGTATCAAACAAGAGGGCCCTGTCCTTGCCTACCACAAGGTTGCCACAGCAGCCTGCTCTGTCTTTTAATACATACACATTTTGTAATACTTTTGTTATTGTAATCATATTTTCTGAATTAAAAATTTTTGAAAGGCATCAACGCCTACTCCGACATAAAACACCCCGGCTATCATGGCAATCCCAATTTGTATAGGAAGCATGCCAAGTTCTGAAACCTTCATTGGTCCCATAATCATAAGACCGATGGCCCATCCACAAAGCCAGGCAGGCGTAAAGAACACCTTTGGCAATGTCTCTCCGATGAGAACTGCAATTCCCCCAAGCATAAACAAGGTCAGATACAATTCCACATTAGGAGGAAAGGAAAGCTTCTCCATCACAAAAATTGCAGTCACTGCCCACGCATCACCGGCAAGAAAACCTGTTGCAATTTTCAGTGCATCCTTGCGATTGTTTCCATTTGTTACATAAAGACCTGCACAAATCAATGCTACTGCACCCACATCAACACCCAGATAGGGCGCTGCCACCGCCCATATGGGCGGCAGAAGAGCAATACCCAATGCCAGAGTCAGCATATTCACTTTCTTTTGCTTTTTATCCATATGCCTTGTCTTCCTTTCCCCCAGCTCACCAATCAAAACCATTCCATACCGACTTTCCAGTGTATTCCTTTAATGTCTCTTCTCCATTCAGCACACGGACTGCCCCTGCAGCCATCGCTTCCATTTCAAATTCTCCTGGATAGGCAGTAACCGGTGCAATGAAAGAACAGCTTTCTGTAATCTGCGCCACCAAATCCTTACTATGTACCATGCCGCCGCCAAGAAGTATGCCGTCCACTTCTCCATGCAAAACAGCAGCCATGGCGCCGATACACTTTTCAATCTGGTAAATCATAGTATTCCATAACATTTCGGCATACTTATCCCCATTTTTTGCCCGATTTGTCAATTCCAGCGCATCGGAAATCCCTACGTGGCTCACGAACCCTCCAGTCCTTGTGCACAGCCTTTTCACATCCGCTACATCCAGATCATTTTTTTCCATATAATCCAAAAGATCTGAAACGGCTATGCTTCCGCATCTTGTTGGCGCCATAGGTCCTTCGCCGCCTACGATGTCATAGCCATCTACCATTCTGCCCTGACGATGGGCGGATATGGAAATCCCCCCGCCAATGTGGCATACCACATAATTGCAGCTTTCATATTCCTTCTTCATCACATGCTTGCTGTGCCGGATGGCCGTTTCTTTCAGATTCAGCGCATGTAAATGAATGATCCGGTTTACTCCCTGAATCCCTGTCATCCTTGCCAAGTCCTGGAGCTCATCTACATCCGGCGGATTAACCACCATTGCCTTTGCATTGTATTTCACTGCAAATTCATTGGCAAGCTGGGAGCCCAGGGCAGCCGGATGAATCACCCCATTGGCACAGTTTTTTGCATGGTCAAGCATCAATTCTGATACCTGGTAGGTTCCCCCTTCCATAGCCAGGAGTCCTCCGCCCCTGCCTACAAATACATCAATATCTTCCAGAGAAATCCCTGCCTCTTCCAAAAGCTTCAGAATCATATCCCGCCGATAGGGAAGCTGATCTGGTATGGTCTGATATTTTGCAAGTTCACTGGCATCATGAGATACATTTTTTGTATAAATGCACGTATCGTCCTGAAATAAAGCTATCTTTGTAGAAGTAGAACCGGGATTAATCGCTAATACTTTATAGTGTTCCATTCTTTTCTCCTATCTGCTTCCTGCGGCGCGCACAGCGCTTATCACAATATTTCCCTTAATTTCGGAAACTGGCGCCCCTCTGGAACAGTCACATACAATTTTGTTAAATCCCTGCAGCATCGGCCCATATGCATCTGCATGGCCAAACTGCTGAATTAATTTCACTCCCACATTTCCCACATTCAAATCCGGCCAAATCACAATATTTGCTTTGCCCGCAACCTTGCTCTCCCGGTTTACCTTTTTTTGCGCTACAGCCGATGAAATTGCAGCGTCAAACTGGAATTCTCCATCAATGGCAAGGTCCGGCCGCTGCTCCTTTGCAATCTCAACAGCCTGAACTACTTTATCAATCAATTCTCCCTGGCCGCTTCCCAAGGTAGAATAACTGACCATGGCACACCTGGGCTCCCAATCCATCAGAGCTTTTACCGTATCACAAGCTGAAATTGCAATATCTGCCAACTGCTTGGCATCCGGATTCGTGCACACTGCACTGTCTCCAATTGCAAGAAGGCTTCCTTCACTTCCCTGAAAACCCGGGATATCGCACAGGCCAATGCTGGAAACCGTACTGATTCCTTCTTTTAGCCCGATAATCATCTGGCCTGCCAGAAGCACATCCCCAGTTGTATTATCAATGCCAGCAAAAGTTACATCCGCTTCATCCACAGCCTGCATCACCATTGCATAATATAATGGGTTCTGCATCCGTCGGTTTAAAGCTTTTTCTTTTAGAATGGTCTGGGGCAGCGCCACATACTTTTCAATCAATGTTTTCTTATAACTCTCCTCACTTATATCAACAATCTGAAAAACGCTTTCCTCATATCCTCTTTCTTTTGCCGCCTTTTTTATTTCATTGCCATCCCCCACAAGGATAGGGATAATATAGCCTTCCCGGCCCGTTTCATATGCAGCCTGCATCATTTTCTCATTCATTGCTTCCGGAAAAGCTACTTTTTTGGGATTCTCTTTGGCCTTCTGGTAAATTTCATCCAACACGTTCATTTTTTACATTTCTCCTTCAATCAGGTTTACCAAATCTCCAATGGTTGCACAGCCGCTTGCATCTGCCAGCATCAGTTCCACATCCAGCTCGTTTTCAATTTCCGCTACAAGAGCCACCATCTGTACCGACGCACCACCCAAGTCTTCTTTAAATAATGTTTCCATTGAAAGTTTTTCTGCATCCTGCTTATAAGATGTTGCCACCATATTGATTACCTGTGTTTCTAATTCTTTTCTTTCCATAATTCTTGTTCTCCTTTTCTAAAAATCCGTAAGCAGATGGACTGCCCTGCTTCAACTGCAAAAGCCATAAACAAATGAACCGCTCTGTCTAAACTGCAAAACAACTTTCCCGTTAGCCTTCATCCAGGTCAAATACAACTGTTTTAAAACCGCCTTCCCGCTCAAAGATGGACGCATGGCAGTTAAGAGGAAGCTTCTCTGAAAGCTCTGCCCTGTTTTTTTTGCTGATACCCCGGACAACAGCATTTAGCCTTGTCCCCTCTTCTAACTCCACTTCGCCATATGCATATTTCCCTAACTTCTTATATTCCGGCTTGGAAGAAAGAGCAGCCGGAAGAACAATCGAATGAAGTTTTGCTTTCCCACTGATTTCATACCACTCCGTCTCATAATTGCCGCATGCATTACATGCATATACCGGCGGAAACTCCACATTTCCACATTCCGGGCATTTTCGCCCAAGAAATTTTCCTTCTTCCAGACCTTCATAAAACCTTTGGACTACCTTTTCTAACTTGATACCCATGTTCCATGCCTCCTATTCTTCTAATGTACGAATCACAACTGCTGCGACATTCTGCGCTCCGCCATATCCCCGAAGCATGGCTGTCCTTGGCATATGTTTCACTTGATGTTCCCCGCATTCGCCCCACAACTGTTTACACGCCTCGTATACATCCGCAAGACCGGAAGCTGCATGGGCATGACCAAAGGATGTCCGTCCGCCATTTGTATTGATTGGCTTGTCGCCATCCCATGCGGTACGTCCCTCGCAAATATATTTCCATCCTTCGCCGTAGGGAAGGTATCCTGCAATCTCAGCAGACACCAGATGGGAAGTAATAATAAAATCATTTGCATAGAATAAGTCCAAATCTTCCCCGGATAACCCTGTCAATTCATATACCTGCCGTACAGCTTCCTCTGTTGCCCGCACTTCAAAATGAGGCGTGGTGGCTTCACAGGCTGCACTCCCAATTCCCAATACTTCAATGGGTTTATGCTTCAGGTTTTTTGCAATCTCCGGTATCTTTTCTGTTGCACATACTATGGCTGCTGCCGCACCATCACATTTCAACTCTATGCCGCCGGCACGGAGAAAATCTCCCATCCGCGGATTGTACGGAGAATTCATATATTCTTCCAATGTCATGCCTGCCTCCTTAGCAAGCTCTTCATAGGTTTTCCTTTCAATGGCCAATGGATTGACCGAAGCATTTCTCCTGTTATTGATGCACATCCAGTTCAACGTATTATTCATCTGTTCTGATGTGATGCCCCTAGTTCTTACATACCACTCTGCCGCATCGTCATAGATCAATTCCTGGCCTGCCATCAGGCTTCTTGTATAAGTCCGATCATACAGCCATGATGTGGTTTTCAGAAATTTATCCATGGTCATCTTATCTCTTTTATAGGGATGTTTTGGGGATTCTACATTATCTGCCGGTGAAGGCGTACTATCCCCAAACTCCACAGCTCCAGTAAGAACACAATTATACTTTCCAGAAGCAACTGCATTCACTGCCTGTTCAATCGCAAGATATCCTGTGCAGCATGCTTCAGAATGATGGATAGACCCTTTCCCTTTCATTCCAAACCAATTGGCAACCTGTACATTCGGTGTCAAATAATTAGAACCATTCAAAGGACTGGCCTCACCATGAAAATAAAAGTCTACATCCCGCGGGTTAACTCCAGCGTCTTCCATCGCTTTTAATGCTGCATATCCAAACATTTCCCCTTCCGTAAGCCCATCCGTTTTTGGATGATCTACCGTGTACATAAACGGGGTACAGCCAACGCCAATGATTGACACACTTCTTCCATACTTTCCTAAAGTACCCATAACTTTTCTTCCTTTCTTTTCTTTTGATAGACTAAGTATAAGAAATCTTCCTCTTCGTTTCATCATGTCTGCATCCAATCTTTTTCTCTACCGGACCAATTTTTTGTGCGCACGCACAATGCCATTTGGGATATAATAGGAAGGGAATATTTTGCCCTTGAATCACTTTCTTATTGTCAGCGCAGCAAATACGCAGAACTGTTAAAGGATTACAAAACAATTGTAGAATGAAAGGAAAACGAAAGATGGAATATATACAGCTCCTTAGCCGTTTGAAAGAAAATGGATACCACTACCGCACATATGGAAACCAACTGCTGAACCCGGACCTAATCCATGCCCGCATCCTGACCGACAAGCATCAGGCTTACGCTGCATCTACACTATATCTCACCCCCACAGACTTGCTTCCTGATCCTGCTATGGACAATCCCATGATTTTATTCTGTTTTGAACAGCCCGCAGATTTCCATATTTATGAGAACAGTGTCTTCCAGGTTGTATCCTTTGACCCCGGTATTTCCCAAGGGGAACTGCTAAATTTTGTTTTGGAATGCCTGACGGAAATCCAGCAGATTACTGCCGGCATGCATATTCTTGTCAATGCATTGTTTTCCGGAAATGGACTTCAATACCTGATTGACACTGCCACAGATTTGTTTGGAAACCCAATTTATGTCATCGACCTGCAATACAAATATCTGTCCATGTCCGCAGGCATTATGCCAGAAAATATTTTTTTTCAACGAAGAAAGCTCCACTGGCTATATTGGGGAAAAAGGAATCCAATATATTTCAAAAAATAAATTAGATGAAAAAGTCCAGCGTACCAACCATGCTTACTATCATTACAATCAATTAATTCAAAAGGGAATGCTCATAGACACAGTAGAAATCCAGGGAATTGTAATTGGACATGTAATGATGCTGGAATCCAAACATGCTTTTTATGATTTTGACAAAGAATTTTTTCATCGGTTCAGCAAATTGATCTCTATGGAATTGCAAAAAGATTCCTCCTTTCGAAGAAACAAGGGCGTCATGTATTCTTATTTCCTCATTGATTTACTCAAGCATCCAGGGAAAAATACAAATGACATCCGGGAGCGTCTGAAAGTGATGGGCTATAACCCAAAAGAAACTTTTTACGTTATTGCAATCCCAACCGTAGGATACAGTACCTCTGATTTAAAAATGGAAGTGATTTTAGAGCAGATGCGGTTCCTGCTATCCGGAAGCATTTACGTCATTTATGAAAATACCATTGTATTTCTCATCAGCCGCAACCTGAACCAACACCTAAGTGACTATGAGATGCATCAACTAGAACTCTACCTAAAAGCAAACAACTTAAAAGTCGGCATCAGTAACTTTTACCGTGACCTGGAAGATACCTCCTCTTTCTACCAGCAGGCAGTCTCGGCAGTGCTTTTGGGCATAACGCTAGACGCTTCCAGATCCATTTACTATTTCAGCGATTACTATCTCTACAAAATGTTAGAAACCATGGAGAAGGAAAACCCTCAAATTCAATTTCTCATTCAGCCCGGACTGATGAAGCTTTATCTTTATGACCAAGAACATGGCACAGATTTCATGGATACCATCATAGAATTTTTAAAACATCCCGGCCAGCCTGCCAGCATTGCAGATGCACTGCACATCCACAAAAATACTCTGCTGTACCGGATGGGTAAAATCAAGCAAATTACAGACTGCAGTTTTATCGAAGGAGAGGATTTCATGAACTATAATCTGTCTGTTAAGATTATGAAATATCTGCATCTCATTTGACACCCCTTCTTCTTTGTACCGCTTTGTTCCTGGCAGGTGCGATAACCTGCTAGGAACAAAGCAGGCAAACAGGCTTCAACTTCCTAAATACTTCATTTTAACGCCTATCTTCGTTTACAGGGAATCGGACGTTTCGGGCATTTCGGCTTTTCCGCCCCTGCACGGACAATAGCATCTTCCTCACATGCTTCCATGCAGGCTCCGCATTGAATACATTCTTTCTGCTCTATCACATGCACAAACTTTGCCTTTCCTAAAATTGCTTCATCCTCGCAGACATCCACACAATCCCCGCAGCCAGTACAACGGTCTGCAAGTATATGGTAAGTCATAAACTTCCGGCAAACGCAAGCCCTGCACCCTTTCTTCCCGATATGAGCCTCAAAATCTTCCCGATATGTATCAATTGCTGTGAGAACAGCAGTCCCAATCTCTTCCCCTGTCTCGCAAAGGGACTGGCTTTTCATCATCTCACAAAGTTCCTGCATCTGTGCCAGGTCAGCGCTTTTCCCTTTTTTCTCGGTAATATCCCCAAGAATCAGTTGAAGCTGTGTCATTCCTTCATACCCAAAGACACATTTTCCGCATTCGGTACATTCATTTTGGGAAACCCCTTGACATAAGGTATCTACCACACACTCTGTACTTTTCAGATTTTTAATTTTATCTAACATACTCATTCCACAGGCACCTCCCTAGTACTCATTCCACAGTTTTGGCCTGTGAAGCAAAAGCCGCAAATCACACTGCAAGCACCGACTCGCCTCACATTGTGCCTGCTCGCAGGTCATTGGCTGCTCCACAAGTGTGAAATCCTTTGTCCGCAGGGATGCATCATTCGCCTCTGGTTCCACTCTTGCCAAACCCGCAAATCCCTGAACCCGGCCAAGATAGGGAGAAGGGATCTCCTCATCCAGAAGCTGCTCACTGATATCTCCATCTCCTCCCAGATATAAATCCATCTGTTGGGCAGCCTTTCTTCCAGCAGCAATTGCTGCAATCACAGACTTTGTCCCTGTCACAACATCTCCTGCTGCAAACACGCCTTCCATACTGGTTTTCAAGTTCTCGTCAGCCTGAATGTAGGGCCCATGGGTCAAAGCAAGTTCCATCTCATCTGTCCCCTCTGGTTTTTGGCCCACAGCAAAAATTACATTGTCTGCTGCAACCACCCGATTGCTGCCTTCCACCAGTTCCATCACCGCTTTTTTGTTTTCATCAAAGTAGAATTTATCAATCTTTTGGATTTCCACACCTTCTACTTTATCTGTCCCGATAATTTTCAGGAAAGAATGAGCTGCATGTAGAATGACGCCCTCCTGCCGACCTTCTTCAATCTCGTCCGGAGTAGAAGTCATCTTGTCTTCACTTTCCAGGCAGGCCATATGAACCTCTTTCGCTCCCAGCCGGATTGCCGTTCTGGCACAGTCATATGCTACATTTCCGCCGCCAAGCACCATGACCTTCTCTCCCACAGGAAGAGGCGTTCCCTTCCTTGCATTTTTCAAAAAATCCGCATTTACATATACGCCGGGAAGGTCATTTCCCTCCATGGGAAGCTTTGTTCCCCGATGGGTTCCGACGGAAACAAGCACTGTATCATATCCCTGGCCCAAAAGCTCTTTGGGACTGCCTAAGGTAATTCCCGTCTTCAATGTAAAGCCTGCTTCCAACATGGTATTAATTTCTTTATCCAGCAATTCATCCGGCAATCGATACGCTGGTATGCCATAACGGCACTGTCCGCCTGCCTTTTCATTCTTCTCAAACACAGTTACTTCATGGCCTTTCTTTGCCAGATAATATGCCGCAGTCAAGCCTGCAGGCCCAGCCCCAATGATCGCTGCTTTCTTTCCGGTAGCTCCCTCTTTGCGGACACGGGTTTTCCAGGCGCCGCTGTCATTTGCAGCCGCGGAACGTTTTAATTGGCAAATAGAAACAGGTGCGTTCAATTCCCCACGTTTACATTCTTCTTCGCATGCATGGGTGCAGATGCTTCCAAGAGTCTCTGGAAACGGAACTTTCTCCCGTACCACTGCTGTCGCCTTATCAAAATCCCCTTCTTTGATATAACGGATATACCGGGGAATATCAATATGTGCGGGACATGTGCTTCGACAAGGCACAATATTTTCTGCATAGGAACGTTCTTCCTTCATGATTTTTACCTGATCCATGATAGATCCGGTGGGACAGACCTCAATACATGCCCCGCAGAAACGGCATCCGGCATCTGTCAGGGACTTTCCTTCTGGAATGCCTGCCCGGACGCCCGCAGGAGTCTTGATATAGTCCAATACCTTAACCCCCCGCAATTCCTGACAGGCACGGATGCACCTTCCGCAGCGTACACATCTGGTAAATAAATGTGATACCAAGGGATTGCTGTCATCATTTGCCACGCTTCTGGATTTTTTCCTCCATCCCTCCGGGCTGACGCCCATATACTGATACATGGACTGTAATTCACATTTTCCATATTTGGGGCATCCGGTACAGTCTGCCGGATGGGTAGCCAGGAGCAGCTCCATTGCCATTTTTCTTACCTTCGACGACAGCGGTCCATTTACGGTAACCTCCATCCCCTCACGCACTTGTATCTTGCAGGCGGGCACTGCGCCCGGTTCCCCTGCAATTTCTACGGAACATAACCGACATCCGCCCTTTGCTTCCAGATCTGGGTGGCTGCACAGGTGTGGGATAAAAACTCCCGCCTCCAATGCAGCGTCTAATATATTCTGACCTTCTTTTGCTTCAATTTCTCTTCCATCAATCGTAATCTTCATATTGGTTACCATTCCTTAGTATTCAAAATCATCCAGCTCTGCTGCCGCGTTTTCTCCTGCAATACGCCCGCTGTTTAAGCAAAATCCCATGGTATTCCCTGACAAAATAAAGGGATAGCTGTCCCCGAAAATGTTGCATGCGTCTGTTCCTACACAATACAATCCCGGAATCACCTTAGCGTCTTGGGTAAGAACCTGGGTCTTATGATTGATTTTCACGCCGCCTAAGGAACCATAGGCTCCTACATTCTGCCTGCAGCAATAGAAAGGCGCTTTTTCAATTGGCTGCATATAACGCCTGTCTTTTTCAAATATCTCATCAAAACCGCCGGCACACATTTCATTGTATTCTTCAATCTGCGCCACCAACCCTTCCACGTCAATGCCTGCTTTTTCTGCCAATTCCTCAATAGTGTCTGCTTGCGCAATCGGCTCATATCCATCTGCCAGATCCCTCTCCCACTGTTCATCGAAATGATCATACAGGTCATGGGGATGTACATGAGAGACAATGTCCGGGCCTTTTTTCTTGTATTTCCTTAATAGCTTGCTGTCAAAAATAGAAAATGCAATGCTTCCTGGCTGTGCTGTGATGGCATTCCCTGTAAAAGTGGTATTTCCGATCTGATCTTCCGGCATAAACCGTTCTCCATTCCTGTTCACCCACAAGCAAGGCTGGCGGAATGCCCCGTCCAGGATAAAATGGTTCATGTTATCCGGAAGCTGATACATCAATTCCATACTGCATGGTTCTTTCCCTGCCCCTGCTTCCCATGCCATTTTTAATCCGTCACCTTTCATGCCCGGGATTGCAAAATTGAAAATTGTCTTCCCGAACTCATAGCCCGTTTCCTCCTGAATCATCTTCGGATTATCTCCAAATCCTCCCGTTGCAATAATCACAGAATTAGCCCTTGCTTCTATTTCTTCCCCGTCTTTTCCCTTTGCCAGAACACCTACTGCTCTTCCATCTTCCATGATGATTTTGGAAACCGGAGTTTCAAACAGAAATTCCACACCCAATTCCGACGCATGCTCTGTCATTTTTTTTGTCATAGAAGTTGCCGCACGCGGACCCGGCGCTCCGCCGCCTTCCGGCTTGCATACATGCCAAGTAAATTCCCCGTCGGAATATGCCCTGGTATCTTCCGGTGCGCTGAAGGCCCGCTGTACCCCAACAAATTCCACGCCCATATCCATCAGCCAGTCAATGGTGTCCCCTGACTTAAAATAATAATCCCTTACCATACGCGCATCTACACGGTAATGGGTAAAATACATATGCTTGCGGAATGCTTCCCCTGGGGTCAGGGAAATCATATGCTCCCGCTGTATCCTGGAACCAACTCCCAGCGGCCCCATTCCCATATTTGCTGCCCCGCCTGTGGCGCTTGCTTTTTCAAACGTCAGCACCTGCGCCCCGTTTTCTGCTGCTGCAATGCTTGCCGCAAGGCCGGATAACCCCGCTGCTACTACAATTACATCTGCTTTCATCTGTTTCATCATGATACCTCCTGTCACCCTTACTATGTTCTCCTTCAGACTAAATTGTCTTAAATTGTTTTTCTTTATATTTCTCCAACCTTTCCTGTACAATCTTACGATTTTCAGGATTGGCATAGAATCCGCCTTGGGTATGCGCAATCTCCTCCAAATGCTTTGCACGCCCTTCTACGGTAGTCCTGTCTTTCAAAAGCCCGTTCTCCTGGATGACGAATTTCCACTTTCCATCTTCTGTCTGTTCCAGTGTGCCGCCTGCGCCGCATACCTGGCATTCAATAGGATAGTAAAGCCCGTCCCACTGCTCCTCTCCTAACACCAGTGCATTCGAATGGCAATTTGGGCACCATCCCATATCCTCGTCTCCAAGCCATTTGCGCTCTTCTACCGGTGTGGTTACTGCTGTCATAATATTTTCTCCAAGTTTTCTTGCGCGGGCAATTAAATCGTCATCTAACAAACATTGTGCCATACCGGGAACCCTGGTTGCCAGAATCATATCAACAACCTTCATGTCTGTCGTAAACATGGTAGCCTGCAGCCCTTCCAATGCCATAGACTGCCAGGAACGTGTAGAACCTCCTACAGCGATTAACCCGGCAACCCTGTCCTTATGCTCAATCGCACCTATTGTTTCTAAAAATGCTGTCTCATAACTCAGGCTCCTTTGGGCAAATGTAAGATAAGCGCTTGCTGGCATCAAATCATAAGTAGGTACAGAATAAATCACTGCATCCTGGGTAAGCATCACATCCATAATCTTTTTCTTGGCATCCTCTTCGTCAAGCACACACCCTACGTTCTTTCCCTGGGACATGCCAATTGTGCAGGAAGTACACCCTGTGCAATCCAGGATTTTATAATCCTTTAAATTAATCATAGCAACCTCAGCGCCTGCTTCTTCACAGTACATTAATGCCTCCTTTAGCAATATTTCATTATTGCTGTTCTTTCTTCCTGCTGCGATTCCCATTACTTTTACTGGCATATCAATTCTCCTTTCTCTTCTTTTCCTTGGCTTTTCGATTTCTTTAAAACTCCCATCATGCTCAGCCTATCGTGCGGCAGGCGCATGGCCATCCTTACTATGGAAGCTTTTGTTTTCACAGTAAGGATATCAGATTGACATTTTTTTAACATCGTGTCTCCCCCTCAAATTTCATGGAAATCTTTTTTGTATTTTGTGCCAGTACACAAAGTATGCATTATTTCAGTTCCCTAACCAAAATAACGCAAAAAAGAAAAGCATATTGCCCCATCTACGGGTCACAATATGTTTTTCTTTTTCATTACTCAATCATCTAAATACCAATGAATTTTACCCAGAATCAATTTCCATCTGCCGCATAAGCCCGGAGTAATATCACCTGGGCGGTCTTGGTTCTGGAATTTCTACCAGAATAATATCCGGCCCAATCTTCACTACCTGATTCCAGGGAATGATAATTTCACTTTCCCTGCCAAACAGTCCCCAAAACCTTCCGCATCCAGGTATAATTAATGCCAGAATACAACCATTGTGAGGATCAATATCCAAATCCACCACAAATCCCAGGCATTTACAGTTACATACATTGATGACTTCTTTTTCTTTTAAATCACATAAACGCATAATATCCCCCTGATCTAAGGTATGATGCAGGGGGATATTTGTTCCTATTTCTGATATTTTATAATACGTTTTTTGTAGCAATAATGTCCACGCCTGTACCTGCCACATCACTCAAGATAATATCTCCGATATGTACAGGCGCCTGAACTTTTACGCCCTTTAACTGTTTCATAATATCAAAGATTTTCCCTTTCGGAATATCCTCTTTCGTTTTTACAGATACTGCTGCAAGGCTTCCGCCTTCTACAATGACAGAACTTGTCACGATTCTAGTGGGATTTGTTACTTCCTTTCTTGCATATACATCACCGCGCTTGCAAGTATTTCCAACAACATTTACTACTTCCCCATTGTCCATTTCCACTTTCAATGGACATCCCATTGGACATCCAATACAAATTAATTCTCTTGTTTCCATAATTTTACGCCTCCTCAATCTTTACGGTAATCTGAGACAAATCTGAAAATGCTGCTAATTCTTCTTTTTTCAATACGACTTCTTCCATCTCTCCTGGCGCCACCACCGGACGTTTTTTGTGAATGATACGTTCATCATTGAGATATACCGATACATAGCAATTCTTATATACATCGCCTACGCGGAAACGTACGGTATGTTTTTCATCCATACGGTCTGGATTAATTGTCTTTGGTACCGTGTAACGCGCACCTTCAGTAGCAACAATCGGAATATCCTTTCCATTGCTTTCTTTGTGTTTTGCACCGTTTACTACATACTCAGCAGCATGTTTTCCAGCAGCAGATGCTTCCTCAGAAACAAAGTCTACCAGGTCATGTACATGGAGCACATTTCCACATGCAAATACGCCTTCTACATTTGTTTCCAGACACTCGTTCACCAACGGGCCAGAGGTAACAGGACTCATCTCAACATTCAGGCTTCGGGATAGTTCATTTTCAGGAATCAATCCGCAAGACAACAGCAAGGTATCACAAGTATAACGCTCTTCTGTTCCTGGAATTGGCCTTCTGTCAGGTCCTACCTCTGCAATAGTGATGGCTTCCACTCTTTCCTTCCCTTCAATATCTACAACTGTATGACTTAATTTCAGAGGAATGCCATAGTCATCCAAGCACTGTACAATATTTCTCTTTAATCCGCCGGAATATGGCATTAGCTCAGCCACAACTTTTACCTTCGCACCTTCTAATGTCATTCTTCTTGCCATGATAAGTCCAATATCACCAGAACCAAGAATTACAACCTCACGACCAGGCATATAGCCTTCCATATTAACAAGACGCTGTGCCGTACCAGCAGAATAAATACCAGCCGGACGGTATCCAGGAATATTCAAAGCGCCTCTGGAACGTTCTCTGCAGCCCATAGCAAGAATAATTGCTTTCGCCTGAATTTCAAACATACCCTCCTCACGGTTCATAGCCGTTACAACTTTATTCGGAGCAATATCCATAACCATCGTATTTAATTTATATTCAATTTTCGCGTCTTCCAACTGCTCAATAAATCTTCCTGCATATTCTGGACCCGTCAATTCTTCTTTGAATGTATGAAGACCGAATCCATTATGGATACACTGGTTCAAAATCCCTCCCAGCTCTTTGTCTCTTTCTAATACTAAAATAGATTCTACTCCGTTTCTCTTCGCTGATACGGCTGCTGCAAGTCCTGCTGGACCGCCTCCTACAATAACAATATCATAATTTAACATTTTTTTCCCTCCTGATTCATAACCAACTATATTCTATCTTTATTAATTCCTACAATGATCTTGGAGTTTCCGCCTGCTTTGGTAATCTCTGACGGGTCTACGCCACGTTCCCTTGCAAGGATTTCGATGGTTCTTGGAGAACAGAAACCTGACTGGCAACGGCCCATTCCTGCTCTGGTACGACGTTTTACGCCGTCAAGAGATTTTGCACCCAGAGGACGCCGAATCGCATCAATAATTTCACCTTCTGTAATCATTTCACACCTACAGATAATATTTCCATATGCCGGGTTCTCTTTAATCAAAGCTGCATGTTCTTCTTTGTTCAATGTCTTGGGGTCTAAAATGCCTTTTCTGGTTCCAACAAAGTCAGGATTTTCTTCTGCATTGGTTAAATTTTTCACAATTTCCGCTACCATTTTTCCAATCGCTGGAGCACTGCTCAATCCAGGAGATTCAATACCTGCGCAATCAATGAAGCCTCTTGCTTCTTCTAATTCACCAATATAGAATTCATGTCCGTCTTCATGGGCACGCAATCCAGCAAAAGAGGTGATAACCTGACGAATGGGAAGACCCTTCACGGTAGTTCCCGCTTTATTGATTAACTCGTCAATCCCTTCTTGTGTGGTATTGGTTCCTTCTCTATTTTCGATATCAATTGCAGTAGGTCCTACCAATGTATTACCATGAACGGTAGGAGACACCAAAACTCCTTTTCCGAATTTACTTGGAAGCTGGAAAATGGTATGAGTTACAAATCCTTCGGTAGAACGATCTAACAAACAGTAATCTCCACGTCTTGGAGTGATATGCAATTTGTTGTCGCTTACCATGTTATGGAACTTGTCTGCATAAACACCTGCTGCATTTACTACATACTTGGTTTCAATTTCCCCTTGATTGGTTTTCACTACCCAAGTATCGCCTTTCTTCTCTAATCCGGTTACCTCTGTATCAAATTTGAATTCTACTCCATTGGTTGCTGCATTCTCAGCAAAAGCAATGTTCATTCCAAAAGGACATACAATTCCACCTGTAGGTGCATACAATGCCGCTACTGCTTCATCTGAAATGTTTGGCTCTAGCTTCACAAGTTCTTCCCTGTCAATGATGCGAAGGTCCTTCACACCATTCTTCACTCCCCTGTCATACAAGTTCTGAAGATTGGGTTTCTCTTCTTCATGAAGGCATACAACCAAAGAACCATTATTTTTATAATGGAAATCCAATTCCTTCGAAAGCTCTTCCATCATCTGATTGCCCTCTACGTTCAATTTCGCCATAAGAGAACCTGCTTCCGCGTCAAAGCCTGCATGTACAATTGCACTGTTTGCTTTCGATGTTCCGCAGCATACATCTTCTTCCTTTTCCACTACGCAAACATTCAGTTTGTATCTGGAAAGTTCCCTTGCAGAAGCAGCTCCTGATACGCCTGCACCAATAATTACTACATCATACATAATGTTCACCTATCCTTTTCTTACTCTTTTTATTTTTTACTGTCTGCCTAAAAGCTAAGACAGTGATTTTCCATTGTTATATTCCTTTCGATACTACCAGTCTATTGTGTTTCATCATATATGTTTTGTTGGAAACATTCGTACTTGGCAGTAATCTGTTCTTTTTCATAAGATTAGAAAAGCAACAATCACACTCCCCTTTTTTTGGGGAATGTAATCATTGCCTCTCTCATCTCTGCAATGTCATATTCACAACCTGTGCTTTCACACAATGGCTATCATAACATTTGAGTACTATTTACCATGGAATCACTGAGTACAAACCAACTGCAATAAGAGCACCAATGACTGGTCCAACTAATGTAACGATTCCATATCCCCAGTTAGAGCTTCCTTTTCCGTTGATTGGAAGAACTGAATGTGCCAGACGAGGACCAAGGTCACGGGCCGGGTTCATTGCATATCCTGTCAATCCACCTAATGACATACCGCAGGAAACAATAATTCCGAATACTAACAAGTTATTTACACCAGCAGGAGCTTCTGCAGGAATACCTTTGATTGCAAATACTAGTACAAAGGTTGCAACAACTTCTGCAAAAATATTAAGTGGCAAATTTGGAATAGATGGTCCGCAGGAGAATACGCCTAATTTGGTTCCTGCATCTTCTGTTGCATCAAACTGATCTTTAAATGCAATCCATACAATAATTGCTCCTACAAATGCACCGGCAAACTGTGCAACAATATATCCAGGTACCAAACTCCAAGCCATGCTTCCGTCTGCTGCCAAAGCAATCGTTAATGCTGGATTAAAATGAGCTCCTGATGCTGCACCGAAAATGAACGCTGGCAACATAACTGCAAGACCCCAAGCAAGAGTAATCTGAATCGATCCTGCACCTTTCATTCCGGATTTGTTCAAAGTTACGTTAGCAACTACGCCATCTCCTAAGATAATCAACATCATTGTTCCTATAAATTCTGCTATATATGGTAACATTTCGTGTTCCCCTTTCTGCCTTCAATCTACGTTTGTCCACTAGTCTTCTTTTGCCCAGCCATAAGAGTATTTCACAGCCTTATTCCAGCCTTCTACTTTCTCTTTTCTCTCCTCTGCTGAAATCTGAGGTTTGAATGTCTGGTCAATTGCCCAGTTCTTGATAACGTCTTCTTTGCTTGCCCAATATCCAACTGCAAGTCCTGCCAGATAAGCAGCTCCCATAGCGGTTGTCTCTACGCAGCAAGGACGATTTACTGGAGCATCAATTATATCAGCCTGTGTCTGCATCAAGAAGTCATTTGCACTTGCGCCGCCGTCAACCTTCAAAGCGCTTAATTCAATACCAGAATCTGCTCTCATAGCCTCAAGAACATCATTTACCTGATATGCCAAAGACTCTAATGTCGCACGAATAATGTGATATTTGTTTACACCACGGGTAATTCCTACAATTGTTCCTCTTGCATACTGATCCCAATGAGGTGCGCCCAGTCCTGTAAATGCAGGCACTACATAACATCCATTGGTATCCTTTACCTTCTTAGCCATGTACTCAGAATCTGGAGCGCTGTCGATGATTCTCATCTCATCGCGCAGCCACTGAATTGCAGCGCCAGCTACAAAGATAGAGCCTTCCAATGCATAATTAACTTTTCCATCAAGTCCCCATGCAATAGTTGTTACCAGGCCATTTTTGGAGAAAATTGGTTTCTCACCTGTATTCATCAGTAAGAAGCATCCCGTTCCGTATGTATTCTTTGCTTCTCCTGCTGTAAAGCATGTTTGTCCGAACAATGCAGCCTGCTGGTCTCCTGCCGCTCCACTAACTGGAATTGAGCCGCCGAAGAATGAAGGATCTGCTGTTCCATATACACAGCTTGATGGTTTTGCTTCTGGAAGCATGCTTGCTGGAATATTCAGTTCTTTCAGAATATCCTCATCCCATTTCAGATCGTTGATATTGAAAAGCATCGTACGTGCAGCATTGGAGTAATCTGTTACATGAGCTTCACCCTTTGTAAGTTTCCAGATCAACCATGTCTCAACTGTACCAAAAAGAAGTTCTCCTCTTTCTGCTCTTTCTCTTACGCCTTCTACATTGTCAAGAATCCATTTTAATTTTGTTCCAGAGAAATATGCATCAATTACCAGACCTGTTTTGTCACGGAACGTATCTTCTAATCCTTTTGCTTTCAAAGAATCACAATACTCTGAAGTTCTGCGGCATTGCCATACAATTGCATGATACACTGGTTCACCTGTATTCTTATCCCAAACGATAGTGGTTTCACGCTGATTGGTAATACCAATTGCAGCAATGTCATCTGCGGAAGCTCCAATTTTCTGCATTGCCTCTACAGCAACACCCAACTGTGTAGACCAAATCTCGTTCGCATCATGCTCTACCCAGCCTGGCTTTGGAAAATACTGTGTAAATTCCTTCTGAGCCACACTGCACATTTCACCCTTTTCGTTGAAAAGAATACATCTGTTACTTGTTGTGCCGGCGTCCAGCGCCATAACATATTTTGCCATTTGTAAAATCCTCCTCCGTCTATACTTGATAGCTTTATTATAACTTTTTTACTTTCTTTTGTCATTAGACACATGCACTTATTTGTACAATTTATTCATTTTTCTTTGTCTTCAACTGTCATAACAGGTATTTCTAACAAAACTTTAAGCTGTCATTGTAGATTTTGTTGTGGGAAGTACCCAAATACCTCCCGTTGGATGCTGCAACATTGCACGTATATTCTGTACTGCTGCCAACACCTCTTCTTCTTCTGGTCCTTTCTTCATTGTCACACAGTCCAGCATAAAATGGCAGACAGACTTGACAATAAAGCTTTCTACGAGATAATTTCCATCATTTTCCGACCAGAACCGGCATCTGAGTTGTTCATCCACCACAGGAATCAACCGTTCCATCAACCGTTCCCTGCTGACATTCTCCAATACCTTCCGGTAAAAAAAACGATTCTCCTTGATGTTCCTCACAACTTTGCAGATCCAGTCTTCAAACACCTCGTTCTCATCATATGCAACCTGCTTTACGAAATCTTCATTATAGATCCATTCAATCACCCCATAGATATCCTGAAAATGATAATAAAAGCTTTGTCTCTTCATATCCTTACAATCCATAATGTCCTGAACTGTAATTTTCCGCAAAGGCTTTTCATGAAGCATTTTCTGCAGCCCATCTGCAATCTTTCTTTTTGTATTACCCATCTCTCTTTTCCTCCTTTTTGCCCTGTTTTTTGGGCATTCAGGTACGTCTGTGACGCTTCCTCCTTTTTGCCCTGTTTTTTGGGCATTCAGGTACGTCTGTGACGCTTCCTCCTTACATAAACCATATTTCCTGGTTGGTCGTTGAAACTGAGATTGCCCCAGCATTTAACGCATCAATCACATCCTCTCTATCATTAATTAATCCACCGGCAATCACTGCCTGAGAACTAAGCTCATGAATCTTGGCAATAATCTTCGGCATAACCCCTGGCAATATCTCAATAAAATCTGCTTTGATCTGCTTTTTCTGTTTTTCTATACTCTGAAAAGCTCTGGAATCCAGAACAAATATCCGAAAAATTGTATATAAGGACAGCTCTTTCGCACGATTAATCATATTCACCCTCGTTGAAATAATTCCATCTGCCTCTGTATTTTTTTTGATGTAATCCACCGCAATCTCATGGCCACTTAAACCTTCTATTAAATCAATATGCACCAAGGCTATTTTGCCCGTTTTTTTGGTACGTTTTACAATTTCACCAATATTACACATATTTCCAAACAAAATAAATACGATTTTCACATCAGATTCCAAACATCTTTCGATTCCCTCAAAATTTTTTACCGCTGCAATTACTGGACAATCTGTCATTGCATCATAAAATCTCTGTTCCATAGGCCTCCCACACCAGTTCTACTTCGTTCACGTTTTCTCTTGTCTGGTATACACCTCCCAAAAAAGAAAAAAAGAGTAAAGCTAATAAGCAACATTTCTGTTGTGTTAACCTTACTCTCCATTCTCCAGGCACTGTTTGTTTTATTGTGTAGTAATATGTTAGCACTTTTCACAGAGAAATTCAAGCACACTTTTAAAAAAATTAAAATTATATCTAAAATCGTCAAATTTCATTCTTTGCTTTTGGTTGTTTTGACTAGTTCATTTTTCCTATTATTTTTTCTTTATTTATTAATTTTTGTGATTTTTTCCATATTAAGAGGTTCATTCCTCATACATCTTAAACTAAATGTCAAAATCTTACCGTTTTTTTGACACTTCTTCATTTTTGCCCTTGCGCCTGGTTATAATTAAAGCTATAATACAAGCACAGTCAGATGTGGTAAATTTTATCACAAATGCAACTTAATTTTTGCCCACTCTCTTTTAGACCAGGGCTCTGCTTTCGTGGAGCCTCTGGTCTTTTCCATGTCGGGCAAGATCCAATTGTATCAATTGCAGATAAAATTGATATCATTTAGAAGTTTCGCAATTACCTAAAATTTTCGCCCCAAAGAAAGGAACATATTTATGCGTATCTGGTTTAAACTATGGAAAAACAATCATTTAATCAACGACACTGTCATTACCAACGACAGTGAAGATACACGAACACATAAAATCTTTCACGCATTAGAGCAGGTCTGTTATGAATTTGATCTAAGCAAACCCATCTGGCTGGATTCCACCATTGGTGAATTTAAACGCCATGGAAAAGCGCGGTTTTACCAAGATAATTTTGTGGAGACCATCGATTTTGATTTCCTGGAAATCCATGTAATAGAAGAATAAACTCATCTTGCTCGGCTACCCTTTGGCCAGCGAAGGAGCCCCTTACGATGGAAATCTAAAAGCTTCCATCGTAAGGAAAATTTTACCCTCTCTGTCGTTTCACTTCATACATCAATAATGCTGCTGCAACGGCTGCATTTAATGACTCCACATTTCCTTCCATAGGAATTCGAACACAGACATCTGCTAACCCTGTGGTCTCGGCGCTGAGTCCATTTCCTTCATTTCCAATTAAAAAACCAGTATGTCCCCTATAATCAGGCTCCCCATATAACATAGTTCCTGATAAATGAGCCGCATACATGGACACACCTTTCTTTTTCAACTCCTGAATCGCTCCTGGCAAATCAGCAGTAATACAAAAGGGTACACGATATAATGCTCCCATGGTAGCGCGGATGGTCTTTGGATGAAAAATATCTACCGTAGCTTTATCCATAAGAATGCCGGTAACTCCTGCCCCTTCTCCTGTTCGTATCATGGTTCCAAGGTTTCCTGGGTCCTGAATACTTTCCAGGATCAGCAAATGTGCATATTTTCCGCTCTTGCCGTTATCCGAACTATTTTCCATCTGTTTGTCTGTATTCTGCCTGTCCCTAAAATTCCCCAGCAAATCCTCAAAATGATATTGAGGCATTCTGACCAAACATAGGATTCCTTGAGGCGTCTTGGTATCACTCATTGACTGGAATACACTGTCAGATACCACCTCATAAGAGTATCCCTCAATTCTCTTCCTCTTGCTTTCGTCTGCCAAAAAAGATTCTGAAACATACATTTTTACAATGTCTTCTTTAGGAGCCTCCATGGACATTTTTATTCCTTCAACCACAAAAATCCGCTGTTCATAGCGGATTTTTGCCTTTTTATTTAACTGCAAAATATGTTTGATCTGTTGATTTGCAACACTCGTTATCATATTTTCTCCAATTTCACTAAACACTTAAATTTTTGCATACCTGGAACTGATATTCTGGAAGCAATTTTTCCATAGCCAAAGCTTCATCAATATCAAAATCTACGAAATCCCCATGACGGTATCCTACCACCCGGTTGGATTTTCCCTCACAAAGCAAATCTACTGCATAGGCGCCCATAGTGGATGCGTATACACGGTCTTTACAGGTAGGACTTCCACCACGCTGCATGTGTCCTAAAATTGTCGCTCTGGTCTCCAGACCTGTAGCAGCCTCAATACGCTTTGCCATACTTGCGGAATGTCCAATTCCCTCTGCATTTATAATAATATGATGTTTCTTTCCACGTTTACGGTTTGCAATAATATTATTTACCAGCTTCTGCTCATCGTAATCATATTTCTCTGGAAGAAGAATATCTTCTGCGCCGTTGGCAATGCCGCACCACAATGCAATATAACCTGCTCCTCGTCCCATAACCTCTATAATTGAACATCTCTCGTGGGAGGTAGAGGTATCACGCACCTTATCAATTGCATCCATAGCAGTATTTACGGCTGTGTCAAATCCGATGGTATATTCTGTACAAGCAATGTCCAAATCAATCGTTCCAGGAATTGCCACAGTATTAATCCCAAGAGCTGCCAACTTCTGAGCTCCCTTAAAGGAACCATCCCCACCGATTACAATCATACCATCAATGCCATGTTTCCTGCAGACTTCCGCGCCCAACGCCTGTCCTTCCGGCGTCCGAAACTCGCTGCATCTTGCTGTCTGCAGAATCGTACCCCCCCGCTGAATTGTATCTGAAACACCTTTTGCCTCCATATCAACAATCTCTTCCTGAAGCAATCCGGCATATCCTCTTTTAATCCCTTTTACTTTCTTACCTCTTGCAAGCCCCTGACGCACCACTGCACGAATTGCAGCATTCATTCCCGGCGCATCCCCGCCGCTGGTAAGCACACCAATTGTTTGAACTTCTTTTCCCATAACCGTCCCTCCTGTTTTCCTGTCCTGTTTCTGTCTAATCTATATTATTTTAATCTCTTTTTGGAAGATTTTCAATGCTCTTTTCTACAACTTTTACATTTTTTTCCCCTAAAAAGTTAGTGAATCTGTTCACCATTTCTGTGGAAGCATCAATACTCCAGTTCGGGGGAAGCCGTTTCATCTGCTTTTCTTTCGAAATATAGATTACCACCTGTTCCGTTCCATCACTGGATTCCAAAAGCTCCATTACCTTGTCTTTCTTCTGCTCATATTCCTCCTTGGTAGGAAACTGCAGCCACAGCTCTTTTTTTGTATCATCAAAGGAGTATATTTTGTCACAGATTAGCTTTCCGTTTTTCTCCTCTTCAGTCGAAACCCGGCCTTTTACAAATACTTTTTCATCCACATTCAGCAATCGGCTGTTTTTTTCATAATTTCTTGGAAAAATAATAATCTCCAGGTTCCCAACCAAATCCTCTAAGGTAATAAATGCCATGGTCTGATTCTGCTTGGTATATTTTACTGTTTTGTCCACAATCATGCCTCCCACCATAGCAATTTCCCCTTCTTGAACCTTTGTCTGTCCTGTCTCCTCTTCCAGAAGAAAATCTGTGGTTACTCTGGTAACATTTTTCTTTAATTTTTCTTCGTATTCCTCCAGAGGATGTCCGCTGATATAGATTCCAAGCACCTCTTTTTCAAATCCCAGATACACTTCTCTGGAATATTCCCCTACATCTGGAAGCTTAACCTCAAAATCTGACTTTTCCTCTTCTCCAGCCAAGTCAAACAGGGTCATCTGTCCTGCCATGGTGTTTTTCTTATCCTGGGCAATTCCATCCATAATTCCTGCATACACCATCATACTCTGTTTTCTTGTGGCATCAAAGCCATCCAAGGCCCCTGCTTTAATGAGATTTTCCACTACCCTCTTATTGATTTCCTTGTCAGCCATTCGGGTTAAAAAATCATTCAAGCTGGTAAATTTCCCTCGTTCTCTCCGCTCCTGGCAAAGATTTTCAATAAAGGCATGGTTGACACTTTTAATTGCAGACAACCCATAACGAATCGCCTTATCTGACACGGAAAAATAACTTTCTCCTTCATTCACACTGGGCGGCAGCACCTGTATTCCCATCTGTCTGCAAGTAAAGATATACTCTGAAATCTTTCCAATGTGCCCCATAACAGAGCTCATCAAGGATGCCATATATTCCAGCGGATAATAATATTTCAAATAAGCTGTCTGGTAAGCCACCACTGCATAAGCCGCCGCATGGGATTTGTTGAAGGCATATTTTGCAAAATCGATCATTTCATCAAAAATTTTATTGGCAATTCTCTCATCAATCCCATTGCTGACACAGCCTGGAACCCCTTCTTCCTGATTCCCATACACGAAATTCTTCCGCTCCTGCTCCATCACGGCAGTCTTTTTCTTTGACATGGCCCGGCGGACCAGATCGCTGCGTCCCAAAGTATATCCTGCCAGATCCCTTACGATCTGCATCACCTGCTCCTGATACACAATGCAACCATAGGTAGGTGCAAGAATCGGTTCCAACTGAGGACAGTCATAGGTTACAAGCTTCGGATTATTCTTTCCCCTGATATAGGCAGGAATAAAATCCATGGGACCTGGCCGATACAAAGAAATCCCTGCGATAATATCCTCCAAGCTCCTGGGCTTTAACTCCTTCATGAAATTTTTCATGCCTGCGCTTTCTAACTGGAATACCCCTTCTGTTCTTCCTGTTCCAATGGAATCTAACACAGCTTTATCATCAAAATCAATCTTATCAATATCCAAATGAACCTTCTGTCCTTCATTCACTAAATGAACTGCGTTCTGCAGCACAGTTAAGTTCCTAAGTCCCAGAAAGTCCATTTTCAACAGCCCCAGCTCTTCCAACGTCGTCATGGTAAACTGGGTCGTAATAGCGCCGTCACTCCCTCTGGACAATGGAACGAAATCATCAATTTCTTTAGAGCTGATTACCACCCCTGCTGCGTGCATGGAGGTATGCCTGGGCAGTCCCTCCAAACGCCTGGACATATCAATCAGCCTGGTGACACTCTCATCATTTTCATACATGCTGCGTAATTCCCGGTTCATTTTCAATGCCTTATCTATGGTAATTCCCAGCTCCGTAGGAATCTGTTTTGCAATACTGTCCACAAAGGCATAGGACATATCCATAACTCTTCCCACATCCCGAATCACCCCCCTGGCTGCCATCGTACCAAAGGTGACTATCTGCACCACCCGGTCTTTTCCATATTTATCACTGACATAATCAATGACTTCCTGCCTGCGATCCACACAAAAATCAATATCAATATCTGGCATAGTAACACGTTCCGGATTCAAAAAACGCTCAAAAATCAGACTGTAGCGAATGGGGTCAATATTGGTAATTTCCAGAGAATAGGATACTAAAGAGCCCGCAGCACTTCCACGCCCTGGCCCCACCGCAATGCCGCTTTCCCTGGCAAAACGAATAAAATCCCATACAATCAAAAAATAATCCACATACCCCATCTGCCTAATGATGTCCAACTCATACTGGAGCTGATTCTTGATTTCCTCCAAAGAAACATTTTCTTTTCCTGGAATGGATATCCTTCCATGCTTGGATGGATATCTGCGCTCCAATCCTTCGTAACAAAGTTTCTTAAGATACTCCCAGGAGGTGTAATCCTTGGGCACATCAAATTTGGGAAGCTTGGTTACGCCAAATTCAATTTCCACTTCACACCTGTCTGCGATTTTCTGAGTGTTTTCCAAAGCTTCCAACGCATACGGAAACAGTTTATTCATTTCTTCTTCTGATTTTACATAAAACTGTCCGCCTTCATAACGCATACGGTTTTCATCGGTTAGCTTTTTGCCTGTTTGGATACACAGTAGGATATCATGGGAATCCACATCTGTGGCATAGGTGTAGTGAACATCGTTGGTAGCGGTCAGTGGAATGCCTGTATCCTGACTGAGCCTTAAAAGCTGCTGATTCACATTCTGCTGTTCCAACAATCCATGGTCTTGCAGCTCCAGAAAATAATTGCCATGCCCAAAGGTTTTATCATGCCACAATGCAGCTTCTTTTGCTTCCTCATAGGCGCCTCTAGACAGAAGCTTCTGCACTTCCCCTGCTAAGCAAGCGCTTAAAACAATCAATCCTTCGTGGTACTTTTCCAACACTTCCCGGTCTATTCTTGGCCTGTAATAATATCCTTCAGTAAATCCTCTGGATACAATCTTCATTAAATTTGCGTAGCCCTGATTGTTCTCTGCCAGAAGCACCAAATGAAAATAGCGTTCTTCCCCTTCCACTTTCTCCCGATCAAATCGGGAACCTGGTGCAACATAAACCTCACATCCCAAAATAGGCTTAATTCCTTCTTTTTTTGCTGCACGATAAAAATCAATCACTCCATACATGGCGCCATGGTCTGTGATGGCCGCTGCATTCATACCCAGTTCTTTTACTCTGGTAACATATTCATTTATCTTATTGGAACCGTCCAACAGGCTGTATTCTGTGTGGACGTGAAGATGTACAAAAGACATAAACTCCTCCGTTTTGTATCTTAGATATCCCTAAGTCAAATACCTCCCAGAAATGACAGGTTATATATATTCTGGATTAAGAAAGGGGATCACAAGCTCTGTAGCTTCACCGTCTGCATCAAGCCCCCAATACCCACTGTAGATACCGTCTCCTAACCCGCTTGCAAACATCGCAAGTTTGTAGCCAGTCTCTGGCATCTGCCAAAGGAGGAAATCACCGCTTTCCCGCTGGAGCTCTGGGTACATCTCATAGCTTTTTCGGAAATAAGGTGCGAAGTAATCATAGTATTCATTTTTACCAGGATTCTCATCCTTCCATTTGCTAATAAAATGACGGTATTTTTCTGCCGCCTCTGTATCTGAAAAACATGCTAACCCGGCATCCACACCAAAAAATGCCCAAACCCCTGGTTTGTTCATATCCTCCTTGGCGCTTCCTTTTGGCATTGCAATTTCATGACATACCGTCTGTCTGTTGCTGATTACAAGTCTTGCTGCCACAATACGCAATCCAACCTTTTCCGAATGGCAAACTGCAAGGTCTACGGGATAACTACCTGCCGGAATCTTTTTTTCCAATGTAACCATATATTTACTTCCCAGATATACAATGGGGTCTGAAAGAACAATTTCTCCTGTGGGAAAATCTGCTTCTCCAATGCAAAAAGACTCTATCCTGCCTCCCTTCTGAAACAAGCTCTGAAAAAATTCTTCTGGGTATGTTTCTTTATTTAAAAATTTTAGATTCTTTTCAAACGCCTCCTGGAACGGCGGTTTTATCTGCTCCCTGATTTCTTCCCCTGTTACAGTATTTACAAAATAAGCGCCTGTCTCATCCTTGCGAAACTCCAAATCAGACCCATCTGGCATAAAGAAAACATTTACCACTGCTGGTTCTATATTCGCCAACACATTAAAATCAACTACCGTCATATTATCTGGATTATCCACATATTCCTGGGTGTCTGTATCCCCAAAAGCAATCCATCCATTTCCATGCCCCTCCCCCTGGCGGAACAACCATTTCAGCTTTGACTTACCCTGAAGGATGGATTTGCTGACGATGGTTCCGCCGGCTCCTTTGATATATTGTTTGATCTCTGATTGTTCCGAGCCTGTCTTGGTCTTTTCTGTCTGTGTCTGTGTTTTTTCAGATGTTACTTCTGCTTTCTCAACTTTTAACTCTTTTTCTTTTTTCTTCTTATTAAATAATCCCATATCTACTCCTTATATGTAAAATATAACGTCGTCTCATTTGCCACAAAAATTTTCATTTCTATCTTACCCTTAAATCCCAAAAAGTGCAAGAACAAAACGGGAAAGAAACGTTACTCCTCTGTTACTGCCCCTTCATAACACTTGATTTTTATTGCCTGCAATTCTATAATAATTAGTATAACAAAATACGCTATAGAAAGAAAGGATTTTACATGATGAAAGTTTTAAAAAAAATAGGAAGCATCCTGTTTTGTCTGCTTCCGGTTCTTCTGGCCTTGGGTATTCAATTTCTTGTGGTTTTCGCTGGATTTGTAATCAAAATTATTATTCTTATCGGCCGGGACTCTTCTTGGATCAATGAGATTACTTCTCCTGACCTTTTATATCAGACTCTGTCAGACAGTCAGTTTTTAATGCTGCTATCTGCCATTTATGGAATTATTTCTGCTTTAATCCTGGGTTTCTGGTATTGGAAAGGGTTCTTTCCAAAAAAACAGCCCAAACGCAGATGTTCTTCCATCATTCATCCTGCCATGTTCTTTGGACTGATATTTCTGATGATTGGAATGCAATATATTTCCACTTATCTGGTTGCAATTTTGGCTGCTGTTCATCCTGCCTGGTATCATTCCTATGAAGAGCTGCTAAAAAGCGCTGGTTTTGGTGATATCACACTCATTCTTGCCTTATACTCTATCGTTATAGCTCCCATCAGTGAAGAACTCATTTTCCGGGGCGTTACTATGAAATATGCAGCAAAAACCATGCCCTTTTTCCTGGCGAATGTCCTGCAGGCATTTCTGTTCGGCCTATTCCACGGAAATGTAATACAGGGAGTCTATGCCTTTACTGTTGGGCTGTTCTGCGGTTATGTTTGCTTCATAGGCAACAGCATTTATCTGTCCATTCTGTTTCATATGATGTTTAACCTGTGGGGAACTTTTTGTTCTGATTTCCTTTCTTATTCTGGAGACTCTGCCCTGATTCATCTGGCTATTTTTGCCGGGGCTGTCTTGGCAGCCGCAATTGGAGTATTTTTATATCAATGGGGCGCCAAGAGACGTCCCACTTCAACGAAGTCAAATACTCCGTAGGTTCATTCTGGCTTCAAACTAAAAAGCTTCGCTCCAACTCCATTGCCAATCAGCATGACTAGCAGATAGCTAAACGCCTTGAAACTATATATTCCCGCAAAATTGAAATAAAACATATTTGCAATGGAGTGCTCAAAACCGGATAATATGAATATCATTACAGGCGCAATGATAAATATAATATTTTTCGATTTGTTATAATTATCGATTGCCAAATACATTAGAGCACCACAAAACATAGATAAAATAAAAATATGTAGCATATTGTTACTTAACTTTTTATGAACCAATTGCAAGCTATCGATATTAGGATGCGTAGCTTTCATGAAAAACGCTACAATAAAAGTTCCTATAAAGTTTCCAATTATGATGATAGGCATATGGAACAATTCCTTGCATTCTTTCACAAACCCTATTTTTCCAGTGTATAAGCAAAATCCTTGAGTTACGATTGTTAATAAACCAAAAGAAAATAAAAGCGAACCGATCACTTTATTTTCTACTGACAAATACACAATCCCACCCAGCCCAATCATTAGACCTGCATAAATTGATTTTATAAACATTTGCTTCTTATCCATAAATGAAAGCACCACCTCTCCCACTACTGTGTATATTATATTTGAAATTTTAGTATTAAAAAAACCTTGATTCCTCAAGGTTGCCAAAAGCTGCTGACGGGAATCGAACCCACTAGCAAATCTTAGTTTTCCTCTAAAAACCAGCTTTTTTCTACTTTTCATTTGATTACCTTTGATTACCAAAGTAATTATGCTTTCTTAAATTCTGGTATAGAACTTATGATATGGCTTTTTTGTTCAATACCTCTTCGATTTCTATGATAATAATTTTCTGTGCAACTAATAATTCGTAGTCATCCTTTTTCCGCTTTTATCTGTAAATATGTATTCTCCAAACGGATTTAAGGATTTAATCTTTGAACATAACCATGCATAGTCCTCTGGAATTATTACAGTTCTTACACCTGCTTCGCTCTTAGGAAATTCTTTTACACTATACACATACTTTCCATCTTCTCCTAAAAACCGAGTTTCTGTCCTTCTAATCTTGAAGGTGTTCCCGTCAAAAACATCATGTTTTAATGCTACAAGCTCTCCTACCCGAATTCCTGTCGCAAACATTAACCTAAATTATTCACCGATATGCGGTGAAAGTGGCTCAAAGTCCCATAGTTATTGTATTTAAGCTGTTTATTGCATTTCATCTATTAAATGAATAAAAAAGAGCATCCAGTTGTGGTAAAATTAAGGTGTTCAACGTCTTAATAATCACACAAAAGGAGCCCTTTATGGATATTTTAAACACCTTATCACTTAAAAGCAATAGACAGATTAAAATAAATTTTAACGGTGGCGATCTATCCTCCGATGCAGGACTTCTTCTTATAAAAGAATTCGCTGCAAAAATCGGCTTTGCAAAGCTGATCAAAAAGATATTTAAGACCGATGATAAATCGATCCGCTTCCACAAGGATAACGAAAACCTTATGCAGATGCTCTATCAGATTATCTCCGCATATTTTGAAGATGACTGCGCGGATGAGCTAATTTTTATCTTTACCACTCAATACACACTTTTTACAAAAGCATCTGGATATTCCTTCTCCAAATGCTTTTCAACTCTTCATCATATTTTACTGTTAAAATATTCTTGTGTAACTTGTAACTGCTTCTTTAATATTTCCCTCCACATATGAGGACGAATTTCTCCTGAACCTTTTGAAACTTTCGTCAATTTGATATTTCCATCATCATCTATTTTCCGATAGAAGTAATGATCCGTATCTTTATACAGTTCCCATCCATCTCTATCGCAAAATCTCTTTAGTTCTTTCCATCTTGGCATTGTAACATATCTCCTATCCTTTCTGGGTTATCTATAATCAATGCTTTAAAAATATAAGGGATATGTTTCTTTCTATTGGGACTATGGGAATACATTTCATATTCATTATAATAATCCAAAGCATATTCTAATATAGCCCTGCCCATGTTCAAACGTGCTTCCTGCTCATCTTTACCATTCTCTACAAGATCAATTTCATTAAGTGATAAAGTAACAGAATTATCGCCTTCAATATATCTCGTGGCAGTAAAATAATATGCTTCTAAAATCTCAGATATTGTTTCCAAATTTGAAAACCACATTTTATCTCGTGTGCGTTTGATAAACTTAGGTTTCTCATGAATAACGCTATCGCAAACCGCGCTCCATTCTTTTCTTACAGTTGTAGCCTGTTCCATCAACATATCTATCATCTCCTTCGATACCTCCATCATAGCAAAAAGTGTACACAATGTCAACAGTGTACACTTCTAGCATATGATGTTCATCCAATTTTTATGCTATAAATAAAAGTCTGTCTATTTCATCTTATAATCTTTATACCACATTTTATACAATTCCTTATCCGAATGCTTTCTATTTCCATTATACTTAGACCACCCCTTCTTATAGGAGTTAAAGGAATTTAAAAATTTATAATCACAAATATCATAAGAGCAAAATAATTTTTTATATGCCCTTCCAGACGGAATGTCCAAATAATTTCTACGCAAATGTCTATTTGCACGCTTTTTTCATTCCACGGTTATAATCCTTGCAACATGGAACTTTCTTATAACTTCTACTCATAACATTTTCCTCTTAAAAGCAACATTTCATTTCGACTCAACATCATCTACTAAATAACAGATAATTTTCATGTCCTCTTTTTATTCTACTGATTAATCAATTCGTCAATTATAGCCTCACAAGCAGCAACACACTCATCTTGAGTAGAATATCTCATATTTTCCCATAAAGAGTTAAAACGACAATCTTCATCTTTTTTATTAAATATATAATACCAATATGGTACTTCATTTCTCGATCTTAACATTTGGATTTTTCAACTAAACAAGTTAGACTTGTTCCAAATTATTAAGTTTTACATACTCGCTACAGTTTTCCGCTTTAATGCCCTTCTCCGTTCAATCTCTCTTTCTGCTTCTTTGCCGGAATTATTGTAATATGCAACTTTTTCCGCTACTGTCATATCTTTTGTCTGTTCATAATTCTGTTCCCTGATCTTGTGAATATCCTCAATCGTAAAATCAGGACTAATAACCAATGCTTCCATAATCATCCCTCACTTTCCAATAATACAGATGGATTGATAATATCTATTCCCTTGTAACCTTCTAGATTAGCAATCGCTCTCACGCCCCTAATCGTCTTGATATTTACAATATGCTTAAAATTCCATGATATGATACAGTCACAAGCATTGACAACAGCGGCGGCAATGTGCTGACAGTCATCAAAGCTCTTCGGTCTTAATATCCCCATATCAATAATCTTCTGTGCAAGTTCCACGATTTCCTCATTAATTTCTAATTTGGTATACTCAATATCACTCAAATAGTCATACAGTTTGTTCCTTTTGCTTTCAGAACATTTCTCTATTTCATCCAATGTTACCTGAGAAAGATATACATCATATTTTCCATTGACAAAATCTTTCCATAATTCCAATGTGTCCTTCATGCGTTCTGGTGCATCTTCCTGTGAAAGATAACTGATGTATCTAAGTATACCTTTAATTTCCGCATAGAGCATCACTCCTTAAATCTGGTTTCATATGCCAACTCTGGTTTTAGATCAACTTTCCATTCAATCAAATCCTCCAGCTGGCATTGTAACAACTGGCATATATCCTCAATAGTCTTTGTTGATACATCACACATAAAATCTTTTCCGTTATGAGTGTCTTTGTATTCCTGTAATTTTTGCTCAATCTCTTCCATTGTTGCACCGCTACACATTTTAAGCCTGAATTATTCATGAACATATAGAAATGCTTGATACTACAAAACCTTGAACCAGTTCCCTTGAAATCAATCGAGTTATCCACAAAAATGGGCAGACTTCCCCCTTGGAATCCGATTGAGTTTTTTGAAATGTCAAAGTACGTTAATGGTTGCTATTCCAACTGTATGGTCAGTCGCCGGATGTTCTCCAGTGTTCCGTAGAATTCCTTTTTATAGGGACAGCTGCCGCACAGCTTGAATGTGACATATCTTGCTGAACGGACTGCTCTCGCAGCAATTTTTATCAGCTTTAATCGAATGGTATTAACCTGTTGCTTTCGCATATTTGCCGGAAGTACCAGTCGCCTGAACCAATTGAATAAGTTGTACGCAAGCATGTGAATCCGCATTCGGTTGGCATTTACTACTTTGGAATGACTGCTGACAGCGGCAAAGTCAAATGTATAAGCTGACCGTATGGTTTCTCAATTTTGAAAACCACACGTCTCGGATATTCCCATGTGCCAGCCTGATACAGGAATTCACCATAAGTTGCTCTATAGCTGATCTGGTCCTCTTTGGATGCTTTGTACAAATCTTCCTCTTCATCCGAAGCAAGGGCAATAAGTGAGGAATTCCGTTTTAAGCGGATGGCATAGGAACAGCCATTCATCTCACAGGCTTTATAAAGTTTTGGAGATGAGAATCCGCTGTCGCCGCGAAGATAAGTTTTTATTCCTCTTTCCATGTATTCCAGAAAGAGGGATTCCATAAATTTATCCGCATCATTGCTGCAGTGGAGTGTTCCGTCACACAGCTGTGCTTTGGGCAGATCTCTGGTCAGTCCGTCATAGCGCAGTAACGGATGATAGCCATGTGCCTGATAATGGAAGTTGAAGCCTTCTCCTTCCTGCTTGCCGTAAGCGCCAAACAGGGTGCTGTCCAAGTCAAGAAGCATATGTTCCGGCCGCTTTATGGAATAGATGATATCCCTGAGGCTTTTATCAATGTCATCGAACTGTATGAGGGTATCCTCGTTCATACGGTTGAAAAATCTTGATAATGTAGGCTGCGATGCCAGACTTTTCTTTTCAAGAATGGCATGAAAAACAGGATCCGAAGTTAGCTCATCCGCGCAGTCATCTTCAAAATATGCGGAGATAATCTGATAAAGCATCTGCATAAGGTTTTCGTTATCCTTGTGGAAGCGGATCGATTTATCATCGGTCTTAAATATCTTTTTGATCAGCTTTGCAAAGCCGATTTTTGCAGCGAATTCTTTTATAAGAAGAAGTCCTGCATCGGAGGATAGATCGCCACCGTTAAAATTTATTTTAATCTGTGTATTGCTTTTAAGTGATAAGGTGTTTAAAATATCCATAAAGGGCTCCTTTTGTGTGATTATTAAGACGTTGAACACCTTAATTTTACCACAACTGGATGCTCTTTTTTATTCATTTAATAGATGAAATGCAATAAACAGCTTAAGTACAATAACTATGGGACTTTGAGCCACTTTCACCGCGTATCGGTGAATAATTTAGGTTAAGCATGGAAGACATACGGAACTACTACGGAAGTACAGAGGTAGATACAGACGGCACAAGGATATTGAAATAGGCGTAACCGCAAGTAAAAAATAGGGTGTAACCAATGGAAACGGCTGCACCCTGACAATAAAAGAAAAGGACGGTATAAGGATATGAGAATCAACGGCGCAAGACAATTCAGGGGAAATGATGGGAACAGCTATTTCGTACAGGATGCACACAAAGCAGACATGCATAAAGGAAAATATATTTTGACTGTCAAAGTAAATGGTGTGTATAAATTATGTTACGACATGTTTTATAAGCTGTTGTATTTTAATACCATTAAGGATGCACAAAGGGAAGTGTTATACAGTGCTGATTTTATTAGAACCATGTGAGAATAATGCAGGAAAGATGAATGAAGGATGCAGGAATGCGGATTGAAATTATTCAGCTTCTATGGGCTTCATCTGGAATATATCTGGATGCAGTAAGAAACATACCTGGAATATGGCAATAGATTGGGACTATGGGCTTCATGCTTTCATAGTCTTTTCTTTCTGGTTTTCGCTTCTTTCTTTTGGTGTATTTAATAACTCTGTGTGCGTTTCTAAGGGACAAATTCGGGCTTTAATGGTTTGGGTGTAATGTGTTAGGGTACGGATGGAAAATGGATATTTGGGCTGATAATTGCGTTGTGTGATGTGGTTTATGCAGCAGTTTGGAGGGAAGTGGGTGCAGTGGTACTAGGGTGGGTTTACATTTTATTTTTCTGACTTTAGTGTAGGAAAGGGGTTATCTAATCAACATTCATGTTACCTTAAAAATTTGACTCCGAATCGAATATGCCAGGGGAGGGGGTATGTTTTGAACAAAAAAATAGTTAAGTACTTAATATATAGAGGTATACCTCCAAAACCCGCAAAAAAATAAGGCACACCAGACTTTCACATCCGATATGTCTTACAACAAATCAACAATAATGGCTGATTTCCCCAAAATATTCATACCACTTCTGCATAATCTCATTGCTATTCGCCTCAATAAAGGCTATCAGCTTCCTCAGATCCTTTGCAGGTATTTGGGAATTGTTATTGCAAATGAGAGTCTTCCCTCTTTTCGTTATCCATATTTTTGTTGAGTTCGCCCTTGGGTTATGTTCCGCAATATGCGCATGAACCGGCTCTGTCGGCTTATTCTCATTTGCCCAAAAGAATATGATATATCCACCGAACCTAAAAATTTGAGGCATTTGCAAATCCACCTTCTTTTGCAAACTCTATGATTAAGTGGGCATTATTTTCTACAAATTCTTTATAATAAGCCATTTCTTCATCAGAGAAGCCAACTACTTCTTCCCATGTGTAATCCGGCAAATAACACGTTGCATTATGAAAGCCATCATATACCGCTTTTTCAAAATAAACTTTTACCCTTCCATCTGCCCTCATTTCTGAATGGACTACTTCTGTCGTATCGCTCAGTGTTGCATAAGAATATACCATAATTGCCAGCCTCCCAAAACCTATCAGGTTTTTCCACAAATTTAATTATCATTACTATACCACAGCTTGAATCTTTTATCTACATTTTTCTAAAAAAATAGGCTTACCAGACTTCCACATCCAATATGCCTTCATTCACTTTCAAATATATCTTTCCTCATACTTATTGTATGTTTTGCATTTTTCCGTTTATTGCTCAAATTTTCAATGAATCCATTCTTCTCATAGAATCTAGGTGTATTTGGCTCATACTCAATATCTGCATCTACAGTGATAAACCTACACGCTATTCCCATTTCATTCATGCCAAAAGCAAATGCCCTTGCCATATCCAGCATAAATGAACCATATCCCTTCCTTTTTGCCTTATCCGATACTTCCTTATTCACTGCCAGCTTTCCAACTTTTAATGCAGGTATTGAAGCATATGGCACTTTACTTATATCATGTAACTCTTTTTCTTCATTTGTCAATTTAATCGAATCTGCCGAAAAAGTCATATATGCCAACAATTCATTGTTTTCCTATGAAAAAGCAAGAATGTTTTACTTACATTTAAATCATAAAATTTATTGGCAATTTTCAAAAAACCATTATATTCAGCAATATGACTGTCAAATAAATAATGTGAGACATCATCTACTTCATTGATTGATAATAGTCTCACATCATTTTGAATCTCCACAATGTCACTTTCTGTCAAATAACTCATGGTTTCCGTATATCAGCAAGGACATTATGCAACATATAGTTTTTCTTCATGGCCTTTTCTGTCGGTTTAGTATTTGTCTGAAGCAATAGTTTGGCAGCATCCTTACCGCTTAGTTCAGGTGTTGCCTGGATAGGTTTTATTGTTGACATAATATCCACCTCTTTCCCTTTCTTTTCCTTATTCATATTATATCACCTCAGTTACCAAAATTCAATAACTGTGTATGTGATATTCTCCTATTACTGAGAAGTTTATCACATACTCAATCAAAAACCAATCATTTTTACATATTATGTGCAATGATGGCATAACAATTCCTGATTTTCATCATACAAGGTAAAATACATCTGCTATGCCTTGCCATCAATAACCATCAATCCCAATCTTCCACATACGGCTTCACTTCAAACCTCACCAGCGCATCATACACCTTTTTTGGAACCTTATTCTTATACTTATCAGCCATAATCAGTATGTCAGCCTGTTTATGCCTTTTATATTCTTCAAATGCTTCCTCTGGTGTTTCCCAATAAGATAATCTCACAACTTCGTCATGCCCATATGGTTTTATCTCACCATAATACATTTTCATTTTACTGTCATACCTCACGCCAAGGGGCAAATCCATTTTAGAATTCCTCCATTTGCCTGTCTTATGCTTCTTACAGTTGGATAACATGGTATTCAATGTCTGGGGAATGATACAACATTTATCAGGAGCATACTCTTTATATCCAGGAAACAGCAGGTCTTTATCTACTGCCATGGATTCACCGTCACACTCATAATATTCAGAAGCCCACCACTCCGCAAATGAATCCTTGTCATTTAGCCATAAATCACACATAGTTGAACCATTCTTATCCTTATAGCACCTAATATAGATGCCATTCCAGATTGAATATGCAGCAGTTGATTTCAATGTTATATATGGAAGATATTCCTGTCGTCTGCCCAGTTCATCCACATAAACTATCCCACGCTCCAAATCAGTATATTCTTCATTGTTTACAAAGATTAAATTCCTGTAATAACAATTATTTTTATCTCTGTCAATGTGCCATATCCTGTTATATTCATTTGGGTTTTCAAGGAAATGCTCTGCTACTAACTTGTCTGTATATGTTTCTATCCTTTTCTCTTTATCTATTCCACTGAGGGTAAAATGTGCATACCCTGTTTTATGCATACGGAAATTGCTGCGGAGATTGTTTACAAGCCGCCCATGGTTGCTGATCCAGTAATTATTTGTGCCATTCACCAATACAAATATTTCATCATTTGCAATAAGCTCTATGTCTGATTCCTTTATATCCAATACCCTTTTATCTGCAATGGATAAATATTCTTTAAATTCTTTTCTCTGTTCTAATTTCTTTTTGCTACTCATTTTACTTATAAATTCCTTTCAATTTCGATATGATAATAGATACGTTCACCAAAACGGGAGAACGTAAAAAGAGAGCCAGAATAGGCTCCCTGATATAAGAAAATATTCAGTTGTATGTTTTCGCCATTAGTGCGATTATTCAAATCTGTGTAATCGTGATAATAACGTTTCCAAAATGGGAAACACTGATTTTTCCCAACTTGTAGGGAAAAGGTAGAATTTCAGATATGCAGAGTATACATATCCGAATTAGACCATCCTGGACTAATGTATCCATAAATCCACATTAATTTGCAGTTGTACCACCATGGGGCAACCTTTTACACAATTCTGCGAAAAACTCATCCCTTTATAGGGGTTGGGTTTGTAACCGATGCTATTGGTTTAAGTTTTTCACTTTGAACGGAAATAGGTTTTTCCCATACATAATCAGGTTTTTACTTTGATTTTCTAAGGTAGCGATTTACTACTTTAGGCTCTGCAATTATCAAAAGTTTTGCTTTCTAAAGCTGCATTTAACGACTTTTGGATTTACTTTGCTTTCAAGGATGTAAATACTCTTTACTCCCTTTACTATTTTGTATTCAAGGTAACTAATGTTTACCTTACTCCTTCCAATCGGACTAATCGGCAAATAACCACATATTTCAAAGGATACAATTATAATGAGCTTTTCTACAAATGGAGAAACCCTCTGCCCTGAAACAGGGTAGCCATTATAATAGAATGTCCGCTATGGACACAATACAGATCCTTTTATAGGTATGTCGTGAAATACGACACCCCTAATCACATAAGTGTAGAATCGCACTTATTTTGAATATGGGATAGCATTTTGATGCCCAATATCCTATCTCCAAAAGGTATCGGTGAAACGCCTACCCCCCCCCCTTTATATTTACACATTATGGTTTTTACTCCGACATTTTTGTCGAAGCTGTACTTTTTAGTATATGTTGGTTATAAACTTTACAGTGTCCTTTGAAAGCCAGTGTATTATATACAACCTGCGTCCATTTGAACGCAAGATGATTTTTACAGCAACATCAAATTTGAAGCGCCTTTTATATTTTCGAGGGGTACAAAAATTTTCGTATCCCCTTTAATGGACATGCTAGAATGGCGCGACCACATATCACGCTTGGTGTTCCAGAATCCATTTCAACATATCTTCACATCCATTCTCGCCATCTGCTACGCCGAGTATCAGATCATACAACTCTTTTTGTGTATATTCCAATTCATACCCATTGACTGCAAGAAAAACCAGCATAACATGAACACCAATTCTTTTATTCCCATCTATCATTGCATGATTCTTTACCAATCCATAGCATAATCTTGCCGCTTTTGCCTGGATACTTGGATATAATTCATCACCACCGAATGACTGAAACGGACTTTCAAGTGCTGAATCCAACAATCCATTATCCCGAATTCCATCACAGCCTCCTATAGATTCTATCAACTGAGCATGGAGCATTAACACCTGTTCCTTTGTCAGACGGATCATTTTGCCAATACCTCATAAGCCTCTCTATTCTGTTCAATCAGTCTTTTAGATATATTCATGATATCTTCATCTGATGCAACTGAATCATTCTCAGCCTTGCTAAAATCTATTACAAGATACCTCGGCACATTATTTTTTAGGATAACAGCAGTACCATGTTCATCAACCAGCCTTGCTACTTTGGAAAAATTCTGGTTTGCTTCTGTAATGGAAACCATTGTATTTGTATCAATCTTCATGATCGAACATCTCCTTAATCACAATATTTTGTTTATATTATATGCAACTTATAGGATATATTCAACCTATTTTTTGATTACAGGAAAGATGTTTTGATTCTGAACATCTTTTTTTCTTAATTAAAACAGATCCTCTATATCAATAAGGTCTAAATCTTTTCCAGTAATGCAAAATAACTCATGATTACATTCACCATGAGATTCATTATCTACTTCTATATAATCAGGTTCCTTATAATCACCTGTTTTATAAACCTCAATATCCCGTTTTGGAGTTTCCAAATTTTTCGGAGACACCACTTTGCATGGGTCATTCTGTCCCACACAATCTATACTTGTCAGGGTAGGTTCTGATAAAACCTGTCTACACAAATCAACCTCCGCATCAAAGTTGTTCCTATACTTTTTCGCATCATTACAGTAAGCATTGTATCTTAGCTTGATTGCCCTTCTGTCAAGCTTCTCAACAAAATCTTCACATTCCACGGTATCAGAATATTTTTGCGCTTCAGCAATCACAGCATCTTTGTCACAATATCTGCCATATGAATTATTCAGCTTATAGTATGTACCATTTGATCTCCGCTTTTTATGTCTATACACATATATAAGCTGCATTTTCTCTAATTGCTCCAGGTAACCATTAATAGTCTCTTTCCCATATCCCCACAATGATATCATTTCATCTTGTGACATATGCCATTCCTTAGTCTGGTTATTGATTGTACCAATCAGGGAACAGAAGAATGAAAATATATTAAACGGCTTATTTGCGTTTTCAAAGATGCTCTGCATCTCCCATTGTTCCAAAACAACAAACTTTTTCTTATCGGAATTTACCTCTAATCCTTTACCAGAAAAAATGTAATTATCATTATCCTGATTTAGAACCTCTATAATTCCTTTTTCTATAAGCGAATGTACGCCACTTTTAATTCCATCAATTACAGATTATTTTGATTGTCCTGTAATAGCAATTATTTATTTTCTTAATGGACACCATTCAGGGCTTCTCTTCGGCAACTCATTTACACTTAATTTCCCCATATCGTCAATTCTGTCTACATGGTCACAATAATAAATCTTTTTCCCATAATTATACTTCTTCATAAATTCACATTCGGCGCAATTTTGCGTTCTATTCATATATCGTTGTCCTCCTGTATTACCATATCATATCTATATATTCTGGTTCTGGCACTTTCACTTCAATAAACTTTCCATCTTTATCTGTCAATGATATATTCGTATTCATTTGTATAATATCTTCTGCCTTATGTTCCGTTTCTCTTCTATTCTGCCATGCTGTGAAAATCTTCATGACACGCTTTCTGATTCTTGATTTTCTTAATGGACAATCAGTTTTCATATCAATCTTCCCTGTACGCTTCCTATTCAGCGAACAATAATCATCCATATCTAAATGCCTGCTTACATCTTTCCTGTATATGCAATGGTTACAATTCTTCTTTCTCTTGCCCACATAAATTTTCATGAAATGCACTCCTGTCATTCATTCTCTGAATCTATTCCGTTTTTGGTTTATTCATCCTCTATTTTTTCTGTCAATGTCTCGCTTGGGTAAAACTTTACTTTTTTATGCTCTGGTACAATACATGTTTCTCCTGTCTTCGGGTTCCTTGCTTCCTTTTCTTTCACGGTTTTCAGTTCAAAGTGCCCTATGCCGTAGAAATTGACTTTCCTGCCCTCCGATAGATAATCCATAAGCATATCCCAGAATAATTCAACCATTTTTACTGCATCCTTTTTATAAAAGCCGCCTTGCTCTGCTATCTTGTAGGCAAACTCCTTTTTATTCACTGTTTCCATATTATTTTTCTCCCCCTATGCCCTTACTGATATTCCCTGGTTTCTTAAATACTGAATTGCCAATTGTAATAAGCTGCCATTGTTGATCGTTTCGTCCATCGTGTCATCCCACACACGGGGTTTATGGTTGACAGACAGTCCCCCATGCAATTCACTGTTCGCCCACCTTGCCACCTGATACCCGGTTGCATTTACATAATCATCCATGGAATCATAATCAATGTATACACATGCCCTTACGCCGCCTTTATCTGGATATGCGTCTACTTTTACTGCTGACCGCAGGAATGCTTCAGTCCTTCGGTAGCTGTCCGGTGTCCACCCGGTATAGTAATCATTCAGGTAATAATTTAACGTCTCATATACCCTTTCCGCTAATTGGTCTACCATATTTTTCATGACTGGCTGTAATGCTTTCTATAACTGGCTCATGTTCTTTATGTGTTTTGCCATTATAAGTTGTCCTCCTTGGGTTTTAGATTTTATGATTTTGTTTTTAGAATTCTGTTTTGCTTTTGGGTTCTGTTTTGATTGTTACAATGAAATTGTGGTTTCAAGTTACTGTAGAATTGGCTGTTAGAATGCCCCTGTGAAGCTCTATGTGGCTTATAAGGGCATTTTCATGCTGAATGCGGTGAATATTGTTTTGTGGTTTCAGGCACTAAAATAAGCCCACCATCAATCATATTTCTATAATTGATCATGGACTTATGGTAATGTCCAAATATCCAATTCCACGATGTACAGGATTCTTCCTTTCTCAGATGCTAATTTGTTCGTACGCTTGTTCTGATTACCTTTTTGATTACCTATCTTCTGAAACCCTTGATTTTATAGGATTTTTCAAAGCTGCTGACGGGAATCGAACCCGTGACCTCCGCACTACCAATGCGACGCTCTACCGACTGAGCCACAGCAGCAACTATATTTGACTGTCAGCTATTTTCCTAACCGACTTGTCTAATATACTATATTCTCCATATCTTGTCAATATTTTTTACAAATTTTTTTATAAAATCTTATAAAATTTTCCTCGAATACGCTGCATGGCATTGTCAATTGCCTTGGGGTCCTTTTCCATTTTCTCCGCAATCTGTCGATAATTCATCCCACTCAGATAAAACTCCAGGACTTGCTGTTCAAAAACGCTTAAGCTCTGTCTCACCTTTTCTTGAATTGCCTTGACATTCTCCCGATCAATGAAAAGCTGCTCTGGATTGGCATTCTCAAAAGTTTCCAGCAAATCCAGCAGTGTATCCTGACCATCCTCTCCCATAGCTGTACTCAAAGATATGTAACTGTTTAAAGGCTGATGCTTTTTTCTCTGGGAAGCCTCAACTGCATGATAAATCTGTCTGGTAATACACAAATCAGCAAAACGAAAAAAAGAAGCGTCTTTTTCCTGCCGATAATCCCGAATCGCCTTAAATAGTCCAATCATCCCCTCCTGAATTAAATCATCGGTATCCCCGCCAATTAAAAACATGGCATTGGCCCGCTTACGCACAAGATATTTATATTTCTCCATGATATAATCCATAAGCTCTGGCCGTCCGCTTCTTAATGCTTCAATTAACATTTCATCTGTCCAACTCTGATATTCTATCTTTCTCTGCACTTATTTTTCCTCTAAAATTATTTATACTTTTCACCAGAATGGATGACACGGGCAATGACAATTTACATCCTCTGCCTTACAATTTCATAAGCCAGCACACCTGCTGCCACGGAAGCATTCAGGGAATCTATATTCCCAGCCATGGGAATAGCCGCTGTGAAATCACAGTTTTCTTTTACCAGCTTACTGACCCCTTCTCCTTCACTTCCAATTACCAGCCCGATTGCCCCTCGCAAATCCAAATCATACATAACGGTTCCGTCCATATCCGCACAGACAAACCACATCCCCTTCTTCTTTAACTCTTTCATTGTATTGGACAGATTGGCTACCTTCGCCACTGGAGTATAATTGATTGCCCCGGCAGATGTTTTTGCCACGGTAGCCGTCAGTCCCACCGCCCGCCGCTTAGGTATAACCACCCCATGAGCTCCTGCAAGATTGGCAGTACGAATAATTGCCCCTAAATTATGGGGATCCTCAATATTATCTAAAAACAGCAAAAAGGGCGGTTCTCCCTTCTCCTCTGCTATTTTTAGCATATCCTCCACTTGTGCATATTCATAAGCCGCCGCAAAAGCAATGACTCCCTGATGCTTCTTCGTCTCTGAAAGCTGATCCAGTCTTTCTTTTGTGACAAAGTTTACAATTGTATCATGTTTTCTAGCTTCCCTGGTAATCGTACGCACAGGCCCATCCTGGCAGCCGTCCAATACAAACAGCTTGTCTATGGTTTTACCAGAACGAAATGCTTCCAGCACCGCATTCCTTCCCTCAATGGTCAGCTCTTCGTATCTCATCTTTATCCCTCCATGTTTCCATCCCATCCAGCCCCTTTAAAATCAGCTCCATCATTCGTTCCATCTCATCTTTCAGGTATAGATAACCCATCAATGCCTCAAAGCCTGTGGCTCTGCGGTAATCTGCCACCGTGGAATTCTTGGCCATGGTAAATGATTTTGCATTTCTTCCTCGTTTGTATACTGCAAATTCTTCTTCTGTCAATTCTGGCTGCAAAATACCAATCATCTGAGATTGAGCGTGTGCTTTCACCAACTGGCTGGTCCTTCTGTGAAGGTCGTTCACATGGGCATTCCCTTTTCCAACCATCATGGAGCGAATCACCAAATCATAAATCCCGTCTCCGATATAGGCCAGCACCAAGGGAGAATACCCTCGGATATCCATCTGGTCTATGCCGAATTTTTCTAAAATATATTCATTTATGCCCTTTTCCATTTTACCCCTTCTCTGGTATCCTCCAGGATAATTCCCTGTTCTAAGAGCATCCCGCGGATTTCATCTGCTCTGGCAAAATTTTTCTCTTTTCTGGCTGCCTGACGTTCCTCGATCAATTTCTCGATTTCCTCATCCAAAATCTCTTCCTTGGCTTCCACAATAATTCCCAGGATGTCGCATAACTGAACAAGTCTCTGATAGAGACCCTCTAAAAATTCTCTGGAAGAATCTCCATTGGCCTTTGTATTGGCATATTTGACCAATTCAAACACCGATGAAATCCCATCTGCGGTGTTAAAATCATCATCCATAGCGGTTTCAAACTTTGTGACAAATTCCCTGCTTTTTTCCCAGATTTCCTTTTCTTCCTCTGTCATCTCCTCTATGTGGGCATTTTTCGATAAATGCTTTAAATTCTCTGCCCCATTGCGAATTCTATCCAATCCGTTTTTCGCAGCTTCCATCAATTCTTCACTAAAATTCAGAGGACTTCTATAATGAGCGCTTAACATAAAGAAACGCAATACCTGTAAATCATATTTTTCACTAATTTCCCTCACGGTAAAAAAGTTTCCCAGGGATTTGGACATTTTCTTATTGTCAATATTTAAAAATCCATTGTGAAGCCAATACTTGGCAAAAACCTTCCCATTGCAAGCTTCGCTCTGGGCAATCTCATTTTCATGATGAGGAAAAATCAAATCTTCTCCTCCTGCATGAATATCAATTTCTTCTCCCAGATATTTTTTAGACATCACAGAACACTCAATATGCCAGCCTGGACGTCCTTGACACCAGGAAGATTCCCAATAAGGCTCTCCTTCTTTTTTCGGCTTCCACAATACAAAATCCAGGGAATCCTCTTTTTCTTCCCCAGTAACCTTGATTTCTCTATGGCCAGCCTGCAAATCATCCAGATTCTTATGGGATAATTTTCCATACTCTTTAAATTTCCGGGTACGGAAGTACACAGTCCCATCTCCAGCAGGATAAGCATAGCCCTTTTCAATCAATGTAGAAATCATCTGAAGCATTCCATCTATTTCTTCTGTTGCCAAAGGATGTGTGGTTGCAGGCTTTACATTCATTGCTGCCATATCTTTCTTACACTCTTTAATATAACGCTGGGAGATTTCCTGAGCCGAAACGCCTTCTTCCACTGCCTTTTTGATAATTTTATCATCTACATCTGTAAAATTAGACACAAAATTCACTTCATACCCTTTGTATTCCATGTAACGTCTTACTGTATCAAACACAATCATCGGCCTTGCATTTCCGATATGGATAAGATTGTATACGGTGGGCCCGCACACATACATTTTTACCTTTCCATCCTCCAAAGGGACAAATTCTTCCTTCTGTCTGCTTAATGTATTGTATACTTTCATAAATCCTCCTGTTTTTCTTTTCTTTATGAGAAACAATTATCATCTGTACTGGTTCCCCCATCCGGGTATGTATTGTCCATACTCCACCCGCCTTTTTTCTGTAATTGGCGGATTTCCTTCTCCAAATCCAGTACCCGGTTGCACAGTGCAGAATTTTCATGTTGTAAAATAGTAATATCTTCCATCACCGGGTCCGGTAAATGAACCTGGTCCATATCACTTCTGGGCACCTTAATATTGTCCCGTTTTACAATTCTTCCTGGAACCCCAACAACGGTGCAATTAGGTGGGACTTCCTCCAGCACCACGCTCCCGGCGCCAATTTTACTATTTTCACCGATGGTAAAAGAGCCAATGATTTTCGCTCCGGCGCTTACCATCACATTGTCGCAAAGGGTAGGATGGCGCTTGCCTGTTTCTTTTCCTGTACCGCCTAAGGTTACGCCTTGGTAAAGAGTGACATTGTCCCCAATAATCGTAGTTTCTCCAATAATAACACCACTTCCATGGTCAATAAAGAATCCTTTTCCTATGACAGCCCCTGGATGAATTTCAATTCCAGTTCTCCTAGCTGCCTTCTGGGAAATCTTTCTTGCCCGGAAATAATGCCCCTTCAAATACTGTTTGTGAGCCTTTCGGTAGCTGAGCATCACACGAAAAGATGGATATAGCAATACCTCCCATGGAGATTTGATTGCTGGGTCCCGTTCCCGTATCACCTCAAACTCTTCTTTCACATGCTTTAAAAATCCCATTGCACGCCATTTCCTTTCAAAAACATTCTGACTCTTTTGACAATTGCGACATTTCTACCATCTATGAGCCTCCCAATTATCCCTTTTGATTATACCCACTCTTTCAAATACACACAGGTATCCTCAAGCAGCATCTCTGCCAGCTTTTGGATATCTATTTCTTCTTTTACCTTCTCTTGTGATATTTCCTGGATTCTGCCGCCATCCTTCGAAACCTCGATACGAAAACATCCACAGTTGCTGGGAACCATTTCGTCCTTTACCTTTATCTCATAACAGCAAGCCTTTTCACTTTTCATCAGAGAAACAAATTCCCGCAGATTGGCGATACGCACCATCATGGGAAATTCACCAAAGGTAATTTCTAGTTCTGGCAAAGCCTCTCTGCACAATTTTGTCTTATAACCAGAATCTTGGGCTTCTATCAGTAATTCTTGAATTTCTGCCTTTTGTTGTTCCACGCCGTAAACTAAGATCCCTTTCAGCCTGGATTCTTCTTCCCCTCTCGCACATCTTGGCTCCTTGGCGCTCACCTCTTTTAATAGCAGAATTCCACCCCGCTCTGCCTTTGTTTCTGCAAACAGACGCTGATAGTACTGTGCATCCCTCTTTACAAATATATGATATTTCTCTTGTAAAATATTATTCGAAAACTCCACCATTTCAGGAATATCTACTGCTTCTGCCTTCTGCCACTGGAGATCTGGAAATAATTTTTTCTCTGTACCTTTGCCCAAGAATGATTCCTGGAAATTTTGGCAAGGAAAAAATACAAATCCTTGTCCACGATAATAAGCAGGATCTGCTGGCAGCAAAAAAGTAAATGGCGCCTGCTGCTGGGCCAAATCCTGTAACGCCCACTCCATCACACGCCCCATTTTTCCCTGTCGGCGGCAGTCTGGGTATGTAGCTACCGCCACAATATATGGAACCTTTCTCAGATGTCCATGAATCCACAGAGTATAGGGATTCAAATGCATCATAACCTCTGGGATACCAGCTTCCTCCAGAACAAGAATCCGATTATCCTTCGTCTTCCATTTATAATAGTAATCTACGAACTCTTTGGTATCCTCAGAAAAAATTTGTTCATACATCTCTCTGGTCTTTTGTTTTTCCTGAGGTTCTAAGTAGCGTACTCTTTCCATAATAAGATTTTGCACTTACGCTTTTGGAAACAAATAATAACCGATAATTTTATTCTGTATCCGTTCCTAAACCGGCATTCCTTTCTTCTTTGTGTCCTGCACATCCCTTGCAGCTATCACAATTCCTTCCACTGTCATAAGCGGCCATACTTCCCTCATAAAACCCAGTGAGAGAACAGATTGCCTGTGCTGCTATTCCCTGCCCACTTCCAGTAAACCCAAGTCCCTCTTCGGTTGTAGCTTTCATATTGACCTGATTTCCTGCAAGGTGAAGGGTCTTGGCCACATTTTCCTCCATCTGTGGGATAAATGGCCGCAGCTTCGGCTTTTGGGCAATAATCGTAGCGTCAATATTCTCCACCACATACCCCTCCTGCTCTAGCAGCTCTCCCACATGAGCCAGCAGCTTCATACTGGAAATCCCTCTGTACTTTTCATCCGTGTCTGGAAAATGCTTTCCAATATCTCCAAGGGCTGCTGCCCCTAACAATGCGTCCATAATGGCATGAACCACCACATCCGCATCGGAATGTCCATCCAGACCCATCGTATGAGGAATCTCCACACCTCCTAAAATCAATTTTCTGCCCTTTTTCAACCTGTGCACATCATAACCTGTTCCAACTCTCATTGATATCCCTCTATTTTCCTTCATATGTAATGAGACTTTCCATCTCATATCCAGATAATTTTTCTCTTCCCTTTAATCCTGCAAGCTCTATCACACAACAAATCTTCACTACCTGTCCGCCCAACTTTTCTACTAACTTTATAATGGCTTCCATCGTTCCGCCAGTTGCCATCAAGTCATCGATAATCACAACCTTCTGCCCTGGTTTTATAGCGTCTTTATGCATTTCAATTACTGCGCTTCCATACTCCAAATCATATTCTGCAGAAACAGTCTCACAGGGCAGCTTGCCCTTCTTGCGAACCGGAACAAAGCTTTTACGTTCTTCATACGCTACTGGCACACCAAAAATAAATCCTCTGGACTCTGGTCCCACAATCACATCATATTCCACACCTCTAACTGCTCGCAATAATCCTACAATGGCAAGATGCAATCCGTCTGCATCCTGTAAAATACTGGTGACATCCCGAAAGATAATCCCTGGTTCTGGAAAATCTGGAATACTCCTTACATAATCTTCTAATCTTTTCATAACTGTTCTCCTTCCATGTTTCTTTTGTTTCTAGATATTTTCTTTTGCACATTTTAATGCCGCTTCAATGGTATCATCCATATCGTAATATTTGTACTGTCCAAGCCTGCCTCCGAAAATCATATTACCTTCCTGTTCTGCAAGGGCTTGATATCTGCCATATAATTCTGTGTTCTTCTCATCATTCATGGGATAATAGGGCTCGTCCCCCCGCTTCCACACCTTAGGATATTCTCTGGTAATCACGGTCTTTGGCTGGGTTCCATATTCAAAATGCTTATGTTCAATAATTCTGGTATAAGGCACCTCATATTCCGTATAATTTACCACTGCATTTCCCTGGTAATTCTCCTCGTCCAATACCTCCGTTTCAAATCTGAGAGAACGATACTCCAATTCCCCATAGCAATAGTCAAAATATTCATCTATCATTCCTGTATACACAATCGTCTCTGCAAGCTCCTGATACGCTTCCCGTTGTTCCAGAAAATTCTCCCCCAGTCTGACATCGGTTCCCTCTAGCATCTTTTCTACCATCTTTGTGTAGCCGCCTATGGGAATCCCTTGATAATTATCATTGAAATAGTTATTGTCATAGGTAAAACGCACCGGGAGACGTTTAATGATAAAAGCTGGAAGCTCCGTAGCACGTTTTCCCCACTGCTTCTCAGTATACCCCTTTACCAGCTTGGTATACACATCCGGTCCCACCAGACGAATGGCTTGTTCCTCCAGATTCTTGGGATGCTCTATGGCATACTCGCGCTTCTGCTCCTCAATCTTCTCCTTTGCCTCCCTGGGAGTAATAACACCCCACAATTTATGGAATGTGTTCATATTAAAAGGCATATTGTAAATTTCGCCCTGATAATTTGCCACTGGCGCATTGGTATATCGGTTAAATTCTGCAAACTGATTCACATACTCCCAAACCTCTCGGTTAGAAGTATGGAAAATGTGTGCTCCATATTCATGAACCTGTATTCCTTCTGCTTCTCTTGTGTAAATATTTCCTGCAATATGTGTACGCTTATCGATCACAAGGCATTTCTTTCCCGCTTTTTTTGCCTCCTGCGCAAATACTGCTCCAAACAACCCTGCTCCTACAATTAAAAAATCATATTTTTTCATCAAAAACTCCTTATTTTTCTTCACTTATGGATTCGCCCCAAACAATTTATGGCAGCCATATGCTGAATTTCTATATCAGTATAGTATAACAAACTGGTTTTCACAAGTGATTTTTCTGCAAAAAATGCCGAAAATCTGCCATTTCTTTCCAAAATTTTAACACACAAACCGCTTCTTTTCTGGTATAATGGCACTGAGGTGATTAAAATGGCAGTTAGAAATATTCTCAATTCTTCCGATAATATGAGACTGTTAGAAAAATTACAAATCGAGAATCAACTTCTAATCGAAGAAAATAAAAAACTAACCGATACCGTGAACTGGATGCACGACACAATCTGGCGTCTGGTTCGCACACAACGCAGCGAAGGATAATTTTGCCGGATGGCATTCAGAAAAGTGAGGATGCTTCTTTTTCGTAAGCATGCTCCTTTTCTGAATTATCCTATTTCATCAATTATGAAATTCTAAACGATAACAGAAGCATATCAGTCCTCTCGCTTTCTTACCAATACAATCTTTGTGATTCCGTTGCTGGAATCGTCTTTCCTTGTCTGTAATTCTGGAAAAGACTCTATCAACTTACCGAATTTATGATATCCATAATTCCTACAGTCAAAATCAGAATACATTTTCTGAATCATATTGCCAAGCTCTGACAAATACATCCATCCATCCTCGTCGGAATTTTCATCCAAAAGAGAGATCACAGTGGCCTTAATGGACTTTAGGTTAGTGATGGGCTCTGCATCCTTTACCAGCATTTTCTCAGATTCAAAATTTTTGGCATTCTGTTTTCTGCCTCGTTCCTGCACATTACTTCTATATTCTGCGCTATTACTTTTATGTTCCGAATTATTATTTTTATACAAGACGTCTAACGTCTTAAACTGTTCACATGCCCGGACAAACGGTGTAGGAGTCTTGCTCTCCCCCATTCCAATCACCCGTTTCCCAGATTCCCTGAGACGTGTTGCCAGCTTTGTAAAATCACTGTCTGAAGACACAATAATAAACCCATCTACATCTCCCGTATACAAAACATCCATAGCGTCAATAATCATCGCTGAATCAGAGGAATTCTTTCCTACTGTATAATTATACTGTTGAACTGGAGTCAGGGAATTCTCCAACAAAGAATCCTTCCAGGAATTCTTAGAACTTGAAGTCCAGTCTCCATAGATTCGTCTTATGGTCACATTTCCCAATGTCTGTGCCTCTTTTGTAACAATTTCTATATATTTGGAAGATACATTATCTGCATCAATCAGTAAAGCATATTTCTTTTCATTGTCCATCTTACCTCTCCTTTTTCTTTTTTCCGTTCTTTATTATAATACTTTCCACTGGCAGAAACAACCATACCTGCAAAGAAAGCATAACTTTTCGTTACAGTTCCACCTACAGATTCCCTGTAATAATTTTTCTTCTTTCGTCTCATACTATTCCAGAGGTGATTTTATGGCATCCTATGTAGCGCCCGGTTTACGGGACAAATTTGAAACATTATCGTCCGAACTCAAAGACTGCATTCTGGCTCGGAATGTCAGATTGCAGACCCTTCAAGATCTCATCCAGGTTTTGGAAGATATCGTAAAAGAAGGAGAAGCCTGAAATTCTTTGGGAAGGGCTGTCCACCTTTGGATTTGCCCCTCCCCAAAACAGGCTCCTGTCATTGTACAACTACGACTATCCCTTCCAGGCTGTTTATGATTTAATGGTTGCACAATTGTCAAGATTCGCCATAGCTTCTAGAACTGGTTGGCGCAGCTCTTTTTCCTGAACACTGCTGATTAATTCGAACGTACTGTAAAGCCCAGTGATTTGCTGGTCCAGCTCATACAAATCTTCCCGCCTGTTCCGATTATGCGTATCTTCCCGCAGCTTGTTTTCAACCTTTTCTTTTAAATAATCCGTTTCGATGTTTATCATGCTATCCCTCCTAAAATCTATCCTTTTCCTATACTCTGCAAATCATTTTTAAACATGCTCCTTTTCTAGTATGTGCTAACGCTCTGCATTTCATGCTACGAGCATAGTCTAAAATACTTTTGTCTTCACACCCTCTATGATTTGAATCACAAAGCACATTGACAATTCCATAGACTTTACACTCTGGATGTGGTATATTTTTATAAAAGGAGGTACATATCATATGTCAGAGAATGAAAAATTAGATTTAATTTTATCAGAAATGAAAGAAATGAAAAAAGATATTAATGACGTAAAAAATGATACCAACGAAATGAAAAACGATATCAGCAACATGAAAAACGATATCAGCAACATGAAAAACGATATCAGCAACATGAAAAACGATATCAACAACATGAAAAACGATATCGACAACATGAAAAACGATATCAACAACATGAAAAACGATATCGACAACATGAAAAACGATATCAGCAACATGAAAAATGATATCGACAACATGAAAAACGATATCAGCAACATGAAAAATGATATCGACAACATGAAAAATGATATCAACGACCTGAAACAAAAAGTGACAAAAATTGATTTAACGATCGAAAATGAGTTGCGTACCAATATCATGCGTGTCGCTGAAGGGCATCTTGACTTATCAAGAAATCTGCATGAAGCAATGAAGCCTAACAATGAAATTGAAATGTTAGGAATCAAAGTTAGAATGTTAGAGGCAGATGTAAAAGAATTAAAACAGAAGATTTCATAATCTTATAACAAACTAAATCCCATATCACCCAAACAGAGTGTAAAGCCTATGGAATTGCCAAAGGCTTTACGCTTATTTTAAACCTTATCCACATATTAAACACTAAAAAATCCATGATCCATCATATTACTATGACTAAATCATGGATATCTATTCAAGTAGCGGAAGAGGGATTTGAACCCCCGACACCACGGGTATGAACCGTGTGCTCTCGCCAACTGAGCTATTCCGCCATACTCTTGTGTACTTCCACAAGAATGGGACCTACAGGGCTCGAACCTGTGACCCTCTGCTTGTAAGGCAGATGCTCTCCCAGCTGAGCTAAGATCCCATGGCTTACAGTACTGTTGCTTGTCGACTGCTTTGCTATTATACTATCATTTCCAAACAAAAGTCAATAGTTTTTTACAAATTTTTTCTATTTTTTTTGCAATCCTAAAAAATCCTTGAAATTACAAGCGGTAACCTCTACAATAATTCCATTGCCATTTACAAATGAACGGAGGATATTTTATGAATACAAAAAGAACATTCCAACTAGTTGCACTTGATTTAGACGGCACGCTATTAAACACCAACGGAACCATATCAAAAGAAAACAGAGCTGCCATTCAAACAGCCACTGACCAAGGCGTCACCTTTGTTATAGCCACGGGCCGTCCTTACTGTGGGCTTCCCCTTGCCATGATGGAAGAAACAGGTATCCAATATGCCATCACCGCCAATGGCGCCAGCATTTACCGAGCGCCTGGCAAAGAATGCTTATTTGAAGACTGCATGAGCACAGACCTGGTCATCCACATCCTGAAAAAACTACTGAAACTGGAAATGCACATCAGCTTGTTTATCCAAGGAGAAGCCTATATGCCTGCCCAGTGCCGGGAAGCTTTACAAAAAATCACAACGCTGCCTGACTCCTTAAAAGAATACATCCTCTCCACCCGGGAAGGCATTACTGATATGATCGCCTTTCTAAAGGAACGTTCCCAGCCAATCCAGAAGCTTACCTTGAACTTCCTGACAAATCCAGATGGAAGCTATGTAAACCGTGACAAAACCATCCAGATTTTGGAACAATATCCAGAAATCAACTATCTTTCTGGCGGCTACGGCAATCTGGAATTCGCCAAAGCTGGCGTTACCAAAGGAAAGGGGCTGTCCCTGCTCTGCAAATACTTAAACATCCCACTGGAGCAGACCATTGCCTGCGGCGACAGCGAGAATGATCTGGATATCATGAAAACGGCCGGGCTTGGAGTCGCCATGGCAAATGCGCCAGAAGACATCCGCAGCCAGGCAGATGTTATTACCCTGTGCAATGACGCCCATGGGGTTGCTGCTATGTTAAACCAGTGGATTGTTTTATAATTTGGTACTATTTTCATGGATTTTTCATAAACTTTTCACATTTCTTCCGTATATTTTTCACAAAACATTGACAATTCAAAAAGTGATATGGTAAATTATAAATATCAAATTATAATGGGCATTGGACATGATGACTCACAAGGTTATCTATGAAAACTTACATTTTTATGAAAGGAGGCATAATTGTAATCAAATTGTGGACCTGGCAATCGCTGCCAGAATAATTTTTAACTTTATTTATGAAAATGAAACAATGATTCATGTCTTTGCCGCAAAATAATTTCAAAAAATATGTAGCGCTATCCTCTATATAGCACAGAATACATAAGTAAAGGAGAGAGACAATTGAAAAACTTTATCAAATCTTCAAAAACTTGGATGTTTGCCCTGTTATGCGTACTATTTTTTAGTATTGGGATAAAAGCAGAAGCTGCGCCTGGTACCGTTGCCAATGTAAAGCAGACTGGACATAACAGCTCTGCTGTACAAGTGGAATGGACGCCTACCACTGTAGGAAGCCCCACACAGTATCAATTGAAAGTCTATGAGAATAAAGCCTGCACAGGCGACCCATATATAACTAGTGATGAGACCACTGGTTCTGAAGGAATCGTTCGGAATCTTTCTGCTGGTAAGTCTTATTATCTGCAGGTTGTAGCGCTTGACAAAGACAAAACTGAAGGAACTCCTTCCACAGCCATTGAAGTTGTAACTTCTCCCAATGCAAAAGTTACAACTCTAAAGCAAGGTAACATGACAACCAGAAAGATTTCCTTTTCCTGGTCAAAGGTTAGCGGAGCTAACTGCTATGATGTTGGTTACAAAAAATATGGCAGCACTGCAGAGGCAAAATTTAAAGAAACTACAAAGACCTCCTACAGTATATCCGCTTCTGCTGACACTTGCTATACCGTTGCAGTATATCCTATGAGAAAAAGCAGCACTGGGTATATTGCTGGTGATGATAATCTAGCAAAATCAGTATTTATGTATACAATTCCAAGAAAAGTTACCAAGCTGAAATTGTACAGCACTGGCGGCACCAGCCGTTTATCCAATATTGCAACATTTTCCGCTAAGCTGAGCAATGCTGCAGACGGTTATCAATATGAACTCCGTGACTATAACAATAAGAAAATTACCACGAAAACCGTAGGGCTTAACGCAACCAATACAGCAAATAACCTGATTCAGTTCAAACAGGGACTCAAATCAGGACAGTTTATGAGAATCAGAATTCGTCCCTATGTCAATTGGAATGGCAAGAAAAAATATGTTACAAAATGGTCTGATTATGTTTGGTTTGCACCAACTCCCAAGACAGTGAAAGCAGCAATTTCACCTTCCCAGAGAGTGGAAGACGGTCTTATTATTAGCTGGTCAAAGATCAAAGGTGCGAACAATTATTCTGTTTATGTATCCAGAAGCAGAAACTCTGGATATAAGAGAGTTACTACCACAACCAGCACCAAATACAATCTTAGAACCTTTAACGGTTCCCAGTTGACCACCGGCACATACTATTACTATATCATCGCAAATAAGAAGTCTGGCGGAAAAACCTACAAGAGCGATGACTCCTGGTACTTCTCAAAATCAATTAGAGTTGATACATATTATTACTAAAATACAAGAACCATACCGTAGCTTCTATCGTGCGGTCCAAAAAGCAGCAGATTCACTTCTGCTGCTTTTTTATTCTATAGAAAAGACCTTATCACGCTAATGGGTGAAAGTGTCTTTCCTATAGATTCAATCTCATGATTTCCACTTTACAGTTATGCTTCTTCTTTTCCTTATAATTCTTTATTGGGTATCGATACAGTTCCATTCTCATAGCTTAAAAACCCATATATCACCATTGCAGAAAAAATCTCTTCCTTTGTTTCCAAATTTCGAGAAACAGCAGCATACTCTTGTATCTTAGTCATCACAGGAATTCCAGATATCATAAGCGCAAGGGCGTCCCTGACAGAATCCACATTATTTTTAATATAATAGAATATCTCATCATAGGGCCCAGAGCTGGTCCTATAATTTCCAAGACTGTTATTGTTAAGCGCCAGCACTACAGAACGAGGATTATACAAAGATTTCCCGGCTGGCGTAGCATAGCCGTCATACCAGCGCCGCAGCTCTTTTCTTCCTACAAACAATGGTTTTTTCTGAATCCTGCAGTACCTTTCATAGAGCATATCCACTTCACTATCTGAAAAACCAAAATACTCACTAAAAGCCCTACTTTTTGCCATGGCATATTCCGTAAACATATTCAGTTCTGAACCACTGGAGTATTTAGATATCGGTAGAATTCCTGTCATATAAGCAAGCCGCAGATATGGACAACATGGTATTTATTTCTGTAAGTCTCATACTCTGTTGACTTTGCAATCGAAAGATGACTAAAAAGCTCTTTTGCATCACATGCTTTCGAAAAAAAAGAAGTCACCATATTTGCCATAACTGTCTTTCCAAATCTTCTGGGCCTTGTCAAACAAATATGCCTATTCCCAGCTTTTATAAGAGGAAACAGATGCTCCAGCATTTCAGATTTGTCCACAAAATACGGTTGCACTGCTTCACTCTGATAAAGTGTATAAGTTCCTCTGCTATTTAAGTAGAACCCCATCCTTGCATCCCCCCTTTCTTAGCAAATTCTATCACTTTATAGTAGGTTGTTTTACGAATTCCTGCTATTACTTAAAATAAGCCACGCCGCTCTCAAAGAGCTTCATATCCTGCTCTCCATAAATGTTCAAAGCCACGCCTGCTCCACGGCGTTCGGAATGCGCCATCTTGCCTAATACCCTTCCGTCTGGGCTGGTAATTCCTTCGATTGCCAGATAGGAGCCGTTGATATTCCATTCCTCATCCATGGTAGGCGCCCCCTGTTCATTGACATACTGGGTTGCTACCTGGCCATTGGCAAAGAGCTTATCCAGCCATTCCTTCGGAGCAACAAAGCGTCCCTCGCCGTGGGATGCTGGATTGCAGTAAACCTTTCCCAGCTCTGTCTGCATCAGCCATGGAGATTTGTTGGTTACCACCTTGGTATATACCATCTTGGAAATATGCCGTCCAATGGTATTATAAGTCAATGTGGGAGAATCAGATGCCTGCTGACGGATTTCGCCATAAGGCACAAGCCCCAATTTTACCAATGCCTGGAATCCGTTACAGATTCCCAGCATAAGTCCATCCCGTTCTTGTAAGAGCTGGTTGACTGCCTCTGTCATTTTCTGGTTTCGAAAAGCAGTTGCAAAAAACTTTGCACTTCCCTCCGGTTCATCCCCAGCAGAAAATCCTCCTGGGAACATAATAATCTGAGACTGTTCAATGGCTTTTACAAAGACATCTACAGACTCACGAATATCCTCCCCACTTAGGTTTCGAAATACCTTTACTATAGTGTCGGCTCCAGCACGTTCAAATGCCTTTGCGCTGTCATACTCACAGTTGGTTCCTGGGAATACCGGAATAAATACCTTTGGCCTTGCTACCTTATGTTTGCACACATAAACCTTATCCCCATGGAACATCTCCGTGTTTACTTCTTCTTTTCCTTCTACTGCAATAGTAGGGAACACCTTCTCCAAGGTACCTGTCCATGCGCTGACTGCTTCTTCCATAGAAATCTCTACGCTGCCATAGATAAATTTCTGCAAATCATTCACTTCACCAATTACTCTGCAATAGGAGAAATGTCCGCAGCCACCCTCGCCTGATTCTGTTTTCCCAAATGACTCCATAGCTGCTGCAATGGTCTTCTCCACCAAATCTACCTTTTCAGCCACAACCTCTGCAATCAGCTTTCCAAAATGTGGGGAGAACATGCAGTCTTCACATACATCAGATTCCATGGTCACACCCAGCTTATTTCCAAAAGCCATTTTGCTTACTGCTGCTGCAATTCCCTTTCCATCCAACGCATAGGCAGATACAATGGCTTTCTTCTGAATCAGTTCATGAATCGCGTCATATAATCTCATTACCTGCCCATAAACCGGCAAATCATATTCATCTGTAGCAATTTTAAAAATCATCAGTTTATTGCCTGGCTGTTTTAACTCTGGTGTGATAATATCCTGCTGTTTTGCGATATCTATAGCAAAAGATACCAAGGTAGGAGGCACATCAATTTCGTTAAAGGTGCCGGACATGGAGTCCTTTCCGCCAATCGAAGGCAGGCCAAAACCAATCTGCGCATTGTAGGCTCCTAAAAGAGCTGCAAAGGGCTGGCTCCAGCGACTAGGCTCCTCATTCATCCTGCGGAAATATTCCTGAAAGGTAAATCGGATTTTTTTATAATCTCCTCCTGCTGCCACAATCCTTGCCACAGACTCCAACACGGCATACACTGCGCCGTGATAAGGGCTCCAGGAAGATAATTCTGGATCAAACCCATAAGCCATCATGGTAACCGTATCACATTTTCCCTCTGCCACTGGAAGCTTTGCCACCATGCTCTGTGTCTCTGTCAACTGATATTTTCCACCATAGGGCATAAACACGCTGCCTGCACCAATGGAACCGTCAAACATTTCCACCAAGCCCTTCTGGGAGCATACGTTCAAATCCGAAAGGGTGGCCAGCCATGCTGCCTTTACCTCACCTTTTTCCAACGCCTCTGCAACTGCTGGAATCTCTTTTTTCTCAAAGAAATTCTCTTCCTTGGAGGGAATGTCCACTGCCACAGATGTCTCCTGATGGGCGCCATTGGTATTTAAAAATGCTCTGGAAATATTTACAATTTCCTTTCCTCTCCATTCCAGTACCAGTCTTGGCTCCTCTGTCACCACAGCCACTTCCACTGCCTCCAGGTTTTCTTCTTTGGCATAAGCAAGAAACTGCTCTTTGTCCTGTGGTGCAATCACAACCGCCATACGCTCCTGTGACTCAGAAATCGCAAGCTCTGTTCCGTCCAGGCCCGCATATTTTTTCGGAACCTTATCCAACCAAACCCGCAATCCATCTGCCAACTCGCCAATAGCCACTGACACACCGCCTGCACCAAAATCATTACACTTTTTGATGATATGCGCCACTTCTTCCCTGCGGAAGAGACGTTGGATTTTACGCTCGGTAGGGGGATTTCCTTTCTGCACCTCCGCGCCGCATACTGCGGTAGACTCTGTGTTATGGGCTTTGGAGGACCCTGTAGCGCCGCCAATTCCATCACGTCCCGTACGCCCGCCTAAGAGAATAATCACATCACCTGGATCTGAGGTAAGCCGCTGTACCGCGCGTCTTGGAGCTGCTCCCATCACTGCGCCAATTTCCATACGCTTTGCCACATAATCGGGGTGATAAATTTCCTTCACATACCCGGTTGCAAGGCCAATCTGGTTTCCATAGGAGCTATAACCATGGGCCGCTTCCCGTACCAGCTTTTTCTGGGGAAGCTTTCCTTGCAATGTATCCTTTACCGATACGGTAGGGTCTGCAGCTCCTGTCACACGCATAGCCTGATATACATAGGTACGCCCAGACAAGGGATCGCGAATGGCGCCGCCCAGACAGGTGGCCGCTCCACCAAAAGGCTCGATTTCCGTAGGATGGTTATGGGTTTCATTCTTAAAATTCACCAGCCATTCTTCGGTTTTGCCATCCACCTCTACCGGAACAACGATGGAGCATGCGTTGATTTCATCTGATTCCTCCTGGTCTTTTAGCTTTCCTTCTTTTTTGAGACGCTTCATGGCCATCAATGCAAGATCCATCAGGCAGATAAATTTATCCTCACGGCCCTTGTATAATTCTTTGTACGTATTCTGGTAATCTTCATAGGTTTCCTTCATGGGCTTTTGATAAAAGCCTTCTCCAAAAGTGACCTCCTTCAACTCCGTAGAAAAAGTAGTATGGCGGCAGTGGTCCGACCAATAGGTATCCAGCACACGGATTTCCGTCATGGAAGGATCGCGCTTCTCTTCTTTCTGAAAATAATTCTGGATGTGCAAAAAATCTTGAAACGTCATGGCAAGTCCCAAAGAATCGTAGAGCTTCTCAAGCTCCTGCTTTGGCATTCCCACAAATCCGTCCATCACCTTCACATCCTCTGGCTCTTCAAAATCATTTGCCAAGGTTTCCGGCTTTTCCAACCCCGTTTCTCTGGAATCCACCGGATTGATGCAATGGGTTTTGATGGCGTTCAACTGTGCCTCATTGACCTTCCCCTCAATCACATAGGCAGTAGCGGAATGAATGATGGGGTTTTCATTCTCATTGAGAAGTTTTACACACTGTTCCGCAGAATCTGCCCGCTGGTCATACTGACCTGGCAGATATTCCACACTAAATACCTGTCCATCCCCAGCTTCAAATTCTTCCTCATAAACATCATCCACTGGCGGCTCAGAAAATACCGTTGCCAATGCCTTCTGATACGTTTCCTCCGAAATATGCTCTAAATCATAGCGAATCAATACCCGTACCCTGGTAACCTCCTGGATACCCAGATAGCTTCTGATTTCTGACTGCAACTCCTTTGCCTGAATCGCAAAATCAGGTTTCTTTTCTACAAAAATTCGTCTTACGTTGCTCATTTTGATACCTCCTGGAATCTGTTTGCGTCTATGTCTGTAAAGTTACAATCACTGATTATTATTTTGTAACAGCTCCTTCCCTTACAATTTACAAGATTTTGCTCTTACTTTCTATAGTATATCACAAGGTTAATATTTAGTATATTTAATATATTTAATCCTTTTTATAAGATTTTCTTATTCTATAGGAATAAAATAAATAAGGTATAAGAATTTTTCAACGAGTGATTGACATAGAATGATTTTATTCGTATAATACTATTCAAAATCTATCGTGAACTCGAACAGCAGCTCCAACAAAATAAGCCTATCATTTATTGACAGGAGGCGCCTATGGATATCAACTATGAACTTTACAAAGTATTTTACCTTGTAGCCTCTTCCCTCAGTTTTTCTGAGGCTTCCAGGAAGCTGTTCATTTCTCAATCTGCGGTCAGCCAATCCATTAAAACCCTGGAAAGAAAGCTGGAACAGCCTTTGTTTATCCGCAGCACAAAAAAAGTACAGCTTACTCCAGCAGGCGCAATGCTGCTTAAGCACATTGAACCTGCCATCCACCTGATTGAACGGGGAGAACATCAGATCATGGATTCTGGAGCCCTGGGATTCGGTCAGCTTCACATTGCTGCCAGCGACACCATCTGTCGTTACTTTCTGGTGCCCTACCTTAAACAGTTTCATGAAAAATTCCCTCAGGTTCCTATTAAGGTCACCAATGCAACCTCCCTGAACTGCGCAGACCTCATCACCCAGGGCAAAGTAGATTTAGCAGTAGTGAATTATCCCAACTCTAGAATGGACAGCTCCTATATCCAAAAAACAGTTTCTTCTTTCACAGATGTATTCATCGCAAATCCTTCCTGCTTTCCTTTTCAACAGCAGGAAATATCCTTTGCCCAATTGCAGCAGTATCCAATTCTGATGCTGGACAAAAAAAGCACTACCAGCGAATTTTTACATAAACTGTTTCTACAGCGCCAGTTGGAGCTGGTTCCTAACATGGAATTAAGCAACAATGATTTATTGATTGATTTGGCAAAAATCGGCATTGGCATTGCATTTCTTCCCGACTACTGTCTCAAAAAGGATTCCCCGGAACTTTATATTCTCCAAACAAAGGAACCCATGCCGAATCGTCAAATTGTAGCTGCTATTAATCCCGGCCTTGTGGCCTCTTCCCCAACAAAGGAATTTTTAAAACTTTTACCAAACCAAAAAGAACAGGAGGAATGAAAGATGAAATTTAAAATGTTTCACGAAAATTATAATGTACAGGATTTACAGAAATCCATGGATTTCTATGAGAAGGCTTTTGGACTTACTGAAGTGCGACGCAAGGAAGCCCAAGACGGCAGCTATATCATCGTATATCTTTCCAATGAAGAAAGCGATTTCTGCCTGGAGCTCACCTGGCTCAAAGAAAAAGAAGGGCCTTATGATCTGGGAGAATGTGAATTCCATCTTGCTTTCCAGACAGACGATTATGACGCTGCCCATGCCAAGCATGAAGCAATGGGATGCATCTGCTATGAAAACCCTGCCATGGGAATTTATTTTGTAGAAGACCCAGATGGCTACTGGCTGGAAGTGGTTCCCACAAGAGACTGATTCTGGCTATTAGAATCCAAGTAAACTCAAGAATCCTTCCTTCTGTAAAAACACAAAATACAGAAGGAAGGATTCTATTATTTTTTCAAAGCTTCTTCTTGCAGTTTATCAAATTCCTCCATACATTCCTCTACTGTGGCTCCTCCCAGAAGTTTCCGTACCACTAGGCAGGTATTCCCCCACTGTTCCATCTTCATGCTTGCATTGGAGCCAAGAACATAGACATTTTCCTCTATCCTGTCATTTAACGGTTTTAATGCTGGGACACAATCCACTTCCACATTTTTGGACGGAGAAATCACTTTATTGGTTTCTGTATAAACCTGAAGCGCTTCGTCAGAAAGCACTACCTCCATCACACGCATAGCATCCTCCCGATGCTCTGCATCTGCGCCGACGCCAAACCCTGTCATCGACACTACCGGCATTTGCCCCTGGCTGCTGGGGAATCCGATCACCTGCATATTAAAATCTGTTGCGCCATAAGCAGTCTCTGTATTCGCTGCACCCCAATAAGCCATAACAATTGGCGTTTTCTGGGCCAGGAAATCCTCTCCCTCTCCATCAATTGCTTCACTTACCAAAGCTTTCTTAGCGTCCACATATCCACAATCTATCAGCTCCTGAAGAAAATCAAATCCTTTGCGCATATAATCACTGTATTTACTCTCTCCACTGTTCAATGCTGCAATTTCCGCCTCTGTGTTCCCGCCATTGTACAAATCAGCAAATGCCTGGGCAAAAACAAAGGTCTCCAGCCACCAGCGGTTCGCTCCAACAGGAGTCTCAATTCCATTTTCTTTGAATACTTTGCAGCACTCTAAAAACTCTTCAGGTGTTTCTGGCAATTCTAACTGATATTGATCAAACATATCTTTATTCACAAACAACCCATAGGCTACCACCTCTTGAGGAATTCCTACCAGCTTTCCATCCACTGTATTGGCTATTTTCACCACATCCCTTAAGTTTTCCACACAGGAAAGCCCTGAGAGATCCGCCAATTTTCCCTCTTCTCCTAATGCTTGAATCACATCGGGATTCAACAGGTAAATATCATCCATATTGTTCCGTGCCCGGTCTAACGCTACCTCATCATACGTTTTATCCTGATAATCTTCTGCTGTATAGGTAATATATCCAACGCTTACACCACATTTTTCCTCTGCCATAATGATTGTCTTATCCGAAGCGCTCCTTGCAACATTATCTGCATCCGGCTTCGTCTTTTCCATAGGGCTAAACAAATTTACAATTTTTTCCTCTTCTTCCTCAGTAACAATTAAGTTCTTCCCTTTTTCTCCACCGCAGGCGGTCAGCATCAACACAGCCAAACCTGCCAGGCAGACTGTCATTATTTTTTTCATATCTCTTCCTTTCCTTGTGTATACTCTTTGATTACCTTCTTCAGCCGATCGATATCGATTGGCTTTGACAAATGGACATTCATCCCTGCATCCAAAGCCTCTTTTTCATCCTCCACAAAGGCATTTGCTGTCATAGCTATGATGGGTATGTTTTTTGCATCTTCACGTTCCAATGCTCTTATTTTTCTGGTTGCCTCATACCCATTCATTACTGGCATCTGAACATCCATTAAGATTGCGTCAAATTCTCCTTTTTTAGATTTCTCAAAGCGTTCCACTGCAACCTGACCATTTTCAGCGATTTCACAGGTTGCTCCTTCTATGGACAAAACTGCCTCTAGTATTTCTGCATTCACTTCATTATCTTCTACCCCAAGGAAATGCATTCCTTCCAGATTTGTATCCTTTGTCTCCTCCACATCCCATTCTGTGTCTTTTCCCTCTTGCATTTCCATTATCTTCTGTTTCAAAGCAGAGAGGAAAAACGGTTTTGCAAGTATTCCTGTATGCTCTAAGCAAAGGGCTTCTTCCACGCCTTGGGTATCATAAGCGGACAAAAATAGAATTGGGATTGCTGGCAGAATCTCTCGTATCTTTTCTACCCCTTTCCTTCCTTCTAATCCTGGCATACTGGAATCCAACAAAATCATCTGACAGCCTTTTTCCAAAAAGCTGTGTTCTTGTAGCATTTCTATTGCTTTTTCCGATGAACACACGGTATCCACCACAACATTTGTATCCTTCATCAGTATCTGGATATTTTTGCATACCTCTTTCTGGCTGTCTATGACCAGAATATGGTCAATCCCATTCTCCTTCCAAAATTCCTGGTCCATCTGCTCTTCTGGTATACGCAGCTCTAAATCAACCTGAAATAGCGTTCCTTGGTCTACTTCACTAAAGACCTCTATGGTTCCGCCCATCAGCTCTACAATATTCTTTGTAATGGCCATGCCAAGGCCCGTACCCTGAACTTTATTGGTTGTGCTGTTCTCCGCCCTGGTAAATGCATCAAAAATTGTTTCTAGATATTCTGGTGTCATTCCATAGCCATTGTCTTCCACTTCAATTCGAACATAACCATACTGAGCAGAATGCTGCTTCTGCCCTAGGATACGAAACCAGATATTTCCTCCTGGCTGGGTATATTTGGAAGCATTCGAAAGCAGATTGATGAGAATTTGATTCAGTCTGGTCTCATCCCCCATAAAATACTCATACTGCATTTCTGTAATTTCCACATAAAAATTTTGTTCTCTTTCCCGGGTCATTGGACGAATAATGGCATCCACAGAAGCTACCAGATCACTCAATGTAAACTTCTCTATGTTAAGTACCACTTTTCCGCTTTCTATCTTGGATACATCCAGAATATCATTAATTAGGCTAAGCAAATGCTTTCCAGACGCCATGATTTTCTTCGTATACTCCCTGACCTTCACTGGATTCTCCGCATCTACATCAAGCAGCGTAGCAAATCCCAAAACTGCATTCATAGGTGTACGGATATCATGGGACATATTGGAAAGAAACATGGTCTTGGAATTATTGGCAAGCTGAGCCGCCTGCAATGCCTCCGCAAGCTGCTTATTGTGGATTTCTCTTTCTAATTCCTGTTCTTTTCGAATCTTATTCTGCTGCCTTTGACTGAGATAATACAAAACGCAACACAGAAAAAAAGCAACCAGCATCGCAACAACAACAATCAAAATATTCTGAGTTACTGTCTTTCCTTCCTGTTGGATTGCCTCAATGGGCACATAACCCACCAGATAAATCATTCCATCATTCACCGACCACATATAGTTTAATGAACTTTTTCCCCGAATATCATGATAAAATAACATATTCTGTTTATTTTCCAAGCACTTAGACACATCTTTTTGAAGCTCCTGATCACTCACAGCATTTGCCCGGTAAAAATCCTCTAGGTTCAGGTGCCCGGCACTTCGTTCTCCCATCCCTTTTGGCTTTAACACAAACCGTTCACTCTCGGCATCCATCACATAAAGGCTTGCCTTTTTGTTATAAAATCCGTCAGGAAGAGAACGGTCAAGGGAATCGTAAACATATTCAATATAAAGAGTTCCTAACTCCTTTCCATCCTTTTTCGCAATGGGACATTTCATTGTATAAGCCCATGTCCCCATATAATTCACATAAGACTTTGTCACGGGAAGTCCATCCACGGTTTTTCCAGCAGAAAAATCCAATCCCTCTTCGGAAAATTTCTCTCCTGTACTGGAAATTCCTTCTGTTTTTCCGGTTAATATCACCGATATTTTTACCATTGCCTTGCTTTTTTCATAAAAGCAGATGTCTCCCTCCAAGTCATCTGTCATTGCCAGCTCTTCTGCAATCAATTTCTGAAAATCGGCCTCATTTTTCAAAATGGCCTCTATGGTAGCCTCAATCAAATCCAAACTTTCACTCAAGTTCTGAATTGCAGACGCAGACATCTCTTTCGAAATTTTCTGGGACACTGAAAATACAGCGGCTCCCAAGACACAAAACACTAATATAATAGAAAGAAGCAGAGAAATCCCGCTTTCCTTTCTGCTTCTTTTCTGCTTCTTCATTCTTCTCACCATATGTTCCTTCATTTCCTGATTATCTGAAATTTATCTGATGTATAAATTCCAGATATAACCATTTTCTGTAACGCATATACTTTTGTAATATTATATCACAATTGCACGCTATATTGTATAGTGCTTTATTCCTATATTTTACTTGATTGAAAAAGCTGGATTTGTGGCCTTTGCCATATTTTCTTAAGGTTTCAGCCTTCCCATTCCCCATTCCAAAATTCCTCCACTGCCCTTCGTACCTGGGACACTCTCACCTGCTGCAAATTCTCCCATTCTCTTGGAAACAATCTTTGATATCCTTCCTCTAAGAAGCGTTCATCCAACAACAAAATCACCCCTCTGTCTTCCTTCGTTCGAATCACCCGGCCAGCCGCCTGCAATACTTTGTTCATGCCTGGATAACGAAACGCATACTCAAATCCTGCTCCTTCCCGTTCTTGATAAAACTGCTTTAAAATTTCTCGTTCATTACTAATCTGAGGCAATCCTGTACCAACAACAAAAACACCGATCAAAGCTTCCCGTTTCAAATCAATGCCCTCCGCAAAAATTCCTCCCATTACACAAAAACCAATCAATGTTTTTGCCCTGTTTTCCGAAAACATCCCAAGAAATACCTCTCGTTCCTGCTCCGTCATACCGCTTTCCTGACAAATACAGTCTGCTTCTTCCAAAGCATGGTTGATTTCCAAAAATTTCTCCCAAACCTGATACATCATTTTATATGAAGGAAAAAACACCATATAATTCCCTTTTTTTCCCTTTGCTGCCTGATAAATATAGTCTGCAATTTTCCCAAACTCCCTCTCTGTGCGCCTGGTATATTTACTGCTTACATCTGTCCCCACTGCCAAAAAATGCTGTCTTTGCTCAAACACAGTTTTTGCGTATACCGCATAATTATCTTCCTTGGCGCTCAAAAGCTTCTTATAATATTGAATCGGCAGCAAGGTAGCGGAAAAAAACACGGTACTTTTTCCTTTGTCTAAACGTTCCTGGAGATTAACCGCCGGATTCACGCAAAACAGCTTTAGTTTAAACCTTTTTTCAACCTCATGCTCCGTATAAATCACATAATTTTCATCTATTCGCTCATACATATTCAAAAAATGTCGCAGCTTTAAATAGAATTCCTGCACCTCTTTTTTTTCTGGAAAATTAATTTCCTTTTGAAAAAATTCTTCCATCAAAGAACCAAGCCGTATCAGATCAAATACCAGGTCTCCAATCTGATCCAGCACCTCATATGTTTCACACTGCCTTTTCAGCTCCAGTAAATGCTTGTTACAGCGTCCCAATAACTGAGCGCATTTTCTGCTGTGCACTTTCATAACTTTCTGAAATTTCAGAAAATCCTCCTTATACAAAACCGCACTATACATTTCCCTGGCACGATCTGCCAGGTTATGGGCCTCATCCACCAAAAACAGATAATCTCCCTTTGTCCCTTCTGAAAAAAAACGTTTCAAATATACATTGGGGTCAAAAACATAATTGTAATCACAAATAATATCATCCACCCAGAGAGATACATCCAGACACAGTTCAAAAGGGCAGACCTGGAACTCCTCTGCTTGATGAAGAAGCGCCTCCCTTGTGATATCACGTTCTCTTTGTAGAAGATGAAATACTGCATCATTGACCCTGTCATAATGTCCTTTTGCATACATACAATGCACTGGATTACAATCCATTTCCTCGCAAAAACAAAGCTTTTCCTTTGCCGTAATGGTAATCACACGTCCTTGGTATCCCTGCTCTCTGAGGAGATCAAAGGCTTCTTTTGCCACTGTCCTGGTAATAGTCTTAGCCGTCAAATAAAAGACTTTATCTGCCAGCCCCTCCCCCACTGCTTTCACTGCTGGAAATACAGTGGTAATGGTCTTTCCAGTCCCAGTTGGCGCCTGGATAAATAAAATCTTTCCACGAGAAATGGTACGGTATACATCACCAGCCAACTCCCTTTGTCCTTCTCGGTAAGGAAAGGGAAATTGCAGCTTTGCAATGGAAGTATTTCGCTCTATTTTAGCTTCATATTGAAAATCCGCCCACTTCTCATAGGCAGCAATCAACCTTTCAAACCACTCCTGAATCTCCAAAAAAGAATAGCTTTCCCGAAACCTGCGAATTTCCTCTGTATCCAAATTGCAATACGTCATCTGTACAGATATTTCTGGAAGGTTTTGCTGAACTGCATAAATGTAAGCATAACACTTTGCCTGAGCCAAATGCACCTCCACAGGTTTTTCCAGAAAATTCACGTCCTGGTAAATTCCCTTAATCTCGTCAATGGCCGTATCATCTTCTTCCACGATCAAGCCATCTGCCCGGCCTTCCAGGATCATCGTATACCGCTCTCGTTCCAGTTCTATTTTTAACGGAACCTCTGACTGATAGGATGCTCCCATCCTTCTTTGAATCTTTCTGTGTATCCTGCTGCCCTCCTGCATGGCCTCTTTTGGAGCTGCCCGCCCATGCCGATTATCAATATCACCAGAACGCAGGATAAATTCCACAAGGTTTCTGACGGAAATTTTTATCTGTTCCATATCTATTGCTGCCTTTCGTTTGTGTATAAAAAAAGATGCATAATCATTATGCATCTTTTTTCGACATTTGTCTATTCTGTTGTTACATTATGCTACCGCATATTTACTCAGCACATTTTCAAAAGCCATATCTTCGCCGCCGTACTTTACAGTCAGCTCCTTCATAATTCCCAGTCCCATCACTCCTAAAATTGATTTTGCGTCAATTACCATGCGCTGGTCACATATATCTATATCAAAATCACACATGCCAGCAGCACGAACAAAATCACATACTTCTTCAACATCTGCTAATTTAATTACTTTTTCATTCATCTTTGTTACCATCCTTTCTATTAACTTCCATCAGGTTTCAGTTCTTTCCTGAACTTGTGGCAAATTATGCCATCATTTTTTTCTTTTGTCAACTTTTTCTTTTTCCTTGCATTTTTGGAAAAACACGCAAAACCAACAGCTTTTTCACAAAAAGTAAACTTGTTTCTGCATAGAAATTACCAATTCTCAGTACTTCTTTCCTAAATTTTTTCCTTCTATTTGTATATTCTCCCCTGTTTTTTGTCTTTTTATCAAAAAAAATTGTGACTTCCTCCATTTTTCAAAAAAATATTTTGCTCCTCTCATCACTGAGCTTTTCCTTCCGCATTTTCTTTTTTAAACCTGCATCTGAATGCTTTCTTGACTATTTTGCGATAAAATTCTATAATTATTCTATCCTGACCAGTATATGTCAGAAAATAATCACGGTTACTCTGTGCAAAACAGGAGGCTTCCATGGAATCAAAACACATGTTATCCATTTTACAACAAGTGCAGGATGGCTCTCTTGACATCCATTCTGCTTATGAAAAATTAAAAATCAGCCCTTTCGAAGATTTGGGATACGCTAAGATTGACCATCATCGAAAAATACGTCAGGGTTCCCCGGAGGTCATCTATGGAGCTGGAAAAACTTCAGAGCAAATGGAAGGCATTCTTCATTCCCTTTTATCCCATTGCCCGGAAAATATTTTAATTACCCGGTTATCTGAGGAATCTGCTTCCTACTTGTCCAAACGTTTTTCTCTTACTTATGATAAGCTTTCCCACATTGGAATTGTCAACCGTAAAGAATTTGTCACCGCTTCTGGCACAATTTTAATTGCCACTGGAGGCACCAGTGATATTCCCGTTGCAGAAGAGGCAGCCCTTACTGCTGAGACCCTTGGCAACCGGGTGGAACGCCTTTACGATGTAGGCGTAGCTGGAATACACCGTCTGCTCTCTCATGCAGACAGTATCTCCAAAGCAACTGTTATCGTAGCTGTTGCTGGTATGGAAGGCGCTCTTGCCAGTGTAATTGGGGGCTTAAGTGACTGTCCCGTAATTGCCGTACCCACCAGTATTGGATACGGAGCGAATTTCCAAGGGCTGTCCGCCTTGCTTTCCATGCTGAATTCCTGCGCCAGCGGAGTCAGTGTGGTCAATATTGATAACGGCTTTGGCGCTGGCTACCTTGCCAGCATGATAAATCATATAGGAGGTAATGAACCATGAAAACACTTTTTATTGAATGCAACATGGGCGCTGCCGGAGATATGCTGATGGGCGCCCTCTACGAACTTTTGCCCAACTCAGAGCAGGAACAATTTTTAGAAACCATGAACAGCCTGTTTCCGGATAAAATTATGATAAAAGCTGACCCTTCCGAAAAATGCGGCATCTGGGGTACAAAAGTAAATGTGGTAATCCTGGGACATACCGAAACGCCAGAAACTTCTGAACAAGAACATTCCCATGATCACCATCACACACTTCACACCAGCTATCCGGAAATGCTTTCACAAATTGACAGTCTCCCAGTTTCTGCTTCTGTCAAAGAGCACGCAAAGGCTGTCTACACCCTAATCGGTGAAGGAGAAAGCCACGCTCACCATACGGACATTTCCCAAATCCATTTTCATGAAGTAGGAACTCTGGATGCGCTGATGGATGTGGTAGGGTGCTGCATTTTGCTGGAAACCCTAAATCCAGAACAAATCCTTGCTTCTCCCATCCACGTAGGAAGCGGAAGTGTGCGCTGCGCCCATGGCATTCTGCCGGTTCCAGCTCCTGCAACTGCGGAAATTCTAAAAGATGTTCCTATTTATGGCGGAACCATAGACGGGGAATTGTGTACCCCCACTGGAGCTGCACTATTGAAGCATTTTGCCAGCCAATTTACCGCTATGCCACCGATGTCTATAGAAAAAACTGGTTATGGAATGGGAACAAAAGACTTCCCCTCTGCCAACTGCCTGCGGGCTTTTTGGGGTAACATGAACATTCTTCCTGTTCCCTCTCCCAGACAGCTTCCCGGCTCTTACGCTGCTCATTCTCTCACTAGTTTTCAGGAAGAAGAGGCCCATCCAGACTTTTATACCGAACAATTTCACAGCCTGGATCAGATTTTAGAGCTTTCCTGCAACCTGGATGATATGACCCCTGAAGCAATTTCCTATGCGGTAAATCTCTTAATGGAGGCAGGCGCCTTGGATGTTTTTACCACCTCCATTCATATGAAGAAAAACCGTCCTGGCCTTCTTTTGACATGCCTATGCAATCTGGAGGAAGAAAGCCGTTTTAGCCGGCTAATACTGACCCATACCTCTACCCGTGGTATCCGTATCCAACCCTGCTACCGCAGGACCTTAGACGCACAATTCCAGAAAGTGCGCACACCCTACGGCGAGATTACGGTAAAAATCAGTACAGGCTATGGCATCCGAAAATATAAGCCAGAATATGAAGACGTGGCAGCTGCCGCCAGAACCTGTAAGGTTCCCTTCTCCAAAGTCCATGAAGCAGCTATGAACGCCTGCACTCATATTCTCTGACTCGCCGCAGTGCGATAAGAGCTTTTTTGTTCTATAGAAAAGACCTTGTCACTCTAATGCGTGAAAGTATCTTTTCTATAGAACAAAAAAAGCAGTAATCAAGTCTTTGATTACTGCTTTTTCATTTCCTTATGTACATACATTTCCCTCAGGAAATCATTGACATCCAATCATCCGCTTACTGTGCATCTGTCACTGCTTCTGAATCAAACAACAACAGCTCCAGATTATAAAGATCTTGTTCATTGGGCGTCCAGGTCTTATCCTTTAATTCAATATGGATAATAGTACTTTCTTCATCCCCATATGTTACACTGCCCATAGCCTCTTTGATGGCATCCTTAAGCATTGCATACACCTTCTCATTGATCTCTTCTTCTGAAGGAGTATCTTCTCCATTGGTTGCCTTCTCAGTCATCTCAGTTACATATGCTTCTGAAGCAGCATTGAAGGTTTCCATTGCAGGAGCAAACACATTCATCTTCTGATATTTCACTTCAACTTCATAGGAATTATCCTTCTTTGTTGCATCGCCAACAGTGTATTTTACATTCTTAAATACGTCCTTCAATACATCCCTGAATTCCCCTTGCAATTCTTCGGAAAGCTGAACACCTGATGTAATACCAGACATTTCTGTATCAATACCTTCTTCATACAGATCTGCTGCCTGCTCTTTCGTTCCAACCTCCTGCTTCACGAACTCAGTAGAATCCCCTTTGTAGGAATTATCCATCAGCGCCTTTACATATGCACTGGCATCAAAGGAACCACCACATCCACCTAATACTGCTGCTGCCAAAGCCGCTACGAGCAACAACGCTACCTTTTTCATTCTCTTCATAATATTACTCCTTTTCGTAAATTTGCTACTTCTCTATAGTAACTCCATTTTTCCTATCAGTCAATCTTTTTTCTTCAAAAATTTTAACTAATCTGCATAAAACACCAGCGAAAACACATACTATGGATATGCGAACGGGCCTAGCCCCCAGACAACAAACCAAACAAAATGGATACTGCTGTCAGAAAAATGGAGGTAACAAAATTGAAAAATAATTTTCTTCTTTGTGGATTTACTGGATGGTGCCTGGAAATACTTTTTACCTCTTTCCATTCCTTCCGCAAACGTGAGCTTACACTGATGGGAAAAACTTCCCTTTGGATGTTTCCGATTTATGGTATGGCGGCCCTCTTAAAGCCCTGCTACCACCTGATCAAAGGTTTTCCTGCTCTTATCCGGGCTTTTTTCTATTCCTGTTTTATCTTTCTAGGAGAATACATCAGCGGAAGCATCCTGAAAAAACATCAAATGTGCCCTTGGGACTATAGCGATTCTCCCGCAAACATCAAAGGCATCATCCGATTGGACTATGCCCCCTATTGGATGGCCGCCGGGCTTATTTTTGAAAAACTCTTGGCGTGCACTTCCAAGCAAAACAAAAACATTCCATAATTATTCGATATCTTCTGTATTCCCAGTTCCAATATCCAGGGTATTCATAGTTCTTCTTTTCTGTCTTTCTTTCTCTGCTGCTTCTAAAATAAAGTTTTTGATTTCCTTTGCATTTTTAATATGGGTCAAGGAAATCTGAGGATGGGTGACGTCACCAGTATAACAGATCACAGTAGATAATCCGAAAATTCTCTCTACTAAAGTAGTCGTCAGCTTGACATCCTGCACCTTATACATATAACAATAATTCTCCTCTGTTTTTAACAAACCGCTATGAATGGTAAGTATCTCCTGCCCTATGGTATACTTAGTAAATGTCCATGGAAGCCCAAAAAACAAGATTCTCTTCTTTTCCTGATACTCTCTTTCGTTACTCATACAAACACCTCTTTGCCTTATTCTTTCTTTTTCTTCCATTCTACTATACTTCCAATCATCTTGCAAATAAATTCCCATGTGAGAAATGCTTGCAATTTATAATCTTCTGTTATATGATAGTAAAAATCACAATAAGTAGGAGGAAAAATATGCAGCATTTAATGAGCCCATTGGATTTTTCCGTGGAAGAATTGGACAAACTGCTTACACTAGCAAATGACATCGAACATAACCCGCAAAAATACGCCCATGCATGTGAAGGCAAAAAGCTTGCGACCTGTTTCTATGAAGCCAGTACCCGGACAAGACTCAGTTTCGAAGCAGCTATGTTAAATCTTGGGGGAAGCGTTCTTGGTTTCTCTAGTGCGGACAGCAGTTCCGCTTCCAAAGGGGAAAGTGTTTCTGATACAATTCGTGTTATTTCCTGTTATGCAGATATCTGTGCGATGCGTCATCCCAAAGAAGGCGCGCCGTTGGTGGCTTCCCAAAGATCCAGTATTCCTGTCATCAATGCAGGCGACGGCGGACACCAGCATCCAACTCAGACACTTACCGATTTACTCACCATTCGTTCCTTAAAGGGACGCCTTGATAATCTTACGATTGGCCTTTGCGGAGACCTAAAATTCGGTCGTACTGTTCATTCCCTGATCCACGCATTAATCCGTTATCCTCATATTCGGTTCGTATTGATTTCACCAGAAGAGCTTCGTGTGCCAAGCTATATTCGAGAAGACGTCCTGGAGAAAAATTATATTCCCTTTCAGGAAGTGGAACGTTTAGAGGACGCTATGAGTGAACTGGATATCCTCTACATGACCAGAGTACAAAGAGAACGTTTCTTCAATGAAGACGATTATGTGCGGATGAAAGATTTCTATATCCTAAACCGAAAGAAAATGTCCCTTGCCAAAGAGGATATGATTGTGATGCATCCCCTTCCCAGGGTCAATGAAATCTCTGTAGAAGTAGATGATGACCCAAGAGCTGCTTATTTCAAACAGGCACAATACGGCGTATATGTGCGAATGGCTCTAATTCTAACATTATTGGAGGTGAACGTATGTTAAATGTAGGCGCAATTACAGAAGGATTTGTACTAGACCATATCCAGGCAGGCACCAGTCTCTCTATCTACCATGACCTAAAGCTGGATCAGTTGGACTGCTGTGTTGCTATTATCAAAAATGCTCGCAGCAATAAAATGGGAAAAAAAGATATTTTAAAAGTAGAGTGTGATATTGATACTTTAAATCTAGATGTGCTGGGCTTTATTGATCACAATATTACAGTCAATATCATCAAGGGAGAACAAATTGTTGAGAAACGAAAACTTCAGCTTCCAAGAGAAATTAAAAATATCATAAAATGTAAGAATCCCCGCTGCATTACTTCCATTGAGCAGGAATTGGATCAAATCTTCCTACTGACAGATGCGAAAACAGAGACTTACCGCTGCAAATATTGCGAAGAGAAATACAAAGGACACAAAAAGGTGAAATAACAGCCTCCTTTGTGTTCCAATAAGACAAAAACTCGCAAACATCCAAAATCAGGATTGTATGCGAGTTTTTCTTTTGAGAACAAAGGATGCCAAATTCTCAGCTTTTCTTGATAAATTCCGTTTTACATTTGGGACAAGTGATACATATCTTTCCTTTTCCCTTGGGAACTCTAACCTTCTGCTTGCAAGAGGGACACTTATAGAAATGATATATTTTCCTTTGTGCAAAGCGCTCCCTTCTCTTATTTTTCTTCACTGCCATTTGATAACGCCAATTTAAAAATTTCTGATTTTCCTGGTAACGCTTTTCTATCTGCCTGGACAACATACGATAATAAGTATATCCCAGCAGCGCCAAAGCCAAGGCATAAAAAATATTCCATCTGGAAAAAAAGGATATCACCAAAAATACCATGGAAATTCCCATATACATTTGTCCTAACTGATCTGCCCCATATCTCCCCGCCATAAAACGTTGTATCTTCTGTTTCATTCTATCCACTCCTGTAATCTACTGTGTTGCTTTCATGGTAGCACAGAATATGCCAGAAGGCAACGGAGTTATTTTCTTTTAAGAATTTTTTATATTTTGTTCATTCTCGAAAAAATTGTATTGAAATTTTATATCCAAACAAACGACTCGTTGCAAAGTACAGACAAGAAAGAATCCTGCTTTGCAGGATTCTCCGCCTGCGGCGGGTCGCTTTGCGACAAATTTCATACCCGCCGCAGTGCGATAAGAACTTTTTTATTCTATAGGAAAGATACTTTCACACGTTAGCGTGACAAGGTCTTTCCTATAGAATAAAAAACTCCCACAGCAACGCTGTGGGAGTGTGCAAGCAAGGCTATAAGCCGGGTTATGTCTTGGATAATCATCTATCTAGTCTGACTGTTGCCAGTCAGATCCAGCAACCTACCTAAAGCTAGCGGGCCGCGTCAACGCTTTTGTTCGGTCTTGCTTCGGATGGGGTTTACATGTGCCCCGACTGTTACCAGCCAGGCGGTAGTCTCTTACACTGCCCTTCCACCCTTACTATTGTTCCAATAGCGGTACATTTCTGTTGCACTGTCCTTGGAGTCGCCTCCACCGGCCGTTAACCGGCATCCTGCCCTGTGAAGCCCGGACTTTCCTCGTCTGCGGTCTTTCGACGCCTGCAGCCGCGATTATCTACCTTACTTGCTTTCCTTGAATACTATCATATCTCTTTCCAGAAAGCAAGCCCTGTCTATCATCAAACATTAAAACAGCTTCCTCCAATAAATTCCCTCAAAATAGAATTCTTCTCAATATCCTCACTGGGCACTGGAAGAAAATAATCCAAAAATTTCAAAAGACGTTTGGCTTCCGTATACTCTTTACAATCCTTGTCAATTTCAAACAGCAATGGTTCTGCATATTGCTTAAGCACTGCAAGCTCATAAATCAAAGCAGAATTAAACATAATATCCGCCTCTTCCTGGAATGGGAAAATATACTGCTCCTCTCCCCGCCGTACGGAATCCCACATAGCGATGGTCTCTTTGGCGGAGATATTTCTGGTTCTGGCATCCCGTACCATCCGTCGAATCATCCTTCCATCTGTGGTAGGGAGATTATTATGTTCGTCAATACTCAACTGGGTCAACGCACTAATATAAATTTTAAGCTTACTGGACTCTGGTAGGGAATAGGATAACTTGCCATTTAATCCATGGATTCCCTCTAATACCAAAATATCGTTTTTCCCAAGCTGTTTAAAATTGCCTTTATACTCTCGTTTTCCTGTGCGGAAATTATAAGCAGGAAGCGAAATCCGTTCCCCATTCAGCAATGCGGACATATCATGATTAAACAATTCAATATCAAGAGCTTCCAAACATTCAAAATTATAATTTCCATTCTCATCTTTCGGTGTGTCCACCCGATTAACATAATAATCATCCAAGGCAATGGGATGAGGTTTTAATCCCTGGGCCATCAACTGAATGGAAAGACGATGAGAAAATGTAGTTTTTCCTGAGGAAGACGGACCTGCAATCATCACAAACTTTTTATCTGGCTGGGATGCAATTTGCTCTGCCAATGTGCCGATTTTTCGCTCCATCAAAGCCTCTGCCACAAGAATCACATCACGAATTCTGCCTTGGGCCACTGCGTCATTCAAAGCCCCTATGGTCCCTATCTCCATTTTCTCGCCCCATTCTGCCGATTCCCTCAGCACATGGAACAATTTATGAGAAGGCGCAAACTTTGCCGTAGCCTTAGTATTTTTATCTGGAAACAACACCACAAATCCATCTTCATATGGCTCCAACTCAAAATATTTTAAATATCCGGTATCCGGCGCCATATATCCATAAAAATAATCGGTATAATGTCCAATACTGTAAATATTTACTTTGGAGCTGCGCCGATATGAAAAGAGACGCTCCTTATCATGCATTCCAAGTTCTCGGAACAATGCAACCGCCTCATCGGTAGAAATGCTTCGTTTCTGAATGGGTATCTTTTCTTCCACCAGCTTTAGCATTTCCTCCTTCAGCCTTGCCAAATACTCCCGACTTGGCAGCGCCCCAATGAGTTTACAATAATACCCCTGACTGATGGAATGCATCACCTTCACCAAAACATGCTTTCCGTCTTCCTTCGAAAGATTATGTACTGCACGCTGCATCAGAAAAGTTACACTTCTGCGGTATGCTTTTCTTCCCGCCTTGTCTCTGGTAGTGACAAAAATAAGCTCCCCATCTGATTTTACTCTTCGTCCCAGTTCCCGCAAACGATTATTAAATAACACCAGCACAATATCATCCTCATACTGTGCCTGATACTCTTTTGCAATTTCCTCATAAGTGATACCTTTTTGGTATTTCTTTTCCTCCCCGTTTATCTTAATGCAATATAAGGTTTGCTCCATATCCTTTTCCTTCTTTTATGATAGATTTTTCAACACAAATTTGATTATTGATAGACAAAGGGCTGCTTTTCTTGTTGGGCAATGACCCGTATTCCAGTTGTGTGTGACTCCAAATATTCCTTCATATAGGGAATAAACATTTTCTCAACTCCATAATGGCCTGCATCAATGATTGCAAGCCCCTGAGCTGCTGCGTCAATTCCCTCATGATGATCAATATCTCCAGTAATCAATACCTGTGCCTTTGTCTCAATTGCTTTTCCAATTACGCTTTTCCCAGACCCTGGACAGATCGCTGCCCTTGCTATTTTCTGATCTGGCCTGCCATAAATTTTAACCAACTCCACCCCAAAGACTTCCTTTACTTTCCCGGCACAATCTGCCACAGTCATTTCACAGGGAAGCTCTCCTACTTTACCAATTCCAGAGGGTTCCTGTTCCTGCCAGCAAGTAACCTCCAGTATCTGGCAATCCTGCAAGCCCAAACGCTCTGCACCCAAATCTGCCATTCCTTTCACATCGAAATTTGTATGCATTGCATAGCAGGCAATATTATTTTGAATCAATGCCATCACTCTGCGCCCAGTAAAATCCTTGGAATTTACCTTCTTCAACCCCTGAAAGATCAATGGGTGATGGGTCAGTAACAAGTCCGCCTCTGTCTCTGCTGCCTCCTGAATCGTCTCGTCTGTGGCATCCAGGGCAATATAAATTGTCTTGACCTCTTTCTCAAAACTTCCCACCAACAATCCTACATTGTCCCAAGAACAGGCATACTTTTCTGGTGACTGCCCCTGTAAAATATCTATGATCTCACGACAAATCATATGACTGTCTCCTTTCTGGCTCTACAATCTTTAATGCTGTTTCAATGTCTCTTAATTCCAAACTAAGCTCCTGCACCCGTTCTACTACATCCTGCCTGGCATTTTCTTTTAAATTCTCTAAAATCTTTTGTTTTTGCTTCTGCTGACGTACCAAATATGTTCTCAGCGCCGGATGATGCTGGGACAACAGCAATGGCCCGAATTTGCAGGCAATACGAAAATCATCATGAAAACAATCTTGATTCTCCCGCCCAGAGCTTCGCTCTGTGGCATTGACTTCCCATCCCATATATTGCGCAGCAATTATGGGATAATACTTCCCATCCTCCAGCACCATATCCTCTGCAACAATCCCATATCCATGGGCAAACAAAAACCGTCGGAATGACCCAATCTCTGACTGAGGCTGCAGCACCAGTCTTTGGGCAGTCTGGGCTACCGCCTCTCCTTCCTCCATAATCCGCTGCATCAGCGCTCCGCCCATTCCGGCAATTACAATCACATCAGCTTCTCCTGGTTCTAAAGCAAAGCACCCATCCGATAACCTGGTTTCGATACTTTTCTGAAATCCATACTGAAAAATATGTTCCTTTGCCCGCTTTAAGGGACCTGGATTCACATCCATGGCAATGGCCTTGTTCACTTTCTGATTGAAAACCAGATAGACCGGTATGTATCCGTGGTCTGTTCCCACGTCTGCCATCGTTTCACAATTCTCTACAAGATCTGCTACCGATTGCAATCTTTTTGACAACTGTATCATATTCTAACATAAGCTCCGTTTTCTATTGATTCATGTATGAAAATTAATCCAGATAATCCTTAAGCTTCCGGCTTCTGCTGGGATGACGCAGTTTCCGCAATGCTTTTGCCTCAATCTGACGGATTCGTTCTCTGGTTACATTAAACTCTTTTCCTACTTCTTCTAAAGTTCTGGCACGCCCATCATCCAATCCAAACCTTAGCCGCAGCACCTTCTGCTCACGTTCTGTTAATGTTCCAAGCACTTCTACAAGCTGTTCCTTTAACAACGTAAATGCTGCTGCATCTGCTGGAACAGGCACATTGTCATCCTGGATAAAGTCTCCCAAATGACTGTCTTCCTCCTCACCAATTGGCGTTTCCAAAGACACTGGCTCTTGAGAAATTTTCAAAATTTCCCGAACACGTTCCACTGGCATATTCATTTCCTCTGAAATCTCTTCCGGTGATGGCTCTCGCCCAAGCTCCTGCAATAGCTGTCTGGATACACGAATTAATTTATTGATGGTTTCCACCATGTGTACTGGAATTCGGATGGTTCTGGCTTGGTCTGCAATGGCCCTGGTAATGGCCTGGCGAATCCACCAGGTTGCATAGGTAGAAAACTTATATCCCTTGCGGTAATCAAATTTTTCCACAGCCTTAATAAGCCCCAGATTTCCCTCCTGAATCAAATCCAAAAAGAGCATGCCGCGCCCTACGTAACGTTTCGCAATAGACACCACCAGACGCAGATTTGCCTCAGCAAGCTGCTTTTTCGCTTCCTGGTCTCCCAGCTCCATACGCTTTGCAAGTTCAATTTCTTCCTCTGCACTAAGCAGTGGAACCTTACCAATCTCTTTTAAATACATACGAACAGGATCTTCAATGGAAATTCCATCTGGAACGGAAAGATCAATATTCTCAACCTCTACCTCTTCCTCATCATCTATGAGGATATCGTCATCATCATCGGAAATCCGCAGTACGTCAATATTGTTGGACTCCAAGAACTCCAAAATTTTCTCAAACTGTTCCACATCCAATTCCATGTCACGAAAAAAGTCGTTAATCTCCTGATATTCCAGGACATTTTTTTTCTTTTTCGCCATGGATAACAATTCCTGTAGCTTTTCGATAAATTTCACACTTTTTTCTTCCATTTCGTTTCATCCTTCCATTCGTTGTTTATATTTTATCCCTATTTGGTGGAAATATACAAATTACCATGAGGAGAGCCCCAACAGCCGTCATTTCCCTTATACTCCTCTGAATTCTCAAACGGTTGTTTGACGGAGTTCTGATGATTGTTCACCAAACTTCCCTACTCTAGTGTAAACCGCACCCCTAAAAGCTCCTGCAGCCTCTTCTTATCTGCAACCAGCTTCTGCAGCCCTTCCAAATCAGAAGGGTCCAGATGATGAGAGCGAAAGCTGATACTACTCTCCTTCACCTTTATAATTGTTTCTTTCAAAGCCTTTTCCCTCTCTGTCTTTGTCTCAACATTTAAAAGCTTTGCATGAAACAACCCTGCAATCTCACTTTGCTGCTCTTCATCTGTAAACATACTGATAATTTTTGCCGGATTCAATTCCCCGTTCTCATATTGGGCAAATACTTCTTTTGCAGCTTTCTGATACAACTCTTCTGTAAAATCCTCAGGCTGGATATAAGGTGTGACCACCTCAAACAATTCTGGCATCTCAATCAGCCATGTCAGCATCAACCTTTGAGACTGTTTGATCCCATCCTCCTTGGCCTTCTTTTTATTTTCATTGATACCGGATTTCAAAGAACGGACCTCACGGCCAAATCCAGCCCTAGTGCCTAAATGCATCACCAGCTTTCTCAAATTCTCATAGCCTATTTGATACAATTTTGCTACTGCCTCAATATAATTATCCCGCTCCAATTCCTCTTCAAACTGTAAAATCTTTTCTGCAATCGCATTATAAAATAATGTTTTGCTCTCTGGATCTTGCAAATCAAACTCCCGTTCCAGCGCTTCAATTTCAAACATAAAGCTATTCTTTGCATTGTTGATTCGTTCCTGGTAGCTCTTGGCCCCCTGATTTCGAATAAATTCATCTGGATCCTTATATGGTTCCATGCTAATAATCTTCACACTTATGCCTGCATCTTTTAAAATCGGAATTGCCCGCAATGCCGCTTTTGTTCCTGCGCCATCACTGTCAAAGGTACAATATACCTCCTTGGTATACCGCTTTAACAGTGAAGCGTGGCCCTGGGTAAATGAAGTTCCAAGGGATGCCACTGCATTGTCAAATCCTGCCTGATGCAAAGCAATTACATCCATATAGCCTTCACACAGCAAAATCCCAGGCCGCCTGGAAGACCTTGCAATATTTAATCCGTAAAGATTGCGGCTTTTATCAAAAATCTTAGTCTCTGGAGAATTCAAATATTTCGGCTCTCCCTCCCCCATCACGCGCCCGCCGAATCCAATCACACGATGGTTCACATCCATAATAGGAAACATCACGCGATTCCAAAATTTATCTCTGCCTCCTCTGCTTTCCTCTATGGTAACCAGACCAGAATCCTTTAAAATGCCATCCTCATATCCTTGTTTCCGAAGATATTGATATAGATCGTCGCTAAATTTATTGGAATATCCTAGCCCAAACTTCTTCATTATCTCCGGACTTAAACCTCTGTTTGCAAAATATTCCATTCCTCTCTGTCCCTGCTCCATGCGAAGCTGAGCATAAAAATATTTTGCAGCTACTTTATTAATTTCTAAAAGCCTTGCACGCCTGTCTGCTTCCTGCCTTTCCTTCCCTGACAACTCCTGCTTCGGAAGATCAATTCCTGCCTTCTGTGCAAGAATCTCCAATGCCTCTTGAAAAGTAGCATTCTCATATTGCATCAGGAACGTAAGTGCATTCCCCCCAGCGCCACAGCCAAAACAATAGTACATCTGTTTTCCCTGAGACACGGAAAAAGACGGACTTCTTTCGTTATGAAAAGGGCATAGGCCAAAATAATCCCTCCCCTTCTTCTGCAAACGTACATAGCCAGAAATCACATCCACGATATCATTCGCAGAACGGACCTCCTCAACCAATTCATCTGAATAATAAGGCATTCATTTCTCCTTTCCATCTATTCAGCGTCCTCTATTTTTAATTGCTCTGCCATGCTTTTGGCATAAAGTACTCTTCAAATTTGGCAATGGCATAACGATCTGTCATCCCTGCAATATAATCACAGATTACCCGCTCTTTTTTCTCTCCCCGTTCCATCATTCCCAGATATAGCTCTGGGAGACAATCTATATGTTTATTATAATAAGAAAATAACCGGCTCAGCAAATCTTTTGCTCGTTCTTCCTCTCTTTTTGCCAACGAGTTCCTATACACATTGGCAAACATAAACTTCCGTAGGCCCTGCATGGCCTGATTCACTTCTTCTGACATACAAATATCATTTTTCCCCAAGCTATTTGTAATTATATTATGTATCAATGTATCCAAACGTTTTCTCGTGGTATTTCCCAGAATTTCCCGATATTCCGCTGGTATATCCTCCTCAGAAAGCACTTTTCCCCGGATAGCATCATCAATATCATGATTAATATATGCAATTTTATCGGAAAGGCGGACGATTTTCCCTTCCATCGTGGATGGCATTAATCTGGTCTGATGGTTTAGCATTCCATCCCTCACCTCCCAGGTCAGATTCAGTCCCTTTCCATTCTTCTCTAAAATCTCCACAATCCGAACACTCTGTTCATTGTGCTTAAATCCATCTTCACAAAGGGAATTCAACATATTTTCACCAGCATGTCCAAAGGGTGTATGTCCCAAATCATGACCCAATGCAATTGCCTCTACCAAATCTTCATTCAGCCGCAAAGCCTTTGCTATCGTTCGGGCATTTTGAGACACTTCCAACGTATGCGTCAGTCTGGTACGGTAATGGTCTCCCCGGGGAGTTAAAAATACCTGTGTCTTATGTTTGAGACGCCGGAATGATTTACAATGGAGAATTCTATCTCTATCTCTTTGAAAAACCGGCCGAATATCACATTGGGGTTCTTCCCTGTCACGTCCCTTAGAATTCTCGCTCAGGGTAGCGAAAGGACTTAAATATGTCCGTTCCAGCAACTCTATATTTTCTCTAATGAGCATTTTCCACCACCTCTATATGATATATTCCGCACAAATTCTTTATTTCCTTTATTTTTTTGCAAAAATCCGCAGAATTTTACAATTCTTTTGAGTTTCCCCATTTTTTATAATAGCCGATATTATAGAATATTATAGAACCAAAAGGTCTTGCACAAAAATCCTCTGAAAAGCTAGCTTTCCAGAGCGCTTTTCTGTGCAAAGTGTTTCCATCACTTCGTGATGGAAACCTTTTGGTACTATGAATTGTAAAATGGGGAAACTCGAATGCAATTCTCTATTTACAAATAGCATGAAAAGAGCTATTGCCTACGCAACAGCTCTTTTTATAAATGCAGGAGATGGGACTTGAACCCACACGATATTGCTACCACAGGCACCTGAAGCCTGCGCGTCTGCCAATTCCGCCACTCCTGCACAAAACTGACAATAGCTATTATATATAACATGGTGAAAAATGTCAATACCTTTTTTTATTTTTTTATATTATTTTGATGTGATATGACCCACATTTTTAATTAAGATTGAAATACTTCCGTCAGGGTTGGTAATAAACTCAATATGTTCCCCATCTTGATACTGTTCCATAGGAATTTTGATTTCCACCCCAGTGTCTGTTGTAAGATATTGTTTTTCAAATTTCCGCGTGGTGCTCTCCGCCTGAGGTTCAATCCGAAGATCCGCTCCCATCTTGTATTTTTCCAGCTTTTCCTGAACCTCTTCCTTGTACTCTTCTTTTTCCTTAAATACCTGATCCAAAACGAAAGGCACATCCACGATACCAGTTTCCGCCAGTTGATCATGGATAATCTGCTTGGTTTCCATTTGAACTTCAAACTGTTCTCCATCATTAAAATATTTTTTCTGCACCGTATCTATGGCGCGGGTAACAATAGACAATTGAGATTTTGGTGACAACGCTCCACTGCAATTTAAGAACAGCTTTGAGAAATAATTGGTTTTTGTTCCATTTACTTCATATTTCTTCTCTATCATAAAAATCGTAAAATCTTCCAAATTTATAATAGCAGCTTCTGACAGCTTTTGGGTTTCTGTGGGTAAAATTGCCCGGAATTTAATGATTTCATTGCTGTTTCCAAAAGCATCTGACTGGGTTTTATGGGTATAAGAGGTCTTATAATCCATTTTCAACAGTGCAAGGTATCTTCCTGTATCCCCTTCAAACAAAGCCACCACAAAATCCGCCTGGGGAATTTCTATATTTTTATTCATAATCTCATACAGATGAACAGCCACATTCCGGCTTACCTCTACAAACATCTCGTCGGTGAATCCAGCTTCGGTGAATGACAGAATTTGCTGAAATACCTCCGATTCTTCTTTGTGAAATTCACAAGTTTTCTTATCATCTGTAGATTGAATTTTATAAATATGCTCCCGCAAAAAATCCCCAAAATCCGAACCGTAGTCTAACAGTGTATCAGAAAGTACTGGCATTCCTACGGTAGAATCCAAAATATGCACAATTACCTTCCGAAGCCTGATTTCTCCTTTTTCCATCTCCGTTCCTCTTCTATTTGTAAAAATCAAATAATTAAATCTCTATCTCCAGTTCCACCGGACAATGATCAGAACCAAATACTTCTGTGTGTATCTTTGCGTCCACAAGCTTGTCCTTCCATTCTTCTGATACAAGAAAATAGTCAATCCGCCACCCAGCATTTTTCTCTCTTGCCTTAAAACGGTAAGACCACCAGGAATACACCTGCTCCAGCTCTGGATAAAAGTGCCGAAAGGTGTCCACATAGCCATGATTTAACAAAATAGAAAATTTTTCCCTCTCTTCATCGGTAAATCCTGCATTTTTTCGATTGGTTTTTGGATTTTTCAAATCAATTTCCTGATGTGCCACATTTAAATCTCCACAAAGAATAACAGATTTTTGTTCTCTCAGCCCATCCAGGTATTGTAAAAACGCCTCTTCCCATTCCATACGATACTCAAGCCTTGCAAGTTCATTTTGGGAATTTGGCGTATAGCAGGTCACCAGGTAAAAATTTTCATATTCCAAAGTAATGACACGGCCCTCCATATCATGCTCCTCGATGCCTATCCCATAAGCTACTGACAAAGGTTTGTGTCTTGTAAAAATGGCAGTACCAGAATATCCTTTTTTCTTGGCATAATTCCAATAAGCTTCATACCCTTCTGGTAAATCCAAAGAAATCTGTCCCTCCTGCAGCTTTGTCTCCTGAATACAAAAAAAGTCTGCATCTATCTCTCTGAAAAAATCCAGAAATCCTTTTTGGACGCAGGCCCTTAATCCATTTACGTTCCATGAAATAAATTTCATATCAAATTGTTCCTTTCTTTTAAGCAAACATTTGTTCTACAACACATGAGTCTATCACACTCATACGTTGTAGAACCCTTAGCTATTGCAATAATTTCTTCCTATATCAAAATACGACTGGACGTTTCTCTATATTGAAAAGTTACTAGGCATTTACCGATCTGCTACCTGGACTTGATACCGTCGCATCCATTCATCCACCTGCAGCAAATAAGCCAACATCTGAGGACCCGCCATCAGTTGCCCATACCAAGGTTTTCCATAATCTGAAGATTTACTTAAAAACTCTTCCATTTTTCTCTGGTCAATAAACTGTAATACTGGAGAACTTCCATCCAAAATTATTTCCCGTACCATCTGTTTCAAAAGCTCCTCATAGCGAGGATCATAAGTTTTTGGATAGGGAGATTTGCGCCGAAACAAAACTTCCTCCGGCAAAAGTCCTCTGCCTGCCTCCCGAAGGAGATTTTTTACAACTCCGTCTTTTGCCTTCATTTGCCATGGTACATTCCACACATACTGTATAATCCTGGTGTCTGCAAAGGGAACACGGGCTTCCAGACCACTATACATACTGGTTCTGTCCATCCGGTTTAGCAAGGTCTGCATAAACCATTTCAAATTCAAATACGCAATTTCCCGCCGCCTTGCTTCCTTTGGACTATCCCCCTCCCATCTTGGCGTTTCTGCAACCGAACGATGATAGCATTCTGACACATATGTATCCATTTGCAAATAATCCAAAAATTCTTCGGACAGCAATTCTTTTCTTGGGGACAAATCCATCGTCCAGGGAAACAGATCTGCTTTCATACATTCCTCTTTGTGGAACCAGGGATATCCCCCAAAAATTTCATCTGCACACTCTCCCGTCAGTGTCACCTTATACGTTTTGCTTACTTGTGAGCAAAAATACAGCATGGAAGAATCTACGTCTGCCATCGCTGGCAAATCATGCGCTTTCACTGAATCATAAAGCATTTCAATCTGGTGTTTATTGTCACACTCTAAAAACGTATGTTTTGATCCAATATAAGCTGCCATCTGCTTCACATAAGGTCTATCCTGGGAGGGCTGAAAGGCATTGGCTTTGAAATTTTTCTGGTTTCCCACAAAATCAAAAGAAAATGTGGCAAGTCTTTTGCCCTGTTTACCCAATTCAGCCGCGCAAACTGCGGACACCAGACTGCTATCCACGCCCCCAGATAAAAAAGTACAGATGGGCACATCTGATACCATCTGCCGCCGAATGGAATCCTGTACCAAAAAGGATACCGTCTCAATGGTTCTCTCATAGCTATCCGTATGGGGATGACTTTCAAGCTTCCAATACGTATTTTTTTGTATTCCTTCTTTCCTGCAAATCAAAAATTCCCCCGGACGCACCTCATAGATTCCCTTTAATACACCGCAACCTGGACTTCTCGCAGGCCCAATTCCAAATATTTCGTTGAATCCCTTTTGATCAATCTCTGCTTTTACCCAGGGATGCGCCAAAATCCCTTTCAGCTCCGAGGCAAAGATAAGTTCCCCTTCCTGTATGGTGTAAAACAAAGGTTTTACCCCCATAGGGTCACGGAACAAATACAAGGTCTCTTCTCTAGAGTCAAAAGCTGCAAAAGCAAAAATGCCATTTAATTTCTGTACGAATTCTGGTCCAAATTCCATAAAGCCCACCAGAATCACTTCTGTATCACAGGTTGTTTCAAAAGTCCATCCCCGCTCTTTTAACATGTGCCTCAATTCATCTCCATTGTATAATTCTCCATTGTATACAATGGCGCATGTTTTTCCTCCTGCTGTACGCACCATCGGCTGGTGTCCGCCAGATATATCAATAATGGAAAGACGGCTATGGGAAAGCCCGCAGTGCCTGGTCAGATAAACTCCCGCATCATCTGGGCCTCTCCGCTGCAATTGTTGATGCATTCTTTCCAGTAATAAATAGTAATGCATCTCATTTTCTCCATAGTCTTTTTCTCTATGATAAAATCCTGCAATCCCGCACATAAAATCTCACTCCCGATTTTTACATATAATTCAGTATATCGTATCTTATGTAAAATTATGACAAGTGAAATATACAGTCATCCTTGCAATTAAAGTTTTATCTGATTTCTGCTCCCATGCAAAATCAAATCTTTATCCGAACCATTCAGTCCCACAATACTTCCCTTTCGGTCATATTGGGTCAAAAGATCCGTATTCTTGGCAAGTTGTTTTTCCCCATGATTCGAAAGAAAATCCTCAATTTCTTTTTGATTGCCCCGACGAAAAATTTGCCGTATTTCCTCCTGGGTATAAATAGATTCTGCAATCTGATTGGAAAATTTTCTCTTGGCGTTATCCTCTATCTTTTCCTCAGAAAATTTTATGCTTCCAACATTCAATAGCCCTGTTTCCTGAATTTCTTCCTGTTCTAATATTTTATCCTCCAAAATTTCTGGAAACTCTTCTGCCTTCGCCCCCGGATTATCATTCCAAACTTTATCCCAGACAGATTTCAAAAAATCTACTGCAAGAGATGCATACTTCTTTACTTCCTCTATCAAAGATATTTTTTGTTTTTCCCTGACAGACCTTTCATATCCTTTATGAGAGATTTCCAGCTTTACACCAAGACCTCTCCCATCTTTTGTGCCCTGCTCCTCTAGTTCTAAAGAAACTTCTTTTGGTTTTGCAGATTTTTTCTTCTGTTCCTTTTCGTAAATAACCCCTTCTTTTCCCGTATTCAGGTTAAATTCCGCCGCCTCTGCAGTTTGGCGCTTCTGTTGATTTACCTTGGAATAGTCGTAATATTTCTGATTATTTATTCTGTCTACCATAGCAACCTCATTTCTGCAGCCTCCTAACGTTTCTAATATATAAGTCCATGTCAGTTATTATATCGGATAATTTCCTCAGTTGCTTCACACCTAAAGTACGATTGACAATTTATTATCCATGAAAAAAATCCCCAGGAAATGACCTTAAGTAATATTCTTTTTGCCTCCACCTTCCTGGTAACCGACATTTTAAGCGAACTGTGTGAAAAAAAGCAGCTCAGACCGCTGTCTTGCTTGGAATTGCAACTTCTGTCCTTTTCGTCCTGATCAGCCAGTCTTGGTTGCTGTATCTACCAAATGAAAACGACTTTGCTTCCCCTGCCATCCGAACAGTATTTTCCAATACCCCACGTCTTATGATTGTTGGAATTGCAGTATATGTAATTGTTCAGCTTTTTGATGTGTGGGCTTATCACAAATGGTGGGAATTTACCAAACATAAATTCGGAGATTCCAGAAAATTCTTGTGGCTTCGCAATAATGGCTCCACAATGATCTCCCAACTACTAAATACTATATTATTTACCTGGGGCGCATTTTGGGGTACTTATCAAACCTCCACCTTGATTTCCATTGCTATGGCTAGCTATCTTATTTTCATAGTAACAAGTATTGCAGACACGCCCTTTGTCTACCTTGCACGTTATTTATATCAACGAAATCAAAAAATACAGGCTCGTCTCTCTGAGATAAGCCTGTATTTAAATTAATACTTTTCTATTTCGCTTTAGAAGCCTTCTTAACCCAACTCCAGCATTCTTTTCAGAGGCTTTCTTGCTTGAATTCTTACCTCTTCCTCTAGTTCCACCACATTTTTCATCTGTTCCAATGCTTCTGCTACCTTTTCTAGTGTGACAAGCTTCATACCAGAACAATAACACTGTCCAGCATCCAAAAAAAGCTTTTTGGGCTTCTTCAATTGCAATTCATAGCGTACGCCCATCTCTGTACAGACAATAAATTCCTTCGCTCGGCTTTCTGTCACATAATGAATAATTCCTGATGTACTTCCCACATAGTCTGCCATAGCAATCACATCCATGGTACACTCTGGATGTACCAAAATCTCCGCTTTGGGATGTATATCCTTCACAATCTGTATGTTTTTGGCAGTAATACTCTTATGTACATGGCAGTATCCATCATTAAAAATAAAATGTTTGTCCGGTACCTTAGAAGCAACATAGCGCCCCAGATTCTCATCGGGAATAAAATAAATATGCTGATTGGGCAAAGCCTTTACAATCTTTAATGCATTGGAGGAGGTCACACATACATCTGAATAAGTCTTTAACAATGCAGTGGAATTAATATAGCAAACCACTGCCAAATCCTCATACTTTTCCCTTGCTGCATTGATTTTATCAATATCTGCCATATGAGCCATAGGACAATCTGCTTCCATATCCGGCATAATCACCGTTTTTTCTGGATTGAGAATCTTAGCGCTTTCTCCCATAAAGGATACTCCGCAAAACACAATGGTTTCTGCCTGTATCTGCGTAGCAATCTTACTTAAGTAAAAGGAATCTCCTACATAATCAGCAATCTCCTGTACCTCGTCCCTTACATAATAGTGCGCTAAAATTACCGCATTTCGTTCTTTTTTTAATTGATTAATCTTATCTAAAATTGACATAATCTGCTCCTGCTTTCTTTCTGCGGATCTTTCCCATCCCAAAGAGCCGTTTTGTCCTGTCATAAAATTGGATGGCAAATTTCTCCCTTTCCCCTTACTATCTCACAATATTCTCATTCTGTCAATCCATCAATTCACAAAATCTGTCTTTCAGAGAGCATTTTAACCCGATTCCCAAAGATTTTAAGGTCTGCTCCAATGCCTCCATCGTCTCCTTCATATCCTTTTCATTGGCATTACTTCCCATATGTCCAATACGAATCACCTGCCCTGCAAGGCTGTCAAAGGAGCCAGCCAGCATAATCTTATGCTTTGTACGCATTACAGTCAAAATATCTTGGGCTGTGGTTTCCTTTGGTACCTCGAATACTGTCACTGTATTAGAAAATCCCTGTTCCAGATAAAGCTTTAATCCAGCATCCCTAATAGCCTTCCTACAGGCATTTCCAATCCTGGCATGGCGGCAAAGCATATCCTTATCCTTTTCAATATAATCAAATGCTGCCCGAAGCCCATAAATATCACTGATTGGCATCGTGTAAGGAAACCATTTTGCTTCATAATATCCCTCAAAAACTTTCAAATTTGCATAAAAAGAAGCAATTGGAGTTTTCCGCTCTGCCATAACTTTTTTCGCCCTATCGCTAATAGTCACAAACGTCAATCCAGGAGGAGCAGAAACTGCTTTCTGGGAACCGCCGCATAAAATGTCAATTCCTGCCCGATCCACATCTACTTCTTCCCCAAACATGGCAGAAACAGAATCTACCACTGTCAAAATTCCATATTTTTCAATTAAAGGGCAAATCTCATGAATGTTATTTAGCATACCACTTGGAGTATCACAATGTACCAAAGTAGCATATTTATACTTGTGATTTTCCCTTAAAAATTCTTCCAAAGCCTTTGGATCAATGGGATTTTTATCATCCACAGTATAAAATTCTGGTTCTCCTCCATACAAAGATACAAAATCAGCAAATCCTTTTCCATAGACTCCGTTATCTAGCACAAGCACTTTATCTCCTGGTTCTGTCAAGGAAGCACAGGCAGCCTCCAATCCCAAAATCCCTTCTCCTCCTAAGATAAGCGTTTCGTTCTCGGTATGAAGCAGACGGCTGATTAGTTCACAGGTTTCTTTATAAAATTCTATAAATGTTTCATCCAGATCTGGATTGGTACATTCTTTTGCCCTGGCAAGGCGGATACTTTCTTTTACCTGTGTAGGTCCTGGTGTCATAATCTTATACATAAACTTTCTTTCCTTCCTTCTTTGATTTCTGTTCTTATGATAATCCTTAAGAAGGTAATTTAGTAGAACCAGTTTTTTACTTTTTTATAATGCCAGTTCTTCCAAAAGATACTTCCACACATTAGCGTGACAAGGTCTTCCCATAGAATAAAAAAAGACATAGCCCAATGGCTACGCCTCTTCTTTTACAAATACATCTTTTCCCAATCCACACCATGGACATACCCAATCTTCTGGCAAATCCTCAAAAGCCGTACCTGGTGCAATGTCATGTTCCGGATCTCCTTCTTGTGGATCGTACACATATCCACATGGCTCACATAAATATTTATCCATGACCTATTCTCCTCTACATTTTTTTAATAATATGCCCATAATAAAAATATTTATACACCTAAAATCAACAATACTATATTTTTACTTATTATCTGAGCAGGGGAAGAGGGATTCGAACCCCCGTGAACGGTTTTGGAGACCGCAATACTACCACTGTATGATTCCCCTATTTAATATAATCCACGTAATACATTATAATACGTGGAATTCATTACAATGCTAATATATTTTATCTATACCTTCAAAAATCCATACAGAGCCTTTCTTCCATCTTCCGCTTCCTTCGCTTTTCTCTCGGTCAAGCCCTCGACCGATTAGTAACAGTCAGCTCCATGCATTGCTGCACTTCCACCTCTGCCCTATCCACCTCGTACTCTCCAAGGGGTCTTACTCCTTTCGGTTGGGAAACTTCATCTTGAGGCGGGCTTCACGCTTAGATGCCTTCAGCGTTTATCCCTCCCGGGCTTGGCTACCCTGCCATGGCATTGGCATGCCAACAGGTCCACCAGCGGCCCGTCCATCCCGGTCCTCTCGTACTAGGGACAGCCCCTCTCATGTTTCCTCCGCCCGCGCCGGATAGGGACCGAACTGTCTCACGACGTTCTGAACCCAGCTCGCGTACCGCTTTAATGGGCGAACAGCCCAACCCTTGGGACCTGCTGCAGCCCCAGGATGCGATGAGCCGACATCGAGGTGCCAAACCACTCCGTCGATGTGAACTCTTGGGAGTGATAAGCCTGTTATCCCCAGGGTAGCTTTTATCCGTTGAGCGATGGCAATCCCACTTTATGCCACCGGATCACTAAGCCCTACTTTCGTACCTGCCCCACCCGTCGGTGTCGCAGTCAGGCTCCCTTCTGCCTTTGCGCTCTTTAGATGGTTTCCGTCCATCCTGAGGGAACCTTTGGGCGCCTCCGATACCCTTTCGGAGGCGACCGCCCCAGTCAAACTCCCCGCCTGGCATTGTCCCACCGCCGGATTACGGCGGCTGGTTAGAGACCCAGTACTGCAAGGGTGGTATCCCAACACCGGCTCCTTACTGGCTGGCGCCAGCAATTCTTCGCCTCCCACCTATCCTGTACATGCAGCACCGGGCCCCAGCGCCAAACTGGAGTAAAGCTCCATGGGGTCTTTCCGTCCTGGCGCGGGTAGCCAGCATCTTCACTGGCACTTCAATTTCACCGGACGCATTGCCGAGACAGCGCTCAAATCATTACGCCTTTCGTGCGGGTCGGAACTTACCCGACAAGGAATTTCGCTACCTTAGGACCGTTATAGTTACGGCCGCCGTTTACTGGGGCTTCAATTCAGGGCTTCGCTTGCGCTAACCCCTCCTCTTAACCTTCCAGCACCGGGCAGGCGTCAGCCCATATACTTCACCTTCCGGTTTTGCATAGACCTGTGTTTTTGCTAAACAGTTGCTTGAGCCTTTTCTCTGCGGCCTGCTTGCGCAGGCGCCCCTTCTCCCGAAGTTACGGGGCCATTTTGCCGAGTTCCTTGGCAATGCTTCTTCCGTCGGCCTTAGGATTCTCTCCTCATCCACCTGTGTCGGTTTACGGTACGGGTGCGTGACAAACGATAGCGGCTTTTCTTGGCACCCACTCCCCATGCTTCGCTACTCTTATTTCGCTCCGCGTCAGAGCATTGGGCTCTGCAGGGGGTTTTCCCTCCCTGCGCCCTCCTCTCCTTGCGCCGGGCTTTCCATTCCCGGCTCATGGCTTGCGCATGCGTCCCCACAGTTCTGTCATCACGCAGTACAGGAATCTCCGCCTGTTGTCCATCGGCTACGCCTTTCGGCCTCGCCTTAGGCCCCGACTTCCCCAGGGCAGATCAGCTTTACCCTGGAAACCTTGGATATTCGGCCGGGAGGATTCTCACCTCCCTCTCGCTACTCATTCCGGCATTCTCTCTTCCCGCTTCTCCACAGCTCCTTTCGGCGCTGCTTCTTCGATGCGGCAATGCTCCCCTACCGATGCATTCTTGCATCCCGCGGCTTCGGCGGCGTGTTTCAGCCCCGGAAATTTTCGGCGCAGGGCCTCTCGACCAGTGAGCTGTTACGCACTCTTTCAATGCATGGCTGCTTCTGAGCCAACATCCTGGTTGTCTTTGAAACCCCACATCCTTTCCCACTTAACACGCACTTTGGGGCCTTAGCCGGCGGTCTGGGCTGTTTCCCTTTCGACTGCCCAACTTATCTCGTGCAGTCTGACTCCCATGGATCGGCTTTCCGGCATTCGGAGTTTGATATTCTTCGGTAAGCTTTGACGCCCCCTAGGAAATTCAGTGCTCTACCTCCGGCAGTCTGCCATGGGGCTAGCCCTAAAGCTATTTCGGGGAGAACCAGCTATCTCCGGGTTCGATTGGAATTTCTCCCCTATCCACGCCTCATCGCCACCCTTTTCAACGGATG
>KE159597.1 GCA_000403255.2 Lachnospiraceae bacterium 3-1
AATCGGAGCAATTAACTATGGAGATTATTATGGAGCAACAGTAAATTGTGGAGCAAATTTGATTGTTAGTGAGAACTATGTAGAAACTTTAACTGTAAAACCGTTTATTTTAAGTGTGAATGTCAGATATGAACAGTCTTACGAAGCAGAAACGGAAAAAGAAATAAAAAATATTGTTAAAACAAGTTTACAGTAGTTTACAATTTTTGAACCTTTCCAATCCAAGACTGAATATGGCGTTCTAATAACTTTACCAACGCACGGGCTTTTTTGACAGTTTCAAGCGATTCCACGAAACTGTTGAATATTATGCTGGCCTGAATCTGCTGTCCAATCTCAAATCGAGTCTCCTGAGCGCTGAAAGACTGATAAGACGAAAATGTCTCGTCACTATAAGGAAGCAGTGTCATGGCACTATAAGAAACAGCCAGAAGGTTGATAAGGCGCTCTATCCCTTCACGGCTTCTTATGCGGTATTCTTCCAGTGACCAGAAAGTCTTTCCTTCGTAATAAGAGACTTCGATGTTCCAGCGCAGCTGATAACAGGCCAGAGGAAGATAGTTGATATCCTCTTCCCCGTATTTCCGGATATGCTCGTCTGCGCACAGGCTGTAATCGAGGGTGATCTCATCCGGCTTTTTTGTACAGAAGAACAGCCTGCGGCTGTTCCCTCCCTTTTTGGAGGCAGTAACAAAGGCATAGACTACCCGTTCACCCCAAAGCCTTGTCAGCACAGGGAGCACTCCTATCTTCCAGTCACCGCTTTGGGGTGTCAACAGCTCAAAATCTTCCAGGTGGATGCGCTTCCCGTATTTCCTGGGACGGCCGCGCTTCCCGGCAGGGGCAGGGGGAAGCTCATACATGGCAGTGTCCACGCGGGCATTGCAGATGATGTCAAGGTTTCCAAACTCATTGATGAGCCCTGCCACTTCGGCTTTCGGGTACCAGCTGTCACACAGCAGGAATACCTGCCTTGAGGAGCCAATCACCCCCATCGCCTGCCGGACCATTTCAGCGGCGATTTCCAGTTTGCTTTTGTCCTTATCCCAGAGCCGGTATCCCAGGGGAACCGACAGGTACTGGATCTGTCCGTCCTTTAAAACCGGGAAGGACAGCAGGATGCTTACCATACAATGGCCGTTGAGGTAATTGGAGCCATTATGTGCGGCATGGTCAAAGAGCTTTGAGCAGAGTTCAAACTTTTTGCCGAACTTCTCTACCATGGTGTCATCAATGGACAGGAACAGCGGCTGAGTTTCAAGAGAATCTGGAACCACTTTGACCGCTTTTGAAACAGTGGTATCACTCCAGCGGGAATGGTCACAGCTATCCGTCCTGAGTGTATAATAATACGCATTTAATGATGTACCTGCAATTTTGGACAGCACATGGCTATGCGCAAACCTAACGGACCGGAAGGTATCCAGCGTCAGTATTGTTATGACCAAAAGGAACAGGTTCCTTGCGGTCGGTTTTGTAGCGTCAGAAAAATATTCACAAAAGTAAGTATTCAGTCTATTCAAAATGGAGTTTTTCAAGTATAATAAGCGGTAGATACAAACTCATCTCTTTTCGTATGTTTTTTTGTTTGACGCTTAAATTATACTACAAGAGATTGAGTTTGTATTTTTATTTTTCAAAAAAGTTGTAAACTGCTGACAAGTTTATATAGCAGCAATTTACTTTATATTTCAAAATATGATGATATGAAAACAATTCAAGATTCACAAAGTGGTATGTTTGAAATAGGTACAGTAATCTCACTTCTTTTATTATTCGTTGGTATGTTAAATTATTTCAATACAATGGTAAGTAGTATACAGAACAGAAAATTAAATTTTTCAATTATGGAAAGTGTCGGTATGTCTCGGAGACAAATAAGAAAATTATTGATTTATGAGGGGATTTTATATGCTGGCGGATCTGTTTTTCTTACACTGACAATCGGGATGGGGATTACCTATTTTGTTTTTCAATCCATGAATTATATGAAAATACCATTTGCTATTCCTGTATTAACGCTAATATATGCAATTCTGCTTATAATGATATTATGTATTTTCACGCCAATTATTACGCATAAGAAGATAGTAAAAAACCGTTCTATCGTTGAACGATTAAGGGAATATGAATAAGTAATTAATTTGAGATTATCATACATGCTGGATTCAAATTCAGGGTGCGCTCCGGCTTGGTTTTTCGATTCCTCTCAAATTCCCATTTTATTGCCACTTTTAAAAATTTTCTCATAATATTAGCACTCACCTATTGACAGTGCTAACAACAAGTGTTATTGTTATATCAGACATAGAACAAAAAAGAAAAATATTGCTTGAATGGCAAAACAGTTATTTACCAATCATATAGGTAGATGACAAGGCCGCCAGCTTTTTGGCAGGTGGTCCATGAAAGTTATCACAAGGAGCCATATCAGCGAGCAGAAGGGAAGGAGGAACCCTTATGAACATTCAGAAATTTACACAAAAATCAATAGAAGCGATAAACGGCTGTGAAAAGCTGGCATACGAATACGGTAATCAGGAGATTGAGCAGGAGCATCTTTTGGTTTCCCTGCTGTTTCAAGAGGATGGTCTGATTCCAAAATTAATTGAAAAAATGGAAATCAATCTGGAGCATTTTACTGAAAATGCAAAGAATCATCTTTCCAAACGGGTGAAGGTGTCTGGCGGACAGGTCTACATGGGCCAGAACTTGAATAAAGTGTTGGTTAGCGCCGAGGATGAGGCAAAGAAAATGGGAGACGAGTATGTATCCGTGGAGCATTTGTTTTTGACGCTGTTGAAATACCCCAATCAGGGATTGAAAGAAATTTTCAAAGAATACGGCATTACAAGAGAACGTTTTTTGCAAGCTCTTGCCACGGTACGGGGGAATCAGAGGGTAGTTTCTGACAATCCAGAAGCGACCTATGACACTCTGGAAAAGTATGGATATGATATGGTGGAGCGTGCCAGAGAGCAGAAGATAGACCCAGTTATTGGCCGGGATAATGAGATTCGCAATGCGGTCCGTATCTTGTCCCGGAAAACCAAGAACAATCCAGTTTTGATTGGAGAGCCTGGAGTGGGAAAAACAGCAGTGGTGGAAGGACTTGCCCAGAGAATTGTTCGGGGGGACGTGCCGGAAGGACTCAAAGACAAGCGTTTGTTTGCGTTGGATATGGGCGCATTGGTAGCAGGAGCCAAATACCGAGGCGAATTTGAAGAGCGTCTAAAGGCAGTTTTGGATGAAATCAAAAGCAGTGACGGTCAGATTATTCTTTTTATTGATGAGCTGCATACGATTGTAGGTGCAGGAAAGACAGATGGAGCCATGGATGCAGGCCAGTTGTTAAAGCCTATGCTTGCGCGGGGCGAGCTGCACTGTATAGGCGCTACTACCCTGGATGAATATCGGGAATATATTGAAAAGGATGCGGCTCTAGAGCGAAGATTTCAGCCTGTGTTGGTAGCAGAGCCTACGGTGGAAGATACAATTTCTATTTTAAGAGGCTTGAAGGAACGGTATGAGGTGTTCCATGGAGTAAAAATTACAGATGCTGCCCTGGTATCAGCGGCGGTGCTGTCCAACCGTTATATCAGTGACCGGTTCTTGCCAGATAAAGCAATTGATTTGGTAGATGAGGCATGTGCCTTGATTAAAACAGAACTGGATTCCATGCCTACGGAATTAGATGAGCTGCAACGACGGGTGATGCAGATGGAGATTGAAGAGGCAGCATTGAAAAAAGAAGAAGATCGTTTAAGCAAGGACCGTCTTAAGGTTCTGCAAAAAGAGCTGGCAGATTTGAAAAATGATTTTCAATCCCGAAAGGCTCAGTGGGACAATGAGAAAAGCTCTGTGGAGAAGGTACAGAGGCTTAGAGAAGAACTGGAAGCGCTGAATAAAGAAATTGCCATGGCACAGCAGAATTATGACCTGGAAAAGGCAGCAGAGCTGCAATATGGAAAGAAGCCAGATTTGCAGCGTCAGTTGGAAATGGAAGAAGAACAGGTAAAGAAGAAAGATTTAAGCCTGGTGCATGAAAATGTCAGTGAGGAGGAAATTGCTAAAATTATTTCCCGATGGACAGGAATTCCGGTGGCAAAGCTGACAGAGAGCGAACGGAACAAGACGCTGCACCTGGACGAAGAATTACACAAGCGTGTGATTGGCCAGGAAGAAGGCGTAACCAAAGTGACAGAGGCTATTATTCGTTCAAAGGCGGGCATCAAAGATCCCACTAAGCCCATTGGTTCTTTCTTGTTCCTGGGGCCTACCGGAGTGGGAAAAACAGAACTTGCCAAGGCTCTTGCAGCCAGCTTGTTTGATGATGAAAACAATATGGTAAGGCTTGACATGAGTGAATATATGGAGAAGTATTCTGTTTCCCGTTTGATTGGGGCGCCTCCCGGATATGTAGGCTATGAGGAGGGCGGCCAGTTGACGGAAGCAGTCCGCAGAAAACCATATTCTGTGGTATTGTTTGACGAGGTAGAAAAAGCTCATCCAGATGTATTTCATGTTTTGCTCCAGGTATTGGATGACGGTCGTATTACGGATTCTCAGGGACGCACCGTGGATTTCAAAAACACTATTTTGATTATGACCTCTAATCTTGGTTCCTCTTATTTATTGGAAGGCATTGAGGATAACGGAGAGATTAAACCGGAGTGTGAAGCAGCGGTTATGGGAGAGCTGCAAAATAATTTCCGGCCGGAATTTCTAAATCGGTTGGATGAAATTATCCTGTTTAAGCCGTTGAATAAAAATGACATTGGAGCTATCATTCATTTATTGATGGCAGACTTAAACAAACGTCTCGTAGACAGGGAGGTGTCTGTGGAATTGACCCAGGAGGCCCAGGAATTTGCAGTGGAACACGGTTATGACCCAGTGTATGGAGCGAGACCTTTAAAACGATATTTGCAAAAAACAGTGGAGACTCTAGCGGCAAAATTGATTTTGGCCAATGAGGTGGGCGCAGGAGATACGATTTTAATTGATGTGAAGAATGGAAGCTTGGCGGCGGAATGCAAAAAATAAAATATTGTTCTATGTAAAACCAATGATGGAAACATCTCTGGTATCAAAGTGTATTTTTTGGTACCAGGGATGTTTTATTCTCTTATAGGAAAGACCGTGCTGCTATAAAGTGTTAAAGTCTGTGACTTTCCTATAAGAGAAAAATATGGATGCGCACTCGTGCGAATAGAAGATGTCACTGCGTGACCGCACTCGGCGCAGCAAAGTGTTCAAGCCCCTCATGATTGAGGGGTAGGGGAGCCACAGTGGGCTTGCCCACTTTGTTCTCCTATAGGAAAGACCTTGTCCGTTTTGTTTTAATCCTAACATAATTGTAAGATAAGTGTAAGGCAAAGACAATGCAGAGTTAAGGAAAATAGGATAGGATATACCTGTAACCATAAAGTTATTTGGGCTGTTATTTGCACTGGCAGCGGACTTTGTGTGATTCTTAAAAGAATATTAAGAATTTTTATGAAGAAATATCAAGAATATTTTCGTTAAATAGGATAGAAACAGAAAACAGGAGAGAAAATTATGAGAGATATTACATTTACAGTACCTTGTTACAATTCAAAGGATTATATGGAGCGGTGTATTGACAGTCTGCTCAGTGGAGAGGAACATGTGGAAATTATCATTGTAGACGATGGGTCCACGGATGGTACAGGGGAAATTGCAGATAACTATGCCAGGAATTATCCAGAGATTGTGCGGGTGGTGCATCAGGAAAACGGCGGTCATGGTGCAGGGGTTAATGCAGGACTTTCCCTTGCAACAGGCAGATATTTTAAAGTGGTGGATTCAGACGATTGGCTGGATGAGGAGGAGCTGCAGAAACTTCTTAGGAAAATCAGGCAGTGGGAGAAAAGTAATGTGACTGTGGATTTGGTGATTTGCAATTACATCTATGATCATTTTTATGAGAATAAAACCAAGCGGATGGGCTACAAAAATGTATTAAAGGAAAATCAAGTCTGCGGATGGAATGATATCGGGTGGTTTCGACCTTCCCAGTATCTGGTAATGCACTCCTTATTTTTCCGGACAGAAGTGCTAAGAGAGTCAGGGGTAAAACTTCCCAAGCATACGTTTTATGTGGATAATATTTTTGCCAACCAGCCATTGCCGTATGTAAGAACTTTGTGCTATTTGAATCTCGATATGTACCATTATTTTTTGGGCCGGGAGGACCAGTCTGTGAATGAAAAGGTTCTGATGAAGCGGATTGACCAGCAGATTCGTGTGACAAAATTAGTTTCCGGCTGTACAGATTTGGAGAAAGTGGAGATGGAATATCCCAAATTGGCGGATTATCTGATCCGTAATATTTCTATCATGATGGCAATTTCCTCCATTCATCTTTTACTGATTGGAACGCCGGAATCCTGGGAAAAGCGAGAAATGCTCTGGAACTATGTAAAAAACCACAATCACAAATTATACCATAAATTACGCTATCATACCCTTAGTGGATTTACGTTTCTGCCAGGAAAAGTGGGGGCAGGACTTACCTTGGCAGGGTACAAGGCAGCACAGAAATTGTATCAATTTAATTAAGCAGCAGGAACAGAAGGGGATAAAAGGGAACACAAGGAATAGAGTACAGGAAGAAAAGAGGCTGATCGTATGGAAAAATTATATTTGGCATTGGTAGATACTCCCGGATTTTTTGCAACTGTGATACGCAAAGTAATTGGCATCGACTACATACATGTGGTTCTTTCCATGGATGAAGAACTGAATGAAGCATACAGTGTTGGAAGACGCAACCCATTCATACCAATTTTGGCGGGATTTGAGAAAGAAGATGCAAGAAAAATTGAACAGGCGTTTCCAACGGCAAAATACAAGATTGTAAGTATGGAGTGTACGAAAGAACAGAAGGAGAATATTTCAAGAAAACTGCAGGAATGTTTTGCAGAAAGATTTCATTATCATTATTGTGTCCTGGGGCTTCCCATGTTATTATGTAATATACCCTTTTACCAGAAGAACCACTATACCTGTTCTTCCTTTGTCGCAAATATTTTAAAGGAGAATGGAATAGAGTTGTTTGAAAAACATTTTTCGCTGGTTACTCCAAGAGATTTTTATGAGCTTGAGAATACCAGCCTGGTATTTGAAGGGTCACTGCAGGAATTTAACGGAAGCTGTCTGCGTTATCCCAAAGAGCGCCCAGGTATCTTTCGGCAGGCAATGCAGAAACTATCTTATGTAATGAATGGAGCAGTATAATTTATGAATCGGAAAAATTTGATTAGTGCAGGGGTTCTTGTATTATTGGTGGCGTTGACCGTCAGTGCGATTATGAAAGGAAATGATATGGCGGCAGTTTTTGCAGCAATGAGGAAGCTGCATCCAGCATATTTATGTGCCGCCGCTGCAACGGCAATCTTTTTTGTATCTGCGGAAGGGATTATGATTTGTTATCTCCTTCGGTCACTGGATTATAAGACAAGTGTGATGACCTGTGTAAAATATTCTTTTGTGGGATTTTTCTTTTCTGGCATTACGCCTTCGGCTACTGGGGGTCAGCCCATGCAGCTTTATTATATGCAAAAAGAAGGACATAAGGTTTCAGACAGCACAGTGGTGCTTATGACAGTGGCAGTTATTTACAAGTTCGTACTGGTGGTCATGGGCGTTGGCATTCTGATTTTTTATCATGAACCCTTGTCTGTTTATCTGAAAGAGTATCTCTATTTATATTATTTGGGATTGTTTTTAAATACGGCTTTGGTTATTATTTTACTTTTCATTATGATAAGCCCCAAATGCTTCAAAGGCATTGTGGTTATTGGGGAAAAGGTTTTGAAGAAGGTTCATCTGCTAAAATCCTCCAGGGAACGGACGGAGAAATTGATTGAGATGGCAGACCAGTATCATGAAGCAGTGCTTTTTTTTCTGAAACATAAGAGTAAGATGGCGGCTGTCATAGCATTTACGGTGGTGCAAAGGTGCAGTGTGTTTATCCTTACCTGGTTGATTTATCGGGGATTAGGGTTGGAAGGAACCAGCGCTTTTACGGTGATGAGCCTGCAGGCGTCTATTTACATTGCAGTAGATATGTTACCGTTGCCAGGCGCCCAGGGAATTACAGAGATGATGTATAAAACGGCGTTTTCCTTGATTTTTCCGGGAGCGTTCCTTACAGCATCCATGTGCGTGACGCGGGGGCTGAATTTTTATATGGTGCTGATGATTAGTGCAATGGTGTCACTCTGGTGTTATTTCCGTTCCAGGAGGTCTGAGAGGATAATAGCGGAAATCTCATAATGGTTAAAGCTAAAATAACTGTGTGAAACTTCTAAGTTGTTCTAATCAAATTTGAAGATGACGGAAGGAGTGTGGAAAGAGATGGAGGTGAGAAAGAAGAAACTTCCGATCGGGATTGAAAATTTTGAAAAACTTCGTTCCGAGGATTTTTACTATATTGATAAAACAGGGCTAATCAGAGAACTTCTTAATAACTGGGGAGAAGTGAATTTGTTTACCCGTCCCAGAAGATTTGGGAAAACCCTGAATATGAGTATGCTGGAACAATTTTTCTCACTGAATGGTGATAAAAGCGTTTTTGACGGGTTGGATATTTCAAAGGAAACTGCCTTTTGTGAGGAATATATGGGGAAGTATCCGGTTGTATCCATTTCCCTGAAAGGAATTGATGCCATTAATTATGAAACGGCGTTTCGGATGGGAGCCAGGGCTGTCAGGCGGGCAGCGTCAAAAGTCCAGTATCTTTTGGAAAGCGGTGCATTAAGTGAAAGTGACAAACTGGAATATCAGAGTCTTTTGGATAGCAACATGGATGAAGCAACGTTTTGTGACAGCTTGAGAATACTGTCAGAAATGCTAGAGAAGCACCATAACAGCAAGGTTATTCTGCTGATTGATGAATATGATGTCCCATTGGCAAAGGCTCATGTGAACGGATACTATGATCAGATGATTTTCCTGATCCGAAGCCTGCTTGGGGAGGCATTGAAGACGAACAACAGCCTGAAGTTAGCGGTGTTGACAGGATGCCTTCGAATTTCAAAGGAAAGTGTTTTTACAGGGCTTAATAACCTGAAGGTGTTGACAATTGCGGATGAGCGTTTTGATGAATACTTTGGTTTTACAGATAAGGAGGTAAGAGAACTTCTGGAATATTATGACATAGGGGATCATTATGAGGAAATAAAAATATGGTATGATGGTTACCAGTTTGGAAATGCACAAGTGTATTGTCCATGGGATGTATTGAACCATTGCGACAGAATCAGAAGTGAGCCTCATGCACAGCCGGAAAACTACTGGATTAACACCAGCAGCAATGATGCAGTGAAACGGTTTATAGAAGCATCGGCCAATGCTACGACTAAACGGGAGATTGAGCGTTTGGTGGCAGGGGAAGTCATTACAAAGGAAATCCATCAGGAACTTACGTATGGGGAAATTTACCAGACCATTGATAATATCTGGAGCTTGCTTTTTACCACAGGGTATTTAACTCAGCGTGGAAAAGCGGAAGGAAGGCAGATGAAACTGACCATTCCCAATCTGGAAATCCGGGATATTTTTGAGACGCAGATTATGGAATTCTTTCGGGAGAATGTCAGAGAAGACGCAGATATGCTGAACCGTTTTTGTGATGCATTGCAAAATGGGGATGCGGAAAATGTGGAGAAGATTTTCACGGAATATTTAAGGAAGACCATCAGTATCCGGGATACAGCCATAAGGACAGGGATGAAAGAAAATTTCTATCATGGAGTTTTACTTGGAATTTTAGGAGTGAAAACCCAGTGGGGGATTTCATCCAACCGAGAAATGGGTGAAGGCTATGCAGATATCCTTGCAGAACCAGATACCGGAGATATGGGGATTATCATCGAAGTGAAATATGCACATGACGGAAATTTGGACGGGGCATGTAAGGAGGCATTAAAGCAGATGAAATCTACAAAGTATGGAGATGACCTTGAAGATGACGGAGTAGAGAACATTTTGAAATATGGGATTGCCTGTTATAAAAAGCGGTGCAGGGTCATGCTCGCAAAACATAATTAAAAATAGAGGCAAATGAAAGCTCTGGAACAGATATGTTTCAGGGCTTTTTTTATTTGGAAGTATCTGTCAATGAATGGGAGGAAATTTAGAAAATTTTTAGAAAAATAAAACTTTTTTCCAGAAAGATACGTTATATTAATATAAGATGCCATAGAAAAGGAGCGTCCAAAGGTGAACGACAGAGAAATGATCCGTGAAATCCAAAAAGGAAAAAAAGAATATCTGAATGATATAGCAGAAAAATATTATGATGATATTTACCGTTTCTGCTGTTATCAGACAGGAAATTGCCAGGATGCCGGGGATTTAACCCAAGAGACATTTTTGAAGTTTATCCGGTCTGTGGAGCATTACCGTTACCGGAACCTGAAAGGATACCTGCTTACCATTGCCAGGAATGTGTGCGTGGATTATTTTAGAAGCTGCAAACGGAGGAAGGAGAATGAAGAAGATTTTCAGGAGGAAGTGGAATACAAAAGAGAAGAGAATGTCCAGGGAGCTAGAACGAAACAGGAAGAATTTCTGATTACCATGTCACAATTAACAGATAATCTTCCCGAAATGCAGCGGGAGGCAATGGTACTCTATTATGGATATGGGATGAAATATAGGGAGATTGCACAAATAACCGGAACGGGGATTGCAACGGTGAAATCCCGGATACGCCAGGGAACAGAAAAAATAAAGAAAAGTGTGACACGGGATGATTGTGCTAATTTCATGTGAAATTGATGGCTTTATGAGTTTCGCAATGATTACGTGATAGAGGAGTGAAAGGAGAAAAAATGGGAAATAAAGATAAATTCATATTGAAAGAGGTTTCGATAGACGCCAGGCAAAAGCAGAAGATTCTTAAGAAAATTTCAGAGGCAGTAGAAGAAAAACGATACCTCTACCATCCTTCTCTCTGGGAAATATTTCGTGGGCAGTTAAAGTATATTTCTGGTTTCTGTTTGGGAGGGCAGATATTATGTTTTGTTTTTTTTGTGATTCTGCTTGGGTATTTTCAGAGACAGGGGGGAGATATGACAGAATTTCTAGGAATAGGTTCTGGGGTTTCAGCAGGTATAGGAGTTTTTTTGATGGTAGAATTGAGCCGCAGCAGAGATTACGGTGTAGCAGAATTAGAGCAGGTCTGTTATTTGAATCTCAAACAGGTATGGTGTGTAAAAATGATATTGTTTGGCAGTCTGGATATTTTGATGCTCACGGCTATGGCCTTTGGGATTGCAGGCAATACTTCTTTGGAGCTGATAAGGATTATTGTGTATCTTCTGGCGCCTTTTGTAATGTCAAATGTATTACAGCTTTTCGTATTCACGCTACTTAGAAGCAGAAAAGGAGAATATCTGCAAATAGGTGCAGCAGCAGTGTCTAGCGGATTGTCGTTGCTGCCCCTGAGTGACCCAGGTTGGTACACGGCTGCTTATTTTGGCGTATGGGTGTGTGTTCTGGCAGCAGCTCTTCTATTTTTAGTAAGGGAGATTATACAGGTGTATCATAATCTGGAGGAAGGAGAAGGAATATGCTGGAATTGAAACTGGATCGGGTAAGCAAGCATTATAAACAGAAAATTGTGGCGGACCGCCTGGAATTTACATTTCAAAAAGGGATTTACGGACTGTTGGGGGAAAATGGCGCTGGGAAAACCACACTGTTACGCATGATTGTGGGGGTATTGAAGCCCACTGCTGGAGAGATCTTATGCAACCAGCGGGAAATTGGGAAACTGGGGGGAGCCTATCGCATGAAGCTTGGGTATCTGCCTCAGAAATTCGGTTATTATCCTAATTTTACTGTTTGGCGTTATTTGGAGTATTTGACGGAATTAAAGGCGGTGCCGCTGGAGACAGCAGGGGACAGGATGGAAAAGCTTTTGGAACAGACTGGACTTTTGCATGTGAAAACAGAGAAAATTAAGACTCTTTCTGGAGGTATGGTGCGTCGGCTGGGGATTGCACAGGCCTTGTTAAATGATCCAGAGATATTAATTTTGGACGAGCCTACCGCAGGGCTTGATCCCAAGGAGCGTATTCGGTTCCGAAATTTACTTGGTTCCCTGGGGAGAGACAGGATTGTGCTTCTATCCTCCCATATTGTGTCAGATATTGAATTTATTGCGGATGAAATCCTGATTATGAAGTCAGGAAAATTTATCGAAACAGGAAATCAAGAAAAAATGTTGAAAACGGTAGAGGGAAAAGTGTGGGAATGCTTGGAAATGCCAGAGAATTTGGAGGGCCTCAACCGCAAGTTTCCAGTGAGCAGTATGAAAAATCTGAAAAATGGCAAAGTTGAAGTAAGGATTGTTTCAGAGATTCGGCCTTCGGAGCATGCGGTGCAGGCTGCCCCTAATCTGGAGGATGTGTACTTATATCAAACAGGAGGGAGGAAAGGATGAGACTTTGGAAAATGGAATTTTATAAAATTACTGCAAGGCCGATGCTGAACCTAGGATTTTTGCTGCTGGTAGGTTTCTTTCTGTTGGTATTCTGGCAGGAAGCAGACGGAACTAGAACAGAAATTGACGGAAAGGTGTATCAGGGATTAGAAGCGGTGAAAAAAGACCGTGAGCTTGCGAAGGAATATGAAGGTATTTTTACCATGAAAAAGGCAGAGGAGATTGTGGAGCGTTTTGGATTTTCCGGTTATGTTGGAAATGAAAAAGAAGAATTTCGCAAAGTTCGGGAAGGAAATTTCTGCAGTCGGTTTGTGACAGATAAAATGACAGATTTTTTACAGACAGGAGAGCGGCCGCCTGGCTTTTCTAAGGGGGAGGCATGGGAAAATTATGGAAAAAGGTATGTGGAGGAGAATATTTCCTTCGGGTATACCCAAGGATGGGAAAGTCTGCAAAAGGTATGGTATATGGCAATGATGTCCCTGCATATATGGCTGGTGCTTATGGTAGCTCCCGTATTTTCAGAGGAATACAGTCGGAATGTAACAGGGGTACTATTGTCTACCACTTTGGGAAAATCCAGGGGTATATTTAGAAAAATAGAAGCAGCTATGGGATTTGGCATTTTGGCATACGTATTGCTCTGTGTGTTGCTTTTTGGAATAACGGTTGTAATTTACGGTGGAGATGGACTTTGGGCAAGCGCTGGAATGAATAGTATTTTTCTTATGTTTTCGGGAAGAGGAAATTGGAGTATAGCATTTTTTTTCTTACTTTTGTTTTTGTTAGGAATGGCGGCCGTTTTGTTAAATGTGGGTATTACCCTGTTTGTATCCTCAAAATGCAAGGGGCCAGTATCAGCAGTCACAGTTGGGGTACTGCTTTATTTACTTCCTTTTGGCCTCAATCAGATTTTGTTTGATTTATTTTTGGATATGGGGGTTGCAGGCAGTCAATTGGGATGGAGGCTGATGGATGTGATACGGATGTTCTGTTTTTCCATGCCTATGTATTTGTCTCATCCTGATATTTTTTATCTCCCATTACGTTGGGCAAGGTATATTCCTCTGATTGTAGTTGGTGTAATGATAGGGTGCATTTTGCGCGGATATAAGAATTACAGAGAGTATGAGGGAATTTAATGTAACAGTTCAGCCCTTTCAGCTCTGAAATAGAGCTTTATTCAAAGGATTTTCATACTGACAGTATAAAAATATGGATGGGTATTTCCATATTTGAAACAAATTTTCCTGCTTTCACTTCCAAGAAAGGAAACATTCGGTGCATTTCGTGTATTTCCTGCTTCCAGGGATGGAAGAAGTGTATTCCCTCCAATTTCACTGTTAGAGGTTTTCCGCCGCGTGGGAAATTATCAAGGGGCGGGGCTGTTTTTCTTCACGGACAGCCCTTCTGGTTTTCCTAACAGCGCCAAAAGCCCCTTCGATTTGGGTATGCCGCTGAAACTCAGGACTGCCCCATAGAATAGAAAAGACTCAAAAGGCTTGGCGCAGCAGTCCTTCAAACAGGTCAGCCCGGCATACCCATTGGGGCTTCTCTGCCGCTGGCAAGGAAAACATACGAAGGACTTCCGAATCTCAGAAAAACAGCCCCGCCCCTCGATATCCTCCCACCGGCTGGTAAACCGAGTTTGAATTGGAGGGAATTAATAGCATCCTTCCATCCCTGGAACTGGAAATACTAGAAATCCAGCCGCGTTTCCTTGTGGAAGTAAAAGCAGGAAAATTTGTAAAAAACAATAGAAGCTCCCATCCATATTTTTATTCTTTCATCGAAGAATCCTTTCAATAAAGCAATGTAGAAAGCTGAAAGGGCTGAACTGTTACAATTCAAGAAAAGCGGCAAAAATAGCTAGATTTTTTTCTGTAAGATGTTTATAATGAATATATACTATGATTAATTGTGCAGGAGGGCAGAAAATGGAAAATAATCTGTTATTTATCAACCAGAATAAAGATATTATCCAGGAGTTTCTAGCTGCCATGGAAGGAAAAGAGGTTCCTTTGGAGATAGATACGGCTGACAGTGGATTGGATGCAGCGCTTCTTTTAAATAAGAAATTGTATAAAGTAGTGGTTACAGGTTTGGATTTGCCTACCTATGACGGAACTAAAATTGTTGAGTATTTGAATCAGAATTATCCCGAGACGGTATGCATTGTTTATACCTGGAGGCTGGAATTGGCGCATTTGAAGCTGTTAATCAATGAGCGCAGGGTATTTCGGATTTTTCAGCGGCCCATGGACTATGGACAGATGTATGAAGCCATTGTGGATGGAATTGTTTTGCATGATAAGAACGAAATTAATGCCTTGGATAGAAAGGATTTAGAACGGAATTTAAAGACGGCTTCCTTGCAGGCAGCAGGGATAAAGCAGGCGTTGAAAGGGCATTCAGGAGAAAAGAATGCATTGGTCAAATTATTGTGGTCGTTGCTGGGGATATATCTTGGCGATATTAAGTCAGATATGTCTGATAAGGAAAAAAGGAAGCTTGTGCGCTTTGAAAAGAAGTTAATGTTTGAGATTTTAAATGACAAAGAGAACTCCCTAAACAGTTTGGATGAGCTTCAGGAGAAGATTTATGGACATTTCCATCGGCCCGAGCAGAGGCGGATTGTTAAAATTGAAATTGAGAATGTCCCAGAAACAGTAGAGACGGATTTTTATATCAAATCCCATTTTGTCATTTGGCTTCTTCTCACCAGATTTGCCATGATGTCTTCAGAATATGAAGTTCAGGTGACATTGATTCTTGTGAATCAGAGAAGATTTCGTGTAAGAGTGGAAGGGGTATTTCCAGAGGAACGGTGGGGCCTTGTCCATGAAGATGAAACGGCTCGGATGATCACAAGTGTGACACAGACTGTTTTGGAATGCTTTTCCGATCGGTTTACCCAGAGTATTGGGGATGAACGAGTAGTTTATTATATGGAAATCCAGAATTAGGCATTTCACTGTAAGAGTAATCAGAGCAAAGTGGGCAAGCCCGTATCAGCTCCATGAGTATCTCAATCCTTAGGGATTGTAGGGATGGGGAGTTCTTGTGGGTTTGCCCGCTTTGTTTGATGCTGTTATCTATCAGGGGGAGTCATCCGATGGTTCAGGAGAATCATCGTTGCCTCCTTCTGGTTCATTTTCTGCGTTAGGTTTTTCAGGCTTATTGGCATTATCATCTTCATCATCCTGTTTATCATCAATCGTATCATCCGTTTTGTTTTCCTCGTTTGATGGCTGGTCTAAGTTATCCTCGCTAATGCTAGGAGGGTTAATTTCAGGTATTTCTGGGATGACAGAAACCGCAGTGTGAACGGTACAATAATTTTCTTGGCTCAGGGAATCAGACAGCAAGTAAGGGCCATCTTCTGTATCTGGGGAGCCGCCGACGATATACACGCCGCCTTGCCTGTTTTCTGGTGGACAGAATTCATTTGCAAGCATACCAGAAGCCGTACAGATGGTAGCGCTCACATGATGGTCACAATATTCGGTAGGAACGGTTCCAGCAGCGAAATATTCCGTCTCTACCATACTGCCTCTAGGATCGATGTCGCATAGACCTTCCACTGCAAGTTTTCCAGATTTTTTGCATACGACAGCAGTAGTTATTCCTTCAGGCTGGGTAAAATCTTTGTATTCCAAATTTTCATGGAGCCTTCCCATAATATTTTTCCACAATGTTTTGGGATTGGCGGTTAAGACGCTGTCTTGGGGACTGTTGTCGTCGTAACCACACCACACAGAACAGGTATAATATGGCGTAAAGCCTGCAAACAATGCATCTCTGTTTTTGGTTGTGGTTCCTGTTTTTCCGGCAATGGGCATGGTTCCAAAATTGACGGCGCCGCCAGTTCCTACATTTACTACATCCTGCATGGCGGAAGTCAGGAGGAAGGCAGTGCTTTCTTTTAATACCGTATGGGTTTCTTGGGTATTGTCGATGAGCACATTTCCACTGTGATCCAGAATTCTAGTGTAAAATCTTGGCTTTGTGTAGGTTCCGCCATCTGCAATTGTGGCGTAGGCAGCAGTCAGCTCCAAATTGGTTACGCCTTTGGTAATTCCGCCAAGGGACAGGGATTCTACAATATCTTCCTGGGTCAGTGTGGTAAAACCAAAATTTTGCAGATAATCATAGCCTGTCTGAGGAGAGATATCTGCTAAGGTTTTGACGGTTACCACATTGATGGATTTGGTAATGGCGTATCGGATGGTGGTAAATCCCCGATAACTGTTGTCATAGTTACGCAGGGAGGTTCCATTGGAATAGGAAAAAGGAGCATCATCCTGAACTGTGGCCAGTGTCATTCCAGCGGTGTCCAACGCAGGGGCATAGGCAGCCAGAACCTTAAAGGTTGATCCAGGCTGTCTGGTGGTATCAGTGGCGCGGTTCAAGGTCCGGCTTCCGGTTTTGTCTCCCCTTCCGCCCACAATTGCCTTTACATCTCCCGTATATTGATCCATAATGGTAACTGCTGCCTGGGGTTGCAGGGTAAATACCACAGACTCCCCATTCTCTACGATGGCGTCACCAGGTTCCAGGATTTCTGCTTTGTAAGCGTCGATCGCTGCCTGTGCTTCCTCCTGACTGGAAAAATTCAGGGAGTACTCCGGTGTAGATGCGCTATAATAAGAAATCATAGTTTGCTCACTGTAATTTTTTATTGTGCCGTCCTTTTTTTCAACGGTAAGACGGTAGGAGAAGGAGTACTGAGGGGCAGTGGAATAATTTTCAAGATTGTTGACTTCTTCATCACAAATCTTTTGAATTGACATATCCTGTGTGGATTCGATGGTCAGCCCGCTATTGTAAATAGCCTTGTAAGCCTGGGTGTCTGTGTATCCTTTCTTTTCCACTAAATCCTGGACAACCTGATCAATGGTAGCATCTACAAAATATGAGTTTGGATTGTCTACGGCGTATTCAATATTGACCTGTTGAATTCGAGAGTAGACGTCATCCTTTAATGCTTCCTCGTACTGGCTCTCAGAGATATATCCCTGGTCCTTCATATTTTTTAGAACTTGTTTCTGCCGCTTCTTGTTTTCCTCTGGATGACTGACTGGGTTGTATGCCGAGGGATTTTTGGTGATTCCTGCAATTACTGCGCCTTCAGAAAGAGTTAATTCGGAAACATCCTTGCCAAAATAACGTCGGGAGGCAGATTGTACGCCAAGGGTATTTTGCCCCAGGTTGATGGTGTTTAGATAATTTTCCAGTATCCAATCTTTGGATTTTACTTTGCTTAGCTCCACCGCAAGATACTGTTCCTGGATTTTACGCTTTACTTTGTCCATACCAGTTTGGTTGGTCCAGCCTTCAAACACGTTATTTTTTAATAGCTGCTGGGTGATGGTGCTGGCTCCCTGACTGAAATGAAATCCATTGGCAATGCCAGTAAAGCCAGCACGGATGATACCCTTTAGGTCGATGCCGTTGTGTTCATAGAAACGTTCATCCTCAATAGCAACAAAAGCGTGCTGTAGGTCTTTGGGAATCTCATCCAATGTTACATAGACCCGGTTAGAGCCGGAAGCTACCAGTTTTGCAGTTTGATTTCCCTGGTTGTCCAACACCACAGAAAGGTAACCAGTAGGAGTTGGATCGATGTCAGAAATATCAGGAGCAGAATCAATGATGCCTTTGAAGATTCCAATCCCAGCACAGCCGCCGACTACAATAACAGCTATAAAGCAGATGAGCAGTGTTTTAAAAAAAATAACTGAAAATTTTTTTCGCACCAGCGAAGCGGTGGAAGTAATTTTCTTTTCTTTCCGGGACACGTTTTTCTTTCCATATTTCATAGTGAGCCTCCTTTACAAAGAAAATACGTGGTGAATGCGCTGTGCACATTCTTTTTTCTATAAAAAATAGAGCAGATATTATTTCTTAGTATCTGATTTATCACAGTATTATAACAAAAAAGAGCTGTTAAATAAAGAAAAAATTTTCCAGAAAGGAGAATAGCAGTAAAAATCAACGGTTCTGTATGCTGATGTGCCAGGGGCAGCAATGTATTGATATGGATACCTTATTTCAAATAGAAAAATAATCGGAAAGCCTGAGGATTGAATTGAAAAATCTTTCTTACAATGTTATACTATAATGAAAAAAGAAAAGGAGAAGAATATTATGGCAAGATTCACTTTACCAAGAGATATCTATCATGGAAAGGGATGTTTGGAGGAGCTGAAAAACTTAAAAGGAAAAAAAGCAATCCTTGTAGTTGGTGGAGGTTCTATGAAACGCCAGGGTTTCCTGGACAAGGCAGTGGACTATCTGAAAGAAGCAGGTATGGAGGTAGAGCTTTTTGAAGGAGTAGAGCCAGATCCTTCCGTTGAGACTGTAATGAAGGGTGCAGAAGCTATGCGGGCGTTTGAGCCTGATTGGATTGTTTCCATGGGTGGTGGTTCCCCGATTGACGCTGCTAAGGCTATGTGGGCATTTTATGAGTACCCAGATACCACGTTTGAAGATTTGTGCATTCCTTTTAATTTCCCAGAGCTGAGACAGAAAGCAAAATTCTGCGCAATTCCTACCACATCAGGAACAGCAACAGAAGTTACTGCTTTTTCTGTTATTACAAATTATCAGACAGGTGTCAAATATCCATTGGCTGATTTTAATATTACACCAGATGTTGCAATTGTAGATCCTGACCTTGTAGCAGGTCTTCCAGCAAAGCAGGTTGCTTACACAGGAATGGACGCACTGACCCATGCAATTGAAGCATATGTTTCCACATTGAACTGCTCATTTACAGATCCCCTTGCATTGCAGGCAATTGAGATGGTTCTGGATTATCTGCCAGCATCTTACGATAACGACATGACAGCAAGGGAAGAGATGCATTATGCACAGTGTCTGGCTGGAATGGCATTTTCCAATGCATTGTTAGGGATCGTGCATTCCATGGCTCATAAGACAGGCGCAGCATTCTCAACAGGACATATTCCACATGGATGTGCGAATGCAATTTATCTGCCATATGTGATTAAATATAATGCAAAGGATCCAGTAGCTGCAAAACGGTATGCTGAAATTGCACGCAGAATGGGACTTCCTGGTACTTCTGAGAAAGCTCTGATCAATAGCCTTTGTGCAAAAATTGATGCTTTCAATGTAAAACTCAATATTCCAAAGACACTGAAAGAATTTGGAATCAATGAGGATGAGTTCAAGGAGAAAGTTTCTGGTATTGCAGAACGTGCAGTTGGAGATGCATGTACAGGCTCCAATCCAAGAGAAATTGATCCAGCAGTTATGGAAAAATTGTTTACTTGTACATATTATGGAACAGAGGTTGATTTCTAAATTTTCATAAAGGATCGTTCATTGCGAAGCTTATATATTTAGAAGTTTCGCAATGGACGAATGATATCACTCCAGAAAGAGGATGTAAAAAATATGTCAATAAAAGCATTATACCAGGGGAAAACGGGAGAGATTGTGGAAAAAAAATCCCGGTTTATCGCCAACTTAAAAGAAATTGAATCAGAAGAGGAAGCCCTCGCATTTATTGGGGAAATGAAAAAGCAGTATTGGGACGCACGGCATAACTGCTATGCGTTTGTAGCTGGGGAAAATCATAATCTGCAACGATGCAGCGATGATGGTGAACCTGCTGGGACAGCCGGGAGGCCCATGTTGGATGTGCTTTTAAAAGAAGATATTCATAATGTAGTAGTGGTGGTAACCCGGTATTTTGGAGGAACGCTTTTAGGAACCGGCGGATTGGTGCGGGCGTATCAGAAAGCAGTTCAGGAAGGGCTTCGCAACAGCATTGTGATTGAAAAAATGCAGGGACGTTCCCTTAAGATTGACAGTGATTATACTGGAATTGGAAAAATTCAATATATTCTGGCCCAGAATCAGATGACAGTAATGGATACCAGTTACACCGATAAAGTAGTAACAGAGGTTATGGCGCCAGTAGAGAAGCTGGAATCCTTGAAACAGGATATTACGGAAGGAACCAATGGAACAGCGGGGTTTCAGGTGGGAGATTTGGTGGAATTTGCATTGATTGAGGGAAAAGTAAAAATTTTTTAAAAAAGTACTTGCAATTATGATGAAACTCGTATATAATACATTTTGTTGAGAACAATGGCCCATCGCCAAACGGTAAGGCAACGGACTCTGACTCCGTCATTTCAAGGTTCGAATCCTTGTGGGCCAGCTCGGAACCCATCACAATGCGTGATGGGTTTTTTATTCTATAGGAAAGACCTTGTCATGTAAAAGTGTCTTTCGATGGAATAAAAATAATATGGCGGGGTCTGTCCCAGCGAAGCGAGGGTACTCGCACAAGGGGCAAAGGGTTGCTTCGCAGTTATGGAGGAAGATATGTACAGTTTTGAAAGCAGAGTACGTTATAGTGAAGTGGATAGTGAAGGATATATGACATTAAATTCCGTACTAGATTATTTTCAGGACTGCAGTACTTTCCAGTCGGAAGAACTGGGAGTAGGGCTGGAATTTTTGATGGCGCGGAATCTGGCATGGGTATTGACTTCTTGGCAAGTGGAAATCAAGCGGTATCCGGTCTATGGAGAGAACATTACTGTTAGTACATGGCCTTATGATTTTAAAGGATTTTTCGGTTATCGTAATTTTCTCATAAAAGGAAAAGAGGAAGAGATCTGTGCATATGCCAATTCTATTTGGGTGCTGCTTGACTTGTCCAGCGGCAAGCCTGCAAGGATCTTACAGAAGATGATAGATGCATATGAGTTTTTGCCGCAGTTTCCCATGGAGGCGTCCTCCAGGAAAATTCTTTTGCCCAAAAATATGGAGGCAAAGGAGCCATTTCCGGTGCATAAGTATCATATTGATACAAACCGTCATGTGAATAATGGAAAGTATGTGAGTATGGCCCAGGAATATCTGCCCCAGGAAGTTCAGGTAGGAAAAATGAGAGCGGAATACCGCAAGGCGGCTGTCTATGGAGATATGGTGTATCCTTTTGCCATACCGGAAGAAGAAAAGATGATAGTGAATTTGGCGGATGGGGAGGGAAAGCCTTATGCAGTCATAGAATTGGAGGAGAAGAGATCATGCAGTTAGGAGAAAAACAAAAACTTATTGTAGTAAAAGAGGTGGAATTCGGTGTTTATCTGGCAGAGCGCAAGGAGGATGAGACCAGAGTGCTGCTTCCAGCAAAGCAGGTGCCTCAGGGAATGGAACTGGGAGATGAAATAGAGGTTTTTTTGTATCGGGATTCCAAAGACCGTATTATTTCAACCACACAGGAGCCGAAATTGAAAATGGGGGAGGTAAAGCCTCTGAAAATAATATCTGTTCAGAAAATCGGGGCGTTTTTAGATTGGGGCTTGGAAAAGGATTTGTTTCTTCCTTATAAAGAACAGATTGGGAAGGTACGAGAGGAAGATGAGATACTGGTAAGGCTTTATATTGATAAAAGCGGGCGTCTTTGTGCAAGTATGAAAGGAATCTATGAAATATTGGAAACAGATTCTCCTTACCGGATTGGAGATATGGTAAAAGGGCGCATCTATGAGTTTAGTGATAATTTTGGCGCTTTTGTGGCTGTAGATGATCGATTCTCAGGATTGATTCCTCGCCATGAGGATCATAGTTTTCTTCGGATTGGAGATGCGGTAGAGGTCAGGGTAACAGGGGTGAAGCCAGATGGGAAACTAGATTTGACCCTTCGCCAAAAGGCTTATTTACAAATGGATCAGGATGCATTGCGGGTGATGGAGCTCCTTGAGGAATATGATGGAGAGCTTCCTTTTAATGATAAGGCATCCCCAGAAGTTATCATGCAGGAAACAAAAATGAGTAAAAATGCATTTAAACGTGCAGTAGGGCATTTATACAAAGAGAGAAAGATTGTAATTACAGGCAAAAGTATCCGAAAGATATAGGAGGGACTTTCCATGTCCGAGAATAAAAGAGTAAATCGTGTGTTTTTGATAACCATTCTGCTTTATGTGGGAACAAGCCTGGGAATGAGCTTGTTGGCACCCTATATTCCAGCTTTGGCGGGAATGTCTAATTATGCGTCTATTTTCTTGTCTCAGGCGTTGATTTTTCTGCCAGGCTTTCTTTATTGTAAAAGGAAAGAGACAGGGATTCGGGAGTTTCTTCCCTATCGAAAGATCAATATTGCGTCGGTGGTTTTGGTGATCATATGTACCTATTTGATGTATCCATTGATTATTGTGTTAAATGCCATTTCTATGATTTTTACCACTTCAGGATCAACAGCAGTCATGGATATGATGCAGGGGCAAAGCTTTATCTTAAGCTTGTTGTTTACTGCGGCGCTTCCAGCATGTGTGGAAGAATTTATATTTCGGGGCGTTTTATTCCAGACTTATAAAAAAAGCAGAATGTTTCCAGCCATTTTGCTCAGCGGATTTTTATTTGGATGCGCCCATATGAACTTGAACCAGTTCGTCTATGCATTTGCTCTTGGTATCTATCTGGCATTTCTAGTGGAAGCTACCGGAAGCATATTTAGCTCTATGGTTGCCCACTTTACATTAAATGCTACCAGTGTAGCAATGACATTCTTTTTGCCCATACTCTATGGTCAGTTGGGAATTGAGCAGGAGATGTCAGTTCAGGCAGGCGGTTTTGCAGCGAATATGGAGAATAGTGAATTGCTCCTGTTTCTCATGGGTATTACAATCTGGGGAATTATTGCAGTGGGTACTACCTGTGCCGCAGTAGGGATCTATATTGCCATTTGTAAAATTAATCATCGGTGGGATTATGTAAAGCATATGTTTTCTGGAGGAACTAGGGAGAAAATAATTACGGTTCCAGTGATTTTGGCTATATTGGTTTCTTTTGCGATGATGGGAATGCATATTTATCTAGAGCGAGCAGTGTAAGGGATAAAGGGATAGAATCCTGCTATCGGTGAGGCGGGATTCTATCCCTTTGTTGGAGTATTAGATGGAAATGTCAATGTTTCCGCCGATGTGGGGATTTACAGACTGTTCCATAAGCTTTAACATGGAATCGCCCATAGTTTCCATCGTATCCAATTGTTTACTTAGCATGATGGCGCCAAAATCATTGGCTACGCTAGTCATGCTTAAAGCAGTTGATAAAGAAGCAATATCCATAACAGTGCCTCCTTTCTGTGAGAATTATCACGTGTTTATTATGGCATGAAGGAGGGGAAAAATCAATACAGAATGCAATAATGACAAGATTCGAGAGAATATCGTAATATTTTTGTAAAACTTTACAGTTGACATAAAGCCTTCCCCTTGTTATAATAAATCCCGTAATAAATTCGTAATAAATGAAGAATCCGCGAAGGGCTTTCAAAAGATATGGAAGTCGCAGACTTCATTAAGAAAGAATAATGAGAATAAAAATGGAATTAAGGTATGGAGGGTCATATGAATAGAAATTCAATCAGAAGGGCAACAACATGTTGTTTAACAGCAGCAGTCGTACTTACAAGCAGTTCTTTTATCTCACACGCATCTGTAAGCGCTGGAGCAGGAGATTTACTTTCCTCAGCACAGGAAGTACAGACAGAGGATAATCAAGAAGGTTCTGTAACCGCAGGTGTAACTGAGATTTTTGCTAATTCTCTTGCACCGAAGCAGGAAGCAATTGATACTTCTGGAAATGAAGATAGCAAGGATGGAGAAGGCGCTGCAAAGACAGAATACGATGATATCGCAATTGCCCAGGTTGATAATTATGTAAATGTTCGTTCTGTTGCCGGAGAAGACGGAGAAGTTCTTGGGAAATTATATAACAATTCCGCATGTACCGTATTGGGAACAGAAGGCGATTGGTATAAGATTCATTCTGGTAATGTAGAAGGGTACATAAAGGCAGAATTTCTTGTTCTTGGTAATGCAGAGCTTGCGAAATCTGTTGGGTATAGAGTTGCAGATGTGACAACCGATAATTTGAATGTTCGTTCTGATTCTAGTACAGAGTCAGAGGTTTTAGGACAAGTTCCTCAGGGTGAGAAGCTCAGCGTAGTAGAAGAGAAAGACGGCTGGGTGAAGGTAGCAATTGAAGAAGGAGATGGCTGGGTATCCGGTGAATTCGTAAATTGCAGCACAAATTATGTAGTAGCAGAATCTAAAGAAGAAGAAGAAGCTCGTTTGAAGAAAGAGGAAGAAGAGCGTAGAGCTGCAGAAGAAGCTGCAAGAAGAGCAACAAGGTCTTCTAGCTCCAGTAGTTCCTCAGGATCTTCCTCCTCATCCTCTTCATCCTCTTCAGGAGAAAGCAGAAGCTATGCTCCCCCAAGTGGTGGAAGTGGACAGGCAGTTGCAGATTATGCATGTCAGTTTGTAGGTAATCCTTATGTTTATGGTGGAACAAGTCTTACAAACGGCGCAGATTGTTCTGGATTCGTAATGAGTGTATATGCAGCATTTGGTGTAGGTCTTCCTCATTCCTCCAGTGCACTGGCAGGTGTAGGATATGGTGTGAGCGCAGACGCTATGCAGCCAGGTGACATTGTATGTTATAGTGGACACGTTGGAATCTATGTTGGCGGGAATACAATTGTACATGCAAGTACAGAAGCTACAGGTATCAAGTATACCTCTCCAGCTAACTATAGAACGATTGTAGCAGTAAGAAGAATTTTCTAAGAAAATCATACATAAAGGGGCTGTCGCACTAAGCAATTAGTGCGCAGCTCCTTTTCTGTGTAAAAAAATACAGCCGGACTTCGCAAAATCCGGCCGCTGGTGTAAAATATAAGTATGCAAACTCTTATATCATTACACAAGAATTATACTTTGAACGGGGAAGGATATCAACTAAAACTTCCTTTAAATTTAGAAACAATCATTCCAGCAGATGATTCTGTGCGGTTGCTCAGTCAGTTTGTGGAGGCCATGGATTTAACTGACTTATATTCTACTTACTCGGAAGTTGAAGTGCACTTGTCTGCTTTATTTCTATAGGAAAGACCTTGTCACATGAAATGGTGAAAATTTCTATTATATTGAGGAAATGTCTCACAATTGTTGTTATTTTCTAAAATAGATTTTTCATGAAAACAGGGTAAGGGGATGCTAATTTTACATTGAAAAAAAGTGCACAAAATTATCCAATCGCAGATAAAATTATCCAAAAGTTATCCACATAAAAAGACAGCGAAAAATCCAAAAATCTGAGTTATACACGGAGTTATCCACATTATCCACAAATATTCATGTGAATAACCTGGTTTACATAGGAAAAGAAAGAAACATTTGTTTTGTGAAGTTGTAATAAAGTTGATGATTTTGAGAAAAAATAGAAAAAAGCATTGACTTTTTAAAAAACAAAAAAAATGTATTTTACAGCAAAAATGTCAGTCAATTTTAAACGTGATTGGTGATCAGCTTTTCTATGGGACAAAAGCTGTAGAGGAATAGTAAAAGGATAGTTGAAAAATTTTCCTTCATTTGGTATACTTCTAAAGTACTTTCCAAACACCTACGCCAGAACTTTTGGCGGACCATAAACAGAAGCAGGTGCTATATGATTAAAAAGATAGAGATACTAGGAATGACTCTGGATAATTATACGGTAAAAGAAGCAATGCTCCAAGTTGAGGGATTTTTGAATAATTCAGTGATGAACACGATAGAGACTATTTCCATGGAAACGCTGGTGAAAGCCCAGGAAGACAAAGAATTAAAAGAATGTATTGAAAGTCTTGATTTGACCATAATCAGTGATAAAGAAATCTTAAAGGCTGCAGAAGAGAATTCTACCCAGCGTATACAGGAAACTTCGGAAAATCTGTTTCTGGAGGAGTTTATGAAACGGGCGGCTCGTAATAACAGGACAGTTTATTTGTTAGGAGATACCAGTGAACAGTTACTGGCATTGGAGGAATTTTTAAAAGAGAATTACGATAGAATCAAGGTGTCGGGGAGTTATGCTTTGTCTGATTGCATTGGGGATTATGATACGGTAATTAACGAAATCAACATTGCAGAACCAGATGTGCTCATCTCTGTGTTATCTACGCCATGTCAGGAGTATTTTTTAAAGGCCAACAGGGAAAAATTTAATGTGAAGATCTGGTATGGGCTTGGAAATCAGTATGCGGTGAAAAAGGGTGTATCCGAGGTAGCAGGATTTGCAAAAAAGCTAATTCAAAAGGGTATGATGCACAGTATGTTGGTACGTTATCACAAAAAAGATGAGTGAGGGAATAGAATGGAGAGATTTTTTTCTTATAAGCGGAAACCGCTGTTTATATATTTGGTAATTGTTGCAGGAACAGGCTTGCTGGCATTTGCCATCAAATGTATTTTTGATCAGATTAGTATGGTAACCGGAGGGTTTACAGGGCTTTCTATCCTGTTAAAGGAACTAACAGGATTCTTTTATGAAGGCGGCATTCCTCTTTGGTTTGCCAATCTTGCGCTGAATATACCTGTGTTTCTCCTTGCATGGAAAATCAAAGGAAAGCAGTTTATTGGACGAACGGCGATTGCTACTGCTCTGCTTTCTCTTTGGTTGTATATTCTCCCAGAGCTTGACTTTGTAGGTGGGGACTATATTCTGGCAACCGTATTTGGCGGCGTTCTTTCTGGCGTATCCATGGGAATGATTCTTTGGGCGAATGCTACTACAGGCGGAACGGAAATGGTAGCCTCTTTGGTTCAGTGTAAGCTGAAGCATTATTCTGTGGCGCAGATTATGCAGGTGCTGGATGGAATGGTTGTGCTGGTAGGGCTGTATGTGTTTGGACTACGTCCCTCTATGTATGCCATTGTGACCATTTTTATTTCATCAAAGGTGACAGATACGATTTTGGAGGGTATGAAATTTTCCAAAGCGGCTTATATTATTACAGATAAATATGAAGAGATAGCCAAAAGAATCATGGAGACACTAGACCGGGGAGTCACGGGATTGGAAGGCAGAGGGATGTACTCTGGAGAAAGAAAGTGTATGCTTTACTGCGTAGTGTCAAAGAAACAGATTGTCCTTTTGAAAGAATTGGTACACCAGATAGATAGAAATGCCTTTGTCATTGTGGGAGATGTAAGAGAAGTATTGGGAGAAGGATTTATTGAGTCTAGTGAGCATTGAAAAAGATTTGTGTACTATGACTAGGGAAAAAAGGGCAATATTTAGAAAAAATTGAGGAAATGCATAAAAAAATATGGATTTCCTCTTTCTTTTTTTGTGTTATTGCATTAAAATACATATGGAGTTGGTTTGTTTTCCTAAAATACATGAGATATAATTGTGAAAGTTGACTGAAAATTATGCACAAAAAGCAAAAAGCAGAAATCAAAAATTGCTGGAAAAGGAACTGTAGGTAAGATAGAAGGGAAAAGGAGTGAAGCAAATGATTTCGAATCAAATACTTCAAAGTACGATTGATGGATTAAAAGGAATTACGAGAACTGATTTATGTATTATTGATACGGAAGGCAAAGTATTGGCAACAACTTTTCAGGATACAGAGAATTATACGGCGGCGGCGCTTGCCTTTGTGGAGTCTCCGGCAGATAGTCAGGTATTCCTTGGATGCCAATTTTTTAAGGTGTTTGATGAGCATCAGCTAGAGTATATTCTTCTTGCAAATGGCGATAGTGAGGATGTTTATATGGTGGGGAAAATTGCCAGTTTTCAGATACAGAATCTTCTGATTGCCTATAAGGAACGATTTGATAAAGATAATTTTGTAAAAAACCTGCTTTTGGATAATCTGCTTCTGGTGGATATTTATAACCGTGCAAAGAAGCTGCATATTGATACAGAAGCCAGGCGTGTGGTATTCATTATAGAGACAAACCGGGAAAAAGAAGGGAATGAGCTGGAGAAGGTTCGAAGCATTCTGGGGGGAAAGTCCAGAGATTTTGTGACGGCAGTAGACGAGAAAAATATCATTGTTGTAAAAGAAGTCATGGAGAATGAAGGACATGAGGAATTGAATAAAACGGCAGAGATGATTTTGAGTCTGTTCTATACAGGGGATGATATGGAAATTCACATCGCTTATGGAACCGTTGTAAATGAGATCAAAGAAGTCTCCCGCTCTTACAAGGAGGCAAGGATGGCCTTGGATGTGGGAAAGATTTTCTTTGAAGAACGTCATGTAGTTGCATATTCGACCCTTGGAATTGGCCGCTTAATTTACCAGCTTCCAATTCCTCTGTGCAAAATGTTTATCAAAGAGATTTTTGATGGGAAATCTCCCGATGAGTTTGATGAAGAGACCTTGACTACAATCAATAAATTTTTCGAAAATAGCTTGAATGTTTCAGAGACCTCCAGACAGTTGTATATTCACCGGAACACGCTGGTGTATCGGCTGGATAAGCTGCAAAAAAGTACAGGGCTGGATCTTAGGGTATTTGAGGATGCCATTACTTTTAAGATTGCATTGATGGTGGTGAAATACATGAAATATATGGAATCATTGGATTATTAGGCGTAAGGCCCAGAATGGAGGTATCTATGATAAAACTTGAAAATGTCAGCAAGGCTTACTCCGCGGGAATTCCGGCATTAAATGATGTGAGCCTGCATATTGAGCCTGGAGAATTTGTTTTTGTGGTGGGCGATAGCGGCTCCGGGAAATCTACGCTGATCAAATTACTGTTAAAAGAATTAGAGCCAACAAAAGGAAGCATTACCATCAATAATCAGAAGCTGGGGAATATCCGCCATAGAGATATTCCCAGGTTTCGAAGGAACATCGGCGTAGTATTTCAGGATTTCAGGTTGTTAAAGGACCGGAATGTTTATGAAAATGTTGCTTTTGCCCAAAGAGCCATTGGAATGCCGGTAAAGACCATGCGCCGGAAGGTTCCAGCCGTGTTGTCTATGGTGGGACTTGCAGCAAAATATAAATCTTACCCCAAGGAAATTTCTGGTGGAGAGCAACAGAGGGTGGCGATTGCCAGAGCATTGGTGAATGAACCAAAGCTGCTCCTTGCCGACGAGCCTACCGGAAATTTAGACACTCACAATGCTTGGGAGATTATGAAGCTGCTGGATGAAATTAACCAGAGAGGCACCACGGTACTGGTGGTGACTCACAATCTTGAGATTGTCAAGGCAATGAGAAAGCGTGTGATTACGATGAAAAAGGGTGTTGTCATTGAGGATGAGCGGGTAGGTGATTTTTATGAGGATTAGTACATTTTGGTATACGTTAAGGCAGGGAGCAAAGAATATTTGGAAGAATAAAATGTTCTCTCTGGCATCGATTGCGACTATGTCGGCATGTATTTTTCTTTTTGGGGTTTTCTACTCTGTGGTAGTAAATTTCCAGAGTGTAGTCCGGGAAGTGGAATCTGGGGTTGCAGTTACGGTTTTCTTTGTAGAAGGAGCCACACAAGAACAGATGGATGCTATCGGAGAGCAGATTGGAAAACGTGTTGAGGTATCAGAACGAAAATTTGTTTCTGCTGAGGAAGCATGGGAGAATTTTCAGAAAATATATTTTAAAGGGGCAGAGGATATGGCGGAAGGCTTTGCAGAAGATAACCCCCTGGCCAATTCAGCCCATTATGAAGTTTATATGAATGATATTTCCATGCAGCAGTCACTGGTAACCTTTATCCAATCGTTAGATGGGGTGAAGGAAGTAAAAAGCTCAGATTTGGCAGCAAATACCCTGACAGACTTTAACCGGCTGATTGGGTATGTGTCGGCAGGAATTATTTTGATTTTGCTGTGTGTGGCAGTGTTTTTGATTAGTAATACAGTTACCATTGGTATTGCAGTCCGTCGGGAAGAAATTGCGATTATGAAATTAATTGGAGCTACGGATTATTTTGTGCGGGCGCCGTTTATTGTAGAAGGCATTCTGATTGGAATTATTGGTTCCGGGCTTCCCCTTTTGTTACTTTACCAAATGTACCGGAGGATTATTGTTTATGTAGGAGAAAAATTTCTCTGGTTAAATAATATGATGGAATTCCTTCCAGTGAATAAAGTGTTTTCCACTCTGGTTCCAGTAGGATTGATACTGGGGGTTGGCATTGGCTTTTTGGGAAGCCGGATGACGATACGAAAGCATTTGAAAGTTTAGGAGGAATAATATGAATAACCAGGAAAATTTTGAACCAAATGATTTTGGAAGGCGAGATTTTAGCATGAGGAATTTTGAGCCTCAAAGGAAACAGAAATCAGAGTTTGGCAAAGGAATTGCAGTTGGAACCATTGCCACATTGCTGGTGGTTTCACTGATGGCTGGCGGAATTTGGCTGGGTGTTCGTGTAGGAAGCAGCAGACATCAGGTATCTGTAAAACGGGAAGATACTACGAAAGAAGCAGTGTTACAAAAGGATGTGGAGAAGAAATCAGGCGCTATTGCAGATTTAATTGATCAATATTATTATGAAGATATTGACCAGAATGCATTGATCGAAGGAATGTATGCTGGGATGGTAAGTGGATTGGGAGATCCTTATTCGTCTTATTATACTGCAGAGGAATATGCATCCTTGATGGAAGGAACCTCAGGGACTTACTATGGCATAGGGGCAGTATTAACCCAGAATATCAATACAAAGATTGTTACAATCCTTCATGTCTATCCAGGAACTCCTGCAGAAGAGGCAGGGGTGAAGGATGGGGATTTGATCGTGAAGGTTGGAGATATTGATGGAGACAGTATGGAGCTGTCGGAGTTAGTAACTTATATTAAGGGAGAAGAAGGAACGACGGTACATCTGGAATTGATGCGTGAAGGGGAAAAGGATAATATTGAATTGGATGTGGAGCGGCGTAAGATTGAGGTTCCCACTGTTCAATATCAAATGCTGGAAGGGAATACCGGCTTGATTCAGATTACAGAATTTTCAGAGGCTACTCCAGAACAATTTTCTGATGCGATAAAGGATTTGCAGGGGCAGGGGATGACGTCTGTGATTATGGATTTGCGAGATAACCCAGGAGGTGTGCTCCAGTCTGTGTGTAAGATGCTGGATGAGCTTTTGCCGGAAGGGATTTTGGTGTATACAGAAGATAAGTATGGCAATCGTTCCGATTACAAATCAGATAAAAGCTGCATGGATATTCCCATGGCAGTATTGATTAATGGAAATAGCGCCAGTGCGTCAGAAATTTTTGCAGGGGCAATCAAAGATTATAAATATGGGACATTGATTGGAACCACTTCTTTTGGAAAGGGAATTGTTCAGACCATTATTCCCATGGAAGATGGAAGCGCTGTGAAGGTTACCATGGCAAAATATTTTACACCAAATGGAAATTATATTCATGATGCGGGAATTACGCCTGATATTGAATTGGAATATGAGTACCAGGGAGAGGATGAAACATACAATCCCATGCATGATAATCAAGTGGTGAAGGCTTTGGAGGTTTTAAAGGGTAATTAACTTGACCTTCTGCTTGGCATACGGTAAGATATAAGAAATAATGTATAAAAATGGAACAGAAAAGGTTTCAATTAAGATAGGGTGCGTTTCGGTATCCCTAATGTGGAAGTGAGGTACAATAGAGTGAAACAATTTTTTGGTATGAGCCAAAGCGGAGATTTGAAAAAAGCGGTTCAGGGACTGAAAAATCCCCAGGCAATTCTGTTAATGTCCAATGAAAAGCAGTTTGAATCTCACGTAGAGGAATTAGAGCAGCTTTTTCCTGGTATTCCAAGTATTGGATGTATTGGGATGAGTTATGATGTCAGGATGGTAGAAAATGGCGTAGGAGTTGTAGCATATTATGATGGAGTTACAGCAGCGGCAAATGTGCTGGAGAAAGTATCGACTATGCCAGTAAAGTATATCAGACGTTTGAAAAAGGATGTAGAGACGGTAAAGTCCTCTGGAAATAATACTGTTTGCATTGATTTTTGTTCTGGAAATGATGCATGTGTGCTGACTACAATATACAGTGTGTTAAAACATGAGAATATTCCTTTGGTAGGCGGAACGGGTGATGCAGGGAAAGTGTCTGCCAATGGGAAGGTGTATCAGGATGCAGTCGCTTATGTGTTGGTAAAAAATCATGGGGGAAAAGTAAAAGCCTACAAGGAAAATATTTATCGGGAAATGGAAAACTACCGCTTTATTGCTTCCAAAACCGATAAAGCCAAATATGTAATTGGTGAGTTGAATGGGAAGCCTGCAAAGCAGGTATACCAGAATATTTTGCATGTAACAGAACAGGAAATTACCACACAGACGTTTAAGAATCCCTTTGGGCGTATCAGCGGGGATGATACTTGTATTATTTCCATCAAAGAGGTGGATGGAAATGCACTGGCATGTTTCCGGCAGGTCAATGATTCTGATGTTCTGGTTCTGTTGGAGCTGGGAGATTATAAGAAAATTGTAAGGGATACCATGCAGGAGATTCGCAATGATTTCTCCAGAATTTCGGCGGTATTCTCTGTGAATTGTCTGTTTCGGTATCTGATGTTTAGTGAGAATAATTATATGCTGGAATATTTGCAGGAGATGGGAACGCTTGGAAATCATGCGGGTCTTGTAGGATATGGGGAGCACTATAACAACCGATTTGTAAACCAGTCCATGACATGTGTGGTTTTTGAGTAAAGGGAGACGAAAATGGGATATTGGAAAAAAGCAGAAAAAGAATTAAAGCGAGAAAAAAAAGATGGTCTTTATCCAGTGGTTTATGTGACGGAAAGCTTGAAAGACTATCAGCAGGAGCTAGTGGAGAAAGAAGTGGATTCCCTTCGGGAGTTGGATTTGGTAAACAGTTCTTTTCAAAATGTGTTAAGCAAGTCGGAGAGCTTCCAACAACAATTACAAAGCTTTGGGCAGATCTTTACAAATATTAATCAAGTTTCCAAGCAGTTTGAAGAAGTAAAGAGCGACATTTCTCAGTCGGTTAATCAGGCACAGGGCGGAGTGGAGGACCTGAAAAACAGTTCGAAGCAGGTGGAGTCACATTTTGTTGAAATAGAAGATACCTTTCAGGATTTCCTGGAGGCAGTTAGGAATATCAAGAATTGTACCCGTAAAATTATAACCATTGCAGATCAGACAAATATTCTTGCATTGAATGCAACCATAGAAGCAGCAAGAGCTGGGGAACAGGGAAAAGGATTTGCAGTGGTGGCTGTAGAGGTAAAGGCGCTGGCAGATGAGATCAAGAAATTGGTTGCAGAGGTCAATGACAGCATTGGTGATGTAGAAGAGGGAACGACAAAGCTCAGCGGCAGCATTGATTCTTCCCAGGCAGCGCTGGGGGAGAGTCTTGGCAAAGTTGATAATACATATGCGATGTTTGATAAGATTACGGAAGCTGCGGAAGGGGCCACATCTGTTCAGGAAGAGATTTCCAGAACGATTATGGAATCCGATGAGGAGCTTCGTGCTTTGCAGGAATTTTTTGACCAGACACGAGAAAGGTATCGGGATGTTATGAAGCATATTAACGCTGCAAGTAAATTAGGCACCATGAAAAGCGCAATGTTTGAAGATGTGGACAATATGTTATCTCAGATTGCGCCAATGATTGCAGATTATGATTCTTAACATTTGAATGTTCTTAACATACTTTGAGTTTCCCCATTTTTTATAATAGCCGATATTATAGAACCAAAAGGTCTTGCTGCCTTTGGCAGCATAGACATCTTGCACAAAAAGCCTCTGAAAAGCTAGCTTTCCAGAGTGCTTTTCTGTGCAAAGTGTTTCCATCACTTCGTGATGGAAACCTTTTGGTACTATGAATTGTAAAATGGGGAAACTCGAACTAACATACTGGTTGACAAATCCGGTAAAATCATATATCATTAGCACTGAAACAGAACGCAGAGGGACTGCATTGCAGTTGAGAAGGTTAAAACCTGACTCTTTGAACCTGTCAGTTAATACTGTCGTAGGGAGCGGATGATATGTGACATATTTTAAGAGACGCTCATTTGGCGTCTCTTTTTTTGTTCTATAGGAAAGACCTTGTCACGCTAACGCGTGAAAGTGTCTTTCGATAGAATCAAAATGAAGGAGGAAAAGTATGAGAGACTATGCAACACAGATGGAAGCAGCACGCAAAGGCATTGTAACAAAAGAGTTGAAAAAAGTGGCAGAAAAGGAACGAATGACGGTAGAAGAAATGATGCCTTTGGTGGCCGAGGGAAAGGTAGTTATTTGTGCAAATAAGAAACATGTCTGCATTGATCCCCAAGGGGTGGGAGCTATGCTGCGTACAAAAATAAATGTAAATCTTGGGGTTTCTCGGGATTGCAAAGATTATCGTGTGGAAATGGAAAAAGTGATGAAGGCGGTAAATCTTGGAGCTCATGCAATTATGGATTTGTCTTCTCATGGGGATACCATCCCATTTCGTAGAAAACTCACGTCAGAGTGTCCAGCTATGATTGGAACAGTGCCAGTATACGATTCCGTTATTCATTATCAGAGGGATTTGGCAACCTTGACAGCAAAAGATTTCATTGATGTGGTAAGACTGCATGCTGAGGATGGGGTGGATTTTGTAACCCTTCATTGCGGAATCACCCGAAAAACCATTGAACAGGTGAAAAAGCACAAACGGAAAATGAATCTTGTATCTCGGGGTGGTTCCTTAGTATTTGCATGGATGTGTATGACAGGGGAGGAAAACCCATTTTATGAATATTTTGACGATATTCTGGAAATTTGTCGAGAATATGATGTGACAATTTCTTTGGGGGATGCCTGTCGTCCTGGATGTCTGGCGGATGGATCTGACGTGTGCCAGATAGAGGAATTGGTACGCTTGGGAGAACTGACCAAACGAGCCTGGGAAAAAGATGTGCAGGTGATGGTGGAAGGGCCGGGACATATGCCTATGGATCAGATTCCAGCCAATATGAAAATACAGCAGACCATTTGTATGGGAGCGCCCTTTTATGTGTTGGGCCCTATTGTGACGGATATTGCACCAGGGTATGATCATATCACTTCTGCCATTGGTGGAGCAATTGCAGCCCAAAATGGAGCGGCTTTCCTGTGCTATGTCACTCCTGCGGAGCATTTGGCGCTGCCCAATGTGGATGATGTGAAGCAGGGGATTATAGCTGCTAAGATTGCAGCTCATGCAGCAGACATTGCAAAGGGAGTTCGGGGAGCCAGGGAAGTGGATGACCAGATGGCAGACGCCCGCAGAGCCTTGAATTGGGAGGCGCAATGGGAATGTGCCATAGATCCAGAGACGGCCAAGAGAATTCGAAAGGAACGGAAACCGGAGCATGAGGATACCTGTTCCATGTGTGGAAAGTTCTGTGCAGTACGGAGCATGAACAAGGCATTATCTGGAGAATATATTGATATTTTATAAGGAGGAAGTCAAATGAGAGTAAATGTGAAGAAATTAGCAGTAGCAGGGATGATGACGGCGCTAGGGGTTTGTCTGTCCACTTTTTCGATTCCCGTGGGAGCATCCAGATGTTTTCCTATTCAGCATCTTTTGAATGTCTTGGCAGGAATTTTTCTGGGACCAGGATATGCTTTGGGGTTTGCGTTTTCCACCTCGCTGATTCGAAATCTTTTGGGAACTGGAAGCCTTTTGGCATTTCCAGGCAGTATGGTGGGAGCCCTTTTGGGTGCCTTGCTCTATCAGTATACTGGAAAAATGTGGACAGCTTTTCTAGGGGAAATCCTAGGTACAGGTCTCCTTGGAGGAATGCTCTGTTATCCTGTGGCGACCTTGCTTCTGGGAAATCAAAAAGCCGCTCTTTTCACCTATGTACTGCCATTTTCCATTAGCACAGTGGGAGGCTGCATGATGGCTGCAATACTTTTGACTGTTTTGAGTAAATCTGGCGCTGTCCATTATTTACAAGGAATGATCCAGGAAACGTAGAGAGAAGGAGCAGAAGAATGAACCAAGAAGGCCAAACAGGAACAAGGAGCCATATGCCCCTTCATGCTCTCTGGGAGCAAGAGAAAGGGGGGATTCTGCCAGAGCAGGTGTCAGAGGTTTTTCAAAAGATTAGACAGAAAAAATATTTGATCCATATGCTTCCCAATGGCGTTTCTGCGGCTCTCTGTGGAGACGGGCTCTCTGCTTTGGGGGCTAGGCCGCTGATGGCGGTGGCTCCAGAGGAGATGGAAGAGATTGTCCCACAGGTGGATGGATGTGTGGTGAATCTGGGGCAATTGAACCAAGAAAAAATAAGGGCAGCGCGATTGGCAATGGAATGTGCAGCCACAAAGGAAAAGCCTTTGGTGGTAGACCCAGTAGGATGTGGAGCATCTATCTTTCGTCTCCAGGCTGTGCAGGAATTGATGAAGATTCCTTGGAAGGGGATTATAAAAGGAAATCGTTCTGAAATTTATAGTATTCAGCAGGGAAAGCTGACAAAGGAAGGAATTGATTCATTTAAAAAGCATAGATTGACGGATCAGCTTAGGCCAGGGAGTGTCTATTTCATCACAGGAGAACCAGATTGTATTTTGTGGGAAGGAGGAGGGGTTGTGATTTCCCATGAAAGCCCCATTCAACAGAATATTGTGGGAAGCGGCTGTCTGGCAGGAGCAGTAACCGGAGCATGCAGCAGCGCAGTATATGAAATACATGGCGTCGATGGGGAATGGATGAAGCTGGCAGCAGCTTCTGCTTCCCTTGGCATGGCCTTTGTGCTAGAGTACGCCAGGAGGAAAAAAGGTTATGGAGAAGTAAAAACGGCTCTCTTAGACGGTCTTTGTCTGTTGTCAGAAACATGTTTTCTGGATTGGTTGAAGGTGAAGGCAAATAGCAGCATGAAGGGTGTGTAGCGGCTGTTTGCAGATTTGGGTGATTGTGAAACTTTCAGGAAAGGAAAACTTTATGAAAAAATGGTTGTATTTGATTGCAGATTTCTCGTATGGAGAAGAAAAAATAAAAGCAGCGCTGGATGCTTCTGTGGATTACATTCAACTTAGGGAAAAAGATATTTCTGCTAGGGAATATCTTCTGCGAGCCAAAAGACTGCGGGAAATCACTAAGTATTATCATACAAAATTGATCATCAATGACCGACTGGATATTGCGGCCTTAAGTGGTGCGGATGGGGTGCATTTGGGGCAGGAGGATATTCCGATTGGGGATGCGCGGGTATTTTTGGGGGCAGAAAAGATAATTGGAGCTACAGCCAAAACAGTGGATCAGGCGAAGGAGGCAGTGGAAGCTGGGGCAGATTATCTAGGCAGCGGCGCATGGTTTTCAACAATGACAAAGAAGGATGCAGTTCCGATTTCGGAAGTAGTGTATCAGAAGATTTTGAAAGAGGCTCCGATTCCAAATGTAGCAGTAGGAGGAATTACCAGGGCAAATTGCGAAAAACCTCTTTCCTTGGGAGCTAGTGGGCTGGCAATTTCTGCTGGTATTTTAAAGGTACAGGATCCTTGGACAGAAACGGTAAAAATACGTCAGATTCTGGAACAATGGGAAAAATAGTAGAAAAAGGAGGAAGCGTGTGAAAATTGTGCTTACCATAGCAGGAAGTGACTGCAGCGGCGGCGCCGGAATACAGGCGGATTTGAAAACAATTGCGGCCCATGGGTTGTATGGAGAAAGCGTAATTACTGGGCTGACTGCACAAAATACCATGGGGGTAGCAAAGATTGTTCCAGTATCTCCAGAGTTTTTGGAACAACAATTAGAATGCGTCTTTACGGATATCAGACCAGATGCAGTAAAAATTGGTATGATTCCTGGCATTGGCCAGATGGAGGTCATCAGAAAATGCCTCTTGCAGTATCAGGCAAATCATGTAGTAATGGACACAGTGATGGTGTCCACCAGTGGAAAAAATCTCATGGAGCCCAATGCCCTGAATTTTTATAAGGAAAAATTGCTGCCTTTGGCAGATCTTTACACGCCAAATCTTCCTGAAGCGGAAATTTTGTTACAAACAACCATAAAAACAAAAGAAGAAAGGGTTGCGGCAGTAAGGCAGTTTGCGTTACAATACAAGGGTATCGTTTATTTGAAAGGCGGACATGACGATTTTTCTGCAGATGACTTATTGTTCTGTCAGGGGAAGCCCGTATGGATTTCTGGAGATCATATCGAAAGCGAAAATACCCATGGTACAGGATGTACCTTATCTTCGGCGATTGCCTGTGGGCTGGCGGTGGGCCTGAGTGCAGAGGAGAGCGTAAGAAGGGCAAAGGATTACCTGACAGGAGCAATTTTGGATGGAATGAATCTGGGAAAAGGGAATGGACCGCTGAATCATATGTATAGGATAAATCCTACAAATTTAACGTAAAGGGGATTCTGCAGATGAAGAAGAAAATACTTTTGCTTGGATTAGGGATATGCTTGTTGTTTGCCGCTTGTTCCCAAAAGAAAGAGACAGAGAAAGGGAATCAGTCCAATACAAAGCAGGAAGAGGAAACAAAAGAAGAAACCAAAGAGGAGGATACTTCTAAAAAGACAGAAACACAAGAAGAGACTCCGGTTGACACAGAAAAGCCCGGAGAGGAGCTGAAACAGCCGCCAGAGGTGACTTTTACGGATTATTCTCAGGATATCAAAGATGAAGAAACCGGCGTTATGCTGCTTTCTGTGATGGAGAACTGTCCGGTAGTTTCTATTCCAGAAAATGAGGTTGCCGCTGAAAAAATAAACATGGCATTTGAACAGAAGCATACGGAAATCCAGACGTATATTGAAGAGGATACGGAACTGGCGCGAACAGCTTACGAAGAACTTTCTGAGGAAGAGAAAAAGAACTGGACAGGATATGGATATGGCTCCACCTATAAAATGGTATATGCTTCCACCAGAATTTTAAGTATGGAGGTCCAGAGCTATCAGTGGCAGGGCACACCCCATCCCAATACCTGGACATATTCTTATTGTTTTGACGCTACCACAGGAAAATTGCTGTCTTTGGCAGATATTTTTACGGATAAAGGGAAAGCTGGGGAAATTGTGGAACAGCATATCTTGGATAAAATTACAAAAGATCCCTATAAGGATGCCTTGATGGAAGATTATGAGAGCTTTGTCTCTGATATTCTCACGGAAGATGTGTTTTACCTAAATGATAAGGGACTGGTGGTTATTTGCAATCCTTATCTGGTGACCTCTTATGCAGGCGGCGTTATTGAAATTGATGTGCCTTATGAAGCATTGGCGGAGGTTATGAACGAAGTTTATCTGCCCCAAAAGTAACGAAAGAAGTTTACAAAAACCAGAGGAAATTTTTATGGAAAAATCAGTTTTGACAACCTTGTGTTATATAGAAAAAGATGATAGCTACCTGATGCTTCATCGGGTGAAAAAGCAGCAGGATGTAAATAAGGACAAGTGGATTGGAATAGGCGGGCATTTTGAAAAAGGAGAAAGCCCCGAGGAATGTCTGTTTCGAGAGATAAAGGAGGAGACCGGTCTTGCGCTGACCGGTTTTTCTTTTCGTGGGCTTGTGACTTTTTCTGCGATAGGCTGGCCTACGGAATATATGTGTCTGTATACGGCAGACAGCTTTGAAGGAACCATTACGGACTGCGAAGAAGGGACTTTACAATGGGTCAAGAAAGAAGAGCTTATGTCTTTGAATCTGTGGGAGGGAGATAAGATATTTTTTAAATTGCTGCTGGAGGACGCCCCCTTTTTCTCCCTGAAATTAAGTTACAACGGTGATCGTTTGACAGAAGCAGTATTAAATGGAAAGCCTATGGAATTGCTGGAATTGCGCCGGGAGGATGGCAGCAGGACAGGGATCGTACGGGAACGCTCTTTCGTTCATGAAAATGGGGATTTGCATGGAACCTCCCATGTGTGGATTGTACGTCCAACAAAGGCAGGAGGTTTTGAACTGCTGCTGCAAAAAAGAAGCAGACAAAAGGATTCTTATCCAGGATGCTATGATATATCCTCCGCTGGGCACATACCTGCAGGAAGCGATTATCTGGATTCTGCATTGCGAGAGATGGAAGAGGAGCTTGGAATTCGAGCACAGCCCAAGGATTTGCAGGAGGCTTTTTTGCATTTGGGGTATGCAGAAACAGAATTTTATGGGAAGCCTTTTAAGAATGCGGAGGTCAGCATGGTGTACCTTTATGATAAGCCCATAGAACTGGCAGATTTGAATCTTCAGGAAGAGGAAGTGGAGGAAGTGTGCTGGATGGAATATGAAAAAGTACTGGCAGAGGTACGGCTGGAGGCGGAGAGAGGGCAGGTGGAGAAATACTGCATTTTTCTGGATGAGCTGGAACGGGTAGGGGATGTTTTACAAGAACGGCAGAATCTTTTGTTCCCAATCTTCCACCAGGCGTTGTAAATTCCAGGCTGCATTGGCTGGACTGGTGGATGGAAGTTTATGAATACAAGCCAGGGCTTCTGTCTTTTGCTGATTGTCAGAAAAGTCTGCCAAAAGCGTAGGGCGGGTATATGTTTCAAAAAGTTCACAGGTTTTCCTTCCATTTCCAAAGACAGCACAAATGGAGGATTGCTTTAGCAATCCGGGGATATCGGCAGGAACCACATTGCGAATGCTGCTGTCAGAGGATCCAATAATTTCACAGCTTTGAATTACGTCCCAGATGGCAATCCGGTGCTTGAGTAAAAGCTGCTTTTTTTCTGGGATATTGGCAGGAACAGGCTCTTTCATAATAGCAGCCAGGACTTTCCAGAAACGATTCTGGGGATGACCGTAATAAAAATGGTGTTCCCTGGATTTGACGGAAGGGAAAGTACCAAGAATCAATATTTTGGAATCATCATTGTATACAGGTTCAAATTCGTGGGTGAGGCGTTGGTAATCTGCCATGATAATTGTCCTTTCTAACTAAGAAATATGTATGCTTATGGGGATGCAAAGTCTAAAAGCTGTCGTAAGTGAAAAAAGTTCTACACAGCTACCATTATAAATGAATTTTTGGGGAATTTCCAGGAGATTTTAGCTCACGCTGCTTGGTTGGTTCAGGTAGCAACAAATGGAGGAAATATATGACAATAGAAGAATTAAAAGGCAAAGGAGCCATTTATTTTGAACAGATTAAAACTGGATTAACCCAGTACCAAAATGAAATTCAGGTGATGGACCAGGAACAGGCATATGAATTTTTTTGGAAAAAATGGAAGGAAGAATATCCTTGGGATACCTTTGTGGATTTCTATTACTTTTCTTTGCCAGAGGAGGCAAAGCAGAAGGTAAATGAGGTATTGACAGAAGAGGAAAGAGAATATCTAAAACAATTATTTCAAAGGGAAGACTCTAAAGGAGAAATCATTTTTCCTATGGAGGAAATGCTTCTTGGGATTGTAACAAAATTAAACCAGGGAGAAATATTGTTTTCCACGATTTATTTTACAGGAGAGAGGGGAAAGCGGAGCGCCTGGTGGGGAAATTACAAGAAAGAATATGTGGTCTTTTGGGAGGAGTAAGAGATGGAGGATGCATATGTATTACAATTGACCAGGGCAAAATTCCAGGAATTATACCTGTGCTTTTGCGGAATGTCGGAATGCGAGCCGAATCATAGCTTTGGCCCGGCGGTACGGCCCAATTACATCGTTCACTATATTTTATCTGGGAAGGGAATCTATCAGGTGGGAGAACATCGATATGAGCTGCAGCAGGGCCAGGGATTTCTGATTGAACCGGAGATGGTTACCTTTTATAAGGCAGATGAAGAGGAACCATGGTCCTATCTTTGGGTGGGATTTGCTGGGGAACAGGCTAAGAGCCATCTTGAAGATTTGGGGCTTAACACCAATCAATTGATTTTCCAGAGCAGTGAGGGAGATGATTTAAAGCGAATTGTGGTAAATATGTTGAAACATCATACCTCTACCCAGAGTAACCAGTATTATCTCCAAAGCCTTCTCTATGAATTTTTTGCAGTACTTACAAAGAATGCTCAGCTTAGGGCTGTGTCAAGGGAAACAAAAGAAAGCATCTACGTGCAGAAGGCCATCAATTTTATCCGCAATAATTATTCCGCAGGAATTGGAGTAAAGGACATTGCGGAGCATGTCTGTATCAGCCGGAGCTATCTGTATAAATTGTTTGAAGAAACATTGCAGATGTCGCCGAAAGATTTCTTAACACAGTTTCAGATTTCCAGGTCCAAGGAGCTTTTGACTGTAACGGATTTATCCATTGAAGGAGTTGCATTGTCCTGTGGATATGGTGATGCACTGGTCTATTCTAAAACCTTTAAGAAAATCATAGGGACGCCCCCAAGCGTATACCGTAAGAGTCACCGCAAAGAAGTGAAAGAGCGGCTAAAGTCTAAGGAACAGAAATTAGAGGAAATGATGGAAACATTTTGACTGATTTTAAGAACAAAACTTTCTAACGGGATCTGGCAAAAAGTGTATATAATAAAATCATCTTAAGAAGATGTATGTGGGCATTATTTTCAAATAAAATTATTTGGAGGTAGAAAATGAGTATTATTTTTCATGAAGAAACGAAAGTATTTCACTTGCAGAATGACGCCATCAGCTATATTATGATGGTTTTACCCAATGGAAAGATGGGACATCTTTATTTTGGAAAGAGAATCCATGACAGGGAAGATTTTGAGAACTTGCTAGAACTAGTTCCCCGGCCCATGTCCTCGGGAATTTTTGTAGGGGACAAATTTTTTTCCTCACAACATATTAAGCAAGAACTGCCGGATTACGGAACTGGGGATTACAGAAGTCCAGCAGTGGAAATTCTACAAAAGAACGGGAGCAGGATTTCAGATTTTCAGTATCATTCCCATCATGTAGAAGCTGGAAAGCCGCTTCTTCCTGGTCTTCCGGCAACCTATACAGAAGACCAGAAAGAGGCGGAGACTCTTGTGCTGAATTTAGTTGATTCGGTGACAGGAATAGAAGCGGAATTATTTTATACCATATTTGCTCAAAGAGGAATCTTGGCCAGAAGCATTCGTTATCACAACAAAGGAAACCAGTCAGTGTACCTTGGCAGGGCCATGAGCTTATGTCTGGATCTTCCTGACTGTGAGTATGACTGGGTACAGTTGTCTGGCGCCTGGGGAAGAGAGCGTCATGTGAAGACACGCAGACTTGCCACAGGTGTGCAGTCAATTGGCAGTATGCGGGGAAATTCCTCTCATGAACACAATCCTTTCTTGATTTTGAAACGTCCCCTGACCAGTGAACGGCAGGGGGAAGCCATTGGATTTAGCTTTGTGTACAGCGGAAATTTTCTGATGCAGGCGGAAGTGGATGCCCATGATAATACAAGGGTACTGGTGGGGCTTCACCCAGATACCTTTACGTGGCATTTGAAAGAGGGAGAGAGCTTTCAGACACCAGAAGCATTGATGGTGTATACAGATTCTGGACTGAATGATATGAGTCAGAGTTTCCATCAATTATTCCAGACGCGTTTGGCAAGGGGATATTGGCGTGACCGGGTACGGCCCATTTTAATCAATAATTGGGAGGCTACATATTTTAACTTTACCGAAGATAAGCTGGTACAGATTGCCGAAAAAGCGAAAGAATGTGGCGTAGAGTTATTTGTCTTGGATGACGGCTGGTTTGGCGCCAGAAATAATGATTTTGCAGGGCTGGGAGATTGGGTGGCCAACCCAGAGCGTTTGTCCGGTGGTATTACTGGGCTGGCAGAGCGTATTAGTCAGCTTGGCATGAAGTTTGGATTGTGGTTTGAGCCTGAAATGGTCAACAAGGATTCCGATTTGTACCGCAGCCATCCCGATTGGATTCTTGAGGCGCCAGGGAGAGAAAATTCTCAGGGCAGGAATCAGCATGTGCTGGATTTTTCCAGAAAAGAAGTGGTGGATTGCATGTTTGAAATGATGGCAAAGATTTTGCGGGAAGCAAAGGTATCCTATATCAAATGGGATATGAATCGAAGCATTACAGAGTGTTTCAGTAAATCATTTGCTCCAGAACAGCAGGGAGAAATTTTCCACCGATACATATTAGGAGTATATGATTTGTATGAGCGGCTGACCACAGAATTTCCAGAGGTCTTGTTTGAGTCCTGCGCCAGCGGTGGAGGCAGATTTGACCCAGGAATCTTGTATTATGCACCCCAGGGATGGGCAAGTGATAATTCAGATGCTGTGGAGCGCATGAAAATACAGTACGGAACTTCCATGTGTTATCCCATCAGCAGCATAGGCAGTCATGTGTCTGTGATACCAAACCATCAGGTATACCGTAATACGCCTTTGCATACAAGGGCAAATGTGGCTTATTTTGGGACCTTTGGATATGAACTGGATCTGAACAAGTTGTCGGAGAAAGAAATTGAAGAGGTGAAAGAGCAGATTGCATTTATGAAGGAATACAGAAGCTTGTTGCAGTTTGGCGCCTTCTATCGGTTGAAAAGTCCTTTTGAGGGAAATGAATTGGTATGGATGGTAGTCAGTGAGGACAAAAGAACCGCGCTTGTGGGCTGGTATCGTATACTGAATGTGGTGAATGACCGTTTTACACGGGTGAAGCTGCAAGGGCTGAACGAGGATTTCTGTTATGAAGTCAGCCAGGATGGTACGAAGCGCTATGGGGATGAGCTGATGAATCTTGGGCTGGTTACTTCGGATGCTACTGCAGGACAGACACCCCAGGATGAGATACCTTGTACCGATTTTGAGTCAAGAATTTATATTTTGAAAGCAGTGGAAGTATGAGTACGAAAATGAAAAAATTTTGTTATATGTTGTTGGGAATTTTGTTGATTGGAATCTGTGTGGCATCCTTTCGCATGTCTGGATTTGGGGTGGATCCCTTTACCTGTATGAATTTGGGCATTAGCAAGTTTATACATATGGGATTTGGAACCTGGCAATTGATGGTAAATGCTGTATTGCTGATTCTGGTATTTTTTACCGTTCGTCATTGCATTGGTCTTGGAACAGTAGTGAATATGGTTGGCGTGGGCTACATTGCAGATTTTCTTTGCTGGGTGATGGAAGATATTGTTCATCTGCAAATGAACTGGGGGCTTAGGATTGTAATGCTTGCCATTGGTCTTTTGTTTGCTTCTCTGGGGGCAGCCATGTATATGACTGCTGACATGGGGATTGCACCCTATGACAGCGTGGCATTCATCATTGAAAAGTTTTCCAAGGGGAAGATAGCCTTTCAGTATGGAAGAGTTTGCTCAGATGTGATTGTGATGGCTGTGGGAGTAGGGTTTTGCGCTGCTTCTGGCAATTCTATCTTTCTGGTAGTGGGGCTTGGTACATTGCTGAATTCCATGTTTAATGGGCCTTTGATACAATTTTTCCGCAGCAGGATGGAAAAAAACATGGGAGAAGAGGCTTGATGAACAGATGAAAATTAAAAGGAAAGGGATTGTTGGTTCATACCTATTTTTAAGCTTTAAATCCTAAAATAAGAATCTCTCATAGAAATCAGTGTTTTTCATACCTGATATTCTGTGAGAGATTCTTATTGTTCTTTTTCTGTACATATTCATAAAAGTGGCTTCTAAATCTGTTTTGGAATAGCTGTTCCTGTCCTTTCCCATAATCTCAAAGCACTCTTCGTATTCCATAAGGCGTTCGCCGTAATTAAAATATTTTGAAAAAATCCCAAAAAAAGTGCCCAAGACTATCCGTTTGGATAGTGTACGAAACGGAAGAAGTGGCGTAAAATAAACTACAACTACAGATGCACTCCGCAATGGCAGGGTGTGGCAATCTCAGATTTTTGAAGGGAGAAGGTCATTTGGAGAAAGGATATATAGCGCCAGAGGCCGCATTAAAGAAACTGCGTGCGGCAAAAAGGCTTGGGCAGACGGTCTATATCTATGGGGCAACCGGCTATGGGAAAACGGAACTGGTGAAGCAGTACCTGTCAAAGCGCAGGTACCGTTATATTTCCTGCGCAGAGGATAACGCAGGGCTTTTGGAGACGGTGGCACAGGAGGCTGGGAAAGGAAAAGAGGCGGAAACCCGGACGGTGGTGACCGTGGATGACTTGCACCTGCTGAAAGACACAGAGGGACGCAGGGCTGTCCTTTCCATCATAAAACGGCGGGATGTATGGCTCATCCTGATCTGCCGCAGCTCCATCCCGGCTTGGCTGATGCCGCCCTATGTGGGCGGGGGATTACTCGTCATCACCGAGGATGATTTGCGGCTTAAGGAAAAAGAGATTGCCGCCTACATGGAGTCTCAGGGGCTGGGCATCACGGAGAGGGAGCTGGCATTTGTAACGCAGAGAAGCCGAGGCTGCGCCTATATCGTGCGCCATGCTGCCCTTAAGATGCTGGAGGGTCTGCGTCCCGGCCCGGAGCTGGCTGAAGAGATCTTGGAGACTTTTGCGGGGTATCTGGAAAGCCACGTGATGGTACAGTGGGACAGCGACCTTCTGGAATTTCTGATGCAGGTGAGCGTTGAGGATGAATTTACCCTGCCCTTTGCGGAGATGGTCACGGGGAACTGTCATGCGCTGGAACTTCTGGAGCGGGCGGTGGAGACAGGGAATTTTCTTTCCTATAAGGACGGCGTATATCGCCTGCGGCCGCAGCTTGTCAGGGCGTTGCACAGACGGGCGGCAAAGGAGTATAGCCTCCAGGAGAGGGCAGGGCATTTGTATAACGCGGGGCTGTATTATGAGATACAGGGGCAGATCGTGCCTGCCCTCGCCATGTTTGAACAGTGCGGCAATAAGGAGCGGATCAGGGAGCTGCTCATCAGGAATGCACGGCTGAACCCCGGCAACGGCCATTACTTTGAACTACGCCATTATTATTTACAGATGGAAGAAAAGGAACTGGAGGAGAGTCCGGTGCTGATGGCTGGGATGAGCATGCTCTATTCCCTGCTGCTCCAGGAGAAGGAAAGCGAATACTGGTATAAAAAGCTGAAGGGTTTTGCATCCGCCGCGAAAGGTGGGTGCAGGCGAGAGGCTATAAGCCGCCTCGCCTATCTTGACATCGCCCTGCCCCACCGGGGGAGCGAAGACATGATTGGGATCTTGAAGAAAATGCCCGCCCTGATTTTTGATAAGGGGATGAGCCTGCCGGAATTTTCGGTGACAGCCAATTACCCCAGCACCATGAACGGGGGTAAAGACTTCTGTCACTGGAGCAGGGAGGATCGGAAGCTGGCTGCAACCATCGGGAAACTGGTGGAGCGGGTGCTTGGACGGTACGGGAAAGGACTTGTGAAAGTGGCTTTAGGCGAGAGCCTCTATGAAAAAGGGGAGGACACCTACGAAGTCCTGACACTCCTCGCCCGTGCGAAAATGGAGGCGGAGGGCGGAGGCATGGTGGAGATTGCCTTTGCCGCCGTGGGACTGCAGGTGCGGCTTGACACCCTAAAGGGGCAGATACAGACAGCGGGGGAAGTCCTTGCCTCCTTTGAAAAAAGCGTCGTAGAGCAGGGGGCAGGGCAGCTTTTGCCCAACATAGCAGCTCTGCGGTGCCGCCTTGCCCTTTACCAGGGAGACAGGGAAGCGGTGCTGGCGTGGATGGGACAGGCCCCGGACGAGGACAGGGAGTTCTGTATCTTAGAGCGTTACCGTTACCTTACGAAAGTGCGCTGTTACCTTTCCCTTGGGGAATATTTAAAAGCACAGGCATTACTGGAAAAACTGCGCTATTATGCGGAGAAATGCAGACGCACCTATATCCGCATGGAAGTGTGCCTCCTTAGCTCCATAGCGAAATACCGAACAGGCGGGGAATGGAAGAAGGAGTTTTTTCCCACGCTGAAAGAAGCCTGCGGGTATCATTTTATACGCCTTGTCAGCGAGGAAGGGGCGGCAGCGCAGGAACTGTTTGCGGCGGCGGGAAAGAGTCTTCTGGAAAAGGAAGTGCCGGATAAGGCATGGCTGTTCCGGCTCATGGAAGAAACAGGGAAAGTGGCGGTGCGCTACCCGGCGTATTTAAAAGGCCGGCTTGCCAAAGCGCCGGATTTTTGTGAGGCGGCATTATCCATCCTGCGCCTGCAGGCGGAAGGGAAGAGCGTAGCGCAGATTGCAGGGGAGCTTTCCATGAAGGAAGCCACGGTCAAATACCATGTGAAGGAGAACTACCGGAAGCTAGGAGTCTGCGGCAAGGCGGATGCAGTGCTTACAGCCAGAAATTTGGGGATCTTATAAGAAGGGAGGCCCTTGTGCGGAACCTATATTTACACCGCGAATTGAAAGGAAAGGATATTGAAATTATGAAAACATTAAAAACAAAATTGGTGGCATACCTGTTGTCATTTTTTATAATATTAGGATTTATGCCCATAAACGCATTGGCTGCTGAACTTAATTTGTTTCATCTTTTGGTGAATGAAGTTGATATTGAGGAAGCAGCGAATAATACAATTGTATGCGGTAATGGAACGGCAAATTATGACTCAGTTACCAATACGCTGACCTTAAATAATGCAACGATTAACAATGGGAATCCTGCCATTTGTTACACAGGCGGTTCTTTGACAATTAAGTTACAGGGAAATAATACGATTACATCTGCTGACCGTGGGATTTATATAATGTCCTCAGAGAATTCGGGCAAAACATTGCGTTTTGAAGGTGATGGCTCTCTTACGGTAAATGCCGAAGGCGACGCAATCCAAGCTGATAACATAGATATCGTGATTGACGGATGTAATTTGAAAATATTCTCATCCTCTTTCTCTGGTATTAATAGTTGGGGCGGAATGCTTACCGTTCAGAACGGTGCAGATGTTATGGTTAACAGCAGCTCGAGCGCTATTGTCGGAGAGAGAGGAATAGCAATTACAGGCAGTACGGTGGATGCTGCAGTATCAAGTGGTGAAACAAATGCCTTTTATTCCTCAAATGGTGAAGTTACGATTAAAAATTCAATCGTCAATGCTAAGGCAGCCGCCGAAAACGCTTATCCAACAATATGGGGACTCGGAATAAAGATTTCAGATAACAGTAATGTGACAACTGTAAGCCCCAACACCAATGCACTCTTTTCACCAAATGTAATAACTGTATCCAATTCAACCTTAGAAGCTAAAAGTACAGCATGGGCGGTTTGGTGTAATGGTTCTATCGGCATTTCCGGCAGTACAGTAAAGGCATACGATACAGGTGGCTATACGGATGCTTGTATCCATGCGGGTACTGCACTTACTGTTTCAGACAACGCAGATGTTCTCGCTGACGGAGGGATTGAAGCGATTAACGGCATAACCGTGACACCTGCAAATGGGAAGTTGATTGAATATAAAGCAGGTACTCACGAAGGAGGCGAAAGCGGAACACAACATCGAGGAAATTCCCCTTATGATACAGCGTTTACCTTTGCCGCTGATGATATAGAACTGGGTTACGCTTATATTCATATCAAAGACCATATTCATGCTGGCGGCAGCGCAAGCTGTACGAACGAGGCAATCTGTGCAGATTGCGGAAAATCGTATGGCGGTATTAACTCAAACAACCACACAGGCGAGGTTGTTTGGAAAACGACAGAAACAACTCATTCCAGTGCATATAATTGTTGTAATATGCCAGTCGTGACGGAAGAAGCTCACGAAGGCGGAACAACTACCTGCACAGAAAAAGCGGTCTGCGAAATCTGCAGCCAGAGGTATGGGGAAGCCGATGCTTTCAATCACGCCAACCTTGTGAAAACTGAAGCAAAATCTGCAACGCATATAGCGGAAGGTAATACGGAATACTGGTACTGTGATGGCTGTGATAAATATTTCGACGATGAAGCAGGAGCCAAAGAGATTAGTTTTGAAGATACTGTTGTTCCGAAATTGGCGGAGCATACCGTTGACGATACAGGCTGGCATTCCGATGCAACCAATCATTGGAATATCTGCGAATGCGGAGCGAAGCTGAATGAAGCTGTCCATAGTTTTAAGTGGGTAATTGACAAAAAAGCAACTACAACCGAAAAAGGTCAAAAGCATGAAGAGTGTTCTGTCTGTGGCTATATAGAAGCGCCGATGGAAATCCCTGCGACCGTTACAATGCGCAAACCCGACGATACAAAGAAACCGGCGGATACGACGAAGCCTGCTGTTACAATGGGAAAATCTGACGATACAAAGAAACCGGCGGATATGGAAAAGCCTGCTGTTACAATGGGAAAATCCGACGATACAAAGAAACCGGCGGATATGGAAAAGCCTGCTGTTACAACGGATATCACAAGCCCTAAAACCGGTGATGACAGCAATTTCACCCTTTGGATTATGGTTATGATAGCTGCTAGTACGGCCCTGACTGTCACAGTTATTTGCAGCCGAAAGAAAAAGTATAATAGATAATGAACCATAGTGTGAACCTCCTTAAATTAGAATAAATTTTAGATATCTAATTTAAGGAGCCGCCTACAGGTCGGTTTTGCCGGAGACGGGTTTACCAACATTTTGGAAGGCATGGTTTCACAACTTCCCTTTACTGAGTAACTTCAGAATCACTTGATTACGGAACCTGCCAGTGGCGGCCGCTTCCGCGAATCACTAAAAGAAAGGAATTGCGTATCCAATCCGGATACTTACTCGTGATGAGCTGAAAGCAACGGAAACCAACAATACGCTGGAATTATCCTGGGTATAGAAGGGGAGAGCGATTATGGCAAATGGATATATATTACCCGACTGGCCCGTTTTTTTTGAGGGAGTAGAGGAGTTGATGTGGGGATTGCCCACTTTGTTCTTGAAATTTTATGTGGTTTACTGATATGATAGATAGGTAATGGCATATAAAATTGATATCATTTCGAAGATTCGTGATTACTTAGAGAAGGAAAGCAGTAGAAGGAGAGAAAATGAAAAACGATGAACGAGCAAAGAAAGATATTTTAAAGGTTGTTGACCATACCTTACTAAAACAGGATGCTACATGGGATGAGATTCGTGAGATTTTGGATGATGCCATCTACTATGAGACGGCTTCAGCATGTATTCCAGCCTCTTATGTCAAGCAGGCTGTCCAATATGCAGCAGGCAGATTGCCAATCTGTACTGTCATTGGGTTTCCCAATGGATATAGCACAACGGCCGGAAAGGTTTTTGAGACAAAAGACGCGATTGCAAATGGGGCCAGGGAAATTGACATGGTAATCAATATGGGATATCTAAAGGACAAAAGATATCAGGAGCTGGAAGAGGAAATCCGTCAAATTCATCAAGCCTGCGATGGAAACATATTGAAAGTAATTATTGAAGCATGCCTGCTTACAAAAGAGGAGAAAATAAAAATGTGTGAAATTGTCACCAATGCTGGGGCAGAGTACATTAAGACCTCTACTGGGTTTGCGTCTGGGGGAGCAACATTTAGCGATGTAAAATTGATGAAGGAATCCATTGGAAAAAATGTGAAAATAAAAGCAGCAGGCGGAATTTCTTCTTTTGAGGATGCCAAAGAGTTTATGCGTCTTGGCGCAGATCGTCTAGGTACCAGCAGATTAATCAAAATAATGAAAGGTGAAGGAATCAAGAGACCATAAAACATACAGGAAAGAATGGGAGGAAGAAATGTTAAGATGGTAAGGAACAAAGGAAAACGTCTGAATCAGTTTGTGGGAGATTATGTGGTATTTGATTTAGAAACCACAGGAATCCGGCAGGATGTGGACAGAATTATCGAAATATCTGCGTTGAAGGTCCGTGATCACAAGGTTACAGAACAATATACCACATTAGTGAACCCCCAAATGCATATTTCAAAGGCAGCAACAGCAGTCAATGGGATTACGGATGAAATGGTCAAAGATGCGCCTAAGATGGAAAAAGCTGTTCAGGGATTTTTGGATTTTGTGGAAAATGATATTTTAGTGGGCCATAATATACATACGTTTGATACAAATTTTATTTATGATGCAGCTATGGAAACCTGTGGGAATGGGGTAGGGAATGATTATATTGATACTTTGTATCTGGCAAGAAAATATCTTCCTCAGCTTTCCCACCATAAGCTTTCTGATGTGTCAGAATATTTTCAGATCAGTACCGCAGGCGCTCACCGGGCATTGAATGATTGTATCATGAACCAGAAGTGTTATGAAGAATTAGGAAAAATATTGGAAGAGACCAAGAGAACCCAGCCAGAGGTTCTTTGTCCCTTGTGCAAAGGAGAAATGGTTAAGCGTAAAGGGAAATATGGGGAATTCTATGGATGCAGTAATTTTCCCGGATGTCGGGGAACCAGGAAAGTGAGAGGTGTGTGAGGGTGTTTAAAAAGAGAAAAAACCATGCAATCATTCAGCCTTATAATTCTAAAACCCAGGAACCAGTCATCCGTGCCAGTATCTGTACAGGAGAGCAGGTAGCAGGATTTAGGGATAAGGAAAGTGGGAAATTTGAAGAAGCTATGTTAATTCGAGGAGAAGGAGATTTGCAGGAATTTTGTTCTCGTTATGGGGTGAAACGGGAAAATATTAAGAAAGTGTGGTAAAAATATGAAGTCATTAGTAATCGCGGAAAAGCCCAGCGTAGGAAGAGACATTGCCAGGGTGCTTGGGTGCAGCAAAGGGGGCAATGGGTTTCTGGAGGGAAAGGATTATATCGTAACCTGGGCTTTGGGACATCTGGTGGAGCTTTCTGATCCAGAGAGCTATGGGGAACAGTGGAAAACATGGAAAATGGAAACTTTGCCCATGCTGCCAGAAAAATTAGAAATTCAGGTGATTAAAAAGACTGGAAAACAGTATCAGACAGTGAAAACCCAAATGTACCGAAAAGATGTGGGGGAGATTGTGATTGCAACAGATGCCGGCCGGGAGGGAGAGCTGGTAGCCCGCTGGATCATTCAGAAGGCAGGGGTTAGAAAACCCATAAAACGGCTGTGGATTTCCTCAGTGACCGATAAAGCAATTCGCCAGGGATTTGAACATTTAAAGGATGCAAAGGAATATCAGAAATTGTATGAGGCAGCAGTAGCAAGGGCAGAAGCAGACTGGCTGGTGGGATTAAATGCAACCCGTGCATTGACGGTAAAGCATAATGCCCAGCTTTCCTGCGGTAGAGTTCAAACACCCACCCTCGCTATGATTGCGAAACGGGAAGCACAGATTCGGGCGTTTTTGCCGAAGTCTTATTATGGTTTGAAAATAAAGGGGGATGGAATTGTTTGGACCTGGAAATCCAAAGAGGAAGGCCCTACGACTTTTTCAGAAGAAAAGATACATCAAGTACAGCAAAGGGTTACAAATAGTACCGGAATCGTAGAAGAAGTCAAAAAGAAACAACAGAAATCTTATGCGCCTCAGCTATATGATTTGACTTCTTTGCAGCAGGATGCAAACCGGATGTTTGGATTCTCTGCAAAGCAGACGCTTGATTATATGCAGCGTCTTTATGAACGGTATAAGGTGGTAACTTATCCCAGAACCGATTCCAGGTATCTTACCCAGGATATTGTAGATACGCTGCCAGAGCGTGTCAAAGCCTGTCGGGGTGGAAGCTATGGCAACATATGCAGCAGGCTTTTAAAATCTCCAATGAAAGGAAATAAATCTTTTGTGGACGATAAAAAGGTATCTGACCATCACGCCATTATTCCTACAGAGCAGGGAATTAGCCTTAGCGAGCTGGAATATGGGGAGCGAAAGATTTATGAATTGGTTATTTCACGTTTTCTTTCTGTCTTGCTTCCTCCCTGTGAATACCAACAGACAGAAGTAACCTTGCTCTGCGAAGGAGAACGGTTTGTAGTGAAAGGTAAGAGGATAGAGCAGGCTGGATGGCAGGAAATCCGAAAAATTCAAGAGGATTCTGGAATCCTGTCAGAAGAGGAAGAGAGTGAAAAGTCTGTCCAGACAGGAGAGGTGGAGGGCAATCTTCCAGAATTCACCAAGGGGCAGAAAATTCTTTTCCAGGAAGGAAAGATAACGGAAGGCAAAACGAAACCGCCGTTGCCGTTTACTGAAGCTACTCTGCTTGCCGCAATGGAAAATCCCATCAAATATATGGAAAATTCAGATAAAGAACTGAAAAAAACATTAGGGGAAACTGGGGGATTGGGAACCGTCGCTACTCGTGCAGATATTATTGAAAAGCTTTTTAACAGCTTTATGATAGAAAAGAAGGATAAATATATCCACCTGACCTCGAAAGGGAGGCAGGTGTTAGAGCTTGCGCCCCAGGGCTTGACTTCCCCAGAGCTGACTGCCCGGTGGGAGCAGCAGTTGGCAGATATCGCCAAGGGGAAGGCTAGAAAAAAAGATTTTGAGTCAAAAATCCGTTCTTATACGGTAGATATTGTCAAAGATATTGCAGCATCCTCAAAAACCTACCGCCATGATAATCTGACGGGAAAAAAATGCCCAGACTGTGGAAAATTACTTCTAGAAGTCAACCACAAAAATGGGCGAATGCTGGTATGTCAAGACCGGGCATGCGGTTACCGGAAAACCTTGTCCAAAGTGACTAATGCCCGCTGTCCCCAATGCCATAAGAAAATGGAGCTGGTAGGGGAAGGGGATGGTCAGCGTTTCACCTGTGTGTGCGGTTATCGAGAAAAGCTCTCCGCTTTCGAAAAACGCAAGAAAGAAAGCGGAGGAGGCGTTTCCAAGAAGGATGTTTCCAAATATATGAACAAGATGAAACAGGAGGCGAAAGAGCCGATCAACCATGCATTTGCGGATGCCTTTACAAAGCTGAAGCTTTAAACTTTACCTAAGAGCTAACTAAGCTCAAATTTTTGCACCATTTGGTTTAAAACTTCCGCCTGTGAAGCCAGTTCCTGTGAGGTGGCGGAGGTTTCCTGGGAGGCCGCGGAATTATCCTGGATTCCGTGCGCCATCTCTTCAATTCCTGCCCGGAGCTGGTTCATATTTTCTGCTTGGATTGCTGCATTTTCAGCCGTTATCTGAATCATTCCATTTACATGGCTGATTGCATTTACAGATTCTTTCAAGGATTCCATAGCGCTAGCGGCAATATCATTTCCTTTTTGGATTTCATTCATAGAAATACTAATCAGCTCTTTTGTGGTGTTTGCCGCTTCAGAACTTTCCAACGCCAATTTCCCGATTTCATCTGCAACGACTGCAAACCCTCGTCCGGCTTCTCCAGCACGGGCAGCTTCAATGGAAGCATTTAAGGAGAGAAGGTTCGTCTGTGACGCGATATCCTCAATGGTTTGGATGATTCCCACTACCTGCTGTGAGGTTTCATGGATGGTATTCATAGCGGTCATCATCTGTTTCATTTTTTCCTGGTTTTCCTCAATGATTGCAGCAGCCTGAGAGGTTGCTTTGGCAGAATTCGCTGCTTCTTTGCGGCTGCTTTCCACCTGCTCTGCCACTGTGATGGTGGTTGCAGTAAGCTCCTCAATAGAGGCGGCCTGTTCTTCGGCGCCTTCAGCCAAGACCTGAGAAGCGCTTGCAAGTTCCGAAGCGCCTACGGATACATGCTGGGAGCTTTCGTTGATTCCCAGCATTACATCATTCATGGAATTGGAAATATTTAGTAATGCAGTTTTTATTTTCTGAAATTCACCCACATAATCTTGTTTTAAATCAACGCTCAGTTTTCCTTCTGCAATTTGTGCCAGTACTTCTGCTGTTTCATCAATGTATACGATATATTCTTTCAGACGGTCAACGGTTTTTTGAATGGAATTGCCCAGCTCCCCGATTTCATCCTGACTGGTAATTTTTAGGGTTACATCCAAATCCCCAGCGGCAAGCTGCTGGGCGGTCTGATTCAGCTCCAAAATAGGCTTTGTCAGCTTGGCAGAGCTTTTTCGTATGCTGACTGCAATTAGCAGAATCCCTGCTGCAAAGATGACAATCAGTGCAACAGCCATTCCAATCAGTGTGGAATAATACTCTGTGAGAGGCAGGCTGCTCAGTACGAGATATCCCGTATCTCCAGCTTGCTGGAGAGAACCATACCTTGTAGTTCCGACTGATTTGTATTTCAGGAATTTGCTGGTTTTGGATTCGATTGCCTGGACAACATTTTCGGAAATATCTACTTCGGTGACATTTTTTTCCATAAAGTCATTGTTGGGGTGATAGAGAAAGACGCCATTTTTAGACATCAGAATCATGTATCCTTTGCGGCCGATTTTGTATTCACTCATAATGGTCGTCATATGGTCCAGTGCGATATCCATACCCACTGCTCCAATGACATCTCCTGTGGCGTCGTCAAAGACCGGGGCCGCTGCGCTTAAAATTATTTTCCCAGTAGAAGAGTCCACATATGGCTCTGTCAGAATAGGCTGTTGTGTTTCAATACAACCGTACCATCCGCGCCCTGTAATATCCCAGTCATCATCGCTGACAAAGCTGTCGGATTGTATCAGTGTGCTGGTGTCTAAGTCAGAAACCCAGACTGCCATGACATTTTCTTTATCAGTTTTTGAAATGCCTACCAGATTCTTTAAAACGGTTTCCATGGTTTTGGCATGGATAAACTGTTTGTTTCCGGTTGTCTCCAGCATGGCAGATTTGATTTCCGGGTTGGCTGCCAGTTGTTCTACGCATTTGGTATACTGTTGCAAAAATCCGGTAAGCTGGTTTGCAGCCGCATTGGATTCCTGTATCAGCTCTGTTTTCTTTGAAGAGATGCTCAGCCATCCTACCATGCAGATTGAAATCACTGCAGTTAGCAGAAATACAAAAATGACGCTCCCGCCGATTTGCTGCAGGATTTCGTCTGCAATTTTCTTTTTGGAATTAGTTATGTTCTTTTGTTTTTTCATTATAAACCTCCCTATGTACCTTTCCTTGTTTCATTATAGCCTGATTTTTGAGAGAGTACAATAAGAATTTCGTTGTTTTTGCTGAAATGGTAATGATTGGTTATTTTTCACACCTGCATACAGGGAAAACAGGGGGGGAATGTTTGGAAGCATAGTCATAACCAAGGCAAATTCTTCATACATTATAAAAAAACAATATATGAGGGAATTTCGTTGAAAGGGTACATAGAGGAGAGGGCGATTAATATCGCTAATTATATAATTGAGGAAAATGCTACTGTAAGGCAGACTGCAAAAAAATTTGGAATTAGCAAAAGTACGGTACATACGGTTGTAACAAAACAGAACGGTTGATATGGAGTAATATAATAAGCCATCTCTTAGAATATAAAAAGTATTCAAGGATGGCTTTATTGCTGTCATATGGAAATTGATTGTGAAATAGAGGGGGATAGGGTATAATATGGCATGAGGAGGAACCAGCGAAGTAGGAGGCGGCAGTGATGAAGAAACCATTACCAATAGGTGTTGATAATTTTGAAAAAATCGTAACAGACGGTTATTACTATATCGATAAAACTATGTTAATTAAGGAGTTACTGGATTTAAAGGGGGAAGTAAATTTGTTTACCCGTCCAAGGCGTTTTGGGAAGACGTTAAACTTGAGTATGCTCCGATATTTTTTTGAGGATACAGGGGATGAAAAAGCAAATGAACGGAATAAAAGTCTTTTTCAGGGAATGAAGATTATGGAAGCCGGGGAAAGCTGCACCGATCAGATAGGAATGTATCCTGTGTTCGAACTCACATTGAAATCGGCGAAACAGGAAGACTACGATATGGCTGCATATATGATACAAAATGCGGTCAGCGTGGAATTTGAACGGCACAGACATATTGTAGAAGGAGAAAAAGAATATCTTTCCGCTAGAGAGTATGAACAATATACCGTTATTGCGGAAGGAAAAGCAGAGGAAAAAACGCTAAGAAATTCTCTGCAGTTATTTTGTCAATGCATGTATAAGATTACAGGTAAGAAGACGGTTATTCTGATTGATGAGTACGATGTACCGCTGGAAAGCGCATATTTCAGCGGCTTTTATGATAAAATGACTGGCTTTATCCGGTCGTTGTTTGAAGCGGCTTTAAAGTCGAATCAGTATTTACAGTTTGCAGTTATTACCGGATGTCTGCGGATCTCAAAGGAGAGTATATTTACGGGATTGAATCATCTGAAGATCATATCTATATTCGATCAGAGATATAGTGAGCATTTTGGCTTCACAGAAGCGGAAGTGCGGCAGATGATGGCTTACTATGGCGTAGAGAGCCGCTTTTCGGTTATGAAAGAATGGTATGATGGATATGCATTTGGCAATACAGAGGTTTATAATCCGTGGAGTGTGATCAATTTTATGTATGATTTATATGCGGATGTTAATGCATTTCCCCGTCCTTATTGGATCAATACCAGTTCCAATGATATAATTAAGGCTCTGGTTGCAAGAGCCGACCGGGAAATGAAAGGGCAGATTGAAACGCTTTTAAGCGGCGAAACCTTAGATATTCAGGTGCATGAAGAAGTTACCTATGAGGATATGCACAGTAATCAGGAGAGCCTGTGGAATTTTCTTTATTTTACAGGATATCTGACAAAAGAAAGAGAATATTTTAAAGGAAAATATACTTTTTTGAAGGTACGGGTTCCCAACATAGAAGTTATGACTATTTATGAAAATACGATAATGAATTGGATGAAAGATGCCATAAAGAAAGAAGATTTTCGTGATCTGTACCAAGCCATGGAAGACGGAAATGCCCAGAGGATGGAGGATATTTTGAATGGGCAGCTTTTTCGCACAATCAGCTTCTATGACAGTGCAGAAAACTTTTATCATGGATTCCTGGCAGGCATATTAAGCCAGAGTGAAAATTATCTGGTGAAATCTAACCGGGAATCCGGGAACGGGCGGTCAGATATTATGGTGAAAAGCCCGTCTCTCCGGGGGCGTTCCTTTGTTCTGGAGTTAAAGGTATCTGATTCCATTGATGATTTGGAGAATGATGCAGAGAAAGCCTTACAGCAGATTTATGATAAAAAATATATGGAAGAGCTTAAGGAAGAAGGATATCGGAACATAGATTGTTATGGGATATCGTTTTATCGGAAAGACTGTGAGGTAAGGTTTGGAAAACAGAGGAATTGATTGTAGGATAAGGGCTAAAATTGAGATGGTGAAGGGAATCCTCAGGAGAATTAGAATCCCCTGGGGATTTTTCATGGAAAAGAGTGAAAGATGAGAGAAAGGATGCTATAATAGTTAAAGGCAGTATACTGGAGCAAAAGGCAGGGATATGGTTTGGAATATACCTGAATCCGTGAGCCTTGCCACAAATTATTTTCTGTAACCCCATATAATTCCGGCACTTATACGTTATTTTACCGGATTGATTTTTTCACCCGCCAGGTGAAAAAATCAGAGCATTTTGTTTTGCTTATGGTATACTGGAATCAGAAAAATATTTAGTTCCGGAGGTCACCATAAGAAAAAATTTTTCGCAAAAAAACCTCCCATTTTATGGGAAAATGCGAGATAATAGAATTAACCACAAAGCTATTTTTTCGCACACCCATAAAAGGAGGTTTTACAATGAAGCAAGAATAAAAATCACAAGAAAAGAAGCCAGGAATGGCTTTGTGAGACAGGGAAAAACGGGTATGAGATAGAGGTTGACAATCAGGAATGGTAACTTTTATAATAGTTATGAAATAGCAAGAACGGTTGGATATGTGAATCCCAAATGATTCATACAGAGCTATCACTGTATGAATCATTTGGGATTGGCTGAGTAGTTCATATTTTTGGCCGTGAAAGCAGGAGGGAACATTTAAGGAGGTAACATGTAAAATGAAAAGCATTCGAACTAAAATCACCGTATGTCTTATTTTGACTGTTATAATTGGATTGGTTGCATCTGGAGTTTCAAGTATTATGCTAAATTATAATAGTACCATGTCCACAGTAGAGCAGATGATGAGCCAGACAGCAGTTTTGGCGGCAGGACGTGCGCAACAGGAGCTGGAAGTATATAAGAATGTTGTTATGGAGGTGGGATGCATCCCAGAATTGTCCAATCCAGAAGTGTCGGTAGAAGAAAAACAGACCATTATCGATGGGCGTGTTTCCATGCATGATTTTCAGAGAGGAAATATTATTGGTGCAGACGGCATTAGTATTTTTGATGGAAATGATTATTCAGACCGTGAATATGTGCGTCAGGCTATGGAGGGAAATGTTTTTGTATCAGAACCGTTAATCAGTAAGGTTACGGGAGAATTGTCTATTATGGTAGCCGCGCCTTTGTATGCAGAAGGAAACTATGGGAAATCCATTGTGGGTGTTGTATATTTTGTTCCCCATGAAACTTTTTTAAATGATATTGTATCAGCGATTCAGCTTGGTGAAAATAGCAGAGCTTATATGATTAATAAGTCGGGTGGAACGATTGCGGATATCACCCTTGATACAATTACAGTTCAAAACATAGAAGAGGAGGCCAAGAGTGATTCTTCACTGAAGGAGCTGGCGGCGATTCATGCAAAGATGCGTCAGGGAGAAAATGGTTTTGGAAGCTATACAAAGGGAGAAGATAAAATGTTTGCGGCCTACGCTCCAGTATTGGGTACCGATGGCTGGAGTATTGCAGTGACTGCGCCACAGATTAATTATCTGGCATCCACACGGGATGCAATGGTCATCAATATTGCTGTGATTTTGGCTTCGATCTTTATTTCTGTGATTGTTGCTTTATTACTGGCTATTAATATTGGCAGACCGATGCAGGCTTGTGTGAAACGGATGAAGCTTCTGGTGGATGGGGATTTAGATACGCCCATGCCTAAGGTTTCCAACAAGGATGAAACAGGCGTGCTTGTCAGATCAACGGAGGCTCTGGTGGAAGGATTGCGCATTGTGATCAATGACATTAGTTATTTGTTGAACGAGATGGCAAATCAGAACTTGGATGTTCATACAAAGCATGAAGATGTGTATGTTGGCAGTTTTCAGAATATTTTGGTTTCCATGCGCAATATGAGGATTGAATTGAGCAATGCTATGCGTCAGGTCAATCATTCCGCAGAGGAAGTGGCCAATGCCAGCCATCAATTATCTTCAAGTGCGCAGACACTTAGCCAGGGGACTGCAGAGCAGGCAGGATCAGTACAGGAATTGGCAACGCGGATCAGTGTCATTTCCGAGGAGGTGAAGGATACTGCAGACGGAGCGTTGGATGTCAGAAGTCAGACCCACCAGACTGGTAAAGAAGTTTTCTTGTGTAACCAGAAAATGCAGAATCTGATTGAGGCTATGGAGAAGATTCAGGCCAGTTCAGAAGAGATTGAAAAAATTCTTAAAACCATAGATGATATTGCGTTCCAAACAAATATACTTGCCCTGAATGCGGCAGTGGAAGCGGCCAGAGCTGGCAGAGCTGGAAAGGGATTTGCTGTGGTTGCGGAGGAGGTTCGCAATTTAGCTGGAAAATCTGCACAGGCGGCGCAAAATACATCAGAGCTTATTGAGAATTCTACGGATGCAGTACATATGGGAACAGGAATTGCAAAAAATACAGCAGATGTTCTGCTGGGTGTTGTAAATAGTATTCAGTCTGTGGTTGATGCCATTGACCATATTGCAATAGTCTCTAACGAGCAGTCACAGTCGGTTGAGCAGGTTTCAGAGGGAATCAACCAGATTTCCGTTGTTGTACAGAGCAATAGCGCGACTGCGGAAGAAGGCGCCGCTGCAAGTGAACAGCTTTCCGCTCAGGCTGCTTGTTTGAAGGAATTGGTGGACCAGTTTACCTTAGCTTCAGAATAAGTGCCATAGGGAATGGAAGGATATTTAACCGCCGGAGTAATAGAAGAAAAAAGAAAGTACAATTTATGAAAAAGCAGGAAAATTATTATGGAGAGAACAGGACTATTTTCTATTCTGCAATCATATGTTAGAGAAACGTGAAAGAAAAGCAGAACGGGGAGGTGGTTCTGATTTCCAGAAATCAGAAATTGAATTTTCGTTTCCATAATCCAAATAAGCCCGAGGATACGGCTGATTACATACTTAAGATTTTTATGGAGGTAAATCAGAAAAAATTTGACCAGATTTTGCAAGAGAGAAAATTAAAATGTACGAATAGAAAAGGACAGGAAAAGGACCGCTGCATTGTGTAGCGGTTTTTTATTCTATAGGAAAGACCTTGTCATGCTAATGCGTGAAAGTGTCTTCCTATAGAATAAAAAATAATATGCGCACTCGTGCAAATAGAAGATGTCACTGTGTGACCGCACTCGGCGCAGCAAATCGTCCAAGTCCCTCATGAATGAGGGATTTAGGGAGCCCCAGCGGACTTGTCCGCTTTGTTCTCTTAATGAGGCTAGGGTGTCAAAAGCACCCGAATCTTAATATCAAATAAACAGAAAGGAACAATCTATGAATGTAGCAGCATATTGTCGAGTTTCTACCGATAAATCCGATCAGCTTAACAGTCTGGAAGCGCAAAAGAAATTTTTTACGGAATATACCGAAAAGAATGGACATAATCTTGTCCGTTTATATGCAGATGAGGGAATATCTGGAACAAAAATCAAGAACCGAAAAGAATTTCTAAGACTTATGGGTGATGCACAGCAGGACTTATTTGATATGGTAGTGGTAAAGGATATTTCTAGATTTGCCAGAAACACAGTAGATTTGTTGCAAAGCATAAGGACTTTAAAGGCATTGGGAATAGAGACAACCTTTTTAACTGCAAATATGACGGTTTTGGGACAGTCTGAATTTGTCCTGACGATATTCGGGGCTCTGGCACAGGAGGAAAGCGCCAACACCTCAAAACGTGTGAAATTCGGCAAGAAACTGAATGCAGAAAAAGGACGTGTTCCTAATTTTGTGTATGGATATGACAAAACCAATGGAGATTATTTTAATCTTGAAATCAATCAGGAAGAAGCAAAAATTGTTTGTCAAATATATGACTGGTATATCAGGGAGGGATACGGCGCATCTAAAATTGCCAATATGCTCAATGAGAAAGGTTTAAAAACTAAGCGCAACTGTAACTGGAGCCAGAATGCAATCTGCCGGATTCTTACCAATGAACTGTATACCGGAAAAATTATAAATGGAAAGCAGGAGGTTACAGATTTTCTTACCAGTAAGAGGGAAAATAAGGATGAATCAGAATGGATGGTGACAGAAAGAGAGGATTTGCGTATTATTGGGCCAAAACAGTTTGCCCGGGCACAGGAAATTTTGCATGGACGTCGCGCTGCATTTCAGGTAAAGCATGAACGTCAAAGCAATAAATATCTGTTCAGTACTTTAATCAAATGTAAGGAATGCGGATGGTCATTCCGGCGTACTGTCCGTACCTACCAAAACACATATATTCGATGGGTGTGTTCTGGACATAATGGAAAGGGTGCAAAAAGCTGTCCCAATGCAATAACCATGGATGAAGATAAACTAATACAGGCATTGGAAGAATATTTCACTGAATTATTAAAGAAAAAGAAAAACGTAATCAATCGTGTGGTGAAAGAATTTACAAAGGTATACAAAGCCAAGGACGATAATGAAAATTACGAAAAGGAATTAAACGCCCAGCTTGCTAAGATGAAAAAAATGCGTCAGAAATATATGGATATGTATACTGACGATTTAATTAGCCGTCAGGAATTGAATGATAAAATTGGAGGTATGAAATCAGAAATAGAGCGGCTGGAGAATGATTTGAAATTGGTGGGAAACAATCTTGACAAAGGAGAACAGTTGGAAGAGCTTTTAAAGAAAACTTTTGGGACAATTGAGGATGTAACCTCCGTTGGTGACATGACAAATGAACAGCTCAAACAGATTGTAAAGAAAATAGAAGTAGACAAGGAAGGAAACGTAGATATTTATTTGAGCCTGTTTGGGGAGTTAGGACTGGAGGAGTCTGTGCTGCTTGTAGAGTGAGAAGCAGACAATAACGTTCTAATTAGTGATTACCATACATAAAGACGTAACAGAACGTCTCATGCAAATCAATCCAGCTCTTGCAAATCAGGCAAGAAAGGTATTGGATGTAAATAAATCAGAAAGGCATATTAGGGGCGGTCTGGCAACCAGGGAAAAGTATCTGCATCAGAAGGGAATTGTCTGAAAGGTACTGGAAAGAAAAGGATGGATAAGTTTTGTACCGTAAAAGATACTGGTCTGTCCTTTTCTTATTCGATATTAAAATAAATCAATAAAACTGATTAAAATTATCACTATACAATTTAAAAGATCTGTGTTAAGATAAAACCCGTGAAAAGCGAAGAAAGGGAAGAGTAGCTGTAAAGGAACACACAGAGAGCCATTGGTGGTGGAAAATGGCAGGGACAATACAGTGAACTGGCCCTGGAGCTTCCGGCTGAAGGATGCAGCATGGAACAATAGAAGAATTCCATATTCTTTGGTGTAAGGCACAGGAGAAGCAAAAGTAAGTCAGGACGGGTTCTCCCGTTACAGAGATAGGTGTAGAAGCGCCGATAAGTGCATGTGAATACATGAAGCAGAGTGGTACCGCGCAAGATTATGATATCTTTCGTCTCTATTGTCCCCTTGGGATGGTAGATATGAAAGATTTTTTTGTTCTATAGGAAAGACCTTGTCACGCTAACGCGTGAAAGTATCTTTCCTATAGAATAAAAAAGTTCTTATCGCACTGCGGCGGGTATGAAATTTGTCGCAAAGCGACCCGCCGTAGGCGGAGAATCCTGCAAAGCAGGATTCTTTCTTGTTCGATCAAAAAGACCTTGTCACGCGAAAGTATGAAAGTGTCTTTTCGATGGAAGAACTCTTAATTTTATTATGGAGGATGGAAAATGAAGAATTTTGAAAAATACGAAAGACAATATTTTATGCCCCCAGAAGTTACCTATGACTGGGTGAAAAAAGAGTATATCACTGCTCCGCCCATTTGGTGTAGTGTAGATTTGCGAGATGGGAATCAGGCGTTGATTGAGCCTATGAGCCTGGAAGAAAAGCTGGAATTTTTTCAATTATTAGTGGAAGTAGGATTTAAGGAAATAGAAGTAGGATTTCCGGCGGCGTCTGAAACTGAGTACAATTTTATGCGGGCATTGATCGAACGTGATATGATACCAGATGACGTGACAGTTCAGGTGCTGACACAGGCAAGAGAGCATATTATCCGCAAGACTTTTGAGGCAGTAAAGGGCGCTCCTCATGCAGTTGTACATCTTTATAATTCTACTTCACTGGCACAGCGGGAACAGGTATTTAAAAAGAGTAAAAAGGAGATTCTTGATATTGCAGTCAGCGGCGCCAAGCTGCTCAAAGAGCTGGCAGAGGAAACAGATGGGAATTTTACCTTTGAATACAGTCCAGAAAGTTTTTCGGGGACAGAGGTGGATTATGCACTTGAGGTATGTAACGCAGTTCTTGATATATGGCAGCCCACGCCAGAACAAAAAGCAATCATCAACCTTCCCACCACAGTGGAAAATGCAATGCCTCATATTTTTGCAGGGCAGGTGGAATATATGAGTAAGCATATGAAATATCGGGAAAATGTAGTGCTTTCTCTGCATCCCCATAATGACAGAGGGGTTGGGGTTTGCGATGCAGAATTTGGCATCCTGGCAGGAGCAGACCGTATAGAGGGAACCTTGTTTGGAAACGGAGAGCGTACGGGAAATGTGGATATTGTAACGCTTGCCATGAATATGTTCTCTCATGGGGTCGATCCGAAATTGGACTTTAGCAATATGTCTAAAATTGCGGAAACTTATGAACGCTGCACCCGTATGCAGGTTTCACCCAGGCAGCCTTATGCAGGGGAATTGGTATTTACCGCTTTTTCTGGTTCCCACCAGGATGCCATTGCCAAAGGAATGGCTTACAGGGAAGAATGCTTGGATGGCGCATGGACTGTGCCTTACCTGCCCATTGATCCGCGGGATGTGGGACGGACTTATGACTCAGATGTTATCCGTATTAACAGCCAGTCGGGGAAAGGCGGCGTAGGCTATATCCTCAAACAGAATTATGGCATTACGATTCCAGACAAGATGAAGGAGGAGGTTGGATATACGGTAAAAGGGGTGTCAGATCATCAGCATATGGAATTGTCCCCCTCCCGCGTATATGAGATTTTTGAAGAGCATTATGTGAACAATATGCCTCATTTTCAGATTTCAGAATGCCATTTCCGGCAAAAAAATGGAATATTGGCTGAGGTGACCATTTGTCATGGAGGACAAAAGCGCAATGTAACAGGTAACGGAAATGGACGTCTGGATGCAGTGAGCAATGCTTTAAAACAGTATTTTAATGTGAGTTATGAACTGTCTGTTTATGAAGAGCACTCGTTGTCCCGAGGGTCTTCAGCAAAAGCGATGTCCTATATGGGAATTTCCTGTCATAATCAATTGTACTGGGGAGTGGGAATTGATGAGGATATTATCAAATCTTCCATTGAAGCTCTCTGTGTGGCGGTCAATAAGCTGGAGCAGATTCAGCAGGCGGATCAGTGCAGAGATGAGCGGTTGAATGGAATTATGAATTACATCCAGGAACATTATCTGACTGTGACATTGGATGAGCTTGCAGAAAAAATGCATTTGTCAAAGCCTTATCTTTCTAAGTATATCAGGGAAAAATCGGGAAAAACCTTTGGCGATATTGTCAAAAACGTGCGCATGAAAAAGGCACGTACTTTGCTGAAAAATACCAGCATGACAGTAGAAAATATTGCAGATAGTGTAGGGTATCAGAACGTAGAGCATTTTAACCGCCTGTTTAAAAAAAGGTATGGAATGACGCCAGTACAGTATCGAAATAGAGAGCAGAATGTGAAATAAGAAAACATAGTTTTAAATAAGGGCTATATATTTGGTGATGGAAAACACCGGATATATGGCTTTTTTTATTCTATAGGAAAGACCTTGTCACGCTAACGCGTGAAAGTATATTTCCTAATATATTGAGTGTATAATTATATAGTATATATAATTATACTGTATATAAATAAAATGTTTATTTTTCTAATATTTGGGTATAATGTGTCTAAATAGAAAGAGGTACATATATGAAGTATTTACATATTAGAATTGTAGAATTGCTGCAGGAGAAGCAAATAAGTAAAACGAGAATTTGTAAAGATTTGGATTTACAGAGAGGAAATTTTAACAGATATTGCAGGGATGAATTTCAGAGAATTGATGCAAATTTAATTATCAAGCTGTGTGAATATCTTGGTTGTGATATTACAGATTTATTAGAGATTAGAGAAAAAGACAATACAGATGATACATAATATGGAATCTGATTTGTTATGGGTGCCGCTGGATTGGGATACGCTTAATTATAGAAGGGCAGTCAGGTGAATCAAGCATTACTCTTTCGGAGCGCTTTCATCTTTTGAAAAGTCAGAAGAAACGAATTCTTATTTGCCATATCAAAGGACGTTTCTTTTGGAAAATTTTTTACAGAGTGTTTCTTAAGAAGCAAGAAATAGAATGAAACAGAGAATTTGTGGTTTTTCTCTTGTAAATATAAAACTCCTCCGATATAATGAGGAGAAAGAAGCTGTTTTGAAGAAAAGAATTTCTATGCGGCATAAAAGAGAATGAAAGACAGGAGGAAAAAATTTTGGCTAGAGAGACAGTGATTGTCCTTGATTTTGGTGGACAGTATAATCAGCTTATTGCTCGCCGTGTGCGGGAATGCAACGTATACTGCGAAGTAAAGCCTTATACTATGAGCTTGGATGAAATTAAGGCTATGAATCCAAAGGGAATTATTTTTACCGGAGGGCCAAACAGTGTTTATGAAGAAACGTCGCCTCACTACCCGAAAGAGATTTTTGAATTGGGGATACCTATTTTGGGAATTTGCTATGGATCACAGTTAATGGCATATCTTCTTGGGGGAACGGTGAAGACTGCTCCAGTGAGTGAATATGGACATACAGAAGTGGAAATAGATACGAAGGATATTATATTTGAAGGCGTATCTTCAAACAGTGTTTGCTGGATGAGCCATACAGATTATATTGCTGAGGCGCCAGAAGGGTTCCAGGTTATAGCGCATACCCCTGTCTGCCCAATTGCTGCAATGTCATTTCCAGAGAAGAAATTATATGCAACTCAATTCCATCCAGAAGTGATGCATACCAAGGAAGGCATGAAAATGCTTGAAAATTTTGTTTATAAAGTGTGTGGTTGTGCTGGGGATTGGAAAATGGGTTCTTTTGTGGAATCTACGATTGAGAGTTTGCGGGAAAAAATTGGCGATGGCAAAGTTCTATGTGCTTTGTCTGGCGGCGTGGATTCTTCCGTAGCGGCAGTCTTGCTTTCCAAGGCAGTTGGCAGGCAGTTGACTTGCGTGTTTGTAGATCATGGTCTGCTACGTAAAAATGAAGGCGATGAAGTGGAGGCAGTGTTTGGACCGAATGGAGCTTATGAACTGAATTTTATCCGGGTCAATGCGCAGCAAAGATACTATGAAAAACTAAAAGGGATCACTGAGCCAGAAGAGAAGCGCAAAATTATTGGAGCGGAATTTATTCGTGTATTTGAGGAAGAAGCGCAAAAAATCGGTGCAGTGGATTTTCTGGTGCAGGGAACGATTTATCCAGACGTGATAGAATCGGGGCTTGGAAAATCTGCAGTGATAAAATCCCATCACAATGTAGGAGGACTTCCGGATGTGGTGGACTTTAAAGAAATTATTGAACCTTTGCGTATGCTTTTTAAGGATGAGGTGCGCAAAGCTGGGCTGGAGCTTGGCATTCCAAAACATCTGGTATTTCGTCAACCATTCCCTGGGCCTGGACTTGGCATTCGTATTATTGGCGAGGTTACCGAAGAAAAAGTAAAAATTGTGCAGGAGGCGGACTACATTTACCGGGAAGAAATTGCAAAAGCGGGATTAGATCAAGAGCTTGGTCAGTATTTTGCAGCACTGACAAATATGCGTTCTGTGGGTGTTATGGGAGATTTTCGAACCTATGATTATGCGGTTGCGCTGCGGGCTGTGAATACTTCTGATTTTATGACTGCTGAGGCAGCACAGATTCCTTGGGAGGTATTAAATAAGGTTACGAACCGGATTGTGAATGAGGTGAAGGGGGTGAACCGGGTGGTTTATGACTGTACTGGGAAGCCACCAGGGACGATTGAGTTCGAATAAACAAAAATGCTTAGTAAATCCAGTGTTTATGCGGGTTTGCGGACTTTTGAAAGGTCTTTTGATAACAAATTGATAACAGTTGTTTGAGTGCGATTATTCTTACTGTCAAGTGGTTTGTTGGTGGGGGAATGATTTGCAAGAGGTTTGGATGGCTGAAATAAATCCATATTAGAAACGCCCTTAGCTGTGGGTAGTAACTCATGGCTAAGGGCGTTTTTTGTCGTGCTTGTCAATCGGTTTTCAGTTTGTCCTTGAACGCTTTGGCTAAGGTATCGCTCAATTCCTTAGAGGAGACTTTCGCCCAATGCTGCGTGGTGTCAAACTTCGGATAATTGTACCGCCACTGGTCGTAATTTTCCCTGCTGATTTCCTCGGAAGAGAGCTTGTCCGCCTGCTCTTTCCAAGCGCAGAGCATTTTCAGCAGCTCGTCGGCGTTCTTGCTTTTGTCTTTGCTGACTTTTAAGCAGATTTCACCGTCTGATTCACTGACGGTAAGACCGTAAATGTCCTCAAGGGTAAATAAGGTGTGCATAAGCCCGATGTAACTGTCAATGTCGGGTATGTCCAGAGCCTGCGGCGCAACGTCCAGAGCCTGCGCCAGTGCAGCCGTCAAGTCTGCCTTTGGCTTGCGTGAGCCAGTTTCATACTGTGCCAGACGCACGTCTGCGCTCCGTTCGGGAAAACCGACAAGCATACCAAGGTATTTCTGTGTCATGCCCCGCATGATGCGGAAAAAATGTATTCTTTCGCCAATCGCCATAATGTTTCACTCCTTGTTCGTATGTTTATAAGGAGTATAGCATATATGCTTAGAAAAAGTCAAGAATAAGCGAAACAAAAAAGTTTAATATTTTCTTGCAAACCTATTGACAGTAGCAAAAATGTTTAGTATTATGAATTAAGCAAAAACGCTTAGAAAGAGAAAGGAGAGGTTGTATGGACAACAAATTTATCCGTGTGGACGAGGTGGCGCAAGAGCTTTCCATATCGAAGCCTTACGCCTACAAGCTCATTAAAAAGTTGAATGACGAGCTGAAGGAGCAGGGATTTATCACGATTGCAGGGAGAGTGAACCGCCAGTATTTTCAAGAAAGGTTTTACGGGGCAGGAGAAAAACAGGGAAAGGAGATGGAGTAAATGCCAGTATTTAAGAATGAGGGCAACGGCACATGGTATGTGATGGCTCGGTATGTGAACTGGAAAGGGGAGCGGAAACAGAAGTGCAAGCGTGGGTTTGCAACAAAGCGTGAAGCGCAGGAGTGGGAGCGGAAGTTCCAGTTACAAAATTCCGCTGACCTTGACATGGACTTTGAAGCATTTACGGAACTTTATGCGAATGATGTAAAGAACCGACTGAAAGAGAACACTTGGCTGACAAAGGAGCATATCATTCGGACGAAGATTCTTCCGTATTTTGGAAAGATGAAAATTAGCGGGATTGGCACAAAGGAAATCATCGCATGGCAGAATGAGCTGCTTGCCTACCGTGATGAAAAACGCAATCCCTATTCGCAGACGTATCTGAAAACAGTTCACAATCAGCTTTCAGCAATATTTAACCATGCAGTGCGCTATTATGACCTTCGCTCCAATCCTGCGGCAAAGGCGGGCAATATGGGGAGCGAGGAACACAAAGAAATGCTGTTCTGGACGAAAGAGGAATATAAGAGGTTTGCGGATGAAATGATGGACAAGCCAGTTTCCTTTTATGCTTTTGAAATGCTTTACTGGTGCGGAATCCGTGAGGGAGAATTATTAGCTTTGACTGCCGCAGATTTTAACTTTGATAAGGAAACGGTCACGATTAATAAATCTTATCAGCGTATGCATGGCGAGGATGTGATTACCTCTCCGAAAACGAAAAAGAGCAACCGTACAATTAAAATGCCAAAGTTTCTATGCGAGGAAATGCAGGAGTATATTGGTATGCTGTATGGTTTAAAGAAAAAAGACCGTATCTTTACAATAACAAAGAGCTATCTCCATCACGAGATGGACAGAGGTGCAAAAGCCGCAGGGGTGAAACGCATACGGATTCACGATTTGCGGCACCCGTATGTCAAGCCCACGACAAAAAAATTTACAACTTTTTTTGAGGATTTCCGGGCAGCCGCATAGCTGCCCGTAGCTGCTTAATACGGTACTCATGGCTCACGCCTCCTTTCCCGGTTCGCTTATCCCTAAGAAATCCTGTGTCACATATTCAATCTCGATCCGGTCTCCCGGAAAGATATAGACCTTACTGATAAGCCTGTCAATCAGGGCTTGCGTCAGTGTGTCGGCGCTGCCTACTTCCTGAACGATCTCACGCTGTTTCAGCTTTGCTTCATAATCGCTCTGTATCTGCCTGGTCTGTGCGGTAATGGCGGCATGGACATTCCTTGCCTGCACCAGTTCCGCGTCATATACCGCCTTGCGCTCCTGATAGGTTTCCAGGTCAATTTCTCCAAGTGCATATTGTTCATAAAGCTGCCGTTTGCTGTCCTGGATAGAGCGCAGCTTATCTTCATGCTCGGCCTGCTGGACCGTCTGCAAATTCAGCTTATCCTTGCTGCTGTCAATCCCCAGCGCCGGACACATCTGTGCCCGGATTGTTTCAAGGACCGCCTGCTCCAGATCAGCCATTTTCACCCTTACCCCATGGCAGGGAAGGGTTTCTGCCACTTCGGAGTGACGGCAGTAAAACCACGTTCCATTTCTAAGTGACATAGCATGGTCGCAGCAGCCGCAGAATACTTTCCCGCGGAGAAGGTAGTTGCGCCGTTTTTTATTGGGAAGGGAGAAACGCCTGATCGAAGCGTTGGCTTTCTCAAACAGCTCCATGCTTACGATTGCCGGGTGGTGGTCCGGTATTTTGAACCATTCGCTTTCATCCTTTAGCTTCATGCGGCGGCTGCCGATTTCCTGTACCTTACGCTTGCCGATCACATAAGTGCCGATATACCGCTGATCCTCCAGCATCCGCAGGACTGTTGAGCTACTCCAGACGCCGTGTGTCCTGGACACATTATAGTGGTCTTTCCCTTTATCCCTCCGGTATTCCCCAGGGGTGGGGATATTCATGGCATACAGTTTCCGCGTGATCCCGGCGGCAGTATTGCCGTCAGCCGCCCATTCAAATATCTGCCGGACAATCCCTGCGACATCCCCGTCCGGCTCCATGCGCCCGTCTGCGCTCTTGCGGTAGCCATAGGGACAGATAACGCTCTGGTACTCGCCCCGGCGCATCTTTGCGTATTTGGCGCTTTTCGTTTTCATGGACATATCCCGGCTGTAACATTCGCTGATAAGATACTTAAAGGCAACGTCAATCCCTCCGGTATCTCCTTTGAAATTGGCGGTGTCAAAATCATCACTGACCGAGATAAACCGGGTATGGTAGAGCGGAAACACCCGCTCAATGAAATAGCCGGTCTCAATGCTGTTACGGCCAAACCGGGAGAGGTCTTTTACGATGATACAGTCGATCTTCCCGGCCTGGACCATCGTCAAAAGCTCCTGTACCGCAGGGCGCTCAAAATTCGTACCCGTATGGCCGTTATCAACAAATTCCAGTACCTCGCCGTTATCCCATTCTGGCAGCGACATGGCCTTTTCCCGGAGGATCAGCTTTTGGTTGGGAATACTCAAACTCTCGGTCTTAAAGTCCTCCACAGACAGACGGATATAAAGGGCGATCACATATTTTTTGTGCATGGTTCCACCACCTTTCCCTGGAATTCACTCTTGAAACGGAAAGTTACATGGATATTCCGCTCATGGTCGATTTCGATCCGCTCAATCAGCCGGTCAATCAGTTCTGCCGTAAGCGCGTGGTCCTGCGCCAGTGACTTTGCATCCTTTTCCATTGCCCGGTAGCGCACAAGCCGGCTGTCCAGGGCGTCCATATCCTTTTCCAGCGCCTCAATCTCGCTGGACAGTGTACGGATGGATTCCTCATAATCCGCTTTCAGCTCAAAGTATTCCTCATTTGTTAAGATACCCTGGACGAAGTTCTCATACAGGCCGCGGATCAGCCGGCGTTTCTTTTCGGTTTCCTGCCGCCTGGCCGACATCTGGGTTTTCAGCCTGTCTTTGTCCTTTTTCTGTTTTGCCTCCAGCTGTAAGAGGGGGAGGGACATTCCCAGGGCAACAGACAGCTCTTTTTCCAGAATAGCTGTGACCGTGGCGATAAGCTCCGTTTCCTGCATCATCACGCCTTTACAGCTATCCTTTGCCACACGGCTGTTGGTGAGGCAGTGGAACCAGTATACGTCCGGCCCTTTCTTTCGCTCGGCGCGCTGCCGGTGGAGGCTCCTGCCGCAGTCGGCACAGAACACCTTCCCCTTGAAAATGTTTGGGGTGTAGGGCCGCTTTGGGACCGCCCGGCTTTCCTCGCAGATTTGTTTCCGGTATTCCTGCACCGCTGTAAAGAGCTCATAACTGATGATCGGCTCATGGGTGCATTTGGCAATAATCAGGTTGTCCTCCCCTGCCTTAACCTGCTGATGGTCCACAATCTTTGTCTTTCCCTGTACCAGATCGCCGGTGTAGACCTCGCTTTCCAGAATCTTCATTACGGTACGTGTCTGCCATTTCCCGCTCCCGATCAGGCCGGGGCTGGTAATCTCGCCGGTGGATTTTTTATAGTGGCTGGGCGCCGTGATCCCCATTTCATTCAGGTTGCGGACGATACGGTTCAGCGCCACATGCTCATGCGCCCACTCAAAAATCTGCCTTACGACAGGGGCGGTATCTTCATCAATCAGCAGTTTATGGCAGTTATCCGGGTCTTTGCGGTAACCGTAGGGCGCCCGTGCGCCGATGTAATCGCCGTCTTTCATGGCCTGCCTTGCCTGGGCCTTGATTTTCCTGCCAATATCTAATGCGTAAGCCTCGTTTATCATATTTTTCAAGGGAAGCATAATACCGCTGTGGAGGCTGCCGGGGTCTGCCGTGTCAAACTGGTCCGTGACCGCAATAAAACGGACGTTGTGGGTATGGAAATACTGTTCGATATAATAACCGGTATCAATGGAATTCCGCCCCAACCGGGAGAGGTCCTTGACAATCACACAGTCAATATGGCCCGCCTCAATATCGGAAAGCATCTGCTGGAAGCCGGGGCGGTGGAAGTTTGTGCCCGTCGCCCCATTGTCGATATAAGTATCATAGACAACGAAATCCGGCTTGTCCACAAGGAAATCATTCAGCACCAGCTTTTGGTTTTCCACGGAGCAGCCCCGCTTTTTGTTATCTTCCACAGAAAGACGGATATACAGTGCCACATGCACATATAAGGACGGGGCCGGCATGGGAGCCAACCTCTGTTTCCTGCTCTTTCTTGCCATTTAGCCCACCTTCCTTTCTTTGCCCTGTACGGCAATCTGTTCCGCCAGGGAGACCGCCTTCTGGTATTCATCCTGGTAATTAAATTCAATATGCAGCTCGTCTTTCCCCATTACCCGTATGCTGCGGATAAGCTGCATGACCGCTCTCCGGTCAATTTCCTCCATCGTGGAGAATTGCATAAAGTGGTTGATCCAGCGGTTCCGCTCGCTGCGGTTCTCCAGTACGTCCGTCAGCTTTTCGTTCCACTCGGCAACCGCTTTCTGCAGCAGTTCAATATCCGCATTGTATTTCCGCTTATAGGAGAGGAATTCTTCTTTGGTGAGAATCCCGCTCACCAGGTTTTCATAGAGCTTTGCCTTGAAGCCCTCAGCCTGCGCCATACGCTTTTCATTCGCCCTGATCTGCCTTGCGTATTCCTGGGCCAGCTCCCGGTTGATCCGCTCCTGGCTGATACTGGACAGCAACGCATCCAGGGAAGCGACATTTTCAATATGCCCTTTCAGGCTGCCCTGCACGCACTCGATCAGGTCGGACTCTTTCACCATGACCGAGGAAGTGCACCCGTTCTTTTTGCCGGTAGGACAATAATAATAGTGGTATTCCTTATCTTTGTAGCGGTTGGTCTTGCGTGTCATACGGCATCCGCAACATCCGCAGATCAAAATGCCGGAGAACAGGTAGACTTTATCCGATTTTGGAGATGTCCGGGTATCAATCCTGCGGAGGCGCTGCACCAGGTCAAAATCATGTTTCTGGATGATCGCCTCATGGGCGCCTTCTACACGGACCCATTCAGAAGAAGGCCTGTCCTCACGTTCTTTCAGCTTGAAGTGTGGCGTGGTCTGTTTTCCCTGCACCAGCGTTCCGGTATAGGTTTCATCCTGCAAAATGCGGATGATCGTTGTGGCAGACCATTTACAATCTTTACGGTCCGTATAGCCGCCTTTGGCGTGGGGCATCCCGTTGTTGCGCTTATAAGCCAGCGGTGAGAGAATGCCCATGCGGTTCAGCTCGTCCGCAATATGGGAAGCGCTGAACCCCTCCAGCCGCTTTCTGAAAATATCCCGCACCACGTTAGCGGCGTATTCGTCAATTTCCAGGCTCTTGTGCTTATCACCGGCTTTTATATATCCGTAGATGGGAAACGCACCCACAAAATCACCGCTGCGCCGTTTCACATCCAGGGCGCTCCGGGTCTTGACGGAAATGTCCCGGCTGTATGCCTCGTTCATAATGTTTTTTACTGATACGGTAAGGTCATCGGCAGCGTCATTCTCTGTGTCCACGTTATCGTTGATGGCGATAAAGCGGACGCCGTAGGCCGGAAATACCCGGCGCATATAGCGGCCGGTCTCTATGTATTCACGACCCAGGCGGGAGAGGTCCTTGACGATCACACAGTTGGCCTCGCCCTGCTCGATCATCCGCATCATTTCCTGAAATGCCGGGCGGTCAAAAGCTGACGTTAGATAACGATACTTTTGAAAACACTGGAAAATCAAGGTTTTTCGAGCGACGGACAAGCAGGGTATTGTACTAAAAACTGAATACGACGCAGAAGCGGCGTTTCTTACTCTCTACATGGGAGAACAGGAACGCCGCTTTTTTCATGCCCTTTGTTACGCAGTAGGGGCAGAAAAAGCCTTGCTACAAGCGGTTTTGCGGGTGTGTATCTGGCGCGGCAAGGGATTTATACCTTATCCCCCGAAACCGCGCTTCTACTGCGTAACAAATCCACAGCAAAAGGAGTGATTTACTATGGCAGTTTTCCGGGTGGAACGAAACAAGGGCTATACCGTAATGAGCAACCACCACCTACGCAACAAGGAGCTTTCCCTAAAGGCAAAGGGGCTGTTGTCGCAAATGCTGTCACTCCCCGAAGATTGGGACTACACCTTGAAAGGCTTATCCCTTATCAACCGGGAGAAGATAGACGCTATCCGCGAAGCCATTAAGGAGCTTGAACGCGCCGGGTATATCGTCCGGTCAAGGGAGCGCGACGAGAAAGGACGCTTGCGGGGCGCGGACTATGTGATATTCGAGCAGCCGCAGCCGCCTACGCCGGATTTACCTACATTGGAAAATCCAACATTGGATAATCCAACGCAGGAAAAACCAACATTGGAAAAACCTACGTTGGAAAATCCAACGCAATTAAATAAAGATATACAAAGAACTGACTTACCAAAAAAAGAAAAAATAATTACTGATGAACAAAGTACCCATTCCATTCCTATCCTTTCCCCTAACCCCTCTCCTTGCGGGGAAGCGGCTACGCCGCCGGAACGGAAAGGAACGGAAGCGGCAGCACAGAGCGCAGTAGAGATATACCGGGAAATCATCAAGGACAATATCGACTACCACATTCTCAAACAGGACATGAAGTTTGACAGTGACAGGCTGGACGAGATTGTAGACCTCATGCTTGAAACCGTATGCACCGCCAGAAAGCGGGTACGGATTGCGGGGGACGACTACCCGGCAGAGCTTGTGAAATCTAAGTTTATGAAACTGGACGGCGAACATATCCGCTTTGTGCTTGACTGTATGCGGGAGAACACAACCAAAATCCGCAACATCAAGCAATATCTGAAAGCAGCCCTTTTCAATGCCCCTTCCACAATCGGCAACTACTACACTTCCCTTGTCGCCCATGACATGGCAAGCGGCGCACTGTCACCGAAAAAGCCGCAGTACGGCGACCCGGACTATTATTCATGCAACGAGGGCGAAAGCCTGTAACCACCCACAACCACAAAAGGAGGATTTTATTATGGCACAGAAAATGACAGGAGCATTGGTATTTGACGAGCGCACCGACCGTTACGACATCCGCTTTGACTTAAACAGCTACTACGGGGGCTTGCATTGCGGCGAGTGCTTTGACGTATTCGTGCGGGGCAAGTGGAAGCCGACCCGGATTGAGTACGGCGACAACTGGTATCTTGTGGGTATCAGAGCCGAGGACTTGAACGGGCTGCGGGTGCGTATCTGACCGCCGCCCCATAAAGAAACGCGAAAGGAGGACGCGACAAATTGCAGGACGAAGTAAACGAAAAGACCATAGCCCTTTACATCAAGACCGGGAAGCTGACCGCGCAGACGCTCCAAAAGGCAATGAAAGCCATACTGTCAAAGGGCAAAAAGCAGCTTGCAAAACCGCCACAGGGAAAGCAGAGCTTAAAGCAGCTTATGAAGCAGAACGCGGGCGTTTCCAACATTGAGATTACCGAGGGCAATATCAAAGCCTTTGAGAGTACGGCGAAAAAGTACGGTATCGACTTTGCGCTGAAAAAGGACGCGACGGAAAGCCCGCCCCGCTATCTGGTTTTCTTCAAGGGGCGGGACGCGGACGTACTGACCGCAGCCTTTAAGGAATTTTCCGCAAAAAAGCTGACACAGGAGAAAAAGCCCTCAATCCGAAAGCTGCTCTCTACCCTCAAAGAAGCTGCACAGGGCAGAAACGCGGAACGGGCAAAGGTCAAGAACAAGGACAGGGAGGTATCGCTATGAAGCCGGAAATCAAGATGCTGCTTATCCTAAATCTCCCGTATCTGCTCTTTGTCTGGCTCTTTGATAAAGTGGGCGCGGCTGTCCGGCTCTCCCCCGGCGCGGACGCAAGCGCAAAGCTGCTACATCTTGGGGACGGTTTTACCGCCGCCTTTTCCAGTATCGCGCCGAGCTTCCACCCGGCAGACTTAGCTTTAGGCATTGCGGGGGCGGTCATTGTCCGGCTGATTATCTACACCAAAGGCAAGAACGCGAAGAAATACCGCCGCGGGACAGAATACGGTTCGGCGCGTTGGGGCGGGGCTGACGACATAAAGCCGTACACCGACCCGGTATTTGAGAACAATATCCCCTTAACGCAGACGGAACGGCTCACCATGAACAGCCGCCCGAAGCAGCCGAAATACGCAAGAAACAAAAATATCCTTGTAATCGGCGGTTCCGGCAGCGGCAAGACCCGGTTCTTTGTGAAACCGTCGCTCATGCAATGTACGTCAAAGGATTTTCCAACGTCGTATATCGTCACTGACCCGAAAGGAACACTGATTTTGGAAACCGGGAAAATGTTGCAGCGGTACAAATACCGTATCAAAGTGCTAAATACGATTAACTTCAAAAAATCCATGAAATACAATCCCTTTGCCTATCTGCGGAGCGAAAAGGACATTTTGAAATTAGTCAATACCATTATCGCCAACACCAAAGGCGACGGGGAAAAATCCGGCGAGGATTTCTGGGTGAAAGCGGAAAAGCTCTACTACACCGCACTAATCGGCTATATCTGGTATGAAGCCCCAGAGGACGAGAAGAACTTCACGACGCTGCTTGAAATGATAAATGCGTCGGAAGCCCGCGAGGACGACGAGGATTTCCAGAACCCGGTTGACCTCATGTTTGAACGTCTGGAAGAAAAAGACCCGGAACATTTTGCAGTCAAGCAGTACAAAAAATACAAACTTGCGGCGGGTGATATATGCTCTAAATGACTTCTTAATCACGAGATTTTCTCATGGTTAGTGAAGAACTCATTTAGAGCATATTTCATGTAAGGAGGCAGACGCTATGACGAAAACCAAGATTACCCCGCTGTACGAGAGGCTCTCCCGTGACGATGAACTCCAAGGTGAGAGTAATTCCATCAGCAACCAGAAATCCATGTTGGAAGATTACGCCCGCCGCAACGGTTTTCCCAACCCGACCCATTTCACGGACGATGGAATCTCCGGAACCCGGTTCGACCGCCCCGGATTCACCGCCATGATGGAGGAAGTGGAGGCCGGGAACGTGGAGGCAATCATCATCAAAGACATGAGCCGCCTGGGGCGTGACTATCTCAAAGTCGGCCAGGTCATGGAAATCCTGCGGCAGAGAGGCGTCCGGCTGATCGCCATCAATGACGGAGTGGACAGCGCCAAGGGAGAGAATGATTTTACCCCGTTCTTGAACATCATGTATGAATTTTACGCCAGAGATACCAGCCGCAAGATTAAGTCCGTATTCAAGGCAAAAGGCATGAGCGGCAAGCACCTGACCGGCACGGTCATTTACGGCTACTTATGGGACGAAAAGCGGGAACACTGGATTGTGGACGAAGAAGCCGCTGGCGTGGTGCGCCGGATATTCGCTATGACTTTGGAGGGATACGGCCCCTACCAGATTGCGAACCGGCTGTCACAGGAAAAGATTGAGATACCTTCCCTGCACCTCTCCCATTACGGGGAGGGCGTGAACCAATCCAAGACGTTTAAAGACCCTTATGGCTGGGGTTCTTCTACTATCGTCAATATCCTGAAAAAGCGTGAGTATTTAGGCCACACCATCAACTTCAAGACCCGCAAACACTTCAAGGACAAGAAAAGCCACTACGTTGACGAAAATGAATGGGTAATTTTTGAGGACACCCACACCGCCATTATCGACCCGGAAACCTTTGAGAATGTGCAGAGAATCCGCTCCAACGTGAAGCGTTACCCGGACGGCTGGGGAGAAGCCGCCCCGCTTACCGGCCTGCTCTACTGCGCCGACTGCGGCGGCAAGATGTACGTCCACCGCACCAACAATGGTAAGCGTATCTCACAGTATACTTGCTCCCAATATAGCAAGGTTCCGGTTGGCGTCCTCTGCTCCACGCAGCACCGAATCAATGAAAGCGCCGTCCTGACACTGGTTTCCGATATGCTCCGGGCGATTGCGGAGTATTCCAGAAATGACAGGGCAGAGTTTATCAAAGCGGTTCAGGAAACTCAGGCCGAGCAGCAGGCCAGCGACATCACCAGAAAGCGGAAACGGCTAGCGGCGGCACAGAAACGGGCCGGGGAACTGGAAAAACTGATATGCAAGATTTATGAGGACAATGTGCTGGGCAAGCTGCCTGACGCAAGGTACGCCGCCCTGGACGCACAGTACGCAAAGGAGCAGGAATCCCTTTCCGGCGAGATTACTGAACTGGAAAAGGCAATCGCTGGATATGAGCAGAGCCGGAAATCAGCGGAGAAATTTATCGCCCTTGTTGACAAGTATGAGAATTTTGACAACCTGACTACCACCATGCTGAATGAGTTTGTGGAGAAAATCCTTGTCCATGAGCGTGACCGAAAAGGCAGCATTGAAACCACGCAGGAAGTTGAGATTTACTTCAATTTTGTCGGAAGGTACATACCGCCCCATTTTGGGGAAATGAACCTCACGCCGGAGGAACTGGAAGCCCTGCGGAAGAAAGAGGAACGCAAGGACAAGCTGCACCAGGCATATCTCCGGCGCAAGGCCAACGGGACACAGAAACGGTACGAGGATAAAATCAAGGCAAAGAAAAAGGCTGAAATCGAGGCGAAGAAAGCCGCTATTCGTGCCGAGGATATGAAAAGAGGCGTGTTTATCCCGGCCAACAGCCTGCCAACGAAAGAACCACGAGTGGGAAAAATATGATTTCAACTATTGCATAATAAACAAAACTTTTTCACCTTGACAATATGTGTTACAAATGTTATTATTTACTTGCGAATATTTATAACGAATATTCGCAAGTAAAATTCACCAGAAGGGAGAAATAGAATTATGCCGTCAAAGCCAGTCCTTTCGGACGCTGATAAAAAAGCAATCCGCAAAAAGCTGGAAGAACTATGCGAGGAATGTTGGATAGCGCAAGGGTACAAGAAGACAAGCATTAAGAATCTATGCGATAAGGCTGTTATATCTATCGGTACTTTTTATACGCTCTACCCGACAAAGGAAGATTTATTCCTTGAAACAATCACAGACATACAAAGGAGGTTGACAGAAAAGATTATCGACATAAACAGGAACAGCCGGACGAAAGAGGGCTTTGCACAGTCCATGAAAAGGCTTTTCCGGGAATACGACAGCAAGCCGTTCCTCTACAATGTCAATACGCCGGATTTTCAGTCTTTTGTGACAAAGCTGCCGGAAGAAACGATTAAGAAAATCAAGTTTGACAGTTTCGATTTTTTCAGACAGGTTATCCATGCCGCAGACCTCAATCTGAAAATGGAGGAAGCACAGGCGTATGGAATTTTGAGTGCGCTGCTGTCAACAATCAATGCAAAAGAAACGCTTTCCGTCACTTGTGATTATTTCGCTGTTTTTGATTTTATGGTGGATAGCCTTGTGGCAGATATTTTTGAGTAAAGGAGATTTTTATGACAGAATTTGAGTACAAAACGATAGTAATTGACAGCAAGGAAACAGAACATTCCGAAAAGTCGCTGTCTGATAAGCTGAATCATTACGGTAAGGACGGTTGGGAACTGGTTACTTGTTTTTCTTATCCATGTATAGGCAGCTCCCAATATTCCCTTATCGGAATCGCACAGAAAGCGACTTTGATATTTAAAAAGCGGCTATGCCCCGAAAAGGGGGCGAGCGAATGACAAATGCGGTTGAAGTCCGGCATTTATCAAAATCCATAGAGGGCAGCCCCATACTGAATGATATTTGCATGAATGTAAGGCAAGGGGAAGTATACGGATTTCTGGGCGCAAACGGCGCAGGAAAAACTTCGCTGATGAAAACACTGTACCACATCATTTTCCCCGATACAGGTACGGTATGTTTATTAGGCGAAACTATCAACAAGGGGAACAATCCCGTTTTCTCCCGTATCGGCAGCATTATTGAAAGCCCTGTTTTTTACAGCCATTTAAGCGCATACGAGAACATGGAACTCCATTGCCGGTACATGGGCGCAGGCTATGAAAACATCATGGAAACGCTGTCATTATTGGGAATTGCAGAAACGGGCAATAAAGCCGTAGGGAAATTCTCTTTGGGAATGAAACAGCGGCTTGCGCTTGCAAGGGCAATGCTCACAAATCCGGATTTGCTCATTTTAGACGAACCTATAAACGGCTTAGACCCACAGGGAATTATCGAAGTACGGGAACTACTGCTGCGAATCAACCATGAATACCACACAAGCATTTTAATATCCAGCCATATCCTTGACGAGCTATCTAAAATTGCCGACACAATCGGAATTATTGACCACGGGGCTATGCTTGCGGAAGTATCTATGAAAGAACTCACGGCGAAAGGGATAGACCTTGAATCCTATTATTTAGGCTTATTGGGAGGAGGTGGAAAAAATGTGGAATCTTATCCGCATGGAAATTAAGAAAGTACCGTTAAAGCCGCATATCGCCGGATTGTTAATCGCTAACTTTATCATTTTTCTGCTTTCCGCCTTTACGTCCAGCCTTTTAACTGCAAGCGGCAATATATCCACGCTTCCGGGATTTGCCCCAGTCCAGTTAGATACGGTTACGTTAGCGGCAATGCTTGTAAGGGCTACTCTGATTGTATGGGAAGCGGTACTGATTTCCGTATTTGTGATTGAAGAATACAGAAACAAGACAATCGGCTTGCTTTTCACTTACCCGATCAGCCGCACGAAACTGATTACGGCAAAACTCATCTTGATATGCTGCATTAGTTTTACGTTCCATGTGCTGTCAAATATCTTCCAATATGCCACAATCTTTCTTGCGGCAAAATGTTTTGATTTTGTCACGTTCAGCTTTGGAAACATACTGGCACAGGCAGTTACAACAATATCCGCTATCCTGTTGGGGCTTCTCCCGCTGTATGTTGGAATGATAAAGAAGTCAACGATTGCAACCGTTGTTTCGTCTATTGTCATTGTTGCCATAGCGTCAAACTCACAGGGAAGTAGCGCAGGATTGATGTCAATCCCCGTTGCGGCAGTTATTTTCGGTATCATAGGCATCATTTTTTCAGCAGTCGCAATGAGAAAAATGATTTTATCAGATTTGAGCAATTAAAAGAAAGGGGGCGATAATATGAATTTTCCAATTCCCGATTTTGTACCCGTTCCAAGTGCGGAAATCATGCAGACCATTTCAATCGTATCATTGATTGTTGGTATCTGCCTTGTGGGCGTGGGATTGATTTTCCTGTTTCTGAACAAGAGAAAAGGGAAAGAAAAGAAAGCCACAGCCCTATGGATTGTCATAGGCGTTGGCGTGTTGCTTATTGTAAATCACGGCATACAGTTATTGTTTTAAAGGAGGACAAAATGATTAAAGAAGTAAATCGGGCTTGCGAAAAGTTGAATGGTAGATTGGGGATTTCCGTAGAACTTCCCAACCCGAAAAAGAAAGCGTTAAAAACGGCTGCGGCTTATAACTTAGTTGTCGGTGCTGGTCTGGTGGCGGCAGGAATCCTTTTCCCGTCAAAATCTTGTGCGTTGTTGGGCGGCATCAGCGTTATCAGCAGCGTTGTACTGCGAAAAGAAAGCAAGCATAAGAACCATGAATCATGACGGGAACGAGCAATTCAAATGGTTATTATGCCCTGTTTGCGGAAGCAAGACACGCATTAAAATGCGGTCAGACACAGAGCTTCGGAATTTCCCGCTGTTCTGCCCCAAATGTAAGCAGGAAATGATAATCCACGTAAAAGATTATAATGTATTAGTTATCAAAGAGCCAGACGCACAGACGCAGAGCCGGTAACATTGAGCAAATTCACTCATTGTTATCGGTTCATTTTTTTATAAGCCGTTGCTCTTTTAACTCTTGAAGGTATAACATTTTTTGACTTGTAGACAACAGCGGTTTAGATGGGAGCTGTTATGATACAAGTTATCTATAAATGTGAACTGACACAAAATATATTACTGTCAAAAAAAGCATATTAGCCAGTTGGGAACACCCTGACAGCAAATGCGAAATTTGTCATATTCTAACTGAATACCGTATCTTATGCGTCCGAATGGAATTTAACCATCCGGGCGCTTTTGTTTTCTTGGGAGGTGCACACGCTCCCCACTGCCACTCTCCGCCTCACTCCGTTCAGAAATCTTTGCAAAAAAATCTGAACGGAGGAAAGGAAGATGGAAGTCACCATCAACATAGACGGACAAGCACTGTCCGTGGAGGTCACAGTCGAAGTATATGAGTACCTGGACAGAGCCGACCACAAGGAAGAAAACCTTGCCCATGAGAAGCGGAGGCACTGGGACAGCCGGGAGTTTGACGAGTACATAGTCCTCACCGAAGGGCGCTCCTGCTACTACCAGACACCGGAACAGTGGGTATGCAGGAAAGAAACCCTGCTGGAGATTAAGGCCGCCCTTGCGCTCTGCACCGAGGCGCAGCGCCGCCGGTTCCTGCTCTACGCATTGGAGGGTTTGAGCTATGCCGAGATTGCCGGGCTTTGCCGCTGCTCCAAAGCTGCCATACAGGACAGCATTGAGGCGGTACGGAAAAAAATTAAAAAATTTTTCTGATACAGACCCTACGATTGGCCGATTTCGGGCTAACCAGTGAAGGGAACTTTTTCCCTATCACATTATCGGAGAGGACAGGCAGGAAACCGCTGCCTGTCCTCTCCACATTTTAGGAGAGATTAGCCATGAAAACAATCAACCTGAAAAAGTATTATTACCCGCTTTTTGTTACAGACACATTTATTGAGGTATCGGACGAGGTGGCCGAGGCTCTGCTGTTTATGCGGAGGGAGGAAAACAACCTCACCCATAAAATCTGGTATCACAAGGCGTACTATTCCCTTGACTGTGAGGACGGGATTGAAAACTGTGCCTTTGATTTTACCGCCAAATCCCCAGAGGAGATTCTGCTGGAACAGGAGGAAGAACAGCTTTTCCTTGCCACACTGGAACATCTGTCCGAAGCTATGAATAGTCTGACGGACATACAGGCAAGACGTATCCATGCCCGCTACATACTTGGCAAAAAACTGATTGAGATTGCCGTAGAGGAAGGCGTGAGTGTATCCGTGGTACAGCAGACCGTTAAGAGCGGATTAAAGCGAATGCGGAACTATTTTGAGAAAAAGAAGTGGAGGGAATAAGGCAAATGAATTTTACCAAAAGCGAACTGGAAATGCTCTGCCAGTATGCCGCACCAACGAAGGAAGAAACCCTTGCCGGGCTGAAAGAGATTGTGCCGGTTCTGGAAAGGAAGGACGATCTACTCTCAAAAGTGATTGTCGAGAATACCATACGGAAACTGGAAAAACTGGCGGAGCCGGAGTGCAGCCGGTTTATTGCGGATAACCGGACAGCCTTTATCGAAAAACGGGATAATTCTATCCGCCAGAGGCTTGCCGCAGCCAAAGCCAGGAAGGGGGAGCCGGTTCTGCAGGGGCATGACCTGGCAGGCATGGAGCGGTTCCTGCCGGAAACAAGGCACATGGTAACGGTGGATATTCTGAACAGTGACAGCCCAGTGGGATTCCCCGGAGAGCGATACCGATTTTTCCTCTCTGATGAGGGCTACAAAAACGCCAGAGCCAGTGAGAAGCGGGGAGAAATCAAAATCAGGAACCATGCCGCTGTCATGGCCGGGAAACTCTACCTGGATAAGAAACCGCCGGCGCAGGAACGGTGAAGGCAATAAAAAAAGAGGCTCTGCAAATCCAAATCTGCATTGCCCCTTTAGTCCGTATCTTCGTCTGGTACATACTCCATGATGTCCTCAATACGGCAGTTTAGAATCCGGCACAAGTTGTTAAGAATCATGGTTTTGACAACCATGTTTTTCCGCAGCCGATGAAGCTGTGCTTTATCTATGCCGAAATCCTTGATTAGTCTGTACTGGCTAATCTCCCGCTCTTTAAGGGTAGACCAGAGCCGGTCATATTTAATCATGCTGTCAGCTCCCTTCCCTTGTATTTTAACTGTCAGCAAGCCTTAATCATATGGTGCGTGTATGCTCCCCTTTATATGCTAAATTGGAATATAAAAAGCGATTATCAGAGAATACAGACAGCAAAGGGGGAACGGAATCACTTCATGCAAAAACAGTAACAACAAATTTTTTATTATACGAGGCAACCGGAAACGGCTGTCTTTTTTACCGCCCGAAAGGAGGTGACTGCAAATGCCAGATATAGACAAGCTGAAAAACCAGCAGGAAAAAGTAAAGACGGAAATCCGCCAGTTGGAGAACCGCCAGAAGATTCTCCTGAACCGGAAAACGGACGCAGAGCGGAAAGCCAGGACACGCCGCCTGATTGAGCATGGGGCAATTCTGGAAAGTATCTTCCCTGCCGCTACTGCCATGACCGGCGAGGAAGTCAAAGCATTTTTATCCGCCATTTCCTGCCTGCCGGAAGTCATGCGGCTGCTGAAAAACGAGCCTTAAAGCCAGGGTGTGCAGCAATCTTAAAAATCCAACGGCGCACTTATACACCGTTCCGGTGCGTGCGCCCTGCCGGGGGCGTGGCGTCCTCTGGACGCAATGGGGAGCTACACTCCCCAAACCCCTTGTGAGCTCCGCCGGAAAGGACACCCGCCCTGCGTCTGCCCTTTCCAGCGAAGCCAATCTATCCCCACCCGAAAGGAGGCGAACCGCCATAGCCATATTCCATATGCCCGTCCAGATTATCAAGCGCAGCAAGGCCAAGTCTGCCGTGGGCGCTGCCGCTTACCGGAGCGGAACAAAAATGACCAACGAATGGGACGGGCTTACCCATGATTACACCCGGAAACGTGGCGTAGTCCACTCTGAAATCATATTGCCGCCCCATGCCCCGCCGGAATTTCAAGACCGCAGAACTCTCTGGAACAGTGTGGAGATGGTTGAAAAGACCCATGACGCACAGCTTGCCCGTGAGATAGAGATTTCCCTGCCGGTAGAACTGAACCGGGAGGAACAGCTGCGGCTTGCCCGCTCCTTCATCAGCGATACCTTTGTCGCCGCCGGTATGTGTGCGGATTTCTCTATCCATGACAAGAAAGACGGCAATCCCCACTTCCATGTCATGCTCACTATCCGACCGCTAAAGGAGGATGGGCAGTGGGGAGCGAAATGCCGGAAGGTCTACGAACTGGACGAAAACGGCCAGAGAATCCCCAACGGCAAAGGCGGCTGGAAGAGCCATCGGGAGGACACCACCGACTGGAACGACAAGGGAAATGTAGAGAAGTGGAGGACTGCCTGGGCTGCCTACGCCAACAGAGCGTTGGAGGCTGCTGGCAGGCCGGAACGGATTGACCACCGCTCCTACGAGCGTCAGGGCATTGACAAGATACCTTCCATCCATCTGGGAGTTGCCGCCAGCCAGATGGAACGGAAAGGCATTGCAACGGAGAAGGGGAACATCAACCGCCAGATTGCCGCCGACAATAAACTGCTGAAGGAAATCAAGGCACGGATTGCCCGGCTCTACAAATGGACAAAGGAGCAGGTGGGGAAACCGGAAGGAAAAGACAGTATCATGGCACAGCTTTACGAGGCCCAACTGTCAACAGGGAACCCTGACTCCCGGTATGGGAAGATAAAGAACCTGAAAGAAAGCGCCGCCCTGTTTAATTTCCTGAACAGCAACAACATCACTTCCATAGAGCAGCTTTATGAAAAGGTGGCCGCCATGAACAAAGATTACTATTCCCTGCGTGGGAAGATTGTCAACGCCGAGCGGCGTATCAAAGTGCTGAACGAACATCTTTCCATGTGGGAGAAATACGAGAGGAACAAAGGAACCCGCCGCCAGTTCGACAAGATGAAGCCGGGGAGGAAAAAGGAGCAGTTTGAGCAGAAGCACAGTGCGGAACTGGCGTTATATGAGGCCGCCGTCCGGTATCTGGAAAAGCTGAAAGCCAACGGCGAAGAAGTCACCCCGAAGAAATGGCAGGCCGAGGCTGACCGCCTGAAAGCGGAGAAATCGGTACAGTACCAGAAAATGAAATCCATGCGGGAGGACATCAAGGCGGTGGAGAACCTGAAAAAGACAGCGGAGCAGTTGGCTAGGACGGAAAATGAACCGGCCAGAAAGAAGGAGGAACAAGAATTATGACACAGCAGTTTATCACCATGACAATCACTATCACCGTAAAGATACCCGTGCCGCCCACGCCGCCAGCGCCTACGGGGGCGAAAGCGCCGGAGCCGGTTTTCCTTTTCAGGGAGGGGCAGCCGCCTTTATGCCGATGCAAGGTGAGATATGGGAAACAGGCGGCATGAGCGAATCCCGGCCATGGACTATCGGCAGTACCGCAGGGCGAGGCGGCTGGTGCGTGAGTGCTGCAACTATGACAATGGCCAGTGTATGGTGCTTGACGAGGGGGACGGGTGCGTCTGTGTCCAGAGCATTTCCCACTCCCTGCTCTGCCGCTGGTTCCGTGTGGCGGTGCTGCCTTTAGACCACCAGCTGGAAACGGCTCTTTACCACCGGCTGGAAAGCAGGCGGTGCAGCGAGTGCGGCGCTCTTTTCCTTCCCGGCTCCAACCGGGCGAAATACTGTAAGGAGTGTGCCGCCAGGGTGCGCCGGAGGAAGGAGGCAGAACGCCAAAGGAAAAGATACCATGATTCTACGCATTTAGGAGTGGAAAAAGCCTTGTAAATCAAGCGCTTTCGGAGCGTGTCGGAGGGGAGGCAATACTTTTTATCACTGACACCCCAAAAGCCCCATTAAAATGCGTACATAGGCTTAAAAAAGCTATTCAGAACAAAAGGAGCAACTAAATGACAGAGAACCGACGATTTTATTACCTCAAGCTGAAAGAGAATTTTTATAACAGCGAAACCATGGTCATTCTGGAGAGTATGCAGGACGGCCTTCTGTACTCCAATCTCCTTCTCAAGATGTATTTGATGTCCCTGAAAAGCAGCGGCGTACTCCTGCTGAATGACTGCCTGCCCCATACGGTGCAGACCATAGCCACCTTTACCCGGCATCAGGTAGGCACGGTGGAACGGGCTTTGAAGATATTCCAGGAGTTTGGGCTTGTGGAGATACTGACGGACGGGGCCTATTACATGAGCGACATCCAGCTGCTGATCGGCCAGTCGTCCAGCGAGGGGGAGAGGAAGAAAAAGGAGCGCATGAGGCTGAAACGCCAGAACCTGCTCCCTGCCGGGGAAGCGGACATTTGTCCGTCCAATGGCCGGGTGGACAAATGTCCGCCTATATTAGAGTATAGAGATAAAGAGATTAGAGATAAGAGTATAGAGAATAGAAAGGGGGATAAGACACACGCCTATGGGAGATACCGGAATGTATTTCTATCTTCTGCAGAACTGGCAGAACTCCAAGCGGAACTGCCCTCTCTCTGGGAACAGTACATTGAGCGGCTGTCCGAGTATATGGAATCCAGTGGAAAGGGATATAAAAACCATGCAGCCACAATCCGGCGCTGGGCGAACGCCGACAAAAAGAAAGAGGAACCGCCTGCCCGGAACCGGGATTACAGCGTGGAGGAAGGAGAAACCATATGATAGAGATTACCGCAGAAGTCCGGGCAGCCATTGACCGGGCAGCCGGGGATATGGAACTTGCCGGGGACGAATACATAGAACCGGCTGACGGGCTTATCCACTGTAAGAAATGCCATGGCAGCCGCCAGACTGTCGTGCCTAGGTTCGGAGGCTCCGGCTATTTCATGCCCCGCTGCCTCTGTCCCTGCCAGCAGAAGGCGCAGGAGGAACGGAAAGCCATGGAGGAACAGAAGGAACACATGGAGCGTGTCAAACGCCGGAAGGCGCAGGGGCTTCAGGACAGATACCTTTATGATTACACTTTTGCCAATGATAACGGCCAGAATCCCGTCATGGAGAAAGCCCACGCCTATGTGGAGCATTGGAAGGAGGCATACCGGGACAATGCCGGCCTTCTGCTTTTTGGTGACGTGGGAACCGGGAAATCCTTTTTTGCCGGCTGTATCGCCAATGCCCTGCTTGACCGTGACGTGCCGGTTCTGATGACAAATTTCCCGTCTATCCTGAACCGGCTGACCGGCGTGTTTGCCGAGGACAGGGCGGCCTTTATCGCCAGCCTGGACGATTACAGCCTGCTTGTCATTGATGATTTAGGAGTGGAGCGCAGTACCGAGTATGCCATGGAGCAAATGTTCACCGTCATTGACAGCCGATATCGGAGTAAGAAGCCGTTGATTGTCACAACAAACCTGAAACTGGAAGAAATCAAGAACCCGCCAGACCTTGCCCACGCAAGGATTTATGACCGCATACTGGAACGGTGTGCTCCGATTCTTTTTTCCGGTAAAAATTTCCGGGAGGAAGGAGCCAGGGCGACCAAAGCGGCGGCGAAAGAGATTGTGAGTAAGGGATAACAAAACCTGATTGTATGTAAAGGAGAATTTATGGGCAGCGAGAAAATCACAGAGGACATTACCACCACGACACCGGCTAAGGACGCTCCCGCACTGGTGAAGAAGATTGGCCGGACTACCTACATTGTGAGGGTTCATTTCAGTAAGACCAGCAGGGAAACCATGAGCGACAAAATCAAGCGTATGCTGAAAAATGAGATACAGCAGATGTGAAAAAGCGATAACGGAAACAGGCCGGGATTCAGAAATGCGCTGGCTCCCGGCTTGTAAAATCAGGAGGTTTATGGTAGTATGGAGATACGAAAACAGAAGGGAAAGCAGGTGGGAAGATTGACAGTGACGGAACAGATAGACCAGAAACATCAGGAAGATTTACAGAGGCTAAGAGACTTTCGCCTGCTTGATGATGATTTCCTCACAAAGTGTTTTGAGGGAGATACGGCAAGCATAGAACTGGTATTGCGGATTGTACTGGAAAAGCCGGATTTAAAAGTGCTGGACGTTCGCACCCAGGTATTTGTGGAGAATTTGTTGAATCGTTCAGTAAGGTTTGATATTCTTGCTACTGACAGTACTGGCGCTAAAATAAATGTTGAAATCCAACGAGCCGATAAAGGAGCCGGGAGAAAAAGAGCAAGGTATAATTCCAGCATGATGGACGCAACTCTTTTGAAGAAAGGTGATGATTTTGACAATCTCCCAGAAACATGGGTAGTGTTCATCACGGAAAATGATGTGATAGGAAAAGGGCTGCCGCTCTATCCGGTTGAGCGCTGCTTTTTAGGAACCGGAGAAAGATTTGAAGATGGTTCACATATACTGTATGTAAACGGTGCTTATCGTGGAGATACACCAATCGGAAAACTCATGCATGATTTTTCATGTACTAATGCGGCAGATATGTATTATACGACACTGGCAGACAGAGTTCGTTTTTTCAAGGAAAGTAAGGAGGGCATTTTAATCATGTGCAAAGTCATGGAGGATATGAGAAAAGAATCTTTACAAGAGGGCATAAAAGAAGGGGCAATAAATACTGCTAAAAGAATGTTGACAGATGGAATATTGACACTTGAAAAAATTGCGGAATATGCAGGACTTCCTCTTGACGAAGTAAAAAAATTGAAAGCAGAGCGGACAGCATAAAACAAAACCGTAGGCCGGGAATCTAAAAACAGGTTCCCGGCCTTATTTTTTTGCCCTGAAATGTAAATTTTCTATGAATTTGATTAAAAAGTCGAATCTTTCCAAAGTTAGTTGATTTTGCGTTTTAATTCAAGCCGTAGCAGCTTTCCTTTCAGCATCTCGAAGCTGTTGCGACCATACATGATTCTTTTGACAACCTTTAGCTTATTTACGCTTCCTTCCGCAAGTCCATTATTATAATCAAGCAAAATTGCATTTTTTACTGCCGCGATATCCCTTCTGATCCCGTTTATAAAACTGCTTAATTCATCTATTTCCAGGGAGTCTGTTTCTTCCAGCCATTTATCAAGTTCAGATTCTTTTTTCCCTAATAACGTCTGTTTAAAGCCTGACACAGCATCGTAAACACGCCCTATGACTGGATATTCCCCTATAATTCGGTCGAGCTGCTCCGCGCTGATGGCTGAAATCTTGTCAATCGGACGGTACAACAGGCTGACCAGCCATTTCCGTTCAATCTTTTCACCGGAGACCCCTTGCCGGGCAGTTTCCTTCATGATCTTGCGCTCCCTTGTGGCAAACATACGGATTGCGGCGTCCGACCCGGCGTATCCTTTTTCACGGATGATAATGCCTATCTGCTTAAATGTCTTTCCTTCTGACAGCATTGTTTTTATGGCTTCTGCATACGGCTTTATTTTACTTGGAATGGTAGTGTTATAATAAGAGTTTGCCGGGTTAAAATCCTCTTTCAGGTATTTTGCCACGGTTGCCCTGCTGATGCCCGCCAGCCCGGCAATCTCCCCTTTGTTGAATCCCTGTTTTCTTAGTTCCCGCACCTGTTTCACCACTTTCATCTTCTTTTCCACATTTGCATTATGTTTTGCGGTAGGAGAATCTTCCTTAATGGGTTTATCCCAATAATCCCCGGTGAGCTTCCCGTCATAATGAGATGCTTCTGTGGGGAGCATAAAGTTTGCCGAAAGCAGGCGTGATATGAATTTTTTTGCGGCATCCGTAAGGCCCTTGAGAAGATGGAAACGGTCACTTACCTGCTGTATGTCCATCCCTGCCTGTTCAATGGCACTTTTATAGGAAACAGAGCCGTCTCGTGATACGATTCGGATATTCGGGTAGCTTCTAAGCCATTCCGCCACATCTTCCACATCACGGGATGCAAGCAGGTCTACTACACGGTGTGTATCTATGTCCACCATGATAGTGCCATAAGTCTGTCTTTTCCTAAATGCGAAATCATCAATACACACTTTTGTTATGGAATGCTTTTCAGGGAGCGGTATATCTTTTTTTTAAGAGATTGCAGATGGTGCTTTTCCCGACATCTGCAATCCCGTCCTTTATTGTCCTTGATGCTGCAACAGAACTGGTATTCAATGATATGTCTATAATCTTGTCAATAAGGCGTTTTGTCTTTTTCCCTTTCTGTGCCAGGAAGTCGAAACGCTCTGCAAAAGTAGTGAATCCGCAGTCTGGATTGTCGCAGAAGAATTTTCTGTTTTCAATAACGACTTTTGTTTTTTTGCCCATGATTGGAAGATCCTGAAAACTTTTTTCGTAGCGGCTATGTATTCGCGCCGATTCAGAGCCGCAATATGGGCATCTGCATATTTTTCTGTTTGAGGCTGCATAAATAATGACTTCATTCTCTATTATTTTATAATCCAGATAATCCAGATTTGGATCAAGTTCCTTGATAAATTCATCCATGGTATCAACTCCCGCAAACACTTTAAAATCTATGCTTAGTATACCATGTTTTTCCATTTGACAAAAGCTTTATTTCAATTAACTTTGGAAAGATTCAAAAAGTCCTTTACAAAACGTCACTGGCAAGACCGCAAAAAGCATACTTATCTCATGCGGCGCGAGGTTAGCCCCATTCGACAGTGCAGCGACACGTTGTCGCATATAAACTCTGCGTGGGATTTTCCTGCAAAGAGGTAAAAGTGACGGAAAGGCTATAGCCTTTCTAACTGATATTCCGAGAAGTGGAATGACGGGGTAACGCCCTGAAACGCTTCCCTTGATACTGCGTTGGAAGAAACGGGACGTATTTCCCGCGACTGACACAGCACGCTGAAGTCGGCTGTCTGCACCCGCGACTGTCCCCTTTGGGGGATAAAGCAAAGCCGAGCCAGAGGTGGCCGGGGGTGTTAGGCCGGAGGTCTATAAAGTACCTATGTCCAGAATGCGGCTGACTACCGCTGACAAAAGCCCGAATGTACAGGTCTATAACGGGATATGGCAGAAATGCCATAGCCGTGGAAACGGCGTATGTGGGGTAAAGTAAGATTTGTCGATATGAAATTCCCTATGGTGTTACAGGCACCATCAGGCATACAGGCCTAAAGGGCAGGGTTAAGGGTATTATGCAAAGATAGGAATATCGGAACGTGGAAAGCCCCGGATGTGGAGTGGATACGCATGATGAAGCAATGGGCGGGAAAATCGTGCCGCCTTTTATGGGAGGTGCGGTATAACCGTTCTTAATCCGGGAGGAAAGAGCAGCCATGCTACCTGTGAAGCCGTGAACAAAGTAAGCGGTGGAGGGACGGGCTGTAGTCAGGAACAGAAACAAAACCATATTCAATAAACACGCATAGGTTCGAGTAGGACTAAGAAAGGCGAAAATCCAAACGAAAGTGGGGATAAGTAACCGACTATGGCAACAGGAAAGGCAAAGAAGAAAGATAAGTTAAGGCACGCCGAGTATTATGACTTCCAGGCAATTCAAGATAAGCTGTATGCCGACAGCAATAAAGGCAAAGTTTTCAAACATCTGGTTGGAATCATTGCATTACCCGAAAACATACGGCTGGCATACCGCAACATCAAGAAGAACCACGGGAGTACGACGCCCGGCACAGATGGAAAAACAATCACAGAATTATCAGCACTCTCTGATGAACAGCTTATATGCGCCGTACAGCGCAAATTAAACTGGTATGTCCCACAAAGCGTCCGGCGGGTAGAAATTCCGAAAGGAAATGACCCAATGAAGAAGCGCCCGCTCGGAATACCGACGATTATGGACAGGCTGATACAACAGTGCGTATTGCAGGTCATGGAGCCGATATGTGAGGCGAAATTCCACGACCACAGTTATGGATTCCGCCCTAACCGGAACCAACAGCACGCAATCGCCCAGGTTCACAAAAATATGCAGAGAAGCAATCTCCACTATGTCGTAGACATAGATGTTAAGGGGTTCTTTGACAACGTGAACCACGGAAAACTGCTGAAACAGCTCTGGACAATGGGAATCCAAGACAAGAAGCTGCTTAGTATTATATCAGCTATGCTAAAAGCGGAGGTGGCCGGGATAGGATTCCCGGAGGTGGGTACGCCGCAGGGAGGTATTATCTCTCCCCTGCTATCCAATGTAGTTCTAAACGAATTGGATTGGTGGCTTGCCAGCCAATGGGAAGAAATACCAACGGAGTTCCCTTACAAGGAATCGGTCAATTACAACGGAAGCGTGAGCAAGAGCCATAAATTTGCCGCACTGCGGAGGACAAGGCTGAAAGAAGTCACCTGCGTCCGATACGCTGATGATTTTAAGATATTCACGAACAGCTATCAAAATGCGGTGAAGTTATTCCACGCAACCAAAAGCTGGCTCCATGAAAGGCTTTCTCTTGAAATCAGTCCTGAAAAATCAAAGGTGATTAACCTGAAAGAGCAGTATTCAGAGTTTCTTGGTTTCAAGTTAAAGGTTATCCCCCGTGGGAAACGGAGCAACGGACGCGCCAAATATGTAGTAGAGAGCCATATCAGAGAGAAATCTATTGCGAAAATAAAACCAAACTTAAAACGGCTGATTTACGACATTGAGTTCCCGTCACAAGGCAAACGTACTGAATATCAGGCGATTTGCCGCTACAACGTTTATGTAATGGGAATCCATGACTACTATCAATTAGCCACAAAGGTCTGCGATGACCTTACGCCATTCGCCTTATCTGTCCACAAGAGCCTGCGGGCAAGACTGAAAGAACGGGTTAAAACTGCAAAACAGGTCAGAAAAAGGAAGATTCCGTGTGAAGTTCCGAAAGTTATCAGGGAACGGTATGGGAAAAGCAAACAGCTCCGATATGTAGCCGGACACGCAGTTGTCCCGATTGGCTACATACGGCACAAGCCCCCAAAGTCCATGAACCGCAAAATCAATTCCTATACGCCCGAGGGCAGAGCCGAAATCCATAAGAATCTGGACAGAATCGACATGACGGTTCTTCATTACTTAATGAGGAACCCGGTTCTGTACCGTACTATCGAATACAACGATAACAGGCTTTCACTGTATTCGGCCCAAATGGGAAAATGCGCCGTATCTGGCAAAGTGCTTTCTATTGGCGATATTCATTGCCATCACAAAGTGCCACGGTATTTAGGCGGCAAGGACAATTATCAAAATCTGGTGTTGGTATGTGAAGATGTACACCATCTGATTCATGCTACAAACCCTGATATTATCAGAAAGTATATGGAAATCCTAGGCCTTGACCAAAAGCAGAAAGAAAAACTCAATAAGTTAAGAAGCCTTGTCCACGTTGAGAGTTATTGAGATGAAATAAATTCTGTTCCTGATGGCAAGCCGGGTGAGCTGAAAGGTTCATGCCCGGTTTAGGGCGGGGGAAAATCCGGAGATAACATCAAAGGATTACCTATCGCTATTTAAGGAGCTGCGGGAGCTTATGGAAACCGACGAAATGGAGCTTGACACCATAGGCGACAGAAAGACCGCCCTTTTCGTCATCATCAGCGACACCGACGACACTTTTAACTTTGTCGTTTCAATCCTTTACACACAGCTATTCAACTTGCTTTGTGACAAGGCAGATGATGAATACGGCGGGCGGCTTCCCGTCCATGTTAGGTGCTTACTTGATGAATTTGCGAATATCGGGCAGATACCAAAGTTTGAAAAGCTCATTGCAACGATACGGAGCCGGGAAATATCCGCGTCAATCATCTTGCAGAGCCAGTCACAGCTAAAAGCCATTTACAAAGACAACGCCGATACCATAGTCGGCAACTGCGACACCACGCTTTTCTTGGGCGGCAAGGAGAAAACCACCCTTAAAGAAATATCGGAAATTTTAGGAAAAGAAACGATAGACAGCTTTAACACGTCCGAAACAAGGGGGCGGGAGCTTTCGCATGGGCTGAACTATCAGAAATTGGGAAAGCAGCTTATGACGGAAGATGAAATTGCAGTCATGGACGGAGGGAAATGTATCTTACAGCTACGCGGGGTGCGCCCGTTCTTTTCGGACAAATTCGACATAACGAAGCACCCGAAATACAAGTACCTGTCCGACGCAGACCCGAAGAACGCCTTTGACATGGAAAAGCACCTTAAACGCCGCCCCGCCATTGTCAAGCCCGACGAGGTTTTTGACTATTACGAGATTGACGCGGCAGACTTACAGGAGGGCGCAGACCATGAGGAAACGTAGCGCAGAGGAAAAACAAAAGCAGCTTGAACGGTTTTTAATGAATGTTGCGGAAGCCGCCGACGCTGCATTATGGGAGTATTGGCGGGAAAAGGAAGCGGAACACCGCCGTTTTGCAACGGAGTATGTCACGCGCCGGGGGCTTATCCCGCAACAGTGACAGCATGGCAGACCGCCGGGGGACAGGGGAAGCTACACTTCCCCTACGCTGCCTGGCGGCAGCTACCCCTTTGTGAACTTGCAGGAAGCGAACACCTTGCTACGCAAGCTATTCACTTCCCGCAAGTCTGAAAAAAACGTCCGGCAACACAGCGGGACACAGAAAGGAGCGATTGAAGCAATCACATCTATCCATACCGGCTACATGATACGCGCCCCCACTTTCCGGCGCAGTACACAGCGGCAGGAGCCGCACCCCTTACAACTGAATACCGCCGCGCCGCAGAACTTACGCAGCGCGGGGACAGCCGCCTTTACCAGAGGGCGGTTTTTTTGTGCGGCGGCATATGCTGACCGCCTTTTGTCCGCTTGCCGGACAGCCGCAGACGCGGCAGAAAGGATATATTTATGGCATTTTTCAATAGCGCAGTAGACGTTTTGCAGACCCTTGTTGTAGCACTTGGAGCCGGGCTTGGTATCTGGGGCGTAATCAATCTGATGGAGGGCTACGGCAACGACAATCCGGGCGCGAAAAGCCAGGGCATGAAGCAGCTTATGGCGGGCGGCGGCGTTGCCCTTATCGGCATGACCCTTGTACCGCTGCTTTCCGGCTTGTTCGGTTAAGAAGCGCGGGTAAAGGCTTATGCAGAGCATACTTGACGCGATTAACGAATGGATAAAGGAAATCCTCATAGGAGCCATAAACGGTAATCTGTCAACTATGTTCGGGGACGTAAACGAGAAAGTCGGCACTATCGCCGCAGAGGTAGGGCAGACCCCGCAAGGGTGGAACGCAAATATATTCTCCATGATACAGACGCTTAGTGAGAATGTAATCGTACCCATTGCGGGGCTTGTCATTACCTACGTCCTATGCTATGAGCTTATCAGCATGGTAACGGAAAAGAACAATATGCACGACGTTGACACTTCCATGTTCTTCAAGTGGGTGTTCAAGGCGTTTGTGGCAGTCTACCTTGTGACGCACACCTTTGACATCACTATGGCGGTGTTCGATATGGCGCAGCACGTTGTTTCCGGCGCGGCGGGGGTAATTGGCGGCAGCACGAATATTGATGTTGCCGCCGCCCTTGCTTCCATGCAGGAAGGGCTTGATGCTATGGAAATCCCCGAACTGCTCTTACTTGTCATGGAAACAAGCCTTGTGAGCTTGTGCATGAAGATAATGTCCGTACTGATAACCGTTATCCTCTACGGGCGCATGATAGAGATTTACCTTTACTGTTCGGTATCGCCTATCCCGTTTGCAACTATGACGAACCGGGAATGGGGGCAGATAGGAAACAACTACCTAAAATCCCTGTTCGCTATCGGTTTTCAAGGCTTCCTCATTATGATATGCGTCGGCATTTACGCGGTTCTGGTAAACAACATGATAATAGCGGACAATCTGCACAGTGCGATATTCTCCCTTGCAGCCTATACCGTTATCCTCTGTTTCTCCCTGTTCAAATCCGGCGCACTGGCGAAGTCGATTTTTTCCGCGCATTAGCGGCGTGTCAAGGGCAGGGTGGAGATTTTCAGAGCGAAGCGGCGAAAATACGACCCGACCTTGACGCGGATAACCCCCATATAATACGGGCGGGCAAAGGGCATAGATTGACCTTTGCCTTGATTACCCTTATGGAAAATTACAGCAACACCAAACCCGGAGAAAGGAGGTTTTCACTTGGCGTATGTACCCGTACCCAAAGACTTATCCAAAGTCAAGACAAAAGTAGCGTTCAACCTTACCAAACGGCAGATTGTATGTTTTGCGGCGGCTCTCCTGTTCGGCTTGCCGCTTTTTTTTCTGCTCAAAGACAGCACAGGCACAAGCCTTGCGTCTATGGCTATGATTGCCGTCATGCTGCCCTGTTTCCTGTTCGCCATGTATGAAAAGCATGGACAGCCCCTTGAAGTGGTGGTGAAGAACATCATACGGACGAAATTCATAGCCCCCAAAGAACGACCATACAGGACAGACAACTTTTATTCCGTCTTAGAACGGCAGAGAAAACTTGAAAAGGAGGTATCAGCGATTGCAAAAGGAAACACGAAGAAACAGCGCGGCGGGAAGCGCAAAGCCTAACCCGCCCCGCAAGCTCACCCGCGCCGAGAAAAAGCAGATTGCGGAAATCATCAGACAGGCAAAGGGCGACGGGAAAGCCCACACCGCACAGCAGACAATCCCCTATATCCAGATGTACCCGGACGGTATCTGCAAGGTTACGGGACGGAAATACTCAAAGACCGTCGCCTTTGAAGATATTAACTATCAGCTTGCACAGGCAGACGACAAGACCGCCATTTTTGAGAACTGGTGCGACTTCCTCAACTACTTTGACGCTTCCGTTTCGGTGCAGCTCTCTTTCATCAATCAGGGGACGCAGCAGGGCGAAGCGGAAAAGGCGGTCAATATCCCGGCACAGGAGGACGCTTTCAATTCTATCCGCACAGAATACCGGGATATGCTGAAAAACCAGCTTGCAAAGGGCAACAACGGGCTTGTCAAAGCAAAATATATCACCTTTGCCATTGAAGCCGACAGTCTGGGCGCGGCGAAATCCCGCCTTGCCCGTATCGAAACGGACGTACTCAACAACTTTAAGCTCTTGGGCGTGTCTGCCCGCCCCATGACAGGCTATGAACGCCTTAAAATGCTGCATGGCATTTTCCACCCGGAGGGCGGGCAGTTTGCCTTTGATTTTTCATGGCTTGCCCCGTCCGGGCTTTCCACAAAGGACTTTATCGCCCCGTCCTCTTTCCGTTTTGGCGAGGGGCGGTATTTCCGCATGGGGCGCAAAATCGGCGCGGTTTCATTCCTTGAAATCCTTGCGCCGGAATTAAACGACCGTATCTTATCTGACATTCTGGACTTGGAAACGGGCGTTATCGTCAATCTGCATATCCACAGTATCGACCAGACCGAAGCCATAAAGACAATCAAGCGGAAAATCACCGACCTTGACAAAATGAAAATCGAAGAACAGAAAAAAGCGGTACGCAGCGGCTACGACATGGATATAATCCCGTCCGACCTTGCCACTTTCGGCAGCGAAGCGAAGAACCTCTTACAGGACTTGCAGAGCCGGAATGAAAGAATGTTCCTCTTGACATTCCTTGTGGTGAACATGGCAGACACGAAGCGGAAACTGGAAAATGACGTGTTCGCGGCGGCGGGCATAGCACAGAAGAACAACTGCGCCTTGACCCGCCTTGACTACCAACAGGAAGCGGGGCTTATGTCCTCTGTACCGCTTGGGGAGAACCTTATCCCCATTCAAAGAGGGCTTACCACGTCAAGCACCGCTATCTTTATCCCCTTTATCACGCAGGAGCTTTTCCAGACGGGCGCGGCTTTGTACTACGGCTTAAACGCCCTGTCTAACAACATGATACTCTGCGACCGCAAGCAGCTAAAGAACCCCAACGGCTTAATCTTGGGTACGCCGGGAAGCGGGAAATCCTTTGCCGCCAAACGGGAAATGACAAACGCTTTCCTCATTACCGACGACGACATAATTATCTGCGACCCGGAAGCAGAGTATTTTTCCCTTGTGCAGCGGCTTGACGGGCAAGTGATACGGTTATCGCCTACGGGCAAGGGCATTGACGGGAAGCCCCAGTATGTGAACCCTATGGATATTAACCTCAACTATTCCGAGGACGACAGCCCCCTTGCGCTGAAATCCGACTTTATCCTCTCCCTCTGCGAGCTTGTCATAGGCGGCAAGGAGGGCTTGCAGCCCGTCGATAAGACCGTCATTGACCGCGCTGTTAGGAACGTGTACCGCCCTTTCCTTGCAGACCCCGACCCGGAGAAAATGCCTATCTTGGGCGACCTCTACAACGAGCTTTTGAAGCAGCCGGAGCCGGAAGCGGCGCGTATCGCGGCGGCGTTGGAGCTTTATGTTTCCGGGAGCCTTAACGTCTTTAACCACAGGACGAATGTAGAGCTTTCAAACCGCCTTGTCTGCTTTGACATCAAGCAGCTTGGGAAGCAGCTCAAAAAATTAGGTATGCTCATTGTGCAGGACCAGGTATGGAACCGCGTCACCGTCAACCGGGCAGAAAGGAAATCCACCCGGTATTTTATGGACGAATTTCATCTTCTCTTGAAAGAGGAACAGACCGCCGCCTATTCCGTTGAAATCTGGAAGCGTTTCAGAAAATGGGGCGGCATACCCACAGCCATTACGCAGAACGTCAAAGATTTGCTTGCTTCCCGCGAAGTGGAGAATATCTTTGAAAACTCTGATTTTGTCCTCATGCTCAATCAAGCGGCGGGCGACCGGGCTATCCTTGCAAAGCAGTTAAACATCTCCCCGCAGCAGATGAAATATGTCACCCACACCGAAGCGGGCGAGGGGCTTATCTTCTACGGAAACGTGGTGCTGCCCTTTGTTGACCGCTTCCCGAAAGACACCGAGCTTTACCGGGTAATGACGACGAAGCCGGAGGAAGTGGGCGAAGCATGATAAAAAACGAAAAAAATATAAAACCACTGACACATTTAAGCCTGTTTACCGGGATAGGCGGCATAGACATAGCCGCCGAAGCCGCAGGCTTCACAACCGTCTGCCAGTGCGAATGGGCGGATTACCCAACCGCAGTATTGGAAAAGCACTGGCCGGACGTTCCACGTTTCAGAGATATACACACTCTGACAAAGGAGGCTTTCTATGAACGGACAGGAAAAAAAGAACTCACGCTGCTCTCCGGCGGCTTCCCATGCCAGCCCTTTTCCAGTATCGGGCCAAAAAAGGGGTTTGAGGACACCCGTTACCTCTGGCCGGAAATGTGCCGCGTCATTAACGAACTCCGGCCCCATTATGTGCTTGGCGAAAATGTTGCTAACTTCATCAATATGGGGTTCCACAAAACGCTCATTGACCTGGCAAAAGCGGGATATGCTGTTTGGACATTCGTATTTCCTGCTTGTGCCGTCGGCGCATGGCATGAACGCAAGCGAACTTTTATCGTGGGGATTGATGTTTCCTACTCCCCTTGCCGCCGACACAGGCTCAAGGACAAGGACGGAACGGATAAGCATATCCCCAAACGGGGCGTTCCGCCGGAAGAAACGGGACGGGAGGTACTGGTCGGCGGGGCTTTCGGAAACAATCTATTTTCTGACGCCGGTAACAGACCCGTCCCTGCGCTTCAACCCGGAATGGGTGGAATGGCTGATGGGCTTCCCACAGGGGTGGACGGAAATATCCTCTGGTGCATAGAGCCTACGGATATTCCCCGGCTGTCCCCGAACACAAAGGACAGGTCAAAACGCCTAAAAACGCTTGGGAACGCCGTAGTGCCGGCACAGGTTTACCCAATCTTAAAATATATCGCGGACATGGAAACCGGGAAATGTTCGGAATGGTGCGTCTGGGAAAAGGAGGTGGCAGACCATGAAACAGTATAAATCCAGTGACAAGACCATGCTGAAAATGACCCGCGAGGGGGCTGTCGAGGTAAACGCCGCCACCGGGAAAAAGAAACGTATCAGCAAGCGGATAAGGGACGCGGACTTTGCAAAGACCGAGGCACCGCAGCCGCCGGAACAGGCAGCGCAGCCCCTACCGGGCGGCGCAGCTCCCGCGCCCACAGCCGCCGCGCCGCCGCTTCCCCATGCGCCGGGGGCAGAACGGGAACAGGACACCGCCGCAGCCGAGCGCGTCTTGGAGCGTATCGACGGGGCGCGTACCAGAAAGGCGAGTAAAAAAGCGGCGAGGAAAGCACAGGCAGAAGCCACAGCAAAAGAAAAATCTTCCCGCTTGCAGTTTACCGACGAGGAACGGGCAACGCCGGAGCTTGAAAGGTATATCCGTAAATCGGACAAAGCCGCTGACCGTCTGGACGCTGCAAAGGCGGCTATCCCCAAAGAAAAGAAACTTGTCAAGGAGCGCACCTTTGACGAAGCCACCGGGAAAGGCAAGACCCGCCTACATTTTGAGGAACAGGAAAAGCCCATAGGAAAGAACAAGCCCCACAATAACCCGCTATCCCGCCCCGCACAGGAAGCGGGTATTTTCGTCCACAACAAGATACATTCCGTTGAAAAGGACAATTCCGGCGTTGAGGGGGCGCACAAATCCGAAGAACTGGCAGAGCGCGGCGTAAAGTACGGGGCGCGGAAAGTCAAGGAGGGCTACCACAGCCACAAGCTGAAACCTTACCGGGCGGCGGCAAAGGCAGAGAAAGCGGCGTTCAAGGCGAATGTGGATTTCCAGTACCACAAAGCCCTGCATGACAATCCGCAGATTGCGGGCAATCCCCTTTCCCGCTTTATGCAGAAGCAGCAAATCAAGCGGCAGTATGCAAAGGCGGCAAGGAAAGGCGGCGTAAAAACGGCGCAGAAAGCCGCAGAGAACACCCGCAAGGCGGCAAAAAAGACCGCCGAGGAAACAAAAAAGGCAATCGCTTTTGTAGGGCGGCACCCGGCGGGCGTATGTATCGCCGTTGCCGCGCTGCTCTTATTCATCATGGTATCGGCGGGGCTTTCCTCTTGCGGCTCCATGTTCTCCGGCTTGATGAACGGCATACTTGGGACTTCCTACACGTCGGAGGACAGCGACCTTGTGGCGACGGAAAATAATTATGCCGCAAAGGAAAACGAGCTTCAGCAGCAGATTGACAATATCGAAAGCACCCACCCCGGCTATGACGAATACCGCTATGACCTTGACAGTATCGGGCATAACCCCCATGACTTAGCGTCCTACCTCACCGCCCTTTTACAGACCTACACCCCGCAGAGCGCACAGGCAGAATTAAACCGCGTCTTTGCCATGCAGTACACTTTGACGCTGACGGAAGAAACGGAAATCCGCTACCGCACAGAAACAAGCACAGACCCGGAAACCGGGGAAACGACCACCGAGGAAGTACCCTACGAGTACCATATCCTCAACGTGAAGCTGACGAACAAGCCCATTTCCGAGATTGCGGAGGAACTTCTAACGCCACAGCAGCTTGAAATGTACCGCGTCTATCTGGAAACAAGCGGCAACAAACCGCTGATTTTCGGCGGCGGCTCCCCCGATATGGGCGCGTCCGAGGATTTAAGCGGCGTACAGCTTGTAAACGGCACACGCCCCGGCAACACCGCCGTTGTAGACCTTGCGAAGCGGCAAGTCGGCAACGTGGGCGGGCGACCCTTTTGGAGCTGGTACGGATTTAACAGCCGCGTGGAATGGTGCGCCTGTTTCGTTTCATGGTGCTACAATCAAGCCGGGAAAAGCGAGCCGCGCTTTGCCGGGTGCCAGTCACAGGGCGTACCCTGGTTCCAGTCACGCGGGCAATGGGGCGCGAGGGGCTATGAGAATATCGCCCCCGGCGACGCTATCTTTTTCGACTGGGACGGGGACGGGAGCGCAGACCATGTAGGGCTTGTTATCGGGACGGACGGGGAGCGCGTCTATACCGTCGAGGGCAATTCCGGCGACGCCTGCAAGATAAAGAGCTACCCCGTTAATTACTCCTGTATCAAAGGATATGGGCTGATGAACTGGAATTAACATATTTTTGAGCAAAGAAAGGAGAAATTTATTTATGGCTATGAACAAGATTGAACGTATCGACAGGGAGATTGCAAAGACCCGCGAGAAAATCACCGAGTACCAGAACAAATTAAGGGGGCTTGAAGCGCAGAAAACCGAAGCGGAAAACCTGCAAATCGTACAGCTTGTGCGCTCCATGCGCCTTTCCCCTCATGAGCTTTCCGCTATGCTTTCCGGGGGCGGTATTCCGGGCATGGAAGCCGCGCCGGGCTACCCCGCAGAACCCGCAGACCATGACACCGAAGAAATGGAGGACACCGAGAATGAATAAGAAAATCCTTAGAACCTTGACCGCACTTTGCGCCGCCCTTATGCTTTCGGGCGGCTTTTCCGTCACCGCTTTTGCACAGACCCCGGAGGGCGAGGACGCTACTGACGACAGCGGCGTTATCTACGAGGAACCCCAAAAGGAAGAACCCCTTACCCCGGACGGGAACGCGACCCTTGTAGACGATTTCGGCGGCAACAAGCAGCTTATCACCGTAACGACCAAAAACGGCAATTACTTTTATATCCTCATTGACCGGGACGACGAGGGCGAGAATACTGTACATTTCCTTAATCAAGTAGACGAAGCCGACCTCTTAGCACTTATGGAGGACGGAAGCACCGAAGCAGCCCCGCCCGCCGTTTGCAGTTGCACCGAGAAATGCGAAGCCGGGAAAGTAAATGTGAGCTGCCCCGTCTGCAAGGAGAACATGACCGCTTGCAGCGGCAAGGAAGCGGAGCCGGAAACCGAAGAACCGCCGGAGCAGCCCAAAGAAAAAGGCAATGCGGGCGGGCTTGTGCTTTTCCTTGTCGTGGCACTTCTTGGCGGCGGGGGCGCACTCTATTATTTTAAGTTTATGAAGCCGAAGCAAAACGTCAAGGGCGGCACCGACCTTGAAGATTTCGATTTTGACGATTACGACGAGGACGAGCCGGAGCCGGACGAGGGGGACGGGCTTTCTGATGAAGAACAGGAGGACGAGGAAGCATGACCCTGTTTACCGACAATCCCTTTGAAAAGATGATGATACAAAGACCGGGCGGGCGGCGTGACAATGCGCCGCCCGCTTCCGTTCCCCTACGCTGCAAGGGCTGCCCCTACAACCATGAGCAGCCCTGTTTGGGGTACTGTATCAAGAAACTTATTGAAAAGAAATAAGTGTTTATTTGAGTAAAGCACTTTGGAGAATAAAGCCCCCTATTTCACGTTCTTCAATACTTTCTACGGAATTGAGCAGCAATTTGCTTAAAGTTTCCGACTTTATAATAAGTTTTGCAAACAATCTTAGTGCATTTAATTGTTTTTCAGAAATTGTCTTAAATAAGCATTGTGCTTGAAATAGATTAAGACTGTTTATATAAGTATAATATTTCCCTAAAAGACCAACAACACAGTCTGAAATTTGTATATAAGGATTACTTGTTGAATTAGCAAAACAATAGTTTTTCACCTTACTATCTCCGTTATAAAACTCATATTTTTCAAATATTTCTTCAATTTTATATTCATTGTCAAAAATATGTTTGGCAAACGGGAATACACCTATTGGGCGAATATAAAAAGAGGAATAATTGTCAAGAATCGTTTTCTCTGGATTGCCTTGTAGAAAAGCTAATTCGCTTTGCTTTCGAGCAACTTTTAATCCTTGTCGGAGAACCTCTAAATCAAATGGAAGCTCGGAATAGTCACTATCAATATAATCAAGTATATGCTCATAAAACGGAGCAATATTTTTTATATCAATGTTAGGGTAATTGCATTTGATAAGTAATTTATAAAAATCGTCGTAATGAGTATGTACCAGTTTATATAATTCATTTTTCATTTGAAAGACAAAAGGGATATATCCCGGTTCTTCAATACTATCTATTATATCTACAATAGCAAAATACAAATTATTCACATTTGAATAGTGAATATAAAGACCGCTATCATCAAGCCATTGAAAAAAGCGCAATACTTTATCCTCATTTAGACATTCTAAAAAGGTTTTTGCTCTACTTATGTGTTTGAACTTAATTTCTTTTGCTGATTTTTGTAAACGTAATTCCTTTTTTAATATATCTATATCAGCAGATGGTGCATCTCCAAAGTGCATTACTCCACCCAAAACAAAATCACTATCTATGGGGGCATTAAAGCTATTGGTATTTAGCCACAATTTGCGAATATTATTTGACTCATCATAATAGAAAGTGCATTTTTGAGTATCAAATTTTGCAAAATCATTACTTATATCTTGAAACTCATTACTTAGTACCATCGAACGGAATAACCCTATATCCATTTTATCAGCCATATAATCACCTCTTCATAAAGTTTAAAACTATTATACAATGGCAATTCAATTAAAACAATAAGGAGGAAATCAAATTGAGATTAGTGATTGCAGAAAAACCGAGCGTGGCGCAGACTATCGCCGCCGCGCTTGGCATTAAGGGAAAGAAAGACGGATTTATCGAGGGCGGCGGCTACCTCATTTCATGGTGTGTCGGGCATTTGGTACAGCTTGCGGAAGCCGCCGCCTACGGGGAACAGTACAGGAAATGGCAGCTTGACAGCTTACCCATTCTACCGGAGGAATGGCAGTACGCCGTTGACCCGGACAAGGGGAAGCAATTCAAAACCATTAAAGAGCTTATGCACCGCGCCGACGTTTCCGAAGTGGTAAATGCGTGTGACGCGGGGCGCGAGGGAGAATTGATTTTCCGCTTTGTCTACGAAGCGGCGGACTGCAAGAAGCCCATGCGCCGCTTGTGGATTTCCTCAATGGAGGACGGGGCAATCAAGGCGGGCTTTGCTTCCCTCAAAGACGGGCGGGACTATGACGCGCTCTTTGCGTCTGCCCTCTGCCGCGCAAAGGCTGACTGGCTTATCGGCATTAACGCCACCCGGCTTTTCTCCTGCCTGTATGGAAAGACCTTGAACGTGGGGCGCGTCCAGACACCGACCTTGAAAATGCTTACCGACCGGGACGCGGCTATCTCCCATTTCCAGAAAGAAAAATATTATCATGTGCGCCTTGATTTATCCGGCGCGGAAGCGGCAAGCGAAAGGATTTCAGACAAGGCAGAAGCCGCCGCGCTGAAAGGGGCTTGCGAAACAGAAACGGCGGTATGCGTTTCCCTTACCAGAGAGAAGAAAACCGCAGCCCCGCCGAAGCTCTTTGACCTTACCTCTTTGCAGCGGGAAGCGAACCGCATTTTCGGCTACACCGCGAAGCAGACCCTTGACCTTGCACAATCCCTTTATGAAAAGCGGCTGTTGACTTATCCGAGGACGGACAGCAGCTTTCTTACTGACGACATGGGCGGCACCGCAGCGGGCATTATCAAGCTGCTTTGTGAGAAATTTTCCTTTATGGAGGGCTTGGGCTTCACGCCGGAGGTTGCAAAGGTAACAGACAGTAAAAAAGTATCAGACCACCACGCAATCATTCCCACTATGGAGCTTGCAAAGGCTGACCCGGACGCGCTGCCGGAAAGCGAGAAAAATATCCTTACCCTTGCGGGGGCGCGTCTGCTTTTTGCCACCGCCGAGCCGCATATTTATGAAGCGGTTACGGCGGTTTTCTCATGCGCCGGGACAGACTTCACCGCAAAAGGAAAGACGGTGCTTTCGGACGGTTGGAAAGAGATTGAACGCAGATACCGGGCGACGCTGAAAGATAAGCCCGAAGCGGAGGACGGGGAAAATGCAGACGTGACGCTGCCGGAGCTTTCCGAGGGACAGGGCTTTCCTAACCCCGCCGCAAAAGTAACGGAGCATACCACAACGCCGCCGAAGCCCCACAGCGAAGCAAGCCTTTTGTCGGCTATGGAACGCGCCGGGAACGGGGACACCGACCCGGACGCGGAACGCCGGGGGCTTGGCACTCCCGCCACCCGCGCCGCCGTCATTGAAAAACTGGTAAAGGGCGGCTTTGCGGAGCGCAAGGGGAAGCAGCTTATCCCTACCAAAAACGGGAACAGCCTTATCTGTATTCTGCCGGATATGCTCACTTCCCCACAGCTTACCGCAGAATGGGAAAACAATCTGACGCAGATAGCAAAGGGAGCCGCAGACCCCGGCGAATTTCTGTCCGGCATTGAAGCTATGGCGCGGGAGCTTGTGCAGACACACGCCGCAGCACTGGACGGGAAAAAGGATTTGTTCCAGGAGGAAAAGCCCTCTGTCGGCAAATGCCCCCGTTGCGGTTCCCCCGTCCATGAGGGGAAGAAAAACTATTATTGCAGCAACAAAGAATGTGCCTTTGTCATGTGGAAGAACGACCGCTTTTTCGAGGAACGCAAGACCGCTTTTTCCGCGAAGATTGCCGCCGCGCTCCTTAAATCCGGCAAGGCGAATGTGAAGAAGCTCTACTCCCCGAAAACAGACAAGACCTACGACGGAACTATCGTTTTGGCTGACACTGGCGGGAAATACGTCAACTACCGTATCGAAGTGCAGAAGAACTAAAAACTTGAATAGCAAGCATAGGAAGCGGGTACCCACTTCCGTAAATCCCTGTCCTGCCGCTGACGCGCCGGACGGGGATTTTGCTTGTTGGGAAGTTTCCCAAACCCTCTTTTTGCGGAGGGCTTCACCCTCTGAAAATTTTCATAAATCTTTGGCAGAAATGCGTGTGTACCGTAGTAGGCTATGCAGCCAAAAAATGCAGCTTATGACGCTGACGCAGAGAAAGGAGGTTTTCATTTATGGCAAGTTTACGGGACACCGTAAAGGACTATCAAGACGAGCTTAGGGACGGTATCGCGTGGGTAGCGTTCTGGAAACAGGGGCGTTCATGGAACGCGGAATATTTTCATCTTGATATGGACGACACGCTCTACCCGGAGGACAGGAGCCGGTTAGAGGAAATCAAAAGCACCGACCCCGCCGCCGTTATCCTAAACGGCTATTACTGCGGGCATTTAGGCGGGGACATGAGCCTTGACGAGCTGACCGCCGGAGTGCGCTACCACTACGAAAACAGCATGAACGACATTGACGGTTTTATCGGGGCGCATGACGACAGGCTTCCCCCGGAGGTTATCGAGGAAGCGAGAGCCGCAGCCCATGAAGCGGGGCTTCCCTTTTCCGAAAAGCCCTACCGGGACGGGGAGGATTTTGACCCCTATGTATTTGACGGTAGACAGAGCTACGAAGATTACGAGCTTATGCACCGCATGATGAACGAAGAAAGGAGCAGACAAATGGCAGAACCGATTTTAAGCGGCTATCTTTCCAATCTTGGGAAGTACACCGAGGGCAGACCCGCGGGCGAATGGGTGACGTTCCCCACGACTGCCGAACATCTGAAAGAAGTCTTTGACCGTATCGGGATTGACTTCAAGCACTACGAGGAATGGCATTTCACAGAATTTCAATCCCCTATCCCCGGCTTGACGGAACATTTAAGCGAGTATTCCCACCCCGACGAGCTGAACTATTTAGGGAAGCTCTTGGAAATGCAGTTTGACGACGACCGGGAGAAATTCATTGCAGCCATTGAATACGGCGACCATGCCGACAGCTTACAGGACATCATCAACCTTGCACAAAACCTTGACTGCTACTGGCTTTATCCGTCCGTCCACAGTGAAGAAGAATACGGGCATTATCTGGTTGATGAACTGGAAGAACCGGAGCTATCCGACGAAGTGAAACGGTATTTCATGTATGAGGAATACGGGCGGGACGCTTCCATTAACGACGACGGTATGTTTACCGAAAAGGGCTATATCTACAACAACCGCAACACCTTTACAGAATGGTACGACGGGCGCGACGTGCCACAGGAATACCGGGTAACGCCGCAGCCCCCGCAGCGGTCACGCCCCGACCCGGAAAAGGTAGAAATGGACGCAGCCGCGCCGGGACAGAGAACCGCACAGACCGCAGAGCAGCCACAGGAGCCGCGCCCGGTTATCCCTATCGTGCTGACGAGCGAGAAGCCCGCCGAGAAATTAAAAGAGATTACCGACCGTCTGGAACAGGGTATTGCGGAACTCTTTGACAGCGAGCGTTACAAGGAATATCTGAAAGTCATGTCAAAATTCCATAATTACAGCTTCCGAAACACCGTCCTTATCGCCATGCAGAAGCCGGACGCTTCCCTTGTGGCGGGCTTTTCCGCTTGGAAGAACAACTTTGAGCGAAACGTGATGAAAGGGCAAAAGGGAATTAAAATCATTGCCCCGTCGCCCTATAAAATCAAACAGGAAATGCAGAAAATCGACCCGCACACGCAGAAGCCCATAATCGGCAAGGACGGGAAGCCTGTCACCGAGGAAAAGGAAGTCACCATACCCGCCTACAAGGTGGTATCCGTCTTTGACGTTTCCCAGACCGAGGGAAAGGAGCTGCCGGACATTGCCGTTGACGAGCTGACAGGCGACGTTGACCGCTACAAGGATTTTTTCGCAGCCCTTGAAAAGACTTCCCCCGTTCCTATCGCCTTTGAGAATATCGAGGGCGGCTCTCATGGCTACTACCACTTGGAGGACAAGCGCATTGCTATCAACGAGGGCATGAGCGAATTACAGACCTTAAAGACCGCTATTCACGAAATCGCCCATGCGAAGCTGCACGACATTGACCTCAACGCGCCAAAGGACGAGCAGCAGCCCCACATTGACCGCCGCACCCGCGAAGTCGAAGCGGAAAGCGTCGCCTATACCGTCTGCCAACATTACGGGCTTGACACGTCGGACTACTCTTTCGGCTATGTCGCCGGGTGGAGCAGCGGGCGGGAGCTGTCCGAGCTGAAAAGCTCCCTTGAAACGATACGCAGCGCAGCCGCCGAGATTATCAATTCAATAGACGAAAATCTTGCGGAGCTGCAAAAGGCACAGGACAAGGAGCAGACCGCCGGACAGGAGCAGCCCACCAGAGAGGAAAAGGCAGCCCCGAAAGAACAGCCGCAGCCGGAAGCCCCGTCAAAGGCAGATACAGCCGGAAAAGAGAAGCCGGAGCCGGAAGCAGCCGCACCGGGAAAATCCGGCGCACAGGAAAAAGCGGGCACAGCCCCGAAAGAAGCCTTTACCCCGGAAACGATTTACAGAGTACGCCGGAACCCTTACAGCGACAGCCGGGATAACAGCTACCTCTTGCAAGCCTATGTGACACAGGAGAACGGGCGGGCGAAAATGGGCGACGTGCTTTATACGGGAACGCCGGAGAAATGCCGCGAGCTTATGGGGCAGCTCAAAAGCGGCGAGCTGACCGAGGGCGACATAAAGCAGCTTTACGCAAAGGCACAGGAAACGGCGCAGACCGCCGGACAGGACAAAGACACCTTTTCCATTTACCAGATAAAGGGCGGGGACGAAACAAGGGATTTCCGCTTTGAGCCTTACGACCGCCTGCAGGCGGCGGGAAATGTGGTTGACAGGGCGAACTATGAGCTTGTCTATTCCGCGCCCCTTGCGCCGGAAACTTCCCTTGAAGATATTTACACCCGTTTCAATATCGACCACCCCAAAGATTTTAAGGGACACAGCCTTTCCGTTTCGGACGTGGTAGTGCTTCATCAGGACGGACAGGACGCGGCGCATTTCGTTGACAGTATAGGTTTCCGGGAAGTGCCGGAGTTTTTACAGGAGCAAAAGCAGCTTACCCCGGACGACTTGGAAACGGGCGAAACTGTCAAAACACCGAGAGGGACTTTCCATGTAACCGCCATGAGCCGGGAGCAGATAGAAGCCGCCGGATATGGCTTTCACCACCAGTCGGACGACGGAAAGTATCTGATTATGGGGAATGGGACGCGGGCGTTTGCTGTTGCCGCAGAACAGGCGCAGCGGGACAATCCCTTGAAAACCGCCGAGCAGACCATAGAGCAGAACGGAAACATGATTGACGGTATCATCAACAACACCCCCACCGTTGACGAACTGGAAGCAAAGGTAAAGGCGGGCGAGCAGATTTCCCTTGTTGACCTGGCTAATGCAGTCAAAGCCGACAAGGAGCGCGGCAAGGGAACGAAGCCGGAAAAGAAGCCCTCTATCCGGGCGCAGCTTAGAGCCGACAAGGAAAAGGCGCAGAAGAAAAACGCAAAGCAGAAGTCACAGGACTTGGAAAGGAGCTGACCCATGCCGGAACAGAGCAAATTTGAAAACGTGGATTTGTTCGCTTCCCTTGAAGCGATTATGAAGCAGAACACAGGCTTTTACCAGAGCGACTTAGACATTGACAAAGAGATTATCGCAAAGGCGGCGGCAAGCCCCCACAGGGAGGACAAGACCCTTTTGTGGTTCTGCCGCCCGTCCGGGACGCACTGTTTCCGGGAGCGCGACGTTTTCCTCAAAGACACCGCGCCCCACAACACATGGCGTTTCTACATGGAGCAGACAAGCGACCGCGTCCTTGCCTATGCAATCGAGCTGACGGGAAAGGAGCGCGGGAAAATCAAGGGCAATCTGTACGAACTGGACTACGCTAAACATTATGAGCGTGTCAAGGAAAAGGAGCTGCCCGCCGATACGGTGAAGCTGATTTATGAGCGAGGGGAAAGGGAGATACCCGCCGGACGGTTCTTCAACGGCAACCCAGACCCGCAGCTTGGGAAGTTTGAACGCTTTGAAGCCCTACCCAACGACCCGGACGCGCTGCAATCGCTCTTACAGGAAGAACGGCGCAGCCGGGAGCAGCTTTCACCGGGGGACTTCAAGGCGCATATCGCCGCTTTGCGGGACGGGCTGATTGAAACGGAAGCGCGGCGCATTGTGCGGGAAATGAAGCGGCATTACGAGCCGAACAGCCCGAACAAGACCCATTTCATGGCAGAGCTTTCCCCGGCGTTCATGCGGCTTGCAGCCACAAAGGACACTGACCGCCTTTTCTCCATGCTGCCCTACAAGACACTTTCCTTTTCCAAAATCGAGGGCAGACATGGGACGTATGCGCTGATTGACAAGGGGGAGAACCGGGACAGGGAGATAAGGAGGCCCCGCCCCTCTATCCGGGCGCAGCTTAAAGCAGACAAGGCAAAGACCGCCCCGAAAAAGGCGGCGGCGAAAACAAAAAATCACGATATGGAGGTATGAGCATGATTAGACTGACTGTTGAAGAAACAAACCTTTTGAGCATTTACAACGAGGGCGGCAAGCGGGCTTTGATTGAGAATGTCAACGCCGCACTGCCCTACATGGACGCGGATATGCGGGAGCTTGCAAAGCGCACCCTTTCCAAAGTGGACGCTTTGACCGAAGCGGAATTTGCGGAGCTTCCCATTTACGCCGCTGATGAAGTATGAACGGGGTTAAGCGGCTGACGCCGCCCCAGAGCCGGAAAGTCAACGCCCTTGTGCGCCGGACGTGCTGCAACTATGATAACGGGAACTGTATCTTACTGGACGACGGGGACGAGTGCGTTTGTCCGCAGCTCATTTCCTATTCGCTTCTCTGCAAGTGGTTCCGGGTTGCGGTGCTTCCCGCCGACAGGCTGCTCTATGCGGAGCTTTACCAGACAGGGGACAAGAAGAAGTGTACCGAGTGCGGCGCGTTCTTTGCGTCAACCTCTAACAGTGTCAAATACTGCCCCGTCTGCCGGAAACGTATCACCCGCAGACAAGCCGCCGAGCGCATGAGGAAAAGACGCGCCCCTGTTACGCAGTAGGCGCAGAAAATCCCTTGATTTACAGGGCTTTCCGGGCGTGAAAACCGGATAGGCGATACTTTATACCTTTACCCCCGAAAATGGCGTTCTACTGCGTAACATTCACGAAAACAGCACCCATAAAAAGACAGGGCGCGGAAGTCATATACTGGCTTCCGCGTCCTGTTCTTTTTTTGCCTATCTGACATTTCCCTTTTCCATTTCTTCAAGCGGGAACTGCGGGAGGGCTTCTATCAGCTTCTTTGTGATAGACTGGCGCATATCTTCGTTGATTTCCTGTTTCGTGCTTCCGTCCGGCTGTCTGACCGCTACCGTCGATAGCCTGTCGATTTCGTCCTTGTAGCACTCCACGACTTTCTCCACCGCCCATTTTTCCCCGGCAACGGCGGCGCGTATGGTTTCATATTCCGGCATTTTCTGGTTTTCCATGCTTCAATGCTCCTGTCTATATTTGATAGCCCTATCATAGCACAGCGGCGGGGATTTTTCTATCCTTATCCGCGCTCTGTTTCCTTTTCCCGTTCCGGCTGTCTGTCTGCCTGTAAAATGCTGTCAATGTTCTGCTTGATAATGTCATATTCCCGGACTTTCTTTTTCAGCTTCCCATAGTTGGCGTAAAGGGCTTCTTTCTGCGCGTGGAGAGCTTCATATTCCGATTGCAGCGTGGCAAGGTTCGGGAGCTTCACAATACCCGCCGCTTTCAGCGACCTTGCGGCGGCTTCCTGGAGGATAATCGCCTGTTCCTGTCCGGCGCGGTACTTCTCCCTGTTCCTTGCCTTGCGGTATGCGTCATAGACGGGCTTTGTCTTTTGGTAGGTGGAAACATTCTTGATAAGCACCGCCATGTCCGCAAGCCGCTTTTCCGCGTCCTTCAATGCGTCTGCCGCCTGTCCGCTTTCCGCTACCATTTCCTCAATCCGGCTGACTAAATCCGCGTACTGTTCAATCTTGTGTTCCGTCAAGAAATTCATGGTCTTTGCTGCCTGTTTCAGATTGTGGATTTTCGCCCACTGTTCGTAGCCTTTGCTCTGCGCTGCCTTGATACTGTTCTCAATGTCGATAAGCAGCGAAACGCCGCGCTGCTCTCTGGGGGCTTTCGCTGCCCTTGCCCGTCTGCCCGCTATCCGTTCCCTTATGGCTTCCTCTGTATAGTCTGCGCCGAGGGTTTTTAGGCGGGTGAAGCGTTCCTGTCCGGGGGCGCGGCATGAAACATATTTCCCCGGCTTTATCTCATAGCCCGCCGCCTGTAACCGCTGCAACAATTCCTCAAAACTGGAAACTTGGGGGATAAGCGCGTCAAGGGCGGTTTTTAGCTTGCCTTTCCAACTTGTACCCGTCTTTTCTGCCTGGTACTCTGCATAGCTTTTTCCCTTGCTGCCCTTGCCGGGAACAACGACGGACAAGCCATTTTCCCGGCACAGCTTGTCGCTCATGTTCCGTATGCCGTAATAGCTCCTTTTGTTGGAATTGTATTTGTGGTGGTCTACGAAATTTACGGCGCAGAAAATAATGTGATTGTGGACGTGTCCTTTGTCAATGTGCGTCGTGAGTACATACTCATGCTGCCCCTTTGTTACTGCGTCGGCAAGCTGCTTTCCGATTTCATGGGCTTTTTGATAATCTACTTCCCCCGGCTCAAAGGACTGTATCAGATGAAAGGCTAAATTGTTCCCCTTTTGGAGTGCTTGCGACAATGTATATTCAAACTCAATATCTGCCGTTTCATAGGAGCAGCCGAAAGAGGACACAAGCATTTTTCCGTCCGTCTTGTCCGGGTTTTCGATATAGTCAAGGGCTTTGCTTAGGGTGCTTTTAATAGGCTTAATCTTTGTAACCGCCATATTTCCGCAAGCACCCCCTTTATTTCCTCTATGTCCTCTTGGTATGCGTTCCCCGTCGCGTTTACGCGGCGCGCTATCTGGTTGACGTTGACACCGATTTTCTGTATCTCTGCGGTCATTGCCTTAATGTCGCTGTGGTCTATCTGAATGATGTACCCGTCAATGGCAATCTTCCGCAGATACGCCGCCATGTTCCGGGTGGGTACGAGCTTCATTTTTTCCAGTATTAAATCCCGTTCCGCTTCCGTCACTCTGAATTTGATTTGTACTGTTCTTTTCCGTCCGTCCATTGCTTCGCTCCTTTCCTTTCCGTTCCGAGGGTTTGGGACACTTCCCAACAAGCCATTTTCAACCGACGCGCCGCAGCGCGGGAGGGGGAAAATACGGAAGTGGGTACCCGCTTCCTATGCTTGCTACGAATGTTTTTATCCTTTAGGCTCTTATCCCTTACTACGGAGAAAAAGCGATTTTGCCAAACTTACGCAAAAGAAAAACGCTGCAATCTCAAAAAAAGATTACAACGCTCTCTAAATACTGTTCAGTTTTAAGCCGGACATTCCTATTCGCCCTCTTTTTCGACTTCGGAAATCTCTTTTGCCGTTGCGGTCACAATCCGTATGCCCGTATCGCTCATACCGTCAAGAAGCGCGTCGAGCTGCCGCCGCTTTGTGTCCTTTGCGGCGGGCGTGTCTAACAGGAATTGGTCTACGGATATATTGTAGCGGAGCATAAGCTCAAAGAAAATCTGTAAACTTGGGTGCTGCCCCTTATTCTCAATGTTCGCAAGGTAGCGCGGCGAGATAAACATTTCGTCGCTTACTTTCTTGCGGCTCTCCTTGCGCCCTGTCCGCGCCGCCTTTATAGCTGCCCCAAAAGCCTTGAAGTCGTATTTTGGTACTGGTCTTTTTGCCATAGTTATTCACCCTATTACATTTTACTGTTCACCTTTCCTTTTGGATATGTCTACACAGTTCTATTAGTTAGTCAAAATAAAGCATATATACTTGTAACCTTTTCCTTGAAGTCTATTGACAACGCAAAGAATAAGAGCTATAATGGGTAAAACATACATACGTATGTTTTGGAGGTGATTGTATGCCACGTTCTGATAAAAAAACGAAACAGGAGATATTAGAAACAGCCACACGTCTTTTTGCCGAAAAGGGATTAGAAAATGTCAATGTTGAAGATGTTGTAAAGGAGCTTGGCGTAACTCGCGGAGCATTTTATCATTACTTCAAATCACGTGAAGAATTGATTTCTGGCGTTATGTATAAGTCTTTTAATGACAACAATCCGTTTCTCCTTGCTAACAGGCAGAAAGAGCTAAACGCCCTTGAAAAACTTAGGTTTGTATTCAAACTTGACCTCACGCCCCGTTTGGATATGAGCGATAGTTTAAGAGCAGAAATGAAAAAATTATCAGATAGCCCTGTTGTCTTTAAGAACGAAATGCTCACGCAAGTAAATGTAGTAGCTCCCTACGTTGAAAAACTGTTGATTGAGGGAAATACGGACGGTTCGATTTCCGTAAAATACCCAAAGCAAACAGCACAAGTTATCTCTATGCTGATTGCTTCATGGTTAAGTCCTTTTACATTTCAAGTATCTTACAAAGAGTATTCCGATAAAGTATCATTTCTCGAACAGTTGGGACAAGTGTTGGGCGTACCCTTTATGGATAAAGAAATGAAAGAGCTTCTGGACGAAATAGGCAAACACGAATTTGAAAAAGAATAAAGTCTTAATTTAACTGCCCATATAGGCAGTTAAATTAAGACCTAAAACATACATACGTATGTATTTAAGGAGGGTAATATGATAGAAACTATGATTGACGTATCGGGATTAAAAAAATCTTATAAGGCAAATCACGTCTTGAAAGATGTTAGCTTTACTGTCCGTAAAGGCAGTGTTTTTGCCCTGCTTGGCTCAAACGGCGCAGGGAAAACAACTGTCGTAAAAATCCTTTCTACATTGATGAGGTCGGACAGCGGCAAAGCAACCATTAACGGCTTTGACGTGGTTCGTCAAGGATATTATGTGCGTGAGTGCATTAGTCTGACAGGGCAATTCACAGCGGTAGATGAAGTTTTGACAGGCAGAGAAAACCTAAACCTTATCGGACAGCTTAAACGTCTGAACAATGTCAAAAACAAGGTGAATGAGTGGTTGTCTTTCTTCCATTTGCAGGACGCAGCAGACAGCAAAGTATCTACTTATTCTGGAGGTATGCGTCGCAGATTAGATATAGCCATGAGCCTTATGGGAAAGCCACAAATTATTTTTCTTGATGAACCCACCACTGGACTTGACCCTCAAAATCGTATTGCCATGTGGGATTTAGTAAAAGAATTAGCTGCCGGAGGAACAACGGTATTCCTTACTACACAGTATTTGGAAGAAGCAGAATATCTTGCGGATTATATCGCCATTCTTCATGGCGGTAAGATACTTGCAGAGGGGACACCGCAATACCTAAAAACGATAATGCCGCAGCGCGGCGCGCAACTCAATTTTCAAAGTGAAGAACAAGCAAGCGAAGCAATGGCATTATTAAATGAGAACGGTATAACGATTGACAGCTTTGAGCAAAAACTTCCCTCTTTGGAAGAAGTGTTTTTAGCGTTGACTGATGAAAAAGGAGGAAAATAATCGTGCATAAACTCAAAAGTATATCATTTCTTGACTCTTGGATAATGTTTAAACGCTGCCTGCTTATTTCTTTGCGAAACCCCGAAGCATTGTTGATGGCAACAATAACACCGTTCTTTTTAATGCTCCTGTTTGGAACGGTATTTGGGAATATAGCAGATGTGGGAAGCCTAAATTACATTGATTTTATTGTGCCGGGAATTATTATGCAAAGTCTTGGGCAGGCTTCTCAACACTCGGCAATGAACGTCGCAACAGATATGACAAAAGGCATAATAGACCGTTTCCGTTCTATGTCAATTTCAAAATCTGCCGTACTGATAGGTCATACTGGCGCGGGAGTAGTGAGAAATACAATTTCAAGCACCGTAATCATTATTACTGCCTTTGTCCTTGGTTTTCGGCCACATAGCGGCTTTGTGGATTGGCTTATTGTTGCAGCCTTGCTTATCTTAGTAAACATTGCGATTTCATTGCTTGCTGTACTATGTGGACTAATTTCAAAATCGCCGGAAGGCTCCAGTGGTTTAATGTTTCCACTCTTTATTTTGCCTTTCATCAGTTCCGGCTTTGCTCCTACTGATACCATGTCCGGCGGTATTAGGTGGTTTGCAGAAATACAGCCTATGACACCGATTATTGACAGTATTCGTGCCTTGACGCTTGGCTTGCCTTTGGGGAACAGCTTGTGGATAGCTCTTGCTTGGTGCATAGCAATAATTATAATTGCGTTTACCGCAGCAGCACAAGTTTATAAGCGCAGACTATCATAGGCACATTATACCTTTTACATAATTTTTTATATGTTCACACATGGAGAGAACTTTATAAGATATATAAATAACAGGAAAGGAGTATATTGCATGGTTTTTAACACAGGTGCGGCATTGCTGGATGCCGTTGTGCTGGCTATGATATCCCATGAGCCAGAGGGTACATACGGGTATAAGATTACACAGGAGGTACGGCAGGTCATTGAGATTTCCGAATCTGTGCTATATTCAGTTCTGCGCAGGTTACAGAAAGATGAGTGTCTGGAAGTGTACGATATGGAATGTGGGGGGCGCAACAGGCGTTACTACAGGATTACGGAGAAAGGAAGAACACAGCTTAATCCGTATATTAGCGAGTGGTATCGGTATTCTGCCAAATTGAACGGTATCTTTGAGGAATGTTTAAAGAATGGATAGAACAGAATTTATGAGCAAACTGTCGGCTCTGCTTGGTAATGTGCCGTCTACGGAGCTGGAAAAGGCAATATAATATTCAAAATACGAGGAGGAAATCTAATGTCAACAGAACAAGCCATTCACACGAAAGGATTATGCAAATCCTTTGGAAAAAATGAGGTGCTTCGTAAATGTTCATTAACCGTAGAAAAAGGAACAATATACGGCTTTTTAGGAATCAATGGAGCAGGCAAAACAACTATGTTCAAAATACTAACCGGCTTATTAACCCCTACTTTGGGCGAGGTTCAAGTATTAGGAAAAGATGTTACAGTACAGAAAGCTGATATATTACGGCATATCGGCAGTATGATTGATGTTCCTGTTTTTTACGAACATTTATCAGCAAAAGAAAACCTAAACATACATCTTGCCTATATGGGTGTTAAAAAAGCTGATACGGAAACGACCTTATCCAAAGTCGGATTGCAGAGCGTCGGAAATCAGCCCGTTTCGGAGTTTTCACTTGGTATGAGGCAACGTTTGGCTATTGCACGTGCTATGGTACATCAACCTAAACTGCTTATACTGGACGAGCCTGTTAATGGGCTTGACCCCGTAGGTATTCGTGAAATGCGTGATTTATTCAAAAGCCTTGTAGAAAAGGACGGAATAACTATTCTTTTTTCAAGTCATATTTTATCTGAGGTAGAACATATAGCGGATAAAATCGGTATCATTTCAAATGGTGCGATTGTGCGGGAAATGACATTGCAGGAATTGAAAAAAGACAACTCATTTAACCTTGAAGAATATTTCATTTCGATTGTGAAAGAGGGGGAAAGATAATGTTGAATTTAATAAAACTTGAAATTAAGCGTAACCGATTGAAAGGCTACATAACTGCGGGACTTTTAATTACATTTGCAGTATTAGGTCTTGTTTACTTATTTGCTGCAATACCACATCTTGACGCTTCTGATACAGATGTTCAGATATTTATTACATATAACGGCATAGCCACCTTATCGTTAGTTGTTGCTACGGCTTGCTTTTCTATCTTATCGTCGGCAATGTATAACAGATTTATTGTTGAAGAATATGCAAGCAAAAAAGTTTTTTTGCTTTTCTCATACCCTGTTAAGCGAAGCCGAGTATTATTGGCAAAAGTTATAACTGTATTTTTGTTTACATTTGTTTCCATGCTGTTTAGCGGAGTGATTACTTTTGTAATATTCTTTACCACCGAAGCGTTTGTTCCTATTTGTCAAGAAGCTATAACAATGTCAACGCTATTCGGGGTTGCAATATCGCTTATTGCTTACTCTATAATAGCTGCTGCATTGGCGGTAATATCTTTGTGGTTTGGATATTGGAGAAAATCCGCTTCTGTAACAATTATAGTGGGCGTGATTGTTTCATGTATTTTCGGTAGCTTTGCGTCTGAAATCCTTTTAGCAGGAGGGATATTTAACAGCGTTATTGTTCTTGTGATTGCGGCGGCAAGTATATTAGTTGCTTTCGTTTTGACAAAAGCACTCTCTAACAAAATTAGCACCATGGAAGTGTAACACTTTCAACTTGGGCGGAAAACAAGGATTTGCTATGATAGCTGAACAATGGTTATTATGCCCGGTATGCGGCAACAAAACGCGGGTAAAGATACGCGGCGACACGATACTTGAAAACTTCCCATTGTTCTGTCCGAAATGTAAACAGGAAACGCTTATAAATGTAAAGCAACTGAATATGTCAGTTATCAAAGAGCCAGACGCACAGACGCAGAGCCGATAAACTTGCGAGTAATCGCAGTTTGTCGGCTCTCTTTATATCCCCCAATATTAAGCCGTTTCTATAAACTCATTACCCTGTCTATCAGCGGCGGCTTTGAATAAATCAAGGCTGCCGTTTCTTTCTATCCTCTGAAAAGGAATGACGCCACAAACGCCAACAGATACGGCGGCTAAAAGGAGGTAGCCGCCATGAAGCGCAAAGCGTATCGACAAAATCCGACGGTCATTGACTTGTTAAAAAAAGCCCGACCACCACCGGGGGAAATTACGCTTTTATATATGAACTGTCTAATCATCTAAATACTACTTATAATACCTATGCGCCTGTCCGGGCTTTTCGGACGGGCGCATTTTGCTGCTCAAAAAATTTTTTGAAGAAATTTCAAAAAATCTTCGGCGTTTTTGAAAACCGCCGTATTGCCCCGCGAAAAGGGGGAAGCACCACCAACTTTCCAACGAGAAAGGAGGTGAGAATGTGGAACCTAATAGCAGGGAGTTTTACAAACAGTGTGCTTTTCAGAAGTTTTGTAATACGGTACTTCACAATGAAGCGTGCGACACTCATAGAGAGCTTCGCAGACACAAGGCAAAGGAAGTGACCTTTTCCGACATGACCTTAGACGAAGCGCGACAACTTCATACGTTTGATGAATATTTCAAACGGGAAACTGTTGAAACCGTCTTTGAGAAAGCCGGGAAGAAAATCACGCCGAAGCTGCTTCTTGAAGCAATCCGTACTTTGCCGGAAGAAAAGCGCAAAGCCATATTGCTGTATTATTTCGAGGGAATGAACGACACCGAGATTGCGGAGCTGTTCAATACGTCGAGAAGCACGATACAGTACAGGCGGACAAGCTCTTTTGAGAAATTAAGAAAATATCTGGAGGAAAATGCTGATGAATGGGACGAATGGTAACGAATCTGGCTACCCGGAAAATGCCCTTGTTCCCTATCCTGTCATTGTGGCAGCGACAAAGGGCGACCCGGACGCTATGAAGATTGTCTTGCAGCATTTCAGCGGCTACATAGCCCGCCTCTCCATGCGGAAGCTGTACGACGAGCGCGGGAACGTCTATTTCGGCGTAGACCACGACATTCGGGAACGGCTGCAAGCAAAACTGATGATGGCTGTCCTCACCTTTAGGACAGAGGAATAACCGCAACGGCGGCGGGACGCTTTCACTCTTACCCCCTTTTCCGTTCCGCTGCTGACGCAGGCAGCACAGCCATTTTGAACCTTGAAAAAGAAAGCGGCGTAAGATAACGGCGGCGCAGCATAGGGCAAATCGGATACGTTCCTTTTGCGTCGAGCCATACGGCGGGTGCGCCATGACGCTATCCCGGTGGGAGTATTCCCGCCCGGACAGCCGAGCGACCAACACCGCGCCGGAAAGCAAGTGTAGCGGCTTGCGGGCGACGACACGCAGAATATACAATGATACTTCCTTACAGCCACAGTCCGAGCGTTAAGAGCGTCGCAGGCAATGGGTAGGGCTGCATGAGAACCATGCGGGGGTGAAATTCCCATGAGGTTATGCTAATAACCGTCCGATTAAAGCCTTTGTTTTCTTGAATAGTGGACTTGCTGCTATTCATAGACTGTATTATATGTTTGCGAAAGAAAGGGGGATTTTCTTTGACGCAAAACCAAACGCCCGTTACCACAACGGAGCATAAAATCGGAAAAGTTACTTACCTTGTATGTTCGTCCGCAAGTGAACGTGCGACGGACACACTGGATAAAAAGATAAAAAAGCTCATTCGCAAAGACATGGAGCTGAACCCCACAAACGCCCGGAAATAGGGCGTTTCTTCACATTTTATACATGACACAGGCAGCGGTATGTGGTATAATATAGACAGTACAAATACCATGCTTGTCTGTCGTCGGAAAGGAGGACAAAATGTTACAGACAGACAAGATTACCGCTTTATATTGCAGATTGAGCCAGGAAGATATGCAGGCCGGGGAAAGCGAGAGCATACAGAACCAAAAGCTGATTTTACAGAAATATGCTGACGAACACCACTTTTTCAACACGCGCTTTTTCGTAGACGACGGATTTTCCGGCGTGAGCTTTGAGCGTGAGGGGCTTCAAGCCATGCTGCATGAGGTTGAAGCCGGGAACGTGGCGACCGTCATAACAAAAGACCTTTCCCGTCTGGGACGTAATTATCTGAAAACCGGGGAACTGATAGAGATTGTTTTCCCCGAATACGAAGTGCGCTACATTGCCATTAACGACGGTGTAGACACAGCAAGGGAAGATAACGAGTTTACCCCTCTGCGGAACTGGTTCAACGAGTTTTACGCCCGCGACACTTCAAAGAAAATCCGGGCTGTCAAACAGGCAAAGGCGCAGAAAGGCGAGCGCGTCAACGGCGAAGCCCCTTACGGCTACCTTATCGACCCGGATAACCGCAATCATCTGATACCCGACCCGGAAACGGCGCACGTCGTAAAACAGATTTTTGCAATGTATGTACGGGGCGACCGTATGTGTGAAATCCAGAACTGGCTACGGGACAATGAAATACTGACCGTCGGGGAACTGCGCTACCGCAGAACAGGAAGCAACCGCCACCCCCGCCCACAGCTCAACGCATGGTACAACTGGCCGGATAAGACGCTGTACGACATTCTGACAAGGAAAGAGTATTTAGGGCATACCATAACCGGGAAAACCTACAAGGTATCTTATAAGTCGAAAAAGACGAAAAAGAACCCGGAGGAAAAAAGGTATTTCTTCCCCAACACTCACGAACCTTTGATTGATGAAGAAACCTTTGAACTTGCACAGAAGCGGATTGCCACCCGGCACCGCCCGACAAAGGTTGATGAAATCGACCTGTTTTCCGGGCTTCTCTTTTGCGGGGACTGCGGCTATAAAATGTATGCAGTACGCGGAGCCGGGACGCTTGAACGGAAACACGCCTACACTTGCGGCAACTACCGCAACCGGGCAAGAAATGATATGCTCTGCACTACACATTATATCCGCAAAAGCGTATTGAAAGAACTTGTCCTTGCAGACTTGCAGCGCGTAACGTCTTATGTGAAAGAGCATGAACAGGAGTTTATCGAAACCGCCAACGAGTGCAGCGCAAAGGCAGTACAAAAGACGCTGACACAGCAGCGCAAAGAGCTTGACAAGGCACAGAACCGTATGAACGAGCTGAATATCTTATTCCGCAAGCTCTACGAGGACAACGCTTTAGGGAAACTTTCAGATGAACAGTTTGCTTTTCTGACTTCCGGCTATGATGAAGAAAAAAAGACGCTGACCCGGAGGATTGCGGAGCTGTCACAGGAAATCGACAACGCCACCGAGCGCAGCGCGGACGTGAAAAGGTTTGTCGCACTGGTATGCAAGTACACCGCCATTACCGAACTGACCTACGAAAACGTCCATGAATTTATTGACCGTATTCTTATTCACGAACTGGATAAGGAAACGAACACCCGCAAAATCGAAATCTTTTATAGCTTTGTCGGCAGAGTTGATACAGGCGACAAGCCTACCGAAAGTATCTCCTATTTCAGACAGATAGGAGCCGACGTAAAGAGTTATGCTATCTAACATACATCAAAAAGAGGTAAGATAACGCCCTCTGCAAAAAAGGTTACGTTATCTTACCTCAACAAAGAGGACCCCGCTGTAACCGTCGTCAATCTTTTCCGCCACGACTTCAATCTCCGGGTGCCGGGCAATGTAATCATCGATCAGCCGCCGCTGGTTGGCAACGCTGTCGCTTTCCACCGTCTTATCATCGGTATAAGAAAGACGGATGTACTTAATGGCTTTATAAACCTGCATAAAAAAACACTCCTTTCGTTGCGCAGAAAAATCCCCGCAATCCAAGAAGTGTGGCTGTGCCGTATTCAATTCCTTTTCCAGTTCTTATTGTACCACGCCCCTGCGGGAAAGTCAGCCCTTTTCCTAAAATAATCCGGCTCACCGTAAGATTCCCTTGATACATTCCTCCAGGGTGGCGCCGCCTGCGGCAAAGCTGGCCTGTACGGTGAACCGCCCGCATTTGAAGCGGTAAGGGTCTTTGATCTGCCGTACAAATTCGGCGATCCGTTCCTCACGGGAAAGCTCCTTATCAACGGCAACCTCCCGGATGTCCACCAGTGCGCCGGTCCTGCCGGCAACAACCGTATTCTCCATAATACCAACTCCTTCCTGAAAATTTCTGGCTATCGAAACCACATGAATAAGTCGGGCCTGCGCTCTTACAGTCACAGACCCGGCCCATTGTATCTGATTTCGATCATCTGCCGTATTTGCCACGCCCCCCCGGCAGGCCCTGCACGAACAAGGCGGGGCTGTTACAGGCTGCGGATAGCGTCGCCGCATCATAGCCCCGCATACGCCGCCGCTTTGCCAGAGCAGGCGCACGCCGCAGGAACTCTCCCCAAGTCTTTAGGGAGCCGTGAGGAAGTACCATTGTGATCTGTGCCGTTGTCGCGTCCGGCCTGCCACAGCCGGTTTCGTGGGTTGCGTTTACCGCTCGGACAGCCTGGATTCATCACCTCCTTAGGCCGCCTGTCACCGCGCCGCCCCATCTGCCGCTCGGAACACAGAATGAAGTACCTGTAACAGCGTGTATTCGATTGTCAAGGAGCAAGCGAGGGGCGTGGCAGTTATGACAGTTTTTCAGTTGGAGCGGGCCGGAGCATATGCTGTACGGCCACACCCGCCAGGCTTGTCCCGCCGGATAAATATGTCCCTCTATTATTCATTTCATTTTTGAGGTTAAAGTTGCCGTCTGTCAGGAAATTTTTTCAAAATTTTTTCCAGGCTGTGCAAACCAGCGTTGATAGAGCGGGTGATTCTGCTCTTATGAGTGCCTTCCGCTTTTGCAATATCTGCTTTGCTCATGCCAAGAAAATAATGTGCATAAATCCGGTTTTTCTGTTTCTCCGGCAAAGAAGCAAGCGCCCGATACAGCCGGATATTTTCTTCTTTCTGTTCCAGAATATCAAGAGGCGACAACGCAGCCATTAGAACATCCCGCTCAACGTTCACGTCATAATCCAGAGAAAAATATGCTTTGTGCCGATATGTACGCAGGAAATAGGCGGCTTCCGCCAACTTATATTCCCGGAGCAGATCAGCCACCTCGTCCGGTACTTCAACAATCGTGTCCTGCGTATAAAGCGGGTAATACTCCCGCAGATTGATTTTTTTCATGGGTAATTCCTCCAATTTCGATTTTTTAGTTGACTGGCAAAATCGAAATCAGAGGGTGGGGAGCGGCATCCTGGGACATTGCCCTTACCGGTACCGCAGAATAATATAGAAAGGCGTACCCCTAAAATAGCAGGTACACCTATACAGCCATATTTCAGAAAAACAGAAGGACACTGTTGGAAAATATCTTTTTCTGTCGAAACAAAAAATGCCGTAATCCACAATATATGGACTACGGCAAATAAAACATCACATACAGGACAGCGCTTCCGCCTCCCGGAACCTTTCGACAGCATCCCTATATCCTCCCAAACCAGGAGGAACGATAACTGCGCCTGTTAACAGCCTCCTATCTTATTGGGCGATATTATACAGAACGAACACCAAGCCTTTGCCTCGGTACAGCCTCGCTACAATCATTATGGCCGCAAATTCTCCCATATCCCGACACATTAAAGCAGAAAAAAGTGTGTACCTGAAATCACAGATACACACCCATAACTGTCTGTCTATGTTGTCCCACGGCAGTCACTGTCAAATTTATAACCTACGCCACGTATACTTTTTATATAATCCGGCACCGCATCAGAAATTCTCAATTTCTTTCGCAGATTACTGGCATGGTTGATAATGACCTTCCGGGAATAAAAAGAATCTTCCTCATTCCAGACCAAATCCATAATCATTTCAAATGTAAATACCCGCCCCGGATTGCGTATCAACAGGGCGAGAAGGTCAAACTCTTTTGCAGTTAAATCGATTTTCTGATCTTGCACACAGACTATCCTTTGTTCCAGACAAAAAAACAGATCGCCTTCGTAAATCTTCGTCAAAGGGTATCCCTGATGTTCCGATGAATCATGATTAGGGGTAATGACAACGGGGTTATCAACATCACTTTGTTTATCTCGTTCAAAAATATATTGCGTTAATTCTTTCTTCTGTTTAGATTCAAGAACAGCAAACAATTTTTTACCAATTTGCCGACCACTTTCTGATATATCGAGCATTGCTATTTTTTCCATGTCATCACCTCCTGCGTATTTGTTTATTTTTGTAATAACATATTCTTATTCAAGAACAATAAGATAGTGCTCTCAATATTCTGATATTTTTTGATTGGTAATCGCAAAAATAGCCATAACATATTTTCACTATAACACCATGCTCTTGCAATTCTTTGATTGCATAAGCGCAGTAATGATTTCTGTACTATTTACGCCGCCATGCCATATTTGCCAGCTAATTAGATATACACTGTTTACCGCTATATTCAATACAAACTATGCTCCGATTTAATCAAGAAAACAACAGTAGTGTCATTGCTGAAATCCTTATTTTATCTCGGCTTTTCTGAAAACTAAGTGTGTTGCTGTCAGTGAAATAACAATCACCGCTGCTGCAAACAACGCCGATAATGCAAGTGTTCTGTTATCGCTCGTTTGTGCAAGGCTAAAACAGGTCAGCCGGAAAACGCTCTCGCTGATGAAGTTTCTAAGGATATTGCAGGACACAAAGCTGAACACAACTGTTACAGCTATTCCCGATGTAACTTTTTTGAGGGCAAAGACAATAAACATAACGATACAGATGTTGGCACATATCTGCAATATGACAACCAGCAGCCAAACAAAATCCGTTACAGAAAATATACTGGTGTCAAACCTGTACTTAACAGCAAATCCAATAACTGTTGCAAAAACATAGGTTAAATGAAGCAGCACTGCCATGATAACGGTAGTAACAGTTCTTGCAATAAATACTGAAAAACGGCTGTACCCTGCCTTTATCTCATTATGTATCGTTCGGTTTAGAAAATCATTTCCAGCAAACCAGGCTGCAACAAGTGAAATGATAAACATAAAAGATGTATCGCAAATCGAAAGAGAAAACACCGTTGCTGTATCAAGATTTTCCGGGAGTTTAAGAAGTCCAAGGAAAAATCCTGCTGCTGCAAGAACAACCGCCGCAAGATACATGATAATAAATCTTTTCGCTTTGTATGTTTCAATGATTAGCTGATTATACATTGCTGTCACCTCCCGTAATGCTAAGGAAGTATTCTTCAAGGCTTTGCCCCGTAACGGAAAGTTTTTCGTCAAGTTCATCATGGGTGATTAACTTAATTATCCTCCCCTTATGGATAATATAATAATCAGTGGCAAGCAGATAAAGTTCGTTAAGGATATGACTTGACAGGAACAGTGTCACGCCATCTTCCTCATTCAGCCTTTTAAGCAAGCTGCGCAGTTCGGATATGTTTTTAGGATCAAGACCGTTTATCGGCTCGTCAAGTATAAGCAGCCTCGGCTTACCGACAAGAGCCATTGCTATGCTAAGTCTTTGCTTCATGCCCATAGAGAATTTTCCTGCTTTCTTATCCTTAACCTCGGTCAGCCCCACCATTCCAAGCAGCTTATCACATATTTCCTTGTCGGGATTACCAATAAGGACACGCTGCAATTCAAGGTTACGGTAAGCAGAATATTCTGGATAAAGGGCAGGAGATTCAATGGTACTGCCGATATGTCGGCGCATTTTCAAAATATCACACGGTTTATTCTTCCCGAACAGCGAAAAATCACCGTTTGTCGGATAAAGCAGCCCTGTCAGCACTTTCATTAGTGTGGTCTTACCTGCGCCGTTCTCACCGATAAAGCCGTATATATGCTTATTTTTGAGACTAATGCTTACATCATCAAGAGCAAGGAAATTACCGTATTTCACGGATATTCCGTGTGTTTGCAGGATAATGTTTTCCATTTTGCAGCCCTCCTTTCATTATCCAAATGTGCGCTTGATCTCGTCACGTTCTCTTTGTGCTTCCACCCAATTTTCCACATATCCGCAATCACAGCAGACATAACGTATAACCGGGATTTTTTTCATCAATGTAAAGGTAGAAGTATAAATATTGTTCCCGCTGGCATGACGGTTTTGGTTATCGGGAACACGGACAATATTTTGTGAGCTGCATTTAGGGCAGCGTTTTGTATTCTTCATGATATTATATCCTCCTTACGACAAGTGATAAGATGAAACATTCAGCTATGACAATGCAGAGCAAAACCCATATATTTATAGACCACATACCGATAAGCCCTGCAACCAAAAACATAATCAACGGTACAATATACTTTCGCGGGTGGTGCCATAAATCATTTTCAATCTTCCAGCCACGGACGGGACAAAACCACTCCAACAGGACAGACAAGATTGCACTTTGCAGTGCGATTATAAGCGCAGTAATGATTTCTGTACTATTTACGCCGCTGTTGCCTATTTGCCAGCTAATCAGATACACGCTGTTTACCGCCATATTGATAGAAAAGATAAAAAAGCAATAATTTGTGCAAAAGCGTTTTGCCTGTCCCGGTAGTGTTCGGACTGCCTGCTCTAAACCGGGGTCACAGGAAAGCAATATACAGATTGGGGTATTCAGGCATAGGACGGCAAACCCCAGCGGCATAACATTTACTCCCTCGAATTGCCCTAATAGGAATGGCATGACACCAGCAATCACACACAATCCGGCAGTATTCAAAAGATAGTTTTTGTTTGTTATCAGATAGCGCAGCAAATATAAAAATATGCTTCCTGTTCCTTTTGTGTGTTTGATTAGAAGTTTTGCTGATACTGGGTGATAGAAAACGTAAGCGTCTGCTTTCAGTAACCTTAAAAATGAAATGAGCATACTTGTAAACGCAATAAAACAAATAATCACCGTTTCCCGCACAAGGAATATAGGTGCGAAAATTGCTCCACCCCATAAAATGAAAACAGGCAGAAACATTTTTCCATGATGCGAAGCCTCATTTTTCATGGTATACCATGCAGCAACCGAAAAACAGCTATTACAGGCACAGAGCAAAGACACGGCAATTTGCGACATACCCCATTCATGTACGGCGAAAAACAAAGCCAGCACAAGAAATGTTTTTGTAATCAACGTATGGCTGGTAAATGCCAGTACAAGAGAAAATGTCATTTCCCTGTTCCGAAATGGCAGCATAAACAGCCTGGCCATACGGTCTGCATTTCCCGAAGAATTAAGAGTCTGCCACATGATACCCATTGAAAAAGCCGTAGCTGTCAACAAGAGAATAGACGGCGCAATCTCTATTTCAATTCCTGCGGTATGGATAGCAAGAAACAGGATAATGCAGGCAATAAGGCTTTTTACAACACGTTCATACTTTGCGCCGAAAAGCTGTTTTAAGAGGTTTCGAAAAATAATCATTCTTTTAATACCTCCCGTATCTTCTCTGCTTTGATTCCCTGTCCGGCAAAACATCTTTTTATCTGCCCCTGTTCTAATACCGCTACCCGGTCAGACGTAAGGCAGATACTTTCAAGAATATGGGACGAAAAAAGGATTGTTCCGTATTGCCGGAAGCTTTCGATCTGCTGGTACAGGTATTCGGTACTCTGAAAATCAAGTCCATTCACAGGCTCGTCCAGTATGAGCAGTTTGGGCTTCAAAGCAAAAGCTGTAATTAAATAAGCCTTTTTCAGATTGCCCGTTGACAGTTCTTTCAGCAAAACATCAGTGTATTCTTCAAAGTGAAAACCATGTATCAATTCATTAATATCAGATAACTTCCTGCCGTAAGACGCTGCCACATAGGAAGCATACTCGCGGAACGTAAAAAACAGAAATGAATGATCTTCGGCAAAAACAACATACCGTTCTTCCTTAAATTCCCGGTCACGGAATAGAAGCGGTTTTCCCTGCCACCAAGCAGCTTTCACATGAAAAGTGTTAAGCAGTCCGGAAAGCGTTTTGATAAAAGTGGTCTTGCCCGCTCCGTTCAATCCAATCAGTCCTATCACTTCATTCGTTCCCAGCTCCATAGATAATTTTTCAAGAACAGGTTTTCCCGGCGTATACCACACATTCAAATCATTAAGGACAAGCATTTTCCCGTTGTTCATTATGTTACCCCCGCTTGTATTTGTCCTTTTCCTTTTTCCAAATTGAATAAGCAGACCATAGAAATACGATACCCAGCGAGGCATACAGAGGGGCAAATGAAATATTTGCTTTCACGGCACTAACAACCGCAGCAGCCAGCCAGACAATACCCAAAATCAATCGAAAATAAAAATGACGCATAAGATAACCTCCATTTCGTTTTGTGTGTAAGTTTCTGTTACAGTCATAGCATACTGCAAAAGCGACATTTCTTCCGCTTTGTCCATAATCGGTAGGTTTTTGTCCATGAAAAAACAGACCGCCAGCATGGACGCTCTGCTTTCCCGATAGATTGATTATGCCTTTACTGCTTCAAAAGATAATGTGACAACAGCGCAGAATATCTGATCGCTGTATTCTGTTTCGATAATCCCGTCATAGCGTTCAGCAGCGGCACGGACGCTTTGAAGTCCCCAGCCATGCAAAGTTTTATCTGCTTTGGAAGTCTGCAAACTTCCGTTCATTTCGGTAGGTGCAGCACTGCACCCGTTTTCCACCTTGATAACCAGCATATCATTTATGCGGCGGATTGTTAAATTGACAAACCGAAATCTATCTTCCTCATTTTCTATCGCTTCAAGGGCATTATCCAAAAGATTACCTAAAATCGCAACTAAGTCAACACTTTGTATATTGGTGCGGCGTGGAAATTCAATGTTTGTACCTACCTGTATATTTTGGGAAGCAGCAAGGGCAATCTTGCTGTTGATTAGATAGTCTACGGCTTCGTCGCCCACCCATGCTGTCTGTGTAATTTCCCGTATTGGAGAACGCAGATTTTCAATGTAATGGGCGGCTTCCGTTGTATGGTTCTTTAACAGATAGTGATACACTACATCAATATGATTTTGGAAGTCATGGAACAATTTTGCATTAGCAGCATAAACATTTTTAAGGGTCTGATAGTCATGCTCCAATAACGCATTTTTTTCTTTTTCAAGCAGCATGATCTTTTTTTCCATTTCATATTGGCGGTTAAGGTTGAAAAATAAGATTGCTACAAGAATTAGCATTGAGAAGATAATCCAAGTTGTCAGCCTATCGTCACTTATGGGTATGGTATTCTGCCCGGATAAAAGAACGGCTCCCAGCAAACCGGCTATTGCAACTCCGGCTATTACCCGTGGTGATAGATTTTCATTTCTTTTATGCGATTTCACAGTAAGAAAGGCAATTCCTAGCATAAAAAGCCGGACAATCCAAACTGCCGCTATATATCCATTTGACCGCATATCAAGAAAACGGTCTGATTGAAAGATAACCCCCAGCCCAGCCGATAGAATAAATTCCCACAAAGCAACCGCTATTTCATAAAAGAAAATGAGAAACAGGCTCACCCTGGGCTGTGCCGCGTATAGATAATATGCAATCAGTATTACAAAAATTATTTCTATACCTGTCAGATAAAATTGTTGAATGGGGAAACAGGACAGCACGGTAATAAAGGCTGCTGCACATACAGAAATGACGCTTGCTTTTTTTCTGTTTCCAGCTAATTGCTGCAATGTTATAACAAGATACAGCCCCAAAAATATCCGCAATCCATTTGTAAAAAAGAATGAAAGTATCTGATACCAAGTCATCATATATGCGCCCCCCAAAACCTGTTTATCTGTTTTTTTACTTCCTGCAAATGGGAACGGCTGATCGGAAGCGTTTCACCATTTTTGAAATATGCCATGCTGTCACTGATTTTCATAATCTGTATGATATTTACGATATAACCCCGGTCAATGAAAATAAATTCCTGTGCTTGCAGTTCATCAAAAATCTGCTGCAAACTTTTTCTAACTTTCGATATTCCCAAACGCGAACATATCATAGAATTTTTTCCACCGTCACGCTGGATATAGAAAATGTCTTTGTACGGTATTTTTTCCATGCGTCCGGCAGCTTGTATGATATACTCCCTGCCAACCTCTAATTCAATCAGTTTTGCAGCGTCTACCACAGCGGACACCAGACGATTACTTAGGTCGCTTTTTGGCACATAACGGAAAATAGAAAGCTCAAAAGCGTCAATCGCATATTCAATATGCGACGTGATAAAAATAATCTTTACATTTGGTAAATGAGGTTTGATCTTTTCAGATAATTCCATACCTGTTATTCCGGGCATTTCTATATCAAGCAAAATCAAATCATAGAAAAAATGGTCGTCTGTAATATCAAAAAGAAGATTGCTGCTTTGTGTATAGGTTGCAATCTCATAACCTATTCCGCAAGAGCGCAGACAGTCTTTCACAATATCCCCATGATATTTGACAGCTTCCTTATCGTCGTCACATATCGCTATCCGTACCAATGCGATCCCTCCGTTTCTTTCGACGTGCATCTATTGGTTTTTCAGTTCCTTTAGGTATAAGCCATACACGGCTGAGGTGAACAACACCATCAATTCTGTTTTCAGCACAAAGTTTCTGTACTCGGCGTTCAGATAATCTCCATTCCTTTGCAGCTTCTTGCACAGTCATATATTCAAACATAACAGACCTCCCTAAATCATATCTTTATTATAGACGGTCAAACGAATAATATCAACGCTATAATTATGAACAAATCAAGAGTTTCTGCTAAACTACCGGTTATACCGAAAGTCAGATTATCCCGAATACCTCAAAGAAAGCCAGCAACAGCGGCATTTCTTTGAGAAATATTCGGGATAACTTTTTGTGTCTGTCTAAGCTGTCAAATAGAATCCATATATGAAAAGCCGAAAAATTCGGGATAATTTTATGGTGTCCATAGAGGCATTTGCTGATAATCGTGTCAGCAGGGATTTCCCTGACTATACCAAAGGAGGCATCTGCCATGAATGAAAAGAAAGTAACCATCAACGAAATGATTGCCCGGATGGTTGCGGAAGCCAGGAGGCTCGGCTACAGTGAATCCAGCATATGGACAAACATCCAACCGGGACTGAGGGCCTTTGCAATCTACTACGGCAAAAAGGGCATCTCTCTACGATCCCGAAATCACAAGTGAATATGTAGGGTTCCAGAAGGAACGGCTGTCCAGAAATGAAATCTCAGACTATTACTACAGGAATATCCGCTCTGCCGCAAACCGCCTGAATGGGTTTTAACTGACAGGGACGCTCCATCTTAACATGCCGAAGCATGGATCGAAATATCTGCTCAGGGCGGAAAATGAACGGCTGATTGACCGTTTCCTGGATTACAGGAATTACGGTTCCAATACCCGTGACGATGTGGTATGGGTGGTCCGCAGGTATCTCCATCACTTTGAAGCCCTCGGCCATGAATCGTTAGAACATGTCTCTGTCGATGATGTGAGGGAGTTTATATTAAAAACCGCGGCAGAGGTCAGGACATCCAGCCTACACAACATCCTTCTCTATCTTAAATATTTCCATATCTTCCTGAAAGAGACAGGGGTCCCGGCTCCGGACTGTGCCGGCCTGTTCTCCTATAAGGTCTAAGAGAAATGAAGTGGACCTGAATACCGGGGAGCTGCGTATCATTGAAACGAAGAAGCATAAAAGCCGCAACATCGTCATGTCGGATGAGATGAATTCCCTGGCAAAATCCTATGCGGCTGTCCGTGATGCGGCGTTTCCTGAAAGCGAATTTTTCTTCCCCTCGCCATCCGGCGGCCCCTACTCCGCCGGATGGATGCAGGGAAAGTTTAAGAGATTTTTTGCCTTATCGAAACCGGATGTTCCAAAAGACCTTCTTCCCTCAGTAAGAGTATACGATCTCAGGCACCGATTTGCCACTGCTGTTTTGAACTGGTGGCTTGACGAAAAGAAAGACCTCGGTTCCCGTCTGCCTTACTTACAGACATACATGGGACACAAGGATCTGGAAGCGACGGCTTATTACATCCATCTTCTCCCGGAAAATCTGATAAAATCGGCAGGGATTGACTGGGAAGGCATGAAGCACTTGATACCTAAATTGATGTAAAGACAAATGCGTTGTGTATGCCGCAGTTTTTGGAGAAGAATTGCAACAGTGCATTGTGTTTTCTCAATGATGGCAGTATAATGATTGAAAGGCCATAGGGCCGGGGCCGCTCCTGCTGTCAAAATCAGCTATAAACCGCTCTGGAAAACACTAATCGACAAGAACATGAGCAAGAAAGATTTACGGCTCCAGGCGCATTTGACAACGAACCATATCGCCAACATGGGCAAGGTGGAGCATATCTCCATGCCCACCCTTATCAAGATTTGCGAAACGCTGAATTGTGACATTTCCGATGTGATTGCGCTTGTGCCGGATGAAGACCCATAAGAGGAAAAGAGCAACACGGTGAAAACAAGTTAGGTCATGTGCAAGTCGAGGGCATAAATTTTGAGAACTACACACTAATCACAAATTTCTATGGTATGCTACCCTTCGGAGGTGTCATTATGCAAAAGATTTTAGTTGTCGAGGATGACTTGGACATTCAAGAGCTTTTGAAGAACTTCTTGCAAGAGGTAGGATATGAGGTCAGTTTAGCCAGCGATGGTGTAGAAGCCCTTTCTGTATTTTCTGCTACGCAATTTGATTTGGTGCTGCTTGATGTAATGCTCCCCAAAATTGATGGGTTTGCCGTTTGTGAATTTATAAGAAAACAATCCCAGGTTCCTATCATCATGCTTACTGCATTGAGCGGAGAGGAAGAACAAATCCGGGGACTGGATTTGCAAGTGGACGACTATATCACAAAGCCCTTTTCCATGCCAATTTTAATTCGGAAGATTGCCGCCGTCCTGCGGCGGAGCAGCGGGCCGCAAGAGGATGAACACAAAACGATTTCCTATCAAAACCTTGTTTTGGATTGCGACAATTACACGGCCACGGTAAACGGAACCGCTTATGAATTGACGCAACGGGAATTTGAAGTGTTGAAAGAACTGCTCACTAATCAAGGCCGTATTCTGACCCGGCAAAACCTTTTGGACAAACTGTGGCGGTATGACTTTTATGGGGATGAGCGTGTAGTTGATACGCACATCAAGAATTTGCGGAAGAAGTTGGGAATTGAATTTATCCAGACAATCCGAGGGGTGGGATATAAAATTGACAAAGAAAATTAAAAGCAGTTTATTTGCAAAAGTATTCCTAATTACTTCGGTTATGTTGCTGTGTATATCGCTGTTGGTGTTCGGAATGTTGGCCTGGCTAATGCCGCAGACCTATTCCAACAGACTGAACACAATTCTGGATAAACGGGCGCAGGACTTTATTTCTGAACTGGAACAAGTGCCTTTTTCAGATAGCGGCGGTTTGTTCGACCAATTTGTAGCGGATACGGAAATCAATTCAGTTGAGTTATACAACAGTGGCGGCGATTGGGTTGCATTACCCGCAAAAGAATTTAACAATGAATGGAACGGGAATATCGCACAAACGGCAGTCGCTGGCCCTGGTGAAACCTCTCCCGTTTTATCAAACCAATACTATTTTTCTTTTTCTGATTGCAGTGACCGCTATACTCTCGTTGTCTATGGTGAGGCAGAACAAATTTCGGAACTACAACAATCCTTTATCCGTGTTTTTCCGATTATCTTGCTATTAGTATTGGCGATTGCCCTTGTCATATCTTGGCTGTACTCTCGTATGATTACAAAGCCCGTACTGGAAATCAGCCGCATATCCGAAAAAATGTCTGACTTGCAGTTGGATTGGACGGTTGATGAACAACGGACTGATGAATTGGGAACGCTGGGGAAAAGCCTGAACAGGCTATCCCGCAATCTTTCATCCGCCCTGTCTGATTTGCAAAACGCAAACAGAAAACTTGAAGCTGATATTGAACATGAAAAGGAACTGGAACAGGCCCGTACAAATTTCTTTTCGGCGGTTTCACATGAGCTGAAAACACCTGTCACCATTATAAAGGGCCAGTTAGAGGGGATGCTGCTCGGCATCGGGGCCTACAAAGACCGTGAGAAATATTTGACACGATCGCTGGAAATTGCAAATACCCTTGAAACAATGGTGCAGGAGATATTGACAATCTCTCGATTGGAAACTGCGGGGCCAGATTTCAAAAAAGACTGTTTGGATTGTGTTCAAATTATCAAATCCTATATAAGTGAAACCGAAGATTTGATTGCGGGAAAGGACTTACAAATAGATCTCAATGCTCCACCATCTGCTCTTATAGCTGGAAACAAACTGCTGATGGAGAAAGTGTTTTCAAATCTGATAGGGAACGCAATCAAGTATTCTCCGCAGGGGGCCTCTATTTATATCTCTGTCCACATAGAACATGGGCAGATAGAATTTTCTGTTGAAAACACAGGCGCACATATCCCGGAAGAGAGTATTCCAAAATTATTTGATGCGTTTTATCGTGTGGAGCAATCCAGGAGCCGTAAAACAGGCGGGAGCGGGTTAGGGCTGTATATCGTGCAGGAGATACTACACCATCATGGAAGTGAATGTATGGTCTGCAATACACAGGACGGGGTAAAGTTTTCTTTTACAATCTGACAAATGCAGGAAAGCGGCGGGCGATTGCCCCGCCGCTTTTCAACTACACATAAATCACAAACTAATCCCAAACGTATCACAAAAAAGGGTGGTATTCTTTAGGTACACTCAAAGAAAGGATGGTGTTTATTCCAATGAACACAAAGAAACTACTTGCATTAGCCCTTGGAGGGGTAATGCTTGTGGGATGCTTGGCCGGGTGCAGTACCGCAGCGGCATCCCAAGGCGGAACCTCCCAGCTCGGAACGGCTTCCCCACCGATGACGGAGGCATCCGAGCAGACTATCGTTGCGGTTGCTGAAGGCAACGGTTCCCCCACCGAAATTTCCTATGAAGAACTGTTCAAACCCTATGCGCAGTTTGGCCTGACATACGATGCCAGCAAAAACGAACTGACATACAATGGGAAAGCGGTACGGTGGTTTGAGGACTACTATACCGTGGAGAACGGGATACAGGCCGGAAACGACTTTTTCAACGAGAATGGCGTGGTTGATGTATATGCTGTCCGTGACTTCACCAGCATTGTCCGCGCCGAAGATGGTTCTTTCGACCCCAGCGGAAAGCTGACTGGTGTAAAGGAGTTTTCGTCGGAAGAATTTGCCGCCCGTGACATTGAGGCAATCAAAAATCCGCCTCCCACCGTTGCCTTAACTGGTGATCCGCCCTCCGCAAAGGAACTTGAAGATATGGCAAAGGAATACGAGGCATTTGGCGTTACCTATGACATCAAAAATGACCAGTGGTATTTCAATGGTGAAAAGGTTCGGTTTTTCCGGGATGTGCTGACCTCTAATGGCGAGGGGTTGACCAGTGGAAAATTCAAAGGTTCAATGCGTGTTTTGGGGAGCGCAGACGGAACCGTTGACATTTATACAGTCCGTGACTTTGCCCACCCGGACACCTCCGGGAATGGAACACTGACTGGCATTGAGAAATATAGTCAAGCGGAATTTGACGAGCATACGCGACAGGATATCCAGTCCAGCTCTGGCTTTTGTACCGTAGAGTAAAAACTGCCGCACGACGGCAAAAGAAAAAAGCCGTCGTATGGTAGCTACTCATAAAACAGTATCAATCAACAAACTGAAATAGGGTAGCTGTCATACAGGGTGCAGGAAAAGACGAGTGAGAAGCGATTGCTTTTTACCCGTCTTTTTTCTGCCTGTTACGCAGTAGAAACGCGATTTTGACGATAAAGGTATAAAACCCTTAACTTGCTTTAAATGCGCTCTGAAAGCCGCATAAAATCAAGGGATTTTTATCTCTAAATGCGAACATACAACAATGAATTGAGAGCGCAAGCGGTCTATCCGATTGCGCTCTTGATTACCCCATAGCAAGGACAGGGAAAACCGTCAAGGACGCGAAGCGCGAAGTTTATCCTTGACGGCTTTCTCTGGCTTTGCTACTCGTTACCTGTCAAAACGGAATTGCAGGATAGCTTTGATAAGCTGTGTTTTCAAACGTTCTTGAATATCGTCGTTGATATGTCCCCGGTATTTTGACAGATACTTAATGCGTGGACTGTAATGCTGTAAAACAAGTTCAATCGCTTCTGGCTCTCCGGCAATCGCTTTTTCAATGACTTCAAAGGGTACCAATTTTTTGTTCCTCATCTTTTGACTTTAACCATTCCTTTCTTAACTGATTCAATGCTGCGTGCTTCCAGTAATTCGCTGTACTTCTGGAACGTCCATATTCATTCCCGATTTTTGTATCGGTATAGCCCAGAAAGAAATACATCAGCAAGACAGTACGCCGCTGTTCTGGAAGTTTGGAAAGAACATTTGCTAACCATTCACTTGCAACAATAATCTCCTGTCCTTTCACGACAAAGACAGTTGGCTTGTCATACTGCTCAAAGTAATTATCTGTTGTAAACGGTTCAAAGGACGTTTCGGACATCAGATAGTCAAGTGATACTTCGTGCTTCTGTTTCCGTCCAAAATCGCGGTATGCACTGATTGCCGCATTACGGAGAACAATCTTACAAAAAGCAGCAAAAGAATATTCGACACACTCCATGAATTGTTCAGAATACTTCATTGTTTCATCACCCCCTTTCTTCCCAGTAGGGGGCTACTACAACAAACGCCCATGCAGCACAGAGCTACATAGGCGTTTGAATAATGTGATTTATAAAAGTATGTATGATGTACTGATAGTTCATATTCATGGGCAGAAATTTCCGTTGTGTTGGTTAGGCTTTTTTTAACGAGTTTGATAATGCTTGTATAATGGCAAGTAACATAATAAAACCTCCGTCTAAAAAGAAAAAGCCGATAGCCGCTATATTTCAAGCGTGCTATCGGCTCTGCGTCTGTGCGTCTGGCTCTTTAATAACTGATATATTTAGGTGTTTTACATTGATTAGTGTTTCATGCTTGCATTTCGGGCAAAATTAGTGAATATTTCACGTTCTGAGAGCCATTGGTACGCTTTTGAGATCCATTTACATTTTGCCAAGCATGAGGATACTCAAATGGTGCTTCTGTATCAATGACAAGGGCTAACGCCTGCGCTAAAGCGCATCATTGACACAAAATCCCCATTTGAGTAAGGGCAGATAAGCAAAAGTAAGGGTGGATCTGTTCTGTGAACCATTGGAGCTATTCGAAAATATCGCTGGCTCCATTCGGGCATATGTATGGAGCTCTTGGCGTGAAATAATCAATTAGTGGAAATCGTTCAAGTACCGTATCTTCTCGTACTTTTAACCGTGTTTTATTACCACAGATGGGGCATAGTATCCAATTATCTAAATTCAATAACACCACCTCAATCCTCAACTGTAAATATTTCTTCGATTGAAACTCCAAAGACTTTCGCTATATTCCATGCGAGTACCAAGAAAGCATTTGTCAAGGGGACTTTCACCCAAAAGATGAAAGTCCCCGATAAACTGGAAGTTAGTGTGCTTTTTTATAATAGGCGCGGAGAATAGGCTCCAGCTCCCGCCACTTGATCTCATACTCCTGGCGGTAGGTCTCTACGGTGCGGGAGGGGGTAATGAGCTGCTCCTTGCCCCGATACTTCATGGTGTAGGGCTTGAAGGCGCTGGAGTCCGGGTTCATGCCGTGCAGGCCGTCCAGAAGCTCTTTGCCCTCCTCCAGGTTGCGCAGGAGCGCGGATACGGTAGACAGGCCCTCCTCATTGGGCGGTATGAAGTCGTGGATGTCCGCCCCGTGCTTCAGCAGCTCGTCCAGCACCGCCTTGAGCATCTCTCGCAGTCGGCGCTGTTCCTCCCTGGCCGTTTCCACACGGTAGTCGGGATAGGAATCGTGAGCGAACTGGTCGTACTCCTCCAGGGCGTGCTGCCAGGCGGTGAGGCCGTAGGAGGTTTTCTGATTTGGGTCCATCCCCATGTCCAGCAGGCGGCGCAGTAGCAGAAAATACTGCTTGCTCCGCTCCGGACCGGGGCCCACGGTGTGCCTCGCCCGCATGAAGCACTGGCCCACGGCGTCATACCAGATGGGGGCGGAGAAATTGTTGCCGTAAGGGTTGACGGCATCCGCAAAGTTCACGTCCGCCCCCCGGTCCAGCAGCAGGTGGGCCACCTCCAGGTTGTCACTCTTGATGGCCACCATCAGAGGGGACTGACCATCGTCCTTTTTGGGCGGCGCTTTGGCAAGGCAGGAGATCAGGTCGGGCTTCTTGTCCAGAATGGCGGCGACTTCATCCACTTTCCCCTGCCGAATACAGACAAACAGCTTTTTCACAGCAAATCCTCCCCTCAAGTGTGACTATTCCGATTTGTCGAATTGACCTGCCCAAAGTATAGCACAAAGCCGGCCAGCGTTCAACCCTCATTGCAGGGCTTTCAGCAAAGTTGCAAGCAATGCAATCTTACGTAAGATTGCGTATTTAGCAGGATTTCCGTTTCCGGAATTCCTGCTAAATGCTTGTTGGTGACATGTCCCCAAACCCCTGAGATCATCACCTGCGGTGATGGCTGCGCGTTCCGTTGGAACGCTGAAAACCGAAAGCGGAAGGAAACCTATTGCCGTAACTTCTGCGTGTCTCTCTGCGATTCCCGCCCAGTGGGAATATCCAGCAGGTGCTCCACGTTCGCCCGGACATTATAAAGCTCCTTCATATCCGCCCTGGCCTGCTTATAGGCAGAATAGGCTTTCCGTTTCTGCTCCATAAGTCCGGCATATTCCTCCCGCAGAGATTTGACGGAAGGCAGCTTTGTGATCCCCAGCCCATCAAAGTGTTTCTTCGCCGCCTGATGCAGAAGGATTTCCGTCTCATGCGCCGCACGGAATTTTTTGCTGTACCCGGCTTTCCGGTATTCCACATAGACCGCCCGCGTCTTGACATAATTGACGATCTGTTTCTGCAGCTCCCCGTTGGCGGCCATCTGCGATTCCAGCTCCTTGATCTGTACCGACAGCGCATTAAAATTAGCAGTAGCAATATCTGATTTTTTCTGCAAATCCTCATAGTTCATATCGCCATGCTCTTTGAGCCAGATCACCGCCTGGGAGAGCTGTTTTAAGTTGAACACCTTCGCCCAGCGTTCATATCCCGGACCTTTGCCGGAACGGATTGCCGCCTCAATATCCACCAGCAGCCCGACTTTGGAAACCGGCTTTTGGGGAGAAATACGGCGCGGCTTTGCCGTCCGTGTGCCGGCAATCCGTTCTTTGATGGCCTGCTCGGTATAGTCGCCTTTCAGTGTGTCACACCGGGTATATCTATCATCAGGTGACAGGCGAAAACGAAGGTGCTTTCGCTCCCGGTTGACTTCAATCCCAGCCGCCTCCAGCTTTTTCAAAAGTTCTTCAAAGTCCTTCGGCTTTTCTTCCAGGGCTGCGTCGATAGCCTGTCGCAGCTGCTCCTGGTGGGAAGGCTGTTTCTGACTTCCCATCCATGTGCCATAATGGTCCCGGCTGGGTTTCGGATTCTCTACAATGGAAAGCCCATGCTCCAGGCACAGCTTGTCGTTCATGCGCCGGATCGCCCAAGTAGAGCCCCAGAAGTTGCGGAATTTTTTCTGGCAGTCCAGCGTGGTAGAATTTATGATGATGTGGTTATGGACATGGTGTTTATCCACATGGGTGCAGACAACAAAAGCATGGTTTCCCTTCGTCAGTTTCAATGCAAGCTCCCGCCCGGTCTGGTTGGCTTCTTCCGGCGTGACCTCACCCGGCTTAAATGCCTGCCGGAGATGGTAGGCAATCACATCATCCGCGCCCCGGCTTCTTCCGGTCAGGTTCGCATACTGCCGTTTGGATAAAAGGAACTCCGCATCAGCGGTCCGGGTGTCGCACTCATAACCATAAATGAATTTCCCAAAATCGGTTTTCTGCGGATTCTTTACATAGTCAATGATGTCCGCTATGGCCGTGGAAATATCCCGGCCTTTCCCAACATGCAGCGGCATGAGCCGAGTGGTTGCCATATCTGTCACCCCCTTAATCCAATATTGGCCCTGTTACCGCTCCGGCTCCTTTTTTGCTTTCGTCCTGTCACTGTGCGCCTGCTGCCCGGCATTTTTATTCAGGCTGTCACGCACGGATGGTTTCTGCTCCTGGGCCGGCGCACACTCCCGCCTGGCCTGGGAGAGAAACAGGTCGGTAAGTCCGGGATTGCAGCGGTCCACGGCAAAGCAGACATTCCGGTCATATCCAAAACCGTCCTTATCCTCACAGACCGGAACCGTCTGCGCCCATGCTTTGTTGTCCCGTGAAATGCGCCCGTCGTGATCTTTCTGCCGGACCGTGTTGGCAAGGACATAAAAAATCCGTCCAGGATCAAATTTCTGTAATACCTGCTGCACACATGCCGGGCCTAAACGGTTGTCCCGGTAGTTGTCCGCAATGGCCTGTTCGATTGCCTCCCTGCACGCAATGTTTGCTTTGTGGGAAGCGTGGTACTGATTCAGTTCCCCATGCTCATGCGCATAGGCAGCAGAATGAAAATAAATTGGCGTTGTATCTTTCAATGAAATCCCTCCAATCAAAAAGCTGCCGTAACAGACAGCCATAATTATAGAAAAAGGGCGGGGCTGCCAATGCGCCCCGCCGAAACTGTTTAACCAAATATAAAATCTTTCAGGGCGCCATTCACGCCGCCGATCATGCCGGCCAGCCAGGCCGCCGCCATCGGCAGGCCGTAAGGGCTGATAAGGAACGCAATCACCAGCCAGGACATTCCCGGCCAGAACCCGGCTGCGAAGAACAGCGCCAGCGCCGCCAGAAAAACAATCCCTGACAGAATTCCCAGCACGGCGCCGGAAACAACAACAAGAAATTTGCAGAACAGATAAAGAATCCCTGTAACTATTACAAAGGGAAGTGCTAGCAGTTTGCCAATCAGACGCATACGTCCGCCTCCTTTCCTAATCCCATGTCCGATTTTTCAGGACATCCAGGTATGCCCGAAGGGTATTTCAAAGAGAAGCATATTTACCCCTCCAGTAAAATTTTACCGTGCCGGCCTGCGGAAAGCAACGGCGGTTCTTCCTGTTTACGAAATGTTCGCAAATCCCCGCAGCAGCTTATCCATGCCGTCCCACAGGCTGTCCAGGCGGGTGCGCAGATCGTCCACGTCGGCAGAATAAACACTTCCGGTCTCATTGGCGCGTCTGGCATACTGGTTCAGGTTATTGGAGCAGATACGAAGGAGCCGTATCATTTCCTGGATGTCGCTCATATCCAGATGGATAATATAACCGTCAACCGCCATCTTGCGCAGATATGCGGACAGGTTGGTAATGCCGAGCTCCGCCATGCGTTCCCTTACCAGCTCCGCATCCTGCTCGGACATGACGAACTCTGTGCGGACGGATTTTTTATTATGCCCGCCCTTCATCGTTCCGGCTCCTTTTTCGGGGCAGGCGGTTTATGGGTGGGGGCGGTTGTCCGGGACTCTTTGAGCCTTCCGCGCAAGGTATTCTTTTTCAGGCCGTCAATATATTCTTTTATATTGCCATTTGTGGCATGGCAGGAGCGTTTGAGCCGTTCCCGTTTCAGGATTACGGCAAGCTCCCGCTCGTCCTTTGGCAGATCGGTCATCGACTTTGGGCTCCCATGTACCGGCATCAGCTCATTCATAAGCTGTCTCCGATCCTGATAAGGAAGCGTGATACTGGCTCCGTCCTCAAACACAACGGCCACTTTACCAATGGGGCAGGTCAGCAGCTTTACCCGTTCCACATGAGCCCCATATTCAAGCGGGTATATATCGCCGACCACTTTTCCGTCTTGCACGTCTTTGATCGAGAGGGCATAGGCAAGGACCGGGTCTTTTGTCTGTTCATGGTAAAACTTCCACACATTATTTGCATGGCTGCCCTCCAGATAGACCTCCCATTCCCGCAGGGTATAGGTGCCGCACGGCCTCGACATCCAGAGAAGCCGCCGGTCCTCCGGTTCTCCCGATAGAGCCAGCTTTGGGATCAGCTCTTTATCCATATCAAAATCATCCTTGTAGTGTTGCGTGTGCAGCTCCATGATCTGCCCCAGGCTGTCCAGTATATCCACGCCCTCAAATCTTACCGCGCCCATCAGCGTTCCCTCTCTGCCATCAACGGCGCTGCCTGTTTTGCTTCATGCTCCGAACGTTCCGCCTTCAGCCGTTCCATCAGGGAAGGTTTCTCCGGCGTTTCCTCCATCAGCGTCTCCGGGGCAAGCTCGCGGATTTCCTCGTAAGTCTGCCCGTCCGTCAGGTCGGGGCGCTCCGGCGGTTCGTTGTTGAGGCGTCCGTCCAGCATATTGTAGTTGCCGGTCTGTCCTTCCTCATAAAGCTCCGCATTACGTAGATAGCTCTCCGGCGGCTGGAAGGGCTGTCCGGCGAACAGGATTTCCCGGATCGGTGTAAACTGTGAGAGCACGCCGTCCCGGAGCCTTGCAAATTCCTCATACTGTCGCAGGGTAAGGCCGCGCTCCATCATTTCCGCCTGGGTGTGCGCCCATCCCTCCCCATAGAGGAAATAGTACATATCCGGCTGGTCGCAGACAAAGCACAGGGAGCCGTCCTGATTGTCATAATAGGATGCCTGCATATCTTGGCAGCGGCAGCGTTCCTCACGCCCCAGGTACACCCGGTTGTCCGCGCCCAGCATGGCGACCATGCCCGCATAGTTGCTATGGACCGCAGAGCGGATTTCCACCAATGGGTCTGCCTCCGGCATGGCCTGTCTGCCGGGAATCTCGTTCTGCTTTTCTGCCGCGTCATTTCTCGGCGTTACTTCCTCATGGGCGCGGGCATCCAAATCCGGCTGTGCGGAAGTCTTTCTGACGGCGCCCGGCTCCTTCTCCTTCTCCTGTGCGTAATAATGGACATTGGCGGTGGTCCTGCTGTTCATTTCCCCGGCGTAAGCCTCCGCAGCCTTGCGGGTATCAAATTCCAAAGGCTTTCCGTCCTCCTTGCACCACGCCTCGGCATGGCCGAAGATAGAAGCACCGCTGCGGACCGCCCACACGCCGTATACTTTTTCTTTTCCCATCCTGATCCTCCTTACCGTTCCTGCTGCTTTGCCGGTTTCTGCTTTCTGTCAGGCTCCGCCGGCTTTGTTTCCTTCATCCGCTGCCGGACAGAGGGTTTGCGTTCCGGTTCGTCCGCAGAGGTGATATTGACATACTCGCCGATAATGTTCAGCGCCTCATGGTAGCTCCCGGAGGCAAACACCCGGTCCGACATTTCCTTTGCCTGCTCCGCCATGCCGTTCCTGCGCAGGGTCCGGGAGGCAATGCCGATCAGGTTAAAGACATTCCCGTCCTGGCCGATCAGCGCACAGTCCGGTTTTTCCGGCTCCGGTGAAGGTTCCCCGATAAAGCCGCCTAACCGGTTCGGCACAAAGTCTGACAGCCAAGTGCCCCCGAAATCCGCATGGGTCTGTAACCGCCACACGGCAAGTTTCCCTATATCCAGTTTTACATCCTCGAAAGGGTAGAGCAGACAAGTAAGATCCCCATACTGGAAAGTGGAAACATCCTCAAATTTACTGCCGTCCTTCAAGATCCCCGCCTCGGTGAGCATGTCGTTGATTCCGTCCACCCATTCCTTCAAATCCCCTCCACAGCCCTGTAAGATCAGGCCGTCCTTGCCTTCCATATGCCGCAGGTCATCGGTTGTGATTGTGTTGATATTCAAATAAACCGCCTCCTATCGTTCCTGTTGATGATTGGTTTTCTGCCGGACGGCTTTTGCCGCTGGCTGTTTCTTTAGCTGCTTACGGACGGAAGGCTTTGCCGCCGGCTGCCACATATCCGTTAAGATGGCAGATACCGGCTGTTCCCATTCCTTCCCGAACCCTCGGATCACAGTCCCGTACATGATCCCGTTATCCGCAAACATCTTCAAAGTGTCAAACGCCCGGTCGAATAATTCTATATTTCTTGCATCCACGCTGGGCGCAAAATGAACCACCCCCACAGGGTAGTCCCCTCCGGCGCCGACCCATCCCCGGACAAACGCGTCATAATCCTTTGTGACGCCGGCAGCCGCAAGCTCACCGGCATGGCTGGAATCCATCAGGCTTGTCACCGCATACTGCCGGCCTAAGACCAGCAGCCCTGTGTCCGGGTTATACATGAAGCGTCGGTTGTCGATCTGCTGCATGTCAATGGCCTGGGTCCGTGTGTCGATCCGCATGATCTCCGGCACGATTGGTATTTTTATTTTTTCGATAAACATCCCTCCCAATTTCTCTGCCTGTCCGCAACTTAGGGCTGTTTTAAGGCATCCGAGTATTCTTATACAGCCGTCCCTCAAACCGGGGTTTGAAAGCCTTGAAAATCAAGCCTCTTTTGGGTTAAGCTGCGGACATATCACCCCTGGTTCTGCCTGCTCCGGCGTTTGCGTTCCCGCTCGGATTTCCGTCTGGCAAAGGCACGGCAGGAATCCGAACAATATGCCTGGCTCGTGGTGGGAAGATATGCTTTGCCGCAGACCGGGCAGGTTTTCTGTTTCAGGGAAGTGTCCTCGCCGGTAACGGCAGATTCCAGCGCCGGCTCTGTCGGCAGCACCGCCTCCCGGAAATACCTGCAAAAAGAGCCGGTCCACCATTTATGAAGCATATAGCAGGGGCAGTCTAAGGGGAGGCAGAGCCTATCCCGATTGTCATAGTTGGCGCAAAGGTCTGTCACCAACCTTCGGATCGCCGCCCGTTCCTGCCTGTTTAATTCCCGTAAGGGCGGCCCGTTCATTTCCTCCTGCCTTTCTTAGCCGGAAATTCCAGCTTGAAATTCACATATTTCCCGCCTGTATCATCCAGCACCACCACGGCGTCATAGGTATTTCCCGTCTTTTCGCTGTAAAGCCCGGACATGGAAACGCGGCCCTCTTTCAGAAGGGCCGCCGCCACAGACTTTGTTATGGATTTTTTCTTGCCGGAAAAGAATTTATTGTCTTTCCACAGTACAAAGGCACAGTCCCGGTTATCACAAAAGAATCCTTTTTTACCCTCATATACGGTTCCGCCACAGCGGGGGCAGGTGCCGACAGCCTCACGCCCATTTCCTTTTGCATCCGGGAACAGGCCGGCAAAGCGTTCCTCCGGGGCGGTATGCTCCTTTACCAGCGTCCGGCTCATATCCGCAATCTGCTCCATAAAGGACCCTGCATCCAGCTCGCCGCGTTCCACCTGCTTCAACATAGATTCCCATTCTGCGGTGAGCATAGGCGATTTGATATTGTCCGGCAGCACCAGGATCAGGTTCGTACCTTTTTCCGTTGGAATAAGCTGCTTTTTCTTCCGCTGCACAAATCCCGCGGAGACCAGTTTTTCCAACGTGGCCGCACGGGTGGCCGGGGTGCCTAATCCCTTGCGCTCGGCATCCTCCGGCATATCCTCGGCCCCGGCGGTCTCCATAGCTGCCAGAAGGGAATCCTCCGTATAGTGTTTCGGCGGTGAGGTTTTACCTTCCCGGACACTGGCAGAGACCGTTTCAAATATCTGTCCTTCCTGCAGCATGGGAAGGGAGACATCCGTATTCTCGTCATCCTCCGGTTTGAATTGTTTCAATCCCATGCGGTAGAGGCGTTCCACTTCCTTCCATCCAGCCTGTAATACCGTCTTTCCTTTTGCTGTGAAGGAACGAGCCTGGCAATCCAAAATTGCCGTCACCGCCTCAAACCGGTGTACCTGGGCCGTGGCAGAGAGCAGCCTTGCGATGATCAGCGTCAGTACATCCCGCTCCCCGGAAGGAAGCTCCGTCAAATCTGTCCGGGCAATCTCCGCCGTAGGGATAATGGCGTGATGGTCTGTAACTTTGCTGTTGTCCGTCACCCGGCCAATATCCGGTTCCCCGGCGCAGCCCTTTCCGAAAGGCATATGATCCCGCAGCCAGAGAACCAAGGAAGCGACAGTTGTCTGCATATCTTCGGTGAGATACTGGCTGTCCGTCCGGGGATAGGTCGCCAGTTTTTTCTCATAAAGGGACTGCACATAGTCAAGGGTCTGCTGCGCCGTATAGCCATAAATACGGTTACATTCCCGCTGCAAAGTTGTCAGGTCATACAGCCGGGGCGGCTGCACCGTCTTGATCTGTTTCTCCACGGACAGCACGGAAACATTCTGCCCGTCACAATCCATACGAATTTTTTCAGCTTCATTTTTCCCGGACAACTTTTCGCCGGAGGCAGTAAAGCTGCCGCAGGTGATCTCCGGCACGTAAAAGAGCCTGCTCGTAAATGCCTGAATATCCGTCTCCCGCTGTACCAGAAGGGCCAGCGTGGGTGACATGACCCGCCCCACATTCAGCGTAACGCCATACAGGACAGAGAAAAGCCGGGTGGCGTTAATGCCGACCAGCCAGTCAGCTCCGGCCCGGCAGACCGCCGCGTCATAGAGCTTATCATAGTCGCTGCCGGGACGCAGGTGCTCGAACCCGTCACGGATTGCCGCGTCCTCCATACTGGAAATCCAGAGCCGTTCCATCGGTTTCTTACATCCGGCATGTTCATAGACCAGACGGAAGATCAGTTCACCCTCACGCCCGGCATCCGTAGCGCATACCACCGATTCCACCCGTTTGTCCTTCATCAGCCGGCACAGAAGGTCAAGCTGCTTTTGCTTGTCCTTCGACACCTGATATTTCCATTCTTCCGGCAGGATCGGCAAATCACCATAGCGCCATCTGGCATACTGTTCCCCGTAAGCCTCCGGCTGCGCCAGCTCCAGAAGGTGCCCCACGCACCAGCTCACCAGACACCCGCCGCCCTCCAGGTAGCCGTCTTTTTTCTCATTCGCACCCAGGACCGCCGCCAGCGACATGGCGACGGAGGGCTTTTCCGCAATCACTAACTTCATTCAAATAACCTCCATTGAAATAAAGGCTTTATAGCAGCCCTTTATATGCTCGGTTCCTGTTTGGTTTTATGGCTTTCCCTGTGGCTCTTTGCATCCTTTTCCTGAACCTTTGCTTTATTTTCGGAAAGCCTCTCTAAAAGCCCTTTTTCCTGTTTCCGTCCCAGGGTTTTTGCTGCCCGGTCAAAATACTGCACCTTATCGGAAAGTAAATCCTCTGGCAGCACCTGGGAAGCATTGACTTCCCTGACCATATTTTCCAGTTCTTTTGTCTGCATGTTCCCGTTATCCGGCACAATTAAGACCTCATGGACGGATGATGGAAGGACATAAAAATCGGAACCAAGCAGTTCGCCGATTTTATCCAGTACGCCATCCCGCGCCAAAGCCCCGGCTCCATCCAGTTTGCTTTGGTTCGTCAGGACATACATAGGCGCAGCGCCAGTTTCTGCCGGTTCCTGTTGGCTGAATAGATTCGTAGGTTTGGCAGAAAGCATAAGCTCTGACATCACATCATCCATTGTATAGAAGCAGACAGGGTTCCGGGCATTTTCCGCTGTAACAGCGTCATGGTGAAGCTGTTCCGGTGTAATCCCCCATAGATTCAACATGTCATTTGTAACAACAGCGGAAGCCGTTCCGCTGCTGTCCTCCATGATCTGAATCCGGTAAGTTGCCGCCAGTTCCCCACATGCGGTACAGGGTTTATCTTTCAAATATTCCTGGTTCTTTTCCGGGTCGCACAGACGGATAGCAAGCATCGGCCTGGCTGTTTCATAATCCTCCAGTCCCTTCACGTCAACAGGAAGCTTCAAACCGCTCTCCATTTTTATCTGTGCGATTTCCTTCATAATGTCCTCCATCGGACGGCCTTTGGAAAACTGTTCCTCATAGTGTTCCAGATAAATGGCCGGCGCAACTGTTTCATTATTTGTACGGATAATAAGCCCTGTAAGAGTACGGTCATTTCCTTTTGTGACTTTTTCAAGGGTTATCTTTGCATCCTGGCAGTCTGCCGGCAGATATTCCCGGATATGGTTTTTGATATTTTCTGCAAATTCCTGTTTCATTCGTTTTCCTCCCGTTTCCTGTTTTCCAACCATTCATCTTCCTGCTTTGCGGCCTGCAAAAGACACATCAGAACAACGCCGGCAGACATCCCTCCTGTGAATGTAAGGAAGTGTGTAATCATGTTCCACATAAAAAATCCTCCAAAAATTGGTAAAGAAAAACGCCCACTGGAAAGCAGGCGTATCATCAAGTATCAGTTATCTATTCTTTTATTTTTTCCTGCTGCGGACTGTCCCGGCAGAACAATCTCCCCGACCGGGATTTCCCGCAGCTCCTTTTTCATCTGGTGCGCAAACCGGATCGTCCTGACCGTGCCCCCTTTTTCCCTCCCGTCATACACGGCGATCACCCGGTCCGAGTGCTCGGCCATGTAGCGGTTCCGGTGGGAATAGACGCTGGGGTGGTATTTCTCCTGCATGACGACAACATCCGCACATGCCTCCAGCATTTCATAGGTCCGTCCCTTTTCCATCAGGTTATCCAGCCGCTTTTGATAAGGGATAACCGCAATCAGCTCCAGTGCCGGATTCGTCTTTTTCTTTTCCAGTACGATCTCTGCAAAATACTGATCCACGCCGTCCGCAAAGCCGCTCATAAAGCGGGTAAACCCGTCCGCAACAGCGCAGTCAATCTCACGCCGCAGCGCCGCCTTTACATGGTTGATTTCTTTCTGCGGTAAATCCCTGTGCCCGGTGACACAGCATGTCTTTCCTTTCATCTGTCTTTTCCTCCATCCGATAGTTAGTATTCTTCACTTCCAAAATTATAATAGATTTATTTTAGCGTTTCAATGTAAACACCCTTTTTTATTTTGCGAATAAGGGAAGGGCGTAAGGTACAATCTATTACAGAATAGGAGGCAGAGGCGATGTATGAAGATTTCGTCCCGGAACGGCTGGCAAAGCTGCGGACACAGAAAGGCGTGTCTGCACGCGATATGTCCTTGTCATTGGGACAGGCAAATAACTACATTAACAACATTGAAAATAAAAAGTCCCTTCCCTCCATGCAGTCCTTCCTTTACATCTGTGAATATCTGGGAGTGACGCCCCAGGAATTTTTTGACGAAGGGAACCCGGCCCCGCAAGCCTTAAAGGAATTTATCGCAGAGGCAAAAAAACTGGATTCCAGGTCAATGGGTTATATCCTCGGCATTATGAAAGAACTGAACAGCAAGCGCTAAGGCGGCCAGGGTGTTGGCCGCTTTTACTATTCTGTAAATTTTTTTCGTGCCCCCTTGCATAAATCCCCCAAAGTGGATATACTATAAGTAAGAAAGTAAGAACTTCTAACTTTCAAACTTAAAAAGGAGATGATTCTATGCTGGCAGAATTACGCCAAAAAGCCCAGGTCACGATACCAAGAGAAATCATTGTCAAGCTCGGCCTGTCAGAAGGCGACAAACTGGACATTTTCGAGAAAGACGGTTCCATCTGCATCATGCCGGTGGTGGTCTATCCAAAGAACACCCTGAATGAGCTCCGGGAAGAAATTGACGGGGTAAAAGCAAAAATCGCATCCGGAGAACAGCCGGTCTTTGACAGCGTGGACGCCCTGTTTGACAGACTGGAGGCAGAATAATGGCGTATGAGTTTACCTTTACGCCCCGTTTCCAAAAGCATTTCAAGGGTCTGGCCGCCCAGGAGAAGAAGCAGCTTAAAAACAAGCTGGAACTTCTGGCTGAAAATCCTTCCCATCCGTCGCTGCGGACCAAACGCATCCAGGGCACCACGGACCTTTTCGAGTGCAGCGTCAACATGGACATCCGCATTATCTGGTATTATGAAGGCGATAAAATGATTATCCTGGTAGACGTAGGGCATCACGACATATTAAGGCAATTTTAAGCAGCGGGGCGGTACGCTATGACGGCGTACTGCTTTTTGCTGCCTTTCTTTTATTGTACCCTGCAATCCTCCTGATATGCCCAATCCCACTACCGGCGATAAACCAGGAATCACTCCTGGAATGTCACTTTTTTATTTTCCTGTACTTCCAAATCCGCCTGCGCCGCGCTGCTCGCCAAGCTCTGTAACAAAATCTGCGATCACAACCGGAGTAATTACAAGCTGGCCCACGCGGGAGCCTTTGGAAAGCTCCTGGGTCTGGCTGCTTACATTGCTGATGATCGCGTGAATCTCCCCGCGGTAGCCGGAATCCACCGGCGGCAGCTCACAGACCAGCCCTTTTACTGCCATGCTGGTGCGTGGAAACACATAGCCCGCATATCCGTCCGGCACTTCAATCCCAAACCCAAGAGGGACCTTTGCGATCTCCCCCGGCTGTAACGTACAGTCATAGGGCATGTAGACATCTGCACCGGCATCGTTCCCATGCGGACGGAAAGGGCGGCGGTCCTCCGGCACGCCAAAGTCGATCAGTTTGATCTTCATGCGCCGCCTCCTTCCAAAAGCGCCGGATAGTCCGTTTTCAGGATGTCTCCGGGCGTCATATCCGCTTTCAGCATGTTCCCGCAGGTCATTTTCCCCTCCAGGCATTTGTCCTTTTGGCAGAAGGGACCTGTAAGGCCGGGGGCAAACAGCGCCGGGCTTAATGTATGAAGCTCCTGCCAGATTTTTAAGAGCACGATCCGGGTCTCGTCCGTATTGCGCCGGCATACCCGCTGGCCGATGATGTGTTTCCACTGGTAGGGCGTGGCGCTGATAACCAGCACATTCCGAAGCCCCTGGGGTGTGGCATATCCCGCCGCGTCATGGCCGATTCCCTCTGCGCACAGCTTTTCGTAACAATCCATGCCATCGTGGCAGCTTTTTAAGTATAGTTCCCGGACCGCAGCCGGGGCGGTGATGATCTCATAGGGTATGGCAAAATCCGCCTGCCCCGCATAATTGCTATACTGTAAGGACGCGCTCATAAACTTTACTTCGTTCTGGTGCCTGGTGATCTGCGATAGGAACCTCCGGCTTGCCCCGGTGGCGGCGACGGTGATCACCGCAAATTTCTGGACCGTCGGGTGGGGAAGGGCGCTGATGGCCGCCACAGAATCCTCACTGAACGATTTTTCATAAAGGGCCATCAGGTCGTCCATTGTGGCGATCTTATGGCCCCTCTGGGTGAGCCGGGCGGCAAAGACCATGTTTTTCTCGGCCTCCGAAACCGCCTGGCAGTTCAATATTTTTACTTCAATCCGTCTGATCGGTATGTCCCTCCTTTACAATGGCTTTCAGCAAGAACAGATAGTTGAGGCTGTCTGTGATCTTTTCCTCCCATGTGCTTATCCCGTAATCCGTATCATTGTCAAAGCACATGTCGTACAGGGAAACGATATGCTTCGCCAGCATCCCGGCAAGGGCGCGTTCCGGCGTGGTGTGCTGCAAGGCTGCCGCCGCCTTAAAAGCCCCCAGCCGGTCCGTATCGTCCCCGGTGTATTCCTTCGTTTTCTTCTGCAGTGTGTCGGCACAGAGCCGCACCTGCCCATCAAATACGGCATTGACTTCCTGCTGTGTGATATGGCATCCCTCCTTTGAAAAATGGATTGTCCCGAATACTGTATAGAATCCGGGACAGTTTTACTAAAAGCAGAACAAAATACACATTATAGCTCTTATCCGCTGCATTTCAGGCGCTCGGCAGATAAATCCAGTCGTGCATCAGGCATACGCTGGGTTCGTCCTCCCTGGGAACCAGGCGGTAGGTACATTCCCCGTACACGGTCCGTTTGTCCTCAATCTCCATTCCATACGCCTTATAGAAGCGGTATTCCAGGTTGGAAATGATACAGCGGAGCGTCTGCAGCGCCTCCCGCTGTGAAGTCACGATCAGGTCCCGGTCAATGCTGCGCTTTAAGAACAGCAGGGATTTATAAAGCTGTACCTCCGTCCGGTAAGGGCGGTAATCCTCATGCTCCAGCCATCCGCTAAAGGCTGCCGGCCCGCTCTGGACCACATCACGTTCCGGGTGGTAATACTCGTAGCAGTCCAGGTTTGCCGTATTCAGAAGATAGAGCATTTCCCGGACCTCATTCTCCGGCATGTCATAGAACCGCAGAAGGGAGCGGTACAGATGGACGTAGCCGGGTATCGAAACAATGGTATTCACCATAGAAAAATCCTCCTATATAGCAGGTGCGGGAGCAGACAGCCCCCGCACCGGTTTCCAATATTCCTGTTAATCGTTTACAGACGCCAGCTTTCCCATGACAATAAAGCGGCTCTTACCTCCGGGCGTACATGTGGACAGGGTCAGCACCTTATCACTGGACGTCACCGTAACATCAGTCTCAACGACAGACCGATCCGCCATTTCAGAAAGCCATGTGGTGTAGGCCCCGTCATCTTTCCAGCTAAGCCTCCAGGGGGAGGTGTCGCTGCCGGACTCTCCGGGTTCTGCCACAAATGTCGTGAAGATTTCCATGGTATAGCCGCCGCCAGGGGTGACAAGGTACATCTGCGGGTGTCCGTCATAATAGCCCTGTTCGCCATACTCATTCAGCGCGGCAAACATGGAGCCGTCCCGCATGTTGTGGCCGTAGATAATGGTATTGCGGTCTGAAAAATCCGCCTGATTCTCATAGTCTGCAAACAGGCAGCCCACCTTGTTATAGGTGCCGTCATACAGATGGTGCAGGTAATACTCGTTATTGTCTGTCTGCGTTACCGGGTAGTTGATGGCCGTATCGGGAAGGCTGAGCCACCCGATGATGTCCGGCCCGTTTTCCCTGAGGGCTTCAAAGTCAACAACAGGGAGGACCGCACTGGAATCCTCCCTGCCTGTTTCTTCCTCTGCCCCCGGTTCTTCCGGCTCCCCGGCCTGCTCCGGCACTTCCACATGTTCCGCCAGCCCGTCATAGGTCCCGGCGCTCTCGGCATACTGGCTGAGGTCGCGGACGATCAGAAACCCGCTGCCAAGAGCCAGCAACCCGCAGAGGGAAAGTACCGCAATGCAGGTGGTCTTTGCCCTGGCGGTATTTCTGCTGTGCTTTCCCTTTTTGAAATAGGCCGCAGCAGACAGTCCGCCGCCGATCACAGCCAGCGCCAGGAGCCCGCCATACAGGAAGATAAAATTATCATCCCCGGTCTGCGGTACCGCTTTGCCCGGATTGGACGGTGTGGACGGAGTGGATGGGTTGGACGGTGTTTTCGGATTGTCCGGGCTGTCCGGCGTTTCCGGTTTCTCCGGTTTTTCATTGAAGAACTGGACCGTTGCGGTTTCGTCCGCCTTGACCTCCACCGTGGCAGCGTCGGGGATGATATAGTCCCTGCTTGCCCGGTTGGAGATTTCCGTTACGGTATAAATGCCGACACGCAGCCCCTTGACTTCGATCACGCCGGATTTCGGGGAGGTAAAGGTCTCACAATAGGAGCCGTCCGCATTCTTGACCTCAAAAGCAAACCCATCCTTGCGCCCGTCACTGGAATCCTTCGTGATCTTCAGGTTCCCGCGGTACGCCTCATTGGTAAAGCCGCACCCGGCCTCGCTGTTTTCCACAACGGCCACCTGGCCGTCCTCGGTGATCTCAAAATAGTAGGCGTTTTCATCCATCTGGTAGCCCTCCGGCGCCTTGCTTTCCTTCACAAAATAGCCCTTTGCCAGAAGGTTCTCCGCCGTATGGTAGCCCGCATCCGATTCTTTCAGTGTGCCGATCTTCGTATCTTCGGAATCAAATTCCTTATTGCCGTTGGCGTCCTCATACAGATCGAACACCGCGCCGGAGAGGAAACGCAGGAAGGTGTTGTTATCCTTGTCCTTTTTCTCCACGGAAGAAGGCTCGTCTACCGCTTCGGTTTTCATCACCTGCACGCTGCCCCGGATCAGGGTGTTTTCCACCTTAATCTTTATGCTCTGGCCGTCCACACCGATATAGATATGGTGCTGTTCGGGGCTTACCGTATAAAGCGCCGGAGAGGAAATTTCCTTTACGATCCAGTGGCCGTAAGGGATATTCTCAAAGGCAAAGCTGCCATCCTCGCCAGTAGTAACGGTAAGCAGCGCATTTTTCCCGGTAAATTCCTCGGTATCGGGCTTAAATAATCCCATGACCGCGCCGGCCAGCTTCACATCCTCGCCGCCATCCGGGTTTTCGCCGGTTTTCACGCCGTCCACACGCCCGCGCAGCAGGTCATTGGGAACCGCCCCGCCCTCATTTACAAGAACCTGCACCAGCGCCGCCTCCTGGCCGGCATATTCAAAAACAACCGGATATTCCGTATCAGGGAGGATATAAGCGCTGTTTGTGGTGCGCTCCTTCACATAGTAGCTGCCAAAAGGCAGGTCGGAGGCAAAGGAAGCGCCATAGCCGCCCGCCTCATTCGGGTCAATGGAAACCACCTCCAGAAGCCCGCCTGCCGGGATCACGCTGCCGTCAAGGGCCGTCAGATTAGCGGAAGCATACAGCCCGAAAGAAATGTCTTTGTATTCCTCGTTCATGCCGAGCCCGAAAAGCTCGTCCGTTTCCAGCGCTTTAGACAGGCTTACCGCCACCTTCTGGCGCTCGTCATAGAGGCCAACCGCGGTCTGCGTCACTTCCACGGTTTCCCCCGCATAGGTAAGCTCCGCGTATTCCGGCTGGGTGTTTAAGACCATCCCCTCCGGCGCCTGGCGTTCCTCCAGACGGTAACGGCCCAGGTACAAAAGCCCGCTCTGTGCTGTTCCATCCTCCCCGGTGGTAAGGGTCTCCACGACGGCATCCTTTGCCGCCCTGAGCGTACCGTCGCCGGTATAAATATCTTCATCCGCGATCACGTCATAGACTGCGCCCGGAAGCCCCATGACCTCATACACCGGCTGGTACAGGCCGCCGTTCTCCTGGACGGAAGCGAATACCTCGCCGGTCTTGGTAATGGTAAGCTGCCCCTTCTGCGGCATATTGTGCTGTGTGACCGTGACAACCGCCTCGCTGCCGTCAATGGTAAACGGCACCGGCTCACTGGATAATACATACCCATAAGGCGCCGCCACCTCATACAATTCATAATCTCCGGTGTGCAGAGGCTCCGGCAGCATCAGCCAGCCTTCATCCGAAACATAGAAGGTATCAAGGGTTTCCGGGTTCGGGTAGTAGATTTCCTGGGTGACAAGTTCCCCGGTGGACAAATCCCTGATCTGGAAGCCGGTGCCCGTCATCGGGATAATATTGCCGGTCTCCGCGTCGCATTTCTCCACACGCAGCCTTGCGGTAATGGTACGGTTATTCAGGATATAGCTGTAAGTCTGTCCGTTAGAGGAAACAAAGACCGTAAAATCCGGGATAAATGCCTTCCCTTCCTCGCCGGAAACCTGATGCACCGTGTAATGTCCGTAGGGGAGCATTTTGGAGGAAGCGAAGCCGTCCCCGTCCGTGGTGAGCAGGTCACGCTCGCTTTCCTTCGCTGCGTCATAGCTGCCAGCCGCTTTCAGATAGACCTCAAAAACTGCGCCGGCCTCCGGGCGCTCAATGACGCCCTCATTGGGTTCGTCCGTATTTTCATCCCCGGACACATCCGGGTCCAGGCCGTCCGTATGCTTCACAAGCTGGATATTTCCGTAAATGACCGTTTCCTTGACCTGGTTCTCGGTGGTGTTCAGTTCCACTTCATAAAGTGTGGGAGAAGCGCCCACCTCATAGACCGTATCATTTAAGAGGTAGCCGGTGCTCGGATCGATCTCCCGCACGGTCCAGTTATCACCGCAGACATAGTACCGGGTCATAAAACTGCCGTCCGGCCCGGTGGTATAGGTGTCTACCAGCTCGCCGTTGTTGTAAATTCCATAAGTCGCCCCGGCAAGGGTGGCGTCGCCCTGGGCGGCGCCGGTATCTGCGTCACTCTTTACCACATGGACACGGAATTTTTTCAGGATATTGCTGAAATGCACCGTGGCGGTCTGGCCGCTTTCAATGGTGGCATACTGCGCGGAAGGGGTCACATAGCGGTCCACCGGCAGCTCCTTCACCAGATAGGTGCCGGGCAGCAGCTTTTCCTTGATCTGCCCGTTTTCCCCGGTAGTGACGGTTTCATCCACCTTGTTCCCCAGGATGTCCGTGCCGGAGATTTGGAAAGGAATCCCGGACACAATGCCGTCCTCGCTGGTCTTGACAATCTTTGCGGTGCCGTAGGTCTCGGTCTTGATCTTTACAAAGAAGGAGACCGGGTCGCTGGCGCCGGTCATCATGGTCTGGTAGCCCGGCCTCCCCCAGATCAGCATATCGTTAGCAACCGGAATATCCTTTCGGAATTCAAAGGTGACAGGGTCCATGATCATGTTCTTGCTGGTGAACGTGTACTTGTTCCCGCTCCTTGTGGCGGAAACGCCGCTGCCTTTCAGGGTCTCCAGATCGATTTTCAGGTTATTGGTGTCCGTGACGGTCAGGGTATAGACTTTTTTCTCCGTGTCCCATTTCAGCTCCAGTTCCGGGGCTTCACTTTTCTTCGTGGAAGTAAAGGAGGGGACCGTGGAATGGGAGGCGACCTGTGAAAGAATCCAGTTGTAGGCTTTTTCCGCAGGACGTCCGGCAATCACGCTGAAATACTGGTCTGCATTTGCCTGGCCGTTCCCATGCCGGCTGGAAGGGTCGCTGCGGAGCTGCTGCTGGTATTCCCAGAGGATGATCTGCGTCGCCATTTTATAATCGTCCTCGTTAATGCCGGACACAGGGAGGGAAGCGCCGGGTTTCCAGCCGTAGATCGTCGTCAGGGTAATGCCCCGGCGTGCTTCTGCCGGAAGGAGGTTTAAGTAATTGCTGTTCGTACCGCTTTCCGATGTATAGGTATTGTCAGAAGTATTATAGGCAATGCCGCTCTCCACACAATAGACCTGCTGGCTGCTCCCGTCCGAAGCTGTCAGCATATAATGCCGGTAAGCGCTGCCCCCGGAACTGCTGCGCACATCCATCGTCCCGTCAGAATTGTAAACAAGGTAGGTGTAAGGCGCCGGCGCATAATAATGCCGCCCGTCAGAACCGACGTACTGGTCTCCGAGCCAGGAGCTTGCCTTCTGGCCCACGGAGGCGGCGGACGCCTGGGAAGGGAACACCCCGCAGAGGCATACTGCGCAGAGCAGGAGCGCCAGGAGCCTTTTCAGGCCGTGCTTTTTCATATTTACCATAGAAATCCTCGCTTTCTTATATTTGATTGGAATACAAAAGGACAGCTTTACTCGCTGTCCTCCTGTTCATCGTTGATCCTATCCTCAAAATCGTCCTCGGAAAGATATTCCGTCCCGCCGTAAGCCTCGTCCGGGTCAAAGCCTTCGCCGTACCCGTCATCCTCGAAATCTTCGTCATCCTCTGCCTGCTGTTTCGGACGGACGATCTTCACATAATAGCCAACGCCTCCTGCCGCAAGCAGGGCAATGATAATAAAGATGATCGTGCCGGCGCTGCCCTTGTCCTTTTTCGGCTGCTCGGCCTGTACGGGTTCCTCCGTTTCCGCAGGTGGTTTTTCTTTCCCGGTGCAGCCCTTCAGGTCGTTCTTGCAGACCGGGCAGGCGGTATTGACTTCCCCGGCTGCGCATTTCTCCGTACAGGTGCAGACATCCTCCGCCGGGATCGCGCTCATGGTGCCCTCGCTCTTTTCCGCCAGCGCCATCAGGTCGGCCTCGGTAACGCCGTTCAGGAAGTAGACGTTGTTGCCGTCCCGCTTTCCGTCAATAATCAGATAGAACACATTCCCGTCCTCGGTGGTGATGGTGTAAAACTGTTTATCCCCATCTGCGCCGGTGGCCGTATCTAACACCGTGCCGGTGCCCTCCGGGGTAAACGCGCCGTCCGGGATAGCGGAAGCGGATTCCGTTTCCTCCTGGGAATCGGGGCTGCCGCCGTTTGTGCCGGAGGCTGTATTACCGCCGCCATTGGCGCCCGTATTCGTACCTGTATTAGAACCGTTCCCGGAATTGCTGCTTTGGGCGTTATTATTTGTACTGCCAGGAGAAGCAGCCTGCGCCTGTGCCGGTTTTACCGCCGTGCCGCCCTGGTTCTGCTGTACCGCGGCAGCAGGTTTTTCCGTGGGTTCCGGTTCCTCATAATAAGGATTCTCAAACTTCACGGTCTTTGAGCGGTTCCCGGCATAGTCCTGGGCGTACACGCTTACCTGCTTTTCCGTGCCGGCATAATCCTTTAAGGTAACGGAAGCCGCCCCATTGGTCAGGGAATTGATACGGTTCCCGTCCACAAAGACCGCCTCCACGCCGGAATTATCGTCGCTGCTCTCTATTTTCAGCGTATCGCCGTCCAGAGAAGCAGCAAGCTCCGGCGGTGTGGTATCTTTGTCCCCGGTTGCATAAGCCGTCAGGGGCAAAGCTATGGCGCTTATGACAAGCATAAGCGCCAGTAGCAGAGAGATTTTTTTAGTCCTCATTCTTATCCTCCTGTTTCTGCAACGAGCCATCCCCGGACGGGGCGGACTGCTGCGATTTCAGAAATTCGGCCAGCTGCTGGGGTGTCAGATGGAAGCTGCGGGCAATCGCCACATAATCGGTATTCTCCAGCTCCGTTTTCTGCTTTTCCAGGTCGCGGAGCTTGGCCTGCATCTCCGCAATCTTTGTTTTTGTCTTGTCGATCTCTTTCTCCAGTTTCTCAATCTTAGGATTCAATTTATTACCTCCAATCTGTCAGGGCAGACGCCCAAATGTATAAAAGTGTTGCTGCCAGTAACTTGTGTTGATATTTGCGTAGGAGATCGGGTCCCCGCAATGGATCATCATCCCGTTACCCACATAGATTCCCACATGGCTTGCGCCGCTGGTATTATAGGTGCCCTGGAAGAATATCAGGTCGCCGGGCCTTGCATCCGCGCTTGATACAGGCGTGCACACGCCTAAAAGCCCGTCCGCGGTAAGCCGTCCGAAGTTCCAGCCCACGCCGCAATGGTTGACTACCCAGGAAACATAGCCAGAACAGTCAAAGGAAGTGGAAGGGCTTGCGCCTCCCCATACATACGGATAGCCTAAATACTTTTCGGCCTCCGCGAGCATGGCGGCAAATTTTTCATCTGCAAGGGCCTCCGGCGGGACGTCATAGTCAAAATAGTTCCCTCCGCCGCCTGCGCCTGCCTCCAGCAAATGTCGCTCGCTGGTATCGCCGGTATCGGCAAAATACAAAGGGTTCATATACTGGCCGTCAACCAGCACCTCCAGGTGCAGGTGCGGCCCGGTGGAATTTCCGGTGCTGCCGACCTTCGCGATCACATCCCCGGCCTTTACCTCCTGTCCGGCAGATACAAAAATCTGTGAACAGTGGCCGTATTTGGTGGTAAGGGAGCGCCCCTCATAAGCCTCGCCCTCAATGGCAACGCACAGGCCGTATCCGCCGGCTTCACCGGCCAGCGTGACCGTGCCGTCATGCCCGGCTAAAATCTCCGTGCCCTGGGGCATCCCGATGTCAACGCCGGTATGGTAGTTCTTTCCCCCGCTGATCGGGTGTACCCGGTAGCCGTAGTAGCTGGTGACATAGGGCAGCCAGTTCGTGCCAAATACATTTTTTACATACTGCCTGTTGCCTTTGGTCTGCAATAAAATCTCGCAGATTTCCTTCTGGTCTGCGTTCATGCGTGAGACAACCAGGTTTTCAAGCGGCGTAGAAGTAAGCGTTACATTCAGGATGTGCCACTCATAAGGCACTTCTTCCTCTGTTTCCTCGCCGGTCTCCGGGTCAACGCTGGTTTCTGTCCGGTAGTGGGTTTCCGTTTCTTCTGAAAAAGACAGGGAATACTGCCCGTTAAACAGCTCCCGGAGGACGCCCTCGATCTGCGCATAGGTAAAATTCTGATAGGCAGAAGTGAGGTACCCCATTAAGACATAGGGATCATGCTCAATGGGGCCGATATTATAGCGGTACTCGTCATAGCCGGGCCGGTCCGATTCCACACGGTTAATCTGCATCTGCAGGTCCGTTTCCCACTCGGTATAAGCAAGCTCCGCATTGTTGATGTCCGCATCGTCCGCCAGATAGGTAGAGGCTGCAAGGCTGCCCAGCCCTCCGGCCCCCAGGTTGGAAAAGGAAGAAATCATGGACGCGATCAGGAAAAATACCAGAAGGAGCAGGAGCACGATCCCGCATATGACCGGGTGGCGCCTGACGGCATGGACCACGCCGGCAGCGATCTTTTCCGTAGTAACGGCGGTGTCCTTTGCACGCTTTCCCGCTTTTTTCGCTTCTCTGGCTGCTTTGGCATACTGGCGTTTTATCTTTTGTTTCTGCCACATCCGGGCAAGAAGGTTTTTCTTCAGTTCCGGGCTGTCATGCAGGGTCTGCCGGTAGGCAAGCCGGGCATTGGCCCTGGCTGATCTCTGCTGTAATTTTGCCACCCTGCGGTACGGCGCCGTCTTATGCCTGTGATATGCCATACGCAGCCCCGATTCGCTTACAAGCTCGGTGCGGTGGGCCGCTTTAATGCCGACATTTTCATTCTCTGCCTGGTAAATCTTTTTATGGGCGTAACCCACCGCCATATTTGCGCCGGCCTTTACCGGGCGCATCGGAACGGACCCCTTGACATGGGCCCGCTGGGATTTCACCTCCTTTTCAAATTTCAGGCGCTTTTTGGCCTTGCCCGTATCGGGATTAGAAGATGTTTCCATCCGCAGCTTACGGCGGGCAGGAAGGCGGTTTTCCGCCTGTTCCAGTTTTTCCGCTGTCCGTTCTGCTTTCCGTCTGGCCTGGGTGAGTTTCTTATCCGCTGTTTCCGGTGGGAGTTCGTCAGCGGTAAATTCCAGCTTGGAAGGCCGTTTTGGTTCTCCTTCGGCTGCCTCCGGCGGTTTCTCCTGAGGTTCCTCGGCTTTTGCCGCCTTCTGGAAACGCTGTTGGTATTTATTGCCATGCTGCCGTGTCCGGTTCCGGCGTCCTGCCTGGCCGGATTTTTCTTCCCCTTTCTGTGCCCCGGCTCCTTCCTGAAATAGTTTCCCATACCGGGAATCCGCACCTTTCGGACCGTGTTCTGCAAAAGCTGTCCGTCCGGGATTTTCCTGTCTGGAATTCTCCTGTGGGGATTCTTCCTGCCTGAAATTCTGGTAAGCGGAATTCCGCCTCCCTAGGCTCTCCTGGCTGGAATCCTCCTGCCTGGATTCTCTGTAAGCGGCATTGCGTCTCCCTGGGCTCTCTTGACCGGAATCCTTCTGTCTGGAATCTCTGTAAGCGGCATTGCCTTGTCCCTGGCCGCCCCGCCCGGATTCCTTAAGCCCGGTTTCCGGCACATATGGCTCTGATCCGGTTGGTTCCTGTCTGGGAAAAACCTGGGTAGGGGAATCCTGTGCTGCCATATTGCTGTCTCCGCGGCCGGCAGATATATCTGATCCATAAGTTTCTGCCTGCACCGGTGCCGCCTGCCTGCGGCTCCTTGAATTGCTGGAAGAAGGAGCATCCCTTGCCCGGCGCAGGTCAAAATCCGGCTCTCCCTGCCGGGCCGCCATGCGGTCCTCCCCGTGGGAATCCCGCGCCGGCATCCGGGCATCTTTCTGTTTCCTCTGAAAATTCCTGTCACGCGCCATTGCCCTCACCTCCAATCGCTTTCAGGGTATTTTTGTTTCCTCATGCCTTCGTCCCCGCCACTTCATCAGGCCGTGTTGTAAGTACGCTGTACAGCAGGGTATCCTTCGGAAAATGATCGACAAAGGGGATAATCACATTCCCGAAGAACAGAAGCCCCTCGCCGGGGCCGGAATGGGTCACATAGGAAAGCTGGTGCGGGGAAATCCCCAGCTGCTTCGCCAGAATCTGCCGGTCCCCCTGGGCCTGGTTCAGCATGTAGATAAAATCCGAGTTCTCAAAGATATTCTCGATCTCACGGGAGGCCAGCAGGTCCTTCACGTTCTGCGTCAGGCCGCTCGGTATGCCGCCCCATTTCCTGAACCGTTTCCAGATTTCCACGCTGAAACTTCCGGTCTGGCCTTTCAGAAGGAGATGGAATTCGTCAACATAGAACCAGGTCGTCTTATGCTTGGAGCGGTTGGCCGTGACACGGTTCCACACGGCGTCCTGCATAATCAAAAGGCCGATCTCTTTCAGGGCCTTGCCCAGAGACTTTAACTGGAAGCAGAGTACCCGGTGGTTGTTCATATCAATGTTGGACCTGTGATTGAATACATTCAGGGAGCCGTTCACGTAGATTTCCAGCGCCGTGGCGATATTCTGCGCCTCCGGCTCGGACTGTTTCAAAAGCAGCCCGTACAGGTCTCCCAGGACCGGCATATTCTCCGGGCGCGGGTCCTGCAGGTAATCCCGGTACACCAGCCTTGTGCAGCGGTCAATGATGGTCCTCTCAATCGGGGAAAGCCCCTCCTTGCCGCCGATCACCAGGTCGCACAGGGACAGGATAAAATCGCTTTTCAGCGTGATGGGGTTTTCATCATCCGAATAGTCCAGGTTAATGTCCATCGGATTGATATAGTTGGTGGAAGTCGGGGAAATGTCAATGACCTGCCCCTGGGAGCCGAACTGCTGTACTAAAGGCCCGTACTCATTTTCCGGGTCTGCAATGATGATGTCATCCTCCGTTAAAAGGAACACATTGACGATCTCACGCTTTGCCGAGAAAGACTTGCCGCTGCCCGGCGTGCCTAAGAACAGGCCGTTGGGGTTCTTTAAGTTCTTGCGGTTCGCCATGATCAGGTTGTTGCTTAAAGCGTTCAGGCCATAATAAAGCGCCTCGCCCTCCTGGAACAGCTCGCAGGTCGTGAACGGCACGAAAATGGCGGTGCTGCTGGTCGTAAGCCCACGCTCAATCTCAATCTGGTTCAACCCTAAAGCAAGAGAGGACATAAGGCCTTGTTCCTGCTGGAAGTCCAGACGTTTCAGGGCACAGTTATATTTCTGCGCAATACCGGAAGCAGAAAGGATGTCATTGAACAGCTTCTGCCGTTTGTGAGCGATATTCTCCACCAGCACCGTCACAAGAAACATGCGCTCATTCCGGCTCTGCAAATCCTGTAAAAGATTCTTTGCTTCTTCGCCGTAGGTGGCAAGGTCCGTAGGTATGATGTCCATGACATACCCGGCGCGGACCGCTTTTTTCTGTTCCTCAATGGTCATTTTCTGCAAATCGGACATCTTGCGCTTGATGTTCTTGATCGCCTGGGCCTGGTCGATAGACTGGATATGCAGGTTTACTGTCACGGCATCGTCCAGGTCAAGCAGCTCCGCAAGCAGCCGGTCCGTCAGCTCCGGCGCTAAAATCTGCAAAAAGGACGCCGCCCCGGAATGGTCGGCCACCCGGAAGGTCTTTCCGTCATTCGAGAAGGACAGGCCGGAGGGCGCAATAAAATCTTTTGTGGACAGCCCGGTTTTCGGGAGGTCCGCCCAGGTAAAATGAAACTTTTCCTGCCCGTCCGGGTGGAGCTGGCTGTGAAGGAGCTCCAGGCGTTCCAGCCCGTCTAATGGCTCTGCCTGGGCTCCCAGGGCCTTGAAATTCGCCAGCACGTCGGCCTCGATCCGCTCCAGACGCATCTTCGCGGTGCGAAGGTCGTCAGCCTCAATGCCAAAAGTGATATATTTCCGCTTGGTAAGACCGTTGTTGCCTTTTTGGAGCTGACCTTTCAGCATATCCCCATACTCTTTGCGGATTCCGTCATATTCGTCGCCGCGGATGGGGATGTCGATACTGCGGGCGAAATCCTGCATATTGGCCCGCTGGTTGACAAAGGTAAGCTGCACATGGATCGAAGCGTCAAAATAATTGAGAAAATCACAGTAGCCCTCAAAAATCTGCGCTTTATCATCCGCCTGTGCAAGCTGGTAGTTAATATCAAAAAACTGCACCGTCTTGGTGTAGAGCTTATCCGTCAGCCGGCAGATCCCATCCCGGTACATTTCCTTATAGGGAATACTCTGTTGGACCGTCTGCGGGGCGTCCGTTTTCAGCCCGGCAAAAAAGCCGCCCTTTTTAGGCGGCCTGGTGCGGACAGTCTTATTTCCGCTTGTCTTTGCGTCGGCCCTGGCCTTTTTTGCCTGCCTGATGTTTCTTTGCAGACGTTTTTCCTGGGCTTCCTGCTGTCTGGTTTTTGGCAATCCTCGTAACCTCCTTCTCTGACATGGATTTATACAAATTTTCCGTCCGGTATGGCCGTTTCTTCGGCCAGAGCTTATAGCGGAGCCTGTTTTTCAGAAGTTTCTCCGCCGACTGCCCGTCCCGCTCATACATGGCGAAAAAGAAAAAGGGCATCATAAGCCCGATCATCAACAGCACCGCCGCCGAGTTTCCGATAGCGCCGCGGGTAAGGAAATATACCGGCAGCCCCACCAGCGCGGCCAGGCTGAAACAAATAAGCTGACGCTTCGTCAGGTTAAACGCCAGCTTGGTCTTGACTTTCGTTAAGTCTTTTGGTACAGGTACATAGGGCATGTAAATTCACCTCCATTCATGCTGTATATCACTTATTCCGTTCCTGCATCGTGATTGTGGATTCCACTTCATTGCCCCACACATCCCAGCCGGGGGTCTGCTGCCTCGCAAAAAGTTCTACCCTGGGCTGGTCGCCCATGAGCCTTACGATCTTATCCCGTACCTCATCCGGTTTCTTGCTGTGCTGCTCAATATGGGAGATTACAAACTGGTGGATTCCCGCGCACTGGCGTTTCGGGCGCCCGCGTGTCGCCAGAAGGCATACCTCCGCATTAGAGCGGGTCCAGAACCCCATCCCGTAAAACCAGGAATCTGCTTTCCGGTTCTGTTTGAGCCAGAGGAAGGCCAGCGTCTTATATTTGAACCCCCATGCTTCGATCACCCGGAACGCCTCATTAAGCTGTGGGAAGGTGGCCCATAGGAAAAGCGCACTGTCTTTGGCCGCAAGGTCTGCAACCGGCAGCGCGCATATTTCTTCCATGCTCATGGTGGGGTAGTGCTTTTCGGCCACCCCATTTCCGCGTTTCATATCATAGCGCCAGGGCGGGTCTGCGTACACGATGCCATATTTTCCGGCCTCCGCCATTACCGTGCCTGCTCATTCTTGGCCGGGGCGGATTTTGCCGGGGGCGTCTTGACCTTGCCGGCATTTTCTTTCAGCGCGCCGGTCAAGGAAGGCTTCTCCGCCGCCCCCTTTGTCGCTTCAAGGGTGGCCTGCAGGTTTTCAATCGCCTGTCCGTACCCTCCGATCAGGGCGTCATTAAGCTGCCTGCGGAAATCCGCCGTCACCGGCCAGCAGACATCCCTCCATTTTCCCTGCTTATCCTGGGTGGAGGGCATATTGACATACAGGCCGTTCTCGCCGGAGCAGATACGGAAGCCGTCGATCTTGAAACAGTCCCCAATCGTCACATTGGCGAAAGCCAGAAGGTTCCCCATCGGGGCAATCGGGCGTACCGTTACATCCAGCTTCAAGCCCTCGCCCGCCTGGGCCTCCGGCTGCATGGTTTCATGGTTGGTCTTACTCATATAAAAAAATCCTCCTTCTTGTTAAAATAGGTCGGTTACACACTAATGCGAGTTAAAAATACTTTTGGATAGCGAGCCTGTCTTAAACAGGGCAAAGGCCAGCAGGACCGTATAGCCTGCCGTGCCCCAGATCGCGCCGTGGATGTCGCCGGAAGAAGGGATTGACTGGACCAGCGCCGCATAGATCGCGACGCAGACCATAATCAAAAACCCCTGGAAACCCAAAGCAAACAGGGAACGCAGGTAATTCGTCCCCATCTGCCCCCATTCACGGTTTGCCATTGTGGAAAACGGTATGGGTGCCAGGCTGACCGTGAGATATATTTCAATCATGCGGCCATACACAATGACAAAGATCACGATGGACAACACCCACATGCACAGGTTGATAATGTTGGTCTCCAGCCACAGGCCGATCAGTTCCCACATCCCCATTGCTTCAAGCTGCGTCTCCAGGTCGGCCAGCGCAGCGGTAACATCCATGCTCCCGTTTATCACGCCGGAACTTTGATTCACCACATGCTGGGCGACGTCAAACACCGCCATGACGATGGTAAAGCAGTTGGTGAGCAGGTATGTGGCAACAAAGGTTTTGAAAATCCACTTGAAGATGTTGAACGTATCAAAATCGTGCATGTTGTTCTTTTCGAGGATCATCTGGATCAATTCATAGACAAGAACAAAAGTCAGGATGATTCCCGCAATGGGAATGACGACGGTTTCAGAAAGATTCTGGATCATGCTGAACACGCCGCCATTCCACCCCTGCGGTGTCTGGCCTACCTGTGAGGCCACATCCGAGACCTGGCTGTTGACGGACTCAAAGATACTGGTGTATTGTCCTGTGATCGCTTCAATCAAGCCCTCTTTAATCCAGTCTGTTATCCATTCAAACAGACTGCCCATCGGCTATTAACCGAACAGGCCGGAGAGCAGCGGGATCAGCGTGGCACCCACCAGCGCAATACCTCCGCCAGCCATAAGCTGTTTCATCCGTTTTTGTTCACACCGGGTCGCTGCCCCGGTGCGGCCCCACTTCATAAAGAAGCGGACACCCCATGCTTTCACATGGGCGCAGACTATATCTTCACCCGCATGGAGCGGGGCAGGCTGCTTCGGGCCGCTCGGCCCTACTCCTGCAAAGGATAGTCGTTGAACCTTCCCCTGTTCGGGGCTTGGCTGCTGATCGCCCATTGTCCCGGCGTTTAGGTTCGCACCCTGCGCCATCCGTGCGTTTTTTTCTGCTTTCGCCACCGTCACATCCGGGCATGTTTCATCCCCATGTTTTGGTACGCACGGCTTTAGGGGTTTCCAGCAATTCAGCCTGTTGCCGTATGGACTTCCACCATACGCTGCACGGCAATTACTTGTCCGTGGAGGGCGTAGCTTACCCCTGCGACTTGGCTCCGGGATTGTCATTGCCGTAACCTTCCAGAAGGTTGATGACGCCCCATGCACCGAGGCCGGCGCCCAGAGCAATCACCAGAATTTTCAAAGTATCAATCGCACTTGCAAAAAAAGCCATATAAAAGTCCTCCTTTAATTTGAATAATCTTGGTTTTGTGGTATGGCCGTATCTGGCCGGAAACGAAAAAACGCCCCTGTGCTTTAAGAAAATCTGCATAAAGCACAGGGGCGGCATAGTCCAGGATCATCCTGGAAAGGTATACAGTTGTCAGGGAGGGGCGCGAATCCTCAATAGAACCTCCTTCCGGTGAAAAGAAAAAGCCCGCCAAAGCCAGAGACTTTAACAGGTAGCTACATCATCATACAGCCGGCGCCTCCAAATCCTCCGCCGTGACCTCATAATTGCGGTACAGCTCGCCGGGGCTGACGGGCAGTCTGGTTGAGAGGAATCTTTCAATGTCAAACGCATTTTTAGGGGCATAATCCGACAGGTATTTATAGTTCGAGTGTTTCGTAATATCATATTTGCGGGAGAGGAAGGGCCGGACGCCCCTGATCTGCAGGAGGCATTTCCCGCCGTCCATCACGGCCAGCTCGTCCACCGACATCAAATCTTTGCCACATTGTCAAGTGAAGATTTCATTCTTTTTGATTTTTCATACACGGAATCTTGTAGATGTTCTATAAATGTGCTAAACTGAACGCAATAACAAATTCAAATTTGTGAGGATGAATGTGATGCGTGAATTGATGTTGGTTAGGCCATCTAAACTATATGCAAAACAAGTCATGTCATATAAAGAAGAAATGTTACAATGTGGAGATAGTTTTGATGGTTGTGCAGGTCTTGAAGATGTCCAATCATTTGATGAGTGGATTGACTTTGAGAGAAGATTAAGAGAAAAATATAAAAGCGGATATGTTCCATCAGAAGTGTTTTTAGCGGTAAGGCGAAAAGACGATTTTGTTGTTGGTATGATTGATTTTCGACACCCATTATCGGATTTTCTCAAAAATTTTGGGGGTAATATTGGATATAGTGTTCGTCCGTCAGAAAGACGAAAAGGTTATGCGTCTGAAATGCTGGGATTAGTTTTACCTTTTTGCCGTGCGTTTGGAGAAAGCAAGGTTTTAGTAACCTGCGATAAGCGAAATGTAGCTTCGCAAAGGACGATTATTAAAAACGGTGGAGTGATGGAAAATGAAATTGTTGATACAGTGGGATTAAGTAAAAGTGGCATTATTCAAAGATTTTGGATTTCAATATAGTGTCTTTCTCAACCATTTCCAGTTTGACATACTGGGAAATCGCAATTTAAAGGAGAAAATTATGAATATAGAACAATTTTGGAAAGCCGTTCTTGCCCAAGATGAAAGAGAAATTAGAAAATACTTTCATGCAGAAGCCTATGTAAATTGGCATTGCACCAACGAGCATTTTACGGTGGATGAATATATTGTTGCGAATTGTGAGTACCCCGGAGAATGGGACGGACTCGTTGAAAGAGTAGAAATTGTGAATGATTTAATTATTACAGTTGTTCGTATCTATCCCAAAGATAGAAGTATTTCTTTTCATGTGACTTCGTTTATTCAAACAAAAAACGATAAAATTACAGCAATGGACGAATATTATGCCGATGATGGAATGGCACCACAATGGAGATTGGATAAACGCATTGGGACACCTATCAAATAAATCTCAGTTTTTTCTGGAAGCCGGAGAATAGGGAACCCGGCTTCTTTTTCGTGTACGGGCAAAAAGAAAACCCTTCCCCCAAAAAGAGAGAAGGGCATTGCCGTTATTCTGTTACCGCCGGTATCTCCCCGACAAAGTTATAAATGATTTTGATTTCCTGAAACTTCTCCCCGTCAACCTTTTTCACCTCACCCACCAGAATCCGGCTGATAAGGCGGTTTAAGATACCCTCGTCCAATTCCTGTATCGTGGCATACTGCCGGATTTCACGGATAAAGGTGCGGACATCGCTTTCCTGCTCATTGGAACGGCGCAGGGAGAGTGCCAGTTCTTTAAGCTGCTTCTGGTTTTCCTCCTGTTCCCGCTCCATTGCCGCTGTCAGCTTCACAAACCGCTGCTCGGACAGGATTCCTTTTGCCTTGTCGGTATACAGGTTCAGGAACATATCGTCAATCTCCCGGTTCCTTGCTTCCAGCCGCTCCCGTTCCTTCTCCATCTCCGAAGCGTCCGCCAGATACCGCCGCTCCATGCGGCTGCTAATCCGCTGGTAGAACGATTCCACGTCTTTCAACGCCATTGCCGCAAGTTCCTGAATATCCTTCAGCACAAGGTTGTACAAATCCCTCGCTTCCACCTTATGGCTGGTGCAGGCATCCTTCCCCAGCCGGTTATACGTCTGGCAGATATAATACGCCTTGTCTATCGGCTCCCGTTCCTCGCCGGTAAAGCGGTTCTTCCCAGTTCTGCCCACCTTCTCATAGCGTACCTGCATGGACTTCCCGCAGGTTGCGCAGTAGATAATGCCGTGGAACAGGTTGTAGAAGGGGCAGGCGTTCCCCTCCATGATAGGCGGGCGGCGGTCAATGAGTTCCTGCACCTTCTCCCAGTCCTCCGGGCTTACGATAGCTTCATGGCAGCCCTCAAGCACTTCCCATTCCTCACGGGGAATGATGTCATAGGTGTTGGAGCGGATTCCTTTCTGGTGCGTCCGGCAGACTAAATGCGCCCCCTTATAAAATGGGTTCCGCAGGATATGGCTAATCCGTGCGCTCCCCCATGAGTAATAATTCACGTCACATTCCGTATTGCCCTTTACCCGTGTAATGGGGATTTTATCCTCCATAAGCTGTTTGGCAATCCGCATACACCCCCAGCCGTTTAAGGCAAGGTCATAGATTTTACGGATAGTCGGCGCAGTGTCCGGGTCAAGGATAAGGTGTCCCTTTTCCTCCGGGTCACGCATCAGGCCAAGGGGCGGCTGCCCGCCGCA